>CAVURR010000001.1:0-378299 GCA_963743955.1 uncultured Iamiaceae bacterium
GCGCCGCTCACGGGTGAGCGGCCGTCCGGCCTCGGACTCCCAGGGTCGTCGGGTGGGGTGCTCCGGGGCACGGGAGAGAGCGTAGCGAGTGCCGGCCGCCCACCGCCTTGCGAGTCCGCCTGGGTCCTCTCGCTCCGCGTCGACGGGTGAGGTCGTCGGTCAGGCCCCGGTGCCAGGGTCCCAGCCCATGCTGCGGGCGGCGCCGAGCACGGCGTGGGCCAGCAGCTCGAACTCGTCGGCCAGGTCGAGCTCGCCGTCGTTCGCCGCGATGAACAGCCCGTCGGATCCGGCGAGGGTGAAGGTCGCCAGCCGGCGGGTCTGCGTGGGGGTGAGCCCCTCGAAGAACAGCTGGTACAAGCGCGTCGATGCCGCTGAGGGTCTGGGCACGCGCCTCGTGGAAGCGCTGCCGGGCCGCGGGCTCCTCGGGCCGTTGCTCCAGGATGAGCATGAGCCCGAGGCGCAGGAAGTCGGGGAAGCCGGCCAGCTGCGAGCCCGCGTTCCGCATGCTCGCGACGAAGACCTGCTCGACGTCGGCACCGGGGTCGCCGACGGGAACGCGGGTGAGGGCCTCGACCCACTCGGTGAAGCTGCGGTCGATGACGGCCGCGATCAGCGCGTCCTTGTCCTCGAAGTGCCAGTAGATCGAGCTGGCGGGGAGGCCGGAGCGCTCGCTGACGAGCTTGACGCTGGTGCCCTCGTAGCCGCGCTCGCCGGCGATCTGGGCTGCGGCCTCCACGATGGCGGCCCGCGACGCGATCCCGTTGGCGCGCTGGCGACGCGGTGCCGGCCTGGCGTCGGCTGGGCTGCTGGTGGCCTTCGGCACGGTCCCTCCCTCGGCGAGGTCGATCGCGGCGGAGCCTTGACGCCGCTCGACCCCCACCTTACCGTAGCGATCGCTACAGCAACAGAGCCGGAGCTCCCATGGCCGCCTACGCCAACGCCTTCGGGCCCCACGCCCCCGAGGCCACCTACGTCGACCACGGCCACGAGGAGCGCCTCCACGACACGGGCGAGGTGCAGATCAACCACGTCGTGGTGGGCGATCCCGCCAACCCGGCGCTGCTGCTCATCCCCGGCCAGACCGAGTCGTGGTGGGGCTACGAGGCCGCGCTGCCGCTGCTGGCCGAGCACTTCCAGTGCTTCGCCGTCGACCTGCGGGGCCAGGGCCGGTCGACCCGCACCCCCGGGCGCTACACGCTCGACCTGATGGGCGGCGACCTCGTCCGCTTCCTCGACGACGTCGTCGGCCGCCCCGCATCTGGTCAGCGGCCTGTCGTCGGGCGGTGTCCTCACGGCGTGGCTCTCGGCCTACGCCAAGCCCGGCCAGGTCGTCGCCGCCCACTACGAGGACCCGCCCCTGTTCAGCTCGGAGGCCGGCACCGCCACGGGTCAGTCGATCCGCCAGTCGATCGGCCCGGTGTTCGCCCTCATGTCCAAGTACCTGGGCGACCAGTGGAGCATCGGCGACTGGGAGGGCATGGTGGCCGCCGCCCCGACCGAGCTGCCCGGCTGGATGGCCGCGGTCGCCGGGTTCATGGGCGCCGCCGGCGACGAGCCCCCGCAGACGCTGAAGGAGTACGACCCCGAGTGGGGGCGCGCCTTCTGGACGGGCACGGTCGCCGCGAGCTGCGACCACGCCCGGATGCTGTCGTCGGTCGAGGTGCCGGTGCTCCTGACCCACCACTTCCGCATGGTCGACGAGGCGACGGGTCACCTCATGGGCGCGATGTCCGACCTCCAGGCCGCCCGGGTCCGGGCCCTGATCGAGGAGGCCGGGCAGACCGTCACCTACCGGTCGCTGCCCGAGATGGGCCACTCCCTGCACGGCCAGGACCCGGAGCAGTTCGCGGCGATCCTCACGGAGTGGGCAGGGGATCTGTGATGCCCGACGCCCACACGCCCGTCCTCGTCGTGGGGGCGGGACCGGTCGGCACCACCCTGGCCATGGACCTGGCCCGGCTCGGCATCCGCTCGATCGTCGTCGAGCGGCGGCGCGGCATCCCCCCGAACCCGAAGTGCAACACGACCAACGCCCGGTCGATGGAGCTGTTCCGCCGTCTCGACTGCGCCGATGCCATCCGCGACGCCGGGCTCCCGTCCGACCACACGACCGACGTCGTCTACATGACCCGGCTGAACGGTGCCGAGATCGTCCGCTACGAGCGCTCGACGCCCGACGACGTCCGGGCCGGCACCCAGCACGGGGTCGCGTCCGACTGGCCCACCCCCGAGCCCCAGCACTTCATCTCGCAGATCTTCCTGGAACCCGTCCTGCGCCGCACCGCCACCGAGCGCTGGGGCGTCGAGCTCTGGGAGGGCTGGGAGCTGACCGGCTTCAGCCAGGACGACCAGGGCGTCACCGCCATGGTCACCGACGTCGACAGCGGCGAGGTGCGGGCCATCGAGGCCGCGTTCCTCGTCGGCACCGACGGCGCCGCCAGCGACGTGCGCCGCACCATCGGCGCGCGCCTCGAGGGCATCCCCCGGCTCACCGACATGTGCTCCACCTACTTCCGCTCGAGCCGGGTCAGCGAGATCGCCGAGGCCATGCCCGGGTGGATGCTGCGATCCGCGGCCGGTCGGGCGATCCTCGTCGCCATCGACGGCCGGGACGGCTGGCTGATCCACGTCCCCGTGCCGGACGGCGAGGACCCGGCCACGTGGGACCCGGAGGGGGTCATGTTCGCCGCCGTCGGCGAGCCGTTCGAGTACGAGGTGCTCGACCGGAGCCGCTGGACGCCGCGGGCCATGGTCGTCGATCGCTGGCGCGACCGGAACGTGTTCCTCGCCGGCGACGCCGCCCACCTGTGGGTGCCCATGGGCGGCTTCGGCATGAACGCCGGGGTCGCCGATGCGATCTCCCTCAGCTGGCGGTTGGCCGCGGCGCTCGAGGGCTGGGGCGGCGACGCCCTGCTCGACAGCTACCAGGCCGAGCGGGCGCCCATCGGCGACGCCATCGCGGGCCAGGCCGTCACCTGGGCCATCAACGCCGGGATCCACCTCTCCGACGACCCCGAGGTCCTCGCGCTGCTGGAGGGCGACGGCCCCGACGCGGCCGCGGCCCGGGCCGAGCTGGGCGAGCTGATCACCCGCGACATCCTCAGCGAGTTCGAGTGCCCCGGGTTCCAGCTCGGCTACGTGTACGGCGACTCGCCGGTGGTGTGCCCCGACGAGCTCACCCCGCCCGCGCGCCACCGAGGTCGTGACCTACACGCCGACCTCGTGGCCGGGGGCGCGCCTCCCCCACGTGTGGGTGGCCGACGGCGTGTCGGTGTTCGACCGCCTCGGCCCGGGCTTCACGCTGCTGCGCGTCGGCGAGGACGCCCCGTCCGGCGATGCGATGGTCGCGGCGGCCGACGCCCTCGGCGTCCCGCTGGTGGTGCTCGACGTCGACGCCGACGTGGTCGGCAGCACCTGGGACGACGTGCCCGCTCGATCCTCGTCCGCCCCGACCAGCACGTCGCCTGGCGCGCGCGGCACGCGACGTCCCGCGACCATGCCCGGGCCGTCCTCGCCCGCGCCGCCGGCACCTGAGCCGCGGCCCCACGGCCGTGGCCCCGCGGCCGTGGGCCGCCGATCCGGCACGGCTTCGTCGCCGTCAGGGCGTCCCCTCGGACCCTTCGCCGATCCCTCGGGAACGCTGCTCGCTCGACCGCGGCAGGCGGAGGAGGCGCAGGCTGTTGGCGGTCACGCCGGTCGAGGACACTGCGTCCTCGAGCACCGCAGCCAAAGCGGGATCAGACCGAGCGGGGCCAGCACGGTGAAGGTGGTGTTGAGCGCGAGCGACACGACGATGTTCTGCTTGATCGTCCGTTCCGCCCGGCGAGAGAGACGGACCGCCTCGGCCACCTTGCCCAGGTCGTCGGCCATCAGAGCGATGTCAGCGGCGTCCAACGCCGCGTCCGTGCCCGCCGCTCCCATCGCGAAGCTGACGTCGGCCGCCGGGAGCGCAGGGGCATCGTTGATGCCGTCGCCCACCATGCCGATCGTCCCGCCTCCGCCACTGCTCGCGGCCGCCCGGATGGCCGACACCTTGTCCTCGGGCAGCTGGCCGCTCCGGTACTCGATGCCGAGCCGCTCCGCCACGCGGCGGGCGGGTGCCTCGGCGTCGCCGGTGAGCATGACCAGGTTTGACACGCCGGCATCGCGGAGGGACTGCAGCGCCATGGCGGCGCCGGGACGGAGGACGTCCGCGAGGCCGAAGACGGCCCGTGCACCGCGCTCGTCACCGAGGACCACCGGTGTGTGCCCGAGCTCCGCGACTGCTCGGAGTGCGGCGTCCGCCGGAGCGAGGTCGAGGCCGAGCTCCTCGAACAGCCGAGGACTGCCGACGAACCAGAGCCGTCCGTCGACCGCCCCCTGGGCGCCGCGCCCGGCGATCGACCGGAACTCCCGGACGTCGGGCAGCGGGACATCGCCGGCGGCGGTGAGGATGGCGTGCGCGAGCGGGTGCTCGGACCGCCGCTCGAGAGCGGCAGCGATCCGGAGCGCGCCCCTCCTCCTCACCGCCGTCGACCACGACGACCTGTTCGAGCACGGGTCGACCTTCTGTCAGGGTTCCGGTCTTGTCGAGGAACAGCGTGGTCAGCTTGCCCGCAGCCTCGAGCGCTTCGCCGCCCTTGATCAGGATTCCCCGTCGAGACGCACCACCGATGCCCGAGACCACCGTCACCGGCGTGGAGATCACGCGCGCACGGGCACGGGCGATCAGCAGCACGAGCGCCCGGTAGAACCAGGTTCGCGGCGTCGCCCCCGAGCAGCGGCGGGACGACGGCGATGGCAGCGGCGACCACCAGCACCAGGGGTGTGTAGATCCGTGCGAAGCGCGCCACCGTCTGTTCGCTCGGCGCGTGCGTGCCCTGGGCATCGACGTCCAAGCGGCCGGCCGCGAGCTCACGGTCGCGGTCGCGACCCCCGCGAGCCGGCCGACGACGCGCTCGATGGTCGCCGCGCAGGACGCGCAGTCCATGCCGGTGACCCTGAGGACCGTCCGGACGGTGACGGCCGTCGCCTCGTCCGGTGACGGCGGGGTGCGGGCGGGGGGGGGGGCGGGCGACGAGCAGCAGGCGGCGGCGCACCCGTCGACCGTTGCCGCGGCCGCCATCGCGAGCGGTGCCGCGTCGGAGGCGGAGCGGCACGGGTCGGCGTAGGCCTCCTCGGGCGCTTCGGGCGCTTCGGGCGCCGTGGGGACCGCCCCGCCCGGTCCGTCGCAGTCGTCGCACCCCCGGCCCGGGTGTGCCGGGGGCGGGGAGGGGTGCGCCGCCGAGCGGGACACAGGTCCATGGGGCCTCGCCGGTCACGTCGACAGCTCGGTCGGATCGGTCGCGGTCGTCCCGGAGCGGTCGCGGCCCTGGTAGGCGAGGAGCCGGAGGGCGTTGGCCACGACGACCAGGGTGGAGCCTTCGTGGAACACGACAGCAGGGCCGATGCCGATGAACCCGATGAGCGTGGCCGGGATCAGGAACGCGACCATGCCGAGGCTCAGGTAGAGGTTCTGGCGGATGATCCGACTCGCCTTGCGGCTGAGCCCGATCACCACCGGGAGCTTGGCGAGGTCGTCACCCATCAGCGCGATGTCGGCGGTCTCGAGCGCCACGTCGGAGCCAGCGGCTCCCATGGCGATCCCGACGGTCGCGTGGGCGAGCGCCGGGGCGTCGTTGACGCCGTCGCCGACCATCGCGACCTTGCCCTCGTCTCGGCGGAGGCTCTCGATGGCCGCGACCTTGTCCTCGGGCATCAGGTCACCCCAGGCGTCGGTGAGGCCCACCTCGCGAGCGATCGACTCGGCGACCAGCTGGTGATCCCCGGACAGCATGATCGCCCGGCGTATCCCCACGTGCTGGAGCGCCGCGACGGCGGCGCGGGCACCGGGTCGAGGGGTGTCCATCAGGCCGAGCGTTCCGAGGAACCGGTCACCGTGCTTCACGATCATGATCGTGCGCCCAGCGGCCTGGAGCGACTCCACGGTCGTTGTGACTCCGGGGTCCAGGCCGCCGATGTCGTCGAAGAGCGCGGTGTTGCCGATGAACACCGCGGTGCCGTCGATGGTGGCCCGGACGCCGCGGCCGGTGACGGCGTTCACGTCGCTCACGTCGGGCGGTGTCGTCCCGTCGTCGAGACGGCCACCTCCGTCGCGGACGATGGCGGCCGCGAGAGGGTGGTCGCTTCGCGACTCGACCGCCACTGCGATCGACAGGAGGTCCGACTCGGCGACCCCGGCAGCGGGCGCGACGTCGGTGAGCCGCGGCCGACCCTCGGTGAGGGTGCCGGTCTTGTCGAACGCCACCGCTCGCAGCGTGCCCAGGTTCTCCAGCGGCCCGCCTCCCTTGACCAGCACCCCGAGCTGGCCGGCCCGGGCGACGGCCGCGAGCACGGCACTGGGTGTCGCGATCGCCAACGCGCACGGGCTCGCTGCGACCAGCACCGCCATCGCCCGGTAGAAGGACTCCGACCACGAGGACCCGACCACCGGCCCGAGCCCGAGCACGACGATGACGAGCCCGATGACTCCGGGAACGAAGACCCGTTCGAACCGATCGGTGAACCGTTGCGTTGGCGACGCCTGGGTCTCGGCCTCGCGGACCATGGTGGCCAACTTCGACAACGTCGTGTCGGCCGCCAGTCGTGTGACCTGGAGATCGAGCTGTCCGGCCCCGTTGATCGTGCCCGAGAACACGCGCGACGACGCCGGGACGAGCTCGGGCTCGGCCGCCGCCGAGGTCGGGTCGGTGACGGGGACCTTGTCGACCGGGATGCTCTCGCCGGTGAGCGGCGCCTGGTTCACGCTGCTGATGCCGGCGATGACGAAACCGTCGGAGGCGATCCGTTCGTTCGGCTTGACCACGACGACGTCGCCGAGCCGCACGTCCTCGACGGGCACCTCGCGCTCGGTCCCGTCGCGACGGACGACCGCGGTCGCGGGGGCCAGATCGGCGAGCGCCTCGATGGCCCGGCGGGCACGCCCCATCGCATAGCCCTCGAGCGCGTGACCGATGCTGAACAGCGCCAGCAGCAGGGCGCCCTCCTCCCACTTGCCGAGCGCCGCGGCCCCGCCCGCCGCGACCAGCATCAGGAAGTCGATCTCGAACCGCCCGTTGCGGACGCTCTCGATCGCCTCCCGAAGGGTGAAGTAGCCGCCGAAGAGCCCGGCGGTGATGAAGGCCGCCGTCACCGCCCCCTCGGGGACGTCGGTGAAGAGCTCGAGCGCCAGCCCGGTCAGCCAGAGCAGCCCCGACGTGACCGCGAAGATCAGCTCGCTGCGCTCGCCGAACGGGCCGCCGTGGTCGTGTTCGCCCTCGCCGTGCTCGTGACCCTCGTGGTCGCCGGCTGCTCCGGGCACGGCGACGCCATTCCGATCGAGCACCGCGCGCAGCTCGTCCTCGGTGATCTGGGTGCGGTCGAACTCGACTCGGACGAGCCCCGGAGCCACCTCCGCCTCGACGACGCCTGGTGCGCGCCGAAGTGCCTCGGCGACGATGCGCGCCTTGCGCGGGTGGCCCACTCCCGTCACCTTCCACAGTGCGTGCCGGAACTGGTCGGTCAGGTTGGCGCCGGCCGCCTCGGCCAAGCTGCGGATCCTGGCCACGCTGGTTGCCGACGGGTCGTAGTGCATGCAGAGACGGGCGGGGGTGCCGTCGGCTCCGTCGACCACGTGCACCTGGTCCAGCCCGGGAACCCCGTCGAGCGTGGTGGTCAGCCGATCGACGCATCGGTCGCGGCCGTCGAGAGCGTCCGGGAGCAGGACCGGCAGGTCGAGGACCAGTCTCTCGCTCACCATGAGGCACGGTGCCTGACGTGCTCGATGCTGACGTCGAGCAGCAACCGGACGTGCGCGTCGTCCAAGGAGTAGAACGCCTGCCGCCCCGAGCGCCGCTGCCGCACGATCCCCGCCGTTCGCAACAGCCGCAGCGAGTGCGACACCGACGACTCCGTCATCTCGACCACTGCGGCCAGATCACACACGCAGAGCTCCCCAGCCTCCAGCAGGGCGCACAGCATCCTCAACCGGCCCGGGTCGCCGAGCAGCCTGAACAGGTCGGCGGTCGGTTCCAGGTCAGGGCGCGCCAGCACCTTCGACCGCGTGGCCTCGACACGACCGGCGTCGATGACCCGCATCGCACACCCCTCGAACCCGGGCTCGCCGTCGGGGCGGGTGATGGTCGTCGGGACCGTGTCGATCGCATCCATATCTGAACAACTCTACATACATCGATCAGGCTGGTTCGTTGGAGGTGCACCGGCGGGTACGCCGAGCCGCCTAGGCCGAGCCGATCCCTGGTGGCGTGTTCCTGCATGGCAGCCGGCAGTTCGCGGCACAGACGAGCTCAGTTCGGTGCGCGAGGCGGCTTCCGCGACGTTGGTCCGTGAGGCGCTGCTCCGCCGACACGGAGATGGATGGGTCCTGGTCGACCTGATCCTGCCCGACGGGCTCCGCCGCCTCCTTCCGTTGCTCCGCGGCTGAGGCCCCCCGACCGCGTCTGTGCTGCAAGGGTGGGGGGCATGCAGGTGCACCTGGTCGACGGGACCTACGAGCTGTTCCGGTACTTCTTCGCGGTGCCGTCGCACCTGACCGCCGACGGGCGTGAGGTGGGGGCGACCCGGGCCGTGGTCGGCTCGATGCTGCGGATGCTGGAGGAGGGTGTCACCCACCTGGGGGTGGCCACCGATCACGTCATCGAGTCGTTCCGCAACGACATGTGGCCCGGCTACAAGGACGGCTCCGGCGTCGATCCGACGCTGAAGAGCCAGTTCGGCCTCCTCGAGGAGGCGCTGGAGGCCGCCGGCATCTGCGTGATGGCGATGGTCGAGGTCGAGGCCGACGACGCCCTCGGCGCCATGGCCAGGGTCGCCGCCGCAGACGACCGGGTCGAGCAGGTGCAGATCTGCACCCCCGACAAGGACCTGGCCCAGTGCGTGGGCGGCAAGGTCGTGCAGGTCGACCGGCGCAAGGGCACGGTGATGGACCGCGCCGGGGTGGAGGAGAAGTACGGCGTGCCTCCGGAGTCGATCCCCGACTGGCTCGGCCTGGTCGGCGACAGCGCCGACGGCTTCCCGGGCCTGAACGGGTGGGGGGCGAAGTCGGCCGCCGCGGTGCTGCGCACCTACGGCCACATCGACGCCATCCCCGACGACCCGACGACCTGGACCGTGAAGGTGCGCGGCTCGGGCACCCTCGCGTCGACCCTGGCCGACAACCGGGCCCACGCCCTGCTGTTCCGGCGCATCGCCACCCTCGAGCTCGACGCCGAGGTGCCCACGTCGGTCGACGACCTGCGATGGGATCGGTCCCCGCCCGGAGCTGGTCGAGCTGGCCGCGTCGCTCGACGCCCCCGGCCTGGCCGAGCGGGCCATCGCCCTCGCCGAGTCCCGGGCCGGCTGACCGACGCAGCCGCGTCGACGCCGATCGAAGTGGCTCGCGTTGGTGGGGCCGTGGGCCCCAGATCGCGAACCACTTCGTGCGGGGCGGGGTTGGTCCGGGTGGCGGACGACCGCCGACCTCGGGCCGGACGCGGCGAAGCGGTGGCCTGGAGCCCCCTCCCGAGCTCCACGCCACCGCCCCGCGGGTGTCACCCAGGCATCCCCCCGAACGCTTTCGGTACCTGGGTGGCAGATCGGTGGTGGAGGATCTCCACCACCGTCCGGTCTCCAGGGGTTCCCCCGAACCAAGGTGACCGGTTGGGTGGGTCCTTGCGGCCACACCCAACTGCTGCGCACACTGTGCAAGAAGTCAGTCGGACTGTCATGAGCCGATCGGCCCATTTCCCGAGATTTCATGTTTAGCGGCGTTTCCCTACGGGTCGGTAGGCATCTGACGGGCGGGGATGGCGGACCCGACCAGAGGACGCGACGCTCTCCCGTCCCCCTGTTGGCGACGCTCTCCCGTCCCCCTGTTGGAGGCTCCCCATGGCGACGTCCCGTCCGTTCCCCCCACCGGGCGCCGGCCCGCGACGCCGTGGTCGCCGACGGGTGACCCGCCTCGCGGCGGCGCTCGCCGTCGTGGTGCTCGGGACCGCCGCCTTCGGGTCGTGCCAGCCCACCGTCCCGACCCTCAGCGCCCAGACGCTGGTGTCGGGTCGCTCCCACGTGTGGGACCTGGCCTTCACGCCGGGTGGGTCGATCCTCTGGACGGAGCGCGGCGGCGGGATCTACCGGCGCACCGCCACCGGCGTCGTCAACCGCATGAACGCCGACCTGTCGAACCTCTACGTCAGCGGCGAGACGGGCCTCATGGGCATCGCCGTCGACCCTGCGTTCAGCTCGAACAAGCGCATCTACACCTGCCAGGGCTTCCACGACGGCACGGCCGTGCCTGACGTCCGGGTCATCCCGTGGGTGGCCAGCGCCGACGGCACGTCCCTGTCCCGACGGCCCGCCCTCGTCACCAACCTGTCCAACACGTGGGGTCGCCACGGTGGCTGCCGGCTGCGCTTCGACTCCCAGCGGCGGCTCTACATCGGCACCGGCGACGCCGCCGCCGGCACCACGCCCCAGAACTTGGGCTCGCACTCCGGCAAGGTCCTCCGGGTCAACCCGGACACCGGCGGGGGGTCACCCGGCAACCCCTTCGCGTCATCGGCCAACGCCCGCACGAAGCGGGTGTGGAGCTGGGGTCACCGCAACGTGCAGGGCCTGGCCTTCCGCCCGGCCGACGGCACCCTCTGGTCGGCCGAGCACGGCCCCGACCGCGACGACGAGGTCAACCGGGAGGTCGCCGGCAACATGGGCTGGGACCCGGTGCCGGGTTACGACGAGTCGGTCCCGATGACCGACCTGGCCAAGTTCCCGTCGGCCCGGCGGGCGGCGTGGAGCAGCGGCGTCCCGACGGTGGCGACCTCCGGCATCACCTGGCTCACCGGCAGCCGGTGGGAGGCGTGGAACGACCGCATGGTCGTCGCCACGTTGAAGGGCCAGAGCCTGCTGATCATGCGGCCGCAGCGCGACGGCACCCTCACCCAGATCGCCCGGGTGTACCAGGGCACCTTCGGTCGCATCCGCACCGCCCAGCTCGGCCCCGACGGCCTGCTCTACCTCACCACCGACAACGGCTCGAACGACCGCATCATCCGCATCACCCCCAGCTGACCGCGCTCGCTGTCCGTGGGCATCGCAGCCCGGCGCCCGCGGCCGGGCGTCGTGGCCGGACTCGGGCGTCAGTGGCCGAGGACCTCGGTGAGCTCGACCGGCGGGATCACCTCGAGCTGGTCGTAGCGGCAGGAGTCCGGGTCGCGGTCGGGACGCCAGCGCAGGAACCGCGACGTGTGGCGGAAGCGTCCGTGGTCGACCCGCTCGTAGCCGACCTCGGCCACTCGCTCGGGTCGGAGGGCGGTGAACGACAGGTCCTTGCCGTTGTTCCAGCGGGAGGGTCCGCCGGGCATGCGGCCATCGGCGTGGGCCTCGGGCCGGATCCACTCGCCCCACGGGTGCGACGCCATGTCGTCGGGCGGGATCACCAGCGGGGTCAGCTCGGCGAGGAGCTCGCGACGCTGGGCGGCCTTGAACGACGACGCCACGCCGACGCTGTGCAGCCGGCCGTCCTCGTCGTGGAGTCCGAGCAGCAACGAGCCGACGCCGTTGCCGTCCTTGTGCATCCGGTAGCCGGCGACGACCGCGTCGCAGGTGCGGCTGTGCTTGATCTTCACCCAGCCCCGCTCGCCGGGGGCGTAGGCGCTGCCGACCGGCTTGCCGATCACGCCGTCGAGGCCGGCGCCCTCGAAGCGGACGAACCAGTCGTGGGCCACCGAGCGGTCGAGCGTGCCCCGGTTCAGGTGGACCTGGGGGCCGGTGGTGAGGGCGGCCTCGAGCTCGGCCCGGCGCTCGGTGAACGGGAGGTCGAGCAGCGACCGGTCGCCGACGGCGAGGAGGTCGAAGGCCACGACCTCACTGGGTGTCTCGGCCGCCAGCTTGGCGACGCGCGACGCGGCGGGGTGGATGCGCTGGCCGAGCAGGTCGAAATCGAGCCCGTTCGGCGTCGGCACGACGATCTCGCCGTCGACCACGGCCCGGTTCGGGAGGGTGGCGCGGAGGGGCTCGACGGCCTCGGGGAAGTAGCGGGTCAGGTCTCGCCCGTTGCGTGAGGCGAGGGAGATCTCGTCGCCGTCGCGGGCCACCACGACCCGGAAGCCATCCCACTTGGGCTCGAACCACCAGTCGCCCTCGTCGCCCGGAGGGAGCCCGTCGCTGGCCTTGGCCAGCATCGGCGTGAGGGGCAATGGCACCGGCAGCTCCACGACGGCGACGGTACCCCGCCGACCCCCCGGTGGCGTCAGGTGACGTGGACGGTGTCGAGGATGGCTCGCGCTCGGTCGGGGTCGCCGACGACGTCGATCTGATCGAGGGGGACGCGGTGCCACACCGCGAGGAGCAGGTCGGAGGCGGGGCCGCGGAGGGCGGCGTCGCCCTTGGCGTGGGCCCGCTCGACCTCGGCGCCCCCGTCGACGAGGCGCAGCAGCCACTCGCCGGTGCCCTCGGCCAGTCCGTCGTCGGTGCAGTGGACGTGGACCGTCGCGCCCACCAGCTCCGGCGGCGGCCCGCCGCCCATCTCGAGGAACCGGGGCACGAACAACGAGGCCCACTCGTCGATCCCGTCGGCTGCGAGCACGGGGTCGATCGGCGTTGCCAGGCCCGGGCCGGCCGCGTCCTCGGCGTCCCACCGGTGGACGGCGATCTCGTGGGCCTGGCGACGGAACCAGAACGCGACCTCGCCGGGGCCCACGAAGGTGCGGGCCCGGTCGGACGGGTCGTGGCGGTCGAGCTCGGCCAGCAGCGCGTCGAGGCCCTCCCGGTACCACCCGAGGATCTCGGCCCCGGCCGGCGGGCGGGGCCCGGGGTCGACCCGCTCGTCGGAGTCGGGACCGGAGGCGATGAAGGCGGCCGCCCAGCGGTGGACGCGCCCGACGTGCCCGATCAGGCGCTCGACGGTCCAGCCCGGACAGGCCGTGACGGGGGCATCGAGGGCCTCGACGGGCGTGGCGGCGACGCGGCCGCCCTCCTCGACGATGGCGGCGCGGTGGTCGGCGGCGTGCATGGACGGACGATACGGCCTGACCGATCCCCGCCGGGCCGGTGGAAAACGCCGTCGCCGCTCCCCGGCCCGGTCGGCCACCATGGCGGGATGGGCGATCTCGAGCGGGACACGGCGGTGGAGCAGGTCGACGAGGGGCGCTACCGGGCCGCCCTGTCGCAGGAGTGGGAGATCTGGGGGCCGATGGGTGGCTACGTCGCGTCGGTCGCCCTGCGCGCCGCCGGGGCGGCCAGCGCGCACCCCCACCCGGCCGCCTTCTCCTGCCACTACCTCGGCGTCGCCGCCTTCGAGCCGGTCGACCTGGAGGTGACGACGCTGCGGTCCGGGCGCTCGGCCGGGTCGCACCGGGTGTCGATGACCCAGGACGGTCGGGCGATCCTCGAGGCGCTGGTCTGGAGCATCGGCGACGTCGAGGGGCTCGAGCACGACGAGACCGAGCCACCCGACGTCCCTGGTCCCGACGCGCTGCCGAGCCTCACCGACCTGGTCGACCCCGACGACGAGCCGCCGTTCCCGTTCTGGCGGAACTTCGACGCCAAGCCGCTGACCTTCGAGAAGGATTGGCCGCCCGACGGCCCCCGTCCCGCCCGCTGGGGTGAGTGGCTGCGGTTCCTGCCCGGCGCCACCTTCGATGACGAGTGGGCCGACGCCGCCCGCTCCCTGCTCCTGGTCGACCTCCCCGAGCTGGCCCGCCGCGCATCGCCCGCACGCGTGGACGGAACCGCCCTTCACCGCGCCCACCCTCGACCTGAACGTCGCCTTCCACCGCAGCGCAGTGGGTCAGGAGTGGCTGCTGTGCGACGGCCGGGCCCCGGTGTCGACCGGCGGCCTGTTCGGGTGGGGCGCGGACATCTGGACCGTCGATGGCTCCCTCGTGGCGTCCGGCGGTGGCCAGTGCCTCTACCGCCGCATGCGCTGAGGCGACCGCGGCACGACGAGTCCGCCGGGATCACCCGGTCTGGGGGAGGCAGCGGCCCCACGTCGGAGGGTGCACTGTGGGGCACGCCGCGCGCGGTGCCCTGCCGCGTGGGACGAGGAGACCTCGAAATGACGTTCGCCAACGATCACCTCGGGCGGCAGACCCTGCCGATCGCAGATCCCGCCCAGACCGGGGTGGTCACCTACGACGCCAAGGACCCGGCGACGTCGTTCCCCCCGATCGAACCGTTGCGCCCGCCGGCCGGGGCACCGAACGTCCTGATCGTCCTGATCGACGACTGCGGCTTCGGCGGCATCCAGCGCGTTCGGCGGACCCATCGCCTGCCCCACGGCCGAGCGCCTCGCCGCCGGTGGCCTGAAGTACAACCGCTTCCACACCACGGCTCTGTGCTCGCCGACCCGCCAGGCCCTCCTGACCGGACGCAACCACCACGCGGTCGGCATGGGCGGCATCACCGAGATCGCCACCTCGGCCCCCGGGTACAGCTCGATCCGGCCCAAGGCGGCCGCGCCCATCGCCGAGACCCTGAAGCTCAACGGCTACTCGACCGCCCAGTTCGGCAAGTGCCACGAGGTGCCGGTGTGGGAGACGAGCCCGATGGGCCCGTTCACCCAGTGGCCGACCGGCTCGGGCTTCGAGCACTTCTACGGGTTCATCGGCGGCGAGACGAACCAGTACGCCCCCGCGATCTACCGCGACACCGTGCCGATCGAGCCCGATCGCACGCCGGAGGAGGGCTACCACTTCACCGAGGACATGACCGACCGGGCCCTCGACTGGGTGCGCCAGCAGAAGGCGCTGATGTCGGACAAGCCCTTCTTCATCTACTACGCCCCGGGCGCCACCCATGCGCCCCACCACGTGCCCACCGAGTGGAGCGACAAGTACAAGGGTCGCTTCGACCAGGGGTGGGACGCGCTGCGGGAGGAGACCCTGGCCCGCCAGAAGGAGCTCGGGGTGATCCCCGCCGACGCGGAGCTGACGGCCCGCCCGGACGAGATCCCTGGCTGGGACGACATGCCCGACGAGATGAAGCCGGTCCTGGCCCGCCAGATGGAGGTCTACGCCGGGTTCCTCGAGCACACCGACCACCACGTCGGTCGCCTCGTCGACGGCCTCGACGACCTCGGGGTCCTCGACGACACGCTGATCTACTACATCATCGGCGACAACGGGGCGTCGGCCGAGGGCACGCCGAACGGGTGCTTCAACGAGATGATCACCCTCAACGGCGCGGCCGGGCTGGAGACCCCCGAGTTCATGGCGTCGAAGATCGACGACTTCGGCACACCCGACGCCTACAACCACTACGCCGTCGGCTGGGCCCACGCCATGGACACCCCGTTCCAGTGGACGAAGCAGGTGGCCTCGCACTGGGGCGGGACCCGCAACGGGACGATCGTCCACTGGACGAACGGCATCACGGCCCGCGGCGAGGTCCGCTCGCAGTTCCACCACGTGATCGACGTGGCGAGCACGATCCTCGACGCCGCCGGCCTGCCCCACCCCCAGAGCGTCAACGGCATCACGCAGATGCCGATGCACGGCGTCAGCATGGTGCCGACCTTCGACGACGGCGATGCCCCGGAGACCCGCACGACGCAGTACTTCGAGATGTTCTGCAACCGGGGCATCTACCACGAGGGGTGGACCGCGGTGACCCGGCACAGCATCCCGTGGCTCGCGACCGAGATGCCCGCCTTCGACGACGACGTGTGGGAGCTGTACGGCCCCGACGACTGGACCCAGGCCCACGACCTGGCCGCCGAGCAGCCCGAGCGGCTCCACGAGCTGCAGCGGCTGTGGCTGCTCGAGGCCACCAAGTACCAGGTGCTGCCCCTCGACGACCGACGCTTCGAGCGCTTCGACCCGCAGACGGCCGGACGACCGCAGCTGATCCAGGGCAGCTCGCAGATGCTGTTCGCGGGCATGACCCGGCTGTCCGAGAACTCGCTCCTCGTGGTGAAGAACAGGTCCCACTCGGTCACGGCCGAGATCGTGGTCCCCGACGGGGGCGCGAACGGTGTGATCATCGCCCAGGGCGGCGCCTTCAGCGGGTGGAGCCTCTACCTCAAGGACGGTGGCCGCCCGGCGTACTGCTACAACCTCTTCGGCCTCCAGCAGACCATCATCGAATCGGATGACCCGGTGCCGAGCGGTGAGCACCAGGTGCGGATGGAGTTCACGTCCGACGGTGGGGGGCTCGGCAAGGGTGGTGGGGTCGAGCTGTTCGTCGACGGGCAGAAGGTCGGCGAGGGGCGGCTGGATGCGACGGTCCCGGTGGTGTTCTCGGCCGACGAGACGGCCGACCTCGGCTCCGACAGCGCGACGCCGGTCAGCTCCGACTACAGCCCGAAGGACAGCCACTTCACCGGCCGCATCCAGTGGGTGCAGATCGACGTCGATGACGCCGCCGAGGACCCGAACCACCTCATCAGCCCCGAGGAACGACTCCGGGTCGCCATGGCCCGTCAGTGACCTCCGGGTCGCTCACCTCACCGAAGGCCCCGGCCACCCGGTGACCGGCGCGACTCAGCGGTCGTCGTCGTCCAGCAACCCGGCTGCCCGGGCCAGCTCGACGGCCTCGCGCCGGGAGCTGGTGCCCAGCTTCCGGTAGATCGACGAGGTGTGCGACTTGACCGTGTTGCGCGACACGTAGAGGCGTTCGGCGATGTCGGCCAGGCTGAGGTTGGTCGGGAGGTGGCGCATCACCCGCAGCTCGGCCGACGTGAGCGACGAGGCGCGTACGTCGACCGCGCGGTGCGCGGCGTCGGCCTGCACCCTCAGCGCGGCGACGTGGTCGGCGATGGGGCCGCCGGGTGGCTCGCGACGCAGGTGGTGCTCGATCTCGCGGAGGAGCGTCGACGCCGTCGCGGGATCGTGGACCAGCAGGCTGCTGCGCACCAGGGGCAGGCGAGCCAGCGCGTTGTACCAGGGGGCCACCTCGTCGTACCCGCGGAGGATCTGGCGGGCCCGACCGATGTCGGCCGTGGCCTGGTCGCGGTGGCCGGCCCGCGCGTGCCCCAGGGCGCGCATCGCGACCACGGTGCCGGCGGCGGGCTGGACCTGTTCCAATCGCATGTCCTCGAGGACCCCGACCGCCTTCGCACCCATCTCCGCAGCCCAGTCGTGGTCGCCCTCCAGGTCGACCAGCAGCGCGGCCACCGCGAGGCAGTTGGCTCCCATGGTCGGGGCGTCGCCGTCGGCCCCCTCGCTGATCCCCTCGGCCAGGACGTCGAGTGCCCCGGGGTCGCCCACCAGGGCGAGGAGCCCGCCCAGGGTGAGGCACGCGTAGGCCCGCCACGGTCCGGGCTCGGCCGCGTCCTTGGCCCGCGTGGCGAGGGGCAGGAGGTCCGCGGTCCTCTCGGGCTCCAGCGAGGCACGGATGATGTCGGCCCGCACGAGCCACGCGTCCGACGGCGGGGTGGCGGCCGAGGTGATCAGTCGGCTCCAGCGCAGGGCCCGCGCCCCGTCACCCGCCGCGGTGGCCTGCATCGCCTCCGCGCCGCACAGCCTCGCCGAGCGACGGATCCGATCGGCGGGGAAGGCCGACAGCCACCGCCGGACGGTGGCCGACTTCCCGTGCGCGATGACGTCCGCGGCGTGCTCCACGACGAGCTCCTCGTAGCGGTCGAGGTCCTCGATCGCGCCGAGGTGCTCCAACGCGAGGTCGACGTCGCCCTTCCGCTCCCACCAGTCGGCCGCGCGTCGGTGCACCTCCCGCCAGCGGTCGCGGTCGGCGCTCCGGAGCTCCGCGGCGAGCCAGCGGCGGAGGAGGGCGTGCATCCGGTACCAGTCGCCGCGCCGGTCGAGCGGGAGCACGACCAGCCGGCCCTGGTCGAGGCGCCGGATGACCTCGGCCGATCCCTGGCGGTCGAGGATGACGTCGCACATCTCGGCCGTGAAGTGACCTAGGGACGCGGCCTCGGTGAGGAACTGCCGATCGACCGGATCGAGGTTCCCGAGCCACTCGGCCCGCAGGTAGTCGGTGACGTGGGTGATCTCGCCTGCGTCAGCCAACGAGGTCGGCGCCCGCCCACCTCCGGGCGCCGCGAGCACGAGGCTGGCGAGCCGCAGCCCGGCCGGCCAGCCCTCGAACTGCTCGTCGAGCAGGGTCAGGTCGGCGACGTCGACGGCGAGGCCGCCCGCGACGAGCAGCTCCTCGCTCTCGGCCAGGTCGAACGCCAGGTGCTCGGTCGTCAGGTCGACGACCCCGGGCGCCAGCCGCAGGGAGGCCACCCCGTCGGTGTCGTGGTGGGCCCGTCCGGCCAGGACGATGGTCGACCCCGGGGGCACGCCGGCGGCGACGGCCCGGACCACGTCGAGCGCGGCCGGGTCGTCGATCACGTGGACGTCGTCGAGCACCAGGACGAAGGGCGTCGTCGTCGCGGCCACCGCGGCCCGCAGGTCCGGGACGGAGGTGGCGTGCGCGCCGGTCGCCACGAGCCCGTCGCGCGCCAGCTCGACCCCGACCAGGTCGGCGAACCCGCGCGCCAGGGCGTCGAGGAGGACCACCGGGTCGTTGTCGATCCGCTCGACGTCGAGCCAGCGGACCTCGCGGCGGTCCCACGCCGCCCAACGGGCGACCAACGTCGACTTGCCGTACCCCGCGGGGGCGAGCACCCGGAGCACCTGACCCGTGGCCTGCGTGAACACCTCGTCGAGGCGCGTCCGGGCCACGGTGCCGAACGGGACGTCGGGGACGACGAAGCGGGCCCGGTCGCGCAGCATGGTGATCTCGCTCAGGTGCCCCTCCGTTCGGCGGCCCCAAGGGCCTGTGATAGGCCGGGCAGAGTACCGCGGGGGCCCTCAGCAGGGCCCATCCGTGAGCCGCGTCCGCCCGATCACCCGGTCTGGGCGATGTCCGGGCCGGCCTCCCGGCCTACGGTGTCCTCGGTTCCCGGATCCGCCGCGCCCCTGCGCCCGGTCCGTGGGCCTGCTCCAACCCTCGATCGATCGGACCCCCGATGCTCGCGTACGACTACCCAATCCTCGGCCTGTTCTGGTCCATGCTCATCTTCTTCCTGTGGATCGCCTGGATCATGCTGCTGTTCCGGGTCTTCGGCGACATCTTCCGGAACAAGGACATGGGCGGCTTCGCCAAGGCGCTCTGGACCCTCTTCGTGATCTTCGCCCCGTTCCTCGGTGTGTTCGTCTACCTGATCGTCGAGGGGCGCTCCATGGCCGAGCGCGACCTCGCCCGGGCACAGGCGAGCGAAGCCGCGTTCCAGTCCTACGTCCGCGAGACGGCCGGCAGCGGAGCCAGCTCCGCCGACGAGCTGACCAAGCTGGCCGAGCTCCACAAGAGCGGCGTGCTGTCCGACGACGAGTTCGCGACGCAGAAGGCCAAGCTGCTGGCCTGACCGGCATGGGGACCGGGGCCGCGATGGGGAGCGGCCCCGGGACCTCGCGCCCGGACCCTGCTCGCGTTGGGTCGGGGCGCCCGGGCGCGCCTAGTTTCCGACCATGACCGTGCACCCGCTCAGCGAGCGCATCGCCGACCTGGCGAAGCTGAAGGAGGAGGCCCGGCAGCCCGGGTCCGAGCGCTCGATCCAGCGCCAGCACGACCGCGGCAAGATGCTGGCCCGCGAGCGCATCGAGTACCTGCTCGACGAGGGCTCGTTCCACGAGCTCGACATGCTCGCCCGGCACCGCAACCCGGACATCGCCGAGCGTCCCTACACCGACGGCGTGATCACCGGCTGGGGCACCGTCGACGGCCGCAAGGTCTTCGTGTTCAGCCAGGACTTCACCCTCTTCGGCGGGGCCCTGGGCGAGGTGTTCGCCGAGAAGATCCACAAGGTCATGGACATGGCCCTCAAGGTCGGGGCCCCGGTCGTCGGCCTCAACGACGGCGCCGGCGCCCGCATCCAGGAGGGCCCGGTCAGCCTGGCCTCCTACGGCGGCATCTTCTACCGCAACGTGAAGGCCTCGGGCGTCACCCCGCAGATCAGCGTGATCATGGGCCCGTGCGCCGGCGGCGCCGTCTACAGCCCGGCCATGACCGACTTCGTGTTCATGGTCGAGGACACCTCGTACATGTTCATCACCGGCCCCGACGTGGTGAAGACGGTGACCGGCGAGGACGTCACCCAGCAGGAGCTCGGCGGCGCCCACGCCCACCCGGCCAAGTCCGGCGTCGCCGCGTTCACCGCCCCCGACGACAAGGCCGTCCTCGACGACGTCCGCTTCCTGCTCAGCTTCCTTCCTGCCAACAACCTCGAGGAGCCGCCTCGGAGCGTCGCGGTCGACGACCCCGACCGCAGCTGCGACGAGCTGATCGACATCATCCCCGACAGCGCCAACGAGCCCTACGACATGCGCAAGGTCATCGAGGTCGTCGTCGACGACGACGACTTCTTCGAGTACTTCCCCCAGTGGGCCCAACGATCGTCTGCGGGTTCGTCCGCCTCGGCGGCCAGCCGGTCGGCGTCGTCGGCAACCAACCCGATGCCTACGCCGGCGTGCTCGACATCGAGTCGTCGGAGAAGGCCGCCCGCTTCGTCCGGACCTGCGACTCGTTCAACATCCCGCTGGTCACCTTCGTCGACGTGCCCGGGTTCCTGCCCGGCGTCGACCAGGAGTACGACGGCATCATCCGCCACGGCGCCAAGCTGCTCTACGCCTACTGCGAGGCCACGGTGCCGCGCATCCAGGTCATCACCCGCAAGGCCTACGGCGGCGCCTACGTGGTGATGGACTCCAAGTCGATCGGCGCCGACCTGGCCTTCGCCTGGCCGTCGGCCGAGCTGGCGGTGATGGGCGCGACCGGCGCGGTCGAGATCCTGAACCGGGCCGAGATCGCCGCGGCCGACGACAAGGACGCCCGCAAGGCCGAGCTGGTCGACGACTACTCCGAGAAGTGGCTGCAACCCGTACGTGGCCGCCGAGCGGGGCTACGTCGACGACGTCATCGACCCGACCGACACCCGGCGCAAGCTCATCGACGGCCTCGAGATGCTGCGCTCCAAGCAGGAGGAGCTCCCGCCCCGCAAGCACGGGAACATGCCGCTGTGACGCCCCCGCCGTCGGTGTCGGGCATCCGTCCCGCTCCCACCGACGAGGAGGCGGCCGCCATCGTCGCCGCCGTCGAGGGGGCGTGGCCGCGGGCCGTCGTCGCTCCGGCCGACGGGGCGCCCGAGCGGTGGCGCTGGAGCGGCCGCTGGTGGTCGAAGCCGGTGCCGATGCGTCGCCGGCGCCCCTGGTAGGGACCGTCAGGACCGACCTGCAGAGGTCGCCCACCTCGCGGTGACCCCGCGAGGCGTCGCCGCGGACCGGTGCCGGGCGCGATGAACCCCAGGTGAATCTCGACCCGAGCCCTTGAGCGGCGGGCCTGGCTGCCGACGTCCAAGGGGATGAACACTCTGCGTGCTGGTCTCCTCGCGCATCGTCTCGTCGTCGCAGCCGTGGCCGGGACGGTGCTCCTCGCGGCGGGCGTCGCCTCCCCCGCTCCCGTCGCCGCGGCCCCGAACGCCCCCCGGGTGCGGGCCGTGGACGGTGCCTGCGAGGGCCAGCTGCTCGCCCTGCACAACGCGGAGCGGACGTCGCGCGGCGTGGCCGCGCTGAAGGAGGACCCGGCGATCGACCAGATCTCGCGGGCGTGGGCGTGGGAGCTGGCCCGGTCGGCCTCGCTCCGGCACAACCCGTCGATGGTGTCGAAGATCGGGTCGGCCGTGCCCAGCTGGCGGTCGATGGCGGAGAACGTCGGGTACGCAGGGTCGGCCACGTCGGTGCACAACGCCTACATGGGCTCCTCGGCCCACCGCATCAACATCGTCTCGTCCGCGTACAACCGGGTGGGCGTCGGCTGCGTGCGCGACAGCAGCGGTCGCGTCTGGACCGCGGTGAACTTCGTGGCCGGGTCCTCGATCTCGAGCCGCCGGCCGGCCCCGTTCGCCTCCGCCGGTGACGCCTCGGTGCGCCTGCGGTGGTGGCTGCTGGGCCAGGAGGCGACGACGATGCAGGTCGACGTCGACGGGTCGAAGCTCCTCTCGGGAACCTCGACGGCCTCGTCCCACGCCGTCTACCTGGCGACGTCGTCGGTCCACGCCGGCGCCGTCCCGGGGGTCACCCGCCTCTACTACGCGGCCTTCCTGCGCCACCCCGACGCCAGCGGCCTGACCTACTGGATCCGCTCCCGGCAGGGGGGCCGGTCGCTGCAGTCGATCGGGGCGTCGTTCGCGGCGAGCGCCGAGTTCACCTCCCGCTACGGGTCGCTCGACGATGCCGGGTTCGTCGACCAGGTCTACCGGAACGTCCTCGGCCGAGCCCCCGATGCGTCCGGTGCCGACTACTGGGAGGGACGCCTGGACGCAGGGGACACCCGGGGCGAGGTGCTGGTCGGCTTCTCCGAGTCGGCTGAGCACGTGCGGGCGACGGCGGCCAAGGTCACGGTGTCGTGGGCCTTCGTGCAGATGATCGGACGGACGCCGTCGAGCACCGAGCGGGCCACGTGGGAGCCGACGGTCGCCGGGTCGGGGCCGCGCCGGGTCGTGGAGTTCCTGGCCGCCTCGAGCGCCTTCAGCTCGCGGGCCGCCTCCTACCGCTACTGACCGGCAACCCGCCGGGCACCGCCCCCGACCGCAGTCCGGGCGCGACCGTGCCCCCGGCCGGGAGACCGGGGGCACGGGCTGGTTCCCGCCGATGGGTTCGAGGGTGGCTACTCCTCCGTGCGGCCGCCGTTGACGCGGATCGGCCGGTCGGCCTCGGCCTCGGCGACCTCGTAGGCCTCCGCCTGTCCCGCGTACCGGTCCTCGACGACCTCGCTGCCGTCGGACGGCGGGGTCCGGTCGGCCGCGGCCCCGGCGGCGGCCTGACCCGAGTACCGGTCACCGACGACCTGGCTGACGTCGGCCGGAGGGGTCCGGTCGGTGGACTCGGCCACGATCCGGGGGCTGTCGGCCGGGCGGACCCGGTCGGTCGACTCCGCGACCACCCGGACGCCGCCGATGCGGAGGGCGTCGGAGGGCACGACCGGGGCGGCCCGGTCGGTCGACTCGGCCACGATCTGGCGGGGCCGCGACCCGGCGTCGATCGGGCGGTCGGCGGGCTGGGTGCCCTCGCTCGGCCGGTCGAGGGTCGCGCCCATGACCGCGGTCTCGCCGGCGGGGTCGTCGCTCCCGCAGCCGACCGCGATCACCAGCGCCAGGGCCGGTGCGACGAGCAGGGCCAACCGGCGCCGTCCGGCGACGCGTCGGGCGAGGACAGGGGTGGTGGGTGGTGGTGGTGTGCATGGTGTGCTCCTGGTGGTGTCAGGGGTTGGTTGGGGGCGGGGTGGGGCGGTCGCGAGGCGGCGAGGACCTCGGTCCCGTCGGGATCGGTGAAGGCGACGATCGCGGCGACCGTGGCGACCGGTCGGCTCACCGTCGATCTGGCCGGCGGCCCGCAGCCGGGCCTCGAGGGCGGTCAGCGCCATCGGGTCGGGGACGCAGAGCGCGAGGTGCTCGAAGACCGGGGCCTGCCGCCGGGCCCGCTCCGAGGGGAGGTAGCCCGGGACCTCGAAGACGACGAGGCGGTCGTGGTAGTCGGATCCGAAGGTGGCGACCCGGGTGTACGGCGTGCCGGTGGGCGAGGCCAGGGATCGGAGGCGGAGGCCGACGACGTCGACGTAGAAGCGTCACATCCGGTCGAGGTCGCCCGTCGTGACGGCCACGTGGGCGAGGCGCACGTCGACGAGCGTCGGGTCGTGCTCCCAGATGGGGATGTGGAGGTGGAGGTGGAGCATGTGGCGTCCGGGTGGGGCGGTGGGTGGTTCGGAGCCCACCTTCCGCCTCCTGCCGCCGATGCGACCGCGTAGCGACCTACGCGATTTCGAGCGTCCCCCCGCTGCGCATGCCGCCGGTCACCTCGTTCCGGCCGGCCGCGCCCGTCATCGGCGCAGTCGCCGCCGACCCGTCGTACGATCCCTGACGTGGGCTGGGAGGTGAGGGGCCGGGCGGCGGTGCTCGATGACGTCCGCGACCGGATCGGCGGCGGTGACAGCGTCGTGCTCGCCGGCGGGGCTGGGGTGGGGAAGACCGCCCTCGCCCGGGAGGTCGCCACCGACCACGACATGCCGCTGGGTCGTCGGGAGCCCCGCCGCTGCGGCCATCCCCCTCGGCGCGTTCGCCCACCTGCTCGACGACGACGAGCAGGTGTCGCTCAGCGATCCGCTGGCGGCCATGCGGGCCGGCCGCGTCGGCCGTCGAGGGGTCGACCGCCGACCTGCTGGTGGTCGACGACCTCCCGCTGCTCGACGGTCGCAGCCTCGCCCTGGTGCACCACCTCGTCCGACGTCGGGAGGTGCCGGTCGTGGCGACGGTGCGCGACCGGTCGGACGTCCCCTACGCGGTGCGGGCCCTGTGGCAGGACGGCGACATGGAGGTGGTCGACGTCGACCCGCTCGGCGTCGACGAGGTGGCCGAGGTGCTGGCCGGTGTCGTTGGACGGCGACGGTCGACGCGGGACTCCCGACCCGGTTGCACGAGCTCACCGGCGGCAACGCGCTGCTGCTGCGGGAGGCGGTCGAGAGCGGGCTGGCCGACGGGTCGTTGCAGGTCGTCGACGGTCGCTGGGCGTGGACGGGTGTGCGCCAGCCGTCCAGCGGACTGGTCGATGCGGTGCGAGGCTCGGCTGGCCGCCGTCGGCGAGGTCGGCATCGAGGCCGGCGACCTCCTGGCGGTGGGTGCCCCGTTGCCGTTGGCGGCCGTGGCGGGCGGCCGCGGGGCACGACGCGGTCGAGGCGCTCGAGGCGGCCGGCGTGGTGAGGGTCGACGACGACGGGCGCGGTGCGCTTCGTCCACCCCCTGTACGGGGAGGTCATCGCCGCGCCTCGCTCGGCGTCGCCCGGCGGCGTCGTCTGTGGGTCACGCTGGCCGACCAGCTGGAGGCCTCGGCGTCGACCACCACCGACCTCCTGCGGGTGGCCCGGTGGCGGCTCGGCGGGGGCGGCGAGTGGCCGTGCGAGCGGTGGCTCGAGGCGGCCGAGGCGGCCGACCGGAGCTTCGATCCCGAGCTGGCCGGCGCGCTGGCCCGGCGGGCGGTGGAGGAGGGAGGCGGGTGGCGCGGCCTCGATGGTCCTGGTCAGTGCGCTGCACGCCGCCAAGGACGACGACGAGGCTCTCCGCGTGCTGTCCCAGATGGAGGACGAGGCGTCCGACGATGGCCAGCGACGTGAGCATGCGCGTCGCCATGTACCTCGCCCGTTCGGCGCGGTACGGCTTCCGCCTCGACCTGGACGAGGACCTGCGCCGGGTCGAGGAGACGGTCGAGGATCCCGGACAACCGCCGGTTCCTGCAGGCCCAACGGGCGACGCTCCTGTGCTGGGCCGGCGACGTCGAGGGCGGCCTGGGCCTCGCCGACAGGCTCCTGGGCGAGCTCGGCGACCGCGACGACCCCGCCGCGGCGGCCGTCCGGGTGCGCCTCGGCACGGCCATCGGGGTCGGCCATCGGCGTCGCCGGCCGCAGCCGCGAGGCGGCGGACTACTGCGCCGCGCAGCTGCCGCTCGCGATCGAGCTCGTCGACGAGCTGCCGGCGGGCCCGGTCTGGTGTGCGACGCCCCTGATGCAGAACCTGATCACCGGCGTGTGGCTGGAGGAGGTCGACGCCGCGGTCGAGGTGCTCCGGGCCGTGGTCGACGGCGGCGACTGGTCCGAGTGGTTCCGGGAGAGGGCGGAGGACTTCCTCACCATGGTGGAGGGGTCCGTCGCCCTGGCCCGGGGCCACATCCCTGAGGCCATGGCCGGGCTGCTGCCGCTCCTCGACGACGTCCTGCCCGACGAGCTGGCGCACTGGGCGCTCTACCGGCTGGCGGAGGCGGCCGCCGCCGTCGGGCGACGAGCCGGCCGCGACCCGGGCGGCGGCGCGCATCGACCCGGTGGGGGATCGCCATCCCGGTCTACGCCGAGCTCGCGACCCTCGGTCACGTCTGGGCCGACGCCGCCGGCGGGTCGTTCGCGACCGCCGCCGGAGCGGGCCCTGGAGACGATGGCGACGGCGATCGACGCGCGGGTCGGTGCACGGTCGCCGTCTACCTCGGCCACGCCGCGGTCCGCCTCGGACGGGCCGAGGAGGCTCGCCCGATGATGGAGGGGCTGGTCGGTCACTGTGACATGGCCTCCCTGCCGCTGTTCGTCGCGCACACCCGGGCCGCGGCAGAGCACGACGGCCCGGGTCTCGAGGCGGTCGCGGTCGGGGTTCGTCGATGCCGGGTCTGCTCCTCCTGGCCGCCGAGGCCCTCGACGGCGCCCGGGCCGCCCACGTCGCCGCCGGGCGTCCCCGGGAGGCCGACCGGGCGGCGGCGGCGTCGGCGACGCTGCTGGAGCGCTGCGGCGGGGTCCGGCCGCCGTGGCTCGGGATCGTCGACGCCCCGACCCCGCTGACCCGCCGGGAGGACGAGGTGGTGAAGCTGGCCGCCCAGGGCCTGACCAGCAGCGCCATCGCCGAGCGCCTGCACGTGTCGACCCGCACCGTGGAGGGCCACCTGCTGCGGGCCTACCAGAAGCTCGGCGTCCGCAGCCGGGAGGACCTGGCGCGGCTCGTCGGGACCGTCCCGACCGAGGCCGACGACGACCCGGTAGCTGAGGACCGAGGGCGACGGGCGACCAGGCGACGCGTCCCGACCGGGCGAGCGTCCCGCACGTCGACCGTCGACCGTCGACCGGGTCGCGCCGCTCGGCGCCGGACGTGGGGGCCCGGCGTCGCCGCTGGGCATCATGGATCGATGCCCCCCGTCGACCTCGTGCTCGGCTCGGCCTCGCCGGCCCGCCTCGCCCTGCTGCGCGCCGCCGGGGTCGAGCCGCGGGTGGTCGTGAGCGACGTCGACGAGGACGCGGTGACCGCCGAGCTCGGCACCGACGACCCCGATGCCCTCGTGCTGGCCCTGGCCCGGGCCAAGGCCGACGCCGTCGCGTCGACGGTCGGTGCCCCGGAGGGGCCGACGCTGGTCCTCGGCTGCGACTCGCTCTTCACCTTCGACGGGGTCACCTGGGGCAAGCCCGCCGACGCGGCCGAGGCCGTCGCCCGCATCCGCTCCATGCGGGAGAGCACGGGTGTCCTGCGCACGGGCCACCACCTCGTCGACCCGCGGGGCGGGCGGTGCGCGTCGGGGGTCGAGGCGACCACGGTGCGGTTCGGGCCGATGTCCGACGCCGAGGTCGACGCCTACGTGGCCACGGGCGAGCCGCTGCGGGTGGCCGGGTCGTTCACCCTCGACGGCCGGTCGGCCCCGTTCGTCGACGGCATCGAGGGTGACCACACCAACGTGGTCGGCCTCTCCCTCCCGCTCCTGCGCCGCCTGCTGGGCGAGCTCGGGCTGTCGGTGACCGACCTGTGGAGCGCGTCGTGAGCGCGGCCAGCCCGACCGTCGTCGCCCCGCTGCGCATCGGGCGGCTGACCGTCGACCTGCCGGTCGTGCTGGCGCCGATGGCCGGCGTCACCAACCGGGCCTTCCGTCGACTGTGCCGCGGCTACGGCGCGGGCCTCTACGTCAGCGAGATGATCACCGCCCGCGCCCTGGTCGAGGGCAACGCCCGCACGATCGACATGCTGGCCTTCGATCCCGACGAGCAGCCCCGCAGCGTGCAGCTCTACGGCGTCGACCCGGGCGTCATGGCCGAGGCCGTCCGGATCCTCGTCGAGGGCCACGGCGTCGAGCACATCGACCTCAACGTGGGCTGCCCGGCGGCCAAGGTGACCCGCAAGGGGGGCGGCTCGGCGCTGCCGGTCCGTCGGGCGCTGTTCGGCGCGATCGTGCGGGCGTCGGTCCGCGCCGCGGGTGACGTGCCCTTCACGGTGAAGATGCGCATCGGCCTCGACGACGACCACGTCACCTACCTCGATGCGGCCCGCACCGCCGAGGACGAGGGCGCGGCCGCGGTCGCCCTGCACGCGCGCACGGCCGAGCAGCTGTACTCCGGCGCCGCCGACTGGAGCGCCATCGCCCGGCTGAAGCAGGCGATCACGTCGATCCCCGTCCTCGGCAACGGCGACATCCTCGAGGGGGCCGACGCGGTGCGGATGATGGCCGAGACCGGGTGCGACGGCGTCGTGGTCGGTCGGGGCTGCCTGGGCCGGCCGTGGCTGTTCCGCGACCTGGCCGACGCCCTGGCCGGCCGGCCCGTCGAGCCCCACCCGCGGCTGGCGGGCGCCGCCGCCGGCCTCCGCCGTCATGCCGAGCTCCTCGTCGAGGTGCTGGGACCCGAGCGGGGTGTGCGCGACGTCCGCAAGCACACCGGTTGGTACCTGGCCGGCTACCCGGTCGGGGGCGAGGTGCGCCGCCGCCTGTCGCAGGTGGCGTCGCTCGACGAGCTCGCTGCCCTCCTCGACGACCTCGATCCCGACCTGGCCCTGAACCCGGGCGCGGAGCGGGTCGTGCGGGGCCACACCAACGGACCCCGCCGGGTGCCGGTGCCCGACGGGTGGTTCGCGTCGGTCGACGATCCCACCCCGCCGCGTCGGCGCCGACCTGGCCCCGTCGGGCGGCTGACGGGGCCGCTCCGGGGAGTGCCCCTTCCGGGACGCGGGGGGTCGGTACCCTCGGCGCGGTGACCTCCATCCCGATCGAGCAGCTGGGCGAGCTGACCACCGTGTCCTCCCGGTACGCCGTGATCCACGAGGGGGTCGACGTCCGGACGATCGAGGGCCTGGAGCCCGACACCGAGCACGAGATCGACGGCTTCGCGTTCCGCACCCTGCCCGAGCCCGGCGAGCTGCTGTCGACGTTCGCCACGGTCAACGACGTGCACTTCGGCGAGACGGTGTGCGGGCTGATCGACGGCAGCGACACCGGGCCGGTGTTCGCGGCCCAGCCGGGTGAGCCGCCCTACCCCGACGTGATGAACGAGGCCGCGGTGGCCGAGATCGTGGCCCTCGACCCCGACGCGCTGGTGGTGAAGGGCGATCTCACCAACGCCGGCACCGACGCCGAGGTCGACCGCTTCCTGGAGGTCTACGCCCCGCTGGCCGACCGGATGACCTGGATCCGGGGCAACCACGAGTCCTACAACGGCCTGCAGCGGGGCGCGTTCCCGACCCAGGAGGTGGTGCTCCCGGGGGTGCGCCTGGCGGTGCTCGACACCTCGGTCGAGGGGTCCGAGAGCGGGCACGTCACCGCCGAGCAGATCGACTGGCTCGACGCCCTCGCCGCGGACTCGGACCGGCCGGTCGTCGTGCTGGGTCACCACCACCCGTGGAACCCGTCGGCCGAGGAGCGACCCGACCACTACTTCGGGATCAACCCGGATGCCTCCGAGGCGCTGGTCGAGGTGGTGGCCCGTCGACCGTCGATCGTCGCCTACCTCGCCGGCCACACCCACCGGAACCGGGTCCGCCGCTTCGAGTCGACCGGCTCGGTCCCGTGGGTGGAGGTGGCGTGCGTGAAGGACTTCCCCGGGGCGTGGGCCGAGTACCGGGTCCACGAGGGCGGCATCCTGCAGGTCTTCCACCGGATCTCCTCCCCGGAGGCCCTGGCCTGGTCGGAGCGGACGCGGCAGATGTTCGCCGGTCTCTACGGCTCGTACGCCTTCGGCGCGCTCGACGACCGGTGCTTCGTGATCCCCACCGCGCGCGCCGTGGGGTGAGCGTTCGCTCCGTCGTCATCCCGTCACGTCGGCCACCCTCGGTGGCATTCCGTCCACAATGTGACGCACGTCATGTCAGTTGGTCCGCCATTTGGCACAGATGGGGGATGAGCGGGCCGACCCGACCGGCGTAGGTTGCCCTCTGCGCCGGGTGGACCTGCGGAAACGCCGGGGGAGGGGACCCTCCGACGGTCCACCCGGCGCCCGACGAGCTCGCGCCGGTCGGGGGGCGGACGCGCCGGGTCGACCCCCTGGTCCCGGCGCGGCCCGGCCGGCGCGAGCTCGCCGGGCGGGAACCGCCGAGCCGGTGCCCCGCCCCGGGGGTGCGGCCCGGGGCGGTGCCCCGGCCGGTCGCGGCTGGGGAGGATGGCCCGGCGTCGGCGATGATCGACCCGTGACCTCGTCCCGCTCCGAGCCCACCGAGGGCGCTGCGCCGGACGGCGGACCGGCCCCGGCGGCCGACCGCCACCGCGACGGGCCCCTGACCGGGCTCCGGGTCATCGACTGCTCCACCGTCGTGGCCGGCCCCGGCTGCGCCCGCTACCTGGGCGACTTCGGTGCCGAGGTGATCAAGGTCGAGCGTCCCGACGGCGGCGACACCACCCGCTCGATGGGGTGGACCGACCCCCGCGACGGCACGACCCTGTGGTGGAAGCTCGAGGGCCGCAACAAGCGCTGCGTGGTGCTCGACCTCAAGGACCCGGGCGACCTCGACCGCATGCGCCGGCTGGTGGCGACCGCCGACGTGCTGGTCGAGAACTTCCGGCCCGGCACCCTCGAGCGGCTCGGCCTCGCCCCGGACGACCTGCTCGCGGTCAACCCGCGGTTGGTGGTCACCCGGATCACCGGGTTCGGCCAGGACGGCCCCGCCTCGGCCAAGCCCGGGTTCGCGACCCTGGCCGAGGCCATGAGCGGGTTCGCCGGCATCAACGGCGAGGCCGACGGGGCGCCCCTGCTCCCCCCGATCGCCCTCACCGATGAGATCACCGCGGTCGTGGCCGCCTTCGCCACCCTCGCCGCGGTCCACAGCGGTGTGGGCCAGGTCGTCGACGTCAACCTCTACGAGTCGCTGCTCCAGATGATGGGGCCGCTCCCGTCGGCCAAGGCGCTGCTCGACTACGACCAGCCCCGGATGGGCTCGGGCATCCCGTACTCGGTGCCGCGAGGCACCTACCGCTGCGCCGATGGGCGCTGGGTCGCGATCAGCACGTCGGCCGAGTCGGTGGCCGAGCGGGTGATGGCCCTGATCGGGTTGGGTGGCGACCCGCGGGTCGCGTCGTTCGCGGCACGGGTCGAGCACCGCGACCTCGTCGAGGGCACCATGGCCGCCTGGGTCGCCGAGCGCCCGCTGGCCGAGGTGCTCGCGGCCTTCGACGAGGCCCACGCCGCGGCCGCACCGGTCCACGACATGGGCGACGTCCTGGCCGACCCGCACCTCGCCGCCCGCGGCGCCCTACCGGAGCTCGACGGGGTGCCCATGCAGGGCCTGATCGCCCGCCTCTCGGCCACCCCCGGCCGCCTCCGCTGGGCCGGCCGCCCCCTCGGAGCCGACACCGAAGAGGTCCTCTCCGAGCTCCCCGCCCAGGACCCCGATCCGGAGGGCCTCTAGTCCTCGGGGTTGGTGGCGACCTCGATGCGGTCCTGGTGCCAGTCGCGGGCCGACCGCAGCGCGGCCTCGGCCGCGGCCATCACCTGGGCGGCATCGAAGGCGTGGGCCGGGTAGCAGGCCACGCCGGCCCGCAGGGCCACCTCGGGTCGTTCGGCGGCGACGCGGCGGCGGATCCGCTCGACGGTCCAGACCGCCCCGTTCTCGGGGGTGTCCTCGAGGATGACGGCCAGCATCGGGCCCTCGAGCCGGCAGGCGATGTCGGAGTCGCGGAGGGTGTCGAGGATGCACTCGGCCACGTCGCGGTCGACGACGGCGCGGGCGGCGTCGCCCTGCACGTCCTCGACCGGCTCCAGGAGGGCGAGCGAGAGGGGGCGAAGGCCGCGGCGGGCGGCCGAGACCCGCTTCTCGAGCGTGACGGCGAAGAACGCCTCGTTGAACAGGCCGGTCTCCTCGTCGGTGACCTGGGCCATGTCGATCGGTGGGCCGGTGGCGGCTCCGACCTCGTGGAGCTGGGTCTGGGCCGAGCGGGCCTCGGCCTCGAAGCGGGCGGCGCGGGCCGCCATCTCCTCGCCCTCGGCCTCGGCCGCGTCGGCTCGATCGAGGGCGTCGGCCACGGTCTCCTGGGTCCGTCGCAGCTTCCGGGCGGGGGCGACGGTGAGCAGGCCGGCGGCGAAGGCCATCAGCCCGGCCAGGAGGACGAGCCACTCCATCTCGGTGAGCATCGCCACCGATGCCAGCACCAACCCGATGCAGCCCGCGACGACACCAGGTGCTGCTCGATCTCCCACCTGCTTCCGATCGGCCTGTTGCGGCCGCTGTTGAGGCACTTGGGCCTCCTGTTCGACTCGGGGGCGGCGGGCCGCCCGCCTCACTCGGGGATCGGTGCGACCTTGGCCCGCTCGTCGCTCGAGGCGGTGAGGGCCGATCGGGCCGTGCTGAGGAGCTCCTCGGCGGTCAGGGCGTGGGCGGGGTAGCCGGTGACGCCGGCGCGGAGGTGCGCCCCGGGGGTGGCCTGGTGGACGTGGTCGCGCAGCCGTCCGACCACCACGAGGCAGCCCTCGGCGGGGGTGAACTCGAGGACGATGGCGTAGCTGCCGTCGTCGAGGCGGGCGGCGATGTCGGAGTCACGGATCGATGCGGTGACCAGCCCCGCCATCGTCGCGTCGTCCGGCCCGTCGGTGACGTCGGCCAGGACGAAGCCCAGCGGGCGCAGCGTGCGCCGGGCGGTGGCCACCCGCGAGGGCAGCACGGCCAGGAGCATCTCCTCCGAGAACAGGCCCGACGACGGGTCGGTGGCTGATCGTTCGCTCATCGTGCTCCCCCAACGTGGGCGGTTCGGCGGTGGATGCCCGGCCCGATCTTGCCATCCCGGGGCGGTCGCGCGCGCCGGAACGCTGGTCGCGGGGGTCGCGGCCCCAGCGTCGGCGACCGAGCCCCGGGTAGGTTCGGGAGCGCGGTCGACGAGGAGGGGTGGGCCATGACGAAGCCGTTGGAGGGGGTCCGGGTGGTGGACCTCAGCCAGATCACCTCCGGGCCGCTCGGCACGATGGTCATGGCCGAGCAGGGCGCCGACGTGGTGAAGGTCGAGTCGCCCACCATCGGCGACCTCGCCCGTTGGGCACCGGGCAGCCGCAACGGGGTGAGCTCGTTCGTGCTGAACCAGAACCGCGGGAAGCGGTCGATCGCGATCGACCTCCAGCACGACGCGGGTCGGGAGCTGGCCCTCGACCTGATGGCCGGCGCCGACGTCGTGGTGCAGAACTTCCGGCCCGGTGTCGTCGAGCACCTGGGCCTCGGCTACGACGACGTCCGCCCCCGCAACCCCGGGGTGGTCTACGTGTCGATCAGCGGGTTCGGCCCCGACGGCCCCTACTCCGACCGGCCCGTCCTCGACCCCGTGATCCAGGCCCTCGCCGGGATCGTGCACCGCCAGCAGAGCGAGGCGATCCCCCTCCCCGACCTGGTGCGGAACATCTTCGTCGACAAGGCCACCTCGTTGACCGTGGCCCAGAGCGCGTGTGCGGCGTTGCTCCGGCGGACCCGCACCGGCGAGGGCGACCACATCGTGGTGCCCATGCTCGACGTCGGCCTCTACTTCTTCTGGCCCGACGGGATGATGGACATGACCTTCCTGGGCGACGGCGTCGTCGAGGGGCCCCGCATCGTCGACCTCTACCAGATCACCCACTGCGCCGACGGCCAGCTCGTCTACTACGTGGCCACCGACTCCCAGCGGGCCGGGCTGTTCAAGGCCGTCGGTCATCCGGAGTGGTCCGACGACCCGCGCTTCGGGAGCACCGTGGCCCTGCTCGACCCGGCCAACCGGGAGGCGCTGGGCCGTCTGCTCGAGGCTGCGTTCGCGGCGACGCCGCTGGCCGAGGTGCTGGCCGGCCTCCACGCGAACAGCGTGCCGGCGGCTCCGGTGCTCGAACCCGAGCAGGTCTTCGACGACCCGCAGGTCATCCACAACGGCACGATCCACACGTGGGAGCACCCGGTCGCGGGGCGGGTGCGCCAGCCCCGCCACCCCGTGCGGTTCGCGTCGTCGCCCACCCCGGTGCCCGAGCAGGTGCCCGGCCTGGGCGAGCACACCGACGAGATCCTGGTCGAGCTCGGTCGCACCGACGCCGAGGTCGCCGCCCTCCGGGAGGCCGGCGCGGTCGTCTGACCCGCCCGGTGGCCACGCCCGTCCGCGGCACCCTCCACCCTCCTGACCAGGGCATGGGCGCTCGCTGACGGGCCGCAGGTCGGCGCATCCGCAGGGGGGCCGGCCGGCACGGGCCGGGGCGGAGCGCGTGGTCGGACGGATTGCGTAGTCACCACTCATGTCCCGTCGCGACCGATCCCGTACCCTTCGGTCGTCGTCGGGACCTGCGTCCGGCGTGCGATGGGTCGGGACCCCGTGCGGGGAGTGTCGGCCAGAACGATCGCCGCCACCGTCTGCCCGATGGTCAGAGGGGGTCGGTGGCTCCACGGAGCCACCGTCCGCCGCGCCCGGGGTCGGTCCGCCGGTCCGCCGGTCGCGGCGCCGGACCGGTCGGTGCGGGTGGGTGCGTCAGGCGCCGAAGGGCTCGGTCTGGGGCTGGGCGACGGCGATCGCCAGCCGGTCCAGGTAGTCGACGCGGGGGATCTCGACGGCGCCCAGGCTGGCCAGGTGGGGCGTCGTCCACTGGACGTCGAGCAGGGTGGCACCGCCGGCCCGGAGTCGCTCGACCAGGCCGACCAGGGCGACCTTCGACCCGTCTCGCCTCCGGTGGAACATCGACTCGCCGGCGAAGAGCCCGCCGATGCACACGCCGTAGAGGCCGCCGGCCAGCTCGCCCTCGGGCGTCCAGGCCTCGACGCTGTGGGCCCAGCCCAGGCGGTGCAGCTCCAGGTAGGCGCCCCGGATCTCGTCGGTGATCCAGCCACCGGGCCGGCGGGGGTCCGCGCACGCGTGCAGGACCTGGGTGAAGGCGCCGTCCACCGTGGTGGTGAGGCCTCGGGCCGACTTGGCCAACGACCGGCTCACGCGCAGCCCGTCGAGCGGGAGGATGCCGCGCGGGTCGGGCGACCACCAGGCGAGGACCTTGCGGCGGCCGACCGGCATCGGGAACAGCCCGGCGCGGTAGGCGGCGAGCAGGGTGGCCGGGGACAGGTCGGCGCCGACGCCGACCAGCCCCTCGGGGTCCGCGTCGAGGGGGGAGGGGATCACCCAGCGGCAGGGGCCGGGGTCGACCGGGGTGGCCATCGGCTAGGGCGGGGGGATGCCGAGGGTGCCGGCGACGGTGGTGCCGAGCTTGCGCGTGGCCCTCCGGTTGAGCTCGCCGCCGATCACCGCGCCGGCGAACAACGGGAGGAGGGTGGCGGTGTTGCGGCCCGCCTTGCCCACGAGCCGACGGCGGATCTGGCTGATCAGCTGGTCGCGCGCCTGGTGGCCGAGCAGGTTCGAGGCGGTGGCGGCCAGGGCGCCGGCCTCGGCGGGGCGGAGGAGGAGGGCGAGGTCGGACGGGGCGAGGCCCCGCACGTCGACCCACGAGCGGGCGATCAGCGGTCCGCTGGTCCGCAGGTCGCGGGCCAGGGGGTAGCCGGCGGCCTCGTGCAGCTCCCCGACCAGCTTCATCTCCAGCCCGACGACGAGGAGGGTCTCGGCCGCGACCTCGGCGGGGAGGGTCGCCCACCCGGCGGGGGTGGCGGTCGAGGCGGCGGCGAGCGCGCCGGTGGTGGCGCCCACCGCGGCGGCGGCGAACGACGCGTTGCGGATCAGCGGTCCCGACAGCAGGGCGCCGGCCCGCCCCTGGTGGTGGCCGCGGAGGGTGTCGAGGTCGCGGACCGGGAGGTGCCCGGCGACGTCGAGGGTGACCTCGGCCAGCCACTGCCCCGACGCGACCGCCTTGGTGCCGGCGGCCTTGGCCGAGCGGGCGGCCAGCCCGACGACGCGGCGGACCTGCTCGCGACGGACCGTGCGGTCGCCCTCGTCGGTGTGGTCGAGGACCTCTCCGATGGCGGCCGCAAGCTCGTCGTCGGGCGTGAGGGGCGAAGGCTCCACGCCCGCATCATGCCCGCCCGCGACGGATCTTCCCCCGCGGGACGGACCTACCGCTTGGCGTAGTCGTAGAAGCCCTGGCCGGACTTCCGGCCCAGGTGGCCGGCGGCGACCATGCGGCGGAGGGCCGGCGCGGCGCTGTAGTTCGGGTCGGCGAACTCGGCGTAGAGGGCGTCGAGGATCGCGGTCGACGTGTCGAGGCCGACCAGGTCGAGCAGGGCGAGCGGGCCCATCGGGAAGTTGCAGCCGCCCTTCATGGCGGCGTCGATGTCGTCGCGCGAGGCGGTGCCGTTCTCGAGCATCCGCACCGCGTTGTTGAGGTACGGGAAGAGCAGGGCGTTGACGATGAAGCCGGCCCGGTCCTTCACCTGCACCGGCGACTTGCCGCAGGTGGTGGCGAAGGCGGTGACGGCCTCGATGGTCTCGTCCGAGGCGGTGAGCGGGGCGATGATCTCGACCAGGCTCATCATCGGGGCCGGGTTGAAGAAGTGGACGCCGCACACCAGCTCGGGCCGCTCGGTGGCGACGGCCATCTCGACCACCGGGAGGGTCGAGGTGTTGGTGGCGAGGATCGCCCCCTGCTTCACGACCTGGTCGAGCTCGGCGAACAGCGCCTTCTTGACGTCGAGGTCCTCGACGACGGACTCGATGACGAGGTCGCAGTCGGCCAGGTCACCGATGTGGGACGTGGCGGTGACCCGCCCGAGGACGGCGTCGCGGTCCTCCTCGCTGAGGCGACCCTTCTCGACCTGCTTGGCGAGGCTCTTCTCGAGCCCTGCCTTCATGGCGTCGGCAGTCTCCTGCTTCCGCGAGCGCAGCACCACGTCGTGGCCCGACTTGGCGGCCACCTCCGCGATGCCCGCACCCATGATCCCCGACCCGACGATTCCAACCCTTGAGATGGCCATGGGCGGGCACGCTACCGAGGCGATGCCCCGCCAGACCAGCCTGACCCGGCGGTCAGGCGGGAGGCGCCCGGCCGCGCTCGGAGCTGGTCCCGCGACCCCGACCCCTGGCGCGGGATCGAGGGACCAGTTCGGGGGTGTCCTGTCGTGTCGGTCGTGTCGGGTGCGGTCGGTGGCGGCGTCGGGGTCAGCGCTGGCGGGCCTGGAGGACGAGGCGGACGGCGACCGCGAGGAGCAGGACCGCGAACAGTGCCGCGGACAGCTCCGGGTCGAGGCCGAGCGACAGCTGGGAGGCCAGCGCCGCCGACACGACGCCGGCCAGCCCGACCGCGAGGCCGGGCCGCAGCGCGGTGAGGCCCGACGCCCGGTTGCGGATCGTGCCGAAGACGGCGGTGGGCACGATGACGGCGAGGGAGGTGCCCTTGGCCAGCACCAGCGGGAGCCCGAACACGAGGGTCAGGGCCGGCACGATGATCACCCCGCCGCCCACCCCGAGCAGGCCGGCGAGCACCCCGGAGGCCAGGCCGAGCAGGAGCAGCCCGGCGACGGCGCCCAGGGTCAGAGCGGCCCGGCCGTCGCCGTCGACGTCGCCGCCGGCGACCAGCCGCACCGCGGTCACGACCATGATCGCGGCGAAGGTGAGCTGCAGGGCCGGACCGCTGATGGCGCGCAGCCAGCGGGTGCCCAGCCACGCGCCGCCCAGCGGCCCCGACCGCGACGGGCAGGGCGACGGCGACGTCGACCTCGCCGGCGGTCGCGTACCCGATGGTGCCGGCGAGGGCGATGGGGACGATGGCCGTCAGCGACGTGCCGGTGGCCAGCTTCGGCGGGTAGTCGGCGAGCAGGGTGAGGGCGGGCACGACGACGATCCCGCCGCCGACACCGAAGAGCCCCGACGCGAAGCCCGCCAGCAGCCCCGCCACGACCACGCGCCCCCACGGCACGGCCGCGGGCGCCTCGGTCTCCGCCGGGGTGGTGGGGGTCGGCACGCCCCAAGGTTGGCGGCTGCGGCGGCTCCAGCCCCCACTCGGCGACGTCCCGGTGGAGGCGGTGGGACCGTCTACGGTCGGCCGCATGTCCGGACCCCTCGCCCTGGTCGGCGGCCAGCCGTTCCACGCCGACACCGTGGTCGAGGCCGACCTCCTCGCCGGGAGCGGCGTCGAGGAGGTGCTGGTGCTGCCCACGGGCTCGGCCTACGAGCACCCGCAGCGGCTGGTCGACGCGGCCGTCGAGCGGTTCCGCGCCCTCGGGGCGTCGGCCCGGGGCCTCGACGTGCTCGGCCGCCCCGACGCCCTCGACGAGGGCATCGCCGCCGAGGTGCGCGCCGCGGGCTTCGTCTACCTGGCCGGCACCTCACCGATGCACCTGCGATCGGTGCTGAAGGGCACCCCGGTGTGGGAGGCGGTGCAGGACGCGTGGCGTGGTGGCGCCGTCCTCGCCGCATCCGATGCCGGGGCGATGGTGCTCTGCGACCCGATGGTCGACCCCCGGGGCGGGGCCTTCACCGTCGGGTTGGGCCTGCTGCCCGGCATCACCGTGATCCCCGGCTTCGACCTGTGGTCGGAGGACGCGGTGCACCGCACGCGTGCCCTCTCGGTCGCCGACCACGCCATCGTCGGCCTCCACGGCGGGTGCGCCCTCGTGCGCGAGGCCGACGGCGCGTGGGTCGGGTCCGGCCCGGTGGCCCCGCTGGTGTTCCTCGGCGGCGAGCCGGCCACCCTCGCCGACCTGCCCTCCATCGCAGGCTGACGCGTCGCCGCCCGCCCGCGGGCGGGCCAGGTCAGGCGGTGCGGATGGTGACGGAGTCGATGGTGACGAGGGCGGTCGGGGCGCCGTTGGTGGCCGCGTCGCCCTGCGAGGCGATGGCCTCGACGATGTCCTGACCCTCGGTGACCTTCCCGAACAGCGGGTAGTCCGGGGTGAGGTGGGCGGCCCCCTCGTCGGTGGCGACGATGAAGAACTGGCTGCCCGACACGGTGTCGGCGCGGGCCATGGCCACGTCGCCGGCGGTGTACACGTAGCCCTCCTCGGGCTTCTCCTCGTCGGGCATGTCGTAGCCGGGGCCGCCGGAGCCGTAGTCGGGTGTGCCGCTCGATCCGGTCTGGGCCATGAAGCCGGGGATCAGGCGGTGGAACGGCAGTCCGTCGAAGAACCGGTAGCGGGCCAGGACGACGAAGTTGTTGACCATCTGGGGGGCGCCTGCCTCGTCGAGGTCGATGGTGATCGCCCCGGCCGAGGTGGTGATGTCGGCGACGAGGTCCTCGCCGTCCTCGATGCAGGTGGGGGGCGCGGCGGTGAACGAGGCGACCCGTTCGTCGGCACCGTCGGCCGGCGGGCACTCGGTCTCGCCGTCCAGGGAGCTGCCCCCGGGTGGGGCCGGCAGCGACACGGTGGTCGCCGCGCCCGGGACGGTGGTGTCGGTGGACGAGGTGGTCGTCGAGTCGGCGGTGTCGTCGCCGTCGTCACCCCCCGTCAGCATGATGGCGGCGACGATCAGCACGACGGCCAGCACGGCGACCGCGCTCATGGTGAGCAGTCGCCGACGGTCGGCGCGGGCCTGGGCCTCGCGGGCCGCGTCCATGCGGGAGCGGTGCCCTTCCTTGTGGCGCTGGCGCTTGTCGTCGGAGGTCACGCCGGGGGACGGTACCGCGCCGGAGCGCGCGTTCCGGGGCACTCAGGGGACGCATCGTCCCTGGTCGGCACGATGCGTCGCCCGCGGGCCACGCCATGCGGCAGACTGGTCACCATGACGAGCGGTGAGGTCGACACGACCAGTCCAGCATCCACCGCCGTCCTGGCGCGGGGCGGCGCCGCTGGCGGCGGTGGTCCGGACGACGAGGAGGCCTTCGCGCTGCGCGTCGGTCACCGCCTGCGGGCCATCCGCCAGGCCCAGGCCCTGTCGCTGGCCGACGTCGAGGAGCGGTCCGGCGGGCGGTGGAGCGCGTCGGCCATCGGTGCCTACGAGCGCGGCTTCCGCAACCTCAGCCTCCCCCGGCTGAAGGCCCTGGCCGACTTCTACAAGGTGCCGGTGAGCGTGCTGCTCGGCGAGTCCGGTGGCGCGGCCGCCACCAGCGACCGCCGCAAGCTGGTCCTCAGCCTCGACGCCCTGCGTGAGGTCGACGCGGCCGAGCCGGTCCAGCGCTTCGTGCAGTCGATCATCACCGCCCGTGGCGACTTCAACGGCAAGGTGCTGTCGCTGCGCCACGACGACCTCAAGGCGCTCTGCGTCCTGTGCGGCGGTGACATCCCCACCGGTGTCGCCCAGCTGCGGGCCTGGGGTGTCCTCCTCGAGGGCCCCGAGGTCACCGAGCCCCCGCCCGACTTCGCGGCCCGCCCGGCCCGTCGGGGCATCGACGGCTCGGTCTGATCGCGGCCCCGGGGTGACCCGGGTCATCGGAGGCGGGACACGGCGGGTCGGGGCGGTACCGTGCCGCCCGTGGCGCTCGTGGTGCAGAAGTTCGGAGGGACGTCGGTCGCCGACCCCGACCGCATGCGCGAGGTCGCGGACCACGTCGCCCGCACCCGCAAGCGCGGCGACGACGTCGTCCTCGTCGTCTCGGCCATGGGCAAGGAGACCGACGACCTCCTCCACCTGGCCAGCCAGGTCGCCCGCCGTCCGGTCGGGCGCGAGATGGACATGCTCATCACCGCCGGCGAGCGCAAGGCCACCGCCCTGGTGAGCATGGCCCTCCACGACCTCGGGGTGCCGGCCGACTCCTTCACCGGCAGCCAGGCCGGCTTCCTCACCGACACCAACCACATGAACGCCAAGATCCTGGAGGTCCGGCCCGAGCGGGTGCGGGCCGCGCTGGACGAGGGCCGCGTGCCCGTCGTCGGCGGATCGCAGGGCGTCTCCACCGATCGCAACGTCACGTTCTTCGGACGGGGCGGCTCCGACACCACCGCGGTCGCCCTCGCCCAGGCCCTGGGCGGCGTCTGCGAGCTCTACACCGACGTGTCCGGGGTGTTCACCACCGACCCCCGCGTCGTGCCCGTGGCCCGCAAGATCGCCCGCATCAGCTTCGACGAGATGCTGGAGATGTGCGCGTGCGGCTGCCCCAAGCCGGCGATGCGCGCCGTCGAGTACGCCCGCACCCACAAGGTGCCGTTGCACGTGCGCTCCGCCTTCACCTGGGAGCCGGGGACCTGGATCGACGAGGAGGATCCGCAGATGGAGCAGGCCATGGTGTCGGGCGTCGTGGGTGACGCCTCGGAGGCCAAGATCACCCTCACCGACGTGCCCGACCGGCCCGGCATCGCGGGGCAGCTGTTCCGGCGGCTCGCGGCCGAGGACGTCAACGTGGACATGATCGTCCAGAACGTGTCGGAGGCCGGGAAGACCGACATCTCCTTCACCCTCCCCAAGGACGACCTGCCCGTCGGGGTCCAGGTCGCCGAGGCCATCGCGGCCGACATCGGCGCCGACCTGGTGTCGTCCGACGACGGCATCGGGCGGGTGAGCCTGGTCGGGGCGGGCATGAAGTCCCACCCGGGCGTGGCCGCCACCGTGTTCGAGACGCTGGCCGCCAACGACATCAACATCGAGATGATCTCCACCTCGGCGATCCGCATCTCCTGCGTGGTGCGCGAGGACGACCTCGACCGGGCCGTCACCGTCCTCCACACCGCCTTCGGCCTCGACGCCACGACCTGACCGGCACCGGCGCACGTCGACCTCGCGCGCGACGAGGGCCCGGGGTGAACCCCGGGCCCTCGCTGCATGGTGGCGCCGGTGCGGCGGCGCCACGTCTGGCTCGTCCGTCTCGAGCGTCAGTCGCCGCTGTCGGCGCTGGCGGGGCTCGCCGCGCTGGCCGGGCTGGCGGCGCTGACGGGGGAGGCCGGCGAGGCCGGGGCCGGCGGGCGGGGCGCGGGTGCCGGCGCGGCCGCCGGCGGGGGCGGAGCCGGGGAGTCGACGCTGGCCGGCGAGGCCGGAGCGGGCGCGGGCGCCGGTGCGGCGGTGGTGGGCGGCGGGGCCGGGGTGTCGGCGCTGTCGCGCCCGTCGGGGCTGTCGTCGGGCGAGGCCCCGGGCGAGTCGGGGGACTCACCCTGCGGCGAGGCGCCCGGCGTGTCCACCGAGTCGGCCCCCTCGGGGCTGTCGTCGGCCGACTGGAGCGGGGAGTCGATCGACTCGCCGTCGGGCGAGGCGAGGTCGTCGGGGTCGGTGGGGGAGGCGACCGAGTCGGGCACCGAGGTCTCGGCCGCGAGGCGGGCGTCGCGCAGGGCGATCTCGGCCGAGGTGCCGCCGTCGTCTCCGGGGGCGACGGTGATCAGACCTCCGAGGGCGATGCCGGTGGCGGCGGCGGTGGCTCCGGCGATCTTCCAGCGGGTGGGGATGGGCATGGTGGTGGTCCTCCTGGTGGGTGGTCAAGGGCCATGGTGCGGACGGGGCCTGAGGCGACCGTGAGGTGGGTGTGAGATCTCTCTCACGCCTGAGCGGAGCGGACGGAGCGGGCGCTGGCGAGCCAGTCCTCCGCGATGCGCACCCGGTGCTCGGTGTGGGCCTCCCAGTCGCGCTCGAGCACCCGGAACGAGCCGGTGGCGAGGCCCAGGACGACCGAGGCGACCCGGGCCCTCAGCACGGCGGGGTCGGTGCTGCGGTCGAAGCCGTCGAGGAGGCGGCGGGCGTGGACCTCGATCCGTCGGCGACGGTCCGGCATGGTCGTGGCCAGCACGACGAGGTGGCCGACGTAGGTGGCCAGGTCGTCGACCCGGCGGCCGATGCCGAAGGTGTCGACGTCGAGGAGGCCGAGGACCCGCCCGCCGTCGACGAGGATCTGGGCCTCGTAGAGGTCGCCGTGGATCGGGACGGCCGTCTCGGCCTGGGCCTCCTCCTCGAACGGGGCCAGGCCCTCGGCGAGGGCGGTGGTGCGGTCGGCGAGGGCGGGGGCGATGCCGCCGACGTGCCCGGCGAACTCGTCGAGGCGCCATCCGGAGGTCGGCGCGGGCTGGTCGGTGGCGGGCAGGGCGTCGAGCAGCGCCACCAGGTCGGCGGCTCGGGGCAGAGCGCCCGAGTGGGCCAGCACCTGGCGGGCGGTCCGGCCGGGCAGGGCCTGGAGCACGACGATCCCGTGGTCGGGCGACCAGCCCAGGGACGCGGGCACAGGCACCGCCCCGGCCAGTGCCTGGTGACGGCGGTGGAGGGCCTCGGCCGCGTGGGGGCGGACCACCTTGAGGAAGGTCCGCACGCCCTGGCCGGTCACCTCGATGACGGCCCGGCGACCGGGTCGGTAGGCGCGGCAGCGGCAGCGCAGCGGCCCGGGCGGGAAGCCGAGCCCGTCGAGGAGGGCACGCATCGCCGCGGGGTCGAGGGCGGGGGCCAGACCGGGCAGCCACGGGTCGTTGGGGTAGCGCCAGGCGACCACGTCGTGCTCGCCGTCGCTCACGACCAGCGCGCCCTCCGGCGCCTTGCGTCCGCTGCTGAGGACGAGCTCCTCGGTGGTGCGCCGGCCGTCGGGCCAGCGGACGACGGTGTCGTGGCGGACGGTCAGCGAGCGTCCCCGGTGGTAGGTCGTGCCGGTCGGGGTGGTGCGCTCGACCTCGCCGCCGGTGGGGGCGAGCACGGCCGCGACGACCTCGGTCGCGCCGGGTCCGAGGAGGTGCTCACCCGGGACACCCGGGTCGTCGAGGACGGGCGGTGCACCGGTGGTCCGGCGGTCGGGGGCACCGTGGCGGGTGGGCGCGGCAGTGGGAGCCATGGCGCCCACGTTGGACCCGGGCCGTGAGCCGCACCTGAGAGCCGGATGAGCGATCTCTCATCCGGCGGTCCGTCGCGGTGGTCGGTTTGTGGTCAGTTCACCGTCGTGGGAGCGGCGTTCTGACCGGAATCGACCGGCGGACCGGGCCGGGTGGTCAGACGGCGTCGATGGGGGTGGAGCCGGGAGCGGCGGCGCCGCAGAAGGTGCAGGTGCTCCGGCCGTGCTCGACGGCGGCCTGGCAGCTGCCGCACCGGCGGATCGAGCGGGCCCGGCGACCGTCGCGCGCGCCGTCGCCCCGCCCGTCGATCTCGTGGACCTTGGCCGAGAGGTCGTCCTCGGTCACCCCCGCCCGCTCCGACAGGAGCTCCCACATGGCGTCGGTGACGAGCAGCAGCCGCTCGATGCGGTCCTCCAGGGTCCAGATGGCGTCCTGGGCGTTCTCGATGCGGCCCCGGTGGGCGACCTCCGCCCCGCGCTGCTGGGCGCGGAGGTTGTTGATCTCGATCTCCTGGTAGATGTTCCACAGGGCCATGGATCCCCCGTCGGCGCCTCGGCCGGCGTCCTGAGTCGGATGCGTGGCGGGCGAACCCGCTGGGGGCGGCGGGAGGGGCACCGGTAGCCTTGGACGCCATGAGGATCGGGATCGTCGGAGCCACCGGCCAGGTCGGTGGCGTCATGCGCAAGGTGCTGGAGGAGCGGGCCTTCCCCGCCGAGGAGGTGCGCTTCCTCGCCTCGGCCCGTTCGGCCGGCTCCGAGCTGCCGTGGAAGGGCGAGACGATCACCGTCGAGGACGTCGCCACCGCCGACCTCGTCGGGCCTCGACATCGTGCTGATGTCGGCCGGCGCCACCGCGTCGCGGGCCACCGCCGAGCGCATCGCATCGTCGGGTCCGGTCGTGATCGACAACTCCTCGGCCTGGCGCCGCGACCCCGACGTGCCGCTGGTGGTCTCCGAGGTCAACCCCGAGGCCGCGTCGAACCGGCCCAAGGGCATCATCGCCAACCCCAACTGCACGACCATGGCGGCCATGCCGGTGCTGGCTCCGCTGCATCGCGCGGCCGGGCTGGAGGCGTTGGTGGTCTCCACCTACCAGGCCGTGTCCGGCGGCGGGCTCGACCGGGGTCGAGGAGCTGGCCACCCAGATCTCCGCCATCGGCGACAAGGCGTCCGAGCTCACCCACGACGGCAGCGCGGTCGACGTCCCGGCGCCCTCCAAGTTCCCGGCCCAGATCGCCTTCAACGTCATCCCGCAGGCGGGCAGCTTCCTCGACGACGGCCTCCTCGAGACCGACGAGGAGCAGAAGCTCCGCCACGAGAGCCGCAAGATCCTCGACATCCCCGAGCTGGCGGTGTCCGGCCTGTGCGTGCGGGTGCCGGTCTTCACCGGGCACTCGCTGTCGATCAACGCCCGCTTCGCCCGGGCCCTCTCGCCCGAGGAGGCGAAGGCGCTCCTGAGCGATGCCCCCGGCGTGGTCGTCGCCGACGTGCCGACCCCGCTGATGGCTGCTGGCGCCGACCCCTGCTACGTCGGCCGGCTCCGGGTCGACGAGACCGTGCCCGACGGTCGGGGCCTCGCACTGTTCGTGTCGAACGACAACCTCCGCAAGGGCGCCGCCCTCAACGCCGTCCAGATCGCCGAGCTCGTCGCCGCCGGCGGCTGAGGGGCTCGCCCCGCGGCACGCCGGCCTGCACCGTCAGGTGTCGAGGCGGCGGCGGAGGGGGTGGTCGGGCGGGGTCTCGACCAGCACGATCGGCACCCCGTCGGGGTCGGCCAGCCAGCACTCGACCAGACCCCAGGGCATCAGCTGGGCGGGCTGGTCGATGGCGACGCCCGCACCCACCAGCCGGGCCTCCTCGGCCCGGACGTCGGCGACCTGGAGCCACACCGAGCCTGCGCCGGCCGCCATCCGGGAGGCCCGCTCGAGCGCCCCGCCGGCGGTGAGCTCGACGTAGCCGCCTCCGGCGAAGAGCACGACGCCGGTGACGGCGCCCGCGGTGCCGTACTCCCGCGCCACGGTGAGGCCGAGGTCGCCCTCCCAGAACGCCCGCGACGCGGCGAGGTCGCGGCAGCGGATGATCGTCCGCATCGAGAGCACGTCCACGCCTGCATCCTGTCCGACCGGCCGGTGCGATGGGTCGCATCCTCCGACCGGGCGAGGGTCGAGGTCCACCGGTAGGGTCGCCGGGGCATGAGCCGGCGTGCCCCCGCCCTCCGCCGCACTGCCCTCGTCGCCGTCGCGGCCGTGGTCCTCGGCGGCTGCGGCACGTCGTTCGGCATGCCCGAACCGGCCTCGGAGCAGGGGCAGGCGGTGTGGGACCTGTGGCACCCGGCGGTGATCGCGGCCTTCGTCGTCGGGTCGATCGTGTGGACGCTCATCATCGTGTCGGTGGTCCGCTACCGGCGGCGCAACGACACGCTGCCGACCCAGGTCGAGGAGCACATCCCGATCGAGATCGCGTACACGATCGTGCCGATCGTGATCGTGGTGGTGCTGTTCGTCTTCGGCACCTTCGCCTTCCGCGACGTGTCGGGCACGGTCGACGACCCCGACGAGGTCGTGACCGTCACCGGCTTCCAGTGGTCGTGGCGGTTCACCTACGACGAGCGCGACGTCGTCGTGTCGGGTGACGGTGCCGGGACGGCGGGGCCGGAGCTGGTGCTGCCGGTGGGGCTGACCACCCGGATCCACCTCGAGTCGGTCGACGTGAACCACTCGTTCTGGGTCCCGAGGCTGCTCACCAAGCGCGACCTCATCCCCGGCATCGAGAACGAGATCGACGTGACCCCCACCGAGGAGGGCACCTTCGTCGGTCGCTGCGCCGAGTTCTGCGGCCTCGACCACTGGCGGATGAACTTCAAGGTGCGCGTGGTGGGCGTCGAGGAGTTCGAGGAGTGGGTCGCCGACGCCGGAGGCACCGTGGTGGAGGAGGGCGGATGACCGCGCCGCGACGCCCTCGACGACGCCGTCGCCCCGGCCCCCGAGGTCGTCGAGCCCGACCGGCCCCCGTCGTCGGTGCGCGGCCGGGGGCTCCTCGGGCTGCTGACGACCACCGACCACAAGGTGGTCGGCCTGCTCTACGTCGTCACCGCCCTCGTCTTCTTCCTGCTCGGCGGGGCGCTGGCCACCGTGGTGCGGGTCGAGCTCTACAGCCCGGGCACCCAGGTCGTGGAGCCCGGGGCGCTACAACCAGGTCTTCACCATGCACGGCAGCGTGATGATCTACCTGTTCATCGTGCCCGATCGCCTTCGGGCTGGCGAACTACCTGGTGCCCCTGCAGATCGGGGCCCGGGAGATGGCGTTCCCCCGGCTGAACGCCCTGGGCTACTGGGTCTTCCTGTTCGGCGGGCTCACGATGGTCGCCGGCTTCCTCACCGCCGACGGCCCGGCCGCCTTCGGGTGGACCGCCTACGCCCCGCTGTCCGAGGCCATCCGCAGCCCCGCCATCGGCCACGACCTGTGGCTGCTGTCGATCGTGCTGACCGGCACCGCCACCATCACGGGGGCGGTCAACGTCATCGCCACGACGTTGGCCATGCGGGCGCCGGGCATGTCGATGTTCCGGATGCCGATCTTCACCTGGAACATGCTCGTCACGAGCGTGCTGGTGCTGATCGCCTTCCCGGTGCTCACCTCGGCCTCGGTGATGATGCTGGCCGACCGCAACCTCGGGGCCCACGTGTTCGACCCGGCCGGCGGGGGCGACCCGATCATCTGGCAGCACCTGTTCTGGTTCTTCGGCCACCCCGAGGTGTACATCGCGGCCCTGCCGTTCTTCGGCATCATCACCGAGGTGCTGGCCACGTTCTCGTCCCGACCGGTGTTCGGCTACCGGGGCCTGGTGCTGGCCACGATGGCCATCGCGTCGCTGTCGGTCGGGGTGTGGGCGCACCACATGTTCACCACCGGCGCGATCGAGACCGGCTACTTCTCGGCCCTCTCCCTGCTGATCGCGGTGCCGACCGGGGTGAAGTTCTTCAACTGGATCGGCACCATGTGGGGCGGGCGCCTGGTCTTCCCCACGCCGATGCTCTTCGCCATCGGGTTCCTGCTGCTGTTCCTCTTCGGCGGCCTGTACCGGCGTGCTGCTCGCCCTGCCCGCCCTCGACACCCAGCTGCACGACTCGTACTTCGTCGTCGCCCACTTCCACTACGTGATGTTCGGTGGGTCGGCGTTCGCCCTCTACGCCGGGCTCTACTACTGGTTCCCGAAGGCGACCGGTCGGCGGCTGCACGAGGGGTGGGGCCGGGTGCACTTCGCCATGACCTTCGTCGGCTTCAACCTGACCTTCCTCGTCCAGCACGTGCTGGGGGCCGAGGGCATGCCCCGCCGGGTCGCCGACTACCTGCCCGAGGACGGCTTCACCACCCTCAACCGGGTGTCGACGGTGGGCGCGATCGTGATGGCCCTGTCGGTCTTCCCGCTGGGGTGGAACATCGTCCGCACGCTGCGCAAGGGCGAGCGGGTCGGTCCCGACCCGTGGGGCGGCCAGACGCTGGAGTGGGCGTCGCCGTCGCCCCCACCGCCCCACAACTTCGACGACGAGCTGCCGCCCATCCGCTCCAACCGGCCGGTGTGGGACCTCCGCCACCCGCCGGGCGCCACCGTCGTGGCGCCGGTCGTGCCGCCTGGGAGCCGGTCGTGAGCGACCGAGGCCCCGATGACCGCGACGACGTGGCGGCCCGCGAGGCGGTGACGGCGCCGACCGTGGCCGAGGAGGAGGCGCAGCGCGACGACGCCGGCCGGGCCCTCGACGGCGACGGCGACCACTCGGGCTGGGGCACCCAGGCGGTGATCTTCTGCGCCATCGGCGGCTTCATGGCCCTGATCGGCGTCATCTACTGGTTCATGTCCTACGAGTGGACCGGCTCGGTGCTGTTGTGGCTGACCGCCACCATGGCCATCGGCTCGGGGTTGTTCCTCGGGTGGCCGCGGGGCGGCGACGGCGGCCGGCCGGCGGGCCCACCGCCCGAGCCCGGCCACGACCCCCACGACGGGGTCTGGTTCCCGGAGGCCAGCATCTGGCCCTTCGCCATCGGTGCGGGGATGGTGCTGGTCGGCAACGGCCTGCTCCTCGGCCGGTGGCTGCTCATCCCCTCGGCGGTCTTCCTGGCCTGGTCGTTGGCCGGCATGGTCCGCCAGGGCCGCCGCCGCCTCTGAAGGGTCGGGGCTACTCGCCGGTCTGGCCGTCGATCGCCTCGCGGAGGAGGTCGGCGTGGCCGTTGTGGCGGGCCGTCTCCTCGATCATGTGCAGCAGCAGCCACCGCAGGTTGAACGGCTTGCCGCTCAGCCCATCGGGGACGGCCGACAGCGCGTCGAGGTCGCCGACCGACGCGACCACCTCCCGGCTCCGCTGGCACGCCGCGACGTACAGGGCGATCAGGTCGGCGGGCTCGTCGTCGACGGCCGAGGTGAGCTCCCAGTCGGGGTCCTCCTCGAAGCGGGCGTCGTCCCAGACCCCCGACGTCGGTCGCCCGAGCACGCGGTCCTGGAACCAGGTGTCCTCGACGTAGGCCAGGTGCTTGGTCAGCCCGGCGAGGGTGAGCGACGATGCCGCGGTCGTCCGCGCCATCTGCTCCTTGGTCAACCCCGAGACCTTCCCGAGGAAGGTCGCCCGGTGGTAGTCGAGGAACCCGGTCAGCAGCTCGGCTTCGCCGCCCTGGACGTCGGGGTCGACCCGCGGCGGAACGGCCTGTGTCATGTGGCGGCCTCCTCGGCCAGTCGGGCCTGCTTCCGCCGAGCGGGCCACTCCCAGATCCTCAGCAGCTCCCACCGCACCCGGGGACGGGGCGGCGTCACCATCCCGGCCTCCTCGTCGCGGATCTGGAGCTCGCGGCACAGCCGGTAGGTCACCAGAGCGACGATCGGCGGCACCACCAGCACCGCGACCCGTGCGGCGACCAGCACCGCGTTCACCGACAGGCCGAAGGTCGTGGCCAGCACGTCGGTCGATCCGGCCAGGGTGAGGATCGTGTAGAAGGCCAGCGTCGCGGTGCCCATGCACGTGCGCACGGGCCGGTCGCGGGGGCGGTCGAGCAGGTGGTGCTCCCGGCGGTCGTCGGTGAAGGCCGCTTCGAGGAACGGCCACGCGTAGAGCAGCCCGAAGGTCACCCCGGCCATCAGCACCGCGGGGAAGAACGGTGCGGGCACCTCGAACCCGAAGGCGCGCGTCTCCCACGGCGGGAACACCCGGAGGGCGCCGTCCATCCACGCCATGTACCAGTCGGGCTGCGAGGCGGCGGACACGTCGGCGGGCTCGAACGGCCCGTACAACCACACCGGGTTGATCTGGGCCAGGCCGCCCAGGAGGGCCAGCACCGCGGCGGTGATCAGCATCAGCCCGATCGACTTGAACGCGAACCGGGGCCACACCGGCTCGCCGACCACGTTGCGCTCGGTGCGCCCCCGGCCTGCGAACTGGGTGTGCTTGTGGCGCACCACCAGGCCCAGGTGGATGCCGAGCAGCCCGACGATGGCGGCCGGGATGAACAGCACGTGGATGATGTAGAGCCGGTTGATGATGTCGGGTCCGGGGAACTCACCGCCGAAGAGGAACGACGCCAGCCACGTGCCGATCAGCGGGATCGACAGGGTCACCGAGTAGGCGATCCGCAGGCCGGTGCCCGACAGCTGGTCGTCGAGCAGCGAGTAGCCGGCGAACCCGTTGAAGATGCCGAGGATCAGCAGGGTGACGCCGACGATCCAGTTGAGCTCTCGGGGGCGGCGGAACGCACCGGTGAAGAACACCCGCATCAGGTGCACGACGATGGCGGCGATGAAGAGCAGCGCGGCCCAGTGGTGCATCTGGCGCATGACCAGGCCGGCCCGCACGTCGAACGACAGGTCGAGCGAGGAGGCGTAGGCCTCGGTCATCGACACGCCCTGGAGGGGCTCGTAGCTCCCGTCGTAGATGACCTCGGTGGTGCTCGGCTGGAAGAAGAACGTGAGGTACACGCCCGTCAGCAGCAGCACCACGAACGAGTAGAGGGCGATCTCGCCGACCAGGAAGGACCAGTGGTCGGGGAAGACCTTCCCGAGGGCGGTCCGGGCGAACGACGCCGAGCCGAGGCGGCGGTCGAGCCACCGGGCGGTGCGCCGGGTGATCATCCGGTCGCGGGCCATCAGCGGTCCCGGTCCCAGAACCCGGCGCCGGTGGGGCCGGAGAAGTCGCCGGCGGCGTACAGGTAGCCCTCGTCGTCGATCTCCAGTGGGAGCTGGGGCAGCGAGCGGGTGGCGGGCCCGAACACCGGCCGGGCCCCGTCGAGCACGTCGAAGGTCGACTGGTGGCACGGGCACAGCAGCAGGTGCTCGGCGGCCTGGTACAGCCCGACCGGGCAGCCCACGTGGGTGCACAGCTTCGAGTACGCGACCAGCCCGTCGGGGGCCCAGCCCTCGCGCCCGGGCCGGGGCTTGAGCGTGCCGCTGGGGCGGATCAGGACGGTGGGCGCGTCGGCCTGGCGGGAGGGCCGAGGAGCCTCGACCGGGACGCCGTCGGCCCTGACCGCGACCTCGACCTCCGGGAACACGGTCAGCACGCCGTTGACGTTGACGTCCTCGGCTCGGACCCTCTCGTTGTCGGCGGTGACGATGTAGACGCCCTGCCCGAACGGCGTGTCCTTGAGGCCGCGCCCGGGGCGGGGACCGAGCGATCGCAGCGGGAACAGGAGGGCCGCGCCGAGGGACGGCGAGCGCGAGACCCGCGGTGCGCACGAGCAGCTTGCGGCGGGTGAGGATGACCTCGCCCTGCTCGAACTCGGCGCGGAAGGCGTCGATCTCCTCCTCGGTCGAGCCGACCGGGTGGCGCTCCTCGACCACCGGCTCGTGGGGCATGAACCGCTTGGCCCAGAGGATCAGGCCGAGGCCGAGGCCACCGAGGGCCACGGCGAGGAACAGCCCCTCCAGCTGCGGCTGCCCGCCCTGCCAGTAGACGACGGCCAACCCGATGGCACCTGCGGTGCTGGCCAGGAAGCCCGACGCGACCGCCAGCTCCGCCGCGCCGCGCCGCTGCCGCCCGCTCCTCGGCGGACGGCGCGTCGGGGTCGTCGCAGCCGAGGCAGCCCCGGTCGTCGGGTGGGGCGTCGCCGCCGGGTCGGCCCGGCTCGTCGGTGGCGTCGGGGTCGGTCACGGGGTGGGGTCCTCGGCGGGGGCGTCGGGTGCGGGGACGGGCGCGTCGGCGGCCGTGGCGACGGTCGGGGCCTGGGGTTGGGACGACCGGCGGGTGCCCAGCCAGAAGGCGACGACCAGGAGCAGACCGAGCCCGCCGACCCAGACCAGGAACCCCTCGGGGATCGGACCGAGGCGGCCCAGGGCGATGCCGCCCCGGTCGTCGGGCTGCTCGAGGTAGTCGACGTAGGCGGCGATGCTGTCGACCTGCTCGGCGTCGAAGATCTCCTCGCCGAACCTGGGCATCTGGCCGGGCCCCGAGCGCACCGCCGCGCCCACCTGCGACGGCGTGGCCTCTCCCAGCGACGGCGCGGCCCGGCCGTAGCTCAGGGCGCCGCCCGCACCGGTGGCCGAGTGGCAGGCCTGGCAGCTCTCCCGGAACAGCACGCCGCCCTCGGCCAGGTCACCGGCCTCGATGTCGACCTCGGGCAGCTCCGGCCCGTCGCCGAGGCTGGCGACGAAGGCGACCAGGGCCTCGATCTCCTCGGGCGTGTAGGCGGGGTCCTTCCGGGCGGGGACGTCGCGGGGGTTGGCCAGCGGCATCCGGCCGGTCGTCAGCTGGTAGTACGCGCCGGCCTCGCCGGCCTGCGACGAGCGACGGACCCCGCAGGCTCCCGTCGGGCGCGTCCTGTCCCGTGCCGTCGACGCCGTGGCAGCTGACGCAGCCGAGCAGGTACAGGTCCTCACCGGCTGCGACCAGCTCGGCGTCGGTGGGGACCTGGGTCGCGCCCGGCCGACGGAGCGGCCGTCGACGGCGAGGCGGCCCGCTCAGCCCGGTCAGCGAGCAGCGTTGCCGCGACGGTGGCGAGCACCGGCGCGGCCCACCTCCTGCGAGCGACGGGCGGAGCGGGACCGCGGCACGCTCAGCCCCGTCATTGCAGGAGGTAGATGGTGGCGAACATCACGACCCACACCACGTCCACGAAGTGCCAGTAGTACCCGCACACGCTCACCGGAGGGGCGGGCGGCGCCTCGCTGCGCCCCGACACGAGGCCGATCACCCCGATCATGAAGGCGATGCCGCCGGCCACGTGCAGGCCGTGGAAGCCGGTCATCAGGAAGAACATCGACCCGTAGGCGTGGCTGGAGATCGAGAAGTCGAGCTCGGCGTACTCGAGCAGCTGGTTGGCGAGGAAGACGCTGCCGAGGATCGCGGTCACCACCAGCCACCGCACGAGCCGCCGGCGGTCGCCGTGCTCGGCGGCGTGCACCGCGAGGTGCATGGTGCCGCTCGACGCGATCAGCACCAGGGTGGCGATCGCGGTGCGCCCCACCGCCAGGTGCACGTCGTCGGGAGGCCATGGCTCGGTGCCGGCGCGGAGGGTGAAGTAGGTGCCGAACAGCCCGGCGAAGAACATCAGCTCCGACGCGAGCCACACGACGACGCCGACCCCGAGGATCGACGGGCGGCCGGGCACCACCCGCTCGGGACCGCGTCCGGGCGGGTCGCCGTGCGAGCCAGAGGCGGGAGCCGCGAGGGGGGCCGCGGTGTCCGTGCCGGCCATGACGATCTTCTATCGCGTGTGCTCCGCGACTGCCCGACCGGAGGAACGTCGTCGCCGCGGTCGTCCGCCACCCCCGGTCCGGTCCGGCGCGGGCGGGGGTCGGTACGGTCGGTCCGTGGTCGCGCCCGCCGCCGCCCTCGTCGTCGCCTCCGTCCCAGCGGAGGCTCCGTCGGCCGCGACGCTGCTGCGCCCGTCGGTCGCCCCCGGGTTCCTGCTGCTGTCGCTCCTGCTGCTCGGCGGGTACCTCGCGCTGGTCCGGGCCCGCGACGCCCGGCACCCGGACACGCCCCTGGCCCCGGACCCGGACGGCATGGTTCGGGTCTCAGGCGTGGTCGTCGTGCTGGTGGCCACGCAGTCGGGGCTGGCCCGCTACGACACCGCCCTGTTCAGCGTCCACATGGCCCAGCACCTGCTGCTGGGGATGATCGCCCCGCTGCTGCTCGCGCTGGGGGCGCCGGTCACGCTCGCCCTCCAGGGCTCGCCGCGCCGATGGCAGGTCGCGTTGCTGCACGTGCTCAACCACCCGGTGGCACGGGTGCTCACCCACCCGATCGTGGCGTGGAGCCTCTTCAGCCTCAGCCTGTTCGCGCTCTACTTCACCCCGCTGCTCGACCTCTCGCAGCGCAACGGCGCCGTGCACGCCGCGGTGCACCTGCACTTCCTCGCCGCCGGGTTCCTCTTCTGCTGGTCGGTCGTCGGGCGCGACGTCGGGCACCGACGCCCGTCCGACGCGGCCCGGCTGCTCGCCGTCGTCCTCACCATCCCGTTCCACGCCATCCTCGGCCTGGCCCTCCACGCCGGGGCCGACAACCCGCTCACCGCAGTGGTCGACGCGGCCGCCGCCCGCGACTGGGGCGGATCAGCGGCCGCCGACCAGCGCACCGCGGCTGCCCTGCTGTGGGCGGTCGGCGAGCTGTGGGGGCTGGTGCTGGTGCTGATCGTCGCGGCCGGCTGGATGCGCGACGAGGCCCGACGCCAGGCCCGCGACGACGTCCGCCTCGACGCCGAGCTGGCCCGGGCCGGGAAGGTGGCGGGTCAGCCCCAGGTGCCGTAGTTGGGCGCGTTGGCCGTGATCTGGACGTCGTGCGGGTGGCTCTCCCGCAGGCCGGCGCCGGTGATGCGGACGAAGCGGGCCCGCTCCTTCAGCTCCGGCACGGTCGGCGTGCCGCAGTAGCCCATCGCGGCCCGCAGCCCGCCGACGAGCTGGTACACGACGTTGGACAGCGGGCCCTTGTAGGCGACCCGGCCCTCGATGCCCTCGGGCACCAGCTTCTCGGCCTCGGTGACCTCGCCCTGGAAGTAGCGGTCCTTGGAGAACGACCGGGCCTTCATGGCGCCCATCGAGCCCATGCCGCGGTACTCCTTGAAGCGCTCGCCGGCGTGGAACACGACGTCGCCCGGCGACTCGTCGACGCCGGCCAGCAGGCTGCCGAGCATCACCACGTCGGCGCCGGCGGCGATCGCCTTGGCCACGTCGCCCGACGACTGGAGGCCGCCGTCGGCGATCACCGTCGCACCACGCCGGGCTGCGGCCACGGCGCAGTCGTAGATCGCCGTCACCTGCGGCACCCCCACCCCCGCCACGACCCGCGTGGTGCAGATGGAGTTGTGCACGATCACGTTCTCGGCGATGAAGCTGTGGGTCGGGCAGTCGACCTCGATGTCGTACACCGGCACGGCGACACCGAGCTCGCGACGGTCGAGCTGCTTGATCACAAGGTGGTCGTCGAGCTGGCGTCGCTCGGGACGCAGCGTGGTGCGGGACCGGTAGCTGGGCTGGCAGCGCTCGTCGGTGGTGCCGAGCAGACCGCCGGCCGAGCCGGCCTCCTTGGCCACCTCGGGGAAGCTGCCGGTCAGCAGGAAGCAGAGCACGCCGAACAGCTCTGACAGCCGGGGCGACGTGTTGCGGAAGCCGAAGCGGCCGTCGGCGCCGAGGTGACCGTCGCTGATGAGCAGACCGTCGTAGAGGCCCTGCAGGTACGAGGGGTGGGAGCAGAGGTACTTGGTGGGCAGGTGCTTCTCGGTGCGCTTCCCGAGCTCGGCGAGGAGGCGGGCCCACGGCAGCGAGTAGAGGTGCAGCGTGAGCACGCGGTCGCCCTCGACGGTTGTGGGCCGCACGCCGGTGACCCGCTCGACGGCGTTGGCGAGCTTCAGAGCGAGGCCGGCTTCCTTGGGCGCGAAGTACCACGACACTCGCCCGATCTCCGAGCGACCGTTGGTGTTCAGGAACGCATGCCCGTCTCCGAGGAAGGTCCCGAACAGCAGCCCGAGGTCGTAGGACTCCACGATGCGGCGCCGGTAGCGGTCGAGTGTGCGATCCCGGGCGACGAAGTCGGCAGGTCGATGTCGAGACGGTCGGGGAGCTCGAAGGCGATCGAGCGGGGGGCCAGGAGCGTGGCCCTCTCGGCGTCGCCGATCTCCTTCCACAGGAGCTTGCTGGTCGCGACCCTGGTGTTCGCCCGGAGCACCTTGACGTATCCCTGGCCGGCCACCGACGCCGGGGAGGTCGTGGAGAGGTCGCCCACGAAGAACCGGTGGTCCGGGGTCATCACCATCTCGTTGCCCGAGGCGTTGTGGCGGACCGCCATCACCTCGCGCACACCGGTGCACCACGCCTTCACCACGGTGACGGCCTCGCCGTGCATGTTGATCACACGGTCGCCGGCCTCGACCTGCTCGATCGGCTTGTAGCTGGCGTCGGCCATCAGCACCCGGGTGCCGGCAGCGAAGCACCCAGGTCCGATGCCGACCTTCACGGCGTCGGCGCCGGCGTCGAGGAGGGCGTCGGTGGCGGCCGCGGTGGCGACGTTGCCGGCGATGATGTCGACCTTGTCGCCGTGACGGTCCTTGACCGTCTTCACGACCTCGATCACGCCCTGCGAGTGCCCGTGGGCGGTGTCGACCACGAGGATGTCCACCCCCGCCTCGACCAGCGCCGCGGCCCGCTCCAGCGAGTCGCCGCCGGTGCCGACCGCCGCCGCGCAGCGGAGGCGGCCCTGCTCGTCGGCGGTGGAGTCCGGGTACTGGTCGCGCTTCTTGATGTCCTTGACCGTGATGAGGCCGCGGAGGAAGCCCTGGTCGTCGACCACCGGCAGCTTCTCGACCCGGTGGCGCCAGAGGATCTCCTGCGCCTGCTCGAGGGTGGTGCCGGGCGGCGCGGTGTAGAGCGGCTCGGTCCGCATCACCTCGGAGATCGGGCGCTCGACGTCGCCGTCGGCGAAGCGGAGGTCGCGGTTGGTGAGGAGGCCGACGAGCCGTCCGTCGGGGTCGGTGATCGGCACGCCCGAGATCCGGTAGTGGGCCATCAGCTCGAGGGCCCGGCTGACCGGGGCGTCGGGAGGGAGGGTGACCGGGTCGACGATCATCCCCGACTGCGACCGCTTCACCTTGTCGACCTCGGCCACCTGGTCCTCGATCGACAGGTTCCGGTGGATGACGCCGAGGCCGCCGAGGCGGGCCATGGTGATGGCCAGTCGGCCCTCGGTGACGGTGTCCATCGCCGCGGCCACGATCGGGATGGCCAGCTCGACCCGCGGCGTGATGCGGGTGCGGGTCGACACCTCGGCCGGGATCACCGACGACGAGTCGGGGACGAGCAGGACGTCGTCGAAGGTGAGACCCTCCTTGGCGAACTTCGGAGGGTGGCCCCCGTCGGTCGACGGCACGTCGGGGAAGCCGGGGGAGCGGCCTGCGAGCGGCCCCCCCGTCTCGGTGGCGGGGCGCTCGGTCTCTCCCATCGCCCGAGCCTACTGACCCACCCCGCCGGTGCTCCACCTGTCCGTCCCGTCGGTCGGGCTCGCCCGCGCCGACCCCGTCGAAGTGGGGATGGATCTGGTCGTCCTGGCAGCCGGAACCGTCCCCACTTCGGCCGGCGGGGTGGGAGGCTGGCGCGGTGGACGACGCGGACCGGACCTGGCTCGACCCGGCGGCGGAGCTGCGCGACGCGGGCCCCGACGTGCTCGCCTGGGCCGCCCGCTACCTCGACGAGGTGGCCGACCGCCCCGTGTTCTCGGAGGTCGCGCCCGGCTGGGTGCGCGACCAGCTCCCGGCCCACCCGCCGGCGAGTGCGGAGCCGTGGGAGGCGATCCTCGCCGACCTCGACCGGGTGGTCGTGCCGGGCACGACCCACTGGCAGTCGCCGGGCTGGTACGCGTACTTCCAGTCCAACTCGTCGGCCCCCGCCGTCCTGGCCGAGGCCATCATCACCACCTTCGGCACCCAGGGGATGCTGTGGCGGACGGGGCCGGCGTGCACCGAGCTCGAGACCCTGGTGCTCGACTGGCTGGCCGAGCTGCTGGGCCTGCCCGAGCGGTTCCGCTCCGACGGTCCCGGCGGCGGGGTCATCCAGGACTCGGCGTCGTCGTCGACGCTGGTGGCCACCCTCGCCGCCCGCGACCGGGCCCGACGGGCGGGCGCCCACCTCGACGACCTCGTCGCCTACACATCCGTCGACGCCCACTCGTCGGTCGAGAAGGGCCTCCGGGTCGCCGGCTTGCTGCCCGAGCAGCTGCGCCAGGTCCCGGTCGACGCGGCGCGCGCCCAGGATCCGTCGGCCCTCCGGGCGATGGTCGACGACGACGTGGCCGCCGGCCGCACCCCGTTCCTCGTCGTGGCGACGGTCGGCACCACGTCCACCCACGGCATGGACCCCCTCGGCCCGATCGCCGAGGTGGCCACCGCCCACGGGGCCTGGCTCCACGTCGACGCCGCCCACGCCGGCTCGGCCGCGATCTGCCCGGAGCACCGCTGGATCCACGACGGGCTGGAGGCGGCCGACAGCTACGTGGTCGATCCGCACAAGTGGCTCTTCACCGCCATGGACTGCTCGGCCCTCTACGTCGCCGACGCCGAGCCGCTGGCCGACGCCCTGTCGATCACCCCCGAGTACCTCCGCAACGCGGCATCGGGGTCGGGCGACGTCGTGGACTACCGCGACTGGCAGGTGCCCCTCGGACGCCGCTTCCGCGCCCTGAAGCTGTGGACGGTCATCCGCCGGTTCGGGTCCGACGGGTTGCGCGACGTGGTCGGTGGCCACGTCGCCCTCGCCCAGGGGCTGGCCGAGCGGCTGCGGGCCGACGAGCGCTTCGAGGTCCCGCTGCCGGTGCCGCTCAACCTCGTGTGCTTCGCGCTCCGGGCGGGCGACGAGGCCGGCGAGCAGCTGCTCGACGCGCTGAACGCCACGGGCCGCGTCGGGCTGTCGCACACGCGCATCGACGGTCGCTTCCTCCTCCGGGTCTCGGTCGGCCAGACCACCACCACGTCGGCGCACGTCGACGAGCTCTGGGACCTCATCGACCGCCTGGCTCCGCCCGGCTGATCGGCGGGCCACACTTGGGCGGTGGATGAGGACCCCCCGGGCACGTACCTGCTGATCGACGGCGAGAACATCGACGCCACCCTGGGCGGGAACATCCTCAACCAGCGGCCCGGCCCGGACGACCGACCGCGTTGGGATCGGGTCCGGACCTTCGTCGAGACGACGTTCACCCCGCCGGTCACCGCCCTGTTCTTCCTGAACGCTGTCCTCGGGGTTCCTCCCGATGCCGTTCATCCAGGCGCTGACGGCCATGGACTACCGGCCGATCCCGCTGTCGGGTCCCCCCGGGGCCAAGGTCGTCGACATCGGCATCCAACGGACCCTCGACGCGCTCGTCGACCGGAGGGGCGACGTCGTCCTCGGGAGCCACGACGCCGACTTCGTCCCGCAGGTCGCTGCCCTCCTCGGCGACCGACGGGTGGCCCTGCTCGCGTTCCGCGAGTTCGTCAGCCTCCAGTACAGCGAGCTGGAGGCGGAGGGTCTGGAGGTCTTCGACCTCGAGACCGACGCGGGCAGCTTCACCCGTCGACTTCCCCGGCTGCGGATCATCCCCCTCGACGAGTTCGACCCGGCCGACTTCCTCTGAGCCCGGCGAGCGGAGCGGACCCTCGGCGGCGTCGGCTCGCCGGTCGCCGCGCCGCACCCCGGCCGGTCGCCCTGCGGCATGCTGGGGCGGTGGAAGGGACTCTCGTCGGCCGCCTCCTCGTCGCGACACCGCTGATCGGCGACGGCACCTTCGACCGCTCGGTGGTCCGCGTGCTGGGCCACGACGAGGACGGAGCGTTCGGGGTGATCCTGAACCGCCCGACCGCCACCCCGGTCACCGAGGTCCTCGACGAGTGGAGCCCGCGGGCCGCCGCCCCGGGCGTGGTGTTCGTGGGCGGGCCGGTCGACGGCCAGACCGTCATCGGGCTGGCCGAGGAGGGGGCGATCGACCTCCACATCCCGCCCGACGACCTGTTCGACCCGCCCGACGAGATCCGCCTCTACGCCGGCCAGGCCGGGTGGGGGCCCGGCCAGCTGGAGGGCGAGATCGTCCAGCGGGCCTGGTGGGTCGCGGACGCCGAGCCCGGCGACACCCTCACCCGCGACCCCGACCGACTGTGGGAGCAGGTGCTGCGCCGCCAGCCCCGGCCCACCCGCTGGTTCGCCAACTTCCCCGACGACCTCCGCACCGGCTGACGCGGTCCGGCGACGTGGCCGGACGCCTCCACTAGCCTCGCCGCCATGGCCACCCTTTCGTTCGAAGGCGAGACCCACGGGGAGCTCGTCGTGAAGGTGCGCCGCTGGCTGGCGTCCCTCGAGGGCGAGGACGTCGGCAGCATGGGCACCGCCGACGCGATCGAGCAGGGGGCCGAGCTCACCAAGGAGGCGCTGCGCATCATCGCCGCGGCCGCCCCTGAGCCCATCGCCCAGAACGAGGTCGTGAAGGCCCTCACCAACATGGGCTACAAGGCCACCGACGCCACCAAGGAGGCCATCATCGACGGGCTCGACTCCGTCGAGGAGGTCACCGGCGGCAGCGTCGTCAAGCGGGTCCGCAACGTGGCCGAGACCGCGGTCTACGAGATGAACTCCCAGGTGGCGCGCCAGATCCTGAAGTCGCTGCGTCCCCGCTGACCAGCTCGCCCCGACCCGGCGCCCCCGACACGGCCATGCCCCACCCGACCCTGACCGCCCACGACCGCGCCGCCCCGCCGGCACACGAGGACTGACCGATGCCCGACACCATCGACATCGGCCTGGGGAAGAGCTCCCGCCGGGCCTACGGGCTCGACGAGGTCTCGATCGTCCCCAGCCGCCGCACCCGCGACCTCGACGACGTCGACACCAGCTGGGAGATCGACGCCTTCCGCTTCGAGGTGCCGATCATCGCCTCGGGGATGGACAGCGTGGTCAGCCCGACCACCGCGGTCGCCCTCGGCGAGCTCGGCGCGGTCGGCGCCCTCAACCTCGAGGGCCTCTGGACCCGCCACGACGACCCCGACGCCCTCCTCGCCGAGGTCGCCCGGCTGCCCGAGGACGAGGCATGGGTGCGGCTGCGCGAGGCCTACGCCGAGCCGATCCGACCGGAGCTGATCCGCGACCGGGTGAAGGAGGTGCGGGCCGGCGGCGTCGTGTCGTGCGGGTCCGTGTCCCCGCACCGGGTCGAGGCCCTGGCCGACGCGCTCGTCGCCGCCGAGCTCGACCTGCTCGTCATCCAGGGCACGGTCGTCTCGGCCGAGCACGTCACCAAGGGCAACCCCGAACCGCTCAACCTCAAGACGTTCGTCCGTCGCCTCGACCTCCCGGTGATCGTCGGGGGCTGCTCCAGCTACCAGGCCGCGCTCCACCTCATGCGCACCGGCGCGGCCGGCATCCTCGTCGGCGTGGGCGCGGGCTCGTCGTCGTCGACCCGGTCGATCCTCGGCATGGGCGTGGCCCAGGCGACGGCCATCGCCGATGCCCGCGCCGCCCGGATGCGCCACCTGGACGAGACCGGCGTCGACGTCCACCTCATCGCCGACGGCGGGATGCACAGCGGCGGCGACATCGCCAAGGCCATGGTGTGCGGCGCCGACGCGGTGATGATCGGCGGCCCCTTCGCGGCGGCCTCCGAGGCCCCCGGTCGGGGCTGGCACTGGGGCCAGGCCGCCGTCCACGCCGACCTCCCGCGCGGGCATCGCACCCGGGTCGCACCGGCGGGCAGCCTGCGCGAGGTGCTCTACGGCCCGGCGCGCGACGACTCCGGCTCGGGCAACATCGTCGGCGCCCTCCGGCGCACGATGGCCCTCACCGGCTACGCCACCACCAAGGAGCTCCAGAAGGCCGAGCTGGTGGTCCACCCGAGGGGCTGACCGCCGCCGGAGGTCCCACCGTCGGCTCCGGGGACGGAGCGGGCCGCGAGTACGGTTCCGTCGGTGGCCCCCCCGGACGACCCCACCACCACCGCCGCCCTGCCCCACCCGGCCGCCGAGGACCGACCCGTGCTGGTCGTCGACTTCGGTGCCCAGTACGCCCAGCTGATCGCCCGGCGGGTGCGCGAGGCGCACGTCTACAGCGAGATCGTCCCCGCCTCGCTCAGCGCCGAGCAGCTCGCGGCCCGCACCCCCGCCGGCATCATCTTCAGCGGCGGCCCGGCGTCGGTCCACGTCGACGGCGCCCCCTCGATCGACCCCGGCGTCTACGACATCGGCGTGCCCATCCTGGGCATCTGCTACGGCGCCCAGCTGGTGGCCCTCCAGCTCGGCGGCCTGGTCGAGAAGACCGACCGGGGCGAGTACGGCCGCACCCCGCTCGACGTCACCCACCCCGACGCGGTGCTCTTCGGCGGCGGTCAGCCCGACCACCAGCAGGTGTGGATGAGCCACCGCGACTCCATCACCCGCGCCCCCGACGGCTTCACCGTCACCGCCTCCAGCCCCGACGCACCGGTCGCGGCCATGGAGTCGGTCGAGCGTCGCATCCACGCCGTCCAGTTCCACCCCGAGGTCGTCCACACCCCCCACGGCCAGCAGGTGCTGGAGAGCTGGCTCTACGAGGTCTGCGGTTCGTCGCCCGAGTGGACGATGACCTCCGTCATCGAGAGCGGCGTCGAGGCCGTCCGGGCCCAGGTCGGCGGCGCCCGCGTGATCTGCGCCCTCTCCGGCGGTGTCGACTCGGCCGTCGCCGCCGCCCTCGTCCACAAGGCCATCGGCTCGCAGCTCACCTGCGTGTTCGTCGACCACGGCCTCATGCGCGAGGGCGAGGGCGAGCAGGTCGTCGAGACCTTCCGCCGTCACCAGGGCATCGAGCTGATCCACGTCCACGCCTCCGACCGGTTCTTCGGCCGCCTCTCGGGCATCACCGACCCGGAGGAGAAGCGCAAGGCCATCGGCGAGGAGTTCATCCGCGTCTTCGAGGAGACCTCCGGCGGCATCGAGGACGCGGCCTACCTGGTCCAGGGCACCCTCTACCCCGACGTCATCGAGTCCGGCGGCGGCGACGGGGCCTCCACCATCAAGAGCCACCACAACGTCGGCGGCCTCCCCGAGGACATGCAGTTCGAGCTGGTCGAGCCGCTCCGCAGCCTCTTCAAGGACGAGGTCCGCACCCTCGGCACGGAGCTCGGCCTCCCCGACGAGATCGTCTGGCGCCAGCCCTTCCCCGGCCCCGGCCTCGGCGTCCGCATCATCGGCGAGGTCACCCCCGAGAAGGTCGCGCTCCTCCAGCGGGCCGACACCATCGTCCGCGAGGAGATCCGGGCCGCCGGCCTCGAGCGGGAGATCTGGCAGGCCTTCGCCGTGCTGCCCGACATCCGCTCGGTCGGGGTCCAGGGCGACGAGCGCACCTACGGCCACCCGATCATCATCCGGGCCGTCACCAGCGAGGACGCCATGACGGCCGACTGGGCCCGGCTCCCGTACGACCTGCTGGAGCGCATGTCGAGCCGCATCATCAACGAGGTCGACGGCGTCAACCGCGTCGCCTACGACGTGACGTCGAAGCCACCCGGCACGATCGAATGGGAGTGATCGAGGGCTCCGAGCACCCTCTCACGGCTGTGGGCTGATCGACGTCCACGGTTCGGTGCTCGCCATGGCTCCGTTCGCTCGCGGAGCCGCTCGGCGCACTCTGCGCTGCTCCGCTCCGCTGCCGTGGACGTCGACCAGCCTGGGCGCGACCCGGGTCCCCACCTCGCTGGGGTGAGGGGCAGCGGCTTCGCCGCTGAGCGGCTCCTTCGTCGCCGCCGGGCCGCGACACTGACGGCATGCGCTCCGCTGCTCGTGCTCCGGTCGTCGACGACGAGCTCGAGGAGGAGGAGCTCGAGGGGCTGGTCGACGACGACGAGTGGGTCGAGCGGCACCTGCGGGGCGAGGCGATGGGGGCGGAGGCCGAGCGGGTCGGCGTCGTCCGCTGCCGGCTCTCCGGCGTGCGCCTGGCCGGCGCCCGCCTCGTCCGGGCCGAGCTCACCGACGTGGTCCTGGCCGACTGCGACCTGGCCGGCGTGATCCTCGAGGACGCGTCGCTCACCCGCGTCGCCTTCACCCGGTGTCGCCTGGTGGGGGCCGACCTCGGTGGCGCCCGACTGATCGACGTGCGGTTCACCGACTGCCAGCTCGACGACGCCGGCCTCCGCATGGTCGAGGCGACCCGGGTCGTCGTCGAGGGGTGCGCCGCGCCCCGGCTCGACCTCTACCGGGCCAAGGCGGCCGGCAGCCGCTGGGTCGACGACGACCTCACCGGCGCCGACCTGTCCGGGGCCGACCTCACCGGCGCGTGGCTCGGCGGCCTCACCCTGGTCGACGTCAAGGGCGGGTCCGCGCTCAGGGGGACGGTGATCGACCCCGGGTTGGCCATCCCGGTCGGAGCCGCCCTGCTCGCCGACGCCGGGATCACCGTGGACGACGACCCGGCCTGACCGGCGTCGGGGGCCAGGCGACGGTGATCGCCCCGTCGCCGCGTCTGGGGAAGGTGGCAGGAGATCGTGACGATCCCGTGTCGGCGCGTCACGCGATTGTCATGTTTATTGACGTCCTGTAGCATGTCTGCTCCATGTCGCCGCGGACCGCTCTGCGTCGGCGGGGGGTCGCCCACCGTGGTCCCCTCGCCCTGCTCGCGGTCACCGTCGCGGTCCTGCTCGGGGTGACCAGCGCGGTCCCGGCGTCCGGCGACGAGATCTCCGACACCCGGGCCGAGGCCGAGCGCATCGCCGACCGCATCGAGGAGCTCCAGCACGAGTCCGAGGCGCTCACCGAGCGGTACCTCGACGCCAAGCTGGCTCGCGAGCAGCTCGACGGGCGCATCGCCGACGCCGAGGCCCGCGCCGCGCGCTCCGGGGCCGAGCTCGACGCCCTGTCCGGCCAGCTGCGCGACGTCGCCGTCGAGGCGTTCATGTCCGGCGGCGAGCTCGACGACGGCACCCTCGCCCTGGTCGGCTCCGGGACGGCCGTCGACGTCGGTGCCCGCCGGGGCTACGCCGACTCGGTCGGGACCGACGGCGACGACCTGGTCGACGAGTACCGGGGCGTGGAGGCCACCGCCGAGGCCGATTCCCGGGCGCTCGCGACGCTCCGCGACGAGGCCGAGCGCACCGAGGCCTCGATCCGCGAGAACAAGGACGCCACCGAGGCGAGCCTGGCCGAGCTCGAGGAGCTGCAGGACCAGGTGTCCGGCCGCCTCGCGACGCTGGTCGAGGCCGAGCAGGCCCGTCGCGACGCCGCCCGGCGCCGGGTCGCCGAGGAGCGGGCCGCGGCGGCTCGTGCCGAGGCTGCGGCCGAGGCCGATGCCGGCCAGGACGCGGGCCCGACCGCCGATGCCGACGCTGCCGCGGAGTCGGCCGATGCCCCGGCGCCGACCACCGAGCCGGCCGCGCCCTCCGCCCAGCCGACGTCGCCGCCCCCTCCGCCCTCCCCGCCGCCGGCCGCGAACGGCGCCTCGGCGGCCATCGCCGCGGCGCGCAGCGTCCTCGGCGTGCCCTACCGCTGGGCCGGTGCCTCGCCCGAGGGCGGGTTCGACTGCTCCGGCCTGACCATGTGGGCGTGGGGCCACGGCGGCAAGTCGCTGCCCCACTCGTCCGGGGCCCAGTACGCGATGAGCGCCAAGATCCCGGCCTCGCAGCTGCAGCCCGGTGACCTCGTGTTCTACGGCAGCCCCATCTCCCACGTCGGCCTGTACATCGGCGGCGGCGAGATGATCCACGCCCCCCACACGGGCGACGTGGTCAAGGTGTCGAGCATCTACTACTGGTCGGCCCTCGTCGGCGGCGGCCGGATCTGACCGGACGGGTGCGCTCACGCGCCTCGGCCCGTCCCCTACCGTGCGGCCGTGCTGCTGCGGTCCTCCCGTCCCCTGCGGGCCCTCTCCCTGGGCCTGCTCGTGCTCGCCCTCCCGTTCGCGTCCGGGTGCGGAGGTGGGAGCGACGGCGACGGTGACGCCGAGGACGCGACCGAGGAGACCGCCCCCGACCCGTTCGCCATCGACGAGCCGGCCGCCGGTGAGGGCGTGGCCGTCATCGGCGTGGAGCAGCTGACCTTCGAGGTCACCGAGTGCTCGGAGGAGCCGGGCGAGGACGACACCGACGTGGCCGTCCGCGAGCTGCTGGTGGCCGGCGAGGGCGAGACGTCCGACGGTCCCTTCGTGGTGGAGATCACCCGGTACCGCGCCGACACCGGCGCGGGGGACCCGGTCCTCACCGAGACGGCCCGCATCACCGAGGTGGTCGACCCCGCCACCACCATCCCGGAGTCGGAGACCTCGGTGCCGGTCGAGCTGGGCGGCCTCGAGGCCCGGCGGACCACCGGTGGGGTCGACGGCGCCTGGCTCGACCTGGCCGACCCCTCGGCCGACGAGCCGCTGATCTCCCAGACCGCCGACTCGGTCGACATCCGGGCCACCTTCGGACCCGACCGGGCGCGGGCCGGTGACGAGGGGCTCGTCGAGGGCCGCATCCGCGCCACCTGCCCGGGCTGACCCAGGCCCCGGGGCCCGGAGCGCCGGCCCTCAGCTGCCGGCCTTCTCCTGCTCGACGTCCCACACGCGCACGTTGGCGATGTCGACGGTGTCCTCGGTGAGGTCGCGGATGGGGTGGCTGCCGCGCATGCGCCGGATCGACCCCGGTCCGAGTCGGAGCGACATGTAGCTGATCGCTCCCAGTGGGATCGGCAGCCAGAACTGCGCCAGCCGGTAGGTGACCACCGCGATGGCGGCGGTGCTCCGGTCGAGGCTGAAGCCGACCAGGAGGCTGATGAGGGTCGCCTCCACCACGCCCAGCCCGCCGGGGGTGAGGGGGATGACGGCCAGGATGTTGGCCACGCAGAAGGCGACGATCACGTCGATGGGGTTGAGGGTGAACCCGAAGGCCCGCACGAACACCCAGAGGGCCGCCGCGTCGAGCAGCCAGTTGACCGTCGCCCACGTGATGCCCCGTCGGATGAGCTGCGGATCGGCCCGCAGCGCCTGCAGCCGTCCGACCAGGGTGAGCACGAACCGCTCGGCCGTGTCGGGGTTGACGAACGGGATGTGCCGGGTGATGCCCCGCACGACCCGCACCGCCTGCACCTCGCCCTTCATCAGCAGGATCACCAGCCCCGCGAACACGGCGAGGACGACCATCCCGGCGATGGCGGCGGTGCCGTACACCGGGTTGAAGCCGTCGATGGGGATCGACACCAGCAGGGCGACCCACAGCAGGAGGTTGAGCACCACCGCCGAACCCAGGCCGACGGTGGCCAGGGCGAAGCCGGCCGACGCGCCGTCCACGCCGGCCTGGGTCAGGAGCCGGTACCCGAGGGTGCTGCCGGCCGCCGACCCGCCGGGGACCAGGTTGGTCACCGCCCGCGTCGAGAGCTGGATGCGGAGGATCGTCACCAGGCCGAGCCGCGGCTCCGGCGGCAGCGTGACCCGGGTGAGCTGGGCGTAGGCGCCGAGCGACGCGAGCTCGAGGCCCAGGGCGAGCAGGAGGAGCAGGGGGTTGACCTGGCTCAGGCGGTCGACCGCCTGGCGCGCCCCGCCCAGCTGCGGCAGCACCAGGTAGTTGAACATCAGGAAGAAGATGACGACCATGGCCGTGCGGCGCAGGGCCTTCGACCCGGTCGACTTGATCATCTCGGTGGTGACCGAGGTGCCCAGCAGGCCCTCGACGACGACATCGTCCTCGGGGTCGACCGAGATCTCGTCCGGGTGGTCGCTCGTGGCCGCGGTGGGTCGGCCGCCGTCCACGAGTGGTGGGGGCGGGGACGCGACGGGGCGGGCATCGTCCGTGGGGCGGTCAGGGGCGATCTGGCCATTCTCCCAGGAACATCGCGCAGCGGGCGACCACGCCGTCCGGACGGGCTGTCGCGGGTCGTCGGTAGGGTTGGCCCGATGCCTCCGTTCGAGTCCGACGACGACCAGCTCGACCTGCTGATCGGGCTCAACCCGGCCCAGGCCGATGCCGTCACCCACGTCGACGGGCCGCTGCTGGTCCTGGCCGGTGCCGGCTCGGGCAAGACCCGCGTCCTCACCCACCGCATCGCCCACCTGATCCGCGACCACGGCGTCTCGCCCTTCGCGATCCTGGCCATCACCTTCACCAACAAGGCGGCCGACGAGATGAAGCACCGGGTCGGCGGCGCTGGTCGGCCCGGTGGCCGAGAAGATGTGGGTGTCGACGTTCCACTCGGCGTGCGTGCGCATCCTCCGGCGCGAGGCGCCGCGCCTGGGCTACCCGTCGTCGTTCACGATCTACGACCAGGCCGACGCCGCTGCGCCTCACCGGGCTACGTCCTGCGCGACCTCGACATCGACACCAAGCGGTTCCCGCCCCGAGGCGGTCCACGCCGCCATCAGCGTCGGCCAAGAACCGGGGCCTCGGGCGTCGACGAGTACGAGGCCCAGGCGTCGAACTCTTCGAGCGGCGCTACGCCGAGGTCTACCGCGAGTACCAGGCCCGCCTGCGCAAGGCCGGCGCCATGGACTTCGACGACCTGCTCGGCGTCACCGTCGAGGTGTTGCGCCAGTTCCCCGAGGTCCTCGAGCACTACCAGCGCCGCTTCGGGCACGTGCTGGTCGACGAGTACCAGGACACCAACCCGGTCCAGAACGAGCTCGTCCTCCTGCTCGGCGCCAACCACCGCAACGTCTGCGTCGTGGGCGACCAGCGACCAGTCGATCTACCGGTTCCGGGGCGCCGACATCCGCAACATCGTCGACTTCGAGACGGCGTTCCCGGACGTCACCGTGGTGCTGCTCGAGCAGAACTACCGGTCGACCCAGACGATCCTCGACGCCGCCAACGCGGTGATCGCCCACAACGTCGGGCCGCAAGCCCAAGGAGCTGTGGACCGACCAGGGCAAGGGCGACGCTCATCCAGCGCTTCCACGCCGACGACGAGGCCGACGAGGCCCAGTGGGTCGTCGGCCGGATGTCGACGCCTGCACGACCAGGGCCAGCGCTGGGGCGACATGGCGGTCTTCTACCGGACCAACGCCCAGAGCCGGGTGCTGGAGGAGTCCCTCATCCGCAGCGGCATCCCGTACAAGGTGGTCGGCGGCACCCGCTTCTACGACCGCCGCGAGATCAAGGACGCGGTCGCCTACCTGAAGGCGGTGGTGAACCCGGCCGACGAGGTGGCGGTCAAGCGGGTCCTCAACACCCCCAAGCGGGGCGTCGGCGACGCATCGGTCGGCCCGGCTCGACGCCTGGGCCGCCAGCCAGGGCGTCACCTTCCTCGAGGCGCTGCGGCGGGCCGACGAGGCCGGCATCGGCGGCCGGGCCGTGAAGGGCATCGCGCGACTTCCTGGCCGTGCTCGACGAGGCCGAGGGCATCCGCGACGAGGGGCCCGGCCCGCATGCTCGAGGTGCGTCCTCGACAAGAGCGGCTACGTGGCCGAGCTGCGAGGCCGAGCACTCGATCGAGGCCGAGGGCCGCATCGAGAACCTGGCCGAGCTGGTCGGCGCGGCGCAGGAGGTCGGCGACGGTCGACGTCTTCCTCGAGCAGATCAGCCTGGTGGCCGACACCGACGACCTCGACCCGACGACGAGTCGCAGGTCGTGCTCATGACGCTGCACTCGGCCAAGGGCCTCGAGTTCCCGGTGGTGTTCATCATCGGCATGGAGGACGGCGTCTTCCCCCACATCCGGGCGCTCGACCGAGCCGGCCGAGCTCGAGGAGGAGCGCCGCCTCGCCTACGTCGGCATCACCCGGGCCCGCGAGCTGCTCCACCTCAGCCACGCCTGGGGCCGCACCATGTTCGGCGCCACCCAGTACAACCCGCCCAGCCGCTTCCTCGACGAGATCCCGTCGGAGCTGGTCACCGAGATCCACGGCCGCCGACGGGCGTCGCGCCAGGGAGGCTCGTGGGGCAGCTCCGGGGCGTCGACCTGGGGCAACCGGGGCTACGAGTCGTCGTCGCGGGGCGAGATGAGCCCGTCCCGGGCCCGACGGGAGGCCGCCCGTGAGCACAGGGTCGATGCCGCCCTCCACGCGGGCCAGGCCGCCACCGAGCCCATCGGCGCCGCCGGGCTCGGGCTGCGGGTCGGCGATGACGTGCGCCACGCCAAGTGGGGTGAGGGCGTGATCCTCGACATGGAGGGCAGCGGTGACAAGGCCGAGGCCCTGATCCGCTTCCCCGAGGTCGGCGAGAAGCGCCTGCTCCTCGCGTGGGCTCCGCTCGAGCGGGCCTGACGACACCGTGCTCGGCCGGTCGGCGACCCGGGTAGGTTCGACCGGGTGACCCTCCGGAGCCGACCCCGTGATCCCGGGCCTGGGTGCCTTCCGGCGAGCCCGCGTCGCGCTCGACCACGACATCACCCTCGGCTCGCTGCTGGAGCGGCTGGCCGCGGCCGACCCCGATCGCGTGATGGTCGACGAGGAGGGCGGCGCGCGTGCGCACCGTCGGTGAGGCGGCCGACCAGGTCGACCGGTGGGCGCAGGCGATCAGCGAGCGGGCCGAGCCCGGGCGACGTCGTCGTCGTGGCCGTGCCCAACGGCTACGACCAGTTCCTGCTCTGCCTGGCCGTGAGCCGGGCCGGGTGCATCCCGGCGCCGGTGAACGACCGCATGCGCGAGGACGAGATCGACCACGTCGTGGCCGACGCCGGTGCCCCGCTGGTGCTGCGGGCGGCGTCGGATCTGCCGGAGGCGCCGCCGCTCGGGCCGCGGCCCACCCCGCCGCGCCGACCGACGTCGGCGCCGTGTTCTACACGTCGGGCACCACCGGCAAGCCGAAGGGCGCCGAGCTGCGCCACAAGGGCCTGCTGGCCATGAACGTCGCCGGGCTGGCCCCGGTCGGCTTCCGCGACGACGAGGCCGTGATGAGCCTGCCGATGGCCCACATCATGGGCTTCGTCATCGCGGTCGGCATGGCGTCGGCCGGGGTCCCGGTGCGCTTCCTGCCCCGCTTCGACGCCGAGGCCGATCCTCGACGAGCTGGAGGGCCGGCGGGCGAGCGTGTTCGTCGGCGTGCCGACGATGTACCGGATGCTCCTCGACGCCGGCGCCGAGGAGCGCGACCTCTCGTCGGTCCGGCTCTGGATCGCCGGGCGCCGACGCCATGCCCGAGGAGCTGTCCGACCGCTTCTCCCGGATGGGCGCCCTCGCCACGCTGCCCCGCGTCGGCCCCGTGGGCCGGGCGCTGTTCGCCGAGGGCTACGGCATGGTCGAGACCGCCGGCAGCGGCGCGCTGTCGGGTCGACCTGCCGTTCCTGCCCAGGCAGCTGTCTCGGGTCGGCATCCCCTCGCCTGGCTACAAGACGCGGGTCGTCGACGAGGACGGGAACGAGGTGTCGCGGGGCGAGGTCGGCGAGCTGTACCTGTCCGGTCCCGGGCTGCTGCGCGGCTACCGGGGCGACGAGGTCGCGACCCACGATGCCCTCACCGACGACGGCTGGCTGCGGACGGGCGACCTCGTGCGCCGCGGTGCGTTCGGTGTGTTCCACTTCGAGGGCCGGGCCAAGGACGTCATCGTGCGCGGTGGCTACAACGTCTACGCGGTCGAGGTCGAGCAGACCCTCGAGCGTCACCCGTCGGTGGTCGAGGCCGCGGTCGTCGGACTTCCGGACGACCGCCTCGGCGAGATCCCGGTGGCCGCGGTGCGTGCTGGCCCACGGGCTGGAGGCCACCCCGGACGACATCCGAGCCTGGGCCAAGGACGAGCTGGCGTCGTACAAGGTGCCGGTCAAGGTGGTGGTGGTCGACGAGCTGCCCCACAGCGGGACCAAGAAGGTCCAGCGGGCCGAGGTCAGGGCCCTCTTCACCCCCGACGCCTCCTGACTGGTGACGGTCTGCGAACGCTCGACCCGGACGAGCTGGGCGCGCACTCGTGGCGCGCCCTCGACACTCACCGCGTCGGGTCGCGCTGGCCGGCCGGTTCCGCTGGCCGCCAGAGGCTCGGGTCTTCGACGCGGTGCGTCGTCGACCCGCCGGGGCGTGTCGCCTGCCGTCTGGTGGCTCTCGGCCATCCGGGGACCTCGACCACGATCGTGCTGCTCACGCCCCTCGCGGCGACGCGCCGGGCCGGTGCTCGACCCGTTGCCGGTGGCCGCGGTCGCTGCTCGGCCAGCCTGGCGTCGTCGGTGCTGCCGGTGTGCTCACCAGATCGCCGCCGAGACCTCTCCACCGCGGAGCTCGCCGCAGCGTGGCCGCGCGTCGTGGGGTGGCTGGTCCACCGGCGACGGCACCCCGGGGTGCTCGTGGTGGGGGCCGGGGCCCCGGTCGACCGCCGGGCGCTCGTGCTCGGCGGTGCGGTGGTGTCCGGGCTGCTCGCCGGGTTCGTGCTGGGTCCCCTGTGGGGGATCGACCCGTGGGTGGTGGCCCTCGCGGCCGACGTCGCCCTCGTGGCGGTGACCCGGTGGGTGCCGTGGCGGGAGCTGCCGTTGGCGATGGCGGTCGCCGTCGGCGCGGTGACGGTCGTGGTGGCCCTGGTCGTCCCGTCCGACCTGCTGTCGCCGCTGGTCGAGCAGGACGGCCCGGCCGGCGTGGCGGCGGTCGCTCTGGCCGGGGCGACCGCCGCCAACCTGCTCAACAACCTGCCCGCCCTGCTGATCTCCCTCGACGCCACCTCGACCATGACCGCGGGGCAGTGGGCGTGGCTCGCGGGGCTCAACACCGGGGCCGTCCTGCTGCCGATCGGTGCCCTGGCCAACCTGCTGTGGTGGCGGATCCTGCGCCAGGAGGAGGTCGACCTCTCGTTCCGCCGCTACGTCACCGTGGTGCTGCCGGTCGCGGGGCCGGCCCTCGTGGCCGGTGCCCTCGTCCTCGCCGTCCAGCAGGCGGCCGGTTGGTGATCCGGACCCCGGCGGGCCGGCCGAGAGCCGTCGTGGCTCGTCCGGGGTCCCGACCGGCCGGTAGCGTGACCGACCCATGGGGGATCCTCTCGGCGTGAGGGTGTCGCGCCGATCGGTGCTGCGGGGCGGTGCCGCAGTCGCGGCTGCGGCCGCTGGCGGCCCCCTCCTGGCGGCGTGCGATCCCACCCCGAGCAACCGGCCGGCGTGGCGTCAGAGCTTCACCACGCCCGGCTCGCTCGACGTCACCGTCGTCGACCGCGGCGGCTGGTGCTGGTTCTCCGAGAACCGCACCGTGATCGGGCCGGCCGGGCGCCTGTACGTCGGGACGGTCGCAGCCGGGACCGGGACCACCCGCGACGGCGCCATCGAGATCACGTCGGTCGACGTGAGCGGTGGCCTGCGAGCCTCGGCTCGGGCCCAGCGGGCGACGGTCGACGCGCCGAGGTCGACGACCATCGGTCAGCACCGGGTCGACGACCACAACAACCCCGGTCTGGCCGTCACCTCGACGGGACCGGTGCTGGCCATGTGGTCCGGGCACGGGACCGACACCGTCATCCGCTCCGCGAGGGAGCAGGTCGGCTCGCCACCGAACGCGGCGGGGTCGTTCGAGGTGCAGCCCGACGTCGATCGTCCCGAATCGATCGTCCCGCCGGGACGGGGGGTCTCGTACGGCACGGTGCACGCCATGGGCGGCGGCCTGGTCATGGCGGGCTACCGCGGCGAGGGCTACACCTGGAACCTGCTCCGCTCGGTCGACGACGGCCGGACGTGGGAGCCGATGGGGGTGGTCGTCGTCCCACCGGCCCCTGGCCAGCGGCCGTACGTGAAGTTCGCGGCCGACGCCGGTCGCCTGTGGTTCGCGACCACCGAGGGCCACCCGCGCGAGGTGCAGCCCTCCAACGTCCGCGTCGGCGTCATCGACCCCCGCACCGGCGCGATCACATCCGCGGGCGGACAGGCCCTCGGCCAGGTCGGCCCGGGCGTCCCCGTGGCGAGCATCCCCTTCGCCTACCGCTGCCCCGCATCGGCGGATGCCTGGATCTCCGAGCTGCGCGTCATCGTCGGTCGGCCGGTCGTGTCGGTCTCGCTGAAGGGACGGCGCGTCGACACCGCGGCCGGCGCGTGGGCCCACGATCACCTGCGGGTCATGCCCGCGTCGGACGGCACCTGGGTGCGTGAGTGGGTGGCCTTCGGCGGCGGCGAGCTGGGCGGCAACCTCGTCGAGAACGACTACACCGGCCTCGCCGCCCTCGACCCCAGCACCCACAACCGGCTCGTCGTGTCGACCAACGTGCACCCGTCGACCGGTGTGCCCCTGCGCTCGCGCGCGGACGGTCGGGTCCACTTCGAGCTGTTCGAGATGAACCGTCGGAGCGACGGGTCGTGGGTGCCCACGTACCTGACGGCCGACAGCCGGGCCGACAACATCCGACCCCACATCGCCCTGCGCGGAACCACCAAGATCGTCAGCTGGATGCGCGGCACCTACAGCAGCCCGCACCAGTTCGTCACCAGCATCGTCGCCCGCCAGGCCGCCTGATCCCGCTCGCCCCGGCGGCGCGGCGACCAGGTGGCGGCGCTCCGTCGCCGTCAGCCGCCGGAGGTGGGGGGAGCCTCTCCGGACTCGGGCGCGGTCGTGGTGGTCGTGCTCGGCCGATCGGCGTAGTTGAGGTCGACGTCGAGCTTCCCGTCGTCGACCTCCACGGGGTAGCGCACCAGGCCCTCGCCGTCGGCGGGGGCGGTGAGCGAGGGATCGCACTTGGCCCGGAACAGGTCCTCGTCGGGCTGCCACACCCAGGTGCACTCCCGGTCCTTGTCCTCCGGCTGGGCCCGGAAGGCGTACCAGCCCTCCTCGGGGTCGTCGCCGATGTGCTGGAGGATGATGTCGCGGCTGGCGTTGTCGGAGTCGGAGATGTCGCCGTAGAGGATCGGCCCGCGGTCGGCGATCTCGTCGGCCAGGCGCTCGGCGTTGCCGCCCTGGAAGGTGGCGTCGCCGAGGCGGACGTCGAGTGCGGACTGCCGGTTGGTCAGGATCGACGCGCCCCAGAGCACCAGGGCGATGACCGCGATGGCCACCCCGGAGACGGCGAGGGCCCGCCCGGCGTGGCCGCCGGAGCGCTCGACCGGGCTCATCGGTGGGGGCCGTGCCGGTCGGACCGGCCGGCCTGACTTCTCGTCAGGGGCACCTGCGTAGTATCCCTGCCCGTGCCCGCGGGCATCGAGTCGCCCCGCCGCGCCCCAGATCCGAGAGAGGCCGCATGGACCTGTTCGAGTACCAAGGCAAGCAGTTCTTCGCCAGCTACGACATCCCGGTGTCGCCGGGCGACGTGGCCACCACCGTCGACGACGCGGTGGCCGTGGCCGAGCGCGTCGCCGACTACCCGGTCGTCGTGAAGGCGCAGGTGCAGGTCGGTGGCCGCGGCAAGGCCGGCGGCATCAAGCTCGCCGGCAACGCCGACGAGGTCCGCGAGCACGCCTCCAACATCCTCGGCATGGACATCAAGGGCCACATCGTCGAGCGCATCTGGATCGAGCACGCCTCCGACATCGCCGAGGAGTACTACGCCAGCTTCACCCTCGACCGCTCGGCCAAGAAGCACCTCGGCATGCTCTCGGCCGAGGGCGGCGTCGAGATCGAGGCCGTCGCCGAGACCAACCCCGACGCCATCGCCAAGATCTGGATCGACCCCGTCGACGGGCTGACCGAGCCGGTCGCCCGGGAGTGGGTCGCCGCCGCCAACCTCAACCCCGACGCCACCGAGGGCGCGGTCGACATCCTCCTGAAGCTCTACCGGGCCTACGTCGAGGGCGACGCCGACCTGGTCGAGATCAACCCGCTGATCCTCACCCCCGAGGGCAAGGTCCACGCCCTCGACGCCAAGGTCACCCTCGACGGCAACGCCTCGTTCCGCCACGACTACGCCGACTACGAGGCGACCCAGGAGCGCGACGAGCGCGAGCAGGCCGCCCACGAGAAGGACCTCCAGTACGTCGGCCTCGACGGCACCGTCGGCGTGATCGCCAACGGCGCCGGCCTGGCCATGTCGACCGTCGACATCATCAACCAGGTCGGCGGCAAGCCGGCCAACTTCCTCGACATCGGCGGCGGCGCCAACGCCGACGTCATGGCCGGGGCCCTCGAGGTCATCACCGGCGACGAGAACGTGAAGAGCATCTTCATCAACATCTTCGGTGGCATCACCAAGGGCGACGAGGTCGCCAACGGCATCGTCCAGGCCCTGGAGCGGGTCGCCATCGACGTGCCCATGGTGATCCGCCTCGACGGCACCAACGCCGCGGAGGGCCGGGCGATCCTCGCCGAGAAGGCCACCTCCGTCATCTCCAAGCCGACGATGCTCGAGGCCGCCGAGGCCGCCGTCGAGCTCGCCCGCTGAGCCCGATAGGAGAGACGAACCCATGAGCATCTTCGTCGACGAGACCACCAAGGTCGTCTACCAGGGCCTGACCGGCTCGCAGGGCCGCTTCTACGGCCTCCGCAACCGCGACTACGGCACCCAGGTCGTGGCCGGCACCAACCCCAAGAAGGCCGGCGACGGACGTCGATGGCATCCCCATCTTCGCCTCCGTCGCCGACGCCAAGGCCGAGACCGGCGCCACCGTGTCGTGCGTGTTCATCCCCGCCGCGGGCGTGAAGGCCGCGGTGCATGGAGGCCGCCGAGGCCGGCATGGAGCTGGTCGTGGTCATCACCGAGGGCGTCCCCGCCCAGGACGAGGCCTGGTTCTTCAACAAGGTGAAGCGCGACTTCCCCGGCACCCGCATCCTCGGCCCGAACTGCCCCGGCCTCATCAGCCCCGGGAAGGCCAACATCGGCATCACCGCCGGCGAGATCGCCAAGGCCGGCGGCCCGGTCGGCATCGTGAGCCGCTCCGGCACCCTCACCTACCAGGCGCTCTACGAGCTCAAGCTGGCCGACATCGGCGTGACCACCTGCGTCGGCATCGGCGGCGACCCGGTCCCCGGCACGTCGTTCATCGACTGCCTGGAGGCCTTCGAGGCCGACCCCGAGACCAAGGCCGTGATGATGATCGGCGAGATCGGCGGCTCGGCCGAGGAGGAGGCCGCCGAGTTCATCAAGGAGAAGATGAGCAAGCCGGTCTCCGCCTACGTCGCCGGCGTCACCGCGCCTCCCGGCAAGAAGATGGGCCACGCCGGCGCCATCGTCTCGGGCGGCAAGGGCACGGCCAAGGCCAAGATCGAGGCCCTCGAGGCCGCCGGGGTCCGCGTGGGCCAGAACCCCACCGAGGCCGGCGCCCACATGGTCGACGATCGTCAAGGAGCTCGGCTCGGCCTGACGGCCGTCGTCATCACTCGCTCGCTGAAGCTGGTCACCTGGAACTGCAACGGGGTTCGGTCGGTCGTTGCGAAGGGCGTGCTGCAGCAGCTCGTCGCGGACGAGCGGCCTGACGTCCTGCTGCTGCAGGAGACGCGGGTCCAGGCGGAGCCCGACGGTCTCCTCGGGTTCCTCGACGGCTACGAGCGGGTGTTCCACGGCTCGGCCCGGCCGGGGTACTCCGGTGCCGCCGTGTTCAGCCGGCTCCCGATCCTCGACAGCCGGCCCGGACTCGGCCGCGACCGCCGCGACGTCGAGGGGCGGGTCCTCACCGTCGACCTGCCCGGGCTCACGGTCGTCTCTGCGTACGGCACCAACGCCCGGCGGGACCTGTCCCGTCTGCCCGAGCGGGTGACCTTCGACGCGGCCCTCACCACCCACCTGCGCACCCGTGCCCGCCGTCAGCCCGTCGTGCTGGGCGGTGACCTCAACGTCGCGCCCGCCGCGATCGACCTGGCTCGTCCGGGTCCGAACAAGGGTCGGTCGGGGTGCACGGTCGAGGAGCGATCGGCGTTCCAGGCCCACCTCGACGCCGGCTTCGTCGACGCCTACCGCGAGCTCCACCCCGACGGCCGCGACTGGACGTGGTGGTCGAACGTGACCTTCGCCCGCGAGCGCGACGTCGGCTGGCGCATCGACCACTGGCTCGTCTCGCGTCGCCTCCGCCCCGCCCTCCGCCGAGCCTGGATGCTCAGCGACGTCCGCGGCTCCGACCACTGCCCCATCGCCCTCGAGCTCGCCCCCTTCTGACGCAGGAGGCGCGCACCGATGCGCTCCTGGTGCGTCGGAACGGGTCGGGTGGGGGCCGTCGCCGTCCTGTTCGCCAGATCGCGCACGGATGCGCTCCTGGGCGTCAGAACGGGCGGCCCGGGGTCAGGACGGGGGTGGCTGCTGGGGGTCGTCGGGCGGCGGGGCCGGGGGAGGCCCGGGGATCACCTGGGTGCCGGGGTCGAACAGCCCGCCCTCGGAGGGCGGGGCCGGGTCGGCGGGAGGCGAGGGCTGGGGGTCGAGCGGCCCGGGCTCGGGCTGAGGCCCCGGGGGCGCGGGCTGCGGCTCCCATGGGGCCGGCTCGCCGCCGGCCGCGGGGGGCTGCTGCCACTGCGGCTCGGCCGGGGGCTGCGACCACTGCTGGTCGGCCGGGGCCGCAGGCTGTTGCCACTGCGGGTCGACGGGCGGGGGCGCGGGGGCCTGCCAGGCGGTGTCGACCGGCGCGTCGGGCTGCTGCCACTCGGGCGGGGCCGGTGCCGGCGCCGCGGGCTGGTCCCACGTGCCGGGGGCCGGGGCGCCGTGGACGATGGTCTGGTCCCACGCCGGCGGAGCGGGCTCACCCGACGGGGGGACCGGCGCGGCCGGGGCGGCGGGAGCCGCGTAGGGATCGGAGGCGGCCCACTGACCTCCGGCGGGCGGTGGGGGCGTGGGTGCCCCGGGTTGCCCGGGTGCGGGCTGGCCGGCCCCGTAGGGCGGGGCCGCCTGGTCGGTGCCCCCGAGCGTCGGCATGCCCTCGAGCACACCGAGGCCGAGGACCGAGCCCGCCATCAGGCCGATGGTCGAGATCAGCAGCAGCACCGAACCGCCACCGAAGGACAGGTCGACCTCGAAGTCGCCCCCCGAGAACAGGATGCTGACGAAGTAGCCGATCACCAGGAGGAAGGCGAACGTGGAGGCCACCAGCTGGAGCTGGGGGGCGCGGAACCCCAGCACCTCCTTGTCGTCGATGCCCTTCACGACCCACCGGGCCGCGGCGATGCCCGCCGCGACGAGGCCGAACAGCGGGATCCAGGTGCCGACACCGAAGAGGCCGAGGGAGGTGGTCCACACCGACCACCCGATGTCGGCGCCGTCGAACTTGGCGATCCGCACGAACGAGAACAGGAAGGTCAGCGCTCCCGAGATGACGGTGACGACCCCGTCGAGCGGGAAGGCGTCGCCGGCGGGAGCAGCAGGCGGGGGAGCGGGTGCCGGTTGGGGGGACTGCGGCCAGGCCACGGGCGGTGCCTCCTGCGAGGGGATGGGGATCCGGCCGAGACGGTACTGGCGCAGGCGCCGGACGTGCGCCGGTCTACCCCACGGCTCGGCCGCCCACGCCCGGGGTCGGGAGGGTGACCACCCCGCCCTGGGGTCGAGTGGGGCCGACGACGGGTGGCGAGTAGGTTCGGCTCCCGTGCGCGTCGGGGTTCTGGTGTCGGGGACGGGGTCGATCCTCGACACGTTCCTGGCCGACGGCATCCCCGTCGCGGTGGTCGCCGCCGACCGCCCGTGCCGGGCCCTCGGGCGGGCCGCCGACGCCGGTGTCGCCGCCGAGCTGGTGGCCCGCGACCGCTTCGACGCCGGGTTCGACCGGGACGCCTACTCGGCCCGGCTGGCCGCGGCCCTGCGGCGCCACGAGGTCGACCTGGTGGCGATGGCGGGCTTCGGCACGATCCTCAGCCAGCCCATGCACGACGCCTTCCCCGGCCACATCCTGAACACCCACCCCGCCCTGCTCCCGGCCTTCAAGGGCTGGCACGCCGTCCGCGAGGCGCTCGCCGCCGGGGTCGAGGTGACCGGCTGCACGATCCACGTCGCCGGCCTCGAGGTCGACACGGGGCCGGTGCTGGCCCAGGCCGAGGTGCCGATCCTCGACGGCGACGACGAGGCCACGCTGCACGAGCGGATCAAGGACGTCGAGCGTCCGCTGTACTCCCGCACGCTGCGCGAGATCCTCGCTCGTGGTGCCGTGCTCCCTGCCGAGGCGACGGCCTCACCCCCCATCCCCACACCCGCCCAGGAGGCCTGAGGTGCGCGCCCTGCTGTCCGTCTACGACAAGACCGGAGTGGTCGACCTGGCCCGGGGGCTCGCCGCCGCCGGGTGGGACCTGGTCTCCAGCGGGGGCACGGCCTCGGCCATCGCCGACGCGGGGATCGCGGTCACCGACGTCGCCGACCTCACCGGCGCGCCGGCCATCCTCGGCCACCGGGTGATGACGCTGCACCCGAAGGTCCACGGCGGGCTGCTCGCCGATCGCGACGACCCCGCCCACCGGGCCGACATGGAGGCCCACGGCATCGAGGGCATCGACCTCCTGGTCAGCAACCTCTACCCGTTCGGGTCCGACCCGGCCGACTTCACCCACGGCGGGCCGGGTGGCTCCGCCGGCCCGGTCGACCTGATCGACATCGGCGGTCCGGCGATGATCCGGGCCGGGGCCAAGAACCACGCCCACGTCGCCGTGGTCGTCGACCCGGCCGACTACGCACCGGTGCTCGACGAGGTGACCACCTCCGGTGCGATCTCCGCCGCGACCCGGCAGCGGCTGGCGGCCAAGGCCTTCGCCGCGACCGCCGCCTACGACGCCGCGGTCGCCGCCTGGTTCGCAGGCGAGGTCGCCGCGACCGACGCCGCGGCCGGCGCCGACGCGCCCGACCCGCTGCCGGCCGCGCTCCGCATCGACGCGAGCCGCGAGCCGGTCACCCTCCGCTACGGCGAGAACCCGCACCAGCGGGCGGCGCTGTACCGCACCGTGGGTGCCGACCCGTGGTGGGCCCACGTCACCCAGCACTCCGGCATGGCCCTCAGCTACCTCAACCTCTACGACGCCGACGCGGCCTGGCTGCTGGCCCACGACCTGGCCCAGGCGACCGGTCAGGTGGCCTGCGCCATCATCAAGCACGCCAACCCGTGCGGTGCCGCGGTGGCGCCGACCCTGGCCGAGGCCTACCAGGCTGGCGTTCGACTGCGACCCGCGCTCGGCCTTCGGCGGCATCGTGGCCACCTCGTCCCCCATCGATCCGGACACCGCGGAGCGGATGGTCGCGGCGGCCCAGGCCGACGTCGTCATCGCCCCGGCGTACGGCGACGGCGTCGTCGACGCCCTCCGGGCCAAGCGCAAGAACACCCGACTCCTCGAGGCCCCCGCGCCGACGCCCGACCCGCTCCACGTCCGTCCCGTCACCGGTGGCTACCTGGTGCAGGAGCCCCACGGGTTCGTCGCCCCGCCCGAGAGCTGGCGGGTCGTCACCGAGCGGCGACCCAACCGAGCAGGAGCTGGCCGACGCCGCGCTCGCCTTCCGGCTGTGCGGGTGGGTCACGTCGAACGCCATCGTGCTGGTGAAGGACGGGGTGGCCTGGGGCATCGGCGCCGGACAGCAGAACCGGGTCGAGGCCGGGCAGATCGCCGCGACCAAGGCCGCGGGTCGGGCCACGGGCGGCGCCTGCGCGAGCGACGCGTTCTACCCCTTCCCCGACGGGGTCGAGGCCGCCGCCGCGGCCGGGGTCGCGGTGGTGGTGCAGCCGGGCGGCTCGGTGCGCGACGACGAGGTGATCGCCCGGGCCGACGAGCTCGGGCTGTCGATGCTCTTCACCGGCGAGCGCCACTTCCTGCACTGATCCCAGGCGGGTGGGCCGCTCCACCGGCTCCCACCTCGTCGGGCGGGCGGTCACCCGCGACCCGGAGGCGGGTCGCAGGTGGGCGGGGGCCTACCCTCGGCTCCGATGACCGCACAGATGATGCCGGGCGGCCCCGTGGCCGACGCCGTGTTCGCCGACCTCGTCCCTCGGATCGATGCGCTGCGCGCCGCGGGGCACACGCCCGGGTTGGCCACCGTCCTGATCGGTGACGACGGGCCCTCGGCCCGCTACGTCGGCATGAAGATGCGCAAGGCCGAGGAGCTCGGCTGCGCCAGCCCCCACGTGCACCTGCCGGCCGACGCGACGACCGAGCAGGCCATCGACGCGGTGCAGCGGCTGAACGAGGACCCGGCCGTCGACGCCATGCTCGTGCAGCACCCGGCCCCACCCCAGGTCGACTTCGACGCCGTGCTCATGGCCGTCGACCCGGACAAGGACGTCGACGGGATGCACCCGACCAACGTCGGCCGGCTGGCCCTGGGCATCCCGGGCCCCGTGTCGTGCACGCCCGCGGGCATCGAGGCCATCCTCGCCCACTACGGCATCCAGGTCGCCGGTCGCCACGTCGTGGTGGTCGGGCGGGGGGTGACGATCGGTCGTCCGCTCAGCATCCTGCTGTCGCAGAAGCGGCCGACGGCGAACGCGGCGGTGACGCTGGTCCACACCGGGGTGCCCGACTGGGCCGACTACACCCGGGAGGCCGACGTCCTCGTCGCCGCGGCCGGCGTGCCCGGGATGATCCAGCCGGAGCACGTCCGCCCCGGGGGCGTCGTGGTCGGCGCCGGCGTGCGCTACGAGGGCCGGACCCTCCTCCCCGACGTCGACGAGGCGTGCGAGCAGGTCGCCGGCTGGATCACCCCCCGGGTGGGCGGGGTGGGCCCCACCACCATCGCCATGCTGTTCCGCAACCTGGTCGAAGCCGCCGAGCGCCGAGCCGGCCTGCTCCCCGCTGACGCCGAGGTGCGGCGGGGGCCGTCGCCGACGACCCCCGCCCTCAGCAGGCGAGCGACGCTCGCTACTTGACGTTCTTGCGCTTGTAGGCGCGCACGGCGAGCGGGGCGCAGACGACGATGATGCCGACGATCCAGATCCACGGTGTAGGCGATCGGGTGCGGCGATCGACCACGGGTCGCCCGGCTGCGACGGGCGTGTTGGGGTTGCCGAACAGCTCCCGCAGGGCGTCGGACAACGTGGTGACCGGGTTCCACTCGGCGATGGTGCGGACCACGCTCGGGCATCGAGGCCAGCGGGCACGAACGTGCTGGCGACGAACGTGAGCGGGAACAGCATGGCGAAGGCGATGCCGGTGACGCCCTCGGGGGTGCCGACCAGGCTGCCGAGCAGGACGCCGACCCAGATCATGGCGAAGGCGAAGGCGATCATCAGCACGTAGGCGGCCGACGGCCTCGAGGAAGGTGCCGCGGATGCGCCACCCGATCAGCGAAGCCGGTGATCGACATGATGACGATCGGCAGCATCGTCTTGAGCATGTTGGCCACCGCGTGGCCGCCGAGCACGGCGCCGTTGGCGATGGGCAGCGAGCGGAAGCGGTCGACGGCCTGGTTCTTGCGGTCGTTGGCGATGCTCATGGCCACGCCGAAGGCGGTGAACACGAGGGTCTGGGCCATGATCCCGCCCATCAGGAACTCGCGGTAGACCTGCGACGGCTGGCGTCCTCGGCGCCGGGGACCTGGATGGCGCCGCCGAACACGAAGGCGAACAGCACCACGAACATGATCGGCTGGATGGTGGCGTCGCTCAGCTGCTCGGGCTGGCGCTTCATGTGGATGAGGCCGCGGCGGGCGATCACCCAGGTGTCGTGGAACAGGCCCTTGCTGGGGTGCAGCGCGGCCCGGTCGCCGGTCCGGCAGGTCGGTCGCGGCCGGTGGGTGGTGGTCGTGGCGGTCATCGGTGCGGCCTCCTGCGGAGCTCGGTCGAGCGTCTTCGTCGGGATCGGTGGGCGCCCCGGTGAGGGTGAGGAACACCTCGTCGAGGGTGGGCTGGCGGAGGCTGAGGTCCTCGACCCCGATGCCGGCGTCGGCCAGGGCGTCGGCCACCGTCGGCCAGCCCGGCCACGCCCGTCGTTGGTGGGGGCGATGGCGGAGCGGATCGGGGCGGTCGACGACGGGCTCGCAGCCGGTGACCCGCGCCGAGGATGGCGGCGGCCTCGTCGAGGCGGGCGGGGTCGGACACGGTGACGCCGATGTTGTCGCCGCCGACCTGGCGCTTGAGGCTGCGGGCGTCGCCCTGGGCGATGATGCGACCGTGGTCGACGACGAGGATGTCGTCGGCCAGGCGGTCGGCCTCCTCGAGGTACTGGGTGGTGAGCAGGATGGTGGTGCCCCGCGCCGACCAGCGTGTCGAGCACGTCCCACAGCTCGTTGCGGGCCCGGGGGTCGAGGCCGGTGGTGGGCTCGTCGAGGAACAGGACCTCGGGGTCGGCCACGAGGGTGGCGGCCAGGTCGAGCCGGCGGCGCATGCCGCCCGAGTAGCCGCGAGGCGACCCGGTCGCCGGCGTCGGCCAGGGAGAACTGGCCGAGCAGGTCGGTCGGCCCGGGCCTTGGCCTCCTTGCGGGGGAGCTGGTGGAGCTCGCCGATCATGACCAGGTTCTCGTGGCCGGTCAGCAGCGGGTCGACGGTGGCGTCCTGGGCGGCCAGCCCGATGCGGCGGCGCACCTCGGTGGGCTGGGTGCGGCACGTCGAACCCGGCGACGGTGGCCGTCGCCCTCGGTCGGCGTCGGTGAGGGTGGTGAGGATGCGCACCGCGGTGGTCTTGCCGGCGCCGTTGGGGCCGAGCACGGCGGTGACGGTGCCGGTGGGGACGACGATGTCGACGCCGCCGAGCGCGGTCTTCTCGCCGTAGCGCTTGACCAGGCCGGTGGCCTCGATGGCGTGGGTGGGGGGCATCACTGCTCCTGGGGGTGCGGGGTGGTGGGGCTGGTCGAGGCGCGTCCGCGACCCGGGGGCTGCGTCCCATGCTGGCAGGAGATCATCGTCTTGCGGCTCTGCTTTCCGTCGGGGTGGTCGACCACGGGCTGGATGCTGCAACCTCGAGTGCACGTGAGGTCAAGGGGAGCCACGCCGTGGACGCCCCGCCACGACGCCGGTGGTCGGGAGGGGAGGGACATGGTGGCGAACAGAACCGGTCAGGGAGTGGCCAGTTCTCCGATTCGGCGGCGAGATCACCGAGGGTGGACGGCGCGACGGGGTCCGACTCATCGCCCGCGCTGATCGCACCTCCTCCCGCCGGACGCCTAGCCTCTCTCGGACCATGGCCAAGATCGTCGACCTCCTCACCGCCGGCCGCACCGTCTCCTTCGAGTTCCCGCCGCCGAAGACAGCCGAGGCCCTCGTCACCTTCGACGAGACGATGGAGGAGCTCGCCACCCTCTCGCCGTCGTTCGTGTCCATCACCTACGGCGCGCTCGGCACCACCCGGGACACCACCCGCGACGTGGTGATCAGGGTCGACAAGGAGCGCCCGTTCCCCGCCATGCCCCACCTCACCTGCGTGGGCCACAGCCGGGAGGAGCTGGTCGAGCTCGTCACCCACTACCGCGAGGCGGGCATCGAGAACATCCTCGCCCTGGCCGGCGACCCGCCGGCCGACGGGTCCGACGCGGGAGGCGACTTCACCTACGCCACCGACCTGATCGACGTCCTCGACGAGGTGGGCGACTTCTCGATCGGCGTGGCTGCCTTCCCGGAGCTGCACCCCCGCTCGCCCGGTCGCGACCACGACCGGCGCTACCTCGCGGCGAAGCTGGCCCGGGCCGACTTCGGCATCTCGCAGTTCTTCTTCGACCCCGCCGACCACCTCCGGATGGTCGACGAGCTCGCCGCCCTCGGGTGCGACACGCCGATCATCCCGGGCGTCATGCCCTTCATCAGCGTGGCCGGGGTGCGGCGCATGTCGGCCATGAACGGGAGCGCGATCCCCGCCGCCCTCGACGCCCGCCTCGCGGCGGTCGACGGCGACAAGGAGGCGACGCGGGCCCTCGGCGTGGAGGTCGCCTCCGAGATCGCCGGCACCCTCCTCGACGCCGGGGTGCCGGGGCTGCACCTCTACACCATGAACCAGGCACGGTCCGTGCGAGAGGTGTGCGCGAACGTGGGGTTGCTCGGGGCCTAGCCTGGTCAGCGCCGTGGGGTGTTCACCCTCCGTGAGATGACCGGTACCACTCAACGCGTTCATCTTGCGAACTTCACCACGGAACGTGGTATGGTGGCCGGGTCCCCACAGCACTCCGAGGTGTCCCCATGCTCCGGAAGACCACGTTCTCGCTGATCGTCGTCCTCGTCTCCCTGCTCGGTGCGTCCGTCGCCGGCGCCCAGCAGTACCCGCCCTCGTCGATGGGCACGACCGCCTCGACGATCGAGGAGGACGTCATCTCCCAGGGCCAGGAGCGGGAGGACCCGCCCTCGGTGCTCGGCGCCGGGGCCCAGTCCTCGCCGCTCGCCCGCACCGGCCTCGACGCCACCATGCTCGGCACCATCGCCCTGGTGCTGTTCGGCGGTGGAGCCGTCCTGGTCGCCGCCAGCCGGCGCCCGACCCGCCGCCTCTGACCCTGGCCCGACGCTCCCGCGGCCCTGCGTGACCGACGCGACGCGGCGCTCGCCGTTGAGCAGACAAGTCTGAGACATCTACGCTCGGACGCCATGGCCAAGATCAAGGTGGAGAACCCGGTCGTCGAGCTCGACGGCGACGAGATGACGCGCATCATCTGGGCGTTCATCAAGGAGCAGCTGATCCTGCCCTACCTCGACGTCGACCTGAAGTACTACGACCTCGGCATCGAGCACCGGGACGCCACCGACGACCAGGTCACCATCGACGCCGCCAACGCCATCAAGCGCACGGCGTCGGGGTCAAGTGCGCCACCATCACCCCCGACGAGGCCCGGGTCGAGGAGTTCGGCCTCAAGAAGATGTGGCGGTCGCCCAACGGCACCATCCGCAACATCCTCGGCGGCGTCGTCTTCCGCGAGCCGATCATCTGCGCCAACATCCCCCGCCTCGTGCCCGGGCTGGACCAAGCCGATCGTCATCGGCCGTCACGCCCACGGCGACCAGTACAAGGCCACCGACTTCAAGGTGCCCGGCGCCGGCACCGTCACCATGACCTACACCCCGGACGACGGCTCCGAGCCGATGGAGTTCGAGGTCGTCAAGTTCCCCGAGGGCGGCGGCGTCGCCATGGGCATGTACAACTTCAACGAGTCGATCCGGGACTTCGCCCGGGCCTCGCTTCGCGCTACGGCCTGCAGCGCGGCTACCCGGTGTACCTGTCGACCAAGAACACGATCCTCAAGGCCTACGACGGCGCCTTCAAGGACATCTTCCAGGAGGTCTTCGACGCCGAGTTCAAGGCCGACTTCGACGCCGCCGGGCTCACCTACGAGCACCGCCTCATCGACGACATGGTCGCCGCGGCCATGAAGTGGGAGGGCGGCTACGTCTGGGCCTGCAAGAACTACGACGGCGACGTGCAGTCCGACACCGTGGCCCAGGGCTTCGGCTCGCTCGGCCTGATGACCTCGGTGCTGATGACCCCCGACGGCCGCACCGTCGAGGCCGAGGCCGCCCACGGCACCGTCACCCGCCACTACCGGCAGCACCAGAAGGGCAAGAAGACCTCGACCAACCCGATCGCCTCGATCTTCGCCTGGACCCGCGGCCTCGCCCACCGGGGCAAGCTCGACGGCACCCCCGAGGTCACCGCCTTCGCCGAGACGCTCGAGAAGGTCTGCGTCGACACCGTCGAGAGCGGCCGCATGACCAAGGACCTCGCCCTGCTGGTCGGGCCCGACGCCGCGTGGCTCACCACCGAGGACTTCCTCGCCGCCCTCGACGACGGCCTCAAGGCCTCGATGGCCTGACCTCGTCCGCCCCGTCGGGGGGGCCGTCCGGACGGTGGCGGGGGCTCAGGCGGACTCGGCCGCGGCCTTGACGCGCTCGAGGGTGGCCTCCATGCCGTCGGTGAGGATCCGGTCGCGGCCGGGCATCACCTTGTGGAACACCTTGGCCACGAGCGGCTTGTCGCCGTCGGTGCGGGTCTCGACCACGTGGGTCCCGCCGTCGGCGGTCGCCTCGAAGCTGTAGGCCCAGGTCGCGCCCGACTGCTTGGTGGTGAAGGCGAAGGCCCTGCCCCGCTCCGACTCGGTCACGGTGCTGACCGTGGTCCACTTGACCGGGATCGGACCGAGGTCCTGGCGGTTCCAGCCCTTGAACCGGGCGCCGACCCGAGGTCCGGTGCCGCCGTCCATCCAGGAGCAGCGGTAGCACTCGGGGCTCCAGTCGCCCATGCGGTCCAGGTCGGTGACCAGGTCCCACACCCGCTCGGGCGGGGCGGCGATGTCGATCTCGGCTCGGTCCACGGCGGCCATGCCCCAGAGCATCCCACGACGGGCTCGCGGGCGCGAGCGGGCCGGCACGGACGTAGCCTCACCGACATGCGCGCCTACGACTCCCTGTACATCGACGGCCAGTGGGTCCCCTCCACCGGCTCCGGCACCATCGACGTGGTCAACGCCTCCACCGAGGAGGTGATGGGCTCGATCCCGGAGGGCACCCCCGAGGACGTCGACCGGGCCGTCGCCGCGGCCAAGGCCGCCTTCGAGTCGTGGTCGACGACCGACGCGGCCGAGCGGGCCAAGGTCCTGCAGGCCCTCGCCGACGGCCTGGGCGCCCGCAACCAGGAGATCGCCGAGACCATCACCGGCGAGGTCGGCATGCCGCTCTTCCTGTCGCAGCTCGATCCAGGCCGGTCTGCCGACCGCGGTGGCCGGCTCGCTACGTCGGGCTCCTCGACGAGGTGCAGTGGGAGGAGCAGATCGGGAACTCCCTCGTGGTGAAGGAGCCCATCGGCGTCGTGGGCTGCATCACGCCGTGGAACTACCCGCTGCACCAGATCGTGGCCAAGGTCGCGCCCGCCCTCGCCGCCGGCTGCACCGTGGTGCTGAAGCCCAGCGAGGTCGCCCCGCTCAACGCCTTCATCCTCGCCGAGATCATCGACGGCATCGGCCTGCCGGCCGGCGTGTTCAACCTGGTGTCGGGCACCGGACCGGTGGTGGGTGAGGCCATCGCCGCCCACCCCGACGTCGACATGGTGAGCTTCACCGGGTCGACCCGGGCCGGCACCCGCGTGTCGGAGGTCGGCGGCCAAGACGGTCAAGCGGGTGGCGCTCGAGCTGGGCGGCAAGTCGGCCAACATCATCCTCGACGACCTCGAGGGCGAGGCGCTCGACACCGCGGTGCGCAAGGGCGTGCAGTCGGCCTACCTCAACTCGGGCCAGACCTGCACCGCCTTCACCCGCATGCTCGTGCCCCGCGACACGCCACGACGAGATCGTCGACATCCTCAAGGACGAGGTCGAGTCGACCTACACGATCGGCGACCCGGCCACCGGGGCCGGGCGGCTCGGCCCGCTGATCTCCGACGTCCAGCGCGACCGGGTCCGGGGCTACATCCAGAAGGGCATCGACGAGGGCGCCACCCTCGTCACCGGCGGCGCCGAGCAGCCCGACGACCTGCCCACCGGGTACTACGTGAAGCCGACCGTGTTCGCCGGCGTCGACAACGAGCATGACCATCGCCCAGGAGGAGATCTTCGGGCCGGTGCTCTCGGTGATCCCCTACGACGACGTCGACGACGCGGTCCGCATCGCCAACGACACCCCCTACGGCCTGTCCGGCGGCGTGTGGGGCGCCGACGCCGACCGGGCCAAGGCGGTGGCCCGTCGTCTCCGCACCGGTGGGGTCGAGGTCAACGGCGGCGGGTTCAACCCGCTGGCCCCCTTCGGCGGCTACAAGCAGTCCGGCAACGGCCGCGAGCTCGGCAAGTACGGCCTGGAGGAGTTCCTCCAGACCAAGTCCCTGCAGCTCTGATCGGACCCGTCACGTCGAGCGACGCCGCGCCGGTCGCGGTGCCGCTCGACGCCGGCGGTCCTTCAGCGAACAACGCTGTTCATTGGTAACGTCCGCGCTCGATGGTCGACGCGGACGGACCCCTGCCCACCCTGCGAGCCCCGGATCGCCTCCCGGCGTCGGCTCGACGTCGACGAGGGCCGCGTCGGTGGCCTCGGTCCGCCATGGCACTCGTGGTGCTGCTCGCCGGCATCGTCCTGTCGGCCGGCGCGGCGCCGCCCGCCGCCGCGAACGGCCTCCCGGAGGGGGTGGAGTGGTTCACCGGGTCGGTCGATGGGTTCTACGTGGTGCCCGACCCGCTCCCACGCGGTGCTGCCGGTGAGCTGATCCGGGTGATGCCGGTCGCCGAGACCGCCACCACCACGACGGTGCGGATCATGTACCACTCCCGCGACGCGCAGCGCCGCGACCGGGCCGTCACCGGCACCCTCACCTACCCGAAGGCCCCACCGCCGCCAGGCGGGTGGCCGGTGGTCTCCAACGCCAACGGCACCGTCGGCATGACGAGCCGCTGCGCGATCAGCCGTCGGGCCGGCTCCTCGTCGACGTGGGGCCTGCCGGTGGTGGCGGTCACCACCGACTACATCGGCCTCGGCCCCGTCGGCGAGCGCCACCCCTACCTGTCCCGCACGAGCGAGGCCAACAGCGTGATCGACGCGGTGCGTGCCGCCCGCGCCCTGCCGGCCGCCGGCGCCGGCACCCGCTGGCTGGCCATCGGTGGGTCGCAGGGCGGGCACGCCGCCCTGTCGGCCAACGAGCTGGGGGAGCGGCGGGCCCCCGAGCTCGACCTCCTCGGCACCGTGGCCCTCGCGCCGGGCGCCATGTTCGACCGCGACTACGGCGGCGTCGACGTCTTCGTGAAGCGGGTCGTCACCGCCATGGGGCTGTACGGCGCGTCGACGGAGTACCCGGGGATCGACCCGGACGACTACGTGACCCCCGCGGTGGCCGCGGTGGCGGGGGTGGTCGACACCGGCTGCCTGCCCGAGATCACCGCGGCCTTCCTCGGCGTGCCGTTCGACGGCTTCTGGGCGCACGACCCGATCGAGACCGAGCCGGCCCGCTCCGTCTTCCTGGCCAACGACGTCGGCCGCGTGCGCGTGGACGCGCCGGTGCTGGTCGTGCAGGGCACCGAGGACACGACGGTGGTCCCGGAGCGGACCGACGACCTGGTCGAGCGGATGTGCGGCACCGGTCAGGTGCTCTCCCACCTGGTGGTGCCGGGGGCCGGCCACCAGGACATCGGGACCCGGTCCGCGACCGAGGTCCGGGCCTGGATGGAGGCCCGGCTCCGGGGCGAGCCGGCCCCCTCGACCTGCCCGCCCCCGGTCGTGGTGCCGGGTGCCGCCTCGGTGGTCGAGGGCGATGACGGGATGGTGTCGCTGGCGATCCCCGTCACCTTGAGCCGCCCCTCGTCCACCGAGGTCACCGTCGGGTGGATGACCGGCGTGGTGCCGGGGCTGGCCGGCCAGGCCGCGCCTCCGGCCGACTACCGACCCGTCCACGGCACGGTCACCTTCGCCCCCGGCCAGACCCGGCGCTCCGCCGTGGTGCGGGTGAGGGGCGACCTGGTCGCCGAGGCCGACGAGCTGGTCGTCGTGGCCTTCGGCGGCGCGACCGGCGCCACCGTGGGCGGGTACTGGGGCCTCGGCGTCGGCACGATCACCGACGACGACTGACCCGAGACCGTTCTGGCCGCCCTGGTCCCCCGCCGGGGTGGAGGAGGGTGGCGAGAAGGGGTCAGGCCTCGGCCTGGCCGTCCCAGACGGCGATGCGGACGAACGTCGCGGGCTCGGTGCCCAGCTCGTAGGCGACGGCCGCCTCGCCGCCCAGCAGGGCCACCTCGACCCGGGCGAAGAGGCCCTCGTCGACCCCCTCGACCTCGTCGAGGTGGGCGAGCACCACCTCCGACCACCTCGGGCCGGAGGTCGACGGCCCAGCCCTTCACCAGGTCCTGACCGGGGAGGAACACCGCCGCCGGCCACCCCTGGCCGGTGTCGTACAGGCGCCCCTCGACCGCGGCCGGACGCCAGTCGACGGCGTGGGGCTCGAGCACGCCCCAGCGAAGGTGACCGGGCATCAGGGTGCCGTAGACGAACAGGGTCCGGACCACCCGGCCCAGGATGCCAGGCCCCCGGCCTTGACCGGATGGTCAAGAGGGGGCGGAGGCGATACCGTCGCCCTCCATGACGCCGACGACGAGCGAGGTGCGCGAGCGGGTGGTGACGGTGGCCCGCCGCCGACCCCGACCGCTGGCCCCGGGGGTGCGACCGCCGACGGTCGCCATCATCGGGTCGGGCTTCGGCGGGCTCGGCATGGCCATCCGCCTGCGCCAGGCCGGCATCGACACGATCACCATCTTCGAGAAGGCCGACACCGTCGGCGGCACCTGGCGCGACAACACCTACCCGGGTGCGGCCTGCGACGTGCCGTCGCACCTCTACTCGCTGTCGTTCGCGCCCAAGCCCGGACTGGACCCGCAAGTTCCCCGAGCAGTCCGAGATCCAGGACTACCTCGAGCGGACGGCGCGACGACTTCGACGTCCGCCGCCACGTGCGCTTCGGCACCGAGGTCACCGCCGCCACCTTCGCCGACGACGAGGGCTGGACGGTCACCCTCGCCGACGGGACCGAGGAGGTCTTCGACGTCGTGGTGGCCGCCACCGGGCAGCTCAACCGGCCCTACGTGCCCCCGATCGAGGGACTCGACGACCTTCGACGGCCCGGCGTTCCACTCCGCCCGCTGGGACCACGACCGTCGACCTGACCGGTCGCGACGTCGCCGTCATCGGCATCGGCGCCAGCGCCATCCAGTTCGTCCCCGCCATCGCCGACCAGGTGCGGTCGCTGACCCTGTTCCAGCGCAGCGTCAACTACGTCGGCCCCAAGCCCGACGGTCCGATCAGCCCCCGCACCCGCGAGCTGCTGCGTCGCTGCGAGCCGCTGCGCCTCGCCTACCGGGCGTCGATCTGGGCCCGGTTCGAGGCCCGGTTCGCGGTGTTCCGCCAGGGCTCGATGCTCGGGCGCATCGGCAAGGAGCGCTTCCAGCAGGGCATCGCCCGCCAGGCCACGCGACGACCTTCCGGCCGAGGTCGATCGTCCCCGACCACGACCTCGGGCTGCCGCCGCATCCTGATCTCCAACGACTGGTACCCGACCCTGCGCAAGCCGCACGTCCAGGTGGTCACCGACCCGATCGACCACATCGAGCCCGACGCCATCGTGGCCGGCGGCGAGCGCCACGAGGTCGACACGCTCGTCTTCGGCACCGGGTTCCGCTCGACCGAGTTCCTCGGACCCATCGAGGTCACCGGGCGCGACGGCCGGCGACCTCGCACGAGCAGTGGTCCGACGGCGCCGAGGCCCACCTGGGCATCACGGTGACCGGGTTCCCGAACCTGTTCCTGCTGTACGGGCCGAACACCAACCTGGGCCACAACTCGATCGTCTTCATGCTCGAGCGCCAGATCGGGTACGTGGTCCGCTGCGTGTCGGACATGGCCACGCCGAGGGCTCCGGTGGCGCGACGTCCGACCCGAGGCGCAGGCCGCCTCCAACGCCCGGCTGGTCGAGCGAGCTCTCCCGCACGGTGTGGGCCGGCGTCCTGCCACTCCTGGTACAGAACGCCGCCGGCCGGATCACCAACAACTGGTCGACCTACACGTGGCGGTACTGGGGGCGCACCCGCCGCCCGGACCCCACGGAGTTCGAGGACGGCCCTCGCCGCGACGTGCGGTCGAGCCCGGCCGTCGCGGCGCCGCCCGACGTCGACGACCGCCAGCCCGCCGGCGTCTGAGGGCGGGCGCCGGAGGGCCCGGCCCGGGTTCCTGGCCGAGGGGGCCCGTGGATAGGGTCCGGGACGGATCCGAGCCGACCCCAGGAGCACCGCATGACCACCGAGCCCGTCCGCGTCGCCGTCACCGGAGCTGCCGGCCAGATCGGCTACAGCCTGCTGTTCCGCATCGCCAGCCGGCGACCTGCTCGGCCCCGACACCCCGGTCATCCTCCAGCTGCTGGAGATCACCCCGGCCCTCGGCGCCCTCGACGGCGTGGCCATGGAGCTCGACGACTGCGCCTTCCCGCTGCTGGCCGGCATCGTCCAGACCGACGACGCCGAGGTCGCCTTCGGCGACGCCGACATCGCCTTCTTCGTGGGCGCCATGCCCCGCAAGGCCGGCATGGAGCGGGCCGACCTGCTCGCCGCCAACGGCGGCATCTTCAGCCCGCAGGGCAAGGCCCTCTCCGCCGCGGCCAAGAAGGACGTCAAGGTCCTCGTCGTCGGCAACCCGGCCAACACCAACGCGCTCATCGCGATGAACAACGCCGAGGGCCTCGACCCGACGCCGCGTTCACCGCCATGACCCGCCTCGACCACAACCGGGCCAAGGCCCAGCTGGCCGCCAAGACCGGCGTCACGGTCAACGACATCACGAAGATGACGATCTGGGGCAACCACTCGACCACCCAGTACCCCGACCTCGTTCCACGCCGAGGTCGACGGGGCGAACGCCGCTCGAGGCGGTCGGCGACGAGGCCTGGCTCGCGGACGACTTCATCCCCACCGTCGCGAAGCGCGGCGCCGCCATCATCGAGGCCCGGGGCGCCAGCTCGGCCGCCAGCGCCGCCAACGCCGCCATCGACCACGTGCGCGACTGGGTGACCGGCACCCCCGAGGGCGACTGGGTGTCGATGGCCGTCGCCGTCCGACGGCAGCTACGGCGTGCCCGAGGGCCTGATGTCGTCGTTCCCGTGCACCACGAAGGACGGCGGAGTGGTCGATCGTGCAGGGCCTCGACATCGACGAGTTCTCCCGTCCCCGCATCGACGCCTCGGTCGCCGAGCTGGCCGAGGAGCGCGACGCCGTCAAGGACCTCGGCCTCATCTGACCGACGGTCTCGCTACTTGAGGAACTTGCTGGTGGTGTTGTCGGCCAGGACCTTGCCGTCGGTCTGGCAGGTCGGGCAGTAGTCGACCGTCGTAGGCCCGGTACTCGACGGCCCGGACGGTGTCGCCGCACACGGGGCACGCCTCGCCCTTGCGGTGGTGCACCGCGCCGGGCCGGTCCTTCGACGCCGACATGTCGTCGCGGGTGCGCTCGTAGGCGAGCGCCGTCGTCGATGCACGCCCTGGATGGCCTCGACCAGCCGCGTCGACCTGCGGCGGCGTCGAGCTTGCCGGTCATGGCGAACGGCGAGAGCCGGGCCCGGTGGCAGATCTCGTTGGCCAGCCGCCGCCCGATGCCGGCGATGAGCGCGCTGGTCGCGCAGGACGCCGTGGAGCCGCTGGTGTGCCGCGCCGGAGGATCGTCGAGCAGCGCGGCGGCGTCGACCGTGTCGGCCTCGGGCCCGAGGCCGTCGAGCGGCTCCTGGGCCTCGGGGTCGCCCGTCGACGACCCACACGCCGGCCTTGCGCTCGGTGCCGGCCTCGGTGAGCAGGAGGGCCCGGCCGTCGTCGAAGGTCCAGCGGGCGATGCCGCCGCGGGGCTTGGCCGACTGCTTCTCGTCGGGCTTGAGGCGGCCGCCCTGCATCAGGTGGACGACGAAGGTGACGCCGCCGTAGTCGAGCAGCAGGTACTTGCCCCGCCGGCCGCACCGCCGCCAGCGGGCGCCCGACGGCCGCCTCGGGCGCGGGGGCGAAGGTCTTGAGGGCGGTGAAGGTGATCGGCCGGAAGCCGGCCAGGACCGCGCCGCCGAAGTCGGCGTCGAGGCGCTCGGCGTGGGCCTGGACCTCGGGCAGCTCGGGCATCAGCCGAACACCGGCAGGTCGTCGTCGTCGCCGCCCCGCACGGCGCCGAACACGTCGCCCAGCCCGGCGAGGGCGGGGCCGAGGTCGAGCAGCACCGACACGTCGCCGCCCACCCGGATGCCGGCCCATCACGAAGGCGGTGCGGGCCGACCAGCTCGCCGGCGGCGACGGCGCGGCGCCGTGTCGGCGTCCTGGGAGAAGGTGACGTCGGCGCGCCGGCGCGGCGCCGGAGCGGACGGCCACCTCGCCGTCGTCGAGCACCACGTGCCACCGGTGGGCGACGTCGCCGTCGCGGACCTCCTGGCCGATCACGACGTGGCGACCGCGGGACGCCGCGCGCAGCCCCTCGTCGGCCCGGGCGGCCTCGTCGAGGGCGGCGATCCACGCCGTCGCTCCACGGTGGCGGCAGCAGCGGCGCGACGCCATCGGCGCAGCAACCCTACCGGTGCCGGCGCGTCCCTCGCCGTCCGGGCGACGGGGCCGGGCGACCGCCCCGCCCGTACGATCCACGCGTGACCGACGCGACCGTGGACCCCGACTCGCCGCCGACGAGCGGCCGCCACGAGCCCGGACCGCGAACCGCTGTGGAGCGAGTCGCTGGTACTTCGACTTGGTCGCCGCCCGACGGAGCCCTCGGCGGCTACGTGCGCCTCGGCCTCTACCCGAACCTGGGCAAGGCCTGGTACTGGGCCTGCCTGGTCGGCGAGGGCCGCCCGCTGGTGACCGTCATCGACCACGACGTCCCGCTGCCCCGCACCGGGCTGGAGGTCCGCACCGAGGGCCTGTGGGCCGACCACACCGTCGAGACCGCCCTCGACCACTGGTCGCTGGGGTGCGAGGCGTTCGCGGTGGCGGTCGACGACCCGGCCGAGGTCTACGGCGACCTGCGCGGCGACCGGGTGCCCGTTCGGCTTCGACCTCGAGTGGGAGACCGACGGCGACGTCTTCCCCTACGACGCCACCTCCCGGTACGAGATCGCCTGCCGGGTGCAGCGGCGAGGTCCTGGTGGGCCAGGAGCGCATCGAGGTCGACGGCGTCGGCCAGCGCGACCACTCCTGGGGGGTGCGGGACTGGTGGTCCTACGGCTGGTGCTGGACCGCCGGCCGCCCTCGACGACGGCACCCGGGTCCACGCCACCCACGCCACCGTGGACGACGAGCCGCTCTTCGCGCATCGGCTACGTCCAGCCACCCGGACGGTCCGCTCCAGGGCACGCACTCGGTGGAGAGAGGTCAGGAGCTCGGGCGGGAGGACCTCCCGACGGCGGGTTGGGTGGCGGTCGACGCCGGGGAGGCGGGCGTGCGTCTCGACATCGAGCCGGTCGCCTTCGCCCCCGTCGGCCTCCACGGTCCCGACGGCCAGGTCTCGCGGTTCCCGCGGGCGCTGTGCCGGTTCACCGCCGCCGACGGCCGCACCGGCGTCGGGTGGACCGAGTGGAACCAGCCGGGATGAGGGCCGGCGCACCGTGACCGGTGGGCTCGGAGGGTCCGGAGGGGCGAGCCCCACGAGCCCGTGCCCGTGCGGATCCGGCGACGCCTTCGGCGCGTGCTGCCGGCCGCTCCACCGCGGCGACACCCCCGCTCCGACGGCCGAGCGGCTCATGCGGGCCCGCTACAGCGCCTACGCGGTCGGCGACGCCGGCTACGTCTTCCGCACCTGGCACCCCCGGCACCGCCCCGACGAGGTCGACGTCGACGACGGCACCGAGTGGACCGGCCTCGCGTCGAGGAGGTCACCGGCGGTGGCCCCGACGACGACGAGGGCACGGTGACGTTCCGCGCCCGCTGGCGGCGGGGCTCGGCACAGGGCGAGATGCGCGAGCGGAGCCGCTTCGTGCGCCGGGCCGGCCGGTGGACCTACCTCGACGGCGACCCGCTCTGACCCGCCCGGTCAGCTGGTCCGGCTGCGGTCGTGGGCCGAGGTGATGATGGCGTCGGCCTCGATCTCGACCTTCCACCGCTCGTCGAGCAGCCGGGCCACCACGACGGTGGTGTTGGCCGGGCGCACGTTCGAGAAGGCGGCGGAGTGGGCCCGCCCGACGGCATCGAAGTCGGCCGCGTCGACCAGGTAGATGCGGGTGCGCACCACGTCGGTCAGGTCGCCACCGGCCTCGATCAGGGCGCCCTGGATGATCTCCAGGCAGCGGCGGGCCTGTGTCTCGGGGTCCGGGTCGACGGTGCCGTCGGGCATCTGGGGCGCGGTGCCGGCCACCGCGACGTGGTTGCCGACGCGCACGGCGCGGCAGTAGCCGACGAGCAGCTCCCACGGGCTGCCGGACGAGACGTTGACGCGAGGCACTTCCACGGCCGCAAAGGTACCGGCACGACGCGTCCGCTCCGGGCACCATGTCCCGGTGGGACCTGATGCGACCGACGGGGCTGGCGGCAGCGGAGGAGGAGGGGCGGCGCCGTACGCCCGGGCGGCCGACGTCTACGACCTCATCTACGACGGGATCGGCAAGGACTACGAGGCCGAGTCCCGCGACGTGGCCGCGGTCGTGCGCGCCCGTCGACCAGACGCCCGCTCCCTGCTCGACGTCGCCTGCGGCACCGGTGGCCACCTCGTCCACCTGCGGGGTGCCTTCGACGAGGTGCAGGGCGTCGAGCTGAGCGAGGCCATGGCCTCCCGTGCCCGCCGCCGTCTGCCGGACGTCCCGATCCACGCCGGCGACATGCGGACCTTCGACCTCGGCCGCACCTTCGACGCCGTCGTCTGCCTCTTCTCGTCGATCGGCTACACCCGCACGCCGGAGGACCTCGGACGGGCACTCGCGTCGGATGGTCGCCCACCTCGCGCCCGGCGGGGTGCTGGTGGTCGACGGGTGGTACGAGCCCGACGCCTGGCGGACGGGCTACGTCACCTCCGACGCGGCGCACGACGCCGACCGGGCCGTGGCCCGGGTGAGCCGCTCGCTCCGCGTCGGGCGCACCTCGGTGCTCGACCAGACCTGGCTGATCGCCACCGCCGACGGCGTCGACACCGTGGTCGAGCGCCACGAGCTCGGCCTGTTCTCCGCGGCCGAGGTCGAGGCGGCCATGGCCGCCGCCGGCTGCATCGACGTCGAGCAGCAGCGCGGCGCCGTCATGGGCGACCGCACCCGCTGGATCGCCTCGACGCCGCGCTCGGGCTGAGCGGCCCGCCGCCGGACTGCCGGGACGCGACGAGGGCGGCTCCCCCGGGGAGGAACCGCCCTCGTCGGACGTCAGGAGATGACGATCAGGTCAGGGTGCGACCTCGGCCGCGGCCTCGTCGGCCGTCTTGGTGAACACACCCTTGGAGAAGGCGATGGCCCCGACGACGACGACGGCGGCGACCACCGCGATCACGATGCCGGCGGCCTCGCCGAGCTGGCGTGAACTCGAGCAGGGCGTCCTCGTCGTAGAAGCCGATGATCGCCGGCAGGATCAGCAGCGACACCAGGTTCATCACCTTGATGAGCGGGTTGAGGGCCGGGCCGGCGGTGTCCTTGAACGGGTCACCGACGGTGTCGCCGATGACGGCGGCCTTGTGGGGCTCGGAGCCCTTGCCGCCCTCGGCGCCGTCCTCGATGTACTTCTTGGCGTTGTCCCAGGCGCCACCGGCGTTGCGACAGGAAGTTGGCCATCAGCTGGCCGACCACGATCACCGAGGCCAGGAAGGCGCCCAGCGAGATGGGGCCGAGGCCGAAGCCGATGATCACCGGCGTCAGCACGGCGATGAGGGCCGGGGTGGCCAGCTCGCGCAGCGAGGCGGTGGTGCAGATGTCGATGGCGGGGCCGTAGTCGGGCTCCTTCTCGCCGCGTCATGATCTTGCCGTCGGCGAACTGGCGGCGGACCTCCTGCACGACCACGCCGGCGGTGCGGGAGACGGCGCGGATGGCCAGCGAGGAGAAGATGAAGGCGATCGAGCCACCGATGAGGAGGCCGATGAAGACCTTCGGATCGGCCACGTTGATCGGGTACGACGCGTCGACGAGCTCGGCCCCGAGCGGCGCGATCTGCTCGATGATCGTCTCGCCGTAGGAGGCGAACAGGGCCACGGCGGCGATCACGGCCGAGCCGATGGCGAAGCCCTTGGTGACGGCCTTGGTGGTGTTGCCCACCGCGTCGAGGCTCACCATGATCCGCTCGGGCTCGCCCTCGAAGTTGCCCGACATCTCGGCGATGCCGGCCGAGTTGTCGGCGACGGGGCCGAAGGTGTCCTCGGCCACGATGATGCCGGTGGTCGAGAGCATGCCGATGCCGGCCAGGGCCACCAGGTAGGTCGAGAACTTGAACGATGCCGCCGCCCAGGGCGATGGCGCCACCGATGGCGACGGCCACGGCGATCAGGCCCCACACGGCGGACTCGAGGCCCGAGGCTGATGCCCTCGAGCACGGTGGTGGCGGGGCCGGTGCGGGTGGCCTTGGCGATCTCCTGCACCGGCTTGGTGGTGGTGGAGGTGAAGTAGGCGGTGATCTTCGAGGCGGCGAAGCCGAGGGCCACACCGACGACGATGGCGCCGAACATGCGGGCGCCGGGGCTGCTGATGCGTCGCCCCCTCGGGGTCGCCGACGTAGCCGAAGGCGAGGGCGGCGGCGCCGATGATGGCGATGACCTGGGCGATGCTGATGCCCCGGTTGATGATCTTGAGGGCGTCGTCCTCGCCCGGGCGGGCCTTGGCGAGGAGCAGGCCGATGACCGAGGCGACGAGGCCGATGGCCATGACGCCGACCGGGAAGACGAGGCCGCGGGCGGCGACGTCGGGGCCGAGCGCCGATGCCGCTGAAGGCGGTGACGCCGAGGATGATCGAGGCCACCAGGGTCACGCCGAAGCTCTCGAACAGGTCGGCGGCCATGCCGGCGCAGTCGCCCACGTTGTCGCCCACGTTGTCGGCGATGGTGGCCGGGTTGCGGGGGTCGTCCTCGGGGATGCCGGCCTCGACCTTGCCGACCAGGTCGGCGCCGACGTCGGCGGCCTTGGTGAAGATGCCGCCGCCGACGCGCAGGAACAGGGCGAGGAGCGAGCCGCCGAAGCCGAAGCCGATCAGGATCGCCGAGCGAGGTGTTCTGGAACACCAGGATGATCGTGGTGGCGCCGAGGAGCCCGAGGCCGGCGGTGGCCAGGCCGACGACGCCGCCGGTGCGGAAGGCGACCAGGAAGGCGCCGCCGAAGTCGGACTTGACGGCGGCCGCGGTGGTGCGGACGTTGGCCTTGGTGGCCAGCCACATGCCGAGGAAGCCGATCGAGGCCGAGGCCAGCCCGCCGAGCGAGGAAGGCCAGGGTGCGGAACGTCCCGGACTGGACGAAGCTGAGGGCGACCTCGGTCTCGGTCTTGTCGATCTGCGGTCGAGGTGAGGAACACCACGACCGCCAGCGGGATCACGATCACCGCGATGGTGCGGAACTGGCGCGTGATGTACGCCATGGCGCCCTCGTGGATGGCGTCGGAGATGTCGGTCATCTCCTTGGTGCCGTCGTCGGCCTTGAGGACGCCCTGCATCATGACGTAGGCGACGCCGAGGGCCGCCGAGCGGCGACGAGGAGGGACGACGAGCAGCACCGTGGTGTCGGTGCCGCTCAGGTCGAAGGCCTGGTAGCCACCTTCGGCCAGAACGTTGGACATCGGTCAACCTCTCGTGGGTTCACACGGTTCGCGGTCGCGAACCGCCCCGTGCGGGCAGTGGCGCGGGGCACCCTGCCGCCCGGCAGCGGCGCCCTTGCTACCCGGACGGGTGTCCGTTGTGCAAAACCTCACAAGTCGGTGCGGGCGTCGCTGGTCACCGACGGTGAGGGGGTCGGCCCGCTCGGGCCTCGTCGTCGCGGGCTCACCGAGGTGTGGAGGTGGTCACACCGGAGGGGCTCGCGGCCGGGTCGACCCCTGAGGGACCGACCCGGCGGGCTCACGCGGTGGCCAGTGGCGGTGTCGACCGGTTGATCCAGGTCGCGTCGGCGTAGCGGGGGGTGTCGACGCGCACCGCGTCGAGCCGGGCCAGGTCCTCGGCGGTCAGGGAGACGTCAGCCGCGCCGACGTTCTGCTCGAGGTACGACGTGCGCTTGGTGCCGGGGATCGGCACCACGTCGTCACCCTGGGCGAGGACCCACGCCAGGGCGACCTGCCCGGGGGTGCAGCCGTGGGCCTCGGCCACGTCGCCCACCACCGCGACGGCCTCGCGGTTGGCCGCCATGGTGGCGTCGTCGGCGAAGCGGGCCTGGCCGCGGCGGAAGTCACCCGGGGCCAGCTCGTCCCGCGAGGCGATCGCGCCGGTCAGGAACCCCCGCCCGAGGGGGCTGTACGGGCACGAAGCCGATGCCCATCTCACGACATGCGGGGAGGATCTCGGCCTCGACGTCGCGGCTCCACAGCGAGTACTCGGTCTGGAGCGCGGCGATCGGGTGCACGGCGTGGGCCCGCCGCAGGGTGTCGACCGACGCCTCGGACAGGCCCAGGTGCCGGACCTTGCCCGCCTCGACCAGCTCGGCCATCGCGCCCGACGGTCTCCTCGATCGGGATCGAGGTGTCGGGGCGGTGCAGGTAGTACAGGTCGATGTGGTCGACGCCCAGCCGGGTCAGCGAGCCCTCGACCGCGTCGCGGCAGTAGGCGGGCGAGCCGTCGACGTCCATCACGACCTTGCCGTCCTCGATGTGAGGACGGAGGCCGAACTTGGTGGCCAGCACGACCTCGTCACGGCGGGCCGAGATCGCCTTGCCGACGACCTCCTCGGAGGTGAACGGGCCGTAGATGTCGGCCGTGTCGAGCAGGGTGACGCCGAGGTCGAGGGCCCGACCGATGACCTCGTCGGGGTCGATGCCCTCGAAGCCGCCGTAGATGGGGCTGAAGCTCATGCAGCCGAGGCCGATCGAGCCGACCGTGGGGCCGCTCGGTGCCGAGGGTGCGGGTGGGCAGGGGCGCGCGCGAGGTCATGGGGTCTCCGTGGGTCGGTGGGGGTGGGCGCCGGGTGGCGGAGGAGCGAGCGGGTCAGGCCCCGCACGCACCGCCGTACGCAGCGATCTTGTACTCGATGACGTCGAGGGCCTTGTCGAGCTCGGCCCGGCGGGCCAGCACCGCATCGCGGTGGGCCTCCATGATCGCGAGCCGTTCGGCCTCGGTGGACGGGCCTTCCTCGACCAGGGCGACGTAGCGCTTGAGGTCGCGGATCGGCATCTCGGATCGCCGCATGTAGGTGAGGAAGGTCACCCGGCGGACGTCGATCTCCCGGTAGCGACGCCGGCCGGCCTCGTCCCGGGGCGGGATCACGAGGCCCTCCTTCTCGTAGTACCGGAGGGTGTCGTGGCTCAGCCCGGTGCGCTCGACCACCTCGGCGATGGAGAAGTAGGTGTCGGCCTCGACGTCCGGGACGGGCGGTGCGGCGACGGTGGCGATGGCGCTCGGCGGGGTCACGCCGACGACGCTACGACCTGGAGCGCACTCCAGGTCAAGGGCTCAGGCCCGTCGTGGGGAAGGACGTCGACGCCTCGGCGGTCAGCCGCAGCCGCAGGCGCCGCCGCAGCAACCGCCGCCGCCGCCCGCCATGGCGGGGGCGGGGCCGGCGCCGGCGCGCCCGACCGCGGCGACCGCGGAGAAGACCCGGCGGGCGCCGTCGTGGCCCGACGGGCAGGTGACCGGGCCGCTGGCGTCGGTCATCGACCGGACGACCTCGAAGCGGTCCTCGCAGGTGGGGCAGCGGTACTCGTAGCGCGGCACGGCGGTGAGGCTACCGAACCCCGTGTCCGCCGGGCCCGGCGAGGGGCAGGATGGCGAGGTGGACGACGACAGCGTGCAGCGGAACCGGGCCGTCTGGAACGAGATGGCGCCCCAGTGGGCCGAGGCCGGCCGGCGCAGCTGGTCGACCGACGAGATCACCTGGGGCGAGATGTCGGTGCCCGAGGAGGAGATCCACGTCCTGCCCGACGTGGCCGGGCCGCGACGTCGTCGAGCTCGGCTGCGGCACCGGCTACATCTCGGCGTGGCTCCGCCGACGGGGCGCCCGCCTCGTCGTCGGGGTCGACCCCACCGAGGGCCAGCTGGCCACGGCCCGGCTCCTCCAGGCCGAGATCGGCCCGACCTTCCCGCTCGTGCAGGCCAGCGGCGAGCAGGTGCCGCTCAGAGGCGCGTCGTTCGACCTGGTCGTGTCGGAGTACGGCGCCGCCATCTGGGCCGACCCGGACCGGTGGATCCCGGAGGCGGCCCGGCTCCTCCGTCCGGGTGGCGAGCTGGTGTTCCTCGGGAACTCCGTCCTGTTCGTGCTGTGCGCCCCCGATGCCGAGGAGCCGGCCGGCCCGAGCCTCGAACGCGACCAGCGCGGCCTGCACAGGGTCACCTACAGCGACACGCCGGCGGTCGAGTTCCACATCTCCCACGGCGATCGGATCCGCCTGCTGCGGCGCAGCGGCTTCGAGGTGCTCGACCTGGTCGAGCTGTACGCCGAGGCCGATTCTCCGAACCCCACCGTGCCGGGCCCGGAGGGCGACGTCACCTACCTCACGTCCGCGTGGGCCAGCCGGTGGCCGGGCGAGGAGATCTGGCGGGCCCGCAAGCGCTGATCCGGGCATCTGGCGCCGATCGGCTCACGCCGCGCCGTCGCCAGCCGATCGGGGAGGGTGACCGTCGACGTCCTCGTGGTGAGCTCCGACCTCGACTGGATGATGCGGCTCAGCGACCTGCTGCGCCCGCTCGCCCCGTCGACCTTCTCCTCCCTGGCCTCGGCCCTCTCCGAGCAGCACGAGGAACGACCGGTCGTGCTGGTCGTCGCCCCGCCGGACCTGCCCGCCCTGCTCGCCGATCCCTCGGCGCTGCAGGACGGCGCGGTGGGAGCGGTCGGTGTCACGGAGCGGGTGTCGGTCGACATGCTCCGCCAGGCCATGGCCATCGGGATCGGCGACGTCATCGACGAGCCGCACCTCGCGACCCTGCTCCCTGCGGTCGAGCAGGTCGCGGCCCGCACCGCGGCGCGGCATCGGGTGGGTGTGGTGGCGGCGGCCGGCACCGTCGGCAAGGTCGTGCTCGTGACCGCGGCCAAGGGCGGGCAGGGGACCACGACGGTCGCCGCCAACCTGGCCGTCGCCCTGGCCCGGCGGGGCACCACGGCGCTGGTCGAGGGCGACCCCCGCTTCGGCGATCTGATCGACGCGTTCGGCTACCGCCAGCACCGCACGGAGGTGGTCCCGGCCGGGGTCGTGTCCGGCCACTGGATCGACCAGTCGCTCTACGCCCACCCCAGCGGCCTCCTCCTCGCCCTGCCCCGCCAGGACTCCGGCGAGACGCTCGACCCCGAAGCGGCGGTCGACGCCGTCGATGCCCTCCAGCGGTCGTGCGCCTTCACCGTCATCGACGTCCCCTTCTGGGTGCTGGAGCGCTACCGCCTGCACCGGGTGGCCGACGAGGTGCTGATCGTGACGACGGAGCGCCAGCGCGACCTGAACCGGGTCCCCATCCTGTTGCGCTCCCTCGGCCTCAGCGCGGCCCACACCCGGCTCGTCGTGTCGGATCAGACCGAAGCCGACCCGCCCCGGCGGGCCGTCATCGAGTCGGTCACCGGCCTGTCCGACATCGCGTGGATCCCCGAGACGGCCAAGGCCGCGGCGGCCCTCGAGCGAGGCGAGCCGTTGGTGAGCCACGAGCCGGACGACCCGGCGTCGCAGGCCATCGAGGCCCTCGCCGATCTCGTGTCCGGTCCCGCCTGACGGTCGCTCTCAGGGCTCGATGATCGGGGCCCAGATGCTGAAGGTGTCGAGCAGGCCGACGAGGGTCCGCAGCGGTCCGTCGTCGGGGGTCGCCGAGATGGAGCCGGCGTCGAGCTCGTCGTCGAGGGTCGTCTCGCCCACCACGAAGCGGTCGAGCACGGCCCGCTCCAGGGTCACCGTCGCGTCGACGTCGTCGATCGCACCGCCGACGCGGGCGACGAGGCCGCCGTCGACGACCTCGCAGAAGGCGGTCTCGCCGGTGTCGCTCAGCACGAAGCCCAGCCGGACGTGGGTGTCGCCGGCCTCGGTGCCGTTGAGCCGCACCGCCAGGTAGGAGAAGAACAGCGACAGCGGCATGGCCCGCACGGTGTCGGGGGAGGCCGATCCGCCGCCGAGGCGACCGAAGTCGGGCGAGCCGTCGCGCAGCTCCTGGGCGCCCATCAGGTAGACGTTGCGCCACGGCGCCGGACTCGGCCTGGTAGCCCATCTGCTCCATGCGCGTCGGCGGCCAGCTCGCGCGCCTCCTGGTGCGCGGGCTCGGCGAAGACGACGTGGTCGAGCAGCTGGGCCACCCACCGGTACTCGCCCCGGTCGAAGGCCTCCCGGGCCCGGGCGACCACCGCGTCGGCGCCGCCCATGGCCTCGACGTAGCGGGTCGCGGACTCGGTGGGCGGCAGGGGGTGGAGGTGGGCCGGGTTGGCGTCGTAGGCCCCCAGGTACTTGACGTAGGTGGCCTTCACGTTGTGGTCGATCGAGCCGTAGTAGCCACGGACCGCCCAGTGCTGCTCCAGCGACGTCGGCAGCCGGACCTCCTCGGCGATCTCGATCGGGGTCATCCCGTGGTTGGCGAGGCGGAGGGTCTCGTCGTTGATGAACGTGTAGACGCTGCGCCCCTTGCGGAGCATGTCGACCACCCGGTCGGCGCCCCACACCGGCCAGTGGTGCATGCCGTACATGACGTCGGCGCGGCGGCCCCAGCGCTCGATGGTCTCGTCGAGGTGGAAGGCCCAGCTGTGCGGGTCGCGGATCGGCGCGCCGCGCAGCGTGTAGGTGTTGTGCAGGGTGTGGCAGCAGTTCTCGGCCGCGGTGAGGGCGCCCAGCTCGGGGATGAACCAGTGCATCTCCGCCGGCGCCTCGGTGTCGGGGGCGAGCAGGAACTCGAACGTCAGCCCGTCGATCTCGAGGGTCTGGCCCGTCTCGGTGATGGTCTCCGTCGGCGGGATCAGGGTCGACGTGCCCCGCGACGTGGCCATCCCGAGCCCGACGCCGACGTTCCCCTGCGGGTCGCGGGGCAGCAGGATGCCGTACATGTACATGGCCCGCCGGGTCATGATCGCTCCGGCGAGGACGTTCTCGCTGATGGCGGCGTCGAGGAAGCCCTCGGGCGCGATCACCCGCACCTTCCCGGCGGCGACGTCCTCCTCCGAGACGATGCCCTTGACGCCGCCGTAGTGGTCGATGTGGCTGTGGGAGTAGAGGACGGCGACGACGGGCTTGCGGGGCCGGTGGGCGAAGTAGAGCTCCATGGCCGCGGCGGCGGTCTCGGTCGAGATCAGCGGGTCGAACACGATCAACCCGGTGTCGCCCTCGACGACGGTGAGGTTCGACAGGTCGGCGTTGCGGACCTGGTACAGCCGGTCGGTCACCTGGAACAGGCCGCCCTTGCGGCACAGCTGCGACTGGCGCCAGAGGCTGGGGTTCACCGTGGGCGGACACGGCGCGTCGTCGGTGATGAACCCGAAGGCGTCGTCGTCCCAGATGGGCAGCAGCGGCCCGGCGATGTGCGACGCCTCCGGCGGCAACGGGGCGATGAAGCCCCGCATCGCGTCCTCGAAGTCGCGCCGGTCGTCCCACGGCAGCCCCGAGGTCGCCTCCTCGATCGCCCGTCGCGTGTGGTCGCTCGCGTCCTTGCGTTCTCCCATGGCCGCGGAACCTACTGCGGGCCCCGGGGGTCAGCCGCGGCTGAGGAGCTTGCGGTTCTTGACCTTGGCCTTGAGGTAGTCCTTGTTCATCACCGCGATGAAGTCGATCGAGATCTCCTTCGGGCACGCCTCCTCGCACTCGCCGTGGTTGGTGCACGAGCCGAAGAACTGCTCCATGGTCTCGACCATGGCCTCGGTGCGCTTGTAGCGCTCGGCCTGGCCCTGGGGCAGCAGGTTGAGGTGGCCGACCTTGGCCGAGGTGAACAGCTGGGCGGCCGAGTTCGGGCAGGCGGCCACGCAGGCGCCGCAGCCGATGCAGGCGGCCGCGTCCATGGCCGCGTCGGCGACCGGCTTGGGGATCGGGATGAGGTTGGCGTCGGGGGCGCCACCGGTGTCGGCGGTGATGAAGCCGCCCGACTCGACGATGCGGTCGAACGCCGAGCGGTCGACCATCAGGTCCTTGACGATCGGGAAGGCCGTGGCCCGCCAGGGCTCGATCACGATCTCGTCGCCGTCGGCGAACTTCCGCATGTGGAGCTGGCAGGTGGCCGTGCCCTTCTGCGGACCGTGGGCCTGGCCGTTGATCATCAGCGAGCACGTGCCGCAGATGCCCTCGCGGCAGTCGTGGTCGAAGACGACCGCCTCCTTGCCCTCGTCGATGAGGCGCTCGTTGACCAGGTCGAGCATCTCGAGGAACGACATCTCGTCGTTGATGCCGGGGGCGTCGATGACGTCGAAGTGGCCCGGGGCGTCCGGGCCGTCCTGGCGCCAGACCTTCAGCGTGACGTGCAGTTCCGGCTCATTACTTGTAGCTCCGGACGGCGAGGTGGACGTTCTCGAACTCGAGGGGTTCGACGTGGCGGGTGGGGTTGGCGGCGTCGCCCGTCCACTCCCAGGCGGCGACGTGGGCGAAGTTCTCGTCGTCGCGCTCGGCCTCGCCCTCCTCGGTCTGGTGCTCGGCGCGGAAGTGGCCGCCGCAGGACTCCTCGCGGGTGAGGGCGTCGAGGCACATGACCTGGGCCAGCTCGAAGAAGTCGTCGACCCGGCCGGCCTTCTCGAGGGTCTGGTTGGTGCGACTCGCCCGCAGCCGGTGACGCGGAGGTCCTTGTGGAACTCGGCGTGCAGGGCGGGGATCTCCGACAGCGCCTTCTCGAGGCTCTGCTTGGTGCGCTCCATGCCGCAGTAGTCTCCACATGATCTTGCCCAGCTCCTGTGGAACGAGTCCGGCGAGCGGGTGCCACCGATGGAGAGGTAGCCGGCCGAAGCGCTCGCGGGCGGCGGCCTCGGCGGCCTGGAACTCGGGGTGGTCGGTGGGCACCGGCTGGGTGCCCAGCTGCGGCGCCAGGTAGTTGCTGATCGTGTTGGGCAGGACGAAGTAGCCGTCGGCCAGGCCCTGCATCAGGGCCGAGGCGCCGAGGCGGTTGGCGCCGTGGTCGCTGAAGTTGGCCTCGCCGGTGCAGTAGAGCCCGGGCACCGTGGTCATCAGCTCGTAGTCCACCCAGAGCCCGCCCATCGTGTAGTGGGGGGCCGGGTAGATGCGCATCGGCACCTCGTACGGCGACTCGTCGGTGATGCGCTCGTACATCTCGAAGAGGTTGCCGTAGCGCTCCTCGATGACGTCCTCGGCCGAGGCGGCCGATGGCCTCGGCGAAGTCGAGGTAGACGCCGTTCTTGAGCGGGCCGACGCCCTGGCCCTCGTCGACCTCGACCTTGGCGGCGCGGCTGGCGATGTCGCGCGGGGCGAGGTTGCCGAAGCTCGGGTAGCGGCGCTCGAGGTAGTAGTCGCGGTCGTCCTCGGGGATCTGGTCCGGCGGGCGGGTCTCGTCGGGGTCCTTCGGGACCCAGATGCGGCCGTCGTTGCGGAGCGACTCCGACATCAGGGTGAGCTTCGACTGGAAGTCGTCGCTCTGCGGGATGCAGGTCGGGTGGATCTGCGTGTAGCAGGGGTTGGCGAACGCCGCGCCCTTGCGGTGCGCCCGCCACGCCGCGGTGACGTTGCAGTCCATGGCGTTGGTCGACAGGAAGAAGACGTTGCGAGTAGCCGCCGGTGGCCAGCACCACGGCGTGGGCCGAGTGGCTCGACACCTCGCCGGTGAGCAGGTCGCGGACGACGATGCCGGCGGCCTTGCCGTCGACGACCACGACGTCGACCAGCTCCGATGCGGTTGTAGAGCGTCGACGTTGCCGAGCCCGACCTGGCGGGCCAGCTGCTGGTAGACGCCGAGCAGGAGCTGCTGGCCGGTCTGGCCCCGGGCGTAGAAGGTGCGCGACACCTGGGCGCCGCCGAAGGAGCGGTTGTCGAGCAGGCCGCCGTACTCCCGGGCGAAGGGGACGCCCTGGGCGGTCATCTGGTCGATGATGTGCACCGACTCCTCGGCCAGGCGGTAGACGTTGGCCTCGCGGGCCCGGAAGTCGCCGCCCTTCACCGTGTCGTAGAAGAGGCGGTAGATCGAGTCGCCGTCGCCCTTGTAGTTCTTGGCCGCGTTGATGCCGCCCTGGGCGGCGATCGAGTGGGCCCGGCGGGGCGAGTCGTGGAAGGTGAAGGCCTTCACCTTGTAGCCCTGCTCGCCGAGGGTGGCGGCGGCGGCGCCACCGGCGAGACCGGTGCCGACCACGATGACGTCGTAGCTTGCCGACGGTTGGCCGGGTTCACCAGCTTCCGGTCGAACTTGTAGTCGTCCACTTCTCGGCGACGGGGCCGTCGGGGATCTTGGCGTCGAGGGTGAGGGTCATGGATCCGTTTCCTGCGTCAGACCGAGACGATGCCGGCGGTGACGGCGATCGGGAACGAGACGTTGCCGATCACGACGAGGCGGCGAAGCCGGTGGCGAAGTCGCGGCGCCAGGAGTTGAAGCGGGGGTTGTTCCACCCCATCGACTGGAAGAGGCTCCACGACGCCGTGGAAGAGGTGGAAGCCGAGGGCGATGTTGGCGACGATGTAGATCGCCGCGTTCCAGCACCCGGCCCAGGCTGATGGCGACGTTCTCGTACGGGTGGCCCCGGACGAAGGAGTCGTAGCCGGTGCCGGTGAAGGTGAGGTCGAACAGGTGCCAGACGAGGAACAGGCCGACGATGATGCCGCTGACCGCGCATGGTGCGGCTGGCGTAGTTGGCGGCGATGTAGTCGCGGCGGCTCTGGTACTTGGTCGAGCGGGCCGACTGGTTGATCCGGGTCAGGCGAGTAGGCCGAGTGGATGTGCAGGGCGAAGGCACCGATCAGCCCGATGCGCATCAGCCACAGGGCCACGGTGCGGGGCAGGATCGGCACCAGCAGCTCGCGCAGGAACTCGCCGTAGTGGTTGAACTCCTCGGCGCCCAGGTACATCTTCAGGTTCCCCACCATGTGGGCGAAGACGAACCCCATGATGGCAGATGCCCGTGAGGGCCATCACGTACTTCTTGCCGACGGCCGACCGGTAGAGGTCGACGAAGAAGGGCCTCTTCTTCGCCGGCTTCTTCACGGTGGCCGGACCGGTGGATCCCCGCGTCACTGTGGCTGTCATCGCTGCGGAACCTACCTCCGCCCATCGTCCGTAGCAGAACCGGAGCCTCGACGGCGGTCGGGTCCGCTGACGGTGCGTCAGGTCGCGGTGCTGGTCGCCCCGACCGGTTCGGTGCGCACCCAGATCATGTCGCGCCCGGTGTCGGCGGGGGCCTGGGGGCGGTCGGAGTCGACGATCCGGTCGAGGACGTAGCCGAGGCGCCGGGGCACCGCCGCGCTGGGCCGGTTGGCCTCGTCGCAGTGGATCTCGACCCGCTCGATCCCGTCGAGGCCGAGGGCCAGGTCGGTGAGGTGGCCGGCGACGCGGGTCATCAGGCCTCGGCCGGTGGCGGACGGGGCCAGCCAGTAGCCGATCTCCAGGCCGCCCCCGCCCAGCCGGTCGTGCAGCCCGGTGCCGCCGAGGACGGTGCCGTCGAGGGCGACGATGCCGTAGATCACCTCGCCGCCGTCGGCGGACCGCACCGTCGTCTCCGCGATGAACGTCGCCATCGCCGCCTCGGTGACCCCGTCCGGCGTGGCCCAGATCATCCACGGGGCCAGGTGGTCGAGTGCGTCGGCGGCGGCAGCTGCGAGGGCGGCGGCATCGTCCGGCTGCCACCGCCGCAGCACGACGTCGCCGAGGTCGATGCGGTCGGGTGGCGTCGGGTGCACGCCGACAGCCCACCACGTGGGGGCTGGCCGGCCCGGGAGGGTTTCGGGCGGCCTCAGGGCTCGAGCACGACCGTGGCGTCGTCGTTGTCGGCCAGGTGGTCGCCCTGCCCGTCGACGAGGGCCAGGCGGAGGTCGAGGGGGCCGGGCGCGTCGGGCACGACCAGCTGCACCGTCCCCACCCGGCTGACCGCGTCGGCCACGACGGTCCCCTGGAACCGCCAGGTGTGGCCGCCCCCGGACCAGCGGACCTCGACGGTGGCGACCAGGTCGTCGATCGCGTCGCGCCGGTCGCTCACGACGTGGACGTCGAGGGCCAGGGGCTCGCCGGGTCGCAGGGCCGCGGGCAACCGGTCGGCAACGACGATCACGGGGCGACAGGCGGCGTGCAGCGCGTGCCACCCCGGCTTGGGCACCCGCTCGTGGTCGAGCACCGACGCGGTGATGCCCGGGTGGCCGTCGGCGAACCCGACGTGCACGAACCCACCGGTCGGCCGGTACTTCAGCCGCCGCAGCTCCTCGACCTGCCGGCGCACGAGCCTCGCCTGGTACCGCTGGGTCGCCGCCCTCCAGGCCTCGTAGGTGAGGTGGGCGTCGGGCGGGACGTGGCGCTCCATGGCCGAGCGCTGGAGGCCGTGGCTGCGGGCCAGGTGGTCCCAGTCGAGGTCCGGCCAGCCCGCCCGGTCGACGAAGTCGTCGGTGTCGGGCACGGCCTGCGCGCCCATCCCGGTCACGAAGCGGACCATCCGCGGCAGCACGCGGGCCAACGCGGGCAGGTCGCCCTCCTCACCCGTGGCCCACCCGAGGGACAGGTGCGTGTCGGTGCCGTCGAGCTTGGGCGGGTGGGGGACGACCCCGGAGTGGGGGATGACGGGGCGGGTGCCGTCGTTGCGGACGAGGGCCCGCTTGATCGATCGGTCGAGCACGGTGCGGTTCCAGCCCGGCAGCTGCTGGCCGACGACCCGGCGGGCCGCGGACGCGGGCGGGGCCTCCCGGCCCGGTTCGACGTCGAGGGCGACGGGCTCGTCGTGACCGCACCAGATCGCCACCGACGGGTGGTGGCCCAGGAGGTCGACCGCCTCGCGCGCCTGGCGCACCGCCTGCTTGCGCACCGTGCGGGCGTACCCCCACTGGAGGGGCATGTCCTGCCAGAGCAGGAGCCCGGCCTCGTCGGCCGCGTCGTACAGCTCGGGCCGGCTGACGTGGGCGTGCACCCGCAGCAGGTCGAGGCCGGTCTCGACCGCGAGGGCGACGTCGCGGGCCAGCTCGTCGGGCGTCGCCTCGGCCAGCGCCATCCGGGTGGGCCCGAGGTCGGACCCCTTCAGGAAGAGCCGCTCACCGTTCACCGACGCGACCCAGTCGCGCAGGGCCACCTGACGGAACCCGATGCGCCGCACCCGGCGGTCGCTCGTGGTGCGGGGCGCGTCGTCCGCGTCCCGGACGAGCACCTCGACGGTCACGTCGTGCAGGGGTTGTCCGCCGAGGGCGTGGGGCCACCACAGGTCCGGCTCGGGGACCGTGACCGTCCACGTCAGCTGGTTCTCGCCCGCCGCGAGGGTGTGCACCTCCTCCGCGTCGATCCCGGCGACGGTGGTGCGCACCGTCACCGGCCCGGGGGCGGCCGCGTCGAGCACGGCGCGCATGCCGACGGTGGCCTGCTCGGCCGTGGCCGCCCGGCACAGCACCCGGAGGTGGCGGATGCGGACGGGCCCGCTGCGCTCGATGCGCACCGGTCGCCAGATCCCGCCGGGGTTCCAGTCGGGGTCGAGCCGGTCCCAGTGCTGGAACACACCGGTGAGGTTCCGCTTGGCGGTGAGGTCGCCCGGGCGTCCGCACGTGGCCTCGACGCCCAGCAGGTGCTCGGTGCGGTCGGCGAGCGCCTCGGTCACGTCGAACGCGTGCGGGAAGAAGTAGCCCTCGGTGTCGCCCACGTAGGCCCCGTCGAGCCAGACGTCGGTCTGGTAGAAGCAGCCGTCGAGCACCAGCCAGGCCCGCTCCCCGGCGGGGGCGTCGGGGCGCTCGCAGGTGAAGTGGCGACGGTGGAGCACCGGACCGTCGGACCCGGCGAAGGCGGGGGTCGACCGCCAGTGCCCCGGGACGTCGATCGGCTCCCAGCCGCGGTCGTCGCCCTCGTCGAGCCACGTGCGGCGGAGGTGGTCGTCGGCCTCGAGGGCGTGCCAGCGGCCGGACAGGTCCATGCCCGGTCGACGCTACCCGGCCGCGTGGCAGCGCAGGCCCCGGTGTGCTACTGATCGGTCTGTCGACTGATCGGTGGCGGGTCAGGAGGCTTCGGATGTGGAAGGCGCCCTCCAGCAGGCCCTCGGTCGCAACCTGCGGGCCGAACGCACCCGGATGGGCCTCTCCCAGGAGGCGATGGCCGAGCACCTCCACGTGCACCGCACCTACATCGGCGGGCTCGAGCGGGGCGAGCGCAACGTGACCCTCCAGACCGTCGAGCGCTTCAGCGCGTCGCTCGGGATGCACCCCCTCGACCTGCTCTGGGACCGGGAGCGGGTGGCGGTGCTGATCGACGCCTCCGGCGGGCCCCGCATCCGGGAGGTCGAGCCGTCGGTCGAGGGCGTGGCCGCGGCCGACGGCCCGGCGGGCGCCCCTCCTCCTCCGGCCAGTCGCCGGCACAAGCCCCGGTCGCGCTGATCGCCCGCCTCCCCGGGCGTGGGATCGGCGTCGGACCGCCGGCGGCGTCCCTGTCGCACCCTCGCGAGACCATGGGGTCATGGCGGAGCGCTGGAACCCGTGGCGGACCTTGCGCGAGCTCGACGCGGTCGAGCTCTGGTTCGCGCCGCTCGACGGCTGCCGGGGCCTGTGGGTCCGATCCGGGGGACGTGACGCGATCTACCTGGAGGAGACGCTCGACCGTCGTGAGCGGCGCGAGGTGCTGGCCCACGAGCTGGTCCACGTCGAGCGGGGCCTCGGGCACCCGGACGTGTGCCCTCTCCTGACCGAGAAGGACGAGGTGCTGGTGTGGCGGGAGGCCCTCCGCCGGCTGGCACCTCCGGAGGCCGTCGGGGCCCTCCGCCGTCGGGCCGAGGAGGGCGAGCCGGTCACCGTGCACGACCTGGCCGACGAGCTCGACCTCTCCGCCGACGGCGTCGCCCGCCTGGTCGCCCTGCTGCGGGCGACCGGTCGGGACTGAACCTGGCGCACGGCCGGCGACGCGGGCGTGCGGACCGGCTCAGGCCGGGGTCGACGATGCCTCGGCCGTGCCCGCGGTGGCCGAGCCATCGGTGAGGTCGACGTCGACCGGGTCGACCAGCTCGACCGAGGGCGCGATGTCGGGGAGCGGACCGAACGCCGGCGCCGGCGGCGGGTCGGCTCCCGATCCGCGGACGATGCGGCACAGGGCCCACCAGATGGCCCCGGGCGGGCGGGCGACGAGTCGGAACCCGGCCGCCGGGTCGGCCCGGTCGAGGGCCAGGACCTCGGCGAGGACCGCCCCTCCGAACCCGACGACGTTGAGCACGTTCGACGACGCCACGTCGGGGTTCGCCTGCCAGGCCATGTCCCACACCACCGGCTCCACGTCGGGGTCGACGATCTCCGCCACCCACTCGGGGCGGTCCGGGCCGGTGATGGCCAGGACGTCGCTCCACGACATGGCCTCGCGAGGCAGGGGAGCGGTCGCCGTCCGGGTCGGGCCGAGGCCGACGAAGCTGGCGAGCAGGCGCGGGGTGGTGGTGGCCCGGGACCGGTGCACGATCCTGACCGGCACGTCGGCCTCGAGCGGACCGATCAGCAGGGTCACGCCGGCCGGGCCGACGAAGCCCGCCAGGTGCGAGCGGTTGCCGCGGTACCACCGTCGGACGTGCAGCTTGGACGAGACCGCGTTCAGCACGGCCACCGCGCCCACCAGGCCGGGGTGGCACTCGCCGTCGACCAGCGCGCCGGCCTCCTCCAGCGCGGCGACCTCCTCGGGCTCGACGGGTGCCGGGATGTAGCGCCCCATGCGGCACAGCGCGTCGAGGTGGCGACGACTGACGCGGGGACGGGCGGCGGCGTGGTCATGGCGTCAGCCGCAGGGAGCGCACCGCGGCGCACAGGGTGCCTGCGATGGTGGGCCAGCGGTGGTCGGTGGTCGTGGCCGAGGCCACCAGGACGACCTGTGGGGCGACGATCACGTGGCGCTCGACGGTCGTCAGGTCGGCCCCCTCGTCCTGGAACGCCACCGTGAGGTCGAGGGTGGGTCCGTCGACGCCCTCGTGGTGGTGGACCTCGATGGGCAGGGCCTCGTCGAAGCGGCGGACGAGGCGCTGCACGTGGGCGGTGGCGTAGTCGTCGATGCTGCCGGCCGCCGAGGGGTCGATGCCGGCGGTGACGGTGAGGCGCGTCGGGTCCGTGGCCTCGGGGCGCTCGGGCACCGCGCGCACGCTCCCGTCGGCACCCCGGTCGGAGCGCCAGCCCTCGGGCAGGGCCACGGTGAAGCTGGGGATGGTTGTGGGCGTCGACATCGCAGGGACCCCCCCTCGTCGCGCTCGGCCCGGACGGCACGAGGATACGGGATGCGGGGCTCGGTGCCCACAGCCGGGGCGGAGCCGGCACTCGTGCCCGGTCCGGGGCCGCGGGGTGGCGCAGCGCGCCGGTAGGTTGGCGGCATGTCGTCGCGTCCGGCCACCCTCGGTCAGCTGCGGGCGTCGGGCTGGCGCTCGGTCCCGGTCAAGCAGGAGATCCAGCGCAACGCGCTGGCCAAGGTGCGGGCCGGCGAACCGCTGGTCGCCGGCGTCATGGGCTACGAGGACTCCGTCCTCCCGCAGCTCGAGAACGCCGTCCTCGCCGGGCACGACATCGTGTTCCTCGGCGAGCGCGGCCAGGCCAAGACCCGCATGATCCGCTCGCTCACCGGCCTGCTCGACGAGTGGCTGCCGATCGTCGCCGGCTCCGAGATCCTCGACGACCCCTACGCGCCGATCTCCCGGCCGGCCCGCGACCTCGTCCACGACCGCGGCGACGACACCCCGATCGAGTGGGTGCACCGGGACGACCGCTTCGGCGAGAAGCTGGCCACCCCCGACACCTCGATCGCCGACCTGATCGGCGAGGTCGACCCGATCAAGGTCGCCGAGGGCCGCTACCTGGCCGACGAGCTCACCCTCCACTACGGCCTGGTGCCCCGCACCAACCGCGGCATCTTCGCCATCAACGAGCTGCCCGACCTGTCGGAGCGCATCCAGGTCGGCCTCCTCAACGTGCTGGAGGAGCGCGACATCCAGGTGCGGGGCTACAAGGTCCGCCTGCCGCTCGACGTGCTCCTGGTGGCCTCGGCCAACCCGGAGGACTACACCAACCGCGGCCGCATCATCACGCCGCTGAAGGACCGCTTCGGGGCCCAGATCCGCACCCACTACCCGCTGGAGGTCGCGACCGAGGTCGCCATCGCCCGCCAGGAGTCCCGCCCGTTCGAGGTCGAGGGAGTCGAGGTCGTCATCCCCGACTGGATGGACGACATCGTCGCCACCTTCAGCCACCTCGCCCGTGGGTCCAGCAACATCAGCCAGCGCTCGGGTGTCTCGGTGCGGCTCACCGTCACCAACCGCGAGACCCTCGTCGCCAACGCGGTGCGGCGCTCGCTCCGGCTCGGCGAGGAGGTCGTCGCGCCCCGCATCACCGACCTCGACGCGCTGGCCGCGTCCACCATGGGCAAGGTCGAGGTCGAGTCGTTCGAGGAGGGCCGCGAGGGCGCCATCGTCGAGAAGCTGCTCCACCAGGCGGTGCTCACCGTGTTCCGCGATCGGGTGGGTGCCGCGGTCACCGGCGCGGTGGTCGAGTCCTTCGACGACGGCGAGGTGCTCCACGTCGGCGAGGACGTCTCGACCGCCGACTACATCGCCAGCCTCGCCGCCCGTCCCGGTCTGGCCGAGGTCGTCGACGAGCTCGCCGGCCCCGGTGCGGTGCCGGCCGTGCGGGCCAGCGCGGCCGAGCTGGTGCTGGAGGGCCTCCACCTGTCGAAGCGCCTCAACAAGGACTCCGTCGGCTCCCGCGCCACCTATCGAGGTCGCTGACCCTTCGGGGCCGGCTGGGACCGGCCCCGCCGTCGCTACAGCAGGAGCTCGCCGGCGACGTAGCTCACCACCAGCGTGACGGCGCCGACGACGAGCGTCCTCGCCAGCATCCGTCGCGGCATCAGCTGGCCGGTGCGGGACGACACCAGCGACGAGAGCACCAGGGCGATCACCACCGCGGCCCCGATCGCCCAGGGCTCGATGTCCACCGGCGCGAAGTAGGTGATGAGGAGGGGGACCAGCGCGCCGACCATGTAGGCCAGCCCGGCGCCGAGGCCGAAGAAGACGGGGGACGCGGCCGACATCGGGCGGTCGAAGTCGTACTCCCACTCGAGCTGGGCGGCGAGGGCGTCGTGCGCGCTCAGCTGGCGCGCCACCTCCGCGGCGGTCTCGGGGTCGAGGCCCCGCTCCTCCCAGTGGCGTCGGAGCTCCTCCAGCTCACCGTGGGGGTCCGTGGCGAGGTCGGCCCGCTCCCGCTCGGCGTAGAGGAGCTGGGCGTCGCGCTCGGCCGCCTCCTCGGCCCACGACGCCCCACCGACGCTGAGCCCGCCGGCGATCGTGGCCGCGGTCGCGGTGAACAGCAGCAGCCGGTTCGACGCGCCCGCCCCCGCGAACCCGAGCAGAAGGCCGGCCGTGGCGATGATCCCGTCGTTGGCCTCGATCGTCCACGACCGGTGGGCCCCGGCGTCGCGGACGCGCGCCCGCAGGTCCGCCCACGGCCCCGCCATCGAGCTCCACCCCATCACCACCTCCCGTGCCGGCCGCTGCCGGCCCAACGGTACGGTCCCCGCCCCGACCCCGTGGCGATGAGGGCCGGAGGGGGCACGGCTCTCGGCGCCGGCCCGAGGCGCGCTCTTGTGGTCACCTCACCCCCGCTGAGGTGGCGAGCTGACGACAGACGCCGGGCCGACGGCAGCGGCGACGGTGACCGTCATGACGGCTGACCTCGCGCGCCCGGACCGCGGGTGCCTCAGGGGCGTGTCCACCGCTTCGGACCTTGATGGTCAACGACGCCAGCTCCCGGGACTGCCCGGGATCAACCCGATGGCGCGTCGGTAGGGTGCGCGGGTGACGACGATCCGACTCGGAGCCGTCTCGCTCGACTGTGCTGATCCCGCACCCCTCGGCGCCTTCTGGGCGGACCTGCTCGGCGGCGAGGTCCTCGTCGAGCGGGACGACATCGTGGTGGTCGGGCTCGACCACCTCCTGCTGACCGCGATGCGGGTGGAGCACCACGTCCCGCCCACCTGGCCCGAGGGCGCGGTGCCCAAGCAGTGCCACGTCGACCTCGCGGTGGACGACCTCGACGAGGCCGAACGCCGCGCCCTCGACCTGGGTGCGGTCCGCGCGCCGTGGCAACCGGAGCCGGCCAGCCACCGCGTGCTGCTGGACCCGGCCGGCCACCCCTTCTGCGTGTCCCTGGCCGCGAACTTCCCCGGGTAGCCCCCGGGCGCGCCGCCGGCGCCGCCCCTGGGGACGGCGCCGGCGAGGCGGGGACCCGATCGGTCGTCAGTCGATGACGGGGGAGGGCTCGAGGATGCCGTCGTCCACGAGATCGCCGGCCGCGCCCTCGAGCTGGTGGTGGTCGGTGACGTCGACGGCGTGGGCGCCGGCCGGGATCGTCCCGCCCTGAGGCAGCAGGAACCACGACGCCGACGGCGGCGATGAGCACGATCACGGCTCCGACCATGGCGGCCAGGCCCATGCCCGTCGACGAAGGCCTGCTGGGCGTCGGCGGCGAGGGCCGCGCCCTGGGTCGCCGCCGATCTGGTCGGCGACGCCCAGGGCACCGGTCAGGCCGCTCTCGGCGATGCCCCGCAGCGTCTCGGGGAGGTTCGCCAGGGCCGGGCCGAGGCTGCGACACGAACCGCGACGTCACGACCGAGCCCAGCACGGCGACGCCGAGCGCACCGCCCAGCTCCCGGGTGGTGTCGTTCATGGCCGAGCCGACGCCGGCCTTGCCCAGCGGGACCGCCGACATGATCAGCGTGGTGAGCGGCGTCATGGTGATGGCCATGCCCAGGGCCAGCGGGATGATGGCGGCGTAGACCGCCCAGACCGAGCTGTCGACCTGCACCTGCGAGAAGATCGCCAGGCCGAGGGCGGTGGAGCCGAGGCCGAACGGCACGACCCGGTGGGCACCGAAGCGGGCGACCAGCTTCGGCACCTGCGGGGCGACCGACATGATCACCGCGGCCATCGGCAGCTGGAGCAGACCGGACTCGAGCGGCGAGTAGCCGAGCACCAGCTGGAAGTACTGGGCGACCAGGAAGAAGGTGCCGAACATGGCGAAGAAGGTCAGCGTCATCCCGGCCGAGGCCACGCTGAACCGCCGGTCGCGGAACAGGCGCAGGTCGAGCATCGGGTAGCGGGTCCGCAGCTCCCAGGCCGCGAACAGCCCGAGGGCGAGGAAGGCCAGGCCGAAGGTGGCGAGCGTCGGGGTCGACGTCCACCCCTTGTGGGGGCCCTCGATGATGGCGTACACGAGGGCGCTCAGGCCGACGATCGACAGGCCGGCGCCGACCAGGTCGAGCGGCTGCTCCTCCGGGTCCTTCGACCGCGGGACGAGCCAGGCGCCGAGCACGAGGGCGGCGATGATCACCGGCACGTTGACGAGGAAGACCGAGCCCCACCAGAAGTGCTCGAGCAGCCAGCCGGAGGCGATGGGGCCGATGGCCGCGCCACCGCCGGAGATGCCGGCCCAGACCGCGATGGCCTTCGGCCGTTCGTGGGCGGGGAAGACGTTGGTGAGGATCGACAGCGTCGACGGCATGACGAAGGCGGCGGCGACACCCATGACCGCCCGGGCGACGATCACCGCGGACGACGTGTCGGCGAGGCTGGCCATCACCGCGCCGACGAGGAACAGGGCGAGGCCGGCCTGGAGGGCGCCCTTGCGGCCGAAGCGGTCGCCGAGGGTCCCGGCGGTGAAGAGGAGGCCGGCGAAGACGAGCGAGTAGGCGTCGATCATCCACTGGAGCTGGCTGGTCGAGGCGTCGAGGTCGCGGGCCAGGGTGGGGATGGCGACGTTGAGGCTGGTGTTGCCGATGATGACGATCAGCAGGCTGGTGCAGAGCACGGCCAGGATCGACCACCGCCGTTCGAACACGTGCGGGTCGATCCCGTGGTCGCCTGGTGCGGATGGTGGTGCTGCTGCGGTGGTCGCCATGCTCGGCCGGTCCTTCGTCTTGTGCGTTCGGCTCGCGTGTTTCGCTACGAGTGCGTTTCAGAACCCTAGGGGGCGAAGACGTCCAACCGCGCAGGCACTTTCCCTGTTCCGGACGTGATATCTGTCACCTGGCGGATCGGTTGGAGGCTGCCATCGGTGGCAAGCGGCGAGGGTTTCGCTACGGTTTCGGAGCATGGCGAGACCCCGGAGCGAGCAGGCGCACCGCGCCGCGATCGACGCGACGCTGCGGCTGCTGCTCGACGCCGGGGTCGAGGGGGTCACCCTCGAGGAGGTGGCCGCCCGATCCGGCGTGGCCAAGAGCACCCTCTACCGCCACTTCGAGTCGCGCGAGGGCCTCATCCGGCGCAGCCTCGAGTCCTGCATGGTCGAGATCGCCACCCCTGACACCGGGTCGCTGGCGTCGGACCTGCGGGCCCTGATGGAGCGCTACTCGGCCGAGTCCCAGCGCACGCTCAACGACCTGCTGCCCCTCCTCATCGACGCGGCCGGGCGCGACGAGGTGATCGACTCCCTGGTGGACGAGATCGTCGCCGAGCGGCGTCGCCCGCTCCGCACGATCCTCCAGCTGGCCCAGCTGCGGGGCGAGATCGGGGCCGACCTCGACCTCGACACCGCGGTCGCCATCGTGATCGGCCCGATCACCTACCGGAAGACCGTGGAGCGGCGCGAGGTCACCCAGGACTTCAAGGAGGCCGTGCTCACCTCGGCCATCGCCGGGCTCCGGGCCACCGCCGGGGTCCCCGCCGCGATCGCCTGAGGGCGGCTCCGGTCAGCGGGCCCAGGGCTTGGCGCAGTCCCACACCGCGGCGATGCGCTCCTCGGCCGACCGCTCGGTCGATCCCGGTGGGAGCTCGTCGGTGGTGGGAGCGTCCCACGCGTCCGGGTCGTCGAGCCGGCACTGCACGTCGATGACCAGCGCCCCCCAACGGGGGTCGAAGGTGAGCCGTCCGCCGGTCGCGGCGTTGGGGGTGTCGGGGGCGATCAGCCCGATCGACACCACCGCGTAGAGCAGCTGGGCTGCGACCACGGCACCGAGCAGCCGGGGTCGGTCGCCCAGCGCCCGGGCGAGCAGCATCGCCAGGCCCACCAGCGTCGGGAGCAGGTGGCCCATCTTCCACGGGTAGCGGAGGAAGAGGAGCTGCGAGACGACGACGGTGATGGTGCCCAGCCGCACCAGCCAGTCGATCCGCCAGCGGGCGAGGCACCGGACCACGGCGGGCACGGCGAGGAGGAGGGCCACCGCCGCGAAGGGCCCGAAGAAGTAGAGGTCCTTGGTGAGGAAGCGGCCGACCTGCACCGCGAAGGAGGAGGTGGGCACGTCGTTCTGGGCGAAGGCCAGCGAGGAGTCGTTGGACAGGAAGGCCGGGAGGAACGCCAGCGCGCCCACGACGCCGGCGACCCCCAGCAGCACCGCGGCGCGGGCGACGGGCGACGGGGAGGGCGGGTCGCGATCCGACGCGTCGGGGTCGCGGCGGTCGAGGGCCTCGGCCAGGGCGAGGCCGACGACCAGCAGTGCGGTCGACGACCGGGAGCCGACGGCGAGCCCGGCCAGCACCCCGGCGCCGACGGCACCCGCGACGGTCGGGGCCCGGCGGAGCACCAGCGCGGCGCCCACCCAGAGGGCGAGCGCCCACAGGAAGTCGATCGTCGACGTCGCCGCGACGAGGAACCACGGGTTGGCCACGACGACCGCGGTCGACAGGCCGACCCGGCCGACGCCCTCGTGCCGGAGCAGGGCCGCCAGCCCGAGGGTCAGGGCGATGGCGGCCACGAGCGAGCCGAGGTTGGTGGCGATCGTCCCGCCGACGAGGTCGAGCACGCCCACCGCGGCCTCGTGCACCGGTGCGCCCGGCGCCCGGCTGACGACGTAGCCGCCCTCGCCCACGATCGAGCGCCCCGACATGATCACGGCCCGCACGTCGAGGTCGGTGCCCGGACCCATGAGCAGCAGCGGCAGCAGCGCGACCACCACGAGGCCGCCGGCGACGAGCCAGCCCGTGGCGACGCCCGCCGCAGGCCCCGCGGGCGCGGGGGAGGGGTCGGGCGAGGACGTCACCCGGTCATCATCGTCGGCCGGCGCTCGTGGACCGGACCCATGCCCGACCCGTGCCCGACCCACGTCCCGGCCGGTGCCGGTAGCGTGGCCCGGTGACCTCACGGTTCCGGTACTCGCGTTGGGACGGTTCGCAGACCGGCTTCGAGTTCGACGCCGACGACGTCCTCGGCGAGGTCACCGACGACCTGCTGTACCACGGCGATCTCTCGGCGGCCCTCCGCCGGTTGATGCAGCAGGGCTTCCAGGATCGCAACGGCCAGGACGTCCAGGGCGTCCGCGAGCTGCTCGAACGGCTGCGGGACGCCCGCCGCGAGCGGCTCGAGGCCCACGACCTCGGCGGCGCGTACGAGGACATCGCCCAGCGCCTCCGCGAGGTCGTCGAGAAGGACGCGGAGGCCATCGACGCCTTCGAGCAGGAGGCTGCCGACAGCGGCGACGCCCGGCGCCAGGAGCTCACCGGCGAGGTCGCCCGCCAGCGCCGCGACGACCTGGCCGCGCTGCCGCCCGACCTCGCGGGCCAGGTGCGCGCCCTCCAGGAGCACGACTTCACCTCCGACGAGGCCCGCGACGAGTTCGACGCCCTGATGGACGAGCTCCGCAAGGAGATGGTCCAGTCCTGGTTCGACGGCATGTCGGACGCCATGGCCAACCCCGACCCGGAGCACATGGCTCGGGTCAAGGACATGCTCGCCGCGCTGAACGAGATGCTCGCCCAGCGGGCCGCCGGCGAGCAGCCCGACTTCCAGGGGTTCATGGACCGCTTCGGCGACATGTTCCCCGAGGACCCGAAGGACCTCGACGAGCTGCTCGAGGCCATGGCCCGACGCATGGCGGCGATGCAGTCGATGCTGGCGTCGATGTCGCCCGAGCAGCGGGAGCAGCTCCAGTCGCTGTCGGAGTCGCTGCTCGACGACCTCGACCTCCGCTGGCAGATGGACCAGCTCGGGGCCAACCTGCGGTCGCTGTTCCCCGACGCGGGCTGGGGCCGTCGCTACGAGTTCGAGGGCGCCGACCCGTTGGGCTTCGCCGAGGCCGCCGGCCTGATGGACGAGCTGGGCGACCTCGACCAGCTCGAGCAGCTGCTCACCCGGGCCTCCTCGCCCGGTGCCCTGGCCGACGTCGACCTCGACCGGGCCCGCCAGCTCCTGGGCGACGAGGCCGCCCAGAGCCTCGAGCGCATGGGCGAGCTGGTCGACATGCTCACCGAGGCCGGTCTGATCGAGCAGCGCGAGGGCCGGCTCGAGCTCACCCCGGCCGGGCTTCGCCGGATCGGCCGCAACGCGCTGGCCGACATCTTCAAGACGCTCGACCCGCACCGCCTCGGTCGCCACGAGACGGTGCGCACCGGCGTCGGGCACGAGCGGGCCGACGACACCAAGCCCTACGAGTTCGGCGACCCGTTCAACCTCCAGATCGAGCGCACCATCCGCAACGCCATCGCCCGCCAGGGCGGCGGCACCCCGGTGCGCCTCACGCCCGACGACTTCGAGGTCGAGCGCACCGAGCAGATGGTGAAGGCGTCGACGGTGCTGATGGTCGACCTGTCGCTGTCGATGCCGATGCGCGACAACTTCCTGCCGGCCAAGAAGGTGGCCATGGCGCTGCACCACCTGATCTCGACCCAGTACCCGCGGGACTACCTCGGGCTGGTCGGCTTCAGCGAGGTGGCCCGGCCCATCGCCGCCCACGAGCTGCCCGAGGTGTCGTGGGACTTCGTGTACGGCACCAACATGCAGCACGGGTTCATGCTGGCCCGGAAGATGCTCGCCGGTCGGGGCGGCACCAAGCAGATCATCATGGTCACCGACGGCGAGCCCACCGCCCACCTGAACCGGGCCGGCGACCCCGTCTTCCACTACCCGCCGGTGCAGGAGACGATCGACGCCACCCTCACCGAGGTGCTGCGGGCCACCCGCGACGGCATCCGCATCAACACCTTCATGCTCGACGCCACGCCGTACCTCCAGCAGTTCATCGAGCGGCTCACCGAGCTCAACCGGGGCCGGGCCTTCTTCACCACCCCGGAGACGCTGGGCGACTACGTGCTGGTCGACTTCATCGAGCAGCGCCGCCAGATGACCCGCCGCCGGGCCGGCTGAACCGCAGGGGCGTCAGCCCTCGCTGCGCCAGCAGGCGGCGAGGTGGTCGTCGACCATGCCCATCGACTGCATGAAGGCGTAGACGGTCGTCGGGCCGACGAACCGCCAGCCCCGCCGCTTGAGGTCCTTCGACAGGGCGATCGACTCGGGCGAGGTCGGGGTGAGGTCGCCCATCCGCTGCGGTCGGTCGGCGGCGGCCCGGGGCTCCGGTGCGAACGACCACAGGTGGTCGGACAGCGACCCGACCTCCTCGATCAGCTCGAGGGCCCGCGCCGCGTTGTCGATGACGGCGGTGATCTTCCCGCGGTGGCGGACGATGGCGGCGTCGGTGACGAGGCGCTCGACGTCGGCGTCGTCGAAGGCGGCGACGGTCGGGATGTCGAACCCGGCGAAGGCCTCCCGGAAGCCGGGGCGCTTGCGCAGGATCGTGATCCAGCTCAAGCCCGACTGGAAGCCCTCGAGGCTCAGCTTCTCGAAGAGCCGGGTGTCGTCGGTGACCCGTCGGCCCCACTCGTCGTCGTGGTAGGCGACGTAGGTGGGGTCGGTGCCGCACCACCCGCACCGGGGCACGTCGTCGTCGCCGACCACGATGTCGTCCACGGTCAGCCCGCCTTCGCGGCGGTCGGCGCCACCCGTCGCTCGTACCACTCGTCGATGTGGGCGACGATCGCCTCGGGCTCCTCGATCGGGAGGGTGTGGCCGGTGTGGGGGAACCACTGGATCTCGGCCGTCGGGATCTGCTCGAACATCCGCTGCGAGCACCGCGGCGGGGTGAAGGTGTCGTGGTCGGCGGCGAGGATCAGCGTCGGCCGGTCGATGTGGCGCAGGTGCCCGGCCGCCGAGTGCCGACGCATGGCGCCGGCGGTGCGGACCATCACCGCGACGTCGGCGGCCGCGATGTGCCGGAGGTAGGGGGCGATGTCCTCGTGGCGGGTCTTGGGGCCGGTGGCCCGGGCCTGCTTGGCGGCCCACGCGCCGAAGGCGGTGATGCGGGCCGGCTGCATGGCCAGGCGGAGGAGCGGCGGGGGCACGGTCGTGGCCGCGGCCTCCAGGGCCGGGAAGGCGAGGTCGAGGACCGGCATCCCGAAGAAGGTCCGCATCGGGTTCTCGTAGCTGCCGGCGATGAGCACCAGCCCCGCGACCCGGTCGGGAGCGAGTCGGTCGGCCTCCAGGATCACCTGCACACCCATCGAGTGGCCCATGAGCACGAACCGGTCGAGGCCGGCGTCGGTGGCGACCTCGAGCAGGTCGGTGGCGATGCGCTCGATGGCCACGTCCTCGGTGCGCAGGCCGCGGGCGCCGTAGCCGGGGTGGCGGGGGAGCCCCGAGGCGCCGTGGCCGCGGGCGTCGAGCACCAGCACCGGGTGCCCGGCGGCGACCAGCGCCGGGGCGATGAAGGCCCAGTACGCGTCGCTGCACGACCACCCGCTGGCGGTCACGACGGGCAGCCGGCGCTCGACGTCGGAGGGCGGGTCGAGGAGGGTCCAGGCCAGGGTGGTCCCGTCGCTCGTGGTGGTGCGCGCGTCCTTCGGGAACACCGCGTACGACGCGTCGTTCCCGGGCGGCGGGAGGTGCGGCCGGTGCCCTGACATGGGCGGAAACCTAACGGCTCTTGCGTTCCGGCCGACGAGAGGTCAAGATCACACCGTTGTAATTACCAATGTGCTATTGGCCGTTGGCACAGCCCGGGTCTGGAGGGTCGCCGTGCACATCTCCCACGAGACAGCAGAGCAGCCGGGGTGGCAGGACTACGCCAACTGCCTCGGCGTCGATCCCGACCTGTTCTTCCCGGAGCGGGGGGCCTCGACGCGCGAGGCCAAGGAGGTGTGCCGGGGCTGCGTCGTCCGTGACGACTGCCTCGAGTTCGCCCTGGTCAACGGCGAGAAGTTCGGCATCTGGGGCGGGATGAGCGAGCGCGAGCGTCGCCGTCTGCGTCGCCAGCGGGCCATCGCCCGCCGGGCGTCCGAGGCCGCGTCGCAGACCGCCGCCGGCGGCGCCTGACGCCTGCACCTGGGTCAGCGTCCGACCGCGGCCAGGCGGGCCTCGATGGTCCGCTCCGACGCCAGGTCGAGCCGCTCCCAGCGCGCCGGCTCGACGTCGTCCAGCACGGCCCGGGGCACCAGCCCCACCAGCTCGGCCCGGGCGATCCCGGTCCTCGCTGCGACCGCGTCCCAGACGTCGGCCGGGCCCACGGCCAGCGGGTCGACCAGGTTCATCGACACCTGGACCTCGTCGCCGACGGCCAGGCCGAGGGTCCGCACCTGCGGTGACCGGAGCTCCCGGGCCACCTCGCGGGCCAGGGCGAGGTCGGGCTCGGCCAGCCACAGGTTGTAGGCCACCAGCACCGGCCGGGCGCCGACCGCCATCGCCCCCGCGGAGGGGTGGGGCCGCTCCGGCCCCGTCGTCGGGGCCAGGTCCCGGAACGCGTGGCGGCGGACGTCGGGGAGCGTGCGCTCCGGGCCGTAGGCGAAGCACGGCACCGCCAGCTCCTCCGCCGGCCCAGGTGCAGAAGCGGTCGCGGGCGGCGCGGGCGTCGGCGGCCGTCGAGTCGCCGAGGGCCACGAACGGCACGACGTCGACCACCCCGATGCGCGGGTGCACGCCCTCGTGGGTGCGCAGGTCGAGCACGCGCCACCGCCTCCGCGGCGAGGCGACGGGGCGCCTCCTCGCCCACCAGGGTGAGGACCGAGCGGTTGTGGTGGGCGTCGGTGTGGACGTCGAGCAGGTCGTCGCGAACGGCGTCGCGCAGCCGGGCCAGACGGTCGGCATCGACCCCCTCGCTCACGTTGACGACGCACTCCAGCACCGCCGCAGCATGCCAGCCGTCGCCCGCCCGCCCCGCCTACCGCCCGGCGTCGACGGGCGGATAGGGTGCCGACATGATCCCCAGGGCCCCGAGTGGATCATCATCCTCGTGATCGTCCTGCTCATCTTCGGCGGTGCGAAGCTGCCGAAGCTGGCACGCTCGCTCGGCGAGGCCCGCCGGGAGTTCGAGAAGGGCAACGAAGAGGCCGAGAAGGCCGAGAAGGCCGAGACCAAGAGCCTCGAGTCCCGCACGGTCGCCGATCGCGAGGCCGAGCTGGCCGCCCGCGAGGCCGAGCTGGCCCGTCGCGAGGCCGACGTCCGCCGCCAGGGTGGCGACTCCGTCTGATCCTCCTCCGGATCAGCGGGCCCTGACGCGCCGAGCCCGCCACCGACGAGGTCGGAGGCGGGCCGGGTCCGGCGAGATCTGTCGTGGGTCGCGCTCGGGGAGCGGGACCGGGATGAGGGGTCGGGGTCAGGCCTGGGCGAGCTCCGCCGACTCCAGGCGGCGGCGACGGAGGATGCGCCGGCGCTCGCGCTCCGAGCACCCGCCCCACACCCCGTGCTCGATGCGGTTGTCCAGGGCGTACTCGAGGCACGGGGCCTTGACCGGGCAGTCCTCGCAGATCCGGCGGGCGACCTCGACCCCGACACCGTCGCTCGGGAAGAAGGTCGTCGGCGTGGTCTGCGCGCAGTTGCCCCGCTGCATCCACTTGGCGATCTTGAACTCGTTCACGTTGCGTGGTCACCTCGTCGCGGTCCGGCACCAGCGCAGGACCTCAGGGGTGGTCATCCCAGATCGGTGCTCAAGGTGAGGTAAAGGGACGGCCGACATCACCCTTCCCCGCGGCGGACGTCCTGCTCAGGATCCTCGGGGGGGACCCCTCCCCGGTCTCGGGGGACCTGCCGACCGGCGAGGTCGGCCACGGCGGTAGCGTGGCGGCCTGCCCGGTTCCGGCCACCGGATCGGGTGCACCGATCGGAGCCCGCCGTGTCCTACCCGCCCTCCGCTCCTCCGCCGGGAGGGGCCCCCAGCCCCTGGGCGCCGCGCGGGCCGGGCGGCGGCCAGGGCGCGCCCCAGACCGGCGGGACCCCGACCACGACCTGGTCACCCCCGGGCGCCGCGCCCGCGGCACCGGCGGCACCGTGGGCCCCGGCCCCGGCCCCGGCACCTGCCCCGGCCCCCCGCCCCGGCGGCGCGACGGCCGCGCCCTGGGCGCCGACCGGCTGGCAGGGCCAGCCCCGGCCCACGGTCCCTCCGCCCGCAGGCGGAGGCGGACTGCCGCCCTACCCACCGGGCTACGGCGCCTCGGGCCCCGGTCCGTCGGCGCCCGGTCCCGCCCTCCCTGCCGCTCCGCCTCCCGAGGGCGGGCGCGGCGGTCGGCTCATGTCGGCCCTGGTCGGCGGCGTCGTGGGCGCGGTGGTGGCCGCCCTGGTCGCCGGCGGGCTGGTGCTGGCCACCGACGACGACGAGCCGTCGGCCGACTCGATCACCCCGTCCACCCTGACCCGCTCCGACGACCGCGACGGGCTCGACATCCAGAGCATCCTCCAGATCGCGCAGCCCTCGGTCGTGTCGATCCACACCGGCTCGTCGGTCTCGCCCCTCGCCGAGGGCGCCGGCACCGGGTTCGTGATCGACGAGGACGGCCTGATCCTCACCAACGCCCACGTGATCGCGGGGGCGGACGAGATCTCGGTGACGTTCTTCGACGGCTCGGCCCTCGGCGCCGAGCTGGTGGGCTCGTTCCCCGAGGAGGACCTCGCCATGATCCGCGTCGAGGGGCGTGACGACCTGCGCGCCGCGGTGCTCGGGTCGTCCTCCGACCTCGACGTCGGCGACGACGTCGTGGCCATCGGCAACGCCCTCAACCTCGGCGGCCAGCCCAGCGTCACCACGGGCATCGTGTCGGCCATCGACCGCTCGATCAGACGACGGCCCGGCATCTCCCTCGACAACCTGATCCAGACCGACGCCGCCATCAACCCCGGCAACTCGGGCGGCCCGCTGTTCAACGCCGCCGGCGAGGTCGTCGGCATCAACACGGCCATCATCCCCGACGCCCAGAACATCGGCTTCGCCCTCGTCGATCGACTCGGTCAAGCCGCTGATCGAGGACCTGAAGGCCGGCGACGGCGAGGTCAACCCCGACACCGGCCGTTCCTCGGTGTGTCACGTCACCCCGGTCGACAGCCCCGACCTGCCGCCCGAGCTGCTCGAGCGAGTACGGCATCACCTCGATGGAGGGCGTCCTCGTCACCGACGGTCGAGCCCGGACTCGGCCGCGGCCGACGCCGGCCTCGCAGCGAGGGCGACGTGATCCTCGAGATCGCCAACCAGACCATCGACTCCGACGCCGACCTGGCCGAGGTCGATCCGGGCCCAGCAGCCGGGCGACGTCGTCACCGTCGTCTACGAGCGTCGGGGCGAGCGCACCGAGGTCGAGGTCACCCTCAGCCCAGCGCGGCGGCTGACCGCCGGGCGGTTCCCGGCCGCCGGTGGCAGTAGGGTTGCCAGCCGCATCCGGCCCGCATGGCCCCGAGGAGCCCCCGTGACCTACACCGAGTTCGAGCGCGACCCCAACGAGCCGCCCCGCGGCCACGCCCGCGTCGTCTACCTCGGCCCGGTCGCCCCGCACTGGGAGATCCGCTCCGACTTCGGCGACCGCGCCCTCATCGACGACTTCCGCGACCGGGTGCAGGCCCGCCTGCAGCTGGTGCCGCCGCACGATCCGCAGTTCCGCCGCAACCGCGAGCGGGTCGATCCGCGACGCCGAGCGCGAGAACCTCCTGCTCGACTGGGACCTCGGCGACCCCGAGGACGCCGACGCCTGAGCCCGGCTGGGCGGTCGGCGGCCCCGGGTAGAGTCGGCGGCATGGACGTCCTGCCCTCGCCTGCCGCGGAGGAGGGCCTCGCGCCCGACGGCGTCGCCCTCGCCGCCGACGACCCCGACCGGTTCCTGAACCGGGAGCTGTCCTGGCTCGACTTCAACGAGCGGGTGCTCGCCCTGGCCGAGGACCCCGACGTGCCGCTGCTCGAGCGGGCCAAGTTCCTGGCCATCTTCAGCCAGAACCTCGACGAGTTCTTCCAGGTGCGGGTCGCCGGCCTGAAGCGACCAGGTCGCGGCCGGCATCGGCCGCACGCTCGCCCGACGGGCGCACGCCCGACCGCAGCAGCTGCGCGAGCCATCGGCGAGCGCGGTCGGCGAGCTGGTCGACCGGCTCGAGCACGCTGTTCCTCGAGCGGATCGTCGCCGGCGCTGGCCGAGGTCGGCATCGTGCTTCTCGTCGCTGGGACGAGCTCGACGACGACGACCGCAAGTACCTCGTCGAGGAGTTCGAGGACCGGATCTTCCCGGTGCTCACCCCGCTGGCGGTCGACCCCGGCCACCCGTTCCCGTACATCTCCAACCTGTCGCTGAACCTGGCCGTGATCGTGCGCGACCCGGTCACCGACGAGCGCCGCTTCGCCCGGGTCAAGGTGCCGCCGCTGCTGCCCCGCTTCGTGGTCATGCCCGACGGCGAGCGGTTCGTGCCCCTCGAGCAGGTGATCGCCGCCCACCTCGACCAGCTGTTCCCCGGGCATGGGCGTCGAGGACCACGTGGCCTTCCGGGTCACCCGCAACGCCGACCTCACGCTCGAGGAGGAGGAGGCCGACGACCTGCTCGCCGCGGTCGAGATGGAGCTGCGCCGCCGCCGGTTCGGCCGGGCGGTGCGCCTCGAGGTCGACGCCCGACGCCACCGCCGAGGTGCGCGAGCTGCTGCGTCCGCGAGCTCGACCTCGACGAGCGACGCCGTCTACGAGCACGTCGGCCCGCTCGACCTCGGCGGCCTGTGGGCGGTGCACGGCCTCGACCGCCCCGACCTGCAAGGACGAGCCGTGGCCGCCGGTCACCCAGGCCCGCCTGTCGGCACCCGACGGCGAGCGAGTTCGACATCTTCGCCGCCATCGCCGAGGGCGACGTGCTCGTGCACCACCCGTACGACTCGTTCGCCACGTCGGTCGAGGAGTTCATCCGCCAGGCGTCGCGCGACCCCCAGGTCCTGGCCATCAAGCTCACGCTCTACCGCACCTCGGGCGACAGCCCCATCGTGCGGTCGCTGATCCGGGCCGCCGAGCGGGGCAAGCAGGTGGCCGCGCTGGTCGAGCTGAAGGCCCGCTTCGACGAGGCAGAACAACATCGAGTGGGCCACGGCGCTGGAGGAGGCCGGCGTGCACGTCATCTACGGCCTGCGTCGGGCTGAAGACCCACACCAAGACCGCGCTGGTGGTGCGCGACGAGCCGCGACGGCATGCGGCGCTACTGCCACATCGGCACCGGCAACTACAACTCCAAGACGGCCACGCTCTACGAGGACCTCGGCCTGCTCACGCTGCGACCCCGAGCTCGGCGCCGACCTCACCCAGCTGTTCAACTACCTCACCGGCTACGGCCGCGACGTGCACTACGAGCGGCTGCTGGTGGCCCCGCACTCCCTGCGCCCCGGCGTCGAGCGAGCTGATCCGACGGCGAGATCGCGCGCCGGTCCGGGTCGGCGGCCGGATCATGATGAAGATGAACAGCCTGGTCGACCCGGAGATGATCGACCAGCTGTACGCGGCGTCGCAGGCCGGGGTCGAGATCGACCTGATCGTCCGGGGCATCTGCTGCCTGCGCCCCGGCGTGCCCGGGCCTGTCCGAGACACATCCGGGTGCGGTCGCTCGTCGGGTCGCTACCTCGAGCACTCCCGCATCTACCGCTTCGCCAACGGCGGCGGCGCCGGCGTGCGCCGGTCACTACATCGGCTCGGCCGACCTGATGCCCCGCAACCTCGACCGCCGGGTCGAGGCGCTGGTGCCGGTCGTCCGATCCCGCGCTGCGAGGCACGGCTCCGCGAGGTGCTCGACGTCAACCTGGCCGACGACTCCCTGGCGTGGACGCTCGGCCCCGACGGGCGGTGGGAGGTCGTGAAGGGCACCGGTGCGGTCCACGCCCAGGTGCGCTTCCACGAGCTGGCCCTGGCCCGCGCCCGCCGCGCCACGACCGACGACGACTGACGCGGCGAGCTGATCGGCATGGCCGTCGAGCGGGAGGTGAAGCTGGTCGCGTGGCCCGGCTTCGCGCTGCCCGACCTCGACGACGTCGTGCCCGGGGCGCGGGCCCGCCGGACCGCCACGATCGACCTCGACGCCACCTACCTCGACACCGACGACCTCCGCCTCGGACGTGACGGCCTCACCCTCCGGCACCGTCGCCGGGGTGCGAAGGAGACGTGGACGCTGAAGCTCCCGCTCCTCGACGACGCCGACGCCGAGGGGGCCGGCGGGCTGGCCCGCGACGAGGTCGACCGGTCCGGATCGATCGATGAGGTGCCGGCCGAGCTCCGGTTGCTGGCGGCCGCCCACCTCCGGGGCGCGCCGCTGCGCCGCGTCGCCCGGCTGGCGACGGTGCGGCGGGTGACGGTGGTCGAGGGGCCCGACGGCTCACCGCTCGTCGAGGTCGACGACGACGAGGTGTCGGTCATGGACGGCGGCCGGGTGGCGGCCCGGTTCCGCGAGGTCGAGGTCGAGGTGCTGACCGACGCCGGGCTCACCGCGCTGGCGCCGGTGGTCGAGCGGCTGTGCCGGGCCGGTGCCGAGGTGGGCGAACCCCGGCCCAAGGTGGCCCAGGCCCTCGGCCCCCGCTTCGACGCCCCACCCGACGTGGTGGTGCCCGAGCTGGGTGAGGAGCCCACCGCCGCCCGTGCCGTGACCGCCGCGCTCGCCGCGTCGGTGCGGCGCATCGTCGACCACCACGTCATCGCGGTGCAGGGCGACGACCCCGAGGGCGTCCACCAGATGCGCGTCGGTGCCCGCCGCCTGCGCTCGGACCTGCCGCACCTTCCGGCCCCTGCTCGACCGCGAGGTGACCGACCCGTTGCGGGCCGAGCTCAAGGAGCTGGGCGAGGTCCTCGGTGCGGTGCGCGACCCGGACGTGCAGCAGGCCCGGCTGCGGGCGGGCGCAGGCCGGGTGCTCGACCCGGGCGACGGCGATGCGCTCGACGCGGTCATCGCCCGTCTCGACCACGAGCGGGAGCGTGGCGTCGCCCGGATGCACGCCGCGCTGGCCACCGATCGGTACGCGCGCCTCGTCGACTCCCTCGTCGAGCTGGCGGCGTCACCTCCGCTCACCGGCGCCGCCGACGAGCCGGCGTCGGACGTGCTGCCGGGGCTCGTCCGGAAGCCGTGGAAGCGGCTGCGCTCGATGGTCGACGCCCTCGGCCCCGACCCGGCCGACGCCGACCTCCACGAGGTGCGCAAGCAGGCCAAGCAGGTCCGCTACGCGACCGAGGCGGTGGCTCCGGTCGTCGGGTCGAAGGCCCGCAAGGCCTCCCGGAGGGTGGCCGCGGTGCAGGACGTCCTGGGCGACCACCAGGACACGGTCTTCGCCGAGGAGCGGCTGCGCGCCCACCTCGCGGTGCTGGCCTCGGGGAGCGGGGCACCGGGGACGACGGCCGGACGCGACCGCCATCGCCTTCGCCCTCGGAGCGCTGGTCGGCGACGAGCGGGCCGAGCGGGCGGCCCGACGGGCGGAGTGGCCCGACGCGTGGGCTCGTGCCGCCGACCGCGACCTCTGGCGCTGGTTGCGGTGACCCGACGGAAGGGCGGCCACCCCGTGACGAGGTCGAGGTGCGGGCCGCCGGGGGGGTGGTCCGTCGGGTCGACGCCGACGGGGTGGCCCGGGTGCTGGTGGTCCACCGCCCCCGCTACGACGACTGGAGCCTGCCCAAGGGCAAGGTCGACCACGGCGAGACCGACGAGGAGTGCGCGCTGCGGGAGGTCGAGGAGGAGACCGGGCTCCGCTGCACGCTCGGCCGTGAGCTGGCGTCGACCCGCTACACCGACCGGAAGGGCCGCTCGAAGCAGGTGCGCTACTGGGCGATGGAGGTCGTGGGCGGTGCCTTCGCCCCCAACGACGAGGTCGACGAGGTGCGTTGGCTGCCCGCCGCCGAGGCCTCCGCCCTGCTCACCTACGACCACGACCGCGTCCTGGTGGACGACCGGCGCGGCTGATCGGGCGCATCGGGTGGGGGTTGACGGCTCCGACCATACTCGGTAGACATACTCAGTATGGCGGTGCGCGAAGGTCTCCTCTCGCTCCTCGCGGAGGGACCCCGGCGGGGGAACCAGCTGAAGACCGGCTTCGAGGCGGCCACGGGCGGCATCTGGCCCCTCAACGTCGGGCAGGTGTACACGACCCTCGACCGCCTGGAGCGCGACGGGCTGGTCGCCACCCGCGAGGCGGACGGCCAGAAGACCTACGAGCTCACCGCTGAGGGCGTCGCCGCCCTCGGGGAGTGGTGGCAGGCCCTCCCGGTCGACGAGCCACCCCCGCGCGACGAGCTCATGCTCAAGGTGCTGATGGCGGTCGAGGTCGGCCGCGACCACGCCCTCACCGTCGTGACCCAGCACCGCACCGCGCTGCTCGGCCTGCTCCAGCACCACCGCCGCTCGCGCCCGCGGACCCCCGGTGGGGCGGTGGTCGAGGGCGAGGCCCTCGCCGCCGCCCTCGTCACCGACGCGCTCGTGGCCCGGGCCGAGGCCGACCTCCGCTGGCTCGACGCCTGCGAGGCCCGCCTCGTCGCCCTCCCCGCCTCGACCCCTGATCCGAGAGGACACCAGCCGTGACCCACCAGCCCGCCGGTCCGCCGGCCACCGTCGACCCGCCCGCCCTGGAGCTGGTCGACGTCGTGAAGAGCTACGGGCGGGGGGCCACCGAGGTCCGCGCCCTCACCGACGTCAGCCTCACCGTCGCCCCGGGGGAGATGGTCGCCGTCATGGGCCCGTCCGGGTGCGGGAAGTCGACCCTCCTCCACCTCGGCGGCGCCCTCGAGGAGCCCAGCGCCGGGCGGGTGCTGGTCGGCGGCCGCGACCTGGCCGCCATGGGAGCGGTCGAGCGGGCCGAGCTGCGCCGCCGCGACGTGGGGTACGTGTTCCAGCGCTTGAACCTGATCCCGTCGCTGACCGCGGTCGAGAACGTGATGCTGCCGCTGGAGCTCGACGGGGTCGGATCCCGCGAGGCCCGGACCCGGGCACGCGAGGCGCTCGACGCCATGGGCCTCGAGCACGTCGACCGGTACCCCGACGACTTCAGCGGCGGCCAGCAGCAGCGCATCGCCATCGCCCGGGCCACCACCGGTCGGCGTCGGCTGCTCCTGGCCGACGAGCCCACCGGCTCGCTCGACACCGCCAACAGCGACGAGGTGATCGAGCTGCTCGCCGGCCTCCCCGCCCGGCAGGGCACGGCGGTCGTGCTGGTCACCCACGAGCCCCGCTTCGCCTCGTGGGCCGACCGGGTGGTGTTCCTCCGCGACGGCCGCGTCGTCGACCAGAGCGTCCCGACCATGGCGACGGCGGTCGCCGGACGATGAGCGCGCTGGCGGGCGAGGCGAGCCTGAGGGTCCCGATCGGGTGGGACGCCGGGGCGCGCCGCTCGCGGTCGGCGCCGTGGCGGATGGCGTCGCGGCTGGCCCGGCGCGAGGTGCGCCGCCGGCCGGGTCGCACGCTGCTGGTCGTCGTGCTGGTCGCCCTGCCCGTGATGGCGATGACCGCCGGCGTCGTCATCGCCCGGACGACGCAGCCGACCGCCGACGAGCAGTTCACCGCGACCGCAGGGTCCGTCGCGGACCTCTCGCTGGCACGGAACCCCGGCGACCTCCCCGACGAGCGGCTGGCCGAGCTGCTGCCCGAGGGCTCCCGGTGGACCCGCTACCGGTCGCGACGGGCACCGCCCTGACCGACGGACGCACCCCGCGCGGTCTACACCGACGTCCTCGACCTCGACCTCGAGCGACCCGGTCGCCGGTGGCGTCCTCGACGTGGTCTCCGGCCGCGCCCCCGGCGAGGGGGAGGTGGCGGTGACGCCGAGCGTCGCGTCGGCCCTCGGCGTCGAGCGTCGGCGACACCCTCGCCGCTCGCCCGACCAGCAGGCCGCTGGGAGGTGGTCGGCATCGTGCGCTGGCCGGGGGACCACCGCCGGTCGGGCATCCTGGCCCCGTCGATCGACTGGGACCGGGTCGTCCCGTCGGCGCGTGACCGAGGAGCTGCTGGTCGACGTCCCCGGTCGGCCGGGACCTCGGGAGGGCGAGGCCCTCCTCGCCCGACTGCGGGGCGGCGCGGCCCGTGCCTCGGCGTTCGACGACCGGAGCGAGGTGCCCGCCGAGGGTCTGGCGTGGGGGTGGGTCGCCGGCGTGCTCGGGCTGGTCGCGGTCGGCATCGTGATCACGGCCGCGTTCGCCACCAGCGCCCGGCGCCAGCTGGTGACCGTCGGCCAGCTGTCGGCCCAGGGCGCGTCGCCTCGCCTGGTGCGGTGGACCCTCGCCCTCCAGGGGTCGTGGAGCGGGCTGCTGGGCTCGACCCTCGGGCGTGCTCGTGGCCGTCGTCGGGCTGCGTCTCGGGTTCCCGCTGCTGGAGACGGTCGTGGGCCGCGACCTCGACGGCCTGGTGGTGCAGCCCGATCGACCTCGTCGTCGTCATGGCCACCGGCGTCGCCGCGGCGACGATCGCCGCGCTGCTCCCGGCCCGCACCGCGGCGCAGATCCCCACCCTGACGGCGCTCAGCGGTCGCCGCCCGGTCGGCGCGGTGCCCCGCCGGCTGGTGCCGATCGGGCTGGCCCTGTTCGGCGGTGGGCTGTTCCTCCTCGCCCTGGCGGCCGGCGGGTCGGTCGCCGAGCGGGGGACCTCCGCCGACTCGAACCTGCTGGCCGCGGCGGCGGTGCTCGGCGGGCTGGGGGTGATGTTCGGGGCGTGCTGTGCCAGCCCGCTCGCGGTGAGCGCAGCCGCGAGCGTCGGCGCCCGGCTCCCCGCCTCGTGGCGGCTGGCGGCCCGCAGCATGGGCCGGCTCCGCACCCGCAGCGCGGGCGTGGTGACCGCCATCGCGGTGACCGGTGGCGTCGCCCTCGCGCTCTCGACCGTCGTCGTGACCGAGGTCGGCAACCGCGACCGGCTGGCGGGCGACGCCGCGTTCCACGGCCTCCCGAGCTCTCCCCGACGATGTGGTCGCTCCGGGCCGACGCGTGGAGCGACGACGGGACACCGGTCCCTGCAGGGGTCTGCGGAGGTCCCCGCACGGTCGAGCGCCGGGGTCCGCGACCTGTTCCCCGACGCGAGATCCGACCCCCTCCGCCACGCCGGTGGCGGCGACCTCCGGCGAGCGAGCGCGACCCGCCCCGGTCCCGACCCGACGGCGTGATCGTCGTGCGTGGCTGGTCGTGGCCGATCCGGCGGTCCTCGCCGCCATCGGGCTGAGCGACCGCGACGAGGCGGCGCTCCGCGCGACCGGCGCCCTGGTGCGTCGACACGTCCATCGTGGCGCTCTCCAGCGCCGAGGCGACGGCTGGAGCGTCCCGGCCGAGGCCCGGTCGAGGTCATCGTCGACGGTGCGTCGGCGGAGATGTCCGATCACCGCGGCCGTGCGGCGCGACCTCCCGGACGACGAGGGGCGGCGACTCGACGGCAGTGCTGGTCACCGAGGAGCGGGCCCGGCGAGCCGGGCTGCAGGTCGTCGAGGCCGGCGAGCTGGTGCGGACGGGACGGCCGATCGACGAGGTCGACCAGGGCGCGTTGGAGGACCTCCGCTCCGCGTCCGTCGGTGACGTCACCGTTCCTGGCCGCCGGGGAGACCGTCGACGTCGACCCGCCCTCCTCGCCCGTCCACGTCGACACGTTCGTCGACTGGGACTGGGTCGAGACCGACCCGGTGCTCGGCCGGTCGGCCGTGCAGGGGCTGATCATCCTCGGCGCGCTGGTGCTCACCCTCGTCGTGGTGGCCATCGGGCTCGGGCTGTCGGCGGTCGAGAGCCGCGACGAGCGCGACGTGCTGATCGCGCTCGGGGCCAAGCCGGTCACGCTGCGCCGCATGGCCGGGGTGCGGGCGGTGCTGCTGACGGCGACGGGCGTCTTGCTCGCCGTCCCGACCGGCCTCCTGCCCGCAGTGGTCGTGCTGCGGACGGCCAGCGACGCCGACGTCCGCCTCCCGTGGCTCGCGGTCGGGGCGCTCGTGGTGGTCGTCCCTGCGGTGGCCGGCCTGGCGTCGTGGGTCACCAGCGCGGTCATCCAGCGGGTCCGCCCACCCCGAGCGTCCACCCTCGCCACCGACTGACCCTCGCCACCGCCTGGGCACCCGCCGGCGATCGCCGGTCGGTCCGGCCGGTCGGACAAGATGGGGAACGGCACGTGAACGCCACGTGACGCCCTGGTGGAGGACGACGATGCAGACGAGGGCCCGACGCCTCCGCCGGACCATGCCGATCGTCGCGGTGGCCGCGCTCCTCGCCGTCGGCTGCGGCAACGACAACTCGGCCGAGAACCTGGACCTCACCGACGCCGAGGCCGACCCGTCGGTCGAGGGGGAGGTGGCCATCACCGGCTCCTCGACCGTCGAGCCGCTGTCGACCCTCACCGCCGAGGCCTTCGGCGCCCAGAACCCCGACGTGGCGATCTCGACCGAGGGCCCCGGCACCGGCGACGGGTTCGAGCGGTTCTGCGAGGGCGGGGCCGACATCACCGGCGCGTCGCGACCGATCAAGGCCGAGGAGCTCGAGGCCTGCGCCGATGCCGGCATCGAGGTGATCGAGCTCCCCGTCGCGCTCGACGGCATCACCGTGGTGGTCCCGCTCGAGAGCCCGGTCGAGTGCCTCAGCTTCGCCGACCTGTACGCCCTCGTCGGCCCCGAGGCGGAGGGGGCCGAGCGGTGGACCGACGCCGCCCCGCTGGCCGAGCAGCTCGGGTCGTCGACCACGATGCCCGACCTCCAGCTGGCCCTGACCGGGCCCGGCGAGGAGTCCGGCACCTACGACAGCTTCGTCGAGCAGGTGCTGACGCCGATCGCCGAGGCGCGCGTCGAGGAGGGAGCGATCGCCGAGGAGGACGCCGAGGCGACTCGCACCGACTACTCGTCGAGCGCCAACGACAACACCATCATCGGGAGCGTGGCCGCCGACCCGGGCGGCCTCGGCTGGGTGGGCTTCGCCTACGCCCAGGAGTCCCGCGACGTGCGCAAGGTCCCGGTCGTCGGCCGAGCCCGGCGGGCGGTGCATCGGCCCGTCGACCACGACCATCCAGGACGGGTCGTACCCGATCGCCCGCACCCTCTTCATCTACGTCTCGGCGACCGCGGCCGAGCGCCCCGAGGTCGCCGCGGTGGTCGACTTCTACCTCGCCGCCCTCCCCGACCTCGTCGGCCGGGTCGACCTGATCCCGATCGCGGACCCGGCCACGACCGTTGCGACCTGGATCGACCGCACCCCCGGACCGCGCCAGCCGGACTGACGGCGGTCGAGCCACCCGGTCGCGTCCCCGTCGGCGGCGCCCGGGTGGCGGGAGGGTGAACGTTGGCCTCCCGTTCACCGAAGGGTCACCTGGGTCAGGGGTTCCGGTTCACCTGCCCTCCGTAGGTTCCGCGCCGAGCCCAACGCGGGCTCGTCCTGGCCCCCCCTTCGAGGAGACCCACCGCATCATGAACTCCAGAGTCCGCAGGTTCGGCGTTGCCGCCGTCGCCGCCGCCCTCCTGCTCACCGCATCGGCGTGTGGCAACGACAACACCGACGACGCAGGCGGCGACACCGAAGCCGAGGCCGACACCTCCGTCTCGGGCGACATCGCGATCTCGGGGTCGTCCACCGTCGAGCCCATCTCGACCGCGGCGGCGGAGGCCTTCCGCGCCCAGAACGACAGCGTCGACATCTCCGTCGAGGGCCCCGGCACCGGCGACGGCTTCGAGATGTTCTGTGGCGGGGAGACCGACATCTCCGATGCCTCCCGTCCGATCAAGGAGGAGGAGGCCGCGGCGTGCGCCGACGCCGGCATCGAGTTCATCGAGCTCGAGGTCGGCATCGACGGCCTGTCGGTCATCACCGCGGCCGACAACCCGCTCGAGTGCCTGAGCTTCGCCGACCTCTACGCCCTCGTCGGCCCCGAGGCCGAGGGCTTCGAGAGCTGGACCGACGCCACCGAGGTCGCTGGCCGCCGACTGGGGTCGAGCACCGAGTTCCCCGACGAGAACCTGGTGGTCACCGCCCCCGGTGAGGAGTCCGGCACCTACGACAGCTTCATCGAGATCGTCCTCGGCGACGTGAGCGAGGCCCGCTTCGAGGAGGGCGACATCACCGAGGACGCAGGTCGAGACCGTCCGCAGCGACTACTCGTCCAGCGCCAACGACAACACCATCATCGAGGGCGTCTCGGCCGAGCCGGGTGGCCTCGGCTGGGTCGGCTTCGCCTTCGCCGACCAGGCCGAGGGCGTGAAGCTGATGCCGGTGTCGGCCGAGCCCGACGGCGAGTGCGTCGGCCCCGACCTCGGAGACCATCCAGGACGGCAGCTACCCGATCTGCGCGCAGCCTCTACATCTACGTGAACGCGGCCAAGGCCGAGGAGAACGAGGCCCTGGCCGCCTTCGTCGACTTCTACGTCGAGGGCCTGACCGGCTTCGTCGAGGGCGCCGACTACATCGCCCTCGCCGATGACGCAGGCACCGTCTCCGACCTGGGAGGACCGCACCACCGGCACCACCGCCGGCGAGTGATCCCTGGGTGACCGGGCCGGGGACGACGCCTCCACGTCGTCCCCGGCCCGGCTCGCGTCCCGGCCCTCTCCCCGACCAGATCGTGACCAGGGCCGGACCCCCAACGTTGCCCTCTCGTTCACCGTCCGTTCACCCGTCGCCCGGGCGGACGACACCTGTGCTCCGTAGTTTGGCCAGATCCGGGAACCCCGCCCCCGCCCCTCCCAGGACCCGATGACCGCCACCTCCCCGCCTCCAGCAGGACCGCCGCCCCCGGTCTCCCTCGACGCCCTCAGCCGGCGCGACGGCCGCACCGCGCGTGGACCAGCTGGTGCACCGGGTGCTCGGCGCCGCCGGCACCGTCGCCATCGTGATCAGCCTGCTGATCATCTTCGTGCTGGTGCGCGATGCGCTCGCCTTCCTCGGCCAGACCACGCTGCAGCGAGCTGACCGGCGACGTGTGGCGGCCCCGCAGCGAGCAGTTCGGCGTCGTGGCGCCGTTCATCGGCACGCTCTGGGTGACGCTCGTCGCCGTCCTGCTGGCCGGCCCCGTCGGCCTCGGCGCCGCGGTCTACCTCTCCGAGTACGCCAGGCCCCGGGTCCGCCGGATCGATCAAGCCGATCGTCGAGATCCTGGCCAGCATCCCGTCGGTGGTGATCGGCGTGCTTCGCCTTCCGCTTCATCGCCCCGGAGCTCACCCAGAAGCTCTTCTCCGGCAGCCCCACCGCTCAACCTGCTGGTGGCCGGCCTCGGCGTCGGGCTCCTCCGCATCCCGCTGATGACCTCGGTGTCCGAGGACGCCCTGCGGGCCGTGCCCCCGTCGCTCCGCGAGGCGTCGCTACGGCCTCGGGGCCAAGAAGGTCACGACCGTCGTCCGGGTCGTCGTCCCGGCGGCGATCTCCGGCCTGGTCGCCGGCGTCATCCTCACCGATCTCCCGGGCGATCGGCGAGACCATGGTGGTGTTCCTCGCCGCCGGCGGCACCCCGAGCCGCCCGGCCGGCCCGCTCGACTCCGGCATGACCATCACCTCGGCCATGACCGGTGTGCTCAGCGGCAGCGACCAGCAGGCCGGGGGCAAGACCTACGAGTCGTGTTCTTCCTCGGCCTGCTCCTCTTCCTCATGACCCTGCTCCTCAACATGGTGGCCAACCGCTTCGTGCGGCGGGTCCGCCAGACGTACTGAGGTCGATCGCGATGCCGCCATCCCCACCCAGGTCACCACCGAGATGGTGGCCGCCCGCCTGCAGCGGCGAGAAGGCCGACGTCAGCGGCACCGCGTTCCGCTACCTGCTGATCGGCTGCCTCGGCATCGTCCTCGCGTCGCTGGTGGCCCTGCTCTGGAGCGTCGGCAGCGTCGGCATCCCGTACCTGGCCGACCGAGGCGTCGTCGACTTCGTCGACCCGCTACGGCTCGAGCCAGGCCGAGCTGGCCGGCGTGTACCAGGGCCTCGTCGGCACCGTCACCCGCGCGATCATCGTGGTCATCGTGGCCTTCCCGCTCGGGCTGGCCACCGCGCTCTACCTCGAGGAGTACGCCTCCGACAACTGGTTCACCCGCCTCATCACGGTGGTGATCCGCAACCTGGCCGGCGTGCCCGCCGTCGTCTACGGCCTGCTGGGCGCCGCCATCTTCGCCCAGGGCGGGCTCGAGGGCCTCACCGGCGGCGAGAGCACGCTGTCGGCCGGGCTCACGCTCGCGATCCTGGTGCTCCCCATCGTGGTCATCACCTCGGCCGAGGCCATCCGGGCCGTGCCCGCATCGCTGCGCGAGGGCGGCTTCGGCGCCGGCGCCACCCGGTGGGAGGTCGTCCGCACGCTGGTGCTGCCCAACGCCTTCCCCGGCATCCTCACCGGCACGATCCTCGCCCTCGCCCGGGCCCTCGGCGAGGCGGCCCCGCTGCTCCTCCTCGGTGTGAAGGCGTACTTCTCCGGCGGCGAGTTCGGCGACCTCACGGGGCGACTTCACCTCGCTGCCCTACCTGATCTCCGACTGGTCGAAGAAGCCCGCGTCCCAGGGGTGGCCGGACAACACCAGCGCCGCCATCGTGGTCACCCTCGTCGTGATCCTCGGCATCAACACCGTCGGCATCCTCCTCCGCAACCGCTTCGAGAAGAAGTAGAGGTGACCTCGTGTCCTCCGCCCCTCCGACAGCCCCCTCCGATGGCATGACGACCACCGACGACGTGCACATGCCGACGCCCGGCGTCGAGGCCCAGCCGGCGCCGACCGCGGACGGCACGGTGGTCTTCGACGTCGACGACCTCGTCGGTGTTCTACGGCGACTTCCGGGCCGTGCGCAACGTGAACATCGACGTGCGCCAGCACGAGATCACCGCCTTCATCGGCCCCTCGGGCTGCGGCAAGACCACGGTGCTGCGCTGCTTCAACCGCATGAACGACCTCATCGAGATCGCCCGGGTCGAGGGCAGCCTCGCCTACCACGGGGTCGACCTCTACGACCCGGCGGTCAACCCGGTCGAGGTGCGGCGCCGCATCGGGATGGTCTTCCAGAAGCCGAACCCGTTCCCGAAGTCGATCTACGACAACGTGGCCTACGGCCCCAAGACCTGCGGGCATGGCCAAGAAGGGCAGCGACCTCGACGAGATCGTCGAGCGGAGCCTCCGCCAGGCGGCCCTGTGGGACGAGGTGAAGGACCGGCTCAAGAGCTCCGGCCTCGGCCTCTCCGGCGGTCAGCAGCAGCGCCTCTGCATCGCCCGGGCGCTGGCCATCAACCCCGAGGTCATCCTCATGGACGAGCCGTGCTCGGCCCTCGACCCGATCGCCACCGGTCGCATCGAGGACCTCATGGAGGAGATCAAGGCGGAGTACACGATCATGATCGTGACCCACAACATGCAGCAGGCCGCCCGGGTCAGCGACCGCTGCGCCTTCTTCACCACCGAGGTGAACGAGGCCAGCGACACCCGCACCGGCCTGCTCGTCGAGTTCGACACCACCGAGATGATGTTCTCCAACCCCACCGACGAGCGGACCGAGAACTACGTCACCGGTCGCTTCGGCTGAGCATCGTGAGCATGGCGGAAGGCCCGCTGCGCCAGTCCTTCACCGCCGAGCTCGACCAGCTCCGCCTCCAGGTGGAGCTGATGGGCGTGCGGGTCGACGAGAACCTGGAGCGCATGCGCGTCGTCCTCGCGACCGGCGACGCATCGGTCGCCGCAGCTGGCGATCGCGGCCGACGACGACATCGACGCCATGAACGTGTCGCTCACCGAGCGCTGCTACGACCTGCTGTCGCGCGAGAGCCCCGTCGCCGGCGACCTGCGGTTCGTCGTGTCGGTCCTGCGGGTGCTCTCCGAGCTGGAGCGCATCGGCGACCTCGCCCTCCGGGTGGTGAAGCTGGTGCCCGACTGGGACGCTGCTGCGGAGCAACCCGGCCACCTACGACATCCTGCTGTCGATGGCCGACACCGCGGTCGAGCAGTACCGCACCGCCCTGCGGGCCTGGTCGACCCAGGACCTCGGCCTGGCCGAGTCGCTGGTCGAGCGGAGTCCCATGGAGGCCTACGCCGAGCGCTTCGGCCGGGAGGTGGTGGGCATCGACCGGTCCCGACGCCGTCCTCTGCGCGGTGCGTACCCTGGTCGCGGGACGGTCGCTCGATCGCATCGCCGACCACGCCGCGATCATCGGCGCCCGGCTCCGCTACCTGCTCACGGGCGATCCCGCCCACCTCACATCGGAGATCCGTTGACCGACATCCCAGGCGACGGCGCCGGAGTCCGTCGCACCTACCACCAGCAGCTCGACGGCATCCGGGCCGACCTCGTGCGCATGGCCGCCCTGGTCACCGAGGGCCTCCCCCGGGCCACCCAGGCCCTGCTCGACCACGACCTCGGCACGGCCCAGGACATCATCGACGGCGACGACCGCGCTCGACCTGCTCGCACTGGAGACCGAGGAGCAGTGCTACGCGGTGTTCGCCCTCCAGCAGCCCATGGCCGGTGACCTCCGCAGCCTCGATCACCGCGGTGCGCATGGTGTCGGAGATCGAGCGCAGCGGCGACCTGGTCGTCAACATCGCCAAGGGCTCCCGTCGGATCTACGGCACCGAGTACACCCCCCGCCTCCGGGGCCTCATCGCCAGCATGGGGGAGGAGGCGGCCCGGCTGTTCCGCCTCTCCATCGACGCCTACGTCGAGGCCGACGCGCCGATGGCCGCGGCCCTCGACGACCTCGACGACCGACTCGACCAGCTCCACCGCGACTACATCGCCGAGATCTTCGAGGCCAGCCGCGAGGGGAACTTCGAGGTCCAGGCCGCGGTGCAGCTCGCCCTCATCGGGCGCTACTACGAGCGGATCGGCGACCACGCCGTCAACATCGGCGAGCGGGTCCGCTACATGGTGACGGGCTGGCTGCCGGAGCACACCGGTGCGGCCCGGGAGGCCGTGCGGCAGTCGCGGGCCGGTGAGCCCGTCGGGTCGGCCGAGGAGGACGAGCAGTGATCCGCGTGCTCGTCACCAACGACGACGGCATCGAGGCGCCCGGCCTCCACGCCCTCGCCATCGCCCTCGCCGAGGCCGGCTACGACGTGCTCGTCGTGGCCAGCGACCGCGACCACAGCGGCTACGGCGCGGCGGTCGGCGACCTCGGCCGCGGGTCCGACCTCTCGATCCGCCCGGCGACCATCCCCGGGGGCCCGGGCATCCCGGCGTGGAGCCTGGTCGGCCCGCCCGCCCTCTGCGTGATGGCGGCCCGCCTCGGCGGGTTCGGCGACCCGCCCTCGCTGGTCGCGTCCGGCATCAACCCCGGCAACAACACCGGTCGGGCCGTGCTGCACTCCGGCACCGTCGGCGCCGCGCTCACCGCCGCCAACCTCGGTCTGTCGGCGGTCGCGGTCAGCGTCGCCACCGATCCCGCCCCCCGCTTCGACACCGCCGCCGCGGTCGGCGTGGCCGCGCTCGGCTGGGTCGAGACGGCCGACGAGCGCACCGTCCTCAACGTGAACGTCCCCGCCGCCGACCTCGCCGACCTCAAGGGCACGCGGTGGGCGGAGCTGGCCCCCTTCGGCACGGTGCGGGCGGCCCTGCGCCAGCGCGACGAGACGAACCTCGAGTTCTCCCTGGTCGAGACCACCGTCGAGCTGCCGCCGGACTCCGACACCGCCCTGGTCGGCGCCGGCTACGTGGCCGTGACCGGGCTCCACGGCGTCGCGCGCCGTCCGACTGGGAGCCGGCCGCCGCCGAGGTCGATCGACGGCTCGCCGCCGCCGCCGCGGCGCCGGGGTCGGACGGCCTTGGAGGGGTGGCCTGAGGTGAGCGCGGTGCTGGCGGTCGCCTGCGTCGCCCTGGCCGTGGCCACCGCCGTCCTCGCCGTGCGGACGTCGCGGCTGTCACGGGTCGCGGCCCGGGTGCCCGCGCTCGAGCGCGACCGGTCCGAGGCACGGGCCCGCGCCGCCACCGCCGACGACGTGGCCACCGGGCTGCGCCAGGCGCTCGACGCCATCCCCGAGGGGGTCGTGATCGCGGCCGCCGACGGCTCGGTGCTGGCCCGCAACCACGCCGCGACCGAGGTCGCCACCGCCCGCCACGGCGACGCGCTGGTCGGCTCGGCCGTCGACGAACTGCTCGCCGCCGCGGTCGACGGCACGCCCGGCCAGCAGACCCTCGACCTGTTCGGTCCGCCCGCAGCGCGTCGTCAGCGTGTCGGCCCACCCCCTCGCCGTCCGGGCGCGCTGGTGGTCGTCGAGGACATCACCGAGTCGCCGGCGCCTCGACGCGGTGCGGCGCGACTTCGTCGCCAACATCAGCCACGAGCTCAAGACCCCCGTCGGCGCCATCGGGCTGCTGGCCGAGACGCTGCGTCGGACGAGGACGACCGACGTGGTCGCCGCGCGTCTCACCGAGCGCATGCGTCAACGAGTCGTTCCGGGTCAGCCGCACCATCGACGACCTGCTGGAGCTCAGCCGGATCGAGGCCGGGGCCGAGGCCGTGCGCGAGCCGGTGCCGGTCCACCTGGTGCTGGAGGAGGCGGTCGAGCGGATCCGCCCCGCCGCCGAGCGGCGCGACATCGAGGTGCGGGTCGAGCCCGATCGCACCCCGCGTCACCGCGGTCGGCGACCGCCGCCAGCTGGTGTCGGCCGTCGCCAACCTGCTGGACAACGCGGTGAAGTACTCCGACCGCCGGCGTCCGCGGTCGAGGTGCGAGCCACGCTCCGACGGCGACCCGCGTCGCCATCGAGGTCGAGGACCAGGGCATCGGCATCCCCGCCCGCGACCTCGAGCGCATCTTCGAGCGCTTCTACCGGGTCGACCGGGCCCGCAGCCGCGACACCGGCGGCACCGGCCTCGGGCTGGCGATCGTCCGCCACGTCGTCGCCAACCACGGCGGCGACGTCTCCGTCACGTCCGGTCGAGGGCGAGGGGTCCACCTTCACCCTGGCCGCTCCCCGCCGGTCCCGGCCCCGTCGCGGTCGCCGAGCCGGTCGCTCCCAGGAGGCCAGTGCATGAGATCGCCACGATCGGACGGAGCACCAGTGAGCGCCCCACCACCACCATCCTCGTCGTCGAGGACGAGGACAGCTTCATCGACGCCCTCACCGTCGGGCTCGCCCGGGAGGGGTTCCGGGTGCAGGTCGCCCGCGACGGCGCCCAGGCCCTCGACCTGTTCGACGCCGTCCGCCCGACCTGGTGCTGCTCGACGTGATGCTGCCCAAGGTCTCGGGCATCGACGTGTGCCGCGAGCTGCGCGCCCGCTCGAAGGTGCCGATCATCATGGTCACGGCCAAGGGCGTCCGAGATCGACACGGTGGTCGGGCCTCGAGGTCGGCGCCGACGACTACGTCACCAAGCCCTACCGGCTGCGCGAGCTGGTGGCCCGCATGCGGGCCGTGCTGCGCCGGGCCCCGACCGACGAGCCGGTGGTCGCCGCCGGCGGCGACGTGCTCGAGGTCGGCGACGTGCGCCTCGACCCCGAGCGCCACGAGGTGCGCGATCCGGGGCGAGCGACGTCGCCCTCCCGCTCAAGGAGTTCGAGCTGCTCGCGCTGCTGCTCGAGAACGCCGGCCGGGTGCTCACCCGCGACACGCTGATCGACCGGGTCTGGGGCCACGACTACGTCGGCGACACCAAGACCCTCGACGTGCACGTCAAGCGGCTGCGGGCCAAGGTCGAGGCCGATCCCGTCGACCCCGACCCGCATCGTCACCATCCGGGGCCTGGGCTACAAGTTCGCGGCCTGACCCGCCGCCCGCGCTCTGCGTCGCCGAGGCGCCGCGGCCGGTGGGCGAGCGACCCCGGTCGCCGAGAAGCGACCCCGTACCATGGACGTGGTGGAGACCAGCCACGACCGGCGCCCGCCGGCTCCGATGCCGCGCGACGTGAACGTGGCCTTCGTGATGAGCCCGTTCTCGCGCCTGGCCCGGGTGCAGGCCGGTTCCACCGCAGGCGACGCCATGGTGGCCGCGGCCCTGGCCGGCACCATCTTCTTCGCCGCCGCCACCGAGCGACGCCCGGGGCACGGTCTTCCTCTACCTGCTGCTCACCATCGCCCCGTTCGCGGTGGTCGCCCCGCTCATCGGGCCCGCCCTCGACCGGGCCAAGGGCGGGCGCCGGTGGGTGGTGCTCGGCACGGCCGTCGGTCGGGCCCTCCTGTGCTTCGCGCTCATCGGCGCGCACCGACACCTGGCTCCTCTACCCGGCCGCGTTCGGCATCCTCGTGCTGCAGAAGGGCTACGGCATCGCCCGGTCGGCCCTCGTGCCGGCCGTGGTCCGCAGCGACGAGGAGCTGGTCGAGGCCAACTCCAAGCTGCAGCTGCTGAGCGGGGTGATGGGCTTCGTCGGGGCGGTGCCGGCCGGCCTGCTGTTCACGATCTTCGACAGCGCGTGGACCCCCGCTGGCGCTGGCCGTCCTCGTGTTCGCCGCCACCGCGGGCATGGCCCTGCGGCTGCCCAAGGTCGCGGTGGCGCCGGACGCGGCCAGCCCGATGGAGAAGGCCGAGCTGCGCAGCCCCGGGGTGCTGCTCGCGGCCGGCGCCATGGGCCTGATCCGGGGCATCGTCGGCTTCCTGACCCTCTACTACGCCTTCCACTTCCGGGAGGAGGAGCAGCTGGCGGCGTTCGGCTTCATCGCCGCGGTGAGCCTCCTCGGCACGCTGGTCGGGTCGCTGGTGGCACCGAGGCTGCGCGCGGTGTGGCCCGAGGAGCGGATGCTCATCACCGTGCTGGTCCTGACCTTCGGCATCGGGCTGCTGTCGTTCGTCTTCGGCGGGCCGGCGGGAGCCGCGGTGCTGGGCGGCGCGGTCGGCATCGCCGTCGACCGCCGGCAAGCTGGCCTTCGACTCGATCGTCCAGCGCGACGCCCCCGACGCCAACCGGGGCCGGCTCGTTCGCCCGCTTCGAGACCCGCTTCCAGCTGATCTGGGTCGTCGGGCTCGATGCTGGGGCTGATCCCCCTGTCCGAGCTGCGGATCTCGTCGGTGGTGGTGTGCCTGGTGGCCGGGTTCGCCGCCTTCACCTACGCCATCGGCCTGGCCGCGTGGCACCACCGGTCCGGTCTCAGCGACTCCGAGTTCGGCCGCCAGGCGGTGATCATCGACCAGGCGATGGCCGAGGGCCGGGCCAAGGCCAAGCACCACGTGCGCCGCTCCGGCCGGGCCCTGATCAGCCGGGTCCGCCCGGGAGCGGACGAGGGCCTGGGCGACGGGGCCGGGTCACCGCGTGGGGACGGCATCCCCGCGGCCGCGCCCGTCGCGGCCGGATCGTGGACCGCGGCCCCCGGCGAGGACGCCACGCTCGTCGCCGGCCCGGGCATCGGCACCGCCGTCCCTCCCCGACCGGCCCGGATCGGCCCCGCGGGACCGACCGCGATCACCGAGCTCGACGACGAGCCTCCGGCCCCGCAGGCGCCCCGCGCTCCCGTGCGGCCGACGGACCCGACCGAGTTCGACCCGGCGCCCCCTCCGCCTCGCGTCCCGCCCCACCGCTGACCCGCCGGTCCGCGTCGGACGTCCGGGGATCAGGAGTCGAGGTCGATGCGGGCGAGCCAGAGGCCGGGGGCCTCGAGCTCGGCCGGGGTGGGGAGGTCCTCGACCCGGCCCCACAGGCGGGCCAGGCCCTCCTCGCCGGCCCGCTCGACGACGCCGTCGACGAACGACGCGCCCAGGTCGAAGCGGGCCTGGGTGAGGTTCAGGCCGAACAACCGCTCGACGAAGCGGTCGGCCCGACCGGTCACGACCCGTCGACGCCGCATGGCCTCGGTGACCTGCGGGTAGCTCCCGACGAGGCTCGCCGCCGACGGTGTCCATCACGTGGTCGACCCAGCCGACGATGGCGGTCACCAGCGAGTCGAGTCGGGGCCGCACCTCGTCCTGGGCCGGCGACGACGCCGCGCCCATCAGCACCTCGGGGTCGGTGAAGATCCGCTGCACCGACTCGAGCCCGGTGGGGTCGGACGGGTCGAGGTCGGACAGGGCCCGCTCGAAGCCCATCGGGTCGGGCCGGAAGCCGGCGACGAACCGCTCGATCAGCTCCGTCAGCTCAGCCCGGACGTGGGGGACGCCGAGGACGGCGTGGTGGGCGACCTCGTGGAGGCACACCCAGAGCCGCACGTCGTCGACCCCGAGGCTCCACTCGTCCGCGAAGCCGTCGACCGCGTCGAGCGAGGATCATCACCTCGTCGCCCGGCGGGCGGGGGACGGGCAGGTCGTACTGCCCGAAGGCGCGGGTGGCGAGGTGCCCGACGAGGGACCCGGCCGACATGCCGAGCGTCATCGGCTGGAGCATCGACATCAGCTGCCCCAGCCATGCCGCCGTGGGGTCGTCGTCGCCCTGGCCGAAGGGGTCGAGGTCGGTCGGCTCCCCGGTCGCCGGGTGGGCCGTCGCGCCCGGCATCGTGCCCGGGGTGGAGGTGCCCGGCCCGGGCCGGTGCCGGCCGAGCCGAGGGAGTGGGCCAGGCGCTCGAAGAGCGGCTTGTGGTCGTCGAGGGTGCGGGCGACCCACTGGGTGCGGGTGACCGGCACGATCGTCACGCCGGACCCGCCGTGCGATGGCTCCAAGCCCGGTGGCGTGGGCGACCTGGAGCTCGGCCACCCGGGCCAGCTGCTCGAGCTGGATGCGGGCCAGCGGGTCGACGTTGACGTCGGGGTGGCCCTCGGTGGCGATGCTGTGGGCGATCTGGCGGGCCGCGTCCCACGAGATGGGTCCCTGCTGGCCGATCATCCGGGCCAGGTCGCCGAAGAAGGGCATGCCCCCGAAGGGGTCGGAGGGGCTCATCGAGCGCCCCGCCGGGGAGCGGGGCACCCGCGATGTGGCGATGCGGGACGCACGACGGCATCGTATGCCGATGGCACCTGATCCCCTCCGCGGCCCCGCCGGGGCCCCGGACGACCCCTCCGACGCCGACCGGCGGGACCGGAGGGGTGGCCCGGTGGTGGTGCTCGGGGCCGACTCGGCGCTCGGTCGCCGCGCCGTCGACCTGCTCCGCAAGGAGCTCGGCGACGACGCCGTGGTCCCGGTGGCCTGCGGTGGCCCGGGGCGCATCGCCCCCGACGGCTCCCGCCGCGCCGACCTCCTGACCGCCGACCTGCGGCCCCTCCTGGCCGGGGCCTCGTCGGTCGTGCTGCTCCACTCGGTGGCGGGCGCCGGGCTCGACGACGACCGTCGCGCGCCGGCGCCGATGACGTGGTGGCCGCCGGTCGGGTGCTCGACGCCGCGGCCGCGGAGGGCGTCGGCCACCTCGTGGTGCTCTCGTCCGCGACCGTCTACGGGGCGTGGACCAACAACGCCCTGCCCCTGGCCGAGGACGCGACGCTGCGGCCCTGCCCGGAGCTCGCCTTCGCGGTCCAGCGGGCCGAGATCGAGCGCCGGGTCGCCGAGTGGCGCGGCGCCGCCCCGTCGTCGACCGCGACGGTGCTGCGGCCCGCCGCGGTGGTGGGCGAGGTCGCCGCCGGCGACGACGACACCTGGCTGGCCTCGGCCCTGCACGCGGCCCGCCGGGTCGCCGACCTCGAGGGCGATCCGCCCGCGCAGTTCCTCCACCTCGACGACCTGGCCTCGGCGGTGGCCCTGGCCGTGACCGCCCGACTCGACGGCGCCCGCAACGTCGCCCCCGACGGGTGGCTGCGCGGCGCCGAGTACGCAGCCCTCGACGATGCCGGCGTGCCCCGGGTGCGGGTGCCGCGCCGGGTGGGCGACCGGGTGAGCCGGCTGCGCTGGCGCCTGGGCCTGGCCCCGAGCGCCGCCGGGCATCCTCCCCTACGCCCGTGGCCCCTGGGTGGTCGCCAACGACCGGCTGCGGGCCGACGGGTGGGTGCCGCTGCACGCCAACGACGAAGCCTTCGTCGACGGCACCCCCGCCACCGCGCTGGCCACCCTGAGCCCCCGACGTCGACAGGAGATCGCCCTCGGCGTCACCGGCGGTGCCCTCGTGGCGACCGCGGCGGGGGTCGGTTGGGCCCTCGTCCGCCGCGCCCGGCGCCGCTGACGCCAGCCGGCGGGTCGGTCAGGTCGGCCGCCGGGTCGGTCAGCCGGGCTCGTCGGCGAGGACGACCGACGAGGTGGCGGTCGAGCCCTCGCGGGAGTGCTCCACGCGCACCCGCTGCCCGGGGCGGGCGAGGAGGAGGGCGGCCTGCACGTCGGCCATCGAGCGGACCCGGTGCTCGTCGACCGCGATCACCACGTCGTCGACGTCGAGCCCCGCGTCCTCGGCCGGCGACCCGGCTGCGACCTCGGTCAGGGTCACCCCGGCGGGCACGGCGCCGTCGGCGTCGGTGCCGGTGCCGCGCACCCCGAGCCAGCCCCGGGTCGACCTCACCGGTGTCCGCGATGTCGTCGGCGACCTGGAGGGCCACGTCGATCGGCACGGCCCAGCCGGTCAGGTCGTCGGCCGAGACCTGCAGGCACACGCCCTGCACGCCCCCACGGGAGTCGACCAGGGCCGCGCCGTCGCCCCACTCCGGCACCGGTCGGTCGGTCTCGATCAGCCCGAGCAGCCAGCCCTCGTCCGTGTCGGCGTGGGCTCGGGTGGCGCTGACCACGCCTTGGGCGAGGGTCGGGCCCTGGCCGTCGCTCCCGGCCGCCACCGTGATGGCGGCCTCGCCCGGCGCGGAGCCGGTCGAGGCCGGCTCGACCGCGGGGAAGCCGCTGCCGTCGACGAGCAGCACGGCCAGCCCGGTGGACTCGTCGTGGCCGGCGACCTCGGCGTCGAGCGATCGCCCCGAGGGCCACGTCACGACGACCGCGTCCCACCCCTCGACCAGGCGGGAGCTGGTGAGGAGGACCCCGTCGGACCGGACGACGACACCGGACCCCTCGCGCCGACCGGAGCCCGACCCGACGGCCACCTCGACGACGGCGGGAGCGACCGAGGAGGCCGCGACGAGCGCGGTGGCCGCCGTCGTCGGCGTCGCCGGGGGGCTGGTCGCACGGGCCCGCTCGACCCGCTCGACGACCCGGGGGGAGAAGGTGCCCAGCGCAGCCAGGGCCACGACGGTCACGGCCGCGCCGGTCATCCCGGACAGGACGCCGACCGCCACCAGGACCCGTCGTCGGCGGCCCCGCGACCGGGGTGCCGGCGACGCCGCGGTGCTCGCCGACGCAGCCATCGACGCCCCGATCTCGGACGGGTGGCGCCACAGGCGGTCCTCCGGCGGCAGCGGGGCACCCCCCTCGGGCCGGTCGTCTGGGTCGTCCACGGGGACGCAGGTTACCGACGGCCTCCGCGCCGGTGGCCGCGCCCCGGGACGGTGCGTGGTGGGCCTCGCTCTTGTTCGGCCTCCCGACGCCCGTACGATGGTCCGGTGCCCTCGCCCTCCAGCCCCGCCGCGGCCTCGTCGCGGGAGGGGACCGACACCGGCCCCCGCGGGGACGACTGGGTGGGCCTGTCGGCCGACGTCCTGCCCGCCGAGGCCATGTCCCGCTGGGCGACCACCCCCGACGCCGGCGCGGTGGTCACCTTCTCCGGCACCGTCCGCGACCACGCGCCGGGCCGCACCGAGGTCACGTCGCTGACCTACGAGGCGTGGGACGATGTCGCCGTGCGCCGCCTCCACTCCGTGGTCGACGAGGTCCGCGCCCGGTGGCCGGAGGTGCGTCGGGTCGCCGCGGTCCACCGCGTCGGGCGGCTCGAGGTCGGCGAGACGGCCGTCGTGGTCGTGGTGTCGGCGGCCCACCGTGGCCCTGCCTTCGAGGCCGCGGCCCACGCCATCGACCGGCTGAAGGAGACCGTGCCCCTCTGGAAGAAGGAGGCGTGGTCCGGCGGCGAGCACTGGGGCACCGACGCCTCCCCCCTCCGCGACGACGTGGGGCCACGATGAGCGAGGCGCACCGATGAACCCCCTCGTGTTCCTGCTGATCCCGGTGGTCATCGTGCTGCTGGCGTCGCTGTTCATGTGGCTGCGCGGGCGCAAGCCGACCACCCTCCGCTCCGGCATCGACGGCTTCCAGCGGGAGATGGACGCGCTGTCCCCGGACCGGGGCGCCGACCGCCGCCCACGCCGGTTCGACAGCGACACCTCACCCGGTCCCGTGCGGCCCCGACGGGACGCCTGAGGCCGGCCCGTGGCCCGCGACCTCGCCATCGACCTCGGCACCGCCAACACCCTCGTCTACGCGCGGGGCCAGGGCATCGTGCTCAACGAGCCGTCGGTGATCGCGCTCAACCAGCAGCACCGGCGACGTGCTGGCCATGGGCCACGAGGCGTGGCAGATGATCGGCCGCACGCCCGGCTACATCGTGGCCGTGCGCCCGCTGCGCCAGGGCGCCATCACCGACTTCGACGTCACCCAGCGCATGATCCGCCTGCTGCTCCAGCGGGTCGGCGTCAGCCGCTTCAACCGGCCCCGCGTCGTCATCTGCGTGCCGTCGGCCATCACCGCGGTCGAGCGGCGGGCCGTCATCGAGGCCGCCCGCCGGGCCGGCGCGGCCGAGGCCCAGCTCATCGAGCAGCCGATGGCCGCGGCCATCGGCGCCGGGCTGCCCGATCAACGAGCCGGTCGCCAACATGGTCGTCGACGTCGGCGGCGGCACCTCCGAGACCGCGCTCATCTCCCTCGGCGGCGTCGTCGCCCTCGCAGGCGGTGCGGGTCGGGTCGTTCGACATCGACGCCGCCATCCAGACCTTCATCCGCCGCGAGTACGGCATCGCCATCGGCGAGCGCACCGCGGAGGAGATCAAGGTCGCCATCGGCTCGGCCTGGCCGACTGCAGGACGAGGTGAAGGCCGAGGTGCGCGGCCGCGACCTGATGACCGGCCTGCCCAAGACGGTGATCCTCTCGCCCGAGGAGGTGCGCGAGGCCATCGACGAGCCGGTGTCCGCCATCGTCGACTCGGTGATCGCCTGCCTCGGCGAGGCGCCGCCGGAGCTGGCCCACGACCTCATCGTGCGGGGCATGCACCTCGTCGGCGGCGGCGGCATGCTCGCAGGGCCTCGGCCCAGCGCATCGCCAAGGAGACCGAGATCCCGGTGCACCTCGTCGACGCCCCGCTCGAGTGCGTGGTGCTCGGCGCCGGGCACGTGCATCGAGGCCTACGACCAGCTCAAGGTGATGTTCATGGGCGCTCAGCGCTCGAGGCGACCTGGACAGTGTCCGCTCGACCTCGGCACTCGGCGTCAGCGACCCGTGCGACGGGCGCTGACGTGCTCAGGTCCGCCGGTGGTCGATGCGTCGTGCGGCACATGCTCCGGCGCAGGTGTGACCGTCGACCAGCGGGGCTGGCGACGACCGAGTGACGGGGAGCGACAGAGCCAGGGGACCGCAGGCCTTGGCCCTGCTCGACGTGCGCGACGTCGAGCGTGCGCTTCGGCGGCGTGGTCGCCCTCGACGGCCTGAGCTTCACGATCGAGCGCGGGCGCAGATCTGCGCCCTCATCGGCCCCAACGGCGCGGGCAAGACCACGTTGTTCAACGTGCGTCAGCCGCCTCTACGAGCCGCCAGCGCGGGCTCGATCACCTTCGACGGCGCACGACCTGCTCGGCGCTGCCGCCGCACCGGCATCGCCCGGGTCGGCATCGCCCGCACCTTCCAGAACCTGGCGCTGTTCCCGGCGCTCTCGGTGCTCGAGAACGTGATGGTCGGGGCCCACACCCGCGGCACGGTCGGCTTCGGCCGGGCCTGCTGCGCCTCGGCGCTGGGCCGGAAGGAGAAGCGCCGGCTGCGGGCCGAGGCCATGACCGTCGCTCGACCGCCTCGACCTCGGCCGACCTCGCCGACCGCCCGGCGGCCGGCCTGCCCTTCGGCACGCTGAAGCGCATCGAGCTCGCCCGGGCCCTGGCGGCCACGCCCCAAGCTGCTGATGCTCGACGAGCCGGCCAACGGCCTCACCCACGGCGAGGTCGACGAGCTGGCCGAGACCATCCGCGCGCTCCGCGACGAGTTCGACCTGACGATCCTGCTCGTCGAGCACCACATGGCGATGGTCATGGCGATCTCGGACCACATCGTCGTGCTCGACTTCGGCCGCAAGATCGCCGAGGGCCCGCCCGAGGTCGTCCGCAACGACCCGAAGGTGATCGAGGCCTACCTGGGGACGCCGGCATGAGCGCCGCTGCTCGACGCTCGACGGCGTCACCGGCGGCTACGGCCCGGTCGACGGTGCTGCGCGACATCTCGACCTCACCGTCGACGAGGGCGAGGTCGTCGTCATCCTCGGCGCCAACGGCGCCGGCAAGACCACCACCCTGCGGGCCATCTGCGGCGATGATCGCCGGCCAAGGGCGCGGTCGCGCTTCGACGGGCAGCCGCTCGCCGGCAAGCCGCCCGAGAAGGTCGCCCGGGCGGGCATCGCCCACGTGCCCCAGGGCCGGGGCACCTTCGCCGACCTCACCGTCGAGGAGAACCTGCGCCTCGGCGCCTTCACCCGCAGCGACGGCGACGTCGCGCGCGACATCGACCGCTGGTACGAGGTCTTCCCCCGGCTCGGCGAGCGCCGCGACCAGGCGGCCGGGTCGATGAGCGGCGGCGAGCAGCAGATGCTCGCCATCGCCCGGGCGCATGATGCTCCGGCCCCGCCTGCTGCTGCTCGACGAGCCGTCGCTGGGCCTGGCCCCGCTGATCACCCGCGAGCGTGTTCGACCGGCTCGGCGAGATCAACCGCGAGCGAGGGCCTCACCATGCTGGTGGTCGAGCAGAACGCCAACCTGGCCCTCGACATCGGCCACCGGGGCTACGTGCTGGAGACCGGGCGAGATCGTCGCGTCGCGGCCCGGCCGAGCAGCTGCGCGCCGACGACGCCGTCCGCAAGGCCTACCTGGGGTTCTGACGTGGACCTGTTCTTCCGCTACCTCCTCACCGGCATCGGCAACGGCGCGGTCTACGCGCTCGGTCGCGCTGGCCCTGGTGCTGATCTACCGCACGACCGGCCTGCTCAACTTCGCCCAGGGCGAGATGGCCCTGTTCTCGGCCTACATGGCCTGGAAGCTGACGTCGGTCGGTGCCTCGATCGTCGCCGCCATCGCCCTCACCGTCGTGATCAGCATGGTCGGCGGCGCGGTCATCGAGCGGCTCCTCATCCGACCGGTGTCGACACCGCAGCGAAGTCACCTGGACGTGTTGATCGTGATGTTGGGCATGTTCCTCGCGCTCAACGCCCTGTCACAGCTGCTGTTCAGCGTCGAGGCGGAGCCGATGCCGAAGCCCTGGCCGACGGTGTCGTCGCCGGGCGACCCGGTCGGCCGCACCGCCACCTTCGCCACCGTCGGCGACGTCCGGATCCCCTGGTCGGTCGTGATGCTGGTGATCATCCTCACCGCCCTCTGCGCCCTGCTGTACCTGCTCTTCCAGCGGACGAAGCTCGGCCTGACGCTGCGGGCCGTGGCGTCGAACCCCGAGTCGGCCCGCCTCGTCGGGCGTCAACTCCTCGCACCATGCTGATGCTCGGGTGGGCCCTGTCGGCCGGCCTCGGTGCGCTCGCCGGCGTGCTCGCGGCGGCCCAGCGCGGCACCGTGAACCCGGCCCTCATGGCGGTCGTGCTCGTCTACGCCTTCTCGGCCGCGGCTCTCGGCGGCTTCGACAGCCCGGTGGGCGCGGTGGTCGGCGGCATGATCGTCGCCATCACCGAGGCCATGACGATCCGGCTACGTCAAGGCGCTGTCGACGGCATCGAGCTGGTCGTGCCCTTCGCCATCATCCTGCTCGTGCTGCTGGTCCGACCGCAGCGGCCTGTTCGGACGCAAGGCGGTGGAGCGCGTGTGATGACCCGGCGCCAGACATCCGCATCGCCACCGGCATCGTCGTGGCCGCCGCTGGCCCTCTACGTCGCCGTACTACTTCCCGCCGGCCACCAACCAGGTCCTGTCCCAGGCCATCTACTTCGCGATCGCGGCGATGGGCCTCAACCTGCTCACCGGGTTCAACGGCCAGATCTCGATCGGCCACGGCGCCTTCTTCGGCGTCGGGCGCCTTCACCACCGCGATCCTGATGAAGGACCACGGGCTGGCATGTTCGAGGCCACCATCCCGGTCGCGGCCGCCGTCGCCGCGGTCGTCGGCGTGCTGGTCGGCATCCCCGCCCTGCGGGTGCGGGGCCTCTACCTCGCGCTGGTCACGCTCGGGTCTGGCCGTGCTGTTCCCGCCGCTGGCGACCAAGTACATCGACGGCGGCTTCGGCGTGCGCCTTCGTGCAGCCGCCCCGCAGTGAGTTCGCCTCGCTCCTCGACGGCCTGGCCAACGACCAGTGGCAGTACTTCGAGTCGCCTCGCCATCGCCGGCCTCCTCTTCCTCCTGGCCTGGAACCTCACCACAGTCGCGGGTCGGCCGGGCGATGATCGCCGTCCGCGACCAGGAGCTGGCCGCGTCGACCGTCGGGCATCGACGTGGCCCGGGTGAAGGTGACGACCTTCGCCCTGTCGGCCGCCTACGCCGGCGTCGCCGGCTCGCTGTCGGTGATGATCGAGGGCGCCGCCGACGCCACCAACCCGGTCCTGACCTTCCAGCACTCGATCGAGTTCCTCGTCGCGGTGGTGATCGGTGGCACCGCCACCATCACCGGCCCGGCCATCGGCGCCCTGGTGCTGGTGCTGCTGCGACGCGAGTCCGACGGATTGATCGAGGGCAAGGAGGTGCTGACGCCGGCCATCTTCGGCGGTGCGCTCATCGCCATGGTCTTCCTCCTCCCCGGAGGGATCGTCGGTGGGCTCCGCCAAGCTGGTCGACCGCGTCGATCCCCTCGCCCGCGGTCGCCACCCACCCCGCAGACCCCTCCACCAAGGAGACACCATGAAGCGATCCCCCGCTCGCGCCCTCGTGGCCCTGCTCGCCGTCCTGGCCCTCGTGGCCGGCGCGTGCAGCAGCCGCGACGACTCGGACGACGCCAGCTCCGGAAGCAACGGCGGGAGCGGCGACGGCGGCAGCGAGAGCGAGTCGGCATCGACACCTCCGCCTGCGGGTCCGACCCGGGCACCGAGATCGAGGGCGACACGATCAAGATCGTGTCGTCGTACCCGCAGTCCGGCCTGACCGGCGCCTTCGCCGAGATCGTCCGGGGCTAGGCCTCGTACTTCGACAAGGTCAACGCCGACGGCGGCGTCGAGGTCGCCGGCAAGACCTACACGATCGAGTACGAGGACAAGGACGACGAGTACAACCCGCAGCAGACCGTCGCCAACATCAAGGAGCTGGTCGGCACCGACGGCAGCGAGGCCTTCGCCGTGTTCAGCGTGGTCGGCACGTCCAACAACCTCGCCATCCGTGACGCTGCTCGACGACCTGTGCGTGCCGAACCTGTTCGCCGCCACCGGCTCGTCGGCCTGGGGCAACCCGGACTACCCGTGGCTCATCGGCTCCACCCTCGTGCCGTACTCGCTCGAGGCCGTGGCCTTCGCCGACTACCTCAAGGAGAACCAGCCCGACGCCAAGGTGGCCATGCTCCGCCAGGCCGACGAGTTCGGTGACGACCTACGAGGAGGTCTTCGAGGCCGCCATCGAGGGCACCGACATCGAGCTGGTCGCCAGGTCGAGGAGTACCCGGCCGGCTCCGACGAGGTCGCCACCCAGGTCACCAGCCTGGCCGCCAGCGGCGCCGACGCCTTCTTCAACGGCGGCACCCTGCTGGCCTGCCCCAACGCGCTCGACCGCAGCCCAGAACGAGGGCTGGGAGGCCACCACGTGGGTCTCGGGCACCTGCGTCTCCAAGACCCTGATGGGTATCGGCCGGCTCGGCCGGTGACGGCGTGCTCAGCCTCACCAACATCAAGGACCCGCTCAACCCCGAGGACGCAGGCGAACCCGGCGCTGGTCGAGATGCAGGAGGCCGTGGCCGAGTACCAGCCGAGCTGGAAGGGCCGTGAGCTCGATCCGGAGAACGCCATCATCGGCTACGGCTGGACCCAGGCCGAGCTGTTCGTCCAGGCGCTCGAGGCGGCCGAGGCGCCGTCCCGCCTGGCGGTGATGGAGGCCATCAGCAACCTCGACGGAGTGACCTCGAGCCTGCATGCTCGCCAGGGGTCGCGGTGACCACCGGCGAGGACGACCGCTTCATGGGCGAGACGTTCAGCCTGATCCAGTACGACGGTGCCGCCGGGCACTTCAACCGGATCGGCGAGCTCATCGACTTCGAGGGCCAGACCGCCGACAACACCCCCGAGGACCTGATCCTGGTCGAACCGTGATCACGCCCTAGAGGTCCCACCTCTCGACCAGGGCCCCGGCGTCGACCACGACGTCGAGGCCCTGTCGCGTCCCGGCCCCCGTCACCGTCGCGGCGTCGGCCTCGAGGACGGCGCGGTTGGCCCGGTGCAGGCGGTCGCCGTCGTCGTAGCGGTTGAGCACCACGACCACGGGCGTGGCGGCGAGGCCGGGGTGGGCCGCGAGGGCGCGCGAGGCTGAGCCGGACCCCGTTGATGGTGCCGAGGCCGGCGTCGGCCACCAGCACCACCTCGTCGGGGTCGAGCGCGCGCGGCGAGGTCGAGGCTCGTCGCCGTCGACCGCGGTCGGGCGACAGGACGCCGCCGACCGTCTCGACGACACCGACGTCGACGCCGGCCGGGCCAGCGGACCTCGGCGGCCAGGTCGCCGACGGTGAAGGCGGGTCGGCCGAGCACCTCGGCCGCCATGGGCGGGGCCATGGCCACCTCGTAGCGGCGGTGGGCGGGGCAGACCGCGAGCGGGTCCTCACCGGTGGCCGGCCGCCAGGACGTCGGCGTCGGAGGGGCCGGGATCGTCGGGCTCGGCCGACTGGGCCGGCTTGCGGGCCGCGACCGCGAGCCCGCCGGCGCGCAGGTGCCGGCCAGCGCGGCGGCCGCCGACCCAGGTCTTGCCGACCTCGGTGCCGGTGCCGAGCACCGCGACCAGCGCGCGGCCGGGCGACGGGCGGGCTCGGGTCGGTCGTCACGGCCGAGTCCGAGGTCGGCCAGCCCGGCGAGGAGGGCGTCGACCTGGTCGTCGGTGTGGCCGGCCGACAGGGTGACCCGCAGGCGGCGACGTGCCGGGGGCGACGGTGGGCGGGCCGGATGGCCGGGACCAGCAGGCCCCGGTCGAGCAGCGCGGCCGCGGCGGCGACCGCGGCCTCCTCGGCCCCGAGCACGATCGGGCACGATCGGCGACGGGTGCCCGGGCGCCAGCCGGTCGACGTGGCCGCGCAGCCGGGCCCGAAGGTCGTCGCCCTCGGTCGCGCGGACGACCGCGAGGGCGGCCAGCCCGGCGGCGGCGTCGGCCGGGCTGAGGCCGGTGGTGAAGATGAACGGGCGGGCCACGTTCACCAGGAGGTCGCGCACCGCGCCGGGTGCAGGCGACGAAGCCGCCGAGCGAGCCCAGCGTCTTCGACAGGGTGCCGACCCGGACCAGGGCGAGGTCGGGGTGGGCGGCGGGGTCGAGGTCGGGACCGAGCACGGCGTGGGCCTCGTCGAGCACCAGCAGGGCGCCGTGGCGGCGTGCAGACCTCGGCCAGCCCGTCGAGGTCGGCCGCGTCGCCGTCCATGGAGAACACGGTGTCGGTGACGACGACGCGTCGGCCGGGCGTCGGCCGCCGAGCAGCGCGTCGAGGCGCGTCGAGGTCGTCGTGGGGCGACGACCTCGACGTCGCCCCCGGCCAGCCGGCACGCCGTCGATGATCGAGGCGTGGTTGACGCTCGTCGCTGAGGATGCGCGTGCCCGGCGGGGCCGAGGGCGGTGAGCACGGCGACGTTGGCGACGTAGCCCGGTGGGGAGGACCAGGGCGGCCTCGGTGCCCTTCCACGCCGCCAGGCCGGCCTCGAGGTCGTGGTGCGGCGGTCGTGACCCGACGACCAGCCGGGAGGCCGTCGACCCCGGTGCCCCAGCGGTCGAGGGCGTCGTGGGCGGCGGCGATGACGGCGGGGTGGGCCGACAGGCCGAGGTAGTCGTTCGATGCGAACGACACGACCTCGGTGGGTGGCCCGCCGTCCGGGGTGAGCGTGCCGGCCGGCCCGAGGGCGTCGAGGCGGCGCACCGTCCGCCAGCGCCCGGCGTCGCGCACCGCGTCGAGGCGGCGGTCGACCTCGGCCGCCCAGTCGGTGGTCACCGTCGCCCTGCCGTGCTCAGCCGCACACGTCGGCGAGGGACGCCGCGACCGCGTCGACGATGCGGTCGATCTCCGCGGCGGTGGTGGTCAGCGGCGGGCACGAGGACGATCACGTCGCCGAGCGGGCGGATGAGCACGCCCTCGCTCGACGCAGCCGGCCGACACCCGGCGGCCCCAGCGGAGGCCCTCGGCCGGCGGGCGCAGCTCGATCCCGGCCATGAGGCCGGCCTGGCGGACCTCGGCCACCGCCGGGTGGGGGGCGATCCGCTCGGCGAGCGCGGCGCCGAGCTGGGCGGCCCGGGCCCGGACGTTGGCCAGCACGTCCCACTCGTCGATCAGCTCCAGGTGGCGCAGGGCGACGGCGGCGGCGAGGGCGTTCCCGCTGTAGGAGTGCCCGTGGTAGAGGGTCGCCTCGGACAGGTCGGGGCCGAGGAAGGCGCGGTGGACCGGCCCTGCGGCCACCGTCGCCGACAGGGGCAGGTAGCCGCCGGTGATGCCCTTGCCGATGCACGAGGAGGTCGGGCCGCACGCCGGCCTGCTCGCAGGCGAAGAGGGTGCCGGTGCGACCGAAGCCGGTGGCGACCTCGTCGGCGATCAGCAGCACGCCGTGCTCGCGGCAGGCGTCGGCCACCGCCCGCGACGGCCTCGGGTGCGTGGGTGCGGATGCCGGCCGCCCCCTGGACGAGGGGCTCGAGCACGACCGCGGCCAGGTCGTCGGCGCGCGCCGCGATGGTCGCCACCGCGGCGTGCCGCGGCCTCGGGCCCGTCCAGGCCCGGGCACCCGCACGCACGGGAAGCGCAGCGGGTCGAACACGTCGGTGCCGAAGCCGCCGTCGCCCACCGAGAGCGAGCCGACGGTGTCGCCGTGGTAGGCGCCGCCGAACGCGAGGTAGGTCGTGCGGCCGGAGACCCCCTGGTTGGTCCAGTGCTGGAAGGCGATCTTGAGGGCCTGCTCGACGGCCGCGGCGCCGTCCGAGGCGAACAGGAAGCGGGGGTCGTCGACCGGCACCCGCGGGGCGAGCGCCTCGGCCAGCTCGATGGCCGCCACGTTGCCGTTGCCGAGGAGCGTCGAGTGGGCGACCCGGTCGAGCTGGTCACGGACGGCCTGGTCGAGCTCGGGGACGTGGTGGCCGAGCGTGGTGACCCACAGCGACGAGATGGCGTCGAGGTAGCGGCGGCCGTCGACGTCGATGAGCTCGCGCCCCTCGGCCCGCTCGACGATCACCGGCCGGTTGTCGGCGAAGGTCGACATCTGGGTGAAGCCGTGCCACACCACCGCGACGTCGCGCTCGACCCAGGCGTCGTGACCGGTCGTGGGGGCGGACGGGGCAGCCTCGGCATCGGTCGGCACCGGGCGGAACCTACCGACCGTCGGGGTCGGCCGTCGATCCGCCCGGCGCCCCACCGGTGGGCGTGGCGGCCTCGTACAGGGCCTGGCGCAGGCGGTGGACCTCGGCCACCTCGTCGAGGTGGAGGGCGACGTCCTTGAGCCGCCCGGCGACCCCGGCGTGCGGCTTGCGGCCCAGGGCCAGGGCGACGACGAACCGGAGCGCGGCCCACGGCGACACCGGGATCCCCGCGGCCGCCACCGCGTCGGTGAGCCGACCCCGTGCCGCGGACACCTCGCCCCGCAGGTGACGGGCCCGTCGGGGCAGGGCCAGGCGCCGGACGATCCACGCCGCGATGGCCAACCCGAGCCGCCCGACCACCGCGCCGGCCACGAGCAGCACCCCGAGGGCGATCAGCGGCCAGCCCGGGTCGACCGGCACGCTCAGCCCGAACAGGGCCAGGCCGGTCGCCCCCGCGGCCCAGGCGATCCAGGCGAAGCCGTCGATGCGCTGGGCGACCAGCTCCGCCGCGGTCCACCGGGCGAGGACCAGGCCCTGGCCGAGCGTCGAGCGCCAGCCGCCCACGTCGGCGGCGTCGAGGCGGCCGGCCAGGCGCGGGGCCCGCCCCGCAGCACCCCGGGCGCCGGGCCCGGACGGGGGCGGTGGCGGGCCGGGGTCGGGGACGTCGTCGGCGGGACGGGGGCCCGGGTCGACCGGCGTCACCCTTCCGGCCTCATCGACACGGCCTCATCGGAGGAGGTCCTCGGCGGCCTGGCGGACCTGCCAGTCGCGGTCGCCGGTGGCCCGGGTCAGGGCGGCCTCGACCTCGGCGCCGTCGAAGGGGGCCAGGGCGATGACCGCCCGACGCCGGACGGTCGCCTTGTCGGTGGTGGCCGTGAGGATGGCCGGGAGGCCGGCGGGATCGCCGATCGACCCGAGGGCGGCGACGGCGGCCTCCCGCACGAGGGCGTCGTCGTGGCCGGTCGCCAGGGCGGCCAGCACCTCCACCGCGCCGGGCTCCGGCGGCCGGCGCTCGCCGCTGGCCCACACGCCGACCTCGATCACCGACGGGTCCGGGTCCGCCAGCAGCGGCAGCAGGGTGGTGCCGTGGGGCACGGGGCCGTCGCCCTCGATGCCCGCCAGGGCGGCGACCTCCTCCGCGGCCCGGCGGCGCACCGTCGGCGAGGGGTCGGCCACGGCCGCGGCGACGTCGGGGGCCGTCAGCGCGCCGGCCCGTCGGAGCGCGCCCAGCGCCGCGGCCCGGACCGCGGGGTCGGGGTCGGCCAGGGCCGCCCTGACCTCGGCGCCGCGACCGGTCAGGCCGGCCTCGGCCACCTCGGCCCGTCGATCGACGGCGCGCGGTCGGCTCACCGGGCCAGTCGACCACGTCGGGGGTGGGGGAGGCCAGGGCAGTCCGCCGGGCGACCCATCCGCGCCGGTCCCAGGTGCTCCGTCTGCCACCATGCGGCGGTGGACTCCGAGGTCGTGAGTGCTCCCCAGGCGTCGCCCGCCCGCGTGCGCCTGCGGTGGCGTCCGGTGTGGTTCGTGTTGGGGGCCGTGCTGCTCCTCGTCGTCACCCTGATCGGCGCGGCCGGCCTGGCACCGGCGCCGTACGTCGTCTACGCCCCCGGCTCGGCCATCGACACCGGGCCGGCCATCACCACCCCCGGCACCCGCTCCTACGACGACACGTCGACGATCCTGTTCCTCACCGCGTCGCTGCGGGGCGCGAGCCGCCGGGCCTCGTTCATCGAGGCGGGCTGGGGCTGGCTGATGCCCGATCAGGACGTGTACCCCCGCAAGGCGATCCTCGGCGACCAGACCGGGCAGGAGAACCGGGCGGCCGCCCTCCAGGCCATGACCGCCTCGCAGGAGGTGGCGGCCAAGGTCGCGTTGGAGCACCTGGGCTACGAGGTCGCCGAGGAGGGCACCGGCGCGGTGGTCTCGAGCGTCGTGTCGGGCACCCCGGTGTCGGAGGTCGTCGACCCGGGCGACGTGATCGTCGCCGTCGACGGTGAGCCCATCACCCTCGACTCGCAGCTGCGGGGTGCGCTCGAGGGGAAGGCGCCCGGGCGACGAGGTGGTCCTCACCGTCGAGCGCCACGACGAGGAGGGGGCGGAGGACGACGTCGACGTCGAGCTGATCGAGGACCCCGACGAGCCGGGGCGCGCCCTGCTCGGGCGTCTCGGTGTTCACCCGCGACCTCACCTACGACCTGCCCTTCCCCGTGCGGGTCGACACCGACGACGTCGGCGGCCCGTCGGCCGGCCTGGCCCTGACCCTGGGCATCCTCGACCACCTGACCCCGGGCCCCCTCGCCGGCGACGTCGACGTCGCGGTCACCGGCACCATCGGGCCCGACGGCACGGTCGGGGAGGTGGGGGGCATCCCGCAGAAGGGGGTGGCCGCGGAGGACGCGGGCGCCGACCTGCTGCTGGTCCCCGAGGCCGAGGAGGACGCGGCCCGGCGCAGCGTCGGCTCCGACGTGCAGGTGGTCGGCGTCGCCGACCTGCAGGACGCCCTGGCGGCGCTCGACGCGGTCGGCGGCAACGCCCTCGACCTCGACCGCACCGGCGACGGGTAGCCGCCACCAGGGCCGATCCGGCCCCCGTCCGGGCGGTGGGTGATTGCCCCGACGCGGGGGGTGGGCGGTCGTAGCATCGGCCGGGATGGCCTCCCCCTCCGACCACAGCACGACGTCGATCACCGGCCGCTCCTTCGCCGTCCGGCGCAAGGGCTTCGACCCCGACGAGGTCCGGGCCTACCTCGGCCAGCTGGCCGAGGTCGTCAGCCGACTGACCGCCGAGCGCGACTCGGCCAAGGCCAACCTCCACGACCTCGAGGTCGCGGCCCGCGACCGCCCCGCCATCGACGAGGAGCAGCTCACCGCCGCCCTGGGCGAGGAGACCGCCTCGGTGCTCAACGCGGCGCGGAAGGCCGCCGCGGAGATGAAGGAGAAGGCGGAGGAGAACGTCGCCCGGATGCTGCGGGAGGCCGCCGAGGAGGCGGGCGCGACCCGACGCGCCGCCGACGAGCACGCCGCCCGCCAGCGCGAGCAGGCCCAACGGGTCACGGCCGAGGCCGAGGAGCTCCGCCGCCAGGTCGAGGTCGATGCCGCGTCCGAGGCCGAGCGCATCCGCACCGAGGCGGCGGAGGCCGCCGACGCGCTGCGGGCCGCGGCCGAGGAGGTCCGGGCCGCCGCCGCGGTCGAGGCCGACGCCCTCCGGGCCCAGGCTGCGGCCGACGCCGAGGCCACGCGGGCCGAGGCCGACGAGGTCCTCGGCGTGAAGACCGCCGAGGCCGAGGACGTCGCCGCCTCCATCCGGGCCCAGGGCGACGCCGACGCCCAGGCCGCGAGGGAGGCCGCCGAGGCCGACGCCGCCGCAGCCCGCGCCCAGGGCGAGGCCGACCGCGAGGCACGGCGCGAGGAGGGTCGCGAGATGGTGGCCGAGGCCACCCGGGTCCGCGAGCGGATGCTGGCCGACCTGGCCCGGCGTCGGAAGACGGCGCGGGTGCAGCTCGAGCAGCTGCAGGGCGCGCGCGACCGGCTGCTCGACTCCTACGCCGTCGTCCAGCGCACCATCGACGAGGCGACCTCCGGCCTGCGCACCTCGCTCGTCGACGCCCGCACCGCGGCCGAGGCGGCCCGGATCCGGGCCGAGGCCGAGCCGGCCGCCACCGTCGAGCAGCTCGAGGCCCAGATCACCGCGGCTCGCGCCGCCGGGCTCCCGCTGGTCGCGCCCGAGGTCGACCGCGAGGCGCCGATGCGCCGAGGCACGAGGCCGACGAGACGACGGGCGAGGCGGAGGCCGACGACGTCGTCGTCGACGTCACCGACTCCGCGGACGTCGAGATCGAGGCCGGGCACGAGGCGCCGGGCGAGGAGGCCACCGTGGAGGCCACCGCCGGGGAGGCCGAGGGCGAGGCCGTCGCGGACGCCGGCGTCGAGGTGGTCGACGAGCCCGAGCCGGCGGCCGCGGTCGACCTGACCGAGGACGTGGAGTCGTCCGACGAGGCGGCGGTCGCCGAGGCCGAGGGTGATGCCCCGCCCCCGGCGGACGAGGTCGCCGAGGCGCCCGAAGGGGTCGACCAGCTCTTCGCCCGTCTCAAGGCCTCCCAGGGCACGGAGGTCGCCCAGCCCGAGGCCGGGTCCGGGTCGTCCGAGCCGCCGGGCCCGTCCGACGAGGTCGTCGCCGAGGCCGAGGAGGAGGCCGAGGCCGAGGTCGAGGCCCCGGCTCCCGAGGCCCCGGGCGGCGTGCCGGCCGATGCCGACCTGCTGAGCCTGCTCGAGCGCCGGGACGGGTCCATCGAGCCCATCGAGTCCCGGATCGCCCGCAAGCTGAAGCGGGCGCTGGCCGACGAGCAGGGGTCGGTGCTCGACCACGTGCGCCGCGAGCGGGGTCGGGTCGACCTGGCCTCCGCCCTGCCCCCCGAGGTGCAGCTCGACGCCTACGCCGCGGTCGTCACCGAGGAGCTCGGCGCCGCCGCCGAGGAGGGCGCGGGGTTCGAGGGCGGTTCGCTCCCGTCGGGCACCGCCGTCGACGACCTGGCCGCGGACCTCGCCCGCGACCTCGCGGCGGTCGTGCGGCCCAAGGTCGAGCGCTGCTTCGAGGCGGGCGACGATGCCGACGACACCTCCGACCGGCTCCGGGCGACCTACCGCGAGTGGAAGACCGATCGCCTCGTCGAGGTCACCCGCCACCACGTCCTCGCCGCCTTCGGGCGGGGCCAGGCCGCGGTCCGCCCGATCGGCGAGCCGGTCCGCTGGGTCCCGGACCCGTCGTCGCCGGCGTGCCCCGACTGCGAGGACGACGCCCTGGCCGGGTCGGTGCCCGCGGGCGATGCCTTCCCGACCGGCCACGTCCACCCGCCGGCCCACCCGGGCTGCCGCTGCCTGCTCGTCGCGGTGCGGGTGGCCACGCCGGCCTGACCCGGCCGGTCCGCACCGGGGGGCGACGGGGGCCGGAGGACGGCCGTCGGTAGGCTGCCGCCGGTATGAGCCCCCCAGACCTGCCCCGAGGCCCGTCGCGTCGTCGGCGCCGGACCAGTGGCCGCGGGCGCGTCGTGCTCATCGTGGCCCTCGTCGTGGCCTTCGTGCTGGCGGTGTCGCTCCGCGAGATCGCCGGCGTCTACACCGACTACCTCTGGTTCGAGTCGCTCGACCTGGTGTCGGTCTGGCGGACGATCGCCGGCACCCAGATCGCCCTGATCGGGTTCTTCACCGGCCTGGCCTTCCTCCTGGTCTGGGCCAACCTGGCCGTCGCCGACCGGCTCAGCGCCCGCACCGTCGTGGCCGCACCCACCGGCGACGACGAGATCGTGGTGCGCTACCGGGAGCTGGTCGGCAACCGGGCCCGCATCGTCCGGGCCGGGGTGGCCGGTCTGGTCGCCCTCATCGCCGGCGGGGGTGCGGCGACGCAGTGGCAGAGCTGGGTGCTGTTCCGCCACCGCCAGGACTTCGGGATCGACGACGCGACCTTCGGCGTCGACGTGGGGTTCTACGTCTTCCAGCTCCCGTTCCTCCGCTTCCTCACCGGGTGGCTGTTCTCGACCCTGCTGGTCGTGCTGCTGGTCACCGCCCTGGTGCACTACCTGAACGGCGGGATCCGCACCCAGACACCAGGTGACCGGGTCGCCTCGCCGGTCAAGGCCCACCTGTCGCTGCTGCTGGCGGCCCTCGCCCTCGTCCGAGCCGGCCAGTACCTGCTCGACCGCTACGACCTCGTCTACTCCTCCCGCGGCCCGGTCGACGGGGCGACCTACACCGACGTCAACGTGCAGCTCCGCGCCATCCACCTGCTGGTGCTGATCTCGCTGTTCGCCACCGGGCTGTTCATCGCCAACATCTGGCGGCGGGGCTGGGTGCTCCCTGTGATGGCCGTCGGCCTGTGGGTCCTGGTGGCGCTGCTGGCCGGCGAGGCGATCCCGGCCTTCGTCCAGCGCTTCCGGGTCGAACCCGAGAAGGCGGCCCTGGAGGAGCCCTACGTCGACAACAACATCACCGCGACGAGGACCGCGCTCGGCCTCGACGACGTGACCACCGAGGAGTTCGCGGCGTCGCGCGACCTCGAGGGCGAGGAGCTGGTCGACGATCCGACCATCAGCAACATCCGGCTCTGGGACACCGACCGGCTCCAGCGGTCGTTCGAGAACGAGCGCGACCTGCCCGCCTACTACGCGGTGCCCGACGTCGACTTCGACCGGTACGAGGTCGACGGCCAGGTCCGCCAGCTGGCCATCGCCCCCCGACAGCTGGACGACCGCAGCATCCCCGAGGACCAGTCGGGCACGACCAGCAACTGGGAGAACGAGCGGCTCGTCTACACGTCCGGCAACGACGTGCTGGTGGCCCCGGCCAACGCCAAGACCGGGAGCGACGAGCCCGACGTCATCGACGACGGGGACCGCGGCAGCACGACCTACCCGACCGTCGACGACGCGTCCGGCGCCCGCTCCCTGTACTTCGGGGAGGACCTCTCCGGCTACAAGATCGTCAAGAGCGAGCGGGAGGAGCTCCGGGAGGGCGAGGAGTACCACACCTACGAGGGGATCGACGGCGTCCCGCTCGACAGCGCGGTGCGCCGGGCTGCCTTCGCCCTGCGGTTCGGCGAGATCGAGCCCCTCATCTCCGGGTCGATCCGCCCCGACTCCCGGGTGCTGATGCGGCGCGACGTCGTCGAGCGGGCCGAGGCCGTCGCCCCGTTCCTCGCCTACGACCACGACCCCTACGCGGTGGTGCTCGGCGACCGGGTGGTCTACGTGCTCGACGGCTACACGACCTCCGACCGCTTCCCGAACGCGGAGCGGGTGCCCACCGACGACCTGCCCGGCGACAGCGGGCTCGCCGGCCGGTCGTTCAACTACGTGCGCAACAGCGTCAAGGTGGTGATCGACGCCTACGACGGCACCGTCACCCTGTACGTCACCGACGACGAGGACCCGCTGATCCGGGCCTACCAGGAGGCCTTCCCCGACCTGTTCGAGCCGGTGGCCGAGGCCGACGACGCCCTGCGCGACCACATCCGCCACCCGGAGGACCTGTTCCGGGTCCAGACCACCATGTGGGCTCGCTACCACGTGTCCGATCCCCGCTCCTTCCTCGAGGGCAACGGGCGGTGGACGGTCGCCCCCGCCCCGGAGACGACGTCGACCGCGGGGTCGACGTCGGCCACCGGCTCGACCACCTCCACGCCCTCCCCGGCGCCCGCCCGCCAGCAGGGCGTGGAGCCGACCTACCAGCTGATCGACCTCCCCGGGGGCGAGGAGGGCCTGTCCTTCGAGCTGGTGCGGCCGTTCACGCCGCCGTCGCGCGGCCAGCTCTCGGCCTTCATGACCGCCAGGCCCGACGGCACGCTGGTGACGTGGCGGATCCCCTCGGACCTCTCGGTCAACGGCCCGCGCGCCATCGCCGGCCTCATGGACCAGACCGACGAGGCGGGTGAGCTGCGCCGCCTGTTCGACGACGAGCGCACCACCCTGTCGTTCGGGAACGTGCTGCTGGTGCCGGTGGGCGACTCGATCATCTACGTGCGCTCGGTGTACGTCACCCGAGACGGGCGACCCAACATCAAGGCGGTGATGGTCGCCTACCAGCGCACCGACGACGACACCGAGCGGGCCGTCCAACCGACCCTCGCCCTGGCCCTCGAGGACCTCTTCGGGGTCGATGGCATCGCGACCCTCGAGGAGGGCACCGACCAGGCCGGCGAGTTCGACGACGCCGGCGGCGACGCCACCGACGAGCCGGCCGCCGAGGAGGAGACGCCGTCGACGACCGACCCCGAGGAGGAGCCGTCGTCGACCTTCGAGGGCGACGACGACGAGCTGGTCGCGGCCATCGCGGCCGCCTTCGACGACGCCGACGAGGCCCTGCGACGGGGTGACCTGCCGGCGTGGACCGAGGCCATCGAGGAGGCCGAGTCCCTCTCCCGCATCCTGGCCGCCCGCCGCGAGGCGGCGACCGGTGATCCACCGCCGACCACAGCGGGGACCACCGCACCGGGCACGACGCTCCCCGGGGCCTGATGGCGCGGCCGCTCCCGCTCCAGTTCGTCACCTCGGCCGACCGTCTCGACCGGCTGCCGCCCACCCGGGCCGAGGTGGCGGTCGTCGGACGCTCGAACGTCGGCAAGTCGTCGCTGCTCAACGCCCTCGCCGGTCGGACCGGCCTGGCCCACGTCTCGAAGACGCCGGGGCGGACCCAGCTGCTGAACTGCTTCTCGGTCGACGGCGACGACTCCACCCTCGTCGACTGCCCGGGCTACGGCTACGCCAAGGCGCCGGCCAAGGTGCGGGGCACGTGGCAGCGGATGATCGAGGGCTACCTCCTCGGTCGCGACGAGCTGGTGTCGATCCTCGTGCTCGTCGACGGCGAGATCGGGCCCACTCCGCTCGACGTGCAGATGGTCGAGTGGCTCGAGCACCACGACCGCCCCTACGACCTGATCGCCACCAAGCACGACAAGGTGAAGTCCTCGGTGCGGGAGCGGCGCAAGCGCGACCTGGCCGCCGGCCTCGGCCTCGAGCCCGGGGATGTCCTGTGGGTCAGCGCGGCGAAGGGCGTGAACATCGACCACCTCCGCGACCGCGTCCGCGGGATGCTGGCCCCCTGAGGCCGAGGGGCGCTCAGCCCCGCCCGGCGGCGCCCTCGGGACCGTCGGCCCCGTCGGGTGCTGCGGCGGGATCGTCCCGCACCTCCAGGGCCTCGCGGTCCCAGCCCCCGTTCACCGCGGCGGCCTCGTAGGTGGCCTGGAGGAACGACAGCACGAGGCCGTCCGGATCCGACGACGTCCGCACCGACCGGTAGGGGAGGATGTACTCCCCGAGGGCCTCGTCGAAGTGGGCCTCGGGTGGGATGTCGGGCCAGGTCCGGTACCCGTCGGGCTCCGGGTAGGCGTAGGCGTAGAACGAGCCCTCCTCGCTGCCTCCGGGCCAGAACCCGGCGCTGCTGAGCTCCGAGCGGTAGGACTCGACCATCACCCAGTCGGCGCAGTTGGGGACGCCGCCCGGGTGGGCCGGTGCGGAGCGCCCCGAGAAGAACGTCGTCGCCATGTCGGCCGCTCCCCAGAAGAAGTGGACCGGGCTGGCCTTGCCCTGGAAGCGGCCGCGGAAGACCGACAGCAGCCGGTCGACCTGCACCAGGGCGAGCCAGAAGCGGTGGACGGCGTCGGCGTCGTAGCTCGCGTGCACCGTGTCGTCGGCGAAGGGGACCGCCGGGTCGACCTCGACCGGCCGGGCGAGGATGGCGACCTCCACGCCGAGGTCGGCCAGCGCCGCCATGGTGGCGGCGTGGAAGTCGGCCACCGTCTGCGGGCGGAGAGGCACCTGCCGCCGGTCGCCGGTGGTCGACCGCACCTCCATCACGTGGTCGATGAGGTCGAGCTCGATCTCGATGCCCTGGCCGGGGGCGTGCACCAGCGACGTGGTGAGCCCCCGCGCCGAGACGTACAGGGGGACCTGCCACCAGTGGTTGACGTGGGGTGCGAGGGCGAGCCGAACCTTGCCGACGACCTGGGTCCAGAGGTGGAACGTGTCTCGGGTGTCGGACCACGCGTCGAGGGCGAGGTCGGGCCAGACGACGGAAGGGGGAGGAGCCATGGCCCCCAGCGTGCCGTGCCGACCCGGCCCCCGCGCGCCGTCGCGCCCGGGACCGGGGCGGTCGTCAGGCGGGCGTCGGGTCGACGCCGCAGGCGACGCCGATCTTGGTCCGCTCGCCCCCATGGGTGCGGACCACGTCGAAGGCCCGGACCGCGAGGGCCTGCTCGGCCCGGGGCCCCACCGGCTGCGGGGTGCGGAGGTGGACCCGGAGCGTGTCGCCGTCACCGGTGATGCGGCAGGTCAGGGCCATGTCGTCCAGATCGTGGGCGGCCAGGACCGGGCGGCACCGGTCGACGACCTCGGCGGCCAGCGCGTCCCAGCGATGGCTGGCGGCGGTCTCGCACGCCGCCACCGGATCACCCTCGGTGCGGCCGGCGAGGAACGGGCCGAACGGATCGAGCAGGTCGGGCCCGTCCTCCACCACGGGGACCCCGGCGCGCAGCGCGCACACGACCGCGCCCTCGGCGGTGGTCGGGGTCGGGAAGATGTGGCCCCGCACCAGGAGGGCGACGTCGATGGGTTGCTCGAGGGGGCACGACCCGGGCTCGGTCACCGCGGTGCAGGGGAAGGCGGGCTCGTCGATGCCGTGGCAGCGGTGGACCCGGTGACCGGCGTCGGTGAGGGCGGCGACGGCGAGGGCGCCGGCGTGGGGCTGGGCCTCGACCAGGAGGACGTCCAGCGGGCGGTGCTCGGCGGCGCTCACAGCGGGCTCCCCTCGTCGTCGTCCATCCCGAGACCGGGTCCGACCCGTCGCCCGGTGACGAGGCCCGGCACGACCCGCATCCAGTGGGCCTTCTCGCCGCCCCCCCAAGGCTGCACGGGGAGGGTGCGCACCCGGGCCCGCGTCTCGGCGTCGGTCTCGTCGAGCGGTTCGAGCACGCCGGTGACCACGACGCTCCACCCGGAGCGCTCGTCGCGGTCGAACCCGTCGATCTCGAAGCACACGGTGGTCCCGGGCCCGTGGGAGAGCTTGGTGCCCGGGTCGGTGCGGAAGACCGGTGACGAACCGTCGAGCACGTAGTTGACCGGGAAGATCGCCGGGGCGCTGCCCTGGACGAGGGCGATCCGCCCCACGTCCTCGATGGCGAGCAGCCGGAGGCACTCCTCGTGGTCCAGGCGCTGCATGCCCAGGACCGGAGCATCGGTCGTCATCGGAGGAGCCTCCTTGGTCGCGGCCGCTGGGTCGCAGCGCTCACCCGATGATGGGTCCGACCCGGCTCCGACCGGAAGGGACGAAGGTCCCGGCCGTCCGGCGCCCGGTGGCCGGCCGGGACGCGCGCTGGCCCGATCGGTGGGCCGCCACGATCGACCAGCGGGTGGTCCCGCCAGGGGATCGGCCGAGGGCAAGGTGGTACCTTGGCGCCGCGGCAGAGGAGCACGACGTCGCACTCGTACCGTTCACGCCACGTCGGGGGGACCGCAGATGTTGCGAAGGCTGAAGACGTCGGAGAAGTCCGAGGTCCTGCGGGAGGTTCCGCTCTTCGCGACCTGCACCGCCGCCGAGCTCGACAAGCTCGGCGGCCTGGCCACCGAGTCCGATGTCCACGAGGGCCAGGTGCTGTGCACCGTCGGCGAATCGGGTGGCGAGCTCTTCGTCCTGCTCGCCGGGTCGGCCGACATCGTGCGTGCCGACGGCGAGACGATCGTCGCAGGCGCTGGCGAGTTCTTCGGTGAGCTCGCCCTGCTCGACGGGGGACCACGGACCGCCACGATCACCATGACCTCCGATGGTCGGGTGCTGACGATGTCGGGCCAGGAGTTCCGTTCGCTGTTGCAGGACGTGCCGAAGATCGCCATCCGCATGCTCGCCGTGCTCGGCGCCCGCATGCGATCGATCGCCGACCACCGCAGCTGACCGGGTCGGGGCCGCCTCAGGTCTCCTGGTCGAGCCGTCGCAACCGCTCGAGGATGCCCGGGCGGGGCCCGCCGCACCCGACCCGGCGGGTGGCCGGGGGGCGGGCCCCATGGGTCAGGAGCCGCCGCCGCCGATCGGCGTGGGCTCGCGGTCCTCGTCGGGCGCCTCGGTGAGGTCGAGGTCGACCGGAGGGGCGTGGCCCTCGACGTCGAGGTTGGGCAGGATCCGGTCGAGCCACCGGGGGAGCCACCAGTTCCTGTCGCCCAGGAGCTCCATCGTGGCCGGCACGAGCAGCATCCGGACGATGGTGGCGTCGAGGAAGATCGCGCTGGCGAGGCCGACGCCCATCAGCTTGAACACCCGGTCGTCCTCGAGCACGAAGCTGCCGAAGACGAACACCATGATCGCGGCGGCCGCGGTGATGACCTTGGCCGTGGCGGCCAGGCCGTCGGCCACCGAGGTGCGGCTGTCGCCGGTGCGGTGCCACTCCTCCCGCACCCGGGACAGGAGGAAGACCTCGTAGTCCATCGAGAGCCCGAAGACGATGGCGAACATCATCATCGGGATCCAGGGTTCGATGGGCGCCGGCTGCACGCCGGTGAGGTCGCTGAGCCACCCCCACTGGAACAGGGCGACGACGATCCCGTAGGCGGCGCCGATCGACAGCATGTTCATGATCACCGCCTTGAGCGGGACCAGCAGCGAGCGGAACACGACCATCAGCAGGAGGAACGACAGTGCGAGCACCGCGGTGAAGAAGTACGGCATCCGCGAGGCCAGGTAGTCGCTGAAGTCGATGCTGACGGCGGTGGCGCCGGTGACGTCGACCTCGACCCCGGCGGCGTCCTCGACCGGTGGCAGCACGTCGTCGCGCAGGCGGTTGACGAGCTGGGTGGTGGCCTCCTCCTGGGGACCGGTGGTGGGGACGACCTGCCAGAGCACCGCGGTGGGCGCGTCGGGGTCGTCGAGCACCGCCGGCGACATGAAGGCGACCGCGGAATCGGCCGCGACGGCCTCCTCGATGGCGGCCAGGCCGTCGGTCCCGGTGCCCTCGGGCAGCTCGGCGACGAGCAGGAGCGGGCCGTTGAAGCCGGCGCCGAAGCCGGCGACCAGGAGGTCGTAGGCCTCCTTGGTGCTGCTGCCCTCGGGGTAGTTGGACTCGTCGGAGTTGTTGAGCCGCAGCCCGAGGACGGGGATGGCGAGGACCAGCAGGATGACGGTGCCGACGATGGCGGCCGGCCACGGCCGGTGCTGGATGATCCGGCTCCACCGGTAGGCGGTGGTCTCGCGATGGGGCTTGGCCGCCCGGCGGGGGACCTCGCGGCGCAGGGCCGGGACGAAGAGGCTGAGCACCAGCACGATCAGGGCGATGGCGAACCCGGCGCCGGCCAGGGGGGCGATCTGGAGGCCCGCACCGGCCAACCCGACCGCGATGAAGCCGGCCGCGAGGAGGCCCCGCCAACGGGTGCGCTCGACCCGTGCGCCGGCGAAGCCGAGCAGCGCCGGGAGCAGGGTGAGCGAGGCCGCGACGGTGAGGGTGACGACGAGCGCGGCGCCCAGGGAGAGGCCGTTCACGAAGGTCACCCCGACGAGGAGCATGCCGAGGAGCGAGATGACCACGGTGGTGCCGGCGAACAGCACGGACCGGCCGGCGGTGTCGTGGGCGATGCCGATGGAGTCGCGCACGTCGTGCCCGGTGTGGAGCTGCTCGCGGTAGCGGGTCACGATGAGCAGCGCGTAGTCGATGCCCACGCCGAGGCCGATCATGATGCCGATGAACGTCGCCGTCTCGGGCACGGTGAACGACGTGGCTGAGCACGGCCAGCAGCGAGGTGCCGATGCCGATGCCGAACAGGGCCACGCCGATGGGCAGGCCCATGGCCAGCACCGAGCCGAAGGCGAGGATCAGGATCACGATGGCGAAGGCCAGGCCGATCACCTCGCTCGACGGCTCCTCGAACTCGGCGAAGACCCAACCTCCCAGCTCGACGTCCATGCCGTCGATCTCCGGGACCTCGGCCTGGATGGCGTCACGGATCTCGGCGGCTTGCGGGATGTCGATGTCTTCGGGCATCTCGACGTTGGCGAAGGCGATCTGCCCGGCCTGGGGGCCGTTGGCCGAGACCTGCTGCACCCCCTCCTCCGAGTACGGGCTGACCACGCGGTCGACGCCGGGGATCTCGGCGACCTGGACGAACAGCGCCTCCATCTGCTCGGCCACCTCGGGGTCGTCGACGCCCTGCTCGGCCCGGAAGACGATCGTGCCCGTGGCGCCGGCCCCCTGGCCCCCGAAGCTCGCGTCGAGGGTGTCGAGACCGGACTTCGACTCCGAGTCGGGGAGGTTGAACTGGTCGCGGTAGGCGTTGCCCATCGAGCCGGACACGCCGCCGATCACGAAGAACGCGACGACCCAGAGCCCCAGCACCCAGCGGCGTCGGTCGTGGCACCAGGTGCCGAGTCGGTAGAACATGCGGGGTCCTCCTGCGGAGACCGGTGAGACGAGACGAGTGGTGTGACGACCCGGTGCCCGCGAACTCGTCGGTCCGCACCCGGTGGGTCCTCGATGTGCACGCCCGGTGTGGCGCTCCGCCCATGGTGCTCCCCTACGTGGACACCTGGCGACCACTTTGCGAGAAGATCCGCACCGGTGTGCCCGTCCGGGCCCGGGCTGCCCGTTGGGTGCCGGTCGCGCCGCCGTCCGTGGTGCGGGGTCGCGGTTCGTCGGCCGCCCGACCGTGGGATCGGGCAGACTCCGCCGATGACCACCTCCGAGCGGGCCCGGCCCACGACGCCCCGCATCCCGCCGCTGCCGCCCGAGGAGATGGACGACCGCCAGCGCGAGCTGCTCGCCCAGGTCGGCCTGGCCGGCCCCACCGTGAACATCTTCGCCACCCTCGTCCGCCACCCGGGCCTGTTCGCGAAGTGGCTGCCGTTCGGCGGCAAGCTCCTCGCCGGGCGCCTCCCCGCCCGCGACCGCGAGCTGCTCGTGCTGCGGACGGGGTGGCGCTGCCGCTCGGAGTACGAGTGGGCCCAGCACGTCGTCGTCGGCCGGGCCGCGGGGCTGACCGACGAGGAGATCGATCGGGTCGCGGCCGGTCCCGACGCGCCGGGGTGGGATCCGTTCGAGGCCGTGCTCCTGCGGGCCGCCGACGAGCTCCACGACGACGCCTGCATCTCCGACGAGGTCTGGGCCGCCCTGGCCGACCGCTACGACGAGCACCAGCTGATCGAGGTCACCATGGTCGTCGGCCACTACCACCTGGTGTCGTTCACCCTGAACAGCCTCGGCGTCCCCCTGGAGGACGGCGTCGCGGGGTTCCCGTCATGAGCGCCGAGGGGTCGGCCCGGCTCGACGGGCGGACGATCCTGGTCGTCGGGGCCGGCAGCATGCCGTCGCCCGAGCCGGACCCGCCGGTGGGCAACGGTCGGGCCATCGCCCTGGCCTGCGCGCGGGAGGGTGCCCGGGTGGTGTGCGCGGACCGCGACGAGGCCTCGGCCGCCGAGACGGCCGAGCAGGTGCGGGCCGAGGGGGGCGACGCCGTCGTCGTGGTGGGCGACGTGACCGACGAGGTCGCGTGCGCGGAGATGGTCGAGGCCGCCCCCGACCTCCACGGCGTCGTCGTCAACGCCGGCATCGGCCGGGGCGCCGGTGGTCTGTCGGGCACCTCCACCGACGACTGGGACGCCACCCTCGCGGTGAACCTGCGGGGGCCGTTCCTCATCGCCCGCCTGGCCCTGCCGCTCCTCCCGGCGCGGGGCTCCTTCGTGTTCATCGGGTCGCTGGCCGGCCTCCAGCCCGGCAGCCGGCTCCCGGCCTACGACGCGTCGAAGGCCGGGCTCATCGGCCTCAGTCGCCACATCGCCCTCGAGGGCGCCCGGCACGGCGTGCGCTCCAACGTCGTCGCACCGGGCCTGATCGACACGCCCCTCGGCCGGGCCGCGACGCGCGGCCGCCCGGCCCGCGGTCGCACCCCCGTCCCGCTCGGACGCCAGGGCACGGCGTGGGAGGTCGCGGCGGCCACCGTCTTCCTCCTCTCCGACGAGGCGTCGTACATCACCGGCACCACCCTCACCGTCGACGGCGGCCTCAGCCTCATCTGACCCGTGCGGGGCGGCGGGCGGCCGTCGACCGCCCTGTCCCCGTCCGCGCCGCCACCTCCTGGGGTAGCGTCCTCCGCCGATGGTCGCCGTCGCACCGTCGGGTGCGTCCGCTCCGCTCCTCGACGTCCGCCGCGTCACGAAGTCCTTCGGCCGACATCTGGTGCTCGACGGCGTCGATCTGGTCGTCCACCCTGGTGAGCTGGTGGCCCTGGTCGGCGAGAACGGCGCCGGCAAGTCGACCCTGGTGCAGTGCGTGGCCGGCGTCCGTGCCCCCGACTCCGGTGAGGTGCACCTCGCAGGAGGGCGGTCCGACGTCGGGGTGGTGTGGCAGGACCTCGCCCTCTGCGAGAACCTCGATGCGGTCGCGAACCTCTTCCTCGGGCGCGAGCTCCGGGGCGGCCCGTGGCTCTCGGACGCCGAGATGCACGTCCAGGCGCAGGCACTGCTGCGCGAGCTCGGCGTGACGATCGACGACCTGTGCCGACCGGCCAGCCAGCTGTCGGGTGGGCAGCGCCAGACGCTGGCGATCGCGCGCGCCCTGCTGGGACGGTCCCGCCTGCTCGTGCTCGACGAGCCGACGGCCGCCCTGGGCGTCGCCGAGACCCACATGGTCGAGCGGATCGTGCGGACCATGCGAGCCGGGGGCTGTGGGGTCCTCCTCATCACCCACCGGATCGACCAGGTCTTCCGGCTGGCCGACCGGGTCGTGGTCATGCGCCACGGCCGGGTGGTCGCCGACCGGGCCACGGTCGAGCTGCACCCCGACGACGTGGTCGCCCTGATGGCGGGGATCGACGCCGACACGAGCGCCCGCCGCCAGATCCAGCGGCTGCGCAGCCTCGTCGACCAGCTGGCCGAGGAAGAGCCCTCGGCATCGATCCCCCTGATCGTGTCGGCCCTCTCGTCGGCCCTGGGCACGGACAAGATGTGCGTCCACCTCGTCGACCCCGGCCCGGATCCGGACGGGCCGCCCGTGCTCCGGCGGCGGGCCACGCTCGGCGTGGGAGCCCCTCTGCTGGTCGGCAACGAGGTCCTGCCCCTCGGCGAGGACGGGGGCCTGGTCGGTCTGGCCGCCCAGGGGCACGACGTGGTCGTGACCGAGGACGTCCAGACCCACCCCGCGTGGGAGCTCCTCCGCGCCACCGCGCTGGACGCCGGGGTGCGATCCGCGTGGGCCATGCCCATCCACGACGCCGACGGGGTCCTCGGGGTGATCTCGGGCTACGCCGATGCCGTCGGCTCACCGCAGCCCGCGGCCCTCGAGCTCGTCGCGCTGTACGCCAACCTGGCCGCGGCCGCGATCGGGCGGGAGCACCTGCTCGCCGAGGTCACCCGGCGCAACCGGATCCTGGAGGCGATGCGGGGGATGCTCGAGACGCTGACGGGACCGCTCGCCGCGCACCACGGCATGGCCCCGGCGCTCGGCGTCCTGTGCGACGGGTTGGCCGCCGACGCGGTGGCCTTCATCGGCCCGATCGAGGACGGCGCGCCGCCGACGGTGCGGGCATCCCACGGCATCGACGACGACCCGTGCGTGGCCGTCGCCGGCGCCGAGCTGCTGGAGGCGGCGTCCGTGCTGCTGGGCGGCCCGGTCGGCCTCGACCGGGCCCGCCTGGTCGGCGAGCGGGTCGTGGCGGCCCCGGTCGTCGCGCCCCAGGGACGGTCGGTGCTCGCCGCGTGGTGGCGGGCGTCGAGCGGGATCGGGAACGACGCGCTGGACCTGCTCGACGACGCGGCCCGCTCGCTGTGCCTCGCGGTGGAGCGCGAGGAGGTCGAGATGGCGCACGCGGAGGCGGCGACGCTGCGGAGCTCGCAGCGCCTCCAGCGCGAGTTCCTCTCGCAGCTCTCCCACGAGCTGCGCACGCCCCTCACCGCCATCCACGGGTACGCGTCGACCCTGCGTCAACCCGACGTGACGTGGGACGAGGCGTCCGAGCGGCGGTTCCTCGGGCTCATCGAGGGCGAGTCGGCGCGCATGGGCCGGTTGGTCGCCGACATGCTCGACTCGCTGACGATGGAGGCGGGAGGGCTGCGGCTCGATCCCCACTGGTGCGACCTGGGGCTGACCCTGGAGACGGCGATCGGGTGCGTCAGCGGGGCCGAGGGGGTCGTCACCGTCGACGTGGGCCCGGACGTACCGGAGGTCTGGGTCGACCACGACCGGCTCGAGCAGGTGCTCGTGAACCTCATCGACAACGCCATCCGGCACGGCCGAGCGGGCGGGCCCGTCCTCGTGTCCGTCTCGGCGCGCGACGGTGCGGTGGTCGTCCTGGTCGCCGACGAGGGTCCCGGGTTCGCCCCGGAGCTGGCGGCGCGGGTCTTCCAGCCGTACGTCCGGGGCGTCACCCGGAGCTCCGGCGCCGGACTCGGTCTGACGATCTGCCGAGGTCTCGTCGAGGCCCACGGCGGCGAGATCGCGGTGGAGGCGACGCCGGTGGGCGCCTGCGTGCGGGTCACGCTGCCCATCGAGCCGGCTCCCGCCGACGAGTCGGTGGTCGAGCATGTCCGCTGAGCCCGCCACCCGCGTCCTCGTCATCGAGGACGACCCGAACATCGTCGACCTCCTCCGGTCGAACCTGCTCGTGCGGGGCTTCGAGGTCGAGGTGTCCACCACCGGCGGAGACGCCATGGAGCTCTTCGCCCGCACCGAGCCCGACCTGACCCTGATCGACCTGATGCTGCCCCGCGCCAGCGGCTTCGACCTGTGCCAGCAGATCCGGGCCTGCTCGCCGGTCGGCATCATCGTGCTGTCGGCCCGTGGCGACGAGACCGACAAGGTCCGCGCCCTGAACCTCGGCGCGGACGACTACCTCACGAAGCCCTTCGGGATCGACGAGCTCCTCGCCCGCATCCAGGCGACGTTCCGCCGGAGCCGCCCGGCTCCGTCGGAGGCCGAGTCGCACCCGGTGATCACCGCCGGTGAGGTCGTGATCGACCTCGACGCCCAGCTCGTGACCCGGGCCGGAGAGGCCGTGCGCCTCACCCCGACGGAGTTCTCCCTGCTCCGCGAGCTCGCCATCAACGCGGGGACCGTGGTCTCCCACGCGACGCTCCTCCGGCAGGTGTGGGGCCCCGGCTACGCCACCGAGACCGAGTACACCCGCGTGTACGTCCGCCGGCTCCGGGCGAAGCTCGAATCGTCCGACGGGCCACCGCTCATCGTGACCGAGCACCGGGTCGGCTACCGCTTCGTCGGGTGACCCTCTCGTTCACAACTCGTTCACACCGTGGGCCGGATGTTGATGCTTCGTTCACGTTCCCGTTCGTACCTTCGGTGACGGAGCTCACATCCAGGTGGTGTCCGCGTCTGCGGCACCCGGAGAAGGGGAACGAACATGCGGAACAGCTTCCGAGGCCGGGCGCTCGCGCTGGTGGCGGTCACAGCACTCCTGATGACGGGATGCGGGGACGACGACGACTCGTCGGGTGACTCCTCCTCCGGCGGCGACGGCGGCGGCGGTGGGGGCAAGATCGCCCTCCTGCTGCCCGAGTCCCAGACGGCGCGCTACGAGACCCAGGACCGACCCCTGTTCGAGGCCAAGGTCGAGGAGCTCTGCCCCGACTGCGAGGTGCTCTACTCCAACGCCGACCAGGACGCGGCGAAGCAGCTGAGCCAGGCCGAGGCGGCCCTGACCAACGGCGCCGAGGTGCTGGTGCTCGACCCGGTCGACGGCGAGGCCGCCGGCGCCATCGCCGCCCAGGCCCGGGCCCAGGACGTCCCGGTGATCAGCTACGACCGGCTCGTGCTCGACGCCGAGGTCGACCTCTACATCTCGTTCGACAACGAGCAGGTCGGCGTCCTCCAGGCCACCGCCCTCCTCGAACGGCTCGACGAGGACGGCGTCACCTCCGGCGACCTCGTGATGATCAACGGCTCGCCCACCGACAACAACGCGACCCTGTTCAAGGAGGGCGCCCACAGCGTGATCGACGAGAGCGACTTCACGGTGGCGGCCGAGTCCGACACCGTCGAGTGGGAGCCGTCGAACGCCCAGGCCGACATGGACGGCCACATCACCACCGTCGGCGCCGAGAACATCGTCGGCGTCTACGCCGCCAACGACGGCACCGCGGGCGGGGCCATCGCGGCCATGAAGGCTGCGGGCATGGACCCGCTCCCGCCGGTCACCGGTCAGGACGCCGAGGTCGCCGCCATCCAGCGGATCGTCGCCGGCGAGCAGTTCATGACCGTCTACAAGGCGATCAAGCTGGAGGCCGAGGCCGCTGCCGAGGCGGCCGTCGCCTTCCTCAACGGTGAGGACCCGGCGGGCGCCGACGACACCGTCGACAACGGTGCCGGCGACATCCCGTCGATCCTGCTCGAGCCCGTCCCGGTGACGGTCGAGAACATCAACGACACCGTGATCGCCGACGGCTTCTGGACCGTCGAGGACATCTGCACCGACGACTTCGCCGAGGCCTGCACGGCCGCCGGGATCGAATGACGCAGATCGACGACGAGGCGGCCATCGCCTCCTCTCCCACCGAGGCCCCCCTGCTGCAGCTCGAGAAGGTGAGCAAGCGCTTCGGCGCCGTGCAGGCGCTCACCGACGTCGACTTCGAGCTGCACGCAGGGGAGGTGGTGGCCCTGGTCGGCGACAACGGCGCCGGCAAGTCGACGTTGGCCAAGGTCCATCGCCGGGACGCTCATCCCCGACGAGGGGCGCATGGTGTTCGACGGGCGGCCGTGCGGCTTGCACGGTCCGTCGCGACGCCGCCGACCTGGGGATCGCGACCGTGTACCAGGACCTGGCGCTGTGCGACAACCTCGACGTCGTCGCCAACCTGTTCCTCGGCCGCGAGCCGACGACCACGGTCGACCACGCTGGACGAGCTCGACATGGAGGCGTCGTCGCCGGTCGCTGCTCGACCGGCTCTCGATCGCCATCCCCAGCGTGCGCACCCCGGTGGCGTCGCTCTCGGGCGGTCAGCGCCAGTCGATCGCCGTCGCCCGTGCCGCCATGGGCGAACCGCGGGTCGTCCTGCTCGACGAGCCCACCGCCGCGCTCGGGGTGGCCCAGACCGCGCAGGTCCTCGAGCTCATCGTCGCCCTGCGCGCCCAGGGCATGGGCGTGGTCGTCATCAGCCACAGCCTCAACGAGGTGTTCGAGGTCAGCGACCGGATCGTCGTGCTCCGCCTCGGTCGTCGCGTGGCGACCTTCCGCACCGCCGACACCACCACCGATGCCGTCGTGGCCGCCATCACCGGCGTCGGCGCCGGGCCGACCCCCGAGGAGGGCGCATGACTGCCGGACCCGCCGCCGATCCCCGGCTCTTCGTCGGCCGCACCGGCGTCGCCGGGGCGTTCGAGGACTTCCGGCGCCGGCTGGCCCAGGGCGACCTCGGAAGCCTGCCCGTGCTGCTGGGGCTGTTGGCGGTCGGCATCTACTTCCAGCTGCAGAACGACCGGTTCCTGTCCGCGGCCAACCTGACCAACCTGACCCTCCAGATCGCGGCGGTCGGCACCATCTCGGTGGGTGTGGTGCTGGTCCTCCTCCTCGGTGAGATCGACCTCTCGGTCGGGGCGGTCAGCGGCTTCTGCGCGGGGGTCATGGCGGTGCTGAACGTGCGCCACGGCTTCGGGGCGCCGGCAGCCATCGCCAGCGCGCTGGTCGTCGGGGCCGTGGTGGGCGCCCTCAACGGCTTCTGGGTGACCCGGTTCCGGGTCCCCGCGTTCCTGGTGACCCTGGCCGGACTGCTCGCGCTGGCAGGGGGCGCTGCTGCGCGTCCTCGGTCGTCAGGGGAGCATCAACCTCACCGACGACGGCATCGTCGCGGTGGCCAACACCTTCTACGGCTCGACCGTCACCTGGACGGTGGCGATCGGGACGATCGCGGTGACGGTGGTGTCGAAGCTCGTGGGGCGCCAGCGCCGCGCCGCGGCGGGCCTCCCGCTGGAACCCATGTGGCGGGTCGTGCTGTCGCTCGGGTTCATCGCCGCGTGCGTCGTCGGCCTCGCCCTCGTGTTCGAGGCGAACCGCGGGCTCCCGTCGGCGGTCGTGATCGCGGTCGGTCTCGTCGTCGCGGTCGACATCCTGCTGCGACGGACGCGGTTCGGGCGCCACGTGTACGCCGTCGGCGGGAACATCGAGGCCGCCCGGCGCGCCGGCATCAAGGTCGAGCGCGTCCGGCTGATGGTGTTCGTGCTGGCCTCGACGCTCGCCGCCATGGGTGGCGTGCTGGCCGCGAGCCGGAGCCTCTCGGTCAGCCAGTCGGCCGGCGGCAACGACGTGCTGCTCTACGCCATCGCCGGTGCGGTCATCGGCGGGACGAGCCTCTTCGGCGGTCGCGGCACGGCGTGGTCGGCCCTCCTGGGTGCCCTGGTGATCGGCTCGATCATCAACGGGATGACCCTGCTCAGCATCGCCTCGGACATGCGCTTCATCGTGACCGGCGCCGTGCTCCTCGCCGCCGCGACCGTCGACGCCGTCTCCCGCCGAGGCCGCGTCAGCGCCGGCCGCGCGTAGCCATCCGACCGAGGCGGATCGACGGCCTCAGCGGCGGTCGGGGAGGAAGCGGAAGCGGTCGCGGACCTCGGCGACCCTGGCGGCGGAGACGTCGGCCACCAGGATCGACTCGCCGCCCGCAGCCGCGGCGAGGACCTCGCCGGCCGGGTCGATGATGCGGCTGTCGCCGACGTAGGTGAGGTCGCCGCCCCGACCGACCCGGTTGATGCCGACGACGTAGGCCTGGTTCTCGATGGCCCGGGCCTGCAGGAGCGCCTGCCAGTGGAGCCGGCGGGAGTCGGGCCAGTTGGCCGGGAAGAGGTAGACGTCGGTGTCGAGGGCGACCTGCCACATCTCGTCGGCGAAGCGCAGGTCGTAGCAGACGAACAGGCTGAGCCGGAGGCCCTCGACGGTCACCGTCACCAGCTGGTCGCCGGCCCGGAACCAGCGCTCCTCGCCGGCGTAGGTGAACGGGTGGATCTTGCGGTAGCGGTGGATCGTGCCGTCGGGCCCGGCCAGCACGAAGGAGTTGAACGGGCGCTGGTCGTCGGCGGGGGCGTCAGCCGGCACCTCGGGGCAGGTGCCGCCGACCCACACCCCGTGGGCCGCGGCCTGCTCGGCGAGGAAGGTGGCGCTCGGTCCGCCCTCGGGCTCGCCCAGGTCGGGGTCGTCGACCGCGAAGCCGGTGGAGAACGTCTCGCTCAGCAGGACGATCCGGGCACCCGTGGCCGCGGCGGCCGCCACCAGCGGGGCGAGGTGGGCGAAGGTCGCCTCCCGGTCGCTCCACACGATGTCGTGCTGGACGGCGGCGATCCGCACCGAACCCTCGGGGACCGACGGCGCGGTCATCGGGCCGACCCGGCCAGGCGCGCCAGCCGCTCGATGGCCTCGTCGAGGACCTCGGGTCGCTTGCAGGCTGCGAACCGCACCAGGTGCCGGCCGTGCTCCGGGCGGGCGTAGAAGACCTCGTTGGGGACGGCCACCACGCCGCACCGCTCGGGCAGCGAGCGGCAGAAGGCCATGCCGTCGCCGTCGGGTTGCACCGGTCGGATGTCGACGGTCGTGAAGTAGGTGCCCTCCGGGGTCAGGACGTCGAAGCCCGGCGGCGCGGAGGCCGTCGCCGAGGCGCCGCGGCCTTGGCCGCCATGTCGGTGGCGAGCCCGGAGAAGTACGCGTCGTCGAGGTGGAGGCCGCGGGCGATGGCGGGCTGGAACGGCGCCCCGCTGACGTAGGTGAGGAACTGCTTGGCGCGCCCGCACCGCGTCGACGAGGGGCGCCGGACCGGTGGCCCACCCGACCTTCCACCCCGTCGTGTTGAACATCTTGCCGGCCGACGAGATGGTCAGCGTGCGCTCGGCCATGCCCGGGAGGGTGGCGAGCGGGACGTGCACGGCGCCGGGGAACACGAGGTGCTCGTAGACCTCGTCGGTGACGACGACCAGGTCGTGGTCGACGGCGGTGCGGGCGACCAGGGCCAGCTCGTCGTCGTCGAAGACCTTGCCGGTCGGGTTGTGCGGCGAGTTGAGCAGGAGCAGCTTGGTGCGGGGCGTGACCGCGGCGGCCAGCTCGTCGGGGTCGAAGCGGTACCGCCCGTCGCTCGTCGGGGGCGAGGAGCACCGGCGCGACCCTGGCCCCGGCCAGGGCGATGCACGCCGCGTAGCTGTCGTACATCGGCTCGAAGGTGACGACCTCGTCGCCGGGGTCGAGCATCCCGAGGAGGGCGCCGGCGATGGCCTCGGTCGCGCCGGCGGTGACGAGGACCTCGGTGTCGACGTCGAGGTCGATGCCGTAGAACCGCTGCTGGTGGGCGGCGATGGCCTGTCGCAGCTCGGGGGTGCCCGTGCCCGGGCGGGTACTGGTTGGCCCCGGCCCGGATGGCCGTCGACCGCGGCGTCGAGCACCTCGGTCGGACCGTCGGTGTCGGGGAAGCCCTGGCCCAGGTTGACGGCCCCCGTCGCCGCGGCGAGGGCGGTCATCTCGGCGAAGATCGTGGTGCCGAAGCCCTTGAGCTTCGTCGTCTGCGGGTCACGGGGCGGCACGGACCCCGATGCTACGACGGCTCGGTCACGGTCGACCCCGGTGGTCACCTGCGGGAGAAGTGGACCGGATCGCCGTAGGAGCCGCCGCGCTCCTGGCGGCCCGTCCGCGACGTCCACCGCCACTGCACCGACAGGCGCGGGCCGAGCCGGTGGGTCTGGCGGGGGACGGAGTGCTCCCACCCGGCCTGGCAGCCGCCGCCCATCACGAGGAGGTCACCGTGGCCCGGCGCCAGGTCGACGACCGCGCCCCGCTCGGACAGGTCGTGGGCGTAGCGGTTGGCCCGAGGGCGGAGGGTGAAGGGCCGCCGGGCGCCGACCACCAGCAGCGCGATGCGGGTGTCGTCGAGCCAGCCCATGTCGCGGTCGCGGTGGAAGGCCACGCCGTCGCGCTCGTCGCGGTACCAGGCGACGGCCGGGGGCGCGAAGCGGACGCCGTAGCGGTGCTGCAGGGCCCGGTGGGCGTCGGCCAGCACCGGGTGGGGCGGACGGTCGAGCGGGAACGACGAGCCCAGCCGGGGGACGTCGACCCAGTGGTCGTACCGGAAGATCCGCCCCTCGCTCCAGGGCAGCCCGGTCATGAGGGCATCGGCCAGGGCCTCGGCATCGGTGACCCAGCCCCGGGCCACGTCGACCCACGACCGGCGGTCGAGCCAGGTGCGTTCGACGACGGCGTCGTCGCGCAGCTGCGGCCCCTCACCGGGGGGTGCGGTGTCGACGGCCGAACCCACGTGGCGAGGGTACCCACGGCGCGCGACACCGAGCGCGGCGGGCCGGCGCCCTCCGACGATCTGGCCGTACGATCCGGGCGTGGGATGGCTGGAGCGGCTGCTGGGGTCGCCGGGCGGCGCGGAGCGGACGTCCGGCCGCCCGACGTCGTCCAACGGGGCGTCCTCGTTCCACCTGTGGTGGCGATGGCCCGGTCCGCAGCCGGAGCTGATCGAGGTGGCCGTCGACCTGGAGGTCGTCGTGCCCCCGTCGGTCGACGACCTCCACTTCTGGGCCCTGCAGGTCGGCTTCGCCGACTCCCGTCCGCCCCGTCCGTCCCTGGGCGCGGGCCACGTCGGGCTCCAGCAGCACCCCGGCCACCCCGGCGGCACTGCGATCAACTGGGGCGGCTACGGCGCCGACGGGAGGGAGCTGGGCGGCACCGTGAGCCCGTTGGCGTCCACCACCGGGAACCCCAACACCCGCGACCTGGTGTGGCTGCCACAGCGGTCGGTCCGGCTGGAGGTGCGGCGCGGGCTCGAGGGGTGGGCGGCGCTGGTCGACGGCATCCACATCCGGGATCTGCACGTCGGAGGCGACCGCCTGGTCGGCGTCGGGATGTGGTCGGAGGTGTTCGCGCCGTGCGACGCGCCCACCTCCGTCGTCCGCTGGAGCGCGATGGAGGCGACCACCGTCGACGGGAGGCGGGTGCACCCGATCGGCGTGGTGACCGCGTACCAGGCGGTGCGCGACGGCGGATGCTCCAACACCACCAGCCAGCCCGACGGGTCGGGCGGCGTGCTCCAGATGACCAACGTCGCCCGCGCCGTGCCCGCAGGCACCGTGCTCCCCGTGGCGCCGCCCGACGACGACCGGCCCGCGACGGGCTGAGCCCGCCGGCGGCCAGCCGGGACGGTGTGAAGCGGCACCGACCGGGGGCGGGGGAGGGGTGGTGCCCCCGGCCGGTACCGCACCGTGCCGGCCACCGAGACGGCGGCCGGACGAACGTGGCGGCTGCGATCGACAGCCGCGTGAGACCCCTGTTGCGACCGCCCGCGAGCGGTCGGGGGTGACGATACTCCTGCCGCGGCCCGTTGTCAGGTCCCCCGCCGGCGTGCGGTCGAGGGGTTGCCTCCGATACCCCCAGGGGGTATGGTGAGGCGGTTCCCGAGGAGGCCCCATGACCGACCTGACCACGACCACCGTCACCGTGAGCGGGATGACCTGTGGCCACTGCGTCGCCGCGGTCACCGAGGAGCTGACCCGCCTCGCCGGGGTCCGCACCGTCGACGTCGACCTCCCGTCCGGGCTGGTCACCATCGCCTCCGACGCCCCGCTCGCCGACGCGTCGGTGGCCGCCGCGGTCGACGAGGCCGGCTACGAGGTCGTGGCATGAGCGCCGCGCGCCCGACTCGCCCTCTTCGCCGTCGTGCTGGTGGTGTCCGGCGTGCTCGGCGCCGGGCTCGGCGCCGCCGTCGGCCCGATCGACGTCGGCGGCGGCCACGACCCCGCTCCGGCCACCGCGCCGGGCGAGCCCGGATCCGACCCGACCGACCAGCCCGACCACGGTGGCCACGGCTCGGGGGCCGACACCGGCCACGACCTCGACGAGCCGTTCGAGGTGCCCGAGATCGGTGCCGGGGAGGGTGGATCGTGACCGCGGGCAGCCCGGGCCTCCACCACGCCCCCGAGAGCGTGCGCCTCGACATCGAGGGGATGACCTGCGCCTCCTGCGCGGCCCGCATCGAGAAGCGGCTGAACCGCATGGACGGCGTCGAGGCGACGGTCAACTACGCGACCGAGCGGGCCCAGGTCACCGTCGACGGTGACGTGACGACCGACGACCTGATCGCCCAGGTCGAGGCGGCCGGCTACGCCGCTCGCGCCCCCGAGGAGCACGCCGGCGGGCACGGTGCCGACCCCCACGACCACATGAGCCACGACCTGGCCCCCGTCGACGTCCTGCGGCGGAGGGCGATCGTGGCCGCGGTGCTGTCGGTGCCGGTGGTGCTGATGGCCATGGTGCCGGCCCTCCAGGTGGATGGGTGGCAGTGGATCTCGCTCGTGCTCGCAACCCCCGTGGTCACGTGGGCGGCCTGGCCGTTCCACCGGGCCACCTGGACCAACCTGCGCCACGGCGCGGCCACCATGGACACGCTGGTGTCGGTCGGCGTGCTGGCCGCCTACGGGTGGTCGCTGTGGGCGCTGTTCCTCGGCGATGCCGGGGAGATCGGCCTCACCCACGGGTTCTCGATCCGCCCCGAGCGGGGCATGGCGTCCAGCCAGATCTACCTGGAGGTCGCGTCGGGCGTGACGACCTTCCTGCTGGCCGGCCGGTACGCGGAGGCCAAGGCCAAGCGCCGCTCCGGGGCCGCCCTCCGGGCCCTGATGGAGCTGGGCGCCACGCGACGTCGCCGTCCTGCGCGACGGCGAGGAGGTCCGCATCGCGGTGGACGACCTGGCGGTGGGCGACCGCTTCGTGGTGCGACCCGGCGAGAAGGTCGCGACCGACGGGCTCGTGCGGGAGGGGACCTCCGCCCTCGACACCTCCCTCCTCACCGGCGAGCCGGTGCCGGTCGAGGTCGGTCCGGGCGACGCCGTCACCGGGGCCACCGTGAACGCCGGGGGCCGCCTGGTGGTCGAGGCCACCCGCGTCGGCCGCGACACCGCGCTGGCGCAGATCGCCCGCCTGGTCGAGCAGGCCCAGACGGGCAAGGCCCCGGTCCAGCGCCTCGCCGACCGCGTGTCGGCCGTCTTCGTCCCCGTGGTCATCGCGCTCTCCGCGGCGACGCTCGGCTTCTGGCTCACCGCCGCGGCCACCGACGCGGCGACCACGGCCTTCACCGCCGCGGTCGCCGTGCTGATCATCGCCTGCCCCTGCGCCCTCGGGCTGGCGACGCCGACCGCCCTCATGGTCGGGACCGGGCCGCGGCGCGCAGCTCGGCATCCTCATCAAGGGACCCGAGGTGCTGGAGTCGACCCGGCGGGTCGACACCGTGGTCCTCGACAAGACGGGCACGGTGACGACCGGCCGGATGAGCCTGGTCGACGTCGTCGCCGCCCCCGGCGAGGAGGCCGACGAGCTGCTGCGGCTGGCGGCCTCGCTGGAGGACGCGTCGGAGCACCCCATCGCCCAGGCCATCGCCGGCGGCGCCCGCGACCGCGGCGTCGCGCTGGCCCCGGTCGAGTCGTTCCGCAGCACCGACGGGCTCGGCGTCACCGGCGTCGTCGACGGCCACGCCGTGGTCGTCGGCCGCGAGCGGTTCCTCGCCGACTGGTCGCTGACGCTCGACGCCGGGCTCGAGTCGGCACGCGACGCCGCCATGGCGACCGGCCGCACCCCCGTCGCGGTGGCGTGGGACGGCAGCGTGCGGGGCCTCGTCGTGGTGGCCGACACCCTGAAGCCGACCTCGGCCGAAGCCGTGGGACGGCTCCGCGAGCTGGGCCTCCGACCGATCCTCCTCACCGGCGACAACGAGCCGGCCGCCCGGGCCGTGGCCGCCCAGGTGGGCATCACCGAGGTCGTGGCCGAGGTGCTGCCCGCCGACAAGGTCGACGTGGTGCGCCGGCTCCAGGACGAGGGCCGGGTCGTCGCCATGGTCGGCGACGGCGTGAACGACGCCGCCGCCCTCGCCCAGGCCGACCTGGGGCTCGCCATCGGCACGGGCACCGACGTCGCCATCGAGGCCAGCGACATCACCCTCGTGCGGGGCGACCTCCGAGCCGCGGCCGACGCGGTGTCGCTGGCCCGCCGCACCCTCGCCACCATCAAGGCGAACCTCTTCTGGGCCTTCGCCTACAACGTGGCCGCCCTCCCGCTCGCCGCCGCGGGGCTGCTCAACCCGATGCTGGCCGGCGCGGCGATGGCCGCGTCGAGCGTCCTGGTGGTGACCAACAGCCTCCGGCTGCGCCGCTTCCGCCCCGCCCGCGCCACCGGCTGACCCGGCGGGGTCGGGTCAGTCCGGAGGCGGGCCGTAGGTGGCGGCCAGGGCGGCGCCGACGCGGGAGAGGATGTGGCGCGCCTCCGGCGGGTCGACCACCTCGACCATGCCCCCGTAGGCCGCCAGCTGCTCGGCGATGGCCCCGACCGATCGTCCGGTGAGCGACACCGACACCCGCCCGGCCGGGTCGACCAGCTCGTGCACCGTGACGTCGGAGCCCCAGTGCATGCGCAGGATGGGCAGCATCGGCGGGTCGGCCAGGGCCCGGACGACGGCGGTGGGTCGCTGCTCGTCCATGGCGTCGAGCACCTCCTGCCAGGCGGCGGGGAGGTCGAAGCCATCGGGGCGGTCGACGGGATCCTCCGTGACCGAGACCGATCGGATCCGACCGACGCGGAAGGTGCGGATGCCGTCGTCGGTGTTGGCCAGCAGGTACCACGTGAGGCCCTTCTGGACGAGGCCGAGCGGGCTGACGGTGCGGCTGCTCTCGCCCTGGTCCCGGTTCGTGTAGCCGAGGACGACGCGGTGTCCTGACACGACCGCGTGCTGCAGCTCGTCGAGGAAGCGGGGCGGGTCGATCCGGTCGCCGCCCCAGCGCGACGAGTCGATCATCACCGCCGCGGCGGCCGCCTCGGCCTCGGCCCGGAAGGTCTCCGGCAGGGCCCGCACCAGCTTCCGCAGCGCCGACTTGGCCTCCGGCGTCGCCGACGACGACGGCCCGGCGATCAGGAACAGGGTGCGGGCCTCGGCCGCGGTCAGGCCGCTCAGGTCGGTCCGCGCCCCTCCGATCAGCGACCAGCCGCCGCCCCGCCCGGCCTGGGAGTACACGGGGATGCCGGCCATGCTCAGCGCCTCGAGGTCGCGGCGCGCGGTGCGCTCGGAGACCTCCAGCTCCGCGGCGACCTCGGCCGCCGTCACCCGGCCGCGGGTCTGCAGGAGGAGGAGGGTGGCCACCAACCGGTCGGCGCGCACGGCGGCCAGCATGGCAGGCGGAACTGGTCACCCCATGGCCAGGTTGGAGGGCGGCCTCGCCGGGCGTGCGACCCGGCGACCTCAGACCGGCAGCGACTCCTGGATCCGGCGCGCGAAGGCCTCGACCGGCTCCGGTCGGGCCAGCAGGAAGCCCTGCGCGTAGGTGCAGCCGAGGGCGACGAGGGCGTCGCGCTGGCCCGGTGTCTCGACACCCTCGGCGGTGACGTCGAGCGACAGCGCTCGCGCCATCTCGATGGTCGCCTGCACGATGGCCCGGTCGACGGGGTCGTCGGGGAGGCCCTCCACGAAGGAGCGGTCGATCTTGAGCGCGGTGAGGGGGAGGTCCTTGAGCTGGGCGATCGACGAGTAGCCGGTGCCGAAGTCGTCGATGGCCAGGCCCACCCCCCGGGCCCGCAGGCGCTCGAACTGGGTGGCGGCGGCCGCGGGGTCGGCCAGCAGGGTGCTCTCGGTCAGCTCGAGGCAGAGGGCGGTCGGGGGGAAGCCGGTGTCGGTGAGGATGTCGTCGATCCGCTCGACCAGGTCGTGCTGGCCGAGCTGGGCCGCGGCCACGTTGACCCGCAGGACGAACCCTCCCGGCCCGAGGGCATCGACCCACGGCGACGCCGCCGCGCACGCCCGGCGGAGGACGGCGAGCCCGAGGTCGCCGATCACGCCGATGGCCTCGGCCAGCGGGATGAAGGTGCCCGCCGCGAGGAGGCCCTCGGTCGGGTGCTCCCAGCGGGCCAGGGCCTCGGCGCCGCGCAGGGCGCCGGTGGCGAGGTCCCACTCGCCCTGGAAGTGCACGACGATCTCGTCGGAGGCGACGGCGCGCCGGAGCTGCTGCTCGCGGTCGTGGCGGGCCTCGTCGTCGTTCCGGGCGGTCGGGTCGTCGACGACCACGAGGTCGCCGCCGCGCGCCTTGGCCCGGAACATGGCCACGTCGGCGCGGCGCAGCAGCTCGCCCCCCTCGACGGTCGCGTCGGTGGCGTGGACGACGCCCACGCTGGCGGTCAGCACGTGCGGCACCCCGGCGGCGTCGAAGGGGACCCGCAGGGCGTCGAGCAGCACGTGCAGGCGGCCGAGCACCTCGGTCCGGTCGGCGGCGTCGTCGATCAGCACCAGCAGCTCGTCGCCCCCCAGGCGGGACAGGACGGTGTGGTCGTCGGCCGCGCTGCGCAGCCGCTGGGCGATGTCGACGAGGAGGCGGTCGCCGACGGCGTGGCCGTGGGCGTCGTTGACGACCTTGAACCCGTCGAGGTCGAGCAGGGCCAGCCCGAAGCCCGGTGAGCGGCCCGACGCGACCGATGCGAGGGCCTGCTCGATGCTCTCCTCGAACGCCCACCGGTTGCCGAGCCCCGTGACCCGGTCGGTGCGCGCCTGCACGGCGAGGCGGGTCTCGGCCTGGTGGCGGACGAGGGCCTGGGAGATGATGGCGGCGCCGGCCCGCAGCATCGACGCGTGGGAGGCCTCGTAGGCGACGTTCATCAGCGTCGACGACAGGGTCACGGCCCCGATGCACGTGCCGTCCGACATCATCGGGAAGCTCAGCAGCGACACGTTCCCGGCCCGGCGGGACTCCGCCACGACGCTGTCGGTGTCCGCCTCGGCCCACGGCTCGACGAGGCGGACCTCCTCGCCCCGGAGGAGGCGCGCCATCTGGGACGACTCGCTGATGCGCAGCACCTCGGGGAGCTCGTTCAGGGGGGCGTTGGCCGGCGCCGTCCACGAGGCCCGCAGCAGCATCCGGTTCGGACGGGTCGGGTCGGTGACCCACACCGACACCCGGGTGATCCACTCCAGCGCGGCGAGCGCCTCCAACGCCGTGTCGAGGCCCTTGTCGAAGTCCTCGTGCCGGACCTGGAGGAAGGCCGATGCCAGGCGGATGACCCGCTCCTCGTGCTGGATCCGGCTGCGCAGCTCGCGGGCCTGCGAGTCGACCGCACCGGCTGCGGCCAGCGTGAAGGAGTAGGAACCGAGGGCGCCGAGGTCGCCGATGTGGGAGTCGAACCGCACCGCCCGCCAGCCGCCGTCGGCGGTGGTCAGCCGGATGATCTCACCCTGCGGTGAGCCACGACGGCCGGCCCAGCGGGCCAGCCCCTCGACCACCTCGGTGAGGTTGTCGGGGTGGACGAAGTCGACGACGTTGCGCCCGACCATGCTGGTCGGGTCGATGCCGAGGATGTGGCGGATCCCGGGGCTGACGAAGGTGATCGTGGCCGCGTCGTCGCAGCACAGGATGGCCTCGTCGATGTAGCCGAGGACGCCGGCCAGGTCGTCGGCCGTCAGCAGCAGTGGCGGCGCGGGTGGTGCCTCGTCGGACGTGCTCACCCAGCCCTCCTCCCTCCGACGGCGGCGCCCAGGTCGTCTTGGTGACCGCAGTCACCGGATCCAATCGGCCGAACCCCTGCACAGTCAAGCATCTGCCGGTTGGGATGTGTCCGGTGGCACCGCCGGAGCGCCTGTCGAGGGTCCCACTCTCTGTGGTAGCAAGGGCACCTTCCGCGACCGTGCGGAAGGGCACGACGGAAGGCAGCGCGATGCGGTCGAGGGGTCTGCTGGCGGGGATGGCGGCGGTCGCGGTGCTGGCCGCCGGCTGCGGCGACGGGAGCGACGACGCCACCGAGGAGGTCTCGACCGTCACCATCGACCTGCTCGGAGAGACCGAGGCCGCGGGGTCCGCCCGCATCGCCCTCGCCTTCGACGGCGAGCAGCCGGGGTTCGGCGAGGGCCTCCACACGACCTTGGGGCTCGAGGGCGTCATCGACTTCGAGGCCCGCGAGCACGACCTCGCCGGCGAGATCGAGATGCGTTCCCTGCTGCCGGAGGGCTCCGTCGACGAGCCGGCACCGCCGTCGCGGGGCGCGCTGGCGATGCGAAGGGTCGACGGCACGTCGTACGACCGCTGGACGACGGACGATGCGCCCGACGCGCCGTGGACCCGGGCTCTGGACGAGGCCGAGGTCGACCCGTCGGACGCGCCCACCGAGACCACGGTGGTGGAGGGGGCCGATGAGGAGATCGAGGTGGAGGGGGAGGAGGGGTCCGTGACCATCGACGGCGACGAGGTCGTGGTCGAGGACGTCCCCGACGACGATGCGGACGACGAGGACCGATCCGCCCTCGATGCCCTGTTCTCGCTCGACGGCGACCTCGACCCGACCGCGGTGCTCGACCAGGTCCAGGACATGGCGACGACCTTCACCGAGGTGGGACGGGAGGACGTGCGGGGCACGCCGACCACGCACCACCGGGCCGAGATCGATCCCGACGACATGCCGTCCCTCGCCGTCGCCGATGTCGAGCCGGTGGTCGACGTCTGGGTCGACGACGACGGGCGCCTGCGGCGGCTCGAGCTCGGGCCGGCCCGGCTCGAGCTGTGGGACTTCGGCGTGGAGGTCGAGGTCGAGGAGCCGAGCCCCGTCGCCGATCCTGACGGGCCGGACTCCGACGTGGGCCCGTTCGCGTCCCCGGTGGAGTCCGGCGAGTGGGCGCTCCAGGCCTCGGGCGATGCCGCCGGCCGACGCGTGGGAGGTGTGGGCTGCGCCGCACGAGGACCGGGGCGAGACCCTGACCTGTCGGACGCTGGAGGTCGCCCCTGCGGGGGACGCCGGCCCGCTCGGGGAGATCATCGACATGGCCGTCGAGGGCCTGCCCGAACCACGACGGTGCCATGGCCGCCTGCGGCTACGGGTCGACGCTGTTCTCGCTGCCCACGACCCGGCCCTCCGTGCAGGTCATCGTCGCCCACGACTGGACGGCACCCGGTGCCCTGCCCCTCGTCGCCCTCGTGGTCGACGATCGGTGGCGTGACGGGTCGGTCACGATCGTCCGCGACGGTGCACCCGACGTCGAGCTGACGCCCGACGCCGCCGGCGTGGCGGTCTGGTCGCCGGACGTCCCGGCGGCGCCGACCGAGATCCTCCTCGCGGGCGGCGACGTCCGCTGCGATGTCGTGACCCTCGAGGAGCAGTTCGCGTCCGCCATGGATGCCGTCCCTGACGACACCGCCTCGACCCTCGACGAGGAGGACTGGCGCGAGGGGATGGACTCCTTCTTCCCGCCCGTCGTGCACCTCTCCGGGTGCGTGCGGGCCTGACCCCTCTCCGACTAGCAAGGTCCGGTGCCGCCCGACCGCTCCTCCGAACGCGCCGCCGCGCCGGCCCCGGTGCCGGCATGGGTCGAGCCGATGGCGGCGGCCCTGGCCCGGCCGGGTGAGGTCCCCTCGGGCGAGTGGGTCTACGAGCGCAAGCTCGACGGGGTGCGGGTGCTGGCCTACCTCGACGTGTCGGGCGTGCGGCTGCTGTCCCGCAACCGCATCCGCCAGGAGGACGCCTACCCCGAGGTCGCCGACGCCCTCGCCGAGGCCTGCCCGCTCGACGCGGTGATCGACGGCGAGGTCGTCGCCTTCGACGAGCGGGGAGCGACCCGCTTCGACCTGCTCCAGCAGCGGATGGGCGTCCACGACGAGGCCCGCTCGCGGGCGAGCGCCGTGCGGGTCACCTACGTCGCCTTCGACCTGCTGTGGCTGGCCGGGCAGGACCTGCGCGACCTCCCCCTGCGCGACCGCCTGACCCTGCTGCACAGCGCGATCGACCCCGTCGACGGCCTGATCTTGTCGGAGGCGCTCGAGGGCGACCCGGCCGACCTCCTGCACACCGCGTGTGCCGAGGGGTGGGAGGGGCTCATCGCCAAGCGGGCCGCCAGCCGGTACCAGGGGCGCCGCAGCCGCGACTGGCTCAAGCTGAAGTGCGCCGCAGCCCAGGAGATGGTGGTGGTCGGCTTCACCGAGCCGCAGGGGAGTCGGGTCGGCCTCGGCGCGCTGCTGCTCGGCTACCACGAGGACGGTCGCCTCCGGTACGGCGGGAAGGTCGGCACCGGCTTCAGCCACGCCGTGCTCCGATCACTGCGGGCGACCCTCGATGCGATCGAGGTCGACACGCCGCCCATCGCCGACCCACCCCGCGAGAAGGGCGCTCACTGGGTGCGCCCCGAGCTGGTCGCCCAGGTCGAGTTCGGGGAGTGGACCCGCGACGGTCGCCTCCGCCACCCCAGGTACCTCGGCCTCCGCGACGACAAGGCCCCCACCGACGTCGTCCGCGAATCCCCACCCCCGCCCGACTGACCCCGCCCCGTCCGAACCTCGAACTGGTCCCCCGAACCTGCACCCCGCGCGGGATGCGGGGACCAGTTCGGATCTCGTCGGGTGGGGGTGGGTACGGTGCCCGGCCGTGAGCCCCCGCCGCGAGCTGCCGTTCGACCCGATCGTCGAGGCCGAGCGTCAGTGGCGAGCGCACGGGTGGGCCGACGCCGCGCCGGGGATGGCCGTGGTGACGTCGATCATGCGGGCCCAGCAGGTGCTGCTCGCCCGGGCCGACGCCGTGCTCGGTGACTTCGATCTCACCTTCGCCCGCTTCGAGGTGCTGACCCTGCTGTCGTTCACCCGCGAGGGGCGACTGCCCATGGGGAAGCTGGGCGCCCGGCTCCAGGTGCACCCGGCCAGCGTCACCAGCGCGGTGGCGCGCCTGGAGAAGCAGGGCTACGTCACCCGCGAGCCGCACCCCACCGACGGCCGAACCACCCTCGCGGTGCTCACCGACGAGGGCCGCGACGTCGCCACCCGCGCCGCGGCCCGCCTCAACGCCGAGATCTTCGAGGCCCTCGACCTGACGGAGGGCGAGTCGGCCCGCCTCGTCAGCCTCCTCGCCCGGTTGCGGTGAGGGACGTCCAACGCATGCCCCGAGACGGCCCGCACGACTCGCCTCCGCAAGGGCGCGGCGGGTGCGGCGCCGATGCGGCGGACGGCCTCGTCGATCGGCTCCACGGCCCACCGCTGCCCCCGGGCGTAGACGACGAGGAGGATGGCGAGGGCGGGAACGGACCACAGCCCGGAGCGTCCGGCGATCCCCAGGACCAACACGAGCGCGACGCCGAGGCCGACCGCCGCGCCTGTCGGCCGCCACCGGAGGCGGGCGTCGTCGACGGCGCGGTCGATGGCCGCCACGCGGTCGTCGGCGCCGTCCGACGCGGCCGGGGGCCAGCCCAGGGTGGCCGCGACCGCACCCGTGATCTCGGGGTCGACGGGTGGTGATGCCTCGGCCCGTCGGACGGGCTCGTCCAGCGGCAGCAGCTGCATCCCGTCGGTTGACGTGAGCGCGATGGTCGCCCCGGGCTCGGGGTCGCCCCACGCGACGAACGGCACCGTGGGATCGAGCTCGCGGGTCGGACGGACCAGGCGTGCCGTGACCGGCGCCCGGCCGTCGAGCGGGGCGACGTGGACGAACGGCATCCTCGAGGCACCCCACTGGATCCGGAGGTCGACCGGCTGCCACGGTGCGACGCCCACGAGACCCAGGGACCGCGCGTGGGCAGCACGGCTGCGCCGCGCCGCGAGGGTCGACGTCACCAGGCACCACCCCGCCCATGCAGCACTGACGGCCGCCAGGATCAGGGGGACGAGGGACGGAGGGGACGACCGTCGGGGTTGGCACCGACACGGGCCGTAGAGCTCGACCTGCACCACGGTGCCGATCTCGGGCGGGTCCTCCCACGCGATCCCCCACGGCATCGGGTCGGGTGGTTCGAGCACGCGCACGGCGACGATGCCGGAGTCCGCGGCGACGACGCGGGCCGGTGCAAGGTTCGATCGGTGCTCGATCCACTGCGAGGTGGTGCGGGCAGCAGTGACGAGGGCGCAGGCCAGCACCAGCCCGTACAGGACGACGGCGCCGCGCCTCAGTGCGGCCGGCCGGGCCACGACCAACGATCCTGGGGGCGCGGCGGCACGGGGGTCGGGGCGCACGACAGGACCATCGGTCGTCGTGATCTGGGTGTGAGCCTGCGGCGGTGCATGGCGGGCGTCGCTGGCGGATGTTTGGACGTCCAAGTATCGTGGGTCGCGTCTCGACCGAGGAGCCGCCGTGTCGCCCGAGCCGACGTCCGACCTGCACCGCCCGTCCACCCGGTGCGGTTCGTCACCGCCGCCAGCCTCTTCGACGGCCACGACGCCTCGATCAACATCATGCGGCGGATCCTCCAGAGCCAGGGCGCCGAGGTCATCCACCTCGGCCACAACCGCTCGGTCGACGAGATCGTCACCGCGGCGATCGCACGAGGACGTGCAGGGCGTGGCGGTCAGCTCCTACCAGGGCGGCCACGTCGAGTACTTCAGCTACCTGGTCGACCTGCTGCGCGAGCGGGGCGCCGGCCACATCAAGGTCTTCGGCGGCGGCGGCGGCGTCATCTCCGCGTCGGAGATCGACCGAGCTCCAGGCCTACGGGGTCAGCCGGATCTTCTCGCCCGACGACGGCCAGTCGATGGGCCTGCCCGGGATGATCAACTCGCTCGTGCGGCGAGGCCGACGTCGACCTGGCCGTCGACCTGCCCGCCGTCGCTCGAGCCGCTGTTCGGCGGCGACCGGCGCACCCTCGCCCGGGTGATCACCGCGCTCGAGGCCGACCGTGCTCCCGTCGGTCGCAGCGGGCCGAGCTCCGGGCCGCGGCCGACGCCCGGCCCGTCCCCGTGCTCGGCATCACCGGCACCGGCGGGTCGGGCAAGTCGTCGCTCACCGACGAGCTCGTGCGCCGCTTCCGCCTCGACCACGAGGACAAGCTGCGCATCGCGGTGATCGCCATCGACCCGACCCGCCGCAAGGGCGGCGGCGCCCTGCTCGGCGACCGCATCCGGATGAACGCGATCGACCCGGCACCGGCACCTACTTCCGCTCGCTCGCCACCCGCACCGCCGGCGCGGTGGTGCCCGAGCGGCATCGACGACATCGTCGCCGCCGCCAAGGCGTGGGGCGCCGACCTGGTGATCGTCGAGACGCCCGGCATCGGCCAGGGCGACGCCGCCATCGTCGACCACGTGCGACGTCGTCGCTCTACGTGATGACCCCGGAGTTCGGCGCCGCCAGCCAGCTCGAGAAGATCGACATGCTCGACTTCGCCGACGTCGTGGCCATCAACAAGTTCGACCGCCGCGGCGGCGAGGACGCCCTGCGCGACGTCCGCCGCCAGCTGGTCCGCAACCGCGAGGCGTTCGGCTCGGCGCCCGACGACATGCCCGTCTTCGGCACCGTCGCCACCCGCTTCAACGACGACGGCGTCACCGCGCTCTACCAGGAGCTGCGTCGCCCGCCTCGCCCGCCCACGGCCTGCCCGGCGCTCGACGGCGGCGGCACCCTCGCCCGGGTCGACGGCAAGGTCTCGTCCGCCGACACCGCGATCGTCCCGCCGTCACGGGCCCGCTACCTGGCCGAGGTCGCCGACGCGGTGCGCCGCCACCACCGCGAAGGTCGACGAGCAGGCCGCCGTCGCCCGCGCGCCGCCAGCAGCTGCGGGACGTCCGCGCCCTGGTGGCCGAGGCCGGCGCCGACGAGGGACCGGCCCGGCTGGCCGACCTCGAGGCCGACGCCGACGCCGCCCTCGACCCCGAGGCCCGCGCCCTGCTCGACGGCTGGCCGGCCACCGTCGAGGCCTACTCCGGCGACGAGCACGCCGTCGACGTCCGCGACCGGCCGATCACCACCGCAGCTGCACCAGCGAGTCGCTGTCGGGCACCAAGGTGCCGCGGGTCGCCCTGCCGCCGGTTCGACCGACCACGGCGAGCTGCTCCGCTTCCTCATGCGGGAGAACCTGCCGGGCCGGTTCCCGTTCACCGCCGGGGTCTTCCCGTTCAAGCGCGACGGCGAGCGGCCGGCCCGCATGTTCGCCGGCGAGGGCGACGCCTTCCGCACCAACCGGCGCTTCCACCTCCTGTCCGAGGGCCAGCCCGCCACCCGCCTGTCGACCGCGTTCGACTCGGTCACGCTCTACGGCTTCGACCCCGACCTGCGCCCCGACATCTACGGCAAGGTCGGCAACTCCGGGGTGTCGATCGCCACCCTCGACGACATGAAGGTGCTCTTCGACGGCTTCGACCTGTGCGACCCGTCGACCTCGGTGTCGATGACCATCAACGGCCCGGCGCCCACGATCCTGGCCATGTTCCTGAACACCGCGATCGACCAGCGCCTCGACGCCTTCGCCGACCGAGCACGGCCGGGCCGCCGACCGACGACGAGGCCGGCGAGATCCGGGCCGTGGGTGCTGGCCAACGTCCGGGGCACCGTGCAGGCCGACATCCTCAAGGAGGACCAGGGCCAGAACACCTGCATCTTCTCCACCGAGTTCGCCCTCGGGATGATGGCCGACATCGCCGGAGTGGTTCGTCGCCGAGCAGGTGCGCAACTTCTACACCGTCTCGATCTCCGGCTACCACATCGCCGAAGCGGGCGCGAACCCCATCAGCCAGCTGGCCTTCACCCTCGCCAACGGCTTCACCTACGTCGAGGCCTACCTGGCCCGGGGCATGGCCATCGACGACTTCGCCCCCAACCTCTCGTTCTTCTTCTCCAACGGGATGGACCCGGAGTACACGGTGCTCGGCCGGGTCGCCCGGCGCATCTGGGCCGTCGCCATGCGCGACCGCTACGGCGCCGACGAGCGCAGCCAGAAGCTCAAGTACCACGTGCAGACCTCGGGCCGGTCGCTGCACGCCCAGGAGATGGCGTTCAACGACATCCGCACCACGCTCCAGGCGCTCATCGCCATCTACGACAACTGCAACAGCCTCCACACCAACGCCTACGACGAGGCCGTCACCACGCCCGACCGCCGGAGTCGGTGCGCCGGGCCCTGGCCATCCAGCTCGTCATCAACGAGGAGTGGGGCCTGGCCATGAACGAGAACCCGAACCAGGGCTCGTTCATCATCGAGGAGCTCACCGACCTGGTCGAGGCCGCGGTGCTGGCCGAGCTCGACCGCATCGCCGAGCGGGGCGGCGTGCTCGGCGCCATGGAGACCGGCTACCAGCGGGGCCGCATCCAGGACGAGTCGATGCTCTACGAGACCCGCAAGCACGACGGCTCGCTGCCGATCATCGGCGTCAACACGTTCCTCCCGCCGGCCGGCGAGCGGCGACCGACGACGAGCGACGCGGAGATCGAGCTGGCCCGCTCGACCGACGACGAGAAGCAGGGCCAGCTGACCCGGCTGGCCGACTTCCAGGCCCGCCACGCCGCCGAGCGCCCCGCCGCCCTCGACCGCCTCCGCGAGGCCGCCCTCGCCGGCGACAACCTGTTCGCGGTGCTGATGGACGCGGTGCGCTGCTGCACGCCTCGGCGAGATCACCCACGCCCTCTTCGAGGTCGGCGGCCGCTACCGCCGCAACGTGTAGGGGCCCGACCACTCGGGAGCGGCCTGTCACGGCCGATACCGATCGTGACGGTCGGTGGTGCGATCACCACCTACGATCACGACAGACGGTCCGGTCAGACGAACCACCAAGGGGGCGAGAGACGTGTCCGTCACGCGCATCGGCTACGACGATCCGATCCGTCGCCACGACCACGTCCGCTGGTCCGGGTGGATGGAGGTCGACGGCGCGCGCCGCACGGTGCGGGCCACCTTCACCTGCCCCGACCCCCACGACTTCGTCCCCTCCGTCCGTCCCTTCCTCCTCGCCTTCCTGGTGCCGGCCATGACGATCGGTCGGCCCGTCCACCTGGGCGGCGCGATCGACGACGGCACCGCGGCCGGACTGGCCGAGTGGCAGGAGGCCCTCGCCTCGCAGCACCGCGGGCTCCGCCCCGTCCCGGTGGTGGCGAACCACCGGTCCGAGGCCCGTCCCCGGTCGGGAGCCGGTGGGCTCACCGCCTTCTCCGGCGGCGTCGACAGCTGCTTCACCGCCGTTCGAGGTCGGCGGGGAGCCGAGGGCGGCCCGCGCCGCATCCCCGACCTCACGGCCGGGCTGATGGTGCACGGCTTCGACATCCCCGCCACCGACACCGAGACGTTCGGGGCGGCCTTCGCGAGGTCGCGGCGCATGCTGCGCGCCATGGGCCTCCGCTCCTACGCGCTGCGCACCGACGTGCGGCGCCTCGAGGCCGACCTCGGGTGCGACTGGGAGACCCAGACCCACGGGATCTGGCTGGCGTTCGCCCTGGCCTGCCTCGAGCAGTGGTTCGCCCGCACCGTCGTCCCCTCGACCTACCCCTACGACCAGCAGCGGCTGCCGTGGGCGTCGAGCCCGGCGGCCGACCCGCTGCTCGGCTCGGGCGCCCGGCCCCTGTGGCACGACGGGGCCGCCTTCGACAAGCTCGACAAGGTCGCCGCCCTCGCCGCGGTGCCCGGTGTGGTGGCCGACCTGCGGGTGTGCTGGCAGGGGCACGCCCTCGACCGGAACTGCGGCCGGTGCTTCAAGTGCGTCACGACCCAGGCGTGCTTCTGGCTCAGCGGCGTCGACGACCCCGCCTGCTTCGAGGTCGCGGCGTCGGTCGACGACCTCGCCGCGGTGCGCCTGTCGGACCCCTACAAGGTCCGGCTCGGTCGGCGGATGCACGCCGCCGCCACCGAGGCCCGCCGGCCCGACGTCGGCGCCGCGGTCGCGGCCGCCCTGGCCGCGGCGGGTGCCCCCGTCGGCCAGGATGCATCCCCGTGAGCGAGCGCAACGAGCGAGTCGCCGCCGCGGCGGCCTGGTTCGACGACTTCGCCGCCTGCGTGCGGGCGGAGGACATCGAGGGCGGCCGCCGGCTGTTCGACCCCGACTGCGCCTCCTTCGGGGCCCGTGCCGAGCACCTCGTCGGGGTCGACGACCTCGTCGCCCGCCAGTGGCACCCGACGTGGACCTCGACGCGCGGCTTCGCCGCGGTGCCCGGGACGATGGCGGTCGAGACCGCGGCCGACGGCACGGTCGTGGTGCTCACGGCCCTCTGGGAGTCGGAGGGCGTCCGCGACGACGGCTCGACCTTCGACCGCCGCGGGCGCTGCACGATCATCCTCCGCGCCGAGGCGACGGCCCCGCACGGCCTGCGGGCGGTCCACTCCCACTTCTCGCTCAGCCCCGAGGTCGGCGGTCCCGCCGACCCCTGACCCGGGTCAGCTCGTGAGGCCGAGGGCGGCCGACAGGTCGCGCCACGCCTGCGCGTTGACGTCGGTGCCACCGTCGATGACCTGGATGCACACGTGGTCGGCGCCGGCGTCGAGGTGGGCCTGGATCCGCGCGACGACGGCGTCCATGTCGCCCCAGGCGACGATGCGGTCGACCAGCCGGTCGCTGCCGGCACCGGCGAAGTCGTCCTCGGTCAGGGTGGGGTCGAGGCGGCGCAGGTTGTTCGCGTAGTTCGGGAGCCCCGTGTAGATGCGGGTGTGGCTCCGGGCCGTCTCCCGCGCCGAGGTCGGGTCGGTGTCGAACACCACGGCCTGCTCGACGGCCAGGAGCGGTCCGTCGCCCATGGTCTCGCGGGCGAACGCGGTGTGCTCGGGGGGCACGAAGTACGGGTGGGCGCCGTCGGCCTTGTCGCGGGCCAGCTCGAGCATCTTGGGGCCGAGGGCGGCCAGCACCCGGCGGGGGGGCGTGGTCGGCGGCGCCGCCATGAACAGGCCGCCGTCCATGCCGTCGAGGTAGGAGCGCATGGCCGAGAACGGCTTGGAGTAGTCGTGGCCCCGGATGCCCTCGACCATGGGCTGGTGGCTCACGCCGAGGCCGAGGAGGAACCGCTCCGGGTAGGCCTCGGTGAGCGTCTTGTGGGCCGCGCCGCCGGCCATCGGGTCGCGGGCCCAGATCGATGCGATGCCGGTGGCGACGACGATGTGCTCGCCCCCGCGGAGCAGCAGCGACGCGCTGGTGAAGGCCTCGCGGCCGACGGCCTCGGGGACCCACACCGCGCCGAAGCCGAGCTCGTCGAGCTCGTCGACCTGCTCGACCGCCTGCCCCGACGGGATGAGGTCGAGGGTGAAGGTCCAGATGCCGTAGCGACCGATGTCCATGGTCGGCGACCCTACCGGTGCCCCGTGGCGACGTGCGCCGACCCGGCCGCCTCACCGGGGCCGGGCGCGTCGACGGAGGCGACCGGGTCCCCACCGATCGCCTCCGTCGCTGACGTCGCCCGAGGGCGGCGTTCGCATGCGCCGCGGTGCGCGACGGTCAGCGGCACCTCGAGGGGCTGCCCGCTGACGATGTCGGGGTCGACCACTCCCGCACGAGTGACGCTCCCACTGGGTCCTCCTCCCCACCGGTCCGCGCCCGGCGACGATGGCACCCTACCGTGAACGCGTTCCGTGGGCAATGACCGAGATCGGCACCCTCCGTGAACTCTTCGCCGGGCACGCCGTGCGCACCGAGGGTTGACGGCTGCTTCCCGAGGCCTCTACGTTTTCCGAAGTGCCTTCGGAGAACGTGACCCCATCGACCGTCGATCGACGGAGCCGCAAGCGGTCGGCCCGGCGCGAGGCCCTCCTCGACCACGCCGATGCCCTGATCGACGAGCGCGGCCTCGACGGGCTCACCATGACCGCGCTGGCCGAGGCCGCCGACTACGCCCCGGCGTCGCTCTACACCTACTTCGAGTCCCGGTCCGCCCTGCTCGCGGCCCTCCAGCAGCGGGCCCTCGAGGTGCTCGGTGCGGTGGCGGCCGACCACGCCGCCGCCGGGGCAGCCGTCCTCGCCGCCGCCGGGGCCGCCCCCCGTCCGGCTGCGCTGGCCCAGCTGATCGGCTTCTCCGAGCTGTTCCTCGCCGCACCCGACCACCATCCCCGCGAGCTCCGCCTCCAGCAGCGGCTGCTGGTCACGCCCGGCGTCGAGAGCACGGCGGACGCCACCGCGGTCGTGCCCGGCCGCCATGGCCGTGCTGGCCGTCCCCCGCCACCTGCTGGTCGAGGCGGTCGGCGTGGGCGCCCTGCACGACCCCGACCCGGAGCCCGATCCGCTCGGCCAGCCGGTCGACCCCGCGCTGGTGCGCACCCTGGCGTGGGTCGTGGCCCTCAACGGCGCCCTGCTGGTCGACGACCTCACGACCGGGCTGCCCACCACCGGAGGCCACCTCGGCCGCAGCCTCACCGCGGCCCTGCTCCGAGGCTGGGGTGCGGCCGACGACGACCTGGTGGTGGCCTCCGAGCTGGCCGCACGCCTGCCCGCCCCGGGCACCGCCGAGCCCCGCCCCCTCGCCACCCCACCCGAGACGAGCTCCCGATGACGACCCTGCTGACCGTCGCCCTCGCCCTCCCGCTGGGCTGGGCGCTGTGGACCCTGGCCGAGTACCTGCTGCACCGCTTCGCGATGCACCACCTGCACGGCCGGGGGATCATGAGCCGCGAGCACCTCGAGCACCACGTCACGTCGACGTGGCGGTTCGATCGCAACCACATCCTCAGCTGGACCGGGATGCTCCTCGTCGGAGCCGTGGTCTGGATGCCCCTCGGCTGGTGGGTCGCGGGGCCGCTCGCCGGTGCGGTGCTCGCCGGCGGCTGGGCGGTCGGCTACTTCGCCTACGAGTACCAGCACGCCTCGGCCCACCTGCGGGCGCCCCGCAACCGCTACGAGGCGTTCGTCCGCCGCCACCACTTCCACCACCACTTCGGCGCGCCGATGGCCAACCACGGGGTGAGCGTGGCGGTGTGGGACCACGTCTTCGGCACCCACCAGCGACCCGAGCGGGTCCGGGTGCCCCGACGCCTCGCCCTCCCCTGGATGCTCGACGACCGAGGCGACCTGCGGGCCCGCTTCGCCGACGACTACGAGCTGGTCGGGGCGGCCACCCCCACCGAGCGCCTGCTGCAGCTCGATCGGGTGCGCGCCTTCGCCTCGGTCGCACCGGCGGACTGACGGGGGCGGCGCCTGCGCCGCGGCCCCACGGGTGACGGACGTCTCGGGCCTCCGCGTCCACCGAGCACACGTTTCACCTCAACTCCGCAGGGGAGCGGTCGACGGGGAGGGAGCGGCTCGCTCTGTGCCGCTCGACCCCGTCGCTCCCCGAGGTCCCGATGTCCACGCCCCCCGCCCCGGCCGTTCCCACGAGTCACCGTCATGGGTGACCTCAGCTACTGGGATGCCCAGGGCCATCGCTTCACCCCTCGTGGCGCCAGCCAGCCGGTCGCCCCGATGGCCCCGGCGCGCCGGACCCGCCCGTCGCGCGCCGTCGTGCGGCAGCTCCTCGCCCTGCTCGACGTCTGATCCCGGCTGCGGGACGCCGCCCGTCGGCGCCGCCCCCCGCCGTGTCCGTCAGCCCCGCCCCGCGGCGCCGAGGACGGCCTTCAGCGACGCGGTGATGATGTTGGGGTCGGTGCCGACGCCCCAGCGGGTGGTGCCGTCGCCGTCGCTCGGTCTCGACGTAGGCCACCGCGGTGGCGTCGGCGCCCGGCGCCGAGCGAGTGCTCGTGGTAGTCGACCACGTCGAGGTCGATGCCGAGCCCGTCGCGCAGGGCGTGCGACGAAGGCCGCGATCGGGCCGTTGCCCGGTGCCGGTGACCGTGACCGGCTCGCCGTCGACCAGCAGCTGGGCGGTGATGCGTGGCGTCGCCGTCGGCGGTCGGTGGCCAGCTCGCTGGACGCGCAGCTCGTAGCGCGGCGCCTCGGCGGCAGGTAGGTGCGCCGAGAACGCGTCCCACATGGCGCCGGGCGTGATCTCGGTGCCGGTGTCCTCGGCGATGGTCTGGATGGTCTTGGAGAACTCGATCTGGAGGCGGCGGGGCAGGGCGAAGCCGTGCTCGGTCTCCATGATGTAGGCCACGCCGCCCTTGCCGGACTGGCTGTTGACCCGGATGACGGCCTCGTAGGTGCGGCCGACGTGGGCCGGGTCGATCGGGCAGGTACGGCACCTCCCAGCGCTCGTAGTCGCGGCCCCGCCCGGCGGCCTCGGCCTCGGCGTAGAGGGCGGCGAAGCCCTTCTTGATGGCGTCCTGGTGGGAGCCGGAGAACGCGGTGTAGACGAGGTCGCCGGCGTAGGGGTGGCGCTCGTGGACGGGCAGGCGGTTGCAGTACTCGGCGACCCGGCGGATGCGCGTCGATGTCGGAGAAGTCGAGCTCGGGGTCGACGCCCTGGCTGAACAGGTTCAGGGCCAGGGTGACGAGGTCGACGTTGCCGGTGCGCTCGCCGTTGCCGAACAGGCAGCCCTCGACCCGGTCGGCGCCGGCCAGCACGCCCAGCTCGGCGGCGGCCACGGCGCAGCCGCGGTCGTTGTGCGGGTGCAGCGACAGCACGATCGGCCTCGCGGTTGCGCACGGTGCGCAGGAACCACTCGATGGTGTCGGCGTAGAGGTTCGGGCGTGTACATCTCGACCGTGGCCGGCAGGTTCATGATCAGCGGGCGGTCGGCGGTGGGCTCGATGACCTCGGCCACCGCGTCGCAGATCTCGACCGCGTACTCGACCTCGGTGCCGGTGTAGCTCTCGGGCGAGTACTCGTAGCGGACGTCGGTGCTCGGGCATCGTCTCCTCGAGCTTGCGGCACAGCTTGGCGGCGTTGACCGCGATCTCGGTGATGCCGGCCTTGTCGAGGCCGAACACCACCCGGCGCTGCAGCGTCGAGGTCGAGTTGTAGAAGTGGACGATGGCCTCGTGGGCGCCCCGCGATGCGACTCGTAGGTGCGCTCGATCAGGTCGTCGCGGCACTGGGTGAGCACCTGGATGGTGACGTCGTCGGGGATCAGGTCCTCCTCGATCAGCTGGCGCACGAAGTCGAAGTCGGGCTGGCTGGCCGACGGGAAGCCGACCTCGATCTCCTTGAAGCCCATGGCCACCAGGGTCTCGAACATGCGCAGCTTGCGGGCCGGGTCCATCGGGTCGATGAGCGCCTGGTTGCCGTCGCGCAGGTCGACCGCGCACCACCGGGGCGCCGCGGTGAGGCGGTGCGTCGGGCCAGGTGCGGTCGGGCAGCTCGAGCGGCACGAACGGCTGGTACTTGTCGAACGGCATGCGCTTGGGGGTGACGGACTCGGGGGGCATGGCTGCTCGCAGTCGTGCGGAGGTGGTGGCGGGATCTGTGGGCGGTGCGGTGGTGTCTGGTGCGTCGGTCGGTCGAGGCCGGGCGTCGAACGGGGCCCGAAAACGAAAGAAGCTCCCGGCCCGAGGGCTCAGGAGCTGCGACGAGTGCCGGTATGGGGGCACCCGTCTACATGAGGAGGAGGAGGGAGGTCGGCGCGGACATCGGGGTCACTGTGGACCCCGACGGCCCTCCTGTCAAGGCGGAGGGGAGGCCGCGGCGCGGGCCGACGGGAGGCTGGTGGCCCGGTCGTCCTCGACCTCGCGCCCGTCGCGCACGGTGTCCTCGACCTCGGCCATGGCGACGTCGAGGTCCGACAGGTGGCGTTCGACCACGCCCTGGGGGGTGAGGAAGCAGAAGGTCACGCGGGCGACCGGCTCGCCGGTGGCCCGACCGACGACGAGCGCGTACGACGCCCCCTGGCTGCGGTAGCCCGCGACCCGCCGGTCGAGCTCGGCCGGATCCGCGGTGGCCGCGGTCTTGTAGTCGACGACGACCAGTCCGTCGGGGCCCCGGTACAGCAGGTCGACGTAGCCCTCGAGCAGCCGACCGCCCACGGGGGTGCTGGCGTAGACCTCGCGCCAGTGGTCGGAGGTGGCCGCGGCCTGGACGCACGGGGCGCCGAGGGCGGCGGTCACCAGCTGGCCCACCACGTCGGCCCGGTCGTCGATGGCCTCGGCGCCGGCCTGGGCCGCGACCGCGGCCGCCACCGAGGGGTCGTCGGGCGACGAGCCGAGGTCGATGGTCTGGAGCACGCCGTGCACGGCCCGGCCGACCGCGGTGCCGTAGCGGCCCTTGAGCCACGGCGGCTGGTCGAGGTCGCGGGGGCGCTTGCGGAGCCCGGCGTCGCCGCCGTCGGGCGCCCGGTCGAGGTCGGGGTCGTCGGCCGCGGGGGCGAAGTCGAGGTGCAGCTGGCCGGTGGGCTCGGGCTCGGGGCCGGGCACCGCGACGGCCACCGGCCGGTCGACCTCGGCCCGGCCCTCCTCGGTGAGGGCGGTGGCCGCGACCGTCGACGGCCGCCCGGCGGCGGCGAGGCTGGCGACCCGGCCGGCCTCCCACTCGTCGAGCGGCGGCAGGGGCGTGACCGGCGCGGGGGCCGCCACCAGCTCGAGGGGCAGCACCTCGGCGGCCGGTCCGTCCGGCAGCGCGGCCAGGAGGTCGTCGCCCATGCCGTCGACGAGGAGCTCGGCGTTGGTGCGCCCGGCCGCCGACGGGGTGGTCCTGCGCTCGACCCGGTGGAGCGACAGGACGAGGTGGTCCTCGGCGCGGGTGGTGGCGACGTAGAGCAGCCGGATGCGCTCGTCGAGGTCCATCTGCTCGTCGAGCGGGCGGCTGGCGGTGAACTCGGTGGTCTCGGCGTGCTTGCCCAGGTAGTAGGCGACCCCGTCGGGGGTGAACCGGGCGTCGCCGGCGGTGACCCGCCCGCCCGGGCGGCTGGAGGTGCCCGACACGATCGTGATCGGGAACTCCAGGCCCTTGGCCGCGTGGATGGTCATGATGCGGATGGCGTCGTCGTCGGTCTCGGGGAGGATGGCCTCGGCGACCCGCGCGCCCTCCTCGGTCTGGTGGCCGACCCAGGTCAGGTAGCCGCGCACGTCGCCGCCGGTGGCGTCGGTCCAGGCCCGGGCCTGGTCGACGACGAACCGCAGCCGGCGCCAGACGTCGCGGGGCCGGCCGTCGGCGAAGGCCAGCTCCATCGCCCGGCGGTCGCGGACGATGGCGTCGAGCAGGGCCGACGGGCTGGTGAAGGCCAGGTCCCGGTGCCACCGGCCCAGCTGCGCCAGGCCGAGGGCCACCGGGTCGTCGGCGGGCACCACGTCGGGCTGGGGCGCGGTCGACGACCAGTGGCCGCCGCGCTCGACCCGGAAGCGGTACAGGTCGTCGTCGCCGCAGCCGAACAGCGGGGTGCGGAGCGCGGCGACGGCGCGCAGCTCGTCGGTGGGGTCGGCCACCGCCCGCACGACCAGGAGGAGGTCGCGCACGGCCCGGGTGCCGTAGACGAGCGAGCTGGACTCGGCCCGGTAGGGGATGGCGGCCTCGGACAGGGCGTCCTCGAGGAAGGGCAGCGACGTGCGGGCCGGCACCAGCACGGTGATGTCGCCCCGCTCGGCCCGGCGCCAGGCTCCGTCGGCGGCGCGCGACCTGCCACTGCTCCGCGAGGGCCCGCTGGACGGTGGCGACGACCTCGGCGGCCTCGGCGGCGCGGACCTCGGTGGCCGACGTCTTCGGCGGGTGGGGGTGCCGGCCCAGCACGCAGACCGGGGGACCGCCGTCGGCGGGCGGGGCGGGGCGCACCGGGTCGAGCGCGGTGTACCCGGGTCGCGGGCGGGTGAGGGGCAGCTCGTCGCCGGCGTCGTCGGCCATCAGCGTCGCGAAGATGCGGTTGACCCAGTCGGTCACCGGGGCGACGGTGCGGAAGTTGGCGGTGAGCGACGACCCCGCCGCCACCCCCGGCGAGGAGGTCCTGGGCGTCGAGGAACACGCCGGATGTCGGCCCGGCGGAACCGGTAGATCGACTGCTTCGGGTCGCCGACGACGAACAGCCGGCCGGGCGCGAGCGCGACGTCGCGCCAGTCGGGCGCGGCGGCCGCGTCGGACGCCGGGTCGGCGGCCGCGATGCGCACGGCCAGCTCGATCTGGATGGGGTCGGTGTCCTGGAACTCGTCGAGCAGGAGCCGCCGGTAGCGGTCGTGCAGCGCGGCCCGCACCGTGGCCCCGTGCTCGGGGTCGCGCAGCAGGCCGCGGGCGAGCACGAGCAGGTCGTGGAACTCCAGGGTGCCGGCGCCGCGCCGCTCGGCCGCCGACGCGAGGGTGAACCGGCGGATCGCGGCCCCGAGGTGGTGCGCGCAGCGGGTGCCGATCTGCTGCGAGCACGGCGTCGACCTCGGCCTCGAGGGCCCGGACGTCGGCCTTGAGCTGGTCGCAGGACACCCGCCAGCTGGCCTTGCGCCCGCCCTTGGGTCGGAAGCCGACGCCCCCGTAGGAGCGGGCGTCCTTCAGGGCCTGGACCTGGGCGACCTCGGTGGGGAGGGCCCGCACCCAGGTGACCCACTCGGCCAGCTCGACCAGCTTCTCGAGCAGCTTGTCGTCGGGTCGATGCACTCGGGGATCTGCTCGGTCAGCCGGTCGACCTGGTCGAGGAGGTCGGCCACGAGGGGTCGGGCGTCGTCGGGCGGCGGCGCGTCGGGGTCGACGTCGGTCTCGACCAGGTCCCAGTTGGACTCGAACGTGCGGGCCAGGGCGTGCGCGGTGGTGTCGCGCACGCCCGCGGCCGACAGCAGCAGGTGGGTGCGGGCGTAGGCCTCGTCCTCGAACAGGGCGTCGGAGAAGGCCGCCCACCGGCGCTCGAAGGCGATGCCCGACGTGACCTCGTCGAGCACCTCGACCCGCGGCGGCAGCCCGGCCTCGACGGGGTGCTCGCTCAGGATCCGCTGGGCGAAGGAGTGCAGGGTGCCGATGGCCGCGCCGTCGAGCTCGTCGAGGGCGGCCCGGCACCGGGCCCGGGTGGTGTCGTCGCCCTCGGCCGCGACCTCCTCCAGTCGTCGGCGCAGCCGCTCGCGCAGCTCGGCCCCGGCCTTCTCGGTGAAGGTGATGGCGGCGATGGCCGACAGCGGCACCGGCTCGCCCCGTCCGTGGCCGAGCACGAGCGCGAGCACCCGGCCCACCAGGGCGGTGGTCTTGCCGGAACCGGCGCCGGCCTCGACGAACAGCGTCGAGTCGAGGTCGGTCGCGACCCGGTCGCGGCTCGGCTGGTCGGGCGGTGGCGGTGGGGTCAGGCACGGTCGCCGTCCGGCTCGGGGTCGTCGGTGCCCAGGCGGCGCTCGGGGTCGATGAGGGTGCGGTAGCCGGTCAGGGCCGGGTCCTCGGCCTTGCGGTCCCAGGCCCGGCGCAGGTCGGCCACGCCGAGGAAGTCGGGGTCGCAGCTCCAGCACGGGTTGAACGGCATGCCCTGCTGGTCGGTGGGGTGGGCGGGGAAGGACCCGGCCTCGATGCCCTCGACGACGAGCCCGAGGGTCTCGGAGATGCGCTCGGAGATCTCGGGGGTGAGCACGTAGCCCCGGTGCGTCGAAGCCGCCCTTGCTCGACACGAACCAGTACTCGGCCCGCACCTCGGCGTCGGGGAGGCGGGCCGCAGCGCGGGCGGCGGCGCCGTAGACGGCGAGCTGGAGGTGGGTGCCGCCCTGGTCGGGGTCGTCGGGGCTGAGTCCCTTGAACGAGGTGATGCTGCCGGTCTTGTAGTCGGCGACGAGGAGGCCGCCGGGCGTGCGGTCGACCCGGTCGATCTGGCCCCGGAAGTGCACCGTGCGCCCGTCGGGGAGGGGCAGGGCGACCGGGGGGAGGTCGTCGTCGCCGAGGCCGAAGCCGAGCTCGGCGTGGAGCAGGCGTGCTGCCGTTGGCGGACCGCATCCGCTCGTCGAAGTCGAGGGTCGCGTCGAGGTCGGCGAGGATGTGGGCCCGGTCGCGCGACCAGAAGAGGGTGCGGCCGGTGAGGCCGAGGGCGTGGACCTTGTCGCACTCCTCCCGGCCGATCTCCTGGAGGCGGGCCCGGTCGTCGGGCGTCCACCGGTCGGCCGGCCCGGGCCGGTCGGACTCCGGCCGGGCCAGCACCTCGAGCACGAAGCGCTCGAGCACGGTGTGCACGAGGGTGCCCCGGTCGAGGGCGGTGATGGTCGACGAGTCCTCGGGGTTCTCGACCTCGCGCACGCCCAGGATGGTCCGCACGAAGTAGTCGAACGGGCAGTGGGCCCAGCGCTCGAGCCCCGTGGCCGACGCGACGCGTCCGGACGTCGGGTCGGCGGGCGAGGCGATGGCCAGACCGGCGAGGTTGCCGTCGAACCGGGTCAGGCGGTCGGACGCCCGACCGGCGACCATGTCGGTGCCGGCGGCGACCACCGGGTCGGCCAGCGCGTGGAGCGCGTCGCGACCCGACGGGGTGGGCCCGGCCCCGGTGGCGAGGAGGGTGCGCAGGCGGTGCTCCTGCGCGGTGGCCGGCGCGTCGAGCGTGCGGATGGCGTGGGCGAAGCTCTGGCCGTGGTGGAGCCACGGGGCCCGGAGGTCGTCGGGCCCGGCGAGGTCGTCGGCCCACAGCCGCCGGCCGGCGAGGGCCGACGCCACGTCGAGGAACCAGCGCGACGGCACGCGGTCGCGGCCGCCCCGGAGGTCGCCACGGGGCGTCGACAGGACCTGGCGGGGCGCGGCGGCGAGGGCGGCGCGCAGCTGGTGGTGCTGGCGGGCCACGCCGTCGCGCCGGAGGGGCAGGAGGCCGTCGACGGCCCGTCGCTCGCGGTCGGGGAGGAGCGAGTCGTCGCGCGGGGGCCGGGGGGCGAGCCCCTCGGCCAGGCCGACCACCACGACCAGGTCGAGGTCGAGCCCGACGCCCATCGTGAGCGGGCCCACCAGCACGCCGTCGCCGAAGCGCCCGACCCGCCCCTCGTCGGCCTCGAGCTCGACCCCGAGGGTGCGCACCGCCACGTCGAGCGGGACCGGCCCCTCGATCGCGTCGAGACCCGACAGGCGGTCGACGGCCAGCTCGACCCGCTCGGCCGCCCGGCGCTCGACGTCGGGCCAGAGGTCGCGGTGGTGGGCCGGTCCGAGCAACCGTTCGAGCAGCCGGCGCAACCAGCGGCTGTGGTCGGGCCAGCGGCGCGGGCGCGACCGGGCCCGGTGGACGTCGTCGATGAGCCCGAGGACGTAGCCGCGCAGCGCGAGGGCCTGCTCGGCGCGCCGCTCGTGGCGGACCGCGGCGGCATCGTCGCCCTGGTCGCGGGCCTCGGCCGCCCGCCCGGTGCGCTCGGTGGCGTAGGTGGCGAGGCGCGCATCCCACTGGTCGTGCCCGCCGACGACGCCGGCGTCGCGGGAGAGGCGCTCCCACGTCGCCACCGGCAGGGGACGACCCTCGTGGCGCAGAGGGGCGGTGCCCATCCAGTCGAGCACCGCGGCCCGCGCCCACCCCGTCGAGGGCAGGTCGAGGAGGCCGGCGAGGGCTCGCCCCGCGGCGCGGGCACCGAGGGGCACCGGCGACGGGCCGTTGACCGCGACCCCCGCTGCGGTGAGGTGCTCGTGGAGCAGCCGGGCGTAGGGGTCGGGCGACGGGTGGAGGATGGCGATGCGGTCGAGCGGGGTGCCGGCCGCGGCGGCGTCGAGCACGGCCCGCACCGCGTGGCGGACCTCGTCGTCGGCGTCGGACGCGCTGACCATGCGGGTGGTGTCCGCGGTGACCACCGGGCGCCCCAGGTCGGACCTGGGCGGCTCGAGGTCGAGGCGGGCGAGGGAGCGGGCGACCTCGTGGTCGGCGGTGGCATCGCCGGTGGTGCCGGCGAGGACGCGGAGGGGCGCGTGGGCGGCGACCGCCCGCAGCAGCGCGGCGGCGTGCAGGCTGAGGCGCTGGGGCAGGTGGACGATCACCGCGCCGAGCTCGGCGGCGACCGCCGGGTCCGCGACGACCCGGGCCGTGGCCGCGGCCATGAGGTCCTCCTCGTCGGACCAGCCCGCGGCGAGGGCGGCCCGGGTGGCCCGGTGGACCCGCACGACCTCGCCCGCCCGGCGCCCGGTGGCGGCCAGAGCGTGGAGCGCCGCCTCGGGCAGGTCGCGCAGCTCGCGGTACCCGGCGACCAGGGCGGCCTCGGTGGCCGGGTGCTGCGCCACGGGGCCGAACAGGCCGGGGTCGGCGGCCAGCACGCCGCGCACCGCTGCGGTGACGAGCGGGGTCGAGACCGGTCGCCGCCCCTCGGCCGCGAGGGCGGAGGCCCCGAGCAGCTCGGCCAGCCGGTACGGCGTGACGAACCCGACCGCAGCCATCCCCACGCCGCGCTCGGTGACCGGCCCCGCGACGCCGGAGGCGAGCGCCCGGCGCGCGGTGACGCCGACGTGGTTCGACGGCACGACCACGGTGACGGGGGCCAGCGGGTCGCCGGCCTTGGCCTCGGAGACCGCGGCCCGGAGGGCGTCGAGGGCGGCCCGGCCGTAGGCGACGGGCGTGACGGTGGGGTCCGGCATCTCGGCCCACCTTAGGAGGGGCCTGTGACAGCGAACCGGGGGGTCGGCCTCGGCCCGGCCGGCAACGGGTTCGTGCCCCCAGCCCTCCGGTGGGAGCATGCCGGGGTGACCCGCTCCCGCCCGTTCGCCCAGGTCGACGTGTTCGGTCATGCCGCCCTCGACGGCAACCCGCTCGCCGTCGTGCTCGACGGCGAGGACCTGACCACGGACGAGATGCAGGCCTTCGCCCGCTGGACGAACCTGTCGGAGACCACCTTCCTGCTCCCGCCCAGCGCGCCCGACGCCGCCGACTACCGGGTGCGGATCTTCACCCCCGGCGGCGAGCTCCCCTTCGCCGGGCACCCGACCCTCGGCTCGGCCCACGCCTGGCGGGAGGGCGGTGGCGTCCCTGCCCGGGACGGCGTGGTGGTCCAGGAGTGCGGCGTCGGCCTGGTCGAGCTGCGCGTCGAGCCGGACGGGCAGCTGGCCTTCGCCGGACCGCCCACCACCGTCACCCAGCCGGCTCCCGGCACGGTCGCGGCCGCGGCGGCGGCGCTGGGCGTCGAGCCGGGGCGGGTCCAGGCCACGGCGGTGCTCGACAACGGACCGCACTGGCTGACGCTCCTCCTCGACTCGGCCGAGACCGTGCTCGCCCTGCGGCCCGACATGGCCGCGCTGGCCCAGGTCGCCGAGGAGGTCGGCGTCGTCGGCCCCCACGCGCCCGGCGGGCCGGCCGACGTCGAGGTGCGGGGGTTCGCGCCCGCCATCGGCATCCCCGAGGACCCGGCCACCGGCAGCCTCAACGCAGCCCTGGCCTCGTGGCTCGTCGGCGAGCGGCGTCCTCCCCGCCACCTACGTCGCGGCCCAGGGCACCGCCATCGGCCGGGCCGCCCGCATCCACCTGTCGACCGATGCGTCGGGCACGACCTGGGTCGCCGGTGCGACCCGCACGGTCGTGTCGGGCACGGTGGTCCTGTGACCGCGCAGGACGCCACCGCCGACCTCCCCTCCGAGCCGGCGCCCGACCCGCTCGCGGAGGGGTCCGGCGCGGGTCCGGCGGACGGCCGGCTGCTCACCCCGACCTTCGCCCTCATCGTCGTCGCCGCGCTGGGGTACTTCACCGCGCTGGGGATGCACCTCCCCGTCCTGCCCCGCTACGTCGAGGACGACCTCGGGGGCGGCGGGGTGGCGGTCGGCATCGCCATCGGTGCCTTCGCGGTGTCGGCGGCGCTGGTGCGTCCCCTGGTCGGCCGGCTCGGCGACCGGCTCGGACGCCGACCCCTCGCGGTGGTGGGAGGCGGGATCGCCGCGGTGTCGATCCTGGGCTACGGGCTGGTCGAGTCGCTCGCCGCGCTCGTCGGGTTCCGCCTCCTCACCGGCCTGGGCGAGGCCGCCTTCTTCGTGGGCGTGGCGACGGCCGCGCAGGACCTCAGCCCCGACCACCGGCGGGCCGAGGCGGCGTCGTTCTTCTCGGTCGCCATCTACGGGGGTCTGGCCATCGGGCCGTTCCTCGGGGAGACGATCCTGCACGCCAGCGGGGCCGATCGGGTCTGGCTGGTGTCGGGCGTGCTGGCGGGGATCGGGGCGCTGATCGCGCTGCTCATCCCGGCCGAGCTGGGTCGGGCCGAGCCGGCCGACGACGACGCCGAGCCGGCGCGACGGCGGTTGCTGCACCCCGCCGCGGTCATGCCCGGCGCCATCCTGCTGATGGGCCTCATCGGGATGGCCGCCTTCGCGTCGTTCCTCGCCCTCCACCTCGACGACCTCGGCGTCGAGGACGCCGGGCCGTTCTTCCTCCTCTACGGGGTCCTGGTGCTGGTGGTGCGGGTGTTCGGCGCCCGCCTGCCCGACCGGATGGGCGCCCTCCGCACCACCACCATCTCCCTGGTGGCGGTCGCGGCGGGGATGGCGATCATCGCCTTCGTCGACGCCATCCCCGCCATCTACCTGGCCACCGCCGTCTTCGCGGCCGGGATGTCCCTGCTGTTCCCCGCCCTGTTCGGCCTGGTCGTCACCCGCGCCCCGGCGGAGGAGCGGAGCCACGCGGTCGGCACCTTCTCGCTGTTCTTCGACCTGTCCCAGGGCGTCGGGGCACCGATCCTCGGCGCGGTGGTGACGCTCACCGGCACCGACCGGTCGGCGTTCGCGGCCGCCGCCGTCGTCGCCCTGGTCGGCCTGGCCGTGGCGCGCACCCGACTGCCGGCGGCCTCGTAGGGTCCGGCGATGCCCGAGATGATGCCGGCCTTCCGGATGCTGGCGTGGGAGCGCCCGCCCGAGCTGGTCACGGTCCCGGTGCCGCGGCCGGGGCCGGGTCAGGTGGTCGTCGAGGTGGCCGGGTGCGGTCTCTGCCACTCGGACCTCACCATGCAGCAGATGCCCGCGTCCATCGGCGATGCGCTGGGATGGCGGGTGCCCTTCACCCTCGGCCACGAGGTGGCCGGCCGGGTGGCCGACGTCGGCCCGGGCGTCGAGGGCGTGGAGGAGGGCGACCCGGTCGCCGTGGTCTCCCCGGCGTCGTGCGGCACCTGCCCGCTGTGCCGGGCCGGCCTCGACAGCGCGTGCGCCGCCGGAGACGTGGGCCGGGGCTACGGCCGCGACGGTGGCCTCGCCTCCCACGTCCTGGTGGAGAGCGTCCGCGACCTGGTGCCGCTCGGGTCGCTCGACCCGCGCCACGCGGGGCCGCTCACCGACGCCGGAGCGACGAGCCACCACGCCGTGCGCCGCGCCGCGTCGGTGCTGACGGCGGGCTCGACCGCGGTCGTGATCGGCATCGGCGGGCTCGGCGCGCTGGCCGTGCAGATCCTCCGGGCGACGACCGAGGCCCACGTCGTCGCGGTCGACCTCGACCCGTTCCGCCGGTCCCTCGCCGTCGACCTCGGCGCGCACGACGCCGTCGACGGTGCGCCCGAGGGCCTCGACCACGTCCTCCGCACCTACGCCGCCGCGGGGATGGGGGGCGTCGACGCGGTGATCGACATCGTCGGCACCGACGCGACGATCGCGGCAGGGCTCGGCGCGGTGCGCCGGGGCGGCACCTTCGTGCTGGTGGGCGCGGGCGGCGGCACCTTCCGGCGACCGTGGTTCGGCGGGCTTCCCCGCGAGGCCACCGTGGTGGCCGTCCAGGGGTCCAGCATCGCCGACGCGCGACGCGCGGTGGCCCTGGCCGAGTCGGGCGCGATCCGCGTCGACGTCGACGAGTTCCCGCTCGATCGGGTGGCCGACGCCTACGCCGCGCTCGCCGAGGGGACCCTGCGGGGCCGGGCGGTCGTGGTGCCCTGAGAGGGCGGGAGCCCCTCGGTGGCTCTCAGGAGGTCGGTCGGTCCCTGCTCAGGGGCAGGGGGTGACCTGGCCGTCGATGTCGACGCTGATGGTGGCGTCGGGGGTCAGCTGGGCGGCGAAGGCGCACGCGGCCTGCGCACCGTCGGCGTCGGTCCCGTCCTCCATCACCAGCGTGACGGAGTCGCCGTCCTCGACCACGTCCTCGATGCCGAGGGCCTCGGACTGGGCCTCGATGGCCGCGGCCAGCGCGTCGTCCTCGGGTCCGGCCTCGGTGGTCTCGGACGACGCGTCGTCCCCGCCGTCGTCGCCCGACGAGGCGGACGCCTCCTGCTCGGTGTCCGACCCGCCGTCGGACGAGTCGTCCGAGGAGTCGTCCCCGCCGCAGGCCGCGGCCAGAGGCAGCAGCAGCGCGAGGAGCAGGGCGAGCAGGCGGGTGGGGCGGTGAGCGGTTCGCACGGCCGCGCACCGTACCAAGAGCGGGGCGGTGGCGGGACGCGTGGCGGCGGCGGGGACGATTCCCGGTCGGGCGTCGCCGCCGTCCGCGGGCCAAGATGGGCCGGTGACGGCCACCGACGAGATGCCGGTCGGGCTCCCCGTCGGGCTCGCGCTCGAGGACTGGACCGGCGACGCCCGGTTCCACGAGTACACCCGGGCGGCCAACCCCGTCGGTCGCACCACGTCGCTGGTGCCGGTGCGCACGTTCCCGGCCTCGCTCCACCTCGACGCACCGACCGGCATCGTGCCCCTCGACCTCGCCGACGAGCTCGACGTCGACCGGGGTCCGGCCACCAGCCCTGCCCTGCTGGCGTCGTTCGTGCGGGTCCGGGCCGGCGAGGAGGTGGCCACCGAGCCGCGGGCGACCTCCGAGCTGTACGTGGTGATGTCCGGCTCCGGTGCCTCGGTGGTCGACGGCGCCCACGCCGTGGCGTGGGCCGCCGGTGACGTGATCGTCCTCCCCGGCGGCTGCCGGACCGTGCACCGCGCCGTCGCCGACGCCACCCTCTACTGGGTCACCGACGAGCCCCTGCTGCGCTACCTCGGCGTCGTGCCGGCCGAGCGTCGCCTCCGGCCGACCCGGTTCGCGGCCGATCGCTGCGCCGAGGAGCTGGCCCGGGTCGCGGCCGACCCCGCCGCGGCCCGGCGGAACCGGGTGAGCGTGCTCCTGAACAACGTCGACCAGCCCCGGACCCTCACCGCCACCCACGTGCTGTGGGCGATGGTGGGGCTGCTCCCGGTCGCTGCCGTCCAGCGCCCCCACCGGCACCAGTCGGTGGCCCTCGACCTGATCCTCGACTGCGAGCCCGGCTGCTACACGCTGGTCGGACCCCGCCTGGCCGACGACGGCACGATCCTCGACGCCATCCGGGTCGACTGGGAGCCGGGGGGCGCGTTCGTGACCCCACCCGGCTGGTGGCACGCCCACCTCAACGAGTCCGGCGCCGAGGCCCACCTGCTGCCGGTGCAGGACGCCGGCCTCCACACCTACCTGCGCACGCTCGACATCCGCTTCGCCTGAGCTCGGGGCCGCCTACGAGCGTCGGGGTCGCGGCCGGTAGGGTGCCCGACCGTGCCTGACGCCCTCTCCACCCCCTCGCGCCGTCGCCGGTGGGCCGCTCGCGGTGCCACCCTCGCCCTGGTCCTGGTGGTCGCCGCGTGCGGTGGCAGCGACGACGAGGGCAACGTCGTGGGCGACGTCACCAAGGACACCGCCCTGCCCGACCCAGGTGGCCCCGACCACCCTCGCCAGCGTCGCCGGCGAGGAGTGCAAGGAGGCGACCGACGTCCCCGAGTTCGAGGGCAAGCCGGTGGTCGAGATGCCGGCCGGCCAGACCATCGACGAGCTGACCTCCATCGACATCACGGTCGGCGACGGTGCCGAGGCCGCGCTCGACAAGGAGATCACCGTCAACTACGTGGGCATCGCCTGCTCGACCGGCATGGAGTTCGACACCTCCTGGGTCGAGGGCGGCCAGCCGGCCACCTTCACCCTCTCCGAGGGCGCTCTGATCGACGGGTGGATCGAGGGTCTGCCGGGCATGAAGGTCGGCGGCCGGCGGATGCTGCTGATCCCCTCCGACCTGGCCTACGGACCCGAGGGCAACCAGGGCATCGCCCCCGACGAGGCCCTGGTGTTCGTGATCGACCTCATCGAGGTGGCCGAACCGGCTCCCGCCGAGGACCCGACGGCCACGACCGCCCCGGCCGAGGGCGACGCGACGACGACGACCGCGGCCGAGGGCGACGCCACCACCACGACCGCCGCCGAGGGCTGACCCCCGGTCGGGTCAGCGGACGTCGACCAGGGCCCGGTCGGACCGGGCCTGGGTGAGGATGTCGATGAGGGCCGACCGCAGGTCGCCCTCCATCCCCCCGACCATCCAGAGGTGCACCGCGGTCGTCCAGCAGGCGACCACCTGGTGGGCGACCAGCGAGGGTCGCGGGTCGACGTCGACCTCCACGTCGAGCGACTCGGCGACGTGGGCGGCGATGATGTCGGCCAGCCGGTCGTGGTGGCCGGCGAAGCGGTCGGCCAGGCTCGGCACCGCGGCGAAGGCCTCGGTGCGGGTGCGGGCCGAGCGCTCGTCGTCGGACACCTCCCCCGCCAGGTGCAGGAGGATGGCCAGCGCCAGGTCGCCGGGCTCCTCGGCCGGCCGTCGGGCCAGCAGCGCGCGCAGGTCGGCCTCCCGGCGGGTGTGCTCGGTGAGCAGCACCGCGTCCTTGGTCGGGAAGTAGCGGAAGAAGGTGCGCTGCGACACCCCGGCGGTGTCGGTGATGTCCTGCACCGTGGTCTCGTCGTAGCCCCGCGCCTGGAAGAGGTCGAGGGCCGCCTCCAGGAGAGCGGTCTCGGTGGCCAGCTTCTTCCGCGCTCGGAGCCCCATCGCGCTCGCGCCCATGACGGCCCACGGTACCGCCCTCCGCGGCGCCCGAGGACCGGCACCCGGGTGCGTGTCGAGGCCGCTACCGTTCGCGGTGTGGATCGGGGACAGGCCGCGCGCGAGCTGGGGGTCCCCTCGGGGGCTCCGGCGGCTGAGGTCGAGCGCGCCTTCCGGGCCGCGGCCCGCGTCCACCACCCCGACGTCGGCGGCGACGCCCTGGCCTTCCGGCGGGTGGCCGAGGCGCGGGCGGTGCTGCTCGTGCCCCGTTCGGCCGACCCCTTCGCCCGGTTGGCGGAGGTCGTCGAGGTCATGGTGCGCTACCACCCGGCGGTGCTCGTGGTCGAGGCCCTGGTGCGGGTGGTCGACCGCCGCCCGTCGGCCCGCTGACCGTGCCGGCGCCGACGGCCGTCCTCGCCCCGCTCCTCGCCCAGGCCGAGCCGGCCACCACCGAGCCGGAGATGGGCGCGGTCGGACGGTGGGTCCTCGAGCAGACCGGGAGCGAGGCGTGGGCCGACGCCGCGACCTGGGCGGTCGACATCCCGTTCCGGCTGTTCGTCATCTGGCTGTCGGCGTGGCTGATCTCGCGCGTGCTGCGCCGGCTGATCCGCCGCTTCTCGGACCGCCTCGTGGGCTCGGTCGACTCCGGCCACCTGGGTCGGGCCCGGGCCAAGGCTCCCAGCATCCTGGTCAGCGCCGAGGTCCCCAGCGTGCGCTCCGCGGCGAGGGCCCAGACGATCACCGGCGTCCTCAAGGGCGTGACCAGCGCCATCGTCTACGCCTTCGCCGCGATCTACTCGCTCGAGGTGCTGGGCCTGAACCTCGGCCCGCTCATCGCGGGCGCGGGCATCGTCGGCGTGGCCCTCGGCTTCGGCGCCCAGAGCCTGGTGCGGGACTTCCTGGCCGGCACCTTCATCCTGCTCGAGGACCAGTACGGGGTCGGCGACACCGTCGACCTGGGCGACGCCGTCGGCGTCGTCGAGGCGGTGAACCTGCGGACCACCCGCCTGCGCGACGTCAACGGCACCGTGTGGCACGTGCCCAACGGCGAGATCCTGCGGGTCGGCAACCAGTCCCAGCAGTGGGCCCGGGCCGTGTTCGACATCGTCGTCGAGCACGGCACCGACGTCGACCGGGCCCTGGCGATCATGAAGGACGCGGCCGACGCGGTGGCCGGGCGCGACGACGTGCGGCACCTCGTCCTGGAGGAGGCCGAGGTCTGGGGGGTCGAGGCCCTCACCCCCCAGGGCATCACCCTGCGGACTGGTGGTCAAGACGCTGCCCGGGTCGCAGTGGAAGGTCCTGCGGGTGCTGCGGCAGGAGATCCGCGTGGCCCTGCGTCGGGAGGGCGTGGTGCTCGCACCCCCGGCGGTGCCGGGCGCGCCGGAGTCCCGAGCGGGAGCCTGACCCGCCGGTGTGCGGGGCCGGCGGGCCCGCCGCTACCGTTCCCGCCGATGCAGGACGACCACGACCACGGCCACGACGACGGTCACGACGACCACGGCGACCACCCGGCCGACGATCCGCGCTGGGTGCTGCTGGCCCTCGCGGTCGGCGCCGTCGTCGGCGTGCTGCTGGTGGTGCTGCTCGGCTTCGAGTCCGGCGCGCCGCCCGTCCACACGCTCTGACACCCTGAGGCCCCCTGATCGCCACCGAGGGTGGCAGCCGGGGCCGTGCTCCCCTCGCGTGACCGGTCGAGCGGTCAAGCTCGCCGGTCGCTCGCCGACAAGGGGGTGGGAACCCCCGGCGCCGCGACGTCGTCGGAGGGGGTCGGGGACGGCACACTTCCGTCCTCGGCTCAGCGACTCCGGCGAGGACGGGATGACAGCGACGACGACCGAGGTGGGGCGGCGGAGCAGGACCCTGGCGCGCCCGCTCGCGTCCCGGCGGGTGCTGCGACGCCTCGCTGGCGGGGTCGTGGCTGCCGGTGTCCTCCTGGTGCCCGTCGGGGCTCTCGTGGCCCGGGCCGACGCCGAGCGGGAGGCGACGACCGCCGCGGCCGAGGCCGACCAGGCTGCCGCGGCCCGGCGTGCGACCGACGAGGAGGTCGCCGCCGGGCTCGACGGGCTGGCCGTCGCCCGGGCCGACGCCCGCACCGCGGCCGCCGACGTCGCCGCCCAGCGGGCCCAGCTGGCCGACCTGGCCATCGCCGAGGCCGACCTCGAGCGGGTGGTGGCCGAGACGCGGGCCACGACCGAGGACACCGAGGAGACCCGCGACGCCACCGCCACTCGGGTCCAGCGCCAGGCCGTCGAGCTCCCGCAGCTGGAGGCCTGCCTGGTCGAGGTGCGGAGGTCGCTCGACCGGGCCTTCCACGCGACGAACAACCCGCGCATCACCGTGCCGCCGCTCAGCGACACCTGCCGGGTGCTCAGCAGCGCGGCCGGCGGAGGCTGACCGTGGGTCGTGCCCTCCCGACCGACCGGCGGCGCGCCGTCCGGCACGGCCTCGCGGGGCTGGCCGCGGTCGCCGTCGTCGTCAGCCTGGTCGTGTCGGTGGTGGCCTGGCGCGACCAACGGGCCGCGGACGACCGGCGCGACGCCGCGGAGGCGGCGGCGGTGCGCGACCGCGTCGCCGCCGACGACCGGACGGCTGCAGCTGGCCCGGATCGAGGGCTGGATCGACGACGCCCGCCGGGCCGAGGCCCGCGACGAGTCCGACACCGCCCGCATCAGTGCCGCCCTCACGGACCTGGGGGTGTACGAGGCCCGCCTCGACGTGGCCGAGGAGCAGCTGGCCGCCCTCACCGTGGCCGACGACGACCAGGTCTCCCAGATCACGGTGCTGCGGGCCTGCGGTCGGACCCTCGACGTCGTGCGGTCGAGCCTGGCCAGGGGCGACACCGCCGCCGCGACCCGGGCCCTGGGTGAGGGGCGCGAGGCCTGCCTGCGGGCCGACTCCCTCGTCGACGGGGCCACCGGCGCCGTCCACCCGTTCGACTTCCCCGACCCCGACGTGCTGCGGGTCGACCGGACCTACCACGCCTACGGCACGAACGGTCCCGGAGGCACCATCCAGGTGCTCACCTCGTCGGACCTCCGCGACTGGACGGTGCGTGGCTCCGCCCTCGTCGGCGTGCCCGGGTGGGCCCAGCCCGGCTTCACGTGGGCGCCCGCGGTCACCGAGGTCTGGGGCGGCTACGTCATGTACTACGCGGTGCGCCACCGCGAGTCGGGCCGCCAGTGCCTGTCCCGGGCCGTCGCCACCACCCCGATCGGCCCCTTCGTCGACGAGTCTCCCGGGCCACTGGTCTGCCAGGTCGCCGCCGGCGGGTCGATCGACGCCAGCCCGTTCCGGGCCGAGAACGGCGTCCTGCTCCTCACCTGGAAGAGCGAGGGCGAGACCGCCGGCGGTCGGTCGCAGATCTGGGTGCAGCCCGTGAGCCCCGACGGCCTCTCCGTCACCTCGCACCCGGTGCCGCTCCTGTCGACCGACCGCGAGTGGGAGGGGCGGGTGATCGAGGCCCCGTCCATGGCCCTGCTCGGCGGTCGCTGGGTGCTCCTGTACTCGGGCAACAGCTGGAACACCGACCGCTACGGCATCGGCTACGCCCACTGCGAGGGGCCGCTGGGCCCGTGCTCCAAGCCGTCCGACAACGTGCTGCTCGCCTCCGACGACCGGCTCCGGGGCCCGGGCGGCGCCGAGGCCTTCCGCACCGCCGGCGGCCGGGCGATGATCGCCTACGCGGGCTGGGACGCGGGCGACGTCGGGCCGCCCAACCCCCGTCGCCTCCACATCGCCGAGCTCACCATGGGCCCGGACGGACGTCTCCGGGTGGCCTGACCCGAGGCCGCCCGCGATGCCCTGCGTCGTCAGGCGGGCGTGCGGGCCGACCAGGCCGCGGCCGAGGCGATCGCCACCCGGGCCGCGTTGTCGACCGCGGTGGCCTTGGCCTCGAGGTCGGGCTCCTCGGCCTCGGTGCGCTGGGCGACGATGCCCACCACGCAGCCGGCGGTGAAGCCGTACACCGTCCCCATCTTGAACAGGCTCCCCGCCTCCATCTCGAAGCTGAGGACCCCGAGGGCGACGTACTCGTCGATCATCCCGCGGAGGCGGCGCAGCAGGTGGGGGTTGGCCGACGAGCCGGACCGCTCCTGGCCCTCGAAGAAGGTGTCGGTCGAGGCCATCACCCCGACGTGGTGGGGGATGCCCAGGCGCTGGGCCTCGCCGGCCATGGCGACGGTGAGGAACGGGTCGGCGACGGCGGGGAACTCGACCGGCGCGATGTCGTTGGCCGCGCCCTGGTTGGTGAGGGCGGCCGAGGCGATGACGACCGACCCGGTGAGGACGTGGGGCTGGATCGACCCGCTGGTGCCGACCCGGATGATGGTGCGGATGCCGGCCTGCACCAGCTCGTTCACCACGATGCTCATCGACGGCGCGCCCATGCCGCTGGTGGCGCAGAGCACCGGCGCGCCGCCGGGCAGTCGGGCGTGGAAGGCGTCGAGGCCGCGGCGGCGGGCCAGCACCTCGCCGTCGTCGAGCAGCTCGGTGGCCAGCAGCTCGGAGCGGTCGGGGTCGCCGCTCAGCAGGGCGATGGAGGTGCCGTCGGGCAGGGCGGTCGGGGCGAACCCGACGTGGTACAGCGTCTCGTCCCGGTCCACGCCCGCAACGTAGCCCCGGGCGCGGCCTCGGCTGGTCAGGCGGGGGGGTCGGCCAGGGTGACGGTGACGACGAAGGCGTCGCCCTCGGTGAGGACGAGCTCGGCGATGCGGCCCGCGTCGGCGAGGTCCTGCGCCGCGGCCTGGATCAGGGCGAGCCGCTCGGGGGTGTCGGTGACCTCGACCCGGGCGACCTCGGCCCGCATGGAGACCTTGGCGTCGGACTTGGCCTTGCGGATCTCGGCCAGGACGGCGGCGACGGTGGCGAGGACGGCCGGGTCGCCGGCGCTCGCGGCGGCCCGCAGCTCGTCGGCCGACGGCCACGGCGCCCGGTGGACCGAGCCCTCCTGCCACCACGACCAGACCTCCTCGGTGACGTAGGGGAGGAACGGGGCGAACAGGCGCAGCAGGGTCGACAGCGACAGCTGCGAGGGTGGCCCGGGCCGAGGCCGCGCCGGCGTCGTCGGGGTCCTCGCCGTAGGCCCGGGTCTTGACCAGCTCGAGGTAGTCGTCGCAGAAGCGCCAGAAGAAGCTCCTCGGTGCGCTGCAGGGCGCGGGCGTAGTCGTAGCCGTCGAAGGCCTTGGTGGCGTCGTCGACCAGGTCGGCCAGCGACGGCCAGGACCGAGCCGTCGAGCGCCTCGGTGGGCGCCGCCCCGTCCGGCGCCGGGCCGAGGTTGAGGGCGAAGCGGCTGGCGTTGAGGATCTTGATGGCCAGCCGGCGGCCGATCTTCATCTGGCCCGGGTCGAAGGCGGTGTCGGTGCCGGGGCGGCCGCTGGCGGCCCAGTAGCGGACCGCGTCGGACGCCGTGCTGCTGGAGCAGGTCGAGGGGGACGACGACGTTGCCCTTCGACTTCGACATCTTCTTGCGGTCGGGGTCGAGGATCCACCCCGAGAGGGCGGCGTTGCGCCACGGCGGCGTGCCGGTCTCGAAGTGCGATGCGGACGACCGTGGAGAACAGCCAGGTCCGGATGATGTCGTGGCCCTGGGGCCGCAGGTCCATGGGGAAGGTGCGGGCGAACAGCTCCGGGTCCTCCTCCCACCCGCAGGCCAGGAGCGGGGTCAGCGAGGAGGTGGCCCAGGTGTCCATGACGTCGGGGTCGCCGGTGAAGCCGCCGGGCTGGTCGCGCTGGTCGGCGGTGAAGCCGGGCGGGACGTGCGACTGCGGGTCGATCGGGCAGCGACGAGTCGTCGGGGACGATCGGGTCGTCGTGGTCGGGGGCGCCGTCGGCGTCGAGGCGGTACCAGAGCGGGATCGGGACGCCGAAGAACCGCTGGCGGGAGACGAGCCAGTCGCCGTTGAGGCCCTCGACCCAGTTCTCGTAGCGGTGGCGCATGTACTCGGGGTGCCAGGCCAGCTCGCGCGCCGCGGGCGACGAGGTCGTCGCGCAGGTCGGCCGAGCGGCCGCCGTTGCGGATGTACCACTGGCGGGTCGTGACGATCTCGAGCGGCTTGTCGCCCCGCTCGTAGAACTTCACCGGGTGGGTGATCTTCTCCGGCTCGCCCTGGAGCTCGCCCGTCTCGCGTGAGCAGCTCGACCATGACCTGCTGGGCGCCGCCGCTGGCCTTGCCGGCGAAGCGGCCGTACGCGCTCGCGGGCCGCGTCGGTGACGAGCCACTCGGGCGGGTCGAACGGCGAAGCGGCCGTCCTTGCCGATGACGGCGCGGGTGTCGAGGTCGAGCTCGCGCCACCAGGTGACGTCGGTGGTGTCGCCGAAGGTGCAGATCATGGCGATGCCGGTGCCCTTGTCGGGCTCGGCCAGGGGGTGGGCCTTGATCGGGACCTCGACGCCGAAGACCGGCGTGGTGACCGTGGAGTCGAACAGCGGCTGGTAGCGCTCGTCGTCGGGGTGGGCGACGAGGGCGACGCAGCTGACCAGCAGCTCGGGCCGGGTCGTCGAGATGAGGACGTCGCCGCCGCCGTCGGTGCGGTGGAAGGCGATGTCGTGGTAGGCGCGCGGGGCGCTCGCGGTCCTCGAGCTCGGCCTGGGCGACGGCGGTCTGGAACGTGGTGTCCCACAGGCTCGGCGCCTCGGACGAGTAGGCCTCGCCCCGGGCCAGGTTGCGGAGGAAGGCCCGCTGGCTGGTGCGCTGGGCGTGCTGGCCGACCGTCGTGTACGTGCAGGTCCCAGTCGACCGAGAGGCCGACCAGGCGGAACAGGTCCTCGAAGACCTTCTCGTCCTCGGCGGTCAGCGTCTCGCACAGGTCGATGAAGTTGCGGCGGCTGATCGGGACGAAGTCCTGGCGCTTCTTGGCCGGCCTCCGGCGGGGGGCGTGAAGTCGGGGTCGTAGGGGACCGTGCGGGTCGCAGCGGACGCCGTAGTAGTTCTCGACCCGGCGCTCGGTGGGCAGGCCGTTGTCGTCCCAGCCCATCGGGTAGAAGACGTCGCTGCCCGCGCATCCGCTGGTAGCGGGCGACGGTGTCGGTGTGGGTGTAGCTGAAGATGTGGCCGACGTGCAGCGAGCCCGACGCCGTCGGGCGGCGGGGTGTCGATGGCGAAGACCTCGGCGCGGGGCCGGTCGCCGGCGAAGCGGTAGGTGCCGTCGGCCTCCCACCGCTCGCTCCAGCGGGCCTCGAGGCCCTCGAGCGCGGGCTTGTCGGGGACGGTGCGGTCGGGGCGGGGGCGCGGCGTCGTCGCTCCGTCGGTCATGGGTGGAGGGTACCGACCGGCCTGCGAGCCCTCCGAACCCGTTGCGAGGTCTGGCCGGTCGGCCCGACCCGGCGCCGTCAGCCGACGCGGCCCAGGGTGGCCAGCACCCGGGACTGGCGGTCGGCGCCCTCGGGGGCCTCGACCCCGGGCTTGCACACGCCCTCCATGTGCACCGCGGGGCCGAAGCCGGCGATGCCGGTCTCGAGCTGGTCGAGCTCGGCGTCGGTGAAGCGCTCGTCGCGTCCTGCCGCGGAGGCGATGTCCCAGCGATGGGCGACCATGTCGAAGACGTAGAACCGGACGAGCGTGTCGCCGACGGTGGTCGGTCCGAAGTGGCCGTCGAAGGCGGTGGCGCGACCTCCGGGTCGGCGAGGAGGGCGAGGACCTCGTCGCGGTGGGTCGGCCCAGGCCGCCGGCGGGGTCGGCGGCGACGTCGGGCGCCGGGCCGAGGGCGGCGCCGTGGTCGGTGAGGAACGAGCGCTGGGCGTCGATCACGTGGGCGAGGACGTCGCGTGCGGTCCACCCCTCGCAGGGGCTGGGAGCGGCCCACTCGTCGGCGGAGAGGGAGGTCACGACGGCGGTCAGAGGGCCGTCGGCGGCCCGGTAGGCAGCGAGGACGTCGGTGGTCGTGGTGGTGGTCATGTCCCCATCGTGCGCTCGGGCGGGCAGGCTGGTCTTGATGAAACCCGACGCCGGCCCCGCGTCGCCTCGACGTCGAGGAGCGCGCCCACCTCAGGGCGCCCGACGACCGGTCGCACGTGATGTACCGCTACGCCGCGCCCGACGACCTCACCGACCTGGTCCGGCGCTTCTGGCTGCCGGTCTGGTCGGTGCCACCGGGGGAGGTGGCGGTGCAGCGGGTCCTCCAGTACCCGGTGGCGCTGGCCGTGGTGACCCCGGCCTACGGCCGCTTCACCGGCGTGGCCCGGGGGATCTCGTCCACCGAGCTGGTGGGCGACGGGTGGGCGGTCGGGGTGATGTTCCAGCCCGCCGCGGGGTCGCTCCTGACCGGCGGGCCGATGGACGAGTGGACCGACCGGGCCGACGACCTGCGCGCCGCGGTCGGACCGGTCGGCGACGAGGTGGTGGCCGCGGTGCGGGCCGCGATGGCCGACGACCCCCACGACGAGGCCGCCCACCGGGTGGCCGCCGACCTCCTCGCCGGGCTTGGCCCGTCGGGTCGCCCCCGCCGACGACGAGGGGCTGTCGGTCAACCGGGTGGTCGACCTGGTCGAGGACCGACCCGGCCATCGTCGACGTGGCGTCCCTGTGCGTCGCGACCGACCTGTCGGAGCGGGCCCTCCAGCGCCTCACCCGTCGACGGCTCGGGCTCACGCCTCGCTGGCTGATCCAGCGGCGCCGGCTGCACGAGGCGTGCGAGAGGCTCCGGTCGGGCACGACCACCATCGCTGAGGTGGCCGCCGACCTCGGCTACGCCGACCAGCCCCACATGACCCGCGACGTCCGCTCCGTGACCGGCATGACCCCCGGCCAGCTGGTCGCCCTCGCCGACGAGGGCTGACGCAGAGAGGGGTCCCGGTGTCGATCGGCCATGATCGGGGGATGACCGCCGAGGGCGCCCCGCCGGGGCTGGAGGAGATCCGCCTCCACGACACCCGCACCCGTGAGACCCGGCCCTTCGTGCCGCTGGTCGAGGGCAAGGTCGGCATCTACACGTGCGGTCCGACGGTCTACGCGCCCCAGCACCTCGGCAACATGCGCCCCCAGCTGTACCCGGACCTCCTGCGCCGGGTGCTGACCGCGGCCGGGCTACGAGGTCACCTTCGTCACCAACATCACCGACGTCGGCCACCTCGTCTCCGACGCCGACGAGGGCGACGACAAGATGGAGAAGGCGGCCGCCGCCACCGGCGAGACGGCGGCCGACATCGCGGCCCGCTACACGCAGCAGTGGGCCGACGACCGACGTCGCCTGGGCTGCCTCGAGCCCGACGTCCTGCCGCGGGCCGCCGACCACATCCCCGAGCAGATCGCCATGGTGCAGGCCCTCGAGGCCAAGGGCCACACCTACGTCATCGACGACGGCGTGTACTTCGACGTCAGCACCTTCCCCCGCTACGCCGAGTTCGCCGACCTCCGCCTCGACGACCTGGAGTCGACCGGTCGGGTCGAGGACGTCGAGACCAAGCGCAACCCGGCCGACTTCGCCCTCTGGAAGCTGACCCCGCCCGGCGTGCAGCGCCAGCAGGAGTGGGACTCGCCGTGGGGTCGGGGGCTTCCCCGGGTGGCACATCGAGTGCTCGGCCATGTCGGTGAAGTACCTGGGCGAGCGGTTCGACATCCACACCGGCGGCATCGACCACGTCCGGGTGCACCACACCAACGAGGTGGCCCAGAGCGAGTGCGCCCTCGACGTCCACCCCTGGGTCGGCACCTGGCTGCACAACGAGTTCCTCGACCTGGCCGGGGAGAAGATCTCCAAGTCGAAGGGCCACGTGCTGGTCGTCGACTCGCTGGTCGAGCGGGGCATCGACCCGCTGGCCTACCGCTACTTCTTCCTCCAGGCGCACTACCGCCAGAAGCAGGCCTTCACCTTCGAGGCGGTGGAGGCCGCGGGCACGGCGCTGCGCCGCCTCCTCGGCCACGCCGCCGCCGCCCGCGCCGCGGCCGAGGGCGGGACCCCCGACCCGGCCAGGGTCGATCCCCACCGGCGGCGCATCTGGACCGCGCTGGCCGACGACCTCAACGCGCCCCGGGCCCTCGCCGCGGTGTGGGACGCGGTCCGCGACGACTCGCTGAGCCCGGCCGACCTGTGGGCCGTGCTGGTCGACGTCGACCGCGCCCTCGGCCTCGGCCTGGCCGACGCGGAGGCGCCCGACGACGACCTCACCGGCAGCGACCCCCGCATCGACGGCCTGGTCGCCGAGCGGGCGACGGCCCGGGCCGCCAAGGACTGGGCCGCCTCGGACCGCATCCGCGACGAGCTGGCCGCCGAGGGCGTCGAGGTCGTCGACACCCCGACCGGCTCGACCTGGCGTCGCCGGGGCTGAGTCGAGCCGCACGGGTTGCACGACCCGGTGACGACGGCTGGGATGGCACTGGGGCGGGACACGCGCCTATCCTGGTTACTGCCGCGGTAACTTCCGTGCCTCCGATCTCCATCCCAGACCCCGGGAGGGGCACCGATGTCAGACTTCTCCCTCGCGCTCAACGAGGACCAGCTGCAGATCCAGAAGTGGATCCACGACTTCGCCGAGGACGTCGTGCGTCCCGCGGCCGAGGAGTGGGACGAGCGGGAGGAGTTCCCGTGGCCGATCGTCGCAGGAGGCCGCCAAGATCGGCCTCTACGGCTTCGACTTCATGGCCCAGGCCATGATCGGCGACCCCACCGGCCTCACCATGCCGGTCGCCATCGAGGAGCTGTTCTGGGGTGACGCCGGCATCGGCCTGTCGATCTTCGGCTCCGGCCTGGCCGCCGCCGGCATCGCCGGCAACGGCACCCCCGAGCAGGTCATCGAGTGGGTGCCCCAGTGCTACGGCACCGCCCGAGAAGGTGCAGCTCGGCGCCTTCTGCGTGTCCGAGCCCGACGCCGGCTCCGACGTGAGCTCGCTGCGCACCCGGGCCGTCTACGACGAGGCCAAGGACGAGTGGGTGCTCAACGGCACCAAGGCGTGGATCACCAACGGCGGCATCGCCGACGTCCACGTGGTGGTGGCCACGGTCGACCCCGAGCTGCAGGGCCGGGGCCAGGCCAGCTTCATCGTCCCGCCCGGACACCCCGGGCCTGTCGCATGGGCCAGAAGTACAAGAAGCACGGCATCAAGGCCTCGCACACCTCCGAGGTCGTGCTCGACGACGTGCGCGATCCCCGGCTCCTGCCTGCTCGGCGGCAAGGAGAAGCTCGACGAGAAGCTGGCCCGGGCCCGTGAGGCGCTCGACCAAGCCCGCAGGTCGGCGCTCGCGGCAAGCAGCCGGCCATGGCCACCTTCGAGGCCACCCGCCCCGCCGTGGCCGCCCAGGCCGTCGGCATCGCCCGCGCCGCCTACGAGTACGCCCTCGAGTACGCCCAGGAGCGCAAGGCGTTCGGCAAGCCGATCATCAAGAACCAGGCGATCGCCTTCATGCTCGCCGACATGATCACCGAGATCGACGCCTCCCGCCTGCTCGTGTGGCGGGCCGCCTGGCTCTCCCGCAACGGCAAGTACGTCAACGCCGAGGGCTCGCAGTCCAAGCTCAAGGCCGGCCGCACCGCCGTGTGGGTCACCGAGCGGGCCATCCAGATCCTCGGCGGCTACGGCTACACCCGCGAGTACCCCGTCGAGCGCTGGCACCGCGACGCCAAGATCTGCGACATCTTCGAGGGCACCGAGCAGATCCAGCAGCTCGTCATCGCCCGGGCCATCTCCGGCCTCCGCATCGAGTAGCTCCAACCCCTGCCTCGGACCCGGTGCGCTGATGCCGCTGGGTCTACCCGGCCGCGGCCTCGACCTTCTCCATCTGCTGTCCGCAGCAGGTCTCCGAGTGGGGCATGCCCGGTGGGCACGGGCACGGCGTCTCGTAGACGAGCGTCGATCCGCACGACGGGCACCGGTACCGCTCTCCTGCTTCGCGGGGCATGGGCCTCCTCCTCTGCTGCCGGCGACGCCGGCTCGTCCGCCAGGGTGCGGCTGGTGGGGGCCACCGTCAAGGGCACAAGGTCACCCGCCCTTCGGCGGGGCCGTGCACTGCGGGACCATCGCGATGACCTTCGCCCCTGGCCCGCCGCACCCCCGGCGCCGTCAGAGTGCGGCGATGCCGACGAGGGGAGCGGACGGGGAGGCCGGGCGGATCGCGCTGCGCGGGGTGGCCAAGCGCTACGAGGTGGGCGACGTCATCGTCACCGCCCTGGAGGACGTCGACCTCGACGTCGAGCCGGCGTCGTTCGTCGTCATCCTGGGCCCGTCCGGCAGCGGCAAGACCACGCTCCTCAACCTCATCGGCGCCCTCGACGCCCCGACGGAGGGGACGGTCGTGGTCGGCGCTCGCGACATCTCCGGCGCGGGCCGCAAGGAGAGGTTCGAGATCCGCCGCCACGCGGTCTCGTTCGTGTTCCAGAGCTTCAACCTGTTCCCCGGTCTCACCGCCCTGGAGAACGTCGCCTTCGGTGCCGAGGTCGCCGGCAACGGCGACCCGTGGCCCGTCGCCGAGGACGTCCTCGGCCAGGTCGGGCTCGGCGCTCGCCTCGACCACTTCCCCCACCAGATGTCGGGTGGCGAGCAGCAGCGGGTCGCCATCGCCCGAGCCCTGGCCACCCAGAACCCGGTCCTGCTGGCCGACGAGCCGACCGGCGAGCTCGACTTCCGCACCGGCGTGCAGATCCTCGAGCTCCTGCGGGCCCAGGCCGAGGCGGGCAAGACCGTCCTCGTCGTCACCCACAACCGGGAGATCTCGCGGGTGGCCGACCGGGTGGTGGAGCTGTCGAGCGGCCACATCGTGAGCGACGGCCCCCCGGCCGGTGGCGTCGCCGCCATCGGCGACCTGCACTGGTAGTGCGGAGCATGCGCCGGACCCCGTCTGATGCTGCGCTGGAGCTGGCGCGACCTCCGGAGGCGCTGGGGGCTGGTCGTGCTGACGGCCGTGATCATCGCCATCGGCACCGGCACCTACGCCGGGCTCGGTGGCACCACGCCCTGGCGGTTGCGCTCGCAGGACGCGAGCTACGACCAGGTGCGCTACCACGACCTGCTCGTGCGCCTGCCGGCCGGCACCGATGCCGCGGAGGGCCAGCTCGCCGCGGCCATCGAGGGGATCCCCGACGCCGGCCAGGTCGATGCGGTGGCGGAGCAGCTCACCGCCACCGTGCAGGTCGACGCCTCGACCGACGACGAGACGATCCTGGTCCCGGGCGAGGTCGTCGGCCTCGAGCCCGACGCCGAGGTCGACACCCTCCACGTCGCGAGCGGCCGGCCCCCCGCCGAGGGTGCCGACGAGGTCGTGCTCGAGGTCAAGTTCGCCCGGGCCCACGACCTCCCCGACACCGGGTCGCTGGCCATCAGCGGCGCCCGGCGGCTGACCTACACCGGCCTCGGCGTGACCCCGACCCACTTCCAGGTGCTCGGCAGTGCCCAGCAGGTGACAGGGGCGGCCGGCTACGCGGTGCTGTACGCGCCGCTCTCGACGGCCCAGACGCTCACCGAGCGACCGGGCCGCGTGACCGAGGCGGTGCTGCGGCTCCGGCCCGACGCCGACGCGGCGGCCGTGGCCGGCCAGATCGAGGACGCCCTCGCCGACGTCGGCGCGTCGGTGGAGACCACTGACGACGACACCGTGCGTCGGTCGCTCTACGCCGACGCCCGCAACGACGGCAAGACCTGGACCGCGCTGTCGCTGCTGGTCCTGCTCGGCGCCAGCTTCGCCGCGTTCAACCTGGTGACCCGCATGGTCGAGGCCGAGCGCCACGAGATCGGGGTCGCCATGGCCCTCGGCACGCCGACCGCCAGGCTGGCCGTCCGTCCCCTGCTCGTCGGCCTGCAGATCGCGGTGTTCGGCGTGCTGCTGGGCGTGGTGGTGGGCGCCCTGACCGGGCGCGCCATGCGGGGCCTGCTGACGTCGTTCCTCCCCCTCCCGGTCTGGCACACGCCGTTCCCCACCGGCCGGTACGTCCAGGCCGCGGCCCTCGGCATCGTCCTGCCCATGCTCGCCACCGCCATCCCCGTGCGGAGGGCGCTGCGGGTGCAGCCCGTCGACGCGCTCCGATCGCAGGCCCTCGTCGTGCGCCCCCGCGCCGCCGGACTCGCGCCCCGACTGGGCCGCCCGCGCCGGAGGGGACGGGTCGTGGCCACGATGCCCGTCCGCAACGTGGCCCGCAGCCCGCGGCGCACCCTGCTGACGGCGCTCGGCATCGCCGCGTCGATCACGACCCTGGTCGCGGTGCTCGGCCTCCTGGACTCGATGGGGGCGGCCTTCGCCCAGTCCGACGAGGAGGTCGGCCGCACCCATCCCGACCGGCTCGAGGTGGCCCTCTCGACGTTCCAGCCCGCCGACTCCGACGTCGTGACGTCCATCGCCGCGTCGCCCGCGATCGCGACGGCCACGCCGATGCTGCGGATCGGCGGCACCCTGCACCACGGCGAGGCCGAGGTCGACACGCTGATCGACCTCGTCGACCTCGATGACCCCGACGTGTGGACGCCGAGCGTGACGAGCGGGAGCCTGCCCGTCGGCGAGCCGGGTCTCGTCCTCTCCGAGAAGGCCGCCGCCGACCTCGACGTCGAGCCCGGCGACGTCGTGACCCTCAACCACCCCCGCCGGGACGGCACGTCGTACCGGATGGTCGACTCGGAGGTGCCCGTCGCGGGCATCCACCCCAACCCGCTGCGCTTCTTCACCTACGTGGACAGCAGCCAGGCCCCGCTCTTCGACCTCGAGGGCATCGTCGACATGGTGGTGGTCGAGCCGGCCGAGGGGCAGTCCGTCACGGACGTGCAGCGGGCGCTCTTCGGGCAGGCCGGCGTGGCCTCGGTGCAGGAGGTCGCCGTGCTCGGTCGCTTCCTCGAGGACCAGCTGGCCCGCTTCACCGGGGTCCTGCGGATCCTGCAGGGCTTCGGTCTCGTCCTGGCGCTGCTGATCACCCTCAACTCCGCGACCCTCGCCATGGAGGAGCGCCGGCGCGAGCAGGCCACCATGTTCGCCTTCGGGCTGCCGGTGGGGACGGTCCTGCGGACGATCGTGGTCGAGACCTTCCTCATCGCCGTGCTCGGCACGCTCCTCGGGCTCGGATCGGGCTACCTGGCCCTGCGGTGGCTCCTCGACATGTTCACCACCGAGACGTTCCCCGAGCTCGGCCTGACCGCGACCCTGAGCCCGACCAGCGTCGCCGCGGTGATGGTGCTCGGGGTCGGCGTGGCCTCGTTCGCGCCGGTCCTGGCCGTGCGCCGCCTCCTGCGCACCGACATCCCCTCGACGCTGCGGGTGCTCGAGTAGCAGCGGCGGTGCCGGCGCAGGTCACCCCGGACTCCTCCGGGGCGACCTGCCGATCCGGCGAGGGCCTAGTGCCTTCGACCTTCCCGAAGTGGTCGTGGAGCACCTCGTGAGCCACGCGCTTGCCGATCTCGACGCCCGTCCTCGACCGCCGAGCGGTAGTGGATGCCGCCCCAGATGCGGGCGTTGCCGACCTCGTACTCGAGGTCGCTCGACCGGTGCGAAGTGGCGGTCGCCGAGGCCGGTCAGGCTGGGGACGGTGAAGTCGATGTGCGGTGTCCCGAGGAATCGGCGATGACCCGTCCCGCCGGCCGGGGTGATGCAGGAGTGGGCGCTCGGGTACTCGGGATGGTTCGGCGTGCCGGGGAGCAGCGGCGTCCACGCCGGGTCGCCGACCGTCGCGGCGTTGCCGTCGGTGTCGCCGGCGCGGATCGCGGTGATCGGCCGCCAGAACGCGTAGTGGTACTTGGCGTCGAAGCAGGCGATGAGGGCGTCGGCGTAGGTCACCGAGATCATCGCCATGAACCGGGCCGCCTGCGACCACGTCGAGCTCGTGGTCGAGCGACGAACCTGCGGAACGAGCCGCGTGCCTGCTGGACCGGCGCCTCAGCCCAGAACCGGGCGGCCAGGGTCTGGTCGGCGGTCCGCGTCGTGCTCGTGCTCGAGCCGATCTCCTGGACCTCGTCGTAGTCGCGCGCCCACTCCCTGCTGCGCAGCGCCGGTGGTCCGTCGGGACGGAACTGGTCGGCCGAGTCGAGGCTGAACGGGTCGCATCAGGCCGAGGTAGGGCCCGATCGGCGGCGTGGGGGCGGTCGGGATCCAGACGCCGGGGATCGGCGGGTTCGGCGGCGTGTAGGTCACCGGGGCCCGGAAGCCGTCGTCCGGCCCGCAGCGCGATGAGCGCGCGCCGCGACCTCCTCGCCGATGGCGATGCCGTCGGTCTTCGCCTGGCCGTCCGGGATCGCTGGCCAGCGACGTGGCGTAGGCCGGGTCGAGGATCGTGGCCGCCTGGGCCGGCAGGTAGTGGACGAGGATGCGGTGGGCGGCCGCGGCGACCGCGGCCTCGGCCGAGGCGCCGTCGGGGCGCGTCGACGTCGACCGCGAACGGCTCGTAGTCCGCCCTGCGATCGCCATCACCGAGTCGTACACCGCGATCGCCACGTAGGCGAAGATCGTGTGGCCCTCGGCCGGCGTCAGCGCCGCGGCGCGTGAACGCCTGGGTGCCGATCGCGTCCCACGCCGCGACGTAGGTGTCTGGTGGACCGTCGACGTGGTGCGCGTCCTGGCGCACGCCGCCGCTGGCGACCGTGGTGTTGCCGAACCCGACCAGTGAGACGGCGAGCACCGCCAACGCGAGGAATCGGAGCCTTCTCATCGAACACGCCCTTTCGAGATAGGCGCTGCCATCTCGATCGGGGACAGGCTCGGTCGGGTGCCAGGCGGATCCTGATCGACCGAGCGGGCCGGGACGTCGTCGCCGCTGGAATGATGAGCCCGTCGTGCCGCCGACCACAAGGGCGGTGGACCGTTCGAGGTCGAGAGAGGTGCGAGATGAGCGGCGGTCCGACGCTCCTGCGTGATGCGGCTCGCGCCTCGCGTCGGGACCACGGCGCAGCCGGGTCGACCGTCCTCGTCAGGTGGGACGAGGGGGCCCGCGCTGGCGTGACGCCGGCCGTGCCGGCCTGGACGCACAGGGTGACAGATCACTCAGGGCGGTCGAACCCGAGTCTTGCTACTCTCCGTGCGCGGGCCGAGTCCCGGCCCCTGTGCCCCGGCGGCACGACACACGGCGAGGAGCGGAGCATGCGCGGACTCCGACGACGGATGGCGGCGACCGCGGCGGCGGTCGGTCTGGTGCTGGTGGGCACCGCATGTGACCCACCACCGCCCGACCTGGTGGTGACGGTGACGACCGGCGATCGACGGCCACGACGTGGCCCCCGGAGACGGGGTGTGCGAGGTGACGGCCGGTGCCGGCGACTGCTCGATCCGGGCCGGGATCGAGGAGGCCAACGGCCTCGCCGCCCTCGGTGATCCCCGAACCGTGGTCATCGGCGTCCCCGGCACCCCGTCCCTCGACTACCCGTTCCACGTCCCGACGACGCTCACGCCGGTCGAGGTCACGGGCAACGTGCGCATCATCGACAACGACGCCAACGTCTTCCCGGTGCTGCTCGGGGTCACCACCTTCCACGTCGCCGAGGGCGCCACCCTCGAGCTGGTCGGCCTGGTCGTCACCAACCCCGGCTGCGACTCCTTCTGCGTCCCACGGGGCGAGGCGCACTTCGTCGTCGACGGCACCCTCGTCCTCCGCCAGGTCCGCAGCTTCCAGGGCGGCACCCACGTGCTGAAGGTGAACCCGACCGGTGTCGCCCACCTCGAGCAGTCGAGGCTGCACGGCGAGCTCTTCTGGGGTCCCGACGGCGAGGACGGCACCCAGGCGATCCTCAACGCGGGCATCACCATCCTCGATCGCACCAGTGTGGACCTGGCCGGCGTCGAGGGCTCGGTCACGACCGTCGGCGACGGGCGTCACGGTCATGTCGCAGTCGAGCATCGGGGCGCCGGCGCGGCGCTGGCTCGGTCCCGACTGGCCCGACCTGCCCGCGGGGTGGGGCGACGCGTGCGGCGGGACGCTGCCGGTGTCGCTGGGAGGCAACACCGCCTTCGACGAGACCTGCGCCCTGACCGGCCCCGGCGACGTCAACGGTCCGGTCGTCCCCTGACGGATCCGGCCCTGCGTCGACACCACCCGGATCGCGGCGCGAGGCCCGCGCGGCCGTCGTAGGTTGCGGCGCCGGGCGCCGAGCCGACCCACCGGGGTCGTGGGCGCAGCCTCCCGGAGATCCGATGCGCATCCTCTACCTCGACGTCGACACCCTGCGGGCCGACCACCTCGGCTGCCACGGGTACCACCGGGCCACGACGCCCACCATCGACGCCCTCGCCGCCGAGGGCGTGCGCTTCACCAACGTCTACGCCTCGGACGTCCCCTGCCTGCCCAGCCGCACCGCGCTGGTCACCGGCATGTTCGGCATCCGCAACGGCGTCGTCAACCACGGCGGCGCCACCGCCGACCTCCGCTCGTGGGGGCACCGGCGCGGCTTCTTCGACCCGTGGCGCCCAGCGGTCGTGGGCCATCGGCGCTGCTACCTGGCCGGCTGGCACACCGCGTCGCTCTCGAGCTTCCCCCTCCGCCACTCGGCGCTCGTGGTGGAACAGCGGGTTCATGGAGGCGATGAACCTCATGCGCGGCTTCGGAGCCGAGCGGGCCGACCAGGTGCTGCCGGGCGCGCTCGACTGGCTCGACCGGCGGGGTCGCGACCGACCGCTGGTTCCTCCACGTCCACCTCTGGGACCCCCACACCCCGTACAACACCCCCGACGACTACGGGAACCCGTTCGCCGCCGACCCGGTGCCGGCCTGGCTCACCGAGGAGGTGCGGGCCGCGCCACTGGGACCTGGCCGGGCCCCACTCGGCCCAGGAGCCGTGGGGGTTCACGCCCCGACGAGTGGGGTGACCCCGCTCCCCCGCAGCCGTGGGACGCTGGCGTCGATGGACGACGTGAAGGGGATCGTTCGACGGCTACGACGTCGGGGTGCGCTACGCCGACGACGCCGTCGGCTCCCTGCTCGCCAAGCTCGAGGACCTCGGCGTGCTCGACGACACCGCGATCCTCGTGAGCTCCGACCACGGGGAGGCCTTCGGCGAGCTCGGCGTGTACGCCGACCACCAGGCCGCCGACGAGGCGACCTGCCACATCCCGGCCGTGCTGCGCTGGCCCGGGGTGGAGCCCCGGGTGCACGACGGACTCCAGTACCACCTCGACGTCGCGGCGACGGTCCTCGACCTGGCCGGGGTGCGGGTCCCCCGGACTGGGACGGCCGAGGCGATCGAGCTCGGGGGCGCCGCGGTCGTGACCACCTGGTGCTGTCGCAGGGGGCGTGGACCTGCCAGCGGGGTGTCCGGTGGGGCGACCACCTCTACCTGCGGACCTGGCACGACGGCTACCACCCGCACTGGCCCGACGAGATGCTCTTCGACGTGGCCGTCGACCCGCACGAGACCATCGACCTGGCCCCGTCCGAGGCGGCGCTGGCGGCGAGCGGCGGCCTCGCTCCTGGACGAGTGGACCGCCACGCAGCTCGACCGGGCGCGGGCTGGCGGAGGACCCGATGGACGTCGTCCGCCGACGAGGGCGGCCCGTTCCACGTCCGCGCGCCACCTGCCCGCGTACCTCGAGCGGCTGCGGACGACGGGCCGGGCCGGGTGGGCCGACGTCCTCGAGGAGCGCCACCCCGACGAGCTGGGCGGCTGATCGGCCGACCCACGGTGCTGTGGGAGCCTGAGCCGGTGAGCGAGGTCCGTCCCTTCCAGCCCTCCGACCACGACGCGGTCGTCGCCCTCGTGCTCGACGCCCAGCAGCGCGAGTTCGGCATCGCCATCACCTACGACGACCAGCCCGACCTCCAGGACCCGCTCGGCTTCTTCGACGGCCGCTTCTGGGTCGCACACGAGGGTGGAGAGGTCACCGGGTGCGTGGGCCTGCTCGACGTGGGGGAGGGCACCGGCGTCGTGCGGAAGATGTTCGTCGACCCGGCCCGGCGCGGCGCAGGTGACGCACAGGCCCTGCTCGCGACCCTGGTCGACGCGGCCCGGGCCGACGGCATGGTCGAGCTCCTGCTCGGGACCACCAGCGCCTACCACGCTGCTCACCGCTTCTACGAGAAGTCCGGCTTCGTCCGGGTCGAGCCCGACGACCTCCCGGAGCGCTTCCCCCGCGTGGCCGTCGACAGCCGCTTCTACCGGCTGGCCCTCGCCGGCTCGGCCTGAGTCGGACGGCCCGTCCTCGCCCGAGCGCTTGAAGGCCGCCTGGACGGTGCCGATGGGGGAGGAGAGTCGGGGGCATCCGCGAGGAGCCCGCACCGACCGACCATCCTCGGGGGTGGTCGTCACCGTCGACGTGGACGGCCCGGCACAGGGTCGAGCCGTCCGCCGGGGAGGCCTGCATGGGCACGAGCTCGCAACGACGTGAACGCCAGCTGAGCAGGCTGGCCGCGTCCGACCCCGTCGACGCCGAGTACCACCTCCGCCTCGCCGACGTCCGCCACCGCTTCCGGTTCGCAGCGCTCCTCTCCTGCCAGGTCCGCGACGTGGTCACCACCAGCGACGTCGACGACGACGGGATCGTGGTGCGGGTCCGGGTCCTGCCCGCCTCCCGCACCTGCCCCCAGCGGGTCGACACCATCCTCGATCGGGTCACCCGCTCGGTCCGCGACCTCGCCGCGTCCGAGCCCCTCTGGCGCTGACCCCGGGCGAGCCCGGCGCCAGCCGGACCTCGGAACGTCACGACCGCGTCGGCACCTCCTCGTCGGGGTAGGTGAGGCCGATGCCGGCACGGATCTCGTCCATGGTGCGGGCCAGCCGGAGGGTCTCGGCCTGGGGCAGCAGCGGGCTCTCGAGGAGACCTTCGGCCACGCAGCGCTGGACCTCGGCGATCTCGTGCTGGAGCCCGGTGCCCTCGTAGGAGCAGTCGATGCGCTCGCTGCCGGCGGTCTCCACGAGCAGGTGGTCGGGGCAGTGCATGAACGCAGGGAGCCCGATCCAGCCGTCGGTGCCGGAGATCCTCGCGGTGCACGCCAGGCGTGACCGCAGCGCGGCCCGCACCGTGGCGATGCCGCCCCCCGCGTGGCCGAGCACGGCCGCGACCTGCTCGTCGACGCCGGTCGGACCCAGTCGGGCGGTGGCGGCCACGGAGGTCGGTGGGCCGAAGACGAGGGCCGCGAGCTGCAAGGGGTAGATCCCGAGGTCGAGCAGGGCGCCGCCGCCGAGGGCGGGGGCGAACAGCCGGTGGTCGGGCTCGAGCGGGCGGACGAAGCCGAACTCGGCGTCGACCACCGTCGGCTCGCCGATGCGTCCCTCGCCGAGCAGGTCGCGCAGCACCCGGTAGGCCGGGAGGAACCGGCTCCAGATGGCCTCCATCAGGAACAGGCCCCGGCCCCGGGACGCGTCGACCATGGCGCTCGCCTGGGCCAGGTTGAGGGCGAACGGCTTCTCGCACAGGACGTGCTTCCCGGCCTCCAGGAACAGGAGGGTGTCGGCGGCGTGTCGCACGTGGGGCGAGGCGACGTAGACGATGTCGACGTCGGGGTCCTCGGCGAGGGCCTCGTAGGAGCCGTGGGCGCGGGCGATCCCGTGCTCCCGTGCGAAGGCCTCCGCCCGCTCGACGGTGCGCGAGGCCACCGCGACCGCCTCGCCGTCCGGCACCAGGGCCATGTCGCGCGCGAACCGGGTGGCGATGCCGCCGGTGGCGGCGATCCCCCATCGGGTGGTGGTGGTCATGGCGTCCCCCTGGTCGACGGCTCGCACCCACGCTGGCCACCCGGCGGCGGATGGTCAAGCGGCGCGCTCCGGGCGCGGTGTGGTGGGATGGCGGCCGCCGACCCGAGGAGCACCCGTGAGCGCCGACGACCCCATCACCTCCACCATCGACCGGTGGCACGCCGTGCTGCGCGGCGGGTTGGAAGGTCTGGAGGACCTCCTCCACGAGGACTGCACGTTCCTGTCGCCGATCGTGTTCACCCCCCAGCGGGGCCGCGACATCACGATGCTGTACCTGCGGGCCGCGGGGAACACCCTGACCGTCCCCCCCGGCGAGGGCGACGGGGCGTCCGGCGGCGGTGCCGATGACGGCGAGCCCCGGCGCGAGAACCCCTTCCGCTACGTGAAGCAGGTCCTCGACGGTCACCACGCGGTGCTCGAGTTCGAGACCGAGGTCGACGGCATCAGCGTCAACGGCGTCGACATCATCACCTGCGACGACGACGGCCGGATCGTCGAGTTCAAGGTGATGATCAGGCCGTTGCAGGCCGTCAACAAGGTCCACGAGCAGATGAAGGCGATGCTCGAGCGGATGCAGTCGGCCGGCTGACGCCGTCGACCTCCCGCGGGGACGTTCGCCTCTTCCCGTCGCCGGTCGCCGGTCGTACCGTCGAGGTGACAACGGAGGCTGCCATGAGGACCAGATGCGTGGTGCACGAGGCGGAGGCGGCAGAGGATCGGACCGGCCGGATCGACCGGTTGGTGGCTCGCGCGAGCGTCGCGGCCGAGGAGGTGCGGGGCCACGCCGGCCCCACCGGCGCGGTGACCACCGCGGGTGTCCACGAGGCCGCGGAGCGGCACGCCGAGGCCGCCCGGGAGGCCTGGCGCTGCTACGGCGAGCGGGTCGACGCCATCGCCGCGGAGGCCGAGGCCCGTCTGATCGAGGCCCGCTCCGAGCTCGACGTGGAGCTGGCCGCGTCGCACACCGACCTCCACGACGCCACCGCCCGGCTGCTCGACCAGTGGGTCGGTCGCCTCGACGACCTGCGGGTCCAGGCCGCCCTGGCCCGCATGGACGCGGCCGACGAGGCCGACCCCGCGGTCGCCCGGGTCGAGGAGAGGGTCCGTGGGGCCGCCCGCCGGGCCGCCGCACTGCGCGAGGGCTCGGAGGAGTCGCTCGACCTGCTCCGCACCGGGGTGGTCGAGGCCTTCGAGCTGGTGCGGGAGGGCTTCGACGAGGCCCTGGTGTCGCTGAGGCGGGCGGCCGGCTCCGGTCGCTGAGCCGAGCAGGCGAGGCGGTCAGCGGGCCTTGAGGAGGGCCCGCTCCGGGCCGGTCTCGTGGCTGCGCAGGTCGACCGCGAGGGTCCAGATGCCCGGCAGGGCGATCAGGGCCAGCGCCGCCACGTAGGCCCACGAGGTGGGCGAGGTCCAGTCGAGCTCGTCGCCGAACCGCAGCAGGGCGGCGGCCTGCAGCACCCCGAAGACCACCGCGGTGATCGACAGCGGGCGCACGGCCCGCACGTCGTCGACCAGGTGGGCGTGGCCGGCGGCGATGCCGAGGCCGAGGAGCCAGGCGCCGACGGCGCGCGCGGTGAGGGGCGTGAGGGTCCAGGGCCAGGCCCCGTCGGCCCACGTCGGCGCGACGAGCAGGGCGGTGCCGAACGCCAGCATCCCCACCGCCTCGACCGCCAGCAGCACCCGCACCGGTGCGGGCAGGGGTCGGTGGTCGACGATCGCCGTCGACGTGGCCCGCTGGCGGACCACCGCAGCGACCATCAGCACCGGCACCACGGCGTAGACCGCGATCCACGCCCAGGTGACGCCACGGGTCTCGTCCGGCAGCTCCTGGCCCAGGTGGAACTTGTCGAGGTGCGCGAGCGTCACGACCAGGGTGACGGTGGTGAACACGAACACCGCCGGCACCGCGATGCGGGCGTCGGACCAGCGCCGGGCGCGTGCCGCGGTGAGCTCGAGGGCGACCGCCGACCAGTAGGAGGCGCCGAGGAACACCGCGGTCATCGGCGACGCGATCGTCCAGGCGAACCACTCGTCGGTGCGCAACGGGAACAGGAAGAGCTGCACCCCGGCGAGGAAGACGAGCAGGGCGGCGACGAACAGCAGGGCCCGAACCGACGGGACGAGGTCGCGCTCGGCCAGGGGCGGGCCGTCCCCCGTGTCACCGGCGTCGCCCGCGTCACCCGCCGGGTGGGCGGAGGCGGTGCCGGGCGGGTCGCGCAGGTCGATGACGACGTCGTCGTCCGGGGTGGCGTGGCCGGGGGTCGGCCGGGGGTCGGGGGTCGTGCGGAGGCTCACGTCGGGCTCGGCTCCTCGCTCGGCCGGTGCTCGGCGAGGTACCCGTGCAGGCCCTGGATGGCGGTGGCCCCGTCGCCGACCGCGGTGGCGACCCGCTTGACGGAGCCGTGCCGGGTGTCGCCGATGGCGAACACGCCCGGGACGCTGGTCTCGAGCGGGAGGGGCATCCGCCCCCCGAACGCGACCGGGTCGACGTCGTTCCCGGTGAGGATGTACCCGCCGGGGTCGCGGTCGACGATGCCGTCGAGCCACGCGGTGTGGGGCGTGGACCCGATGAGGACGAACAGGCCCCGGGCCGGGACGATCTCGCGCCGTCCCTCGTCGAGGTGCTCGATCTCGAGGCTGTCGAGGCAGCCGTCGACCGCCTGGCCGCCGACGACCGCGGCCCGGTGGACGATCGACACGTTGCGGGTGCTGCGCATCTGGTCGATCAGGTACTCCGACATGCTGGCGGCGAGGGTCGGGCCCCGGACCAGCAGGGTGACGTGGCGGGCGTACTTGGCCAGGTGGAGCGCGGCCTGGCCCGGCCGAGTTGCCGCCGCCGATCACGAACACGGGCGACCCGGCCATCGCCGGCGCCTCGGACACCGCGGCGCCGTAGAAGACCCCACGGCCGATGAGCTCCTCGAGCTCCGGCACGTCGAGGCGGCGGTAGTCGACGCCGGTGGCGACGATCACCGACCGGCCCCGCACCTCGCCCCCGTCCGACAGCTCGACCACCCGGTCGGCGCCGTCGGCCCGCAGGCCGACCACGCTGCGCATGAAGAGGTACTCGGCCCCGAACGACCACGCCTGCTGGAACGAGCGGAAGGCGAGGTGGGCGCCGCTGATGCCACGGGAGAACCCGGGGTAGTTCCGGATCAGGGAGCTGGTGCCCGCCTGCCCACCGACGGCCTGGCGCTCGACGACCATCGTGCTCAGGCCCTCGCTCGCCGCGTACACGGCCGCGGCGAGACCGGCCGGGCCGGACCCGATGATCACCACGTCGTAGGTGGTGTCGGCCGACGGCGGGCGTCATCAGGCCGAAGGCGTCGGCGATCTCGATGTCGGTGGGGTTCACCAGGGTGGTCGGCGGTGACGTGAACTCGAGCACCATGATCGGCAGGCGGGGTCGGGGTCGTGGGGGTCGAGGCCCTCGACCTCCATCCCCTCCAGGACCCGGCGACCGGCCGGCGTGTCGACGTCGTAGAAGCCGACGGGGATGTGGTTGCGGCCGAAGCTGTCGCGCAGGGTGTGGGTGCGCTCGTCGAGGCGGCCGATGAGCCGGACGGCCTCGAAGCCCGGTGCCGTTGCTCAGGTGCCAGTCGTCGAGCACGTCGGTGATCGAGCCGTGGAACTCCTCGTCGCGCCTCCGCTCGGGCCGGAGCAGCGAGAGCTCGGCGTGGCCCTCGGCGATGGCCCGGAACACCGGCGCCGAGCTGGCGAAGTCGCCCCACCTGACGACGATGGCCCGCTTGGCCGACGGGTGCAGCGCACGGGCCCGGCGCAGGAAGGCGAGGCCCTCGCGGTCGTCGGGGTTGTAGCAGGCGAACACCATGGCGACGCTGCGGCCCCAGTGGCGCAGGCCGTCGAGGATCGCCCGACCGTGCTCGTAGCCGCGCGCGGTGACGACCTCGTAGTCGCCGCCGTAGCGACGCCGCAGCTCCTCGTCGAGGAGCGCGGCCGACTCCTCGTCGACGGTGGCGATCATCATCACCGGCGGTCCACTGTCGATCATCGCTACGCCCTCGTGCGTCGCCCCGCGTCCTGTGGCGACCCGTCGAGGCTACCGGCCCGGACGGGTGCCGTCCCCGTCGATTCGCGATCCGACGGCGGGTCACGACGTGGCCGGGATGCGGCAGCGTGGCGGCGGATCAGCGCAGGCGCCAGGGGCGCGGGGCATCGCCGGTGGCGAGGGTGGTCACCCGCACCTCCGCCTCGTCCGCGGCGGCGTCGGAGCGGTGCCGGTTGGCCACGGCCCAGCAGGCCGACCACAGCCGCCACACGTCGTCGAGCCCACGGGTCGACGCGGCCTCGGTGAGCGGCGCGCCGTAGGCGTCGTCGAAGGCGGCGAGGTCGGATGCGGGACGGTCGAACCAGCGGGTGAAGGTGACCGTCGGCGCCGCGTCGTAGGCCCGCGGCCCCCAGCCGGCCAGCTCCAGGTCGAGGAGCACCGGGCCGCGCTCGCCGACGAGGACGTTGTCGACGTGCAGGTCGCCGTGCACGACCGCGCCCGCGCCCAGGGCGTCGGACAGCGCCCCGCCGTCGTCGGCGAGCGAGCGACGGGCCTCGTCGACCGCGGCCTGCCACACCAGCTCGAGCCGGGTGGCCTCCCGCTGCAGCACCCCGAGCTCCGCCTCGGTCGTGGCCCCGACGACCGAGGCCTCCTCCAGCTGGGCGAGGGCGGCGCCGACCGGGTCGGCGGTGATCAGCCCTCGGGGGTCGAGCATCCCGGTGGCGTCGTGCAACCGGCGGGCCAGGCCGCCGAGGGTGCCCGCGTCGGGCGCCACCGGCGGCTCGGCGGCGCGGACCTCCGTCCACGCCGTGACCGACCACCCCTGGACCGCGGCCGGCCCCGACCGGACCCGTGCCGCCGGCACCCCGGCCTCGGCCAGCAGCGAGGCGACCGCGGCCTCGTCGCGCGGCCCCGAGCCCAGGCCCGGGCTGGCGACGAGCAGCACCCGCGCCGTCGGGAAGCGGAGGATGTGCCGGCTCGCCGTGCGGATCGGCTCGGCCTCGGCGGCGTCGAGCCCGAACGGTGCCGCCAGCTCGGTGCGCGCCGGCAGCGGTGGCCGGTCGACGCCGATGGTGCCACTCATGCGCGTGCCGTGGATCGTTCTCGGGAGGGCCTGGCGCGCTCGGTCACGCGGCCGCTCGGGAGCTGACCCAGTCGTCGACGATGGTGCCGAGGACCGGCAGGCTCACGGTGGACGACCCCAGCACCGCGTCGTGGAAGCCGCTGATGTCGAAGCGGTCGCCGAGGCGGTCGGTGGCCTGGGCCCGCAGGCGGAGGATCTCCCGCTGCCCGACCTTGTAGCTCAGGGCCTGGGCGGGGATGGCCACGTAGCGGTCGACCTCGACGGTGATCTCGTCGACCCCGACCGGCATGTGCTCGCGCATCATGTCGACAGCCTGCTGCCGCGACCAGCCCAGGGCGTGCATCCCCGTGTCGACCACCAGCCGGCAGGCCCGCCACGCGTCGTTGACGAGCATGCCGATGCGGTCGAGGTCCGACTCGTAGAGGCCCATCTCCTCGGCCAACCGCTCCGTGTAGAGGGCCCAGCCCTCGACGAACGCGGTGTGGCCGAAGCTGAACCGCTGGAAGGCGGGCAGGTCGCTGAGCTCCGACGCGATGGCCAGCTGGAGGTGGTGGCCCGGGATGGCCTCGTGGTACGCCACCGACGCGGTGTCGAAGCGGTTGCGCTCGCCGGCGTCGTGGGTGTTGACGAAGTAGGTGCCGGGGCGGGAGCCGTCGGCGGCCGGCGGGTAGTAGTACGCGGCCGGAGCGTCGGCGGCGAGGACCGCGGGCACCGCCTGCACGTCGCAGGGGCTCTGGGGCAGGCGCCCGAACCACCCGCCCATCGCCGCCGTGGCGAGGTCGACGCAGCGGCGGGCGTCGTCGAGGGGCTCGTCGGGCTGCGCGGGGTCGTAGCGCAGCGAGGCGTCGGTGCGGAGTCGGTCGAAGATGGTCGTGCGGTCGGTCGTGCCGAAGAGACGGGATCCGACCTCGGACATCTGCTCGTCGACGCGGGCGACCTCGTCCAGCCCGATGCGGTGGAGGTCCTCCGGCTCGAGGTCCAGCCCGGTGTTCGAGCGGATCAGGAACCGGTAGAGGCCGTCGCCGTCGGCGAGGTGGCACAGGCCGACGTGGTCGTCGTCGCGGACCTCGGGCAGCAGGCGGCTGCGGAGGGCATCGGCGTAGCGGGCGAACGCGGGGCGGATGACCTCCTCGGCCGCGGCCCGCAGGTCGTTCCGCCAGACGGCCTCGCCGTCCCAGTCGTCGGGACCGGCGAAGGTGGTGAACGGGTCGTCGTCGAGGGGCGAGGCGAGGTAGCCGTCGACCTGGTTGAGCGCCCGCTCCACGACGATGCGAGGAGGGGTGCGCCCGGCGTCGAGACCCTGCTGGAAGCGGACGACGGCCGCGTCCATGAGCTCGCCGACCTTGCGGTGGCGCTCGACCAGGTCGAGGGCGTTCTGCGGTTGCGGGGCGTTGACCTGCGGGGCGGCCGACAGGAGGCCGGCGTGGACGCCGTCCATCTGGTCGTAGCGGAGCTCGGTGGTGCGGTGCGCGACGTGGCCGAGGGAGTCGTCGAGCGTCTCGAGCAGCAGGTCGCGGGTGACGCGGTCGGCGAGGTCGAGGTCGTCGTCGGGGATCTCCGCCACCCGGCCGCGCAGCTCGCGCCAACGCTCGGCGGTGGCCGCCTCGGCCTCGACGCTGACGTCCTCGATCTCGGTGTCGAAGCGCCGGTCGCCGAGGAAGGTGGCGTAGCTGGGCGCCACCCGCAGCAGGGCCTCCCAGTACTCGTCGGCCAGGGCGTGGAGGGGCGAGGTGACCGGTGCGGCGTCGTCGGCGGCTGCGTCGTCGGGCATGGGAGCCATCATGCCCGTGTCGCCCGACAGGTCACCGTCAGGGACGACGTCGGCCCCAGGCGAGGTAGGCGAGGGGGCCGACCGGCTGCACGAAGCAGCCCACCGCCCATGCCGCCTTCGATCCCCGCACCTCGCCGGCCGGGCGACGAGCGAGGTCCGACAGGGCGACGGCGGTCAGGACGACCTCGACCGCACCGGCGGCGACGAGCGCGGCGCGCTGCCGGTCGGTGAGCTCGCTCCACCGCACCTTCCGGGCCATGCCGTCGACCCTACGGGGCGGGCGGCGCGACCATGGCCGCGTAGCCCTCGCCCATCGGCATGTAGTCGGACTCGAAGTCGACGAGGGAGGGCGGCTCGTCGTCGGCGACGGCGGCGACGAGGCGGTCGAGGTACCACTCCCAGCCCGGGCCGGTCTCGTGGGCGCTGGTCGGGTCGAGCTCCTCCTGGCGGAAGGTGAGGGTGGTGCCGTCGCCGTCGTCGGACAGCTCGGCCGCCAGCACCCAGTGGCCGTGGTCGTCGGTCGCGCTGATGCGCAGGAGGTGGGGCGGCTCGCAGTCGTGGATGTCGTAGCGGACCGGCGGGATCTCCCCGGCCTCGGCGTTCATGGTGAACATGACGAACCCGTCGTCGGGATCGCCGGTCCAGGTGCCGAACCAGCGGGCGAGGCGGTCGGACTCGGTGATGCTCGCCCACACGGCCTCGATGGGAGCGGAGAACGATCGGGTCAGGGTGAGGGTGCGGCCCTCGGGGTCGATGGTGCCGGTGGGGATCATGCGATGTGCTCCTCGGTGGTCGTGGCGGCGGCACTCGACGCCGTGAGGCCGCGCCGCCTGTCGCGGGCGGTGCGATGGACCTCGGTCGCGAGGGCGTCGAGGTGCTGGTGGGTCAGGGCCGGGCGTCGGGGGCGGAGGTCGTCGAGCAGACGGCCGACCTCGACCAGCGGGGCGGTCGCGAGCCCGTAGTGCCGTTCGCGCCCCCGGTCGGTCGCGGTGACGAGGCCCGCCTCGCCCAGCACGCGGAGGTGGCGGCTGATGGCCGGTCGCGAGATGGGGTGGGCGGCCGCCAGGTCGACGACGCGCGCCGGCCCGGCGACGAGCTGGCGGAGCAGGTCCCGCCGGACCGGGTCGGCCAGCGCGTCGAACACGTCCACGCCGAAATGGTAACCAACAGTTACGAATGTCAACCCGGCGGGTGGTCGCGGCGATGCGCGACCATGCGGACATGCGGGTGGGCGTCGCCGATCACCTCGGGTGGGCCGTCGTGGTGACGGCCGACGACGACCACGGGGTCGTCGATCGTCGACGGATCGAGCTCGTCGAGCCGGGCCTGAGCCAGGCGCCGATCCACTACGACCGGGGGCAGAGCTCGGACGCGGCGGTGGCCGCGCTGGTGGAGGAGGTGCGGGCGTCGTCGCTCCGGGTCGCCGCCGCCGAGCTCGACGAGCTGGCGGTCGCCCTGCCTGGGCCGGTCGTCTCGATCTCGCTGCGGACGTGGCCCGATGACCTCCCGACCGACATCGAGACGCTGCGGCGGTCGCCGTGGGAGGCCCGGGCCGACGCGGTGATGTACCGCCAGGTGCTGGACGAGGTGGCGCAGGGCGCGGGGGTGGGCGGTCGACCTCTACGACGCCAAGACGGTCGAGGCTCGGGCAGGCGAGGTGCTGGGCGATCGCGCCGACGACGTGCTGCACGGCCCGCGTGCCCGACTCGGCCCGCCCTGGGCCAAGGACCACCGAGTGGCGTTGGCGGCGACGGTGCTGGCCGGCGGCTGACGCGGATCAGCGCACCCGGGCCTCGTCGGCTCGGGAGAGGATCTCCTCGACGGTCTCGGTGGGGGACTGGGCGGAGGTGTCGAGCCAGAGGCCGAGGTCCGGCCTCGTGCCGGCGAGGTGGAGGTCGTTGATCGCCGGGGTGAAGCCGTCGCGGTACGCGACCTTGCCGGTGGTCCGTCGACGCTCGGCATCGCGGGCCTCGACGGTGGCGACGCTCGGCCGCAGGACGACCAGGTGGGTGGGGACGTCGGTGATGCGGTCGAGCCAGCTGCTCGACGTCGATGCCGTAGATGTTGTCCTGCACGACGGTCGTGAACCCGGCGGTGGCGTACTCCTGCGCCGCGGTCGACGACAGCCGGTAGCGGAGGTCGAGCAGGCGTCGGGCCTCGGCCTCGTCGGCGGCACCGACGGGGACCCATCCTCGGACGGCCCATCGGCGGAACTGGTCGCCGCGGACGTGGACGCCGCGATCGAACCGGCGCGCCAGCAGGTCGGCCACGGTGGTCTTCCCCGAGGCCTGGGCACCGGTCACCAACCACACCGCGGACATCCGCCCATGCTGCCCGGTGGCCGGGAGGGTCGGGTCGGTCCTTCTTCGTGGCGCTTCTCCTGATCCGACGTGTACGAACATGTGTTCGTGGGTAGGAGTGGTCCATGTTCGGCGGAGACCACGACAGCGACGAGAGCGGCCGTCGATGATCTGGTGGCGGTCGATGCCGGGTCGTTGGGTGATGAGGCGGCCCGCCAGCACTTGTTGGCGTTGCACCGGGCCCGCAACCGGATGGACGCGGCGATGGTCGACGCTGCGGGGGTCCTCGATCGACGGGGTCTGCACCGCGCCGATGGGGCCCGGTCCTCGGCGGGGTGGATGGCCGCGCGGGTCGATCAGACCCGGGGCCGCTGCGCGGCGGATGTGAAGCTGTCCCGTGCCCTGCGGGACATGCCGGTGGTCGGCGGCGGCGTTCCGGGCCGGGCGCTTGGGCCGGGTGAAGGTCGATCTGCTGGTCGAGGCCCGCACCCCGGAGGTCGCCGACGCGTTCGCGGTCTGCGAGGAGACCCTGGTCTCTGAGGTGGAGCGCCTGCGGGTCGACGCCGCGGGCCGGTTCCTGCGCTCGTGGCAGGCCCTGGCCCGGTTGCGGTCCGGGTGGTGCGACCCCGACGAGCCGGTCGAGGAGCCCGAGCCGCGGGTCGCGGTGAACCTGTCGCGCACGTTCCAGGGCCGGTACGTGCTCGATGGGGAGATGGACGCCGAGCACGGCACCATCGTCCGCGGCGCCATCGACGCGGAGGTCGACGCCATGTTCCGGGCCGGGGTGTTCGGGTCCGACGATGGGCTGACCCCGGCGGAGCGGCGCGGGCAGGCGTTGGCGCAGATCGTGATCCGCGGGGCGAAGGCGTCGGTGGTGCACGGGCGGCCGCGCCCGTCGATCGAGGTCATCTGCGACGAGCGCACCCTGTTGCAGGAACCGACCGTCGACCCGAAGCTCGACGACGGCGAGGACCTGCGCAGCCGGGTGTGTGAGCTGGTCGATGGCACCCCGGTGCACCCCGTCACCCTCGGCCGTCTGCTGTGCGGGGCCCGGCTGCACCGCCTGGTGGTCAACGCGGTGGGGGAGGTGCTCGATGCCGGGCGCGACATCCGCTACGCCAACCGGGCCCAGCGCCGGGCCCTGCGGTTCCGTCACGGCGCCCACTGCGCGTTCCCCGGTTGCGAGGCGCCGGACTCGTGGTGCGAAGGCCATCACATCGAATGGTGGGAACACGGCGGCACCACCGACATGGACGACCTGATCCCGTTGTGCCGGTTCCACCACCACCTCGTCCACGAAGGCGGCTGGACGTTGGCGGTCGAACCCGACGGCACCGTCACCGTCGAACGACCACCCCAACCCGGCGAACCCCGAAGACGGGTCACCCCGACCCTGGCCCACAAGCGAGCCCGAGACCCCCACCCCCACGTCGCCCTCGCCCGACGACGCCTACGTGCCGTCATCGACGAACCGCCCACCCCACGAGACGACGGCGAACCGACCCTGGCCCCGGACCGGCTGACCCCGGCCGGGGTGCCGGCCAGCTCAGGCGGTGCGGTCGCCGACGCCCCGGAGGCCGCGCCAGGCGAGCCGGGCGACGCGCTTGGCGGTCTCGTCGGGGTCGGGCGGGGTGGCGTCGCCCAGCACCTGCCGGCTGGTGGCCTCGGCGATGCCGACGATGCCGCGGGCGAGCAGCAGGCGCTCGGCCTCGGGCATGCCGTCGACCTCGATGAGGACGGCGATGGTGCGGGCGAAGGTCTCCTCGACCCGGAGCACCACCTCGTTGAGCTCGTGGTCGCGGTGGGCGTCGGCGGTGAACAGCAGCCGGTAGGCGTCGCGGTGCTCGGTGACGAAGCGGAAGTAGACGCGGAAGCCGGCCTCGACCTGCTCGCGGGGGCCGGCCGCGTCGGCGGTGGCCTTCAGCACCGCGGACTCCAGCCGGGCGGCCACGTCGTCGACCAGCTCGAGGTACAGCGCCCGCTTCGAGGCGAAGTGCTGGTACAGCACCGGCTTGGTGACGCCGGCGGCCTCGGCGATCTGGTCCATCGACGCCCCGGTGACGCCCTTCTCGGCGAACTCGGCCAGGGCCACGTCGAGCAGCTGGCGTCGCCGGGCGGCGGCCGGGAGGCGGGGGGCCATCGCCAGACGGTACCGCTCCACCGGTCGCGGCCTCCGCTCCGACCCCTGCCGTCCGTCCGACCCCCGTGGAACGGCGGTGGAAGCGATTCCATTGACAGGTCTGGGTCACCTCCGTATGGTGTGCGTCACATCGTGGAAGCGGTTCCACGATCCACGCGACAGCAGGTGCGATGGTCACGATCTCCGATGTGGCAGCCCGGGCAGGGGTCGGTGCGGGGACCGTGTCGCGCGTGCTCAACGGCAGCCCGAAGGTGTCGGAGACGACCCGGGAGCGCGTGCTGGCCACCATCGACGAGCTCGGCTACCGCCCCAACCCGCTGGCCCAGGGCCTGTCGCGGGGGCGCTGCCGCACCCTCGGCGTGGTCATCCCGTACTTCACCACCCCCTCGCCGGTGGAACGGCTGCGGGGCGTCGCCGCCGCCCTCGACGGCAGCCGGTACGACCTCGTGATCTTCAACGTCGAGACCGTGGCCCACCGCGACGACTTCCTCGGCACCCTGACCCGGCGCGACCGGGCCGACGGCCTGTTGATGGTCTCGTTCCCCCCGCCGCCCGACGCGATCGGCCGCATCCTCGACGCCGGGGTGCCGGTGGTGGCCATCGACGCGCAGATCGAGGGCGTGTCCACCGTCGTGATCGACGACGTCGAGGGCGGGCGCATCGGCACCCGTCACCTGATCGGACTGGGCCACGAGCGCATCGCCTTCATCGGAGGCGACCCCGACGACCCGCTCGGCTTCACGTCGGGCGCCGATCGCGAGCGCGGCTTCCGCGAGGTCATGGCCGACGCCGGGCTCGCCGTCGACGAGGCGCTCGTCCGCCACGGCACCCACGCCCGCGAGGTGGCCCTCGCCATCACCACCGAGCTGCTGCGGGGCCCGGAGCCACCCACCGCGATCTTCGCCACCGCCGACATCCAGGCCATCGGGGTCCTGGAGGCGGCCCGCACCCTCGGGGTGCGCGTCCCCGACGACCTCTCCGTCGTCGGCTTCGACGACATCGAGCTGGCGGCGTACGTGGGCCTCACCACGGTCCGCCAACCGCTCTTCCAGTCCGGGCAGCTGGGCACCCGCCTGCTGCTGGAGGTGCTCAGTGGGGAAGGAGCACCCGTCGCGTCACCGCACGAGCTACCGCTCGAGCTGGTGGTGCGGACCACGACCGCGCCCGTCGGGCGCACCTGACCCCCACGAGGAGGACCCTCTCATGCAACGACCACGACGACGAGGACCCGCACGGATCCTGCTGACCTGCGCACTGGCGCTCAGCCTGCTCGGCGCCGCCTGCGCGGACGACGACGACGGCGACGAGAGCAGCGGTGGCAACGGCGGCGACGGCGGCGGTGGTGACATGGTCGTCACCATGGCCGGCCCCGAGGTGGAGGGCGAGGCCGACGCGCTCCTCGAGTCCTTCGCCGCCTTCGAGGAGGAGACCGGCATCACCATCGAGTACTCGGGTGACCGCAGCTTCGAGGAGCAGATCGGTGGCCAGGTCGACGGCGGCAACGCCCCCGACGTCGCCATGTTCCCGCAGCCGGGCAAGATCCGCGACTTCCAGGACGACCTGGTGCCGATCCCCGCCGACATGGCCGACGGCTTCACCGGCCTGCCCGAGGGCCTGGTCGAGCTGGCGACCATCGACGGTGACCTCTACGGCGTGCCGGCCAAGGCCGACCTCAAGAGCCTCGTCTGGTACAGCCCGGCCGACTTCGAGGAGAAGGGCTACACCGTCCCCGAGACGATGGAGGACCTGCTGTCGCAGGCCGACGACATGATCGCCAACGGCGACACGCCCTTCTGCATCGGCATCGGCTCCGACGCCGCGACCGGTTGGCCGATGACGGACTGGATCGAGGACTTCATGCTGCGGCTGAAGGGCCCCGAGGTCTACGACCAGTGGGTGAACCACGAGATCCCGTTCGACGATCCGGACGTGGTCGAGGTCGTGCAGTACGTCTACGACATGTGGTCGACCGAGGGCATGGTCTTCGGCGGCACGCAGAACATCGCGGCCACCCCGTTCGCCGACGCCGGCCTCCCGTTGCTCGAGGGCGACTGCATGATGCACCGGCAGGGCAACTTCTACGCCGCCAACTGGCCCGAGGGCACGGAGATCGGCGAGGAGGGTGAGGTCAACGCCTTCTACCTGCCGACCTTCGCCGACCAGGACTTCGGTCAGGTCACGCTCAGCGGCGGCATCTACGCCGCCGCCTTCAGCGACCGACCCGAGGTCATGCAGGTGATCGAGTTCATCGGCAGCGTCGACTACGCCGACGCCCGGGCTCCCGCCGGCGGCTTCCTGGCCCCCAACCAGGAGACCGACACCAGCCTCTACCCGACGGAGATCGAGCAGACCTTCGCCGAGATCCTGAGCGAGGCGGACCCGGTCCGCTTCGACGCCAGTGACCAGATGCCCGGGGCCGTCGGCGCCGGCACCTTCTGGACCGCCGCCGTCGACATCGTCACCGGCAACAAGACGGTCGAAGAGGCGTTGGCATCGGTCGAGGCGAGCTGGCCCGACTCCTGACATCCTTCTGACGGGCCCGGGTCACTCGGCCCGGGCCCGTCAGGCCCCCCCATGCGCCAGCTCCTCACCACCCTGTTCCAGGTCGTCGCCGTCGTCGGCGTCACCCTGGGCCTCTTCCTCGCCGCCAACGCGGTCCTGGACCTCTCCCGCCGCCACTTCACGCTCTACGCGACGCTCGCCGGCGCCGCGGTCGGCGCCCCGCTGGGCGCGCTGGCCAACAGCGGCGGGTGGTTCCTCGGCGGACCGCTGTGGCCCATCGGCGGCGCCCTCGTCGGCGCCCTCGTCGGCTACCTGCGCGGCCGCTTCCGGCGCCCGAGCGAGGACGCGATCCGCCGCATCCCCGACCGGTGGCGGCCGTGGCTGTTCCTCGCCCCCGCCCTGTCGTTCGTGTTCGTCGGGCTGGTGGTGCCCGGCGTGCGCACCGTCTACCTCAGCTTCCGCAGCCGCCGGGGCGAGGAGCCCGTCGGCCTCGAGAACTACCGCACGATCTTCGACGACCCCGACATCTTCAGCCTCGACGGCCTCGGTGACGTGGTCTCCAGTCGGGCCTTCGCCATCGCCGTCGTCCTCGGCCTCGGAGGCCTGGCCTACGCCCTGCTGCGGGGGCCGTTGCGCAAGCGGGACCTCGACCTCGGCGGCCCGGTCCCGTCGGTCTCGCTCGGCACCGCGGCGGCGCTCGTCGTGATCGCGATGATGGGCGCCCTCTCCGGCGTCATCTGGAACAACTTCTACTGGGCCGTGTTCGTCACCGGGCTCAGCACGCTCCTCGGCCTGGCCATCGCGGTGCTGGCCGACCGCACCGCAGGCGAGTCGGTGGCCAAGTCCCTCATCTTCATGCCGATGGCGATCAGCTTCGTCGGGGCCAGCGTGATCTGGCGGTTCGTCTACGCCTTCACCCCGGCCGGCAGCGACCAGATCGGCCTCCTGAACGGGGTGTGGGTCGGGTTCGGCGGCGAGCCCCAGGCGTGGATCCAGCAGCGGCCGTGGAACACCTTCTTCCTCATCGTGATCCTCATCTGGATCCAGACCGGCTTCGCCATGGTGCTGCTGTCGGCCGCGATCAAGGGCATGCCCCACGAGCTGGTCGAGGCCGCCGAGGTCGACGGGGCCACCGACGGCCAGATCTTCTGGCGGGTGACGCTGCCCCACATCCGGGGCACCGTCGTGGTGGTGGTGACCACCCTCATCGTCACCGTCCTCAAGGTGTACGACATCGTCAAGGTGATGACGAACGGCGAGTTCGGCACCAGCGTCATCGCCAACCAGATGTTCCAGGAGGCGTTCATCGCCCGGGACCTGGGCAAGGGCTCGGCGCTGGCGGTGCTGCTGTTCCTGGCCGTGCTGCCGCTGATGGCCCTGAACGTGGCCCGGGCCAGGAGGGACGACTGATGGCTGCGACCGGAGAGCACACCTACCGGCGCCTGCGGACGGTCCCCACCATCGTGCTGTGGGGCCTGGTGGCCCTGTGGAGCCTGCCCACGTTGGGGATGTTCGTCTCGTCGTTCCGGGGCGAGGAGGCGGTCAAGACCACGGGGTGGTGGACCGTCGTGTCCGACCCGCAGCTGACCTCCGGCAACTACGAGGCCGTGTTCTCGTCGTCGGGCACCGATGCGCCCAACATGTGGAGCCACTTCCTGAACTCGATGGCCATCACGCTCCCGGCCACCATCATCCCCCTCGCCTTCGCCGCCTTCGCGGCCTACGCGCTTCGCGTGGATGGAGTTCCCCGGCCGCCGGGTGCTGTTCATCGGGGTCGTGGGCCTGCTGGTCATCCCGATCCAGATGTCGCTGGTGCCCCTGCTCCAGCTGTCGACGGGCGGCGCCCACCTCACCGTCTTCGGCGAGACGCTCACCCTGTTCCCCGACCTCGACCTGGCCGGCAAGCCCGCGGCGGTGTGGCTCACCCACATCGCCTTCGGCATGCCGCTGGCGATCTTCCTGCTGCACAACTACATCGCCGCCCTGCCCGCCGACCTGATGGAGGCGGCCCGCATCGACGGCGCCGACCACCCCACCATCTTCTGGCGCCTGGTGCTGCCGCTGTCGGTGCCCGCCCTCGCCGCCTTCGCCATCTTCCAGTTCCTGTGGGTCTGGAACGACTACCTGGTCGCCTCGACCTTCCTCGGCACGTCGCCCGACGCGGCGCCCATGACCGTGCGGCTGGCGACGCTGTCGGGCTCCCGCGGCCAGGACTGGCACCTGCTCACCGCGGCGGCGTTCGTGTCCATCGCCCTGCCCATCACCGTGTTCTTCGCCCTCCAGCGGTACTTCGTCCGCGGCCTCCTGGCCGGGTCGGTGAAGGGATGACCGTGACCACCTCGACCGATCCCGGGAGGACGGCCTGATGGCCTCCGTCACCTTCGACCACGTCAGCAAGCGGTACCCCAACGGCCACCTCGGCGTGCGGGACATGTCCCTCGAGATCGGCGACGGCGAGCTGCTGGTGCTCGTCGGTCCGTCGGGGTGCGGGAAGTCCACCGCCCTCCGCTCCGTCGCCGGGCTGGAGGACATCACCGAGGGCGAGCTGCGCATCGGAGATCGGGTCGTGCAGGACCTGCCGCCCAAGGACCGCGACGTCGCCATGGTGTTCCAGAACTACGCGCTCTACCCGCACATGACCGTGGCCGGGAACATCGGCTTCGCGCTGAAGCTGGCCCGCCGCCCCAAGGAGGAGATCCAGCGGCGGGTGCAGGAGGTCGCCGAGTCGCTGCAGCTGGAGCACTGGCTCGACCGCAAGCCGGCCCAGCTCTCCGGCGGGCAGCGCCAGCGCGTGGCCATGGGTCGGGCCATCGTCCGTGACCCCGCGGTGTTCCTCATGGACGAGCCGCTCTCGAACCTCGACGCCAAGCTCCGAGTGCAGGTCCGCACCGAGATCGCCCGCCTCCAACGCCACCTCGGCACCACCACCATCTACGTCACCCACGACCAGACCGAGGCGATGACGATGGGCGACCGGGTGGCGGTGATGCGCGAGGGGGCGCTGCAGCAGGTCGCCACGCCGGAGGTGCTCTACGGCGAACCGGACAACACCTTCGTCGCCGCCTTCATCGGCTCGCCGGCCATGAGCCTCCTCGACGGCCGGATCGAGCGGGTCGACTCCGGCATCGGGGTGCGCCTGGGCTCGCAGCTGCTGCCCCTGCCGCCGTCGGTGACCGACCGCCGACCGGCCCTGGCCGGCTACGTCGACCGGCCGGTCGTCGTCGGCCTCCGCCCCGAGCACCTCGACGACGGAGCCGTCGGTCGGAGGGAGGGCGACGTGACCGCGCCGCTCGACGTCCACGTCGAGCTGCGCGAGTCGCTCGGCTCGGAGGTCCTCCTCCACGTCAGCCTCGACGCCCGCCCCGCGGTGACCGACGAGACCCGCACCGTCGCCGCCGACGTCGACGACGAGGCGGTGGCCTCGCTGGAACGCCAGGCGTCCAGCGGCCGGGCGGCGGTGATCGCCCGGGTCGACCCCCGCAGCCACCTCCGCCCCGACACCGACGTCCAGCTGGCCGTGCGCACCGATGCGCTGCACTTCTTCGACCCCGAGGACGGTCGGGCCATCCGCGGGGAGCCGTGACCTTCCCCTCGGACTTCACCTGGGGCGTGGCCACCTCGGCCCACCAGATCGAGGGCGGGATGGGGATCGACGGGGGCGGCCGGTCGATCTGGGACACCTTCGCCGAGACCCCGGGCAAGGTCCGGGGCGGCGACACGGGTGTCGACGGCGTCGACCACCGCCGACGCATGGCCGCCGACGTCGCCCTCATGGCCGAGCTCGGCATCGGCGCCTACCGCTTCTCGGTGGCCTGGCCCCGCGTGCAGCCGGGCGGGACCGGACCCGTCAACCAGCCCGGGCTCGACTTCTACCGGGCCCTCGTCGCCGAGCTCGCCGACCACGGCATCGAGGCCCTGGTCACCCTCTACCACTGGGACCTCCCGCAGGAGCTGGAGGACGCCGGTGGCTGGCCGGAGCGGGCCACCGCCGAGCGGTTCGCCGAGTACGCCGGCCTCGTCGGCGACGCCCTGGGCGACGGGGTCGCCGGCTGGCGCACGGTCAACGAGCCGTGGTGCTCGGCGATCCTCGGCTACTCGGCCGGCGTCCACGCGCCGGGCCGCACCGACCCGGCCGCGGCGGTGGCCGCAGCCCACCACCTGCTGCTCGGCCACGGGCTCGCCGTCGACGCGCTGCGGGCCACCATCCCCGAGGGGACGCCGGTCGGCATCACCCTCAACCCCTACCCGGTGGTCGCGGTCGGTGACCGCGACGAGGACGTCGACGCGGCCCGCCGGGTCGACGGCATCGCCAACCGGCTGTGGCTGGGCCCGCTGTTCCAGGGCGCCTACCCCGACGACGTGGTCGCCGACCTCGCGCCCCTCGGGTTCGAGGCCCTGGTGCGGCCGGGCGACCTCGAGGTCATCGGCCGGCCGATCGACGCCCTCGGCCTCAACTACTACCGCCGTCACCACGTGCGCTGGGCGCCGGGGGCATCCGAGGTCGCGGGGGAGTGGCCCGGCTCGCCCGACGTGGAGGCCGTCGATCCGCCCGGCCCGCACACCGACGGCGGGTGGGCCATCGAGCCCGACGGACTGGTCGAGGCGCTGCACCTGGTCGCCGCCTTCGACCCCCCGCCGCTCTACGTCGAGGAGTGCGGGGCCGCCTTCGACGACGAGGTCGGACCGGACGGGTCGGTCGACGACACCGGGCGGCTCGCGTTCCTCGCCGACCACATCGCCGCGGCGGGGCGGGCCGATCGACGAGGGGATCGACCTGCGGGGCTGGTTCGTGTGGACCCTGCTGGACAACTTCGAGTGGGCCGAGGGCTACGCCCACCGCTTCGGCATCGTCCACGTCGACCACGTCACCCAGGCCCGCACCCCCAAGGCCAGCGCCCACTGGTACGCCGAGGTCTGCCGCACCGGCGGCTTGCCCTGAGCACGGGTGCGGCCGAGAGCCGGGACCGGACGGCGTTCCAGGATCGCCCGCGAGCACGTGAGCAGCAGGAGGGTGCGCGGCGGGGTGCGGCCCAGGGCCCGAGCGGCCCGGCGAGCGCAGCGAGCCGAGAGCGGGAAGGACGGGTCGAGTGTCGGGCGAGCGAAGCGAGCCCGACAGTCCGCGAGAGAGTCGATCTCCCGGGCCCACAGCAGCGAAGCGGGCCGAGTCCGCACTTCGCTCACCGGCGCTCCGCTGCCGGATGAGAAGTGCGGCGAGGCCCGGTCCTGGGAGCGGGGGGAGGGGGTGACCCCAGGACCATGGCCTCGCCGCGATCGGCGGGCATCCCAGGATCGGGAGCGCCTCCCTCCCCCGGCGAGCCCGTGAGCTCTTCTCCATCCTGCCAGGTCGCAGCAGGAATGGGAACGCCTGCCTAGGGTTCCCGGCCATGCCCGTCGCACCTGAGCTGAAGCTCCTCCTCGACCAGCTGGCCCAGGCGCCGCTCGACCTGTCGGTCACCAGCCCCGACGAGATGCGGGCGCTCTACGACGCCATGAGCGCCATGGCGGGTGAGCCCGCGGTGGTGGGCTCGGTCGAGGACCGCGCCGTGCCCGGTCCCGCGGGTGACATCCCGGTGCGGGTGTACCGGCCCGACGTCGACGGGCCGGCTCCGGTCCTCGTCTTCCTCCACGGCGGCGGATGGGTGATCGGCAACCTGGACTCGCACGACGTGCCGTGCCGCGCGCTGTGCCGCGATGCCGAGGCCGTGGTGGTGTCGGTCGACTACCGGCTCGCCCCCGAGCACCCGTTCCCCGCCGCCCTCGACGATGCCTGGGCTGCGCTGACCTGGGTCGCGGCGCACCCCGACGACGTCGGTGGCGACGCGAGCCGGATCGCGGTCGGCGGCGACTCGGCGGGTGGCAACCTCGCCGCCCTCCTGGCTCTGCGGGCCCGGGACGAGGGCGGGCCGTCGCTGGTCCACCAGATGCTCGTCTACCCGGTGACCGACCTCGCCTCCGAGTCGCCGTCCTACGTCGAGAACGGCGACGGCTACTTCCTCACCGCCGAGACGATGCGCTGGTTCATCGGCCACTACCTGGGCGCCGACCGGGAGCACGGCGATCCGTCCGACCCGCGCATCTCGCCGTTGCGGGCGGACGACCTGAGCGGTCTCCCGCCGGCCCAGGTGCTGACCGCCGAGTTCGACCCGCTGCGCGACGAGGGCGACGCCTACGCGTCCCGCCTGGCCGAGGCCGGTGTCGCGGTCGACCACGTCACCCACCCGGGGCTGGTCCACGGCTTCATCGGGATGGGGATGCTGTCGCCCGACTGCGCGACGGCCGCCGCCGCTGCCGCCGCCCGCCTGCGCGCCGCCCTGCACCCCTGAGCGGGCCTACCAGTCGTCGTCGCGGTCGGCCCGGTCGGCGGCGCGCACCGCGTACCCGAACACGATGGCGGGGGCCAGGACGATCGAGCCCACCACGATGCAGGTGACGATCAGGGTGACGACCCACGGCTCGAGGCCGACGACGAAGCCGACCAGGAACGCGACCACCGCCAGCCCGAACAGGCCGTAGCCGATCCGCTGGCCGAGGTCGACCCACCGGGCGATGCGGGCCCGCTTCTCGAGGATGGGGTCGCCCGTCGGATCGGGTCGGTCGGCCTTTGCCACCGGGGCAGCCTGCCGTCCGCGGTCCCGGCCGGGCCAGCCGGGCCCGACCCGACCGGCGGATAGGTTGCCCCGGTGCTGACCTGTTCCCACGGCGACTTCTCGCTCGAGGCCCTCGTCGAGGCCAAGGCGGCACTGGCGCTCACCGCCTCGCTGGTGATCCCGGCGCGGGACGAGGAGGCGACGGTCGCCTCGGTGGTCGAGGTCTTCCTGCCGCTGCGCGACGCCGGGCTCCTCGACGAGGTGCTGGTCGTCGACTCGTGCTCCACCGACCGCACGGCCGATGCGGCCCGGGCCGCAGGGGCGGACGTGGCCACCGCCACCGAGCCCGGCAAGGGGGAGGCCATGTGGCGGGGTCTCGCCGCGACCCGGGGCGACCTGGTCGCCTACTGCGACGCCGACCTGCTCGACGTCGGACCGCACTACGCCCTCGGGTTGCTGGGGCCGCTTCTGACCGTGCCCGAGGTGCAGCTGGTCAAGGGGTACTACCGCCGGCCCATCGTCGACCGCCGGGGCGGGGTGGACGAGTACGGCGGCCGGGTGACCGAGCTGGCGGCCCGTCCGTTCCTCAACCTGCACCGCCCGGAGCTGGCCCAGCTGGTGCAGCCGCTCGCGGGGGAGTGGGCCGGGCGGCGGACCCTGCTCGAGTCGCTGTCGTTCCCCACCGGCTACGGGGTCGAGATCGCCGTCCTGATCGACACCCACGCCCGCCACGGCCTCGACGGGATCGCCCAGGTCGACCTCGGCGTCCGCACCCACCGGCAGCAGTCGCAGCAGGCCCTCGGGGTCATGGCCGCCGAGGTGCTGGGGGCGGCGTCGCGTCGGGTCGGGGTCGAGCCGGTGGGCCGGGTGATGGCCCAGTACGCGCCCACCGACCACCAGCCCCGCACCACGCCCCTCCGCCTCGACGAGCGACCTCCGCTGCGCCCCTGATCAGGCGGTGGCCCGGGCCTCGGCGGCTCGGATGCGGTCGGGATCGTGGGCCCGGCCGTACTCGGGACGACGGGAGACCACGATGTCGAGCAGCTCCGCGTGCTGGGGGGTGTCGCGCCACGGCAGCGGGATGTAGAGGGGCAGGTCGAAGACCCGGAGGCGGTCGAGGCCCTGGTACACGTGGCGCTGGTAGACGTAGCGCTCGGCCCACTCCCACCCGTGGGGCCCGAACCCGGTGCCGGGGTCGAGCAGGCAGCGGTCGCGCAGGCCGTAGCGGTCGGCCAGGCGGAGCCGGGCGTCGAAGTAGTCGACCATGGCGTCGAGGGGGTCGCCCTCGACGTGGGTGATCTCGTGCGGCGTCGGACCGTTGAGGAACGGCAGCACCACGAGCGGCCTGTGCTCGGCCGCGACCTCCCACTCCTCCTCGGTGGCCATGCCATCGGCCGAGTTGAGGACGGTGACGCCGAGGGCCAGCGCCCGCCGCATGACCTCCGGCCTCCAGGTGTCGATGCTCACCAGGTCGGCGCCCGCCACCGCGACGGGCAGGACGTCGCGCACCCGCTCCCACTCCGTCTCGGTGTCGACGACGGTGGAGATGTCGGTGCTCCCCTGGCCGCCGACGTCGAGCCCCTCCGCCCCGGCCTCCCGCAGCCACGCGACCCGCCCCTCGGCCTCGGCCGCGTCGCGCACGATCGACGGCTGGTGGAGCGAGTCGGGGGAGCAGTTGACGACGCCGAAGAGGTACATCACGTCGGCCTCAGTGGTTGAGCTCCGCGTGGATCCCCTTGGTCGCCTTGTAGGTGGCGAGGAAGGCGGCGTACAGCTCGTCGTAGACGGCGCGGGTCGAGGGGTCGGGGGTGAACTCGCGCTCGACCTCGACCAGGTCGTGCAGGTCGTCGGGGGTGAGCTTCCCGAGCGCCACCGCGGCCATGAGGGCGACGCCGCGGGTGCCGGCGTGCTGGTAGGCCTCGACCCGGCGGATGGGGCGGTCGCATCACGTCGGCGTGGATCTGGCACCAGAGGTCGGACCGGGCGCCGCCGCCGATGACGACGATCGGACCGAGCGGCTTCTTGGTGAAGCCCTCGACGACCTCCAGCAGCCAGCGGCAGTTGTAGGCGACGCCCTCCAGGATCGACCGGAGCATGTCGGCCCGGGTGTGGGCCAGCGACAGGTTGGTCCACCCGCCCCGGATGGTGTGGTCGTCGACCGGGGTGCGCTCGCCGTTGAGCCACGGCAGGTAGATCAGCCCGCCGCTGCCCGCCGGCGCGGTGGCCGCGACCTCGTTGAGCTCCTCGAGGTCCCGCACCAGCTCCAGCCCGTCGCGGGCGTGGAGGAGGCAGCCGCCGGCCGGTCTCGTGCTCGTTGGCGAGGAAGTACGTCCCGGGCAGGGCGCCGGGGAGCGCGGCCATGTTGTTGCGGATGTCGGTGCGCTTGCCGGGGAGGTGGAAGCTCAGCCACGACGACGTGCCCAGGTAGAGGTGGGGCTCGTAGTCGCGGGCGGCGCCGCAGCCGACGACCGCGGCGTGGACGTCGCCGATGCCGTTCGACCACCGGCAGGTCGGCCGGGAGGCCCCAGGCCTCGGCCACCTCGGGCCGCAGCGTCCCGATGATCGACGCCGAGTCGACCAGCGGGGGCAGCTTGGCCTGGTCGATGCCGCTCCAGCGCGAGCAGCTGGGGGTCGTAGCGGATGTGCTCGCGGTCGCGGTTGTCGGTGAGCCAGTAGCATCACCGACGCAGTCGTGGGACGACACCGGCTCGGCCGGTGAGGCGGAAGGTTGAGGTAGTCGCCCGGCTCGAGGAACCGCTCGGCCGCGTCGTAGACCTCGGGCCGCTCCTCCTGGAGCCACAGGATGTGGGCGATCGGTGTCCTTGCCCGAGTGGCTCGGCGCGCCCCCGGTGAGCTGCACCCAGCGGGCGCAGACGGCGCGGGTCGTAGCCCATGACGTTCACCCGCCCGCTGGTGGCCTTGGGCAGGGCCCGGGCGCCCCGGCTGTCCATCCAGATGATGGCGTTGCCGATCGGCTCCCCGTCGCTGTCGACGGCACGGTGCCGGCCCAGTGGGCGGTGACGCCGATGCCGATGAGGCTGGCGGCGATCTCCGGAGCCCCGGCGACCAGGCGCTGGACGGCGCGGGTGATCGCGTCCCACCAGTCGCCGGGGTCCTGCTCGGCGCCGTCGGGCGGCTCGAGGATCGAGGCGGGTCGTCTCGATCTCGTGGGCGACCACCCGGCCGCGCAGGTCGACGAAGGCGACCTTGGGCCCGCCGGTGCCGAGGTCGATGGCCAGGAGGTGCTCGTCCACGGGGGCGCACCCTATTGCTCGCCCGCCGCCTGCGGACGTCCTAGGTCGGACGACTCAGGAACGGGGAGGTTCGTGCCGATGGGTTCGGGCATGCCCGTCCCTGGGCATGCTCGGGGCCGACCCCCCTCGCTCCCCGTGACCATGGAGGACGCTCCGTGACCCTCCCCGACACCTCGTCCCGGCCTGGACCGGACCCGAGCGCCGCCGACGGCCGCGGCTCCGACGCGCCCGCCGCGACGGCCCGCAAGGTCGACGGGCGTCCCCCGACGGTCGGCTCCCGGCCGGCCGCGCCGAAGGCCGCCGCCCCTGCGGTGCCGCCCGCGGTCGAGGCCGAGCCCGCGCCGGCACCGGTGGCGGCCCCCGATCCGGTGCCGCTGCCCGCGGCCCCGTCCGCGGTCGCCCGGGCCTCGGCCCGCGCCGAGGCCGCTCCCGCCCCGCCCCCCGAGCCGGAGCAGGTGCAGGAGCAGGAGCCCGACCCGGTCGCCGAGGTCGAGCCCGAGCTCGCGCCCGAGTCCCAGCCCGAGCCGGTCGACGAGCCGGTCGAGGTCGAGCCCGTCCAGGTCGCCCTGGTCGACGAGGCGTCCGGGCTGCCGGTGCCGCCCTGCCCGCCCTTCGAGCCCGCCGCCGCCCCCTACCGCTGGCAGGTCCGCCTCCCGGGCTCGGCGGCCGGCACCTTCACCGTGCGGGTCGGCGACGACCGCATGTGGGTCGACGGGGTCGACGTGCCGTACGACGCGATCGTCGACGTCGAGCTCGGCATCGAGAAGGACAAGGCCACCGTCACCCGCCGCAAGGCCGCCAACACCTTCCTCACCCTGACGCTCCGCGACGGTCAGGTCGTCGCCGCCTCGGCGCGCGACGTCGGTCGGTCGAGGGGTGGGGTCGAGAGCGTGGTCGCGGCCACGGTGTACCTGTGGTCGGTGCTGGGCTCGATCCCGGCCATCCGCGAGCGGAGGGGCATCGAGGAGAAGCTGCGCCGGGGCGCCGAGGTCAGCATCGGGCACCTGCGCATCACCGCCATCGGCGTGGCGTGGAAGCGCAACCCGATCGCGACCTGGAGCAGCCTGGGCGACCCGACCCTGCGGGGCACCGACATGATCGTCCCCACCGAGACCGAGCCGCTGGTGATCTCGTTGGAGACCGACGACGCCTTCATGCTGCCGACGCTGCTGCAGGAGCTGCGGGCCCGCTTCGGGTGAGATCGGGGCCGCGGTAGGTTCGCCGGCCATGGCCATCCACATCGAACGGCGCAGCGACGACGTCCGCGTCGTGATCATCGACCGGCCCGACCGACGCAACGCCATCGACGCCGAGCACGTGGAGGCCCTCGCCGACGCCGTGACCGGCGCGCCCGCCACCACCCGTGCCCTGGTGCTGCGGGGCGACCGGGGGCACTTCTGCGCCGGCGCCGACATCAAGGGGATCGAGGGCCCGGAGTTCGCGGTGCTGCTCCGCGGTCTGCTCCACGCCCTGCGCGACGCGCCGTTCCCGTGCATCGCCGCGGTCGACGGGGTGGCCCTCGGGGCGGGCACCCAGCTGGCGGTGGCGTGCGACCTGCGCACGACGACCGACGAGGCCACCTTCGGCATCCCGGCGGCCAAGCTGGGCCTGGTCGTCGACCTGTGGACCGTGCAACGCCTGGTCGCGCTGGCCGGGCAGGGCGTGGCCCGCTCGATGCTCCTGGCCGCCGAGACCGTCCCCGGCGCCGACGCCCACCGCCTGGGCCTGGCCCAGCGCCTGTGCGAGCCCGGTCAGGCCGTCAGCTGGGCCACCGAGATCGCCGAGAAGGCCCCGCTGACCATCCAGGCCCACAAGCTGATGCTCAACGCCCTCGACCACCCGGTGCCGGCCGACGCCGAGGTCAGCGCGGCCTTCGACCGTGCGTGGAGCAGCGAGGACCTGGTCGAGGGCCGTGCCGCCTTCGCCGAACGCCGCGCCCCGGTCTTCCGCGGCGTCTAGATCGAGAGGCCGACGGTCCGGGCGAAGCCCTCGAAGCTGAAGCTCTCGAAGAAGAGGTAGAGCACCAGCAGGCAGATCGGGGTGCCGATCAGGTAGGGGATGAAGCGGGGGAAGCGCTTCGAGCGGTGGGCGTACCAGGCCAGCAGGCGGGTCAGACCCCACAGGAGCATGCAGAGCAGGCCCCACCAGGCGCCGGGGAAGGTCAGCATGGGCTCGTCGGCGAACTCGTCGATGGTGCCGCTCTCGGGCGAGCCGCTGTCGCTCTGGGCGAGGGACTCCTCGGCCGCCTCGGCCTGGCCCTCGATCTGCGGGACCGGGTTCCCGACCAGGGCGGCGACCACGATGATCCGCTCCTCCGCGGAGAACTTCGGGTGGCAGGCGGTCAGGGTGAGCAGGTCGTCGCCCTCCGGCTTCTCCGGGGTGGGGTTGCGGGGCTCGATGACCCAGACCTCCTCCGGCTCCACGATCAGCGTCTCGATCACCCGGTAGGTGAAGGTGCCCTGCACGGTCGTGAAGGTGATCTCGTCGCCGGGCACGAGCTTCTCGACGTTGTGGAGGGGGGCGCCGTAGGTGGTGCGGTGCCCGGCGACGGCGGCGTTGCCGGCCTGCCCGGGCAGCGGGGTGCTGGGGTAGTGGGCGGCACCGCGCTTGAGCTCGTCGGTGCCCGTGCCCTCGACGGTCCAGAAGTCGGTGACGCCGATGGCCGGGATGGAGAACTTCCCGATGGGCTCCCCGTGCGCCGGCGGGACGATGTCCGGGGCGACCTGGACCGGGGTCGTGGCCGGCGGCTCCTCGGCCAGGGTGGTGGTCGTGGTCGACTCGGTGGTCGACGTGGTGGTGGAGGGGGTCTCGTCGACGATGTCGGCGAACTCGTCGGCCAGCTCGGACTGCGACCGGTTGGTCTGCAGGTTGGTGCCCCACAGCTGGTAGGCGACGAGGAGCAGGATCACGACGCCGGACGTCATCATCAGCCGGCCCACCGAGCCGACGACCCGGGCGATCCGGTGGGTGGGTGGGCGCGGCGGCTCGGCCTCCTCCTGCACCTCGGGCTCGGTCGTCAGCACGGGCGAAGCCTAGGAGGGGCGGAGGGTCGTCACCCGGTCACGGTCCGTCCGGTCGAGGCGGCCCGGGTTAGCCTGCGGCGCACCCATGGAGCCCGTCGTCGACCTCCGTGGCGCCGTCGCCCTGGTGGGCCGCTTCCCCGCCCTCGCCGGGGCCGACCTGAGCGTCGACCGGGGTGAGGTCGTGCTGCTCCAGGGGCCGAACGGCGCCGGCAAGACCACCCTGCTGCGCTGCTGCGCGGGGCTGGTCCCCGTCGTCGACGGCGAGGCCCGCGTGCTCGGCTGCGACCTGCGGGTCGACCGGCGGTCGGTGCGGGGCCGGGTCGGGCTCCTGGCCCACGCCACCGGGCTGTACGACGACCTCACCGTCGCCGACAACGTGGCGCTTCTGGGCCCAGGCCGCGGGGGCCGACCCGTCCGACGTGGCCGCGGCCCTCGCTCGCCTCGGGCTCGACGGCCGGCTGCGCGACGTGCCGGTCAGCCTGCTCTCGGCCGGGCAGCGGCGGCGGACGTCGCTGGCGGTGCTGCTGGCGCGGCGCCCGGAGCTGTGGCTCCTCGACGAGCCCCACGCCGGGCTCGACGCCGCCGGGCGCGACCTGGTCGACGGGCTGATCCGCGACGCGGCCGCGGCCGGGGCCACCGTGCTGCTGTCGTCGCACGAGCTCGACCGGGCCGCGGCGGTGGCCGATCGCCAGGTCGAGGTGGTCGGGGGTCAGGTGCGCGATGTGGCGTGACGCCCGGGTGATCCTGGTGAAGGACCTGCGCATCGAGGCCCGCACCCGGGTCGCGACCACCCAGGTCGCGCCCGTTCGCGGTGCTGGTGCTGCTGCTGTTCGCCTTCGCCCTCGACTCCGAGACCACCGTGCTGCAGCGGGCGACGCCGGGCCTCTTCTGGGTGGCGGTGCTGCTGTCGTCGCTGCTCGCGGTGCAGCGGGCGTTCGCCCTGGAGGCGCCCGACGGCCTGCGCGACGCGCTGCGGCTGTCGGGGCTGCACCCGGCCGGGATCTTCCTCGGGAAGGTCGCGGCCGTCGTGGTGCAGCTGCTCGCCCTCGAGGTGCTGCTCGCCCTCGGGGTGGTCGTGCTCTACGACGCGTCGCTGGGCTCGCCGGTGCTGCTGGTGAGCACGGGCGTCGTCGCCGCGGTCGGGCTGGCCGCGGCCGGGTGCCTGTACGGGGTGCTGTCGATCGGTCAGCGGGTCGCGGCCACGCTCCTGCCGCTGCTGATGCTCCCGGCCCTGGCCCCCCTCCTGCTCGCGGCGACCCAGGCGTTCGCGGCCGGCGTCGACGGTCGCGCCGGCGAGGGCGGTCGCTGGCTCGGGCTCCTGGTGCTGTTCGCGGCCGGCTACCTCGGCATCGGGGTGGCCACCTTCGGCGTCCTGCTCGACGACTCCTGACCAGCGTCACCCCGCCCCGACTTGCCATCAGGGGGTTGCGTGGGGTGCGCTGGTGGGACCGCCATGAACACGACCACCGCCTCCCCGGCCACGCGCGTGCTCGGTGCCCTCTCCCTCGTCGGCCTTGGGCTCCTGCTGCTGTACGGCCTCGTCATCTCGCCGCCCGACCACTCCTCGGTGGCGGCGTCGGAGGAGCTGACGCGCGGCCAGGGCGAGATCGTCCGCATCATGTACGTGCACGTGCCGACCGCGATCATCGCCTTCCTGGCCTTCTTCGTGACCGTGGGCGGGAGCATCGCCTACCTCTGGAAGCGGTCCGAGTGGTGGGACGTCGTGGCCCACGCCTCGGCCGAGCTCGGTGCCGTCCTCCTGTTCGCCACCCTGGTCACCGGCGCCATCTGGGGCGAGCCGACGTGGGGCACCTACTGGGAGTGGCAGGACGCCCGGCTCACCACCACCGCGATCCTGTTCTTCCTGGTGCTCGGCTACCTGGCCGTGCGACGCCTTCCCCTCGACCGTGACCGCCGCTCGCGCCTGGCCGCCGTCGTCGGGCTGCTGCTGGCGCCCGCCACCATCGTCTGCCACTACGCGACGACCTGGTGGCGCACCCTCCACCAGGGCCCGACCATCTCCCGCCTCGATCCCACCATCGAGGGCACGATGCTCCTCGCCCTGATGGTCGGGATGGTGACGTTCCTCGCCCTCTACGGCTGGCTGATGATCCACCGCTTCCGGGTGCTGTGGCTCGAGAACCGGGTCGAGGACCTGGGCCTCGACGTGGCCCTGGTCGAGCGTCGGGCCGAGGCCGACCTGCCCGCCGGTCCCGCCACGACGGGGGCCCCGTCGTGATCGCCGTGCTCGCCATGTCCGGCTGGGGTTCCGTCGCGCTGGCCTGGGTCGTCGTCTTCGCCTCGATCGGCCTGCTCGCGGTGCGCAGCGCGCAGCGGGGCCGCCAGCTGGCCAAGCAGGTCCCCGAGGAGCAGCGTCGGTGGATGTGACGGAGCCGGGCGGCGACGCGCCCCTCGACCTCACGCCCCGCACCGGTCCCGACGGCTCCGCCCCTCGACGCCCCCGACGGTCCCGTGGCCGGGCCGTCCTCGGCGGGCTCGTCATCGTGGGACTGCTCGGCGCCATCGGCTTCGTGCTGGTCCGCCAGCTCGACGGCGCGTCGCTCTACTACTACAACGTCGACGAGGCGCTGGCGCAGCGGGACGAGATCGGCGACCGCAGCATCCGCATCCAGGGCACGGTCGTGGGCGAGCCCGAGGCGCAGGGCGACGACGAGACGCTGGTGTTCGCCCTGGCCTTCGAGGGCGAGTCGGTCGACGTCCGCCACGTCGGGGCCGAGCCGCCCCCGCTGTTCGACGCCGGCGTCCCGTCGGTGCTCGAGGGGCGCTTCGCCGACGACGGCACCTTCGTGTCCGAGCGCATCGTCATCAAGCACTCCGAGGAGTACCGGGAGGACAACCCGGACCACGTCTCCTCCTCACCTTCGTAGCGGCCGACGATGACCTCCACCCTCGGCACGATGGGCGTGCTCCTCGCCCTCGTCGCCTCCCTCGGCGGCATCCTGACCGTGGTGGTGGCCCAGGCCAAGGGTCGGCCGGCGCTGCTCCAGCAGCTGCCCGCCTTCGTCGGCCTGGTCGCCCTCGGTGCGGTGGTGGCCACCGGCGCCATGCAGAACGCGCTGATCACCCGGGACTTCTCGGTCGAGTTCGTCGCCGAGAACGGCAGCCGGGCCACGTCGCTGCCGTTCACCATCTCGACCATGTGGTCGGCCCTGGAGGGCTCGATCCTGCTGTGGGGCCTGGTGCTGGCCGGCTACCTCGTGGCGGTGGCGTGGAAGTTCCGGCGGCGGCTCGACGACCCGCTGGTCGCCTGGGCCCTGCTGACCATGTTCGTGGTGACGGCCTTCTTCTTCGGGCTGATGGCCGGTCCGGCCAACCCGTTCTCGACGGTGGCCAACCCGCCGGCCGACGGCCCCGGCCCGAACCCGCTGCTGCAGGACCACCTGCTGATGGCGTTCCACCCGCCGATGCTCTACCTGGGCTACGTCGGCTTCACGGTGCCGTTCGCCTTCGCCATCGGCGCCCTCGCCACCGGCCGGGTGGGCGAGGGCTGGCTGGTCGAGACCCGCCGCTGGACCCTGTTCGCCTGGGGCTTCCTCACCGTCGGCATCGTGCTCGGGGCCTGGTGGAGCTACGAGGTGCTGGGCTGGGGCGGCTACTGGGCGTGGGACCCGGTCGAGAACGCGTCGCTGCTGCCGTGGCTCACCGGCACCGCCTACCTGCACTCGGTGATGGTGCAGGAGCGGCGCGGCATGCTGCGGGTCTGGAACCTGTCGCTGCTGTGCGCGACCTTCGCCCTCACCATCCTGGGCACGTTCCTCACCCGGTCGGGCGTCCTCGACTCGGTGCACGCCTTCAGCGACTCGACCATCGGTCCGCTCCTCCTCGGCTTCTTCGCGCGTGATCGTGCTCGTCACGCTCGGGCTGATCGCGCTGGCGGGGCGACGTGCTGCGCTCGCCCGGCCAGATCGACTCGCCGATCTCCCGCGAGGGAGCGTTCCTGGCCAACAACGTGCTGTTCACGGGGTTCGCGTTCGTGGTGCTGTTCGGCACCGTGTTCCCGCTCATCGCCGAGGCGTTCGACGACCGTCGGGTGTCGGTGGGCGTGCCCTACTTCAACCGCATGTCCGGACCGATCGGTCTGGCCCTGCTGTTCCTCATGGCGGTCGCCCCGGTGCTGCCGTGGCGCAAGGCATCGCTGGAGACGCTGTCGCAGCGGCTGCTGTGGCCGGCCTTCTTCGGGGTGGCGGTGCTGGTCGCCTGCGTGGCCGCCGGCATCCGCGGCCTGATCCCGCTGGTGACCTTCGGCCTGGGCGCCTTCGCCGCCGGGGCCGCGATCCGCCAGGTGGTGCTCGCGACCCGTCGCAACGGCTGGCGGGGCTTCGTCGGCCGCACCAACGGCGGGATGATCGTGCACCTCGGGGTCGTGCTGATCGCGATCGGCCTGGCCGCGTCGGGTTCGTTCGCCGAGTCGGCCGAGGCCCGCCTGGCCCCGGGCGAGACCCGGCGGGTCCACGGCCACGACGTCACCTTCGTCCGCTTCGAGGAGCGCGACAGCGACCCGACCCGCCTCCAGCAGGTGGCGGTGATGGAGGTCGGCGGTCGCACCATGGAGCCGCGGCTGCAGCGCTTCCCGAACGCCACGCAGGAGCTGGGCAAGCCCGCCGTCCGCTACGGCATCGGTGACACCGTCTACCTGGCCCTGCTGAAGGCACCCACCGAGGACGGCGGCACCGTCCTGGTGCGGATCATCGTCCAGCCCCTCGTGGGGTGGCTGTGGGCCGGCGGGTTGCTGATGCTCGTGGGCACCGCGCTGTCGGCCTTCCCGGGCCGTCGGCGCCGGGGCACCGATCCCACGTCGGCCCCCGCGGCCATCGAGAGCCCGTCGTCCGAGCCCGACCCCGAGCCGGACCCCGAGCGCGAGCCGGTGGGTGCGTCGTGAGCGACGTCGACGTCGAGCTCCAGCCCGACACCCGTCGTCGGGGCATCCGGGCCGCGGTCCTGGTGGTCCCGGTCGCGGTCGTCCTGCTGGTGCTGATCGCGGTGCTGGCCACGCGCGACCCCGCCACCGACCGACGGGTCGACAGCCCCCTGGTCGGCCAGCCCGCACCCCGCATCTCGGGCACGACGCTGGAGGGCCAGGAGTTCGACTCCTCGACCTACGACGGACGGTGGCTGGTGGTGAACTTCTTCGCCACCTGGTGCGTGCCGTGCGTGAAGGAGCACCCCGAGCTGGTGGCCTTCGAGCAGGCGCACCGCGAGGCGGGCGACGCCAACGTGATCAGCGTGGTGTTCGAGGACGACGCCGAGTCCGTCGAGCGCTTCTTCGCCCGCAACGGCGGCGAGTGGCCGGTGGTGTTCGGGCAGAGCACGGTCATCGCCGACTGGGGTGTGGCCGGCGTGCCGGAGTCCTACGTGGTCGACCCGGGTGGGTTGGTCGCGGCCAAGGTCGTCGGCGGGGTCACCGCCGCCGGCCTCGACGACCTGCTCGCCGACCTGGCCGGGCCCAGCGCCACGACCACGACGGAGGCCGGGGGATGAGCCGCCGCGCCATCTGGATCGTGCTCGGGGTGGTGACCGTCGTCGCGCTCGTCATCGGCTCGCAGATGCCGACCGAGCGGAGCGCCGACGCGCGCCTCCGAGTCGATCACCGGCCAGGTGCGGTGCCCGACCTGCGCCGGGCAGTCGGTCGCCAACAGCGACGCGCCCGCGGCCAAGGCCCTCCGCGAGCAGATCAAGGCCGACATCGAGGCCGGTCGCAGCGACGACGTGATCCTCGCCCGTCTGGCATCGGGACCCTACGGCGACGACATCCTCCTCACCCCGCCGCGGTCGGGCTTCGCCGGCCTGGTGTGGATCGTCCCCGTGGTCGTGGTGCTGCTCGGCTTCGCCGGCCTGGCCGTCGCGTTCCGCCGGTGGGAGCGCGCTCCCGACGACACCCCGACCTCTCGCGACCGCGAGCTGGTCGCCGCCGCGCTCGGACAGGACCCCGACGACCCCCACGGCGAGGGATCGGGACGGTGACCCGCGCCGAGCCCGACGCCCACGAGGAGACGACGGAGTTCCTGCTCCAGAGCCTGCGCGACCTCGAGCGCGAGCGCCAGGCGGGTGACATCGACGACGACGACTACCGGGCCCTCCGCGACGACTACACCGTCCGGGCCGCGGCGGCCCTGCGCGCCGAGCAGCGGGGAGCGGCTCCACCGGTCTCGCCCCGCGCGTCGCGCAGCACCGCTCAGCGCGTCGCGGTGATCGTCGGCGTGGTCGGCTTCGCGGTGCTGGCCGGGGTCCTGGTGGCCCAGGCCTCCGGTCGCCGCGACCCGGGCGATGGGATCACCGGCGAGGTGACCCAGTCGCCCACCCAGGCCGCAGGGCAGTGCCTCGAGCTCTCGAGCACCGGCGAGCTGGTCGAGGCGGTCGACTGCTACCGGGCGGTGCTCGAGGACGACCCCGACAACCCCGTGGCCCTGACCTACCTGGGTTGGACCCTCTTCCTGACCGCCCGCCAGGCGGGCGATTCGCTCCCGGCCGAGGCCCGCGTCGAGCTCTACGTCGGCGCCCGCAGGCAGCTCGACCGCGCCGTCGAGGCCGACCCCGAGTACGCCGACGCCCGTGCCTTCCAGGTGGTGCTGGCCGTGCAGGAGCAGCGGTGGGAGGAGGCGGCCCGGCAGCTGGCTGCGTTCGACGAGCTCGTGGTCACCGCCGACATGGAGATGCTGGTCGAGCCGCTGCGGGCCGAGATCGAGGCCGGCCTGGCAGGGGGGTCGTCGACCTCCACGACCGGGACCACCGCTCCGGGCTGATCAGGGGCGCGGGTCGGCGAAGCGGGCGCTGGTGATGACGCCGGCGTCGACGTCGAGCACGTAGTAGGTGGCCTTGGGCAGGGCCCAGGGGTCGTCGACCGCGACGCCGTCGATGTGCAGCGCGGCCAACGCGGCGGGGATGACGTCGCCGTGGCTGGAGAGCACCGCGTCGATGCCGTCGGCCGCGAGCTGCCACAGGAGGGTGGTGGTCGCGGGAGCCGACGTGCCCTCCGTGAGCGCGGGGTGGACCTCGACCTCGAGGCCCCGCTCGCGGGCCAGCGGCTCGACCGTCTCCTGGCAGCGGACGGCGCGGCTCGACAGCACGCGTTCGACCGGGAAGCCGTGCAGCTCGGCCGTGAACGCCTCGGCCTGGTGGCGGCCCTTCTCGCTGAGCGGCCGATCGATGTCGGGACCCTCGAACCGCCCTCGCGTGCCGGCGTGCGCGTGCCGGACCAGGTACAGCGTCACCGGCGGGACGGTAGTGCTCCGCAAGGCGTCGGGCCGAGGCCGACGGCGATGGCGTCGGTCACCCGCGCAGGGCGCGGAGCTCGGCCAGGACGATCGGCAGGGCGGTCGAGCAGCGCGTCGACGTCGGCATCGGTGGAGGACCACCCGGTCGACACCCGGAGGGACCGCAGGGCGTCGACGCCCATGGCCGCCAGGGTGGGCGAGGGCTCGAGCGACTCCGACGAGCAGGCCGACCCGGAGTGGCACGCCACGCCCCGGCGGTCGAGGCCGAGCAGCACGGCCTGCGGTTCGACGTCGTCGAAGCCGAGGCAGACCAGGTGGGGCAGCCGATCGACGGGGTCGCCGTGCACCCGCACCCCGTCCATGCCGTCGACCGCGCCGAGCACCACGTCGGTGAGGCGCCGGGCCTCGGCCTCCTCGGTCGTGAGGCGGTCGCCGTCGAGGAGGGCGGCCGCGGCCGCGCCCAGGCCGGCCAGGGCCGGGGTGTTCTCCAGGCCGGCCCGGCGGGCGCGCTCCTGGTCCGACCCGACGAGCAGGGGCTCGAGCCGCAGGCCGCGGCGCACGACCAACGCCCCCGTCCCGAGCGGACCGCCGAGCTTGTGGCCGCTCAGCGAGAGGAGGTCGGCGCCGAGGGCGGCGACGTCGACCGGCACGTGGCCGACGGCCTGGGCCGCATCGACGTGGACGAGCACGTCGAGGTCCCGGCAGGCCTCGACGACCGCGGCGACGGGCTGGGTGGTGCCGACCTCGTGGTTGCCCCACTGCACGTGGACGACGGAGGTGTCGGGCCGCACCGCCGCCGCGACCCGGTCGGGGTCGACCCGGCCGAGAGCCGTCGACGCCGACGACGGTGACGTCGCCGTGGCGGGCCGCGACCGCGGTGACCGCCGAGTGCTCGACCGCGGTGACGACCTGGTGGGTGCCCCGTCCGGCTGCGCCCCACCCGACGGTGGCGATGGACTCGGTCGCCCCGCTGGTGAACACGACCTGGCGGGGGCGGGCCCCGATCAGGGCCGCGACCCGGTCGCGGGCCTCCTCGAGGACGGCCCGCACGGCCATGCCCTCGCCGTGGATCCTCCCGGGGTCACCGGCCGGGCCGTCGAGGGCGGCGAGGAGCGCGTCGCGCGCCTCAGGGCGGAGGGGCGAGGTCGACGCGTGGTCGAGGTAGGCCCGCCGGCGCTCCGCCACGCGGCGATCAGCCGTCCTCGCAGGTGTCGGCGACGAAGGTCGAGACGGCCTCGTTCGCGGCGAGGACGTCGGGGTCCTGCTGGAGGGCCTGCTCGGCCGCCTGGGTCTCCTCGATGGTGGTCGCGGCGGCGGTGGCCAGCTCGAGCTGATCCGCAGCCTCGGCGAGGCGCTCCATGTCGCCCGCCAGCTCCTCGGGCGCGACGGCCACGAGCGCGGCCGCGGCGGCCGACACCTGCGCGGCTCGCGCCTGCGCCTGCTCCACCGTGTTCTGCGGGAGCACGATCACCTCGCGGAAGCGCTCGAAGGTGCCGCAGAACGGATCGTCCGGCTCGGCCTCGGGGTCCGTCGTCGTGGTGGTGATGACGGGGATGGTGGTCGTCGTCGAGGTGGCCGACGAGTCGTCGTCCCCTCCCCCGCAGCCGGCGATCAGGATGACGGCCGCGATGGCGATGGCGATGGACGGCGCAGGTGAGCGGCGCGACATGGTCCCCCCTAGGACTCGGAGCGGGCGACAACCTAGTGCCGTCTCGTGTGACCCTGTGCTCAGCAGCTGACGGAGACCCAGTCGGTGGCGGTCGTCGTCGCGGTGGTCATCTCGGCGCTCTCGAACTGACCGGCGGCCTCGGTCGTGGCGTCCTCGAGCGAGTCGGCCCCGGCCACCACGGCCTCGATCTCCTCGAGGCTGGAGACGATCAGGTCGAGCGGCTCGGTCAGCGCCTCCGGGGCCACGCTGCGGGCCTCCTCGGCGGCGCGCCGGCTGGTCTCGGCCGAGGCGATCGCGTCGTCGAGGCTCGCGGGCGGCTCGAGGAGCCACGCGCCCAGCGTCTCCTGGTAGCGCGACCAGGTGAGGCAGAAGCCGCTGCCGGCGGCCGCGGCGACCTCGGTGGTGGTCGTCGTGGTCTCCTCGGGCGAGGTGCCGCAGGCCGCCAGGAGCGTGGCGAGGGCGAGCCCGAGGAGGAGGGAGCGGGGCGACCGGCGGTGGGGCACGACCGGCCACGGTATTCCGTCAGCCGGTCAGGCTGGTGATGCACGCCCCGTCGCCCCGGGCGACGGACGCCTCGGTCTCGGCCCGGGCGTCGGGGTCGGCGGCGAGCGTCGACAGCAGACCCCGCACCATCCCCCGGTCGACGGCGCAGATCACGGGGTGCTCGACCGCGGCGTCGCCGAACGGGCAGTGCTCGGACACGATGCGCAGCTGGCCGCGGGTGTCCTCGGCGTGGGCGGCGAAGCCGTGGGCGCTCATGGCGTCGGCCGCCGCGTGCAGCGCGGCCCGCACGCTGCGGGGCGCGTCGTCGTCCATGCGGCCGGCCATGGCCCGGCCGTAGTGCTCGCCGACCTCCTCGGCCACCCGCTCGGCCCGCTCGGGGCCCAGCTCGGTGAGGGCCCGGCCCAGCAGGGCCAGGAGCACCTCGTCGTGGCGGACGGAGACGTCGAGCTCGACCTGGGCGGTGGTGGTGCGGTAGCGCTTGGACGGCCGCCCGGCCCCGGACCCGGTGCGGTCGACCGCGACCTCCAGGTGCCCGCCGCCGGCCAGCTTGTCGAGGTGGTGGCGGGCGACGTTCGGGTGGACGTCGAACTCCGTCGCGACCTCGGTCGCGGTGACCCCGTCGGTCGACTCGTGGACGAACAGGTAGATGCGGCGCCGGGTCGGGTCGCCGAACGCCGCGGTGATGGCGTTGACGGCCGACGAGAAGTCCGTGGGCGACAGGCCCGGGCTGCTGGCTCCGGAGGACACGCCGGTAGCCTACCGATGGTCCCGCCGACACCCCCGGCGGCATCGCAGCCCTTCCAGGAGATCTCCCGTGCCCGTGACCGAAGCCGACGTCCTCGAGGTCCTCCGACCGGTCGAGGACCCCGAGCTGCACCGCAGCATCGTCGACCTCGGGATGGTGAAGGGGATCGCCGTCGACGGCGGCACGGTGGCGGTCCAGATCGCCCTCACCATCGCCGGCTGCCCGTTGCGCAACGAGATCACCAACCGGGTCACGTCAGCCGGCCAGGCCCTCGACGGGGTCGACCGGGTCGACATCGACTTCACCGTGATGACCGACGACGAGCGGGCCCGGGTCCGCGAGATGCTCAACGGCGACCCGGCCTCCACCGCCGGCAGCCACGCCGCCCACGGCCACGCCGAGGGCCGGGCCATCCGCTTCGCCGACCCCGACTGCCCCACCCGGGTGCTGCTCATCGCCTCCGGCAAGGGCGGGGTGGGCAAGTCGTCGGTCACCACCAACCTGGCCATCGCCCTCGCCCAGCGGGGCCGGTCGGTCGCGGTGGTCGACGCCGACGTCTGGGGCTTCTCCATCCCCCGGATGCTCGGCGTGCAGCACGAGCCCGCGGTCATCGACGGCATGCTCGTCCCGCCGGAGACCCACGGCGTCCGCTGCATCTCCATGGGCTTCTTCGCCGAGGAGGACACCCCGGTCATCTGGCGGGGGCCGATGCTCCACAAGGCGCTCGAGCAGTTCCTCACCGACGTGTACTGGGACGATCCCGACTACCTGCTGGTCGACCTGCCCCCCGGCACCGGTGACATCTCGATCTCGCTCGCCTCGTTCCTGCCCCGGTCCGAGGTGTTCATCGTGACCACCCCGCAGCCCGCGGCCCAGCGGGTGGCCCAGCGGGCCGGGTTCATGGCCCAGAAGGTCAACCTGTCGGTCAGGGGCGTCATCGAGAACATGAGCTGGTTCACCGGCGACGACGGCACCCGCTACGAGATCTTCGGCGCCGGTGGTGGCCACGACCTGGCCCAGCGCCTGGAGGTCCCGATGATCGGGCAGGTGCCGCTGGTGCCCGCCCTGCGCGAGGGCTCCGACGACGGTCGCCCCATCGTGGTCACCGACCCCGACAGCGAGGCCGCGTCGGCCTTCACCGCGATGGCCGAGACGGTCGACGTCGCCATGGCCCCCACCCGCCGCTACCACCGCGAGCTCAAGATCATCTGACCGGCGATGCCCGCGTAGGGTCTCCGCATGAGCAACGAGTGGCCCTACGCCGAGCGCTACGGCGTCAACCGACGCATCCCCGAGCAGGGCATCGGCCCGCGAGGAGATCCTCGCCGAGCTCCGCGAGATGGCCAGGCCGAGGAGGACGCCACGTGGGAGACCGGCAAGGTCTCGGGCACGATGTACTGCGGCGACCACGAGCACTACGACTTCCTGAACGACGCGTTCGGGCATGTACGCCCACGTGAACGTCCTGCAGCGCGACATCTGCCCGAGCGCCACCCGCTTCGAGGGCGAGATCATCGCCATGACCCTCGACATGCTCCACGCCGACGCCGTCACCGACGGCGAGCCGGTCGGCCTCGTCACCTCGGGCGGCACCGGCAGCATCGCTCCACGCCATGCTCGCCTACCGCGAGCACGCCGCGGCAGACGCGGGGCATCACCCGGCCCAACTTCGTCAAGCCCGAGACCGGCCCACCCCGCCTTCGACAAGGCCTGCCACCTGTTCGGCATCGAGCTGCGCACGCGCGCCGGTCGACCCGGTGACCACCCAGGTCGACGTCGACGCCGTGGCCGACGCTCATCGACGACCAGACGATCGCCATCGATCGGCTCGGCCTGCAACTACGGCTACGGCACCATCGACCCGATCGAGGAGCTGTCCGACCTGGCCCTCGAGCGCGGCGTCGGCCTGCACGTCGACGGCTGCCTCGGCGGCTTCATCCTCCCGTGGGGCCAGGAGCTCGGCTACGACATCCCGGTGTTCGACTTCCGCCTGCCCGGGCGTCACCAGCATCTCGGCCGACACCCACAAGTACGGCTACGGCTTCAAGGGCACGTCGGTGCTGCCGTTCCGCGACAAGGCCCTGCGCAACAGCCAGTACTTCTTCCTGACCGACTGGACCGGCGGCAAGTACTGCTCGCCGGGCATGGACGGGCTCGCCGCTCGGGCGGCCTGCTCGCCGCCACCTGGGCGGCGATGGTGCACGCTCGGCCGCGAGGGCTACCTGCGGCTACGCCAAGCAGATCTTCGAGACCGCCGATCGCGATGCAGGACGCGGTGCGCTCGCCACCCCGAGCTGCGCATCATCGGCAACCCGACGTTCTGCTTCAGCTTCACGCTCCGACGAGTTCGACATCTACCACGTCAACGACTTCATGAAGGCCGAGGGCTGGCGCTTCAACGGCCAGCAGTACCCCAACGCCATCCACATGGCCGTCACCCGGCCCGCAGACCCAGCCCGGCGTGGTCGAGGCCGTTCGCCGCCGACCTGGCCGAGGCCGTCGCCTACGCCGTCGAGCACAAGGACGAGACCGCCGAGCAGCGCGCGCCATCTACGGCGGCGTCGCCGGCGGCCTGACCGACGAGGCCGACGAGTTCATCCGCGCGGTGATGGCCGACATGATGGACAACCAGCAGGCCGTCCCCGAGGAGTAGGCCGACCGGGTCGGAGCGCCCGCTGGTGGGGTGGGCGGGGTCGCCTGCCTACGATGACCGGGCCCACCCCGCCGCCCAGGAGGCCCTCGTGGACGTCCGCATCGGAGTCACCTACACCGCCAAGGAGATCGAGGTCGAGCTGCCCGACGGCGTCGACGCCGACGCGGTGCAAGGCCGACGTCGAGAAGGCCGTCACCGCCGGCGGCGCTGTTGTGGCTCACCGACAAGAAGGGCCGCCAGGTCGGCGTGCCGGCCGACAAGATCGCCTACGTCGACCTCGGGCCCGGCTCCAGCGACCGGCGCATCGGGTTCACTGGCTGACCCGGGCATGGCCCTCGACCTGCTCGACCGACGACTGCTGTTCGTCACGGGCAAGGGCGGGGTCGGCAAGTCGACCGTCGCCGCCGGCCTCGGCGCTGCTCGCCGCCGAGCAGGGCAAGCGCACCCTGGTGTGCGAGGTCGACGCCAAGGGCGGGCTCTCCGGCTTCTTCGAGGTCGGCTCCGACCGACTTCACCCCCACCGAGGTCCAGCCCCACCTGTTCGCCATGTCGATGGACACCGAGGAGTCGCTCAAGGAGTACCTGAGCCTCCAGCTCAAGGTGCCGCTCCTCGCCCGCATCGGGCCCCTCGCCCGCACCTTCGACTTCGTCGCCAACGCCGCCCCGGGGGTGAAGGAGATCCTCACCGTCGGGAAGCTGGCGTGGGAGGTCGTCGAGGACCACTACGACATGGTGGTGGTCGACTCGGTGGCCAGCGGCCACATCGTCGGCCAGCTGGCGGCACCGAAGGGCATCAACGAGCTGGTGTCGGTCGGGCATGGTCCGCAACCAGACCGAGTGGATGCTCGACGTGCTGGAGGACCCGGCCCGCACCGGCGTGGTGATCGTGGCCGCCCCCGAGGAGATGCCGGTCAACGAGACCATCGAGCTGGCCGGAGCGCCTGCGCCGACGAGACCGACGTCGACCTCGCCGCGGTGATCGTCAACCGGGTCCTGCCCGAGCTGTTCGGCCGCGGCGAGGAGCAGGTGTTCGAGGCCCTGCGGGCCCGAGCGCGCTCGGCCGCGCTCGGCCGCCGCGGTCGACGGCGACGTCGGCGCCGCTGTTCGACGCCGCCGAGCTGGCCGTGACCCTCCGGCGCACCCGGGCCGGCCACCTCCGGACCCTCCGCGAGGCCCTGCCCGACGTCCGACATGCTGTACCTGCCCGAGGTGTTCGCCCGCTCCACCGGCCTGCGCTTCACCCGCCAGGTCGCCGAGGCCCTCGACGAGGAGCTGGGCTGATGGCCGGCACCGACGCCGCCGCGGCCGAGGAGATCCGCACGCTCCAGCAGCTGCTGGCCGCCAAGGAGATCGTGATCTCGTGCGGCTCGGGCGGGGTCGGCAAGACCACCACCGCGGCCGCGCTCGGGGCCATGGCCGCCGCCCACCTCGGCGGCAAGGTGCTCGTGCTCACCGTCGACCCGGCCCGGCGGCTGGCCAACGCGCTCGGCCTGGAGCGCTTCGGCAACGCCGAGACCCGGGTCGACGACGAGGCCTTCGCCGGCCGCCGGCGTCGAGCCCCGGGGCGAGCTGTGGGCCGCCATGCTCGACACCAAGCAGTCGTGGGACGACCTGATCGCACCGCCACGCCCCCGACGAGAAGACCCGCGAGGCGATCCTCTCCAACTCGATCTACGCCAACATCTCGGGCCGGTTCGTCCAGAGCCACGACTACATCGCGATGGAGCGGCTCTACGACATCCACACGTCGGGTCGCTACGACCTGATCGTCGTCGACACCCCGCCGACCCGCCACGCCATCGACTTCCTCGACGCCCCCGACCGGATGGCGGAGTTCTTCTCCAGCCGCCTGCTGCGCTGGCTGACCGTGCCGGCCAAGAGCCGGGTGCTCAACCTGGCCTCGAAGCCGTTCTACCGGATCGCCGACGGCATCCTGGGCTCGCAGTTCCTGGAGGACATCGCCGAGTTCTTCTCGCTGTTCCAGACCATGGCGCCGGGGTTCGTGCAGCGGTCCGAGGCCGTCACCCGCACCCTGTCGGACCGGCGGACGACCTTCCTGGTCGTGTCGACCCTGGAGGCGTCGCCGGTGCGCGAGGCCGAGTACTTCATGCAGGCGCTCGACGACCGGGGGCTGCACCTGGGAGCGGTCGTGCTCAACAAGGTGCTGCCGTCGTACCTGCGGCGCACCGCCAGCACCGGCGTCGCCCGCCGGCTCGTGGCCGACGCCGACCGGGCCGCCGAGGCCGCCCTCGCCGCCGCCCCCTCGATCGGCGATGCGGCCGTCACCGACCGGGTCCTCCGCGAGGTCGGCGAGAGCTTCCTCAACTACCAGGTGATCGCCAACCGGGAGCAGGAGCAGCGCACCGAGCTGGCCCGCCGACCCGACGTGGTGGCCACCGTCCCCTACTTCGACTCCGACATCGCGCGACCTGGCCGGTCTGCTGCGCCTGGGCGACGCCATCTGGCGCTGACGCCCGCCCCTACCCTGGGCAGCCGTGGCCAGCCTCGCCGAGATCGCCGACACCCAGACCTCGCTGACCGAGCCGCAGATCGGCCACCTCACCCGCCTCACCACCTCCTGGGGCGTCGTCGCCGACCTGTGCTTCTCGGACCTGCTGCTGTTCGTGCCCACCGACGACGAGGGGTCCCACTTCGTGGTCGCCGCCCAGGTCCGGCCGACCACCAACCAGACCCTGTACGTGCGCGACCTCATCGGCGAGATCGCCGACGAGGAGGAACGGCCCCTCATCGCCCGCTCGTGGCGGCGGGGCGAGATCATCGAGGGCGAGGTCACCGACCCGATCATCCGGGAGCGGGTGCGGATGCTGTGCATCCCGGTCCGCTTCGAGGGCGAGACGGTGGCGGTGCTCAGCCGGGAGTCGACCCCGTCGGTCGGCCGGGCCGCGGGCGAGCTGGAGCGCACCTACCAGGAGATCTTCAACCGCTTCGCCCGCATGATCGCGGCCGGCGACTTCCCCTACGCCCGCGAGGACGGCGACTCGTCGGAGAACCTGCGGGTCGGCGACGGCTGCCTGGTGCTCGATCGCTCGGCCCGGGTGTCGTACGCGTCGCCCAACGCGGTGTCGGCGCTGCACCGGATCGGCATCCACGTCAACACCGAGGGCCTGCGCCTCGGCGACCTCGGGCTGAACGACGAGCCGGTGCGCACCGCGTTCGCGGTCGGCGGGCCGGTCACCCAGGAGATCGACCCGCGACCGGGCGTCAGCATGCTGGTGCGCTGCATCCCGATGGTCGACTCCGGGCGGGTGACCGGGGCGCTCCTGCTGCTCCGCGACGTGTCCGAGCTCCGCCGCCGCGACCGCATGCTGCTGTCGAAGGACGCCACCATCCGCGAGATCCACCACCGGGTGAAGAACAACCTCCAGACCATCTCGTCGCTGCTGCGCCTGCAGGGGCGCCGGCTGTCCTCGGAGGAGGCCAAGGGGGCGATCGGCGAGTCGGTGCGCCGGATCTCCTCCATCGCCCTGGTGCACGACATCCTCGCCCGCGAGGCCGGCGACGACATCCCCTTCATCGAGGTGCTGCGCCCCCTGGTGCGGATGGTCGAGGAGAGCCTGAGCTCACCGGACCACGAGGTGTCGTTCTCGGTGTCGGGCGATCCGGGCACCCTGCCCGCGACCATCGCGACCCCGATGGCGGTGGTGCTCAACGAGCTGCTGCAGAACACCATGGACCACGCCTTCCCGCCGGCCCCCGACGGCAGCCGCCACCCGGGGCGGGTGCGGGTCGAGATGGAGAACGACGGCCGCGAGCTCGTCGCCCGGGTCATCGACGACGGCGAGGGCCTGCCCGAGGACTTCTCGGTGGCGTCCAGCCACCGGCCTCGGGCTGTCGATCGTGCGGGCCCTGGTGACCTCGGACCTCAGCGGCACCATCGACATGTTCGAGCCGCTCGACGGCGGCCCGGGCACGGAGGTCGAGCTGCGGGTGCCGCTCGAGGGCCACCAGCCGGCCTGACCGGCCCGACGCCCGGACGCGACGACGCCCGGGGGAGATCCCCGGGCGCTGGGTCGGTGACTCGGTCGGCGGCGGGCGCCGGACCGGATCAGGCCATCTGGCGGACGCGCTGCTGGGCGGCCTTGCGGAGCGGTGCGGCGCTCGTCCTCGGAGGTGCCACCCCAGATGCCGGAGTCCTGGTTGGTGTCGATGGCGTACTCGAGGCACAGGGTCTGCGCCGAGCACTCACGACAGACGGCCTTGGCCTGCTCGATCTGCTCGATGGCGGGGCCGGTGGTGCCCACCGGGAAGAACAGGTCCGGATCGGTGTCCCGGCAGGCGGCGTCGCGACGCCACTCGGCCGAGGCGACGGTGAGGGACAGCAGGTGGCTAGGGCTCAGGGCCACGGGGGACCTCCAGGGATCCGGGGGAGGTGAAGCGGTCACTCTTCGTGCTTCGCTTCACAAGGGGTGTCGCACCCGCACTCGCGGTGTGCGCAGGAATAGGGGAAGGCTACCCCGGTGTGCTAGCTCCCGCAAGCACTTTTTGCGTCGCGTGTCGGGTGCCACGCGCGACACTGCCGCATGGCCGTCCGTCCCCTCATCATCGCCCACCGCGGCGCGTCGGTCGCGCACAGGGAGAACACCCTGGCCGCGTTCGCCGCCGCCGGGCCGCTCGGAGCCGACGCCATCGAGCTCGACGCCCGCCGCACCGCCGACGGTGAGGTGGTGGTGCACCACGACGAGGCCCTGGCCGACGGCTCCCCGATCGTCGAGCTCGGCACGGGCCGACCTGCCCGACCACGTGCCCACCCTGGCCGAGGCCCTCGACGCCTGCGGCGACCTGGTGGTGAACATCGAGATCAAGAACTGGCCCGACGACGTCGACTTCGACCCGACCGAGGCGGTGGCCGAGGCCGTCGTGGCCGAGGTCGACCGGCGTGACGCCCACGCCCGCATCCTGGTGTCGTCGTTCCACCGCCCCACGATCGACCGGGTGCGCGCGCTGGCGCCCGCGCTGCCGACCGCCTACCTCCACGTCCACCTCGACGGGGCCACCGCGCTGGCCGAGGCCGTCGAGCACGGCCACGGCGCGCTCCACCCCTGGTTCGGCTGGGTGACCGCCGAGCTGGTGGCCTCGGCCCACGAGGTCGGCGTCGCCGTCAACACCTGGACGGTCGACGATCCCGACGAGATCGCCCGCCTCGCCGCCCTCGGCGTCGACGGCATCGTCACCAACGTCCCCGACGTGGCCCTCCAGGTCCTCGGCCCGAGGGCGGGATGAGCTAGCGGCCGAGGAGGCCGCCGAGGGCGCCCATGCCGCCGCCGGCGGCTCCGCCCGGGGTGGTGTTCTGGCCCGAGGCGTTCATGGCCGCGAGGTCGAGCTCGTTGGGCTGGACCACGACCCAGCCCTGGCCCTGGAAGCCGATCTGGATGGCCTCGCCGCTGCCCCGGCCGATCAGGTTGTTCAGCTTGAACGAGCTGACGATCTGGGTCTGGAGGTTGGCGGACCAGGCGACGACGGCGTTGGAGTCGACGAAGGTCGGGGCGTCGGTCGACAGCACCACCGGCGTGCCCTTGGAGGTGATGGCCACCCAGCCGGTCCCGCGCAGGATCGTGTTGAAGAGGCCTCCGGCCGCGATGCCGCCGCCCCCGACGAAGTGGACGTCGGCGTCGAGCGTGGCGTCGTAGGCCAGCACGCTGCGGCCGTTGATCGAGATGGCGTCGCCCTCGAGGTAGATGAGGTGGACGTCCGACGCCTGGTCGGCGAAGAACACCTCGGCCTGGCCGGACACCGTCATGGTGGCCACGCCCTCGCCCGAGAGCTTCTGCTTGATCATCTTCCCCAGGCCGCCGGCGCTCTGGTAGTCGAACTGGGCCTGCCCCTGGTAGGCGACCATCGAGCCCTGCCGGGCGCACACGGCCGGCGGGTTGCCGTCGAGGCCCACCCGCACCTTCAGCATCTTCGAGTTCTGGAGGGTGAAGTAGCCGGTCGCGGCGGCCTCGGTGTTGGCAAAGATGTCGCTCTTCATGGTGCGAAGGGTACGCGCGGAGGGTGGTCGCCGGTAGGGGTCAGCCCGGCCCATCGGCCGGAGGGGACGGGTACCACCAGGTCGAGCACGTCGGGGACGTGGCGGATGGTGATGCGCTCGGCGTCGCCGAGGTGGTCACCGTCGAGCTGGTACGGGAACGGCCCGTGGCCGACGACCTCGATCTCCGACACGCCGGTGCGCTCGTCGACGGCGCCGATGCGCCCCAGCCGGCCACCGCCCCGCAGGGCCGCGGCGGCCACCCGGATGATGGTGGTGAAGCCCATGCTCCGGATGGTGATCGCCACCAGCGGCGAGTCGAGCGTGGCGGCCGGGGCGATGTCGAGCGGTCGGTTGCCGAGGTAGGTGTACGGGTTGGTGTTGAGGATCACCGCGAACGAGCCGTCGTCGATGACGCGGTCGGGGTCCGGTCCGGACGGGAACCGCATCGAGAAGCGGGGGTCGCTGCGGTCGAAGTGGCGGAACCACGTGCTGAACGCGGAGTACACGAAGAGCGGGTGGCCGAGGTACCGCTTCACCGACGGCCGGCGCTCGACCTGCTCGATCACCGCGGCGTCGAACCCGAGGCCGCAGTGGAAGAGGAAGTAGCGGCCGTTCAGCGACCCGAGCGACACCCGCCGGATCGACCGGGCGGCCAGCGCCTCGAGCAGCTCGCCGGTGGCCTCGATGGGGTCGTTGGTCAGCCCGATGGTGCGGGCGAACACGTTGGTCGAGCCGCCGGGGAGCGTCGCCAGCGCGGTCGACGTGCCGGCCAGGCCGTTGGCCGCCTCGTTGAGGGTGCCGTCGCCGCCGAGCACCACGACCACGTCGGCCCCGTCGGCCGCGGCCCCTCGGGCCAGCCGGGTGGCGTGGTCGCGGCGGCTCGTCTCGACCATCTCGACGTCGTGGTCGGCCGACAGCGCCTTGCGGATGACCACGCGCGCCCGGGCCGTGACCGACGACGAGAACGGGTTGACGACGAGGACGAGGCGCACCGCGCGGGGACGCTACGGCACCGGGGGCAGCGCGGCGCACGCCGCCAGGGCATCGGCGAGGACCCGTGCGAAGCGCTCGGGGTCGTCGACGTAGGGGACGTGTGCCGAGTCCGGGAGCACGATCGCCCGACCCGCCGGCCACGGTCCCGGGAGCGGCGGCAGGCGGCCCGCCAGCTCGTCGCAGCGGTCGACGACGTGGGGCAGGTCGTGGGCGCCGACGACCACCAGGCTCGGCGCTGCGACCTGCTCGAGCGCGGCCCACGCGTCGGCGATGGCGGGCTCGCGCTCCTCGCCGACGTCGGCCGCGGCGAGGGCGGCGCGGTTCATCGACGAGAAGAGGTCGCGCGCCGCACCGCTGACCGTGCCGGCCGGCCGGGACGGGCCGTCGAGCCACAGCTCGGCCTCGATGGCATCGACCTCGTCGATGTCCTCGGCCGCCTCGGCCGCGTCCAGGCGGTCGGACAGCGCCTGCAGCGTCCGGGGGCACCGGATGCGGTTCGGGAGCACCCCGCACCGCGGGGGCCAGCAGCACCAGGGCCCGCACCCGGTCCGGGTGGGCGAGGGCGGCGTCGATCGCGACGCGCCCGCCGCGGGAGCTGCCGACGAGCACCGCCGAGCGCGGCCCCGACGTGGTCGAGCACGGCGAGCGAGGTCGTCCACCGGATCGTGGGGCTCGGCCTCCCAGCGGGCGTCGCCGTGGCCCCGTCGGTCGTAGGCGACCAGCTCCCACCCGTCGGGGGGCGCGTCGAGGGTCACCCGCCACGCCCGGCGGTCGGCGACCCCGGCGTGGAGGAGGACGGCGAGGTCACCCGACCCGGCCCGGTCGACCGGCAGCTCGGCGGCACCCCGAGCGCACCCAGGTCGTCATCGGATCACCCCGGCGTCGGTGCTCGCTCGAGGTCGTCGGATCCGGTCGGCGGCGCCTGCTCACCCGTCGGCGGCCTCCGGACCCGGGCCCTCGCCCGAGTCCACGCGGAGCGACCCGCGAGCACCGCAGCGGGGACGCCGAGGGTGGTGGCGGAGCTCCAGCACTCGACGCACATGGGGCCGAGGCTACGCCTCTCGCGAGGCCCGGACCGCCTCGCCCCGACGGATTTGGCGGCTCGTCGATCAGCCGACAGACTCGCAGCCCATGAACGTGGTCGTCTGTGTCAAGCAGATCCCGGACCCCGCTGATCCCGGTGCCCTCAACCCGGATCACACCCTCAAGCGGGACGGGAAGCTCATCCTCGACGAGTCTGATACCTACGGCGTTGAGATGGCGCTGCAGCTCGTCGACAAGGCCGGCGGAGGCGAGGTCACCCTCGTGTCCATGGCCCCGAACGGGGAGGTCGCCGGCCTGCGCCAGGCGCTCGCCATGGGAGCGGCCAAGGCCGTCCTCGTGAGCGACGACGCCCTCGCCGGCGCCGGCTCCCTCGACACCGCCAAGGTGCTCGCCGCGGCCATCGGCCGGGCCGGCGAGTACGACCTGGTGCTGGCGGGCGTCGAGTCGTCCGACGGCTACACCGGCGTCGTGCCCGAGCAGATCGCGGCGGTCCTCGACCTCCCGTCGGTCGGCTTCGCCAAGTCCGTCGAGGTCGACGGCGGCACCCTCAAGGTGCAGCGCCAGACCGAGGCCGGCTACGACCAGGTCGAGTCGCCGCTGCCCGCCGTGGTCTCCGTGACCGCCGGCGTGGTCGAGCCCCGCTACCCCTCCTTCAAGGGGATCATGGCCGCCAAGTCGAAGCCGGTCGACGCCGTCACGGTCGCCGACCTGGGCATCGATGCCGCCATCGTCGGCTGGTCCGGCGCCGGGCAGGAGATCGTCGACGTGAGCGCCGCTCCCGAGCGCGAGGCCGGTGAGGTCATCGAGGACGACGGCGAGGGCCACCTGAAGATCGTCGAGTTCCTCGACGGCCTCAAGGTCCTCTGAGGAACGGAAGGAACGACTGATGGCACTCTCCAAGATCTGGGTCCACGTCGAGGTCAACGAGGACGTGGTGGCCCCCATCACCCTCGAGATCCTCGCCAAGGCCCGCACGCTGGCCGACACCGTCGAGGCCTTCGTCGGCGGCTCCGCCGACGCCGTCGCCGCCACCCTGGGCGCCCACGGCGCCACCAAGGTGTGGAGCACCGGTGACCTCGGTGGTGGCCTCCAGGGCGCCCACGTGGGCGCCGCCCTCGCCGCCGCGGTGGCGACCGAGGCCCCCGACGCCGTCTTCTTCGGCACCACCTACGACGGGCGCGACATCGCCGCCCGCCTGTCGGTGAAGCTGGACAAGCCGGTCGTCAGCAACAACACCGACGTCGAGCTCGACGGCGACAGCCTCGTCGTGTCGACCGGCATCTTCGGTGGCACGCAGATCGTCAAGACCAAGTTCGCCGCCGGCGCCCCGGCCATCGCCCTCTTCCGCCCGAAGTCGTTCGTGGCCGAGGAGACCGGTGGCGGCGCCGCCGAGGTGGCCACCCTGGCCGCCGGCGACACCGGTGCCGCCGGCACGGCCAAGGTGATCGACCGCCACGTCGAGGAGACCTCCGGTCCCAAGCTCGACGAGGCCGCCATCGTGGTGGCCGGTGGTCGTGGCCTCGGCGAGTCGGACAAGTTCGGCATGATCGAGGAGCTGGCCAAGCTGCTCAAGGGGGCGCCCGGCGCCTCCCGTGCGATCGTCGACGCCGGCTGGGTGCCCTACTCGATGCAGGTGGGCCAGACCGGCAAGGTCGTGAAGCCGACGGTCTACATCGCCGCCGGCATCTCGGGCGCCACCCAGCACATGGTGGGCATGAAGGGCTCGAAGAACATCGTGGCCATCAACAAGGACCCGGAGGCCCCGATCTTCGGGATCGCCGACCTCGGCATCGTGGGCGACGTCCACAAGGTGCTGCCGCAGCTCATCGAGGCCCTGAAGGGCCGCTGAGCCTCTCTGCTGTGCGCCGCGGCCCCGGGCTCTCGCGCCCGGGGCCGCTCCGCGCCCAGGCACCGGTGTGACGCCCCCTCCCGACGACCACGCGTCGAAGAGCCCCCGCATCCGGTGGCGGCGGGGCCGGCGAGAGGCCGCGGCGCGCCTCGAGCTGCTGACCGCGGGCGACGCCGTCGACCTGCCCTGCCTGCTGCGACGGACGACGTCGCGGGGCTGGGGGGAGTGGATGGAGGGCCGCCTCCGCCTCCCCGGTCGGGGTGACGCGGCCGCGCCCGACTTCGTCGCCGACTCCCCGTCGGAGGTCGCCCTCGTCACCCGGAAGGGCGAGGCGCCGGTGGTCCTCGACCCGCCGCTGGAGGTCACCGTCCGCCCGGTGCGCTACCGGGCCGAGGCCTTCCACGGCGCCGAGGGCGAGATCCTCGTGGTGACCTCGCCGCGGCGGGTCGTCGAGATCGCACTGCCGACCACCGAGGTCGAGCTCGTCGGCCGGCGCCTCTCCTCGAGCTGACCTCGCTCGTCGGTCAGGGCAGGAGTGACGGGTCGTGGAGGATCCCGCGGATCGACACCGCGAGGAGGTCCTCGACCAGCTCGTCGTGGTCGGGCCAGGGCAGCCCCGGCTTGGCGACGAACAGCGAGGCCAGGCCGTGGACCATCGCCCAGAACAGGATGCCGAGGTGCAGCGGCCCGCGCTCGGCGAGCTCCGGGCGGAGCACCCCTGAGGCGATGATCTCCTCCATGGTCTGGAGCAGCAGCCGGAACGACGAGCCGTCGGCCACCATCTCCTCCGCGTACATCTGGGCCGAGAGCTCGTAGCGGGCCATGAACATCATGCGGTAGTGCTCGGGGTACTCCCGGGCGTAGTCCATGTAGGCCCGGCCCAGCTGCTGGAGGCGACCCACCGGGGTGGTCTCCGGGGGGAGCGCCTCGAGCGCCGTGGTGAAGGTGGCGAAGTTGGCCTGGCACACCTCGAGCAGGAGCATGTCCTTGTCGGCGAAGTGGCGGTAGATCGACGGTGGGGTGACGCCCACCGCGTCGGCGACGGCGCGGATGGAGACCGCGTCCTCCGACGCGGTCTCCACCAGCAGGTCCTGGGCGGCGGCGATGATCTCGCCCCGGAGCTTGTCGCCCTCGCCCCTCCGGTGTCGTCGCCGGGCCCGGACGTTCACCCGACCCCCACCGGTTCCCTGTCCTCGGTCCGCCCGTCGACGTCGTCGTCGGTGAGGTCGACGGGGAGGTCGAGGTCGACGTGCTCGCTGAACCCGAACCGCTCGTGGATGCGGCGCATCCAGGCCGGGGCCCACCAGTTGGCATCGCCGGCCAGCCGCATGAAGGCCGGGACCAGCGTGCCGCGGATGACGAAGGCGTCCATCAGCACGGCGAGGGTCAGGCCGATGCCGAACAGCTTGATGAAGCTGACCTGGCTGGTGGCGAAGGCGAGTGAACACCACCGCGATGAGCAGGGCGGCGGCGGTGACGATGCGTCCGGTGCGCTCGAGTCCGATGGCCACGGACGAGATGTTGTCACGTCCGGCGTCGTGCTCCTCCTTGATGCGGGAGAGCAGGAACACCTCGTAGTCCATCGACAGGCCGAAGGCGATGCAGAACATCAGGATCGGGGTGGTGGCGTCGATGGTGCCGGTCGGGGTGAAGTCGAGGACGCCGGAGAGGTTGCCGTCCTGGAAGATCCAGACCATGGCCCCGAAGGTGGCCGTCAGGCTCAGCAGGTTGAGGACCAGCGCCTTGATCGGCACCAGCACGCTGCCGAACATCAGGAACAGCAGGACGAAGGTGACCACGCCGATGATGCCGAGGGCCAGCGGCAGCCGGGAGAACAGCGACGCCTTGCCGTCGACGAAGTCGGCCGCCGGGGCCACCGACGAGGACCGTCGAACGGGCGCCTCCGTGGCCCGCACGTCGAGGACCAGCTGCTCGCCCTCGTCCGAGACCGGCTCGACCGTCGGCACGACCGACAGCCAGGTGGCCCCGTCGCCCTCGAAGCGGCCGGTCAGCTCGACGCCGACCGGGATCTCGGCCCCGTCGATGTAGACGCCGGTCTCGGCATCGACCCGGCCGACGCCGTCGAGCAGCGAGAGCTCGGAGGCGTAGGCGGCCACGGCCGCGGTCTGCTCGTCGGCGTCGCCGGCCGTGGAGGTGTCGGGCACGACCACGCTGAGGGCCGACGCCTCCTGCGAGTCGTAGTCGGTGCGGAGGGTGTCGTGGACCTGGCGGCTCTCGGCCGTGGTCGGGCAGCACCCGGTCGTCGGGCGTGCCGAGGTCGATGTGGCGGAAGGGGCTGCCCGAGCAGCAGCAGGACGCCGACGACCACCACGATGACGGGGATCGGGCGGCGCATGACCGCGGTGGCGATGCGGTGCCAGACGCCCTCGCCGACCGGCTTGGGCGGCTTGCGGCGCAGCGACAGGGCGTCGATGCGGGTGCCGAGGGCGGCCAGCATGCGCCGGCAGCACGACGACCGCGAAGAACCCGGCGAGGGCGGCCACCGCGACGCCGGCGTAGGCGAAGCTGCGCAGGAACGACAGCGGGAACACCAGCAGGGCGCACAGCGAGGCGGCGACGGTGAGGGCGCTGAAGGCGACCGTGCGACCGGCGGTGCGGACGGTGCGCACGACGGCGTCGTTCGGGGCGAAGCCGGCGGCCAGCTCCTCCCGGTACCGCGAGACGACGAACAGGCTGTAGTCGATGGCCAGGCCGAGGCCCAGCGCCGTCGTGAGGTTGAGGGCGAACACCGACACCTCGGTGACCTCGGCCAGGACCCGCAGCACGATGAACGTGCCGACGATCGAGAGGGCGCCGATCGCCAGCGGCAGCAGGGCGGCGACGACGCTGCGGAAGATCAGCAGCAGGAGGATGATCGTGATCGGCAGGGCGATCATCTCGGCCCGCAGCAGGTCCTCCTCGACGGTGTGGTTGACGTCGCTGAACACGCCGGCCAGCCCGCCGACCTGCACGGTGGCGCCGTCGATCTCGCCGCCGACCTGCTCCCGGAGCTCGCCGCCGCGGGTGACGACGTGGTCCTGGTCGCCCTCGATGCGGGCCGCGATCAGCGCGGAGCTCTGGTCCGCGTCGTCGTTCGAGCGCAGGGGGGCGGGCTTGCCGAGGGTCCAGTAGGAGACGACCTGGGCGATGTCGGGCTCGGCCTCGAGCTCCTCGACGACCGCCGTCGCCGCGGCCTCGATGCCGGGGTCGTCGACGGTGAGCCCGTCGTCGGCGGTGACCAGCAGGACGAGGTTCGGGGCGCCGGTGCCGAACTCCTCGTCGAGCACGGCCTCGGCCCGGGCCGACTCCGAGTCGGGGTCGCTGAACCCGCCGGACGACAGGTGCTCGGCGACGCCGCCGCCGAAGGCGCCGGCCAGCACGAACACGAGGGCGGCGATGCCCAGGACCCAGCGCCGGCGCCGGACGGAGAGGTGGGCGAGACGGGTCAGCATGGCGGAACCTCGTAACGGTAACACGGATACGGTAACGAGGATCACCTTCGCGCTCCGGTGGCCACCCTGTCGACATGTCATCCGTCACCTGGGCATCCGCTCCGACCTGACACGGATCGCGCAGGCTGGACGTCTGGACGGGTGATGGAGCCCACCGTCCCCCTTTCAGCCGCCCGGAGGCCGACGGATGCCCGAGCCCCTCGTCCCGCCCTCGTCGCGGTGAGCGACGACGGCGGGGACGGCGTGGCCGGCCGGCCTCGTCGAGCTCTACGAGGAGCGGCGGCTCGCGCTGGTGCGCCTCGCGTACGTCCTCACCTCGGACCGGGAGGTCGCCGAGGAGGTCGTGCACGACGCGGTGCTCGCCCTGCGGCCCCGGTGGGACGACATCACCGACCCGCCCAGCTACCTGCGCACCGCGGTGGTCAACCGCTGCCGCTCGTGGCTGCGCCGCCAGCGCACCGCCCGGGCCAGCACGTCCCCGACCGGGCCGTGGCGGCCGAGCTCGGGCGCCGACGAGCTGTGGGATGCGCTCGGCCGCCTCGACGAGCGCCGCCGGACACGGCCATCGTCCTGCGCTTCTACGAGGACCTGCCCGAGGCCGAGATCGCCCCGTCCTCGACTGCCGACCCGCCACCGTCCGCACCCTCGTCCGCCGCGGCCTCGCCGCCCTCCGGAAGGAGATCCAGCCGTGAGCCCCACGCCCCTCGCCCCGACCCCTCCCGACGACGACCTCGAGGCCCGCCTCCGCACCGCCTTCGCGGCCCGGGCCGACGAGGTGCAGCTCGCCGACCTCGACCCGGACCTGCCCTCCGGCACCCGCATCGCCATCGACGACCGCGGCGACCTCGACCGGTCACACCGGGGTCGGGCCCGTTGGGTCGCCGTCGCCGCCGCAGTGGCCCTGGTCGGCGCGGGGATCGGCCTGGCCGCCCGGGCCGGCGACGACGGCGCCACCACGACCGCGACCGACCCGTCCGCCCCGACCACCGCCGCACCTCGCAACGAGGTGTTCGCCTCGTTCCCGCAGGGCGTCGACCCGGCCGTGGGCGAGCCGTTCTTCGTCACCGGCGTCCACTCGGGCCCCTCAGGTGGAGGGCGGGATCCCGATGCCGTCGACGCGGCCGCAGCCGAGGCGCCATGGCCGAGGCGCTGTCGTCGCTCGGTGGCGAGGGCGTCGACGGCGCCGATGCCGACCGACCTCGGCCTCGGAGCGGACACCTGGGCCTCGTCCTACTCGCCGACCGGCGCCGTCGACGCCGACCTGTGGGGTGCCGCGGGCGATCTCGACGAGCGGGGCGGCGTCGTGGTGGCCCGACCGGCACCGGGCGGTGGCTGGGGCGTCGTCGCCGTGACCAGCGAGCGTGATCGACCTGACCGGGCTCGTCCGAGACGGGGATCGCTTCGCGGCGAGGTCCGGGTCGTCGGTGCCCGCTCCGGTCGCGGCTCGTCGTGCTCCCAGGCCCGGTCCGACGGGCAGCCGCCGGTAGAGGACGGCGTCACCGCGACCGAGCTCACCACCACCCGCGTCCACCGAGTCCGGCATCACCGAGACCGTCCTCGACCTCGGTGACCCCGACGCGCCGATGGGACTGGGCGTCGCCTGTCGGCGACGGCCCGATCGTGGTGCGGGTCGAGGTCGGCGTCGGCCCCGGGGCGGGTGGGCGTCGACGGCGTCGAGGTCGCCGCGCTGGCGACGGTGGGCATCCCGGGCGCCGGGGGACCGGGTCCGGACGAGGGCGCCTTGGGCGCCACCACGACGGCCGCCGACCACGACGACGGTCGGCGACGTCGTCGACGGCGGGCGTCGACCCGGGCATGGCGATACGTCCCCTGTGGCAGCCGTGCGGACGCTGCGATCGAGGACCCCGTCGAGGTGGCTGCCCTCTTCGTCGACGAGGTCCTCGGCGAGGTGCCGGCCTCGGTGGGGCGACCCGGCGCCTCGTCCGGGGCGGCTCCCACGACGTCGACCACGCCTCGGGGCGGGATGGTCTGGGTCGATGTCCCGCTGGCGTCTGGGGCGGACCTACGGCTGATCGTCGGTGAGATCGACGGCCGCTGGTCCGTGGTCCAGGTGGGCGATGGCGCGGTCGAGGCCTCGACCGAGGGTGGCGCGACCTCGGTCAGCGGCGGTCCCGCCGGCGGCTCGGGCGACGACTCGCAGCTGTGGGTCGCCCTCCGCCGTGACCCGGGCACCGGAGCGCTGGACCGTCGAGCGGGGCCGGCTGCCCGACGAGCCGGTCTCGTTCGACGGCGCCGACGCTGCGGTGATCGCCGTGGTCGACGACCTCGGGCAGGTCGTCGCCGCCAACGGCAACGCTCTCTGACCTGGGAGACCCTGCGACGGGCGGCTGGCGTCACCGACCGTCACCATCACCATCACCGTCCTGCCGGCCTGACCGGCCACGCGCGCCGCACCCGGTGACGACGGCGCGGACGCGATTGCGCCGGGCGAGGGTGGGCAGGAAGATCGGGTGTGGCGCCACACCGTCGGCGCCGCTGGCAACGGAGGGGGCGGCCCTGCGACCGGAGGGTGATGGGGACAGCGCATGCAACCCGTGGAGAGGTGGTCCCCCTGACCGCCCGACCAGATGACCCTTCCGCGGCACCGGTGCGCGACGACTGGCCCGCCGAGCTGGTCGCTCTCCACCGCGAGCGGGGGACCGCCCTGGTCCGGGTCGCGTACCTGCTCACGTCCGATGCGGAGGCGGCCGCAGGGATCGTGCACGACGCCGTGCGCGCGCTCCGAGACCGGTGGGCCGACGTCGATGCTCCCCTCGCCGACCTGCAGACGGAGGTGATCGTCCGATCGCGCTCCTGGCTGCGTTGCCAGCCGCCGCGACGGCGTGCTGGCCCCGGGTCGACGGCGATCAGCGAGCGCGACGCCGACGGGCTGTGGGACGCCCTCGCCGTGCTGCGCGAGGAGGAGCGCACCGCCATCGTCCTCCGCATCTACGCAGACCTCCCGGATGATGCGATCGCCGCCGCGCTCGGCTGTCGACCGGCCACGGTCCGCTCCCTCGTCCACCGTGGCCTCGCGAGGCTGCGGAGAGAGATCGAGCCATGAGCACCGAGACGACCGACGCCGCCTTCGAGGCCGACGTGCGCGCCATGCTCCGCCGCCGGGCGGCCGACATCGCCGACCGATCGGACCCCGCCCTGCCGACCAACGGAGCGGCCGCCCCCGTCCGGCGTGGCGACCGGCGGTCGGCCCTCCTCGTCGCGGCCGGCATCGTGCTGCTGGTGGCGCTCGCGGGCATCGGCTCCGCCCTGGTGGGTTCCGGTGGCGGCGGCGGTCCCCGGGACGAGGTGGTGGCCGCCGTCGATCGCGACGAGTCGACGTCGAGCACCGACCGGACCGGTCGGACGTCCGACGAGCGGGCCGGCGACGGACCCGCCGACGCGACGACGGCGGACACGAGGCGCGCCACGGCGGGGGCGAGGGCCGGCGGCAGCGAGGGGTCCTCGGCCGCTCGCCGCCGTCCCACCGCCGATCCGGATCGTCCGGGCGCCGGGCCGGGCCCCGGGTCGGGCGGGGCCTCGGGAGCGACCCACCCCCCGGGAGCGACCAACCCGCCGGCGCCGGGTGGACCTGGCGACGGCCGGGCGGCGGTCGTCGTCGACGGACGGGGGGAGCCGCGGTGGCTGCAGCGTCACTGCGACGGCTCCCTGACCCCCACCCGGTTCGATCTGCCGGTGCGCCTGGATCGGACCGGTCCGACCACCCAGCCGCTGACCGTGCGACTGGCGGTCTCCGGCGCGCTGGCGGCCCCCGCGCCCGGGACCTTCACCTTCGACCCAGGATCGTCGCACGGGTTCGTCAGCCTGACGCTCCCGGCCCAGGGTGCCGTCGAGATCGTCGTCGACGTCCTGCCGGGCGCGGGGTACGTCCCGGGGAGCCCGTCCCGGTGGCGGTTCGTCGATCCCGACCCGCCGATCCGCATCGATTGCCTGCGGCCGCTGGTGGTGACGTCAGGCTCGACCAGCCAGACGATCCAGCTGGGCCAGCTGCCCGCAGAGGTCACGTTCGCCCACGACCGGCCCGACCTCGTGACCGTGACCCTGGACGGCTCAGCCCCACCAGGCCTGACCCTGGCCCCTGTCCCCGGTCCGGTGCTCCGATGGGAGGGAGCGGCCACGACGCCTGGCACGTACGAGCTCGACGTCCACACGTGCCACGGCGACGTCTGCGACGGCACGGCGCACATCACCATCACCGTCCTGCCCGAGGCCGTCGAGTCCCAGGATGCCGCCCGCTATCGGATCCGATAGCATGGTGCCGTGGATGCCGCCACCCTCCTCCGCGGGGCCCGGACCAGGGCCGGGCTGAGCCAGCGCGACCTGGCCAGGCGGGCGCACACGTCGCCTGCGGCGGTGTGCCTGTACGAGACGGGGCAGCGGGTGCCCCGGGTCGACACGCTCGCCCGGCTGGTCGCGGCGGCGGGGTCGACCCTCGAGCTGACCGCTCAGGCCCCGGTGTCGGCGATCGACGTCGAGGCCAACGCCCAGGCCCTCGAGGAGCTGCTCGACCTGGCCGACCACCTGCCGCAGCGTCACGACGCCGCCCTCCGGGTGCCCCGCTTCCGCGACCTGGCCCGCTGAGGCGGCGAGGTGGCGCTCGGCCTGACGGCGAAGATCGTGGCCCTCCACCGGGCGCTCGACGCCGCCGACCTCCCGCACGCCTTCGGCGGCGCGCTTGCGCTCGCCTTCTGCACGGCCGAGCCCCGAGCCACCAAGGACATCGACGTGAACGTGTTCGTCGGAGCCGAGCGGCTCGACGTCCTCGTGGCCGCCCTGCCCCCCGAGGTCGAGGTGACCGACGAGCAACGCCTCCGGCTCACCCGGGATGCGCAGGCCCGGCTGTGGTGGGACACCTCGCCGGTCGACGTCTTCCTGTCCGACCACCCGTTCCACGACCACGCCGAGGCCCGCCGTCGCACTGTGCCGTTCGCCGGCGTCGAGCTCCCCGTCCTGGCGTGTGCCGACCTGGCCGTGTTCAAGGCCTTCTTCGCCCGGCCCAAGGACGCGGTCGACCTGGCCGCCATGGTCGAGGTGGGTGCCATCGACCTCGATGCGCTGCGGGCCACGGTCCGCGAGCTGCTCGGCGGCGACGAGCGCGAGGCCTTCCTCGACCAGGTCGCCGCCTTCGTCTCCGGGACCGCAGCGAGCTGACGGCTACAGCAGGGGCCAGGGGACGGCGCGGCCGGTGGGGTCGTGGGGGAACTGGCGGGCCGAGCGGACGACGCGGGCGCGGTGGAGCACGGCGTCGGCCTCGTCCTCGAACAGCTGGTCGGTGACGGTCTCCGGCAGGCCGGTGTCGAGGAGCGTGGTGACCGCGTCCATCAGGTCGTCGGGGATGGGCTCGCCGGAGAAGTCCCAGATGACCGTGCGCAGGCGGGCGTGGGTCGAGAAGCAGAGGCCGTTGTCGATGCCCCACACGTGGTCGTCGTCGTCGACGAGGACGTGCCCGCCCTTGCGGTCGGTGTTGTTGGCGAGGATGTCGAACAGGCACATCCGGCGCAGCTGGTCGTCGACCCCGCCCTCGTCGCGCAGGGCGAAGTAGTGGCGGGAGAAGTCGGCGTCGACGAAGCGCTGGAGGGACCCGACGCCGAGCGGCGCGTCGTCGCGCTCGACGGTGCCCGGGACGACGTCCCACCCGAGGGCGACGCTCAGCTCGTAGGCCGCGACCTCCCGCCGGTACAGGCCATCGGGGAAGTCCCACAGCGGCCGCTCGCCCCGCTCCGGCTTGTAGACCGCCTTCAGCCCGGGTGGGAGCGTCGGGCGCTCGGCGTCATCGGAAGCCGAGGCGTCGTCCTCGGCGCACGCGACGGCGTCGTCCTCCTCGTCGTCGGTCTCGGGCCAGCCCTCGCCGGAGCTCCACTCGTCGCCGGGGTCGCCCTCGTCGCCGACCACGACCCACTCGCCGAGGGCCTCCTCCGGAGCGGGGGCGTCGGGGTCGGTCGGCGACCCGTCGTCCGACGCTGCGCCGAGCTCGCCGACCGAGACGAGGAACGTCATGTTGCTGCTCTCGACGATGCGGCCCAGCACGTCGAGCGGCGCGCCGCGGAGGCGGGCGAGCGGCTCCGGCGCGGTGCCCACGGGCTAGCGCGGAGGCCCGTGCCCGTTGGTGCGCGGGCAGGCGTGGTCGGGGCCCTTGGGGTGCCCGCAGATCTCGCACGGCGGCCGACCGGCCTCGACCAGCTCGACGGTGTGGTCGACGAGGGCGGTCACCTGCGGCCGGGTCAGGCGGACGCGCAGGCTGCTGCGCTCCTCCACCAGCGGGTCCTCCTCGTCGTCGTCGATGTCGCCGATCTCCTCGACCAGGATCACGATGCGGTCCGACACGTCGTCGTAGGCCACCGACAGGGTGCCGGCCACCCACTCGGGCTCGGTCGGTGGCACCAGGTCGAGCAGCACCGGGGCGTCGGACGCGACCGCGGGCAGGTCGGCGAGGACACCCTGCAGGTACTCCGACAGCGCCGCCACCTGCTGCTTCTCGCACTTGATCGTGACGTGCGACGGGCCGGACACGGCCTGGATCAGGAAGGTGCGGCGTCCGGGCTCGCCCACCGTCCCGACGGTGAACAGGTCGACGGACTCGAAGTCGTGGGAATCAGGCAAGGGCGTGCTCCGGGACGGTCAGGAGGGGACGAGGGAGGTGAGGTCGCCGGCGACGGTGTTCACGGCCAGCACCACGGTGCCCTCCGGTGCGTAGGCCGCGACCGAGATCGAGCAGGGCGACACGACGATGCGCTGGAACTGGTCGAGGTGGGCGCCGAGGGCGTCGTTGAGGGCGGCCTTGATCGGGTCGGCGTGGCTGACGAGCACGATGGTGCCGCCCTCGTGGCGGGCGCACAGTCGACGCACCGCGCCCACGATGCGGGCCTGCATCTCGGCGAACGACTCGCCGCCGGGGAACCGGAAGCCGCTGGGGTGGTTCTGCACCGCCTTCCACTCCCGCAGCTTGCGGAGCTTCGCCAGCTCGGCGCCGGTCCAGTCGCCGAAGTCGGCTTCCAGCAGGCCCTTGTCGACCTTGACCCGCTGTCCGAGGGCCTTGCCGATGGGGGCCGCGGTCTCGCGGGTGCGCTCCAACGGCGACGCGTAGACCGCGTCGACCTGCTTCAGCCCGGCGATGCGGTCGGCCGCGGCCTGGGCCTGCTCCCGGCCGGCGTCGGCGAGGTGGAGGCCCGGCGCGCGCCCGGGGAGGACTGCGCCCGTGGTGGGGGTGCGACCGTGGCGCACGAACAGCACGCGGGTCGGTCGGGGGGCGGGTGTCGTCGACCGGGCCATGACTGCCGGCAACCTAGCGGCCGTCGGCGGCGGTCCCTCCGCCTCCGGGCGACCTACGGCGTCGAGCGGGGGCGGGGCGACGGCCTCGCCGGCGACCACGATCGGGTGCTGGCGGGCGGGGTCGGCGCACGGTCGGCGCCCCGACGGGGGACCGGACGGGTCGCCGTCGAGCACCTCGGCCCCGTCGGGGGCGTACTGGAGGATGTACGCGCTGCGCACCTCGTCGGTGGTGTTCGGGCCGGTCCGGTGCGGGGTGAGGGACGAGAAGGCGACGACCGACCCGGCCGGCACCTCGACGGCCACGGCTCCGTCGGTGGTCTCGGGCAGGCAGCGCTGGCCGAGGTCGGTCTCCCAGTGGGCGAGGGTGCCCCGCCGGTGCCCACCGGGCACGACCCACACGGTGCCGTTGTCGAGCGTGGCCTCGCCGAGCGGCACCCAGATGGTGAGGTACTCCTGGGGCTCGACGTAGGCGTAGCCGTTGTCCTGGTGCCACGGCACGACGTCGGGGTTGTGCGGGCGCTTGTAGACGGCCTGGTCCCAGTAGAGGCGGACGTCGGGCCCGATCAGGTCGTGGGCGATGTCGGCCATGACGGGGTCGTAGGCGAGGTCGCGACAGCTCTGGTCGAACGTCGAGGGGTGGAGGGTGACGGTCAGGGCGTCGGCGACGGCGACCGAGATGCGCCCGCCCTCGATGCCGCGCAGGAAGTCGTTGACCGCCCGCTCGTGGGGGTCGATGGCGGATCGCACCGCCGCGAGCCGCTCGGGGTCGAGCACGCCGTCGACGAGGACGTAGCCCTGCTCGTCGTAGTGCGCCACCTGCTCCGGCGAGAGGCGACGGGGCGCGGGCCGCGGTGGCGGTTGGGGGACGCCGTCGTTCCAGGGGTGGAGGTCGGCGGCCTCGAGCGCGTCGAGCACCCCTCCCCGGTCGGTCCCCGTCGTGGTCATGACGTCCTCCCCCGTCGCTCCGATCCGACCAGCGTCGCAGGCCGGCTCCGTCCCCGCCTGCGACGTGGCAACCTTCCCCCGTGGAGCTGTTCCTGGGCGAGGGCCTGCTGACCTTCGACGGCAGGGTCATCGAGGGCTTCGGCGTGCGCGCCGAGGCGTGCGGTCGGGCCCACCTGGCGTCGCTGGCGTACGTCGAGCTGGGCGAGGCCAAGGGCCAGCTCTACCTCCGCCCGCTGACGGTCTGGGGCTCGTCGCCGTTCCTCCTCCCGTTCCCCGAGGACCAGCGGGCCGTGGCCGAGTGGTTCATCGGCGAGGTCGAGCGGGCCCGATCCGCGCTGCGGCCCTCGGGGCGCTAGCCGGGTGGTGCCCCGCGCCGGCGCCGGCCGGGCCGCCTCCGACAGCCCCGACTCCCTCGCCCGCCTGCACGACGAGATCGTCGGCTGTCGGGCCTGCCCCCGCCTGGTCGGGTGGCGCGAGCAGGTCGGCCGGGAGAAGCGGGCCGCGTACCGCGACGACGACTACTGGGCCCGCCCCGTCCCCGGCTTCGGCGACCCGTCGGCCCACCTGGTGGTGGTCGGGCTGGCCCCCGCGGCCCACGGCGCCAACCGGACCGGTCGGATCTTCACCGGCGACCGCTCGGGCGACGTGCTGTACGCGGCGCTGCACCGGGCCGGGTACGCGTCCCAGCCCGAGTCGGTCGGGCGCGACGACGGCCTGACCCTGACCGGGGCGTGGATCACCTGCCCGGTCCGCTGCGCCCCGCCGGGCAACACCCCGACGCCGGCCGAGCGCGACACCTGCCGGCCCTTCCTGGAGCGCGAGCTCGCCCTCCTCCCGTCGGCCCGGGTGCTGCTGGTGCTGGGCGGCTTCGGGTACCAGGTGCTGTGCGGGGTGCTCGGCGTGCGGCCCCGCCCGAAGTTCGCCCACGGGGTGGAGGTGCCGCTGCCCGACGGCCGGACCATCCTCGGCTGCTACCACGTGAGCCAGCAGAACACCTTCACCGGACGCCTCACCCCGGCCATGCTCGACGACGTGCTGGCCCGGGCCCGCGAGCTGGCCGCCGAGGGCTGATCAGGCGCGTGGCGGCGGCGGCCCCGGCACCGGCGACGCCGCGGGTGCCGGAGGCGGCGTGGGTGCCGGTGTCGGCGGGACGGGAGCCGGGGCGAACGGCGGTGGGGCCGACGCCGCGGCTGCGTCGTCCACCGTGCCGCTGCCCGGGCCACCGACCAGCGCGGCGACGGCGGCCAGGCCGATGCCGACGGCCATGAGCACGAGCCCCGAGACGAGGGTGCTCTCGCCGAGGCGGTCGGCCACGAAGATCCCGGTGGCGGCGGCCGCGATGGCGCCGCCGTTCCAGGCGGTGAAGCGGTGGTCGCCCAACGACCCGAAGGTGATCAGCACCGCGCCGATGACGACCCCGACCAGGGACGCGCCCCAGACCTCGAGCCCGGCGTCGGCGAGGAACAGCAGGCCGAAGGTGAGGGCGAGCGCGGCTGCGAGCCAGGCTGCGGAGGCGCTGCGTCGTCGGCGGAGGCGGTCGGCCACCGCCGCGCCGATCGCGTAGGCGACGCCGATCGCGAGCGAGGTCCCTGCGATCTGACCCGAGGAGATGCCGTCGTCGGGCTCCTGGACGAACGCAGGCTCCTCGGTGGGGTCGCCGAAGACGTCCTCGGCGAACGGCGGCTCCTCGTCGAACGGATCGTCCTCGAAGGGGTCGACGAAGTCCTCGTCCCCGAAGGACGGGTCGCCGAACGGGTCGTCCTCGAACCCGGGGTCGACCGGGACGAACGACTCGGTGGCGAAGAAGTCCTGCTCGTCGGGGACGCCGACCATGACCATGACGGCGAGCCAGGCCGAGACGAGTGCGGCGCCGAGGTACACCGCGTGGCGACGGCCCGGGCCGATGAGCCAGCCGACGAACCACCCGATGGCGAGCAGGGCCAGGCCGAGGGCGACGTTGCGCTTGAGGTCCTCGACGGTCTCGGCCGAGGCCTCCGGGTCCTCCGGGTCGACGAGGGCGTAGACGACGAGGGGCAGGATCGCGAGGGCGGTGACGGTGACGCCGACGGTGATCGCGGCGCGTCCCCGCAACAGCAGCATCGACGCCATGCCCACCACGAGCAGGCCCAGCGACCAGGCGAGCCCGCCGCCCTGCGTCGAGGCGCCGGGGAGGCGGTCGAGCAGGACGGTGAAGCCGACGACGACGAGCACCCCGCCGACCGCGGCGACGGTGCCTGCGACGTGGGGCCGGGGCCGGTCGGCTGCGGGTCGGACCTTGGGGCGCGGCGCGGGCGGGACCGGCGGGGGCCCGGCCGGCGGGTACCCACCGTCGGCGGGCGGGTACCCACCGCCCGGCGGCGCGGGCTGGGGTGGGGCGACCGCGCCCCACGGCGGTGGGGTGCCGGGTGCCGTCGGCGGCGGGGCCGGTGGGGCCGGAGCCGACCAGGCCGGCTCGGGCGGCTCCGGCGCGCTCGGCTGGGTCGGCGGTTCCGGCGGCGGGGCCGACGCTCCCCCCGGGCTGGGCGCGACGGGGAACGGCTGTGTGAGGTCGGCCGGTCCTGCCGGTTCGACCGGCCCGCCTCCCCCGTCCGGATGGGACATGGCGCAACGCTACCCACGGTCGTCCCGGGCGGCCCGGGATCCCACGCGGTGATTCGGGCCGGGTCCGAGGGGGCCGGTAGGGTCGACCCCCGACATGTCCCACCTCCGCCCGTCCCGATCCGGCCGCCCGTCGCTGCGCTCGCTGCTGGCCGTCGCCGCCATGGTCGCCCTGCTGGGTGCCTGCACGCAGGGCCGCACCGTCCCGGACAAGTACGGCGACACGACCCGCGAGAACTTCATGGAGGGCTGCGTCGAGACCACCACCGGCGACGGCGAGGGCCAGACCTTCACCGAGGACGAGGCCGACGCGATCTGCGAGTGCGCCTACGAGGGCATCGTCGAGGAGATCCCGTTCTCGGAGTTCGAAGAGGTCAACTCGGCCCAGGAGGAGGAGCCGTCGGAGCTCCCCCAGGAGTGGCTCGACATCATGGCGACCTGCGTCGAGGACAACGCCTCCCCGGCGTGACCTAGGAGGTTGCAGGCGGTGTGGCCGGCGGGGCGCCGTCGACCGCGGGAGCCGGTGCCGCCGCAGGGGCGTCCGGCTTGGGCGCCGGCGGCGGGATGCGCCGGGGCGACTGCACGGGAGCGGCCTCCAGCCAGCGCTTGCGGCTCTTGGCCGCCAGCTTGTGCATCAGCTCGATGGCGCCCGGGTCGTCGTCGCCCGGCCGGGTCTCGATGCCGCCCGGCCGCGACCAGCTGGCGGATGACCTCGCGACCCAGGTCGGTGCGGACGATGGTGAGCGTCCAGTCGTTGAACTTGCCGATGCCGCCGGTGGAGATGTCGGCGTGCTCGGCCGCGAAGTCGGGGCAGTGGTTGCAGCCCTCGCGGGTCCAGGCGTGGCACTCCTTCAGCGGCACCTCGTGGTACTCGCCGTCGTGGGTCCAGATCTGGAACTTCCCCTTGATGTTGACCTTCTTGATCATCGCCCGGGTCAGGCCGTACTTGGCCTCGAACAGCTCCTCGAAGATCGAGTCGTCGAAGGTCTTCGAGCAGAGCAGGCCGATGTTGAACAGGATCGGCTTCGACGACCTTGCCGATCTTGCGGCTCCACATCACCGGCGGGATCGACGACTGGCAGCTCATGCCCACCAGCGCGAGGCGCGACAGGCCCCGCTCGACGGCCTCGTCGTAGGCGAGGGTGTTGGCCGAGTAGGTGTAGCGGCTGCCGGCGGCGGCGAGGACCTCGTCCTTGGTGGTGGCGACGCCGGGCTTGGCCACCCAGCTCGACCCGTCGCCCTCGAGGTACGAGACGAGGGCGCCGTCGATGTAGTCCTCCTCGAGCAGCCAGATGAGCATCGCCGACACGAGCCCGCCGTCCTGGCCGAGGTCGTGCACGCCGTCGTCGGCCGCCCGGGTGAGCAGGATGTCGGAGTAGATGCCGCTGATCTCGTCGACCTCGCGCTCGCGGCCGAAGAGGTGCTCGTCGGCCTGGGTCTCCCAGTGCTGGTAGCGGGGGCAGGCCCGGGTGCAGCTGGTGCAGCCCTTCTGACCGTGGACGCAGTCGTCGACGCCGAGCTCGTCCTCGAGGTGGAACGGCTTGTACTTGCCCGGCTCGTGGGCGTAGCCGATCACGTCGTGGGGGCAGGCGATCACGCAGCCGGCGCACCCGGTGCAGAGCCCGGAGGTGATGACCTCCTCGTAGAGCTCCTTCCACTGGGCCGTCCAGCGAGCCGGCTTGGCAGGGGCGGGTGGCGCGGCCGTGTCCGTCATGGGGGGCATCGTAGGACCGGCTGCGCCGCGCGCCTCTCTCCCCCGACGGCTCATCAGGGGAGACTTCCTCCGAAGGTCGGGAACGAACCGGACCTGCGGTGACTCGTCGGGGGTGATGCTGATGACACGACACCTCGACGACGGGGACGCGGCCGCGGGCCCACCCGTCGTGCTGGAGGTCGTCGACGCCACCTCGACCGCGGGCTTCGACGACCTCTTCACCACCGAACGACGACCGATGACCCGGTTGGCCTTCCTCCTCACCGGCTCGGAGACGATGGCCGAGGAGGTGGTGCAGGACGCCTTCGCCCAGGTCTACGAGCGGTGGGCGCGCCTCGACCGCCCCGGCGGCTACCTCCGCACCTGCGTGGTGAACGGCTCCCGCCGGGCCGGGAAGCGCCGGGCCCGCGAGCTGCGGGTCGTGTCGTCCTCGTCGCCGGCGGGCTCGGTCGACCTGGAGGCCCGGGAGATGCTCGACGCGCTCAGCCGGCTGCGGCCGGAGTGGCGGGCGGTCGTGGTCCTCCGCTTCTACGGGGACATGAGCCAGGAGGAGATCGCCGAGGTGCTCGGCATGCGGCTCGGGACCGTGAAGTCGAGCCTGCACCGAGCACTCGGCCAGCTGCGAGAGGAGATCGCACCATGAGCACCGACCACGACTTCGAGCAGGCGCTGTCCAGCCCGCATGGGCGCCGCCGCCGAGCCCGTCACCGGGTCCGGCGTGACCATGGCGAAGGTCGAGGCCCGTCTGGCCGAGCGCCGGGCCGGGCGTCGCCGTCGCCAGGGCGTGCTCGCGCTGGCCGCGGCCGCCGCGGTGGTGCTCGGCGGCGTCGGCCTGGCCGCGGCCGTCGATCGCGACCGTCCGGCCGGCGTCGTCGCCGACGACGGCACCTCGTCCACCGAGGCCCCGACCACCGAGCCGCCGACGACCGACCCGTGCGCCCGCCGAGACCGACGACGACGATGGCGCCGACCTCGATGCGACCACGACGGTCACGGCTCGAGCCGTCACCGCCGACGTCGAGCCGGCGCACGACCGTGCCGCCGACGTCCAGGGCACCGGCCCGCGACCGGAGCCGTGCCCGGCCGCCGACCACGCGCGACCACGGCCGCCGCCGTCGACCACGACCGAGACGACCGCGCCGCCGCCGACGACCAGCAGGCCCCGACCACCGACCGCCGGCGTCCACGACGCAGCCCGCACGCCGGGCGAGCCGTGCACCCCGGGCAGCCAGCCCCGACTGCATCGACCCCGAGGGGGACGGCACCTACGTGTACCTGATCGGTGGAGCCGAGTGCATGGCGTCGCCGATCGGGGGGCCGATGTGCGCCGACCTCGACGGCGACGGGCACGCCGGGTACCCGGACCAGGGCTGAGCGTCGGCGCCTCCTTGGCGTCGCCGGCCGGGGCGCGTCACCATGGGGTGCCATGGACCTGACCTACCCCGCCGAGGCCGAGGAGTTCCGCACCGAGATCCGTGCGTGGCTCGAGGAGAACCTGCCCGACGGGTGGTTCGACGAGGGCTTCGAGATGACCCCCGAGGAGCGGACGGCCTTCAACGAGGAGTGGACCAAGAAGCTCTTCGAGGGCGGGTGGATCTGCGCCACCTGGCCCGAGGAGTACGGCGGCAAGGGCCTCAGCACTCATCCAGGGCGTGGTGCTGTCCGAGGAGTTCTCCCGGGCCAAGGCGCCCGATGCGGGCCGACTTCTTCGGCGACACGCTGGTCGGTCCGACCATCCTCCAGTGGGGCACCGAGGAGCAGAAGAAGCAGTTCCTCCCCCAGATCCTCAAGGGCGAGATGCGCTGGTGCCAGGGGTTCTCCGAGCCCGAGAGCGGGTCGGACCTGGCCTCGCTCGAGCACGCAAGGCCGTGCTCGACGGCGACGAGTGGGTCATCACCGGCCAGAAGGTGTGGACCACCCAGGCCCAGTTCGCCGACTACTGCTTCCTGCTGGCCCGCACCGACCCGGACGCCAAGAAGCACGCCGGCATCTCGTACCTGCTGGTGCCGATGCAGCCAGGCCGGCATCGAGGTGCGCGGCATCGTCCAGCCCGACGGCACCGACGAGTTCAACGAGGTGTTCTTCGACGGCGCCCGCTGCCCGAAGGACAACGTCGTCGGCGGCCTCAACGACGGGTGGAAGGTCGCCAACTCGACGCTCGGCTTCGAGCGGGGCATGTCGGCCACCACCGGCCACCGCCGCTTCGAGGAGGAGTACAAGCTGCCTGGTCGCCGCGGCCACGGCGAACGGGTCGATCGACGATCCGCTCGATCCGCCAGGGGCTCATGCGGTACTACACCAAGATCCAGATCCTGCGGATCAACGGCCTGCGGAACCTCACCGGCAACCTCACCGGCAAGAAGGACATGGGCCTGGCCGCGCTGGGCGCCACCAACAAGATGTTCTGGTCGGAGATGCACAAGGCGGCCATGGAGCTGGCCCTCGACATCCAGGGCGCCCACGCCCTGCTGTCGACCGCCGGCCCGCCGTCGGGCTCGTGGCCCGGCACCGCCCGGGCCAAGGGCCGCGAGGGCTACCCGGTGAGCCCGATGGTGTCGGCCTTCTTCTTCAGCCGCTCGGAGACCATCTGGGGCGGCACCAGCCAGATCCAGCGCAACATCGTCGGCGAGAAGGTCCTCGGCCTCCCCCGCGAGCCCAAGCCCCCCACCGCCTGACGCAGGACCGGACCAACGCAGCGGGCCCGAGCGACGATCAGATCCGTGCCGTCCATGCGCCTGCGCGTGCGTCCGCTGCTGCTGGTGGGGCTCCTCCTGCTGCAGGCGGTGACCGTCGCGGCCGTCCTCGCCATCGTGAGCCGCAACACGGAGGACCTCCTCCGCGACGCCATGGGTCGGACGATGATGCTGGCGGTCGAGAGCGTCGACCAGCGCACCGCGCTGCAGCTGCGCCCGGCCGAGGACGCAGCCGAGCTGGGGGCGGACCTCGTCGAGGACGGCGTGCTGACGGTCGGCGACGACGCCGAGCTGCTCGGCTACCTCGACGACCAGGTCGCGTCGAACCGGTCGATCAGCGGGGTCTACCTGGGGCGGCCCGACGGGTCCTTCCTGCTCGTCAGCCGCGACGGCGCCACGATCGACGGCGGCACCCGGGTCAAGACGATCACCGTCGGACCCTCGGGTCGACGACGGTCGGTCACGGCCCAGCGCGACGCCGACGGTGTCGTGGTCGGCGAGACCGTCGACCCGACCGACCCGTACGACCCGCGGGCCCGGCCGTGGTACGAGGCGGCGTCGGGCTCGGAGACGGTCACCTGGACCGAGCCCTACGTGTTCTTCGCCTCGCGGGAGCCGGGCGTGACCGCCGCGTCCGCCGCCCGTGGGGCCGACGGCGAGGTGGTCGCGGTGGTGGGCGTCGACCTGTCGCTGCGCGACCTGTCCACCTTCGTGGGCCAGATGGAGGTCGGTGACGACAGCCGCTCGATCCTCCTCGACGACGCCGGCTTCATGGTCGCCGCGGGCGACGTCGAGCAGGTGAACGTCGACGACGGAGACGGCGGCCTGCGTCGCGCCGCGATCGAGGAGCTCACCGACCCGGTCGTGACCGCGGCGGCCGGGTCCCTCGGCCCGGCGTTGCGGACGCCGGAGCGGGACGACCCCCTGGCGTCCCAGTTCACCGTCGACGGACGACGGTGGCGGGTCGCGGTCGTCCCGCTGGCGGCTCGTCCGACGTGGGTGGCCGCGGTGATCGCGCCGGAGGACCAGTTCGTGACCAACGTGGTCGACGCCCAGCGGGAGAACGCGGTGCGGGCCGTCCTCGTCGGCCTCGCCGTCACCGCGCTCGCGCTGCCGGGCGTGCTGGCGCTGAGCCGCCGCATGCGCCGCCTCTCGGAGGAGGCGGTCACCGACCCGACGACGGGACTCGCCAACCGCCGCCGGTTCGACGCGCGTGCGTCGCCGAGCAGCTGTCGCGGGCGACGTCCGTCGCGTCCGCTGTGCATCGCCCTCGTCGACGTCGACTCGTTCAAGCAGGTCAACGACACCTGGGGCCACCAGGTCGGCGACCAGGTCCTCGCCGTGGCCGCGTCCCGGCTGCGCGGGGAGGTGCGCGACAAGGACCTGGTGGCGCGCATCGGCGGCGACGAGTTCGCCGTGGTCCTCGTCGACACCGAGCTCGACGTCGCCGTCGCGCTGCTCGACCGGGTGCGCCGGGCGGTCGTCGAGCGACCGGCGAGCACCGACAAGGCCGAGATCCCGTTCGGCATCACCATCGGGGTCACCGAGTCCCACGGGGCGTCCGGCCCCGGCTCCGGCGACTCCCGGTCGTCGCTGCTCGAGCGGGCCGACCGGGCCCTCTACCGGGCCAAGCAGGCCGGCCGGAACCGGGTCGACGGCGAGCCCCTCCCGACCGACGCGCCGGACCTCCCCGACCTCCCCGACCTCCCCGAGCCCACCCCCGCCCCCGGCTCCTGACCCCCGCGGCCATCGACGCCACCATCCGGGTTCGGCGTCGGCGGCTGGGGCTTGGCAGGATCGGAGGCCGTGAGCCTCGACTTCGCCCTGCCGCCCGAGCTCGACGCCCTCGCCGCCGAGGCCCGGGCCCTCGGCGAGGAGTGGGCCGCCCGCTCGGAGATCGCCGAGGAGTCGTGGATCGTCGGCCACGACGTCGAGGTGGCCAAGGCCCTGGCCGAGCGGGGCTGGCTGGGCATGACCTGGCCGGTCGAGCACGGCGGCGGAGGGCGCGTCGGTCCTCGAGCGCTTCGTCGTCTACGAGGCCCTGATCAGCGCCGGCGCCCCGATCGCGGCGTCGTGGTTCGCCGACCGCCAGATCGGCCCGACGCTGCTGGAGTTCGGCACCGCCCGAGCAGCAGGAGCGGTTCCTCCCCGGGATGCTCTCCGGCGACGCCATGTGGGGCATCGGCATGAGCGAGCCCGACGCCGGCTCCGACGTGGCCGCCATCCGCACCCGTGCCGTGCCGCGACGGCGACGACTTCGTGGTCGACGGCCAGAAGGTGTGGACCAGCGGCGCGGCCCACGCCGACTACGTGTACCTCGTCGCCCGCACCGACCCCGACGCCCCGCCCCACGCAGGGCCTGTCGGAGCTGATCGTCGACCTGCGCTCGCCCGGGCGTCGACCGTCGAGCCCGATCCTCGACATGACCGGCAGCCGCCACTTCTGCGAGGTCTACTTCGACCAGGTGCGGGTGCCGGCGACCAACCTGGTCGGGACGCTCAACGGCAGCTTCAAGCAGATCATGCGGCAGATGGAGCACGAGCGAGGCGGCATCGACCGCCTCGTGTCGCAACCACCGCCTCTACCGCGGACGTGCCTGCCCCTCGCCGACCTCTCGGACATGCGGGTCCGCGAGGAGGTCGCCCGGCTCGAGACCGGCTACCGCCTCGGGCGCCTCCTCGTGCTCCGCGAGGTGCTGGGCCAGGCGCCCAAGGGCTTCTCGGCCGCCACCAAGACCTTCTGCACCGAGCACGAGCAGCGGGTGTCGGCCTTCGTGGCCAAGGTCCTCGGGCCGTCGGCCACCCTCGCCGACCCCGGCCTCGGCTTCCGCAGCTCGCGCAACGTCGCCTACTCGCCCGCCTACACGATCATGGGCGGCACCGCGGAGATCCTCCGCAACATCCTCGCCGAGCGCGTCCTCGGCCTCCCCCGATAGGAGCCCGATGTCCGGCATCACCCTGGAGCGGCGCGATGGCGTCGCCGTCATCACCGTCGCCAACCCGGAGCTGAAGAACGCGCTCGACGTGCAGCTCGCCACCGACCTGATCGCGGCGTGCGACGAGGTCGACGCCGACGAGGCCATCGGCGCGGCCGTCGTGCAGGGCGCGGGGGGCACGTTCTGCAGCGGCGCCGACCGCCGGCTGCTCGACACCGACGCCCCCCAGGCCGGCGACACGACCTACCGGGCCATGGGCCTCGTCTACCGCTCGTTCCACCGGGTCGGGCAGCTGGCGGTGCCGACCATCTCGGCCGTGCGCGGCGCCGCCGTCGGTGCGGGCGTGAACCTGATGATGGCCACCGACCTGCGGGTCGTGGCCGACGACGCCAAGGTGCTGGCCGGGTTCCTGCGCATCAACGTGCACCCCGGCGGTGGGTTCTTCACGCTGGTGAACCGCACCGCGGGACGCGAGACCGCCTCGGCCATGGGACTGTTCAGCGAGATGCTCAAGGGGCAGGCGATCGTCGACGCCGGCCTCGCATGGGAGGCCGTGCCCGACGCCGAGGTGGAGGACCGGGCGCTGGCCCTGGCCTCGACCGCGGCCGCCGATCCGGAGCTGGCCCGCCTCACCGTCGAGACGTTCCGCCGCGAGCTCGGGCCGCCCGGCGTCCCGTGGGACGTCGCCATCAACTACGAGCGGCCCAACCAGATGTGGTCGCTCACCCGCCGGGCCGACGCCCGCGCCCTCGGCGACGCCAGCAGCTGAGCGCGACCCTGTTCCTCACCGCAGGGTGAGGAACAGGTCCTCCATGTCGTCGACCGTCATGCCGGCGTCGGCGGCGGCCTCGGGGTCGTCGAGGCAGTAGCGCATCCCCGCGCTCATCAGGCGCAGACCGGCGCGGTGGAGCGCGGCCTGGGCCGCGACCAGCTGGGTGATGACGTCCTTGCACTCGGCGCCCTCGTCGAGCAGGCGCTGGACGCCGCGCACCTGGCCTTCGGCCCTGCGCAGGCGCTTGTGGACGTCGTCGGTGACCTCGTCGGGGAACTGCATGGTTGCGATCATATACCCCACCGGGTATACATGACACATACCCACCGGGGTATACGATCGAGACCACAGGGAGACACCCGTGCCCACCACGCCCACCGCCTTCGCTCCGACCGACCTGGAGCGGCTCCGCACCGAGCACCCCGACGTCCGGGTCCTCGACGTGCGCACGCCCGGTGAGTTCGCCGCCCGCCACATCCCCGGCTCCTACAACGTCCCGCTGCCCGACCTCTCCGAGCACCAGGCCGAGCTGACCGCAGCCGACTCCGGTCCCGTCGTGCTGGTGTGCGAGTCGGGCCGCCGGGCCGGCATGGCCGAGCAGCAGCTCGCCGAGGCCGGCCTCGGGCGCATCCACGTCCTCGACGGTGGCGTCGCCGCCTGGGAGCGGTCGGGCCGCGAGCGTCGCCCGGCTCGACACCGACGACGCCCCCTGGGCGCTCGAGCGGCAGGTCCGCCTCGTGGCTGGCAGCATCGTGCTGGCCTCGATCCTCGCCAGCGTCGCCTGGCCCCCCGCCCGGTACCTCGCCGGAGCAGTCGGTGCCGGCCTGGTCTTCGCCGCCGCCAGCGACACCTGCGCCATGGGCATGCTGCTCGGGCGCCTTCCCTACAACCGCCGTCAGCAGGGCACGTGCGACATGCCGTCGGTCGTCGCCCAGATCACCCAGCCCCAGGAGGTCGCCCGATGAGCGCATCCGCATCCGCCCCCACCGCCCCCGCCGAGTCCCGCGGCGGCACCCGCATCCAGGGCCTGCCCGACCACGTGGTCATCCGCCAGCTCTACCTCGGCTGCCTGTCGCAGGCGTCGTACCTGGTCGGCGACGCCCGCACCGGCCGGGCCATCGCGGTCGACCCCCGTCGCGACGTCGACGAGATCCTCGGCGCCGCGGCCGACGAGGGCCTGGCCGTCGAGATGGTGGTCGAGACGCACTTCCACGCCGACTTCCTCTCCGGCCACCTCGAGCTGGCCGCCGCCACCGGCGCCGAGATCGGCTTCGGCCGGGCCGGCGTCACCGAGTTCCCCTCCCGCGCCCTGGCCGACGGCGACGTCATCGACCTCGGCGGCGTGCAGGTCCGGATCATGGAGACGCCGGGCCACACGCCCGAGTCGATCACCCTGGCCGTGCTCCCCGAGGCCGGCGCCGACCCGGTGGCCGTCCTCACCGGCGACACGCTGTTCATCGGCGACGTCGGACGCCCCGACCTGCTGGTCGCGATCGACGTCCCGGCCGAGGACCTCGGCCGGTCGCCTCTTCGACTCGCTGGGCCGGGTGATGGCCCTGCCCGACTCGACCCTCGTCCTCCCCGCCCACGGCGCCGGGTCGGCGTGCGGCAAGGCGCTGTCGAGCGAGACGGTGTCGACCATCGGCGAGCAGCGGCGCACCAACTACGCGGTCCAGCCCATGTCGCAGGACGGAGTTCATCGACATGGTCACCGAGGGCCAGCCCACCGCGCCCGCGTACTTCGGCCACGACGCCAGCCTCAACCGCAAGGAGCGCGCCCTGCTCGACGAGCACGAGGCGCCCGCGCCCCTCGACCTGGCCGGCCTCGACGCCGCGGTGGCCGACGGCGCGGTCGTGGTCGACGTGCGCCTCGGATCGGACTTCGCCCAGGGCCACCTGGCCGGGTCGCTGAGCGTCAGCCTCGACGGGCGCTTCGCCGAGCAGGTCGGCACCGTCGTCCCCTTCGGCACGCCGATCGTCCTCGTGGGTGATCCGGATGCCGCCATGGAGGCCAAGGTCCGCCTGGCCCGCATCGGCTTCGACGCCGTCGTCGGGAACCTCACCGACGTCGAGGCCGTGCTGGCCGCCCACCCCGAGCGGTCCGCCCGCCTGTCGCGGCTGACGGCCGACGCGTTCGTCGAGCGGCGCGACGCCCTGGGCGACGCGCTGCAGGTCATCGACGTCCGCAACCCCGGCGAGGTCGAGGGGGCACCGGTCGACGGTGCTCGCAACGTCCCGCTGGCGAAGCTGCGCGACGCGCTCGCCGACCATCGACCGGGGTGCCCCCGTCGTCCTGCTGTGCGCCGGTGGCGCCCGGTCGGCGATCGCCAGCAGCCTGCTGCGGGCCGAGGGCTTCGTCGACGTGTCGGACGTGCTCGGCGGCGCCAACGCCCTCGGCGTCACCGCCGCCTGCTCGACCCAGACCAAGACGACGCCGTGATCGCCGCCGTCGTCCTCGGTCTGGCCATCGGCCTCGCCCTCGGCGCCCTCGGGGGCGGCGGCTCGATCCTGGCCGTCCCCGTCCTCGTCCACCTGGCCGGCCAGAGCGTCACCGCCGCCACCGCCACCTCGCTGGTGGCGGTGGGGGTGGCGGCCGCGGTGGGGTCGGTCGGCCACGCCCGGAACGGTCGGGTGCGCTGGGACGCGGCCGCGACCTTCGTGGCCGTCGGCGTCCTCGGCTCGTGGGTGGGCGCCGCAGGTGAACCACCGCGTCGACGGCGACGTGCTCCTGCTCGCCTTCTCGGGCCTGGTGCTGGTGGCCGCCCACCGCATGCTCACCGCCTGCCCGTCGTGCACCCGCGAGGGCGAGGAGGAGGTGATGGAGGCCGCCGCCGCGGATCCGCTGGAGGCGCTGGCGCCCGTGCCCCCGGCGCTGGCCGTCGGCGGCGGGACGACGACGTCGGCCCGCGTCGCGGTCGAGCCCACCGCCACCGACGCGGCCCGGCCCGCCCCGGCTTCGGCTCCCTCGGGCGCGGCCTCCCCGCCGATGTCGCTCCGCAGCCTGCTCAGCGACCCCCGCCATGCCGCGAGGGTCGCCGGGGCCGGTCTGCTGGTGGGCTTCCTCACCGGTGCGTTCGGCGTCGGCGGCGGGTTCGTCGTCGTGCCGGCCATGACCCTGGTGCTCGGCCTGTCGATGCCGGTGGCCATCGGCACCTCGCTCGTGGTCGTCGCCGGCAACGCCGCCGTCGCCCTGGCCATCCGCGGCCTCGGCGCCGTGGAGTGGGACGTCGCCGTCCCGTTCACGGCCACCATGCTCGTGGGCAGCCTCGTCGGCGGCGCTCGTCGCCCACCGGCTGCCGGCCAAGCGCTCGCTCGCACGCCTTCGCGGTGCTGCTCGTCGCGGTGGCGATCGCCAACGGCGTGGCCGCCGCGGTCGCCCTCTGGGGGTGACCGCTCCCGCCACCTGGCCGGCGCCGCGATGATGGGGGCATGGGCATGGGCGAGCCGATCGATGGGGACCTCCGCGTCCGCGACGCGGTCGAGGCGGACCTCCCGGCCATCGGCCACCTCTTCAACGTCCTGATCCCGACGGCGACCGTCGCCTGGCGGGACCACCTGGCCGACGAGGCCGAGATGGAGGCGTGGTACGGCGACCAGCGCGCCGAGGGCTTCCCGGTGCTGGTCGCCGAGCTCGAGGGCGAGGTCGTGGGCTACACGTGCTGGGGCCGCTTCCGGGGCGGTCCCCGCTTCCCCGGCTACCGCCACACCGTCGAGCTCACCCTGCACGTCGACGGCGCCCACCACCGCCGGGGCATCGGCCGCACGCTCCTCGCCGCGCTGGTCGACGAGGCCCGTCGGCGCGGTGACGTCCACGTGCTGGTCGCGGGGATCGACGGCGACAACGAGGGCTCGCTGGCCCTGCACCGGGCGATGGGGTTCGAGGAGGTCGCCCGCATGCCCGAGGTCGGACGCAAGCACGGCCGCTGGCTCGACCTGGTGCTGGTGCAGCGGATCGTCGGCGGCGGACCGGAGGACGCCGACGCCGGGTGACGCGGCCCGGCCTCAGGAGCGGGGGCGGACCTTCGCGGCCGCCCGCCCCGCAACCCGGCGGGCGCGCCGGGCCCACCTCGCGGGCGTCGCCGTCGCCGTCGGTGCGGGTCGGTGTCGTCGTCGCCGGAGGCGGGGCCGCGGCCTCCGCCTCCGCCTCGGCGGCCTGCTCGGCCTCCATGCGGGCCCAGGCGTGCTCGGCGGGGGGCGCCTCGGGACCGCTGAAGTAGTTGAGGGCGAACTTCCGGCGGGGCTCGGTGCGGCCGTAGCTGCTGTGCAGGATCCGGAAGTCCCAGGCCACGACGTCGCCCGGCTCGCTCGGCAGCGGCCAGTGGGGGAGGTGCTCGCCGAGGATGCCGGTGCGCTCCTCGGTGGCACCGTCGAAGCCCAGGTACGGCTCGAGCGGACCGCCGCGGTACGTGCGGTTGAGCAGGTGCGAGCCGGGCAGGACCCGGGGCGCGCCGGCGTCGCCGGCGAGGGGCTCGAGGTAGAACGCGAACTTCACGTGGCGCCGGTCGAGGTCGTGGGTGGGCGTGTCGTAGTGCCACTCGGTCTCGCAGTGGTAGATCGCGCCGTCGCTGCACGAGTACGCCGCGCCCTCGCCGAGCAGCCCCTGGGCCGCGCCGACCAGCCGGGGGTCGGTCATGAGCTCGGTGAGGCGGGGGTGGATCTCGACGAAGGCCCCCATGGCGAACCGCGACCGCCACCGGTGGCCGACGATGTTCATGTCCATCCGGGGGTTGGTCTCGTCGTCGAAGACCTCGTCGAAGGCGTCCGACAGCTCGCCGATCTCGTCGGCGAACAGCCCCCGGAGCACCACGTGGCCGTAGGCGTCGAAGAAGAGCCGCTGGTCGGCGCTCACCACCGGAGCGACCGCCACACCCGCTGTGTCACCCGTCATGGGGGGAGCATAGAGAACGGAACCGGCCCTGACCGTTGCGTTGGCGCTGGTCAGGGCCGGTGCCGTCTGGCGCCCTCGGGGCGACTCGAACGCCCGCACACGGCTCCGGAGGCCGATGCTCTATCCGCTGAGCTACGAGGGCTGGGAGGGAGCATCGTAGCCGCGAGCGTCCTCGGCCCCCCAAGGGATGGCGGCATCCCTTGCGGGGGCGGCCGGGGGCCTTCCCTAGGATCCACCGCTCGTGACCGCCATCCCCTGGGAGCTGCTGCCCGACTCGGCCGACGTCGGACGCCGACGGAGGGCTCGTCATCGGAGGGTGCTCGGTCGCCGACCTCGCCGCCCGCCACGGCACGCCGCTGTTCGTCTACGACGAGGACCACCTGCGGGCCCGGTGCCGGGAGGCGGTCGCGGCCTTCGGCGACGGCGTCGCCTACGCGACCAAGGCGTTCCTGTGCCGGGCCATGGCCCGCCTCGCCGCACGAGGAGGGGATGCACCTCGACGTCGCCACCGGCGGCGAGCTGCACGTCGCCCTGGCCGCCGGCGTGCCCGCCGAGCGCCTGGTGCTGCACGGCAACAACAAGTCCGACGCCGAGCTGGCGCGGCGCCCGCGAGGTCGGCGTCGGCCGCATCGTCGTCGACAGCTTCGACGAGCTCGACCGGCTCGAGGCGCTGCACGGGGCCGACGGCCGGGTGCCGCGGGTGCTGCTGCGGGTCACGCCCGGGCATCGAGGCCCACACCCACGAGTACATCCGCACCGGGCAGGACGACTCGAAGTTCGGCTTCACCCTGTCGACCGGCGCCGCCGCCTGGGCGGTCGAGCGGGCGCAGGCGTCGCCGGCCGTCGAGCTGGTGGGCATCCACTTCCACATCGGCAGCCAGGTGTTCGAGGCCGACTTCTTCCACGACGCGGTCGACGCGGTGGCCCCGTGGTTCAACGAGCTCGGCCTGCCCGAGCTGTCGATCGGCGGCGGGCTGGGCGTGGCCTACGTCGAGGGCGAGGAGGCACCGACGATCACCGAGTGGGGCGCCGCCGTCCGCGCCGCGTGCGACGAGCGCGGGCATCACCGCCCGGGTCACCGCCGAGCCGGGCCGGGCCATCGTGGCCGCGGCCGCGGTCACCGTGTACACGGTCGGCACGGTCAAGGACCTGCCCGGCATCCGCACCTACGTGTCGGTCGACGGGGGCATGAGCGACAACCCCCGCCCCGTGCTCTACGGCAGCGGCTACGAGACGTTCCTGCGCCCGGGCGCCGCGCGCCGACCGCACCCGCACCGTCACCGTGGTGGGCAAGCACTGCGAGTCGGGCGACCTGCTGGTGCGCGACGCCCGGGTGCCGGCCGACGTCGCCGTCGGCGACCTGCTCGCCACCCCGGTGACCGGGCGCCTACGGCCACTCGATGGGCTCCAACTACAACAAGGTGCTCGCGGCCGGCGGTCGTGTTCGTCGCCGGAGGGCGAGGCCCGGCTGGTCGTCCGCCGGGAGACGCTCGACGACCTGCTCGCTCACCGACGTCGGCTGAACCGGCATCCCCTGCAGGGCGTCGCAGCCCGGCTGGCTACCCTCGCGCCGTGGCCGCACCCGACCAGACCTCTGACGCCGCCGCCCCGACCACGGTCCGCATCGGGCTGCTCGGGTGCGGCAACGTCGGCGCCGCCCTCGTCGGGCTGATCGACGCCCGCCGCGAGGCGATCGCCGACCGCAGCGGTGTGCGCCTGGAGGTCACCCGCATCGCCGTGCGCAGCCTCACCCGCGACCGGGGCCTCGCCCTGGCCGACGGGGTGCTCACCCACGACGCCGCCTCGGTGGCGTCGGACCCCGACGTCGACCTGGTCGTCGAGGTCATCGGCGGCATCGAGCCGGCGCGGGAGATGATCCTCGCCGCGGTGGGCGCGGGGAAGCCGGTGGTCACCGCCAACAAGGAGCTCCTCGCCAACCACGGTGGCGAGCTGGCCGCCGCGGCCGACGCGGCCGAGGTCGACCTGCTGTTCGAGGCCGCGGTGGCCGGGGGCATCCCGATCATGCGCCCCCTGCGCGAGTCGCTGGCCGGCGAGGACATCGCCCGGGTCATGGGCATCGTCAACGGCACGACCAACTTCATCCTGACCCGGATGACCGAGGAGGGCACCGGCTACGCCGAGGCCCTGGCCGAGGCCCAGAGCCTCGGGTACGCCGAGCGCGACCCCACCGCCGACGTCGAGGGCTACGACGCCGGGGCCAAGGCCGCGATCATCGCCTCGCTCGCCTTCGGGGCCCGGGTCGTGGCCGGCGACGTGTACCACGAGGGCATCTCCGGCATCACGGCCGGCGACATCGCCTCGGCCACCCGCATGGGCCAGGTCATCAAGCTGCTCGCGGTGTGCGAGCGGGTCGAGGGCCCGGACGGCCCCGAGGTCGCGGTGCGGGTCCACCCCGCGCTGGTGCCCCGCCAGCACCCGCTGGCCGGCGTGCGCGACAGCTTCAACGCGGTGTTCGTCGAGGGCGCGGCGGTCGGCGACCTGATGTTCTACGGGCGCGGCGCGGGCGGCGATCCCACCGCGTCGGCCGTGCTGGGCGACGTGATCGACGCCGCGGTCAACCTGCGCAAGGGCACCCACGCGACCCTGGGCATCACCGAGCGGGCCCGCATCCGGCCCATCGACGAGCAGCGCAGCCCCTTCTACCTGAGCATCGACGTCCTCGACCGGCCCGGCGTGCTGCGGGCCCTCGCCGAGGTGTTCGAGCGCCACCAGGTGTCGATCCGCTCGCTGGAGCAGGAGGGCATCGGCGACGACGCCCGCATCCTGCTCATCACCCACGTGGCCCGGGAGGCCGACCTGCAGGCCACCGTGGCCGAGCTGCGCCAGCTGCCCGTGGTGCACCGGGTGGGCAGCGTGATCCGCGTCATCGACGGCGAGGACTAGCCGTGCGGTACGTGAGCACCCGGGGGTCGTGCCCACCGGTCGGCTTCGACGGCGCCCTGCTCGGCGGGCTCGCGCCCGACGGTGGGCTGTTCGTGCCCGAGACGTGGCCGTCGATCGACGTCCACCCCTCGGCCGACCGCTACGTCGACGTGGCCGTCGAGGTGCTGGCCCCCTACGTGGCTCCGGTGCTCGCTCGCGACGAGCTCCACGCCATGGTCGAGGACGCCTACGCCACGTTCTCCCACCCCGACGTGTGCCCCGTCCGTCCGCTGGGCGACGTCTGGCTGCTCGAGCTGTTCTGGGGCCCGACGCTCGCCTTCAAGGACGTCGCCCTCCAGCTGGTGGGCCGCATGATGGACCGCGAGCTGACCCGCCGCGACGAGCGGGCCACGATCCTGGTCGCCACCTCCGGCGACACCGGCTCGGCCGCCATCGAGGCCTGCCGGGGGCGCGAGCGGGTCGACATCGTCGTGCTGCACCCGGCCGGTCGGGTGAGCGAGGTGCAGCGCCGCCAGATGACCACCGTCGACGAGCCCAACGTGCACAACGTGGCCGTCGACGGCGACTTCGACACCTGCCAGGACCTGGTGAAGGCGTCCTTCGCCGACACCGCGCTCCGCCGACGACCTCAGCCTGTCGGCCATGAACTCCATCAACTGGGCCCGGGTGATGGCCCAGGTCGTCTACTACGTGACCTCGGCCGCGGCCGTCGCCCCCGACGGGAGCCCGGTGTCGTTCTCGGTGCCCACCGGGAACTTCGGCAACGTGCTGGCCGGCTGGGTCGCGGCCCAGGGCGGCCTCCCCGTCGACCGGCTGGTGGTCGGCTCCAACCGCAACGACGTCCTCACCCGGTGGATCGACTCCGGGGTGATGGAGACTCCAGACGGTCGAGCCCTCGTTGAGCCCGAGCATGGACATCCAGGTGTCGAGCAACGTCGAGCGCTACCTGTGGGAGCTCTACGGGCGGAGCGGCTCGGTGGTCGCCGAGGCCATGGCCGACCTGCGGGCCCACGGGCGCCTCGACGTGGGCGAGACCCGCATGGAGCGGGTGCGGGGGACCTTCTCCGGGGTGCGGGTCGACGACGACGCGACGCTCGCCGAGATCGCGCGGGTCCACGCCGAGACGGGCGTGCTGGTCGACCCGCACACCGCGGTGGCCCTGGTGGCCGCCCGGGAGGTGCCGTCGAACCCCGACGTGCCTCGCATCGTCCTGGCCACCGCCCACCCGGCCAAGTTCCCCGACGCGGTCGAGCGGGCCACGGGCATCCGGCCCGCCCTGCCCGACCACCTGGCCGACCTGCTCGACCGGCCCGAGCGGGTGACGCCGCTGCCGGCCGACCCCGCGGTGCTGGCCGACTTCCTGCGCACCACCCTGCTCGCCGGCTGAGCCGGGCGCCGCCGACGCCGCCGCGGCGGGCGTGGCAGTCGGTATCGTCCGACCCGTGAGCCCGAGCGCACCCGCCACCGCCGCCGGCCGGGCCGGCTGGCACGCCGACCCCTGGCAGCGCCACCAGGTCCGCTTCTTCGACGGCTCGCAGTGGACCGAGCACGTGGCCGACGGCGGACTGGCCGGGCTCGACTCGACCCCGGTCGCCGCCCTGCCCCGCTCCCACCCGCGCCCGCCCACGGAGGCCCCGCCGGACGACCCGACCGGCCCGCGGGTGCTCGACGAGGCCCCCCCGTCCGCCGTCGCGGCCACCGACCCGCTGGACATCCCCCTGCTCCTGCTCGAGCTCCAGCCCGGCGCCGACGGCACCCGACGACTGGCCCTGCCCGACGACACCCGCGTCGGCGCGATCGTCGCCCGGCCGCCCGGACTGCTCACCCGCCTCGGTCGGGCCCTGGTGGCGAGCCCGAGCGGCCGCGTCACCGAGATCTCGGTGCTCGACGCGGCCAACGGGGAGGTGCTCCGCCTGGTCCGACCGACGGCCCGCATCGAGCCGGTGGTCGACGTCCGCCGCGCCGGCACCGTCGTGGGCACGATCCACGGCGAGGCGATCGTCCAGGGCCTCCGGGCGCGGGTCGTCGACGCCGCCGGCACCGAGGTCGGCGTCCTGACCGAGGCGGCGACGGACTCGCCCTCCCTCGTCGTCACCGATGCCGCGGGCGCCGCGCTGGCCCGCACCACGCCCGTGTGGGACGTCCCCGGCACCCGCCACCACCTCCCGCCGGGTGTGGTCCTGGTCGACCGGCGCCCGCCCGAGGAGGGCGGCCTGCGCCCCGATCCGGCCCTGCTGCTCGGCGCCCTCCTCGCGCCCGTGCTGCTGCGACCCCCGGGCTGACGTCCCGGGCGCGCCAGACTGCGGGCCATGGGACCCTTCGACCCCCCGGTGACCGCCGTGCGCGAGGTGGTGTCCCGCGCCCTGGCCGAGGACCTCACCCCGTTGGGCGACATCAGCGCCGCGCTGCTGCCCCCGACCTCGACCGCCGAGGCCGAGCTGCGCACCCGCGCCGGCGGCGTCGTGGCCGGACGGATGTGCGTCGACGAGGTGCTGCGCCAGGTCGACACCGACCTGGCGGCGGCCTGGGTGCTGGCCGACGGCGACCCCGTCGACGCCGGTGACGTGATCGCCCTCGTGCGGGGCCCGCTCCCGTCGATGCTCACCGCCGAGCGGACCGCGCTGAACCTGATCTCCCACCTCTCGGGCATCGCCACCCTCACCCGGCGGTTCGTCGAGGCCGCCGGACCCACCCTCCGGGTGTGGGACACCCGCAAGACCACGCCCGGCCTGCGCTCGCTGGAGAAGGCGGCGGTCCGCGCCGGGGGCGGCGCCAGCCACCGGGGCAACCTGTCGGAGTGGGTGATGCTCAAGGACAACCACCTGGAGCTGGTCGGCGTGGCCGAGGCCGTGACCCGGGCCCGTGAGCTGTTCCCGGCCCGCACCGTCCACGTCGAGTGCGACACGCACCAGAAGGTGCACGAGGCGATGGAGGCCGGCGCCGACGCCCTCCTGCTCGACAACATGTCCCCGGAGGAGGCGCGGGCCGCGGTGGTGATCGTCGACGAGCACGTCGCCGCGCACGGAGGTCGCCGGCCGCTCGTCGAGCTCTCCGGCGGCATCACCCTCGAGACCGTGCGCTCCTTCGCCGAGTGCGGCGCCGACCTGGTGTCGTCCGGCTCGCTCACCAACTCGGCCCCCGTCCTCGACATCGGCCTCGACGTGGTGGTCACCCACCGGGGCTGATCGCCGGTCGTCCGAGGGCGCACATCCCGAGGGATTTCGGCGGTCGAGGGGTCGGCGAGCATGCTTTGTCGGTGCTGCTCGCCATCGACATCGGCAACACCCAGACCGTGATCGGCCTCTACGAGGGACCGGACGCGTCGGGGAACCAGGTCGAGGGGACGTCGCGGTGCGAGCAGGGGCTGCTCGACCACTGGCGGATCGCCACCAAGTCGGAGCGCACCGCGGACGAGCACGCCCTGATGGTGCAGGAGTTCCTGGGCTTCCACGGCTTCTCGTTCGACGACGACATCGACGGCATCTGCATCTCCTCGGTGGTGCCGCGAGCGACCTCCGCCTTCCGCGACATGACGGAGCGCTACTTCGGGTTCCGGCCCGTCGTGCTGGAGCCCGGCGTGCGCACCGGGATGCCGGTGCTCACCGACAACCCCCGCGAGGTCGGCGCCGACCGGATCGCCAACGCGGTCGCGGCCATCGACCTCTTCGGCGGTCCCGCCGTCGTGATCGACTTCGGCACGGCCACCACCTACGACGCCATCTCCGGCCAGGGCGAGCTGCTCGGCTGCGCCATCGCCCCCGGCATCGACATCAGCCTCGATGCCCTCTACCAGCGGGCCGACGCCCTGCGCCGCATCGAGCTGGTCGAGCCCCGCAGCGTCATCGGGCGCACCACCGTCGACGCCCTGCAGGCCGGAGCCGTCTACGGCTTCGCCGGCCAGGTCGACGGCATCGTCGATCGCATGGTCGACGAGGTCGGCAGCGACGCCACCATCCTCGCGACGGGCGGGCTGGCCTCGCTGATCGCGCCGTACACCAAGTCGATCGAGCTCATCGAGCCCTGGCTCACGCTGCACGGCCTGCGTCTCATCTTCGCCAAGAACCAGTAGCCGTGGACCCGCTCCCGCACGACCACTGGGGGGACATCCCCTACCGCTTCGAGCCGACCCACACCCCCGAGTCGGTCAAGGCCACCTGGGCCGACGCCCTCGAGGCGGGGGAGGAGCCCGACGGCGAGGAGTTCCACGTCCGGCTGGCCGGTCGCATCGCGCTGCGGCGCGACTCGAAGCGGTTCCTGTTCCTGACCCTGATGCGGGCGTCCGACACCGGGGTGGCCCGACCGGACGACGATGATGCCGCCGGGTCGGACTCGGCCAGGGAGGGCCGCATCCAGGTGATGGCCCTCGCCCCGTCCGACGACGGCCCCGGCACGCCCGGCTACGAGGAGCTCAAGGCCGTCCCCCTCGGCTCGTGGGTCGGCATCGACGGCTCGGTCATGCGCAGCCGTCGCGGCGAGCTGACGGTGAAGGTGCGCAGCTGGGTGCTGCTGGCGCCCGCGGCCCGCGCCTTCCCCGACAAGTGGCGGCCGCTCGACGACGCCGAGCATGCGGCTCCGCCAGCGCTACGCCGACCTGTGGGTCAACGACGAGGCCCGCCGCACCTTCGTGCTGCGGTCCCGGGCCGTGTCGCTCGCCCGGCGCTGGCTGGAGGACCGCGGGTTCATGGAGGTCGAGACGCCTCTCCTGCACCCGATCCCCGGCGGGGCGCTGGCCACCCCGTTCACCACCCACCACAACGCGCTGGAGCAGGACCTCTTCCTGCGCATCGCGCCGGAGCTGTACCTCAAGCGGCTGGTGGTCGGCGGGTTCGAGCGGGTGTTCGAGATCGGCCGGGTGTTCCGCAACGAGGGGCTGTCGACCCGGCACAACCCCGAGTTCACGATGCTCGAGCTCTACCAGGCCTTCGCCGACTACGGCGACATCATGGAGCTCACCGAGGAGCTGGTCGCCCACCTGGCCCGCGAGCTGTGCGGCACCACGGTGCTGTCCTACGGCGGCCGCGAGCTCGACCTCACCACGCCGTGGCGGCGGGCGCGCCTCGCCGACCTGGTCGAGGAGCAGATCGGCGTGGCCCTCGACGTGCGCCAGCCCGTCGAGGAGCTGCGGGCGGTGGCGATCGAGCACGGCGTGGAGGTCCCCGACGACGCCGGCCCCGGCAAGATCCTCCTCGAGATCTACGAGAAGACGACCGAGGCACGAGCTGTGGGGGCCGGTGTTCGTCATCGACTACCCGCAGGAGGTCTCGCCCCTCTCGCGCCCGCATCGCGAGCGCCCCGGCGAGGTCGAGCGCTTCGAGGCCATCGTCGCCGGTCGCGAGCTGTGCAACGCCTTCAGCGAGCTCACCGACCCCGTCGACCAGCGGGAGCGCTTCGAGGACCAGGCCCGCCAGCGCGACGCCGGCGACGCCGAGGCCATGGCCGTCGACCTCGACTACGTGCGGGCCCTCGAGTACGGCCTCCCTCCCACCGGCGGCCTGGGCATCGGCATCGACCGCCTGGTGATGCTGCTGGCCGACACCCCCTCGATCCGCGACGTCGTCCTCTTCCCGAGCCTCCGCCCGGAGCCGCCGGAGTCGCTGGATGCCACCTCGGACCGCAGGTTGGCCGACCCGGCGGTCGGGAGCGGGCAGGATGGGGACCCGGGCGACCAGGAGGCCTGAGCATGGGACAGCGCGTGCTGCTCACGGGGATGGGGGGAGAGCTCGGCACGCGCGTCACCAACGTGCTGGAGGCCGACCCGACCGTCGACGAGATCGTCGGCGTCGACATCGACCCACCCCGCGGCCGCATCCCCCGGGCCCACTTCCACCTCGCCGACCCCCGGGACCGTGATCGCACCGTTGCCATCGTCCGCGACCTCGAGCCGACCGCGCTGATCCACCTCGGGGTGTACGAGCCCGGCGCCCGGGTCTCGGTGCACGACGCACCCTCGATCAACGACGCCTCGGCCATCGTCGCCCTCGGCGCCGCGGCCCAGAGCCCGTCGCTCGAGCGGATCGTCGTGCGCAGCGGCATCGAGGTCTACGGCCGCCCCCGGGGCGGGCCGCAGAAGCCCGACGAGCTGGTGCCGGCGGCGCCCACGACCCCGTGGGCCCGCAGCCTGGCCCGGGTCGAGGAGATGGCCGCCGAGGCCGGTCGGGTGGCCGACGTGCCGGTCACGATCCTGCGCTTCGCGCCGGTCGTCGGCCCGCACATCGCCAGCCCGCTCGGGCGCTACCTGCGGCTGCCGGTCGTGCCCGTGTCGGCGGTGGCCGATCCGCCGTTCTCCCTGCTCCACCAGGAGGACGCGGCGGCGGCCGTCGTGCGCGCCTTCGAGAGCGGCATCGACCTCACCGTCAACGTCGTCGGCCCGGGCGCGGTGACACCGCTCAAGGCGGCCCGCATGGGCGGGCGCATCCCCGTGCCCGCGTTCGGTCCCAGCTGGTGGGCCGCCCGCGCCGTGTGCGAGCTCACCGGCGCGCCGCTGCCGGCCCACGTGATCGAGCTGCTCACCCGTGGCCGCGGTGCCGACGGTGCCGTCGGACAGGAGGTGCTCCACCTCGACCCGGTCCGCTCGACCGAGTCGGTGCTGCGCGACCTGTACGAGTGGGCCGACATCGTCCACCTCGACGTCACCCACCGGAAGGCGGCGTGATGGCGACGGCCCCGACGCTCCCCGGCCTCCCCGACATCGTGCGGCGTCGGATCGACGGCACCCACCCCATCGACGAGTGGGGCCTCGACCCCGACCTGATCGAGGCCGTCTCGCCGCTCTTCGGCCTGCGGTGGAGCGTCGAGACCCAGTGGGTCGAGCGCATCCCGGCCAAGGGGGGCGCCGTGCTCGTGCACAACCGCGTGCTCGGGCTGTCGGAGGCGGTGGTGCTGGCCCGTGGCATCCGACAGGCGACGGGCCGTCACGTCCGCACCGCCGGGCTGCCGGACGTCCCCCCGGTCGCCACGCTCGGGCGAGCCCTCGGCGCGGTCGTCGACCGGCCCGCCGAGCTCACCGGCCTGCTGCGCGACGGCCACCTCGTCGGCCTGCCGCTGGGGCGCGACGTCCGCTCGCACCGGGCCGGTCCGCTGGCGCCCGAGGCCCTGGCCCCGGCCCTGACCACGGGTGCCGCCGTGATCCCCGTGGCCCTGGTGGGCCGGGAGCTGGGCCGCCACTGGCGCGTCCTCGTCGGCGAGGCCATCGACCACCCACCCGGCAAGGGCCCGCTCGCGGTGGCCGAGCTGGTCGACGCGGCCCGGGCCGGCGTCCAGACCCTGCTGGACGGCTCCGGCCGGAGGTTCCTCTGATGGCCTACGTGCGCTCCGCCGACGGGACCCGGCTCCACTACCAGGTGTGGGGTCCGAGCGACGGCGAGCCCCTGCTGCTCGTCCACGGGCTCGGCGCCGACAGCCGGGCGTGGATCATGCAGCGCCGGGCCTTCGGGGCCCGCTACCGCTGCATCGCCTTCGACAACCGGGGCGTCGGCAGCTCCGACAAGCCCCTCGGCCCCTACGACCTCGAGGTCATGGCCGACGACGCGGTGCGGGTGCTCGACGCCGCCGGCGAGACCTCGGCCCACGTGCTCGGCGTGTCGATGGGCGGGGTGCTGGCCCAGATCCTGGCCGTGCGCCACCCCGAGCGGGTGCGGTCGCTGGCCCTGGCCTGCACCGCGTGCCGCCACCTCCCCTGGCGGCGCGAGCTGTTGGCCGACTGGGCCGACACGGCCGAGGCCGACGGCATGGGCACCTTCGTCCACGACAACATGCGCTGGCTGGTCGGGCCCCGGTCGCTGCGGCGGGTCTGGCCGCTGGTCGCCTTCATCGCCCCGCTCGTGCTCGACGTGCCGTCGCACGGGTTCGTCGCCCAGGCCCGGGCCATCCTGGCCATGGACGACGCGGTGGCCGACGAGCTGTCCACCATCACCGTCCCGACCCTGGTGGTGGTCGGGAGCCAGGACATCCTGACCCCGCGGGGCGACTCGGTGGAGCTGGCCGAGCGCATCCCCACCGCCGAGCTGGTGGTGGTGCGGGGCGGGGCCCACGGCTTCCAGCTCGAGCACTCCGGCACGTTCAACCGGATCATCCTCGAGCACCTCGACGGCGTCGTCGCGGCCGGTGCGATCGAGGAGCCCCTCGCCGACGCCTCCTGACGGAGCCCCGGGCGCGGCTACTCGATGCCGTGCTCCAGGGCGTAGCGGATGAGCTCCTGCTTCCGGTTGAGGTGGAGCTTGCCGAGGATGTTGCGCACGTGGTTCTCGACCGTCTTCTCGGCGATGAACAGCTCCTCGCCGATCTCGCGGTAGGTGTGGCCGCGGGCGACGTGCTGGAGCACCTCCCGCTCGCGGTCGGAGAGGGCCTGCCCGTCGCCGCCGGTCTTGTGCATGCGCCGGAACTCGCCCAGCACCAGCGCGGCCAGGCTGGGGGAGAACACCGGCTCGCCGTGGGCCGCCTTCCACAGGGCGAGGCGGAGCTCGTCGGACGGGGTCGACTTCACCAGGTAGCCGACCGCGCCGGCGGCCACCGCGTCGAGCAGGTCGCGCTCGGCCTCGCTGACGGTGAGCATCACGATCCGGGTCTGCTCGCCGCAGGTCCGGGCGACCTTGATGCCCCCGCCCGCGGGCATGTGCAGGTCGCAGATCACCAGGTCGGGGCGGGTCCGCTCGATGACGGCGATGGCCTCGTCGGCGTCGGCCGCCTCGCCGACCACCTGGAAGGAGCTGCCCAGGTCGGCCCGGACCCCCGAGCGCCAGATCTGGTGGTCGTCGGCGACGACGACCCGCACCACGTCGAGGTCGGACACGGGCGACATCCTCGCACGGGTCGGCATCGGCCCGTCCGGCCCGTATCGTCGCCGGATGCACGTCGAGGTCGTCGTCAACCACGGTGCCGGGTCGGTCGAGGGCGACGAGGCCGAGGCCGAGCGCGACCGCGTGCTGGCGGCCTTCGCGGCCCACGGCGTCGAACCCCGGGTCGCCCTGGTGCGGGGGGAGGAGCTGGAGGCGACCCTGGAGGAGGCGGTCGGACGGGGCCCGGACGTGCTGGCCGTCGGCGGCGGCGACGGGTCGCTCGGCACGGCGGCTGCGGTGGCCGCGGCCGGCGACGTGACGCTCGGGGTGCTGCCGATGGGCACCTTCAACCACTTCGCCAAGGACCTGGGGATCCCGCTGGACCTCGAGGGCGCGGCCGGAGTGGTCGTCGGGGGCAGGACGACGCAGATCGACGTGGCCGAGGTGAACGGGCGCACCTTCGTCAACAACTCGTCGATCGGCCTGTACCCGGTGATGGTCGACCTGCGCGACGACATCCGGTCGACGCGGGGATGGGGAAAGGTGCGGTCCGCGCCGGTCGCCGCCCTGCGGGTGGTGCGGCGCTTCCCGACCCGACGGCTGCGCATCTCGGGCGACGGCGAGCGCTGGCACCTGCGGTCGCCCTTCGTGTTCGTCGGCAACAACGCCTACGAGGTCGGCCCCCGCGGCGTGGGGGCGAGGACGACGCTCACCGAGGGCGTCCTGTGCTGCTACGTCGCCCGGGCCGAGTCCCGGCTGGCCTTCGCCGGCCTGGCCGTGCGGGCGCTGCTCAGAGGGGCGTCGTCGACCCCCCGGTTGGAGTCGCTCTCGACCGACGAGATCACCGTGGCCGCCGGCGACCACCGGCTCCTGGTCGCGGTCGACGGGGAGGTCGTGACCCTGCGCAGCCCGCTGCGCTACCGGCTGCGGGCCGGTGCCCTCGCGGTGCGGGTGCCGCTCGACGAGGAGCCTCCGACCGGGCCGCCCGAGGCCGAGGAGGCCGAGTCGGGGGCCCAAGCCACCTAGGCCGTTCGACCCTGTGACCGGGTTCGCACCACTTTGAGTGCTGCAATCTTCACGAACAGTCGTTGGGAACCGATGAGGGGGAGGTGAGGGCCCCGGGCCCGGGTGGGACGGGTCCGGGGGGACCCCTCCGCTCCGGGCGTCGGGGCCGCCGCCCAGTCGTGCCCGGAGGGGGGCCACGGCATGACCCATCCCGCCAGTCCGACCGTCGTCGCCGACGACCGCCATGCGCGCCTCCTCCAGCGACGGCTGGATGCGCTCGTGGAGGTCGGCCGGGGCTCGCTCCGGGCCATCGTGGCCACGTCGGTGTTCCTGCTCGCCGTCGCCCTCGAGACCGGCTCCGATCCGCTCGGGCTCGGTCTGTGGGTGCTCGCCGTCGTGGGCCACGCCTGCTTCCACGAGTCCCTCCGTGCCCGCTACCGGCAGGACCCGCACCGCCTCCCCACCGACCAGTGGGAGGCGCTGTTCGCCCTCGGCGCACTGTGGACGGCCACCATCATCGCCGCCTGGTTCTGGGCCTTCATGCCCTGGGACGAGCCCATCGTGGTGACCATGGTGATCGCCGTGGCCGTGGCCAACTGGGTGGGGGCCGCGGTCAACCTGGGTGCCAGCTCCGAGGCCTTCACCGCCTACTGCATCGCGATGCTGCTCGGCCCGATCGGGGCGCTGCTGGTGGAGGGCGGTGACTTCCGGCCCGTCGGGGTGATGGGCGTGCCGCTGGGCCTCGCCATCGTGGTGACGCACCTCGACCTCCGGAGCCAGCTGATCGAGCGCATCCGCGAGCGGGAGGAGCTGGCGCTGCTGACGGCCCAGCAGGCCGCGGTGTTCGACACCATCGCCGAGGCCGTGCTCACCGTCGACGGGGGCGTCGTCGGGATGTGCAACGCCCGCTTCCTGGCGCTGGTCGGTCGCCCACGCGCAGAGTGCGTCGGGCGGCCCGTCGAGGAGGTCATCCCCGACCTGGCCCGTCCGGACGTGACCTGCGACGGTCGCCCGATCCCGGTCGCCCTGTCCGCCACCGCGACCCGGACCCGCCTGCACCTCGAGCTGCGGGGCCACGCGGTCGCCGGCCACGACGACCACCAGGTCTGGGTGTGCACCGACGTCTCCGACCGGGTCCGCCGGGAGCACGAGATGGACGTGCTGGCCTCGCAGGACGACCTCACCGGGTTCCTCAACCGCCGCGCCCTCCACGAGCGCCTCGGCCGGGAGTTCGCCTCCTCCGAGCCGCCCGAGGGCCTGATGCTCGTCGACCTGGACGGGTTCAAGGCGGTCAACGACCGGCACGGCCACGCCGTCGGCGACGTGGTGCTGGCCCGCTTGGCGACCCGCCTGCGCGACGGGCTCAGCGGCGTGGTGCTCGGGCCGCATCGGCGGCGACGAGTTCGTCGTCGTGGTCGGCTCCGGCGGACGCTTCGCGGTGGAGGGGGCGGCCGACGCGGTGTGCCGCCTCTGCCGGGAGCCGGTCGAGGTCAGCGGCGTCGCCCTGCGCGTCGCGGCCAGCGTCGGCGTGGTGTGGGTGACCCCCGGGCTCGACGTGGCCAACGCCCTGCTGCTCGCCGACCAGGCGATGTACCGGGCCAAGCAGGCCGGCGGCGACCGCTGGGTGATGTCGACGACCGAGGTCGAGGGATCCCCGCCGCCGGGCCCCGGCCCCGACTGCGGCCCGCCCGCGCCTAGAGCGGATTCGACCGGCCCTCTTGAGGGTGACCTGGAGGTCGGCGTTTGCTGAGTCCGGCCGACCGGCCTGACGTGCCGACGGTTCGCGTGAACGCTGCGGCCGACCGTCGGACGCCGCCGTCGAAGACCGACCCGCTTTCGCCGAGCGAGCGACAGTGCCAGCCCCGATCGGCACTATCGTCCGGCGACGACGGGCACGCTCAGTCGTCTCGTCGGGCGAAGGGCCCGATGTATGCCGGGGGTGACCGTGATCGGTTCGATCAGTCACGTTCCTCGGTAGCGGCGGCGTTCGATCGCGACGCCGCTCCTGGCGGCATGCGATCCGCCTCCGCCGCCGTTCGGTCGTCATCCGTCAGCCACCGGGGCTACCGGCTCCGACGTGATGCCCGGCGACGGTGTCTGTGAGGCAACCGCAGGTGCGGGTGACGTTGCACCTTCGCGCGCCGCTCTCCAGGAGGCAAGCGCTCTCGGTGTGGCCGACGATCAGCGTCCCCGATGGCGACTGGACACGACAGCGGGCCGTGAAGCGTCGGATGGCTCGATCCGGGTGAACCTGGAGGCACGCCAGGTATCGCTATTCGACTCATCGATCACCGTGGCGGCGGACGCTTCGGCTCACACTCGTCCGCGTCGACTGCCTCCCTGGGAGGCGACCCGGGTGTGCCGGGGTACAGACGAACCTCGTGGTTGCCGGAACGCTGGTCCTGGTGCGTTCGGCCCTCGTCGACGTCGGCCAACCGACCTTGTCCGTCGGCCCGCGAAGGCACTGCGGTGGTGGATACAGACCCAGCTACGTGGCCTGTTCGAGTCGACCGTCCTCAGACCAGGGCACTCTCGTCGCGCAGGCGAGTCGACCTTCGTGGGGATGGACGGCCCTGCGCTGACGACGACTGGCGAGGGGCGTTCAGTCGCGAGTCTCCTCGCTTCTCTTCGCCACGCGCTACCGCCAGGGTTTGGAGCCGGTGTGCACCGGGACGGCACCCGAGTCGAGCGGTTACGTCATGGCAAGCGATGCGTCGTGCGCGTTGACGGGTCCGACCGACCTTCAGGACGTCGAGGTGACCATCCCAGACTTCGGCGTAGGGGCCATTCCGCAACCACCGCTCGCCACGTCGCCACTCATCGACGCCATCCCTGCCGGACGACGCGTCCTGTCCGAGCCGGTGGCAGCGACGTGATCGGCACCCCTCGGCCCGTTGGACGGCGACGGCGACGGTGTCTCTGCCTGCGACGTCGGCGCCGTCGAGAGGCCGTCGGCCCTAGCGGAGGCGACCCCACCAGACACGACGTTCGAAGCGGAGATCAGGCCACAGCAACCGTCGAATCGACCGTTCGGCGGACTGTCGTGGAGAGGTGTTGTTGTGCGGGTGATCCGGTAGGAGGATGGGCGTGACGTTGGTTCGCGCCGGCAACGTCGGCTCGGGCCCAAGGCCTCACGGTGCTGCCGGTCGGTGACGGTGCGTCGACCGCGGGGCCCACTCGTGGTCGCAGGCTGGTCGAACGAGGGGTGTGGCTCCGTCCCGACATGGGACGAGCCCAGGACGCGCCCGCGGGCGCGTCCCGCCCGGGCGACGCGACCGAGAAGCGTGGCTTGACCTGGGCTTGGGCTTCGCTGTCACACCCCCTGCGTACAGTCGAACGGAGTTCGACCACGGCGGTGGAGGCGGGTCATGGAGACAGAAGAGCGGACCTCGACGAGAGGCGACGGCAGCGTCCGGTGGACCGTCGGCGACCTGCCGGCGGAGCGGTTGGAGGCCGAGATCGTCACCCTGGCGGAGCGGCTGTCGGTGGGCACCTACGAGCTGCTGGTGCTCGTCGGTGAGCTCGATGCCCGCGGCACCTGGGCCGCGTGGGGTGCCCTGTCGTGCGCCGGGTGGCTCGCCGATCCGCGTGCGATCTGGAGGTCTCGACGGCGCGCACGCAGGTGCGGGTGGCCCGGGCCATGCGGGAGCACCCCGAGCTCGACGCGGCGATGCGCTCCGGTGATGTGTCCTATGCGAAGGCCCGGGTGCTGGTGCCGCACCTGACCGACGCCAACGCCGGTGAGCTGGTCGCCCTGGCCGCCGACGCGCCCACGGGCGCGCTCGGCGCCCGCATCGCGGCATGGTCGCAGCGTCACGAGGACCCCGACGCCATCACCGATCGCCAGCACCGGGAGCGCAGCGTGTCGTGGCGCACCGACGCCGACGGCATGGTCACCCTCACCGCCCGCCTGTCCCCGGAGGTCGCCGGGGCGCTGTGCGCGGTGATCGACACCCAGGTCACCCGCAGCCCGCGCGCCACGGGCGCGTCGCTCCGCCAGCAACGCGCCGACGCCCTGGCGCCGCGGTCGACCGACGGAGGCGGGTCGGTGACCGCCGAGGTCGTCATCCACATCCGAGAGGGCGACGGACCGGCCACCCTGGCCGACGGCACCCCGCTATCCGAGCACGCCGTCACGTCGCTGCTGCCCGAGGCGTTCGTGTCGCTGCTCCTCCACGACATGCAGGGCCACCCGATCGACGCCAGCCCCAGGCGACGATCACCGACCCGCACGGCAACGACGGGTGCTCGACGAACGCCACCCCACCTGCGGCCACCCCGGCTGCACGGCCACGGCGTTCCTCCAGTACGACCACATCCGCCCCTACAGCCAAGGGCGGACCGACCGTCCTCGCCAACCTCCAACGCTGGTGCGGCCCCCACAACCGAGCCCGATGGAAGGCGAGGGGATGAGCCGGCCGTCAGCCGCCGAGGTGGATGCGGACCTCGGTGCCGTGGCCGGGGCTGGACGCGACCTCGACCTGGCCGCCGACCTCGGCGATGCGACCCCGGATCGACCGCCCCAGCCCGACGCCCTCGGGGGTCGAGGCGGGGTCGAAGCCGCACCCGTCGTCGTGGACCGACACGAACAGCCCGTCGCCGCCCTCGGCGGGATCGCCGGGGTCGACGAACACGACGACCTCCGAGGCCCCGCCGTGCTTGGCCGCGTTGGTGAGGGCCTCCCGGACGGCGCCGACCACCGCGCTGACCGCCTCGGCCGGGAGCGGGTCGGGGTCGTCGACCGCGGTGACCGTCACCGTGAGCTGATGGCGCCGCTCGGCCGAGTGGGCCTCCCGGCGCAGCTCGGTGAGCAGGTCGCCCGGTGGGCGGTCGATGCCGAAGAGGAACTCGCGGAGCTCGCGCTCCTGGGTGCGGGCCAGCGCCGCCAGCTCTCCGTCGGGGGCGCGCCGCTGCACGACGGCGAGGGTCTGCAGCACGCCGTCGTGCAGGGTGCGGGCCACCTCCTCGCGGGCCCGGGCCGCCGCGATCTCCCGCTCGGCCCGCCGCAGCCGGTCCATCACGATGCCGGCCCCGCCGCCCGCCAGCGCGTAGAGCACGCCGGTCGACAGGAGGGACAGGGCGGCTGGCGGGGGCAGGTCGTCGAGGCCGGTCCCCACCCAGCGGCCCAGGCCGAGCACGACGCCCGCGCCGACGCCGACCCACGGGCCCAGGGCCATGCCGGCGGCCAGCGCGCCGGCGATGGGCCAGGCCGACCCGAGCGACTGGCTGTGCGGTCCGCCGTACACCCACCCGTCGGCGACGAGGAGGGCGGTGGCGACCGCGAGCTCGCCCGCGACCGCCGCCGGGTGGAGGGCCAGCGACGGCGCGAGTCGAGCGGCGAGCCCGGCCGCGACGGTGACCGCCAGGGCCAGCGCGCAGAGCCCGACGGCGACGCCCGGGTGGCCCAGGTCGTCCCACGACACGGCGAGGACGACGGCCATCCACACCCAGGCCGCGGCGCGGAACGCGGCGAGCCCGCCGAGGGCGCCCCGTTCCAGGGCCGACGCCTGCGCCTGCTGCTGCACCTCGCCAGCATCGCCGACGTCAGGTGGGCGGGCGGGCCAGGCCGCGGTAGCGCACGGGGCGGGCCTCGAGCTCCTCGGCCGCGTGGGCGCCGAAGCCGGCGAGGCGGGCCACCGCGAACAGGGGCGTGTCGGGGGCCAGTCCGGCGGTCGCGTGGAGGACGCCCAGCCCGAGGTCGACGTTCGGCGGGTGCGACAGGCGGGCCCCGGCCTCGGCGAGCAGGTCGTCCACCGCCGGAGCCCACTCGTCCGGGTCGGGGAGGAGGGCGACCGCCTCGAGCAGCGGTGCGAGCCGGGGGTCGCGCCGTCGGTAGATGCTGTGGCCGAAGCCGGGTATCCGCTCCCGCCGGGAGCGACGCCGGGCGATGGCGGCAGCCGCGCCGTCGGCGCGCACCTCCACCAGGAGCTCGCCGACGTGGGCGGCCGCTCCACCGTGGAGGTCGCCGGCCATGGTGGCGAGCCCGGCGACGAGCGCGTGGCCCATCGGCGGACGCACCGACGCGGCGACTCGCACCGCCAGGGTGCTGGTGGTGAGCTCGTGGTCGGCCATCAGCACCAGGGCCCGGTCGACCGCGGTGACGGTCGCGGCGTCGTCGCGGCCGGTGAGCGCCCGGACCAGCCGCTCGGCCACGGGGCCGTCTCCGGGATCCGCGGCGCCGACCACGAGCGGGGCGACGCCCAGGAGCCGACGGGCGGCGAGGTCCGGCGGGTCGTCCCGGTGGTGCTCGGCGAGCACCGTGGCCGTCGCCGTCAGCGCGGACAGCCCTGGTCGGCCGACCGCATCGCGGGCCGCGGCCGCGGCCGCCAGGTCGTCCGCGGTCGGCTCGGGCCACCTGGGCGGGGCGGCGGGCAGCTCGCCGGTCCACAGCAGCTCGGCCACCTGCTCGAAGGTGGCCTCCTCGGCCAGCACCTCGACCCGGTGGCCCCGGTAGGTGGGGCCGTCCTCGTCGAGCACGGTGATCGCGCTGGTGATCCGCACGTCGATCGACGGAGGGGCCGGGGCGGTGCGGCTGCGTCCCCGCCGGGCCAGGGCCTCGACGTCGTCGAGGGCGTAGAGCGAGCGCCGACCGTCGGGTCCGAGGCGCCGCTCGACCAGGCCGCGGCTCACGTAGGCGTAGAGGGTCGACGGACGGACGCCCAGGATCCGGGCCGCCTCCGCGCTGCCGACGTAGGTCCCCATCGCGCCATCGTGCACCCTGGGTGGACCGGGATCAACGTTGATCGGATCAACGTTGATCAGCGGCGCCGACGGGCCGAGGATCGAGACATGACCACCGACCTGATCGACGTCCCTCCCGGCCTCTCCGGCGTCGCCGTCGCCGACACCACCATCGGCGACGTCGACGGCGAGGCCGGCCGCTACCACTACCGCGGCCACGACGCCCCCGTCCTGGCCCGCCGCTGCTCGTTCGAGGAGGTGTGGCACCTCGTCGCCGTCGGCCACCTGCCGGGCCGGGCCGAGCTGGCCGCCTTCTCCCGGGCCGTCGCCGACCTCCGGGCCCTGCCCCCGTCCGTGGCCCCGCTGCTGGGCGACCTGGGCCAGGCCACCGGTCCGACGCTCGGCCGGCTGCGGGCCGCCCTGTCGATCGCGGCGAGCGACCTCGACCTCCGGCCGCTGGTCGACGTCGTCGCCCGAGCGCGCGGGCGGCCCAGGCGCTGCGGGTCGCCGCGGTGGTGCCCACGCTGGTCGCCGGCCTCCACCGGGCCAGCCTCGGCCTCGACCCGGTCACGCCCGACCCCGACCTCGGCTCGCCGCGGCCTACCTCCAGATGGTCACCGGCGAGCGGCCCACCGCGGAGGCGGCCCGGGCCCTCGAGACCTACCTGATCCTGACGATCGACCACGGCTTCAACGCCTCGACCTTCACCGCCCGGGTGGTCGCCTCGACCGGAGCCGACATGGTCGACGCGGTCACCGCCGCCCTCGGCGCGCTGGCCGGCCCGCTCCACGGCGGCGCCCCCAGCCGGGCGTTGGACGCCCTCGACGCCATCGGCGACCCGGACCGCACCGAGGCGTGGGTGGCCGCCGAGCTGGCCGCGGGGCGGCGGATCATGGGCTTCGGCCACGCCGTCTACCGCTCGCACGACCCCCGGTCGGACCTCCTCCGCGAGGTCGCGGTGGGCCTCGGCGGCGAGCTGGTCGACCGGGCCGTCGCGGTGGAGGGCCGGATCCTCGCCGCCCTCCAGGAGGCCAAGCCCGACCGCCCGCTGCCCAGCAACGTCGAGTACTACGCCGGCGTGGTGATGGCCGCCGCCGGCCTCTCCCGGGCGCTCTTCACGCCGACCTTCGCGGTCAGCCGCACCGTCGGCTGGGGCGCCCACGCCGTCGAGCAGGCCGCCGCGGCCAAGCTCATCCGCCCCAGCGCCCACTACGTCGGTCCCTGACGGCCCGTCCCCGCCGGACGGCCTGGCAGGATGCCGGCGTGGATCTCCACCGGGTCTGTGTCTTCTGCGGGTCGAACCCGGGCACCGACCCGGCCTACGTCGAGGCCGCCGAGGCCACCGGCGCGGTGCTCGCCGAGCGGGGGATCGGCCTGGTCTACGGCGGCGGCTCGGTCGGGCTGATGGGCCGGGTGGCCGACGCGGCCATGGCCGCCGGGGGCGAGGTCGTCGGCATCATCCCCGACTTCCTCAACCGGGTGGAGATCGCCCACCCCGGCCTCACCCGGCTGGAGGTCACGGCCTCCATGCACGAGCGCAAGGCCCGCATGGCCGAGCTGTCCGACGGCTTCCTCGCCCTGCCCGGCGGCCTCGGCACCTTCGAGGAGGTGTTCGAGGCCATGACCTGGACCCAGCTCGGCGTGCACGACAAGCCGGTGGGCCTCGTCGACGTCGGCGGGTTCTGGGCGCCGGCCGCGGCCCTGCTCGACCGGGCCCTCGCCGACGGCTTCATCGGCGAGGAGGTGCGGGCCAGCGTGGTCACCGCCCCGACCGCCGCCGAGGTCCTCGACGCCTTCGCCTCGTGGCAGCGCCCGGCCCTCGGCAAGTGGACCGAGCGCCCCGTCACCCTCTGAGGTCCTGACCAGGGGCTCCGGCACGCTCCGCGGCCCGACGCAGGCCGAGACGTCCGAAACGGGTCCGACGGCCCATGTCGGGCCCTGGCCCCACGCCGATGGATCTGGGCGGGGGGGAACACGGGGGACGGGGACTCCGCTCCTCTCCGACATCCCAGGGGGCCGGGATGTCGGGGGGGAGCGGTAGACTCCGGCTACGAATCCTGACGGGGCACCCGGCCCCGCGAGGGAGGCATCAGGTGTTCGAACGCTTCACAGACCGTGCCCGCCGAGTCGTGGTCCTCGCCCAAGAGGAGGCCCGCCTCCTCAACCACAACTACATCGGTACCGAGCACATCCTGCTCGGGCTGATCCACGAGGGCGAGGGCGTCGCCGCCAAGGCCCTCGAGTCCCTGGGGATCTCCCTCGAGGCCGTGCGCAAGCAGGTCGAGGAGATCATCGGCCAGGGCACCCAGTCGCCCAGCGGCCACATCCCCTTCACGCCCCGCGCCAAGAAGGTCCTCGAGCTCAGCCTCCGCGAGGCGCTGCAGCTCGGCCACAACTACATCGGCACCGAGCACATCCTGCTCGGGCTGATCCGCGAGGGCGAGGGCGTCGCCGCCCAGGTCCTCGTGAAGCTGGGCGCCGACCTGTCGCGGGTGCGCCAGCAGGTCATCCAGCTCCTCTCGGGCTACTCCGGCCCGGGCGGTGCGTCGGGTGCGCCCGAGAAGGCCGGCGCCACCGCCGGTGGCTCGGGCGAGGCCGGCTCCGCCGGCTCGCTCGTGCTCGACCAGTTCGGCCGCAACCTCACCCAGCTGGCCCGCGAGAAGAAGCTCGACCCGGTCATCGGCCGGTCGCGCGAGGCCGAGCGGGTCATGCAGGTCCTCAGCCGCCGCACCAAGAACAACCCGGTGCTCATCGGTGAGCCCGGCGTCGGCAAGACCGCCATCGTCGAGGGCCTGGCCCAGTCGATCGCGGCCGGCGAGGTCCCCGAGACCATCACCGACAAGCAGCTCTACACCCTCGACCTCGGCGCCCTGGTCGCCGGCAGCCGCTACCGCGGCGACTTCGAGGAGCGCCTCAAGAAGGTGCTGAAGGAGATCCGCACCCGCGGCGACATCATCCTGTTCATCGACGAGATCCACACCCTCGTCGGGGCGGGCGCGGCCGAGGGCGCCATCGACGCCGCCAGCATCCTCAAGCCGATGCTGGCCCGCGGCGAGCTCCAGACCATCGGTGCCACCACCACCGACGAGTACCGCAAGCACCTCGAGAAGGACGCCGCCCTCGAGCGCCGGTTCCAGCCGGTCAAGGTCGAGGAGCCGACGGTGGCCCACACCATCGAGATCCTCAAGGGCCTGCGCGACCGCTACGAGGAGCACCACCGGGTCACCATCACCGACCAGGCCCTGGTGGCCGCGGCCAACCTGGCCGACCGGTACATCTCCGACCGCCACCTGCCCGACAAGGCCATCGACCTGATCGACGAGGCCGGCAGCCGCCTGCGCATCAAGCGCATGCAGACCCCGCCGGACTACAAGGACCTCGAGAACAAGCTGGCCGACGTCGTGAAGCGCAAGAAGGAGGCCGTCGAGGCCCAGCGCTTCGAGGAGGCCGGCAAGCTCCGCGACGAGGAGAAGGAGCTCCTGGCCCAGAAGGAGGCCAAGGAGGCCGAGATCAAGGCGTCCGGCGTCGACCTCTTCGACGAGGTCGACGAGGAGGCCGTGGCCGAGGTCCTCTCCATCTGGACCGGCATCCCCGTGTACAAGCTCACCGAGGAGGAGACCAAGAAGCTCCTCACCATGGAGGACGAGCTCCACAAGCGGGTCATCGGCCAGGAGCAGGCCATCAAGGCCGTCAGCCAGGCCATCCGCCGCACCCGCGCCGGCCTCAAGGACCCGAAGCGCCCCTCGGGCAGCTTCATCTTCCTGGGCCCGTCCGGCGTCGGGAAGACCGAGCTGGCCAAGACCCTCTCGGAGTTCCTGTTCGGCGACGAGTCGAGCCTCATCAGCCTCGACATGTCCGAGTACATGGAGAAGCACACCGTCAGCCGCCTGGTGGGCTCGCCCCCCGGCTACGTGGGCTACGAGGAGGGCGGCCAGCTCACCGAGGCCGTCCGCCGCAAGCCGTTCAGCGTCGTGCTGTTCGACGAGATCGAGAAGGCCCACCCCGACGTGTTCAACACGCTGCTCCAGATCCTGGAGGAGGGCCGTCTCACCGACAGCCAGGGCCGCTCGGTCGACTTCCGCAACACCGTGCTGATCATGACGTCGAACCTCGGCACCCAGGACCTCCGCAAGGCCAACGTCGGCTTCGGCAAGTCCGACGAGGCCGTGACCTACGAGAAGATGAAGGAGAAGGTCAACGACGCCCTGAAGCAGCACTTCCGGCCGGAGTTCCTGAACCGCATCGACGAGACGGTCGTCTTCCACGAGCTGTCGAAGTCCGAGGTCACCACCATCGTCGACCTGTTGATCAAGCGCACCAAGGTGCAGCTCGAGTCGCAGGGCATCGGCCTGGAGCTGACCGACGCGGCCAAGCTGCTGCTCGTCGAGCGGGGCTACGACCCCACGCTCGGCGCCCGGCCGCTGCGGCGGGCGATCCAGCGCTTCGTCGAGGACCCGCTGTCGGAGAAGCTGCTCTACAAGGCGTACCGCGCCGGCGAGATCATCATCGTCGACGTCGAGCCCGACCCGGAGAACGACGGCAAGCCCGACATCGTGTTCCGGGCCGTCGAGGGCTTCGAGCCCCCGACCGTCGAGCTGGCCGAGGCCGGTCCGGCCGAGTAGCCGCCCGAGCACCTGACGCCGACGAGGCCCCGCCCCAGGAGGGCGGGGCCTCGTCGCGTCCGGGCTCAGGGATGGGTGTCGACCAGGCCCTTGGGGTAGCCGCCGCGGGCCTTGTTCCAGGCGCCGGCGGCGCCCCGCTGGGCGACGAGGCGGATCACGCCGACGAGCGCACCGGTGAACAGGGCCCACAGGAGCGCCTCCCGCCAGGTGACGTCGCGCGACGCCGGGTTGCCAGGTGGGTCGCGCCGGAAGATCGCCCTCCAGAGCTGCTCGACCGCGGGGCGGGTCACCATCACCGCGGCGATGGCGGCACCGCTGGCGACGCCGTTCCAGACCTGTTCCTCGTCGAGCTCCACGGACGTCCTCCTGGGATCGGGCGGGTGCCCACCTTCCCGGCGGGCCCACCTCGAAACGGTGCCACGTCCGAGGTGGTCGCGCGGGAGCGATCCCGGCGAGGGTGCCACGGGTAGCGTGGCGCCGTGACCCCGCAGACCGGTCGGCTGGACGGGAGTGCGGATGGCCTGGTGGGGCGCGACGCGTTCGTCGAGCGGGTCGTCGTGCTCGGCCAGATGGGCCCCGGCGTCGCGGTGCTGGGGGTGCGGGGCAGCGGCCGGACGGCGGTGCTGGCCGGCGCCCGGGTCGGGCTGGAGGCGTCGGGCACGCCCGTGGTGGTGTTGGAGCCGACCGGGGCCGGGGCCTCGCCCTTCTCGACCCTGGCGCCGCTCCTCGGACCGGATGTGCCCGAGGCGGTCGACGCCGCCGCCCTGGCGCGCTGCAGCGCGGGCCTGCTCCGGGCCGCCGGAGCGTGGGCCGACCGGGTCGGGGCCGACGAGCACGGCGACCATCAGGAGGGCGGCGACCTGCGGGTCGCCGACACCATGCGCCGCCCGGTGGTGCTCGTCGACGGCCTGCACGAGGTCGACGATGCGTCGGCCTCGGTGCTCCACCAGATGGCTGCCGCGGGCCGGGTGAGCGTGATCGGCAGCGTGGCCGTCGACCCGGGTGAGCAAGCGCCCTCGACCGGGTGGTGGGCCGCGGTGCTCGACCGCGTGGAGCTGGGGCCGCTCGGGCGCGACGCGGCCGACGCGTTGGCCGAGCGGTTGGTCGGCGGCCCGATCGATGCCGCCGGGCGCGAACGCCTGTGGGAGCTGGTGCGGGGCCACCCCGGTTGGCTCGTCGCGGCGGTGGCCGCGGCCCACGCCGCCGGTGCATGGGAGCGCACCGGCACCCTGTTCGCGCTGGCCGGCGACCTCGGGGAGGTCGTCGACCCCGACGTGCTCGCCCGCCTCGATGCGACCCCGGCGGAGGTGCGGAGCGTGCTGCGGGCGCTCGCCATCGTCGGGCGCCTCCCGATCGAGGACGCCGAGTCCGTGGGCGGCCCGGCCCGACTGACCGATGCCGAGCGTCGGGGTCTGGTCCGGGTCGACGAGGACGAGGACGGGTCGCTGTGGTGCGCGGTCGCCAGTGACCTGGTCGGTGCCGCGGTGCGCGCCGACGTCGGGCCGGCGGCCGAGCGCGACGCCTGGGCCCGGGTCGCGGAGGTCCTCGCCGGCTCGTCCAGCGGTGCACCGGAGGTCGCCATCACCCGGGCCCGGGCCGTCATCGCCCTCGGTCGAGCCGGGAGCGGCCGCTCCCGGCGGATCGGGTCGGTCGGCGCGATCCCGAGCCAGGAGGACGTCGACGTCCTGGTGGCCGGGGCCGAGGCCGCGCTGGAGCTCAGCCGGTGGGACGACGCGGTCGAGCTGGCCACCCCGGCGTGGCACGGCGCCGGCGATCGACGTGCTCTCACGGCGCTCACGCTGGCCCTCGGCTTCGTCGCCGACCACGAGGCCATCCAGGCCCTGGCCGCCGAGGTCGCCAGCCGCCCCGTCGATCCCGAGAACCTCATCCACCTCGGGACGGCGGTGGCGATCTCGCAGTTCCACCGCGGCGATGCGGCCGGCGCCTTCGCCACCGTCGAGCGGCTCCGGACCGAGCACTCCGGCGACGATGCCCAGGCCCTCGTCGACGTGTTCGAGAGCAGGCTGCGATCGTTCGCCGGCGACCAGGACCTGGCGGCCGAGCTGGCCGTCCGGTGGATCGACCACCCCGACGTGGCCATGCGGGTCGACGCCCTCACCGTGGCCGCGTCGGTCGACGCCAACCGCGGCCACGGCGCCCGGGCCCGGGCCGGCTACGACGCCGCCTTCGCCCAGGCCCTCGCCGCCCCCGGCGCGCCGATGTCGTTGGCCGGCACGCCCTACCTGTTCCGCCTGAGCGCGGTCGCCGACGACGGGGCCTTCGACGAGGCCGCGGCCCAGGCCGAGAAGGTCGAGCGCGATCTGGCCCGCACCGGTGACGAGACGGCCCACGGGTGGCTCGCGCTGCACCTCGGCCGCTGCCACCTGCGCGCCGGCCGGCCGCTGGTGGCGACCCGCTGGTTCGGGGAGGCGGTGAGCGACCTCCGCCGGCTGCACCGCCCGGGGTGGCTGGCCCACCCGGCAGCCGGGTTGGTCGCCGCGCACGCCCTGGCCGGCGACCTCGAGGCGGCGCAGGAGGCGCGGGCCGCGTGGGCCGAGGTCCCCGACCACGCGGTGGCCCTGTTCCGGGGGGAGGAGATCCGCCTGGCCGCGTGGCTCGACGTGGTCGAGGGCCGCACCGCCGTCGCGGTGGAGGCCTTCCTCGATGCCGCGGCGCGGTCGCGCGCCGCAGGGGCGGTGCCGTACGAGGCCGCCGCCCTCCACGACGTGGCCCGGGTCGGCGACGGCGACGGGCGGGCCGAGGCGGCCGACCGGTTGGAGGAGCTGGCCGCCGAGGGCGACAGCCCGCTGGTGGCGGCGCACGCCCGCCAGGCCCGGGCCCTCTGCGGCACCGGATCCGATGCGATGGCCGCCGTCGCCGCGGACTACGAGGCCGTCGGGGCCTGGCTCGACGCGGCCGAGTCGTGGGCCGAGGCGGTCCGACGGAGCGTCGACGACCGCGAGTCGGCCCAGGCCCGGCGCGGACTCGAGCGGGTCGCCCTCCACCACGAGGCGGTGACGACGCCCCTCCTCGGTCCGGCCGGGGAGCGGCCGACCCTCACCGGGCGCGAGGCCGAGGTGGCGGCGATGGTGGTGGGCGGGGCGAGCCGCCAGGAGATCGCCGAGCACCTCTACGTGTCGGTCCGCACCGTCGACAGCCACCTCCAGCGGGTGTACCGGAAGCTCGGTGTGCGCGGTCGGGAGGAGCTGGTCGAGGTCCTCGGCTGACGCGTCCCCTTCGCTGTCGCAGGGGGTCCGTAGGGTGGCGGCATGGCCCGGCTGCGCACCGTCCACCGCTGCACCGACTGCGGCGGCACCTCGCCCCAGTGGGTGGGGCGCTGCCCGACGTGCGGGGCGTGGAGCTCGTTGGTCGAGGAGGTCGAGCAGCCCGACGAGCCGTCGGTCCTGCCGGAGTGGACGGGGTGGGGCTCGGGCGGCGCCTCGGCCCCGGCCCGTCCGTCGACCGACGTGTCGATCACCGACGTCGCCCCCATGCCCACCGGCGTCGACGAGCTCGACCGCGTGCTGTCGGGTGGGCTGGTGCCCGGGTCGGTCACCCTCCTCGGCGGGGCACCCGGCACCGGCAAGTCCACCCTCGTGCTGCAGGCCGCCGCCGGGCTCGCCGCGTCCGGGGTGAAGGTGCTCTACGCGTGCGCCGAGGAGAGCCCGTCCCAGGTGCGCGAGCGGGCCCGCCGGCTCGATGCGCTGCACGACGAGCTGTGGCTGGTGGGCGAGGCCCTGGTGCCTCGGGTGCTGGCATCGGTCGACGAGGTGAAGCCCGACGTGCTGGTCGTCGACTCGATCCAGAGCGTCGCCGACCCGGAGGTCTCGTCGTCGCCGGGCAGTGCCACCCAGGTCCGCGAGATCGCCCAGCGGCTGGTGCGCGAGGCCAAGGCCCGCGACATGGCCATCGTGGTGGTCGGCCACGTCACCAAGGAGGGTGCTCTCGCCGGCCCCCGGGTGCTCGAGCACGTCGTCGACACGGTGCTCGAGCTCGACGGCGACCGCCACCACGCCCTCCGCCTGCTCCGCGCCCTCAAGCACCGGTTCGGGTCGACCAGCGAGCTGGGCTTGTTCCAGCTGAGCGGCTCGGGGATGGAGGGCGTCCCCGACCCGTCCGGCCTGTTCCTCGCCGACCGGCTGCCCGGCGTCCCCGGCTCCGCGGTCGTGCCGACCATGGAGGGCCACCGGCCCCTGCTGGTCGAGATCCAGGCCCTGGTGGCGCCGTCGACCCTCCCCGATCCCCGCCGGTCGAGCCAGGGCCTCGACCGCGGCCGGCTGTCGATGATGCTGGCCGTGCTGGTGAAGCGGGCCGGCTTCGACGGGCTCCTCAAGGCCGATGTCTACGCCACCGCGGCCGGCGGGGTGCGGGTCACCGAGCCCGGCGCCGACCTGGCCCTGGCCCTCACCGTGGTGTCGGCGTCGACGGGCCTCAGCGTCCCGTCCGACCTGGTGGCGTGCGGTGAGGTCGGCCTCGGGGGCGAGGTCCGCACCGTGTCGAGCTTGTCGCGTCGCCTCGACGAGGCGGCCCGCCTCGGCTTCCGCACCGCCCTCGTGCCCGCGTCGGCGCCCGACGAGCACCCCGGCATCGCCATCCGCCGGGTCCGCTCCCTGAAGGAGGCAGTGGCGGCCGCCGGCCTCATCCGCTGAGGCCGAGGGCCTCAGCTGTAGCGGTCGAGGATGCGAGACCTCGGCCATGCGGCTGAGGCCGTCCTTCACCGCCCGGGCCCGGAGCTTGCCGACGCCGGCGACGTCGTCGAGCTCGTCGATGGTGGCCCGCAGGATCTTCTGGAGGTCTCCGAAGCGGTCGACGATGGCGTCGACCACCGGCTCGGGCAGCCGCGGGATGCGAGAGAGCAGCCGGAAGCCGCGGGGCGACATCCCCATGTCGAGGTCCGGCGGGCCGTCCGACAGGTGCACCGCGGAGGCGACCCGGCGGAGGTCGACCAGCTCGTCGTTCGACAGGTTCGACAGGGCGTCGAGGGCCTCGGCCAGGTGCCAGTCGCCGGCCTCGTGGAAGTAGTCGCGCACCACGAGGCGGCGGTCGTCGCCGATGCCGCCCATGAGCTCCTCGAGCTGGAGCCGGACCAGGCGGCCGTCGTCGCCCAGCTCGATGATGTAGCCCTCGATCTCGGCCGCGATGCGGGCCACCATCTCGTTGCGCTGGAGCACGGTGACCACGTCGCGCAGGGTGACGAGGTCCTCGACCTCGAGGGCCGAGAGGGCGACCGACACCTCGTCGAGCCGGGCCTTGTAGCGCTCGAGGGTCTGCACGGCCTGGTTGGCCCGGGCGATGACCCGGGGCACGGGGTCGATCTGGTGCTTCTCGTCGCCGACGTAGACGCTGATCACGTTCATGCGCTGTGACACGGAGATGACCGGCACGTTGATCGACCGGGCGACCCGCTCGGCGGTGCGGTGCCGGGTGCCGGTCTCGGTGGTCGACACGTTCGGGTTGGGCACGAGGTGGACGTTGGCCCGGGCGATGCGGCTGGCGTTGGGGGCCAGGATGATGGCGCCGTCCATCTTGGCCAGCTCCGAGAGGCGCTGCGGGCTGTAGGCCGCGTCGAGGAGGAAGCCGCCGGAGCAGATGTTGAGCACCGCGGGGCCGTCGCCGACGACGATCAGGGCACCCATGCCGGCCTGGAGGATGCGGTCGAGCCCGTCGCGCAGGGGCGTGCCCGGCGACAGGAGGCTGAGCGCGTGCATCAGTCCTTCGCGCTCGGTGAACATGGGCAGAGTGTAGGGCCCGACGGCGGTCCGGCCTCGGGCGAACGGCGGTTCAGGCGAGGCTGATGCGGCAGGCGGAGACCGGGTCGATGCCCTTGAGGCGGTAGCGACGGGCCCGGCTGAACGTCACCCCTCGCAGGGGGGCCACCTCGTCGCGGACGGCGACGGTGGCCAGGGCCTGGCCACCGTCGGCCTGCTCGGTGAGGCGGGCGGCCACGTTGACGACGTGGCCGACGACGTCGTCGTGGGTGACGACGGCCTCGCCGTGGTGGAGCCCGGCCCGCACCCGCAGGGGCCCGGGGTCCCCCTCGACCAGCTCGGCTGCGGCGAGCACCGCGGCCTCGGGGCTGGGGAAGCTCAACATCAGGCCGTCACCCAGGCGCTTGACGATGCGACCGCCCCGGCTGCGGACGACCGGACCGACCCAGCGGTTGTGGTCGGCGAGCAGGGTGGCCGCGGCGTCGTCGCCCTTGGTGGCGGTGAAGGTGGTGAACCCCTCGAGGTCGGTGAACAGCACGCTGATCGGTGTCGGCTCGCCGGTCCCGGGGGTCAGGTCGGCGCGGAAGAGCGACATGGCCTGCAGGGCGTTCAGCCCGAGGCTCGACAACACCGACGGCCGCTGCTCGGCGCTGCGCTCGAGGAAGCGCTGCACGACGTCGCCGGGCGACGCGATGCGGGCCGGGTTGGCGGTGGGGTCGGCCAGCCAGTCCCGGTCGACCAGGCCCACGTCGACCGCCTGGGAGGCCCACTCCTCGTCGGAGCGGATGAGGCGGGCGAGGCCCTCGCTGATCGAGCTGTGCAGCGAGGCGACGGCGCGGACCCCGGCCTGGCGCGCGTCATCGGTGGAGGGCATCCGCTCACCGTACCGGGGGCCGCGACGGCCCCGGACCGACGTGGGCCTGCGGCCATGCTGGGGCGGTGACGACGCTCTCGACCGGGACCTCCGCCCACCTCGCCCTGCGCCCCGGCGCCAGCCGGGGGCTGGTGATCGTGCCCGACATCGGCGGTCTCCGCCCCCTCTTCACCGACCTGTGCGAGCGGCTGGCCGACGAGCACGGCTGGTCGGTGGCGTCGGTCGAGCCCTGGCCGGGGCGCGAGGACATGGAGATCGGCGACCGCCTGGCCTCGGTCGGCACCCTCGACGACGCCCGGCTGCTCGCCGACCTGGCCGAGGCGGCCGACCTGCTCGACGTCGAACCCGTGGCGGTCCTCGGCTTCTGCATGGGCGGGATGGTCGCGCTGAAGGCGGCCGCGTCAGGGCGCTTCGACCGGGCCGTGTCCTTCTACGGCATGGTCCGCCTGCCGGAGCACTGGGTGAGCGACACCGTCGCCGAGACCCTCGACGTCCTCGCCGCCGTGGAGCAGCCGGCCCCGATCCTCTACCTGGTGGGGACGGCCGACCCGTGGGTGCCGGCGGCCGACGCCGACGCGCTGGAGGCCACCGGAGCCGAGGTGGTGCGCTACCCCGACGCCGACCACGGCTTCGTCCACGACCCGACCCGAGAGGCGCACCGGGCCGACGACGCCGCCGACGCCTGGCGCCGGGTCGGCGAGTTCCTGGCCTAGGGACTGCTGGGGTGGGTGCTAGCGGGCCCGGCGGTCGAGCTCGACCCGGTTGAGGATCCGGTAGCGGCGCTCCCGCTGGTCGATCCAGCCCAGCCGCACGAAGCTGGCGATGGCCTTGTTGACCCGCTCGCGGGAGGCGCCGACCATGCCGGCGAGCTCCTCCTGGGTGATGGGCAGGATGAACTCGTCGTCGTCGCCGGCCAGCTCGAGCAGGCGCTTGGCGGTGCGGCCGGTGACGTCGAGGAAGACCGAGTCGGCCAGGGCGGTGTCGGTGTTGCGCAGGCGCCCGGCCAGCAGCTTCACCACGCTCCACAGCAGGGCGGGCCGGCCCTCGTAGATGGCCTGGAGCGGGGCCGTAGGGGATGGTCAGGACCTGGGAGACCTCGAGGGCCCGGGCCTCGGCCGACCGGCCCAGCCCGTCGAACAGGCCCATCTCGCCGAACAGGTCGCCCCGCTCCATCAGGGCGACCATCGACTCGCGGCCGTCGACCGAGCGCTTGGAGATGGCGATGCGGCCGCTGACCACGACGTGGAGGTCGGTGGGGGTCTCGTCCTCGGCGAAGAGGAGGTCGCCGCGGAGGAGGTCGGTGGTGCTGGTCGCCGCCTCGACCTGGGCCATCTCGGCATCGGTGAGCTCGGTGAGGAGCGGGACATCACGGAGCAGGGAGATCTCGGCCACGGGCACAGGGTAGTGGTCCCGACACATGTCACAGGCACCCGCACCGAACGCTCACCGGTCGACCGCGCGGCATGCGTCGATCGCCGTCGGCGCCGATCCCGGCAGCCACCCTGGCTCCAGGCTGGTGCCGGGTAGCGTGCCGGGCGTGGACGACCCGACCCCCTCCGGTGCGTCGCGGCCGACCGGGCCGGGGTGTGGACGGTGGTCGTCGCCGCTGGTGGGGGCACCCGCTTCGGCGGCGCCAAGCAGTACGCGGCGCTGGGCGGACGGCGGGTGCTCGACTGGTCGCTCGACGCCGCCCGGGCGGCCGGCGACGGCGTCGTGCTGGTGGTGCCCGCGGCCTCGGTCGACACCCCCGAGCCGCCTGGCCGACGTGGTCGTGGCCGGCGCCGCCACCCGCTCGGGGTCGGTGCGGGCCGGGCTCGCCGCCGTGCCCGACGCAGCCGAGGTCGTCGTGGTGCACGACGGGGCCCGCCCGGCCGCGACCGTCGCCCTGTTCGAGGCCGTCGTCGCCGCGGTGCGGGCCGGGGCCGATGCCGCCGTGCCGGGCGGTCCCGCTGGTCGACAGCATCCGCACCGTCGCACGGCGCCGCGGTCGACCGCGACGGCCTGGTCGCGGTGCAGACACCGCAGGCCTTCCGGGCCGCGGCCCTGCGGTCGGCCCACGCCGGCGGGGCCGATGCCACCGACGACGCGACCCTGGTCGAGGTGGCCGGCGGGTCGGTCGTCGTGGTGCCGGGCGACCCGGCCAACGTGAAGGTGACCCACCCGGACGACCTCGATCGCCTCGCCCGCCGACTCGGTGACGCCCCGGCCGGCCTGCGGGCGGTGCGGTGATGCAGGTGCGCGTCGGGCTGGGGGTCGACCTCCACGCGTGGAGCGACGACCCGTCACGGTCGCTGGTGCTGGGCGGGGTCACGCTTCGCCGACGGTCCCGGCCTCGCCGGCCACAGCGACGCCGATGCCGTCGCCCACGCCTGCACCGACGCCCTGCTGGGCGCGGCCGGGCTGGGCGACATCGGCCAGGTCTTCCCCGACACCGACCCCCGGTGGAAGGGGGCCGACAGCGTCGGCCTGCTCGCCGAGGCCACCCGCATGGTGCGGGCCGAGGGCTGGGAGCCCGGCAACGTCGACTGCTCGGTGGTGCTCGACGCCCCGAAGCTGGCTCCCGTGCGGGCCGAGATGGCCCAGCGCCTCTCGGCCGCCGTCGGCGCCCCGGTCACCGTCACCGGCCGCCGCAGCGAGGGCATCGGCGCCGTGGGCAGGGGTGAGGGCGTGCTGGCCATGGCCGTCGCCGTGGTGACCCGACCATGAGGAGCCCACGATGACTCGGGGAGGGCCGCGACGCGGCGCACCGAAGGGCGGAGGCAAGGGTGGCGCGCCCAAGGGCGGCGGCGGTCCGCCGCGGTCGGGCCGCGGGTCGAAGCCGTCCGGCGGTCCGAAGTCGGTCGGTGGATCGCGGGGCGCCGGCCCCAAGGGCACCGACCGCGGGCGTGCCCCCGCGTCGGCCCGGGGCCAGGGCCGCCCGGCCTCGCCCGCCCGTCGGAGCGACGCCGGCGCCGGCCGCGACGACACCCGCCGCGACGACCCGCCGCGGCGCCGGCAGGCCCCGCCCCGCGGGCTCGGCGGCGACCAGGTCGAGGGCCGTCAGGCGGTGCGCGAGCTGCTGCTGGCCGGGAACCGTCGGGTCCGCGAGCTGCTGGTCGCCACCGAGCTCGACGCCGCTCCGGTCGTCGACGAGATCCTCGCGCTGGCCGAGGGCGACGGCGTCGCCGTGCGTCGGCTGAGCCGGGCCAAGGTCGATGCCGCGGCCCGCACCGAGGCACCGCAGGGGGTCGTCGCCTACGCCGACCCCTTGACCGAGCACGACATCGACGACCTCGCGTCGGGGAAGGTGCGGGCCACGGCCAGCGGCGACGGCCCCCCGTTCCTGCTGGTGGTCGACGGCGTGACCGACCCGGGCAACCTCGGGGCCGTGCTGCGCTCGGCGATCTCGGCCGGCGTCACCGGTGTGGTCCTGCCCCGGCACCGCGCCGTCCACGTCACCCCGACGGTCGCCAAGGCCGCGGCCGGTGCCATCGAGCACCTGCCCATGGCCGCTGGTGGGCGGGATCCCGACCGCCCTCTCGCGACTGCGCGAGCAGGGGGTGTGGCTCATGGGCCTCGACGCCGAGGGCGATCGCTCGGTGTGGGACCTCGACCTCGGCGACGTGCCCGTCGCCCTGGTGGTGGGCGCCGAGGGGGAGGGCCTGTCGCGCCTGGCCCGCCAGCGCTGCGACGCCATCGTCTCCATCCCCATGCGCGGCCCGCTCGACAGCCTCAACGCGGCCACCGCGGCAGCCATCGCCTGCTTCGAGATCGCCCGCCGCCGCTCCTGAGCGGCCCGTGGCCCAGACTCCTCGGATGGACGGACGCATACGGGAGGCCGTCGAGGCCGACGTCGACGAGATCCTGGCCCTGATCGGGGAGCTGGCCGCCTACGAGGAGCTGTCCCACGAGGCGGTGGCGACCGTCGACCTCCTGCGGACCCACCTGTTCGGACCCGCGCCGGCCGCACACGTGCTGCTGGTCGAGACGCTCGACGGCGAGGTCGCCGGCATGGCGCTGTGGTTCCCCACCTTCTCGACCTTCCTCGGTCTCCCCGGGATCTGGTTGGAGGACCTGTTCGTGCGGCCGGAGCACCGCGGGGCGGGCTACGGCAAGGCCCTGCTGGAGCGGCTGCGGACGATGACCGACGGCCGGGTCGAGTGGGCGGTGCTCGACTGGAACCAGCCGTCGATCGACTTCTACCGCGCGCTCGGCGCCGAGCCGGTCGACGGCTGGACGCGCTACCGCTGGCTCGCCTGATCCCGCCGTCGGAAGCGCCCCGTCCGACGGTCGGCCCGACGGGTCAGTACACCTCGTCGGTGCGGCCTCCGAGCGGGAGCGGTGCCGCGCCGTGCTCGATCCAGTCGACCAGCCGGGCCCGGTGGTCGCCCGCCATCACCTCGGGGATCTCGCCGACCGGGAACCACGCCCACTCCGTCACCTCGGCCGGGTCGGGCGACGGGGTCGGATCGCCGACGATCGAGGCCACGTAGGTGGTGATCTGCAACCAGCCGCTGTGGCGGGTCGGCACGACGTAGTCGCCGACCACCCCGGTCACCTGCACGTCGAGCCCGAGCTCCTCTCGCACCTCGCGCACGGCGGCGTCGACGGGGTGCTCGCCGAGGTCGACGAAGCCGCCGGGCAGCTCCCACCGCCCGGCGAACGGGTTGCGGGCCCGCCGCGACAACAGGACGTGACGGCCGGTCTCGTCGGGGATCACGACCCCGGTGCACGGCGCGTTGCGCACCATCCGCCACCGGGGGCCGTGCTCGTCGCACCGGGGGACGCCATCGACGACGGGGGTCGGTGCGCCGCACTCCTCGCAGAACCGCGGCTCGCCTGGCACCCGGGGGAACCTACCGCCGAGGTACTCGGTACCGTGACGGGCGATGGCCCACTCCCGCTCCCGCCGGATCCTGGTGCGCCGCGTCGACGACGGCGCGGCCCACCGGATGCCCGACGAGGTGGCGGTCGAGGAGCCTCTGGAGATCCGCCTCGACGGCCACCCGGTCTCCACGACCATGCGCACGCCGGGTCACGACCACGAGCTGGCCGTCGGCTTCGCCCACGCCGAGGGGCTGCTCGACGGCGTCCGCCTCCACGGGGTGCGGTCGTGCGGGCTGGGCCTCGACGAGCGGGCCGCGTTCAACATCGTCGACCTGTCCACCGGCGGGCAGGCGCCGACGCCCACGCCCCGGTTGACCACGACGTCGTCGGCGTGCGGGGTCTGCGGGTCGGCCGACGTCGAGGCCCTCGTCGCCCGGCTGCGCCCGCTCGACCCGGGGTCGGCCTTCGACCCCGGGGTGCTGCTGGCGGTCGCCGACCGGGTCCGCCCCCGCCAGGAGCTGTTCGACCTCACCGGGGGCGTGCACGCGGCGGCGGCCTTCACCCCCGACGGTGAGCCGACCGTCGTGCGCGAGGACGTCGGCCGCCACAACGCGGTCGACAAGGTCGTCGGGCGGCTCCACCTCGACGACGGCCTTCCGGCCGGCCAGCCTCGGCCTGTTCGTCTCGGGTCGGGCCGGGTTCGAGATCATCCAGAAGGCGTGGGCCGCGGGCTTCGGCACCGTCGTGGCCGTCGGGGCGCCGACCTCGCTGGCCGTCGACCTCGCCCGGCAGGCGCGCATCTCCCTGGCCGCCTTCCTCCGCCCTGGAGGCGTGAACCTCTACAGCTGAGCGACGGCCGTCCTCGGACGGGTCAGGTCGGGACGATCGCCAGGGAGAGTGCGAAGTCGCCGTCGGGGTCGGTCCAGCTGCGGTCGAGCCGGAGGCCGGCGCCCTCCATCAGCGCGGGCAGGGTGTCGAGGCGGAACTTGGCCGAGATCTCGGTCTGGATGCTCTCGCCGGGCTCGAAGTCGACGGCCAGGTCCGCGCCGGGGATCTGGACCCGCTGGGCGCGGTCGGCCACGAGGTGCATCTCGATGCGCTCGCGATCGGGGTCCCACCGGGCCTCGTGGGTCCAGCGGCGGAGGTCGAAGTCGGCGTCGAGCTCCCGGTTGATCACGGCGAGGATGTTCCGGTTGAAGGCCGCGGTCACGCCCACCGGGTCGTCGTAGGCGGCGAGCAGGCGGTCGGCACCCTTCACCAGGTCGGTGCCGAGCAGGAGGCCGTCGCCCGGGGCGAGGATGCCGGCGACGCGGGAGAGGAACCGGGTCTGCTCGAGCGGCGTGAGGTTCCCGAGGGTGCTCCCGAGGAACACGACGAGCCGTCGCCCGCCCGACGGGATGCGGTGGAGGTCGTGCAGGAAGTCGCCGACCACGGGGTGCACCTCCACCTCGGGGTGGGCGTCCTCGATCGCGGCGGCGGCCGCGGCGAGGGTCGTGCCGCTGACGTCGAGCGGGCAGAAGCGCCGGAGCGTGCCCTCCGCGGTGAAGGCGTCGAGGAGGATCCGCGTCTTCTCCGAGGTGCCCGACCCGAGCTCGATCAGCGTGTCGGCGCCCGAGCGCTCGACGATCTCGGCGGCCCGCTCGACGAGGATCGACCGCTCGCGCGCCGTCGGGTAGTACTCGGGCAGGCGGGTGATGGCGTCGAACAGGGCACTGCCCAGGTCGTCGTAGAACCACTTGGGCGACAGCCAGCGCTGGGGCGTGGCGGCGAGGGTCCGCCGGACGCTGTCGGCCAGCGACTCGGGCACGACGTCGCCGGTGGTGAGGTCGATGACCGCGGTCGAGGGGGCACGGGAGGGGGGCACGGGGTCTCCTGGAGAGGGGAGGAGGGTGGCGTCCGGGTGGGGGTCAGGCGTCGCCGGCGAGGCGGACCCCCGCGAAGGGCCAGCGGGCCGACGGCGGGAAGAAGTTGCGGTAGGAGGTGCGGGCGTGGCCGGGTGGGGTCGCACAGCTCGATCCCCGCAGCACCACCTGCCCGCTCATGAACTTGCCGTTGTACTCGCCCACGGCGCCGGCCGCGGGGGCGAAGCCGGGGTACCCGAGGTAGGCGCTGGAGGTCCACTGCCAGACCTCGCCGAAGGCCTGCCGCAGCGGACCGGCGTCGGCCGGGTCGACCCCGTCGGGATGGGCGCAGGTGGGGTCGAAGGCCGACTCGGCGCTGGGCTGGTCGGCGATGGCGGCCTCCCACTCGACCTCGGTGGGCAGCCGGGCGCCGGCCCAGCGGGCGTAGGCGTCGGCCTCGTAGTGGCTGACGTGCACGACCGGTCGCCCCGGGTCGACGGGGTGGCGGCCGACGAGGGTGGTCTCGCACCCGTCGTCGTCCCAGTACAGGGGGGCGGTCCACCCGGCGGCCTGCACCGTGGCCCACCCGTCCGACAGCCAGAGCTCGGGGCGCCGGTAGCCGCCGTCGTCGATGAACGCGGCCCACTCGCCGTTGGTGACGAGGCGGTCGCCGAGGCGGTGGGGCTGCACCAGGGCGGTGTGCCGGGGCTGTTCGTTGTCGTAGGCGAACCCGTCGCCGCCGTGGCCGACGTCGACCAGCCCGCCGGGGCGCTCGACCCAGCCGAGGGGCGCAGGCTCCGGAGCGGCGGGGAGGGTGCCGGCGATGTACGCGGGATGGGTCGGGTTGGACCACAGCACGTGCTTGATGTCCATGAGCAGGAGCTCCTGGTGCTGCTGCTCGTGGTGCAGGCCGAGGGTGACCAGCTCGACGACCTCGTCGGTCGGTCCGGCGGCGAGCAGGGTCTCCATCGCCTCGTCGACGGCCCGCCGGTACTCGCCCACCTCGGCCGCGGTCGGCCGCGTGATCAGGCCGCGCTGGGGTCGGGCGTGCCGGGGGCCGACGGCCTCGTAGTACGAGTTGAAGAGGAAGGCGTGGGCCTCGTCGACGACCTCGTAGCCGGGCCGGTGGGGCTGGAGCACGAAGGTCTCGAAGAACCAGGTGGTGTGGGCCCGGTGCCACTTGGTGGGGCTCACGTCGGGCATCGACTGCACCGTCTGGTCCTCGGGTCCGAGGGGTGCGGCCAGCCGTTCGGTGAGGCCGCGCACGTCGCGGTAGCGGTCGAGGAGGGAGGCGCCGGGCGCGCCCGCGGCGGGGGCATCGTCCCCGCTCGTGTCGACCGTCCGCCGGCCCGTCGTCGTCATGTCGGTCTCCTCCGTCGGCCGAGGCCTGGGGTGCGACCGACGCTACCCACGCGCCGCCGACCTACCCCGGCGCGGCCCGGATCTTCGTTCGGAGGACCGCCGGGAACCCCGTCGCTCGCTACCGTGGGCGACGGCCCCGCCACGAGCGGGCCCCGCCGGGTTAGCTCAGCTGGCAGAGCACCTCTCTTGTAAAGAGGATGTCGTCGGTTCGAACCCGACACCCGGCTCCCAGCGCCTGGCGTCGCTGCTGAGGGCAGTGCCGCCTGCGGCGGCGGTCAGTCGGGTCGGGGGACGTCGAGGACGTCGGCGACGGCGTCGATCTGGGTGGCGAGCTCGTTGGAGGGCACCGGTCGGCCGAGGAGGTAGCCCTGGCCCAGGTGGCAGCCCAGGTCGAGCAGCGTGTCGAGCTGGTCGCGGGTCTCGATGCCCTCGGCCACGACCTCCAGGCCCGAGCGCCTCGCCCAGGGAGACGACGGCGCGGACGATCTCGGTGTCGCTGCGGTCGGTGCCGAGGCCGGAGACGAAGGCCCGGTCGAGCTTGAGCACCTGGATGGGGAAGCGCTTCAGGTGGGCCAGCGAGCTGTACCCGGTGCCGAAGTCGTCGATGGCGAGCCCGACGCCGAGCTCGTCGAGGCTCATCACGGTGTGCACCGTCGCCCGGTCGGCGCCGATGATCGTCGACTCGGTGAGCTCGATCACCAGGTTCCACGGCTCGAGGTCGTGGCGGGAGAGCGTCTTCTCCACCGCCGACAGCAGCGCCGGCGAGGAGAGCTGTCGGCCGGTGACGTTCACGGTGACGTGGGCGGGCGCCCGGTCGCCGAGGTCGCGGCGCCAGCGGGCCAGGGCCGCGCACGCCTCGTCGAGCACGAGCACGCCGATGGGCACGATCAGGCCCGACTCGTCGGCCACCTCGATGTGGTCGCTGGGCGAGCGCAGCACGCCGCCGGGGCCGGGGATGCGCAGCAGCGCCTCGCACCCGATGACGGCGGCGGAGCGGAGGTCGACGATGGGCTGGAAGTGCACCAGCAGGCTGTCGTGCTCGAGCCCCTCGCGCAGCTCGCGCTCGGTGGCGAGGCGGCGGAGCGAGGCGATGCGGAGCGACTCGTCGAAGACCTCGAAGCGGTCGCGGCCGTTCTGCTTGGCCCGGTAGAGGGCGATGTCGGCGTCGCGCAGGAGGGCGTCGGGCTCGTGGCCGTCGTCGAAGGCGATGCCGATCGAGGCGCTGACGGTGACCTCGCCGCCGGGGACGATGACCGCCCGGCGGACCTCGTCGCCGATGCGCTCGGCCATCGCGACCACCGCCGAGGGGTCGGCGACCGACTCGGTGACGACGACGAACTCGTCGCCGCCCAGCCGGGCGACGGTGTCATCGGGGCGCACGGCCCGGAGGATCCGACCGGCCACCTCGACCAGCAGGTGGTCGCCGGCGGTGTGGCCCATGGTGTCGTTCACGACCTTGAACCGGTCGAGGTCGATGTAGAGGAGCGCGACCCGGTCGTCGTGGCGGCGCGAGCGCTCGATGGCGTGGGCCAGGCGGTCACCGAGGAGGGCCCGGTTGGGCAGGCGGGTGAGCGGGTCGTGGAACGCCTGCCAGGTGAGCCGGGCCGAGGCCTCGGCCCGCTCGGTGACGTCGCGGACGTTGGCGATGATGCCCCGCACGTCGGGGTCGTCGAGCCGGTTGGTGGCCAGCACCTCGATGTGGCGGACGTCGCCGGTCGACATCAGGATCCGGCCCGAGATCGTGTGGGTGCGGTCCGCGGCCGAGTGGATGCGGGCCCACTCGGCCTCGACCCGATCGCGGTCGTCGGGGTGCACGCGCGCCGCGACCTGGGCGATCGTGGACAGGTCGGGGATGTCAGCCCACGTCGACTGGGCGGTGGGGCTGGCGTAGGTGATGTTGCCGGCCGCGTCGATGACGCAGATGGTGTCGACGCTGTGGGCGACGAGGGCGGCGTACCAGGCGGTCGTGCCCCGCAGGGCGTCCTCGGCCTCCTGGCGGGCGGCGTCGGCCGCGACCCGGTCGGAGAGGTCCTGCAGCTGGCAGACGAAGTAGAGGGGCGTGCCGCCGGCGTCGCGCACGAGGGCGACGTCGGACTGGCCGACCCGGTAGGTGCCGTCGGAGGCCCGGTAGCGCTTCTCGACCGAGAAGGAGACCCGGTCCCCGGCGAGCACCTCGGTTGCCAGCTCCTCGTCGGCGGCGAGGTCGTCGGGGTGGGTCGTGGCCTCGAACTGGAGGGCGGGCAGGTCGGCCTCGGTCACGCCGAGCAGGTCGCTCATCGCCGGGTTCATCGCCAGCCAGCGACCGTCGGGCGCGACGATGGCCACGCCGATCGGCGCGTGGTCGAAGGAGCGCCGGTACCAGTCCGCGCTGCCCGCGTCGCCCGCGGCCGCAGCGGCCATCGATCGAGGCGTGTCCACCCCCCCCTCCTTCCTCCGGTCGGCTCCCGGTCGCCCGTGAGCACCGATCTTCCCACTCCCTCGCTCTCCGTGCACCTCTGGCTGCGCTCGGTGCGCGCCGTCGTGGCGGGCGCCGGGGTGCCCTCGGTCGCGGGGGAGCGCTGCCTAGGCTGTCACACCGTGACCGACCCTGTGACCACGAGCCTGAGCGACCGCGACAAGGCGATCCTCGACTTCGAGCGGTCGTGGTGGAGCGAGGGCGGCGTGAAGGAGGCGGTCATCGCCGAGCGGTTCGAGCTGTCGACCGCCCGCTACTACGAGATCCTCGGCGAGATCCTCGACGAGCCCGCGGCCATGGACCACGACCCGCTGCTGGTCCGTCGGCTGCGCCGGCTGCGCGACGCCCGCCAGCGGGCGCGCACCGCAGCCCTGGCCGACGCCCAGGAGGGCCGCGCATGACCAGCCCCACCTCCGGCCGCGACGACGCCACCCTGCGGGGCGCGGTGGTGCTGGTCGTCGCCATCGTGATCGGCCTCGCCCTCCTGGCCCGGGGCGGCGGTGGTGGTGGTGACGACGACGCCAGCGACGCCGGCGACGGCACCACCACCTCCTCCACCGAGTTCGACGGGTCGCAGAGCACGGCCGCCCCGATCAACAGCGTGTCGACCACCGAGGGCTCGGTGCCCACCGACACCCGGGCGCCCGAGGAGGTCACGGTCATCGTCCTCAACGGGCTGAACACCCGGGTCGACGGCATCGCCGGCCAGAACGACGAGAAGCTGAAGACCGCCGGCTACGTCACCCTCAACCCGGGGAACGCCACCACCAAGACCGCGACGACCACGATCTACGCGACCCCCGAGTTCCAGGCCGATGCCGAGGCCGTCCGGGCGATCCTCGGGATGCCCGACGCGTCGATCGAGGAGAAGCCGGCCGATCCGCTCGGCCCCGGCGCCGAGCGCGCCGACATCGTGGTCGTCCTGGGCGATGACGCAGCCGGTGCCGCCGGCGGCGACACGGGCACCGACAGCACCGACACCACCGACACCACCTCGGGCTGACCGCCGTCGCGGGCACCGGGCCGTCCCCCGGTGGCAACCGTCCCGTCACGCTCCGGTGCCGAGCCGGCCACGCGACGCCGGTACCCTTGATCGGGCGATGACCTCCGTCGACAAGCTGCGCGACCTGCTCGGGCGATCCGCGGTGCTGACCGACTTCGACGGCACGCTGGCCCCGATCGTCGAGGATCCGGCCAAGGCGGTGCCGGGCCCCGGTGCCCTCGAGGTGCTCGCCGCCCTGCGCCGCCGGGCCAAGGTGCTCGGCATCATCTCGGGCCGTCCGATCGCCCACCTCGCGCGCCACGTGCCCACCGACGGCCTGCACATCGCGGGCCTGTACGGCTTCGAGCGGCTCGACGACGGGGTGCGGGTCGACGGGCTCGGCGCCGACCAGTGGCTCGAACCGGTGGCGGCGGCCTACCGCGACCTCGTCGACGTGGTGCCGCCCGGCATCCGGGTCGAGCCCAAGCGCCTGTCGCTCACCGTCCACTACCGCGCCCGCCCCGACCTGGCCGAGGACGTCCTCTCCCTCGTCGAGGGGGTCGCGACGGCCTACGGGCTGGTGCCCCGCCCCGCCCGGGCGTCGGTCGAGCTGCACCCGCCGGAGGCGCCCGACAAGGGCGACGTGGTCGAGGACCTCGCCGCCGGGTGCGACGCAGCCTGCTTCGTCGGCGACGACGTGGGCGACCTGCCGGCCTTCGACGCCCTCGACCGCCTGGCCGCCAAGGGCCTGGTCACCGTGAAGGTGGCCGTCGACAGCGAGGAGTCGGCCCCCGGCCTCCTCGAACGCGCCGACGTGGTCGTCGACGGCTCCAGCGGCGCCATCGCCTGGCTCCGCTCGCTGCTGTAGTCAGGCTTGGTCCAGCTGCTGGGTGAGCCAGGTGCGGGGGGTGCGGCGGGCCACGGCCTCGCGGAGCGTCTCGGCGCGGGCGGCGCGGGCTGCGGGTGAGGCCGACAGGGCCAGGTGCAGCGACTCGGCCGCGGCCACCACGTCGTGGGCGTCGATGCGGAGCGCCCCGGCACCGGCGAGCTCGTCCCACGCCCCGGCCCCCTCGCTGAGGAGCAGGGTGGCGTCCCGGTCCGACAGCAGCACGGCCTCCTTGGCCACCAGGTTGAGCCCGTCGCGGACCGGGTTGACGACCACCGCGTCGGCCCGGCGGAGCGCGGCGACCGAGCGGGGGTAGTCGTCGTCGGGCTCGTAGGCGATGGGCGTCCACTCGTCGGTGCCCCACCGCTCGTTGATGCCGGCGACGGTGGCCTCCACGTCCTCCCGGTAGCGGCGGTAGGCCTCGACGTCGCCGCGCGACGGGTACACCAGCGCCCCGAAGACGACCCGACCCCGCCACTGCGGACGGGTCTCGAGCAGCTGGTCGAAGGCCAGGAACCCGCGCAGGATGTTCTTCGACAGCTCGATGCGGTCGACGCGCGACGAGGAACAGCCGGTCGCCGAGCAGCTCGTCGAGGTCGCGGCCGGCCTGCGCGCACGCCTCCGACGCCGCGGTGCCGGCGAGGTCGTCGGGATCGGGTCCCAGCGGGGCGACGAAGGTCGTCAGGTCGACACCGACCTCGGCCGCGCACCGCCGCGCCGCGTCGGCCCAGCGCTCCGAGTGGAAGCCGCAGGCCCGGTGGGCGGCCAGCCCGCCGAGCAGCTCGGCCCGCACCGCGGCGGGCAGCGGCCGCAGCTCCGACGGCTCGGCGAAGGGGGTGTGGCTGAAGTGCACGCAGGCCAGGTCGGGCCGGCGGTCCGCGAGGGCGGCCGCCACCAGGGTCAGGTGGTAGTCCTGCACCAGCACGACGGCGTCGGGCGGGGCGGCCTCGGCGACGGCCTCGGCGAAGGCGTGGTTGACCCGCCGGTAGGCCTCCCAGGCCGGCGGCCACCCGGCGTCGAAGGTCGGCGTGCGGTAGCCGTCGAACATGCCGTGGTGGGCGAACCACAGCACCTCGTTGCTGACCACGTCGTAGGCGAGCCGGAGGTCCTCGGGGTCGGGGGCGACGGTCAGCACGCGCAGGCCCTCGGCCTCGACGACGCCCGAGCGGGCCGCCTCGCGGTCGGCGTCGGACAGGGCGGCCGCGATCCAGGTGGCGTCGGTGCCGGCCACCAGCGGGGCCAGTGCCGACACCAGCCCGCCGGCCCCCCGCCGGGCGACCAGCTCGCCGTCGTCGGTGCGGCGGAAGGCGAGGGGCCCCCGGTTCGAGACGATGACGACGGGACGGTCGGTCATGGTCGGACGGTACCGGCTCGCCTCTTCCGGTGTCGTCGCCCGCCGGAGACGCCAGACTCGGCCGGTGCGCGTCGTCGCCGCCCCCGACAAGCTGCGAGGCACCGCGTCGGCCGCCGAGGCCGCCGCGGCCATCGGGCGCGCCGCGGCCCGGGCCGGGTGGGAGTGCGACGAGGTGCCGATGGCCGACGGCGGTGAGGGCCTCCTCGACGTGCTCGGCGGCCCCAACCGCACCGCGCTCGTGACCGGACCGCTGGGCGACCCGGTGGAGGCCGGGTGGCGGCTGAGCCGGGGCACCGCGGTGATCGAGTCGGCGCGGGCGTCGGGGCTCGAGCTGGTGGGCGGGGCCGAGGGCAACGACGCGGTCGCGGCGTCGACCTACGGCACCGGCGAGCTGGTCGCCGCCGCGGTCGAGCTCGGCGCCCGCCGGGTGATCATCGGGGTCGGGGGCTCGGCCACGACCGACGGCGGCCTGGGTGCCCTCCGCGCCCTGCACCCCGTCCAGCGCCTGCGGGGCGTCGAGCTGGTGGTGGCGGCCGACGTCCGCACCCGCTTCGTCGACGCGGCCGAGCAGTTCGCCCCGCAGAAGGGGGCGAGCCCGGCCGAGGTCGAGCTGCTCCGGCGCCGCCTGGTGCGCCTCGCCCAGGTCTACGAGGAGGACCACGGCGTCGACGTGTCCGAGCTCGAGGGCGCCGGCGCCGCGGGGGGCCTGGCCGGGGGCCTGGCGGCGGTCGGGGCCCGGATCGTCTCGGGCTTCGACCTGGTGGCCGACGAGCTCGACCTCGACGAGCGCATCGAGGGGGCCGACCTCGTCGTCACCGCCGAGGGCTTCGTCGACGCCCAGTCCTTCGAGGGCAAGGTGGTCGGCGGCGTCCTGGGCCTCGCCGAGTCGCTGGACGTCCCCGTGCTCGTGGTGGCCGGCCGCGTGTTCGACCACAGCGACGAGCGCTGCGACGTGGTCGCGCTGGTCGACCAGGTCGGCGAGCAGCGGGCCTGGGACGACGCCGTCGGAGCCATCGAGGACGTCGTCGCCGCCCGCCTCGAGGGGTGGTCGTGAGCCGTCGGAGGTGGGCCACCGTGCGCTTTGGCCACCTCGCCCGTCGGCTCGGCTCCTAAGGTCGGCCCATGGAGGAGCGGCTCGCTCGCGTCGGGCGCACGGCCTGGTGGCTCATGGGGATCGTCCTCGTGGTCGTCGTCGTCGGCCTCATCGCGTGGACGTTCCGCGTGGTGTTCCCGCCGTTGATCTTCGCCGGGGCGATCGTCTTCCTCCTGAACCCCATCGTCACCGGGATCGAGCGCCGCGGCATCCCGCGCCTGATCGGGACGATCCTCGCCTTCGTCGGCGTGGTGGTGGTCTTCGCGGCGCTGGTGTCGGTCCTCTACCCGCTGATCGCGGCCCAGTCCGACGACATCTCCGAGCGGTGGCCCGAGCTGCGCGCCGACGTGGAGGAGTGGATCGACGACCTGTCCCGACGGTCCGACGAGGACGGCTGGCCCGTCCACCTGCCCTCGGTCGAGGAGCTCGAGGACGAGGCCGCGGTGAGCGAGGACCAGGAGCTCACCGAGCAGGTGGCGACCCTCCGCGACGTACGGCACCCGCGCCTTCCACATCGGGATCATCTTCATCCTGGGCCCGTTCCTGGCCTTCTACCTGCTGGTCGACCTGCCGGACGTGCGCCGGCGCATCGAGGAGATGGTCCCGGGGAGGTCGCGGTCGGAGGTCGAGTTCATCGCGCACCGCCTGAACATGGCCATCGGCGGCTTCTTCCGCGGTCAGCTGGCCGTGGCGTTCATCGTCGGGGTGATGGCCTCGTTCGGGCTGTGGCTGATCGGCCTGCCCCTGTGGCTCGTGATCGGGATGATCGCCGGCGTGTTCAACATGATCCCGCTGATCGGTCCGTGGATCGGCGCCATCCCCGGCATCGCCGTCGCGCTGGCCACCAAGGACGTGAAGACGGCCTTCCTCGTCGCCGTCGTGATGCTGGTGGTCCAGCAGATCGACAACCACCTGATCACCCCGACGGTGATGCGCCGGGCCGTGCAGCTCCACCCCGCGGCGGTGATGATGGCCCTGCTGGCGTGGGGCACCATCGGCGGGTTCCTCGGTCTGCTGCTCGCCGTGCCTCTCACCGCGACGATCAAGATCGTGGGCGGGCACCTGTGGCGGAAGTGGGTGGTGGGCGTGTCGGTGCCCGGTCTCGACCGGCCCTACGAGGACCGACGGCGGATGGCGCACGAGGACGTGCCGAACGAGGAGCTCCCCGACGCCGAGGCCGAGGAGGACGCCGTGCTCGACGCGCCGCCGCCCGCCACCCGGTCGACCGACCTCGCCGAGGACGTGCGCGGGTAGGTCGCCCGCGTCGCGGCGACATCGGCGCGGCGACATCGTCAGGAGGTCGCGACGGGGCGCGCCGCTACGATGCCGGACGTGCCGGGCCGGATGGGCCGGCGGCCGACGCAGCCGGGCTGCGCCGACGACCCAAGGAGCAGGCCCCAGCGATGAGCGTCACCGTCCGAGTCCCCACCACGCTGCGCACCCTGACGGGTGGCTCCGCAGAGGTGTCGGTCGACGGCAGCACCGTCGCCGAGATCCTCGACGGTCTCGAGACCGCCCACCCGGGCTTCAAGGAGCGGCTCCTCGACGACGCCGGCCAGCTGCGCCGCTTCGTCAACGTCTTCGTCGCCGACGACGACGTGCGCTTCCTCCAGGGCCTCGACACCCCGGTGCCGGAGGGCGAGACCGTCGCCATCATCCCCGCCGTCGCGGGCGGCTGACAGGCCCTCGCCGGGCGACGCCCGGCGTTAGCACTCGCGCCCGCGGTTGCTAACGGCGCTCTGACGTGGTTGGCTGTTGGCACTCTCGGCATGAGAGTGCCAATCGAAACCGCAACCACTGAGGAGACCAGGGATGGCCAAGATCATCGCCTTCGACGAGACCGGCTCGCCGTGCCCTCGAGTCCGGCATGAACCAGCTCGCCGACGCCGTCGAGCGTCACCCTCGGCCCGAAGGGCCGCAACGTCGTCCTGGAGAAGAAGTGGGGCGCCCCCACCATCACCAAGGACGGCGTCAGCGTCGCCAAGGAGATCGACCTCGAGGACCCCTACGAGCGCATCGGCGCCGAGCTGGTCAAGGAGGTCGCCAAGAAGACCGACGACGTCGCCGGTGACGGCACCACCACCGCCACCGTGCTGGCCCGGGCCCTGGTCCGCGAGGGCCTCCGCAACGTGGCCGCCGGCGCCAACCCGATGGACCTCAAGCGGGGCATCGAGGCCGCCGTCGAGGCCGCCGTGGCCGCGCTCGGCGCCTCCGCCAAGGAGATCGACTCGAAGGACGCAGATCGCGTCCGTCGCCTCCATCTCGGCCAACAACGACCCCGAGATCGGCGGCTTCATCGCCGAGGCGCTCGACAAGGTCGGCAAGGACGGCGTCATCACCGTCGAGGAGTCGAACACCTTCGGCCTCGAGATCGACCTCGTCGAGGGCATGCGCTTCGACAAGGGCTACATCTCGCCCTACTTCGTGACCGACACCGACCGGATGGAGGCCGTCCTCGACGACGCCGTCATCCTGTTCGTCAGCTCGAAGATCACCGCCGTCCGCGACCTCGTCCCGGTGCTCGAGAAGGTCATGCAGGGCGGTCGCCCGCTGGTCATCATCGCCGAGGACATCGAGGGCGAGGCCCTCGCCACCCTGGTGGTCAACAAGATCCGCGGCACCTTCAAGTCGGTCGCGGTCAAGGCCCCCGGCTTCGGCGAGCGCCGCAAGGCGATGCTGGCCGACATGGCCATCCTCACCGGCGGCCAGGTCATCTCCGAGGACGATCGGCCTCAAGCTCGAGAACACCACGCTCGACCTGCTCGGCTCGGCCAAGAAGGTCATCGTCACCAAGGACGAGACCACCATCGTCGAGGGCGGCGGCGACGAGGGCGACATCAAGGGCCGCATCGCCCAGATCAAGGCCGAGATCGACAACACCGACTCCGACTACGACCGCGAGAAGCTCCAGGAGCGCCTGGCCAAGCTCTCCGGCGGCGTCGCCGTCCTCAAGGTCGGCGCGGCCACCGAGGTCGAGCTCAAGGAGAAGAAGCACCGCATCGAGGACGCCGTCTCCACCGCCAAGGCTGCGGTCGAGGAGGGCGTGGTCCCCGGTGGTGGCGTGGCCCTGCTCCGCACCCAGGCCGCCATCCTCGACGTCGCCGAGAAGCTCGAGGGCGACGAGGCCACCGGTGCCCGCATCGTGGCCAAGTCGGTCGAGGAGCCGCTGCAGCCAGATCGCCATCAACGCCGGCAAGGAGGGTGGCGTGGTGGTCGAGCGGGTGAAGGACCTCGAGGGTGGCAACGGCTACAACGCCGCCACCGACGAGTACGAGGACCTCACCAGCAAGGTGCCCGACGCGGCCAAGGTGACCCGCTCGGCGCTGCAGAACGCGGCGTCGATCGCGGCCCTCTTCCTCACCACCGAGGCCGTCATCGTCGACAAGCCCGACGAGTCCGTCGGCCCCGGCGATGCCGGGCATGGACGACTTCTGATCGGTTGATCGCCTGATCACCTGATCCCAGACCTTCGGACGCGGCTGTCCGGATGCGACACGGCCCGCCCCCTCGGGGGCGGGCCGTGGCGCGTGCGGGAGGGTGTCGCCGAGACGGTGCCGCACGGATCGGGGGAGGGACGGGGGGTCAGCCGCCCCCGGCGGCGACGATGTCCTGGCGGACCTGCTCGACCGCCTGCTGGAGGCGGGCCAGCTCGTCGCGGGCCTCGCGGAGCTGGCGGGAGGTGGTCGGCCAGCTCGACCGGAAGGTGCCGGCGTGGGCGCCGTCCCACACGGTGGGCTCCGACAGGGTGTTGCCCTCGCGGATGAGGGAGTCGATCTGCTCGGTGAGGCCGCCGTCGATGATCGACCGCATCTGCGACGACGACCGCTCGGCCTCGGGGGTGGTGAGGATCGTGCCTTGGGGCATGGGGGATCTCCAGTGTCCGGGTCAGGATGTCCGGCGCGGTGCCGGGTGACGGACGCTTTCAGTACCCTCGATGCATCTCAGCAAACCTGAGTGCCTTCACGGGTCCTTGGATGTGACCTGCGCGACCTGGACCAGGTCGACCTCGCCCCCTGCGCACAGGTAGCCCCGCCCCGGGCCGATCGCGGTGGTGGTGCGACGGGGCAGCCGCACCGACAGCAGGTCGCCGTCCACGTCGACGTCGGGCTGGAGCAGCAGCCCGACCCGGCTGGCCCGCACGGTGCGGGTCCAGTGGGAGTAGAGGCTGCGCAGCGCGTCGGCCCGACCCGCGGCCACGACGACCACGTCGGGGCGCTCGAGGATGCCGGGGAGCACCCGACCGTCGGGGTCGACCGCCCTCGGCGTCGTCGATCAGCAGCAGCGTCGGCCCCTCGCCGGCGAGGGCCGGCCCGAGGTCGGTGGCCAGGTCGTCGGGGGAGATCACCGGTCCGAGCGATCCGCCCCGGCCCAGCGTCGATCGTCGGCCGGCGACCACGACGGTGCGACAGCCGGCGCCCCGTGCCGCCCGGCCCGCGACCTCCAGCGCGCCCGTGCGCCCGGAGCGGGCCGGGCCGGCGACGAGCGCGTGCTCGCCCTCGTAGAGGAGGAGGCCGGCCGGGCCCAGGCCGGCCTCACCGATGCCGATGGGCAGCAGACGGGGGGTGCCGGTGAGGCGGGTCGCGGCGGCGACCAGGGCGAGGGGGACGACGTGGGGCAGGTTCCCGATGGGCGCCGGCGGCCGCGTCGGCAGCCCGTGCAGGGCGGCGACCTCGGCCGCCTCGGCGGCCAGCCCACGGGCCGGTCGGGCGACCTGCACCTCCAGGTGGCGCTGGGCGTCGACCGCCCGCCCGGGCACGAAGGTGGGCAGCTCGGCCGGGCGGAAGCCGGCGTTGCCGTAGTCGAGGTCGTCGCCGAGGCGGAACAGCAGCTGCTGGCGGACGAGGGCCCGCAGCGGCGCGGGCAGGTCGACGCCCCGGCTCCCCGCGACGACGGTGTGGATCCCGAGCTCGGGACCGTCGGCGAAGGCCCGCCCGAAGCTGTCGAGCACGGGACCGAGCGTCCTCCTCCCACTCGGCCCGGAAGGCACCCATCCCGTCGACGACCACCAGCACCCGCGGCTCGGAGGCGCGGGGCGAGCGGAGCCCTCGTCGCCGCTCGACCTCCGAGCGCAGCCAGGCGGTGAGGCGGGCCTGGCGCTCCCGGTCGTTGGCCTCGACCACCGCGCCCACGTGCGGGAGGGCCGAGAGCACGTCGAGCTCGCCGGTGCCCATGTCGAGCACGTAGACGTGGAGGTCGTCGGGGCTGGTGGAGCGCGCCGCGGTCAGCACCAGGGTGGCGAGGGTGGTGGTGGTCCCGGTGCCGGGCAGGCCGGCGATGAGCAGGTTGCCGTCGGCCGGCACCCAACCGACGGGCACCTGCCGCTGGTCGTCGGGGACGTCGGCCAGGGCGAGCGTGATCTGGCGGCCGGGCTCCCCGAACGCCCGGGGCGGGTCGTCGGTCGTCGCGAGGGCGCGGAGGTCGGCCAGGTCGAGCTCGGAGGGGAGGGGGTCGGGCCAGGGCCGGCGGGGGTCGGGTCGGCCGGAGGCGGCGTGGGCGGCGCGACAGGCGTCGACCAGCAGGGCGAGGTCGGTGGGGCCCTCGGTGCGCTCGGCCCCGGAGGTCGCGCCGGCCCCGCCCAGGCGGAACGGCCGCACCTCGACCGCGCCGTGCCCGCCGTGGGCCACCCCGGTGCTGAGCGCCGTCTGCACCGGCACGACCTCGCCGGGCCCGAACCGGGCCAGGGCCCGACCCGGTCGGCCCCGGGCGATCCGCGCCGCGTCGGGGACGTCGATCACGTCGTTGGAGTCGCCCGCGTCCTGCACCCGCAGGGCGATGCGCAGGTTGGTGTTGGCCCGGATGTTCTCGCTGACCGCGCCGCTCGGGCGCTGGGTGGCCAGCACCATGTGCACGCCGAGGCTGCGGCCCCGCTGGGCCACGCCGACGAGGGCCTCGACGAAGTCCGGCAGCTCGGCCTTCAGGGTGGCGAACTCGTCGATCACGACGACGAGCCGGGGCAGCGGGGCGAGCGACGGGTCGCGGAGACGGCGGTAGGCCGGGAGGTCGGGCGCCCCGGCGTCGCGGAGCACCCGCTCGCGGTGGCGCAGCTCGGCCTCCAGGCAGCGGAGGGCCCGCTCGGCGAGGTGGGCGTCGAGGTCGGTGACCAGGCCGACGGTGTGGGGCAGACCGGCGCAGCGGTCGAAGGCGCTGCCGCCCTTGAAGTCGATCAGCACGAAGGTGAGGTGGTCGGGGGACGCCGATGCCGCGAGCCCGGCGACGAGCGAGCGGAGGAGCTCGGACTTGCCCGCTGCCCGTGGTGCCGGCCACCAGGCCGTGGGGGCCGTCGCGCACCAGGTCGACGGTGAGCACGCCGTCCTCCGACACGCCGATCGGCGCGGCCAGGTCGGGGTCGTCGCCCGCGGCGGCCCAGCGGGTGGCGACCGCGGCCGCGCTCGGGTCGTCCAGGCCGAGCAGGGGGAGGAGGGCCACGATCGGGGGCAGACCGGCGCCGGCCACGTCGAGCTCCGGGTCGTCGAAGCGGGCGAGGCCCCGCGCCGCCCGGCGGGCCGTCGCCTCCGAGACCCCGCACGCCAGGACGTCGGTGAGCACCACGCCGTCGCGCACGTGGTGGAGCGTCGCCGGGCCGTCGGCGTCGGCCACGTCGACGATCGTGGTGACCGACGCCGGCAGCTGGTCCTCGGTGGCGGCCACCACGATGCCGGCCACCCGGCCGGCCCCGCCCCGCAGCACCGAGCGGGCCGGGGCCCGCCGGCCCTCGGTGAGGCGCTCGTCGTCGACGACCACGAGGGTGGCCGGTCCGGCCTCGTCGGCCCGGGAGCGCGCGGGAGCCGTGCTCGACCTGGCGGGCCTCGGCCGCCTCGAGCAGGGAGCGGCACAGCGCCTCGGCCCCGTCGGGGTCGGTGGCGACCAGGCGACGGCCGGAGCCCGAGGGGTCGAGCGTGTGGGGCAGCCACTTGGCCCAGTCCCAGTCGGCCGCCCGGTCGGGCGCGGTCAGCACCACGGTGGGCAGGTCGGCGGGACCGTGGAGGGTGGCGGCCTGCACCAGCAGCGACCGCGCCACCGCCAGCGCCGCGGGTCGCGGGCCGACCACCCCGACCACCCCACCCCGGTCGAGGTCGACCAGCACCGGTGCGCCGGCGATGCGGGCGGCCCGTCGCACCTCGTCGCGGACCTCGGAGGGTTGGGACCGGCGGTCGCCGTGGACGGGCGGCTCCCACGCCTCGGGGCCGATGCCGGCTCGGAGGTGGAGCCAGTCGTGGTGGCCGGGCCTCCTCTCCCACAGTCGGGTGCTGGGCGCCTCGATGCGCCGCAGCAGCTCGGCCGGGTCGGGCGCCTCGTCGGCCCGGCGGGCCCGCTCCGCCGCGGCCAGGCCGGCGAGGGTCTGGCGGAGCTCGCCCACCTCCCGGGTGAAGCGGGCAGCCTCCTTCCGTCGGCCCTTGCGACCGCGACGGCGGGAGTCGATCGCCCCGCCGATCACCATGACCGGGCTGAGCAGCAGGAACAGGGCGAACGCCAGCTGGCCGGTGACCGCGACCATCACGCCGCCGAAGGCCAACGGGGCGAGGATCGACATGATGCCGATGGCCGAGGCGCCGCCCGGTGCGTGCGGTGCGGCGGGCGTGTCGACCGCGTCGGGCGGAGGCGCCGGGGCGGGCCGGGGCGGTCGGTTGAAGGGGATCGTCACCCCGCCCCGACCGGGCGCGGCGCCGCCGCCGGCCGGGCGGTCGTCGTCGGTCGGCGGTCGCACCGCGAGCTGGAGCGCTCCGAGGCGCACGACGTCGTCGGGGCCGACCGGCGACGGCCGGGTCGCGGGCCGGTCGCCGACCCAGGTGCCGTTGAGCGAGCCGGCGTCGGCGATCGTCACCCTCCCGTCGGCGCCGACGTCGAGCAGCGCGTGCCGCCCCGACACCGTGTCGCTGGTGAGGTCGAGGACCGGCCCGTCGCGCCCGATCGGCCAGCGACCGGTGGTCAGCGGAGCCCTCGCCCCGGCGTCGAGCCCGCCGACCACCGCCACCTCGACCGCGGGATCGGACCCGGCGGTGCGGACGGCCCGGCGCGCCGGTGCCGTCGTCGCCGGCAGCCGGACCGTCGACCCGGAGCGGATGCCGGCCCGGTCGAGCCGGCGGTCGGGCGGGACGGCCACGCCGTCGCACACCAGGACGGTCGCCGGCCCGACCGCCGAGGGCGCCGACGAGGTCGGCGACGGTGGCGTCGGGGTCGTGCGACGAGCACGTCGAGCTCGTGGCTCGCTCCGCCGGTGACGAACACGATCTGCATGTCCGGCCCTTCCTACCCAGCCGTCCCGGCATCCCACCCCGACGCGTCGGACAGGCCCGCCTCGCCCAGCGCGACGAGGGGTCGGTACCCTCCCCTGCATGGTCGATCCGCTGGTCCCGTCGGTCGGACAGGGTGTCCTGCACCTGTTCTGGAAGGTGCCGCCGGGGTGCCGACGTCGACCGCGGCGCGGTGGCCACCGCGGTGAAGGCGGCCGAGGGCGACGGCCTGCAGGTCGTGCCCGTCGCCCTGCTCGGCCACAAGGCCGATCTGTGCACGATGGCGCTGGGGCCCGACCTCTGGCGGCTCCGCACCCTCCAGACCGACCTGGCCGAGGCCGGGCTCGAGCTGGTCGACTCCTACGTGTCGCTGACCGAGCTCTCCGAGTACGCCCAGGGCGTGCCCGACGAGATGAAGCAGGCCCGCCTCTGGCCCCAGCTCCCGCCCGAGGGCAAGGCGGCCTGGTGCTTCTACCCGATGTCGAAGGGCCGCAAGGTCGGGGCCAACTGGTTCACCCTGCCCTACGACGAGCGCAAGGACCTGATGTACGAGCACGGCGCGTCGGGCCGGAAGTTCGCCGGTCGCGTGCTCCAGGTCGTCACCGGCAGCACCGGCGTCGACGACTTCGAGTGGGGCGTGACCCTCTTCGCGGTGCACCCCGACGACCTCAAGGAGGTCGTCTACACCATGCGGTACGACACGGCGTCGGCCCTCTACGGCGAGTTCGGCGTCTTCTACACCGGCATGGTCGCGACCCTCGACGAGGTGCTCGACCGGGTCGGCCTGGCCTGACCCCGCCGTGCACGTCAGGGTCGCGACCGACGCCGACTGGCCCGCGATCTGGCCCATCTGGCACGCGGTGGTGGCCGCCGGGGACACCTACGTCTGGGATCCGGCCACCCCCGAGGACGAGGCGCAGGCGGCTCTGGATGCTGCCGCCCCCGGCCGAGGTGCTGGTGGCCGAGGACGATGGCGAGGTGGTCGGCACCATCGAGGTCCGCCCCAACCAGCCCGGCCAGGGCTCGCACGTCGCCAACTTCAGCGCCATGGTGGCCCCCGACGCCGCCGGCCGGGGCATCGGGCGGGCCCTCGCCGTCGCCGCCCTCGAGCGGGCCCGCGAGGCGGGCTACCGGGCGGTCCAGTTCAACGCGGTGGTGGCCACCAACATCCGCGCCCTCGCCCTGTGGGAGGACCTGGGCTTCCGCATCGTGGGGACGGTGCCGGGCGCGTTCCGGCACCCGACCGAGGGCGACGTCGACCTCCACGTGATGCACCGCTGGCTCTGACCGCCCTCGGCGCGGACGACCGCAGCGTGTGAACAAGGTGTGACGCAACGGTGACAGCCGACGTACGTCGCGGGGGAACGCCCTATGCTCCGCCGATCCGTCCCGCCGTCCCACCCCGCTCCGCCGGTCGCATCGGTCTCTGGATCGCCGCCCTCGCCCTCCTGCTCGGGCTGCCGATGCTGGCCGCGTCCGGGTCGGCGGGCGCCCAGTCGACGACCACCGCGCCCTCGGGTGAGCCCGCGGCCGAGGAGGCCGGCGACACCACGGTCCAGGGCACGGTCATCAACCGCAAGGGCAACCGCGACCGGGGCGACGACGAGCCGGTCGAGGGCGTCGAGATCACCGTCGCCGAGGAGGGCGGTGCCGAGGTCGAGACCGCGACCACCGACGAGGAGGGGACGTGGGCGGTGGTCGTGCCCGGCCCCGGCAGCTACACGGTCACCCTCGACCCCGACACCCTCCCCGACGACGTCGGCATCGCCGAGGGCGAGAACGAGGTCACCGTCGCGCCGCAGAGGCAGCGCAGAGGTGCGCGCCCGCGGCGTTTGGGCGGTCGCAAGGGGCTGAGGCCTGAGACAGGTTCGTCGTCGTCGGACCAGTGTGATTGGTGTACCGCGACGTACCCCGGGCGTCAGCCCGGAGGAGCGGAGTCAGAGGGGCCCCGACGAGGGGCCGTCTTGTCGCCCTGATGTCCCCGATGGCGGGAGATCAGGGCGTCGACGCAATTACGGCGTGAGATCGCGGTGGCGCATCAGGACGAGCGCCGTGGCGGTGGTCGCGAGCGCCAGCCCCCCGAGCGCCGCGACGGCCTCGATCCCCACCGACCCGCTGCCGAGGATGGCCGGCGGGTCGAGGTAGTGGAAGATCGAGAGCGGGCCGAGGGGCTCCGCGATCGACCACACCTGGGCGAGGTAGTCGAGGGCGTAGGAGACCAGCAGGAAGCCGGCGGCCCAGCCGATCGCGCGGCCGCCGGTGCGCACCACGGAGGCCACCAGCAGCGCCACGCCGCCGACGGCCAGGAAGAGCAGGAAGCCCATCGCGAGCGCCCCGGCCAGCGGCCCGGCATGGACCGGGGACAGGTCGTCCACCGACAGGGCGGCCGCGAGGCCGCCGGCGTAGCCGCCGGCGACGACCACGGCGAGGCCGGTGGCCATCGCCAGCGCGTGGGCGCCCAGCCAGAGCGGCGGCGGGATGGGGCGGGAGAGCACCAGCTCGGCCGTGCCGTCCTCGGCCTCGCGCGCCGGGGCCGCAGCCATCGAGATGGCGATCGCGCCCTGGATCGCGAGGGCCACGGGGTGCAGGTAGCCGGAGCCGGCATAGCCGGTGGGGCTGGCGATGTCGGCGCTCCCCGCCAGCGCCCGGAGCGCCGGGGGCAGGGCGTCCACGAGCTGGCGGATCGCGTTCTGGTTGACGCTGGCATACGAGAGGCCGACCACCAGCTCGAAGAGGCCGAAGCCGACGGCCAGCAGCACGATCCGCACCCGTGCCCGCTCGAGGGCCAGCCCGTAGACCGTCCTCACGTGGCGTAGAGGTCGTGGAAGGCGTCCTCGAGGCTCCCGCGCTCGATGGCGACGTCGGTCACGGGCAGGCGCGAGAGGGCGGCGAGCAGCGGCGCGGGGTCGCCCGACAGCACGAAGCGGTGCCGGTGGCCGTGGACCTCGGCGGCGCCGACGCCCTCGGCCGCGTAGCGGGAGGGCGCGACGTCCTCGGAGAAGGTCACCTCGACGCTGCGCGTGCGCGAGCGGCGCAGCTCGCCGAGACGGCCCACGAACAGCAGCCGTCCACCGCGGATCATCGCCACCCGGTCGCAGAGCTCGTCCACCTCGGCCAGGACATGGCTCGAGAAGAAGATCGTGCGGCCCGCACGCGAGCGGGCCGCCAGCCAGTCGAGCAGGCGCGCCTGGATCACCGGGTCGAGCCCGCCGGTCGGCTCATCCAGGATCGCGAGGGGCGGGTCGTGCTGCAGTGCGGCCACCAGGCCGAGCTTCTGCTTCATGCCGCGGGAGTACTCGCGGACGCGCTTGCCGAGCGCGTACCCGTCGAGCTCGAGCGCGGCGCAGAGCTCCTCGCGGAGCACCGGGGGCCGCGGGTGCAGCCGGGCGAGCGCGTCGAGCGTGCGGCGGCCGGTGAGGCCGGGGTAGAGGCCGAGCTCGCCGGGCAGGTAGCCCACCTGGGCCAGGGCCCCCATGCGATCGGTCGCCAGGTCGCGCCCCATCACGGCGACCCGCCCGGAGTCGGCGCGAATGAGCCCCAGCACCAGCCGGATGAAGGTGGTCTTGCCGGCGCCGTTCGGCCCGAGGAAGCCGAAGCACTCGCCCCGCCCGACCGTCAGGTTGACCCCATCGACGCCGGCCGACGGGCCGTACATCCTTGTCAGAGCCGCGGCCTCGATGGCGTGATCCACTCCGGAGAAGGGTAGCCAACCACCATGCAGATCAGCCTGAGGTCGGCGCACCCATGGGGCGTCGGTTGGATCGCCGCCGAGCCGGCCTTCATGCAGCGCGCCTCGCACGCGCTCGCCGCCGACGGCGACGTGTGGCTGATCGACCCGGTCGACGCCGACGGGCTCGAGGAGATGATCGCGCCGCTCGGCACCGTGCGCGGCGTGCTCCAGCTCCTCGACCGCCACCCCCGCGACGGAGCCGCGCTCGCCGAGCGCCACGGCGTGCCGCTGCTCGTGGTCCCCGAGAACGGGGTGCCGGACTCGCCCTTCGTCGTCCTGCCGGTCGCCGGACGGCCCTGGTGGCGCGAGGTCGCGCTCTGGTGGCCCGAGCACCGGGCGCTCGTGGTGCCCGAGGCGCTCGGCACGGCCCCGTACTACCTGGCCCCGGGGGCGCTCGTCGGCGTCCACCCGATGATGCGCCTCGTGCCGCCGAAGGTGCTCGACGGCCTCGATCCGCTCCACCTGCTGCCCGGCCACGGCGCCCCGGTGTCCGGCGATGCGGTGGCCGGCGGCCGTGCACGACGCGATCGCGCGCGGCCGCCGCGACATCCCGGGCGCCATGCGCGCGGCGATCGCCGCACGGCGCTCCTCGGGACGCTAGGGCAGGCGGCCCGCCCGGGCGGTCTCGTCGCGCAGCCAGCGGGCGAGGTCGCCCGTCAACGCCCCCGCCTCGAGCCGCCATGCCCAGTTGCCGAGGGCGGTGCCCGGCGTGTTGA
>CAVURR010000002.1:0-132999 GCA_963743955.1 uncultured Iamiaceae bacterium
ACCAGCTCGTGGGCGGCTCTCGACGCGGCGAGGTAGACCTCGGCTGCGTCCATGCCCCGGGCGTCGACGACCACGCCGTCGTACTCGACGCCCTTGTGGGGCCAGACCTCGCCCGGCTCGATCAGGGCCACGTTGTCCCACCGGGCGCGCAGCTCGGCCTCGGCGGATGCGGGGTCGTCGCCGTACCGGACGTCCCGGCCGGTGGGACGGATGCCGACCAGCTCGACCGCGTCGATGCCGTGGGCCGAGGCGTGCTCGTTGAGCCAGTCGGCGATCTCGGCCGACATCCGGTAGGCGGTGGCCATCACCGCCGGCTCGACGTCGAGCAGGGCGGCCGCCCGGGGCAGACCGATGCCGTCGGGGGCCGAGCGCTGGGCGTCGTCGCCGACGAGGGTGATCCCGTCCGAGCGGCGCTGCACCGCTCGCAGCTGGAGCAGGGAGAGGTCCTGGGCCTCGTCGACGATGACGTGGCCGTAGGTCGCGGGCACGCCCTCGACCCGGGCCCGGATCTCGTCGAACAGGGCGCCCGAGGGCTGCGACGGCAGCCGGTGGCGGAGGAGGGCGGGATCGGCGCCCAGGGCCTCCAGCCGCTCGGCGCTGCGGAGGCGGGCCCACATGGCCTTGGCCGACAGCGACGGCCACACCGCGCTCGACGCCTTGCTGGCCTCGCCCACCGGCACCCGCAGGCGCTCGGCGACGATGCGGACGAACACCTTGCGCCGCTCGCGCCACGGCAGCGGCCGGTCGCGCACCCGCTCGACCAGCTCGGCCACCTCGTCGCGCCGGAGCCTCCGGTGGTCGGCCACCACCTCGTCGGGCGCCAGCAGCGACGCCTCCAGGCGGTCGAGCACGTCGAGCCAGCCCTCGTCGGAACCGCCGGGCACCTCGGGGCCGAGGAGCCGCTCGAAGGTGGTCTGGGCGATGCGGGCCTCGCCCAGCGTCGGCAGCACCGCCGACGACGAACCGCAGGAACTTGTCGCTCGGCCCGAGCACGAGGATGCGCTCGGCGGTGAGGCGGGTGTCGTTGTAGACGAGCCAGGCGGCGCGGTGGAGGCCGACGACCGTCTTGCCCGTGCCCGGCCCGCCACGGAGCACCAGGCGCGCCGTGGGGGCCAGCCGGACGAGCGCGTCCTGCTCCGACTGGAGGGTGGCCACCGCGGCCCGCATCTCGGTGCCCCGGCTGCGGGACAGCTCGGCGAGCAGCGGCGACGAGCCGGTGACCTCGCCGCGGGCGAAGTCCTCGATGAACAGGTCGTCGATGCTGCCGACGTAGGTGACGCGGCGGTCGAGGCCGAGGGGCTCGTCGAGGCGGGCCTGGTAGAAGGCCGTCGAGAACGGCGCCCGCCAGTCGAGCACCAGGAGATCGCCGTCGCGGTCGATGCCGTAGAGCCCGACCCGCCAGGCCCGGTCGTCGTCGATGCGGCCGAACACCACCAGCTCGCGCTGGAGCGTCGCGATCGAGCCCCGCACCACCGCGTCGATGTACTCGTCGGCCAGGGCGTCGGCGCCGCCCCCGGAGATGCCCGCGAGGCGGTCGAGCTTCACGTCGACCGCAGCGCGCGCGTCGAGGAGCGCGGCCCGCTCGGTGGCGAGGTCGACCGGTTCGACCGGGGCGGAGTCGGAGGGGGCGGGAGGCATGGGCGCGCGACGGGGCCCGGCACCGTCGCGGCACCGGGGGGTCGGTGACGTTACCCGCCTCGCGCCCGCTTCGCTCCTGCGTTCAGTCCAGCTGGCCCTCCGCGGCGACCGCGGCGCGGCGGCGCACCGCGGCCTCGTCGGCGCGGGCCGCGGTCGAGTCGAGGGCCCGGTGCCGGAGGGCGTCGAGGGCCTCGGCGTCGCCGTCGACGACGGTCGGCGTCGCCCCTCGCCCGGCGACGTCGATGGAGAGCGAGGCCAGCCCGACCCGACGCTGGAACGGTGAGGACGCCAGCCGGGTGCTCTGCGCCTTCGCCACCGGCACCAGCGACGTCTCGCGGGTCCAGCCGCCCCGACGGGTCGCCACCAGCACGGGGGTCGCGGCCCAGCCGAGACCGGCGTAGCTCTGCTCGGCCGACGCCAGCACGAGGGCGAGGAGCGCGACCGTGCCGGCGCCGGCCAGCCCGACGCACCGAGCCGGACGGATCGGCGAGGAGGAGGCCGGCGACCCACAGGGCGCCCACGAGCAGCACGGTCGGCACGAGGTGGCGGACCAGGGCCCGACGTCGGGCGGCAGGGGGCGCGGGGCGGAGCGGGCCGGCATCCGGGTCGATCGGGAGCACCTCGGCCAGCACCTGCGGGAGGTCGCCCGACCGGAGGACCGGGATGGCGACGTTGCTCTCCGCACCGTCGGCTCCGTGGGAGCCGCCCGCGCTCTGGAGCGTCACCGCGACGAGCCCCAGGGCCCGGCGGACCGGGTTCTGACGGATGTGCACGGCCTGCACCCGGTGGACGAGCAGCGTCGACTCGCGCTGGTCGAGCATGCCGCGACGCAGGTGCAGGTGGTCGCCCCGGCGGCTGAGGCGGTAGCCCCCGTCGGTCAGCACCGCGCTGGCCGCGGCGGCACCGAACCAGAGGGGCAGGGTCCCCAGCGCGATGAGCACGGCGGTCACCACGGTGGGGCGCGTCTCCCGCGCCGCGTCGATCGACCGCTCGACGGCGTCGGGCGAGACGTCGAGCACGAACCCTGCGAACGAGCCGACGACGGCGAGCATCACCAGGAGGCGGCCCCCGGTGATCCCGCCGAGGGCGAGCAGCCCGGGTCGCAGGGCGACGACGTCGCGCTCGGGTCCCTCGACGACGACGTCCGGGACCGGGACAGCGGCCACCACCTCGGGTCGGGCCGCCGACGGGAACGATCGCAGCAGGGATCGCAGGCGCTCGGCCTCGGCGTCGCTGACCGCGTCGAGCACGACCTCGGCGTCGCGGCCACCCCCGGCGGTGTCGATCCGCACCACGGCCAGGCCGAAGACCCGGTGCTGGACCTTGCGCTGGAGATCGACCTGCTGCACCCGGTCGAGGGGCACCACCCGGCGGTTGCGCTGGACGAGGCCGCTCTCGACCACCAGCTCCCGACCGGCGATCCCGTAGGTGAACCGGGACCACTCGAGGTACCGGACCGCGCCCGCCACCACCGCCAGGCCGAGGACCATGACCACCAGCGTCCAGCGGCCGCCGGCCCCCAGCACGAGGGCGAACGCGAACGACGGCAGCACGCGGACCCCGTCGACGAGCGGCGCGAGCGGGTGGAGCCGGCGGCGGCCGTCGACGTCAGGCACCTGCGTCGTCAGACACCGTCGTCGGCGGCGACCCTGGAGAGCAGGTCGCGCCGCACCGCCTCGGCCACGTCGGGGGCGAGGCCCGGGAGGGTGCCGTCGCTCCCGGCGGAGGCGGTCGTCACCTGCAGGCTGACCAGGCCCAGCCAACCCTCGATCGGCCCCTGGCGCACGTCGACCTGCTGCACCCGGAAGGCCGGGATGGACGAGTCGACCCTCACCACGACGCCGTGGGCGAGCTCGAGCCCCTCGTCGGTGAGCGCCCACCGCCACCGCGACCACTGCAGTCGGGGCACGACGACCCCGGCGACGACGACGGCCAGGGTGACGACCGCACCGATGCCGGTCAGGGCTCCGCTCCCCGTCAGGACGGCGATCAGCACGGTCGTCGCGCCGAGCACCGCGGCGGCGCCGGCCCAGCTGAGGTGCCACATGGTCCGCGCCCTCGGGCTCAGGGTCTGCCAGGCCGGCTCACCCACGTCGCGCTCAGCCGAGCTGGGCGTAGCCGCCGCGGTAGAAGACGAGCGGGCCGCCCTCGTCCTCCACGTGGAGGTCGTGGACCCGGCCGACGACGATGTCGTGGTCGCCCTCGCCGTGGACGTCGAACAGCTCGCAGTCGATCCACGCCAGGACGCCCTTGAGCCGGGGGGCACCCGAGAACGGGGCGGCGTCGTAGCCGAGACCGGCGAACTTGTCCTCGCCCTTGCCGGCGAACACCCGGCAGACGTCCTCCTGGTCGTGGCCCAGGATGTTGATGCAGAACCGGCCGGCCTCGCGGATCTTCGGCCAGCTGGACGACTGGTGCCCGACGCAGAACCCGACCAGCGGCGGGTCGAGGGAGATCGAGAAGAACGAGCCCACCGCCAACCCGACCCGGGCATCCTCGGACTCCGAGGTGATCACGGTGACGCCCGTGGGGAAGTGGCCCAGCACCTGGCGGAACCGGGCCTGGTCGATGACGGGAGCGGACAATGTGACCTCCTGGGACGGCCGGCGGGCCGCCGGTCTGACGCGACGTCAGGGTAGGGCACGCCCCCACCGGCCCCCGGCCCCGACGGGCCCGGGTGGCTACCGGGCGCGGGTGGCGCCGACGGCCAGCTGGTCGCGCGGCTGGGCGCAGGCCGGGCCGTCGACACGGGTGGCCGGAGCGTCGGCGGTGAGGGCGATGGTGGTGCCCTCGGCCGCGGCCATCACCTCGGTCAGCCCCCTCTCGGCCCCGACGACCCGGGCGTGGTCGACGAGGGCATCGACGGCCTCGTCGTGGCGCTCGGGGTCGTGGTGGAACAGGGCCAGCCGGCGGGCGCCGGCGGTGGCCGCCACGTGCACCGCGTAGTCGACCGTGCAGTGGCCCCAGTCGGCCTTCCGGGCGAAGTCGTGGGGCGTGAACTGGGCGTCGTGGATCACCAGGTCGGCGTCCGCGCACAGCTCGAGGGCACCCTCGGCGATGGTGTCGGTGCCGTCGACGGGCTGCTGGTGGTCGCTGATGTACGCGATCACGACGTCGTCGACCTCGATCCGGTAGCCGTTGGTGGCTCCGGTGTGGGGCACCGAACGGGCCCGGACCACCGCGCCGTCGACCTCGGTCACCGCACCGTCGTCGAAGTCGTGGAAGGCGATGTGGCCGTGCAGCTGCTCGGTCCGCACCGGGAAGTACGGCGGGCGCATGAACTCGTCGAACGCCTCGCCCAGGCTCAGCCCGGGCTCGGGTCGGGGCGAGTACACCGCCAGCGACGCGCCAGGTGCGAGCACCGGGGCGAAGAACGGGAGCCCCTGGACGTGGTCCCAGTGGATGTGGGTCACGAAGGCGTGACCGTGGAAGGTGCCGTCGTGCGGCTGGGTGCGGCCGAAGAACCGCAGGCCCGTCCCCAGGTCGAGGATGATCGGCGTGCGCCCGGGGCGCTCGACGGTCACGCACGCCGTGTTGCCGCCGTAGCGTTGGTTGGTCGGACAGGGACAGGGCGTGGACCCCCGCACTCCCCAGAACGTGATGTCGACCAAGGTCTGGCTCCCCTCGACGGCGCCCCATCCATCAGGTGGCGGCGAACGGTAGTGCGGCGGGGACGGCCGGTGGCCGTTGTGTGACACGAATCTCAGATACCGCTGCAAGCACGCATCGAAGCGCCGCGAGCAGGCGTGGTCAGCGCGGGAACGGCCGCGCGCCGCATGACCGACGTCGCACCGGCGGCAGCAGGGTGTCCCGAGCCGTGTGTACGGTCCCGGCCCGATGACCGACACCGCTGCCTCCCGTGCCCGACGGCCTCGTCGTCGAGCGCACCGACCTCGGCGACCTCGACGTCGCCTGGCTGACCGATCCCCGCGCCGACCCCGACGCGCCGCTCGCCCTCCTGCTGCACGGCTTCCCCGACGCGGCGACGACGTGGCGGCACCTGATCCCGCGACTGGTCGACGCCGGCTTCCGCCCGGTCGCCCCCTGGCTGCGCGGCTACGCACCCACGTCGGTCCCCGCCGACGGGCTCTACCAGGTCGGTGCGCTGGCCCGCGACGCGAGCCGGCTGCACGAGGCCCTCGGCGGCGACCCGAGGGCCGTGATCGTCGGCCACGACTGGGGTGCGATGGCCACCTACGCCGCCGTCGGCTGGGAGCCGAACCGTTGGCACCGGGCCGTGGCCATGGCGGTGCCGCCCGCCGGCGCGATGTTCGGCGGGTTCACGTCCTACGACCAGCTCCGGCGCAGCTGGTACATGTTCTTCTTCCAGAGCCCGCTGGCCGAGGGCGTGGTGGCGGCCGACGACCTCGACTTCATCGACCGGCTGTGGGCCGACTGGTCGCCGGGGTACGACGCCACCGACGACCTCCCCGGCGTGAAGCACGCCCTGCGCGACCCGGCCGCCCTCGCCGCGGCCCTCGGCTACTACCGGGCGACGCTGGGCGCAGGGAAGACCGACCCGTCGCTCGACGAGGCCCAGGCCGGCTGGATGACCCCGACCCCCAAGCCCACCCTGTACCTCCACGGCGCGACCGACGGGTGCGTCGGCGCGTCGCTGGCGGCCGACGCCGCGGCCCACCTCCCCTCCCCCGGCTCGCGCGCCGAGGTCGTCGACGGCGTGGGCCACTTCCTCCACGTCGAGGACCCCGACCGCGTCGGCACCCTGATCGTCGACTTCCTCACCCAGGACCCCGCATGACCACCCCCACCACCCCCACCCTCACCCCCGCCGACCTGGTCGAGATCCACCTGGTCGAGCGACTCAAGTACGCGTACCTGCGCTGCCTCGACCAGAAGCGCTGGGACGAGATGGAGACCCTCTTCACCGAGGACGTCGAGGCCACCTACTCCGGGGGGGCCAACTCGGCCTCGGGGCGCGACGAGGTGATGGCGTTCCTCCGCCGCACCATGGGCTCGGAGTCGTTCCACTCCTCGCACCACTGCCACCACCCCGAGATCGACCTGGTCGGCCCGGACGAGGCCGTCGGCACCTGGGCGCTGGAGGACACCGTCCTGCTGCTCGACCTCGACCTGGTCGTGCGGGGCGCCGCCTTCTACGAGGACCGCTACGTCAAGCGGGACGGCCGCTGGCTCATCGCCGCGACCGGCTACAAGCGGCTGTGGGAGGAGATCGCCCCGCGCGCCTCGATCGAGGGCCTGTCGCTCACCGCGTCGTGGTGGCGCACCGACGGCCGCAGCTCCCTCGTCGGCTGACGAGAGCCGGCCGCTACGGGAGGGTCCACCGACCGTCGTCGGTGCGGAGGGCCAGGCCGTCGGCGAGGAGGGTCGCGGCGACCCTCGACGCCCGGTCGGGGTCGTCGGGCCAGCCCATCACGTCGGGCAGGTCGGCGTCGGCCACCGGACCGGCGCGCAGGGCGTCGACCAGGCGGCCCCTGCCCTGGCGGTCGCTGCCCTCGAAGCGGGACTGGCGTCGAGGACGGGGCCACGGGTCGGGCGATCCGTCCTCCCCTCCCCGCCACGCGCAGCCGGGCGCCGCGGGGCACCCGTCGCACGACGGCGTCGGACGGCAGACCCGGGCGCCCAGCTCCATCACCGCCTGGTTCCACGTCCACGCCGAGCCGCCCGTCGCGTCGTCGACCGCCGCTGCGGCGGAGGCGAGGGCGTCGGCCTCGGCCTGGGTCACCGGGCGACCGGCCAGCCGCGCCAGCGTCCTGGCCACGTTCACGTCGAGGACGCCGACCGGCTGCTCGGCGGCGAAGGCCAGCACGGCCCGCGCCGTGTAGGGCCCGATGCCGGGGAGGGCGAGCAGGGCGTCGAGGTCGGTCGGCACCGCGCCGCCGTGCTCGGCCACCACCGCGGTCGCGGCCCGGTGCAGGTTCACCGCCCGGCGGTTGTAGCCCAGCCCCTGCCACAGCCCGACGACGTCACCCACCGGCGCGGCGGCGCAGGCCGCCGGCGTCGGGAAGCGGCCGACGAAGGCCCGGTACCGGGGCTCGACCCGCGCCACGCCGTCTGCTGGAGCATGAGCTCCGACACCAGCACCGCCCAGGGGTCGCGGGTGCGCCGCCACGGCAGGTCGCGCCCCTCGACCCGGAACCAGGCCACCACCGGCGCGACCGCGCCCTCCGGCCCGAGCCCGCCCTCGCTCGTCGTCGTCGTCAGTCGTCCCTCCGGCACCAGAACACGCTCGTCTCGTAGGGCAGGTCGAAGGGCTCGTCGAGGTCCGCCACCAGGTCGCGCACCCGGTCGGCCAGCGCGTCGCGCTCGGCCTGCGGGCGCGACGCGAGGTACGAGGTGGACAGGACGCGGGCCACCAGCGTGTCGGCATCCATGGGCTGGACGAAGCCGGTGTCGTACCGCGAGACCGGGCCGAACGCGGAGTCGATGCCGTCGAGTCGAGCGGCCCAGTCCTCCTCGAGCGTGTACGGCACCTGCCATCGGCCCCGCTCGTCCCAGCGGATGAGGCGGCTGAGCTCGGCGACCCACGGCTCTCGGGTGTCGCGCTCGTTCCACACGAGGGCGAGCACGCCACCGGGGCGCAGCACGCGGGCGATCTCGGCGAGGGCCACCGGCGCGTCGAACCAGTGGAACGCCTGGGCGACGGTGACCCCGTCGACCGCGCCGTCGGCAGCGGGATCGCCTCGGCGGTGCCGTCGAGGGCCACGACGCCCGGCACCGCGGCGACGAGCTGGGCCCGCATCTCGGCCACCGGCTCGACCGCGACCACCTCGGCCCCCGAGGGCACCAGCAGGCGGGTCAGCTTGCCGGTCCCGGCGGCGAGGTCGAGCACCCGCCGGCCGGGGCCGAGCCCGAGCTCGCGGACGATCACGTCGACCGCGTCGTCCGGGTAGGAGGGACGCCCCCGCTCGTAGTCCTCGGCGCCGGCGGAGAACCCCGCACCCGCCGCCACCATGACCCTCGGGTCGGGGTCGGCCGGTGGCGGCGGGGGCTCGGTCACGGCCGACAGGCTGCCAGAGGTCAGGCCTCGGGCGCGGCCCACACGGTGTCGACGTCGTAGGGCCGGGGCCGCTTGGGCGCGGCCTCCTGGGTCCACACCATCACCTTGCGGCGGAAGTAGCAGACCTCCTCGCCGCGCTGGTTGATGCCCTTGGTCTCCACGGTGACGATGCCGCGGTCGCCCTTGGAGGTGAGCGTCTTGTCGAGCACCCGGGTCTCGGCGTGGATGGTGTCGCCGTGGAAGGTCGGCTTGGAGTGCTTGAGGGTCTCGACCTCGAGGTTGGCGACGGCCTGGCCCGACACGTCCGGCACGCTCATGCCCAGCACCAGCGAGTACACGAGGTTCCCGACCACCACGTTGCGCCCCTGCGGCGCCTGGTCCGCGTACCAGTCGTTGGTGTGGAGCGGGTGGTGGTTCATGGTGATCATGCAGAAGAGGTGGTCGTCGTACTCGGTGATCGTCTTGCCCGGGCCAGTGGCGGTAGACGTCACCCACCTCGAACTCCTCGTAGGTGCGGCCGAAGGGGCGCTCGTGGACGGTCACCGGGGTCTCCTCTGGAACGTGCGGGGCGGTCGTCCGGCAGCGTAGGGCGGGGTCCTGCCGTGGCCCGAGCCGGGACCGCCGCCGACCACGGGCAGTGACCACGCGCGGTGGCCGTGGACCCACGCTGCGATGCGTGGCACCATGGAGGGCCGTGACGGGGGACCAGCCGGGGGAGGGCGCGCGACCAGCGGCGCCGACGAGCCGATCGCCGCGCGTCGGCCTCGGGATCGGCCGGCACGCTCGACCGCTGGTCGTCGGACCGGTGGGACGACATGTTCCGCATCCGGTACGTCGGGATCGCCATCCTGGCGGTCGCCGGCGGCATCCTGTTCGACTGGTGGCTGGTCCCGGTGATCCTCGCCGGCGGTTGCGGCTACAACGCCCTCCTGCACCTCGACGTCCGCCGCCACGGGCGACCGTCGAACTGGATGGCCATCGGCGACGTCGGGTGGTGCATCGCGATGATCGCGATCGTCCCCTCGCTGGCGATCCCGGCGGTGACGGTCGGCGTCGCCTGCGTGGCCATGGCCGCGTCGGCCGGCGGACGCCGCTCGTCGATCATCGCCACCGCCTTCGGCACCGTCGGCCTGGTCGCCCTCGGGCTCGCCGACCGCATCGACGACCCCGCGCTGATGGTCCTCAGCTTCTCGATCTGCGGGATCCTCATCATCATGGCCATCGGCACGATGAGCGACAGCGAGGGCCGGCTCCGCGACCAGCTGACCCACCTCATCGACGACCTCGACGCCGTCCTCTGGACCCGCGACCCGGTCGACGCATCGCTTCACCTACGTGAACGGCCGGGCCAGCGACCTCCTCGGCTTCGGCCCGGACCAGTGGCTCGAGCCCGGACTTCTGGATGGCCCGGGTGCACCCCGACGACGCCGACCGGGTGCTGGAGCAGACCCGCGACGCGGTGGCCGAGGGGCGCGACCACGACCTCACCTACCGCATGTTCACCGCCGACCAGCGGGTCGTCCACGTGCTCGACCGGGTGACGGTGCGCCGCCAGGGCGGGGGACGCACCACGATCCACGGCGTGACCCTCGACGTCACCGACCGCCAGCGCTTCGAGGAGCAGTCGCGCCAGTACGCCGACATCGTCGAGCACATCGACGTCGCCCTGATCGTCGCGGCCAAGACGACGCGGGCCGACGGGATGGCCATCACCGTGGTCGCCGCCAACCCCGCGGCCGACCAGTTCCTCCGCACCCCGGTCGAGGCCGCCCCCGGTCGGAGCCTGACGTCGGTGCTGCCGTCGTCGACCCCGGCGTGGGTGCTGGGTGCGCTGTGGGACGTGGTCGAGCGGGGCGAGGTCCTCCACCTCGACGACGTGTCGCTGGCCCGTGGCAACGTCCACCGCGAGCGCGACCCTGCGGGCGTTCCGGCTGCCGGGCGACCTGCTGGCGGTGTCGCTGCAGGACATCACCGAGGTGATGCTGGCCAACCGAGGCCCTCCGGCAGCCAGGCCCTGCACGACGCCCTCACCGGCCTCCCCAACCGGGCACACTGCTCGACGACCGGCTGCACCGACGCCGCTGCGAGCGCCCGCGCGCACCGGCGAGCCGGTCGCGCCTGCTGGTGATGGACCTCGACCAGTTCAAGGAGGTCAACGACGCGCTCGGCCACGCACGTCGGCGACCGCCTGCTGATCGCGGTGGCCGACCGGCTCCGCGGTCGCTGCGTCGGGTCGACGCTCGTCGCCCGCCTCGGCGGCGACGAGTTCGCCATCCTCATGCACGGCCCCAGCGTCGACGAGTCCACCGCCCGCGCCACCGCCGAGCTGGTGTCGGTCAGCCTCGAGCGCGCCGTTCACGATCGACGACCTGCGCCTCCAGACCAACGTCAGCATCGGCATCGCCCTCGTGCCCCGACCACGCCGGCGACGGCGAGACGCTCATCCGGCGGGCCGACGTCGCCATGTACATGGCCAAGCGGGCCGGCGGCGGCGCACGCCGTCTACCCCCCCGAGCACGACCAGCTCGAGCGTCGCGCCGCCTCACCCTGCTCGGCGAGCTGCGCGAGGCCATCGACGCACGACGAGCTGGTGCTGCACTACCAGCCGCTGCTCGACCTGCGCGACGGGCGGGTGCGCGGGCCGAGGCGCTCGTGCGCTGGCAGCACCCCGAGCACGGGCTGATGCCGCCGGACGAGTTCATCGAGCTGGCCGAGGCTGTCCGGGCGCATCCAGCCGCCATCGACCCGTGGGTCATCCGAGAGGCGACTCGCCACGGCCGGCGGCGTGGCACGACGCCGGCCACCGCGTCGGCGTCGCGGTCAACCTGTCGGTGCGCAACCTCTACGACCCCGACCTGCGTGCCGACTGGCTCGAGCCGGCCTGCTCGATCGCGCCGCGGCTCCCCGACGGCGACCTGCTCGCTCGAGCTCACCGAGAGCGAGCTGATGGACGACCCGTCGGCTCGCCCTCGAGGTGCTCGGCCCGCTCGCAGGCGCTCGGCGTCGGCACCTGCGGTCGACGACTTCGGCACCGGCTACTCGTCGCTCACCTACCTGCGCGACCTGCCCCTCGACGAGATCAAGATCGACCGGTCGTTCGTCGCCGCCATGCACCGCCGACGGCGAGCGACGTACACGATCGTCCGCTCGATGATCGACCTCGGCCACAACCTCGGCCTGGAGGTGGTGGCCGAGGGCGTCGAGCACGCCGACGACCTGCCCACGCTGGCCGCCCTCGGCTGCGACCGGGTGCAGGGCTACCACATCGCCCGCCCCATGCCCGGCGAGGCGTTCCTGCCCTGGCTGGAGGCCTGGACACCACCGGCCGAGCTGTTCGGCGACGTCGCCCCTCCGACCCTCCTGCGCCCCCGCCGCGACGACCGCCGCCGCTCCGCGGCCGGTGGTGCGGCGAGCGGCGGCGGCACCCCGTCGCCCGTCCTCCGACGCGTCGGCGTCTCTCGCCCGCCTCGGGGCGCCACCGGGGACTTCCTCCGCCACATGGGGGATCGCGGCCCTCAGATGTGGGCTGGACGCCGGTCGATCGGTACCTTTCGGCCATGACCGCAACGCCTGACCTCGCTGCCGCCGCCTCGACCCTCGACGCCGCCCAGGCGGTGGTCGACGCCGCCGTCGGGGTGCTGGCCGCGCGACGGCATCGACGCCGCACCAGGTCCTCGCCTACGACGTCGCCCACGCGGCCGCGGCGCTGGCCACCGGCCGGGGCCTGCTCGACTACGGCGGCAAGGGCGACGTCGAGGCCGCGCATCACCTGCGCCTTCGTCGCCGACGCGGTCGCCGACCTGGCCGGCCAAGGTCTTCGGCCGGGAGGCCGAGTGGGGCGTCGACGCCGGCGCCCTCGACGGCACCCGCGAGTTCGTCGCCACGTTCCGCGACCCGGCCTTCCTCGCCGCCATCAGCGACCGCCGGCCCCCGCCACCTCGACGACGACTTCGAGATGGTGCAGGACACCTTCCGGCGCTTCGCCGACGAGAAGCTGGCGCCGATCGCCGAGCACATCCACCGCCACAACGACGACATCCCCGAGGACGATCATCGCGGGCCTCGCCGAGATGGGCGCCTTCGGCCTGTCGATCCCCGAGCGAGTACGGCGGCTACGGCGAGGGCGGCGAGGGCGAGTACATCGGCATGGTCGTCGCCACCGAGGAGCTGTCCCGCGGCTCGCTCGGCGCCGGCGGCTCGCTGATCACCCGGCCCGAGATCCTCGCCCGGGCCCTGCATCGCCGGCGGCACCGAGGAGCAGAAGCACGAGTGGCTGCCCAAGCTGGCGTCGGCCGAGGTCATGAACGCGGTCGCCGTCACCGAGCCCGACTACGGCTCCGACGTCGCCGGCGTGAAGGTCACCGCCACCCCGACCGACGGCGGCTGGCTCATCAACGGCGTCAAGACCTGGTGCACCTTCGGCGCCCGGGCCGACGTGCTGCATGCTGCTGGCCCGCACCGACCCCGACCGCTCGCAAGGGCCACCGGGGCCTGTCGATGTTCATCGTCCCCAAGCCCCGCGGCGACGGCCACGGCTTCGAGCTCGCCCAGGAGGCCGGCGCGACGGCGCCCCCGGCGGCGGGAAGATGGAGGGTCGCCCGATCGACACCATCGGCTACCGCGGCATGCACTCCTACGAGATCGCCCTCGAGGACTGGTTCGTCCCCGCCGAGAACCTGATCGGCCTCGAGGACGGCCATGGGCCGCGGCTTCTACTACCAGATGGCCGGGTTCGAGAACGGCCGCCTCCAGACCGCGGCCCGCGCCGTCGGCGTGATGCAGGCCGCCTACGAGGCCGCCCGCCAGTACGCCGCACGACCGCGCCGTGTTCGGCCAGCCGATCGGCGACTACCAGCTCACCCAGGCCAAGCTCGGCCGCATGGCCGTCATCATCCAGGCCGCCCGCCAGTTCGCCTACGTCGTGGCCCGGCTGATGGCCAAGGGCGAGGGCCGCTCGAGGCCTCGATGATCAAGGCCTACGTCTGCAAGGCCGCCGAGTGGGTCACCCGCGAGGCCATGCAGATCCACGGCGGCATGGGCTACGCCGAGGAGTACGACGTCAGCCGCTACTTCGTCGACGCCCGGGTGCTGTCGATCTTCGAGGGCGCCGACGAGCTCCTGTGCCTCCGGGTGATCGCCAAGTCCCTCGTCGCCGACGCCCAGAGGGCCTGACCCAGACCGGGGCGACGGCCGGCTACATGGGGAGGAGCTCGAAGGTCATGGCCGGGCGACCGCCGAAGCGGGGGGCCATCGACTCCGCGATGCCGCGGAGGAACGAACCCGGGTCGCTCATCGGGCCGGGGCCGAGGCCGTCGAGGTAGAGGCGGTGGGCCTCGAGCGAGGCGATCCCGCGGTCGAGGGTGTCGGTGACGTCGACCGCGTGGGTCGGCTCCGGCGCGTTGGCGACCGCCACCCACCGCACGCCGCCCCACGGCTCCAGCCCCTCGACCTCGGCCAGGTCGCGGAACACCCACCGGTTGGCGGCGTCGCGCACCGCGTCGATGGTGGCCTGGCCGACGACCTTGTGGTCGGCCATGTTCAGCCCGCCGGCGCCGAAGGTCTCACGGTGGTTCAGGGTGATCACCAGGTCGGGACGCACCTGGCGGATGGTGCGGGCGATGTCGCGGCGCAGGTCGAGGCCCTCGACCAGCATCCCGTCGGGGTGGTCCAGGATCTCCAGCTCGGTCACGCCGACCGCCTCGCACGCGGCCTGCTGCTCGTCGGCCCGCAACGGGGCCACCTCGTCGGGGTGCATGCCGTCGATGCCGGCCTCCCCGGCGGTGACGAGCAGGTAGGCGACCCGCTTGCCCTGGTCGGTCCAGCGGGCGACCGCGGCCGAGGCGCCGTACTCCATGTCGTCGGGGTGGGCCACGACGGCGAGGGCGGTCGACCAGTCCTCGGGCATCGGCTCGAACGGCGGGAGCGGCGCGTTGTCGGTCATCCGGGGAGTCTGGCCGACCGAGCTGCAGCTGGCGCCCGGTCTCCGAACGGCGACCGGCCGACGGCGCACGCGGCCCTGGCCCGGCCTCGGACACGGGCCTACGGTCGGGACCATGATCACGGGCTTCCACTCGATCGTGTACTCCGACGACGCCGAGGCGACGCGGGCCTTCTTCCGCGACGTGCTGGGGTGGCCCCACGTCGACGCCGACGGCGACGGCTGGCTCATCTTCGCCACCCCGCCGTCGGAGCTGGGCGTCCACCCGACCCACGGCGACGAGGGCCAGGAGTGGGCCAAGGTCCCCCACCACACCGTGTCGCTCATGTGCGACGACATCGAGGCCACCGTCGCCGAGCTGCGGGCCAAGGGGGTGGTGGTCGCCGACGAGATCGTCGACCAGGGCTACGGCCTGGTGACGTCGTTCGAGGTCCCCGGAGCCGGGTCGCTCGACCTGTACCAGCCCCGGTACCAGCCGGCCTACGACCTCGAGGGCTGATCCGAGCGGCCCGGTGCAGCACGCCACCTGACGAGGTCGGGTGCCGACCCGCCCCCTATCCTGTGACGCCGTGACCGACGCCGCCCCGTCCCCCTTCAGCCCCGAGGTCGTCGCCGCCATCGCCCGGCACATGAACGACGACCACGCCGACGACAACGTCACGATCTGCCGGGGCCTCGGCGACCAGCCCGGCACCACCGCGGCGACCATGACCGGCATGGGCCCCGACGGCATCACCTTCGCGGCCACCGTCGACGGCATCGATGCCCCGGTCGACGTGGTGATCCCGTGGGCCGAGCCGATCACCGAGCGGGCCCAGGTCCGCCTGGAGGTCGTGCGGATGCACCGGGAGGCCAGCGACGCCCTCGGGCTGTCGGTGGCCGACGGCGAGCACCAGGCCTGAGAGAGCGGCGTGAGGAACGAGGAGCAGCCGTGCCCAAGGTGATCGGGGGGTCGCTGGAGAGCCACCGCGACGCGACGTGGGAGCGCATCTTCGAGGCCCTCGCCCGGCTCATGTACGAGCGCGGCTACGACGCGGTGACCCTGGCCGACGTGGCCGAGGCCGCGGGCCTGGCCCGCACGGCCATGTACAACTACGTGCCCGACAAGGAGACCCTCCTCATCGAGTTCGCGGCCCGGGAGACCGACCGCTACGTCGGCGGCCTCCGCGAGGCGCTGCGCGAGGTCGACAACCCGGTCACCAAGCTCCAGGTGTACATCCGCCAGCAGCTCGACTACTTCGCCCACAACCACCTGCCGCCCGGCCCGGCGCTGCGTCACCTGATGTCGCACGAGGCCTACGGGAAGGTCCTCGACCACGTGCAGTCGCTCGACGACACGCTCCGGTCGATCCTGGTGGCCGGCCGCGACGACCGCTACTTCGCCTGGGACGACCTCGACGCCACCGCCGGCATGGTCAACGCCTGCATCGGCCGGGGCAGCACCATCGGGCCGGACGACGACCTCGCGTCGACCACCGCCGTCACCGAGCAGTTCGTGCTGCGGGCCCTCGGCGCCCGCCACGACAAGGACGGCAACCCCCTGCGCATCCCCCGCCGCCGCTGAGCCGGAGCGCAGGCCCGGCGCTCGCTCAGGGCAGGTCGGCGCGGACCGGGAGGACGATGAGCTGCGCCGGTGCGGGGGTGGGGCAGCACCTCGACCGGGTGGCGGTAGACCGCGGAGAGCAGGGCGGGCTGGAGCACCTCGGCGGGCGGACCGTCGACGACGACCGCGGCCGCCGTCGAGGCACCACGATGCGGTCGGCGTGGGCCGCGGCCAGCCCGAGGTCGTGGAGCACGACGACCACGGCGACGCCGACGGTCGGCCCGCTCCGGGCCAGGCGCAGCACCAGCTCCTGGTGGTGGAGGTCGAGGGCGGCGGTGGGCTCGTCGAGCAGCAGCACGCCCGGCGTCCTGGGCCAGCACCCGGGCCAGGGCGGCCCGCGCCCGCTCGCCGCCGGACAGGGTCGGGAAGGTGCGGTCGGCGAGGTGGGCGACGTCGGCACCGGGCCAGGCAGGCATCGACGACCGCGTCGCCGTCGGGGTCGCCGTCGAGGGCGACCCACGGGGCCGCGGCCCATCTCCACCACCTCGCGCACGGTGAACGGGAACGTCACGCCACCTGCTGGGGCAGCACCGCGCGGCGCAGGGCCAGCTCGGCGCCGGTCCAGTCGGCCAGCGGCGCGCCGGCCACGACCACCTCGCCGGCGACCGGCTCGACGTCGCCGGTGAGCACGCCGAGCAGGGTCGACTTGCCGGCGCCGTTCGGGCCGACCAGGGCGACGACCTCGCCGCCGCGCGACCGTCGACCGGTCGACGCCGTCGCAGGATCGCGCGACCGTCGCCCACCTCGACGGTCGACGCCGACGGGCCTCGAGCGCGACCGTCGCCGACCGCCGGCGGATCGGGACGCGCGGGCCTGGCCGTCGTGCGCCGAGCCGCTCGGCGAGCCTCACGCCCAGCCTCCCTGGCTGGCCCGCAGTGCGGCGCAGCTGCCAGAAGAAGAACGGGCTGCCGACCAGGGCGGTGAGCACGCCGAGCGGGATCTCGGCCGGCGCGGCGATGGTGCGGGCCGCCAGGTCGGCGCCGACCAGGATCGTCGCGCCGGCGAGGGCCGAGGCGGGGACGAGCAGCCGGTGGCCGGGCCCGGCGACCATGCGCACGAGGTGCGGGATCACCAGGCCGACGAACAGGATCTGGCCCGACACCGCGACGGCGGAGGCGGTCAGGACCGCGACGAGGAGGAGCACCGATCGGCGGGTGCCGCTCGACGTCGACGCCGAGGTGGCGGGCCGGACGGTCGCCGAGGGCGAGGAGGTCGAGCCGGCGGGCGAAGGTCGGCGGCGAGCAGCATCCCGCCGATGGCCAGCGGGGCGACGACCGCGACCTTGCTCCACGTCGCCTGGGCCATCGAGCCGAGGGTCCAGAACGTGATGCGACCGGAGCTGGCGTCGTCGGAGTAGAACGTCAGCAGCCCGAGCACGGCGCCGGTCATGGCGTTGAGGGCGATGCCGGTGAGCACCAGGGTGACGACCTCGGTGCGCCCGTCGGCGCGCGACGCGGCGTACACGACGAAGACGGTGACCACGCCCGCCGACGAAGGCGGCGACGGTGATGCTCCACGTCCCGAAGGGCGCCAGGCCGGACACGATGATGATCACCGCACCGAGCGCGGCTCCGGACGAGACGCCGACGATGCCGGGCTCGGCGAGGGGGTTGCTGAACGTGCCCTGCATCAGGGCGCCGGCGCAGCCGAGCGAGCCGCCGACGAGCACGGTGAGGGCGACGCGTGGGAAGCGGATCTCCCAGAGGACGTCGTCGGCCAGGGCGTCGGGCGGGGTGCCGACGTCGAGGCCGATGCGGTGCAGGACGGAGCTGACGACCTCGCCGAAGCCGATCGGGAACGCACCGACCGAGCCGGCCAGCACCACCAGCGTCACGAGTGAGAGGCCCAGGCCGACGACCAGGGCCGCCCCGGCGACGCGGGGCGGGGCGGGCGCGGCCGTCGTCACCCCCGGCTCACGGGTGCCGGGTCGAGGGTCGGGGTCGCTCCCCCACCCGGCGGCGCGACGTCAGGAGGAGGGCCGAGCCGACGGCGATCAGGCCGACGGCCCACGGCACCAGGCGGGGCGACGTGGCGCCGGTGGACGCGAGGTTCCCGACGCCCGTCGAGCCCGACGGAGGGATCGGGTAGCCCGCGAACACCGGGGCCGCGACAGGATCCGCGGGCGGGATGGCGGCGGTGGCGCAGGCGGCGTCACCGGCGAAGCAGATGGGCACCTTGACGTCCTGGGTGCGATCCGCGCTGGCCCGGTGGTCGGCGCGGACGGCGATCACGCAGGCCTTGCCGTCGGCGAGGGCGAGGCAGTCGACGTACTCGTCGGCCGCGACGACGGTGATGGTCGTGCGGAACGAGCCGTCGGCGGCGATCGAGGCGACGGCCGAGGCGGGCACCCCCTCGTAGGGGTTGTTGGTGACCCACTTGGCCGATCCGGAGCTGCCCTCCACGTCCGCACGCCTCCGACGCAGGGGCTGGGCGTGGCGCCGGGACCGTTGTCGACGCACACCGCGACGTAGAGGCCGTCCTCGTCGAGGTCGAAGCCGGCGGCGGAGGTGAAGCCCCGGCCCTGGACCGTCACCGCGGTGCCGGCCGGGTCGAGGGCGTCGACGGGGGTCGCGGTCAGGGTCTGGCCGTTGGGGCCCTCGCCGGTGCGGGTGCCGTGGGGCGTGCCGGTGGGCGGCTCGGTCGTCGGAGGCGGGGTCGTGGGGGCGGCCCCGACGGCGATCGCCACCGGGGCGGACGTGCTGGCCGAGGCGGCGGCAGTGCCGGTGAAGCGAGCCGTGACCGAGCGGGTGCCGGCCGTCGGAAAGGAGGTCGACAGCGTCGCCCGACCCGACCCGTCGAGGGCGGCGGTGCCCAGCGACGACGCGCCGGCCCGCAGCTCGACGGTGCCGCTGGTGACGGGTCCGCCGACGGTGGCGACCGCGGCGGTGAGCACGACGTGCTGGCCCACCGTGGGCGACGTCGTGCTGGCCGTCAGCGTCGTCGTCGACGCGGGCACCGCGGCGCCGGCGAACGCCACCGCCTGGCTCGTCACCCAACGGCCGTCCGGGTCGGGGGCGCCGTGGGCCCGGAAGGTGGAGACGAAGCCGCCGCCGTCGAGGTGGTCGTGCTCGATGCCGTGACCGTCCGTGTAGGTCGCGGTGACACCGGCGAGGGTGGCCGTGAAGGAGCCATCGGGTCGGATCGACGCGGCCGGCACGAACGTCGCGGCGCCGAAGGTGGCGGCGTCGGTCGACGGCGTCACCGGCGGGCCGTACACGACGTAGAGGCCCTGGGGCGTCGGTCGGGAAGTCGGTTCCCTGGACCACGATGTCGGCCCCGGCGGGGTCGACATCGGTGGCGGGGTCGAGCGAGATGGCGGCCTCGGGCACGGTCGGCTCGCCGAAGGTGATCGGCACCCGGACGTCCTGGCTGCGGTTCCCGCCGGCCCGGTGGTCGCGCCGGACGAAGACCCTGCACTCCTTGCCGGCCGGCGGCGCCAGGCAGTCGACGTACTCGTCGGCGGCCCGGATGTCGAGGGTGGTGGAGAACGAGCCGTCGGCCGCCATCGGCACCGAGTCGGCGCCGGGCAGCGGGTTGTTGGTGATCCACCGGGCGGTGTGGGTGGCCCCGGACATGTCGACGCCCCCGACGCACGGGGTCGGCGCCTGGGTCGGGCCGTTGTCGATGCACACCGCGAGGTAGATGCCGTGGGTCGCCACGTCGAAGCCGGCGTCGGCGTCGAACCCGGCGCCGGTGACGGTCACGGAGGTGCCGGCGGGGTCGAGGTCGTCGACGTCGGACACGGTGAGGGTCTGGCCGTTGACGCCGGTGCCGGTGCCGGGCGCCGCGCCGGCCGGCGCGACGGCGACGGGCACGACCACGGCGAGGCCGACGGCGAGGCACGCACTGCCGAGGAGGGCGAGGCCGCGGCGGGCGGCGGTCGACGGGTGGGGAAGGGTCACGTCAGGTCCTCCGGTCACTGCTCGTGCAGCTGGTCGATGATGAGCTCGAGGGCGCGGGCCGTGCGGCCGCCGAAGCTGTAGAGCAGGCCGTCCTCGACGGTGACGACCCGTCCCGCCCGGCCGGCCGGCGTCTGGGCGATGCCGGGGATCTCCACCAGACCCGACAGCCCGCCCACCGAGTCGAGCCCGGTGGTGGTCATCAGGATCACGTCCGGCGCGGCCTCGGCCATGGCCTCGGTGGTGATGGGCGTGAACGGTCGGTCGAGCCCGATGGCGGTGCCGGCGTCCTCTGCCCCCGGCGGCGTCGATCATGGCGTCGGCGCCCGAGCCGGGTCCGGCGAGCAGGTACACCCCGGCCTGGCCCCGCATGTAGAGGAAGGCGACGCCGGGGCCGGTCGCCGTCGGGGATGTCGGCCTGCACCGACTCGATCTCGGCCGCGGCCTCGTCGGCCAGCTCCTGCCCCGCGTCGGCGACGCCGAGGGCCTGGGCGATCTGGCGGATCCGGTCGCCGATGCCGTCGATGGTGACGACCTCGTCGACGACGACCACCGGCACGCCGGCGTTGCGGATCTGGGTGATGGCCTCGGGCGGCCCGATGGTCGGGTCGGCCAGCACGACCGTCGGGCCGCAGCGACAGCACCGACTCCGGCGACACGTCGTGGGCCCGGGTGACGACCGGGACCTCCTCGGCCTCGACGAACGACGAGGCCACGTCGCGGCCGACGACGTTGTCGCCCAGCCCGAGGGCGAAGACGGTCTCGGTGATGTTCCCCCAGAGCGACACGATGCGGCTGACGTCGTCGACCCGGACGGTGCGCCCGTCGGCGGAGCGGACCTCGGTGGGCAGCTCGGGGGTGACGTCGTCGGCGACGGCCTCGACCGAGCGGTCCTCGGCCCGCTCGCCCGGACCGGCCTCGGCGGTGGCGGCCTTGGGACCGCCTCCCCCGCACGCGCCCGCGCCGACGGCGACCAGGGAGACCAGGCCGACGGCCAGGCGGCGACGGACCGTCACGGCGACCCTGCCGGGGCGGGGGTGTCGTGGTCGGCGCCGGCCGGCGAGCCGCGCACCGCCGCGCCGGCGGAGCAGGCACCACCCCGGCCGCGACCGCGGCGACGGCCACGGCGGCGACCCCGATCCACGGGAGGGGTGACGCGCCGCCCTCGTCGTCGGAGGCCGATGTCGGGGGCCTCCGCCGCCGCCGTCGTGGTCGGCGCCGTCCTCGGCCGGGGCCTCGGTCGAGGAAGGCGACGGGGACGGCCATGTCGAGGGTGCGGTCGGTGGGTGCGGTGTCGTCCCGGCGGACGACGAGGGCGCACTCGACCTGGCGGCAGTCGGTCTCGTCGTCGATGACCGCGGCCACCTCGACCTCGACCTCGAACGCGCCGCCCTCGTCGAACGGGACCACCAGGTCGGCGGCGTGGTCGGGCGGCGAGGACGACACCCACGCCGAGGCGGTGGGCGTCGACCCGGCGAGGCAGGGCGACGGCACCTCGGTGGGCGACGGCGCCACCCGGCACAGCGTGACGAGCACCCCCTTGGCCTCGTCGAAGCCTCGACCGGTGACGGTGAGGGCGTCACCCGTCGGGTCGAGGTCGGCGGCCGCCGACAGGGTCAGGCGACGCGACCCCGTCGGTGGCGGTGCGCCCGTCGTCGGACAACGTGACCTCGGGGGCGGGGGCCGGGGCGGTCGTGGTCGGAGGAGGCGGCGGGGCAGGGTCGTCGTCGGCCCGGCCGTGGTCGCCGGCGGGGTCGCGGCCGTGCCGCCGGACGAGAAGGTGACCGGGATGACGACGTCCTGGCTGCGGTCCGCGGTGCGGACGTGGTCGTTGCGGGTGACGATGGCGCACTGGACCTGGCGGCAGTCGATCCCTCCGGCCAGCGACGGCCCCACGTCGACGGTGACGCTGAAGCTGCCGCCCTCGCCGTAGGGCTGGGCCAGGCCCTCGCCGTAGGAGGGAGGGTTGGAGGAGATCCAGGACGACGCGCCGCTGACCCCGTCGATGTCGATGCCGCCGCCGCAGGGCGACGGAGGCTGGTCGGCCGGCGTCACCAGGCAGAGGGCGACGTAGACGCCCTTGCTCACGTCGTAGCCGCTGCCGGCGACGGCCACGGTCTGGCCGGACGGGGCCAGCCCCTGCGCCTGCGCGACCCGGAGGGTGCGCTGGCCGTCGCTGGCCGACAGCCCGTCGGCCGACACGGTGCCGCCCCGTTGCCGGGCGACGTCGAGGGGGCCGGCGGCGGCCGGGCCGACCAGCCCAGACCAGTGCACCGAGTGCGGCAGGCCAGCAGGACGGCGACCCCCGTCGCCCGGGAGGTCCGACGGCGGGGGCGTCGGTGGGGCCGCCTCTGCTCGCTCGGGACAGCATCATGGAGTGAACCCGGGTCGTCGACGAATGTTAGGGAGGCTTTCTAGCAACTGGCGAGAGACGGCTGCCAATGTCCTCAAGGTGCATGCTGATCGTCGGGTCGGCGGACATCGACTCCCTGCCCAGACGGGTCACCCCTCCCCTTGATCGCGACGAATCGTCGCGATCGGGCAGGCGCCAGGTCGCGAGTTCGTGACGAGATGTCGTGACGATGGTTGCGTCCGAGGCGACGAGGGACCAGACTCCCGGGCAGCCCGCCGACCCCTCGCTCGCCCTCGGAGCCACGATGTCCACCTCCCTCGACACCGCCCCCGCCGACGTGCCGTTCTCGGCGACGATCCGTGAGGCGACCACCTCCGACCACCGCCAGGCCGAGGGCGGCCCCTTCGTCCAGGCCCTCGTCGGAGGCGACCTCGACAGGGCGGGGCTCTGCACCACCAGCGTCCAGCACCTGCTCATCTACCGCGCGCTCGAGGCCGTCGGCGGGGCCACCGGGGCGATCCCGACCGCTGGCCGCGGTGCAGATGGCCGGCCTCGGGCGCGAGGCCGCCCTCACCCACGACGTCGAGCACCTGGGCGGGGCCGACGCGCTGGTCGACCTCCGGGCCCTGCCGGCGACGGCCGACTACGTCGCCCGCATCGAGGCCACCGCCGACTGGCCGGGCGGCTTCGTCGCCCACCACTACACCCGCCTCATGGGTGACCTGTCGGGCGGGCAGTTCATCGGGCGGGCCCTGGCCCGCAACCACCCCGACCTGGCGCTGCGCTTCTACGAGTTCGGCGACCTCGACGTCACCGCCACCAAGGACGCGTACCGGGCTGCTCTCGACGCCGCCCCGTGGGACGCCGCCGAGCGCGACCGCGTGATCGACGAGGTCCACGCCGCGTACGAGCTGAACACCCGCCTGTTCGCCGACCTGGGCAGCGCGCGTCTGCTCCCTGACGGGGCCGGACGACACCGGCGGGGCCGGGCCTCAGCAGGTGAAGATCCCTGCCGCGAACTCCTCGAACGGGGCCCGGTGGGTCGCGAACAGGTGCAGCCCCACCCGCTGGTCGCCCCGGCTGACGTGCTCGGGCAGGGACGCCTCCTCGGTCAGCAACCCGGGCGGGAGCCCGGCCACCAGGTCGAGGTTGTACTCAGGGACCTCCGAGTACACCTTGCGCAGCGGGAACGTGCGGAACAGGTGGTCGACGAACAGGAACATGGCCTCGATCATCAGCCCGCCCAGCGCACCCGCCGCGGTGCGCACGAACCCGACCTTCACGTGGCCGGGCTCCGGCTGGTAGTCGTAGGCCACCACCAGGCCGAGCAGCTCGTGGCTGACCGGATGGCGGGCGACGAGCTGGCAGTGCACCCCCTCGAACAGCAGCGCACCGAACGCCTGGGGCGACGGCGTGGCCCCGCGGAACCGCCAGCGGTACGACCAGCTCGGGTCGAGCGCGGCCCGGTAGAGCTCGCCCATGACCGACGGGTCGTCCGGCAGGAGCGGCTCGAGCCGCACCCGGGCGCTGGCCAGCAGACCCCGGGCCGGTCGGTCGGGCGGGCGGGCGAGGGCGTCGGCGACCGATCAGCGCCACCAGCTCCCCGAGCGTCCGGCAGGCCCGGACCTCCCGGGGCCCGACGTGCGACTGGACGTCGGAGGCCAGCGCCCACAGCGCGGTCCGTTGGAACGGACCCAGCGAGCCGAGCTCCAGGTCGGGGTGGACGTCGGGCCGCTCCAGGCCGGGGACCGCGTCGACGAGGTCGTCGACCAGCCCGTCGGCGAAGGCTGTCGAGTCGGTCGCGAGGCTCACCGTGCCCCCGTCCACCGGCGGAGCCCCAGGTACGCGGCGCCCGGGATCGCCACCGCCAGGAGCAGGGCGCCGTAGAACTCGAAGACGGCCATCCTGCTGGCGAGCAACAGCACGAACACCAGCCCGACCAGGAGGATCAGCAGCACCCAGCTGAACCTGGCCGCCGCGCTCACGACGTCGCCCAGCTGTAGGTGCCGTTGTCGTGGCCGCGGAGGATGTTGCGGGGGTAGAAGTTGGTGCAGATCGTCCCGACGCCGGGCACGGGGAAGCAGTCGGTGAGCTGGGCCTGACGGTCCGAGATGTAGCCGCTGTTCTTGTACCCGGAGCGGTACTCGTAGGGGTAGTGCCGATGGCTGGTCTGGCCCCGGAAGTCGACCGTCCAGTAGACGTCCTCGAGGTAGTACCCCATGGTGACGTCGTAGACCCGCCGCTCGTCGCGGTTCCAGCAGAACCGCATCGTCGTGTTGTACCAGAACAGCGTCGCCTGGATGTACGACGACTCCTGCTCGTTGCGCGCTCGCAGGGTGCGGCACCCGGACCGGGTCGAGGTGCCGCCGGAACCGGAGCCCCGGGAGGCCCGGACCGGCACCACGGAGCCGTCGGGCTGGATCGTGACCACGTTGCCCGCCTCGTCGTAGGTCGTCGTCGAGATGACGTTGCCCTCGAGGTCCTCCAGCGTGTCGGTGAGGGTGCTGGTGCCCGTGTGCGCGTCCTCCGGCGGGGCGTCGCCCGCCGCCGGGTCGATCGCGGGAGCGGTGGGATCGGCCGGGTCGACGGGGTCGGCCGCTCCGACGGGCGCCGCCGTCGGGAGGGTGAACGCCGCGCCCGTCAGGACGATGCCGGCGACCAGCGCACGCTGACGTCGGGTCCAGCTGTCGGTGTACCGCATGGGGTGTCTCCTCTGTCTCCGTCACCTCGGTCGAGGTCCGGCTCGGTCGCCCGGGGTGTGCGGTGTCCCCGGGCGACCTGGTCGGACGACGAGCGACGCGGGTCAGTCGACGACGGACTCGAGCTGGCCCCGACCGATGTCGGTGTGCTCGGCATCCACGCCCCTGATCGCTTCCACGCCTGTTCCGCCTTCCCGCCAGCGTCGCCGCTGGTGCTACCGAAGAGTAGCGACTACTGGACGGGACGTCAACAACCGCGCGCGGGCGCGTCCGTCCGACGGGCCCGGCGCGGGCTGCGCCGTCGCCGACGGGTGGCCTCACCGCCGCGGGGCGGGAGGGGTCAGGCCGCGGTGGGGGCGACCAGGTCGGAGGGGAGGAGCTGCTCGGTGAGGAGGCGCTCGAAGCGGGCCGGGTCGCCGGCCACGAAGGCCCGGCAGCGCTCGACGCCCTCCGTGTAGCAGAAGATGTAGGCCCGCCAGGTGGGGTCGCTCACGAACGACACCTGCTTGGTGGCCCGGTCGTGGGGCAGCAGCAGCCAGCGCTCCGCCCACGCCACGACCTCGTCGGGCGGACGGCCCTCGTCGTGGAGCAGCAGGGCCAGGTTGCCTCGGGCGGCCGACAGGGTGGCCTGGGCCTCGGCCACCTCGGCGACCAGGTCGGCGTCGTAGGTGACCCCGGCGGCACGGAAGTGGTCGGCGACCTGGGCCTCGGGGCGGGGTCCGACCAGGCTCTCCAGGGCCAGGTCGGCCAGGCCCTCGGCCACCAGGCACTGCGGCGTGCCCACGAGGAAGATCGACTCCTCGAGGTGGTCGCGCTGGCGGACCAGCCCGACCTCCTTGCGGCAGTGCTCGGTGTGGTGGCCGGGGTAGGCCTCGTGGGCGACGAGGTGCGGCAGGCTCAGCGACGGCACCGGGAGGTCGACGTTGATCGCCACCCGGCTGCGCAGGTCGCCCAGGTAGTAGTTGAAGCCCGACCACGGCTTGTCCCGTTCGAGGACCCACTCGACGTGCTCGCCCTCGGGCAGGCCGAAGGCCGCGACGGTGCGCTCGCGCAGGTCGTCGGCGAGGGTGCGGACGAGGGCCTCCAGCTTCTCGCCCGGGACCAGCTGGCGCTGCCGCCAGGCGATCATCCGGTCGCGCACGGGACCGTCGCCGGGCAGGGCCTCGTCGAGGCGACGGTGCGCGGCGACGAGCGCCTCCTCCGGCACGAGCGCGGGACGGACCCCGTAGCTGCCCTCGACCTCGTCGAGGTAGGGGACGTCCTCGCCGGCGAGCGACCGGGCCGCGGTGTGGAGGCCGACCACCTGGCCGCGCAGCCAGGCCCGTCGGGCGGGCTCGAGGTCGGCGCCCGCGCCGCCGTCGAGGTCGGCGACCAGCCGGGCCGCCGATCGCCACCAGCGATGGCAGCGACCCGGGCTCGCCGGCCTCCGCGTCGCGGGCCCACGAGGGCGGGCCGTAGTAGGCGTCGACCAGGCCGTCGAGGTGGCGACCGAGGGCCAGTCCGAGCCGGACGTAGCGCTCGACGGGGCCCTGGGCGTCGCTCGCGGCCACGGTCCGGTGCGAGCGGCTCAGTCGAGCTCGGCGTGGAGGAACGCCACCGTCTGCGCCCAGGCCTGGGCCGAGACCTCGGCGTCGTGGACCTCGGGACGGGTGTCGTTGAAGAAGGCGTGGTCGACGCCGGGCCAGATGGTGATCTCGGCGTCGACGCCCGCCGCCTTCAGGTCGGACTCGAGCGCCCGCGCCTGGTCGGGCCCGAAGAAGCCGTCGTCGGCGGCGAAGTTGCCCCGCACCTTGGCGGCCACCTTCGACCAGTCGGGCTGGGCGTGCTCCCACGGGATGAGGCCGTACCAGGGCACGCACGCAGCGAAGGCGGCCGGCCGCGGCCGCGGCGAGGACGAGGGCCAGCCCGCCGCCCATGCAGAAGCCGGTGACGCCGAGCTGGTCCGAGGTGGTGGACGGGCTGGTCTGCAGGTGGGCGATGGCGCCCGACACGTCGGCCACGGCCTGGTCGAGGTTCAGGGCCATCATCAGCTTGCCGGCCTCGTCGGGCTCGGTGGTGGTCTCGCCGTGGTACAGGTCGGGCGCCAGGGCCACGAAGCCCTCGGCCGCGAAGCGGTCGCACACGTCCTTGATGTGGGGCACCAGCCCCCACCACTCCTGGATCACGATCAGGCCCGGGCCCACGCCCCGCTCGGGCACGGCCATGTAGCCCGTCGCGGTGTCGTCGCCGTTGGGGAACTCGACCATCTCTCCCATGCCCGCGACCCTACGCGAGCTCGACCGGCCCCGCGACCCCGACCGCACGAGAGAAGTCGCGTCCGACGAGGCCGGGGGTTGGTTCACCCTGGATACCCCCTAGGGTATAGGTGAGGGTCGAGGTGGCACACGCAGCGGTGCCACCTCGATCCGACCCGCCAGCTTGTGAGGTGACCGCCGTGACCGCGATCGAGACCACCATCCCGCTTCCCGCCGACCGCGCCGAGCAGGTGCTCCGGGCCGCGCTCGCCGACCACGGCTTCGGCGTGCTCACCGAGATCGACGTGGCCGCCGTGCTGCAGGCCAAGATCGGGGTCGATCGACCGCCGCTGAAGATCCTGGGGGCCTGCAACCCGCAGCTCGCCCACCAGGCGCTCCAGGCCGATCCCGACACCTCGCTGGTGCTGCCGTGCAACGTGGTGCTGGAGCCAGCGCCCGATGGAGGCACCCGGGTCCGGGCCGTCGACCCCCGCGAGCTGATGAGCGGCGCTGAGCTGGCCGGGCTGGCCGAGGACGCTGCCGCCAAGCTGACCGACGCGCTGGCGCAGGCCGCGGCCGAGGGGGCCCGATCGTGAGCCGAGTGGTCGCCTGTCCCGCCTGTGAGACCAAGAACCGCACACCGGCATCGGTGTCCGGACGACCCCGCTGCGCCCGGTGCCACACCGACCTGCCCTGGCTGGTCGACGCCACCGGCCCCGACTTCGATGACGCGGTCGACACCCCGCTCCCGGTCCTGGTCGACCTCTGGGCGCCGTGGTGCGGGCCGTGCCGACTGGTCGCGCCGGGCGTCGAGCAGGCCGCGGCCGAGCTCGCGGGCCGGCTCAAGGTGGTCAAGGTCAACGTCGACGAGGCCCCCGAGGTCTCCGCCCGCTTCGGCGTCCAGGGCATCCCGACCCTGCTCGTCCTCCGCGACGGCGTGCTCGTCGACGAGCACGTCGGCGCCCTGCCGGCCGACCAGCTCCTCGCGTGGGTGCGGCGGACGGTCGGCGCCTCCGCGGCCTGACTGCCGGTCGTCTCAGTAGCCGCCGCTGAGCTTGCGGTGGTCCCAGCTCACGACCTTGTCGGGACGCAGCACCAGGGCGACGCGCTTCTTCACGACCATCTCGGCGACGGCCTGGCGGTCGGCCTCGGCGACCTCGGGGTGGTAGCGCTCGAGCACGCTGACCGCGATGCCCATGAGCAGCTCGGTGTCGTCGATGACCTCCATGGTGCCGACCAGCTCGACGCCTCGGAGCTGGTCGTAGGAGTCACCGGCCTCGACCAGCGCGGTGACCCGCGGCATCGCGCTGGAGGTTGCGCACCTTCTGCGACTTGGCGAAGGTCTCGAACCCGACCGAGCCGTCGGGCAGGAAGCCGTACCACATGGCCACCAGGTGGATGCTGCCGTCGTGGTTGTAGGTGGCCAGGTTCATCGTGTGGCGGCCGTGGAGGAGCTCGTCCACCTCGTCGTCGGTCATGCGGATCTGGTCTCGGCGGGACATGTCTCTCCTGGGGATCGGGCGATCGGGTGATCAGGGGGTGTGCGACCCGGGCGTGCGGGCGGGGCGGAGCAGCTCGGGCGCCAGCGGGCAGCCGGGCCGGTTCAGGACGTCGTCGGGGGGCGCCGGACCGTCGGGGCCGACGACCCGCTCGACCAGGGCGACGGGCACGAGGTCGACACCGGCCTCCCACGGCTCGTCGGGGTCGCCGGCGGCCTCCACCACGGCGGCGAAGGTCGGTCCGGGCAGGACCCGACCCCGTCCGGCGACCAGCCACGTGCTGCGTCCGGAGGCCTGGGCGACGGCGGCCGCGGCCAGCGACCCGGGGGCGCACAGGGCACCGTCGGGGCCGGCCGCCTCGGCCTCGATCAGCACGACGTCGACCGCGGCGGCCGCCGCGCCCAGGCCCTCGGTCGGGACGTCGAGCACCTCGACGTCGACGCGGGCGAGGACCCGACCGATGTCGGTGCCGGTGCCGTCGTCGACGGCCAGCACCTCGACGTCACCCCGGCGGGCCAGCGCGGGCAGCACCGTCGACGGCCACCCGACGACCAGCACGCGGGCCCCGTCGGGCAGGGCCGCCGCCAGCGCGTCGGAGGTCGGATCGTCGGTCAGCTCGGCCGCGGCCCGGCGGGCCTCGGCCATGGGCTCGGCCGCGACCAGCACCCGGTTGCAGGTCCACCACAGCGGCCCGGCCGTGGGGTGGCGGGCGACCAGGCGACGGGCCGCGGAGACCAGGCCCACCGGGTCTCCGTCGAAGGCGCCGAGGGCCCGGGCCGCCTCCGCGGCCAGGTCGACGGGGTCGACGGCACCGGCGCGGGCGACGTAGCGCAGTCGCTCGATCGGGTGCACGGACGGGCCTCTCGTCGGGCCCGGCTAGAGCCCCGGCTTCCAGATCATCACGATCAGCATGATGAGCAGGAGGATGTGCAGGAAGCCCGTGAACATCGGCAGCTTGGCCTCGGCGCCGGCGTCACCGGCCGCGGCCTTCCGCCCGGTGGGGACCAGCAGGCCGTACACCACCCCGAGCATGGCGAACCACACCACGAAGGCGATCGAGATCCACACCTGGGAGAACTCCCAGACCTCGTCCGACAGCACGATCAGCACGATGCCGAAGGCGCCGGCCAGGATCGCGGCCGGGCCGTGGACCACCGCGTCGTTCACCGCCGTCTGCGCGGCCAGGTCCGACGGGAGGCCGGTGCCCCGCTTGCGAGCCTGGACCCGGACGATCGGCCACACCATCGCCGGGGCGAACGCCACCAGCACCGTGAAGATGTGGAGCAGGAGCACCAGGTTGTAGCCGAAGGAGTCGATCGACGCGAGCACGGGGGGCCTCGTTGGAGGTGGGAAGAGGGACGTCGGACAACCTACCCCCGCCCTCGCGGCCCCCTCCGACCCGTCGCCCAGGGTTTCGGCCGACCGGCCGGGCGTTGCTACCTTCTGCGCCGTGCCCGTGGCCGAGCAGGTTCCCGACTCCGTCTCGCTGACCGCCCTCACCGGCGACGTCGCGTCGCTCGACGACTGGCTCACCACCTTCCAGCTCGCGGTCGTGGTCATCGACCCGTTCACGTCCGAGAGCGCCTGGCTGCTCGACACCGCCGGCGAGCTCCTGGTCGAGTTCTCGGGGGCCGACTGCCGGGTCGGGTGGGTCGTCACCGCCGACGCCGACGACGCCCGCACCTTCCTCGGCCCGTGGGCCGACCGGTTGCTGACGTTCTGCGACGCCGATCGCAGCTTCGTCAAGGGCGTCGGCCTCGAGCGACTGCCCGCCTTCGTGCACCTCCGCCAGGACCGCGTGGTCGTGAGCGCGGCCGAGGGCTGGGACCCGCCGGAGTGGGACGCCGCCATCTCCGGGCTGACCAAGATGATGTCCTGGTCGACCGTCGAGGTGCCCCCGCCGGGGTCCCCGGCCGCCTTCGAGGGCTCGCCGGCGCTCTGACCGGCCGGGAGGCCAGGGCCGCCCACGACTACCGTCACTGACGTGTCGCGCTACTCGTTCTCGATGCCGTCCCACCCCGGGCGCCAGGGTTGGTTCCGGGCGGGCGAGGTGGAGGTCACCACGACGGTCGTGGTCGTCGCCCTCAGCGTGGCGTCGATGTTCGCCTTCGCCATCAGCCCGGCGCTGCTCGACCCGCTCGCCTTCGCGCCCCAGCTGGTGCGGCAGGGCGAGGTGTGGCGGCTGGTCACCTGGCCTCTGGCCAACGCACCGAGCATCTGGGCGGTGATCTCGATCGCCGTGTTCTGGTTCGTCGGGCACCGGATCGAGGACGAGGTGGGCCGAGGGCGCTTCCTCGGGCTGCTGGCGGCGATGACGATCATCCCCGCGGCCCTGGTGTCGTTGATCCCGATCACGGCCGAGACCAGCGGCGCGGCCGGGATCCGCCTGCTCACCTTCGCCTTCATCGTCATCTGGGCCGTCGAGAACCCCCAGGCCCCGGTGTTCTTCGGCATCCCGATCTGGATCCTCGTGGCCGTGTTCCTGGTGGTCGACGTGCTCCAGTACGTGGGCCTCCGGCTCTGGGGCTTCCTGCTGCTCGAGCTGGCGGTGATCGTGGTGGGCTGCCTCGGGGCGGCCGCACTCGGGGTGCTCCCCCGGCTGACGTTCGTCCCCCAGATCGGCGCGGCGCGCGCCGGCCCGGCAGGTGGCGGCATGGGCGGCGGCCGGTCGTCGAAGCCCAAGCGACGTCGCGGCAAGAAGGGCGCCGACGGGAACGTCACCGCCGGACCGTGGGCGGGCGCGAGCGCGGGCCCGACCCCGTTGGAGGCGGCCGAGCTCGACGTGCTGCTCGACAAGATCGGCCAGGACGGCATCAAGTCGCTCACCAAGGAGGAGCGCCGCCGCCTCGACGAGCTCAGCAAGAAGATGCGCGGCAACGGCTGACCCGCGCCACCGTCAGGCGCCGGGGCGGCCGCCTCGGGTGAGGCTCAGGAGGTCGAGGGCCCGGTCGAGCTGGGCCTCGTCGAGCAGGCCGTGGTCGAGCACGACCTCGCGGATCGACCGGCCGGTGCGGGCGCTCTCCTTCACCAGCTCGGCGACCTTCTCGTAGCCGAGCACCGGGTTCAGGGCGGTGGCGGCCTGCGGGGTGGCCTCGGCGTAGGTGCGGCAGCGCTCGACGTCGGCCTCGATGCCGTCGATGCAGCGGTCGGCGAACAGGCGGCTGACGTTGGCCAGCAGGGTGATCGACTCCAGCAGGTTGCGGGCGATCACCGGCAGGTAGACGTTGAGCTCGAAGTTCCCCTGGCTGGCGGCGAAGGCCACGGTGGCGTCGTTGCCGTACACCTGGGCGACCACCTGGCTGACGGCCTCGGGGATCACCGGGTTCACCTTCCCCGGCATGATCGACGACCCCGGCTGGAGGTCGGGCAGGCGGATCTCGGCCAGCCCGGTGCGCGGGCCGGACGCCATCCAGCGCAGGTCGTTGGCCACCTTCAGCAGGCCGGCGGCGAGGGCCCGCAGCTCGCCCGACAGGCTGGCCAGCTGGTCGCGGGCGCCCTGGGCCGCGAAGTGGTCCGGTGCCTCGACCAGCTCGACGTCGAGGCGAGCCGCCAGACGGGCGACCGCGTCGGCGGCGAAGCCCTCCGGTGCGTTGAGGCCGGTGCCGGTGGCCGTGCCGCCGAGGGGCAGCTCCCCCACCCGGGGCAGGGTCGCGCGCGAGCCGGTCGCGGGCCGCGGCGACCTGGGCGGCGTAGCCGTGGAGCTCCTGGCCGAGCGTCACCGGCGTGGCGTCCATCAGGTGGGTGCGCCCCGCCTTCACCACCGTCCGCGCTCTCGTCGCCCTTGGCCCGCAGGGCGGCCTCCAGGCGGTCGAGGGCGGGCAGCAGCTCGTGGCGGACCGCGACCGCGGCGGCGACGTGGATCGCCGAGGGGAACACGTCGTTCGACGACTGCGACGCGTTGACCTCGTCGTTGGGGTGGACGGGCCGGCCGAGGCGCTCGGAGGCCAGGTGGGCGATCACCTCGTTGGCGTTCATGTTGGTGGAGGTGCCCGAACCGGTCTGGAAGACGTCGATCGGGAACTCGTCGTCCCACCCGCCGTCCGCGACCTCGGTCGCCGCCGACTCGATCGCCCCGGCCACGTCGAGGTCGATCACACCCATCTCGCCGTTCACCTCCGCCGCCACCGCCTTGATGGCGGCCAAGGCGTGGATCAACGCCGGCGACACCCGCAGCCCCGAGATCGGGAAGTTCTCGACCGCCCGCTGGGTCTGCGCCCCCCAGCGCGCGGCGGCCGGCACCCGCACCTCCCCCATCGTGTCGTGCTCGATCCGGACCCCGTCGTCGTGCGTCGTCGCGTCGGCCATGGGTCCGGTCTACCCGGGACTCCGGCGGTTCGCTCCCGCGACCCGCAGCCGCTCGTCAGGACCGGGACGGCTCCCCCACCACGGCGGCCCGCAGCTCCTCCAGCGAGACCACCAGGTCGTCCACCAACCGGTCGGGCTCGGCCACCGCGTCGCCGGCGGCGGTCACGCCGACGCCGAAGCGGTCCTCCAGGCTGAGGAGGGTGATGTTGAGCGCGGTGCCGTCGGTGATCGGCCCCATGGGGTACAGCCGCTCGACCCGGCTCCCCGCGACGTAGATCGGCACGGACAGGCCGCGGATGTTCGAGACGACCAGGTTCCCCCAGAAGCGGAAGCGTTCGTTGAGGCGGGTGGACGTCACCAGCTTCCCCGTCACCGCGCCCAGCGGGGTCCCGATCAGCTGGGTCAGGTCCACCAGGGCGGGAGGCCCGACCGACGCGTGCTCGTCCTTCGCCGCGCGCGCCGCCTCGGCGATGCGCTCCAGGCGACGCCGGGGGTCGGGCTCGTCGGTGGCCAGGGCGACGTAGGCGACCGACGTGAGGTTGGCCTCGCCGGCGTCGACCTCGCCGTCGCGCAGCGACACGGGCATGAACGCGACCAGCGGCTCGTCGGGCAGCTCGCCGGTGCGCTCCAGGTGACGGCGGAGGGCGCCCCCCACCACGGCCAGGACGACGTCGTTGACGGTGGCGCCGGCGGCCCGCTTCACCTCCTTCACCGCGTCGAGGTCGAGGTCGCAGAACCGCACGATCCGGCCGTCCGGCACGTGGCGGTTGAACGGCGAGGCTGGAGCGGCGGTGATGCCGACCACGGCCGCAGCGCGCTGGTGGTGCAGCCGGGTGCGCACCAGGGCCGTGACCGACCGCTGCAGGGCCATCGCCGAGCGGAGCGGCTGCGTCGCCAGCCGCGGGGCCGCGCCCAGGGCGAGGACCAGCGGGCCGGCACCGGCTCGGGCGCCCACGGTCGCTCCGGCTCCCCGACGGCGCCGGCGTCCGCTCCCGGCTCCAGGTCGACGAACGCACTCAGGAGCTCGAAGCCGGCCACGCCGTCGACGGCGGCGTGGTGGGTCTTCACCACGATGGCCACCTTCCCACCGGCCAGGCCCTCGATGACGTGCAGGTCCCACAACGGCCGGGAGCGGTCGAGGGGCACCGCCATGATCTCCCCGACGGCATCGCCGAGCTGGGCCATGGTGCCCGGGCGGGGCAGGCGACGGCGGTGCAGGTGGGCGTCGACGTCGAAGCCAGGGTCCTCGACCCACACCGGGTTGTCCAGCTCGAGGGGGACGTGCACCAGCCGGCGGCGCAGCAGCGGCGCCAGGTGCAGGCGCGGGACGAGGAGGTCGCGGACCTGCCGCAGGAGCGCGTCGCCTCGGGGCTGGCCCCGGCCGTCGAGCACCATGCACGTCGCCACCTCGAGGCGGGCCGTCGGCGTCTCGGTGTAGAGGAAGGTCGTGTCCGCCCCGGTCAGGTGCTTCATGGGAGCCTCCGTGCGTCACCGCCCCCCCATCCGACCGCGACGACGCCCTCCGGCACCAGGGCCGAAGGTCGGTGACGTCCGGCGGGTCCGCCCGGCCGCCGACTCGGCCGGGTCCGCAGGGGCTCGGTACCGTCGGGGGCGATGACCGACTTCGCCTTCACGCCGCTCCTGCCCACCGGCCCCGACGCGACCTCGTACCGCAGGCTCGACATCGAGGGCGTGTCGACCGTCGAGGCCGCCGGACGCACCTTCGTCACCGTCGAGCCCGAGGTCCTGACCGAGCTGGCCGCCCAGGCGATGCACGACATCGCCCACTTCCTGCGGCCCGGCCACCTGGCCCAGCTGCGCGCGCATCCTCGACGACCCCGAGGCCTCGGCCAACGACCGCTTCGTGGCCAACGACCTGCTCCAGAACGCCGTGCATCTCGGCCGGCGGCGTCCTCCCCATGTGCCAGGACACCGGCACCGCGATCGTGAAGGGCAAGAAGGGCGAGCTGGTGCTCACCGGCGGCGGCGACGAGGAGGCCCTCGCCCGCGGCATCTTCGACACCTACCAGCGCGACAACCTCCGCTACTCGCAGATGGCCCCCACCTCGATGTGGGACGAGGTCAACACCAAGACCAACCTCCCGGCCGAGATCAAGATCGCGGCGGTCGACGGCGACGCCTACACGTTCCTCTTCATGGCCAAGGGCGGCGGCTCGGCCAACAAGTCGCTTCCTGTTCCAGGAGACCAAGGCGCTGCTCAACCCGCAGCGGCTGATGTCGTTCCTCGACGAGAAGCTGCGCCTGCTCGGCACGTCGGCCTGCCCGCCGTACCACCTGGCCGTGGTCATCGGCGGCACGTCGGCCGAGATGGCCCTGGAGACGGCGAAGCTGGCCTCGGCCCGCTACCTCGACACGCATCCCCACCGAGGGCTCCGACCTCGGCCACGGCTTCCGCGACCTGGAGATGGAGCAGGAGGTCCTGCGCCTCACCCAGGCCTTCGGCATCGGCGCCCAGTTCGGCGGCAAGTACTTCTGCCACGACGTGCGGGTGATCCGCCTGCCCCGCCACGGCGCCTCGTGCCCCGTCGGCATCGCGGTGTCGTGCTCGGCCGACCGCCAGGCCCGGGCCAAGATCACCGCCGAGGGCGTGTTCCTCGAGCAGCTCGAGCGCGACCCGGCCCAGTACCTCCCCGAGGTCACCGACGAGCACCTCGGCGGCGACGTCGTGCGCATCGACCTCAACCGGCCGATGGACGAGATCCGCGCCGAGCTCACCAAGTACCCGGTGAAGACCCGCCTGTCGCTCACCGGCACGGTCGTCGTCGCCCGCGACATCGCCCACGCCAAGATCGCCGAGCTGCTCGACGCCGGCGGCGAGATGCCCCAGTACCTGCGGGACCACCCCGTGTACTACGCCGGCCCGGCCAAGACCCCGGAGGGCTAGGCGTCGGGCTCGTTCGGGCCCACCACCGCCGGCCGGATGGACGCCTACGTCGAGCGCTTCCAGGCCGCGGGCGGGTCGCTGGTGATGCTGGCCAAGGGCAACCGCAGCCAGCAGGTCACCGACGCCTGCAAGCGCCACGGCGGCTTCTACCTCGGGCTCGATCGGCGGCCCCGCGGCCCGCCTGGCCCAGGACTGCATCCGCAAGGTCGAGGTGCTCGAGTACCCCGAGCTGGGCATGGAGGCGGTCTGGCGCATCGAGGTCGAGGACTTCCCGGCCTTCATCGTCGTCGACGACAAGGGCAACGACTTCTTCGCCGAGGTGTCCCGCCCCGTCGACCTCGGCAAGACCATGCGCATCGGCGGGGCCTGAGCCACCGTCGGCGCCGCCACCCTGACCCCGTGCCCGCCGGCGGTGCGGGTGGGAGACTCCCGGGATGCTGCTCAGCGGGATCAACCACGTCGCCGTCCTGACCGGCGACCTCGACCGGTTCACCGACTTCTACCGGGACGTGTTCGACGCGACGCATGACGTGGTCGAGGAGCAGGAGGGCCTCCGGATGTCGATCGTCCACGTCGGGGAGGCCTCGGAGCTCAACGTGTTCCAGATGGCCGGCAACGACGAGCACGAGCGCCAGGTCCCGATGTTCGGCCGGGGTCGCCTCGACCACCTCGCCCTCCACGCCGCGTCGCTCGAGACCTTCGACCAGATCCGCGACCGGCTGATCGCCCGCGGCGCGTCGGACGGCTTCGTCACCGACTTCGGCCACGTGCTGAGCCTGTTCTTCCGCGACCCCGACGGCCTGGAGGCCGAGGTCTGCGTCACCAACCCCGACGCCGTGCCGGGCGTGTTCAACCCGCCCGGGACCCCTGCGGCCCGCTACCACCCCGAGGGGACGACGCCCCCGACCTGAGGCGGTTCAGCCCAGCCGGACCACGAGCACGTGGAGCGGGGTCGAGGTGCTCACCGTGAGCGGGGTGGCCAGGGCCCGAGTCGTCACGTCCTGGTACCACTCGGCCGCCCACCCGCTCCCCGCCGGCGGCGTGATCGACACCCGGTAGGTGGTGCCGAGCGGCCGGCCCCGGAAGGAGAAGGTGCCGTCGGGTCCGGTGTCGACCCGGGCCGTCGGCAGCAGGCCGTCGGACTCGGCGTAGAGCCGGACGGTCGCGCCCGCGACCGGTGACCCGTCGGGCCCCACGACCGTGCCCTCGACCCCCACCGGCTGCGCCGTCGAGATGACGAGCGTGGTCCAGGGTGTTGGGGCCCACGTCGGGACTGACCTCGGGCTCGGCCGACGCTCGCGGTGAGGCGGTAGGTGAGCGGTCCGGGCACGTTCGCCCACGTGAGATCGATCTGGACGACCACCGAGGACTCCGCCGCCAGGGTCGGACGGGTGCAGGTGAACTCGTGGGCCTGCCAGGTGCAGGCCAGCTGGGAGCCGGTGACGCCGGTGATCGTGGCCGCGGTCGGCACGGATCCCGTGATCACCACGTCGGTCGCGGCGGCCGGCCCGCCGTTGGTGACGTCGGTAGCTGCGCCGACCGGACCCACCGGGGACGAACTTGTCGGGGGAATCGCCGTACTGCCACGGCTCGACCGCCAGGTCGACCGCCACGGGCACGGACGTCAACGTCGGCTCGGCGACGTTCGACGCAGGGTCGGGATCCGGGAGGTCGCCGGCGACGCTGACCCGGAGGACGTCACCGCTGCGGACCTCGAGCGGGGTCAGGCGGACGGCGATGAAGGTCAGGTGTCGCCACGACGCATCCGGTCGGGACCGCACGACGCGCGGTTCCCGTCGATGGTGCACAGGTGGGAGGACGTGCCGGTGATGGCGTCGAGGCGCCACCCGTCGGGCACCGCGACCTCCCACGTGACGTCCGGGACGATCGACGGACCGAGGTTGTCGATCTTGATCGTCCGGCTGGTCTGGCTCGCCGACGACCGTCGGGGCCGTACTGGGTGGCGGATCGTGGCGACCAGGTCGCCCGTCGGCCGGGAGCGGGCTCGACGGGGGTCGAGAGCGACGTTCGGGTGGGGGTCGGGATCAGGTTCGGGCTGGTCGCCGACGACGGTCGCTTCGAACGACGAGGGGACGGGCGGTCCGGGCCAGGTCGAGACGTAGGCGAACCCGGCCTCGCCGGGCGCGAGGGTCCCCATCGGGCAGGTCAGGACCCCGCCGCCCGACGAGCACGAGGTCCCGCTGATGGAGAACCCCTCGGGGAGCACGATCGGTCAGCACCACACCCGTGGCGGGTTCGGACCCGAGGTTCCGCACCTGGTACGAGACCGCGTACGAGACGGTCGGCACCGGGGGCCCCGGAGGCACGGTGGCCGTCACGCCGAGATCGGTGAAGGGCGTCCGGATGGGCACCTCGACGACGATCGAGTCGGGCCACGGGTCCGGGTCGTCCTGCGGCGTCACCGACGTCACGGTGAAGGTCACCGCAGAGGTGCCGCGTCGGTACGCCCGGAGGTCGACATCGATCGGGACCTGCGAGTGACCGGGCACGTCGCCGACCTCGCAGGCGATCGAACGCCCGCTCACGTCGCAGGGGAGGTCGTACGGCCCCCACTGGGCACCCTCGACGACGGTCCCCACCGGCGCCTCGGCCTCCACCACCACGTCCTCGTGCAGGGTCGGGCCGCCGGTGCGGACCTCGGCCTCGACGGTCACCACCTCGCCGACCAACCCGAAGTCGGGCGGGGTCGAGCTCGGGTGCACGTCGGACGTGATCGCCGGGTCGACGACCTCGATCGGCACGGATCCCCCGACACCCGGGAGCCCCTCGGCCTGGAACGACGCCTGGAAGTCCTCCGGGCCGCCCGGCGCGAGCGCCGTGAGCTCGAAGGTCGTCACCGGCATGCTGACGAAGCAGCTGAAGGTGCCGGTTCCCTGGCACGGGCTGTCGAGCCGCATCGTGGGAGGGACCACGAACCGGTAGTACGGCCCCCAGTACGCGTAGTTGCCGCCGTCGACCGTGACGTCGAAGGTCGACCCGGCGGCGACCTCGCTCGGGCCGTCGAGCCCGAGGTACAGCCCGTCGACCGGTCCCTGGGTCGTGTCGGTGGTCGGCCACCGGTCGGGGACGGGCTCGGGGTCGGGCGAGGACGCCGAGTGCGCCACCGAGAACGAGCTCGGGAAGCTCGCCGTGCTCCCGACGACCACCGACAGCAGCCACCGGTCGTCGGGCACGTCGTAGGGGGCGACGTCGTGTGCGCCCGTGGTGCAGGTGACGGTGAGCCCGGCGGTGGTGCACGAGCCCGTCGCGCCGCCGTCGGCCCGGGCCAGGGTCGGGGTGCCGGCGACGGTGACGGGGCCGGTGAGCTGCTGGGTGACCGTCACCGGTCCCGCAGCCTGCGTCCCGCGGTTGACGACCGTGGTCCGCGACATGCCGGGGGCGACGACGGGCCGATCCAGCCCGCCCCCCTCGACGTGCAGGTCGACGCCGTCGCGGGCCTCGACCGAGAACGGGAGGGTGACGACGTGCGGCGCGCCGCCGCCCGACGCCGGCTCGGCCCCACCGGTCGACTCGGCCGACACCACGACGCCGCCGGACCCACCGGTGGCCTCGCCGGTGAGGGTGACCGAGACGTCGACCTCGGCCCCGGCCGCGACCGTGCCGACCGGGCACTGCCGCAGGACCTGGTCGACCTCCTCGACGTACGCCTCGGCGAGGCACGGCATCGTGCCCTCGACGTCGATCGCGACGCCGAGCGGGGCGAGGACGTTGACCTCCGCGCCGGTCGCCGGCGCGGTCCCGACGTTGGCGACCACGACGTCGACGACGGCCGAGCCCCCGACCACCACCGAGGTCGGCGGATCGTCCACCACCACGACCGACAGGTCGCGGCCGTCGGGCGGGTCGCACGCCGCCAGTGCGAGCACCGCGGCGAACGCCGTCCCGATCGCCAGACCTCGCCGGAGGAACCCGCGCGTCATACCAACCCCCTGTGTCGCCGTCGGCACGCACCGTAGTGCCCGGACCGGTCGTCGCGCCGGGGATCGGCCGTAGGCTGACCGCTCCCGTCCCCACCAGGAGAGCGGCATGGCCCCGAGCACCGCCAGCGGCATCGACGTCGACGACCTCGCCCCCGACGTCCGGCCCCAGGACGACCTCTACCGCCACGTGAACGGCCGGTGGCGGGAGCGCACCGAGATCCCCGCCGACAAGGCGGCGTACGGCGCGTTCCACGTCCTGCACGAGCAGTCCGAGCTCGACGTGCGAGCCATCGCCGAGGAGGCCGCCTCGTCCGACGCCGCTCCGGGCACCGACGAGCGCAAGGTGGGTGACCTGTGGGCCGCGTTCATGGACGTCGGCGCGGTCGAGGCCGCCGATGCCGCCCCGCTGGCCGGCGACCTGGCCGCCATCCGGTCCGCCGCGTCCGTCGAGGATCTGGTCGGCGTCCTGGGTCGGCTGCAGCGCCACGGGTCCCACGGCGTGTTCGGCTGGTTCGTCGACAACGACGGCGACGACGCCACCCGCTACGTCGTGAACCTGGTGCAGGGCGGGCTCGGCCTGCCCGACGAGGCGTACTACCGGGAGGACGCCTACGCCGAGGTGCGGGCCGCCTACGTCGAGCACGTGGCGACGATGCTGCGCCTGGTCGACGAGCCGGACCCCGAGGGCGCCGCCGAGCGGATCATGGCCCTCGAGACCGCCATCGCCGGCCACCACTGGTCGAACGTCGACAGCCGCGACGCCCTCAAGACGCACAACAAGCGCACCCTCGCCGAGCTCGAGTCCGAGACCCCCGGGTTCCCGTGGGCGACGTGGCTCGCGGCGACCGGCGCACCGGACGACGCCTTCGCCGAGGTCGTCGTGCGCCAGCCCTCTGCCCTCGCGGGCACCACGGCCCTGCTGACCGAGGTGCCGGTGGACGACTGGCGGGCGTGGCTCACCTTCCACCACGTGCGGGCCGCCGCTCCCCTCCTGTCGAGCCGCTTCGTCGAGGCCGACTTCGCCTTCTACGGCACCCGCCTGTCGGGCATCCCCGAGCTCCGCGAGCGCTGGAAGCGCGGCGTCGCCCTGCTCGACGGAGCCCTCGGCGAGGCCGTCGGCCGGCTCTACGTCGAGCGCCACTTCCCGCCCGAGCACAAGGCCCACATGGACCGGCTCGTCGGCTGGCTGGTCGAGGCGTACCGGGCGTCGATCAGCGACCTCTCGTGGATGTCGCCGGAGACCCGGCAGCGCGCCCTCGACAAGCTCGACAGGTTCACGCCCAAGGTCGGCTACCCCGCCACGTGGCGCGACTACTCGGCCCTGCAGATCGACCCCGGCGACCTGCTCGGCAACGTCCGCCGGGCCGCGGCCTTCGAGGTCGACCGCAACCTGGCCAAGCTCGGGAAGCCCATCGACCGCGACGAGTGGCACATGACGCCCCAGACGGTGAACGCCTACTACAACCCCGGGCTGAACGAGATCGTCTTCCCCGCCGCGATCCTGCGCTGGCCGTTCTTCGACCCGGACGTCGACGACGCCCTCAACTTCGGCGGCATCGGCGCGGTGATCGGCCACGAGATCGGGCACGGCTTCGACGACCAGGGCAGCCGCTACGACGGCGACGGCAACCTCGTCGACTGGTGGACCGACGCCGACCGCAAGGGCTTCGAGGCCCTCACCGACGCGCTGATCGCCCAGTTCGACGCGCTGTCGCCGCACGACCTCCCCGACCACACGGTGAACGGCGCGCTGACCGTGGGCGAGAACATCGGCGACGTCGGCGGCATCGCCATCGCCCACGAGGCCTACCTGCTCAGCCTGGAGGGCGAGGAGCCGCCCGTCGTCGACGGGCTGACCGGCAGCCAGCGGGTCTTCATGGGCTGGGCCCAGGTGTGGCGGGTCGCCACCCGTGAGGAGGAGCAGGTCCGCCGGCTCGCCATCGACCCGCACTCGCCGCCGGAGCTGCGGGCCGACGTCGTCCGCAACCTCGACGAGTTCCACGAGGCCTTCGGCGTCACCGAGGGCGACGGCATGTGGCTGGCCGAGGGAGACCGCGTCCGCATCTGGTGACCCGTCCGGCCCGGCCGGCGCCGGTGTGACCAATCACACCATTGTTCCGAAACGTCGTTCCGATTACCGTGACCCCATCGCCGCGGTGTCCGGGTGCGACCCGCGGAGGAGGTGCAACCCCGTGTCCGTCCCCGTGTCCACTCCCGTGACCGACCGCCGCCGGGGCGACGTCTCCGTCGTCACCCTCGACGACGGCAAGGCCAACGTCCTCACGCCCGAGGTGATCGCCGAGCTGCGCGCCGCGCTCGACCGGGCCGAGGCCGACGAGGTCGCCGTCGTCCTCGCCGGGCGCCCCGATCGCTTCTGCGCCGGCTTCGACCTGCGCACGCTCAGCTCGTCGATCGGCGAGGCCGCCGCCCTCACCCGCGACGGCTTCGAGCTGGCGCACCGCATGCTGTCGTTCCCCCACCCGCTCGTCGTCGCGTGCACCGGCCACGCCTTCGCCATGGGCTCGTTCCTGCTGCTGAGCGGCGACCTGCGCCTCGGCGTGCGGGGGGCCGACCACCGCATCACCGCCAACGAGGTGGCCATCGGGCTCACGATGCCGCGCGCCGCGATCGCCCTGTGCCGCCGTCGCCTCTCCCCCACCCACCTCGACCGGGTGGTGGCGCTGTCGGAGGCCTTCGACCCGGAGACCGCGGTGGCCGCCGGCTTCCTCGACGCGACCGTCGACGTCACCGACGCCGACGCGCTGGTCGACGAGGCGGTGCGCCGGGCTGCCGCGCTGATGGCGCTCGACACCGCCGCGCTGGCGGGCACCAAGCGGCGACTGCGGGAGGCCGACCTCGACGCGCTGGCCGCCGCCATCGACGCCGACGACGCCGACCTGCTCTCGCTCGTCTGAGCCCGATCGGCGACGGGGCGGTCGGTACCCTCCCCCCGTGGCCCGCCCGAAGCAGCGCACCCCCGAGCTGCGCGACCGCCTGCTCGAGGTGGCCATGGAGGTCCTCGAGGCCGACGGCGTGCGGGCCCTCACGACCCGCCGGGTCGCCGGCGACGCCGACACCTCGACCGCCGCCGTCTACGAGCTCTTCGGCGACAAGGCCGGGCTCCTCCGCAACGTGTTCTTCGAGGGCTTCCGCCGGTTGAAGGTCCGCTTCGACGCCCTGCCGACCACCGACGACCCGGTGGCCGACCTCCGGACGGTCCTGGTCGAGTGCCGGCGCTTCGCCCACGACGAGCCCCGCCTGGCCAACCTGATGTTCTCCCGCCCGTTCGCGATGTACGACCCCGGACCCGACGAGGTCCAGGCCGGCGACGCGACCCGGCTGTTCGTGGTGGAGCGGGTCGCCCGCTGCGTCGACGCCGGGCTGCTGGCCGGCGACCCGGTCGACATCGCCCACGTCGTGCTGGCCGTGGTGCAGGGCCTGTCGGCCCAGGAGGGCGCGGGCTGGCTGGGGTCGTCGGCCCGGTCGATCGACCGCCGCTGGGACCTCGCCCTCGACGCCACCCTCGCCGGCGTCCGCGCCGCCGAACGCTGAGGTCGGACGAGACCGACCCTCAGTCGGGCTTGCGGGCCCGGCTGGGGGCGACCCGGGGGGCTTCGTCGGGCATCTTCGGGTAGACGGGCGGCCAGGGCGCGTCGGGGATGCCCTTGGCCAGGTCCGACCGGTAGCGCTCGACCAGCGGCTCGATCGACTGGGGCTCGTCGTCGATCTCGGCCCACGGGTCGCCGTCGGCCTCGACCCGCCCCGGCACCGATCGCATCGTCATGTCGTCGGGGTGCACCGTGGGCAGCTCGTCCCAGCGGAACGGCGCCGACACCTGGGCCCCGACCCGCGACCGCACGCACCAGGCGCCGAACACGGTCTTGTGGGGCGCGTTCTGGTTGAAGTCGACGAACACCCGGGCGCCGCGCTCCTCCTTCCACCACTCCCCGGTGATGAGGTCGGGGTGGCGTTCCTGCATCGTGCGGGCGACGGCGACCGCGGCCTGGCGCACCCCGAGCGACGACCAGCCCGGCTCGACCCGCACGTAGAGGTGCAGTCCGCGGTTGCCGGTGGTCTTGGGGAAGGCCCGGATGCCGACCTCCTCCAGGTGGGCGCGGACGTGGGCGGCGGCCTCCCGCACCATGTCGAAGGTGACGCCGGGCGAGGGGTCGAGGTCGAGGCGGAGCTCGTCGGTGTCGTCGGGCCTGGCCGCCCGGTAGGGCCAGGGGTGGAACCCGAGGCAGCCCTGGTTGGCGGCCCACAGCACGTGGGCCAGGTCGGCCATGACGATCGCCCGTGACGTCGTGCCGTTGGGCGTGGAGACGGTGGTGGTCTGCAGCCAGTCCGGCGCCGAGTCGGGGATGCGCTTCTGGAAGAAGCTCTGACCACCGACGCCGTTGGGGAAGCGCTGCAGGAGCGTCGGCCGGTCGCGCACCGTCCGCATGAGCGGCTCGCCGACGGCCAGGTAGTAGCGGGCCAGGTCGGCCTTGGTCTCCCCGTGCTCGGGGAACATCACCTTCTCGGGGCTGGAGATGGTGACGGTGCGGCCCTCCGCCTCCAGCTCGATCGGTTCGCCGTGGTCGTTCCGACCCATCCCCGCAACCTACCGACGGTGGGTCAGGCGAGGGCGACCATGTCGAGGAGGTCGTCGGACCAGTGGTCGACGTTGCCGTCGGGCATCAGCAGGGCGCGGTCGGGACGCAGGGCCCGCACGAAGTCGGTGTCGTGGCTGACCAGGACGATCGAGCCGGGCCAGTCGGCCAGCGACTCGGCCACCGCCTCCCGCGACCCGGGGTCGAGGTTGTTGGTGGGCTCGTCGAGCAGGAGCAGGTTGTTGCGCCCGGCGACCAGCTGCGCCAGGGCCAGCTTCGTCTTCTCGCCACCCGAGAGCGTGCCCGCGTCCTGGAAGACCTTGTCGCCCGACAGGCCGAACATGCCCAGGAGGGCGCGGAGCTCCGACTCGCTCTGACCGGTGGCCGCGTCGCGCAGCTGGTCGACCAGGTTGCGATCGGGGTCGAGGCCCTCGTGCTCCTGGGCGTAGTAGCCGGCGACGACCTGGAACCCGAGGTCGACCTTCCCGGTCGTCGGCGTCTGCACCCCGGCCAGCGACCGCAGCAGGCTGGTCTTGCCCGCGCCGTTGAACCCCATGACGACCATCCGCTCGCCCCGGCCCATCGAGAAGGTGACGTCGTCGAACACGGCGAGCTCGCCGTAGCGAGACCGACAGGTCCTCGACCTCGAGCACGGTGCGGCCGGCGTGGGGCGGGTCGGGGAACTTCACGCGGGTGACGATCTGGCCCCGCTTGTCGCCCGAGCCCTCGGCCCCCGCCTCGATGCGGGCGATGCGCTTCTCGATGCTGTGGGCCATGGTCGCCTTGGTGGCCTTGGCCCCGAAGCGGTCGACGATGGTCTGGAGGCGGTCGACCTCCTTGGACCGGGCCACCGCCTCCTTGGCCAGCCGGACCTCGTCGGCCTCGCGCTGGCGCTGGTACTGGGAGTAGGTGCCCTTGTACTCGTGCATGGTGCCGGTGTCGTCGTGGCCGCCGCGGTCGAGGTGGATGACCCGGGTGATGGCCTCGTCGAGCAGGTCGAGGTCGTGGCTGATCACCAGCAGGCCGCCCCGGTAGCGACGCATGTGGTCGAGGAGCCACTCCTTGGCGTCGGTGTCGAGGTGGTTGGTGGGCTCGTCGAGGAGGAGCAGGTCGCTGCCGGCGAAGAGGATGCGGGTCAGCTCGACCCGGCGGCGCTCGCCGCCCGACAGGGCGGTCAGCGGCAGGTCGAGCCGGTCGTCGCCCAGGCCCAGACCCGCGGCCAGCCGGCGGACCTCGCTCTCGGCCTGGTAGCCGCCGTCGACGCGGAAGCGCTCCTCGGCCCGCGTGTAGCGGTCGATGGCCCGCTCCGACGGGTCCTCCTCCATCGCCGCCCGCAGCTTCTCCATGCGGGTGATGGCCTCGTCGAGCCCCCGGCCCGACAGCACGTGCTCGACGCCGGTGCGCCCGTCGGGCACGCCGTCGAGTCGAGGGTCCTGCGGGAGGTAGCCGATGCCGCCGTCGCGGCGGACCGAGCCCCGGCTGGGGTCGCTCTCGCCGCCGAGGATCTTCAGCATGGTGGTCTTGCCGGCGCCGTTGCGGCCCACCAGACCGACCTTGTCGCCGGCGCGCACGGTGAACGACACGCCGTCGAGGAGGATCGTCCCTCCGACCTCGACCCTGAGTCCGTTCACCGTGAGCACCTGTCGAGGCTAAGACCCCCGGGTCGCGGCACCAACAACGAGATCGCCGTACCCTCCGCACCCGTGACCACGCTGCTGCCCTTCCCCGCCCAGCCCGACGGGGTGGCCTGGCCCACCGAGACGTGGGAGGTGGCCGACCCGCCCGCCGAGGCCCTCGACGGCGGCCTCGACGACCGACTCGACCGCATCCTCGGACCGGACGCCGACCCCGCGGTCGGCCACACCAACGCGGTGGCGGTGGTCCACCGGGGCCGCATCGTGGCCGAGCGGTACGGCCAGAGGCTGATGGGGCCGCTGGCCGAGCTGGCCGGCGTCGTCCCCGGTCCGATCACCGCCGACGACCCGCTCGGCTCCTGGTCGATGGCCAAGTCGATCCTGCACCTGGCCGTCGGCGTCGGCGTGGCCCGAGGGGCGATCGACCCGGGCGCGCCGGCCCCGGTGCCCGAGTGGTCGTCCGACGGCGATCGCCCGGGCCGCGATCACCTGGGACGACCTGCTCACCATGCGGCCCGGCCTCGCATGGACCGAGGTGTACGACGGCTTCGACGCCGACGCCCTGCCCGACGTCGTCGACATGCTCTACGGCGACGGGGCCGGGGACATGGCGGGCTACGCGGCGGACAAGCCGCTCGTCCACCCGCCCGGCTCGCCCGAGGCGTACTGCTACTCGTCGGGCACGTCGAACATCGTCAGCGGCTGCCTCCAGCGCACCCTCGGCCTCGGCGGCGACGCCACGACCGCGTTCCTGGAGGAGGCCCTGTTCGGGCCGATCGGCATCACCAGTGCGTCGCTCGGCTTCGACGGCGCCGGCACGTGGGTCGCGTCCTCCTACGTCGACATGACCGTGCGGGACTGGCTCCGCCTCGGCCTGCTCGTCCTGCGGGGCGGGACGTGGGACGGCGCCGAGGTGGTCCCCGCCTCGTGGGTCGACCACGGCCGCACGCCGCGCTCCCCCGACGAGGACATCACCCACGGCGCCCACTGGTGGGCCCGCCCCGATCGCGACGACGGCATGTTCATGGCCCACGGGTTCGAGGGCCAGCGCCTGCTGATGAGCCCGGCCCGCGACCTGGTCGTCTTCCGCCAGGGCAAGACCGCGGCCGACGACATCCCCGCCCTCAACGCCCACCTGCTCGCCGTCGCCGACCTCTTCCCGACGACCTGAGGCCGCTAGGCTCGCCGGGCCGCCGGTCGCCGCCGGGGGTCCTGGCCACCCATGACCGACGCCCCTCCGGACACCCCCGCAAGCGCACCACCGCACCGGCTGCGAGAGCTCGACGGGCGCGGCCGCCTGGTCGCGGGGGTCCTCGCCCTGCTCCTCCTCCTGCCCGTCGGGGCCAGCGTGGCGCGCGCCCTCGACTCGGGCTGGGTCCCCAGCAACGACGACGCCCTCATCGTGCTGCGGGCCTTCGACGTGTTCAGCTCGGACGCGCCGCTCGTCGGCCAGCCGTCGACGTCGCAGAACTACGTCGAGGGGCTGAAGGCCCGCCACCCCGGGGCCATCGAGTTCTACCTGCTGGCCGATCCCGGTCCGGCTGCTCGGCGCCGCGGTCGGCACCCTGCTGACCGCGGCCGCCCTCGCAGGCGGGTCGGTCCTGATCACGACGTGGATCGCCTTCCGGCGGGCCGGTCCTGCCGTGGGGCTCGGCGCGGCCGTCGGCCTGTCGCTGGCCATGTGGTCGTCGGGCACCGCGGTGCTGTCCGACCCGATCAGCTCGAACGTCGGTGGCTACCCGCTGATCGCAGGGGCCGCCCTGGCCTGGGCCCTGTGGTGCGGCGACCGACGGCTGTGGCCGCTCGCGGCTGCGGTCTGGTCGTTCACGATCCAGCAGCACCTCGCCATCTTCGGCATCGCCGGGCTGGTCGCCGCCTGGGGTGTCGCCGGTGCGACCGTCACCACCATCCGCGCCCGACGGGAGGCCGGGACGGTCCGCGACGCGGTGCGGTGGGGGGCGGTCGCCGCCGGCGTCGCCCTCGTGTGCTGGCTCCCCCCGCTGATCGACCAGGTGGCGGGCTCGGGCAACCTCAGGAAGATCCTCTCCTTCTCCGGTGAGGGGCGCGCGACCATCGGTGGAGCCGCGGGGCTCCGCGCCGCGGGCCGGGCCGTGGCCTTCCCGCCGATGCTCCTCTCGCGGCGGCTGACCGACGACCGCCTCTCGGGCTGGCAGATCATCGGCGACCTCGACACCGCCGACGTGGTGGGCATCGTCGTCGGGATCGCCCTGTTCCTCGCCGCGGTCGCGGCCACCGTCGTCCAGCTCCGCCGAGCGCCGGCCGGCAGCACGTCCCGCACGGCGGCGCGCACGCGCCTCGCCCTGGCCGCGACCGCCGTGGTGGTGCTGGCCGGAGGGATCGTGACGGTGGCCAACGTGCCCGAGTCGATCGAGTCGGCCCGCATCAACTTCTACCGGTGGATGTGGACCGCGTCGCTGGCGACGTGGGGCGTCATCGCCTGGACCGTCGGCGACCTCGTGGCGCAGGTCCTCTCCTCCCGACGGACGGCCGGAGCCGACGTCGACGCTCGACCCGCGGCGGCCGCGCCGGCGACGTCGAGGGCCTCGGCGATCGGCGTCGCCGCCGTCCTGGTCGTCGTCGGCCTGGTGGGCATCGGCACCGCGACCGGAGAGGGCGCCGGGGACACCCGCCGCGACGAGGCGCTGTTCGGCTTCGAGGCCGACGCCATCGACGCCGTCGTCGGCCAGCTGCCCGACGACGGGCAGGTGCTGCTCCACGCCTACGGGGCGTCGTCCATCCTCGCCGTGGCGCCCGCCATCGCGGTGGGCCTGGAGGAGGCCGGCTACGACGTCCGGGTCGTGCCCGCCCAGGTCGATGGCTACGGCGAGCACCGCATCGAGCCCCCGGACGAGGGTGCGTCCGAGGTCTGGGTCCGCAGTGCGGTCGACTCGTTCGAGGAGGGCACCGGGAGGGAGAGGTCGTCGCCGCCCTCGAGCTCATCGGCGAGGAGAACTCGTGGGGTGACCACCTCATCGAGGTGCGCGTCCGCCCCGGCGACGACGGCTGACGAACGACGCCGCGCTGCGCCGGTGGGTCAGTTGACCTGGCGGTCGCGACCCTCCCAGTAGGGGCCGCGGAGCTTGAACTTCTGCAGCTTGCCGGTGGCGGTCCGGGCCAGCTCGTCGCGGAACTCGATGCGCTTGGGGATCTTGTAGCCGGCGAGGCGGGGGCGGCAGTGCTCCCGCAGCTCGTCCTCCGAGACCTCCTGCCCCGGCGCGAGGACGACCAGCCCGAGCACCAGCTCGCCCCACCGCTCGTCGGGGACGCCGATCACCGCGACCTCGGCCACCGCGGGGTGGCTGAAGAGGGCGTCCTCGACCTCGATGGACGACACGTTCTCGCCGCCGGAGATGATCACGTCCTTCTTGCGGTCGGAGATGGTGACGTAGCCCTCGTCGTCGATCACCCCGCCGTCGCCGGTGTGGAACCAGCCGTCGACGATCGCCTCGGCGGTGGCCTCCGGCTGCTCCCAGTACCCGTCCATCACGTGGTTGGCCCGGGCCGTGATCTCACCCTGGTCGGTGAGGCCGACCCGCACCCCGAGGGCCGGGGCGCCTGCCCGCGACAGCTTGCGGGCCCGCTCGCCGGGGTCGAGGTCGTCCCACTCGGCCCGGCTGCGGTTCATGGTCAGCAGCGGCGCGGTCTCGGTGAGGCCGTAGATCTGGATGAGCTCCCAGCCCAGCTCGGTCTCGACCCGCTCGATGGTGCGGGTGGGCGGCGGCGCACCGGCGACGACGATGCGGGTGCGACCGGCGCCGGGCACCACGTCGAGCTCGGCCGCGGCGTCGAGCACCATGCTCACGACCGCCGGCGCCCCGCACATCAGGGTGACGCCGTGCTCGTCGACCCGGCGGAGGATCTCGGCCCCGTCGACCTTGCGCAGCACCACCTGGGTGGCGCCCATGCCGCAGGTGGCGTAGGGCATGCCCCAGCCGTTGCAGTGGAACATCGGCAGCGTGTGCAGGTAGACGTCGCGGTCGCTGACCCCGGTCTGCCAGCCGAACATGCTCGCGTTGAGCCAGAGGCTGCGGTGGGTCTGCTCGACGCCCTTGGGCCGGGCCGTCGTGCCCGACGTGTAGTTGATGGTGGCGGTGACGTCCTCGTCGGGCTCCCACGGCTGCGGGCTCGCCGTCCCAGTCGAGCCAGCCGTCGGCCTCGGGTCCGATCTCGGCCTTGTGGGCGCAGTCGACGTCGGCGACGGTGTCGGCCAGCTCCGGGTCGTACAGCAGCGCCGACGCCCCGCAGTGCTCGACGATGTAGGCGATCTCGTCGCGGGCCAGGCGGAAGTTGATCGGCACGTAGATCCGGCCCCAGCCCGACACGCCCCAGAACCCGGACAGCAGGCGGCCGGCGTTCTGCGACACGATCGCCACCCGTTCGCCCTGGCCGATGCCGAGCCGGTCGAGCCCGGCGGCCTGGGCCCGGGCCCGCGCCGCGAGCTCGGCGAAGGTGACGGACCCGAGCGAGGGCGCCGGCTGGTCGGGCTCGTCGACCACGGCGACCCGGTCGGGGTAGACGACCTCGGCCCGGTCGAGGAAGTCGCGCACGGTGAGGGGGACCTTCATGGCGTCACCGTACCCCTGTGCCCCAGGTCACGACGCCGGGTCGCGGTCGGCCCGCTCGGTCGGGCTTCGGTCACACCCTGGTGGGACGATGGGGTACGGCGATCTCGGCGGATCTCCCTGGTGGTGGTGGCATCACCGAGGTCTGCGGGCGGAGCTGGCCGCCCTGGCGGAGGTCGATCCGGCGGAGCTGACCGTCGAGCGAGCGTCATGCGGCGGTGGTCGAGCGCAGCGGTTCCGGTCGCCGTTCGAGGCTGCCGAGCCCCGTTGACCCGGGCCTGGCACCACCATCGTGACTGGGCCACCGACGGTCGAGTCGCCGCGGGTCCGTCTGGCCTCGACGCCCATCGCGATCCCCGCTCGGCGGGACGGTCGTGGCGCTGGCCCCGAGCTCGGCGCCATGCCCCTGGTGGCGCGGCGTTGGCTGGACGGCGGATCTCGGTCGATCACGCGTGGCGGCTCAGCGTGGCCCGCACCGGGCATCGGGCCGGGGCCTTCGCCCTGGCCGAGCAGACCCTGGTCGACATCGCGGTGGAGGAACCGGACTTCGCCGAGTTCCTCCGGGCCGTGCAGTACTGGGAGCACGGCGCCGACGACCAGCTCGGCGCCTCCGCGGATCAGCACCGCCGCCACCGCGCCGGCCGCAAGGCGCACCACTCGGCGACGTTCCAGGGCACCTTCGAGCTCGACGCGACCTTCGACGCGGTCGGCGGCGAGATCTTCGGCACCGCTCTGGATCGCATCTACCACGAGCTGTTGAAGGCCGACTGGAAGGCGGCCCGGGCCGAGCACGGCGACGCCGCCTGCGTGTCGGACCTGTGCCCGCACCCCCGAGCAACGCCGCCTGGACGCCCTGGTCGAGATGGCCCGCCGGGCCATGGCCGTCGCCGCGGACGCCAAGCTGCCCCGCCCGTTGATCACCGTGGTCGTCGGCTACGAGCAGATGCACGGCCCCATCCGCGAGACCTTCAACGGCACCATCCTCACCACCCACCAGGTCGCCGACCTGCTGTCGGAGGCCGATGTCGAGCGGGCCGTGTCCGGTCCGAAGAACCGGGTCATCGAGGTGTCCCGCACCGAACGGTTCTTCCGCGGTGGGCTCCGTCGGGCCATCGAGATCCGCGACCGCCGCTGCACCCATCCCGGCTGCGACGTCCCCGTGGAGCGCTGCCACGTCGACCACATCACAGAAGCCTGCGACGGCGGCCGCACCACCCAACGCAACGGACGCCTCGACTGCGACTGCCACAACTACAAGCGCCCCGGACGGCGCAAGACACCGCCATCGGATGACGACGCCGATCCCGACGACGGGGCCGTGACGACCGAGACCAGCTCCCGACGACGCTGAAGACGAGACCACGTCCGATCCTGACCCGACGCGCCCTCAGCGGCAGGCGGTCGCGCCCGGGAGGTCCCGTCAGGCATGCCGAGGTGACGTCGGGCGAGCCTCGACTGGACCGCCGACCGTCGCCGCCGTCGACGGACCATCGACGAGACCGGCCGCCGTACGCGGTGCCGGTCCCGAGCGAGGCCGTCGGCCGGCTCGTCCGAGCACGCTGCCGTCGACCGTCGACGCTCGCCGGATGGCTCGTCCGCCGCTCCCGAGCGTCGCGACCGTGGTCGCGCCCGGACCGCCGAGTCGCCGGCGCCGTCGGTGCGCCATCGCTCGGACGTGCACGCGTCGATGCCGGCGGTGGCGACGATGGCGACCACCGCCGTCGTCAGCGACGGATCAGCCGGAGGACCGACGCGAGCGGTCGCGTCGGCTCGTGCGGTCGGGTGGACGGTCGCGCACCATCGGCTCCGGTACGGGCCCGGACGAGCTACTGGTCAGCGCGACCGCACGCGGGGTCGAGCGGCTCGTCGACTCGGATGCCGCGGATCGCGACTCGGCGTCGCTCCACCGGCGAGCGGTCCGGCCATCATGGAAGGACGGCGTTTGGTGACGTCGGGCGTCGGAGGGGCGGCGTCCGCGACGATGGGAGGGCGTGAGCACCGATCCCGCCGCCGCGGGTGCCGACCAGGGGGCCGTCCTGCTGGCCCTCTACGACCGGGCCCTGCCCGAGGTCTACGGCTACCTGCTGCCCCGGTGCGGTGACCGCTCGATCGCCGAGGACGTCACCTCCGAGACCTTCCTCGCCGCGGTCGACGCCGTGCAGCGCGGCAAGGTGCCGTCGCTCACCGTCGCCTGGCTGATCGGCGTCGCCCGCCACAAGCTGGTCGACCACTGGCGGGCGGCGGCCCGGGAGGAGCGTCGCCTGCACCGGGTGGCCTCGGAGCCCGACCCCACAGAGGACGACCCGTGGGACGCCCACCTCGACGCCGCCACCGCCCGCGAGGTGCTCGCCGGCCTCGGCTCGCACCACCGGGCCGCCCTGACCCTCCGCTACCTCGACGGGCTGAGCGTCCCCGAGGTCGCCCGCCACCTCGACCGCACCGTGCACGCCACCGAGGCGCTGCTGGTGCGGGCCCGGCGGGCCTTCCGCGCCGCCTACGAGGACCCGAACCCGGACCCGACCCCCGACCACGCGCCCCGAGGAGGTGACGACCGTGGCTGATCCGCTCGACGCCCTACGGCTCCCGACCACGCCGGTGGCGCCCGACCCCACGTTCGCCGCCGCCCTGCGGGATCGCCTCGTCGCCGCCCTCGCCCCCGAGCCGACCGACCCCGACGCCGTTCCCGCCATCTCGCTCCGAGGAGACACCACCGTGACCGCCACCGAGCCCACGACCACCCACGCCCTCACTCCCTACATCTCCGTCCACGACGCGGCCGCCGCCCTCGACTGGTACCGGGACGTGCTCGGCGCCATCGAGACGACCCGGTTCGTCGATCCTGCCGACGGCCGCGTCGGCCACGCCGAGGTGATCATCGGCGGCGCCCGCCTGATGATCTCCGACGCCTACCCCGAGATCGGCGTGGTCAGCCCGCCCGACCAGGAGGGCAGCAGCACCAGCCTCCACCTGGAGGTCGTCGACGTCGACCACACCTACCGGCTCGCGACCGACGGCGGCGCCCAGGTCCTGCGAGAGCCGAGCGACCAGTTCCACGGCAACCGCAACGCCGTCATCGTCGACCCGTGGGGTCACCGGTGGATGCTCTCCCAGCCGATCGACGCCGCTCGCGCCGAGGCCGCCGCCGACGCCGACCCGGGCGACTTCGGCGACGTCCGGAGCTATGCGGTCACCGGCCGCCAGCCGGTCGAGCCCGGCTACATCACCATGCGCACCGGCGACCTCGAGCGGGCCCGCGCCTTCTTCGGCGCCCTGTTCGCCTGGGAGATCGAGCCCGGCTCGCAGACCGGCGGAGGCCACATCGCCAACACCCGCTTCCCCATGGGCTTCATGGAGGGCGACGTCGCCGACGACCCGTCGGACCCGGGCATCACCCTCTACTTCCGCGTCGACGACATCGAGCCGTACGCCACGCGGGTCGAGGAGCTCGGCGGCCGGGTGCTGTCCCGGGCCGAGTACCCATCGGGCGGCAACGCCGAGTGCGTCGACGACCAGGGCTTCCGCTTCGACCTCTTCCAGCCCGCCCCCGGCTACTGAGGGAGCCGCGTCAGCGAGCGGTCCAGCCGCCGTCGACGGTCAGGACCTGGCCGGTGACGTAGGTCGAGGCGTCGGACGCGAGGAACAGCAGGGCCCCGTCGAGCTCGTGGGCCTCGCCCTTGCGGCCCATCGGGCAGGTCTTGTTCACGAAGCCGGTGGAGGACTCGTCCTCCCACATGGCATCGGTCATCTCGCTGGCGAACCACCCGGGCGCGAGGGCGTTGACCCGCACCCCCTTGCGGGCCCACTGGCAGCCGAGCTCCCGGGTGAGGTTGACCACCGCCCCCTTCGAGGCGCAGTACGACGCCTGCTTGATCGGCGTCGCGGCCACGAGGCCGAGCATCGACGCCACGTTCACGACGCTGCCCCGGCCGGCCTCGACCATGGGGACCGCCACCAGCTGGGTGAGCCGGAACAGGGCGTTGAGGTTGACGTCGACCACCCAGCGGAAGTCGTCCATCGGCTCGACCTCGGCCGGCGCCGGCGCGCCGACGCCGGCGTTGTTGACCAGCACGTCGACCGCCCCGCCGGCGACGTCGGCGGCCACGCCGGCCAGGCGGACGAGGTCGTCCTCCGAGGTCACGTCGCAGCCGACCGGCACCACCCGCTCGCCCAGCTCGTCGGCCAGGGCCTGGAGCCGGTCGACCCGGCGGGCGGCGACCACCACCGTCGCGCCGGCGGCGTGGAGCACCCGGGTGAACCGGTCACCCAGCCCCGACGAGGCACCGGTGACGACGGCGACCCGACCCTCGAGCGAGAAGATGTCGGACGGGGCGGGCGCAGCGGAGGCAGCGGTCATCCCCTGCTCCTAGGCGACGTCGCACCCTCCGGCAAGCCGGGTCGTCACACGCAGCTGGTGGCGACCTGCATGCCGAACCCCTCGGTGACCTCGCGCGCCCACCGCCGGGGCCCACTCGGTGAGGATGCGGCCGACCTCGGCCGCCCCTCGCCCGGCATCGCCGACGACGTGGATCGTGATGCAGTCGTCGCCCGTCGGGGAGATCCACGACACGTACTGACCGCCGCCGAACCCGTTGACCGGGAGGAGGTGCCCGTCGAACGCCGAGAACGCGCCCGCCGGGTCGCCGACGATCTCGAGCATCCGCAGGTCGACCGCGCCGAAGGCGCCGCTCGACACCACCGTCCCTCCGCCGGCGGGCTGCGGTGCAGGGACCGCGGTCGCCGGCTGGCCGGCGAGGAACACCGCCGGGTCGAGCACCTGCTCGCTGGTCGTGGGCGGGCGCTCGAAGGTGTCGTCCAGCAGGTCGAGGCCGCCTTCGATCACCACCGCCTCCACCAGCGCGGCGCCGACGGTGTACGGCACGGCCGACTGGACGAGCAGCGGGAGGGGCAGGTCGAGCATGGTCTCCGCCTGGCTGAGGCCGAGCTCCATCTCCTCGCGCTCGAGGGCGACCTGGTCGTCGGTCGACATCTGGTCGCGGAACTGCGTCTCGACCCATCGGGCCGTCCCCTCGACGACCGACAGCAGGCCGAAGGCGGACTCGTCGGGGCGCTCCGAGTACGCCTCCAGGCGGTCCAGCTCGAAGTGCTGGTCGTCGAGGGCGTGGGTGAGCTCGTGGGCGATGACGGCCTGCACGAGCGGGGTGACCACGTCGCCCTTGACCAGCAGCTCACCGGTCGCGGGCTGGTAGAAGCCGAGCACGCCACCGACGCCGGCCTGGGTCGACGCGTCGAGCAGGTCGGTGTCGGGGTAGATGATCCCCGTCGCCCGGAGGGCGGTCTGGTCGGCCTCGAGCGCCTCCGCCTCCGACTGCTGGATGGCGGTGAAGCGCTCCTCGAACTCGGCCTCGTCGACCGCCTCGACCACCGGCTCGGTGAGGAAGTCGTGGCCCCGGGTCTCCTCGACGAAGTCGATGATCTCGGGGAGCACCTCCGCCAGCGGACGAGCCGACGACCCGGGGTCGTCGAGGCCAGGATCGGATGGGTCGATCGGGAGCGACGGGAGCGACGGCGTCTCGCCGGGCAGGGTGGGATCGGTCGGCTCCAGCGGCTGGGTGGCGACGGCCAGGTCGTCACCGCCGTCGTCGTCGCCCGCCACCATGACGCCGACGGCCACCACGAGCAGCACCACCGCGGCGACGATGCCCAGCACCAGCGCGACGACCCCTGCCCGGCGGCCGGGCGGCGGCGTCGACGGCGGGACCGCCCCGGACCCGTCTTGGGACCAGCCCGCCCACGGCGCGGTGGGCGGGGGCGGCATGCCCGGCGGGCCGGGGGGCGGGGACCACGGGTCGGACGGGGGGACCGGCGCGCCCGGCCAGGACGTCGGCGGGCCGGGCGGAGCGGCGGGCGGCGCGGCCGGCCACTGCGCCGGAGGTCCCGGCGGGGCGGGAGGGGGCGCGACGGGCCACTGCCCCGGAGGCCCCGCCGGCGGGGCGGGCGGAGGAGGTCCGTCGGTCCAGGGTCCGGAGGGACCGGGAGGGGGCGCGTCAGCCACCGTTCTCGGATCCCTCGGGGGCCGCCTGCGCCGGGGCACTGGGCGGGGCGACGGGCGCGGCCGGGCCGGTGCCGCCGCGGAACACACCGATGGGCTCGCCGTTCGCGACCAGCGACTGGAAGTAGTCCGAGATGTGCATCGGGATGCGCACGCAGCCGTGCGAGGCCGGGTGGTTCGGCACCGAGCCGGCACCGTGCACGGCGATGCCGCCGACGAAGTAGACGGGGTTGTAGAGCACCCCGAGCGGGGCGCGGCGGGGGCCCTCGATGCGCCGCTCGTAGCGGTAGTCGCCGACGGGCGTGACCGCGTCGCCGCAGTGCCCGTCCTCGCAGTAGGCCACGCCGGACCCGGACGACACGTGGGTGACGAGCTCGAGCGCCCCGTCACCCCAGACCAGGAGCACCTGCTTGTCGAGGTCGACCTCGGTGTGGGTCGGGCCGAGGTCCGGGCGGAGCATGGTGATCGGAGGGGCGGCGGCGATCCACCGCTCGAGGTCCGCGGTGACCACGCCGTCCTTGGGGAGGCCGTTCAGGGCCTGGAACGCCCACACCGCCATGGTCGTCTTGGTGCCGAACTGGCCGTCGACCGGCCCGGGGTCGAACCCGAGCCGCTCCAGTGCGGCCTGCAGGGCCTCGGTGCGGGGGCCCTCGGCTCCCGCCTGCAGGTCGCCGACCTCGACCACCGGTGCCGTCGTCGTCGTGGTCGGCGGCGCGGTCGTCGTCGTGGTGGTGGAGGTGGTGGTCGTCGACTCCGTCGTGGTGGTGGACGAGGGTGGTGGACGGGGTGGCCTCGGTGCGGGCGGCCTCCGGCGCGCTCGAGCAGGCGGCGGCGACCGCGAGCAGGACCACCCCGGCGCGCGCCCGCGCTCGGTACGAGACCCGGCGGCGACGGTGCATGGAGCAGGAGTCTTGCCGACGGACCGCCCTGCGCAGAGGTCACATGCCCCGGGGAGCGGTCCCCGATGTGCGATCCTCGGACAACGGCGTGCCGACGCCCGGCGACTGTCCATGCCCACTCCCCCGTCCCCCGCATCCCCGCGCCCCGAGCGTGCCGCTTGGCCGGCTCCGCCGGCCGGGCCTGTCGCGGGACCGCCCGACGACGGCTCCGGGCCGCCCACCGGCCCTGGCTCCTCGACCGGCCCCGACCCCACCGCCGACCGCATGCTCGCGGCGGCCCGCCAGGGCAGCAACAAGGCCTGGGCCGCCCTCCTGGAGAGGGTCGACCCCCGGTGCCGGGCCCTCGCCCACCTCGTCCTGGGCGGCCACGACATCGACGACACCCTGCTCACGGCCTACGTCCGTGCCTTCCGGGCCCGTCGGAAGGGTCCCGACGACGCCGAGGTGGTCCTGCTCCACCACGTGTGGATCGCCTGCGGGCACGAGATCCGTCGGCGCCAGCGCCGCCAGGCCCCGGCCCCGGGGCGTCGGGCCGAGGTCGACCGGCGCACGGCCCGTCTGGGTGACGACCCCGTCGGCCGGGCGGTGGCCGAGCTGCGCCCCGAGGAGCGGGCCGTCTGGGGCCTGACCGAGCGGGCCGGGATGGCGCCCGACCGGGTGGCCGAGGCGCTCGGTGTCGACGCGGTGGTGGTCACGACCGTCGCCGAGCGGGTGGCGGCCCGCCTCGAGGCCCTCGAGGACGACTCGACCGGCAGCGAGGACGACGGCGACGCCACCCAGGCCCACGACCTCGCGCTCGAGGCCGACGAGGCCGACGACGACGACGACCGAGCCGAGGTCGAGGCCGACGACGAGGTCGAGGACCTCGACGCGACCGACGGCGAGACCGACGGCGACGCCCTCGACGAGCCGGAGGTCGCGGAGCCTGAGGACGCCGGCCAGCTCGACGCCGACCCGCCCCGACCCGGGTTCTGGCCCGAGCTGGGCCGACGGCTGCGGACCGAGCGCGACGCCCCCCGGCCCTCACCGCCCCCCGCCCTCCCCGAGCCGGGCGACCCCTCGCCCAGCCTCACCCCCGCCAAGGCCCCGCCGGTGGCCATGCAGAAGCGGGCGCCGCGCAAGGCCCGGCGTCGCTCCCCCGACCTGGTCGAGGAGCTGGCCGGCGAGGCCGACCGCCAGCGTCCGCGCCGACGCTGGGCGGCGACCCTCGTCAAGGTCCTCGCCGTGCTCGTGGTGCTGGGGCTGCTCGGTGCAGGGATCTTCGCCCTCTACCAGGCCGCGTCCGACGCCGAGTCGCCCGTCCGGGGCGAGACGGTCGCCGACGTCGCCCGCGACAGCATGGAGGTCCTCGCCGAGGCCGGCACCTGGTCCGCGTCGGTCGAGCGCATCACCCTCGACGACGCCGGGGCCCGCCAGACGGCCAGCCTGAGCATGGTCGTCGCCGAGGACGGCTCCTACCGGGTCGACGAGCCCGACATCGGTCGCATCACCACCTACGACGCCCGGTTCGGGGTGCTGCGCGACGTGGTCACCGGGTTCCCGCCCCGCGACGAGCAGGGCGTGGCCCCCGGCGGCCCCGACCCGACCGTGCCCCGCACCGGCATGCCCTTCGACGACATCGCGGTGGCCGCCCGCACCCTCACCACGATCGACGACGTCGCCCCCGAGCGCACCACGGTGAACGGCCGCTCGCTGTGGCGCCTCTCCGGCTCGCTCGCCGACGGCACCCGCATCACCTACCTGGTCGACCCCGAGACCCTCGTCCCGGTGCGGGTCACGTGGACCGACGGCGACCGCACCACCCGCGAGGTGCGCTTCCGCGACGTCGTCCTCGGCGCCGGCGAGCCCAGCTTCACCCAGGACCTGCCCGCCGGCGCACCGCCCGTGGTCGACCGGGGCTTCCTGGCCGTGCCCATCGGCGAGGTGCGCAGCCGCACCCAGATCGACCCCCTCGTCCCCCGCTACCTGCCGACCGGCTTCGTGCTGACCGGCGCGTGGGTCAACGAGGCCGACCGGATCTCGTCGCTGCGCTACGCCCGGGGCCCCGAGCAGATCGTCGTGACCCTCCGTCCGTCGCCGGTCGAGGCCGGTCAGCCGTGGGACGACCCGTTCGACCGGGAGGGCCGCGAGGTCACCCCCGAGGAGATCACCCTCGAGTCCGGGCCGTTCCGCGACGTCCCGACCTCGCTGGTGGCCGACACCGCCGACCTCCCCTCCCTGTGGGCGGCCGACGGGGAGCTGGCCGTCACCGTGGCCGGCGACCTGTCCGGTGACGAGCTGGTGCGGGTGGCCGAGTCCCTCGGCTGAGGCTCGCCTCGGCCGCCATGGGCCATCCGACCCAGAATCCCCTCCGCGAACCCTAAGCACGGAGAGTGACCGGCCGATGGGGCGTGATGGCCATCCCCCGAGCCGACGCTGCCTTCCTGCTGCGCCGGGCCGGCTTCGGCGGCACCCCTGCGCAGATCGACGCGCTGGCCACCGCCACCGACTGGACGGCGGCGGTCGACCTGGTGCTCGACACCACCGCCAACCCGGCCGACTCCGTCCCCGCCGCGGTCAACGACCGCGAGGACCAGTGGTACGGCCCGTGGGTCGCGTCGGTGTGGCACTGGATGGACCGGATGGCGACCTCGCCCACGCCCATCGTCGAGAAGATGACGCTGTTCTGGCACGGCCTGTTCACCAGCAGCATCGACAAGATGTACTCGCGGCTGCTGTTCCACCAGATCCGGACCTACCGGACCCACGCCCTCGGTGACCTGCACGACCTGGCCCAGGCCATGGCCCTCACCCCGGCCATGCTCATCTACCTCGACAACGAGACGAACTCGGTCGGCAACCCCAACGAGAACTTCGCCCGGGAGCTGATGGAGCTGTTCCTGATGGGACGCTCGCAGTACACCGAGGCCGACGTGGTGGGGATGGCCAAGGCGTGGACGGGCCACGGCTACGACTCCGTCGGCGAGACCTACATCTGGTACCCGGGGCGCCACGACACCACCAACAAGACGATCTTCGGGATCACCCGCAACTGGGACGGCCCGGAGACCATCACCGAGATCGTGCGGGGCTCGAAGCAGGCCGTGTGCGCCCGGTTCATCGCCGAGAAGCTGTGGCGCTTCCTCGCCGGGCCGGTGCCCGTCGTCGACGACGGCGACGTCGCTGGCCGACGCCTTCGTCGCCTCCGGCATGCAGATCCGGGCCCTCGTGCGGGCCATCTTCCTGCACCCCGACTTCCTCGCCCCCGCCACCCGCACCGGGCTGATCCGGGGCCCGGTCGAGTGGATGGCCGCGGCCATGAAGGTCCTGGGACTGCCGGCCTCGACCGCCCACCCCGAGTGGAGCATGGAGCGCTGCGGCCAACGGCTCTACGCGCCGCCCAACGTCGGCGGCTGGCGGGGCCACGAGTCCTGGATCGCCACGTCGACCTCGTGGGGCCGCGCCAGCTGGGCCGGTCACGTCCGCTGGGCGGCCCGCGACCGCGGGGTGTTCGCCGGCTTCGGCGACCTCACCCCGGCCGAGGCCACCACCCGCGCCCTGGCCCTCTTCGGCATCGACTCCCCCATCCCGGCCACCCGCCAGGCGCTGGAGGAGTACGTGGCCGGCGAGCAGGCCGCCGGGCGGCGGTGGGCGATCCAACCCAACCTCGTGACGCTCCTGATGCTCACCCCCGACTTCGAGATGGCCTGACGTGGACGACCTCGAGTACCCCGAGATCCAGGCCCTGCTGTCGCAGCCCGCGGAGTCGATCCCCGGCCAGGTCGCCCGGCGCCGCTTCCTGCAGGGCGCGCTGGCCAGCGCCGGCGCCTTCGCCCTCCTGCCCCGGTGGATGGAGCACATGGCGGGGGCGGCGACGCCGATCGGCACCCACGACGGGGTGATCGTCGTGCTGCAGCTCGGTGGCGGCAACGACGGCATGAGCATGGTCGTCCCCCGTGACGGCCACGCCGACTACAGCCGCTACCGCAGCTTCCGCGGCTCGCTCGCGGTGAGCGGGGCCCTGACCCTCCCGGAGAACCTGGGGCTCAACCCGCGGCTGCCCAAGCTCAAGGCCCGCTACGACAAGGGGCGGGTCGCGATCATCCGCGGCGTCGGCCTCCCGGTCGACGACCTCAGCCACTTCTCGTCGACCGCCACCTGGATGGCGGGCACCTCGACCAGCGCACGCGACTCCGGGTGGCTCGGACGTTGGCTCGACGGCGTGCCCGAGTCGGCCGACGGCCTGCGCGCCGTGCAGATCGGGCCGTCCGTGCCGCTGCACCTCGCCGGCCGCTCCTCCGTGGTCACGGCCATGGACACCCGGGGCGACCTGTTCGGCGCCGACCGCAGCGAGACCTGGATGCCACCCGTGTACGACGCGGTGCGGGCCATGGGACGGAACAACACCGGCCGCGGTCGTCTGGCCGACCTGATCGCCGACACCAACGCGTCGGCGACCGCCCTGGCCCGTCGCCTGTCGGCCGCGTACACCCCTGCACTGCCGACGACGCGACTGGTCCCCGACCTCACCCTGGCCGCCCGGCTGATCAACCTCGACCTCGGCCTGCGGGTGGTGTCGTGCAGCCACGGCAGCTACGACCTGCACGACGGTCACGGCTACCAGTACCCGATCCTGCTCGGCGAGCTCGACGACGCCATCGACGCCTTCTTCAACGCGCTGGACCCGGCCTTCCACGACCGGGTGACGCTGATGACCTTCTCGGAGTTCGGCCGCACCGTCCGGGCCAACGGCTCGGGGGGCACCGACCACGGCACCGCGTCGCCGATGCTGGTGATCGGCGAGAAGGTGAAGGGCGGCCTGTACGGGGCCCAGCCCCGCCTCGACCAGCTGACGACCAACGGCGACCTCCGGGTGCAGGTCGACTACCGCAGCGTGTACGCATCGGTCATCGACGGGTGGCTGGCGGGCGGGAGCTCGACGATCCTCGGCGGCACCTTCGCCAACCTGGGCCTGTTCAAGACCCAGCCCGGCGGCCCGTCGGCGCCACCGCCCAGCACGCCGAACCCGTGGAAGCCCTTCGCCGACCCCTCCACGCTCATCCGCCAGCAGTACGTCGACTTCCTCGACCGCGTGCCCGACGACGCCGGGGTCGCCTACTGGACCGGCCTGCTCACCACGGGCGGCAAGACCATCTCCTGGGTCATCAACGCCTTCCTCAACAGCAACGAGTTCGGTGTCGCCGTCGCACCCGCGGCCCGTCTCTCGCTGGCCTGCCTCGGCGCGCCGCCCGCCTTCGCCGACCTGATGAAGTGGGCCGACCGGGTCCGGGCCGGCGAGCCGCTGGCCGACGTGGCCGGGACGATCGTGCAGCGGAGCGCTGTTCATCGACCCGCTACGGGCCCCTGTCCGACTCGGCGTTCGTGACCACCGCCCACCGCGACGCCACCGGGGCCAACCCGGCGTCGTCGTGGTCGTCGCCGTGGGTCACGTCGCTCGGCAACGGGACGAAGACCCGGGCCGACGTCATGGCCGCCATCGTCGCCCTGCCGGCCGCGATCGCGCGACCTCCGCCCGCAGGTCGAGGTGATGATGACCTACGCCGGGCTCCTGCGACGGGCGCCCGACGAGGCGGGCTACGCCTTCTGGGTCGGCCAGGTCCGCGCCGGCGCGTCGATCCAGCGCCTCGTCGCCCAGTTCTTCGCCAGCGCCGAGTACCAGGGCCGGTTCGACTGACCGATGCCGTCCCTCAGGGGACGAGGACGCAGTGGGTGCCGGTGTAGGTGGTCGGCATGCACTTGTTGCAGTGGACGCAGAGGCCGGCGGTGGCGACGCCGTCGCGCAGCCGGTTGGGCAGGTCGGGCTCGCGGAGGAGGGCCCGGGCCATGGCGACCATCTCGAAGCCCTCGGCCATCGCACCCTCGATGGTGTCGAGCCGGTTGATCCCGCCCAGCAGCATCAGCGGCATCGACAGCGCGGCCCGGAACTGACGGGCCAGCGGGAGGAAGAACGCCTCCTCGAACGGGTGCTCCTTGAACATCCGGTGGCCGACGACCCGGATGCCGAGCCCGACCACCTTCGGCTGCACCGCGATCATCTCCTCCAGGGGCACGTCGCCCCGGAAGAGGTACATCGGGGCCCGCAGCGAGCTGCCGCCGGTGAGCTGGAGGGCATCGAGGTGGCCGTCGGCCTCCAGCAGCCGGGCGATGGGGACGCTCTCGTCGAGCCACAGCCCGCCGGGCACCCCGTCGTCCATGTTCAGCTTGGCGACCACCGCGACCCGGTCGCCCGACCTCCTCGCGCACCGCCTCGACGACGCGGCGGGGGAACCGGGCCCGGTTCTCGACGCTGCCGCCGTAGTCGTCGGTCCGCCGGTTGAGGTCGGGGCTCAGGAACGAGCTGAGCAGGTAGTTGTGGCCGAGGTGGACCTCGATCACGTCGAAGCCGGCCTCGACCACGACCCGGGCCGAGGTGCGGAAGTCGGCGACGACCTCGTCGAGCTGCTCCCGGGTCGCACCCTTCGACCCGGGCGCCGGCGGGGGCGCTGAACCGGGTGGAGGGTGCGAGGGAGGGACGGCGGTTGGCGCGACTGTTGGCGACCAGACCGGCGTGTCCGAGCTGGGCGGAGATCGCCGCGCCCTCGTCGTGGACGGCGGCGGTGAGGCGCTGGAGGTCGGGGATGATCTCGTCCCGCATCACCATCGTGTTGGGGTGGACCCGACCGCTCTTCGACACCGCGCAGTAGGCGACGGTGCTGAGCGCGGCGCCCCCGGCCGCGACCTTGCGGTGGTACTCGATCAGCTCGTCGCTGACCGCGCCCCGCTTCATCACCCCCTCGAAGGTCGCCGCCTTGACGATGCGGTTCCGCAGCTCGACGGGTCCGAGCCGGAACGGCGAGAACGGAGAGGGAGGGTCGATGGGCACGGCCGGGTCAGGCGGACGCGGCGGCGGTGAGGGCGTCGAGGCGCTCGACGGCCTCGAGGTACTCCTCGACGAGGCGCTGCATGACGGCGCTCGGTCTTCTCGACCTTGTTCATCTGGCCGACGATCTGGCCGACCGGGTTGAACATCACGCTTCTGCGCCTTGTCGGCGTAGCGGTGGCTGCGCGCCACGCGCGTCGCCGGTGACCATGAACTGCAGCGGCATGCCGAGCGGCTCGGGCGTCGTCGGGCGTCTCCCAGGCCTCGGTCCAGTCGTTGCTTGCAGCATGCGGCACGGCTTGCCGGTGAACGAGCGGCGAGCGCACCGTGTCGCGGCTGGTGGCGTCGAGGTAGCTGCTGCTTCTGCGCCGGCGGCGACGTCGGCCTCCTCGACGGTCAGCCACAGCGAGCCGGTCCACACGCCCTGGGCGCCCAGGGCCAGCGCGGCCGCGATCTGCCGGCCGGTGCCGATGCCGCCGGCGGCGAGCATCGGGGTCGGGGCGACGGCGTCGATGACCTCGGGCCACAGCACGATCGAGCCGATCTCGCCGGTGTGGCCGCCGCCCTCGGTGCCCTGGGCGATGACGATGTCGACGCCGGCCTCCTTGTGCGTCAGCGCCTGCTACGGCGATGCCGCACAGCGCGGCGACCAGGCGACCGGAGTCGTGGATCGCGTCGATCACCTCGGCCGGCGGCGTGCCGAGCGCGTTGGCGATGAGGCGCACCTTCGGGTGCTCGAGGGCGATCTTCGACCTGCGGCGTCGCGGTGGCCGCGGTCCAGCCGAGCAGCTCGGCATCGCGTTCTCGTCCTCGGGCAGCTCGGGCACGCCGTGGTCGGCGAGGAGCTTCTTGGCGAAGTCGCGGTGCTGCTGGGGCATCATGTCGCGCAGCGTCTCGGCCAGCTTCTCCGGGTCCATCTCGCCCATGCCCTCGTACTTGCCGGGGATGACGATGTCGACGCCGTAGGGCTTGTCGCCGACGTGCTCGTCGATCCACTGGAGCTCGATCTCGAGCTGCTCGGGCGGTGAAGCCGACCGCGCCGAGCACGCCGAAGCCGCCGGCCTTGGACACCGCGGCGACGACGTCGCGGCAGTGGGTGAAGGCGAAGATGGGGAACTCGATGCCGAGCTCGTCGCAGAGGGGGGTGCGCATGTCAGGTGCTCCTGGTGAGGGTGGTCGGTGAGGTCTGGGTGCCGGCCACGACGCCCTCGAGGGCGGCGATGGCCACGTCGTCGGTGACGGCGGAGGGGTCGATGCGGCGCATCATCTCGAGCCCGAGCAGCAGGCCGATGACGGCGGGGCCGACGCGCGGCGCGTCGGGGTCGCGACCGGTGCGGGCCACGACGTGGGCGTCGACGCCGTCCCACGCCCCCCGGTAGCGGCGGGCGAGGTACTCGCGGGCCTGGTCGCTCTGCGCGGCGTAGGACCAGAGCTCGTGCTCGAGGGCGATCCACCGCCCGTCGCCGCTCGGCGGGTCGGACACCGCGTGCCACATGGCGGCCACCCACTCGTCGAGCGAGGTGGCCGTGGCCTGCTCGGCCTCGATCAGCGCGGCGGCATCGCCGACCCACGACTGGAGGAGGGCGAAGAGGAGCCCCTCCTTGCTGCCGAAGTGGTCGTACAGCGCGCCGGAGGTGCGTCCGGCGGCCTTGGCGATGGCGTCGACCGACGCGCCGGCGACGCCGAGGTCGGCGAACAGGGTCGCGCCGGCGTCGAGGAGGGCCTGGCGGGTCTGGGCCCGTCGCTCCTCCTGGGTGGCCACGGATCTACATTGGCACCGTTATGTAACGGCGTCAACATTTTCCCGACCGGGCTCCTACTTGGCCGGACGGGCCTCGTACGGGTGGGGGGCGCTGATCAGCAGCGACAGGGCTCCGGGCGGACCGCCGTCGGAGACCTCCCACGCCTCGAGGCGCCAGTCGTAGGCGGGCTGCCACATCAGCTGGGTGTGCAGGCCCCGCTCGACCGCGCTCAGCGTGGCGGCGCGGATCGCGGCGTCGAGCGAGAGCGGCGCCGCAGCCAGGAAGGCCTGCAGCTCGCCCCGACGCTCCTGCGGCAGCACGTCGAGGAGGCCCAGGTTCTCGGCCAGCTCGACCAGCGACCCGGAGGCCTGCAGCTTCGGTGCGAGCTCGTCGGGGTTCACGCCCTCGATGGGTGCGAACGTGTGGTTCGCCAGGTGCATGGCGGTGTTCACGTACGGCATCGCAGTCTCCCGTCAGCCCGTCACCGTCCGACTACGGTGCGCAGGCATCATCGCACACCAGCCCAGGGGAGGAGCGTTGTCCCAACCGACCGCGGTCGAGTACGCGCCGAGCCCCGACGGATGGGTCGCGTACCGCACGGCGGGGTCGGGACAACCCGCCGTGGTGCTGGTCTCGGACTGGTTCAGCCACGCCGCGATGCTCTGGGCGATCGACTCGCCCTTCCGCCCGGTCCTCGACCGCCTGGCGTCGTTCAGCCACCTGATCACCTTCGACAAGCGCGGCGTCGGGATGTCGGATCCGGTGCCGTTGTTCGCGCTGCCGACGATGGAGGACTGGGTCGACGACGTCCGGTCGGTGCTCGACGAGCTCGGCATCGAGCGGGCCGCCATCATCGGGAAGGGCTCGGGCGGACCGATGGCCGCCCTCTTCGCCGCCACCCACCCCGACCGGGTCGAGAGCATGGTCCTGGTGAACGCGTGGGCCCGACTGGGGGCGGCCGACGACTTCCCGATCGGCGTGCCCGTCGACCAGCAGGAGTCGATGCTCACCACGCCCTACATGCCCGGCGGCTCGGTGCGGGCGCTCGCGGGCGAGCGGGTCAGCGAGCGGGTCCACGCGTGGTGGCAGTCCTACGTCCGCCACGCCGCCAGCCCCACCACCTCGATGACGATGCGGCGGTGGATGTTCTCCATCGACGTCCGCGCCGCGCTCCCCGCCATCCGCTGCCCCGTGCTGGTGCTGGCCCGCACCGACGCATGGATCGGCGAGGCCCACGCGAACTACCTCGCCGAGCACATCCCCGACGCCCGCACGGTCCTGCTGCCGGGCAGCGCCGACTTCATCTTCACCGGCGACACCGACGCGCTGCTCGACGAGATCGAGTCGCACGTCACCGGCCGACCGCTGGCCCCGGCGGCCAACCGGGTCCTCGCCACGGTGCTGTTCACCGACGTCGTCGAATCGACCCGGCACGTCTCGGACCTCGGCGACCGGCGGTGGAGCCAGCTGCTCTCCCACCACGACGTGATCGTCCGCGCCGCCCTCCGCGCCCACTCCGGCCGCGAGATCGCCACCACCGGCGACGGGTTCCTCGCCGTGTTCGACGGTCCGGCCCGCGCCATCCGCTGCGCAGCGCGCATCCGCACCGACCTGGCCGCCCTCGACCTCGAGATGCGGGCCGGCCTCCACGCCGGCGAGGTCGAGCTGCGCGAGAACGACGACGTCGGTGGCATCGCCGTCCACATCGCCCAGCGGGTGCAGGACAAGGCCGCGCCCGGAGAGGTGCTCATCACCCGCACCGTGAAGGACCTCGTCGCCGGCTCCGGCATCGAGCTCGACGGTCGCGGCGTCCACGACCTCCGCGGCGTCGAGGACACCTGGGAGCTGCACGCCCTCGTCGACGCCGGCGGGCGCTAGAGCCGTCGCCCTAGATCTCGGGCAGCTCCTGGGGCAGCCCGATCGAGGGGACGGAGGGGGTCGCCGACCTCGGCGAGGCGGTCGAGCACGGTGCGGATCGTCCACCGGTCCGGGGTGAGGTCGGGGTCGTCCAGCTCGTCCCAGGCGATGGGCACCGACACCGGGGCACCGGGCGCGGGGCGGGCGCTGAACGGCGCGACCAACGTCTTGTTCACGACGTTCTGGGTGAAGTCGAGGCGGGCCAGCCCTCGCCGGTCGCTCTTCGACCAGGCCCAGCTGACCATCTCCGGCACGACCTTCCCCACCGACTTCGACACCCGCTCGACCCAGCCCCGCGTCTCGTCGTAGGTGTGGCCCGGCGCCACCGGGATCCAGATCTGGATGCCCCGCTTGCCGGTCACCTTGGCCCCGCCCTCCAGGCCCAGGGTGTCGAGCACGACCTTGTGCAGGCGGGCCAGCACCACGATGTCGTCGAAGGTCGTCTTCGACCCCGGGTCGAGGTCGATCAGGGCCCAGCTCGGCTCGGTCCAGCGCTCCGTCGGTGACGTCCACGGGTTGAGCTCGACCGCGCCGTAGTTGGCCAGCCAGGCGAGCGTCGGGACGCTGTCGACGACGATGTAGGTCTGGGCGGTGTCGTCCGGCCGGGCGTCGGGGTAGCGCCAGGTCGTGATCCAGTCGGGCGCGTGGCTCGGCACCGCCTTGTGCCAGAACCCGGGCTTGTCGACGCCCTGGGGGAAGCGGTTGGAGTTCACCGCCCGGTCGAACAGGTACGGGAGCAGGTGGGGCCCGATGCAGGCGTGGTAGCGGATCAGGTCGCGCTTGGTGACGGGGTCGCCGTCGGCCCCGGCGGGGAACAGCACCTTGTCGAGGTTGGTGAGCTTGAGGGTCCGGCCCTGCAGCTCCCACTCCCCCTTGGCCCCGAGGGCGTCGAGGGCCGCCAGCTCGTCGGCCGTCGGCGGATCCCAGGTCGGGATCTCGGGTCGGCCCGGCCCGGCATCCGCCGCGGCGTCGGCCCGCGGCCGGGCGCCCTCCGACGTCCACTCGACCTCGCCTGCGTCGCGCACCTCGTCGTTGGTCATCCCGCTCTTCACCGACGTCGGGTGGTCCTCGGCGTCCCACCCGGCGGCCGACGCATCGCCCTTCTTGTTGATCAGCAGCCAGTCGTCGCCACCACCGCGGTTCAGGAGGATGAAGTGACCCTGGAGCCGCTCGCCGTCGAGCTCGAAGTGGAGGTCGCCCTCCTCGATGGCGGCGAGCGGCATCGTCGCCCTTGGTGAGCCGCCAGCGTGCCCCAGTCCCAGACGATGACGTCGCCCCCGCCGTACTCGCCCTCGGGGATGGTGCCCTCGAAGTCGAAGTAGTCGAGCGGGTGGTCCTCGACGTGGACCGCGAGGCGCCGCACCTTGGGATCGAGGGTCGGGCCCTTGGGGACGGCCCAGCTGGCCAGCACGCCGTCGACCTCGAGGCGGAAGTCGTAGTGCAGCCGGGAGGCGCGGTGGCGCTGCACGACGAACCGGTGGCCACCAGCCTCGGGCGGCGGCCCGACGCCGGAGGGCTCCGCGGTGACGTCGAAGTCGCGCTTGGACCGGTAGCGGTCGAGGCGGTCGCCTCCCGTGTCGCGCTCGCGAGCCATCGACTCGACGCTACCCAGGGGACGGTCGGCCAAGCCCGTCCGCCGTCAGGTCGAGGCGATGAAGGCGTTGACGACCGCGGCCAGCTCGGGGCCCTTGTCCTCCTGGAGGAAGTGGCCGCCGCCCTCGATGGTCGTGTGGGGCCGGCCCTCGGCGCCGGGGACCTCGCGGAGGAAGACCCGCTCGCCGCCCTTGGTGATGGGGTCCGAGTCGCTGAACGCGCACAGGAACGGCTTGTCGAACGTGCGCAGCACGTCCCAGGCGGCGACGTTGGCGGCGTGGGCCGGGTCGTCGGGCGACGTCGGCACGAGGGTCGGCATCGCCCTGGCGCCGGCCTTGTAGGCGTCGTCGGGGAAGGGGGCGTCGTAGGCGGCGATCACGTCGTCGGTGGGCCGGGTCGCGCAGCCGCCGGCGATGATGCCGCCGACGGGGAACTCCTCGGCCTCGCGGGCGAAGGTCTGCCATGCGAGGAACGCATCGGTCGGAGGCCGCTCCCCCGTCGGCAGGCCCGTGTTGCCGACGACCACGCGGGCGTAGCGGTCGGGCTGGGCGGCGACGAGCCGCAGGCCGATGAGGCCGCCCCAGTCCTGGCCGAAGAAGGTGATGTCGCGGAGGTCGAGGCGGTCGAACACGACCTCGGACATCCAGTCGACGTGGCGCTGGTAGGTGTGGTCGGACTGCTCGGCCGGCTTGTCGGAGCGGCCGAAGCCGATCAGGTCGGGGACGACGACGCGGTGCCCGGCGGCGACGAGCACCGGCACCATCGTGCGGTACAGGTACGACCACGACGGCTCGCCGTGGAGGAGCAGCACCGGCGCGGCATCGGCCGGTCCCTCGTCCAGGAAGTGGACCCGCAGGCCGTCGGCGATGTCGACGTAGTGCGGCGCGAACGGGAAGCCGGGCAGGTCGGCGAAGCGCTCGTCGGGGGTGCGCAGGACCTTCATCGAGGGACCTCCAGCGGGTCGGTCGGGACCGACGCGACCGCCGGACCGGTGTGGCACACTAGTGGCAGTGTACGTGTCAAAAGATAGGTGAGTCACGATGTCCCCCGCGGAGACCCCCTCTGACCAGGCACCGATCATCGGACGGACCCTGGCCGACTCGACGCCAGCATGGCCCACCCCGCCCCGCCCTGCCGACGGTGCGCCCAACGTGGTGGTGGTGCTGTTCGACGACCTCGGGTTCGCCCAGCTCGGCTGCTACGGCTCCGAGATCGCCACGCCGACCATCGACCGCCTGGCCGCCGGCGGCCTGCGCTACACCAACTTCCACGTCACGCCGCTCTGCTCGCCCACCCGGGCCGCGCTGCTCACCGGCCGCAACCACCACGAGGTCGGCATGCGGGCGCTGTCGAACTTCCGCACCGGCTTCCCGCACATGCGCGGCCACATCGCCGAGGACGCCGCGACCATGGGCGAGGTCCTCGGCGACGCCGGCTACGCCACCTTCGCCGTCGGCAAGTGGCACCTGTGCCCGATGGAGGACGCGTCGGCCGCGGGCCCGTTCGACCAGTGGCCCCTGCAGCGCGGCTTCGACCGCTACTACGGCTTCCTCGAGGGCGAGACCGACCAGTTCCACCCCGTCGCTGGTCCACGACAACCACTACGTCGAGCCCGCCCGGCACGCCCGAGGACGGCTACCACCTCACCGAGGACCTGGTCGACCGGGCCATCGGCTTCGTGCACGACTCGGTGTCGGTGCGCCCGGACCGGCCGTTCTTCCTCTACCTCGCCCTCGGCGCGACCCACGCCCCGCACCAGGCCCCGCCCGAGCACCTCGGCACGTCAGCGCGGCCGGTGCGACGAGGGGTGGGACGTGGTGCGCGAGCGCGTCACGCCCGCCAGCAGGAGATGGGTCTGCTGCCGCCCGACACCGAGCTGGCCCCGCGCAACCCGGGCGTCGAGGCGTGGGACGACATGCCGGAGGTCCACCAGCGGCTGGCCGCCCGCCTGCAGGAGGCCTTCGCCGCCTTCCTCGAGCACACCGACGAGCAGCTCGGCCGCCTGGTCGACGACCTCGAGCGCATCGGCGTCCTCGACAACACCGTCATCGTGCTGCTGTCCGACAACGGGGCCAGCCAGGAGGGCGGACCCTTCGGCGTGCTGCACGAGATGAAGTACTTCAACTTCATCCTCGAGACGCCCGACGAGGCCATCGAGCGGGTCGACGACATCGGTGGCCCGCACAGCCACTCCAACTACCCGTGGGGCTGGGCCCAGGCCGGCAACACGCCGTTCAAGTGGTACAAGCAGAACACCCACGAGGGCGGCGTCCACGTCCCGCTGATCGTCCACTGGCCGGCGGGCATCACCGACGGCGGCGGCGCTCCGCGACCAGTTCCACCACGTCAACGACATCGTCCCGACGATCTACGAGGTCGCCGGCGTGACGCCGCCCGAGGTCCGGCGGGGCATCGCCCAGCTGCCGATCACCGGCACCTCGCTGCGCTACACGTTCGACGCCCCCGGCGAGGCGACCCGCAAGGGCGCCCAGTACTTCGAGATGATGGGCCACCGCGGCCATCTAGGCCGACGGCTGGAAGGCGGTCACCCGGCACCAGGGCGGCACGTCGTTCGACGACGACACCTGGGAGCTGTACCACGTCGCCGATCGACCGCTCGGAGTGCCACGACCTCGCGGCCGAGGAGCCCGAGCGGCTGGCCGCGCTGGTCGACCTGTGGTGGGCCGAGGCCGAGGCCCACGGGGTCCTGCCCCTCGACGACCGCACCATCGAGCTGTTCGGCACCCGCTTCCGCGACCGGTCGGCCCACCCGGCCAGCCGCCACTACACGTACCTCCCGCCGATGACGCCGATGCCGGCCCAGGCCGCCGCCGCGATCAGCGGGCGGAGCTGGGACATGTGGGCCACCATCGACCGCCCCGCCGGGGCCGGCGGGGTGCTCTACGCGTCGGGCACCGAGAACTCCGGGCTCAGCTTCTTCGTCGACGACGACCACCTGGTGTTCGACTACAACGTCTTCGGCGAGCACCACCTGCTGCGCTCGGACCGTCCGGCCCCCGTCGGGTCGTCGACCCTCGGGGTGCGGTTCCGCCGTGAGGGGCACGCGGCGCGGAGGTCACCCTCGTCCTCGACGGCGAGGAGGCCGGCCACCTGTCGCTCCCGTTCGCCATGACGATCATGTCGAGCATCGGCCCCAGCGTCGGCTTCGACGACGGCTCACCGGTCAGCGAGGAGTACGACGGGCCGTTCCCCTTCGAGGGCACCCTCCACCGCCTCGACGTCCAGCTGGTCAGCCCGCCCGCCCCCGGCGAGGCCGCCGCCGAGGCCCGCGAGGGCATGTCCCGCCAGTAGCCCGGTCTCCGACGGCCTGCGCCGGTCGGCTCAGGGCTGGATCGAGTCGATGATGGGGCCGAGGAAGGCCTCGTCGCTCCACGAGGACGGGCCGATGGTGCCCTGACCCGGGACGAGGCCGTCGGAGGGGTAGCGGGTGAACAGGCTGGGCACGCCGATGGGCTCGCCGAGGCTCTTCTGGTAGGTGCCGTTGCGGACGACGACGAGGTCGAGGTCGGGGATCACGTAGATGTACTGACCGTCGTGGCCGCGCGCCGAGAACATGGCGTGGCCGTCGATCTCGTCGAGCCACCACTGGAGCCCGTACCAGTCCGAGGTGGGCGCGCCCTGCACCGACAGCGCGACCCAGTCGGCCGGCACGACCTGCTCGCCGTCCCACTCCCCGCCCTGGAGGTAGAGCTGGCCGAACCGGGCGAAGCCTCGCGAGGTGGTGTCCATGCAGCAGTACCCGAGGGTGTTGCCGGCGGCGTCGCGCCACATCTCGGCCCGCTCCATCCCGATCGGGTCGAACAGCTTCTCGCGGGCGTAGTCGGTCATCGACCGGCCGGTGGCCCGCTCGACGACGCCGGCGAGGATCATCGAGTCGCCGCTGGAGTACTGCCAGCGGGTGCCGGGCGCGACCTCGGCGGGACGGGACGCCGCGAAGGCGAGCTGGTCCTTGGCCACGGCGACCATGTGGATCACGTCCGACAGTCCCGGCCGACGAGGGCGAGTAGTCCTCGCTCCACCGCAGGCCCGACGCCATCTCCAGCACGTCCCGCAGGGTGATGGCGGCCTTGGGGGTGCCGGCCCACTCGGGGAACCACGTCGTCATCGGTGCGTCGATCGAGGAGATGTGGCCCTCCTCGATGGCGATGCCGATGAGCGCGGACGTGAAGCTCTTCCCGACCGACCAGCTGGCCGCCCACGAGTCCGGGTTCCGGGCTGCGGCGTACCACTCGGACACGATCTCGCCACCGCGGACGACGACGACCCCCTGGGTGTTGCGGCCGGGGGCCGCGGCGTAGGTGAGCGCGCCCTCGAGGACGGTGGCGTCCATGCCGTGGGCGGCCGGGGTCGAGAGGACCCACTCCGTCGGACCCGGGGGGCGCCGGCTGGCCCTGCACGGCGAGGTCGGCGTACTCGCCCGATGCGACCAACGAGGTGACGACGGCGATGTCGTCGCTGCGGGCCGCGACCTGGGCCCAGTGGGCGCGGCCCCCGGGATCGACGGTGCGGTGCAGGAGGGCGGGGAAGAGCGCGTCGACCCGGCGGGCCGAGGCCTCGACCGAGCGCACCAGCGAGCGCACGCCGGCCAGCCGACCGCCCGGGGCGTCGAGCCGGGCGATCCAGTAGGCCCGACCGGCGTCGTCCGCGGCCCGGCCGAGGAGCTCCTGGTACAGCAGGTCGACGTGACCGGCCGTGGTGCCGCCGCCGAGGGCGCGGACCTCGTCCGAGGCGTACAAGCGGGCCGAGACGTCGGTGGCGGCCCCACCCCGGCTGATGCGACCCGCCCAGAACGCGAGCCCGGCAGGGTCGGGGGCCCGGTCGAGCGCGTCCTCGTACAGGGAGGTGACCAGCCGACGGGAGCCGTCGGGTGAGCGCAGCACGCTCGCGGCGAGGTCCCGGCGGCTGGACCCGGTGGCCTGGCGGACGGTGAGCACGTCGAGCTCCTGGTCGCGGTCGCCGACCGTCCCGCGAGGTCGCGGTAGAGGTCACCGAACCACCGCTCGTCGGCGTTCGGCGTCGAGCGGGACCCGGCCTCTGCGACGGCCGTGGACGGACGGACGGCGGGCGCAGCTGCGACCGGCACCGATGTCGCGCCGAGGCCGGCGACGACGAGCGCCGCGGCGAGCGCGGGCTGAGCCTGATCTTCATTCCCCTGAGCCTCCCTGTGCGGCCAGCGCACGGTAGCCCGGCGACGTCACGTCGGGGTCAGAGGGCGCCGGAGGCGAGGATCGGACCGGTGGGGGCGGGCGAGCCGCCGTCGGGCTCCTCGGTGATGCCGACCTGGTCGGCCGGCTGGGCGTCGACGACCACCTGCACCGAACCGTCGTCGGGTCGGAAGGTGCCGGCCGAGGTGGGACCGTCGTCGGTGATGTACCAGAGCTCGTAGGTCCGATCGTCGCCCGGGTCGGGCACCTCGTCGCCCACGACGGCCATCCGCCCCCGGCTCTCCGACACGATCACCTGGAGGGTGCCGATCTCGCTCTCGAGCACGGTGCGCTGGCCGTCGGCGGCGGCGGTGATGGCCACCAGCTCCTCGGCCTCGGTCAGCTGCCCCTCGGCCTGGCGCCAGAGCGACACGCCGAGCACGGCGACCGCCAGCAGCGCGGCCGCGGCCGCCACGGTGGCGAGCCGCCGCCACCGGTGGGACGGGCGACGACCGGCGAGGGGCGTCTCCTGCCGGGTCGACTCGACCTCGGTGAGGACCCGGGCCCTCAACGAGTCGGGGACGGGCTCGGCGACCGACGCGGCGAGGGCGCCGGTGACCTCGACGAGGTCGGCGACCTCCTCCCGGCAGGCGGCGCAGCGCTCCATGTGCTCCTCGAAGCGGCGGCGCTCGTCGTCGTCGAGGGCGTCGAGCACGTACGGGCCGACGAAGGTGTGAAGGTCTGGACTCATCGCTCCTCCTCCAGGGTGTCACGGAGCCGGATCAAGCCGTCTCGGATGCGGGTCTTGACCGTGCCCAGGGGCAGGTCGAGCAGGGCGGCCACCTCGGTGTGGGTGTGGCCGCCGTAGTACGCCAGCTCGACCGACTGGCGCTGGATGGGCGTGAGCTCGGCGAGGGCCTCCTTCACGCGGTCGCGCTCGGCATCGTCGGCGACGGCCTCCGCCACCGGGTCCGAGGCCGTCGGGGCGGCCACGCGGGCGTCGCGCTCCCGGCGGTTGCGCTCGGCCTGCTCGCTGCGCACCCGGTCGACCGCCCGACGGTGGGCGATGACCGCCACCCACGTGCGAGCCGACGCCTTGTCGGCCCGGTGGCGGGGGGCGATCCGCCACACCTCCAGCATCACCTCCTGGGTGACCTCCTCGGCGAGCGAGGGGTCGCGCAGCACCTTGCGGCAGACACCGAGGACCATCGGGGCCAGCAGGTCGAAGAACCCCTCGTAGGCCTGCCGATCACCCGTGGCGACGCGCGCCAGCAGCGCGTCGGCGTCGTCGGCCGGCCCGCCCGGCACCGCGCGGAGGTGTCGGGCGGGCGAGGGCATCAGCCCTCCGCGACCACGACGGTCCCCGCCATGCTCCCGTGGATCGAGCAGTGGTACGGGAACTCGCCGGCCTCGTCGAAGGCCTGCGACGCGGTCGTGCCCGACCCGTCGAGCGACAGGTCGAAGGCGGCGTCGTCGCTGGTGACGGTGTGGGCCGTGTCGTCGCCGTTGGTCCAGGTGACCTCGTCGCCGACGGCGACCTCGATGCGGTCGGGCGAGAAGGCGAAGTCGGCGACCTCCACGGCCGTGCCGCCCGATGCGTCGCCGTCGTCGGTGGCGGCATCGTCATCGGCCGCATCGTCATCGCCGTAGGCGCCGCCGCCGGCCGTGGTGCCGGCCGAGGCGTCGTCGGACGACGGCGCGGTGGTCTCCTCTCCCGAGCCCGTGGCGTCGTCTCCGTCGTCGTCGCCTCCGCATCCGGAACCGGCCAGAGCCAGCAGGGTGGCGAGGGCCAAGGCCCCCCATCGCAGTCGTGCCGTGTGGTGTCGCATCCCTGTGCTCCTTGCTCGGGCGGGGGCCCGGTGGTGGCGAGCGGTGGGGCCCAGCATCGCTGCTGGACCCCACCGCCGCCACGCCCCCCGCTCCTCCCCCGTGGACGGCACGACACCGACGCAGGGACCCGGCGTGCGACCTCGGTGGTCGAGGTCGACGTGGGACTCCGGCATCGCGCTCCTCCTCGGGGTCGGACGGCAACGGTTCGGAGCCCGACGCCCGGCGGATTGGTCGACTCGCGACGTAGGTTCGCGCCATGGCCGATCCGCGTCGCGAACGACCCGCCATGAGCGACTACGGGGTCGACGTCCCCGAGTGGGAGGGCCTGCCCTGGTCGTGGGCGGCCGAGCGCCTGGAGGGGTCGAGGAGCTACTGGGTCGCCTCGGCGTCGGCCGAGGGCCGCCCCCACGCCATGCCCGTGTGGGCCGTGTGGGACGCCGGCGAGCAGCGCCTCGCGTTCAGCACGTCGGCCGGGTCGAGGAAGGCGGCCAACCTGCGGGCGAACCCGCAGGTGACCGTCGCGGTGGACAGCACGACCGAGGTCGTGTCGCTGGAGGGTCGGGCCGTGGTCCTCGACGACGAGGCCCGCAAGGACGAGTGGGCCACCCGCTACCTCGACAAGTACCTGGCCATCGAGCCCGCCCTCACCCGCGAGTTCATCGTCGGGGGCATGGTCGTGGAGGTCGTGCCCGAGCGGGCGTTCGGCATCATCGAGACCACCGAGGACTTCGCGACCCGGGCGACCCGCTGGGTGTTCGAGGCGTGACCGCGCCACCCCTAGGGTCCCGGCCGTGGAGAAGGTGCTGTACGTCCTGCCGACGACCGACCTGCCGTCCGAGGAGCTCGGCAAGGCGCTGCGCGGCCCGCTGACCGAGGGGCTGCTCGACCTCGGGGCCCACGGCCTCCAGCTGAACGTGGCCGATGCCGCCGTCGCGCCGGCCGCCGGCCTGCGCATGGCCGGGTCGGGCGCACCGGCCGCCGCGGTCGTCGGGCTGTGGGTCGACTCGGCCGTCGACCACCTGCGGGCGCCCTACGACGCCGCCATCGCCGAGGTCGTCCCCGGCGCCGCGGCCTACCTCGTCACCGAGTCGGTGCCCCTGCGGGACCTGACCGCGACCTCACCGGGCGGCCGCACCGAGGGCATGGCCCAGGTGGCGTTCCTCCGCCGGCGCCCCGACCTCGACGACGCCGGGTTCCTCGACCTCTGGCTGCGCCGGCACACGCCCGTGGCCATCGACACCCAGGCCACGTTCGGGTACGTGCAGAACGTGGTGGTGCGGGCCCTGACCCCCGATGCTCCCCCGTGGGACGGCATCGTCGAGGAGCTGTTCCCCGCCGAGGCCATGACCGATCCGCACGTGTTCTTCGACGCGGTGGGCGACGACGAGCGCCTCGCCGCCAACCAGGGGGCGATGATCGACAGCGTGTCGAGCTTCCTCGACCTGGGCGCCCTCGACGTGGTGCCGACCAGCCGCTACGTCGTCGTGCCGGTGCCGGCCCATGGCTGAGCCCGGGCCGCGTCCGACGGGGTCCGCTACACCCACGGCCACCCCGACGCCGTCCTCCGCTCGCACCGCTGGCGCACGGTCGAGAACTCGGCGCCGCACCTCCTCCCCCTGCTGGAGCCGGGGATGGACGTGCTCGACGTCGGCTGCGGTCCGGGCACGATCACCCTCGACCTGGCGGCCCGGGTCGCGCCCGGGTGGACGGTCGGCCTCGACCCGGCCCATGCGGCGATCGACGAGGCCCGACGGCGGGCCTCCGAGCAGGGCGACACCACGACCGAGCTGCGGGTCGGTGACGTGTTCGCCCTCGACCTGCCCGACGACTCCTTCGACGTGGTCCACGCCCACCAGGTGCTCCAGCACCTGGGCGATCCGGTCGCCGCCCTGCGGGAGATGCGCCGGGTGTGCCGCCCCGGAGGCGTCGTGGCCGTCCGCGACGCCGACTACGCGGCCATGTGCTGGGCACCGGCGAGCGAGGGCCTCGACGCCTGGCTCGAGCTGTACCGCGCGGTCGCCCGGGGCAACGGCGGCGAGCCCGACGCCGGACGCCACCTGCTGGCCTGGGCCCACGCCGCCGGCTTCACCGACGTGACGTGCAGCGCCTCGGCGTGGTGCTTCGCCGACCCCGACGACCGGGCCTGGTGGAGCGAGACCTGGGCCGAGCGCACGACCGCCTCCCCGCTGGCCGAGCAGGCCCTCGCCCAGGGCCTGGCGACCCGGGCCGAGCTCGACGCCATGGGCGAGGCCTGGCGCGCCTGGGCCGCCCACCCCGACGCCTGGTTCAGCGTCCTCCACGGCGAGCTCCTCGCCCGCCCCTGACGTCCGGGAAGAGCCGGCAGCCGGCACGCTCGGTCGGCTCGGCTTATCGTCGCGACGTGCGACGCGGCGTGTGCGACAAGTGCGGGGCAGCGACGGTCAGGGCGGCCCGCAACGGCATCGAGATGGCGGACACGGGCATCCACGCTCGCCTCCGCCCCGACCTCTCACCCGACTTCAGGGGCGCGGTGCGGCTCCACCAGGCGGACCTCTACGCCTACTGCTGCACGTCGTGCGGCTACGTCGAGCTCCACCTGCCGCGGCCCGAGGACCTGGCCTACGTCGCCCAGCACTGGACGCCCGTCCCCGTCGTCGAGACGAGGCTGATCCGACGTCCGACGGCGACGCCGTCGAGGTCACCCGACTTCGCGACCGCTGCGACGGCATGACCCGGCTGCCCGAGCTGCCACAGCTCGACGGCCTGCCAGACGACGTCGACGGCCTCCGGCAGGTGGCGCAGGGGTTGATCGTCCACCGGAGCCTGCTCGCCGCCTACGGCCTGGCCGCGGGCGCGGCCCGGCTCCGACGAGGTGAACCTCCGCTCGACGGCCGAGGTCCTCGACCGGGCTGTGGAGCTCGACGATCGCCCGCTCGTCGAGCCCCGTGCCCCGGCCGAGCGGGTGCAGGGGATCTGCCGTCACCTCGCCCTCCTCCACACCGCGCTCCTCCGCGCCGCGGGGACCCCGGCCCGGGTGCGGTGCGGGTTCAGCAGCTACGCCCGACGAGGACGCTGGATCGACCACTGGATCACCGAGCGCTGGGATGGCGGACGCTGGGTGCGCGACGACCCGCAGGCCGACGACGTCCAGATCGCCCTCTTCGGGATCGACTTCGATCCCCACGACCAGCCCCCCGGCCACTTCCTCGACGGGTGCGAGGCGTGGCTTGCGACCCGCGCCGGCGACCTCGACGCCCAGCGCTTCGGGATCGACGACGTCTGGGGCACGAGCTTCATCGCCGGCAACGTCCTCAGCGACGTCGCCTGCCTCAACAGGGTCGAGCTGCTGCCGTGGGACGACTGGGGCCTGCGCCTCGACTGGGGTCCGCACGATCCGGTGCCCGACGCCGACGCCGAGGTGCTCGACGAGCTCGCCCGCCTCGTGGTCGACGGCGACGACGCCGCGGTGCGCGCCCGCTACGAGTCCGACGACCGCCTCCGCGTGCCGCCGCAGATCTCGACCTTCGTCGACGGAGCCGGCCGCACCGTCACCATCGACCTCTGACCCCGGCGCGTCAGGCGCGGAGGCCGTCCAGGACGGCGTCGATGACCTCGACGCCGTCGCGTGCGGCCGCCGCCGGGTCGTCGGAGGCGGCCACGACGTCGGCCATGCGACGGACGGCGCCGAACAGGATCGAGGTCGCGGCGTCGAGGGGCATCGGCCTGATCTCGCCCGCGGCCATGGCCTCCTCGAGGGTGGCCCGCAGCAGGACGTACTCCCCGCCCCCGGACCATGCACCCGGCATCACCGCGGCCGCCTCGACCAGCACGATGCGGCCGAAGGTGCGGTCGGCGGCGAGCTCGAGCACCAGCCGGCTGGCCGCCGCGATCCGCTCGATCGGCGACTCGACCTCGGCGACGATCCGCTCGAGCCCCTCGTGGAGGTCGTGGTCGGCGACGTCGACCACCTCGGCGAACAGCTCCTTCTTGCCGTCCGGGAAGTGGTGGTAGAGCGCGCCGCGGGCCATGCCGGCCTCGTCGAGGATCTGGCCCACCGACGTGGCCTCGTAGCCCTGCTCGACGAACAGCCGCAGGGCGGTGTCGATCAGCCGCGAGCGGGACTGCTCGGCCTGCTCCTTCCGGCTGGTCACGGGCCCCAGCATGCATCGTCCCGGCCCGGGTCCGGGAAATGTTCGTTGACCGACCGTCGGTCGGTGAATAGGGTCGGCCGGCGTGACGGACGGCGGCGGTGGCGGGGTGGTGCAGCGGCAGCTCGCCCGGTGGCGGCAGCTCGTCGCCGAGCGCCGGGCGCTGCTGCGGCTCCTGCGGATCGTCCCGGCTCCCGCCCGGTGGGCCCTCGGCTCGGTCATGGTGCTGGCCAACCTCCTGCCCGCGGCGACGGCCGTGGCGGTGGCCTGGCTGGTCGCGCGGGTCATCGACGCCGCGGCCGACGGCGGCGAGCTGTCGGCCGTCGCCGGACCGCTGGCGCTGGTCGCCCTCCTCCTCACCGCCGACCAGGTCACCCAGTCGCTGATCGAGCCGTACCGCGGCTGGATGGCGGCCCGGGTGAACGGCGCCATCCGACGGACGGTGCGCCAGGCGGTGTCGGTGCGGCCCGGCGTCGACCACCTCGAGTCGCAGGTGGTGCGCGACGCCGCCGCGCTCCCGGTCGAGAACGCCTACCTGTTCAACCTCGGCGCCGGGGCCGAGGGCCAGCTGTGGCTGATGACCCGCTTCGCCGGAGCGCTCGCGGCCGCGGCCGTCGTCGCCCGGGCGTCGGTGCCGGCGGCGGTCGCCGCCTTCGTGTTCATCGCCTGGCAGCGCAGCCTCCTGCGCCGCCACTACGCAGGGGCCATCGCCTCGGGCATGGTCGACACGACCGGCGACGGGCGGGCCGCGTCGTACTGGTCCGACGTCCTGAGCTCGGCCGAGGGGGCCAAGGAGGTCCGGCTGTTCGGCTTCCAGCAGTGGGCCCTCGACCGCTTCCTGGCCCACGGCCGCCGACCGGTCGACGAGCTGTCCCGCGTGCTGCTCGGCGCCCACCGGCTGCACCTCACGATCTTCGCCCTCAACGCCCTCGCCGCCGGCGTGCCCTTCCTGCTCCTCGCCCAGCAGGCCATCGACGGACGGCTCGACGCAGTCGCAGCTCACCGCCGCGCTGGGCGGGGTGGTCGCCGTGCAGCGGACGCTGGGGTGGATGGGGTGGGAGGCCTTCTCGATCGAGGCCGCGGTGCCCCAGCTGGCTGCGGTCGAGCAGCTGCAGGACCTCCACCGCAGCGAGCGGGAGGACCGACGCGGCGCCCGTCGCCTCCGCCCCGGCGACCCGCTCCGCCGACGACCACCCGGCGCCCGTGCCGACCATCGCCTTCGAGGGCGTGTCGTTCGCCTACCCGGGCCACGACACGCCGGTGCTGCGCGACCTCGACCTCGTGCTCGAGCCCGGCCGGTCGGTGGCCATCGTGGGCGACAACGGCGCCGGCAAGACGACGCTGCTGAAGCTGCTCGCCGGCTTCTACCAACCCACCGAGGGGCGCATCACCGTCGACGGCATCGACCTCCGCGACCTCGACCCACGGGCCTGGCGGAGACGGCTGGCGGTGATCTTCCAGGAGTTCACCCGCTTCGAGCTGTCGGCCTTCGAGAACGTCACCCTCGCCGACCCCACCCACCCCGAGGCGCGCCTCCACGCCGACGCCGCGGCCCGCGCCGCCGGGCGCCGATGGGATCGTCGACGGCCTCCCCGGTGGGTGGGACACCGTGCTCTCCCGGGCCTTCACCGACGGCGTCGACCTGTCGGGCGGCCAGTGGCAGCGCATCGCCCTGGCTCGCGCCCTGTACAGCGCCCGGGTCGGTGGTCAGGTCCTGATCCTCGACGAGCCGACGGCCAGCCTCGACGTCCGGGCCGAGGTGGCCCTGTTCGACCAGCTGCTCGAGCACGCCGCCGGGTGCACGGCGATGGTCGTGTCGCACCGCTACTCCACCGTGCGCCGGGCCGACCGCATCGTGGTGATCGCCGACGGCACGTGGTCGAGGACGGATCGCACGCCGAGCTGATGGCGACCGGTGGCCGCTACGCCCACCTCTTCGAGCTGCAGGCCCAGCGCTTCCGCGACGACCCCGCGTCGACCGACGACGTCGCGGTCGCCGAGGAGGTGACCCCGTGAGTGCCGAGCTGGTGCAGCCGGCGTCGGCCCGCCGTCGCCTCGGCCTGCTGCTGCGGGTCATCCGACGCTCGGACCCGAAGCTCGGCGCGCTCATCGTGGTGACCCTCGTGCTGAGCGCCCTGGCCGGCGCCATGCAGAGCCTCGCCCTCAAGTGGATCGTCGACACCACCGCCGGCGACAGCTGGGGGCCGGTGATCATCGCCATCGCCGTCGGCGCCCTCGGTGCCGGGCCTCGTGGGCTCGGCCGGCCGGGCGATGAGCGACACCGAGCACGTCCTGGCCAACCAGGTCGGCCTGGAGATCGACCACGGCTCGCTCGACGCTGGCGTCGTCGATGCCCGGCATCGAGCACCTGGAGCGACCCGAGTACCTCGACCAGCTGTCGCTCGTCCGCAGCGGCGGGCCGTCGCTGATGCGGGCGGTGTTCACCCTGAGCCGCACGGCGTCGCTCGGCATCAGCATGCTGTCGTCGCTGTGGCTGCTCGGCGCGGTCGACCCCTGGCTCCTGCTGACCCCGCTGTGCGCGGTGCCGACGGTGATCCTCGTCCCCCGCTCGGAGCGCTACGTCGACCGCGCCAGGGCCCGGGCCGCCGAGAGCCAGCGGGCCGCGACGCAGATCCACCAGCTCTTCCTCGCCCCCGGTCCGGCCATGGAGCTCCGGGTGTTCGACGCCGCCGAGCGCATGGACGAGCGGTCCGACCAGCTGTGGCGGGAGGTGTCCGACGTCGAGCTGGGCGGTGCGGTGCGCTCGGCCCTGCTGGCGTCGGTGGGATGGCTGGCGCTGACCGCCGGCTACGTGGCCGCCCTCCTCTACACGGCCCACCTGGCCCTCGAGGGACGGGCGACGGTGGGCGACATCGTGCTCGTGTCGCAGCTGGCCCTGCTGATCCGGGGCAACGTGGCCCAGACCGCCGAGGCCGCCCGGCAGGCCGCGGCCGCCCTCCGCACCGCCGATCGGTTCCTGTGGCTGGAGGACCTGCACGCCGACCAGGTCGCCCGCTTCGCCGCCGAGGGCTCACCCCCGGCGGCCCTCGCAGCACGGCATCGACCTCGACGGCGTCTCCTTCCGCTACCCCGGCACCGATGCCCCGGTGCTGCGCGACGTCAGCCTGCACGTCCCGGCCGGGTCGACGGTCGCGGTGGTGGGCGACAACGGCGCCGGCAAGACCACGCTCGTGAAGCTGCTCGCCGGCCTCTACCGACCCGACGAGGGCACCATCTCGGTCGACGGCACCGACCTGGCCACCATCGACGTCGAGGCGTGGCGCGACCGCATGAGCGGCACGTTCCAGGACCACCTGCGGCTCGAGGCCCTGGTCCACCAGACCGTCGGCGTGGGTGAGCCCGACGCCATCGACGACCTGGTGCGGGTCGGCGCCGCCGTCGACCGGGGCGGCGCCCGACCGGTCGTCGACCGGCTGCCCGACGGCCTCGACGCCCACCTCGGCAAGACCTACGCCGACGGCGCACGAGCTGTCGGGCGGGCAGTGGCAACGCCTGGCCATCGCCCGGGGGATGATGGCCGAGCAGCCGCTGTGCCTGGTGCTCGACGAGCCCACCGCGGCCCTCGACCCCGAGGCCGAGCAGCTGCTGTTCGACGCCTACCGGGCCGCGGCGGCCGACGTCGGGGCCACGGGCTCGGTGACCGTCCTCGTGTCGCACCGGTTCTCGTCGGTGCGGATGGCCGACCGCATCGTCGTGCTCGACCAGGGGACGGTGGCCGAGCAGGGCACCCACCCCGAGCTCATGGCCGCCGACGGCCACTACGCCCGCATGTACCGCCAGCAGTCCGACGCCTACGCCTGAGCCAGGAGGCCGAGCCATGTCCACGTCCGCCGTCCGCTCGTCACCACCCATCACCCGGCTGGACGTCGCCGCCTGGGCGTTGTTCGCCACCCAGCTCGTGCACGGCCTCACCCCGGCCGAGACCTCGTCGGAGGGGTACGTGGGCACCGTCGTCGGGGGCCTGCTCCTGATCGCCTCCGCCGTCGCCATCTACGCGCTCCGCGCCGGCCTCCCCTGGGCGGCCCGCCTCACCGGCATCACCGGCCTGGTCGTGGCGGTCGGCTTCGTCGCCTACCACGCCACCCCCCTGAAGTCGCCCGTGACCAACCCCTACATCGGCGAGCCCGCCGGCGTCCCGGCCTGGATCAGCGTCGCCCTCTCCGTCGCCGCCGGCGCCTGGGCCGCCTACGAAGGCCTGACACTCGGTCGCGAGCGATGATGGCGGCGTGAGGCACTGGCTGACCTACCCGCTCATCGCCCATCCCCTGTCGCCCGAGCTGGCGTCGCGGGACGGGATCACCCGCTTCTCGCAGGCGGCCGAGGCCGCCGGCTTCGAGGGGATCGGCTTCACCGACCACCCGGCGCCGTCGCACAAGTGGCTGACCGCGGGCGGCCACGACGCCCTCGACCCCTTCGTCGCCCTGATGCTCGTCGCGTCGGTGACCGAGCGGATGCGGCTGATCCCGAACATCGTCGTGCTGCCGTACCGGAACCCGTTCGTCGTGGCGAAGGCGGCCGCGACGCTCGACACCCTCTCCGACGGCCGCTTCACCCTGTCGGTGGCGACCGGCTACCTGCGCAGCGAGTACCGCGCCCTCGGCGTCGACTTCGACCGGCGCAACGAGCTGTTCGACGAGGCCCTCGCCGTGCTGCGGGGCATCTGGGCCGAGGACGAGTACAGCTTCGAGGGCTCCGGGTTCACGGCCTCGAACGTCACCGCCAACCCCAAGCCCCCGGCGGGCATCCCGATCTGGATCGGCGGCAACAGCGCGCTCACCCGTCGCCGCGTCGCGGCCCACGGCGACGGGTGGAACCCCTTCCCGGCGCCGGCCTGGCTGGCCAAGACGTCGCGCACCGTCCCGCTGGAGGGGCTGGACGACCTGGCCCCGATGCTCGACCACCTGTGGCAGCACGTCGACGAGGCCGGCCGCGACCGGGCCGCGATCGACGTGGCCTTCACCACCGGCCTCGCCGGTCCGGCCGACGACGACTTCGCCCCCGACGCCCAGCTGGAGACCCTCGACCGCATGGCCGGCATGGGCGTCACGTGGAACAGCGTCACCGTCCCCGGCGACTCGCTGGCCGGCGCCGTCGAGGCCGTCGAGCGCTACGGCGCCGAGGTGATCAGCCGGTCGTAGGCGGGGCCGCCGACGGCCCGGGCGGCCCGTAGACGTAGTGCCCGTCGTCGGGGTGGTGGTACCAGCCCATCGACGCCGACGTGCCGCCGTCGACGTGCAGCGTCTGGCCGGTGACGTAGCTCGACAGGTCCGAGGCGAGGAACACCGCGGCCCCGGCGCACTCGTCGACGTGGCCGACCCGCCCCATCGGCACGGTCAGCCCGCTGGCGGCACCGCCACCTGGTGCGAGCGCCTCGAGGCCCTCGGTCCAGGTGATGTCGGGCGCGATGGCGTTGACCCGGATGCCCATCGGCGCCAGCTCCAGCGCCGCGGTCTTGGTGAGGTTGATGACGCCCTGCCTTGGCCGCCGCGTAGGCCGCGTACATCGGCGCGGCCCGCACCCCCTCGATGGAGGTGACGTTGACGATCGTGCCGCCGTGGCCGTCGGCGACCATCCGCGGCGCCACCGCCTTGGTGCACAGCAGCACGTGCTTGAGGTTGGCCCGGTAGAGGGCGTCGAAGCCGCCCTCGCTGGTCTCCAGCAACGGCTTCGGGAACACGCCTCCGGCGTTGTTCACCAGGATGTCGACGGTGCCGAACCGCTCCACCGTCGCGGCGAGGGCGGCATCGACCTGGTCGCCCTCCCGCACGTCGGTCGGCACCGACAGGCCGTCGACCTCCTCGGCCGCAGCCGCCGAGGTCTCCGGGTCGCGCTCCCAGATGGCGACCTCGGCCCCGTAGGCCCGGAACCCGTTGGCGATGCCTCGCCCGATGCCCGACCCGCCGCCGGTGACCACCGCGACCTTCCCGTCGAGGCGGCTGGCACGCTCGTCGAGGACCACCGGCGCAACGTAGCCCGGGCTCGGACCGAGCCGGGAGGTTCATCGGTGGGGATGTCCGATCCGGGCCGGCCCGTTCGTCGTCGTGGTAGGAGGGAGGGTCGACCGGCCCTCCCGGGACACGAGGAGACCCCATGCACTACCTGGTCCTGCTGTACGGAGACGAGGCGTCGGCCACCGAGCCCGGCACCCCGGAGTTCGACGCCGAGATGGCCGGCTACGTGGCCTTCGGTGAGCTGGCCGAGGCCGCCATCCGGGGCGGGGCCGCCCTGGAGCTGAGCGGCACGACCCGCACCATCCGCCACGACGGGGGCCGCGTCACGGTCACCGACGGCCCGTTCGCCGAGACGGCGGAGGCCCTCGGCGGCTACTACGTGCTCGAGGCCGACGACCTCGACCAGGTCATCGACCTGGTGCGCCACATCCCGGCCACCACCGCACCGGGCGGAGGGTCCGAGATCCGGCCGATGGTGGGCAACGAGCTGCTCCGGGAGGAGGGCGAGGCGCTGCCCGACCTGTGGCTCGCCACGCTGCACCGGGTCGAGGACGCCGCCGAGCAGCCCGGCTCAGCCGAGTGGGACGAGGGCGCGGCCGACCACGGCCGGTTCACCGAGGCCCACCGCGACCGGCTGGTGAGGGCGGCGGCCCTCCACCCCACCACCAGCGCGACCACCGTCCGGGTGCGCGACGGCGAGGTCCTCCTCTCCGACGGGCCCTACCCCGAGGTCACCGAGGTGGTCGGCGGGTTCTACGTCATCCAGGGCACCGCCGAGCAGGCCGAGGCCGTCGCCCGCGAGATCCCGGTCGGCGACGACGGCGCCGTCGAGCTCCGGCCGATCATGGACCTGGGTGAGCTCGACTGACGGCGACGCGGCCCGCCTCGTCGCCGACACCTTCCGGCGCGAGGCGGGGGCCGCGGTCGCCACCGTGGCCCGGCTCACCGGCGACGTGGGCCGGGCCGAGGACGCGGTGCAGGAGGCGTTCGCCGTCGCCCTCCGGCGCTGGCCCACCGACGGTGTGCCGGACCGACCCGGGGCGTGGATCACCACCACGGCACGCAACCGGGCGCTCGACGTCCTCCGCCGGGAGGCGACCCGGGCCGACCGCGAGCAGGCCGCGACCGCCCTCGCCGCCCTGGAGGACACGCCGCCGATCCTCCACCCGATCGCCGACGACCAGCTGCGGTTGGTGTTCGCGTGCTGCCACCCGGCGCTGCCCCGCGAGGCCCACGTCGAGCTCACCCTGCGCCTCGTGTGCGGGCTGTCGGTGGCCGAGGTCGCGAGGGCGCTGCTGCGGGGCGAGGAGGCCGTCGGGAAGCGCATCCAGCGGGCCAAGGCCAAGCTCCGCGACGCCCGCATCCCCCTTCGGGTGCCGCCGCCCGAGCTGCTCGACGAGCGGCTGCCGTCGGTCCTCGACTGCACGTACCTCACCTTCACCGAGGGCTACGCGGCCACCGCGGGCGATGCCCTCATCCGCCACGAGCTGTGCGACGAGGGCGTGCGCCTGGCCCGACTCGCCGCCGACGAGCTGCCGGGCCGGGCCGGAGCCGAGGCACTGCTCGCCCTCCTGCTCCTCCAGGACGCCCGCCGCCCGGCCCGCCTCGACGACGACGGCGAGGTCGTCGTGCTCGCCGACCAGGATCGCAGCCGCTGGGATCGGGACCTGGTCGAGGAGGGCACCCGTTGGCTGGCGAGGGCGGCCGCCCACCCGTCGGTGACCGCCGCCGAGGCGGCGTACCTGTTCCAGGCCGGGATCGCCGCCGAGCACTCCACCGCGGCGTCGTGGGAGGACACCGACTGGCCGTCGATCGTCGGCCTCTACGACCGGCTGGCCGAGCTGACCACCTCCCCTGCGGTGCTGCTCAACCGGGCCGTCGCGGTGTCCTTCGCGGACGGCCCGTCGGTGGCGAGGGCCCTGCTCGCCGACCTCGCCGCCGACCCTCGCCTCTCCCGCTCGCACCGCCTGGCCCTGGCCCGGGCCGACGTCGAGCGCCGGCTGGGCGACGTCGACGCGGCCCGAGCCGCCTACCGGACGGCCCTCGCCCTCGGCCCGACCGATCCCGAGCGTCGCCTCATCGAACGCCACCTCGCCGACCTGTAGCCGTCGACCGCTCCTCGATGGGCACGGGGGGCATGGGCACCGATGCCCGTACCCTCGTCCGGACACGCGACCGGAGGAGGCCCCCATGGGCGACCTGGCCATGACCGAGGACGAGCGGCAGGCGTTCCTCGCCGACCTGCACGTCGGGGTGCTCGCCGTCGAGCGGTCCGACGGTCCGCCGCTGGCGGTGCCCGTCTGGTACCGCTACTCCCCCGGCGGCGACGTCGAGCTCTCCACCGAGACGGGCAGCGTCAAGGGCCGCCTCCTGCGCACGGCCGGCCGGGCGTCGCTGTGCGTGCAGAAGGAGGACTTCCCCTACGCCTACGTGAGCGTCGAGGGTCCGATCGCCTTCGACGATCCCGACCACGAGACCCGCGTCGACATCGCCTCCCGGTACCTCGGGCCCGAGATGGGCAAGGCCTACGTCGAGGGCACCTCCGGCGACGACGTGCTGATCCGCCTCACCCCCGAGCGCTGGTTCAGCGTCGACTACGCCAAGCTCTGATCGCGTGCGGCGGCCGGCTGCGGCCTTCTCGGCCCTGTCCGACGGTGCCCGGGGCGGGGTTCGAACCCGCACGAGCCCGGAGCCCCCGAGGGGTTTAAGCCCTCTGCGTCTGCCAGTTCCGCCACCCGGGCCGGATCACGGTGCCGCGGACGCTACCGCCCGCCACCACGGTCAGGTGTTGGTGGCCTCGGGCGGGAGACCGGTGGGCAACGGGTCGGCCGGGGCGTCCGAGCCGTGCACGCTCGGGTGGCAGGCCGACGCCGTAGGCCGTCATCGACAGGGAGCCCATGGCGTAGCCCTCGACCAGGGTCGAGCATCGTCTCACCGCCGGCGGCCGCGGCACCCGCGACGTAGAGCAGCGGCAGGAAGTGGTCCGGCGTGGGCACGGCCAGATCGTGGTCGGGGTGGTCGACCAGGCCGAGCGACCGCGGCCGGGTCCGACGTCAGCAGCGCTCGGGCGTCGTCGTCGAAGCGGCGGGCCCAGTCGAAGCCGGCATCGGGGCTCGACCAGTCGACCCGGCGCAGGTTGTGCACCACGTTGCCGCTGCCGACGATCAGCACGCCGCGGTCGCGCAGCGGGGCCAGCGCGGCGCCGAGGGCCAGGTGGTCCTCGTAGCGGCTTGGTGGCGTCGAGCGCGAGCTGGACGACGGGCACGTCGGCCTCGGGGAACATGTGCACCAGCACCGACCAGGTGCCGTGGTCGATGCCCCACTGGTCGACGTCGAGCCCGACCCACCGGGGCTTCACCACCTCGGCCACCTCGGCCGCGACATCAGGGGCACCGGGCGCCGGGTACTCGACCGCGAACAGCTCGTCGGGGAAGCCGTAGAAGTCGTGGATCGTGCGGGGCCGGGGCATGGCCGTCACCGCGGCGTGCGCGATGTACCAGTGCGCCGACACCACCAGCACGGCCCGGGGCCGCGGCACCTCGGCCCCGAAGGCCCGCCACGCATCGGTGTAGCGGTTGTGCTCCAGCGCGTTCATCGGGTTCCCGTGGCCGACGAACGCCATCGGCATCCGCTGGTCCGGCACGGCCTGCTCGCTCACGTCACCATCCTGGCCCGGCTGATGACCCCACCCTCACCTCCGCCGCCGACGAAGCGAGCACGGAAGTGTGGCTGTGGGCCACACTTCGGTGCTCGGTTCGCGGGACGGGGTGGGAGACGGCCGGACGACCGGAGTCAGGCGGCCTGGGGGCCGCGGATCAGGCGGCCCGGACGGGCGCCGGTGTCGACGTCGCGCTCGCGGGTGACGACGCCCTTCACCAGGGTGGCCACGTAGCCCTCGGCCGCCTGGAGGATGCGGCTGGCGCCGGTGGGCAGGTCGTAGCGGAGCTCGGGGCTGCGGATGCGGAGGCCGTCGAGGTCGATCACGTTGATGTCGGCCCGCAGCCCAGCTGCGAGCACGCCCCGGTCGTCGAGGCCGTAGAGCGACGCGTTGCCGCTCGTCAGCTTCTTCACCAGCAGCTCGATCGGCAGGCGCTCGCCGCGGGTGCGATCACGGCCCCAGTGGGTCAGGTGGAACGTCGAGGCCGAGCAGTCCGAGATCAGGTTCACGTGGGCCCCGGCGTCGGAGAGGCCGGTGACCGTGTACGGGTCGAGCAGCATCTCCCGGCAGGCGTCGAGGTTGCCGCCGACGAAGTTCGAGCCCAGCACCGCGTAGAACGCCCGGCCGTCCTGCTCGAGGAGCAGGTCGTACATGTGGGCCTCGGGGTCCTTGCCCAGGCGCATGGCCTCGGCGAAGACCGAGCTCTCCAGCTCGGGCTCGTAGTCGACCGGCTCGGTCAGAGGGAACGTCAGCGGCATGGCCACGCTGAACAGCGAGGCCAGGTTGCCCGACAGGTCGGGGGCGTTCGGGCTGCCCGGCTTCTCGGCCAGGATCGCCTCGCGCACCTCGGGCCGGCGCATCTCGGCCACCTTCTCCGGCAGCGGGAGGTCGGCGATCTTGGCGTAGGTCGGGCGTCCGTGGAACAGGTGGTACGTCCCGAGGCTGGTCATGATCGTGACCGACCTCGGGATGATCTGCGGGTGGAGGTCGGCGCCGGCCGCGTTCTCCTCGGCCGCGGCGTCGAGCACCAGGCGCCAGTGGTCCGGGTCCTCGAACAGCTGGGCCACGGTGAAGGTCGACGGCCGGCCGCTGAGGCGCGAGACGTCGGCGAGCAGCGGCACCTCCTCGACGGGCGTGGCCTTCTCGCCGCCGAGGCCCGGGAGGGCGCCGATGGTGCCGGCCAGGATGGCCTCGAACACGCCGGTGCCGGCCTGGCGCAGGCCCTCGCCGAGGGCGAGCAGCTCGTCGCGGGCGGCGAAGGTGCCGGGCACGGGCTCGCCCGAGATCGACCGGTGGCCGATGGTGCGGGAGGTCGACACCCCGACCGCGCCGGCCTCCAGGGCCTCGCGGGTGAGGCGGGTCATCTCGGCCAGGTCCTCGGCGGTGGCGTCCTCGTTGGCCGCCCCCCGCTCGCCCATGACGTAGAAGCGCAGCGCGCCGTGGGCGAGCTGGGCCCCGATGTCGAGGGAGTACTCCCGGCCGCCGAGCACGTCGAGGTACTCGCCGAAGGACTCCCACTCGCCCCAGGGCATGCCCACGTGGAGGGCCGCGCCGGGGATGTCCTCGACGCCCTCCATCAGGTCGATGAGGGCGTCGACGTCACCGGGGCGCACGGGGGCGAACCCGACCCCGCAGTTGCCCATGACCAGGGAGGTCACGCCGTTCGAGGTGGACGGCTCGAAGCTGTCGTCCCACGTCGCCTGCCCGTCGTAGTGGGTGTGGACGTCGACCCAGCCGGGGGTGACGATGCACCCGTCGGCGTCGACCTCGCGGCGGGCGGGCTCGTCGACCTCGCCGACGGCCACGATGCGCCCGTCGCGCACCCCCACGTCACCGGTCACGGGTGCCGCCCCCGTGCCGTCCACGATCGACCCGCCCTTGATCACCACGTCCAGCATCCGAGCCTCCTGAGGTCGTCCGGACCGGACACTACGTCGGCCGGCGGCGGCGCGCCCGAAAAACCTGACCGATCGGTCAAGGAGGAGCAGGCAGCGTCAGGACGAGGGGATGCGGCGGACGTCGAGGTGGACGGCGGTGCCACCGGAGCGGGTCCGGAGGCGGGTCTCGCCCGGGCCGCCGATGGCGCGGGCGAGGCCCCCGTCGGACGTCAGCACCGCGAGGGTCCACCCCGGGAACCGACCCCGCGCCACCTGGCCGAGACGGGCGTACAGGTCGCGCAGGTCGCCGCCCTCGAGCCGTCGGCCCCACGGCGGGTTGGTGACGATGGCCCCGGGACCGGGGGCGGAGGGAGGCTCCAGGTCCGACACCGAGGCGCGGGCCACGTCGACGAGGTCGGCGACGCCGGCCCGCTCGGCGTTCTCGCGCGCCGCCGCGACCGCGCCCTCGTCGCGATCGCGCGCGACCACCGCCACCGTCCCGGGGGCCTCGGCCCGGGCCGCGTCGAGCCCGGCCCGCACCGATGCCCACGTGCCCGGCGCGAACGACGGCCAGTGCTCGAAGGCGAAGCCGCGGTCGGCGCCAGGAGCGATCCCGGCGGCGCGGCGGGCGGCCTCGATGGCGATGGTGCCCGAGCCGCAGAACGGGTCGACGAGGGGCTGGCCCGGCTGCCAGCCCGACGCGGTGAGCACGGCCGCGGCGATGGTCTCGCGGAGCGGCGCCTTGGCCGCCGGACCCCGCCAGCCCCGCTCGTGCAGCGGAGCGCCGGACGAGTCGACCCGCACCGACACCCGGTCGTGATCGACCCGCACGACGAGCAGCGCGGCTTCCTCGCCCGCCGGCGGGACGTCACCGAGCCCGAGCACCCGCCGCACCCGCTCCTCGATCGCACCGGTGTGGAGGAGCTTCGACCGATGGCTCGTCACCCGCACCCGCACCGGCATCCGGGGAGCCACCCAACGGGACAGGTCGAGGTCGCCGACGCGCTCCTCCAACGAGGCGAACGAGCGGGCCACCACCTGACCGGCGTCGACCAGGACGCGGGTGGCCGAGGCCAGGCCCACGTTGGCGAGGTAGAGCTGGCGATCGGTCATCCGAGCGGCGAGGGCTCCGGTGCCGGCGGGCCGCGACGAGATCCCGAGAGCGTCGAGCTCGGCCGCGACCACGTCCTCGAGCCCGGGCACGCACACCACCACGGCGGCGTGACGGTCGGGACGGGGGCGGGCCATGGAGCGCCCGACGCTACCGGCCTAGAGGCAGCCCGCCCTCAGGCGGCGTTGGCGGCTCGCTCCTCGCCCGCCAGCACGGCCTCCCACAGCGCCGTGCGCAGCCGCGTCGCGTCGGCGCCGCTGACGCCGTTCACCACCACCACCCCCTCGACCATGTCGGCGACGACCGCCTCGCGGGGGCGGCCGGTGACCTCGACCGAGACCGTGGCCCCCCCACCCCGCCAGCGCCGCACGGTGCGGGCCGCCCCCGGCAGCCGGGGCGGGCTGCGGAACGCCGGCACCACCAGCCCCCGCGCCCGCACCGCGTCGCCCAGGATGCGGGCGACGGCGGCGAACTGCAGGGCGGAGGCTTCCATGTCCCGAGTATGCAGACCCCCTGTGACAGCGAAGCCGGGGGCAGGTGCCGGGGCCGACCGATCGCCCTCCGTAGGGTGGGCCGGGTGGAGGAGGACGTCGCCGTCGAGCCGGCCGAGGGGGCGAGCGGGCCGGAGCTCACGCCGGCTCAGCGCGACACGCTCGACCGGCTGCGGGCCGCCCCCGACGACCGGCCCCGGTTCCCCGCCGAGCTGCGCGAGCGCCTGCGCCGCGACCTGGAGGCCGAGCTCTCCGGGCCCGCGACGGCGGTGCCCGACGGCGAGACGCTCTGGGTCAGCAAGCGGGCCCTGGCCGGCGTCCACGGCTGCGAGGCCCGGTGGCAGGCCGAGCTCGACGCCCCCTTCACCCCCAGCGTCCCCGTCGTCGTCGGCTCCGTCGCCCACAAGGCGATCGAGCTCACCCTCAACCGGGCCACCGGTCCCGACACCGACCCGGGCGAGCTGGTCGACCGTGCCCTCGACCGGTTGTCGGGGTCCGAGCGCTGGATGGGCGAGTGGCTGGAGGACTGCGACGAGGACGACCGGGCCGAGGTCCGCAGCGCGGCCGTCGCCCGGGTGTCGGCGTTCGGCGAGGTCTGGCCCCCGCTCGACCGCCGCTGGCGCCCCGTCACCGAGGCGTCGGTCAGCGCCGACCTCCTCGGGTCGCGGATCCGCCTGTCCGGCAAGGTCGACCTCACCCTCGGCCAGGCCCAGGGCCTCACCGCCCGCAAGGTGATCGTCGACCTCAAGACCGGGCGGCCCTCCCTCGCCCACCGCGACGACCTGCGCTTCTACGCGCTGGTCGAGACCCTCCGGGTCGGCACCCCGCCCCGGGCCGTCGCCAGCTCCTACCTCGACTCGGGCGACCTGCACGTCGAGGCGGTCACCGAGGACCACCTCGACGCCGCGGTGGCCCGCACCGTCGACGGCGTCGAGCGGATGGTGGCCCTGCGCTACGAGGGCGACGAGGCCGCCCGGCGGCCGTCGGGAGCCTGCCGCTGGTGCCCGATCCGCGACGACTGCGGCCCGGGCCAGGCGTTCCTCAGCGACCCCGAGGCCTGACCAGGCCCCGCCGGGAGGCTCGGCGGTACGCTGCGCCGATGGCCAAGCCGACCCGCGAGCGCCCCTCCACGGCCCTCGTCCCGGTGGCCACCCCGCCCGAGGCCGCCGAGGAGACCGAACCCCTCTCCGACCCCCGTCTCAGCGACGTCGACGAGTGGGGCCGCAGCGAGCGCATGCGCGAGCTCGTCCGCAAGGTCTACGCCCCGATCTACGACTCCTGGTTCCGGGCGGAGTGGGAGCACTTCGACCGCATCCCCACCGAGGGCGGCGCCCTGATCGTGGCCAACCACGCCGGCGGCCATCCCCTCGGACGCGCCGGTGATCATGCACGGCATCGAGACCCGGCTCGGCCGGCCGGTGTACGGCCTGGCCGACCACTACTTCCGCTCGATCCCCGTCGTCGGCACCCTGTGGGCCCGCAACGGCGGGGTGGTGGCCCAACCCGACAACGCCTACCGCCTCCTCCGGGAGCAGAACCAGCTGGTGCTGGTCTTCCCCGAGGGCACCAAGGGCCCGTCCAAGACCTACAACGAGCGCTACCGGCTCCGGCGGTTCGGACGAGGTGGCTACGTCGAGATCGCCATGCGGGCCGGGGTGCCGATCATCCCCATCGCGGTGGTCGGCGCCGAGGAGTCGATGCCGATCCTCACGCGGGTGCCGGCCCTGGCTCGAAGCTGCTCGGCACGCCGTACTTCCCGATCACCGCCAACATGCTCGCCTTCGGGCCGCTGGGCGGGCTCGCCTACTTCCCGGCCAAGTTCAAGCTCCGGGTGCTGGAGCCGGTCACCTTCGACGTCCCGCCCGACCAGCCCCGCTACTCCCGCAGCCGGATCATGGACGAGTCCGAGGCCATCCGGCAGCGCATCCAGGAGGCGCTGTTCGACATGCTGCAGCGCCGCCGCTCGGTGTGGTTCGGGTAGGGCCCGTGGGTCGTCGCGTCCTCATCACCGGCCTCGGCACCTTCTGGGGTGGCCGGCTCGCGCAGCACCTCGAGCGCGACCCCGAGGTCGACGTCATCATCGGCCTCGACACGCAGGAGCCCAAGGTCCGCCTGGAGCGCACCGAGTACGTCCGCTCCGACGAGAACTACTCGATCCTCTCCCGCATCGTGGCGGCCACCAAGGTCGACACCATCGTCCACACCTTCCTCGTGGTCGACAGCACCCAGACGTCGGGCCGCCGCCTCCACGAGATCAACGTCATCGGCACCATGAACCTGTGCGCGGCGGCGTCCAAGGCCGGCAGCACGGTGCGCAAGGTCGTGGTGAAGTCCTCGGCCCTCGTGTACGGCACGACGCCGAACGACCCGGTGTGGTTCACCGAGACGACGCCCCGCCGCAACCCGCCCGGCACCCGCATCGAGCGGAGCCTGGTCGAGGTCGAGAGCTACGTGCGCGACTTCGCCATCGACAACCCGCACGTCGAGGTCACGCTGCTCCGCTTCAGCAACGTGCTCGGGCCCGACCTGCCCACCCCGTTCAGCAAGGCGCTGAAGCTCCCCGTCGTGCCGTCGGTGCTCGGGTTCGACCCGCGGTTCCAGCTCGTCCACGTCGAGGACGTCGTCCGCTCGCTGCTCTTCTGCATCGACGAGGGCCGGGCCGGCATCTACAACGTCGCCGGCGACGGCCTGCTGCCCTGGAGCGAGATCGCCGCCCTCTGCGGGAAGGTCACCGTGCCGCTGCCCTTCTGGGGCACGAACCTCGCCGCCGAGCCGCTCCGCCGCATCGGCGTCGACATCCCACCCGAGCTGCTCCAGCTGCTCCGCTACGGCCGCGGCCTCGACAACCGCCGACTCAAGGCCGAGGGCTTCCGCTACCGCTACACGACCGGCCGGGGCGGTCGAGGCCTTCGTCGAGGCCAACCGGCTGCGGGGCACCGTCGGCGGGCGCGACCCCGACTACCGCTACGAGGAGGACGTGGAGCAGTTCTTCCGCCACTCCCCCTCGGTCGTGCGCGACCTCTCCGACTGACCCGGACCGCCGCCGAGGTCAGGGCGTGACGCGGTCCGCGTACTCCGCGGACCGCAGCAGCTCGCCGACCAGGTCGCGGTGTGCGGTGCCACCGCGCTGCCGGCTGACCCAGGCGTCGAGCTCGGCCGGCGACGGCTCGCGCACCAGCAGCATGGCGTGGGCGACGGCGGCGTCGACCAGCTCGGCCAGCTGGCGGCGGTGCTCCGACGACTCGCTGAAGCCGACCATCACCTGGCCCCTGCTCCGGCGACCCGACGCGAGCTCGCCGATCCAGAAGGCCCGACCGGCGGGGTCGGCCGGGCGCCCGAGCACCTGGTCGTAGACGAGGTCGACGAAGGCACCGGAGCCGAGGGAGCCGTAGCGGGAGACGAACTCGGTGGAGGTGGCGAAGTGGTCGGCGACCCGGGTGAGCGACCACCCGGCCCGACGCCGCGCGATCCAGAAGGAGAGCCCGGCGGGATCGGGCAGGCGCAGGAAGTAGGCCCGGTACAGGCGGGCGACGGGATCGACCACGGACCGCTGGTCGGTCGTGCGGCGCAGGAAGTCGACGACGTCACCGGGGACCCGCTCCCCCGCCTCCAGCGCGTCGCGCCACACCCGGCGCTCGGCGGTGGTGGCGGCCCGGCCCATCACGTCGCGGTACTGCCGGTCGACCAGCGCGTCCCACGACCCGAAGGGCGCGAAGGGCGACCCGGTCGGCAGCGGCGTCACCGGTGCGGCCGCCGCGGGCGGACCGGCCCCCTCGGCGTTGACGGCCCGGACCGACAGGGTGTGGGCCACGCCCGGGGGCAGGCCGGGCACCACGAGGCTGGTGGCGGTGGCGACGGCCGGGACCGTCGCGCCACCGGGCTCGACGACGACCCGGTAGCCGGTGATGGGCGAGCCGCCGTTGCCGGGCGGCACCCAGCTGAGCTCGACGGCACCCGGCTGCGCCTGCGCCCGCACGACGGGGGCCTGCGCCGGCACGGTGGGCGGCGCCGCGGCCGCCCAGGGCCCGGCAGCCCGGATCCGCGACGTCCCGGCGGGGCCACCGGGGCCGGGTCCGAACAGGCCGTAGAAGGAGCCCTCGCTGAAGGTGAAGGGCAGCGTCGGTTCGTCGATGCGGAGGACGTCGACGGGGTTGCCGTCCCAGAAGGGCCCGGTCGCGCTCGAGGTAGGTGTCGCCGACCGTCCGGACGATCTGGTCGCCGACGAGCCGTCGCACCCGGCCGGTGGCGTCGTACACGTGCACGCTGCCGTCGACCACGTCGACCGACGACGGCGACGGCACGCTCGACCCGGTCGCGGGCAGCGACCGCTCGAGCTGGTAGAAGTCGAGCCCGTCGCCGAGCACGGTGGAGATCGTCCCTCCGACGGTGAACCGACGCACCCGGTTGTGGCCGGTGTCGGCCACCACGACCTGGCCGGTGGCGCGGTCGATGGCGAGGTCGGCCGGCGAGGAGAACGACGCCTCGAGGGCGGCGCCTCCGTCGCCGAGGGGCCCGTTCGGGTCGCCGGATCCGGCCACCAGCACGGTGACGCCGCCGAGCAGGCGACACACCCGCCCGTCGTCGCGGTCGAGCAGCAGCACCCCACCCCCGTCGAGGACCTCGATGTCGTCGAGGTCGACCTCGTCCAGCACCGGAGCGCCCCCGCGGGTGCAGCCTGCGGTCGCGTCGCCGAGGGTGGTGACCGCACCGTCCCGGAACCGGCGCACCAGCGCGCCCTGGGTGAAGTGGACGCCGCCCCCGGGACCGACCGCGACCTGCGTCGCGGCGCCGCCACCGACGACCAGGGTCCGGGTGCCGTCGCGCGCCACGTGCTCGACCCCGACCCCGGTCGCCAGGTACACGCCCCCTCCGGGTGCAGCGGCCAGGTCGGCGACGGGGGTGCCCCACGTGGCCGTGCCGATGGGAGGCGACGGGCACCAGGTCGCCGAAGGCGACGGCCGGCCCCTCCCCCGCCGGGCTGACCGCGCTGACCCAGGCCGTCGTGACGACGCCGTCGGCCAGGCCGGTCAGCGTCGCGGTGCGGGCCGTGGCGGCCACCGAGGTCGTCCGCCCGCCTGGCTCGGCCCGCACGACGTAGCCGGTGATCGGCGACCCCCCGTCGTCGACCGGCGGGTCCCACGACACGGTGAGCGACCCGGGGCCGGCCGATGCCTCGTCGGCGGCCGGCGTGCCCGGTGGGGTGGCCGACGGACCGCCCTGGTGCAGGAACCGGCTGGCGGCGACGTTCCAGTGGGAGTCGAGGTAGCTGCCCGCGGGCGGCGCGGTGTGGAAGTAGTCGTCGTCGCCGCAGTCGAGCAGCGTCTCCTGGTCGAACGGGCAGTCGTAGGTGAGCGTCACGCTGCCGTCGTCGACGTCGACGTAGCACATGAGGTCGCTCTCGTCGGTGCAGTGGCCGCGGCCGGTCGTGTGGGGGGCGTCGTGCTGGACGGCCCCGAAGGTGTGGACCAGCTCGTGGGCCGCGATGGAGTCGACCCAGCACCCGCGCCCGGAGTCGACCGCGGCGAACTGCGACCCGTCGGCCTGGTCGTCGTTGGCGTTGCCGGGGCCCGGGGTGGAGTCGAGCCGCAGCTCGGCCAGCCCGCAGAACGACAGGCTGGTCGCGGCGTTGTCCCACGCGACGAGGTACTTGCGGTCGGCATCGTCGAGGCCGACCGAGCGCAGGTGGTCGACCAGCTGGCCGAAGCCGTCGACACCGGCCGGCACGACCACCTGGTCGACGTCCGGTCGGCAGTCGCGGTCGTGCACCCAGCGGACGCGGCGCAGCCCGCCGGTCTGCTGCGCGCTGCGGACGAAGGTGCTGTCGATCGACGCAGCCCAGCTGCGCATCATCTCGACCGCCATGCCGCCCTGGTCGGGCCTGTTCGCCGGGCGGGCGTACAGGAGCTGCACGCGCGGGCCGTCGGTGCCGTTGCCGACGCAGGTGATCGCGGAGCGCGACGCCGGCGTCGGGGCGGGAAGGGGCGCCATGTCGGCCAGCCCGGGCTCGGGCCCGGCGGCGCACGTCCCGGCCTCGGCCGACACCACCCACAGGTCGCCGCAGACGGCCGGGTCGCGGTCGAGGCCGTTGGCCTCGGCGAGGGCGACGGGCGACGCGGCCCCGCCGGCGTCGGGCGCCGCCGACGCGGGCAGCGCCGCACCGGCGAGGGCTGCGCCGGCGACGAGCACCGCGACGAGGAGGAAGCGGGCGGCGGCGACGGGGCGCGACGGCGTCCGTCGCGACGGCGCCGGTCGAGGGTGGGTGCGGACCGCCCCGCCTCCCTGGGGATCCAAACCATCGACCCGGCTGCCACGGCTGCGTCGGCCCGGGGTCAAGTGACCCGTCGTACCACAGGGCATCGACCGGCTCCCACCCCGCAGAGGCCGCGGCGGGCGGGTCAGCCCGGACCGTGCCGCGGCCGGCACGTTCCGCTCCGACGTCGGCCACCGAGAGCGATCCGGGGCGGCTGGTCGGGCGATCCCGGATCCGGCTGGCGCCGAGCTCAGCGGCCGGCCGGATCGTCAGAGCACGGGCGGTCCGAGCCAGGTCGCCTCGAGCTCCTCGCGGCGCTCGGTCCACTCCTCGGCGGTGAGGGCGTAGCGGACGTGGTCCTCCCACTCGCCGTTGATCTCGAGGTACCGCACCGCGGTGCCCTCGTCGCGCAGGCCCAGCTTCTCCGGGACGCGGCGGCTGGCGTGGTTGCGCGGGATGATCGCCACCTGGAGGCGGTGCAGACCGAGCTCCTCGAAGGCGAAGCGGGCGACGACCACCACCGCCTCGGGCATCAGGCCGCGGCCGGCGACGGCCTCGTCGATCCAGTACCCGACGTACGCGTTCTGGAACGGGCCCCGCTGGATCGAGTTGAGGTTGATCTCGCCGCAGAAGCGGCCCTCGTGGAAGATGCCGAAGCCGTGGCCGGTGCCGAGGGCGCGCTCGCGCTGGCGGGCCGCGCACCGCACGCTGAACGCGTCGCGGTCGGTCGTCGGATCGGGGGCACCGGCCTGGCGGCTCGGCTCCCACACGGTGAGCCAGTCGTGGCACCGCAGCCGCACCTCGCGCCAGGCGGGGAAGTCGGCCAGCACCAGCGAGCGGAGCATCACCCGTCGCCCGAAGAGCGCGGACGACCGGGCGCCGCCGGGGTCGTGGAAGCCGGGACCCCACCCGGTGGGCGCGGCCGCGTCGCTCTCCGGAGCCCGTGCCCGTCCGATGGTGCGGTCCCGTCGCATGGCCAGTCAGCCACCCCCGTGTCCTTGTGGTCGTCCGACCGGGGCCCGACCGTAGCCCCTCCGGACGCCGTCCGGACCCGTGCAGGCGGCACCCCGGCGACGTCCCGGTACCGTCGCGCGAGATGTCCCCCGCCTCCGCCGTCGACCGGCTGCTGGCCGAGGCCCGCGCGACCCTCGGCGAGCGCCCCGGCCCCGCCGACCTGTCGCGGCTGGTCGCCGAGGGCGCCCTGGTGGTCGACACCCGCCCGGAGTCGCACCGGACCGACGAGGGCACCATCCCCGGCGCGATCGCCGTCGAGCGCAACGTCCTCGAGTGGCGGCTCGACCCCGGCGGCGACCACCGGCTCCCGGAGCTCGTCGACGCCGAGCAGGTCGGTCGTGCTCGTGTGCGACGAGGGCTACGCGTCGAGCCTCGCCGCGGTGGTGCTGCGCGGCCTCGGGCTGGTGAACGCCACCGACCTCGACGGGGGCTACCGGGGCTGGGCGGCCAGCACCGAGGCGGCGAGACCGTCGAGGATGTCGGCCTCCGACACCAGCACCTCGTCGAACCCCAACGTGCGGTAGATCGCCACCAGGGCGCAGCAGCCGCCCGACGATCACGTCGGCCCGCGCCTCCTCCAGCCCCGGGTTGGCCAGCCGGTCCTCGCGCCCCTCGGTGGCCAGGGTGCGGAACACGTCCTCGGCCGCCTCCTTGGTGAGCACGAAGTGGTGGATCCGGTCGCGGTCGTAGGTGGCGAGGCCGATCTCGATCGCCGCCACCGCGCTGACCGTGCCGGCCAGGCCGACGACGGTCGGCGCCGACGCCGCCCCCGGGATGGTGCGGAGCACGTCGTCGACCCACGACGCCGCGTAGGTGATGGCCGAGGTCAGCTCCTCGGGGCGGGGCGGGTCGCTCTCGATGAAGCGCTCGGTGAGCCGGACGCAGCCGATCTCGAGCGACAGCGCCGTGCTCCACGTGGTCGGTGCCGTAGGCGAACTCCGTCGAGCCACCGCCCAGGTCGAAGACCAGGAACGGCCCCCGAGACGGGTCGAGCTCGGCGGTCGCCCCCTGGAACGAGAGCTCGGCCTCCTCCCGGCCCGACAGCAGCTCGGGCCGGGCGCCGACGACGGCCTCGGCCTGGTCGAACCACTCGTCGCGGTTCGACGCGTCGCGCGCCGCCGAGGTGGCGGTGATCCGCACCCGGCCGGGCTCGACGCCGTGCTCGTCCATCACCTCGCGGTACTCGGCCAGCACGGCCTGGGTGCGCTCGATGGCCTCGGGGGCGAGGGCACCGGTGCGGTCGACCCCCTGGCCCAGCCGGGTGATCCGCATCAGGCGGGTGAGCGTGCGCAGCCGCCCGTCGGCGTCGAGGTCGGCGACCAGGAGGCGGGTGGAGTTGGTGCCGCAGTCGATGGCGGCCACGGGTCCGGAGCTCACGGCGGCCAACCTACGGCGCGCCGCCGAGATCGCCGTCCTCGTCTCCCCCACGGGTGACGCGCCGGGCCGCCCTGGCCCGGGGCGCCGCCGCCGACCTCGTGGAGGTGGTCGGCGACCCAGGCCCCCACGGGGTCGTCGCCGCCGGCGAGCCACCAGGCGTAGTGGGCGTGCAGGCACTTCACCCCGGTGCGGGTGCCGGCGACGCCGCCGGAGGGACGGGGACCGTCGCCGCCCGGCGGCAGCAGGGCGTCGCGCTCGGCGGCGTGGCGGGCGTGGGCGTCGGCCAGGGCGTCGTCGTCGACCTCGGCCTCGGCCCGGTCGACCCCTCCGGTCGACTCCAGCCGACCGACCCACGTGCGCTCGGGCTCCCCGACCAGCCAGTAGCGGGTCGGCATCGGACGTCCGCTCGGGAGCAGGGGGGCGTTGCGGATGACGACGGGCGTGCCGTCGAGGTGACGGACGACGACGTCGAACTCGCCGTCCGGCTCGCGGCCGAGCAGCTCCGCGACGCGGGCGCGGTCGATGTCGGACGCAGGGGGTGTCACCGCGGCCGACGCTACCGGCGCCCACCCCGGTCGGGCCCACCCGCTCCGCCTAGGTTGGACGGCGTGATCGCCCGCCCTCCCACCCTCCACGTCGACGGGGCGGTGATCAGCGTGGCGACGCCGCTGGTCGACGGGGACGGGCGACGACCTGGCCCCGATCACGGTGTCGTTCCCGGCGGCCCAGGCCGACCTCCTCGACGCCACCACCACCCCGTGGGTGCCGACCCTGATGACGCTGGCCGCCGTCCGCGGCGAGGACCTCGTCGTCCAGGGGGCGGTCGACGACGACGTGGCCGGCCGCGGCCAGGAGCTGGCGACGCTGCTGGCCACCTTCCTCGGCACCCGCCCGCCCACCGTGACCTTCGAGTCGACCGAGCGCCACCACGCCACCGGCGACGGGACGGGCCTCTTCTTCACCCGCGGGCTCGACTCCTGGTCGACGCTGCTCGACCTCCTCGACGCCCCACCCGACCAGCGCGTCACCCGGCTCGTCACCATCCTCCACGGCCGGCCCGACGGACGGGCGACGGAGGCTGCGGTCGCCGCCGGCCACCAGCGCGTCGCCGACGAGCTGGGCCTCCCGCTCGTCGTGGTCGCCACCGACGCCCGCCTCCACCTCGACCCGTTCCAGCCGTGGCACGAGACGTTCTCGCCGGTGCTCGTCACCTGCGCGGGCGTCACCGGCGCGGGTCTCCACCGCCTCGTCATGGCCGGCGGGAGCCCGTGCCTCGGTGCTCACCGCCACCGGCGCCGACCCACGGCTGCTGCCCCTGATGTCGGGCCCGATCACCGTCGAGGTCGGCAACCACCACCGCGACCGCGTCGAGCGGGCCGCCCACCTGCTGTCCGACCCGCTGGCCCGGGCCACCGTGCAGGTGTGCTGGGAGGGCGGGACGGCGGAGAACTGCGGTCGCTGCGAGAAGTGCCAGCGCACGATGGCCGCCTTCGCCGCGGCCGGCGACCGCGACCCCGCCGCCGCCTTCGGCGCACCGCTCGACCCCGACCTGGTGCCCGAGACGCTGCACAACCCCGACGACCTGCTGCCCATGATCGTCCCCGATCGTCGCCGCCCTCCCGCCCCGGTACGAGGAGCTGCGGCGGGCGTGGGCCGACGTGCTCATCCGCACCGCAGGTGACGAGCCGCCGCGCCGGTGGGGCGACGACAGCGTCCCCGGCCTGGCCGGCCCGGGCGTGCCCGAGCGGGTCGCGGCCGCGCTCCGGGCCACGACCGGATCACCCGACGGCCCGTCCGACCGACCGCTGGGCTGGCGCTCCGGGGCGACCCCGCTGCGGCCCCGGCTCGCCGACGGCGACGCCATCCGCGCCGCCCTCGCCGCCGCGCCCGATCGCCGCCACCCGTGGGCCGTCGTCGAGCACCACATGCGGGACGAGGTCCGCGACGGCGCCCAGGCCGACCTGGCCCTGCGCCTCCACGACCGCTTCGGTGCCGGACCGACCTACCTGCCGGGCATCCTGTGGGCGCCCCGGCAGGCACCCGCCCTCGGCGCCGGCCGAGGTGGGCCGCCTGCTGGCGTCGTCCCGCTCCCGACTGTGGTGGCGCGAGGACGGCGACCTCGACCCGCTGCGGGTCGTCGAGTCGATCGAGCACGGCTGCCTCCCCCTCCAGGTGATGCCGGCCGGCGCGGCCGCCGACCTCCGGGCCGCCCTGCCCGCCGGGCTGACCGGCCTGGTGGTGGCCGACGACGAGCTGGCCGACCTCGACCTCACCCCCGGCGGCGTCCGCAGCCGGCTCGCCCGGGCCGCTCCCACGCTGCTGGCCGGCAGCTCCGAGCGCGACCTCCTGATCGGGGCCCACGGTGGCTGACGACGTCGAGCCCGTGCGAGCCCGACGACCCCGGCGCGGCGGCCCGTCTGCGGGGCGCCCTGGGCCGGGCCCGCCAGGTCCCGCGCCAGCTGCACGACGTGGCCGACGAGCTGTCCGAGATCCGCGAGACCCTCGGCCGCCTCGAGCAGCTCGCCTGGGCCGGCCGCCTCGACACCCAGGGCGGCGTGATCGCGGTGGGCGACGAGCTCCACCGGCTGCACCGCCACGTCGACGCCGCCCAGGCCGACGTCCGCCAGGTCGACCGGGCCCTCTCGGCCCAGGCCGCCGCCCTCCACCGGGCCGTCGCCGCGCCGGCCCGTGCCGCGGCCGCCGAGGCCCTCCGCCGTGAGCTGGGACCGTCGCCGACACCCGTCGCCGGCCTCTCGGTGTTCGTCACCTGCTGGAACCACGGCTCCCTGCTCCCCGACGCGGTGTCCTCCGCGCTGGCCGCCCTCGACCGGCTGCCGTCGGCCGAGCGGGGCCAGGTCCTGGTCCTCGACGACGCGTCGACCGACACCACCGCAGCGGTGGCCGACGCGCTCGCGGCCGACGATCCCCGGGTGCGGGTCATCCGCTCCGACGTCAACCTGGGGCTGACCCACGCCCGCAACGTGCTCCTGCACGTCGTCGGCACGACCCACGCCTTCAACCTCGACGCCGACAACATCGCCCTGCCCGCCGGCGTGGCCGAGGTGTACCAGGTGGCCCGGTCCACCGGCGCGGCGTCGACCTACGGCACCGTCGTGCAGGTCGGCGACGAGGGCGCGATCGGGCCCGATCTCCAACGAGCCGCCGACCCCGGCCCTGTTCGAGTCGAACTACATCGACACCATGGCGGTGGTCGACGTCGGGGTCGTGCGCTCGATGGGCGGGTGGTCGACCGACCCCCTGACCGAGCACGTCGACGACTGGACCATGGTCCGCCGCCTCGCCGAGGCCGGCCACCTGCTGGCCTTCGTCCCCACGCTGCTCGGGCGCTACCGGGTGCTGCCCGGGGCGTTCCACCGCACCACCCCCGACAAGCGGCTCGGGGCCGGACGGGTCGCCCGGGTCACCGACCCCACCGGCCGTCGGGACGGACCCGAGGCCATGGACGGCATCGCCGCCGTCGCCGCCCACCCGGCCACCGGCGTGCTCTGGGCCACCCCCGCGGCGGTGGCGGCCCGGCCCGACCTGAGGCCGATGGCCGCGCCGGCCCCGACCGCCCCCGTCGACGAGGGCCCTCGGGTGCTCGTCGTCGCCCCCGGCGGCGTCGCCAACCTGGGCGACGACGCCATCACCGTCGGCGCCCTGGCCCGCCTCCGCGACGTCCTCCCGTCGGCCCGCATCGACCTGGTCACCGACGGAGGCCAGCCGCCGCCGCTCCCCGTGGACGTCCGCTGGCTGGGCTCCCTCATCGACGCCCTCCCGGGCCTGGCGCCCGACGCCCTCGGCCCGCATCGATGGCCCGTTGGCCGACGCGGCCGCGATCGCCCGGGTGGGCGAGGGCATCTGGCGACCTCTCGATCCCGCGTCGTACGCCGCGGCCGTCGTGCTCGGCGGCGGCTCCCTGACCTCCACCTGGTCGCAGGGGTTGCTCGCGCCGAGGGCGGTGCTGGCCGCCGCCCTCCGCGCCGCCGGCGTCCCCTACGCCTGCTCGGGCCAGGGCGTCGGACCCCTCGTCGGCGAGGCCGACCGGGCCCTGGTCGCCGGCCTGCTCGCCGGCGCGGTGGCGGTGTCGTGTCGCGACCAGGCATCGGCTGCGCTGGCGGCCTCGCTCGACGGTGTCGACCCGGACGCGCCTCGCCGTCACCGGCGACGACGCCCTCGGTCTCGTCGACCGCCTCGGCCTGGCGCGGGAGGGCGGACCGACGCGGCCGGAGGACGGCGGCGCCCTCGTCGTCACCGTGCGCCGCGCCGGCTACGTCGCCCAGGGGGACCCGGAAGGCGGCGACGACGACGCTGTGGCCCGGTGGGCCCGGGCCGTGGACGAGGTCGCGGTCGAGCGGGGCTGGGAGGTGCGGGGCGTGGCCCTCAACCGGCAGCAACCCGAGCCCGAGCTGGCCACCCTCGCCCGCATCCGGGCCACCGTGCCGTTGAAGGCCCGGTGGACCGTCGTCGAGTGCGGCGACGACCCGGCCCGTCTGGTCGCCGCCGTCGCCGACGCCCGGGCCGTGGCCGCCCAGTCGTTCCACGCGGCCCTGCTCGCCCTCGACGCCGGGGTCCCGGCGGTGCTGGCCGCGGGCAGCTCCTACTACGAGGCCAAGGCGGCCGGCCTGGCCGAGCGGGCCGGCCTCCCACCCGACCTCGCCGTCACCGACCCGGACCACCTCGGCCGAGCCATCGACGCGGTCTCGGCCGCGATGGACGAGCAGCCCCGCCCGCTCGCCGGTGCGACCGAGGCCGTCGACCGGTGGTGGCGGAGCCTGCCGAGCCGCCTCGGCGTCACCGTCGCTGCGGGCTAGCGGTTGAGCCAGTCCTCGGCGCCGGTGAAGGGCCAGCCGTCGGGGAGGTCGACCGGCTCCTCGGGAGCGGGGAGCATCCCGTAGGCCTTCTCCCCGGGGAGCACCATGCCGTACTCCTCGCGGGCGATGCGCTCGATCTCGTCGGGGTCCTGCAGGGTCTCGACCTGGTCCTCCAGGTCGGCCTCCTCGGCCCGGATGGCAGCCAGCTCGGCCTCGCGCTGTCCGAGCTCGTCGCGCTGGGCCAGCCAGGTGCGGGTCGGGAACACGCCGACCAGCAGGAAGCCGACGAACACCACCGACACGGCCAGCCCGACCAGCACCCGGCGGCCGGGCGTCGGCTCGCGGCGCGACGACGGCCTTCCGCCCCTTCGGCGCCTTGTCGCGCCCGGCGGCCGGACGGGCCCTCCCCCGCTGGCTCATCCGGCTCCCCGCGCCAGGGCGGCGCCACCGAGGAAGGCGGCGGCCTCGCCGAGGTCCTCCTCGATGCGGAGGAGCTGGTTGTACTTGGCGACGCGGTCGCTGCGGGCCGGAGCGCCGGTCTTGATCTGGCCGCAGTTGGTGGCCACCGCCAGGTCGGCGATGGTGGCGTCCTCGGTCTCACCCGAGCGGTGCGACATGACCGACGTGTAGCCCGAGCGGGTGGCCAGGCCGACGGTGTCGAGGGTCTCGGTGAGCGAGCCGATCTGGTTGACCTTCACCAGGATCGAGTTGGCCACCCCGAGGGTGAGCCCGCGCTCGAGGCGCTCGACGTTGGTGACGAAGAGGTCGTCGCCGACCAGCTGCACCTTGTCGCCGACCGCCTCGGTGAGCGCGGCCCAGCCCTTCCAGTCCTCCTCGGCCATGCCGTCCTCGATCGACACGATCGGGTACTTGCCGCAGAGGTCGACGAGGTAGTCCGCGAACTCGGCCGGGGTGAGCTTCCGCCCCTCGCCGGCGAGGACGTACTTCTTGGCCTTGAAGAACTCGGTCGACGCCGCGTCGAGCGCCACGCTGATGTCCTTGCCGGGACGGAAGCCGGCCCCCTTGATCGCCTCGACCAGCAGCTTGATGGCGGCCTCGTTCGACTCGAGGTTCGGGGCGAAGCCGCCCTCGTCGCCGACGGCGGTGGAGAGCCCCTTCTTGTGCAGGATGGCCTTGAGCACGTGGTAGGTCTCGGTGCCCCACTGGAGGGCCTCGCCGAAGCTGGCCGCGCCGACCGGCATGATCATGAACTCCTGGATGTCCATGTTGTTGTCGGCGTGGACGCCCCCGTTGAGCACGTTCAGCATCGGCAGGGGCAGGACGTGGGCGTTGGTGCCACCGACGTGGCGGTACAGCGGAACCCCGATCTCGCGGGCGGCGGCCTTGGCGCAGGCGAGCGAGACACCGAGGATGGCGTTGGCGCCCAGGCGGCCCTTGTTGTCGGTGCCGTCGAGCTCGATCATGGCCGCGTCGACGGAGCGCTGGTCGACCGCGTCGAGGCCGAGCAGGTCGTCGCGCGAGCTCGGTGTTGACGTGCTGCACGGCCTTGAGCACGCCCTTGCCGCCGTAGCGCTTGCCGCCGTCGCGCAGCTCGACCGCCTCGAAGGCACCGGTCGACGCCCCCGACGGCACCGCGGCCCGACCCACGGCACCGGAGTCGAGGATGACCTCCACCTCCACGGTGGGGTTGCCGCGCGAATCGAGGATCTCGCGGCCGACGACGTCTTCGATGGTGCTCATGCGGTGGGGGTCGCTCCGTGGTGCTGGGCCGTCCACCCCGTCGGTGGCGGCCCCTCGATGGTACCGCGCGGGGCCCTCACCGCCCCCGGCATGGAACCGCAGGTCCGCTCAGGCGGACTCGGCGGCGCGGACCCGGTCGCGGACCCGGGCTGCGGCGGCCCGCAGCGAGGTCTCGGGGTCGAGGTCGGCGGCGCGGGCGGCGTGGACGAGGGCCAGGAGCCGTTCGCCGAGCTCGTCGGCCTCCGGGTCGGGGCTCCACGGGTGGCCGGCGGCGTCGGCCTTGCGCAGCACCTTGTGGGCGTAGAGCAGGGCGGGGAGGTCCTCGGGCACGCCGTCCATCACGCTGGTGCGCCCGGTCTCGGCCCGCTTGATCTCCTCCCACGTGGCGCTCAGCCCGGCGATCTCGGGCTCGTCGCCGTCGGAGGGCAGGACGGTGCCGTCCGGCGCGAACACGTGCGGGTGGCGGCGGACCAGCTTGTCGTGGATGCCCCGGGCCACCTCGGCCAGGTCGAAGGCACCCCGCTCGGCGCCGAGGGTGGCGTGGAACACCACCTGGAACAGCAGGTCGCCCAGCTCCTCGGCCAGGTGCTCGTCGGCGTCGACCTCGGCGTCGGTGCCGACCGCGGCATCCCACGCGGTGATGGCCTCGACGACCTCGTAGGCCTCCTCCAGCGCGTGGCGGGTCAGCGTGACGTGGGTCTGCTCACGATCCCACGGGCAGCGCTCGCGGAGGGTGCGCACCAGCTCGGCGAAGGCCACCACCTCGGCCGCGACCGGCGCGGCCAGGGCCGGGATCCACAGCGAGGTGAGGTGGTCGGGCTCGACGCTGCGGTCGAGGTCGGCCCAGGCCACCTCGGTGACCGACTCGTCGGGCGACCCGAGGCGTTGCAGCACCAGCACCGGCTCCGACGGGGGCTCGTCGACGGCCAGCTTGATGTCCGAGAGCACGCGGCGGTTGTGGCAGTGGGCCACCAGCAGCGGCCCCCGCTCGCCCGCGGCGGCGGTGGCGAAGCGGTGCCCGTCGACCAGCCGCACCCCCTCCTCCAGCGGGTCGACGCCGAGGCGCACCCAGGTGAGGTCGAGGAACGACAGCGCGGGCCGGACGTCGAGCTCGACGTCGCCCGCTGCGGCGCGGGCCGCCAGCAGGTCGACGGTGCGCTCCAGCACCCGCGGCGAGCCGGGCACGGCGTAGACGACCTCGCCCTCCGCCGCAGCCCGGGTCACCAGGTCGTCGGCGATGCGGGCGTAGACCTCGGCGAAGGTGGCCGAGTCGTCGTAGACCCCGTCGAAGCTCTCCGCTCCCGGGACGAGGGCAGCGGCGGGGTGGCGCGACGTGCGGAGCACGACCGGTCGAGCGCCGACCAGCAGCGCGGCCGTCTCGCGGGTGACGAGGTCCTCGCCGGCCGGACCCAGCCCGCAGGCGATGACCCGTCCGGTCACGGGACGGGGATCAGCCCTCGGCGCCGGGGACCCGCGGCGCGGGGGGCGGGACCACGGTGCCGGCCTCGGCGTCCCACCGGCCGAACCGGGGGTCGACCCGCACGTCGTCGCCGGCGAGGATCTCGGCGGTCAGGGCGTCGAGGGCGGCGGACCCGTCGTCGACGGGGAGCGAGGCGATGATCTGCTCGCTCACCTCCTCGTAGGGCGGCACGGAGGCGCTGCGGATCTCGACGAGCACGACGTTGCCCTCCTCGTCGTACTGGTACGGCCCCACGACGTCGCCCTCGGCCGCGCCGGCGATGTCGCTCGAAGGCGGTCGGGTCGAGCTGCTGCTGGTACTGGCTGACCAGCGCGCACTGGTCGCCACCCCGGGCCTCGGCGAGGGCGGGGTCGACGGAGACGTCGGCCGACACGTCGCCGAAGTCCTCGCCGGCGTCGAGTCGGGCCTGGACGTCGGGCAGGTCGGCCTCGTTCACCGCGATGAGCCGCAGGCAGATCGTGGTGAAGGCGGTGGGGTCGGCGTCGTACATCTGCCGGGCCTGGGCCTCCTGGTCGGTGCCGGCGGTGGCCTCGGCGCCCAGCTCGGCCTTGAGGGTGAGGCCCTGCGCCTCGAGGTCGATCAGCCAGTCGCGGGTGTCGGTGGGCAGGGCGTCGACGATCTTCGGGCCCAGCTCGCTGTCGGCCGACCCGCCCAGCGTCGTCTCGAGGGAGGTGCGGGCCTCCTCGGCCGTGGCCGGCTCGAGGCCCCGCTCGTCGGCCTCCGACGCGGCTGCGGCCGTGGTCATCAGGAACGCGAGGAGGTTGGCCCCGACCGAGGTGCGGTAGGTGCCCTCGCCGTCGCCCACCACCTGCTGGGCGGCGAGGTCGGGGTCGGCCTCCTCGAAGGCGGCGACCAGGTCGTCGACCCGCTGGGCGGAGATGTCGATGCCGCGGACCGTCGCGGCCGGGGGGCGACCCGCGTTGCAGGCGCTGCCGCCCAGCACCAGGGCGACGAGGGCGACCGTCGCCACCAGGCGACGGGTGCGGGGAGGGGCCAGGGCGGTCACGGCGCCCGATGGTAGGGGCCCCGCGCGGCCCCCTGGCAGTCGAGCCGGGACGACGGCCGGTCGGTACTGTCCCGGCGGGACGACCACAGGGGGTTCGCTCGATGCACCGATGGAGGCGGCGGCTGGCCGCGCTCGTCCTCGCCGCGCTCACGGCGACCGCGGCGGTCGCGGGCGTCGGCCCCCTGCCCGGCGACGCGACACATCCGGCCGCGGCCCAGGCGGCCGCGCCCGTCCCCGGGTCGGGTGCGCCCCGACCACGCCTCCTGTACGAGCCCGGCGCCGAGGACCTCCTGCGGGCCCGGCTCGACCGCGAGCCCTACCGCACCGTGTTCCTCCGCATGCACCAGCAGGCGCAGGGTTGGCAGACGACGCCGCTCGGCGACCTCGGCGTGGCCCCGCAGCGCAACCTCCTGCGGGTCGCCAAGGTCCGGGCCTTCCAGTACGCCCTCGATCGCACCGTCGTCGACGGGCAGGTCGTCCCGTTCCCCGACGAGGCCGCACGCACCGCGGCCGGCGACCAGGCCCGAGACGTCCTGCTCCAGATGCTCGACCGCAGCCGCCTTGCCGTCCCGCCGCCGATCGGTGGTTGGGACCGCGACATCTCCACCTCCGAGGAGATCGTGATGGCCGCGCAGGCCTACGACACCCTCGTCGGCGCCGGCTACCCCTTCACCGAGGCCGACGAGGCCGAGGTGGTCCGGCGCATCGCGGCGGTGACCCGCGAGCTGCGACTGAACTTCGTCGACCCGTCGTCGGCCGGCGGCTACACCGCCCTCCACCAGAACAACCACCGCACCAAGAGCGGCGCGGCCATGACCGTCGCCGCCGTCGCCCTGGCCGACCAGGTGCCCGACGCCAGGGAGTGGTTCGACACCGGCGCCGACTACGTCGACGACACCCTGCGCCACATGCTGCTGACCGGCGACGGCGCCTACGCCGAGGGGCCGTTCTACTTCCGCTACACGACCCAGAACCTGGTCGCCCACCTCGGGCTGTGGGAGCGCTTCCTCGGCACGGCGTCGTGGACCACCGAGGACGGCCTGGAGATCCCGTCACTGGTCGACCACCCCCTGCTGGCCCGCACGCACCGGTGGATGCTCGACACCAGCGTCCCCGACGGGACCATGGCGCCGATCGACGACGGCAACCCCGGCCGCACCCACTTCTGGGGTGCGGTCGACCCGTCGACGCCCACCACCGCCGAGGGCTACTGGCAGTGGAGCCGCACCCCGCAGGCCTTCGACATCGACGGGAACATCACCCTCGGCCCCGACGTGATCGCCACCTACGACGACTCGATCACGCCCCGCGAGCCGGGCTGGGAGCCGAGCCAGATCTACGTCGAGGGCGGCACCGCATCGCTGCGCTCGGGCTGGGACCGCGACGCGACGATGGCCGTGGTGCTGGGCGAGCACGACACCGCGTCGGAGTTCGGTCGCGACCGCACCGGCACCGGCCGCTGGCCGCAGTCGCACGAGCACCCCGACCCGGCCAGCTTCATGCTCTACGCCTACGGCGAGCGCCTCGCCCTCGACCCGGGCTACCTCACCTTCACGACCCACGGGCTGGTCAACAAGCCGCAGGACCACAACGTCGTGCTGGTCGACGGCGAGGGCCCGCCGGACTACCTCCAGGCGTCGATCGCCTGGGGCACCACCGGCGACCTGCAGGGCCGGCCGCCGGCCGAGGGCCAGTCGACCCTCGCCGACCCGGTCGTCTCCGGCGCCGGCGACGCGGTGTCGGTGGCCACCGCCTACCGGGGCGCGCAGCTCACCCGTCGGGTGGTGCTGGGCGGCGACCGCTACCTGGTGGTGGCCGACGCCCTCGACGCACCGGAGGCCGACGACCTCACCTGGATGCTCCACGGCAACGGCGGCGGCACGTCGGGCGGCGCCTACGAGCGGACGGGCACCGGCGGCCGGTGGACGATCGGAGGCGCCCGGCTCGACAGCGCCATCGCGACGTCGACGGGCGATCCGACGCTGACCGAGACGGAGACCACCCACGAGATCCCCTACACGGTGGCCCGCACCCACACCGCGCTGGAGGCGACCTCTCCGGCCGCCGAGGGCACCACGGCCGCGGTCCAGCTGCTCTACCCATCACCGACTGGTGATGCCGCGCCGGTGACGGCGCGCGACGTCGCGCCCGGCGGCCACCCCCGCCTGCAGGTCACCGACGACTCGGCCGACCTGGTGGTCACCGTGGTGCGACGCGGCGCGGACGGCGGGACGATCGAGGCCGACGGGGTGACGACCGACGGCGACCTCCTGATCGTCGAGCGCACAGGCGACGGCGCGCCTCCTGTCGGTGTGGGCCGACGGGGCGACCCGCGTCGACGAGGGCTCCACCCGTCTGCTCGCCAGCGCCACGCCCGGCACCCTCGCCCGTCGGGTCGAGTCCGACACCGGAGCCGTGCACGTCGTCGGAGCGACCGCCTCGCCGACCGTCGAGGTGGGAGGGCTGGCGGGCGCAGCCGCCGACGTCGACGGCGCCTGCGGGATCACGTCGTCCGGGGCCGAGACGGCGACGGTGAGCCTCAACCGCGACCGCACCGCGACGCTGGTTCCGGGCACCGCACCGTCCCGGCCCGCCGCCGACGCCGGACCGCCCCGCCGCGTCGACGCCGGCAGCACGGTCACCCTCGACGGCCGGACCAGCTGCGACGCCGACGGTGATGCCCTGACCCCGCGCTGGGAGCTGGTGTCGGCCCCCGCCGGCAGCACCTGGACGCTGGACGACGCCACCACCTGGCGACCGCGCCTGCTCGCCGACCGGGTCGGGCCCTACCGGGTGCGCCTCGTCGTCACCGACGCCACCGGCCGCGAGAGCGAGGAGGCCGAGGTGCTGGTCAAGGTCGGACCGCAGTGCGCCGACGGCGTCGACGACGACCTCGACGGCCTGATCGACACCGACGACCCCGACTGCGACGGCCCGCCCAGCCCGCCCCCGCCGGCACTCACCGACTCGGAGCGGTGGGCGACCAACGTGTACGTCGACCTGCTCGGACGGGCCCCCGACCCCGACGGCCTGGCCTGGTGGGCCGCCCAGCTCGACGCCGGCACGCCGCGGTCGGTCCTCGCCGCCCGCCTGCTGCGCACGACAGAGGGCCGGGCCCACCGGGTGCGGGTCGCCTACGAGGCGACCCTCGAGCGGACCCCAGCCGCCGGTGAGGTCGCCTTCTGGTCCGCCCTGCTCGACGCCGGGGTGTCGTTCGACCGGGTGCTGGTGCTGCTCCTGGCCTCGGCCGAGGCCCAGCGCCAGGCCGGCCCGACCACCCGCGACCTGGTGGCCCTCGCCTACCGCCGGCTCGCGGGACGAGAGGCGACCCCGGCCGAGCTCGATGCCGGCGTGGCCCTCATCGCCGGGTCCGGCAAGGGCGCCTTCCTGCACCGCCTGGTCCGCTCCGACGAGGTCGCCCGACGGTGGGTGACGCTCCTCTACGGCCAGCTCCTCCGCCGCCCTCCGGACGACGCCGGCCTGGCCTACTGGGCGGCCCGCCTCTCAGCCGGCGTCGACGTCACCGTCCTCTGGCTCCGCCTCGTCTCCTCCCCCGAGTACGCCACCCTCCCCCTCCGCCCCTGACAGGCCGAGGCGTCAAGCTGGGGGGACGAGCTGGCGGAGGAGGTCGACGAGGGTGCCGGCCAGGTCGGGGGTCTTGGGGATGGGCATGACCAGCAGTCGCTGCTCCTCCTTGTAGACCGCCCCCTTGAACAGGCGTTGGAGCCGGATCTGCTGGCTCGCCTTGAGATCGATCGGCGACACCCGGGCGGTGAAGGCCGGTCCGCCGAAGGCCGGGCCCTTGGTGACGTTGACCTCGCGGGCGCCGATGCGGTGGCACTCGGCCCGGAGCCGGGCGATCTCCAGCAGCTGGGCGGCGGGTTCGGGCACGGGGCCGTAGCGGTCGATCCACTCGTCGCGGATGTCGTCGACCTCGGTCGGCGAGGTGACCGTGGCCAGTCGCCGGTACGCCTCCAGCCGCATGTCCTCGCGGGGCACGTAGTCGTCGGGCAGGTGGGCGTCGAGGGGCAGGTCGAGCTTGACCTCGGCCGGCTCGCGCCGCTCCTCGCCCTTCAGCTCGGCGACGGCCTCGGTGACCATCTGGCAGTAGAGGTCGTAGCCGACGGCCGAGATGTGGCCCGGACTGGCCGGTGCCGAGCAGCGTGCCCGCGCCCCGGATCTCCAGGTCGCGCATGGCGATGCGGAAGCCCGACCCGAGCTCGGTGGCCTCGCCGATGGTCTTCAGCCGCTCGTAGGCCTCCTCGCTGAGCGAGACGTCCCGCGGGTGGAACAGGTAGGCGTAGGCCCGCTGGCCGGCGCGGCCGACCCGGCCCCGCAGCTGGTGGAGCTGGCCGAGGCCGAGGCGGTCGGCCCGATCGACGACGAGCGTGTTCACCGTCGGCATGTCGATGCCGGACTCGATGATCGTCGTGCACACGAGGACGTCGAAGCGGCCCTCCCAGAAGTCGTAGACGACCTGCTCGAGGGTGCCCTCGTCCATCTGCCCGTGGGCCACGGCGATGCGGGCCTCGGGCACGAGGGCCCGCAGCTCGGCCGCCTTCTTCTCGATGTCGCGCACCCGGTTGTGCACGAAGAAGACCTGTCCCTCCCGCAGCAGCTCGCGCCGGATCGCCTCCGACACGGCCCGCTCGTCGTCCTCGCCGACGTAGGTGAGGATCGGCTGGCGCTCGGCCGGCGGGGTGTGGAGCAGGGTGAGGTCGCGGATGCCGGTGAGGCTCATCTCCAGCGTCCGCGGGATGGGCGTGGCCGACAGGGTGAGCACGTCGAGGTCGGTCTTGAGGGCCTTGATCTTCTCCTTGTGGCCCACGCCGAAGCGCTGCTCCTCGTCGACCACGAGCAGGCCGAGGTCCTTGAACTCGATGTCGTCGCTGAGCAGCCGGTGGGTGCCGACGATGCAGTCGACCTCGCCCGTGCGCAGCCCGGCCACGACGTCACGGGCCTGGGCGTTGGTGAGGAACCGGCTCAGCACCTCGACCCGGACGGGGTAGCCGGAGAAGCGGTCGCTGAAGGTCTGGAAGTGCTGCTGGGCCAGCAGGGTGGTGGGCACCAGCACGGCGACCTGCTTGCCGTCCTGCACCGCCTTGAACGCGGCCCGGATGGCGACCTCGGTCTTGCCGAAGCCGACGTCGCCGCACACCAGGCGGTCCATCGGCTTGTCGTCCTCCATGTCGGCCTTGACGTCGGCGATGGCCGTCAGCTGGTCGGGCGTCTCCCGGTGCGGGAAGGCGTCCTCCATCTCGGTCTGCCAGGGCGTGTCCTGCGGGAAGGCGTGCCCGGGGGTGTTCAGCCGCTTCTGGTAGAGCACCACCAGCTCCTGGGCGACGTGGATGACCTCGGCCTTCACCCGGGCCTTGGCCTTCTGCCAGTCGCCGCCGCCGAGGCGGTTGGGCTTCGGGTCCTCGCCACCGGTGTAGTGGCGGACCGCGTCGATCTGGTCGGACGGGACGTAGAGCTTGTCGCCGCCCCGGTACTCCAGCAGGAGGTAGTCGCGCTCGACCCCACCGATGGTGCGGGTGACCATGCCGCCGTAGCGGGCCACGCCGTGCTGGTGGTGCACGACGAAGGCCCCGGCCCGCAGGTCGTCGAAGAACCCGATCGCGTCGCGCTTGCGGGTGCGCGGCGCCCGGTGGGGTCGGCGGCGTCCGGTGAGGTCGGCCTCGGCCAGCACCGCCACCTTGGCGCCGGGGAGCACCACCCCGCGGTCGAGGGAGGCGACGCGCACGTCGGCCTCCACGCCCTGGCTGCGGAGCACCTCGGCGACGCGACCAGCGGAGGCCTCGGTGTCGGCCGCCCCGACCAGTCGGTACCCGTCGGCCAGCAGCTCGCGCACCTGGCCGACCAGCCCGGCGCCGTCGCCGACGGCAGGGTTCCACCCGAGCGACTGCACCAGCGGCGTCTCGGGCGAGTCGGGGGTGTTGACCACCGTCCACGCCGGGACCTGGGTGTGGGTCAGCAGGCGGTCGAACGGCATGTGCAGGCTGGGGATCTCGGTGCCGTCGGGGACGTCCCACGTGCTGCGGGCCAGGTGACGGGCGAGGTCGCCCTCCTCGGCGAGGATGTCCTCGGCCCGGTCGCGCATCCGCCGCGGCTCGAGGAGGAGCACGAGGGCGTCGTCGTCGAGCAGGTCGAGCAGGACGTGCTCGCCCTCGGTGAGCCACGGCATCCACGACTCCATGCCGTCGAACACCAGGCCCTCGGCGAGGCGCTCCCACTGCTCGCGACCCCACGGCTCCCTCGCGACGAGCGACGCGGCCCGCTCCCGCACGTCGTCGGTGGGCAGCAGCTCGCGGCAGGGGAAGATCGCCGCGGCCGTGACCGCGTCGGTGGCCCGCTGGTCGGTGATCGAGAACTCGGTGAGGCGGTCGACCTCGTCGCCCCACAGGTCGATGCGGATCGGGCGGTCCTCGGTCGACGGGAACACGTCGACGATCGAGCCGCGGACGGCGCACTCGCCCCGGGCCTCGACCTGCGGCTCGCGCCGGTAGCCGTTGCCGACCAGCCAGGCGACCAGCTCGTCGCGGTCGAGGGTCTGGCCCGGGCGGACGATCATCGGCTCGACGTCGTCGACGTGGGGGCCGAGGCGCTGCACGAGCGCCCGGATCGGGGCGACGACGACCTTGGGGGCGTGGCGGGCGTTCTTCAGCCGCCACACCACCCGAAGCCGACGACCCATGGTCTCGACCGCCGGGCTCACCCGCTCGAACGGCAGCGTCTCCCACGCCGGGAACAGCTCGACCCGGTCCTCGCCGAGGAAGGCCCCGAGGTCGTGGGTCAGTCGCTCGGCCTCGGCCGTGGTCGCGCACGCCACCAGCACCGGCGTGCGGGTGCCGCCGGCCAGGTGGGCCACGACCAGGGGCCGGGCCGCCTCCGACACCGCCAGGTGGCCGCGGGTGCGCCCCCGCACCTGGGAGAGCCCGGGCTCGTCGGCGAGGAGGCCCGGGAGGTCGCCGAGCGGCGCGTCGAGGGTGACGGCGGTGGTGGTCGACACGGGGGCCTCGGGGGTGGGACGGACGCGGCGCAGCCCCGGGATCCGGCCTCGACCGGCCCCGGAGGGACGTCCCAACCTACCGCCGCGACGCCGTCCCCACTCCGGTCAGCCGGGGGTGTCGAGGGGGGCGACGGCGAGCGGTGGGAGGCCTTCGCTGCTGGAGTCGAGCTCCAGGTAGCAGGTCTCCGGCCGGCAGCGCTCGAGGAGGCCCTGGGCCAAGGTGACCTCGTGGGTGCCGTTGCCCAGCTCGAGCACGTCGTAGCCACAACCCCACGGCTGGTCGACGGAGCACTGCGCGATCAGCCGCCGCTCACCGGCGGGCAGCCCGCTGATGGTGACCGACACGACCTGGCCGGCCCGGTGGGGGCCCGGCGTCTCGACGGAGAGCGTCGGTCGGGTCGCCTCGGCCCAGGCACCGTCGCGCGGCAGCAGGGCGGTGGCGGCGCTCACGTCGGAGCCGAGGGTGCCCCCACCCGGCTCGATGCCGTGGATGATGGTGCGCCGAACCTCGAGGAAGCACTGGTCGACCCGGCAGTCGGCCCAGCCGCCGTACCCGTACACGAGGGTCGGCAACGTCACGGTGACCGCACGCTCCGGGTCGTCGGGATCGAGCTCGAGCGCGGGTCCCATCGCCCCGCACACGACTCCATCGGGGTCACCGGCCTCCCACGGCGGAGGGTCCCCGAAGGGTCCGGGGGTTGACCCCAGGGACGCGCTGAAGGCGCACTGGCTGACGTACAGGGGGGTGAACCCGCCCGCCCGTCCGGGGTCGTCGTCGCGAAGGGCGAGCCAGGACGGATCGGCGGTGAGCCCGCTCGGGGTGAGCGTGACCTCGCCGGGCTCCCCGGTCGGCTCGACCCGCAACCTCACCTCGGGCTCCGAGGGGTCCTCGTCGACGAAGGTGAGTCGCTCGGAGGCGTGGCGGCTGCCGTCGCCGGCGAGGACGACGATCCGGCAATCGACGGTGGCCTCGTTGCAGTCGCGCCGGCCGGTGTCGGTGAACACCGTCCGGCGCAGGCGCACCGTCGCCGAGGTCGGCCCCAACGAATCCAGGACGACGAGGTCCTCGACGGTCGGGTCGCAGGTCTCGCTGAGGTCGTCGCCCTCGCGCACCCTCGCGCACAGCGACAGTCCCTCGTTGAGGAGGTCCGCGCCCTCGGCCACTGCAACCGGCACCCGCACCACGACCTCCTGGCCGTCGCGATACGGCCCCGGCGGGTCGAGCACCACGTCGGACGGGTCCCACGCCCCGGTCGTCTGAGGGTCGATGGTCGCAACGGTCGACGGGCCGGCGACGCTCACCCGGTCCCGATCCTCCCTCTCGCGGGTGACCGTCCAGGTGGCGACGCTGGCGACCACGACCAGCAGCACCGCCGCTGCCGCCAACCAGCGTGTCCGATGCGGCACCGGCGGTCGGGAGGAGGGCTGGTCGACGCCGGTGACACCGCCGGGGTCGACCGTGGCAGGTGGGGGCGTCAGGGCCCGGTAGTCGTCGCGGGCATCGCGCAGTCGCTGGTCGAGGCTCATGATCGTCGCTCCTCCTCGTCGGCGGTCTCCCCGAGGGCCTCGGCCAGGTGGGCGCGGGCCCTCCGCCAGTGGGTGCGCACCGTGTCCTCGGCGCAGCCGAGCGTCGACGCCACCTCGGCGGCCGACAGGTCCTCGAACCACAGCAGCAGGACGACCTCGGCCTGCCGATCCGACAGGGCTCGGATCGCCATCCACAGGTCGTCGTCGACCAGACCGGGCTCGACGGTCGCCGACGTGGACTCGGGACGGGCAGCCAGTCGCTCCATGGCCCGCTGCTCCCGACCGCGGCTCCGGTGCCAGGAGGCCGACCGGTTGAGCACCGCCCGGCGGGCCCACGCACCCGGCAGGTCGTAGCCGCCGATCACGTCCCAGCGCCGGTGGGCGTCGGAGAGGACGTCCTGCACCACGTCCTCCGCCGCGGTCCAGCTCCCGGTCCGGGCGAACGCCAGGCGGCGCAGCGAGGGCGCCACGTCACGCACCAGCTCCGCGTAGCGCTCGTCGACCGCGGCCCCGGTCACAGGCGGTGATGCTCCCACACCCCTCACTCGCCGCAGCCGACCGATCCCGGTACACCCCGCCGCGGGGGCATCGGCAGGAGGCCGGTGGCATCCTGGGGTGATGGCCTTCGACGTCGCCACGGTCCACCTCGACGACTTCACCCAGGGAGGTGGGGCGAGCCGGGACACCTTCGTCGAGACGCTCGGCCGCAGCCTGGTCGAGACCGGGTTCGTGAAGGTCGACGGCCACTCCGTCACCAAGGACGACATCGCCGCGGCCTACGAGGCGGCCCGCGCCTTCTTCGCCCTGCCGACCGAGGCGAAGGAGGCCTACGTCCTGCCGAAGGGCGCCGGCGGCTACACCCCGTTCGGCACCGAGCACGCCAAGGACAGCGAGGCCATCGACCTCAAGGAGTTCTGGCACGTCCACCAGACCGTTGCGCCCGACCACCCCCTGTTCGAGGCCTACGGGGCCAACGTGTTCCCGTCGGAGGTCCCCGGCTTCGAGCCGTCGATGCTCGCCCTGTACCGGGCGCTCGAGGCCGCCGCCGGCACGTTGCTCGAGGCCATCGCCGTCTACCTGGGCCTGCCCGAGCGCGAGCTGGCCGACATGGTGGTCGACGGCCGGTCGGTGCTGCGGATCATCCACTACCCGCCCCTGCGCGACGCCAACGTCCCGGGTGCGGTGCGGGCCGCGGCCCACGAGGACATCAACCTGATCACCCTCCTCCCGGCCGCGACCGAATCGGGGCTGGAGCTGCTCGACCGCGACGGCACCTGGCACCCCGTCGACGGGTTGGAGGGCGAGATCGTGGTCGACGCCGGCGACATGCTCAGCCGCCACGTCAACCTGCTCATCCCGTCGACCACCCACCGGGTCGTCAACCCCGACACCGACGACGTCGCCCGCTACTCCATGCCCTTCTTCTGCCACCCCCGGCCGGAGGTCGTCCTCGACTGCCCGCCCGACCTGCTCGGCGACGCCGAGAAGCACTTCCCCCCCATCACCGCCGACGAGTACCTCGACCAGCGCCTCGCCGAGATCGGCCTCAAGTAGGGGCCTCTCCCCGGCGGACGGCCGTGTGTGGCCGGTGTGGCCGGTGTCGCAACCACCGCGCACCGCGGCCAGATGTGCGACAGTCACGCGATGGTCGATGACGCCCACGAGCGGCACGACACGGGCGCTGCGGCGGCCGCGGCAGCGCAGGCGCCACCGCCGTCGCCACCTCCTGCTCCCGCGCCGCCGGTCGCCGCTGCTCCCGCAGCCGGCTCCGGCGACCCAGCCGAGCGCGGCACCCGCGACGCGCGAGGCGCCGACCGGACCGGGCGCGATCCGGGTGTCCGACCACGACCGGCAGGCCGTGGTCGATCGGCTGTCGTGGGCGACCGGCGAGGGGATGCTGACCCTCGAGGAGTTCGCCGACACGTCGGCCCAGGCCTACGCCGCGGTCACCCGGGCCGACCTGGCCGCCGTGGGCCGCGATCTCCACCTCCCGGTCCCGCTGGTGGCCCCGATCGCACCGGCACCGACCGCGGCGCCGGTCGAGCAGCCCACCGAGGCGGCCGGACGGGTCCTCCCCCCGCCACCGCCGGCCGCGGCGTCGCCGGCGCCGAGCGCGCAGCCCCAGCCCCAGGGCGTGCCGGTCGCCCGGCCGGCCTCCTCCTGGGTGGTCGCGATCATGAGCGGCGAGGACCGCCGGGGTCGCTGGCGCGTGGGCCGGACCCTCGGCGCGTTCGCGCTGATGGGCAACGTCGACCTCGACCTGCGGGACGCGGTGATCGAGGGCGACGTGGTCGAGATCAACGCCTGGGCGATCATGGGCGGCGTCACCATCACGGTGCCCGAGGGCATCCCGGTCGAGACGTCGGGCTTCGTGCTCATGGGCGGTCGCACGACCCGGATCAAGGACGTGCCCCCGCTGCCCGGCGCCCCCACCATCCGGGTGGTCGGCTACGGGCTCTGGGGTGGGGTGACGGTGCGCTCCAAGGGTCCCCGCAGCAAGGACCGACCCGACCGCGAGGAGATGGTGCAGCAGCTCGTCGACGACGCCCTCGACACCGCGCACCACCACATGGAGCGGCACCTGGGCCGCGACCGTCGCCCACCGCGTCCGCCTCGGTCGCCCCAGCCGCCGCCGCTGCCCCAGCCCCCCGTCCCGCCGGTGATCCACCGCCGCGGTCCGACGACGAGGGACGACACCGGCCCCGTCCTCCCGCCGCCCGGCCAGCGCCCGTCGGGTGGCCTGGTCACGATCGTCAGCACCGACATCGTCGGCTCGACCCGGCGGGCCAGCGAGCTGGGTGACCAGGTGTGGCACTCGGTGCTGCTGGCCCACAACGCCGTCGTGCGCGACGAGCTGACCCGCTACGGCGGCACGGAGGTGAAGACCAGCGGCGACGGCTTCCTCGTCACCTTCACCAGCGCCCGCGCCGCCGTCCAGTTCTCCCTCGCCGTGCAGGAGGCCCTCCGGGAGCAGGGCCGCCGGGTGCCCGAGCTGGCCCTCGACGTCCGCGTCGGCGTCCACGCCGGGGAGGTCGAGCACGACGGCCGCGACGTCATCGGCCGCAACGTGACCATCGCCTGCCGCCTGTGCGACGCGGCCGCGCCGGGGGAGGTGCTGGCCTCGGGCGTCGTCGCCGACCTGGCCGACTCGGCCAGCGACCTGTCCTTCGGACCGGCGCGCGAGCACACGCTGGCCGGCATCGACCGGCCGCTGATCGCCCGTCCGGCCGTCCGTCGCTGATCCCGACACCGACGCGCCAGGATCACTGCCGATGAAGATCGACACCCTCCTCCTCGCCCGCCCCGACCAGGTCGTCGCCCGGGCCGAGGCCCTGGCCGCCACGGGTGTCGACGGCCTGTTCACCTTCGAGGGCCCGCACGACGTCTTCCTGCCGCTGACCCTCGCGGCGGCGACCGGCCTCGACGTCTACACCAACGTCGCCATCGCCTTCCCCCGCTCGCCGATGCACCTGGCCCACGTGGCGTGGGACATGCAGCGCCTGACCCACGGCCACTTCGCCCTCGGGCTGGGCACCCAGGTCCGGGCCCACGTCGAGCGGCGCTACGGATCGACGTGGAGCAGCCCGGCGGCCCGGATGCGGGAGTGGATGGCGGCCATCCGCGCCACGTGGGACGCGTGGGAGGGGAAGGCGCCGCTCGACTTCCGCGGTGAGCACACCACCCACACGCTGATGACCCCGGCGTTCGACCCCGGTCCGCTCGACACGCCCCGCCCCCCGATCTGGCTCGGCGCCCTCGGCCCGCTGATGACCCGCCTGGCCCTCACCGAGGCCGACGGGCTGCTGATCCACCCGTTCACGTCACCCCGCCACACCGCCGAGGTGACGCTCCCCCGCATCGCCGAGGCGCTGGCGACGGCCGGCCGGCCCCGCGCCGACATCACCCTCGTCGGGCAGTCGATCCTCTCGTGCGGCACCGACGCCGCCGAGCAGGCCGCGGCCGACGAGGGCGCCCGCTGGCTGGTCGGCTTCTACGGGTCGACGCCCGCCTACGAGCCGGTGCTCGCCACCGAGGGCCGGGCCGACCTGCACCCCCGGCTCCGGGCCCTCTCCCGCGAGGGCCGATGGGACGAGATGTCCGAGCTGGTCGACGACGACCTGCTCGACGCCCTCGTCGCCCGGGGCGACCCCGACCGCGTCGCGGCCCGCCTCGTCGACCAGTTCGACGGCCACGTCGACCGCCTCGCCGTCTACTCCCCCGGCCTCCTCACCGACGAGGCCCTGACCGCGGTGGTCGCCGGCCTCAGGCGGGGTCGGGCTTCGCGTTGACGCGGGCCATGGCGGCCTCGGCGCCCTGGCTCACGATCAGCTCGACCGCGTCGGCCGCCTCGGCGATGACGATGTCGAGCTCGGTCCGCTCGGCCTTCCCCGGGCGCCGCAGCACGTGGTCGGCGCCCTGCTGGCGGCCGGGGGGCTTGCCGACGCCGATCCGCACCCGCACGAAGTCGTCGGTGTGCAGGTGGGCGACGATCGACTTCAGCCCCTTGTTGCCGGCCAGGCCGCCCCCGACCTTCACCTTCAGCCGACCCGGGGGCAGGTCGAGCTCGTCGTGCACGACCACCAGGCGGTGGAGGTCGTCGATGTCGTGGCGCCGCACCAGCGCCGCGACCGACAGGCCGGACTCGTTGTAGAAGGTCTGGGGGAAGGCCAGGGCCACGCGGTGCGCACCGATGCGCACCTCGTCGCTCTGGGCCCGTTCGTTGCGCAGACCGTCGCGGAGACGGCCGCCGTGACGCTCGGCCAGCTCGAAGACCGTGTCGGCCCCGACGTTGTGCCGGGTGCGGGCGTAGTCGGCACCCGGGTTGCCCAGGCCGACGACGAGCAGGTCGGCCATGGGTCCGGGGGCGGGTTCGGGATCGGGGCGCGACGAGGTGAGGTAGGAGCGCCAGCGGCGGAGCCGGCTCAGCCCTCGTCGCCCGCCTCGTCGCCACCGGCGTCGGGTGCGACCTCGGTGACGGACGTGTCGGCTGCGGCAGCCGTCTCGGCGTCGGCCTCCTCGACGTCGGCGGCGGCGCGGGACGCCTGGGCGATCACGACGGCCTCGTCGGGGTCGAGGTCGGTGGTCACACCGGAGGGCAGCGGGAGGTCGCCCACGGTGACGGTGTCGCCGATGGTGAGGCCCGAGATGTCGAAGACGATCTGGTCGGGGATGCTGCCCGGCTTGGCGTTGATGGTGAGCGACTGGATGAGCTGCTCGAGCAGGCCGTTGTTGTTGTTGACCTCGGTCGCCTCGCCCTCGAGCACGACGGGCACGTCGACGGAGATCTCCTGGTCGCGGCGGATCAGCAGGAAGTCGACGTGCTCGACGGTCTGGCGGATCGGGTGCCGCTGCATCTCCTTGATGATGGAGAGCTGGGCCTCGTCCTCGCCCTCGACCTCGAGGTCGATGAGGACGTTGACGCCGGCGTCGGTGATCAGGGCGGTGCGCAGCTGCTTCCAGTCGACCGACACCGCGACCGGGTCGCGGTCGAGGCCGTAGACGACGCCGGGCACGCGGCCCTCGGCGCGCAGGCGGCGGCTGTTGCGGGTGCCGGTGGACCGGCCGGTGGTGGCGGTGAGGGTGATCTCGGCCATCGGGGCTCTCCTACGTCTGAGATCGCGCCGGAGCGCATGCGGAAGTGACCGGTCGAGGCTACCGGCCGGACGTCCACACCTCCCAATGGCCCCTTCCCAGAGGCCGGCTCAGCTCTGGTTGCGCCCGCCGAAGATCTCGCTCACCGAGCTGTCCTCGAACACCGACAGCACCGCCTGGGCGATCAGCGGGGCCACCGAGAGGACCTCGATCGAGTCCAGCTGCTTCTCGGGCGGCAGCGGCAGGGTGTCGGTGATGACCACCTTGGTCAGCGACGAGTTCTTCAGCCGGTCGATGGCCGGGCCCGAGAGCACGCCGTGGGTGGCCATGGCCCACACGTCGGTGGCGCCCTCCTCGCGGAGCAGGTCGGCGGAGGCGCAGATGGTGCCGGCGGAGTCGATCATGTCGTCGAGGAGCACGCAGCTGCGCCCGGCGACGTCGCCGATGACGTTCGCCGCCACGACCTCGTTGGCGGTGCCGCGGGGCCGGAACTTGTTGACGAAGGCCAGGTCGGCACCGACCTCGTTGGCGAAGCGCTTGGCCGCCTTGACGCCGCCCGAGTCGGGCGACACCACGACCAGGTCGGACGGGTCGGTGTGGGCCTGCAGGTAGTCGACCTGGATCGGCATGGCGGTGAGGTGGTCGACCGGCGTGTCGAAGAAGCCCTGGATCTGCCCGGAGTGGAGGTCGACCGACACCACCCGATCGGCACCCGCCGCGACCGCCGCCAAGCTGCGGGCGGGCGCGCGTCGAGCGGCAATGACATGATCGGTCACCGTCGAGCTTGCCGGGAAACGGTCTCGTTTCAACGCGTCGCGGCGTCGCCGAGCCGGGGTTGCTTGTCGGACGAGGCCATCATTTCCTTGAGCCGGTTTAAGATGGCTTCGGCAGGCTCATAAGGAGCGACCTTCGCCCAGTGCGCCCGTGCGACGTTCCCGAGCATGAAGAAGGCCGTGTGGACTCGGGAACGGAGCCGGTATGGCCAAGCCTGCGAGCAATCGTCGGCGATATCGTCCTTGTCGCCGGTCAAGAACAACCAGCCCTTGCCCGGCGCAATCTGGCGGCGTACCGCGCAGATCCTCGACGGTGTCGTGCTCCGGATCCACGCTGACCGAGACAAAGAAGCACGTCCCGGCCCATGGCATCGCCCAGCAGCGTCTGCAGTTCGGCGAGCTTCTCGTTGTTGATGGGACAGACGCCGGTGCAGCCCGCGAAGAACAATGTGACGACCACGATGCGATCCTTGAGGACGTCAGAATAGAAGCGCGGATCCTGTCCGTGTTGGGTGACGACACGACGATCCGTGAAGTACGACCCTTCGCCTTCGCATCGCCGGCAGGACGTGGCCGGCGGGGTGGATCCCTGTCCAGCGGGCTCGGTGCCGCTGCGGAGGCGTTCGTCCGTCGGCGGCAAAGGCTGCTCCGGCCGTCGAAGGACGCCGCAGCACAGGCGGCGCACATCAGCAGGCGGCGCCATGCCGTGATTACCTCTTCTCCTTACGGGCATGAGACCCATGGGCGGCCACTCCGTCGGCAACCGCCAGTGTCCGATTGGCGATGCGGCCGGATCGGAGAAGCCGTAGTCCGCGTCCACGTGTCCGAACCGCGAGCGCCCACCAGCACGACCGGCGGATGACTTTCGATGTCCGGCGTATAGGTTCCAAGCCCTTTACGATCCCGTCGATGGCGTCTTTGGCACCGGGTGATCCACAGCCGGCCGGCCTCGCATGGAATTTGGTGGCCATTGCACGCATGCGTTCCGGCGTGTCCACGGTCGGATCAATGCTGACGGTAATCATCCGAACGTCGCGTCCCAAGCGATCGCCCAGTTTCGCCTGGCCTCCCTCAAAGATGCCGGCGAGCGGCGGACAGATGGTGGTGCAACTGGTGTAAACGAAGTTGATGGCGACGGTCTTGTCGCCGACGACGTCGGAGCGGAACCGCATCGCCTTGCCTGACGTATCGACCACTTCGGCATCGGAGAGGACGACGGTCACGTCGCCCGCCTCGTCCGGCGTCGCTGGACTCATGTGCTGCTCGTGCATCGCATGGCCCGATTGACCCTGCGAAATGTGTCTGTCGTGCTTGCCGTGTCTCGGGATCATCGGCGGAAAGATCGCCGGCTACGCTCGTGGCAAGCAGCCCCGCCACCGCCACTGCACCGGGCCTGAGCCGGCACGTCCTTGATCGCGTCCGGACGGATGACATCATCTTTATCTCCCTTTCGGAGGCTTCCCCTGTTGAGGAGTCTGTGCCGAGTCACCGGACGACGCGCGGGCCTCCGCTGCATCGGCTGCGGTTGCGCGAAGGGTGAAAAAACGGAAGTGCGCCCGGCGGTGCGCCCGCGGACAAGGACGACACGTAGATGTACCACGCTCCCGCCGTGGACAAATCGAGCGGGGCTTGGCTCAAACCCCCTCACCCATGTCAGCGGCCGAGACCACGGTTCGATCCATTCCAGGGGATCGAAAATAAAGAACCTGCACATCCGACAGCCCGGCGCGCGGCTGCGAGACTGCCGGATTTACAAGCCGGAAGCGCAGCGGAAGATGTTCCGTCACCCCCACCCGGCGGTCGGCAGTCAGGTACTCGATGGCAACCGGTTTGCTGTCCTGCTTGGCCAGGGGATCCGGCGCTGCTCGAAAGGTAAAAACGGTGCAGTATCTTGGAGGTGTCGAGAACGAAGGCGGCTGGTACCTGCCCGGGCGCCGAAGCTCGATCCGGGTGCCGTAAACTCCCCATCGTTTTCCGCGAGCAGGCGATCCACGACGAGAATTCCGCGCGGCAGCCCTCCGAGGGAGCGGAACGTGCCCATCGGTGCGGTCATTCCCTCCATGTAGTAAAGCAGCGCCCCTTCCACCGGATCGACCGCAACGACGCCTGCTTCTCCCGCCGCCTCGACGATGCTCGACGCGATGGGAAGCTTCCCTGCCTGTCCCGGAGGTTGACTGCCGATGACAAACGAGGTCACCAGCGGCTTGCCTTGTCGAGTGACGACAGGTTGATCATCGACACCCGTTCGGACTCGAGGGTGCGGACATAGGCGAACGCCCGGGTGACGGAGAGCTGGTACGGCTTGCCTTGATGGAAATATTATAGGCAACCGTGTTATCCGAGGTGTCGATGACGTGCACCTCGTCCGCGGCCGCATTGGTGATCAGCAGCCAGCGGCCGTGTCCCGTTATCTGCATCGGTCCCAGGCCCGGCTTCGTCTGGATCGAACCAGCGGGCTGAGAAAGTCGGCGGCGATCACATGCACCGTGCCGGTTTCGCCGTCGGCGGCGTAAAAGCCCGGCCGGACTTGGAGTAGGCGACGGCAATAGGTGCCTTACCGCCGGTATCTGCTGAACGCCCCTGCCCCGGACGTCGATCAGGGTCACCGTCCCGTCCTTGCGGTTGCTCACCAAGGCGACGAGGTCGTCATCACTGAAGGCGATTTCGTGGTGGCCCTTCCCGGTCTTTTTTTGCGACGGCTTCAAGATTGTGGGTATCGACGATCGTCACGCCCCCCGCCTCGCCACGACCGTTGGTGCCTATCCAGATGAAACGCCCGTCGGGCTGCAGAGCGATCCTCATCGGCTCCGCCCGGTGCCGATCTCCTTGATCAGCTCGAACTTCTCGGCGTCGATGACGGCGAGAGCATCGGCTCGCGGCATGGTTACGAACAGCCGCTTGCGATCCTCGCTCAGCACCCAGTCCTCGCCCGGTCGCTTGAGGATCACCTGGTCATAAAGAACATTGCTGGTGCCGCCGATCACCACCTTCGGGTCGATCACCGATAGGGTCGGGTCCCGGTTATGGTGACGATCAGGTAGCTGTTCGCGTCGATCAGCGGCTGCATGCCGACCCGCCCGCTCTAGATAGAGCCCGACGCGCTGGTTGCAGGTCGGTCCGGCCGCCTTTTCACCTGATCCCTCCGCCACCTTGTCGATCCAGGCGCCAGGTGCCAGACCGCGCACCGGCTGATTGCTGGCGGTATCGGTGATGCTGAAAGACAGCTCGGCGGTCTGAAGTGCCATCAGACCCTGTCCCTCCGCCGAGGCGGCCGCTTCCTTGCCGGCCTGAGGGCAGCATCGGACGCGGGCTGCAGGGAGAAGGCAATCTTGAGGCCTTGCCGGACGATCCGGTCCTGGGCTCGCCGGTCTGGTGACCGCTTTGCCCGGCGCGGCGTTGCCTTTGCCCGGCGCGGCGTTGCCTTTGTCTGGCGCGGCGTTGGTTCGGCCGGAGCCGCGGATAGGACGCTGCTTGCGCCGGTCGTGGGCTTGCCGGTTCGGCCTGTCGGTTTCAGGCCTGTCGGTTGCAGCAGGCTTGTCGGTTGCAGGCTTCGCGACCACTTTCGCCGCGGTTTCTGCCCAGGCGCTTCCGCAGGGTGCTCCCAGCAGCAGCACCGGAAGCGACACAGCCGCGGTGGAGATGACCGCCGAGCGGTGAAGTCTTGATCGAGTGAAACCCATCTGTGGCACCCGGGCGGTCCCGGCTGAGAAATACCCCAAAAGGATAAATAATATTCTTGCTTGCTGTCGAGAAAGAAAAGGGTGCAGCGCAATTTGCGCTCGCCGTCAGCCCGCCGCCTTCCGGCCTGCGGGCACCCGCGCCGTTATTCGAGCCGTGAGGCCCCACAGGCCGTTGGTGTTGCCGAAGGAAAACCTGGTCGCGGAACAGGTAGTCGCCGGGCGGCTGGAGTCCTCCCGCGCTCGGCAACCGCATGGTGAAGTGCGAACCGGGAACTACGCCTCCTGGTGGCCCAGCCACATGCCCTGCTTGTTTTCGCCGATGATCGCCGGGGCCACCTGACGGTCGCGGCAACGGCCCGGGATGGAAATGGTCGGATCGAGGTCAGCCGGCGTCGCGACAGACGTCGATCCCGCTGCCACATGTGCCCGTGCAGGTTGAATGTCGTCCCGCGGCCGCTGCCGTGGGGCAACATCACGTGCATCCAGACCTCCTGGCCGGCCAGCGCGGTGAAGACCGAGCATCGCCCGGATCGCCATTCACACCGTCCAGGGTCTTACTGTAGAGCTTGTGGGCATCGGTGCTGCTGCCAGAGCGAGTTCGGCGTCCCGGCATTGCCGAAATCCGCATCCACAACTTGAGCCTGAACCATCGAGCTCGAGCGGGGTGACGATCACATGACGAAGTCGTGGCTGTCCTCGGGAATGCCGATGCCTTCGGAAGCGAGGTTCTCCACGGCACTGCCGTGCGTAACAGAACGACAGTCCCTGGAAGACCGTGGCGAAGTCGCGCAGCTGCGTGCCGTCGGCGAGTGTCACCGTTGCCGCCGTCCGCCGGCTGTCCTCGCTCACCGCCGAGGTCCGCGGCTCGATCACCCAGAGCCCCACCAGGCCTTTTGGCCCTGCTTGATCTTGTCCGCCAGCATCAGCCCGACGCCGCCGAACTCGACCCGCCGCGTCTGCAGTGTGACGGGCGCAGGACGTTGGCGTGCGGATCCCGGCCAGTTTCTCCAGCGAACCGCTCGAGCTTCCAGGGCTTTCTCCGGGAGCTACAAGCTGTTCTTGTTGATGCCGACCTGGGCGCCGTCCGCCCGGCTGACGTCATACTCGACCAACTGCGGATGCAGGCCGACCAAGCTCGAGGGCCTCACCAGGTTGCCCTGGAAGGTGGTGATCCCTGAGCTCCGTCCTTGTCCCGGTTCGCCACGCCCGGCCGGCGCGTAGCCCGGCAGGTCCGGCGTGACCTCCCCCGGCAGCCCAGGGTTGGAGCGTGATCTTGAACGACTTCCGCCAGCACCCGCATCACCAGCAGGGGTCACCGGCACACCCCCTGAGCCTGGCAGGGCACTCGACATTTCTCGACGCCACCTCCTTGCCGGCAGCCGGGTCGGCGGCGCAGGCCGGCGACGTGGGGTCAACCAGCTGCCAGATCGACAGTATGGACATACATAGCGGCCGTGGGATCGTGCAGCGGTCCCGATTTGCCGTTGCTCAACACGGTGGTCCTGGGATTGTAAACCAGGGTTCCGCCGTTGGGGTTTGAGCCCCGCCGCGTGCTTTCTCGCCAAAGTTGGCGCATCGTTGGGCATGATAGCATCACACCCTACGGGCTTCGCCGAGCACGTCGTCGCAGCACCGCCGCGACATCAGACACCTTGCGTGGCGCTCTGGGCACGCGCCGTCGATGAACTCGTTGGCAATAGTGTACGGCAGCGATCCGCTGGCAGGGACTTGGTACAGGTGTGCCCGCTCTTGGCGCGGTCGGCGCCGAGCAAGCCCCAGGTGCCGCTCCACCACCCATCCTGGCTGCTGTCGATCGACCAGCCGTCGTCGTAGTTCTTGCCCCGCTGGTTGATGTTGGGGATGACCAGCGTAGCGCCAGACGTGAACTGCTCGGAGATGCCCACGCTTTGCGCGTTGCGCCAGCCTGAATTGGGCGCAGCGCCATGCCCGGAGCCGCGTCCAGCCGCTTCCGTCCATCGTGGTGAAGTTGTCCTGCTCCTGGCAGCCACCTCGATCTTGATCCGAACCAGATCGCCTTCGTAGACACGCATCAGAGGCGTGACCGAATAGCCCGGCTGCCGACCCTTGTTGATCAGCAGGTAAACCGACATGTCTCCGTCTCTCGTGTTTCAGCTTCGCGATGGCCCGGTCGGTCCGGGTCTGCAGAGCGCGGGCGAGATCGCCGCCCGGGCCGGCCGATCTGAGCGCCTCGCTTGCCGTCCGGCCCGGTCGCGTTGGGATTGTACCGCCCGGCCATCGAGACCGGCTCCTGGCGGTAGTTCACCGTCGGCACCGCCGAGGTGGTCGGCGCTGATCGCCTCCGGACAAGGCCGGGGAACGCCGCCGGGACAGCTGTTCGGATACCGAGGCCAGATAGGGGAAGACGCCGACCGGCCCGTTGGCGTTCTTCGGATTACGAGGGATTGACGGCCCTTGCGGAAGCTGTTGGCGTTGATGACGCCTCCCGCCCCGTTCTCATAGGCGTGCTGGAAATCGGCGGGCCTGCTCCAGATGAATTCGCGGAACGGCTCGCCCGTTGTTTCCGCCGCGAATGACCGCCTGCCAGCTCGTGGGACCGCCGTCGCTGCGCGTGCCCATCTGCTGACCGGTTTCGTTGTGCCGCCGAGGTTGACCCGCCGGCTCGGTCAGCACCGTGGCGTCAAGGCCAATCTGCTGATGCGTGAACAGTCCGAAGTGGTCGTGAGTGAAGATGATGCCGAGAC
>CAVURR010000003.1:0-2464766 GCA_963743955.1 uncultured Iamiaceae bacterium
TGGATCCAGCCGCGGTCGGTGTCGGGACGAGCACGTCGGACAGGGTGGGCCCGCTTGCCGTCGCGTTTTTTTGCGGCACGAGCGCGGCGTCGAGTGAGTCATAGGGGAGTCCCTCGGTCGTGATTCGGGCGTCGAGCAGTCCCGCCGCGTCGAGCGCCGACTCCAAGCCAGCTCGGGCGGCCTCGTCGAGCCTCTCAGCGAAGTCCACGCACATGTACAACGACACCCCGGGCGCCATGTCATCCGCACCGTCAGGGCGAGTCGGTTTCGGCGGCGGGCCTGGGTTGGGTTCCTCGGCGACCTGCTGTCGTTCGTTGACGAGGCTTGTTACTCGTTCCTGTTGCTCGGCGACTGTGGCGGCTGCGCGCTGGACGGCCAAGGCCATCGCAGTGTCGACGTCGCCGAGCCAGCTGTCAGCCCGGTGGAACCGGATGATGTCGACGTCCCCGAGGTCGTCGTCAGGCCGGGTCGCCTCCGCCGGTTCGAGCGCACCGGAGCGCTCGGTACCGGTGACTGCGGCGGGGTTCGGCACGTCCAGCGGTGTGGTGTCGGTCCGGATCTGTTCGACCAGCGCAGCGACGTCGCCCCACCATGCAGCCCGCTGTTCGGCGAGCACGGCTCGCTCCAGCTCGACCTTCCCGGCTGCTCCGTCACGCTCGCGTGCTGCTGTCTCGGCTCGTTCGCGACTGACCTCAACGTTCTTGGTGGCCAGCTCGGCACGGGTCGCAGCTAGAGCGAGTGCGTCTGCGAGCTCGTGGACGCGCTGCAACTGGGCTCGCCGTTCGACGACCACGGCGATTGCCTGGTCGGGGTCGAACGAGTCGGGAGGCAACACGGTCTGGATGCCCGCGACGGCGGCCAGGTCGTTCCAGGTGCGGACTGCCTCGTCTCGCTCGGACTCGCGGCCCTTCAGGTCGTTCGCAGCGCTGTCCCGTCGGTTCTCCGCTGCAACGGCCTTCTCTGCGCTGGAGTTGGCTCGTGCGGTCGACTTCTTCGACTGGTCCGCTGCGTTCTCTGCGGACTTGCGGACCTCGTGGAGCGCTGCGGCCGACTTGTAGGCCTCAGAGGCCTGAATGGCCATGATCCGGGCCTCGATCTCGGCCTTGGTATTCGTTGCAGCGGTCAGCTGCTCGGCGGCTGCGGCTTCCGTGGTGCGTGCGGTCTCGAGCCGGGAAGAAGTGGTGCGCTGGTCGCGCTCCACCTGGCGCAGCTCGTCCGCAGCCGACACCACAGCCTCTGCCCGAGAACGTGCTGCCGCGATCAGATGCTCTCGGTAGACGGGGAGGAAGCGCTCGACCGCGTCGAGCGATGCGGTGAGGCCCTCCAGCTCGTGTTGCATGGCGTCGAGGTCGTCGAAGCTGTGCGCGACGTCGTCGATGAGCGACGAGTCGAGCTCGCCCAAGCCAGCCGACAGCGTTGCGGACAGGTGCTCGGTGTCGAGCTTGCCGGCGAGGTGCGGTCGGCGCAGCGTGAGGAGCAGGTCGACCAGGCGAGCGGTAACGGGCCGTCCCCAAGCCGAGCAGATGGCGGTCGATCGCCTGGCGGTAGTCCTCGGCTGTGTTGAATACCGCGCCGGTTGCCCAAGCGCTCGTCCAGCTGGCGGCGGCCGAGTGGAACGTCGCCCGCGGTGAGTTCGAGCCCGTCGCCCGACCCGCTCGGTCGTGACGAAGAACCAGACGTCGGCGTCGCGGTGCACCGTTGCAGACGCACCGACCCCGACCGTGCACCATTCGTCGCCCCGCTCGAACTCCATCCACACGTAGCCCGGTGCCGGAATCGTGCTGGTACCCGCCGCGCTCGGCGTCGTCGCGGCCGAGCAGCAGCGACTTCATCGACCGAGCACCGCCCATCGGGTCCATGCGTGCGGCGCTCATCACGCCGTCGAGCAGGAAGGGGAACAGCAACGAGAGCGCGTTGGACTTGCCCGACCCGTTGCGGCCGCGCAGCACCAGGCGGCCGTCGCCGAAGTCGAAGGTCTGGTCGTCGTACTCCCAGACGTTGAGGATCCCGGCACGCGTCGGCTTCCAGCGCATCAGAACATCGCCTGCTGCTCGGCGGGATCGGTCAGGTGATCTTCTGCATCGGCCACGGACGATGTCGGTTCGGCCCGGTATCGGTTGGCGAACGCAGCGAACCCGCCACCGCTGCGGGCCGGGTTCGACCAGCCCGAACCGCTGGAGCACCGACTCCGCAGCCGTCCGCACTCGGTCGGGCTGCTCCCGTGCGTCCTTGCCGAGGCGCTCCCCGTACTGCTCAAGGACTGCACCCCACGCAGCGTTCACGTCAGCGGATGACACCGCCTTGTCAGCTCGGTGAACCGACGACGGGTGGTTCGCGCGGGTTCGACGACGTCCTCAGCGGTCTCGCCGTGGCGTCGACGTGATCGATCGGCTCGGTCTGGCTCAGGTCGATGCAGCAACTGCGGTCAGCCACAACAGCGCGGCGTGGGACACGTTGTCGCTGCCGGGGAACCGCGACCCGCCCATCGGGTGGATCGGGTGGTCGATGAGCGCGAGGCCCTCCCGACGGAGTTCGATCTCACAGCCGGTGAGACGGCTGATGTTGTCGGCCTCGCGGCGTCGGTTACGCCAGGCCAGCTCGAGCTTCGTCGCCGTCGAGATCGCGCAAGCTACGACGACCGGCTGATCGAGCATGCGTCGGTTGAGCAGGTGCCGAGCACGCCGCCGCCGTGCCTCGCTGCCGCTCGGCAGTCGGCTCGGCGATGAAGTCCTCGACCGACGACACCGAGCGCAGGATCGACGGCGTCGCCACCATGCACATCGCCGCTGCGTCGCGGTCGACGTCCCAGAGCACCTGGCCCTCCTGAAGCAGCGAGGTCCACATCGCCGTCGCGCACGGCGAGCACGCCGACCTGTTCCAGGTAGCGCACGGCGTCTCGGAAACGCCCGCCGCTGCGACGTACTCGGTGGTGTCCAGCTGCAAGTCGCTCGTCGCCGCGGGCCAGCTGGGTGATGCGGCCAAGCAGCTCCGACGCGACCACCTGGTGGCCCGGGTTGCTCCAGCGCCGCCAGGGTCAGGCACAGGTACACGTAGCCCCACCGACCGAGGGGTCGGCCGTTCGTTCGATGTCGCGCCCCTCGTGTCGCGTCAGTCGACGCAGGTCGGCGGAGGAGCCGGGCAGCCGACCGGCTCACGTCGAGTCGGTAGCCGAGCTTCTGGCCGAACTCGTTGCGAAGCACGGGCTCCCAACTGGAGCACCAGCCGGAACTCGTCATCTGCCGAGCGGTGAGCAGCGGTCGTCGCAACAGCGCCCTGGCGGCCCGCTGCAGCTCTGGCAGCTGGTGCGGCGGCAGGTGAACGGCGAGGCGGGCGCTCATGCCGCAAGCACCTCGACCCTGCAGCGGTGCAGCACCACCGAACCGCCGGGTCCGAGCAGTCGGGAGTCGTGGTCGGCCGATTCGATCCGCACGACGGCGTCGCTTCGTCCGCACCGTCGCGGAGAACTCAGGGCCGGCCGCTCGAGCAGCGAGCACCTCGTCCAGCCATCCGCAGGAGCGTGGGCCACTCGCCGCGGCCGATTCGACTCTGGTGACAGGTCGAGCGACACGAGCCGAGCCGCAGCGTCAGCCAGGCGCGTCGGCCTCTGCAGCTGCGCTCGGCTTCGATCATCGCCTTCGCTGCGGAGTAGTCCCGCCGCTTCGCCGTGGCGCCTCTCGGCCGGTCGTCGCCCGTACGTTCGCAGCGACAGCGGGACATCGACCGGCTCGACGTCCCACCAGCTCGCGGAACGGACCGTCGGACTCGACGTCGGGCACCGCCAGACCGAGGTGGTCGACCGGAGACAGGCCGAACGCCGCGTCGAACAACGTGTGGGCCTCGTCGTCGGTCTCGCATCGGCGAACCAGGCGGCCGTCTCGCGCAGCTCGGACGCCCGGTTGACCGGACGGGTCGCCTGCTCGGTCAGCCGGCGCAGAAGGGTCAGCAGTTCACGGATCGCGACGGTGGTGGCGCCAGCGAGCGCGTCGACCTCGGACCGCTGCCGCCCGCCCAGGCACGAACCAGTCGAGCATGCCGTCCCAACGTTGCGCCCAGTCGGCGCCCGGACCGAACAGGCCGACCGAGTCGTCGCCCTCGGCGGCCAGCGCGCAGCAGCGACGACCGGTGCTCGGCGTCCATGGCCGACAACTGGCGGCGATGAGCGACCGGTTTCGGACGAGGTCGTCGTGGAAGCTCTGGAGGTAGGCGATCAGCTGGTCCTTGTAGAGCAGGAAGACGTGGTCGTCGAGTCGCTCTTCTCGGGCGATGCGGTTGATCGTGGCGTAGAACTCGCGAGCGTTCGTTGCGAGCTGCGCGAGCGCCAGGTCGAGGTCTCGCAACTGCAGGTACACCCCGGCGGCGTCCAGTTGGGCGACCGCGCCGCCAGTTGATCCAGCGACGTCCGGACCTGTCGGAACATCGTGCGCTGCAGTGCCCCCGACTCGTCGGTCGCCCCCAGCACCGACTCGATCGCCAGCAGCGTCGCTGACCCGATCGGCGTGAGCTCCCACAGCTCGTGCCGCCGGACGTACTCCTCGATCGACCGGGCCCGGATCGACGGGTCCTGGACCCAGTCGACACAACGCCAGCTCACGAAGCTGATCCAGCGATGCCCGAACCGCTCGCTCGTCGACCTCGAGGTGCTCGGTGTGGTCAAGTCTCGATCGGATCTCGGACGTCCGGAGCTGCAGCCGGTAGGCCTGCGCCGCTTCCGCGAGGGCCGCCAGCACGGCGACATGCAGCGGCGCGTTGTCGCCCGTTCGCGGCGCGAAGTGCGAGCAGCCGTTCCCGCTCATCGCCGTCGAGCGGACGATCGGAGAACGACGGCCGAGTCCCGCTGCTGATCCCCTCGACACTGTTCCCCTCGACCACCGGACCATCGTACGGGTCACGTCTGACAGCCGACACGTGCCTGACTGTCACAGACCGCGCCCACGGTCGGGACTGCTTCGGAATGTCCGAGCACTCAGTCGTCGTCGCAGTGGTCGCCTTCCCAGGCTTCTCGGCCTTCTTTGACGGCGAGGCCGGCGATGGCGAGCGCGGCGAGCGAGTCGGCCCACCACCATCCGAGGGTGGCGTTGAGGACGAGCCCGGCGAGCAGCGCGGCGGACAGCCATGCGCACAGGAAGCGTCTCCTGGGCGTCGGCTCGCAGTGTGGGGGATCCGAGGTCGATGGCGGTGCGGCGCTTGGCCCAGGCGAGGGTGGGCATGACGGCGAGCGACAGGGCGGCGAGGACGATCCCGATGGTCGACTCGTCGGCCTGGCCGTCGGTGAAGAACAGGTCGCGCCCGGCTTCGAACACGACGTACGCGGCCAGCACGAAGAACGTGACGGCGATGGCCTTGAGTGCCTTTCGTTCTCGTTCCTCGTCGTAGCCGCCGCGGAGTTCGCCGCGGAACTGCCAGACGACGACCCAGGCGGAGAGCACTTCGATGATCGAGTCGAAGCCGAACGCGACGAGGGCGAGTGAGCCGGCGGCGATGCCGGCGCTGATCGCGACGACGGCCTCGATGACGTTCCAGGTGATGGTGAGTGCAGCGAGCCAGAGCCCGCGTCTGACCAGTCGGTCACGATCGGTGGGGCGTCATCGCGCCGCGGATTCGAGACCGACGCCGGGGACGAACCGGCCGGCGGATGTGAGGTAGGCGTCGTAGGCGGGTCCGTGGATGGTGCGCAGGTAGGGCTCTTCGACCAGGCGGACCTGGACCTCGAGCGCAGCGACGAGCACGAGGAGCGCCGCTGCGCTGACCGGGTTGGGGACGAGGAGCACGAGCCCGACGGTCGCGACGATCATCGCGGTGAAGATCGGGTTGCGGACCGCACCGAACACGCCGTCGGTGACGAGGTCGGTGCGGGTGGCCGGGTCGACGCCGATGCGCCACGAGTCACCCATGGCCAGCTGCGCGACCAGCGTCAGGGCCACGCCGCCGACTCCGAGCGTGATGCCGGCTGTGGCTGCCCAAGCGGTGTCGAGTACGTCGATGCGCGTCATGCCGGCGAGGTCGGCGATCGGGGCGGCGACCAGCAGGACGAGGGCGAGCACGAACCCGCTCGACCCGACGAGCTCTGCTGCGCCCGCGCCACGCCGTGGCCGGATGAACCCGGTCGAACCGGTGCGACGCCACTGGACCCAGGACCGCCAACCGAACGCCAGCGCGAAGAACACGCACTTCCAGGAGGAGCGCGACGACGGCCCGGTTCACGATGCACCGTCCTGGTCGTGGCGGAGGTGCTGGAGCGACAGGTCCAACAGCATGCGGACGTGGGCGTCGTCGAGGGAGTAGTGCACCATGCGACCATCGCGGCGGTTGCGCACGACCCCGGCGGTGCGCAGCAGCCGGAGGGCGTGCGACGCGGTCGACTCGGGGATCTCGACGGTCTCGCTGATGTCGCAGACGCACATCTCGCCGGCCTCCAACAACGCGTAGAGGATCCGCGCCCGTGTCGGGTCGCCCAGCAACTTGAACAGGTCGGCCAGGCGGGACGCCTCCGCGGCGTCGATGAGTCCGCGAACGACGGCGACCTTGCCGACATCCACCTGCTTGACCTCGCACTCGTCGAGCGACGCCATACTCATTCGATATCTGCATAGATATACAGATATGCGCGATCACTCCTCTGGTCAAGGGGCATTTGCGTCGCAGGCTTCACGTGTCTGTCGCACGCTGGGCGTCCTGGGCGCTTCCCGTACCTGGGTCGAAGGGCACTTCCATCACCCGCGAACGGGGCGCACGATGGAGAGCATGGACGACACGCCTGATACCGCGGCCGCACCCGAGGAACCGGAGCGGGCCAGCTCGAGGAACCGTTGGATGGTCATCGGTGCGGTCATCGCCGCACTGGCGGTCGCAGGCATCATCGGGGCCGTCGTGCTCGTCAACAGCGACGACACCCCCGACGACGCTGCGGCGCAGATCGGCTGGATGCAGGACGGCTGTCAGCAGTGGGCCGACGGCTACCAGGGCGCCAGCGGGCCCGACGACGACTGGTGCAACTCGATGGCCGGCTGGATGAACGGCCGGACGGGCGACGACTCGATGATGGACCGGCGCCAGATGATGGGACCGATGATGTGGCAATCCGCGGACAACATGCGCGCCACTTGCGAGCAGTGGATGGCCGAGCACACCCAGCGGTGTGCCCACGGACGCCGACACGTCGGCATGGTGCGAGCAGATGACGGACTGGATGGACCAGAACATGGGCGACTGGGACAGCTGGATGACGAACGGTCCACGATGACCACACCGCGTCGCTTCCACCTGGCCGCGTGAGCACCCTCAGCGAACCGCCAGCGGTTCGCTGAGCAGTACATCACCCGACGGCCTGACCAGGAGTTGAGTCAGTCCAGGGCGAGACCACCGGGCTCGAGCGGCGGTCGCGGCGGATTCGCCGGTTCGCCGGGTTGGCTGCAGACTCCACGGTATGCATCTCGACGATGTGATCGGTGCTCGGGCTGTTGGTCGTGATCGTCGTGCCGATGGTCGTCGGCATCGGCCGGGCGATCCGCCGCCACCTCGCCGCGCGTGCTGACCGTTGACGTCGCTCGCTGTGGTGCCGAATCGTTGGTCCCCGTGGTGGGTGATCGGCGGGTACGTGGTCGCCAACGTGTCGGCTGCGGTGGCCGTGACGCTGTGGGTCGGCGCATTCGGCGATGCTGGCATCGCTGCGGTGCTGATCGGCTCGATCGGGCTGTGGGTCGGGTTCGTGGGTGCGCCGTGGTGGGCCAGTCGCGTCGAAGGATCGGGCGATGTCCGAGCGGACTTCGCCGCACACGTGCGCTGGGTGGACGTGCCGGTCGGTGTGCTCTCCGGCGTCGGCCTTCAGCTCGTGGCCCTGCCGGCGCTCTACTGGTTGGTGCAGCTGGCCACGGGCCCGCTGGATGTGGAGGGTCCTGCGACGGAGCTGGCTGATCGTGCGGGTGGTCCGGCGGGCTGGGCGTTGTTCGCCGTGGTCGTCGGGGTGGGGGCGCCGGTCGCCGAGGAGCTGTTCTTCCGCGGGTTGCTGCGTGACACGCTTGGGCAGTCGTTGGGGCCCCACCGTGGGAGTGGTCGGGAGCAGCGCCCTGTTCGCTGCGACGCACTTCCAGTTGGTGCAGTTCGTCGGCTTGTTCGTGGCCGGTCTCGTCTGGGCGCTGTTGGCGCAGCGGTCGGGTCGGCTGGGCCCGGCCGTGGTGAGCCACATGGCGTTCAACCTGTCGACGGTGGCGGTGCTGTACCTGGCGTGACCGACGCTCAGGTCGGTGGCTCGAGCTCGTCGAGTGCCTGCGCGGAGCTGCGTTTGGTTGGTGACGTTGTCCCAGCGTTGGGCGACGACGCCGTCGCCGTCGATGAGGAACACCCAGGGTTCGTTGCCGCCGCCGCCGTCGGGGCCGTTCGGGAAGATCCACTCGGCCGCGGCTTTGGTCACCACGGATTCCTCGTAGTCGTCCCAGACCTCCAGGTGCACGAAGTTGACCAACTCCGAGTAGCTCTCGCGGAGCTCGTCGATCGATTCGGTGATCGGGCCGCAGAACCTGCTGACGCAGTAGGTCGGGGTCGACACGACGACCATGGTGGGTCGTCCGCTGTCGATGGCGTCCGCGACCGTCATCGCGTGCAGCTCGGGGTCGGGGACCTTGCCGTCTGCGGCCCGGCTGTCGATCGCGGTGAGTTCGACGCCGGGTTCGCCCGGGAGCCGGTTCGTCGATCGCGGGGCGGGGTCCCCTGGCGCGGGCACGATGCGTTCGGGGAGGACGTCGAATGCGTCGGTGGCGCGGGTCGTCTCGCCGTCGAGCTCGATGGTGGCGGTGACCTGCCAGTTGCCGGCGCCGAGGGAACACCACCGAGTCGGCCTGGTAGGCGCCGGTGCCGTCACCGGGCTCGGCGATGTGGGGAGCGTCGGCGGGTTCTCGGGTGTCGAACCCGGCGACGGGCACATAGGTCGCCTCGACGTCCTCGATCGTCGTCGCTGGGCCTGCGTCGACCGTCGCGAAGTCGAGCGTGATGGAGCCGTCGACGATCGAGCCGCCCTCCGTTGCGAACAGTCCCAGCAGGTAGCGCTGGTCGACACCGGCGGCGAGGTCGAAGCTGGCGGTCTCCGCGGCGATGTCGGTTGCGGGCGAGGCCGCGTCGTCGTCGGAATCGTCGGTGCCGCATGCCGCCAGCAGCAGGATCGTGATGGCCGCGGAGGTCCCGATGCGGGCGGCGGGGGAGAGGTTCATGAGGGCTCCAGTGTGCAGTCTTGGGGGGCGGCGATGTCCATCGTGGCGCTGGCTCGCCGGATCGCGGCGGGGAGCGCCGGTCCGGGGTCGAGGTCCCCGTCGGGGTCGGTCAGGGCGGCCTCGATCTGTTGCTTGGCGCGCAGCAGCTCGCCCGCGACGCTGCGGTCGCGCTCCTGGACCTGAGCGGCGAGGTCATGGAGCGCGTCATGTGCCGGGCCGGCGAACGCATCGCGCAACGCGTCGCCGCTGTCGTCGGGAGCGGACGCGACCGCCCGGCAGATCGCTGCGATGCCCGACTGGTCGGTGTCGGAGCCGCCGATCGCGAGTTGGGCGGTCACGCCGACCGCGATCATCGTGACGGCGAAGCCGACGAGCAGGGTGCGCCGCATCCGCGCCACCCCAGGCACTGCAGGTGTGCGGTCGTCGGCCTCGTCGTCGGCTCGGCTGGTCCCGTCGACGCCATCGGCGGCCGGGCCGTCATCATCGGATCCCAGTGCAGGGTCTGTCGCTGCGGGTTCGGCAGCCGGACGGGAGAGCAGCGGGCGGCCGATCAGCCAGGTGGCGGCGACGGCGAGGCCGGTTCCCGCGCCGATGCTCACTGCGACGACCGTCCGCGCCAAGGCCGACGGGAGCTCGGTGGGGAGCTGTGAGCGTGTGAACCAGTCGCCGCTGGTGAGCAACGTGAGCAGCGCGGTGATGCCGCCCGCTCCTGCACCCAGGATCAACGCGTCATTCGGACGGGAGCGGGCGAGCGAACACGGCGCCGATGAGCATGGTGACCACGAAGAAGGGCATCGCGAGCATCGGCAGCTTGCCGATCGCCGCTTCTGCGGTCGCGTTCCAGGACCCTGCGACGATCGCCACCGATGCCAGGGTGATGGCGATCGTCGCCACGAGGAGCGCGGCAGCGACCCGGCGTCGCAGCGCCAACGCGATGACGACCGCAGCGGTCGCCTGTGGCGAGCGCGACCCAGGGCAGCGGCGATGGGGCGGGCACCCATTCGGTGATGCCCTCGACCTCGACCCGCCGGTCGCCGATTCCCATCGGCACGGTCCACTCGGCGACGGTCTGGCGCTGGTCGGGGCGGGCGGTGACGAGGGGTGGATTCGCCGCCCATCCAGTGGGCGCGGTGGTCGTGCCAGCGGTAGGACGGCTCGCCCGACACGCGCTGCCACTCCGGTGGACCCTCGCCGACACCGTCGGGTACCAGTGCCGATGCGTCGCTGGACTGGTTGAGGTACACCGCGGGGGAGTTCTGGTTCTCGAGCACGCCATCGGGCCCGATGCGCAAGTAGGGGCGACCGTCGTAGTCGAACACCACGATCTCGTCGTCGCCGGTGTTGATCACCTCGAGCTGGGAGCCTGCTTCGACCGTGCGGACCGTCACGCCTGCGACCTCGGGGGTGTCGGTGACGACGGACCGGTAGTTGGAGGCGGGCGCGTCGTCGCTCGCGGCGCCGTGGGCAGCCGCGGGTGGCGCGCCGAGTGTGACGACGGCAGCGGCGATCGCCGCTGCGGCGCCGACCCGGCGGACGAACCGCCGAGACCTAGTCAGTGGTGCCGCCTCCTGTGTCGACGGTGGAGTCACCGGCGCCGGCGGTGTCCGCGCCGTCCTCTCCGGTGCTGCTGTCCGACGGGGATGTGGCGCCGTCCGTGGTGTCGCCCGGGTCGGTCGGTCGCGTCTGCTGGTCGTAGTCCTGGAGGCTTGCTGCTGTGCCTGTCGTGTCCCCCGGGAGCGGTAGGCGAGCAGGCACGCACCCAGGATGATCGCTGCGACGATGAAGAAGAAGAGCGCTGCGCTGGCGTTGGATGTCGGTCGCTCCTCGGCGGCGCTGGCTGATGCGGGCTCAGCGTCGAGCGGCGCGGTCGAGTCGGTCGTCTCGACGTCGGCGGCCGCCGAGGTGGCGCTCTGTTCGGGGTCCGCCGTGGTCTCGGTGGTGGCGACCGGTGCGTCGGTGGACGGCACCGTCTGTGTGATCTCGAGGGTGCCTGGGGGTGTGACGACGGTGAAGCGCACGTTCCAGTCGCCGGGGCCGGGGAAGTGCGAGCGTGGCGGTGTAGCGGCCGTCGTCGTCGGTGGGTTCCATCGGCACCGGGCCGAGGCGTTCCCCGGTGGGGCTCTCGGCGACGACCGTGGCGGTGGCGTCTGCTGCGGCGTGGCCGTCGTTGTCCCACACGGCTCGAACGACGTAGTCGACCGACGTGCCCTCGACGGTCTGTGACTCGACGGTGATGACGGCGGTGCCGTCGTGCGCGCCTGCGGGCGACGAGATGATGGCGACCGCGATGAGCGAGCTCGCTGCGACGGCTGCGGCGACTCGGGCGAGCACGGATCGGCGGGGCGGAGGGTGCATGGGGTGGCTCCAGGTTCGGTGAGGGTGGCGGGAGAGATCCGGGTCGGGGTCGATCATCGGATCGGGACGGAGACGCTGCCGGTCGCGGGTTCACCGTCGGTGACGGCGACGAGGTCCAGCGTCCAGGTGCCCGGCCGTCCGAACGATGCGTCGGCGGTCGTGTAGTGGCTCGTGGTGATGGGTGTGAGCCGGACGCGGGCTGGTTCGACGCCCGGTCCGGACACGGTGAGCTCGGCTGCGTCGACCTCGGCGGGTCCGCCGCTCGAGTCGGTGAAGATGATGTGGATCGAGTTGGTGCCGACCCGGGCGGGATCGACGGTGAACGTGGCGTCGACGGAGCCGACGCTCGTCGAGCCCGAGAACGGCCGGGCCAAGGCGTCGGTGGCGGGAACGGTCGACACGAGCACCCCGGTGATCGCGAGGACCGCGACGCCGGCGACGGTCTCGCCGCGCACCCGCCGCAGCGCGCTGCCGGCCCGAGCGGTGAGCTCGGCGAGGTGGCGGCGGTTCAGCCAGCCGAGCGCGACCATGAGCGCTGCCACGGCGACCTTCGCGAGCAGGAGTCGGCCGTAGTCGGTCTCCCAGAGGCCGCGGGGCGCGCCGAGCTGGAACAGCGACGAGCCGATCCCGGTCACGGCGATGACGCCGACGGCAACTGCTGCGACGGTGGACCACCGTTCGATGGGGACCGACCGCCCAGCGGTGCTCACGAGGACGGCGAGCCCGCCCAGCCAGACGCCGGCGGCGGCGAAGTGCACCACGTCGAGCGGCACCGACAGGAGGGGCGCTGCGGTGACCGCAGCGTGGCCCGAGAGCGCGGAGATCGTGATCGCCGCGAGCGCCCACGACAGCGCGACCGGGACGACCAGCCGGTGACGCACGACGCTCACCAGCAGCAGGATCACCACGCAGGCTGCGAGCTTGAGCGCATCGAGCGCTCCCGACCGTGATCCCGCGACGACGTCGACGACGTCCCCGAGCGCGGCGAGGAGGTTCGAGCCGGTGGCGTCGGCGACCTCGGCGAGCAGCCCGAGCGCGGCACCTGCGACCGCGGCAGCTCCCGCGGCGATCCACACGCGCCGCGCCTCGGCCCTCGGCACGGTGATGGAGCGCCAGCCCGCGAGACCGGTTCCGGCGACAGCACCGACGCCGACGACCCCGATGATGCCGGCGCTGAAGAGCACACGCGCGAACCATGCGACCACGTCGGCGGCACGGTCCCCGGCATCGTCGTCGAGGGTGACAGCGCCGCTCCGTTGCCCGACGTGGAACACCCACGACCCCGAGATCGTGTGCCCGTCGTCGGAGGTGACCCGCCACGACACCGTGTAGGTCCCCTGACCGCCTGGGTCGATCCCGACGTCGACGGTCGTCGAGTCCGACGAGATGCTCGGCGTTCCGCTTGTCGACCCGTTCGCCGTCGGGTCCGTACACCTCGACCGAGCCCGGCAGGGCGGTGACCGCCTCGGTGAAGGTCATCGTGACCTGATCCGGGACGGTGTCGACGACGCTGTCGGTGCTCGGGCTCGTCGACACCAACGAGGCGTGGGCGCCGGCGGGCGACGCGACACCCAACAGCGTGACGACCCCGACCGCAGAGCGCGACCGCCAGGCGAACTGCGAGCCCGTCGAGCGGCTCATCGGTCCTCGCCGAGTGAGCGGATGTAGGCGCTGAGCGCTGCGAGCTCGTCGTCGGGCAGGTCGAACGTCGGCATGATCGGGCTGAACCCGTCGACGACCTGGGCGGCCGGGTCGGTGATCGAGCGTCGTACGTACTCGTCGTCGACCTCGACGCGGGTGCCGTCGGCCAGCTCGACCTGCTCCCCCCAGATGCCGTCCCATGTCGGTCCAGTGCTCCGGGAACCGTCGACGCTGTGACACGACGCGCAGTTGTAGGACTGTCGCCAGGTCCGCCCCGACTGCGGCGGGACCGCTCAGCTGGTCCGCCGGGTCGTCGCTGCAGCCGATCAGCGCGATGCCGCCGGCGACGACGAGCGCGGCGACGACGGGTCGCCGGAGCCGAGCGTGGACGCCGGTGGCGACGCTGGTGGTCCATCAGCTGCCCGTCTCGGTCCGGTCGGCGAGCATCGTCTCCATCAGCTCGATCTCCGCGGCTCTGGCCGGTGACGATCGACGTGGCGAGGGTCGTGACGACGTCGGTCGGCTCGGCGGCGAGGACCGAGTCGGCCATCTGCACGCCGCCGCGGTGGTGCTCGATCATCAGTTCGAGGAACCGTCGCTCCGCAGCGGGCAGCTCGAGCGAGTCGAGCTCCGCGAGGTCGGCCGGGCCCGCCATGCCCGGCATGGTCGCCATCTCGCCGTTCCCCACCCGACATCGTGGTCCATCCCCTCGCCGTCCGAGTCGTCGTCGGCCCACGCCATCGGTGGGGCTGTCGACGTCAGCGGTTCACCCCACAGCTCGAGCCAGCCCTGCATCCGCCCGATCTGCGCCTGCTGGGTCAACACGATGTCAGTGGCGAGGCTGCGGAGTCGGGGGTCGGCGGTCCGGGAACGGATCCGCTCGGCCATGTCGACCGCCTGGGCGTGGTGGGCCGCCATGTCGCGCGCGAACCCGATGTCGGCCTCGCTCGGCGCCGCGGCTGGCTCCGCCGTCTCGGGGTCGGACGTGGTGCATCCGATCACCGCGACGAGGGCGACAGCGATCACGGCCACCGCGACGACGGCGACGATCGGCGGTCTGTTCCTGGTGCTCACGCAGGTGTGCCGACACCGCTGGTGCAGGGTGCGCCCGGCTCAGGGGTCTGGGGACCCTGTCGGAAGAACTCGAGGAACTCGAGCAGGCGCGGGTCGTCCACGCCGTCGAGCTCGATGCGGGCGCCCCAGGCACTCGCGACGACGTCGGTCGGCAGGCCGTCGACGGGTGTGACGAGGGTGAACGGCTGCGCAGCGAGCGCCCGCAGCTCATCCACCTGCTCCTCAGGGAGATCGGGTCGGTAGGCGATCCAGACCGCTCCGTGCTCCAAGCTGTGCACCGCTTGCTCCTCGGACTGCGGCTCGGGATAGAAGCCGCAGTTGACCCACACGTCGGCGTGGTCCCCGCCGACACCGGGCACCGTCTCGTACTCGACGTCACCTTCGACGTGGCTGCGCGAGGCGACCTCCACCTGTTCGACACCCTCGGGAGGCTCGACCGCGTCCTCTGGGTCGAGCGGCGTCACCTCGAGCGGGATCGCCTCATCGCCTTGGTGGTCGTCAGCGCCGCTCACGACAGCGACGACACCGGCGACGAACAGCACAGCGACGACACCACCGATGATCCACGGCTTCGACGACCGGGGAGCGGACGCAGGGATCCGCTGCTTGTCCGGCTTCGTCGAGCCTGCGACATCCGGCGGCAGTCCGTCATCGGTCACGTCGTTCCTCCAATGGCTTCGTTCGTCGGCCAGGTTCGTTCGCACGCGCCGTCGGTCGGGAGCGGCCGCGTCGATTGCGTACTGAATTCATCCTTGACTGAATTCAGCACAGGCTGAATCATGACTGCGATGACGTCGCAAATCGCGCCCGATCGATCCACAGTCGGAGAACCGCCCCGTTTGGTTCCATCGCGTCCTTCGACCGTCGATCTCTCCGCTCTGGCGAGGGTCGGCACTGCGTTGGCCGACGACACACGACGGCGCATGCTCGTCGCTCTGCTGGAGGGGGCGGCATACCCCTCGGACCTCGCTCGAGACCTCGGTCTGTCGAGACCCAACGTGTCCAACCACCTGGCATGCCTGCGAGGGTGTGGACTCGTGGTCGCGGAGGCGGAGGGGCGCCGACAGCGGTACCGCCTGAGCGACCCGAAGCTGGCACACGCCCTGTCGGACCTGTGCGGGCTCGTGCTCGCTCCCGCGACGGGTGTGAGCACGAGGTCGAGCAATGAGCGTGGCGGAGCCAGCCCGATCCGAGTTGCGCCACGCGCTGGACGCTGCACGCTCGGCTGCGACGCGACGGCGACGTCGAGTCGGCGTGGCGCCACCTAGAGCGGGCGCACGTCCTGAGCCAGCCGTGGGCGCTCGCGCACGTGCGGGTCCATGCGGTGATGCTGGGCACGGCGATCGCAGAACGCGACGTGCACGCGAAGCCGTCGGGCAGATGGCTGCGCCTCGTCGTCGCCGGCCCCGGGTCGCTCGCCGGACGCTTCCCCGAGGGCAACAGCGGCCCTGCACGCGGTCTCGATGTTCGCCCCGATGCCGATCCCAGCCGATCTCGAGCGGATCCTGAGCGACTCGCGATGGGCGATGCCTGCAATTCACGGTGGGCCTCATGACCGGTGACCACAGCGGCCACGGCCACACGCACGGACCTGCGTTGTCGGGCCAACGTTTCGCGCTCTGGTTCTCCGTCGGTGCGAACTCGTTGCTGTTGGCCGTCCAGGTCGTCGTCGGCCTGGTCATCGGCTCACTGGCACTGCTCGCCGACTCGCTCCACAACGCGAGCGACGTCGTGGCGCTCGTCATCGCGCTGATCGGCCAGGCGCTCGCAGCACGTCCTCCGACCTCTCGCCGAACCTACGGCCTCGCGCGAGCCGAGATCCTGGCCGCGCTGCTCAACGGCACGGTCCTGATCGCGCTGACCGGATGGGTCGTCGTCGAAGCGGTTCGTCGCTTCTCGGAACCGGTGTCGCTCGAGGCGGCGCCGCTCGCCGTCATCGGGGTGATTGGACTTGCCGTCAATGGGGGCAGCGCGTGGATGCTCAGCCGGGCGGGTGGCGACAAACTTGAACATCCGAGCTGCGTTCTGGCATCTCGTCGCGGATGCCCTCGGTTCGCTTCGGTGTCGTGGTGGCTGCCGCCGCGGTCTACTTCTTCGATGCAGGCTGGGTCGACCCCGCGGTCTCGATCCTCATCTCCGTCCTGGTGCTGTTCGGTGTCTTCCGGCTGTTACGTGACACGGTCGGGGTCCTGCTCGAATCCACACCTGCGGGACTCGACGCCGACGCGGTCGCCAACGCGCTCGCCGAGATCGACGGCGTTCGCTCTGCACACCACGTGCACATCTGGTCAGTCGACTCACAGACCACCGCCCTGACCGCACACGTCGACCTCGTCGACGGCGGCCTGCTCCACGATGCCCAGCAGGTGCTGTCGAACGCCAAGGTGATGCTGGCGCAACGGTTCGACATCGACCACGCCACGCTCGAACCTGAGTGCCACGCCTGCGACACCCCCGAGCACCAGACGTGAGCGCCATCGCGCGCTCCAGTGGGGGCGCTGGCTGCGCTGGCGGTGCTGTCCGGATGCTCGACGTCGCCAGGGACCGAGCTGGCCAATCGTGCCCGAGCGGCACCGCTGCTCGACGGGTACCGTGTCAGCTGTCACGATCTCGGACCCCTCGACCATCTTCGGCTGCTTCCCCGACGGTGGGACGCTCACCATCGATGTCGGCCCGGAGCATGTCGCCGTGTACGACGAGATCGACGACGGACCCGTACTCCTCGCCGACGGGGCGGCCATCGTGCTGCGTCCGTCCGCGTTCTCGTCGGGACCCGACCAGTGGTGGACCATCGATGCAGCCACCGGGGGAGACGCCGTGCAGCGTGTCGTCGGACCGGTCGTCACAGCGCTGGCCCTTGCCGACGACATCAGGCAACCGCACCGCCAGATCGCGGCGCTCGCCGTGACAGCTGCAAGCGTCCAGCGCATCGACAGCACGCGCTTCCAGGTCATCGACCGCAGCGCCGAGCCCACCATCGTCGACACGACCCTCGATGCGCACGACCACGTCGAACAGCTCGTCGTCGCCGCCGAGGACCCTCGACACGAGCGGCGAGTCGACACCACACAGACCAGCTACGCCGCCCGCTACCGGGACACGACCGGACCCGCACCCTCGCGACCCCGTGACCTTCGACCTGTCGGCATCGGCCAGCTCGACGCACTCGATATCCGTCCGGGCGCGTGCGACCCCGTCGTCGCGCCCTGATCCGATTCGCGGAACCCACGAAAGGCCCACTGACCCATGAACCGTGTCCACACCACGCCGACGATCGTCGTCGTGATCGTCGTTGCAGCGCTCGCCCTGGTGGGGTGCACCGGCCAGGCCCGTCAACCCGACAACTACGGTTCGGCGAACCCCGACGGCGACGGGTTCTACGGCAACTTCATGTTCGGCTGCACCGGTGTCACCCCCGTCGACGGCGAGTACCGCGACCCGACCCTGGAGTCCCAGTCCTTCTGTCGCTGCGTGTACAACGGCATGAAGGAGACGGTGCCGTTCGCAGAAGCGAAGGCGTTCGACGAGGCGCAGGCGGCGGCGGAGCCGGGCACCGACATTGCAGTGCCGGCCAACATCGCAGCCATCCAGGAGCGCTGCGGCACCGAGTAAGGCCCACTCCACCGGGAGTGCCGTTCACCGGTCGTCGATCAACCGCTCCAGTTCATCGGCGGTCACCCCGCCGTTGACCTTGGCGACGACCGTGCCGTCCGGCGCCACGACGAAGGACTCCGGCAGCTTCTTCACCCCGTAGTCCAACGCCGCGCCGTCACCACCGTCGATGATCACCGGCCAGTCACCACCTCGTTCCGCGAAGAACCGCTCGACGTCGTCCAACTCGTTCTGGTCATACGCCACGCTTACCACGACCGCCGAGTCCCCAACCCGTTGCGAGAACTCGACGAGCTCCGGATGCTCTTGGACGCACGGAGGACACCACGTCGCGAAGAAGTTCACGACCACCCATCGTCCCCGTTCCCGGTCGATATCGAACTCGTCGCCCGACAGCGTCCGGCCCGTCAACGCGGGTGCGACCTGGCCGACGATCGGGCTCGTCTCCGGTGTCCGTCCACCGATCGGGCCGGTCGCAAACACCGCCACCAGGGCCAGCGCCGCGATGCCGACAATGCCAGCGATGAGCGGCGCCCGTCGACGCTGAGGTCCGGCGACTCCGCCGCTCACGGCAGCCGCCGAGCAACAGCAGGGCGTTCAGCCGGCGGCGGCGCCGAGGAACTCGTGCAACGGTTCACCATCCACAGTCGTGCGAACACCGCCGAGAGTTCCCAGTCCGACGTGTGCGGACTCTTGCGGAGGATTCCAGGGAACTGTTCCGCGTGGTTCCCCGACCTTGAGGTGTCGGCCGCCCGCCGGCAAGGTCGGCGAACTTGGCCGCCGCTCGCTGCCGGGCGGCTGACATAGCCAACTGAGGAGGACGCATGCTGAACAGGGTTGTACTGGTGGCCGCAGAGGGCGCCAACGGGTTCTGGTTGCCCGCCGACATCAAGGAGGTCATCTGGAACAGCACCGCCTTCTTCATCGTCGTCGCGCTCCTCTGGAAGTTCACCCGAAAGCCCGTGGCCGAGTTCTTCAACGGTCGAACCCGAGGCATCTCCGATGAGCTCGAAGCATCGGCGTCCACACGGACCGCGGCGGAGGAGGAGCGTGATCGGGTGCGCACTGCGCTCGCGGGCGCTGAGGATGAAGCCTCGGTCATTATTGAGCAAGCACGCCACGCCGCCGAACAGTTGCGGCTGGACATCGCTGAGCGCACGGCTGCCGAGGTTGCCCGTATTCGAGCGACGGGCGCCGCCGAACTTGCTGATCTACGCGCCCGAGCTGAGACGGAGCTCTCGGCCGACTTGACGCGCCTCTCGCTGGGGGCCGCTGAGCATGTCGTCGAACGGTCACTCGACGAGTCTGCTCAACAGCGACTCATTGACGACTACATCACCCGTGTCGCGAGGAACTGATCAGCGTCGCCCTGGCGACAGTCCGACTCAACCGGTGATCGAGGAACGATCGTGGCGCCTTGCGAGCTCTTGACGCGCCCGAAAGAGACGGGAACGCACGGTGCCGACAGGACAGTCGAGGACGACCGCCGCCATCTCGTAGGACATGTCGAGCATCTGGGTCAGGACGAACGCCTCGAGATTCGGTCGCGCCAGGCCTGCGAGGAGGTCGGAGGCGAAGCTCGGTTCGATCCACTCGACGTCGCGGACCTGAGGTCCGAGACGCTCCACCAGCCCTCGTTCGCGCTGTCGGATTCGCACGTGGTCGGCGCACACGTTGCGTCCGATTCGCATGAGCCACGCCATCACACGAGCATCACCGCGGAACGAGCCTATCGAGCGGATCGCACGCAGGTACGTCTCCTGCACCAGATCCTCGACGTCGCCGTCGGAACCCAATGCATGGCACAGCTTCCACACGTCGGACTCGGTCAGGGCGACGAACTCGACGAAGGCCGTAGCATCTCCCTCGACCGCACGCGCCACCACCTCACGAAGGATCCTGTCCGAGGGCACCAACGAATGGTCCCAGACGGCAGGCACGAATGACAAAGCACCAGGCGGACACCAGTGACCTCCACATGTGACGCAGTACAGGCAGCGCTCTCGGCTCGAGCAGACGGCGAGCCCGAGCAGATCGAACCGGCGATCGTCGACGCACACGTCGCGCACTGCGTCGAGTGCGCTGCGTTCGCCGAAGAGATCGACGATCTTCGGCGACGGGCCCGCATCAGCGTCGCGCCCACCCTGCCCGGCCTCGGCAGATCCATCTCGAACGCAGCTGCCGCCGAGGACCGCCGGACCAGCCCGTTCATCGCGAGGTGGCTGCTCGCCGTCGTCGCCGTGCAGATCATTGTCCTGTCCACCCCTGACCTCCTCGCCACCGATGTCCATCGCGACGTCGCGCACGCAGCCCGTCACCTCGGCGCGTTCACGCTCGCCTATGCGGTCGGTCTCCTCGTCGTCGTCGCCCGTCCCGCCCGAGCGCGAACGATGCTGCACGTCGCCGTGGTGCTCGTCGGCGCCCTTGCCATTACTGGACTCGTCGACGTCGTACAGGGCCGAGTTCCCCTCGTCGGAGAAGCGGCGCACATCCCGGAACTCCTCAGCGTCGTGCTGCTCTGGGTGCTCTGTCGGCCAGTGTCGACGTCGCAACGACCGGTTCCCGGCCCGAGGGATCAGCGAGTCGCGCGGGTGAGTGACACCGAGGGTTCAACACGCGGCGCGTAGCAGGCCCCGGATCCATCCTGCACGGCGCGCCGATCCACCGGGTCACGGAAGTCGTCTGTCGTGTCGGCGGAAGCGCCGGGGTGGGTGCGACACTGCCGCCGCAGATTGGCGCTGGCGTTCGGTTAAGGCAGCAGCGTCACCCAGTAGTCCCAGAACCGGACCAGGATCAGCCCGGTGATGGCGAGGTACCAGGCCGTCAGCATCACGCCCGCTGCGCCGTCGGCGGCGGTCGCCAAGCGATCCGCCGTGGCCGGCACGGCCATCGCGCCGCTGCGGAGATTGGCGAGCGACACGAACAGGAAGATCGGGATCGTGACCGCCCAGACGACCATGCAGTAGGGGCACAGGGCGTCGATCCGATACAGCGACTGGTAGATGAGCCAGTGCACGAAGCACGACGCCGAGCGTCACGCCAACCTGCAGGCCGACCCAGAACCATCGGGGCAGCGACGCTCCTGTCGACATAACGACGCCGATCGTCGTCACCACGGCGAATCCCGCTACGCCGAGGATCGGGTTCGGGAAGCCGAACACCTCGGACTGTGGCGTGGACATGATGGATCCGCACGAGAGGATCGGGATTGATGCTGCACGTTGGGACGTAGTCCGGGTCCTCGATGAGGGCGATCTTCTCGATGAGCAGTGTGATCGCTGCAGCAAGGCCGACTGCGCCGCCGATGCTGAGCAGCAGCGCGAGCCGGCGTCGTCGCGTCGGTTCAGCGGTCGTTGACGGCGGCATCGAAGGCTGCGACGAGGTCGTCGATCGACTCGGGGCGGAGTTGCTCACCGTCCATGAACATCGTCGGGGTGCCCTCGACGCCGAGCGCCCGACCGTCCGCCTCGCTCTGTTCGATTCGAGCGGCCGTTTCGGGATCGTGAAGTCGGCCTCGAACTGGTCCATGTCGAGGCCGAGCTCGGCGGCGTAGGTGAAGAACAGGTCCCGCTCGGGAGTCTGCTGGTGGCCCCATTCGTCTTGGCGTTCGAACAGCAGGTCGTGCATCTCGACGTAGTTGCCCTGCGCTCCCGCTGCTTCGGCGGCCAGCGCTGCGTTCATGGAGCTGACGTGCAGCGGCATGTAGCGAACCACGAAGGCAACGCGGTCGCCGTAGGTCGTCTTGAGCTCCTGGATGGTCGGGTGCAGCGCTGCACATGCTTCGCATTCGAAGTCGAGGAACTCGACGAACTCCGCCTGGTCTCCGTCGGTGAGGCGCGGGCTGTCGGCACGGACGAGCAGCTCTTGGCGATCCTGTGGCGCGTCGGCAGCGACGGTGGCGCGGTCGTCGTCGATCACGGGTGAGCAGCGCCGCGACCGCGACGGCCGCGACGACGGCCGCCACGAGACCGATGGAGATTCGGACGTTTCTGCTCATGGGGCTCCTTGGATGGCGTGGGCGCCGTCGATCGGACGGTCCGCGACGGTGGGAACAGCTCGGTGCTGCGGCGGTCCGGTGTCGGCGGCCGGCTCGTACGCCGTTGGCGATGACGACCACCTCGGCGAGCTCGTGGATGGCGACGACCGCGGCGAGGCCGAGCACGCCCGCCGCGGCGAGCGGGACCAGGGTCGACGAGGATGGCGCCCGACAGCAGCAGGTTCTGGCGCATGATCCGACCGGCCCGGCGGGCGTGGGCGAGCACGCTCGGGCAGGTGGTCGAGGTCGTCGCCCATGAGCGCGACGTCGGCGGCTTCGATGGCGACGTCGCTGCCGACGGCGCCCATCGCGATGCCGACGTCGGCGGTCGCGAGCGCAGGAGCGTCGTTGATGCCGTCGCCGACCATCGCGACCGGGCCGATCGCGACTGAGGTCGTCGACGATGCGCGGCCTTGTCCTCGGGCAGCAGCTCGGCGCGGACCTCGTCGACGCCGGCCTCGGCGCCGAGCGCGTCGGCGGTGCGACGGTTGTCGCCGGTGAGCATCACGACATCGCTGGACGCCGATGTCGGCGCAGCGACGCGATGGCCTGCGGCGGCGTCGGCGCGCAGCTCGTCGCGGACCGCGATCAGCCCGAGCAGCTCGCCCGTCGTGCTCGACGAGGACGACCGTCGCCCCGTCGCCCTGGTGACTGCTCGACCGTGTCGCTGAGCCGGCCGGCGTCGATGAAGCCGGGCTCGACCGAGCCGCGCGCGATCGTGCCGTCGATCGATGCCGACGAGGCCGCTGCCGACAACTGCCTCGCACGTCGTGCGGCTTCGGGCTGGATCGGATGCGGCGGCGAGGATGGCGGCTGCGAGCGGGTGCTCGCTGCGCGCTTCCAGCGCGGCGGCGACTCGACAACACGTCGGCTCGGAGCAGTTCCGCGGGTCGAGTCGACGTCGATGACCTGCGGCCGGTTGCGGGTCAGCGTGCCGGTCTTGTCGAGGGCGACGACCCGGATGCCGTCGAGCGCTTCGAGCGCGGCGCCGCCCTTCACCAGGGCACCCATCCGTGCCGCGGCACCGATGGCAGCGACGACGGTGACCGGCACCGAGATCGCGAACGCGCACGGCGCGGCGGCGACGAGCACGACCAGCGCTCGGCTGATCCACAGCTCGGGATCGCCGAGCAGCGAGCCGATCGACGGCGACCGCCGCCGCGACGATCATCACGCCGGGCACGAGCGGTCGGGCGACGCGCTCGGCCAGCCGTTGGCTGCGCCCTTGCGCTCCTGTGCCTCCTCGACGATGTGCACCACACGGGCCAGCGAGCTGTCCCGGGTGCGTCGCCGTGACCTCGACCTCGAGCACGCCGCCGCCGTTGATCGCCGCCGCGAACACCTCCGCGCCGGGTCCGACCTCGACCGGTACCGACTCGCCGGTGATCGCCGACAGATCGACCGCCGATGCGCCCGGCCCGCACGACGCCGTCGGTGGCGATGCGCTCGCCCGGCGCCGACGACCATCACGTCGCCGACGACCAGCTCGGCCGGATCGACCTCGACCTGTTCGCCGTCGCGGCGCACCGTCACCCGGTCGGGGACGAGCGACATCAGCGCACGCAGACCCCGCGCGGGTGCGCGCCATCGCGTAGCCCTCGAGCGCCTCGGAGATCGAGAACAGGAACGCCAGCGATGCCGCCTCGCCGAACTCGCCGAGCAACACCGCGCCGATCGCGGCGATCGTCATCAACGTGCCGACGCCGAGCCGACCCTCGCACCAAAGCCACGCAGCGACGACGGGACGAACGTCCATCCACCGACCACCAACGCCGCGACGAAACAGGCCGTCGCGACAACACGTCGCTCGGTCACCAGCCCGGCGAGCGAACAACACGCCAGACAGATCGACGCAGCGCACCTCGCCGATCCGCCAGAACGAGGCTCGGCTCCGTCCGAACCGGTCGCGGCTCATCGACCCCGTCCGGTGCCTCGTCGTGCGCGCAGCACGCGTCACCCATCGCAGCACCCCTCGCCCATCAGCGGGTTCGAGCACAGCTCGATCGCCGCCCCGTTCGCAGCGAGCAGCAGCTCGGCCGACGCGCAGCAGCCCGACGACCTCGGGCCCCGACAGTCGGTAGAACACCTGTCGGCGCTCGCCGGGACGGTCGGTGCACCAGACCGCACTCCCGCAGGCACGCCAGATGACCCGACACGTTCGACTGCGAGCTGCCCACCCGCTCGACCAGGTCGGACACTCGGCGTTCACCGTCGAGCAGCTCCAGCAGGATCGCAAGCCTCGTCGGATCGGCGAGGCCTCGGAACAATCGGGCGGCAACAGCAACCGGCGACAACTCAGTCAGCGACATTCGCAGATGTTATCGCTCAGCAGCGATGATGGCCGCCCAGGTCCGCGGCCGACCCCTCCCATCGAGTCTTCGGCGAGCGCTTCGACGGCGTGCAGCATCCGGACCCACCGCCGGTAGCTGCGCAGCGGGATGCCGACCTCTCGGGCGAAGCGCTGCGAGAACCGGCTGGGGGACAGGCCGGCGCGGGCGGCGAGCTCGACCAGGGTGCCGGTGCCGGGGTCCTCGGCGAGCTCAGCGAGCACGGCGGCGACCGCAGGCGTCACCGGCGCCGCGGCGACCGTGGTGTCGTCGACCAGTGCGAGGACCTCGCTGACGATCTGCCCGCCGTCCCCGTCCGGTGCAGGGGTGAGGGTGTCGGCACCGACAGGCCGGCCGTCGCAACGCGCGGAGAGGCGGCGCCCAGCGGCGCTGTCCCCGTCGACGAAGACGATGGTCGCGGTCCCCGAGGACACGATCGCATGGCTGAGGTCCGACGGGATGGTGATCGTCGGGGCCCTCAGCACGGTCGAGGAGGCGTCGCGGCCGTGGGCGACGGTCACGTCGGTGGTCGAGGAGATGATCTGCACGGCGTGATGGGCGTGGCGACCGGTCGGTCCGTAGACACCGGTGTAGCGAAGCCACCACGGCCCGACCGCGACGAGTCCGCCCCAGCCGGCGCGGCGCTCAGCCACAGCCACGCTCCAGCGCACGATCCGAGACGACCGACTTCACAGACGTTGACTCTACGGTATCTACCGTTATCATCGCCTCTATGCCGTTGCTTCGTTCTTCTGAGGAGGTGCTGCCCGGGAAGGGCGGCGGGCGGGCGGATCCGCCGGTGCGGGGCGCGTCGGGTGAGCGGATGTCGACGGATGTCCAGCTCGCCGCGCAGCTGTTCCGGGGGTTCGCTGATCCCATCCGCCTCGCCATCCTCGACCAGCTCAGCGGCGGCGAGCTACGGGTCACGGACCTGGCGAAGCGGTTGGAGGGATCCCAGAGCAACATCTCGGGGCACCTGCAGTGCTTGAAGGGGTGCGGGTTGGTGACCGACCGGCCCGACGGCCGTCAGGTCTTCTACCGGATCGCCCGCCCCGAGGTCGTGGCGGTGTTGCGCTCCGGCGCCGAGTTGCTGGCGTGTGAGGGCGTGGAGATCTCCTTGTGCCCGAACTACCGGGCGGCCGAATGAACGCCCCCGACCCCCTCGGGTTCGCCGCCGACGTCGATCACGACGACGATGTCGACGACGATGATGACGTAGAGCACGTGTGGGAGAGCCGGGAGGTGCGCTGGTCGGCGCTCGCCGGGTTCTTGCTGGTCGTCGGGTTCGTCGCCGGCCGCTTCGACGCCCCCGACATCGCGGTCACCGGTCTGTACGTGGCCTCGACGGTGGCGGGGTTGCGGTTCTTCGCGCTCGAGGCGGTCACCGAGCTGGTGCGCGAACGGGTGATCGGCATCGAGCTGTTGATGACCGTCGGCACCCTCGCCGCGGGCGGGCCTCGGCGAGTGGGGCGAGGCCGCCACGCTCGCGTTCCTGTACTCGATCTCCGAAGCGCTCGAGGAGTTCACCGAGGACCGCACCCGCAACGCCATCCGCGCCCTGATGGACCTCGCCCCGAAACGGGTGAACCGACTGCGTGACGGCGTCGAGGAAGAGATCGACCTCGACGCGCTGGCGGTGGGGGACCGGTTCGTGGTGCGCCCCGGCGAAGGAGTCGGCACCGACGGCGTCATCGTCGAGGGCCGCTCCGCGCTCAACGAGGCGGCCATCACCGGCGAATCGGCGCCGGTCGAGAAGCAGACCGGCGACAAGGTGTTCGCCGGCACGCTCAACACCACCGGCGCGCTGGTGGTGGAAGCGACCGCGACCTCGGCGGACAACACGCTGGCCAAGATCGTGCACCTCGTCAGCGAAGCCCAAGAGCAGAAGGGCCGGGGCGAGAAGTTCATGGACCGCTTCGCCCGCCGGTACTCACCGGCCGTGCTCGCCGGCGGGTTCGCCGTCGCCGTCGGGGGCGGTGCCCTCACCGGCGAGTGGTCCGAATGGGTGGCCCGGGCGGCGACGGTGATCGTCGCCGCCGCGCCGTGCGCGCTGGTGATCTCGATCCCGGTCAGCTACGTCGCCGCCATCGGCAACGCCAGCCGCAAGGGCATCCTCATCAAAGGCGGCATCTACCTCGAAGAGCTCGCCCGGCTCACCGTGCTGGCGCTCGACAAGACCGGAACCCTCACCCAGGGCCAGCCCCGAGTCGTCGAAGTCATCCCCGCCCCCGGCGAGACCGAACAGACAGTGCTGGCAGCTGCGTCGGTCGTCGAGCAGCGTTCCGAGCACCCCCTCGCCAAAGCCGTGATGATCCGCACCCGCGACCTCGGCCTCGCCACCCCATCGGCCGGCGACACCTTCGAGGCCCTCGTCGGCGCCGGCGCCCAAGCCTCCGCCGACGGCCACCGCTACCTGGTCGGATCGCCCGCCCTCATGGAAGACCGCGGGCTCGCCCTCGAACGGGCTGCGCGACCGCGTCGAGCAACTCGAGACCTCCGGCCAAACCGCGATCGTGACCGCCGTCGATGACCGGGTCCTCGGCGTGATCGGCATCGCCGACGTCATCCGCCCCCAAGCCGCCGACGCCATCGCCGAGCTCCGCCAGGAGGGGGTCGACCGGATCGTGATGCTCACCGGGGACAACGCCCGCACCGGCGCCGCGGTCGCGAGCCAGGTCGGCATCGACGAGGTGCACGCCCACCTCAAGCCCGAGGACAAGTCCCGGCTCATCGCCGAGCTCGCCCGCAGCGGACACGTCGGCATGGTCGGCGACGGCGTCAACGACGCGCCCGCCCTCGCCGCCGCGTCGGTCGGTATCGCCATGGGCACCGCCGGCAGCGACGTCGCCCTCGAAACCGCCGATGTCGCCCTCATGGCCGATGACCTGTCCAAGCTCACCGAGGCCCTGCGCATCGGGCGCCGCACCCGCCGCAGTCGTGGCCCAGAACATCGCGCTCAGCCTCGTCATCCTCGCCGTGCTCGTCCCCGGCGCCCTCTTCGGGGTGTTCGGCCTGCCGGTCGCGGTGCTCGCCCACGAGCTCTCCGAGCTCGCCGTGATCGCCAACGGACTCCGGCTCGCCCGCAAATGACCACCGACCTCTCCGGCCCGTCCCGACGCAAGCACATCACCCTCGTGGCCACCGCGGCCGCCGTGTTCGCCGTCGACCTCGCCACCAAGATCGCGGCGAGCGCCGCGCTCGCCGACCGCGACATCGACCTGCCGGGCCCGCTCGATCTCCGCCTCTCCCACAACCCCGGCGTCGCGTTCGGCATGGGCAACGACACCCCGACGTGGCTGGTCCTCACCCTCACCGGCGCCGTCGCCGCCGGCATCGCCGTCGCAGCGTGGCGAGGCCTGTTCGCCAGCTCCATCGCTGCGGGCGTCGTCGTCGGCGGCGCACTGGCCAACGTCGCCGACCGGTCACAAGCCGGCACCGTCGTCGACATGCTCTACACCGGCTGGTGGCCGACCTTCAACGTCGCCGACGTCGCCATCGTCTGCGGAGCGTTCGCGCTCGCCGTCACCGCCTGGCGCGCCCGCACCCGACGAGCCAGCGACCGTGCCATGACCGACACCGACCCGACTGCCATCGAACGCACCGTGGTCTTCATCGACCTCGCCGGGTTCACCGTCGCCACCGCCGCCCACGGCGACGAGACCGCCGCCGACCTCGCCGAGCGGCTCGGCGAGCTCACCACCACCTCCCTCGGCGACGGCGACCAACTGGTCAAGGGCATCGGCGACGCCGTCATGCTGGTCTCGCAACAGCTCGCACGACGCTCTCGCTCTCGCCGGGCGGATCTGCCACCTCGCCGATCACGAGGCCGCCTTCCCGCTCCTGCGCATCGGACTCCACCACGGGCCGGTCGTGGAACGCGACGGCGACTGGTTCGGCGCCACCGTCAACGTCGCCGCCCGCATCGCCGCCCTCGCGCAACCCGACCAAGTGGTCGCCACCGCTGCGGTCGCCGACGCCGCCGAGCACGCCGGCATGGCCGTCGCCGCCCTCGGACCGACCGCGCTTCGCGGTATCCCCGAACCGGTCGACCTCTACGCCATCACCTCATGTCCCGCTCTACCCGACCGTTCCGTCGATCCCATCTGCCAGATGGCAGTCGGAAGATCCAGCGCCGCCGCCACCCGCACCGTCAACGGTGTCGAGCACCTGTTCTGCTCGCCCGAGTGCGTTCGGACCTTCGACCGCCTCCCCACCGGCGAGCGGTGACCGGCACGCATGGCTGACAGTCCGGCGCTTGCCTGTGTTCGGGCTCGGCATGGGTGACCTGCGCGACCTCGCACGCATTCCGGTGACATCTGCACCGATCCCGTCGACGCGGCCGTCGGTGACCGTGGCGGCTTGCCGGGCGAGGAGGCTGTCGATGACCACTTGCGCGGGTGGCGGATCGAGACCGGCCGCACTGCCGAACTCGGTCGCCGTGAGATGTTGTCCGGCGCGGATCGCTGCGAGGCCCGCGCGTTGAATGGCGAGTTCGTCGCGGTGCCCGTCGAGCGGCGACGTCAGGTCAGGAGCCGTGGTCACGATGTGGCTCTGTCCGTGGCGGCGCCTGGAAGCTCAACGTCACAGCACGCGTGAGCGTCGCGTCGCCGCGCCACAACGAGCGCGCCGACAAGAAGCCCCGCTGCCACGCCGAGCCCGACCGATCCGCCCATCCAGCTGACGGCTACCGACAAGGCTCCGGCTGTGACGAGGGCGGTCACCGAGCAAAGCCGCGCCATGCCCACTGCGGACACGGCACCGAACCGAACCGCCTTCGGTCGGTCTCACCGGCCCATTGCCGCGCGCAGCTGTTCCGTGGACGGCGCGCCTTGGATGCCGTCGGCCGACACGAACACCCGGCATGCCCACGACGTCTCGGTGCCGGGCTCGACGAACGGGTCGACACCGTCGATGAGGATCGTCGGCGAGCCGTGCAATCCCGCAGCTGCGGCGTCCGCCGGGTCGGCGACGCGTTGGCGGACGACCCGGATCTCGGGATCACCGGCGGCGAGGTCGCGCACGCGTTGCTCGGCGAGGCCGACGTTGGGGCAGTCCTCGAAGTACAGGATGCGAACCTCCATGCGTCCACCCTAAACCTTCCCGTGCACTGGAAGGTCAAGGGGTCTAGGGTTCGGTCGTGCGCATCGGTGAGCTGAGCGAACGCAGTGGCGTGCCGACCAAGACCATCAGGTACTGGGAGCAATCCGGGCTCGTCGCCGAACCTGCCCGCACCGGTTCCGGCTACCGCGACTACCACGACGACACGCTCGCGGTGTTGCGCTTCGTGCGATCCGCGCAGGCGGCCGGCTTCACCGTCGCCGAGATCGCGCAGATCATCGACATCCGCTCCCGGGGCGAGGCGCCCTGCGAACACGTCACCACGTTGATCGAGCGGCACCTCGCCGACATCGACCACCGCATGGCCGAGCTGCGTCAGGTCCGAACCCAGCTGCGAGGTCTCGCCGCCAACGCCGACACGCTCGACCCGGCGCGCTGCACCGACGCACCCGTGTGCCAGATCATCGACAACAGCTGACCCACAGCGATGCTCGCCACCGAGGACGTTGCCGCGTCAGGAGGGTTCTGGACCAGGGCCGGCTTCGACGTCGAGACCTATGACGAAGGTTCGCGGCCGCGTATCGCGATGGCATCGAACTGCACCTCGCCACCCCACCCGCCGATGGCCGTGACCGCGGCGAGGCCTACCTGCACGCCGGCGACGTTCGACGCCCTGCATGCGACATGGCAGGCCGCCGGCCTCGATGTCTCCGAGGTCGCGGACCAGCCGTGTGGGATGCGCGAGTTCAGCGTCCTCGACCCAGGCGGCAACCGTGTGCGTATCGGTCGCAACAGCTGAACTGTGCTCGGGTGTCACCAGCGATCGGTCGGTGTACTCACCGAGCCGCTCCGCGATGATGAGAACCATGGCCGGCCCCTCCCGCCGCTTCACGGCAACCGTCGTCAGCAACGCAAAGCGGCGCGTCCTCGTACCGCTTCCCTTCGCGCCCGACGACGCCTGGGGCCACAAGCCCTCGCATCCCGTGGCCGGCTCCGTGAACGGCATGGGCGTCCGAGCCGTCGTCGAAGCGATCGACGACGGATGGGCGATCGTGCTCGGACCGGCGTGGCGACGCGACTGCGGGATCGCCCCCGGTGACGAGGTCGACGTCGTCCTCTACCCCGAAGGGCCCCAACGCGACGACCTTGCCGAGGACATCGCCGCAGCGCTCGCGGCCGAACCCGACGCCGCTGCGTTCTTCGACGGGCTCGCGCAGTTCTACCGCCGCGCCTACCTCCGCTGGATCGACGCCACCAAGCGTCGACCAGACCTTCGCGCCGAACGCATCGCCGAAGTCGTCGACCTTCTCAAGGCCGGCATCAAGGAACGACCCCGGTGAGAGGCAACTGCGACGGTGCTCAGCGAACGACGAGCGACCCAAAGTGCGGTCTCCGCGGGCGACTCGAGGCTTCTACACTCTCTTCTACACCGCGGGCTGGGATTCGCTGGTCCGCAGTGGTACGGACTGGCACGTCGAATGCGCGAAACCCCACCTCAGAGGTACTGGAAGGTACAGGACAGGACGGGAATCGAGCCTGACCATCCGGCTCATAACCCGAAGGTCGCAGGTTCAAATCCTGCCCCCGCCACCATCTGAAGCCCGAAGGCCCAGGTCAGCGACCTGGGCCTTCGTTGTTCTCGGAGTGTTCCTCCGGATGAGACGGCCTTCCTCCGGCCGTTCGAGGTCGGGTCGGTGGACGAGCTGGGGGCGTGCAGCGACCGATCACGGTCAGTCGCTCGCCACCTGACCGCTACCGCGTGGTCTCCGCCACCCGTCGCGCAACGGCGGCGCATCGCTGGGCGCGCTCGACCGCCTTCGCGGCGACGGATGGTGCGATGTCGTCGGGCTCGTACTCGGCCTTCGTCTTGAGCGGCAGCAGGCGGCGCAGCTCGCGCTCGACCTCGGCGCCGTCGGGGCCTGCCTGGCGGAGGAGGGCGAGCACCTGGTCGTGGTCCTCGCCGGCGGCGCGCTTGCCGAGGCGAGCGCCGCAGACGGCGTCGGCGGAGTTGATGCCGGCGTGGATGGCCAGGCTCGTCGCCGCGATGTTGCGTCCGGCCGCGAGATCGCTGGCCGCGGCCTCGGCGAACTCCTGGGCTTTGGCCGCGTAGGCACGGACCTGTGCTGCCGACACCGGCCTGGCGCGACCGGGCTTAGGCACTGCGCACCGCCCGGAGCTCATCGACGCCGAGCCCGTGCACGACACGGCCATCACGCCGGATGTCGGCCCACACCTGGGCGCGGCCGGCGAGCTTCGTGGCCGCCTCGTCCGCGCTCACCTCGAGGACCTCGACCGGGTTGCCGGTGAGCCGGCGTACGTCGCGGCGCCAGGCTTCGAGCGAGGCCGACCACGCGTCGTCGTCCTCGTCGACCTCAGCGGGCCGGACGACGACGACGTCGATGTCGCTGTCGGCCTCGGCTTCCCGTCGGGCGAACGATCCGAAGACGATCACGCTCACGGGTGGGTGGGGGAGCGCGCCGGCCAGTCGACCCATCTCGTCGAGCACGGTGTCGGTCGAGCGGGCGAGTGCGAGCAGCGCCCGGGAGGCGACGTGCTCGGGCACGAGCCGGAACAGGGATGCCGGCGGAACCTCCCGCCGCTCGACGACGCCGAGCGCGACCAGGTCGGGAAGCAAGCGGGATGCCTGGGCCTGGCTGATCCCGGCGAGCTGGGCGATGGTCCGCAGGTTCAGCTCGGCCGTGGTCTCGGCCAGGACGGCGAGCACCCGCCCCTGGGCGCCTGGCACGATGGCCTCGATCGGCCGCACGAAGTCCACGCCGTCGAGGCTACTCGCTAGCCAGCAGAAATGGAACGATCCTTCCATTCATGCGCGATATCGGCTGACGGCTCGTGAAGCCCGGATGACCAAGATGACGATGACCCGAGAAGACGAGCGCGAGTCGTCGGCCCGAGAACCAGGAGCCCCAAGGCGGTGCGCGCGTCGGAGGCGCTCGACGCCGCTCGAGGTGCGAGCAGCGGCCCGATGCGTGCACGGACGGGGCATCGAGCGTCGACCCGCTGTGGTTCTGACCCCCAGTCGGGTCGGCACCGCCCGTTACGGCTCGGCGGGGCGTCGTCCCCAGGCGACGAACATGCAGAAGGCGTAGACGCCGTCGCCGCGCTCCATGGCGGCGGCGTGGTCGGCTCCGAACGCGTCCAGCTCCGCCTCGGTGCCGATCCCCGCCGCGACGCGGCGGGCCTTGAAGGCATCGTTCGATGCCGCGATGCCGGGGCCCGCCGACACGGCGTGCACGCTGCTGGCGACCTCGGCGAAGCCGGCGTCGAGCATGGCGCCGTGGAGCGTCCGCCCGGCCCAGGGTTGGCGCAGCGGTCCACTCGTCAGGCCGCCCTTCATTCGGTCGATGAGCGATCGGTCGCCGGGGTGGATCATCAGGGAGCCCCAGTCGGAGTCGACGACGACGACCCGCCCACCGGGGCGCACGAGCCGGAGCGCCTCGCGAAGGAAGCCGGCTGCGTCGCCGATGTGCTGGATGACCCGCTCGATGCGGACGGCATCGAAGCTGCCGCTCGGCGAGCCCCGTCTCGCGCCCGTCGGCACACACCACCTCGACGTCGACGCCGGCCGCGGTGGCCCGACGCCTGGACTCGTCGCACATGAGCTGGCTGGGGTCGACGCCCACCGCCCGGCCCTCGTCGCCGATGATCCGGGCGAGGCGGGCGAGCTCGGTGCCCGAACCGCACCCGATGTCGCAGATCCGGTCGCCGGCCACCGGCGACAGGGCTGCCAGCGGCCGTGGACCGGACTTCTTGGATCGACGGAAGCGACTCCCAGAAGTCCAGCTGCGCGACGAGCGCGTCGGATGCCTCGAGATGGGCGTCGACCGATGCGTAGTAGGACCAGTCGGGGCCGGTGCCGGCCTCGATGGCCACGACGTCGACCGGCTGCTCGAAGCCCTTCAGCATCGTGGGCCCGACGTCTCGGAAGGTTGCGCTTCCGGAGGAGCCGACGAGCACGCGGACGATCGAGGTGGCCCACGATTCGCCGGGCATCGCGAGCGCGCACAGCCGGGCCGCCTCCACCACGGGTGTGCCGAACCAGTCGCCACCCTCGCTGGCGGCCTCGCCCGTGGACAGGCCGATCCGCATCTGGATGGGGGAGCCGGCGTTGCCCTCGCGCTCGACGCGCTGCTGCATGACGACGGCGCAGGCAGCCGCGTCGACGGCGCTCGGGAACGACGCCATCAGCCCGTCGCCGGTGTTCTTCACCTCGGTGCCGCCGTGGACGGCGAGCAGCTCGCGCAGGGCGGTGAAGTGCGCCCGTCGGGCGACGTCCCACTTGTCGTCGCCGAGGCGCGACAGCAGATCGGTGGATCCGACGATGTCGGTGAAGAGGATGGTGATCGTCCCGCTTCTCTTGATCGGGCGATCGTACTCAGATCGAGATGCAGGGCTCGACGTCTGGTGAGCCATTGCGAACCCGACGATCGGCTCATCGGCCGCGAAGCCCCTGCCCGGGTCGCTCCGCACCTGTGGGGCAGGTCGCAGGTTTCAAGCGGTGCCGGCCAGGATCCCCTCGATCTGGCCGATCGCCTCGACCATCCCTTCTTCCTGACCCATGGTGAGCAGCTGCTCCATCGCCTCGGGCGTCGGGAAGTGCGACGTGATGACCATCTCGGTCCTGCCGTCCCGCTCGTCCAGCGTGACGACCATCCTGCCCACGGGCATGTCGTCGTTGGGCTTGCCGGTGTCGTCGGCGAAGCCGTCCTTCACCTCGAGCCGTCGCGGCGGGTCGACGGCCAGCACCTCCCACCAGCCGTGGTACTTCTCACCCTCCGGACTCGTCATGTAGTAGGTGGCTCGGCTGCCGACCGTGAGGTCGTGGTCGACGAAGGTCGCGGGGTAGCCCGGCGGGCCCCACCAACGCTCGAGCTGGCGCGGGTCGGCCCACAGCTGCCACGCCCGTTCGACCGTGGCGTCGAGCTCGACGGTGATGGTCATCGTCAGGGCGTCGGGGTCCTTGTGCACGTTCGTGACGGTCATGGGGTGCCTCCATCGGGGTCGGCGAGGATCTCGCTCATCCGGTCGACGCGGCCGCGCCACACCGCTTCCAGGGCGTCCAGCAGCTGCGACGCCCGGCGGACGGTGTCGACGTTGCCGCGGACGAGCTGTTCTCGTCCCTTGCGCTGCTTGGTCACCAGTCCCGCCTCTTCCAGCACGGCGACGTGCTTCTGCACGGCGGCGAAGCTCATCGGGTAGCGGCGGGCCAGGGCGGACACCGAGTGCTCGCCCTCGAGCGTGCGCACGACGATGTCGCGCCGGGTGCACGTCGGCCAGGGCATGGAAGACCCGGTCGGCCCGCTCGTCCGTCCAGCAAACCTACAACCATATGGTTGTAGGTAATCACGAGCCGGACCCGCGCGCAAGGGCAGATCGGAGAGCGAGCTCAGTCGTAGGATCGCCGAACGAAGGGGGAGCCGACGGTGGGACGGAGCCGCCGGCCATCACGATCCCCGTCCCCTCGCTCGAGCCCCCACCACCACGAGGTCACGATGAACCTCCCGCCCAGCCGATCCGAACCGTGACGTCTCTCGTCCGGATGAGACGACCCGACGTCCGGTGGGAACCTGATGCCTCCGTACCGGCTCATCCAGTGGGCGACCGGCAACGTGGGCCGAGCCGCGATCGAGGGCGCGCTCGCACACCCGCAGCTCGAGCTGGTGGGCTGTTGGGTCCACTCGGCGGAGAAGGACGGGGTGGATGTGGGCACGCTCGTCGGCCGTGACCCGATCGGGGTGGCGGCCGGCACCGATGTCGACACCTTGCTCGCGGTCGATGCCGATGCCGTGCTCTACAGCCCGCTGTTCGCTGACCCTGAGCTCGTGAAGCGCATCCTCCAGTCGGGCAAGGACGTGGTCACCCCGCTCGGGTGGTTCTACCCCGATGCCGACGAACGGGCGACCTTCGACGCCATCGCCAAGGCCGCCGGGACGACCCTTCACGGCACCGGCATCCATCCCGGAGGCATCACCGAACGGTTCCCGCTCGTCATCTCCGCGTTGTCGGGGTCGATCACGCACGTGCGCGCCGAGGAGTTCTCCGACATCCGGACCTACGGCGCCGTCGACGTGATCCGCGACTGGATGCTCTTCGGCGCCACCCCTGAGCGGGCCCGGACGAGCGCCATGGCCGAGATCCTCGGCGCTGGGTTCGGCCAGTCGGTGCGGATGGTCGCAGACGTGCTGGGCTTCGCGCTCGACGATGAGCTGCGCACGACCCACGAGGTCGCGGTCGCCACGGCGCCCATCGACTCGCCGATCGGCTCGATCGAGCCCGGACTGGTCGCGGCGCAGCGGTTCCGGTGGGAGGCCACCGTGCGCGGCGAGCCGGTGGTCACGGCTGCGGTCAACTGGCTGATGGGCCAGGAGCACCTCGATCCCGCGTGGTCGTTCGGCGCAGCGGGCGAACGCTTCGAGGTCGAGGTGACCGGCGACCCTGGGTCCCTGACGACCTTCAAGGGATGGCACCCGGTCTCGATCGAGGCCGGGCTGCGCCGAAACCCCGGCATCGTCGCGACGGCCATGCACTGCGTCAACGCGATCCCGTACGTGTGTGAGGCAGCGCCCGGGCTGGTCACCTACCTCGACCTGCCACCCGTCGCCGGCCGAGCCGCCCCGCTGCTTGCGAAGCCCTGACCCCGGGGTGGTGCCGGCCACCCCATGGAGGCGTCAGGGGAGAGCTTGCCCGCTGGCGCCCGGCCGGAGGAGTAGGCCGGCTCAGCCGGCCCGCTCACCGACGACGGGTGGGACGAGCCCAGGACAGGGTCGGGAGGCCAGAGACAGGCCGCCCACGCTCCCGGGCGGGGGGACTCGGTGGGTCTCGTCCTCCTGGCTCGACGCGGGACCGGGTCACCCGGTCAGGGGTGGGATGGCGCTTGCGATCAGCTTCACGCCGAACACGAGGAAGAGCACGGTCATGACGGCGTCGTTGTGGAGCGTGAGCCAGGCCTTGAGGTCGTCGAGGGCGGTGTGGGCGCGTTCGCCGCCGACCAGGTAGTAGAGGACCGGGAGGCCGATGGTGAGACTCCCGACGATGACGAAGACGATCAACGAGACCACCGCGTCGGTCGTTTCCAAGCCGAGCTGGGCCAGCGAGTTCGCCGCACCGACGGTCAGCAGCAGGTTCTTGGGGTTGGGGCCGGCCAGCAACAGACCCAGGCCGAGGGCCTTGCTCGGAGCGAGGCCATCGATCCCGCCCATCCACTTCGGCATGTCGGGTTGTTCGCCGGGTGCGGGCCGCTTCCGCCAGGTCCTCAGGGCGAGCACCACGAGGAGAGCGCCGAGGACGACCTGGCCCCAGGAGATGGCATCGGACGCTCCGCTGCTCGTCGATGGATCATCGGCATCGGCGGCGAAGTAGACGGCGAAGCCCACGACGGCGAGTGCGGCGGCCCATCCGAGCAGGAACATCGGCCCGTTCACCTTGGCGCGGGCCGAGAACAACATCAGGATCACCGCGATGATCGGCACGGGGCTGATCGCCACGCCGACGGCGAAGGTGAGGATCTCGCTGATCCCTTGGTTCACGGTGTCTCCCTGCTCCCTGCTCCTGTCCGTCGATCGCGAGACCACGCACGGGCATCGGTCTTCTCACGATCCAAGTAGCGGTCAACCGCCGCTGTCGACGGCGACGTGGCCTCATCGGATCCTTCTCCGCCGAAGGGCGAGACAGCCCCGCGGGCCCCGGTCGTCGACGGGCGCCTACAGGGGTCCGCGGCCCCAAGGGCCGGTGATCGCACAGGTCATGCCGCTGCCGGGGATGTCGAACAGGCCGAAGATGTTGACGAAGAGCACGCGGCCGTTCGGCGAGAAGCAGGCGCCCGCGAGCTCCGTGCCGTTGAGCGTGTTCACCGCGAACTCGAACGCGTCGCCGGTGCGGTCGATGCCGACGAGGCGGTTCACATCGACGATGCCGGGGGCGAGCGGGTGCGTGTCATCGTCGGCGCCCGACGCGTCGTCCTCGCAGATGAGGATGGCGCCGCGGGGCGTCACCACGAGGTTGTCGGGTGAGTCGAGCACCGAGCCGCCGGGGGACTCGAAGAACAGTGTCAGGCTCTCCGCTCGAGGGTCGTAGTGCCAGACCTGTCCGTACCCGGCGTCGCCGCCGCTGGTCGAGTTGAAGAAGACGCCGCCGGTCCGCTGGTCGTACCAGATGCCCTCGAGACGGTTGAACACGGCGGCGCCCTTGGCGATCCCCTCCTGCGCCACGCCGGCCGCCGGGTTCGCCTCGAGGTCGGGGTCCGGATCGTCGATGGGGACCCAACGCACCGGGAGCGCGACACCGGCCTGCTGACCGGTCAGCGTCGAGTAGCCGTCGGCACCGGCCACGGCGAGCATCTCGAGCGTGCCGCCACGGGTGAGGTCGAACGGGTCGACCGGCCGGAACCGGTAGAACCCGCTGTCGTTGCCGGAGTCCTCGGTCTCGTACACCGTGCCGGTGCGGGGATCGACAGCCACGGCTTCGTGGGTGAACCGCCCCATTGCCGTCAGAGGCTCCGCCGCGACCGGCGTCCCCGTCGACGCGGGCACGAAGAACGGGTACCCGTGCTTGCGGGCGAACCCCTGCTGGGGCCCGCTCACGCTCTCCTCGCAGGTGATCCAGCCGGCGTCGTGCAGCGCGACGCCGCCGGCGCAGTTCACGATCGATCCACTGAAGCTGACCCAGTCCCGGACGAGCTCGAGACGCTGCGTGTCGAACAGGAGCGACGTCGTGCCGCCCACGCCCGTCGGGTCGTACCTCAGCTCCTGGGGCCCCTGCACCGACCCGCGGACGAACCCCGGCGGGGTGCGGACCTCGTGGTTGCGGATGAGCAGCGTCGTGCCCCGAGGCCCCCGGAAGGCCCCCATGCCGTCGAGCGCCATCGGCACGGGCGTGCCGTCCGACAGCACGTCTCCGATCTTCGAGAAGGTGACGTAGCGGAACCCGGCCGGGAGGGCGAGGATCTCGTCGCCGTTCTGGTCCGGGACCCGCGACAGCGGCCCGTACGCGGACCCCTTGCCACCCGGCATCGGGACCGGCGGACCGGCGCCGGCGGCGGCTGCGAGCGTCTGCGCGAGGGTGCTGCCGGCCACGGTGGCGCCGGCGGTCGCCACGACGCTCCGGGTGAGGAATGAGCGACGGCTCAACGTCGACATCGTGCGTCCTTCGTCGAGGGAGTGCGATGCGCCGGGATGGGTCATAGCCAGGAGGAAGCTCCCGACCCGACGGGCGCGCCGAGGCTACCGGCGGTCCCCCGACCGTGCCCGGAAGCGCGTCCCTCGGATCGCCGACCGGCCGTCGTGAGAGCGCCCCAGCCCGCCGCCTTGGGCTTGGCGAGCCGCTCGGTTGCCGTGGCGGCGTCGGCCTGTACGTCGGGCAGGACGTGCTGGTAGGTCTGCATCGTGAAGGCGATGTTGGCGTGGCCGAGCCGCTCGCTCACGACCTCCACCGGGGTCCCGACCTCGATGAGCAAGCTGCCGTGAGCCACGGATCGGATCATCGTGCTGGTGCCGCATCAGATCCGGCTCACCGCTTCGAGGCCGTGCTCAGGTGTCGCGACAGGTGGTGGGTGCGGGTTCCCCGGCCAGGCGGGCGGCCATCCAGGCGGCGACGTCGGCGCTCGACGCCGCCATGACCTCGTCGTGGCCCGCGCCTGGGTAGGTGCGGTACTCGATCGTGCGGCGGTGCGCGCACAGGTCGTCGACGAGCTGGGCCGTGATCGGCGGAAGCACCGACTCGTCGGCTTCGCCCTGCACCACCAGCATCGGTCCCGCGACCGTGGCCGGGTCGTAGGCGGCCCACACCGCGAGGACCTCCGCCAGGCGCTGTCCCACGTCGGGCTCGGCGAGCATCTGCTCCGGCGGGATGTCGTCGAAGCCGGGGACGGCCTCCTCCCAGCACCCGTGGGTCACCAGCGCTTCGCGGCTCGCGGCCTCGGGACCGAGCGCGACGGCCGGGGCGAGGTCCGGCGCGATCCCGGCGACGGCCTCGAGCAGCAGCACGGCGTAGCCGCGGCCTTCGATCTCGAACATGAAGGGCGCGTAGGTGCCCAGCGGTGGCGTCGGTGCGGCGACGATCGCGCCGCGGTAGTCCAGCTCGGGGAGCGCCTCGTCGGCGACCGCGTCGGTGGCGAGCGCCGCCAGGCCGCCCTCGCTGTGGCCGACGACGAACCACTCCGGACGAAGCGGCCCGACGTCGTCGAGGTCGTGCGCCGCGGCGACCGAGTCGATCGTGGCGTGCGCCATCTCCTCGCTGTGGTGGTAGGTGTGCACGCCGGGCGTGCCGAGACCGTGGTAGTCGGTTGCGGCCACGACGAACCCCTGGTCGAGCAGGTCGCGTCCCACCTGGCCGTAGTCGTCGTAGAAGAGGTTGCCGGTGGCGCTCGGAGCGCAGCGGTCCGCGATGCCGGTGGTGCCGTGCGCCCACGCCACGACCGGTCGCCCACCCTCGGGCGGGTCGCCGGCGGGCGCGAGGACCATGCCGCTGACCACCGCGGGCGCGCCGTCGGCGGTGGTGGAGCGGTAGAGCACCCGCCAACCCGACGCGCCCGCCAGCGGGCCGGTGAGCTCGACCTCCTCGACGCGCAGCACGTCCCCCGGCTCGGCCGCCGCCACCTGTGCGGGGTCGAGCGTGGTCACGTCGTAGAACGACGGGTCCGCGGTCGCTTCGGGGCTGGGCCCGTAGGGCAGCGTGACGTCGGGGAGCGCGACCTCGGGTGCACCCCAGTCGCTGGCGTGCGGGGTCGGGAGCTCGTAGGCGACGTCGGACTCCGGGTGGTCGGTCGAGGCGCTCGCGGCCGGCGCGCTCGTGCTGCGCGGACCGGCGCGATCGGCCCCATCGCCGCTGCACGCGACGGCGCCGAGCGCGACCGCGCCGACGAGGACAGCGCGGGCGAGGTGTGCGCGCGTCACGCGTCCCTCGTCAGCACCTCGGTGACCGTCCTGCCGCGCCTTCGAGTGGCTCCGCTCGGGGGCCGGTACGGGTGCCGTCGAGCCGGCGTCGCGACGACCTCAGCTGACCGTCGCTACTCGTCGATCGACACGACCATCCGCATCTCGAGCGACATGCGAACCACGCGTCGCCGCTGCGTCGCGCGATCGGGTCAGCCACGCCTCCGCCCCTTCGCCGCACGTGCGGGCGGGGTCGGCGTGTGCCTCGTCGGCCACGGCCGCCATGGCGTCGATGGCGTCGCGGAGCGCCGGCGGTGTCTCGACCGGGGTCCCTGGGTGCCGAACCGGCGAGACCGCCTCGACGAGCGCGGCGACGTCGCCAGCGGCGACCGCCTGCTCGGCGTCCTCCAGCGAGCGGTAGCAGCCGCTCCGCGACGTCCTCGCCCGGCAGCGTGCACGCGCCGTGCGCCGTGCTCAAGGTGTCGAACACGTAGGCACGGCGGTGGTCCATGTCGGATCGGAGGTACCAGCGCTGGTCCGGGTGGTGGAGGAACGTCCAGATGTCGTTGACCGCCATGTCGTCCTCGCGGTCGAGGAACGTCTCGGTGGCGAGCCCGTAGCGGAGCTGGTGGCGGCGGCGATCGATGCTGCGCCCGTCGGCGAGCACCAGCGGCTGGGTGATCTGCTGGAGCGGGATCCACAGGTTGACGAGCATGAGCCCGGCGTCGCGGTTGGCCCCGTCGGGTGAGTCGTGGCGGAGCAGCGACGGGGCCCGCCCGTCCATCAGCTGGGTGAGCGGCGTGCCGAACACGTCCTGGTCGGCATGGACGGAGGTGGCGCCGCCGTGGTCGTTCATCCCGCGCGACCGGGGTCCCACGACCGCCATCCCGTTGGGGCCGGCCTTGCGCATGATGAAGCCCTCGTCGGCCAGGTGGAGCACCGTGATGGTGCGGCCGCCGGCGCAGCGGAGGGTGGCGCCCTGCAGGGACGAGCGGATCGTGGCGGCGTCCTCGTCGGAGACGACGCCGGCGTCGCGCACCCGAGCGCACACCTGCTGGAGGGCGTCGAGGGGGGAGAGGTCCACCGTGTCGAAGCCGAGCTCGAGCAGGTCGGGCTGCGCGGCGTCGTCGCGGCAGGTGTCGATCGCCGGGACGACGTGCTGCTCGACGTTCTCGCGGGCATAGGGCGCCGACGCGCGCGGACCGGCACGGAGGAGCCCAGGGTCGGTCGACGTCGGGAACGGCCACCGAGCTGGGCACGAAGCCCAACGTCACCGGGATCGTCGCACCGTCGACCGTCATCGGCCGGATCCTAGGGCCGGTCGGGCCAGGGCCGACCCTCTGCCCTGCGACCCACCCACCCTGCAGGCGCTGACCGGGCTCTGGCCTGCTTCCACCCGCTGGCTGGATTCGAAGGTCCGATGTGGCGCGCCGGCGAGCGTCGTCGAGGCGTGGTTGCCTCCGATGCGGACGGTGAGCTCATGGGTGTGGATGTCGCGTGGGTGCCCGGTGGGGTCGGGGGCCAGCGACCCGGACCTGCTCAGCCGGCTTGGACCGTGATCCGGCCGTCGGTCGCGGCCTGGGCGAGGGCGGCGTGGTCGCGTTCGTTCTGGTCGGCGCAGGTCGTGGCGAACTCGGCGATGGCGCGGTCGAACGTGGCGCTGCGCCCGAGGTAGCCGGCGATGGCGGCACGGTCGCCGGAACGGGCGTGGGCCCTGGCCAAGGTCCATCCGCACAGGCCCCCGTACAGCGTGAGCGTCTTCGCATCCATGCGGTCGACGCGTGCGCTGCCCTTCATGTCGGCGAGCTGGCGGACGTAGTAGTCGTGGGATCGACCGTCCATCGACGTGTCGGCGGTGACGCGCTGCCACCCGAGGAAGATGTCGGACGATGCCTGCATGAGGCGCTGCCCGACCACGACGCGCTGGCCGGCGTTGTCATGGACCGACGCGGGGAGGTGGTCCTCGAGGACGGACGCTTGCGCTTCCTTGGCCTGGAGGAACAGTGGGTCGTCGCCGTCTCGTCCGAGCAGCAGGATGATCCAGGCGCGGGTGCCGACCGATCCGACGCCGACGACCTTCCGGGCGATGTCGACCATCCGGTACCGGTCGAACAGCAGTCGGCGGTCTTCGCTGAGCGTCATCCGGTAGCCGGCGAGGAGCTCGGCGAAGTCGTGCTCGAACCGGCCCACCTGGTCAGGGGCGAGGACGTCGACGAGGGGGACCACGATGGGTGGATCGCTGATGATGCGGCGGGCGCCGTCGACGACGTGGGTGAGGCGACTGAACGCCCGCATGCTGTCCTTGGCGCGGGCCGCGGACAGGTTCTTCGTCGCGCGCCGCCGGTGCTGGGGGCTCAGCTGCGCTTCCATCTCCGAGAACATGGCCTCGACGTCGAGGTGGGCGTACCAGACCTCCAGGTGCTTCATGGCGGCGAAGTCGGTGATGGCCTCGCGGTACGCGGCGACGGTGGACATGACGGTTGCGGTTCGTTCCGGAGTGGAGAGGCCTCTGTCTCGTCCGGCGATCTCGATGCTGGCCGCGAGCCGCTTGACGTCCCATTCGAAGGGGCCGGGGAGGGTCTCGTCGAAGTCGTTCAGGTCGAACACGAGGCGCCGCTCGGCCGACGCGAACACACCGAAGTTCATGAGGTGCGCGTCGCCGCAGAGCTGCACGGTGAGCCCGGAGCTCGGGCTGGCGGCGAGGTCGGCGGCCATGATCTTGGCCGCGCCTCGATAGAAGGTGAACGGTGACACGAGCATGCGCCCGTATCTCACCGGGACGAGGTCGGGCACACGTGACGCCGCTTGCTCGATGAGGAGGTCGACCGGGTCGCTGCGCTCGCCGAGGTTCAGCTCGGCGTGGGCCGATCGAGGCAGGACCGATCGAACGGCGCGGCCGGCGCGCCGCGAGACGTCGGGATCGGGATCTTCGCTTGCTGTCACAGGTGCCCTCCGGTGTCTGATCGGGTGGGGTTGGGCGTCAGTCCATCGAGAACCAGGCGCGGACCTGGCCCTCGTGGTCGACGTAGGGCTCTCCGCTGACGTCGACGACGACCTTCTCGATCGAGCCTCCGGTGAACGGGAACGGGGCCTGGTACTCGGGGGTGACGGCCGACGAGCTGTCGCGGCCCACGCAGATGCCGTCGCCCGTGAGGCAGAAGTAGCCGGGTTGGGTGACGATGGTGGACGAGCCGACGGCTTCGTCGTCGACGTAGAGGGTGAGGGTCCCCGCGGTGCCGGGCATCGCGGGGTCCGTGCTGGCACCGGAGGCGGCGAAGTCGGCGGCGAGCACGTGGGTGCCGGTAGGGAGGGGACGGTCGGCGATCACGTCTTGGAGGTGGGTGCCGATCCAGTTGAACGTGTACCGGAGGATCCCGTCCTTCACGTAGAGGCTGTGGCCCCCGGGGACGCCGCCGGCCGCCCAGATCACACCTTCGACGGTGCCGGAGTCGATGGTGACGCCGGCGGCGATGGTGTACGAGCGACCAGGGAGCGCGGGGCCGGCGGACTCGGGGACGTCCGCGCAGTTCGGGTAGAAGACGTACTGGTCCCGCGGTGCGGCGGCGCGCGGACGCTCGGCGAGGACCTGCTCGAGGGCAGAGCGGTCGTCGAGAGGTAGCCCGTTGTAGCGGCCGGCGTTGTAGAACCACAGGTCCTTGAGGCTCTGCAGACGCTCGGGCTCCTCGGCCGCCAGGTTCGTGGTCTGGGAGCGGTCGACCTCGAGGTGGAAGAGCTCCCACTCGTCCTGTTCGAAGCTGCCCCAGCCGCTCAGTGGCGGGTGCACGGAGGTGGCGATCCAACCCTCGTGGTACATCGAGCGCTGTCCGAGCATCGTGTAGAACTGCGTCGACTTGCCCGGCACGGTGCGATCGGTGAGCGCGGCGGCGAAGCTCTCGCCTTCGATGTCGTTCTGCTGGTAGCCGTTGATCACCTCGGGCGGTGTGATGCCGAGCAGGTCGTAGAGCGTGGGGACGATGTCGACGGCGTGGACGTACTGGGGCAGCGGATCGCTCTGCGCCTCGAGCTTCGCGGGCCACGACAGGATGCACATGTCGGCCACGCCGCCTTCGGCGCCGGCCCAGCGCTTCCAGTACGGGAACGGGGTGTCGAACGCCCACGCCCAGCCGGTGTTGTAGTGGTTGTTCGAGGCCGGGGTGCCGAGCTCGTCGAGGTGGGGGAGCGTCGTCTCGGCGGTGTCGGCGACACCGTTGAAGAACCGCCACTCGTTGAAGCTGCCGTTGGGGCCGCCTTCGCCGCTGCCGCCGTTGTCGGAGACGACGATGATGATCGTGTTGTCGATCTCGCCGGACTCTTCGAGGAAGTCGAGGACGCGGCCGAGCCGGTCGTCGTTGTAGGAGATGTAGCCGGCGAACACCTCGGCCATGCGCACGAACATGCGCTTCTCGTCGTCGTTCAGCGAGTCCCACGGCCGCACGGTGTCGAGCTGCGGCCATGGCTCGCCGTTGGGGCCGGTGCGGTCGGGTTCGCCGTGCGGGTTGATCGGCGAGAGCTTCGTGCCCTCAGGGAGCAGGCCGAGCTCGATCTGGCGCTCGAGGATGCCGGCGCGGATGGCTTCGTAGCCGTCGTCGAAGACGCCCTTGTACCGGTCGGCCCACTCGAGCGGCACGAGGTGCGGTGCGTGGCCGGCCTGCGGGGCCAGGTACATGAAGAACGGCTTGTCGGGGTCGATGACCTTGGCGTCGCGGATGAACTCGATGGCCTTGTCGGCCATGTCATCGGCGAGGTGGTAGCCGTCTTCGGGACGTCCCGGCGCTTCGATCGGGTGGTTGTCGTGGACGAGGTCGGGGAACCACGAGTTGGTCTCGCCGCCGAGCCAGCCGTAGAAGCGCTCGAAGCCGCGGCCGAGCGGCCACCGGCCCTTGTAGGCGGCCAGGTTGCACTCCTCGCCGGGGGTGAGGTGCCACTTGCCCACGCAGTACGTGTTGTAGCCGTGCTCGGCGAGGACCTCGGAGATGAACCCGGACTCGAACGGGATCCGGGTCGAGATCCCGGGGAACCCCGACGCGAACTCCGCGATGGTGGCCATGCCGTTCGTGGTCGCGTTGCGGCCGGTGAGCAGCGAGGCCCGCGTCGGCGAGCACAGGGCGGTGGTGTGGAAGTTGGAGAGCTTCACGCCCCTCTCTGCGATGCGAGCCATGTTCGGGCACTGGACCGGTCCACCGAAGGTGTCCATGGTGGCGTAGCCGAGGTCGTCCCACGCGAGGAGCAGGACGTTGGGGGCTCCCTCGGATGCCTTGGGCGCCAGGTACGGCGCCCAATCCGGTTCAGAGTCCCGGATGTCGAGCGCGATCTTGCCGTTGAACTTCTTGGTCATGGTCGGTCAGCCTTTGTTGCGGGGAGCCACCCGGGCTCTGTTCGGCGAGGTCGGAAGCGGGCTACGCCAGGGTGCGGTCCTCGACCGCGTAGGCGAGGATGATCGCCAGCGGGAAGAAGACCAGGCTCAGGACGAAGTAGCCGATGAAGCTGTGGCCCTTGCGCCCTGCGACGCGTGCGGGCCAGAAGGCGATGGCGATCCAGATGATGAGGCCGATGACCCCGAAGACGATGTCCATGGTCGCGCGTCCGATCAGGTAGCGGTGTCGGCGCGACCCTCGCGGCTCGCAGTCCGCGGTGGACCACCCGATTCGGGTGCACGTGACGGACCTTGTGACACCGTGTCACAAGGCCTGTACGCTCACGTCCGTGGGTGACCTCGGCGACGGCGGGACCACAGGTCCGGTGGTGCCCGTCAAGTTCGAGCGTGCCCCCTTGCCGGCAAGCACCATCCGCCGGCCCCGCCTCATCGACGCCCTCGCCGCGGCCGATGCCCCCTTCACGCTGGTCGTGGCGGGACCGGGGTACGGCAAGACGGTGGCCGTGAACCAGTGGCTGAACGGCGCCGAGGCTCCCATCGCCTGGGTCTCGCTCGACGCATCCGACGACGCATCGCCGCGGTTCTGGCGCTACGTCGCCGAGTCGATCTGCCGCGCCACCGGCGGCGGGGTTGGTTCCGAGGCGCTGATGATGCTCGAAGGTGAACAGCACACCGGCCTGGTGGTCACCGCGCTGCTCGCCGATCTGTCTCAGCTCGCCGGCCCACTCATCATCGGCCTCGACGACCTCCACGTCCTGCGGTCGTCCGGTGCTGCTCACCGAGCTTGCCGAGCTCATCGAGCGGGCGCCGGCCAACGTCCGCATCGTCGCCACGAGCCGCGTCGACCCGCAGCTGCCGCTGGGCCGCTGGCGCGTCTCGGGCCGTCTGGGCGAGCTTCGACAGAGCCAGCTGAGGTTCACGACCGACGAGGCCGCTGATCTCCTGGCCGTCCGCGGCCTGCCCGACATCGACCTCGTCGATGTCGACCTGCTGACCGAGCGGACCGAAGGCTGGGCGGCAGGCCTCCAGCTGGCGGTCCTGTCGCTTCGAGGCCGCGGAGACCCCCACGAGTACATCCAACGGTCGTTGGCAGGCGACGCCGGCATCGTCGACTACCTCCTCGGTGAGGTCCTCGACCTGCTCAGCGACGACGACCGCGACCTCGTGCTCGACCTGTCGATCCTCGACGACTTCGATGCCGATCTGGCTGTCGCGGTGACCGGACGTCCCGATGCCGCGCCGCGGGTTCGCTCGCTCGAGGCCCGCAGCTTCTTCCTGCTCCCGGCGGATGATCGCGGCGATCGCTATCGGTTCCACCAGCTGCTGCGCGACCTCCTGGCTGCCGAGCTGCGATGGCGTGCACCCGGCCGGGCCCCCGTGTTGCACGCCGCGGCTGCCGAGCACCTCGAATCCGTCGGAGCATTCCACGAGGCGGCGCGTCACCTCGTGGCGGCCGGCGACGTGGAACAGGCGTTCCGGTTGATCGTCGACCCGGCCTATGAGCTGCTCGACCGGGGTGATGTCGCCGCGGCGCGGCAGTGGCTCTCCCTCCTGCCCGAGGGGATCGTCGGCTCGGATGCGGACCGTGTCATCGCCTACTTGGTCCTGCTCACCGCCGCTGGTCGTGTCGAGGAGGTCGAGCGGTGGATCGTGCGCCTCGAGGCGGAGCAGCCTTCCGTGGAGCGCCCCGTCCTCCAGAGGATCCAGCTTGCCGCGGTGCGGTCGTTCGTCGAGATGCTGCGCGGCGATGTGCATGCGAGCCAGCTCTCGCTGCTGCACTGCCTCGATCTCCTCGGCGGCGGTGAGCTGACGGGACCGGTCCTCGACCGCCTCGGGGGGCTGATCGTCAGGCACGCGATCGACGACCAGCGCTTCGAGTCGGCCGAGCACTGGCTCGCCGCGATCCGCCAGAGCCAGAGCACGTCACGTGTCGTCCGCGACCTGCTGCCGACGACGCTGGCAGCCAGCTTGGCGCTCGCCGCGGGCCAGGTCAGCGAAGCAGAGCGGCTGGCGCGCCGCGTCGTCGACGTTGCGGACGTCGAGCAGCTCGGCCCGGTCGCGCCCGCAGCCGAAGCCCGGCTGGTGCTCGCGGAGATCCTCCTCGAACGTGGCGAGCTCGCCGAGGCAGAGGAGCAGGCAGCACTGGCCGCCGAGCTCATGGCGGAGCGGCACTTCACCCTTCTCGAGCTCCGGGCCCGACGCATCGCCGTCGAGGCCTCGACCTCCCGGTTCGGAGCCTCGAGCGGCCTTCGACTCCTCGAGGCGAGCCGCCACGCGCTCGAGCAGCGCAACGTCGGCGCTGATGTTCGAGTGGCGCTCGACGCGCTCGACGGTCGGCTCAGCCTGCTCGCCGATCAGGGGCAGCGGGCCCGCCGACTGCTCGCCCAGCTCCCGAGCGGCAACCAGCGCTCGCTGCTCCAGGCACGCTGCGATCTGATGGCAGGGTCGCACGACGATGCGCTCGATGCGCTCGGTCAGATCACCCAGCCCGACCATGGCGGAGGAGATCGAGGCCCTGCTCCTGCGTGCGCAGGCCCAGACCGGACCTGCCGCGCTCGAGGCGGTTCGTTCAGCGGCGGCGATCGCCGTCAGCTCGGGTCGCCACCACACGTTCCTGCGAGAAGGTCAGGCGGTCCTTCGGCTGGCCCGCCGCGCCCAGCACGATGACCCCTCACCCGCGCTCGCAGCCCTGCTCACCGACGTGGCACCGGCCCGCGGCCCCGCCCAGGGCGCCGTGTTCTTCGAGCCGTTCACCGAGCGCGAGCTGGCACTCCTCGAGCTGCTTCCCACCCACCTCACCTACCGCGAGATGGCTGACGCCCTCTGCGTGTCGGTCAACACGGTCAAGACGTACCAGAAGGCCGTGTTCCGGAAGCTGGACTCGTCGAAGCGCTCCGAGGCGGTTGCAACCGCACGACGCGTCGGCCTGCTCGACGCCCACTAGCTGCGCCGACGCCTCGATGCACCCGATGCGGGTGAGGCCCTCGACGTCGGACCTGTCCACACTTCGTCCATGGTCTACGACATCGCGGTGCGCGGCCAGCTCTCCCCGAGCGTGGCCGCCGCGTTCGACGACTTCGAGATCCACGCAGACGGCGACACGACGACCCTGCGCGGCGAGATCGTCGACCGTGCCGCGCTGCACGGTGTCATCAACCGCATCGAGCAGTTCGGCCTCCTGCTCGTCGATCTGCACGCGAACAGGTGAGGACCGCAGAGCTGCACCCGCTTCGGGTGAGCCGCCCACCACGGGCGGGTCGCATCATCACGGTGCCGCGATCGCCGGTGAGCCAAGGAACGTGAGGAACCCCATGACCAACACCCCTCTCGACGAGCTCGGACCCGTCGACTACGTGATCGTCGAGTTCCCCGACGGGCACCAGCACTTCACCGGTGAGGTGATCGAGGAGCTGCTCGAAGCTCGTCGAGAGCCGGCACCATCCGCGTCATCGACGTGCTCATCCTCGCCAAGGACGACGACGGTTCCGTCGAGGCCATGGAGCTCGCTGATGTCGAGGACCTCGGTCCCTGGTCGAGCTCGAAGCCGAGCTGGCAGAGCTGCTCGCCGAAGACGACGTCGAGCATGCTCGCCGCCGCCATGGACCCGGGCAGCGTGGCCGGCGTCCTCGTCTACGAGAACGTCTGGGCGGCGCCGTTCGCGTCGGCCGCCCGCCGCGCCGGCGGCGAGCTCATCGCCAACGGCCGCATCCCGATCCAAGCCATCATCGCCGCGGTCGAAGCCGACGCGGCACTCGAAGCAGAAGGAGCCTGACATGCCGTTGCGCCCAGGACGTGTAGGACGAGTCGGAGTCGTCGGTCACCCCGTCGCGAAGACCGCGGTGGTCGCCAAGGCGGTCTCTCCCGGACCGTCGCCGGTCGCCAAGACCGCCGTCGTGGCCGCGGCGGTCACGCCCGGCCGCGGTGTCGGTCGCCGTCGCCGCATCTAGACAGATCGAACCACAGGAGCGGAGACCGGCTGTCGGCGGTCCCACCACCGCCCGTCGTCGGGCGCCCTGTGATCGATGACCACGCTCGTCGATCAGGCGAAGAGCGTGCGGCGCCAGACGAGCTCGAGCACCTCAGCAGCGGTGCCGTCCGGCAGATCGGGGCCGCGTCCGTAGGACTCGAGCAGGAACCGCTCGGTCATCCAGACGAGTGCAGCTGCTGTCTCCCGCGGGTGGTCGAGTGCCGTGTGGCCTGAGCTCACGAGCGCCTCGATCCGCATCGTCGCCAGATCGATGAACCCGGTGATCGACGCCTGCCACGCTGCCTTGACCGCCGGTGCGCCCGCCGCGGCCTCTGACAGCGCAAGAAGGAGCCGGCCGTGGCGGCGATAGACGTCGATGAGGGCGCCGGCGGCGGGGCGCAGTGAACCGACGGGGTCGGTCACATCGTTCAACCAGATCGCGGTGGCCTCGCCGAGCTCCTCGGACACCCGCACGATTCCGAGCAGCAGGACCGATTCGAGGTCGGAGAACGCTCGGTAGAACGCCGTCCTCGGGAGGGCTGCCTCGGTCATCACGTCGGTGATGGTCAGGTCCCGGAAGCCTCGGTCAGCGAGAAGCTGCTCGACCGTGTGGAGCAGGAGCTCCTGGCGCTCATCGCGTCGCTGCTCGATCTGCGACCGGCCACCGGCTGTCGTGGCTCGCACTCGGCCAGCGTATGCGTGCGGCCCGCGCCGTGGCACGGCCGACCTGCTCGACCACTCGATCGCATGGCGGGCTCGGCGCCGTGTTCTGACATCGGCGTGGTCGTCTCGATCTCAGACCGGTGCGGCTGCTTCCAGCGTCGTGACGTGGTCGGCGGCGGTGGGCATGAGGCTCATCTCCCGGGCGATCGATGCAGCTGCGGTCCGGCACCGGGCGTCGGCCACCACGCTGTCGAGTGCGGATCCCAGAGCCGCCGCGGTTCGCCCGACCTCCTCGCAGACCAGTGCCGCACCGGTCGAGGCGATCGCATCCGCGTTCTCCCACTGATCAGCGAAGATGGGCACCACGACCTGGGGGACTCCAGCACCCGCTGCGCCCAGCATCGTGCCTGCACCCGCGTGTGAGACCACCGCCGCGACCCGTCCGAGCACCTGGCCCTGCGGGACGTAGCGTTCGACACGGACGTTGCCGGGCGCCTGCCCGGAGGCCCCGATGTCGGCGTGGGCCCCCGTCGTGACGAGCGCGTCGATGTCCCGTTGGCCGATGGCCTCGAGCAGTGCCTTCCATGGCGCGTCGGCCGCGGCGCGCTCCGTTCCGAAGGTGACGTACACGGCCGGGCGGGTGGAACCCAGGGACGCCAACCACGACGCCGGCTCGACGCCTGGCGCGGGCTCGACCGGCTCCGGCCGCATCCGCTCGAACGGCCACGGCGGATCGGAGTGGAGGCCGGCGGGGAACGGGTGCAGGTAGAGGTCACCGGCCAGGCCGGCGTGTGGCGGCAGGTCGAGGCCGAGGCTGGCCCACCACCTGGCGAGCTCGGCGGTGATCGTCGGGAGAGCGTGTCCCGGTGGCGGACCGCTGAACGCGACGACCACGTGCGGGATGCCGCGTCCGACTGCGAGGGGCACGATCCCCAGCTCCGCCATCTCGTGGACGACGAGGTCCGGGCGAAAGGACTCGACCAGGGGTCGTAGGTCCTCAGCCATGGCTGGTCCGGCCGCCACGGCGAAGAACCCGGCGAACAGCGGTCCGCGGCGCTGACGAGGCGGCAGGGCCATGATCCCCGGGAGGCGATCGGCCACCATCGCCCGTCGGCGGCCGACGTCCAACCCGGCGGGCTCGACGGCGAAGCCGAGCCCGGCGACGGTCGCGCACGCCTCCGGGGCGGTCGCCCAGCGAACATCGTGACCCGCATCGCGCAAGGCGCAGGCCACGGGGACGAGCGGGCCGAGGTGACCTCGCCCCGGTGTCGATGTGACGAGCACCCGCACCGTCGGAGTGTGCCACCAGTCCGGTGCCGTTGCGCTCGATCGCGATCGCCCGGTCTGGGGTCACCTCGACCGGATGCGGATGGCGGCTCCTCGTCAGCCGGCTGCGCCGTCGTTGAAGTCCGTGAAGCCGCTGGGTGCGTGGGGGCCGAGGCTGTACTGCTCGAGCACCCCGACGCCCTGCTCGTCGCCGCAGCGGGCGCGCACGACCTGCTGCACGTGTGAGCAGTCGAGTGCGAGAGGGTCGAGGTCGTCGGGGCGGAACGAGTCCCGCCCGATCGCGAGCTCGCCCTTCCACAGGCCGTGTCCCCACTCGGGGTGGCGGTACCCGATCCCCCGCATGTGGAAGCGGAGCACCGGATCGAGCTCGATGACCCGGTCCCCGCCGTCTGGGTCGTGGATCGTCACCGTCGCCGAGCGGGCCCACCGGGTGCCGGGCCGGTACTCGATCGCGTGCGTCGCCCGGCGAAGGTGGCGGATGGCGGGGTCCTCCACGCCCGGGATCTCCCGAACGTCGTCGTAGGCCGGCACGATCGCGGCGTCGGTGTGCCACGGGTGACCGTCCTCGTACTCGAAGAGCCCGACGTGGGTGCAGTGGTCGTCCCAGTGCACCGGGTTCCACAAGAACCAGAACTGGGGCAGCGTCTGCACGGGCGCTGTGCCCGGATCGGGCACGCCGATCACGCGCAGCCCCCACGACCGGTCCTTGGTGCCGGGCTGGGACTCGACGCGCACCTCGTTGCCGTCCACGCTGATGACCCCGGACCACGTGCCGAACTGAGCGAACCGGGTGTTGTCGATGTTGGTCCGGCCCTCGTGCGCCCAGGTCTGGCGACCCTCTTCGACGCAGGCGGTGCGGGCGGTGAAGGTGAGGTCGGCCGCAACCCCCGTCGAGTTGTCGTCGAGGACGAGCCTGGTGACCTTCATCGGTTCGACGATCTCCAGCCGATACGGCCCGACGACCAGCTCGGTGGGTTCGGCGGGTGCTCGCCGTGAGCCGAAGAAGCTGTGCTGCTCGCCGTCGGAGGTCACGATCGACAGGGCGCAGTCCATGATGCCCAGGTTGGGGTAGCGGCCCAGGCCGATCCCGAAGTACCAGTCGCCGCCCCGGTCGTAGCCGTTGAACCAGTAGCGGTCGTACTTGTTCCTGTCCTCGGAGTCGGTCTGGGCGATCGGTTGGACCGTCTGGTGGATCGGGTAGTCGTCGAACGCGCTCAGCATGGGCCGACCCTACGAGCACTCCAGCCCACTGTGCGCCAGGGCCACTCAGGGGGCGCTTGCCGGTGCTGGGTTGGGACGTCATCCGGCTCGTCGGCGTCCGGACGGCCGAGCGGTCAGTGAGGGTGCGGGACCTCGGCCCTGGCCAGCGCGAGGAGGTGGACGCTGGCTGCAGCGAAGGCGTCGTCGCGGTCCGCCAGCGCGGCGATGTGCACCACCTGCTGGATGAACGGGTCGTCAGGTGGCCCGGCCGGGTCGAGCAGCGGCCAGGCGGGGCCTTCGAGCCCCCGGACGGAGATGTCCCCGAAGCCGGCGGCACGCAGCTCGCGGCGCAGAGCGGGGTCCGTGTGGAAGGCGAAGATCGGAGTGTCCAGCGGTGCTGTCGCCGATGCAGGTCTCCAGGATCCTCGCGGCCACGGCCCGCGCGCCTGCGTCGATCTGCCCCTCGCGCAGGGACTCGAGCATGATCGCGAGGCTGTTCATCGCGGACACGGCGAGGAGCCCTCCGGGTCGGAGCACCCGATGGGCCTCGGCCAGTGCCCTCGCCCGATGCGACGGATCCGTCAGGTGGTAGAGCGGTCCGAGCATCAGGACCGCGTCGAAGCCGTCGTCCTGGTGCGGGAGATCGCGGGCGTCGCCCTGCTGGGCCGTGAGCCCTCGGGCACGGGCGCGTTCGACGTGCCGCGGGACGAGGTCCACGACCTCGACCCGATGGCCGTCGCCCTCGAGCCACTCGGCGTGGACGCCATCGGCGCCGCCGACGTCGAGGATCCGCGAGCCGGGTGCGAGCGCGCCACGGAGGATCTGCTGCGTCCGAAGGAGCTCGACCCGGCCTTCACCGGTGCGCAGGCGCGTGGACTCGTCCCTGCCCTCGTAGAACGCGCGGACGTCGGCGCTGCCCGCATCGGTCACGGCGCGGAGCCTGCCATCGGCGCCCTCGTCGCTCAAGCGACGCTCGCGAGCGCAGGGACCGCCGGCGTCGCGAGGGCGGGGCTGCCCTGGATCCGGAGAGCGGCGTCGCCTTCTACAGGCCGGTCGGGTAGGTCTCGGGTGGTTCGCCGGCGTCCCAGAGGGTGGTGCGCTCGAGCGGTTGGACGGCGGTGGTGTGGTCGATGTGGATGACCGCGTCGAACTGTTGTGCCAGCCGGGCGTGGAACCAGTGGCTCTGTCGTTCCGTGTCGGGCCGGTAGATCACCCCGATGGCTCGCTCGAGCCTCGGGGCGTCGAGCAGCTGGGCCGCGCGATCCTGCATCGGTAGGAGGAAGCTGCGTGCCGGCATCGTGCAGGAGCGCCTCGTAGCTGCCGGGAAGCGCCGGGCGGACGTGCTTGCGCTCGGCGGGTCCGCCCCACTCCGACGCCGCGGTCACTCGCCCGGAGTGCGTGGTGAAGCCGACCAGCAGGCTGTCGCCGGGCCATCGGGACCGCACGAGCTGGCCGACGTTGAGCTCCCCGTGGGCGCCGAGCTCGGTGGCGCGGGCATCGCCGATGTGCGAGTTGTGCTCCCACACGACGACGCGGGCGCGGCCCGACTGGCGGTCGAGGTGGGTCGTGAGCGCCTCGAGGGTCTCGGCCATGTGGCGATCGCGGAGGTTCCAGGAGGACACGCGTCCGTGGTACATGGCCCGGTAGTACCGCTCGGCGTTGAGCACGAGGCGGGCGTTCTGCTCGGCGAAGAAGTAGTCGTCCTCGGCTGCCCAGCCGTCGCGTCGGAGGCGCTCGGCGGCGCGGTGGCGGAGCTCGACGAGCTCGGCGACGACCTCGTCCTCGCACGGCACCGTGATGTCGAGGGCGACGGCGTGGCCGTACTCGGGACCCTCGCCGCCGACGTGGTCGAAGCAGCCGTACCGGGCGCGGGCGGCCGCGGCGCCCAGTGGATCGACGGCGTCCAGGTAGGCGACCACGGCCTCCATCGAGGCACGGAGGCTGTAGAGGTCCAGGCCGTAGAACCGGGCCTTGGTCGGTAGGTGGTGGGCGTCGTTGCGGGCTCTGAGCCACTCGACGAAGCGCACCACGTCGGCGTTGCGCCACATCCACGCGGGGAAGCGCCGGAAGTCGCCGAGCGCGGCAGTCGCGTCGCCGTCGTTCGACTGGCCGAGCACGTAGCGGTTCACGCGGTAGGCGTCGGGCCAGTCGGCTTCCACGGCCACCGCGTTGAACCCCTTCTCGTCGATCAGCCGCTGGGTGATGCGGGCGCGCTCTCGGTAGAAGTCATGGGTGCCGTGGCTGGCCTCGCCGAGCAGCACGAACCGTCGGTCGCCGACGAGCTCGAGCAGCCGGTCGTGGTCGGTGCTGGTGCCGTCCAACTCGACCGCGTGGTGGGCGATCTCGCTGGTGACGTCGGTCGTGGGCATCACGCGGCCGATCAGCGGGGGCCCGTGACGACGGTGCCGGTGAGCGGGGGGACGGCGGCGCGGTGGCTGGTGAACCAGTCGCGTGCGACCTCAGCGGCTCGCTGCAGGGTGCCCGGCTCCTCGAAGAGGTGGGTCGCGCCCGGGACGACGGCGACGCCGTGCTCGCACCGCAGCTTGGCTGCCGCGGCCCGGTTGAGCGCCAGGACCTGCTCGTCTCGGCTCCCGACGATGAGCAGCGTCGGAGCCTGCACCGACGCGAGGCGGGTCCCGGCGAGGTCGGGCCGGCCACCTCGAGAGACCACCGCAGCGATGTCGAGACCCGGCTCCGCGGCCGCCCACAGGGCCGCGCCGGCACCGGTGCTGGCGCCGAAGTAGGCGACGGCCAGACCTCGCGTCGCCGGGTTCGCTCGCAGCCACCCTGTGACCTGGACGAGCCGGCGACCGAGCAGCTCGATGTCGAACACGTTGGCCCGGTCGCCCTCTTCGGCCGGCGTGAGGAGATCGAACAGCAGCGTGCCGAGACCCGCCCGGTTGAGCACATCGGCAACCAGCTGGTTCCGGGGGCTGTGGCGGCTGCTGCCGCTGCCGTGCGCGAACACGACGACCATGGCCGCCCCTGCGGGCACGGTCAGGTGGCCGGCCAGGCGAACCGGGCCGGCGATCACCTCGACATCGCTGGTCGTCGATCCGCCCGCCCGGACTCGATCGAACGACTGCTCCAGCGTCGAGACGACCTCGTCGTCCGTCGTCTGCGAGAAGTCGTCGTACCACTCTCCGACGGCGTGGAACGGGGTCGGAGACTCCAGGCAGACGATCTCATCCGCAGCCGATCGAAGGGCCTCGATGGCGCTCGGTGACGCGACGGGCACCGCGAGCACGACCCGTGCCGCTCCATGGACCCGCGCCACGTGGCAGGCCGCGCGGGCGGTCGCGCCCGTCGCCATGCCGTCGTCGACCACCACGGCGACGCGGCCCGCGAGGTCGACCCGTGGGCGGGTGTCGCGGAAGCGGCGCGCCCGGCGTTCGAGCTCGGTCTGCTCTCCGCTCGCCACCGCCGCCCACTGGCTCTTCGGTGACCCTCGCCGCGCGGATCACGTCGTCGTTGGCGATCTGGACCCCACCCTCACCGATGGCGCCCATCGCGAGCTCTGGTTGCCAAGGAACGCCCAGCTTCCGGACCAGGATCACGTCGAGTGGAGCGTCGAGCACACGGGCGACCTCGGCCGCGACGGGAACGCCGCCACGGGGGAGACCGAGCACGACCACCTCCCCGCGCAACGACCGCAGGCGAGCAGCCAGCTGACGACCGGCATCGACGCGGTCCAGGAACGGCATCAAACACCTCCACCGTCATCCTCTTCCGGTTGGCCGCGAGCCAACAGGGCCCAACGTCACTCCACCTGGGTGTCGACCCTGGGTGCCCCCGACTCGGGCGCGACCAGCTCCCTACGGTTCGCGCGCCGCTTCGCCGGGTCGAGGAGGGTGCTCGAGGTGGGCCACCCAGGCGTCCTCGGCGGGCCAGCGGCTGGCCCACGCTCCGTCGACGATGTCGTAGTACTCGTGGGCACCGACGTCGGCTGACGCGTACAGCTCGTGCAGGGCGTCGACGACGAAGCCGGCCGTCCCGAGGAGGCGGATCCAGTCGCCATGCCCGGGGTGGTGCTCGATGCCCCCTCCGGCCCAGGCGACCGGGTTCACATCCCGCTGTGGGCGGAGCAGTCGATCTCCGGCGGGACCGGGGTCGGCCGGGACGCACATCGCGGTGAGCACGCTGTGGGTGAGGAACACGAGGCGGCCACCGGGTCGCAGCAGGCGGGCGGCCTCGGGGAGCCATCGTGCTGGATCGCACCAGGGGGCCGCGCCGTACTCGCTGACGACGAGATCGAAGCTCCGGCACCGCAACGGCAGCTGCTCCCCGTTGGCCTCGACCAGCGGGAACGACACGTCGTGGACGAGCTGGTTGCGGCGGGCGGTGGCGAGCTGCGCCGGGCTGAGGTCGACCGCCACCGGACGGGCACCCGCCCGGTGGAGCGCGGCCGCGAGGTAGGCGCTGCCGCAGCCGATCTCGACGACGTCGAGACCGGCGACGTCACCGAGGAGGTCGAGGTCCTCCTCGCGGTGCTGGAACAGCCCCCACGCGATCCCCGACGATGTCCACCTGAGATCGGCGTCGGCGTCGGTGAACCCCTCGTTGACGAGCGCCCAGAGCTCGCGGTTGCGCTCGATCGCCGACGGTTCCACTGCACCATCTTGCCTGAGCCTGCTGACCTGCCACGTGGTGCCCACGGTCGCGGATGATGTCGCGAAGGCGTGCGCTGTGCTCGGGCCGGCGGGCGTCGAGATGGTCGTGCACAGCTGCCGGTACCCAGCGGCCGGGGGGTCCCGTCGTCGGGCACGGCACAGATCGCCGTCGGCCACGTGGCCGGGCGAGGCTCTCGCTGCCCGTCTCCGAGCGGGCGGTCCGAACCTGCAAGTACGGTCTTCGGCGATCGGCCGGATGCGAGTGACGGCCGCTGTGGGGTGGAAGCGAGGGCGAGATGGCAGAAGCCGCACGCACCGGAGATCGTCCTGGCCCGTCGCCGACGTCACAGTCGGCGTCGGCGGCACGGTCGGTCGACCTCGACCATCCGCCGGATCCCGACCTCGGGAACCTCGCGTTCTGGCGGCTGCCGCTCGTCGAGAGGGAGGAGGCGTTCCGTCGGCTCCGGGCGAAGCCCGAGCCGCAGTACTTCCCCGAGTACAGATCGATCTACATCTCGGGCTACCCGCCGGAGTTCGAGACGTCCCGCGGCTTCTTCGCGCTCGTCCACCACTCGCAGATCGTGGAGGTGAGCCGGCGCCCCGCGGACTTCTGCAGCGACCGGGGCAGCGCCATGGGGGACACGGCCGAGACCGTGCGCAAGTTCGTCGGCGGGATGATCAGCATGGACGACCCGGAGCACTCGCGCCTCCGTCGCATCGTGTCGAAGGGCTTCACGCCGAGGCAGCTGGCCGCCGTGCGTGACAGCGCTGAGCGCCTCGCCCACGAGCTGGTGGTCGACATGGCACCGAAGGGCGAAGGGGACTTCGTCGCCGACGTGGCCGCCCTCCTCCCGCTCCGGGTCATCATGGAGATGCTGGCGATCCCGCGCAGCCAGGAGGAGTTCGTGCTGCACTGCACGAACTCCCTCCTCGGCGGCGACGACCCCGAGTTCGCCTTCGACCCCAACGCGGTCGACAACCCGGCCCTGGCGTTGGCCGGCATCGTGGGCGAGGTCGCTGCGAGACGGCTCGCAGAGCCCTGCGACGACGTGATGTCGATGCTCGTGCACGCCGACGTCGATGGCGAGCACCTCACGCCCTTCGAGCTCGCGTCGTTCTTCCTGCTCCTCGTGCAGGCGGGCAGTGAGACGACACGCAACGCCATCGCCCATGGCCTGTACGCCCTCACCGAGCACCCCGACCAGCGGAACCTCTGGCAGGCCGACGTGCCCGGCGTCGAGCCGACGGCCGTCGAGGAGATCATCCGCTGGTCCTCGCCCCTCATCCACATGCGGCGCACGGTCACCCGGGACGGGGTGCGCCTCGGGGACTTCGTCTTCGACGAAGGGGACAAGGTGCTCCTCTTCTACGCCTCGGCGAACCGCGACGAGACCGTCTTCGAGGACCCGCAACGCTTCGACGTCCGCCGGTCGCCCAACGAGCACATCGCCTTCGGCGGTCCGGGACCGCACTTCTGCCTCGGGGCACACTTGGCCCGGCGGGAGATCGGCGTCATGTTCGACGAGCTGTTCACCCACCTGCCCGACATCCACTCGGTCGGAGAGCCCGATCGCCTGCTGTCGAACTTCATCCACGGGGCCAAGCGGCTCCGGGCTGAGTGGACCCCGACGAGCGTGGCGGTCGCGTAGCTGCGCCATTCGCGGGTGGTGCGATGTCGATGGGCGCGGGCGTGGCCTCGCACGGGCCGCGGCGTGTCACCGGAGCAGCTGCTGGATCTGCTCGATGACCGCTTCGGGCCGCTCGACCTGGATGTCGTGTCCGGTGTCGTCGACCGGGACGAGTCGGGCCGATGACGACAGGGAGAGCCAGTGGTCCTGGCCGGCGGTCCACGCGTCGTCCAGTCGGGCGTTCTCCGCCTCGCCGAGGCCCCAAGGGTGCTGCGTCGCCGTCATGACCACGGTCGGCAGGTCCCGAAGCGAGCCGATCTCGGCGACCTCGTCGAAGGCGGCGAGACCGTCGAGGTGCTCGGCGTTGCCGGCGGGCGTCGAGATGGTCGTGCACAGCTGCTGGTACCCAGTGGCCGCGGGGGTCCCGTCGTCGGGCACGGCACAGATCGCCGTCGGCCACGTGGCCGGGCTGGCGTCGACGAGCAGCAGGCCCGTGACCTCGGTGCGGTACGTGGCGGCGAAGGTGACCGCCTCGGGCCCGCCGAAGGAGTGGCCGACCACGAGGTACGGGCCCGGCTCTCCGAGCGAGGTCAGGGCGGCGTGGAGGTCGTCGGCCTGGTCGGCGAAGGTCTGCGACCTCGGGGCGGGGTCGCTGGTGCCGGTGCCGTACCGGTCGTAGGTGCAGACCCGCGTCCGCTCGGCGACCGTGGGCGACACCGCGTTCCAGATGTCGCCGCTGGTCTCGAACCCGGCGATCAGCACGGCGGTCACCGAGCCGGAACCGGAGCAGCGGACGTGCATGCGTGCCCCGTCCACGTCGACGAGCTCGTCGACGGGTGTCGTCGGGCGGGCGAGCGGGATCGGCGCCTGATCGGGGACGGCCGGCGCGTCGAGCGTCGAGCGCGCTCGGAGGGACCGCACCACGTCGAGGATGGCGCCGCTGGCGTGGGTGGCATCGTGCTCGTCCTCGACGAGCGAGGAGTGGGTGGCGTCGGGCACCGAGCGCTGGCTGGCGTTGGTGGAGAGGTGGGTCAGCTCCGCCTGGAGCGGGAGCCACCCGTCCATGGCGTCCTGCTCGGCGGTGACGATCGCGACCGGCTTGTCTCCGAGGGTCGTCAGGGACTGCGCTCGCTCCATCACGGCGGGGAGCGCGGCGAGCTCGTCGCGCATGCTGCGGGCCTGCCCGGCGGTGGACCCGAAGGCGCGCTCCTGGGCACGGACGGGCTCGGGGAGCGATCCGCCGGACGTGCTGCTCACGAGGCGCATGAGCCCGAACCGGGCTGCGGGCTGTGCGATGCCGCTGGCCATGCGGAGGGCCGCGTAGTCGCCGGAGTAGCCCGGCAGGTCGGTCAGCGCGGTGCGGGGCTGGGAGTCGATCAGGACGAGGCCGGCCACGTCGTCGGGGTAGGTGGCGGCGTAGGCCTGCACGTACACACCGCCGCTCGAGTGGCCCGCGAGCACGAACGGTCCGGTCTCACCGTGCCGTTCGAGCAGGGTGTGGAGGTCGGTGACGACGGCGAGCGGATCGGCGCCTTCCGGGGCCGGGTCGCTCCAGCCCTTGCCGGCGCGGTCGTACACGCACACCCGGGTCGTCGGGGACGACGGCGGGGGCGATCCAGCCGGCCATGATCGTGGACGGCTCGCCGAGCCCGGCCTCGAGCACCACGGTGGGGCTGCCGGTGCCCGTGCAGTTGATGTGGAGGCGATGGCCACCGACGTCGACGAGGTCGCCGGGCGCGGCGTAGGTCGCCCGGTCCTGCGCTTCCCGCACGGTCTCGTAGGCGGCGCCGATCCCGCCGACGATCATGAGACCGAAGATCGGGTAGAGCACGCCGCGTCGCGACCAGCTGCGGAGCGACCGTCGGGATTGGACGATCATCCACACCGCGAGGCGCGACGAGGCCGAGCGGCCAGACCCAGCCGGCGACGCGCATCTGGGCGTCGTCCGGGCGGAGGGTGAGGCACGCGAGGCCGAGCACGGCCATGACGGCGGCCGGGACGCGGGCCCACTGCTGGGGCTGATCGGTTCGGCGCCTGGCGAGCGTGGCGAACACGGACCAGCTCGCCGCGAAGGCGAGCAGCACCGAGCCGGTGATGACCGGCTCGGTGCCACCCCTGAACACCCCGAGGGCGAGGATCAGGGCGGTGACGGCGCCGGCCGTCATGGTGAGGGCGGTGATGCGGCCGATGTGGCCAGGCCGGCCCTCGGGTCGGTCGGGTCGGTCGACCGGGGACTCGGCGGTCATGTCGTGGGTGTGCTCGATGGTGGTCATCGGTGGGCTCCTTGGTTGGTGGTGATGTCGTGGCACTGGTCGACGATCCAGACCAGGACGGGCCTGGCGGGGTGGTCGAGGAGGTGATCGCGGGCGAGGGCATCGACCCGGTCGTGGTCACCGGCCAGGTGGGCGACGGCGATGGCGACGAACTGGCGATCCGCCGTCGTGGAGGCCGCATCGCCTCGCCTCGGCCAGCAGGTCGGGCGACGAGGCCGCGAGGAGGGCGGCGGCGACGAGGACCGCGACGTCGGGCGTGGCGGCGGTCGGCGGCGGACACCTCGCGGATCAGCTGGTCGATGAGCTCCTGGCGGTCGGTGGCTGGCATGAGGCGAGTGTCAGCCCGACCTCTGGCGCGCCACTGGCGCGGCGCTGACGTCCTCGTCGGCAGGCGCCGCTTACGCTGACGGGGGTGATCTCGGTCGCGCTGCTCGGGCCGGTCGAGGTGCGCCGCGACGGAGAGCTGGTCGCGGTGCCCTCGGGGAAGCCGACCGAGCTGCTGGTGCGCTTGGCCGTCGCCGCCGGCACCGATGGTCCCGAAGGAGCAGCTCCTGGAGGATCTGTGGGCCGCCGACGCCGTCTCCACGAGCGCCAACACCATGCAGTCCAAGGTGTCCCGGCTCCGCCGGGCGCTCGGTGACCCCGGCCTGGTCGAGGGCGGGCCGATCGGCTACAAGCTCGCCGTCGAGCCGAGTGCCGTCGATGTGCTCGAGCTGGCCCGACGCGCCGACGACGTCACGAGGCTCGTCCACGCGGGCGACCCGGCTGCGGTGCGGGAGGCGTGCCGCGAGGCGCTCGGCCTGTTCCGGGGGGACAGCCTCTTCGGTGCCAGCGACGCCGACTGGCTCCGCCCCCACCGGGCGCAGGTCGAAGGGCTGCGCCTGCGCCTGGTCGAGGACCAGGCTCCGCGCCCGACTCGACCTGGGTGCGTCCAGCGACGTCGTCGACGAGCTCAGGAGCTGGTGGTCGAGCACCCGCTGCGAGAGGGCCTCTGGGGCCTGCTGATCACCGCGCTGTATCGCGCCGGCCGGCAGGCCGACGCACTCGCCGCCTACCGCTCCGTCCGCGAGCGCCTCGTCGAGGAGCTCGGTCTCGAACCCGGCCGCGACCTCCAACACCTGGAGCAGCAGGTCCTCGCCCAGGACCCGTCCCTCGACGCACCGGCGCCGAGCCCGTCACTGCCCGTGCCGCGTCGGTCGACACCGGCAACCTCCCGGCGCTCTCGTCCTCGCTGGTCGGTCGCGACCGGGAGTGCGCGGACCTCGCCGCGCTCTGTGACGCCCACCGACTGGTGACGCTCGTGGGGCCCGCCGGCGTCGGCAAGACCCGACTCGCGCTGGAGGTCGCGCGGCACCTCCAGCCCGGCGACGGCGCCTGGTTCGTGCGACTCGAGACGGCCCGCACGCCCGAGTCCGTCGGCGACACCGTCGCCGTCGCGCTGCACGCCAACGACGCCAGCGAACCGGCCTTGGTCGAGCGTCTGCGCGGGGCCGACGTGTTGATCGTGCTCGACAACTGCGAGCACGTCGTCGATGCGGTCGCCGAGCTGGTGGATCCGCTGCTCCGTGCCGGCGCGGGCGTGCGCCTCCTCGCGACCAGCCAGCGTTCCGCTCGGGGTCGACGGCGAGCACGTCTACGGCATCAGCCCCTTGCCGTTCGCCGACGCGGTCGAGCTGTTCGGGCAGCGCGCGGCGGTGCACGACCAGACCTTCGCCGCCGCCGAGAACACCGCGACGATCGAGGAGCTGTGCCGGTCCCTCGACGGGCTTCCCCTCGCCATCGAGCTCGCCGCCGCTCGCACCCGATCGCTCTCCCTCCCGGAGATCTCCCGGCGGCTCGCGGACAGGTTCAGCGTGTTGCGCGACCCTGCCAGTCGGCGACCCGAGCGCCAACGCACCCTGGCCGCCGCGATCGGGTGGAGCTACGACCTGCTCTTCCCCGACGACCAGCGTGGCTTGTGGGCACTGGCCGCCTTCGTCGGCGGCGCGCCGCTCGACGGCGTCGAACGCGTGCTCGGTGCTCTCGGCGTCCCCGACGAGGTCGCCCTCGACGTGGTCGACCGACTCGTCGATCGCTCGCTCGTCACGATCGAGAAGACGGCCGACGGTGGCCTGCGCTACTGGTTGCTCGACAGCGTCCGCACGTTCGCCCTCGATCGACTCGACGAGAGCGGCGAGGCACCGACTGCCCTCGGTGCCCACGCCGCCTGGGTGGCGGGCGGAGCCGCGGCGGCCGCGGCAGGCGCCCGCGGCCCTGATCAACCCCGCCACGTCGCCCTGGCCCGCACCGAACGGGCGAACATCGACGCTGCGCTCGAGTGGGCCGGCACCAACGACCCCGTCCTGGCACTGACGATCGCCACGCAGCTCGGATGGGTGTGGATGCTCGCAGGCGATCACGTCGGTGCCGAGCGGATGCGAGCGGCCCTCACGGCCGCCGGATCCGTCGCGCCGGATCAGCTGCGGCTCACGGGATCCCTGCTGCTCGGCTGGCTGGACGCCGCCGGCGGAGACGTCGAGCTCGGCCACGCGACCGTCGTCGACGCGATCGAGCAGTTCGACTTCGCCGGCGACGATCTGGCCCGGGCGCGAGCGGACTTCTACCTCGCCTTCGTGCTGTCCCAGAAGGGCGACTTCGAAGGCTGCCAACGCGTGCTGGACCTCTCGCGTCCGGTGTTCGTCGAGCTCGGACAGAGCTGGGACGAAGCCGCGAACTGGGTCCTCTTCGCCCACGTCACCCTCGCCGCTGGTGACCAGGCCGCGGCGACGAAGGCCTGCACGGAGGCGACGCGGCTCCTGGCGGAGGTCCGAGATCCCTGGTTCCTCGTCCACACCGAGGCGATGTTGGGCGCAGTCGCACAGGCCGAGGCCCGCTACGCGGATGCGTGCCACCACCTCGGCCGTGCGGCCGACGCCGCTCAGCGCAGGGCTTCGCCTCCATCGAGGCCTACCACCGGGCCAACCTCGGTCGAGCGCAGCAGCAACACGGCGACCTGGACGCTGCGGCCCTGAGCCTGCGGACGGCCATCGACGTCGCGCGGGCGACGGGGGATCTGCGAGTCGCGTCGCTCGCTCGCATGCGCCTCGGCCGAGTCCTGCGGGAGCAGGGCGATCCCGAAGCGGCTCGAACGCAGCTCCTCGCCGCGCAGAGCCTGGTACCGAGCGTCTGGCGGCGGGGATCACGCCCTGCTCACCGACTGCCTCGTGGCGGTGACGGAGCCATCGGCCACGGACGCCGGCGCGCTCCTCGACGTCGTGTTGGCGGACGCCCGACGCACCGGTGACTCCGAGGTGGAGGTCCTCGCGCTCGACGGGCTCGCTCGCCGCAGCGCCGACGACGGGGATCTCGGCGCGGCCGCCGCGTGGCTCGAGCTCGCGGACGCGGCGATGACCGCCGCTCGGCTCCGCGTCACCGAGGCCGACCGCATCGACGCGCGCGAGGTCCGTCGAGCGCTCTCGTAGAGCGCGGTCCCAGACCTCCGCGCCGATGCAGGCGTCGGGCCCGGGAACCGGTCGCGTCAGCGCCGAGTCAGCGCGTCGCCAGCGATCCCCTGCACGGTGTGGCGTCGTCGGAACCGCTCCGACGCAATCGGATCTCGAAAGGTCAGCCATGCGCGCCACCACACAGAACCAGAAGGCAGTGCACCAGGCCGATGCCGGCACCATGCGGGCGATCGTCCAGGACGTCTACGGGACGACGGACACCTGGCGGCTGGCCGACACCGCCCGAACCCGAGATCAGGCCCGACGAGGTGCTCGTGCGCGTGCACGCGGCCGGGCTCGACCGAGGCACCTGGCACCTGATGACCGGCCGGCCGTACCTCATGCGCGTCATGGGCTTCGGCTTCCGCGGACCCAAGAACCGCGTGCCCGGCCTCGCGACCGCAGGCACCGTCGTCGCCATCGGCAGCGAGGTCACCCGCTTCTCGGTCGGCGACGACGTCTACGGGGTCAGCCGCGGCGCGTTCGCCGAGCTCGCGGCGGCACCCGAGGAGAAGCTCGTCCACAAGCCGACGAACCTGACGTTCGAGCAGGCGGCGGCCGTGCCCGTCTCCGCCACGACGGCCATGCAGGCCGTCCAGCTCGGTCGCATCGAAGCCGGACAGACGGTCCTGGTCATCGGCGCGTCCGGCGGGGTCGGGACCTACGCCGTGCAGATCGCCAAGGCCCTCGGCGCCGAGGTCACGGGCGTGTGCAGCACCACGAAGATCGACCTCGTCCGGTCGATCGGCGCCGACCACGTCATCGACTACACGACCCACGACGTCACCGACGGATCGCGCCGCTACGACGTCGTCCTCGACCTCGGCGGCAACACACCGCTTCGGAAGCTCCGCAAGATCCTCGAGCCGGAGGGCGCCCTGGTGATCGTCGGCGGCGAGAGCAAGGGCAACTGGACGGGCGGCTTCGGTCGCAGCCTTCGAGCGCTCGTGTGGTCGCTCGTCCTGTCCCAGCGGCTCACCATGCTCGCCTCGAACGAGCGCTACCCGAGCCTCGAGGAGGTCACCGAGCTCATCGAGGCCGGCAAGGTCACACCGGCGATCGATCGCACCTTCCCACTGGACCAGGCCCGCGCCGCGATGCACCACCTCGAGGCCGGACAGGCCCGCGGCAAGATCGTCATCACGATCTAGCGAGCTCGGGGTCGACGGAGCAGCGATGTGCGGGCGATGCCGGTCGGTGCGTCGTGGTTGCGTGGGCAGATCGGCCGCAGGAAGCCCACCTCGGCGACCGCTACGGTTCGCTCCCGGGAGGGTGGGTGAGGCAGGAGGGCCGGCATGGGTGACGAGGCGATCGACGTCGTGGTCGTGGGGGCGGGCTTCGCCGGGCTGACGGCGGCCCGGCTGCTGCAGGAGGCCGGCCGGTCGGTGGTGGTGCTCGAGGCCCGCGACCGGGTCGGCGGCCGCACCAGCACCGAGACGCGGCACGGCACCTGGATCGACCTCGGCGGGCAGTGGATCGGGCCGGGCCAGGACCGCGTCGTCGCCCTCGTCGACGAGCTGGGGTTCGCCACCTACCCCCAGCCCGAGGCGGGCGACGACGTCGTGCTCGACGAGGACGGGGCCCGGCGGCTGGGATCGTTCGCCGAGGCGTTCGCCGACGACGACCTGCATCGCCTACATCGAGCTGGCGGGGGCCCTCGAGGCCATCGCCGACCAGGTGCCGCTCGATGCGCCGTGGTCGGCGCCCGAGGCCCTGGCCTGGGACGCGACGACGCTGGCGCGACTGGGTCCGGGCCCGCGAGGTCTCCGACCGGGTGGCCGGTCTGTTCGAGGTCGGCGTGCGGGCGGTGTTCGCCGCCTCGTCGGCCCAGCTCTCGCTCCTCCACGCCGCCCACTACGTGCACTCGGCCGGCGGGTGGTCGAAGCTGACCGACAGCGAGGGCGGCGCCCAGCAGGACCGCGTCGAGGGCGGGGTGCAGCCCGTGGCCGAGGCGCTGGCCGGCCGCCTCGCCGCCGGCACGATCCGTCTCGCGGAGCCGGTCTCCCGCATCGCCCAGGACGACGACGGGGTCGTCGTCGACGGCCCCGTCCGGTCCCGTGCGAGCCCGGCGGGTCGTCGTGGCCCTGCCTCCCACGCTGGCCGGACGGATCGACTACGAGCCGTCCCTGCCCGCCCGGCGCGACCAGCTCGTCCAGCACATGCCCCAGGGGTCGGTCATCAAGTTCCACGTCCTCTACGACGAGCCGTGGTGGCGGGCCGAGGGCCTGTCCGGCCTCGTGCTCTGCCCCCACGAGCCGATCGGGGTGACCTTCGACTGCACGCCGCCCGCCGGCACCCCCGGCCTGATCTCCGGGTTCTTCGAGGGGCCCGACGCCGTCGCCCACGGGGAGCGGACCAGCGACGAGCGACGAGAGGTCGTCGTCGACGTGCTCGCCCGCACCCTGGGCGAGCGGGCGCGGGACGTCCTCGACTACGTCGACCTCGACTGGTCGGCCGAGCCCTTCACCCGAGGCTGCTACGGCGCGCACCTCCCACCCGGCGCGTGGACCGTCTACGGCCCGGCGCTGCGCGAACCGGTCGGGCGCATCCACTGGGCCGGGCACCGAGACGGCCGAGCGCTGGACCGGCTACATCGACGGTGCCATCGATTCGGGCCAGCGGGTGGCCGCCGAGGTGCTCGACGCCCTCGGGGCCTGACGGCTGCACTGCCATGTGCGACACCTTCTGCGTCCGGCGCCCCGAGCGGGATGCTCTTCGCCAAGTCCAGCGACCGACCCGTCGACGAGGCCCAGGTCCTCGAGCGCTGGTTCGGCACGCCCGAGGCCGCCGGCGGATCGGCCGGCCGACCGTGCGGACCACCCACATGGCGGTACCCGACACGGGGGCGGTCGGCGTGCTCGGCTCGCGCCCGACGTGGATGTGGGGGTTCGAGCACGGGGTGAACGAGCACGGCGTCGCCATCGGCAACGAGAAGGTGTGGACCGTCGACGACCCCCGGGCGGTGCCGCCCGCGCTGCTGGGCATGGACCTGGTGCGCCTCGGCCTCGAGCGCGGCGCGCAGCGCCGACGATGCCCTCGACGCCGTGACCTCGCTGCTGGAGGCGCACGGCCAGGGCGGCTCGGGCGAGGAGCACCACGACGAGCCCTACTGGTCGTCCTTCCTCCTCGTCGACGGCGACGGAGGCTGGGTGCTCGAGACGTCGAACCGCTCGTGGGTCGCTCGTCCGGTGGGCGAGGGGGCGGCCATCTCCAACCGCCTGACGATCGGCACCGACTGGACCCGCTCGTCGCCCGACGTGGCCGCGGGAGCCGACTGGGATGCCTGGCGCGACCCGACGGCACCGACGGGCATCGCCGATCACCGCCTCGCCGCCACCCGTGCGTGCGTCGGCCGCGGGACCGGGCGTGACCCCCGCCGACGCCGTGGCCACCCTCCGCGACCACGGCACGGGCCCGTGGGGTTCGCCGGACGCCGGATCGGGTCCCGGCCGTCGGGTCACCGGAGGCCATGCCCCCGGCCCCGCCCGAGGACGTGCACGACGACTGGTCCGGCGTGACCGTCTGCATGCACGTGCGCGACTACCAGTGCACGACGGCGTCGATGGTCGCCGAGCTGCCCGGCGGCCGCGACCTGTCGGGCCGGTCGTCGGGTGCGCCGATCCGGGTGTGGGCGTCGCTCGGCGGCCGTGCACCGGCGTGTTCCTCCCGGTCGCCGTCGGGCCGGGTCGGGTCGGCGGTGTGCGGGCCGTGGTGCCCGACGTGCTCGGAGACGCCGCGGCCTGGACGGCCTTCAGCGCCCTCGGCCGAGCCGTCGAGGCGGTCGACGGGACGGGGGCGTCCGCGCTGGCCCGCATCCGCGAGGTGCTGGGACCGATCGAGGGCGCCGCCTGGGGCGAGGCCGACGACCTGTGGTCCACCGAGGCCGGCCCCGATCGCTGGCAGGTCGCCGCGGCCCGCTGGTCCGCCGAGGTGCGCGCCGCCCTCACCACGCTGGCCACCGTGGCCCCAGCCACGCCGCCACACCGCTGAACCGGGCCGCCCGCCCGACCGGTTGGGTCAGATGTCGTAGGTGACGCCGGTGAGGTCCTCGGAGACCCGCCACAGCCGGGCCTGCTCCTGCTCGTCGAGCGCACGACGGACCCACGGGATGGCCACGGGGGGCCCGCTCGTCCCGGCGCGCTGGCTCGGCCCGTAGAACTGGCCGCCGTAGGCGCCCGGGTCCGTCGCCGCCCGCACCGTCGACCGGGCGGCGTCGGCCGCCGACGGGATGAGGTGCTCCTTCATGAACCCGGCGTAGCGGGGATGGCGCTCCACCCGATCGGCGATGATGTCGGTGGCGGCGAAGCCCGGATGGGCTCCGAGGGCGATGGTCGAGGCGCCACTCGTCGCCAGCCGGCGCTGCAGCTCGAGGCAGAACATCGCGCCGGCCAGCTTCGACTGCGAGTAGGCGCGGGACTCGCGGTAGCGGCGCTCGCTGGCGAGGTCGTCCCAGCGGATCCGACCGAACCGGTACGAGAGGCTCCCGATGACCACGACCCGTGATCCGGCCGTGTCGAGCAGGCGCGGCATCACGCGACCCGTGTAGGCGAAGTGGCCGAGGTGGTTGGTGCCGAAGATCATCTCGAAGCCGTCCCCGGTGGTCGATCGCTCCGTCCCCATCACCCCTGCGTTGTTGACCAGCAGGTCGATGCGGTCGAAGCGCTGCGTGGTCTCCTCGGCCGCGTCGGCGACCTGGCTCAGGCTGGCGAGGTCGAGGCGGAGGACCTCGACAGGACCCTTGACGCCCCGGTCGACGAGGGCCGACCGGGCGGCCTCTGCCCGCTCGGGGTTCCGGCAGGCCAGGACCACGGTCGCTCCGGCCGCCGCCAGCGCGGCGGCGGTCTCGAACCCGATCCCGGAGTTGGCACCGGTGACCACCGCCGTGCGTCCGGCCAGGTCGGGGATGCTCCCCGTCGTCCACGTCACCGTCGCCTCACCTGCCTGGCTGCCCTCCGCCCCGATCTGGTCCGGGCAACTCTATGGTCACACCCATCGCCCCCCGCACCCCGACAGGAGCCGGCTGAACGATGGACGTCCTCGAAGCCCTCTACACGACCCGCGCCATGCGTCGCGTCACCGCCGAGCCGATCCCGACCGACGTCCAGGCGCTGATCCTCGACGCCGCGGTGCGCGCTCCGTCGGGCGGCAACACGCAGGGATGGCGGTTCCTCGTCGTCGACGACGGCGCGACGCGCACCCGACTCGGCGAGATCTACCGCGAGTGCATCGACGTGCTGTGGCAGGCGGTCTACGCCGAGCGCCTCGCCCGGGCGCAGGCGGCCCCCGACGACCCCGAGAGCGCGCAGTTCCTCCGCATCTACCGCTCCGTGGAGCACGCGGCCGACCACTTCGCCGAGTACCCGCTCCTCCTGTTCGGCTTCATCCAGCACGATCCGACGGGCGGGTCGATCTACCCCGCGGTCTGGAGCGCCATGCTCGCCGCCCGCAGCCAGGGGGTCGGATCCTCGCTGACCTCTGTCCTGATGTTCCAGAGCGACGCCGTCCTGGAGCTCCTCGAGGTCCCGAAGGACGAGGGCTGGATCATGGCCTGCTGCGCGACCTTCGGGTACCCGACGGGCACGTGGGCCGTCGCGCCCCGCCAGGCGGTCGAGGAGGTCGCGCACCACAACCGGTGGGGTCAGCCGCTGCCGTTCGAGGTGAACGGGCCGCTCTGGCCCTGACGGCCGCGATCGCCTGACGGCTCTTTGCGAGTGAGCGATCGCTCGCAAAGGTGGTCCCGGAGCGGCAGACTCTTGCCGACTCGGGTCGTCCGGCCCGCGTCATCCCGACACGAGCCACCGACGAGAGGGCGCACACATGGGAAAGCTCGAGGGCCAGGTCGCCTTCATCACCGGAGCGGCGCGCGGCCAGGGCCGTGCCCACGCCGTGCGCATGGCGCAGGAGGGTGCCGACATCATCGGCATCGACATCTGCCAGCAGATGGGGTCGGTCGGCTACCCGATGTCCACGCGTGACGACCTCGACCAGACCGTCAAGGAGGTCGAGGGCCTCGGGCAGCGCATGGTCGCGAGCGAAGCCGACGTGCGCGACGTCGAGGCGTTGCAGAAGGCCTTCGACCAAGGGGTGGCCGACCTCGGTGCCGTGACGATCGTGGTGGCCAACGCCGGCATCGGTCCCGGTGGGTTCACCTCCCCCGAGCAGCAGTGGGAGGAGGTCATCGCCGTGAACCTCACCGGCGTCTGGAACACCGGGCGGGTGGCCATCCCGTCGATGGTGAAGAACGGCGCCGGCGGCTCGATCATCCTCACCAGCTCCACCGGCGGCCTGACCGGGGCGCCCTCGAACGTGGCCGGGATGCTGGGCTACACCGCGGCCAAGCACGGCGTCATCGGGCTGATGCGCTCCTGGGCGAACCACCTGGCGAAGCACAGCATCCGCGTCAACAGCGTGGCCCCCACCACGGTGAAGACACCGATGGCCAACGACGGCGACGTGTCGATGATCCTCGAGCACGTGCCCGAGCTGGCCAACTCCCTGACCAACGCCCTCCCCGTCCAGGCCGTGGAGGCCATGGACGTGGCCAACGCGGTCGCGTGGCTCGCATCCGAGGACGCCCGGTACATCACCGGGACGGTGATCCCCGTCGACGCCGGGAGCATCAACCGCCGTTGAGCGGAGGTCCTGCAAGCCGACCTCGTCGGTCTGCAGCCGGTCGTCAGGGATCGCTCAGCCGGCCTGGTTGGCGCCGCCGTCGCAGACGCAGAACTCGTTGCCTTCGGGGTCGGTCATGAGGATCCAGCTCGTGCCGTGCTCGTGGAGCTGGTCGTCGGCCACGCGGCGCGCGCCGAGGGCTTCGAGGCGGGAGGCTTCGGCCTCGATGTCGACAGCGTCGATGTCGAGGTGCATGCGGTTCTTCGTCGTCTTGGGTTCGGGGACCTGTTGGAGGAGGAGCTTGGGTCCGGGCCGTCCGTCGGGGAGCAGGACCACGTAGGAGCCGGCCTCGCCGAGCGAGACGTAGCCGAGCGCACCAGCCCAGAACTCGGCGAGGCGAGAGGGGTCCTGGCAGTCGAGGACGAGTCCGATGGTCGGTCCGGTGTCGGTCATGGGTCGCCCCTTCAGGATCGGAGGACGTTCATGCGCTGCGCTCCTGGGGTGCGGTCTCGGTGGGGCGGTCGGCTCGCTCCCATTCGGGGTAGCCGGTGTCGAGGCGGCGGGCCTTGAAGCCCTTGGTCGCGCAGCAGGCGCACGGCGTCGTCGGCGTAGACGCAGTAGGGGCCGCGGCAGTAGGCGATGATCTCGCGGCTGCGGGGGAGCGCGTCGAGGGCGTCGTCGAGCTGGTCGATGGGGATGGATCGGGCGCCGGGGATGTGGCCGGCGTCGTACTCGAGGGCGGGTCGCACGTCGATGACGACCGCACGGCCCCGGTCGAGGCGGTCGGCGAGCTCGTCGGCGGTGACCTCCTCGATCTCGTCGCGGGCGCCGAGGTAGGCGTCGGCGAGGACGTCGATGTCGGCGACGTGGGTGGCGGCGACGTCGCGCAGCGCCGCCCACAGCTCGGCGACGCGGTCGCTGGTGAGCCGGTAGATGATGCGCTGGCCGTCGCGCCGGGACTGCAGGAGCCCGGCGGTGGCCAGCGAGCGGAGGTGGTGGGAGGTGTTGGCCACGCTCTGGTCGATCTCGGATGGCGACCTCCTCGACCGATCGCTCGCCCTGGGCGAGGAGGTCGACGATCTCGGCCCGCCGTCCGCTCCCGAGCGCCTTGGCCACCGACGCGAACGCGTCGTAGAGGTCGTCCTTCGCTGCCCGGGTCCGAGTCGACCGCATGTATTCAAACTATCACTTGAAGATCGGTCGGGTGCACCCCTATGCTCAAAGAACCGTTTGAACATCTGGGCTGGAGGTTCGTGGTGGCATCGGAGATCGCAAGCTTCGTGAACGAGGGCCTCGGCCACTCGTCGTACCTGGTGGATCTCGGCGACGGCACCGCCCTGGTGATCGACCCGGCCCGCATCCCGACCGCGCAGGTGGCCCACGCCGCCGAGCGGGGACTGCGCATCGCGTACACGGCCGACACCCACACCCACGCCGACTACATCTCGGGCAGCCCCGACCTCGCGGCGCCGGGCGCGACCTTCCTGGCGCCCGCCGCTGCCGGCCTCGATCGGGAGTACCGGGGACTCGCCGACGGCGACGTCGTCGAGGTGGGCCGCTACCGGCTGGAGGCGATCGCCACGCCGGGCCACACGCCCGACCACCTCGCCTACCTCCTCTCCGACGACGCCGGACCGGTGGCGCTGTTCAGCGGCGGGTCGCTGATGGTCGGCACCGTCGGCCGCACCGACCTGTTGGGCGACGAGCATCGCGAGGCGCTCGCCCACGACCTCTACCGGGCGTTGCGGGACCGGATCCTCACCCTCCCCGACGACCTGCCCGTCTACCCGACGCACGGCGCCGGGTCGTTCTGCTCGGCGCCCGGCGGCGGGGACCGCACCACCACCATCGGCCGCGAACGCGCCACCAACCCGCTGCTGTCGATGGACGAGGACGACTTCGTCGACCACCTGCTGGCCGGCCTCGGGTCGTTCCCCGACTACTTCCGGCGCCTCCCCTCGGTCAACCAGCACGGCCTCCCGCTCCACGACGACGTCCCGGCCCTCACCCCGCTGGACCTCGACGCCGTCGACCGGTCTCCTGGCCGATGGGGCGGTGGTCGTCGACGCCCGCAAGGTCGTCGACTTCGCCGCCGGGCACATCCCCGGGTCGCTGTCGATCGAGCTGCGCCCGGTGTTCGCCTCCTGGCTCGGCTGGCTCACCGAACCCGACCAGCCCGTCGTGGTCGTCCTCGACGACGACCAGGACGAAGCCGACCTGGTCCGCCAGGCCCTCACCATCGGCCACGACAACCTCGCCGGACGGCTCGACCGGCGGCATCGACGCCTGGGCCGCGGCCGGCCGGCCCGTCGCCACCACCGAGCTGATCGAACCCGACGCGATCGACCGGCCGCTGCTCGACATCCGCCAGGCCAACGAGTTCGCCGCCGGCCACGTCCCCGACGCCGTCAACGTCGAGCTCGGCGCCCTGCCCGACGCCACGGTGCCCGACGGGCCGGTGGCGACGATGTGCGGCAAGACCGAACGAGCCATGACCGCGGCGAGCGTGCTGGAACGCCGCGGCCACCGCGACGTCGCCGTGCTGCGCGGCGGCTACACGGCCTGGACCGCCCACCACCAGGCGACCGCGGCCCGATGACGACCACCTCGGCCCAGCCGGCCTCGCCGCCGATCCGCCTCGGGCTCAAGGAGAACCTGAGCCAGTTCCTCCTCCTCGTCGGCGTCAACGCCCTCGTCGGCGGGATGATCGGCCAGGAACGCACCGTCCTGCCCCTGCTGGCCGAGCAGGAGTTCGGGCTCACCGCGTTCTCCTCCACCCTCACCTTCATCGCCGCCTTCGGGATCGTGAAGGCCGCCACCAACTTCTTCGCCGGCACCCTGTCGGACCGCTTCGGTCGCAAGCCCGTCCTCGTCGCCGGCTGGCTCATCGCCATCCCCGTCCCGCTCCTGTTGATCTGGGCGCCCAGCTGGGGATGGGTGATCTTCGCCAACGTCCTGCTGGGCGTGAACCAGGGACTCACCTGGTCGACGACGGTGATCATGAAGATCGACCTCGTCGGCCCGGCCAAGCGGGGCCTGGCCATGGGGTTCAACGAGGCCGCCGGCTACGGCGCCGTCGCCCTCACCGCGCTGGCCACCGGGTTCATCGCCTCGCGCTACGGGCTGCGCCCCGAGCCCTTCTACCTCGGCCTCGCCTTCGCCGCGCTCGGCCTCGGCCTGTCCACCCTCTTCGTGCGCGAGACCCGCGGCCACGCCCTCCACGAGGCCGCCACCCACATCGCCACGGCCGATCACCTCCACGGCGACCTCACCACCGGCGAGATCTTCCGGCTCACCTCGTTCCGGGAGAAGGCCCTGTCGTCGTGCTCGCAGGCCGGGTTGGTCAACAACCTCAACGACGGCCTCGCCTGGGGCCTGCTCCCGCTGTACTTCGCCGCCGCCGGGCTGTCGGTGGCCCGCATCGGCATCCTCGCCGCGCTCTACCCGGCGGTGTGGGGCCTCGGCCAGCTCGTCACCGGCGGCCTGTCCGACCGCATCGGCCGCAAGCCGCTCATCGTCGGCGGCATGCTCCTGCAGGCCGCCGCGCTCGGGCTGTTCGCCGCGACCGAGGGCTTCGCCATCTGGGCGACCGCCGCCGTGCTCCTCGGCGCCGGCACCGCCATGGTCTACCCGACGCTGCTCGCCGCCATCGGCGACGTCGCCCACCCCAGCTGGCGGGCCCGCTCGGTCGGGATCTACCGGCTGTGGCGCGACGGCGGCTTCGCCGTCGGCGCCCTCCTCGCCGGCGTCCTCGCCGACGCCTTCGACATCAGCGTCGCCATCTGGGCGGTCGCCGCGCTCACCGCCGCGTCGGGCATCGTGGTCCTCGTGCGCATGTACGAGACCCACCCCCGCCACGACCGCACCCCGGTCCCCGACGACGCCGACCTCGAGAGCTGACCGCCCGTGAGCGACGACACCAGCCCGCTGCTGCGCGCCAAGGCCTACGACCAGCCCTCGGTGTTCCAACCCGCCAACCTGCTGCGCGAGGGCCGCCGCCAACGCGGCCGACCCGACATCGCCGTGCCCGCGGTGTGCCTGCTCGATCCCGACGGCGACATCGTCCGCCACCTCACCGCCACCGGCCAGGCCACCGAGCACCCGGGCTGGGCCTGCTACCACACCACCTTGTGGACCTTCGACCTCGACGGCACCGAGGTCGGCGTCATCGGCTGCGCCGTCGGCGCGTCGTTCGCCGTGCTCCTCGCCGAGCAGCTCGCGGTGTCGGGCTGCGAGCTGCTCATCAGCGTCACCTCGTCCGGGTCGATCACCCCGGTCGCCGACCCGCCCTACTTCGTGATCATCGACCGGGCGCTGCGCGACGAGGGCACCAGCCACCACTACCTCCCGCCCGGCACCTGGTCCGACGCGCCGGCCCACCTCGTCGCCCGCCTCGACGGGCAGCTCAGCGGGCTCGCCCAACCCGTCGTGACCGGCGCGACGTGGACCACCGACGCCCCCTACCGCGAGACCGCCGACGCGATCGCCCACGCCGAGTCGCTCGGGATCGTCGCGGTCGAGATGGAAGCCGCCGCGCTCTACGCCTTCGCCGACGGTTCGGGAGCTTCGACGTGATCTGCGTCGCGCACGTCACCAACACCATGGCGACCGACGGCGACGACTTCGAGAAGGGCGAAGCCGACGGCGCCCACGACGCCCTCGAGGTCGTCGCCGCCATCATCGAACGCCTACGCGGCGATCAGGCGGACGCGGTGACCAGCCACGCCGCCCCGCCGATCAGCACGCCCGAGGGCGACTCGTAGGGAACCAGCGCTGCCGTGGCCCGGGCCACCGCCTCCTCCTCGAGGTCGGGAGGCGCGTCCGCGAACACGGCGCGACCGAGACCGGTGGTGCGCATGAAGTGCGCCGCTTCGGTCGCGTCGTCGCCCATCCACAGCTCAGCGGTGGCCGGCGACGTCGGACGGGATCGGTGAAGCCTGCGGCGGCGAGGATGCCGGTGATCCGGTCGGCGTCGGCGAACGCGAAGGCCCCGGGCGCGGTCGGGATCGTCGCCGACGGGCAGGGGAAGCACCTCGGCCACCGCCGCGCCCGGCACGATCATCCAGTCGTTGGCGAACAGGTCCTGCCAGCACACGAACGCCAGGCGGCCGCCCGGCGCCATCAGCGAGCGGATGTGCGCGAACGCGGCGGTCGGGTCGTCGAAGAACATCACCCCGAACCGGCTCACCACGACATCGAACCCGGCAGCCGTCCGGCTGGAAGCTGCCGGCGTCGGCGGCCTCGAACGAGACGTTGCCGAGGCCTTCGTCGGCGGCGCGGCCGGCGGCGACGGCGAGCATGGCGGGGGAGAGGTCGACACCGTGCACCGATCCTGATCCGCCGACCGCTCGCGCCGCGGCGAGCGTGAGGTCACCGTTGCCGCAGCCGACGTCGAGCACCCGCTCGCCAGGCCGGTAGGCCGCGGCGGCGGTGACGATGTCGCCGAAGCCGCCGAGCATCCGGGTGTAGCGGTCGGCGTTGGTCGCCCAGTGCTCGCCCTCGCTCGATTCCCATTCGCTCATCGTGGGGTTCCCTTCGTGGTCGTTGGTCGGTCGGGGGTTGCTGCCGATCCGGATGCCGGCGACCAGCTCGGCGAGCTCGGGACGGGTGCCCGACTGCTCGAGGAGGTGATGGCCGACCCGGTCGATGGTGTGGGTCGCGACGGAACGGGCCAGGAGCACCCGTCCTCGACGCACCAGCGCGTCGACGTCCTCGCCGCTGTCGACGCCGGTGGCGACCACCTCGGCGGCGGCGCGGCCGGTGGCGTCGGCCGCGTTCGTCACCGCGGCGGCGAGATCGAGGGCCGCGGACGCGGACACGCCGGCGGCGATGGCGTCGGCGACGAGCTGCACCAGCGCGGGGCTCCGGGCCAGGTACTCGTCGCCGTCGGCGACCAGCAACCGAACCTTGCAGGCCCGGGCCAGGAGCCGGTCGGACTCGGCGATCGGCGGGAGGAGCTCGGCGAGCTGGTCCCGGGTGATCGCGATCGGGGCTTCGTCGGCCGGCAGCCCGATCGCATCGTCGACCCCGAGCACGTCGCGCAGACCGGCGCCCTGCTCCCACGCGTCGAACAGGTCACGGATCGCCGCGATCGAGTAGCCCCGCTCCTGGAGGCGGGCGATCCCTTCGAGCCGACGGACGTGGGACTCGTCGTAGAACCCCCGCCGCCCGACCCGCGTCGGCGGGTGGAGGATCTGCCACGTCTGGTACTCGCGGATCGTGCGCACCGGGGCACCGGTGCGGGCGGACAGCTCCTCGACCGCCATGCCCGCCGGCTCCTCGTCGATCGTCTCGGCTTCAGCCATGCCCTAGACAGTAGCGGTAAATACCGTTACGGTAAACACCGTGACTAATGTGGATGCGGTGAACAGCCCGACGACGACCCTGCTGCTCGACACGCTGCGCGACGCGACCGGTCGGCCCGACCTCGAGTTCGCCGCGCCGCCCACCCCGCTCACGGGAGGCTTCTACGCGGAGATGCTCCGCTTCCGCCTCGCCGACCCGCCGGCCGATCTCGACCGCGACCTCGTCGCCCGCATCGTCCCCAACCCGGCCGCCGGCGTCTGGGAGGCCACCATCCAGCGGGCGGTCGCCGACCAGGGCTTCCCCACGCCGGCCGTTCGGCTCACCGCCGACGAGACCGGCCCGCTCGGCCGGTACCTCATCGTCATGGACGCCGTCGACGGGCAGCCGCCGATGGCCGGACTCGGCATCGGCACCATCGCCGGCCAGATCCCCGAACCTCGTCCGCCACCTGCCGGACCAGCTCGCCCGCATCGCCGCCGACCTCCACGACCTCGACGCCGAACCGCTCGCCGACGCAGCTCGACGCGCTCGACACCACCGTTCCCGACCACGACCGCCGGGTTCGTCGAGGAACAGGCCGGCTACGCCGACGCCCTCGGCCGCCCCGACATCGCCGCGGCCGCCGAGCGGCTCCTCGCCGACCGAACCGCGCTCGTCGGCTCGGGTGATCACCCACGGCGACCTCCACCCCTTCAACCTCCTCGTCACCCCGGACGGCACCTCGCTCATCGACTGGACCGTCGCCCGCGTCGCGCATCCCGGCTTCACGCTCGGCTTCACCGACCTCATGCTCGCCAACCCGCCCATCCCGCTGCCCAGGGTCGGCGCCGCGCTGCTCCGACCCGTCGGGCGCAACATCGCCAAGCGGTTCCTGTCGACCTACCGGCGACTGACCGACGGCACCCCCGCGGCGGTCGACGACGAGAACCTCGACTGGCACCGCAAGGTCCACGCCCTGCGCATCCTCGTCGAGCTCGCCGGCTGGGACGCCAACGGCACCCGACCCACGAGCGGCCACCCGTGGCTCATCCTCGAACCCGTCGCCTACCGCGAGCTGCGCCTGACCCACCGTTGAACGGCTGCCATCCATCGGTCCGACGACGAGGATCCCGCGTGACCCGCTCGTGCGGGGCGCAACGAGGGACGTTCGGCCCTGTGTCGGACGTCGGCCGGGCGGCACCATGGCGGACGGTCGGAGGTGCGCGTCACCGGATCGAAGGAGCTCGCCGTGGAGATCGAAGAGCTGTTCGGGCTGCCGGCCCACCCGCTGGTCGTGCACGCCGCGGTGGTCCTCCTCCCACTGGCTGCGGTCCTCACCGTCGTGTGCGCGGCGCTGCCACGCGCGCGACGGCACTACGCGCCGGTCGCGCTCGGGTTGGCGATCGTGGCGCTGGTGGCCGTCGGGCTCGCCCAGGGCTCGGGGGAAGCCCTCGAGGAGAGCGTCGACGAGACCGAGCTGGTCGAGGAGCACACCGGGATGGGGGAGCGGGTCCTGCCGTGGTCGATCGCGGTGGTGGTCGCCGCAGCCGCGGTGACGGCGATCCCCGTGCTCGAACGGCGTCGGCCGACGATCCCGGGTCGGACGATCACGGCCGTGGTGGTCGTGCTCGCCGTCGTGGCCGGTGCGGGGGCCACCTGGACGGTGATCGAGGTGGGCCACAGCGGCGCGAAGGCGACCTGGTCCGACGTCGAGTCGGGTGAGGGGGACTGAGCTGCCCACAAGAAGCGTGAGCCGCGATCAGAACCGGTGCGTCGCTCCGTCTGACCTGACATGAAGCTCACCGTGCAGACGTTCCTGACCCTCGATGGCGTGATGCAGGCCCCGGGCGGGCCCGAGGAGGATCCCAGCGACGCCTTCGCCCACGGCGGCTGGCAGGCCCCGTTCGAGGACCCTGCCGTCGGCGAGTTCGTGGTCGAGCTCAACAGCCACGCCAGCGCGTTCCTCCTCGGACGCAGGACGTTCGACATCTTCCGCGGCCACTGGCCCGATCAGACCGATCCCGCCGACCCGATCGCCACCGCGATCAACTCGCGGCCGAAGCACGTCGTGTCCAGCTCGCTCGGCGCCGCCGATGCCACCTGGCGCGGCGAGCACCCCGACACCGCTCACCTCGTGACCGGCGACGTCGTCGCCGCGGTCCGGGCGCTGAAGGACGCACCCGGCGACGAGCTGCAGGTCTGGGGCAGCGGCCAGCTGCTGCAGACCCTGTTGCGGCACGAGCTCGTCGACCGGTTCCGGCTGGTGACGTACCCCCTGGTGCTCGGCTCGGGCCGCCGCTTGTTCAACGACGGCATCCTCCCGGAGACGCTGCGCCCCGTCGACGTCACCGTGACCGACCTCGGCATCGTCCTCGGCACCTACGAGCCGGCCGGCCCGGTTCGCCACGGGCAGATGTGACGCCAGCCGAGCGCGGCACGGAACGAGCGGACGACGGCCCAGCGCCGGCGGCACGCGGGATGGCCGAGCGTCACCTTGGGCGGCTGGCCACAGGGTGAGGTCGGCGCCGAAGCCTGACCGATGGGACGTCATCGTCGCGACCCCTCGCGAAGGGTCTTTGGACCCTTCAGCGACAGTCGACGTGGTGCTCGAATTCGAGGAGACCCTCAGAAGGGACGAGTCACATGACGATCTGGTATGTGGCGCTCGGCGTCGCTGTGCTCGCGGTGCTCTACGTGCTGTTCAGCATCAAGGTCATCAAGGAGTACGAACGCGGCGTCGTGTTCCTGCTCGGCAAGGTTCGCGGTGAACGACGACCGGGCCTCACGTTCGTCCCGGCGATCTTCGAGAAGATGGTCCGGGTCAACCTGCAGGTGACGACGATCGACATCCCGTCTCAGGAGCTGATCACCAGCGACAGCGTCACGGTGCGGGTGACCGCCGTGGCCTGGTTCCACGTCGTGGATCCCACGCGGGCCATCGTACGGGTGCGTGACTACCTGTTCGCGGTCGAAGAGCTGGCCCGCGCCACGCTGCTGTCGGCATTCCGCGAAGTGCCGCTCGACTCGCTGCTGCGTCACCGCGAGGAGATCCAGCTGCGTCTGACCGAGATGATGGACACGACCACCGAACCGTGGGGCCTCAAGGTGACCCTCGTCGAGGTCAAGGACGTCGAGCTACCCGAGAGCATGCGTCGGTCGATGGCCAAGGAAGCCGAAGCCGAACGGGAACGTCGCGCCAAGATCGTCAATGCCAAGGGCGAGCTCGAGGCTGCGGGTGCCTTGAGCGAGGCCGCCGGCCTCCTGGACGTCCATCCGTCGGCTCTGCGGCTGCGAGAGCTCGCGACGCTCGTCGAGATCGCCGCCGAGAAGAACTCGACGATCATCTTCCCGCTGCCCGTGGAGCTGATCAAGCTGGCCGCCGAGCTGGAGCACCACCTCTCCCTTGCCGACGTGGTCCAGCCGACGCCGTCGGGGGCACCGGCGCACGACCTGACGACCGCACTGACCAGGTCGACATCTGATCCGGCGAGGGGACCGGGCTGCACACGCTGCACCCACGGGTTGACCGGCCGCGTTCGCATCGGTCAGATGTGACCGGCATCGGTCGGCCGGCGCCGTCCGACGTCAGGTCCCCGGGCGTCGTCGGGCGTCTCGGAGGCGACGGAGCATCCGCTCCTGGTACATGTCGCGATCGGCCTCGTCGATGAGCTCGTCGAGGGATCGTGCATCGTGGGGCCTGCGCTCGGTCACACCGATGCTGAGCGAGAGCCCCGCAGGCGCGTCCGGATCATCCCTCAGCTGCCGGCGGATGCGATCGACGATCGACGCGACCTCCGGCTCGGTGGCGTCGCAGGTGACGACCACGAACTCGTCCCCGCCGAGCCGGGCGGTGACGTCGTCGGCCCGGACGGCGCGCTCGATGGCGGACGCGACCGCGACCAGCGCGGCATCGCCTGCGGAGTGCCCCTCCGTGTCGTTGATGGCCTTGAGGCGGTCCACGTCGACGAACAGGAGCCGGCAGACCTGTCCCTGACGGTCTGCCGCCGCGGTCATGTCATCGCACGCGACGGCGAAGCCGCGCCGGTTGAGCAGACCGGTGAGCGGGTCGCGGTCGGCCATCTCCTCGAGCAGGGCGAGCCGGTCGGAGAGGCGCTCGCGAGCATGGACGTCGTCGCTGATGTCCCGAAGGGAGACCGTCGCCCGTTGCCTCCCGTCGGGGGTGGCGAAGATGGTGGTCGCCACGTCGGCGATGAACGTGGTCCCGTCGCCCCGCCGCATGCGGAGCTCGCTCCGGCCGTACCCGACGGCGGCTCGCGCGGCGAGCGCCTGCTCGAGGTTGGGGTCCTCGGCGACGACGACCGCCTGGCGGCCGCCGGCGACGATCTCCTGCTCGGTCATCCGCAGCATCACGCACGCGGCGGGGTTCGCCGCGAGGATGTGGCCGTCGGGCACCGTGATGAGGATCCCGTCGAGGCTGTACCGGAAGGCGGCCTCGTAGTCGGCTGCCTCGATCTTGGACGGCGATGCGGAGGCATCGGCGATGGCCAGCGCGGCCCGGTCGGCGAGGGCTTCGAGCATGTGCAGGTCGGCACTCGTGAACCCGTCGGTCGAGCTCGTCCGGATGACGCCGAGCGTTCCCAGCAGGCTCTCTCCGGTCACCAGTGGCACGATCATCAGCGCCCGCATGGGGTGCTCTCGCACGAAGGGGAGGAAGCGCTCGGGCGTGGCCTCCGTGACCGTCTCGAGCGGGAGGTCGTTCATGAGCACGGGATGACGGTCCGCCGCCACGCTCCCGGCGATGCCCTCGCCGATCCGGACGTTGCCGGATCCGAGCACCGCCCGCATGGCCTCCGCGACGTCGTGATCGACGTGCAGGACGACATCCGGCCTCAGCTCCGTGCCGTCCTCGGTCACGCTGGTGAGGACGCAACCGTCGCCGATGACGTCGACGACGCGGCGGGCGATGGTGCGGAGCAGGCGGGGACGGTCGCGCCCACACGCCGCCAGCGCGTGCCAGAAGTCATCGACCGATGGGACCCGGGTCGGGTTCGGTGGGACTCCCGGACATGCGCCGAGCATCGGTCCTGCCGTGGACGTGGGGAAGGGGCGAACGTCCCCAACCCCCGGCGCGCCGCGATGACCATCGGGACCGTCGGCTGTGTCGCCTCGACCCGCTGCTCCGACTGGCGGGACCTCGCCCGCGACCCTCTAGGATTAGAACACGTTCTAGTTCTTGGGGGTCCGGATGGGCATCGTTCCGAGCGAGTGGCCGTGCCGGTCGACGGTGAGGCGGTGGTCAGGTGACCCGCTCCGAACCGTCGTCGATCGAGGCGGCCAAGGCGCGCTACGAGGCCGAGCGGGCCAAGCGGCTGCGGGACGAGGGTCTCGGCCAGTACGAGAGCCTCAAGGAGCACCACCTCGACCGGGACCCGTGGGCGGATCCCGACTTCACCCGCGACCCGGTCGCCGAGGAGGTCGACGTCGTGGTCCTCGGCGGGGGCTGGGCCGGGATGCTGACCGCCATCAACCTCGTGAAGCGCGGCATCACCAGCTTCCGGATCGTCGAGAAGGCCGGCGACTTCGGCGGCACGTGGTACTGGAACCGCTACCCGGGCTGCATGTGCGACGTGGACGCCACGATCTACCTCCCGCTGCTGGAGGAGACCGGCTACATGCCCACCGAGAAGTACGCCAGCGCGGCGGAGATCTTCGGCTACGCCCAGCGACTCGGACGCCACTTCGGGCTGTACGACCACGCCCTGTTCCAGACCGAGGTCGTGTCGCTGACGTGGGACGACGGCGACGGGCGCTGGGACCTCGAGAGCCAGCGGGGCGACCGGATCCGCACCCGGTTCTTCGTCTCCGCCGGGGGCCTGATGCACAAGGCCAAGCTGCCGGGCATCGACGGCATCGACCGCTTCGAGGGCAAGGCGTTCCACACCACCCGTTGGGACTACGCCTACACCGGCGGCAGCCCGACCGAGCCGATGGACCGGCTCGCCGACAAGGTCGTGGGGATCATCGGCACCGGCGCGACGTCGGTGCAGGTCGTGCCCCAGCTGGCCCGGTCGGCGAAGGAGGTCTACGTCTTCCAGCGCACGCCCGTCGGCCGTCGGGGTGCGCGGCCAGCAGCCGATCGACGAGGCCTGGTTCCGCTCGCTCCCGCCGGGCTGGCAGGCCGAGCGCACCCGCAACTTCACCGAGGTGGTCACCGGGGGTCGGCCCGAGCGCGACCTGGTCGCCGACGGGTGGGGCCAGGCGCTGCGCGTCGACACCCAACGAGAGCCCGCCTCCGAGGAGGAGAGGGCCGATCTCGAGGCGGTCGACTTCGAGGTGATGGAGGGCTTCCGGCGCCGGATCGACGAGGTCGTCGAGGACCCCGACACGGCCGAGCGGCTCAAGCCCTGGTACGGCAAGCACTGCAAGCGGCTCTGCTTCCACGACGAGTACCTGCAGTCGTTCAACCTCCCGAACGTGCACCTGGTGGACACCGACGGGCGCGGCGTCCGGGAGATGTCCGCCGCCGGGCCGATCGTGGACGGCACCGAGTACCCGCTCGACCTGCTGGTGTTCGCGTCCGGCTTCGAGATCACGACGGGACTGGTGGACCGCCTCGGGTTCGACCCGGTCGGCCGCGGCGGTGTCCGCCTGAGCGAGCGCTGGCACGACGGAACCCACTCGCTGCACGGGATCCTGACCGCCGAGCTCCCCAACTTCTTCGTCGTCAGCTTCGTCCAGGCCGGCTTCGGGTTGAACTTCGTGCACTTCCTGTCGGAGTCGACGGCCCACATCGCCTGGCTGATCGACCACTGCCTCTCCGAGGGCATCGCGCTCGATCGAGGCCACCCCTGAGGCGGAGGACGCGTGGCTCGACGTCCTCTGGAGCCACTCCGGCCCGCTGGCCCGCTACAACCGGACGTGCACCCCGAGCTACGGGAACAGCGAGGGCTCGCGCACGATGCTCGCCGCCCGCGCCGCGGTCTTCCCCGGCTCGCTCACGGACTACGCCGCCGAGCTCGAGCGCTGGCGCGACGCCGGGACCCTGGAGGGCACCAAGATCGGCTGAGCGCCGACGCCGGGCATCGGGTCGACAGGCGACACGCGGTCGTCGCCGCTCAGGTGGACCCGCTCTCGGCTGCAGTGGTCTGGGCGATGACCCAAGGGTCGCGCGACGCCTCGGCTGCCATGGATGCGGCGGCCAGGGCTCGGTCGGCGGCGTCGACATCGCCGGCGTCGCGGTGGGCATGGGCGAGGTCGATCCAGCACAGCGCCGCGAGCCCGAGGCCGAGGTCGCCCGCGCCGCGGCTGAACGCGTCGACCGCGGTCTCCAGCTGGGCTCGGCCTTCGGTGGGGTGGCCGAGCTGGAGGTTGACGAGACCGGCGGTCTTGAAGGTGTAGCCGGTGATCGTCGCCTGGAAGGTCTCGCTGCTCCCCGCCAGCGCTGCGGTGGCCAGCACCTGGGCTTCGGCGAGGTCTCCCTGGAGGAGGCGGGCGAGGCCGAGCCGTGCGGTGGCTCCGATCACCACGCCGGGGGAGCGGGCCTCGCGGCCCAGGTCGAGCAGCTCGGCGTGGGTGCTGGCGAACGTGTCGACATCCCCCTGGCGCCAGGCCACCTCGCCGAGGCGACTGACCGCGAGCATGAGCCCGAGGTGGTCTCCCTCGGCTCGGAAGACCTCCGCCGCCGCGCCCAGGCCGGCGGCGGCTCCGTCGAGGTCACCGGCGAGGAGGCGGACCGCGCCGTCGGCGTAGTCGACGTGGCCGAGCGAGATGGCCTCACCGGCCGCGCCCAGCAGCCGGCGGGCCTCGGCGAGGTGCGCGTCGAGACCCGGGTCGACCCCGTACCCCGCGGCCAGGGCCCGTGCGAGGTGCACCAGTCCGCGGCGGGCGTCGTCGTCGGCCTCGTCGGCCAGATGGGCGGCTTCGGCGGCCAGGTCGGCGGCCAGGTCGGGAGCCTGGGCCATGGTGGCGAACACCACTCCCCACCCGAGCAGGGGGCCGCGCACGTCGGAGGCGACGTCATCGCTCGCCGCAACCGCCGCGGCCACGAGGTCCCATCCGGCCTCGGCGCGCGATGGAACCGAACCAGAACGGGCCGAGGGACGCGCAGATGTCGGCGGCGAGACCCGGGTCGGCGACGAGCGCCCAGCTGGCCGCGTCGCGGACGGCGACGTCCTCGTCCTGCACCGCCGCGATCGCCGCCCCCGATGTCGGGCTGCCGTGACGCAGGACGGCCGCCAGGTCCCGAACCCACGTGGCGCAGGCTCGGCGGGCGTCCTCCTCGGCGCCGCGGTCCCGCAGTCGCTCGCCTGCGTAGTCGAAGAGGGTCTGCAGCATGCGGAACCGCGACGCCGGTGTCGTCCGGTCGACGTAGACCAGCGACTGGTCGACCAGCCGGGCCAGGGCGTCCTCGACGTCGCGGGCGGGGACGTGGTCGGTCGCGCACACCGCTTGCGCCGCGCCGAGCGTGGCGCCTCCGGAGAACACTGACAGCCGCTCGAACACGTCGCACCGGTCGGGTCGAGCTGGAGGGCGGCCTGCAGCGCGCCCAGGGCATCGGTGACGCGGCGGGCCGAGGCGAGGTCCACCCACCACACCCCCTCGGGGACGTCGTCCGTCACCGCGTGGGCCACCTCTTGGGCCAGTCGCGTCTTCCCGACCCCGCCGGGACCGACGAGGGTCACCAGCCGGTGCCGTTCGAGCAGGCCGGTCAGCCGGCGGAGGTCGTCCTTCCGCCCGATGCACGACCCGACCGGATGGCGCAGGTTGCCGCGCCGGCGGAAGCCGTCACCGACGGGTGCCGCGACGTCGGGTGCCGAGACCGAGCGCGGCGCGGTCGCGGTCGGTCCGCCGAGCAGGACGTCGTCCTGGGCGAGGACGGCGGCCTCGAGCCGCCGAAGGCCCGGGCCGGGCTCGACCCCCATCTCGTCCACCAGCGTCTGCCGGGCTCGCTGGAAGGCGCAGCAGCGCCTCGGCCTGCTGTCCCGCCCCGTACAGGGCCCTCATGAGCGCACCTTGCTCTTGGGCGGGACCGTGCTGTTCGGGGTGGCCGCCCTGGTCGCCGCCGCAGTCCAGTCGCCGGAGGCCCTCATCGCCTGCCGGGTCGTCATGGGCATCGGCGCCGCCATGATCATGCCTGGCACCCTGTCGACCATCACCGCCGTGTTCCCCGCCGACAAGCGAGGTCGTGCTGTTGGCGTGTGGGCCGGCTTCGCGAGCTCGGGAGCCATCCTCGGCATGCTCGGCTGCGGGCTGATCCTCGAGTGGAGCACCTGGCGGGCCACCTTCGTCGCCACGGCCCTGTTGGCCGTCGCTGCGTTCATCGCCGCCCTCGTCCTGGCGCCGAACACGGCCGACCCCGAGGACGCGGTGATCGACCTGCCCGGCTTCGTGCTGTCCGGCATCGGCATCGGCACGTTCGTGTTCGGAATCGTCGAAGGCGCCGGAAGCGGGCTGGACCACCCCGGGTGCCCTCGCCGGGTTCGCCGTCGCGGCCGTGGCGATCGGGGGGTTCGTGGCCTGGGAGCTGCGAACCCCGCGGCCGATGCTCGACGTCCGCCTCTTCGCGCTCCGAGGCTTCGGCACCGGCGCGCTCGCCCTCACCGTGCAGTTCCTCTGCCTCTTCGGCTTCTTCCTGGTCGGCCTCCAGTTCATCCAGCTGATCCTCGGCTACAGCGCCCTCCACAGCGCCCTGAGCCTCCTGCCGATGGCGGTGATCGTGATGCCGATGTCGCGGGTCGCCCCGCACCTGGCGGAGCGGTTCGGGTCTCGGGCGGTGATGACGACCGGACTGGCCAGCCTCGCCGTCGGCCTGGCGATCATGTCCCGACTGACCGGGACGTCCGGCTACTGGCACTTCCTCGGCCGGCATCGCCGCCTTCGGCCTGGGCATGGCCCTCACCTCGACGCCCTCGACGACCGCCATCGTCGCCTCGCTGCCCAGGGCCAAGCAGGGCGTCGCATCTGCCGTCAACGACGTGTCCCGCGAGCTGGGTTCGGCGCTCGGCATCGCGATCCTCGGCTCGCTCTTCAGCAGCGGCTACAGCGAGGCCGTCGGTCCCGCGACCGTCGGCCTCCCCGACGAGGCCGCCCATGCTGTGGAGGAGTCGGCCGGCGCCGGGCTCGCGGTCGCCTCGCAGGCCGGTCCGGCCGGCCAGCAGCTGGCGGACGCGGTGCGCGACGCGTTCGGCGCCGGCATCGGCGACGCCATGACGGTGGGGGCCGTCATCGCCGCCGCCACGGCGCTCGTCACCCTGTGGCGGGCACCCGGTCGTTCGAGGACGACCGAGCGTCCGTCCGTCCGCCCCACCGACCACACCACCGACCTCGACCTCCAGGAGACCCTGTCATGACGACCATGCCCCGCTACGACACGTTGGTGGTGGGAGGCGGCTTCGGCGGCGCCTTCACCGCCGAGGCCCTGGAGCGTCTGCGGCCGGCGACGTCCGTGCTGCTCGTCGCCCCCGAGAGCTTCCTGCTGTTCTCGCCCCTCCTGCCCGAGGCCGCCTCCGGCACGATCGAGGGGTCACCTACCAATGAAGGTCGGGATGTCCGGACAGGACCTGGTGCTGGGGTACGACGACGACCCCGTGGTGCACGGCGTCTCGCTCGACCTGCGCGCCGGCCGGGTCGCGGCCCTCCTCGGACCGAACGGCAGCGGCAAGTCGACCGTCCTGCGCTCGCTCGCCCGCCTCCACCGCCTGCGGTCGGGCACCCTGCACCTCGAGGAGGACGGCGCGGTCGTCGATGCCGCCCCGTTGTCGGCCCGGGAGTTCGCCCGCCGGGTCACCCTGCTGTCGCAGACCCGGCCCCACCCCTCGGGGCTGTGCGTGCGCGACGTCGTCGCCTTCGGCCGTCACCCCCACCGCCGCCGGTTCGCGCCGATGGCCGAGGCCGACCGCGACGCGATCGACCACGCCATGGCCCTCACCGGCGTGGCCACCATGGCCGACCGCGCCGTCGACCAGCTCTCCGGTGGCGAGCTCCAGCGGGTGTGGCTCGCCACCTGCCTCGCCCAGGACACCGGCGTCCTCCTCCTCGATGAGCCGACCAACCACCTCGACCTGCGCTTCCAGGTCGAGACGCTCGACCTGGTGCGGCAGCTCGCCGACGAGCACGACGCCGCGCTCGGCGTCGTGCTGCACGACCTGAACCACGCGGCGATGGTGGCTGACGAGGTCGTCCTCCTCGACCGCGGCACGGTCGTCGGGCGGGGCACGCCCGACGAGGTGCTCACCGGCCCGATCCTCTCCGAGGTGTACGGGCTCCCCATCCAGACCACCGTCGATCCCGAGACCGGGATCGTGCGCGTGGAACCCCGGAGCAACGGCTACCTCCAGCGTCGCCGTCGCGCCTGACAACCCCCAGGAGATCAACGTGATCCGACCCCGTCATCCCCGTCGACCCATGTCGCGCCGACCCATGTGGGCGGTGGTGCTCGGCCTCGCCCTCGTGCTCGGCGCCTGCGGCACGACCGACGGCGACGACTCCGCCAGCGGCAGCTCCGCGGGCGTCCGGCAGCGCGGCGGGGGGCACCGAGGCCGCGAGCGAGCCCACCGACGAGGGCTGCGAGGACGACGCCACCGCCACCTCCAGCGAGCCGGTGACCCTCACCGACCACTTCGGTCGCACGGTCGAGCTCGACGGTCCCGCCCAGCGGGTGGCCGCCCTGGAGTGGCAGCAGGCCGAGGACGTCCTCACGCTGTGCCTCACCCCGGTCGCCGTCGCCGACGTCGAGGGCTACGGCACCTGGGTGACCGCGGTGCCGCTGCCCGACGGCGTGGACGACGTCGGCAACCGCGGCGAGCCGAACATCGACGCGCTGGTCGCAGCCGAGCCCGACCTGGTGATCGTCGAGGCCACCGCTGAGGACGACGCCATCATCGGCCAGCTCGAGGCCATCGGCGTCCCCGTCCTCGCCACGAAGGGGGCCGACGCCGCCGACCCGTTCGCCCACATGCTCGACACGTTCGACCTGATCGCCCAGGCCACCGGTCGCACCGAGCGGGCCGAGGTCGTGGCCGCCGAGGTGCAGGACGAGCCTGGCCGCAGCCGAGGAGGAGATGGCCGGCCTCGACCTGCCGACGGACGAGTTCGTGTACCTCGACGGCTGGATCGAGGGCGGCAACATCGCCCTGCGCCCGTTCGGGCAGGGATCGCTCGTCGGCGAGATCGGTGAGTCGCTGGGACTGACCAACGCCTGGACGGGTGAGGTCGACGAGGCCTACGGGCTGGGCCAGACCGACATCGAGGGCATGTCCGCGGTGGGCGACGCCACCATCCTCTACACCGGCACCGTCGACCCGGACGGCGACATCCTCGCCGAGCTCGAGGCGAACCCGATCTGGACGGCCCTCCCGGCCGTCGCCGACGGCCGTGTCCACGGCTTCCCGAACGGCACCTGGACCTTCGGCGGGCCCCGCTCCACGCAGCAGGTGATCCAGGCCTACGTCGACGTGTTCACCGAGCAGGCCGACCAGGCCGGCTGACGCCACCCATCCCGCTCCCGCCCGCCGCCACCGTGCACGGAACCCGCCCCAGACCCGAGCCGCTCGATCCGGCCGACGAGACCGCCGTCGTCGCGCCGATCGCTCCGGCGCCCGCGGGGCGGGTGGGCACGGTGGCCGCGGGCGGGGTGCTCGTCGTCCTCGCCGGCGCCGTCCTGCTCGCCTCCGGCTGGCACCTCACGCAGGGCACGTCGGGCGTCGGGTTCGGCGACCTGCTGGGTCTGGCGCTCGGCGACGACACCGCGGTGGGCGATCGCCACGCGCGACGTGCTGGTCGGGTCGCGGATCCCCCGCCTGGCCGCGGCGGTCACCGTCGGCTTCGCCCTGGGTGTCGCCGGGGCCCTCTTCCAGTCGCTGGCCCGCAACGCCATCGCCTCCCCGGACACCCTCGCCGTCACCGGTGGCGCCTACCTGGCCGTCACCGTGGTGGCTGCGTTCGGCCTGTCCGTCCCCATCTGGGCCTCGGGCGCCGTGGCCTTCCTCGGGGGACTGGCCGCGGCCGTGGTGGTGCTCGGGCTCGCCGGCGGAGCCGGCACCTCGACCACCCGGCTCGTGCTCGCCGGATCGGCGGTGGCGATGGCCCTGCAGTCCGGCACCGCGGCGCTGCTGATCCTGTTCGAGGAGGAGACCACCAGCCTCTTCGCCTGGGGCAGCGGCTCGCTCAGCCAGCTCGGTCTCGATGCCTTCTGGCAGGCCCTCCCCGTCGTGGCCCTCGCCACCGCCGCCGCCCTGCTCCTGTCGCGCCGCCTCGACCTGCTCGGCCTCGGCGACGACACCGCCGGCGTGCTCGGCGTGCCGGTCCGGGCCACCCGGGCCGCGGGGACCATCCTCGCCGTGCTCCTCACCGCCGCCGCGGTGACGCTGGCCGGCCCGATCGGCTTCGTCGGTCTCTTCGCGCCGGTGCTGGCGCGGCTGCTCGCCAAGATCGCCCCCGGCCTGCTCCGTCACGCGCTGCTGATCCCTGCCTCCGGGCTCGTCGGCGCCCTGTCGGTGGTGCTGGCCGACGCCGGTGTGCGGGCACTGATCGGCGCCGACGAGGCCATCTCGGTGCCCACCGGGGTCACGACCACGATCTTCGGGGCGATCTGCATCGTGGTGCTCGCCCGCCGCAGCCGCGACGCCGGGCCCACCCGCCAGCCGCCGGTGGCCGCGGTGGCGGTCCGCAGCAGCCGTCGCTTCTGGGTGGTCCTCGCCATCGGCGTCGCCGCGCTCGTCGGGACGCTGGTGCTCGGACTGCTGGCCGGCCACACCTGGCTGAAGACGGGCGACATCGGGGTCTGGCTCGGCGGTGACGCCCCGCCGGTGGTGCGCTTCGCACTGGACGAGCGGGCCCCCCGGGTGGTGGCCGCCCTCGCCGCCGGCGCCGCGCTCGCCCTGTCCGGTTCGCTGGTGCAGGCGACCTGCCGCAACCCGCTCGCGGAGCCCGGCATCCTCGGCATCACCGGAGGAGCCGGCCTCGCCGCGGTGGCCGGCGTGACCCGGGGCCTGGCGGGGACCACCGAGATCCTGGCGCTGGCAGTGGTGGGGGCCCTGACCGCCTTCGCCCTCGTGTACGCGCTGTCGTGGCGGGGCGGGCTCCACAGCGATCGCCTCGTCCTGATCGGCATCGGCACCTGGTACGGCACGATGGCGCTGTCCACCTACATGCTGGTGCGGGCCAACCCGTGGGACACGCCGCGCATCTACACGTGGATGTCGGGCACCACCTACGGCCGCTCCTGGGAGCAGATCGTCCCGGTCGTGGCGATGCTGGCCCTGGCCGTCCCCGTCGTGCTGGCGGTGCGGCGCGACCTCGACGTGCTCGCGATCGATGACGACGTGCCCCGACTGGTGGGCATCCGACTCGAGCGGGTGCGGTTGACGGTCCTGGTGGTCGCAGCCCTGCTGGCGGCCGTCAGCGTCCTGGCCGTGGGCGTCGTGGCGTTCGTCGGGCTCATCGCGCCCCACGCGGCCCGGGTGCTGGTGGGAGGGCGCCATGCGCGCAGCGTCCCGGTCGCGCTGCTGATCGGCGCGGTGCTGCTCGGGCTGGCCGACGCCGTCGGTCGCACCGCCATCGCCCCCAGCCAGCTGCCCGCCGGGTTGGTCGTGGCCCTCCTGGGCACCCCCTACTTCGTGTTCCTCCTGGCCCGGTCCCGGATCTGACCCGGTCTCCCGATCGTCGCCGGGTCGGCGGCGAGCGCCCCGACACGAGGTCAGACCGGGTCGGCTCGGTCCCCGTCGTCGAGGATCTCGATGGAGCCGTCGGTCCCGTCGAGGCGGATCCGCTGCCCGTCCTCGATCAGCCGCGTGGCGTGCTCGACCCCGACGACGGCGGGCAGGCCGTACTCCCGAGCGATCACCGATCCGTGGGTCATGAGCCCACCCACCTCGGTCACCAGGCCCTTGATCGCGACGAACAGCGGTGACCAGCTGGGGTCGGTGTAGGCCGTGACCAGGATGTCGTCCTCCTCGAGGTCGGCGTCCGCCATGTCGAGGACGACGCGGGCTCGGCCCTCCACCGTCCCGCCGGACACGGCCAACCCCACCAGCGCACCGGCCGGCAGGTCGTGGCGTCGGTACGAGCCGGCGATGGCCTCGCCCTCCGAGGTGAGCACCCTGGGGGGCGTGAGCGACCGGTGGGACTCGAAGGCATCCCTGCGCTGCCGGATCAGCACCTCGTCGACCTGGTTCGTCCGCACGACCTCGTGCAGCTCGTCGAACGTGAGGAAGAAGACGTCCTCCCGATCGCCGACGACCCCTGCCTCCACGAGGCGATCGGCCTCCCGCAGGATGGCCTGCTTGTAGAGGAGGTACCGGTTGACCATGCCGTACTTCGGATGCTCGCGGTACCCGATGAAGGTCCGCACGCGGTCGATCATCCGCTTGGTCTCGTCGGCCTTCCGCTCGCCGTCCGGCAGAGCTCGCAGTCGCTCGAGCACCTCCTGCTCCTCCTCCTGCGCCGCCTGCTTCCCCCGCTCGAAGCGTCGCCGGGCCTCGCCCGGCTCGAAGCTCCTGACGTTGGCGAGGATCACCGGCAGCAGTGCGGTGGGCTGCTCGCTCCAGCGCGGCCGGGTGATGTCGATCTCGCCGACGCAGCGCATGCCGTAGGTGTCGAGGTATGCCCGGATCGCGTCGCGGGCCTCGGGCCCTCCGTCGAGCTCGACCAGCGCGTCGCCGTCGAGGAAGCCGTCGTCGTCCACCTCGTCGAGGAAGGCCACCACGTCCGGGTGGCGACGGATCACGTCGGCGACGTCGAGGAGCGCCAGTCCCATCTGCGACGTCACGTTGTGCGGAGCGGACTGGGTGAGCGTGTCGGCCGCGCCCTTCTCGCCGAGCCAGTCCTCCAGGTGGTCGTTGAGCCACCAGGTGGCCTCCATCCCCGCCATGATCGCCTGCTGGCTCAGCGGATCGAACAGGATCCGCCTCAGCTCGGGCACGTCCTGGCGGATGAAGTCGAACAGCTCCGAGCCCGATCTCGTCTGGATGTTCGACGCGAGGGCGGCGATGGACTCCTGGGCGCGTGCGATGAGGTCGGTGACGATGGCGGCGTCGGTGTCGATCGTGGAGGGCGGGCCGCCGGGGGGTGGGCCGGCTGGGGCGTCGTCCGGGAGCGTCGGGATGAGGTCACCCCGGTCGAGCACGGTCTGCAGCGCGTCCCGGATCAGCGGGTCGCCTCGTCCCATGACCTCGAGGAGACCCACCCGGCTCGTGGGCGATGCCAGGGCTCGGGTCACGTCGACGAACAGCCTCCCGCCGGCCACGTGCATCGGCGCGAGTGCGGTCAGCTGCCACACGGCGAGCCCCAGGGGCTTCATGGGGTCCGTCATCATCTGCTGGTGGCCGACCGACACGTAGACGTGGTCCTCTCCGTCGTCGCGCTCCGGGATGGGGAACACCGTGGTGATCGGCCGGCTCTGCACGATCTGGACGTCGTCACCCACGAGGCACCACTCGATGTCCTGTGGGCAGCCGAGGTGCGCTTCGATCCGGCGGCCCAGCTGCGCGACCCGTACGACCTGCGCGTCGGTCAGCACCGGCTGCTCCTGCCGCGCCGGGTCGATGGCCTCCTCCCGCGTCCCGCCTGCCGGTGTGGGGTGGATGGCGAGCTGCTTCCTCGCGATCACCCTGTCGACGACCTCACCGTCGCGCACCTTGTAGACGTCGGGGTTCACCAGACCCGAGACCAACGCCTCGCCGAGACCGAAGGTCGCCTCCACGGAGACGATCGTGCGGTTCGACGTGACGGGGTCGGCGGTGAACAGGACGCCGGCGGCGTCGGAGTCGACCATCCGTTGCACGACGACGGCCATCTGGACGTGCCGGTGGTCGATGCCGTGCGCCGAGCGGTAGGTCACGGCCCGCTCGGTGAAGAGCGACGCCCAGCATCGGCGGACGTGTCGGAGGATCGCCGCGGAGCCCACGACGTTCAGGTAGGTGTCGTGCTGGCCGGCGAACGATGCCGTCGGCCGGTCCTCCGCCGTCGCGCTCGATCGCACCGCGCAGGCGGCGTCCTGGCCGAGCCGCTCCACCCCGGCCGCGATCGCCTCCGCCACGTCGTCCGGGATGGCGATCGCCTCGATGGCCCGGCGGATCTCGGCGCTGTCCGAGCGGATCGCCTCTCGGTCGTCCGGCTCCCGGTGCGCCAGCCGATCGAGCCGGGCCCGGATCGAGGGCTCGTCGGCCACGATCCGCTGGAAGGCCCTCGTCGTCACGCAGAAGCCGGCCGGCACGACGATGCCCTCGATCCGTGACAGCTCGCCGAGGTGGGCGCCCTTGCCGCCGACGACCGAGATCTGCGTCCTGTCGACGTGCTCGAGGCCCAGCACGTCGCGGTCGGTGTTCAACGTGGCCACAACCGGTCGGCTCCCCTCGGCCAGAGGCCGTCGTCAGCTCAGCGAGGGGGACATGGTCAGCACGGTTCGGTCGCTTGCGGCAAGCCCCCACCTCCGTGGGATCATGGGCATGGCGGAGGCGGATCCCCTGTGGCGCGGGAGACGGAGCGGTGGGTCAACCGCCGTCGGGCGAGCTGGCGGGATCGGCGGGGATGGTCACCTCGTCGAACACCCGCATGTCCTGGTTCACCGCTCGGACGACGAGCCGGTCCGCGTCGATGCTGATGTCGAGGAAGTGGTGCCAGGACCACGCCGCCGCGGTGAAGTCCTCGTGGCCGGTGCGTCGCGTCTCGGCACCTGCGCCGGAGACGATGTAGGTGACGCCGTCGATCGGGTGGCTCCGCTCGTAGTCGTGCTCGTGGCCCGAGAGCACGAGCTGGACACCATGGCGCTCGAAGATCGGTGACACGAGCCGGCGGACATCGAGGCTCGAGCCCTGGTAGCCGGACGAGTAGGGCGGGTGGTGGAGGGCGACGATCTTCCAGGTGGCGTCGGTGTCGGCGAGGACCTGGTCGAGCCAGTCGAGCTGCTCGCTGGTCAGGTCGTTGGAGTCGAGGGCCACGAACAGGAGGTCGCCGAGCCGTTCGGAGTACCAGGGTCCGGGCATGCCGAGGGCGTCGACGTTCGCGGCGGCGTGGTCGTCCATGACGTCGTGGTTGCCGAGGATCGGCCACAGCTGGGTGCCGGCGTCCAGGAGCGGGGCGAAGGGGTCGAAGACCGTCTCGTCGAGCTTCGTGGGATCGCCTCGGGGGTAGACGTTGTCACCGAGCAGCACGAGGGCGTCGTAGGGCCGCCACTCGGCGGCGTCCGCCATCGCCGCGGCGGTCGCGTCCTCACGCCCGCCGGCGTGGCCGACATCGCCGACGGCGGTGAGCCTGAGATCCGGCTCGTCGCCGGCGGCGTAGGGCTCGAGCGGCCAGGTCTTCGTCGGGCTGCCGCCGATGTGGGTCACGTAGGAGCGCACCTGCGGGATCGCGAGCAGGGCCGCGACCACGAGCGCGATCACCCCGATCGCGGTGAGCAGTCTCCGACGGCGTCTCATGCCCTCATGATCTGCGGCTCGTCGAGCCGGCGATAGGGCCAGAGGTCAGGTCGCGCGCACGCGCCTCGCCAGACGGGGCGACGTCCCCGATCCGTGAGCGCCCGACCGGTCCGCGGACCCGGATCAGCCGACGTCGAGGTAGATGAAGCTGTAGGCCTCGTCGCGGTGGTCGATCCCCGCCGCAGTGAGCGCCACGCCCCAGTCGCCGGTGACCTCGGGGTTGCTCTCCTCCATCCCGTGGTCGGCCACCACGAAGAACGCGGTGTCGTCGAACCGTCCCGCCTCGGCGACCGCGTCGACGACCTCGCCGATGCGGGCGTCGGTGTCGACGATCGACGCCCGGGCGATGTCGGAGTGCGGGCCGCCGTGGTGGAAGGCGGTGTCGGTGAGCGAGAAGTTCACCCACGTGAAGCGGGGGAGCGGGCACTCGGTGTCGATGAACCGGCCCCGCCAGACGCCGACCGCCTGGGTGAGCCCGTGGTGGTCGACCTGGGTGAACAGGCCGTAGTCCTTGACCGGCCGCACGAACCGCTCGGTGCTGTGGGGCAGCCCCTCGGGCTGGCGCGGGAAGTGCAGGGGTTGGCGCCGTCGCATGCGCTCGAAGGTGGAGAAGTCGGCGCCGACGTCGCACATCTCGTTGATGGAGGCGGAGAAGACGTCGGGATCGTGGCGGTGGAGGACCTGGTGGATGGTCTCGACACCCGGCTGGAGCCACTGCATCGAGGTGGCCCAGTTGTCGGGCGAGTTGGTGATGACCTGTCGGCCGAGCGCCCGGTCGTACCAGGCGTTGTGCAGCACGCCGTGGTGGCCCGGATGGCAGCCGGTGAGGATGGAGGTGTGGTTGGCGAGGGTGGCCGTGGGGAACGACGCCATGGCGCCGTGCCCGAAGGTGGTGCCCATCGCCATGAGCCGGGCGATGTTCGGGGCCTCACCGCGCGCCGCTGCGTCGTAGAGGACGTTGGGGTTGGTCCCGTCCATCAGGAAGCCGACGACGTGGGCGGGGGTCGAGCCGTCGAGCACCTGGGCGAGCGCCTCACCGTCCTGGCGGCCCAGGTGGGCGTCGGGACGGGTCGTGCCGTTCTCGGCGGTGCCCTCGGCCGGCGGGCACCCCGAGGAGGGCCAGCACCGTGGGCGCCACGTCGACCAGCCGGCACGACTCCTCGATCGTCCCGAGGGGCCGCACCCCGGCGCCGGCGATGATGAACGGGGCCCGAGCCTGGACCACCCCGAGCGATCCGTGCTCGCCCCGGTGGCCGCCCTGGTCCTCCCAGTTGTGGGCCGCGGAGTGGAGCACGGCGAGGTCGGGTGCTGCGGGGGAGTCCCACAGCTGGGCGAGCTGGTGGTAGGCGAACGGGTAGGCGTTGTCGCGCCGGTGCGGGAAGCGCACGGCGAGCTCCGCATCGAGCCCGGCGAAGCGGCTCGTGTCCTGGTCGGCCAGGGGGTTGTGGCCCTGGAGGTCCTCGATCTCGAAGCTCCAGGAGCAGCCGTCGGGGACGCGGCGCACCCGCACCTGCCCGTCGGAGGCCAGCGCCTCGTAGGTGTCCTCGCCGACCCGGCGGAGAACCATGTCGACGATGGGATCGAGGTCCGGGTCGAGCAGCACCTCCAGAGCCCGCTCGGTCGACCGTGGGGACGCGTCCGCAGCCATGGCCGCGAGCGTACGGCCGCGAGGTTGCCGCCCGCTGGCCAGCAGATGACCGTTGGACCGAGGGCGGTCGGTCATGACCGTCGACGATGTGGTCGTCGTCGACCGGATCAGCGCCTGGGCCCTCTGAACATGGGGACCGACGTGGTCACTGCGACGTCAGCGGTGCCGTGCCGGCGATGCCGTCGAGGACGCGCTCGAGTCCGTAGGAGAACTGTGCGTCGCTGACGAGCTCGGCGGCGAGCGGCCGGATCTCCTTCGTGTGCGGGAACGTCTCGTGGTCGAGTGACTCGAAGGGCACGTCGAGACCGGGAGCGGCCGACCCGTCGGGGGTGAAGCCTTCGCGGCGGCGCGGCACCTCCAGCGCGACGAAGCCGATGGTGTAGGTGAGCACTGCGTTCGGACCCCGCTGTGCGTCCTCGGCGGAGAACCCGGCCTCGCGCATCACGGCGAGTCCGTACTCACCGATCGCCAGCGCGTGCACACCGAGCGACGGGCGGGTGACGAGCGGTGCGACGACGCCGGGGTGCGACAGCATCGTGGCTCGTATCGCTACGGCGAGGGCTCGCAGCCCGGTCCGCCAGTCGAGCGCAGGATCGGGCAGCGGCACCTGCGAGACGGCGAGGTCGAGGAGGGCGTCGATCAGGTCGTCCTTGTTCGAGACGTGGCGGTAGATCGCCATCGGCACCACCCCCAGCCGCTCGGCCAGGTGTCGCATCGTGAGGGCGTCGAGCCCGTCCTCGTCGAGCACGCGCATCGCCTCGTCGAGCACGGTCGCTCGTGTGAGGCGCGGGGCCGGCGCTTCGGGTTCCGACACGGTGCGGAGAGTACCCGGGGCCTGCTCGGGGTGGCTCCGGGTGGGTCGGGTCGCACGGCGGGGTGACGACCGCCGTCCTTCGCCATCGGGGGCGGCGTGTCGGGTGCCACTTGACATGTGTACAGCGTACACTCATGCTCTGTGTACGTCGTACACACGGCGTGCGAAAGGTGAGACGCTCATGAACGCTCGATTCGACACACGCAGATGGCTCCGCTGGGTGGGGAGCTTCGTCGGCTTCCCGCTCGCCGGCCTCGCCGCCAAGGCGGTGGCCGGGCCGATCGACAGCACGCATCGCCGCGGTCGCCGGGGGGCTCGCGGCGGGAGCCGTCCTCGGTGGCGTGCAGGCGTTCGCCCTGCGCCTCGACCGGCACCATCGTCTCGCGCTGGGCCGCGGCGACGGCGCTCGGCACCTCGGCCGGTCTCGCGGTCGGCGGCCCGCCGTCGACTTCGCCACGGACACGTCGAGCCTCGTCACCATGGGAGCGCTCACCGGCCTCGGCGTCGGTGTCGCGCAGGCCGCGTGCCATGGCCGGCCTCCCCGGTGCGGCGTGCGACCTGGGCCGTCGTGACCCCCGTGCTGTGGGCGCTCGGCTGGTTGATCACCTCGCAGGTGATCGTCGACGTCGACGCCCAGTACGCCACGTTCGGCGCCAGCGGCGCGCTGGTGGCGACGCTGTCCTGGGCGGTGTCGTGCTCGCGGTCGGTTCGGCACGACACGAACCCGTCGACCGGCGTCGTCGGTGCGGGCCGCTCGCTGAGCGGGGTGCGGTGATGGGCGCGCGGCTGGGACGGTTCATCGTCCGACGGCGTGTCGCGGTGGTGGTGGCGTGGGTGGTGCCTGATCGTGGCCGGCGGCGTCGTCGGCAGCGCGGCGTTCGACGTGCTGTCGTCCGACTTCGGTGCGGGTGAGGCCAGCGAGAGCGGGCAGGTGGCCCGAGCGGCTGGACGACCTCGCCGGGACCGGCGGCGAGATCGCGATCGTGGTCGACGGCGTCGACGTCGACGACCCGGCGGTCGCCACTCGCGTGGCGGCGGGGCTGGCAGCCCATCGCCGACGCTCGACGGCGTCATCGCGGTCACCGACTACTGGTCCACCGGGATCGACGAGCTGCGCGCCACCGACGGCCGCGCGGCGCTCGCCGTCGTGACCTTGACGGGCGGCCTCGACGAGGAGGCCGAGCTCGAGCTCGCCCACCTCGTGTCGGACCTGGCCCGCGACATCGATGCCCCCGACGTCCTGGTGGGCGGCAACCTGCTCGTCGGCGAGCAGTTCGAGACGGCGTCCGAACGCGACCTGCTGCGGGGCGAGGCGATCGCGCTGCCCATCGCCATCATCGCCATGGTCGTCATCCTCGGCGGGCTCGTCGCCGCCGGCATGCCGTTGCTGGTGGCGCTCTCCGGCGTGGTCCTGTCGCTCGCCGTGCTCGTCGGCGCCACCCTGCTCGGCGACGTCTCGATCTTCTCGATCAACGTCGTGAACATGCTCGGCATCGGCCTCGGCATCGACTACGGCCTGCTGATCGTCAACCGGTTCCGAGAGGAGCGCGGTCACGGCCTCGACGTGCACGACGCCGTCGTCCGCACCGTCGCCACCGCCGGCACGACCGTGATGTTCTCGGCCCTCACCGTCGCCGTCGCGATGTCGGGGCTGTTCGTGTTCGGCGTGCCGTTGCTCACGTCGTTCGGCATCGCCGGACTCGGAGTCGTGCTGCTCTGCATGGTCGCGGCGGTGACGCTGCTGCCCGCCGTGCTGGCCATCGGCGGTCGTCGGGTGAAGCCGCTCGCCGCCGACGCCCGACAGCGAGGGCCGCTTCTACCGGCTCGCCCGATCGGTGCAACGCCGTGCGGTGGCGGTGGCCGCCGTCGTCATCGTCGTGCTCGTCGGCCTGGGCCTGCCCGTTCCTCGGCGCCACGTTCGAGAACGGCGATGCCCGCACGCTGCCGCGATCGTCGGAGGTCCGCGAGGTGGCCCTGTTGCTCGCCGACCGCTTCCCCGCCCGGGGCACCGATCCCGTCGTCGTGGTCGCCGAGGCCGACGCCGACTCTCCGGCGTTCGACCGACTGGCTGGCCGACATGAGCGCACGGGCCGACGTGGTCGGCTCGTCCGTGCGACCCGGCACGCCCGCCGGGGCTCACCGTGGTCGACCTCGTGCCCGTCGGCACCTCACAGGGCGACGCCGCGCAGCAGCTCGTGCGCGACGCTGCGGTCCGACGGCGCGCCCTTCGACGTGCAGGTCGGCGGTCAGGCCGCCGAGCTCATCGACGTGAAGGACATCCTCGGCAGCCGCCTCCCGTGGGCGGTGCTCGTGATCGTGATCGCCACGCTCGTGCTGCTGTTCCTGATGACCGGCTCGGTGGTCGTCCCGGTCAAGGCCGTGCTGATGAACATCCTCAGCCTCGGCGCGAGCTTCGGTGCGCTGGTGTGGATCTTCCAGGACGGCTACCTGTCGGGCCTGCTCGGCGTTCGACTCGGTCGGTGCGCTCGATCTGTGGATGCCGGTGCTCATCCTGATCTTCGCCTTCGGGCTGTCGATGGACTACGAGGTGTTCCTGCTGTCGCGCATCAAGGAGGTCCACGACCAGACCGGCGACAACGACCTGGCGGTGGCCGTCGGCCTCCAGCGCAGCGGCAAGATCATCACCTCGGCCGCAGTGCTGATCGTGATCGTCTTCATCGGCTTCGCCGCCGGCGAGGTGCTGGCCATCAAGCAGCTCGGCGTCGGCCTCGCGATCGCCGTCGTGGTCGACGCCACCCTCGTGCGCGCCCTGCTGGTCCCGGCCACCATGAAGCTGCTCGGTGAGTGGAACTGGTGGGCGCCCGGACCGCTGCGACGGTTCCACAGCGATACGGCCTGCACGAACCACCGTCCTCGCCCGACGACGTCGCGCCGCCCGAGCGCGAGGCTGAGCTGATGGGTGCGCCGTGAACGCGTCAGGTGAGCACGCCGTGGTGGAGCTCGACGAGCTCGCCGTCACGGTGATCGTCGACAACGAGACCGACAACCTGTCGAGCGTCGATGCCGGCATCCCCAAGCTGCCCGAGGTGGTGGGGCTGCTCGGCCGCATCGCCCCCACCCGACGCCACCGGGATCACGACTGCACCCCGGTGTTCGACGAGCTGTGCGTGGCGTGCCACGGACTGTCGGTGCTGCTCCGGGGCCGCCGAGGCGACGAGCAGCACTCGGTGCTGTTCGACGTCGGCCCGTACGGCGACGTGTGGTTGGACAACGCCGCGACGGCTCGGGCTCGACCTCTCGACCATCGACACCGTCGTGCTGTCGCACTGGCACTGGGACCACAGCGGTGCGCTGCCCGCGGTGGTCGCGGCGATCGCCGCGGCAAGGAGCGCCGCGGCGCTGACCGACCCGGTCGTGGTCGACCTCCACCCCGATCGTCCGCACCAGCGCGGTGTGCGCATGCCGTGGGGTGACGTCGTGATGCTCCCCGAGGAACCGACGTTCGAGCAGATCCGAGACGCGGCGCCTCAGTCGACCGCCGACGCGACGCGCACCTCGTCGGCGGCGGCTTCTTCCACGTCAGCGGCGACATCCCCAGGGTCACCACCTACGAGACCGGCCTCGACGGCCATGTCACCTTCCCCTCCCCGGACAGCGACGGCGATGACGACCCCGAGATCCGCGATGAGCGGTTCCTGGCCGCCCACGTCAGGGGACGTGGCGTGTCGGTGTTCTCGGCGTGCTCGCACGCCGGCATCGTGAACGCCTGCCTCGCGGCACGCGACGTGACCCCCGAAGCCCCGATCGATCTGGTGCTCGGCGGCTTCCACCTGGCCGGGGCCAACGTCGAGGGTCGCATCGCCGCGACCGTGGCCGATCTCGCGGATCGGATCGACCCGACGCATCGTTGCCCCGGGCCACTGCACCGGATGGCGAGCGCAGGCAGCGCTGGCGACGCGCTTCGCCCCTGGACGCCTCGCCCCGTCATCCGTCGGAGCCTCCTTCTACCTGCACGCAACCGGATGATGACGTTGCGTCCCGAGCAACCCGCCTCGATCACCAGCGCGCGCTCGGGTGGCGGGTAGGCCGACCGCTTCGACCTGGTGGGGCAGCGCCGGGCGCGGGCATCGAGCCGATCCTCCTCGGGCAACCTTGGGACCGACGGTGAGCCCGCGGAGCTGTCGCGGCGCGGGGTAGTCCCGTTCGGGTGTTCAATGACCTCACCCGAGAGAGGGACCGAACCGATGAGCTTCCCGCCGATCGCCGACTACGCGTTCCTCTCGGACTGCGAGGTGAACACCCTCATCGCGCCCGACGGGTCGGTCGAGTGGCTGTGCCTGCCCCGTCCCGATGCCCCCAGCGTGTTCGGGTCGCCTCCTCGACCGCTCGGCGGGCTACTTCCGCTTCGGCCCGACCAACACCGCCGTGCCCCACCAGCGCCGCTACCTCCCGGGCACCCTGGCCTGGAGACCACGTGGCACACGCCGACCGGCTGGATGACGGTGCCAGACGTGCTGGTGATCGGCCCGGTCGCCGAGGAACGCCGCGAGGGCTACCGGCGCTCGCCGGGCGACGCCATCGCCCAGCGGATGCTGCTGCGCATCGCCACCTGCTTCGACGGGCAGGTGGAGCTCGAGGTCAACTGCCTCCCGCTCTTCGACTACGGGCGGAGCCAGGGCACCTGGGAGTACGACGGAGCCGGCTACGACAGGGCGACGGTGACCAGCGGAGACCTCGACCCTGACCCTCGGCGGCAACGTCCGGCTCGGGCTCGTCGGTCCCCGGTGCTACGGCCGCACGACCCTCCGAGAGGGGAGTCGGCGTTCGTCACGCTGGGCTGGGGTGGCGAGCGCGCCGACCGACGCTCGACGAGGCGCTCGGCCACCTGCAGCGCACCGAGAGGTTCTGGCGCGACTGGATGAGCATGGCGATCTTCCCGGACCATCGCTTCCGCCCCTACATCGAGCGCAGCGCCCTGGCGCTCAAGGGCCTGAGCTACGCACCGACCGGGGCGATCATGGCGGCCGCCACCACCTCGCTGCCCGAGACGCCCGGCGGCGAGCGCAACTGGGACTACCGCTACACCTGGATCCGCGACACCGCCTTCATGCTCCGGGCGCTGCACGGGCTCGGCTTCAACTGGGAGGCGTTCGAGTACTTCGCGTTCATCCTCGACGCCGTCGGCACGGAAGCTCCCGAGGAGCCGTGGGACCTGCAGATCATGTACGGGATCGGAGGTGAGCGGGATCTCACCGAGCACACCCTCGACCACCTCTCCGGCTACCGCGGGTCGCGCCCGGTCCGCATCGGCAACGGCGCCTACGACCAGCACCAGCACGACGTGTGGGGCATGCTCCTCGACGCCGTCGCGGAGCACCTCCGCGGCGGCGGCCAGATCGCCCCGGTCGCGTGGGAGCGGGTCGCCGAGCCTGGTCGACACCGCCATCGAACGCAGCTCCGAACCGGACCAGGGCATCTGGGAGATGCGAGGCGAACCGCAGCACTTCGTCGCGTCGAAGGTCATGTGCTGGGTCGCCGCCGACCGGGGCGCACGCCTCGCCGACATGCGCGGCGACGCCGAGCGAGCCGAGTCGCTGGCGGGCCGCCGCCGACCGGATCAAGACCGAGATCTGCGAACGGGGGTCGACGAACGCGGCGTGTTCACCCAGCACTACGACACCACCGAGCTCGACGCCTCGCTGCTGCTGATCCCGATCATGGGCTTCCTCCCCGCCGACGACGAACGTGTGCGGGCGACGGTCCTCGCCATCGCCGACGAGCTCACCGAGGACGGGCTCGTGCTGCGCTACCGGGTCGATCGCACCGACGACGGCCTCAGCGGCGAGGAGGGCACCTTCACGATCTGCTCGTTCTGGCTCGTGTCCGCGCTCGCGATGATCGGCGAGATCGACGCCGCCAGCGCGCTGTTCGACAAGCTCCTGTCCTTCGCCGGACCCCTGCAGCTCTACGCCGAGGAGATCGACGTCCGCCACCGGCCAGCACCTCGGCAACTTCCCCCAGGCGTTCACCCACCTCGCGCTCATCGACGCCGCCCGCCGGCTCATCGAGGCCGAGGGCCACCCCGAGCGCAGCGGGGCCCGCCGGCGGACCCACGGGGCCCGCCGTGCCTGATCGCGGTCCCCTGCACCACCGAGCAGTGCCAGCTCGGAGAGGGAATCCGATGGGATGCCCGACGAGACGAGCTGCTCCGCGTCGACATCGTGGCCGGGCGGGTGTTTCGCGACACCATCGGCGCCGACGGGGACCTCGTTCCCGTCCGGTCGTACCAGTTGGACGGATCGGTCGGCGCGATCGCTCCGGTCGATGGCGACGATGGGTGGCTGCTCGCTGCGGGGCGCGGATTCCTCCACCTGACCCCCGACGGCCGTGTCCACACGGTCGTGGCTGACGTCGCCGCGATCGGGACCCGCATGAACGACGCAGCCTGTGATCCGCAAGGTCGCTTCTGGGCCGGGACCATGGCCGAGGACCAACGGCCGGGGGCAGGCGGGCTCTTCCGCCTGGATCGGAACGGCCGCGTCGACCAGGTGCTCGACGGGCTGACGATCACCAACGGCCTGGGCTGGAGCCCGGACGGCACGACGATGTACGTCACCGACAGCGGCGACCGGTCGGTGTACGCACACGACTTCGACGGCGACCAGGGCGCGATCTCCAACGGGCGGGCGCTCCTCACCGTGCCCGAGGAGGTCGGCGCTCCGGACGGGATGACCGTCGACTCCGACGGCAACCTCTGGGTGGCGGTCTACGGGGGCGGACAGGTCCGGCGCTACTCTCCCGAGCGGTGCGCTGCGACGAGGTGTGTGACCGTTCCCGCCCGCCAGACGACGTGCTGCGCGTTCGCGGGAGCGGGCATGCACCAGCTCTACGTCACCACTGCGACCGAGGGCTGGACCGACGCCGAGCGTCGTCGCTGACCCAGGCGCTGGTCTGGTCTACCGGATCGAGACGGAGGCCACGGAGTGCCGGCCGCACCGTTCCGGCCGGAGGCGGGTGGTGGGCGACCGTGCGGGGCGAGGGTCGGGACTGACTCGTCACCGCTGCGTCTCGTCGATCGGGGTGGCGTGGCCCGCGACGGCCCGCAGCAGGGCCCGGATCGTCCACCACGGCGACGGGGCCGTGAGCGCCGCGGGCGATCGGCCCGGAGCGTTCCGCGGGATCCGGACCCGTAGCGCTCCCGCGAGGATCCGGAACTCGAGCGGTGGATCCAGGAGGAGTGCCTCGCCGTCGACCCCAGCCTCGACGGGCTGGCTGGAGTCGACCACGAACCTGGGGGCGGTCCACTCGTGCCAACCCTGGAAGCGTCGGATCTGGCCGGTCGTCTCGGCGGCGACGAGCTGGGCGACCTCCGCCGCGCCGTTGACCTTGGCCGCGGCGATCCCGAGCAGTCCGGTGTCGAGCCGGGCGCGGCTGCCGAACCCACCGATGCGGGTGAGCACGTAGGGGTTGTTCGACACCTGGATGATCTGGGCGCCCTCGTGCGCCGTTCCGTCGGGTCGGGTGAAGTGGAGGTCGAAGGGCTCTGCGTCGGGGCCGAGCAGGTCGGGGAGCAGCGTGGCGGTGGTCTGGCGCTTGGCGTCGCGGTAGTCGGGCGACTGGACGATCTTGGCGTACACCCCCAGCGAGACGTTGTTGACGAACACCCGCCCGCCGACGGTCGCGAGGTCGATGCGTCGCTCGACGGCGTCGGCGAACGCGTCGAGCGCGCCGACCACGTCGTCGCGGTCGAGGCCGAGGTCGAGGGCGAAGTGGTTCCGCGTGCCGGCGGGGATGCAGACGAGAGGGACGTCGGCCCGCATGGCGACGGATGCGACGAGCGCCTGGGAACCGTCGCCGCCGGCCATCCCCACCACGTCGGCCCCTCGGGCGATCGCGTCCTCCGCGAGCTGCAGCAGGTCGTCGCCCGGTCGGAGCACGATCGGCTCGATGCCCCGGCGTCGGGCTTCGTCCTCGAGGTGGAAGCGCTCGGCCTTGCCGCCCCCCGACCTGAGGTTCATGATCAGCGCACCGTGGCGCGCCGGCTCGACGGGCACGCCCGCGACGGGACCTTCCACGAGTGCGGTCCGGTCGCGTCGGAGCGAGTAGCGGGAGAGCGCGGCGGAGCCGGCACCGAGGGCGAGGACGGCGACGAGCAGGAGCCCGTTGCCGTCGCCGGTGAGCATCACCACGGCCATCGCGGCGACGGCCACGGCGGTGAGGGCCCCGGCGATGGCCCGCATCGCGCCGCGACGCGTCGCTGCGGTCCAGGCCAGAGCGATGGCGGCGAGCGCGATGACGGGGATGAGGAGCGCCCGCCAGAGATCGCCTCGGAGTGCGACCACGCTCACGAGGGCTGCGGCCGCCGCGAGGATCAGCGCGCCAGCCGCGGCCGATCGACGGCGGATGTCGAGTGCGGGTGGGGGGACCTGATCAGAGGTCACGGCGTCCTTTCATCCTTCGGTGCAGGCGGGTCGGCGACATCAGCCGAAGTCCACCCCTTCGAGGGGGACCGATGGGGTGAGGTCGGGCAGGCGCATCATGCGGAACGAGGTGACGAGCCCGAGCAGCGCGGCGAGCAGCGGGGACGGCGAGGGCGACCTGGAGGGAGAGGTTGCGGGCGTCGTCGTTGATCTCGAGGACGGCGGCCTCCACCTCGGGCGGTTCGTCGGTGATGAGCGCGTCGAGCTGGGTGTTGCTCATGATCTCGGCGTCGTCCTCGAGCACGGTGGCGATCTGCTCCTGCTGGGCCGGGGGGATGACGGTGCTGTTCTCGGTCATCTGGGTGAAGCTGATCGAGAGGGCGGCGAGCATGATGCCGCCGGCCATGGCGAGGCCGAACGAGAGGCCGAAGGATCCGGCGGCGGAGTTGACGCCGGCGGCTTCGCTGATGCGCTCCTCGTCGACGGGGGCGAGGGTGTAGTTGTTGAGCTGGGAGACGAGCAGGCCGAGGCCGGCGCCGGCGATGATCAGCGGGATCACGAGGTACCAGCCGCTGGTGACGCGGGGGACGAGCGGGATGATGAGCGGCGATCCCGATGCTGGTGAGGAGGAAGCCGATGCGGATGATGGCGGCGGGCCGCCGGTCGCCGGCCTTCTTCCCGGCGAGCCATGGCGACGGCGAACATGGTGAGCGACAGCGGCGTCAGGGACAGGCCGGCCTGCATGGCGTTGTACTCGAGGGTCATCTGCAGGAACAGGGGGAGGGCGATCATGGCGCCGCCCAGGCTGATGTTCTGGAGCATCACGCCCGGAGATGCCCGAGGTGAAGTTGGGGTGGCGGAACAGGTCGGGGTCGATCAGCGTCACGCTGGCCGTCGCGCTTGCGGCGGACGAGCCACCAGGCGAACGATCCGAGGGCGACGGCGCCGACGGCCATGAGGAGGCCGACGATCTCGCCGCCCTCCTGCCACACGAGGATGCCGAGCACGACGCCGCCCATGCCGAGGACCGACAGGACGCGCGCCGACGACGTCGATCTTGCGGGAGCCGGTGTAGGCGACGTCGCGGACCAGGCGGATCTGGGACAGGACGACGGCGATGATCACGACCTCGAGGGCGAAGCCGACCCGCCACGACAGGAAGGTGGTGACGAACCCGCCGAGGAGCGGGCCGACCGCGGCGGCGATGGCGGCCGCGGCGCCGACCAGCGCGTAGGCCTGCTTCTGGGCGGCGCCGGTGAAGTTGCCGTGGATGAGCGACTGCATGGCGGGCAGGAGCAGGGAGGCGCCGAGCCCGCCGATGATCGCCCAGAAGATGATGATGGCGGTGACGCTCTGGGCGAGGGTCATGGCGAGCGCACCGACGGCGTAGGCGCACAGGCCGATGACGTAGGCCCGCTTCCGGCCGATCAGGTCGCCGACCTTGCTGTTGATGAGGATGAACGCGGCGGAGACGAGCGCCTCGAGCGCGATGGCGGACTGCACGGCGCTCGCGGTGGTGTCCAGGTCGCCGATGACCGCCGAGATCGACACGTTCATCAGCGACGTGTCGACGACGAGCACGAACATCGCCATGGCCAGCAGGATCATCAGCCGGCGGTTCCCGGCCGTCCTCGGGTCCGGTGTCGGCGGTCTGGTTCTGCTGCTCATGGTGCTCCTTCGGGCGTGGTCGCGATCGTCCCCGTGGTCGGTCGGAGCGGTGTCGGGGCGATGTCGGCCAGGGCCTGGTCGAGGCTGGGGTAGAAGTGCTCCTGGTCGAGGGTGGTGTGCAGGCCGTAGCGCTGGATCGAGGTCCTGGAGGCGGCTGCGGAGCTCGACGAAGGCGAGGTGCACGCCCTTGGCGTTGAGCTCCTCGTCGAGGTCGCTGAGCATCTCGGCCGCGGTGACGTCGATGTCGGTGACGGCCTCGCACTGCAGGACCACCCAGCCGGGCTGGCTGGTCCCGGACGAGGGCGCGGACCTGGTCGCGGAACTGGCCGGCGTTGGCGAAGAACAGCGGCGCCTCCCAGCGGAACACGACGATGCCGGGCCGCTGCCGGGCGTCGGGGTGACTCGGTGATGCTGTGCCAGCCGCCGACGCTCGGGCACCTCGCCGAGCACGGCTGCCGTGCGGCCACCAGTTGCGCCGGAAGAACAGCAGCACCGCCAGGACGATGGCCACGACGATGCCCTGGAGCACCCCGAGGAAGATCACACCGCCGGCGGCGACGAGGCTGATGACCAGCGACGAGCGGCGGATCGCGGCGTAGCGGCGCAGCGCGCCGAGGTCCATGAGCGACAGCGCGGCGACGATGACCACGGCGGCCAGCGCGGTCTGGGGGAGGTCGGCGAGCAGCCCGTTGAGGAACAGCAGCAACAGGGCGACCAGTCCGGCGCCGACCAGGCCCGGTGGCCTGGGAGCGGGCGCCGGCCTGGTCGGCCACCGCGGTGCGCGAACCGCTGACCGACACGGCGAAGCCCTGGAAGAGCCCGGCGGCGACGTTGGCGGTGCCCATGCCGACCATCTCCTGGTCGGCGTCGACCTCGTCGCCGCGACGGGCCGCGAAGCTGCGTCGACGGTGGCGATGGTGTCGGTGAGCGACACCATCGTGATGCCGACTGCGCCGACGAGGAGCGGGCCGACGTCCGACCAGCTGGTCCAGGGCAGGGCCGGGGTCGGGACCCCCTGGGGGAGCGTGCCGACGGTCGCGACACCGTCGTCGGCCAGGTCGAACACGGCCGAGGCCGACGGTGGCGCCGACGACGGCGACGAGCACCGCGGGCACCTTCGTCGTGACGCGGGGCAGCACGAGCAGCACGGCCAGCACGCACGAGGCCGGTGATCAGCGTCGTGCGGTTGGTCTCGTCGAGGCCCTGCGACGAACGGCCGGACCTCGTCGACGAAGCCGTCGGCGTCGGTCGAGAAGCCGAAGAGCTTGGGGAGCTGTCCGATCGATGATCGTGACCGCCAGGCCGTTGAGGTAGCCGACGCGGACCTCGCTCGAGAGCAGGTCGGCGACGAAGCCCAGCTTGGCGACGCCGAGCCCGACCTCGATGAGGCCGACGAGCACGGCCAGCATCCCGGCCAGCACGATCGCGCTCGACGGGTCGCTGACGACGAGGAGCGGGGTGATGGTGGCCAGGATCAGCGGCGACACCGACGAGTCGGGCCCGAGCACCAGCACCTTCGACGGTCCGAACACCGCGTAGGCCACCAGGCAGGCGATGGTCGTGTAGAGCCCGGTGACCGGGGGCAGGCCGGCGAGCTCGGCGTAGGCCATGCCCTGGGGGACCAGGATCGCCGCCAGGACGACCCCCGCGACCAGGTCGGGACGCAGCCACGACCGGTCGTAGCCCCGCAGCGCCACCAACCCCGGCGCCCAACGCCGCAGGACCTGTGCCATCAGACCTGGCATCGTCGCGCGTCGCGGGGGAGAGCGCGGTGTTCGGGTGAGGGGCCCACGCCGACATTCGACCCCGCGTTGCACCGCTTCGCATCACCCAACAGGGGTGGTGCGGATCGGATCCCGATCTGCGTACGGTCGCGCCTGATCGGATGACCGACGCTGGAGGAGCGCCGAATGGCGAAGAAGCACGGGAAGTCCAAGAAGGGCAAGAAGCACGACGAGGGGGTTCGGGCCGAATCGGGATCGGCGGAGACGGACCCGCGTCCGAAGCTGTCGAAGAAGGCGTACGAGCGCGAGCTGTCGCGCCTGCAGGTCGAGCTCGTCCACCTCCAGAGCGTGGGCCGTCGCCACGGGGGCGAAGGTGTGCATCGTCTTCGAAGGGCGCGACACCGCCGGCAAGGGCGGTGTCATCAAGCGCATCACCGAACGCGTCAGCCCCCGGGTGTTCCGCGTCGTGGCCCTGCCCGCGCCGACCGAGCGCGAGAAGAGCCAGATGTACGTGCAGCGGTACATGGCCCACTTCCCCGCGGCCGGCGAGATCGTGATCTTCGACCGGTCCTGGTACAACCGGGCCGGCGTCGAGAGGGTCATGGGGTTCACGCTCCGAGGCGCAGGTCGATCGGTTCCTCCGCATGGCCCCCGTGGTGGAGAAGGCGATGGTCGACTCGGGCATCATCCTCCTGAAGTACTGGCTGGAGGTCGGCGAGGACGAGCAGACCCGTCGCCTCGAAGCGCGCATCGACGACGGCCGCAAGACGTGGAAGCTCTCGCCGATGGACCTCGAGTCCTACAGCCGCTGGTACGACTACTCCCGGGCTCGTGACGACATGTTCGCCTCCACCGACACGGCATGGGCGCCCTGGTTCGTCGCCGACTCGAACGACAAGAAGCGCGCCAGGCTCAACATCATCAGCCACCTGCTCGACCAGATCCCCTACGAGCGCACCCCGCCCGAGAAGGTGAAGCTCCCGAAGCGCCAGGAGCCCGGCGACTACACCGAGCCGCAGCGCGAGCAACGCCACGTCCCGGCCCGGTTCTGAAGGCCATGGGGCCCTGCCGTGGCGAACGAAGGCAGGTCGGACACATCCCATCGGGCTCGGGAAGGATGAGCCATGACCCGTTATGAGATCGTGGTCGAAGGCGCCGCCGGCTCGATCGTCCAGGTCGCGGTCGACGGTCTCGACGTCGAAGCCATCGGCGGGGGACGGTCGCGCATCGCCGGCGAAGTGATCGACCAAGCCCACCTGCAGGCGTTGTTGCACCGACTCGCGGACCTCCACGCGACGATCGTCGACGTCCATCGCATCGGCTGAACAGGTCGGTCGACCAACCACCCGCGACGGGTGATGACCGCGGCTCTGGCTCGAGTCGATCATGAGCAGCATGAGCCCCTCGGTCTCCTCGGACCGTCCCCGCAGCCGGTGGACGATGAGGTCGTGGCCGAGGCGAGAGCGATCGGCACCGCCATCGACACCTGCCTCCGGGCCTACCCCGGAGCGACCAGGGCGCGGGTCGAGCAGCTTCTCTGGGCCTTCTACGAGCGAACCAGCGACGCCAAGGTGCAGCAGTACCGCGTCCTCCTCGCGGAGCGTGACACCCGAGCTCGGCTCCGGCTCGACGAGAGAGCGCACATGGCGGACCACCGGAGCGTCGAGCCCGCTGTTCAGCAGGACCTCGTCGTGCTCGACGGGTCCGTGGACGACCTCGCCGAGGACGTCCACGAGACGAGCACGACCGTGTGGGACGGCCTTCAGGAGGGCCTGGCCGACTGCACCCGGTAGCGGTGGGGGTCGGGTCGTCGTCCTCCGCCGCCGGCGGACCCACCACGCGTCGGAAGGGTCGTTGGTCCCTGGTCGTGCGGGGGGCGCGAGGTCAGGCTGGAGAGGCAATCCCGACACCTGACAGAAAGGGTCCGACATGACTGCGACCAAGGACACCCAAGAGAGCCCGCGCCTCATCGACGCCATCGAGAACGCCGAGACGACGTCGCTCGAGGCCGTGAGGAAGTTCCTCGACACGGTCAACGACTCCTTCCCCGACCTGGGCGAGGGCGAGGACGGGCCCCGCCGCAAGATCATCGACTCCGCCTTCAAGATGACCGAGAACCTCATCGGCGCCTCGAACCGCGTGGCGCAGAACATCCTCGACATCACCGAGAAGACGCTCGACGAGGCCGGCAAGGACGCCAAGGCGTCGACCAAGTAGTCGGCGGTCACGGGGCCCTTGGACCCTTGTGGCCGCGCCGGAACTCCGGTTGGCTGACGGGATGGTCGGTCCGAACCGAGCCGGGCGCGGTGGTGGTCGGCTGCTCCGGGCGGCGTCGTGACCGGCGCGTCCGCCCGGGCGGAGACCATCGATGGCGGGGAGCGGAGCCGCCCGCTCATCGAGCTGGCGGCGGTCGAGAAGGTCTTCTCGATGGGCAAGCTCGAGTACCGGGCTCTGCGCGGCGTCGACCTCTCGATCGCCCCGGGCGAGATGGTGGCGGTGGTGGGGCCCTCCGGGAGCGGCAAGTCCACCATCCTGAACATGATCACGGGCATCGACCGCCCGACGTCCGGCACCGTCACCTTCGACGGTCGGCGGCTCGACGAGATGTCGGAGGAGCAGCTCGCGGCCTGGCGGGGCGAGAACGTCGGGATCATCTTCCAGTTCTTCCAGCTCCTGCCCACCCTCTCGGCCCTCGAGAACGCCGTGCTCCCGCTCGACTTCCTCCGACGTGGCTCCAAGCGGGAGCGCGTCGAGCAAGGCGCGTCGGAACCTCGACCTGGTCGGGCTGGCCGACAAGGTCGACCACCTGCCGGCGGAGCTGTCCGGCGGTGAGCAGCAGCGGGTGGCCATCGCCCGGTCGCTCGCCGCCGATCCGCGCCTCATCGTCGGCGACGAGCCCACCGGCAACCTGGACACGGTGACCGCGAGCGAGATGTTCGGGCTGCTCCAGCGGCTCAACACCGAGGGCAAGACGATCCTGTTCGTGACCCACGATCGCGAGCTCGCCGCCCGAGCCCCGCGCATCGTCGAGATCCGCGACGGCAGCGTCGTGGAGCCCTGAGGCGGCCGCGGTGGTCTCCGCGTCGGTCCGCAAGTCGATCACCGACCTCACCCACCGGCCGGCCCGCACCGTGTTCACCGTGGCCACCCTGGTGCTGGCCGTCGCCAGCGTCTCGTTCCTCGCCATCCCGGCGCTGATCGACGACGCCATGCAGCAGGAGGTCGTCGACGGCCGGCTCGCCGATGCGCGGGTCTTCATGCGGCCGGTGGTGCTGTCGGACGACGACCTCGCCGAGCTGGCCGCCATCCCGAACGTGTCGGTCGTGGAACCCCGGACGAGCGTCGACGTGCGGGTGCTGGTGGGGGAGCGGCGGGCACCCGCCCGGGTGATCGGGGTGCGTGACCTCGCAGGGCAGGGCGCCGACCTGGTGCGGGTGGAGGATGGTGCCTTCCCAGGAGCCGGCGAGCTGCTGACCGACGTGCAGAACGCCAACGTCGGCGTCTACGGCGGGAGGGCGGGCGACCGCGATCACGGTGCTCGGCCCGGCGGGGGACGAGGAGCTCGTGATCAGCGGACGGGGCCGCAGCCTGCCCGGCGGCGAGCAGGTGCAGGACGAGAACGTCGCCGTCTTCTACGCCGACGCCTCCGCCGTGGCCGACCTGAGCGGCGACGCCGGCTACGGCGAGCTGGCGATGCGGTTCGACGACCCCGACCCGGACTCGGCGCGGGCCGCCCTGGACGAGGTCCGCACCCACCTGGAGGGCCTGCCGGGGTTCTCGGGGTTCTCGAACCTCCCCGAGGTGCGGGAACCGGGCGACTGGCCGGGTCGGGCCGACACCGAGCAGTTCGGACAGCTCGTGAGCATCCTCACCCTCCTCGCCCTGCTGTCGGCGATCGTCCTGATCTCGAACACCATGAGCACGCTCGTCGCGGAGCAGACCCGCGAGGTCGCGGTGATGCGGGCGATCGGAGCACGGCGGCGTCAGGTCGCCGGGGTCTACCTGCGCACGACGCTCCTCCTCGGCGCGGCCGGCGCCATCGGGGGCACCGCGATGGGCATCGTGGTGTCCAGCCTCCTCGCGGACTACTTCAGCACGTCGTTCTGGGCCATCCCGGTGGGCTTCGGGGTCGACCCCGTGGTGGTCCTCGCCAGCGTCGCGGCCGGGCTCCTCGTCCCCTCCCTCGCCGCGCTGCCCGCGATCCGGCGGAGCACGGAGGTGGACCTCCGCGAGGCGCTCGAGGCCAGCGGGTCCGCACTCGGCGAGGAGACCGCGGTCGACCGGGTGCTGCGGCAGGCCGCCTTCCTCCCGCGTTCGATGCAGATCGGGCTGCGCAACGTGGGGCGGCGGAAGCGGCGGAGCCTCGCCACCGCCCTGATCGTGGCCTTCGCAGTCGGGAACCTGCTGGCCACCATGGCCCTGGCGGCCGGTGCGACCGAGGCGACGCGCTCGTCGTGGGGCAGCCACCTCCAGGACCTGCAGGTGTGGAGCGCCGGCCTCGAGCCGTTCGACCAGGAGGCCGAGGAGGCCATCCGGGCCGTCCCCGGCGTGGCCGAGGTCGAACCCGTGCTCAAGAACGAGGTGTCGCTGGGCGGGCGAGAGGCCTTCGTGTGGGCGATGGAGCCCGAGCCGTTGTTCGACCACCGCCTGACCGACGGTCGATGGTTCAGCGCCGAGGAGGACCGCGACGCTGCTGCCGTCGCGGTGGTCGAGAGGAACCTGGCCCAGACCGCGGGCATCGAGGTCGGCGACGAGGTGGCGATCGACACCGCCGCCGGAGCCGCCGAGCTCCGCATCGTCGGGGTGGCGAGCAACCAGCAGGAGGACGGGACGGTCCTCTACATCCCGCTCACGACCGGCCGGTCGCTGCTCGGCCGACCGGACGGGGCCAGCTCGTACCTCGTCCGCGCCACATCTCCCGACCCGGCCACCGTGGACCGGATGACCACGGGGGTGGAGGACGCCCTCGTCGCCCTCGGGTACGAGGTGGGGGGCGAGGTGACCTACGTGGCCGAGCGCGACGAGGTGGCCGCCAACCGCTCGCTCACGACCACCATCGCCCTGCTGGGCTTCGTGATCGTGGCGACCAGCATGGTCGGGTTGGCCAACACGATGACCACGAACGTGCTCGAGCGGACCCGCGAGATCGGGATCCTCCGCTGCCTCGGTGGCCGGGCGCGCGACGTGCGACGGATCTTCACCACCGAGGGGGTGAGCCTGGCGGTGGCGGGGTGGGCGGCCGGCGTCCCGTTGGGCTACCTGCTGACCCGCACCCTCGTCTGGATGGTGTGGGAGATCGTCGGGGTGCGCCTGCCGGTGGTCTTCCCGCCGGTCAACATCCCGATCGCGCTGGTGGGGACGGTGGCGCTGGCGTTGGTGGTGCTGTTCTTCCCGGTGCGCCGCGCCGTGCGGTTCCGTCCCGGCGACGCGCTCCGCTACGCCTGACGCAGGCTCGATGGGCGACCCGCGAGCGGGTCATGGCCGCGGGCGCGATCATCGTCTCGTCCAGCTGTCGCCCCTCCGACGTGTGAGAGCGGGAGCTGACCCTCCGACTCCGGCCCGCCCCGCGAGCGCCGCGTCACATCGTGAGGTCGGACCTCCCGCCTCCCTTGTGACGGCCACTGCTGAAGGAGAGGCCTCATGACCACCACCCCCACCACCACCCAGATCGATGCCCACGGCAACCCCATCTCCGGCGATGCCGCGTCCGTCGCCGGAGTCGACCACGCCGTCGACCGGCTGCTGCGCTTCGACCCGGAGGTGGTGCCGGCCACCATGGCGCTGCACGAGGGGGGCGATCCGATCCCGATGGCCAACGTCCTGCTCGCCGGGCTGAGCCTGACGAGCACGGACCCCAGCGACGTCCCCGGCGCGGTGGCTGCGCTCGACGCGATGGACGCACGGCCGGCCAACGATCGTGAGCGGGCCCACGCCGGCGCCCTCCGAGCGTGGGCGGAGGGCGACTGGCACGGCGCGGCCCGGGGGTACGACGACCTGCTGACCCACTGGCCGACCGACCTGTTCGCGCTGATGCTCGGGCACCAGCTCGACTTCTTCCTGGGCGATGCCCACAACCTGCGCGACCGGCCCCTCCGCTCCCGCCTCGAGCTCGATGCCGACCACCCCCACCGGGGGTTCGTCGACGGCATGGTCTCGTTCGGGTTGGAGGAGTCGGGCCACTACGCCGAGGCCCTCGAGGCCGGTCACCGTGCGGTCGACGCCAACCCGGACGACGTGTGGGCGATCCACGCCGTCACCCACGTCCACGAGATGACGGGGCAGGTCGAGGCGGGCACCGAGTTCCTCACCTCCCGGGTGCCGTCCTGGGGCGAGGGCAACCTGTTCCAGGTCCACAACTGGTGGCACCTGGCCCTCTTCCACCTCGAGGCCGGGCGGCTCGACGAGGTGCTGGCGATCTGGGACGACCGCGTCCACCCGGAGGGGGCTGAGGCGGTGTCGCTCGAGATGCTCGACGCCGCCGCCCTGCTGTGGCGGCTGCACCTCGACGACGTCGACGTCGGGGACCGCTTCGAGCGGCTGGCCGACACGTGGGCGCCCAAGGTGCTCGATCCGCCCTGGTACGCCTTCAACGACTTCCATGCGGTGATGGCGCTCGTCGGGGCCGGCCGCCTCGACGACGCCCGCTCGGTGGTCGCGCGCCTCGACACCTGGATCGGATCAGCCCAGGGCTCGAACGTGGGCATGACCACCGACGTCGGGTTGCCCGCCAGCCGCGCCCTCATCGCCTTCGCCGAGGAGCGCTACGAGGACGTCGTGGCCGAGCTGGCGCCGATCCGCCGCATCGCCAACCGGTTCGGTGGCTCGCACGCGCAGCGCGACGTGATCGAGCGGACGCTGCTGGAGGCGGCACTGCGGTCGGGGTCCGACGACCTCGCCCTGAGCCTCACGGCCGAGCGGCTCGGCCAGCGCGACACCAGCGTCTACGGCTGGACCCAGCGGGCCCGCGCCCTCGCGGCGCTCGACGATCCCGACCGGGCGACCGCGGCCGCCGAGCGGGCCGCCGCCGTGCGGGTCTCGCTGAGGTAGAACGGGTTCTAGTCTGGGCGTGGCCACGCCCGGCACGAGGAGACCCATGGAACGCTCGACCGACGGACTCGGCTACCTGCCGTTCGACGCCGACAACCACTACTACGAGGCCCTCGACGCCTTCACCCGTCACCTCGACCCGGTCCACGCGACCCGGGTGTTCGAGTGGGCGCAGATCGGGAGGCGGACCTACCCGGTGCTCGGCGGCAAGGTCTTCCGTGGGGTCAAGAACGCGACCTTCGACCCCGTCGCCCTCCCCGGCGTGCTCGCCGACTACTTCCGAGGCAACCCGAACGGCGACGACCCGCTCGAGCTGCTGAGCCGCCACGAGCCGATCCGCGCCGAGTACCGCGACCGCGACGCCCGCCTGGCCACGATGGACGAGCAGGGCCTCGACCAGGCCTGGCTCTTCCCGACCCTCGGGATGATCTACGAGGAGGCCCTCCGCCACGACCCCGAGGCCGTGACCATCCTGTTCTCGGCGTTCAACCGGTGGCTGGAGGAGGACTGGGGCTTCGCCTACCAGGACCGCATCTTCGCCGCGCCCTACATCTCCGCTCGTCGACGTCGACTGGGCCTGCCGCGAGCTGGAGTGGGCGCATCGACCGAGGGGCGCGCACGATCGTCACCCGGCCGGCGGCGGCGACCACCGCGGCCGGCCCCCGGTCGCCCGGCAACCCCGAGTTCGACCCCTTCTGGGCCCGGCTCGCCGAGTCCGGCCTCACCCTCGTCGTCCACGCCGGCGACTCCGGCTACACCGCGCACGGCTACGCCAACGACGGCTTCACCACCGACTTCGGCGGGGTGCCGCAGCCCATCCGGATGCTCCAGCTCGAGCGGCCGATCGAGGACTTCCTGTCCTCGCTCGTCTGCGACAACCTCTTCCACCGCTTCCCCAACCTGCGGGTCGCCTCGGTCGAGAACGGGTCGAAGTTCCTGCCCGGCCTCTTCGACCGGCTGCAGATCCTGGCGCGCAAGATGAACGGCTGGTTCCCCGAGGACCCGGTGGAGACCTTCCGCCGCCACGTGTGGATCAACCCGTTCTGGGAGGACCACGTCGACGACGTCATCGGGGCGGTCGGCGTCGACCGGGTGATCTTCGGCAGCGACTGGCCCCACATCGAGGCGTTGCCCGCACCCGCTCGACTACGTCCCCGAGGTCGCCCACCTCCCCGAGGCCGACCAGCGCGCCGTCCTCCTCGACAACGCCGTCGCCCTCAACGAGCCCCAACCCGCCTGAGCGCCCGGTGTGACCCCGGCCCTCGCACTCGTGCAGGCGCCGCTTGCGAACCGCGGCCGATCCTGGTTCCTCGCGGCCCTTGACAGGATACCCTAGGGGGGTATGGTATCGAGTGTCCGGGCAGTCGACCGGACCCTCAGGCCAAGGGAGGACCCATGGCGATGATCACCGATGTGGATCGCACCCCGACGGCGGGGCGATCAGGCCCCTACCCCCACCAGCTGGGCGACGGGGTCTGGCTGCTTCCCGTGTTCGGTGCCCTCACCCTCTGGGCGACCTTCACGCACCAGCCGGACCCGACGACCGAGTTCTCATCGTGGGCCAGGTTCGTGAGCACCGACGAGTTCCTCGCCAAGCACCTCGTCGGCAGCATCCTCGGCCTCGCTCTGAACACGCTCGCCGTGGCCGCGCTCGTCGGCGTCGTCCTGGCCACCGGACATCGCGTCCGCTCCGCCCTCTGGGGCTTCACCCTCACGGTCCTGGGCTCGGCCGGGTTGATCGCCGGCTTCGGCGTGGCAGCCTTCGCCCAGCCCGCGATCGGCAACCTCGAGACCCAGGGGGTCGCCGGTGCCCACGACGTGTACGACGACGTGTACGGCATCCCTGCCTTCGTCACCCTGATCGGAGGTGCGCTGCTGTTCTCGGCCGCGTCGATCCTGCTGGCCCGGTCCGCAGAGGCGATCGAGGGTGTCCCGCGATGGGCCCGCCGGGCCTACGGGGCCTCCGGTCCGCTGATCGGGTTCCTGGGGGTGGCCTTCGGTCCCCTCCAGACGCTCGGGTCCCTCGCCGCGATCGCCGGCGGCATCGGGATCGCCCTCGCGGTCCGCCGGGGCACCGCTGTCGAGGCGGTTGATCGGTGACCCCGAGCCAGCCCGAGCTCGGCTGGTCCGACCGGAGGCCCGAGAGGGCGGTACGGTCGAACCCGATGCCGGTGCGCCTGCCCCGCTGGACCTGGGTGCTGGTCCTGCCGATGCTGGTCGGCGCGCTGCTGCTGATGCACGGCCTCGACGCCCGCGCCGGCGAGTCGCATGCGTCGGGACCCGCCGCGGCAACGGCCGGCGCCGGCGCAGAGCACCACCACGACCGGTCGGCGCCCTCCGAGCACGGCACGCACTGCGCCGACTGCATGGCGGGCCACGTGATGGTGGCCTGCGTCGCGATCATCACCGCCGTCGGCGTCATCCGCGCCGCCCGCCGCCTCCTCGCCGGGGGACGACCGGTGTCGGCGGTTGCCGTGGTCGACCGGGTCAGGAGCCTGGTCGAGCTCGCCCGTCCGCCTGACCCACCGTGGGTCCGGCTGTCGGTCATGCGCTGTTGAAGCGCCCTTTCACCTGAACCGGCGGCGCGCCCGCGCGCCGTGTCATCCGATCTGTTGAAAGGAGCGCTCCATGCGCCGACCCCTGAGTGCTGCCCTGTTGTCCGTCCTCTCCCTCGGTCTCGTCCTCGCCGCCTGCGGTGGCGACGACTCGTCGACCGATGACCACTCCATGGAGTCCATGTCCGGCGACGGCATGGACGGCGGGAGGATGGGCGGGCACGACGAATCCACGCCGGTCGCCGAAGGCGCCCGACGCATCGAGGTGGCCGCCACCTCCTTCGAGTTCGACCCCGACGAGATCACCGTGACCGCGGGTGAGGACGTCGCCATCGTGCTGACCTCCGACGACCTGCTGCACGACTTCACGGTCGACGGGATCGACGTGCACGTGTCCGCCGGCCGCGACGAGACCGCGGAAGGCGGACTCCGTGCCGACGAGCCCGGCGAGTACGCCTTCTACTGCACCGTGACCGGCCACCGCGAGGCCGGCATGGAGGGCACCTTGGTGGTGGAGGAGCCATGAGCGGCGCCGATGGGCACCACGGCCCCGACGTGGATCACGGTCCTGACGCGGATCACGGTCCTGACGTGGCCGACGGGTCCCACCACGCGCACCCGGCCGGCAAGCACGCCGGACACCACACCGAGGCGTTCCGTCGTCGGTTCTGGTGGAGCCTGCTGCTGACCATCCCGGTGGTGGCCACCAGCCACATGGTCATGGACTGGTTCGGCTACGAGCTCGACTTCCCCGGGATGGAGTGGGTCGGACCGGTGCTGGGCTCGGTCATCTTCTTCTGGGGCGGCTGGCCGTTCCTCGAAGGGCGGCCGGCGGGAGGTCCAGCGACCGCCAGCCCGGGATGATGCTGCTGATCGCGATGGCGATCACGCGTCGCCTACGTCGCCTCGATGGCCACCTCGCTCGGGTGGTTCGACCTGGACTTCTGGTGGGAGCTCGCCGCCCTGGTCACGATCATGCTGCTCGGCCACTGGCAGGAGATGAAGGCGCTCGGCCAGGCCCAGGACGCCCTCGCCGCCCTTGCCGCGCTGCTGCCCGACGAGGCCGAGCGGGTCGGGCCCGACGGGTCGGTCGAGACGGTCGCCCTCGACGACCTGCGCCGCGGCGACGTGGTGCTGGTCCGCTCCGGGGCTCGGGTGCCCGCCGACGGCGAGATCGTCGACGGGTCGGCGGAGCTGGACGAGTCGATGATCACCGGCGAGTCGAAGCCGGTCGCCAAGGACATCGGCGATCGGGTCGTCGCCGGCACGGTGTCGACCGACTCGGCGATCCGCGTCCGGGTCGATGCGGTCGGCGAGGAGACCGCGCTGGCCGGCATCCAACGCCTCGTCGCCGAGGCCCAGGCGTCGCAGTCGCGGGCCCAGGTCCTCGCCGACCGGGCTGCGGCCCTGCTGTTCTACGTCGCCACCGGCGCGGCCGCGATCACCGCGGTGGTGTGGATGCTGCTCGGCGACGCCGACGAGGCGGTCACCCGGGTCGTCACCGTGCTGGTCATCTCCTGCCCCCACGCCCTCGGCCTGGCCATCCCGCTGACCACGTCGATCTCCTCGGCCATGGCCGCCCGCAACGGGATCCTGGTCAAGGACCGGCTCGCCCTCGAGCAGAGCCGCACCGTCGACGCCTTCCTGTTCGACAAGACCGGCACCCTCACCAAGGGCGAGCACACCGTCGTGGGCGTCGCCGGCGCGGGGATCGACGAGGACGAGGTGCTTCGCCTCGCCGGCGGCGTCGAGTCCGACAGCGAGCACCCCCTCGCCCGCGCCATCGTCGCCGCGGCCCGGGAGCGAGGCGACGTCGCGACCGCCGACGACTTCCGGTCGATCACCGGACGTGGGGTCGAGGCCACCATCGACGGCATCGCCTACGCCGTCGGCGGACCCGCCCTGCTGCGGGAGCGGTCGCTCGACGAACCGGCCGAGCTGACCGACTGGTCGCCGGCGTTGGCAGCGACCGTGGCGCGTCGGTCCTCTACCTGACCCGTGGCGACGTCATCGTCGGTGGCGTCGCCCTCGAGGACGAGGTCCGTCCCGAGGCCCGCCAGGCGGTCGAGCGAGCTGCAGGCGATGGGCCGGCGCGTGGTGATGATCACCGGCGACGCCCGCCAGGTCGCCGATGCCGTCGGCGCCGACCTCGGCGTCGACGAGGTGATCGCCGAGGTGCTGCCCGGAGGACAAGGACGCCAAGGTCGCCGACCTGCAGGGCCGCGGCCTGAAGGTGGCGATGGTCGGCGACGGCGTCAACGACGCCCCGGCGCTCGCCCGGGCCGACGTCGGCATCGCCATCGGCGCCGGCACCGACGTCGCCATCGAGTCGGCCGGGCTCATCCTGGCCAGCTCCGACCCCCGCGGCGTCGTCGGCATCATCCGGCTCTCCAAGGCCACCTACCGCAAGAGCCTCCAGAACCTGTGGTGGGCCGCCGGCTACAACATCGTGGCCATCCCGATCGCCGCCGGCGCGCTCGCCTGGGCCGGCGTCACCATGCCCCCGGCCCTCGCCGCGATCCTGATGAGCGTCTCGACCATCGTCGTGGCCCTCAACGCCCAGCTGCTGCGCCGCGTCGACCTCCGCCCCCCGGCCCTCGACGACCCGGTGCCGGCCCCCGTCGCCGAGGTGGTGGCCTGATGGCAGGGAGGCGGACGAGGTCGAGGGCGGACAGGTGCGGCGCGCCCACCGTCGAGTGGCGAGCTCAGGTCCCGTGCTCGGCGAGGAGGTGGTCGACGCGGGCCCGGAAGGTGCGCCACCGGCGCTCGTTGTCGTGCACCAGGCCGGCGGAGTCGCTGAGCAGGTCGGCGGCGTGGTCGAGGAGCTCACCCGCCGAGTAGAGGCGGGTCGCGGCCGCTGGCCATCGCTCCCGGCTGCCGGAGCGCCTCCGGTGTGAGCTCGACGGTGTCGAGGATGTCGAGGGCCCGCAGGACGACGCGGCCGGCGAGCTGGCCCATGGAGGCGGCCTGCCAGTCGTTGGCGATGATGCGGTGGCGCTCGCCGAAGAGGTCGGCGAGCTCGTCGTAGGGCAGGAACCCGGCCGCGACCTCCCAGGATGCCGCCATGGCCGATGGCGAGCCAGTCGCCGGTGGCGAGCTGGTCCTCGGCCAGCAACCGCAGGTCCCGACGGAGGCGGGTGAGCTCGGCGGGTTCCCCGCCGCCCTCGAGGAACAGCACGCCGTCGAGCTGGAGTGCGGCTCGGGCGTTGAGGTCCTCCGCGCCCTCGAAGGGGCTGAACGGCGTCGCGTACCGACGGTTCGGCCGTCGACCACCGGTCGGCCAGGGCCTGGAGGGTGCGGGCGTGGCGCTGGATGACGACGGCCTGCTCCCGGGGAGCGGACGCGTAGTACTTCTCGTGGTCCCGGTGGAACGACGCCAGGTTGAGCACGGCCCGCAGCAACGGCGACGCCGCCGGGTCGGCCGGTCCTCGGCCCCGCTCGCGCCGGTCATGGGAGCTCGCTCCACGGTTGCCTCCCCTCCCGCGTGACGGCCGCCGTCGCGGCGACATCTCTCCACGTCCACGACATCGCTCGCTCCCCTCGATCGGGACTCGACCTGATCATCGTGAGGCCGCGGCTCCGATCGCGCCAGGGGCGGAGGTCCCGGTGCGGCTCAGCCGTGGGGATGGTGGTGGTGGAGGTCCGGCACGTGCGGGTGCTCGTGGACCAGCGCCTCCTCGTGGCGTGGAGGTGGCTGTGCCGGCCGGCGAATGCCTCGGCGTCGCTCGTGGTCGTGGTCGTGGTGCTCGTCGGGTGCGTGTGCTCGTGCTCGTGGACCGTCGGCTCGTGGCGGTGCTCGTGGCCGTGCGCCGAGTCGATCGACACCCACACGCCGACCGCCGCCAGGGCCACCGCGGCGACCTGGGCGCCCGACACCGGGTCGCCCAGCACCACCCACGCGACGGCAGCCCCGATGAAGGGAGCGGTCGCGAAGATCACCTGCGCCCGGGCCGCGCCCAGGTCCCGTGCGCCCTTCACCCACCACGTGATCGACAGGCCGTAGCCCGCCGCACCGACCGCCAGGGCGGCCGCCACCTGCCCGGCCGTGAGCGACGTGCCGGCCTCCGAGGCGACCGTCGCGCCCAGCGCCACGTTCACCGACCCGGCCACCGCCCCCTTGGCCAGCACGACCGTCTCCGGCGAGAGGTGCTCGATGCGAGCCGTGACGCAGTTGTCCAGCCCCCAGCAGGCACACGCCGCCGCGACGAACAGCGCACCGACGCTGATCGAGCCGCCCGGCGACCACACCAGCAGCACCCCTCCCGCGGTGATCAACCCGGCCGCGAGGAGCACGCGCCGACCCAGGTGCTCGCCGAAGAACATCCCGGCGAGCACGACCGTCGCCACCAGCTCGAGGTTCAGCAGGATCGACGCGGTCGATGCCTCCACCCTGGCCAGACCGAGCACCAGCAGCGCCGGCCCCAACGCACCGCCGGCGACGACGGCGACCGCCAGCGACCCCCACCCCTGGCGCAGCTCGGCCCGACCGGGCGGCTTGCGGCGCACGGCAGGCAGGACGGCGAGGGCGGCGCCCACGTAGAGGAGCCCGGCCAGCAACAGGGCCGACATGTCCGACGCCAGCACCGACGCAGCGGGGGCCGACACGCCGAAGAGCACCGCCGCCCCGAGGCACCGCCACACTCCGACTCGCGTCACCCCGCCAGTCTCCCAGGCAGGCCCCGCGGTGTCCGTCGCTCCCTTCCGTGGTCGGTGGCACTTCGGCTGCGCGGCCCGCTGCCCGTCACGGATGAGGACGATCCAGCCCAGCGACGGGGCCGGGCGGAGAAGTGCAGGTAGTTGCCGACGGCGAAGATGAGCACGCCGATCCAGGGCGCCCAGGGCCCGAGCCGGTCGACGGGCGAGTCGATCAGCACCTGCTGGTCCACCCCGATGAGCGCCGCCGCCGCGACGATGCCGAACGCGAGCAGCCCGAGCTGCACCATGCCGGTCACGAGGCGGCTCGCGCCGGCGATCATCTGACCGGCGGCCAGCTCGACGGTGGCGATGGTGAGGACGCCGCCCGGGAGGAAGGTCGACAGCGGGGGGATGAGGATGCGCACCGGGTTGTCGCCCACGCCGCTGTGGTGCGTGATCGCGAAGACGGTCGCGGCCACGACGAAGGCGGCCACGACCGGGAAGATGAGGTCGAGGGTGGCGAGTCGGGGGAGCTTGAGGAGCCCGACGAGGATCCCCAGCGCGAACGCGACGGCCATGCCTCCAAGGGTCGGTTGCAGCAGCAGCGCGAGTCCGGCGGTCAGGATGCCGTGGCCGACGACGCGGACGGCGGGTCCGAACGAGGGCTCCATGACCTCGATCCGGGCCAGCTCCCGCAGCCCCTCCGCCGGGGTGACGTCGGCAGCCTCCGCCCGGCTGACGAGGTGGTACAGCTCGTCGATCTGATCGAACCGGTAGCGGATCTGGTGCTGGTCGGTGCTCAGGAGGACGCTGGCGGTAGCGGCCTCGCCGCTCTCGACGAACATGCCCGTCGGCAGCACGAAGAACTCGAACCCCGGCGCGCCGTACGCCTCGACGATCCGGGCGAGCCGGAGCGTTGATGCTGTCGACCGAGTCCCCTGCCGCGGTCATGGCCCCGCCGAGGCGGACGACGAGCTCCCGGAGGAGCGGCAGCTCGTCGACGGACCTCTCCGGCACTGCGTCGTCGTCGCTCAACGGGCGGAGCTGTCGCCTCCGAAGGCGGCCACGTGGTCGCGCAGCACGTTGGCGATCACGGCCGTCACCTTCCGCGCGGTGGGCACGTGCAGGAACTCGTTCGGTCCGTGGGCGTTGCTGCCCGGACCCGAGCACGCCGGTGACGACGAACTGCGCCTCCGGGAAGCGGTGGCCGAGCATCCCCATGAAGCTGATCGAACCGCCTTCGCCCATGGCTCGGGCAGGGTTGCCGAACGCCTCGATCGACGCCTGCGCGAGCGACTCCTCGAGCCAGGGCGCGAACGCGGGGGCGTTCCACCCGGTCGACTTCTTGTCGGCCCGGTAGGCGACGTTCGCGTCATACGGCGGGTCCTCGGTGAGCAGGCGCTCGAGGGCGTCGCTGGCGGCGACCGGATCGAGCGTCGGGGGGAGTCGCAGGGACAGGTAGAGCGACGTCGTCGAGCGCAGGACGTTGCCGGCCCGGTCGATCGGTGCGAACCCGTCGGCGCCGGTGATCTCGAGCTGCGCCCGCCAGGTGCGGTTGAGCAGCTGCTCGGTCGGGTCGATCGTGACCGGCTGGACGTCGTCGAGGAACGGGAACTTGCCCGCGAGGGTGCCTGTCATCTCGGCCGCGGTCGCGGCCGCCTGCTGCACGCGGTCCGGCGGCATCGCGACGCGCAGCTCGTCGGGCAGGATCTCGCCGGTCTGCTCGTCCTCCAGGCGCGACATGATCATGCGGCCGATCCGGAACGTCGACGGGATGACACCGCTGGCGTCGCCGGAGTGGACGCCCTCGGTGGTGACCTCGACGTCGAGCTGGCCGGCCAGAAGGCCGCGCAGCGAGGTCGTGAGCCACAGCCGGTCGTAGTCGAGGCAGCCGGAGTCGAGGCAGACGATCAGGCTCGGCGTGCCGATCCGATCGGCCAGGGCCTCCACGTGGGCCGGGAGGTCGCGGCTGCCGCTCTCCTCGCTCGCCTCGATCAGCACGACGCAGCGGGCGTGGGCGAAGCCCGCCTGCTGGGCGGCCTGGATGGCGGTGAAGGCGGCGAAGGTGGCGTAGCCGTCGTCGGCACCGCCGCGCCCGTAGAGGCGGTCGCCCTCCAGGACGGGCGTCCACGGGTCGAGGCCCTCGCGCCAGCCGGCGACCTCCGGCTGCTTGTCGAGGTGCCCGTAGAGGAACACGGTGGCGTCGGCGGGCCCACCGTTGGCGGGGGGGATCTCCGCGAACAGCACGGGCGACCGACCCTCGAGCCGGTGGATCTCGAACTGCATGCCCTCGACGGGCCGGTCCCGCGCCCAGTCGCCGAGCAGGGTGACGGCCCGCTCCATGTGGCCGAGCTCCTCCCAGTCCTCCTCGAACACGCCCGACACGTTCGGGATGCGGATGTAGTCGAGGAGGGTGGGCATGACGTCCCGTTCCCAGACCTCGTCGACGAAGCTGTTGACGGACTCGACGCTGGTCATCGGGACCTCCACGCAGTGGGCACCGTCACGCGCGGTGGCCCAGGGATTTGCACCATACTCATCGCCGTGACGGCGCAGCGGCGTGCGACGGGGGTGCTCGTCGCGACCTGCGTGTCGACCCTCGTGGTGAACGCCAACACCTCGGCGGTGACGATCCTGCTGCCGTCGATCAGCGAGGACGCGGGCTCTTCGATCAGCACGCTCCAGTGGGCGGTGACCGGCTACTCGCTCGTCGGCGCGGCGTGCATCGTGACCTCCGGCGCTCTCGGCGACGTGCTCGGCCGGCGCAAGGTCTTCATCGGCGGCCTCCTGCTGTTCATCGGCTCGTGCGTGCTCATCGCACTGTCGAGCTCGGGCCTCGGGGTCATCGGCGGGTCGGTGCATCCAGGGCGCGGCCGGTTCGACGATCCTGGCGTGCGGCCTGAGCCTGCTCACGCTGGCGACGGACGGGGACGAGCGGTTGCGGGTCGTGGCGCTACTGGGGTGCAGCATCCGCGGTCGGCGCGGCCGCGGGTCCGCTCGTCGGCGGTGTCCTCGTCGAGCTCGACCGGTTGGCAGGGCCTCTTCTGGATCGACGCCGCCATCGCCGTCGCCTGCATCCCGGTGACGCTGAAGACGGTCAGCGAGTCGAGCGACCCGAACCGGTCCACATCGATCGACTGGCTCGGCACGGCGCTGGTGGCCCTCGATCCTCGCACCGCTCATCCTCGGCTTCTCGAAGGGTGCGGACTGGGGGTGGACGTCGCCGGCCGACGCTCCTGAGCTTCGTGGTGTCGGCGGGCCTCGGTGGTCGGGCTTCGTCGTCGTCGAGCGGCGATCGTCCGCGCCCCTGGTGGATCTGGCCTGCTGCGGAACCGGCTCCTGATCGGCGGAACCCTCGGCATCCTGATCGGCGCCGGGACGATCAACGGGCTCATGTTCATGATGAGCCTCTACTTCCAGGACCCCGCCGACCTTGGACATGAGCGCGCTCGAGGCGGGCCTGGCCACGCTCCCGGCCACCGTCGGCCTCGTGCTGGCGACGCCGTTCATCCCGAAGCTGGCGAACAAGGTGGGGAGCCGGACCGTGATCCTCATCGGGTTCGTCGCCATGACGGCCGGCTTCGTCGCTCTTCCTGGGCACCGACGCATCGTGGGAGTACGCTGGCCTTCGTGCTCCCGATCGTGCTCGTCGCCGCGGGCATGGCCCTCTCCAACGGACCGTGCTCGTCGATCTCCACGAGTGCTGTCCCCGAGGAGCAGGTCGGGTCTGCGTCGGGCATCTCCAACATGGCCCGGTACGTCGGGGCTGCGGTGATGACCGCCATCGTCGCCGCCGTGTACTCGTCGACGAGCGTCGATCGCGTCGCGTCAGGGGAGGCCGCCGACGAGGCGCTGGCCGCCGGCTTCGCCCGATCGTCGCTGGTGCTGGCAGTGGTGAGCGCCGCAGGGATCGGGCTCGCGCTCCTCGCCGGTCGCCACCGCCCACCCGAGCCGCTGACGGTCGACAGGGCGGCCTCAGCCGCCTCGACGACCCACACCCTTCCCACGCCTCGCCCGGAGGCACCCGAGCGCGCCTGGCCGCGCGCTGACGCAGGAGGAGACGCATGCCTGCACCCGACATCGACTGGATCCCGGCCGGCCGAGGCTTCGAGCCCGAGGAGATGGTGTTCTTCGCCGGGCAGGGCGAGCGCGATCTCGACGACGTGCTCGGCGACATCGACCTGATCGTCACCGGCCCGCACGCGTCGGCGGCCTTCCCGGAGGAGATGGCGCCCTTCGTCGACCGCGCGGATGACCAGGCGCCTGCAACACGACTTCACCGACGTCTCGACCAGCCCGGTGGCCCGCCGGTGGGCGGAGATCGACCCGAAGGTGCTCTACATCGAGGATCCCCACCCGCGCGCGGTGCGCGACGCGAACCGCCCGCGGCCGGCCGACCTCGTCGAAGACCTCCGCGAGGCGTTCAAGCGCCTGGGCGTCGCCGGCCCCGACGGGCGTCCGTCGCTGAGCGGTGTCGACGCGGTGCGCCCCGTCACGTTCGCCTACCTGCCGGTGCTGGACCGCCGCCGGACGAGGACGGGTGGCATGCGCTCGGCGCCGCCCTCGCGACCGCGGGCTCGCTCGGCGTCGATCGCTACGAGCGGGTGCGCGACGACCTGATCGACCGGGTGATCGAGGCCAAGCTCCGTCGACTCGCCACGCTCGATCCCGCGGCCCTGACGGCGTCGGAGTGGCACTCCGCCACGGCCCTCGACCACCTGTCGATCCACGACACGATGAACCACACGGCCCGTCCGGACGGCGCCCTCTGCGTCGAGCGGGCGCCGGCCGATCGGCTGCCCGGCATCGTGGCCCTGTCCAACAGGGGCGACCTCGAGGGCGAGGTCGCGCGTGAGCGACGAGGTCGGGCCTGCGCGCCGCCGATCGACGGTGCCGACCATGGATCCCGGCCCGCCTGCGCGAGCATCGGCGAGGCCTACCGGATCGCCTTCGACGCCGAGGACCCCGACGACATCGCCTTCAACCGGCCCTACATCGGAGGGCACGAGACCCAGGTCATCGGGCCGCGGCTCCGGGAGCTCGAGCCGCGGGCGGTCGTGCGGCCCGACGACGGGCCGGCGCGCGGCCTGCGGTTCGGATCGTGGCAGAACGAGTTCCTCGCGAGTTCCTCCTCGGACCGGAGTCGACCGCGGTGCTGATGGCGCCGGGCGACTCATGGGCATCCCCGCCACCGACGCGGGTCGAGTGGCTGGCCGACGGCTGCACCACGCCCACGACCTGGTCCGCGCGTGGGGCGTCGGGGTGCGCCATGATGCGGGCCGGTCGACCACGGGAGGGCAGCGTGAGCGGTGATCGAGCGGCTGAGCCGGCGCGGAGATCGGGCCATCGATCGGCGGCCGCTCGTCGCCTCGGTCCTGCTGTTCGGCCTCGGAGGGTTGAGCGCCTGCGGCGACATCGAGGACCAGTCGCTGTGCCCGGTGTACGAGGACCTCCGTGCCCAGCAGGCGGTGGTCCGGGACATCGACCTCGACGCGACGTCCGCCGGCGAGGCGGCCGAGGTCGCCGAGGACTACCTCGAGAGCGTGCAGCGGCTGCAGGAGGTCGTCGACGACCGCTACGCGCGCCGAGCTGGAGGCCCTCGAGGACGCCTCGACGACGTCCTGCGGACCCTGGAGTCGGTGCCGGACGACGCCGATGACTCCACCTGGGCGCCGTTGGTCGGAGGACTCGCGCAGGACGCGGCGACGCCGCCGTGCCGTCGAGGACAGGCTCGAACCGCAGTGCGACCGGACGGTCGGCCTCCGACAACGAACCGAGCCGAGACACTCGAGCACCGACCTAAGGACGAAGGAGAGCAGGTGGACGGTCCTGTTCGCCCTCGAGGCCGCTCGTGGTGATCGGCGCCATCGTGATGGGCACCAAGTCGAGCGGCATCGCCCTCGGCATCTGGGGCGGTGTCGGCGTCGCGGTGCTGGTGTTCGCGTTCGGCCTCGCGCCCGGCTCGCCGCCGATCGACGCCATCCTCATCATCCTCTCGGTGATCCTCGCCGCGGCCACGATGCAGGTGGCGGGCGGCATCGACTGGATGGTCGTCAAGGCCGCCAACGCCATCCGCAGCCATCCCAAGCAGGTGACGTTGATCGCACCGCTGATGTCGTTCCTGTTCTGCCTCGGAGCCGGCACCGGCAACATCGTCTACCCGCTGCTGCCGGTGATCTACGACGTGTCCTACCGGCAGAAGATCCGGCCGGAGCGACCACTCGCCATGACCGTCGTGGTGTCCGGCATCGCCCTGGCGTGCAGCCCCGTGTCGGCCGCGATGGCCGCCATGATCACGCTCACCGACGTGGCGCCCTACGACTTCACGATGATCCAGATCCTGTCGGTCACGATCCCCGCCGCGCTGATCGGCATCTTCCTCACCTCGATGATCGTCAACCGCATCGGCAAGGACCTCGAGGACGACCCGGAGTTCCAGGCCCGGCTGGCCGACGGTCGGCTCGACGCCATCCACCGAGGGCGCGGGGACCGAGCTGACCTTCACCAAGGAGGGCAGGAACGCCGCGTTCGTCTTCCTGGCCGGTGTCATGACCATCGTCGATCTTCGGCTTCTTCCCTGACATCCGGCCGCAGATCCCCGGCGAGGACGGCAGCCTGGAGCCCGATCGGTGTGACCCCGATCATCCAGATGGTGATGTTCGTGGTGGCCGCACTGATCCTCCTGCTGAGCAAGCCCGAGCCCGAAGGAGATCCCCGAGTCCTCCGTGTTCAAGGCCGGCATCATCTCGGCGGTGGCCCTCTTCGGCCTCGCCTGGCTGACCGACACCTTCATCGCCGAGTGGGAGACGCAGATCGTTCGTGGTGCTGGCGATGACCGGGTGCAGCGACACCGATGGCGACGGGGACGTCGGAGCTGACCCAGTGGCGGCGGCGAGGTCGTGTCGAACGAGCGGAAGGGCCCTCGGTGACGCACCACCGCCTTCGACGACGCGAGCGCCCAGTTGTGCGACGACAGCGGGCAGTACATCGACTCGGTCGATCGCTACGGCGGCCTGCTCACCGACGCGAGGCGACCGTCGGAGCGGTGAACGACGCGGAAGTGATCTCGAATATCCAGGGACGCCGTCAAGGGCAGCGCCGAAGATGTGCAAGGCCGCGGGCGACGAGGTCGTCGACGCGGAGGCGGAGCTGGCCGAGGCTCAGGTGGCGCTGGCCGAGGCCAGACCGGCACGACCGCGTCCGGCGAGACGACGACCATCGACGACGGCTCCTCTCGTACCCGATGACGTCGTCGATCGGATCGAGCGGGCTGAGGCGGGCCTCGCAGACGCGTTCGACGGGATGACGACTCCACCGCGCTGTCGGAGGCGACCGCGCAGGTCAACGCAGCGGCGGTCTCGGTGCAGGTCGCATGGATGCAGGTCTTCGCGAGCGCGGGCTGCCTCAGCGATGAACAGCAGGCGGATGCCGTCGCGGCGGTGGGCGACTACACCCGGGCGCTGCAGTCGGCCCTCGCCGCTCGCGGGCTACTTCGACGGCGAGGTCGATGGCATCTACGGACAGGCGACGGTCGAGGCGGTCGAGCAGCTGCAGGAGGATTCCGACCTGCCGGTCACAGGGCTGGTGGATCGGGCCACCGCCGAGGCGCTCGATGCCGCGGTCGAGGCGGCCGGTGGAGAGTCGCCACGACCGAGCTCGCCACACGGCAGCTCTCCAGGCGGTGTTGACCGTCGACCGGCTACTGGACCGGCCCGATCGATGGCCAGTGGAGCGATGCCTGACCGCGGCTCTGCAGGCCTTCCAGACCGATCTCGGGGTGAACCGACCGGGTCGTCGACCGCACCATCGGCCGAGTCAGCCTGGCGGTGCGTACACGCGGATCTCCGCCGCGCCGACGTTGCCGCCGGTGGAGTCGTCGACGTCGAACCGCAGCACCTGCCCGGTGACATCCAGTGGCGCCAGGCGGGTCGTGGCGGGGCTCGACGCGGCGAAGGGCCCCGCCGCCGCGCCGCCGTCGACGCTGACGGTGAAGGTGGAGGTGGTGGCGCTGCCGTCGGCCATCGAGCGGGTGACGAACTCCACCGCCACGATCGCCTGAGAGGTCCCGAGGTCGAGTGTGATGGACCCGTCGTCCCCATCGTCCGCCGTCGACCACTCCGTGGTCAGGTCGTCGTCGATGGCGAGCGCGCCGGCGAAGGCGTCCGAGAACTCCGAGCTCGTCTCGACGACGGTCGCGTCGAGGGCGAGGTTGGCACCCACGTCGATCGACGGACCCTCCTCGGTGTCGGCCTCATCGCCCTCCGGGATGGTGAAGGTGTCCGGCTCGGACCGGTACAGGGTGCCGTCGGCCGTCGTTCCCTGCACCACGAAGTGGTACGTGCGTCCCGGCTCCGCCCCCGGGAGGCGAACGTCGTGATCGGTGATCCCCGTGCCCTCCATGGCGAGGGAGTTGTTGAAGCGCCCGAGCGCGTCGGTCTCCCCCCAGACGATGGCGCAGATCATCGGCTCGCTGGTCTCGACCCGGAAGATGCCGTTCGCAGGGTCGATCGCGTCCGCCTCGAAGGCGAAGTCGGTGGCCTGCACCTCGCTGAACGGACGGACCTCGACGCTCGCCGAGCCGGACGGGCCGTCGTCGCCGCCCCCACAGGCCGCCACGACCAGAGCACCGACGAGGAGCAGCGCCCATGCGTTCCTCGAGCTGCGCAGCTGGCGCGGTGGTCCGGGCGTCGTGTCCTTCGGCATCGCTCCATCCTCGTCTCCGGCTGCTCCGCCACCGAACCCAGGTCTCAGCGCCTCCTACGACGGACGCTCCCCCGCGTTCGGGCGAACGGTGGCCCACCGAGCAACGTGCCCGCGTGCCGCGTACGCCGATCAGGCCGCCACGGCGCCGAGCGTCCGCTGGATCTCGTCCAGGACGGCCTGGTCGGGCTGGGGGGCTGCGGTCAGCCCGGGGCTGCGGCGCGTGATGGCGAGGGCGTCGGCGACGCGCCCACCGCGGACCACGGGCGTGTGGCATCCGGCGATCACGGTGGGGCGGAGGGCGGCGACCCGGTCGACGGTCTGGCGGTACCGCTCCTCGTCGGCGAGCTGGATCCACGGGCTGATGTAGTGGTTGAACGTCGCCATGCCCTCGGTCCAGACCTCGTCGTCGATCTCGACGACGTCGGCCACCGGCGTCGGCATCGGGGTCGCGAAGGCGTCGGACGCCCAGTAGACGCCGGTCGTGGGGTCGAACAGGCCGCGCGTGGTCGGCGAGTCGTAGATGGGCGGCCGGACGAGACGCAGCTCGCGGTCACCGACGTCGAGGCGCGTCGCCGTCACGGAGCCACCGCCACCTCAGTGGTGACACCGCGAGGGAGGCGCCCATGCGCTCCTGCATGAACCAGTCGATGACGAGGGTGGCGTTCGGGCACGCCTCCATCAGGGCGTTCACGTTGCCGGTGTGGTCGACGTCGTCGTGGCTGATGAACAGCCACCGCACGTCCTCCGGCTCCACCAGGGAGAACACGTCGCTGAGGAGCTGGTCGCGGTGCTCGGCGGCGCCGGTGTCCACCACGACGGGCTGCTCTCCCCGGATCACCATCGTGTTGATGGCGATGGACACCGGGGCGGACCCTTCACCTGTGTGGTCGTGGAGGAGGAACGTCTCGGGGGCGATGGTCGTCGGCTCGAGACGGGTCTTGGTCGATCGCATGGCGGGATGCCTCTCTTTGTCGTGGGACTGGAGTACCATGACGGAATGCAAGTCCCACGTCAAGAGGCGAACATGGATGTCGGCCGGGTCAACCAGAAGCGGCGGACGCGGTCGGCGATCGTCGATGCCGCCAGGCGGCTGCTCGCCGACGGCGTGACGCCGACGGTCTCGCAAGCGGCGGCCGCCGCCGAGGTGTCGAGGACGACGGCGTACCGGTACTTCCCGACCCAGGACTCCCTGCTCCTCGAGGTGGCCATGCACGCCGACGTGGGCGACATCGAGGAGCTCGTCGCCGAGAGCGGTCCGGCCGAGCTCGCTCGGGAACGGACCCTGGCGGTCCTCGAGCTCTTCAACCGCCACGTGGTGGTCGAAGAGGTGCAGTACCGGACCGCCCTGCGGCTGTACCTCGACCAGTGGCTCGCGCAGGTCGAGGCGGGCGACCCGTCACCCGAGGTGCGGGAGGGCCGCCGGCGGCGCTGGTTCGAGCAGACGCTCGACCCGTTGCGGGACACGGTGACCGACGACGCGTGGCGGCGCGCCATCACCGTGCTCTGCCTGCTGAGCGGTCCCGAGGCCTTGGTGGTCCTACGGGATGTGAGTCGCCTCGACGAGGAGGCAGGTCGAGACGCCGTCCGCTGGGCGGCCGAGACCGTGCTCGACGCCACGTTCCGCTGAAGGTCCGATGCGGCGGCTCGCCTCGGTCACTGCGAGGCGGTCACCGCGTCACTCGCCGGGATGCTCGAGGTGCTCGACCTGGGCATCCGAGCCCGGGAAGAACAGACCCTCGTGGCCGTCGTCATCCCATCGCACCAGGTACGGCGGCTCGCCGTCGGTGCCGTGCACCTCGAGGATCTCGCCGTCTCGATCGTGCTCGCCGACCCGATGGCCCTTGATCACGATGCGGTCGCCCAACTTCGCTCTCATGGTGGTCTCCTCGCTCCGATGCCTCGTTGCATCGTCCACCCCTCGTCGCCGGAGCTCAAGGGGACGAACGTCCCCCGGGCCGGGCTGACGAGCTCGGTCGCGGCACCATCGCGTTCCACTGGAACAGTGTTGTATCGAATCCAGGTGCGTTCTACGATGTGGCCATGACGGCAGCCGAGACCAGCTCCGCTGATGTCGCTGGTCGGCGCCGGTACCGATCCCGGCTCCGGGAGGAGCAGGCGGCGGCGACGAGGCGGGCCGTGGTGGACGCGGCGCGCGAGCTGTTCGTGGCCAACGGGTGGGCCGCGACCGGGATGCGGGAGGTCGCCGCTGCTGCCGGGGTCGCCACCGAGACGGTGTACTCGCACTTCTCGTCGAAGAGGGGTCTGCTGCGGGCGGTGGCGGATGCCGCGGTGGTCGGAGACGACGCGCCGGTCCCCCTCGCGGAGCGACCTGAGTTCCTGGCGCTGGGCCAGGGTCGACGCCCGGCACGCATCCGGGCGGCGGCCCGGTTGCTCACCGCCGTGCAGGTGCGCACCGGCGCGGTGGCGAGCCTGCTGCGGCAGGCGGCGCCGGCCGACGAGCAGATCGCCGAGATGCTGCGCGCGACCCGCGAACGCCAACGGGCCGATGTCGCCACCGCGCTCGAGCTGATCACCGGCCGCGTCCCGACGCGCGCCGAGGTCGATGGGGTCTGGGCCATGGCCAGCCCGGAGGTCTACCTCTTGCTCGTCGACGAGTCCGGTTGGACGCCCGAGCAGTACGAGGTCTGGGTCGCACAGACGCTGGATCGCGTGATCCCACGCTCCTGAACGGAGGAGGCTTCCATGACGATGACACCCGACGGCCTGGCCGACACATCGATGATGCGCATCGTCCACGACGCACTGCGACGTGATCTGGCGAGGGCTCGGACCACGCTCGCCGAGCCGGAGAGCGACGGCGTCGCGCGACGTCGCGCCATCGGAGCGCACCTCGTCTGGATGGTGGGCTTCCTCCACGCCCACCATGCGTCGGAGGACGACGGGCTCTACCCCCTGGTCCGGGAGCGCGCGGTCGGTGCGGCGGACACCGTGGCCGTGCTCGACCGCATGGCCCGGGCTCACGAGGCGATCGCCCTCGCGTCGGCGGGGCTGGAGACGACGGCCACCGCGCTGGTGGCCGACCCCTCCGACTCCGCGACGCGACAGCGCGATCGCCGCGCTCGACGAGCTGGCGGCCGTCCTGCTGCCCCACCTGCGGGAGGAGGAGGACGAGGCCATGCCGATCGTGTCGCGGCTGATCACGTCGGCCGAGTGGCAGGCGATCGAGCAGGAGCACAACCTCGACGGGAAGTCGATGTCAGAGCTGGGCTTCGAGGGCCATTGGTTGATCGATGGTGCGGCCGAGGCGGACCGCGCCACCGTGGTCGGCCTCGTGCCGCCCATCTCGCGCGCCGTCCTGGTGCACGGCTTCGCGCCGCGGTACCGCCGGCACGCGGCTGCCTGTTGGGGCGCCGCGGCCAAGCCGCCGGTCCGCGTCCAGATGGAGAACAGCGTCACGGTGACGGTCGACGCCGGCGTCGGCGAGGTGTGGGAGGTCGTCCGCGACGTCACCCGCGTCGGAGAGTGGAGCCACGAGTGCGTCGGAGCCGCGTGGCTGGATGGCGCCACCTCGGCCGTCCCCGGCGCACGGTTCCGAGGCCGCAACCGTTCGGGCATCTTCCGCTGGGGACGGGTGTGCGAGGTCGTCGCCGCGGATCCGTACGAGCTGGTGTGGCGGACCGTCCCCACCCCACTGACGCCCGACAGCTCCGAGTGGCGGATCGTCCTCGACGGCACCGGTGACGGCACCAGGATCACGCAGAGCTTCCGCGTGCTGCGCGCGCCCAGGGTCCTCTCCGTGCTCTACGCCCTCGTGATCCCGGGCCACCGCGACCGCACGACTGCGCTCATCGAGGACCTGGAGCGCCTCGGCGAGGTGGCCGTCCGCTCGTCCGGCGTCGCCGCCTGATGCCGGACGGCGACGCCGGGGTCAGTCGCAGCGGCAGGTGACCGTCTCGTCCTGGACCTGCCAGCGGAACTTCACCGGCTTCGACGACTGGCCGCAGCCGGTGCAGGTCAGCCGGAACCCGTCCGACCCGTGCTGGATGGTGAGGGGCGAGGCCCCGGTGGAGAGCTGCTTGGGCTTGGCCTTGGGCGCGGCGATCTCGGGCAGCTCGCCGAGCTCGATCTCGAGGTAGGGGGCCACGTCCGGGGCGGGCCCTCGCCCGGGCGTCGGCTCCGGGACGAGATCGCCCAGCTCGTCCTTCGCCGCAGCACGGAGGGTGTCGTCGTCGGACGTGGCGCGGGCGAAGCGGAGGTAGGCGTCGGCGGCCCCGGCCCCGACCTCTGCCGCGAACGTCCGCACCACCTCGGCGTCGCTCGGCGGTCCGGCGAGGTCCGAGTCCGTCGTCAGCCGGGCACCGGCCAGGGCCGACTCGTAGCCGTCGAGTCGCTCGGGCTCGGGGACGACCTCCGGGCCGGGCTGGGCCAGGAAGGCGTCGATCTCCTCGAAGCGCTCGCCGTCGAACACGCCCGAGGCCTCGGAGATGCGCTCGATCTCCTCGACGAAGCCGTCGCGGTCGATGCGGTGGGCGGGGTCCTCGAGGGTGTCGCGCGCGTACATGATCACGAACCGGGCCCGGCCGCCCGGGCGCTTGCGGCGCAGGATCCGACCCATCCGTTGGATCATCTGGCGTCGGGTGCGGCTCGCGCTCATCACGATGCCGAGGTCGGCGTCCGGCACGTCGATGCCCTCGTCGAGCACCCGGGGCGCGGCGACCGCGTCGAGGCGCTGCCCGCGCAGGTCGCCGAGGATCTCCTTGCGCTCGCGGCGGGCGGTCGAGCCGGTGATGAGCTCGATGTCGACGTGGGGGTCGAGCCGGTTGATGGCGTGGTTCGCACCGCGGACGGTCTCGGTGAACAGCAGGGCGCCCTCGGCGTCGCGGATGGCCGGCGCCAGCCGGTCGAGCAGCTCGTACTTGCCGCTGCTCTGGGCCACGATCTGACGGCGCTCGGAGAACACGGCCAGGTAGTCCCGGGCGGCGCGCCCGTCGACGCCGGAGTCGCCCTTGGCCAGGTGCGCGACGGCGGCCATGAAGTCGCCGAAGGGGGTCAGCGGCATGCCGGACACCCCCCGCAGGTGGTGGCGGGCGTCGACCAGGCGCTGCTCGGTGGCGATGTAGTCCTTCCGCTCCTCGTCGGAGAGCTGCACGCCGACGAAGGCCACGCGGGGCCGGGCGCAGACGCCGTCGGCGATCGCCTCGAGGAACCCGTAGCGATGGCAGACCCCGCCGAAGTAGGGGATCAGCAGGTCGGTCACCGCGTCGTCGGAGCGCTCCAGCGTGGCCGTGAGCCCCAGGCGCTCCGCGTACTGGGGGAGGAGCGCGCGCCGCAGCACGCCGCCGCCGAGCCCGTGGCACTCGTCGGCGACCAGCAGACCGCCGCCGTCGCCCGGGGGCACGGGCCGGTGCTCCGCGGCGGAGTGGCGTGTCGAGACGAGCACGTCGCACGACTCCGGCCGGTCCCGGCCGGCGTCACCCAGGCGGCCGATGCGCGCGTCGGGCAGCGCAGCCGTCAGCCGGCCGTACCACTGCTCCATGAGGACCCGGGACGGCACGAGCACGAGCACGAACCGGCCCCGACGCCGGGCGTCGACGATCGCGGCGATGGCCACGTCGGTCTTGCCCGAGCCGGTCACGGCCTCGACCACGCCCCGCCGACCGCAGCTCTCCCACGCCATCGAGCGCGTCGAGCTGCCACCGGTAGAGCTCCTGGTGCTCCTGGTGGACTGCCACCCCCTCCGCCGGCACCGCTCAGTAGGTCGTTCGGTCGTCCATGAGGCGTACGAGGCTACCGGCGCAGCAGCCGGTTCCCGACGCGTGCGGGGCCCGATCGTGCTCGCGACGCGGCCGGGAGCGCCGACGGCGGGGCCGGGAGGGATGAGGCTTGCCAGGAATCGGGCGTCCGTTTAGTTTCTGGCCATGCCGAACGAGCCGGTCGTCGACTGGGCCACCGACTTCGACCACACCGACGAGCGGTGGGCGGAGGATCCCTTCCCCATCTGGGACGAGCTGCGCGAGACCTGCCCGGTCGCGCACTCCGAGCGGTACGGCGGCGTGTGGCTGCCGACCCGCCACGCCGACGTGTCGGCCATCGCCAACGACACCGAGCACTTCACCTCCCGCAGCGTCATCGTCACCCCGCACCGCCCACCGGTCGAGCTGGCGCCGCAGGGCATCGCCCCGCCGATCTCGTCCGACCCGCCGTACCACGCCGATGCCCGGCGGATGCTGCTGCCGGCCTTCTCGCCCCAGAACGTCGCCAAGTGGGAGCCGTCGACGCGCGACGACTGCGCCCGGTTGCTCCAGGAGCTCGAGGGTCGTGACGTCGTCGACGCCGCCGCCGAGTACGCCCAGCACATCCCGGTGCGGGTGATCGCCACCATGCTCGGCCTGCCCGAGTCCGACGGCGACGTCTTCCGCGGCTTCGTCCACGACATCATCGAGGGCGTCGCCCGCCCGTTCGAGGAGCGGGTGACGAGCTTCCTCGCGCTGCTCGACTACCTCCAGGGCCACATCGACGACCACCGGGCCAACCCCCGCGACGACCTGATCACCTTCCTGCTCGACTCCGAGCTCCACGGCGAGCCGCTCGACCCGTTCCAGGTGGCCCGCACGATCGGCCTGCTGCTCATCGCCGGGATCGACACGACGTGGAGCGCCATCGGCGCCTCGCTCTGGCACCTCGCCTCGCACCCGGCCGACCGCGAGCGCCTGGTCGCCGAGCCCGACCTGCTGCCGACCGCCATCGAGGAGCTCCTCCGGGCCTACGCCCCGGTCACGATGGCCCGCCTCGTCAAGGAGGACGTCGAGCTCGGCGGCTGCCCGATGAAGGCGGAGGAGTGGGTCCTGCTGTCGTTCCCGTCGGCGAACCGCGACCCCGCCGCCTTCGACCGGGCCGACGAGGTGCTGATCGACCGCCAGCCGAACCGCCATGCCGCCTTCGGGCTCGGCGTCCACCGCTGCGCCGGCTCGCACCTGGCCCGGATGGAGATCCGGGTGGCGCTCGAGGAGTGGCTGAAGGTCTTCCCCACCTTCGAGCTGGCCGACCCCGAGGCGGTGCGCTGGTCGGCCGGCCAGGTCCGCGGGCCCCGGGTCCTGCCGGTCAGGATCGGGCCATGAAGATCCACCTCGACCGCTCCACCTGCCAGGGCCACGGACGCTGCTACGCCCTCGCCCCCGGCCTGTTCGACTGCGACGACGAGGGCTACGCGGTCGTCGGCCACGAGGGCGAGCTCGACGAGTCGCAGGTGGCCGAGGCCACCCTCGCCGCCGAGAGCTGCCCCGAGTTCGCGATCAAGGTCGAGTAGCCGACGTGGGTCGGATCGCCGGCGTCACCGCCGAGGAGACGCGCGGCCGGGTGCTCGACGCGGCCGCGTCGCTCTTCTCGACCAAGGGCTACGACGCGGCCAGCATCTCCGAGATCGCGGCCGAGGCCGGGGTGAGCGGGGGAGCGATCTACTCGCACTTCCCCTCGAAGGCCGAGCTGTTCGCGGCCGCACTCCACCGCCACGGCTACCGCGAGGCCGACCACCTCCTCGACGTCACCGACGCCGGGTTCGACCCCGTCCGGGCCTTCGGGCAGCGGGGTGTGCAGATGGCGCACCACGACGCCGCGTCCGGCTCGCTGCTCGTGCAGGCCATCGTCGCCGCCAACCGCCACCCGGACGTCGCCGCCGCCCTCGTGGTCGAGCTCACCGAGCGCGAGGGCCGCATCGCCGAGCTGATCCGGGCCGGCCAGCGCGACGGGGCCATCGCCACGTCGATCCGACCGGCGGCGGTGTCCCGGTTCCTGCTGATGGTCGTCCTCGGGTCGACCCTCGTGGCCGCCACCGACCTCCCACCCGTCGACGACGACGAGTGGACCGAGCTCATCGTCGACCTCGTCGGGCGGTTCCGCCCCCGCCGAACGACCACCTGAAGGGACCGCCACCGTGCAGACCGCCGCCACCGACCTCCTGGGGATCGACCTCCCGATCTTCGCCTTCAGCCACTGCCGCGACGTCGTGGCCGCGGTGACCAACGCCGGCGGTTGCGGCGTCCTCGGCGCCGTGGCCCACTCGCCCGAGCAGCTCGACATCGACCTGACGTGGATCGAGCAGGAGGTGAAGGGCAAGCCGTTCGGCGTCGACCTCCTGGTGCCGGAGAAGTTCGCGGGGAGCGACGTCGGCGGCATGGATCGAGGCGAGCTCGGCTCGCTCGTCCCCGACGAGCACCGCCGGTGGGTCGACGAGCTCCTCGAGCGCTACGACGTGCCGCCCCTGCCCGACGACCTCCGCGACGGTGCGTCGCGGAGCATCGGCGGCATGCGCATCGACCCCAAGAGCATGGCGCCGCTCCTCGACGTCCTCTTCTCGCACGACACCAAGCTGGTCGCCTCGGCCCTGGGGCCGCCGCCGGCCCACTTCATCGAGCGGGCCCACGCCGCCGGCATCCCGGTCGCCGCCCTCGCGGGGACCGTCGAGCACGCCCACCGCCACGCCGCGGCCGGCGCCGACCTCATCGTCGCCCAGGGCACCGAGGCGGGCGGCCACACCGGTCAGATCGCCACCATGGTCCTCGTCCCCGAGGTCGTCGACGCCGTCGCCCCGGTGCCCGTCCTGGCCGCGGGCGGCATCGCCCGGGGGCGCCAGCTGGCCGCGGGCATGGCGCTGGGCGCCGACGGCGTGTGGTGCGGGTCGGTCTGGCTGACCACCGAGGAGGCCGAGACGCCCCCGGCGGTCAAGGAGAAGTACCTGAAGGCCGGGCTGGGCGACACCGTGCGGTCGCGGTCGATCACCGGGAAGCCGGCGCGCATGCTGCGCACCGCGTGGACCGACGAGTGGGAGTCGCCCGACGGTCCCGGCCCCCTCCCGATGCCGCTCCAGCCGCTGCTCGTCGGCGAGGCGCTCGGCCGGGTGGCCCGCGGCGCCACCAAGGAGGGCTCCGGCGCCCACCAGCTCGTCACCTACTTCGTCGGCCAGGTCGTCGGCACCATGGACTCGGTGCGGCCCACCAAGCGGGTCGTCCTCGAGATGGTCGAGGAGTTCATCGAGACCATCGAGCGGCTCGACGCCCTCGTCGCGACCTGAGCAGCCCGTCGGGGCGGACGGCGGGACCCTCGTCGTGAGATGTATCGACATTGCTCGATGCGACGGTGGGGTTGTCGCATCGACGAGCGTCGATCAGTTCACCCGGAGGTTCCCCTGCATCCCGCTCGTCGCCGGCTTCCTGACCCGGACGATCGGCGAGGCCCGGGCGCGGCACCGCTCAGCGTGGCGTTCGGTCGTCCATGAGGCGATCGCGGGTAACGGGCGCGAGCCGGTTCGAGACGGTCGGCGTCCCGGTCACCGTCCCTCCACCGACGAGCGACGCGGGAGGGCCCTCCCCGATCACTCGGGCAGGGCCCTCCCGCAACGGTCGGTGCCAGGTGGGGTCGAGGAGGCAACGGCCCCCGCTCAGCTCGGATCGACTGCGTCGACGCCGGAGCCCCATCGTTCGCCGTGGCCGGTGCGGCCGTGGTCGTCGGGGGTGGGTGGGGTCGTGTCGAGGTCGGCTCGCACGGTGGCGATCCGGGGGGTGGCGTCGGAGGCGCCGAGCCCGGAGCCCCATCGGTCGCCGTGGCCGGTGCGGCCGTGGTCGTCGGGGGTGGGTGGGGTGGTGTCGAGGTCGGCTCGCACGGTGGCGATCCGGGGGGTGTCGTTCGACGCGCTGACCCCTGAGCCCCATCGGTCGCCGTGGCCGACCCGGCCCCGGTGGTGGTCCATGACCGGTCGGATGCCGTCGAGCCCGACCCGCACGACGGTGCCCCGGGCGAAGTCCGACGCCCAGGCGTCGTCGCCGACCGGCGCCACGCCGACCAGGTAGCCGTCCGTGTGGACGATCGGGGCGACCTCGAACGTGCCCGACTCGATGTCGAACCGGACCAGGCTCGCGGTCTCCGGCAGGCCCGGTTGGTCGATCGGGTTGTCGTACCCGACCGACCACACGCTGCCCTCGATCGGGCCCGGCGTCATCACCTGCAGGGCCCCGGGCTCGGCGGGCGACGGGTGGCGCTCGACGACCTCGGCGGTGGTGGCGTCGACGGCGATGAGCTCGCGCTCGCCGACCACCCACACGATCCCGTCGGCCGCGCCGGCGGGCTGGCCCGAGACACCTTCGACGGGGTGCACGCTGTCGTCGGTGAGGGACACTCGGACCAGTCCCCCATCCGAGTCCATCCTGGTGTCGGCCCCGATCCACAACCAGCCCTCGGTGACGGCCAGGAGCTGCGCGTTCCCCTCCGCCCTCACGTCGGTGAAGCCGCGGTGCACGACCTCCCGGCTGTCGGGGTCGATGCGGACGTAGCCGGACGTCGTGAGGGCGAAGATGTCGCCGTCGTGCTCGAAGACGCCGCCCTCGCCCTGGAGGCCGGGGATCTCGATCCGTCCGGCGACCTCGTTGGTCGCGGGGTCGATCTCCCAGGCGAACCCGCCGATGTCGACGACCCAGACGGCGTCGTCGGTCGCCAGCACGGCACCGGACCCCTGCCGCGGCTCCCGCCCAGGCGGCGCCCATGTCGACGGTCGCCGTGTCGCCGGGGGTCGGGGCGATGCCGATGTGGGCGATCACCTGCCCGGTGGTGGGATCCAGCCGGGTCACCGAGTGGCTCCGGTGGTGGCTCACCCAGAGCGACCCGGCGCCCGAGCTGAGGAAGATGGGCCCGGGCGGACCCGGCTGACCGAACTCGTGGAGCCCGAGGGGGACGACGGCCTCGACCGCGTCGCCGTAGGCCCCGGCGGGCCCGACGGGGGTGATCAGAGAGGGTCCCGGACTCGCGGTCGTGGTCACCGTCGTGTCGGCCAGCGTGGTCGAGGTGACGGCCGGTGAGGCATCGACCGTGGTCTCGCCCCCGCCGGAGCACACGCTGGCGGCCAGCAACGCTCCGGCTGCGACCAGTGACGCCGCCAGCAGCCTGTGGTTGGATCTGTTCATCGTCATCGTCTCCTCTGGGAAGGCGTCGCGGGTGGGCGACACTCGACTCCGACCGTGGATCCACCTGGTTGCAGCCGGGCTGAACCGGTGCAGCGGCGCGGGGCGACCACGCCGAGGTCGGGCCGATCCGGACCTTCAGTCCGGCTGCAACCGCGTTCTGCGGTGATCGCCGACATGGAGCCGCCGGTGCACCCCTCGTCCTCCGCCGGACGCCGAGCCAGGGACCCGAGGGGAGATGCGCCTCCGACGGTGCTCGTCCTGGGCGCGCTGGCCGTCCGAGTCGATGACGTGGTCATCCCGGTCGCCGGCACGCGGCGTAGGTGCATCCTCGCCCTGCTCGCCTCGCGTGTCGGCCAAGCGGTGTCGGTCGACGCGATCATCGGAGCGGTCTGGGGCGAGGCGCCACCACCCAGCGCGACCAAGACGGTGCAGTCGCACCTCGTCCGCCTGCGTCGGTCCCTGGCCGCGCTGGGTGACGACGTCATCGCGACCGTGCCAGGCGGCTACCGCCTCGAGGTGGAGCCCGACGACGTGGACGCCTGCCGCTTCGAGCGCCTCGCCTCCGACGCCCGTCGCCGACTGGATGCCGGGGCCCCGATCGAGGCCCTCCCCCTCCTTGCCGCGGCGACCTCGCTGTGGCGGGGGCCTGCGTACCTCGAGTTCGACGAGGCCGACTTCGCCCGGGCCGAGCGGGCCCGTCTCGACGAGCTGCACCTCCGTGCCCTGGAGGACGCGGCCGAGGCACAGATCGCGACCGGTGCCGAGCGCGAGGCGATCGCCGACCTCGAGGCGTTGAGCCGGACCGAGCCGGGCCGGGAGCACACCTGGGAGCTCGTGATCCGGGCGCTGTACGCGTCGGGGCGCCAGCAGGATGCGCTGGACGCCTTCGCCCGGGCCCGTCGTGAGCTCGTCGAGGGGTTCGGGATCGAGCCGGGTCCGGCGCTGCGGGCGCTGGAGCAGCAGGTCCTACGGCAGGACCCGGTCCTCGCCCCGCGTGCGGCCCGCATGCCAACGGCCCTCGCGGGTGCTCGCCCACCGACCGGCCGTGATGACGAGGTCGCGTGGCTCGGGGCGGCGTGGGCGCAGGCCCGGGCGGGCCGTGGGCAGGTCCGTGTGGTGTCGGGCCCGGTCGGGGTCGGTCGGACCACCGTGGTCGCCGAGCTGGCCCGGCAGGCCGTCGCCGACGGCGGCTGGGTCGAGCACCACCAGGCGGCGGAGTGGATCGCGGCTGGCGTCAGCACGGGCGCGGTCGTCGACGGGGTCGTCGACAGCTGCCGCCGAGGTCCGACCCTGCTCGTCGTCGACGATGCCGAGTGGGCCGGTCGCGAGGCGCTGGAGGCGCTCGCGGCGTTGACGGCGGCGATCGACCCGCTGTCGTTGCTGGTCGTGGTCGTGATCGATCCGTCGGGCGGGGGCCAGGCCGCGGTCGCGGTGGATCGACTCGTGAGCGACGTGGAGGTGCTGTCGGTCGACCGGCTCGGGGACGCCGCCATCGCGGCGATCGTCGCGGCCGAGGGCGTGGACGACGCGGGGGCCACCGCCATCGCGGCGGTCGCCGACGGCCTGCCCGGGGTCGCGCTGCTGGAGGCGGCGGCCTGGGCGGAGCGGGCGGCGAGCGATCGCCTCCACACGCGCGTCGCAATCCTCCCGCGAGGCCTCGCACGTCGCGGATCGGGCCGCGGCCTCCTTGTCCGAAGAGGTGCGCGCCCTCGTCGCGGCGCGATCCCGTCGGAGGGCCCTGACCAGCGAGGTCTGGCGGGGGCGCCAGCCCTACCGGTCGCTGGTGCCGTACGGGCCCGAGGACGCCGAGATCTTCTGCGGCCGTGAGCAGCTCGTCGCCGAGCTCGCGTCCCGTGTGCTCGACAACCGGCTGGTGGCGGTGATCGGACCATCGGGCATCGGCAAGTCCTCGCTCGTCCGCGCCGGTCTCCTGCCGCTCGCCAGCAGCGGGCACCTCCCGGGTCAACGGCCGTGGCGGGTGACCTCGATGAACGGCGGTGACGCGGACGCTCCCGTGCGTCGATGCCGATTGCAGAGGGCGATGACGCCGACGAGCCCGGTGTCCACCTCGTCGTGGTCGACCAGCTCGAGGAGGTGTTCGATCGGGAACCGGCCGAGACGGCGGCGGTGATCGGCCCGCCTGCTCGACCTCGTCGGAGACGCGGCGCTCGACGTCCGCGTGGTGCTCACGCTCCGGGCGGACGCGTTCGGCGACCTGGCGGGGTACCCCGCGCTGGTGCGGGAGGTCGAGGACGCGCAGCTCGTGATGGGCCCACCGACCGTGGAGGAGGTCCGCCGCATCATCGAGGACCCGGCGCGTCGCACCGGATGTGAGGTCGGACCGGGCCTCGTGGCACGGGCATCGGAGGACATGGCGACGTCGACGTCGGCCCTCCCCCTCCTGTCGGCGGCGCTGGCGGAGGTGTGGGAGGGGCGCACGGATGACGTGCTGCTCCTGGAGGACTACGAGGAGGTCGGGGGCTTGGCCGCCGCGGTCGAGCGGCTGGGTGCGCGCAGCCTGCAGGCCGTCGGGCTCGGCCGGGGTGAGCTCGTCCGGGAGGCGATGTTGTCCCTCGTCGACATCGACGACGAGGGGGAGTGGCGGCGGCGCCGTCGACCCGTGGCCGACCTCCCCGAGGAGCTCGAGCCGGCGGTGGACGCGCTGGTCGAGACGCGGCTGCTCGTCCGGAGAGCCGACGACGTGGAGATCTCCCACGACGTCGTCCTCGGCGCATGGCCCCAGCTGCGGCGTCTGGCTCGACGCGGCTCGCGCCGACCTGCTGATCGAGAGGTCGGTCACTCGTGCGGCCCGGCAGTGGGACGACGGTGGCCGGCACGACCACGACCTGTACCGGGAGGGCCGGCTCCAGATCACCCAGGAGTGGTCGGCCCGGTCGACCCAGGAGCGCGACCCGCTCGTGCTGGGCTTCCTCGACGCGAGCCGGGAGCGGGACCGACGGGAGCAGGACGAGGTGCGCGACCAGCTCTACCGGGAGCGGCGCGGGAGGCGACGGCTGCGACGCCTGCTCGGCGTCGCGGCGGCCTTGCTGGTCGTGACCGTGCTCGCCGCGGTGATCGCGGTGAGCAGCCGCCGGACGGCCGACGACCAGCGGGACCGGGCCCAGACGGCCTCGGTGGTCGCCGACGACCAGCGGGACCGGGCCCAGGTGGCCCGCCTCGTCGCCGAGTCGGCGGCCGAGCTCGATGCGCGCCTCGATGTGTCGCTGCTCCTCGCAGCCGAGGCCTGGCGCCGCGACCCCGGTCCGGAGTCGCGCGGGGCCCTGTGGTCGGCGCTCACGCACAACGTGACCGCCGAGCGAGATCGGGCGGGAGCGGCACGGACGTTCGGCGGCGCCCTGGAGCGCACGCCCTCCTCGTTCGGCGGCTTCGTCTCCGGACCGGTCCGCGAGCAGCGCGCGGTCGATGTCAGCGACGACGGCCGCATCGTGGCCGGCGGGGGACCGGCGCCGGGGACCGACGGAGGTGGGATCGTCCTCGTGTTCGACGCGGAGACCGGCGACGAGATCCGTCGGCTCGAGACCACGTCGCTCGTCCTCCACCTCGATGTGTCGGGCGACGGCTCAACGGTCATGGCGGCGGACCTCGAGTCGGTGGTCGTCGTCGACGTCGTGTCCGGCGAGGTCACCTCGCTCGACCTGGACCTCCCGGCCGACGTCATGGTCGGGTCCGCCGCGCTCGCACCGGACGACGACGAGGTCCTCGTGGCGTCGACCGATGGGGAGCTCGTGCTCTGGGACGTGAGCGCGCACGCACCGATGTCGGTCGATCTCCCCCGCCCACCGGTCATCGACGCCGCGTTCACCGCCGATGGATCGGTCGTGGTCGAGCGGGACGGGCTCGACTTCGAGACCTGGGACCTCGACGCGGGCGCCTCGATCGGGCGGGTCGCGCTCCAGGATCCCGGGGAGGTCGACCGCTGGAGGGAGTTCACGGTCTCGTCGGACCGACGGGTCATCGCCGGCGCCCAGCCGCTCGGTCGCGTCTACCTCTGGGACCTGGCGACCGGGCGACTGGTGGGCGACGCGGCGCGACGACCAGGGACCTCGGGCCGAATCGCGTTCAGTCCCGTCGATCCGGATCTGCTGGTGATCACGAGCGGCGGGGGCTTCGTGTTCTACGACGTCGGCGCGGAGCGGGCCCTGGGCGACCCCATCGAGGGCAGCGGCGGGAACATCGGCGCGATCGGCTTTCGGGCCGACGGGCAGGAGCTGCTCACGGCCAGCGATGTGGGATCGATCGGTCGGTGGACCGACAACGGTGCGCCGAACCTCGTGACCACGCCGATCGCGCCGGTCGTCGGCAACCCGATCCCGTCGGCCGACGGCCGACGTGCGCTGGTGAGGCTCAACGCGGACCAGCTCGAGGTCCGGTCGCTCGACGACCTCTCGAAGCCCGGCGTGGGGATCACGTCCCCACGGTCTGCCGGACCCAGCGTCGACACGACGACGGTGGCCCTGAGTGCCGACGGCTCCCGTGCGCTCGGCACCGTGGTGCCGAACGGTCCTCCCTTCGTGGCCGATGGGACGACCGGCGAGATCCTCTGGACCGGTGACGGGCTGGCATCACGGTCCGACCTGAGCGAGGACGGTCGGGTGGTCGCGAGCTTCAGCGGCGACGAGTCGTCGCTCATCGTCGTCGACGTCACCGATGGACGGGTGATCGCGGACGCGAGGTGAGCGATCTGGCTGGTCGCGACGACGCCCGGTTCGTGAACCCTCCGCGCATCACGAGCGACGGCCGGTCGATCGACGTCGCCTTCGAGGGTGGGGTCGCTCGACTGGACGCCGACGACCTCGAGGTCCGCAGCCGGATCCCCACCGACATCGACGTGAGCAGCATCCTCGTCGAGGTCCCCGGCACGTCCGAGGTCGTCGGCTCCGGGAGCAACGGGCTCGTCGGCCGGTGGGACATGGCCGAGGGCAGGGAGGTCGTCCGCGGGCGGTCGCCCGAGCCGTCGATGTTGTCCGACGTCGACGTCAGCCCCGACGGCGAGATCGTCGCGGCGTACCACCTCGTGACCTACGAGCTCGTCCTGTTCGACGCGGCCACGCTCGCTCCGGTCGGACTTCCCCTCCCGACCGGCGACTTCGTGCACGCGCCCCAGTTCGACCCCGGCGACGGGACCCTGCTCGGCAACGGGCTCTTCAACGTCAACGGGATCACGCGCACGACGATGGACCCCGAGACGTGGTTGGAGCGGGCGTGCCATGCCGCCGGCCGCAACCTGACGCGGGAGGAGTGGGCCGAGCACGTCGGCTCCGACGAGCCGTACCGCCGGACCTGCCCCGAGTGGCCCGCGCCGAGCTGAGCTCGACCCGCTCGTCCGAACCACCGAGCAGCCTGCGGAAACCAATGGCGGGCCGGGCCCGCCGGCAGGAGACTGTGCGGGTGCGAGCAGAGGACGCGAAGGACCCCAACAGCCCGGCCGGGACGTCGAGCGGCGTCACCGTCGAACCGGCGCGACTGGAGTGGTTGGAGGCGCTGGCCGTGGGCGACGACGAGATGACGGCCCGGACCGGCATCCCTGTCGTCCCCGGCTGGGTGGGCTTCCCCGAGGCGCTCCCACACGCCCTCGACGCGGTCCGGCGCGATGGCGTCGACCCGTGGGGGACCCACCTCATCTTCGAGGACGGCGCGCTCGTCGGCTTCGGCGGCTTCAAGGGCGCCCCGGTCGATGGCGAGGTCGAGGTCGGCTACGCCGTCGCACCGGACCGCCAGGGTCGGGGGATCGCGACGACGGGAACGTGGTGGATGGTCGACCGGGCCCGAGACGCCGGGGTCCCGCTCGTCGTCGCCCACACGCTGCCCGAGGCCAACACATCGACGGCCGTGCTCCACCGCTGCGGCTTCGTCCACACGGCGGACCTCCCCGACCCCGACGGCGACATCGATGGCGGGGTCTGGCGATGGGAGCGACCCACAGGGGCCTCCTGAGCCCGAGTGCCCGTCAGGCCGAGTCGCGCTGGACGATCGCGGGGGTCGGGAAGGGGATGACGTCGGGGGCCTCGCCGGTCTCCAGCGCCCGGTGCAGGGTCTCGGCGATGAGCAGCCCCAGCTCCCGCATGTCGACGTCGACGGTCGTCAGGCGCGGGTTGAACAGCTCGGCCACCGGCAGGTTGTCGCAGCCGATGACCGCGACGTCGTCGGGGACGCGGATGCCCGCGTCGACCAGCGTCCGCAGCGCGAGCAGGGCGTAGTCGTCGTTGTAGGCCAGGATCGCATCGGGGTGGTCGCCGGTGGCGAGGGCGGCGGTGACGACCTCGGCGACGCGGGTCGTGGTCGAGCGGGCTCTCCACGACGGTCAGGTCCATGCCCAGCTCGGCGCGCGGTCCTCGGCTCCCGCCTGGCGGCGGGTCGCGGAACCACTGGAAGGCGGGGTCGTCGGGCATGACCGCGACCACGGAGCGGTGCCCGTGGCTCGGACAGGTGGGCCATGGCGACCCGGGTGATCTCGGACTGGTCGAACGACCACCGTCGGGGCGAAGCCCAGCGGCCGGTCGGCGAAGCCGAACACCGCCCGGGTCCCTGCGGACCGCAGCCGATCGACGAGCGTGGGCGAGAGGTGCTCGACCGCTGGCGACCAGGGCGATGGGCTGCAGGCGGGCGAGGGTGTGCTCGAGGCGACGCTGCGTCCTCGGTGACGGGGTCGACGAGCGCCGTGTACCCCAGCTCACCCAGCCGCTGGGTGAAGGTCGACACGGCGATCGTGAAGGCGGTGCTCAGCGGGAAGGGGGGGATCGCAAGGAGGACGAGGTCGCTGAACCCGGTGCGCAGTCGGCGGGCCGCGGCATTGGGCGTGTAGCCGAGCTCGGCGGCGGCGGCGAGGACGCGGGCCCGGGTGTCGGCGCGAGATCGGCTGGCCCGCAACGTCGTTGAGCACGTAGCTGACCGTCGCCCTCGACACCCCTGCTCGCTCGGCCACGTCGCGTCCGGTCACTCGCTTGGCGCGTGGCATGTCGTCCTCGTCGGCCGTCTCGGTCAGGCGGAACCCTATCGACCGGCGGGCCCGCAGCCGCGTCTCCGCTGGTCAGCGTACCCGCTTCTGACCTCCATTGACACGATTAAGTGACGCGGGTACCGTGCCGCCGGTCACCTCCACGCGGAGCCGACGAGTCAGGGGACACCATGAGGGAACGACGGCGCACGACCAGGGCCATCGGAGCGCTCGCCGCGGCGGTGCTGCTGGTGGCTGCCTGCACCAACGACGACCCCGCCGAGACGGGATCGGCGGGGGTGGCAGCGGGGCCGACGGCGCAGGGGACAGCACCGGCGTCACCGACGACACCGTCAAGATCGGCTGGCCCACCATCGACCAGGCCGCACTCGTCGAGGCCGGCCTGGCGACGGACTTCGGCGACATCACCGACGTGGCCGAGGCGGTCGTCGAGGACTGGAACGCGGACGGCGGCGTCAACGGGCGTCGGGTCGAGCTCGTCACCCGCACCTTCGGCACCGACATCGCCAACCTCCTGCCGGACATGCAGCGCGTGTGCCTCGAGCTGACCGAGGACGAGGAGGTGTTCGCCACCGTCGCCTTCACGTGGTTCGGCGACGCGGTCACGTGCGTCGCCGGCGATCACGACACGCCGCTGCTGGTGCAGACCTCCCTGTCGAGCACGGTGCTCGACACCGGCAACGACAACATCGTCCTGGCCAACTTCACGTGGGAGGACGCGCTGGCCAGCTCGGTGCGGGTGGTCGACGACGCCGGCGAGCTCGACGACCTCGAGACGGATCGGTGTGTTCGGGCCGCTCGAGCCGGGCATGCGCGAGGCGATCGACGACGGGCTCGCGCCTGCGCTCGAGGAGGCCGGCACCGAGATCGCCGTCGACGGCACGGTGCCCTTCGCCGTCGCCGGTCGACAACGCGGCGGTCGCCGCGGTGGTCAGCCGCTTCAAGGCCGAGGACGTCGACGCGGTGTTCGCGGTCGGGCAACTTCTTCTTCAACGGTGCGTTCATGACCGAGGCGCGAGCGGCAGGACTACCACCCGACCTACGTCATGTCGGACCTCTCCGAGGGCACCGACGACCTCATCCTGCAGTTCGCGCCGGCCGAGCAGCTCGCCAAGGCCGATCGGCGCCAGCTGGAAGGGCAAGCCGCCCGACCCGGTGCCGACCGACGCGGGCCAGGCCTGCGTCGAGACCTACGCCCCCGACGCCCCGGAGTCGGTGACCCAGGAGGTCGGCGCCGCGCAGACCTGCGAGCTGCTGGACCTCCTCCGCCGGGGTCTCGAAGGGGCCGGGCGACGACGCTCACCCGTGAGGGGTTCATCGACGGCATGGAGGGGCTCGACGAGCTCACCACCAGCGGGGGCGGGGCCGGGGGCTTCGGCCCCGACGACCACACGATGCCCGACCAGGTGCGGCTGGTGCGGTTCGATCTGGACGGCTGCGAGTGCTGGACGGCCGACGGTGACTGGGTCGACGTGGATGGCTGACGGGGCGCGACGGGTCAGCGCCACCTCGTCGACGGGGGGGACGGCCTCGTGGTGAGGGGGCCGACGGCGCCGACCCTGCGGCGCTCGCCGCGCTCGTGCTGGACGAGGAGGCTCGTCGGCACACGGCCGACGGACCGACCGGTGCGGGAGTACTCCGACGACGACCTGATGGTCGTGGGCGACGACGTGACCCTGGCCGACGCCTTCCGCCAGGGTGGGGTCAGCCTGCTGGTCGCCCTGATGGCCGTCGCGGTGGTCCAGAGCCTCGACACCGCCGCGCTCGGGGTGATGGCCCCCGACATCCAGGACGTCACTCGGTGTGTCGAGCGGCGTGCTCGGGGCCATCGGGGGCGCGGCCGGCGTGCTGTTCGTCATGGGGGCCATCCCCATCGCCGCGCTGGCCGACCACCGCCGGCGGACCACGATCGCCGGCGTCTGCACCCTGGCCTACGGCCTGCTGTCGATCGCGACCGCAGCAGTGGGCAACGCGTTCTGGCTGTTCGCGGCGCGCATGGGCTCGGGCCTCGCCGCGTCGCACATCCTGCCGGTCCACAACTCCCTGCTGGCCGACGCCTACCCGATCAAGGCCCGCGGTCGGATCTACTCGATCTACGGGCTCGGCACGCCCATCGGCCAGCTGCTCGGACCCGTCACCATCGGGGCCGTCGCCGGCCGCGGCCGGCGGGGTCGAGGGCTGGCGGTGGGCCTTCGTCGCCGTCGGCGTGCCGGCGCTGGCGCTGTCGGTCTTCGTGGCCACTCGGCGCGAGCCGGCCCGCGGGGTGAACGAGCAGGTCGCGGTGCTGGGCGAGACCATCGAGGCCGAGCGCAGCCCGGTCCCGATCTCGACCTCGATCGCGTTCGCCCGGCTGCGCCAGATCGCCACCTTCCGCTACCTGCTCATCGGCATCGGCGCCCTCGGGTTCGGCCTGTTCAGCGTCCCCATCTTCCTCAACATCTTCATGGAGGACACGTTCGGGTTGTCCGCCTTCGAGCGGGGCGTCGGTCGGGTCGATCGTCGTCGTCCCCTCGCTGATCGTGCTGCCCTTCGTGGGTCGGATCAACGACCGGCTGTTCCGCCAGTCCCCGCCGCGGTCGCTCCTGCTGTGCGCCGGCCTGATCTCGCTCTTCGGCGTGTTCGTGACCGTGGCGCTCTCGATGCCGAACGAGGCGTCGTTCGTCGCGATGCTCGCCGTCGCGACCCTGTGCGCCAACGCCGGCTTCATGCTGATCGGCCCGATCGTGGCCGCGGTCGTGCCCTACCGGGTGCGGACGCAGGGCTACGCCATGGTCGGCGTCTACGTCTTCCTGTCGGGTGCCTTCCTGGGCGCGGTCCTGGCTGGCTTGATGAGCGATGCCTGGGGCATCCGCACCGCGCTGTCGGTCCTGTGCATCCCGTCGGCGCTGATCGGCGGGGCCCTCCTTGCCAGCGGTGCGGCGCACATCCGCGGTGACATCGGGCTGGTGATGGAGGAGCTCGAGGAAGAACAGGCCGAGGCGGTCCGCGTCCGCGACCACGTCGGCGGGGAGCAGATCCTCCAGGTGCGCAACCTCGACTTCTCCTACGGCTCCGTACAGGTGCTCTTCGGCGTCGACCTCGACGTGCGCCGCGGGGAGGTGCTCGCCCTGCTCGGCACGAACGGGGCCGGCAAGTCCACCCTGCTCCGCTGCATCTGCGGTCTCGGCGTCCCCAGCCGCGGCACCGTGCGGCTGCACGGGCACACCCTCACCTTCGCCGAGCCCGAGGCCCGGGTGAGCCTCGGGATCGCGATGATGCCGGGGGGCAACGCTCTGTGGGATCCGCTCACCGTCGAGGAGAACCTCCGGCTGGGCGCGTTCGTGCTGCGCAACGACACCGACGAGCGCGAGCGGCGGCTGGACCGGGTGATGACGCTGTTCCCCGAGCTCGGTGATCTCCTCGACCAGTCGGCCGGCACCCTGTCGGGCGGCCAGAAGCAGATGGTGGCGCTGGCCAAGGCGATGCTCCTCGAGCCGGAGGTCCTCCTGATCGACGAGCTGTCGCTCGGGCTGTCGCCCATCGCCGCCCAGACCGTGCTGGAGAAGGTCGAGCGCCTCCGCGACGAGGGGCTGACGATCGTGATCGTCGAGCAGAGCGTGAACGTGGCCCTCTCGATCGCGGACCGTGCCGTGTTCATGGAGAAGGGGCAGGTTCGCTTCGACGGCCCGGCCGACGAGCTGCTGGAACGGGGGGACCTGCTGCGTGCTGTGTTCCTCGGGGGCGACGCCCGGAACGATTCGGGGTGCGACTCGTGAGCCTCCTCGGCGTCGTCACCGTCTTCGGGGTCGACCTCAACCCGCAGGACCTGTTCGACGGAGCGGTGACCGGGCTGGTCTACGGGTTCCTCGCCATCGGGGTGATCCTGCTGTACCGGGTCAGCGGCATCGTCAACTTCGCCTACGGCGCGGTCGGGTCGCTGGCGGCCGTGCTCGTGGCCAAGCTGTGCATCGACTGGGGCTGGCCCTACGTCCCCGCCCTCGTGGTCGGGGTGGCCGCGGCCGCCGCGGTCTCGTCCGCGATCGAGGTGACGGTGGTCCGTCGGCTGTTCGAGTCGGCGCGGATCACCTTGTTCGTCGCCACCATCGGCGTGGCCCAGCTGGTCACCGTGCTGGTGATCAACGTGCCGCGGGTCGAGGGGTTCGGCGCCGCCTTCCCGACGCCGCTCCACGGGACATGGCAGCTGACCGGCGACGTCACCCTGCACGCGTCGCAGATCGTGGCCCTCACGGTCATCCCGATCGTGGCCCTCGCCCTCGGCTGGTTCATGACGCGGACGATCTGGGGCATCGCCATCACCGGCACCGCGGCCAACCCCGACGCCAGCCGCTTGGCCGGGCTGAGCCCGCGGCGGGTGTCGACGCTGGTGTGGGTGCTGGCCGGAGCACTGGCCGGGCTGACGACCGTCCTCGCCGCGCCCCTGCGCTCGACGCCGGTGAGCGGTCTCGCCCAGGGCAGCGGCATCCAGATCCTGGTGATCGCCCTGGCCGTGGCCCTCCTGGCCCGCATGCGCTCGATGCTGGTCGCGGTCGCGGCCGGCGTGGCCGTCGGCGTGGTCGAGCGGGTCGTCTTCTACAACTGGGCGAACCAGTCGGGCCTCATGGAGATGGTGCTCTTCGGCGTCGTGCTGGGTGGGGTGCTGCTCGCCCGACGGGGCGCGGCCGGTGGGGCGGGTGGGGCGTGGTCGCTGTCGGGGCGGGTGGCCCCGCTGCCCGACCGGCTGCGGTCGCACGTGCTCGTCCGGCGCCTCCCGTGGGCGGTGGCCCTGGTCGCGTTGGCCGTCGCCGTGGTGGTCCCGCTCGCGATCGACACCAACGCCAAGTACTTCCTGTACTCCCGCATGGCGCTGATCGCCATCGTCGTCGTGTCGGTGACCATCCTGACCGGGTGGGCGGGGCAGCTCTCGCTCGCCCAGTTCGCTCTCGCCGGCCTGGGGGCGATGACCCTGGCGGGGGCCGACATCCACCTGAACCTGCAGCTCCTGCCGGCCCTGGGACTGGCGATCGCGGTCTGCGTCGCAGCCGCGGTGGTGATGGGCATCCCGTCGTTCCGGGTGCAAGGCATGTACCTGGCGATCGTGACCCTCGCGTTCGCCAACGCCGCCTACGCCTGGCTGTTCCACCAGCGGATCTTCAACGCGGGCCGCGACGCCTCCCGCTACGAGCCCGACCACCTGCGCGTCGGGTCGCTCGACCTCAGCGACCGGCGGACCTACTACCTGGTCTGCCTGGCCTCGCTGGTCGCGGTGGTCCTCCTCGCCAACCGTCTGCGTCGATCGGGCATCGGACGAGCCCTCGTGGCGGTGCGCGACAACGAGAGCTCGGCCGCGGCGTTCACCATCGCCCCACGGGCGACCAAGCTCGCCGCCTTCGCGGTCGCCGGCGGCCTCGCCGGCTTCGCCGGGGCGTTGCTGATGGCGCTCCTCACCAACGCGCGGGCCGACCAGTTCCCGGTCGACATGTCCCTGTCGGCGGTGTCCATGGCCGTCATCGGCGGCCTGGCATCGGCGGCCGGTGCCGTGATCGGCACCGTCTGGGTGGTCGGCCTCCCGGCCGCGTTCGGCGCCAACGAGACCGTCGCCCTCCTCACCTCGGGGGTGGGCCTGCTGGTCCTGATCATGTACTTCCCGGGCGGGCTGGTGCAGGTCGCCTACGCCGCCCGGGCGGTCGTCGTCCGTGCGGTCGATCGGCGGCTGCCCCCCGATCCGGGTGAGCCGTCCGCGGTCCGCCTCGCCCCGTCGCCGCGAGCGGCACGGTCCCGCGACCTCGACGCACCCCCCGTCGGCACACCGGATCTGGCGGTGAGTGGTCTCACAGTGCGGCTCGGCGGGCGGACGATCGTCGACGGCGTCGACCTGCACCTGGATCGGGACGAGGTCGTGGGGCTCATCGGCGCCAACGGGGCCGGCAAGACCACGATCATGAACGCGATCGGTGGGTTCATCCCCTCGGACGGGCGCGTCGAGCTGCTCGGCGACGACATCGGGTCGCTCTCGGCGGCCCGCCGCGCCGCGAGGGGCCTGGGCCGGTCGTTCCAGGACGCCCGCCTGTTCAGCGACCTCACGGTGCTCGAGACCGTCGCCCTCGCGCACGAGCGGGTGCTGCCGACGCGGATGCTCCCCGTCCTCCTCGGCATCCCGACGTGGCGGCGCCGCGATCGCGACCAGCTGGCACGGGCGCGCGACCTGGTCGACTACCTCGGCCTCGGGCCGTACGCGGACCACTTCGTCGGCACCCTCTCGACCGGCACCCGCCGCATCTGCGAGCTGGCGTGCATCCTGGCCCTCGAGCCCCGGGTGATCTGCCTCGACGAGCCCACCGCGGGTGTCGCCCAGCGCGAGACCGAGGCGTTCGGCCCGCTCATCGGCCGCATCCGCTCCGAGCTGGGTGCGTCGATGCTCGTCATCGAGCACGACATGCCCTTCGTCATGGCCATCAGCGATCGCGTCTACTGCCTCGAGACGGGCACGATCATCGCCGACGGGCCACCCGATGAGATCCGGCACGATCCGCACGTCGTCGCGTCGTACCTGGGAACCGACGAGCGCGCGATCCAGCGCTCGGGTGCGACCGCGGCGCCGGACCGCCCTCCGCTGGTCCTGGCACGCGACGGCGCAGGGCCCACATCCCCCACACCCGGGAGGCCCTGATGTCCCTGCCCACCATCCGTCGCGTCGAGCTCGACGGGATCGGCCTCGAGATCGCCGAGACCGGCGTCGGCGGCCGCCCGCTGCTGCTCCTCCACGGGTTCACCGGAGCCAAGGAGGACTTCGCCGACCACTGGGACTGGCTCGCCGACCGGGGCTGGCACGTCGTCGCCCCCGACCTGCGCGGCCACGGGGGCAGCGACCACCCTCCACGCGCCGAGGACTACAGCCTCGACCTGCTCGAGTCCGACGCCATGGCGCTCGTCGACGAGCTCGGGTGGGACCGCTTCGTCCTGCTCGGCCACTCGATGGGCGGGATGGTCAGCCAGGCGATCGCCATCCACCACCCAGACCGGCTCGACGGCCTGGTGCTCATGGACACCATCCCTGGACCGGTGGAGAGCAGCGGGGTCACCATGCTCATGTTCAGGCTCGCCGGGCGGGTCTTCGGCATGAAGGCCATGGCCCGCTTCGTGCGGAAGCCGCCGCCCGCGCACCCGAGTCGGTGCGACGCCTCTACGCCGAGCGGCCCGGCTTCGGCGAGGACCTCGAGGCGAAGGTCCTCGCCACCTCGCCGGTCATGGCCCGGTCGATGATGTCGCAGCTCCGCGCCGGTGAGGACCGGCTGCCCGCCCTCCGGTCGCTCGGCCTCCCGGTCCTGGTGGTCGCGGGCGAGCACGACATGCCCGGGTTCGTCGCCGGATCGCGGGCGATGGCCGAGGCCATCCCTGGCGCCACGCTCGTCGTCCTCGACGGAGCGGCCCACTCCCCGCAGCTCGAGACGCCCGCCGCGTGGGCCGCGGCCGTCGCCGAGCTCCTCGACGTCGCGGCCGGATCGCCCGGCCGTGACACGACCTCTTCGACCCTCGGCCGCGAAGGCGACACCTGACATGACGACGACCGCACCCAGCCACGACCACACCGGCTCCGTCCCGGTGGTGTCCGACCTGACGATCGACGAGCAGGCCGCGCTCACCGCCGGTGCCGACATGTGGCACACGGCCGGGATCGGACGACTCGGTGTGCCGGGCATCGGGCTCACCGACGGACCGAGCGGGGCGCGAGGCTTCCAGTTCACGGGCACCACCTCGACCTCGTTGCCCTGCGGGACCGCCCTGGCCTCGACGTGGAACCGCGACCTCATCGGACGGGTGGGACGGCTCCTCGGCGACGAGACCCGTGCCAAAGGGGCCAGCGTGCTGCTCGCCCCCACGGTCAACATCCACCGGCACCCGCTCGGCGGCCGGGGCTTCGAGTGCTACTCGGAGGACCCGTTCCTCACGGCAGAGATCGCAGTGGCGTTCATCGAAGGGGTGCAGAGCAGGGGCGTGGCCTGCTCGGTCAAGCACTTCGTGTGCAACGACCAGGAGACCGACCGCATGGAGATCGACGCGGTGGTCGACGAGCGCACCCGGCGGGAGATCTACTTCCCACCCTTCGAGGCGGCGGTCCGACGCGCGGGCGTCTGGTCGGTCATGGCGGCCTACAACCGCGTCGACGGCCTCTACTGCAGCCAGCACCCCGGCCTCCTGACCGACCTCCTGCGGGGGGAGTGGGGCTTCGACGGCGTGGTGGTGTCGGACTGGTTCGGGGCCCACAGCGTCGACGCGCTCGCCGCCGGCCTCGACCTGGAGATGCCCGGACCGGCCCAGTGGCTGGGTGAGCACCTACCTCCTGCCATCGCCGCCGGCGACGTGGTCGCAGAGGCGGTCGAGCGGGCGGCCCGGCGCGTCCTCGGGCTGATGGACCGCACCGCTCCGTCCCGTCGCACGCCGGATGCCGGGGAAGCACCCGACGACGCGGGTGCCGTCGCGCGCGCCGCGGCCACCGAGGCGATCGTGCTGCTGGCGAACGATGGCGTCCTGCCCCTCTCGGCCGGACCAGAGATCGCGCTCCTCGGGTGGCGGGCCGACCAGCCGGAGATCCAGGGAGGCGGCAGCGCCCAGGTGACGCCGCCCTACGTCGTGACGCCACTGCAGGGCATCGCCGCCCGCGCGGCCACCGGGGCGGTCACCTTCGAGCCAGGGCGGGTCATCCCCCGGTCCACACCGCTCACGGGGCGGCTCCTCGCGCCGCCGGACGGCGGGCCTGGGGGCGTCGAGCTGACCTACTTCCCCGCCGGCGACCTGTCGGCCCCGCCCCTCCTCACCGAGACCCTCCTCGAGACCTCGGCGACCTGGTTCGGCGAGCCCGCGCCCGGGGTCGAGGTCGGCGACTTCTCGGCCCGGATGGCGGCGACGTTCGTGCCGGATCTGACGGGGCGGTGGACCCTGTCGGTGTCGGGCGTCGGCACCGCCCGCCTGCTCCTCGACGGCGAGCTGCTGGGCGACACGGTCGCCGCCGCAACCGGGGCGGGCGTCCTCGGGCTGTTCACGGTGCCGGTCGAGTGCGAGATCGACCTCGTCGCCGGGACCGTCTACGAGGTGGTCGCCGAGCTCGACGCGGCACCCGCCGAGGGTCCGATCGCCCTCGAGGGCCTGACCGTCGCGGCGAGCCCACCGGCGCAGCCGGACGCGGTCGAGCGGGCCGAGCGAGCGGCGTCGGCGGCGGACGTGGCGATCGTCGTCGTCGGCCACGAGGAGCGGGTCACGGAGGGTCAGGACTCGGCGACGATCGACCTGCCGGCCGACCAGGTCGCGCTCATCCGGGAGGTCGCGTCGGCGAACCCCCGGACGGTCGTGGTGGTCAACGCGGCCACGCCGGTGACGATGGAGTGGGCCGATGACGTCGCCGCCGTCGTGCAGATGTCGTACCTCGGGCAGGAGGCAGGCACGGCCCTGGCGGCGGTGCTGTTCGGTGACGCCGACGCCTCGGGCCGGCTGACCACCACCTACCCGGTGCGGCTCGAGGACGCCCCCGCCTTCGAACACTTCCCCGGCCAGGACGGGTCGGTCTCCTACGAGGAGGGCCTGCTCGTCGGCTACCGCCACTACGACACCAGGGGCGTGGACCCCCGCTGGTGCTTCGGCCACGGGCTCTCGTACACGACGTTCACCTACTCCGCGCTCACCGTGGAGGAGGCCGCAGGCGGGCCGGGCGCCGGTGCCGGCGCGGTGGTGTCGGTCGACGTCACCAACACGGGCGAGCGTGCCGGCCGCGAGGTCGTGCAGGTGTACGTCCGGCACCTCGACGCCGCCGTCGATCGGCCGGACCGCGAGCTGAAGGGGTTCGAGAAGGTCGCCCTGGACCCGGGCGCGACGTCCACGGTGACCGTGGCGCTCGACGAGCGGGCCTTCGCCTACTGGGACGCGGACCGCCACGACTGGCACGCCCCTCCGGGCAGCTACGAGATCCTGGTCGGCTCGTCGTCCCGGGCGATCCACTGCACGACCCCGTGGGTCCGCGCCGCGGTCGGCGGGGACTGACGAGGTCCCGGTCCGTCGCCGCCGACGCCCCGATCAGAGGAACCGGGCCACGTACGGGGCGAACCGCTCCCGCAGGTCGTCGAGGTCGAGGCCCACGTCGTCGGCGCGGTGGTCGATCCGGCCCAGCCGACCCCGCTCGTGGGTGTCGAGGTAGCCCCGCATCGCCGCGTCGACCTCGGGGGTGACCGGCTGGCCCGCGACGTCCAGCACCCGCCGGGCAGTGCCGAGGTCGTCGGCCATGAAGTCGTCGAAGCGGACGTCGAGCGACCGCTTCGGGTCGAGCACGTCACGGTCGCGCAGGCACGCGCCCAGCATCACCTCGATCCGATCGGCCCACGATCGCCCGAGGCCCACGGCGTCGACCGGCCGGACGGTCAGGCGTGAGGTGTAGGCCACCATCGTCGCCATCGAGACCGTGACCGCGACCGGGTCGCGATGGGTGACGACGACGGTCGCCTCGGGGAACACATCGGCGAGGACGGGGAGCTGCTCGAGGTGCTGCGGCGACTTGAGGAGCCACCGGTCGCCGCCGCGGAGGTGCGTGAGCGCCTGGAGCACCACCCGCAGGAACCGGTAGTGGGGCCGCTGGTCGTGGGCGCGGTAGTGGTCCGCCCACGCCGGCACCGGGGCGAGCGTCTCGAAGAGCATCGTCGAGAAGTCGATGGCGAGGAGCTGGATCTCCTCGTGGATGTGGTCGGTCGTCATCTCGTGCATCAACGGGAACAGAGGCATGGCCTCGTTGGTGAACCAGACCGCGGCGTCGGTGCGGACCCGTCGGGGGTCGGGCTCGACGCCGACCTCCGAGGTGAGGGGGAAGGGCTCGAGGCTCTCCCAGTACGGGAGCGAGCGAAGCGAGGGGTTGCTCGACAGCAGCTGGTGGAGGTGCGTGGTGCCGGTGCGGGGGAGCCCGACGATGATGATCGGCGGCGCGAGCTCGCGCTCGAGGATGCCAGGCTCGCGGTCGAGCAGGTCGACGAGCAGCAGTCGGTTCTTCAGGAGCTGGAGCAGCTGGCTGTGCAGCACGACCACCCCGGCATCGGTGAGGTCGGGGACATCCCTCAGCGCGGCGAGCAGAACGTCGAGGCGCCGCTCGTGGTCCCGATCGCCGAAGTCGTGCAGACCGGTCTCGGCGGGGCGCGTCGGCGCAGGGCGTCGGCGTCGAGGTCGCACTCGGGGCGCATCGCCGCCATGGCCCGGAGCACCTCCACGGCCGCGGGCGTGAACCGTGGTTCGGCCAGGTCGTCGATGTGGACGCCGTCGCCCATCGGGTCCTCCCTCGGCGAGCGGTCGCTCGCCGTCAGGCAATACGATACGATCCGAACCGAAATGGTGTCCACCTGCGCCCATCCCAGGTCGCCCATCGGCCGCGATGCCGGGCCGGGTGACGCGCCTCGAGCTGTCGGCCGCCCTCGCGACCCGCGCATCGACGACGCGGTGTTGGCGGCGACGGTCGAGCTGCTGGAGGAGGTCGGGTACGCCCGCCTGTCGATCGCCGCCGTCGCGGTCCGCGCCGGCATCCACAAGCCGGCGATCTACCGGCGGTGGTCCTCGAAGGCCGAGCTCGTCCACGAGGCCGCGTTCCCCGACGAGCGCGACGACGGGTTCATCCCCGACTCGGGAGACCTCCGCGAGGACCTGACGTCGATGGTGCGCGGCGCGGTCGAGCTCTTCGCACGCCCGGCCGTCCGCGCTGCGGTACCCGGCCTGCTGGCCGAGTTCGCGGCCGACCCGGACCTGCACGGCCGGCTCCTCTCGCGCCTGTCGCTGCAGGTCTGGGGCGCCATGGCGGAGCGGATCGCCGCCGCGACCGACCGCGGTGAGCTGAGGGCCGGCGTCGACCCGTCGGCCGTCCTCGAGCTGGTGGGTGGCGCCGCTCTCATGGCGTTGCTGACCCGCCCGTCCGATTCCCTCGACGAGCACTGGGTCGACGTGACCGTGTCGATCCTGATGGAAGGGATGGCCCCATGACCGAACCGCTCTGGGACGTGACCGCGGCGTGGCACGAGCTGCTCGACGGTCTCCGATCGATCGATGCGGGGTTCCTGGACGGCCCCCGCGTCGTCGCCGACGAGCGCGCCGCCGCCGACGGGTACCGCATGGCGCTGACGGCGCTGGGCGTCGCCCTCGACACGTACCTGTTCGCGGACCCGCAGCGGCCGAGGTTGGTCGACGTCGCCAGCCCGGTGGGACGGGACCGACGGTGGGGAGGCGACAACACGGACAGCTGGTACTCCTTCACCCCGATCGATCCCCGGCGGACCTACCGGGTCAGCGGCCAGCGCGGCGACAGCACCTACTTCTGCTTCACGGTCTACGACGAGCCGGCGCCGGGGGAGTGGTCGACCCGCATCGTGGCCAACGTCAACGACACCGACCTGTCGCTGGACGACGACGGGGCCTTCTCGTTCGTCATCGGACCGACGGCGCCCGAGGGCTACGACGGCCACTTCGTCGCCGTCGACGACGATGCCGCCGTCGCCTTCACCCGTGACTACCAGGTCGACCCGATGCAGGGCCGCCGGGTCACGTGGGAGCTCGAGGCCCTCGATCCGCCCCCGCCGCTCGATCGTGGCCCCGAGGCGACCGGGGCGGCGATGCGGGCCGCGCTGCGATGGGTCCGCACGCTCTTCGACATCGTCCCGCTCCAGGTGGCGCCGACCGACCCGGCGTCGACCAGCGGACACAACGTGCCGGTGGTCGTCAACGAGTTCGCCGAGCCCTACCAGGTCGTCGGGTCGAGCTACGGCTGGTCGGCGCTCGATGCCGCGTACGGACTGGCCACCTTCGCCCTCGAGCCCGGCCAGGCCCTCGTCATCACCCATCGTCCGCCCGAGTGCCGGTTCTGGAACCTCGTGGTGTGGAACGCCTTCATGGCCACCGAATCGCTCCTCGACGCCCGATCGTCGGTCAACATCGGCACCGCCGTGCCCAACGCCGACGGCACGGTCACCGTGGTCATCGGCCACGAGCAGCTGGCGCACCCCAACGCCATCTCCACCTCGGGCCGGTCCCAGGGGGCGCTGGCGTTCCGCTGGTTCCTCGCCGAGAGGGTGCCCGAGCGGCCGATGGTGGAGGTCGTCGCCGTCGCCTATGCACCCGTGCAGCCGTCATGACCGCGGGCGGATCTTCCGCGGATCGGGTCCTCCGGAAGACGTATTGACATTGGTCGATGCGACGGTAAGGTGTGTCGCATCGACGAGCGTCGATCAGTTCACCCGGAGGTTCCCATGTCCCGTCTCCAGCTCGCCCTCAACGTCACCGACATCGACAAGGCGGTCGAGTTCTACTCGAAGCTGTTCGCCACCGAGCCGGCCAAGCGCAAGCCCGGCTACGCCAACTGGGAGATCGCCGACCCGCCCCTCAAGCTCGTCCTGTTCGAGGGCGCCGAGGGCGCGACGCTCAACCACCTCGGCGTCGAGACCGACACCGCCGCCGAGGTCGCGGCGGCCGAGGCCCGCCTGTCGGACACCGGGCTCGACACCACCGGCGTCGACGACACGATCTGTTGCTACGCCTCCAAGGTCGAGACCTGGGTGACCGACCCCGACGGCGCCAAGTGGGAGTGGTACGTCAAGACCGGCGACACCGACCAGCTCACCAACCAGGTGCTCGGCGACGGCGAGGCCACCACCTGCTGCGCCCCCGACAGCCTCGCCGAGCCCGTCTCGGTCGGTCAGGCCGCAGCCCCCGCCGACGCCGCCGGCTGCTGCTGAGCCTGGCGCTCCCCGCCTCGCCGTCCCGCCACACCGCCAGCGCCGCGACCCGCCGGCGGTGTGGCGGGACGTGTCACAATCCGCCGGATGTCCGCCACCCTCGCCGCCGTGCGCGCCCTGGCGCCCTCGATCCGGTCGGCGGCAGCCGACACCCGCGCCAACCGGAAGGTCGACGCGGCAGTCGTCGCCGACCTGAGGGCGGCGGGGGTCTTCCGCATGCCGATGCCGAAGGCGTGGGGAGGCCCCGAGCTGTCGCCCCTGGAGCAGCTCGAGGTGCTCGAGGCGCTGTCGCACGCCGACGGCTCGGTCGGCTGGATCTCCACGATCGGCTGCGATGGCGGGTACTACGGCGGCTTCCTCGATGACGCCGTCGCGAGGGAGATCTGGTCGGACCTCGACCTGGTCACGGCCGGGATGACCGCCCCCGCCGGGATGGCCGTGCGCGATGGCGACGGGTGGAGGGTGTCGGGGCGCTGGTCCTTCGGGAGCGGGTCGACCCACGCCGATGTCTTCGTGGGCGGGGCGTTGCTCGAAGGCGAGCCGCCTGACCCGAGCGGCATGCCGGCGTGGCGGACCTTCGTGCTGCCGCGCGACGCGGTCGAGGTCCACGACACCTGGCGCACCACCGGCCTCGAGGGCACCGCGTCGAACGACTACTCGGTCACCGACGTGCACGTCCCCGACGAGCACTCGTTCAACGTCCTCGAACCCGCCCTCCGCACCGAGCCGCTGTACCGACTGACTCTGGTGGTTCGCCATCAAGCTGGCGGCGGTCCCGCTCGGGTCTCGGGCGGCGGGCGATCGACGAGACCGAGGCACTCGCCCAGGAGAAGCTGGTCGTGCCCGACTTCGTGCTGCTCAAGGACCGGCCCGCGACCCACATCGGCCTCGCGCAGGCGGAGGCGCTCGTCGCCTCGGCCCGGGCCTACCTCGTCGACGCCATGGGCGCGGTGTGGGAGCGGAACCTCGCCGGCGACGATCCGACGCCGAGGGAGACGGCGGCCCTCCGCCTGGCGGTCACCAACGCCGCCTTCTCGTCCCGCGATGCCATCCAACGCTGCGCCGACCTGGTGACGACGTCGGCCGTGCCGCTGTCGTCACCTCTCGGCCAGGCCCTGCGCGACGCCCAGGTGACCTGCCAGCACCTGCTCGTGTCGGGCCGCACCTACGAGCAGATCGGCCGGCGGCTGCTCGGCGTCGACCCCGTCGGCATGATGATCTAGCCCGCCGACGAGGCCGCGCTCCATCCCGTTCCCGGTTCGGTCGACGCAGGGGACCTTTCAGAGGGAGGTCTGGCTGACGAGGACGAGGTCGGCGTCGCGGACGATGGCCTTCACCTCGTCGAGGAAGCCGCTGATGTCCTCCTGGGTCTCGGAGGTGACCTCGAAGGTCATGTGGGAGGGCGCCCCGTGGCGAGCGCCCTTCACGGTCGGGACCTCGAATCGGAGGTTGACGACGTCGTAGGGCCGGTCTGCGATGTGTTCCTCGAGACGGGCGAGGAAGCGCTTCTCGCCGAACTCGCCGACGACCTCGATGCGGGCGCGGGTGGTGAGGTGGCTGACCTGGTCCTGGGCGTCGGCGCGGGCCTTGAGGGCGTCGGCGCGCTCGTGCTTGCGGGCGGCTTCCTTCTTGACGGTGCGGAAGATCTGTCGCTCGCGCTCGAGGCGCCACACGGCGTCCATGGGCGGGAAGGTGATGGCGCCGGTGGGGCAGATGTTGCCGCAGGTGGTGCAGCCGACCGCGCAGCTCATCGGGTCGGCTTCGACGGCGACGCCGTCGACCATGTCGTACACGCCGCGGCCGCAGGTGACGTAGCAGAGCTGGCAGCCGATGCAGGCCTCGGGGTCCACCGTGGGCCGCCAGGGGATCTCCCCACGGGGGATGCCGTGCCAGACGTCGGGCTTTGGGTCAGCCATGTCGGTGCTCCGATCGTGGAGGGCGCCAGCCATCGAGGACGCGGGCGTAGTTGGTGCGTTCGAAGGCGTGCGGGTCGGCCACGTTGTCGAGAGACATGGCCCCGCGTGCGTCGCGCAGGCGGGGGTAGCCGAGCTCGTCGACCCAGCGGGAGAGCTCCGAGTGCAGCCCGAGGAGTCGCCGGTGACCGCCCTGGAGCAGGGCCGAGACGACCTGGACGGCGTCGGCGCCGCACAGGACGGCCTTGGCGGCGTCGCGGCCGTCGTGGATGCCACCGGTGGCGGCGAGGGACAGGGCGACCCGGCCGTGGAGGAGGGCGAGGGCGTGGAGTCGCAGCGGGAGCTCGGCGGAGGTGGAGAGGGCGAGGTGGCGGTCGAGGGTGAGCTCGTCGGGGTCGATGTCGGGTTGGTAGAAGCGGTTGAACACGGTGACCCCGGCGGCGCCGACCTGTTCGAGTCGGCGGACGAAGCTCGGCAGCGCGGTGTAGGAGGGCGACAGCTTGATGGTGACGGGCAGCTCGACGGCGCCGACCACGGCGGCGACGACCTGGAGCTGCCGGTCCTCGACGTCGGCGCTGGTCTCGTCGAGGTCGGTGACGAGGTCGTAGAGGTTCAGCTCGACGGCATCGGCTCCCGCGTCGGCGAGCTGGCGGGCGATGTCGGTCCAGCCACCGGGGGTCACCCCGTTGAGCGACGCCACGACGGGGACGTCCACCGCGGCGCGCACCCGGTGCAGGTGGGCGACGGTCGACTCGGCGCCGACGGGGAAGGTGCCCGAGTCGGGGAGGAACGAGCGGGCCTCGGCGTCGTGGTCGACGCGGCTGTCGATGAAGCGGTGGACGGCGAGCTGCTCGGCGACGACCTGCTCCTCGAACACCGAGCGCAGCACCACCGCCCCCGCACCAGCGGCGACCAGCTCGCGGAGCCCGTCGAGGTCCTCCGAGAGAGGCGAGGCGCCGATGACGAACGGGCTGGCCAGGTCGAGGCCGAGCCAGGTGGTGGTCAGGTCAGTCATCGTGGGCCTCCTCGTCGCCGCCGGGGCCGGGCGGGTCGCCGGCGTCGGTGGGGTAGCGCACCTCGGCGAGCTGCTCGTAGAGGGCGTGGCGTTCGCGCACGGCGTCCTCCGCGGCGCGCACCAGCCGGGCGAACCGGTCGGGATCGCGCAGCTCGACCATCCGGAACCGGGCCTCCTGCTCCATGTAGTCGCGCATCGGCACCGAGGTGGGGTCGGCGTCGATGACGAGCGGCGGCTCACCTGCGATGGTTCGGCGTGGGTCGTAGCGGTAGAGGGGCCACGCGCCGCTGTTGATGGCCCGGGCCTGCTGGGTCGGGGAGTGGACCAGGTCGTAGCCGTGGGCGATGCAGGGGCTGTGGGCGATGACGAGCGACGGTCCGGGGTGGCTCTCGGCCTCGCGGAGCACCTTGAGGGTGTGACGGCTGCGGGCCTGCATCGCGATCGAGGCGACGTAGACGTGCCCGTAGCTCATGGCCAGCAACCCGAGGTCCTTCTTGCGCGTCTCCTTGCCGGCCGACGCGAACTTCGCGACCGCGCCGAGAGGGGTGGCCTTGGACTGCTGGCCGCCGGTGTTGGAGTACACCTCGGTGTCGAGCACCAGGACGTTCACGTCGTGGCTCGAGGCGAGGACGTGGTCGAGGCCGCCGTAGCCGATGTCGTAGGCCCACCCGTCGCCGCCGACCGCCCAGACCGACCGGGGGGTGAGCGAGTCGGCCAGCTCGGCCAGGGTTCGGGCGTCGGGCCCGTCGAGGTCCGCCGAGCCGCTCTCGGAGCTCGGGTGACGGCCTGTCGGCGCCGGTCGATCCCCTCGTCGTCGGTGGGCGACGCGGCGGTGAGGTCCGCGACGAGGTCGGCGGGCAGTGACGGGGCGAGGCCGGCGAGCAGGGCCCGGGCCTGGCGCTCGTTGGCGTCGAGGCCGAGGCGGATCCCGAGGCCGAACTCGGCGTTGTCCTCGAACAGCGAGTTGTTCCAGGCCGGTCCTCGCCCGTCGGCATCGGTGGTGTAGGGGGTGGTGGGGAGGTTGGCGCCGTAGATGGACGAGCAACCGGTGGCGTTGGCGATGACGAGACGGTCGCCGAAGAGCTGGGTGAGCAGCCTGATGTAGGGGGTCTCGCCGCAGCCGGCGCATGCCCCGGAGAACTCGAAGGTGGCCGGCAGCAGGGCGAGGGTGCGGGGGTGGTCGGGGATCGCGGTGCGGGGCAGGTCGGGGATGGCTCGGAAGAACTCGAACGCCGTGCGCTCGCGGTCCCGGTGCTCGACCGCGGGGCGCATGTTGATGGCCTTGCGCCTGGGCTGGGTGCGGTCCTTGGCCGGGCAGACCTCGACGCACAGCCCGCAGCCGGTGCAGTCGTCGGGGGCGACCTGGACCGTGTACGAGAGACCCTCGAACTCGGGGGTGAACGCCTCGGGTTCGCTGCGGAACGCCGGCGGAGCGCCAGCGGCGTCGGCGGGGTCGAAGACCTTGGTGACGATGGCGGTGTGGGGGCAGATCATCGAGCACCGGTTGCACTGCACGCACAGGTCGGGTTCCCAGATCGGGATGTCCAGGGCGATGGCCCGCTTCTCGTAGCGGCTGGTGCCGGTCGGCCAGGTGCCGTCGGGTGGGAACGCACTGACCGGGAGCTGGTCCCCGTGGCCCTCCAGGATGAGGCGGGTGACGCGCTGCACGAAGTCGGGAGCGTCGTCGGGCACGGTCGGGCGGTCCGGCGGAGGTGCGCTCGCGGTGGCTGGGACCGAGACCTCGTGCAGCTCGGCCAGGGCGGCGTCGATGGCGTCGAGGTTGCGGCGGACGATCTCGGGGCCCCGCCGGCCCCAAGCCGCTTCCACCGACGCCTTGATGTGGTCGATCGCAGTCTCGGCGGGCAGCACGTCGGCCAGCGAGAAGAAGCATGTCTGCATGATCGTGTTGATCCGACGCCCGAGGCCGAACCGGTCGGCGACCGTGAACGCGTCGATGACGAGCAGGCGACAGCCCTTGGCGATGAGCCCGTCCTGCACCCGGCGGGGCAGCCGGTCCCACGCGCCGTCGAGGGCGCCCGGCAGGTTCACCAGCACCGTCGCTCCGGGTGCGGCCCGCTCGAGCACGTCGAGGCGGTCGAGCAGACCCGGGTCGTGCACCGCCACGAAGTCGGCCTGGTGGATCTGATAGGTCGAGCGGATCGTGTCGGGCCCGAACCGCAGGTGCGACACGGTCATCGCCCCGGCCTTCTTCGAGTCCAACACGAAGTAGCCCTGGCACTGCAGAGGGGTGGTCTCGCCGATGATCTTGATCGAGGCCTTGTTGCTGCTGACCGTGCCGTCCGAGCCCAGCCCGAAGAACAGCGCACGCCGGACCCCGTCAGGTTCGGTCGTGAAGGACTCGTCGACCGGGAGCGACAGGTGGGTGACGTCGTCGTTGATGCCCGACGGTGAACCGACTGCGGGGTGACGTCGGCGGCCAGCTCGTCGAAGACCGCCTTCACCATCGGCGGGTCGAGCTCCTTCGACGACAGCCCGTAGCGGCCCCCGATGATCCGCGGGAGCGATGGGATCGCCGATCGCCCGACGGCGTCGACGAGCGCCGCGGTCACGTCCAGCAGCAGTGGCTCGCCGGTGGAGCCCGGCTCCTTGGTGCGGTCGAGCACGGCCACCGAGCGCACCGTCGCCGGCAGGGCGTCGACGAACGCCTCCATCGAGAACGGCCGGTAGAGGCGTACCTTCACCAGCCCGACCTTCTCGCCCCGGGCGACGAGGTGGTCGACGACCTCGTGGGCGCACTCGGCGCCCGAGCCCATCATCACGACCACCCGCTCGGCCTCGGGGTGACCGACGTAGTCGAAGAGCCGGTAGCGGCGCCCGGTCAGGGCGGCGAAGCGATCCATGGTGTCGGCCACCACCGCCGGGCAGGCGTCGTGGAACGGGTTGGCGGCCTCGCGGGCCTGGAAGAACGTGTCGGGGTTCTGCGCGGTCCCGCGCACGACCGGGTGGTCGGGGGACAGGCCGCGGGCGCGGTGAGCGGCGATCGCGTCGGCGTCGAGGAGCGCGTCGAGGGTGGCGTCGTCGAGGGTCAGCGATCTTCTGGATCTCGTGCGAGGTGCGGAAGCCGTCGAAGAAGTGCAGGAAGGGGACCCGGGACCCGAGCGTGGCGGCGTGGCCGATGGCGGCCAGGTCCTGGGCCTCCTGGGGCGAGCCGGAGGCCAGGAGGGCGAACCCGGTGCCCCGGGCGGCCATCACGTCGGAGTGGTCCCCGAAGATCGACAGCGCGTGGGTGGCCACGGTGCGCGCCGCGACGTGCATGCACAGCGGCGTGAGCTCGCCGGCGATCTTGAACAGGTTGGGGATCATCAGCAGGAGGCCCTGTGACGCGGTGAACGTCGTCGCCAGCGCCCCGGCCTGCAGCGCGCCGTGCAGCGCACCGGCGGCGCCGCCCTCGGACTGCATCTCGACCACCTCGGGCACCGTCCCCCAGCGGTTGGTCCGACCGCTGGTGGCCCACTCCTCGGCGTGCTCGCCCATGGCGGAGGCGGGGGTGATGGGGTAGATGGCGACGACCTCGCTCAGCCGGTAGGCGACCGACGCGACCGCCTCGTTGGCGTCGATCGTGGCCGTGGTGTGAGCCGTGCTCGGATCGGTCATGGTGCTGCTCCCGGCGGGTGACCCGAGACCGCTCGCCGGTCCCTGGTCTGCAGCCCGCGGTCAGGCGATGGTGCGGATGATGATGGCGTCGCCCTGGCCTCCGCCGCCGCACAGCGCGGCGGCGCCGGTGCCGCCACCGCGGCGGGCCAGCTCGAGGGCGAGGTGCAGGGTGATGCGGTTGCCGGACATGCCGAGGGGGTGGCCGACAGCGATGGCGCCGCCGTTCACGTTGACGACGTCCATGTCGACGCCGAGGTCGTCGGCCGACGCGACGCCGACCGCGGCGAACGCCTCGTTGATCTCGAACACGTCGATGTCCCCGACGGTCATCCCGGCCCGATCGAGCGCGGCCTTGATGGCCCGCGAGGGCTGGTGGAGGAGGGAGGCGTCCGGCCCGGCGACCTGTCCGTAGCCGACGATCTCGGCGAGGGGGGTGACGCCGAGGCGCGCCGCGACGTCGGCGGTCGTGATGATCGTGGCGGAGGCGCCGTCGCTGATCTGGCTGGCGTTGCCGGCGGTGATGTGACCGGCCTTGTCGAACGCCGGGCGCAGCCCGGCGAGCGACTCGATGGTCGTCTCGCCCCGCACCCCCTCGTCGTGGGCGACGACCAGGGCGTCGCCCCTGCGCTGGGGCACCGTCACCGGGATCACCTCGCCCTCGAACAGCCCCGCCTGCTGCGCGGCGTCGGCGCGGCGATGGGACTCGAGCGCCATGGCGTCCATGTGCTCGCGCTCGAGGCCGTGTGCCTGCGAGTACTTCTCGGTGCCCTCGCCCATGGCGCACTGGTCGAAGGCGCAGTAGAGGCCGTCGTACATCATCGAGTCGACGATGACGCCGTCGCCGATGCGGTACCCGTTCCGGGCGCCGGGGAGGAGGTGGGGGGCGTTCGTCATCGACTCCATGCCGCCGGCGACCACGATCTCGGCGTCGCCGGACCGGATGCGCCGGTCGGCCTGGTAGATGGCGTCCATCCCCGACAGGCACACCTTGTTCACGGTGGTGGCCGGCACGTACATGGGGATGCCACCGTTCACGGCGGCCTGGCGGGCGGTGATCTGACCGGCGCCGGCCTGGAGCACGTGGCCCATGTACGTGTAGTCGACCTGGTCGCCGGCCACGCCGGCCTTCTCCAGGGCGGCGTTGATGGCGAAGCCGCCGAGCTCGACTGCGGAGAACGACGAGAGCGAGCCGGACAGCTTGCCGATCGGGGTGCGGGCTCCGGCGAGGATGACGATGGGCGAGGCGTTCATTGGTGCTCCAGCTCGGTGGTGACGGGGGATGGGTCCGATGGGTAGTAGCGGCGCTTGGCCCACAGGGCGACGTAGACGAGCGCGACGAGCGCGGGGACCTCGATGAGCGGGCCGATGGTGCCGGCGAGGGCCTGACCGGAGGTGACCCCGAAGACCGCGATGGACACCGCGATGGCCAGCTCGAAGTTGTTCCCTGCGGCGGTGAACGCCACCGACGCGTTGTGGTCGTAGGGCAGGCGGAGCCGGTAGCCGGCGAGGAACGAGCCGCTCCACATGAGCGCGAAGTAGACGAGCAGCGGGACGGCGACGCGGGCCACGTCGAGGGGGTTGTCGGTGATCTGCTCGCCCTGGAGGGCGAACAGCACGACGATCGTGAACAGCAACCCGTAGAGGGCGATCGGGCCGATGCGGGGCAGGAAGGTGTTCTCGTACCAGTCGGTTCCCTTGCGGGCCTCGCCGATGGTGCGGGTCAGGAACCCGGCCAGCAGGGGGATGCCCAGGAAGATGAGGACCGACTTGGCGATCTCCCACATCGACACGTCGAGATCGGCGGTGTCGAGCCCCAACCACCCGGGCAGGACGGTCAGGTAGAACCAGCCGAGCACGCTGTACATGACGATCTGGAACAGGGAGTTGATCGCCACCAGGACGGCGGCGAGCTCACGGTTGCCGCGAGCGAGGTCGTTCCAGATCAGGACCATGGCGATGCAGCGGGCCAGGCCGACGATGATCAGCCCGGTCCGCAGCTCGGGCAGGTCGGGCAGGAACACCCAGGCCAGGGTGAACATGAGGAGCGGTCCGATCACCCAGTTGAGGACCAGGGAGAGGCGCGAGGAGCCGACGGTCGGCGAGCTCGTCGCCGACGCGGCTGTAGCGGACCTTGGCCAGGACCGGGTACATCATCGCCAGCAGCCCGATGGCGATCGGCAGCGAGACGGTGTCGATCTTGATGCGGTCGAGGGTGTCGTCGAGGTCGGGGAACACCCGCCCCAGCAGCAGACCGCCGGCCATGGCGAGACCGATCCACACCGGCAGGTACCGGTCCAGGGTGGAGAGCTCGGCGGCGACGGTCTCGGTCGGGGCCTCGGTGGTGGTCATCGGCTCCCCGCCCTGGTCGCGGGGGTGAGGAGCGCGTTGAGGGCGGCGAGCGCGTCGGGCTCGAGGGTGTAGTCGACCCAGCGGCCGCGGCGGGCCGTGGTGACGACCCCGGCGTCGCGCAGCACCCGCAGGTGGTGGGACAGCAACGGGCCGGCGACGTCGATGCGGTCGCGGAGCTCGCACACGCAGCGCGTGCCCTCGGACAGCTCGTGGACCACCCGTAGCCGGGTCGGGTCGCCGAGAGCCCGGAACCGGGCCGCAGCCAGTTCAACCTCGGTTGAATCGTCCACCCGGCCAGCATGTCTGGCCTCACGAGCTGCGCCCAGGGACCAACGTCCCTGGATCCGGGCGATGCGCGCGAGGCTCGACGACGTGACGGCTGATCCGGGCGCTGGCGTGGGGTGGACCAGCTGGCGGACACACTTCGTCCTCTTCACCGGCAAGGGCGGGGTGGGCAAGACCACCGCAGCAGCGGCACTGGCGGTGGCCCTCGCCGACGAGGGTCGGCGGGTGCTCCTCGTGAGCACCGACCCGGCGTCGAACCTCGGCGGTGTGTTCGAGATGGACCTCGGCAACGAACCGACCTCCGTTCGAGGGGTGAGCGGACTCGACGCCATGGACATCGACCCGGTCGCGGCCGTCGATGCCTACCGCGAGCGGGTGCTGGGACCCTTCCGCGGCAAGGTGTCCGAAACGGAGCTGACGGCGATCGCCGAGCAGCTCTCCGGGCAGTGCACGGTGGAGGTGGCGGCCTTCGACGAGTTCAGCGGACTGCTCGCCTCCCCGGACGTCAGTGCCCGCTACGACCACGTGCTCTTCGACACCGCTCCCACCGGGCACACCCTGCGCCTGCTCGAGCTGCCTGCGGCGTGGAGCACCTTCATCGACGCCAACCCCGAAGGCGCCAGCTGCCTCGGGCCCCTGTCGGCCCTGGGCGACAAGCGGTCGCTGTACCAGCAGACCGTCGAGGCGCTGGGTGACGGCGACCGCACCACGGTGGTGCTCGTGGCCCGCCCCGAGCCCGGCGCGGTCCGGGAGGCCGCCCGTGCTGGAGCGGAGCTGGCTGATCAGGGCGTCACCAACCAGAGACTCATCCTCAACGGTGTGCTCCGCGCTCCCGACCCCGATGACCCCGTCGCTGCCGTCTTCGCCCGGCGTCAGCAGGAGACGATGGCGCGGCTCCCCGAGCACCTGGCCGACATCCCCGCCGACACCATCCCCCTCGTCCCCTACGACCTCGTCGGCCTCCCGGCCCTGCGGGCCCTCACCGGCCACGGACCCGCCCTTGAGGTCACCCCAGCGGAAGCCGATCCGGCGGGCATCCCCGGCATCGACGCCCTGATCTCGGACCTCGCTGCCGCCGGCCCCGGCGTGGTGATGGTGATGGGCAAGGGCGGCGTCGGCAAGACCACCGTCGCCAACGCCATCGCCACAGGCCTCGCCAGCAGCCGACCTCGACACCCACCTGTCCAGCACCGACCCCGCCGGCCACCTCGTCCGTTCGCCGGGAGGTCACCTGACGACCAGCTGGATCGACCCCAACGAGGAACGCGACCGCTACATCGACAAGAAGATGGCCGCGGCCACCACCCTCGATCCCGCGCAGCGCGACCTGCTCGCCGAGGACCTCCGCTCACCCTGCACCGAAGAGCTCGCCGTCTTCGTCGCCTTCTCCCGCCTGCTGTCCCGTGGCCGCCACGAACACGTGGTGATCGACACCGCCCCCACCGGCCACACCCTCCTCCTGCTGGACCAGACCGGCGCCTACCACCGCGACGTCATGCGCGGCGCCTCCCACGTCGAAGGCAGGGTGACCACCCCGCTCATGCGGCTCCAAGACCCCGACTTCACCCGCATCGTCATCGTCACCCTGCCCCAGACCACCCCCGTCCAGGAGGCCTCCGAGCTCCAGGAGGACCTCCGTCGCGCCGGCATCGAGCCCTACGGCTGGGTCATCAACGCCAGCCTGGCCGCCAGCACCACCACGGACCCGGTGCTCCGTCGACGGGCCGCCCTCGAGCTCCCGCACATCAGCCGGGTTCGAGACGAGCTCGCCGGCCGCGCCTGGATCATCCCCTGGGATCCACCGGACACCCCCGAGGCCTGGGATCCACCGGACACCCCCGAGGAGGGCTGACCCGGGATCAGCTCCCGCCGATCGCGCGGCGTCAGTCGGCAGCGACCGTCCCGGGGTCGAGGGGTGCGGTCAGCGAGCTCCCGTCGAGCGGCGTGCGCAGCGAGCTGCGGCCCTCGCTCCACGCTCCGAGCAGGTGGTCGGTGAAGTCGGCCTCGACGACCATGAGCCCGGCCGCACCGAAGAACGCGTCGGCAGCCAGGTCGGGGTGCTCCTCGTCGAGGCCCTGGAGCAGCTCCTGCACGGCGAGCTGCTCGTGGTAGCCGTCGGCGGCCACGTGGACGTCGAAGAAGCGGGCCGCCTCGGTCGCCATGTCGTCGGGGACCAGTCGCCGCACGGCCTGCGCGTAGCGGGCCATCGGCTCGACCGAGGTCATCTCGAACACGCAGAGGTGGGCCACGCAGGCCCCGGCGAGCCGGCGGCTCCGGCCGAGCATGTTCAGGAAGGTGGAGGTGGTGAGGGTCGTGGCGGGAAGCCGGTCGAGGTCGGGGCCGTCGGCCGGGTCGAGGCCGAGGGCGGTCATCGTCGAGGCGAACAGCTCGGCGTGCGCGTTCGAGGGGACGGTGCCGCCGTACTCGTCGGCCTGGATCTCGAGCAGCGCAGCCTTGGTGCGACCCTGCGACAGGCGGGGCAGCGCGAAGGTGTGCGGGTCGGCCTCCTTCAGCTGGTAGGCGGAGCGGTGCACCGTGAACTCGCGGAGGTGGTCCAGCTCCCCCGACTCCTCCACCCACGAGGCGAGCGACGGTCCGTCGGCATCGTCGAGGAGGGCCTGCACGGCCTCGGCGAGGGTCGTCCCCTTCGGCTCGGGGACGGCGGCGCGGACGCGGTCCTCGAGGCGCCGCTCGAGCGCATGTCGCTGCGCCAGGAAGCCGGCGTCCTCCTCCCACGCAGGGTCGACGCCGCGCACACCTCGGTACCCGACCTCCTGGAGGACGAAGAGCGCGATCGCCTCGTCCTCGGCATCCGAAGGTGCGACCTCCGCGAGCGTCCCGTCGGTGGCGGGGCCGGCCAACGCCGAGAACAGGTGGTCGCTCAGGTCGCCCCGCGCCTCGGGGAGGCGGGAGGGACCGGTGGTGGTCAGGGGCGGTGCGTGCTCCATCGGGGTTCCTTGCGAGAGGTGCTGGCGCCGGCCGGCGTGCGAGCCGTCCCACGGGGGCGATGAGGCCAGCGGTCGGTGCGTCGACCCAGTGCGGGATGGGTCACTTCCCCGGCCGGCTCCGATCATGCACCCGTGTGTCCGACGACCCGCGGTGAACCCGACGACGGAGACGAAGCTGCGACCCGTGGTGTCGCCGGGCCCTCGGCGGCGTTCGCAGCTCCACCGCACCGTTTCGGGCGGGTGCGGTGGGGAAGGTCGGACCCATGTCACCACCCCCAGGCATGCACGACGTCACGGCCATCATGCCGGTTGGCGCCGCGGAGGCGTGGCGGACGGTCTCCGACCCCGAGACCTACCCGACGTGGTTGGTGGGGGCGGTCGAGATCCGCTCGGTCGACGAGGACTGGCCGGCACCGGGCACCTCCTTCCACCATCGGGTCGGGCTGGGAGGCCCGGTCACCACGAACGACAGCACGACCGTGCTCGCGGTCGACGCGCCTCGGTCGCTCGTCGTCGAGGCCCGCGCCCGACCGTTCGGGCGGGCGTACGTCGAGATCGAGGTCCGGTCCCTGGGCGACCGCTCCGAGGTGGTGATGAGGGAGGGCCTGATGCGACCTCTTCGCCCGCTCACGCCGTGGGCCCAGCCGATGATCACCGCCCGGAACCGCACGTCCCTCCAACGTCTCCACGACATGTTCCGAGACCGCCGCGACTGACGATGGCGGGGTCGGGCGGCGTCAGTCGGCGTGGCGATCCCGTCGGACTGCGGCGTCGAGCTCCTCGACCAGGCCCTCGGGGTCGGCGACGGTGACGGTGGCCGCGGGATGGCGCAGCAGCCCGAAGGGCGCGAGGGCACCCACCGGCTCCACGAAGCAGATGCACACTCCTCTCTCCGTGGACGTCGCGAAGGTGACGCCCCCGTCGACGAACGACAGGTGCGGCGGGCCGATGACCTTCGGCCACGAGTAGGGGCCGGTCACCTTGGCTCCCGCCACGTTCGCCAACGGGGTCCGGAGGCTCCACGGCCCGAACCGCACGGTCAGGTGGTGCTCCCCGACGGTGATGCCGGTCCTGCTCGGGATGATCCCGAAGGGCAGTCCGGCGGCCTGCATGATCGGGTCGAACCGGAACGCGACGTCGACTCGACGCGGGGTGGCGCCGGGCGGCGTGGGCGGCGGCCCCTGCGGCTTGTCCTGTTCGACCTCGGGCTTGTGACCCGGCTGGTTCCCGGGGGGAACGGGACCGAGGCCATCGCTCGTGGGTGGGGGCGTCGAGCGGTTCGCGTTCATCCACCGTCTCCTGCCCGGGTCCCGGGTCCCGAAACCACGGTGTCCGTCGGCGTCGGGGGACATCGTCGCCGCGAGCCGTTTCCCGCGGCGCGCCACGGGCAGAGGTCGACCGTCATCGTCAGTCGACCTACGGAGGATCCATGTCGCAGCAGACACCCACCACCACCCCTGGCCTCGCGACCACCCCTTCCCCGGGCCCGACGTCGACCGGCCAGGGAGGCTCGACCCCGCAGGCGACCGATGTCGTGCGCTCGAGCGCCTCCGCCGTCGGGAGCGAGGCCCGCGACCGGGTCGTCGACCTCCGCGATGCCGCCCAGGGTGAGGCTCGCACCGTCGTGCACGATGCCAGGGACCAGGCCGCACAGGTCCTCGCGACGACCCGAGACCAGCTCCGCCACCAGGCGGGCGAGCAGACGAGCGCGCTGGCTCGGACGCTGCGCGACATCGGTGACCAGCTCACCAGGATGGCCGACGGCTCCGACGACGAGGGGTCGGAGGTGGTCCGCCTGGTCCGCGGTGCCGCGGACCAGGCGACCAGGTCCGCCGACCACCTCGATCAGGGAGGCATCGACACGCTGATGGCCGATCTGACGCGCACCGCCCGCACCCGCCCCGGGCTCTTCCTGCTCGGCAGCGCAGCCGCCGGCTTCACGGCCGGACGGCTGGTCCGCCACCTCGACACCAGCGAGCTGAGCTCGGTGGCTCGAGAGGCGGTGCAGGGCGAGACCGACTCGGACGCGTCGTCGGGCGCCGGCACCGAGGCGCTGTCGCGCCGCACGTCGCCCGCGAGCGAGGTGCGGGCGACGACCCCGTCCGAGGCCGGGGGCCCCGTGGTCGACACCACACCGCCGCTCCCGCCCCCGACCCCAGGGTGGACCCAGGCCGGCGGACCCACGTCGACCGGACTCGGATCGTGAGCGACAACACGGTGGACGTTCGCCAGGCGGCCACCGATCCCACCCAGCCCAAGGATCCGGACCGCTCCCTCCCAGAGCTGCTGTCGTCCCTCACCACCGACCTCAACCGACTGATCACCACCCAGCTGGAGCTGGCCAAGGTCGAGATCAAGGAGGAGGTCACCACCGCGGCGAAGGGGGCCGGTCTCCTCAGCGGGGCGCGGTGGCCGCCCTCCTCGCCCTCCTCGTGCTGTCGCACGCCGCGGCATGGGGCCTGGCCGAGGTGGTGCACGAGGGCGTCGCCTACCTCATCGTCGGCGTGGTCTGGGCCGCGGTGGCCACCGTCCTCGCCGTCCAGGGGCGGGGCCGCCTCCGCGACGTCGATCCCGTGCCCCGAGCGACGTTGGCCGAGATCGAAGCAGACCGAGACATGGCTCGCGACCAGCTCAGCAGCTGACCGCGGACCACCAGAACACAACAGAAGGAGCATCGACATGAGCACACGCGCAGACGAGCTGCGAGCCGAGGCCGAGCGGCAGCGCCAGGCGCTGGCCGCCGACCTGGAGCTGGTGGGCGATCGGGTCAGCCCCGGTCGGATGGCGGACCGCAAGAAGGCCGCCGTGCGCCAACGGGTGACCGGCGTGCGCACCAGGGTGATGGGCGCGGTGCCCTCCACGGGCGACGGAGGAGGGCTGACCGATCGGGTCTCGGACGCCGCCTCCGGTGCCGCGTCGACCGTCGGTTCGGTTCCCGAGCGGGCCACCCACGCCGCCCAGGGCAACCCCCTGGGAGCGGGGCTGGTGGCCTTCGGCGCCGGACTGCTGGTCGCGACCCTGCTTCCGGAGTCCGCCCCCGAGCGGCGACTGGCCTCCCGGGTGCAGCCCCAGGCCGACCAGCTGGCGGCCGGCGTCGCCGACGCCGCCCGTCAGACCGCCGAGGAGGTCAAGCCCCAGGCCCAGGAGGCGGTGCAGGCCGTGACCGAGAGCGCCAAGGAGTCGGTCGACAACGTCCGGGGCGAGGCCCAGGGCGCGGCGCAGTCCGTGGCCGACGAGACCAGGAGCCAGGCCGAGACCGCCAAGCAGGACATCGGATCCGGCTGACGTGGCGGTCGCGCGCCGTGCGGTCTCGTCGGGCGGCACGGGAACCGAGGGCGACGCCATCGGCCGATCGGCGGACGTCCCGTCACAGGTGCCACCCGCCGGGTGGCGGGACGTCCTCCGCCGGGCCAAGGAGGAGGTCAAGGCCGACAACGTCGTCCTGCTGGGCGCCGGGGTGGCCTTCTTCGCCCTCCTGGCCCTCGTCCCGGGCCTGATCGCCCTCGTCTCCCTCTACGGCCTGGTCGCCGACCCCGCGGAGGTCGATCGGCAGGTCACCGACCTGCTCGCCGCCGCGCCCACGGAGGTGCGCGACCTGGTGAGCGAGCAGCTGCGCTCCGTCACCGAGTCGTCGGACCGCGGCCTGGGGGTGACCGCCCTCCTCGGGCTCGTGGTGGCGCTCTGGTCGGCATCGAGTGGCATGAAGCACCTCATCAGCGCGATCAACGTGGCGTACGACGAGGAGGAAGGTCGAGGGTTCGTGGCCCTGCGAGGCCTCGCACTGCTGTTCACCGTGGGAGCGGTCGCCTTCGCCGTCGTCGCCCTGGTCACCATCACCGCCCTGCCGTCGCTGGTCGAGGAGACGGCTGCGGGCGACGCCGTGCGCATCGCGGTCTCGATCCTGCGCTGGCCGCTGCTGGCCGTGGGCCTGATCATCGGGCTGTCGGTCCTGTACCGCTACGGGCCCGATCGGGAGCGGGCCCGATGGGCCTGGATCGCCCCCGGCACGATCGTCGCGACGGTGGTCTGGCTCCTTGCGTCGATCGGGTTCTCGTTCTACACGTCCCGCTTCGGCTCGTACGGCGAGACCTACGGGTCTCTCGGCGCGGTCGCGGTGCTGATGCTGTGGCTGCTGCTGTCGACGGTGGCGATCATCCTCGGGGCCGAGATCAACGCCGAGGCCGAACGCCAGACCAGGCGCGACTCGACCGATCCACCCCATCGGCCGCTCGGCGAGCGGGGCGCCTACGCGGCCGACACGGTCGGGTCCTCTGCCGCGGCGCGGTGAAGCCCTCCGTCGCCGATGAGGAGCCACCAGCGCCCCGACGGCGCGAGCGATGCGGCGCCGCGGCTCGGGCATGAGTTGAGGCCCCGCACGGCGGGGCCTCAACCTGAGCCCGCTGGAGGTCTCAACGGGCTCGCGGGAGCGCCCGACGAGGTCGGCCATCTCCCTCTGGGACCCTCGCCTCGGTCGAGGTGACCAAACCGGTCCGATCGCCCCGTGTGGGGATCGGTCACGTCGCACCCGTCACTCGTCCGGCCGGAGCCGGGACCAAGGTCATCCCGAGAGGCGGCGGGTGAGTCGGACCTCGGTGCCGGTGGTGCAGGTGTCGACCTCCACGTCGTCCATGACGGTGGCCATGATCCCACGGCCCCAGCCTCGGCCGGCGCGGTGCGCCGGCTCGACCCACCGCCCCTCGTCGCGCACCACGCACAGCAGATCCCGCCCGTCGATGACCGAGCCCAGGACCTGGACCGGGCCGCCAGACCCGCGATACCCGTGCTCGATGCAGTTCGACACCGCCTCGTCGATGGCAAGGACCACGTCGCGCTCGTCCTCCGCGGAGGCCGCCTGCGAGCGGAGCCAGGCCCGCACGGCCGCCCGACACCCCGAGAGGGCATCGGGGGCACCGTCGACCTCGTGGGCGAAGACGTCACTCGGGTGCGCCCGGACGACGAGCGTGCACACGTCGTCGGTGAACCCCCCGGGCGGGGCCATGGCCTCGAGGAGTCGGTCCGAGAGGGCGTCGACCCCGAGCTCGGCCATCCGGCCGGCCACGCTCTGCAGGCGAGCCAGACCCTCGTCGATCCCGGCTGACCGCCGCTCGACCAGCCCGTCGGTGTAGAGCACCAGGAGATCCCGCTCGGAGAGGATGTTGCGAGCCTCGGACCGGTCGATCTCCCGGCCGTATCCCAGCGGGGTCGACCGCCCTCCGGACAGGAGGCGGCCGGTCGCCGTCGTGGCCGTGACGACCACCGGTGGGGGATGGCCGGCCGACGCGTGACAGATGTGTCCCGACGACGGGTCGTACTCCACGTAGACGAGGGTCGACCCGCGCGCTTCGGGGACGTTGGCGACGACCTCGTCCAGGCGGACGAGCAGCTCGGCCGGCGTCGAGAAGGTCGCGAGCGATCGGACCGCGCCCCGCAGCTGGCCCATCGCGATGGCTGCGTCGAGGCCCTTGCCGACCACGTCTCCGACGACGAGGGCGAGGTGACCGTTCGGGAGCTCGAAGGCGTCGTACCAGTCGCCACCGACCTCCAGGGCGGCTCCGGCCGAGCGGTACGACGCGCCGAGCTCGCAGGCAGCCACCTGGGGGAGCGGGCCTCCGAGCAGGCCGACCTGGAAGGCGTGGGAGGCATCCCGCTCCCGTTCGTAGAGCACCGCGTTCTCGATCGCCAGCCCCACCCGGACGGACAGGGCGTCGACGAAGGCCGGTCGCACGACGAGCGGGCTGCCGTCGGCGTTGCGCAACCGAAGCACGCCCACCTCCCGCCCACGGGCCCGGAGGACCCGTTCGACGGTGCCCTCGGGCGTCGGCCGGCCGAACGGGTCTGGACGCTGGTCACCCGGCGCGCGCTCGTCCCGCACCACCTCCACCGACGCCTCGATGCTCCGGCGGTCGTGCAGCAGCTGGGTGAGGCACCGTCGTCTCTCGTCGACGGTGGTGACCGCCTGCAGGGCCAACGAGATCGTCGCGAGGAGCGCGTCGTCCGCGCCCACCAGCTCCTGCTCCGATCGGGCCGCCTCGAGGGCGGCCGTCCCCGCCACTGCGGCCTCCCGGGCGTTCACCTCGGCGGCGAGGGCCAGGGCCGTCCCGAGCGTGACGGCGACGGCCAGCTGCAGGTAGAGCAGACCCACCGCCGGATCCAGCTCGGCGGGCTCCCACAGGCGATGGGCGCCGGCGGTGAACGACGCGGCGACCAACCCGGCGCCGGCGCCGGCCGCCGCGACACCCCTGGTGCGGGTCCGGACCGCCGTGGCCATCAGCAGGGCCAGCGCGATGGGCATCAGCCCTGGCGCGCGCAGCCAGAACGCCATGGCCGTCGCCGCGGTCGTGCCCACGACCAGCGCGACCCTCTCGATCGACCCGCTCGGCGCCGAACCCACCGGTGCCGCCCAGGCCAGGATCGCACCGCCGACGATGAGGATCCCCAGCCCGTCGCCCGCCCACCACTCGAGGGCGAACCGGCCCCAGCCGTCGCCGTCCTGGATGAGGACGAACGTCGTCGCCCCCAGCACGCCCCCGACGAGCGGGGCCACCACCACGCCGAAGGCGAGGAACCGGAGCAGGTCGATGGTGCGGGAGATGTCGAGGCGCTCCGACCCTTGCCGTAGGAGCAACGCCCCCACGACCGGTTGGGCGAGGTTGGCGCAGGTGTAGCCGAGCGTCGCGGCCAAGGGGATGTCGTGGAGCAGGTCGACGAGGACCTCGGCGAGGGCGGCGGCGCTCAGGACCACCCACCACCGATCGCGAGGCGTGAGGACGAGCGCAGCCAGCGTCACGCCGGCTGCGGGGAAGAACGACGCATTGGTGCCGTCCGCCCCGAACCACGCGTAGGCGAGCTGGGAACCGAAGGCGTAGGAGCCGCACACGACGGCGAACAGGTGCCAGGTCGGCCACGTCTGCGGCGCGGTGGCGCTCGTCGCTCCGGACTTGGTCGAGACCATGGCTGCCCTTCGCCGCGTGGGGATCAGGGGACGTCCAGGAGGGGCGACACTATCCCGCCGGCCTGCTCGGCGAGCGCTGGCACACCCGGCCGCCGGGCCGGCCCGACCAGCCGCGGATCCACCTGCTGCGATGGCGAGCAGGAAGCGGAACGATGGCAGACTCCGCCGAGGAGGTTGCCATGGGGACCGTCATCGTCGCGCCGAAGGAGATCGACTCCGCCACCGCGCCGTCGTTCGCGTCGAGCCTCGAGGGCAGTGATCTCGTGATCGACTGCTCGGGGGTCGAGTTCATCGACTCCTCCGGGCTCCGGGTCCTCCTCGAGGCGCGGGAGGTGCGGGTGCCCCACGGGGGGACGGTCGTCCTGCGCTCGCCGACGGAGGCGGTCATGCGACTCCTCGAGATCACCTCCACCGACGAGCTGTTCGACATCGAGCCGTCCTGACCTCGCTCTGAGGCCCGGCTGGAGACGCCGCCCTTCGCCGGTCAGGACGGGCAGCCGTCGCCCCGCCCGCGGCGGGCCAGACCCTCGACCAGGGTCGTCGCCACCTCGTACAGCTTGCGGTTCTCCCGCTGGGAGGCGCGGCGGAGGATGTCGAACGCGGTCTCGGAGTCGCAGCCCTCGCGCGCCATCAGGATCCCCTTGGCCTGCTCGATGACCCCGCGTGACTCGAGCGCGGTCTCGAGGTGGCCGACCAGCCTCCGGGTGGTGAGGTACAGCTCGCGGTTGGCGATCGCAGACCCGGCGTGATCGGCCAGGAGCGCGGTCGCGTTCTCGGCGGCCGCCGAGGATCCCGTGCCGTAGACGTTGAAGACCCCCCGCACGGTCCTGGCCACCTCGATCGGCTGGGAGAGCACCCACTCGAAGCCGAGGCGGTCCACCTCCGCGGCCAGCTCGGGCCACTCGGCCAGGTCGCTCGCGGCGCGGACCTCCCGCTCGCCCCGGTGCAGGGCCTCGATCGCCGGACCCCCGTGGGTGATCTGCAGGCGGCACAGCTCGTCGGCGTCGGCGTCCGACACGGCTCGGGCCGCAACCCTCCCCTTCACGTCGGTCAGCAGGATCCCGGCTCGGACGTCCGGGTCACGGCCCGTGGCCAGGTCGACCAGGCTCTGCAGGAGGGCGTCGGTGGGATCGTCGTCGGAGGTCACCAGCCGGTTCGCCTCGGCGATGCTCGACAGGAGGGCGACGTCGGTGCGCAGCTGGTCCAGCTGGTGCTCGTAGCGCTCGCGCTCCGCGTCGATCGCGGCGTGCGACGTCGCCACCTGCTCGGTCAGCTCGGTGAGCTGCTCCTCGGCGAGCTGGAGCCGCTGCACGCTGACCAGGAGGTCGGCGAGCAACGTGCGAGCGCTCCCGTCCGTCAGGGTGGGGGAGCCGATGGCCTCTTGGATCCGCTGGACCAGCGCGTCGGTCTCCAGCTTGACCTCGCGGGCCTGGTCGACGGATCTGCGTGGCAAAGGGGCCTCCTGCGAGGGCTGGCAGTGGGCCGCCCCCGAGACGGGCACCACCCCCGTGGCGCGAGTCCACCATCCGGTCACGAGCGCCTGACGTCGTCGACGCGGGTGGCGGGATGGCCGACCGCACCGTAGCGGAGCCCACGCGGCGACGTCCCACGCAGTCGACGCCAGTCGAGATCAGCGGGGGAAGGACAGGCCGTTGCGGTCGACGGCGTCCTCGACTGCGGTGATCAGGCCGGAGGGTGAGCCGGCGCACCGTTCGAGGTCGGCCGGGTCGAGGAGCATCCGGATGCCGTCGGCGGTGACGGCCACGACGCACGGCGTCTGGCCCTCGGTCGCCCGGGCCACCTCCGGAGAGCGCTCGTCGAGGTGGACGGTCGTGAAGGGGACGGGCAGCGAGGAGCGGCACGTCCGCCACTCCGTCTTCTCGCGCACCGACCCGTGGGTGATGTCGCACAGCTGGCAGTGCCCCCGGCCGAGGCGCGCCTTGATCCAGTAGGAGATCTCCCCCAGGACCGTGCCGTCGGCGTGGTAGACGCCGACCAGCTCCCGGACCTCGGTCGCGGGTGGCGCCGGGCTTCGGCCGTCGGGTGTCATGCGAGCCTCCTGATCACGGCCGTGGTCCGGCGCAGGGGGGAACCGGCCGGTCGGACCGGCCATTCCCCGGTGCGGGCTGATCTCCTCGTCGTCCAGGTGGGACGTCGATGCCATCCGGCCAGGATCGGTGACGTCAGAGGCGGGGGAGCACCTCGTCGCGGAGGAAGGCGAAGGCCTTCTCCTGGTCGGGCCCGACCTGCTGGAGGTACACCTCGTCGACCCCGGCCTCCGCGAACGAGCGCAGGGCCTCCACGTGGCGCTCGGGGTCGGGGCCGACCGGCGTCGAGCCGACCGCGTCGTCCTCGGTCACGACCTCGACGGCCTGCTCGAAGAGCCCCGGTGTGCGCAGCTCCTGGCTGAGCTGGCCGGGGACCCCACTGGTCGGCCAGAGGGACGCGTAGGTGCTCCTGGCCTCGGCCTCGTCCGGTGCCCAGCACATCTTGGTGCAGGCGATGACCGGCCCCTTGCCGCCGGCCTCCCGGTAGACCGCGATGGTGTCGGCGTCGGGGGACGTGGTGACGAGACCGTCTCCGATGGACGCGGCCAACGCTCGCCGCCTGGGGCCCGAAGGCGGACACCATCACCGGGAGGCGGCTCGTCGGGCAGGTCGTAGATGCGGGCATCCTCGACCCGGTAGTGGCGGCCCTCGTGGGTGACCTCGTCGCCCGTCCAGAGCGCTCGCATCACCGCGACGGCCTCCTCGAGCATCGAGAGCCGCTCCGGTGCGGGCGGCCACCGGTCGCCGAGCACGTGCTCGTTGAGGTTCTCGCCGCTGCCGACGCCCAGGAAGAAGCGGCCGCCGGACATCACGGCGGTCGTGGCCGCAGCCTGGGCGATGATCGCCGGGTGGATGCGCATGGTGGGGCAGGTCACGCCCGTCCCCAGCCGTCCCCGGGTCCGCCCGGCCAGCGCCCCGAGCACGCTCCACACGAACGGGCTGTGCCCCTGGGCGTCGATCCAGGGGTGGAAGTGGTCCGACACCACCTGGTCGGTGAAGCCGGCGTCGGCGGCGACCTCGGCGACCTCCAGGATCTCCCGAGGTCCCTTCTCCTCGCTGGAGAGGAACGCGCCGATCGTGAGGTCAGTGGGTGCCATGCCCATCCGCGCTTCCCGATGCGCCGGCCGGGAAACCGACCGGGCCGGACCGGGCCGGCGGCCGGAGGTCGGGGCGCGGGCCCCGGCGTCAGGTGAAGATGATCTGGCCGCCGGCGGCGTTCTCGTAGAACTCGCCCACGGTGATGATGTCGTCGATCTGCTCGATGAAGTCGTCCTTGGTGAACTCGAACATGTCGACCGACGCCTTGCAGGCGTAGAGGCCGGCGCCGGTGTCGCTGATCATCTCGATGAACTCGTGGATCGGCGGGATGTCGAGGTCGGCCATCTTCTTCTCCATCATGTGGGTGGCGATGGCCGACATGCCGGGCAGGCCGCCCACGAGGGTCGCCATGTGCATGCCGGGGTTGCCGACCGTCGCGACCTTGATGTGCTCGATGCGCTTGGCGTGGATCGCGTCGAGGCCGAAGAAGGTGAAGAAGAGGTTGGCCTCGATGCCCTCGGCGCGAGCGCCGTTGGCCATGATCAGCCCGGGGTAGATCCCCTCCAGGGATCCCTTCGAGATGATGATGGAGACCTTCTCGATGGTGTCGCCCATGGTGTGGGCTCCTCTCGTGGGGCCGGCCGCCGACGGTGCGCTGCACGCGCCCGGTGGTCCGGCGATCGGGTGGTCAGATGCAGCCGCGGGGCTTGGGGATGCCGGCGATCTTCGCCGCGGTCTTGGCAGGACCCTTGGGGAACAGCTGGTACAGCTCCTTCACGCTGACGCCCGAGGTCTTGCCCAGCACCCGGACGGTGGCGCCGGTGCCCTTCTCGGCGTACTCCTTGCGCATGAAGTGGAGGACCGTCCAGTGCCGGTCGGTGAGCTCGTCGATGCCCTCCGCCCGGGCCAGCTCGAGGGCCATCGCCTCGGTCCACTGGGAGGGGTCCTCGAAGAAACCTTCGTCGTTGACGGCGACGTCGACGCCGCCGATGGTGGCTGTGGCCATGATCGAGCCTCCAGGTGTGGTGGTCAGGACGAGGAAGGACCGGTGAGGTGCTTCCCTGCGGTGGGCATGTCAGGGGTGATGCCGGGGATGTCGCGCCCGGGTAGCAGGGCGTGCCAGTAGAACCACTGGAACATCAGCTTCCCGAGGTGGTTCAGCCGGGACTCCTTGAGCAGGGGCATCCCGACCGCGGCGGGGAAGTGGCCGCCGACCGGCTCGGTGTCGTAGTTGAAGTCGATCAGCATCGCCTTGTGGAAGCCGGTCTCGATGAAGCAGTTGGCGTGCCCGTCGTAGGACCCGTCGAGCTCCTCGCCGGCGAGCAGGTGCTTGATGTTGGCGACGAGCACCTCGCCCTCGAAGTGGGTGACCGAGCCGGCCTTGGACGCCGGCAGGTTGGCCGCGTCGCCGATGGCGAAGATGTTCGGCGCCACCTCGGACTGCAGCGTGTGGGGGTCGGTGAGCACGAAGTCGAGCGCGTCGCCCAGGCCCGGTGAGTCGCCCACGTAGGCCGCCCCGCTGTGGACCGGGACGACCACGGCCAGGTCGAACGGGATCTCACGCTCGTCGTAGCCGATCAACCGGCCACCGGCGCCGTCGACCTCGCCCGTGTTGAACTCGGTGACGAGCTCGATGTCGCGGGCCGCGAGCATCCCGCCGAGCTGCGCGGACGAGGTCGGCTTGGTGAAGGCGCCGTCGAGCGGCGTGGCGTAGACGAGCTCGACCCGGTCGCGGATGCCGCGCTCGGTGAAGTACCAGTCGGCCAGGAAGCAGAGCTCGAGCGGGGCCACCGGGCACTTGATGGGCATGTCGACGACGTTCACCACGACGCGACCGCCCTCGAAGGTGGACAGCTTCTCGGCGAGCGCGGTGGCGCCCTCGAGGTCGTAGAAGGTGAAGACCGTGTCCATCCACCCCGGTCCGAGGAGGCCCTCGGTCTCCTCCGGGACGAGTCGGGACCCGGTGGCGACGACCAGCACGTCGTACTCGTGCACCGATCCGTCGGTGAGGTGCACCCTCTGGGCCTCGATGTCGACCTTCTCGATGCCGAACGAGAGGTAGTCGATGCCGGCGTGGAGCTGCTTGCCGCGAGGTCGCACGATGTCGTCGGGGTCGGCCATGCCGAAGGGCACGAAGAGCAGGCCGGGTTGGTAGACGTGGCGGTCGTTCTCGTCGACGACCGTGATCGCGGCGTCCGGCAGCTCCTTGCGCAGCCGGTTCGCGGTCAAGGTGCCGCCGGTGCCCCCGCCGAGGATGACGATGCGATCTGCCATGGCGTCCTCTCGTGCGCACCACTCCGGCGCGCCAGGTCACCGTACGGAACCGCCGGGTGCCCTGACCCGGGCCGAAGGTCCCGATCTGGCGGAGTCGCCGACCCGACCCCCCGGTTCGCGACCGGGGAAGGCGGGGCGGGGCCGGATAGGGTGGGAACCCGGTCGCCCTCGCCGGCGCCCTCTTCGGAGGGGGCCAGGAGACGACTCGATCGGGACATCCCGTTCGGGTGGGCGCGACGCTCGGGAGACGCCCGGCGACGCAGCCCCGGAGCCGGACCTCCGCCAGCCGGGGATCCGGCCGCCGCCGGAGCGCGGTGGGCCCGAGACGCAGAACGAACGCCACCCGGAAGAGCCACGACATGAGCCAAGCCAGCTTCGCCAAGCGTGAGCGAGAGAAGGCCCGCCAGGAGAAGGCCGCCGCCAAGGCGGCGCGGCGGCAGGAGCGCAGCCAGGCCCCGGTCGACGAGCCCGCACCCGGCCCGCCGGTCGACGAGGACGCCCTCGTCGCCGAGCTCGCCGCGCTGCACGCCCGCTACGACGACGGCGACATCGAGTTCGAGGACTTCATCACCGCGAAGGAATCGATCACGCAACGCCTGGTCGGCTGACCGCCGTCGGTCCGAGGGCCCTCGCCGAGGGTCCGGGATCGTCGTCGGCGACGTGATGCCGGCCGTCTGAGCGCCCGGCCGCCGGCGCCCGCCAGGTGGTCAGGTCGTGGCGGGCTGGGCCGACGACCGGCCGCGCGCGTGGGCGTAGGTGCTGGCGTCGGTGCGGAACTCGGGGTGGCCGTAGCTGCGCAGCCGGCGCCTGAGCATCCAGGTGACGTAGGTGTCGACGGCCGGCCGCAGCGGCGCGACCCCGTCGAGCAGCTGCACGGCCTTGGCCCGGCCGAGGATGAACGGTGCCGTCACCGCCACGCAGGCCGTGTCGGCCGGGCTCAGGTGGACGCCCATCTCGGCGGCCCGCTCGCGGTCGCCGTCGAGGAACGCCTTGACGAAGAAGGCGGTGCTGAAGCTGCGCTCGATCGTCTCCGCCACCCGGCTCGGCAGCGAGCGGTCGGGCCGCAGGTAGGCGCCCATGGTGGCCCGCACCAGCTCGCCGCAGGTCTCGTCGTCGAAGCCCTTGCGGAGCGTCGCCGCCCGGGCGAGGAACACCCGCACGATGCCCTTGGGGTCGTCGGGGAGGAGCTCCTCAGGGAGGCCGAGCAGGTGGCAGCGGTACCGGGCGGTCTCGATCTGGGCCCGCTCGGCGTCGTCGAAGGCATCCCGTCCGTCCTTGACCACCGCGGCGGAGGTCAGGAAGGCGCCGATCAGCCCGGCCGGCATCTGGTCGACCTGGGGGATCGGGATGCCGAAGCGGGCCTGGTCCCACCGGTCCGACCGGCGGAGCGCGTTGTACCGGACCATCGAGTGCATGAGCCGGACCATGGCCGCGGCCTCGAAGCCGGGGCCGTCGCGATCCATGCCACCGGGCAGCACCGTGGAGGCGAAGAAGCTGGCCGTCTCGTTGACCCGTCGGGCGGCCCGCTTGTCGGAGAGCGACCCGGTGAGCGCCATCGGGAGGGCGGCGTACTCGTTGATGAAGGTGGCCAGGAACGCGCCGCGGATGGCGAAGGGGGCCACCAGGGCGGCGCCCACCCGCTCGGCGCGGGCGCCCCGCTCGACCAGGTCGAGGTCGATCCAGTCGGGCACCTCCTCCATCGCCTCGATGAACGCGACCAGCTCCTCGGGCGGGTCCTCCACCGCGTCGATGCCCTCACCGCACGCGGTGCGCACCATCGCGATCAGCCGCTGCATCCCGAAGTCGGGCATGCGGGCGACGTAGGCGTCGCACACCACGTCGCCGAGCATCGTGGCGGTCGTCATCAGGTCGACGAGATCGGTGTCGGCCAGCAGCTCGGCGCGGGAGACCTTGACGTGCGACGGGAGGTCCGAGACGTCGTCGAGTCCCAGGGCCAGCCGCTCCGGCACCAGGTCGAAGTCGATGTCGCCGTACAGCCCGGGCAGCTCGTCGCGCTGGTGGCGGACCCGGTCTCGGAGGGTGGCGATCGACATGTGCGCTCCGTGGGCAGGCGGACGCCGACTCCGGGGTGCGGCTCGGCCAGTCTGGCAAGACTTGACCGCCCGGTCTAGTGCCCGATCAGGAGACGGTCGCCGGGAGGGTGGCGAGCGGTTCGCGCCGTTGGCTCAGGTCGGGCGACCCGTCGCGTCCAGCGCCTCGCGCAGGTGGCCGAACGCCCGGCGCACCGTCGGCTCGTTGCGGCCGAGCGCGGCGACGACCTGGTCGAGCACGGGGAGGAACGCCTGCCCGGCGGCCTGGTGGGCGTCGCGACCGGCGGGCGTGAGCCGCAGGAGGGACGAGCGGCCGTCGTCGGGGTTGCGGCTCGCGGACGAGGTGGCCTCGTCGCTCCAGGCGCTTCACGTAGCTCGACACGGTGGTGAGCGGGGCCGACATCCAGCGGGCGAGCTCGGACGGGGTGAGCGCGTCGGCCGACGTGAGCACCGAGTAGATGCCGAACTCGTCGGCGGTGAGCCCCGTCGGCGCCAGGGCGGCGTCGAGCACCGCGTGGTGGCCCTCGACACCAGCCAGACGTCGAACAGCACGTTCGTGCCCTCCGGCCGGCACCGCATCCACCGGATGGGGCTTGACAGATGTACTGCGATCTCGCATTATCCGATGATACTACGAACTCGCACTACATGGAGGATCGACCATGCACCCCGACGACCACCACCCTCGACCGGCGCCGACGACTTCCTGACCGTCCGCCACCTGCGCGTCGGCGGCACCCAGCGCGAGATCGGCCGGGCCCTCGCCGCGGCCGCGGAGGCCGCCCACGGCCCCGCGGCCGCGCCGCGCGGCCATCGACCCCGCCGTCGAGCGGGTGCGCCGCCGGTGGTTCGCGGCCCACCACCCGGCCCACGCCGAGCGGATCCGGGGCGTCGCCGACCACTTCGGCCTCGACCCGTCCGATCCCGACCGTGGCGCTGGACTGGCTCGGCACCTACGAGCTGCCGGCCGGCTGCTCGGTCGCCTTCTACCCGGGCTCGGGCACCAAGGACGGCCACGGGCTGCTGTCGCGCAACTTCGACTTCCCGACCGCCACGCTTCACCCAGCTCGTCGGCCTCCCGCCGCTGCCCGACGAGCGGCCGCTGGCCGCCGACCCGTGGGTGGTCGAGCTCCACCCCGACGACGGCTACGCGTCGATCGTGGTCGGGATCATGGACGTCATGGGCGGCATGGACGGCATCAACGAGGCCGGCCTGACCGTCGCGCTGCTCGCCGACAACGAGACGCCCGACCCCGAACCGACCGGCGCGCCCGCAGGTCGGGCTGTCCGAGCAGCAGGTCGTGCGCTACCTGCTCGACACCTGCGCCACCGTCGACGAGGCCAGCCGACGCCCTGCGCATCGCCAAGCACTACTACTTCTTCACGCCGTGCCACTTCGTCGTCGCCGACCGCTCCGGGCGATCGTTCGTCTGGGAGCACTCGCCGCGCCGCAACCACGAGGCGATCGTCGAGCCGGACCCGGCGGCGCGACGGGCGCCTGGTGTGCACCAACCACCTGCTGCACCGCTGGCCCGACCCGACGCCAGCTGCCCGACGACACGGGCCCGATCGGCACCGCGGCGCTGACCTACCACCGCTGGCGCACGCTCACCGAGGCCAACGCCGACGGCGCCGTCGTCGACCGCGACGACATCCGGGAGCAGTTCGCCGCCGTCGCGCTTCACGCGCACCGATCGAGGAGGCCCGCACCTTCTGGCACGCCCTCTACGACGTGGACGACGCCAGCGCGGAGATCTCGTTCTTCCTGCACGACCGGGACGGCACGAGCGTCTACTCCGCGCCGATCCGCTTCGGGCTGCGAGAGGGCTGACGCGACGACGGCCGCGGCCGAGCCCGAGAGGACGTTCTGCCCTGGACCCGTGGCCCCTGGCGGCGGAGACTCCACCGATGACGTCGTCGTGGGGGGCTTCTCGCCCGTGACCGAGGGCCTCGACCTGACGTCGGTCGACCCGCGCGACGGGCTGCGGGGCGAGGAGGCCGCGGCCCGGCTGGCACAGGACGGGCCCAACGTCCTGCCCTCGGCCCGCACCCCGCCCGCCTGGTGGCGCCTGGCGACGCAGATGGTGCACTTCTTCGCCCTCATGCTCTGGGTCGCCGGCCTCCTGGCCCTGGTCGCGGGGCTGCCCCAGCTCGGCGTGGCCATCTTCGTGGTCATCGTGGTGAACGGGATCTTCGCCTTCGCCCAGGAGCAGCGGGCGGAGCGAGCCACCCAGGAGCTGCGCGAGCTGCTGCCCGCCGGCGTGACCGTCCGGCGCGACGGGATGCCCATCCGGGTGGCCGCGGCGGAGGTGGTGGTCGGCGACCGGGTGGTCCTGGCCACCGGCGATCGCATCCCGGCCGACCTCCGGCTCGCCGAGGCCCACGCGCTCTCGATCGACCAGTCGATGCTCACCGGTGAGAGCGTGCCCGCCTCGGCGGGGCCGGGTGACGAGGTCCACGCCGGCTGCTTCGTCGTCGCCGGCGTGGGGGAGGGGGTGGTGGAGGCCACCGGTGCGCGCACCCGGTTGGCCGAGATCGCCCGCCTGACCGCGGGCGTGGAGAGACCCAAGAGCCCTCTCGCCACCGAGCTCGATCGGGTGGTCCGGACCATCGCGGCCGTCGCCGTCGGCGTGGGCACGGCGTTCTTCGCGATCTCGCTCCTGGTCGGCTCGCCGGCCGACGACGGGTTCCTCTTCGCCATCGGCGTCACCGTCGCCCTGGTGCCCGAGGGACTGCTCCCGACCGTCACGCTGTCGCTGGCCATGGGCGCACAGCGCATGGCCCGACGCCAGGCCCTGGTCCGACACCTCGAGGCGGTCGAGACCCTCGGCGCGACGACGTGCATCTGCACCGACAAGACCGGCACCCTCACCCGCAACGAGATGGACGTCGTGGCGGTGTGGACGCCCGTCGGCCAGGTGCGGGTGGACGGCGAGGGGTACGGCCCGACCGCCGAGCTGCACGGGAGCCCGGAAGCCGTGGAGGCCGCCGCCCACGCCGCCTCGGCCGCACGGGTCTGCTCCCAGGGCCGAGCCGTGTGCCGCGACGGTGTCTGGCACGCGGTCGGCGACCCCATGGAGGCGGCGATCGATGCCCTCGCCCAGCGGACCGGAGGGGGTCCGTGGCCCGACGACCTCGAGGTCGCCACCCGCTTCCCCTTCGATCCGGTCCGGCGGCGGGAGTCGGCCGTGACCGACGGGGCGCTCCTCGTGAAGGGGGCACCGGACTCGGTGCTGCCCCGCTGCCACCCGGCGGACGGAGCGTCGGCGGCGGTGGAGGAGCTGGCGAGCCGGGGTCTGAGGGTCCTCGCCGTGGCCCGCCGCGACGGAGCGGGGATCGAGCCCGGCGCCGACCCCGAGGTCGTGGAGCGCGACCTCGAGCTGCTGGGCCTCCTCGGGCTGCAGGACCCCCCGCGCGGTCACGTCGGCGCGGCGCTGGCGACCTGCCGGGGGGCCGGCGTGCAGGTCATCATGGTCACCGGGGACCACCCGGCCACGGCGCGGGCGATCGCCGCCCAGGTCGGGCTGCTGGGGCCCGAGGAGATCGTCCTCGAGGGCGCCGACCTCCCACCGGACGACGCGGCGCTGGGCGCCCTGATCGACCACGACGGCGTGGTGATCAGCCGGGTCACCCCCGAGGACAAGCTCCGCATCACCACAGCCCTCCAGCGGCGGGGCCACGTCGTCGCCATGACGGGCGACGGCGTGAACGACGCCCCCGCCCTGCGCGAGGCCGACATCGGCGTCGCCATGGGGCGCTCGGGCACCGACGTGGCCCGCGAGGCCGCCGACCTCGTGCTGCTCGACGACGACTTCGCGTCGATCGTCGCCGCGGTGGAGCAGGGGCGGTCCACCTTCACCAACATCCGCCGCTTCCTCACCTACCACCTCACCGACAACGTGGCCGAGCTCACCCCGTTCGTGGTGTGGGCGCTCTCGGCGGGCCGCTTCCCCCTGGCCCTCGGGGTGCTGCAGATCCTGTGCCTCGACATCGGGACCGACCTCCTCCCGGCCCTCGCCCTGGGCGGCGAGCCCGCCGGCGAGGACACCATGACCCGCCCGCCCGAACGGCGGCACCTGATCGACGGCGCCCTCCTGCGGAGGGTCTTCGGGGTGCTGGGCCCGGCCGAGGCCATGGTGGAGATGCTGGCCTTCACCGTCGGTCTGCTCGCCGCAGGGTGGCGCCCGGGCGAGGACTTCCCGACGGGCCACGCGCTCATGGCGGCCTCTGGTGCCGCCTTCTCCGCCGTCGTCTTCGGTCAGATGGCCAACGCCTACGCCTGTCGGAGCGCCCGTCGGCCCGCCTACCGCATCCCCCTCGGCACCAACCGCCTGCTCGGTTGGGCCGTGGCCTCGTCAGGCCTGGCCCTGGTGGCCTTCCTCGTGATCGGACCGATCGCCCGACTTCTGGAACATGCACCTCCGCCCGTGCCCGCCCTGCTCGTCGCGCTGTGCCGCGGCCCCGGCGGTGATCGCGGCCGATGCCGTCCACAAGGCCGTCCGGGCGCGCCGACGCCGACGACGAGCGGCCGATCAGGCCGTCGGTGCGGTCGGCGGGGTCGACCCGCCGCCCGGGGCGACGTCGACCACGGCCACGCCGTCCACCCGATCGGCCGCCAGGTCGACGAGGGCCCGGTCGACCGCGCCGAAGGGGTAGCGGACGACCGACGGCCGGAGCGGGATCTGCTCGGCCAGGGCGAGGAGCTCGGTGCCGTCGGCCCGGGTGTTGGCGGTGACGCTGGTGACCGACCGCTCGTTGAAGAGGTGCGCGGCGTAGTCGAGGGTCGGGACGTCGGTGAGGTGGATGCCGGCGATGGCCAGGGTGGCCCCCCGATCGAGCGCACCCAGCGCGACCGGTACCAGGTCGCCGACCGGAGCGAAGAGGATCGCGGCGTCGAGCGGTTCGGGTGGCCGGCCGTCGGCGGGTCCCGCCGAGGCGCACCCGAGCCGGAGGGCCAGGGCCCGGGCCGCCTCCGAGCGGGTGAGCACGTGCACCGTCGCGCCCTCGTGGAGGGCGACCTGGGCGGTCAGGTGCGCGGAGGCGCCGAAGCCGTAGATGCCGAGCCGTCCCCCCTCGGGCAGGCGGGACCGGCGCAGGGCCCGGTAGCCGATGATCCCGGCGCAGAGCAGCGGCGCGGCGTCGTGGTCGGAGATCGACGCCGGGATGCGGTGGGCGAAGCGCTCGTCGACGACGGCCAGCTCGGCGAAGCCGCCGTCGGCGTCCCACCCGGTGAAGGCGGGCGCGGTGCAGAGGTTCTCCCGTCCCTCGACGGCACCAACGGCATCGGCCGCACGTCCATCGCAGCCACGGGATGCCGATCCGCTCGCCCACCTCGAGCTCCCGGACGAGCGGCCCGGTGGACTCCACCGTGCCGATGACCTCGTGGCCCGGGACGACGCCGTGGCGACGAGGGGGGAGGTCACCCTCGGCGAGGTGGAGGTCGGTCCGGCAGACCCCGCACACGTGCACCCGGACGAGCACCTCGCGCCCGAGGGGCTCCGGGACGGGGTGGGTGACGAGGCGCAGCGGACCGGCGGCCGCGGGCCTGGGGCATCGACGATCCAGGCCTGCATGGTCGAGGTCACGAGTCCTCCTCGTCCCAGCCGATCGCGACGAGGGCCCGTCGCACCGTGTCGGCGACGGGCTCGGTCGTGTCGAGGACCGTGGCCTCCGGCCAGCTCGGGAACCGGGCCGCCAGCGCGGTCGCCACCTCGGGGGTCACCTCCGAGGCGTCGGTGCCGACCGCCAGCCGGCCCGCGACCCTCGCCGCGGCCACGGCGTCGGGGGCGCGGCACACCAGCTCCACGAGGTCGGCGGCGGTGTCGTCCGCCAGGCTCCGGGCCGCGGTCCGCAGGTCGAGGTCGTCCCAGGTGCCGTCGAGCACGACGTGGTGGCCGAGGCCGAGCAGCCGCCCCGCCTCGCGCCTCGCCTCGTCGTACACGGCCCGCTTCGCCTCGGGCGCGTAGCGCCCCTCCGGCGGGTCGGGGAGTCGCCGGCGCACCTCGTCGGTGCGGAGGACGACCGCGTCGAGGGCGTCGGCGATGCCCTCGGCCACCGTCGACTTCCCGGTGCCCGGCGGTCCTCCGACGAGCACCAGCCGCACCCGCCCGCGTTCGAGGTGTCGCCGGGCCTGGTCGAGCAGCCCGGCCACCTCCTCGTCGGACGACCGGCCGGCCTGGACCTGGCGGATCGCCCCCACCTTGGCCCGCACGTGGGCCCGGTAGGCGACGAGGTGGTGGGCGAGCGACGGGGGCCAGCGCGCCGCGGCCATGTCCTGGTAGAGCGCGAGGAACCGGCGGGCCAGGTCCGGACGACCGATCCGCTCCAGGTCCATGGCCAGGAAGGCGGCGTCGCCGACCACGTCACCGATGCGGTAGCGCTCGTCGAACTCCAGGCAGTCGAGGATCCGGGGTCCGTCGGGCAGCAGGAAGATGTCCTCGGCCATGAGGTCGCCGTGGCCGTCGCGCACCCACCCGTCCTCGATGCGCTGGCGGAACAGGGGCTCCCGCCCGCCGAGGTAGCGGTCGACCAGCTCCTCGATGCGTCGGCACGTCGACCCGTCGAGACCGGCGTCGGCCTCGAGGGTGCGGAGGTGGGTGAAGGAGTCGTGCCAGTTCCGCCGCACCGCGCTGCACCGATGCCAGCTCCCCGGCGCGTGGGGACGGCGGCTCGCCGGCATGGAGGGTGGCCACCGCGTGGGCGATGTGCCGGAGGGCGTCGTCGACGTCCTCCCCGGCCGCGACGCACCGGGCGAGGCTCCGATCGGCCGGCATCCGCCGCATCACGACGAGGTGGTCCGACGCCGTGCCGTCCGGGCCCACCACGTCCCAGACGCCGAGGTACACGTCCGGCGCCAGCCGTCGGTTGAGCGCGACCTCCTGCTCGCACACCGCCTTGCGGGTGGCGAGGTCCCGGTGGTCGAGGAAGCCGAGGTCGACGGCCTTCTTGACCTTGTAGACCCGATCGCCCACGAAGAACAGGACCGCCGAGTGGGTCTCGACCACCTTCGGCGCCACGTCCCCGGCCGACCCGGCGGTGGTCGTCACCGGCACGCCGGCCTCCTCGGCCCGTCGGCCCTCGTCCGACTCGTCGTCATCGTGATCGACCTCCCGTGGTCGGCCCCCGATGAGCGTGCCCGCTCGGCGGTCCCCAGGCCAGGGGCGAACGTCCCCGGCCGGGTCCGGAGCCGACGCCGGCCCGCGTGGCGTGCGTCATCGTCCGCCCGTCTCACCCACGATGGCGGAGGCGGCGGGCACGGGGAGGTGCGACCCTGGAGCCCAGTGAGCGACATCGACGTCAGTGCACGCGCGGGCGCGGCGGCCCGTCCCTCGTGGTACCAGCTGGCACCGGAGGAGGTCGCCACGCGCCTCGACGTCGACCCCGCCCGCGGGCTGTCCGCGCTCGAGGTCGACCGGCGACGCCAGCAGTACGGGTCCAACGTCCTCGCCGCCAAGAAGGCGGAGTCGGGTCTGCAGGCGTTCCTGCGCCAGTACCAGGACCTGATGCAGATCATCCTCGTGGGCGCGGCGATCGTGAACCAGGTGGTCACCGGCGAGGCGGGCACCACGATCGTCCTCCTCGGCCTGACCGTCTTCAACGCCGTGCTCGGCCTGCGGCAGGAGGCGAAGGCCGAGGCGAGCCTGGCTGCGCTCGAGAAGATGCTGAAGGACATCGCCCGGGTGCGGCGGGACGGCGCGGCGGTCGAGATCGACGCCGCCGAGCTGGTGCCCGGCGACATCGTGCTGTTCGAGGCGGGCAACCGGGTCCCCGCCGACGGCCGCCTGATCGTGGCGGCCACCCTCGAGATCGAGGAGGCGGCGCTCACCGGCGAGAGCGCACCGGTGCTGAAGGACCTCGCGTCGATCGACGGCGACGACGTCGGACTCGGCGATCGGATCTGCCTCGCCTTCATGAACACGTCGGTCACCCGGGGCCGGGGCGAGATGATCGTGACCGGCACGGGGATGAGCACCGAGATCGGCAACATCGCCACGCTGCTCAACCAGACCGAGGCGGAGAAGACGCCGCTGCAGAAGCAGCTCGACCGGCTCACCCAGGTCATCGTGGGCATCGCCGGGATCGCCTTCGTCGCCATGGTGCTCCTCGGCATCCGCGAGCGACCGGCCCTTCGACGAGGTGTTCCTCGCCGGCGTCGCCCTGGCCATCTCCGCCATCCCGACCGGCCTGCCGGCCGTCGTCACCACGCTGTACTCGATGGGCACGCGGGTGCTGGCCGAGCACAACGCCATCGTCAAGCGGCTGCCGTCGGTGGAGACGCTCGGCTCGGTGTCGGCCATCTGCTCGGACAAGACCGGCACGCTCACCCTGAACAAGATGACCGCACGGGAGCTGGTGGTGCCCGGCCGCAACCGGTTCACGATCAGCGGCGAGGGCTACGCCACCACCGGCGAGATCACGCCACGACGGGCGGGCTGTCGTTCGACCTCGACGACGCGCTCCTGCCGATGGCCCTGTGCGCCGACGCCCGGCTCGACGACGCCGGCGACCTGATCGGCGACCCGACCGAGGGCGCGCTCATCGTGCTCGCCGCCAAGGGCGGCATCGACCTCGACGGCGCCCGCGCGCGCTACCCGCGGGTGGCGGAGGTGCCGTTCGACTCCGAGTACAAGTTCATGGCCACGTTCCACCGGATGACCGACCGCAGCGGGCGCGAGGTGGTGCGCGTGCTTCGTGAAGGGCGCGCCCGACGTCCTCATCGACCGGGCGAGCACCTACTGGTCGCCCGACGGCGAGGTCCACGACATCGCCTCCGACCAGCGGGCCGCCGCGCTCGCCGAGAACGAGCGCATGGCCGGGTCCGGCGAGCGGGTGATGGTGGTGGCCCGGCGCGACTTCGACCCGTCGCGAGTTCGACCCCGACGGCGACCTGATCGGCGCTGGTCCACGACCTGACGATCATCGCCATGGTCGGCATCGTCGATCCGCCCCGGGCCGAGGCCAAGGCGGCCATCGCCAAGTGCCACAGCGCCGGCATCGAGGTCCGGATGATCACCGGCGACCACGCGGTGACCGCGGCGGCGATCGGCAAGGAGCTGGGCATCGAGGGGCGCGCCCTGACCGGCGCGGAGTTCGCGGCGCTCACCGACGAGGAGCTCGCCGACGCAGCTGCCGCGAGATCGGCGTGGTCGCCCGGGTCGCCCCCGAGGACAAGATCCGCCTGGTCCACGCCCTCCAGGAGCAGAGCAACATCGTGGCGATGACGGGCGACGGCGTGAACGACGCCCCGGCGCTGAAGAAGGCCGACATCGGCGTGGCCATGGGGATCACCGGCACCGAGGTGTCGAAGGACGCCGCCGTGATGATCCTCACCGACGACAACTTCGCCACCATCGTGCGGGCCGTCGAGTACGGCCGGGAGCTCTACGACAACCTCTCGAAGTACATCCGCTTCCAGATGGCGGCCCTGGTGGGCTTCATCGCCACGTTCCTCGGCGCCGCGATCTTCTCGATCGCCGACGGCATCCCGTTCTCGCCGCTGGCGGTCCTCTGGATCAACTTCGTGGTGCAGGTGCCCATCGCCATCGCGCTCGGGTTCGACAAGCCGCTGCCCGGCCTCATGGCCCGCAAGCCCCGACCGCTCGCCGAGCCGGTGCTGAACGTGCCCGCAGTGGGTCCGTGCCGTCGGGCTCGGCGTGCTGATGGCGGTCGCCACCCTCTGGGTGCGTGACGCCTTCGAGGGCTGGGCCGACGCCGCTCGTCGCCACCACGATGGCCGTGACCGTGTTCTCGCTGATGAACGTGGCCGCCGGCATGAGCGCCCGCAGCCAGACCCGCACGATCTTCTCCCGCGACATCGTGGCCGACCGGCGTCAGCTGACCCTCTACGGCGGCACGCTCGTCGCCATCGTCCTCGCCACCGAGCTCGACGTCCTCAACCGGATGCTCGACACGACCTCGCTCACGGGCGGCCAGTGGCTGGTCTGCCTGCTGCTCGCCGTCGGCCTCGTCGTCGTCGAGGAGATCACCAAGCTCGTCCTGCGCCGCCAGGCGCACGCCCCCCACGGAGACGCACCATGACACCCGACGATCCAGGCCCGGACGACCCCGAGCAGCGCCGCGGCGATCCTCGCGGACCTGCGCGTGGCCCCTGGCGTGCGGCGCCGACCTCGCCGGTCGCCCGACGCGGTGGTCCGGCGTCGGCGAGTACGAGTCGCTCTCGAAGACGGAGCTGAAGGCGGCCGCCAAGGACGTCCTCCGGCGCGGCATCGAGCGACTGAGCGATGCCCAGGAGCTCCTCTGGGCCAGCGACACGCACTCCCTGCTCGTCGTCTTCCAGGCCATGGACGCCGCCGGCAAGGACTCCACCATCGAGCACGTGATGTCGGGCGTGAACCCCCAGGGCGTGCAGGTCGTGTCGTTCAAGCAGCCCTCGAGCGAGGAGCTCGACCACTCGTTCCTGTGGCGGATCCAGAAGAACGCACCCGAGCGGGGTCGCATCGGCATCTTCAACCGGTCGCAGTACGAGGAGGTCATCGCCCTGCGGGTCCACCCCGAGTGGCTGGAGAAGCAGCGCCTGCCCGACGGGGACCGGGGCCCCGACTTCTGGGACGGGCGCTACGAGGACCTCAACGCGTTCGAGCGCCACCTCGACCGCAACGGCACCAAGGTCGTGAAGCTGTTCCTGCACGTGTCGAAGGCCGAGCAGAAGCGGCGCTTCATGGCCCGGCTCGACAACCCCGACAAGCTGTGGAAGTTCAGCGCCGACGACGTCGACCGAGCGCGCCCACTGGGACGAGTACATGGCCGCCTACGAGGACGCCATCACGGCGACCTCGACCGAGTGGGCGCCGTGGTACGTCGTCCCCGCGGACCACAAGCACGTCATGCAGGCGCTGACCGTCGCCATCCTCGTCGACACGATCGAGTCGCTCGACCTCCGCTACCCGACCGTCAGCGACGCCGACCGCGAGCGCAACGCCGAGGCCCGCCGCATCCTCGAGGCCGAGCCGTCCTGAACCCGACGCAGGGCGTCGACCCTCGCGTGATCCTCAGCCACCGCCAGCCCTGACGCGGTGGTGCAGGCAGGGCCCGCACCACCACGTCAGGCCACGCTCGCCCTGGTGGGCGAGCGGCGCGTCAGTCGACGATGCACTCCTGGAGACCGTCGGCGAACCCGGTCCATGCTGACTGCTGCACGTCGCCGGCGTCGTCGCGGATGTTCTCGGCGCTGCGCTGCAGCACCGCGAGGTCCTGCTGCACGAGCACCTCGTTGCCCTGGACGGCGTGCTCGGCGAGGTCGGCCAGGTTGTTCCGGACGTCGGCCCGGTCCTCGCCGGTGGCGATCCCGTACCGCTTGACGAGGTCCTCGATCTCGTCCTCGATCTCGTCGATGGCCGAGGCGGCAGCCTCTGCATCGGTGGCGTCCCGGAGGTCGCACACCGACTCGGCGAGGTCGCGGCCGTCGCGCTCGGCCCGCAGCTGCTGGCCGCAGCCTGCGACGAGGAGGGTGAGGATGGCGGCCGCCGCCACGGCGGCGGCGGTCCGGGTGCGGAAGCGCTGCATTCTGGGCCTCGTCTCTGGAGAGGTCGTGGTGGTCATCGGCTGGCCGATCGGTACTGGAACGCTCGGACGATGTCCCACATCCCGTGGAGCAGGGCGCCGATGCCGATCCACAGCACCAGGAGCCACGCGGACCGTCCGGGGTAGCCGATGGCCCACAGGCCGACGGCGAAGTAGAGGATCCCGATGGCGAGGCCGACGCCCCACAGCGATCCCGGGGCGCGCATGGCGATGGAGGCGATGAAGACCACCAACCCCTTGATGAGCAGGTACCACCCGAAGAGGATCGCCAGGCCGACGAAGGTCTGGAAGGGCTGCAGGAAGCCGAGGGCGCCGACGACCAGGAAGGTGACGCCGGCGAGACCGTGGAGCCACCGCCATCCGGTCGACACGAACGCGTTGACGATCTCGAGGGCGCCGGCGGCCATCACCACGGCGGCCACGATGAACGAGATGATGGCGATGCTCGTCGGGTTCGCCGAGAGGATCGCCAACCCGGCGATGACCCAGCCGATGCCGGCCCCCAGGTACCAGCCCCAAGCGAGGCCGGGCGGAGGTTCCACCTCGTAGACCTCGTCGATCTCGATGCTCACCATGTGGGTCCTCCTGTCGACGATGCGACGCCATGCAGGACGGGGAGCCGCCCGGAGACGACCGTACTCACCCGCCTCACGTCCCCTGGCGGACATCCGTGGCCGACCGCGATCGTGGTCAGGCCGGGTCGACGGCCAGGTCCGGCGACGTCGACCTCGACGGTCCGCCGCCTCGTCGATCGATCGGTCCGACCTCGGCCGCGGCCTCGACCGGTCGGGGGGTGGGCCTCGGGATGAACGACCCGATGATGCCGGAGACCAGCGCGGTGGTCGCGGCGAACGCCCACAGCTGACGGAAGCCGTCGAGCGGGTCGGCCAGCTGGCGCTGCGATCCGATGAGCGCGACGAGCACGGCGATGCCGAGCGCGCCACCGATCTGGCGGGCCGTCTGGTTCACCGCGCTGCCCACCGCGAAGCGTGCCGGCGGGAGCGACGACACCGCCCCGGCGCTCAGCACCGGGAAGGTGAACCCGACGCCGACCCCGACGAGCAGCGTCCCGGGGAGCCACGTGCCGAGGTAGTCGGCGGTCGACTCGACCAGCAGCGACGTAGCTGCCGAGGCCGAGGGCGAAGCAGGTCGCCCCGAACAGCAGCACCGGCCGGAACCCGACGCGGGCGGCCAGCTTGCCGGCGGGCCCGGCGATGATGGCGACCACGATCGGCCCGGGCGTGACCGCGAGGCCGGCCGTCATGATCGAGTAGCCCCACACGCCGGTGAGGAAGAGGATGTTGCCGAGCAGCATGGCGAAGAAGCCGGCGGCGTAGACGACGGTGGCGCTGTTGGCGAGCACGAACGGGCGGCTGTGGAACAGCGTCGGGTCGATGACGGGGTCGTCGTGGTGGCGGGTGCGGTGCACGAACACGGCGCCGCCGACCAGGGCCACCGCCAGGGCGCCGAGGATGCGGGCGTCGGTCCACCCCCACGTCGAGCCCTCCGAGACCGCCAGCACGAGCGCGGCCACCGACAGCGACATGAGGACGACGCCGAGGTAGTCGGGCGTGCCGCCGCTCGTCGTCGCTGGCCGACTCGGTCAGCACCCGGCGCCCGGCGATCAGCACGAACAGGCCGACCGGGATGTTCACGAAGAACGCCCACCGCCAGCCGCCGGCCGACACGATGGCGGCCCCGAGCGACGGTCCGGTGGCCACCGCGAGGGCGCCGATGCCGCCCCACTGGGCGACGATCTGCATGCGGCGCTCGGGCGGGTAGGCGCCGATGAGCAGGGCGACCGAGGCCGGCACCAGGAACGCCGCGCCGATGCCCTGGAGGGCGCGTGCGGCGATGAGCGTCGTGACGTCCGGGGCGATGCCGCACAGGAACGAGCCGAGCAGGAACACGGCGACGCCGCCCTCGAACACCCGCTTGCGACCGAGCCGGTCGCCCGTGCGGCCGCCGACGACGAGCAGCGCGCCGAACACGATGGAGTAGGCGGTGATGATCCACGACAGCGACGCCGAGCTCGCGTCGGGGTACGACGCCTCGATGTCGGGGAAGGCCACGTTGACGATCGAGAGGTCGAGCGAGGCCATGAAGGTGCCCGAGCGCGGTCACGACGAACACGGCTCCGGCCCGGGGTGTCGCGCTCGGCCCTGGACGTCGACCACCCTGACTGGGTTCGCTCATGGAACGGACCGTACGCCATTGAGTTCCATCATGCAACTGACTAGGTTGGGGCCATGCAGCGGAAGAGCTTCGAGGCCATGAACTGCTCGGTCGCCCAGTGCCTCGAGGTCGTCGGGGAGTGGTGGTCGATGCTGATCGTCCGCGACGCGTTCCTGGGCGTCCGGCGCTTCGACGACCTCCAGTCCCGCCTCGGGATCTCCCGCAACGTCCTGACGACCCGGCTGAGCAGCCTGGTCGAGGCCGGCGTCCTCGAGAAGGTGCCCTACCAGGAGCGCCCGTTGCGCCACGAGTACCGCCTCACCGACAAGGGCCGCGACCTGTGGCCGGTGCTCACCGCCATGCGGGAGTGGGGCGACCGGTGGGCGGCGCCGGACGGGGCCCCGCTCGAGCTGGTGCACGATGCCTGCGGCGAGGTGCTCCGGCTCACCCACACCTGCAGTGCGTGTGGCGAGCCTGTCGACCGCCGCTCGGTGCACCCCCGTCCCGGCCCCGGCGCCCGCCCCGGCGACGCTGTCACCGAGGCGCTCACGACGTCGACCTCCTCCTGACCTCCCCGAGATCCGCGGCGGGACCTCGCTCAGAGGGTGGCGAGGTACGTGTGCACGAGGGGGACCACCGAGGACCCCTCGCCGCTGGCCGCCGCCACCCGCTTCATCGACCCGGCCCGCACGTCGCCGACCGCGAAGATCCCGGGAACCGAGGTGGCCAGGCTCTCCGGGGGAAGTCCGCCGACCCATGCCTCCTGGGGGACGTCGCGTCCGGTGAGGACGAAGCCCCGCTCGTCCAGCGTGACCTCGGCCGGCAGCCATCCGCAGTGGGGCTCGGCCCCGAGGAGCAGGAACATGCCGTCGCAGCTCCGCCGGACGACGTCGCCGCTGACCGTGTCGCGCAGGTCGATCCACTCGAGCCGGCCGGCACCACCTCCGTCGGCGACCTCGCAGCACGCTCGGACCTCGATGCGGGAGCTGAACTCGATCTCATCGATCAGGTACCTCGACATCGTCTCGTGGAGGCCCTCGCGACGGATGGCGATGGTGACCGTCCGGGCGAAGCCGGCCAGGTGGAGGGCAGCCTGGCCTGCGGAGTTGCCGCCGCCCACGACCACCACGTCGAGGCCCTCCATCTCGCGAGCCGCGGTCATCGCGCTGCCGTAGTACACACCGCGCCCCGTCATGGCCTCGACGCCGGGGACGCGGAGCTTGCGGTACGCCGCGCCGGTGGCGATGACGACCGCCCGGGCCCGGAGGTCCCCGCCATCGGTGTGGACGAGGTGCTGTCCCCCGTCAGGTGACGGGGTGAGGCCGACGACGTCCCACCCGGTGATGAAGCGCGTGCCGAAGCGGTTGGCCTGGAAGCGGGCCCGCTGGGCCAGTCGCATCCCGGAGATGCCCCGCGGGAACCCGAGGTAGTTGCGGATCATCGAGCTGGTGCCGGCCTGGCCGCCGATCGCCTCCGACTCCAGAACCACCGTCGTGAGGCCCTCTGAGGCGCCGTAGACGGCTGCGGCCAGACCCGACGGCCCCGCGCCGACGATGCACACGTCGAACATGGTGTCCTCGTCGACCTCGTCGGGTCGGCCGTGGAAGACGGCGGCGAGCTCGCGGGCGGAGCCGACGGCGAACACGCCCTTGGTCAGGACCTCGACCAGGGGGAGCGTCGGCGCGCCGTCGTAGGCGGCGATCACCTCCTGGCCGACGGGCGACTCCGGCGGGTGGACCCGGTGGGGCATCCCCATCCGCACCAGCAGGTCCCGCAGCGACAGGGTCAGGGAGTCGACGGGATCCCCGACGATGCGCACCGCCTCCACCTCGGGGTCGGCCACCGTCGAACCCCAGTCCGACAGCAGCTCGGTCACCGCGTTGTGGAACTCCTCGTCGCGAGCACCGCGCGGCAGCAGCAGCAGCGCGTCGAGCTTGCCCTTCGCCTGACCGGTGCGGAGCTGCTCGCTGTCCACCAGGAACCGCTCGAACGGGGCGACGACCAGCACCCGGGCGGTGGGGACGAGCTGTCGCCACTCGTGCAGCATCCACAGGATCCCGCCGTGCTCGGCGGCGGCGTCAGCGGCCGGGAACAGCGACGAGTCGACGACCACCATCGCGAGGAGGCCCCCGGCCGCGACCACCGAGCCGACCCCGTCGGCGACCTCCTCCGCCGATCCGACGACCCGGACCTCGTAGTCGCGCCCGTAGCGGCTGAACTCGCCGACCAGGCCCTCGGCGTTGCGGTCCGACACGAGCAGGATGACCGGTTTCACCCGGCCCAGCATCGCACGACGACGGGACCGTCCGGACCGACGCCGGGTGCATCCGGGAGGGCGGTCGGGGGCGAAGGAGGGGAGCCGCCTTCGACGGCCTCGGTTCCTCGGAACGTGGTACGACACCGGGTGGTGCCGAGACGGAGCCCCGTTCCACGGGGTGCCGCCGACGGGGTCCGATCGACGACCAGGGGGACGACCGATGAACGTGCGCAGGACGGTGGCGGTGGCGGCGATCGGTGTGGTGGCCCTGGTGCTCGGCGGCTGCCGGACCACCTCGGAGGTCCAGACCGTCACCGCGCCGATCACGGTGCCGTGCGGGTCCGGCGGGACCACGGTGTCGGCCCGGTGGACCGTCCCGACGACCGGCAACCGCAACGGTGTCGTCTACCTGCAGCACGGCTTCGCCCGCTCGGCGTCGAAGGTCGACGACCTCGCCCGCTCGATCGCGGCGCGGGGGCTGGTCGTGGTCGCTCCCGACCTCTCGTCGTTCGGTGGCTGCGCCATCAACGCGGCGTCGACGAGGGACGCCGTCGCCGACCTCGTCGACGGCCAGGGCACCGACCACCTCCAGGCGAGTGCCGACCAGGCCCTCGCCGCGGCCGGGCTCCCCGCCGCCACCCTCCCGTCCCGCGTCGTGCTGGCCGGGCACTCGGCGGGGGGCGCCTTGGCCACCGCGGTCGGAGGGCGGTTGGCGGCGAGCCCGTCGGCCGACGTCAGGGCCCGCCTGGCCGGTGTCGTCCTGCTCGACCCGGTCGAGACCACCGACGGGGCGATGGCTGCGGCGATGCCCGCACTGGCGGCGACCTCCGTCCTGACCGTGTCCGCGCCCGGAGGGTCCTGCAACGACGGCGGCAGCGGAACCGGCGTGCTGACGTCGCAGCGCGCCGGCTTCGTCGGCGTCCGCCTGCCGTCGGGGTGCCACTGCGACGCGGAGGCCGACTCGACCGACTTCCTGTGCACCCTGGTGTGCGGGTCACCGTCGACGGAGGACGAGGCGGTGCTGAAGCGCCTGGCCGCGGACTGGGCGGACGACATGGCCCGCGGGCGGCGGGTGGACACCCAGGTGTACCCCGGAGGGGAGTGGTACGAGGACCAGCTCGGCGCCGGCCGACTCGTCAGCCTCGACGGCTAGGGCGACGTTCCCGATCAGAACTGGAATCCGGTACCAGAAATGGGTACCGTCGGGCGCATGAGCGACCCGAGCGCGCCGTACACCCTCATCTCGTCCGACACCCATGCCGGTGGCAGCCACGCCGAGTACCGGGAGTACCTCGACCCGGCCTACCGGGAGGAGTTCGACGCCTGGCGGGAGCGGTACAAGAACCCGTGGAAGGACCTCCGCAACACCGACCTGCGGGTCCGGAACTGGGACGACGAGCGACGCGACGCCGACCAGCTCGCCGACGGCGTCGTCGGCGAGGTGCTGTTCCCCAACACCGTGCCGCCCTTCTACCCGGGCTTCGTGCTCTTCGCCCGGCCCCCGAAGGCCGACGAGTACGAGCACCGCCGCGCCGGCATCCACGCCCACAACCGCTGGATGGCCGACTTCTGCGCCCGGCGGCCCGAACGCCGCGCCGGGATCGGCCAGATCTTCCTGAACGACGTCGACGACGCCATCGCCGACGCCACCTGGATCAAGGAGGCGGGCCTGCGCGGCGGGGTGCTGCTCCCCACCGTGGCGCCCGACGTCGACTGGGTGGCGCCCGTGTACGACCCCGTCTACGACCCGCTGTGGGCCGCGCTGCAGGACCTCGACATCCCGGTCCACCTCCACGGCGGCACCGGCTCGCCCGACTACGGCCCCTACGCGGTCAGCCCGCTGCTCATGATCTCCGAGGTCGGCTTCTACCACCTCCGTCCCTTCGTGCACATGCTGCTCTCGGGCGTGTTCGAGCGGTTCCCGAGGCTGAAGTTCGTGATCACCGAGGCCGGCGCCGGCCAGTTCGTGGAGCTGCTCTCGTCAGCTCGACACGGTGATCGCCAGCGTCCGCGGCGGCGCCATCGGCGAGCTCAAGTACACCGCCGGGCAGCGCGCTCCGCGCTCCGCGACCGAGTACTTCCAGCAGAACGTGTGGCTGGGGGCCAGCTTCCCGAGCCCGGCCGACGTCGCCGCCCGCGAGCTGCCCCGGACCGGACCGGTTCATGTGGGGGAGCGACTACCCCCACGACGAGGGGTCCGGGCCCTTCACGCGCGAGCACCTCCGCCTCGTCATGCACGAGCTGGACGTCGAGGAGAAGCGACGGATCCTGGGCGGCACCGCCGCCGAGCTGTACGGCTTCGACCTCGATGCCCTGGCCCCCCTGGCGGCCCTCCACGGACCGACGATCGCCGAGCTGGCCGAGCCGCTCGCCGAGCTCCCCGCCGACGCCAACTCGGCGCTCCTGCGCAGTGCCGCCGCCCGGCGCGTCGCCTGACGCGGCCGAGGCCCCGTCGCTCGGCGCCTCGCCGCGGACCGACGCCCAGCGGGCCCGCCGCGACCGGATCCTCGACGCGGCGACGACGTTGCTGGTCGAGCGGGACTACGACCGCATCCAGATCCGTCACGTGGCCGAGGCGGCCGAGGTCGCGCTCGACACCCTCTACCGGTACTTCCCGTCCAAGGAGCAGCTCTACGCGCAGGTCCTGCTGAGCTGGAGCGAGAGCTTCCCCGACGCCGGCGGCGGACGCGGAACAGCGACGACCTCGTCGAGCGACGAGGCAGCGGTTGCGGGCGACGCTGCAGCGGGTCGCTCGCGCCTACGAGCGGCGACCGACCTTCTACCGACTGGTCACCGCGCTCGCGGCGGTGCGCGACCCGGGCGTGGCCGACCTCTACCAGCAGTTCGCGGGCACCTTCGAGCTGGCGATGCGCCGGGCCCTGGCCGACACCGCGGAGGACGACGCCCGGGTGGTCACCGAGGCTGCCGGCGCGCTGCTGCACGTCCGGCTGGGGGCGTGGTCGCGCGGGCGGGCGTCGATGGCGGAGGTGCGATCCGACCTCGACGACTTCGTCCGCATCGTCTTCACCGGCCCCCGACCCGCCGGAGGACGCTGAACGCGTCCGGCGTCACCGGCGGGGTGACGGCGCACACCGGCACCGCTCGGGGGCCGGGACGTCGCCGAGCACCTGCTCGACGTGCTGGCCGCAGCCGGCGTAGGTCGGACGATCACAGATGGGGCAATGGGCTCTGCTGCACATACCCCCCAGGGTATCGCGTCGGCCCGCCCCCGCAACTCGGCGCGGCGGCGGGTGCATCCGGACGGGGCCCTCGGGACGAAGGGGTGGAGACCGGCGTCCGTGCCGGCCATCGCCGCCGTCGTCGACCCGACCTTCGGCGGGTCGCCCCACTCCAAGGAGAGACCATGCGCAAGATCCCCCGACTCCTCGCCCTCGTGGCGTTGGCGGTCGCAGTGACCCTCGGCGCCACCGCGCCCTCGTCGGCCCAGGCCGGCACCGGCACCGTGACGGTCATCCACGGCATCCCCGGCGTCACCGTCGACGTGTACGTGAACGGCGACCTCACCCTCGAGGACTTCGCCCCCGAGACCGTGACCGACCCGCTCGAGCTCCCCGAGGGCGACTACACGGTGGACGTCCGGCCCGCCGGCGCCGACCCGGCCGATGCCCCGCTCTTCTCCGGCTCGGCCACCCTGCCCGCCGGCGCCAACGCCACCCTGATCGCCCACCTCACCGAGGCCGGGGACCCGACGCTCGGCGTGTTCGTCAACGACACCGCCCCGACCGCCGCCGGTGAGGGTCGCCTCGTCGTGCGCCACACCGCCGCTGCGCCCGCCGTCGACGTGCTCGCCGGTGGCAGCCCGGTCATCTCCGGTCTGGCCAACCCCGACGAGGAGACCCTGTCGCTGCCCGCCGGCACCGTCTCGGCTGCGGTCGCCGCCGCCGGCACCACCGACCCGGTGCTCGGCCCGGTGGACGTCCCCGTCGTCGCCGGCCAGGTGACGATCGTGTACGCCATCGGCTCCCTCGCCGACGAGAGCCTCGGCGCCGTCGTCCAGACCATCACCGTCGGCGAGGAGGAGGCCACGGCCCCCACGACCGAGCCCTCCGGCCCGGCCCCGACCGAGGCCGTCCCCGTCCCCGGTGGCGTGCCCTCCGGTGACAGCGGCCTGGCCGCCGATGGCGGCTCGGCGTTCCCGACGTCCGTGGCCCTCGGCCTCGCCGTCGTCGCCCTCGCCGGCGTGGTCCTCGCGGCCCGTAGCCTGTCGAGCGACCGCTCCTAGCCCACTCCGCGGAGAGGAGGACGGTCGACGACGACCGTCCTCCTCTGCGCGTCCGCCCTGATGTCTCCTCGCCTCTCCCGCATCGTCCTCGTCGGCTGCACCCTCGTCCTCGTCGCCGTGCTGGCGGCGTGGGTGTGGTGGCCGCGCTCGCCCGACCGGGCCGACCTCGTCGGGGCACCGACCCCGACGACGCTCGCCCCGACGACCGCGACGCACGGTCCCGACCACGGCGCCCCCGACCCCGTCGACCGCCCCGTCGCCGCCGGTCGTCTCCGCGCCGACCAGGCTCCGGGTGCCGAGCCTCTCGCTCGATGCCGCGGTGGTCCCGGTCGGGCTCGACGCCGGAGGGGCTGATGGAGATCCCGCCGGCGACCGAGGTCGGCTGGTACCGCCTGGGCCCCAGCCCGGGCGCGCAGGGCTCGTCCGTCCTCGCCGCCCACGTCGACTACGCAGGGCAGCGCGGCGCCTTCTTCGACCTGGCCTCGCTGGCCGTGGGGGCCGAGGTCGTGGTCGAGGGGGACGGCACGTCGGCGACCTTCGTCGTCACCGGTCGGGAGCAGGTGGCGAAGGACGAGGTCGACCTCTCCCGCTACTTCACCGCCGACGGGCCGACCGAGGCTCACCCTGATCACCTGCGGCGGCGCCTTCGACCAGGGGGTCGGGCACTACGAGGACAACATCATCATCACCACCGTCCCGGCCGGCTGAGCAGCAGGTCTAGGGTGACCGCGCCCTCGACGATGGAGGTGGGGCCATGGCCAGCCAAGGGGAAGCTGATCAGCGACGAGCTGATCGAGCTGCGTCGACTCGTGCAGGGCGCCGACAGCATCGAGCTGAAGCTCACGATCCCGTCGGACTCCGTCCGCTCGGCCGCCAAGGCGCTCGGCTTCGACGCGCTCGACGCCCAGATCCGGCAGGTGTTCTTCCTCGACACCCCCGACCTGGACCTGAACGCGGCCGGCGTCGTCGTCCGGGCCCGCCGGATCCAGGGGCGCGACCACGACTCGGTCGTCAAGCTCCGCCCCGTCGATCCGGCCGACCTGCCCGACGAGCTGCGCCGGACGGAGGGCTTCGGGGTCGAGGTCGACGCCCTCCCTGGCGGCTACGTGTGCTCCGCATCGCTGAAGAACGCGCTGCCCCCGACGGCGATCATGGCCTCGTTCGACGGCGACCTCCCCCGACGCAAGCTCTTCTCCAAGGCGCAGCGGGCGTTCTTCGCCGAGCACGCCCCCGAGGGGCTCACCCTCGACGACCTGTCGGTGCTGGGCCCGATCTTCGTGCTGAAGCTGAAGTCCATGCCGCCGTCGTTCTCCCGCAAGCTGGTGGGGGAGATGTGGCTCTACCCCGACGGATCGCGGGTCGTCGAGCTGTCGACGAAGTGCCTCCCCGGGCAGGGCCTCGACACCGCGCTGGAGATGCGCGACCTCCTCACCGACGCCGGCATCGACCTCGGGGGCGAGCAGCAGACGAAGACCAAGACCGCCCTCGAGTTCTTCTCGGAGGAGCTGCGCGCAGCACAGGCCGCGCCGGCCTAGGTCTCCGCGTGGCCGACACCTGCAGCCACCTCGACACGGTCGCCGACGTCGTGCCCTCCGCCGACGGCTGCGAGGACTGCCTCCGCACGGGCGGGCGCTGGGTGCACCTCCGGTTGTGCATGGCGTGCGGCCACGTCGGGTGCTGCGACAGCTCGCCGAACCGCCACGCCACCGCGCACTCCGTCGCCCATCCCGACCACCCGCTCATCCGCTCGTTCGAGCCGGGCGAGGACTGGTGGTGGTGCTACGCCGACCAGCTGTTCTTCGAGGTGCCCGGCGCGCCTCCCGCGCCCTCGCACCCCTGACCGACCTCCCTGATCCCCGGCGGACCGGCACCCGCGTCGGCTACACACGGCCGATGGCCCACCACCCCGCCCGCTCCCTGGCTGCCGCGCTCGAGCCCTTCGCCGGGCAGGTGTACTTCGCCCGCGAGTGCCACGCCGCGTACGAGGCGCTCGGCTTCTCGCCCAGCCCGGCCGACATGTCCGGCGTCGCCCTGCCCGACGGTCCCGCCTACTTCTGCAGTCGCGGCTCGGTCATGGGGCAGGTGCCCGGCGAGCTGGTCGCCGCCGCGTTCGCAGTGTTCAACCCGGCCGCCGTCGTCCCGTCGGTCGAGATCGGGTGGACGAGGACCGATGCGACCACGATCTGCGCCGCCCGCACCGACGGTGCCGTCGCGGCCCTCACCAGGATGCTGGGCGCCGAGCCCGACGGCATCGAGCGGGCCGTCGAGCTCCTGACCCGGGCGACCGCCGACCTGCGTCCCGAGGGTCGTCCGCTCTACAGCGGGCTGCTCTCGCTCGGCCTTCCCGGCTCGCCGCTGGGCGACGCCTGGCGGCTCGCCGACCTGCTCCGCGAGTACCGGGGCGACGCCCACACCGCGGCGTGGACCAGCGCCGGCTTCGACGCCACCGAGATCGGGATGCTGAGCGAGCTGTTCTGGGGCCTTCCCTCGCGGAGCTACGTCCGCTCGCGAGCGTGGTCGGGTGCCGACCTCGACGCAGCCGAGGCCCGGCTGGAGGCGCGGGGCCTGATGGCCGACCACGCCCTCACCGACCTCGGTCGCGACGCGCGGGAGGCGGTCGAGGTGGCCACCGATGCGCAGTGCGCGCCGATCGTCGAGGCCCTCGGCGACGACCTCGACGAGCTGGTCGGGCTCCTCCTGCCGTGGGGCGCGGCGATCCGCGACGCCGCGGGGTACCCCGCGTCGGGCCCTCACGACCTGGCGGACCTGGCCCGCTGAGCTCGCACCGGCCGCCACCCACGGCGGGTGGCACGATGCCGGGATGGACGGAGCAGGAGACGACCCGATCACCTTCGAGGTCGACGGGCGGGTGGCGAGGCTGGTCCTCCAGCGGCCCGAGAAGCTGAACGCCCTCGACGACGGGGTCCGGCTGGCGATCCGCGCCGCCCTCGACGAGCTGGAGGAACGGCCCGACGTGTCGGTCCTCGTGCTCTCCGGCGCGGGGCGGGCCTTCTCGGCCGGGGCCGACCTGCGCACGACCGCCTACCCGCCGGTCCAGGGCGACTGGGTGACGCGGCGCCACCGCACCGGGACGTGGCAGCGGCTGCTCGACCAGCTCGGGAGCATCCCCCAGGCCACCGTGGCCGCCCTGCACGGGCACGTGGTCGGCGGCGCCGCGCTGCTGGCCGCGGCGTGCGACATCCGCGTCGCGGCCGACGACACGGCGCTGCGGATCCCCGAGCTGGCGATCGGCATCCCCCTCACCTGGGCCGGCATCCCTCTGCTCGTGCGGGAGGTCGGCCTGCCCGTCGCCCGGGACTGGGTGATGACGTGCCGGCGGGTGCACGCCGATGAGCTCCTGCGCACCGGCTTCGCCACCCGGCTGGTCCCGGCCGGCTCGCTCGACGAGGCCGTGGCCGAGTGCGTCGACCAGCTGCTCGCCGTGCCGCCCGGGCCGCTGGCGATGACGAGGGCGATGACGGCGGCGATCGGCCGCTCGTCGCCGGCGATGGTCGCCGGGTGGGGCGACGCCGACCACCAGCAGTGGGCCTTCACCGAGGACGAGCACCGCGACGCGGCCCGCCGCTACCTGGGCAGCCTGGGCACCTGACGGCCGCGGTGGGTGGCCACCTGCCGCTCGCCCTCAGGAGGCGAGGATGCGGGCCTTCTCCTGCTCGAACTCGGCCTCGGTCAGCACACCGCTGGCCTTCAGCTCGCCCAGGCTCTGCAGCGCGGCGAGGCGGTCGGGGGCTGGTGCCGCAGCCGGGGCCGGCTGCGGGGGCGGCGCGTACTGGGGCTCCGGCGCGTACTGGGGCTCCGCCGGGGCCTCCTGCTGCGCCCAGCGGTTGCCCTGGCGGCGCGACACCCGGTTCGAGACGGCGGTGGCGGTGCCCGCGACCACGGCGGTGCGGGCGACTCCTCGGAGCAATCCAGGCATGTGAGCTCTCTCCTTCGATGTGACGGGTCGTAGGTGCCGGAGGGTGCCGGCGTCAGTCCTCGCCGGCCTCGAGCGATGCCAGCAGGGCCTGCACCGGGATGCGGCCGTTGGCCACGAGCTGCGCACCGTTGCGTCGCAGCGCGACCGCGAAGTCGGCGGCCCAGGTGTTCTCGTAGATCAGGACGGCAGCCGAGCAGCCCGGCTCGAGGGCGGCGCCGGCCTCGTCGAGGTCGCTGCCGTCGAGCAGGCCCGACGACGCCGAGGCGAAGAGGGTGATGTCGATGTCGCCGGTGAGGCCGACGTCGGCGATGTCGAGCCCGACGACCGAGCCGTCGGCCTCGCGCCGGAGGAAGGCCAGGTCGAGGATCCGGATGATGCCGCGGTCCACCAGGTCGACGAGGTGCGGGAGGGCCGATCCGTCGGGCGGGCGGTCGGCGGGGAACTCGACCACGAGGTAGTCGATCGGACCGAGGTGGTCGATGTCGGGGTCGGTCATCCGTGGGCTCCTCGTGACGCTGGTGGGAGGGACGGTAGGCGATCGGCCGCACCGCGCGCGTCGGGACGACCCACGCCGAGCTCCCGTCCGGTGCGGGATCCATGTTCGGGTGGATCGCCCGCAGGGGCATCACCCAGTGGGGGTGACTTCGGCGGGCGCGGAGCCTCGGGGCGATCTCACCCGGTGAGGGTGACGGCGAGCGGGGCCCCGGTGTGGTGGGGTTGTGCCATGAGCGACCCCGGGGATGGCACGACCGAACCCGTCACGGCCGAGCTCCCGTCGGGCGGATCACCGTCCGAGCGGGAGAGCCTGGCCGCCGAGGTGGAGGAGCTGAGGGCGGAGCGCGACCGCCTCGCCGCGGAGGCGGCGTCGCTCGACCGCCGCGTCCACGGCGGTCGCACGCGCCGTCTGGCGGTCGGGGCCCTCGTGGTCCTGAGCTGCCTCTCGTTCCTCGTCGCGAGCCTGGCGTTCTGGGCCAACCGCAACCTGCTGGAGACCGACGTCTGGGTCGATCGCGTCGGTCCCGCCATCGAGGAGCCGGCGGTGCAGGCCGCCATGGCCACGGTCATCACCGACGAGATGATGAAGCTGATCGACCCCGAGGCGCTGTTCGAGTCGGCCCTTCCCGAGCGGGGCCAGATCCTCGCCACCCCGCTGACCTCGGCCCTGCGCGACTTCATGTACGACCGGGTGCTCGGGTTCGTCTCCAGCGACCGGTTCGCGGAGCTGTGGGTGAGGATCAACGAGCGGGCCCACCAGGCCGTCGTCGCTCTCCTCCGCGGCGAGTCCGGGCCCGTCGTGGACGCGTCGGACGGGACGGTCACGGTCAACCTCATCCCCGTCATCGACGCGGTGCTGGCTCGCATCATCGGAGGTGAGCCCCGAGCTGTTCGGCCGGTCGATCGACATCCCCGACGTCACCTTCGACGACCTCCCCGACGCGGCGCGCACGAAGATCGGCGACGCCCTCGGCGTCGAGCTCGACGAGGACTTCGGCGTGTTCACCGTCTACGACGAGGACCAGCTGAGCGCAGCCCAGCAGGCCATCAAGGTCTTCGACCGCCTCCTCGTCGTGAGCATCCTGCTCACCGATCGTGTTCACGGCCGCCGCGGTGGCCGTGTCCCGCCGTCGGCGCCGCACCGGCCTCCAGCTGCTGGTGGGGTTCGCCCTGGCCCTGGTCCTGATCCGCCGGCTGGCCCTCCGCGCCACGAGCGACGTCCTCGACCTCGTCAAGGTCCCCGAGAACGAGGAGGCCGTCGACGTCGTCCTCCATGCGTTCCTCGACCCGCTGCTCGCGTCGACGCAGTGGATCCTGATCGGCCTGCTGGCCATCATCGTCGTCCTGGTCGCCACCGGTCCGTACCCCTGGGTGGTCGCGGCCCGGGACGGGGTCGTCCGGCTGGTCCGGGGGGCCACCGCAGCGGCCGGCGACGTGGCCCACCAGGACGCCACCGTGTCGTGGATCCACCGCAACGCCACCGCCCTGTACTGGGCGGGGGCGGGTGTGGTGGTCGTCGCCCTCTGGTGGTTCGACCTGTCGTGGCTCGGCCTGCTGCTCCTGGTCGCGCTGATCGGGGCCGCGGAGCTGTTCGTCTACCGGGTCGCGACCCAGGGCGAGGAGGGCAGCGGACCCGAAGGTCCCGGCGCGGCTCCACCCGACGCTCCTGGGGTGACCCCCTCGCCGACCTGAGGTCGCGGCCACGCCCCTGACGGATGGGCCGTCCCGGTCGGCGCGCCCGTCGGCTGGGACGGAGCGACGGCGCATCGGTAGCGTGCCCGGACGATCCGCGAGAGGTGAGGACGAGAGATGGCTGGCGGCCTGGTCGGCTTGTTGGATGACGTCGCCGCACTGGCGAAGCTGGCCGCGGCCTCGATCGACGACGTCGGCGCCGCCGCCGGCAAGGCCAGCGTGAAGGCCGCGGGCGTCGTCGTCGACGACGCCGCGGTGACGCCGGCCTACGTCCGCGGCCTGGCCGCGGAGCGCGAGCTGCCCATCATCAAGCGGATCGCCGTCGGCTCGCTGCGGAACAAGCTCCTCTTCATCACCCCGGTCGCGCTGCTGCTCAGCGAGGTCGCACCGACGCTGGTGGAGATCATCCTGATGTTCGGCGGGACCTTCCTCGCCTACGAGGGCGCCCACAAGGTCATCCACGCCCTCAAGCACGACGACCACGACCACGACGTGCCCGCCGCGGTGCAGGGCGCCGACGTCGAGGCGACGACCATCTCCGGGGCGATCCGCACCGACTTCATCCTCTCGGCCGAGATCATGGTGATCTCGCTCAAGGAGGTGATCGACGAGCCGTTGGTCTCCCGGGCCGCCATCCTCGCCGTCGTCGCCGTGCTGATCACCGTGGCCGTGTACGGCGTCGTCGCCGCCATCGTGAAGATGGACGACGTCGGCCTGAAGCTGGCGGAGCGGTCGTCGCCGTCGTCGCAGCGCGTCGGGCGCCTGCTCGTGAACGGGATGCCCAAGCTGCTCGCGTGGCTCTCCGTCATCGGGACCGCGGCGATGCTCTGGGTCGGTGGCCACATCCTCCTGGCCGGCGCCGACGAGCTGGGGTGGCACTGGCCCTACGGCCTGGTCCACGACCTCGAGCACGCCGTCGAGGACGTCGCCGCCATCGGAGGCGTGCTGGCGTGGATCGTGAACACGCTGGCGTCGGCCGTCGTCGGCCTCGTGGTCGGCACGCTGATCGCGACGGTGGTGGCCCGCCTGCCCTTCGGCGGCGGGAAGAAGGCCGAGCCGGCCCACCACTGACCGGTCCCGACGACGAGTGACCCAACGGTGACCGGGCCGGCCGGCGCCTTGACAACGGGCAGGATCGGGCCTCCCCTGGTGCCATGTCACGGAACGCTTCCCGCCCCACCGCCGCAGAGAAGACGTCGCCGCCGCCGAGCTGGGACAGAGCACACGACCCCAGCCACGAGCCCCGGGTCGGCGGCGCACTCCTTGGCTGGGTCCGGTGATGGACCGCTTCCTCGGCAAGTTCCGCGGCATCGTCGTCGACAACGAGGACCCCGAAGGGCGCGCCCGTCTCCGGGTGCAGGTCCCTGCGGTGCTCGGACGGGAGGCCGGCGCCTGGATGCTCCCCTGCAGTCCCTACGCGGGGCCGGGTTGCGGCCTCGTCGCGATCCCCCCGATCGGCAGCCTCGTCCACGTCGAGTGGCCGGCCGGAGACCCGACCGCAGAGGGGATCTGGTCCGGGGGGATGTGGACCCAGGGCGATGCCATCGCCGGGACGGGCCCCGACGTCGTCGCTCTGGTCACCCCGGGCGGGCACCGGATCGAGATCCGCGACACCGACGGCTCCGAGGCGATCGAGCTGTCGGCCACGTCGGGTGCGACGATCACCATGGGCCAGTCGGGGATCGTGCTGTCCATGGGAGGTCAGAAGATCGCCATGACCGCCACCTCGGTGTCGATCAACGACGGCGCGCTGACGGTGACGTGAGGAGGCGCTGATGCCCGGCTACGTGATCGACGCCGGCGCGGCCATCGTCTGCCCGCACGGCGGGCGGGGCATGCCGGTGACGACGACGACCAGGGTGCGCGTCGGAGGTCTGCCCCCGATCCTCGACAGCGACCGGGTCGTCGTCGACGGCTGCGCCTTCGACGTCGACGGCGCACCCTCGCCGTGCGTGCTGGTGCGGTGGCTGATGCCGTCCACCCGGCTGCTGGTCGACCGGACGCCGGTGGTGCTGAGCACGTCGACCGGGCTCTGCGTGAGCGCGACGGGTGCACCTCAGGGCTGGGTGACTCGCCACCGCGACGAACGGGCTGCTGTGGCGCGACGCGATCCCCGACCCCTAGGGCGCGAGGTCAGGACGACCCGGCGTGGCGCCGTCCGGCACCGGCGCGGGCTCGGCGTCAGGCGCGATCAGCCGAGGTCGAGCAGGCCCCGGATGTCGTCCTCGGTGAGGGCACCGGAGAGGGCGCCGTCGCCGTCCACCACGCTGGCGAACAGGTCGGCCTTGCGGGCCTTGAGCTCCATCACCTTCTCCTCGATGGTGCCGGTCGAGACGTAGCGGTACACCATCACCGGGTTCTCCTGGCCCATGCGGTGGGCGCGGTCGACGGCCTGGGTCTCGGTGGCCGGGTTCCACCACGGGTCGAGGACGAAGCAGTAGTCGGCCTCGGTGAGGTTGAGGCCGAACCCGCCGGCCTTGAGGCTGATCACGAACACCGGGGCGTCACCGTCCTTGAACCGGGAGATCGCCTCGGCCCGCTTGCGGGTGCGGCCGTCGAGGTAGCTGTAGGCGATGCCGGCGGCGTCGAGGCGGGCCCGGACCCGGGACAGGTACCGGGTGAACTGGCTGAAGACCAGGGCGCGGTGGCCCTCGGCCACCACCTGGGTGAGGTCGTCGAGCAACCGGTCGAGCTTCGCCGAGCCGACCGATTCGTGGGCGTCGTCGACCAGACCGGGGTCGAGGGCGAGCTGGCGGAGCAGGGTGAGCGAGCGGAAGATCTCGAAGCGGTGCTTCTGGACGTCGCCGACCAGGCCGAGCACCTTCTGGCGCTCCCGCTGGAGCTGGGTCTCGTAGATCCGGGCGTGGCGCGTGCTCAGGTCGATCTCGACGATCTGCTCGGTCTTGGGCGGCAGCTCGGTGAGCACCTCGTCCTTGGTGCGCCGCCGCATGAGCGGGGCGATGCGCCGCCGGAGGGTGGCCAGCAGCTCGGGCGCCTCGCCCCTCTCGATCGGCTTGCGGTAGGTGTCGCTGAACCGGGTCGGGTCCGGGTAGAGGCCGGGCGCGGTGATCGACAGCAGCGACCACAGGTCCATCAGCGTGTTCTCCAGCGGGGTGCCGGTGATGGCGATCTTCGTGGCCGCGTCGAGCCGGCGGGCGCACTGGTACGTCTTGCTCTGGTGGTTCTTGACGAACTGGGCCTCGTCGAGCAGCAGCAGCTCCCACTCGTGGCCCGCGTAGGCCTCGGCCTCCAGGCGGAACAGCGCGTAGGAGGTGACGACGAGCGTCGCCCCGTCGATCTCCTCGTCGAGGGTGGTGCCGCGGCGGGCCTGGGTCTCCCGGATGGTGCGGACGGCGAGGCCCGGGCGCGAAGTGGGCGGCCTCGCGGGCCCAGTTCTCGACCACGCTCGTGGGGGCGACGACGAGGAAGCGGGCGTCGGGCCGCTGCTGCAGGACGTGGAGGGCGAGGGCCAGCGTCTGCACGGTCTTCCCGAGGCCCATGTCGTCGGCGAGGATCCCGCCGAGGCGGTTGCGGTGCAGGAACACCAGCCAGTCGAGGCCCTCCTGCTGGTAGTGCCGGAGCGTGGCCTCGAGCCCGGGAGGCGCGCCCACCGGCTCCGGCGCGGTGAGCCCCTCCATCCGGGCGACGCTCTCGGCCCACCGCTCGGACTGCTCCCCGACGACGCCGAGCTCGGCCAGCTCGTCCCACCAGCTGGTCTGGAAGCGGCTGACGCGGGCCACGCCGTCGCCGGTGGGGTCTGCGAGGCCGCGGGCCTCGTCGATGAGCTCGCGGAGCCGCGCGAGCTCGGGGCGGTCGAGTCGCAGCCAGGTGCCCGACGGGAGGATGAGCGCGGCGTCGCCCCGGTTGAGCGCGGCGAACAGGCTGACGAAGTCGACCGTCTGACCGTCGACGCTCACCTCGACGTCGAGGTCGAACCAGTCGGTGCCCTCACGGTCGTCGCGCTCGGTGACCGAGAGCGAGATGCGCGGGTCGTCGGTGGCCTCGCGCAGCTCGGGCTGGTCGCCGGTGAGCTCGACGGTGAGGCCGCTCCTCGCCTCCAGCCCGGGGACCACCTCGGAGAGCAGGGTCACGACGGCGGGGCCCGACACGGTGAGGTCGTTCGGCCTTCCGTCCGGACCGACGAGGCTGGGCAGCAGGTCGGTCGGCAGGCCGAGGCCCTCGACCGCGGCCGCCTCCGCGCCGCGGTCCCGGCTGCGCCCACCGGGGTGGCGGAGGGGGTGGTCGACGGTCCGCTCGCCGCGGCGGTAGCGCGCCGACCAGCGGAGCACCGCGGCGTCGAGCGCGGTGCGCTCGACGAGGAGGACCAGGCCGTCGAACCGGCTGGTGGTGAACGAGACGCTGCCGTCCGGGGAGCCGACCTCTGCATGGCGGGCGAGCTCGGGCTGGTACACGTCGAGGAGCTCGTCGACGTCGCGGGCGGGGACGGTGACCGCGTCGGTGGAGACCAGCCGGGCGACCGACGGGTGCAGCGGTGCGGTGAGGGGGACGAGCCGCAACCCGCCGGCGTCGGCCAGCCAGAGGCCGTGGGGCGGGGTGCCGACGAGACCGACGCGGTCGTCGTCGACGGTCAGCCGCTCGCCGTCGAGGGCGAACCCCGTCGTGAGGGTCACGTCGCCGGCCGGGTCCGAGGTCAGGTCGACGTGGGCCCGCGCCGCGGTGGCCGACACCTCGACGGTCTGCTCCGGCCGCTCGCCGACCAGCACCACACCGGCCTCGATCGCCCGCTCGAGCTGGTACCAGAGGTCGGGGCCGAACTGGGTGAGGGGCACGGCCTGCACGTTGGCGTCGTAGTAGGTGATCCGGCTGCTGGCCATGAGCGCCCTGAGCGCGGCGCGCTGCCGGGGCTCGGCGTCGGCGAGCGCGGAGCCGTAGGGGGAGCCGACGTCCCGCCACGAGGCGCCGGTCTTGATCCACTTGCCGGTCTTGCCCTGCCGCAGGGGGCGGATCGTGACGCGCGCGCCGGCGACCGACCCGTACCGGCTGGGCGTCGAGCGCTGCACCGCGACCTGGAGGGCCAGGCCGGCGGGGCGGGCATCGCCGTCGTCGCCGTCGCGCCGGTGGCGAGGTCGGCGAGGGCCCGGCGCCAGCTGGCGCCCAGGCCGGGTCGGGTGGTGGTCGGTGGGCGGGCGGCCTGGCGCCGGGCGGTGATCAGGGCCGCGACGCAGTGCTTGCACCCGTCGCCGACCGGGCAGGTGCACGTGTCGTCGACGGTGACGGCGTCGGGCCGGCCGCTCCACCGGACCCACAGGATGTAGGAGGACCGGCCGGATCCGGCGCAGACCGCCTTGAGGAGGCCCGGCTCGGAGCTGAGCACCCGCACCCGGCCCTCGTCGGCGTAGCTGCGTCCCCGCGCGACCGTCGGCCAGTCGTAGAGCTCCTGGAGGAGGTCGTCGTCGAACACGTCGACGGTCGGTGGTGCGGTCACGGTGCGGGCTTCCGGGTGGCTGGCGTCCGGGCGGCTGGTCACACCCGGAGGCTGTCGTGGATCCGCCGACGGACCACTCGGCGACGGCCGGCCGGGCTCTCGGCCCACCCTATGCACCCCCTGCGACAGCCCCGCTCCGGTGGCGCCGGGTCGCGACCGGTGGCCGCCAGCGGCCCGCCTCCGCGTCTCCCCCCGGGCCTGATCGCGGGCGAGGCCGAACTGTGCTTCGCTGACCACGCCCCGCGGGCCGATCGCGTCGTCCGACGGGCGCAGCGCCTGCACCCGCCGACGACCCGGGAGACCCCGATGGCCGAGATCCGCCCGTTCCGCATCGAGGCGAGCGACGAGCAGCTCGACGACCTCCGCCGCCGCCTGGCCGCGACCCGGTGGCCCGACCCCGAGCCGGTCGACGACTGGTCGCAGGGCATCCCCCTCGCCTACGTCCAGGACCTGTGCGCCTACTGGGCCGACGGCTACGACTGGCGCGAGCGCGAGGCGCGGCTCAACCGGTTCCCCCAGTTCACGACGCCGATCTCGGTCGACGGGTGCGAGCCGCTCGACATCCACTTCCTGCACGTGCGCTCACCCCACGACGACGCCCTGCCGCTGGTGATGACCCACGGCTGGCCCGGCTCGGTCGCGGAGCTCCAGCGGGTCGTCGAGCCGCTCACCGACCCCACCGCCCACGGTGGCCGGGCCGAGGACGCCTTCCACATCGTGTGCCCGTCGCTGCCCGGGTACGGGTTCTCGGGCAAGCCCACCGAGCCCGGGTGGGGGGTCGATCGCATCGCGGCGGCGTGGACCGAGCTGATGGCCCGCCTCGGCTACGACCGCTTCGTCGCCCAGGGCGGCGACTGGGGCTCGATGGTCACCACGCTCATCGGCTCCCGCCACGCCGGGCCCTGCATCGGCATCCACGTCAACCTGGTGGTGGTCATCCCCAGCACCCTCGACGACCTGACCGAGTCGGAGCAGGCCTGCCTGGACTCCTTCGAGCACTACCGGGTCTGGGGCTCGGGCTACTCCCAGCAGCAGAGCAGCCGCCCCCAGACCCTCGGCTACGGGCTGGCCGACTCCCCGTCGGGCCAGCTGCGCGTGGATCGTGGAGAAGTTCCACGAGTGGACCGACAACCAGGGCTCACCGGAGGACGCCGTCGACCGCGACCACCTGCTCGACAACGTGATGCTCTACTGGCTCACCAACTCCGGCGCGTCGAGCGCCCGCCTCTACTGGGAGAGCTTCCGCAACCCTCCGTTCGAGGTGCCGCAGGTGCCCGTCGGGGCCAGCGTCTTCCCGGCCGAGATCATGCGCCCGTCGCGCCGCTGGACCGAGGCCCACTACGGCGACCGGCTGGTGTGGTTCAACGAGCCCGCGCGCGGCGGGCACTTCGCCGCGCTGGAGGTGCCCGACCTCCTCGTCGAGGAGATCCGCTCGACCTTCCGCTCCGTCCGCTGACGATCCACCCGTCCTTGTCCGCGCCCTGGTGCGGTCAGCCGCCCATCGGGTCGATGGGGCTGTGGCGCGACAGACCGCCGTCGCACCGGACGATCTCGCCCGTGACCCAGCCCATGGCGTGCACCGCCAGGATCGCCTCGGCCACGTCGTCGGGGGTGCCGAGGCGCCCGAGCGCGGTGCGGCTGGCGACCGACGGCAGCCACCCGCGGTCCCGAGGGGCGGGGCCGAGCATGCGGGTGTCGGTGACGCCGGGTGCGACCCCGTTGACCCGCACGGCGGGGGCCCACTCCAGCGCGGCCACCGCGATCACCATGTCGAGGGCCGCCTTCGACGCGCAGTAGAGGCCCATGCCCCGGTCGGCGAGCCGGGCGCTGACGCTGCTGGTGGCGACGATCGAGCCGCCCCGCTCCCGCATCGGCGCGGCCAGCGCCCGCATGACCAGCCAGGCGCCCTTGGCGTTGGTGCCCACCACCCGGTCCCAGTCGTCGGCCGGCGCATCGGCCAGGAGGCCGGCGTGGCCGATGCCGGCGGTGATGGTGACGAGGTCCGGTGCCCCGGACCGCTCGACGGTCGTCGCGGTCGCCTCGGCGACCTGGTCGGGGTCGGAGACGTCGCAGCGCACGTCGGCGTCGTCGCCCACGTCCCAGACGACGACCTCGTCGCCGCGGGCCCGGTGCCGGGCCACCACCGCGGCACCGATGCCGGAGGCCCCTCCGACGACGACGGCGTTGCTCACGACCCGACCCCGCGGAGCACGAGGTCGAGCACGTCGTCGGCCACGTCCTCGACGGATCGGGTGCGGCCGAGCGCGACGGCGTTGATCCCGACGGTGGTGACCGCGCCGAGGATCGCCACCGCGACCAGCCGGGGGTGGGCGACGGAGCGGAGGCTGCCGTCGTCGGCGCCCTCCTCGAGCAGCTGTCGGACCGGGCCCCGGTAGGCGGCCTCGATGCGCTCGTCGATCAGGGGGATGCGGGCCGCCCGCCCCAGGTCGAACTGCAGCGCCAGGCTGGCCGCGGGGAGCTCCTCGAACACGCGGAGGTGGGCGACCACCAGTGCCCGCATCCGGTCGGCCGCGGTGCCCTCGGCCCGCACCGCCTCGTCGACGGCCCGGCCGACCTCGTCGAGGATCTCGTTGAACAGGAAGGCGAGGATGTCCTCCTTGCCCTCGAAGTAGTAGTAGAGCGTCGCCTTGGGCACGCCGGTGGCGGCGGCGACGTCCTCCATCTTGGTGGCGTCGAGGCCGGCGTCGGCGAACAGCTCGGCGGCGGCGAGCACCTTGTCGCGCATGCCCGTGGGCAGGGGTCGCACGGCGGATGACCTCTCTCGGATCGGGGATCGGGGCCACGGATCGGTGTGACGGGGGTGACACCTTTGGACTCGCAGTCTAAACTCGCCATCCAGTGCCTGTCATCCACCACTCCGCCCTCTGCGTCGCCGACGTCGAGGCCAGCCTCCGCTTCTGGCGCGACGGGCTCGGCTTCGCCGTCGTCATGGACGGTCGCTTCGACGGCGACTGGCCCACCCTCCTCCGGGCGCCGTCCACCTCCCTCCGCGCCGTGTTCCTCGGCGACCCGACCCGCCCCGAGGCCGGCATCGTCGAGCTGGTCGACCTCGGCGACGTCCCCGAGGGCGGGCGCACCGCCGACCTCCCGTCCTCGTCGGGCTTCCTCCTGCTGTCGGTCATGGTGCCCGACGTCGAGGCCGCGCTGGCCCGGCTCGCAGACCTGGGCCTGGGCGGCGAGCCCCGCCGCGTCGACGCCATGGGCATCGCCATGGCCGTGGTGGTCGACCCCGACGGCGTGCAGGTCGAGCTGGTCGAGGACCGGGCCACCGCCAACCTCGAGCGCATCGCCCAGGCCGAGGCCGCGGCAGGGGACGACGCATGACCGACCGGGCCGAGGTCGTGGTGATCGGCGCCGGCTTCGGCGGGCTGGCCGTGGCCCACCGCCTGGCCGAGGACGGCATCGACGACGTCGTCATCCTCGAGCGCAGCGACGGCGTCGGCGGCACGTGGCGGGCCAACACCTACCCGGGTGCCGCGTGCGACGTGCCGTCGCACCTCTACAGCATGTCGTTCGCCCCCAACCCGTGCTGGTCCCGCGCCTACGCCGGCCAGCCCGAGATCCTCGCCTACGTCGAGGACTGCTACGACCGCTTCGACGTGCGCCGCAAGGTGCGCACCGGCACCACCGTCGTCTCGGCCACCTGGTGCGACGACGACGCGTCGTGGCACCTCGTCGACCAGCGCGGCGACCGGTACGAGGCCGGTGTCCTGGTGTCGGCCATCGGCATGTTCCACACGCCGTCCACCCCACCGATCCCGGGACTGGACGACTTCGCCGGCGCCACCGCTCCACTCCGCCCGGTGGGACCACGACGTCGATCTGACCGGACGACGGGTGGCGGTCGTCGGCACCGGTGCCAGCGCGATCCAGGTCGTGCCCGCCATCGCCGAGCGCACCGCCCACCTCGACGTCTACCAGCGCACCGCACCCTGGATCCTGCCCGAGGCGGGACGTGCCCTACACCGACGAGCAGAAGCAGGGCTTCGCCTCGGATCCCGACGCCGCGGCCCGCCACCGCCAGGAGCTCCACGACCTGTTCGAGAGCACCACCGCCTTCGTGGCCGGCGATCCCTCGATCGAGGTGATCACCGGCATCGCCCGCGACTACCTGGCCCACAAGGTGCCCGACGCCGACCTCCGGGCCCGCCTCACCCCCGGCCAGCCCTTCGGCTGCCAGCGCACGCTGGTGTCGAGCGACTGGTACCCGACGCTCCAGCGCGACGACGTCGACCTGGTCACCACCCCGATCGAGCGGATCACCGCGACGGGGTCCTCACCGCCGACGGGGTCGAGCGCCCGGCCGACGTCCTGGTGCTCTGCACCGGCTTCCGCGCGTCGGACTACCTGGCCGGCATCGAGGTGCGCGGGCGCGACGGCGTCGAGGTCCACGACCGGTGGGCCGGGGTGCCCCGCGCCTACCACGGCATGTGCGTGCCCGGCTTCCCGAACCTGTTCCTGCTCTACGGCCCCAACACCAACCAGGGCGGGAACTCGATCCTGCTCATCCTCGAGGCCCAGGCCCAGTTCGTGGCCAGTGCCCTGGCCGCCCGGCGTGAGGCGGGGGCGGCGTGGGTCGAGGTCGACGCCGAGGCCATGGACCGCCACGTCGCCGAGCTCGAGCGCGACCTGGCCGGCACGGTGTGGGCCGACGGCTGCAGCAGCTACTTCCACACCGCGGCCGGCGACATCGTCACCCAGCTGCCCCACACGTCGGGCTGGTACCGCGACGCCACCGCCTCGATCGACGCCGGACGACTTCACCTTCGGAGGGGCCGCATGCACGACCTCGTGATCCGCGGCGGCACCGTCGTCGACGGCACGGGGGCCCCGGCCCGCACCGCCGACGTCGCCGTGACCGGGGGGACCATCACCGACGTGGGTCGGGTCGACGGCCCGGCGCGCCGCGAGGTCGACGCCGACGGCCTGCTCGTCACGCCCGGCTTCGTCGACATCCACACCCACTTCGACGGCCAGGTGACGTGGGACGACGACCTCACCCCGTCGTGCTGGCACGGGGTCACCACCGCGGTGCTCGGCAACTGCGGGGTGGGGTTCGCGCCGGTGCGACCGGGCGGCGAGGCCGGCCTGATCGAGCTGATGGAGGGGGTCGAGGACATCCCCGGCAGCGCGCTGTCGGAGGGCATCCGCTGGGCCTGGGAGTCGTTTCCCGACTACCTCGACGCCCTCGACCGGCGGCGCCTGGCGCTCGACGTCGGCACCCACGTCCCCCACGCCGCGGTCCGCGCCTACGTGATGGGCGAGCGCGCCCTCGACGACGCGACCGACGACGACCTGGCCCGGATCTGCGCGATCGTCCGCGACGGGCTGGAGGCCGGGGCGCTGGGGTTCTCCACCGGGCGCACCGCCGGGCACCGTGACTCTCGCGGCAACCCGGTGCCGGGCACCTTCGCCCCCGAGGTGGAGCTGGCCGCGATCCTCGCCGCCATGGACGAGGTCGGCGCCGGCGTGTTCGAGGTGGTCCCCGCCGGGGTCGGCGGAGAGATCACCGGCGATGCCGCCGGCGCCATGGAGCAGGAGCTCGAGTGGATCGTCCGCCAGGGCGAGGCGACGACGCGGCCGATCACCTTCCTGGTGATGGAGCGCCCCGAGGTCGACCACTGGCGTCCCTGGTTCGACGCCGCCCGCGCCGCCAACGCCCGCGGCGCCCAGCTGAGGCCGCAGGTGGGCAACCGCTGCTTCGGGGTGCTGATGGGCCACCAGTCGAAGCTCAACCCCTTCCAGTACCGGCCCACCTACCGCGACGAGCTGGCCCACCTCCCGCTGCCCGAGCGGGTGCGGCGGATGCGCGACCCCGAGGTGCGGGCGCGGATCCTGACCGAGGAGCCCGACTTCTCCGGGCCGTTCCTGATGGACCAGATCGGCCGGCGGGCCCTCGACCACGTCTACCCGCTGGGCGACGCCCTGGAGTACGAGCCGCCCCCCGAGACGAGCGTCCGGTCGATCGCCCGCCGGCGCGGCGTCGATCCGTGGGAGGTGGCCTACGACGTGCTGCTGGAGGCCGACGGCCACGAGATGCTGCTGTGGCCGCTCCTCAACTACGGCGAGGGCTCCTACGACGGGCTGCTCGACATGATGGAGGACCCCATCTCGGTGCACGGGCTGGGTGACGGCGGGGCCCACGTCGGCCTGGTCTGCGATGCCAGCACCACGACCTACATGCTCACCCACTGGGTCCGCGACCGGACCCGGGGCCGGCGGCTCCCGCTCGAGCGTGCCGTCCAGCGGCTCACCCGCGAGCCCGCCGAGCTGTACGGGCTCGGGGACCGGGGCGTGGTCGCACCCGGACGTCGGGCCGACCTCAACCTGATCGACCTCGACGGGTTGCGCCTGGTCCGACCCGAGCAGGTGCACGACCTGCCGGGCGGTGCGGGACGTCTGGTGCAGCGCGCCGAGGGCTACGTGGCCACCTTCGTCGGCGGGGTGCAGACCATCGCCGACGGTGAGCGCACCCCCGAGCTCCCGGGCCGCCTCGTCCGCGGCGCCCGGTGACGCCGGCGTGCTCCGACGTGTGACACGCGTCGCTCTCCGGACTCGGGTACTGTCCGCTTCGAACACCCGTGTCACCTTTCCGGTGCGCCGGGACCGACTGTCGCCAGGGGGCTGAGTGTCACCACCGACGAGACGGGTCATCGGGATGGTGGTCGCGTTGTGCCTGGCCGTCGTGGGGTGCAGCAACGCCTCCACCGACGACGAAGGGTCGAGCGGCGGCACCACCGCGACCACCGCGGCCGACGGCGGCGCCAGCGAGCGCGACACCTTCGAGGAGATCTCCGGCGTGCCCGGGGTGACCGACGACGCGATCACCTACGCGGTCGTCGGCACCAAGACCGGCAACCCCTCGGGGACCTGCATCCTCGACTGCTACGTCGACGGCATCGAGGCCTACTTCGCCTTCCGCAACAGCGAGGGCGGCATCTTCGGCCGCGACCTGGTGGTCGGCGAGATCTACGACGACGAGCTGGGCCAGAACCAGGCACGGGCCCTCGACGTGATCTCCAGCGACGAGGCCTTCGGCGACTTCCAGGCGACGCTCCTCGCCACCGGGTGGGGCGACCTCGACCAGGCCGGCATCCCCACCTACGCGTGGGGCATCCACGCCACCGAGTTCGCCAACCGGCCGAGCATCTTCCCGAGCATCCCGCTGCGGTGCAGCGACTGCCCCCGCCCGATCGTCCCCTACGCGGCCCAGCAGGCGGGCGCCACGAAGGTCGCATCGGTCGGCTACGGCACGACCGAGAACTCCAAGGACTGCACCACGAGCACCGCTGACGGCGTCGACCTCTACGCCGAGGACACCGGCATCGAGACGGTCTACGTCAACGACGACGCTCGAGTACGGGCTGCCCAACGGCCTCGGTCCCGAGGTCACCGCGATGAAGGAGGCCGGGGTCGACTTCATCACCACCTGCATCGACCTCAACGGCATGCAGACCCTGGCCCAGCGAGCTCGACCGCCAGGGCATGGGCGACGTGGTGATGTTCCACCCGAACACCTACGACCAGGCCTTCGTCGCCGAGAACGCCGACCTCTTCGAGGGCGACTACGTCAACGTGCAGTTCCGGCCGTTCGAGGCCGAGGCCGAGGGGTCGGCCCTCGCCGACTTCGAGGAGTGGATGGAGGAGACCGGCGCCGAGGTGACCGAGCTGGCCATGGTCGGGTGGATCAACGCCACCCTGGCCTTCGACGGGCTCCTGGCCGCCGGTCCCGAGTTCGACCGGGAGAAGGTCATCTCGGCGACGAGTGGGTTCACCGACTACACGGGCGGTGGGCTGCTCATCCCCATCGACTGGACCACCGCCCACACCCCCTACACCGCGGCCGACCCCGACACCTCGGTGCCGGAGTGCTCGGCGATCGTGAGGGTCGAGGACGGCGAGTTCGACGCTCGTCACCGAGCCGGAGACGCCGTGGCTGTGCTGGGACCCGGAGGCCGAGGGCTGGACCGAGCCCGAAGAGACCAACTTCGAGTGAGCCGGTCGCTCCGCCCGTGATCGCCTCCTTCGGCCAGGACCTGTTCCAGGGGGTCCTCCAGGGCCTCCCGCCCGGCACCGTCTACGGGCTCATCGCCCTGGGCTTCGTCCTGGCCTACAAGACCTCCGGGGTCTTCAACCTCGCCTTCGGCGCCCAGGCGTTCGTGTCGGCGGCGCTGTTCTTCCACGCCCAGCGCGAGTGGGGGTGGGCGATCCTCCCCGCCTTCGTGCTGTCGGTCGTGGTCGTCGCCCCGCTCCTGGGCCTGGCCCTGGAGCGGCTCGTCTTCCGCCACCTGGGCACGGGGTCGGGGCTGGCCAAGCTGGTCGTCGCCATCGGTCTGTCCGTCGCCCTGCCCAACATCTTCCAGCTCCTCGTCGGGTTCGAGCCGGTGGCGGGGCGGACGCCGACCGGCATCGTCCCCGACGGTGCGACGGTCTTCTACGACCCGTTCGGCGTCTACGCCTTCAGCCGCAACGAGCTGGTGGCCATGGGGATCGCCCTGCTCGCCACCGCGGCGCTGGCCGTGCTGTTCCGGTTCACCGCCATCGGGCTGCAGATGCGGGCGGTGGTCGAGAGCCCCCGGTTGACGGAGCTCGCCGGCGTCGGGTCACAGCGGGTGTCGGCGTTCAGCTGGGCCCTGTCGAGCCTGTTCGCCGGCCTGGCCGGGGTGCTGATCGCCCCCCGCTTCACGACGCTCGCCGCACCCGACTTCTTCAACCTGGTCGTGGTGGCGGTGGCCGCGGCGGCGGTCGGCCGCCTCGTCAGCCTGCCAGGGGCGATGCTCGGAGGCCTCGGTCTGGGCGTGCTGATCGCGGTGGTCGACACCTTCCTCCCGCCCCTCGCCGAGGACCGGCCCTGGCTCGACGCCATCCAGGACAACGTCACCCCGGCCATGCCGTTCCTGGTGCTGCTCGGCCTGCTCACCCTGTGGCCCGCGCTGCGGACCGCCCGCGACAACACCGACCCGATGGCCGGGGTCGACCCGCCTCCGACCGTCCTCGCCGCGGTCACCCGGGGCGTCACCCTCACCCGCGTCACCCGGGTCTTCGCGGTGTGCTTCTTCGCGGTGGTGGGCTGGATGGTGGTGACCCAGGCCGACCCGTCGTGGGTGTTCCTGGTGACCCAGGCCGTGATCCTGGCGACCATCTTCCTGTCGATCACGGTGATCACGGGCATGGCCGGCCAGATCTCGCTGTGCCAGGGCGCCTTCGCCGCGATCGGCGGGTTCGCGGTGTTCCAGCTGGCCGACCGGTGGGGCATCCCGGTGCTGGTCGGGTCGCTCCTCGGTGCGGTCATCGCCGCGGTGGTCGCGGCTCTCGTCTCGTTGCTCGTCCGCCGCCTCGGGGGCGTCTGGGTCGCCATCGCCACCCTGGCCTTCGCCGCGTTCTTCGACGCGGTCGTCGTGAAGCTTCCCTTCGTCGGGGGCGGCGGCACGTCGCTGCTCCAGGGCACCCGGGTGCCCCGTCCGGTGCTGGGCCCGTGGGACATGACCGACGACGCGACGTTCTTCGTCCTGGCCGTCGTCGTGTTCGCGGTGGCGGGGCTGGCCGTGATCCAGGTCCGGGAGGGCACGGTCGGGTCGGCCCTCCGGGCGCTGCGCGGCAGCGAGGTGGCGTCGCAGTCGATCGGGATCTCGCCGGGCCGGGCCCGCGTCACCGCCTTCGCCCTCTCGGGGTTCATCGCCGGTCTGGGCGGGGCGATGCTCACGATGCAGCAGGAGAACGTCAACTACGGCTCCAACTTCTCGCCGTTCGCGGCCCTGTTCTGGCTGGTGCTGGTCGTGTCGCTCGGCGTCCGCACCGTGGAGGGGGCCGGCTACGCCGGCGCCGGCTTCGCCCTCATGGACGCGGTGATCCTGAAGGGGGCGCTGATCGGGTGGATCCTCCGCAGCGAGGAGCGCATCCCCTCCTTCCTGCCGATCGACGCGAGGTGGCGCTACGTCCTGTTCGGCCTCGCCACCATCCAGTTCGCCCACCACCCAGAGGGCCTGGTCGAGTCGGGGAAGCGGAGGGCCCACGCCTTCATCGAGCGGACGGCGGCGCGGCGGCGAGGGGGCACGGGTGGCGACGGCGACGCGGAGGAGGCGCCGGTCGCCCGGGGCCGCGCCGCGGGGGCTCGGGTGCAGGAGGTCGTGTCGTGACCGCGGTGCTGGAGGCCCAGGAGGTCACCCGGTCGTTCAGCGGCATCGTCGCCCTCGACCAGGTCAGCCTGCGGGTCGACGCGGGGGAGCGGGTCGGGCTGATCGGTCCGAACGGCGCGGGGAAGACGACCTTCTTCAACTGCGTGCTCGGCGTGCTGCCGATGGACCGCGGCCGGGTCCTGCTGGAGGGACAGGACGTGTCCGGTCTGTCGGTGCACCGGCGGGCGGCGCGGGGCATGGGGCGGACGTTCCAGCGCATCGAGCTGTTCGTCGAGTCGACCGTGCGCGAGCACCTGCTGTTCGCGGAGCGGACCCGTCGGGGCGACGGCGCGCTGTGGAAGGACCTGCTCGGGCTCGGGCGGCCCAAGGCCGACGAGATCGCCGCCTGCGACGAGGTGCTCGAGCTGCTCGGGCTGGGCGGGATGGGCGACGAACCGGTGGAGCAGCTCAGCCTGGGCCAGGCCCGCCTGGTGGAGGTCGGCCGGGCCCTGATGACCCGACCCCGGCTGCTCCTGCTCGACGAGCCCTCGTCGGGCCTCGACCGCCAGGAGACGGCCGACCTGGCCGCGACCCTGCGCACGGTGCAGGACGAGCAGGGGTTCTCGATCCTCCTGGTCGAGCACGACGTCGAGCTGGTGCGGGCCTTCACCGAGCGCTGCTACGTCCTCGACTTCGGCACCCTGCTGACCGACGGCCCGACGGGGGAGGTGCTCGACAGCGACGTCGTGCGGGAGGCGTACCTGGGCGACGGCGCCGGTCCCCGTCCGCCGGAGGACCGGGTCCCACCGGACGACGTCGTCGGGCGGGAGGTCGCCGTCGACCTGACGGAGGGCGGCGGGGTCGACCCGGTCAGGGTCGCGGCCCGGCCCCGGAGTCCCCGACCGGGCGGGCCCCACGACGGGGTGCCGCTCCTGGAGCTCGACCGGGTGTCGGCCTCGTACGGGCCGTTCAACGCCCTGTTCGACGTGTCGCTCCGGGTGGAGCGGGGCGAGGCCGTCGCCCTCCTGGGGGCCAACGGCGTGGGCAAGACCACCGTCGCCCGCACCGCCAGCGGACTGGTCGCGCCCACCGAGGGCCGGGTGCGGGTGGCCGGCGTCGACCTGACCGGCGCCCCGACGCACCGGTTCGTCCGGGCCGGCGTGGCCCACGCGCCCGAGGGTCGGTCGGTGCTCGCCACCCTCTCGGTCGAGGACAACCTCCGCCTGTCGTTCCGCCAGATGATGGGCCGGCGGGCCGTGCCGGACGCCCTGGCCCGGGCCTACGAGCGGTTCCCTTCGCTCGCCCGTCGGCGGGCGCTGCTGGCCGGCTCGCTCTCGGGCGGAGAGCAGCGGATGTTGTCGCTGGCCCAGGTGATGGTCGAGGCGCCCGACGTCCTGATCGCCGACGAGCTGTCGCTGGGGCTGGCGCCGATCATCGTGGACGAGCTCTACCGGCAGCTGGAGCGGCTGCGCTCCGAGGGGACGGCCCTGCTGATCGTCGAGCAGCAGATCGGCCACGCCCTCGACCTGTGCGACCGGGTCGTGCTGCTCGACCACGGCTCGGTCACGTGGGAGGGGCCGGCGGCCGACGCCGGCGACCGCGTGGTGCGGGAGGTGTTCCACCACGGCGCCGTGACCTGACGGGGCCACCGGATCCGACGGGCGGACGTCCCGACGTCGGCGCCGCCGCGCCTACCGCCGGGGGTCGATGGCCACCTTGATGGCGCCGCTCCGCGCCTGGTCGGCGAGGGCTGCGAAGGCGTCGCGCCACTCGCCCAGGGCGAAGGTGTGGGTGAGCAGACCGGTGAGGTCGACCCGCCCGGAGGACGCCAGGTCGAGGTAGTGGTCGATCCCGTGCCGGCGGACGCCCTCGACCTCCTCCACCCCGAAGGCGTTGGAGCCGACCCAGCTGATCTCCTTGAAGTACAGCGGGCTCCACTCCCACCGGCCCGGCGGGTGGACGCCGCTCTTGACCAGCGTCCCCCGGGCCCGCAGCACCCGCACCTCGACCTCGAAGGTCTCCGGTCGGCCGATGGTGTCGTAGGCGACGTCGATGCCTCCGGGATGGCACATCGGGATGCCGCCGAGGCCCTCCATCGTGGGGCGCAGCACGCCGCCCGACCACTCGGCCAGGACCTCGACCATCTCGGCGGGCTCGGTCGGCCGGAAGATCCGGTGCGCGCCGAGGCGCTCGACCAGGGCGGCCTGGGCATCGAAGCGCGCGACGACACCGACCTCGACGTCGGGGTGCAGGGCGCGCAGGATGGCGACGGCAGCAGCACCCGAGGGCCCCCGCCCCCCACACCAGCACCCGTCCCCCGGGCGGCGGCGGGTGACGGGTCACGCTGTGGAGCGACACCGCGAAGGGGTCGGCGAGCACCGCGTGCTCGTCGTCCAGCCCGTCGGGGACGGGGTGGAGCATCGACGGGTGGGCCGGCATGAGGTCGGCGCAGCCGCCGGTGGCGTCGCGGGCGACGCCCGTGTGGAGCCCGGGGCTGATGTCGCCGGTGGTGAAGCTCCAGCACAGGCTCAGGTCGCCGGCCTCGCAGGCCGGGCACACCGGGTCGACGCCACGGGTCACGCAGGTGAGCCAGGGGTCGAGGACGACGCGCTGGCCGACCTCGACGCCGCGGGCGTCGGGCCCCAGCTCGACCACGTCGGCGACCACCTCGTGGCCGAGCACCTGGGGGAACGAGCACAGCCCGCTCAGGGCGCTGTCGGTGTCGCCCTCGAAGTCGAGCAGGACCTGCTTGGAGTCCGACCCGCAGATCCCCGTGAGCCGAGGCCGCAGCACGACCCAGTCGGGGCGCAGCGGGCGGGCGTCGTCGACCTCGAGGAGGGCGCACGGGGTGGCGGCCAGGTTGCGCAGCAGCCGCCCGGCGCCCTCGGGCGGGGTCCAGGGCTCGGGGGTGGTGCCGTAGACGAGCGCGCGCACCGGCCGAGTCTGACATGACGTCGGTGTTAGACAAGCGGAGTGGACCACCCCGGGGTCACGGTCGGGCTCGACGTCGGCACCACGTCGGTGAAGGCCGTCGCCGTCGACGGCGACGGAACGGTGCTGGCGCGGGCCCGCGTCGGCCACGAGGTGCGCTCACCGGTTCGCCGGCGCGAGCGAGCACGACGTCGACTCGGCCTGGCGGTTCGGCGTGCTCGACGCCCTGGGGCAGGTCGCGGTCGGGGTTGGAGATCGCCGCCGTCGAGGTGGCCGCCATGGTGCCGTCACTGGGTGCGGTGGACCGGACGTCGGGTCGGGCGGTCGGCCCCGGCCTCCTCTACGGCGACCACCGGGGCGAGCGCGAGGGCGTCGACGTCGAGGCGCCGGGTGACAGCGGCGAGCTGCTGGCCTTCCTTCGGTGGTCGGCCACGTCGTGCCCGACCGCCACCGGCTTCTGGCCGGCCCAGGCGGTGGCGAACCACGCGCTCACCGGGCGGGCCGCGATCGACACCACCACTGCGATGACCGCCCACCCCTTGTTCGACATGGTCGGGTGGGACGCCGGGCTGGCCGAGTCGTGCGGCGTCGCCGTCGCCGCGCTCCCCGACATCGTGCCGGGCTTCGAGCCGGTCGGGCGCGTGCTCGAGGGGCTCCCGGGCGCGGGGGCCCTGGTCGGCGGCGGCGCCATCGACGCCATGGGCGAGCAGCTGGTGGCCGGAGCCGACGAACCCGGCGACGTGCTGGTGATCTGCGGGGGGACGCTGATCACCTGGGGCGTCGTCTCGGAGTGGGCCGAGGTGCCGGGGCTGTGGACGATCCCCCACACCGCGCCGGGTCGGGTGCTGGTGGGCGGGCCCAGCAACGCCGGCGGCCTGTTCCAGGACGCGGTGTCGCGATGGATCGGGCTGAGGTCCCCGGTGCCGCCGCCGGGAGGGCTGGACCCGGGTGACGTCCCCGTGTGGCTGCCCTACGTCCGGGGCGAGCGGACACCGCTGCACCGGCGTGACCTCCGAGCCGAGCTGCACGGCGCCGGCCTGCACCACGGGCGAGCGGCGTTGCGGCGGGCGGCCTACGAGGCGGCGGGGTTCGTCGTCCGCCACCACCTCGACCTGGCCGCAGCGGCGGGCCTCGAGCCGCGCCGGATCGTGGCGACCGGGGGAGGGGTGCGGTCGCCGGTCTGGATGCAGGCCCTGGCCGACACGACGGGGCTCCCCGTCGACGTGGTCGCCGTCCCCGAGGGGGCGGCGCTGGGCGCGGCCTTCATGGCCCGCTGCGTCGCCGGGCTGGAGACGTCGACGAGCGATGCATCCCGCTGGGCGGCCACCGCCCGCACCGTCGAGCCCGACCCGGCCTGGGTCGACCCCTGCACCGAGCGCTACGAGCGCTTCCGCGCCCTGACCGCCGCCGCGGTGGAGCGCTCAGGTCCTACAGGAACTCGAAGTGCTGGGTCTCGACCATGAGCGGGAGCCGGTAGCCCACGTAGAAGGAGTGCAGGCGCAGGACGCCGTGGAACTCCTCGGCCGTGGGTTCGACGAGGTCGACGAGGTCGGGCTCGCGCTCCTTCCACGCTGCGGCCCGGCGGTGGACCTCCTCGAAGTCGGCCACCGTCGACACGGACAGCCCGAAGTGGTCCATGCGCGGCGCTCGCAGGGGCGCGTCGTCGGAGACGAGGAACACGAACTGCTCGTGGGTGTGGGCCCGCAGGACGAGCTGGGCCCGGTCCTTCGTCAGCTCCTCGTACTCCTCGAACCCGAAGACGTCGCCGTAGAAGGCGCAGATCGCGGCCCGCCCGTCGACATCGAGGTCGTCGGCCGGGAGCGACAGGGCGACGTGGTTGAAGCGGGGCGGCTTCTCGAACGCAGGTCCGGTTCGTCCGGTCACGGCTTCACCAGCACCTTCCCGGCCAGCCGTCCGTCGGCCAGCGCTCGCAGGGCGTCGAGCAGTCCGTCGAGGGGGACCTCGCCCGGCTCGACCAGGTCGTCGACCGGCATGCGGCCCGAGGCGAGGAGGTCGAGGGCCCGCTCGAAGCCGTCGTCGTCGTGGTTGAACGCCCCCGTCACGGTGATCTCGTTGAGGAGGATCCGGTTCGGATCGAACCTGGGGGCCTCGATCCCCGCGCCGACGAGCACCAGCGTGCCGCCCCGCACCAGCTGGGCCAGCCCGGCCTCCATCGCCGACGCCTTGCCCGAGCACTCCAGCACCACGTCGACCGCGCCCTCGACCACCCGGCCCGGCTCGACGACGGTCGGCACCACCAGGTCGTCGGGGTGGATCACACGGGTCGCGCCGATCCTGCGGGCGAGCGCCTGCCGCGCCGGTGAGAGCTCGACGCAGGTGACGTCGTCGACGCCGCGCGACCGCAGGGCGGCGATGGCGAGGGCGCCGATCGGCCCCGCGCCGAGCACCATCACCCGCTGGCCGGCTGCCACCTGTGCTCGGCCGATGGCGTGGAGGGCCACGGCGAGGGGCTCGGCGAGTGCCGCGGCGCGCGGGTCGAGACCCTCGGGCAGGGCGAGCAACCCGTCGGACGCGACCTTGACGTAGGTGGCGAAGGCGCCCTGCGGGTCGTCCCGCCCGGGCGCGTCGCGCACGTCGCACAGCGACGGGCGCCCGGCGTCGCACATGGCGCAGCCTCCGCACCCGGTGGGTGGACCTCCCACCACCGCGTCGCCCGGCCGCCACCGATCGACGCCGGAACCGATCGCGACGACCCGTCCGATCCACTCATGGCCACCCCACGTGCCGGGCCGGGCCCAGCCCTCCAGCACCATGTGGATGTCGGTGCCGCACACCCCGCACAGGTCGACCTCGGCCAGCACCTCGCCGGGCCCGACGTCCGGCACCGGGACCTCCTCCACGACGAGTGCCCCCGCCCCCCGCACGACCGCCGCCCGCATCGTGCCCTCGAGCAGCGCTGTCGCCCGATCGCTCATCGCTCCGCACCGTACCTGACGCCACTGTTAGACGCGTCGGACGGGACGAGCTCCCACCCCGAAGTGGTCCGCGTTCTGGGGGTCAGGGGTCGACGTTCGCGAGCCAGTTCGAGACGGACCTCGAAGTGGTCCGCGTTCTGGGGGTCAGGGGTCGACGTTCGCGAGCCAGTTGGAGGGCGAGGTCAGGGGTTGTCGCGGATGAAGCGGTAGACGCCGGCCATGTCGGCGTTGACCTTCTCGGGGAGGGGGTGGATGGTCGCCCCCATCGCCCTGGCCCCCCACACGATCTGCGCGGTGCGCTCGACCAGGGCGGCGTTGTGCAGCGCCTTCTCGGGCGTCGCCGCGCAGGTCACCAGGCCGTGGTTGGCCAGGAGGGCGGCGCCCCGATCGGCCAGGTGGGCCGCGACCTCCTCGCCCAGCTCGGCGGTGCCGGTGCCCCGGTAGCCGCAGCAGGGCACGTCGCCGCCGAGGTAGACGACGACCTCCTCGATCACGGCCGGGATGGGCTCGCGGGCGAGGGCGAACATGGTGGCGTGCACCGCGTGGGTGTGGATCACCGCGCCCAGCTCGGGGTAGGCGCGCAGGGTGGCGAGGTGGAGGTCCTTCTCGGTGGTCGGCGACCGATGGCCGTCCACGACCGTCCCCTCCAGGTCGACCACCACCAGGTCGTCGAGGGTCATGGTGTCGTAGGCGACCGACGACGGGGTGAGGCACACCAGCCCGTCGGGGAGCCGGCCCGAGATGTTGCCCGAGGTCCCCTCGACCAGCCCGGTGGCCAGCATCCGGTGGGCCGCGTCGAGCACCGCCTCCGGGGTGGTGGTGGGAGAGCTGGCCACGTCAGCCACGGTCGAGCACCTCCGGGTTGACGAGGTTGGGCGGGCGCTCACCCCGGAGCACGGCGGCCAGGCCGGCAGCCATCGCGGCGGTGTGGTTGACCTCGGTGTCGTAGGTGGCGCCGCCGATGTGGGGGGTGAGGACCACGTTGTCCATGCCCGCCAGCGGGTGGTCGACCGGGAGGTGCTCGCCCTCGAAGTGGTCGAGCGCGGCGGCCGCCAGGTGCCCGGAGGCGAGCGCGGCGGTCGAACGCGTCGAGGTCGTGGAGGGCGGCGCGGGCCGAGTTCACGTAGACGGCCCCGGGGCGCATCGCTGCGAACCGGGCCTCCGACATCAGCCCCACGGTGTCGGGGGTGACCGCGGCGTGCAGCGACACCACGTCGACCCGGCCGATCAGGTCGTCGAGGTCGTGGGTGGCGTCGTCGGCGAAGGGGTCGGCGGTGAGGACCTCCATCCCCAGCCCGGCGAGGCGCCAGGCGGTGGCCCGCCCCACCGCACCGAGCCCGACGATGCCCGCCGTCCTCCCGGCCAGCTGCCAGCCCCGGAAGCGCTGGTAGGGGATCGAGCCGTCGCGGTACACGGCGCCGGCCCGCACGTCCCGGTCGGCGGCCACGATGCCCCGGGTGGCGGCCAGCAGGAGGCCGACGGTGAGCTCGGCCACCGCGTCGGCGTTGCGACCGGGTGCCCGCAGCACGGGGATGCCTCGCGCCGTCGCCCCGGCCACGTCGACGTTGGTCGGGTCGCCCCGCGTCGAGCCGATCGCCTCGAGGGGGAGGTCGAGGACCGCGCCCCCGCACTCGTCGGCCTCGCAGATGAGCACCGAGGCGCCGACCGCCGCGACCCGCTCGGCCAGCTGGGCCGCCCCGTACAGGCGGAGCGGCTGGTGGTCGATCCACGGGTCGAGGACCACCTCGCCCAGCCCGCGCAGGTCGTCGAGACCGGGCCCGCGCAGCGGAGCGGTGGCGAGGATGGTGCGCTCGGTCACGGTCGGCGATCGCCCTTCGACGGCGGGTCGGACTCGCCCGGACCGGAGGATCGGTCGGGCGGGCTCGGCTAGGTTCTAACACCAGTGTCAGCTGACGGCTACGACCCCGAGGCGGTCCGGGCGAGGTACCTCGCCGAGCGGGACCGGCGACTGGTGCCCGGTCGGGCCGACGTCCGCGACCTGGCTCGCGACGAGCACTTCGCCCGCTACCGCGACGACCCGTTCACGCCCGTCGTGCCCCGCGACGCCGGTGGTCGAGGAGGTCGACGTGGTGATCGTCGGCGGCGGCATCGCCGGGGTGCTCGTCGGCGCCGAGCTCCGCCGTCGGGGCGTCGAGCGCATCCGCATCGTCGACCAGGCCGGGGGCATCGGGGGCACCTGGTACTGGAACCGCTACCCCGGCGTGATGTGCGACGTCGAGTCGTACATCTACCTCCCGATGCTGGAGGAGCTCGGCTACATCCCCCGGGACCGCTACGCCTCCGGCGAGGAGATCCGCCTCCACCTCCAGGCCGTCGCCGAGCGCTTCGACCTGGTGTCCGACGCCCTGTTCCACACCGGCGTCACCCGGGCCGAGTGGGACGACGACCGGCCCGGTGGCGGGTCACGACCGACCGGGGCGACGAGCTGCGGAGCCGCTTCCACGTCCTCGCCGTCGGCATCCTCAACCTGATGAAGCTGCCCTCCATCCCCGGGATGGAGGACTTCGCCGGCCACTCGTTCCACTCGGCCCGGTGGGACTACGCCTACACCGGCGGTGCGCCGGGCCAGCCGCTCTCGAACCTGGGCGACAAGACGGTCGGACTGCTCGGCACCGGAGCGACGGGCATCCAGTGCCTGCCCCCGCTGGCTGCGGCGGCCGAGCGGGTCGTCGTGTTCCAGCGGACGCCGTCGGCCATCGGCGTCCGCGGCAACCGCCCCACCCCTCCGGACTTCGCCGAGCAGTGCCGACCCGGGCTGGCAGCGGGACCGGATGGACAACTTCCAGGCCGTCATGCTCGGCCGCCCCGTCGAGGGCGACCTCATCGACGACGGCTGGACCCACCACTACGCCGCGGTGCAGAACCCACCCCGCCGCAAGGGGATGCCGATCGACGAGTTCCTGCGCGGCGCCGAGGAGCTCGACTTCGGGATCATGGAGGAGCACCGCGACCGCGTCGCCGAGGTCGTGCTCGACCCCGTGATCGCCGAGGTGCTCAAGCCGCAGTACCGCTACCTGTGCAAGCGTCCCTGCTTCCACGACGAGTACCTGGCGGCGTTCAACGAGCCGAACGTCGAGCTGGTCGACTGCCCCGGGGGCATCGAGCGGGTGACCGAGCGAGGGCCGGTGGTCGACGGCCGCCAGTACGACGTCGACTGCCTGGTGTACGCCACCGGGTTCGAGGCCGAGCTCACGCCGCTGCCCCGGCGTGCCGGCCACGACGTCGTCGGCCGCGACGGCGTCACGCTGGCCGAGCGGTGGGCCGACGGCGCCGCCAGCCTCCACGGGATGATGGTCCGCGGCTTCCCCAACCTGTTCGCCATGCCGGCGCCGGGCCAGCAGGCGGTGGTCACCGTCAACTACACCCAGCTCGCCGTGCTCGGGGCCGAGGTCGTGGCCCGGACGGTGCAGCTGCTCCGCGACAAGGGGGTGACCGCCTTCGAGGTCACGGCCGAGGCGGAGGACACCTGGACGCAGGAGGTCGTCGACTCGTTCGTCGACGCCAGCCACGTCATGGCCGCGTGCACGCCCTCGCGCCTCAACATGGAGGGCCACCCCGAGGCGATGAACCCCCGCAACGGCAACCACGGCCGGGGCTTCGGCGACTTCTTCGCCTACCGCGACCTGCTGGAGCGCTGGCTCGGCGAGGGCGACCTCGACGGGCTGGAGCTGCGGTGACCCGGCCGGCCGGCGGTCGCCGGGTCGTGGTCGTCACCGGCGGCGGCGGCGGCATCGGCGCCGCCATCGCGACCGAGCTGGGGCGGCGGGGCGACCTGGTCGTGACCGTCGATCCGCTCGTGACCCTCGACGGGGCCGAGTCGCTGACCGGCACCGGTGAGACCACCGCCGATCGGATCGTCGCCGCCGGCGGCGCAGCCCGGGCGTCCTCGATCTCGGTGACCGACGGCCCGGCGGTGCAGGTGCTGTTCGACCAGCTGGTCGCCGAGCACGGACGGCTCGACGCGGTGGTCAACGTGGCCGGCATCAGCCGTCCGACCTCCTTCGCGAGCGGCGAGCGAGGAGGACTGGCGGGCGGTCGTCGCCGTGCACCTGGGCGGCTACCTCAACGTCCTCCGCGCCGCGCTGCCGATCATGGCTGCCGCCGGTCACGGACGCATCCTCGGGGTCACCTCGGGGTCGGGGTGGCGGGCGGCCGACACCGGCGCCTACGGCTGCGCCAAGCGGGCCGTGGCCGCCCTCACCTGGCAGATCGGACGGGTCGCGCCGCCGGGCGTCACCGTCAACGCCGTGTCGCCCATCGCCGTCACCCGCATGGTCACCGAGGCCCTGGCCCGGGCGGCCGCGGCCGCGCCGCGCGGGTCGCCGGGCGTCGGCGGCGGACCGCGACCGGCGGGCTCTCCCTGGGCTCGATGCCCGAGCCCGACCAGCTCGGCCCGATCGGCGCCCACCTCGCCGGCGACGGGCTCCCGTGGCTGCAGGGCCAGGTCGTCTTCGCGGCCGGATCGGAGGTGGCGGTGGTCGAGCCGCCCCAGGCTGCTGGAGGTCGTCGGCGTGCGGAGGCGCACCGTCGCCCGCCCAGCTGCTCGAGGCGGCCACCGCCGGCGTGCTCGGCCCGGCCGAGGAGCGCCAGGCCAGCACGGGCGGATCCAACCCGCGGCTGTCGGAGGTCTTCGAACGTTCGGGCTCGGACGTCACCCTCTCGCCGAGCGCGGTGGCGACGTGCGCGGTGATCTCCGACCGGAGCGACGTGCTCGACGCCGTCGCCGCCGCGCTCGACGCACGAGGCGTGAGGTGCACGCCCGTCCTGGTCGTGGGTGGAAGGTGGACGACCGGCCCCGACTCGCAGGGACCGGTCGATGGGAGGTCGTTCGACTCGACCGCTCGGCTGCTCGCTCGCGCCTCCGAGGCCGGCGACGCACCGGACGCGGTCGTCGTCGCCCTCGGAGGAGGCGCACCGGTCGACGGGTCGGCGACCCGGTGGGAGGCGGTGCTGGCCGAGCACGAGGGCCTCGTCGAGGCGATCCACGGCGACGCGGCCCAGGCGCGGTCCGTGGCCGACGCGTCGGCCACGTCCGGTCGCCCGATGCGGCTCGTCACCCTCGTCGACGCCCGCACGGCGGGGGGCCGCAGCCGGGCCCAGGCCGCGACCCAGCTCTCCCGCGCCGCGCGCCGGGCCACCGGTGATCGCGTGTCGGCCTTCGTCGTGGGCGTCGAGGCCGGCGACCTCGCCGCTGCGCCGATCGGTGAGCTGGCCGCCCACCTGGTGTGCAGTCCGGACGCGCCTGCGCTGTCGGGAGCCGAGCTCGTGGCCGGCGACGGGTGGTGCGGGTTGCGCAGCCACCCCCGGCCGACCGGCAGCGTGTCGTTCGACGGACCGGAGGTCCCGCCGTGGTTCGACGACGTCCTCCACCAGGTGGTCGGGGCCGACGTCGACGGAGATGGAGGCCGCTCGTGATCCCTCGTCCGACCCGGGTGGTCGACGCCCACGTCCACCTGTGGGACCCGGCCCGCACCGACTGGTACCCGTACCTCTCCGGCGGCGTCGACATCGGCATGGGCGACACCAGCGGCATGGCCCGCCGCTTCGACGTGCGCGACCCACCGGGCCGAGTCGGCCGGGTGGAACGTCGAGAAGCTGGTGAACGTCGCCGCGGCCACTGGACGCCACTCGGTCGACGAGACGCTCGAGCTCGATCGACGGGCCGACGTCGACGGCCACCCCGACGGCCATCGTCGGCGGGCTGCCCGCGGACCGACTCGGTCGACGAGGCGGTGGCCCTGCTCGACCGGCAGATGGAGGCGTCCCGCTTCCGCGGCGTGCGCCCGATGGGGGCGTCGACGTCGTCGGGGCTGCCGCCCGCGAGGTGCTGCGCGCCCTCGCCGAGCGCGGCCTCCTCTTCGAGCTGATGGCCCACCCCGACGAGCTGAAGGGGGCCGCCGAGGGCCTGGCCGCCCACGACGACCTCGTCGTGGTGGTCGAGCACACCGGCTGGCCCCGGTCGGACACGCCGGAGGAGCGGGCGCTCTGGGAGGAGGGCATCGCCGCCCTCGCCGCCCTGGGCGAGCGGGTGGTCTGCAAGCTCTCGGGCCTGGCCATGCCCCTCGGCACGGTGACGGTCGAGGCCTTCGAGCCCTGGGTCGGTCACGCGCTCGACGTCTTCGGCGTCGACCGCTGCCTGTTCGCCAGCAACTTCCCGGTCGACGGCCTGCACGCCACCTTCGACGAGCTGTACTCGGTCTACGCCGCCCTCGTGGCCGACCTGGACCAGCCGTCCCGCGATGCCCTCTTCGCCACCAACGCGGAGCGGATCTACCGCTGCTAGCCAGCCCCGGACGGGGTCGAGGAGGGGCCGTGGAGCCCGACGAGTTCCAGGGCCGGATCGGCCGCTACCACTGGGAGTCCGAGGCCTGGTGGCCTCCCGAGCCCCGCCCGCCGGAGGGCGCGCCCAACGTGCTCGTCGTGGTGCTCGACGACGTCGGCTTCGCCCAGCTCGGCTGCTTCGGGTCCGACATCGACACCCCGACCCTCGACCGCCTCGCCGCCGGCGGGCTGCGCTACTCCAACTTCCACACGACCGCGCTGTGCTCGCCGACGCGGGCCGTGCGTGCTCACCGGGCCGGAACCACCACCGGGTCGGCATGGGCCGCATCATCGACCTGGCCACCGGCTTCCCCGGCTACGACGCCCGCATCCCGCCGCTCGTGCGGGCTGCTGCCCGCGCATGCTGACCCCGCACGGCTACGCGGCCTACGCGGTGGGGAAGTGGCACCTCACGCCGGAGGACGAGGAGCACCTGGGCGCCCGGCGCGACCGCTGGCCGCTGGGCCAGGGCTTCGAGCGCTGGTACGGCTTCTTCCCCGGCGAGACCCACCAGTTCGTGCCGGCGCTGGTCCACGACAGCCACCACGTCGAGCCGCCCGCCGGCGTCGACGACGGCTACCACCTCACCGACCGACCTGGTCGACCGCTCGATCGAGTACGTCGAGGACCTGCGCAACGTCGACGTCGACAAGCCGTGGTTCCTCTACCTGGCCACCGGCGCCTGCCACTCGCCCCACCAGACCCCGCCGGGGTGGGTCGAGCGCTACCGGGGCCGCTTCGACCGGGGCTGGGACGCGTGGCGGGAGGCCGCGCTGGCCCGCCAGAAGGCGGAGGGCCTGCTGCCCGCCGCACACCGAGCTGTCGCCCCGGCCCGACTGGGTGCCGGCGTGGGACTCGCTGTCCGACGTCGAGCAGCCGCGTCTACGCCCGCTACATGGAGGCCTTCGCCGCGTTCCTCTCCCACACCGACCACGAGCTCGGTCGGCTGGTCGACCGGCTGGAGGCGATGGGCGAGCTCGACGACACCGTGATCGTGGTGCTGTCCGACAACGGCGCCTCGTCGGAGGGCGGCGCCGGTCGGGTCGCTCAACGACGGCCGGGTGTGGAACGCGCTGCCCCGCACCGTGGAGGAGGCCGCCGAGCGCATCGACGAGATCGGCGGGCCCCGCATCCACAACAACTACCCGTGGGGGTGGACCGTCGCCGGCAACACGCCGTTCCGCCGCTGGAAGCGCGAGACCCACGAGGGCGGCGTCGCCGACCCGCTGATCGTCCACTGGCCCAACGGGATCGCCGACGCCGCGGCGAGGTGCGGTCGCCAGTACGTCCACGCCATCGACCTCGCTGCCGACCCTGCTCGACCTGATCGGCGATCGAGCTGCCCGACGCGGTCGCCGGCGTCGCCCAGCAGCCGTTCGACGGCACCAGCTTCGCGGCGACCCTCGGCCCGGCCGGCGCCGACGCGCCCGAGCACCGCACGCTCCAGTACTACGAGATGCTCGGCTGCCGGGCGCTCTACCGACGACGGGTGGAAGGCCGTGACCTACCACGAGATCCAGGTCGACGAGCCCCGCCTCGACCAGGTCGGCTGGGAGCTCTACGACCTGCGGGCCGACCCGTCGGAGTGCCACGACCTGGCCGCCGAGCACCCGGAGCTGCTGGACGAGATGGTCGAGCGCTGGTGGGCCGAGGCCGAGCGCAACCAGGTGCTGCCGCTCGACAACCGCCCGTTCTCGGAGCTGGTGTTCGAGCGCCCGACGCGTCGCCGCCCCGCCCGCGCTACACCTACTGGCCGGGCCGGGCGCCGGTGCCGGAGTCGGTGGCGGTGAACGTCCGCGGCCGGCCCCACCTCGTGCACCGCCCACGTGACCGTGTCCGGCGACCCGACGCGCCGCCCGGTGGAGGGCGTGCTGGTCCGGCAGGGCTCGGTGCTCGGCGGGTGGTCGTTCCACCTGCTCGGCGGCGAGCCGGCTCGTCTACGTCCACAACCTGGCCGGGCTGGCGGCTGTACCGGGTCGAGGCTCGCATCGGCCGCGCTCGCACCGGGCGACCACGTGCTGGGGTTCCGCTTCGACCCGCCCCGCGCTCGAGCTGCTGGTCGACGGCGAGGTGGTGGGGGAGGGCGAGGTCCGCCGCACGGTCGTGGAGCCGCTTCTCGCTGACCGGCGCCGGGCTCACCGCGGGCTGGGCCCCCGACCTGTCACCGGCCGACGAGGACTACCGGGGCCGCTTCGCCTTCACCCACACCCTCCACCGCGTCGACGTCGACGTCGACGGCGACCCGCGTCGTCGATCCCGAGCGAGGAGGCCCAGACCGCCCTCGACACCCAGTGACGTCCAGGCAGCGATCGCGAGCCGTCAGCGGCGGGTGAGGAGGCGCTGGGCGGCGCCGCCGAGGTACTCGGCCATGCCCTCCTCGGAGAGCGGCAGCGCCCGCGGCCGCCTTCAGCGCCTTGGCCGCGGGGATCACCGGGTGGTCCGACGCCCACAGCAGCCGGCCCCGCCCCCGGGACGAGTCCATGAACCGCACGATGGCCGGGTCCATGTAGGTGGCCAGGTAGGCCGAGGTCATCAGGTGCAGCTGCGGCCACTTGAGCATGTACTGGATCAGCAGCGCCTCGTAGGGGTGGCCCATGTGGGCGCCGATCACCGTGAGGGTGGGGAAGTCGATGAGGACGTCCTCGAGCAGCACCGGGTGCTGGCAGCGGGAGCGCACCTGCGGGCCGGGGATGCCGACGTTGATCGACACCGGGATGCCCAGCTCCGCGCGCGGTCGCGTACACCGGGTAGTAGAGCCGGTGGTTGAGCTCGTACTGGTCGACCAGCGGGGTGACGCGGACCAGGCGGAAGTCCTCGTGGGCGGCCAGCTCGCGCACCCGGGCGCACGCCTCCAGCGGCTTGGTCGGTCGGTCGACGACGGCCGACACGAGGAACCGGCCGGGGTGCTCGTCGGCGATGGCGAGGAAGTCCTCCGCCGCCGAAGCCGCCCTTGCGGTGGAGGCGCTCGGGGTCGCTCAGGCCCGGCGGTGAGCACGCCGACGTCGACGCCGGCCTCGTCCATGGCCGCGACGCAGCTCCTCGACCGTCGGGCCCTGGGCCAGGTCGTCGCCCGAACAGCTGGATGACGCCCTGCTGCTCGTCCTTCTGCGTCCATCGCGAGGCGAAGGCCTCGGGCCACAGGTTCACCCAGCCGTCGACGACCATGGCGCGGCACGCTACCCGGGTTTCTGACAGTCGTGTCAGGTACGGTTGCGGCCATGAGCGAGCTCGGGTTTCGCGGCCTTCGACGCCGACAACCACTACTACGAGGCCACCGACGCCTTCACCCGCCACATCGACCCCTCGATGGCCAAGCGGTGCATGCAGTGGGCGGAGGTCGGCGGCAAGACCGCGCCTGCTGGTCGGGCGGGAAGGTCAACAAGTTCATCCCGAACCCGACCTTCGACCCCATCGCCGCGCCCGGCACCCTCGAGGACTACTTCCGGGGTCGCAACGACCGAGGGCCTCGACCTCAAGACGATGTTCGGCGAGCTCGACCCGATCGCCGAGCCACCCCGACGTACCGCGACCGCGACGCCCGGGTGCGGCTGCTCGACGAGCAGGGGCTCGAGGCGGCGCTGCTGTTCCCGACCCTCGGGGTCGGCATGCAGGAGGCGCTGCGGCGCGACGTGCCCGCCCTGCACGCCGCGTTCGAGGCCTTCAACCGCTGGCTCGACGACGACTGGGGCTACGACCGGGGCGACGGCCGCCTCTACGCCGCGCCCGATGATCGCCTTCGCCGACCCGGCCCGGGCCGAGGCCGAGGTCGACCGGGTGCTCGCCGCCGGGGCGCGGGTGCTGGTGCACCATCCCCGGGCCGGTCCCCGACGGCGACGACGGCTACGTGTCGCCCGGCCACCCCCGCTTCGACGGCATCTGGGCGCCGATCGCCGAGGCCGGCGTGCCCCTGGTGCTGCACGCCGGGCTCAGCGGCGTCAGCCACTACGGCCGGTTCTGGCGGTCGGGCGCCGAGGGCGGGGGCGGCTTCGAGGGCTTCAAGCACGCCTCGTTCCCGCTGGTCGCCTTCCGGACCGGGGCATCTCCGACACGTTCGCCGCCCTGATCTGCCACGGGGTGCTGGAGCGGTTCCCGACGCTGCGGCTGGCGTCGATCGAGAACGGCGTCGATGTGGGTGCCCGACCTGCTGCGCAACCTGCGCGACGCCCACGGGAAGATGCCCTTCGCCTTCTCGGACCACCCGGTCGACCAGTTCCGGCGCCAGGTGTGGGTCGCCCCGTACTACGAGGACGACATGGCAGCGCATCAAGGACGAGATCGGCATCGAGCGCCTGCTGTTCGGCTCCGACTTCCCGCACACCGAGGGCCTGCCCGAGCCGACCCACTTCGTGAAGGACATCCCCGAGCTTCGACGAGGCCGAGACCCGGGCCGATCATGCGCGACAACGTGCGCGAGCATGCTCGGCCTCGCGGCCTGACCGGCCCGCTTGGGCGTGACCCCCAGCCTCGCCGTCGAGGCCGACGCCCGGCTGCTGCTCGACGCCGTCCGCCGGTTCGCGTCCGAGCGTGCGGCCCGGAGGTCGGCGCGCGCCGCGCTCGACGCCGGCGTCGACGGGCTCCCGCCGTTCTGGGGCGAGCTGGTCGACCTCGGCTGGCTGGGGCTCGCCGTCCCGGAGGCCGCCGGCGGCCAGGGCGCGGGCTTCGCGGAGCAGGCCGTGGTGCTGGAGCAGCTGGGCCGGACCGTCACCCCCGGACCGGTCCTCCCGACGGTCTGGGCGGCCGCGGTGCTCGGCCTCGCGACGGCCGACGCGGGACGACGGCGACGACGATGCGACGGCGACGCAGACCTCCGCGCGACCCTGGCCGCGGTCGCGTCGGGCACGCCGGCGACGGTCGCCCTGTCCGCCGACCTGACCGTCGACGGGCCGGCGATGGTCCGCCCGGGCTGACGGCATCCGGCACGATCGGACCGGCGCTGTGCGCGGCGATCGCCGAGGTGCGGGTGGCGCCGATCGTCGTCGACGGCGTCGAGCGGTGGGCCGTCCTCGACGGGGCGAGGGACGGCCGACGGCGCGTCGAGTCGCTCGACCCGACGCGGCCGCTGGCCCGGGTCGAGGTGGTCGACCGTGCCGGTCCGGCTGCTGCCGCCGGAGGTCGACCGGGCCGCGGTCGAGGCCGTCGGCGTCGCCCTGGCCGCGGCCGAGGCCGCCGGCGGGGCCGCGTGGTGCGTCGAGACCGCGGCCGCCTGGGCCGTGCGACCGGCGCCAGTTCGGACGGCCGATCGGCCAGTTCCAGGCGGTCAAGCACCGCTGCGCCGACATGCTCGTTCGGCTGGAGCAGATCCGGGCGGTGGCGTGGGACGCGGCCGCCGCCCTCGACGGCGACGACCCCGACGGGCCGGAGGCCAGGCTCGCCACCGCCGCGGCCGGTGCGATCGCCCTCGACGCCTTCGTCGACGTGGCCAAGGACTGCATCCAGGTGCTCGGCGGCATCGGGTTCACGTGGGAGCACGACGCCCACCTCCACCTGCGCCGGGCCCTCGCCCTCCGCCAGCTGCTCGGCGAGCCCGTCGCGGTGGCGGCGCGAGGTGGCGGCCGTCGGCCCTGGTCGGCACCCGCCGCCACCTGCACGCTCGACCTGCCCGCCCGAGGCCGAGGCGCTCCGCGCCGAGGTGGCCGCGACCGTCGACGCCATCGCCGCCCTGCCCGAAGGAGGAGCGCCGCATGCCCGCTGGCCGACGCCGGGCTGATCGTGCCCGCACTGGGCGCCGCCGTGGGGGCGCGACGCCGGCGCGGTCGAGCAGCTGGTGATCGACGAGGAGCTGCGCCGGGCCCGGGTCCGGGTGCCGCACCTCACGGTGGGGGCCTGGGCCGCGCCGACCATCGCGGCCCACGGCACGCCGGAGCAGCAGGAGCGCTGGGTGCGGCCCACCCTCCACGGCGAGATCGCCTGGTGCCAGCTGTTCAGCGAGCCCGAGGCCGGCACCGACCTGGCCTCGCTGCACCACCGCGGCCCGGCGCACCGACGGCGGCTGGCTGCTCACCGGCCAGAAGGTGTGGACCACGATGGCCAAGGAGGCCGACTGGGGGATCTGCCTGGCCCGCACGAACCCGACGCGCCCCAAGCACCTGGGCATCACCTACTTCGTCGTCGACATGCGCAGCCCGGGCATCGACGTCCGCCCGCTGCGCGAGCTCACCGGCCTGGAGATGTTCAACGAGGTCTTCCTCGACGACGTGCTCGTGCCCGACGACTGCGTGATCGGCGAGGTCGACGGCGGCTGGCCGCTGGCCCGCACGACGCTGGCCAACGAGCGGGTGTCGATGGGCAGCGGGTCGTCGTTCGGCGGCGGGCATCGAGTCGCTCGTCGCGCTGGTGGCCGACCGCTGCGGCACCGACGCCGGATCTGATCGATGCCCACGTGCTCGACCGAGCTGGGCGCGCTGGTCGCCGAGTCGCACTCGCTCGCGGTGATGGGCCTGCGCAGCACGGTGCGGTCGGTCACCGGCGCCGAGCCCGGACCCGAGGCCAGCGTGCGCAAGCTGCTCGGCGTCGAGCACGACCAGCGCACCCAGGAGCTCGGGCTGCCTGCTGCTCGGGCCCGAGGGCGCCACCGTCGAGGGCGCCGGCGCGCAGTGGACCTTCGGGTTCCTCGCCAACCGCTGCCTCACGATCGCCGGCGGCACCAGCGAGATCCAGCGCAACGTCATCGGCGAGCGCCTCCTCGGCCTGCCCCGCGACCCCGAGCCCTCGGGTCGCTGAGCCGGCCCGGCGCGGACCAGGACGACGACCATGGCCAACCTCCTCCCCGACCAGCTCCGGCTCATGGCCGACGCCGTGCCCGACGAGGTCGCCTACACCGACGTCGTCTCGGGGCTCGACCTGACCTTCGCCGAGTGGGAGGAGCGCTCCAACCGCCTGGCCCGCTGGCTCGTGGGCCGGGGGGTCGCGAAGGGCGACCGGGTCGCGGTGCACGTCCCGCCCGAGGAGGGCGACCGCTTCCTCGTCGCCTACTCCGCGGTGCACAAGGCCGGCGCGGTGGCGGTGCCGACCAACGCCCGCATGGTGGCGCGGGAGCTCGAGCTACGTCCTCGGCCACGCCGGTGCGGTCGTCGCCCTGACCGGCGACGGCACCGCGGCCGACGGTCGTCGCAGGCGGCCGCGTCCCTCCCTGACCTCCGGACCGTCGTCACCACCGCGGCCTCCGGACCGACCGATCGGACCGGGGCGAGGTCGACGTGGTCGGGTGGGACGAGGCCACGCGAGGGCGACGGGTCGACCTTCCAGGTGCCGGTCACCGGCGACGACATGGCCGACCTCATGTACACGTCGGGCACGACCGGTCGGCCCAAGGGGGTGGTCGTCCGGCACCGGCAACATCGCCCTGCTCCCGAACGGCCTGCCGGCGTGGTCGGGGGCGGGCTGGCTGCACGCCTCGCCGATGTGGACCTTCGCCGGCATCGCCTCGACCCACAACCCGATGAAGCTCGGCATGCGGCTGCTGTACCTGCCCCGCTTCGACGTCGACCGCTGGTTCGACGCGGTCGAGGCAGCGTCGGCCGTCGGCGACCTTCCTCGTGCCCGGCGATGGCCGAGCTGCTCGTGGCCAGTCCCCGCTTCGCCACCGCCGACCTGTCGAGCATCACCCTCTGCCCGCTCGGCAGCGCGCCGCTCGCCCCGTCGACGCTCGCCCTGCTCCAGGAGCGCCTGCCGGGCGCCATGGTCACCAACTCGTGGGGGATGACCGAGGCCGGCCCCGCGTTCTGCACCATGCCCCTGGAGGAGCAGTCGCGGCGGGTCGGCTCGGTCGGCAAGCCGGTGCCGCCGACCGAGCTCAAGGTGGTCGGCGAGGACGGCGAGGAGCTCGGGCCCGACGAGGTGGGCGAGCTGCTGGTGCGGAACCCGGGTCGCGAGCGCGAGTACTTCGCCGACCCGGAGGCGACGGCCCGCACCTGGCGGGACGGGTGGCTCCACTCCGGCGACCTGGCCCGCGTCGACGCCGACGGCTACCTCTACATCGTCGGGCGGGAGAAGGACGTGATCATCCGGGGCGGCAACAACGTCCACGCCGCCGACGTCGAGGCCGTCCTCTACGAGCACCCCGACGTGCAGGAGGCCGCGGTGGCCGGCGTCGCCCACCCGGTGCTCGGCGAGGACGTCGGGGCGTGGGTGGTGCTCGGCGCCGGGGCGCGAGCCGGACGAGCGAGGGCCTGCGGGCGTTCTGCGCCGAGCGGCTCAGCCCCGAGAAGGTGCCCCGCTCGTGGACCTTCGTCGACGCCCTGCCCCGCAACCCCACCGGCAAGGTCGTCAAGGCCGACCTCCCCGGCCGTGAACGCTGAGGTCGCGGGCCGTCAGGGGCGGGGCGGGACGGGGCGAGCCCTGGGGCGAGGAGCTCGAGGAGCTGGCCGTCGGGGTCGCGGACCATCACCGCGATCCCGGCCATCTCGGTGTCCGACAGGACCTCGCCGCCGTGCTCCACGACGAGGGCCCGGGTGGCGTCGAGGTCGTCGACGGTGAACGAGAGGTGGGTGAGGCCGGGCTCGGGGAACGGGCGGTCGCGGGCCGGCGGGTTCCCCGGACGGTCGAAGTGGAGCAGCTCCAGCACGAACCCGTCTCGCCGCAGGTACGCCGCGGTGAGCCCGACCGGACGGGGCACGCGCAGCAGGTCGGCGGTGAAGTCGTCGGGGATCGCCATCTCCTGCACCGGCTCGAACCCGAGCACGGCTCTCGTAGAAGCGGCGCGACCGGTCGAGGTCGGTGACGCAGAGGCCGACGTGGTTGACGGTCGCCATCAGCCCTGCCGGGCGGCCTTCCGGGCCCGGCCGAAGGCGATGGCGCCGGTCATGAAGTTGTCGACCGCCTGGGTCTTCATCTCGACCACGGGCTTCATGTCGGGCAGGTAGTGCTCGAACACGTCGCCCTCGATGGCGGCCACGATCCCCTCGGCGACCGTCCTCGGCCGGCACCAGCTCGCCGTCGTAGATCGGTGGGTCGTTGTCGGGCTGGTCCCAGATCTCGGTGTCGATCGCGCCGGGGAGGATGAGGCGGACGTCGACGCCGGTGTCCCAGAGGTCGAGGTGCATCGACTCGGAGAAGCCGGCCAGGGCGAACTTCGAGGCCGAGTAGGCGGCCTCGCCCTGGATGCCGATCCGGCCGCCGAGGCTCGACACGTTCACGATCACCCCTCGGTCGCGCTCCAGCATGCGGGGGAGCAGGGCCAGGGTCATCCGCACCGGTGACTCGAAGTTGAGCGCCATGGTGTGCCGGAGCTCGTCCATGGTGAGGTCCGTGACGGTCCGGCGCCTCGGCTCACCCGCGTTGTGGACCACCACGTCGAGGCCGCCCATCTCGTCCCACGCCTGGAGGGCGAGGGCCTCGGCCGCGTCGGTGTCGGAGAGGTCGACCACCCATCGCCGCGAGCTCGGGGCTGTGCTCCCGGCAGCGGGCGAGGACCTCGTCGAGCCGATCGGCGCGGCGAGCCACCAGCCCGACCGTCGCGCCCCGCTCCGCCAGCAGCGGCGCGAGAGCGGCCCCGATCCCCGATGACGCCCCCGTGACCAGCACGGTGGCCCCGTCCACCTCCATCCCCGCACCGTACCTGACACGACTGTCAGATGGGTGCGGGGGTCGGCGAAGGAGCCTCGGTCTCCGGGCGGAACGGAGGGGACGTGTGTTCGTGGGATGCTGGTTCCACTTCCCCTTCGAGGACCGGGGTGACGGTCCTCCGCCAGCTGAACCGCTGTGCTCCCCGGATCCTGGGGTGGCGCGGCCTGGGCGTGTCGAGGAGGAGGTGAGCGCGGATGGATCGTTGGCGACGACCCCGGTAGGGGTGATGACGATGGGCGGTGGGTCGATGGGCCCGGCATGTCGGATGCGTCGATTGCCGACGCGCCACCGACGCACGCGGTCGCTGGTGAGACGGGACAGGCGTCGGGTTCCGACGACGGTCGGTACGGGGGTCTGTCGGCGGCGGAGCGCACGGATGGGGTGGTGCAGCTGACCGGGTTGGTGGCGGCGTTGCAGGCGGAGCTGGCGACCTTGGTGGTGGCCTGCGATGTGGCGCAGTGACTGGGAGGTCGATGGGGCGACGGACATGGCGGCGTGGCTCGCGGGCATTGTGCGATGTCGCAGCCGACGTCGCGTCGGACGGTGCGGGTGTCGAAGGCGTTGGTGGGGTTGCCGTGCCTGCACGCGGCGTTGGCCGAGGGGCGGATGTCGTGGGAGCAGATCTGTGCGGCGGTGCGGTTCGCGACGCCGGAGACCGATGCGCACCTGGCCCGGATCCTGCCCGGGTACTCGGTGGAGCAGATCGAGGCGTTGGCCCGTCAGCACCGGCCTCGCAAGGACGCCGATGAGAACGAGGCGCATCGGCGGCGCCGGTTCGGGTGGCGGCCCGATCACGAGGCAGGCGGGTTCAAGTACTCAGGGTTCCTGCCTTCCGATCAGGCCTCCACCATCAACGCGGTGCTGAGCGCGTTGGCTCAAGCTGCGGGCCCGGTCCCCGAGACCGGCATCTGGGACCCGTTCGAGTCGCGCTGCGCTGATGCCTTCCACGCCCTCGCCGACCAGGCCGCCGTCGACGACACCGAGACCGCCCCGTCCCGCCGAGGGACGACCCAGTCCTCGCCCGATGAGGGCGGGAGCGACGGCGACGCTGGCCTCGACGGGAGCGGTCAGGGCGCTCGACCGATCACCACAGACTGGCCCGACGACGACATGGGCGATGAGAGCGACGACCAGGTGGGTGCTGAGGCCGCCGAGTCCGGGAGCGACCCGCCTTCAGAGGGAGCCCCGAGCGCGGGGGCTGGGCCATCCGAAGGGGGATCCGGGCCGACGCCGGCGGAGCGGATGCGGGAGATGCTCGATCGGGGCGTTGGGTGTCATGTGTCGATCCACGTCGATGAGGACGTCCTGTCCGGTGAGGTGCCGGGCAACGGGACCCTCGACGGCATGTCGGTCGGGGTGGGCACGGTGCGGCGGCTGCTGTGCGACGCGCAGCGCTCGACCACCGTCGAAGACGCCTTCGGTCGGGCCGTCGGGATCAGCCGCAACGCGCACGATCCGCCCCGCTGGCTTCGGCGGCAGGTCCTGCACCGAGACGGGTGCTGCCGGTTCCCCGGTTGCTCGCGGCGGATCCGTCAGGTCCACCACATCTCCTGGTGGACCCGCGACCAGGGTCCCACCGACGCCCCCAACCTGGCCGGCCTGTGCTGGGCCCATCACCGCTTGGTCCACGAGGGCGGATGGACGATCACCGGCGACGCCGACGGCACCCTCACCTTCACCAGCCCGGCCGGCCGCACCCTGACCAGCTGTCGACAACCCACCCGCCGCACCACCCGGGCGGCGGCACGGAAGGCACTGGGGCTCCCCGATCGGGGCGAACCGGAGCGCGCCTGATGGCGAGGTCAGTCGTCGAGGGCGAGGAAGCCGCGGCGGATGATGGTGACCATGGCGTCGACGGCCTGGTCGCGGCTCGACGAAGCCGAGCATCTGCACGCTGTACGGGCACCCGCTCGATGAGGGCGAGGAGGGTGGCGGCGTCGACGGGGGGCTCGCCGAAGTCGCGCCGGTCGAGCATCCGCTCCAGGCGGGTGAAGACCGACGGCCGCGACCTGCTGGCGAGAACCGGGCGAGCGCGGGGCTGGCCCGCATCTCCTGCCAGGTGCTGATCACGCCGCCGTCGGCCTCGTAGGCGTCGAACCACTCGCGCAGCCAGGCCCGGAGCTCGGTCGGCGGGGCGTCGAGTCGCAGCCGGTCGACCAGCTCGATCAGGCGGGTGGCGGCCTCCTCGGCCAGCACCCGGAAGAAGTCGTCCTTGTTGTCGAAGTACCGGTAGAAGGTGCCGTGGCTGACCCCGGCGGCCTCGACGATGTCGTCGACGCGGGCGTCGTGGTAGCCGCGGGCGGGCAGCACCTTGGCCCCTGCGTCGAGGAGCTGGCGTCGGGTGCGCTCGCCCCGGGGTCCGAGCGGCGGACCCGGGTCGGGCGGGTCGGTAGGTGAGCACGCGGATCTTCGTGCGGCGCCTGGGGCCGACCGGGTCGGACGTTCACCCCGATCAGCGGGCCGGCCAGCGTGCGGTGGAACAGCCGGGCCAGGCCCGTCGACCATCGGGCTGCGGTCGATGCCCGCCGGCGTCGTGCTCGGCGAAGAAGGCTGCAGCGGATCAGCAGGGCGACGAGCAGGCGGGCGACGGCCGCGGTTGCCGGCGGTCGCCCGGCACGCCGAACGCCCGGAGGAGCGCCCTCCCGGTGGCGTCGCTGACGTCGCCCGAGCTCGCGGCCTTGTCGCCGCGCTCCCGGCGGGCCGCCGGGAAGGCGTCGAACACCGGCGGCCCACGCCTCGTGCAGGGCCATGAACTCGTCGATCCACGCGGTGAGGTGGGCCAGCCCGTCCGGCGTCGGGGGTGACCCGCTCGAGCCGCTTGGCCAGGCCGACCATCTCCTGCGCCGAGCTCGGCCGGCCAGGGCCCAGAACACGTCGTCCTTCGACGAGAAGTACTGGTAGAAGGCCGGCCGCGAGCAGCCGGCCCGCTCGGTGATCAGCTCGACCCGGGCCTCGGCGTAGCGCGACCTCGCCGAACACCTCGAGCGCGGCCTCGAGGATGCGGTCGCGGGTGTCGGAGCCCCGCTCGCCGACGAGCGGGTTGCTCCCGAACGGGGGCCGCCGCACGATGCCGGCGTCCATCGAGGTCACCGTCGTCAGGCCCCTCCCGCCCGCACCACGGGCGCCTCGGCACTAGGGTCGCTCGCAATCTAACAGCGACGTCACGTCTCGGATCCCGAGGTGCACAGTGCAGATCGACGACCTGATCCTGGTGAGCGTCGACGACCACGTGGTCGAGCCGCCCGACCTGTTCGAGGGACGGCTCTCGGCCGCAGGCGGCCGAGCGGGCGCCCGGCGTCGAGCGCCTCGAGAACGGGCGCGACGTGTGGATGTTCGAGGGCTCCGCCCTGCCCAACGTCGGGCTCAACGCGGTGGCCGGCCGGGTGCCCGAGGAGTACGGCGTCGACCCGCTGGCGTTCTCGGAGATGCGCCCGGGTTGCTACGACATCGACGAGCGCATCCGCGACATGAACGTCAACGGGGTGCTCGGGTCGCTCAACTTCCCGAGCATCGCCGGCTTCGCCGGCCAGCTGTTCTCGACCTGCGACGACAAGGACATCGCCCTCGAGCTGCTCCGGGCCTACAACGACTGGCACGTCGACGACTGGTGCGGCACGCTACCCGGGCCGCATGATCCCGCTGCGCCGTCCCGCCCCTCTGGGACCCGCAGCTGATGGCCGACGAGGTCCGGCGCATGGCCGAGAAGGGCTGCCACGCCGTCACCTTCTCGGAGAACCCGGAGAAGCTCGGCCACCCGAGCTGGCACAGCGACCACTGGGACCCCTTCCTCGCCGCCTGCGAGGAGATCGGCACGGTGATCTGCCTGCACATCGGGTCGTCGTCGCAGCTGTCGATCACCGCGATGGACGCGCCCATCGACATGATGATCACGCTGCAGCCGATGAACATCGTGCAGTGCGCGGCCGACCTGGTGTGGTCGCCGGTGTTCCGGAAGTTCCCCGGCCTGCGGGTGGCGCTGAGCGAGGGCGGCATCGGCTGGGTGCCGTACTTCCTCGAGCGGGTCGACTACGTGTACCAGCACCACAAGCTGTGGACCAACCAGGACTTCGGCGACCGCTGCCCGAGCGAGGTGTTCAACGAGCACATCCTCACCTGCTTCATCGACGACGCCGTCGGGATGGAGGTCCGCCACCACCTCAACCCCGACCACATCCACTGGGAGTGCGACTACCCGCACTCGGACTCGACCTGGCCCAACGCGCCCGAGATGGCCATGCAGTACCTCGACGGGCTGCCCGACGACGAGATCGACAAGATCACCCACCTCAACGCCATGCGGAACTTCTCCTACGACCCCTTCGCCCACATCCCCCGCGAGCAGGCGCACGGTCGGCGCGCTGCGGGCCCGGGCCACCGACGTCGACACCACGCCCGGTGAGCCACGGCACCGGCAAGTTCCAGGACGAGGGCATCGTCACCGCCATGACCCTGGCCGAGCGCATCGGCCGCAGCGCCGTCGGCGCCAAGTCGAGCCGTGGTGACCCCGAGGTGACGTCGGCGCCCTTCCGGGTGCTGCCGGTGCTCGACGACGTCGAACCGGTGCTTCTGGACCTCGGGGGCCGACGGCCGGCTGCGCTTCTCTCCGCTGCCAGGCGTGCGGGTACTGGCTGCACCCGCCGATCCCGCGCTGCCCGGAGTGCGGCGGCGCGGGACGTGGCCCGGGAGCCGGTGAGCGGTCGGGGCGAGGTGTGCTCCTTCACCGTCAACCACCAGCCCTGGGACGGCGCGCACCGAGCCCTGGGCCATCGTGCTCGTCGCCTTCCCCGAGCAGGACGGGCTGCGGCTCACGACGCAACCTGGTCGGCATCGACCGCCGACGAGGTGCGCATCGGCATGCCGGTCGCAGGTCGCCTTCGAGCAGCACGGCGACGTCTGCTTCCCCGTCTTCGAGCCGGCCGCGGCCGGAGCCGGAGCCCGATGACCGACGTCGAGCGGCGGGCGGTCATCTCGGGCATCGGCCAGACCGACGTGGGCCGTCGGCTCGGTCGCCCCGCGCTCGACCTCACGCTCGAGGCCGCCCTCGAGGCGATCGCCGACGCCGGGCTCACCCCCGCCGACATCGACGGCCTGGCCACCTACCCCGGCGGCGGTGCGATGGCGCCGCCGGGCTTCGCCGGGCCGGGCACGCCCGAGGTGCAGGACGCCCTGCGGCTGTCGCTGAGCTGGCACGCCGGCGGCATCGAGGGCGCCGGCCCAGCTGGCCGCGGTGGTGCAACGCGGTGCTGGCCGTCGGCGCCGGCCTGGCCCGCCACGTGCTCGTGTACCGCACGGTCACCGAGTCATCGGCCCAGGGCGACGGGCGGCCGGGAGGGCATCGGCCTCGCCGGCGGGGGCGGCGGGGGCGGTGCGCCCCGCATGGGCGGGCCGCTCCAGTGGACGATCCCGTTCCGGTCGTACTCGGCCGCCGAGCTGGCTGGCGATGAACGCCCACCGCCACTTCCACGAGTTCGGCACCACCCCCGAGCAGATGGCGATGATCGCCCTCAACGGCCGCCGCAACGCCGGCGCGCAACCCGAAGGCCGTCTACCGCGACCCGATGACGCTCGACGACTACTTCGCCTCCCGGATGATCACCACGCCGTTCCGGCTGTTCGACTGCGACGCGCCGGTCGACGGGTCGACCGCGGTCGATCGTGTCGGCGGCCGAGCACGCCCGCGACGTCGACCACCCGGTCGCCCGGGTCGAGGCCATGGGCACCGCCCTCCGGGGTCGGCCGTCGTGGGACCAGTTCGACGACATGACCACCATGGCCGCCCGCGACGCCGGCGCCCAGCTGTGGACCCGCACCGACCTGACGCCCGCCGACGTCGACGTGGCCGAGCTCTACGACGGGTTCAGCTTCCTCGCCATGATGCTGGCTGGAGGCGCTCGGCTTCTGCGGGCAGGGGCGAGAGCGGGCCCGTTCGTCGAGGGCGGCGCCCGCATCGCCCTCGACGGCGAGCTGCCCGCTCAACACCCACGGCGGCCAGCTCTCGGCCGGCCGCCTGCACGGCTTCGGCTTCATCCACGAGGCCGTGCTCCAGCTGCGCGGCGAGGCCGGCGATCGCCAGGTCCGTCCTGCGGGAGGCCGGCCGGTCGAGGTGGCCGCGGTCGCCAACGGCGGCGGCCCCATCGCCGGCACCCTCCTGCTCACCCGCGACGACGGTCGCTGATCGACGGGGTCAGGTCTCGCCGGCGAAGCGCTCCACGAGGACGTCGGTGAGGCGACGGCGGTCGACCTTGCCCGAGTCGAGCCACGGGAGCTCGGTCTGGTCGGCGAAGACCGCCACCCGGCGGGGCACCTTGTACGACGCCAGCTCGGCCCGCACCCGGGCCCGGGCCTCGTCCTCGGTGAGGGTCGACCCCGGGCGGAGGGCGACGGCGGCGACCACGTCCTGGCCCCGGTCGGGGTGGTCGACCCCGCACACGTAGGCCATGGTCACCTCGGGCTGGTCCTCGAGCACCAGCTCGACGTCGCGCGGGGTGATGTTCATGCCCGACGACTTGATCTGATCGCCCATCCGACCCAGGTAGTAGAAGTGCCCGTCCTCGTCGAAGCGCCCCGCGTCGCCCGTGCGGTACCAGCCGTCGGCGGTGAAGACGTCGGCCCGCTCCCGCTTGTGGAGCCCGACCATCACGCTGTAGCCGCGCAGCCAGACCTCGCCGGGCTCGCCGACGGGCACCTCCTCCAGCGTCACCGGGTCGACGATGCGGTGCTCGACGCCGGGCACGGAGAAGCCGAAGCTGCCCTCCTTGTCGGCCGGCAGGGCCCGCTTGGCGTCGAAGGTGTGGGGGCCGAGGGTCTCGGTCATGCCCAGGCTGTTGGGCTTCGGGAGGTCGGCGTCGACCTGGAGGTGCTGGGGGAGGAGGGCCGACATGCCCCCGCCCCGGATCGCCGACAGGTCCCGTCGACGCGAAGGTCGGGTGGTCGACGAGGGCCTTGGCCATGTGGGGCCAGCCGAGCACCTGGGTCACCCGCTCCCGCTCGAGGAGGTCGAGGGTGGCGCCGGGCTCGAACTGCTCCTCGAACACCAGGCGGGCTCCGGTGTGCAGGGCGGCGACCAGGGTGAAGCTGAAGCCGCCGACCCAGAACAGCGGCATCGGCGTGTAGATCACGTCGTCCTCGCCGATGTCGCGCATCTGGCCCAGGTTGTGGGCGTGGCGCACGACGGCGCCGTGGGTGTGGATCGCGCCCTTGGGGTCGGCGGTGCTGCCCGACGAGTAGACGACGACCATCGGGTCGGCCGGGGTGACCTGCTCCTCGACCGCGGCCAGCAGACCGTCGGGCACCTCGTCGCCCCGGGCCACGAGGTCGTCGATCCGGCCCGCCCAGGGGCGCTCGCCGCTCGCCCCAGGTCCAGACCGAGCGGAGGTAGGGGTGGCTCTCGACCGCGATCCGCCCGGCGGTCGCGTCGGCCAACCCGGGGGCGGCCTCCTCCAGCCGGGCCAGGTAGTCGTGGCCCAGGTGGGAGTCGACGGTGAGCAGCACCGCGGCGTCGGAGTGGCGGAGCAGCCAGCCCAGCTCGCGGGCCTTGCTGTAGGTGTTGAGCATGGCGACCACCGCGCCGATGCGGCTGGCCGCCAGCCAGGCGACGACCCACGCCGGGCCGTTGGGCGCGAGCAGGGCGACGTGGCTGCCCTTGCCGACCCCGATGGCCAGGAGCCCGCGGGCCAGGCGGGCCGAGCGCTCCTCGACCTCGGCGAAGGTCAGCCGCTCGTCACCGAGCACCACCGACGTGCTGGTCGCCGAAGCGGGCGGCCGCGGTGCGGATGAGGTTGCCGCTGGTCGGCGGGTACGGCGGGAAGCTCGGGCGGCGGTCGGTCACGGCCGGGTGGGCGGGTCGGGTGACCGCGCGATCACGCGACCTTCATGAGGCGGCCCATGTTGCCGCCCATCACCTTGGCCACGTCCTCCTCGGGCAGGCCCTCGAGGTCGTCGACGAAGCTGATCGGGTCGGACATGCCCTCGGGGTGGGGGTAGTCGGAGCCGAACAGCACGTTGTCGGCGCCGATGAGCTCGACCAGGCCCTTCGGGTCCTCCTCGTGGAACGGGTGGACGAAGATGTTGCGCTTCAGCACCTCGACGGGGTGCTCGTCGAAGAGGTGCGGGTTGAAGCCGTAGGCCGTCTCCATGTCGTGGATCAGCGGCCGGACCCACCCGCTGCCGTTCTCGACCGGCGCGATCTTGAGGCTCGGGAAGCGGGTGCAGAGCCCGTGGCCGATGGCCGAGGCGATGGTGTCGGTGATCTCGCGGTGCTGGGCGCCGATGATGGCGGCGAAGGCCGCCGCCGCCGGCGAAGGGGGTGAACTCGTCGTCGCGGACGCCCTCCCACTCGTTGAGGTGGCGCTGGTAGCCGCTGTCGGAGGCGTGCATGCCGACGACGATGTCGGCCTCGACGACCTTCTGCCAGAACGGGTCGAACTCGGGCAGGGCGAACGAGCGGGGACCGCGGAGGCCGGGCACCGGCGCCGGTCGGATCAGGATGATGCGGGCGCCGCGCTCGACGACCCACTCGAGCTCCTCGATCGCCTTCTCGACGATGGGCAGGGTGATGACCGGCGTCGGGAAGATGCGGTCCGTCGACGTTGAAGGTCCACTCCTCGTGCATCCACCGGTTGAGGGCGGTGACGACGGCGTGGATGGCGTCGGGGTCGTCGCGCAGGCGCTCCTCGACCAGGCTGGCGAGGGTCGGCCACATGACGGCCCGGTCGATGCCGAGCTCGTCCATCAGCTCGAGGCGGGCGCCGGGCTCGCGGTAGGCGGGAGGGCAGTCCATGCCCCGACCCATGATCTCCCGGCGGCTCTTGCCGTCGGGGTTGCCGTCCCTGAAGTACTCCTCCTGCGCACCGGGACGCGGCCACCCGGTCGAAGGTGGGGTTCGGGATGTAGTCGCTGATCTGCGCCCTTCACCGCGATCTTCGTGCGCCCGTCGACCTCGACGTAGCGGATGATCCCCGCGTACTCGGCGGGGAGGTGGCGGGTGAGCGCGTCCTTCGTCTCGTACATGTGGTTGTCGGCATCGAAGACGGGGAAGCCCAGGTCGCGGGACGGCATCGCAGACCCTCCTCAGGAGAAGTGACGGAAGTGTTAGATGTCGTCGAAACTACACCGCGGCCCGGCGGGGAGCACGGTCGGAGGACCGCCCGGTCCCCCCGTCAGACGTCCCACTCCAGGGTCAGGTCGTCGATCGACCGGAGGCCCTGGGAGTAGTGGGGGAGGTGGCCCTCGGGCAGCCGGTAGTCGGGGACCCGGGCGTGCCACTCCTCCAGCCCGACCCGCAGCTCCATGCGGGCGAGGTGCGACCCGAGGCACCGGTGGGCGCCGCCGCCGAAGGCGATGTGGCGGTTGCCGGTCCGGTCGAAGTCGACGCGGTCGACGTCGGGCCACGCGCTCTCGTCGGTGTTGGCCGAGTGCAGCATCACCGCGACCGAGCGGCCCTTGGCGATGGGGCAGCCGCCGATCTCGGTGTCCTCGGTCGTCACCCGGATCACCGCCTGCACCGGGCTCTCCCAGCGCAGCATCTCCTCCACCGCGTGGGGGATCAGCGCGGGGTCGTCGACGAGCCGCCGCCGCTGGTCCGGGTGCTGGGCCAGGTACGACAGCATGCAGTCGAGCGACGCGGTGACCGTGTCGAGGCCGGCGAGGAAGAAGAGGTAGCCGATGTCCTGGACGTCCTCCTCGGTCAGGCGGTGGCCGTCGACCTCGGCGTCGAGGAACAGCGAGATGTAGTCGTCGGAGCGCTCCTGCTGGCGCAGGTCGATCGCCTCCTGGAGGACGGCGTAGATCTTCTGGCCGACCTCGGCGGTGTAGGCGACGCGCTCCTCGAGGGTCGACACCGGAGGGCGGATGATGCCGTCCTTGAGGGCGATGAACTCCTTCGCCCGAGACACCGGCAGGCCGAGCAGCTGGAGGAAGACGGTCGTGGGCAGCGGCTCGGTCAGCCCCTCGTGGATGTTGCAGCCGCCGAGGCCGACCAGCGGTTCGACCAGGTCGCGCACGAGGTTGCGGGTGCGGTCCTCCAGGAGGGCCACCTGCTTCGGGGCGAAGATCGGGTCGAGCAGCTTCCGGTAGGGCCGGTGGTCGGGCGGGTCGATCTGGAGGGGGATCAGCGGGCGGACCTGGCCGATGGCGACGGCGTCGATGCCCGAGCTGAAGATCTCCGGGTGCTGGAGCACGTGGCGGACGTGCTCGTCGGTCCCGACGATGACCAGGCCGAGGCCTCCGTCCTCGCCGCCCATGTCCACCGCCGCGCCGGCCTCCCGCAGGGCCCGGAACAGCGGTTGGGGGTTGGCCAGGTCCTGGGGGTCGGTGTCGCCGCCCATCATGCTCAGGTCACTCACCGGTCTCCTCCGTCGCGCTCCCGACGTTCTAACACCGACGTCAGGTTGTCGCCCGCGCCCGCGGGCACGCGCTTGTCCGATCCGGCTGCGGCGGCTTCACTCTCGCCCGTGATCCGCCGTCGTCGTCGTGCGCTCCCGTCCCTGGCCGTGGCCGCCACCTGCGTGGCTCTGCTCGCCACCCCGGCCGCGCCGTCGCCCTCGGCGTCCGAGCAGGTCGTCGTCTCACCGCAGGCGAGGGCCGCGCTCGACCTGCTCCCGCTCCAGACGGCCGACCGGCGCATCGTCGACACCGCGGGCCGCGACGTCCTGCTCCGCGGCGCCAACGTCAACTCGCTCGGCGAGTACTGGCAGGGCGTCCCCACCATCGCGCCCACCATCCCGCTGACCGACGCCGACTGGGACGCCATGGCGTCCCGTGGCTTCTCGGTGATCCGCCTGCTGATCACGTGGTCGCGCGTCGAGCCGACCCGCGGCACCATCGACCAGGGCTACCTCGACCAGGTCGAGGCCACCGTCGATGCGGCCGCGGCGCACGGCATCTACTCGGTCATCGACATGCACCAGGACGCCTACTCCGCCTTCATCTCGACGACCGACCCCGCCTCGTGCCCGCCGGGGACCTCGCCGGCCAAGGGGTGGGACGGCGCCCCCGCGTGGGCGACGCTCACCGACGGGCTCTCGACCTGCCTCCGGGGGAGCGACCGCAACAGCTCTCCGGCGGTCGAGCGGGCATGGAACAGCTTCTACGACGACGTCGACGGCATCCGCGGCCGGTTCGTCGCGTCGTGGGCCGCGGTGGCGGCCCGCTTCGCCGGTCGCCCCGAGGTGGCCGGCTACGACGTCCTCAACGAGCCGGAGACGTCGCGCCCCGCCGCCGAGCTCCAGCCCCTCTACGACGACCTGCTCGCCGATGTGATCGGCGCCATCCGGGCCGCGGAGGCGGGCGCGGCGTTCGACCACATCGTGTTCGTCGAGCCCGACCATCCCGGCCGGCAACCTCTCCCACGGGCTCGTCATCCCGTCGCCCGCCGCCCTCGGCGGCGACACCACCAACATCGTCGCCTCGGTCCACAACTACATGGAGTCGATCACCGACCAGACCACCCTCGAGGCGATGAACGACTTCATCGAGTCGCGTCACCGCCGGCCTCGGCGTGCCCCACTGGACCGGCGAGTACGGCTTCTGGGACGTCGAGCCCGACACCCTCGCCACCGCCCGGCGCTACGCCGCCGACGAGGACGCCCACCTGTGGGGTGGGGCGTGGTGGCAGTGGCGCCAGTCCTGCGGCGACCCCCACGCGGTGCGGTGGTCGGGCGGCGCGGTCGTGGCCCCGACGGGCACCGAGACCCACCTCAACCTGCTCGGCTGCCCCGGCAACGTCGACCTCGGCCCCAACGACGCCTTCCTCGACATCCTCGGCCGCGGCTACCCCCGGGCCGCGCCGGGCCGGCTCACCGAGGTCCGCAGCGACCCTGCCGGCGGATCGCTGAAGGTGGTGGCCACCGCCGCCGAGGCCGGGGGCCAGCTCGTCGTGTGGACCCCGACCGTCGCCGGCCCCGACCACGAGGTCCACGTGCTCGGCCTCACCGACGTGGAGGAGACGGCCGTCCCCGGCGGCCGCCTCGTCACCGCCACGGTCGCGGCGCCGGGCCGCTACGTGCTCTGGGTCGGCGACCCCGACGAGCAGGTGCCGACCACCACGACGACGACCACCACCACCACCGGATCGACGCCCTCGACGCCGTCGAGCTCGCAGCCCGTCCCACCTCCGACCGACCCCGGGCCGTCCCCCGTGGTCGTCGGCCCGAGCCCGGCGGCGTGGCCGGTCCGAGCGGAGGCCCGCCTCACCGGCTGACCGCGATGGCATCGGCGGCCGGGACCGGGTAGGTTCCGATTTCGACGTCAGCATCGGTTTCCGTGACAGGAGCGCCCGTGCCATCGATCCCTTCCACCGTCGAGGAGATCACGCCGGCCTGGCTGAGCGAGGTCCTCGACACCGCGGTGTCGTCGGTCGCCGTGGTCGACGCCCACTCCGGCACCACCGGTCGGGCCAAGATCCGCGTCGAGGCCACCGACCTGCCCGACACGCTGTTCGTGAAGCTCCAGCCCTTCGACGACGAGCAGCGCAGCTTCCTCCAGATCATCGGGCTCGGCGTGTCCGAGGCGACCTTCTACGCCGCGGTCGGCGACGAGCTGCCGGTCCGGGCTCCGAAGGTCTGGCACGCCTCCCACGAGGAGGACGAGGCGCTCGTTCGTGATGGTGCTGGAGGACCTCGACGCCGCCGGCTGCCGCATCGCGACCCAGGACGACGACGACGTCCTGGGCCTCGCCGAGTCGCTGATGGAGGAGCTGGCGAGCCTCCACGCCGCCTACTGGGGCCACGAGCTCGAGTGGCTCGCCGACCACGCCCTCAGCCCCGGCGACAGCCCCGAGGCCCAGGAGCGCATGTCGATGGGGGCCATGATCGTGCAGTCGGCCCTCGACCAGTTCTCCGCCGAGCTGCCGCCCGAGTTCACCCGGATGGGCGAGCTGTACATCGCCCGCAACCGTGACATCGGCTCCCTGTGGAACGAGGGCGAGCGCACCCTGATCCACGGCGACGACCACATCGGCAACCTCTTCGTCGACGACGGGCGCACCGGCTTCTACGACTGGGCCGTGGCCAGCCGCTACCCCGGCATGCGCGACGTCGCCTACTTCCTGTGCAACTCGCTGCCGACCGAGGTGCGCCGGGCCGAGGAGGACTCGCTGCTGGCCCGCTACCGGTCCGCCCTCGCCGCCGGCGGGGTGGTGCTCGACGCGTCGCTGGCGCGCGAGCAGTACCGCCTGTTCTCCGTGTACTCCTGGATCTCGGCCACCACGACCGCGGCCATGGGCTCGAAGTGGCAGCCGGTCGAGGTCGGGCGCCGGGCCACCGAGCGCACCACCCAGGCCCTCATCGACCTCGACGTGCTCGACCTGCTGGAGGAGCGCCTCGGCCGGTCGTGACCGATCCGGCCGGGTCGTGGCAGGCTCGGCGGATGGCCACCGTGATCGATGCCCTCGACGACCGCATGGTCGAGTGGATCCATGCCCAGCCGGTGTTCTTCGTCGCCTCGGCGCCGGCCGAGGGCGGGCACGTCAACCTCTCCCCGAAGGGCCACGACACCCTGCGGGTGCTCGGCCCCCGGTCCGTCGCCTACCTCGACCTGACCGGCAGCGGGGCGGAGACCATCGCCCACACCCGGGAGAACGGCCGGCTGACGATCATGCTGTGCGCGTTCCAGGGCCCTCCCCGGATCCTCCGCCTGTTCGGCACCGGCACGGCCCACCCGCTCGGCACCCCGCGCTTCGACGAGCTGGCGCCGCTCTTCCCGGACCTGCCCGGAGCCCGGTCGATCGTCGAGCTGGAGGCCGATCGCATCCAGTCCTCGTGCGGCTACGCGGTGCCGTTCATGACCCTCGAGGAGGAGCGGCCGACGCTCCGCCAGTGGGCCGATCGCAAGAGCGACGACGAGCTCCGCGAGTACTGGGGCCGCAAGAACGCGACCAGCATCGACGGCCTGCCCGCCCTCGACGCCTGAGCGACCCGCGGTCAGGGGGCGGAGTAGCCGCCGTCGACGACGATCGCGGCGCCGGTGGTCCAGCGGGAGGCGTCGCCGGCCAGGTAGTCGTAGGCCCCGACGAGGTCGTCGGCGGTGCCGAGGCCGAGGGGATGACGGCTCGCGATCGACTCGATGGCGGCCTCGGGGAGCTCCTCGTGGATGGCCGACCGGAAGGTGCCCGGGCACACGCAGCTCACCCGGATGCCGTCGCGGGCGTACTCGACCGCGGCGACCTTCGCGAGCTGGATGACCGCGGCCTTGGTGGCGCAGTAGGGCGCGGCGTGGGACCAGGCCGTGAGGCCGGAGACCGACGCGGTGAGGATGATCGACCCCGACCCCTGCGGGCGCATGACACCGACCGCGGCCTTGATGCCGTTGACCGCGCCCATCACGTTGACCCGGAAGGCCCGCTCCCAGTCCTCGGTGGCCAGGTTGTGGATGCGGCCGTTGGGGGACAGGACGCCGGCGTTGCTGATCAGCACGTCGAGCCGCCCGAAGCGCTCGACCGCCCGGGCGACGACGGCCTCGACCTGGTCGGGCTCGCCGACGTCGGCGAGGAGGGCCTCGACCTCGCCGTCGACCGTCGTCAGGCCGGCCACGGTGGCGTCGAGCGAGGCCTGGCTGACGTCGCTCAGCACCACGTCGGTGTCGGGCGCGGCCGCGAAGTGGGTGGCGAGGGCGGCGCCGAGCGCGCCGCCGGCCCCGTTGATGACGACGACCCGGCGCGCTCATGTGAGCAGGTACCCCCCGTCGACGGTCAGGACCGTGCCGGTGACGAAGGCCGAGGCGTCCGACGCGAGGAACTGGTACGCCCCGGCCAGGTCGGTGGCCGCCCCCCAGCGCCCCTGCGCGGTGTGCCCGAGGATGGCGGCCTCCAGCTTCGGGTTGCTCTTCCAGCCGTCGGCCAGGGGCGAGTCGAACCAGCCGGGGGCGACGACGTTGACGGTGACGCCCTGGGGTGCGAGGTCGAGGGCGAGGCCCTTGGCCAGCCCGACCAGGCCGGCCTTCGAGGCGCTGTAGGCGGAGAGGCCCCGGCCGGGCCGCTCGCCCAGCACCGACCCGGTGAAGATGATGCGCCCGCCGTCGCCCAGCACCCGGGCCGCAGCCCGGGCCCCGAGGAAGGCGGCGGTGAGGTTGACCTCGACCACGTCCCGGAAGACGGCCGCCTCGGTGCGACGGGGTCCGGCGACGATCGGGGAGATGCCGGCGTTGCCGATCCAGACGTCGAGGCCGCCCCACTCGGCGACGGTGGCGTCGGCGACCTCCTCGTTGAAGGCCTCGTCGGCGACGTCGCCGGCCCGCACCAGCGATGGGGCCGGGCAGCTCGGCGGCGACGGCCTTCAGGTCGGCCTCGGTGCGGGCCACGAGGGTCAGGAGGGCGCCGGCCTGGGAGAAGCCGTGGGCCAGGAGCCGGCCGAGGCCGCGGCTGGCGCCGGTGAGCACGACCCGCTTGCCCCGGCACGTCGCCGCTGGCCGGGAACGTGGGCGGGATCTCGATCTGCTCACTCATGGTCTCACGGTGCTCCCGGCGTTGTACCGACCAGTACAATAGTTCCTCGTGCCCTCCCACGACGACCTCCTCGACGATGCACCGGCGGATGCTGGTGATCCGCGGCTTCGAGGAGCGCGTCGCCGCGCTCTACCGCGACGGCGAGGTGCCGGGGTTCGTCCACCTGTCGATCGGGCAGGAGGCCGCGGCCGTCGGCGCCTGCTGGCCGCTCGGTCCCGCCGACGTCATCACCTCGACCCACCGGGGCCACGGCCACTGCCTGGCCAAGGGCCTCGACCCGGCCGGCATGTTCGCCGAGCTGATGGCCCGCGACGCCGGCACCAACCGGGGGCGGGGCGGGTCGATGCACATCGCCGACCCGGGGATCGGCATCTTCGGGGCCAACGGCATCGTCGCCGCCGGCGTGCCGATCGCGGTCGGCGCCGCGACCGCAGCCCAGCTGCGCGCCGACGGCAGCGTCGCGGTCGCCTTCTTCGGCGACGGGGCGGTGGCCCAGGGTGCCTTCCACGAGGCGGTGAACCTGGCCGCGGTGTGGCAGCTCCCGGTCGTGTTCTTCTGCGAGGACAACGGCTACGCCGAGTTCTCCGCCGCCGCCGACCAGCACGCCGCCCCGCTGTCGCAGCGGGCCGCCGGCTACGGCGTCGGGCACGTCGCGGTCGACGGCAACGACGTGGTCGCCACCGCCGAGGTCGATGGGCGAGGTGGTGGCCGCCGTCCGCGCCGGCGGCGGACCGGTGATCGTCCAGGCGATGACCTACCGCTGGCACGGCCACTACGAGGGCGACCCCCAGCGCTACCGCACGCCGGAGGAGCTGCGGGAGTGGGAGCAGCGCGACCCGCTGCTCGTGCACGCCGCCCGCCTGCGGGCCGAGGGCGTCACCGCAGGAGGCGATCGAGACGTTGGCGGCCGTCGGTCGCGGCCGAGCTCGACGCCGGCGTCGCCGCGGCCCGGCAGCTGCCCGGCCCCTCGCCGTCGTCGCTGTTCGACTTCGTGACCCGACCGCGGCCCGACATCCCCGAGCCGCCGCCGGTCCCCGACGATGCGCCCGTCTTCCGCACCATGGACGCGGTGCACGACGCGCTGGAGGTCGAGATGGCGGCCGACGAGCGGGTGTTCGTCGCCGGCATCGACGTCGCCGCCGGCGGCAACGTCTTCGGCCTCACCCGCGGCCTGCACGAGCGCTTCGGCGACCGGGTCCGCGACACGCCGATCTCGGAGACCGCGGTGATGGGCCTCGGGGTCGGCGCGGCCATGGCCGGCATGCGGCCGGTCGTCGAGCTGATGTACCTCGACTTCGTCGGCGTGTGCCTCGACCAGCTGCTCAACCAGGCCGCCAAGATGCCCTTCATGACCGGGGGTGCGGCCCAGATGGGCCTGACGGTGCGCACCCAGTTCGGCGCCGGCCGCTCGTCGGGGAGCCAGCACTCCCAGAGCCTGGAGGCGCTCCTCGCCCACATCCCCGGCCTGACCGTGGTGATGCCCTCGACCCCGGCCGACACCTACGGCCTGCTGCGCGCCGCCATCGCCGACCCGAACCCGGTGGTCGTCATCGACAACCGCCTGCTCTACGGGATGAAGGGCCCGCGGCCGCCCGAGGACCACATCCTCCCCATCGGCCGGGCCCGGGTCGTCCGCCCCGGCACCGACGTCACCGTCGTGTCGGTGTCGCGGATGGTCCACGACGCGGTGGCCGCGGCCGAGGCGGTCGCCGGCGACGGCACCTCGGTCGAGGTGATCGACCTGCGCACCGTCGCCCCGCTCGACACCGACACGATCCTGACGTCGGTCGCCAAGACCGGCCGGCTGCTGATCGCCCACGAGGCGGTGGTCCCCTTCGGCATCGGCGCCGAGATCGCCGCGACCGTCGCCCGCGAGGCCTTCTGGGACCTCGACGCGCCGATCGAGCGGGTCGGCGCGGCCGCGACCCCGCCGCCCTACGCCCCGGACCTCGAGCGGGCCTGGCTGCCCGACGCCGACGCCATCGCCGACCGCCATCCGCCGCCTCGCCGCCACCTGAGGCGGTCGGCGGCCGTCAGAGGCCGAGGGTGCGGGCGATGACGACGTGCTGGATCTCGTTGGTGCCCTCGCCGATCTCGAGGACCTTGGCGTCGCAGTAGAAGCGGGCGACGGGGGTCTCGAGCATGTAGCCGAGGCCGCCGTGGATCTGGACGGCCTCCGACGCCGCGGCCACCGCGAGGCGGCTGGCCTTGAGCTTGGCCATCGACGCCTCCCGGAGGAACGGCTGGCCCTGGTCGCGCAGCGACGCGGCCCGGTAGGTGAGCCAGCGCGCCGCCTCCAGCTCGGTGGCGATGTCGGCCAGCTTGAACTGGATGGCCTGGAAGCGGCCGATGGGCTGGCCGAACTGCGTGCGGTCCTTGGCGTAGGCGGTGGCCATGTCGAGCACGGCCTGGGTCAGGCTGAGCGACAGGGCGGCGATCGAGATGCGGCCGACCTCGAGCGTGCCGCAGGAACTGGCCGAGGCCCATCGCCGGGTCGCCGACGAGGTGGTCGTCGGGCACCCACACGTCGTCGAAGTGGCAGCTCGCGGGTGTCGAGGCCCTTCCAGCCGATGCCCCGCATCTTCGGGCCCATGGTGAAGCCGGGCGTGTCCTTCTCGACCACGAAGCTCCCGAACCGCGTGGACGTCGCCGTCGGCCGGGCGTGCGGGCCAGCAGGGTCACGCCGAAGCGACATGTCGGTGCCGGCGTTGGAGATGAACGTCTTGCTGCCGTTGATCAGCCAGCCGCCGTCGCGCCGCTCGGCCCGGGTGCGGATGCCGCGGGCGTCGGAGCCGGCGTCGGGCTCGGTCAGCCCGAAGGCGCCGAGCACCCGGCCCTCGGCCAGCGGGCGCAGCCACCGCTCGCGCTGCTCGTCGGTGCCGAACAGGCAGCAGCGGCAGCGACCCGATGGTGACGTGGGCCTGCCACGCCGCGGCGACCGACTGGTCGGCCAGGCCGATCTGCTCCATGGCGGCCACGAAGCCGACCGTCGTCATGCCGATGCCGCCCCACTCCTCGGGCATGAGCATGCCGAGGAGGCCGAGCTGGCCCATCTCCCGCAGCAGGTCGGTGGGGCACCGGGCCTCCTCCCACGCCTGCGGCGCGCGGGTCGCGATCTCGTTCTGGGCGAAGTCCCGGCACAGCGCGGCGAGGTCGCGCTCCGCCTCCGTCAGTGAGAAGTCCATGTTCTATACTTACCGGTCGGTACAATTTCGCGCGCAACCCGAAGCGTGCCCCGACGCTCGGGAGGAGCGCATGGCGCCGTCCGGACCCCCCGAAACCGCAGGTCACGACGCCTCCCGCCCGTCGCAGACCGACGTCGACGTGCTCGTCGTCGGGGCCGGCGTCACCGGGATCTACCAGCTCCACCGGGCCCGCGAGGCCGGGTTCTCGGCCCTCCTCGTCGAGGCCGGCGAGGGCGTCGGCGGCACCTGGTACTGGAACCGCTACCCCGGCGCCCGGTTCGACTCCGAGAGCTACACCTACGGCTACCTCTTCGACCGCGACCTGTTCGACGAGTGGGAGTGGAGCGAGCACTTCGCGGCCCAGCCCGAGACCGAGCGCTACCTCAACCACGTGGTCGACCGCTTCGACCTGCGCCGCGACATGCGGTTCGGGGCCGCGGTCACCTCGGCGACGTGGGACGAGCCGTCGGGCACCTGGGTGGTCGTGCTCGGCGACGGCAGCGCGGTGCGCGCCCGGTACCTGATCGCCGCCACCGGCGTGCTGTCCGTGCCCTACACGCCGGACGTCCCGGGCCGCGACGACTTCCGCGGCGTGCAGCACCACACCGGGCTCTGGCCGGCCGAGCCGGTCGACATGGCCGGGAAGCGGGTCGCGGTGGTCGGCACCTCGTCGAGCGGCGTGCAGGTCGTCTCGGACGGTCGTCGACGAGGTCGCCGAGCTCACCGTGTACCAGCGCAGCGCCAACTGGTGCACCCCGCTGAACAACACGCCGATCACGCCGGAGGAGCAGCGGGAGCTCCGGGCCGACTTCGAGCGGCTGAAGCACGTCCTCGACACGTCGATCTCGCGGCTTCGCCCACCCCGTCAACGAGCGGCTGGCCTTCGACGACGACGCCGAGGCCCGCCAGGCGTTCTACGAGCAGATGTGGAACAGCCCGGGCTTCATGAAGCTCACCAGCAACTACTTCGACATGCTGTTCAACGAGGCCGCCAACGACGAGTGGTGCGCGTTCATCGCCGACAAGATCCGCGGCATCGTCCACGACCCGGCCACGGCCGAGAAGCTGATCCCCACCGACCACCGCTTCGGCGAGAAGCGGCCCCCGTTCGTCATCGGCTACTTCGAGGCCTTCAACGACCCCAAGGTGACGCCTGGTCGACCTGCGCGAGACGCCGATGGTCCGCGTCACCGAGACCGGCATCGAGACCACCGACGGCGTGCGCGAGCACGACGTCATCGTCTGGGCCACCGGCTTCGACTTCGGCACCGGCGCCCTCGGCCGCATGGGCATCGTCGGCCGCGACGGCCTCGCCCTCACCGAGCACTGGGCCGACGGCCCGACGACGTTCCTCGGCCTCCAGACCCGGGGCTTCCCCAACCTCTTCTTCCCCGGCGGGCCCCACGCGGCCGCCGGCAACAACCCCCGCTACAACGGCGACCAGGTCGACTTCCTCACCGAGGTGCTCGTGCACGCCCGCGACGTCGGCGGCGACGTGATCGAGGTCAGCGAGGAGTCCGAGGAGCGCTGGACCCGCATGGTCGACAAGGGCGCCAGCCTCACCACCTTCGGCACCATCGGCCAGTACGTCGGCGGCAACATCCCCGGCAAGCCCCGCCGCTACCTGCTCAACACCGGCGGCCGCCCCAAGCTGTTCGAGATCATCGCCGCGACGAGGGCCGACGACTACCGCGCCTTCGAGATGACCCGCCGCCGCCGCAGCCGCTGCGCCGCCCGGCCGACGTCGGGCGATCGAGGCAGACCGTTCGGGCGACGGGGGGTGAGGGGGGAGCCGACGATGCCGGGGAGGCGGAGGGGTGGGGCGGTGAGCAGGAACCGGCTGCGGTCGTGGTCGCGGAGCCAGGCGGCCAGGTCGTGGAGGTACCAGAGCTCGCCCAGCGGGACGCCGAGCTTGAACAGGCACAGGTGGTGGATGGGCAGGAACGAGTGGCGGCTCGGGTCCTTGTCCTTGCCCAGCAGGCCCTCGACCGCGTAGTTGTCGGCGACGAGGGCGGCGATCTGCGAGTCGGCGATCCAGTCGAGGAGCAGCGGGTCCTTGGCGTCGAGGTAGCTGCCGGTGGTGAAGACCTTCCGGGGATCGGGCTCGCCACCCCACTCGACCAGCTGGGTGGCGAAGCCGGTGTGGAGCAGCAGCACGTCGCCGGGCTCGACCACGACGCCGTCGGCGTCCATGACCTCCTGGAGGGTCGCCAGGTCGACGGGCCGCCACTCGCGGCCGAGGTGGTGCTCGAGGTCGACGAGGACGCCGCGGCCCTGCACGCCGTGGGCCGCCATGTGCTCCAGGCCGAGGTGCTTGGCGAAGCAGCGGTGGGGGACGGCGTCGCCGTTGGCGTGGTCCTCGGGCCCGACGAGGTCGGTCCCGGCCCGGTAGCCGTTGTAGTACACGGCCTGCTCGACCCCGTCGCCGTCGACGTCGAACTCGGCCCCGACGTGGGCGAGGGAGTCCCACTGCGTCGAGTACTGGAGCGAGAGCGTCACCACGTCGTCGGCCCAGACGTCGACGTACTTCGGGTCGCCGAAGTCGGGCATCTCGCTCATGCGGACGTTGTAGAAGACGGCCGGGTTGCCATCCATGTCCTCGGTGGGCGCCAGCACCGGGGGGTGCCGGCGCTGGTTCAGCACCGTGCCGCCGGGCAGGTCGAGGGGCAGGCTGAGGCTGAAGCTGATGCCGGCCTCGACCTCGCGCACCCCCTGGAGCACCTTCTCGGGGGTGAGCAGGTTGATGCGGCCGAGCTCGTCGTCGTCGCCCCAGTCGCCCCACGTCGAGCCCTCGGGCCGTTGCTTCCAGCGTTGGGTCATGCCTCGTCGCTCCTCCGGCGACGGGACCCCGGGGGGCCGACCGCGCCGTTGCCGTGTACCGACTGGTTGGTCTACTCTCGCGACGAGGGTTCGCGCATCATGAGAAGCACGTTTCCGGTCGCACGGGCCCTCATCCGACTCGCACATGGAGGTCGCACCGATGACGCAGAAGGACTTCGTCGTCTCGGCGGACGGGCACCTGCTCGAGCCCATCGACCTGTTCAAGACCCGCCTGCCCGCCCACCTGCGCCACCTGGCGGTGTGGGAGGAGGAGTTCGAGATCGAGCCCTTCGTCGAGGGCGGGGCCCGGGTCTTCCGCAAGCTCCACACCCCCGGCTTCGAGGGCTGGACCGTCTCCCGCTACCGCCAGACCGGCGGGCGGACCCCCGAGGGCGACCCCGAGGTGATCCTCGAGGACATGGACACCGACGGCGTCGACGCCCAGGTGCTGCACCCCAACCTCTCGCAGTTCGGCCTCTTCACCGACCACCACGAGATGTCGATCGCCCACGCCCGGGTCTACAACGACTACGTCATCGAGCGGTTCTCGCCCCACTTCGACCGCCTCGCGCCCACCGCCCCGATCCCGCTGACCGACGTCGGTGACGCGGTCGCCGAGATCGAGCGGGTCGCGGCCGGCGGGTTCCGGGCCGTGCTGCTGCCGGCCACCGCGCCGATCCCGTACTACCGCAACGAGCTCGACCCGGTGTGGGCCGCCATCCAGGCCACCGGGATGAGCGTGTTCATCCACACCCAGACCGGCGGCATCAAGGTCGACGACCCCGAGGCGCTGACCCTCCGGGTGATGATGGAGAACGCCCAGCAGGTCAACCAGCCCATGACCGAGAAGATGGCGGCCAAGCGGATGGTCACCCAGGCGGTGATGCAGCCGGTCGTGCCGCAGACCCTCATCTGCCAGCTCATCGGCGGCGGCGTGCCCGAGCGCTTCCCCGACCTCCACTTCTCGCTCATCGAGTTCAACGCCCACTGGCTCGCGTCGCTCGTCGGCTCGATGGACAAGTGCTGGATCACCGGGGTCGGCCAGGACGCCGACTGGTGGATCGGGGTGTGGGACGACACCCGCCCCGACGACGACCAGCCCAACATGGCCCAGCTGTTCCGCCTCAACGAGAAGTGGCCGTACCCGCTGATGCCGAGCGAGTACGTGAAGCGCCAGTTCCACGTCTCGTTCCAGGACGACCCGGTGGCCGTCGCCTGCCGCCACGTCACCGGGCTCTCGACGATCGTGTGGGGCAACGACTACCCCCACGCCGAGGGCACGTTCCGGGGCAGCCAGGAGCTCCTGGCCCAGCAGATGGCCGGCATCCCCGACGACGACCGCAAGGCGATGGTCGGCGGCACCCTCGGCGACCTGCTCGGCCTCCGGCCGACGCCCGTCCCGGCCTGACGCCACCGTTCGACAGGGGAGATCGTGGACGAGCACCGCTTCGAGGGTCGCGTCGCGATCGTGACCGGCGCCGGGCGCGGGCTGGGGCGCGCCTACGCGCACCTGCTCGCCGCCCGCGGCGCCCGCGTGGTCGTGAACGACCTGGGCGGCTCGATGACGGGCGAAGGGGCCGACGCCGGTCCCGCAGCCACGGTGGTCGACGAGATCGTCGCGGCCGGGGGAGAGGCCATCGCCGAGGGCAGCGACGTGTCGACCGAGGCGGGGGCCGAGGCCCTCGTCGCCGCCGCCGTCGACACCTACGGCCGGGTCGACGTGCTGGTCAACAACGCCGGCATCATGCGCTGGGGCGGACCTCCCGAGGTCACGGTCGACGACCTCGAGCAGCACCTCGCCGTCCACCTGGTCGGCTCCTACGCCACCGCCCGCGCGGCCTGGCCGCACATGGTCGAGCAGGGCCACGGCCGCATCGTGATGACGACCTCGACCGGGATGCTGGGCCTGCCGGCCAACACGTCCTACGCCGCGGCCAAGGGCGGGGTCGTCGGCCTCACCCGCAGCCTGGCCGTCGCCGGCCGGAAGCAGGGGATCAAGGTCAACCTGATCGCCCCCGCCGCCACCACCCGCATGGCCGGCGAGGGCGGGCCCGAGATGCCGGCCGAGCTGGTCGCCCCCATGGTCGCCTTCCTGGCCCACGACGACTGCCCCGTCACCGGCGAGATCTACACCGCAGGCGCGGGCCGCTTCGCCCGGCTGTTCATCGCCTCCACCCCCGGCTACGTCCACGACGGGTCCGAGCCGACCGTCGAGGACGTCGCGGAGCACTGGGCGGCCATCAACGACGAGACCGGCTACACCGTCCCGGCCGACCTCATCGCCTGGTCGCGCACCTTCCTCGCCCACCTCGACCCGAACGGGTAGGCGCCGGGGCCGAGGTCAGGCCGACGCCGGGCCCTCCTTCACCGCCGACCACTCGTCGCCGGGGACCTCGACGTGGACGACCTCGGGGGCGGCGGCCAGCCAGCGGGGCATCTGCTCGGTCGCGGCCTTGAAGTGCGTCGGACTCGACGTGGGCCTGGCCCGCGGCCTCGTCGACGAAGGCCTCGATCAGCACCCACAGGTTGGGGTCGTCGGCGCTGCGGTACCACTCGAACGAGATGCAGCCGGGCTCGGCCCGCGACCCGTCGGTGAAGTCCCGGACGAGCGTCGGCCACTCGTCGGCGTACTTGGCGCGGACGGGCTGCTTGACGACGATGAAGATCACTCGGGCCTCCGATGGCTCTGGGCGAGGGCGGTCAGGTCGGACGTCTCGCTGGGGAGCTCGACCTCGACGGTGGCCTTGGCCATGACGGCGTCGTCCTGGTTGCGCAGCTCGACGGCGACGGTGACGCGGTGGCGGCCCTTGCGGAGGACCTGGGTGTCGATGACCTCGCCGGTGAGGAAGGTGGCGTCGCCGGTGAAGGCGGGGTTGCGGTACTGGGCGGAGGAGTGGGTGACGTGGCCCCACTCGCCGGCCCAGGCGGCGACGTAGTCGATGACCCACGCGCCCATCGAGGCGCCGTAGCCGTAGCCGCGGGGCATGCCGACGTGCTGGGCCCAGCGGGGCTGGAGGTGGCCGCGGGACGGGCCGTAGTAGGCGCCGTCGGTGAGCTCGGGGTTGGTGCGCTCCATGCGGCGGTCGCCCTCGAAGCCGGCCATCTCCTTCGTGTAGCCGAGCTCCTCGGCCCGCACGGTGGTCGGGCCCTTGGCCGTGGCGCCCCAGGTGGTCATGGGGAAGGCCCGCCACTCGGTGGTGAAGCTGGCCAGGCTGTGGGGGCCGAGCACGTTGGGGGCGAGGTGGTCGCCGACCTTGACCGACTCGAAGAACCGGGGCTCGTGGCGCAGGGTCTGGATCTGGTCGATGAACAGCTGCTTGCGCTCGTCGAGCTCGGTCGAGCTGCTCGTCGGTCCACTCCGGCTCGGTGGGCTCGGAGAACAGCTTCTTCTCCTTGGCCTGGCGGACCTGGTAGCGGATGGCGGTGGAGCGCTGGAGGGCGATGCGCTCGCCGCGCTGGTTGATGTAGAGCGTGTCGCCGCGCTGGAAGCAGGTCGGCCCGGCGAACTTGGTGTCGGTGACCCGGTAGTCGTAGGGCATCCGGTGGCAGACCATGTGGTCGCCGGGCCAGATGCGGGGGCCGAAGAACCACCAGTCGTCGCCGCCGAAGATGAGGTGGCTGTTGGGGATCAGCCCGACCTGGGCCGGCGAGCAGCCGTGGCTGGTGTCGGTGGCGACGGTGAAGGACTGGGGCGCGACGATCGACGCCGAAGCGGCTCTCCGCGGCCCAGCGCTCGTCGTAGTGCAGCGGGTTCGGGTAGTGCATGGCCTGCACCCACCGGCGGACGTCGTTGAGCGCGACCGGCTCCTTCAGCTCGCCCGGCTCCATGGGCACGCCCATGTGCCGGTCGAGGTCGGAGGTGTCGAGGGTGGAGGTCTCGGTCGCGTCGTGCTCGGTGGTGGTCATCGGGCTCCGGTCGTGGGTGGGTGGTCCGTGGCATCGGCGGCGTTCGTGGCGTCGGCCAGCCGCTGGCCGACGAGGGCCAGGAGGGCCTCGTCGCGGACCTTGGTGTCGCTGCTGGTCATGGGCATCTCGCCCTCGGCGAAGAAGAGGACCCGCTTGGGGACCTTGTACGCCGACGACGCGGTCGCGGAGGAAGGCCTGGACGTCGGCCTCGGTGGCCTCGGCGCCGTCCTTGAGGACGATGCAGGCGATCACCATCTGGTCGAGCCGGGGGTCGGGGACGCCGACGATGCGGCTCAGCTTCACCGGCGCGAAGGCCCGCAGGGCGACCTCGAGCTCGGCCGGGGACACGTTGGCCCCGCCGGTCTTGATCATCTCGCTGCGCCGGCCGCCGAAGTGCAGCTCGCCGGCCGCGTCGACGTGGCCCGCGTCGCCGGTGTGGAAGAAGCCGTCGGCGTCGACGCAGTCCTCGGCCGCCGTGCCGAGGTAGCCGAGCATCAGCGTCGGGCCCCGCGACGGTGAGCTCGCCCTCCTCGTCGACGCCCGAGGGCCCGACCGCGACCCGGGGTCGACGACGCGGACCTCGACGCCGGGGAGCAGCGCGCCGGTCGACCGGCGGGCCGCCTCCCGGCCGTCGTCGGACGCGGTGGCTTGCGATCTGAGCCGCAGGTCTCCGACATGCCGTAGCCCACGGGCATGATCCAGCTCCGGGTCGCCGACGACGCTCGGGTGCCGGGCGTAGGCGCCCTTGCCGAACACGCAGGTGAGCGAGGACAGGTCGGTGCCGGCCCAGTCCGGGTGCTCGGCGAGGGTGGCCGTCTGGTGGGGCAGCGAGTACGGCTCGGTGACCCGCTCCCTGCTCATGAGGGCCAGCGCCTCGCCGGGCGCGAAGGTCTCCTGGGCGACCCAGCACCCGCCCGCCGCGAGGGTGGCCCCGACCGCGGTGTTGAAGCCGGCCGTCCAGAACAGGGGCAGCGACGTCCACATGCGGGTGCCCTCGTGGCGCCCGAAGATCCGCGCCTGCACCCACATCTGCTGGGCGCGGGGCGCGGTGCGCGTGCAGCATGCCCTTGGGGGCGCTGGTGGTGCCGGAGCTGAAGATCACCAGCCCGGGGTCGTCGGGGGACGTGCCGGCGATGCGCTGCGTCGAGCTCGTCGTCGGTGACGCCCTCCGCGCCGTCGAGGAAGCGGGCCCAGCCGTCGTCGCCGTCGTCGCCCAGCACCACGACGCGGCGCAGGGCAGGGAGGTCGGGCCGCAGCGCCCGCGACGTCGTCGCCGAAGCGCCGGGACAGCAGCCGGGTCTGGGTCAGGACCACCGACACCTCGGCCCGCTCGAGCATGCCGGCCAGCTCGGGCGGCGGGGCGAAGGTCGACAGGGGGACCGCGACCGCGCCGATCATGGCCGTGCCGAAGGTCGCGGCCACGGCCTCGGGGCGGCTGCCCATCACGACGCGCGACCGCGTCGCCTCGCTCGACGCCCGCGGCCATCAGCGCCCGGGCGATCCGTGCGGGTCTCCGTCCGGAGGTCGGCGTAGGTGAGGCGGACGGTGGCGCCGTCGCGCAGCGGGTCGTCGAAGACCACCGCCTCGTTGCCGGCGAAGCGCGCCGCGACCTCGTCGAGGAGGCCGCCGAGCGTGAGGGCCCCGATGCCGTCGACGTCGTCGACCGGAGGCCCCGCGAAGATGGTCACGCGCTGCTGCCCTCCGGTCTCTCGGCTCGGGGGCATCGGCCCCATCGGTCGTGGCTCCGATAGTGTACCGACCGGTCGGAAGAGTGTCGGACGGAGGGACGCACGTGGACCACCGGGACGGCCATGATCGGAGGGTGTCGTCGCCTCCGTCGATCGCGACCGTCCTCGACCGACCTCTGCGCGACCAGCCGGACCACGAGGCCCTGGTCACCCGGTCCCGCCGCCTGACCTACGCCGACCTCGACGCCGAGGCCGACCGGGCGGCCCGGGCCCTGTGGGCGCTCGGCATCCGCCCCGGCGACCGGGTCGCGGCCTCGCTGCCCAACGACGCCGAGGTGGTGGTGGCGTTCCACGGGGCGATGCGCCTCGGGGCGGTGTGGCTGGGGATCAACCGGGCTCTCGCCCCGCCCGAGAAGAGGTTCCAGCTGGAGGACTCCGGCGCCTCGCTGCTGCTCTGCGACGACGACGTCGGCGACCTCGGCGACCGCGCGTCGTCGACGGGACGGAGTGGGGCGACGCGGTGTCGGCCGCCGAGACCGGCCCGCTCGGCGTCGTGGTCGACCCGGATGCACCGGCCGGCATCGCCTACACCAGCGGCACCACCGGCCGACCGAAGGGTGCGGTCCACAGCCAGCGGGGGCTGCTGACCCCCGGAGCGCTGCTGGTCGAGACCCGCGGCTACGGGCCCGACCTCCGCAAGGGCGACTGCTTCCCCTTCACCATCCTCAACATGGCCGTGCTCACCACCCTGCTCGTGTCGCAGGCGGGCGGGACCTCGATCGTGATGGACCGCATCGACGCCGAGGGCGTGGCCGAGTGGATCCGCGACGAGCGGGTCACCACCTGGAACGGCCCGCCCGCCCTGCTGCACTCGCTGGCCTCGATGGACTCCGTGGCGCCCGAGGACCTCGGCGTCGCTGCGCGAGGTGTGGACCGGCGGGGCCGACTGCCCCGAGGTCATCCGCCGGGCCTTCGAGGCCAAGTTCGGGCTGCCGGTGCTGGCGACCTACGGGCTCACCGAGGCCCCGACGGTCGTGGCCATCGACCCCGTCGGCGGCCCCCACATCCCCGCGGGCCAGCGGCCGGCCGCTGCCGCACCTCGCGGTGCACATCCTCGACGACTCCGGGCGGGAGATGGCGCCCGGCGACAGCGGCGAGGTCTGCGTCGCGCCGGCCCAGGGCGACGACCGCTACCGCCTCATGCTCGGCTACTGGGAGCGGCCCGACGCCACCGAGGCGGTGCTCGCCGGCGGCGTGCTGCACACCGGCGACGTCGGCTTCGTCGACGACGCCGGCTACCTCCACGTGCACGACCGCAAGAGCCTGGTGATCATCCGGGGCGGCGCCAACGTCTACCCGGCCGAGGTCGAGCGGGTGCTGCAGGAGGTCGACGGCATCGCCGCGTCGGCCGTGGTCGGCGTGCCCGACGAGCGGCTGGGGGAGCGGGTGGTCGCCCTGGTCGAACCCACCGACGGTGCCCACCTCGACCCCGATGCGGTGCGCGAGCACTGCGTCGCCGAGCTGGCCCGCTACAAGGTGCCCGAGCGGGTGGTGGTCGTCGACGCCCTGCCCCGCAACGCCATGGGCAAGATCGTCCGCACCGAGCTGCCGGACCTGCTGGCCGGCCCCGGTGGTCAGGACGGGAGCTCCGTCCGGCCCAGCTGACGGGCGGCCTCGGGGACGAACGCGTCGGGTGCGAACGGGCCCGAGCCCACCGACGCCACCTCGACCTCGGGGAGCACGACGTTGCCGGGCAGGGTGTCGAGCCAGGCGATCACCTCGACGACGTCGGAGGTCGCCAGGGTGCGCATCGGGAAGTGCACGTCGTCGAGCATCGGGGTGGCGACCGGACCGGTGGTCACGACGTGGACCGACACGCCGTCGCGCTCGACCTCGCCGGCCAGCGCCGACGCGAACGCGTTCAAGCCCCGCCTTCGACGCCGAGTAGGCCGACTTCCCCGGCTGGGGCGCGTGGGCCGAGCTGGAGGAGAGGAAGACCATCCGTCCGCCGGCGGCCATCGCGGGGAGGCAGGCGTGGGCGACGACGAACGCGGACGTGAGGTTGGTGCGCAGCACCGACTCGAAGGTGTCGACCGACTCCTTGCGGACGAAGGTGCCGGCCATGACGCCGGCCGCGTGGACGAGGAGGTCGACCGGCCCGGCCTCGGCCACCACCGCGGCGAAGGCGGCCGGGATCGGCGGAGTCGGCCGCGACCCAGCGGGCCCCGACCTCGTCGGCCGCGGCCCGCAGCCGGTCCTCGGTGCGGGCGGTGAGCACGACGTCGTAGCCGCGCCGCACCAGCTCGGCCCCCGTCGCCAGCCCGATGCCGCTGCTGCCCCCGGTGATGATCGCGGTGCGCGCCTCGTCCACGGGCGGGAGCCTACCGGCCGACCGGACATGGCGTTCTCATCTCCCGCTAACGTGGTTCCGTGCCGAGCTTCCACGCCTTCCTCCTGACCAAGACCGACGACGGGCAGTCCGTGGACTGGACGGAGGTCGACGAGGCCGACCTCATGGACGGTGACGTCACCGTCGAGGTGACCCACTCGTCGCTCAACTACAAGGACGGCCTGGCCATCACCGGCAGCTCGCCGGTCGTGCGCCGCTGGCCGATGATCCCGGGCATCGACTTCGTCGGGTCGGGTCCGCGAGTCGTCGCACGCCGCCCACTCGGTCGGCGACACCGTCGTGCTCAACGGCTGGGGCGTCGGCGAGACCCACCTCGGCGGCTTCGCCGAGCTGGCCCGGGTGCCGGGCGACTGGCTGGTGCCGCTGCCCGACGGGCTGTCGGCCGAGCGGTCGATGGCCATCGGCACCGCCGGGCTACACCGCGATGCTCTGCGTCATGGCCCTCGAGCGCCACGGCGTCACGCCCGACGCCGGACCGGTCCTCGTCACCGGCGCGGCCGGGGGCGTCGGCAGCGTCGCCATCGCGGTGCTCGCCCACCTCGGCTTCGAGGTGCTGGCCTCGACCGGCCGGGCCGACACCGAGGGCGACTACCTCCGCTCGCTCGGCGCCTCCGACGTGATCGACCGGGCCGAGCTGTCCGAGCCGGGCCGCCCCATGGGCAAGGAGCGCTGGCCGGCCGCGGTCGACAGCGTCGGCAGCCACACCCTCGCCAACGTCCTCGCCCAGACCCGCTACGGCGGCACCGTGGCCGCGTGCGGCCTGGCCCAGGGCATGGACCTCCCGGCCTCGGTCGCCCCGTTCATCCTGCGCGGCGTCACCCTCGCCGGCGTCGACAGCGTGATGGCCCCGCTGCCGCTGCGCACCGAGGCCTGGGGCCGACTGGCCTCCGACCTCCCGCTCGACCTGCTCGACTCCCTCACCGAGGTGCACCCGCTCGCCGACGCCCCCGGCCTGGCCTCGACGATCCTCGACGGCCAGGTCCGCGGCCGGGTGGTGTTCACCGTCTCCTGACCCGTGAGGGCCCGAGGCGGCGCTACGCCTCGGCGATGCCGTGGATGAAGATGTCGGCGAAGGGCTGGGCCACGTCGCGGGCGGTGAGGCGGCCGTCGGCCTTCAGCCAGAGGTACGTGTAGTTGTGCATGCCCAGCCAGGCGAAGGCGGTGAGGCGCGGGTCGACGGCACGGAACTCGCCGGCGTCGATGCCGGCCTGGAGCACGCCCTCCACCGCCCGCTCGTACTCCCGTCGGCGCACCCGGAACCGCTCGGCCCGCTCGGCGGTGAGGGCCGGGAACTCGTGGAGGAACACCCACACGTGGTCGGGGTAGCGGTAGATGACGTCGAGCAGCTCGCGGCCCAGCGCGGTCAGCTGCTCGGTCGGTGATCCGCCCTCGGCGGCGACCCGGTCGGCGCCGAGCAGCACCTCGTCCATCACCCGGTCGTGGATGGCGGCGAGGAGCTCCTCCTTCGAGCCGATGTAGTGGTAGAACGCGCCCTTGCCGAGGCCGTTGACCTCGCACAGCTCGGCGATGCCGGTGGCGTGGTAGCCGCTCTGGGCGAAGACGTGCGCCGAGGTGTCGACGATGGCGTCGCGCCGGGCGGTCCACTTCTCGCTGCGGGCCGGCTCGGCCTTCGCTCCGGTCCCGGGCATCGGCCCGACGGTACTCGGGCTCATGGCAGGCGCTCGCGCAGCTCGCGCTTCAGGATCTTGCCGGAGGGGTTGCGGGGCAGCTCGTCGATCAGCACCACGTCCTTCGGCACCTTGAACTTCGCCAGCTGGCCCCGGCAGTGCTCGACGAGGTCGTCGGGGGTGGCGGTGGCGCCCTCGGCGACCACCACGAACGCGACCGGCACCTCGCCCCAGCGCTCGTCGGGCCGGCCGACGACCGCGACCTCGGCGACCGAGCCGTGCTCGTACAGCGCCCGCTCGACCTCGGAGCTGGCGATGTTCTCGCCGCCCGAGACGATCATGTCCTTGAGCCGGTCGACGATGGAGACGTAGCCGTCGGCGTCCTTCACGCCGATGTCGCCGGTGTGGAACCAGCCGCCGGCGAAGGCCGCCGCGGTCGCGTCGGGGTCGCGCCAGTAGCCCTTGAACACCTTCGGGCCCCGGAGCACGACCTCGCCCCGCTCGCCCGCGGGCACCGGGTGGCCGTGCTCGTCCCAGATCTCGAGCTCGAGGTACTGGCACGGTCGCCCGACGCTGCCCAGCTTGGTGATCGTGCTGTCGCGGTCGAGGAAGGTGTCGCCCGAGACGGTCTCGGTGAGGCCGTAGGCGTCGGCGAACCAGGCCGAGGGGAACGTGCGACGGATGCGCTCGATGGTGGGGATCGGCATCTTCTCGCCGCCGGCGATGATCACCTCGACCGACGACAGGTCGCGCTCGTCGATGCCGGGCACGTCGAGGACGGCCCGCACCATGGCCGGCGCGGCCCAGATGCAGGTGACCCGCGACCGCTCGATCTCCTCGGCCACCGCGGCGGCGTCGAAGGTGCGGTGGATCACCGTCGTCGCGCCCACCGAGATCATCGACGTGGTGACCAGGTCGAGCGCACCCACGTGGTACAGCGGCCCGCAGGCCAGCCCGACGGCGGCGGCGGTGAAGCCCATCTCGGCGACGTGGGCGTGGTTCTTCCAGGCCAGGTTGGCGTGGGTGATCATCACGCCCTTGGGCCGGCCGGTGGTGCCCGACGTGTACATCAGCCGGTGGACGTCGTCGCCGGCCGCGGGCACCCGGGCCACCGGTGGGGCACCGTCGCCCAGGTCGGCGAAGCGCTCCCACCCGTCGACCGGGTCGTCGGTGACGCAGATGCGGGCCAGGTCGTCGCGGCCCAGGAGGTCGGCGGCCTCGGTCGCCAGCCCGACCATCACGTCGTCGCACACGAGGGCCCGGGCCTGCGAGTGGTCGAGGATGAAGCGCACCTCCTCGGCCGCCAGCCGCCAGTTGATCGGCATGCACGCCGCGCCCAGGTGGTTGGCCGCGAAGAGCGTCGTGAGCATCTCGACCCGGTTGTGGGAGAGCAGTCCGACCACGTCGCCGGCCCTCACCCCGCGGGCGGCGAACCCGGCGGCGACCTCGGCCGCCCACTCGACCATCTGCCGGTAGGTGGTGACCCGGTCGCCGTCGATCGCCATCGGCTTGTCGGGTGTGCGGGCGGCGTGGTGCTCCAGCACCCCGACCCAGCTCATGTCCGGCTGCACGGGCGCTTCCTCAGCCCACCGTGCGGCGGTGGAACAGCCACCGGCCGTCGGTGCGGTGCAGCACGTCGCGGTAGCGGGACACGAACTGGACGCCCCACCCTTCGGAGCCCTCGAGGATGAACACCACGTCGCTCAGCGCGGTGGCCCGTCGTCGTCCCAGTCGGTGACGTGGGTGTTGACGACCAGGTGCCGCTGCGGCTTCCGCGGTCGCCAACCCTCGTAGGCCGCCCGCAGGGCGTCGTGGCCCTCGAAGGTGCCCACCTCCGGCATGTCGAACACGCCGTCGGCGCAGTAGGTCGCCACCACGTCGTCGACCCGGCCGTCGTCGAGGGCGTGGGTGTACGCGGCGATGGTCGCCCGGACCCCCTCGACCACCTCGGCGTACGTGCTGTCGCTCATCGTTCGCTCCTCCGGGTCGGGTACGGTTCCTGTACCGACCGGTTGGTCTAAACGTACCCGGCCGTCGACCAGAGGGAGCGCCCCAGGTGGATCAGAGGTGGACGGCACAGCCCGTGCCCTACGCGATCGAGGTCCCCGACCGGGCCCCCAAGGAGCGGTACTACGACCCGGACTTCTTCGCCCTGGAGGCCGAGCAGCTCTGGCCCCGGATCTGGCAGATGGCGTGCCGGCTGGAGGAGATCCCGGAGCCCGGCGACGTCGTCGAGTACGAGATCCTCGACGAGTCGGTCATCGTGCTGCGGGCCGACGACGGCGAGGTGCGGGCCTTCCAGAACGCGTGCCGCCACCGCGGCGTGAAGCTGGTCGACGGCCAGGGCAGCTGCGAGAGCGGCTTCACCTGCCCCTTCCACGGCTGGTGCTACGGGCAGGACGGCGTCAACACCCGCATCCCGCAGAAGCGGATGTTCGCCGAGCACAACGTGCAGCCCGACGACGTCGACCTCCGCCCGGTCCGGTGCGAGCTGTGGGGCGGGTGCGCGTGGATCAACCTCGACGACGACGCCCCGCCGTTGCGCGACTGCATCGAGCCGGCGGCGTCGATCCTCGACGCGTGGAAGGTCGAGTCGCTGAAGGTCGAGTGGTGGTACGCCTGCCGCCTCCCGGTGAACTGGAAGCTGGCCCAGCAGGCCTTCCAGGAGCAGTACCACGTCGTCGAGAGCCACCCGCAGCTCGTCATCCCCGGCATGCGCTACGGCGCCCAGGGCAAGGCCTTCGACCCCCGGCGCTTCGTCGACGCCGAGATCCAGTACCTCCAGACCATGAGCGAGGGCATGGCCGGCATGGTCCACGCCAACGACGTCGCGGTGGCCGAGGGGCTGCGCGACATCGAGCTCTCCGACGACGCCGACGAGGCCACCGAGACCTGGTACCGCACCCTCAACGACGCGGTGGTCGAGCGGCACCGGGGCGCCGGCAGCGACATCCCCGACCTCAACGAGCTGCGGGCACGGGGCGCGGACGAGCCGATGGGCTACTGCTTCCCGCACTACTTCGTGCTGCCGATGTACAGCAGCGCGTCGTCCTACCGGTTCCGCCCGCTCGGACCGGAGGAGACGCTGATGGAGATCTGGTCGCTGACCCGCTACCCCGAGGGCACCGAGCGACCCCGCCCGACCCGCCCCGAGGTGTGGGAGTGCGACGACCCCCGCTGGCCGCCGATCCCGTCGCAGGACTTCTCCAACCTGCCCCGCCAGCAGAAGGGCCTCCACACGAGGGGCTTCGAGTACATGCGCCTGTCGGAGAAGGGCGAGGGCCACCTCTCCAACCTGGAGCGGGTGCTCGACGGCTTCCTCGCCGGGCTCCCCACCAAGCAGCTCCTGCCGGCCCTGCGCGAGGTCAACGTCAACCCCCTCGAGCGCCCGGTGGTCGAGATCGAGCTCTGACGCCCGGCCGACGGGCCGCTCGTCCCGTCGCGCCCTCATCTAGTCTGATACATCTAGATGTTTCACGACCAGGAGGGTTGGTCGATGGAGGTCCCGTTCACCTGGCGGCCGACGGGCTGGTTCCAGATCGGGTGGTCGTCCGAGGTGCCGACCGGTCGGGCCGTCCCGCTGCGGTACTTCGGCGAGGACCTCGTCGCCTACCGGGGCGAGGGCGGCGACCTGCACGTGCTCCAGGCCCACTGCCCGCACCTCGGGGCCCACATCGGCCACGGCGGGAAGGTCCAGGGCGACTGCGTGACCTGCCCGTACCACGGGTGGGAGTGGGGGCCCGACGGGGTCAACGTCTCCATCCCGTACCAGGACCGGCCCAACCGGTCGAAGCAGCTCCGGGCCTGGCCCGTCGACGAGCAGCACGGGTCGATCTACCTGTGGCACCACCCCGAGGGCGCGCCGCCGTCGTGGCCGATGCCCGACATCTTCCTGGCCTTCCCGCAGTTCGAGACCGACCCGGCCGCCTACTACGACCCGGTGACCGCAGTGGCCCGCCGGGAGCCCGTGCACCCGCAGGTCGTGGCCGAGAACGGGCCCGACAGCGTGCACTTCCAGTACGTGCACCACGCGACGGTGTCGCCGGTCGCGCTGCACTGGGAGCCCGACGGCCCGATCTGGAAGTTCCTCACCGGCTGGCCCGACGTCCGCAGCGACGACCCCGACGCGATGGCGCTCCGCATCCACAGCTGGATGGTCGGCCTCGGCGGGTCGATCACCGCCTTCGAGGGGGTGCAGCAGCACCGTCTCACCTTCACCGTGACCCCGGTGGAGCGGGGCGTGTCCGACCTCTTCTACACGGTGTGGTGGCCGCGTCGGCCGGGCGACGACTCGCCGACGCCGCCCGACGACCTGGCCGAGCGGATCGACCGGGACTTCCTCAGCACCATGGAGGACGACCTCGAGATCTGGCGCTACCAGCGCTACGTCGAGAACCCGGCCCTCGCCGCCCAGGACGCCAAGCCCTACAAGGCGCTCCGGACCTGGGCCGACCAGTTCTACGACGAGCCGCCCGACGCCTGAGCGGCGGGTCCCTCAGCAGGACCCGGGGCCGACGGCCTGGTCGCCGAGGTGGTCGCGGGCCCAGGCGGCCAGCTCGTCCAGGGCCGGCTCGAGGGCCTTGCCGCTCGCGGTGAGCTGGTACTCGACGCCCACCGGCGGCCCGGAGAGCACGGTGCGCTCGACCAGGCCGGCGGCGACGAGCTCGTTCAGGCGGTCGGCGAGCATCCGCTCGCTGACTCCCTCGACCGAACGGGCCAGCTCGGAGAACCGGGCGGGGCCCTCCATGAGCGCGCCGAGGACGAGTCCCGTCCACCGCTTGCCCAGCAGGTCGAAGACGGGCGCGAGTCGGTTGCAGGCACCTTCCGCGTGCTCGGTGTGCTCGGCGGGCTCGGCCACGTCCCCAGGGTAGGCCCGGCCTGAGGGGGTGGCAGGTTGCTTCCTATTAGTAAGTCGCTAGCGTTCTGTCAGTGAGGTCGCAGCCGGTGCGACCACCTGACCGGAGGTCACCCATGCCCGACACCCACCGCCTGCAGATCGTCATCGGCAGCACCCGGCCCGACCGGGCCGCCGACCACCTCGTGCCCTGGATCCGACGCCCGGGCCGAGCAGCACGGCCGCTTCGACGTCGAGGTCCTCGACCTCCGCGAGTGGCCGCTGCCGATGTTCCAGGAGACGTTCGCGACCCTCGGCGACATCGACGATCCGACGTACTCCGAGCCGATCGTGCGGGCGTGGAACAAGAAGGTCGCCGAGGCCGACGCCTTCCTCTTCATCACCCCGGAGTACAACCACAGCGTCCCCGGCGTGCTCAAGAACGCCATCGACAACGTCTTCGTCAGCTTCGCCTTCCGCAACAAGCCCGCCGGGATGGTCGGCTACAGCGGCGGGCCGATCGGCGGGGCGCGAGCGGTCGAGCACCTGGCGCACATCGCGGTCGAGGCCGAGATGGTGCCCCTCCGCAACAGCGTGCTGGTGGGAGGCGTGGCCGGGGCGTTCGACGACGAGGCCCAGCCGGTCGACCCCACCACCGACGCCGCGCTGGCCATCACCCTCGACGACCTGGCCTGGTGGGCCGACGCCCTGACCCCGGCCCGTGCCGCCGGCCAGCTGGTGCCCGGCACCTTCCGCCTCCAGGCGGCGCGCATGGCGGCCGCAGCCGGCTGAGCCCGCCGCCCGCGGCTCTCGTACTGTGCGGCCACATCCGTCACCCACCGGCCCGAGCCGGTCGGTGCCGGCCGCACCGACCCCGTGGGAGAACCGATGGCACAGCAGCAGACCGGCAACGGACACCTGGCCGGACGGGTCGTCGTCGTCACCGGGGCCGGCAGCGGCTTCGGTCGGCTCATCGTCGAGATGTGCGCCGCCCGCGGTGCCAAGGTCGTGCTCGGCGACGTCGACCTCGCCGCCGCGGAGTCGGCGGCCGAGGCGATCCGGGCCGACGGCGGCGAGGCCGAGGCCGTCGCGGTCGACGTCCGCGACCTGGCCCAGGTCAAGGCCCTCGCCGCCCGCGCCGTCGAGCGGTTCGGCGCCATCGACGTGATGGTCAACAACGCCGGGATCATGCCGCTGGCCTTCTTCTCGGACCACGAGCAGGCCTGGGAGGCGTGGGACCGCTGCATCGACATCAACTTCAAGGGCGTGCTCAACGGCATCTGCGCCGTGCACGACCAGATGGTCGAGCAGGGCCGGGGCCACGTCGTGAACATCGCGTCGATCTACGGCGGCGCGGGGACGGCCGGCTCCGGCGTCTACAGCGCGACCAAGGCCGCGGTCGGGATCCTGTCCGACGCGCTGCGGAAGGAGTCGCAGGGCACGATCAAGGTCACCACGGTCCGCCCGACCGGGGTGCTGGGCACCGGGCTGGCGGCGAGCGTGGTCAACCCGGCGGCGTCGGTCGGCATCGTCGGCCCGAACCAGGAGCAGTACATGGAGCGGGTGATGGCGTACCTCACCGGCACCCTCGACGGGCCCCTCGCCGACATCGACGACACCGCCTACTGGGCCATCGAGCCCGAGGTCGTCGCGGCCGAGGTCGTCCACGCCATCGACCAGCCCTGGGGCGTCACCATCAGCGACGTCACCGTCCGCGCCACCGGCGAGGACTACGTGATCTGACCGGCCGCGGCGGCGGGCCGGACGTCAGGCGGGGGCGAAGCGGAGGTCGACCGACCAGCGGACGTGGTCGCCGGTGACGTCCCTGGTGCGGTGGGGAAGGAACGGGCTCATCAGCAGGAGGTCGCCGCGGCGCATCTCGATGGCGCGCGTCGGGGCGATGTCGGCGGTGTCCGCGGGCCGCATGCAGATGTACTCCGTCGTCGACGACCAGGTCGGCTCCAACATGCGCTGGTGCGGGCCCACCGGCGCGACCTCGAGGCACGAGGTCGTCCGCCCGACGTCGCACAGCGGCATCCACGCGGTCACGAAGTCGAGGCCCGAGATCGGGGCCATGCACTGCGCGTCCTGGTGCCACGGCAGGGTCGTCGACCGGTCGCCCGGGAGCTTCGCCCGCAGGAAGCAGCTGTCGAGGGACCTGACCTGCTCGACGCCCATCACGTCGGCGACGACGCCGGTGAGCCAGCGCTGCGTCGCCGCGGCCCGGAGCCGACGGCGGTCCGAGGGGTCGATCCGGGCGTTCTGGGCGGGACGGCCCGCCGCCACCCAGGCCCGGTGGTACCGGGCGCGGACGTCGCGGCCAGCCGGGTCGCCGCCGTCCCGGTCGCCGTCCCCGTCCTCGTCGTCGAGCAGCCCTTCGCTGCGCCACGCCGCGACGCGGCGGTCGAGCGCCTCCTCGACCAGCTGCTGCGCGGCCGACAGGAACGACTCGGGGACGCGCCCTTCGACCACCAGGTAGCCCTGGGCGAGGTAGAGCTCGCGCTGGTCGTCGCCGAGGTGGGCCGGGCCTCGCTTGCGGAGGAGGGTGGTCACGCCCATCGGGTGAGCGCCTCCCGGGTCACCTCGACGACGTGCCCCAGGTGCGCGTCGGTGATCGTGGCCGGCGGCCAGAGGCCCAGCACCCGACCCCGGCAGAGGGCCAGGACGTCGTGCTCGAGGAGGTGCCGGTGGACCGCGGCTGCCGCCGCGTCGGACGGCGAGCTCGACGAAGCACGCGGCCCCGTGCAACCGCACCTCGGACGCAGGCCCGACCTCGAGGGTGCGCAACGCCGCCTCGATGCGCGCGACCTGCGCCTCGACGTCGATCCGCTCCATCTCGGTGACGGTCCCCACGACCGCGGCGCACGCCAGCGGGTTGTCGGAGAAGGTGCTGCTGAAGCGGAAGTCCTTCGGGTGGTACCGGAGGCGGGGGTCGACGAGGACCCCGGCCGCGGGGAAGCCGTTGGACATGGCCTTGCCCACCACGACCACGTCCGGCTCGATGCCCGCCGCGATCGACCGGAGGCCCGGGCCGGTGCGGTGGAAGCCGCAGAAGACCTCGTCGCACACCAGGAAGGTGCCGGTGGCCCGGCACCGGTGCTGGAGCTCGGCGAGGAAGGCCGGGCTCGGGGCGTGGCCACCGCCGCGGCCCTGCACCGGCTCGACGACCACCGCGGCGACCTCTCCGGTGGCGAGGGCTCCGGTCACGGCGTCGAGGATCTCGTCCTCGCCGTGGTCGGGCAGGTAGGGGAGGGGTCGGAACCCGGGGATGTCGGGCAGCCCCTTGTCGTCGCCGGTGACGGCCTGGGTGGCGATCGACTTGCCGTGGTGGCCGCCATGGAAGCCGACGACGCCCGTGCGGCCCGTCTCGTGGCAGGCCATCCGCAGGGCGACCTCGACCGCCTCCATCCCCGACGAGTAGAGGCTGTGCAGGCGGAGGCCGGTCGCCGAGGTGGTGCTCGACGACCTCCCGGCACCGGTCCTGGACGGCGATGGCCGACGTCCACGAGCAGCTGATCCGCCCCAGCTGCGCGACGACGTGCTCGTTGATCGCGGCGTTGGCGTGCCCGAGGAACACGGCGCCGGTGCTGGAGATCAGGTCGATGACGCGCCGGCCGTCCTCGGTGACGAGGAGGTCGTTCTCACCGTGGGTCACCCTGAGGAGCGTCATCGCCGGCCACCTCCGGGCGCGCCCGCCCGATCGAACGCCCGGATCGTCGCACCTGGCGGCCCGGCCCGCACGCCGGCGGGCCGGGACCGCCCCGTGCTCAGGCCGCGGCGCTCTCCAGGATGTGGACGCCGCAGGCGCTGCCCAGGCCGATCACGTGGGCCAGCCCGACGCGGGCGCCCTCGATCTGGCGGTCGCCGCCCTCGCCGCGGAGGTGCTGGCAGATCTCCCAGATGTTGGCGATGCCGGTGGCGGCGATGGGGTGGCCCTTGGACTGGAGCCCGCCCGACACGTTGACCGGCAGGCGTCCGTCGCGGAACGGCGCCCCCGACTCCAGGAAGTCGACCGCGCCCCCCGGCTCGCACAGCTCGAGGTTGTCGTAGTGGACCAGCTCGGCGGTGGCGAAGCAGTCGTGCAGCTCGACCAGGTCGAGGTCGTCGGGCCCGATGCCGGCCTGCTCGTAGGCCTGCTTGGCCGCCACCCGGGTGAGGGTGTTGACGTCGGGCAGCACCTGGCAGCCCTCCTGCCACGGGTCGCTGGTGAGGATGCTGGCCGACACCTTGACCGCCCGCCGCTGCTGCTCGAGCGACAGCGTCTTCAGCTTGGAGTCGGACACGACGACGGCCGCGGACGGCGCCGTCGCAGTTGGCCGAGCACATGGGCCGGGTGTTCGGGTAGGCGATCATCATGTCGCCCATGATCTGCTCGAGGCTCATGGCCTTGGTGTAGGCGGCCTTCGGGTTGAGCGTGGAGTGGCCGTGGTTCTTCTCCGAGATCCGGGCGAACAGCTCGAGCGGCGTGCCGCCGTAGGAGTGCTGGTGCAGGTACTGCATGCCGACCTGGGCGAAGACGCCGGGCATGATCTCGGTGCCGACCCGCCCGTCGAGGGCGGTGACCCGGCCGTCGCGGCCCGACGGCTCCCAGGTGTCCTTGTCCTTCTTGCGCGACCCGCCGGCGAGCAGGCCCGCGCCGGCCAGCTTCTCGACGCCGACCGCGAGGCCGACCTCGGCCTCGCCGGCCTTGACCGCCATGATCGCGGTGCGCAGGGCGGTGGCCCCGGTCGCGCACGCGTTGGCCACGTTGTAGACGGGGATGCCCGTCTGGCCGATCTGCTTCTGGAGCTGCTGGCCGATGCCGGCACCGGCGGCCAGCAGGTTGCCGGCCGCGAGCACCTGCACGTCCTGCACGGTGACCCCGCCGTCGGCGAGGGCGCCCAGCGCCGCCTCCGAGGCGAGGTCGATGGTGTCCTTGTCCGGGTGCTTGCCGAACTTGGTCATCTCGATCCCGAGGATCCACACGTCGTCGGCCATCAGCTCATCTCCACTGGTTCGAAGCCGAAGCCGATGGCCTCGGTGCCTTCACTGTCGGTCCCGATCGGGAAGGTCGTCAGGCGGACCTTCATGCCGAGGTGGACGTGGTCGGGGTCGGGGTCGGTGCCCACGACGTTGCCGCGCACGGTGGTGCCGCCGCAGTCGACGATGCCGGCCACGAAGGGGACGTCGATCCCCGGTGCCGCGAAGGCGACGATCGTGAACGACTGGAGCTCCCCCTCCCGGTCGACGTCGACCCGGCGGAAGCCGTCGGCCTTGCCGCACGCCGCGCAGGCGTTGCGCCGGTCGAAGAAGCGTGCCCCGCACGCCTCGCACTCGTTGGCCACCAGGTGCGGGTCGATCGCCCAGCACCAGGTAGTCGACCATCGGGACCTGTGTCATCAGTGGGTTCCCCCTCGGGAGGTTGACGTCGGTTCCACCGATCGCCGGGCGAGTCGGTGGACGAATCTTGCACGTGCCGTGCACTCCGGCAACCGGCTCGCCTGGTGGCCGGTCATCGGGTGGGATCGGTCGGAGGGAGGTGCCCGACGATCGCATCGGCGGGTCCGTCCCACCGGTCGACGGCGAGGACCTTGGCCAGCGGTCGACGGCGGACGGGGCCGTGGTGGCCTCGGGGCCAGCCGACGACGACGTGGCCGGCCAGCATCCAGTCGTCGGGCACGCCGACCGCGTCGCGGATGAGCTGCTCGCCGCCGTAGGACGCCCAGCTGGTGGGGCAGGCGCCGAGCCCGAGGGCGCGCGCCGCGAGCAGGAAGTTCTGCATCGCCGGGAAGATCGACCCGCCCAGCAGGAGCTCGGAGGCCGAGTCGAAGCGCTGCTGGCAGAACAGCACCGACGTGAGGTCGCCGGCGCGGTCGTGCAGCTCGTAGGTGGCCCGGTTGCTGCGGGCGGCCCGGCTCCGGTCGTCGTCGGCCGGACGGCTCATGCCGTACACCGGCTCGATCACCTGGAGGGCCCGGGCCGCGGCCTCCGCGACCACCGCCCGCTGCTCGGGAGAGGTCAGCACCACGAAGCGCCAGGCCTGGGCGTTGGCTCCCGACGGGGCCCAGGTCGCGGCCTGGAGGCAGCGGGCGAGGGTGGCGTCGTCGACCGGCTCGTCGGTGAAGCGTCGGAGCGAGCGCGCCGTCGCCATCACCTCCCAGACGTCGGCCTCGGTCACCCGCCCACCTCCTGGGCCGCCTGGGCTTCGATGCCGAGGGCGTCGGCCAGGGCCCGGACCTGGGCGGCCCGGAAGCGGCGGGTGATCTCGGCCTTCGGGCTGAGGCTGTCGAAGCCGTGGAAGGCGCCCTCGAACACGTCGAGGCTGCACGGCACACCAGCCGACCGGAGGCGCTCGGCATAGGCGACGTCCTCGTCGTGGAACAGGTCGAGGGTGCCGACCCCGATCCACGCCGGGGCCACCCCGGCCACGTCGATGTGGCGCGCCGGCACCGCGAGGCCGTCGACCTGGGGCTTGCCCGCCGGGTGGCGCAGGTACGACTCCCAGCCCATGCGGTTCGACCGGTTGTTCCACAGCCGGAAGGCGCTCTCGTCGAGGTCGGTGCGCAGCACGGTGCGGTCGTCGAGCATCGGGTACGACAGCAGCTGGAGGGCCGGTGCCACCACGCCCCGGTCGCGGGCCAGCAGGGCCAGGCCGGCGGCGAGCCCGCCGCCCGCGCTGGCGCCACCGATGGCGACCCGGGCGGGGTCGACGTCGCGCCGGCCGGCCAGCCACACGAGCGCGTCGTGGCAGTCGTGGAGTGGGGTGGGGAAGGGGTGCTCGGGCGCCAGCCGGTAGTCGACCGCGGCGACGACCACGTCGAGCTGCTCGGCGAGGTGGCGGCACAGGGCGTCGTCCTGGGCCGCGCTGCCGAGGACGTAGCCGCCCCCGTGGATCCACAGCAGCGCCGGGCGGGGCTCGTCGATGCCGACCGGCGGCCGGTGCAGCCGGACGGAGATCGGGCCGATCCGCTCGACCTCGATGTCGGCCGGCGGCCGGCGACGCTCCTGCAGCCGGGTCAGGCCGCGGGCGAGCCGGACGGTGAGCGGGCCGACGTGCCGGGGCAGCACGCGGGCGATGCCTCGGAGGTCCGGGTGGATCTGTGCGTTCGACACGACCCCTGCCTACCCGGCGAGCGCGCCGTTCGCGGCAGCGACGGCGCGGCGGAGGTAGGGCCAGGCCACCTCTGGGTCGAGGCCGCCGCACAGGGGGTGCAGCCCGAGCGGGCCGTGGTCGCGGACGAACCCGGCGGCGACGTCGGCCGACACCACCCGGTGGGCCCCCTCCTCGGTGCGGAGGTCGTCGAGGGTGCGGGCGCTCGACAGGCTGGCCGTGCCCTCGGCGGTGCCCGCAGCCTCGTTCCAGTCGTGGTAGCTGATCGCGTCGACCAGCATCGACGGCCCGACCTCCTGCCAGCCCGCGTCGGTGTCGTCGTTGACGAACACGATGAGCGGCGCGGTGGCGTCCGGGATCATGCACATCCCGGGCTCGTGACCGGCCGCGGTCGCGGCCTCGGTGTAGGCGTCGGCCAGGTCCGCGTCGCCGCCCTGGGCGAAGAAGTGGAGGCCGTTGCGGCCGGCCCGGCGGGCCGCGGCCTTGCTCCTCCCACCCCACGCGAGGAGGGGCATGGGGTCGGAGAACGGGGGCGGGGTGATCCGGGGTTGCGTCGTGGCGCGGCCGGCGTCGCGCAGCAGCTCGAGGAGGCGCTCGAGCTTCTCGTCGGCGATGGCGCCCCGCCGGTCGAAGTCGACGCCGTGGAGCTCGTACTCGATCGGCCGGTAGCCGAGGCCGAGCACCACCATGGCCCGACCCTGGCTGATGTGGTCGAGGGTGATGATGTCCTCGGCCAGCCGCACCGGGTCGTAGAAGGGCAGCACCGCGGCGGCCACCGAGATCGGCGTCGACGTGGTGACCGCGGCCATGGCTGCCGCGAGGGGGATCGGCGACGGGAGGTAGCCGTCCTCGGAGGCGTGGTGCTCCGAGACGACGATCGCCGTGCACGCGTTCTCGTCGGCCCACGCCGCCATCTCGATGGCGGTCCGGTAGAGGGCGGCGCGCTCGTCGGCGCTCTTGCCGGGTGCCCTGAGGTCGAACCTCATCATGTACACGGCGACTCCTCGGCCTCAGGCGGCCGCGTAGGCGGCGACGATCGGGGCCAGCTCGGCGGGGGTGGCGCCGTGCAGGATCACGCCGTCGGCGCCCAGCTCCTGCTGGCGGCGCACCTCGGCCGCGCACTGCTCGGGGCTGCCGGTCGCGGCCGGGGCCGTCCACTCGTCGGGGATGACGGTGGCGAGGTGCTCGAGCTGCTCGGTGGTGGCGATCTGGTCGATCGAGCCGAGCATGCCGGTGACGACGGGATCGGCGCGGAAGGCGGCCAGCGGTGCCGGGTCCCACCGGTTGGTCTCGACCATCAGGTCGCCGTAGCCCTGGAGGTAGCTGCCGAGGCGCCCGACGGTCTTCTTGAGGCGGAGGGGCTCGGGGATGTGGTCGCCGACGGTGGCCAGGCACGACCACACCCGCACCGTCGCGGGGTCGCGGCCGGCCTCCTCGGCTGCGCCCTTCACGGTGGCGACGCAGCGCTGGAGGGTCTCGTCGGTGAAGAAGGTGTGGAGGATCACGTCGTCGAAGGCCCGCCCACCGAGGGCGAGCGAGTTCTCGCCGAAGGCGACGAGCGCGAGGGGGATGTCCTCGTCGAAGCCGGGGTCGAGGCGCAGGACGGGCCACGACCCGGCCGGGCCGGAGTGGCCGATGATCGTCTCGCCCTTCCACAGCCGGCGCATCAGGCCGGCGAAGTCCTCCATCTGGGCGGTGGTGATGCGGGGGATCCCGTAGATGTCCTGCAGCATGGCGATGCCTCGCCCGAGGCCGAGGGTGAACCGGCCGCCGGTGAGGAAGTGCATGGTCGTCGCGTGCGACGCGGTGACCAGCGGGTGCCGGGTGTTGTGGTTGGTCGCCCCGGTGATGATGCGGAGGTCGTTCGACACGGCCCCGACCGCGCCGCTCAGCGTGCACGCCTCCTTGATGTTGTACCGCTCGGAGATGAAGGCGGCGCCGAGGCCGAGGGTCTCGGCCTGCTGGACCTCCTCGATCAGGTCGCGGGGCGACTTCGGGGCGCCGGCGAGCGTGTAGAAGCCGAGCTCGGGGTGTGCGGGCATGGGGAGGGTCCTCGGAGGGGGTGGGACGGTGCGGTGACTCTGCCTCAGATCAGGCCGGTGTGCGGCGCTCGACGACGAGCGTCGCGGCGGAGCGGCCGACCCGGCCCTGGGCGTCGAACAGGTCGGCGGCGTTCCAGCCGGCACCGACCGGCTGCACCAGGGCCTCCGAGCGCATCCCGATCCACGGCCCCACCGGTTCGCGGGCGAGGTGCACCGTGAGCTCGGCGTTCCGGTACGACCAGGTCGTCATGGGCAGGTGGCGGAACACGGCGGACTGGGCGTAGTCGGCGGCGACGGCGGCCGTCTCGGTCCCGGTGAGCTCGGAGCCCTCGATGACGGTCGTGAGCACCCGGATCCACTGGTGGATGCGGTCGTCGCCGGGCACCTTGAAGCGGTCGAAGACGATCGCCCGGCTGTCGAAGCTGGGCCACCCGATGATGTCCTCGGCGGCCCGGTTGGGCTCGTCGAGCGGCGGTGCTGCGGCGGGGTCGAACGGGCTGGGGTGGGCCAGGGCCTCGGGTGGGAGGTCGAGGTCGGTGCGTCGCACCACCACGCCGCGGGCGGCCGCGACCTCGCGCCCCTCGCTGGTCGCGACGGCGTCCCACCGCTGCACCCGGGCGCCGCCTCCCGCGTCCTTCACGGTGACCACCAGCGGGCCCATGGGGACGGGCCGCAGCAGCTCGACGGTGAGCCGGGCCAGGGTGTCGTCGGGCGGGTCGAGGCGACCGGCGAACAGTGCGGCCACCGCGGCGCCGTGCACGATCCGCCGGTCCCACGGTCCGACCGCCACCTCGGTGGGCACGAAGGTGTCGGCTCCGGCGGGTCGGAAGAGGGCCTCGGCCATGGCCGGCGACCCTACCACCAGAACAGATTTCGACGTCGATGTCATGTTACGGTTCCGGTCGTCCGCGACCCCGGCCCCGGCCGGAGGAGGCATGGCGATGGCTGCTCCCCAGGTGGCGGTGGTGACCGGCGGCGCCTCGGGCTTCGGCCGGGCCATCGCCGACGACCTGGCCGCTCGCGGCTCGGACGTGGCCGTGCTCGACATCGACGGTCCCCGCGCCGAGTCGGCGGCAGCCGAGGTGCGCGCGCCGCCCACGGTGTCGACGTCCTGGGCCGGCGGGTCGACGTCTCGTCGACCGCCGACGTGGAGGCCGCTGCGGCCGACGTCGGCGAGCGGTGGGGCCGGTGCGACCTGCTCTGGGTGAACGTCGGCGTGCAGCACTTCGGAGCGGTCGAGACCATCGACGAGGACGTGTGGCGCTGGGTGCTCGACGTCAACGTCGTGGGCGCGGCCCGCACCGTGACGGCCTTCCTCCCGCTGCTGCGCGCCGCCGGCGAGGGCGCTCGCATCGCCGTCACCGCGTCGGCCAACGCCCTGGCGCCCGCCGCCCGCCTCGGGGCCTACCAGGCCAGCAAGTACGCGGTGGTGGGCCTGGCCGAGACCCTGCGCCTCGAGCTGGCCGACGAGGGCATCGGCGTCACGGTCGTGTACCCGGCCGGCATGATCACCCGTCACCTCGAGAGCAGCGCCGCGGCCCGCCCCGACGGCCTCGGCGGTGGCGACGTGAGCGACGACGACCTCACCGCCATGATGGCCAGCCGCCCGATGACCGACGCCGACCTCACCACCGCGGAGGTCGCCGCGGCTGCCGCGGTCCGCGGCGTGCTCGCGGGCGAGCCCCACGTCATCACCCACGGCGCGCTCGACGACGCCGTGGCCGCCCAGCACGCCGCCGTCGACCGGGCCCTCGGCCTGGTGGCGCCTCCGGCTGCGACCTGACCCCAGGAGACCCCGTGGACGACATCGAGGCCATCAAGCGGCTGAAGGCCGCCTACTTCCGCACCATCGACACCAAGGACTGGGACGGCCTGCGCGCCCTGCTGGCCCCCGACGTGACGGTCGACGTCAGCGCCGACGGTGCCGGTGTCTTCGAGGGCGCCGACGTGTTCCTCGACATGCTCGTCCCGACCCTGACCGACGTGGTCACGGTCCACCACGGCCACATGCCCGAGATCGACGTGACCTCGCCGACCACCGCCACCGGCATCTGGGCCATGGAGGACGTGCTGCGCTTCCCGCCCGAGGTCGGCCTGGGCGAGCTGCACGGCTGGGGGCACTACCACGAGACCTACGAGAAGGTCGACGGCCGGTGGCTGTTCCGCACCATCCGGCTCAGCCGCCTGCGCCTCGACCTCGTCCCGCTCCCCGACGCCTGAGGCGGCCGCGAGGGTCGGTCAGCGTCGGGACGGGGCACTGCGCACTCGGTGGTGCACTCGATGATCACGCCGTCGGTGTCGGGGAGCTCGGCCTCGACGTCGACCCGGGCCGGGTCGAAGCTGAGCAGGCCCTGGACCGGGCCCGCCTCGGGGAGGGTGTCCTCGTAGCTCCAGGCGACGTCGTGCACCACCACGTCGCCGATGACGGCGTCCCAGTAGCTCGCCCAGCCCTTGTAGTTGCAGTAGGTGCTCGTCGTCGACGGCCGCAGCACGCCGGCGCGCACCTGCCCGGTGCGCGACGTAGAGCTTCGGCGCGAGCGAGGTCTCGAACAGGATCACGGTGTCGTCGGTGTCGACGATCACGTGGTCCTCGACCTCGACGCGCAGCCGGCGGGTGGTCGGCCGGCAGTCGATGCGGTGGTAGGGGTTCGGCGGGTAGCTCACGAGCCGCCGGCCCTCCTCGGTCCACTCGTCGACCGCGTCCCACGGCACGTGCACGTAGCCGTCGGCCTCGGGCTCGGGCTCGTGGGGGAGGTCGCCCACCTCGTCGAGGGGGAAGACGTAGGCGAGCGGGCGCCCGGCGCGGTGCACCATCAGCGCCCGCTCGGTGTCGATCACGGTGCGCCCGGACGCGACGGCCCGGATCCGGCGGGGATGGGGCTCGACGTACACGGTGCCCGGGGGCACGGGGGAGGAGAAGCGCCCGGCCGGGTCGACGCCCAGCGGTCCGCGCCCGGACGTGAGGCTCACGTCGTGGACCCTACGACGGCGACGGCGCTCACGCCGGGGCCGCGACCTCGACCGGGAGGTTCATCAGGCGGGCCAGGTTGCCGCCCATGATCTTGGCCGTGAGCTCGTCGGACGCGCCGGCCATCTCGTCGACGTAGGTGCGCGGGCTCTCGAGGCCCTCGGGGTGCGGGTAGTCGGACCCGAAGAGGACGTTGTCCTCGCCGAGGAGGCCGGCCAGCGCCGGGAGGTCCTCCTCCCAGAACGGGCTGATGTGGATGTTCCGCCGGACGATGTCGACCGGGTTCTCGCTGAAGGCCTGGGGCTGCTTCTTCCACAGCTGGGCCATCGAGTCGAGCATCGGGCCGACCCACGAGGCGCCGTTCTCGACGATGGCGATCTTGAGCTCGGGGAAGCGGGACAGCGCGCCGTGGCAGACCAGCGAGGCGACGGTGTCCTCGATCGGCCGCCACATGGCGAAGGTGCGGAACGGGTTGGGCTGGAAGGGGAGGAACTCGCCGCCCTGGCCGGTCCAGTCGTTGGTGTAGCGGTCGTAGCCGCTGTCCGAGGAGTGGAGGGCGACCAGCACGTCGTGCTCGACGACCTTCTCCCAGAACGGATCGAACTCCGGCAGGGCCATCGACCGGGAGCCGCCGGCGCCGGGCACGGGTGCGGGGCGGATCAGCACGACCTTGGCGCCCCGCTCGACCACCCACTCGAGCTCCGCGATCGCCTTGTCGACGATGGGCAGGGTGATGACCGGGGTGGAGAAGATGCGGCCCTCGTAGTCGAAGCTCCACGTCTCGTGCATCCACTCGTTCAGGGAGTGGATCACCGCATGGGTGACCTCGGGGTAGGCCTTCATCCGCTCCTCGAGCAGGCTGGCGAGGGTCGGGAACATGAGCGTGCGCTCGACGCCCTGCTCGTCCATCAGCTCGAGGCGGGGGCCGGGTTCGCGGAAGGCGGGGATGGCCTTCATCGGCTCGCCGTAGATCTCCCGCATGCTCTTCCCGTCCGGGTTGCCCTTCCGGTAGTACTCCTCCTGGGCGCCGGGGCGGGCCACGACGTCGAAGGTCGGGTTCGGGATGTACTCGCTGATCTGCCCGTTCACCGCGATCTTGGTGCGGCCGTCGACCTCGACGTACCGGATGACGTTCCGGTACTCCTTCGGGAGGTGCCGGGTGAAGGCCTCCCGGGTCTCGTAGAAGTGGTTGTCGGCGTCGAAGATGGGGACGTGCACGGCGGCGCCCTTTCCTGGTGCTCGGAGGGTCGCGCGTCACGCTAACTGGATCTGACGTCGGAATCAAAAGTGGCGCTCGACACCGATCTTTTGACGGCGACGTCGAAATCGGTATCCTTGGGCGCGGTGGAGGCAGCAGGCACCGTCGACGACGAGCAGGGTCGGGCCGCGACCCCGTCCACCGACGCGTCGGACCTGTACTACGACCCGTACGACGTCGAGATCGACAAGGACCCGTACCCGATCTGGCGGCGGATGCGGGACGAGGCGCCCCTCTGGTACAACGAGCGACTACGACTTCTGGGCCATCAGCCGCTTCGACGACGTCGAGGACGGCGCATGAAGGACTGGGACACCTACCGGTCCGGCCAAGGGCTCGACCGCTCGAGCATCATCAAGGCCGACATCGAGATGCCGCCCGGGATCATCCTCATGGAGGACCCGCCCGTCCACGACGTGCACCGCGGCCTCCTGTCCCGGGTGTTCACGCCCCGGCGCATGAACGCGCTCGAGGACAAGGTCCGCGAGCCTTCTGCGCGGCCAGCCTCGACCCGCTCGTGGGCGCAGGCGGCTTCGACTTCATCGCCGACCTCGGCGCCCAGATGCCGATGCGCACGATCGGGATGCTGCTCGGCATCCCCGAGGCCGACCAGGAGGCGATCCGCGACCGCCTCGACGCCAGCCTGCGCCCTCGGCGAGGACGGCGCTGCCCGCAGGGCGATCGCGGCGTCCTGTTCGGCGACGACTTCGGCGACGTACATCGACTGGCGGCGCGACAACCCGTCCGACGACCTGATGACCGAGCTGATGCTGGCCGAGTTCGAGGACGAGACCGGCACCGTCCGCACCCTCACGCCGCGACGAGCTGCTGACCTACATCGGCCTCATCGCCGGCGCCGGCAACGAGACCGCCACCCGCCTCATCGGCTGGACCGGCAAGGTCCTCGCCGAGCACCCCGACCAGCGTCGCGAGATCGCCGAGGACCGCTCGCTGGTGCCCCGGCGCGATCGAGGAGCTCCTGCGCTTCGAGGCCCCGTCGCCGGTCCAGGCGCGCGTACGTCTCCCGCGACGTCGAGCTGCACGGCCAGACGCGTCGCCGCCGGGCAGCGTCGATGGTGCTGCTGAACGGCTCGGCCAACCGCGACGACCGCCGGTTCCCCGACGGCGACAGCTTCGACATCCACCGCGACATCGGTCACCACCTGAGCTTCGGCTACGGCATCCACTTCTGCCTGGGCGCCGCGCTGGCCCGGCTCGAGGGGCGCGTCGCGCTCGACGAGGTGCTCGACCGCTGGCCCGAGTGGGACGTCGACTGGGACAACGCCAAGCAGGCCCACACGGCGCACGTGCGGGGCTGGGAGAAGCTGCCGGTCACCACCGGCTGAGAGGAGACCCCCGTGAACATGGACGACATGATCCTGGTGAGCATCGACGACCACATGGTCGAGCCGCCCGACATGTTCGACAACCACGTCCCGGCCAAGTGGCGCGACCGCGTGCCGAAGGTCGTCCGCAACGAGCTCGGGCGCGGACGAGTGGGAGTTCGAGGGCAAGAAGACCTCGACGCCGTTCGGCATGGCCGCCACCGTCGGCTGGCCCAAGGAGGAGTGGGGCTTCAACCCCGGCGCCTACACCGAGCTGCGGCCGGGCTGCTTCGACGTGCACGAGCGGGTCCGCGACATGGACGCCAACGGCGTCCTCGCCTCGCTGAACTTCCCGACCATGGCCGGCTTCAACGCCCGCACCTTCCACGAGGCCGACGACAAGGAGCTCGCCATGGTGATGCTCCGGGCCTACAACGACTGGGCCATCGACGAGTGGTGCGGCGGCGTACCCCGGACCGCTTCATCCCCCTCGGCCTCGTCCCCATGTGGGACAACGACCTGGCCGTCGAGGAGATCCACCGCCTCGACAAGAAGGGCTGCCGGTCGATCAGCTTCCTCGAGACGCCCCACGTCCAGGGCTTCCCGAGCTTCCTCTCCGGTCACTGGGACCCGATCTTCAAGGCCATCTGCGACACCAACATGGTGCTCTCGCTGCACATCGGCGCCGGCTTCGAGGTGATCCGCCGCCCGGAGGAGGCCCCGATCGACCACCTGATGGTGCTGGCCTGCCAGATCAGCGCCATCACCGCCCAGGACCTGCTCTTCGGTCCGACCCTGCGCCGGTTCCCGGACCTGCGGGTGGCCCTGTCGGAGGGCGGCATCGGCTGGATCCCCTTCTACTTCGACCGCATCGACCGCCACTTCGACAACCAGAGCTGGCTGCACGGCGCGCGACGAGTTCGGCGGCAAGACGCCCTCCGAGGTGTTCCAGGACCACATCCTCGCCTGCTACATCACCGACCCCTCCGGCCTGCGCGCTCCGCGACCGCATCGGCATCGACAACATCGCCTGGGAGTGCGACTACCCCCACACCGACACCACCTGGCCGTACTCGCCCGAGCAGGCGTGGGGCGAGCTCCAGGACGCGGGGTGCACGCGACGACGAGATCCACAAGATCACGTGGCAGAACTCCTGCCGCTTCTTCGACTGGGACCCGTTCAAGCACACCAAGCGGGAGGACGCCACCGTCGGCGCCCTCCGGGCCCAGGCCGAGGCCGGCGGGTCGACACGACCCGCATGCCCCGTGCGGAGTGGAAGAAGCAGAACGAGGCCGCCGGCATCGGCGTCGCCTAGGCACGCGTCCGCTCCGGCCTCCGGTCGGCTGCGGACGGAGCAGATCGGTCGGGATCACTGCCCCCTGGTGGTGCCGGCACGAGCAACGGGGCGTCGGGCGACCGGCGCCCCGTTCGCCGTCCAGGGGGCGATCGTCGGCCGGAGGCGGTCCCGGGCGTCGGAGCCGAGGTGCGCGCGACGATGGACGTGGGCCGGCGCCGATGTCGACGCGGGCCCAGGAGGCCGAGATGACCGACGTGGATCGCTCCCCGGATCGCACCGCCGACCGCAGCCCGGTGGTGCTCGGCCCCGGTGAGGGGCGCCAGTTCCCGATGGGGCCGCTGTCGGCCACGTTCAAGGCCGATGGGGACGAGACCGCCGGCCGCTACTCGATCTCCGAGTGGTGGCTCGACCCGCACACCAAGGGGCCGGGGTCGCACCACCACGCCGAGGACGACGTCTTCTACGTCCTCGAGGGCACGATGAGCGTGATGGTCGGCGACCGTGGGTCGACGCGCCGGCCGGCTCGTTCGTCCTGGTGCCCGGTGGGACGCCCCACGACTTCGAGAACCGGGGTGACGTCCGGGCCGGGATGCTCAACGTCGGGGCGCCGGGCGACTTCGAGCCGAACATGCCCGGCATCGCCGAGTGGTTCCGCGAGCGCTCCCCCGACGACGCCGCCTGCTGACCCGGGCGTCGGGGCGCCGGGCGACTTCGAGCCGAACATGGCCGCATCGTCGAGTGGTCCGCGAGCGCTCCCCCGACGTCGCCGCCTGCGACCCCGGTCGAGCGGTCGAGGGGCTCGACGGGTCGGCGAGCGCGGCGGCGCCGTCCTCCTCGCGCGGCCCGCCCGCGCCCGGCATCGCCGAGTGGTTCCGCGAGCGTTCCCCCGACGACGCCGCCTGCTGACCCGGGTCGAGGGTGGCCTCGACGGCGTCGACGAGCCGGCGGCGCCGTCCTCCTCGGCCAGGGCGGCGCCCAGGGCACGACGCCGGCTCGCCGGTCGCGGGTCACTTTTCGATTTCGGCGTCAGTTTCGATAGTGTGCTCGCCAGGGACGACGAGCGTGAACCGCAGGAGCGGAGCCATGACCGACACGGCGATCTTCGACTTCGACAACCACTACTACGAGTCGACCGACGCCTTCACCCGCCACCAGGACAAGGCCCTGCGGAACCGGGGCGTGCGGTGGGCCGAGATCGACGGGCGCCAGCGCCTCCTCGTCGGCGGTCGGCTGAGCTCCTACGTCGCCAACCCCACCTTCGACCCGGTCGCGAAGCCGGGTTCGCTGTTCGACTGGTACCGGGGCAACCCCGCCCAGCAGACCATCGTGGAGGCCTTCGGCGAGCTCGAGCCGATCCGGCCCGAGTACCGCGATCGCGACGCCCGCCTGAAGGTGATGGACGAGCAGCGCATCGCCGGCACCCTGATGTTCCCGACCCTCGGCGTCGGCCTGGAGGACACCCTCCGCGACGACCCGGAGGCCGCGGTCGGGTGCTTCCACGCCTTCAACCAGTGGCTCGACGAGGACTGGGGCTACGCCTACGAGGGCCGCCTCTTCGCTGTGCCCTACATCCAGCTGCTCGACCCCGAGGCCGCGGCGGCCGAGCTGCGGGACGTGCTCGACCGGGGTGCGGTCGCGGTGAACGTCCGCAACGCGCCGGTGCCCGGTGCCGGGTGGCTACCGCTCGCCGTTCGACCCGGTGTACGACGCCTTCTGGGGCCTCGCCGCGGAGTCGGGCGTGGTCGTCGCCACCCACGCCGGCAACGACGGCTACGACGCCCTCATCCAGATGTGGGAGCCGGGCGGCGCCGAGAGCTCGCTGTTCCGCTCGCCGCTGCGGGGCGTCGTCACCAAGAACCGGGCCGTCAGCGACTTCTACGCCACCGCCGTCTGCCACCGCATCTTCGAGCGCTTCCCGGCTCTGCGGCTGGCCAGCGTCGAGAACGGTGCGTCGTGGATCACCGACCTGCTGCACCGCCTCGACGACGCGGCCAACCGCAACCCCGGCTACTTCGCCCGCCACCCCCGCGAGGTGTTCGGCGAGCACGTGTGGGTGACCCCCTTCTGGGAGGACGACGTCGTCGGCCTGCGTCGACGAGGTCCGCACCGACCGACTGCTCCTCGGCTCCGACTGGCCCCACGCCGAGGGCACCCGCGAGCCGATGGACTTCGTGACCGACACGCTCGCCGGACTGCCCGACGACGCCATCCAGCAGATCTCCCGCGACAACGCGGTGGCCCTGCTGGGGGTCGCGCTCGACTGACCCTCGCCGCCGACCGCTCGACACCCGACCCTCAGCCCGCTCGACCTCCCGGCAGGATCCACCGTGACGACCACCCCGCCCGCGACCGACGCCCCCGACATCTCCCGGCAGGCCTTCTGGTCGCAGACCCCGGCCGAGCGGGCCGTCACCTTCGCCGCCCTGCGGCGCGACCACCCCGTCTCGAAGCAGGCCCCGCCCGAGGCGGTGCTGATGCCGGGTCGGCCGTTCTGGGCCGTCACCCGCCACGCCGACGTCCAGCTCGTGAGCCGCCACCCCGAGGTCTTCTGCTCGGGGGAGGGCGTCGGCATCTCCGACATCCCCGTCGAGTTCCTGGAGCTGAACTCGTCGTTCCTCGTGATGGACGCGCCGCGGCACACCAAGCTGCGGCGCATCGTCAGCGGTGCCTTCACCCCGCGCCGGGTCGCCCAGCTCGACGAGCAGATCAGCGCCGAGGCGGTGCGCTTCGTCGACGAGTTCGTCGACTCCGGCGGCGGCGACGTGGTCGAGGGCCTCTCCCGCCACCTCCCGCTGTGGACCATCTCCACGATGCTCGGCGTGCCCGGAGGATCTGCGGCCCGCCCTCTACGAGGCGGCCGAGGGCATGATCACCATCCAGGACCCGGAGTTCGTCAGCAGCGGCAAGGACGCGCTCACGCTGGGGATGGAGTGCGCCGGCGAGCTCCACCGCATCGCGGGCGAGATCGTGGCCGAGCGGCGGGCGCGCCCCACCGACGACATCATGTCGGCCCTCGTCCACGCCGACGTCGACGGCGAGCGCCTCGACGACCAGCAGCTCGGCGCCATCGTCGTGCTGTTCGCGGTGGCCGGCAACGACACGACCCGGAACTCCACGAGCCACGGCATCAAGCTCTTCGCCGAGAACCCCGACCAGTGGGAGCGGCTGCGGGCCGACCCGTCGCTGATGGGCACCGCGGTCGAGGAGATCGTCCGCTGCGCGTCGCCGGTCATCCACTTCCGCCGCACCGCGACCACCGACACCGAGATCGCCGGCGTGCCCGTCGCCGAGGGCGACCCGGTGGTCATGTTCTACGAGTCGGCCAACCGCGACGAGGACGTGTTCGTCGACCCGGACCGCTTCGACGTCGGTCGCGACCCCAACCCCCACGTCGGCTTCGGGGGCGGGGGTCCGCACTTCTGCCTGGGCGCCAACCTGGCCCGGGTCGAGCTGCGGGCCGTGTTCTCCCGCCTGGCCGAGCGGGTCGAGGGCTTCACCGCCGGCGAGCCCGACCACCTCACCAGCAGCTTCGTCAACGGCATCAAGCGGATGTCCGTCGACGTCACCCGGGCCTGACCGCGAGCGACCTGCCGTGACCGTCGTGCGCACCACCGTCCACGCCCCGCTCGAGCTCGACGTGCTGGCCGACGGGCTCGGCTTCCCCGAGGGTCCCTGCATCCGCGACGACGGCACCGTCCTCGCCGTCGACATCGACCGGGGCACGGTGGTCGAGGTCGACACCGGTGGCCGCGTCAGGGTGGTGGCCAAGCCGGGCGACGGGCCGAACGGGCTGGCGCTGACCGCGGGCGGCGGCGCCTACGTCGCCAACAACGGCGGCTTCCTCTGGACCGAGGTCGACGGGGTGCGCATCCCGATCGACCGGGCCACCCACACCAACGAGCCGCCTGAGTTCGAGGGAGGCGCGATCGAGTACGTCGACCTGGCCACCGGCGAGGTCGCGGTGCTGCACGACCGGGTCGCCGGCCGCCCGCTGCGCGGCCCGAACGACCTCGTGGTCGACGAGGTCGGCGGCCTGTGGTTCACCGACCACGGCAAGGGCCGACACGCCAGCGTCGACCGGGGCGGCCTCTACTACGTGCCTCCCGGCGGCGAGGCCGAGGAGGTCGCCTTCCCGCTGCTCGGCCCCAACGGCGTCGGCCTCGCTCCCGACGGCCGCAGCGTCTACGTGGCCGAGACCCACACCGGCCGGCTGTGGGCGTGGGACCTCGATGCGCCGGGCGTCGTGCGGCCCTCACCGGGGTCGCTCGCGGTGCGCCACGGCGGTCGCTGCGTCGTCGCCACGCCGTTCTCGTTCGACTCCCTCGCGGTGGAGGAGGACGGTCGCATCGCCATCGGTGCCATCGCCGACGGGATCGTCGTCGTCACGCCCGACGGCGCCGAGGTCGACGTCCACCCGATCCCCGGTGACGTCACCACCAACATCGCCTTCGGCGGCGTCCGACCGACGGCGGGCCGTGATCACCCTGTCGCGCTCGGGTCGACTGGCCGAGACGACCTGGCCCAGACCCGGCCTCCCCCTCCACCTCGGATGAGCGCCGACCGCAGCCACCGACCGCGACCGCTGCCGTCGACGAGCGGGAGGCCTTCCGGGCCGAGGTGCGGGCCTGGCTCGACGACCACGCCCCGGCCAAGGGCAGTGCGGAGGACTTCTCCGCGGCCCACGTGGTGTCGGCCTCGACCATCGAGGAGTACGACGCGCGGGAGGCCGCCGCCCTCGAGGTCACCCGCGCCTGGCAGCGGAAGCTGTTCGACGCCGGCTGGGCCGGACGGTCGTGGCCGGTCGAGTACGGCGGTCACGGCGCACCTCCGTGGCAGTCCGCCGTCGTCGCCGAGGAGCAGGCCCGCTACGGGGTGTCGACCAAGATGCTGGCCATCGCCCTGGAGATGGCGCCGCCGGTGCTGCTCGAGTTCGGCACCCACGACCAGCGCCTCGCCCACATGCCCCGCATCGTCCGGGGCGACGAGTCGTGGTGCCAGCTGCTGTCGGAGCCCGACGCCGGGTCGGACCTCACCAACGTCCAGGCCTTCGCGGCGCCGGTCGACGGCGGGTGGACGGTCACGGGCCAGAAGGTCTGGACCTCCGGGCGCCGGGAGTGCCGACATGGCGCTCCTCGTCGCCCGCACCGACCGGTCGCAGCCGGGGCGGGCCGGCGTCAGCTGCTTCGCCCTCGACATGCACCAGCCCGGCGTGACCGTGCGTCCGCTGCGCCAGATGTCGGGCGCCTACCACTTCAACGAGGTCTTCCTCGACGACGCCTTCATCGCCGAGGGCGACCTCATCGGGGCCCTCGGCGAGGGCTTCGCGGTGCTGCGCACGATGCTGGCCAGCGAGCGGGCCGCCATCGGCGGCGGCACCAGCGCCCGATCGGCCGGCCAGCTGGTGGCACTGGCCCGCGAGGTCGGCCGCAGCCACGATCCGTGCGTCCGCCAGGCACTGGCCCGGGCCCACACCCGCGAGCGCCTGCTCGACCTGGTCGGCGCTCGCGCCGCGTCGATCCCGACCGGCGGACCGGTCGCCAAGCTCCTCTACTCCGAGCACGCCCGCCTGTCGGCCGACGCCGCGCTGGAGATCCTCGGTCCCCGCGCCCTCCTGGCCGACGACCCGGTCGCCGAGCCGTGGCGCGACCGCTTCCTCTTCGCCCCCGGCCTCCGCCTCGGCGGCGGCACCGACGAGATCCAGCGCACCACCATCGCCGAGCGCGGCCTCGGCCTCCCGAGGGACCCGCGCTAGCGCCCGAGTCGAGGCCTGTGCTGGTGCGGTCAGAGGGACGAGGCGCCGTCGAAGCCGTTGGCGGCGAACTCGGCGAGGGCGGACTCGAGCAGCTGCTGGCGGAATCGGCGCAGGTTCGACGGACGATGTCGATGTTATCATCCGATAATATGAAGATCGTGCGCCTGGCGCCGAGCCGTCACGTCTGCCCACCGACCGCGACATGCTCGCCGTCCGAGCGCCGCGAGTTCGTGCGCACGCATCGAACCTGTGTGTTCGGCACACCCGCCGCGCCGACGGCCCGGCGATGTCGGTCGTGTACTACGTGCCCACCGACGACGACGAGCTGCTGGTCTCGACCATGCCGCGGGCGCGGCAAGGCCAAGGTCGTCGCGCGAGACGCGAAGGTGAGCCTCTGCATGCTCGACGAGCGCTGGCCGTTCACCTACCTGCAGGTGTACTGCGACGCCATCGTCGACGACGACCGCGACCTCGTGGTCGACGTGATGATGGCCGTCGGCGGCCGCATGTCCGGCGAGGCGCTCGCGACGACGCGACGGTCAGCCGCTCGGGACGTAGAAGCCGCCGTCGCCGGTGGGCGACACCTCGACCAGGTTGGCCATCTGGTAGTCCCCGTCCGGGTGGTTCTCGTGGTACATCGCCATCCGGAACACCTGGCCGGCGGCGGTGATGCGATCGCCGTCGAGCGACCCGCGCACCCAGCCGGTGCCGTCGATGGCGGCGTGGGCCGACGGGTCGGCCAGCACCGCGAACACCGCCTCCGGGGCGGCCTCGATCGTCGTGGACGCGGTGACGTGCTCGGTTCCCATGCCGTTCAGACGCCCCGCGGCGCCGGAACTCATCGCCGCACCCGTCGCCCGGCGCCGAGCCGGGACTAGCTGGTGCGGACGGCGGCGACGTCGAGGCGGATGGCGTTGGCCCAGAGGAGGGTCACCTGCTCGGCGACGGTGTCGAGGTCGTAGTCGCCCCAGTGGTCGACGAGCCACAGCTCGGCCATGCGGGCGACCATCGACCCGAGGGCGAGGGCGGCGATCTCGGGGTCGATGCCGGGGTCGGCCTCGCCCGCCTCCTGGAGGCGCCGGATGGCCCGCTCGGAGCGGTCGGCGAAGTGCTTCTGCCGCGCCATGCGGGCCTCGTTGACGTGCTCGTCGTAGCGCGAGACCTCCTCGATGACGCCCATGATGCGGCCGTTGTCGCGGTAGCGCTCGAGGTAGCGGCGGTTGGCCCGGAGGAGGCGGTCCCACTCGGTGAGCCCCTCGGTCTCGGGCTCCGCGGCCGGGTCGGGCGGGGCCGTGAGCAGGGCTTCCTGGGTCTCCGCGACCTCCCGGAAGATCTGCTCCTTCGACTCGAAGTAGTGGTAGAAGGACCCGTGCGAGAGCCCGGCCCGCTCGGCGATGTCGGAGATGCGGGCCTCGAGGAACCCGGTGTCCTCGAACACGGCCTTGGCCGCCTCGAGCAGGCGGGCCCGGGTCTGGGCGCCCTTCCGCGAGCGCGGCGCCGCGGCGGCGGATCCGACTTCGCGGTCTTGGGCATCCTGGTCTCCCTGGTCAACCTGGCACTCCCGCGCCCGCTCACCGTACCGGCCGTCCGTCGCCGGGGGCGGGACCCAGCCGCTCGGCCCTCGGCCAGCAGGTGGGCCAGCGCCGGCGCGGTCGTCGTCGGTGAGGTCGCGGAGCGCCTCGTCGCGGGCCGGACGCCACACCACGCCCGGCGACCCGCCAGGCGTCGCGGCGCAGCGCCTTCTTGTCGATCTTCATGCTCGACAGCTTCGGCAGCTCGTCGTCGACCCGGACGAAGGCGGGCACCCACTTCGGGCCGAGGTCGGGCTGGGCCCGGAGGAACTCGTCGAACCCGGCCGGGTCGAAGGTCGGCGCCGCCCCGCAGCTCGAGGGCGACCATCACCCGGTCGCCGACCGGGTCGTCGGGCACGGCGTAGACGGCGACCGAGCGCACGTCGGGGTGGCGGGCGATGATCGCCTCGACCGGGCCGGCCGCGAAGTTCTCGCCGTCGACGCGCAGCCAGTCGTTCGACCGGCCGGCGAAGAACAGCCACCCGTCGGCGTCGCGGTAGGCGAGGTCGCCCGACCAGTAGGCGCCGTCGCGGAAGCGCTCCTGGGTGGCGGCCTCGTTGCGGTAGTAGCCCTCGAAGCCCGACGTCGGCGCGGTCTCGACGATCTCGCCGACCGCGTCGTCGAGGTTGGTGACCCGGCCGGCCGTCGTCGAACACGGCGCGGGGGCACTCGTCGCCGGTGTCGGGGTCGAGCACCTTGACCGAGTCGGCCGCGATGCCGAGGGCGCCCTCGGGCATCGACGGGTCGCGGCGGATGATGATCACGCCCTCGGTCGAGCCGTAGCTGTCGCGGACGTGGCAGTCGAAGCGGCGGGCGAAGTCGCGGATGTCGTGCTCGGAGGCCTCGTTGCCGATGGCCAGCCGGAGCGGGACGGTCGCGTCGTCGGGTGCCTCGGGCACGCTCAGGATGTAGTTGAGGACCTTGCCGGTGTAGGTGAGGAAGGTGGCGCCGAAGGCGCGGATGTCGGGCACGGTGCCCGACGCCGAGAACCGGGCCCGGGTCGAGATCGGGATGCCGGCGTGGACGGCCGCCGACCACCCGGTGAACAGCGAGGCGGCGTGGAAGAACGGCAGCGGCGCGTAGACGACGTCGTCGGTCGGTCAGCTCGGCGATGCCGGCGACGTGGGCACCGGTGCGGCCGATGCGGCCCTGGGTGCAGCGCACGGCCTTGGGCAGGCCGGTCGAGCCCGAGGTGAAGATGAGCAGGAAGAGGTCGTCGTCGGCGGGCTCGCCCACGGTGCCCTCGATCGAGGGCGCGGCATCGAGGCGGTCGCGCGTGGCCGGGGTCGTCGACCACCAGCACCCGCTCGGCGCGGGATCGTGTGGCGGCGCGCCGTCGAGGAGGTGGGTGAGGTCCGACGAGGTGACCAGCGGCCTGGCAGTCGGTGTGGTCGATCAGCTGCGCCAGCTGCTCGCCGCGGTAGGTCGAGTTGATGCCCGACGACGACGGTCCGCGACAGCGCGCCGGCGACGAGCCAGAAGAGGTAGTCGGGCACGTTGTCGAGCAGGACGCCGACGTGGGGCGGGCGGTCGGGGTCGCGCAGCTCGGCGAACAGCGAGGCGCGCCGCCAGCCCTCCTGCGACCAGCTCCCGGTACGACCACCGCCGATCCTGGTAGAGCAGGGCGGCGTGGTCGTCGTCGGCCCGGTCGAGCAGGCAGGCGTCCGAGCGCTGTCGATGACATTGACGTCAATGTAGAAACAAGACAGGCTCTCCGCAACCGGCGAGAGCCCCAGCCCCCGGAGGACGACGTGACCGACTACGACTTCATCACCTACGAGACCCTCGACGACGGCCGGCTCGCCCGGATCATGCTCAACCGGCCCGAGGCCCGGAACGCCCAGAACCGGGGCATGCTCGTCGAGCTCAACGACGCCTTCCTGCGGGCCGAGGCCGACGACGACGTGCGGGTGGTGATCTTCGGCGGGGCCGGGCCGATGTTCACCTCCGGCCACGACCTCGGCTCGAAGGTCTCGATGGAGGAGTACGCCACCCACCCGTCGTGGAAGGTCAACGGCGGCACCCGCAGCGGCGCCGAGCGGCTGATGCTCCAGGAGTGGCACCACTACTTCGAGAACACCCGGCGCTGGCGCAACCTCCGCAAGATCACCATCGCCCAGGTCCACGGCCCCGTGTACGCGGCCGGCCTGATGCTGATGTGGGCCTGCGACCTGATCGTCGCGGCCGAGGGCACCGTGCTTCGCCGACGTGGTCGGCACCCGCCTCGGCATGTGCGGCGTCGAGTACTTCGCCCACCCGTGGGAGTTCGGCCCCCGCAAGGCCAAGGAGCTCCTGCTCACCGGCGACTCGCTGTCGGTCGACGAGGCCCACCAGCTCGGCATGGTGTCGAAGGTCTTCCCCGAGGACGAGCTGGCCGAGCGCACGCTCGAGTTCGCCCGCCGCATCGCCGAGCAGCCGACCATGTCGGCCCTGCTCATCAAGGAGGCGGTCAACCAGACCGTCGACAACATGGGCTTCTACAACGCGCTCAACGCCTGCTTCACGCTCCACGAGCTGAACCACTCGCACTGGGCCCAGGTCCACGACGACGGCTTCCCCGTGGCCAAGGAGGAGGACGGCATCCCCAACTGGAAGTCGGCCCCGCCGATCGTCCCCCGGGTGAAGGACCAGGTGCGGGCCGAGGGCTGCGACAGCGCCGGGCGGGCTACAGCGAGGCCCAGATCTCGGCGACCTGCTCGATGGCGTCGACGCGGGTCGGCTCGACGATCAGGGTGGTGATCGGTCCGTCGCGCCAGGCGGCGAGCTGCTCGGCGACGTGGGCGGGCGGGCCCGACGAGGGCGAGGTCGTCGACCAGCTCGTCGGGCACGGCGGCGATGGCGCCCTTGCGGTCGCCGGACAGGAACAGGTCCTGGATGCGGGCCGCGTCCTCCTCGTAGCCGTAGCGCTCGACCAGCGACTTGTAGAAGTTGCTGGTCGCGCGAGCCCATGCCGCCGACGTGCAGGGCGATGCGGGGGCGGACCTCGTCCCGGCAGGCGGCGAGGTCGTCGCCGAGCGCGGCGACGACGGTCGGGCCGACCCGGAAGCCCGTCGGGCGCGGCGGCGAGCGCGTCGCCCCAGGCGGCCTTCCAGTGCCGGGGGCTCCACAGGTAGGGGAGGATGCCGTCGGCGACCTCGACCGCGAGCTTGGTGTTCTTCGGCCCGAGGGCGGCGACGTAGATCGGGGTGTCGGGCGCGCGCGGCTGGGTCGGAGCGCAGCGGACGGCCCAGGCCCGATGGCGTCCGGCCCGGCGTAGGGGACCGAGTAGCTCGGTGCCCTCGTGGATGACCTTCTCGTCGGCGGCGAGGGCCTGGCGGAGGATGGCGACGTAGTCGCGGGTGGCGGCGAGCGGGCGGCGGAAGGGGACGCCGTGCCAGCCCTCGACGACCTGCGGGCCGGACACGCCGAGCCCGAGCTGCAGGCGCCCGCCCGAGAGCTGCTGGAGGGTCAGGGCGGTCATCGCGGTGGCGCCGGGGGTGCGGGCCCAGATCTGGGCGATGGCGGTGCCGAGCTTCGAGCCGGCGTGGTGGTGGCGGCGAGGAAGGCGAGCGGGGTGAACGCGTCGGCGCCCCAGGCCTCGGCGGTCCAGAGCGAGTCGTAGCCGGCGGCCTCGACGCGGGCGCCGAGCGGCGGAGGTCGTCGGGGGCGAGGCCCCGGCCGATCATGCTGAGTCCGAGCTTCACGGGCTCCTCCAGGGGTCGTCGAGGCTGACGGGTGGGCCTGCGGTCGCCGGGGTGGACGCTCGCCGCCGTCGTCGACGATCTCGCCAGTCCGCGCGGGTGCTCGCCGAGTACTGCCGACCTGATCGACGACGGCCGCTTCGACGAGCTGGTCGAGCTGTTCACCGCCGACTGCGGACCGTTCGACGCATTCGGCGACCTGGGCGCCGGGGCGCGCCGACCTGACGGTCCTGGTCGACGAGATCCAGCCGACCGGCCGGCGGGGGCAAGCACCTCAGCCACCGATCCGTGGTGCGTCGACCGTGCGACGTCGGGCGGCACCGGCTCGACGAGCGACCCGGCCGGAGGGCCGGCTCGGCGTGCGATCCTCGACGTCCGGGACGGCGGCTCAGTCGCGCTCGCGAGCCGGTGCTGCGACCGACTCGCCGATCAGCTGCGGTCCCGGTCGGACAGGTACCGCGGCGCCGCGCCGACGGGCGGTCGGTGCCGGCGGTGCGGCTCAGCCACGGAGCCGAGGTGCCGAGGCGTGGGTGAGCTCGGCCGACGAGCCCGAGCAGCGCGTCGAGCAGGAGCACCCGGCTGTGGTGGTGGTGGTGCTCGTGCTCGGCGGTGAAGCCGATGCCACCGAGCACCTGGAGCGACCGCTCGCAGGCCCGCCGTCCGTTGCGCCCGGCGAGCGCCTTGACGACCTCGTCGTAGCGCTCGGGCGGGGCGTCGTCGAGGCGCGAGCGCCTTGCGGATGACGCTGTCGATCGCGGTGCAGTCGGTGCGGGCCCAGGCCAGCAGGTGGCGGACGGCCTGGAACGTGCCGATCGGCCGGCCGAACTGCTCCCGGACCGTCGGCGTGCTCGACCGCCAGCGCCGACCGCCCGCTCGGCCGCGCCGAGGATCTCGGCCGCGGCGGCCGACCCGCCCGAGGTAGGTGGCTGCGGGCCCGCAGCGGCTGCGGCCTCGTCCTCGCCGAGCGACGGCGGGCAGGCGCGTCGAGGTCGACCGCGGACCTCGTGCACCGACGGCCCGGCCGGGGACCTCGACCGGGCGCAGCGTCGACCGCGCTCGGCGTCGACGACGACGACCCCGTGTCCGGGGCGGTCGAAGCAGGACGCGACGACCGTCGGGGTCGCCGAGCGACGACCCACACGGTGCCGCCGTCGGGCGCCGGGCGTCCGATGGCCGGCGACGGCCGTCCCCGGGTCGAGCGCCGGCCCGCTCGAGCGAGCGGCTGGGCGAGCGAGCGCCGCCCAGCGCGGGCGAGCTCGCGGAGCTCGCGGCCCTGGGCCCGGAACACGGCGACGCGGCGGCCCGGGCGTCGTCGTCGTCGAGGTGGGGGAGGAGGTCCCACCACCCGAGCGCGTCGAGCGCGGCCGGTCCGTCCGAGCGCCGCCATCGCCGGCGGTGGCGCCGGCGAGGAACTCGTCGTCGCGGTCGTCGTGCTCGCCGAGGCTCACGGCAGCCGCAGGATCTGCTTGGCGATGGTGTCGAGCTGCATCTGCTGCGAGCCGCCGTACACGGTGACGATGCGCGAGAAGAGGTACTCCTGCCGGCGCAGCGCGACCTCGGGGTCTGGAGCGCCGACCGCCAGGTCGAGGTCGCCGGCGAGGACGCAGTCCTGCACCGACTGCTCGGCCGCGCAGAGCAGGAGCTTGGTGTAGGCCGCCTTCGGCCCGAGCGGTGCGCCCGCGGCGTGGGCCATCACCCCGGCGTGGCCGGTGCGCGGTGACGGCGGCGAGGTCGAGCAGCGCGTCGCCGAGGGCGGTGTCGCCGCGTGCCGGTCGTCGCGCGACGCCGGCCTCGAGGAGCTGCTGGTAGAGGAAGCAGTGGCGGAACCAGGCGAAGGTGCCCCGCTCGTGGCTCAGGATGTGCATGGCCACGGCCCACCCGCCGTCGAGCTCGCCGACGATGCGGTCGGCGGGGACGTGCACGTCGTCGAAGGCGACCTCGGCCAGCTCGTCGGTGCCGTTGGCCTGCTCGATCGGCGACACCTCGACGCCCGGGTGCGCGCAGGTCGACGATGAAGGCGGTGAGGCCGCGGTGGCGCGACTCGGTGGTGCCGGTGCGGGCGAGCACGCAGGCACCAGGTGGCGTACCGCGCCCAGCTGGTCCAGATCTTCCGCCCGTTGATCCGGTAGCCGTCGCCGTCGGCGACGGCGCGTGGTGCGCAGGCTGGCGAGGTCGGAGCCGGCGTCGGGCTCGGAGAAGCCCTGCGACCAGAGCTCGCGACCGGAGAGGAACGCGGGGCAGGGCCTCGGCGACGAACGGCCGGCGGGCCGTGGGCGACCAGCGTCGGGGCGAGGATCTCGAGGTGCTCGAACAGCGCCATGCCGGGCACGCCCGTGCGGGCCAGCGCCTCCCACATCGCGGCCCGGTGGGCGATGGTGCCGCCGAGGCCGCCGACCTCGGCGGGCCAGCCGTAGCGGGCCCACCCGGCGTCGTAGAGCGCGCCCATCAGCGCGGACATGACCTCGACCCGCGTCGGCGTAGTCCGGGAGCGGGCCGGCACGCGGCCACGAGCGGCGGCGGGGCCGTCGTCGAGCCAGCCCTCGAGCGCGGCCGCGTAGGCCGGCAGGTCGAGCAGGCCGCGGCCGGCGGCGCGGCCGGGGCCGTGGATGACATTGACGTCAATATAGAAACATGGGACGATCGGCGCAACGCCGACCACCCCCAGGCCGCTGACCGGGGCGCGGCGGGGCACCCGCCCGGCGGGCATCCTGGTGGCCACGGTCGCCGCCGACCCCACCCCAGTCGAGGAGGACTGATGCTGCTCACCCCCGGACAGAAGCTGCAGAGCGCCGTGTGCGACGCGCAGGTCGTCGTGGTGCGCGCCCCGGGCAACGAGGTCGACCTCGGCTGCGGCGGCGCGCCGATGGTCGAGGCCGCGGGCGAGGCGCCGGCCGGCGCCGAGCTCGACGCGTCGCTCGGCGACGGCCCGCAGATCGGCAAGCGCTACGCCGACGACGAGGTCGGCCTCGAGCTGCTCTGCACCAAGGGCGGGGCCGGGGCGCTCACCGTCGACGGGCGGGCGATCGCCATGAAGGGCGCCAAGCCCCTCCCCGCCAGCGACTGACCTCGGAGACCGACGCACCGATGGACCTCCGCCTCACCGACGAGCAGGAGCAGCTCGTCGACGCCTTCTCGGCGCTCTACGCCAAGCACGCGCCGCCCGAGCGGGTGCGCGAGGCCGAGCCGGGCGGGTTCGACGACGGCGCTCTGGGCCCGCCTCGCGGAGCTCGGGCGTCGTGGCCATGGCCGTCGACGAGGCCGCCGGCGGTTGGGGCGCGTCGATCCTCGACCTGGCCCTCGTCGCCGAGCAGCACGGCCGCGCCGTCGCGCCCGGCGCCGCTGATCGAGGCCCAGGTCGCGGCCCGCCTGCTGGCCCGGGTCGGCGAGCGACCGCGCTCGGCGCCGCGCTCGACGGCGAGCGCCTCGTCACCGTCGCCCTCGCACCCGCGCGGTCGACGGCGGTCGCCGGGCGGTGCCCGCCGGCGCGGTCGCCGACGACGTCGTCGTGCCTGGACGGGCGACCGCCTCGTGCTCGTCGCCGCTCGAGGGCGCCCGCGCCGCGTTCGAGAACCTGGGCTCGATGCCGCTGGCCGACGTCGACGGTCGGCGGCGGCGAGGTGCTCGCCACCGGCGACGACGCCCGGCTCGCCTTCGAGGCCGCGGTCGACGACTGGCTGCGCCTCACCGCCGCGGCGCTCGTCGGCATCGCCGCCCGCTCGCTCGAGATCGGCGTCGAGTACGTGAAGGAGCGGCGAGGCCTTCGGCGTGCCGATCGGGTCGTTCCAGGCCATCGCCCACCGGCTGGCCGACTCCGCCGCCGCGGTCGACGGCGCCCGGCTGCTCGCCCACGAGGCGGCGTGGGCCGCCGACGACGACCCCGACCGCGGCCGCCGAGCTGGCCGCCCTGGCCTTCGCCTTCGCGGCCGAGACCGCCCGCGACGCGTCGGCTACCGCAGCCTGCACTTCCACGGCGGCTACGGCTTCATGATGGAGTACGACATCCAGCTGCTACTGGCGGCGGGCCCGGGCGTGGACCGCGCGTCTGGGGCGAGCCCGGCGCGGCCTACCGGCGGGCCGACCGACGCCCGCCTACCGGCGGAGGGTCGATGATGGACTTCCGGCTGCGGCGACGAGGCCGAGGCGCTCCGCGAGGAGGTGCGCGCCTTCCTCGACGAGGACCTGACCCCGGAGCTCGAGGAGCGCCTGTACCGCATCGGGCGTCAGCCACGACGAGGGCTTCGTCGAGGGCCTGATCGAGCGCGGGCTGGTTCGCGCCCGGCTGGACCGAGGAGCGACGGCGGCCCGGGGCTCGACCCGACCTCGACCATCGGTGATCTACGAGGAGCTGCAACAAGCGCGACGCCCCGCTCTACGGCATCGTCGGTCTCGCTGATGGTCGCCAAGGCGCTGCTCCACGTTCGGCACCGACGAGCATGCGGCGCGAGGTCGATCCCGACGGTGCTCGCGCGGCGAGACGATCTGCGTGCCTCGGCTTCACCGAGCCCGAGGCCGGCTCCGACGTGGCCAACGCCCAGACCCGGGCCGTCCGCGACGGCGACGAGTGGGTCATCAACGGCTCGAAGATGTTCACCACCAACGCCCAGATCGGCGACTACGTCTTCCTGCTGACCCGCACGAACCCCGACGTGCGCCAAGCACAAGGGGCTCACCGACGTTCCTGGTGCCGCTGCGACCAGCCGGGCGTCGAGGTGCAGGCCGTGTACACGCTGTCGGGCGAGCGGACGAACATCACCTTCTACAACGACGTCCGGGTGCCGGACTCGCGCCGCATCGGCGAGGTCGACGGCGGGTGGCGGGTGCTGACCGTCGTCGCTGCATGGACGAGCAGGCGGCCGTCGTTCGCGCCGTGGATCATCGAGCCTGCTCGAGGAGGCCGAGGCGTGGGCGGTCGAGACCGGGCGCATCGACGACCCCGACGTGCGCGAGCGCCTCGGGCGGGCCGCGGCCGAGGCCGAGGTCTCCGTCCTCCTGCAGCGGCCGCTGCACGTGGATGGACGAGAACGGCATCCCGCGCAACGTCGAGGGCCCGATGGCCAAGCTGTTCAGCTCCGAGGCCCTCACCAGGGCCTCCGAGGACCTCTTCGACATGGTCGGCCCCGACGCGCGTGCGCTCCTACATGGGCGACGGCGCGCCCGTGGGCGGCCGGATCGAGCACCTGATGCGCTTCGCCCTCGGCACCACGATCTACGCCGGCACGAGCGAGGTCCAGCGCAACCTGATCGCCCAGCGCGGCCTCGGCCTGCCGCGCTGAGACATCGCGGGCGCCTTGCGCCAGGCGTCACACGCGGGCATACTCGGTTTCGACGTCGACGTCGATACTGGACCGGTCGGTCCACTGTGTGAGAGGCTCCTTCTCATCCACACGACATCGCATTCCCGGAGGACCGCATGACCGTCACCCGATCCCCCCGCAGCCCGTGGGTGCTGCGTCTCCTCTCGCTCCTCATGGTGGCGGGCCTCCTCGCGACCGGGTGCAGCAACTCCGGCGACGACGAGGGCTCCGACGGCGGGGGTAGCGACTCCGGCAACGGCTCGGAGTCCAGCGAGGGCGGCGACCTGCCGGCCGACCTCGGCGAAGGCCCGTTCGGCGAGTTCCAGGCCATCGAGGGCGTCCCCGGCGTCACCGACGACGAGATCAAGTTCGCCGTCCTCTCGACCGGTGAGGCCAACCCGCTCGGGTACTGCCTGCTCGAGTGCCAGGCCCAGGCCGTCGAGTCCTACTTCGCCTGGCGCAACAGCCAGGGCGGCGTGAACGGCCGCGACCTCGTGCTCGAGCAGGTCGACGACGAGATGGCCAACAACCAGGTGAAGGCGCTCGAGATCATCGAGTCCGGCGAGTACTTCGGCGTGATCGGCGCTCCGATCATCGCCAGCGGCTTCGCCGACCTGGCCGGCGCCGGCTACCCCGTCTACACCGGCTTCCCCCAGTCGGTGGAGTCCAACGGCTTCGAGTCGATCTACCAGCCGACCGGCGCCCTCTGCATCGAGTGCCCGAGCCGCCGCAGCATGTACGCCGGGACGCTGGTCGGGGCCACGACCGTCGGCACGCTCGGCTTCGGTGTGTCGCAGGCCTCGAAGGACTGCGTGGCCGGCCACAACGCCGCGCTGGAGGAGTGGGGCGAGGACGCCGGGCTCGAGGTCGGCTACAGCAACGACGACCTCGCCTTCGGCCTGCCCAACGGCATCGGCCCGGAGGTGACGGCGATGAAGGAGGCGGGTGTCGACTTCGTCCTGACCTGCTTCGACCAGAACAGCGCCCTCACCCTCGAGCAGGAGCTCGAGCGCCAGGGCATGGGCGACATCCCGACCGTGCTGCCCAACGCCTACGCCGACAAGCCGTTCATCGAGGCCAACGCCGACCTGCTCGAGGGGTCCTTCGTGGGCGTCAGCTACCGCCCCTTCGAGGCCGACCCGGCCGGCTCCGGCATCGAGGACTACCTGGAGTGGACCGAGGAGCTGGGCTACGAGCCCAACGACTGGGGCATGATCACCTGGATCAACGCCGACCTGGCCTTCCGTGGCCTCGTCGCCGCCGGGCCGGACTTCGACCAGGCCAAGGTGATCGAGGCCACCAACACCTTCACCGAGTACACCGCCGACGGTCTGGTCAACCCGACCGACTGGACCCGCCAGCACACCGCTCCCACCCCGGACGACCCGGTGACCAACGGTCCGCTGCAGGACTGCTTCGCCTTCGTGAAGGTGATCGACGGCGAGTTCGTCCTCGAGGGCGACCCCGAGAAGCCGCACTTCTGCTGGGACTCGGAGCTCGAGGGATGGGAAGAGCCGGTGCCCACCTCGTTCGTCGAGGCCGAGTGAACCGGACGGAGTCGCGACCTTGATGGTGCTCGCCGACGTCGGCACGGACCTGTTCCGGGCGGTCCTGCAAGGGGCCCCGCCCGGAGCGGTCTACGCCCTGGTCGCGCTCGGGTTCGTCCTGACCTACAAGACCTCGGGCGTCTTCAACCTGGCCTTCGGGGCCCAGGCCTACGTCTCGGCCGTCGTCTACTTCAAGGCCGTCGACGCCTGGGGCTGGGGGATGCTCCCGGCCTTCGTGCTCTCGGTCCTGGTGCTCGCGCCGGCCCTCGGCTTCGTGCTGGAGTGGGCGATCTTCCGACATCTGCGCACCGCGCCGGCGGTGGCGACGCTGGTGGTGTGCATCGGTCTCGACGATCGCGCTGCCGAGCCTCGTGGCCATCCTCATCGACTTCCAGCCGACACCCGGGTCACGCCGATCGGGCATCGTCCCCGACGGCGACTCGGTCTTCTACGACCCCTTCGGGCGTCTACGCCTTCAGCCGCGACGAGCTGGTGGCGATGGTCGTCGCCGTGCTGGCCATGCTCTCGCTGGGGCGCGCTGTTCAAGTGGTCGGCGATCGGCCTGCGCATGCGGGCCGTGGTCGAGAGCCCCCGGATGACCGAGCTCAACGGCATCTCCGCCGACCGGGTGTCGGCCTTCGCCTGGGCGCTGTCGTCGTTCTTCGCCGGCCTCGCCGGCGTGCTGATCGCCCCCCGCTTCAACACCTTCTCGTCCGGCGAGTTCTTCAACATCGTGGTGGTGGCGATCGCCGCCGCTGCCGTCGGCCAGCTGACCAGCCTGCCCCGGGCGCTGGCCGGCGGGCTCGGGCTCGGCGTGCTCATCGCCCTCTTCTCGACGTTCCTCCCCCGGTGGAGCGAGACGCTCGAGTGGCTGGGCCCGATCCAGGAGAACGTCACCCCGGCGATCCCGTTCCTGGTGCTGTTCGGCGTGCTGGTCTTCGACCCCGCCCTGCGGCGGCGGCGCGAGGCGTCGGACCCGCTGTCGGGCGTCGACCCCCCGCCGGTGTCGCAGGCGGTGGCCGCCCGCCCAACGGCCGGGGCCGGCTCGTCCTCACGCGCGATCGCCGCCGTCATCGTCGTGGCGGTGCTCGCTCGTGGTGCTCACCGAGGGCAGCACGGTGTGGCTGTTCCTCGTCACCCAGGCCGTGATCCTCGCCATCGTGTTCCTGTCGATCACGGTCATCACCGGCCTGGCCGGCCAGATCTCGCTGTGCCAGGGCGCCTTCGCCGCGATCGGTGGCTTCACCGTCTACCAGCTGGGCGAGCTGCGCGGCATGTCGGTGATCGCAGCCGCGCTCATCGGGGGTGTCATCGCGGCCGCGGTCGCGGCCGCCCTCTCGCTGCCGCTGCGCCGGCTCATCGGGCATCTGGGTCGCCATCGCCACCCTGGCCTTCGCCTACTTCTTCGACGCGGTGATGGTGAAGATGTCGTGGGTCGGCGGCGCCTCGGCCCAGGCCACCCGGGTGCCCCGGCCGGTGATCGGACCGTGGGACTTCGAGGACGACAAGGCCTTCCTCGTGCTGTCCCTCGTGGTGCTGGTCGCTCACCGCGGTCGGGGTGTCGCTGTTCAGCCGGGGGACCACCGGCCGCAAGCTGCGCGCCCTGCGCGGCAGCGAGGTGGCCTCGCAGTCGATCGGCATCTCGCCCGGGCGCAACCTGCTGGTGGCCTTCGCGGTGTCGGGCTTCGTCGCCGGGCTCGGCGGGGCGCATGCTGTCGATCCACCAGGAGAACGTGAACTACGGCAGCAACTTCTCGCCGCTGCCCGCCCTCTTCTGGCTGGTGCTGGTCGTGACCTTCGCGGCCAGGGAGCCGGGCGGGCGCCATCACCGCCGCGGCGATGTTCGCCCTGTTCGACGCGGTGGTGCTGAAGGGCGCCTTCCTCGGCTGGATCCTGCGGGACGAGGAGGCCATCCCCGACGTCTTCCCGCTGGCGGCCGACTGGCGCTTCATCCTCTTCGGCCTCGGCACCATCCAGTACGCCCGCCACCCCGAGGGGCTCCTCGTGCAGGGCCGGGCCTGGCTGCTCGGCCGGCTCGGCGGGCGGGCGCCGGAGCCGGCCGAGCCCGACGGTCGCTCGTCGGAGGACGCCACCGAGACCGCCGCCCCCGCCGGCGTGGGGGTGGTCGTCGTGACCACCGTGCTGCGGGCCCAGGGCATCACCAAGCGCTTCGCCGGCATCGTCGCCCTCGACGGCATCGACATCCACGTCGAGGCGGGCGAGCGGGTGGGCCTCATCGGCCCGAACGGGGCCGGGCAAGACCACCCTGTTCAACTGCATCCTGGGGGTGCTGCCCCCGGAGGAGGGCACCGTCGAGCTCGACGGCGTCGACGTGTCCGGCCTGCCGGTGCACGAGCGGGCCCGCCGCGGCATCGGCCGCACGTTCCAGCGCATCGAGCTGTTCCCGGACTGCACCGTCCGCGACCACCTGGTGGTCGCCGATCGGGCCTGCCGACGCGAGCGCGGGTTGCTCCACGACCTGCGGACCTTCGGCCGGCCCCGACCCGGTGAGATGGAGCGCTGCGACGAGGTGCTCGAGCTCCTCGGCCTGGCCGCCCTCGCCGACGAGCCCATCGAGCGCCTCAGCCTCGGCCAGGGTCGCCTGGTGGAGGTCGGTCGGGCGCTGATGACCCAGGCCAAGGTGCTGCTCCTCGACGAGCCGTCGTCGGGCCTCGACCGGCGCGAGACGGCCGCCCTGGCCCAGACCCTGCGGGAGATCCAGGAGCACCGGGGCTTCGCCATCCTGCTCGTCGAGCACGACATCGAGCTGGTCTCGTCGTTCACGACCCGGAGCTACCTGCTCGACTTCGGTCGGATGCTGCTCGACGGCCCGACCGGCGAGGTGATGGCGAGCGAGCAGATGCGCCACGCCTACCTCGGCGACGCGGAGGTCCCGGCATGACCACCGTCCTCCGGTTGCACGAGGTCGACGCGTCGTACGGGGCGTTCCGGTCGCTGTTCGGCGTGTCGCTGGCCATCCCGGCCGGCGGCGCGGTCGCCCTCGTCGGACCCAACGGCGCCGGCAAGACCACCGTGGCCCGCGTCGCCTCGGGGCTGATCCGCGCCTCGTCCGGGCTCGGTCTTCGTCGACGGCCACGAGATGACCGACGAGCCGACCTACGAGTTCGCCCGCGCCGGGGTCGCCCACGCCCCCGAGGGCCGCTCGACGTTCGCGTCGCTGACCGTCGAGGAGAACCTCGAGCTCTCGATCCGCCGCATCCGTGGCCGGTCCGGGGTCCGTGCCGGGCTGGCGCGAGGCCTACGAGCTGTTCCCGATCCTGCGAGGAGCGGCGCACCCAGATGGCCGGCACCCTCTCGGGCGGCCAGCAGCGCATGCTGGCCCTGGCCCGGGTGCTGGTCGACGCCCCGAAGGTGCTCGTCGCCGACGAGCTGTCGCTCGGGCTCGCCCCGTCGATCGTCGAGCAGACCTACGCCATGCTCGCCCGCATCCGCGAGGCCGGCACCGCCCTGCTGGTGATCGAGCAGCACGTCGCCCACGCCCTGGCCCTGTGCGACCAGGTCGTCGTGCTCGACCACGGCAGCGTGTCGTGGTCCGGCAAGGCGTCCGACGCAGGGGAGCGGGTGCAGTCGTACCTCGAGGTCGGCCGCCGCCGCCGTCGCCCCGATCGACGGCAGCCCCGCCCCGAGTCGTTAGCCGCGGCGCTCAGCCGTCCGAGCGGAGCAGCAGCACGCCCGACGGGGTGCCGCCGCCGGAGGTGACGACCGCGGTGCGGGCGTCGGCGACCTGGCGGTCGCCGGCCTCGTGGCGGAGCTGGGCCACGGCCTCGTAGAGGAAGCCGAAGCCGTGGGTGCGGCCCTCGGAGAGCTGGCCGCCGTGGGGGTTCACGGGCAGGTCGCCGTCGAGGGCGATGCGCTTCCCGCCGTCGAGCCAGTCCTGGGCCTCGCCGAAGCCGCAGAAGCCGAGGCCCTCCAGCCACGAGATGCAGTTGAAGGTGAACCCGTCGTAGACGAGGGCCACGTCGACGTCGTCGGGCGTCATGTCGGTGCGGGTCCAGAGGTGGGCGGACTGGCCCAGCACCTGGGGCTCGTGGGTGATGGTGCCCTGCTCCCACGACACCCGCTCGAGGATCTGGGTGCCGACGGCCTCGACCCGCACCGCCGGCTTGGGCAGGTCGTCGGCGACGTCGGCCGCGGAGACGATGACGGCCATGGCCCCGTCGCACGGCACGTCGCAGTCGTAGAGGCCGAACGGAGTGGAGATCAGCCGCGCCCCCATGTAGTCGTCCATCGTCATGGGGTCGCGGTAGATGGCCTCGGGGTTGCGGCCGGCGTTGGTGCGGGCGTTGATCGCGATCCAGCCCAGCACCTCCCGGCTGGCGCCGTAGCGGTGGAGGTACTGGTTGGCGTTCATGCCGATCCAGCTGGCTGCCGACATGGCCCCGAACGGCAGCCGCCACTCCTGCATCGCGCCGGTGACCCGCAGGCCGCCGCCCCGGCTCATCTTGAGGGCGTCGAAGGTGGTCTCCCACACCGTGCGGAAGCACAGGACGTGGCGGCACATCCCGCTGGCCACCGCCATCATGGCGGCGATGACGCTGCCGCCGGGTCCGGGGAGGTCCATGCCGCCGTTGTGCCAGGTCGGGCGGATGCGCAGGGCCTCCTCGACCGCGGTCACGCCGCCCTCGCCCATGCCCATGCCCGTGATGCCGCCGGGGTAGGTGGACAGGCCGTCGATGTCGTCGACGGTGAGCCCGGCGTCGGCGATGGCCGCCATGCAGGCGTCGACCGTGAGCGACAGGGGGTCGACCATCAGCCGCCGACCGATGCGGGACCGGCCGATGCCCGACAGCACCGAGCGGTGCTCGAAGCGGTCGGAGGTGAGGGGCGCCGTCGGCGTGGGCAGGGAGGGCTCGCCGACCCGGTCGACGGGGTCCTCCTCACCGGTCGGGGCGAAGAGGGGCAGCCACACGTCGTCGTGCTCCTCGAAGCGGACCTCGACGACCTGGCCGACGTGCACGTCGTCGACGTCGCAGTCGACGACGTTGGTGGTGAGGCGGACCGTCGGGTCCTCCTCGAGGGCCACGTTGGCGATCACGTAGGGCGGGTCGAACCCGGGCAGCCAGGGGTGGTGGTTGACGGTGAAGCCGACGACGGTGGCCCGCCCCGACACCTCCCGGGCGCTCCACGATCGGCTGCGGCACACCGGGCAGATCGGCGTCGGCGGGTGGACCAGGGCCTGGCAGTCGTCGCAGCCCTGGATGCGGAGGCGCCCGTCGGCCCCCGACGTCCAGAACCAGTCGGTGGCGGGGGTGAGCTGGGGCAGCAGGCGCACGGGGATCCTCAGGTGGGCGGGTCGGTCAGAGCGCGGTGCGGGCGTCGCCCCGGGACGGGTCGGCGAAGGCGCGCACCATGGCGTCGACGGTGAACGAGGCCAGCAGCGCACCGTCCTCGTCGTGGACGCGGCACTCGGCGTGGGTCATCCCGTCGGCGGCCACGGTCGAGCGGTGGTGGTAGAGCATCCACCGGTCGGCCCGCACGTCGGCGTGGAGCGACAGCGAGATCGCGTTGATGGCGGTCGAGAGGGTGACGTGGGCCTGGTCCTGCCCGATGCCGGCGTGGGGGCGGAGGGCCGCCGCGATCGACATGTGGCCGGTGAACTGGGCGAGCAGGCCGGCGTGCAGCGGCGGGTCGTCGGGGAGGTCGCGGAACCGCACCCAGGCGTCGAGCACGGGCGGGCCGACCGGCGCGCCGGGGTCGCCGGTGTAGGCGGCGTCGACGACGCGGAGGTCGCGTCCGGTCACCGACATGTCGAAGGGGACGCTGTCGTACGGGCCGGGGACGTCGGGTGGCGGCTCGGCGTGGCGGATCACGTCGCCGGCGGTGACGTCGAGCAGCACGGTGCCGGCCGCGCAGGTGCGGTCGCCCTGGGTCGCTCGCACCGCGAGGGCGCTGAAGGTGCGCCCGCTGGACACCGGGTCGAGCTCGATGGCGTAGGGCACCCGGGCGTCGGCGGTGCGGGTGAAGACCATCGAGGCCGACACCGCCCTCCGGCCGGGGACGTGGCGGCTGGCGGCGACGATCGCCTGCCCGAGGACCTGGCTGCCCTCGACGACGGGCCGGCGCCAGTCGCTGCGCGCCGCGCTGACGTAGCGGCCCGCGCCGTCGGGGGTCACGTCCATGACCGCGACCAGGTCGGCGGCATCGCCCCAGGTGGGGAACCGCTTCAGGGTGACGTCGCGGGGGTCGTCGCCGTCGCGACCGTCCACGACCACCACCTCGACCCGGTCGTGGTCGAAGGCGACGTGGCCGGTGAGGGCGCCGTCGCCCGCCCGCCAGGCGTCGGGCGGGAGGGTTGCGAGGACGGCGTCGTCGACGTCGGCCCGGGGGAACCACAGGCGCGGCGCGGCGTCGGCGACGTCGACGCGGATCGCGGCGGCCGTGCGGGCGACCTCGCCGCCGTCGACCGAGGCCCGGGCGGCCAGGGGCGGCACGGGGCTCAGGGCTCCGGCATGCCGTCGGGGGCGCCGACGAACCACTGGTTGTGCTCGACGAGGCGGCGGCTGCGCCAGCCGTCCGGGGTGCGCACCACCTCGTGGTCGTAGCTGCCGCCGCAGAAGCTGGGGCCGTCCATCCCGGGGAGCTGCATCGGGTTGTGGAACAGGGCCCGCACCGTGGCGGTGTCGCCCTGGAGGTCGACCTCGATGTTGGTGATGAGGTGCTGCGTCCAGGGGATGGTGGTGAACACCTCGGCCATCCACGCCACGACCTCGTCCCGGCCCCCGGCGATGGCGCCGGCGGACGAGTAGTCGATGTGGGCGTCCTCGGTGAAGACCGAGCGGTACAGCTCCCAGTCCTTCTCGTCGACGCCGCGCGCGTAGCGGGCGAGCAGCTCGTGGATGGCGAGGCGATCGGCGAGGGCCTGCAGGTCGGGGGTCTCCAGGGCGTCCATGCCCGGGGGAGGGTGGCACCGGGCGGCGCCGGCGTCAACAACGACGTCGCGCCGCGGCGACCCGGCCCTGGTCGGAGGCACTTTCGACCTCGACGTCGATGTCATCGAAGGGGTCTCCGCTGGCTAGGGTGCGCGAGCAGTGCCGCGACCCAGGAGGTCCCACGACATGGGTGACGCCGTCATCGTCTCCACCGCCCGCACGCCGATCGGCACCGCCTCGAAGGGGTCGCTGATCGACGTCGACGCCTTCGCCCTGGGCACCGCTGCGGTGCGCGAGGCCGTCGGCCGCTCGGGGCTCGACCCCGCCGCGTTCGACGACGTCGTCCTCGGCGAGTCGCTCTACGGCGGCGGCGACATCGCCCGGTACGCGGCCATCGAGGCCGGGATCCCGGACGTGCTCGGGCATCGCCCTCAACCGGCACTGCGCCTCGGGGCTGTCCGCGGTCGTCACCGCGGCGTCGTCGATCCGCTCGGACATGGATCGCGTCGTCGTCGCCGGCGGCACCCAGTCGACCTCGACCATGCCGATGGCCAAGCGCCGCGTGCCCGGCAGCGACGACGTGGCGGGCTGGATGTCGCCGAGCCACCCGGAGACGCCGCAGGCGCCTGCGTTCGACATGACCATCACCGTCGGCTGGAACGCCGCGGTCGAGGCCGGCGTCACCCGCGAGCAGATGGACGCCTGGGCGCTGCGCTCGCACCAGCGCGCCGTGGCCGCCATCGACTCGGGCGCCTTCGACGCCGAGGTCTTCCCGGTCGAGGTCACCGGGCGCGACGGCACGGTCCGCTCCTTCGCGGTCGACGAGCACCCCCGCCGGGGCTCGACCATCGAGAAGCTGGCCGGCCTTCCGCCGCTCCACCCGGAGATCGAGGGCTTCAGCATCACCGCCGGCAACTCCGCCGGTCTCAACGACGGCGCCGCCGCCATGGTGATCGCCGACGCGGCCGTCGCCTCGGCCGAGGGCCTCGAGCCGCTCGCCATCGTGCGGGGCTGGGCCACCGCCGGCGTCGCGCCCGAGCGCACCGGCCTCGCGCCCACCATCGCCATCCCCAAGGCGCTGGGCCGGGTCGGCCTGTCGGTCGGCGACGTCGACCTGTGGGAGATCAACGAGGCCTTCGCCTCGATGTGCGTCGCCACCACCCGCATCCTCGACATCGACGAGGAGAAGGTGAACGTGCTGGGCAGCGGCTGCAGCCTCGGTCACCCCATCGCCATGACCGGTGCCCGGATGGTGATGAGCCTCGTCCACGAGCTGCGACGGCGCGGCGGTGGCACCGGCGTCGCCGCCATGTGCGCCGGTGGCGGCATGGGCACGGCGGTCGTGCTCGACGTGCCCGCCCCCGCCTGAGCGACGGGCTCGCCGAACCTCCGGCTCCGTCGTGGAACCCGACTCGACCCGACACGTCATCCGGGACCTCGGTCTCGCGGTGAGCCGCGTCGGCGACGAGGTCCACGGCCGAGCCATCGTGGCCCCCGAGATGTGGGTGCCCGGCACCGACGTGCTGCGCACGTCGATCCTGGCCACGTGGGCCGACACCCTCACCGGGATGCTCACCATCGGCCACGTCCAGCCCGCGCGTGCCGGTCACCCTCCAGCTCGACGTCGACCTCCACCGGCCGCCGGCGGGCCTCGAGGAGGTCCACATCGAGGGGCGCATGGTGAAGGCCGGCGAGGCGACCGTCGTGTCGGTCGTCGAGCTGCGCGACGAGGAGGGCGACCTGTTCGGTGGTGGCGTGGGGCTGTTCATGGTCGCCCGCGATCCGTCGTTGCGGCTCCCCGCCGACCTCGACGGCATCGTGGCCCAGATGAACGACGCCCGGTCGTCGCTCACGGTGCCGTTCGCGGAGCGGGCCGGCTGCGTGCAGGAGGCGCCCGGCGTGGTGTCCCTCGCCCTGTCGCCCGAGCGCACCAACGCCTCGAACACGCTGAACGGCGGTCTGATCGCGCTGATCGTCGAGGAGGCCGCCCTCTCGGCCGGCTCCGGTGGCACGCTGTCGTCGATGACCTTGCGCTACCTGCGCGCCGTGCGCGTCGGACCGGGGGTGGCGACGGCCACCATCCGGGGCGACGTCGCCGAGGTGGCCGTCACCGACGGCGGGCGCGACGGCGTCCTCTCGGTGTTGGCGACCACCCGGTCGTTCCCGACCTGACCGACCGTTCCACCAGCTCGACTCCCGGAGGACAGCGATGACGACGACCGACGTGGTGATCGGAGCGGCATCCGGCATGGGCGAGGCCGTCGCCCGCCGGCTGGCGGCGAGGGGGCACCGGCTCCTCCTGGCCGACCGCGACGTCGAGGGCGTCGAGCGGCTGGCCGCCGACCTCGGGGCCGAGGCGCCGGGCCTGCGACCTCACGTCGACCGACGACCTCGCCGCGCTGGCCGAGGCGACCGGCGAGCCGGGGGAGCTGGGGGCGCTCGTGCTGACCGCCGGCCTCTCACCGACCATGGGCCCGGGGCAGCTGATCTACGACGTCGACATCGTCGGCCCCGCCCGGGTGCTGGCCGCCTTCGAGCCGCTCGCCGGCGACGGGTCGGTGGCGGTGCTGTTCGCGTCGATGGCCGGGCACCTGGTGCCCGACGATGCCGCGATCGACGCGGTGCTCGACCGGCCGCTGGACCCGTCGTTCCTCGACGACCTGGCGTCCGCCGGCATCCCGGTCGAGGACCCGTCGTTCGCCTACGCCCTGAGCAAGCGGGCGGTGCTGCGCCTCGTCCGCCGTGAGGCCAAGGCGTGGGGCACCCGTGGGGCGCGGCTGCTCTCGCTGTCGCCGGGGATCATCGACACGCCGATGGGCCGGGCCGAGAACGAGGCCCAGCCGGTGATGGCCGACATGGTCACGGGCAGCGCCCTGGGTCGGATGATCGATGCCGACGAGGTCGCCGCAGTGGTCGACTTCCTCGTCTCGCCCGCGGCCTCGGCCCTCACCGGCACCGACGTCCTGGTCGACGGGGCGCGGTCGCCACCTTCCGCGGCTGACGCTCCCGCGCCCCGCCCCCGGACCTGTGCCGACCGCACCACCCGATCCCGTTCTGTGAGCGTCGTGCCACATGCGACGAAACCGCTCACAGAACGATCGACGTCGTGGAACGTGGTTCTCCGAAATCGACGTCGACATCGAAACCGGACGAGAACGGTGGTATCGTCGGCTCCCGTGACCCGGCCCGGGAGGCCCCGTTGACCCAGATCGCCTTCGCCGAGGACGTCTTCACCTGGCCGTCCGACGAGCCCCAGCTGATCGGCGGGCGCTGCCCCGCCTGCTCGGCGGTGACCTTCCCCCAGCAGTCCACCTGCGCGCGGTGCGGGGCGCCCGACGTCGAGCGCCACCTGCTGCCCACGCGAGGCACGCTGTGGACGTTCACGACCCAGGGCTTCCTCCCCAAGGAGCCCTACGCCGGCGGCGAGACCCAGGAGACCTTCCAGCCCTACGGGGTCGGGATGGTGCAGCTGGGCGACGAGGTGAAGGTCGAGGCCCGGTTGACCGAGAGCGACCCGGAGAGGCTGCGCATCGGCATGGAGGTCGAGCTGACCGTGATCCCCTTCCGCACCGACCCCGACGGCACCGAGGTCATGGTGTTCGCGTTCGCCCCGACCGAGTCGCCGCAGTCGACCGAGGGAGAGGGCTGAGGTGGAGGACGTCGCCATCATCGGGGTGGGGCTCCACCCGTTCGGGCGCTTCGGCGCCAAGTCGGCCATCGACATGGGCGCCGACGCCGTCCGCACCGCGCTGGCCGACGCCGGGGTCACCTGGCCCCAGGTGCAGGTCGCCTTCGGCGGCAGCTTCGAGGTCGACAACCCCGACGCCGTCACCAGCCGACTCGGCCTCACCGGCATCCCCTTCATGGACGTCTACAACGGCTGCGCCACCGCCGCGACCGCGTTGCAGCTGACGGCCGACTCCATCCGCTCGGGGCAGTACGACATCGGCGTCGCGGTCGGGATGGACAAGCACGCGTCCGGCGCGTTCACGTCCGACCCCGTCGACTACGCGGCCCCGGCCTGGTACGGCGAGATCGGCCACTTCCTCACCACCAAGTTCTTCGCCATGAAGATCAACCGCTACATGCACGACCACGGCATCTCCCACGAGACCCTGGCCAAGGTGGCGGCCAAGGGCTACCGCAACGGCGTGCTCAACCCGAACGCCTTCCGCCGCAAGCCCATCTCGGAGGAGGAGATCCTCGCGTCGCGGATGCTCAACTACCCGCTCACGCACTACATGTTCTGCTCGCCCGACGAGGGTGCCGCGGCGGTGGTGCTGTGCCGGGCCGACCTGGCCAAGCAGTACACGTCGACGCCGATCTACCTGCGGGCCACGACGCTGCGCACCCGTCGCTACGGCGCCTTCGAGGTCCACGCCTCGTGGGCCGCGGTCGAGCAGGACGACGCCCCCACCGTCTACGCGTCGAAGGCCGCCTACGAGATGGCCGGCATCGGGCCGGAGGACGTCGACGTCATCCAGCTCCAGGACACCGACGCCGGGGCCGAGATCATCCACATGGCCGAGAACGGCTTCTGCGCCGACGGCGAGCAGGAGAAGCTGATCGCCGAGGGCGCCACCGAGATCGACGGTCCGCTGCCGGTCAACACCGACGGCGGCCTCATCGCCAACGGCGAGCCCATCGGGGCCAGCGGCCTCCGCCAGGTCCACGAGCTGGTCCACCAGCTGCGCGGCACCGCCGGCGACCGCCAGGTGCCGGGCGAGCCCAAGGTCGGCTACGCCCAGCTCTACGGCGCCCCCGGCACCGCCGGCGTCTCCATCGTCAGCCGGTAGCCGGCCGCTCGCCGCACCGCCGCGCCGGACGGGTGGCCGCGCCTCAGATGTACATGCCGCCGTTGACGCCGAGCACCTGGCCGGTGACGTAGCCGCCGGCGTCGGAGCACAGGTAGCCGGCGGCGGCGGCGATGTCCTCGGGGGTGCCGGCCCGGCCGAGGGGCACCATCGGGGCGACCACGTCGACGCCGATGAAGTCGCCCGCGGCCTCGGCCTTCCGGGCCATCGGGGTGTCGACCAGGCTCGGCGAGATCGAGTTCACGGTGACGCCGCTGCGGGCCAGCTCGACCGCCAGCGACTTGGTGAGCGAGATCACCCCGCCCTTCGACGCCGAGTAGTGCGCCATCCGCGGCGCGCCCGACTGGGCGCTGGAGGAGGCGATGGTGACGATGCGCCCCCACCCGGCCTCGACCATGTCGGGGATCACGGCCTGGGCGCAGCTGAACGTGCCGGTGAGGTTCACCGCGATGATGCGGTCCCACACCTCGGCGGTGATCTCGCCCACCGGCAGGAACGACTCGATGCCCGCGCTGGTGACCAGGATGCCGATCGGGCCGAGCTCGTCGCGGACCCGGGCCACGCCGGCGTCGACCGCGTCGCGATCGGCCACGTCGACCGACACCCCGATGGCGGTCGCACCGTCGGCGCGCAGCCCCTCGGCGGCGGACTCGGCGGCCGCCCCGTCGAGGTCGAAGAGGGCGACGGCGTGTCCGTCGGCGGCCAGCTGCCGACCGATGCCGAGGCCGATCCCCGAGGCGCCACCGGTCACGATGGCGACGCGGGCCGTCCCGCCGGTCACGCGCCGACCTCGACGGCCTCGAACTCCAGGTGGACCTTGGTGAGGCCGCGGAGGATCCACGTCGGCTCGTAGGTGAAGCGGCGCTCACCGGGAGGCCCGTGGTGCTCGTCGGACAGGCGGATGTCCCGCATGCGGTCGAGGATCTTCTCCAGGCTCACCCGGGCCTCGACCCGGGCCAGCGGGCCGCCGGGGCAGGAGTGGGCGCCGCGGCCGAAGGCGATGTGGGCCTGGGCGTTGGGCCGGTCGATGCGGAACTCGTGCGGGCACTCGAAGCGGCGGGGGTCGCGGTTCGCGGCGCCGTTGAGGAGCATCACCGGGGTGCCGGCCTTGATCTCGACGCCCCCGACCTCGGTGGTGCGCCGGGTCAGGCGGAAGTCGGTCTTGACCGGGCTCTCGACCCGCAGCACCTCCTCGAGGAAGTTGGGGATGAGCTCGCGGTCGTCGCGCAGCTGGTCCTGCAGCTCGGGGTGCTCGGCCAGGTGCTTCAGGGCGGCGGCGAGCAGGCGGGCGGTGGTCTCCTGCCCGGCCGCGAAGAGGAACGTGGCGGTGCGGACGACCGACATGACGTCGGGGACCGACCCGTCCGGGTAGGTGCCCTCCGCGAGGCGGGTGAGGACGTCACCCTGCGGCTCCCGCCGACGGTCCTCGATGTAGCGGGCGAACTCCTCGTCGAGCCACGACAGGGGGTTCTCGCTCGGGTTGCCCCCCTCGCCGGCGCCGACTGCGCCCACGGTGCCGGTGAGGCCGAAGCCCTCCCGGAAGCGCTGGTGGTCCTCCTCGGGCACGCCGAGGACGTCGGCCACCGCCAGCATGGCGAAGGGCTGGGCGTAGGCGGCGATGAACTCGCAGCGACCGTGGGGGAGGAGCTCGTCGAGCTGGCGGTCGGCCAGGCCCCACATGAACTCCTCGTTCTCCTGGAGGCGCCGGGGGGTGAGCAGCCGCATGGTCAGGGAGCGCTCGCGCGTGTGGTCCGGCGGGTCCATGGTGACCATGTGCTCGTGCATCGGCATGAGGTGCCGGTGCTCGTCGATGAGGTCGCCGACGTCGTCGCCCTCGAGCGGCACCGGGAACGGGGCGAAGGGGCCGACGACCGCGTTGCACGACGAGAAGGTGTCGATGTTGCGGTAGACCTCGCCCGCCTCCTCGTAGCCGGTGACGGCCACGACGCCGAGGTGGGGGAGCTCGAGCACCGGGCACTGCTCGCGCAGCTCGTCGTAGTACTCGTACGGGTCCTCGACCAGGCCCTCGTCGAAGAAGTAGTCGATCGTCTTCCAGTCGCCCACCGGGGTCTCCTCGGGTCGGACCGCTCGGCGGCGGCGTGATGCTGAGCGACTGCTCAGCGATGTTGTGCAGTTGCTCAGCATAGAGGGTGGGACGTGGCAAGGTGTCCCCGTGGCCCCCGACCCCTCTCCCCGCCGGATCGGCTCCGAGGACTCCAAGACCCGCGCCCAGCTTCTCGACGCGGCCGAGCAGCTGCTGCTGGAGGAGGGCTACGCGGCGGTCACCTCGCGGCGGGTCGCGGCCCGCGCCGAGCTCAAGCCGCAGCTCGTCCACTACTACTTCCGCACCATGGACGACCTCTTCCTCGAGGTCTTCCGGCGCCGGGCCGAGGCCAACGTCGCCCGCATCGAGCGCGAGGTGTCCGGCGACGCGTCGCTCCGCACCCTGTGGGAGCTCAACGCCGACCCCCGCGGCGCCGCCTTCATGGTCGAGTTCGTGGCCCTGGCCAAGCACCGGCCAGGAGATCCGGGCCGAGATCGCCCGCTACGCGGAGCGGTACCGGGCCACCCAGGTCGACGCGCTGCGCACCGCGCTCGCCCGCCGAGGGGTGACCGAGGACGAGGTCCCCCCCGAGGCGGCACTCCTCCTCATGACCGGGCTCAGCCAGGTGATGTCCCTGGAGGGCGCGCTCGGGGTGACCGCCGGGCCACGCGGCCACCCGTCGGTTCGTCGAGCGCGCCGTCGCCCACCTGGACGAGCAGGGCCGGGACCGGCTCGGGCTGATCGGCTGACGCTCCCCGCCCGGCGTCGTCCCAGGTGCGAGAGTGCAGGGATGCGGGTCGAACGTTCACCAGCCGACGTCGTCCGTCTCGTCACCGCGACGGCGGCGCTGCTCGTCCTCCTGGTGGTGGAGTGGCTGTTCGGCGACACCCTCGTCGCCTTCTCCACGGAGCTCTTCCGCGGCCTCGACGCCCTGCCGCAGTGGATCGTCGACGTCGTGGTCGTCGGCACCCGCGTGCTGGTGGTGGTCGTCCTCGGCGGCGGCCTGGTCTGGTCGGTGGTCCAGCAGCGGTGGAGGATGCTCGGCACCGTCGCCCTGGCCGCCGCGCTCGCCGTCGGCGGGGGTCGCGCTGCTCGACGCGCTGTTCGACACGGACCCCGGCGACGCCGCGGTCGAGGTCGGCGTCGACGTCTACGCGCTCGGGAGCGACGACCTTCCCCACCGCCGCGGGCGTCGCCGGTGCGTTCGCCGTGGTCACCGCGGCCGCGCCCTGGCTGACCCGGCGCTGGCGACGGATCGGTTCGGCCCTCCTGGTGGGGCTGGCGCTGACCCACTTCATGGCCAACCCGGCGTCCTTCGACACGGCCCGCGCCGTCCTCGACGGGTGGCTCGTGGGCGCGGCGGTGCTCGTCGCCCTCGGAGCACCCTCGCGTCGAGCGACGTCCGACGCGGTCACCGACGCGCTGGGCGCCGTCGGGCTCCCCTTGGAGAGCCTCGAGAAGGCCGGGGTCGACGCCCGCGGCTCCACCCCGTACTTCGGGGTCGAGGTCGGCGGAGGGAAGGTGTTCGTGAAGGCCCTCGGCGACGACGAGCGCAGCGCCGACATCCTGTTCCGCCTCTACCGCCGGGTCCTGCCCCGCTCGTTCGGCGACGAGAAGCCGTTCTCGACGCTGCGCCGGGCCGTCGAGCACGAGGCGCTGGTCGCCCTGGCGGCCCGCGACCTCGGGGTGCGCACGCCCCGGCTGCGGGCCGTCGCCGCGGTCGAGCCCAACGGCTTCGTCCTCGCCTACGACGCCATCGCCGGCGGCTCGCTCGACCGGTTCGACGACGACGACATCACCGACGAGGTGCTGGCGTCGTGCTGGGGTCTGCTCGCCCACCTGCGCCGCCACCGCATCGCCCACCGCGACCTGCGGCTGGCCAACATCTTCCTGGACGACGACCGGGAGGTGTGGCTGATCGACTTCGGCTTCAGCGAGATGGCGGCGCCCGACCTGCTGCTCGCCACCGACGTCGCCGAGCTGGTGGCGTCGTCGAGCATCCCCGTCGGCGCGGAGCGGGCGGTCGTCCCACGCCGCGGCGACCGTCGACCCGGCGCTGCTGCGTCAGGCGGTCGACCGCCTCCAGCCCTGGGCCCTCAGCGGGGCCACCCGCACGGCCATGAAGGAGCGGCCCGGTCTGCTCGACGACGTGAAGGCGCGGCTCGCCGCCGCCGCCGGCTGATCAGCCCGGGACGAGCCCGCGGGGCAGCGGCATCGGGATGTCGTTGTAGGTGACGATGCCGGGCGGCGCCGCGACCACCCGGGGGATGGCGTTGATCGCCGGCATCGCCGTCATGATCATCCCGAGCACCATGAAGTCGGCGAAGGTGGTGGCCTCGAAGTCGGGCGGGGGCAGGAAGCCGAGCCGGGTCGTCACCGTCGGTCGGCCGTCGACCTGGATGACGTAGCCCTCCTCGACCTGCCACGGTGGGTCGAGGGTCTGGCCCTTGACCCACTTCACGTTCAGCTCGACGATCGTCCGGTCGCCCACCCGCCCCTGCCAGCTGGCCGCGACGCCGGCCACGCATCCGGCCTCGATGGTCCACGAGTCCATGACGAGGTCCTCGGTGGTCTGCGCGTACTCCGCCTCGCAGACGATCTCGTCGAGCTCGACCCCGAGCGCATCCGCGATCAGGGCGACGCACTCGCCGAACACGGCCGTGCCCTGCGCCGCCATCCCGGGCAGGTCGGGGTCGTCGATCGGGCGGCCGAAGCCGGCCGGGATCTCGGTGGTCGGGGAGTCGTAGAGCGTCGTGTCGGCCGATTCGTTGATCGTCACCTTGTCGATGCGGTCGCACAGCCCGGCGGTCACGATGGTCAGCTGCTCGGCGAAGCCGGGGTTGATCCCGCTGCCGAACATCGACACCCCGCCGGCCTCGCAGGCCGCGGCGATGCGGGCCTGCCCATCGCCCTCGTAGGCCCGGCCGTCGATGAAGGCGGCGGTGCTGACGACGTTGACGCCGGCCTCGAGGATGCGGACGAGGTCGTCGACGTCGGGCCACTGCGGGTTGTAGACGACGACGTCGGGGCGCAGGGCGAGGAGGGCGTCGACGTCATCGGTCGCGGTGATGCCCACGGGGTCGATGCCGCACAGCTCGCCCACGTCCTTGCCCACCTTGTCGGGCGACCACGCGTAGCACCCCACCAGCTCGAGGTCGTCGTGGGCGACGACGGCGCGCACCGAGCGCTTGCCCGACGTTGCCGGTCGTCCACTGCACCACGCGATGCGCCATCTGTCCTCCTGCGACTCGTGCTGGGCGAGTGCTCAGCGCTGCTGTGCGTGTGCTTAGCACGGCTCGTCCCCCGCCGCAGAGCACTCGGAGACGCAGCAGACCTCGAGCTGGTCCCTCGATCCCGCGTCGGGCGGGAGGATCGAGGGACCAGCTCGATCAGCGGAAGCGGTAGCGGATGGGGAGGTGCTTCACGCCGGAGACGAAGTGGCTCTCGGCCCACTCGGCGGGGCCGGCCGGCTCGATCTCGGCCACCTGGTCGACGAGGCGGCTGAGGAAGGTGCGGAGCTCGCGGCGGGCGAACTGGGCGCCCAGGCAGAAGTGCGTGCCCACCCCGAACGACAGCAGCCGGTCGGCGTCGGTGCGGGTGACGTCGAACCGCATCGGGTCGGCGAACACCGCCTCGTCGCGGTTGGCCGACGGGTACGACAGCAGCACCCGGTCGCCCTCGGCGATGTCGACGCCGCGGATGGTCGTCGCCTCGGTGGCCGTGCGCAGGAAGTGGCGGACCGGTGTCGTCCACCGGAGCATCTCGTCGGCGGCCCGCACGATGGCGTCCTCGCCACCCCGCAGGTGCTCGATCTGGTCGGGATGGCGCAGCAGGGCCTCGAGCCCCCCGGACAGCGCGAACGACGTGGTGTCGTGCCCGGCGGTGGCGACGATGATGTAGTACCAGAGCCGCTCGGCGTCGCCCATCGGGCAGCCGTCGACCTGGCCGTTGGCGATCACCGACGCCAGGTCGTCGACGGGGCAGGCCTGGCGGTCGGCGGTGATCTGGTTGAAGTAGGCGATGAAGTTCATCACCGACTGGAGCACCCGTGCCTCCGGGTCCTCGGCCCCGCCGAGGAACTCGGGGTCGTTGGCGCCGAAGATGCCCTGGGTCAGGTCCATCATCAGCGGCTCGTCGCTCTCGGGCACGCCGTAGATGTCCATGATCACGCGGAGCGTGTAGGGCTGGGCGATGTCGGCCGCGAAGTCGCACTCGCCGCCGAGCTCGCGCATGCGCTCGATGAAGCGGTCGGCGATCTCGTCGATGCGGGGCTGGCGGTGCTTCACCGCGGCCGGCTTGAACCAGTCGTTGGTGACCTGGCGGTGGACGGTGTGCTCGTGGTCGTCGAGGTGGACCAGCGAGCGCGGGATGAACCCGGTCTCGAGCATCCGGCGCCCGGCCTCGTCCGGTCCCATCACCGATGCGACCGTGTTCTTCCAGGTCCCCGAGTCGCGGGACACGGCGAAGACGTCCTCGTGCCGGGTCAGCGCCCAGAAGGGGGTGAAGCCCTCGTCCTCGATGCGCAGCACCGGGGTCGTGCGCCTGATCTCGGCCACCTCCTCGTGCCAGGTGTCCATGTCGGCCCACCGCTGCGGCAGGTGGAAGAGGCCACCGGCATCGGTCGGTGCTGCGGCGAGGTCGGTCATGGGGATGTCCTCCGGTGGTCGATCCAGGTGCGGTACTCGGCGAGCACCGCCTGGAGGCGATCGCGGTCGATCGGGGCGTCGAGCTGCTGGGCGCCGACGAGCAGCGAGAAGCCGATCCTCGACAGGGTGGCGGCGACCTCGGGCTCGATGCCCACGTCGACGAACGCCTTGGCCAGCGCGGCCTCACGGGCTGCGTCGACCCGGGCCAGCGCGGCCGCCACCGCGGGGTTGGTGTGGGCCCACGCCCGGATGGCCTTCTCGGCGTCGTGGTCGGCGTGCAGGGCGACGTGCTGGAGCAGGTCGATGCGGGCCTGCGGCTCGACCGCGTCGATCGCGGCGAGGAGCCCCGGCACCAGCTCGTGCTCCCAGTGCTCGATGAGCGCGCCGTGGAACGCAGGGCCGCTCTCGAAGTGGTGGTAGAGCGACCCGCGGGTGACGTCGAGGCGCTCGCACAGCCGGGTGGTCGTGAGACCGGCGACGCCCTCCTCGGCGAGGATCGCCATGGCCGCGTCGAAGTAGTCGTCCCTGCTCAGGCGGTCCGCGACCTGTGCCACGGCGCGACCATACATCGATGTATGGAGCGGTGCTCACCGCGCTCGCGTCGGCGAAACGGCTCGGGCGGGCGGCGGGGTCGGGCCTACGCTCCCGGGCCGTGCCGCCGACCGACCGCCTCTGGGCCTTCGCCCTCGTCTCCCTGGTCTTCGTGGCCATCCCCGGGCCGAGCGTGCTGTTCACCATCAGCCGGGCCCTCACCCTCGGGCGGCGACCGGCGCTGCTGACCGTCGTGGGGAACGCCGCGGGCGTCTACCTGCACGTCGTGGCCGTCGCCTTCGGTGTCGGCGCCGTCGTCCAGCGCTCGGTGGCCGCCTTCACCGTGCTGAAGACCGATCGGCGCGCTCTACCTCGTGTACCTCGGGGTCCAGGCCATCCGCCACCGGCGGGCGCTCTCGGAGATGCTCGAGGTGCCCGACACCGTGGCCAGCACCCGCCGGGTCCTCCTCGACGGGTTCGTCGTCGGGGTGTCGAACCCGAAGAGCATCGTGTTCTTCGCCGCCGTGCTGCCGCAGTTCGTCGAGCCCGACGCCGCGCCCGCGACCGTCCAGATCCTGGTGCTGGGCCTGGTCTCGATCGCCGCCGCGCTGGTGTCGGACAGCATCTGGGCCCTGGTCGCCGGCACCGCCCGGCAGTGGTTCACCCGGTCGCCCCGCCGGCTCGCCACCATCAACGGAGCCGGCGGCGTCGCCATGATCGGCCTCGGCGTGCGCCTCGCCCTCACCGGCCGCAAGGACTGACCCTCGGCACCTCGACGCGTGTGGCCCCGTCGGGCGTGGGGGTGTCGTCGTCGGGCGAGGTCAGGAACCAGTCGGCCGCCGTGGTTCCGGTGGCGCGGCGCCCGATGTACGCGACGTTGTTGCTCCAGGCGTCGACGATCTGCAGGACGTAGTAGCGGTCGCCGGTGTCGGGGGTGTGGACCACGACGCCACCGCCGCTGAGGTCGAGCGGGGCCATCAGGTAGAGGGTGTCGTTGTTCGGCGACACGAACTTCGCGTCGGGGCCGAGCAGCGATCGTGCCGGACCGAAGGTGTTGGCCGGCACCCCGCCCGCGAGCAACGTCGAGTCGGGCCCGGCGAGCTTCATGATCTCGTCGGTGCAGTAGACGAGCGGGTACCCGTAGATGTGCAGCCGAGCAGCCTGCTCAGCGTCGATGGTCACGTTCGGCCTCCGGGGTCTGTTCGCTCCTGCGGCGCGAACAGTACCGGGGCCCGAGAGGGCGATCGCCGGGTCCCGCGTGGGCGCGGATCAGCTCTCCTCGACCTCGACGGCGAGCTCGTGGACGGTCTGGTCCTCGGCGGTCAGGCCGACCGGCTCGGCGTCGATCTCGAACAGGGCCCGCAGCCAGGCGGTGACCCCGTGGCGGATGATCGGGAAGGCCTGCTCGACCGGCGCGGCCGGCGGGATGCACCCGTCCTCGCCCAGGGCCCGCAGCTCGGGCTGGGCGTCGAGCACGCCGCCGAGGCCCGACTGCTCGGCGATGCCGATGATGCCGGTGCCGTCGCCGAAGGTGCAGAAGTCGTCGAAGCCGTTGTGGCCGGTGGCCTCGATCTCCCAGTAGAGGCTGGGCGACGGGGCGCCCTCGAACGCGGGGCGGCTGGCCTCCGCCGGGGGGACGACCTCGTCGATCGCCCCGGCGAGGAAGAAGCTGGGCACCTCGGCGTAGGTGGGCTCCGAGTCCTCCTCGGGCCCGCGGGCGCCGCTGGCCATCGAGACGTAGCCGTCGATGCGGGGGTCGGCCGCAGCGATGAAGACGGTGCCGCCACCGGCGGAGTGGCCGAGGCGCCGCCACCTGCTCGACGTCGGCCGTCGCCCTCCAGGAGGCTGCCGGCGGCGGCCGACTCGGCCTCGACCAGGTCGAGCGTCTCCAGCAGCTCGTCGACCGACGCGGCCCGGTCGCCGCTCGGTGATCCGCCCAGCACGCCCTCCAGGCTGCGGCTCGGGTGGTCGGGCGCGGCGACCACGAAGCCGTGCGACGCCAGGTGCGAGGTGAGGAACGTCGACTGGAGCCGGAAGCCGCTGAAGCCGTGGCTGAACAGCACGACGGGGAACGGCCCCTCGTCCGACGCGGCGACGTCGCGGTCGCCGTCGAAGGTGTAGCCCGCGGGGATGTCGGCGGTGAGCAGCGACCGGATCGACTCGGGCACGAAGTCCCGGGTGTCGTAGGAGACCTCGCCGCCGCCGTCCTCCGCGGCCGGGTACCAGACCTCGACCGCCGGGCCGGACGGAAGGGCGAGGGTCGTGACGCCGACGGGGTGCTCGCCCGGCTCGGAGTAGGTGTCGCCGGCCGGCTCCTGCGGCTCGGCCGCCTCGGTCGTGGTGGTGCTGCTCGCCCCCGACCCATCCGAGGCGTCGACGTCGCCGTCCCCGCCGTCGTCCGAGCACCCGGCCACCGCCACCAGCGACAGGGCCACCACGACGACGACGGAACGGAGGGAGAGGGACGACATGGCCGCGGATGATGGCAGATCGGACCGCGCCGCGGGTGGTGGGGCGGGGACTCGACCTGCGCGCCGGGGTGGGCGCGGAGTAAGCATCCCGCTGCACTCACCGGCGACACAGGGGACCTCATGCACCGCGGGACCGACACGACCACCTCCTCGGCACGGCGACGCCGTCGCCTCGTCGCCGCGGCCGCGGCCGGCCTCCTGCTGATGGCCGCCGGGTGCAGCTCCGACGACGACGGCGACGCCGCGGGCGGGGCGAGCCCCTCCACCGAGGCCGAGGCCGGTGCCTCGACCGACGGCGGCTCCGACGACGCGCCGACGTGCGACCAGGAGCCGACCGTCGACCCGGTCGAGTCGGAGCCGGTCGAGGGCGAGGCCAGCGACCACACCGTGACCTCCTTCGACGGCACCGGCATCCGGGTCCACTGGTTCCCGCTCGACGGGGCCGCCGACGAGCCCCTGCCGGTCGTGATGGTCGGACCGGGCTGGGGCATGCCCGGCGCCACCGACGACGGCGTCGACGCCCTCGGCCTCAGCAGCTCGCCGATCGACGGGCTCCACGAGGCCGGCTTCAACGTCCTCACCTGGGACCCGCGCGGCTTCGGCGAGTCCGAGAGCGAGGCCACCATCAACGACCCCGAGCGCGAGGGGCGCGACGTCCAGGTCCTCCTCGACTGGCTGGCCACCCAGCCCGAGGTCGAGCTCGACCGCGACGGCGACCCCCGGGTCGGCATGCTCGGCGGCTCGCTACGGCGGCGGCATCCAGCTCGTGCTGGCCGGGCTCGACTGCCGGGTCGACGCCATCGTGCCCAGCATCGCCTGGCACTCGCTGCTCACCAGCCTCTACCCCGGCGACACGGTGAAGTCCGGTTGGAGCGGCCTCCTCATGCAGGGCGTCGGCGCGTTCGGCGGCACCGTCGACCCGCACATCTCCGACGCGGCCGAGGAGGGCACGACCGTCGGCACCCTCGACGACGAGCTGGTCGAGTGGTTCGGTGCCCGCGGCCCCGGCGAGCTGGTCTCGGAGATCACCGCTCCCACCCTGATCGTCCACGGCACCGCCGACACGCTCTTCACCCCGACCGAAGCCGTCGCCAACTACGCCGCCCTCAGCGAGGCCGGCACCACCGTCGCCATGCTCTGGGGCTGTGGCGGCCACGGCATCTGCCTGACCCCCGGCGAGGACCGCGACCTGCTCGACGAGCGGAGCATCGCCTGGCTCGACAAGTACCTCAAGGGCTCCGACGTCGACACCGGGCCCACCATCGACCTCCTCGACCAGGAGGGCGAGCGCTGGGTCGGCGACGAGTACCCGACCGAGCCCGAGGCCACCCTGTCGGCCGAGGGCGACGGCGGCACGCTCGCGCTCACCGAGGCCAGCGCGGCCGGCCCCATCCCGGCCCCCGAGGGCGCCGACCTGTTCGCCGGCGTCGTCACCGGCATCACGCCGGGCCGGGCCGACGAGGCCGTCGAGCTGACCCTCACGGCCGACGACGACGCGCTGGTGCTGGGCGCGCCGAAGGTGTCGTTCACCTACACCGGGACGTCCCCCGACGGCCCGCAGCCGACGCGCCTGTTCGCCCAGCTCGTCGACGACGAGACCGACCTGGTGCTCGGGCAACCAGATCATCCCGATCCCGATCGTGCTGGACGGCTCGGAGCAGACCGCCGAGGTCGATCTCGAGGTCGTGCTGCACCACCTCCGGGCCGGCAGCAGCGTGACGCTCCAGCTGGTCGCCACCACCCCGGCGTTCACGACCCCCCGCCTCGGCGGCGAGATCACGATCACGGACCTCACGCTGGAGCTCCCCACCACCGACGTCCTCACCCCGGCCTGACCCACCCGGCCTGACCCGCCCGGTCGTGGCAGGCTGCCGCGTCGTGACCCCACGCCCGTCGCCGTCGTCCCCGTCGTCGCTCGACGACGTCGACCTCACCGACCTCGCCACCTTCGCCGACGGCTTCCCCCACGACGTGTTCGCGGCTCACCGCCGCGAGCGCCCGGTCCGGTGGCACGAGCCGACGGCCCACACGCCCGACGGCGAGGGCTTCTGGTCGGTCGCCACCTACGCCGAGGTCAAGCAGGTCCTCCACGACCCCGCGACCTACTCGTCGGAGACCGGCGGCGACCGGCCCTACGGCGGCACGTTCCTCGAGGACATGCCCGTCGCCGGTCAGGTGCTGAACATGATGGACGACCCCCGCCACGGGCGGATCCGCCGCCTGGTGTCGTCGGGCCTGACGCCCCGGATGATCCGGCGGGTGGAGGACGATCTCCGCAGCCCGGGCGCGCCGCCTGCTCGACGCGGTGGAGCCCGGCGTCCCCGTCGACCTGCTCCAGGGACTCGCCACCGAGCTGCCGATGCAGGTCATCTGCGTGCTGCTGGGCATGCCCGAGGAGGAGCGGCACTGGGTGCTCGAAGCGGTCGAGACCGGCTTCGACAGTCGCCGCGACGAAGGGTCCGGCGACGGCTCCGGGGACGGAGCGGGCTCGGGCGGCTTCGACGCCGAGGCCATGGCCCGGGTCTACGAGTACGGCTCGGCGCTCATCGAGGAGAAGCGGCGGACGCCGGCCGACGACCTCCTCTCGATCGTGGCCGGCGCGACCACCGACGACGGCGAGCCGGCGATGTCGGACATCGAGCTGTTCATGTTCTTCACGCTGCTGTTCATCGCCGGCGCCGAGACGACCCGCAACGCCATCTCCGGCGGGGTGCGCGAGCTGGCCCGCCACCCGGACCAGCTGCGGTTCCTCCAGGACGACCCGGGGCGGCTGCCGACCGCGATCGAGGAGATCGTCCGCTGGACCACGCCGTCGTCGGCCAAGCGGCGCACCGCGACGGTCGCCGCCGAGCTCGGCGGCCACGCCATCTCGCCCGGCGACAAGGTGCTGGTGTGGGAGGCCTCGGCCAACCGCGACGCCGCCGTGTTCGTCGACCCCGACCGCTTCGACGTCACCCGCGACCCGAACCCGCACCTCGGCTTCGGCCACGGCGTGCACTACTGCCTGGGCGCCCACCTCGCCCGGCTGGAGCTCCGGGTGCTGTTCGAGGAGCTGCTGCCCCGCATCGGCGGGATCACGGTGGTGGAGCCGGTCGAGTGGGCCCGCTCCAACCGCCACACCGGCATGCGCAGCATGGTCGTCGCCTTCGACCCCCCGGGTTGAGCCGAGCCTGGGCGTCGGGTTCCCAGTGGGCCGCCGGCGAGCCCAGGCCGATCCCCGCTCCGGTCACCGTTCCTCGAGCCCGAGGGGCGACCGAGGGTCGCGCCGCAGCCGCACAACGGCCTCAGCACCGGTGGCCTCCCCGCGGCCACCGCCGGCCGCTCCGATCAGACGCCGCAAGGCGTGCCCCAAGTCTCGAGCAGGCACATCAGGGATGATCAGCGACCGCGCGCCTCGGTGAGAACCGACCCGTTGCGGGTCGACGGCGCTTGAACCATGGGGGTCAGTGATCGGTGGCTCGGAGGACCTCGAGTCGGCCGGCGATGTCCTCGATGGCGACCTGGGTCGATGCGACGGTGATGACGAGGTCGTAGACGTCGTCGTTGGTGGCGTGAGCGACGCCGGCGTCGTTGAGCTCGAGGAAGACGGCGGTGGCGAGCCAGCCGAGGCGCTTGTTGCCGTCGACGAGGGCGTGGTTGTTCACGATCGACTGGAGAAGCGAGGCGGCCTTCAGCCAGATGGTCGGGTAGGCGTCCTGGCCGCCGACGGTGGTCTGGGGTCGGGCCACCGCGGAGCCGAGGAGGCCGACGTCTCGCACCGGGGGTGGGTCGCCGAGGAGTCGGGTGGCGAGGGCGAGGACATCGTCGAGGTCGAGGTACTCGACGGGCCGGGTCACCGGCCGAGACGGTCGAGGGCGTCGGCGTGGACGTCGAGGATGTGGTCGGCGGCCGCCATCACGCGGTGCTGGTGATCGCGCCGGGCGACGTACTCGCGGATCGCCCGACGGGCGACGTCCTGCATCGAGCTGCCCTCGGCTGCGGCCTGGTCCCGGAGCGCCTGCTGTTCGTCGTCGTCGAGTCGGAGCGTCATGGCCACGGCCGCGATGGTATCAGTCTGATACCTGCGCTCGGGTTCCCGTCCTCGATGAGGTTCCATCCCGCCGGGGTGATGACTGCCCCAGAACGCCGGAATGAGGCCGCGTCACCTCGCGCGATCCAAGCGCAGCTAGGACTCGACGACGTCTCCGAAGGCATCGCAGTCGGGGTTCTCGCACACGAAGCCAGAGTCGATGACGTTCGAGGTCTCTGCGGGGAGGGCCGTGACGCCGCAGGAAGGGCAGATCGGTGCTCGCTCGACGTCAGCGTGATCGCCCTCGCTCATCCGCGTCATCATCCCAGGAGACGCGCGGTCAGCATCAATCTGCCGGAAGGCGCCGAGTGTCCCCGATCGGCCGGGACTTGCGATCGGACGCCGATCTCGGCCCGCCGGATGGCCCGGCCGGACGCAGCGCGTCGGCCGTGCGGATCGGCGGGACGAGTCGGCCGACGGTGCTCGTCGGGCGGCATCCCGGCGTCGTCCACGACGGCGGCAGCGAGCGAGCGTGCGTCGACGGTGGCGAGTCGCTGCTGGCTCCTGACCGCGCCGGAGCCGCCGGACCTCGACGCGACGACCGCCGGACGCCACGTCGGCAGCACGGCGCACGCTCGGCGACAGGTCCACGTCGAGGGACCGACCGCGTGCGGGCCGCCGACCGCTCGGCGTCACGGCGCGCCAGCAGGACGGAGTGCCGCGTCGCCGGGCTGGTGGCGATCGGGGAGACGGCCGATCTCGCGTCCGGATCGGACCGTGGGACTGCAGCCGGTCGGCGTGCGGAGCTGGCGTGGACGAGATGGCCGACTCGGTGCTCGACCGGCCCTTCCCGACGCGCCACGGGCGCGCCGGCATGGGGTCGACGAGGCTCCGCGACGCGCCCGCGGGCGCGCCCGTTCAGGGCGCTGACCTGGGGTTCGGCTTGACTGTCACACCCCCTGCGTACAGTCGAACGGAGTTCGACCTGGCGGTTGCAGGAGGCGGAGATGGAGACAAGAGAACGGGCCGTGATCGGTGGATCCGGGCGGGCATCCGACGGTCAGGGCACCGTGATCGTCGTGAGGTCCTGGCCGACGGTCAGGCGACCCTCGAAGCCGCCCTCGCGCACGTCGGCCGCGAAGGCCTCGGCGTCCTCCGGTCGATCGATCGGGGGGATGAGGTGGGTGAGCACCAGGTGCGGCACCTCGGCGCGGGCGGCCATGGCTCCCAGGGCGACGGTGTCGGCGTGGTAGCTGAAGATCGTCTCGAAGGTCGTGCCGGCGATGAGCGGGGCCAGCGCGGTCGTCCGGCAGGCCTCGTGCACGAGGACGTCGGCGCCGCGGGCCAGGTCCTCGACCTCGTCGCACACGCGGGTGTCACCGGAGACGACCACCACGCCGTCGGGCGTCTCGATGCGGTAGCCCACCGCGTCGGGCACCGGCTCGTGGTGCACGGCGACGGCCAGCACGCGCACGTCGCCGTCGTCGCTGCGCCACACCTCGGTGGGCGTGGGCGTCACCGGGAAGGTCCGCAGGTCGATGCCGACCGGGCCGGCGCCGACGTGCTCGCGCCGGATGGCGATGTCCTCGTCGAACGGGTCGAGCATGCGCTCCACGAAGCGGGCCGGCGCACCCTCGGGCGCCACGACCACGAGCGGACCCGACGCCACCATCTGCTGCTGGACCCAGCGGGTCATGGCCAGGTCGGGCAGTCCGACGACGTGGTCGCTGTGGACGTGGGTGAGGAACGTGGCGGTGAGGGCGTGGGGCGGGGTGCCGGCCTCCATCAGGCGCAGCACCGTCGAGCGCCCCGCGTCGAGCTGGAGGGCGACGTCGCCGTGGCGCACCAGCGTGCCCGCGCCCGCGCACCCCGGGCGGGGGTGGGGCACTCCGGTACCGGTGAGGACGACCTCGGTGGTCACCCGTCGGCCCGGGCGACGGGCTGATGGCCCCACGCGCTGATGCGGTCGTAGCGGCGGTCGTCGGTCCACGGCTCGGTGACCTGGCGGGCGCCGTGGCCGACCTCGACCTGGAAGCCGGCCGGGCTCTGCACGTAGAACGAGAACATCCCGTCGTTGTCGTGGCGGCCGAGCCCGTTGGGCAGGGGCAGGCCGGCCTCGAAGGCCCGGTCGAAGGCGCGCCCGACGTCGTCGCGGTCGACGGTCTCGAACATGAGGTGGTGCAGGCGCCTGCGGCAGCTCGAACGGGGCGCGGGCGAGGGCCAGGCTGTGGTGGCGGGCGTTGCAGTGGAGGAACCGGACCTCCAGCGAGATGCCCGGGGCCAGCTCCATCTCCAGCCAGTCGGACTGGTGCAGGCCGAGCCCCTCGATGGCGAAGGCGACCGACTCGTCGAACGCGGTGGTCGCGATCACCGCGTGCCCGAACCCCTGCCCGGCGGTGAGGAACCCACCGGGCATCGGCCGGCGTGGCCGCGGGCGCGGCCAGCCGCTCGCAGGCCGAGGACGACCTCGACCGGACGACCCCACGGGGCATCGACCGATGGCCAGGCGCTCGACCCGGCGGGTGGCGGCCAGGTCGGGTCGCTCCGTGGGCGGTGTGCCCGGCTGCGGTGAGGCGGGCGACGGTCGCGTCGAAGGCGGCGGCGTCGACGGCCTCGAAGCCCAGGGCGGCGAGGTCGTCGGCCGCGCCCTCGACCAGGATCAGGCGGTGGACGGCGTCGTCGTCGGTCCACGTCGGGTTGCCGTCGGCAGTCCGGCTCGCTCGGCGCCAGCCCGATCACGTCGGTGAAGAAGGCGCCGAGCTCGTCGGGCGTCGTCGTCTCGACCACCGCGTAGGCGATCTCCAGCTCGTGGCTCACGATCCGACCTCCGGGGCGACGACCTCGTTGCGGATGGTGCCGATGCCCTCGATCCAGCTCTCCAGCACCTCGCCGGCCTGGAGGAACCGGGCCGGGCTGCGGGTGACGCCGACGCCGGCGGGGGTGCCGGTGAAGATCAGGTCGCCGGGCAGGAGCGGGCACGATGGCCGACAGGTCGGCGATCAGGCGGGGGATGCCGAACACGAGGTCGCTGGTGCGGTCGTCCTGCACCGTCTCGCCGTCGATCGAGCACCCGAGGCCCAGGTCGTCGGGGTCGGGGAGCTCGTCGGGGGTGACCAGCCAGGGCCCGGTCGGCCCGTAGGAGCGGAACGACTTGCCGAGCGAGAACTGGCGCGCCGGCCGCGAACTGCACCATCCGGTCGGAGACGTCCTGGCCGACGCAGAGCCCGGCGACGTGGTCCCAGCCGTCGGCCTCGGCGACGTGGTCGGCCCGTCGCCCGATGACGGCGACCAGCTCGACCTCCCAGTCGACCATCTCGCCCTGGCGGACGATCGGGTCGAACGGGCCGCCCAGCGAGGCCGGGTACTTGGTGAACACGGCCGGCATGGTCGGCAGGTCCATGCCCGACTCGGCGGCGTGGCCCCGGTAGTTCAGCCCGACCGCGAACACCTGGGCGGGGGTGGGGGAGGGGGCGCCCAGCTGCGACTCGTCGAGCGGCTGGACGTCGCACGCGTCGGCGCCGAGGCCGTCGGCCCAGGCCCGCAGCTCGTCCCACCGGGGGTAGAGCGACATCGGGTCCGCGTCGAACAGGCCGTCCGAGGCGGTGGCGACGTCGAGGACGCCGCCCTCCACGACGAGCGCGGCGCGACCGGCGACGTTGGCGAGCTTCACGGTTCTCCTCCGGGGGTGGGGGTGAGGTGGTGGGTGGGGTCGGCGAGCGTCGTGCGCAGCGCGTCGACCAGTGGGGCGACGTCGGCGGCGGTGGCGGCCGAGCCGAAGAGGTGGAAGTCGGGTCGCTGGAGGGCGGCGACGACGCCGTGCGCCGCGAACCAGTCGGCGTAGGTGCCGTCGAGGTCGTCGAGGTCGTCGACCGCCACGACCCGACCGCCCCGGTCGGCGAACCACGCCTCGTCGGCGGCGGTGAGGCCCGAGCGGGCCGCCGCGTCGGCGGTGACCAGCAGCCAGCCGGCGCCGACGACGTCGTCGAGCAGCACCGGCGAACCGTCGGCACCGCCGACCCGCCCCTGGATGAACAGCTGCCCGGCGAGGGCATCGCCCGGCTGCGACCACACCGGCGTCGATGCCGGGCAGCGGCGGGGGAACCGACGGTCCGGCGTCGGCCTCGGCCGCGGCGACCATGAACGCATCGCGCTCGGCGGCCTCGTCGGGATCGGACGACGCAGATGACCTGGCCGAGCGACATCGAGAAGTCGATGACCGACCGCACGTTGCGCTCCCGCTCGACCTGCGTAGGCGTCGAGCAGGGCGTCGGGCGACGCGCCCGTCCAGCACGAGGTCGAGCTTCCACGCCAGGTTGGCGGCGTCGCGCAGGCCCGAGCACATGCCCTGACCGGCGAACGGCGGCATCTGGTGGGCGGCGTCGCCGGCGAGGAGCACCCGGCCGTCGCGCCACTCGTCGGCCCAGCGGGCGTGGAACCGGTAGACGGCGTGGCGCTCGAGGGTCGCGTCGTCGGGGGTGATGTCCCACGGGGCGAGCAGCTCCCAGGCCCGGTCCGCGTCGTCGAGCTCCTCGATCGTCTCGTGGGGGAGGCGCATGAACTCCCACCGGCGGCGGCCGGGACCGCCCGACACCGCGGTGGTGGGCCGGGCCGGGTCGCAGATCTGCAGGTTGACCGGCATCGAACGATCCGGGGCTGGTGCAGCACGACGTCGACGATCAGCCAGTCGTAGAAGAAGCCGAGGTCGGTGACGCGTGGTGCCGAGGAGGTCGCGCACGGTGCTGTTGGCCCCGTCGCAGCCGACGACGTACCGGGCGTCGAGGGTCGACCGGTCGCCGTCGCCGTCGCCCAAGGCGGTGACGAGCGTGCAGCCGGACGCCGCCGTCGTCCTGGTCGAGCCCGGTGACCGTCACGCCCCGGCGGACCTCGACCGACGGCTGGGCCGACGGCCGCCTCCTCGAGCCGGGCCTCCGAGCGCGGGCTGCCAGAACATGTTCGATCTCGGGCCAGCCCGACGGGCCGGTCGCCCGGCCGCCGAAGCGCAGCAGCACATCGCCCGCGCCGTTGCGCCACTCGTAGGTCGTCGGCCGGCTCCGAGATGGACCGGCAGGTCGGCGCCGAGGCCGCACGCCTGGAGGATGCGGGCCGACCTCGTGGTCGAAGTGGACGGCGCGGGGCAGGGCGTAGGGGGCGGGGTGACGTTCGAGGACGACCACCCGGTGGCCGGCCCGGCCGAGCAGGGTGGCCAGCGCGCCGCCCACCGGGCCGCAGCCCACGATGGCGACGTCGACCGGCTCCATGCCCGCCACTCTGATCGTTCGATCAGGTATCTGTCAAGAGTCTGATCGGCTGAGTAGGGTGGGGGGATGGCGGTCACCGACCCGGCTCCCCGCTCGCCCCGGCCCTCGGCCGACGACACCCGTCGCCGCATCGTCGCCGCCGCCCTCGACCTGTTCGCCGACCGCTCCTACGACGGTGCGTCGACCCGCGACATCGCCCGCCAGGCGGGGGTGTCGCAGCCGTCGGTCGCCTACCACTTCCGCTCCAAGGAGGAGCTGTGGCGGGCCGCGGTCGACAGCGTCTTCGGCGAGCTGCGCACCACGATGTCCGACCGCATGCAGGGGCTCCGCGGTGTCGACGACGCCACCCAGGCCGAGCTGCTGGTCCGCGAGTTCATCGCCTTCTCCGCGGCCCACCCGCAGCTGCACCGCATCATCACCCAGGAGAGCAAGGCCGACGGCGAGCGCATGGACTGGTTGGTCGACACCCACGTGCGGCCGCTCTACGAGACGACCACCGCCCTCTTCGCCCGTCTGGTCGAGCAGGGCGTGCTGCCCGACGTCCCGGCGCCGTACCTCTACTACGTGCTCACCGGGGCCGGTCCCACGATCTTCGTGCTGGCGCCCGAGTGCCGCCGGCTCACCGGCATCGACCCGCTCTCCCCCGAGGCCGTGCAGACCCACGCCGACATCGTCGTCGACCTCCTCTTCGGCCGACGCGGCAGCCGGCCGCGGTGAGGTTCAGGCGGCGGGGAGGGTGAACTGCTGGAGGAACTCCCAGGAGTCGGCGGTGGCGTCGACGTCGAACGTGGTCGGTCCGACGATGTCGACGATGGCCTTGCTGAAGTCGCTGCCCGGCCACGAGTGGCCGCCGCCGAGGACGATGTAGAACTCGACGTCGGCCCCCTCCGGGCACTCGTACACCCGGTGGACGACCTCCTCGCTCACCTCGGTGTCGGTCGGCTCGGGGTCGCAGCCGTTGCGGTCGGCGAAGGCCGCGGTCGCGGCCGGGTAGCCCTCGCCGTCGAGGTCGGCCTCGGGCTGCGTCGTGGTGGTGCCGGCGTCGTCGCCCTCCTCGTCTCCGCCCGGGATGGCCGACGTGTCGACGCCGCCGTTGAACAGCAGGATCGGGTCCGCGGTGCCGTGGTAGGTCACCAGCGGCACCGGGCGGGCCGGGTCGCAGCCCTCGAGGTCGCTCAGCCCGGCGACCGGCGCGGCGGCGGCGATGACGTCGGCCCGGGCGCACAGCAGGACCGAGGTCATCATCGCGCCGTTCGACAGGCCGGTGGCGTAGACGCGGGACTCGTCGATGCACAGCGCCTCGCCGATCTCGGCCAGCATCGCGTCGGTGTAGGCGAGGTCGTCGTTCTCCTCGGCATCGAGGTTGACGTCCCACCGGACCGGGTCGCCGGTGCCGTGGGGGAACACGGCGACGACGCCTTCCTCCTCGGCCAGGGCCGACCACTGGCTCATGTTGGCGTGGACCTCGGCCCCCTCCATGAGCCCGTGGTAGTCGAGCACCACCGGCAGCGGGGTCTCGCCGTCGTGGGCCGACGGGGTGGTGAGGAGGTAGCGCCGCTCGACGCCCCGCACCTCGAGCGTGTGCTCGACCTCGACGCCCGCCTCGGCCGCGCTCGTGCCGCACCCGGCGGAGGCCACCGGCTCCGCGGGCTCGGCCGCCTCGGTCGTGGACGTCTCGCCCGCACCTCCGCCGGACTCGGCGGCGGTCGTGGTCGTCGAGTCGTCGGAGGCCGACGCCTCATCGTCGCCGCCGCAACCGGCGAGGAGCAGCGAGCACCGCGGCGATCGCGACGAGGGCCGTCCACGGGCATCGGGACGAACGGATGTGGGGGCGGGGTGACCTGGGCACGGGGCGGGACCCTACCCAGGGACGGCGACCTGTGTGACTACCGTCGCTTCGTGCTCACCTCCCGGACCTCGCGCGCGGCCGGTCCCGTCGTCGCCGCCGCTCCTCCTCGTCGGTGCGATCGGCTGTGGTGCCGACGAGCCGTACCCGGGCGAGCCGACGACGGCCGTCGACGTCGAGGCCGAGGACGGGGCGGACGACGGGGTCGCCGTCCCGCCGGAGGTCGCGGCGCGCGGCTGAGGACTGGCCGCTGCCGGGGCGCGACCACGCCAACTCCCGGGCCGTGCCCGACTCCGCGATCACCATCGAGACCGTCGACCGGCTGGCCGAGGTGTGGCGGGCACCGCTGGAGGGCGCGGGCGCGATCGGCAACGCGGCCACCACGCCGCTCGTGCTGGGCGACCGGGTGCTGGTGCAGGACCTCGCCTCGAACGTGCGGGTCCTCGACCTCGCCACCGGGGAGCTGGTGTGGGAGACGCTGGTCGACGGGCGGCACGACCGTCGGCCCGAACGGCGTGGCCGTCGGGTGGGGCCGCGTGTTCGCGGCCGAAGGGGATGCGGTCGGTCATGGCCCTCGACCTCGAGACCGGTGACGAGCTGTGGTCGACCGAGCTGGTCGACACCGAGACCGGCGGGCATCGACATCCAGCCGCAGGTCGTCGGCCGGCCTGGTGCTGGTGTCGACGGTGCCGATCAGCCTGGGCGCGCAGTACACCGGCGGTGACCGGGGCGTGCTGCACGCCCTCGACGCCGAGACCGGCGAGGTGGTCTGGACGTTCGACACCGTCGACAGCGACGACCTCTGGGGCAACCCCGACGGTCAACTCCGGCGGAGGGGCCTGGTACACGCCGGCGGTCGACGTCGAGGCGGGCGTCGTCTACTGGGGCATCGCCAACCCGGCGCCGTTCGCCGGGCACGCCCGAGCACCCCAACGGGTCGAGCCGCCCCGGTCCGAACCTCTACACCGACTCCGTCGTCGCCCTCGACGTCGAGACCGGCGAGCTGCTCTGGCACCACCAGGTGTTCGCGCACGACCTCTTCGACCGCGACCACGTCCACACGCTCCTGGCCGAGGTCGACGGCGAGACGGCGGTGATCAGCACCGGCAAGGGCGGGGTCGTGCTGCGCCACGACCCGACGACCGGCGAGCCCTGTGGCGGACGCCGGTCGGCATCCACCGCAACGACGAGCTGACCGAGCTCGACGGCCCGACCGAGGTGTGGCCCGGCACCTACGGCGGGGTGCTCACGCCGCCGTCGACCGCCGACGGCGTGGTCTACGTGGCGACGCTCAACGCCCCGACCGAGATGCACCCCGACAAGACGTCGTCCATCGGCTCCGAGCTCGGCACCGCGCCCGGCGAGGTGGTGGCCGTCGACGCCGCCGACGGGACGGTGCTCTGGGCGACCGAGGTCGACGGCGACCCGCTCGGCGGTGCGACCGTCGTCGGCGACCTCGTGCTGACCGCGACCTACCAGGGCGAGATCTACGCCCTCGCCCGCGACGACGGCCGGATCGTGCGGCGCATCGAGGCGCCCGGCGGCATCAACGGCTGGCCCGCCGTCGCCGACGACCTGATCCTGTGGCCGGTCGGCCTGGCCAGCCCACCGTCCCTGGTCGCCTACGGCCTCTCCGAGGGCTGAGCCGCCGCCCGCCGCGCGGTCAGATGCGGCTGAACGTGTCGAGGTCGACGATGGCGGCGCAGGCCCGGCGGACCATGGTCATGAACATGGCGTCACCCCGCTCGGTCGTGTCCGCGACCAGCCACCCGAGCTCGGCGATGAGCGGTCCCTGGAGCATGGAGAAGGCGTAGTCGTCGAAGCACTCGTCGGGGCCGTGGCCCTGCACCCCGTGGGTCTCGAGGGCCCGCCGGTAGGCCTCGACGATGTCGGCCTCGTGGGCCCGGCGGTCGTCGATCGAGAGCCCGGTCGACAGGAGGAAGGCGACGTCGCGGGCGGGGAGCCCGAGCGAGAGCGTCTGCCAGTCGAGCGCCGTCACCGTGCCGTCCGGAGCGAACATCAGGTTGTCGAGCCGGTAGTCCCCGTGGACCGGCGCGCGGCGCTCGGGTCGCCCGACCAGCCAGCGGTCGACGGTGTCGGCCACCCCCTCGAGGGCGATGACCTCGGCCGCGTCGAGCTCGCTCGCGAAGCGGTCGAGGAAGCTCTCGGTGGTGCTGGCCATGACCTCCTTGAGGACGGTCCCGTCCTCCGGGCCGGCGTCGGTCATGCCCGCGTCGGCCAGGGTCGGGTCGCCCCAGCGCGGTCCGTGGAGGCCGGCCAGGTTGACCACCGCGGCCTCGGCCTGGGCGGGGGTGCAGCCGGCCAGCTGGTCGCCCTGCACCGCGGGGGCGAGGTCGTCGAGCAGCAGCAGGAAGTCGCCGTCCTCGTCGTCCCAGGCGTGCCAGCACCGCGGGACGCGGATCGCCAGGGTCGGCGCCAGCTCGCGGTAGAAGCGGACCTCGGTGCGGTAGGCGCCGCCGGCGGTGCCGCGGGTCGCCTCGCTGCCGGGGAGCTTGGCCACGAACGTCGCCGGGAGGTCGGTCGGGGTCTCGGCGTAGGTCGGCCGCACCCGCAGGCTGCTGGCCATCTGTCCGGTGCCGACGGGCGCGACCTCGACCGCGGTGACCTCCACGTCGTGGCCCTCGCCGCGCAGGATCGCGGTGAGGGCCGCGGCGGTGAGCGACTCGGGGACGGAGGCTTCGGTGGAGGTCACGATGTCGTCCTGGGATCCGGGGTGCGCCACGTCGGCGTCGCCGGCCGACGGTACTCACCCGGACACCTGTCCACGAAGGAACCGGGACGGCGGCGGCGTGGGTGCGGGCGCGTCCGGCTCAGGCCGCCGCGAGCTCCCTGAGGAGGTCCCTGGTGCGGGTGCGCGAGCCGGCCTTGTCGTCGCCGACCGCGTAGGGCGCGGCCCAGAGGTCGGTGGCGCCCGCCTCGAACAGGGCCTCGACCTGGGCGGTGACGCTGGCCTCGTCGCCGACGATGGCGGCCTCGGCCGGCCCGGCGATGCCGCCGTGGTCGAGGACGCGGCGGTAGTTCGGGAGGCTGCCGTAGAAGCCGAGCTGGGCCTCCGCGGTCGACCGGGCCTCGGCTTCGTCGTCGTGGACGGCGAGGGGGAGCCCGACGACGATGCGCGGCGCCGGGCGTCCCGCGTCGGCGGCCGCGGCGGTGATGAGCGGCGCGATGTGCGTCGCGATCGCGGTCGCGTTGGCCATCCAGGTGATGGTGCCGGCCGCGTGCTGGCCGGCGACGCGCAGGAGGCGGGGCCCGAGGGCAGAGACCAGCACCGGCACGGTGACGCCCTCGGGGAGCGGCGGGGGTCCGGCGTTCACCCGCAGGTCGTCGCCGCTGAACGAGACCGGCTCACCCCGCAGGAGGGACGCGACGACCTGCACGTACTCGTCGGTGTGGCGGCCGGGGTGGTCGTAGGCCAGACCGAGCACGTCCTCGACCACCGGGCGGTGCGACGGGCCGATGCCGAGCGTGAAGCGGCCGGGACCACCGATCGCACCGGCGACCGAGGCGGCCCGCGCCGCCATCAGGGCCGGGTGGGAGGCGTAGGTCTGCAGGACCGCGGTGCCCACCTCGAGGCGGGTCGTGGCCCGGCCGGCCAGCGCGAGGGCGACGAGTGGATCGCCGGCCACGTTGCTCGGCGACCACAGGCTGGTGAAGCCGTCGGCCTCGGCCCGTTCGGCCTGGCGGATGAGCTTCTCGGTGGTGGGCCCGAAGCCGGTCACCCCGATGCGCATGTGGGTCCCCTGGCTCCGGCGGCTGTCGTCCCCCGGACGGTAACAACCACCTGGTTCAGCGTCGAGGGGTCATCCCGCGGGCGGTTCGCCGCGCTCGGGGAACAGCTCGAAGTTGAGCCAGACGTCGAACGGCAGCCGGTCGAGGCGGCGGTCGAGCTCGGTGCGCAGCTCGTCCTCGACCGCGATGGTCGTCTCCCGTGGGGCAGTGCCGTCGACCTCGACGTAGAGCTTGGCCCCGATCTTCGTCATCCGGACCTCGGGTGGCTCGAGGCCCCGCTCCGCCACCAGGGCGTCGATCACCGACTGCACCGGATCCCGCACCTCGGCCGGTGGCTCCCCCTCGAGCAGCTCGACGTAGGTGGACCGCACCATCTGCACCGGGGCCGGGACGAGCAGGGCGCTGGTCACCAGCACCAGCACCGGGTCGACGTAGGGGGCGGCGTCGTCCCACGCGGTGCCCTCGATGGCGGCGAGCAGGGCGAAGCCGACCACCATCCCGACGCCGAGCAGGGTCGACACCTTCCACGCCGCGGCCTCGGCGGCGACGAGGTCGGAGCCCGGCGCGGCCGTCGTGAGGTACCGCCAGACCGTGAACGAGCCGATCGTCGACACCACGGCGTAGGCCAGCGCCCAGCCCGCCGCGACCCGCGCCCCGCCCTCGAGGATCGACGACACCGCCTCGACCGCGGCGTAGGCCACGGTGCCGAGCAGCACGAAGCCCTGGATGCCGACGACCAGCGGGGTGAGCGCCTCCCGCCCGAACGGGTAGTGGCGGGTCGGGCCGATGCCGACCACCCGCGACGCCAGCATGAGCAGCCACGACACGGCCACGCCGATGAACGCGTAGGCCCCGTCGAGCACGATCAGCTGCGACCCGGCGGCGAGGCCCCACCCGATGCCCAGCAGGCCCAGCGCGGTCGACGCCCCGATCGAGCGGGCGAGGGCGCGTCGCTCGTGGACCGGGTCGGGGGCGGCCATCGTCAGCCCTCAGCCGGTCGCGCCGAAGCGCTCGACCCGGATCCGGTCGGACGCGACCCCGGCCTCGGCGAGCACCGCGGTCGTCGCGTCGGCGAAGCCGTTCGAGCCGCAGACGTACACCGTCGTGTCGGCGTCGACCGGCGGCAGGTCGTCGGGCCCGAGGTGCCCGGGCACCCGGCCGGACCCCGGCCACGGCTCGCGGGTGGTGAGGACGGTCGTCTCCGGCCCGACCACCTCGTCGGCGTAGAGGAGGTCGCCGGGTCGCCGGACCACCGCGACCAGCCGCACCAGGTCGGTCCGATCGATCCGGCGGGCGTGGCGCAGCATGCTCATCAGCGGCACCAGCCCCGACCCGCCACCGACGAGCAGCGCCGGACGGTCGCCGGTCCAGGCGAACCAGCCGCCGATCGGGCCCCGCACCTCGAGCTCGTCGCCGGGCTCGGCCACGTCGTGCAGGTAGCCGGAGACCTCGCCGTCGGGCAGGCGCTCGACCGTCAGCTCGATCGTGCCCGACCCGTCCGGCGCGGAGGCGACCGAGTACGACCGCGAGGCGGTGTAGCCGTCGGGCGCGGTGAGGCGGACGACGTAGTGCTGGCCGGGCACGTGCTCGGTCGGCGCCGCGAGGGCGAGGCGGAAGGTCGACGCGCCCGCCGTCTCGGGCCGGACCTCGGTCAGCGTGGCCGTCTGCCAGCCGGTGGCCACGTCAGTCCCCGTGGTAGCGCTGCTCGAGCCAGGGGTCGCCGCGGTCGTGGTAGCCGTTGACCTCCCAGAAGCCCCGCTCGTCGTGGTCGAGCACCTCGATCGCCGAGGCCCACTTGGCGCTCTTCCAGAAGTAGAGGTGCGGCACCAGGAACCGGGCCGGGCCACCGTGCTCGACCGCCAGCGGCTCGCCCTCGAACTCCCACACGAGCAGCGCCTTCCCGCCGGTCACGTCGTCGAGCGGGAGGTTGGTCGTGTAGCCGGTGTGGCTGTGGATCAGCACGTGCGTCGCGCCGGGGAGCACGCCGACCGCGTCGAGCAGGGCGTCGGCCGAGACCCCGGCGAAGCGGACACCCAGCTTCGACCACGTCGTCACGCAGTGGATGTCGCCCGCGAACTCGGCTCTCGGGAGGGAGTGGATCTCGTCCCACGTCCACGTGGTCGGCGTCGACACGTGGCCGCGGACGGCGAAGGTCCACGCGTCGGTGGGGAGGGTCGGCGTCGGCTCGGCGGTGAGCACCGGCCACGTGTCGCCCGTGTCGTACTGGCCCGGGGGGAGGCGGGGATCCCGCTCCCGGCGGCCGACGAAGCCGCGGGTCACCTTCTTCACGGTCGACCTCCTCGGTGGTCCGCCCAGGTTGGCAGATCGGCCGAGGCCCCGACGACGCTCGTCAGCCCGGCCGGCCCTCGACCGGTGGTCCGAGGTGCTCGCGGAGCAGGGCGGTGCCCGGGCCCTCGGCGGCTGCCGGGACCCCGGTGGTAGGTGAGGTCGTCGAGCACCAGCGGCTCGGCGCACTCGGAGCAGTGGATCGTCGCCGAGGTCGGACGGCCGCACGTCTCGTGCACGACGTGGGTCGGCGGCGCCGGCCCGGCCCGTCTCCCACCGGTCGCCCCACGCCACCATGGCGAGGATGATCGGGATCGCCTCGCGGCCCTTCTCGGTGAGGTGGTACTCGTGGCGGCGGGGGTGGTCGCCGACCGGCACCCGCTCGATCACGCCGTGGTCGACCAGCACCGCCAGCCGGTCGGTCAGCACGTTGGTCGAGATGCCGAGGTCGCGGCGGATCTCCTCGAACTGGGTGAAGCCGAGGAGGAGGTCGCGGAGGACGAGCGGGGTCCACGGCTCGCAGAGCACCGCCATCGCCTTGGCGATCGAGCAGTGCATCTTGCCGAAGTCTGTCCTCTGCATGGTGCGATCGACGCTACCGGACCCTTGTCTGACGCAAGGGGCACGGGTAGGTTGCGTGAAGCAAGCCACCGGGGCCGGCCGCAGTGCCCCGCGTGGTCGACGACCCGTCGCGGCAGGAGGCCCCCCATGTCCACCGCCCCCGACACCATCGTCCTCATCCACGGCTTCTGGGTCACGCCCCGGAGCTGGGAGGACTGGATCGCCCACTACGAGGCCAAGGGCTACACGGTGCTCGCCCCCGCCTACCCGGGCTTCGAGGTCGAGGTCGAGGCGCTGAACGCCGACCCGTCGCCCGATCGAGGCGCTGACCGTCGCCGGCGATCATCGAGCACCTCGAGGCGGTCGTCGGCGGCGCTCGACGACGCCGCCGATCCTCATCGGCCACTCGGCCGGCGGCGCCTTCACCCAGGTCCTGCTCGACCACGGCTTCGGCGCCGCCGGCGTGGCGATCAACTCGGCGCCGACCGAGGGCGTGCAGGTCGTGCCGCTGTCGCAGGTCAAGTCGACGTTCCCGGTGCTCAAGAACCCGGCCAACCGCCACCGGGCCGTCGGCTTCACGCTCGAGCAGTGGCACTACGCGTTCACCAACACGTTCAGCGAGGAGCGAGTCGCGCGCGCTCTACGAGCGCTACCACATCCCGGCCGTCCGGGCGGATCTTCTGGGACAGCGTGCTCGCCAACTTCCAGCCCGGCCACCAGGACATCGTGGGTCGACTACAAGAACGACGACCGCGCGCCGCTGCTGTTCATCTCCGGCAGCGAGGACCACCTCATGCCGCCGACGGTCCAGCAGTCGAACGCCAAGCACTACAAGTCGCGACACCGATCACCGAGGTCAAGGAGTTCGAGGGCCCGCACCTGCTGCCCGCCATCGACGGCTGGGAGGAGGTCGCCGACTACGCGCTCGACTGGGCCGTCGACGCACGCCGAGGCCTGCGGCGCGGCTGACGCGCCGCGGTGGACGGCGTCCGGCTCACCCACATCGGCGGGCCGACCGTCCTCATCGAGGTCGGCGGGCTGGCGGATCCTCACCGACCCGACCTTCGACCCGCCCGGCCGCAGCTACCGCTTCGGCTGGGGCAGCTCGGTCGCGCAAGGTCGCCGGCCCGGCGCATCGCGCGCGGCCGACCTCGGCCCGATCGACGCCGTGCTGCTCACCCACGACCACCACGCCGACAACCTCGACGACGCCGGGCGCGCGCTGCTCGCCGACGTCCCGCCGGGTCGTCACCACCGTGCTCCGGGCGCGGCCGCCTCGGCGGCGGCGCCCTCGGGCTCGCGCCGTGGGCGACCACCGTGCTCGAGGCGCCCGGCCGCCCGCCGATCGAGGTCACCGCGACGCCGTGCCGCCACGGCCCGCCGCTCAGCCGCCCGATCGTCGGCGACGTCATCGGCTTCGCCCTCCGGCCTCCCGCACCAGTCGGCGTCCTGTGGATCTCCGGCGACACCGTGCTCTACGACGGCGTGCGGCAGGTCGCCGACCGGCTCGACGTCGACATCGCGCTCCTGCACCTCGGCGGCGTGCAGTTCGGCATCACCGGGCCGCTCCGCTACACGATGACGGCGCGCGACGGCGTCGAGCTGTGCGGGCTGGTGCGACCGCGGGTCGTCGTCCCGGTCCACTACGAGGGCTGGTCGCACTTCCGGGACGGGCCGTCCGACCTCGACGCCGCCCTCGCCGCGGCCCCACCCGACGTGGCCTCACGCTTCCACCGGGTCGAGATCGGGGTGCCGACCACCCTGCCCGGCTGAGCCGGGGCGGTCGACAGGCGGCATCAGCCGGCGGCCGGAGGCTCCTCGATGAACCAGCCCGACGGGGCCAGCTCGGCACCCATGCGGGGCACGTACTGGTCGAAGAACACGGCCGCGGTCAGCTCGCGACGGCTGCGCACGCCGGCCTTCTCGAACACCGACTTGAGGTGGTCCTGCACCGTGTAGGCGGACATGTGGAGCGCCTTGGCGATCTCCTTGGTCTCCACCCCCTGGAGCACGAGCTGGGTGACGTCGCGCTCGCGGGGCGTCAGCTCGTAGGCGGCGACCACCAGCGGGACGATCTCCGGCGGCCGGGCCTCCTCGATCGTCACCACGACCTCGCCCGTCGCGCCGTCCCGCCCGGCCAGCGGCGAGGCGTGCAGCACCAGCCATCGGCCGCTGCGGCCCCGCATCCGCAGCCGCGGCTGCACGGTGGCCTCGCCCCGGGCGAAGCGGTGGGCCTCGGCGACCAGTGACGCGACCGCGGCCAGCGGCCCGTACCGGACGCCGTGCTCCTCCAGCTCGTCGAGCCAGGCCTGGGCGCCGAGGTTCGTCTGGACGATGGTGGCGTCGGGTCCGACGATGAGGACCCCGGGACCGTGGTCGTGGAGGGCGTCGGGCGCGGCCCGTCGTGCGAGCAGACCGCCCCGCAGGCCGACGGCGAGGGTGCGGGACAGCGACGCGACGAAGGCCACGTCGGCCTCCTCGAAGTCGCCGTCGCCCTGGCGCCGGTGGAGGCAGACACCGCCCCAGGTGCGCCCGTCGGCCTGGGCCGACACCCGCAGCTCGTCGGAGAACCCGTACCCGGGGGACAGGAACTCCTCCAGCCGGAACAGCGCCGACGGGTCGTTCAGCCCCTCGAGGCGCGACGCCGTCGCGGGCGAGGAGCGACGGGCCAGGCTGGTGAAGCTGGTGGGGTCGGGCCGGCCGTACTCGATCGTGCCCCACTGGGCGTCGGCCTCGGCGTCGGCCTCGAGCTCGCCCAGCTTGAAGGTGGCCGTGCACAGCTGGGTGGCCGGGTCGACCAGGGCGACGCACATGGCCCGGTAGGGGACGGCCCGCTGGAGCGACGCGTCGACCTCGGTGAGGAACTCGTCGACGCCGAGACCGGCCCGCGCCACGACCTCGACGTCGCGGCGCACCCTCTCCTGCATCAGCTCACCACCCATGGGTGCCAAGTCTCGCCCGGATCGGACCGGTTGACCATCCCAGACATCTGGGGGGTCCTCACCCCCCGGCGGCGGCGGCCCGCAGGCGCCCAGGTCACGGGGATGGTCGTGGCGGCCGGGGATCCGCACCATGCCGACATGACCTCCACCGAGACCCACACCCCCACCGCCCGCATCAACCCGACCAGCTGGTCGCAGCGCTTCGGCTACGACCAGGGCCAGCTGCGCACCGGCGTCACGTCCGTGCTCACCATCGCCGGCCAGGGACCGACCGACGCCGAGGGCCGCCTGCTCCACGAGGGCGACGTCCCCGCCCAGATGGCGCTGGCCCTGGCCAACGTCGAGCAGGTCGTGGCCGCCGCCGGGATGCGCATGGCCGACGTCGCCATGCTCCGCATCCACGTCACCGACCTCGACGCCGTCTTCCCGGCCTACGACACGATCGTCGAGCGGCTCGCCGCGGTCGGCTCCGCGGCGCCCGCCACCCTCGTCGAGGTCTCGCGCCTCGCCCTGCCCGGGATGGTCGTCGAGATCGACGGCCTGGCCCTGGCCTGACCCTCCCCACCGACCCACCGACCGATCCACCGACCGCCCCACCGATCCACCGGTCCACCGACCGACCCGCATCCCAGGAGACCACCGCCATGACCATCATCGAGACCCCCGCCCCCCCGCCACCCCCGCCGCCGCCGCCCGCCGGCCCTCCGCCGCCGGCCCGCCACCTCCCCGTCGAGATCGCCCCCGACACCTTCGTGATCCAGGCCACGCAGGGCGAGGGGATGGCGCCCGTCGCCGTCCACCTCAACGCCATGGTGATCCGCGGCGCGGAGCCGATCATCGTCGACACCGGCGTCCCCGACCTGGCCGACCGCTACCTCACCGACATGTGGTCGCTGGTCGACCCCGAGGACGTGCGCTGGGTCTTCCTCAGCCACGACGACATCGACCACTTCGGCAACCTCGAGGCCGTCATGGCGGCCTGCCCGAACGCGACCCTCGTCTCCACCTGGTTCCAGTGGGAGCGCATGGGCAACCTGCCCTTCGTGCCGCCGTGGCGGATGCGCTGGGTCGCCGACGGCGAGTCCTTCGAGGCCAACGGTCGCACCTACGCCGCGGTGCGCCCGCCCTGCTTCGACTCGCCGACCACCCGAGGCCTGCTCGACACCGGCACCGGCGTCTACTGGGCCAGCGACTGCTTCGCCACCACCGTGCCGCGGGGTGCCGTCGACGTCGCCGAGCTCGACCCCGAGGAGTGGGCCGGTGCGACCATCGGCAACGCCCAGCTCCTGAGCCCGTGGATCTCGCTGGTCGACGAGCGCCGCTTCCACGAGTCGGTCGCCCGCATCGAGGCCCTCGGCGCGACCACCATCGCCTCCTGCCACAGCCCCACGATCACCGGGGCCAACGTGGCCCGGGCCTTCGAGCTCCTCCACGCCCTGCCCTCGGCCCCGCTGATGCCGGCGCCCGGCCAGGAGCTGCTCGACCAGATCGTCGCCCAGGCCACCGCGGCCGCCGGTCTCGCTCCGGGTGGTCCGACCGCAGTCTGACGGCCGCCTGACCGCCCTCCAGCGGGCGGCACGGTGCGCCGGTACCGTGCCGCCTGCCGGAGGGCCGCAGCTCCGGTCGCAGCACCAGACCAGGGGGTCCCGCAGCCATGTCCTCGTCCACCGTCGTCCGTCGCGCCGGAGCGCTGATCGGCGCCCTCGTCCTGCTGCTCGTGGCCGCCGCCTGTCGGCCCATCCCCGAGACCGGGCTCTACTCGTCGCAGCAGTACACCGACACCCAGCTGAGCACGCTCACCAACCTGCAGTACGGGACGGCCGAGGACGTCGAACGGCCAGACCGTGTCCGCTGCTGCTCGACCTCTACCTGCCGCCGGCCGCCGCGCCCCGCCCCCTCCCGCTGGTGATCCTCGTCCACGGCGGGTCCTTCACCACCGGGAACAAGAGCCAGATGGCCACCACCGCCCGCACCTACGCCCGCCGTGGGTTCGCGGCCGCCTCGATCGGCTACCGCCTCGACCCGCAGGCCGGATCGTCGCAGGCCCGGTGGCTGGCCGCCGCCCTCGACGCCATCGACGACGGGATGGAGTCGGTGCGCTGGCTGCGCTCGAACGCCACCACCTACGGCATCGACGACACCCGGATCGCCATGCTCGGCTCGTCGGCCGGGGGCGGCATCGCCCAGGGCGTCGCCGTGCACGACGACCCGACGCCGGGAGGCCCGCTCGCCGCGGTGTCACCGAAGATCCACGCCGCGGTGTCGACCGGCGCCGAGATCGGGATCGGGCTCGACCTCGGCTTCATCCAGATCCAGCCGACCGACGCGCCGATCCTGCTGTTCCACTACGACAACGACACCGCGACGGGTGCGACCTTCGCCGAGGCCCAGGCCACCTGCACCACCATCGAGGCGGCCGGGGCCCTGTGCAAGGCCGTCCGCAACGAGGGCACCGGGCACACGATCTCCCTCTCGGCCGGCACCACCCAGTGGACCGACCCGATGGGCCCGTTCGTCTGGAACCACCTCCGCCTCCACCCCGACCAGGGCGGCCCCGGCGGCACCTGACCCGGCTGGCTCGGTCGGTCGGGTCGAGGCGTCGGCCCGGCCGTCGATCCCGGTCACTTCGCCACCCCGGCGGTCGCGGTTGACCGCGATCGGAGGACGTGCGGTCCGGCCGGTCGATCCCGGTCCGCTCGCCGCTCCGCCGCCCCCGGTCAGAGGCAGCGGCGGGCGACCTCGAGGAAGGCCAGGCCGTCGTCGCCGTCGAAGGAGCGGAGGCAGGTGAGCCCGGTCGAGACCCGCTCGACGAAGCCCCACTCCCACACGGCCTGCGGGTCGAGGTCGCTGTTCGTCGCCAGGAGCTCGGCCCGCTGGCGGACCAGGCCCGGGGTGTCACCGGCGAGGAGCGGCTCGTCGTACTCCCGCATCAGGACGGCGAGGTCGTGCTCGGGCTCGGACCACAGACCCTCGGGATCCACGAGCTTGTAGGTGCCGTCGCCGGCCTCGACGGTGTTCCAGCCGTGGGCGTCGCCGTGGACCAGCACCGCACGGGCGGGGTCGAAGGCCGCGGCCCGCTCGTCGCACAGGGTCACTGCTCGATCGACGACGGTCCGGTCGCAGGGGCGGTCGAGCTCGTGCCACAGGGTCGTGATGTGTCGGGCCAGCCAGGCCGCCTGCTCGGGTCCGGTCCTGAGGTCGGCAGCCACGGACTCGTCGACCGGCCGCCAGAACGACTGCCAGCGTGGCCGCCACCGCGTCGAGGAGGCGGGGGAGCGGGAGGCCGAGCTCGTCGAGGTTCGGGCCGAGGCGCTCGAGCAGCATCGCCCTCGCGTCCGGGTCGTGGGCCAGCAGCTCGGCGCAGCCCCGCCCGGCCGCGACCTGGTGGACGCGGACGCTCCGGGCGAAGGCCTGCTCCTCGTCGGCGTCGAGCGGCATCGCCACCTTCAGCACGCAGCGTCGGCCGGCACCGTCGGTGGCGGCGACGACGTAGCCCGAGGTGCCACCTCGGTAGGGCTCGCCCAGCTCCAGGTCCCAACGGTCGGTCAGCGCCCCGACCACGTCGGGCAGGCCGTCGAGCCACCTTCGACCGGTGGCGCCTCCGGACAGGGCCCGCTGGCGGACCAGCGGGGGCAGGTCGAGCTGGACCGCCACGGCGTCGGATCTAGAGCTCGCGGACCTCGGCGAGGACGACGGGATCGGTCTGGCCCGGCCAGGTCGCGGTGAGCCCGATGGGCGGACGAGCGCCCGGCGTCGGCCGCCGGGCGACGGACAGCTCGAAGCGGTCGTTGCGGAGGACCGCGCCGTCGGCGTCGTCGGTGACGAGCTCGAAGCCGTCGACCGGCACCCGCTCCTGGCCCCAGCCGCCGCCCTGGATGCGGACGTTCGTCGGGGCGACGTACCAGCGCCCCTCGTACACGGCCATGCCCAGGGCCTCGCCCTGACCCGTCATCGCGACCGCCGCGAACATGAGCACCAGCCGTGGGTCGCGCACCCCGTCGTAGACCCAGCGGGTGCCGAGCACCGAGTGCTCCATCTCGGTGATCAGGGCGTCGTCGGCACCGTCGAGCGGCTCGTCGCGGTAGGTGAGGGGGACCTGGAACAGGACGCCACCGGCGGTGACGAGGTGGACCTCCATGCCGACCCGTCCGTCGGGGTCGTCGAAGCGAAAGGCGCCGATCGCCTCGACCTCCTCGTCGGGCGGGGGACCCCACGGCTGGGTCGGGGCCCAGTCGGCGATCACCTCCAGCTTGGTCGGGGTGATCGTCGCTCGATGGAAGAGGGCCACGGCCGGCACCGTACGACGGTCGAGCGCCGCCGGCGATGGGGATTCGGTCAGCTCGGCGCTCCCGCGGGCCGGCGCTCCGCGCCGATGGAGCGGTGTGGCGTCCGACCCCTCGAGCCGACCGGTCCTGCGCGCCGTGCTGCTCGGTGTCGGCGCGACCGTGTTCCTGGTGGTCCTCGCGACGGCCTGGCTCGTGACCCGGCCGGTCGAGGCGCAGGCCTGCACCGCGGCGGGGTCGTTCGATCCGGTCGGCGCCCCGACACCGGAGGAGGCCAGGGTGCGGTGGCTCGAGGGTCACGACGTGGAGGTCGATGCGGCCCACCCGGACGACGTCGATCGCTCCGACGACAGCGAGACCGCCATCTACGTCCTCGACAGCCCGACGTACGGGCCGCCCGATCCGACCCGCACGTACGAGCGGAAGGTCGTGGTCGAACGCGACAGCGAGGGCACGTGGAGGGTCACCAGCGCCAACGCCTGCGAGCGCTGGACCGAGTGACCTGACCGGGTCGGCACGCCCCGGGCGCGGCTCTGCGCGAACCGGGCCGCGATCACGGGCACGTCGAGGATCAGGCCGACGGTCTCCGCAGCTGGGCGAGCACCGTGGATCCGACGTTCCCTCGCACGTCCAGGATCCGGTTCCGTGACACGGATCGGATGTGCTGGCACTGAGCTGCGGAGATCACCTGCAGTCCGTTGGCGGTGTCGGGTTCGACGATGACCTCAGAGCTGAACGGGCGGACCGTGCTCGTCAGAGGGACGATGTGGACCACGGACGGGCCGGCGTCGAGGATGCGCTGCGCCGTCACCAGGACTGCGGGATGACGGAAGCCGGCCTCTCGCCCCTCGGGTGCCCCGAGGTCGAGCTCGACGACATCACCCGAGGTCAGCATCGAGCCACGAGACCTCGTCGTCCCGCAGCGGGGCCGAGAGGTCAGCCCCGATCCGATCCTGTCGCAGGGCCCGGACGGCCAAGGTCACCGCGTTGCCCACGGTCGTGTGCAGCTCTGCGGCGAGGCGCTTCAGGTCCTCGTGCGTCGCGGCGTCGATGCGGACACTCGTGCTCTGCATGCAGATCAGCATACAACGGTTCGGCGCGTCCGGTCGGCGTTGCCTCCGGGCGGCGGACCGTGACTGCGCCACCGCCATTCTCGACATGTGACGGAGCGCACGCGCGAGAACGTGTTCTAGTGTGATGGGTCACAGGGGGCCGACCGAGGAGGAGCATCCGGTGCCAGGGTCCGGGTCGACACCCGCCCTCGAGCTGAACGAGATCGGGGTCCGCTTCGGCGGGGTGGCGGCCCTCGACGGCGCCGGCCTCGTGGTGCACGCCGGCGAGATCTGCGGCCTCATCGGGGCCAACGGCGCCGGCAAGACCACTCTGTTCGACGTGGCCTCCGGCGTCCGCACGCCCGACCACGGCGCGGTGCGGCTGCACGGCCGCGACGTGACCCGGTGGTCCGCCCACCGCATCGCCCGGGCCGGGCTCCGGCGCACGTTCCAGCGGGTGCAGACCTTCGGCTGGCTCACCGTCGAGGAGAACCTGCTCGTCGCCACCGAGTGGCAGGGCGGCGGCGGGGGCGTGGTGGCCGACCTGGTCGGGTCGCCGACGCGCCGCCGACGCGAGGCCGCCCGCCGCGAGCGGGCCGACGAGGTGCTCGAGCGCTGCGGCCTGTCGGCCCTCCGCGACCGGTCGTGCGGCACCCTGCCGATCGGCACCGCCCGGCTGGTCGAGCTGGCCCGGGCGCTGGTCGACGAGCCGAGCGTCCTGCTGCTCGACGAGCCGGCGTCGGGCCTGGAGGCCGCCGAGGCCGAGCGCTTCGCCGCCGTCGTCGAGGAGGAGCGCCACGAGCGCGGCACCGCGGTGCTCTGCGTCGAGCACGACGTGGCCTTCGTGATGCAGCTGTCCGACCGGATCGTGGTCCTCGACCTCGGCCGCGTCATCGCCGACGGGTCGCCCGACGAGGTGCGGGCCGACCCTGCCGTTCGCGACGCCTACCTCGGCGTCTCCACCACCACCTGACCCATGGAGGTCACCGTGTCGTCACGACGTTTCCGATCCCTCGCCCTGTGCCTCGCACTGGGCCTGACCGCGGTCGCCTGCTCCGACAGCGTGGAGGACGACGGTCCCACCGCCGGCGGGGACGACGACTCCGATGCCCCTGCCGAGGAGACCACCCGCGGCATCACCGACGACTCCGTCAAGGTCGGCGGCGTGGTCTACGACGTCTACTTCGGCGACGCCCGCATCGGCGTCGAGGCCCGTCTGAAGGAGGTCAACGACGCCGGTGGGGTGCACGGTCGCACCATCGAGGTCGTCGAGATCGCCAACGACGAGAACGACGCCAACACCGGCCGGGAGATCACCCAGCGCCTGGTCGAGCAGGAGGAGGTCTTCGCCCTCCTGCCGGTGATGTCCGGCCTCTACGGCGGCGGTGACTACATCGTCGAGAACGAGATCCCGACCTTCGGCTGGGGCGTCAACCCGGCGTTCTGCGAGAACGAGGTGGCCTTCGGCATCACCGGGTGCGTCACCAACCCGTCGCTCGAGACCGGGTCGAACGCCCTCGGCACGATCCTGGAGGAGCACTTCGGCGACACCGATCGCACCGTGGCCTTCATCGCCGAGGACAACGACTCCGGGCGCGGCGGGCTGACCCTGCTCACCGCCTCGGTCGAGGACAAGGGCTTCGAGGTGGTCATGGAGGACGCGTCGCTGCCGGCCCCGCCCGACCCGCTGGGCGACGCCAGCCCGTTCGTGGCCGACCTGCTGACCGCCGACGACGGTGAGGAGCCCGACGTCGTGTACATCACGGCCACCCTGTCGGGCACGTCCATCGCCGCCGGGCTCCAGGACGCCGGCTACGGGGGGATGATCATCACCCCGTCGTACAGCCCGCTGCTGCTGGGCCAGCCCGGCTACGACGACGTGTACATCAACACCCAGATCGACATGGACCCCACCGTCGAGGCCAACGTGGCCATGCTCGAGGCGGTCGCTGCGGTGGCCCCGGACCAGGCCCTGAACCTCGCCGTCGCCGCCGGCTACTGGGCCGCCGACATGTTCGTGAAGGCCCTGGAGGAGACCGGCGAGGACCTCAGCGTCGAGAGCCTCCTCGAGACGCTGAACGGCGGCGACTTCACCTACGAGGTGGAGGGCGTGGTCGGACCGTCGCAGTGGCCCGACAACCACGACCGGTCGGTGCCGTGCGCGGCGCTGACCCGGGTCGAGGGCCAGGAGTTCATCAACGAGATCAACCTGCTCTGCGGCGAGAACATCGAGGTCGGGTGACCCCCCTCCCGTGATCGAGCTGCTCAGCCTCGTCGTCGCCGGCGCCGTCGCCGGCGGGCTCTACGCGATCATGGCGTCGGGACTGGTGCTCACGTACCAGTCCTCCGGGGTGTTCAACTTCGGGTACGGCGCCATGGCCTACACGAGCGCGCTGGCGTACCACGTCCTGCACCAGCCCGAGGCCGAGGGGGGTCTGGGCCTGCCCATCCTCCCGGCCGCGGTGCTGGCCATCGGGGTGGTCGCGCCGTTGCTGGGCTGGGCGCTCGACGTGCTGCTGTTCCGACGACTGGCCGGGGCCCCCGAGGTGCCCCGGCTGGTCGGCACCATCGGCGTGCTGGTCGCCCTGCCCGCGGCCGCGCTGCTGGTGGTCGAGGTCGTCAACGCCGTCTTCGGAGCGGAGTGGCCGACCGGCGCCGGCGACCAGGGTCTGGCTCCCCCGGGCCTGGGGCCGTCGCCGCCGGTGTCGTGGTCGATCACCCGGGGGGTGACGGTCAGCTCCGACCAGGTGGCGGTGCTCGTCGCCGCCGCGCTGGCGGCGCTCGGCCTGTGGCTCCTGCTGCGCCACACCCGCCTCGGCCTCGAGACGCGGGCCGGGGTCGACCGGGCCGACCTGGCCCGGCTGCGGGGCATCGACACGGCCCGCTCGTCGCGGATCGTGTGGGTGCTGGCGTCGGGGCTGGCCGGCGTGGCGGGGGTGCTCATCGCCCCGCTGTTCGACCTGAACCCGCTGACGTTCGACATGATCGTCTTCACCTCGTTCACCGCCGTCGTGTTCGCACGGATGAGGTCGCTGCCGCTGGCGTTCCTCGGCGGCGTCGCCCTCGGCGTGGTGCAGAACCTGGTCAACGGCTACGCGCCGGATGCGCTGGCCGACATCTCCGGGTTCCGGACGTCGGTGCCGTTCATCCTGCTGTTCGTCCTGCTCTTCTTCCTGCCGCGGGGTGGGCGCACCGCCGGATCGGTGGCCGAGGAGGCCCCGGCGGCCGACCCGCGAGCCGACCTGCCGGTGTGGCGACGTCGCCTCCCGTGGGCGGTGGCCGGCCTGCTGCTGTCGGCCTGGGTGCTGCTGGTGTCGGATGCCTACTGGAACGGCATCGTCAACCGGGGCCTGGCCCTGTCGCTGGTGTTCCTGTCGTTCGTGGTCGTCACCGGCATCGGCGGGATGATCAACCTGGCCCAGGCCACCTTCGTCACCGTCGGCGGCTTCACCGCGGGGTGGTTGGTCAACCACCAGTGGGACAGCACCGTGCCGGTGATCATGGACAACGGGCGCATCGTCTTCTGGCTGGCTGCCCTGCTGGCTGCCGCCGTCGCGGTGGGGGTCGGGTTGCTCGTCGCCCTTCCGTCCCTGAGGTTCGGCGGTCTCACGCTGGCGCTGGCCACCCTCGCCCTCGCCTTCGTCGGCGACCGCCTGGTGTTCCAGCTCGACGGGGTGCGCAACGGCTCGCGGGGGTGGTCGATCCCCCGTCCCGAGTACGGGCCGATCGACCTCGGCGACGACAAGGTGCTCTACGTCGTGCTGCTGCTGCTCGTCGTGGCCGTGGTGGGGCTGGTCGGCAACATGCGGTCGTCGGCCACCGGGCGGTCGCTGCTCGCGCTGCGCTCGTCGGAGGTCGCGGCGGCCACGTCGGGTGTGGCGCCGGTCAGGGTCAAGCTCACCCTGTTCGCGGTGTCGGCCGGGCTGGCCGGGTTCGGTGGCGCGCTCTACGCCATGGTCACCAGCCCGATCACCAACACGAGCGCGCCGCCGCTCCTGGGCATCGTGTGGCTGGCCGTCGCGGTGACGTTCGGGATCCGACGCCCGGGCGGGGCCGTGGTCGCCGGCGTGGTGTTCGCCATGGTGCCTGCGGTGCTGGACGGCATGGGCGGCACCTGGGAGGGGCCGCCGTGGGGCTCGCTGCCCGACGGCGTGCGCGACGTGGTCGGCTCGGCCGAGCTGGCCGCCCTGCTGTTCGGCCTCGGTGCCATCGGACTGGCCCAGGAGCCCGAGGGCGTGCTGGCCCAGGTCGGCGCGGCCCGTCGGGAGCGTCGGGTGCGCCGGGTCGAGCGGCCGACGTCGGCGCCCGCGGTCGCCGGGCCGGTGGCGTCGGCGCCGATCGATGGCGACGGACCACCTCCGGCGCTGGTGCTCGCCGGGGTGCACGCCGGCTACGGCGAGGTCGAGGTGCTGCACGGGATCGACCTGGTCGTCCCGCCGGGGTCGGTGGTGTGCGTGGTCGGGGCGAACGGCGCCGGGAAGTCCACCCTCGCCGGCGTGGCCGCGGGGTTGATCGAGGCCGACCGCGGGTCGGGTGCTGCTCGGCGGCGACGACGTCACCGCGGCGCCCCCGCACCTGCGAGCCCGGGCCGGGCTGTTGCTCGCACCTGAGGCGCGGGGTGTGTTCCCGGAGCTGTCGGTCGAGGACAACCTCATGGTCCGGCTGCGGACGGCCGAGGCCCGCGAGGCGGCCTACGAGCGCTTCCCGGTGCTGGGCGAGCGGCGCCACCAGCTGGCCGGGTCGCTGTCGGGCGGCGAGCAGCAGCAGCTCGCCCTGGTGGGGGCGCTGGTCGACCCGCCCGATGTGGTCGTGGCCGACGAGCCGACCCTCGGCCTCTCGCCGATGGCCACCGAGGTCGTGCTGTCGGCCCTGGAGGAGCTGCGGGCCGCCGGCACCGCCCTGGTGCTGGTCGAGGAGCGGGCTCGCGAGGCGCTGCGGCTGGCCGACGAGGTCGTGGTCGTCGAGCTCGGCCGCGTCGTCTGGTCGGGCCCCGCGGCCGACGTCGACCTCGACGCCCTCACGTCCGCCTACTTCGGGAGCGGCGCGGCCGCACAGCCGGGCCTGACCTAGCGTCCCCCGCCGTGGGCCGACGGGTGCTGCTCCTGGCGCCGATGCCGAACGAGCTCGCTGCGGTCCGGCGGGCCCTGCGGGGCGCACCGGTCGACGGCGTGACGACGGCACAGGTGGGGATCGGCCCCGACCGCGCCCTGGCGGCGACGCGCCGCCTGCTCGCCGAGGCCACCGGGCACCACGGCCAGGGATCGATCACGTCGTGGTCAGCGGCATCGCGGGTGGGCTGGCGCCGGCGACGACCGTCGGCGACCTCGTGGTGCCGACGACCGTCGTGGACGGCACGACCGGCGAGCGGTTCGAGGCCGCGCCGCTCGGCGAGGTCGCCCTGGAGGGCGTGATCTGGATGGCGGGCACCGACTCCTACCTCGACACCGACGACGACCGGGCCCGCTACGTCGCGGCCGGGGCCGTCGCGGTCGACATGGAGACGGCGGCCATCGCCCGGGCCTGCGCCGAGGCGGGGATCCCGTGGACGGCGTTCCGGGCCGTCAGTGACATGGCCGGCGACCCGTCGGTCGGCCCGGCGGTCATGGACATGGTCGACGGCGACGGCCGGGTCCGCCTCGGCCCCGCCGTCCGGTTCCTCGTCACCCACCCCCACCGCGTCCCGCGCCTGGCGACGCTCGGGCGGGACGCCGGCCGCGCCGCCCGCACCGCGGCCGAGGCCGCGGTGGAGGCGCTCCGCGCCTGATCCGGGCGACGGAACGTCGTTCCACCCCGTGGCACGCCCAAGGGGCATGAGCACACACCCGACCACCACCCACCCTCCGTCCCCGGCGATCCGCGGCGTCACGGTCGTCGGACGCGCCATGGCCAGCTGCATCGCGCCGTGGCTCCTCCTGGCGCCGGTCCCTCCGCCCCGCCGACAGGAGGATGTCCGATGAGCGGCATCAACGGGGTCAGCCACATCGCCCTCAACACGGCCGACATGGGGCGGTTCCGCCGGTTCTACGAGGGGGTCCTCGGGCTCCGCATGGGCGTCACGGCCGTCCTGGACCACCCGCCCTTCCTCCGCCATGCCACCTTCCACGTCACCGACGGGCTCGTGCTGCACGTGTTCGAGGTGCCCGGCTACGACCCGGCGGCGCAGGGCATCGGAACCGACCTCGGCCAGCGGGGCCGCGTCGACCACTTCGGTCTGAACGTGCGCGACGAGGTCGCGCTCCGCGAGGTCGCCGAACGGTTGCGAGCCGCGGGCGCCACCGATGGCGAGGTCCGCCACCTCGGCCCGACGCTGTCGGTGCACGTCACCGACCCGGACGGACTGCAGCTGGAGATCACGTGCCCCGACCTCGAGTGGGACCCGGACGATCCGGCGGGTGAGCGCTTCGAGGAGGTCGGTCTCCCCGACTGGCTGCCCCGCATGCGCGCCGCAGCCCTGGTCGGCCCGCACCCGTGACCCGACGGCGCGGGACGGGGAGCGAGCGGTGCAACAGACTGTCCCGATGACCGCCTCCGCCTCCGCCTTCGTCGGCCGCGCCTCGGAGCTGGCCCGGCTCCGGGGCCTGGTCGACGGCGCCCCGGCCGGACCACGGCTCGCCGTGGTCGTCGGCGAGGGCGGCGTCGGGAAGACCCGTCTGGTCGACGAGCTGGTGGGCGACGTCGGCGCCGGGTCGGTCCCGGTGCGGGTGGTGCGGGGCCGGGCCGACGAGCACGACCCCGCCCCGTTCGGTCTGTGGGTCGGACCGCTGCGCCTGCTCGACCTGCCCCGGCCCGGGTCGGATCCGTCGGTGCCGGCGGCGGAGCAGCGGTGGGACGTCGTGGACCTGCTGCGCGGGGCGCTCGACGGCGACCGCACCCTGCTCGCCCTCGACGACCTCCACTGGGCCGACGACGAGTCGCTGTGGGTCCTCGACCGCCTGGTCGACGACCTGGCCGGCACCGCCACGACGGTCGTCGCCACCACCCGACCCGGGACCGAGGTGCGGGCGCCGCGGTGGCACGGCATCTACCGGCGGGCCGATGTCGTGGCCCTCGACGGGCTCGACGTCGGCGAGGTCGCCACCCTCGTCGGGCACCTGGGCGGCGACCTCGACGCCCACCTGCTGTGGGAGCGGACCGGGGGCAACCCGTTCCTCGTGCGGGAGCAGGTGGTGGCGCGCGACGCCGGTGCGGTGCCGGCCGGTGCCGGAGCCCTGCTCGGTGCCGCCCTGGGTCGGGCCGGCGACGACGTCGCCGCGGTGCTGTCGGTCATGGCCGTGGCCGGCGCCGGCACCCCCCTCGACGTGGTGGCCGACGCCGCGGGCGTGGCCGTCGCCGACGTCGATCGGGCCCTGGTCCGCGCCCGCGAGGCCGATCTGATCCGCGACGACGACGGGGAACCTCGCTTCCGGCACGACCTCCTCGCGGAGGCGGCCGTCGACCGGCTCGGCTCGGACGAGGTGGGCCGGGTCCACCTCGCGGTGGCCGAGGGGTGGCGCCGGCGGGCCGGGACCCGGCGCCGACGCCGAGGCCGAGACGGCCCGTCACCTGGTGCTGGCCCTGCCAGAGGGCGACGTCGGCGCCGTCGCCACCAGCGTCCTGGCGGCTGCAGGCCGGACTGCGCGGCGACGGGCGATGCCGTGCGCGCCGCCCACCTCCTCGACCTGGCCCGGTCGGCCCTCGACGCGCACCCCGGCGCTCCCGCCGACGTCGTCGCCCGGGTCGCGCTGGCCGCCGCCGAGGCGGCATGGGAGATCGACGACATGGAGGGCGCCACCAGCAGCGCCGAGATCGCTCTGGTCCGGGCCGAGGCGGCCGGTGATCCGGTGCTCATCGCGGGAGCGGAGATCGCGGCCCTCCGGCACCACAACCCGTTCGTCCCCGACCCCGTCCGGGTGGAGCGACTGGCGGCGGTGGACGCCGCTCTGCCCGCCGAGGTGGACGATGCCCAGCCGGCCCTGCGCATCGCGCTGCGGGGACGTCGGGCGATCATGACCATGTCGCTGCCCGAGCGGCTCGAGGAGGCGGTCGCCCTCGGCGACGACGTCGTCCGCCGGGCCCGGGCCGCGGGCGACCCCGAGGCCCTGGTCGGCGCGCTCCGCGACCGCTTCTTCGTCCTCGTCGGCCCCGACGACCTGGCCGCCAAGGCCGCCGCCGCGGAGGAGATCCTCGAGGCGGCCGTGCCGGCCGGCCGACCCGAGCTGGGCCTGCTCGGCCTCGAGTGGCGCTACACCTCGCGCCTCGTCGATGCCGACCTGCCGGGGGCGGTGGGTGCGCTCACCCGCCTGGAGGCGCTTCGCGGCCGTCATGCCGTCGCCCTGTGGCGGTACACGGCCGCCGTCCGTCGGTCGTCCGTGCTGCTCCTCGTCGGGGACTACGACGGGGCCGATCGCCCTGGCCGGCTCGACGACCGCCCTCGGTCGCGGCCTGGTCGAGCGACGTCGAGCTCTACGGGCTCGACCTCGGGATGCGGGTCGCCGCCGGCCTGCTCTACGGGCGCCGGGACCACGGCATCGAGGAGAGCCGTTGGCGCGCTGGCGGCGATGTCGGGCGACGCACCCGTCCTGTTCATCCAGACCCACCTGGCCGCGTGCGAGGTGTCGGAGGGCGAGCTGGCGGCCGCCCGCCGGCGGATCGCACCGTGGGCGGGTCGGTTGGGCGTCGCCCTCCGGGGCCCGGAGGGGCTCGGGGTCCTCGCCATGCTGTCGCGTGGCGACCGAGTCGCTCCGGTGGCGGGAGGCCGCCGCCGAGCTGATCGCCCTCCTGCGCCCGTCGCCGGGCGGATCGCGAGCGTGAACGGGGTCGGTGTGCTGTCGACCGTCGACCAGCACCTCGCCGGCCTCTCGCTCCTCGATGGCGACCTCGAGGCGGCCGCCGAGCACGCGGCGGCGGCGGTGGCCCTCGCCCGCCGGTTCGGGGCCCCCGCGATCGAGGCCCGCTCGCTCGCCCTCGCCGCGGTGGTGCGTGACCGGATGGGTGACGAGTCCGCCGCCCGCTCGGCCCGCGACGCGGCCGAGGCCCTCGCCGAGCCCATCGGCCTCGTGCTCGACCCGGCCGACGGCTCGGCCTGGTGGGGGGCGGAGCCGGTGACGCCGGTCGGCCGCAGGCGACCCCGGTGAGCCCGACGCCGGCGACGGCGTGCCGACGTCGGTGGACGACGGAGGGCCGGGTCGTGCGGTCGCTCCGGCGCGACGACGGGGTCTGGTTCCTCAGCTCCCCCCACGGCGACGGGCACGTGGCCGACTCGCTCGGGATGCGGCAGCTCGCCCGACTGCTCGCGGCCCCGGGCTCCGAGCTGGCGGCGGTCGACCTGGTCGGTGCCGAGAAGGGGCGCGAGGTGGTGGTGGCCAGCGATCTGGGGCCTGCGCTCGATGCCCGCGCCAAGCGCGAGTACCGGCGACGCATCTCCGAGCTCCAGGCCGAGATCGAGGAGGCCGAGGACCACAACGATCCGGAGCGGGCGGCCAAGCACCGGATCGAGCTCGACGCCCTCCTCGACGAGCTGCGCGCCGCGGTCGGTCTCGGTGGGCGAGATCGCCCGCAGGGCTCCGGTGCCGAGAAGGCCCGCATCAACGTGTCGCGCAACGTCCGCCGGGCGATCGCCGTCGGTCGCCACCGCGGTCCCCGGCCTCGGCGCCCACCTGCAGGTGTCGATCCGCACCGGGCACCGCTGCTCGTACTCGCCCGAGCCGGCCGCCGCCCTCTCCTGGGACGTCGAGGTCGGGTAGACCTCGACCCGGCTGAGGAAACCCGTGCCCGACCGGAGGTGGCCGGCGGCGAGGCTGCGGTCATGGCGACCGTCGTGTGGGGTCCGGAGCTGGCGTCGATCTACGACGAGGTGGTCGCGGAGCGGTTCGCTCCCGAGGTGCTCGGACCGACGGTCGACGTCCTCGCCGACGCTCGCCGGCGACGGCCGGGCCCTGGAGCTGGCGATCGGCACCGGGCGGGTCGCGCTGCCGCTGGCGGCCCGCGGGGTGGAGGTGCACGGCATCGAGCTGTCGGCGCCCATGGTCGACCAGCTGCGGGCCAAGCCCGGCGGCGACGCCATCCCGGTGGTGCTCGGCGACATGGCCGCCACGAGGGTCGAGGGAGACGTTCTCGCTCGTCTACCTGGTCTTCAACACGATCCAGAACGTGACCACCCAGGAGGAGCAGGTCGCCGTCGTCGCCAACGCCGCGGCCCACCTCGCACCGGGCGGCGTGTTCGTGGTCGAGACCGGGATCCCGGGCGTGCTGCGGCACCAGCCCGGCGACCTCGGTCGGGTCGGGACGCTCGCGGACGGTCGGCTCTGCGTCGACACCTACGGCGACGTGGTCGGACAGGAGATGTGGTCGCACCACTGGGACGAGGTCGACGGCCGGATCGTCCACCACGCCGCCCCCTACCGCTACGTCTGGCCGTCGGAGCTCGACCTGATGGCCCGCCTCGCCGGTCTCCGACCTGCGTGATCGGTGGAGCGGGTGGGACCGCCGACCCTTCACCGAGGGGTGCTGGTCGCAGGTCGTCGTCTACGAGGCGCCCACCGGCTGATCAGTCGTCGGCCCGGCGGTCGCGCACCCAGTCGAGGGCGACGCCGATGTGGTCGGCGGGCCAGGCCGGGTCGGTGTTGGTGCGCCCTCCGAAGGTGGTCACCCCGTGGGCGTCGCACGCGTCCGGGAGAGAGGGGTTGTCGACGCACACCCGCAGGTTCATCGACCGGCTGGTCGGCCCGAGGTCGTCGATCGCATCCCGGAGCGGCTCGTGGACGCAGTCGGCGGAGCCCATGGTGACCGTCGTCCCGTCGCGGAGGATGCACTCCATCGGGCTGGTCCCGCAGACGTTCAGGTCGACCGAGGCTCCAGGCGTGGAGGATCGGCACCGTCGGTCCGACCGTAGGCGACCACCAGGTCGGGCTGGTTGTCCCACGTTCGCAGGGTCGGGTGGAAGCGGAGCGGCACGATGGTGGCGGCCTCCTCGGTGCGGCCGCAGGGCAGGTCGGACCCGAGCTGGGCCGCCTCCCACGCGATGTTCACGACGCCGGCGTCGGCGACGATGCCCGCGGGCGGCTTGCCCTCGAGCTCCATGGCCCAGGCGACGCGGATCGACCCGGCCGAGCCGGCGCTGCCGCCGTGGAGGAAGACGTCGTCGGTCGGGTAGAGCGAGGTGGCGTGGTCGATGGCGGCCTTGGTGGCGAGCAGGCCGTTGGTCGTGCGTGGGGTCCCGTCGTCGAGGATGTTGGGGTTGTTCGGGTCCGGCGGTGTTGGCGCCCGAGTAGATGTCGTGGCTGCACATCGAGACGGCGACGACGCGGAAGCCCGTCGGGCTCGGCTCCGATGCGGGCCATCAGCCCGCCGTCGATGCGGCCGATCAGCGAGCTCCGACCCTCCTCGGCCTTGTTGCTGGCCGGGATCGGGGTGCCGGACGGGTCGAAGTAGCCGACGCCGCCGCCGTGCATCTTCACCCAGAGGGGCCGGGTCGACGTGGCCGACTGGCCCTCGGGGGTGGCGATGATGAAGGTCTGGTCGCCGCTGATGGAGCAGCCGTAGGCCCGGTTGCGGAAGAACTGGATGCGGTAGCCGTCCTGGGTGACGGTGCTGACCAGCTCGATCTGCGAGGTGTCGGCCGGCTGCTCGATGCCCGGGCATGTCGTCGCGGAGGACGAGGGTCATGTACAGCCGGCCGTCGGCGCACTCGACCTCGCCCACGCCGATCGACTGCCAGTCGGGGTCGACCAGGGTCGGCTCGTCCGCCCAGCCGGCCCAGATCGCGTCGGTGGCAGCTGCGTTGCGGGCGCCGGTGTCGGCGATGCCCGGGTCGAGGGCGGCCGAGCCGACCAGCTCGTCGAGCCCGTCGGCGCCCTCGCCCCCGTAGGCGGCGTCGAGGTCACCGGTGGGTGAGGTCGCGCCGGCGTCGCACATCGCCTCGCTGTGGGCGCGGGCCTGCGTGGAGAGGTGGCTCGAGGTGGCCAGGGCGGCGACCGACGCCTGACCCCGGGCCACGTTGGTGCGGTTGATCGACGGTCGACTCGCAGCCGGTGGCGGCGACGAGGGCGAGGAGGGCCACCGCGGCAGCGGTGGTCCGGGTGCGACGGTGAGCTCGTGCTCGTGTCATGGGTCCCCCTGGGGAAGCGTGCTGTAGAGCCGAGCCGACAGGCGAGGCGACCAGACGAGCACGGTGTCGATTTCGGTTGTGCGGCGAAGCCGCACGATGTCGCCGCGAGACGGGCGACCTGTTCGCGCAGGTCCTAACGGAACATTAGTCGAGGATGTGAGCGATGTGTGAAGTGCGCCACACCTGCCGTCCGACGGTCCGACCGTCGGCTGGGGCCCGCCCCCGTCGGCGACGGCCTCGGGTACCGTCGACCCGGCCTGCCGCCTGCCCCGGAGCACCCGATGGACCCGACCGCCCCCGACGTCGAGCGCCTCCGCCTCGAGCTCGGTCCGCTGACCTTCGATGCCCGGGCCGTCGGTCCGACCGACGGCGAGCCGGTGCTCCTGCTGCACGGCTTCCCCCAGACGTCGGCGTGCTGGGGACGCGGTCCTCCCGCACCTCGCGGCTGCGGGGTTCCGTGCCGTCGCCCCCGACCAGCGGGGCTACTCGCCCGATGCCCGCCCGGCCGATGCCACCGCCTACGGCATGGATCTCCTGGTGGCCGATGCCGTGGGCCTGGCCGACGCCCTCGGGTGGGGCACGTTCCACCTCGTCGGCCACGACTGGGGCGGCGCAGTCGCCTGGCAGGTCGCCGGTCGCCACCCCGAGCGGTTGCGCAGCCTGTCGGTCGTCTCCACCCCGCACCCGGTCGCCTTCACCAAGGCCAAGAAGGCCGGACCGTCGGCCGACGGCGACGATCAGAACGAGCGCTCGTCGTACGTCGCCACCTTCCGCGATCCGGCGACCCCGGGGATGCTGATGGCCGACGACCGCGCCTTCCTGAAGCTCATGTTGGAGGGCAGCGGGATGGACGACGACGGGCGGGCCGCGGTGCTCGACCGGGTGCAGACCCTCGAGGACGCCGACGCCGCCCTCGCCTGGTACCGGGCTGCCGACCCGGCCGACGCCACCGGGATGGGACCGGTCACCACGCCGACGCTCTACGTCTGGTCGACCGAGGACATCGCCCTCGGTCGGGCGGCGGCCGAGCTGACCGCGGCCGAGGTCGACGGGCCGTACCGGTTCGAGGTGCTCGAGGGCGTCAGCCACTGGGTGCCGGAGGAGGCGGCCGACGACCTCGCCGCCCTGCTCGTCGACCACATCGGATCGCACTCCTCGACCTGACCGGTTCTGTCAGCCCTGCTGGGCGCGTACGGCCCATCAGGGTTGCCAGAACGGGAGGGGGCTGGCGGTGGCGGACACTAGAACGTGTTCTAGGATCGCGGGCCGCACCGCCCGGGCCGCTCGCGCCCGGGGGTCGACAAGGGGACGACATGCGCAGCGAGGCCGCGATCCTGTGGGAGCCGGGGGCGCCGTGGAGCGTCGAGGAGATCGAGCTCGACCCGCCCAAGGCCGGCGAGGTGCTCGTCGAGATGGTGGCGTCGGGAATGTGCCACTCCGACGACCACGCCCGCACCGGTGACCTGCCCGCCATCACCCCGCTGATCGGCGGCCACGAGGGCTCCGGCATCGTGCGCGAGGTGGGCGAGGGCGTGTCCCGCGTCGCGCCCGGCGACAAGGTCGTCTTCTCGTTCGTCCCCGCGTGCGGGCACTGCCAGTCGTGCGCCGACGGCCACTCCAACCTGTGCGACAACGGCGCCGCCCTCCTGGTCGGCGCCCAGCTCGACGGCACCACCCGCCACCACGCGCCGCGACCAGGACGTCTGGACGATGGTCTGCCTGGGCACCTTCGCCCGCCACACGGTGGTCAACGAGATGTCGTGCGTGAAGGTCGAGGACGACGTGCCGCTGGAGCTGGCCTGCCTGCTCGGCTGCGGCGTCACCACCGGTTGGGGTTCGGCCGTCTACGCAGCCGAGGTGAAGCCGGGCGAGGACGTGGTCGTGATCGGCGTCGGCGGCATCGGTGCCGCCGCGGTGCAGGGTGCCCGCCTGGCCGGCGCCCGGAACATCTTCGCCATCGACCCGGTGGAGCTGAAGCAGAAGCAGGCCCTCGGCTTCGGCGCGACCCACACCGCGGCCAGCATCGGCGAGGCCTTCGAGCTCATCCAGCAGGTCACGTGGGGCCGCATGTGCGACAAGGTCATCTGCTGCGTCGGCATCGGCGACGGCGAGCAGATCGCCCCGATCATGACGCTGTGCGCCAAGCGTGGGCGGGTCGTCGTCACCAACATCCACCCCGCCGCCGAGGGCCAGATCAGCATCTCGCTCTGCGACCTCACGCTGATGGAGAAGCAGCTGGTCGGCACGATCTTCGGCTCGGCCAACCCGCACTCCGACATCCCCCGCCTGCTCCACCTCCACCGCAGCGGCCAGCTCGACCTGGCCGGCATGGTCACCCGGGAGTACGAGCTCTCGGAGATCAACCAGGGCTTCGAGGACATGCTCGCCGGCCGCAACATCCGCGGCGTCCTCCGCTACACCTGACGCGGTCCGGCGGCCCCCTCGGTCCCGGATCGAACCCGCTCGGGGCGAGCGGGCGCACCGGGCAGGCTGGGGCGATGGTCGACGTGCTCGTCCTCCCCACCGCCGAGGTGCCGCCCGAGCTGCTCGCCGCCGCCCGCCGGCTGATGGACGAGGCCTTCGGGGACGACCCGGAGGAGGCCTTCGGCGACGACGACTGGGACCATGCCCTCGGCGGCACCCACGTGATCGTGGTCGAGGGCGGGCTCGTCCTGGCCCACGCCGCCCTCGTCGAGCGCACGCTGCACGCCGGCGACCGGCCGCCTGCGGACCGGCTACCTGGAGGCCGTCGCCACCCGGCCCGACCGCCAGGGCGAGGGCCTCGGGTCGATGGCCGTCGCGCCGGTGACCGACCTCATCCGCGCCGGCTTCGAGCTCGGTGCCCTCGGCACCGGCCGGCACTCCTTCTACGAGCGCCTCGGCTGGGAGCGCTGGCAGGGTCCGACCTTCGTGCGGACGGCCGAGGGCGACGTGCGTCGCACCGAGGAGGACGACGACGGCGTCATGGTCCTCCGCACCGGTCCGACGGCCGATCTCGACCTGACCGGCCCGTTGGCCTGCGAGGAGCGCCCCGGCGACGACTGGTGAGCCCGGCGGCCGAACCCGCGCAGGCGCGGGTCAGGGCGTCCTCAGGTCGCTGACGGCTCGACGTCGGCCCAGCGGCGCGCGAGGGCGGCGTAGGCGTCGGCCACCGGACGGGGCCGCCGGTCGACGTCGAACAGGCCGACCTCGGTCACCGCGCCGACCGGCACGGTGAGGGCGGTGTCCCAGTCGTACTGGTCGCCCCGGCTGTACCAGCAGATGCCGCGGACGGGTCGGCCGTCGGCGCGCAGCCGCTCGATCTGGACCGGTCGGGATGCCGTCGGCCACAGGTCGGCGACCTCGTCGCAGGGCCAGGGCGAGCTGGGTGGCGGTCGTCGACCGCGGCTGGTCGTCGCGCACGAACGACCACTGGAGGATGGTGACCGGCCCGGTGAGCATGCCCTTCACGGGCCGGTCGGTGAGGCCTGCGGCGTAGCGTCGCCCAGCCGACCGTCATCGGCGCGGGACGCACGATGTCGCCGAAGAGCACGGGCGGCTTCACGCAGCGCGAGCCGTAGCTCTGCACCCAGCCGTTGGCGGTGGTGGCGAAGCCGTCGAGCTGCTCGCCGAAGTACTCGACCATGTCGGTGCGCTCGAGCTCGCCGTGCACCAGCACGTCGAGGCCGAGCGCCTCCTGCTCCCGGATGCACGCCTGCGGTCGCCGTCGCGCAGCCCGGCCTCGTAGGCCGCGTCGTCGATCTCCTGCGGTCGGAGCGCCGCGCGCAGCTCGCGGATCTCGTCGGTCTGGGGGAACGAGCCGATGGTGGTCGTCGGGAACGGCGGCAGGTCGAGCGCGCGTGCCTGCGACGCTCGCGCCGGACGGCGTACGGCGAGGCCGGGCCGCCATGTCGCGGCGTCACCGCGGCGACCCGCTCGGCGACGTCGGGTCGGTGCACCGCGGGCGAGCGTCGCGCGACGCGGCGGCCGCCCGGTAGGCCCGAGCTCGGTGCCGCGCCGTCGGCCCGGCCCTCGGCGCACCTCGTGGAGCGACGCCGACCTCGTCGAGCCGCTCGGGGCGAACGACAGCCAGCGACCGCAGCTCGGGGTCGAGCTCGTCCTCCTGCGACGAGGTCGACCGGGAGGTGCAGCAGCGAGCAGGACGGTGCGAGGTGACCGCGTCGGAGCCGATGGCGGTCGGCCGACCGAGCCGACGCGTGCGACGAGCGGTCGAGGACCGAGCGCCAGATGTTGCGGCCGTCGACCACGCCGAGCGACAGCGCCAGGCCCGGCGGCCGCGCGTCGAGCACGGCCGTCGAGCTGGCCGCGGCCCGCACCAGGTCGACGTGGAGCACGTCGACGGGCAGCGACACCGCCAGCGCGGTCGTCGGGCCGAGCGTCGCCGAAGTAGGTGGCGAGCGTGAGCTCGGCGTCGCCGCAGCCGCCGCGCAGAGCGCGCGTAGGCGGCCGGGTAGGCGGCACGCGCGGTGGCGGGCAGGTCGGTCACGAGCAGGCGGTTCGTCGAGCTGGAACGCGTCGGCTCCGGCCGCGCCGGAGCGTCGTCCACGAGCTCGACGTAGGCCGGCAGCACCGCGTCGAGCAGCTCGATCGGGTCGCCACCGTCGGTGCGCTTGGCCAGGCCGAGGAACGTGAGCGGTCCGACGAGCACGACGCGGGCGCGGGAGCCGAGCGCCGTCGCCTCGGCGAGGTGGCTCGAGCGAGCCGGGCCGGTCGGGCCTCGAACGTCTGGTCGGGCTCGAGCTCGGGGACGAGGTAGTGGTAGTTGGTGTCGAACCACTTCGTCATCTCGAGCGGGCCGGTCCGCACCGTCGAGGGGGCCGCCTCGGGCCATCAGCGAAGTACCGGGCCGAGGTCGGTCGTCGCTCGCGCCGGGGTCGAACGGGGCGCCGCCGAACCGGCCGGGGACCGCGCCCACCGCGAGCGCGGCGTCGAGCACGTGGTCGTAGTAGCGAGAAGTCGCCGACCGGGATGCGCCGCAGCCCGCGGTCGGCCTGGAGCCTGCCAGTGCCGGGCGCGGAGCTCGGCGGCCGTCGTCCATGCAGGTCGTCGAGGTCGCCGGAGCGCCAGGCGGCCTCGACGGCCCACTTCAGCTCGCGGTCGATGCGCCGATGCGGGGGAAGCCGAGGTTGGCGGTGATGGTCATGGTGCTCCGGGTGTCGGGATCAGGCGAGGACGGCGGCGTCGGGGGCGCGGGGCGGTCGTGAGGCCGCGCGAGCCGCGCCGCGGTCGCACCGGCGCGGCGGCCGCTCACGACGTGGACGCCGGCGAAGGCCCCCGACGTCCGGATCTGCTCGGCCAGGTCGGCCGCGAGCTCGCACGCCCGCTCGCGGGTCGCGATCGATGGCGTCGAGCCAGCGCCTCGGGGACCGCGAGGTCGGGGATCCGGGCCGCGAGGCGCTCGGCCATCGCGCCGGCTGGGCACCACCATCACGGCCGGCGTACGATCGGCCCGTCGAAGTCGCACCCGCGTCGCGCCAGCGGAGGAGCCGGTCGACGGTCGAGGAGACCTGGACGAAGAGGCGGTCGGCCGACGACTTCCACGTCGGCAACGGGCCGAGGCGGCTGGTGACGCCGACCCGCAGGTGGCGGCGCCTGCACGCGGCACTCCTCGAGCATCGTGCGCACCGTCAGGTCCGAGGACCGGGTTCCGATGTCGGGCTCGTCGCCGTGGACCAGCAGCGACGTCGTCGACGCCCAGGTCGAACGTGCAGGTCAGCAGGTCCCGGCGCAGCCCGAGCAGGTTCCGGTCCCGGGCGTTGAGGCATGCGACGGCGGCCAACCCGGCGCGCCGGACCTCCCGGGCGACGGCGATGCTCGACACCGTGGCGCCGCCCGGTGTGGTTGTCGGGGACGAGGATCGAGGTCGCCACGGTCCCGCGCCGCCTCGATCTGGACCTGCAGCGTCGGCCGAGGTCGGCGTCGCAGCGGCGGCTCGATCTCCCACACGACCTCGAAGTCCGGCGTCGGCGTCGTCATGGCGGTCACCGTGGTCGACGGTACGGACGGACCGGGCGGCCGAGAAGGCACAGATCCTCGGGCTTGTCGACCAGTACAGATCTGCCGTGCACGGCGATCGAGCGTCGTCTGTGCTGCCCTACAGTTGCGTCGATGGCTCGACCCCGACCCCGCCGCCGACCGCTGTACGAGCAGCTGGCGGACCTCGTCGCGGCGCAGATCGACGGACGGGGTCTACCCGCCGGGACATCGCATCCCGTCGGTCCGACGGCTGCGCGAGCAGCACGGCGTGAGCGTGACGACCGCGGTCGAGGCCTGCCGGCTCCTCGAGGCCCGCGGGCTGGTCCGCAGCCGCCCGACGCTCGGGCTACTTCGTCGAGCGGCCGAGCCGGGACGATCGCCTCGACCCCGGCATCGCCGGCGCCGTCGATGCGAGCGCGCCGCGTCGACGCGGCCCTGTCGATGAAGCTCAACCTGGGCATCGGCAACCCGCAGCGCCCGACGCTCGGCGCGGCGGTGCAGGGACCGGAGCTCATGGCGATCGCCGACCCTCAACCGGCTGCTCGGCCAGGCGCTGCGGACTGCAGCCGACGGCGTGCCACTCCTACGACGCGCCGCCGGGCAGCCCGGTGCTGCGCCGGGCCATCGCCCAGCACGGCGCTCGACGCCGGCTACGCGGTCGTCGCCCGACGACGTCGTCATCACCAGCGGCGCAAGGAGGCCGTGTACCTGTCGATCCGCGCGGTGACGCGCCCCGGCGACACGGTGGCGATCGAGAGCCCCGCCTACTACGCGCTGCTCGAGGTGCTGGCCTCGCTCGAGCTGCCGGGTCGTCGAGATCGCGCACCAGCCCGCGCGACGGCATCGACCTCGCCACGCTGGCTCGAGCGTGCTGGGCCGCCAGCCGATCGCCGCGGTGGCGCTGGTGTCGAACTTCTCGAACCCCTCGGGCTCCTGCATGGCCGACGACGACAAGCGGGCCCTCGTCGACCTGCTCGACCGCCACGACGTCCCGCTGGTCGAGGACGACGTGTACGGCGACCTGGTCTTCGACGGGCCGTCGACCCAAGGCGATCAAGGCGTTCGACACGCGCGGGCTGGTGCTGCTACTGCGGGTCCTTCTCGCAAGACGGTGTCGCCCGGGCATGCGGGTCGGGTGGGCGATCCCCGGGCGGTACCAGGACGCGCTCGAGCTCCTGAAGCTGGTGGTGAACCAGGCCACCGCGACCGCCCCGCAGCTGGCGATCGCGGCGTTCGTCGAGAGCGGCGGGTTCGACCGTCACCTGCGTCGGATCCGGCGCATGTACGCCGAGCAGATGGCGCAGATGATCGACGCCGTGAGCGCCACTTCCCGACGGGACCGTCGACCGATCCCCGCGGCGGCCACGTCTGTGGCCAGGTGCCCGCCGTCGATCCGCTCGAGTGGCCGCTCCGGGCCAGCTCGTCGACCCGGACCTCGCCCCCTCGTGCCAGACGAGCGGATCCGATGCCTCCTCGCCGCAGGCGACGGCCAGCGGGGAAGCCGGGGAAGGAGGTCGCAGCCATCAGCCCGGCTCGCCGCCGTCGCCCACGAGACCGGGGAACTGGGCGGGGTCGATCTGCGACATCGACGCGGTCTGGCTGGCGGTGGCGAGCAGGTGGCCGTCCTCGCTCCACACGTGGGCGATGCCGTGGGCGTAGCCGCCGATGGCGAGGTGCGGGCGGAGGTCGAGGAGGATCCACTCCGTCTCGACGAACGACCCCAGACGCATCGGTGTTGTCGAGGCTGGTCCCGGCGGCCGGGGCCTTCAGGGCGCTCACGATGCTCATCGGCACCATGTCGGCCAGGTACGCGGCGATCGCGGGGGTCACGGGCACGCCGTCGCGCCGGCGCACCCAGATGCACAGCCGCCCGGGGCCCGGATCCGGGTGGTCGTGGACGGTCGGCTGGCGGATCTCCATCGACAGCCCGAAGCCGTCGCTGCCCTGGGCCACGAGCGACGGCGGCGGGTCGATGCCGAGGGCCCGGGCGACGCCGACCATCGGGTTCGACCACAGCTCGGAGTCGGCGGGGCCGTCGACCACGGGCTGGCGCTCGAACACGCCGGTGAGGCCTCCGGGCTTCGGGCGGCCGGTGGCGCCGAGCGAGGCGAAGACGGTGTCGCCCGTCGGGGAGGTGGCGGTCACCCGCACCTGCGACGTCCGCCCGCCCTGGGCCAGCACCTCGGTCAGCACGTCGACGTCGCTGCCCTTGCCGACCGTCGAGACGAACTGGGTCGTGACCCACAGCGGGGTCCGCTCGGTCGCCAGCTCGGCCGTCGCGATCGACACCGCGATGGCCGTCCCCCCGTAGAGCCGGCCGTCGAGCCGGGCCAGGCGGTCGGTGACGGTGAAGCGGTGCCGTCCCGGCTCGCCGGTCGCCTCCAGCCCGAGGAACTCGACGTCGGTGGTCATCGCCCGCACGGTACCGGCGGCTCGGCGATGCACTAGAACTCGTTCTCGCCCTCGACCGGTCCCCTTCGATCGGTCACCCCCCTTCGGAGGAGACCACCGTGGATGTCGGAGTGTTCGTCCCCCTGGGCAACGGCAACGCCAGCCCCGAGATCCTGCGGACCCTCGGCCGGTCGGTCGAGGAGCGCGGCTTCGAGTCGATCTGGGTGCCCGAGCACGTCGTGCTCTTCGACGAGTACGAGTCGCAGTACCCGTACTCGCCCGACGGGCAGTTCCCCGGTGGCGCCGACTCCGGCATGCTCGAGCCGCTGACCGCCCTGACCTACCTCGCGGCGGTGACCGACCGGGTGCGGCTGGGCACCGCCATCTGCCTCGTGCCGCAGCGCAACCCCGTCTACACCGCCAAGCAGGTGACCGATCTCGACTCGCTCTCGGGGGGCCGGGTCGACTTCGGCATCGGGATCGGGTGGCTGCGGGAGGAGTTCGAGGCCGTCGCCATGCCCTTCGAGAAGCGGGGCCAGCGGGCCGACGAGCACATCGCGGTGATGAAGAGCCTCTGGACCGACGAGGTGTCGGAGGTCCGCGGCGAGCTGTACGACCTGCCCCCGTGCCGCATGTACCCGAAGCCGGTGCAGACCCCGCACCCGCCGATCCACGTCGGCGGCGAGAGCGACGCGGCCATGCGCCGGGTGGCCCGGCTGGGCCAGGGCTGGATCTCGTTCAACCGGGCGCCGGCCGACATGGCCGAGCCGCTCGCCCGGCTCGAGGCCATCCTCGGCGAGCACGACCGCACCCGCGACGACGTCGTCGTGACCGTGTGCCCCTACTTCAACCCGGTCGGACCGGCCGAGGTGGAGGCCTACGCCGCGGCCGGAGTCGACCGCCTCATCGTCCTGTGCCTGGCGTTCGACCCCGCCACCCTCGAGTCACAGCTCGACGGGCTGGTCACCGACGTGCTCGACCCGGCGCGCGCCCTGGCCTGAACGGCTGCGGTGGCGCGGCCGCGGTTCAGATGTCCGGACGGTCGAAGTACGTGCTGCTGGCGGCGAGCGAACGGATCAGCGTGAGCTCGCCGTCGGTGGTGGCTGCCCCCATGCGATCGGACCAGATCGCCTGCTCCTGGCTGGTCGGGTTCCGGTCGACCCACCGCAGGAACTGGTCGCGCACGATCACCAGGCGCGCCTCGGACGTGTTGAGGAACCGGTCGGCGACGGTGCCACGGGGGGTCCCGGCGGCGACCAGCCCCACCCAGTACTCGAGGCCGGCGGCGTCGGGGTCGCGGCCGAGGATGTCGCGGTAGGCCGCGTTCACGTACCCGGCGACGGTGCCCCCACCGTGCACCGAGAAGTACTCGTTGGAGCCGTAGAGGCTGGCGCGCATCCGACGGAGGCTCGTCCCGCCACGGAGGCGGTCGACCCAGTACGCCCGGCCCGCGGCGTCGGTGCTGCGACGCAGGATGTCGACGAAGGCACGGTCGACGGCGAGGCCCCGGAACGCGTCGGTCGAGGTGAACCGGGCCACGAGTGCGTCGCGCGTCGTCGTCCGGGCCTCGAGCTGGGTCCGGTACGTCGTCCGCTCCAGCGCGGTCGGGATGCGCATCTCGAGGTCGCGGATGAGGCGGTGGACGAAGCGCTCCTCCGGGTCGGTGTAGGGCGCCCGGATCGAGACCACCGTGCCGGTGCCGACGTCGACCGGACGGTAGGGCCCGGTGAAGGTGACGGTGGCGCCGCTGCGGGTCCACGACCCGGTCGGGACGACCAGGTCGACCACGGTGCCCGGCGAGGTCGACCGGATGCGCTGCGAGTGCTGGGGCAGGGCGGCCACGTCGAACAGGACCCGGTCGGCGGGGAGGTCGGTCCCGTCGGGCTCGTAGGTGATCGTCGCGACGCCGTCGCTGAGGTCCTGGATGCCGCTGCGGGCCAGCGCCGCGGTCACCCGGGCGGAGGTCGCCGTGCGGGCCCTCGCCCGGACCAGGGCGTCGCCGTCGGCGTGGAGGACCCACTCGTCGGATTCGGTGGACACGACGGACATCGTGCGGTCGCCCACCGCGCCGGCCCCCTGGTCGTGGATGACGTCGGCGCCCCCTCGACCCTCGATCGCGTCGTCGGTGCTCTCCGTGATGAACGTGTCGGCCTTCGGCCCGCCGTACAGGGTGTTGGAGCCGGTGCCCCCGGAGATGATGCTGGCGGGCGAGCCGCCGCGGACCGTGTCGTTTCCCAGGCCGCCCTGCGCGACCAGGCCGACGACGGAGGTGTCGCCGAGGCCGCTGGCATCGATCACGTCGTCACCCTCGCCGGCGATGACGCCGATGGTCCGGGCGCCGGTGAGCGGGGCGCTCCACGTCCCGCGCGTGATGTCGGTGCGGGAGGCCGGGCTGCCCGACGCGACCGTGATCCGCTCTCCGTCGGTGGTGCCGAACACGTTGACGGTGTCGTTGGCCTCCCCACCGAGGCCGATCGTGCCGTCGGCGGCGCCCTCGGCGTCCAGCCAGACCTGGTCCTGCCCACCGTTCGATCCGGTCACGGTGTCCCGCTTGGGTGATCCGAACACCAGGTTGGAGCCGCCGCCGGGCGCGATGCGGATGTTCGCCAGCGCGCCGAACGCGGTGCCGACGGCCCCGACGTCGACGAAGTTGTTGCCGGCGTCGCCGTTGATGTTGATCGCGGTCACGGTGGCGCACGCGATCGGCGGGGTGGGGGCGATGCCCTGGGCCCGCACCTGGCCCCCGTTGCAGGTCACCGCCACCGAGCTGCCGGCGGTGGTGGTCACGGTGACGGTGGTGCCCGACGAGGTGACGGTCACGGCTGCGCCTGCGGGAGAGGCGCCGAGCCCGATCCCCGCCCACGCCGCAGTGGTCGCCAGAGCGGCGACGACCGTCGCTCCCTTGAACCTCATCGGTCGTCCCTCCGTCTGCCAGGCCGGATCGGCGCGCTCGTCACGTGCACGTGACGTGCTCGTCGCCCGTCGGCCGGCGGGCCCGACATGTGAGCACTTCGGCCGACCTCAGGCCCGTGGCCAGGGGCGCAGCATGCGGGCGGTCGCGTTCGGGGTCAGGCGTCGGGTCGGGTGAAGTAGGCGGCGCTGCCGGCGAGCGAAGCGGATGAGGGCGACCTCACCGTCGGTGGTCGTCGAGGCCAGCTGCGTCCGCCAGGTCGTCAGCTCGGAGGCTGTCGGCTCACGGTCGACCCAGCGCAGGAAGAGGTCGCTGATGATCACGTTGCGTGCCTCGGCGGAGGCGAGGAACCGTTCGGCGACCGTGCCCCGGGGGGTGCCGTCACGGACGAGCCCGACCCAGTACTCGAGGCCGGCGGCGTCGGGGTCGCGGCCGAGGATGTCGCGGTAGGCCGAGGTGACGAAGCCCGGGACGGTGCCGCCGCCCTGGGTGCTCTGGTACTCGGCCGAGCCGTAGAGGTTCGCTCGCAGCTTGCGGGTGACCAGCCCGCGGCGCAGGCGGCCCACCCAGTAGTCGCGCCCGGCCCGGTCGGTGCCGCGGCGCAGGATGTCGATGAAGGCCCGATCGACGGCGAGGCCGCGGAACGTGTCGGTGCTGGTGAGGCGGGCGGCCAGCGTGGCCCGGGTGACGGCGCCGGACTCCAGCTGCGCCTGGTACCCGGTGCGCTCGGACGCGGTCGGGAGCCGCATCTCGGTGTCGCGGACCACGCGGTGGGCGAAGCGCGCCTCGGGGTCGGTGAACGGGGCGCGGACGCCGACCGTCGGCCCGGTCCCGACGACGACCTCGCCGTAGGGACCCGAGAACGTCACGGTGGTGCCGGTCCGGCTCCACGAACCGGTCGGGACGACCAGGTCGACGACGGTGCCGGGCGAGGTCGAGCTGACGCGCTGGGCGTGATCGGGCAGGGCGGCCAGGTCGAGCACCACCCTGTCCTGGGGGAGGCCGGTGCCGTCCGGGTCGAGGCGGATCCAGGAGACGTCCGGACCCAGCCGCTGGATGCCGCTGCGGGCCAGCGCCGCGGTCACGCGGACCGTGCCGTCGCCGTTGGAGCGGGTGCGCACCGCGGCGTCGCCATCGGCCCGCAGGACCCACACGTCGTCGGCCGTGGACGGGGCGACGAAGGTGCGACCGCCGACCCGGCCCGCTCCCTGGTCGATGATCTCGTCGGCACCGCCCCGGCCCTCGATGGTGTCGGTCGGGCTCTCGGTGGTGATCACGTCGGCCTTGGGACCGCCCACGAGCGTGTTGGTGCCGACGCCGCCGGCCAGGACGTTGGTCACCGCTCCGCCCCGCAGGACGTCGTCACCCCGGCCACCCGTCGCGGAGAGGTCGGCGACGCCGCCCTCTCCCATGTCCGACGCGTCGACGACGTCGTCACCGTCGCCGGCCACGACGCCGATCGCGCGGGTCCCGGTCACCGGGACGCTCCACGTCCCCCGGGTGATGTCGACGCGGCTGGACGGCGACCCGGTGCGCAGGACGATGGTGTCGTTGCCCGACGTGCCCTCGATGCTCACGGTGTCGGCCTCGCCCGAGCCGAGGTCGATCGGACCGTCCGGGTCGCCGGTGGCGTCCAGCCGCACGTGGTCCCGGCCGCCCATCGTGCCGATCACGCTGTCGCGCTGCGGCGAGCCCAGGATGAGGTTGCTGCCGCCACCGGGGGAGACGAGCACCTCGGCCAGGGCGGGGAACGCAGAGCCCAGTCCCTGGAGGTTGACGTAGTTGTTCGCGTCGTCGCCGACCACGGTGACCCTGGTCGCAGCGGCACACGACACGGGAGGCGACGGCGCGATGCCCTGGGCCCGGACCTGGCCGCCGGAGCAGGTCACCTCGACCGGGCTGCCGGCGGAGGAGGTCACCGTCACGGTGGTGCCCGCGGAGGTGACGGTGACGGCCGCGCCCGCGGGGCTCGACGGCCCCATCCCCGTCCAGGCCGCGCCCGCGACGAGCGCGGCGACGAGAGTCGCTCCCCCGAGCTTCAACCCCCCGGACCCTCCCTCTCCCATCACACACGTTGCTCCGCACGCGTCGGCAGGAGCGGGCTCGTCTTGAGCGATTCAGCCCATCAGGTCGTTGACCAGGGACGCAGCGTCGTCAGGGGTCGGCGGCCACCGGAGGGTCGAGGGGGCCGCTGAACGACGGGAGCAGGGCGCGGGCCGACCGGGTCCTGACGCACCCGATCCAGACGCCGGTGCCGTAGGCGACGTCGTCGGCCAGGCGGAGGGCCACGTACCGGGCCGGGTCGAGCGGGGGACGCGTGGTCCACCAGTCGGCGAGGGGGGGCAGGACCGCGGCCGCAGCGAGGGCGGCGCGGGACCGGCGGTGGGTCAGGGCGAGCGTCGCCGCGAGCGGCCACCACGGGCGACGCAGGGCCTCGGCCACGGCGCGACCGGCCCAGATGTGGCCGGGGCCGGCGATGCGCACCGCCTCGCCGACCGGGTCGTCCAGGCCGCGCAGCTTCGGGACGAGGGCCGCCGTCGTGGCCGCGCCCACCGCCGCGCCCAGGACCGGGTGGCCGGCCACGACCGCCCCCCACGCCAGGGCGCTCCACCCCGACAGACCGCGGGCCGGGGCGACCGCCGCGCCGTGTCGCGCGGCCAGCGCGGCGGCGGAGGTGCCGTAGGTGGCCCGCTGGCGGAGCCACGACCCGACGGTGGATCGGGACGGGTGGGTCGCGGTCGCGGCGGGCTCGTACCGCACCCGCCACCCGGCCCGGTGCAGCCGCCACACCAGGTCGACGTCCTCGCCGACGCGGAGGTCGGGGTCGAAGCCGCCGACGGCGTCGAGGGCGGTGCGCCGCACCAGCACGGCCGCGGTCGGGACGTAGGGCACGCGGGATCCCGGCCGGACCGGGGCGGCCTGCGGGCCCATGTCGAGCGGCGACCGGGTCGCCTCGTAGCTCGCCAGCCACCCAGGCGCTGCGGAGTCGCGGGCGCGCACCCGCGGGGCGACCGCGCCGACCGTCGGGTCGGTGAGGTGGTCGCCGAGGATGTCGAGCCAGCCGTCGTCGAGGCGCACGTCGGCGTCGACGAAGGCGACGAACGGGGCCGACGACGCGGCGACCCCGGTGGCACGGGCCGCGCCGGGTCCCCGCGAGCGGTCGTGGCGGACGACGCGCACCGCCGGGGTCGTGCCCGGCTCGGTCGCGACGTCGCCGACCGCTCGGGCGACAGCGCGGGCGACCGGGCCGGGGTCGGCCGACCCGTCGTCGACCACGACGACCTCGGCGACCGGCCCGAGGCGAGCGAGCGTGGCGGGCAGCGCGTCGGCGTCGTCGCGCACCGGGATCACGACCGCCACATCCGCCGGGGAGGGACCGGCGCCGGCCGGCGGGAGGGGGTGGGCCAGGCCGCCGTCGACCAGTCGTCGGGCCAGGCGCTGCGAGCCCTCGTCGGTCGGCACGTCGTCGCCGGCGGCGACGGCATCCACCCACATCCGACCCCGGTCGGACAGGCGCAGCACCCGCAGCGGCGTGCCGCCGACCAGTCCGCGACCACCCTCGATCCGCCGCACGCCCGGATCGAGCCGGAGCCCCCAGCCCCGGCGCCGGGCCGGGTCGGTGTCGCGGCCGGCGGTGGGCGGTGCGGGGTCGGTCACCGCGCGGTCATGCCGGCGTCGACCGGCAGCACCGCCCCCGTGACCCCGGCGCTCTCGGGGCTGCACACCCAGGCGACCAGGGCGGCGACCTCGTCGGGGTCGAGCGGGCGGTCGAGCAGGTGGTGCTGCCGGAACCCGTCGGTGTCGGGCAGGTCGTAGACCACCGCGCTGGCATCGAGCATCGCAGTGGTGGTCGAGCCCGGGGCGATGGCGTTGGCGGTGACGCCGTGGGGCCCGAGCTCGGCCGCCAGGCTGCGGACGAACCCGTGGACCCCGTGCTTGGCGGCCACGTAGGCCGAGAGCAGGGGGAGGCCCACGGTGCCCCCGGCCGAGGAGATGGCGACGAAGCGACCGTGGCGGGGCACCGGTCGGTCGAGGAGGGCGGGCACTGCCGCCCGGGCCAGACGCCAGACGCCCTCGAGGTTGATGCCGACCATGGCGGACCAGACCGCGTCGTCGTCGGCCCAGGCCGTCGACCCGGCGATGCCGCCCGCGGCGGCGACGGCGGCGTCGAGCCCGCCGAAGGTCTCGACGGCGCGGGCGACCGCGCCGTCGAGGGCGGTCTGGTCGCGCACATCGCCGACGAGGCCGATGGCCCGACCGTCGGCGCCCCCGCACGCGGCGACCACCGCGTCGAGCTCGGCCGGGGTGGCCAGTGCGTAGTCGAGGACCGGGTCGTCGTCGCACCGGTCGACCAGCACCAGCCGCCAGCCCCGCGTCGCCAGGGCGCGGGCGACCGCGGCCCCGATCCCCCGCGCCGCCCCCGTCACCACCGCGACCGAGCCCTCCACCTCCGTCGCGCTCACCACGACGTCCTCCAGCTGGTGATCGCGACGTCGAGGTCGGCGGTGAGGGCGGTCAGCAAGCGTCTCGCCCTCGTCGGCCGAGGCGCCGGTGGGGTCGCCGAGGACGCCGTTGGGCGACACCGCGGCCACGCCCCCCGAGCGGAGGGCCGGGAGGATCTCGGCCAGCGGCCGCGTGTCGCCCGCCTCGGCCCGGTCGGCGGCCACGACCTCCGGGCGCAGCGGCGAGCAGGAGCGACGTCTCCGTGCGGCCGGCGTGGGCGTCGCCGCCCGGGATGCGGGGCGACCAGGCCATCACCTGCCGGCCCTCCGAGCGGAGGAGGTCGACCGCGGCGGCCAGCGGCGCGGCGTTGCCCCCGTGCCCGGACACCAGCACCACACCGGCGAAGGCGTCGGCACTGCGCACCAGCTCGACCACGACGTGCTCGAGGGCGGCGGCGCCGATCGACAGCGTGCCGGCGAAGCCGGCGTGCTCGCCCGACGAGCCGTAGGGCAGCGCCGGCGCGACCAGGACGTCGTCGCGCGTCGCCGCGAGCCGCCCGGCCACCGCGACGGCCACGTCGGTGTCGGTCGAGAGCGGGAGGTGCGGTCCGTGCTGCTCGGTCGAGCCCAGCGGCACGACCAGCACCGTCGCCGTCGGCCCGGGCCGCCACGTCGGGCGAGGTGAGGTCGCCCAGGAGGGTCGGCGCCGCCCCGTCGGCCGTCACGGCACTAGTCGCCGGCGCCCAGCCGACGGGTGAAGCCCTCGGGCACGAGCACGTCGTCGGGGCCGAGCTCGGCGATCGACGCCTTGCCCAGCCCGAGCAGGGCCGAGTCGATGCCGTTGCGCATCAGGTCGAGGACGTTCTCGACGCCGGCCTGGCCGTTGGCGGCGAGGCCCCACAGGTAGGCCCGGCCGATCATGACGGCCTTGGCGCCGAGGGCGACGGCCTTCACGACGTCGCTGCCCCGGCGGATGCCGCCGTCGAGCACGACGTCGATCTGGTCGCCGACCGCCTCGGCGATGCCGGGCAGGACCCGGATCGGGGCCGGGGTGCCGTCGAGGTTGTTGCCACCGTGGTTCGACACCGAGATGGCGCGGGCGCCGGCGTCGACGGCCCGCTTGGCGTCGTCGATGCGGCAGATGCCCTTGATCATCACCGGGCCGTCCCACTCGGCGACCAGCCAGGCGACGTCGTCCCACGACGGGGGCGGGGTCTGCATCCACTCGCCGTAGGCCTGGAAGAAGGTGGGCGCCGGGTGACCGGGCAGCACCATGTTCGGCACCGTCAGGTCGGGGATGCCGCCGGACTGCACCCACTCCTTGATGTACGCCGGGCGGCGGATGATCTCGGGGGCGAAGCGGGCCTTGGCCTTGAGGTCGAGCACCTCGGGGATCTGCGGGCTGCCCCAGTCGCGGCCGTGCGAGAACGACCAGTCGAGGGTGATGATCATCCCCACGCAGCCGGCGGCCTCGGCGTGCTTCAGCCGCGCCGCCATGTGCTCCTTGGTGCCACACCAGTAGAGCTGGAAGAACGTCTGGGCGTTGGCCTCGACCACCTGCTCGACCGGCTTGCTGGCGAACGACGACAGCCCGATGGCGGTGCCGCGGGCGGCCGCGGCCCGGGCCACTGCCACCTCACCGTCGGGGTGGACGGCCTGCACGCCGGTGGGCGAGATCAGCACCGGCAGGGAGATCGGCTGGCCCATGACCGAGGTCGACTGGTCGCGGTCGGCCGGCTTGTCGGCGACGGTGGGGCGCGAAGCCGAGCTCGCCGAAGGCGGCCAGGTTGTCGTCGAGCGACACGCCCTTCTCCGAGCCGGCCAGCAGGGCGCTGTACACCGACGGGGGGAGGTGCTTCTTGGCCCGGCGCTGGGCCTCGGCGACGGTCTCGAACCAGGGGTTCGCCATGGGGATCGGTGTCCTTAGGAGTGGCGACGCCGGCGAGGGGGCTCTCGTCGCAGGCGCGGTCGGGTCGGCGGCCGAGGACGACCGGCACGGCGCCGACGCCCTTCGAGTGGTCGGCGCCAGGTCGGGGGGCGGTGCCGGGCTCGACCGAGACGAGCAGGGGCTCGCCGTGGCCCTTGACGCACTCAGGGTCGGGACCGTCGAGCGGCAGCCCGGTGAAGAACTTGGCCGCCATGCAGCCGCCGCGGCAGGCGTCCCACGCGGAGCACTGCTCGCAGGCGCCGCCGGACTGGGGCTCGCGCAGCGAGCGGAAGAGCTCGGACTCGCGCCACACACCGGTGAAGCCGCCGTCGTCGCGCACGTTGCCGGCGAGGAAGGCGTCGTGGATGGCGAAGGGGCAGGCGTAGACGTCGCCCACGGGGTCGATCAGGCACACGACCCGCCCGGCGCCGCAGAGGTTCAGGCCGGGAAGGCTCTCGCCGTAGGCGGCCAGGTGGAAGAAGGAGTCACCGGTGAGCACGTCCTCGCCGTGGGCGAGCAGCCAGTCGTAGAGCTCGCGCTGCTGGGCCTGGGTGGGGTGCAGCTCGTCCCACGTGTCGGCGCCGCGGCCGGAGGGGCGGAGCCGGGTGAGGCGCAGCTGGGCGCCGTAGCGGTCGGCGATGGCCTTGAACGCGTCGAGCTGCGGCGATGTTCTGCCGGGTGCAGACGACCGAGAGCTTGAAGCCCGCGAACCCGGCGGCGGCCAGGTTCTCCATGGCGGTGACGGCGGTGGCGTAGGAGCCCTCGCCCCGCACGTCGTCGTTGACCTCGGCGGTGGCGCCGTCGAGGGAGATCTGGATGTCGACGTAGTCGGACGCGGCCAGCCGGGCCGCCACCTCGGGCGTGATGCGCACGCCGTTGGTCGAGAACTTCACGCCGACGTGGTGCTCGGTGGCGTAGTCGAGCAGCTCCCAGAAGTCGGGACGGATGGTGGGCTCGCCGCCGCCGATGTTCACGTAGAACACCTGCATCCGCTCGAGCTCGTCGATCACGGCCTTGGCCTCGTCGGTGCTCAGCTCGCGGGGGTCGCGGCGGCCCGAGCTCGACAGGCAGTGACGACAGGCCAGGTTGCACGCGTAGGTGAGCTCCCACGTCAGGCAGATGGGAGCGTCGAGACCGCGGGCGAAGTGGTCGACCAGCGGGATGGTGGCGGTCATGTGGGCACCTCCTCCGTCGAGCGGGGCCGGAGCATGTCGGTGTCGGCCAGCCGCTGGAGCGCCCGGGCGTAGGTGGGCAGCCGGTCGTCGGCGATGCCGGCGGTGGCGCAGGCGGCGCGGACCGAGGGGGCGTCGGCGAGGCCCTGCACCACGTCGAGCAGCGCCCGGTCCTTCAGGAACGACAGGCGTCGGGTGCCGAAGTGGTACAGCAGCGCGCCGAAGGCCTCCGGTCGCACCGAGACCTGGGGCGCGAGGTCCCAGGCCCGGTCGAGCAGATCGGCGTCCGCGAGCGTCGCCGGCGCGGATGTCGTCACCGTGGGCACGGTGTCGTCGGTGTCGTCGCTCGGGGCGGCGTCAGTAGACGCCGCACATCCCGTCGATCGACACGTCCTCGACCAGCAGCTCGTCGGTGACGAGGGCCTCGTCGTCGGCGATCGCCTCGTCGGCGGGAGCGGTGGTGGTGGGCTCGTCCATGGCGGATCCTCCTGGCTGCCATCCCCCTGCGGGCGGCATCCGAGCACGGTAGTGGCACCGAGTGCCAGAGTAAAGGCATGCGTGAGCGGAACGAGCGAAGGTGAGGGACAGAGGCGGACGCCCCCCGGTGACCTCGAGGATCGAGCTGGAGCAGGTCGCGCTGGCCCTGTTCGCCGACCGCGGCTTCGACGAGACGACGGTCGACGACATCGCCGCCGAGGCGGGGGTCTCGCGGCGGACGTTCTTCCGCTACTTCGCCTCCAAGAACGACGTCGTGTGGGGCGAGTTCGATGCCCTGCTGCGGGCGATGGACGAGTGGCTGTCCGCCGTCGCCGACGACGAGCCGATGCTGGCGGCGCTCACCGACGCGGTCGTGCGCTTCAACGAGGTGCCGGCCGGAGCGGTCGCGTCGCACCGCGAGCGCATGTCGCTGATCCTGCGGGTGCCCGCCCTCCAGGCCCACAGCACCCTGCGGTACGCCGAGTGGCGTCGGTTGGTGGCGTCGTTCGCGGCGCGGCGCCTCGGTCAGCCGGTCGACGCCTTCGCCCCCCAGCTCGTCGGGCACCTCGCCCTCGGCGCCGCGGTCGCGGCCTACGAGGCGTGGCTGAACGACCCGACGGCCGACCTCGCCCCCCTCCTCCGAGCGTCGTTCGCCGTCCTCCCCGACGAGCCCGCCCTCCACTGACGACCCGGCGGGTGGGGACGGTGCGGAAGCACTTGACCATCCGGTCAGGTACGGTGCGGGACGTCACGTCGCCAGGCCGTCGAGCGGCCGTGAGGAGGACCCATCGTGCAGACCCGTGCAGCCATCCTGTGGGAGGTCGGAGCCGACTGGAGCGTCGAGGACATCGAGCTCGACGACCCGAAGCCCGGCGAGGTCAAGGTCAAGCTGGCCGCGTCGGGCCTGTGCCACTCCGACGAGCACCTCGTCACCGGGGACATGATCCTCGACCCCGAGGTCGCCGCCCTGATCGGCCTCGAGCAGTTCCCCGTCATCGGCGGCCACGAGGGCGCCGGTGAGGTGGTCGAGGTCGGCGCCGGCGTCACCACGGTCAAGCCCGGCGACCACGTCGTGCTCGGCTTCATCCCGTCGTGCGGCCGCTGCCCGTCGTGTGCCCGCGGCCGCCAGCACCTGTGCGACCTCGGCGCCTTCCTCCTCGCCGGCCGTCAGGTCACCGACCTCACCGCCCGCCACCACGCCAAGGACGGCCGGGACCTCGGCATCATGTGCTGCACCGGCACCTTCTCGCCCTACACGGTGGTGAGCGAGGCCAGCTGCATCAAGATCGACGACGTGGATCCCGCTCGACAAGGCGGCCCTCGTCGGCTGCGGCGTCACCACCGGCTGGGGCGCGGCCACCTACGCCGCCGAGGTCCAGCAGCGGCGAGACCGTCGGTGGTCATCGGCCTCGGCGGCGTCGGCATGAACGCGGTGCAGGGCGCGGCCATGGCCGGCGCCCGCCACGTCGTGGCCGTCGACCCGGTGGCGTGGAAGCGCGAGCAAGGCCGCGGAGTTCGGCGCCACCCACACCGCGGCATCGATCGACGAGGCCCAGGCCCTCGTCGGCGAGATCACCTGGGGCGCCAACGCCGACAAGGCCATCCTCACCACCGGCGTCGCCACCGGCGACCTGATCGCCCCGATGATGGCGCTGGTCGCCAAGGGCGGGCGCGGCGTCGTCACCGCGGTCGCGCCGATCAGCCAGGAGGACGTGAAGCTCAACCTCTTCGACCTGGCCATGCAGCGCAAGGAGCTGGTGGGCTGCATCTTCGGCAACGCCAACCCCCGCCGCGACATCCCCCGCCTGCTGCGCCTGTACGACGAGGGCAAGCTCAAGCTCGACGAGCTGGTCACCACCACCTACTCGCTCGACGACGTCAACCAGGGCTACCAGGACATGCGCGACGGCAAGAACATCCGTGGCGTCCTGAGCTACGACGGCGAGTAGGTCCCCCACGACCCCCGATCCCGCGGTGGCCGACGATCCGGACCCACCCCGGACCCCGGCGCGCCGCCGGTCGATCGGCAGCTACCCCGACGCGTCCTGGTGGCCCGTCGAGGGTGAGGAACCGGACCCCCGGTGGTCGCTGGCCAACGAGCGCACCTTCCTCGCCTACAACCGCACCGCCCTGGCCCTCATCGTCGCCGGCCTCGCGGTCACCGGCAGCCGGGCCGCGGCCGACGTGCCGCGGTGGCTGGCCTTCTTCGGGATCCCGTTCCTCGCCCTCGGGGCCTACGTCGCCGTCGCCGGTCGCCATCGGATGGTCGAGGCCCAGCGGGCGATGCGCATGGGCGAGCCGATGCCCTCGCCCCCGCTCGGCACGGTGCTCACGGTCGGGTTGGTCGCGGTCGCCGTCGTCGGCGCGCTGGCCGCGCTGATCGACCTGATCGCGTCGTAGGAGCCCGCTGGGTCAGGAGGCGACGTCGGCCAGGGCCGGGTCGTCGTCGTCGACCTCGACCACGTCGACGGTCACCTTCAGCTCCTGCTTCTCGCTCTCGGTGTAGATCACGCCCTTGAGCGGCGGGACGTCGTTGTAGTCGCGCCCCCAGGCCACCGTCACGTAGCGGCTGGTGACGAACTGGTCGTTGGTCGGGTCGAGGTCGACCCACCCGACCTGGGGCACGAAGACCGACACCCAGGCGTGGGACACGTCGGCCCCGACCAGGCGCGGCCGACCGGGCGGTGGCACCGTCTCGAGGTAGCCGCTGACGTAGCGAGCCGCCAGGCCGAGGCCCCGCAGCCCGGCGATGGTGACGTGGGCGAAGTCCTGGCAGACGCCCTCCCGCCGGGCCAGCACCTCGTCGACCGGCGTCGACACCGTGGTCGCGCCGGGCGCGAACTCGAAGTCGGTGTGCAGGCGGTGGGAGAGGTCGGCCAGGGCGTCGAGGAGGCCGCGGCCGGCGACGAACGAGGTCGACGCGTACTCGGTGGCGAGCGCCGAGGCCGGGGCCGCGCTGGAGTCGAGCACGAACTGGCGGGCGTCGACCACGTCGGCGCCGGTCTCGGCGCGGAGGAGGTCGCGGGCCTGCTCCCACGTCCGCCGGCCGACCTGCGGGCGGAGGTCGCGACCCTCGACCTCGACCACGCTGGTGGCGGTCACCGTCAGGGAGGTGTGCGGTTCGAGCACCGTGAAGTGCGCGGCCCGGTTGCCGAAGAAGTCGCGCCGCTCCCGGTGGTGCTCCGGGACCGGGTCGATCGCCAGGGTGGAGGTGTACGTCTGCTGGCCGGGGGCCTCGCGGGGGTGCAGGTGGACCTCGCCGTAGCTGGCGGACACCTCCCGCTCGTAGCGGTACTCCGTGCGGTGGACGACCCGGTACACCACGTCCGTCACGCACCCACCGACGCCACACCCAGGCCGCTCGACGGGTGCCGGGTGGGCACGACCGCGCGCTGGGGGAGCTGGTGGGAGAAGTGGAGCGCGTCGAGCTCGGACGCGACCCGGCTGAGGACGTCGATCCACACGCCGAGGGTGGCGTCGAGGCTGCCGAGGCGGCCGTCGGACCCGACGGTGGCGAGGGCGTTGGTGTCGGCCAGCAGGACGGAGTTGGACAGCTCGGCCAACAGGGCATCGAGGGCGCCACGGTCGACGTGGCGCCCGCCGGGGATGGCATCGGCCGCGGCGAGCAGGTGGTCGACCTGGAAGGCGAGGGAGCGCGGGTTGCCCTCGTCGAGGAGCAGCAGGTCGAGGGCCGTCTCGATCTGGGCCCGGGACCGGTAGCGGCGGCGGTAGGTGATGATGTTCTCGGTCGCGATCAGCACCGACTCGAGGACGAGGCTGTCGGTGGCGTCGTCGCGCTGGGTCGTCACCGTCGCCCTCAGCAGCTGGCACAGGTGCAGCGCCCGTTCGATCCGCCGGCCCGCCTCCATGAACTGCCACCCGTCGTCGCGGACCATCGACTCCGCCGACAGCCCGGACCAGGCCAGCATGGCGTGCACCACCCGGCCGAGGGCGCCGGAGAACGCGGCCGGGGCCAGCGTGGCACCACCTTCGGCCAGGTCGCGGTCGAGGTGGCCCACGACGAGCCAGGTGTCGGGCGAGAGCTGGTCGCGCACCTCGGCCGCGGCATCGAGCATGCGGCGGATCGAGTGGGCGACCGATCCGACCCGCCATGCATCCGACAGCAGCGACCGCAGCTCGGCCGCGGGGGCGAGGACCCGCTCGTCGGCCCCCTCGCCGACGAAGCCGGGGAAGGTGCCGGTCGTCCCGGTGAGCGCCTCGAGCAGCACGCGGCTGGCGGCGTTGCCGGCCGGGTTGGCGCCGGGCGCGAACTCGGTGATGCGGTCCGACGCGACGCGCAGCTGGCGGACGACGGACTCGGCCCGCTCGGCGTAGCGGCTCAGCCAGAAGAGGTTCTCCGCGGCGCGCGACGACATGGCCAGCGCGGGTTCGACGGCGTCGGCGGTGGGCGAGCTCAGCAGCCAGAAGCCGGTGAGCCGCTCGGGCTCGCGCGACAGGACCCAGGTGTCCTTGCTCCACGCGCCTCGCTGGTTCGTGATGTGGGCCTGGTCGGCCTCGGGAGCCACGCGGGTCAGGCCGCCGGGCATCAGCGCGTAGCCCTGCTCCTTGGCCACCGCGAAGGTGCGCAGCACCGTGCGGCGCGGCTCGAGCTCACCGCCGACGAGGGTGGGGGCCGACCCGAGCGGGATCGGGTCCTGCGCGACCCACGCGAGCGGTCGGGCCTCGATGCGGGCGCGGAGGTCGCGCCGCTCGGCGTCGCTGAGCGTCCACCCGAGGACGGTGGTGTCCTCGGTGAAGCGGGCGACCGGCTTCACGACCAGCTCGTCGAGGTGGTCGAGCACGAAGCGGAGGTCGTCGGGGTCGCCGCACCAGTGGGTGTCGACCGACGGCAGGGCCAGGTCGCGGCCGAGGAGGGCCTGGGCGATGCGGGGAAGGAAGGCGAGGAGCGCGGGGTTCTCGAGCACCCCGCTGCCGAGGGTGTTCACCACCGACACCGCGCCGACGCGGCAGGCCTCCAGCAACCCGGGGACGCCGAGCTGGGACTCGGGCCGGAGCTCGAGCGGGTCGCACCAGCTGGCATCGACGCGCCGCAGGATCACGTGCACCGGCTCGAGCCGCCCGAGGGTGCGCATCCACACCCGACCGTCGCGGACGCGCAGGTCGGAGCCCTGGACCAGCGGGTAGCCGAGGTAGCTGGCGAGGTAGCCGTGCTCGAAGGCCGTCTCGCTCCACGGCCCGGGGGTGAGGACGACGATCGTCGGCGGACCGTCGGTCTTGCGGCGCGACGCGGCGGAGCGTCGCCCGCAGCTCGCGGAAGAACGGGGCCAGGCGGACGACCTCGGCCTCGCGGTACAGGTCGGGGAACACCCGCGACACCACCAGCCGGTTCTCCAGCGCGTAGCCGACGCCGGACGGGGCCTGGGTGCGGTTGCTGATCACGACCCAGCTGCCGTCGACGTCGCGGCCGAGGTCGAAGGCGGCGTTCACCAGCTGGTGGCGGGTCGGGAGGCGGATCTGGTCGCACTCGCGCAGGAACCCGGGGTGCCCGTAGACGACCTCGGGCGGCAGGACGCCGGAGCTCAGCAGCTCGCGCGGCCCGTAGAGGTCGGCCAGCACCAGGTCGAGCAGCTCGGCCCGCTCGGCCAGCCCCGACTCGAGGTCGGCCCACTCGTCGGCGGGCAGGACGACCGGCACGGGGTCGAGGGTCCAGGGCCGGGCCGTCCGGACCCCGTCGACCGAGGCGTTGTAGGTGACGCCGTCGTCGACCAGCAGGCGGCGGGTCTCGGCGATCCGGTGGGCCAGCTCGGCCGGGGCCAGCTCGACGAGGGATCCGGCGACCTTGCCCCAGTGGGGGCGCACGCCGTCGCCGCCGACCAGCTCGTCGTAGGGCCCGTCGACGGGCCGGTACTGCTGGATGAGGTCGGTGGTGGCGGCGCGGCTCATGGAGGGTCGGTCACCCCGGACCTGGGACGGCGGAGATCCAGGGTCCGAGGGTAACCGGCCCCCACAGGGCGCTCGGCGGTGAGGGCGGCCACGTCGACCGGGCCCGGCGTGTGGCCGGTCGCCTCGAAGCGGCTGGTCCGTCGGGCCTCGGCCTCGCTGGCGTTCACGGGGAAGGTCTCGTAGGACCGGCCGCCCGGGTGGACGACGTGGTAGGTGCAGCCTCCGAGGGACCGGCCGCTGTGCAGGTCGATCAGGTCGAAGGTCAGCGGCGAGTGCACCTTGATGGTGGGGTGCAGGGCCGACGGCGGCTGCCAGGCCCGGTACCGCACGCCGGCGACGCGCGTGCCGGGCACCGAGGTGGGGCGCAGCGGGAGGGGCCGGCCGTTGCAGGTGACGACCTGGCGACCCTCGTTGAGGCCGTCGACCTCGACCTGCAGCCGCTCGACCGACGAGTCGACGTAGCGGGCGGTGGCCGTGGCCGTGACCTCCTCGCCGAGGGCCATCCACGGCTCGATGGCGCCGCGCAGCTCGATGCGGACCCCGTCCACCATGGTCTGGCCGAGACGGGGGAACCGGAACTCGAGGAAGGGGTCGAGCCAGGCCTGCTCGAACGGCATCCCGTGGGCGACGAGGTCGTCGACCACCCGTCCGACGTCGGTGGCGACCTCGGCCGGGAGCAGGAACCGGTCGTGCAGCTCGGTGCCCCAGCGCACCAGCGGCTCGGCGTAGGGGGCCTCCCACAGGCGGGCCACCAGGCTGCGGACGAGCAGGGCCTGCACGAGGGCCATCCGGGGGTGCGGGGGCATCTCGAAGCCGCGCATCTCCACCAGCCCGAGGCGGCCGCGCTCGCTCTCGGGGGAGAACAGCTTGTCGATGCAGAACTCGGCCCGGTGGGTGTTGCCGGTGAGGTCGACGAGGAGGTGGCGGAACAGGCGGTCGACGATCCACGGCGGCGGGTCGTCGCCGAGCCGATCGAGCTCGCCGAACGCGATCTCCAGCTCGTCGAGCGAATCGTGGCGGGCTTCGTCGACGCGCGGCGCCTGGCTGGTCGGACCGATGAAGCGACCCGAGAACAGGTACGACAGCGACGGGTGGTGCTGCCAGTAGGTCACCAGGCTGCGCAGGAGGTCGGGGCGACGCAGCAGCGGGCTGTCGGCGGGGGTGCGCCCGCCCAGGGTGACGTGGTTGCCTCCGCCGGAGCCGGAGTGGGTGCCGTCGATCTCGAACTTCTCGGTGCCCAGGCGGCACTCGGTCGCGGTGGCGTAGAGGACCTCGGTGGCGTCGACCAGCTCCTCCCACGAGGCGAGGGGCTGCATGTTGACCTCGATGACCCCGGGGTCGGGGGCGACGACCAGCACCTGGTGGTGGTCGTGGCGGGGAGGTGGGTAGCCCTCGATCACGATCTGGTGGCCCTCGGCGCCGGCGACCGCCTCGAGGACGGCCAGCAGCTCGACCGCGTCGGAGAAGTGGGTCAGCGGCGGCAGGAAGACGTGCAACCGCCCGTGCCGCAGCTCGACGCCGACGGCGGTCGGCGGCGCCGACTCGACCGGCACCACCGGCACCGGCGCGGGCGGGGTGCCGACCACGACGGCGGGCAGGGGCAGGACGCCGCTCAGGTCGAAGGTCGACGGCTCGGGTTCGGAGGGGACCGGGGTCCACGTGAGCGAGTCGAGGGGGAGGCGCATCCCCATCGGTGAGTCGCCGGGGATGAGGTGGAGGCGACCCCGCCGGAGCCGCCAGCGCGAGGTGGCCCAGCCGCCCTCGCGGTCGCGCCGGTGGTGGAGGGGCAGCACCCACCCGATCGGGTCGCCGTGGTCCAGGGCGGCCGCGTCGTCGGGCGACAGGACCTCGTCGTGGCCCTCGGGCGGATCGGTGTCGGGTCGACGGACCGCCGCCAGCAGGGCGGCCAACGGGTCCTCGTAGGCCGCGATCGGACCGTCGGCGGGGAGGCCCAGGGCGGCGGCCAGTCGTCGGGCCAGGGATTCGGCCGCGGCGAGGTCGGCGTGGCCGGGGGCGAAGGGGTCGGCGAACAGCTCGGGGCGCGACCACAGCGGCACGCCGTCGGTGCGCCAGTGCACCCCGATCTGCCAGCGGGGGAGCGGCTCGCCCGGGTACCACTTGCCCTGGCCGGCGTGGATGAGCGGGGCCTCGGCGAAGCGCTCGGCCAGCCGGTGGGCGAGGGTCCAGGCGCGGGCGCGCTTGTCGTCACCGTCGGCCTCGGTGTTCCACTCCGGCGCCTCCATGTCGTCGACCGACACGAAGGTGGGCTCGCCGCCCTGGGTGAGGCGGACGTCGCCCTCGAGCAGGCGCCGGTCGACCTCCCGGCCCACGGCGTCGACCCGCTCCCACTGGGCGTCGGAGTAGGGAAGGGTGACGCGGGGGTCCTCGTGGATGCGGTGGACCTCGTTGGTGTAGGTGAGGGTCACCTCGCACGGATCGGTCGCACCGCTGACCGGCGCCGCGGTCGACGGGCGAGGGGTGCAGGCCAGGGGGATGTGGCCCTCGCCGGCGAAGAGGCCGGAGGTGGGGTCGAGGCCGATCCACCCGGCGCCCGGGATGTACACCTCGCACCAGGCGTGGAGGTCGGTGAAGTCACGCTCGGGTCCGGGAGGGCCGTCGAGGGGACGCACGTCGGGCGACAGCTGCACCAGGTAGCCGGAGACGAACCGGGCCGCGAGGCCGAGGTGGCGCAGCACCTGCACCAGCAGCCAGCCGCTGTCGCGGCAGGAGCCGAGGGCCAGGCCGAGGGTCTGCTCCGGGGTCTGGACGCCGGGCTCCATGCGGGTCGTGTAGGCGATGTCGGCCTGGAGGCGCTGGTTGAGGGCGACCAGGAAGTCGACGATGTGCTCCCCCTGGTCGGGGACCTTGACCTCGGCCAGCCACTCCCGCAGCAGCGGCCCCGCCGGGTCGGTCTCGACGTACGGCGCGAGGTCGCGCCGCTCGTCGGCCCCGTAGGCGAAGGGGTAGTGCTCGGCGTCGGGCTCGACGAAGAAGTCGAACGGGTTGACGACGGTCAGGTCGGCGACGAGGTCGACGGTGATCGACAGCTCGGTCGCCTTCTCGGGGAAGACGAGCCGGGCGAGGAAGTTGCCGAACGCGTCCTGCTGCCAGTTGATGAAGTGGTCGGCGGGCTCGATGCTGAGGGAGTACGAGAGGACGGGGGTGCGGCTGTGGGGGGCGGGACGCAGGCGGACGACGTGCGGGCCGATCGCCACCGCCCGGTCGAACGCGTAGTGGGTGCGGTGTTCGAGGGCGACGTGGATGCTCATCGGTGCGCGCCATCAGGCGTTGGCGAGCTTGGGACTGGGGAAGTAGGTGCTCTCGATGCGGTCGTGGAGGTCTCCGAGGGAGACCTGGAGGCGGTCGACCACCTCGTGGAGCTCGTCGACGTCGAGGTCGTCCAGCTCGGCCGCGTCGAGCTGCTGCTGCACCGCGGCCGACCCGGCCATCGGCTGGGAGTGGTCGGGGAGCTCGAGCAGCCACCGCGCGATGTCGATCAGGCAGTGCTCGACCGACCGGGGGAACGACGCGTCCCGCAGCAGGAAGCCGACCGCGTCGGCCGCCGACACGTTGGCCCCCATGCGCCGCCGGTACATCTGCTCACCGCCCAGCGAGCGGAGCATCGACATCCACGTCAGGTCGACGAACGCGGACAGGGCCTCGTTCGCCGGGCCCATCAGCACCCCGGCCTGGACGTCGATGACGCGGGTGGTCATGTCGGCCCTCTCGACCAGTCGGCCGATCTCCAGGAACGCGTAGGCGTCGTCGCGGCTCATGGTCGACACCACCGAACCGTGCAGGGCATGGCACCGGCGGATGACCTCCTCGGTCCACAGTACGCGGGTGCCGCGCCGGCACGCCGAGGCGGCCGACTGCTGCACCCAGCGGTGGGTCTCGTTGGCGACCTCCCACGACCGGCGGGGGATGAGGCCCCGGGTGACCCGGAGGTTCTCGCGGGCCGACGCGATGCAGGCCAGCGTCGAGCCGCCGTGGTCCGGGTCGGCGAGGAGGAACCTGACGACGTCCTCCTCGACGACCCGGTCGTGGCCGTCGCGGAAGGCCTCGTCGGCCCCCGTGACGGCGAGCAGCGGTGCCCAGCCCAGGCCGACCGCGCGCGGGAGGTCGACGAACAGCTCGGTGTGGGTGCGGACCAGTCGGGCGGTCGCCTCGGCCCGCTCGAGGTAGCGGCCGGCCCAGTAGAGGCGGGCGGCGACGCGCGAGAGCAGCATCGTGGTCGACGGGTCCATGGCTTCGTCTCCTGCGGCAGGGGTGGGGGCGTCGGGCATCGGGGGCACGGTGGTCCTCAGGTCGTCGGGGTGGAGAAGGCGGGGTCGATGATCCAGGTGTCCTTGCTGCCCCCGCCCTGGGAGCTGTTCACCACGAGCGACCCCTCCTGGAGGGCGACGCGGGTGAGCCCGCCGTCGGTCACGTAGGACATCTCACCGGACAGGATGAACGGCCGCAGGTCGACGTGGCGGGGGGCGAGCTTCCCGCCGCACAGCGTCGGGACGGTCGAGAGCGACAGGATCGGCTGCGCGATCCACGCCCGCGGGTCGGCCTCGACCGATGCGGCGATGGCGGCCTTCTCCTCGACCGTGGCGTTGGAGCCGATGAAGATGCCGTAGCCGCCGCTCTCGTTGGCCGGCTTCACGACCATCTCGTCGAGGTTGGCCAGGACGTGGCTCCGCTGCACGTCGTCGAGGCACACGAACGTCTCGACGCTCGGCACCAGCGGCTCCTCGGCCAGGTAGTAGCGGATCAGCTCCGGCACGTAGGCGTAGACGACCTTGTCGTCCGCGACCCCGGCGCCCGGCGCGTTGGCGATGGCGACCTTCCCGGCCCGCCACGACCGCATCAGGCCCTCGACCCCGAGGGTGGAGTCGGGGCGGAAGACCTCGGGGTCGAGGAACAGGTCGTCGACCCGTCGGTAGACCACGTCGACCCGCACGAGCCCGCCGACGGTGCGGACGTGGACCACGTCGTCCTCGTCGACCACCAGGTCGCTGCCCTCGACGAGCAGCGCGCCCATCTGCTGGGCGAGGAAGGCGTGCTCGAAGTAGGCCGAGTTGTAGATGCCGGGGGTGAGCACCGCGATGACGGGGACCTCGCCCGGGCGGGGGGAGAGCGAGGCGAGAGCGGCGTGCAGGCGGGCCGGGTACGCGTCGACGGGCTGGATGTCGAGGTCGGTGAACGCGTCGGCGAACACCCGCTTGGAGATCTGGCGGTTCTCGAGCATGTAGGAGACCCCGGAGGGCACCCTCAGGTTGTCCTCCAGGACGTACATCTGCCCGTCGCCGTCCCGCACGAGGTCGCTGCCGCTGATGTGGGCCCACGTCGCCTGGGGTGGGCGCACGCCGACGCACTCGGGGCGGAAGTTCGGCGACGCCAGCACCACGTCGGCCGGGATGATCCCGTCCCGCAGGACCTTGGCCTCGCCGTACAGGTCGTCGATGAAGAGGTTGAGGGCCTGGAGCCGCTGGGTCAGGCCCCGGGCGACCGTCCGCCACTCCTCGAGGGGGATGACCCGGGGGATCACGTCGTAGGGCCACGACCGGTCGATGTTCCCCTTCTCCGAGTACACGGTGAAGGAGATCCCCATCGAGGTGATGGCCAGCTCGGCCGCCTCCTGCCGCTCGCCCAGCTCGTCTCCCAGCCCCTCCAGGTACTCGACCACGCCGACGCAGCCCGGCCGGGGCCGGCCGCGGTCGAGCATCTCGTCCCACGTGGAGGTCGAGTCGTAGCCCTTCCAGAGGCGGGCCTCGGGGCGCGCGGGCGTCGGGTCCGGTGTGATCCCACGAGGATGTCGGCCCTGCATGTCGGGGATGTTTCGTCCCCATGACGAGTTGTACCGGGCAGGTCCCGGCCGTCGACGGCCGGGACCTGCACCGATGACCTCAGCGGGGACGACCGGTGAGTCGGGTGCCGTCGTCGGTCGAGGCGGTCGCGTCGGTCGTGACCGGTCGGTCGCGCAGGTCGACCGGCTCGGGCTCGGCGCCCGGAAGGCGCTCGTGGGCCGGCCGCTCGTCGTGCGCGAGGACCCGGTCGTCGGCCGGGGGCGTGCGCCGCAGGCGTTCCTCGTCGGCCTCGGCCCGCACCAGCTCGTCGTCCTGACGCCGACGCAGGGCCTCGGCCTCGACCCTGGCCCGCTCCTCGGCGGCGGGGCCGTAGGCCGGATCGTCGACCCGGCGGGCGAGCTTGGTGTGCCAGCGCTCCCCGAGGACGCCACCGAGCACGGCGCCGAGCACGATCATCGCGGCGGCCACGAGGGCACCGGCGAGGGCGACGTCGCGCACCTGGTCCCAGGCGGTGGGGACGCCGATGCCCCGCAGGTCGTCTCGCAGGTCGAGGCCCTCGGCGAGGGCGCCGACGGCGGCGAGGAGCGCGCCGACGAGGAAGGTGACCACGACCACCGCGACGCCGTGGAGCAGCCCCGACCGGCGGGCCATGCGACCAGCGACGTAGCCACCGAACAGGGTGGCCAGGAACAGCACCGCGGACGCGACGAGCACGGCGGCGAAGCCGCTGCTGGCGAGGTCGTCGGTGGTGAGGTCGACGTCGGCCTGCGAGAGGGCCGACGCGGCGATCGCCCCGCCGATCGCGGCGGTGCCGAAGGCGCACATCGACCCGGCGAGGGCGCTGAGCAGGCTCAGCCGCCCGAAGCCGGCTTCGCGGGCGACCTCCCTGTGGTGGACGGCTGGTCGTCTGGCCCTGGTACGCATGTGGAGACCTCCTCGTCGGCCCGCGCGTCCCCCTCTTCCCCGTGGGCCCACCGCCACGCAGGTTGTGTGCGGCGGATCGACCGGTCAGGAGGCGACGAGGGTGCCGGCGTCACCTCGGTCGGGGTCGACCGAGGCCTCCCCGGCCTGCCCGTCGACCACCAGCCGGGCGAGGTCGGCGGCGAAGCCGTCGGCGGCCCGCCCGCGCGTGCGGGCGCTGGTGGTGGCCACCAGGCGGGGGTCGTGGCGGACCTCGGCGCCCGCCAGGCGGCGCCACAGGTCCTGGTCCTCGCCGGAGCGGAGGGCGTGCCAGCCGCCGTGGCGGTGGAGGACGTCGGCCCGGACGCCGAGGTTCGCCCCGTGGACGTGGGTGTGCGTCCCGCCCCGGATGCCGGCCCGGTACGTGTGGCGGAACGTCGCCGTCAGGCTCGGCTCGGCGTCGTCGAGGTCGACGATCCCTGCGACTGCGGTGACCCCCTGGTCGGCCAGCGCCAGCTGCCGTTCGACCCAGTCCGGGCCGACCACCGTGTCGGCATCGGTGCTGGCGATCCAGGTGCGCTCGAGGGGTGCACCGAGCAGCGCGGGTGGCGTGGTGCACGCCGATGGCTCGAGCCGCCCCGAGGGTCGCGGTGCGGGTGACGGCGACGGTGCCCCCGTCGGCGAGCGCCCGGCGGGCCCGGTCGGCGGTGTCGTCCTCGCAGCGGTGGGCGACCACCACGACGGCGCTGCGACCGACGCGCCGCGACCGCGCCAGGGCGGAGCGGACCGCGTCGAGCGTCCGCTCGATGGTCGCCGCCTCGTCGCGAGCCGGGATGACCACGCCGACGTGCCACGTGCCCGTCACCGGCCGGCGTCCGGTTCGTCGAGCGACCGGTCGAGCAGTGCGAGGTCGGCCTCGCCGTGGTCCTGGCGGATGTAGAGGGCCAGCTCGGCGACCCGCCGACCGATGGCGCGGTCGAAGGCGAGCGGTCCGGGGCCGAGGGCGCGCGACGCCACGTCGAGGATCCGCGTGCAGGTCCGCTCGACCAGGTGGCGGACGCCGAGCGCCCGGGCCGTGGCCTGGCCCCCGGCATCGGCAGGGTCGGCGTCGATCTGGGCCCCGGCGGCATCGAGCATCGCCGTGAGCTCCCAGGCCGCCGCGCGCAGGGCGCCCGCGGCGCGCCCGTTGGTGCTCGTCCCCCGGGGCGCGGTCCAGCACCGCGTCGACCAGACCCAGGGCGCCGCCCGCCCACACCGCGGCCGGACCCAGCGCGCCGTGCCAGAAGCCCGGCCGGCGGAGGTACCAGCCCGGACCCCCGACGATGGCATCGGCCGACACCGCCAGCCTGCCGGAACGAGATCGTCCCGGTGCAGGTCTCGGCCAGGGCGGTGGTCGCCCACCTGCTGGTGTCGACCTCGACCCGATCGGCCGTGCCGGCCAGGTCGACCTCGACGAGGATCGGCTCCTCGACGTCGGGCGCGAACGCCGTCACCAGGGCGGCGTCGCAGATGCCCAGGCCGCTGGAGAAGTGCTTCGGGCCGTCGAGGACCCACCCACCGGTGGTCGGTCGCAGCTCGAGGCGCGCGCCCGGGGGCTCCGACGCCCACACGCCGTACAGCCGCCCCGGCCACCGGCTCGCGACCGGCCTCGCCCAGGATGGCGACGGCATCGGTGTGGGCCTCGGCGAGCCGTCCCACGGCCAGGTCCCGACGTCCGACCTCGACGAGCGCGCGATGCCGGGCCGGGGTCGCGCCGGCTCCCGGCCGCGGCAGGGCGAGGTCGAGGGCGTCGAGTCGGTCGCGGATCGGTGGGGCGTCGCTCATCGCCGCCACGTCTCGAGGACGTAGGTCCCGCGGTCCTGGCGGCCCACGTCCGTGGTGAACCCGAGCAGGTCGAGGTCGTCCGCGAGCAGGTCGTGGACCGTGGTGCCGGGCAGGACGTGGTCGGTGCTGACGCCGGTCCAGTGGCACGCCACGACCGTGGCCGACGGTGCGGCCCGAGCGACCAGCGCGCTGACGACGGTGCGCAGCTCGGCGGGCTCGAAGTAGTACCCGACCTCGACGACGCACAGCAGGTCGAAGGGGCCGCCCGGGGGGAGGTCGTCGGGCAGTCGGCCGACGTGGAGATCGACGTTCAGGCGTCGGCGGAGCGATCGCTGGGCCCGCCGCACCGCGGTCGGCGCCAGGTCGAAGGCGGTGACCCGGTCGCAGCGCTGGGCGAGCCGCCAGCTCAGCTCGCCGATGCCGCAGCCGGGCTCCAGGGCGTGGGCGAACCGTCCGGGCGGGAGGGCGTCGAGGATGGCGTCGTAGCGGCCCTGCTCGTCGCGGTCGGTGGCGAACCGCCAGGGGTCGTGCGCGGGGTCGCCCGCGTACTTGGCCTCGAAGAACGCCTGGTCGGTGGTGCTCGCGTCGCTGCCGTTCATCCGAGGACGTACGCCTCGTAGGGCCGCCGGAAGTGGGCGCGGACGCCGGTGGGGAGCGTCGGAGGCCCGGTCTCCGGGGTGATCTGGGAGGTGAACGACTCCAGTGCCCGCCGCTTGGTCCGTCGGACCCCCACCACCAGCGGAAGGCAGCCGATCGGGAGGCCGGCGAGGTCGCGCGGGGTCGCCCAGTGCCACGCCCAGATCGGGTACTGCCACACCGCGGTCGCGCCGTGGGTCGTGCCGAGGGCGGCGCAGGTCCTGCCGACCGCGTCGTGGTCCGGGTGGCCGTCGCGCGACCACGGGGCCACGAGGAGGGGACGGGATGCGAGCATCGGTCCCACCGCATCGGCAACCGCGCCGCACGAGGCGTCGACCCCGCCGTCGGGGAGCCCGAGGAACGCAACCTCGACACCGACCCCGCCGGTCAGGACCTCGAGCGCGGCCAGCGTCTCGGCCCGTCGTCGGGGGCCGAGGCCGGGGGCGTCGGACGCGGCCTCACCGTCGGTGCACACGACCACCCGCACCCGCCGTCCGCTCAGCGCCGCCGCGCCGATCAGACCGCCCGCGCCCAGCGTCTCGTCGTCGGGGTGGGGCGCCACGACGACGACGTCGGCGTCGGGGAGGGAGAGCTGGGGGCGGTGGCGCAGGAAGCCGTCCCAGCGCAGCTCACGCGTCGCGGACGGGTCCTCGGGTCGGATCAGCCGGTGCGGCGACGGGGCGGTGGCGCCCGACGGGGCCAGGCCGCCTCCGGGCGAGGTGCCTCCGAGGAGGCCGGAGCCGCCACGGAGATCAGGAGGTGGGGACACACCTCCGGCCCTTCCCGCGCTCGGTCCGGCCACACAGGTCGGCCGACCCCACGAGGTCGCGTCGGTGCCGGTCGCAGGCCTGTGGTCTGACGCCCAGCCCACTGGTGCCGATCCCCGAGCCGTCGTGCATGATCGGGGTCGACCTGGGGAGTGGACACCGATGAGAGCCCTGACCTGCCCGACGGATGGCGTCCCGCTGTTCTTCGAGAACGACCTCTGCCTCACCTGCGGCACCTCGGTGGCGTTCGACCCCGTCGACTTCCGCATGGTGGCCGTCGAGGCCGACGCCGGATGGACGTGGTGCGACAACCGGGTCACCGCCCGCTGCAACTGGGCGGTGCGCGAGCCCGGTCAGCTGTGCGCGAGCTGCGAGCTGACCCGCACCCGCCCCGACGAGGGTGACTCCGAGGCGGTCCAGCGGTTCGTCGAGTCGGAGGCCGCCAAGCGGCGGCTCGTCGCCCAGCTCCTCGACATCGGGCTGCCGGTCGAGTCGTTCCGAGACGACCCCGACCACGGGCTCGGCTTCGACCTGCTGTCCGGCAAGTTCGACCCCGACGTGATGATCGGGCACGAGGACGGGCTGATCACCCTCGACGTCGACGAGGCCGACGACGCCCACCGCGAGGCGGTGCGCGCCGACCTCGGCGAGGCCTACCGCACCATGCTCGGCCACCTCCGCCACGAGGTCGGCCACTACTACTGGATGGTGCTGGTCGAGCGGGGCGGGCCCCTGGAGGAGTTCCGCCAGCGCTTCGGCGACGAGACGATCTCCTACGCAGATGCCATCTCCAGCCACTACGGAGGTGGTGGTCCGACGGGGTGGGAGGAGACCCACGTCTCGTCCTACGCCACCATGCACCCGTGGGAGGACTGGGCCGAGACCTTCGCCCACTACCTCCACATGCGCGACACGGTGCAGACCGCCACCGAGCTGGGCGTGACGGTGACCGATCCGCACCCGGCCCGCTCCGGCGAGGTGCCGACCGAGGCGGTCGAGGACGGGCCGTTCCCCGAGCTGGTGCGCGAGTGGATCGCCCTGGCCGGTGCCCTCAACATGCTCAACCGCTCGATGGGGGCCTCGGACCTGTACCCGTTCGTGCTGGCCCCCGCGGTCGTCGACAAGCTCGGCTTCGTCGACCGGCTGGTGCGGCTCGCGGGCCGCCTCCGACGGGCGGAGCTGACCGCCGGCGTCGGGGTCTCAGGCGCCGGGGGAGGGCGTGGTCAGGGCGGGCGTCCGGCGGGACCACGTCTCGGTCACGTGGGCACCGTGGTCGACCAGCGGGGTCGCGGGCGAGAAGCCGTGGCGGTCGAGCTGCGCCGCGATCACGTCGTGGACGGTGGTGCCCGGCAGCTGGTGGTCGAGATCGATGCCGCCGGCCCAGTGCGAGGCGAGGAAGGTCGGCGTCGCGGGCGGCGCGGACCACCATGGCGTCGACCACGCCGGCGAGGGCGTCCTCGGTGAAGCGGTGCCCGCAGTCGACCAGGCACAGGAGGTCGAACGGCCCGCCGAGCGGGATGCGATCGGGGAGCCGGGCCACGAGGAGCTCGACGTTGGGCTGGCGTCGTGAGGCGACCGCCGGGCCTGTCGGATGGCGGTGGGCGACTCGTCGAAGGCGGTGACGTGATCGCACCGCTCGGCCAGCCGCCAGGCGAGCTCTCCCGAGCCGCACGCCGGGTCGAGCGGCTGGCGGAAGCGGCCCGGCGGGAGCGATGCGACCACCGCGTCGAGCCGCCGCACGGACGTCGGGACCGTGGGCCTCGGGCCAGGGGTCGGGGTCCGTCGTCGGCGTCGGCGTCGGCGGTCGGGGTCGGTGTGGAGGGATCCGGTGGAGGTGCGCATGGGGGGGTGTCCCCGCGGGTGGCAGCAGGGTGCGGTCAGCAGCCCTTCCCGTGCCTGCGCCGGGCACACATCCTGCTCGGCGGCTCCCGCGTCCCCGTCGGACCGGGGCATCGCCGCCGAATCTCACGGAGAGAGGTCGGCGCGCCTCCGAACGTCCCGGTGACATCCAGGTTCTGTGCCAACTCCCTGCGTGAGCACCCGGTTGCCTGTTGACCACGGAGCGTCGTCGTGGCACGGTCCCGCCGCCGACGAGGGGTCGGCACGGGGACGGCCACAGGCCGTCGGGGAGGAGAGGGCATGCGCTCGACGCGTCTGCTTCGTGTGGCGATGGTGGGGGTGGCGCTGGTCATGGCCACCGCGTGGCTGCCGGGGACGCCGGCGGGGGCGCTGCCCACGGCCCCGGTGATCACCGGCTACCCGGATGCCGCGGTGGGCACGCCGAACGCGGCCTTCTCCTTCCACGCGCCCGAGGCCGACGGCTACCAGTGCCGCACCTTCACCACCGGGACGGCCGAGGGCTCGCGGCCCGCGTTCGCGGCGTGCTCCGGCGGGAGCGCGGGCACCCACGTCGTGACCGGGCGGACCGACGGCGTCGTGGACCTTCGAGGTGCTGGCCACCGACGAGGACGGCCCCGGACCGTCGACCACCCACGACTGGATCGTGACCTCCGACCCCGTGGTGCAGTGGATCTCCGAGCCGACCGGCACCTACACCTCGCGCTACGTCACCGCGACCTTCACCGCCGCGGGAGCGACCTGCGTTCCGTGCAGCCTCGACGGCGGGTCGTTCGCGACCTGCGGGTCCGGGGCGAGCGGCTACTGGACGTCGCCCGGGCTGGCCGAAGGACCGCACACCCTCCAGGTGCAGGCCACCGACGGCGGCGGGTACGGGCCCGGTCGCCTCCGCGGCCTTCACCGTCGACGGCGAGCTGCCGGTGACGTGGGTGAGCCGCCCGACGGGCACGTATGCCTCGAGGTACGTGACGGCGACGTTCACCGCACCTGGGGCGACGCGGTTCGTATGTCGGGTGTACCGGACCGATCCGGTGCCGGACCACGTTGCCGGCGTTCGCGGTCTGCGGCTCGGGCCGTCAGGGCTACTGGACGTCGTCCGGACTGGCGGAGGGGGCCTACCGGCTCGAGGTGCGGGGCCAGGACGCCCTGACCGGGACCGGCGCAACCCAGGGCGGCGCGATCGTGTCGACGGAGTTCGCGATCGACGGGCAGCTCCCGACGACGTGGATCAGTCGCCCGACGGGGACCTACGACGTCGCGGTACGTGACCGCGACGTTCACCGCCGCGGGCGCGACGCAGTTCCGGTGTCGGGTGTACCGGACCGATCCGGTGCCGGCGACGTTGCCGGGCTTCGCGACCTGTGCGGCTCGGGTCGGCAGGGCTACTGGACCTCGGCGCGGCTGGCCGACGGCGCCTACCGCCTGGAGGTGCGGGGCCAGGATGCGCTGACCGGGACGGGGCCGACGCAGGGCGGCGCCATCGCGTCGACCGACTTCGGCGTCGACGTCCCCCTCGAGGTGGAGTGGATCGCCCGTCCGCAGGGGACGATCGAGGGCCGGGGCGTCACGGCGACCTTCTCCGCCGACGGCGCGACCGCGCTTCCAGTGCCGGCTCGACGCGGGGTCGTGGTCGACCTGTGGCAGCGGGCGCCAGGGGACCTGGACCGCCTCTCCGACGCTGGGATCCGCACACGCTCTCGGTCCGGGCGCTGGACGGGCTGACGACCGGCCCGGAGGCCAGCACCACGTTCACGACCGTGGCGGTGACCGGGACCCCGCTGGCCATGGAGGTGACGTCGGGTCCGGGGGTGGGGTCGACGATCGGGTCGTCGTGGGCGGCGTTCTCGTTCGCGGCGCCGGCGGCGGCGTGTGTGCGGGTGCGAGCTCGACGGGGCCGACGCCGATCTGTCGGAGGTGGGTTGCTACGACCCGGTGGCGCAACCCGAACGGGTCTCCTACGAGTCCTTCACGGGCCTGGCCGATGGGCCTCACGTGTTGCGGGTGCAGGCTCGGTCGACGGGCGGGGCCGATGGTCCGGTGCTCGAGCATGCCTTCACGGTGGAGACGGCGTCGTTGGCGACGGTGGAGGTGACGTCGGGTCCGGGGGCGGGGTCGACGATCTCGTCGTCGTGGGCGGCGTTCTCGTTCGCGGCGCCGGCGGCGGCGTGTGTGCGGGTGCGAGCTCGATGGGGCCGACGCCGATCTGTCGGAGGTGGGTTGCTACGACCCGGTGGTCAACCCGAACGTGGTCGCCTACGAGTCCTTCACGGGCCTGGCCGATGGGCCGCACGTGTTGCGGGTGCAGGCGCGGTCGACGCGGCGGGGCCGACGGTCCGCTGCTGGAGCACGCCTTCACGGTGGAGACGGCGTCGTTGGCGACGGTGGAGGTGACGTCGGGTCCGGGGGCGGGGTCGACGATCGCGTCGTCGTGGGCGGCGTTCTCGTTCGCGGCGCCGGCGGCGGCGTGTGTGCGGGTGCGAGCTCGATGGGGCCGACGACGATCTGTCGGAGGTGGGTTGCTACGACCCGGTGGTCAACCCGAACGGGTTCTCGTACGAGTCCTTCACGGGCCTGGCCGATGGGCCGCACGTGTTGCGGGTGCAGGCGCGGTCGACCGGCGGGGCCGATGGGTCCGGTGCTCGAGCATGCCTTCACGGTGGAGACGGCGTCGTTGGCGACGGTGGAGGTGACGTCGGGTCCGGGGGCGGGGTCGACGATCGCGTCGTCGTGGGCGGCGTTCTCGTTCGCGGCGCCGGCGGCGGCGTGTGTGCGGGTGCGAGCTCGATGGGGCCGACGCCGATCTGTCGGAGGTGGGTTGCTACGACCCGGTGGTCAACCCGAACGGGTACTCGTACGAGTCCTTCACGGGCCTGGCCGATGGGCCGCACGTGTTGCGGGTGCAGGCGCGTGTCGACGGGCGGGGCCGATGGTCCGCTGCTCGAGCACGCCTTCACGGTCGCGGGCCGGGCCACTGCCGCACGTCTCGTCGCGACCGCGCCAGGTCCTGCCGACGGGCTGCTGCCGCCTTCGCGTTCAGCGCCGCCGGCGGCCGCGTGCGTGCGGGTGGAGCTGGACGGGGCGGACGCCGATCTGTCGAACGTGGGTTGCTACGACCCGGTGGCGCAACCCGAACGGGTACTCGTACCAGTCCTTCACGGGGCTCGCCGACGGGCCGCACACCTTCCGGGTGCAGGCCCGGTCGTCGGGCGGGTCGTTCGGGCCGGTGGTCGAGACGACGTTCGTGGTCGAGACCAAGGACCCGGAGACGACGATCGTCGACCGGCCCGCCGACGTGGTCGGCGACGACCGCGCCGACGTTCACGTTCACCGCCGACGAGCCGTCGACCTTCGAGTGCCGGCTCGACGGGGCGGCGACGTTCACCGGCTGCCCGACGCCGTGGACGCCGACGGGTCTGGCCCAGGGTCCGCACACGGTGGAGGTCCGCGCCGTCGACGGCTTCGGCAACGTCGACGACACGCCCGACACCTGGACCTGGAACGTCGACACCGTCGCACCCGACGGTGATCGACCTGACCGGTCCGACCGGGGTCGTCACGAACCCCGACGCGACCTTCACCTACGACGCCGACGAGTCACCGGTGTCCTTCGAGTGCCGCGTCCTCCCGCTCGACGCCGACTTCGAGGCCTGCTCGTCGATCCACGGCACGGGCCCCCTGGCCGACGGCGCCTACCGCTTCGAGGTGCGGGCCCGCGACCAGGCCGGCAACGTCGAGCCCGTCGGCGCAGCGTGAGTGGACCGTCCTCACCGACGCCCCCGAGACCGAGATCACCTCCGGCCCGCCGGCCGATCAGCGCGTCGACCTCGGCGTCGATCTCCTTCACCTCGCCCGACTCCCGGGGTCACCTTCGAGTGCTCGCTCGACGGCGCCGCCTACGCCGCCTGCACCAGCCCGCGGCAGCCTGTCCGGGCTGCGCCGACGGCATCCACACGTTCCTCGTGCGCGCCGTCGCCGCCGGCGTGCTGGTCGACCCGACCCCGGCGACGCCGCACCTGGCTCGTCGACACCGATCGCCCCGACCGTGACGATCACCTCGGCCCCGACGGGCACCGTCGGCGTCGGCGACTCCGACTTCACCTTCACCACCAGCGAGCCGGCGACGCTCACCTGCGCCCTCGACGGCGGCGCGGCCCGTCGCCTGCTCCTCGCCGTGGGACGCCGGTGCCCTCGCCGGCGGTGAGCACACCCTGGTGGTCGTCGCCACCGACGTGGCCGGCAACGTCGTCGCCGCCCGACTCCCACACCTGGACCGTCGACGACGTCGCCCCGGTCGTCACGATCACCGGCGGCCCGACGTCGCCGACCAACGCCGACCTCGGCGACGGTGCACCTTCACGGTCGACGACCCGACGGCCGATGCCGAGTGCTCGCTCGACGGCGGCGCCTGGGCCCCCTGCACGTCGCCGGTGAGCCGCACCGGTCTCGGCGACGGCACCCACTCCGTCAGCGTCCGGGCCACCGACGCCGCCGGCAACACCTCGGCCGTCGACTCCACCTCGTGGACGGTCGACACCGTCGCCCCGGTCGTCGCCATCACCGAGGCGCCGACGCGGCACGGTCGGCACCACCGCCGGCTCGGTGACCTTCACGGTGACCGACCCGTCCGGCGCCTCGGCCGAGTGCAGCGTCGACCTCGGTGCCTGGGAGCCGTGCTCCTCGCCGCACCCGTTCACCGTGGTCGGCCAGGGCCTCCACTCGATCTCGGTGCGGGCCACCGACGGGGCCGGCAACCTGTCGCCGGCCGACAGTCGCGGACCTGGACGGTCGACACCGTCGCCCCCGTCGTCACCATCACCGGCGGCCCGACGGGCACCGTCGGCGACGACGACGCCGAGCATCACCTTCACCGTCGACGACCCCGGTCCCGGCGTCGTCGTCGCGCTGCCGCCTCGACGGCGGCGCCGCCCAGGTCGTGCACGTCGCCCGTCACCTACGACCGGCCTGGCCGAACGGCCAGCACACCGTCGAGGTCTGGGCCACCGACGCGGTCGGCAACGTCGGGCCCGCCGACGACCGGACGTGGACCGTCGAGACCGCCGAGCCGGAGACGATCATCACGTCGGCGCCCGCCGGCGCTCACCAACCAGGCCGACGCCGTCGTCACCTTCACCTCCGACATCGGGGGCGCGACCTTCGAGTGCCGCCTCGACGGCGGGGCCTGGGCAGGCGTGCACCTCGCCGCGCGGACCTCGGCGACCTCGCCGACGGCGACCACCGGTTCGAGGTGCGCGCCACCGCCAACGGCCTCGACCGACCCGACGCCGGCCGACGCCGAGTGGGACGCTCGACACCGTGGTCCCGGTCGTGACCCTGACCCACGTGCCGCCGGCGCAGTCCCGTGAGGTCGACAGCCACGTCGACTTCACCGTCGACGACCCGACCGGCCGACCGTCGAGTGCCGGGTCGACGGCGGCGCCTGGGCGCCGTGCGAGAGCCCGTTCGCGCCCGTCGCTCGCCGACGGCCCCCACACCGTCGACGTCCGGGCCACCGACCCGGCCGGCAACATCGGCATCGCCGGCCCGGTGGCGTGGACGCTCGACGGGTCCGTCCCCGCCGTCGTGATCACCGGTCGGTCCCGCGAACGGCGCGGTGATCACGACCCGCGACACCGGGTTCACCTTCACCGTCGACGACCCGACCGCGACGGTCCAGTGCCGGCTGGTCCCCGACGCCTGGGGTCCGTGCACCGCGGCCGGCATCCACGCGCTGACCGGCCTGGCCGACGGGCGCCACACCTTCCAGGTCCGCGCCGTCGACGCCGCCGGCAACGAGGGGGCGACGGGTCGCTCGCTTCACCGTCGACGCCACCGCACCGACGGTCACCATCACCTCCGGTCCGCCGGCGGCGACGACGTCGACCTCGGCGTCGATCGCCTTCACCGTCGATGACCCGACGGCCGTCGTCGAGTGCCGGATCGACGGCGGCGCCTGGGCTCCGTGCGGCGACTCACCGGTCGAGCTGACCGGCCTCGCCGAGGGCTCGCACCCGATCGAGGTCCGCGGGACCGACACCAACGGGCTGATCGGGGCGCCCGCGACGCGCGGCATGGGTCGTCGACCTCACCGCGCCCGACGGTCACCATCACCGCCGGACCGATCGGGCACGGTGACGACCGACGACGTGACCTTCGAGTTCGAGGCGGACGAGCCGGCGACCTTCGAGTGCCGGGTCGACGACGGCCCGTGGGACGACTGCACGTCGCCCCACGACGTCCTCGACCTGCCCGTCGGTGAGCACACCTTCGAGGTGCGCGCCACCGACGCCGCCGGCCACGTCAGCCCGACGGCGAGCCGCACCTTCACCGTCGAGATCGCCGGTGAGCCGCTGCTCGAGGTCGAGGTCGAGACCCTCACCTGGCGGTCCGCGCCGCTGTCCTCGATCGGCCTCGGCGACGACTTCCACGTCCGGGCCTCGGTGACCAACGTCGGCGAGTCGGCGTCGGAGGACACCGTGGTGACCGTCCCGCTGTCGGCCGACCTCCGCACGGTGCGGGCCCTGCCCGCCGGGTGCACCGCGCCCGACGCCGACGGGCCCGTCACGTGCGACCTCGGTGGCGTGGCCGCCGGTGCGACCGTGACGGTCGACATCCGGGTCGAGGCCGTCTTCGGCTGCACCCGTTGGGGTGGCTCGGACGACGACGTGATCCTGGGCACCGCCGGCCCCGACGTGATCTGCGGTGGTGGAGGCGGCCGACGACATCCGGGGTCGTGGCGGGCTCGACACCGTGTACGGGTACGGCCCGACCGGGCCGGTCTCGACCGGCATCCCGTCGGTGACCTACGGGCCGGGCACGAACGAGGCGACCGCGGTCGCGGCGGCGTCGATCCAGGTCGGCGGCCCGGACGAGGGTGACATCATCACGACCGGCGCACAGACCGACACCGTGTTCGGCCAGGGCGGCGGTGACACCATCACGACCGGCGGCGGCAACGACACCGTCGACGGCGGCGACGGAGACGACGTCATCGACACCGGATCGGGGACGAGCCTCGTGACCGCGGGAGCTGGGAACGACACCGTCACCGGTGGCACCCAGGCCGACGTGGTCGACGGCGGCGACGGCACCGACGCCGTCTCGGTGGATGCCGGGAACGACTCCGTCGGCGGCGGCCCCGGGAACGACACGATCGACGGAGGAGTCGGGGCCGACACCCTCCGAGGTGGGACCGGCGACGACACCGTGCGGGGCGGCGACGGGAACGACCCCGTGGTCGACGGCGAGGCCGGGCAACGACTCGGTCGACGCCGGACCCGGCAACGACCCGTTCGTCCGGGGTGGTGACGGGAACGACACCGTCCTCGGCGGGACGGGGAACGACGACGTCCGTGGCGGCAACGGCAACGACCCGCTGGTCGACGGCGGTTCCGGTCGGATGTGGTCAACGGCGATGGCGGCGCCGACCAGGTCCTCGGAGGGACCGAGGTCGACACCGTCCACGGCGGTCCGGGCGACGACGTGGTCCGGGGCGGGGACGGGGACGACACCACCGTCCACGGTGGCGACGGCCGCGACCAGGTGTTCGGCGACGCCGGGAACGACCGGTTCGTCTACGGCGGCGAGGGCGACGACGCCTGGGTCGACGGCGGCTCCGGCGTCGACCGGGTCTTCGGGGGCGTCGGTGACGACGTCGTCCGGGGCGGCGCCGGCAACGACGAGGTCGTCAACGGTGAGGAGGGGGCCGACTGGGTCTACGGCGACGACGGCAACGACCCGTTCGTCACCGGTGGCCCCGGCGCTGACCACCTCGTCGACGGAGGGGCCGGCGACGACGGGGTCTTCGGCGACGTCGACGCCGATCGGAACGACGCCTACCACGACGTGGTCCAGGGTGGCTCCGGCAACGACGTCGTCGACGGTGGCTGGGGCGACGACGTGATCGGGGGTGGCCTCGGCACGGACCAGGTCCGCGGCGACCGGGGCACCGACCAGCTGGACGGGGGACCGGACGCGGACGTCGTCGACGGTGGTCACGGTGACGACGTCCTCGACGGCGGCGACGGTCACGACCGGGTCACCGGAGGTGACGGCGCCGACATCGTCCGAGGGGGAGCGGGCAACGACGGGCTGCTCGGGTCGGAGGGTTCCGACGAGCTGTACGGAGGAACGGGTGACGACGACCTCGACGGCGGCGCCGGAGCGTTCGCCGACCGCCTCCACGGCGAGGACGGCGAACGACATCCTCTTCGGCCGCTCGGGTGACGACCACATGCTCGGCGGTCCGGGCCACGACTACATGGACGGCAACGACGGCCACGACTACCTGAACGGCCAGACCGGCCGTGACGTCCTCCGGGGCAACGCCGGCAACGACGTCCTCGACGGCGGTCCCGCCGCCTACGGGCCGGGCCGCTCGCCTGGCGACCACTGGAACCGGCTCTACGGCGACGCCGGCCAGGACGTCTGCCACTACGGGCCCGGCACCGTCGAGGCCGGGGCCATGACGAACTACCGCGACGCGTCGTGCGAGCTGCGCGACGTCGGCGTGCCTCAGCCCGGGCTGGGGTGGCTGTTCGGCAGCCGCGACCGCCTCGACCGGGGTCGCCTCGACCCGGTCCAGTACCCGGGGTAGCGCCCCGCTCCATCGGGTTCCCCCGCCCAGGACGACGCCGGCCCGACGACCATCGAGGGCCGGCGTCGTCGGGGGGCGGGATCAGGCGATGGCCGAGTGCATCTCCCACACCAGGAGCTCGGCGTCGGTCTCGGCGCGTCACCGTCTGCCCGCCGACGCCGGTGAGCCGGACGGCGTCGCCCTGCGAGAGTCGTCCGGCGCCCTCGAGGTCGACCGTCGCCGCGGGCGACGAAGAGGTGGACGAAGGGCGCGTCGGGCAGCGTCACCGACCGGCCCGGGTCGAGGCGGGCCGCGAACAGGGCGGCGTCGCGGTTCTGGATCCGGATCGCGGCGTCGGCGGCGTGGCGCTCCATCCCCGAGGCCACCGGCACCAGGCCGGACCGCAGGCGGGCGTCGTCGACCTCCTGCTGCTCGTAGCCGGGCGCGATGCCCCGCTCGTCGGGGACGACCCACATCTGCACGAACCGCACCGGGTCGTGGTGGGTGCGGCCGTCGATGCGCCAGGAGTCGTTCTTCTCGGAGTGGAGGATGCCGGTGCCGGCGCTCATCCGCTGGGCCAGCCCCGGGTAGATGATGCCGTTGTTGCCCTCGGAGTCCTGGTGGACGAGGGAGCCCTCGAGCACCCACGTGACGATCTCCATGTCGCGGTGGGGGTGGGTGTCGAACCCGGTGTCGGGGGCGACGACGTCGTCGTTGTTGACCAGCAGCAGGCCGTGGCCGGTGTTGGCCGGGTCCCAGTGGTGCCCGAAGGAGAACGAGTGGCGGGAGTCGAGCCAGCCGAACCGGGTGTGGGGCCGGTCATCGGCCCGGCGGACGTCGACGGACGGGACGGGCGAGGTGGTCGTCATCGGACGCTCCAATGTGCTTGAGTTCTCAACTTCACTGTGGTGAACCCGGAAGCGGCTCGTCGATGTTCCCGGGCGTCGCCCGCCGTCCGGCCCGCCTCCCAGCGGGCTCGGTTGTGGGGGCCGCACCAGCGTCGGAGGTTGGCGAGGACGGTGGGTCCGCCCTTGGTGTAGGGGTGGATGTGGTCGTACTGGAGGAAGGCGGTGGCCGCGCAGCCGGGGTGGCCGCAGGTCGGGGTGGCGTTCGTCGAGCACGCGTCGTTGGCGGCGGGTCGGTGATCGTCGCCTGGGGCTGGCGTCGATCGGGTCGGCCCTCGCATGTCGTGGAGGAGCAGGGAGACGAACGCCTCGGGCAGCAGGCGACGTGACGGCGTGCTCGGACGAGCGGGGTGCCGTCGGCCAGGGTGGCCGGTCCGTCGCCGTCTCGGATGTGGATGACGACCTCGGCGGTCACCGACCCGCCTCCGTCGGTCATCGTCGCGACGAGGGCGTCGGCGCGTTGCTGGCGGAGCGACGCGCCCGCGGCGCGCGGGAGCGGGTGACCTGGGTGTCGATGACCGCGACCACCGCCCCGGCGACCTCGGGTGGGAGGCGGGCGGTGAGGGTGACCATGCCGTCGGCGTCGGTGCGCCACGACACGCTGCGCTCGCGGTGCTGGCGGGCGGTGATGGCGTCGGGGTCCTCGTGGCGCTGGGACCACGCGGCGATGCGGGCGCCGAGCGCGCCCACGGGCGCGTCGGCGGCCAGGGCGACCAGCTCACCGGCGTTGGCGTCGGTCAGGTGCGGGACCAGCACCCGGGCCTTCGCGTAGGACACGTCGCCGGAACGCATCGCCGCGTCGAGCTCGGGGTGCTCGCGCATCGCCCGGGCCACCCGCACCTGGGTGCGCGCCGTCGAGGTCTCGATGATCGCAGGCGGAGGCGAGCCACCCCGCACACGACAGGGCACCCCACGCGGCCCAGGTGCCGCGGGCGTCGAGCTCACCGACGAGCACCAGCAGCTCGTAGGTGCCGACCGACAACCGCTCGGCCAAGGTGACGATCTCGGCCTCCAGGCGCTCCGCCGGCAGGTCGCCGACGGTCCATCGGATGCTGCCGTCACCTCTCGTCGAGGTCCGCTCTTGTGTCTCCATGCCCGCCTCCACCGCCGAGGTCGAACTCCGTTCGACTGTACGCAGGGGGTGTGACAGCGAAGCCCAAGCCCAGGTCAGATCACAGATCTCGGCCGGCCGATGACGCCTGACGGACGCGCCCACGGGCGCGTCGCTGACCCCGTCGGTCTCGCCGACCCACGGTCGATCGACCGCCCGGGCGGCCGGAGGCTCCGCCGGCCACCCCCGGCGGGCCGACGTGCCCTCATGCGCCGGTGACGCCCACCGGGTCGTCGCCAGCCGTCACCGCCAGGCGACGACCGACGAAGTCGAGCACGAGTCGAACGCTGCCAGCCGTCGTCGACCCGATGCGCCCGCTCGCCTGCGAGCACGACGTCGGTCCATGGCGCCGCGTTCAGCTGAGACAGCGAACCACCGACGAGTGCCCACCTCGCCCGTCACGTCCGTCCGAGCCTGGCGCGATGCCCGGTGAGGACCGGGCGCGGTGCGGTCACTTCGCCCCCGCAGAGGACGCGAGCTGACCACAAAGCCGGCTCAGTCGGGGACCGGCGTGGGGTCCTCGTCGGCGGAGGACGCGGGGCCCAGCGTCGAGCTGATCTCGAGGTGCCGCAGCAGGAAGGTGCTCTCGTCGAGCCGCTTCCGCCGCATCCAGGCCGTGACCTCGCCGTTGCACTTGCTCGTGTTGCAGCGTCGGCAGGCAGGCACGACGTTCTCCAACGTGTACCGCCCGCCCCGGGAGATGGCGAGGACGCAGTCGCGCTGGAGTGCGCTCTCGGCATCACCGCAGTAGGCGCACCCACCCCAGGCTCCTTTCAGCGCGACCCACTGCTCCGGGCTGAGGTCGTGCTCGACCCGGTCCATGCGACGCTTCCGCCGACGAGCCGCTCGGACCCGTCGACTCCCCTTGGCTGCCACTGGTCGAAGCGTACGGACCCGGGATCGAGCGATCGGCCACCCCCGCCGGGTGAGGTGAGCGCCGACCCGTGACCGCGGTCAGGTCCTCCGCAGGAGCACGTCGACGAGGCCCTCGGGGTTGGCGAGGGCGGGGAGGTGGCCGGCCGCCACGTGCTCGGGTTCGACGCCGAGGCGATCGCGGATGAGGCCGTCCATGAACGCGAGCGGGAAGAAGCGGTCGTCGGTCGCCGCGATCCCGCGCGTCGGGATCGACGGCAGGGCCGACAGCGGGAACGGATCCTCCATGACGCGGTCGGTCTGCTGGGGCTCGCCGCGCGCGAGCACCTCGGCCAGCACGGCCGGCGGGAGGTCGTGGAAGAAGTGCACCGCGTCGTCCATCTCCTGGTCGCCCCAGACCGCGTCGAAGCCGCTGGTGGACCACCACTCGCCGGCCGTCTCGCCCGGCGTCGGGATCATGGCCGCGAGGAAGACCAGCTCGGCGGCGTCGAGGCGCTCGGCGACGATGGGTGCCGTGAACCCCCCGAGCGAGTGCCCGACGACGACGGCATCCCCGCCGGTCGTGCCGGTGGTGCCGGCGGTGCCGACCGCGTCGAGCGCGGCGGCGACGTAGGCGTCCAGCCCGGCATCGGGATCGCCCGAGGGCAGATCGACCGCGACGGCGCGGTGGCCGGCCGCCTCGAGCAGCGGGACGACCAGGTGCCAGTCCCGGGCATCGCCGCCCCCACCGGGGATGAGCACGTAGGTGGTCATGCTGGGTCGACGTCCGATGCCCCGCCGACTCATCGGTGGAGCTCGTCTACCAGCCGTCGTCGAGGATGCGCTCCAGGGTGTCGACCAGGTGGTCGGCGTCGGCCACGGTCAGGCTCAGCGGGGGCTTGATCTTGAGCACGTTGGCGCCGTCGCCGGTCGGCTGGATCACGACGCCGAGCTCGCGGGCCCGCTCGCAGATGGCGGCCGCCTCCTCCGTCGCCGGGGTGAGCAGCGTCCGGTCGCGCACCAGCTCCAGCCCCAGGTAGAGGCCGAGGCCGTGGACCGCGCCGCACAGCGGGAACCGGTCGACCAGCCGCTCGAGCCGGGCCCAGAGGTGGGCGCCGACCCGACGGGCGTTGCCCTGGAGGTCCTCGGCCTCGATGGTGTCGAGCACGGCGAGGCCCGGCGGCGGCGCCGACGGGGGAGCCCCCGACCGACGAGAAGAACGACCCCTCGGCCCCGAAGGCCTCGGCGATCGCCCGGGTCGTGACGACCGCGCCGATGGGGATGCCGTTGCCGGTGGCCTTGGCCACGGTGACCACGTCGGGGACGACCCCCTGCGACTCGAAGGCCCAGAACCAGTCGCCGAGGCGGCCGAGCCCGGTCTGGACCTCGTCGGCGATGCAGAGCCCGCCCGGCATCCCGCACCCGCTGGTAGGCGTCGGCGAGGTAGCCCGGCGGCAGCACGATCCCCCCGGCGTTGCCCGACAGGGGCTCGGCGATGAACCCGGCCGGCGCCCGACCGGCCGCGTCCAGCTCGTCGATGGCCCGGCCGACGTCGGCCGCGTAGCGCTCGCCGGCGTCGGCGCCGCGGTGCGGGCCCCGGTAGGTGTTCGGCGCCTCGACCAGGTGCACCCACGACGGGCGGGAGCCGAGCGCGCCGGGGTTGTCGAACAGGGAGGTCGACACGGCATCGGTGGCCGTGGTCCACCCGTGGTAGGCGCCGCGCAGGGCGAGGACGTCGTCGCGCCCGGTCGCGGTGCGCACCAGGCGCAGGGCGAGGTCGCAGGCCTCGCTGCCCGTGCTCACCAGGAACACGGTGTCGAGGGGGTCGGGGAGGAGGGCGGCCAGGCGCTCGGCGTAGGCGACGATCGCCTCGTAGTGGAAGCGGCTGTTGGTGTTGAGCCGCTGGAGCTGGCGGGTCACCGCGTCGGTGACCGCGGGGTGGCTGTGGCCGAGGACGGCGACGTTGTTGACCGCGTCGAGGTACGGCCGGCCGTCGGTGTCGTAGAGCCGGGTGCCCCACCCGCGCTCGATCTCGGGCGGCGCGTCCCAGTAGTGCTCCTGCACCCCGGCGACGGTCGCCTCGCGCCGGGCCCGGAGGGCGGCGGGGTCCGGTCGAGTCGACCACGGCCGCCCCGGGCTCCAGCCCGAGGAGCAGCGACGGGTCGGGGCACATCGCCAGCCAGGCGTCGGCCTGGCTCGGGGGGACGAGGCGCGGGGGCACGATCCCGGTCGGGGCCACGACCACGTGGACGTGGGTCGGCCAGATGCCCGGGCGGGGCCGCACCCGTCCGATCAGGTCGCCGGCCGCCACGGTGCCGCCCACCGACACGGCCGGATCGATGCCGCGGACCACGACCTCCAGGTCGATGGCGGGACCCTCCGATCCGGGGTCGGGCAGTCGGCGCCAGCACCATGAGGTCGTCGCCGGGCTGGTCGCCCACGCCCCCCTCGTCGGCGCGGCGGACGACGAGCGGGAAGGGCGCGCGCACGGCGGCGCCGATCGCGGTGAGCACCTCGACGCCGAGGCTGACCGTGGGCGGCTCGTCCTGCACCGGGTGGGGGGCGACGAGCCGCCCGTCGCCCTGCGGGCCGACGGCGCCCACGCCGAACCCGGCGATGAGCACGGCCAGCGCCCGCCGGTCGGCCCAGACCCCCGGCTGGAGGTGGTCGCTGGTGGTGGACAGGTCGAGCACCGGCCCGACCTGCCCGTCGAGCAGGGGACGCTCGACCGGCGGGAGCGAGACCGCCCGTCGGCGGACCGGGGCGCGGCCGAGGGCGAGGCGCACGGCGGCGTGGGCGACGGGCGCGGGGATGGCGACGAGCGCGTCGAGCGCGGCCCACTCCCGCTCGATCGCACCGAGGACGTAGTCGTTGGTCGGGTCGATGGTGGCCTGGTGCTCGGTCGTGGTGGCGAGCACGGCGGCGCGGGACAGCACCACCCACCACGCGGCCTCGACCTCGGCGTCGCCCAGTCGACGGACGTCGTCGAACCCGCGCAGCACGTCGCACACCGCGTCGAGGGCGCGGTCGAGGTCGTGGGGCACGGCGGAGCAGGCCGCCACGCCCGCCTCGGCCACGACCCACCCGGTCGACAGGTCGCCCACGTCGATCAGACCGCAGGGGACCGGGCGGCCGTCGAGGCCTGGCCCGGCCACGACGTTGAGGTCGGTGACGTCGCCGTGGACGGTGGTGGTGCGGAGGTCGGGGCTCAGGCGGTCGAGGGCGTCGTCCGAGCGACCGACCACCTCGAGGGCCCGGGCCCGGCGATCGGCGGAGGCCACCGACCGGACGAGTGACCGCACCACGTCGGACGCCCGGCGGAGGTCCCACGTGAAGGGCCGGTCCAGGGCAGGGTGGCTGAGCCCGTCGAGCGCGGCGGAGGTGCGACCGGCGACCTGCCCGAGTGCGTGGCGGACGGGCGGGGCGAGGTGGTGCCAGCCGCTGAGGGGGCGGCCGTCGACCCAGGTGAGGACCCGGGCCAGGTGGACGCCGGCGCCGGTCTCGATGGCGACGACGGTGGCGCCGTCGAGGGTCGGCACGGTGCGGGGCGTCGCGAACGGGAGACCGGCCTCGGCCAGGCGGGCCAGGCCGGCCGACTGGGCGTCGAGCTCGCCGGCGGTGGTGGCCGGGCTGGTGACCTTCAGGACGTGACGACCGGCGGGCCCGGTCAGCACCACGTTGAGGTCCTCGTGGCTGCCCAGCGGTGCGACCTCGCCGCGCAGGCCCCACCGGTCGGCCAGCAGCGCCTCGGCCTCGGCGAGGTCGAGCGGCGCGACCACGGTGGCGGTCACCTTGCGATCCTCTGCGTCACTCGTGCCCCCCGGCCCCTAGTGCTTGATCATCACGTGCTTGAGCTCGGTGTAGTGCTCGACCGCGTAGATGGACATGTCCTTGCCGTAGCCCGACTGCTTGAAGCCCCCGTGGGGCATCTCGCTCATGATCGGGATGTGGTCGTTGACCCAGACGGTGCCGAACTTGAGCCCGGCGGCCATGCGCATGGCCCGGCCCACGTCGGTGGTCCACACCGAGGCGGCCAGCCCGTAGTCGACCCCGTTGGCCCAGGCGAGGAGGGTCTCCTCGTCGGGCGCCCGCTGGACGGTCACCACCGGGCCGAACACCTCGCGCTGGGCGATCTCGGAGTCCTGGGCCACGTTGACGATCACCGACGGCTCGTAGAAGAAGCCGGCGCCGTCGCGGGCGTTGCCACCGATCGCGGCCTCGGCGCCGGCCTCGACGGCCCGGTCGACCATGCCCTTGACCCGGGCCAGCTGGTCGGCCGACACGACGGGGCCGACCTCGGTGTCGGGGTCGGTGGGGTCGCCGAGGGGGATCTGGCCCACCTCCGCGACCAGCGCGGCCACCACGTCGTCGTGGATGCCGGGGCCGGCGATGAGGCGGCAGGCCGCGGTGCAGTCCTGCCCGGAGTTGTAGTAGCCGGCGGCACGGACGCCCGCCGCCACCGCGGCGGGGTCGGCGTCGTCGAACACCACGACCGGCGCCTTGCCGCCGAGCTCGAGGTGCACGCGCTTGAGGGTGTCGGACGCGGCCCGGGCCACGGCCTTGCCGGCGCCGACCGAGCCGGTGATCGACACCATGGCCACGTCGGGGTGCTCGACCAGCCCGACGCCCGGCGGTCTCGCCCTGCCCGCACACGACGTTGAGCACGCCGGGCGGGAGGATGTCGGCCGACAGCTCGGCCAGGCGCAGAGCGGTGTACGGGGTGAGCTCCGAGGGCTTGAGCACGACGGTGTTGCCGGCCGCCAGGGCGGGGCCGAGCTTCCACGTCGCCATGTTGAGCGGGTAGTTCCACGGGGCGATCGACCCGACCACGCCGAGCGGGTCGCGCCGCAGCATCGACGTGTAGCCCTCCATGTACTCGCCTGCGGCCCGGCCCTCGAGGAAGCGGCCGGCCGAGGCGAAGAAGCGCCAGTTGTCGAGGGTGAGGTCCATCTCGAACTCGATGATCGAGACCGGCTTGCCGACGTTGCGCGACTCGATGGCCGAGAGCTCGTCGATGTCGCCCTCGATGGCATCGGCCAGCTTGTGGAGGATCTCCGACCGGCCCCGCGGGGTGAGGGCGGCCCAGGCGTCGAACGCACCGGCCGCGGCCGCGACGGCGTCGTCGACGTCGGCGGCGTCGCTGGCCGGCGCGGTGCCGATGACCTCGCCGGTCGCGGGGTCGAGCACGTCGTCGGTGGCCCCCGAGCGGGCCGGCTTGAACTCGCCTGCGATGAAGTTCTGGTCGCGCACCGGGTCTCCCTGATCTCAGGTTGTCGAGCGATTCGATCGCGAGTCTGCCAGATCACGGAGGATCCGGTCGTCCAACGGGATGCTGGCAAGCGGATCGCTCGTGTGCTGAGATGCTGCCGATCCGTCGTGGAAGAGGGACCGTTCGATGACGATGAGCGCCGACGAGCTGGCCCAGGCCGCCACCGACCACCTGTGGCTCCACTTCTCGCGCCTCGCCGGTGAGGGGGGCGACGCCCCGCCGATCATCGAGCGGGGCCAGGGCGCCCACGTCTGGGACGCCGAGGGACGGCGCTACCTCGACGGGCTCGCCGGGCTGTTCGTGGTGCAGGCCGGGCACGGTCGGGCCGAGATCGCCCGGGCCATGGCCGCCCAGGCCGAGACCCTCGCCTACTTCCCGCTGTGGACCTACGCCCACCCCGCCGGGATCGAGCTGGCCGCCCGCCTCGCGGCCAAGGCCCCCGGTGACCTGAACCGGGTGTTCCTGACCACCGGCGGGGCCGAGGCCGTCGACGCGGCGTGGAAGCTGGCCCGGCAGTACTGGCTCGCCATGGGCTTCCCCGACCGGGTGAAGGTCGATCGCCCGCCACACCGCCTACCACGGCGCCACCCTGGCGACGCTGAACATCACCGGGCTCGACGCCATCAAGGAGCCCTTCCTCCCGCTGCTCAACGGCCAGTCGCGCCACGTGTCGATCAGCAACGCCCAGTCCTGCCCCGGTTGCGGGGGAGGGGCCTGCACCCTCGCCTGCGCCGACGAGATCGAGCGGGTGATCCTCGAGGAGGGCCCCGAGACGGTGGCCGCGGTGTTCCTCGAGCCGGTGCAGAACGCGGGCGGCTGCTTCGTGGCCGGCGACGGCTACTTCCAGCGGGTGCGCGAGATCTGCGACCGCCACGGCGTGCTGCTCGTGTCCGACGAGGTGATCTGCGCCTTCGGGCGGATCGGCGACTGGTTCGGGTCGAGCCGCCTCGGCTACCAGCCCGACATGCTCACCTTCGCCAAGGGGGTGACGTCGGGGTACGCCCCGCTCGGCGGGCTGCTGGTGTCCGAGCGCATCGCCGAGCCGTTCCTCGAGCCGACGTCGTCGTTCCTGCACGGCATCACCTTCGGCGGCCACCCGGTGAGCTGCGCCGCCGCCCTGGCCAACCTCGACGTGATGGAGGCCGAGGACCTCCCCGGTCGGGCCCGCGCCCTCGAGGGCGAGTTCCGGTCGTCGCTCGACTCCCTGCTCGACCTCCCCATCGTGAAGGAGGTGCGGGGCATGGGCTTCTTCTACGGGATCGAGATGAGCAACGGCGACCGGCCCTTCACCGACGACGAGTGCGAGTGGCTGATCCGTGGGCTTCCTGTCGAAGCGGCTGATGGCGAACGGCCTGATCTGCCGGGCCGACGACCGGGGCGACCCCGTCATCCAGCTGGCCCCGCCGCTGGTGTGCGGGCCCGACGAGTTCGAGGCGATGACCGCGATCATCCGGGACACGCTGCTGGAGGCGTGGAAGGAGCTGGACGCCCGGTGATCCTCCGATGAGCGAGCTGCTCGCGATGCCTGTCGCGCCCGCGGCGCCGGTCGACCTCGACGAGGTCGACCGGGCCATCATCCGGGCCCTCCAGGCCGACGGCCGCACGCCGTACTCGAAGCTGGGGCCGGCGGTGGGGCTCTCGCAGGCCGCCGTGCGCCAGCGGGTGCAGCGGCTGACGGAGCGGGGCGTGATGCAGGTCGTGGCGGTCACCGACCCGGCCGTGCTGGGGCTCGGGCTCCAGGCGATGGTCGGGGTGTCGGTGCAGGGCAACGTGCGCGACGCGGCCGACGCCGTCGCCGAGGTGCCGCAGGTCGAGTACGTGGTGATCACCGCCGGTCGCTACGACCTGCTGGTCGAGGTGGTGGCGGCCGACGCGTCGGCCCTGCTCGACCTGGTCGAGGGCATCCGGTCCGCGCCCGGCGTGGTGGGCACCGAGATCCTCACCTACCTGAAGCTCGTCAAGCAGACCTACACCTGGGGGGTGTCGTGATCGGAGTCGGCTCGTGTGTCGGGCGCGTGAACAGTCGGGCGGGGACGTGGACGGCAGGTGAACCCGTCGTTACCTTGCCGCAGCACACAGGACCGGGCGGGAGGGAGGGAGCATGAGCGACCCATCGACCAGCGCCCCAGGAAGCGACGCCGTCGTCCTGAGGGACGTGCGCAAGGAGTTCGGCGACTACGTCGCCGTCGAGCACGCCGACTTCGCGATCCGCTCGGGCGAGTTCTTCTCGCTGCTCGGACCGTCGGGCTGCGGCAAGACGACGCTGCTGAAGATGATCGCCGGGTTCGAGCACCCGACCGTCGGGCGCCATCCTGCTCGAGGGCGACGACGTCTCGTCGGTGCCGCCGCACAAGCGGAACGTCAACACGGTGTTCCAGCAGTACGCGCTGTTCCCGCACATGATCGATCGTCGACAACGTCGCCTTCGGCCTGCGGTCGAAGAAGGTGCCCGACGGCCGAGGCCCGCACCAAGGCGCATGGAGATGCTCGACGTCGTCAAGCTGGCCGAGTTCGCCCAGCGCCGGCCGAGCCAGCTCTCCGGCGGCCAGCAGCAGCGCGTGGCCCTGGCCCGGGCCCTGGTGAACATGCCGGTCGGCGCTGCTGCTCGACGAGCCGCTCGCCGCGCTCGACCTCAAGCTCCGCGAGGCGATGCAGCTCGAGCTCAAGCGGATCCAGCGCGACGTCGGCATCACCTTCGTGTTCGTCACCCACGACCAGGGCGAGGCGCTCACCATGAGCGACCGCATCGCGGTGATGAGCCGGGGCCGGGTCGAGCAGATCGGCACGCCCGAGGAGATCTACGACCAGCCCGGCGAGCATCTTCGTCGCCGGGTTCATCGGCTCGGCCAACCTCCTGCCCGGCCGGGTCAGCGCCGGCTCGACCGACCAGGGCGCCCAAGGTCGACCTGGCCATGGGCGCGATCGATCGACGTCGAGTCGACCGTCCGGCATCGCGCCCGGCGGCGACGTCACCGTGATGATCCGGCCCGAGCGCCTCGTCGCCCCACGAGGGCGACCCGCTGCCGGGCCGGTCGGTCGTCGGCGAGATCAAGGACGTGATCTACCAGGGGTCCGAGATCCGACTGATCGTCGACCTCGACTCCGAGACCGAGATCATCGTCTCGATCGACCCCGACCACGCCACGCGAGCTGACCCGGGCCGGCAACCTCGTCACGCTCACCTGGCCCACCGACGCTCCCTTCGTGATGCCCGGCCGCACGGCCATCGTCGGTGCCACCAGCACCGACTTCGACGAGGTCGAGGCCACCATGTCGGGCGCGCTCGACGCCGACGACGACGTCGACGGCGCGGCCCCGACGGGGTCGCACCGCGTGCCGCGGCCGCCGGAGGCGGATCCGGCATCGACCGTCGCAAGCTCCTCATCGGCGGCGGCGTGGTCGCCGCCGGCGCGCGTCGGCGCCGTCGCTGCTCTCGAGCCTCGGCGACAGCGGCGGCGACGGCGGCGGCCGCGGCGGCGCCGGGCACGGGCGAGGCGGGCGGCGGGCTCGGCCAGGGTGCCGAGCGAGCTCGAGGTCATCAACTGGACCGAGTACATCGACCTCACCGAGGACGGCGAGGTCGGCAGCATCGACCGCTTCCAGGAGGAGACCGGCATCTCGGTCAACTACTCCGAGACCTGGAACGACAACAACGAGGCCTACGGCAAGGAGTTCGTCGCCTACCTCGAGGCCGGCAACCCCACCCCGTGGGACATCGCCATGCCGACCTACTGGCTGGCGTGCCGCGCCTCCGGTCGAGCGGGACTGGCTGGCGCCGATCCCGTACAACCTCATCCCGAACTACGTGAACCTCGAGCCGCAGTACCTCAACGCTCGACCTGGGACCCGGGCGGCAAGTTCAACCTGCCCTGGCAGGCCGGCGTCACCGGGTTCGCCTACAACATCGCCGAGACGGGCCGCGAGCTGGCCAGCATCAACGACCTGTTCGACCCGGAGTTCGCCGGACGCATCGGGTTCTTCACCGAGATGCGCGACACCATCGGCCTGGTGATGCTCGGGCATGGGCAACGACCCGGCCAACCCGACCGAGGACACGATCAACGACGCCCTCGACAAGATCGAGGCAGGCGACCAACGACGGCCAGATCCGGCGCTTCACCGGCAACGACTACCTCCAGGACATCCAGAACGGGAACTTCGCCGCCTGCATCGCCTGGTCCGGCGACATCGCCCAGGCGTCCAACCCCGACGTGCGCTTCGTCTTCCCCGAGGAGGGCGCCATGTCGTGGTTCGACACCATGGTCATCCCCGCCGGCGCGCGCCAACGGCGTGGCCGCGGCCCAGTTCATGAACTTCGTGTACGACCCGGTGAACGCGGCCCAGATCGCCGCCTACGTGCAGTTCATCTCGCCGGTGAAGGGCGTGCAGGACGAGCTGGTCAAGATGGGCGGCGACGCCGCCGCCCTGGCCGAGAGCCCGCTGCTCTTCCCGGGTGACGCCGAGAAGGCGAAGATGTTCGTCTTCGGCGACATGTCCGAGGAGCTCGACACCGAGATCACCGACCGCTTCCTGACGATCACGGGAGGCTGAGCCGATGGCGACCGACGCCGACGACCGGACGCTCCGCAAGACGAAGTGGGCGCCGTACCTGCTGGCGCTGCCGGCGCTCCTGTGCATCTACCTCTTCTTCCTCGTCCCGCTGGTGACGCTGCTGAAGATCTCGCTGTCGGAGCGGGCCGAGAGCGGGGAGCAGCCAGGTCGACTTCGTCTGGGAGTGGAGCAACTTCTCCAAGGCCTTCACCGACTTCGGCGACCAGCTGTGGCGGGCGCCTCGGCTACGCGCGGGTCACCACGGTCCTCTGCATCCTGCTCGCCTACCCGCTGGCCTACTTCATCGCCTTCAAGGCGGGGCGGTGGCGGAACCTGCTGCTCGGGCTGGTGATGGTCCCGTTCTTCACCAGCTTCCTGCTGCGCACCATCGCCTGGCAGTCGCTCTTCGCCGACAACGGGCCGGTGCTCGGGATCGCCGAGATCGCTCGGGCTCATCGGGCCTGCTCGACGCCCTGCACATCACGACCGACGGCACGATCATCAACACGCCGGCCGCGGTGATCGGCGGGCTCACCTACAACTTCCTGCCCTTCGCCCTGCTGCCGATCTACGTCAGCCTGGAGAAGATCCCGACCAACCTCTTCGACGCCGCCAGCGACCTCTACTCGCCCGTTCGCCAGCACCTTCCGGCGGGTCATCTTCCCGATGTCGCTCCCCGGGGTGTTCGCCGGCACCCTGCTCACGTTCATCCCGGCGTCGGGCGACTTCATCAACCAGCACCTGCTCGGCGACGTGAACAAGCCCGTGATCGGCGGGGTCATCCAGGCCCGGTTCCTCCAGGCCGGCGACTTCCCGACCGCGGCGGCCATCAGCCTCGTGCTGATGGCGATCATCACGACGATGGTGCTCCTCTACGCCAGGTTCCTCGGCACGGAGGATCTCGTCTGATGGCCGCGCGCATGAAGCCGTGCGGCCCGGCACCGTGGCGCTGTGGATCGTCTCGATCGGCGGTGATCGGCGTACCTGTTCATCCCGCTGATCACCATCGCCGTCTTCACGTTCAACGAGCCCGACCACGAAGTTCAACACCACGTGGGAGGGCTTCACCTTCGACAACTGGCTGCACCCGTTCTCGCAGCAGCAGTTCACCGACGCCCTCGATCGAGAGCATCAAGGTGGCGACTGGTCGCCTGCACGCTCGCCACGATCCTCGGCAGCCTGATCGCCCTGGCCCTCGGGCGCTACCGGATGCACGGCAGCGGGGCGATCAACCTGCTGATCGTGCTGCCGCTCACCACGCCCGAGATCGTGATGGGCGCCTCGTTCTTCACGCTGTTCTTCAACCTCGGGGTCGAGCCGGGGCTTCTGGACGGTGGTGATCGCCCACACCCTGTTCTGCCTGAGCTTCGTGGCCCTCACGGTGAAGGCCCGGACGCGGGGCATGGACTGGTCGCTGGAGGACGCGGCGATGGACCTCGGGTCGCCGCCGATGCGGACGTTCTGGAAGATCACGTTCCCCGGCGATCCTGCCCGGCGTGTTCGGCGCGTTCCTGCTGTCGCTGGCCCTGTCGATCGACGACTACATCATCACGTCGTTCGTGGCCGGCCCGACGGTGACGTTCCCCCGGCGGGTGTTCGACTCGGCCCGCATCGCCCTGCCCGCCGCAGGTCCACGTGCTGGCCACGATCATCATGCTCACGGCCATCGCCATCATCGTCGCCGGCACCCTCAGCGGGAACCGCCGCAAGGCCTGACCGACCCCGCTCACCCTCTCGGAGCACCAGATGAAGATCCTCGTCGTCGGCAGCGGAGGGGTGGGCTCTGCCTTCGCCCAGATCGCCCGCCGCCGCACCGCGTTCGAGTCGGTCGTGATGGCCGACCTCGACCCGGCCCGCGCCCGGGCCGCGGCCGAGCGCACCGGTGACCCCCGGTTCTCCTCGGTCGCCCTCGACGCCAGCGACCGCGGCGCGGTGCGCGCGTGCATCGAGGCATCGGGGTGCGACGCCGTGCTCAACGCGGCCGACCCCCGCTTCGTCATGCCCGTGTTCGGCGGCGCGTTCGATGCCGGGGTCACGTACCTCGACATGGCCATGTCGCTGTCGAGGCCCCACCCCGACCAGCCCCACGAGCTCACCGGGGTGAAGCTCGGTGACGAGCAGCTGGCCGAGGCCGAGGCGTGGGAGGAGCGGGGGCTGCTGGCCCTCGTGGGCATGGGGGTCGAGCCGGGGTTGTCGGACGTCTTCGCCCGCCACGCGGCCGACGAGCTGTTCTCCGAGATCGACGAGGTCGGGGTGCGCGACGGCGCCGAACCTCGTCGTCGAGGGCTACGACTTCGCCCCCACCTTCTCGATCTGGACGACCATCGAGGAGTGCCTCAACCCGCCGGTGGTGTGGGAGCGCGACCGGGGCTGGTTCACGACGCCGCCGTTCTCCGAGCCGGAGATCTTCACCTTCCCGGAGGGGATCGGCCCGGTCGAGTGCGTGAACGTCGAGCACGAGGAGGTGCTCCTCATCCCGCGCTGGGTCGACTGCAACCGGGTCACCTTCAAGTACGGGCTGGGCGAGGAGTTCATCCAGGTGCTCGAGGTGCTCCACAAGACCGGCCTCGACCGCACCGACACCGTGTCGGTGCGCGGCACGGACGTCAGCCCCCGCGACGTGGTGGCCGCCGCCCTGCCCGACCCCGCCACCCTCGGCGACCGCATGAGCGGCAAGACCTGCGCCGGCACCTGGGTGACCGGCACCGGCAAGGACGGCCGGCCCCGCGAGGTGTACCTGTTCCACGTGGCCGACACCACCGAGACCATGGCGCGCGACGGCGCCCAGGCCGTCGTGTGGCAGACCGCGATCAACCCCGTGATCGCCCTCGAGCTGCTGGCCGAGGGTGCGTGGCAGGGTGTCGGCGTCCTCGGGCCCGAGGCCTTCCCGGCCCGGCCCTTCCTCGACCTGCTCGTCGACCACGGCTCGCCGTGGGGGATGGAGGAGAGATGAGCAACCTCGCCCCGGTCTGGTTCCGGGTCACCGACCTCGACGTCGTCTCCGGCCAGGGGTCGACGGTCACGACGGCCGACGGCACCGAGTACCTCGACTTCAGCAGCGGCATCGCGGTGACCAGCACCGGGCACTGCCACCCGCACGTCGTCGAGGCCATCCAGCGCCAGGCCGCCACCTTCATCCACGCCCAGGTGAACGTGTACCGCCACCCGCTGCTCCAGGAGCTGGCGGGCCGGCTCACCGACCTGGCCCCGGGGGCCATCGACACCTGGTTCTTCGCCAACAGCGGGGCCGAGGCCACCGAGGGCGCGGTCAAGCTGGCCAAGCAGGCCACCGGCCGCCCGCACGTGATCGTGTTCGAGGGCAGCTTCCACGGCCGCACCCACCTGGCCATGGCCATGACGACCTCGAAGACGTCGTACCGGGCCGGCCACGCGCCGCTGCCCTCCGGCGTGTTCGTCGCGCCCTTCGCCCGCACCGACGACGAGGTCGACGGTGCCCTCGACTCGCTGCGCGACCTGCTGGCGACGCAGACCGCGCCGTCCGAGACCGCGGCGATCCTGATCGAGCCGGTGCTGGGGGAGGGCGGCTACCGCCCCGCGCCCCGCCGCTTCCTCCACGGCATCGCCGACATCTGCCGGGAGCACGGGATCCTCTTCGTGGCCGACGAGGTGCAGAGCGGCTTCGCCCGCACCGGCGAGATGTTCTGCGTCGAGCACCACGACCTCGAGCCCGACGTCCTGGTGCTGGCCAAGGGCCTCGGATCGGGCTTCCCGATCTCGGCCATCGGCGCCCGGGCCGAGATCATGGACCGCTGGCCGGTCGGTTCCCACGGCGGCACCTACGGCGGCAACCCGATCGGCTGCGCCGCCGCCCTCGCGACCATCGACGTGCTGACCGCCCCCGGCTTCCTCGACGACGTCCGGGCCCGGGGCGAGCAGCTCACCAGCGGCCTCCGCTCGATCGTCGGCGCCGACGCCACCGGCCGCACCGCCGAGGCCGAGGTGCGGGGCCTCGGGCTCATGGTCGCCCTGGAGACCACCGACCCGGCGCGCAGCCCCGCCCTCATCGGTCACTGCCTCACCGAGAGCCGTGTCATCCTGATGAACGCGGCGACGAAGGGTCAGGTGGTGCGGTTCATGCCACCGCTGGTCGTCACCGCGGACGAGGTCGACCGCTGCCTCTCGGCGGTCGCGGAGGCGTGGAAGGCCACTTCATGAGCACCCTGGAGATCATCGACCCGGCGACCGAGGAGGCCTTCGCCTCCGTCGACGACATCGATCGGGCCGGCGCCGCCGCCGCGGTCGACGCCGCCGACGCGGCCGCGGACGGCTGGGCCGCGACCCCGCCCCGCAAGCGATCGGAGGTGCTGCGCCGGGCCTACGAGCTGATGCTCGACCGCGCCGACGAGCTGGCCGAGATGATCACCCGCGAGAACGGCAAGCCCATCGCCGAGGCCCGGGGCGAGGTCACCTACGCGGCGGAGTTCTACCGGTGGTTCTCCGAGGAGGCCGTGCGCCTCCACGGCACGGTGGTCGACGCCCCCGGCGGCGCCGGCAAGCAGATCGTGCTCAACCAGCCGGTGGGCATCTCCTACCTGATCACCCCGTGGAACTTCCCCGCCGCCATGCTGACCCGGAAGATCGGGCCGGCGCTGGCCGCGGGCTGCACGGTGATCGCCAAGCCGGCCTCGCAGACCCCGCTGACCGCCGTCGCCATCGGCGAGATCATGAACGAGGCCGGGGCCCCCGAGGGCGTGGTGAACGTCATCGTGTCGAGCGACTCGCGCGGCGTCACCGAGGTGGTGCTCGGCGACGACCGGGTGCGGAAGCTGTCGTTCACCGGCTCGACCGAGGTGGGCCGGGTGCTGCTGGCCCAGGCCGCCGAGCGGGTCGTGAACTGCTCGATGGAGCTGGGCGGCAACGCCCCGTTCCTCGTGTTCGCCGACGCCGACGTCGACGCCGCCGTCGAGGGGGCGATGATCGCCAAGCTCCGCCACAACGGCGAGACGTGCACCGCGGCCAACCGCTTCTTCGTCGAGGCCCCGGTGGCCGACGAGTTCGGACGGAAGCTGGCGGCCCGCATGGCCGGCCTCACCGTCGGGCCCGGCATCGACCCCGCCACCGACCTCGGCCCGCTCGTCGACGCGGCCGGGCGGGAGAAGGTCGAGGAGCTGGTGCAGACCGGCGTCGACAGCGGGGGCAAGGTGCTCACCGGCGGCCGGCGCCCCAGCGCCCACGCCAAGGGCTACTTCTACGAGCCCACCGTCGTGGCCGACCTGCCGGCCGACTCGCCCCTCCTCGCCGAGGAGATCTTCGGCCCGGTCGCGTCGCTCACCACCTTCGCGTCGGGCGACGACGTGGTGGCCCGGGCCAACGCGGTCGAGCACGGCCTGGTGGCCTACCTCTACACCGGCGACCTGGCGCGAGGGATGCGCGTCGCCGAGGGGCTCGAGGCCGGGATGATCGCGGTCAACAAGGGCGTGGTCTCGGACCCGGCGGCCCCCTTCGGCGGGGTGAAGCAGTCGGGCCTCGGTCGCGAGGGCGGCCACGAGGGCGTGCTGGCCTACGTCGAGTCGAAGTACATCGCCGTCGACTGGTCCGGCTGACCGGCCTCCGGTCGTCGCCATGGCTGCCCCGCTCGCCCCCGGCTACGCCGACGGCGTCCTCTGGCACGACACCTCCGGCGCGGCCCTGGTCGATCAGCCCGACCCGCTGCCCGCCGAGGTCGACGTCGTCGTCGTCGGCGGCGGGTACTGCGGGCTGGCGGCGGCCGCCGAGCTCGGTCGCCGCGGCCGCTCGGTCGCCGTGCTCGACCGCGGTCCGCTGGGCATCGGGGCCAGCACCCGCAACGGGGGGATGGTCCTGCCCGAGCTGCACGTCGGACCCCGCGCCCTCGTCGAGCGCTTCGGCGACGACGGGCGCCGCATGCACGACGCGGTCGAGCAGGCCTTCGACCACGTGGAGGCCCTCGTCTCCGGCGACGACGGCATCGACTGCGACTACGCCCGCACCGGCCGCCTCGAGCTCGCCCACGGCGCTCCGTCGGCCGGTCGGCTCCGCGCCCTGGCCCAGGAGCTGGGGGAGCGCGGTGACGTCGCCCGCTACGTCGAGGGCGACGACCTGGCCGCCGAGGTCGGCTCCGACCGCTTCGTGGCCGGCCTCGTCGTCGAGCGCAGCGGCGGCCTCCAGCCCGCCCGCTTCCACGCCGGGTTGGTCGAGCGGGCCCGGGCTGCCGGTGCGACCCTCCACCCGTCGAGCCCCGTCGCCGCGGTGCGAGCCGACGGTCGCGGCGTCGAGCTGGCCGACGGGCGATCGCTCGCATGCGGCGACGTGCTGCTCGCCCTCAACGCCCACGTCGACGACGGTGTGGCCCCCGACCTCCGGGGTCGGGTGCTGCCGATGGGGTCGTTCATCATCGCGACCGAGCCCCTCGAGCCGGCCCTCCAGAAGGAGGTGCTGCCGACCGGGCGGATGGTCTACGACACCCGCAACCTGCTCTCGTACTGGCGGTTCGACCCCGACGGCCGGATGGTCTTCGGTGGGCGCAAGGGGTTGAGCGACACCACCGTCGCCGCCGCCCGCGAGGAGCTCCACGCCCGCCTGGCCGCCATCCACCCCCAGATCGCGGCGGTGCCGCTGGTGCGGGCCTGGGGAGGGTCCGTGGCCCTCACCCGCGACCGACTGCCGCACTGCGGCCGGATCGACGGCGCCTGGTACGCCACCGGCTGCAACGGGTCCGGCGTCGCCCTGAACACCTGGCTCGGCCATGCCATGGCCGGCGCGATCTGCGGCGAGGAGCTGCCACCGTTCTCGGTCGCACCGTTGCCGAGCATCCCCTTCCAGGGGCTGCGGGGCGCGTGGCTGCCGGTGCTCTCGGCTCGCGCTGCGCGCCCAGGATCGACTCGGCGAGAGGAGGGGCGGCACCACCGCCCGGACGGGAGGAGGAGCCCCATGAGGATCGGCGTGCCCACCGAGGTGAAGCAGCAGGAGGCCCGGGTCGCGGTCACCGCGGCCGGTGTCCACGAGCTGGTCGGCGCGGGGCACGACGTCCTCGTGCAGGCCGGCGCGGGCGCGGGGTCGTCGATCACCGACGACCAGTACCGCGCCGCGGGGGCCACCGTCCTGCCGTCGGCCGACGAGGTCTGGTCGGCCGCCGAGCTGGTGGTGAAGGTCAAGGAGCCGGTCGAGGAGGAGTACGGCCGTCTCCGCCGCGACCAGGTGCTGTTCACCTACCTCCACCTGGCGGCCTCGGCGCCGTGCACCGATGCCCTGATGGCGGCGGGGACCACCTCGATCGCCTACGAGACGGTGCAGCGCCCCGACGGCTCGCTGCCGCTGCTGGCCCCGATGTCGGAGATCGCCGGCCGGTTGGCCGCGATGGTCGGCTCGTACCACCTGATGCACCAGCACGGCGGCCGCGGGGTGCTGATGGGTGGCGTCCCCGGCGTGCACGCGGCCAAGGTCGTCGTGATCGGTGCCGGCATCGCGGGCGAGAACGCGGCCCTGATGGCCCTCGGCCTGCACGCCCAGGTCTCGGTGCTCGACCGCAACATGGCCAAGCTCCAGCGGATGGACGACCTGCACCAGGGTCGGTGCCAGACCCTCTTCTCGACCGCCCACCAGATCGAGGAGCTGGTGATGGACGCCGACCTGGTGATCGGAGCGGTGCTGATCCCCGGCGCCAAGGCCCCGACCCTCGTGTCGAACGAGCTGGTCTCGCGCCTGCGCCCGGGCACGGTGTTCGTCGACATCTCGATCGACCAGGGCGGCTGCTTCGAGGACTCCCGCCCGACCACCCACGCGGCCCCGACCTACCCGGTGCACGACTCGCTCTTCTACTGCGTGGCCAACATGCCGGGCTCGGTGCCCCGCTCGTCGACCTACGCCCTGTCGAACGTGACCCTGCCCTACGTGCTGGCCCTGGCCGACCACGGGTGGCGCGACGCCTGCCGGCGCGACCCGGCCCTGGCGAAGGGCCTCACCACCCACGACGGCGCCCTCACCAGCGCCGAGGTGGCCGAGGCCCATGGCTACGCCTCCACCCCCGTGGACCAGGCCCTCACCGGCTGACGGTCAGCAGCCGGGCGCAGAAGTCGATCAGGTCGGGATTGCCCTCGAGGAGGTCGCGCTCGGTCATGTCGTAGCGCTCGTCGCCGGCGACGCCGACGTCCTCGATCGCGAGCCCGGCCGACAGGCCGGATCGGACGATGCGCCGGACCGAGATGGAGAAGCTGATGCCGGGCGGGACGGGGCGGCAGCGGGCGCACCAGCGATCCGGCGGCGTGGTAGGCGTACTCGATGTCGTCGCTCGTCCAGACGTTGGCCCCGCCGGCCCCCGTCGCCTCGCCGACCGCCACGACCTGACCGATCCCGTGGTCGACGAGCCCGGCCGCGAAGATGTCGCCGCACGAGAAGGTGTTGGCGTCGACGACGGCCACGACCGGTCCCAGGTACACCGGCCGGGGCCGGCTGTTGCAGCATCTCGGGATCGCTGATCGGCAGGTGCTGGGAGAACTCCTCGCCCAGGTCGAGGGCGGTGCGGACCGAGTCGGCCCAGTCGGCCAGGTCGGCGCCGTTGCCCTCGGCCTCGGTGAGGATGGCCATCTCCTCGGTCGCGCGCAGCGCGAAGCGGACGGGCTGGATCGGCTGCGGTGGTGTGCGGACGAAGAGCTGGAGCAGGCGCTCGGCGGTGTCGATGATGCCGCCCGGGTTCGAGCGCAGGTCGATGATCAGACCCTGCGTCGGCTTCCGCTGCAGCTGTCGCAGCACCCGGGCCACCTCCTCGGTGAGCTCCTCGCTGCGGCCGACGTCGAAGGTCCACAGCCGCAGGTAGCCGACGTCGCCGACGGCGCTCGGGAGCCTCCGGGCGGAGATGGCGTCGGGGAACGCGGTCGTCAGCCATCGGCCCGCCTTGGCGGCCGGTGCCTCGGTCCGTTGATCGTGCTCCCAGAGGTCGGTCTGGAACAGGAGCTTTCGGGCCCGCCGGGCCGCCTCGCTGGTCTGGTCGATGGCCCGGCGGGTGCGGAGCTCGGTCGCCGACGGCGCCGTCATCGCCTTCTCCGGTTCGATCGCCCGCCACCGAACCTGACCGTGAGGTCGGCGGCCTCCTCGGGGTGCTCCTTCGGTCGGTAGCCGACGTCGACCCACAGCTCGTCAGGGACCGGCAGGAACTCGAGCGGGCGCTGGGTCAGCGTCTCCAGGGCGCGGGCGCGCCGGGCGTCGGGCCGTCCGCCGGTGAGGGTCTCCGCGTAGAGGTCGACCTGCCGGGCGAACGGGACACCGTTCCACGTCGTGAGGCGGACACCGGGCGCGAACGGCGGGTGGTCGACGTCGGCGCTGACCTTGGTCACCAGGTAGGTGGGCGACCAGTACTCGCCGGCGACCTCGGCCAGGAACGGCAGCGCGGCGACGTACGGGGTGAGCGTCGACGTCCCTGGCGTCGACGTAGAGCTGCGTGTGCTGGTCGCGCAGCCGGTTGATCACGAGGGTGAGCTCGCGGAGGAACGCGGCGGAGTCGAGGTAGGGGATCTGCCGTCGCAGGGCGCGCAGGGCGCCGGACGGGTCGTAGCCGTACAGCGCGCGCTTCTGCGTGTCGTGGACGTAGACCTCCTCGACCATCCGCTGCCAGAGGTCGACCAGGTCGTGCTGCTGGGTGACGCCGTCAGCTCCACCGGCTCCCACGTCGCATCGGGATGCGTCGGGACGACCTCGGCGAGGGCCACCCCGCGGCGGGCCTCGGCCGCGTGGGCGGACACGGCGGTCATCGGGCGAACGCCTTCCTGAGGTCGTCGAGGATCCCGGCCTGGATGGGGGCCGCCTCGAGGAGGTCGAAGAAGTCGGCGTCGTGCTCGATCGCGGGCACCGGTGGGATCCGCACCTTGGCGAGGTCCTTGGGCGGGCCCGCTCGTCCCGTCCGGCGCGGGTCGGGCATGTCGAGGAACAGCTCGAGCTCGGCGTCGTCGCCGAACCGCGGCCCCGCGACGGCCCGCCGCATGCCCGCATCGGCGATCGCCGTCTGGGGGTCGCGCTGGACCGCGGTGAGCTCGTCGACGATCGCCGTCCACGACCACGCCCTGTCGGGATCGGCCGGATCCGGCAGGGCGGCCATCCGCACCCGGTCCCTCGACCACCATGCGGAACGCCTCGAGCGCGCCCGCCTGGCGCATGAGCGGCGTCGTCCCGTACCGGGGCTCGCCCTTGGCCACGACCAGCTCGACGTGCTGCTCGTTCGCGTTGAGGATGCGGCGCCACGGGCCACCCCGACCGTGGCCCCGGATCACGGTCACGTCGGCGAACGCGCCGGGGACGAGTCGGCCCACCGGCCGGGACCAGCACCGCTCCAGCAGCACGCCCGGGTTGGACGTCACCATCTGGACGATGTCGCGGTCGGTGAGGCCGAAGCCGAAGTGGTCGCTCGCGATCCGGGCGACCTTCATCTCCCCGAGCAGGTTCTTCGTCCCCGACGGGCCCCAGTCCGAGCCGAGGCACACCTGCACCCCGCGCGCCCGGGCGCGGTCGACGAGCGTGGTGTCGGCGTACAGCACGATGTTCGACAGCGGTGACCACACCACGCCGCCGGGCGAGTCGAGCGGCCACCGCTCCCACCCCGCCGCATCGACCGCGCAGCAGTGGACGCCGATGAAGCTGTCGCGCAGCCCGTCGGCTCGCGCCAGGTCCGTGTAGTCGCGGGTGACCCGGGACCCCTTCCGACCCTCTGCGCAGTGGTAGATGAAGCCGGCGTGGTCGTTGCGCATCCGGCGCACGGACGTCGCCAGCGCCTCACCCGTCTTGGTCACCACCGAGGTGTAGATGAGGTCGTCGGTCGTCGTCCCGGCCTTCTCGGCGTCGACGTTGCGCAGCACGGCGCGGTAGCCCTTGTTCGCGGCCGGCCACCCCTGGATCGCGGCCGCACCACCGGCGAGGGCACGCACCTGCACGTAGGCGAGCAGCGCCTCCGGGCACGCCTTGGCGTAGGTCCACGCCGGCTCGGTGATCGACTCGGTGTAGCTGTCGGCGGAGGGCCAGTGCTTGTTGTGCATCCACGGCTCGGTGCGCGTCCGGCTCGCGCCACAGCGGCAGTGCGTTGTAGGCGAGGTGGTTGTGCATGTCGATGAAGCCGGGGAGGACGTAGGCATCGCCGACGTCGACCTCGTGAGCACCCCCGAAGCCGGCCACCCGCGTGGTCCCGGTCGTCACGTCGATGATCTCGTCGTCGCGGATCCACACCCGTCCCCGCCTCGGCTCGGCGGGGACGTCCCCGTCCATGGGCATGATCTGGCCTGCGATCACCAACCCGGCCATGACGCCCGCTCAGGAGATCGGCGGCCAGAGGCGCGCCTTCGTCGGGACCTTGACCGTGATCGTCGCCCGCTTCATCTGGGCCGTGTCACCGGTGCGGGCCGCCCAGGCCTCGAGGTCGAGCATCCACGGCGGCAGCCCCGGTGGCAGGTCGAAGGCGGGGATCGGGGCCAGGTCGTCCTCGGTGATGGTCGTCCCGTAGTGGCGCAGCGGAACCGGCGCGTCCGGCGTGACGACGCCGTGCAGCGCGTCGAGCCCCTCGTTCCAGCTGTCGCAGAGGCGCTTGAACGCATCGGCCTTCGCCTGGGCACCCTTGCCCCGGCTCGACGACTCCGGGAACGTCGGGTGGCGGACGTTGACGTGGGGGAGCGTGCTGGCCGCACCCTTCGGCGTCGCCCGCCATTGCCCGTACGCCGTGTCGGCGAGCTGGCCGAGGGTGAGGATCGCCTCGATCGGCTGCTCGGCCAGGATCGCGTCGATCCAACGGTTGCGGTACCTGGTGATCGGCGGATCATCGATGTGGCGGGTCCCGCCACCCTGGCCGTACACGGAGTAGAGGAACGTGTTGATCAGGACGTAGCGGCGCGTGATGCCGAGCCGGGCCAACAGGCCCTGCACCCGCTGGCCGGCCTCGCCGACCAGGATCCGCCTCGTGATCGCCTCGTGGGTCGCCGGATCCTGGCCGATGACCAGGATCCGCGCGGTGCCGTCGAGGCGGCCCCGGTGGAACACCGGCCCCCACTCGACCCGGAACGCGTCGTACGGGTAGACCGACTCGTCGGGATGGTCCTCGACCAGCAGGCGGAACCGCCGCCGGAGGTGACCGGTGTCGAACTCGTGCGTCATGGTGCACGTCCCTTTCGCAGGGTCGCGACCGCCTGACCGCAGTGCCGACGCACCCCGCCTCCGAGCAGCGTACGACCGCACCCGCCCACCGTCCAGGGAAGGGACCGAGCCGACCGGGTCCACGGTCGCGCGACCGCGGGCGGGCCAGGCCGACGACGGGGCTGGCAACGGGCGTTTCCATCGCGCTGGTAGGTTCGGCCCCGTGACGCCCGACCCCCAGCCCCGCCGGTGACCCGGTCGGGCCGGGCCGTTGGACCGGCGTCCCGGCCGACGAGCGCCGGGTCGAGCGTCGGCGTCTGCTGCTCGACGCCGCCCTCGACCTCGTGGGCACCGGAGGAGCCGACGCGGTGACGGTGCGGGCCGTGTGCAAGGCCGCCCGCCTCAACCCCCGCTACTTCTACGAGAGCTTCGCCGACCGGGGCGAGCTGCTGGTCGGGCTGTACGACGACGTGGCCGTCGCCCTCGGCGGCGTGGTCGCCGAGCGCCTGTCGGCCGCGCCCGACGACCTGGCCGCGGCCGCCCGCATCGGGATCGACACCGTGTTCCGCTTCGCGGCCGAGGACCCCCGGCGGGCCAAGGTGCTCTACGTCGAGGCGCGCACCGACGAGGTCCTCGCCCGTCGGCGCCTCGACACGGTCGACGGCTTCATCGCCGCCCTCTCGACCGGCCGCGGTGGTGCCGGCGGGAGCGGCGCCGGGACGGTGACGCCGGTGATCGACGTGGTCGCGGCGTCGATGTTCACCGGCGGGGTCGAGGAGGTCCTCACCGGCTGGCTGGGCGGGCGCATCGACCTCACCCTGGACGAGGTCGTCGATGCCGCCGTCGACCTCGCCCTGCGGGTCGTCCTGCCCCCGACCTGAGGGGAGCGCATCCGGGGTGCATCCGCGCGGGGCGTCCCGTGCGAAGGAGGGGGGTCAACGACCACCCTCCACGGGAGAACCACCATGAAGTCCACCTCCGCCCGCCTCGCCGCCGGCATCGTCGCCCTGGCCCTGATCGCGTCCGGGTGCAGCGACGACGACGGTGACGACGCCGCCGACACCACGACCACCGAGGCCGCCGCCGAGGAGGAGACCACCGACTCGATGGCCGAGGAGCCCGCCGAGGAGGCCGACATCGTCGACACCGCGGTCGCGGCCGGCGACTTCGACACCCTGGTCGCCGCCGTCCAGGCCGCCGAGCTGGAGGAGACCCTCCGCGGCGATGGCCCGTTCACCGTGTTCGCCCCGACCGACGACGCCTTCGCCGCTCTGCCCGAGGGCACCGTCGACACCCTCCTGGAGGACCCGACCGGCGACCTCACCGACATCCTCACCTACCACGTGGTGGAGGGTGAGGTCATGGCCGCCGACCTGTCCGACGGCCAGGAGGTCACCACCGTCAACGGCGCGACCCTCACCGTGAACGTCGCCGAGGACGGCGCCGTCTCCCTGACCGACGCGGCCGGCAACGAGGTCAACGTGACCGCGGCCGACGTCGACGCCAGCAACGGCGTCATCCACGTCATCGACGGCGTCCTGATGCCTGCGTGAGCGTGATGCCAGCGTCCGTGATGCCCGGGTGATCTGTCGCAACCCGGCGCACGGCCCACCGCCCTCGTCTCCGGTCCTCGCGGACCGGAGACGGGGGCGGTGCCGCGCGTCCCAGGGCCCGCATCGCCACCAGATCCGCACGCCGACGCATCCGGAAGGGGGGTCGGCGACGAAGGAAGGATGAGTCCCGACCCGATGCCACGCCCATGCTCGCCACCCTCGCCCCTCCCTCACCCCCGGCCGACGTCCCGCTCGGACCTCCTCCGACCTGCGGTGATTCGATACGGTGGCGGGATGGCCGACGCGGTGTCCGACCTCGCTGGGCGCGAGGCCGCTGCCGAGGCGGCGTGGATCGAAGGCTCCGACGATGCCCTGCGGCTGGCATGGGACGCCTTCGGCTCCCTCGTCTTCACCTACTGCTCGCGAGCGCTGCGCGACCGCGAGCGGGCCGCGGACTGCGCCCAGGAGACGTTCGTCAGCGCCTGGCGGTCACGCGATCGCTACGACCCGTCCAAGGGCAGCCTGGCCGGCTGGCTGACCGGGATCGCCCGCTACCGGGTGCTCGACGCCCACCGCGCCGCCGCCCGCACGCCGGTGCCGGTCGACGATGCCGGGGTCGGCGAGGCCATCGGGGCCGGCCAGCCGACGGCGGGCGGTGCGGCCGATCCCGGAGCCTCCCGTCGGCGACGCGCTGGCCGACAGGCTGCTCGTGGCCCACGCCCTCGACGCCCTGTCACCCCGGGCCCGCCAGGTGGTCGAGCTGGCCTTCTACTCCGACCTGACCCAGACCGAGATCGCGGCTCGCCTCGACCTGCCCCTCGGTACCGTGAAGAGCGACATGCGCCGGGCCCTCCAACGGCTCCGGACCCACCTGGAAGGGGGTGCCGCCGATGTCTGATCGAGACCACACCGCCAGGAGACCAGCTCTCCGGGGACGAGCCCGACGACCTGACCGCGCTGCGCGCCCTGGCCGCCGACGTCGGCGCCGAGCCCACCACGTGGGATCGAGCCGCCCGCCGGACCTGTGGGATCGCATCGCCGCCGAGGCCGGCGTCCTCGCCCGACGCCGACGCCGATCGCCGACGCCGACGCGATCGGCACCGGTCGCCGAGGAGGTCGCGCCGGTCGTGCCGATCGACCGGCCCCGCCGCTCCGGCGCCCGCCGGGCCCTGCCCTGGGTGGTGGGCATCGCGGCCGCGGCCCTGGTCGCGGTCGGGGTGGGCGTGTGGCGTCCCGCACCTCCACCGAGCCGACGATCGTGGCCTCCACCGAGCTCGATCGCCTCGGCGAGGCCGGGGAGGGTCCGCCGAGCTGCTCGACGACGACGGCTCCTACCGCCTCCGCGTCGACACCGCCGACCTCGACGCCGGCGACGGCTTCCTCGAGGTCTGGGTGATCGACGAGGGCGTCACCCGGCTGGTGTCGCTCGGCCCGCTCCGACCCGACGGCACCTACGACCTGCCCGACACCATCGACCCCCGGGACTTCCCCGTCGTGGACGTGTCGGTCGAGCCGGTCGACGGCGACCCCACCCACTCCGGCGACAGCCGCCTGCGCGGCACGCTCGAGTTCTGACCGAGCCGTCCCGGCGGGCGGTCAGGCCCGGCTGGCCCGCTCGTTGCGATAGGTGTGGCCGAGGTCCTCGGCGTGGTCGGCGATCCAGTCGTGCAGCGACACCGTGCCGGTCGAGGGCTCGTCGCTGTCGGCCAGGCCCTCCATCGTCGACTCCAGCTCCTCCCGGGTGAGCAGCTGGTCGCGCAGGACGAGGCCCATCACCTTCGACGCGCCGAGCACGACCGACGGCGGGAGGCGCAGGAGGCGGGTCCGTGACCCGATGGCGTCGCGGACGTCGGTGACCAGCTCGGCGTAGGTCGGTCGCTCGGGGCCGACCGCGTCGTTCGTCGCGTCGGAGGCCGCCGTGCCGCCCTCCACGCACAGCCGGGCCACGTCCGACAGGTGGACCGGGCGGACCCGGTACGAGCCGTCGCCGGCCAGGCCGAACACGGGCGCCCGGCGCAGGATCCACGCCAGGTTGTGCAGCAGCACCGAGTCGCCCCCGAAGATCAGCGCCGGCCGCACCACCGCGACCGGGAGACCGGTCGAGCGGGCCGCCTCCTCCACCTGGGCCTTGCCCCGGAAGTAGGGGTAGGGCGAGTCGAGGGACGGCTTCACGACCGAGAGCTGGACGATGTTGCGGACGCCCGCCCGCTGCGCCGCGTCGAGCAGCAGGCGCGACCGCTCGACCGCGGTCTCGTAGCCGGAGCCGTCGCCGGTGCGCATCCAGAAGGTGTTGTAGAAGGTCTCGACCCCGTCGAAGGCGGCGGTGAGGGCGGCCCGGTCGTCGAAGGCGAGGGGGTGGACGTCGATCCCGTCGTCGGATCGGTCGGCGGGCGGGTGGTTGGTCAGCGTCCGCACGCGGCGTCCCTGCCCGTGCAGCAGTCCGTGCGATGGCGGAGCCGGTGTTCCCGTACGCTCCGGTCACCAGGTCGAGTCCGCTCATGACCGCAGTCCAGCAGTCGGCGGCCCGCGACGAGAGGTCGGAGCCCGAGGATCCGCGGTGATGGCGACCGACGGCGTTCCGGCCAAGATGGCGGCGTGACCTACTGCCTCGCCATGCGCCTCGATGCCGGGCTGCTCTTCGCGTCCGACACCCGCACCAACGCCGGGGTCGACAACGTCGGCACCTTCCGGAAGCTCTACGTGATCCCCGCCGGCGACGACCGCACCTTCGTGATCCAGTCGGCCGGCAGCCTGGCCACCACGCACGAGGTCATCCACCGGATCGACCGTGACCTCGCGGCCGACGACGGGCGGGAGAGCCTGGCCACCGTCGAGCACCTCTTCGAGGCCGCGCTGTACCTCGGCCGCCTCAACAAGGAGGTGTACGCCGAGCACTCCGACACCGTCGGCCTCGGAGCCTCGTCCACCTTCATCCTCGGCGGCCAGATCCGCGGCGACCGGCCGGACATCCTCCTCGTGTACCCCGAGGGCAACTACATCCGTGCCTCGGACACCCTGCCCTACCTCCAGATCGGCGAGTCCAAGTACGGCAAGCACCTGCTCGAGCTGGCCGCCCGGTCGCACGTCGACGTGGTCACCTCGGGGAAGATCGCCCTCGCCTCGATGCTCAGCACCGCCCACGCCAACCTGTCGGTCGGTCCGCCCTACGACGTCGCCGTGTACCGCAACGGCACCTTCGAGGTGAAGGAGTACCGCCTCGACGCCGACCACCCGTACCTGGCCGAGATCGACCGGGCCTGGCGAGAGTCGCTGCTCGAGAGCATCGGACGGCTCCCGCAGATCCCCGACGACATCGTGACCGGCCTGACCTGATCCCCCCGGTGCGCCGACGGGCGGGGGTAGGGTCTCGCCGTGCTCGTCCTCGTCGCCCGCGCGGTGATCAGCCTCGTGGCCAACGCCGTGGCGCTGCTGGTCGCTGACCTGGTGCTCGACGACGTGTCGATCGGTGCGGCCGGCTTCGTCGTCGCCGTCCTGGTCTTCACGGGAGTGGCGCTCCTGATCGAGCCGCTGATCCGTCAGATGGCGTTGAAGAACGCCCCGGCGATCCTGGGGAGCACGGCCCTCGTGGCCACGCTCGTGAGCCTGATCGCCACCACCCTCATCACCGACGAGATGTCGATCTCGGGCGCGGCGACCTGGGTGATGGCCACGGTGCTGGTGTGGGTCGTGGCCCTCGGCGCCCGCCTGCTCCTGCCGCTGATCATCTTCAAGCGGACCCTGGCCGAGGCCTCCGACCGCCGCGGCTGAGCCGGCCGGACCGGCGGTGCCCCGGCGGCGGCCGCCGGCGGGTCAGCGGGCCGGGCGGAGGTCGAAGTCGTCGGGGTCGGGGGTGCGGGTCCAGTCCCAGTAGTCGACGAGGCGCCACGGCGAGAGGATCGTAGATCTTGCCGGACGTCGTTGCGGTACCAGCTGTTGCGGATCGACGGGTGCGACCACACCATCCGGGCGAGCTCGGCCTGGAGCCGCTCGTTGTACTCGTCGTGGACGTCCTGGCCGGCACTCCATCGATCGGCGCCGTCGCCGCCGAGCAGCAGGTCGAGGCAGCCCATCACGTAGCGGACCTGGCACTCGGTGTGGAAGATGATGCTGCCGCCGTGGCGCCAGGTTGGTGCCCGGCCCGTAGAGGCAGAAGAGGTTGGGGAAGCTCGGGCACGGTGATGCCGAGGTGGGCCGGCGGGTCGTCGCCCCACTGCTCGGCGAGCACCGCGCCGTCGCGGCCGACGATCTCCATCGGCCACAGGTAGCGGTTGGCGTGGAAGCCGGTGGCGTAGACGATCACGTCGACCTGGTGGAGCGCGCCGTCGGCGTCGACGATGCCGTCGGGGACGATCTCGGCGATGGGCTCGGTGACGAGGTCGACGTCGTCGCGGGTGAGCGCGCCCAGCCAGCTGCCGTTGTCCTGGAGCGTGCGCTTGCCGAGGCACACGTAGTCGGGCACGACCTTGGCCAGCAGCTCGGGGTCGTCGCCGACCTGCTCGGCCATCCACTGCGGTGAAGACCTCGCGGGCGGCGTCGTTGATCTCGCTGATGGCCCGGTCCTGGTGCGGGCCAGTCGGGGTCGATCCGCATCGCCGGCAGGCCGCCGTCGCACGCCGGCCAGAACAGCAGGAACCGGTACCAGCGGCCGTAGTAGGGCAGGTGGCGGATCGCCCACGGCACGCCCGGCCCGACCGGCGTCGTGGTAGTGCGGGTTCGGGAACATCCACGGCGCCGAGCGCTGGAACACGGTGAGGTGCTCGACCTCGTCGGCGATGGTCGGCACGATCTGGAAGGCGCTGGCGCCGGTGCCGACCACGGCGACCCGCTCGCCGGCCAGGTCGGTGCCGTCGACCCACTGGGCCGAGTGCATGGCCGACGGCCCGTCGAAGGTGTCGACGCCCGGGGATGTCGGGCAGCTTGGGCCGGTTGAGCTGGCCGACCGCGCTGATGACGGCGTCGGCCGCGCAGCGTCCTCGGTCGTGCCGTCGGCGGCCGCGGACCTCGACCGTCCAGCGCGCGGCGGCCTCGTCCCACGTCGCCGCCCGCACCTCGGTGCCGAAGCGGACGTGGTCGGCCACGCCGTAGTCGGTGCATGCAGCGCTCGAAGTAGGCCTGGCAGCTCGGGCTGCTGGGCGAAGAACTCGGTCCAGTGGTCGTCGGGCGCGAACGAGTAGCAGTAGAAGTGGTTGCCGACGTCGACCCGGCAGCCCGGGTAGCGGTTCTCGAACCAGGTGCCGCCCGGACCCTGCGTTCTTCTCGACGATCGTGTAGGGGATGCCGGCCTGCGCCGAGGCGGATGCCGGCCAGCAGCCCCGACATGCCGGCGCCGATGACCACGACGTGGAACCCCGCCCGTCGCCTCGGCGGTGATCGACGGCGTCGAGGGCCACCGTCGCGCTGGTCGACGCCGTCGAGCTCCAGCTCCTCGAGCACCAGCGGCACGTACTCCTCGGGCACGTCCTCGGCGACGAGGAAGCTCATCATCTCGCGCACCAGCTCGGGCGACGGGCGGCGGGCGGCAGCACGCAGTCCGCCGTCGCGGTAGGCGCGGATGACGTCGAGCGCCCGGGCCCGCACCGCGGCCTGGTCCTCGGGGCTCATGAAGCCCTGGACCTCGTTGAGGTAGATGCCCGACCGGGATGTCGGGCCCGTCGAGGATCGAGCGGTCGCCGGTCATGTGCACCATCGACATCAGGAGGGTGGGGACGCTGACGTCCTCGAGGTGCGGCGGCGATGGTGGCGTCGTCGTCGGTGATGGGCTCCCCGGCGAACCGGCTGCGCGTGCTCAGGACTGCCTCCCTGGTCGTGGCGGGCGGCGGGAGCCTACGTGCGGGCGATCACCGGTGGGCGCCGTCGGTGCCTGGCAGGATGCCGGGATGCACGAGCTCAGGGGCAAGGTGGCCGTGGTGACCGGCGCGGGGAGCGGCATCGGCCGAGCCCTCGCCCTCCGGTTCGCGGCGGAGGGGATGAAGGTCGCGGTGGGCGATCTCGACGCCGACGCGGGGGCGGAGACCGTCGCCCTGGTGGGGGAGGAGGTGCCCGGTGCGGAGGCCCGGTCGTGGGTGGTCGACGTGCGCGACGCCGACTCGGTGCAGTCCTTCGCCGACGACGTGTTCGACGCCTGGGGCCAGGTCGACCTGCTGTGCAACAACGCCGGGGTCTTCGTCGGTGGTCACATGTGGTCGCAGTCGCTGGAGCAGATCGCCTTCGTCATGGACGTCAACGTGTGGGGCATCATCCACGGCATCCACGCCTTCGTGCCCCGGATGATCGAGCAGGACACCGAGGGCCACATCGTCAACACCGCCTCGGTCGCCGGCCTGTTCGGCACCCCGTTCGCAGGGCCGTACACGATCTCGAAGTTCGCGGCCTTCGCGGCCACCGAGTGCCTGGCCGGCGACCTCATCGCAGCCGGCACCAAGCTGCGGGCCTCCGCGCTGTGCCCCGGGATCATCCACACCAACATCGCCTCGACCGCTCGGAGTCGGCCGGACCGGGAAGGCCGGTCGGTGGGGGCGGACGAGGAGTTCGTCAACGACCTCCTCGTCGACATGGTCGAGACCGGCCTCGAGCCGGCCCACGTGGCCGACCGCGTCGTCGACGCCGTGCGCGCCGAGCGGTTCCTGGTGCTGACCCACGACCACCACGCCGAGAGCCTCCGCACCCGCGCCGAGGAGCTGGTCGACCGCCGCCTCCCCGAGGTCGTCGACTTCACCTGACCTGCCCTGACCGGTTCTCGGAGGGTTGTCGGCGCCAGTAGTGCTGTATATGGTTGCTGTATGTCGGCGACGCGCACCCAGGTGTACCTCACGGATGAACAGCGGGCCCGGGTCGATCGTGCCGCCGCCGCCCAAGGAGTGACGATGGCGGAGGTGATCCGGCGCTGCCGTCGACGAGTACCTCGACGACGAGGCCGATGCCGCCCCTGCGCTGGCGTCGACGTTCGGGGCAGCTCCCGATGCACAGGTCCCGTCCGCGCGACGGCTGGCGTCGTGGCTGACCTGCTGGTCGACACCGACGTCTTCATCGATCACCTCCGAGGTGCAGCGGAGCTCAGACCGGCGAAGCACCGGCTCCACTACTCGGTCATCACCCGCGCCGAGCTCTACGCGGGCAACACGGCCACCGACCTAGCCGCCCAGCTCCTGGCGCCGTTCCGGGAGGTCGGAGTCGACCGTGTGGTGGCTGAGCGAGCGGGCCGGGTCGCAAGGGAGTTCGGCCTGAGGTTGCCGGATGCGCTGATCGCGGCCACCGCTCTCGAGCACGGGCTGCAGCTGGCGACCCGCAACACCAAGGACTTCGCGCCGGTGCGAGGCCTGCGCCTTCGCGCCCTCCGCTGAGAGTCGCTCGACGCCGCTCCCCCTCGTCGTCCCCACTGTGGCCGCCGATGGTCACGAACCTTGGGACGATGGCGAATGGACATAGCGGAGGTGAGTGGGCGGGCGATGCAGATCCGTCACCGATTCGAGCAGTTCGAGACTCGGTCCTATGGCCAGGCCTGGTCCACGGATGATCTCGTGTTGGGTTAGGCCGTCGTCCGCGACACCTCGCTCCCAGCGACGGCGGAGAGACCACCCAGGAGAACCGCGACCTCCAGTGCCCCACCCACGACCGCCAACGCTGGGGCCGCCGCGCCAAGACCCCACCGTCGGGGTCAGATGACGACCCCGACGGCCCCGGCCCCGACGCGACCACACCCGAGGGGTGAGCTCCGCACCCTTGACAACAAATTCTGTCAAGGCGTACCTTGCGGGTCGTGGACGACGTTCGAGTGCTCGCTGACGCAGCCGCCGTGGAGGTGGCGCTCGATCCGATCCGGGCGTCGATCCTCGACGCGCTGAGCGAACCGGGGTCGGCGGCCACGGTCGCCGCGGCGGTCGGGTCGACCCGCCAGAAGGTGAACTACCACCTCAAGGCGCTGGAGGCCCACGGGCTCGTCGAGCTGGCCGAGGAGCGGGCGTGGGGCGGGATCACCGAACGGGTCGTCCGTCGCTCGGCACGCCACCTCGTGGTCGCGCCCGACGTGGTGCAGGGCACGTGCGATCGATCCGAACGAGGTCGCCGACCACCTCTCGGCTGCCTACCTGATCGCGGTGAACGCTCGGACCGTGTCCGAGGTCGGAGCGATCGCCGGGCAGCGCGACCGCCGGGACGCGCCTGCCGACCCTGACCGTCGACACGGTGATCGGCTTCCGATCGCCCGAGGACCGCGCCGCCTTCGCCGCGCGACGCTGCAGTCGGCGCTCGCCGCGCTGGCCGCCCGCTACCACCACGACGACGGGCGGCCGCACCGGCTGACCGTCTCGTCCTACCCCCGACCCGAGGAGCCATCGTGACCACCACTCCCGACCAACCCGACCGCGTCGAACATCGGGCGGAGCGCACCTACGAGGTGGCCGCCACCCCGAGCAGGTGTGGGACGCGATCGCCACCGCCGAGGGGATCTCGGCCTGGATGGTGCCGACCCGCGCTGGACCCGCAGGTCGGCGGCGAGGTGTCGTTCGACCTCGGCGGCTTCGTGTCCACCGGCGTCGTCACCGACTACACGCCGACACCAGCGGTTCGCCTACGAGGAGCCGTGGCCGATGACCGACGAGATGCCGCGACTGGGTGGCCACCACGACCGGCCAGGCGGCTCACCGACGATGACCTCGCGGCGGTCAGCCCGATCGCCACCGAGTTCCTGGTCGAGTCGGCGTCCGGTGGCAGCTGCGTGATCCGCGTCGTGACGAGTGCGTACGGACGCGGCGCGCGACTGGGAGAACGAGTTCTTCGCCGAGATGGTCGTCGGCTGGGCGGAGCTGCTCGACCGCCTCGTCACCCACCTCGGCCAGGCGGTGCGAGCAGTGCGCTGACGTGCTCGACCGACTAGTCGAAGAGGTCGGGGTCGGTGTGGCAGATCTCGTCCCAGAGGGGCTGGAACGAGAGCCATCCGGCGATGGGGCTGGCGCTCATGTCGCGGGTGTAGACGGCGTCGTCGTGCGGGATCAGGTGCGGGGTGCCGGCGGCCTCGGCCAGCAGCTGGGCCTGGCAGGTGCGCTCCATGGTGATGAACCACCAGGCGGCCTCGTCGACCGACCCGCCGACGGTGAAGTTGCCGTGGTTGCGGTGGATGGCCGCCTTGTGGGTGCCGATGCCCTTGGCCAGCGCCTCGCCGCCCTCCTTCTCGAACACGACGCGGCCGCCGCCCTCGGTGACCACGACGTGGTCCTCGTAGAACATGCAGGCGTCCTGGGTGATCGGGTCGAGGGTGCGGCCGAGGGCGGACCAGGCCTTGCCGTAGACCGAGTGGGCGTGGGCGGCGGCGACGATGTCGGGCCGGGCCTCGTGCACGGCGGCGTGGATGACGAACGCGGCCCGGTTGACGGGACGGTCGCCCTCGACGACGTCGCCGTCGGGGCCGACGAGCAGGAGGTCCGACACCTTGATGTGGCGGAAGCTCATGGCGAAGGGGTTGACCCAGAAGTGGTCGAGCCGCTCGGGGTCGCGGGCCGTGATGTGGCCGGCCACGCCCTCACCGAACCCGAGCCGACCGAAGATGCGCAGGGCCCCGGCCAGGCGCTCCTTGCGGTGCTGGCGCTCCTCCTCGATCGTGTCGAAGGTCGGCGGCATCGGGAAGCGGGGGCGCTTGATGGCGGGCTCGGTCGTGGTCACGGGTCCTCCTCGGTGCGGCGTGCGCCCCCAGAGCATCGCAGCCCGGGCGGGGTGACGCCGAGCGCGACGCCGAGGGCGTCGCGCTCAGAGGCGGGCGACCGCCTCGGCGTAGCGCTCCGCCTCGCGGGGCGTGCCCAGGCCGTCGGTGCCGAAGGTGTCGACCACCACGCCCTCGCGGTCGACGAGGAAGGTGGTGCGGACGGCGCAGCCGAGGGCGTCGTCGAACACGCCGTAGGCCTGGGCGGTGGCGCCGTGGGGCCAGAAGTCCGACAGGACGGGGAACCCGAAGCCCTGCTGCTCGGACCACACCCGCTGGCTGTGCTTGCTGTCGCAGGAGATGGCGAGGACCTGCACCCCTGCGCCCTCGTAGCGGCCGAGGTCGTCGCGCAGCGCGCACAGCTCGCCCTCGCAGACGCCGGTGAAGGTGAACGGGTAGAAGACGACCGCGACGGCTGAGGTGCCGCGGTACGACGACAGGCGAACGGGGTCGCCGCCGCCGCTGGGCAGCTCGAAGTCGGGGGCCTCCTGGCCGATCTCGATGGTCATCGGTTCGCTCCTGCGCGGTCGAGGTGGATGGGTGTGCGGCCGGCCCGCGGCGGCCGGATCGGGACGCAGCAGACCACATCCGGCCCGGCGGTGCCCGCGGAGCCGGGGTCCACGGGTGCCAGACTCGCCCGACCCGTCGGCCGCCGACCCTCAGGAACCCCGCATGCTCTCCGTCAACAGCTACCCGCAGGACCACGTCGATCGCTGCCGGGAGGCCTTCGAGGCGCAGGTCGACGCGTACCGGGCGCTGAGCGAGAGCGTCGGCAAGGGGAAGGCCGCGCCGGCCCTCGCCGGGTTCGCGCCCCTCTTCTTCGCCAACCTGGTGCTGGCCCTCGACGAGTGGTTCCTCCACCGGAGCCGCACCCTCGAGGGCAAGAACGGCGGGCCGCTGAACGAGGTGCGCCTGGTCTGCGAGGCCCTCGTCGTCCACGACGGGATCCTCACCGGTCAGCGGTCGATCAAGTACGACGCCGAGGCGTCGGTGCTCGGGATCCCCCTCGGCGAGCAGGTGGTCGTGACCGAGGACGGCTTCGTCGCCCTGCTCGACGCCGTCCTCGCCGAGATCGAGACCCGCTTCGCACCCTGAGCCGACACTCCGGGCAGCGACCGGCCGGCTGGGCCATGATGCGGCGCGTGAGGACGAGCCGATGACCAGCACCGACGCCGCGACCGAGGGTGGGACCGGGTCCGGCGTCCGTCCGACCCTCGACGAGATCGACCCCGCCTGGCTGACCGGGGTGCTGCGGGCCTCGGGCGACCTGGGTGACGACGCCGAGGTGGTGGCGGTCGAGGGCGTCCCGGTCGGCACCGGGCAGGTGGCCGACACCTTCCGCCTGAGCCTGCGCTACGACCGGGAGGGCGCCGGGCCCCCGACGCTGGTGGTCAAGCTGGCGTCGCAGGACCCGACCAGCCGGGCCACCGGGCAGATGCTGCGGATCTACGAGGTCGAGGTCCGCTTCTACCAGCAGGTCTCGCCCCAGGTGGGCCTGCACCACCCCCGGGTGGTGGCGGCCGACGTCGAGCCGTCCACCGGCAGCTTCACCCTCGTGCTCGAGGATGCGGCCCCCGCCGAGCAGGGCGACGACCTGGTCGGCTGCACCCCCGAGGTGGCCGAGGCGTGCGTGCGGGAGCTGGCGCTGCTCCACGCGCCCGTGCTGGGAGCGCGAGGACCTGGCCGCCAAGGAGTGGCTCGACCGGGCGACCCCCGAGCACCGGGCCTTCCTCGGCATGTACCTCGGGTCGGCCTGGCCCGGCTTCGTCGATCGCTACCGCGACCGGCTGCGGGACGAGGACATCGAGGTCGGCGCGGCCGCCATCGAGGCCGTCGGCGTGATCCAGGAGAACCCCGGCCCGCGCACGGTGATCCACGGCGACTACCGGCTCGACAACATGCTCCTGCGCCCCGACGACCCGCGACCGTGCGTCGTCGACTGGCAGACCACGACGTGGGGTCCCGCCGCCCTCGACCTCGCCTACTTCCTCGGGGCCAGCCTCGCCGTCGACGTCCGCCGCGCCCACCACGACCACCTGGTCCGCACCTACCACGAGGCGATCGGCGCCCAGGGGATCGACGACTACCCGCTGGCCGACCTCGAGCGCGACGTGGCCCTCACCGCCTTCTCGACGCTCTACCAGGCGGTGGGCGCGTCGATGTCCGTGGTCCGCACCGATCGGGGGGACACCATGTTCATGTCGATGTTCGAGCGCTCGGCCGCCCTGGCCCGCGACCTCGACACCCTCGGGGTGGCGGGGGTCGGCTCGTGAGCGCCGAGGGCCACGAGGTCGATCCGGCCGACGAGGGGCGGCACGAGCCCGGCCCCGAGCGGTGGTGGAACGAGTCCTGGTACCTCGACTGGGTGTCGGAGGACGGCACCGCCGGCTACGTCCGCCTCGGGCTGCACCCCAACCAGGGGGTGGCCTGGTGGACCGCGACGGTCGTCGGCCCGGACCGGAAGCTGGTCGAGGCGGTCGACCTCGGCCTGCCCATCCCGCCCGACGGTGCCACGGGCGTCGCGGCCGACGGCACGTCGGTCGACTGCATCATCGAGGACCCGCTCCGCTGCATGCACGTGGTGGCGACGAGCCCGGCGGCCCTCCTCGACGAGCCGGCCGACGTCTACCGGGGGGCGGCGGGCGAGCCGACGACCCTCGACATCGACCTGCGGTGGCGCACCGACGGCGAGCCGCACCACTACCTCCACACCACCCGCTACGAGATCCCCTGCCTGGTCGAGGGCACGATCCGCATCGGCGACGAGGAGCTGACGGTGGTCGGCCAGGGTCAGCGGGACCACTCGTGGGCGCCCCGCGACTGGTGGAGCGTGGAGTGGTGCTGGTTCTCGGCCCGACTGGACGACGGCACCCGCATCCACGGCGCCGACATCCGGTTGGCGCCCGACCTGCGCCCGTCGTTCGGCTACGTGCAGGACGCCGGCGGTGTGCGGCCGATCACGTCGGACCTGGTGGTGGAGGAGGTCCGGGGCGAGCACGGCTTCCCCGCGACGGCGCGGATCACCTGCCCGCCGGTCGGGTTGGACGTGCAGGTCGAGACGGTCGCGTTCGCCCCGCTGCTGTTCGTCGACGGCGACCGGGTCGACCACTTCCCCCGCGCTCACGCCCGGTACGTCACCGCCGACGGCGTCCGGGGCGAGGGCTGGATCGAGTGGAACCAGGTTCAGCCGACCAGGCCCTCGACCACCGCGACCGCGCCCTCGTAGAGGGCGTCGGCCTCCACCTCGGTGCGGCCGATGGCGGTGAGGCCGAACCGGCCGTCGACGGCCAGGCCGGCCAGCATGTGCAGCACCACGCCGCAGCCCCGGGCGTGGTCGAAGGCCAGCCCGGCGTCGCGGATGGCGTCGACCACCTGGCCCGGCGTCAGCGCGGTCCACGCCGGGTCGAGCAGGTTGTCGGTCGAGTGGTACCAGCGGGGCGAGTCGTCCTCGTCGGCCCGCCACCGTCCCTCGTCGGCGTCGTAGTGGCCCGGCACGAGGTGGCGCAGGGTGGTGAACGGGTGGCTCGTCCCGCCCTTGCGGAGGTTGACCTCCAGGGCGTGGACGCTCCAGCTGCCGTCCTCGTCCTGGGCGGCGGCGAAGTCGATGGCCATGCGCCCCATCGCGCCCAGCCCGGCCAGGGCGCGGCCGATGGAGACCCCGTGGCGGGCCAGCTCGGCCGCGTAGGCGGGGTCGGCGGGGAAGCGGCAGCCGCTGTACTCCTGTCCGTCCTTGCCGGAGAGGACCTGCTCGTGGGTGGAGAGGACGACCACGTCGCCGTCGGGGTCGACGTCGACCTGCACGCTGGGGCTGGTGAAGCGGACGCCGGCGATGCGCTCCTCGACGATGCCGCCCTCGGCCAGGTCGTCGAGGTACCACTCCGGCAGCGACTCGACCGCGGCGCGGACGGCTGCGTCGAGGTCCTCGCCGGTGCGGTCGAGCGCGAGCACCACGTTGCCGTCGCCGGCTCCGCTGTTGTCGTGCTTGACGATCACCGCGTCGACACCGGGCCGCTCCGCGCAGATCAGGTGCACTGCGTCGATCACGTCGTCGGTGGTGCGGACGTCCTCGCTCCCGACCGGCACGGGGACGCCGGCCGCGGTGAACAGCTTGCGGCCCGCGCTCTTGAACCCGATGTGCCACAGGACGGGGTCGGTGCCGTTGATCGGGGCGTCGATGGCGAGGGCGACCTCGACCTCCGCGTCGGTCACGTTCCACGGCTCGATGAAGGCCGGCCGGCCGGCGAGCGAGTCGCGCAGCTCCTCGATCAGGTCGGGTCGCTCCAGCAGCTTCACGGCCACCGACCGGTTGCTGTCGTCGGGCACCACGAAGGGGTGGAGCCGACCGCGGACGTCGTCGCGGGCCGCGGCGGGCATCAGCCCCAGGTGGTACTCGATCACCTCGACCGTCGGCGCCTCCGAGCTCACCACGACCAGCTCGCACCCAGGGATGCGGGGCAGCATGAGCGCAGCCAGCAGGTACCGGTGCTCGAGCGCCGGGAGCCGGTCGGCGTAGTGGGCGAGCAGCGAGTCACCGAGGCTGAAGGAGGGGAGGGCCACGACGACGTGGGGCTCGGTCGAGCCCGGCCGGTTGGCGCGCAGGAGCGGACCCAGCCGAGCCTGCAGCTCCCGGAACGAGCCGGCCATGGTCCGTGTCCTCCTCCGCGGGCGGGTGGTCCCGCCGATCATGCCCCGTCGATCGCGGCCGAGGGGACATCGGAGGCTCCCGGGCGTGCGAGAGTCACGGCGATGACCGATCCGCAGCTCGTGCAGGCCACCGTCGACCGGGGCGTGGCCACCCTCACCCTCGACTCGCCGGAGAACCGCAACGCCCTGTCGGCCGGGCTGGTCGGGCAGCTGTCGGCCGGCCTGGCCGACGCCGCGGCCTCGCCCGACGTGCGGGTGGTGGTCCTGGCCCACACCTCGTCGACCTTCTGCGCCGGGGCCGACCTGGCCGAGGCGGCCCGCGAGGGCGGTCCCGCGGCGGGCACCGCCCGGCTGGTCGCCCTGCTGCGGCAGATCCTCGAGCTGCCGATCCCGGTCGTCGCCCGGGTCGACGGCCACGTCCGGGCCGGCGGGTTGGGCCTGCTCGGCGCCTGCGACGTGGTGGTGGCCGGTCCGGCGTCGACCTATGCCTTCACCGAGGTCCGCCTCGGGCTGGCGCCGGCCATCATCAGCCTCACCGTCCTGCCCCGGCTGACCGACCGGGCATCGTCCCGCCTGTTCCTCACCGGGGAGACCTTCACCGCCGCCGAGGCGGTCCGGGTGGGACTGGTGTCGGAGTCCGCCGACGATCCCGCGGCCGCCGTCGAGGCGCTGGTCGACGCCTTCCGCACGTGCTCCCCGCAGGGCCTGGCCGAGACCAAGCGGCTCACGACCGCCGGGGTGCTCGCCGCCTTCGACGCCCGGGCCGACGAGCTCACGGCCCTGTCGGCCCACCTGTTCGCCTCCGAGGAGGCTCAGGAGGGCATCGCCAGCTTCCGGGAGCGCCGCCCGCCCCGCTGGGCGGTGCCGTAGGCGACCGGCGTCGGCCGATCGCCCACGGCACCCACGGCGCTCCCGACCCTGCCGGGCCTCGTGTGGCTCACGCCTGGAACGGGCCCTCGCCGACGATCGCGCTGTCGACGTAGCCGTCGCCGTCCGAGTCGAACAGGGTGGTGTCGACCACGCCGTTGCCGTCGGTGTCCACGTCGGCGTAGTCGGCGTAGCCGTCGCCATCGGTGTCGGCGACCGCGGCGTCGGCCACCCCGTCGCCGTCGGTGTCGCGCAGCCCGGCGTCGGTGAACCCGTCGCCGTCGGTGTCGACCCCGGCGGTGTCGACGTAGCCGTCGCCATCGGTGTCGGCGGCTGCGGTGTCGACGAACCCGTCGCCGTCGGTGTCGCCCTCGACGTAGTCGACGTAGCCGTCCCCGTCGGTGTCGGCGGCTGCGGTGTCGACGAACCCGTCGCCGTCGGTGTCGCCGGCGGCGGCATCGGCGAACCCGTCGCCGTCGGCGTCGCCCACCACGGTGTCGGTCCAGCCGTCGCCGTCGGTGTCGACCTCCACCACGTCGACGTAGCCGTCGCCGTCGGTGTCGTAGCTGATGGTGTCGGTCCAGCCGTCGCCATCGGTGTCGGACTCGACGGTGTCGATGAAGCCGTCGCCGTCGGTGTCGTAGACGAAGTCGCTCATGGTGGGGGTCCTCCTCCGGCTGGGCCGGGTCCGTGCCCGATCCGGGTGATCGGTGCGTCGTGTACCGGGTGAGAGGGGCGGGAGGGGCACGGTGTTCCGCGCCGTTCCCACCGAGGGGTCCCCTCCCCGGGTCAGACCGCCGGGTTCGGGGCTCCCGCGGCCGCGGTGCGGTCCGGGAGCACGGCCACGACGCCGGCCGCGACGGTGAACGACAGGGCGACGACCAGGGCCACGGCGTCGCTCGTGCCGAACGGGTCGAGGTGGAGGGCGTGGTACACGAGGTGGGGGACTCCGAAGACCAGCCAGGCGGCGCCGGCGGCGCGGGCCACCAGGTCGCTGCCCGTGACCAGGGCGATGCAGGCCACCAGGGCCAGGGCCAGGTTCAGGCTGCCCACGTCGCGGACGAGGTGCTCGTTGAAGGGGCCGTCGACCGCGACCCAGATCCGCCCGGCGCCCGGGAAGTCGTCGTAGAAGGAGCGGGGGGCGGCCAGGGCCCACAGCCCGACGAGCAGCCCGTTGGCCGCCAGCACGACGAGGGCCACCTTGCGCAGCGGGCTCATCGACCCGCCTCCGTCGGCCACGACCCGGCGAGCGACGGGTGGTCCGGTGCCCAGCCGGTGGCGTCGCGGAACCGTCGGCTCGACACCCGGTGCGACCGGGTGAGGAGCCGGGCCGATGCCGGGAGCCGGCGCAGCACCGCGTCGGGCACGGTGCGGGGCGGGCGGCTCCGACCCCGCGCCTCGGCGACGGCCCGCCCGGCCGCGGCCCGGGTCAGGGGCTCGTCGTCGGCGACGTTGTAGGTGCCGGCCGGGGCCGACAGGGCGGCCACCACGGCCGAGCCGGCGTCATCGGCGTGGACGAACGACGTGAACGACGCCGGGTCGCCCAGGAAGGGGTTGACGCCCCAGCGGACGGCCCGGGTGAAGGCGGCGGTGTGGCTCGACCCGGGTCCGTAGAACTGGGCGAAGCGGAGCACGACGCCGTCGCCCCCGCCCTCGGTGAACCGGGCGGCCGCGGCCTCGGCGTGGGCGGCCCCGGCGAAGGGACCGACGGCGTCGCGGGGGTGGTCCTCGTCGATCCAGGCCGCACCGCCGTCGAGGTAGGGGAAGGTGATCGACTCCTGCACCACCCGCGCCGCACCGGCCGCGAGGGCGGCGTCGACCAGGTTGCGCGGAGGCCTCGGTGCGGATGCGCTCGTTGGCCGCCCACGCCTCCGGCTTGGAGGCCTTGGTGAGCGGAGGGATGCTGGTCGCCAGGTTCACGACGGCCTCGTGGCCGACGACCGCGGCGGCCACCGCGTCGGGGTCGAACAGGTCGACCGCCACCGGGTCGCCGCCCAGGCGGCGCACCAGGTCGGCCTTCTCGGGGCCGCGGGCCACCGCGGTCACGTCGTGGCCGGCGGCCACCAGGGCGGGCAGGGCGCGGGTGCCGACGACACCGGTGCCCCCGGTCAGGAAGATCTTCACGGTCGCTCTCTCCTTCTGATCTGGACGGTCTGGAACCACTCGGTGTTCCTCGTCAGCTGCTCGGGCGTGAGGGATCCGAGGACCTCGGTCGCGAGGTCGGCGACGGTGGTGGCGGCCAGCTCGGCGCGCCACGCCTCCTCGGCCCGCCACATGGTGCGGGCGATGCCGCAGGTGCGGCGGTACGAGGGCGCGCCCTCGACGAAGCCGGGGCCCCGCTGGCGGATCTCCGAGCAGCGGAACGCGCGGCCCGCGCCCTCGACGGCCTGGACGACCTCGAGCACGGTGATCTCGCCCGCCGGGCGGGCCAGGCGGTAGCCGCCCCGCGGGCCCGGCGTCGAGGTCGTGATGCCCGCCGCGGTCAGGGTGGCGAGGTGCTTGGCCAGGTAGGCGGGCGGGACCTCGTGGTACTCGGCCAGGCGGGCCGCCGGCAGGGTCTCGCCCGGGGGGAGCACGGCCAGGACCGTGCAGCAGTGGATGGTCCACTCGACGCCGTCGCTCATGCGCACGTCGTGGACACTACCTATCCCGGATATCAGATGTCCATGATTCTTCCGTTCTGTGAGCGGTTGCCGCACCGGTGGGGGCAACCGCTCACAGAACGGGGGTGGCGGTGGAGGCACGATGGGGGCATGTCGATGACCGACGAGGACCACCTCACCGCCACGTGCCTGCTGGCCACCGAGAGCGCGTCGGGGCCGGGTGGGCCCTTCGCCGCGGTGGTGGTGCGCGACGGCGCGGTGGTCGCGACCGGCACCAACCGGGTCACGGCCGACGGCGATCCGACGGCCCACGCCGAGGTGGTGGCCCTGCGGGCGGCCGGCGCCGCGCTGGGCACCTTCGACCTCGCCGGGTGCACGCTCTACTGCAGCTGCCAGCCGTGTCCGATGTGCCAGGCCGCGGCGTGGTGGGCCCGTGTCGACCGGGTCGTGTTCGCGGCGACGTCCGCCGACGCGGCCGACGCCGGGTTCGACGATGCCGCGCTGTGGGCGGCGGTGCGGGGGGAGGTCGAGCCCCCGGCCCCGCTGGAGGGCATCCGCGTCCCCACGGCCACCGCGGCCTTCGAGGCCTGGGCCGCCAACCCCGACCGGATCGAGTACTGACGTCGGGACGCGCCGCGAGCATCGCTCGCGCGCGAGGATCGCTGGGCAGCCGCACGTCCCAGGGGGACCCATGCCCGACGCCACCGCCCCGACCAGCCTCCCCACCCGGGGGATCAACCACGTCGCCCTGGTGTGCCGCGACATGGCCCGCACCGTCGAGTTCTACACGCAGGTCCTCGGCTTCCCGCTGATCAAGACCGTCGAGCTGCCGGCCGACATGGGCCAGCACTTCTTCTTCGACATCGGCGGCGGCGCGTCGCTCGCCTTCTTCTGGTTCCCCGGCGCGCCCGACGGCGTCCCCGGCCTCACCCACCCGGCGTCGCGGCCCGACAACGGCGACCTGACCTCGGCGGTCGGCTCGATGAACCACCTCGCCTTCGACGTCGACGCCGACGCCATGCCGGCCCTGCGGGAGCGCCTGGTCTCGGCCGGGGTGGAGTGCTCCGAGCTGGTGAACCACGACGACAGCGAGTGGACCGTCGCCGAGGAGATGCACGACGGCGTGTACGTGCGCTCGATGTACTTCCAGGACCCCGACGGGATCCTCCTCGAGCTGGCCGGCTGGACCCGTCCGCTCACCCCCGCCGACGTGGCCCACGAACCCGCGTCGGCCGCGCGCACCGCCACCCCCGCCTGACGACCCTCGTACTGGCGCGTGATCCACGGGATCGCGACGAGGTGCTCACCGGGTACCTCGACCACTTCTTCGACCGACGGATGGCGCTCCGCACCGAGGACCCGGCGGCGCTCGACGCCGCGGCCGACGCCTTCGGCGTCCGCTTCGAGGTGGAGGACCACGCCGCCGGCGAGGAGGCCTACGAGGTCTCCCACTCCGCCGTCACCTACGTCGTCGACGACACCGGCACCGTCGTCGTCGAGTGGCCGTTCGGCTTCGACAGCCGCGACATGACCGCCGACCTCACCACCTTGCTCCAGGAGGACGACATGACCCCCACCACCCGCCCCTCTCGCCGCCTGGCGGCGACGACCGTCGCCGTCGCCCTCGGGGCCGCAACCCTGCTCGGGGCGTGCGGCGACGACGGGGACGACTCCGCCTCGACCAGCACCACCGAGGCGGCCGAGACCACGACGACCGCCGCGGAGACGCCGGCCGGCGACGAGCTCGAGATCACCGGCGCGTGGGCCCGCACCTCGCCCGCGGTGGTCACCGCCGGCGCCGTCTACATGGAGATCACCAACCCGACCGACGTCGACGACGCCCTGATCGGCGCGTCGGTCGACGCCACGGTCGCGGCGAAGGTCGAGCTGCACGAGACGACCGTGGCCGAGGGCGAGGGCTCCGACGACTCGATGGGCGAGGGCTCCGACGACTCGATGGCCACGACGACCACCGCGATGGACGGGTCGACCGACACGACCGGCGGCGGGATGATGACCATGTCGCCGGTCGACGAGATCGAGGTGCCCGCCGGCGAGTCCGCGGTGCTCGAGCCGGGCGGCTTCCACATCATGCTGCTCGACCTGGTCGAGCCGCTCGAGGTCGGGACCACCATCGAGCGTCACGCTGACCTTCGAGCAGGCCGGCGAGCGTCGTGCTGACCGTCGACGTCCTCGACACCGCTCCCTGAGATGGCTCGCGCTCGGGCCGCCGTCAGCCCCGCGAGCGCTCGTCCTGGTCGGTCTGGCCGCCCTGGTGGCCGCGGCTGATCGGGCTGGCCGGCTGCGGCGACGACGGCCCCCGGACCGTGGAGGTCGTCGTGCCCGCCGGCACCCAGGACCGCCTCGACGCCGGCGAGGACGTCGTCGTCATGCCGGAGCGCCTCGAGCTCACCGTCGGCGACGTCCTGCTGATCCGCAACGAGGACGACGTCGAGCAGTCGGTCGGGCCGTACACGGTGGCGGCGGGCGAGGAGTCCCGCTTCGAGTTCGGGGTCCCCGGCACCTACGAGGGCTACTGCCCGCTGTCGGAGGGCGACCGCTACGAGATCGTGGTGACGGAGTGAGGCCGGCGGCTCGTGGTCGCCGCGGTCGCGGTCCTCGTCGGGCTGCTCGTCGGCTGCGGCTCCGACCCCGATGCCGACGCGGTCGAGTACGAGGCGACCGAGCTGCGACACGGGTGAGGAGGTGTCGGTGGCCGACCTCCGGGGCGAGCCCGCGCTCCTGGTCAGCTGGGCCACCTGGTGCAACGAGTGCGAGGAGGAGCTGGCCGGGCTGGCCCGGCTTCGCCGAGTCCGACGCAGACCGACGGCCTCGAGATCGTCACCGTGAACCTCGACGCGGCCGACGTCGAGGACGAGATCGACGCCAAGCTCGACCGGGCCGGCCTCGACGGCGTCGCCCTGTGGCGCGACCGACGGAACGAGTTCAAGCGGTCGTTCGGCGCCCTCGGGGTGCCCACCACCGTGGTCCTCGACGCCGAGGGCCGGGTGGCGGGGACCTTCCCCGGGCGCCGTCGACTTCGACGACGACGAGGTGCTCGAGGTCCTCGACGCGGTGCGGTCGCGAGGCGTGACCGCCGACGGGGCTGCTGCTGGCCACGACCGACCAGGTGCAGGACGGCTCGTTCCTGGTCGCGGCCCCGATCGCCTTCGCCGCCGGGGTCGTGTCGTTCCTCTCGCCCTGCGTGCTGCCGCTGGTGCCGGCCTACCTGTCGTTCGTCACCGGCATGTCCGCCGCCGACCTGGCCGCGGCGGGGACGACAGGAGCGGGGGAGTCCGACGGCGAGGCGGGTCCGATGAAGAGCCCCACCGGCAGGGTCGCCCTCGGCACCCTCGGGTTCGTGGCCGGTGCCGCGGTGGTGTTCGTCTCGTTCGGAGCCCTCTTCGGCCAGGCCGGCGACCTGCTGCAGGAGCACTCCGAGGCGCTCACCCAGATCTTCGGCGTGGTGACGATCCTCCTCGGGCTCCTGCTGGCCGGTGCGTTCAGCCGCGTCAACCTGCTCAACCGCGAGATCCGCATCCACCGCCTCCCCGGTCGCGGTCTCGTGGGCGCGCCGGTGCTGGGGTTCACCTTCGCCCTCGGGTGGACGCCGTGCATCGGACCGACCCTCGGGGTGGTCCTCGGCTTGGCGGCATCGAGCGAGGGCGCGTCGGCGGCGCGGGGCGCGGCCCTCTCGGTCGTCTACTGCCTCGGCCTCGGCATCCCGCTGCTGATCACCGGGCTCGCCTTCAACCGGGCGATGGGCGCGTTCGCGGTGATCAAGCGGCACTACCGGGCTCCTGATGGTCGGCAGCGGGGCCATGCTCGTGGTGCTCGGCCTGCTCCAGCTCACCGGGGTGTGGACCGAGTGGATGAACCGCCTCCAGTCCGAGTTCGGCGGGGCCGAGCTGCCCCTCTAGGAGCGTCGGCGTCCCGGAGGACGCTCTCAGGGACCTCCCGGGTGGGGCTCGGCCACGGCACCGGGTCGCGGGGCATCATGCTCCCGTCACCCGACACCGAGGAGGCCGACATGCGCCGCCGGACCAGCACCGCCCACCCCGCCAGCCACGGCGACACGGACCACGACGACTTCGGCGGCCTCGCCGTGGACCTGCAGGGGCTGCTCGGTCGGCGTCGGATGCTGGCCGTGGTGGCCGGCGCGAGCGCCGGGGTGGCCCTCGCCGCGTGCGGCCTGTCGTCGGACGACTCGGCCGGGTCGACCTCCACCTCCACCTCGACCACCGCGGCCCAGGGCGGGCCCGGTGGCGGTGCCCCTCCCGGGGGATCCGGCTCGTCGGGAGCGACGACGGTCGAGGGCGCCCTCCCGCAGGAGACGGCGGGCCCCTACCCGGGCGACGGCTCCAACGGTCCCGACGTGCTGCTCGAGTCCGGGGTCGTGCGCCGCGACATCACCCGCAGCATCGGCTCCGCGTCGGGCGTCGCCGAGGGCGTCCCCCTGACCATGACGCTCACCGTCGTCGACGCCACCAGCGGCGACACCCTGCCGGGCGCCGCGCTGTACCTCTGGCACTGCACCCGTGAGGGCGGGTACTCGATGTACAGCGAGGGCGTCGAGGACGAGAACTTCCTCCGCGGCGTGCAGGAGGCCGGCTCGGACGGGACCCTCACGTTCCAGACGATCTTCCCCGGCTGCTACTCGGGTCGCTGGCCGCACATGCACTTCGAGGTCTACGACGACCTGGGCACGGCCACCTCCTCCGGCGACGCGCGGTCGACCTCGCAGCTGGCCTTCCCCCAGGACGTGTGCGAGGTGGTCTACGCGGAGGACGGCTACGAGGCCAGCGCGTCCAACCTCTCCGGCGTGTCGCTCGAGTCCGACGGCATCTTCTCCGACGGCGTCGACCAGCAGATGGTGACGATCTCCGGGTCCCCCTCGTCGGGCTACACCGCCACCCTCACCGTCCCCGTCTGAGGACGGTCACGGTCACCCGTCGGTGGCGCGGACCAGCCCCTCGAGGTCGCGCCAGCGGGCGCGGAGGCTTCGGGCGTGGCGGGCCATCCCGGCCCAGGGGTCGCCGACGGCGGCGAGTCGGTCCGGGACGGTGGCGATGCTCCAGCCGTCGGGGCGGAGGTCGCGGTCGTCCAGCTCGTCCCACGTGATCGGCGTGGCGACGGGCGCGCCGGGGCGCGGGCGCACCGAGTAGGGCGCCACCGCGGTCTGGGCCCAGCCGTTGCGGGCGACGTCGACGTAGAGCCGCCCCTTGCGCTTGGCCTTGCGGCCCTCGTCGGTGAGGGCCGTCGGGTGGCGGTGGGCGAGGACCTGGGCCAGGCCCCGGGCGAAGGCACCGACCGCCTCGGTCGACGCGGTGCGGTCGAGCGGGGTCACCACGTGGATGCCCCGCGACCCGGTGACCTGGAGGTAGGCCGACAGGTCGAGCTCGTCGAGCAGGGCGCGGGTGGCGCGGGCGGCGTCGCGCACGACGTCGAAGTCGTCGCCCGACGGGTCGAGGTCGACGATGAGCAGGTCGGGGTGGTCGACGCCCCCGCCCTCGCCGTCGGTGGTGGGTGCGGTGCGCGACGCCCACCGGTGGAACGACACCGTGCTCAGGTTGGTCAGGGCGAGGAGCGAGGCCTCGTCGTCGACGATCGGGTGGACGACCGTGCCCCCCTCCTTGGCGACCTCCACCCGGCGCACCCAGTCGGGGATCCCGGGTCCGACCGCCTTCTGGTAGAAGCCCTGGCCGTCGATGCCCTCGGGGAACCGCTGCAACATCAGCGGCCGGTCGGCGAGGTGCCGCACCAGGTGCTCGGCCACCGCGTGGTGGTAGGCGGCGAGGTCGGCCTTGGTGATCCCGTCGGCGGGGAACAGGACCCGGTCGGGGTGGGTGATGGTGACGTCCCGCGACCCCTCGCTGCGCTCGGTCAACCATCCTCCCGCAGGTCGTCGGCCGACTCGAAGAGCGGTTCGTCGGTGGCGCGCAGCTCGTTGTTGGGCAGGCCGTCGGGGTGCTCCCGCCGGACCCGGTCGATGCAGTCGAGGGCGATGTCGAGGTGGACCTGCTTGCTGGCCCGGTAGAACTCGAGCGCGGCGCCCGCCAGCTTGGGCGCGGCGTGGAGCGGCTTGTCCGACACGCTCAGCAGGGTGGCGTTCGGGATGCGGTAGCGGAAGCCGTTGGCGGCGATGGTGGCCGACTCCATGTCGACCGCGACGCAGCGCGCCGCCCGCATGGCCGCCAGCGTCGGACCCTGGTTGAGCTCCCAGTTGCGGTTGTCGGTGGTGTGCACGATGCCGAGCCGGTAGCGCACGTCGCGGGCGGCCAGGGCGTCGAGGAGGAAGCGTGGTGAGACGGTGGTTGGGGACGACGGGCACGTTGGTGGGCAGCACCTCGTCGAGCACGTGGTCGGCCCGCAGGAACGAGGTGGCCAGCACGAAGTCGCCGACGTCCTGGTGGTTCCGCAGGCCCCCGCAGTGGCCGATCATCAACATCGTGTCGGGCCGCAGCACGGCGACGTGGTCGGTGATCGTCTTGGCGTTCGACGGCCCGACCCCGATGTTGACCAGGCTCACGCCGTCGCCGGCCGGGGTGGGGTGGTGCCACGCCGGCATCTGGACGTCGGGGCGCGACGGCCCCTCGGCGTCGGGGAACCGCTCGCGGAACGCCTCGACGTGGATGGCGTAGTTGGTGAAGAGGATGTGGCGCTGGAACGACTCCGCGGGCGTGCCGCAGTAGTGCGCCAGTCGCTCGAGCGAGAGGGCCATCCGCTCCGGACCGAAGAGGAACAGCTTCTTGGCCCGGAGGTCGAACAGGTCCTCGTCGAGGGCCGCGAACAGGTCGGGGTCGGTGAGGTCGAGGGCCGGGCGCGACGCCCGTGCGGTGACCACCGCACCGCGGCTGCAGCAGGGCCGTCACCTCCCGGCGCAGGTAGCGACGGATCGCGGCCGGGCGGGCGAACTCACCGGTGATGTGCGGGTTGTGCCGCGACCAGTGCCGCTCGACGTCGAGTGCGGGGTAGGAGCCGTCCGCGTCGATGGCCTCGACGTGGTCGAGCAGGCGCTCCACCTCGGCGACCAGCGCCTCGGGCGCGGTGGTCCGCCCGTCGATCGACATCTCCATGGGCGCCGAGGGTACGCACACCGAGAGGTCGTCGCCGCGCCTCCTAGGCGGGGTCGTGGTCGAGGTCGACCGCCGCGGCGGCGAACTGGGCGTTGTAGAGGCGGGCGTAGGCGCCGTCGCGGACGAGGAGCTCGTCGTGGTCGCCCTGCTCGACGATGGCACCGTCCTCCATCACCAGGATCACGTCGGCGTCGCGGATCGTCGAGAGGCGGTGGGCGATGACGAAGCTCGTCCGCTGCGAGCGCAGCGCGGCCATGGCCCGCTGGATCAGGACCTCGGTGCGGGTGTCGACCGAGCTGGTCGCCTCGTCGAGGATCAGGATCGTGGGATCGGCGAGGAACGCCCGGGCGATGGTGATGAGCTGCTTCTCGCCGGCGCTGACCGAGGTGCCCTCGTCGTCGAGGACCGTGTCGTAGCCGTCGGGCATCGAGTGGACGAAGCGGTCGACGTAGGTGGCCTCGGCCGCCTGCCGGATGTCGTCCTCGGTGGCGTCGAGGTTCCCGTAGGCGATGTTGTCGCGGATGCTGCCCTCGAACAGCCAGGTGTCCTGGAGGACCATGCCGATCTCGGAGCGCAGGTCGGCCCGTCGCATCGCGGCGATGTCGCGCCCGTCGAGGCGGATCGCGCCGCCGTCGAGCTCGTAGAAGCGCATGATCAGGTTGACGAGGGTCGTCTTGCCGGCGCCGGTCGGGCCGACGATGGCCACCGTCTGACCGGGCTCGGCGACCAGCGACAGGTCGCGGATGAGCGGCCGCTTCGGGTCGTAGGAGAAGGTGACGTGGTCGAACTCGACCCGGCCCTGCGGGTCGTCGTCGACCAGCGGGTCGTCGGGGTCCGGCGTCTGGTCCGGCCAGTCGAGGAGGGCGAAGACCCGCTCGGCCGACGCGATGCCCGACTGGAAGACGCTCACCATCGACGCCAGCTGGGTGAGCGGCTGGGTGAACTGCCGGGAGTACTGGATGAAGGCCTGGATGTCACCGATCGTCATCTGCCCCGACGAGACCTGGAGGCCGCCGACCACGGCGATGATCACGTAGTTCAGGTTGCCGAGGAACATCATCCCGGGCTGCACGGTCCCGGAGAGGAACTGCGCCTCGTCGGAGGCCTCGAACAGCTTCTGGTTGGTGCCGTCGAACCGGTCCCGGGTCTCGTCCCGGCGGCCGTACACCTGCACCAGGGAGTGACCGGTGAAGGCCTCCTCGACCTGGGCGTTGAGGCCGCCGGTGTGGGCCCACTGGGCGATGAACCGCTTCTTGGACCGCTTGGTGATCCCCTTCAGCAGCAGCATGGAGATCGGGATGGTGACCAGCGCGACCATCGCCAGGGTCGGCGAGATGGTGAACATCATGATCACCACGCCGATGATGTGGAGCGACGAGTTGAGGATCTGGCTCAGCGTCTGCTGGAGGCTCTGGGCCAGGTTGTCGATGTCGTTGGTGACCCGGCTGAGGACGTCGCCCCGCGGCTGCCGGTCGAGGTGCGACAGCGGCAGCCGGTTGATCTTGGCCTCGACGTCGTCGCGGAGCCGCGCCATCGAGCGTTGGACCACGCCCGCCAGCACGTAGCCCTGCACGTAGGTCAGGGCGGCCGAGCCCAGGTAGAGGCCCGAGCGCGACGAGGAGGATGTCGCGCAGGCGGCCCTGGTCGACGCCCGTTCCCGAGAGCAGGCCGTCGACGACCACGTTGGTGGCCCGGCCCAGGACGCGGGGCCCGAGCGACATGAGGGTGACGCTGACGATCGACAGCAGGAAGATCGCGGCGACCCGCCCGCGCTCGACCCGGACGCGGTGCCACAGGCGGGTCAGGGTGCCGCCGAAGTCCTCGCTGCGCTCGACCGGCATCCCGATCGCCCCGATGCGCCCGCCGCCGACCCCGCGGGTCTCCGAGGCGTGCGGCCGGACGACGGACGCCTCGTCGATCTCGTCGACGTCGTCGTGGTCGTGCTCGGAGGTGGTCATGCCGCCTCCTCCGTGGTCGCCTGCGATTCGAGGATCTCGGCGTAGGTGGGGCAGGTCGCGGCCAGCTCGTCGTGAGGTCCGAGCCCCACCGGGCGACCGTCCTCGAGCACCAGGATCTGGTCGGCGCTGCGGATCGACGACACCCGCTGGCCGACGATGACGACCACCGAGTCGGAGGTGATCGGAGCCAGGGCGGCCCGGAGTCGGGCGTCGGTGGCCAGGTCGAGGGCGGAGAAGGAGTCGTCGAAGAGGTAGATGGAGGGCCGGCGCACGACGGCCCGGGCGATGGCCAGCCGTTGGCGCTGGCCGCCCGAGACGTTGCTGCCGCCCTGCTCGATGCGGGCGTCGAGCCCGCCCTTGGCCTCCACGAAGTCGCGCGCCTGGGCGACCTCGAGGGCCGCCCACACCTCGTCGTCGGTCGCATCCGGGGCACCGAAGCGGACGTTGCTGCCCACGGTGCCGCTGAAGAGGTAGGGACGTTGGGGGACGAGCCCGATGCGCGACCACAGGGTCTCGTCGTCGAGCTCGCGGACGTCGATGCCCCCGACGACGACGGCGCCCTCGGTCGCGTCGAACAGCCGGGGGATCAGGTTGAGCAGGGTGGTCTTCCCCGACCCGGTGCTGCCGATGATCGCCAGCGTCGAGCCCGGCTCGACCCGCACCGTGACCCCGGTCAGCACCGGCTCCTCGGCCCCCGGGTGGTGGAAGCCGACCGCCTGCAGCTCGACGGTCGGGTGCTCGGCCAGCTCGGTGGTGGCGGTGTCGGACCGCGACACGGACGTGGTGGTGCGCATGACCTCCTGGATGCGCTCGGCGCACACCTGGGCGCGGGGCGTCATCACGGCCACGAACGTCCCCATCATCACGGCCATCAGGATCTGGATCAGGTAGCTGAGGAAGGCGATGAGGGAGCCGATCTGCATCTCGCCGCTCTCGATCCGGGCCGCGCCGAACCACACCGCGGCGACGCTCGACACGTTGAGGACGGTGAACACGATCGGGAACATGAAGGCCATCAGGCGCCCCGCCCGCAGCGACGTCATGGTCAGGTCGTCGTTGGCCCGCCCGAACCGGTCGCTCTCGTGGGGTTCGCGCACGAAGGCCCGCACCACGCGGATGCCGATGATCTGCTCGCGCAGCACCGCGTTCACCCGGTCGATGCGCTCCTGCATCTGCTGGAACAGGGGGATCATGCGGACCACGACCGCTCCGACGCCGCCCACCAGGGCGGGGATGGCGACCAGCAGCAGCAGCGACAGCGGCCCGTCCTCGCGGATGGCCATGAAGGTGCCGACGACGATGGTGATCGGCGCCGCCGCGAGCAGCGTCAGCGACATCACGACCAGCATCTGCACCTGCTGGACGTCGTTGGTGATGCGGGTGATCAGCGACGGGGCGCCGAAGTGGCCCATCTCCCGGGTCGAGAAGCCGGTGACGGTGTGGAAGAGGCGGCTGCGGACGTCGCGCCCGAACGCGGTGGCCACCCGGGCGCCGACCCGGATGGCGGCGATGTTGAACACCACCTGGACCAGCGCGACGACGAGCATCACCGCGCCGACCCGGCGGATGTAGGCGTCGTCGCCGGGGATCACCCCGTTGTCGATGATGTCGGCGCTCAGGGTCGGGAGCACGAGGGTGGCCCCGGTCTGCACGACCTGGAGGGCGAGCACCGCCAGCAGCAGCGGCTTGTACGGCCTGAGGTGGGTGCGGATCAGGTCGATGAGCACGGGGACCCCTCGGGGGACGGCCGGGCTCGGAGCCCGTCGAGGAACAGGGAGGCGATCTCGGCCGGGTCGAGCGGTTCGTCGGCCAGAGCAGGGTGGGAGCAGGCGAGGGTGAGGCCGCGCAGCTTGCGGGCCGCGGCACCGGGGTCGTCGCGCAGGGCATCGCGGTGGTGGGACAGCAGTGCGGTGAGCGCCACCAGGTCGGGTGGTCGCCGGGTCGGCTCCAGGTGGATGCCGGCGGCGTCGATGACCCGCCAGATCGCGGCCAGCCGGGCCTGGATCGTCGCCGCGGCGCGGGTGACGATCTCGTCGATGGGCAGGTCGGGGTCGATGGCCCGCAGCAGCGCCTCGGTGGGCTCCGGGTCGAGCACGGCGTCGACCGCGGCCCGCAGCACCTCGTCCTTGTCGGCGAAGACCCGGAAGATGGTGCCCTCGGCGATCCCCGCGGCATCGGCGATGTGGCGGGTCGTCACCGTGCCTCCCTCGAGGAGCAGGGGCACGGTGGCGGCCACGATCGCGGCGCGCCGTTCGTCGGCGGGGAGGGCGGCGGCGCGGGCCATCGGGCCAGGGTAGTCGTATGAGTGAGTTCTCACTCATACGTCCGGCCGAGCGGCAGGGGCGGCGGGTCCGGCGCGGAGGGGTCGGGGCGCGGTAGACCACGGGCCGTGTCCGCCCTCTCCCTCTTCCGCCTCGACGGCCGCGTCGCCCTGGTGGCCGGTGCCGGCCGCGGCATCGGTGCCGCGACCGCAGTGGCCCTGGCCGACGCCGGTGCCGACGTCGTCCTGCTGTCCCGCACGCCCGACCAGATCGAGGAGGTGGCCGAGACGGTCCGCGGCCTCGGCCGCCGGGCCCTCGCCATCCCGACCGACGCGTCGGATCCCGACCAGGTCGCGACCGCGGTCGAGCGCACCGTCGCCGAGCTCGGGCGGCTCGACGTGGTGGTGAGCGTGGTCGGCGGGTCGTTCCCCAAGCCGTTCCTGGGCACCAGCGACCGCACGCTGTCGATCGCCTTCGACCGCAACGTGGTCGACGGGCTCCGCCTCGTCCGGACCGCCATCCCGCACCTCCTCGAGTCCGACGCGGCCAGCATCGTGATGGTGTCGAGCGCGGTCGGGCACGTGACCGGCCGCGGCTACGTGGCCTACGGCGCGGCCAAGGCCGCCCTCGACCACGCCGTCCGGCTGCTCGCCGTCGAGCTCAACCCGCGCATCCGCATCAACGCGGTGGCGCCGGGGGCGATCCTCACCGAGGCCCTGGCCATGGTCAGCGACCAGCCCGAGATCCTCTCGGCCATCGAGCAGAACACGCCGCTGCGCCGCATCGGCGAGCCCGACGACATCGCCGCCGCCGCCCTCTACCTGGCGTCGCCGGCCAGCTCGTACGTGACCGGCCAGGTGCTCGCCGTCGACGGTGGCCTGGCCGTGACCAACCTGCCCATGCCGCTCGCCGACCTGTGATGCGCACCATCGTCGTCACCGGGTCGGCCTCCGGCATGGGGGCGGCCACCCGCGCCCGCCTGGAGGCCGACGGCCACCGCGTGATCGGCGTCGACCAGCGCGACGCCGACGTGGTGACCGACCTCTCGACGACCGCCGGCCGGCAGGCGGCCATCGACGGTGTCCGCGCCCTCGCCGGCGACTCCCTCGACGGGCTGGTCACCTGGGCCGGTGTCGCCGGTCTCACCGACGTGCCCGGGAGCCTGCTCGTCTCGGTCAACCACTTCGGCACCGTCGAGCTGCTCGTCGGGCTGCGGCCGCTCCTCGCCCGCGGCGACCGGCCCGCGGCGGTGGCCGTCAGCTCGAACTCGACCACCTGCCAGCCGGGCGTGCCGCTCGACGTGGTCGAGCTGTGCCTGTCCGGCGAGGAGGACGCGGCCCGGCAGCGGGCCGACGAGGTCGGGTCCCTCGCCACCTACCCGGCGACCAAGACCGCGGTGGCGCGGTGGGCCCGCCGCCACGCCCCGACCGAGCAGTGGGCGGGCCAGGGCATCACCCTCAACGCGGTCGCGCCCGGCGCGGTCGACACCCCGATGCTGGACGCGACCCGGCGCGACCCGACCATCGGCGAGCTGGTCGACGCCTTCCCGATCCCGGTGGGCCGCCGGGGCACGGCCGAGGAGCTGGCCGCCGTCGTGGCCTTCCTCCTCGGTCCCGATGCCCGCTTCCTGTGCGGATCGTTCGTCGTCGTCGACGGCGGCACCGACGCCCTCGTCCGTCCCGACGCGTGGCCCTCGCCCATGGATCTGTCGGGCGGCTGACGCGCTCCTCGGCGCGGGAGGCCGGAGGACACGAAGGGGCTCCCGGATGTTGGCCCGGGGTTCACCCCGACGATCCGGCCGGGAAAGGTCGCGTTCCTAGGTTGCGTCCCAGTCGGCGGGCCCCCGCCGTCCGACCGACCTGGGAGATCCACGTGGACCACACCGACGACGCCGTGCTCAACACGGCGACCGACCCCACCTTCGCCGAGGTCGCATCCCGGCGCTTCTCGCGCCGCACGGCGCTCGCCGGCGGTGCCGCCGGCCTGGCCGCCTTCGTGGCCGGATCCACGCTGGGCGCGGCGCCGGTCGCCGCGACCGGCACGAGCACGGGCGGCCACGACGGCGGACCGGGCGGCCATGGCGGTCGTCCGGGAGGACGACGCCTGATCGGCTTCAGCCCGATCCCGCTCGGCTACGGGGACGAGATCGTGGTGCCGGCGGGCTACACGGCCCGCGCCTTCCTCCCGTGGGGGACGCCCACCCTCGGGCGCTACCCGGCCTTCGTGCCCGGCGGCAACAGCGCCGACGACCAGGCCCAGCAGATCGGCATGCACCACGACGGCATGCACTTCTTCCCGCTCGGCTGGGGTGACGAGGCCAACCGCCGTGGCCTGATGGTGATGAACCACGAGTACACCGACGAGGCCCTCCTCCACACCGGAGTGCGCCAGTCGTCGGCCTGGCTGGCCGACAAGGCGTCGTGGACCCCCGAGATGGTCCGACGCTCGCAGAACGCCCACGGTGTGAGCGTCACCGAGGTCGCCCGCGACCGGTCCGGCCGGTGGCAGGTCGTCCGCTCGCCCCGCAACCGCCGCATCACCGCGACCACCCAGATGTCGCTCTCCGGCCCCGCCCGCGGCCACCGACTGGTCCGCACCTCGGCCGATCCGGCAGGCACGGCGCCCAAGGGCACGTTCAACAACTGCGCCCACGGCGTCACCCCGTGGGGCACCTACCTGACCTGCGAGGAGAACTTCAACGGCTACTTCCGGGTCGACCCCGGTGCCTACACCGCCGAGCAGGCCGGGCTGACCAGCCGGTACGGCGTCGGCGGCGATCGGAACAGCTGGGCGACGCACGATCCGCGCTTCGTGGTCACCGCGGCTGACCCGAACGAACCCAACCGCCACGGCTGGGTCGTCGAGATCGACCCCTTCGACCCCCGCTCGACCCCGGTGAAGCGCACCGCGCTCGGCCGGCTCAAGCACGAGGGGGCCGCCGTCCACGAGACCAGGGGCGGCCGGGCCGTCGTCTACATGGGCGACGACCAGACCAACGAGTACATCTACAAGTTCGTCAGCGCGGCGAGCTGGCGGTCGCTGCGGGCGCGGGGCAAGAGCCCCCTCGACGAGGGCACGCTCTTCGTCGCCCGCTTCGACGACGACGGTCGGGGCACCTGGCTGCCGCTCGTGCACGGCTCCGGTCCGCTGGTCGAGGCCAACGGCTTCGCCGACCAGGGCGACGTGGTGGTCAAGGCCCGCCTGGCCGCCACCGCCCTCGGCGCCACGCCGATGGACCGACCCGAGTGGACCTCGGTCGACCCCCGCAGCGGCGTCGTCTACTGCACCCTCACCAACAACACGAGCAGCGCCAAGGTCGAGAACGCGGCCAACCCCCGCGTGCCCAACCGCTGGGGCCACATCGTCCGGTGGGAGGAGGACCGTGGCGACCACGCCGCCCGCACCTTCTCCTGGGACCTGTTCCTCGTCGCCGGACCCGGCCGCGACGCGGTCGACGCCGACGGCTCGTCGATCGCGGCCGAGGACGCCTTCGGCTCGCCCGACGGCCTCTGGGTCGACCAGGACAGCCGGGTGTGGATCCAGACCGACGGCACCCAGCCCCTCGGCGCCAACGACCAGATGCTGGCCGCCCACCCGACCGCGACGCGACTCCACCGGCTCACCGGAGCTGCGGCGGTTCCTGACCGGGCCGATCGGGGCCGAGGTCACCGGCGTCATCACCACCCCCGACGGGCGCACGATGTTCGTCAACATCCAGCACCCCGGCGACGGGCCCGTCGGCAGCTGGCCCGACGGTGGGACCAGCACCCCCCGCTCGTCGACCGTGGTCGTCACCAAGGACGACGGCGGCGTCATCGGCACCTGATCGCGCCGAGGGACCTCCGCCCCTGGCAGGTCCGGCGTCCGGGTGGTCGACTGGCGCCCGGACCCGGATCGGCCGGGCCCTCGACGCTGTCGCACCGGAGGTCGTTGTCGATGAAGTGGGTCTACGGGTTCGACGAGACCGACCAGGCCGAGGAGCACGTCGGCGGGGGGTGGGACGCGGTGCTGGGCCTCCTCGGCGGCAAGGGCGCCAACCTCGGCATGATGACCCGACTCGGGATCCCCGTCCCTCCGGGCTTCTCGATCACGACCGAGGCGTGCAACGCCTACCTCGAGCACGACGGCTTCGCCGACGGGATGTGGGAGCAGGTGCTGTCCGCCCTGGAGGTCGTCCAGGAGCAGGCCGGGAAGCGGTTCGGCGACCCGTCGAACCCGCTCCTGCTCTCCTGCCGCTCCGGAGCCAAGTTCTCCATGCCGGGGATGATGGACACGGTGCTCGACATCGGCCTCAACGACGAGGTCGCGGAGGGGATGGTCGCGCTCACCGGTGACGAGCGGATGGTCTACGACTCGTACCGCCGGCTGGTCCAGATGTTCGGCGCGGTCGTCCTGGGCATCCGCGACGAGCCCTTCGAGGACGTGCTCGCCTCGCACCGCCAGGCCCGGGGGATCACCTCCGACGCCGACCTGGCCGCGGACGACCTGCGGGCCATCGTCGGTGAGTTCAAGGACATCGTCGGGCGGCGCGGCCGGGTGCAGTTCCCCGACGACCCGGTCGAGCAGCTGCGGATGGCGGTCGAGGCCGTCTTCCGGTCGTGGAACGGCAAGCGGGCCCGCGACTACCGCAACGCCACCGGCATCTCCCACGACCTGGGCACCGCGGTGAACGTCCAGGCGATGGTGTTCGGCAACGTCGGCGACGACTCGGCGACGGGCGTGGCCATGTCGCGCGACGCCACGACGGGGGAGAAGGTGCTGGAGGGCGACTTCCTGGTCAACGCCCAGGGCGAGGACGTGGTGGCGGGCATCCGGGAGACCCGCCCGATCGCCGAGCTGGCCGAGCTGATGCCCGAGCCGGCCGCCGAGTTCGCGGCGATCGCCCGACGCCTCGAGCAGCACTTCCACGAGATGCAGGACATGGAGTTCACCATCGAGCGCGGCAAGCTCTGGCTGCTCCAGACCCGGACCGGGAAGCGCACCGCCCAGGCGGCCGTGCGCATCGCCGTCGAGCAGGCCGAGGAGGGGCTGATCTCCCGCGAGGACGCGGTGCGTCGGGTGCAGCCCGAGCAGATCGACACCTTCCTGCACCCCCAGGTGTCCGCCGCGGCGAAGGCCGAGGTCGCCGTGCTGGCGACGGGGCTCAACGTCTCCCCGGGCGCCGCGGTCGGCCAGGTCGCCTTCGACGCGGACCTGGCGGAGCAGTGGGCCCTCGGCGAGGGCCGTGACGTGATCCTGGTCCGTCCGGAGACGAAGCCCGACGACGTGCACGGGCTGCTGGCGGCCAAGGGGGTCCTGACCTCCAGCGGAGGCCGCACCAGCCACGCCGCCCTGGTCGCCCGCCAGTTCGGGAGACCTGCGGTGGTCGGTGCGTCCGGCGATCCACGTCGACCTCGTGACCCGGTGCCTGGTCGTCGGCGACGTCGAGGTGGCCGAGGGGGAGTGGCTGACCATCGACGGCAACACCGGGGAGGTGTTCGCGGGGAAGGTCGAGACGGTCGTGCCCGACGTCGAGGACCGGTGGCTGACCACCCTGCTGGAGTGGGCCGACGGGTTCCGGCGCCTGCACATCCGGGCCAACGCCGACTACCCGGCCGACGCCGAGCGGGCCCGGGGCTACGGCGCCGAGGGGATCGGCCTGTGCCGCACCGAGCACATGTTCTTCGAGCCCGAGCGACTCCCGGTCGTGCGCAACATGATCCTGGCCGACCACGACGACGACCGCCGCCTCCTGCTCGACGCCCTGCGACCGCTCCAGCGGGCCGACTTCGCAGGCCTGTTCCGGGCCATGGACGGCCTGCCGGTGGTGATCCGGCTCCTCGACCCGCCCCTGCACGAGTTCCTGCCGTCGCACGAGGAGCTCACGCGCACGATCGCCGACCTGCAGATCCGGCTCACCAACGCGGCCGACCTGGCCACGGTGGAGGAGCTGCTCGAGCGACTCGCCGACACCCAGGGGCTCCTGGACAGCGTGGCGTCGCTGCGGGAGCAGAACCCGATGCTCGGCCTGCGCGGGGTGCGCCTGGCCCTGCACATCCCCGACCTGCCCCGCATGCAGGCCCGGGCGATCTTCGAGGCCGCGTGCGACGTGGTCGCGGAGGGCATCGACGTGCACCCCGAGGTGATGATCCCGCTCACCAGCCACGTCGAGGAGCTGCGGCGCCAGCGGGCGATCGTCGCCGAGGAGGCCGCCGCGGTCACCGAGGAGCGGGGCATCGACCTCGACTGGCGGTTCGGCACCATGATCGAGGTGCCCCGGGCCGCCCTGACCGCCGCCGAGATCGCCGAGGTGGCGGAGTTCTTCTCCTTCGGCACCAACGACCTCACCCAGATGACCTTCGGGATGAGTCGCGACGATGCCGAGTCCGGCTTCCTGCTGGAGTACCTCGACACCGGGGTGCTGGCGGACAACCCCTTCGCCACCCTCGACGTCGACGGCGTGGCCGCCCTGATCGGCCAGGCCGTCGAGGGCGGGCGCCGCACCCGGCCCGACCTGGAGACCGGCATCTGCGGCGAGCACGGCGGCGATCCCGCGTCGATCGCCGTGGTCGACCGCCTGGGGCTCGACTACGTCAGCTGCTCGCCCTACCGGATCCCCGTGGCCCGGCTGGCCGCGGCCCAGTCCGCCCTCGACCTCGCGGCCGACGCCTGACCGGACGCGGCACGCCGGGCGGCCGCGATCCGGCGTCGACCCTCCACGGAGGAGGACCGACGCCGGATCGCGGGGCCAGGGTCGGGTCGGGCCCTGGCCGGGTGGTCTCAGCTCGGAGGCGGGTAGTCCGGGGTGGTGTCCTCCTCGGGGACCTCGTCGAAGACCGTGATCGACGACTCGACGTCGAAGAGGCCGGCCTCCTCGAGCGACTCCGGGAACTCGCCGAGGGTGTAGCGCTCGCCCTCGTTGGCGTAGCGGTACATGCCGACGCCGTCGTTGCCGACCTCGTCCTCGCCCTCGGCCTCCGGGTCCCACCAGATGAGGCCGGCGTCATCGCTGCCACCCCAGTCGTGGTCGGGCCAGACGCCGTGGTCGCCGCGGGAGACCTGGGGCTGGGTGGGACCGCCACCGGAGATCGGCGCCCGGTACAGCGCGTCGCGGAACGTCTCCGGGCTGAGCTCCGGCCCGGCCAGGTGGATGCCGGAGAAGATGGTGCGGAGGTAGGGCTCGAACACGTTCGCCGTGTTGTTCGGCGGCTCGCCACCGAAGGCCCAGTCCCAGATCTCGAAGGCCCCGTTGGTCTCCAGCGCGCCGCGGGCGCCGGTGAGGGCGATGCCGAAGCCGTTCTTCCACTGCTCGCCGTCGAAGCGTCGGGCCAGCACCGTGGTGTCCGCCAGCACGTTGGGTCCGAGGATCCACTCCGGGAAGTAGCCCTGGGCGGTGGCCTCGGTGGTGAGGTTGGCCGGGGTCAGGGGGTCGCCGTAGTAGATGATGGTGGTGACGCCGGCGTCCATCAGCTTGCCGATGTTGGTCCGGGCCGTCTCCTGGCCGCGGGCCAGGTCGAGGTTGAACTCGATGTCGAGCTCCAGGTCGATGCCGTTGTCCTCCAGCGCGGCCACGAGCGACTCGAAGGCCTGCTCCTGGTCGCCGTCGGGGGTGTCGTAGTGGAGGAGGGCGTACACCCGATCCTCCGCCTTGATCTCGTCGCTGCCGGCCAGCTCGGCCTTGCCCGGGCCGGCGAGCTTGCCGACCATCTCGGCGGCGAGGGCGGACGCCTGCTGGGGGGTGGGGCCGGTCGACCACATGTACGGCGCGTACTCCTCCACCATCTCGTTGGGCAGGGCGAGGGCACAGCCCGGGCCGCACACGATGCCGGCCGAGGCGATCTCCGGCCCGAACACCGGCCCGGCCTGGGCCGGTCCGCCGATCACGGCGAACGGCTCCAGCTCGGCGATCGCGACCGCGTCGGCCCGGGCCGCCTCGACGTCGTCGCCGGCGCCGGTGCCGGTGAAGTTCTCGACCACGAGGGTGCGCCCGTAGGTCTCGAAGATGTCGTTGTAGAGGCCGACGAACTCGTCGAGGGCCTGGCGGGCGGTCTCGGGGTTCACATCGGCGCCCGCACCGCTGATCGCGCTGGCGTTGAGCGGGTCGAGGGCCGGATCGGTCTGGTAGTAGACGATCTTGATCTCGTCGGCCGTGACGCCCATCGAGGTGGCGCCGCCGTTGTCGCCCTCGAAGGGCTCGACGCAGGGCACGGCGTAGACGGAGGGGAACTTGATGCGCCCGGTCTCCAGGTCGCAGCCGTCGCCGAAGTCGACCTCGACGCCCTCCAGCTCGGCCCGCTCGGGGGTCATCGGGCCCGAGAGGATCAGCTCGTCGCCGGTCGCGACCTCGGTCTCGCTGCCGTTCCCGCTTCCGTTGCCGCCGTCTCCTCCGTCGTCGTCGCCGCCGCCGAAGATGATCACCGCGCCGGCGATCAGGACGACGATCGCCGCGATCGGTCCGTAGCGCTTCGCCGTGGTGACCCACGACGGGGTGGGCGACTTGGGCGTCTGCCCTGCGCCCTTCTCGGACTCGTCGGTGATGGCCATTGGATGGCTCCCTTCGGTGGGGGATTCGGTGGGATCGGCGGGGATCGTTGGTGACGCGCGTCAGCCGCCGCTGGGTGCGCTCGACCGCGCGATGGCGGACTCGTCGGTGCCGAGGTACGAGGCCACGACGGCGGGGTGCTCGAGGACGACGGCGGGGTCGCCCTCGGCCACGACCCGGCCCAGCTCCATGGCGATGAGCCGGTCCGAGATCGTGCAGAGGAGGGGGAGGTCGTGCTCGACGACCATGAGGCTGGCGCCGAGCTCGTCGCGCACCCGCCGGAGCAGGGGGATGAGGGCCTCGGCCTCGCGCTGGGCGATGCCGCTGGAGGGCTCGTCGAGGAGCAGGACCTTCGGACGCTGCGCCATCACGCAGGCCAGGTCGACCACCCGCCGGGTGCCGGTCGACAGCTCCCGGATGAACTTGTCGCGGTAGGCGTCGAGGCCGAAGACGTCGATGAGCTGCTCGACCCCCTCGTCGACCGCGCCCTCGCTGTCGTGGACCGACGGCAGGTGCAGCACCGCGGCGATCGGGTCGCGCACGCCGACGTGCTGCTCGAAGGCGACGGCGATCGCCTCGGCGACGGTGAGGCCCGGGAACAGCCGACCGTCCTGGAACGACCGGCCCAGCCCGCTCCAGGAGCGGACGTGGGTGGGGGTGCCCTCCAGGGCGAGGTAGTCGCCGTCGGCTCGCAGCCGGATCTCGCCGGTCGGCCTCGCGGTTGTAGCCGGAGATCACGTCGAACAGGGTCGTCTTGCCCGCACCGTTGGGGCCGATGAAGCCGAGGATCTCGCCCGGCCGCAGGTCGAACGACACGCCGTCGAGGGCCTGGACCCCGCCGAACGCGCAGGCCACGTCGCGGACCTCGAGCACGGGCGGTCCCTCGCGCAGGCCGCTGTGCTGGGCGGCGTCGGCGGAGTCGGCCTCGGCTTCCTCCTGGGCGCTGTGCAGGAACACGGCGCGCAGCAGGTCGGGGCGCTCGAGCAGCTCGGAGGTCGGGCCCTCGAACCGGATCTCGCCCTTCTCCATGAAGTACGCCCGGTCGGCCACGGTGAGGGCCACGTTGACCGACTGCTCGACGAGGATGATCGTGACGCCCTCGTCGCGCAGGGCCCGCACCGCCTCGAGCAGCTGGCCGACGACCGCGGGGGCGAGGCCGAGCGACAGCTCGTCGATCATCAGCAGGCGGGGCTTGCCGACGAAGGCCATGCCGAGGGTGAGCATCTGCTGCTGGCCGCCGGACAGGTTGCCGGCCGGCTCGGACAGGCGCTCCCGCAGGATCGGGAACATGTCGAGCACCCGCTCCCTGGCGACCTCGACCTCGTCCGGCTTGCGCCGGTGCTGCCAGGCCGCGAGCCGGAGGTTGTCGGCCACCGACAGCTGGGTGAACACGCCCTGGCCACCGGGGACGACGGCGACGCCACGACCCGCGATCTCGTCGGGAGGGGTGTGGGTCATGTCGCGCCCGTCGAAGACGATGGCGCCACCGCTGGCCTGCGACCAGCCCCGAGATGGCCCTCAGCAGGGTCGACTTGCCGGCGCCGTTGGTGCCCATGCAGGGCGACGACCTCGCCCTCGTCGACCTCCAGGTCGACGCCGAACAGGACCTGCACGTTGTCGTAGTGGACGTCGACCTGTCGGGCGAGGAGCAGCTTGACCTTGCCCTGTTGGCGGAGGTGGGCGACCTCCGAGCGGGCTGCGGTCGACTTCCACACCTGGGCGATGTCGTGTTCGACGAAGGCGCCGGCCGAGGCCAGGACGAGGCCGCCGACCACGAACACCGGGGCCGCCGCGGTGAGACCGAAGCGGATGCCGTAGGTGTCGGCCAGGGCGCCGACCACCGGCAGCAGGATGCAGGCCCGGGAGGATGAACAGGGTGCCGATGGCGAACCCGAAGGCCCGGACCTTGGCCGGCACGGCCAGGGACAGCGTGACGAAGATCCCGGGGATGAGCAGGAAGAAGCACGCCGACACGACCGCGTTGGCGGCGACCGCCACGGCGAGGGTGGGGGCCTGGGCGAACACCACCCACACGCGCGGCGATGACGAAGGAGATCTTGCCGAGGAACGTCACCACGTGCCCCGGCCCCTTGGCCATCAGGCGGGTGGTGAGGGGGATGCCGAACAGCAGGCCCACGAGCTGGGCGGCGCCCTCGACGCCGGCGGAGAGGAAGCCGCGGCCCCGCTCGTCGAGGTCGAACACCTCCTCGTAGTACAGGCCGCCCAGGGTGAGCAGGCCGACGATGGCGATGGCCACGAAGGGCAGGGCCATGTACATCCGCCGGAGGGTGCGGACCTGCCAGATGATGCGGAACGACTCGGCCCAGGAGGGCGCCTCCTCCTCGGTGTGGGCGACGTCCTCGCTGACGCCCATGGCTCGACGCTCGTGGAGGCCGCGCACCGGCTCCTTGAGCCGCAGCGTCAGCACCACGAAGACCGCGGTGATGACCGCGTACACCACGAACGGCCATCGCCAGCCGACGGCGTAGGCGATCAGGCCCGCGGACAGCGGGCCGAGGAACTGGCCGAGGGCGTTGGCGTAGCGGTGCACCGCGAAGACGCGGGGCCGCACCGGGATGTCGTAGTAGTCCGCCAGCAGCGAGTTGTGGACCGGGTCGTTCACGGCCCGGCCCAGACCGGCGCCGGCGCGTGCCGCACCGAGCACCCAGAGGTTCTGGGCCATGCTCGTCAGCAGGGAGAAGATGCCCCAGATGGAGGCGCCCGCCGGCTGCGATCGGCACCCGTCGCCACCGGTCGGCGTAGAAGCCGATGGGCAGGGCCAGGATGAGGGCGGCGATGAGCGACAGGGCGACGACGGTGAGGATCCCGCTGGTGTCGAGCCCGAACTCGTCGCGGATCTCGGGCAGCAGGACCCCGAACGCGGTGCGGTCGAGCTCGTCGACCATGTTGAGGCCGAACAGCACCCCGAGCGGGAAGATCGGAGCCCCTCCGGTGGTGCTGTGCTTCCACCGCCCCCACCACCCCGTCGGCGTCTCGGCCGGCGCGTCGGCTGCTGCGGCGGTGGCCGTGGCGACCGCGGCCTCGGCGTCCTCGGTCGACGGCGGCGGGGGCGCGGTGCCGGTGTCGTCGGCGACCTCGGCGACCGTCGGCGTCGGGCGCCTGACCGGTGCCGTGGGCGCCGTTGCCGTTGCCGGCACCGTTGGTCGGCGCGACCTCGGCCACGAAGGGTGCGTCGCCCGGGAGGCTGTCGTCGCTCCGTCACGGCCTCACCTCCGCGTCGGTGATGTCGACCACGGGCTGGCCGTCCGGACGTCGGTCGCCGTCGGGCGGGTCCGGCTCGTCGTCGACGTCCGGGTCGTCGTTCGCGTCGTGCTCCTCCTGCTCGATCAGCTCCTCCGCGGTCTCGGCCGCGGTGGCCAGCACCACCTCGTCCGGCGGAGAGTCGACCGTGGCGACGTCGGTGCGCACGTCGGCGAGGAGGCTGGGCACCACGAGACCGCGGCGCGAGGCGATCTTCCGCAGGGCGCCGTCGCGCAGGTCGGCGATGACGCCGCCGAAGCCCGACGGGAAGATCAGCAGGGCGATCAGGAGCCCGGCGCCGGTGGCGAGGAACTGCCACTCGTTCGGGAGGAAGAAGTCGACCGCCCCGCACGTACACCGCGCCGAGCAGGGCTCCGGGCAGCGAGCCCAGGCCGCCGATCACGACCATGGAGAAGAGCTCGAGGCTCCGCTGCGGGAGGAAGGGCTCGGCGCTGAGGCCGCGCTGCTGCTGGATGTAGAGGGCGCCGGCGACCGCGGCGAGGAAGCCCGACAGCGCGAACGAGGCGAGGGTGGTGCGGGCGGCGTTGACGCCGTAGGCGCGGGCGGCGCGCTCGTTCTCGCGGATGGCGATGAGCACCCGTCCGGTGCGGGACCGCCGCAGCCCCAGGATCATCATCATCGCCAGCCCCAGCGTGGCCAGGGCGACGTAGAACATGGTGGTGTCGCTCTCGAGCGAGATGCCGAGCACCTGGCCGCGCTCGATGCGGCGCCCCGGCAGCTGGTCGCCGAACAGCCCTCGATCGAGGATGTACGACGACATGAACAGGCCGAAGGCGAGGGTGCTCACCGCCAGGGTGAGCCCCCGCCGACGCAGGGCCGGGTAGCCGACGATCAGGGCGGCCACGGCGCCGACCAGCCCGGCGACGAGCGCGGCGATGGCGACGTCCCACCCGCGGGTGTCGGCCAGGGCGCCGCCGACGACGGCGCCGACGCCCACGAAGGCCATGTGGCCGAGGCTCACCTGCCCGGCCCAGCCGGTGAGGACCACCAGCGAGCCGGCGACGATGCCGAAGAGCACGATGATGGTCGCCAGCCCGAGCCGGCTCGTGGACAGCCACATCGGGAGGCTGAGGACGAAGGCGCCGGTGACCGCCCAGAGGACGAGGCGCCCGCCGACCACCTCGGGCAGACCCCGCATCTCGCGGGGGATGGGTCGCATCTCCTTGATGGCCTGCCAGGTCGACGGACGAGTCGGAGTCGACCCGCCCACTGCCGGTGCCCCGGGTGACGAGCAGGCCGACGAGGACGATGACGAACAGCACGGCGTCGTTCTGGCCCGGGCGGTTGCCGCTCTGGAACGTCATCGCCTGGTCGACGATGCCGAGGCCGATGGCGGCGGCGGCGATGGTCGTGAACCGCTCGAACCGACCGAACACCGCGGCCGCCAGGGCCTGCACCAGGAAGGTCGGGGTGAGGACCTGTCCGATCGGCAGGCCGACCGCGCCGGCCCGCAGGAACATGGCCAGGAACGCCAGCACCGACGCCACCACCCAGACCACGGTGTGGAGGCGCCGGACCGGGATGCCGAGGGTCGACGCCCGGTCGGCCCGCTCGGCGGCGCCGAGGATCGCGATGCCGAGCGTCGAGCGCTGGAGGAACACGGCGAGCAGCACGAGGCAGGTCGGCACCACCAGCATGGTGAAGATGTCGTTGGCGTTGAACGTGGTGCCGCCGAAGGTCCACGTGGCGTCGAACGGCTGGGGCAGCCGGGTGCCGAAGTTGGTGTCGCCGAAGGCGCGGGGGAGGAACAGCGCGCCGCCGGCCAGGATCTGGGCCAGGCCGATGGTGGCGACGGTCAGCACCAGGCGAGGCGCGGTGAAGAAGCGGCGGATGATCAGCGTCTCGACGAGGACGCCGAGCACGATGGCGGACAGCAGGCCGACGACGAGGCCCACCCAGTAGCTCCAGCCCCAGGCCACGACGAGCATCACCGAGAGCACCGCCGGAAGGGCGCCGAGGTCGCCCTGGGCGAAGCTGACGATGCGGTTGGCGCGGTAGATGAGCGCGATGCCCGAGGGCGATCAGGGCGATCCGACCACCGACCAGCGCCCCGTTGAGGATGATGCCGGCCGGGGCGGGGAACGCGATCTGCTGGAGCAGGAGCAGCGCCGCCAGCGGGGCGAGGAACGAGACCCGGGCCAGGGTGTCGGAGTGGTCGGCGCGGAGGCCGGAGAGCGTGGTCACGTGCGGGCTCCACGGTCGAGGGTGAGGGCGTCGAGGGCGTCGGGTGGGGTCCAGGCGTCGGAACAGGGCCAGCGACATGGCCCGGGCCTTGTCGGTCGCGTCGTCCACGTCGAGGCCCTGGTGGGCGCGGAGGGCGTCCCAGGTGTTGGAGGAGGCGATGACGTCGAGGGCGCAGAGCAGCTGCGGCCCGAGGTCGCCGCTCCGGGCGAGCTCCGGGGCGAAGCAGTGGGCGATCTCGGCCCGGAGCAGCCTGCGGCTCCGGCGCATCACCTTCTGCATGGCGGGGGACCGGGGCTCGCGGAGCTGGGCGGCCAGGCGCACCGGCCCGCCGACCTCGTGCATGGTGGTCCGGCGCACCCAGAAGGCGTCGAAGCGACGGGCGAAGGAGCCCTCGTCGACGATCGGGGGCAGCAGGGCCTCGAGGCGGGTCCGCTGGCGGTCGGCGGCCGCGAGGATCAGGGCCTCGACGTCGTCGAAGTGCACGTACAGGGTGCGCAGGGCGACGCCGGCCTCGGCCGCGATGTCGCGGGCGGAGGGCTGGAGGTCGCCTCCGTCGTTGAGGGTGAGCAGGGCGTCGACGATGGCCTCACGGGTCCGGGCGGCCCGGGTGGCCCGCCCGTCGGGCGTCGCCGCCTTGGTCGCCAGTGTGGCGGATGTCTCATCCACGGGGGGCACGGTAAGGTCTTTTCACACCCCGTGCAACGAGCACTTCGGTGGCGGGTCGGCCACCGGCGGTCACGGGCCGGCTTCCAGGCGGTCGGGGGCCCCTCGGTACACTGCGCGGCCATGACCCTCGCGCCCTCCGCCGACGTCGGCCTCGCCGACGAGCAGCGCGACCTGGCGCGGACCCGGATCGTGCGGGCCGCCCGCCAGACGCTCGCGGCACGGGGCCTGGCCACCACCGTCGACGACGTGGCCGCGGTCGCCGGGGTCAGCCGTCGGACGGTGTTCCGCCACTTCGGCACCCGCGAGGCCCTGTTCGCGGTGGCCATCCGCGACCGGCTGCGCTCCTACGCCGAGCAGCTGGCCCCGCCGGCCGAGGGCGAGGACGGCGACGACTGGCTCCGCCGCACCCTCGTCACCGTCCACCGGATCAACGCCCGCAACGGCCGCATCTTCTGGGAGCTGGCGACGCACGAGTCGGAGCTCACCGGGGAGCTGGCCGCCGCCGCGGCCGAGTGCCGGGTGGCCCGGCAGCGCTTCGCCGGCAACGTCGCGGCCGGGCTGTGGCAGGGCGCCGGCGGCACCGGCTGGCCGCCGGACTGGGTCACCGATGCCGTCGCGGTGCAGCTGTCGGGCTTCACCACCCACTCGCTCGCCAGCGACCTCGACCGGTCGCCCGAGGAGGTCGCCGCCAGCGCCGAGCGCGTGCTGCGCGCCGTGGTGGCCGCGGCCGTCGCCTCCCCGGCCTGACCGGGCCGCACGACCGACGCGCGCTCAGCCGGTCCGCGACCCCAGTGCGCCCCGCCTCGCCTGGCGGACGGCGCCGGCGTCGCCGAGCGTCGCCCGGGCCCCGGCCGCGTCGCCGGCCGCCGCGCCGGCGGCATCGCCGACGGTGAAGCGCGACCGGCGGGTGCGGGGGAAGGCCTCGTCGACCGCGGCGGCGACCGCCGAGTCGCGCGACGCCAGCACGGGCAGGAGGTCGCGGCCGTGGTCGGTCGCGGCCTGGGCCTCGGCGGTGTGGCGGGCCTCGTCGAGCCGGACCCCGATGCGCTGGGCGAAGGCGAGCAGGAACGACCGGCGGAACGACGCCTTGGAGCTCGAGCTGCGTCGCCCGAGCAGGCGGGGCGCCTCCGCGGACAGCACGGCGGTGGTGCTCTGGAGGAGCAGCGAGGTGTAGAGCAGGTCGACCGCCTCGAGGTCGTCGGGGAGGCCGAAGCAGGTGACGATGCGGTAGCCGGGGCTGTAGATGGTGCGACAGCCGTTGGCCTCGGCCACCGTCGACAGGAGGAACCACTTCTCCTTGGCGTACGGGTCCTCGACGTGGACGGTGCGGCCGGTGACCGGGGGACGGGCGGACCCGTCGTCGCGGGCGGCGACCAGGACGGCGTCGATGGAGTGGCGGGTGATGAGCTCCTGCGCCTTGGCCGTGAAGGCCTCGGCCTCGGCCTCGAACTCGGTCGACTCCGCCTTGGCCAGCAGGGCCCGCACCCGCTCGAGCACCGCGGTGGGGGCGGGGCCCTCCGGGGCGGGACCGGAGCCGGCACGCCCCCACGCCGACGGCGGGGCGGTGAAGGCGGGGACGTCGGCGAGGGACTCCAGCCCCACCCGGAGCATGTTGCACGGGAACACCGGCGCCGAGGCCACCGCGGCGACGAGCGCGGCCCACGGGTCGGCGGCGGCCGGGAGCTCGGCCGAGATGGCGTCGAGCTGCGCCCTCCACGAGGCGGGCACGGCCCGCTCGGGACCGGCCGAGGTCGCGGCCTCGGCCAGGATCGCCCGCCGCAGCACGACGCGGGTGGTGCGATCGTCGCGCCCGAGGGCCCAGTCGACGTCGCGGGGCTGCCAGCCCCGCGACCAGGCCGAGGCGAGGGCCGCCACCATCTGCTCGGCGGTGCGGGTGGCCCACGACGGGGCGGACCCGTTCGTCGTGGCGTCGCCGTGGTCGGTGGAGGAGGACGAGGTGGCGTGGTCGGTTCGGGACATGGGGGGCTCCGCACGGGGGGAGGGGCGAGAGGCAGGCCCGGCCTGCGATCCGCCCCTCAGGGCGTGCCCGCCACCGTACCCAGGGGGTGCGACAGCCAGGCTCGGCCCGCCGCCGACCGGTGCGCGGCCCGGTGATGGCACGCCCCGGTGCCACGCTCTACGGTCGGGCCGCCTCGCCGTCCGTCCAGGGGGTTCGCGGGAACATGAGCACCGAGCAGCACGAGGTCGACGTCGTCGTGGTCGGGGCCGGCTTCGCCGGGCTCTACCTGCTGCACCGCTGCCGCGGCCTCGGCCTGTCGGCGGTCGCCATCGAGGTCGGCGACGACGTCGGCGGCACCTGGTACTGGAACCGCTACCCCGGCGCCCGCTGCGACATCGAGAGCATGGAGTACTCGTACTCCTTCGACGCGGAGCTCCAGCAGGAGTGGCAGTGGTCGGAGCGCTACGCCACCCAGCCGGAGATCCTGCGCTACCTCGGCCACGTGGCCGACCGCTTCGACCTGCGCCGGGACATCCGCTTCGGCACCCGGGTCACCGGCGCCGGCTACGACGAGGAGCGGGGCCGATGGGCGGTCGCCACCGACGGCGACGCGTCCTACGACGCCCAGTACCTCGTCATGGCCACCGGCTGCCTGTCGTCGGCCATGCTCCCGGACATCCCCGGCCGCGACGACTTCGAGGGCCTGAGCCTGCACACCGGTCGCTGGCCGCACGAGCCGGTCGACTTCACGGGCATGCGGGTCGGGGTGATCGGCACCGGCTCGTCGGCCATCCAGTCGATCCCGATCATCGCCGAGCAGGCCGCCCACCTCACCGTCTTCCAGCGGACCGCCACCTTCGCGGTGCCCGCCCACAACCGGCCCCTCGACCCCGACGAGGTCGCCGCCGTGAAGGGCGACTACGACGCCTTCCGCGACGCCAACCGCCAGGCGAACGCCGCCTTCGGTGCCCGGGTGCCCCTGCCCGGGCTCGCCATGGCGGAGATGGACGACGACGAGCGGCGCAAGGCCCTCGACGCGGCCTGGGAGTGGGGCGGCCTGCCCTACGTCGGGGTCTTCACCGACGTGCTGCTCGACCGCGACTCCAACGAGGTCGCGGCCGAGTACCTCCGCGAGCGCATCGACGAGATCGTCGACGACCCCGAGGTCGCCGCCCTCCTCAAGCCCGACCAGGTCGTCGGCTGCAAGCGGCTGTGCGTCGACACCGGCTACTACGCCACCTACAACCGACCGAACGTGTCGCTGGTCGACCTGCGAGCGACCCCCATCGAGGCCATCGACGCCACCGGCATCCGCACCACCGCCGAGCACCACGACCTCGACTGCATCGTCTTCGCCACCGGCTTCGACGCCATGACCGGCTCGATCCTGAAGGTCGACATCCGGGGGCGGGGCGGCCGTCCGCTGGCCGAGGCGTGGGAGGCCGGACCCCGCACCTACCTCGGGCTCGCGGTGGCGGGGTTCCCCAACCTCTTCACCGTCACCGGCCCGGGCAGCCCGTCGGTGCTCACCAACATGATCATGTCGATCGAGCAGCACGTCGAGCTCATCACCGACACGCATGGTCCACCTGCGCGACGAGGGCCTCCACACCATCGAGGCCGACGAGACCGCCCAGGACCAGTGGGTCGACTACGTCAACGCGGTCGCCAGCGTCACCCTCTTCCCGACCTGCAACAGCTGGTACCTCGGCGCCAACGTCCCCGGCAAGACCCGGGTCTTCATGCCGCTGCCCGGCTTCCCCCTCTACGTGCAGCAGTGCGAAGAGGTCGTCGCCGACGACTACCGCGGCTTCCAGCTGACCTGACCCGACCTGTCGTACGCTCCCGCCCATGGGAGCGGGTGGTGGCCGGGCGGCCGCGGGATCGATGGACCCGGTCGGGTCCGGTGAGCACGTGGTCCGGGCCCGGGAGCGTTGGGGTCTGGCGCTCGGGGCGGTCGGCGGCGCGTTCGGGCTGGCGTTCCTCGCCGGGCTGGCCGCCGAGGCGGATCTCCTCCAGTTCGTCGGCATCGCGGGATCGTGCTGTTCGTGGCGCTGGTGCGGGTCGACGGCCGTGCGTCCTCGGTCCGGTCGCTGTCGTTCTCCCGGAGCGGCGTGGTCGGTGTCGTGCGGGGCAGCGTGGACCCCGTCCGGTGGGCGTCGCCCCCGGTCGTCGCCGTCGGGGTCCGGGGCCCGACCCGGGCCGGGTTCCTCGTCCCGGTCCGGACGTTCTCGGGACCGACCCGTCCCGCGTCCGTCGTGCTCCTCGACGAGGGCGGCCGGGTCGTCGACGCCCCGGGCGTCTCCTGGGTGAGGGTGCGTGAGGTGCAGGCCGCGGCCGAGGCGTCCGGTCTCCGGTGGGCCGGACGGCTTCCGTTCCACCCGGTGCCGTCGGTGCCGGTCGCCCGGCCCGAGGGCGATGAGCTCGACGTCGCCGGTCGGGACGCTCGTCGCCCAGGACCCGCACGTCGACGAGGCCCTGGCCGATCAGGACGGGCCGTCGCCGGGCTGAGGGTCGGGAGCTCGTCGTCGGCCTCGCCGTCGTGGTCGACGGTCGTGTCGCTGGTGGCCCAGAGCGCCGCCGTGCTCGTGCCCGGGATCGTCGTCGTGGTCGGCGCCGACGGCGTTGTTCGTCGTCGACGCCGTGCTCGACCGGGTCCGGCGGAGGGCGACGCAGGCGTCCGATCGACCAGATGCGTGACCACCTGACGTGGACCGCCGCCGAGTGCATCGTGCTCGACGTCCCGCCTTCGGCCCCCTCGCAGGAGGCCGTGGTCGTGCTCGGGCCGGACGGCCGGCGAGGTCGTCGCCGGCCCTCCGCCTGGAGTCGGCGCCGTCATGGCTCCGGGCCCACCGGCGGCGGTGGCTCCTGGTCGCCCAGGACCCATCCGGTGCGCCGGGGCATCGTCGCCCTGCCCGACCGCTCCCGTGCCACGCCGGTCGACGCCAAGCTGTTCGACCGACGACTGGTCAGCGCCTGGATGACGGGAGCCGGACGCGATGGCCAGCCGCGACGAGCCGGTCCGCGTCGCCGGTGCAGCTTGCGGAGGGTGTCGACGCCGCCGCGGTGGGCCACGATGGGGGCGACGCCGACGCAGGAGGTCGCTGATGCAGGTTCCGGGTGCCGTGATGGACCTCACGACCAAGGGGATGAACGTGGTCCACCGGGGGCTCCTGGCCGTGTCGGGGGGGCGCATCGGGCGGACGGCCCTGGGCATGCCCGCCGTCGAGCTCCACACGATCGGCAGGAAGTCGGGCAAGCGGCGCTCGGTGATGCTCACCTCCCCGGTGCACGACGACCATCGCTTCGTGCTGATCGCCTCGAAGGGCGGCGACGACCGCCACCCGGACTGGTACCGGAACCTGGTCGACGAGCCCGACGTCGAGATCACGTTCGACGGCGAGACCCGGCCCTTCCGCGCCCGCACCGCGAGCGCGTCCGAGAAGGCCGAGCTGTGGCCGAAGGTCGTCGCCGCCTACAAGGGCTACGCCGGCTACCAGAAGCGCACGACCCGCGACATCCCGGTGGTCATCTGCGAGGCCCGCGACCGCCGCGACGGCGACCGCACCTCGCCCTGACCCGGCTCAGCCCTGCAGCGACCGGCGGACGAGGTTCGGGTCGGCCTCGATCTCGGCGTCGGTGAACAGGAGGGGGCGGAGCTCCTTGGCCGCGTAGGCGCGGGTGCCGTCGGCGTGGTGCGGTGACGTCGGGTCGCCGGACTGCCCGTAGGCGAGGAGGCCGACGCCGCGGGGGCCGTCGTCGGTCATCTCGACGGACATCACGAAGCTGGTGCCGTAGGTGACCCGGTAGCCGCCGGCGGCGAGGCCGGTGCGGTCGGTGCGGCCCGGGATCTGCTCGAGGGCGTCGGGCCCGGGTTCCAGCGTCGAGCTGGCGAGGTTGCCGATGGGCGCGATCACGTTGAGGAGGCCCTCGCCCTCGCCGCCGCCGTGGACGGGCACCCGCTCGTCGCCCCGCTGGGCCCACTGCACGTCGCCGAGCACGGCGTCGGGACCGAGCCCGGCGACGGCCAGGTGCTCGATCGCGGCGACGGTCGCGGCCACCACCGGGTCGGCGCCTCCGTCGGGTGCCGGTGCCAGACCCCGGGGCGTCGCCACCGGGTCGTCGGGGTCGAAGGCCTCGGCGAACAGCGTCCCGGCATCACGGTGGTCGGCGACCGGGAAGCCGGCCATGACCTCGCGCCAGAGCACCGCTCCGACCGAGTCGAGGTCGTAGCGCCGGTCCCAGCCCTCCAACAGGTCGGCCAGCGGGGCCAGGTCGACGCTCGTCTCACCGAGGGGCGCCGAGCCTGCAGCCCGCAGCCGGGCCACGACCTGGTCGAGGAGGAGGTCGGCGCTCAGGCTCCGGTTGTCGAGCATCGCATCGACCGCCGAGGTGACGGTGACCGCGCCGGCGTCGGCCAGCTCCTGCACGGTGCGGAGGTTGGCCCTGGTCCGCAGGCTCTGCGGCGTGCGCTCGAAGCCGTGGAGGACGGAGTACCCCTCGAGCGGCGTCGCCGGGTGGGGCAGCCAGTGGGAGTCGTTGGCGTTGACGACGTAGTCGCGCCGCTCGACCTGGGGCAGTCGCTCGTGGGGGATCACGCCGGGCCGGGGCGCGGCCGGGTCGTCGAGCCAGTCGTCGCCGGGGTCGCTGCCGTCGAGGAGGGCGACCCGGTTCTCGAAGAGGAGGCCGGCGACCACGTCGGTGGCCAGCCGCTCGCGGAACCGCTCCTGGGCCGCAGCCGAGATGTCCGGGGTGGTCGAGGCGTCGACGTACCAGACCCGTCCGGAGCGGTCGGTGGCCAGGGTGTTGACCCAGGGGAGGCCCTGCACCTCGGCGAACACCCGCTGGAGGTCGTCGAGGTCGCGGGCCCGGTCCATGCCGACGAACTGGCGCAGCACGGCGGTCTCGTCGACGTTGGCGTCGCGGTAGGAGAAGGCCGTCTCCAGGCCCCACCCGAGGAGGGGGAGGTTGACCATCGGGCCGTGGTGGGTGCGCCAGAGGGTCCGCTCGACCGGGACGACCTCGCCCTCGACCAGGACGTCCACCCGGTGCGTGGTGGCCTCCATGTCGCGCTCGTCGTCGCCGTGGCGGTAGGCGGTCGGGCGGCCGGACACCAGGTCGAGCCGGTTCAGGGTGAAGCGGTGGCCCTTGGAGAACGTGTGGGTCCAGGCGACGTCCTGGTTGAACCCGATCTGGACGCCGGGGGTCCCGAGCAGGGCGACGCCGTAGACGTCGAGCTCGCCGGGGATGGTGAGGTGGCACTCCCAGAAGCGGGCCTCGCCGCCCCAGGGGAAGTGCGGGTTGGCGACCACGATGCCGTGGCCCGACGCGGAGATGTCGGAGCCGAGGGCCCAGCCGTTGCTGGCGCCGGCCCCGCCGGCGCTGCCGAGCGCGCTGAGCGGGGCGGGTGGGTGCGGTCCGTCCGGTCCTGGGGCCTGGGCCCGCCCGATGATGCCGGCCAGGTTGCGGCCGCTCCCCATGAGGGCCACGTCGCCGAGGTAGGCGTAGAGGTCGATCTCGTCGATCGGCCGCACCCACCCGGCCCCCGCGCACCAGCCGGGGAGGGCGTCGGTCTCGAGCGCCTCGGCCAGCCACGCACTGCACCCCGCGGCGTAGCCGGCGACGAGGTCGCGGATCTCGGACGGCTGGGCGGCCCGCAGGGCCTCGGCCCGGTCGACCACCCCGAGGGCCAGGTAGCCGAGGTCGCTGGCCAGGTGGGCGTCGTCGGGACCGGGTCCGTGGAAGAGGGCCCGCTCGCTGCGCACCTTGGTGATCTGGTCGAGGAGGGTGGGGAGGTGGTCGCGGGCGCACGCCCAGCCCTGGCCGAAGCCCAGCCCACCCCAGTCGTCGGCCCGCACGTGCGCGACGCCGTGGGTCGTCCAGCGCACGTCGGCGGCGTACCGCTCGGATCCTCGTTGCCCCATGGCCTGGCCCTCCTCGGACGAGGCGCAGCATGGCACCGGCGACGGTGCACCGTTCGACACGGGTGATCTCGACCGGAACGAACCATGTTGAGTCTGTAATGTTGACCAAAGAGATAGGGAATGGGTAGGGTGCCGCCCACCGACCGGGACCACCGGTCACGACCCCGCCGCCCCGGCGGAGACAGGACGCACCCACCATGACCCACCGCTTGCGGGCGACGCTGGCCCTGATCGCCGTCAGCCTCCTGGCCGTCACGGCCTGCGGAGGCTCGGACGACGACTCGACCTCCGGCGGCGGAGGTGGGGGCGGTGGTGGCGACGAGACCATCAACATCGTCGGCTTCGCCGTGCCCGAGGCGGCCAACAAGGCCATCGCCGACGCGTGGGCCGAGACGCCCGAGGGCGAGGGCGTCGAGTTCGAGACCTCCTACGGCGCCTCGGGCGACCAGAGCCGGGCCGTCGTGTCGCGGCCTCGAGGCCGACTACGTGCACTTCTCGGTCGCCAGCGACGTGACCCGCCTGGTCGACGAGGGCCTCGTCGCCGAGGACTGGGACGACGGCCCGACCAAGGGCATCGTGTCGACCTCGATCGTGGTGTTCGCCGTCCGCGACGGGCAACCCCAAGGGCATCGAGACCTGGGACGACCTGATCGAGCCCGGCGTCGAGATCGTGACCCCGAACCCGGCGTCGTCGGGCGCGGCCCGCTGGAACGCGCTGGCGGCCTGGGGCCAGGTCATCGAGGACGGCGGCACCGAGGCCGAGGCCGACGACGTACGTCGACCGAGTTCTTCGACAACGTCGTCGTCGCTGCCGAGCAGCGGCCGTGACGCCACCACCGCCTTCCTCGGCGGCACCGGCGACGTGCTCATGGCCTACGAGAACGAGGCCATCCTCGCCCACCAGAACGGCGAGGAGTTCGACTACATCATCCCGGAGACCACGATGCTGATCGAGAACCCGGGCGCGGTGCTGATCGACGCCACCCCGAAGGCCGAGGAGTGGCTCGACTTCGTGCTCAGCCCCGAGGGCCAGGAGCAGTTCGCCCTCAAGGGCTTCCGCCCGGTCATCGACGGCGTCGAGTACGGCGAGGTCGAGGGCGCCAACGACCCGTCCAACCCGTTCCCCGACGGTCACGAACCTGCTCACCGTCGAGGACGACTTCGGGAGCTGGGACGAGCTCTCCGACGAAGTTCTTCGACGAGGAGACCGGCATCGTCACCCAGATCATCGCCGCCTCCGGCAAGGGCGAGTGACGACGGCGACCGCGACCGTCGAGCGCCCGCTGCTCCGCCGGCGGCGGGCGCTCCGGACGGGGCGGCTGACCCAGGCATCCGGGCTCGGCCTCGGGGTCGCGATGCTCTGGTTCAGCCTCCTCGTGCTGATCCCGCTCGCCGCGGTGGTCGTCACCGCGGTCGAAGGGCGGGTGGAGCGGCTTCTGGGACGCCCTCACCAACGAGCAGACCGCGGCCGCCATCCGCCTGACCGTCGGCACGGCCGTCGCTGGTCACGGTCGTCAACGTCGTCATGGGCACGCTGATCGCCTGGGTGCTCGTGCGCGACGACTTCTTCGGCAAGCGGGCCCTCGAGGTGCTGATCGACATCCCGTTCGCGCTGCCGACGATCGTCGCCGGCCTCGTGCTGCTGTCGCTCTACGGGCCCGACAGCCCGGTCGGCGTCGACGTCGCCAACAAGCCGGTCGGCGGTGTTCGTCGCCTTCCTGTTCGTGACCCTGCCCGTTCGTCGTGCGCACGGTGCAGCCGGTGCTCGCCGAGCTCGACCGCGAGGTCGAGGAGGCCGCGGCCTCGCTCGGCGCCAGCCGGTTCACGATCTTCCGGCGGATCGTCCTGCCCAGCCTCATCCCGGCCATCGCCGCCGGGCGCCGCCCTCTCGTTCGCCCGGGGCGTCAGCGAGTACGGCTCGCTGGTGCTGCTCTCGGGCAACCTGCCGTTCGAGACCGAGGTGACCTCGGTGCGGATCCTCAGCAGCATCGAGAACGACAACCTGCGCCGGCGCCGCTGCGGTGGCCACCGATCCTGCTGGTCATCTCGCTGGTCGTCATCGTGCTCCTCGACGTGATCCAGCGCCGGATGGTGCGCCGTGGCTGACGCGCCGATCCGCCCGATCGACCGCGGCCGCCGTCGGCGCCCGCCGACGCGCCGCTCGACCTACGTGCTTCCGGGTGCATCGTCGATCGGCTACCTGTTCTTGCTCGTGGCCTGGCCGGTCTCGCTCGTGGCCAAGAACACCTTCGCCGACGGCTTCACCGTCGCTCGAGGACATCCTCGACCGACCCCGACGTCGTCGCACGCGCTGCGGCTGACCGTCGTGGTCGCCGTGGTCGTCGGTGGTCATCAACACCGTGTTCGGCGTGGGCATCTCGATCCTGCTCGTGCGCTACGAGTTCCCGGGCAAGCGGGTCCTCAGCGCGCTCATCGACCTGCCGCTGTCGGTGTCGCCGATCGTCGTCGGCCTCGTCGCTCGTGCTCGTCTACGGCGGCCGCGGACGGCTGGTTCGGCCCGGCGCTCGAGGAGCGCCGGGTTCCAGGTCATCTTCGCCACGCCCGGCGATCGATCATGGCCACCACGTTCGTCGCCCTGCCGCTCGTGATCCGCGAGGTCGTGCCCGTGCTCGAGGAGATCGGCACCGAGCAGGAGCAGGCCGCCCGCAGCCTCGGCGCCAACGCCGTCCAGACGCTTCCGCCGCATCACCCTGCCGGCCATCAGGTGGGCCGTCGTCTACGGCGTGGTGCTCAGCCTGGCCCGCTCGCTCGGCGAGTTCGGCGCCGTGAAGGTCGTGTCCGGCAACGTGCTCGGCGAGACCCGCACCGCCACCCTCGTCGTCGAGGAGAAGTACCTCAACTTCGACAAGGCCGGCGCCTACGCCACGCGTTCCTGCTGGCGATGGTCGTCGGTCGCCTGCATCGTCATCGTGTCCATCATCCGTCCCAAGGAAGACCGGGAGCGACCGATGAGCATCGAGGTCGCGCAACGTCACCAAGCGCTTCGGCGACTTCGTCGCCCTCGACGACGTGTCGGTCAGCATCCCGACCGGGCGGCTGACCGCGCTGCTCGGTCCGAGCGGCGGCGGCAAGTCGACGCTGCTGCGGATCATCGCCGGCCTCGAGCACGCCGACGAGGGCACGCGTCGAGATCGAGGGCGTCGACGCCACCGACCTGCCGCCCCAGAAGCGCAACGTCGGCTTCGTGTTCCAGCACTACGCCGCGTTCAAGCACCTGTCGGTGCTCCGCAACGTCGCCTTCGGCCTCGAGATCCGCAAGCGGCCCAAGGCCGAGATCAAGCGCGCGGGTCGCACGAGCTGCTCGAGCTGGTGCACCTCGAGCAGTTCGCCGACCGCCTGCCGGCCCAGCTCTCCGGCGGCCAGCGCCAGCGCATGGCCCTGGCCCGGGCCCTGGCGGTCGAGCCGAAGGTGCTGCTGCTCGACGAGCCGTTCGGCGCCCTCGACGCCAAGGTCCGCAAGGAGCTGCGCGACTGGCTCCGCCGCCTCCACGACGAGGTCCACGTCACCACCGTGTTCGTCACCCACGACCAGGAGGAGGCCCTCGAGGTCGCCGACGAGATCGTGGTGATCAACGACGGCCGGGTCGAGCAGATCGGCACGCCCGACGAGCTCTACGACGAGCCGGCCAACGACTTCGTGATGCGCTTCCTCGGTCCGGTCACCCAGCTCGGCGGCCGACCTGGTGCGCCCCCACGACCTGGAGCTGCACCTCTCCGACCCGGGCGAGGCGGTGGCCGGCCGGATCGGCCGCCTCGTCCGGGTCGGCTTCGAGGTCCGGGTCGACGTCGAGACCCCGGCCGGCGTCGTGCTGGTCACCCTGACCCGCACCCAGGCCCTGTCCCTCGGCCTCGAGGTCGGGCTGGCCGCGTGGGTCCGCGCCGTGCCCGGGGCTCCGACGGTGCCGGCCCTGGGGCCACCGCCCGCCGAGGAACCGGTGCTCGTCGACGCGTAGGCGACGCATCCGCCGCGCCTGGCGGACCTCTCAGGTGGTGACGAGGATGCGGGCCGCGGCGAAGGCGCCGATGCCGATGTGGGCGCCGCCCACCTCGACGGTGGTGGTGCCGTCGGGCGACGACGCGGTGACCACGCCGGTGCGCCCGGGGAGGATGTCGGCCTCCTCGAGGAACTCCAGCATCCCGGGGGCGAACTCGAGCTCCTCGGGGATGCGGCGCACGGTGAAGGAGGTGCCGACGGGGACGTCGACGAGCGGATCGGCGTCAGGCGCCTTGTAGGCGGTGCCGGGGATCGGGTTGCCGTGCGGGCAGGTGGTCGGCTCGCCGAGCACGCGGTCCATGGCGACCTCGACGCTCTGGGAGATGACGTGCTCCCACTTGCCGGCCTCCTTGTGGGCCTCGGCCCACGACAGCCCGAGGATGTCGGTGAGGAAGCGCTCGGCCAGGCGGTGACGGCGGACGACGGACTCGGCCAGGGCCTGGCCGTCGGTGGTGAGGGCGATGCGACCGTCGACCGCGACCAGCCCCTCGGTCTCGAGCTTGCGGATCATCTCCGACACGGCGGGCCGGGAGACCTCGAGCCGCTCGGCGATGCGGGCCTGGATGACGTCGACGTCGTCCTCGTTGAGCTCGAAGATGGCCTCGCAGTACTCCTCGAAGGCCGGGTGGTACTCGGGAGCCTTGTACGCCATGGCGGGAGCCTACCGCCGTCCGTCGGCCGTGGAGCGCTCCGATCAGCCGCTCCGAGGTGCCCCGGGCCAGGGGTGGTCGATACGGTCGCCGCCATGCTGCACCGCCCGATCCGCACCTTCGCCGCGGTCGTCCTGGTGGCGGTCGTCCTCACCGGTTGCGGAGGGGACGACGAGCCCGCCGACGGCCCGCCCGACGACTGCACCCCCATCGAGGACGGTGCGTTCACGATGATCGCCGAGAACATCTCGTGGAACGTCGACTGCCTCCAGGTGGAGGTGGGCACCGAGATCACCTTCACGGTCGACAACCGCGACCGCGGGGTGGGTCACAACCTGTCGGTGTTCGGCCCCTCGGGCAAGGAGAAGACCGACATCGAGATCGGGCCGGTGACGCAGACCCTCGTGTACGACGCCACCACCGAGGGCTACCACCAGTTCGCCTGCGACCCGCACGCGCCGATGGAGGGCCAGCTCTGGGTGGTGCCCGCGTCCTGACGGTCGGGGGAGGGGCGTCGACGCCGGGCCCGGCGTCGCTGTCACACACCCGCCGTACGCTGCTCCCATCGCCTCCGACGACCACCCCGAGGGCCCCGACGCCGACCCGCTGGCCCCGTTCAGCGCGCCGGTGCGGGCCTGGTTCGAGGCGTCGTTCGGGACGGCCACCGAGGCCCAGGCCAAGGGCTGGCCCGCCATCTCCGCCGGCGACCACACCCTGATCCTGGCCCCCACCGGGTCGGGCAAGACCCTCACCGCCTTCCTGTGGGGCATCGACCGGCTGATGACCGAGCCGGCCCCGGCCGACCGGGCGCCGGGCCCGCGGATCCTCTACCTGTCGCCCCTGCGGGCCCTGGCCGTCGACGTCGACAAGAACCTGCGGTCGCCGCTGAAGGGCATCCGCCTGGCGGCCGAGCGCCTGGGTCCCGAGCACGCCGCGGTGGCGGCCCGCGAGCCCACCGTCGGCCTCCGCACCGGCGACACGCCGGCCGACGAGCGGCGCCGCCTCCAGCGCAACCCGCCCGACATCCTCATCACCACCCCCGAGTCCCTCTACCTGATGCTCACCTCGGCGGTGCGCGAGACCCTCGCCGGCGTCGAGGCCGTGATCATCGACGAGATCCACGCGGTGGCCTCCACCAAGCGCGGTGCCCACCTGGCCCTCTCGCTCGAACGGCTCGACGCCGTGTGCGAGGCGCCCCCCCAGCGCATCGGCCTCTCTGCGACGCAGCGGCCCCTCGACGAGATCGCCCGCTTCCTGGGCGGCTTCGGCGACGACGGCCGCCCCCGCCCGGTCACCATCGTCGACGCCGGCACCCGCAAGGAGCTCGACGTCGAGGTGATCGTCCCGGTCGACGACATGGCCGACCTGGGCCAGCCGGTCACGCCGGGGGGTGGGGCGGGCGGGCCCGACGCCCTCCCCAGCGGCCCGGCCGCCGGCGGTCCGGCCCGGCGCAGCATCTGGCCGTCGATGCACCCCGAGCTGCTCGCCCTGGTCCGTGCCCACCGCTCCACGCTGATCTTCGTCAACGCCCGACGGCTGGCCGAGCGGCTCGCCACCCGTCTCAACGAGCTGGCCGCCGAGCAGGACGCCGAGGCCCGGGGCGAGGTCCCCGCCGCGGGGTGGTCGGGCGGGGAGGCCATGGGCCGGCCGCCCGTGTCGATCGGCGAGGTGCTGGCCGGCGCCGGCCCCGGGGGGCCCGACGGTCCGACGGCGGCGCTGCTCGACGTGCCGACGGCCGAGGTGCCCGAGCTGGTCAAGGCCCACCACGGCTCGCTCGCCCGCGAGCAGCGCCTCGTGATCGAGGACGAGCTCAAGTCCGGGCGGCTCAAGGGCCTGGTGGCCACCTCGTCGCTCGAGCTCGGCATCGACATGGGGGCGGTCGACCTCGTCATCCAGGTCGAGTCGCCGGGCGCGGTCAGCCGGGGCCTCCAGCGCATCGGCCGGGCCGGCCACCAGGTGGGGGAGCCCAGCCGGGGCCGCATCTTCCCCAAGCACCGGGCCGACCTCCTCGAGGCGGCCACCGTCGTGCCCCGCATGGAGGCGGGGCTGGTCGAGGCCATGCGCTACCCCCGCAACCCGGTCGACGTCCTCGCCCAGCAGATCGTGGCCATGTGCGCCCTCGACGACTGGGAGGTCGCGGACCTGGCCGCCCTGGTCCGTCGGGCCGCCCCGTTCGCCGAGGTCACCGACACCGTCCTCCACGAGGTGCTCGACCTCCTGGCCGGCCGCTACCCGTCGGAGGAGTTCTCCGAGCTGCGGCCCCGCATCGTGTGGGACCGCGCCGCGGGTGTGCTGCGGGGCCGGCAGGGGGCTCAGCGCCTCGCGGTCACCAGCGGCGGCACCATCCCCGACCGGGGGCAGTACGGCGTGTTCCTCCCCGACGGCACGCGGGTGGGTGAGCTCGACGAGGAGATGGTCTACGAGTCCCGGGTCGGCGAGACGTTCCTGCTCGGCGCGTCGACGTGGCGCATCGAGGAGATCACCCCGGAGCGCGTGGTCGTCACCCCCGCGCCCGGCCTCCCCGGGAAGATGCCGTTCTGGCGGGGCGACGGCCCCGGTCGCCCGCTCGAGCTGGGCCGGGCGGTGGGGGAGACCACCCGCACGCTGCGGGAGATGCCCCGGGCCGACGCCATGGCCCGCCTGCGCGAGCAGCACCACCTCGACGAGCGGGCCGCCACCAACCTGCTGGCCTACCTCGACGACCAGGCCGCCGAGGGGGCGGTGCCCGACGACCGCACCATCGTGGTCGAGCGCTTCCGCGACGAGATCGGCGACTGGCGGGTCTGCGTCCTCTCGCCGTTCGGGGCGCGGGTGCACGCCCCCTGGGCGATGGTGCTCCAGGCCCGGCTCACCGAGCGGTGGGGTGCCCCGGTCGACCTCATGTGGAGCGACGACGGCATCGTGCTCCGGCTGCCGGAGGCCTACGACGAGCTCCCGATGGAGGAGCTCCTGATCGATCCCGACGACCTCGACGCCGCCCTGCTCGCCCACCTGCCCGGCACCGCGCTGTTCGCGTCGCGGTTCCGGGAGTGCGCGGCCCGGGCCCTGCTGCTGCCGCGGCGCCGACCCGACCGGCGCACCCCGCTGTGGCAGCAGCGCCAGCGGGCCGGCGACCTGCTGGCCGTGGCCTCCCGCCACCCCCGCTTCCCGATCCTCTACGAGACGGCGCGGGAGATCCTCACCGACGTCTTCGACGTGCCCGCCCTGCGCGAGCTGCTGGGCGACCTCCGGGCCCGGCGGGTGCGGGCCGTCGCGGTCGACACCCCGAAGGCGTCGCCGTTCGCCCAGTCGCTGCTCTTCGGCTGGATCGCCGTCTACATGTACGAGGGCGACGCCCCCCTCGCCGAGCGACGGGCCGCGGCCCTCGCCCTCGACCGCGACCTGCTGGCCGAGCTGCTCGGCGCCGACGAGCTGCGCGACCTCCTCGACGGCGAGGTGATCGACGAGGTCGAGCGCTCGCTCCAGCACCTCGACGGCCACCGCCCGGCGCGCGACCCCGACGAGCTCCACGACCTCCTCCGCACCCTCGGCCCGCTCGACCGCGACGAGCTGATCGCCCGCTCGGTCGAGGCACCGTCGGCGGACGACGCCGAGGCTGCCGGTCGACGCCTGGGTCGACGAGCTGGTCGCGGCCCGGCGCGCCATCCGGGTGTCGGTCGCCGGTCACGACCGCCTGGCCGCGGGCGAGGACGCGGCCCGCCTGCGCGACGCCCTCGGGGTGGCCGTGCCCCAGGGGCTCCCCACCGCGTTCACCGACCCGGTCGACCACCCGCTGCACCGACCTGGTGGCCCGCTACGCCCGCACCCACGGGCCGTTCCTGCCGCGCGACGTGGCTCGCCGGTACGGCGTCGACGAGCCCCGGGTGGTCGACGCCCTGGTCGAGCTGTCCGGCGACGGCCGTGTCGTCACCGGCGAGTTCCGTCCCGAGGGCGTCGAGCGCGAGTGGTGCGACGCCGAGGTCCTCCGCCGCATCCGCCGCCGGTCGCTGGCCGCCCTGCGCAGGGAGGTCGAGCCGGTCGACGGCGACGCCCTGGCCCGGTTCCTGCCCCGCTGGCAGGGGGTCGGGCTGCCGCGCCGTGGCATCGACGGCCTGGTCGAGGTGCTGGGCGTGCTCCAGGGCGCGCCGATCCCCGCGTCGGTGCTCGAGGCCGACGTCCTCCCCGCCCGGATCGACGGCTACCGCCCGGCCGACCTCGACGCCCTCGCCGCGGCCGGCGAGCTGGTCTGGGTGGGGGCGGGGGCCATCGGCTCCGGCGACGGCCGGGTGCGCCTGGTGTTCCGCGACGAGCTGGGCCTGCTCGTCCCGGCTCCCGACGTCGACGCCCTCCCGTCGGGCCCCGCTCACGACGCCATCCGCACCCACCTCGCGGCCCGTGGGGCCAGCTTCTGGCCCGACGTCCAGAAGGCCGTGGCCGACGCCGACCTGGCGTGGGACGACGCCACCGTGCTGGCCGCGCTCTGGGACCTCGTCTGGGCCGGCGAGGTCACCAACGACACCTTCGCCCCGCTGCGCGCCTTCGTGGGCTCGTCGCCGGGTCGCCGCTCGGCCGGCGCCGGTCGGCGAGGGCGTCCCCGGCCGGGGCGCCTCTCACGGCTCGGCCCGCCGTCGGCCGCCGGACGGTGGTCGCTGGTGGCCCCGCTCCGCGAGCCCGAACCGGCGTCGAGCGAGGCGGCGCTGGCCCGGGCCCGCCAGCTGCTCGAGCGCTACGGCGTGCTCACCCGCGAGGCGGCCCTGGGCGAGGGCGTCGAGGGCGGCTTCGCCGGGGTCTACCCGGTGCTGCGGGCCATGGAGGACAAGGGCACCGTCCGGCGGGGCTACTTCGTGGCCGGCCTGGGCGCGGCGCAGTTCGCCCTCCCCGGCGCGGTCGACCGCCTCCGCAGCGCCCGCGAGCCCGAGGGCGGCCGCCCGAGGGCCGACGCCCTCCCGGTGGCGTCGGCGGCGCTGCCGTCCGCTGCGTCCCACCCCGACGCGGGTCCGCTCGGCGACGGCGACCCCGGCCCGACGGCCTGGTCGACGATCCCCGAGGCCGACCGGGGCTGGGGTGCCCACGACCCCCGGCCCCCGGAGCCCTGGGACGATCCGCGGTTCGACGACGACCGGGGCCTCGACGACCCGGTCGCCCGCCCCCTCGTGCTGGCCGCCACCGACCCGGCCCAGCCCTTCGGCGCCGCCCTGCCCTGGCCCCCGTCCGACGGGCGCCCGGCCCGGGCCGCGGGCGCCCACGTCGTGCTCGTCGACGGCCGCGTCCTCGCCTACCTCGAGAGGGGCGGGCGCAGCGTCGTCCTCTTCCCCGGTGCCGCCGGGCGTGCGGCCGCCGATGGGGGCGCCGCCGACACGGTCGCGGACGGCCAGGCCCCGCCCGACGAGCGGTGGGTCGAGGCCCTCGTCGAGCTGGTGCGGTCCGGCCGGCGGTCGTCGATCGAGGTGACCAAGGTCGACGGCACCCCCGTGCGCGAGACCCCGGCCGCCGATCTGCTCGTCGCCGCCGGGTTCCGCGACTCCTACCGGGGCCTGACCCTCCGCGCCCGCTGAGCGGGCGGCCGCCGTCGCGTCGGGCAGACTGCCCGCCGTGCAGCTCACCCCCCACTACGGCGACGACCCGATCGTCGTCCTCGACGGTCCGGCCGATGCCATCGTCGCCCCCGCCGTGCGCCAGTACCGCCGACTGGTCGCGGCCCTCGCCGAGCTCACCGACGAGCAGTGGGCCCACCCCACCCGGTGCGAGGGGTGGGACGGTGTCGACGTCGTGGTGCACCTGGAGACGGCCACGTCGTTCTGGGCCCTGTCGATCGCGGCCGGGCGACAGGGCGATCCGACCCGGTTCCTCGCCACCTTCGACCCGGTGGCCACCCCGGCCGCGATGGTGGCGGCATCGGGCGGTCCCTCACCGGCGGAGGCGCTCGAGAAGATCTCGGCCACGATCGACGGCCTCGTCGCCCTGGTCGAGGGGCTCGACGACGCCGGTCTGTCGGCCCTGGCCGAGGCGCCTCCGGGCCACGTGGCGGTCAGCACGCTGCTGCACCACGCCCTGTGGGACTCGTGGGTCCACGAGCGCGACATCCTCCTGCCCCTCGGGATCGCGGTCGACGAGGAGCCCGACGAGGTCGAGGCCTGCCTGCGCTACGGGGCGGCGCTGGGCCCCGTGTTCCACCTCAACCAGGGACGTCCCGAGCGGGGCACGTTCGGGCTCCGGACGACCGGTCCCGACGCCCGCGCCCTCGTCCACGTCGGCGAACGGGTGGAGGTCGAGAGCGGTGAGGGCGACGTCGAGCTGTGCCTGACCGGCTCGGGGGTCGAGCTCCTGGAGGCCCTGAGCATCCGTCGGCCGCTCGACCAGCCGGTGCCCGACGGATGGCGCTGGGCCGTCGCCGGACTGGCCGAGCAGTTCGACCTCCCGGCGGCCTGACCCGCCCGGCCGGCTGCCCCTCGCCGCTGGCGCCGTCGCCGCGGCCTCGAGGTCGCCGTCGGTGACACCCCGGCCACGCGCCGGTCGACGCTGCCGGAGCGAATCCCCGCGACGGGGGCCCCTCCCCGCCGAACCCCGGCGACGGGACCGATGCCCAGGGGTACCGTCGGCCCATGACGACGACCGCGCCCGGGGAACCGGCGGCGAGGGGCGAGCCCACCACCTCGACCGGCTCCACCTGGCGGGGCGAGATCGAGCGCGTGGCCCGGGTGGCGGTCGGCGGTCTCCTCGGCGGGCTGGTCGGCGGGTTCCTGGTCGGCGGGGTCGGCGGGCGCCTGGCCATGCGGGTGGTCGCGGTGCAGACCCCGGACCACTACCAGGGCCTCACGACCGACGACGGGGCCACCACGGGCGAGATCTCGCTCGGCGGAACCATCTCGCTGGTCGTCTTCGTGACCCTGGTCGGCGTGATCGGTGGGCTGCTGTACGTGGCGGTCCGCCCGATCCTGCCGCCGGCCCCGGGCCTGCGCCTCGCCGCGTGGGGGGTGACGACGGGTGTGCTCGGAGGCGTCAGCGTCGTGCAGAGCGACGGCGTCGACTACACGGTCCTCGGGTCGCCGGCGGCCAGCGTCGTCATGTTCGTCGCCCTGGTCGCCGGCTACGGGGTCGTCACCGCCGCCGTCGCGGACCGCCTCCTCCGCCCCGACGGCTGGGCCCGCACCGCGTCGCTCCGCCGCGTCCTCCCCGCACTGATCCTGGTGGCCCCTGCGGTCGGGTTCCTCCCGCCGTTGGTGGTCGTCGCGGCCGTCGTCGTGGCGGTCCGGGTCCAGGGCTGGCAGCGCCGGCTCCCGGTCGCGGCGTTGACCGCCGTGGGCCGGATCGGGCTGGTCCTGCTGGTCGGTGCGGTGGCCGTCTCGCTCACCCGAACCATCGCCGACGTGGTGTAGGAGGCGGCCCCGGCAACCGGGTCGCCGGGGCCCCGGAGCGTGGCGTATGCTTCCGGCCGTGATGCGCCCGACGACCGCCGTAGTGATCATCGCCTAGCGCACGTCGACATCCCGGCGTGCGCCTCGACCGTCCACCATCTGGTGGGCGGTTTTCTGTTTCTCGGCCCGGGTCGCGGCGGCACCGCATCGGTCCGCCGACCCAGCCCCACCCCACGAGGAGAGCGAGAGAGAAGTGGCCCACAAGGTGGCAGTCATCGGAGGCGACGGCATCGGCCCGGAGGTCGTGGCCGAGGCGCTCAAGGTCGTCCGTGCCGCGGGCGTCGAGCTCGACACGACCGAGTTCGACCTGGGCGGGGCGCGCTACCTGCGCGACGGCACCGTGCTGCCCGACGAGGTGCTCGACGAGCTGCGCGGCTACGACGCCATCCTCCTCGGCGCGGTGGGCACGCCGGAGGTGCCGCCGGGGCTGATCGAGCGCGGCGTGCTGCTCAAGATGCGCTTCACCCTCGACCAGTACATCAACCACCGGCCCTTCGTCGACCCGGCCGCCGGCATCGACATGGTCGTGATCCGCGAGAACACCGAGGGCACCTACGCCGGCGAGGGCGGCTTCCTCCGCAAGGACACCCCCCACGAGGTCGCCACCCAGGGGTCGGTCAACACCCGCATGGGCGTCGAGCGCTGCATCCGCTACGCCTTCGACCTGGCCCGCACCCGCCGCAAGCACCTCACCCTGGTGCACAAGACCAACGTCCTCACCTTCTCGGGCGACCTGTGGCAGCGGGCCTTCGACGAGGTCGCGGCCGAGTACCCCGACGTCGAGACCGCCTACAACCACGTCGACGCCGCCTGCATCTACTTCGTGCAGGACCCCGGCCGCTACGACGTCGTCGTCACCGACAACCTCTTCGGCGACATCCTCACCGACCTCGGTGGCGCGGTCTCCGGGGGCATCGGCCTGGCGTCGTCGGGCAACCTCAACCCCGAGCGGACCACCCCGTCGCTGTTCGAGCCGGTGCACGGCTCGGCCCCCGACATCGCCGGCCAGAAGAAGGCCAACCCGCTCGCCGCCATCCTGTCGGCGGCCCTGATGCTCGACCTCCTCGGCGAGGACGACGCGGCCGCCCGGGTCCGCGCCGCCTGCGCCTCGGTCGCCGCCGACCTCGCGTCCGACGACGCCGACTCGCCCCGTCCCACCACCACCCCCGAGATCGGCGACGCCGTCGCCGACCGTCTCTGAAGGAGCCAGCTCAGATGCCGATCACGCCCACGCCGCAGATCTGGATGAACGGTGAGATGGTGCCGTGGGAGGACGCGCGGATCCACGTGCTGACCCACTCGCTGCACTACGGCATGGGCGTGTTCGAGGGCATCCGCGCCTACGCCACGGCCGACGGCCCGGGGGTGTTCCGCCTCACCGACCACATGAAGCGGCTCGACCAGTCGGCCCGCATCATGGGCATGGACCTGCCGTACTCGGTCGACGAGATGGTCGAGGCGACCAAGGCCGTGGTGGCGGCGAGCGGCCTGCCCGACTGCTACATCCGCCCGATCGCGTACTACGGCTACGGCGAGATGGGGCTCAACACCCTGCCGTGCAGCATCGACGTCGCCATCGCCTGCTGGCCGTGGGGCGCGTACCTGGGCGACGACGCGCTCACCAAGGGCGTGCGGATGAAGATCTCGTCGTGGACCCGCCACGACCACAACACCATGCCCCCGGCGGCCAAGACCACCGGCAACTACGTCAACTCGTCGCTGGCCAAGGTCGAGGCCCTGAAGGCCGGCTACGACGAGGCGATCATGCTGAACCCGCAGGGGTTCATCTCCGAGTGCACGGGTGAGAACGTCTTCGTCGCCCGCCACGGGAAGCTGATCACCCCGCCGCTGTCGTCGGGCGCCCTCGAGGGCATCACCCAGAGCACGGTGATGGCCATCGCCCGCGACCTCGGCTTCGAGGTCGAGATCGGCACCCTCGCGCGCAGCGACGTCTACATCGCCGAGGAGATGTTCGTGTGCGGCACCGCGGCCGAGGTCTCGGCCGTGAGCTCGGTCGACGATCGCGAGATCCCCTGCCCGGGACCGATGACCGCCGCCATCGGCGAGGAGTACCACCGGGTCATCCGGGGCGAGGTCGACCGCTACAAGGACTGGGTCGAGCATGTCGAGTGACTCGACCTCCGGCGTAGGAGGCGGGGCCGACGACGGCGAGGCGCGCCGGCCGGCCGGCGTGCCGGCCGCGGTCGACATCTTCGACACGACGCTGCGCGACGGCGCCCAGTTCGAGGGCATCTCCCTCACCGTCGACGACAAGCTCCGCGTCGCCGAGCAGCTCGACTGGCTCGGCGTGCGCTGGATCGAGGGCGGCTTCCCGCAGGCCAACCCCAAGGACGCCGAGTTCTTCGCCCGCGCCCCGTCGGAGCTGGAGCTCTCGACGGCCGAGCTGGTCGCCTTCGGGTCGACCCGACGCCCGGCCGGCAAGGTCGACTCCGACCCCACCCTGCGCGCCCTGGTCGAGTCCGGCGCCGGCACCGCGTGCATCGTCGGCAAGGGCTCGGCCTTCCACGTCACCGCCGCGCTCGGCACCACCCTCGACGAGGGCGTCGCCATGGTCGGCGACTCGGTGGCGTTCCTCCGCGGCGAGGGGATGCGGGTCTTCTTCGACGCCGAGCACTTCTTCGACGGCTACCGGGCCGACCCCGAGTTCACCCTCCGGGTGCTGGAGGCCGCGGCCCTGCAGGGCGCCGAGTGCCTGGTGCTCTGCGACACCAACGGCGGCTCCCTGCCCCACGAGGTGCAGGAGGCCACCGCCGCGGTGGTCGCCCACCTCGGCTCGGACGTGCAGGTCGGCATCCACACCCAGAACGACTCGGGCTGCGCGGTGGCCAACTCGGTCGCGGCCGTGCTCGGCGGCGCCAGCCACGTCCAGGGCACGGTCAACGGCTACGGCGAGCGCACCGGCAACGCCAACCTGATGACGGTCGTCCCCGACCTCCAGCTCAAGCTGGGCATCCGCTGCCTGCCGGAGGGCCGCATCGAGCGCCTCACCGCGGTGAGCCGGCACGTGGCCGAGCTGGTCAACCTGCCGCCGCACCCGGCCGACCCCTACGTCGGGTCGTCGGCCTTCGCCCACAAGGGCGGGCTCCACACCTCCGCCCTCGGCAAGGCCGGCGGCGCCACCTACGAGCACGTCGACCCCGCGGTCGTCGGCAACCACACCCGGGTGCTGGTGAGCGACCTGGGTGGCCGGGCCGGCATGTCGATGAAGGCGGACGAGATGGGGGTCACCCTCGACGCCCAGGCCGCGGCCGCGCTCACCGAGGAGCTCAAGCACAAGGAGGCGGCGGGCTTCGTCTACGAGGCGGCCGACGCGTCGCTCGAGCTGCTGATGCGCGAGGCCACCGGCTGGCGCCAGGACTACTTCTCGCTCGAGGGCTACCGCGTCACCACGTACCACCGCAGCGCCCTGAGCGGCGGGGTGCCGATCGACGACGGCGACTCGATGGTCGACACCGAGGCCTCGGTGAAGGTGTGGGTGGGCGAGGAGCGTTGCGTCGCCATCGGCGAGGGCAACGGTCCCGTCAACGCCCTCGACCACGCCCTCCGGGTGGCCCTGGGCGAGCGCTACCCGGCGCTGGCCCGCATCCACCTCATCGACTTCCGGGTGCGCGTGCTCGACTCCTCGTCGACCACCGGCGCCACCGTCCGGGTGCTGGTCGACTCCACCGACGGCGAGCGGACGTGGACCACCATCGGCGTCGACGCCAACATCATCGAGGCGTCGTGGCAGGCCCTGGTCGACTCGATCGTCTACGGCCTGCTGCACACCCCCGAGGGCGCGGCCGAGGCCTGAGCGTCGCCGGCGAGCGACCTCAGCAGTCGGGGTCCTCGAGGAACCGGTCCTCGTTGCACACGCCGTCGACGGGGTCGGAGTTGATGCGGTCGAGGTCGTTGTCGACGTCGTCGGCGGCGAGGACGAACAGGAACGTCCAGGCCACGCTGATCAGGATCGACAGCACGCCGGTGACGATGCCGCCGATGGCCATGCCCTTGCCGGCCCCGGCCTGGCGCTTGGCCGCACCCAGGCCGAGGAACCCGAGGACGATGCCGGCCAGGCCGAGCAGGCTGCCGCCGTACCCGATGAACGGGATGAACGCGATCAGCAGTCCGAGGATGCCGCAGATCAGCGCGCCGAGCGCCATGCCCGTCTTGGGCGGAGCGGCAAACCCGCCGTAGGGCACCGCACCGTAGGCCTGCGGAGCGCCGTAGCCGCCGCCCGGAGGCGGGGCGCCGTACGCGACCGGAGGTGGGCCGCCGTAGCCGCCCGGGGCCGGCGGCGGGGTGCCGTACCCACCAGGCGCAGCGGGCGGCGGACCGAACCCACCGGGGGCGGGGGGCGGTGTGCCGAACGGGCTGGCGGCGGGCGGGGCGTCGTAGGCGCCCGGCGCCGGTGGGGCCACGTAGCCCCCGGGCGGCGGGGGAGGCGGTGGCGGGGCGTCGAAGGGGCTCGGGTCGGAGCCGGGCGGCGGCGGCAGCGGCATGGCCGGGATGCTCACCGTGGCGTCGCCGTCGGTCGACGGCGCCGAGGGGGGCGGGGTCGCAGATGGGTCTCCGGCGGGCGGCTCGGGGTTCGACACGGATGCCTCCTGGTCAGGACAGCGAGACCGGTCCTGTCGGCCGAACGGGACGCCGCGAGAGGTTCCCCGGGCGGGGATGTCGCTAGCCTCGCCGGCGATGGCTGCCCCGGAGTACGTGCCCACCGATGCCACCGCCCGACTCCGGGCCTACACGTCGTCCCCGCGCCGGCCCGAGGGCTGGGTGGCCGACCGGCCCGGTGAGCTGCACGAGGGCCAGCCCCGCGGCGATCGCCTGGGCGCCCCCGGGCCCGACCTGGGCTTCGCCCTCAAGATCGCCCGCACCTTCGACGAGCGCCTGGTCCTGACCGACGGCGAGGACCACCACGACGTCGTCGGCGGCTGCGTCGCCATCGCCATGAAGCGGTCGTCGCTGTTCGGCCGGGCGCCGGTGGTCCACGACCTCACCGTGGCCTTCACGGTCTGGGGCTTCCTCGGGCGAGGCGTCGCCGGAGCTGGTGACGGCGCGCCAGGCGCTGTTCGCCGGGGTCGGCCACGCCGCCCACCACTACGTCGAGCTGCGCACCCTCGTCGACGCGGTGCCGGACGAGACGCTGCGCCTCACCCCGGCCCAGGTCGAGGAGGCCCACCGCCGCGACTGGCGCAGCCTCGTCGACGTCACGGCCTGACCGGATCCTCCGCCCGAACGGCGGCCCGCCGGGTCCGGGGTGTTCCCGAACCCGACGGGCCTGGCCGAGGTCACGCTGGCCGACGACGAGACCGTCCCGGTCCCGCAGGCCTCAGGGGAGGAGCCGGACCACCGCGCGGCCGCGCCCGTCAGCTCGACCCAGAGGTGCTCGCCGTCGAAGGCGATGCCCCGAGGGTTCGGCCCGACGTCGTAGGCGACGCTCTGGCCGGTCGCCGGATCGACCCGTGACACCTGGTTGCTGCCGAAGCCGCTGACCCACACGCACCGGCCGTCGAAGCCGACGCCCCGCGGGTTGACGGTGACGGGGAAGGAGGTCACCTGGTTGGTGGCCACGTCGATGCGGGAGATGCTGCTCGACGCCCAGTTGCTGACCCACATGTGCGCTCCGTCGAAGGCGATGCCGTAGGGCTCCTGGCCGACGGTGATGTCGGTGCGGGCACCCGTCTCGACGTCGAAGCGGCTGACGGTGTCACCGGTCCAGTTGGTGACCCACATGTCCGTCCCGTCGAACGCGAACGCGAACGGGTTGAACCGGGAGGTGTAGGTGTCGAGGATCGCGCCGGTGTCCGGATCGGCGGTGGAGACGGTGTCCCACGCGCTGTTGGTCACCCAGATGCGCTCGCCGTCCCAGCCGATGCCGTAGGGACCGGCGAAGCCCGGGAACTCGGTCGAGGCGCCGGTGGCGATGTCGATCCGGGAGATGGAGTTGCCGTCGCGGTTGGCGACCCAGATGCTCTCGCCGTCGAAGACGATCCCGAAGGGGAAGTCGCCCACCGCGAAGTCGTCGCGTGCGCCGGTCTCCGTGTCGACGCGGGAGACGGTGTCGTCCTCGCTGTTCGTGACCCAGATGTGCTCGCCGTCGAAGGCGATCCCCTTGGGCTCGGCCCCGACCGGGAACGTCGTCATGTCGAGGTCCCACCGGTTCATGGCCGCCCGCTCGGGCGAGATGGTGAGGTTGCAGGCGTCGCCTCCGGCCGCGCACCGGCGGCGCCCTGGGACCGGCGGGTCCGGCGGGACCCTGCGGGTCCGGTGGCGCCGGCCGCTCCCTCGGGTCCGGCCTCGCCCTGCGGGCCCTGCGGTCCCTCGGGTCCGGCCTCACCCTGAGGCCCCGCCGGGCCTTCGGGACCGGGTGTCCCGGTGATGCCCGACAGCAGGGCGTCGATCTCGGCGACGGTGTAGTAGCGCTCGTCGAGGTCGAAGGTGAACCCGAGCACGTCGATGACGACGTCGGTGGTCGCCCCGGCGGCGCGGACCGAGAGCTGGCCGTCGTCGGACAGGCCCACCTGGACCTCCTTGGCCGTCGCGGTCGCCCCCGCGGTCCAGGTGACCTGGGGGCTGGGCGGGGTGGTGCCGGCCTTGAACACCACCAGCGAGCCGGCGGCGGTCGGAGAGAGAGAGGTCACCCGCACCTTGGCCGCGATGGCGTCCTCGGGGACGACGCACTCGCCGTTGGTGCCGGGGACGGTGGCGGTGACGGTGTCGCCGGGGGCGAGGGGCGTGGCGCGATCGCCCACCGTGTCGGGCGCGGGTCGGGTGTCGACGAGGGTGCACACGGTGAGGGCGACGTCGACGGAGCGGGTGCCCGACGAGACGGGGGCCGGGTCGCAGCCGGTCAACGTGGCGCACACCACGAGGAGGAGGGTGAACCCGGTGACCCGGGTCCGCAGGGAACGGCGATGGGGACGCATCGACCCAGCGTAGCGGTGACCACCGAGAGTGTCCATCACGGAGAGTGGCGCGATGGGTGATCTTCGCCACCCTCGGTCGTTGCCCTTCTGACGCTCCCCGAGGAGGCTCGTTGCCGGGCGAACCGCCCTCAGGGGTCGGGGGCGACCCCGGTACTGTGGCGGGGTGCCCCCGGCCCCCGTCGTCCGCTTCGCGCCGTCCCCGACCGGCTTCCTCCACGTCGGCTCCGCCCACTCGGCGCTGGCCAACTGGCTGGTGGCCCGGCGGGCGGGCGGCGCGCTTCCTGATCCGCATCGAGGACACCGACGCCGAGCGCAACCGGCCGGAGCTGATCGACAACGTCCTGGAGATGCTCGAGTGGCTGGGGCTGACCTGGGACGGCGAGCCCGTGCACCAGAGCGACCGCACCGACGAGCACCGCCGCGTCGCCCTCGACATGGCCGAGCGGGGCCTCGCCTACTGGTGCGACTGCACCGGCGAGCAGGTCCAGGCCCGGGCCAAGGAGCGGGGCGGTCCCCCCGGCTACGACGGCCACTGCCGCGACCGGGGTGTGGGCGGGGGCGAGGGCGCCGCGCTGCGCTTCCGGGTGCCCGAGGGGCGCACCGGCTGGACCGATCTCGTCCGGGGCGACGTCGAGTTCGACAACTCGACCATCGAGGACTTCGTCCTCCTGCGCTCCAACGGCGCCCCCATGTTCCTGTTGGCCAACGCGCTCGACGACGTCGACATGGGCATCACCCACGTCATCCGGGGTGAGGACCACGTCAACGGCACCCCCAAGTACCTGCTGATCCTGCGCGCCCTCGGCCTCCAGGAGCCCGTCGCCTTCGCCCACATGCCGCTGCTGGTCAACGAGCAGCGCAAGAAGCTCTCGAAGCGACGCGACGACGTGTCGGTCGCCGACTACCGGACCGAGGGGATCCTGCCCGAGGCCATGGTCAACTACCTGTCGCTGCTCGGGTGGGGGCCGCCCGACGGGGTCGAGGTCCGGTCGATCGACGAGATCGTCGGGCTCTACGACGTGGCCTCGGTCAACCCGTCGCCGGCGTTCTTCGACCGCAAGAAGCTGCTCCACGTCAACGGCGAGTGGGTGCGACGGCTCGAGCTCGACGACTTCCTCGCTCGGGCCGACGAGCACCTCCCCAACGACGACGCCCGGGCCGCGCTGCGCACCCTCGGACCGCTCGTGCAGGAGCGGGTGCGGCTCCTCCCTGAGGTCGCCGACATGGTCGACTTCCTGTGGCTCGCGGAGCCGGTCCACGACGAGACGGCGTGGGACAAGGTGATGGTGCGGGGCAAGGCGTCGGCCGAGATGCTCGACGCCTCGCTGGCCGAGCTGGCTCCGTTGGCCGAGGGCGACGCCAGCGGCTGGACCGCGGCCGCCATCTCGGACGCGGTCGAGCGGGCCGCGGTCACCGCCGGACTGGTGAAGGACGACGGCACCCCTCAGATGTCCAAGGCGCCCGCGCCGGTGCGCGTCGCCACCACCGGCCGCGCGGTCGGCCCTCCGCTGTGGGAGTCGCTCGAGGCCCTCGGCGCCTCCCGCACCCTTGCCCGCATCGGCGCCGCTCGGGCCCGACTGGCCTGATGGCACCGTCCGGCTCGGTCGGCACGGCGCGGGCCACCCTCACCGGTGAGCACCCCGCGGTGGGCCCCGAGCCGACCCCACGGCCCGTGTCGCCGCCGCCCCGCCGCCGGCGGAGGTGGGGCCGTCGGCTGACGCGGTTCGCGGCCGTCGCCGTGCTGGTCGTGCTCGGCTACTTCGCGGTCACGTTCCTGCAGGTGTGGCGGGCCTCGACGTGGGACGACGCCCCCACCGCCGACGCCATCGTCGTGCTCGGCGCGGCCCAGTACGACGGTCGGCCGTCGCCGGTGCTGGAGGCCCGCCTCGCGCCACGCCCTGATGCTCTACCGCAACGGCTCGGCACCGGTGATCGTGGTGACCGGCGGCCGGATGGAGGGCGACACGTACACGGAGGCGACGTCGGGCTACAACTGGCTGCGCGCCCGCGACGTCCCCGACGAGGCCATCCTCAAGGAGGTCCAGGGGCGCAGCACCTTCGAGTCGCTCTCGGCCACGGCCCGGTTCCTCGACGAGCGCGACCTGGACGAGGTGATCCTCGTGTCGGACGGCTACCACGCCCTGCGGGTGCAGGGGATCGCCCGACGAGGTCGGGCTGACCCCGCACGTCTCGGTCGTCTCGTCGGGCGACGCGTCGATCACCCAGATGGGCCGGGAGACCGCTCGCCGTGGGCATCGGCCGCGTCACCGGCTACGGCCGCCTGACCCGCATCGCCGGGTAGGGGCGAGGCCGTCCCGGAGGCCCTCCTGGGGGTGTCGCCGAGGTGCTCCGCGCCCCGTCGCGAGGCCGTCTGCGCGGGCCCAAGTCGGTGTGCGTCGGCCGGGGGGCGTCGGATAGGGTGCCGACTCCACCTTTCGGGGGTGGTGTAATCGGTAACACAGCTGGTTCTGGTCCAGTCGTTGGGGGTTCGAGTCCTCCCCCCCGAGCGGATCGTGCTCCGGGCACGAGATCACATAGGCTGCGACCTCGGTCGCCAGCCGACCGACAGGCCCCCATCGTCTAGCGGCCTAGGACACCACCCTCTCAAGGTGGCGGCACGGGTTCGAATCCCGTTGGGGGTGCTCAGCATCCGAAGGCCCTGGTCTCCTGACCAGGGCTTTCGTCGTTTTCGGGCCTGCTGACGGCCGGCTCCGGACGCCCAGGACACCACCCCGAAAAGGTGGGGTCAGGTGGTGGGTCGGTGCCGGGATTGCCCCTGACCAGGGACTGCTTGGCGGCGGTGGGCTCGGGAGGGATCGTGGTCCCCGTCTGTCGCCGCGCGATTGTGCCAAGAATGTGCCAGCCACCGGGCCGATCGACGGGCGGCATCGGCGAGGGTGGTCTGAGGCTCGCCTGAAGGGTGATGCGAGCCGGTTGGCGCGCGGTGCCGCCGCGTGGGTTGGCCCGCTGCAGCCCGGTGGTCTGGTCCCGCCGGAGGTGAGCCGCGGCCGCCGTCAGCGGGCCGATCGGAGCTGTGCGCTCCAGGTTGCGAACCAGGCTCGTACCTTCGGGCGGTCAGCTGGTCTGCACGGCAGCTCGTCGTCGAGCAGCCGGTCGAGCTGGTCGAACGCTGCGGCGATCTGGTCTGTGGTGATGCCGGCGTCGAGTTCGAGGGCCCATGCGATCGTGTCGTCGCGTCCGTGCTCGTGGGCGAGTGCCCACAGGTCGGTGAAGTCGCGACCTTCGGCGCGGTCGAGCGCGGCGAGCACCTTGCGGGCTGCGAGGTCTTGTGGTGCGAGCGTGGGGATGCCGTCGATGATCTCGATGGGGAAGATCGGTGGTGAGTCGACCGCGAGGTCGACCTCGATCGAGTCGGTCCGCCTGCTCGCGACGAGCCGGGCGAAGGTCTGGTGGCGGCGCATGGTCTCGACGGTCCATCCGGCGCCGGTCAGCGCGGTGGTCAGGGCGTCGGCGAGGGGGGCGACGTCGCCGGGCGGGTCGCCCGGGCGGGCGGGACGAACGCGTCGAGGTCTCGCGTGGGGCGGTCGATCACTCCGAGCGCGACGAGCGCGGCACCTCCAGCGAGCGCGAAGCCGGCTGATTCCTGAAGCCCGAACAGGAGCCGTGCGACGTCGCGCTGGAGCCTTGGTGAGTCGGCTCATGACGCCACCCTCGCGATCGGGTCACCGGTGTCCTCGGCGATGAGGTGACCCCAGGCGGCGCGCAGTGTTCGAGGCAGGACGAGGTCGCGCCAGGCCTCGCACAGCAAGACGCCGTCGACGATCTGTTCGATGTCGGCCGGTGCTCCTTCGCGGAGGACGATCTCGTACGCGCGGAGTCGGTCCTGTCGGTCGGCGAGGTCGAAGCCGCGGGGAGGGCCGCTCCACCACAGGTGCACGTCGGCGTCGAAGCGGCGGAGCGCGTCCTTCGGGGCGAGTCGCCACAACCTCGATGGCACCGCGTACGGGCGAAGGCCGTCAGTCCAGGACCAAGTCACCGGAGCCTCGATCGTGACCTCGGCACCGGTGGCCGCCAGCAGCTCAGTGCGCCGTGGAAGAGCGGCTCCCGCCGTCCCGACTCGTACGCCGTGATGTTCGGGCGCGCCACGCCAGCGCGCTCCGACAGCTCGACCTGGGTCAGACCTCCGGCCACCCGAGCCGCACGCAGCGCGTATCCGAACTCGATCATGCGATGTATCGTAGTCGATACATCAGGCCGACGACCTCAGGTTCGGTGGTGCAGGCGGAATGACCTCGCCAGCGATGACAGTCGAGCCCACTCCCATTCCAGGATGCTCTTGGGGCCGCCTGCGGCCTGGCCGGGGCCGCCACCTTCGACGGGTGGTGCTGGCGGAGCGATAGCGCCCTCAGGGGCAGAGGATGATCCGTCGAGCGGCTCATCCCCGCATGCGGTCCGTCTCGAAGGCCCACATGGCGAGCTCGACCCGGTTGCGGGCGCCGAGCTTGGTCATGAGGCTGGCCAGGTGGGTCTTGACGGTGCTGAGGCTGATGGAGAGGTCGTCGGCGATCTCGGCGTTGGTGCGGCCGCGGGCGACGGTGACGAGGACCTCTTCCTCGCGGTCGGTGAGCGGGTCGATGGGCTGCGTCGGCACGGCGCTGGACGGGAAGTCGGCGAAGGTCGACAGGAGTCGGGCGGTGACGCTCGGGGCGATGAGGGCGTCGCCACGGGCGGCGGCGTGCACGGCCTGGGCCAGCAGCTCTGGTCCGGCGTCCTTGAGGAGGAACCCGCGCGCGCCGGCCTTGAGCGCACCGTGCACGTACTCGTCGAGGTCGAAGGTGGTGATGACGACGATGGCGAGCGGGTCGTCGACGTCGGGCCCGGCGAGCTGGCGGGTGGCCTCGATGCCGTCGAGCTCGGGCATGCGGATGTCGAACAGGCACACGTCGGGGCGCAGGCGGCGGGCGAGCTCGACCGCGTCGCGGCCGTTGGCTGCTTCGCCCACGACCTCGATGTCGGGCTGGGCGTCGAGGATCATCCGGAGGCCGGTGCGCACGATGTCCTGGTCGTCGGCGATCGAGGACGCGGATGGTCATGGTGGTCGCCCCGTGTCGGGGGAGCGTGGCGCGGACGGTCCATCCGCCGTCGGCTCGCGGACCGGCCTCGAACGTCCCGCCGAGCAGCTTGGCCCGCTCGGCCATGCCGACCAGTCCGAAGCCCGACGTCGCCGATGCCGTCCGGCGCCGCCTGCGGCCGTCGTCGTCGACGGTGAGCCGGACGTAGTCGTCGCTCGCCCGTCGACCTCGACCCGGATCCGCGTGACGTGGCGGGCGTGGCGCAGAGCGTTGGTGATCGCCTCCTGAGCGAGGCGGTAGCCGGCGGCGTCGACCGACGGTCGGAGATCGTCGAGGTCGCCGACGATCGTCGACCTCGATCCGCGGGCCCGGGCCGGTGGCACTGGTCAGGCGCTCGATGTCGCGGACCCCCTGCTGCGGCGCGAGGTCGGGCTGCCCGTCGCCGCCCTGGCGGAGGGTGCCGACCATCGATCGCATCTCCTCGAGCGCTCGGGACGCCTCCTCTTCGATGACCGACGAGCGCGTCGGCTGCCGCTTCGGGTCGGGTGGCGGCGACGACCCGACCGGCCTGGGCCCGGACCGCGATGGCCGACACGTGGTGGGCGACGGTGTCGTGCAGCTCGCGGGCCAGCTCGGCCCGCTCGCGCGACCGGATGCCGGCCAGCTCCTGCGGCACGCGACGCCTGCGGTACCGGGCAGGCGAAGCCGAGGGCGCCGGCGAGCAGGAGCACGACCAGGCTCCGCCGACGATGTCGCCGCCTCGGGTGCGCCGCCGACGCGCGGTCAGGACACACGGGGACAGCGATGACGAGCGAGCCCGCCGGCCGACCTCGCGACCCGACCCCCACCGGGTGAGCGCGTAGGGCAGCACGAGCAGGAAGACCGCGGTGTTGAGGCCCTCCCACTCGACGTCGCGGACCAGCGCGACGACGTCGACGACGCTCACCGTGCCGAACGCGATCGCCACCACGCCGCAGCGGGTGGACGCGCCGCCAGGGCAACGTGGCAGGCGAGCGCCGACCGTCACGACCAGCGAGAACGGTCGCCACACCAGGTCCGGCCGCGGACGACGGCCTCGACCGACGGCGATCACGACGACGACCGCGACGAGCGCCCAGTCGCTCGCCGCCGGGCCGGGCGGGTCGGGCGCGCGGGTCTCCGCCCACAACGAGCGGACGGTGTCGATCATCCGCGGACCAGCGTACGGAACCTCGCGTGCGCTGCGGATCAGCCGAAAGGACGATCCGCGCCATCGGCCGATCGGCCGGCGCAGGAAGTGGCCGGACACCCGATGTGCTCGCCGGCCGGCAGTCCCGACGATGGACCGCCATGACGACATCGACGATCGCACGCCCACCCGTCACCCACGACGCGACCCCGATCGGCGCGGTCGCGCCGCCGCCGACCGGCGACACCGTCCTCGGCCGGCTCGGCGGCTGGTGCTTCGACCACCGGCGAGCGACCGTCGGCGCTCTGGGTCGTCGTCCTCGTGGTGGTCTTCGCGGCCGCCGGCGCGGTCGGTCCGTCGTTCGGCAGCGGCTCTGCGGTGCCCGGCTCCGACAGCGCCGCCGGGTTCGCCGTGCTCGAGGAGCACTTCCCCGAGCTCGGCACCGGCGGCCAGTCCGGCACCATCGTGTTCCGGGCCGACCAGGGCGTCGACGACCCCGAGGTCGTCGCCGCCATGGAGGAGCTCTTCGCCACCGTCGACGCCGGCTTCCCCGACGACGCCGGGGTGCCGCAGGCCCCGGGCGCGACCGTCGTCTCGCCCTACGTCGAGCCAGGGCGCGGGCCAGATCGCCACCGACGGGCCCGCTGGCCGGCCGGCTCGGCGTTCGCCCAGGTGAACCTGTCGGCCGACGTCGACGACACCGAGTCCGGCCGGATCGGCGAGCTGATCGCCGACGGAGGCACCGTCGCATCGATGGGCTCGAGGTGCTGGCCGGCGGTCAGTACCTGGCGTCGGTCGAGCCGCCCGCAGACCGAGCTGATCGGCATCGCCTTCGCCGTCGATCGTGCTCATCGTCGCGTTCGGGTCGGTGCTGGCCATGGGTCTGCCCATCGCCGTCGCGCTCGGCGGGGTCGGCATCGGCATCGGCTCGATCGTGCTGCTCACCCGGGTGGCGACCGTGCCCGAGGACACGATGCTGCTCGGGATGATGATCGGCCTCGGCGTCGGCATCGACTACGCGCTCTTCATCGTCACCCGCTACCGGGAGGCGGTGCACGCCGGGCATCGCACCGCGGGACGCCATCGTGGTCGCGATGAGCACCGCCGGCCGGGCCGTCGTGTTCGCCGGCGCCACGGTCGTCGATCTCGATGCTCGGTCTCCTGCTGGTCGGCCTCGGGATGCTCTCGGGCATGGGCGTCGGCGTGTCGGCCACGGTGCTCGCCACGATGCTCACGTCGATGACGCTGCTGCCCGCACTGATCGCCATCACCGGCCGCCGGCTCGAGGTCACCCGCTGGCGGGGTCTGCATCGCCGCCGGCGCTCACCGCCGTCGCCATCCTCGGCCTCGGCATCGGCTTCACCCCGCTCGCCGTCGCCGGCGCGGTCGCTCGCCGTCGCCACCCTGGTGGCGAGCCGCGTTCGTCCCGCCGCTGCGTCGACGCGGTGCCGCACCGAGCGGCCAAGCCGGTCGAGGCGACGTTGTCGCATCGGTGGAGCCGGACCATCCAGCGCCGGCCGCTGGCTCTGGGGCGGCGGCCGCGACGGTCGTCCTCGTCGTCGCTGGCCGCGCCGGTGCTCGGCCTCCGCCTCGGCTGGACCGACGACGGCAACTTCCCCGAGGCCTCCGACACCCGCCAGGCCTACGACCTGCTGGCCGACGGCTTCGGCGACGGCTTCAACGGCCCCTTCGTCGATCACCGCGAGCGCACGGACCGGCGGTCGCGACCGACGTCCGAGCCGAGCATCGACGAGCTGCACGCAGCGCCTCGCCGCGACCCCGGGCGTCGCGGCCGTCACGCCGCCGGTCGCCGACGACCCGGCCGAACCCGGCGGCGTACCTGATGACCCTCATCCCGACATCGGCCCCCCAGGACGAGGCGACCACCGAGCTCGTCCGCATCCTGCGCGACCGACGCCATCCCTGCCGCGACCAGCGGCACGGCGACTCGAGGTCCACGTCACCGGCAGCGCGGCGACCAACATCGACGTCACCGACTACCTGGGTGACCGGATGCCGCTGTTCTTCGCCGCCGTCCTCGGCATGTCGTTCCTCGTCCTCATGATGGTGTTCCGGTCGGTCCTCGTCCCGCTGAAGGCCGTGGTCATGAACGTGCTCTCGATCGCCGCCACCTACGGCGTGATCGTCGTGGTCTTCCAGTGGGGCTGGGGTGACTCGCTGCTCGGCATCGACGGTGGACCGATCAACCCGTTCATCCCCCTCATGCTCTTCGCCATCGTCTTCGGGCTGTCCATGGACTACGAGGTGTTCATGCTCTCCCGCATCCGGGAGGAGTACGACCGCACCGGCGACGCGTCGACATCGGTGGCCGACGGCCTGGCCTCGACCGCCCGGGTCATCACCGCCGCCGCGGCGATCATGGTCGTGGTCTTCGGGTCGTTCGTGTTCGAGGAGATCCGCGAGATCAAGCTCTTCGGGCTGGGACTCGGCCTCGCCGTGCTGCTCGACGCCACCCTGGTCCGCATGGTCCTCGTGCCGGCCACGATGGCGCTGCTCGGCGACCGGAACTGGTGGATGCCGCGCTGGCTCGACCGGGCACTGCCCCGACTCACGATCGAGAAGGTCGACTGACCGATCGCCGAGGCATCAGCGGCTGTCGTGGCTCGTGACCGTCGCGCTCTCATGGGTCTCGGAACACTCGGATCTGGGTCGTTGCATCCTGCCGACCCCGCTCTCGGCGCGGGGTCTTGGCCCGAATCACAGACCTGGCACGGTGGATGCTCAGCCGCCGTTGCGGACGGTCCACTCCAGGGCGTTCATCGACGGCTCGGTGAGCACTCCGTCGACCTGGAGCCGCTTGGCGCTCGGCGTGAACTCAGCGAGGAACTTGTTCCACTCGGCCTCAAAGCCCCTGACGGATCTCTCGGTGTCCTTGCCGAAGCTGCCGTCGGCCTTGCCGGGGTGAGGGATGTTCGGGTTCCGGTCCGCTGCGATGCCGAGAAGGGTTTGGTACCAGATCACGAAGTCTCCGGTGGAGTTGCGCTTGAGGATCTTTGGTCGGGGTGGCGGCGCTGGCTCTGCGGTGTCCCCGAACGGAATGATCCGGTGGGTCGGGGCGGCGATGGAGCTGCCGGTGCGGGTATCGGTGCCCGCCGCTTCGAAGTGCCAGCTCTCGGATTTGACGGTGAGTCCGAGCCCGTATTGGAACCGGTTGGCAATCAGCCAGTCGAGTTCGCGACCTCCCATGTCGGCGGCGGCGCGATGTTGGTGCTTGGAGCCTCCGACCCAGTTGGTGCCGTCGAACACTGCGGGGAGGCCGGTGGTCGGAACGCCCTTGCAGGATCGGTCGCATTCGCGCCCTCGGCAGCGCTCGCGGCGGAGGTCCCACTGGCGCCCTGGGTCTCGATAGCCCGAGACGAGGACAAGGCCGTTGGTCGGGGCGTCGAGTATGGCTGTGTGGACGCGCGACCGAAGCGGCTCGCCGAGCTCGGCGACGGACTTTGCGTCCGACCGCGGCGTGTCCGGGCGGGCGCAGCTCATCCGCCGACCTCGATGTCGCGGTACGCCTGGGTTGCCGCCTCTTCGACCTTGTGTACGGGGGAGACCTGCTGGCGGATCGCGATTCCTCCGAGGAGCGGAGCGGCGAACACCAGAACTCGCAGCCGCGCATTGGCATCCTCGGTGCTGATCTTGACGCCGAACAGCAACGCGAGGGCGGCGATGACCGACACGAAGAGGGCTGGCTCGGTCTTCATCGGGTTCTGCATGCGGGCTCCTTGTGGTCGCAGGGGGTGTCCTGACATCTCGAGCGGTGGAGGCGGCTGCAGGTGCGTGAGGCTCGCGGTGCCCGGTCCTGGTGATCCGGAACTTGAAGGGCTAGGGGGATCGACCGTGCATCGAGCCGACGTGCCGGGGCCCGCTCAGTCCACCATCGGTGGTGTCAGAAGTCCATGGCGTTCGTGCGTCGACGGGCGACAGGAGGCGGCTGTTGGAGGCAGTCGTACGGCGTGGATTCAAGGTGTCGGACTGCGGCCACCGGTAGGGGTTCGGCCCGGACCAGCGGGTGGGTTGACGAACGGCGACTCCCCGCTTCTCCGCTGGCGGAGGAGGGCGGCGGCTTCGCCGGGGGTGGAGTGGGCGTCTGCCCGTCGCGCCGGCGATCCCCCTCGGCATCCTCCTCCGACATCGTCTACGGCGCCGGTGCCCGACCGGAACCAAGGACCTGAGTCAGCGCGACGAGCGCCGCACCCCCGGCTAGACGCTCGGCACGTTCCCGATCATCCAAGCCGATGTCACGCATCCGCGGCGGGGCACGCCGCCGCCGGGCTCGACCTCGGCATCGTCCACCTCCCGCCGCCCCACACCCCGGCAGACCTCGACCTCGTCGCCGGGATCTGACCGGCTGCGGAGGGCCCTCTTCGGCCAGTCTTCGCAAACGGGGGAGTCACGTCTGATCAAGAAAGTTGCCATGCCAACGAAACGGCGTGGACCACGGGTCGACATTGACCGCTCCTATCTTCCGGCTGTCGCACACCTGGGTGCGGCCTGAAAGGAGCCATTCGATGTTGGGAAAGCCGCGGATCCGGCCGCTCATGGCCGGCGCAGCCGTCTTCTCGCTCCTGCTCGTCGCAGCAGGGTGCGGATCGGACAGTGATGAGGAAGGCGCCTCGGGTGGAGGTGGCTCGGGGGACACCTGCGTCGAGGGCGACACCGTCAAGCTGGGCTTCCTGAACTCCACGTCCGGGCGCGATGGCCATCAGCGAGCAGACGGTGCTCGACTCGCTCGTCCTCGCGGCCGAGGAGATCAACGCCGACGGCGGGATCATGGGCAAGCAGATCGAGTTCATCGAGGAGGACGGCCAGAGCGAGCCGACGGTCTTCGCCGAGAAGATCGACAAGCTGCTCACCGAGGACCAGGTCGAGGCCGTGTTCGGTGGCTGGACCTCGGCCTCCCGCAAGGCGATGCTGCCCGTGGTCGAAGGGGCCAACGGCCTCCTGTTCTACCCGGTGCAGTACGAGGGCCTCGAGGCCTCGGAGAACATCTACTACACCGGCGCGACGACCAACCAGCAGATCATCCCGGCCATGGACTTCCTGAAGTCCGAGGGCGTGGAGACGCTGTTCCTCGCCGGCTCCGACTACGTGTTCCCCCGTACTGCGAACAAGATCATCAAGCAGTACGCCGCGGAGCTCGACATCGAGATCGTCGGTGAGGAGTACGTGCCCCTCGACAGCGACGACTGGACGACGCAGGTCGCCAAGATCGCCGAGGCGAAGCCCGACTTCGTGTTCAACACGATCAACGGCTCGTCCAACGTCGGCTTCATCAAGGCCTACTACGAGGCCGGTCTCGGACCGGACAACTCGCCGATCATCTCGGTGTCGATCGCCGAGGAGGAGGCCCCGGCCATGGGTGAGGACGTGACCGGTCAGTACGCCGCATGGAACTACTTCCAGAGCGTGGAGAGCCCGGAGAACGAGACGTTCATCGAGGCCTTCCAGGACGAAGTACGGCGAGGACCGGCCGACGTCTGACCCGATGGAGGCGGCCTACACCTCGCTCTACCTCTACAAGGACATGGTCGAGAAGGCCGAGTCCTTCTGCGTCGATGCGGTCAACGAGGCATCCGACGGCGTCACCTTCGATGCGCCCGAGGGCACGGTCACGGTCAACGGCGAGAACCACCACATCGCCAAGACCGGCCTGATCGGCCAGATCAACGACGAGAACCAGTTCGACATCGTGTGGGAGCTCCGAGGAGCCGATCGAGCCCGATCCGTTCCTCGAGGGTTACGACTGGTGGGACCCGAACGCGGAGTGAGCCCCGGCTGACCCACCGCCGATCGGCTGGGGGTGCCGTGCACCGAGCACGGCACCCCCACGGCCGACCCTGTCCACCCTCGTCCTGAACGACCCCCTGAAAGCCGCAGGATGACCGATCTGACCACCCCCTTCCTCACCGGCAGCGCCTCCGGGGCCATCTTGTTGCTGGCGGCGCTCGGCCTGACCCTCACCTTCGGGCAGATGGGGGTGATCAACATGGCGAACGGTGAGTTCCTCATGGCGGGCGCCTACGTGGCGTACCTCACCCAGCAGGTGATCAGCAGCACCGGCCTGTCGATCGTGGTCGCCATCCCCGCGGCGTTCCTCGTCGCCGGCCTCCTGGGGTTGCTCCTCGAGGTCGCCATCATCCAGTTGATGTACAAACGGCCGCTCGACACGCTCCTCGCGACCGTCGGCGTGGCCCTGGTCCTCCAGCAGCTCGCCCGGGACATCTTCGGCGCCCAGGGCGACCCGGTCTCGCCCGCCGAGCTGGATCCGAGGCAGCATCGACGTGTTCGGCTACGCCTGGCCCCACCGCCAGCTCTTCACCATCGTGCTCGCGCTCGCTGCGCTGGGAGGCCTCAGCGCCGTGCTGAAGTACAGCGCCTTCGGCCGCCGCATCCGGGCGACGGTGCAGAACCGCGAGCTGGCCGAGACGTTGGGCATCTCGACCCGCAACGTCGACCGCCTCACCTTCTTCCTGGGCTCGGGCCTGGCCGGCGTCGGCGGCGTCGCCATCGCCCTGATCTCGGGCACGAACCCGACGCTCGGCACGACCTACATCATCCCGGCGTTCCTGGTGGTCGTCGTCGGCGGCGTCGGGCAGCTCAAGGGGACGGTGATCGCCGCCTGGGTCGATCGGCGTGCTCACCGCCTTCCTCACCGACTGGACAGCGGCAGCTGGTCGCAGGTCATCATGTTCGCCCTCATCGTGGTGTTCCTCCAGATCCGACCCCAAGGTCTCTTCACCGTCCGGACGAGGTCGCTGGCGTGACGACCACCGCTCCTCCCGCATCGGAGGCACCCGACGCTCCGCCGACCGTCGCGGATGCCGCCGAGCCACCGCGGAAGTACACGCCGGCCAAGCTGCTCTCGTCCTACGGCGGGCTGATCGCCATCGCCGTGCTGGCCGCTGGTCATGCTGGTGTGGGCGCCCAGCTCGATGACGCGCGTTCCGGCTCGGCAACCTGGGCAAGTACTGCTCGCTGGGCCCTGGCCGGCATCGGCATCGGCCTCGCCTGGGGTCGCGGCGGCATGCTCGTCATGGGCCAGGGCGTGTTCTTCGGCCTCGGCGGCTACGCCATGTCGATGCACATGAAGCTCGAGGCCGCCGGCCCGGGCGAGGTGCCCGACTTCATGGTCCTCTACGGCGACGCCACCATGCCCGCCTGGTGGGAGCCGTTCCGCAGCGGGCCGTTCACCCTGTTCGCGGTGGTCGCCCTGCCCGCCGTCGTGTCGTTCGTCCTCGGCTACGTGATCCTCAAGCGCCGGGTGAAGGGTGCGTACTTCGCCATCCTCACCCAGGCGCTGGCCGTCGCCTTCTCGACGTTGCTGATCTCGACGATCAAGCAGACCGGTGGGTTCAACGGCCTGAACACGTTCACCACCTTCTTCGGTCAGAACCTGTACGACCCGAAGGTCAAGGAGAACCTGTACCTGATCACCGCCGGCCTGATGATCTTCTTCCTGGTCGTCGTGTGGCAGCTCTACCGGAGCCGGTACGGCGAGCTGCTGATCGCCACCCGGGACGCGGAGGAGCGGGTCCGCTTCCTCGGCTACGACCCGGCCAACATCAAGCTGGTGGCCTTCGTCGTGGCCGCCGTCATGGCCAGCATCGGCGGGGCCCTGTTCGCGCCGATCGCCGGCATCATCTCGCCGTCCAACGTCGATGCCGCGGCCTCGATCATGATGATCGCCGGTGTCGCCCTGGGCGGCCGCGCCTCGCTGCTCGGCCCGGCGCTGGGCGCGATCGCCGTCGGCTACGGGCAGACCACCCTCTCCGAGGAGTTCCCGACGCCAGTGGACCTACTTCCAGGGCGCCCTGTTCATCCTGGTGATCCTGTTCCTCCCGGGCGGCGTCGCCTCGCTGTGGCCCAAGCTCAAGGCGCTGTGGCCGAGGCGGTCCGAGCCGAGACCGCGGAGCCGATCCACGCTCGACCGCCCAGGCCGAGACGCCCGGGGCGACGGAGGCACCGGCATGACCGTCTCGTTCGTGGGTGAGGACTACCTGGAGATCCGCGACCTGACCGTCGACTTCGACGGCTTCAAGGCCGTCGACGGGGTCGACATCACGTTCCAGCAAGGGCGGCTGCACTTCCTCATCGGGCCGAACGGCGCGGGCAAGACCACCCTGGTCGACGCGCTGACCGGGCTCGTGCACGGCACCGGGCGGGCCGAGTTCCGGGGCCACGACCTGCTCGAGATGAAGGCGCACAAGATCGTCCGCCTGGGCATCGGTCGCACGTTCCAGACCGCGACGGTGTTCGAGAAGCTCAGCGTGCTGCAGAACCTCGACATCGCCGCCGGCGTGCACCGCCGGTCGAGCCGGTTGCTGCTCGCCCGCGGCAAGGTGCCGGAGCGGGTCGAGGAGGCCCTGGAGACGACCGGCCTCACGGCGCTGGCGGACCGGCCGGCGGGGATCCTCGCGCACGGTCAGACGGCAGTGGCTCGAGGTCGGCATGCTGCTGGTGCAGGACGCGAGCGTCATGTTCCTCGACGAGACCGTCGCCGGCATGAGCTCCGAGGAGCGCGAGGAGACCGGTGAGCTGCTCCAGCGGATCGTCGGCGACCGGACGATCGTCATCATCGAGCACGACATGGAGTTCATGCGGCGCTACGCCGACTTCGTGACCGTCCTGCACGGCGGCAAGGTCCTCGCCGAGGGGACCGTGGCCGAGATCCAAGCCGACCCCGAGGTGCAGGCGGTCTACCTCGGAACCGTCACGGAGGTGGCAGCCGATGCCTGAGCCCATGCTCGAGATGGTCGGGGTGACGGCGGGCTACGGGCGCTCGATGGTCCTGTTCGACGTCGACCTGTCGGTGCCCAAGGACGGCGCGGTGGCGATCATGGGCCACAACGGCGCCGGGAAGACGACGCTCCTGCGGGTCGCCGTCGGCCTCGTCCCGGTGAGGTCGGGGAAGATCTTCCTCGACGGCGAGGACGTGACCAAGGCCCGCCCCAACCGGAGGGCCCGCAGCGGCCTCGGCTACGTCCCGCAGGGCCAGCTCTGCTTCGAGCAGATGACGACCCTGGAGAACCTGCAGCTCGTCACCACCTCGAAGTCCGAGATCAGCGAGGTGCTCGACACCTTCCCCGCGCTCACCGGCCTGCTGAGCCGGCGGGCGGGCCTGCTGTCGGGCGGTCAACGCCAGCAGCTCGCCATCGCACGGACCCTGCTGACCAAGCCGCGGCTGTTGATCCTGGACGAGCCGACCGAGGGCATCCAGCCCAACGTGGTGGCCGAGATCGAGCAGGTCATCGTGGACCTCACCCGGCGCGGCGACTTCACCGTCCTGCTCGTCGAGCAGCACGTCGGCTTCGCGCTGCGCTCGACCGACGCCTACTACGTGCTCGAGTCGGGTCGCATCACCGGGTCCGGCACCGGCGGGGAGGACGCCCTCGACGAGGTCCGCGCCGCGATGGTGGTCTGACCGACCCTCGAGCGTCCCTCGCCCCGACCGCCGGAGCGAGGATGGTCAGGCGGCTCCGACCAGGCCTCGCTCCCGCCAGGCGGAGCGGGAGGTGGCGTCGATGACGCCGAGGCCCTCGAGGAAGGCGGTCAGCTTGGCCAGCCCGTCGACGACTCGGGCTCGCCGGTGCGGGTTGGCCCGCGCGATCTCGGCGCCGCCGGCGATGCCGAGCTCGTCGTAGACGGCGGGATCGACGGTGAGGTCGGCGACGATCTCGACCGCAGCCGGGGCGAGGCCCATCACGGCGGCGTGCTCGTCGGCGTCGAGGGAGGGCCAGGTCTCGGCGAGGTAGGTCTTGGCGAAGCTGACGTGGCGGGCCTCCTCGAGGACGTGGAGCTTGGCGACCTGGCGGGAGATCGGGTGGAGGCGCTCGTCCTTCATGGTGGCGCGGTTGGTCGCGTCGAGGATCTCCTCGACGGCCAGGATCAGGAGGTAGCCGAGGGCTCGTCCGCCGGGCAGGTCCGTCAGCGTGTCGAGCTCGGGGGCGTCGGCCGGCGGCGAGTAGGCGGGAGTGCCGGCGCGGCGGATGACCTCGCCGAACATGGTGGAGTGGCGGCACTCGTCGGCGACCTCGGTCAGGAGGTAGCGGTGGGCCGGGGACGTGACGGGCAGCTCGGCCAGGTGGCGCAGCACGATCTGCATGAGCCGGTTCTCGAACCAGATCCCGGCGCCGCACAGGGCGGCGAGCTCGTGGCGGCTGTAGGTGATGCGGGCGCCCTCGTCCATGGCCTCCCAGACCGCCGTGCCGTACAGGGGCAGCCACTCCGGCGGGAGGTGGAAGGCGCGGTCGTCGATGGGGATGTCCCAGTCGACCTCGGTGAACGGATCGAGGGTGGTCCGCTCGGATGCGGCGATGAGCCTCACCGAGCGGGCGGCGGTTCGGGGGAGGGTGGTCGCGTCGGTCACCTCCCCAGTGTCTGCTTCCGAGGTGCACACGTCTTGACTGGCGTGGGTGATCGTTGGCGTACTCTTTGTTCGTGGCGAACAAGCAACGGCACGATGCGCTCGAGCCGACGGTCCTCGACGCCCTGCACGCGGCGCTGCCGGCGACGGCCCGACGGACCGTCGTGGCCCTCGGCGACGAGCTGCCGGCCTACGAGCGGGCCGCCCTGGGCACCGACTTCGCGGCGACCATCGAGCGAGCGGTCGAGATGGCCCTCGCCGGCTTCCTCGGGGTGGTGGGGGAGCGGCAGCGCACCCGGCGGACGATGCCGTCGGCGCCTGCGGTCGACGCCGCCTACGAGCTCGGCCGGGGCGAGGCCCGCACCGGGCGGCCCATCGAGGTGCTCCTCGCCGCGTACCGGATCGGTGCCCGCGTCGCGTGGCAGGACCTCTCCCAGGTGATGGTCGACCGCGAGGTCCCGGCCGGGACCGTGGCCCACTACGCCGAGCTGGTCTTCGCCTACATCGACCAGCTGTCGGCCGCCAGCGTCACGGGCCACAACGACGAGACGTCGGCATCGGCGCGGCGAGAGGGAGCGGTTGCTCGAGCGGCTGGCCGAAGCCCTCCTCATCGGGACGGGTCCGGCCGAGCTGGAGGACCTGGCGGCCCGCGCCGACTGGCTGCCTCCGACGACGCTCACCGCCGTCGTGCTGCCCGCATCACAGCTGCGCCAGGCGCTCCACGCGGTGGCGCCGGCGACGCTCACGGTCCGGTCCGACGGGGTGCCCCGGACGCCGGACGGTGCCGGGGTGCTCCTCGTCCCGGACGTGGGTCGAGGACGCGCCCGGCTGATCGAAGCCCTCGACGGCCACAGCGCGGTGGTGGGTCCGACCCGCCCGTGGAGCGACGCGCACTCGTCCTACGACCGGGCCCGGCGGGTCGCCTCCCTCGTGACCCCGTCGGGGAGGGCGACCGACACCGAGCTGCACCTGGCTGCCCTCGTCGTCGGTGCCGACGCCGACGCTCTCGCCGACCTGCGAACCCGGGCCCTCGCCCCGCTCGACGAGGTCCGACCCGCCACCGCGGCCCGACTCTCCGAGACGCTGCGCTCGTGGCTGCTGCACCAGGGCCGACGCGACGAGGTCGCCGCCGAGCTCCACGTCCACCCCCAGACCGTCCGCTACCGCATGACCCGGGTCCGCGAGCTCTTCGGCGACCGCCTCACCGACCCCGACGCCGTCCTCGACCTCGTCCTCGCGCTCGCCCTCGCGACCCCAACGACCGACGAATGAGATGGGTGATCGCGCCCCCGCCGGGGGCGCGGTCGGGGGAGGTCAGCGGCAGCCCCGAGCCGATCGCGTACCGTTCGACCCGGTTGTGGACGTCGGGCTGCTCGACACGCCGAGATCGGCCACACCGCTGTGGGACGCTCCCGCCCGACCATCGGGCGAAGGAGTGGCCGGCCGAAGACGACCGACAGGACCACCGACCATGAACACGGAGACGGTCATCGCACTGGTCGCCCTCCTGTTCGGATGGTTCCTGCTCTCGGGCCGGCTCGAACGGTTCGACGTCACCGGTCCCATCGTGTTCGTCGCCGCCGGGCTCCTGCTGTGCAACGGGCCGTGGGCCGTCGTCGAGGTGACGATCGAGTCGAGCTCCGTCCATGCGTTGGCCGAGGTCACCCTGGCGCTGCTCCTGTTCGCCGACGCCTCCCGCGTCGACCCTCGAGATCTCCGCCACAGCGCCGGCCTCCCGATCCGGCTGCTCGCCATCGGGCTGCCGCTGACCTTCGCCCTCGGAGCGGGACTCGCCGCGGCGCTCCTCACCGACCTGCCGTGGGAGCTGGCCGCCCTGCTGGGCGCCGTCTTGGCCCCCACCGACGCCGCCCTGAGCGCCAGCGTCGTGGCCGACGAGTCGCTGCCGGTGTCGATCCGGCGCTCGCTGAACGTCGAGAGCGGCCTCAACGACGGCATCGCCACCCCCGTCGTCACGGGCTTCATCGCCGCCGCCGCGACCGTCATCGGGGTGGGTGCCATCGAGGACACCGCCTCGTCGCCTGGGACCGGCGCCCTGGTCGACCTGCTGGGCGGCGTGGCCGTCGGCGTGCTGGTGGGGTACCTCGGCGGGGTGGTGGTGACCCGGGCGAGGGCGGCTGGATGGATCGCCCCGGGCGGTCGACGCATCGCGGTGCTGATGCTCGCCGTCATGGCGTTCCTCGTCGCCGAGGAGGTCGGCGTCAACTACTTCGTGGCCGCGTTCGTGGCCGGGATCGCGTTCCGTGCCGGCATCGGCAAGGACGACGAGGAGGCGACCGACCTGCCCGAGCTGGTCGGTCGGGTGCTGGCGCTGGCCGTCTGGTTCGCGTTCGGTGCGGCCTTCCTGCTCGACGGCTTGGAGCTCGTCGACTGGCGCATCGCCCTCTACTCGGTGCTCAGCCTGACGCTCGTGCGGATGGCACCCGTGGCGATCAGCATGATCGGCGCCGGGTTCGATCGCCGCGCCACCCTCTTCGTCGGCTGGTTCGGCCCCCGAGGCCTCGCGTCGGTGGTCTTCGGCCTGCTGATCGTCGAGGAGCTCCCCGCGGACGACCCGCGCGTCCGCACGGTGCTGTCCACCATCGCCCTGACGGTCCTGCTCAGCGTGCTCGCCCACGGGCATCAGCGGCCGCCCGCTCTCGGCATGGATGGGCCGAGGGAGACCGGCGTCGGCAAGCGAGGGCGAGGACCCGCTGACCCGGCCACCGTCCACGTTCGGCGGCCCAGGGTCGTAGCGCCGCACGCGGACGGGGCCACGGTCGAGGTGCCGGACAGCCCCTGGCGCGAGGCGGGCCGCTCCGGTCAGGAGCCGCCCACCCCAGAAGGCGCCGGGTCGGTCCTCCTCAGCGGGGCTTCAGCTCGTGGCCGTGGGCGGTGAGCGCCCAGATGACCAGCGCGTTGATCGTGATGATCGTGATCGCCCAGAAGGGGTAGACGGGGATGATCAGGAAGTTGGCGATGAGGCTGATGCCAGCGATGATCACACCGATCGTCCGGGCGAACACCTTGCCGCTGAGCAGCCCGATGCCGCACAGGAAGACCAGCAGTCCCACGAGCATGTGCACCCAGCCCCAGGCCGAGAGGTCGAGGTAGACGTCGGCCCTGTTGCCGAACACCACCCATTCGTCGTTCACGGCGGCGATGAGCCCGTAGATCATGCTGAGGATGCCGCCGATGATCATCATCGAGGAGGCAAAGGCGATCCAGCCCACCCATCCGGTGGTCTCCTGTTGGCCCATGTCAGTGCTCATCTGGTCTGCTCCCGTTGTTGGCAGAGGGTCTTCACTGCTTCGGAGGGTACGGAGCGGCGATCAGGGCGTCATCACCTGAAGCGGGTGGTTGATCGCCGGTGCCGTGGCGATGATCCACGCTCGTCGCGCCCTACCGCTCGGGGAGGATCAGCGGCATGGTCTCCCACCCGCGCACCGTCGAGGTCGGGAACAAGCTCATCCGGTCGTGGTCGACCTCCCACTCGGGGAAGCGGGTGAGCAGCTCATCGAGGGCGACCCTGCCCTCGAGACGGGCGAGGTTGGCGCCGAGGCAGAAGTGGAGGCCGAAGCCGAACGTGAGGTGCTGGATGTCGTCGCGGTGGATGTCGTAGACGTCGGGGTCGGCGTAGCGGCGGGGGTCGCGGTTGGCCGATGCGACCAGGAGCAGCACCGGGCTGCCGGCCGGGATGGTGACGCCGTGGAGCTCGACGTCCTCGGTGGTGACGCGTGCGACGCCATGGCCGGTGGGCTCGAAGCGCAGGGTCTCGTCGATGACGCGGGGGAGGAGGGAACGGTCCTCGACCACCTGCCGCCGCTGGTCGGGGTGCTCGGCGAGCAGCTTGGCCAGCCAGCCGATCAGCCGGCCGGTGGTCTCGTTCCCGGCCCCGGCGATGACCGAGGTGTAGGTGAGGACCTCCGGGCGGGTCAGCGTCCTGGTCTGCCCGTGCTCGTCTTCGAACTCGGCGTTCAGGAGCTGGGTCATCAGGTCGTCGGACGGGTTCTTCGCCCGCCACTCGATGTACTCGGCGAACATCTCCCCCGTGGGCATGCTCTCCTCCCGCACCTGCATGGGCTGGCCCGGGATGGTGCGGAGGTTGCGGTCGGTCCTGTCCCGGACGGCGATCTGGTCGTCCTCGGGGATGCCGAGGAGCATGCCGATCACCCGCATCGGCATCATCGTGGCCAGCTCGGCGATGATGTCGAAGCCGTCCGAGCCGACGTGCGGGTCGAGGCACCGTGCGCAGTAGTCGCGGATCTGGTCCTCGAGCCGGGCCATCCGCTTCGGGGTGAAGACCCGCGACATCAGGCCGCGGTGCAGGGTGTGGACCGGTGGGTCCTCGAACATGATCACGCCGGGCGGGAGCTCGATGTCGGCCTTGATGACGTCGAGGATGTCGCTGCGAGTGTTCGAGAACTCGTCCCAGCTGACCAGGGCCTTCTCGACGTCCGCGTGGCGCGACAGGGCCCAGAAGTCGTACCGCTCGTTGTAGTAGACGGGCGCCTCCTCGCGCAGGCGCTCGTAGTAGGGGTACGGGTCGGCGTTGATGCCGACGTCGTAGGGGTCGAAGTACGGCTCGGCCTCGGTCACGGTGGGCATCGGGTTCCTTCCGGTCGGCTCGGCCGCGAGCAGGCGCTGCCGCCGTCGATGGGGAGCACCGTCCCGGTGAGGGGCGTGGCGCGGTCAGGAGCGAGGAACGGGGCCGGCCCGGCGAGCTCTGCCATGCCGACGTCGCACCGTACCTGGAACGGGTGCCCGCCGGGCCGGACGAGGTCGTGTCGGCGCGAGCCTCGCCGGGATGGCCGACACGGCGCTCCGGCTCTGGCACGGTGTTCCCCATGCTGTTGCTCCGTGCTGTACCCGGACGACCTGGGCACGGATCAGGTGCCTGGTGAGCGACGTGCCTGAGCACCCCTCCGTGCAGCTCGACCTCCGCGGCCGCCGGGTGCTGGTCACCGGCGGCGGGCAGGGCGTCGGAAGGGGGATCGCCCTCGGGTTCGCCGCGGCCGGCGCCGACGTGGTCGTCAACGACATCGACGCCGAACGAGCGGAGGCGGTGGCGGCCGAGGCGCGCGCCCTCGGCGTCGACGCCGCGGCGGCGGTCTTCGACGTCACCGACTTCGACGCCGTGCGGGCGGGCATCGGAGGTGGCGGCGGCATCGACGTGCTCGTCAACAACGCAGGGAACGCCGGGGTCGAGGGGTTCGCCGGACGGGGACCCTTCGCCGAGTCGGATCCCGAGGAGTGGGAGCCGTACCTCCGCGTCAACCTCTACGGGGTGATGTACGCGTGTCGCGCCGCTCTCCCCAGGATGGTGGCGAACGGGTGGGGACGCATCATCACGATCGTCTCCGACGCGGGCCGCACCGGCGACGCCGACATGGCGGCCTACAGCGCGGCCAAGGCCGGTGCCGCCGGCCTGACCCGCGCCCTCGCTCGAGAGACCGCTCGCCACGGTGTCACGGTCAACAACATCGCGCTGGGCACGATGCGCACCCCGCAGACCGAGCCGTTGTGGGCCGATCCCGACAACGCCCACGCCAAGGCGATCATGCGCAGCTACCTCGTCCGCCGACCGGGCGTGCCCGATGATGTCGCTCCCCTGGCCGTGTTCCTCGCCAGCGAGCACGGGTCGTGGATCACCGGCCAGACCTACCCCCTGAACGGCGGCTTCTCGTTCGCGGTCTGATGCGAACGGGACGAAGGGCCTGGGTCCGCACGCGGCGACTGGATCGGCGCTGACCGGGGCACTGTGTCCCACACCGTTCGCCCGACCGCCTCGGGCGGTCTCGACGCACCGCGCCGACCGATGCTCGGGTTCAGGATCGCGACCGGCATCGGCTCGCTTCAGCGAGACGAGGCGTGCCGTGCCGACCGGACCACCGTGGGAGAGACTTCTCCCGTGATCCACCCGCCGCAGCCCCGTCCCAGGTGCCGATCGCGGCACGACGACGCCCGGCGGTCCTGCGCCGCCTGGTCGCTCTGGCTGCCGTCGTGACGCTGGTGGCGACCGGCTGCTGGTCAGCTCGTGCGCTCAGCAGCGAGCCGCGCTACACGTTCGTGGTCACCAGCGACATCGTCTACGGCCAGGGACTGGTCGGCGGCGGCGCACGCTCGTCGACCTGGAGCTCGACCTCTACCAGCCGCAGGGCACCGGAGAGGCTGGAGCATCCGCTCGTCGTCGTGGTGCACGGCGGTGGCTTCGTGGGCGGTCCAAGTCGTGGGGCACGTCGTCGCGTGCGCAGCCTGGAGTACGCATGCGCGGCTTCCTCGTCGCGTCCATCGACTACCGGCTCCTGCCGCAGGATCCGGTGCCGTCGGCGCCGAGGTGCGAGTCGATCATCGATCTCGACCTCACCCTGTGCGGACGATGTCGGAGGAGGTGGCCCGCGTCGTCAACGACACCCGGACCGGGCTCGACGACGCTCGCGGCGCTCGACACGTACCGTGGTTCCGACGGACGACCCTCGTGGGCGTGTGCGCCACCGGCGCCGTCACGTGGTCGACCTGTGCGGCGTCGCTCGACCTCGACGGGATCGCCGGGCCTCGCATCGGGCGGTGGACGACGAACGACGTCGCGCGCCGATCCTGGCGCGGACCTGCTCGTCCACGAGACCGGCGACGCGCGACGGTGGACGACCCCGGATGGCGGAGGGGTCGGCCCCGATCAACCGGGTCGAGGACCGGCCGACGACCCGCAGGTGCTCGAGCGAGGAAGCCTGGTGGACCTGGCTCCATCGGGCGCACCGGGTGCTCGCGTGTCCTCGGCGCTTCGACGGCAGCGGCGGGGACGTCGCCAGCCTCGCCGGTTCACCGGCGCCGGAACTGGGCGCGGACACCGACGCGCGTGCTGACGCACTGGTGGGGTTCGCGCCGCCGCGATCGAGCATCTCGCACCGCCGGCTGCAGTCGCCTGAGGCGGTTCCGGCGCGCGACCGGCACCCGGTCGCCGCCGGTCCGGCTCCCGACGGCGTCGTCGAGGCCGTCGATGAGCATGAGGCCTCCGGTGCGGTCGACGTCAGAGCTCGCCGGCGTCGAGTCGGTCGAGGACGGTGCGCGGCGTGGGCGCGGACCTCGTCGAGGTCGCCGAGCCGCCGGGCGCCGCGCACCGGTTGGACCATGCGGGGGTTGCGCTCGAACCGGTCGGCGTGGCGGCCGATGAAGTCCCAGTAGAGCGTCGTGAACGGGCAGGCGTCGGGACCGGTGCGCTTGGTCCGGTCGTACCGGCACCCGCCGCAGTAGTCGCTCATGCGGTCGATGTAGGCGCCGCCGGTCGCGTAGGGCTTCGTCGCCATCATCCCGCCGTCGGCGTGGAGGGCCATGCCCACCACGTTCGGCAGCATCACCCACTCGGCCCCGTCGACGAAGCCGGCCGTCATCCACTCGACCAGCTCCGACGGGCGCACGCCGCTGAGGAGGGCGAGGTTGCCGAGGACCATCAGCCGTTGGATGTGGTGGGTCCACCCGTGGTCGTGCACCGCGGCCATGGCGTGCTCGACGCAGCGCATGTCGGTCGGCGCGCCCGTGTACACCGGCGGCAGCGGGCGGGTCGCGCCCAGCTCGTTCATCGACGCGTAGTCCGGTCCCCACAGCCAGTAGACGCCCCACACGTACTCCCGCCAGCCGATGATCTGGCGGAGCAGCCCCTCGGCCGAGGCGATCGGGACGTGCGCCGGAGCGGTACGCCACCTCGATCTCGTCGCAGACCTCGCGCGGGTGGAGCAGCCCGAGGTTGAGCGCCGGCGACAGGAGCGTGTGGGCCAGGTGCCAGGAGCGCGCTGAGCATGGCGTCCTCGTGGGGGCCGAACCGGGGGAGCACCTCGTCGATGGCGTGGTCGAGGCGGCGCAGGGCGCCTCGGCGCGACGTCGCCCACGTGCCGTCGGGGTCGGCCCCCCAGCAGCGTCTCGGGCAGCGACGCCAGCACCTCGCGGTCGAGGTCGTCCAGCGGGCTGCGGACCGGCTCCGGCCACGCCCGGCCGTCCTCGCGGTGGCGGCTCGCGGTTGTCGGCGTCGAAGTTCCACCGGCCTCCGGCGGGCTGGTCGCCGTCCATCAGGTAGCCGAGCCGCGCCCGGTGCCAGCGGTAGAAGTCCTCCATGCGAAGGGAGCGTCGCCCCGCCGCCCACCCGGCGAAGTCGTCGTGGTGGCAGAGGAACTGGTCGGACCGCACCATGCGTCCGCACCGAGCCGCCCGGCGACCGCTCGACCGGTGCGCGAGTTCGGCTCGGTGACGACGAGCCGGCTCGGGCGGTGCTCGTCGACGTGGGCCCGCACGCCGTCGGCCATGGTGGGTGCGACCCGGTGGTCGACCTCGAAGCCGGCGGCCCCGAGCTCGGCGGCGAACCGTCGCATCGAGGTGAGCGACCAGGTGCGCCCGCTGCCGGTGCCACCGTCGGCCCTCGAGGATCTGACGGCTCTCCACCATCAGCACCCGGTGGGTCGACGGGTCGGCGGCGCCGAGGGCTCCGATCCGGCGATCGAGCTGGTCGCCCAGCACCCACACCGTCGCAGGCTGAGAGGAGGCGCGGCCGGATCCCACCTCGCAGTTCTACCGTCGTCCCGTGCTCGCCCCCGCCCGCGTGGTCGGGCCGTTAGGGTCCGGGGCGTGGGGCGCGAGGTGGTCACGGGGTACTGCTGGCCCCAGTCGGTGTCGGGTGGCGAGCGCGTCGATCTGCACCTCTCGTCGTCGGGCGGACGGCCGGTGCGGGTCGAGGTCGCGAGGGTGGGTGCCCAGCGGGAGGTCGTCCTGCGCGAGCCTGCGGTGGCCGCCGACGAGCACGAGACGCCCGTGCACGCGTCGTCCCGGGGCTGCAGCTGGCCCGCCGCGCTGACGATCGACGTCGGCCCCGACTGGCGGTCCGGCTACTACGAGGTCGTCCTCGAGATCGACGTCGACGAGAAGGTGCGGCGCGACCACGCGTTCTTCGTGGTGCGCCCGCCCTCCGGCACCCGCATCGTCCTCGCCCTGGCGACCAACACCTGGCACGCCTACAACGACTTCGGCGGACCCAACCTCTACACCGGCGGCACCCAGGTCGCCCTGCGTCGACCCATGGCGAGGGGCTACCTCCACAAGCCGCCGGGCAAGGGTCGGAGGGTCACCGGCACCGGCGAGCCCGATCCGCAGAACGCCGCCCACGTGGGCTACATCCAGCTGAACCACCTGTCGGGCTACGCGGGGTCCGCCGGATGGCCGGACTGGGAGCAGCCCTTCCTCGCGTGGGCCGAGCGCGAGGGCTTCGAGGTCGGCGTGTGCACCAACGCCGACCTCGAGGAGCACCCGGAGGTGCTCGACGGAGCGAGCCTCTACCTGTCGGTCGGCCACGACGAGTACTGGTCCGGCGGCATGCGCGACAGCGTCGAGGGCTTCATCGCCCGGGGCGGCAACGCCGCGTTCCTCTCCGGCAACACCTCGCTCTGGCAGGTGCGCATCGAGGGCGACGATCGAGACGTCATGGTCGGCTACAAGGGGTTCTTCAAGAACGATCCCCTCCTCGGCACCGACCGCGAGCCGGAGGTGACCACGTTCTGGTCCGACGTGCTGGTCGACCGCCCCGAGAACCACATGACCGGCGTGTCCTTCACCCGGGGCGGCTACCACCGGATCGGCCGCAACGTCACCCAGGGCCTGGGCGGCTACACGGTCCACCGGGCCGGGCACTGGCTCTTCGACGGCACCGGACTCGGCTACGGCGACGTCCTCGGCGCCGGGGCGACCGTCGTCGGCTACGAGTGCGACGGGTGCGTGTTCACCTACCGCGACGGCCTGCCCTACCCGACCGGCGAGGACGGGACGCCGGCGAGCTTCGAGATCCTCGGCACCTGCCCGACCCAGCACTTCACGCGGGAGACCGCCCCCCGCCCACCGAGGCCCGGCGAGCCGAGCGAGCTCGAGTACATCGCGGCCCGCATCTTCGGCACCCGCGACCCCGAGGCGATGGAGCGCATCCGCCACGGCCACGCCGTGCTCGGCGCCTACACCAACGACGCGGGCGCCACCGTGGTGACCTCGGGATCGACCGACTGGGCCCACGGCCTGGCCGGGCGCGACCCCCAGGTCGAGCAGATCACCCGGAACCTCCTCACCCGCCTCGGGTAGCCGGCTCCGATCGGCGGCGACGCCGGGTCTCGACCAGCTGCGTGCGGCCAGGTTCGACCGTCAGGCGGCCTCGCCGATGAGCTCGAGCACGTTGCCGCGCATGATGCGCTGCCGGTCGGCGTCGTCGAAGGCGCCGAGCTCGATGGCGAAGTCGAGGGGCTGGGCGACGCCCTCGCCGTGGGGCCAGTCCGAGCCGAAGAGGATGCGCTCGACGCCGATCAGCTCGGCCAGCGCGCGCGAGGTCCTCCTCGAGGTAGGGCGTGGTCCAGACGTGGCGACGGATGGTGTCGAGCGGATCCTCGACGAAGATCCACGGCGTCTGGTTGGCCTTCTTGCGGAGGTGCTTGACCAGGAGGTGCACCCAGTCCGACCCGTTCTCGATGCTGGCGACCTTGCAGGCCCGGGTGCCGCTTGAACACGCCGTGGACGACCATCGAGGCGATGCTGTCGTGGATGGCGCGACCCTCGCTGAGCACGCGGCTGAGGGTGTCGGCCTGGCCGAACCCGAAGTTGCTTCGGGCCGCCCCACGCGGCGCCGAAGCGGCCTCGTAGCCGCTGTCGCCAGGTGGAACGCCACCGGGACGCCGGCCTCGGCCAGCCGCGCCCACACCGGGTCGTGGCTCTTGTGCGCCGAGGGAGCGGCTGCTGCCGTGCGGCCCGGGGACGGGGGCGGGGCGGACGTGCACGACCATGCGCGCGCCGGCGCTCGACCAGCGGTCGACCTCGGCCGCCGCGGCCTCGGGGTCGGCGAGCGAGATCATCGGGCACGGCGAAGAGGCGGTCCTGGTACGCGTAGCCCCAGTCGTCCTCGAGCCAGCGGTTGAACGCCTCGAGGCTCGCCATGGTGGCCTCGACGTCGTCGCGGAGGGCGTGCTCGACGCCGCAGCCGAAGGTGGGGAACAGCAGGACGGCGCCGAGCCCCTGCTCGTCCATGACCGCGATGCGCGCGTCGCGGCCCTGGTACTCGGGGTGCTTGGCGAGGGGCTCGACGCGGAACAGCGAGCGGGGGTCGACGCCCTCGGGGATCTGGCCGCGGAACAGCGGGTCGAGGCAGCCCGGCTCGATGATCGGGTTGAAGGTCGGGTTCGGGATGAACGTGTTGACCGCGCCACCGATCAGCACCTTGACCCGCTTGCCGTCCTGGATCGGCTTCACGCCCCGGTCGTGGAACGCGCTTGTCGAGGTGGCGGGTGAAGCTGTCGAGCGGCTCGTAGTAGTGGTTGTCGGCGTCGAACGGGCGCGGGTCCATGGGGATCTCCGGGTCAGCGGTCGGTCGGGAAGAAGAACGAGTCGGCGTTGCCGTGGAGCCAGGCGTCGCGGACCTCGTCGGGCAGGTCGAGGGTGGCGGCCTCGCCGAGGCAGCGCTCCATCGAGAGCACCGGGTGGTCGGAGGCGAACAGGATCCGCTCGGTGCCGCGGGTGCGCATGTAGTGCAGGAGCGACTCGGGCAGGTACTTCGGCGACCACGCCGAGGTCATCAGGCGCAGGTTCCGGTACTTGATCATCAGCCGGATGGCGATGTCCCACCACGGGTCGGCGCCGTGGATCATGCACAGCCGCAGCTCGGGGAAGCGGATGCAGACCCGGTCGAGGTGGATCGGGTTCTGCGGCTCGGCCGGGATCGGCGGACCGGGGATGCCGGTGTTCATGCAGAGCGGCAGGTCGAGCTCGCAGCACTTGGTGTACAGCGGGTAGTAGACGGCGTCGCTCGGCGGGTACATGCCGTCGCCCCAGAAGCTCGGCCCGACCAGCGCGTAGGCGACCGGGTGGTCTGCGGACGAACGGACTCGCAGGGTGCGCACCGTCTTCATCGGCTTGCAGGAGGTTGAAGCCGCCGATGCCCGAGCGCGAAGCGGTCGGGTCGGGCCTCGACGAAGCGGTGGGCCCGGTCGTCGGTGGCGGACGCTCGGGTGACGAGGATCGCCTTCTCGACGCCGTTGGCGTCCATGTCGTCGAGCAGCTCGTGCAGCTCGGGGCTCTTGAAGAACGAGTCGCCGCCCTTGAAGTAGTCCTCCTTCACGCGGACCATCCACTCGGGCTGCTTGGCCACGTCGCCGAAGTCGACGTTCACCAGGCAGTCGATCGCTCGTGTCATCGGTGTCTCGCTGTCCTCAGGCCGAAGTCGGTCAGGTAGTCGGTCTCCGCCGGGGTCGGGGCGGTGCCCGCCCAGAGGTGCCCGGCCAGCCGGTTGGTGACGGCGTGGGTCACCAGCTCGGCATCGAGGTCGGGGTCGGGGCTGCCGAGGACGGCGAAGGGCTCGTGCAGCAACCGGGCGAGCGGGAGACGGGAGAGCTCGTGGGCGCCGGTCGGGATGGCGGTGTTGAAGTTGGTGCTGACGTTGATGACGGCGAGGTTCTGGCCGGCCTTGTCGACCGAGGCCTGCTCGAGGAGCCCCGTCACCCAGCAGCGCACCTGGGCCTCGGCGTCGGGCTGCTCGGCCATGCGTCGGGCCAGCGACGCCGCGACCCGCTCGGCGCCCTCCTGGCTGAGGGCGGCCACCAGGTCGTCCTTCGACGGGAAGTGCCGGTAGAAGGCGTCGTTGGAGAGGTCGGCCTCGGCGACGATGTCCGCGACCCGGGCCTTGCCGGTGGCGGCGATGACCTTGCGGGCTGCGTCGAGCAGGGCGCGCACCTCGGCCGGGTAGTCCGGCCGGCGGCGGCGGGACGCGGTGGCGGCGGCGATCCGCTCGGCGACGTCGCCTCCCCCCGAGCCCGCGCCGGTTGCGTTCTGCTTCACAGAATGGGATTCTGGCGCACGGAACAGGAATCGGCAAGACCCCGCCGGGCCCCGACGTCCGACCTCAGGCCCTGACCCAGGAGACAGCTCCCATGGACACCGACTCGCTCACCGCCCTGATCGTCGACCGGGACGAGGGGCTGGTGACCGTCACGCTCGACCGACCCGAGCGCAAGAACGCGATCAGCGCGGCGATGTGGAACGAGCTGGATGCGGTGCTCACCGACGTCGAGTCCGACCCGACCGTCCGGGCGCTGGTCGTGACCGGGGCCGAGGGCAACTTCTCCGCCGGTGCCGACCTGTCGGGCGAGGAGTCGGCCGGCCTCACCGGTCGGGGGGTCCAGCCCATCGTCCACGAGATGCGGATCGTGGGTCGGATCATCAGCCGCCTCAAGCACCTCCCCAAGCCCACGCTGGCGGCGGTCGACGGTGTCGCGGTCGGCGTCGGGCTGGGGATCGCGCTGGCCTGCGACCTCGTCGTCGCCACCGATCGGGCCCGCTTCATGGAGGTGTTCGTCAAGCGGGGCCTCGCCCTGGACGGCGGCACCTCGTGGACCACCCCGCACCTCGTCGGCGTCCGACGGGCCAAGCAGATGGCCTACTTCGGCGACACCCTCGACGCCGCCACCGCCCTCCAGTGGGGCCTGATCAACGAGGTCGTCACCCCGGAGGAGCTGCCGGCCCTCGTCGCCGAGTGGGGTCAGCGGCTGGCCACCGGACCCACCACCGCCATGAGCCTGATGAAGGCCCAGATCGACGCGAGCGTCACCGGCACCTTCGACGACGCCATGGAGGGCGAGGCCCGTGCCCAGCACATCGTGTACACGACCAAGGACATGAAGGAGGGCTTCCTGTCCTACATGGAGCGACGGGACCCTCGGTTCACCGGCCAGTGACCGAGCGGTCGACCGGCGGTCAGCTGGTCGGGTCGAGGACGAAGAGCGGGATCTGCCGTTCGGTCGCCGCCTGGTAGGCGTCGTAGTCGGGCCACACTGCGGTGGCTCGGGCCCACCAGGCCGCCTTCTCGTCGCCGTCGACCTCGCGGACCGAGAAGTCGCGGACGCTCCGGACCGTCCTGGAGGCGAGCGGTGGGGTTGGCCCGCACGTTGTGCACCCACTGCGGGTGGGTGGGCGCGCCGCCCATCGAGCCGATCACCGCGTAGCGGCCCTCCCCGTCGCTGACGCGCACGAGCGGGGTCTTGCGGACCTTGCCGGACCGGGCCCCGAGGGTCCAGAGGATGATCCACTGGTCGCCGACGATCGCGCTCGGCTCCGCGCCCCCGGTCCGCTCGTAGAGGGCGACCTCCCCTTCGATCGGCTCCCACGGGCTGGGCTCGTACTCTGCGTCGAATGCGGACATCGGGGCCTCCTCGGATCGGCGATGCAACCTACCCACTCCCGACGGCGCCCCGTCGCGGCCGGCGGGCCGAAGGTCCCCGGGTGCATCCGCGGGGAGGGTCGGCACCGAAGTGATGTCCGTGAACGCGTTCGTCCCGTGCCTCGTCGCGCCCCCGTCGGGCTCCGCCGCGCCACCACACGGGGGGATCGACGGGTGAACCTGGCGCTGAAGGAGATCCGACGGGCGCCGGTCCGCTTCGCGCTGCTCGTCGGCGCGATCGGGCTGCTCGTCTTCCTCATCCTGTTCCAGCAGGCCCTCCAGTCGGCCCTGATCACGTCGTTCGTCGGCGGGGTCCGCAACCAGACCGCGCCCGTGCTCGTGTACAACGTCGACGCCCAGCGCACCCTCCAGGCCAGTGCGATCCCCCCGCCGCTGGAGGAGCAGGTCCGCTCGGTCGAGGGCGTCGCCGCCGTGGTCCGGGTCGAGCAGGACACCTTCACCGTCCGGGTCGACGGGGCGGAGCCGAGCGACGCCGCGATCGTCGGTGCCGACGACGCGGACCGCGTGCGCCCCGTCGAGCTCAGCGGGGGACGCCGCCCCTCGGCGGTGGGTGAGGCGGTCGGCAGCGACACGGACTTCGAGGTCGGCGACGAGGTGGAGGTCGTGCCGCCCGCCGACGGTGAGCCGGCGATCCTGACCGTCGTCGGCGTCGCGTCCGACGTGCAGCTGAGCGTCTCACCGACGCTCTTCACCGACGGCGAGACGTTCGCGACGGCAGCCCGGGCGGCGTCGCCAGGGACCGCAGGCTCGCTGCCCAACGCCCTCGCCCTGTTCCCCGCCGACGGGGTGACGGCCGAGGAGGTGGTCGCCGCGGTCGACGCAGCCGCCCCCGACGCCGAGGCGCTCACCCGGGAGGACGCGGCCGACACCAGCCCCGGCGTGGCCCAGGTCCGACAGTCGTTCCAGGTGATCTTCCTGCTCTACGGCATGGTCGTGCCGTTGGTGACCGGTCTCTTCTTCCTCATCGTGACCCTGCAGAAGTCCGGCTCCCTGACGCTGCTCCGGGCGATCGGCGCACCGACGTCGACCCTCGCCCGCTCCCTGCTGCTGCAGGTCGGCCTCGTCCTCGGCGCCGGCCTCCTGGTGGGGATCGCGCTCTACGCCCCGCTGACGGGGGCCCGAGTCGGGGGCCTCGCCCTGCGCTTCGACCCGGCCGCGGTGCTCACGTGGACCGTGCTCCTGGTGGTGCTGGGGCTGATCAGCGCCCTCGCATCTCTCCGACGGGTGCTGCGCATCGATCCGGTCGAGGCGACGGTGGGGGCGGGCATCCGATGAGGCTCGCCCTGAGGGAGCTCCGTCGCCGCCCCGGTCGGTTCGCCGTCGCCGGTGCGATCCTGACCCTCATCGCCCTGCTGCTGATGTTCCTCGGTGGGCTGCTCGACGGGCTGCTGGCGTCGTCGACCGGCGCCTACCGGGCCCAGCGGGCCGACCTCATCGTGTACTCGTCGTCGGCCCGGGAGTCGCTGCCGAGGAGCAGCATCTCCCCGGAGGTGCGCGAGCAGGTCGAGCAGGTCGAGGGGGTCGACTCGGTCGGCGCCCTCGGCTCGACCCAGCTCGGCGCCCGCCCCGAGGGGGAGCCGGACACCAGGGACCTGCTGTCGACCGCGCTGTTCGGCTACGAGCTGGCCCCGCGGGGCGTGCCCGAGGAACCTCCCGCCGAGGGCGAGGTCGTGGCCGACTCGAGCCTGCAGGCCGACGGGGTCGAGGCGGGTGACACCCTCCTCCTCGGCCCGGCCCGCACCGAGGTCGAGGTGGTCGCCTTCGTGGACGACACGCGGTACTCGGGCCAGGCCAGCCTCTGGGCCTCGCTGGAGACGTGGCGCACCGTCACCGCCGAGAACCGGCCCGACCTGGCCACCGACGACTCGGTGCAGGCCCTCGTGGTGCGGACCGACGACGGTGCCGCCGCCGAGGTGGCCGACGCCATCGACGAGGCCACCGGGTCGACCGCGACCCTCACCTTCGACGAGGCCATCGAGGCCCTCCCCGGCGTCAGCCAGCAGCGGGCCACCTTCAACCAGATCATCGGGGTCACCGCCATCGTGGCGGTGGTCGTGGTGGCCCTCTTCTTCGCCCTCATCACGGTCGAGCGGATCGGGCTCTACGGCATCCTCAAGGCGATCGGGGCGTCGGGTCGCACGCTCGTGCTCGGCGTCGTGCTCCAGGCGGTGGTCGTCACGCTCCTCGCCGCCCTCGTCGGGGTGGTCGGGTCGCTCGCCCTCGACGCCGTCATCCCGGCCGGCGCCCTGCCCTTCGTGGCGACCCCCGCCCGGCTCGTCTTCAGCACCGTCCTGATGCTGGTCGCCGGCGTGGCCGGCACCTCGTTCTCGCTGCGCCGCGTGCTGCGCATCGACCCGGCGTCCGCCATCGGGGCGTCGTCGTGAGCCGCCCCGATCCGTCCGAGGAGACCACCGCCATGGAGTCCGCCGCCCCCGCCCTCCGCCTCGAAGGGGTGCGCAAGACCTACCCCGCCGGCGACGGCGAGATCGTCGCCCTCGACCACGCCGACCTCGAGGTCGGCGCGGACGAGATCGTGGCCCTCGTGGGACCGTCGGGCTCGGGCAAGACCACGTTGTGCTCGATCGCCGGCGGCCTGCTCACCCCGACCGACGGCAGGGTCGTCGTGGCCGGCGAGGACATCACGGAGTACTCGGCGGGCCAGCTCACCGACTTCCGACGGAGCTCGGTCGGCTTCGTCTTCCAGACCGTGAACCTGGTGCCGTTCCTCACCGCCCGGGAGAACCTGCTCGTCGTCGACGAGCTGGCCGGTCGGCGGAACCGTCGGAAGGGGGCGAAGGAGCGGGCCGACACCCTCCTCGAGGAGCTCGGGCTGAGCGACCGGGCCGGGAACCTGCCGGGCCAGCTCTCCGGGGGTCAGCGCCAGCGCGTGGCCATCGGGAGGGCCCTGATGAACCAGCCGGGCCTGGTGATGTTCGACGAACCCACCTCCGCGCTCGACTCGCACCTCGGCGACCAGGTGGTGCACCTGATCCGCGAGGAGATGAAGTCCCGCGGGACCGCCGCCATCATCGTCACCCACGACGACCGCATCACCCACTACGCCGACCGCACGGTGCACATCGAGGACGGCCGCATCGCCAGCTGATCGGCCCGTCGGGAGATCCCGGCGCCGGTCACGAGGTGGTTTGAGACGGCGCCCGGGGTGAAGGGGGTCCCCATGGCCTCCTCCTCCCGCCCTCGCCGCCTGCCCGATGCGCAGCGCTCGCCCGCCCTCTCGGCCCCGACCAGCACCGGTGTCGACCGCAACCTGGGCGACGACTCGGGGCCCGACGCCGACGCCGACCTCCGCCTCGGTTCCGGCGGCGACGCCCACCAGGACGCGGCGGACGGCGCCCGCGCCCTGACCACGCAGCAAGGGGTGGTGGTCGCCGACGACCAGAACAGCCTCACCGTGGGCGAGCGGGGCCCGGTGGCGATGAGCGACTTCGTGCTGCGGGAGAAGCTCTTCCACTTCGACCACGAGCGGATCCCCGAGCGGGTGGTGCACGCCCGCGGCTTCGGCGCCCACGGGGTGTTCGAGTGCGACGAGTCCCTCACCGACGTGACCCGGGCCGACCCGTTCTCCGAGGTGGGCAAGCGCACGCCGGTCTTCGTGCGGTTCTCGACCGTGGCCGGCAGCAAGGGCAGCATGGACCTGGCCCGCGACGTCCGCGGCTTCGCGGTGAAGTTCTACACCGACGAGGGGAACTGGGACCTCGTGGGCAACAACATCCCGGTGTTCTTCATCCAGGACGCCATGAAGTTCCCGGACCTGGTGCACTCGGTGAAGCCGGAGCCCGACCGGGGCTTCCCGCAGGCGCAGTCGGCCCACGACTCCTTCTGGGACTTCGCCTCCCTGGTCCCCGAGACCACCCACATGCTGCTGTGGACGATGTCGGACCGGGCGATCCCGCGCTCCTTCCGCTTCATGGAGGGCTTCGGGGTGCACACGTTCCGCTTCGTCCGCGACGACGGGCAGGCCTCGTTCGTGAAGTTCCGCTGGCGTCCGCTCGGCGGCCTGCAGTCCGTCCTGTGGGACGAGGCGGTGAAGATCAACGGCGCCGACCCCGACTTCCACCGGCGCGACCTCTGGAACGCGATCACCTCGGGCGATCACCCCGTGTGGGAGCTGGGGGTGCAGGTCTTCGACGACGAGCTGGCCGACTCGCTGCCGTTCGACGTGCTCGACGCCACCAAGCTGATCCCCGAGGAGGTCGTGCCGTTCCGGCCGGTGGGTCGGCTCACGCTCGACCGGGTGGTCGACAACTTCTTCGCCGAGACGGAGCAGGTCGCCTTCTGCACCCAGAACGTCGTCCCCGGCATCGACTTCACCAACGACCCGCTGCTCCAGGGCCGGAACTTCTCCTACCTCGACACGCAGCTCAAGCGCCTGGGTGGCCCCAACTTCACCCAGATCCCCGTCAACCAGCCCCGGTGCCCGGTCGCCCACTTCCAGCAGGACGGCCACATGGCGATGGCGAACCCCAGCGGTCGGGCGAACTACGAGCCCAACAGCTGGAGCGAGGCGGAGCGGGGGCCCCGCCAGGATCCCGCCCGCGGGTACGTCCCGTTCGCCGCGCCGGAGGAGGGCACCCAACGTCGGGTGCGCCCCGAGCTGTTCGCCGACCACTACAGCCAGGCCCGGATGTTCTTCCACAGCCAGACGCCGATCGAGCAGCAGCACATCGCCGATGCGTTCACCTTCGAGCTCTCGAAGGTCCGGTACGAGCCCATCCGGAGCCGGATGGTCGCCAACCTGCGCAACGTCGACGAGGAGCTCGCGGCGACGATCGCCGACGGGCTCGGGCTCGACCTCCCCGAGGCGAGCACGCCGGCCCGTGAGCCGATCGACCTCGACCCGTCACCGTCGCTCAGCATCCTGGCCGACCCGCCTGGCACCTTCGCCGGGCGCCGTCTCGGCCTGCTGGTCACCGACGGGGCCGACGCCGGACTCGTCGACGCCCTCCGCCGCGCCACCCGCTCGGCGGGCGCGACGGTCGAGGTGATCGCCATGAAGGTCGGCGGCGTCGTCCTCGACGACGGCACCCCCCTTCCGGCCGACGAGCTGCTCGACGGTGCCCCGTCGGTGGTCTACGACGCGGTGGCGGTGGTGGCCTCCGACTCGGAGGTCGATGACCTGGCGGCCCACCCGCCGGCGCGCCAGTTCGTGGCCGACGCCGTGGCCCACGCCAAGCTCCTCGCCTTCACCGAGGCCACCGCCGCGCTGCTGACGGCGGCCGGCCTCACCGAGGCCGACCTCGACGGCGGGTGCACGACCCTCCGCCGGCCCGCCGATGCCAAGCGGTTCGTGGCCGCCTGCGCCGACCTCCGGTTCTGGGACCGGGCCACGCCCTTCGCGGCGCCCTTCGGCGGCTGACCCTGCCGGACCGGGCGGCGGTCCGGTCAGGCGGTCGCGAGGAGGCTCAGCACCTCGGCGAAGCGCTCGAGGGTGTCGACCGGCGCGAAGTCGGCGAACCACAGGTAGGTGCGGTCGATGCCCTGGGCGTGGAGGCCGGCGAGGTGCTCGGCGACCTCGGGAGCGGTGCCGGCCACCAGGCCGGTGTGCATCTTGGTGTCGCCGAAGCGACGGTGGTCGGTGGCGACGATCGCGGCCCGCTCGGCCTCGTCGCGCACCAGCGCGACCCGCACCTGCACCGACACCCGGGCGTCGCCGACCCGGTCGCGCAGCTCGGGCACCCGGTCGAGCTGGTGCACGGGCACGTTCCACCAGTCGGCGTGGGCGCGGACGAGGGCGAGCGTGCGGGGACCGATCCCGCCGATGGTGATCGGGATCGGCCGGGTCGGGACGGGACGCTGCTGCGCGCCGACGAGGGTCAGGTGCTCGCCGTGGTGGTCGACGACCTCGCCCGACCACAGCCCACGGACGATCGACAGGGTCTCGCCCAGCCGGTCGACGCGGGCGCGGGGCTCGGTCGAGCCGACCCCGTAGGTGGCCAGCTCCTCGGGCACCGAGCCCCAGCCGATGCCGAGCTCGAAGCGGCCGCCGGACGCGTGGTCGAGCGAGGTGACCTGGCGGGCCAGGACCGCCGGGTGGCGGAACGCATCGCACAGCACGAGGTGCGACACGGTCAGCGAGTCGGTGCGGGCCAGCACCCACCCGGCGATCTCCATCGCCTCCCACATGTCCTGCTCGGCGGCGAGCGGCGGGGCCAGGTGGTCCATGAAGGCGATGCCCTCGAAGCCGGACGCCTCCGCGGCGCGGGCGCGGGCGACGATGTCGTCGTGCGACATCCGCATCTGGGGCAGGAACAGGTGCACGCCGAGGGCCACGGGTGAGCCTCCTCCGAGTGAGCTGACCTGCGCCGGAGCGGCGGTCAGGCCACCACGCCCTTGATCTTGAGGTCGAGGATGGCGTCCATGTCGAGGCCGAGCTCGCCGAGGATGTCGTCGCCGTGCTCGTTGAACTCGGGCGCCCGCTTGGCGGTGGCCGACTCGCCGCCGAAGCGGACCGGCGGGGCCACCATGTCGAAGGTGGTGCCCTCGGAGGTGGCGTACTCGCGGACGTAGCCGTTGGCGACCGTCATGGGGTCGACCGCGGCCTCGAGCGTCGACTGCACCATGGCCCACTGGCCGCTGAAGCCGGCGAGCCGCTCGCGCCACTCCTCGGCGGTGCGGCCGGCGAAGGCCGCCTTCACGCTCTGGGTGGCGGCCACCCCGTTCTCGGCGAGGAGGGCGGCGTCGGCGTACCTGGGGTCGGAGGCCAGCTCCGGGATGCCGAGCACCTCGCACGCCTCGGGCCAGTACTTGAAGCCCTGGAGGCAGGTGAGGGCCACGAACCGGCCGTCGGAGGTCTCGAAGGTGCCCACCAGGGGGTTGCCGAACGTCGACCCGCGCGCCGGCGCCTTCCACGGCATGTCGAGCTGGAGCGACAGGGCCATGGCCGCGCCCATCGACCACATCCCGACGCCGAGCAGCGACACGTCGACCGTCGTGGCCTCGCCGGTGCGCTCGCGGTGGAGCAGCGCGCCCATGATCCCGCCCGCGATCGTCATGGCCCCGATGGAGTCGCCGAAGGCCGGGGGAGGGGCGGTGATCTCGTGGTCCTCCTCGCGCGACAGCGCGTAGGCCACCCCGGAGCGCGACCAGTAGCCGAGCATGTCGTAGGAGCCGGCGTCGGCGTCGGGCCCGAGCTCACCCTGGCCGCAGCCCGACGCGTAGACGATGTTCGGGTTGCGGCCGACGATGTCGTCGCGGTCGATCTTCAGCTTGCGACGGACGCCGGGGAGCTTGTTGGTGAGGAACACGTCGGAGGTGTCGGCCAGCCGGTAGAGGACGTCGAGGCCCTCCTCGGAGGTGAGGTCGAGCGCCGAGGCTCCGCTTGCCCCGGTTGGAGTGCTCGAGCAGGACGTGCACGCCGCCGGTGATGGGGATGGTGCCGCTGGCGGCCAGGCCGCGCATCGCGTCGCCCCGCTCGACGTGCTCGATCTTGATGACCTCGGCGCCCCACTCGGCCAGCAGGGCCGAGGCGGCGGGGACGAAGGTGTGCTCGGCCACCTCGAGGATCCGGATCCCCTGCATCACGTCGGTCACCGCGTCTCCTCTCCTGTGCACGCCGCCTCGTTGCTGGCGAAAGTGCGACTAGCTACGATCGAAAGCGGCACTGTACCCGAGCAACCGAGGCTGTGGTGGAGACGACGTTCATCGACTACGAGGTCGACGCAGGCATCGCGACGATCACGCTGAACCGGCCCGAGGCCGCCAACGCGCAGACGATGCCCATGCTCGACGACCTCGACGAGGCGTGGCGCATGGCCGCCGACGACGACGACGTGCGGGTCATCATCCTGCAGGCCAACGGCAAGCACTTCTCCGCCGGGCACGACCTCAAGGGCGTCGGCGACGACCCCGATGCGCCGCCCAAGAAGTGGACGGTGGCCGAGATCTACGGCATCGAGTCCCGCAGCTTCCTGGAGTACTCGCTGCGCTGGCGCAACGTGCCGAAGCCGTCGATCGCTGCGGTGCAGGGCGTCTGCATCGCCGGCGGCCTGCTGCTCGCGTGGCCGTGCGACCTGATCATCGCGGCCGAGAACGCGAAGTTCTCCGACCCCGTCGTCAGCCTCGGCATCGGCGGCGTCGAGTACCACGGCCACACCTGGGAGTGGGGCGCCCGCAAGGCCAAGGAGCTCCTCTTCACCGGCCGGTCGATGACCGCCGAGGAGGCCGAGCGCTTCGGGATGGTCACCAAGGTGGTGCCCCTCGACGAGCTGCGCCCCGCCACGCGCGCCCTGGCCGAGGAGATCGCCACCAAGCACCCGTTCGCCCTGCGCCAGGCCAAGCGGGCGGTCAACCAGACCCTCGACGTGCAGGGCTTCTACGCCGCGATCCAGTCGGTCTTCGACGTCCACCAGACCGGCCACGGGCACGCCCTCAGCGAGTCCGGCCTGCCGATCCTCCTCACCCTCGACGCCATGAAGACGGAGATCCGCTCGACCGAGTCGTCGAACGGCGCCGGCGGCTGACCGCGACGTCGTCGCCGGAGGTCACGTGAGCCGGACGCCTGCGGGTACCGTCGTCGCCACCACAGACGACGAGACGGCAGGGGGCCGAGCAGCAGATGGCTGACAAGCCGACCTCCGGCGCTCTCCGCCCGGCCCGTGACAAGCCGCGGGAGAAGCCGCAGCAGATCGCCGACGAGCTGCGGCACCTCATCATCTCGGGCGAGCTCGACGAGGGCGACTCGCTCGGCCACGAGCCCGACCTCATCGAGCGCTTCGGCGTCTCGCGCCCGTCCCTGCGCGAGGCGCTGCGCATCCTCGAGGCCGAGGGCCTCATCACGGTGGTGCGCGGCGTCCTCGGCGGGGTCGTCGTGCACCGACCCGACCACCGGCAGGCGGCGAGGAGCGCCGCGCTGGTCCTCCAGGCCCGCAACGTGTCGCTGGCCGACGTGTACGAGGCCAGGACGATCATCGAGCCGTCGGCGGTGCGGCTCGTCGCCCAGGCCCGCGGCCGCCGCACCTCCGCCCGTCGGCTCACCGCGCTCATCGAGGCCGAGGAGGCCGCCATCGACGACGCGGCCGCCTTCGGCCCCGCCAACGCCGCGTTCCACCAGGAGCTCGTCGCCCTCGCCGGCAACCAGACGCTGACGATCGTGGCCGAGATGCTCACCGAGGTGGTCGAGCGGGCGGTCACCGCCGCGACCCAGGAGGGGAGCGGCGACTCCGTGGCCGTGCGCCGTCGGGGCGTGCGCTCGCAGCGGCGGCTGGTCGAGCTGATCGAGGCCGGCGACGCCGAGGCGGCCGAGCAGCACTGGCGGACCCACATGGGCGTCGTCGGCAAGGTCCTGCTCGGCCAGCGGGCCAAGACCGTGGTCGACCTGCTCGACCACTTCTGAGCGGATCCGAAGGAGCTGCCCTCGATGCCCAGGCTGACCCCCGACCTCCCCGACGACGGCGACGCCGAGTGGCACCGCCGGGTGGTCGGCCGCTCGCTGCGCACCGCGACCAAGCGCTCGCTCGACCGGGGCCAGGCCCTCGTCCAGGCGGCCGCCACCGTCCTGGAGCGCTCGAACGGCGAGGGCATCACGGTGCAGGAGGTCGCCGACGAGGCGGGCCAGTCGCTCCGCACGCTCTACCAGTACTTCGAGAGCAAGGACGACCTCCTCCTCGCCGTGTTCGAGGAGGCGATGCGGACCTACGCCCACCTCATCCGGGCCGCCATCGAGCCGCTCGACGACCCCCTCGACCGGCTGGGGGGCGCCATGATCGCCGCCGTCACCATGCCCATGCTGAGCGACGCCGGCTTCGACCGGGGCCTGGCCCGGCTCCGCCTGCGGCTGGCCGAGTCGCAGCCCGAGCTGGTCGGGCGCTCGCAGGCCGCGACCACCAGCCTGGTCCGCGAGCTGGTGGAGGACGCGGCGGCCGCCGGCCGCATCCGCGTCGACGATCCCGACGCCGCCACCTTCATGCTGCTGTCGCTCAACGCTGCGGTGATCACCGCCGAGCGGCTCGGCAACGACCTCGGCGTGCGGCGCCCCGACGCGATGGGCGTCGTCACCTTCTGCCTGCGGGGCCTCGGCGCCGACCTCGAGCCCGGCTACCTCGACGATCTCACCGAGCGGGTGCAGCTCCCCGGCGGCGCGCCCGCCCGACCGCCGCGCCGGAAGGCCGCCCCGAAGAAGGCCGCCCCGAAGAAGGCCGTCGAGGAGAAGGCGGCATCCCGCAAGGCTCCGGCGAAGAAGCCGGCGACGCGCTAGCCGCCCGAGCCGGGGAGGAGCACGCCACGGATGTTCGTTCCGTTGCGCATGTCCTCGTAGCCGTCGTTGATCCGGTCGAGCGGGTAGGTCTGGGTCACCAGCTGGTCGAGCGGGAGCTCGCCGGCGGCGTGCAGCTCGAGCAGCTTGGGCACGTCGGCCCGGGGGTTGCCCGAGCCGAACAGCGAGCCCCGGACGACCTTCTCCTGGAGGGTGAGGTCGAGCAGGCTCATCGACACCGAGATCTCGCTGGCCGGGTGGATGTTGGTGACCACGACCTGGCCCCGCTTGCCGACGCACGACAGCGCGTCGAGCAGGAGCTGCCCGTCGCCCACGCCCATGCTGAGCACCAGCTGGTTGGCCATCCGCCCCCAGGTGATCTCCTTGAGCAGGTTGCGTGCCTCGCCCAGCGATGCCGCGGTGTGGGTGGCGCCGAAGGCGAGGGCCCGCTCCCGCTTCGACTCGACCGGATCGACCGCGACGATCTGCTTGGCGCCCGCGGCCCGGGCCCCCAGCACCGCGCTGGCCCCGATGCCCCCGATGCCGACGATGACGATCGTGTCGGCCGGGCCGGTGCCGGCCGCGTTCACCGACGAGCCCCAGCCGGTGACGACCCCGCAGCCGAGGAGGCAGGCCTGCTCGAGGGGCACCGACGGGTCGACCTTGATGCAGCTGGCCTCGTTCACCACGGTGTGGGCGGCGAAGGTGCCGAGCAGGCACATGGTCGCGATGTCCTCGCCGCGGGCGTGGTGGCGGGAGGTGCCGTCGGCGATCTGGCCCCGGGCGCCGAGGTGGGCGCCGAGGTCGCAGAGGTTGGAGTGGCCGCTCGCGCACGAGGGGCAGCGCCCGCAGGCGGGGATGAACGAGGTGATGACGTGGTCGCCGGGCTCGAGCCAGGACACCTCGGGCCCGACCTCGACGACGATCCCCGCGCCCTCGTGACCGCCGATGATCGGGGGCAGGAAGGGGAGGTCGCCCGTCCGCAGGTGCTCGTCGGAGTGGCACATGCCGGAGGCGACCACCTCGATGAGGACCTCACCCGCCTTGGGGGCGTCGAGCTCGATCTCCTCGACGGACCAGTCCCCGCCGAACTCCCACAGGATCGCGGCCTCGGTGCGCATCGGTGCTCCTCCACTCGGCGTCGGGCCGCGGACGGTACCAGAGACCTCTCGAGGGATCGGGACCCGATCACACCCCCGGGCCTCCGCGGGAGCATCGCTTGCCGACCGCGCCGATGCCGCCTAAACATCTAGAGGTATGGACTTCCCGACAGAGGGGGCGTGATGGGTTCGAAGCGATCGTGGCTGGTGGCGCTGGTGTGCGTGCTGGTGCTGGGTGCGGGTGCGTGCACCGAGGATCCCGACGAGGGGTCCGACGGCGGCTCCGGCGGCGACGGCGGTGAGAGCTCCGCCGAGGAGCTCGAGGCCTCCGGGCTGCTGACCGACGACGGCCCGTGCGACGCGGAGCTGCCCGTCTACCCCCTCGGGCAGATGACGGTGTTCGAGTCGGCCGTGCTCTCGCTCATCGACCAGGTCCAGGGCGCCGAGGCCGCGGTCGAGGCGTTCAACGCCCGGGGCGGCGTCGGCGGCCACTGCATGGAGCTGACCGCGTGCGACACCCAGCTCGACCCCAACGGTGAGGTCGACTGCGCCCGAGAGCTGGTCGACGACGGGGTCGTCGCCACGATCAACGACACGACCGCGGCCAACCCCGACGGCATCGTCGAGGTGACCGGGGAGGCCGGCCTCCCCCGCATCGGCGTGTCGCCCGCAGCCCAGGAGCTCGCGTCTCCCGTCGCCTTCCCGCTCTCCGGCGGCAGCTCGGGCACGACGTTCATGATGTTCTCGGCCCTCGGCCGCCAGGACATCACCAAGATCGCCATGATCCACGTCGACACCCCGCAGGTGCAGGCCCTCCCCGGCTTCGCGGCTCCGTTGCTCGACGCCTACGGCGCAGAGATCACCGAGATGATCCCCGTGCCCGCCGGCACCACCGACTACCAGCAGTTCGTGCTGGCCGCGGAGGACTCCGGCGCCGAGGGCGTCGTGCTGGCGCTGGGTGAGACCGAGGCCCTCCAGGTCATCCGGGCCGCGGAGCAGGTCGGCACCGACCTCACCTTCTCCCTCAGCCTCGGGACCTTCGGCCAGGCCGACCTCGAGGACTTCGGCGACTTCGCCACCAACATGGTGTTCAACTCCGAGGTGCCGCCGGCGACGGGCTCGCTGGAGCGCTGGCCGGCCCTCGCCGACGTGCTGATCGACCTGGGTGCGTCCGATGAGCCCGCCCTCCAGCCCGACGAGCTGAAGTCGAGCCCCATCCGCTCGTGGCTGGCGGTGTACGCGCTGGTGACGGTCGTGGAGGAGTTCGGTGACCCCGACGACATCTCCCGCGAGGCCATCCAGACCGCCTTCGAGGCTGCGCAGGACGTCGACATGCTCGACCTCACCGCCCCCTGGACGCCGCGGGGTGGCACGGGCGAGGGCCTCTTCGGCCCGGTGTCGAACCCGTACTACTACCAGGTGACCTTCGACCCGGAGGGCAAGGAGTTCGTCATCGGCGACGAGCAGCTCAACCTGGTCGAGGAGATCGACGGCAACCTCGACTACCCCCAGCCGGGGGAGTAGCAGGAGGGGAGCCGCGGCTGGGCGTGCCGGTCAGCGCACCGCGGTGACCGGCACGCTCGAGTAGCCGGCGACGTTCGACATGCTGACCCGGCGCAGGCCGTCGTGGTCGACGTGCAGCCGGCGGAACCGGCGGGCCATCTCGTCGAGCGCGATGCGGCTCTCGGATGCGGGCCAGGGCCGCGCCGAGGCAGCTGTGCACGCCGTGGCCGAAGCCGATGGCGATGGCCGGCGGCCGGGTGATGTCGAACTCGTCGGGCCGGTCGAAGCGCGCGCGGGTCGCGGGTCGCGGCGCCGGTGATCAGCAGGACGGGGTACCCGGCGGGGATGGTGCCGCCCTCGAAGGTGCGCTCCTCGAACGAGAACCGGCCCTGGTACTGCGACGGCGGGAGGTAGCGGAGGATCTCCTCCACCGCCCGCGGGATGAGGTCGGGGTCGGCCCGGACCGCATCCCACTGGTCGGGGTGGGCGTCGAAGAGCACCGCCGCGTTGGCGACCAGCTTGGTGACGGTCTCGGCCCCGGCCCCGCCGATGAGGCCTGCGAAGCCGGCGATCTCGTGGTCGGTGAGCGCCGTCTCGCTGCCGTCGCTCGCGCTCGACGGTCACCTGGGTCAGGCGGGTGAGCATGTCGTCGGTCGGGGGCCCGCTTCTCCGCGGTGAGCTCGAGGAAGTAGCCGACCATCTCGAGCATCGCCGCCGCGCCCTCGGGGGAGGGGTCGACCTCGCCCGGCTCGCGGTGCAGGGTGAGGTCGAGCCACTCGCGGATCTGCTGGCGCTCGCCCGCGGGCACGCCGAGCATCCGGGAGATGATCTCGACGGGGAAGGGCGCGGACGAGGTCGGCGCACGACGTCGAAGGTCGTCCCGGTCCTCCACCGCGTCGAGCAGGTCGGAGATGACCTCGCGGATCATCGGCTCCAGGCGCGACCACGGCCCGGGGGGTGAACACCCGGCTGACCAGGGTGCGGAACCGGTCGTGCTCCGGCGGGTCCATCATGATCAGCATGCCGAGGGACCGGATCAGCTTCGGGTCCTTGGTGAGGGTCGAGAGGTCGACCCCGTGGGCGCTGGAGAAGCCCTTCCAGTCGCGGTGGGCGCTGACCACGTCCTCGAAGCGGGACAGGGCGTAGAACCCGTACCGCTCGCTGAAGTAGACGGGCGCCTCGTCGCGCAGCCGCCGGTAGACCTCGGTCGGGTCGTCGAAGTACTCGGGAGAGAACGGGTCGAACTCGACCGCGGTGGTGGTCACCCTGGTCTCCTTGGGAAAGTGTCGTGTGCGCCACATGAAAGCAGCACTTTCCGGGCGACGCTAGCGGTCGTACAGTCGGCCCGATGACGACAGGGGGACCCGTGGACGACCTGCAGCACCCGACCCGGTTCGCGGCGGAGGCGCCCGATCGCCCCGCGGTGATCACCCCCGGCGGCGACGTGCTCACCTACGGCCAGCTCGAGGCCCGGTCGTGCCAGGTCGCCAACGCGCTCCGGGCCGCGGGCTGCGAGACGCGGCGTCGCACGTCGCGGTCCTGCTGGAGAACGGCACCGAGATCTTCGAGGTCCTCTGGGGCGCGCTGCGCGCCGGGCTCTACGTCACCCCCATCAACTGGCACCTCGTCGCGCGACGAGACCCGGTACATCGTGGAGGACTGCGGCGCGTCCGCGCTGGTGGCCTCCGCCGCGCTGGGCGACCTGGTCGACGGCATCGGCGACGGGCTGCGCACCCGCATCGCCGTCGGGGGCGAGCTGCCGGGCTTCGAGTCGTACGCCGAGGTCGCTCGCCGGGCAGCCGACGAGCCCGCCGTCCGACCAGTGCGAGGGGACGTGGATGTTCTACTCGTCGGGCACCACGGGACGGCCGAAGGGCGTGAAGCCGCCGTCGATCGGGGGCCCGCTCGGGGCGCCGAGCCCGTTCGTGATGCTGGTGCAGGGGCTCTACGGCGGGGGCGAGGACACCGTCTACCTGAGCCCGGCTCCGCTGTACCACGCCGCTCCGGCGGGGTGGACCACCGCGGTCCACCGGCTGGGCGGCACCACGGTGGTCATGGACCGCTTCGACCCGCTCCAGGCCCTCGAGCTGATCGAGGCCCACCGGGTGACCCACGTGCAGCTGGTGCCCACCCACCTCGTGCGGCTGATGAAGCTCTCCGAGGAGGAGCGCGCCCGGTTCGACCTGTCGAGCCTGCGGGTCGTCGTGCACGCCGCCGCGCCCTGCCCGCCCGAGGTGAAGCGGGCCGCCCTCGAGTGGCTCGGCCCGATCGTGCACGAGTACTACTCGGGCAGCGAGGGCGTCGGCTTCTGCGCCATCGGCCCGGAGGAGTGGCTCGCCCACCCCGGCTCGGTCGGCCGCTCGCTCATGGGCACGGTGCACATCGTGGGCGCCGACGGCGACGATCTCCCCGCGGGCGAGGAGGGCATCGTCTGGTTCGAGTCGCCGGCCCGCTTCGAGTACCACAACGACCCGGCCAAGACGGCCGAGGCCATCGACGAGCGGGGCTGGGGCACCTTCGGCGACATCGGCCGGCTCGACGACGAGGGCTACCTCTACCTGACCGACCGGGTGTCGAACATGGTCATCTCCGGGCGGCGTGAACGTCTACCCCCGCGAGGTCGAGGACGTGCTCGTGCTGCACCCGTCGGTCGCCGACGTGGCCGTCGTCGGCATCCCCGACCCCGACCTCGGCGAGGCGGTGCGGGCCGTCGTGCAGCCGGCCGCCGGCGTCGAGGCCGACGACGCCCTGGGCGAGGAGCTCATCGCGTTCTGCCGCGAGCGCATCGCCCACTTCAAGTGCCCCCGCTCGGTCGTGTTCCTGGACGAGCTGCCCCGCCTCCCGACCGGGAAGCTGGTCAAGCGCCTCCTCCCCGCCTCGGTCCGCGGGGTCGCCGAGTAGGCCCCGGGTCCGTTCTGGTCCCTGGTTCCCGCGTCGGAGCGTGGGTTCGGGGGACCAGTTCGGAGACCGGGTGTCAGCGGGCGGGGAGGACCACCAGGCTGACCCGGCGACGGGGGAGGCGCAGGCGCCGCTCGACGTCCTCCAGCCAGCCGGCCTCGACCGTGGCACCGAGGCCCTGGAGGCAGAAGCGGGCCACCTGGGTGGACTGCGGACGGCGCGCACCCTGGTCGTTGCCGAGCGTGTGGCTGGTGATGGCCGCCGCGGTCAGCGACAGGAGCAGGAAGGTCGCGGCCTCGTCGGCCTCGGCCGCTCGGCGTCGGATCGGCCGTCGGCCTCGCATCGGCGTCGTGCCCATCGGCGTGGGCGCCGGCCTGGCGGACGAGCTCCCGCACCAGGGACGCCACCGGTGCCTGGAGCCGCCCCACGACGGCGGGCTCGACCTGCGACAGCCGCAGGCGCAGCCGGGACAGCCCCCGGTTGGCGCCGGCCCCGGTGATGTCGGGCAGGCGGGATGCCGCCAGCAGCGCGCCGGCCAGCCGCTCGGTCGGGTCGTCGAGCGGTTCGATGGCGTCGGTGATGAGCGTCGCGTACGAGCGCATCGCCTCCTCGAACACGGCGAGGAGCAGGTCGTCCTTGCTCTCGAAGTACTGGTACACCGTGCGCAGCGACTGGTGCGGCCTCGTCGGCCACGTCCTGGACGGTGAAGTCCTCGCCCTGGGACCGTTCCAGCAGCACCGCGGCGGCGCGGACCAGGCTGGCGCCGCGGTCGATCGACCGCTGGGTGGCCGTCCGCAGCGACCGGCCGACGACGCGGCGGTGCCAGTCGGCGCCGTCCACGGGGACGTCGGGTGCCGCGACCATGGGTCCCTCCGGCTGGTAGTGGGGCTCTCGTCCTGACGGTAGTCGCGCTGTCGCAGTGCGTACATCGGCGCTATGGTCCCGTGCTCGTGGACGCCGGTCGCCGCCCCTGCCCGCCCTCGAGCCCGGGAGCGCGGTCGTGACCGCCACCCACCCCGTGCGCGAGGGCCTCGACCTGCTCGACGGCGGCTGGTACGCCGACGACCCCCACGAGGTGTGGTCGTGGCTGCGGCGGGAGGCGCCCGTGTACTACGACCCGACGTCCGACGCGTGGGGCATCAGCCGCCACGCCGACGTCCTCGCCATCGAGCGTGACCCGGCGACCTTCTCCAACGCACGCGGCATCCGCCCGCACAGCCCCGTCTTCCCGATGATGATCTCGATGGACGACCCGGACCACAAGCGGCGTCGGTCCCTCGTCAACAGGGGCTTCACGCCCCGTCGGGTCGCCGACATGGAGCCGGCGGTCAGCGGGATCTTCCGGGGGATCCTCGACCGGGTGTGCGAGGTCGGCTCGTGCGACTTCGTCTGGGATGTGGCCGCGCCGCTGCCGCTGCTCGTGATCGCCGACCTGATCGGCTTCGACGAGTCGGCCCACGCCGACCTGCTCCGCTGGTCCGACGACATGCTCCGGGCCACGACCTCGGACCTGACGGCCGAGCTGGCCGAGGCGGGCGCCAACGCCATGCTCGGCTTCCGGGAGCTCCAGCTGGAGGTCATCGCGGATCGCCGGGCGCACCCTCGCGACGACCTCATCAGCACCCTGGTCCAGGCCGAGATCGAAGGTCATCGCCTCGACGACGAGTCGATCGTCAACGAGGCGCTCCTCCTGCTGATCGGCGGCGACGAGACCACCCGCCACGTGATCAGCGGCGGGGTGCTGGCCCTGCTGCAGCACCCGGACCAGCTCGCCGCCCTCCGCGAGGACCCGTCGCTGCTGCCCTCCGCGGTGGAGGAGCTGCTGCGCTGGGTGTCCCCGGTGAGGAACATGTCGCGCACCGTCACCCGCGAGGTCGAGGTGAGGGGCCAGACGTTGCGCGAGGGTGACCAGGTGATGCTGTTCTACCCCTCGGCCAACCGGGACGAGGACGTCTTCGAGGCGCCCCAGTCCTTCGACATCCGTCGCGACCCGAACCCCCACCTCGCCTTCGGGTTCGGCGCCCACTTCTGCCTGGGCGCGGCTCTGGCCCGCCTCGAGCTGCGCGTCGCCCTGCCCGAGATCCTGCGGCGCCTGCCGGACCTCGCGGTGGTGCCCGGAGCCGACCTCCCGATCCGGCCGTCGAACTTCGTGAGCGGGCTGGAGGCCATGCCGGTCACCTTCACCCCGACGCCCGCCGACCGCCGCGCAGTCGTGACGGGCCCCCTCGAGGGCATCCGGGTCGTCGAGCTCGGGGTCTGGGTCGCGGGTCCGGGCGCAGGGGGGATCCTCGCCGACTGGGGTGCCGACGTCGTCAAGGTCGAGCCGCCCGAGGGCGACCCGTCCCGCACCTTCCAGGCGATGCTCGGCGGTGACGTCAACGCGGTGTTCGAGCTCGACAACCGGGGCAAGCGCAGCATCGCCCTCGACCTCTCCGACGAGCGCGGGGTCGAGCTGGTGCACCGGCTCCTCGCCGACGCCGACGTGTTCCTCACCAACATCCGGGCCACCGCCCTCGACCGCCTCGGGCTCGGACCCGACGCCGTGCGGGCGCGCCACCCCCGGGTCGTCTACGGCCTCATCAGCGGGTTCGGGCTCGACGGACCCGACGCCGACCGGGCCGGGTTCGACATCGCCGCGTTCTGGGCCCGGGCCGGCATCGCCGAGTCGCTCCGCGCCCCGGGTGGGCCGCTCCCGTTCCAGCGCGCCGGCATGGGCGACCACTCCGTGGCGATGACCGGGGCGGCCATGATCAGCGCCGCGCTGGTCGGACGGGCGCGCACCGGCGAGGGCTGCGTCGTGTCGACGTCGCTGCTGCGCCAGGGCGCCTACACCATCGGCTTCGACGTCAACGTGGCCCTGATGCTCGGGCGCACGCTCGCCGTCGGCGTCCGCGAGTCGATGCACAGCCCGACGGTGAACAACTACACCGCCGGCGACGGGCGACCGTTCTGGATCGTCGGTCTCGACGGCGACCGCCACTGGCCGCCGCTGGCCCGGGCCGTCGGCCACCCGGAGTGGATCGACGACGAGCGCTGGGCCGACGGGCGCGGCCGGGCGATCAACGGGCGCGAGCTGATCGCCGAGCTCGACGCGGTGTTCGCGACCCGCTCGCTCGACGAGTGGACCGAGGCCTTCGAGGCCGAGCCCGACCTGTTCTGGAGCCCGGTCAACACCATCGACGACCTGCTCGCCGATGCCCAGTTCCACGCCGCCGGGGGAGTGGTCGCCGTCCCCGACGAGGACGGGTGCGAAGGCCATGTTGGCCACCCCGGCCGACTTCGACGGCGCCCCGCCGTCACCGAGGTGGCGCGCACCCCGCCTGGGCGAGCACACCGGCGAGGTCCTGGCCGAGGTGGGCCTCGCCGACGACGAGGTCGCGGCGCTGGTCGACGTCGGGATCGCCCGTCCGCTCGCCGGTGGAGGGTCCTGACCGGTGGGCGTGCTGGAGCGCGACCCCGTCGCCACCGCCGAGACCCTGACCCGGTGGCTGACCGAGGTCGCCGGTGTCGACGACCCGGCCGTGACCGACGTGTCCATCCCCGACTCGACCGGCTGGTCGAACGAGACGGTGTTCCTCACCGGCACGTGGGGCGCGGGTCCGGAGCGGCGGAGCCGGGCCCTGGTCGTGCGGATCGCGCCCTCGGGCCACCAGGTCTTCCCCGACGACACCTTCCTGCGCCAGCACGCGGTGATGCACGCCCTCGCCGAGCGCTCGGACGTGCCCATGGCGACGGTCCGACTGGCTCGACGCCGACCCCTCGTGGCTGGGGCGGCCGTTCTGGGTGATGGACCGGGTCGAGGGCGACGTCGCCACCGACGTCCCGAGCTACGCCGCGTCGGGGTGGCTCCACGACGAGACGCCCGCCGGTCAGGCCGCGGTGTGGGCGGCTGGGATCGATGCGATGAGCCAGGTGCACCGGGTCGCCCTCGACCGCCTGGCCCTCCCCGCGGGCACGTTCCCGCCCGGGAGCGACCTCGGTCGAGGCCCACCTCGACCACTACGAGCGCTTCCTCGCGTGGGGCGAGGGGACCGAGCCGTACCCGGTCGCCCGGCAGGCCCTCGACCGCCTGCGCGCCGACCTCCCGCCGGCGCCCTCCGGAGGGACCGGCGCTGGTGTGGGGCGACTCCCGCCTCAGCAACCTCATCTACCGCGACCGCCGGGTCGTGGCCGTCCTCGACTGGGAGATGTGCGGCATCGGTGACCCGCTCCAGGACCTCGGCTACTGGCTGTTCGCCGACGAGGCCCTCACCCTCGGGTCCGGCTGCGAGCGACTGCCGGGCTTCCCGTCGGCGGCGGAGACGGCGGCGGAGTGGTCGGCGGCCACCGGGCGGTCGACCGACGCCCTGCCCTGGTACGAGCTCTTCGCCGGCTTCCGGTTCGCGGTGATCATGCTGCGCATGGGGGTCCTGCTCCACGAGATGGGCCTGGTCCCGGACACCTTCCCGCGCGACAACCTCATCACCGACGGCCTGGCGCGCGTCCTCGCCCGCCGGTAGATCCCGCGCTCTGCGGGGCATCGGCGAAAGAGCTAGACATTTCGCCATGGCTGCAGCTGGATGGGCGCTCGCCGACGTCCACGACGTGATCGCCGACGCGGTGCCCGACCGCGACATGCTGATCTGCGGCGACGTCCGCCGCACCTACGGCGAGGTCCGGCGCCGCACCCGGTCGCTGGCCGCCTTCCTCGGCGCGAGGGGCATCGGCCTGCACCGCGAGCGCGACGAGCTCGAGCGCTGGGAGAGCGGGCAGGACGCGGTCGCGCTCGTGCTGCACAACGGCCCCGAGTACGTCGAGGCGATGCTCGGCTGCTTCCGGGCCCGGGCCGTGCCGTTCAACGTCAACCAGCACTACCGGCCGGCCGAGGTCGGCGGCGCTGCTCGGCGACCTGCTCGGCCCGGGCGGTCGTGTACCACCGGCGCTCGGGCCCGCTGCTCGCCGCGGCCGACGACACCGCCGACCTGGTGCTCGATCGACGTCGACGACGGCTCGGGCGTCGACGCCGCTTGCCGGGCAGCACCGGCTTCGAGGAGGCCGCGGCCACGCCGGTCGACGGGCCGCTGCCGGTCGCCGTCGCCCGACGACCTCTACCTGGTCTGCACCGGCGGGACGACCGGGCCGCCCAAGGCGGTGCTGTGGCGCCAGGCCGACATCTTCGTGCTCGGCCATGGGCGGCACCGAGGACGCGACGGCCGAGTCGCTGGCCGACCGCGGCGGCGACGGCGACGGCAGGCTCTGGTTCGCGGCGCCGCCGCTCATGCACGCGGCCGCCCAGTGGACCGCCTTCTCCGGCCTCCACTCGGGCGCCACCGTCGTGCTGCACGACGACTCGCAAGCCCTTCGACGCCGCCGCCGTCCTCGAGACTGATCGAGCGCGAGCGGGTCGACCTCATGTCGATCGTGGGCGACGCCTACGCCCGCCCGCTCGTCGACGAGCTGCGCCGCGGCACCTACGACCTGTCGTCGCTCGCGCATCATCGGCACCGGCGGCGCGGCGACGAGCGAGCAGCTGCAAGGACGCCCTGCTCGAGCTGCTCCCGCACGTCATGATCGTCGACGGCTACGGCGCGTCCGAGACCGGCGGCATGGCCTACGGCGCCCGCAGCCGGGACGGTGCGCGGCGGCCGGCTTCAGCCCCGCGACCGGGGCGATCGTGCTCTCGCGAGGACCGCTCCCGCGCTCCTCGAGCCCGGCGACGACGAGATCGGCTGGACGGCCCGCCGGGGCCGCGTGCCGCTCGGCTACCTGGACGACCGGAGCGGCACCGAGGCCACCTTCCCGATCGTCGACGGCGAGCGCGTGGCCGTCCCCGGCGACCGGGCCCAGCTGCTCGCCGACGGCACGATCCGCATGCTCGGCCGGGACTCGATGGTGGTGAACACCGGCGGCGAGAAGGTCTTCGTCGAGGAGGTCGAGGCGCGTGCTGCGTCACCCACCCCGACGTCGTCGACGCGCTCGTGGTCGGGCGCCCGTCGGACCGCTTCGGCCAGGAGGTCGTCGCCGTGGTGCCGCTCCGCGACGGGTGCGTCGGTCGAGCCGGCGGACCTCCGCGAGCACGTCGCGAGCCGGATCGCCCGGTTCAAGGCGCCCCGTGCCGTGGTCGTGTGCGACTCGGTGCACCGTCACGCCAACGGCAAGGCCGACTACCGCTGGGCGCACGGAGGTCGCGACCGACGCCGTCGACGCGACCGGATCGGTGCCGACTGATGGACCTCGGCGTCCGCGACCACGGCTACCTGATCTTCGGCGGCACGCGCCGGCATCGGCTCGCCGCGGCGGAGGTGCTGGCCGCCGACGGCGCACGCGTCGCGGTGGTGGGCCGCGGCGCGGAGCGGGCCGAGACCGCGGCGACCGAGCTGGCGGCCGCCACGGGCGCGACCGTCGTCGGCATCGCCGGCGACCTCACCGTCGAGGGCGAGGCCGAGCGGCTCGTCGCCGAGGCCGTCGACGCGGCTCGGCGCCCTCCGGGGCATGGCGGTCACCACCGGGCCTCGGCGCGCAGGGCCAGCGGACGCTCCTCGACGCGAGCCGACGACGACTGGGTGGCCACCTTCGACGACGTGCTCCTGGCGACGGTGCGCGCCTGCCGGGCCGTCGGTGCCGGTGCTGGTCGACGGCGGCGGCGGGTCGATCGTCACCACCGCGGCGTACTCGATCCGGGCGCCGAAGCCCCACCAGGTCCCCTACGCGGCGCTGAAGGCCGGCGTGGCCACCCTGACCAAGGACATCGCCAAGGCCTACGGCCCCGACGGCATCCGCGCCAACTGCGTCTGCCCCGGCGCGACCGAGACCGAGATCCTGGCCGCCATGCGCGTCGCACTACGCCGAGCGAGCGGGGCTGGCCGGTCGAGGACGCGCTCGAGCGGGTGATGGCCGAGGAGTGGGGGATGAAGGTCGCCCTCGGCCGCGCCGGCACGCCCGAGGAGGTCGGCGACGTCATCGCCTTCCTGCTGTCCGAGCGGGCCGGCTACCTCACCGGCGCCACGATCAACGTCGACGGCGGCACCGACTTCTGACCGCCCTGCTCCGACCTCTGCCGCGATCTCCGGGCTAGGGCTCGGGGATGTCGAAGTGGTCGTCGCGGATCTCGAAGGCCTTGCGGGTGCCGTGCTCGGCGCGGGTCTTCACGAAGTTGAACTCGCCCTCCTCGAACTGGAGGTTGGTGCCGTAGGCGTGGAGCAGGGGCTCAGCACCTCCTCGCCCTGGTAGGCCGTGCAGCTGCTCGACGAGGCGGAAGGCCTCCTTGGCGATGACGATGCCGTCGGCCGGCATCCGTGACGCCTTCTCGGCCCACCAGGCGGCGCGGGCGGTGACGGCGTCGGGCTCGACGACCTCGGTGAAGACGCCGAGGTGGGCCAGCTCGCTCGCCGGCGATGGTGTCGCCGGTGAGCAGCATCCGTCGGGCCAGCACCGGGCCGAGCCGGTGGAAGAACATGTGGAGCGACCCGAGCGCCGGACCGAGGAAGCGGGTCGCCGGCATGCCGACCATGGTGTCGGCGGCGACGACGGAGATGTCGGCCATCAGCGCGAGCTCGAAGCCGCCGCCGAGGGCGAAGCCCGACACCTCGGCCACGGTGACCTTCGGGTAGCCGAGGAACGAGTGGTAGAAGTCGAACGTCTGGCGGTCGACCAGCAGGCGGCGGCGCTGGCTGGGCCGGCGGGGCTTGCTCGGCCGGAGCGGTCGCCGCCCTTCGCCGTACCAGGAGTAGGCGTTGTTCATGTCGGCGCCGGTGCTGAACACCCCGCCCTCGCCGCGCAGCAGCACGACCTTGATGTCGTCGTCGTCGGCGCAGCTCGTCGAGGTACGCACCCAGCTGCCGCCGCATCGGCGGGTCGTAGGCGTTGCGGCGCTCGGGGTTGTCGAGCGTGATGCGGGCGATGCCCGCTCTCGTCGTCCCGTTCCATGTGCACGCGGCCGTCGCTCATCGCTCCTCCGTCGCTTCGCTGCGCTCGCTCACGGGCTCCTCCAGAGGGGTCGTCGCGGGCGTCGTGGTGTCGTGACCGTACGCGTTAACATCTAGATGTTTCCAGTGACGTGTTCCGCGGAGGTCGGATGGACTTCCGCCTGGACGAGGCCCAGCTCGAGCTGCAGCAGACGGTGGCCCGGTTCTGCGCGGACCGCGTCCCGCTCGACGCCGTCGCCGCCCGCGAGGGCGCGCCCGTCGACCGCGCACCTGTGGCGCGAGATGGCCGACCTCGGCCTGCTCGGGCTGCTGCTCGCCGAGGCGTCGGCGGCAGCGGGCTCGGCGTCGTCGATGCCGCGATCGTCTTCGAGCAGCTCGGCTCCCACCTGGTGCCGGGACCGCTGCTGTGGTCGGTGCTGGCCGCGCCACTGGTCGACGGCGCGGCGTCGGGCGAGCAGGTGGTCGGCGGCGTCGACGCCTCGTCGGTCGACGGTGACGGTGGCGATCGTCGAGCACGCGACCGACCTCGACGTGCTGCTCGTCCTCCACGCCGACGTCGGTCACCGCCCACCCGGCCGTCGACCCTCACGCCGCCCGAGCCGCTCGACGCCGCTCGACCCGCTCGCCACCGTCGGCCGCGTCGGCGGCATCGCGCGTGGCGAGGTGGTCGGCGGCGCCGACGAGGCGGCCCGGCTGCGCCTCCTCGGCACCGTGCTGACCGCGGCGACCCTCGCCGGGGTCGCCTCCCGGCCCTCGAGGTCGCCCGGTCCTACGCGCTCGAGCGCCAGCAGTTCGGCGCCCCCATCGGCTCGTTCCAGGCCGTCAAGCACCTGCTGGCCGACATGTACGTGCGCACCACGCTGGCCCAGAGCGCGACCTACGCGGCCGCCGCGGTGCTCGACGACCCGGCCGGCGACGACCCCGTCCGGGCCGCCGCCGGCGCCAAGCTGCTCGCCGGCCGAGGCGGCCATCGAGAACGCGTCGACCGCGGTCCAGGTGCTCGGCGGGATGGGCTTCACCTGGGACATGCTCCCGAACCACCTGCTCAAGCGGGCGTGGATGCCTGGAGCACGGCTTCGGCACCGGCGACGACCACGCCGCTCGACCTCGGGACGGCGCTCGTCGCCGCGGCGCCGATGAGCGACGCGCGAGCGCCCGCCGAGGGGATCCGCGTCGAGGCCTCCGACGGCGTGCTGCACGCTGACCATCGACCGGCCGGCCCGCAAGGGCGCGCTCGACCCCGTCGCGGTCCGCGGCGCTGGTCGAGGCGCTCGAGGCGGCCGCCACCGACGACACGCTCCGGGCCGTCGCTGCTCGCGCAGCGCCGGCGACGACTTCTGCTCCGGCGCCGACTGGGTGGCCAGCAACGCCGGCGGGCGACGAAGCCCCGCGCCGGGCAGCCTCCAGCGCCGCACCGCCCTCCAGGCCCACCGGCTGATCGCGCTGCTGCATGGAGGTCCAGCTGCCGGTGGTGTGCGCGGTGCGGGGCTGGGCCGCCGGGCTCGGCTGCCAGATCGCGCTGGCCGTCCGACTTCGCCGTCGCCGCCGAGACAGCCGCGTTCTGGCAGCCCTTCACGACGCGGGGCTTCACCCCCGACAGCGGCGCCACCTGGCTGCTGCCCCGCCTGGTCGGCGTGGCCCGGGCCAAGGAGCTGCTGCTGCTCGGCCGCCCGGTCAACGGCACCGACGCCGGCGGCGTGGGGGATGATCCACCGCGCCGTGCCCGACGCCGAGCTCGACGCGACCGTCGCGGCGCTGGTCGACGAGCTGCGCGGCGCCGCGACCGTCGCCCTCGGGCTCACCAAGCACTGCCTCCACGGCGCGCTCGACGGCGGCTCGTCGAGGCGATGGAGCACGAGGCGATGGCGCTCGAGCTGTCGTCGCGCACCAGCGACTTCCGGGAGGGCCTCGCCGCGTTCAAGGAGCGCCGCGACCCCCGGTTCGACCGGCCGGTAGAGGAGCCGATGGAGTTCGAGACCATCCTCTACGAGGTCGACGACCGCATCGCGACGATCACGTTCAACCGGCCCGACGCAGCTCAACGCGGTCAGCCCGCAGATGGTGCGGCGAGCTGCGCGAGGCCTACGCCGCGGCCGAGGCCGACGACGACGGTGTGGACGATCCTCGTCACCGGCACCGGCCGGGCCTTCTGCACCGGCGCCGACGTCGGCGAGATCCCCGACGACGGCCGGGTCATCTACGACGAGCCCTACCTGTCGACCTACGCCGCAGTGGGAGGCGCCCGCAGGAGGGCACGCCGCCGTTCCGCACCATGACCAAGCCGGTCATCACCGCGGTCAACGGCCTGTGCTGCGGCGCCGGCCTCGACTGGGTCACCACCGGCGACATCACCATCGCGTCCGACCGGGCCGAGTTCTTCGATCCCCACGTCAGCATCGGGCTGGTGTCGGGGCGCGAGATCGTGCGCCTCGCCCGGGTGCTGCCCGACCAACATCGCCATGCGGATCGCGCTGATCGGCCGCCACGAGCGCCTGAGCGCCCAGCGGGCCTACGAGCTCGGCCTGGTCTCCGAGGTCGTCGAGCACGACCGGCTGCTCGAGCGGGCCCGCGAGATCGCCGCGCTGGTCAACCGCAACGCGCCGCTGGCCGTGCGGGGCACCCGCCTCGCCATCCGCAAGGGCCTCGACCTCCCGCTGCACGAGGCCGAGATCCTGGCCGAGGCCTTCCGCGAGCGGGTCGTGCGCACCGACGACGCCAAGGAGGGCCCGGCGGCCTTCATGGAGAAGCGGGCGCCGAAGTGGACGGCGCCGATGACCGACCTTCGAGACGATCCGCTACGAGACGTCGGCCGACCAGGTCGCCACCATCACCCTCGACCGGCCCGAGGTGCTCAACGCCTTCGACCGCCAGATGTGCGAGGAGGTCCGCGACCGCCTGGCAGCTGGTCAAGGACGACCCCGAGGTGCAACGCCGTGGTGCTGCGGGCCGCGGGCGACCGGGCGTTCTGCGCCGGGCTCGACACCAAGAAGCCCTACGGCCAGCCCGACGACGTCTGGAACCACGAGGACCCGGGCGAGCTGCTGAGCCCGAAGTGGCAGAAGGTGTGGAAGCCGGTCGTCTGCGCGGTGCAGGGCATCTGCACCGCCGGCGCCTTCTACTTCGTCAACGAGTCCGACATCGTCATCTGCTCGCCCGAGGCCACCTTCTTCGACTCGCACGTCACCTACGGCATGGTGTCCGCGCTCGAGCCGGTCGGCCTGATGCGCAAGGTCGGCCTCGCCGAGACGCTGCGCATGGCGCTGTCGGGCAACGACGAGCGGGTGACGGCCGCCGACCGCGCTGCGGATCGGCCTGGTCACCGAGGTCGTCGAGCGCGACGCAGCTGTGGGCCCGGGCCCACGAGATCGCGGCCGGCATCGCGGCCAAGCCGACCGCCGCCACCCAGGGCACCGTGCGGGCGATCTGGGAGTCGCTCGACCGGCCCTACCGGGCCGCCATGCGAGCAGGGCCTGATCTACACCCGCGTCGGCAACCCGATCGGCATGGCCGAGGTGGCCGCGAACCCGCCGCCGAGCGCACCGAGCCGAGGCTCCGCTGACGTCGACCGCCGCCGCGACCGCGCGACCGCGGCCTCGCCGGGCCGCATCGCCGCGGTGCTCGCCATCGACCCCGCCGCGCCGGCGCGTCGAGTTCGAGGGCGCGCTGGCACACCTGGGGCGAGCTCGGCGACGACCGTCGAGCAGGTCGCCGCGCTGGTCGCGCGACCCGGGCGCCGAGGTCGGCGTCCTGCTGCGCAACCGGCCCGCCTCGGTCGGCGCTCCTGCTCGGCGTGCTGCGCGCCGGCGGCTGCGTCGTCACGATCAACCCGGGGCGGGGCGTCGAGCGCACCCGCGCCGACATCGCCGCCCTCGACCTCGCCGGTCGATCGCCGGCGACCCCGCCGACCTCGCCGCCCTCGTCCCCGACGACGCCCGGGCGACCCGGGTCGCGGTCGACCGACCTCGGCTGCCGCTCGAGGTCACGGCCGGGGTCGCGGCGACCCGACCGGCGCCGCCACCGCCGACGGCGGGCCGACCCGGCGTCGCGGTGCGCATGCTCACCAGCGGCACGACCGGGCCGCCGAAGCGCATCGACCTCACCTACGACACCCTCGAGCGCGTCCTCGCCGGCGCCAAGCACTACGAGTCCGACCAGGACGCGACGCCCCGCCTGCGCACGGGCGTCGCCGTCGTCAACTCGCCGCTCGTCCACCTCGGCGGCCTGTTCCGGGTGCTGCAGTGCGTCAGCGACGGCCGGTCGTTCGCGCTGCTCGAGCGGTTCACGGTCGAGGGCTGGGTCGACGCGGTCCGCCGCCACCGCCCGGCCACCGCCAGCCTCGTGCCCACCGCGCTGCGCATGGTGCTCGAGGCCGACCTCGACCCGGCCGACCTGACCAGCCTCCGCTCGGTGGTGTCGCGGCACCGCCCCGCTCGACCCCGACGACGCCGACGCCTTCACCGCACGCTACGGCGTCCCCGTGCTGGTCTCCTACGCCGCGACCGAGTTCGGCGGCGGCGTCGCCGGGTGGAACCTCGCCGACCACCGCGAGCTACTGGGCGGCCAAGCGGGGGAGCGTCGGCCGGGCCCACGCCGGCTGCGAGCTGCGCGTCGTCGACCCCGAGACCGGCGACGCCGCTCGCCGTCGACGCCGAGGGCCTGCTCGAGGTGCAGGCCGCCCAGCTCGGCGACGCAGGGCTGGGTGCGCACCACCGACCTGGCCCGCATCGACGCCGACGGCTTCCTCTGGATCCTCGGCCGGGCCGACCAGGCCATCATCCGGGGCGGCTTCAAGGTGCGCCCCGACGACGTGCGCGCCGCGCTCGAGCGCCACCCGGCGGTGCGGGGCGCGGCGGTGGTCGGCCGCGACGACCGCCGGCTCGGCGCGGTGCCGGTCGCCGCGGTCGAGCTCCGCGACGACGCCGACGCGGTCGGCCCCGACGACCTGCTCGCCTACGCCGGCACCGTCCTGGCCCGCTACGAGGTCCCGACCGAGATCCGGATCGTCGACGCGCTGCCCCGCACCGACTCCGGCAAGGTCGACCTCGCCGCCGTGACCGCCCTCCTCGACGTCACCGGCACCGGGGCCTGACCGTGGACCTGCGCTACTCCGACGCCGACGAGGCCTTCCGCACGGAGCTCCGGGCCTGGCTCGACGAGGCCGTCCCCGCCTACGGGCCACCGCCGCCCGCCCGGCGACTGGGCCGCCCGCCGCGCCTACGACACCGGCTGGCAGCGGGCGCTGTACGACGCCGGCTACGCCGGGCTCGAGCTGGCCGGTCGAGTTCGGCGGGCGGGGCCTGCCCGTCGTCGCAGCAGCTCGTGTACCTCGAGGAGTACGCCGCTCGGGCGCCCCCTACGTCGGCATCAACTTCGTCGGCAACGCCCACGCCGGCCCGACGCTGATCGCCGAGGGCACCGAGGAGCAGCGGCGCGTTCCACCTGCCCCGCATCCTCAGGGGCGAGAGCGTGTGGTGCCAGGGGTTCTCCGAGCCCGAGGCCGGCTCCGACCTGGCCTCGCTGCGCACCCGGGCCGTGCGCGAGGGCGACGAGTACGTGGTCAGCGGCCAGAAGATCTGGAGCACCCGCGCCCACGTCGCCGACTACTGCGAGCTGCTCGTGCGCACCGACCCCGACGCGCCCAAGCACAAGGGCATCACCTGGCTGATCCTCGACATGCACCAGCCCGGCGTCGAGGTGCGCCCGATGCAGACGATCGACGGCGAGAGCCACTTCTGCGAGGTCTTCCTCGACGAGGCGCGGGTGCCGGTGAGCCAACCGGGTCGGCGACGAGAACGACGGCTGGCGGGTCACCAACGTGACGCTGCGCTTCGAGCGCGGCACCGCCTTCGCCCAGCACATCATCACCCTGCGCTCGCAGCTCCGGCGCCTGGTCGCCCTGGCCGGCGATCGGGCGCGACGACGCCGGGCTTCCGCCGCCAGGTCGGCCGCCTCGACGCCCGCGTCGACGCGCCTCTGGCGGATGACCCAGCGGTGCGTCACCGAGGCCGAGGCCACCGGCGTCCCGTCGCCGCTCGGCTCGGCGGTGAAGCTCCGCTACAGCGAGCTCGGCCAGGAGATCGCCGCGCTCGGCATGCGAGCTGATCGGCCGTCGGGCCATCGGCGTCGACGGACCCGAGTCCGACGACGCCCGGATCGTCCACGACTACCTGTGGTCGTTCCAGTACGACGATCGCCGCCGGCACCTCGCAGATCCAGCGCAACCTGATCGCCGAGCGGATCCTCGGCATGCCGAAGGGTCGCTGATGGACGCTCTGGACCTTCGGGGTCGAGCCGCTCGCCCAGACCACCCGCGCCGCCGCCCTGCTCCGGCAGGTCACCGGCCTGGTGCTCGCGGTCGAGGAGCCCGACCCCGCGGTCGAGCGCGCTGATCGACGACCTCCAGGCGGCCGAGTCGACGCGCTCGGCGGGCCCGCCGCCGCCGACCTGCCCCCGCGGGTCGGGCGGGACGTCGACGGCGACGGGCGGGTCTACCTCGACCACGCGCGCGACATCGGCGCCTTCAACCCGTGCTTCCCCGAGTACGAGCATCGACGCGTCGACGGCGACCGCGCACCGGCGACGGTCACCTTCCCGATCGCCTACGAGGGGCCGCCCGGGCATCGTGCACGGCGGGTTCCTGGCCGTGTTCTTCGACTGCGTCATCCAGCACCACAACTGCGACGTCGGGCGTGGCCGGCAAGACGACGGCGCTGTCGGTGCGCTACCGCCGGCCGACGCCGCTGCTCACCCCGCTCGCGCTTCGACGATCGAGCGCGACGTCGACCGACGGCCGCATCCACTCGACCGCCCGGCTGCTGCGACGGCGACCGCCTGCTGTGCGAGGCCGAGGTCGACGCCGTCGCCGGCGACCGCTCGGCCCTGCCCGCGGTGTCGCCCCGACGGGGGACCGCATGACCTCGCCCGCGATCGACGCCGGCGACGGCCTGCCCGCTCACCGTCCCCGCGCTGCTGCGCGGCGCGGGCGGCCGAGCGGCCCGACCAGATGCTGCTGGTCGTGCGACGACGACCGCCTCACCTACGCCGACGCCGACGCGCCGCTCGGCCGCGCTGGCCCGGGCCCTGCTCGCCGTCGGGCGTCGGCACGGGCACCCACGTCGGCCTCCTGCACCCCAACGGCGTCCGACTTCGTGGTGGCATGGCTCGCCGCGGCCCGCATCGGCGCGGTGAGCGTGCCGCTCAGCACCTTCTCCACCAGCCGCCGAGCTGGTCGGCCTGCTGCGCGGCGCCGACGTCGACCCTGCTGCTGGCGGCGCCGGCGTACCGGTCGCACGACTACGCCGACCACGCTGCGGCGCGGCGTCCCCGAGCTCGACCTCGCCGCGCCGCCGCCGCTGCTCGCCGCCGTCGGTGCCGTCGCTGCGCCGCATCGCGTTCGACGGCGCGACGGCGACCGGCACGTCCACCCCGGCTGGACCGTGGCCGGCGCTGCTCGACGGCGGCCGGTGCGGTCGGCGACGACGTGCTCGCCGCGGCCGAGGCCGCCGTCACGCCCGGCCGACCGCATGGTGATCGTGCACACGTCGGGCTCGACCAGCGCGCCGAAGGGCGTGATCCACACCCACGGCGCGCTGATCCGCCACCTCGACAACCTCAACCAGATCCGCCGGTACACGCCCGACGAGGTGCTGTTCTCGAACTCGCCGTTCTTCTGGATCGGCGGCTTCGCCTACGCGCTGCTCGGCACGCTGGTCGCCGGGGCCACGCTCGTCGTGCTCCAACGCGGCCGACGCCGGCCGGCGTGCTCGACGTGCTCGAGCGCGAGCGGCCGACGATGGTCAACGGCTTCGCCGCAGTCGGTCGCCCACCTGCCCGACGACCCGAGCTTCGCCGGACGCGGACCTGTCGTCGATCCGGCGCGGCAACCTCTGGCCGATCATGCCGGACGACGTCCGGCCGGCCGACCCCGAGCTGCGCCACACGATGCTCGGCATGACCGAGGCCGGCAGCGTGTGCCTGGCCAGCGACGACGAGGGCGACCAGCCCGAGCACCGCCGGGGCTCGTTCGGCCGGCCGGCGCCCGGCTTCGAGGCCGAGGTCGTCGACCCCGACACCGGCGACGACGTGCGGCGCCGGCGAGGTCGGGCGAGCTGCTGGTTCCGCGGCCCGTTCCTGATGGAGGGCTACTACGGGCGCGAGCGCCACGAGACCTTCGACGCCGACGGCTGGTACCGCACCGGCGACCTCGTGTCGGTCGACGCCGACGGCTTCTTCTACTTCCACGGCCGCCGCGGCGACATGATCAAGACCGCGGGCGCCAACGTGTCGCCGCGCGAGGTCGAGGCCGCGATCGCTCGACGTCACCGGGCTCGTCGCCCACGTCGTCGGCGTCGACGACGACGACCGCGGCCAGCTCGTGGCCGCCGCGGTGCGCGTGCCCGACGGCGGCACGGTCGACGTCGACGAGCTGCGCGCGCGGGCTCGCGGCGCGGCTCTCGGCCTACAAGGTGCCCCGCACGATCCTGCGTGCGTCGCCGACGACGAGGTGCCGATGATGTCGAGCGGCAAGCTCGACCTGCGGGCGTCTGAAGGCGCTGCTCGGTGGCGCCTGACGCCCTCGACGATCCCCGCGCTGCTGGCCCACCGAGCGGACGCCGACGGCGACCGTCCGCGCTCGTCGTCGCGGCCGACGACGCCGCCGATCACCTACGCCGAGCTCGACGACCGCGAGCCGCGACGCTCGCGGCCCGCCTCGTCGCCGCCGGGCGTGGCCAAGGGCGACCGGGTCGGGCTGCTCGCTGCCGAACGGCATCGAGTGGGCGACGATCGCCGCTGCGCGGTGATGCGCATCGGCGCGGTGCTGGTGCCGCTCAGCACGCTGCTGCGGCCGCCCGAGCTGCTGGCCCAGCTGCGCGACCGCGGCGGTCACCCACCTCATCGCCGTCCGCGACCGTACCGCGACCGCTCGCTACCTCGACGAGCTCGACGGCGGCCGCGCCCGGGCTCGTCGCCGCCGTCGCGGGCGGCGGCCGCCACGCCGCTGCTGCCGTCGCTGCGCGCGGTCTGGGCCGCCGACGCGCTCCCCGACGGCCGGCCGCGCCGCCGACGCTGGTCGCGGCGCATGGAGGCGTCGGTCCGTCCGGCCGACGACATGGTCATCCTGTTCACCTCCGGCAGCCGCGGCACGCCGAAGGGCGTGATCCACACCCACGGCGGCGCGCTGCGGGCCACCGCCGCCGGGCCTCGAGGCCCGCTGCATCGCGCCGGGCGAGCGGCTCTACATCCCGATGCCGTTCTTCTGGATGGGCGGCTTCGGCGGCGGCCTGCTCTCGGTGCTCGTCGCCGGGGCGACGCTGCTCACCGAGGCCGAGCCCGAGCCGGCGCGCACGCTCGCGCTTCCTCGAGCGCGAGCGGGTCACCCTGTTCCGCGGCTGGCCCGACCAGGCCGCCCGCCTCGCCGCCCACCCGGCGTTCGCCGACGGCCGACCTGTCGGCTCGCTGCGGCCCGGCAGCCTCGGCGCCGTCCTGCCGCCCGAGCGCCGCCCGGCGCCCGGGGCGCGGGCGAACCTCTTCGGCATGACCGAGTCGTTCGGTCCGTACTGCGGCGACCGGCTCGACATCGACCTGCCCGACCGGCGAGCACGGCAGCTGCGGCCGGCCCTTCGCCGGCGTCGAGGTGCGCATCGTCGATCCCGAGACGCGGCGCGCCGGTGGCCGCCGGGCGAGCGAGGGCGAGATCCAGCTCCGCGGGCCGAACCTGATGCGCGGCATCTGCGGCCGCGACCGCGTCGAGCGTGTTCACCGCCGACGGCTACTACGCGCACCGGCGACCTCGGCCGCCTCGACGACGACGGCTACCTCTGGTACGCGCGGCCGCCTCGACGACATGTTCAAGGTCAAGGGCGCCACCGTCTACCCGACCGAGGTCGAGGCCGCGCTGCGCTCGCTCGACGCCGTGCGCCAGGCCTACGTCACCGACGTCGTCGCCGACGACGGCCGCGGCCGAGGTCGGGGCCCTGGTCGTCACCGACGAGCCGGTCGACGACGCGTCGGCCGAGGCGCGCCGCGACCGGCTCAGCTCGTTCAAGGTGCCCACCGCGCTGGCTCGTCACCGCCGACGCCGCGCGACGTGCCCGATGCTCGCCACCGGCAAGGTCGACAAGGCCGCCCTCCGGGAGCAGCTGGGACGGTCCCGGTGAACGTGGAAAGCAGTACTGTTCCGAATCCGACAGCGTCACTACCCGGCGCGCCCCGAGGAGAGCACCGATGGCCCAGGAGGGCGAGTGAGCGAGCGAGCCAGGCAGGACGGCGAGGAGCGGCCCCACGCGGCCCTGTTCGACGAGGTCATCGCCTGGCTGGACGACAACTGGGATCCCGACCTGAGCGTCGAGGCCTGGTGGAAGACGGTCAACGCCGCCGGGTGGACCGCGCCCCACTTCCCGGCCGACCGCTGGGGCCGCGGCCTCGGTCGACGGTCCGGGGCGGTGGTGCGGGCCGCCTTCGCCCAGCACGGTGCCCTCCGCCCGCCGGGTGGCCTCGGGCTCCTGATGGCCGCGCCGACGATCCTCGCCCAGGGCACGCCCGAGCAGGTCGACCGGCTGGTGCTCCCGATCCTCGAGGGCACGGTCGGCTGGTGCCAGCTGTTCAGCGAGCCCGGCGCCGGCTCCGACCTCGCCGGCCTCACGACCCGCGCCGTGCGCGACGGCGACCGGTGGCTCGTCACCGGCCAGAAGGTGTGGTCGAGCCAGGCGATGGAGGCCGACTACGGCATGCTCCTCGCCCGCACCGACCTCGACGTCCCCAAGCACAAGGGCATCTCCTGGTTCGCGCTGAAGCTGGACCAGCCCGGCGTCACCATCCGCCCGCTGCGGGAGATGACCGGCCAGGCCGTCTTCAACGAGGTCTTCCTCGACGACGCGGTGGTCGAGCACGCCGACCTCATCGGCGGCGAGGGCAACGGCTGGGCCGTCACCCAGACCACCCTGCACTTCGAGCGCACCGGCATCGGCGCCGGCGGGTCGCACGCCGGCTTCCCCCTCCCGGGGCCGAAGGGCGGCATGGCCGGGCGGCGGGCCGGCGAGGCGGCCCTCGAGGAGCCGGCCAACTCGAAGCTCACGCTCGCCTACACCGACGTGGCCGAGCTGGCCCGCGAGAGGGATCGGCTCGCCGATCCGCACATCCGCCAGGACCTGGCCCGGCTGTACTCCTACACCCAGCTCGGGCTCTGGAACGCCCAGCGGGGCAAGGCCGAGGCCCAGCGCGGTGGCGGCCAGGCGGTCGCCAGCACCGGCAAGATCAGCCAGACCCGCATCGTGAAGCTGGCGGCCCGGCTGGGCATGTCGATCCTCGGTCCGGACGGCACCCTCGCCGGTGAGGACGCCCCCGGCGGTGGCGTCTTCTCCGAGGCCATGGTCTTCTCGGCCGCCTCGTCGATCTACGGCGGCACCGACGAGATCCAGCGCAACATCATCTCCGAGCGCTCGCTGGGCCTGCCCCGCGAACCCGCCCCCGACCGGGACCGACCCTTCGGTGAGGTCCTCCGCTCGCGTCCGACGGCGTAGCGCCCGTCCCGGCCCGGAACCCTCGGGAGGTCCCCACCTGTGCAGACGTTCCTGCAGTTCGTCATCATCGGCCTCGGAGCCGGCGCCGCCTACGCCCTGCTGGCCCAGGGCGCGGTGCTCGTCTACCGCGGCTCGGGCCTGGTCAACTTCGCCCAGGGCGCCATCGGCACCCTCGCGGCCTACGTGGCCTTCGTCGAGCTGAAGGACGAGCGGAACTTCAAGACCCTGCCGGCGTGCATCGCCGGCATCCTCGTGGCCGTCGCGGTGTCGCTCCTGTTCCACGTCCTGGTGCTGCGGCGGCTGCGCAGCGCGGCCGCCATCGTCCGGGTGATCGCGACGGTCGGTCTCCTCGGCGTGATCCAGGCCGTCGTGACCAAGCGGTACGGGTCGGCCAACGTCGCCGTCGACCCCCTCCTCCCCAACGACGTGTGGCGCTGGGGCGACGTGATCGTCCAGGAGGAGCGGGTCTACCTGATCGCCATCTCCGCCGGGGTCACCGTCGCCCTCTGGGCCTGGACCCGCTACACCCGCACCGGCCTGGCCATCAGCGCCAGCGCCGAGAACGAGCGCACGGTGCAGACGCTGGGATGGTCGCCCGACCGCCTCGCCGCCCTCACCTGGGGCCTCGGCGGCGCCCTCGCCGGCCTCGGCGCGGTGCTCGTCGCCCCCCTGTCGGGCCTGTCGGGCATCACCCTGACCCTGGTGGTCACCGTGGCCGGCCTGGCCGCCGCCCTCCTGGGACGGTTCCAGTCGTTCCCCATGACGTTCCTCGGAGGGCTCGTCGTCGGCCTCGGTGAGTCGCTGGCCACCCGCTACCGGAGCAACGTGGAGGGCTGGCTGGGCCAGGACCAGATCACCGGGCTCAACCGGGCTGCGGGGTTCCTCGTCATCGTGCTGGTGCTGGTGGCCAGCGGGCGCAGCCTGCCGCTGCGGTCGCACGTCGCCGACCGCCTGCCCCGCCTCGGCACCGGGGCCATCAACGTGCGGGGTCTCCTGCTGGCCAGCGGCGTCCTGCTCGATCCTGCTGTTCGGGGTGTTCGACCGCTCGTGGGCCCAGGCCACCTACATCTCGCTGGCCGCCGGCGTGATGATCCTGTCGATCGTCGTCCTCACCGGCTACGCCGGGCAGCTGTCACTCGCCCAGTGGGCCCTCGGCGGCATCGGCGCGCTGGCCGCCGGCCAGCTGGTGCGGGCCGACGTGCCGTTCGAGCTGGCCATCCCGCTCGGCATCCTCATCACCATCGCCGTGGGCGCGGTGTTCGCCCTGCCTGCCCTCCGAACCCGTGGTGTCAACCTGGCGGTGGTGACCCTCGGACTCGGCTTCGCGGTGTCGGAGGTCGTGTTCGCCAACAACGACTACCTCGGCGGCCGGCTCGACGGCGGCACCCCGATCGGGCGCACGACGCTGTTCGGCATCGAGGTCGACGCCTTCGACCACCCGCACCGCTGGGCCCTGGTCTCGCTGATCGCCTTCGTCGCCCTCGGCCTCCAGGTCGCCAACCTCCGGCGCTCCGGCACCGGCCGGCGGCTCATCGCGGTGCGCACCAACGAGCGGGCCGCGGCCTCGCTCGGCATCAGCGTGGTGGGCGTGAAGCTGTACGCCTTCTCGGTCGCGGCGGGGATCGCGGCGGTGGCCGGCATCCTCACCGCCTTCCAGTTCGAGACCATCCAGTACGGACGCTTCAACGTGTTCGAGTCGATCACCTACGTCGGCTTCGCCGTCATCGGCGGCCTGGGCTTCGTGCTCGGCGCGGTCTTCGGCGCCCCCAACGCGGTCGGCGGGCTCGGCACCCGGCTGCTGGAGGAGCAGGGCGGCATCGGCGACTGGACCGAGGTCGCGGGCGCCGTGCTCGTCATCGTCATCCTGCTCCTCAACCAGAACGGCATCGCCGACGTCGTCACCCGCGCCGTCCGCCCGCTCGCGACCCGGCTGCGGCTGACGCCGCCGGCCCGCGTCACCGAGCTGCCGGAGGCCGTGACCGAGCCGGTGCCGGCTGCGACCCTTCGGGTCGACGGGCTGACCGTGCGGTTCGGCAACGTGCTGGCCGTCGACGACGTGTCCTTCGAGGTCGGGCCGGGTGAGGTCGTCGGGCTGATCGGCCCCAACGGCGCGGGGAAGACCACGGTCATCGACGCGGTCACCGGCTTCGTCCGCCCGTCGGAGGGCACCATCGCCCTCGACGACCGTCCGATCCAGCGGCTGAGCGCGGCCCGGCGGGCCAACCTCGGGCTGCGCCGCTCGTTCCAGTCGCTCGAGCTGTTCGAGGACCTCGACGTCGAGGACAACATCCGGGCCGGCGCCGACAAGGGCGCGCCCGCGTGGAACTGGTTCCGCGACCTGTTCTGGCCCGGACGGCCTCCGCTCAACCCGACCGCGGTCGCGGCCATCCGCGGCTTCGACCTCGAGGACGACATGGCCAGCCTCCCCGAGGAGCTGCCCTACGGCCGGCGTCGGCTGGTGGGCATCGCCCGGGCCATGGCGTCGGGCCCGTCGATCGTGATGCTCGACGAGCCCGCGGCCGGTCTCGACGAGCGGGAGAGCCGGGAGCTGGCCACCCTCATCCGGCGGCTGGCCGAGGAGCGGGGCATGGGCATCCTGCTGGTCGAGCACGACGTGCCCCTGGTGATGTCGACCTGCCACCGCATCGTGTGCATCGACTTCGGTCGGGTCATCGCCTCGGGCACCCCGGAGGAGGTGCGGTCCGACGAGCTCGTCGTCCGGGCCTACCTCGGCTCGTCGGACGACGGCGACGCCGAGGTCGACCCGGCCGCGCCGGTCCAGCCTGTCCTGAGCGAGTCGTAGGAGGAGCCGTGGACGCTGCCGAAGGTGTCGCCGCCGAGCCGTTGATCGAGTGCCGGGGGGTGTCGGCCGGCTACGGCGCCATCGCGGTCGTGCGCGACCTCGACCTGGAGGTCAGGGCCGGCGAGGTCGTCGCGCTGCTCGGGGCCAACGGGGCCGGCAAGACCACGACCCTGCTGACCCTGGCCGGCGAGCTGTCGCCGCTGGCCGGTGAGGTGCGGATCGACGGCCGGGTCGCCACCGAGCCGATGCACGTCCGTTGCCGGCGGGGCATGAGCTTCCTCACCGAGGAGCGCTCGGTGACCATGGGCATGAGCGCGGCCGACAACCTGCGCCTGGCCCGGGTCGCCCCGGAGAAGGCGATCGCCCTCTTCCCCGAGCTCGAGGCCCACCTGGGACGGCCGGCCGGCCTGCTCTCCGGAGGCCAGCAGCAGATGCTCTCCCTCGCCCGGGCCCTCGGACGCGACCCCCAGGTGCTGCTGGCCGACGAGCTGTCGCTGGGCCTGGCGCCGATCGTGGTCCGCCGCCTGCTCGACGAGGTCCGCCGGGCCGCCGACGAGCGGGGCGTCGGCGTGCTGCTGGTCGAGCAGCACGTCCGTCAGGCGATGGGCGTCGCCGACCGCGTCTACGTCCTCGAGCGGGGCCGGGTCGCCCTCTCCGGCACCGTCGACGAGGTCCGCCCCCAGGTCGCCGCCATCGAGGCCAGCTACCTCTCCGCCGCAAGCGACTGAGTCCGCGTCGACCCTGCGGGCCGCTCGGTCACGGTCCGGGCCGCCCGTCGGCGCCGTGTGCCTCGCCGCAGCGCGGCAGTCCGAGGGCCCGCTTCTGCCGCGGCCCGGGTGGTGCGGCGGGTGGGTTGTCGACAGCTGGTCAGGGCCCGGCCGGCGGGGCTGGTGAAGGTGAGGGTGTCGTCGGCGTTGCCGGTGAGGGTCCAGCCGCCTTCGTGGACGAGGCGGTGGTGGGCCCAGCACAGGCCGGCCAGGTTGGGGGCGTCGGTGGGACCGTGGTCGCGGGTCCACCAGGAGATGTGGTGGACCTGGCGGATCCGCCGCGAGCACCCGGGGAACCGGCAGCACCCGTCGCGGTGCAGGACCTGTCGTCCGCAGCCAGCGGGGCGGGTCGTGCGCGTTGCGGCTGATGCCGACGGCCCGCCCGAAGGCGTCTTCGACGGTGGTCGAGCGCTGCGCGTCGCACAGCAGGCGCCGCACGGTGCCGACCCCGACGGACATGCCGTCGAGGGTGCCGTTGCCGGGGACCTCGCCGGACAGGACGTCCTCGTCGACGTGGATCGACACGTGACAGCCCACCCCCCGGGCGAGCAACGCCTGCCATCCGCTCCGCCGGCGTCGAGCCCGATGCAGTGGTGGATGGCCCGGGACATCCACCCGGGGTGTCGTCCGAAGGAGGGTCGCTCCCGGACTCGGCGGCGTCCGTCCCCACGCGGTCATCGCCGTCGGTCGTCGTGCTCATCGCCCTGTCGTCGTCGGGCCAGTCGGTGGTGATCGGTCGAGCGTCCTGACCGTTCCCGTCGAGACCATCGTCGCCGTCGCTCTCGACCTCGTCGGGTGAGGTCGGGGCGTCGGCCCGGGTCGTCCCTCGGCGGGCCGGGGCGGTCTCGGTGTCGTCGACGGCGGCCGGCTCGGCGAGGGCGTGGAGGGCATCGGCGCAGCGGGACTCGAACGGGTCCCACACCCCGGTCTCGGGCACAGGGCCCGCAGCCTGGGCCAGTGCGGCCAGCACCGCGTTCACGGTGACGGCCTGGTCGGTGGGCAGGAACCCGCCGTAGCGGAACCCGCCCGCGTCGTGATCGGGACGCCACCCGAACCGGCGCCGCCGCTGGGCCTCGTTCTCATCGGCGTCCTTGCGAGGCCGGTGCTGACGGGCCAACGCCTCGATCTGCTCCACGCTGTAGCCGGGCAGGATCCTCGCCAGGTGCGCATCGGTCTCCGCCGTCGCGAACCGCACCGCCGCGCAGATCTGCTCCCACGACATCCGCCCCTCGGCCAACGCCGCGTGCAGGCACGGCAACCCCACCAACGCCTTGGCCACCCGCACCGTGCGACGCGACGTCGGCTGCGACATCGCACAATGACCCGCCAACCACGCCGCCATGTCCGTCGCCCCGTCGACCTCCCAGTCCTTCGCCGCGTCGCAGGCCACCACCAACGTGGCCAGCTCGGCCTGCAACGCCGCCACCAACCCCGTCAGCTGCACCACCCCATCGGTGCGCTCCGCCGCCGACAGGCTCCCATACCGACCGCCGTCGTACCGACGTCGCCGTCCGAACCCGACGCCGCGCTCGCCACCGTCGTCTGACCGCGGGCCAGCTCGGGCTCCCCGGAGCGACGCGACGGCCGCGTCACCAGCATCGATCGACTCGCCGCCCTCGTCACCCCGAGCATCGCCCTGATCGAAGCGTTCCATCCGCGCCCACCTCCTCCTTCGACACGCCCAGCCACGCCACCCAGGAGCTGGGGAGCACAGCGGTTCAGCTGGCGGAGGACCGTCACCCCGGTCCTCGAAGGGGAAGTGGAACCAGCCTCCCCACGAACACACGTTCGCAAACCTCATCCGAGAGATCTCTCGGGCACATCCACACGGTTGGCCGCCATCGAACGTGGAAGCCCGTCGAGAGCCCCCGTCTTCCCGGCGGGTCAGAGGAGGCTGCGGGAGGCGCCGCCGTCGACGGGCAGGCCGACGCCGGTGATGAAGCGGGCGTGCTCGCTGCACAGGAACGTCACCACCGCGCCGAAGTCGACCGGATCGCCGAGGTCCGCGCACGGGATGTCGGCCCGCAGGTCGGCCAGGTCGCTCGCGCTCAGGCTCCCGAGCCGGTCGGTCTCGTGCACGCCGGGCTGCACCGAGTTCACCGTCACCCCGTCCGGCGCCACCTCGGTCGCCAGGACCTTCAGGAACCCGGTCACGCCGGCGCGGGCCGTCGACGACGCCATCAGCCGGCCGATCGGCTGCCGGGCGCCGATGGAGGTGATGGCCACCACCCGCCCCCAGCCGGCCGCCTGCATGGCCGGCACCGCCCGCTGGCACATGGCGACCGTGCTCAGCAGGTTGAGGTCGAGCGCGGCCTGGTAGGCGTCGAGGCGGGTGGTGGCGAAGGTGCCGGGCGGCGGCCCACCGGCGTTGGCGACCAGGATGTCGACCCCGCCGAGTCGTTCGGCCGCCTCGTCGACGAGCGTCGCGGCGCCCTCGGGGGACGACACGTCGGCCCGCACGGCGACGACGTCGGCGCCCTCGTCGCGCAGGGCTCGCTCGGCATCGGCGAGGCGCTCGGCGTCCCGGCCGCTGATCGCCACCCGCACGCCCTCGCGCGCCAGCGCCCGGGCCGCCGCCAGCCCGAGCCCGGCCGATGATCCGGCCACCACCGCTCGCCTGCCCTCGATGCCGAAGATCCACGTCAGAGGCCCTCCTTCGAGCTCGATCGTCGCGCCGGGTGCCCTGCCGCGATCACCGCCGGCCCTCCAGGCGCAGGAGGCGGCGGGCGTTGGCGTCGAAGGTGGCGGCGAGCGCGGCGTCGCCGAAGCCGGGGTCGAGCGACTGGTCCCACCCGGCCAGGTTGGTCCCGGCCACGATCCGGTCGGTCCCCATGGCGGCGACGAGGGCGTGGAGGGCCCGCGGGCCGCCGACGTGGGCGTCCCACCACAGGCGATCGAGCCGCTCGGCCACCGCGCCCGGCGGCGCGAGCGCGTCGGGGCCCCACGGCCGGGTCCGGGCCGCGTGCTCCATCCGCTCGGCCAGCCACGACGTCGCGCCGCCGCCGTGGCTCACGCAGACGTCGAGCGTCGGGGTGGCGGTCCAGCACGCCGCCCAGGACGAGGGTCGCCACCGCCAGCGTCTCCTCGTACAGGAAGCCGAGCCACAGGTCGCCGTCGAAGCGGGCCAGCCGCTCGTCGCGCCGCGGCCGGCCGACCCCGTCGGGCGCCGGGTGGAGGAAGACGGGGACGTCCAGCTCGGTGCACGTCGCCCACACCACGTCGAAGGCCGGATCGTCGAGGGGACGGCCGAGGTCGGTGCCGAGGTAGGCGCCGAGCAGCCCCAGCTCGCCCACCGCCCGGCGCAGCTCGTCGGCGGCTCGGGGTGGGTCCTGCATCGGCAGCTGGGCGAAGCCCCCCAGCCGGTTCGGGGCCGACGCGACCAGGGCGGCCACCTCGTCGTTGTGCCGTCGACAGAACGCCTCGGCCCACTCGGCCTCGACGTGGGAGAAGTAGGTCAGCGGGTTGGGGGAGAGGATCTGGCAGCTCGATGCCGGCCGCGTCCATGGCCGCCAGGCGGGCGTCGAGGTCCATGAACGGGGTGCCGCGGTAGCGCACCCCGACGAGCTCGTAGTCGCCGACGCGGAAGCAGGGCAGGCGCCCGGTCGCCGGGTCGCCGTCGTCCAGCTCGGGCCCGTGGGGCCCGGCCGCGCCGAGCACCGACTCGAGCACCACGTGGGCGTGGACGTCGATCGCGGGCCCGCTCGGCGTCCGGCGGTTGCCCGCGTGTCGCGGCGCCGGTCCTCCGGTCCCCATGTGACGCCGCCCATGGTCAGAAGAGCACCGGGTAGGTCGCCCAGTAGCCCCGGGCCGACGCCGGGTCGAGCCGCGCCGGGTCGTCGGGGTCGGGCCGTGCTCCTGCCCGCAGCAGGGCCTGCGCGGCCACCGGCACCAGCCCGTACAGCCGGTCGGCCTCGTCGACGTCGTGGGCGAGGTCGCTGCCGGCGGCCAGCTCCTGGCCGATGCAGGCGTGCATCCCGAGGCCGAAGCTGAGCCCCCACGGGGCCACGCCCGGCGGCAGCTCGCGGTGGGGGTCGAAGGCGTCGGCGTCGTCGCCGTACGCGCTCGGGTCGCGGTTGGCGGCCATCAGGTCGATCACGACCTTGTCGCCCGGAGCGACCGTCGCGCCGCTCCAGGAGGGTCGATCGGCTCCAGCGCCCAGCGCATGGCCACCGGGCTGGAGGGCTGGAGGCGGATGGTCTCGTGGACGCAGCGCTGCAGGAAGGGGAGGTCGTGGCGCGGCTCGCTCGGCCGTCGGCCGGGTCGGCCCGAGCCAGCTCGAAGACGTGGTGCAGCGTCCGGACGAAGGCGGTGGCAGAGGTGTGGGCCCCGGCCAGGAGGTAGAAGCACGTCTCGCGCAGCACGACGTCGGGGGCCAGGTCGAGGTCGTCCTCGTTGCGCAGCAGCACGGTGAGGACGTCGCGGGGGAGGTCGTCCTCGTCGAGGTCGCCGGCGGCGACGGCCGCGAGCGCGGCCCGGCGGCGGGCGATCGACGGGCGCAGGAACTCCACGTCGAAGGCCGCCAGCGCGGCGGCCACCTCGGCCCGCTTGGCCTCACGGTCGCCGGTGTAGTGGGCGAGGGTGGCGCCCTCGATGAAGAGCATCAGCGACGAGTAGAGGTGGAGCGTCTCCTCGGCGGTGCCCTCCGGCCGGTCGACGCCGGCGGTGAAGGCGGCCAGGTTCATCATCAGCTGGTGGCTGAGGCTGACCAGCTCGGCGCGACCGCGCGGCCACGTGGGGGGCCAGGGTCTCCGCGACGATGGGCGGGAAGAGCGAGCGCTCGTAGCGGTGGTGGGTGTCGCGGCGGAACAGGCGGTTCTCGAGCCGCCGCCGGGCCCGGTGCTCGTCGCCGTGGAGGTTGACCAGCACGTCGGCCATCACCACGTCGCCGTCGTCGTAGAGCGCCTGGCGCAGGTGCTTCTGGCGGAACGCGTCGCGCGCCCCCTCGTAGGTCGTGACGGTGACGACCGCTCGGTTCGCTCATCGGAGGCTCCTCCCGACGCGGTGCGCCGTCGACGGCCGCGTCCCGGCGGGCCCACGTCGCGGCCCGGGCCAGGACGTCGCGGTGGGTCGGATCCTCGAACGAGGCCGGCCCGTGGCCGAGGAGGTCGGTGACGACCCGGCCGTCGCCGACCGGGCGGGCCCACAGCAGCGGGTGGGCCCGGCCGCCGTGGGCGCTGACGAGCAGCGGGTCGAGGTCGTCGACCTCGTCGAGGAAGCCGTACGCCTCGTCCTCGAGCACGAACCGCCCGATGCCCCGGGTCAGGGGGTGGTCGTGGCCCGCCTCCGTCGGCGTCACCTCGACCGGGCCGAGGGGCGGGTGCGACGAGCGGCCCCAGCGCCACGACGCTCCGACGAGCGCGTGCCAGGTGGGGTCGGCATCGAAGCAGATGACGGCGGTGTGCAGGGCGAGGAGGCCGCCGCCGCCCCGGACGTAGCGGTCGATGACGGCCAGGTCGGCGGGATCGAGCGCCACCGCGTGCTCGTCACGCTCGGCCGCGTAGCCGTCCTGGGTCATCCGCCAGCGCAGGGCGGCCACCGTGAGCAGGTCGACGGGATCGGCGTCGCCCTCCTCGGCGGCGCGCAGCGCGTCCACGGCGTCGGCCGGCTCGGTGACCACCGTCGTGTCGATCCCCTGGTCGTCGAGCAGCGCGGCGAGCAGGCGCCGAGGTGGTGGCGAAGGGGTGGCCCGGGACCGCCGGTGAGCAGCAGGTGGCGGGTCATCCGCGGCGGCCTCCGTCGTCGGGGACGCCGACCGAGTCGACGCTCCGGGGTCGGGGGAGGGTGTCGATCACGCTCATGGTCACCCCGCCGTCGACCAGGAGCTCGGTCCCGGTCACGTACGCCGCCGCGTCCGAGAGCAGGAACAGGACGACGCCGGCGACGTCGTCGGCCTCGCCGAGGCGGCCCGAGCGGCACCCGGTCCGACCGGCGGCGACGGATGTCGGGGTCGGCGTAGATGGGTTCGGACATGCCGGCGTCGATCAGCCCCGGCGCCACCGCGTTGGCCCGGATGCCGTGGGCTCCCCACTCGAGGGCCATCTGCTGGGTGAGGCGGGCCACTCCGGCCTTGGTGGCGCCGTACGCGCCGGCGTTGGGCCCGGGCGCCACCCCGTTCATCGAGGTGACGGTGACGATCGCGCCCGGCTGCCCGGCGGCCACGAGCCGGCGGGCCACCGCCCGGGCCGTCACGAACGTGCCGGTGAGGTTGACGTCGACCACGGCGCGCCAGTCGTCGACCGAGGCGTCGAGCAGCGGGCCGAAGCGGACGATGCCCGGCGTTGCACACCGACCGCGTCGGGCGCGGCTCGACCGGTCGCCTCGGCCAGGTGGTCCAGCGCGGCCTCGACGGCGCGCTCGTCGGTGGTGTCGGCGGTGAGGGCCACGCCCCGGCCCCCGAGCCGGTCGGCGGTCGCCGCGGCCGCGTCGCCGTCGACGTCGAGGGCGCCGACGGTCCAGCCCGGCGGCGGCGGCGGCCTCGGCGATGACCGCCCCCAGCCCGTGCCCGGCGCCGGTGACCACGACGATCGGCTCGGCGTTCACCGGTGCGACCAGGTCCCACGTGAGGGGGCGGGCGGACCACGTGCCCACCTTCTCCATCGGCAGCGGTGACCGCTCGGGCCACGGTCGGTCGAGGTCGACGGCCCGGCCCCGGGAGAACACGTGGCGCAGCCGGCGCCGGTCGCCCAGCAGCGACACGTCGACCGCGGGATCCCCGTCGACGACGAGGACGTCGGCCGCGGCGCCGGGGGCGATGACGCCGATGCTGTCGATCGGTCGGCGCAGGGCGATGGCCCCGTTGCGGGTGGCGCAGGAGATGGCCTCGAGCGGCGTGAGGCCGAGGGCGTCGACGAGCACCTCCATCTCGCGGGCGTGCCAGTGGCCGTAGGGGGTCAGCGAGAACCCGCTCTCCGAACCGCACAGCACCGGCACCCCGGCGTCGTAGGCGGTGCGCAGCATGTCGGCGGTGGCCTGGATCTCGCCTCGGAACAGGTCGACCTGGCCCGTCGCGGCGCCGACCAGCGCACCGTGGTCGGCCAGGTTGGCCAGGAAGGTGAAGGTCGGCGCCACCGCGCAGCCGGCCGCCACCATGGCCTCGACCGCGGCCTCGTCGAGGTAGCTGGCGTGCAGGATCAGGTCGACGCCCGGCCTCGGCGGCCAGCCGGGTCGACTCGGCGCTGCGGCAGTGGGCGATGGTCGGCGTGTCGAGGGCGTGGGCCGTGTCGGTGACGGCCCGGAGCTCGTCGAGCGTCCACACGGTCAGCTCGCCGGATCGGTTGGGCAGCGACCCGGTCACGTGGATCTTGATCCAGTCGGCGCCGTGCTTGATCTGCTGGCGGGTGACGCGGACCATCTCGTCGCGGTCGCCGACGACGTGGGCGTAGCCGAGCCGGCCGGAGTCGGGGATCAGCCGACCGGCGGTGCCGCCGGCGGCGGTGAGCAGGGCGTTGAGGCCCGGCGGTCATGCGCGGGCCCTCGACGATCCCGGCCTCGATGGCGTCGCGCAGCGCCGGGCCGACGTCGTGGATGCAGTCGGCGTCGAGGAAGCCGGTGACGCCGGCCAGCAGCAGCTTCTGCACGTTGAACGCGGCGACCAGCGCCGCGGTCGACGCGGGCCGGTGGAAGAACAGCTCGTCGTTGCTCGCCGGCTCGCCGAAGCTGATGTGGCAGTGGGCGTCGATGAGGCCCGGGCAGCACCGTCAGCCCGCGTCACGTCGTGGACGACGGTGTCGGGCCCGGCCCGCGGCGACGGCGTCGGGCCCCACGGCCACGATGCGGTCGACCTCGAGCAGCACGTCGGCCGGCGCGCGGGCGCGGCGCCGGTGCCGTCGATCACCGGCCGCCGGCGAGCAGGGTCGTGGTCGGGTCGGTCACGGCTCGAACGGGGTGACGTAGCCGTCGAGCAGGTGGGGTCGTGGGTCACCCGGGTCCGGCATGAAGTCCACGGCCAGGTAGTGGCCGGGCTCCAGGTCCAGGTAGAGGTAGCCGGCGAACCCCGCGGACAGCGCACCCATGCCGCCGAGGGCGACGAGCGGGACGCTGGGCTCGGCGTTCACCGCCAGGTCGCCGAGCAGCTGCTCGAGCCCGTCCGCCTCCAGCTGCTCGTCGAGGCCCAGGATCGACAGCTCGTGCAGGCCCTCGCCCGCCGTCGCACCGCCGTCGCGGTTGACGACCTCGTACCAGCCGGCGGGCAGGGGGCTCGGCAGCTGGTAGCCCTCGGCGTCCATCACGATGGTGCCCTGCACCGGCTCGGCATCGGTGCCGTCGGTCCCCGCGACCTCCGAGGCGGCGGTGCCCGAGCTCCCCTCCGTCCCGTCCGGGGCCGTGCCGTCGTCCTCCTCGACCGTGAGCATCGTGGTCATGCCGGAGAGCGCGTGGGCCACGCCGTGCGGGTCGGGCACGTAGCACATCGCCATCACGGCGCCCTCGGGGAGGTCCACCATCGCCTCGACGACCTGGCCGGGCCCCACGTAGCTGACACCGCCCAGCATGTCGACGTACTCGATCGCCTTCGAGCCCGGAGGAGTCGCCGCCGGCCTCGTCGGCCAGCTGGGCCAGGTCGACGCCGTCCTTGAGGCGGGCGAACATGACCTGGTGCGCCTCCGCGCCGTCGTTGCGGAACGTCACCTTCGTCCAACCCGGACGCAGCGCGCCGCCGCCGACGGTCCGGACGTCGAAGGCGTACTCGGTGCCGTCGATCTCGAGCTCCTGGACCGCAGCGGGGAGCGCGCGCGGCCGCCGGCTCGGTGGTGACGGTCGCCTGCCCTCGCGCCGGCTGGTCGCTCGTCGACTCGTCCGCGCCGCACGCCGCCAGCAGCAACGACAGCGACGAGGGCGGCGCCGATGACCGGCCTGAGCGGCGACGCCGCCCGGGGGGTGTCGTGCATGGTGGGGTCCGTTCGGGTGCGGGGCTGTCGGGCCAGATCGACGACGTGGGAGGCCGGCGTGGGCAGGTCGCCGACGAGCAGGGTGGCGGTCGTGCGGTCATGCACGGTCCTGGCATCGGGTGGTCCTGGAAGAACGACCAGATGAGCTCGGTGGCGTCGATCGCGTCGGTCGTCGGCCCGAGGATCGACGCGCTGGCGGCGGAGAGCGTCGCTGCCCGGCCACGCGTGCCCGCCGCCGTCGACGACGTACAGCTCGACCGCCGACGCCGTCGGCGCACCCGGCGTACGCGACGAGCTCGACGGCGTCGGCCGACCTCGGTGCGGGCGGGCTCGGGGTCGCACCCGTCCAGCTCGGCCCAGGCCGCGGCGGACTCGGTCACCGCGGCCGAAGGCGAGCCCGTCGAACGCGGCCCGGCTCTCGTCGTTCCAGGTCAGCTCGTCGAGCGCCGGGTTGGGCGCGCCGTCGAAGCTCACGTGGCGATCGTCGGTGCCGTGGATGGCGAGCACGGGCACCGGCCGGGTCGGGTCGCAGTCGGCGGGCAGGAGGAGGCCGGCCACCGCGGCGACGGCGGCGACCCGGTCCGACAGGCGGCAGGCGACCAGCGACGTGAGGAACGCCCCGTTGGAGAAGCCGTCGACGTAGACGCGCGCCGGGTCGATGCACAGCGTCGCGCCGACGTCGTCGATGACGTCCTCGACGAAGCCGACGTCGTCGGGCAGGTCGGCCATCGGCACTGCGTTCCAGTACGGCATGTCGCTGGTGCCCTGCGGCGTGGCCACCACGAAGCCCGCCTCCTCGCCGGTCGCGCCGAGCTGGCTCATCTCGGCCTGCACGGCCGCCCCGCTCAGGTAGCCGTGGAGGTCGATCACGAGCGGGACCGGCGCGCCGTCGTACGCGGTCGGCACCAGCCGCGAGTACCAGCGGTCGGCGCCGCCGGAGCGCGAGGTCGACGCGCTCGTGGGTGCCCCGGGCGCCCACCGTCGCCGGGGTCGGCGTCGCAGCCCGGGCTCGCGCTCCGGGGCGCTCGTGGCGGTGGTGGTGGCGGAGGTGGCTGGGAGCGGCGGACGCCGCGTCCGCCGCGTCGCCGTCGGCGGAGCAGCTCGCCGGCGAGCACCGCGACGCCGATGGCCAGGGCGAGGCGCGGCCGAGGCGCGCGGCCCGAGCGCGTCGGGTCGGGGCGGCGGGCGGGGCGTCGGACGGCGGCACGGTGGGGCGGCGGTCGGCTCAGGACTCGGCGAACCAGCTGGCGTGGAACCCGAACGGCACCCGGCAGGGGAGGTGCACGGTGGCCACCGGCCCGGCGGCCACGTCGCGGGCGTCGAGCACGACCAGGTCGCTGGTGTCGGTGGTCGTCGTCGGTCACGATGTTCAGCAGCCAGCCGTCGTCCTCGGCGGTGCCGTCGGGGTCGGGGGCGAACACGCTCTCGCCGACGTGGCCGTGGGGGCCGGCGGTCCACATCGTCCGGCTGCCGTCGGTCTCGTCGTACTTCACGATGGTGTCGAAGTCGCCCATGCGCCGCCCGGACTGCAGGACGGCCGACAGGTACAGCCAGCGGACCCGCACGCCGTTGAGGTCGTCGTTGATGCGGTTGAAGTCGCCGCCCAGGTCGTCGATGGGCTCCCACCCGGCGGTGCCGCGCGCCAGGTCGATCCAGAACCGGGCAGGCCGACCCGGCGTCGGGTCGGCGACCGACCTGGTCGAGCGGCGAGTCGGAGTCGATGCCGAAGTCCGGTGCGTCGAAGCGCGACCCGCACAGCTCGATGCGGTCGCCCTCGGCCCAGCCGCTCCAGAAGTGCTGCACGTGGCCGGGCTCGATCTCGTACCACGTGATGTCGTCGGCCCCGCCCCGCCGGGGGAGGACCCCGAGCCGCGTGCCGTTCTCCGGTCGCCACGACGTCATCGGCCCGTTGCCGAGGGACTCCATGTTGAACACGATGGGCGAGTCGAGGAAGACCGCGTGGTCCTCGGTGATCACGAAGTCGTGCATCATCACCGGGGCCGGGAGGTCGAGGTCGACCGAGTGCACCAGATCTCCGCTGGCGTCGACCACGAAGTAGTGGAGGTAGGGCGGGAACAGCGAGTAGGCGAAGCACACCAGCTCGCCGGTGCGGGGGTCGATGCGGGGGTGGGCGGTCATGGCCCCTCGCAGGCGCCCGCCGAAGTCGTGCTCGCCGACGGTGTCGAGCGTCGGCGTCACCTCGGTGGGCAGACCGCCCTCCCACAGGGCGAGGTACCGGCCGGCGTGGCGGATGATGTGGGTGTTGGCCACGTTCTTGACCGGACCGGCGTCGCGGGTCAGCGAGCGGTCGGGGAAGTCCATGACGTTGCCGAGGCCCGGGTAGATGGCCCGACCGAGCACGAGCTCCGCCTGCAGCCCGCGCGACCGGACCCACCGGTTGCGGTAGCTCGCGGCGCCGTCGCCGACGGTCACGCCGTGGAGCATCCCGTCGCCGTCGAGCACGTTGTAGCGACCGATGGGATCGAAGAGCGGGTTGGGCCCGTTGCGGACGAAGCTGCCCCGCAGGCCCGGCGGCAGCTCACCGCTCACGGCCAGGCCGGTCACGTCGAGCTCGTCGGCCATCGGCGTCATGTGGCCGCTCAGGTCCGGCTGGTGGGCCGGGTTGGTGACGTGGCCCCGGAGCCCACCGGGCACCGCCGTGGGGTTGGTGGTCGTGCTCGTCATGAGGCCTCCTGGGCCGGGACCGGTGACCGGACGGCGGGCCCGGCGGACTGCTACCTTAACACTGTAAAGTCCTCCCGGCCTGCGGTGCGATCACCGCCGTGGGCCGGTTCGTCGCTAGAGGGGGTCCCTCCGTGGACGTCGTGCTCGAACAACGGATCCGTGAGCGGATCGCCGTCGAGAAGGGGCGCACCGAGCCGCCGCCGGAGGCGATGCCGGTGCCCCTGATCCCGACCGGGCGCTACGTGGACCCGGCCTTCCACGCCCTCGAGCGCGAGCACCTCTTCGCCCGGTCGTGGCTGTTCGCCGGCCACGAGTCCGAGTGGCCCTCCCCCGGCTCCTACCGGAGCTTCACCCGGTCGGGCGCCCCCATCGTGATCGTCCGGGGCGAGGACGGCGAGCTGCGGGCCTTCTACAACTCCTGCCGCCATCGTGGCGCGCCCGTGACCCGTGACGACTGCGGCACGGCCCGCCGCCTCACCTGCCAGTACCACTCGTGGAGCTACGGGACCGACGGGGTGCTCAAGGCGGTGCCCGACGCCCGGAGCTTCGCCGGGCTGGACACCGACCAGCTCGGCCTGGTGCCCGTGCGCTGCGAGAGCTGGGAGGGCTGGGTCTTCGTGAACGAGGACCTCGACGCCGAGCCGCTCACCGACTTCCTCGGCCCGATCTGCGACCAGATGGTGGAGATCGACGGGCCGGGCATGCGACTGGTGGGAACCCAGACCCACCACCTGGCCTGCAACTGGAAGCTGATGGTGGACGCCTTCCTCGAGGTGTACCACGTCCGCACCGTCCACCCCGACAACGCCGCGCTGCTCTACGACGACCAGGCGACGACGGTCGCCATGCTGCCCCGGGGCCACAGCCGCCTCACCGTCGACAAGCGCGACGAGCTGCGGGACATGCCCATGGTCTCGCCGGAGCACGACAACCCGTCGGTGCCCCTCCTGTGGCGACAGACGTCGACCTCGTTCGGGATCTTCCCCAACCTGGTGGTGCCCATGGACACCGGGGCCTTCACCTTCCTGTGCATGTGGCCGGTCGGCGTCGACGCCACCGAGCTGGAGCTGCGGTGGTACGCCCCGGGGTGGGGGGACGGCGAGGTGCCGGAGGACCACGTGGTCCGCATGGCCCTGTTCGAGACGGTCATGGCCCAGGACACCGCCAACATGGCGCCCATCCAGGCGTCGGTGTCCTCCCGGGGGGCCCGGCCGTTCCAGCTGGGCTGGCACGAGCGCCTGATCCACCACTTCCAGCGGGCGGTCGACCTGGCCATCGGCCCCGACCGCCTTCCGCCGGGCACCGCCGTGTCCGACGCCCTCGACCCCTTCGTGGAGCAGTCATGAACGAGCGCAGCGATCGAACCAGGCACCGGGCCGTGCCCCGGCTGGCGGTGGCCCTGCTGGCCGCCGGGCTCCTCGCGGGCGCGTGCGGTGGTGCGACGACGATGCCGCGGAGGCGGCGCCCGACACGACCGAGGCCGCGCCCGAGGTCCCCGGGGCCGAGCTGGCCGGCCGGTGGGCCCACTACGACATCGTCGCCTACGAGGACCCGATGATGAAGACGATGATCATCAGCTACGGCTTCACCGACTTCGCGGTCGAGGGCGACCAGCTGATCGAGTCGGAGGAGTTCTGCTTCGCCGAGCAGCAGAGCAACCAGCCGATCGAGACCTCTCTCGCCGACGAGGCGACCCAGGCCATCAAGCCGGTGAGCACGCCGGTCGAGGTGACCGGGGAGGAGGGGGCGTGGCGGGTCATGCGCCCCGCCACCCCCACCCCGGTCGGCATCGAGCTGGAGGACCCGGCCAACGACGTCCTGCCCACCGACCCGGACGATCCCCGGATCGTCGACGCCGACGGAGACGGCAAGCCCGGCATCACGGTCGTCGTGACCCTGGGCGAGGGGCTCGAGGGCGAGCTGTACATCGCGCGGCGCGAGATCTTCGCCTACGACCTGCTCCAGGACGGCCCCGACTCGATGAGCGGGACCGTGACGGACAGCTCCGAGCAGCTGGTGATCGGCGCCTCGCTCCCGGTGCTCGAGACGGCTGCCGGCCAGTGGGAACAGGTCGAAGACCTGTCGTTCAGCCCGATCCTGCTCGAACGGGTGGAGGAGGACTGGGACTGCGACCGCCTCAAGGCCGAGCGCGACGAGCTGTTCCCGCCCAACCCCCCGATCGGGTGGTGAGAGGGCCCGGCACCCGCGATGGCGTCGATGGGATGAACACCGTTCACTCCATCGACTAAACAGTGTTCACCACATCGGGAACCCATCGCCCAGGGAGCCGTCCATGCCCGCACCCCGCAGCCTGACCACCGCCCCCCACCGTGACTTCGACCTGGAGGTCGTCGCCGGGGAGTGGCCGACCGACATCAGCGGTGAGGTCCTCTACTCGAGCCCGCTGAACGGCCACGGCCTGCCCTACGCCATCTTCGACTTCGGGGCCGTCTGCCGACTGTCGCTGGAGCCGGGGACCCGCGGCGCGGCGCCGGGCCGGTTCCGCTGGCAGAGCGTCGCCATCGAGACGCCCGGCAAGCGGCTCTGGGACCGGCACCCCGAGCTGTTCACGCCCGGGCCCACCGGCTACACCTCGCCCTTCGGCCCGCCCAACTGCGCCAACACCGCGCCGCTGCCCTGGGGCGACCGCCTCTACGCGACCTGGGATGCCGGCCGACCGGTCGAGCTGCACCCCGACACCCTCGAGTTCGTGGCCGAGGTCGGCCACGTCGACTCCTGGGGTGGCAGCTCGATCCCCATGGGCGGGGTCCTGCCGTTCCTGCTGTCCTCGGCCCACCCCGTCGCCGACCCCGAGCGGCACTGCCTCTGGACCGCCAAGCTCGACCTCGTCATGGAGCCGACGGTCGGCCTCCGCCCGTCGCTCGTCCGCTACGACCGCGACGACGCCACCCAGGTGCACCACTGGCCGCTCGACGGCATCACCTTCGACGGGTCCGTGCACACCGTCAGCCAGACGCGCGACTGGGTGATCCTGTGCGACTCGGGCAACTTCAAGCCCGACATGGACGAGATGCTCGGCGGCGAGCGCACCACGACCATCGACGACGAGGTCCCGGTGTGGCTGATCCGCAAGGACGCCCTCGAGGGCCTGCCGTCGGGCACGCCCATCACGCCGGTGTGCTTCACGATGGCGCCCCCCAACGGCCACCACTACGCCCGCTGGGACGACAGCGACGGCATCTCGGTCGTGTGGGAGGGGATGGACCTCATGGACCTGGGCCTCTACCTCCGCCCCGACGACCTCGACGTCCACGGCAACCCGATCGATCCCGGGCTCGGTGGGGCTCTACAACTCGGCCATGGCCCCCGAGACGATCGTCGAGGTGGTGTTCGACCCCGAGAGCGGCAAGGTGCTCGAGCGGGGGCTGTTCAAGGAGGACTGGACCTTCAACCTCCAGCTGTCGGCCATGGACTGGAGCCACGAGGGGCAGTCCCACCCGACGCTGCACCACGTCACCTACCAGGGGTGTCGCCCGGGCACCGTCTCGGCCCGCGCCGCCCGGCTGTACGACGGCCGCATCGACCTCGACCAGCTGCGCGAGGAGACGCCCGGCGCCCTCTGCTCGTTCGAGCGGGGCAGCATGGCGCTCCGGGCCCGCTGGGAGTACCCGGACACCTCGGACCACATCACGTCGCCCGCGTTCGCGCCCCGCTCGGCCGGAGCCACCCCGGGCGCGAGCGGCCACGCCGGGCAGAGCCCCGGTGGGCACGTCGGCTACGTCGTCCAGCCGGTGTGCAGCGACGACGGGCTCCGCGTCGACCTGTTCGACGCCGGGCGGGTCGGCGACGGCCCGATCGCCACGCTGATGGGGGCGAACAAGGAGACGATCCCGCTGATCCTGCACGCGGCCTGGTCACCGGCCAACCACGAGCTGGTGGACGCGGAGCGCCTCCGGTTCTCCTCGGAGCTCACCGACGAGTCGCTCGCGGCGGTCCCCGACGAGCTGCGGGCCAGCGTGCACGAGGTGGCCGCGGAGTGCGACGCCCTCTGGTGAGACCCGCTGTGGTGAGCGGCCGGCCTCAGCCCTCGGCGCCGTAGCCGCGGAGGATCCGCTCCGTCACCTCGGCCACCAGCGCGTCCTCGGCCTCCGGGTCGAGGTCGAGGCCGAGGAGCAGGATGCTGGCGATCCCGTGGATGCCGGCCCACACGGTCATGGCCACCACCAGCGAGTCGTCGGCCTGGATGTGACCCGCGGCGATGGCGTCGTCGAGCGCGGCGACCGCCAGCTGGAAGGCCTCGGTGGCCGCCGGGAGCTCGGCGCCCTCCGGGACGGCGACGATCCCGCCGAGGTCGGGTGGGAACAGGAACATGACGCGGAACAGCTCGGGGTCCCGCTGCGACATGCGCACGTAGGCGCGGCACTGGGCCCGCACCCGATCGAGCGGTCGGCCCGGCTCGGCGTCGGCATCGATCTCGCGGTAGCGCGCCATGAGCTCGTCGAACTGCTGGGCCGCCACCGCGCGCAGCAGGTCGTCCTTGTCGCGGAAGTGGGAGTACAGGGCCGGGGCGCTGACCGAGAACCGGTCGGCCAGCCGTCGCAGCGTGAGGGCCTCGAGGCCGGCGCTGGAGATCAGGGCCCGGGCCTCGTCGACGATGGCGTCCCGACGCAGCGGGGCGCGAGACGTCGTGGGTGCCACCGATCGAGCGTACCCCCGGGCCCTCGCCGCCTCGTCCGGCGTGGTCAGGTGTCGGTCAGGTCGCGACCGCCGGCTGCCCCTCCGTCACATGGACTCCACCAGGCCGAGGATGTCGGGGTAGCGCATGGTCTGGGCCCCGCCGTCGATCAGCTGGAGCGAGCCGGTCACGAACGAGGCCTCGTCCGAGGCCAGGTAGGCGACGAGCCCGGCGATCTCCTCGGGCTGGGCGTGGCGAGCCAGCGGGGTGTTCTCCTCGTAGCCCTCGACGATCGCCGGGAGCAGGAAGGCGCCCTCGGTGAGGGCGGTGCGCACGAAGCCCGGTCCGATGGCGTTGACCCGGATGTTCCGCGGCCCGAGCTCGATGGCAGCCACCTTGACCAGCATGGCCACGCCGGCCTTGGAGGAGCAGTAGGCGCCCATGCCGCTGCCGGGCTGCACCGCGTTGAGGCTGGCGGTCACGACGATCGACCCGTCGTCGCCCATCCGCCGGGCCGCGTGCTTGATGGTGAGGAACGGCCCGGTCAGGTTGACCTCGAGCACCTTCGTCCACTCCGACAGGTCGGCGTCGACGATGCGCTGGGGCGATCCGATGCCGGCGTTGGCGAAGGCGACGTCGAGGGCGCCGAAGCGGTCGACCGCCAGCTGGGCCAGGGCCTCGACCTCGTCCTCGACGGTCACGTCGCAGCGCAGCGTCGCCACCGCGTCGCCCAGCTCGTCGGCCAGCCTGGACAGCCCCGCCTCGTCGAGGTCGCCCACCACGACCCTGGCCCCCTCGGCCACGAACCGGCGGACCGACGCCAGGCCGATGCCCGACGCGCCCCCGGTGACCAGGGCGACCTTGCCGTCGAGGCGGCCGGGGACGGCGCTCGGAACGGTCGGCGCGGCGTCACCCGACATGGTGGGGAGCGTCCTTCCAGGCGCCGCCCTCGCTGCGGACGACGTCGAGGATGCGGCTCCACCGGTCGAGCCCCTCGGTGATCTGCATGTCGAAGCTGCTGGCGCCGCGGAACTCGAGGATCTCGATGCCCTCGGGACCGGCGGTGTAGGCGTAGGGGGCGTCGCACGGGACGAAGAACCCCGAGCCGGCCGCCACCCGGCGGTTGCCCATGACCGCCTCGCCCCTGACCACGTAGTAGAGGCAGTCGGCGCTGTGCGAGTGGCGGGGGAGCGGGAAGCCGGGGGCGAACCACGACCACACCAGGCTCATCCCGTCCTCCTGCTGGAACAGCACCCGGGCGTCGTGGCCGGCCGACAGGCCCCACTCGATCACCTGGTCGTCGGCCGGCGGGTCGGTGACCGGCATCGACATCACGCCGGTCTCGTGCAGCGCGGGGGCCTCGGTGGGCCCGTCGAAGAAGCTGATGCCGGCCCGGCGGGGGCGAGCGGTGGCGCCGTCGGAGTCGGCGTCGGGGTCGGTGGTCTGGGGGTCGGGGGCGTCGATGGTGGTCACGGGCCCTCCTCGGTCGGTCGGCGGATGGGGTCGGGTGGGGTCGACGAGGACCTTGATGTCGTCGGGGGTGCGGGCGAGCGCGGCGAAGGTCTCGTCGAGGTCGGTGAGCCCGACGGTACGCGTCACGAGCGGACCCGGGTCGATCCGCCCTGCTCGCGGACCGCGTCGGCTGCTCCGGGCGGCGCGCATGGTCGGATCATACCTGTAGAGGTTTCCGGGTGCCCGGGGCGCGGCGGACCGTCTCGCCCTCGCTACCGTCGAGCCCGTGGCCCCCACCCAGCCCGCCCCCGGACCCCACCACCCGGTCGTGCGGAGCGCGGCGCGGGCTGCGTCCTCGGCCCGTCGGACCTGCACCATCGACTCGGCCCGACCCGACGGCCTGACCGGGGTCACGGTGGTGACCCTCAGCGGCCGTGACGCGGTGACCGACGGCGCGGGCGGGCTGCGGACGATCGACGAGGTGGCGCTGGAGGTGCGCGCCGAGCCGGTCGGCACGGTGACCTCCGTCGAGGGTCCCCCGGGTTCGGGACCGTTGGAGCGGCTCGTCGGCGCCAACCTGAGGTCGGGCTTCGGCGTGAAGGTGATCGAGGTGCTGGCCGACGAGCTGGCCCGGCGCACCCTCGTCGCCTCGCTGCTGGAGGACCTCTCCGGTGCGTTCCTCGTCTCGGGCTTCGTCCCGCTGCGGGCCGGGCTCATCGGTGCCGACCCCGAGATGGCCAGGGCGATGGCCCCGCTCCAGGCCGACATCTGCACCGGGTGGGCCCAGGGCGGACCCCTCCACGGCGTGCTGGCCGACGAGGGCCGGTTCGCGGTGCCCGCCGGCCCGCTCGCCCCCGCGCTCGACGCCGACGACCCGGTCGGTTGGCACGGGCTGGATCCCCTCCCGCCCGACTGCCACCGCCGGGCCCGCCTGCTCGACGTGGTGCCGGGGTCGGGTCCACGCTGCGCCTCCGCAGCCACTTCCGCGACTCGGCCCGCACCGACGGGCCCGAGGAGGTGCTGCACGAGTACGCGATCTCCGCCGAGGTGGCCGCCGACGGTCGCATCTCCCGGGTCGAGGTCGACCCCCGCGTGCTGCCCTGGGAGGCCTGCCCCGGCGCGGTGGCCAGCGGTCAGCGCGTCGTCGGGGTCGCCCTCGCCGACCTGCCCCGGATGGTCCGGGCCGACCTGGTCGGGACGACCACCTGCACCCACCTCAACAGCACCCTCCGCGCCCTCGCCGACGCCGGTGCGCTCGCCGGCGCGCTGCCCCCGGGCTGACCGGCTGCGACCGGCTCAGGCGAGGCGGCGGGCTCGGATCACGTGGTCGTTCACGTGGGGGACGTCGGGGCCGCGGTCGCGCACGCGGGGGCGGACCTCGTCCCGCTCGACGAGCCAGTCGTCGGATGCGAGCCGGGCCACGACGTCGGGCGCCCAGTGGAAGTCGGCCGGGTCGAAGCCGTGGGCGCGGGCGTGCTCCTCGTCCATGTCCGCGTGGAACACGACCAGAAGGGTGCCACCGGGCGCCACCGCGCCGAGGAGCGCCCGGAGCACGTCGTCGCCGGCCGACCGCCGCAGCACCGGGTACTGGGCCGACACCAGGTCGAAGGTCGTGCCTGCGGTCGGGTCGTCGGCCAGGTCGGCGAGGAGCCAGGTGACGTCGACGCCGGCCGCGGCGGCGGCGTCGCGGGCCCGGGCGAGGGCGACCTCCGAGACGTCGAGACCGGTCACGTCCCAGCCCTCGCGGGCCAGCCAGATGGCGTCGGCGCCCTCGCCGCACCCGACGTCGAGGGCCCGGCCCGGGGTCAGGCCCGGCACCTCGGCCAGCACCACGTCGTTGACGAGGCCGGTCCACAGGTGCCCGTCCTGGGCGGTGTAGCGCCCGTCCCACTCCTGGGCGAGCTCGTCGGACGGGGGAGGTGGGGTGTGGTCGTGCATGGAGGCGACGCTACGGCAGGTGTGCGGGAACCGGAACCCGTCTTGCGGGATCCGCAAGACGGCGTCATGCTCACGGGATGGCCGACGACGACGTGGAGCAGCTGGTCCGGGCCCGCCTGCGGGGGTTGCGCCAGGCCGCCGGGTTGTCGCTGGACGACCTGGCCGCCCGCAGCCACCTGAGCGCGTCGACCATCAGCCGGATCGAGACGGGCAAGCGCACCATCAGCCTCGACGTGCTCCTGGCCCTGGCCCGCGGCCTGCAGGTCGACGTCGAGTCCCTGCTCGACCTCCACCACGACGACGACGTGGTGATCCGCCCCTCTCCCACCGCGCAGTGGGGGGCGACGATCTGGCCCCTCAGCCGGCCGACCAGCGCCACCACCGCCATCAAGGTGCGCATGGAGCCCTCCGGCCGGACCCCGGACCCGCAGGTCCACCCCGGTCACGACTGGCTGTTCGTGCTGTCGGGCCGGGTCAGGCTGGTCCTCGGCGAGAGGGAGGTCGTGGTCGAGGAGGGCGAGGCCGCCGAGTTCTCGACGATGACACCGCACTCCGTCGACGCCCTCGACGGGCCGGCCGAGCTGATCATGGTCTTCGACCGCGACGGCCAGCGCGCCCACCTCCACCGCGTCGACGGCACCGACGGCTGAGCTGAGCCGGTCGACCGCCCGGCGCCGGGCCCCTGAGCCGGTGGGTCAGCTGTTGGCGAAGTAGTACTCGGCGTTCTGCTTGCTCCAGAGCAGGGCGGTGATGCCGATCGCCAACCCGAGCGTGATGATCTGCCTGACGATGTCGGGCGCCGTCACCGCGGTGGCTCCGCCGACGCCCGCGCCGAGCAGCCCGATGAGGCCGAACACGATGCCCAGCGCGGCGAACACGGTGGCCACGATGCGGGCCCACGAGCGGCCCTTGCCGTTCATCACCGCCATCCAGACCCACAGCCCGGCGTTGATGAGGCCGCTCACCAGCGCGAACACCAGCCCGAGGCCGACCGCGGCGTCGAGGGCCGACTCGTTGATGACCTGGCCGTCGGCCAGCGCCTGGGCCTCGATCTCCTCGCGGATCTGGTCCATGAAGAGGAACACCGACAGCGAGCCGAGCACCGTGACGGCCGCCCCGATCCACATCATCCCCACCGCGGTCCGCAGCGGCTGCGGCTGGGGCACCGAGCCCCGTGCCGGCTTCGGCGGACCCCACGGCTGGGGCTGCCCGTAGGGCTGGCCGTACTGCTGCGGCGCCCGTAGGGCTGGGGCTGTCCGTACGCCTGCGGCTGCCCGTAGGGCTGGGGCGCACCGTAGGCCTGGGGCGCACCGTCGACCTGGGCCTGGGGCTGGGGATCCCACGACTGAGGCTGCTCCCACAGCTGCTGGGCGGTGAGGTGCCCGGTGCGCAGCGGGTCCTCCGGGGTGGCGGTCCCCGGGGAGGGCGATCCCCACGCGCCGGGCGTGCCCGGCGGCGCGACCCCCGGCGGGGGCGCGACGGGGGGAGTGGTCGGCATGTCCCACGGCGAGGGCTGTCCCGCCGTCGGGTCCGCCCCGCCACCCGGGGGTGGGGGCGGGGTGCTCCACTGGTCGCTCAACGTCCCTCCTGCGTCCGCGCGCGTCCCGCCCTGGACACGTCGGACCGGCGGCGCCGACCTTGAGCGGGCGACGGGGTCAGCGGCCCCGCACCTGGGTGACCCGGCGACCGGTGCGCAGGTCGAGGTCGAGGCGGGCGGCGCCGTCGTCGACGGTGATGCGGGTCGCGCCCTCCTCGGCCTGCGTGAACGGGTTGTCGATGCGGGCCGGTGCCGTGCAGTGCGACCTCGGTGCCGTCGACGGTCAGCGGTCCGGTCCACGAGAAGGCCATCTCGCCCTGCGACGGTGAGGCGTAGGTGACCTCGAAGCCCCGGGACGTGCCCTCGGCGGTGTCGCCCAGGTCGGTCACGTCGACCGCCGAGCGCGGTCGACGGCCGCGGCGAAGGCGTCGAACGACCCCCACCGCGCCGGCGTCGCCGACCTCGGTGACCCACACGTTGTCGGCGCCGCCGGGGGCCACCAGGTCGAAGGGCTGGGTGAGGCCGTTGGTGAAGGTGACGGCGGGGTCGTGGCTGCGCCACTCGGTCGGCCGCCACGACCACAGCGCCACGTAGCCGTCGCCCCGGCGGCCGAGGGTCCAGCCGTCGACCTGGCGCACCTCGTCGAAGCGCTCGGTGGGGAAGTAGGCGTGGGTGAAGGGCAGGTAGGCGAAGGCGTCCAGCGGGGGTCCGGGCGGCGCGTAACGCGGGGCGTACAGGTTGATGGCCGCCGACCCGTGCTGGGCCGTGCGCGGCATCGGGCCGGCCGTTCCAGTAGAGGTCGGCGTCGACCCAGCGATCGCCGGCGCGGGGCTGGTTGCCCGGCGAGGTCGTGAACACGATGGCGTCCTCGTCGAGGGTCGCCTGCCACGCGTGGTACTGGTGGCCGAAGCAGCCCGGCCGGTGGTCCTGGGCCGATCGACAACATGGCGTGCGGCGAGCGCCAGGTGACGGAGTCGACCGCCCCGAGCAGGCCGAGGTTGATCTGGCAGCGCAGGGCGTGGGCGAGGCTGCGGGCCACGTCCATGTTGCCGCCGGCCAGGTCGACCAGCGGCTTGAAGGGCTGGAACAGCGACGTCTCCCACAGGCCGGCGCTCCTCGATCGTCTGGAGGCTGAGGGGCACCGACGGCCAGGCGGTGACGGCGCCGCGCTCCCACCAGAAGGGGATGCCCTCGGGGTCGTCGAAGGCGGGCGCCTCGGGCGGCGCGACCGGGGTGGCCGACAGGGGCTGCTCGAGGTCGACGTCGACGCCCATGTGCTGGCGGTCGACGAAGGTGCGCTCGGTGCGGGCGATCCGGTCGATCACCAGGGGCAGGCGGTAGCGGTCGGCCGCGGCGAGGGCGACGGCGGTGGCGTCGCCGCGCGACGTGTACGGCTGGTCGGTGGTGCCGAAGGCGACCTTGGTGACGTTGAAGGTGTCCTGGTCGGGGCCCGGCTCTTGTCCTTCATGTACGAGCGGCCGTGGGTGACGCCGAAGTTGCCCTGCACCTGGTGGACGGCGATGTCGTAGAGGAACAGGTCGAGCATCGCCGCGGCGCGGCGCGGCGAGGTCGGGCTCGGCGAACTCGGTCAGGAGCAGGAGCGGCTCGATGTCCTTGGCGTAGTAGACGTCGGAGTGCCACTCGCTGAAGCCCGAAGCGGGCCTTCTCGTCGAGCCAGGCCTCGATGCGGTCACGGCCCCGCTGGGCGTGGACGCACCCGCGCTGGCCGGTGAACTCGAACGTGCGGGTCGGGCAGCTGCCGGCCGGCCAGGTACTCGAGGGTGTGGACGATCAGGCGGTGGTTCTCCGACCAGAACCACTTGTCGTCGACGACGTCGGCCGGCAGCGGGTCGGTGAACCAGTAGCGGAAGCCGGTGAACCGCTGCTCGATGGCGGCCCGGAGGTCGGGGTGGAGCCGGCCGCGGTGGCCGCTCCAGATCGCCATCAGCGCGCATCATGTCGAAGTCGCTGGTGTCGCGGTGGGCGTCGATCTTGGTGAAGGTCGCCTCCCAGTCGGCCGGGCGGATCGAGCGGGCATCGAACCGGTACGACCGGTCGCGCTCGGACCGGGCCAGGTGGGCGTAGACGTTGGCCGGCGAGCCCCGGTCGAGCGACTCGGTGGCGAAGCGGAGGTACGCGTCCTGGCGGGTCGCCCACGTCCGGGACGGGACGAAGCCGTTGCCCGACCCCGGCTTCCACGTCGGACGGCAGGCCACGGCGGTGAAGCCCACCAGCACGATGGCGGCGATGGATACAGCTCGGCGCATTGTCGTCCCCCTGTCGAACGTCGGCGCAGGCTCGACTCGGCGGGCACCCTACGCGCCGTGGTGGGGCGTCGCCGGGCCCCGCCGGCCGCGACGCGAGCCGGAGGCTCGGTAGTGTCCCGCGCCATGCCGCAGGGGGCCGTTCCGGCGGAGGTGCACGTCCGCACGCTCCGCACCGTCGATGCCCTGCGCGCCCACGTGGCGAGCGTCGGCGCCGACCTGCCCCTCGACGACGAGGTCGACCCGGCCGGTCCGCTGGCCCAGCCGATGGCGGTCGGCGGACGCGAGGTCGCCAACCGCTTCTGCGTCCTGCCCATGGAGGGCTGGGACGCCACCACCGACGGCCGCCCGTCCGACCTCGTCCGTCGACGGTGGCAGCGCTTCGGGGCGTCGGGGGCGGGGATCGTGTGGGCCGAGGCGTCGGCGGTGCGACCCGACGGCCGGGCCAACCCGCGCCAGCTGGTGGTCGACGGCGGACGGGTCGACGACCTCCGCGGCCTCCGCGGTGACCTGCTCGATGCCCACCGCGACGCGGGCCACGACGGGCCACCCCCGCTCGTCGGGCTCCAGCTCACCCACTCGGGCCGGTGGAGCCGGCCCGACGGCGAGGCCCGCCCGGCCGTCGCCTACCGCCACCCGATCCTCGACGAGCGGGTGGGGGCGACCGACGCCGACGTCCTCTCCGACGACGACCTCGACGCCCTGGTCGACGACTACGTGGCGGCCGGTGTGGCCGCGGCCGACGCCGGGTTCGACTTCGTCGACGTGAAGCACTGCCACGGCTACCTCGCCCACGAGCTCCTGTCGGCCGTCGACCGGCCCGGCCGCTACGGCGGCGACCTCGACGGGCGGACCCGCCTGCTCGCCGCGGTGACCGCCGGGCTGCGCGACCGGGCGCCCGACCTCGGCCTCGCCCTGCGGCTCTCGGCCTTCGACGTGGTGCCCCACCGGGCCGGCGCCGACGGGCGGGGCGAGCCCGCGGTCGACCTCGCCGACGGGTACCGACTGGCGTTCGGCGGCGACGGCACCGGCCTGGGCGTCGACCTGGCCGAGGTGCACGAGCTGCTCCGCCGGGCCCAGGACTGGGGGGTCACGCTGGTGTCGGTGACCGCCGGCAGCCCCTACTACGTCCCCCACGTGCAGCGACCGGCCACCTTCCCGCCGTCCGACGGCTACCTGCCGCCCCGCGACCCGTTCGTCGAGGTCGCCCGCCTCCTCGACGTCACCGCCGCCATCTCCGCCGCCCACCCCGACCTGGTGACGGTCGCCTCCGGGCTGAGCTACGCCCAGCAGTGGATCGCCCACGTCGGCCAGGCGGTGGTCGGCGGCGGGGGCGCGGCGGCGATCGGCTACGGGCGCATGGCCCTCAGCTACCCCGACCTGCCCGCCGACGTGCTGGCCGGCCGCCCCCTCGACGTGCGCCGCATCTGCCGCACGCTCAGCGACTGCACCACGGCCCCCCGCCAGGGCCTGGTGTCGGGCTGCTACCCCTACGACCCGTTCTACAAGGCCCGCCCCGAGCGGGCGGTGCTGGTCGAGGCCAAGCGGGCCGCCGGTGCGGTGGGGAGGGCCGGGTGAGCCGCCGACCCACGTTGGCCCTGTCGATGTACCGGGGCATGGAGCACTACGCGCTGCGGCCCGAGCACCTGGCTGCCCTCGACGAGGTGGCGGAGGTGCTCTCGCCCGTGGCGATCGAGGGCCTCCCGCCCGACGAGGCCGACACCGTGCTCGGCCGGGCCGAGGTGCTGCTCGGGCACTGGGGCTGCACCGTGGTCGACGAGGCCCTCCTCGCCCGGACGCCCCGCATGGAGATGCTGGCCTACGCGGCCGGCACGCTCCGCGACGCGGCCACCCCGGCCGCCTTCGCCCGGCTGGCCCGCATCACCTCCGGCGCCGCGGCCAACGCGGTCCCGGTGGCCGAGTACACGCTCGGGGCGATCCTCTGGGCGAACAAGGCCGCCTTCCTCGAGCGGGAGCGGGCCCGGGGCATCGCGCTGCCGCCGACGCCCCGGCGTCGTCCGGTCGGGAACTGGGGCAAGCGCATCGGCCTGGTCGGCGCCTCGCACGTCGGTCGGGCGGTGATCCCCTTGCTCGCGCCCCACCGCCTGGAGGTGGTGGTCAGCGACCCCTACCTCGACGAGGCGGACGCCGCCCGGCTCGGTGTGCGGCTGGTGGCCCTCGACGAGCTCCTCGCCACCTCCGACGTCGTCAGCCTGCACGCGCCGGCACTCCCCGAGACGGAGCGGATGATCGCCGCGCCCCAGCTGGCGTCGATGGTCGACGGCGCAACCCTGGTGAACACGGCCCGCGGGGTGCTGGTCGACCACGACGCGCTGACCGCGGAGGTCGCCTCCGGTCGACTCACCGCGGTGCTCGACGTGACCGATCCCGAGCCGCTGCCGCCCGAGCACCCGCTCCTGCACCTCCCCGGATGCGTGGTGACGCCGCACCTGGCCGGGTCGCAGGGCACCGAGCTCAGCCGCATGGCCGAGCTGGCCATCGAGGAGGTCCGCCGGTACGCGGCCGGCGAGCCGGCCCTCCACCCGGTGGTGGCCTCCGACCTGGGACGCATCGCATGAGCACGGGCCCGATCGCCATCCCGCCCCAGCGTCCGGGGCGGACCATCACCGGCATGTCCGCCGTGCTCCTGCCCTTCGCGCCCGACGGTGCGGTGGCGTGGGACGCCTTCGCCGCCGGTGTCGAGCGCACCGTCGCGGCCGGGCTGGTGCCGGCGGTGAACATGGACACCGGCTACGGCCCGAGCCTCGACCCCGCGACCCGGGCGCAGGTGCTGGCCGCCACCTCCGAGGTCGTGGCCGGGCGAGAGGCCGTCGACGGCTGGCGCTTCGTCGCCGGGGCCCACGCCGCCGATGCCGAGGGCAGCGCGCTGGACCTGGCCGGGTACCGCGCTGCGGTCGACGAGGTGGCCGCGGCCGGCGGGGTGCCGATCGTGTTCCCCTCGGCCGGGCTGGCCGGGCTGCCGGAGGAGCGGCTGGCCCCCGTCCACGCCGAGGTCGCGGGCGACGCCCCGGCGATCCTGGGGTTCGAGCTCGGCCGCCAGTTCCACCCCCACGGCCGGATCTGGTCGCTCGACGCCTACCGGGCCGTGCTCGACGTCCCGGCCGTGGTGGGGGCCAAGCACTCGTCGCTGCGCCGGGGCCCGGAGTGGGAGCGCCTCGCGGTCCGCGACGAGCGCCGCCCGGAGTTCCTCGTGCTCACCGGCAACGACCTGGCCATCGACATGGTGCGGTGGGGGAGCGACTACCTGCTCGGGTTGTCGGCGGTCGCGCCCGACGCCTTCGCCCGCCGCGACCGGCTGTGGGCGACCGGCGACCCGCTCGCCCTCGAGCTCGACGACGCCCTCCAGGCCCTCGGTGCCGTCGCCTTCCGCGACCCCGTCCCCGCCTACCGCCACGACGTCGCGCTGGTGTGGGAGCGCCGAGGGTGGGCGCCGTCGTCCCTGGTGGCGGAGGGCAGCCCCACCCGGGCGCCGGGCGAGGCCGACCTCCTCGCCCCGCTGCTCGACCGACTCGACGATCTGATGGGACGCTGACGCATGAGTGCCTTCGATGCCTCCCACTCCTTCGCGCTGGGCCACGGCGGTTGGACCTATCGCTGGGACCACCGGCGCAAGCCCCACGTCCACCCCGTGACCACCCCCTCGGGACACGTGCTCACCGAGGTCGAGCCGCCCGACCACCCCTGGCAGCGGGGGCTGTGGAGCGTCGTGAAGTACGTCGACGGCGACAACTTCTGGGAGGAGTGGCCGGCCGAGCTCGACCCGGCCGGCTGGGGGGTGCAGCGCCACGTCGGCTCGCCTCGGCGGGAGGGCGACGCCTTCGTCGGGGACCTCGAGTGGATCCGCCCCGACCGCGAGTCGGTCGCACTGCGCGAGCGCCGCCGACTCGGTCACGTGCGCCTCGGCGACGACGCCTTCGCCATCGACTGGGACGTCACCCTCACCGGCGACGCGGACGTCGTCCTCGACCGCACCCCGCACGACGGCACCTGGGGTGGCTACTCCGGCCTCGCCCTGCGGGGTCGGTCGGACTGGGTCGACACCCGTCTCCTGCTCGACGACGGCGTGGCCCGGGACCGGGTGGCGCCGCAGGCCTCGCGGTGGTGCGACATCTCCAGTGACCTCGGCGGTGCCTGCGTCCTCGACCACCCCGCCAACCCGGCGCACCCGGTTCCCTTCTACGCCTCGTGCCGGGCCGGCGCGGGCTACGGCGACGGGTGGGCCAACACCGTGTACCCCGCGTTCCTCTGGGACGGACCGCTGACGCTGGCCGCGGGCGAGCCGCTGCGCCTCCGCCACCGGGTCGTCGTCCACGACGGCGCGTGGGATGCCACCCGGGCCGAGGCGGCGTGGGCGGCCTACGCGGCGTCGGCCGGCTGAGCCACCCGGCCGGAGCTGTCAACGGTGGAGAGGTGGAGGCACGGCGCCTCGGTCGGTCTCGCGCGCCTCTTGGAGCGATTCGCGTCCCTCGCGGGCCGCGAACATGCCGATCCCGAGTGCGGCGATGGCATCGGCCCACCACCATCCGAACACGATGTTGACGCCCAAGGCGGACAGGATGCCGATGCAGAGGCATCCGTCGAGGAAGGTCATCGCCGCCTCGGCCTCGAGCGGCCCGCTGTCCATCGCTCTCGCAGTGCGTCGCTTGATCCCGGCCAACGTGAACATCACCGCCGCCGTCACCGCGAGGTACGCGATGCCCAGTGGTGATTCAGACGGGTGCAGGCCGAGGATGAGGCTTCGCACCGAGGTGACGAACAAGAACAGCGCCAGGGCGAAGAAGGCTGTCGCGATCAGCTTGAACGCGAGTCGGGTGCGGTGTGGTGCGGGGTCGCGGCCTTCGAGGAGGTGCCAGATGACCACGGTGGATGCGAAGACCTCGATCATCGAGCTCAGCCCGAAGGCGACCAGGGCGAGCGATCGGGCCGCCACGCCGAGGCTGATGGTGACGAACACCTCCATGAGGTTCCATCCGGTGGTCGCCCACTCGAGGCGGATGCCTCGTCGCTGCAAGCGATCGTGCTCGGCCTGGGGGATCGTCATCGGTTCCTCTCGGTCTGCGGGACCGAAGGACGCCGGGGTGGCTGCCTTCGACCAGGCAGACATGTGCCTCGGTCGAAGGTCTTGCCCGCCTGGCCAGGCCAGGCCCGCTCACCGGGGACCAGTGGGTCCCAGCGTGTCGATGAAGCGATTGGGGGCTACTCCCCTTCGCCCGTGAGCGTAGCCGGGCTTCGAGCCACGGGAGGGCTCGGACGCGAGCCGGAAACGGGTGGGGAGTCCGACGGTCACCCCGTAGCGTCGGCGGGTGGCCGTGACCGATCCGCTCGACCTCGACGGGGACGTCGGGCACGACGGGCGGGAGCGACGGGTCGGCACCCTCGCCGGCGTCGCCGCCTACTCGCTGTGGGGCGTGTTCCCGCTGGTGTTCCACCAGCTGGCCGACGTCGCCCCGATCGAGGTGCTGGTGCACCGGGTGCTGTGGTCGTTCGTGGTCGTGGTGGCGGTGCTGACGATCCGGGGCGACCGGGCCTGGCTCACCGTCCTCCGCCGGCGCTCCCCCGACCGCCTCCGCCTCGCGGCCGCGGCCGTCGCGATCAGCGTCAACTGGCTGGTCTACGTCTGGGCCGTCGCCGAGGAGCACGTCGTCGAGGCCGCGCTCGGCTACTACATCAACCCGCTGATCACCGTGGCCCTCGGCATCGTCGTGCTGGGGGAGCGGCTGCGCCGTCTCCAGGTGGTCGCCCTCGCGTTCGGCCTGGCCTCGGTCGCGGTCCTCACCGTCGCCTACGGCCGGGTGCCGTGGATCGCCCTCACCCTGGCGTGCTCGTTCGCGACCTACGGCTTCCTCAAGAAGAAGGTCGCGGTGGGCGCGACGACCTCGCTCGCGGTCGAGACCGCGGTGCTCGCGCCGGTCGCCCTCACCACCCTGCTGGTGATGGAGGCCACCGGCGAGGCCGCCTTCCTCCACGACGGCGCCGCCCAGGACCTCCTGCTCGTCAGCCTCGGGGTGATCACCGCGGTGCCGCTCGTGCTGTTCGCGACCGCGGCCCGCCGCATCCCCCTCACCCTGCTCGGGCTGCTCCAGTACCTGACGCCGACCCTCCAGCTGCTGTGCGGCGTGGTGGTGCTGGGCGAGGACATGCCGCCGGAACGGCTGGTCGGGTTCGTGCTGGTGTGGATCGCCCTGCTGGTCCTGGCCGCCGATGCCCTGCGCTCCTCGCGGCTGGGGTTCGCGCCGGACCGAGCGGACGTCGCCCGCGGTCAGTCCGGCAGCAGCGGCACCGTCGGTCCGTGGTTCCGGCCCATCAGGGTCGTCCGGGTGACCGTGCCCGCCCCGAAGCGATCGTGCAGGCGGTCGAGGGTGGCGTCGAGCTCGCCGTCGTCCCGCGGGCCGAAGGGGAGGGCCAGCTGGAGCGGCCGGTCGTCGGCCAGTCCCGAGACCGCCAGGCCGAGCAGGGTCAGCCCCCGCTCGGCCACCAGCGGACCGGCGTCGGCCAGGAGGCCCCGCGCCACGTCGAGCACCCGGCTGGTCGAGCAGGTGGCCTCCGGGAGCGTGTGGGATCGGGTCGCCCGGCCGTAGTCGTCGAAGCGGAGCCGGATCACGACCGTCCGCCCGACCCTCCGGGCCGACCGGAGGCGGCGCGTCACCCGCTCGACGATGGCGACCAGCACCTCGTCGACCTCCTCCGGTGACCGGCGCCGCCGCCCCAGGGCGTGCTGCGACCCGATCGAGCCGCGGCGACGTCCGGTGGTGACGCGCCGGGCGTCGAGGCCCTGGGCCAGGGCGTGGAGGTGGCGTCCGGTGCCGGGGCCCAGCAGCGAGACGAGGGCGGGCTCGCCCATGCGGGCCACGTCGGCGACGGTGGTGATGCCCCGGTCGTTCAGCTTCTCGGACGTGACCGGCCCGACGCCCCACAGCCGCCCGACCGGCAGCGGGTGGAGGAAGGCGAGCTCGCCGGTCGGGCGGGACCTCGAGCAGGCCGTCGGGCTTGGCGACGCCGCTGGCCACCTTGGCCAGGAACTTGGTGCGGGCGACGCCCACCGTGATCGGCAGCCCGACCTCGTCCCGGACGCGGGCGCGCAGCTGCTCGGCGATGGCGACCGGCGACCCGGCGATGCGCCGCAGCCCGCCCACGTCGAGGAAGGCCTCGTCGATGGACAGCCCCTCGACCAGCGGGGTCGTGGTGCGGAACACGTCGAACACCGCCCGGCTCGCGGTGGTGTAGGCCGCCATGTCGGGACGCACGACCACCGCGTCGGGGCACAGGCGCGAGCGCCTGGCGACCGCCCATGGCGGTGCGCACCCCGCGGGCCTTGGCCTCGTAGCTGGCGGCCAGCACCACCCCGCCCCCGACGATCACCGGCCGGCCCCGCAGACCCGGGTCGTCGCGCTGGTGCACCGACGCGTAGAACGCGTCGAGGTCCGCGTGGAGGATCGAGGCGGTCTCGGGCCTCGGTGGCGGGCCCGGTTCGGAGCACGAACACATGTTCGCACACCGGACACCGCCTCGGGCGACGTCAGTCCTCGGGGTCGCCCAGCTTCCGGATGACCTTGGCCGGGACGCCGCCGACGATGGTGTGGTCGGGGACCTCGCCCCGCACGACCGACCCGGCCGCGACCACGACGTTCCGGCCGATGCAGGCGCCGGGCAGGATCACCGAGCCGTGACCGACCCACGAGCCGTCGCCGATCGAGACCGGCTTGTGCGGTCCCAGCTGCTTGCCGATCGGCACCTCGAGGTCGCTGAAGCCGTGGTTGGCATCGGTGACGTACACGTCCTTGCCGAACCACACGTCGTCGCCGATCACGATCGACTCGTGGGCGACCAGCCCGATCCGCTCGCCCAGGAGGCAGCGGTCGCCGATCACCAGGGCGCGCTCCGGCACGGTGGTCTGGTCCGGGGAGTAGCCGGCGGAGATCGAGCTGAACGGGGCGATCATCGTCTCCCGCCCGATGAAGATGTGGGCCTCGCCGTACAGGGTCGAGATGGGGAAGGCGATGCAGCTGCCCTCGCCGAAGGCGGCGAAGCGCTCGGCGCGGATCGTCCCCGGTGCGATGGCCCCGGCGCGCCGGATCGCCGTCCACCCTCGGTGGATGGCCTCGTTCACCATGCGACGACGGAACCGCTGGACCGCGCTCTCGGCCATCGGGCGAGCGTACCGACGCCGACCTCGCGGATCCTGGTTCAGTCGAACGGCTCGGGCTCGTCGAGCATCGCCGGAGCCCACAGGGCGACGGCTGCGACCGCCTCGTCCCGCCACTCGTCGGCGAGGCCGGTGACCCGGGCCGCGTAGCGGAGCCAGGCCGGCAGGACCGTCGGGGCGGCGCGGGCGGTGGCCTCGTCGGCCACGACGCGGCGCGGGTACCAGTCGGCGCAGAACACCTCGACCAGGACGGGGCTGACCCGGAACGGGCCGCCGATGGTCGCGGTGGTGGCGTGGTCGATCCACAGCTCGACGAGCCACGCGGCCTCGTCCCGGTCGCCGGGCGAGAGCTCGGCGGCCTCGGGCGAGGCGAGGAAGGCCTCGACGATGGCGTCGACCTCCTCCTCGTCGAGCGGCGCGTCGACCGGGGCGTGGCCTCCGTCGGGGAGGAGCTCCATGCGGCGGGTCACGACCCCGAGCAGGGTGGTGAAGTCGTCGCCCACCGGGGGGTCGAGGCTGTGGGCCGTCATCTCCAGGGCGACCTCGACGCGGGCCCGCAGGTCGGCCAGGTCGATCTCGGTGACGGTCATGCCGGGCTCGACCAGCATCCCCTCCGACGACCGCAGCTCGTCCCACCGCGGCCCGACGAGCAGGTCCTTGGCCAGCCCGCCGAGGTTGTGGTCGACGTACACGCCCACCGTGTGGGGCGCGGTGGGCTGGTCGACGTCGAGCAGGAGGCTGACCCCGTCGCCCTGGACGTGGCCGACCTCGTAGGCGGCGATCGGCACCGCCCGGCCGATGCCGAGGTCGCGGCCGTCGTCGGGACCGCGCTCGGCCAGCACCTCGGCCTGGGCCTCGCGCAGGGGGTCGGCCTCGTCGCCGACCAGGCAGGTCGCCAGGGCGGCGAGGGCGGCCGGCGCGTCGGGGTCCGTGGAGGCCCGGAGCCCGGCCGCGAGGTCCGCGTGCATCTCGGGCGGGGAGCTGCCGGGGGCGTAGACGGACGCGGCCAGCTGGTCGGCCCACACCTCGATGCCGATGGCCCGCCCCTCGGCCTCGGTGGTCACCATCGCCCGCAGGGCGCGCAGCACGGTGTCGACCATGCCGTCGACGGTGGGGGAGGAGAAGGTGACGCCTGCGCCCCGCCTCGGGCCCGCCGCGGTGACCCGACCCGAGGCACCCCGGGAGGGCCCGCCTGGTCCCTTGCGTCGCGGGTGACGTCCGGTCCTGGCCACGGGCGCACCCTACGCGTGAGCGGGCCGATCGCCGAGACGGCGTGGACCGGCCGCTCTGTGAACTCCTTGTTTCGCCCCTTGACCAGGGCAGGGATATTTTCGAGACTGCCTCGAAATGAACGCGCCAGTCCCAGCCGACCCACCCTCGACCGCGGTGGCGGCCCCGCCCGCCACCGCCACCACGACCGGTGCCCGCGACCACGCCCGGGCCATGGCCGGCACCCGGGTCGAGGCCATGCCGACGGTGCCGCCGACCGCGGCGGTCGACCTGCCCGCCGGCGTCGACCCGTCCCAGGTGCTGTGGGACGAGGTCGTCGCCGCCGGCGGCTACGCGTGGGCCGTGCTGCCCCGGGGCGCCCGCCTGCGGCTGGTCGACACCCACGGCGACGCCTGCGCCGCCCTCCTCCTCCACCGGGCCGACCACCCCAGCCGAGCGCCTCAACGTGGCCGACACGGTGAAGGTGCAGTGGCAGGCCTACCTCGGGCCGGGCGCCCTGCTGCTCTCGGACATGGGCCGGGTGCTGGCCGCCATCGTCGACGACACCTCGGGGCGCCACGACGCCCTGTGCGGCACGTCGACGGCGCGGGCCAACGTCGCCCGCTACGGCGACGGCGCCCCGCACGCCGCGTGCCCCAACGGGCGCGACCACCTCGCCCTGGCCCTCACCAAGGCCGGTCGCTCGCCGCCGCGACGTCGCTCCCAACGTCAACCTGTTCAAGGGGGTCACCGTCGACCTCGACGGCACCTTGACCTTCGTCGGCGACCCCCGCCCCGGCACCCACGTCGAGCTGCGGGCCGAGGTGCCGCTGCTCGTGTCGATCGCCAACGTGCCCCACCCCCTCGACCCCCGGCCCGACTACACGGTCACGTCCGCTCCGGGTGCACCGCGTGGCGGGGCGAGCCGGCGGCGGCCGACGACCCCCTCCGCACCGCGACCCCAGAGGCCGAGCGGGCCTACCTCGCCACCGAGCAGGAGATGGCCCGATGACCGACGCTGACCGAGCACCCCTGACCGGCGAGGTCGTCCACGACGAGGTCGTCGCCGCCCGGGCGCCGTGGTCGCACGTCGTGCGCGGCCGGGCAGTCGCTGCGCATCGTCGACGTCGGCGGCAACCAGGCCGTCGACTGCGTGCTGTTCGTCGCCGACGACCCCGTCGAGCGCTACAGCGCCCCCGACACCATCGCCGCCCAGGGCAACGTCTTCCTCGACCGTCGGCTCGGTGCTGCTGTCGAACGAGGGCCGCCCGATGATGACCGTCACCGGCAGCACCGTCGACCGCCACGACACCATCGGCGGGGCCTGCTCGAAGGAGTCCAACGCCCTGCGCTACGGCTTCCACACCATGGCCCAGCACGCCTGCGTCGAGAACTTCCTCCACGAGATGGGACGCCACGGCCTCGACAAGCGGGACCTCCAGTCGAACATCAACTGGTTCATGAACGTGCCCGTCGACCCCGACGGCACCCTCGGCATCGTCGACGGGATCTCCGCGCCCGGGCTGTGGGTGGAGGTGCAGGGCCGAGCTCGACGTGCTGGTGGTCGTGTCGAACTGCCCGCAGATCAACAACCCCTGCAACGGCTTCGACCCCACCCCCGTCCGGATGGTCGTGACCTCGGGAACGACGGCAGGACCGGCCGACGGCAGGAGCGACGGCGTGACCGACGGCAGGAGCGAGCGGACGATCTGGATCACGCCGGCGCCCCGAGGCCGACGTCGAGGCGCGAGGTCGCCGACGCGGCCGACCTCCCGCTCGCCGGCCTGCGGCTCGGGGTGAAGGACAACATCGACGTCGCCGGACTGCCCGACCACCGTCGGCTGCCCGGCCTACGCCTACGACCCGGCGCGTCGGCCCCGGTCGTGGCCCGGCTGGTCGAGCCGCGGGCGCGGTGGTGGTCGGCAAGACCAACCTCGACCAGTTCGCCACCGGCCTGGTCGGCACCCGCAGCCCCCACGGGGTGGTCGAGAGCCCGGTGGCGCCCGGCCACGTCGCCGGCGGCTCGTCCAGCGGGTCGGCCGTGGCCGTGGCCCTCGGCCAGGTCGACGCCGCCCTCGGCACCGACACCGCCGGCTCCGGCCGGGTGCCGGCCGCCTTCTGCGGCGTCGTCGGCCTGAAGCCGACCCGGGGCTGGCTGCCGACCCGGGGCGTCGTCCCCGCGTGCGCCTCGTTCGACTGCGTGTCGGTGTTCGCCCGCGACGTGGCCGTGGCGGCCCGGCGTGGTCGAGGCCGCGGCCGGTCACGACCCCGACGACCCCCGGTCGCGTCGACGCCCGCCGTCGAACGAGCGGCCGGTGCGCCGGGTCGGCGTGCTCGCACGGGAGGTCGCTCGAGCGGTGGTGCGACCCGGCGGTCACCGAGGCCTACGCCGCCCTCGACCTCTCGGCCGCCGGCCTCGACGTGGTCACCGTCGACCTCGCCGCCTACTTCGCCGCCGGCGACCTGCTCTACGGCGGGGCCCTCGTCGCCGAGCGCCACGCCGCGGTCGGGGCCTTCGTCGAGGCGCACCCCGACGAGGTCGACCCGACCGTCGGCGCCATCATCACGGCCGCCGGGCGGCTGTCGGCCTCCCAGCTGGCGGGCGACCTCGACCGGCTCGAGCAGCTGAAGGTCGAGGCCGAGCCGCACCTGGGACGTCGTCGACGCCGTCGTGCTGCCGACCACCCCGTCGCACCCGACGCCCGACGAGGTGGCCGCCGACCCCCTCGGCGTCAACGCCGGGCTGGGCCGCTTCACCAACGGGTGCAACCTCCTCGACTGGTGCGCGGCGTCGGTGCCCATGGGGGAGCGCAGCGACGGCCTCCCCTTCGGGGTCACCGTGATGGGCCCGGCGTGGACCGACCGCCAGGTGTGGGCGGCCGCCGCCGCCATCGCCGGCCAGGCGCCGCCCGCCGCCGGCCCGGGACCGGTCCTCGTCGCGGTGGCCGGCGCCCACCTGGAGGGCCAGCCGCTCAACCACCAGCTCACCGACCGGGGGGCCTGGCTCGTGGCCCGCACCACCACGGCCGCCCGCTACCGGATGGTGTCCCTGCCGACCGACGCCCCCCAAGCCCGGCGTCGTCCGCGACGAGGAGCGACGGGGCCAGCCTGGAGGTCGAGGTGTGGGCCCTCGACCCCGCCGGCTTCGGGTCGTTCGTCGACGAGGTCCCCGCGCCGCTCGCCATCGGGACGGTCGAGCTGGCCGACGGCACCTGGGTCAACGGCTTCGTGTGCGAGGCCCACGCCGTCGCCGGGGCCGAGGACATCACGGCCCACGGCGGGTGGCGGGCCTGGTTGGCGCGGTGAGCGGCGGCGCCGTCGTCGTCCTCGAGCCGGGGGCGTCGACGACCGTGCAGGACCACCCCGGCCGGCTCGGCTACTGGATGGTCGGCGTCCCACCGAGCGGGCCGATGGACGACCTCACCCACCGGCTGGTCAACCGGGTCGTCGGCAACCGGCCGTCGGCCGCCGCGCTGGAGTGCACCGCCACCGGCCCGACCCTGCGAGCTCCCCGACGGCGGGGTGGTGTGCGTCGGCGGCGCCGACGTGGGCGCCACCCTCGACGGTCGACCGGTGCCGCTCTGGGAGCCGATCGAGGTGCGGGCCGGGCAGGTGCTCGGCCCTCGGCCCGGTGCGCGGCGGTGGCCTGCGCACCTACGTCGCGGTGCGCGGCGGGTTCGACGTGCCGGTGGTGCTGGGGAGCCGGTCGACGTTCACCCTCGGCGGCTTCGGCGGCCTGGGGGGCCGGGTGCTGGCGTCCGGTGACGTGCTGCCGATCGGGTCGGACGTCGCCCCGGGCCTGCGGCCGTCGGCGGTCGGCCCGGGTGCTCGGCCCCGTCTCACCGGCCACTGGTCGATCGGCGTCATGGAGGGACCGCACGCCGCGCCCGACTTCTTCACCCCCGGCGACGTCGACGCCTTCTTCGCCGCCGAGTGGCAGGTGCAGGTCCACTGCGCCCGCACCGGCGTGCGCCTCGACGGTCCGAAGCCGACGTGGGCCCGGCCCGATGGGGGCGACGCGGGGCTCCACCCGTCGAACATCCACGACACCGGCTACGCCTTCGGCACCGTCGACTTCACCGGCGACACGCCCGGTGCTGCTCGGTCCGGACGGACCCAGCCTGGGCGGCTTCACCTGCCCGGCGACGGTCGCGGCGGGGGAGCGGTGGAAGCTGGGCCAGCTCGCCCCCGGCGATCGGGTGCGCTTCGTCCCGATCGACGGGGAGCGCGCCGACGCGGTGCGGCGACGGAACCTCCACGTGACCCGCACGCTGCGGGCACCGTCCTCCGACGTGCGGCTGAGCCCGCGCCGCGACGCCGCGTCCGGGGTGCTCCTGTCGGAGCCGGCGGTGGGTGATCGACCCGCGCTCACGGTGCGGCGCTCGGGCGACGCCTTCGCGGTCGTCGAGTACGGCCCGATGGAGCTCGACCTCGAGCTGCGGGCGCGCGTCCACGCCCTCGACGGGTGGCTGGCCGAGCACGCCCCCGACGCGGTCGTCGACGTCACCCCCGGCATCCGCTCGCTCCTGGTGCAGATCGACCCCGACGAGATGTCGGTGGAGGAGGTGGTCGAGCTGGTCGCCAAGGGCGACGAGGACCTCCCCCCGACCCACGAGCTCGCCATCGAGGCCCGCACCGTCCACCTCCCTCTGTCGTGGCAGGACCCGGGTGTGCTGGAGGCGGTCCGTCGCTACATGGAGGTCGTCCGCGACGACGCCCCCTGGTGCCCGTCGAACCTGGAGTTCATCCGCCGGGTGAACGGCCTGGCCTCGACCGACGACGTGCACCGCATCGTCCACGACGCCCGCTACCTGGTCCTCGGTCTCGGCGACGTGTACCTCGGGGCCCCGGTCGCCACCCCGCTCGACCCGAGGCACCGCCTCGTGACCACCAAGTACAACCCGGCCCGCACCTGGACGCCGGAGAACGCGGTCGGCATCGGCGGGCGCCTACCTGTGCGTGTACGGGATGGAGGGCCCGGGCGGCTACCAGCTCGTCGGGCGGACCGTGCCGGTCTGGTACCTCGGGCGTCCCACCCCCGGCGACGACCCGGACGTGCCGTGGCTGCTGCGCCCCTTCGACCAGATCGTCTTCGAGCCGGTCGAGGCCGACGAGCTGCTCGACCTGCGGGCCGCCGCCCGCGAGGGGGCGCTCGAGATCGAGGTCGAGCCGACCACCTTCTCCCTCGGCGCCCACCTCGCCGAGATGGACGCCGCCGCCGACGACATCGCCGCCTTCCGCGCCGAGCAGCGCGCCGCCTTCGCCGCCGAGCGCGCCGACTGGCAGGCCCGCGGCGAGCTCTGACCCTCCCTCACGCCTCCGGCGTCTCGCCGAGGAGGGCGTCGAGGGTGTCCGGGGCGGTCATGAGGCCGCGGACGCCGACGTCGGCGACGTGGCGGGCGACCTGCTCGGGGGTGTGGTCGCCGCGGGCGTCGGTGCGGAGCCAGTGCTGGGTGGCCTCGTCGGCGGCCAGCAGCGTGCGGGCCGCGAGGCGGGTGTCGACCGGGCGGAGCTCGCCGGAGGCGACCCCCTCGGCCACGAGGGCCTCGACCTCCTCGTCGAGCCGTCGAGCGCTCGTCCCAGTAGCCGGCGAAGGTCTCGGGGTCGCGGGCGGCGAGGCGGTGGATCTCGTTGATGTCGAACGGGAACCCCGACAGGGCCAGCACGTCCTGCACGCACCAGCCGGTGGAGGCGGAGCGGCACCGGACCCTCCGAGCGCCGGGCCTCCTCGACGATCTCCAGCGGCACCCGGTTGACCCGGTCGAGGATCGACCCGAGCACGTCGCTCTTGGACTTGAACCAGTAGTAGATCGACGACTGCTGCAGCCCCGACGCCTCCGCGATCTGGGCCATCGTCACCGCGTCGATGCCGTGGGTGGCGAACAGGGCTCCGGCCGCAGCCACGATGCCCTCGCGGGGGTCGTCGGCGCCGCCGGGCGTCGGTCGGGTGCGGGGGCGGCCGCGCCGTCGGGGCGGGGTCTCGCGGGCGGCGGCCATCGCGGGAGGGTACCGCCGGTCGATGCGTCAGATCCCCGTCAGTCCGTCTTCACGCGCTCGAATTTCGATGGACACTCGATTGGAACGGTCGCTGCGTACGGTCGCCGCCATGCACACCTCCGTCTCGCGCCGCCGCCCCCGCCGGCTGCTCGTCGCCCTGGCCACCCTCGCCCTGCTCGTGACCGCCTGTGGCGGCGACGACGACTCGTCCGACGCCGGGTCCGGCTCGGGCTCGGGCTCCTCGGAGGGCGGGTCCGGCGAGACGCTGACGCTCGGGTACTCGGCCTGGCCGGGCTGGTTCCCCCTGGCGATCGCCGAGGAGGAGGGGATCTTCGAGGAGGTCGGCCTCGACGTCGAGCTGAAGTTCTTCGCCGACTACCTCGGCTCGCTCGACGCCATGGCCGCCGGCGAGCTCGACGGCAACACCCAGACGCTGAACGACACCATGTTCGGCGTCGCCGCCGGCAGCGCCGCAGGTCATCGTCGTCAACAACGACAACTCGACCGGCAACGACGCCATCATCTGCGACGAGTCGATCACCTCGATCGAGGACATGGCCGGCAAGACGGTCGCGGCCGAGGCCGGCGTGGTCGACCACTTCCTGCTCCTGCAGGGCCTCGACTCGGTGGGCATGACCGAGGAGGACATCGACTTCCGGGGCGTGCTGACCGACGCCGCCGCCGCCGGCTTCGCCGAGGGCGAGTTCGACTGCGTCGGCGTCTTCGCCCCCTTCACCCTCACCGCCCTCGAGCGGCCCGGGTCGCAGGTGGTCTTCGACAGCTCGGACTTCCCGGGCACGATCTCCGACCACATCGTCGTCAGCCCCGACCTGATCGAGGAGCGGCCCGAGGACGTCCAGAAGCTGGTCGACGCCTGGTACCTGACCCTCCAGCACATGGAGGACGACCCGGAGGGCTCGCTCGAGATCCTGGCCGCCGCGGCCGAGACCTCGGTCGAGGACTACGAGACCTTCGCCGAGGGCACCACGATCTTCTCCGCCGAGGAGGCCCTGGCCGCCTTCGAGGACGGGGACGACACCTCGTCGCTGATCTTCACCGCCAACCTCATCAACCCGTTCCTCGTCTCCTCCGGCCTGACCGAGGAGGAGGCCGAGATCGAGGGCCTCTTCGACGCCAGCTTCACCCAGGACTGGGTCGACCGGAACGGCGGGTGATCGGACGGTGAGGGACGTGGCGACGGTCGGACCACCGCTGTCCGACACCTCGACGACCGACGACGCGACGGGCGAGACGACGGGCCACGTCGACCGCGGCCTCCCGAGGCTCCTGCCTCGGGGGCACGCGCGGTCGCCGGCACAGCGCCCTCGGGCGCATGCGGGGCGACGTCCCGGCGGCGCATGACCTTCGGGCTCGGGGTGCTCGGCGTCGTCGCCCTGGTCGGCGGTCTGGTGGGTGCTGGCCCTGTCGACGGGGGAGTCGTCGGACTTCCTGCTCCCCACGCCCGCCGGAGACGTGGTCGGCGCTCCTCGAGCTGATCCGAGAGGGCACGCTCGCAGACCGACCTCGCCGCCAGCCTCCGCCGCATCGGGATCGGCTACTCGATCAGCATGGTGATCGGGGTCGTGGTCGGGATCCTGATCGCCAGCTTCCGGTCGGTCGAGGCGCTTCGCCGAGCCGCAGATCGGGTTCCTCCGCTACATCCCCGCCAGCGCGCTGACCCCGCTGTTCCTGCTCTGGCTCGGCATCGACGAGTCGCCCAAGATCGCCCTCATCGTGGTGGGCACGATGTTCTTCAACATCCTGATGGTGGCCGACGTGGCCCGGGCCGTGCCCCAGGAGCTGGTGAACGCGGCGTCGACCCTCGGGGCCGGCCGCTTCACGACCGCTGCGCCGGGTGATCCTGCCCCACAGCTACCCCGGCATCATCGACGTCGCCCGCATCAACCTGGCCGCGGCCTGGGTGATGCTCGTGGTGGCCGAGCTGCTCGCCGCCCAGGAGGGCCTGGCGTTCCGCATGGTCCGGGCCGGCCGCTTCCGGGCCGTCGACACCATGTTCGCGGTGCTCATCGTCTTCGGCCTGCTCGGCCTGGTGAGCGACCTCGCCCTGCGCCAGCTCCGCAAGCGCACCGCCCCGTGGTCGGAGGGATCCGAGGCGATCGACCGCCGACTCTGGTGGTCACGCGGCGTCGACCAAGGACCTACCCGGGGTCGCGCACGGCTCGCCGGGCCGACCGCGTCGCCCTCGACGGCATCGACATGCACGTCGAGGAGGGGGAGATGGTGTCGATCGTCGGCGCCTCGGGGTGCGGCAAGTCGACGCTGCTCAACATCGTCGGCGGCCTCGACACCGCGACCGTCCGGCGAGGTGCGGGTCGGCGGCGACCTCGTCGTCGGCCCCGGGCCCGACCGCGGGATGGTGTTCCAGGGCTACTCCCTCTTCCCGTGGAAGTCGGTGCGCCGCAACATCTCCTTCGGCCTCGAGTGCGCCGGCTGGCCGAAGGTCGAGCGTCGCCGAGCGGGTCGAGGAGCTGGTCGGGATCATGAGCCTCGGGCCGGTCGCCGACCACCGGCCGGGCCAGCTCTCCGGCGGCATGCGCCAGCGGGTCGCCATCGCCCGGGCCCTCGCCCCGCGGCCCGACATCCTCCTGCTCGACGAGCCCTTCGGGGCCCTCGACGCCCAGACCCGACGGTCGATGCACGAGTTCCTGCTCCACGTGCGCCACACGCACCGGCTGCACGGTGCTGATGGTGACCCACGACGTCGGCGAGGCCGTCTACCTGTCGCAGCGGGTGTACGTGCTGTCGGCGCGGCCCGGGCGGGTGGCGGCCGAGATCGCGGTGCCGTTCGGATCCAGCCGCGGCCCCGACGTCCAGCGCGACGCCCGCTTCCTCGACCTCCGCGACGAGATCGAGGACCTCCTCTCCACCCGCCCCGCGGCGTAGCGGCCACCGGCCTCGACCCTCCCTGGTCGGGGGCCATGCGGTTGCGGGCCGCGAGGGACGGTCCTACGGTCCGCGACGTCGGCGACGGGAGGACGGACCGTGGGACAGCGCGCGCCGCAGGTGCACAGGTCGATCTGGCGGACCTCGGTCGCAGCCCTGGTCCTCCTCCTCGGGGCGCTGGTCGCCGTGGTCGGCGGACCCGCGCCCGCCGGCGCCCAGGCGGCCGGGCCGACCCTGGTCGTCGATCCGTCCACCGACCTGCTCGACGGGCAGACCGTGCAGCTGACCGGGACCGACTTCCTGCCGAGCACGACCCTCTTCATCGTGATGTGCCCGCCGGGGGTCACCAACGGCTTCGACTGCGACGTCACCGGGCTGCCGACGTCGATCACCGACCTGTCGGGTGCCTTCAGCCGGAGCTTCCCGGTGCGGCGGATCATCACCGGTCGCGTCGGCGGCGTGATCACGGACTTCGACTGCGCCGTGGTGACGTGCACGATCGGCGTCGGCGACATCGACCAGGTCCGCGTCGCGCAGACGCCTGTGCACTTCGCCGACGTGCCGCTGCCCGACCCGGAGCTCACCGTCTCGCCGGCCGACGAGACCCGCCTGGTCGAGGCGTCGGGGACCGGCGTGGCGGCCGCAGGCGGTGGTGCGCTTCCGCCAGTGCCCGCCGGGGACGACCGACCCCGCTGCGTGCGAGGCCCTCGGCCCGGCCACGACCGACGGAGCCGGTTCCTTCTCCACCTCCGTCCGCGTGGAGCGCGACCTGCTGGTCCTCGACGGAGGGCTCCCCTCGACGAGCGACTGCAAGGCGGGGGGCTGCACGCTGGTCGCGGAGGGCGGCGGTCGTTCCGTGGCCGCACCGTTGGACCTGACCGCCTACCCGGACCAGCCCGCGACGGTCACCGCCGCCCCCGCCTCGGACCTGCTCGACGGTTCCGTCGTCGACCTGACGGGCGGAGGGTTCCTGCCGGACCAGACGATCATGGTCCGGCAGTGCAGCTGGCGGCCCCAGCTCCCGGACTCGTGCCCGGGCGACGAGGTGGTGATCGCCGCCTCGGACCCCACCGGGGCGTTGGTCGAGTCCGTCACCGTGCGGCGTGACGTCGCCGCCGCGACGCGAGGGACGTGGGACGACTGCGCCGTCTCGACCTGCTTCCTGTTGATCGAGGGTGGCGGCGATCGCCGGATCGTCGTGCCCACGCCGTTCGTCGACGTGCCCCGTCCCGCGCTCGACCCGCAGCTGGCGATCACACCCGGTGCCACCCCCGACACCTTCGTGGTGACCGGCACCGGGTTCCCGCTCGGGGGTCGCTTCACCATGAGCACCTGCCGGACGGCCGTGCAGTGCAGCCCCGTGGCCCCCGCCACCGATGCGATCGCCCCCGACGGGCAGGGGGAGCTCTCGCTGGAGGTCGAGATCACGCGCTTCGGCACCTGGGGCGGGGTCGACTGCCTGCTCCAGGCGTGCGTCGTGCAGGCGCGGTCGAGCTCTGCGGAGGTCGCGGTCTCTCCCGCGGCGCAGTTCCCGGTGCCCGAGCTCACCGTGTCGATCGATCCCTTCGGGACGCTCTCGGCGACCTCGGGGGAGGCCGTCGCGTCGGCGACCATCGAGTGCGACATCGCCACCCCGGTCAGCGTCGTCGGGTCGGTCGCCCAGCCGGGCGTCGAGGGTGGGTTCGCGTTCACCTACCAGCCGTGCAGCCCGGACGCGCCGCTGAAGGCCTTCATCCCGACCCGGACCTTCGCGGTCGACGACGCGGACCTGGTGCTCGGGTCGGCGGAGGTGGCGGTCTCGGCCACCCCGTACCGGACGAACGGCGTGGGCACGCCGACCACGGCGACGTCGCCGGTGACGCTCCTCGACCACGACGCGCTCGTGGCCGTCATCGGCGCCGCGCTGGCCGACCCGGGTGCCGTCGAGCTGCGGGCGGCCTTCCTCGCCGCCGTGAGGGCCCGGGTCAGCCAGGACCCGGTCTTCGCCCGGCAGTGGTGGGAGGCCATCACGGGCGGCTGACCGTTCGGGGGTGAACCGTGGCACAGGGCGTTGACCTCAACCTCGCTTGAGGTCGTACGGTCGCCGGCATGGCACCTGCGACCTCCACCACCCGGATGCCCGCCCTCGGGCAGGCGTCGCCGACCCTGGCCCGACTGCTCGACGAGGACCTCGCCCACTCCCCCTCGATCCAGGGGATCTACAGCAGCCACATGGCGATGATGCTCGTCGCCCTGGAGCAGATGGGCGCGACGGAGGACCGGCTGCAGGCGGTGTTCGATCGTCACGTGCGCTCCGGCCCCGAGCTCCGTGACGACCGCGACGTCCTCGACCTCCGCCTCGCCGAGGTGGCCCGGGACGGCATCGCGGCCACGGTCCGGACCCGAGGGGCGTCCCTGGTGGACGGTCCCGGCACCGCGCTGTTCCACCCGGCCATCCGTCTGGCGTACGCGCTCGACGTCGGCCACCAGGGCCAGGTCGCGGCGGCCCTCCTCGACTGGGAGCGGCGCCACGACGTCCTCCCCGTGCCCGCCCCGACGCCCGGCGACCGGCGCCTGCCCGACGTGGCGGCCGACCTCGCCGCCCACCCGACGCCGACCTGGCCGGTGGGCTACGACCTCCACGGCGTCGCCCGCAACCCGGACGTCCGTGCCGCGCTGGAGGGGCTCGCCCTCGACGAGCAGACCCTCGACGACGTGTCGACGTTCGCCCTCGCCGCCCACCTCGCGGCCGACGACTTCGTGACGCTCCACATGGTCACCGGCGCCCGCGCCGTGCGGGCGGTGAGCGCCTGGCTCGACGCGGCTGACGCGGCTCGCCTGGCGGCCCGTTCGGCGCTGGTCATGACCGTCGCCTTCGCCGCCGTCGGAGCACCGCCGCTGCTCGACGCGGGAGAGATCGCGGCCGTCCGCGGTCTGCCGCTGCCGAGCCGTGACGCCATCACCGAGCGTGCGACCCACGACCGCGATCCGCACGTCGTGAAGCTGGCCAACGTCGCCCTCGTCGAGGAGGAGCGCACCGGCGACCCGCTCTACCGCTTCATCGCCGCCCGCGTCGTCGACCTCGTCCCCACCGCCCGCGACGCCATCGCGGCCGCCTGACCGCCGACGGATGCTCGGGCTCCTCCGCCGAGCCCTGCATCAGTGGCCGAGGACGTCGTGGAGGAGGAGCTTCTCGCCGCCGCCGTGGACCTCGAGGTTGGCGCCGGTGACGTAGGCGGCGAGGGGCGAGGCGAGGAACACGACCGCGTCGCCGATGTCGGCCGGCAGGGCGGCCCGACCCATGGGGATGGTCGCCTCGACCCTGGCCGCGCCCTCGGCCCCGCCGTAGTAGTCGTCGAAGACCTCGGTGCGCACCGCGCCTCCCGACACCGCGTTGACCCTCACGTGCGGGGCCCACTCCATGCCGAGGGTCTGGGTCAGGTTCACCAGCCCGGCCTTGGCCGCGCCGTAGGCGGCGGTGCCGGGCGAGGCCCGCAGCCCCGAGAGGCTGGTGATGTTCACGATGGCGCCGCCGCCGGTCGGGCCGGCCCGCATCGCCCGGTAGGCCTCCCGCGAGAGGTGGAGCGCCGAGGTCAGGTTGAGGGCGATGATGCGGTCGCTCAGCCGGGACGAGGCCTCGGCTGCCGGCACCGACGGCGACCCGCCGGCGTTGTTCACCAGCAGGTCGAGGCGGCCCTGCATGGCGACGACCGCATCGACCAGGGCCGGCGCGGCCTCGGCGTCGCGGACGTCGGCGCCGACGAAGCCCACGCCGTCGGGGAGGTCGTCGGGCTCGGAGCGGCCGGCCACGACCACGGTGGCCCCGGCGTCGAGCAGGCGGGCGGTGATGCCGCGCCCGACGCCCCGCCCCCCGCCGGTGACGAGCGCGACCTGATCGGACAGGTCGATGGTGATGGGCAACGTTCGCCTCCCGAGTCGGGCACTCGCTACGGTGCCGCCAGGATCTGACGGCCCATCAGAAAGTAGCCGGATGCCCATCACCCACACCGTCGACGACCGGGGCATCGCCGAGGTCGTCATGGACAACCCGCCGGTCAACGCCCTGACCGTGGCCGGGTGGTTCGAGCTGGCCGACCTCCTCGTCGCCCTCGGCCGCGACCCCGAGGTGCGCTGCGTGGTGCTGCGGGCCGAGGGCCGTGGCTTCAACGCCGGCGTCGACATCAAGGAGATGCAGGCGACCGAGGGCTTCGACGCCCTGATCGGCGCCAACAAGGGCTGCTTCGCCGCCTTCGCCGCCGTCTACGAGTGCGAGGTGCCGGTGATCGTGGCCGTCAACGGCTTCTGCCTGGGCGGCGGCATCGGCCTGGTCGGCAACGCCGACGTGATCGTCGCCTCCGACGACGCCACCTTCGGCCTCCCCGAGGTCGACCGGGGTGCCCTCGGTGCGGCGACCCACCTGAGCCGCATCGTCCCGCAGCACAAGGCGCGGGCGATGGTGTACACCGCGGCGACGATCACCGCGGAGGAGCTGGCGTCGTACGGCAGCGTCCACGCCGTCGTCCCCAAGGAGCAGCTGCGGGAGACGGCGATGGAGGTCGCCGAGCAGATCGCGGCCAAGTCGCCGACGGTCATGCGGGCGGCCAAGGCGTCGCTCAACGGCATCGACCTGTGGGACGTCCGCCGGTCGTACCGCTACGAGCAGGGCTTCACCTTCGAGCTCAACCTGTCGGGCGTGGCCGACGAGCACCGCGACGCCTTCGTGGCCAAGCGCGACACGGACGTGGCCAAGTGAGCCCCGCGACCGACGCGGTGGCGGCACCCACGGCCAAGACCATGACCGCCGACGAGGTCGTCGGGCGGCTCCGCTCCGGGCATGACCATCGGCATCGGCGGCTGGGGCAGCCGCCGCAAGCCGATGGCGATGCTCCGGGCCCTGCTGCGCAGCGACGTCACCGACCTGCACGTCGTCAGCTACGGCGGGCCCGAGATCGGGATCCTCGCCGCCGCCGGGCGCATCCGGCACCTCACCTTCCCCTTCGTCTCGCCCGACGTGCCCAACCCGACGACCGGTGGGAGCGTCCCGGGCCTCGACCCGCACTTCCGGGCCGCCCGCCAGGCCGGCGCGTTCACCGCCACCGAGCTCGACGAGGGGATGTTGCTGCTCGGCCTCCAGGCCGCGGCGTGGCGGGTGCCGTTCCTGCCGACCCGGGTCGGTCTCGGCTCGGACGTGTTCCGCCTCGACCCGTCGCTGCGCACCGTGCGGTCGCCCTACCCGGGACCCGACGGGGGAGAGGGCGAGGAGCTGGTCGCCCAGCCGGCGATCCACCTCGACGCCGCCCTGGTCCACCTCGACGTGGGCGACGAGCGGGGCAACGCCGCCTTCCTCGGCGCCGACCTCTACTTCGACGACCTGATGCTCGAGGCCGCGACCGAGGGCTTCGTGAGCGTCGAGCGGATCGTGCCCACCGCCGACCTCGCCACCGAGGCCGGCGACGTGACCCGCCTGCGGGTCAGCCGGCTGTTCACCACCGGCGTGGTCGAGTCGCCCCGCGGGGCGTGGCCGACGGAGTGCCCGCCGGCCTACGAGCGCGACGACGACTGGCAGTCGCGGTGGTTCGCCACCGCCAAGGACCCGGAGGCCCGCACCGCCATGCTCGACGCCTTCGCCGACGAGGGGGAGGCCTGATGGGAATCGAGGAGATGGTGCGCCGCGCCGACGTGTGCGCGGTGGCGGTGGCCGAGTGCTTCCGGGGTGACGGCGAGAGCCTGGCCAACCCGATCGGCGTCATCCCGATGATCGGCGGGCGCCTGGCCCGGGCCGCGTTCGAGCCCGACCTGATGATGACCGACGGCGAGGCGGCCCTGATCGCCAACCACCCGGCGTCGGTCGCGGCCGGTGACCGGATCGTCGAGACCTACAACCCCTACCGCCGCATGTTCGACGTGGTGTGGAGCGGTCGTCGCCACGTGATGATGGGCGCCACCCAGGTGGACCGGTACGGCAACCAGAACATCGCCGCCCTCGGCCCCGACCCGCACAAGCCGGCCGTGCAGCTGCTCGGCGTGCGGGGCGCCCCCGGCAACACGATCAACGACGTCACCAGCTACTGGGTGCCCCGCCACGGGCCCAAGGTGGTCGTGGAGGCCGTCGACGTGGTGTGCGGCATCGGGTGGGACCGAGCCGCCGAGCTGGGGCCGACCGCGGCCCGCTTCCACGAGATCCGACGGGTCGTCACCGACCTGGGGGTCTTCGACTTCGAGTCGCCCGACCACAGCATGCGGATCCGCTCGCTCCACCCCGGCGTCACGGTCGAGGAGGCCCAGGCCGCGACGGCCTTCGAGCTGGTCGTCCCCGCCGAGGTGCCCACCAGTCGCCTTCCCACGCCCGAGGAGCTGGCGCTGCTCGACGAGGTGATCGACCCCGACGGCACCCGCTTCCGCGAGGTCCCCGACCCGTCCTAGGGCCCGTCGCACCGCTCGGGGGGGCCGGATGCGACGGTGCGTGACCGGCCTCCCACGTGGGGTGATCTGAGGGGGAGAAGCTCCGGATCGGGTGCCGGACGGACGCCCGCGGCGCTCAACATCGCTGCACCCGCGCCGATGGGGCCCGGTGGCCTTGAGGACGCGCAAGCCTGGGGAGTCCGCGCTGCCGGACATCCCCCCACCGATCTCCATCCGGCGCCTGCGCGCCGGCGACGATGCCATCCTCACCTACCTGGCGGAGAACAACGCCCGCTTCGGGACCGTGGACGAGCGGGAGCCGCTGGCGCCGCTGAGCGGGCCGGAGAGCGTGGCGTTCCTCTCCGACGACCGCACGATCACCCTGGTCGCCTTCGCCGGCCAGGAGCCGGTGGGCTTCGTGTACGCCCTCGAGCTGTACCGGCGTCACACCGCCCTGCGCCACCTCTGCATCTACGAGATCGGCGTGTCGGACCGCCACCGCAACCAGGGCATCGGCCAGGCCCTGCTCGACACCCTGGGCGACTACGCCGAGAGCGCCGGCATCAACCGGGGCTTCGTCATCACCCACGCCTCGGACACGGCCGCCCTCCAGCTGTACGAGGCCGCCGGCGGGTTCCGCACCGCCGACGACGACGTCGTCTACGCGTTCAACTGGGAGTCCTGAGGGCCCTCACCCCGTCGGCCGCTGTCCGACCGGGCTCTCGGTCGACCCGCCTCAGGCGAGGGACAGCAGCATCCACTCCACGACCTGGTCGTTGGCCGCGTCGATGAGGCCGCCGTGCTCGCCGCCCTCGACCTCGAGGCCCTCGACCCCGTCGTTCCCGGCGTCGAGCACCCAGAAGCGCACTGCGTCGGTGCCCACGACGTGGTCCTCGGTGCCGTAGACGACCAGCGCCGGGCCGGCACCCCGTCCGGGCGGGGTGTCCTCGTCCAGCTCGGTCGTCCAGGTCCGGTCCCGTGTCAGCAGCGGCTCGTCGCGCTCCTCGGCCCGCTGGATCGCAGGCCCGATGCAGCCGTCCCGCAGGTCGTCGCGGGTCGCCTTGCCGGCGTCGGTGAGCAGGTCGTCGGTGTCGAGGCCCTGCTCCTCCCGACCCATGGCGACGGCGACGGCCAGCACGCCGCCGAGGTCGCGGCTGTCGACCAGGTACTCCAGGTCGACGACCGGGGCGAGGGCGACGGTGCCGACCCAGTCGAGCTCGGGGGCGACCTCCTCCACCATCGACCGGGCCCACAGCACGGCGTGGCCGCCCTGGCTGTAGCCCCACGCCACGACCCGGTCGCTGAGGAGGTCGCCTGCGCTCTCCCGGCCGGCCCTCACCGCGTCGATCACGACATGACCGGTGGTCTCACCGACCAGGTACGGGTGGTCGCCGGCGGTGCCGAGGCCGGTGTAGTCGGGGCCGGCGACGGCGAAGCCGGCGTCGAGGAAGGCGTCGACCTGGGCCCGGTAGAAGGTGCCGAAGCCGCTGCGCGAGGGGGCGCACTCGTCGGCCAGGCCGACGGTCGCGTGGCCGAGGGCCACGACCGGGAAGCCGCCCTCCGGCGGGTCGCTCGACGGCCAGGCCACGAACCCGCTGGCCGCGATCGGCTCGCCGCCCACGCCGGTCGACCGGTACAGCATCCGGTAGGCGGTGGCGCCGGTGGTGGCCGACATCGGCTCCTCCCGCAGCAGGGTGCCGGGCGCGGCGTCCTCGAAGCCGTCGGGGGCACGGTAGAACGCGTCGAGCTCCGACTCGTTCCCGCCGAAGTAGAGGGCGAGCCCGGCGGCCACCGCGACCAGCGCCACCAGCGCGCAGACCACCAGGACCGCGGTCGGTGGTGGACGGTGGCGGTCGAACACCGGGGAAGTCTGGCCGACCCGACGGCCCCCGCAGAACGCGGCCCGGTTGCCCTCGCGGGGCCCGGCGCGCCTACCCTGCGCGGCCCATGACCGACGTGCTGTCCACGAGGGTGTGCGAGCTGCTGGGCTGCCGGCTGCCGATCGTCCAGACCGGCATGGGCTGGGTGTCGGGGGCCAACCTGACCGCGGCCACCAGCGCGGCCGGCGGGTTCGGGATCCTGGCCGCGGTGACCATGGACCGCGACCAGCTCACCCATGCGGTGCGCTCGGTCAAGGAGGCGACCGACGCGCCCTTCGGGGTGAACTTCCGGGCCGACCAGCCCGACCTCGACGAGCGCATCGCCTTCGTCGCGGCCGAGGGCGCGCGGCTGGTGTCGTTCGCCGGCGCGCCGTCGAAGGACGCGATCTCCGCCCTGCACGACCACGGCGTGCTGGTGATGCCGACCGTCGGGGCCCGGCGCCACGCCGAGAAGATGCTCGGGTGGGGTGTCGACGCGGTGATCGCCCAGGGCGGCGAGGGCGGCGGCCACACCGGCCCCGTCCCGACCAGCCTGCTGCTGCCCGCGGTGGTCGATGCGGTGGGCGCCGACATCCCGGTGCTGGGCGCCGGCGGCTTCCACGACGGGCGGGGCCTGGTCGCCGCGCTGGCCTACGGCGCCGACGGCGTCGCCATGGGCACCCGCTTCCTGCTCACCCAGGAGAGCCGCGTGCCCGACGAGGTGAAGCAGCGCTACCTCGCCGCCTCCGTGACCGACACCGTCGTCACCGATGCCCTCGACGGCGCGCCGCAGCGGGTCATCCGCACACCGCTGGTCGACAAGCTCATCCGCTCGAGCGTCGTCACCCGGTTGCCTCGGGCGGTCCGCAACGCCCTCGAGTTCCGCAAGCTGAGCGGGGCGTCGGTGCGCGACCTGGCCGAGGAGGGCCTGGCCATGCGGAGGAACCAGGACCTCACCCTCCCGCAGCTGGCCATGGCGGCCAACGCCCCGATGATGATCAAGGCCGCCCTGGTCGATGGCGATCCCGAGGTCGGGGTGCTGCCGACCGGACAGGTCACCGGCGTGATCGACGAGATCCCCACCGTCGCCGAGCTGCTGGCCCGCATCGAGGCCGAGGCCCGCACCGCCCTCGCCCGCCTCGGCGCCTGACCCCTCCCGGCTTCCGGACCTGACGGGGCGTCAGATAGCGTCGTCGGTCGTGGACCTGACCTGGTCGTCCGACGAGGACGCCTTCCGCTCCGAGGCCCGGACCTGGCTGGCCGAGAACCTCGACGCCTGGCGGCTCCGCCACGACGGGCGCATCCTGTCCGGCGACACCGAGGAGGGCTTCGCCCAGCACCTCGACTGGGAGCGCACCCTCTTCGACGGAGGCTGGGCCGCGGTGTCGTGGCCGGCCGAGCACGGTGGCCGGGGCGCCAGCCGGTGGGAGTGGCTGATCTTCGAGGAGGAGTACTACGCCGCCGGCGGACCTCCCCGCATCACCCAGAACGGCATCTTCCTCCTCGCACCGACCGTGTTCGAGTTCGGCACCCCGGAGCAGCAGGCCCACATCCTCCGCCGCATGGCCCGGGGTGACGACCTGTGGTGCCAGGGGTGGAGCGAGCCCGGCGCCGGCAGCGACCTGGCGTCGCTCACCTGCCGGGCCCGGCGCGACGACGAGCGGGGCGGCTGGGTGCTCGACGGCCAGAAGACGTGGACCACCCGCGGCGCCTTCTGCACCCACCTGTTCGGGCTGTTCCGCACCGACCCCGACAGCGAGCGCCACCGGGGCCTGACCTACCTGCTCGTGCCGCTCGACCTCGACGGGGTGACGGTGCGGGGCTTCGGCCGGCTCGACGGCGACGAGGGCTTCGCCGAGGTGTTCTTCGACGGGGCCTTCGTGCCCGACGACGCCCTGCCCGGCGGCCCGGTGCTCGGCGGGGTCGGGGAGGGCTGGTCGGTGGCCATGGCCACGACGTCCTCGGAGCGGGGGCTGACCCTGCGCTCGCCGGGTCGGTTCAGCGCCACCGCGGCGCGGCTGGTCGAGCTGTTCCAGGAGCAGGGCGACGGCGACCCGCTGCTGCGGGACCGCGTGGTCCAGGGGTGGATGGAGGCCGAGGCCTACCGGCTGCACACGCTCCAGACGGTGACCGCCGACGCCGAGGGGCGGTCGCTCGGCGCCCGGTCGAGCCTCACCAAGCTGTGGTGGTCCGAGCTCGACGTGTCGCTCCACGAGACGGCGCTCGACCTCCTCGGCGACCGGGCCGAGCTCGACGGCCCGTGGTCGAAGGGGTGGCAGTTCGCGCTCTCCGGCCCGATCTACGCCGGCACCAACGAGATCCAGCGCAACATCGCGGCCGAGCGCGTGCTCGGCCTGCCCCGGAAGTAGGCCGCCGTGCGCTTCGCCTTCACCGACGACCAGCTCGCGCTGCGCGACGCCGTGCGCGACCTGCTGGCCAAGGAGTGCCCGGCCGAGGTCGTGCGGGCGGCCTGGCCCGACGGCACCGACGCCCACGGCGCCCGCAAGGGCGAGGGCGCGCGGGCCGACCTCGAGCGGGTCGAGCGGGTGTGGGCGGCCCTGGCCGAGATGGGCGTGCTCGGCGTCGCCGTGCCCGAGGAGGCCGGCGGGCTCGGGATGGGTCCGGTCGACTGGGTCCTGGTGGCCGAGGAGACCGGCCACGCCGCCCTGCCCCACCCGTTCGTCGAGACCGCGCTGGTGACGGCCCCGCTGCTGGCGGCGGTCGGCGACCCCGAGGGGGTGCTGGCCGAGCTGGTCTCCGGTGAGCGTCAGGCCGGAGTCCTGCCCCTCGGCGCCACCACCGTCCCCTGGGGCGACCGCATCACCCACCTCCTCATGCTCGACTGGCATCCGGGCGATCGCGCCGCCGGCCCGTGGCTCGCCCGCCGCATCGACGCCGGGGTCAGCATGGGTCCCGACGGGCGCCGCGACCTGGCCGACGCCATCGACCCCGGCCGACACCTGGTGGAGCTGGGCGCCTGGCGCTCGGTGGCCGGCGTCGGCGACACGGTGGCCGTCGAGGCGGCGTTCGACCGTGGCGCCCTCGGCACCGCCGCCCAGCTCGTCGGCCTGTCGCGGCGGATGCTCGACCTCACCGTCGCCTACGTCACCGAGCGACGGCAGTTCGGAGTGCCCATCGGCTCGTTCCAGGCGGTGAAGCACCACCTCGCCGACGCCGCCCTGCGCCTCGAGCTCACCGCCCCTGCCGTCTACGGCGCGGCCTGGTCGCTGGCCACCGGATCCGACACCGCCGGCCGCGACGTCTCGATGGCCAAGGCCCTCGCCTCCGACACCGCCCGGCTCGTCGGCCGCAAGGCGCTCCAGTGCCACGGGGCCATCGGCTACACGACCGAGTACGACCTCCACCTCCACCTCAAGCGGGCCGAGGCCCTGTCCCGCGCCTGGGGCGACGCCGCCTGGCACCGTCGCCGCGTCGCCACCGCCCTCGGCCTCTGAGCCGAGGCTCCCGAGCGGCGCTCGCCCGGCCGGCGACGAGGACGGTGCCCGGTCCCGCCTGTCGTCGAGCCGGGACCGGTTCTGTTCGCGAGATCGTGCATCTGTGAGCGCGTGGTGTGTCAGAACGGGTCGGCGCGACGGCGGCGCTCGTTCTGTTCGCGAGATCGTGCATCTGTGATGTGCAGTCTCGTGAGCGTGCTGGTGTGTCAGAACGGGTGACGACGGTCGAGAGGTCGCGTGGCGTTCTCTCGGCGATCGCCGGTCGATCACGCGGGTGCATCAGATCGTCAGGGGAGGGGTGACCGCCCGAGGGGGACGTGGCGGCCTGGGCGAGAGCTCGCGCGACGATCTCGACGGCGGCGTTCGGCTCGTCCTCACGCAGGGTGCGGGACGTGATCTGCAGGACGGTGAACCGCTGGAGCTGGAGCTCGTTGGCGCGCATCGTGTCCGCGCTGATCTGCTCGGGGGTGCGGTGGAACGCGTACCCGAGCACCTCGATGACGATCCGCTGGCGCTCGTAGAGCAGGTCCACCCGGGCCGGGACGCCGTCGGTCGGCGCGGGATCCGTCGCTGCAGCGACGGTCGCGGCAGTCCCGCCTCTTGGAGGAGGCCGAGCATGTGACGCTCGAGCCAGCTGTCGGTCGGTCCGACGCGCTCTCGAGCGTCCAGGGCGGCTGCGAGTGCGGTGACGCCGTTGCGTCCGCGACAGCGCCGTTCCTCCAGTAGCCACCGGAGCCAGCCTGAGAGACGCATCCCTGGCCTCGATGGCTCCGGCCACCATCTCGACCAGGTCGTCGGATGGCACCTCGTGGGGGACGAGCGCGGCGACGCCGAGCAGCGTGCGGGCGAGGTTGGTGGTCGGGATGCCGTCCACGAGGACGGTGTCGACCACCCGCAGGTTCGTCGACGAGTGCACCCGCACCGCCCAGTCGTCGAGGACGCTCCGGCCACCGGGTGACCGACCCTTGGGGACGGTGACGTCGATCCGAGGCGGACAGGGATGGTGACCGTGAAGCCATGCCGGCGGTGCGGTGAGATGCAACCGCGGGCAGGTCGAGGCATGCGGCGAGGATCGCTGTGCGGGAATCGACCGCGGCGCTGGCCAGCCGGAAGGTGCGCGTCCCGCATGGGACGAGGGTGCCCTTGGACGTCCACCGCCGCACGGTGCTGGGGGAGATCCCCCGTCGGCCAGCTGTGCTCGGGTGACCAGTCCCCTCTGGGCGCGGGTCAGCGCGGCGATGGCCGCCTCCCTCTCCTGGTCCACTGGTCCTCCGCAGGGTGGGTCGCCCGATCACGGGCCCTCGAGATGATCAGGGCGTGCGCCCGAGCCCGCCTGCGAGGCCGGTCGTCCGGGCGTACCCCGCCGACGTGCCCTCCACTCGTGCACCCTTCTGTTCGCGAGATCGGGCATCCGTGACCGCGTGGTGTGTCAGAACGGGTGGGGGGATGGCGGGCCCGGTTCTGTTCGCGAGATCGGGCATCCGTGACCGCGTGGTGTGTCAGAACGGGTGGGGCAGGAGGAGGGGCGTGCCGCCCGGATCGGGGCGCAGCGGGGTCGCGTCGTCCTCCGGCCTGGGAGGGAGAGCGACGACGCAGTCGACCCGAGGCCGCCTGGAGAGGAGGATCTGACGGGGTGTCAGGTAGCGTCGTGAGCGCCCGCGATCGCCGCCGCTTGCCGGACCGCGGTCGCACCCGAGGACCTGAGCCCACGAGGAGCCAGCCATGCCCGAGGCCTACATCGTCGACGCCGTCCGGACGCCCGTGGGGCGCAGGGGCGGGGGCCTGAGCCAGGTGCACCCGGCCGACCTCGGCGCCCACTCGATCCGGGCCCTGCTCGACCGCACCGGCATCGACCCCGGCGCGGTCGAGGACGTGGTGTTCGGCAACGTCGACTCCGTCGGCGGGCAGGCCGGCGACATCGCCCGCACCTGCTGGCTGGTGGCCGGCGGCCCCGAGCACGTCCCCGGCACCACCGTCGACCGCCAGTGCGGGTCGGCCCAGCAGGCCATCCACTTCGCGGCCCAGGCCGTGATGTCCGGTGTGAACGACCTCGTGGTGGCCGGTGGCGTGCAGCAGATGTCGCAGATCCCGATCAGCTCGGCGATGACCCTCGCGGCCGACCTCGGGCTTCCCCGACCCCTTCAGCACGTCGCCCGGCTGGGTCGAGCGCTACGGCGACGGCGAGGTGAGCCAGTTCCGCAGCGCCGAGATGATCGCCGAGAAGTGGGACATCTCCCGCGACGAGATGGAGGAGTTCGCGGTCGAGTCCCACACCCGGGCGCTCGCGGCCCAGGCCGACGGCCACTTCGAGGCCGAGATCGCCCCGCTGGGCGATGCCACCCAGGACGAGGGTCCCCGCGAGCCCAACTGGGAGAAGATCCGCAGCCTGCAGACCCTCGTCGAGGGCGGGCGGGTCACCGCGGCGGTGGCCAGCCAGATCAGCGACGCGTCGGCCTCGCTGCTCATCGCCAGCGAGCAGGCGGTGAAGGACCACGGCCTCACCCCCCGGGCCCGCATCCACCACATGAGCGTGCGGGGCGACGACCCGATCTTCATGCTCACCGCGCCCATCCCGGCCACCCGGTACGCCCTCGAGCGCACCGGGCTCACCATGGACGACATCGACGCGGTCGAGATCAACGAGGCCTTCGCCTCGGTCGTGCTGGCGTGGGAGCGCGAGCTCAAGCCCGACATGGCGACGGTCAACCCCAACGGCGGCGCCATCGCCCTCGGCCACCCGCTCGGCGCCACCGGCGCCCGGCTGATGACCACCCTGCTCGACCACCTCGAGCGCACCGGCGGCCGCTACGGCCTCCAGACCATGTGCGAGGGCGGCGGCCAGGCCAACGTCACCATCATCGAGCGCCTGTAGGAGCTCGGCGGGCTCGCCGCCCGGTCGCACGCCGGCCCGACTCCGACTCGTCCGCCGCGCCGAGCCCGTCGACCTCGGCGCCATGCCTTGCGGACGGCGGTCGCGGGTCGATGGGTGTCAGACCACGGTCGCCCGACGCGGGTGACCATCGCCGGTACTCTCGCCGGCACACGGACGAGCCGGAGGTCGCGGGCGCGATGGGCTTTCTCAAGCAGGTGGCGACGGCGTTCAAGCCGTCGAACATCGCCAAGGGCCTCGACGCGGCCCGGAACCCTCCCAGCCCGGAGGAGATCGAGGCCTCGCTGGCGACCCTGACCCCGGAGCAGCGGGCGGCCTACGACGCCAACATGGCCCGGGTCGAGCAGGGGCGGGCCGAGTCGCACGCCGCCTGGTCCGAGGCCAAGGCCATCTCCGACGCCACCGTGGTGCTCGAGGGCCCGGCCGGTCGCCACCTCTACGGCCGCACCATGAGCGACGACGACTCCCCCGACGCGGTCGAGGCCCGCATCGCCGAGGGGGGCGTCTGGGGCGAGGTCCGACGCCAGCGGGCCCAGAACGAGGGTGAGCTCACCAACGCGGTGAAGCAGACGTTCAACCGCGACGCCGTCCCCCAGGAGTCCGACCCCGCTCGTCGAGCCCAGATCGCCGCCGAGGAGCGGGCCGCCCGCGACGCCGCCCGCGCCCCGTACCGCGCACCCCACGCGGTGCCGATCGCCATCAGCCGCCTGGCGACGAGGGGCGAGACGCAGCTGGCCGAGGTGCTGTCCCACCTGGAGGCGTCGGGGCTGGCGGCCCGTCCCGACCACGTCTTCGGCGTCTACCGGGTGCCCGATCGCATCAGCCACCTGCTCACCTCCCACTCGGAGAAGGGTCGGGTGGTCGAGTGGGACATCGTGCACATGCCCTTCCCGGAGGGCACCGCACCGCCGCCGAACCTCACACCGCTCGTCGCCACGTCCTTCCTGGCCGACGAGCGGTGGGTCGCCCGGCGCCGGGGCGAGCCCGCCGTCCTCGACGAGGAGGTCGCGCTGGCCCACTGCCTGTGGGCCGGGATCGGTCCCGAGCGCTGCGCCGGCCTGGCCCGCATGTCGGAGGTCCGCAGCCGTCGGGGGTCGGGTGACGAGGACTCCGCCGGTCCGCTCCTGACGCTGGTGAAGGGGGTCGTCGCCCTCCACCCCCAGGAGACCTCCGGCAGCTACCAGCGCATGGTCGACGCCAGCCCCTTCGCGCTCGACCTGTCCACCAGCGGAGTGCACATCGAGGTGCTGTCGTGGCTGGACGTCGGCAAGGTGGTGCACCCGAAGATCCACCACCCGCCGGCGTGCCCCTCGCCCTTCCCCTACCTGCCCTCGACGCCACAGGAGCTGCTCCGGGCCCACCTGGAGGTCGTCGGCATCCACCCGAGCGACTGCTACAGCGCCCAGGCCACCTTCCAGTCGACCCGCGCCCTCCAGCAGGAGGGGGTGTTCACCACCAACCTCGGTGCGAAGCAGCCGTGCGCCGACGGCAAGGACCGCATGCGGGCCGCCGGTTGCGAGGTGGTCGTCGTGGCCTACCGCGACCGGCCCGAGTACGCGACCGGCCGGGAGCGCTGGGCGGCCTACCAGCGTGACGTCCTCCAGGCCCACCTCGAGCGCGGCGCGGCGACCCGGCGGGTGGTCGACGTGGTCGACGACAGCGGCCTGCCCAGCCCGATCCGGGCTGCCATCAAGGTGGCCGAGGCCATCGACTGGCTGGACGAGATCGGGGTGGAGACCATCCCGCCGTACCGCTACTGCTGGCCTCCGGTGGACGTCACGTGAGCGGGATGAGCTGGCACAACCCCGACGTGACCCCGGTGGGCGCGGTGCCGGGCGCGGCCCCGCCGGGGCCCGCGCCTGCGTTCGGGCCGTCCCACGACCCGTTCGGGAGTCGCCCGACGCGCCGGAAGCGGCGTCCGATCCTGACGACCCTCGGCGCGCTGCTGCTCGTGGGCGGGATCGTCGCCACGGTCGTGGGCATCCTCGCCCTCATCGACTCGGGCGGCGACATCACCGAGGACGCGGTGGCCACGGGGGAGGTCGGCGAGGGTGGGGGCGTCGCCGCGACCTTCGACGCCGAGGGCGGCCAGCCGTACACCATCTACGTGCGCTTCGGCAGCGACCTGGTGTCCAACGAGAACGAGCAGGAGGCGACGGTGGCGGACACCATCTGCGAGGTCCGCCACCCCGACGGCCGGACGTCGGTGATCCGCGGCGACCGCCAGTCGTCCAGCGTCAGCATCGGCGGGCGGTCGACCATCGGTTGGTTCACGGCGCAGGACATCGACGGCGAGACCGCGGTGGTGTGCGCGTACGAGCAGGGCAGCCGGACCTCCCGCCGGAACCGGGCCGGGTCGGTCGGCGTCGTCGTCACACCCGGCAAGCCGTCGGAGTCGATCGGCGGCTTCGTCGGCGTCTTCGGTGGCGTCGCCGTCGCCCTGCTCGGGGGCTGGGCGCTCGTCCGGGGCCTGCGGGGCCGCCGCGTGCCGGTCGCCTGATCGCCTCGGCCCGGACCGGTCGACGGTCGACTGCCGGCGGGGAGCCACGGTCCGCGCCCGCGCCGCCACGACGCGAATACGCTGCCAGCCGTGACCTATGCAGCACCGTCGGGCGACCATCCGGAGGGGACCAAGATCCTCATCCTCGGCATCCTCGGGGTGACGCATCTGCGGCATCCTCGCCCCCTTCGCCTGGATCGTCGGCAACCGCGTGCTGCGGGAGATCGACCAGTCGAACGGGATGATGACCGGGCAACCGGGGCCTGGTGGTGGCCGGCCGCATCCTCGGCATCGTCGGCACCGTGCTGCTGTTCGTCGGCTGCGGCGTGTCGATCTTCGCCGTCGTGCTGGCGGCGATGTCCGAGTCGTCCTCGTCCATCGTCGGATGACGGCGAGCCCTCGGCCAGTGAGCGACCCCGGCGAGCAGCCTCCCCAGGACCCGACCAGCCCCTTCGGCTCCGGCGCCCCGGCCGACCCGCCGGCCGGCGACCCCGGGTCGTACGGCCAGGCTCCCTACGGCCAGGCTCCGTACGGCCAAGCCCCGTACGGCCAGGCCCCGTACGGCCAGGCGCCCTACGGGCAGACCCCGTACGGGCAACCGACCTACGGACAGCCACCCGGGTACGCGCGCGCCCTACGGCTACGGGCCGCCGCAGTACGAGCACCCGCAGGGCACCACGGTGCTGATCCTCGGGATCCTGGGGATCGTGGCGTGCCAGATCCTGGCCCCGTTCGCGTGGGTCATGGGCAACCGGGCCCTGGCCGAGATCGACGCCAACCCGAGCGCCTACAGCAACCGGGGCCTGGTGGTGGTCGGGCGGATCTGCGGCATCGTGGGGTCGCGTGCTGTTCGGCCTCTACCTGGCGTTCTTCTTCGTGTACTTCCTCTTCATCGCCGCCGCGATCGGCGGCTCGGCGGCCTGAGCGCCGGTCCGCACGCACCGGTCCGCTCAGCGGCGGGGTCGCAGGAGGACCTCCTGGGCGACCGTCGCGACGTGGATCCCGTCGGCGGTGAACACCTGGCCGACCGACAGTCCCCGCGACGACAGCAGCACCTGGCACCGGAGGGTGTGGAGGTGCCACTCGCCGGCCCGCACCGGCCGGTGGAACCACATCGCATGGTCGAGGCTGAACGCCACCAGCTCGTGGTCGCCGCCGCCCGCGGCACGGGGGTCGAGGACGTGGGCCGCGTCGGTGGGGACGTCGTCGGACAGGTAGGCGAGGGCGGCGGCGTGCAGGGCCGGGTCGTCCTCCGGCGCCGGGACGCCGGGGTCGGGCTTGAGCCGCATCCAGGCCGCGGCGGTGCCGGTGGCGGGGTCGGCGGGGAAGAGCTGGCGGTCGTAGAAGGGGCTCCACGAGTCGCTGTTCCCCTCGACCGGGGCCGGGACGTCGGGCAGCACCGCCGTCTGCACCTCGGGCGCGTCCTCGTCGACCTGGTACGAGGCGGAGAGCGAGAGGATGGCCCCCACGGCCTGGCGCGCCTCGACCGTGCGGGTGGTGAACGACCGGCCGTTGCGGGTGCGGGTCACCTCGTAGCGGACGGGCTCGGAGTGGTCGCCCCGGCGGATGAAGTAGGCGTGGAGCGAGTGCACCCGCTGGCTCGGGTCGACGGTCGCCGACGCGGCGTGGAGGGCCTGGGCCACGATCTGCCCGCCGTACAGCCCACCCCAGGGGTACCGGGGCCCGGCGCCCACCCACGTGTCGGGGCCGTGGGGCTCGAGGGCCATCATGGCGGCGAACGAGGTGGTGGGGTCGGCGTCCGGGGGCGGCATCGTGCGCCCGAACCTACCGGCCGCCCTCCGGTCGACGCCCGTCCGCGAGCGTCGACCGTGGGAGCCCGCCGGTGAGGTCGTCAGGCCAGGCGGTGGCCGACCAGGTGGTGCAGGGCGACCGCGATCGACGACGCCACGTTGAGGGAGTCGACCCCTGGCGCCATGGCGATGCGGACGGCCTCGACGCCGGGCGCGCTCAGCACGGCGTCGGTCAGACCGGGTCCCTCGGCTCCGGCGACGACGACGATCGCCTCACCGGGCCGGGCCGGGGCCACGTCGTGGAGCACCACGGCGGCGCCGGGCGTCAGCGCCACCACCCTCCGCCCCGCGCCGGCGGCGACCGCCAGCCACCCGGGCCACGGCTCCGGCCGCACGTGGGGCACCTGGAGGACGTGGCCCATCGACACCCGCACGCACCGGCGGTACCAGGGGTCGGCGCAGGTGGGGTCGAGGGCGACGGCGTCGACGCCGAACGCGGCGGCCGTCCGGAACGCGACCCCCAGGTTCTCGTGGTCGTTCAGCCCCTCGAGGGCCAGCACCGTCGTCGCCGACCGCAGCACCTCGTCGGCGTCGGGCGGGTCGGGCCGGCGGACGGCGGCGACCACGCCCCGGTGGAGGTCGAAGCCGGCGGTCGCCCGCAGCACGTCGGCCGAGGCGGTGTAGGTGGGAACCCCGTGGACGGCGAGCGACGCGATGACCGGGGCCATCCGCTCGACCCGGCGCTCACCCACCAGCAGCGAGCAGGTCGCGGCGGCGTGGGGCGAGGCGGCCAGGAGCTCGACCGCCAGCGGGCTCTCCACGATGAACACACCCCGCTGCGCCTCGTAGGCCTTGCGCAGCGCGGGGTCGGTCAGGCTGCGGTAGTCCGCGAGGCGGGGGTCGTCGGGGTCGTCGATGCGCTCGGTGGCGACGGGGGGCACCGGGCCAGTCTGGTCGGGGGTCGGCTGGGGCCCGGCGCCGGCCGGCCGGCGCGCGTCGGGGGCGGCGCTCAGCGGGGGAGGACGGGCTCGAAGCCGTCGAGGGTGCGGAGGATCTCGTCCCGTCCGGCGGACGGCAGCCGCAGCACGCACTCGTCGACGCCGATCTCGGCGTAGTGGGCCAGCTTGCCGGGGTCGGGGAGGGTGCCGAAGGTGAGCACCTTCAGGGTCGAGGGGTCGCGCCCGGCCGCCGCGGCCTGGGCCCGGAAGCGGGGGACGGCCTCGGTCAGGCCGGCGCCGCCGACGGGGATCCAGCCGTCGCCCCACTCGTTGACGTGGCCGAAGACGGTGGGGCTGTCGATGCCGCCGAGGTGGACCGGCACGCCCGCCCGCGGGCCTGGCCGCCCGCGCCGTCGGGCCGGACGACCTGCTGCACCGGCTTGGGCCACGCCCACGACGGGCTCAGTCGGACGTGCTCGCCCTCGTAGCTGGCGACCTCGTCGGCCCAGAGCGCCTGCATGGCCTCGATGCGCTCCTTCACCACGGCCCGCCGGTCGGCCATGCGGACGCCGTGGTCCTCCAGCTCGTCCGACGTTCCAGCCGAACCCGACGCCCAGCTCGAGCCGTCCGCCGGAGAGGAGGTCGAGGGTGGCGACCTCCTTGGCGGTCACGATCGGGTCGCGCTGGGCGGGGAGGAGGATGCCGGTGCCGATCCGCAGCCGGGTGGTCGTGGCCGCCGCGTACGACAGGCCGACGAAGGGGTCGAGCGACCGCTTGTACATCTCGGGCGAGGACGTCCTCGCCCGTCGGCGGCGGGGTGCGGCGGCTGACCGGGATGTGGGTGTGCTCGGGGATCCAGAACGACGCGTAGCCCCGGGACTCGACCTCCGGCGCCAGCTCCCCGGGGTGCCAGCTCAGGTCGGTGGAGAAGATGGTGACGCCGATGTCCACGGCAGGCGACCCTACCGGTAACCTGACGACCCGTCAGAAACCGCGCGACCGTCGTCGGAGTGGAGGACAGCAGCGATGAGCGAGGGCATCTGCGAGGGCCGGGTCGTGATCGTGACCGGTGCCGGTCGGGGTCTCGGACGGGGCCACGCCCTGGAGCTGGCCCGCCAGGGCGCCAAGGTCGTCGTCAACGACTTCGGCCTCGAGCTCGACGGCACCCCCAGCGCCGACAACCCCGCCCACGAGGTGGTGGCCGAGATCGTCGCCCTGGGCGGCGAGGCCGTCGTCGTCGGGTCACGACGTGGCCGACTGGGACGGCGCCGGGGCGATGGTCGCCACCGCGGTCGATGCCTTCGGCCGGCTCGACGCGGTGGTCAACAACGCCGGCGTCGTGCGCGACCGCATGTTCGCCAACGCCACCGAGGACGAGTGGGACGCGGTGATGCGGGTGCACCTGAAGGGTCACTTCGCCCCGTCCCGCCATGCCGCCGCCCACTGGCGCGACCGGTCGAAGGCCGGCGAGGCGGTCGACGCCCGCATCGTCAACACCACGTCCGGCGCCGGGCTCATGGGCAGCATCGGCCAGGCCGCGTACTCCGCGGCCAAGGCCGGCATCGCCGGGCTCACCCTCGTCCAGGCCGCGGAGCTGGGGCGCTACGGCATCACCGCCAACGCCCTCGCCCCGTCGGCCCGCACCCGGATGACCGAGGGTGTCTTCACCGAGATGATGGCCCGCCCCGACGACCCCGACGCCTTCGACGCCATGGCTCCCGAGAACGTCTCGCCCCTGGTGGCCTGGCTGGTGTCGGCCGACAGCGCCGGGGTCACCGGCCGGGTGTTCGAGGCCGAGGGCGGCAAGATCAGCGTCGCCGACGGCTGGCAGCACGGGTCGGTGATCGACAACGGCGCCCGCTGGGACCCCCGCGACATCGGGGCCGCGGTCCGCGAGCTGATCGCCGAGGGCCCCGCCCCCGCCCCGGTCTACGGCGCGTCGTAGCCGTCGCTCGCCTCGGTGAGCGGTAGGTTCCCCCGGGATGGAGTGCCGATGACGGACCTGTTCGAGGGGTACGGGCCCGGCGCGGACCGGCGGGCCCACGACGAGATGTTCGACCGCTTCGGGCGGCCGCGCGAGACCTACCGGGTCATCCACGACACCCTCCGGCCGCAGACCACCGACGACCTGCAGGCCCGCACCGAGGCCCTCAAGCCGGGCCTACCGCGACCGAGGCGTCACCTTCGCCCTGTCCGGCGAGGAGCGCCCGTTCCCGCTCGACGTCGTGCCCCGGGTCATCGGGGCGGCGGACTGGAACCGGCTCGAGGCCGGCATCGTGCAGCGGGTCAAGGCGCTGGAGATGTTCCTCGCCGACATCTACGGCGAGGGCCAGATCCTCGACGACGGTGTGGTGCCCCGCCGGCTGGTGCACTCGTCGCCGCACTTCCACCGCCAGGTGTACGGCATCCGGCCGCCGGGCGGGGTGCACATCCACGTGGCCGGCATCGACGTCATCCGCGACGAGCACGGCGAGATGCGGGTGCTGGAGGACAACCTCCGCAGTCGCCGTCCGGGCGTCAGCTACGTGATGGAGAACCGTCGGGTGATGGCCCGGGTGTTCCCCGACCTGTTCCGGGCCCAGGCCGTCGCCCCGGTCGACGAGTACCCGCGACGCCTGCTGCACGCGCTGCAGGCCACCGCCCCGACCGCGCCGCGACCCGCGCATCGTCGTGGTCACCCCCGGGGTGCACAACTCGGCCTACTTCGAGCACGCGCTGCTGGCCCGGCTGATGGGCGTCGACCTGGTCGAGGGCCGTGACCTGATCTGTCGCGACGACGTCGTCTACGTCCGCACCACCGCGGGCGAGGAGCGGGTCGACGTGGTGTTCCGCCGCATCGACGACGACTTCCTCGACCCGGTGCAGTTCCGCCCCGACACCGTGCTGGGCGTGCGCCGGCATCGTGCACGCGGCCCGGGCCGGCAACGTCACCATCGCCAACGCCATCGGGAACGGCGTGGCCGACGACAAGCTCGTCTACACGCTACGTGCCCGACCTGGTCGAGTACTACCTGGGCGAGCCGCCGCTGCTCCGCAACGTCGACACCTACCGCCTCGGCGACCCCGACGCGCGGGCCCACGTCCTCGAACGGCTCGACCAGATGGTCGTGAAGCCGGTCGACGGATCCGGCGGCTACGGCCTGGTGTTCGGGCCGACCGCGTCCGACGCCGAGCTGGCCGACGCCAGGGCCGACGGTCGAGGCCGACCCCCGGGGCTGGATCGCCCAGCCGGTCGTCAACCTCTCGACCGGCGCCGACGCTCATCGACGGCCGCCTGCGGCCCCGCCACCTCGACCTCCGCCCGTTCGCGGTCAACGACGGCGAGAAGGTGTGGGTGCTGCCCGGTGGCCTCAGCCGGGTGGCCCTGCCCGAGGGCAGCCTCGTGGTGAACTCCAGCCAGGGCGGCGGGTCGAAGGACACGTGGGTGCTGGGTGCGGTGCCCGACCCGGTGCCCGTCGCCCCCCACCCGCCCGCGGCGGCCGCAGCGACCGCCGACGCCTCCCGCACCGAGGTCGCGCCGGTGCCGCTCCAGTTCGGCCCGGCCGACAGCCACGAGCGCCAGCACCAGCAGGAGCTCCAGCAGCAGCAGCGCCGACAGGAGCGGCCTGCGCCTCGGCAGATCCAGCAGGAGGGCGCCGCCCCGTGCTGAGCCGGATCGCGGAGTCGCTCTTCTGGATGGGGCGCTACCTGGAGCGGGCCGACGACACCGCTCGCATCCTCGACGTGCACCTCCACCGCACCCTGGCCGAGTCGGCCGACGACGCCGGTGGCGTGCGGGCGCTGGCGTCCATGGGCCTCGATGCCCGGAGCGAGCACGAGGGCGAGGACGAGCTCGACCTCTGGCGGGCGACCGAGCTGCTGGCCTACGACGTCGACAACCCCAGCTCCGTGGCCGGCTCGCTGGAGCTGGCCCGGGACGAACGCCCGCGGCCTGCGCGAGACCCTCGCCAGCGAGGTGTGGGAGGCGGTGAACCGCACCCACCACGAGCTCGAGGGCCAGGTGCTGGCCGCCCGGGCCCTGGGTCCGCACCTGTTCTTCCGCTGGGTGCGCGACCGGGTGGCCCAGGTCGGCGGGCTGTTCGACAGCATCGTGCTGCACGACGACGGCTGGCGGTTCTTCACGATCGGCCGCTGCCTCGAGCGGGTCGACATGACCTCGCGGCTGCTCGGCGGCGTGGCCGGCTCCACCGACGCCGGCCAGTGGGCGGGGGTGCTCATCTCGTGCGGGGCCTACGACGCGTTCCTGCGCACCCACGGCGGCGACATCAGCCGGACCCGCGCCCTCGGCCTGCTCCTCCAGTCGCCGGACCTCCCCCGGTCGGTCGTGTTCGCCCTGAGCGAGGCCGAGGCCTGCCTGCGGGGGGTCGCCCGCAGCGACAGCAGCGCCGACCCCGCCGAGCGGGCCCTCGGACGGATGCGCTCCGAGCTCGTCTACGCCGGCGCGGACGAGCTCACCCCGACCTGCCAGCCGGTGCTCGACCGGCTGGAGGAGACGTGCCGGCGGGCCGACGAGCTGATCCGCGCCCGGTACTTCCGGCGGGCCGACCTGATCGAGTGGCACCCGGAGGCCGGCGTCGTGACCGTCCGCCTGGCGATCAACCACCGCACGACGTACCGCTACGACGGGCGGGTCACCTCGTCGTACAACGAGGCCCGCCTCGAGCCCCGGAGCGATCGTCGCCAGACCGTCCTGTCGTGGGGGCTCGACGTCACGCCCACGGCGCGGGTGGCCCAGCACGTCGACTACTGGGGCACGATCGTCCACCACTTCGACCTCCAGGTCCCCCACACCGAGCTGACCGTCGCGGCCAACGCGCTGGTCGAGGTCGGAGCGGCCCGGATGGGCCCGGGCGACGCCACGTGGGAGGAGCTCGGCAGCGACGACGTCCGCGACCGCTTCTTCGAGCTGCTCGCCCCCAGCGCCGTCGTCGGCTGGGACGGACGAGGTGGCCGACGTCGCCGCCGAGATCAGGGCCCGGTCGGCCACCCCGGCCGACGCCGCCGAGGCCGCGGTGGGCTGGGTGCACGACCAGCTCGAGTACCAGCGGGGCTTCACCGGCGTCACCACCACCGCGGCCGAGGTGCTGGCCGCCGGCCAGGGCGTGTGCCAGGACTTCGCCCACGCCTCGCTGGCCGTGCTGCGGGCGATGGGGATCCCCGGCTGGTACGTGTCGGGCTACCTCCACCCGCACGAGGAGCCCGAGGTCGGCGAGCAGGTGGAGGGCGAGAGCCACGCCTGGGTGGCGGCGTGGACCGGGGAGGTCTGGCCGCTCGACCCGACGTCGCTGGCCACGATCCACGAGCGCCACGTCCGGGTCGCCGCCGGGCGGGAGTACCACGACGTCGCCCCGTTCCGGGGCATCTACGCCGGCGGTGGCGAGGGCCAGGAGCTCGACGTCTCGGTGGAGGTCACCCGCCGGGCCTGAGCGGCCCCGCCGGGACCGTCCCGCTGACCGTGGTGGCGCGTGCGGCGGCCCACCAGGGTTGACAGAAGCGGTCAGGATGCGGGTCGCTCAGGAGAGGCGCTCGATGATCATGGCCATGCCCTGGCCGCCGCCGACGCACATGGTCTCGAGGCCGAAGGTCTTGTCGTCCTTCTGGAGGCCGTTGATCAGCGTGGTCATGATGCGGGCGCCGGTCATGCCGAACGGGTGGCCGACGGCGATGGCGCCGCCGTTGACGTTGAGCTTGTCCCAGCTGATGCCGAGGTGCTTGGCCGACGGGATCACCTGGGCGGCGAAGGCCTCGTTGATCTCGACCAGGTCGATGTCGTCGATGGTCATGCCGGCCCGGCTCAGGGCCTGGCGGCACGGCCTCGATCGGGCCGAGGCCCATGATCTCGGGGTTGAGGCCCGAGACGCCGGAGGACACGATGCGGGCCAGCGGGGTGAGGCCGAGCTCGCTTGGCCTGGTGTCGCTCATGACGATGACGGCGGCGGCGCCGTCGTTGAGCGGGCAGGCGTTGCCGGCGGTGACGGTGCCGTCGGGGCGGAAGACGGGCTTGAGGCCGGCGAGGCCCTCGGCGGTGGTGCCGGCGCGGATGCCGTCGTCCTTGGTGACGGTGACCTCGTTGCCCTCGTCGTCGGTGGTGACGACCGGGGTGATCTCGTCCTCCCAGAAGCCGTTCTCGAGCGAGGCGGTGGCCCGCTGCTGCGAGAGGGCGGCGAACTCGTCCTGCTCCTCGCGGCTGACGCCCTCGTAGCTCGGCGACGTTCTCGGCGGTCTGGCCCATGGCGATGTAGACGTCGGGCAGGCCGCCGGCGAGGGGTCCCAGTCGCCCTGGCCGCCCTGCGGCGCGCTCGGCGGTGCGGGCCTCGGCGTCGGCGTACATCGGGTTGTGGGGGCCGCTGTCGGCCATGCCGTTCACGAAGCGGCTGACGGTCTCGACGCCGGCGGCGATGAACACGTCGCCCTCGCCGGCCTTGATGGCGTGGGCGGCCATGCGGATCGTCTGCAGCGACGACGAGCAGTAGCGGTTGACGGTGACGCCGGGGACGTCGGCCATGCCGGCCAGGATGGCGACGACGCGGGCCAGGTTGTAGCCGGACTCGCCGGCGGGCTGGCCGCAGCCGAGGATGAGGTCCTCGACCGGTGTTGCGGTCGAGCTCGGGCACCTTGTTCAGCGCGGTGTCGACGATGAAGGCGGTGAGGTCGTCGGGGCGCACGTTCTTGAGCGAGCCCTTCATGGCCCGCCCGATCGGGCGTGCGGGCGGTGGAGACGATGACGGCTTCGGGCACGGTGGTCTCCTCAGTGCGTGCTGACCCGCAACGGTCTAGCCGTTGCCCCTCCGGACCCGGAAAAGGACCGTTCTGTCCGTCCTGGTGCCGCGTGGAGCGGTCTGAGGGCTGACAGAACCGGCCGGAGGCGGCCTTCAGCCGTCGAAGAGGTCGCGCCTCGGGTCGTCGGTGTAGGTGGGGGTGCGGCCGGCCCGGAAGGCGCGCATGGCCTCGGGCAGGTTGTCGGTGAAGCCCAGCATCAGCTGGTTGCGATCCTCCAGCTCGATCGCCGCCTCCAGGCTGGCGATCTCGAGGTTGGCCCAGAGGACGTCCTTGGTCATGGCCAACCCGTAGGGGGAGTGGGCGCACATCGTCGACGCGACGTCGAGGGCGGCGTCGGCCAGGGCGTCGTCGTCGACCACCTGGCTGACCAGGTCGACCCGGTGGGCCTCCTCGGCGTCGACGATCCTCCCGGTCAGCAGGACGTCGGTGGACCACGACGCCCCCACCAGCCGGGGCAGGAGCCACGACGCGCCCATCTCGGTCGAGGTGAGGCCGTTCACGATGCCGGTGGCGTTGAACACCGCGGAGCGGGCCGCGAGGCGGATGTCGGCGCCGAGGGCGAGGCACATGCCCCCGCCGTAGGCCGGACCGTTCACCGCGGCGACGACCGGCTGGGGCATGCGCCGCAGCCGGGGCACCAGGCGGCTGTAGACCCGCATGGCCCGTTGGGCGATGCGGCCGACCGACAGGCCGTCGATGCCGGGCACGACGCCGTGGTCCTCGAGGTCGAGGCCGGAGCAGAAGCCCCGGCCGGCGCCGGTGAGGACGACCACCCAGGTCGAGTTCTCGGCCGCGATCTCCTCCAGGACGTCGTCGAGGGCGAGCACCAGGTCGATCGACATGGCGTTGAGGCGCTCGGGCCGGTTGAGGGTGACCCGGGCGACGTGGTCGCGGGGGTGGTCGACCAGGACGAGCGCGTCGCCGGTCGACCCGTCGTCGGCGTCGTCCACCTCAGGCCCGGCCGCGAGGGAGGCCGAGGCCCCGCTCGGCGATGATGCCGCGGCAGGACCTCGGAGGTGCCGCCGTAGATCGTGGTGACCTGGCAGTGGCGGTAGATGGCCTCGATCCAGCCGTCGGCGGGCCGGCGCCGGGCTCGCCGTGGCGGCGCGAGGCCCTCGGCGCCCGAGCGATGTCGATGAGGTCGTCGGCCGCCGCACTGGTAGTGCTCGGTGGTGAACAGCTTGGCCATGGTGCCCTCGACGCCGGGCAGGGTGCCGTTGGCGGCCATCCACGCCGCCCGCCAGCCCGAGCAGGTTCGAGACCTCGTTGCCGATGGCGATCCGGGCCAGGCGCTCGCGGACCGAGCGGGTCGTCGATCATGCGCCGCCGCGGGGACTCGGTGCGGGCCCAGCCGCAGGCCGTGGTCGAGCAGGCGGACCAGCTCGCCGTACCAGGCCGAGTTCCGCTCGAACACGAGGGCGGTCATCATCACCTTCCAGCCGCCGTCGACCTCGCCGACGCGGTACCGGTCGTCGACGCGCGACGTCGTCGTAGTAGGTGATGTTGGTGCGCTCGCCGCCCATGGTGTGGACCGGGCGTGATCGCGATCCCGGGCAGGTCCAGGGGCACCACGAACATGGTGAGGCCCTTGTGCTTGGCCACCTCGGTGTTGGTGCGGGTGAGGAGGAACACGTACTGGGCTCTCGTGGGCCAGCGTCGTGAACATCTTCTGCCCGTTGATGGTCCACTCGTCGCCGTCGCGGACGGCCTTGGTGGCGCAGGCGGCCACGTCGCAGCCGGCGTCGGGCTCGCTGTAGCCGAGGCAGGTCATCGACCTCGCCGGCGAGGATCTCCGGGATGATCGTCGCTCTTCTGCCACTCGGTGCCCGTCGATGAGCAGGGTGTGGGCGACCAGCGACGGCGATGCCGAGGCCGTCGACGGGCGCGCCCGACAGGTACATCTCCTCGGTGAGGGCGTTCATCTCGAGCGGCGAGCGGCCCTGGCCGCCGAACTCGGCGGGCCACCCGGCGGAGATCCAGCCCGTCGGCGGCCATGGCCCGGTGCAGGCCCCAGTCGTGGATGGTGCCCGGTGGAGTGGGCCCGCTCGATGATCTCGTCGGTGACGTGGCGCGGACAGGAACTCGCGGACCTCGGCCCGGAACGACTCGACCTCGGCCGGCAGGCGGAAGTCGAGCCCCCGGCAGCCGGTCGCGCTCGGGACGGCCGGGTCGGGTCGATCGGGCCGAGCACGATCAGGTCGTCCTCGGTCGATCGGTGCGCCCACCGGGCCCGAAGCAAGCGGTCGGCGACGGCGACCAGGTCGTCGCGCGGGTCGCCGGCGAGCAGGCGCAGCGGCCTTGGCCCGGCGGAAGTACAGCTGGATGTCGTACTCCTCCATGAACCCGTAGCCGCCGTGCACGTGGAGCGAGCCACGAGGCGGTGTCGCTGGGCGGTCTCGCCGGCGAGCGCAGAACGCCATGGCCGGGAAGGCGAGGGCCTCGGGCTCGCCGCACGTCGAGGGCCCACACGGCCTTGCGGGCCACGAGGTCGGGCGCCCTCGAGGGCGGTGGCGCAGGTCGGCGAGGCGGTGCTGGACGGCCTGGAAGGAGCCGATCGGCACGCCGAACTGCTGGCGCTCGGTGGCGTACTGGACGCCGATGTCGAGGGCCTCGCTGGGCCAGCCCGACGAGCCAGCGCGCGGTGAGCGCCCGCCACTCGTCGGACGAGCGAGGGCGTGGGCGGCGCCGGGCCTCGTCGCCCGTGGCGAGGACGGTGCGCTCGGCCGGGTCGGTCGACGTCGGCCAGGGCGATGCTGGTCATGCTCCGCACCGGAGCCCAGCCCCCCTCGCCGGGGGTGACCCAGACCAGCTCGTCGCCGTCGAGGACGACGGCCCCGGCGCAGACGGCGCCGCCGGCGAGCAGGGAGGTGCCGGGTCGGGGGGAGGCGGTGAGCACCGTCCCCTCCGCGGCCGCGGCGGCCTGCTCGGTGGCGCCGAGGCGGGCGAGGGCTCGGGCGGCCACCACCGTCTCGACGATCGGGACGGTGGCCAGCGCGGCCCCGCACTCCTCGAGGGCGACGCCGAGGGTGGCCAGCGACGCGTCGCCGCCGCCCACCGCCTCGGGCAGGGCCATGGCGGGGATGCCCATCTCGACGAGGACGTCCCAGAGGACGGGGTCGAACCCCCGCTCCTCGGCGGCTCGGACCTCCTCCGGTCCGGACGTCTTGGCCAGCAGGCGGCTGATGCTGTCGCGGATCAGCTCCTGGTCGTCGGTGAGGTCGAGGTGCACGCACCGATGCTAGAACCCGTTCTACTCCAGGGAGAATCGGGGGCGGGCGGTGCCGGAGCTCAGCCGGTGCGGGCCTCGTCCGGGATGGGCCAGGGGTTGGGGGCGCACTCACCGATCGACTCGGTCTGCGGCATCATCACCGGCGCCGGCGCGCCCGGCGCGGGGCACTCGACGTGGCCGTGGCCGAGGACGTGGCCGACCTCGTGGGTCACCACGTAGCTGCGGTAGTCGACGACGCCGAGCCCGGTGCGGGGCCCGCCGTGGAACCACCGGTCGACGTTGATGATGGCCTCCATCTCGGGCGCACACGAGTAGTAGCCCTCGGTCTCGAGCGGATGGCACAGCAGGTCGGTGGTGGGCGGTGTGGCCAGCTTCACCACGATGTCGGCCTCGACGTCGGGGCCGACCCGCTGGAGCGAGATGCCCTCCGCGGTCGTCCAGCCCCGGGGGTCCGACAGGATCTCCTCCACCCGGTCGCCGAAGCGGTCCGGGTCGACCCCCGTGCCCTCCTCGACCTCGACGCGGTAGGTGTGCAGGGGGCCGCTCCCGACCTCGGTGCCCGTGCGGGTCGACGCCACGAAGCGCCCGGTCGGGGTGAGCGTCGTGGTCGGCCCGTCGTCGGCCGGCTCGGTCGTGCGGACCGGGTCAGGGATCTCGGCACGCGTGGTCGAGGTGGCTTCGTCCGATGCGGGATCGGAGCCCGCCCGCGCCACGGCCAGCCCTGCGGCGACGACCAGCAGGGTGGCGAGGAGGAGGACGGCGCGCCGGCGGTGGACCTGCGCACGCGTGGGACGGCGCATCGGGGCCAGCCTGCCACCCGAGGGCGGCGCCGGCTCGTCGGATCTCCGGTCAGCCGGCCGGCGGGCGGGAGGCGCGCCGGGCGGCACGCGTGGCGCGGGCCCTCACGGTCCGCAGGAGTCGGCCGGCCCTCGCCCGGGCCCGCTCGGTGGCGGTCGGCGGCGCTTGGTGGGAGTTGCCCACCACGAGGTTGTCCGCGCTGGCGTCGCGCTGCTCGACGGCCACCGGGTTGCCCTCGATGGTGCACGACGCGACCACGCAGCATCGTGCGCCGCGGGCTCCCTGGAGCCGCACCCCGCACTCCCCGTTGTCCCGGATCGTCGCCCCGACGACGTCGATGCGGTCGGCGTTGGCGACCCGCACGCCCGCGACCCGGTTGGCGCTGAAGTCGCCGGTGACGAGGACGTGGCGGAGCTCCCACCCCTCGGCCGCGGTGGCCGAGAACCCCAGGTCACAGCGGCGCGCCTCGCCTCGCACGACCACGTCGAAGAGCGACCCGGTCCACGCCTCCAACATGATGCCGGTGCCGGTGGCGTCGAGGGCCGTCGCCTCGATCAGGGCGCCGGTGCCCCCATCGAGGTGCACGGCGGAGTGCTTCCGGTCGCGGCCCGAGTCGGTGCACAGCACGCCACGGATCTCGATGTCGTCGGTGCCGGCGGTCGAGACCCCGCTCCACCCGACGCCGTGGGTCTCGACGTCGTCGATGCGGACGTGGCGGCACCGCTCGAAGTGGAACGCCGTCGACCGCACGTCGCGGGCCACGACGTCACGGATGACCACGCCGTCGACGTTGCGGAGGAAGGCCCCACAGGAGAAGGGGTACCGCTCGTGGCCCGGCGGGACCGGTTGCTCGTCGGCCCGGCCGAGGAGTCCGAGGCTGCGCAGCTCGAGGTCCCGGTTGCCGTCGTGGCCATCGGCGTTGGTGACGAGGTGCTGCGAGGTGCCGGCGGTCAGGGCCAGCACCGTCTCGGTCGGTCCGGCGCCGACGAGGGTGGTCCCGTCGCGCAGGCGGAGCATCCGCCGCACCTCGAAGGTGCCGGGGCCGAGCCGGACCTCGCCGCCCTCCGCGGGCAGGGCGTCGATCGCGGCCTGGATGGCCTCACCGGTGAGGTCGCGGACCTCGATGACGGGTCGGTCGGACACGCGGGGAGTCAAGCACAGCCCGCGGGCCGGCTCGGCGTGCGCGAGCATGCCGCGCATGGAGACGTTGGGTCGTCGCTCGCTGATCGTCGGGGCGGCCGCGGCCGTCGCCGCCCTCCGCCTCCGGAGCGCGGACCTCCCGGTGCCGTCACCCCGGCGGGCGCCCCGCCTCGACGCGGACCCGTACCTGCTGGGCGTGGCGACCGGCGACCCCACCGCCACCGGGTTCGTCGCCTGGACCCGCCTCGCCCCGGACCCGACCAACGGTGGCGGCCTGCCGCCCGACCCGGTGGCGGTGCAGTGGGAGGTGGCGTCCGACGCGGGGTTCGCCTCGGTGGTGCGCAGCGGATCGGTGACCGCGGTGGCCGACCTGGCCCACACCGTCCACGTCGACGTCGGCGGTCTCGACCCGGACTCGGAGTGGTGGGTGCGCTTCACCGCCGACGGCTTCGGCAGCCCCGTGGCCCACGCCCGCACCCTCCCCGCCTCGGGCACCGCGCCGCTGCGGTTCGGGTTCGTGTCGTGCCAGAGCTACCCGTCGGGGTGGTACACCGCGCTCCGGGGCCTGGCCGGCCGAGGACGTCGACCTGTGGCTCCACCTCGGCGACTACATCTACGAGAACGGCGGCACCGGACCGGTGCGCTCGCAGGGTCCCGACGAGATCTTCACCCTGGCCGACTACCGGAACCGCTACGGCGTCTACAAGAGCGACCCCGACCTCCAGGCCGCCCACCACGCCGCGCCGATGGTCGCGGTGTGGGACGACCACGAGGTCGACAACAACTACGCCGACGAGGTCGGGCAGAACGGCCAGACGGCCGAGCAGATCCGGGCCCGTCGCACCGCCGGCTACCGGGCCTGGTTCGAGCACATGCCGGTGCGGCTGACCGCACCCACAGGCCCCGACCTGCAGATCTACCGGCGCTTCTCGTGGGGCGACCTGGCCACCTTCCACATGCTCGACGGCCGGCAGTACCGCGACCCGGCGCCGTGCGGCGGCGAGCTGACCGAGTGCCCCGACCGGGTGGGCTCCGGGCGCACGATGCTCGGGGCGACCCAGCGGCAGTGGCTGGCCGACGGGGTGGCCGGGTCGACCGCGGTGTGGGACGTGGTCGGCCAGCAGACCGTGTTCGCCCCGATGCCGGTCGGGCCCTACTACAACCTCGACCAGTGGGACGGGTACCCCGAGGACCGCCAGCTCGTCTGGGAGTCGCTCCGCCAGCGCCCGAACCCGGTCGTGGTCACCGGCGACATCCACGCCGCCGGGGTCGCCCGCCTCCACCACGACCTCGAGGACGAGACGACCGAGCGCATCGGCACCGAGCTGGTCGGCACGTCGGTGTCGTCGACGTTCCCCGCCGACCTGGTCGATGCGGCCGAGTCGCTGATCGGCGGCCTGCCCTGGATCGAGTACGTCAACGCCGGGCAGCGGGGCTACACCGTCGTCGACCTGACCGCCGACCGGATGGTCGCCACCTACAAGGTCGTGAGCGACGCCACCGTGCAGGGCGGCACCATCTCGGTCGCCCACGTGGTCGAGGTCGAGTCCCGCGTCGCACCGGTCGACCCGCCCGAGGAGCCGACCGACCCGCCCGCAGCCCCGCCGACGGCCCCACCCGCCACCCCCGTCTCCGGCACCGCCACCTTCACCGGCTGAGGTGGCGTCCGTCGGGTCCGCGGGTGTGGGATCAGTAGGGTCCGGCGCCGTGGAGCGCTCCCTGTACCTGCACGAGGTGGTCGACGTCGTGGGCCGGGGCGGCATCCCCTACATGGCCCACGTGGTCGGCTTCGAGCCCGGCTCGGTGACCGACCGGGGGCTGGTGCTGGCCGGCACGTGGGAGGTCGTGGGCACCACCGGCCGCTGGCCGCAGGTCGTGAACCTGTGGGAGGTCGTCGACGGGTGGGACGGCTGGGTGCGGCTGACCCGGCGCACCAACGTGGCCAAGGCCGCCAACGCCGAGCTGGGGGAGTGGTGGGACGAGGCCCACAAGCACCGCACCGGTGGGTTCGACCGCCTGCTCCTCGGCGCGCCCAGCGCCCCGGAGGCCACCGCCGAGGCCGCGGCCGGCCACCGCGGTGAGGTCGCCGTGCACGAGCTCAGCCGGGTCCGTCCCGGCGCGGGACCGGAGTACCTCGCTGCGCTGGTCGAGGAGTGGGCTCCGGTCGCGGCCGACCACGGCGTGCACCTCGTGGGGGCCTACGACGTGGTGATGACCGACGTCGAGGTCTGCACCTTCTGGGTGGCCGACCTCGACGCCCACACCGCCCTCCTGAGGGCGGGCGCCACCGGCGCCGACGACCGCATCGCCGCGTGGGCCGAGCGCCGCCGCGAGTGGTGCACCGCCTGGCGCGAGGAGCTCATGACCCCCGGAGCCGGCAGCCCCTTCGCCCCCTGAGCGCGAGCCGGGGCTCGGTCCGGACGCGGCGATCCCGGTCGGTCGCACCACAGGTTCATCGCGACGAGGTCGCGCACCGGGGTGTCCGGCAGGTCATCGACGGCGACCGGTGCAGGTGGCCGAGCCCGTGCCGCCGGATCACCCTTCGATCCGCGGGGCGATGTCGGTCCCCAGCGGGCGGTGGGTCCACAGGCGCTCGCCGCCCCGTCGCCGGGACCACCACCCAGCTCCGCAGGAGTCGTCGACGGGCGGTGGCCGTCGACTCGTCGTCCAGGTCGACCTCGATCCTGCGCCACCGGCCCTCGACGACGAGCGTGCCGTCCTGGAGGCCGACCCAGCACCGGCCGCCGGGCACACGCGGTTCCCCGACGATGCGCGAGGGCGACGGGACCAGCTGGCCCCGCCGAGCCCTCCCGGTGAGCAGCCGGTGCGGGGCGTCGGCCTCGAACCGGCTCACCCGACAGAGCCGTGCCATCCGGCCCCGACGGTCCATCGCGACACGACCACGTCGCCGAACGCATCTGGCCGGAGGAGACCGCTGTCGTCGGGGAACGGCGGACGACCTCGGCCCGATGGCGGGCGACGTGACCCGCAGCCGGGCGGGTCACCCACAGCCGGGCGTACCCGCGATCGAGGCGGGCGAGCAGGCGAGGTCGAAGGCGCCACGCGACTGCGTCGCGACCCGACCAGCCGCCGAGGCGTCGTCGCCTGACCTCCTGACCGGGGGGAGGATGGTGCCTCAGCACGACGGCGGCGGGGGCTGGGGCATCGGGCGCGACCTCCCATCGGCCGGGGATCACGTCGGCGTGCGGGGCGTCCGAGGAGACCCGCACCGCTGCCGACCCTGACCGGCGAGTCAGCCCAGGGCGCCGGCCTCGCGGAGGGCGGCGACTTGTCGGCGTCGTAGCCGAGGACGCCGGTGAGGACCTCGTCGGTGTGCTGGCCGACGGTGGGCGCCTTGGTCGGCACCGGCACCGGGGTGTCGAGGAACTTGAGCGGCGAGGGCACCTGGTCGGCGCCGAGGATCTCCTTGGGGATCCACGGCAGGCGGTCCTGGAACTGCGGGTCGTCGGCGATGGTCTTCGGCGTGTTGACCGGGGCGATGGGGGTGTTGTGCTCGTCGCCGAACGCCAGCCACTCGGCCGAGGTCCGCGTGCTTGAAGATGTCGCGGAGGATGGCCCGCAGCTCCTCGTTGCCGCGGGCGTGGTCGGCGTACTGGCTGCCGGGGTGGGCCTCGAACAGCTCGGGGCGGCCGATGCCCTCGCAGAAGTTCTTCCAGAACTCCCGCTCGGAGGCCATGAACAGGATGTGCCCGTCGGCCGACTCGTAGAACTGGTAGCGCACGCCCTCGCGCATGCCGGCGGTGCCGGGGGCCCGGCGCTCGAAGTCGTCGGCCTCGTTGCCGGTGACCTCGCTCTCGGGGCGCTCGTAGGCCTTCCAGGTCTCCGAGCGCAGCCAGTCCATGGCCGCGGCGGCGTCGGACTGGGCGATCTCGAACTGGCAGCCCTCGCCCGTCGCCCGGGCCTTGATGATGCCGGCGAGCAGGCCGAGGGCGCCGAACAGCGGGCCGGCGTGGATGCCCATCGAGGGGTGCTCGGGGATGTAGCAGAAGCCGTCCTCGCTCGTCTCCGGCGGCACCAGCCCGGCCCAGGTGTCGTAGGCGATGCCGTGGCTCGGCATGGTGGCGTAGGGGCCGGTCATGCCGTAGCCGGAGATGGTGCAGAACACGATGCGGGGGTTGATCTCCTTGAGCGCCTCGTAGCCGAGGCCCCGGCGCTCGAGCCCGCCGGGGCGCATGGCCTCGACGACGGCGTCGGCGTCGCGGACGAGGTCGAGGAACACGGCCTTGCCCTCGTCGGTGCGGAGGTCGAGGGTGATCGACCGCTTGCCCCGGCTGATGTGGAGGTGCATCAGCGAGGTGCCCTCGACGATCGGCCAGGTCATGCGGCGGATGTAGTCACCCGACGGCGGCTCGACCTTGATGACGTCGGCGCCCGAGGTCGGCGAGGTGCGTCGAGATGGCCCCCGGTCCGAGCATCGAGCACTCGACGATGCGCACCCCTGCGAGGGGACCGGTCTGCTGCGGGTCGGCCATCGGTGCCGCTCCTCCTGGGTCGGGTCCGTCCCCGTTTCTGACGGACCGTCAGATTGTAGGGGGCGGCCAGGGGTCGGGTCAGGCCCAGGCGGGGAGGGTGCGGGCGACCTGCTCGGCCAACAGGATCGTTCCGGCGAGGAGGAGGGGCGCCGACACGAGGTAGGCCGACCGCCACGACAGGCGCCGGTAGGCCCACACCGAGGTGGCGACGACCAGGCCGTAGCCGAGGAGGGCGAGGGCCAGGGGCGCCCAGGCGTCGGGGTCGGAGGACCGCCCGTCGCCGCCGGGGGTCCGCCCGCCCTGGGGGGTGGGGGCGAAGGGCTGCCCGTCGAGGGTGGCGACGACGACCGTCGCCCGATCGGCGGACCACGGCGCACCCCCGGCGGAGGTCACGAGGGTCAGCCGATCGTCCTCCGAGGGCCCGTAGAGCTGCGTCGGTGGTCACCGCCCCGTCGGGGAGGAGCTCGGTCTCGGCGTCGTCGGGCTCGTCGGCGGCGGGCTCGCCCGACGCGTCCTCCGCCGTGGGGTCGTCGGCGGAGGACTCGTCGCCGCCCTGGTTGGTGGCGACCTCGCCCTCGGTCGTGCTGTCCTCGGCGGCCTCCGACTCGATGCGATGCGTCCCGACGTGGCCGACGACGTACAGCGACTGGCCCTGGATGGTGGTCACCACGATCTCGTCGCCCTCGGCCAGACCGTCGATCTCGCCGAAGGGGGCTCCGAACAGGCGGGCCCGTCCGACGATCACGCTGTTGCCGGGCTGGCCCGGCCCCGCGGTGCCGACCACGTGACCGGGACCGCGCCGGGTCTGACGGGGCTCGGCCCCCTCGACCGCCACCTGGCGCACCGAGGCACCGGGGATGTCGAGGATCGCCACCGGGCTCGCCCGGGGTCGGTGCGGACGTCTCGACCTCGATGCCGGGCAGGCCGTAGGCCTCCTCCGACTTCTGGCGGATCTCGGTCCGGTGGTCCGCGAGCAGCGAACGCTGGTCGCGGGCCTCCATCAGGGGCCCGAGGTCGGTGAGCACCAGGCCGATGCCCAGCAGGGTGATGGCGATCCACGCCGCGACCAGCACCCCGATCCGGCGGCGGCTCACGGCGGGCGGGGCCGCGTGGTCGGTCGCCTCGGGGGCCGGGGTCGGCGGCGGGGGAGGGGCGAGGTCCTCCTCCAGGTCGGGCCGGGGCGGGTCGGCGAGCAGGCTCATGCGTCACCCTCGGGTCCGCCGTCGCCCGCTGGAGATCGGGTCGCGGTTCCGCGCCGTCGGCGGGGGCCGGCGGTCAGGGAGCCGACCGCGGCACCCATCACGGCGAGGGCGAGGAGGCCGGTGACCCCGGTGCTGCCGCCGAGGGCGCTGATGCCGAGCAGCCCGGGCAGGTCGGGCAGCGACGTGTCGCTCGTCCGAGTCGTCGAGGACGTCCTCGACGTCCTCGGGTGTCGACTCGCGGAGCCCGTCGTCGACCCCGCCGGGGCCGGTCCCACCGAGGCCTGCGGCGGCCGGCGGGGATGCCGGAGCCGCCGAGCCCCGGGATCCCGCCGGGGATGCCGCCCGGCACACCGCCGGGGAGGGAGCCGGGGGGTGTCACCGCGGGCGGCTCGACCGGCGGCTCGACCTTCGGACCGCAGGTGCCGGTCGCGTCGGCGGTGCCGATCCGGTCGATCGACTCCTCGGCGACCTCGACCAGCGTCGGCGGGAGGGGCACCAGGCCGTCGAAGTCCTCCTGGCCGTCGCCGACCAGGTGCTCCAGCCAGCCGGTGAGCAGCGCCTGCGAGTCGGGACGAGGGGCGCAGTCGGCGGTCACCAGCGGCTCGGTGGGGGCCACCGCGTGCTCGACGTAGGCGAGCGGGTAGGCGCCGGCGGCGTCGGGCGAGGCCACCGGGGTCACGGTGCCGTCGTCGGCGACCGCCATGGTGGGCACCGCCGCGGCGAGCGATGCCGCGGTGGGGGCGACGTACTCACCCCGCCGGTTCTGGAGCGGCGACGGTCGGGATGCCGAGCTGGGTCGCGGTGGCCAGGTCGGTGAGGACGAACTGGGCCCCGAAGGTGGCGGCGAGGGAGAAGGCGGGGTCGGCGGCGGCCTTCTTGAGCCCGGCCCGCTGGGTGTAGAGCTCGAGGAACGAGGCCTCGAACGGTGGGTCGGCGTCGGACGAGCTCGTCGTGGACGCCCCGGGGGGTGTTCGGCTGCTCCGACTGGTTGACCGGGCTGCGCCACGCGTCGCCGGCCACGGTGTCGAACCAGCGGGTGGCCATCCAGACCGTCGCGTCGGCGTTCCCGGGGGCGACCGGGGTCGCCACGGTCCTGGTGGCGGAGCACCCGGGCCAGCTGGGGGTTGCGGGCCTGCACCGCAGGGCCGGCGGTCGCGTCGAAGGCGAAGGCACTGTTGCCGAAGAGGGTGGCCAGCTCGGCCGGCGTGAGGCGCACGTCGCTGTAGGGCCGGGGCAGGACCGCGGGCCAGTCGGCGTCGGTCGACGGGTAGCCGCCGAGCACGCCGACCACGACGGCGTTGAGGCCGATGGGCACGGAGGTCGACCCACGACGGGTGCGCCGGCTGGCGCTCGCCGAGCACGGGCCCGACCGCGCTGTAGGTGAGGTCGACGCTGCCCGAGTGGAACGAGGTGAGGCCGGCTCCCTCGCCGGTGAGCACGGCGGTGGTGACGGCCCGCTCGCCGGTGGCCTGGCAGTGCAGCCGGGTCAGGTGGGCCCAGCTGTCGATGAAGCGGTCGGGCCCGCCGGTGCTGAGGGCGCCGTCGGCGGTGCCGCCGCAGCCGGCGAGGGGGTCGGCGTCGGTGAAGGTGAGCTCGGTCGACGGGTCGATGGCGTCGCGCCCGCTCCCGTCGCGGAGGAACACCACGAGGCGACACGGGTTGGCGGCGTCGCAGGTGAGGTCGAAGCGGTCGGTGTCATCGGTCGGGCCCCACTGGACCCGGCCGGTGCCGATGCGCATGGTGCCGACGGCCGAGCGCCGGTCGGGCAGCGGGTGGACGCTGACGACGTTGTTGGGCGAGGCCGAGCTGGAGATGGCCGAGCCCGGGCACTTGCCGTTGAAGGGGTACGAGTCGCTGATCGTGGTGTAGGTGGCGTCGGCCCGGCAGACCTTCACCTGCCCGCCGTTGATGGTCTGGGTGCCCTGGGCGATGACCCGCACCTCGATCTGCTCGCCGTCGAGCAGGCCGGTGGTGGTCGAGACCTCGACCCTGAACGGGGGCGCGGCCTGGGCCTCGGCCGGCGCGGTGGCGTGCTGCTGGACGCTCACCGCGACCAGCAGGGCGGCGGTCGCGGCGAGGGCCCGGGGCACCCGGCGCGCGAGGCGGGATCGGAGGGGGGAACGCATCGACGGCTCCGTGTCGCGGGTCTGGTGGCGCGCCTGCGGCGCCGCCCCCGGATGATCACAGGCGCCCCTGAACGCCGGTCGGCCTCCGGGTGAACCGTGGCCGAACGGGCGCCGTGTTCTGGACGCCCGCTCCGGTCAGCCGTCGACGACCTCCAGCCCGAGGGAGGCGATGAGCTCGACGACCCGTCGCTGATCTCGTCGCGGATCGGGCGGACCGCGTCGGCGCCCTGGCCGGCGGGGTCGGCGAGGTCCCAGTCCTCGTAGCGCTTGCCCGGGAAGATCGGGCAGGTGTCGCCGCAGCCCATGGTGATGACGACGTCGGAGGCGCGCACGGCGGCCTCGTCGAGCTTCTTGGGGTGGGCGCCGGCGGCGCGCAGGTCGATGCCGAGCTCGGCCATCACGTCGACGACGGCGGGGTTGACGTCGTCGGCGGGGGCGGATCCGGCGGAGCGCACGACGACCCGGTCGCCGGCGTGGTGGGCGAGGAGGGCGGCGGCCATCTGGGACCGGCCGGCGTTGTGCACGCAGACGAACAGGACCTCGGGGCGGGCGTCAGGCATCGGTGGTCTCCGAGTGGTCGTGGGGGTAGAAGAGGCGCACCAGCCCGTAGGCGATGACGGCGCCGACGAGCTGGGAGGCGATGAACATCGGGGCCGACGCCGGCGCGATCCCGGCGAAGGTGTCCGAGAGGGTGCGGGCCACGGTCACCGCCGGGTTGGCGAAGCTGGTCGACGAGGTGAACCAGTAGGCGCCGCCGATCCAGGCGCCGACCGCGAAGGGGATCACGTTGGCCCGGCCGGTGCGGACGCAGCCCTGGATGAGCAGCAGCAGGGTGACGGTGGCGACCACCTCGGAGAGCCAGAGCGCGGGCGAGGAGCGCTCCGTGGTGGAGAGCTCGACGGCGGGCAGCTCGAACATGAGGTTGGCCAGCACCGCGCCGGCGCAGCCCCCGATCACCTGGGCGACCACGTAGAGCCCGGTGTCGCGGGTGGTGGTGGTGCCGAGGGCCCGGTCCAGCAGGGTGACGACGGGGTTGAAGTGCGCGCCCGACACCGCGCCGAACATCAGGATCAGCCCGATCAGCGCCCCGGCGGTGGCGGCCGCGTTCTCGAGCAGCTGGAGGCCGACGTCGTCGCTCGAGAGGCGGCTGGCGGCGATGCCCGAGCCGATGACGGCCACGATCAGCAGGGCGGTGCCGAGCGCCTCGGCCGCGAGACGCCGGACCAGGTCGAGGCGCAGCTCGCCGGTGCCGGTCTCGACCCGGAGCGCCAGCTCGGCGTCGCTCGGGTGCAGGCGGTCGCCGCTCGCCCTGGGGCGGCGGCGTGGAGGTGCGCAGGCGGTCGCTCACGACGCCGCTCCGGCGGTGACGCTGCGGATGCGGTCGCGCAGCTCGACGAGTGCCGCGTCGAACGCGGCCTTGGTGCCGACGGCGACCGGGTCGGGGACCGACCAGTGGAGCCAGTCGTCGCCGGGGTCGAGCTCCTCGTGGGCCCGGTCGCACACCGTCACCACCAGCGCCGGCCGCTCGTCGAGGTCGTCGAGGGCCCGGGGCGTCGCGGCGCCGAGGTCGAGTCCGGCGCGGCGGGCCGCCGCGACCGCGCCCGGGTGGACCCGCTCGGCCGGGTGCGTGCCGGCGGACGTGCCGCGTCTCGCCGGTGGCGCTGCTGCCACAGCGCCGCCGCGAGCTGGGAGCGGGCCGAGTTGGCGGTGCACACGAACAACGCCGGACCCGATGGCGACCGGCCGACCGGGCGCGAGGCCGTCGAGCGCGGCGGGCAACAGGTGCACGTAGCGGCGCCGCCCGTCACCGGACGACCGGGACCGCTCGATCAGCCCGACCCGCTCCAGCACGTCGAGGTGGTGGGCCAGCAGGTTCGACTCGATGCCCAGCCGCCGGCGCAGCTCGACCGGCGCCCGGTCCGACACCGTCAGCTCGTCGACGATCGCCAGCCGCGCCGGATCACCCAGGGCCGCATGGCGGGCGGCCCGCTCCTCCACACCCGGCTCCGACGGCACGAGGGTGAGTCAACCACTCACCAGAGAGGTGAGTCAAGATCGACTGAGCGAATGCCACCCCGAGCAACGGGAGACGCGACGAGGGCGGGGCCCCGCAACGGTGCGGGACCCCGCCCTCGGGGTGTCGCTCAGGTGGTCGTCAGCTGCGATGACGACCGGTCACGACGGTCAGGGCCGGAACTCGCGGCAGGTGGTGCCGTTGAGGTTGTTGGGGCCCGACGGTGGTGTCGAGGGCGCCGAAGCCGTAGTCCTCGATGATGTCCGCCTTGCTGGCCGTTGCACAGCGGGCTCTTGCCGCCGCCCTCGGCCAGGTTGACGAAGCCGAACGAAGCGGTTGGCCTGGTCGTAGTTGACGGGGTGGTCTCGTCGATCACGTTGAACACGTACCGGATGCCGGGGTAGGCCGGGGTCGGGTTGTTGAGCTTCACGTTGCTCTCGTTGACCGGGCCGGCGGTGTTCAGGGTGGCGACGCCACCGGAGCCGACGACCAGGTTCTGGCCGTTGAGCTGCGCGGATGGTCTGACCGGCGCGCTGGTCGGGGGCGGTGCCGCGGGCCTGGGCGACCCAGTTGCCGGCCGAGTAGGGCGACGATGGCCTCTCCTGGTCGCCGTTGGTCGCGATCAGCTCGGCCGCTGTTCTCCTGGGTGACGATCGACCGCCGGGCAGCTCGGGCTGCTGAAGGTCGTCGGGGTCGAAGCCGAGCACGTCGCTCTGGAAGAACTGCGTAGGTGCCCGACCCGGTCTGCGGGTAGTAGCGCTGGATCGGACCGGCGGTGCCGCCGACCTGCGACCAGTCGGTGAAGGTGCAGTTGTAGATGCCCCGCAGCTGGGTGAGGGTCAGGTTGGCCGGCGCCTTGGTGCTGGCCGAGGCCCAGCCCGAGGGCGTCGAGGCCGAAGGCGTAGTACTCGAACGTCGCCAGGTCCGAGCCGATGGCCCGGGGCGGGCCCGAGCGAGCGGGCCACGTCGATGCAGCCGTCGCCGGCCTGGACCGAGGCCTTGAGGGCGTCGCGCCCGTTGCTCGAGCCGTTGGGGGCGAGGACCTCACCGGCGCCCGGCGGGCGTGCGGTAGGTGATCGTGCGGCGCAGTCGGCGTCGCCGGGGACGGTGTCGGCCGCCGAACTCCTGCGACAGGACGTTTGACGAGGTGTCGGGGTCGGGTTGTACGTCGGTGTCGGCGTTGTACTGGTCGGCGACGGCGTCCATCACGTCCTGGGTGGTGTCGGAGCCGGCGAGGGCGATGGTCTGCGCGGTGTCGTCGGCGGGCATGCACGCGCTGATCGCGAGCACGGCGCCGAGGCCGGCGGCGCCGGCGGCGAGCCGCGCGGCGGAGGGTGGTGGTTGACATGTGGTGGCGTCCTCCTGGGACCCGTCGTGCCGGGCTCGATCGTGGGGCTGGCGACGCGAGCCGGACGCCCGACCGCAGCGGTCAGTCAGGCAGACCGAGGTGAACGGCCGGACCGCCGTCGCGGTCGAACGGCGACGTGAAGCGCGGGCGACGGTCTCGGGGTCGGCCGCTCCGCGGCGCCGCGGCGCCCGCCGATGTCGTCCGCGTCGACTCGACGGCGACGAGTTCACCCGGCGCGTCGCCTGGCGTGCAGTCGGCCGCCACCCTGCTGCGATTCACTGCGCGCTCGTGGCCGCCCCCTTCCGACCTCGCCGTCGGGTCGCCGCGGCGCGGTCGCCCCGCCGGGTGCACGACGAGCCGACCCGCGCCGACCGCGCCTTCGGGTTCGTCACCAGCGCCGCCGGGCGACGCGTGCTGCGTCCTCCTCGGGCTGGTCGGCCTCTTCCTCCTGCTGCGCAGCCGGGACGCCTTCGAGGTCGCCGGGCTGGTCGTTCTTCACCACCGTCGAGTGGCGCACCGACACCGACCCGCCGACGCATCGGCGTGCTCGGGCTGCTCACCGGCACGGTGCTCGTGGCGCTGATCGCGGTGACGATCGCCATCCCGCTCGGCGACCTGCGCCGCGCTCTTCATCACCGACTACGCGTCGGCCCGGCCTGCGCGAGGCTGCTGACCAACCTGGTCGACCTGCTCGCCGCCATCCCCAGCCTGCTCTACGGCATCTGGGGCTTCCTGCTTCCTCGGCGACGCAGATCGTGCCGCTGTCGGAGTTCCTCACCGACCACTTCGGCTGGATCCCGATCTTCGCCACCGAGGAGGACGCCAGCCTCACCGGCTCGATGTTCATCGCCGGGATCGTCGTGTCGCTGATGGTGCTGCCGATCATCGCCTCGGTCACCCGGGAGGTGTTCGCCCAGACGCCGCCGGCGGAGAAGGAGGCGGCGCTGGCGCTCGGCGGCACCCGGTGGGGGATGGTCCGCACGGTCGTCCTGCCCTACGGCAAGGGCGGGATCATCGGCGGCTCGATGCTCGGCCTCGGCCGGGCGCTCGGGCGAGACGATCGCCGTGACGCTCCTGCTGCCGCAGGTGCCCGAGGTGACCATCCGCATCCTCGAGAACGGCGGGGCCACGATCTCGGCTTCATCGCCCAGCGGGCCGGCGGCGACGACTTCACGGTGTCGGGGCTCATGGCCGCCGGCCTCGTGCTGTTCGTCATGACGCTCGCCACCAACATGATCGCGTCGGTCGATCATCGCCCGGTCCCGCTCGGGCGCCGGGGTCGAGGCCTGATGACCGTCGCCAGCCGCCCCCGGCGCCGCCTCGGCCGCCGCCCCGGCGATCGCGCCGCCGCCCGCGCCGCCGCCGGCCCGGGCGCCGGCGTCGGCCGACGCGACCTCACCCGCGACGACCTCGCTCACCGGCGTCGGCAGCGCGGCGAGCGCCGTCGCGCCTCACCTGGGTGGTCTTCGCCCGCCTCACCGACGGCGCCGGCTGGTTCGGCGTTCGTCGCTCGTCGCCTACGTCGCTCTTCCTCGCCGATCTTCGCCCTGGTCACCACCGATCGGCTCGGCCGGCTGGCCGGCGATCGATCGGGTGGTGACCGTCGTCGATCACCACCGGCGCCGCTGGTGCTGGTCGATCCCGCTGCGTGTGGCTGGTCGGCTACATCGTCGTGAAGGGCGCTGCCGGCGCTGCGGCTCGTCGTTCTTCGTCAACGACCTGAGCGGCGTCAAGGCGACGGACCCGGCCACCGACGGCGGCGGCGCGCCACGCCATCGTCGGCACGCCTCGAGCAGGTCGCGCTGGCCCTGATCATGACCGTGCCGCTCGCGCTCGCCACGCGCGGTCTTCCTCAACGAGACCCGCAGCCGGCTGCGACGCCCGGTGCGGATCTTCGTCGACGCCATGAGCGGGCTGCCCGTCGGTCGTGGCCGGCCTGTTCATCTTCGCCACGCTCATCATCCCGTTCGCCGAGACGACCGCCGCTGTTCGGCTACAACGGCTTCATGGCCAGCCTGGCGCTGTCCATGGTGATGATGCCGACGGTCACCCGCACGGTCGAGGTCGTGCTGCGCCTCGTGCCCGACGGGCTGCGCGAGGCCGGCCTGGCCCTCGGCGCCAGCCGGGCCCGGATGGTGTGGTCGGTCGTGCTGCCCACCGCCCGCTCGGGTCTCACCACCGCCGTGGTGCTCGGCATCGCCCGCGCCGTGGGCGAGACCGCGCCGCTGCTGTTCACCGCGTTCGGCTACGACCTCATGAACTCCAACCCGTTCAACGGCCCCCAGGAGAGCCTGCCGCTGTTCGTGTACAAGAACATCCGCAAGCCGGCGGAGGCGTCGATCGACCGCGGGCTTCGCCGGCGCGCTCGTGCTGATGATCTCGTGCTCGCGCTGTTCGTCATCGCCCGCATCGTCGGCCGCGACCGCGCCGGCCGACCGCCCGTGCCGTCGCCGGTTCGCTCCGCGGCTGCCGCTCCGACCGCCCGCCAGGAGGCCGCCCGCCATGACCGACACTCACCGTCCCCGACGACGTGCTCGACCGACCGGTCGCCGACCTCGCCCGTGCCGGCCTCGACCTCCGAACGCGCCGAGGTGCTCGGCGAGGCGCGCCCGCCGATCGCTCGTCGGCGGCCCGCCGCCCGGCGCGGCGACGCGTCGAGACCCGCGGCGCCTGCGCCTGGTTCGGCGACCACCTCGTGCTCGAGGGCGTCGACCTGCTGATGCCGCGCCGGCGAGGTCACCGCGCTCATCGGCCCGTCGGGCTGCGGCAAGTCGACCTTCCTCCGCCTGCTCAACCGCATGCACGAGCTGGTGCCCGAGCGCGTCGCTCGGCCGGCGAGGTCCTGCTCGACGGCGAGGACATCTACCGCCCGGGCATCCGGGCCCAGGAGGTCCGCCTGCGGGTCGGGCATGGTGTTCCAGAAGCCGAACCCGTTCCCGGCCATGTCCATCCGCGACAACGTGCTCGCCGGGCTGAAGCTGGCCCGGCATCAAGTGCGACGACAAGGACGCGCCTCGTCGAGTGGTCGCTGCGGCGGGCCGGCGCTGTGGAACGAGGTGCGCGACCGGCTCGACTCGCCCGGGCGGCGCGCTGTCCGGCGGCCAGCAGCAGCGGCTGTGCATCGCCCGGTCGCTGGCCGTGCAGCCCAACGTCCTGCTGATGGACGAGCCCTGCTCGGCGCTCGACCCCACCTCGACCCGCCGGATCGAGGAGACCATCGCCGAGCTGCGCGACGAGGTGACCGTCGTGATCGTGACCCACAACATGCAGCAGGCCCAGCGGGTGTCGGACCAGTGCGCCTTCTTCCTCGCCGCCGAGAACGAGCCCGGCCACGTCGTCGAGCAGGGCGCCGACCGACCAAGATGTTCGAGGACCCCGACGACCCCCGCACCCTCGACTACGTCGCACGGGCGGTTCGGCTGAGCGCGTCGCGCGCTCGCGTCCGCGGCCGCGGTGCTGGCCGCCGTCGCGCTGGCGCTCGCTCGCCGGCGCTCGTCGGCGCCGGCGCTGCGGCGTCGACCCGGCCGCGCCGCCGGCGCCGCGCCGCGCAGTCAACGGCACCGGCTCGACCTACGTCGGTCTCGCCATGCAGCAGTGGACGGCCGAGGCCCAGGTCGCAGGGCCTCGCAGGTCAACTACACGCCGACCGGCTCGCCCGACGGGCTCAGCCGCTACAACGGCGGCCAGGTCGACTTCGCCGGCACCGAGGCCGAGTTCTCGTCGCTCGGCGTCGGCGGCGACGTCGCCCGCGGCTACCAGTACGTGCCCGACGTCGCCGGCGCGATCGCGGTCATGTACAACGTCGAGGACCTCGGCGGGCGCAAGGTCGACTACCTGCACCTGTCCCGCTCGACGGTCGCCAAGATCTTCATGGGCGAGATCACCCGCTGGACCGACCCGGCGATCGCCGCCGACAACACGGCCGGCCAACCTGCGGCTGCCCGACGAGCCGATCAACGTCGTCTACCGCGTCGGCCAGTCGGGCACGACCGCGCTCTTCTACGACTTCGTCCGCGAGATCGAGCCCGGCGATCTTCGCGCCGTGGGCGGCCGCGCAACCGCCTGCCGACCAACGTGCCGCATCATCCAGCTCGACAGCTCGCCCGGCTTCGCCCCGAAGACCCAGGCGCTCAACGGCTCCGACCAGATCGCCCAGTTCATCGCCAGCGACGCCGGGCAAGTGGTCGATCGCCTACGACGAGTTCGGCTACGCCAAGGTCTACGGCGCGCACGTCGGCGTGGATCGAGAACGCGTCGGGCAAGTGGGTCCTGCCCTACGCCGAGAACATCTCGGCCGCGCTCGAGTCGGCGCACGCCTGCGGCCCGACCTCAGCCAGGAGCTCGTCGGGCGTCTACCCCAGCCCGAACCCGCTGGCCTACCCGATCTCGGCCTACAGCTACCTCGTCACCCAGTGCGAGACCGCCGGCGACCGGCCGACCGTGCCGGGGCCCGTACTCGAACCCCGGGGTCACCGAGACGCTCGCCGCAGTGGATGCGCTACATCGCCTGCGAGGGCCAGGTCCGCATGGCCGAGCATCGGCTACTCGCCGCTGCCGCCGAACCTCTCGCAGGAGGTCGCCAACTCGATCGCCCGCATGACCGGCGAGAGCGTGCCCGAGCCTGAACCGGGACAACTGCGCCAACCCCCGGTTCCGCGGCAGCCTCGGGCCCGGGCGCGGTCGGCCCTCGCGATCCCTACGAGGGCCTGCCGTCGAACCCCGGTGGCGGGGGCGGCGGCGGGGGAGGAGGCGGCCAAGGTGGCGGCGGTGGTGAGGGTGGCGGGGGCGGCGGAGCCGGCGGCACGGATGCCGACGGCGACGGGGTGCCCGACGCCGAGGACCCTGATGTGGGCGGAGCCGACGGGTCGACCACGACCGTGGCCGATGCGGGGGCCGGACGCTCCGGCGACGCCCGCGCGGTGGGCGGCGGATCGACCGACTGGCGGGCTGCGGCACCCGTCGCGTACCAGCGGGGCCCTGCCCCCAGCAGCCGGTGGCCCGCGGTGGTCCTCGCGCTGGCCGTCGCGATCCCGGTCGCGGCCGGGTCGCTGGCGCGTCGACTTCGGCGACGCGGGTCGTAGCCCCTCCCCTTGCGAACCGGTCCCTCCGGCCGGAGCCCTGGCGCCGGATCGAGGGACCAGCTCGAGGCCCGGGATCGAGGGCGACCGAGCGTCCGGGCTGGACGGAAAACTAGAACGTGTTACAGTTTCGGGTCATGGAGTTCGGAGTCTTCGCCCAGCTGTTCGTGCCCCAGTTCGAGCGGGATCGTGACCCGCACGCGGAGCACCGACGCATCTTCCGCAACGTCGAGCTGGCCAAGGCGGCCGACACCAACGCGTTCAAGTACGTGTGGTGCCCGCAGCACCACTTCCTCGACGAGTACTCGCACATGCCCGGGCCGGAGGCCTTCCTCGCCTTCTGCGCCGCGCAGACCGAGAACGTGCACCTGGGCTCGGCCATCTTCAACATCACCCCACCGGTGAACAAGCCGGTGCGGGTGGCCGAGAACGTCGCCCTGCTCGACCACCTCACCAACAACCGCTTCGAGTTCGGCACGGGCCGCGGCTCGTCGTCGACCGAGGTCCTCGGCTTCGGGATCCCGAGCGTCGACGACACCAAGGACATGTGGCGGGAGACGATCCGCGAGATCCCGAAGATGTGGAAGGACGAGGTCTACTCCTACGAGGGCCGTCACTTCTCCGTCCCCGAGCGCAAGATCTTCCCCTGCCCCCACGGCACCGGGCACCCGGCCATGTGGGTCGCCGGCGGCAGCCCCGGCACCTTCACCGAGGCCGGCGAGATGGGCCTCGGCGTCTTCTGCTTCGCCCTCGGCAAGCCGTCGCAGATGGAGCCCCTGCTCAACGCCTACAAGACCGCCGTCGCCGGGGCCACGCCCGTCGGCGACTACGTCAACGACAACATCATGGGCGTCACCAACATGCTCTGCATGGAGGACCGCAACAAGGCCTTCGAGGTCGCGTCCAACATGGGCATGAACTACTACTCGAGCCTCGCCTACCACTGGCTCGACAACGTGCCCCGGCCGTCCCACCTGCCGGAGTGGCCCAACAAGATCCCCGAGCCCACCCCCGAGGTGGTCGAGCAGCTCTCGGCCGAGGGCTACATCGCCATCGGCGACCCCGACGACTGCGCCAAGAGCGTGCAGCGCTGGGTCGACCTCGGCTTCGACCAGCTCACCTTCAGCCCCACCACCAACACGCTGCCGACCGAGACGATCGTCGCCTCGATGGAGCTGTTCGGCCGGGAGGTCATCCCGCGGTTCGACAAGGACCCGGTGCACTCGACCACCCGCTACCGCGAGGCCTACGCCGCCTCCGTCGGCGGCACCGTCCCCGGGGTCGTGGACGGCCTGGACGTCCAGTAGGCCAGGACCGGCTTGACTGTCGAGCCATGACCGACGCCACACCCGACGCTCCGGCGTCGTTCAACCTGGCTGACATCTGGGAGTGGGCGGCGGCGCGGGTGCCCGACCGGACCGCGCTGGTGTGCGGCACCGAGCGGCGGACCTTCGCCGAGCTCGACGCCCACGCCGACCGCCTCGCCCACCACCTGCGCGCCGCCGGCATCGGCCCCGGCGACCGGGTCGCCATCGACCTCCGCAACGCACCGGAGTACGTCGAGACGATGCTCGCCGCCTTCAAGCTGCGGGCCATCCCGGTCAACGTCAACTTCCGCTACGTGGCCGGCGAGCTCCGCCACGTGCTGGAGACGTCCCGGTCGAAGGCGCTCGTCTACCACCGGACCCTCACCGACGCGGTCGCCGGCGTGGCCGACCTGCTCGAGCCCATGGTCGCGGTGCTGGCGGTCGCCGACGACGGCGAGACCGACCTGCCGCCGATCGACGCCGTGCCCGGCGCGGTGGCCTACGACGACGCCCTGGCCGCCGCACCGGCGGGTCCGGTGGTGACCGAGGGCCGCTCCGGCGACGACCACTACCTGATGTTCACCGGCGGGACGACCGGGCTGCCCAAGGGCGTGCTCTGGCGCCACGAGGACGCCTTCTACTCCTGCCTCGGCGGCGGCGACCCCATGCGGATCCTCGGACCGGTCGCCGACCTGGGCGAGCTGGCCGACCGCTTCGTCGAGAGCATGGTGTACATGCCGCTGGCGCCGATGATGCACGCCGCCGCCCAGTGGACGACCTTCATGTGGTTCTTCGCCGGCGGCACCTCGGTGCTGGTGCCCGGCAGCCTCGACCCCGAGGTCGCCTGGCAGCTGGTGGCCGACGAGAAGGTCAACGTCATGACCATGGTCGGCGACGCGGTGGCCAAGCCGATGCTCGACGCCTACGACGCCAACCCGGGCCGGTGGGACATCTCCAGCCTGTACGCGGTGGCCAACGGCGCCGCCCCCGTCTCGCCGGCGGTGCGGACCCGCCTCGCCGAGACCTTCTCGGGCTGCATGTTCACCGACGGCATGGGCTCGTCCGAGTCCGGCATCCAGGGCGCGGCCCGGCGCATGCCCGACGACGACGCCTCGACCGGCACCACCGCCGAGGGCGTGGCCGCCTTCAGCGTGAGCGACACCACCACGGTCCTCGACGAGGACCTCCGCCCGGTCGAGCCGGGCTCCGGCGTCGTCGGTCGCCTGGCCACGTCGGGCCGGATCCCGCTCGGCTACGACGGCGACCCCGAGAAGACGGCGGCGACCTTCGTGACCGTCGACGGCGTGCGCTGGGTGCTGTCGGGCGACATGTGCACCGTCGACGCCGACGGCACCGTCCGCCTGCTCGGCCGCGGGTCGCAGTGCATCAACACGGGTGGCGAGAAGGTGTACCCCGAGGAGGTCGAGGGCGTCCTGCACGGCCACCCGGCGATCCGCGACGTGCTGGTGGTCGGGGTCGACGACGAGCGCTGGGGGAGCGCGGTCACCGCGGTCGTCGAGCTGGCCCCCGATGCCGAGGCGCCCACCCTCGACGAGGTGCGCGACCACGCCCGGACCCACCTCGCCGGCTACAAGCTGCCCAAGCACCTGGTGCTGGTCGACCGGGTCCAGCGCACCCCGGCCGGCAAGGCCGACTACCGCTGGGCCGCCGACGCCGCCCGCACCGCCGTCACCCCCTGACCCTCCGGGGGCGAGGGCGTGGACGGAGCTCGCCGGGGGCGTACGGTGGGGGTCCGGATGGTCGCTGCGGACTGGCCGACGAGGTCCCCGAGGGGATCGGCCCCGAGGTCCCCGAGCTCGCCGGCCCGGACCCCGACCCCGCTGCCGCTCGGTCGCAGGGTCGAGCTGCCCGGTCGCGGCACGACCTTCGTGCGGGAGGTCCCCGGCCCGCCGGGAGCGCCCACGGTCGTGCTGCTCCACGGGCTGGTCGCGTCCGGGTGGGCTGAACTGGTTCCAGTGCTTCGAGCCCCTCGGCCGCCACGTCCGGGTGCTGGCCATCGACCACCGCGGCCACGGTCGCGGCCTGCGCACCCGTCGGCGGTTCCGCCTGGCCGACTGCGCCGACGACGTCGCTGCGCTCCTCGAGGTGCGAGGGCGTCGACCGGGCCGTCGCCGTCGGCTACTCGATGGGCGGGCCGATCTCCCAGCTGCTGTGGCGGCGGCACCCGGAGCAAGGTGTCGGGCCTCGTGCTCTGCGCCACCGCCGGCCGCTTCGTGCCCGGGCGCCGGGAGCAGATGGTGATGGTGACGGCCATGAGCATGGCCGCCAGCTCGACCCGCGCCGGCCAGCTGCTCACCCGGTGTGCCCGGGCAGCCTCGTCCGCGGCCAGCTGGCCAACCCCGGGCAGCGCGCACCCGGCCCGACACCCTGCGGGCGCTGGGCCCGGGCCGAGATGCGCCGGCACGACTGGCGCATGGTCGCCGAGGCGGCCGCGGCCATCGGCACCTACGACGCCGTCGCGCTGGATCCGTGAGGTCGACGTGCCCACGGCGGTGGTGGTCACCACCGACGACAAGGCGGTGCCGCCCGACCGAGCAGGCCCGCCTCGCCCTCCAGATCCCCCAGGCCACCCTCCACCGGGTCCACGACGGCCACCTGGCGTGCACCAGCCCGAGGTTCGCCGACGCCCTGGTCGACGCCGTCCTCGACGTCACCAGCCGCACCGCCTGACCGAGCGACCGGGTCGTCGTATCTGACGATCCGTCAGGAACCGGTGGCGGGCCGGGCGTCACACCGACTAGAACGGGTTCTAGTCAGGCGCCGGCCGACCTCCCGCGCGGAGGGGACGGCGCTCGGATCCCCGCCCAGGAGCAGTCGTGCACCTCGCCTACACGCCCGACCAGATCGCGCTGCAGAAGGAGCTCCGCGCCTACTTCGCCGAGCTGATGACCCCCGAGGTCGCCGCCGCCGCCGCCGCCGGCGAGACCGGGCGCCCCGCGTGCCTGGAGGCCGTGCGCCGCATGGGCGCCGACGGCTGGCTCGGCGTCGGCTGGCCCAAGGAGTACGGCGGCCGGGGCTTCGGCCCGGTCGAGCAGTTCATCTTCATGAACGAGTCGTGGCGGGCCGGGGCGCCCGTGCCCTTCCTGTCGGTCAACACCGTCGGACCCACGATCATGGAGTTCGGCAGCGACGAGCAGAAGGCGGACTTCCTGCCCCGGATCCTCGCCGGCGAGCTGCACTTCTCCATCGGCTACACCGAGCCCGAGGCCGGCACCGACCTCGCCTCGCTCACCACCAAGGCGGTGAAGGACGGCGACGAGTGGGTGATCAACGGGCAGAAGATCTACACGTCGCTGGCCAGCTACGCCGACTACATCTGGCTCGCGGCCCGCACCGACCCCGATGCCCCCAAGCACCGGGGCATCACCATGTTCGCGGTGCCCACCACCGACCCGGGGTTCTCGTACTCGAAGATCTCCACGATGGTGAACGCCAGCACGTTCAACACCTTCTACGACAACGTGCGGGTGCCGGACTCGGCCATCATCGGCGAGCTCAACCGGGGCTGGGACCTCATCATCAACCAGCTCAACTACGAGCGGGTCTCGCTGGCCCCGCCCGGCATGGTCGAGAGCCTCTACGAGGCGGTCGTCGACCACGCCCGCACCGCCCGGCTCCCCGACGGCAGTCGCGTCAGCGACCTGGAGTGGGTGCAGCTGAACCTGGCCCGGGTGCGGTCCGGGCTCGACTTCCTCCGCCTCATCAACTGGAAGATCGCCGCGCTCGACGCGGCCGGTCACTCGCCGAACCCGGCCGACGCCAGCGCCACCAAGGTGTTCGGCACCGAGTTCTTCGTCGACGCCTACCGCCTGCTCATGGAGGTCGTCGGCGCCCGTGGCCCTCTGCACTCCGACAGCCCCGACGCCTTCCTCGCCGGCCGGCTCGACCGGGCGTTCCAGGGCACGCTGATCCTCACCTTCGGCGGCGGGGTGAACGAGATCCAGCGCGACCTGATCGCCATGTTCGGCCTCGGCATGCCCCGCACGCCCCGGATGTAAGGGACGACCCGATGGACTTCACCCTCTCCGACGAGCAGGACGCGATCGTCGCCCTCGCCGCCCGCATCCTCGGCGACCGCTGCACGCCCGAGGCGCTGGCCGCGGCCGAGGCCGCCGGCGACCGCTTCGACGCCGAGCTCTGGCGCCTCCTCGCCGAGGCCGACCTGCTCGGTCTGACCCTGCCCGAGGCCGACGGGGGAGGCGGCTACGGCGCCCTCGAGGCCGCGCTGCTCTGCCAGGAGGTCGGCCGCACCGCGGCGCCCGTCCCGCTCTGGTCGACGCTGATGCTGGGCGCCCTGCCGATCGCCCGCCACGGCGACGACGCCCTGCGGGCGGCCACGCTGCCCCGGGTCGCCGACGGCGAGCTGGTCCTGACCGCGGCGCTGGCCGAGCCCTCCTCCGCGCTGCCGCCCGACCTCCCCGCCACCACGGCCACCGCGTCGGGCGACGGCTGGGTGCTGACCGGCACCAAGGTGGCGGTGCCGTCGGTCCACCTCGCGGCGACGGGGGTCGACGTCCGGGTGCTGGTGCCGGCCGCGACCGACGCCGGCACCACCGTGTTCCTCGTCGACCCGACCGCCGACGGCGTGTCCGTCGTCCGCCAGGTCGGCACCGACCTCGAGCCCATCGGCGACCTCGTCCTCGACGGTGCCGCGGTGGGGCCCGACGCCGTCGTCGGGATCGTCGGCCAGGGCGCCGACGTCGTCCGCACCGCGACGTCGCTCGGCATCGCCGGCATCTGCGCCCGCCAGGCCGGCACCTGCGCCACGGCCCTGCGCCTGGCCGCCACCTACACCTCCGAGCGCAAGCAGTTCGGGACGCCGATCGCCACCTTCCAGGGCGTCGCCCACCGCCTGGCCGACGCCTACATCGACACCGAGGCGATCCGCCTGACCATGCTGCTCGCGGCGTGGGAGCTCGACCAGGGCCTGCCGGCGGAGGAGTCGCTGGCGGTGGCGAAGGCGTGGGCGACCGAGGGCGGGCAGCGGGTCGTCCACGGCGCGCAGCACGTCCACGGGGGCATCGGCGTCGACACCGACTACCCGCTGCACCGGTTCTTCCGGGCGGCCAAGACCGCCGAGCACGCCCTCGGCACCGCCCACCCCCACCTGGTCGCGCTGGGTCGGGCGATCGTCGGTGCGCCCTCCTGACCACGACCGACCGGCGCCATCTGACGCCGCGTCAGTTGTACTGTGACCCGAGACACCCCCCTGGAGCCCTGTCGATGCGTCGAGCCCTGCCCATCCTCTGCTGCGCCCTGCTGCTCGTCGCAGCCGCGTGCGGGTCGCGGGTCGAGACGTCGTCCGCCGGCAACGAGGAGATCACCGGCCCCGCCGATGGCACCGAGGACGGTCCGGCGGCCGACGAGCAGGCGATGGTCGGCACCGTCCCGCTGCCCTGCTCCGACGCAGAGGCCGAGGGCACGGATCCCACCGGCACCCCTGGCGTCAGCGATGACCAGATCCGCATCGGGGTGATCTCCGACCGGGAGAACCCGGCCACCCCGCTGCCGACGGTGGGCATCGAGGAGTCGGTGCGCGCCTTCGTCGAGCTGTGCAACTCGTCGGGAGGCATCAACGGCCGCGAGATCGTGCTGGAGGCCTACGACTCCCAGCTGTCCAAGCTCGAGGAGGCGACGCAGTCGGCCTGCCGCGCCGACCTCTTCGCCCTCGTCGGCACCGGCTCGGTGCTCGACCAGCAGGGCATCACCACCCGCGAGGAGTGCGGGCTGCCCGAGGTCGGCGCCTACTCCGCCACCTCCACCCGGTCGGAGTCGAAGGACTTCTTCCAGCCCGTGCCGGGCAACTCCGCCGAAGAGATCAACATCGGCTTCTGCACGTACATGGCCGAGCAGTTCCCCGACGCGGTGGAGAGCGCGGCGATGCTCTACACCGACCTCCAGGCCGCGTCGTCGCGGGCCCTGCAGCAGGTCGAGGGCTGCGAGAGCGGGGCCGGCTTCGACTTCAAGGTCGTCGAGCCGGTCGCCTACGGGTCGAACGACTTCGCCCCGCATCGTGTCGCAGATGCGGTCCGAGGGCGTCCGCTACTTCACGATGGTGAGCTCGACCGCCGAGACGCTCGGCGTGCTCGACGAGATCGACAAGCAGGGCCTCGAGCTCGACGTGATCGACCTCGGCGCCCAGTACTACGACAAGACCCTGGCCGCCTCCGAGCGCGCCGAGGGCGCCTTCGTGGTCGCCAACACCGTCCCCCTCAACGAGGGCGACGACATCCCGGCCCTCGCCACCTACCTCGACGCCATGGCCTCGATCGGCGCCGAGGACATGGTCACCACCCTCGGGGTCCAGGCCTTCAGCGCCGCCCTCCTGTGGGCCACGACGGTGGATGCCCTCGGCAACGACCTCACTCGTGAGACGCTGGTGTCCGGGCTCGCCGGCACCACGGAGTGGGACGGCGGCGGGCTCCACATGGTGACCAACCCGGGCGAGGGAGCCCTCATCGAGTGCTTCGTCTACCTGCAGGTCACCGACGGCGACTTCCAGCGGGCGCACCCCGACGAGGGGTTCGACTGCGACCCCTCCTACATCCACACCTCCGATCGACGGTACGAGTGAGCTGATGACCCACCTCTCCAGGTCTTCCCTGTCCCGCCTCCTCGTGGCCGCCCTCGTGGCGGTCACCCTCGTCGGCTGCGGGTCGCGCGCCGACACCGACGAGGCCGGCAACTCCGAGGTCGACGGCACGACCGAACCCGCCGGCTCGACGCCCGACGCCGCCTCCGGGGAGCTCGGCACGATCGACAACCCGTGCTCCGACGAGGCCGCCGAGGGCGACCTGCCGGCCGACACCCCCGGTGTCACCGAGGACGAGATCCGCATCGGCGTCATCTCCGACCGGGAGAACCCCGCGGTGCCCCTCCCGACCGTCGGCATCGAGGAGGCCGTGCAGGCCTTCGTCGAGTTCTGCAACGCCGCCGGCGGCATCCACGGGCGCCAGCTCGTGCTGCAGACCTACGACTCCCAGATCAGCCGCACCGAGGAGGCCACGACCTCTGCGTGCCGTGACGACCTGTTCGCCCTGGTCGGCTCGGGCTCGGTCCAGGACCAGCAGGGCATCACGACCCGCAGTCGAGTGCGGTCTGCCCGAGGTCGCGGCCTACTCCGCCACCTCGACCCGGTCGGAGTCCGAGGACTTCTTCCAGCCGATCCCGGGCACCCGCTCGACGTTCTTCAACGTCGGGCCCTGCCGCTACATCGCCGACCTGTTCCCCGACGCGGTCAAGAAGGCGGCGATCGTCTACACCGACCTCCCCGCGGCCAGCGTGCGGGGCGAGCAGATCCGGGACAACTGCGAGGCGGAGGCCGGCTTCGAGTTCGTCGTCGACCGCCCCATCCCCTTCGGCGAGTCCGACTACTCCACCCTCGTGTCGGAGATGAAGGACGCGGGCGTCAAGTACTTCACCATGGTCAGCGAGGCCGCCGGAACCCTGGCGCTGATGGAGGAGATGGACAAGCAGGGCGTCGAGCTCGACGTCATCGACCTCGGCCAGCAGTACTACACCGACGTCGTGGGCGAGTCGCCCGTCGCCGACGGCGCCTACGTCCTGACCAACACCGTCCCGTTCAGCGAGGCCGACGACACCCCCGTCCTCCAGCTCTACCTCGACTCCCTCGCCGAGGTCGGCGCCGACGAGAGCAAGGTCTCGACCCTCGGCGTGCAGGCCTTCAGCGCCGGCCTGCTCTGGGCCACGGCCACGGCGTCGCTGGGCAACGACATCACCCGTGAGAACCTCGTCGCCGCCCTCGAGGACACCCACGAGTGGGACGGCGGCGGGCTCCACATGGTCACCGACCCGGGCACGCGCGCCCACAACGAGTGCTTCCTCTACCTGCGCATCGTCGACGGGGAGTTCCAGCGGGAGCACCCCGACGAGGCGTTCTCGTGCGATCCCGAGACGGTCATCGAGTCCGAGACGGTCTACGAGGGCTGAGGTGGTCCCAGGGGACGGCAGCGGGAGGCGGCGCCGGTGACGCAGCTGGTCGAGTACCTCGTCATCTACGCGCTCCTCGCCGCGCCCATCTACGCCATCGCCGCGAGCGGCCTGGTGGTCACCTACACGACCACCGGCATCTTCAACTTCGCCCACGGCGCCATCGGGATGATCATCGCCTTCTCGTACTGGCAGATCACCGACGACAAGGCGTGGGGCCTCCCGGTGTGGTTCGGCCTCCCGTTCAGCCTCTTCGTGCTGGCCCCGGCCCTGGGCTGGGTGCTCGACCGGGTGCTGTTCCGGCGGCTGGCGGGGGCGTCGACGATCACCACCATCGTCGCCACCATCGGCCTGCTGTTCGGCCTCGTGTCGCTGGCCAACATCATCTGGCCGTCGGGCACCGGCACCCGTGACATCGACGAGCTGTTCCCCGGCAAGACGGTGTCGCTGCTCGACGTCAACATCTCGTACCACGAGCTCATCGCCCTGGGCGCGGCCATCGCCGTCGCCATCGGCCTGCGGGCCCTGCTCTACGGCACCCGCCTGGGGACCGCCATGCGGGCGGTGGTCGACAGCCGGGACCTCACCGCCCTCAACGGCGTGGAGCCCGACCGCATCTCGTCGGTCGCGTGGATGCTCGGGTGCTCGCTCGCCGGCCTCGCCGGCATCCTCGCCGCGCCCGACCTCACCCTGACCAGCATCGCCCTCACCCTCGTGGTGATCCAGGCCTACGCCGTGGCCATGGTCGGCCGCCTGCGGAGCCTCCCCATGACCTTCCTCGGCGCGCTGATCCTCGCCGAGACCCAGAAGCTGATCGCCTACATCGACCTGAAGAACTGGGCCGGCAGCTTCGACGCGGCCCTGAAGGACCTCGGCGCCGCGGTGCCGGCCCTGATGCTGCTGGTCGTCCTCATCATCATGCGCGAGGACCAGGCGGCCCTGCGCCCGGAGAACATCCGCTTCCGCGTGCCCCGCCCGTCGCTCCTGTCGGTGTCGGTGACCATGGGCTGCCTGGTGGCGGTCGTGGCCCTCATCGGTTGGAGCGGCGTCATCTCGGCCGACACCGTCGACGTGCTGGGCAAGGGCCTCGCCATCGGCATCACGATGCTGTCGCTGGTGCTGCTCACCGGCTGGGCCGGGCAGGTCTCGCTGGCGCAGCTCGCGCTCGGCGGCATCGCCGCGCTCGCGGTGTGGAAGCTCGGGCCGGTCGTCGGCCTGGTGTCCGGCGTGGTGATCACCGCGGTGGTGGGAGCGCTCGTCGCCCTCCCCGCGCTGCGGATGCGCAGCCTCTACCTGGCCCTGATGACGATGGCCTTCGCGCTCCTGCTCGAGCAGGTGGTGTACGGCAACAACGCCATCGTGAAGGCGTTCATCCCCTTCGCCACCGGCAGCGCCACCGCCGACCGCCCCGGGCCCATCGAGAGCGACCGGGCCTTCTTCGTGTTCATCGCGGTGTGCTTCGGCCTGGTCGCGATCGGGTTGACGGTCATCCGCAACGGCCACTTCGGGCGGCGCCTGGCGGCCATGAAGGACTCGCCCTCGGCGTGCGCCACCCTCGGTCTCGACCTGACGATCACCAAGCTGCAGGTCTTCGCCCTGTCGGCGGGCATCGCCGGCCTGGGTGGGGCCCTGGTCGCGATGTGGAAGTCGTCCAGCGTCGGTCGCACCGACTTCGCCCTGCTCGACGGCGGGGCCGAGGCCGGCCTCCCCCTCGTGCTCGTCGCCGTCATCGGTGGCATCACGTCCGTCACCGGTGCCCTCGTGGGTGCGATCCTGTTCGTCGGGATGCCGCTCCTCGGCCGCTGGTACCCGGGTCTGACCAACACCATGAACCTCCTCCCCAGCATCGCCGGCATCGGCCTGTCCAAGAACCCCGATGGTGCCGCCCGCCAGGTGGCCGAGGCCATCGAGGAGCAGCGCGCCGCCGCGCGAGGCCGCCCGCTCCGACCCGCTGACCTACCCGGAGCGCCTCGGGCTCGACGACGGGCGCATCCCCGACGACCAGGCCGCGCGCCTCGACGACGAGCTGGGGCTGACGTGGGGGCAGTGATGGCGGCGGCCGCGCCGTTCCCCCTGCTCGAGCTGCGCGAGGTCTCGGTCCGCTTCGGCGGCAACGTGGCGGTCGACCGTGCCTCGCTGGCCGTCCCCGCCGGTGCGATCACCGGCCTCATCGGGCCCAACGGCGCCGGCAAGACCACGATGTTCAACGTCATCACCGGCCTGCTGCACCCCACCTCGGGGGTGGTGCGCTGGGACGGTCGGGACGTCACCGGCCAGCCGGCCCACAAGCGGGCCCGCCTCGGCCTCGGCCGCACCTTCCAGCGCCTCGAGCTGTTCGGCTCGCTCTCGGTCGCCGAGAACGTGCTGCTCGCCGCGGAGCTGGTGCGCCGGCAGGGCGGCGACCGACGCGCCCCGGCCCTCGACGGGATCGACCGGTCGTGCACCGCGGTGACCGAGACCGCCGCCCTCCTGGAGCACCTCGGGTTGGGCGACGCCGCCGCGACCCGCGCCGAGGAGCTGCCCACCGGCTTGGCCCGTCTCGTCGAGCTGGCCCGGGCCCTGGCCGGCCGGCCCCGGCTGCTGCTGCTCGACGAGCCGGCCTCCGGGCTCGACGAGACCGAGACCGAGCGCTTCGCCCTGCTGGTCGAGGAGCTCGCGTCGCGGGGCCTCGGGGTGCTCCTCGTCGAGCACGACGTGCCGCTGGTGATGCGGGTGGCCTCGCGGGTCTACGTGCTCGACCTCGGCCGCATCCTCGCCCACGGCACGCCTCAGCAGGTGCAGGCCGATCCCAAGGTGATCGATGCCTACCTGGGCGCCGCACCGGTGAGCGAGGTGCCCTCGTGAGCGACCTCGTCCGCGACGCGCCGCTCACCGACGGCGACGACGGCGACGCCGCCGGTCCCGTGCTGGAGCTGCGCGGCGTCCATGCCGCCTACGGGCGCATCGAGGTGCTCCACGGCGTCGACCTGGCGGTGCCCCGTGCGTCGGTCGTCGCCCTCCTCGGTCCGAACGGTGCCGGCAAGACCACCACCCTCGGCGTGGCCAGCGGCCAGATCCGTCCCACCGCCGGCGAGCTCTTCGTGGCCGGTCGACGGGTCACGGGCGCGTCGCCGGCGTCGCTCGCCGCGGTCGGCCTGTGCACCGTGCCGGAGGGCCGGGGGGTGTTCCGGTCGCTCTCGGTCCGCGAGAACCTGCGGATGGCCACCTACCGGGGCGTGTCGCTCGCCGACGTCGAGGCCCGGGCCTACGAGATCTTCCCGAAGCTCGGCGACCGGCGCGACCAGGTGGCCGGCACCATGTCGGGCGGCGAGCAGCAGATGCTCGCCCTCGCCCGCGGCCATGGTCACCGACCCCGCCGTCCTCCTGCTCGACGAGCTGTCGATGGGCCTGGCCCCGCTCATCGTCGACGACCTGTACCACAAGGTCCGCCGGGTCACCGACGAGCGGTGTGTCGGTGCTGGTGGTCGAGCAGTTCGCCCGCACCGTCCTCGGCGTCGCCGATGTGGCGGCGATCATGTCCCACGGCCGGATCACGAAGATCGGCACCCCTGCCGAGATCGAGTCCGAGCTGTCCGATGCCTACCTGGGAGGCACCTCCTCATGACCGACTCCTCGCCCGACGCCGTGGACGGCTTCTCGGCCCGGGTGGCCCAGATGCACGTGCCCGAGCCCAAGGCCGACCGCGAGGCGCTCCTCCTCCGGGTCGGCGTCGGCCATGGTGATCCTCGGGGCCGTCCTGGTCGTCGCCGGCTACTGGGGAGCGTCGGGCACGGCGGTGATCGCCGAGCAGATCCCCTACGCGATCTCGGGCGGGGCCGGTGGTCTGGCCCTGATCGTCACCGGCGTGCGCCCTCATCATCCGCTTCTCGCTCGCCCGGCTGCTCCGGTTCTGGCTGGCCCGCCTCGTCTACGAGCACCAGGTCCAGACCGACCGCACCATCGAGGCCCTCGGCCGCATCGAGGCCGCCGTCAAGGACGCCAGCAACCGCTGAGGCCCGCGGGCCTCGAGGCGGCACGTGAGCTGGCGCGTGATCCGCGCTGGTGGACGGCGCGATCCGCGCGCCAGGACGGCGGTCGGGACCTCGAGCGCGGCGGCGGACGGGCGGCCGCCGGTCGCGGCTCGCCGACGGGGGAGGAGGCGGCGAACTCGCCGGTGAGGGCCGCGACCCAGAGGGTGGACACCGGGCGGCGGCGGTCGAGGCCGAGGGCGAGGGCGTCGCGGGCGAGGGGGCCGTCGCCCTCGACGCGCAGCGGCTGGCCGCCGGGCCGGAGGCGGAGGCCCTCGGTCCGCATGGTGAAGGCCGTCTCCAGCAGGGTGCCGTCGCACGCCGCGTAGGTGGTCGTGTCCATGCTGCGGGCCGGCAGGGGGAGCAACCCGCGACCGAGCAGGGCGTCGACCATCGACCCGTCGCCGGACTCCAGGTGGACGTGCCCTCGCGAGCCGTCGCGCTCGATCACCAGCTCGTCGGCCACCCGCTTGGGGAAGCCCCAGAGCTGGCGGCCCGCGGCGCAGGTGAACTCGCCGTCGACGGGCAGGTGGGCGATGTACGACCCGACGGCCTTGGGGTCACCACCGATGCGCCGCACCACGAACGCCAGGCCCAGCTCGTTGTAGGCCCCGAGGTCGCCGTCGACGTAGCGGACGAACGGCATGGCCACCATCGTCCGGCCGCGGGCCATGGGCACCGGCTCGAGGTGCGCGGCGGCGGCCGGGTGGTGGTCGCGCAGGACGCCGCTCGCCGCCTCGTGCGACAGCAGCCAGGAGACGACGATGGAGTCCGCCTTGCGCACCGCCACCGGCAGCGCCACCTCGCGGACGGACCCGTCGGGGAGGGTGACCTCGGCCATCGGACGATGGTAGCCCGGCTCCCACCAGAGTGAAACGTGTTCTAGTTCCGGCCTAGTGTCTGGCCATGGCAGACGACTCCCCCGACCTCCTGGTCGACATCGACGGTGCGGTGATGACGGTGACGCTCAACCGTCCCGAGGCCCGCAACGCGTTCAGCCCCGACATGCTCGCCCGGGCCGCCGACGCGTGGAAGCAGCTCGACGAGGACCCGGCGCTGCGGGTCGGCATCCTCACCGGCGCCGGGGGTGACTTCTGCTCCGGCATGGACCTCAAGGCCCTGGCCACCGGCATGGGCGAGGAGACCGCCGCCCGCTGGCCGAGGACCCGGACCTGCACTGGAAGGCGCTGCTGCGCCACTTCCGCCCGTCGAAGCCGATCGTCGCCGCCGTCGAGGGCTACTGCGTGGCCGGCGGCACCGAGATCCTCCAGGCCACCGAGATCCGGGTCGCCGGCGACACCGCCGAGTTCGGCATCTCCGAGGTGCAGCGGGGCCTGTTCCCGCTCGGCGGGTCCACCGTCCGCCTCCAGCGCCAGATCGCCTTCACCAACGCCGCCGACCTGCTGCTCACCGGCCGCTGCATCAGCGCGGCCGAGGCCAAGGAGATCGGGCCTCATCGGCCACGTCGTCCCCGACGGCCAGGCGCTGACCAAGGCCCGCGAGCTGGCCGACCTCATCGCCGAGAACGGGCCGCTCGCCGTCAAGGCCGTGCTCAAGTCGATGCGCGAGACCGCGGCGATGACCGAGGCCGACGGCCTGGCCCACGAGCTCACCATCGGCGAGCCGATCATCTTCGGCACCAACGACGCCAAGGAAGGCCCCCGCGCCTTCGCCGAGAAGCGGAAGCCCAACTTCACAGGACGTAGGGCTCCTCACGCCCTGCGGGTCGACGCCACGTCGTGCTCGCAGGTCGTCGCGGCGTCGCTCGCGGCTGCGCTCGCGCGTGGCGTGGCTCATCGGGCCGTCCAGTCGCGCTCTGGCGCCGCTGGTGGCGACCTCGCGTCGGTGGCGTGGCCCAGGGGTAGTCGGGCTTGCCGGCGGGGGAGCGGACGATCTCGTCGACCAGGTCGAGCTGGCGGGGGACCTTGTAGCCGGCGATCTTCGTGCGGCAGTGGGCGTCGAGGTCGTCGAGCGAGGGCGGTGCGTCGGCGTTGCGGGGCTGGACGACGGCGCGCGACCGTCTGAGCCCCAGCGCTCGTCGGGCACGCCGACGACGACGCACGTCGTACACCTCGGGGTGGGCCTTGAGGGCGGCCTCGACCTCCTCGGGGAAGATCTTCTCGCCGCCGGAGTTGATGCACACCGAGCCCCGGCCGAGCAGGGTGATCGATGCCGTCGGCCTCGATGGTGGCGAAGTCGCCGGCCACCACGTAGCGCCGGCCGTCGGCGGCGGTGACGAAGGTCGCCGCCGTCTTGACCTCGTCCTTGTAGTAGCCGAGCGGGATGTTGCCGCCCCGGGCGAGCCGGCCGACCACGCCCGAGCCCGGCTCGACCGGCTTCGAGGTCGTCGTCGAGCACGACGGCGTCGCGGCCGGGGCTCACCGTGGGGCCGCCGCCCTTCATCTCGGTCTGGCCCTTGCTGCACCGCGACCATGCCGTTCATCCCGCCCTCGGACGAGCCGATCGAGTCGATGATGATGACGTTGGGCAGCAGCTCGAGGAACCGGTCCTTGACCGTCGGGGAGAAGACCGCGGCGCTGGAGGACACCACGAACAGCGACGAGAGGTCGTAGCGGTCGGGGTCCTCCTCCAGGGCCTCGATCATCGGGCGGGCCATGGCGTCGCCGGTGATCATCACCGTGTTGACCTTCTCGCGCTCGATCGCCTCCCACACCGCCTCGGGCGAGAAGCGGGGCACGAACACGACCGTGCCGCCCTCGAACCAGAACCGCAGCGTCGCCCCACTGGGCGGCGCCGTGCATCAGCGGCGGGGCCGACAGCGTGACCATCGGGGTCTCGGTGGCGGCGGCCTTCTCGGCCAGCTGCGTGGTCGGAGGTGACCCGCTCGTCGGTGTAGGCGTCGATGCCGCCGCCGAGGGCGAAGAAGACGTCCTCGTGGCGCCACACCACGCCCTTGGGCATGCCGGTGGTGCCGCCGGTGTAGAGCACGTAGTGGTCGTCGCCGGAGCGCTCGCCGAAGTCGCGCTCGGGCGACCCGGCGGCGACCGCCTCGGCGAACGGGACCGAGCCCAGCGGGCCGAGCGCCGACCTCGGGTCGTCGGCGTCGGCGTCGACTCGTCGTCGGCGACCGGCATGGCGACGAAGTGGCGCAGGCCCGGGATCTTCGGCGGCGACGGCGGCGACCCGGGCGACGTACTCGCGGTCGTGGACGAGGGCGACGAGGTCGGCGTTGTCGAACAGGTAGGCGAGCTCGTCCTCGACGTAGCGGAAGTTGATGTTGATCGGGACGGCCCGGATCTTGAACGCCGCGATCATCGCGATCATCCACTCGGCGGAGTTCTGCCCGTAGATGCCGACGTGGTCGCCGTGGCCGACACCCGTGCTCGGCGAGGTGGTGGGCCAGGCGGTTGGCCCGCTCGTCGACCTCGGCGTAGGTCAGCCGGTCGTCACCGACGATCAGCGCGGTGCGATCGGGGACCGCGTCGACGGTGTGCTCGAAGAGGTCAGCGATGTTGAACGCCATGCCCCACCGTACACCGGGAACTAGAACGCGTTCTATGTAGCTCCCGCGGCGGGCGCGGGGGACGTCGATCACGACGAGCTGGCGGCGGCCTTCTTGGCCTGGAGCTCGGCCCGCAGCGCCGCGAGCATCTCGTCCTTCTGCTCGCGGGTGTAGGTCAGCTCCTCGGGCACGTGGTCCTTGTGGCACCAGAGCTCGTACACCCAGGGGTAGTCCCACAGCTTCTGGTGGGTGTGGCGCAGCTGGCGCCGGGCCTTCCAGCGGCGTCGCTCGGCGCCGTCGAACCACTCGTGGAACTGGATCAGCAGGTAGTGGGTGCGAGGGAGCCATCCGGACTCGTACAGGCGGTCGATGAGGTCGAACTCGCCGCCCTCGATGTTGATCTTCATGTAGTCGACGTGGTCGATCCCGAGGTCGTCGAGCACCGCCGCGACATCGCGGATCTGCACCTCCGCGGTGGCCGTCTTCGCCGCTCCGTCGACGCGCTCGTGGACCGTCGAGCCCATGCCGTCGACGTCCATCTCCAGCGTGGCGTCGGCCCGACCGAGGCCGAACGGGTAGCAGTGCAGCTGGTCCCGCCCCTCGAAGCGCTCGGCCATCTCGCGGTAGAAGGGGAGGGCGGGCTCGAAGGCGTGGACGGTCCCGCCGTACAGGTCCAGGAGGGTCTCGGCGACCTCGCCCCGGAAGGCCCCGACGTCGATGATCACGCTGTCGTCACCGAGATCCGCCCGGTAGAGGGCGTGGGGGTCGAGGACGCCGGCCCCCCACAGCTCGCGGGCCTTGCGCCGGTAGACCATGCGCTCGAGGGCCTCCCGCTCGGCGGGACCGGCGTCGGCGTGGCGTCGGCGGCCCCACCAGACGATCGGCGAGCGGACGATGCGCTTGGCTCGGTAGACGGACCCGCCCATCGCCCGGAACCTAGCGCGACGAGGCCGATCCCGTCCGTGGCCGTCGACCCTCAGGCCGGTGTGCCTCCCGGCTGCGAGGCGGAGGTCCCGGCCGCCGTCTTCCTGGCGGTCGCCTTCTTCTCGGCCGGCTTCTTCTTGGTCGCCCGCTTCTTGGCGGTCGCCTTCTTCCGGGCGGCCTTCTTCTTGGCGGTCGCCTTCTTGGCCGTCGCCTTCTTCTTCGGTGCGGCCTTCTTCCTCGGGGCGGCGGCCTTCGTCGCGGGCGCCGCCGTCGCCGGGGCGGTCGCCCCGCCCACGCGGCGGCGGGCGGGGCCGCGCCCATGAGGGCATCGGCGTCGAGGCCGGCGGCCTCGAGCAGCTCGCGGAGGGCGGGGGCCACCGAGGCGGCCATGTCCCAGACGTCGGGCACCAGCTCGGCGTCGACCATGAAGCCGACGTCGATCCAGTCCTGGTAGCTGAACACGGTGACGTTCAGCCCGCAGCCCTCCATCACCGGGCCGAGCGGGTAGGCCGCCACCACCTCGGCGCCGCCGAAGTACAGGGGGAACGGCGGGCCCGGCACGTTGGACACGATGATGTTGTGCACCGGCCGGTGCACGTTGGCCAGGTTCATGCCCGAGTACAGGCGCGACGCCAGGTTGAACACGTTCGGCCCCGCGAACTCGGCCCAGTTCTGGAGCATCGACGCCCCCACCGCGTTGTGCTCCTCCTTGGCGCCGCGGGTCGTGGTGCGGATGGCCTGGAGGCGGGCTTCGACGTCGCCCTCGTGGACGGCGAGCGAGGTGAACATCGCCGACACCTTGTTGGTGGCGTCGTTGTCGCCCGCCGGGCGGACCGACACCGGGCACACCGCGACGAGGTCCTGTTCGGGGAGGGCGTCGTGGCTCAGGAGGTAGCGGCGCAGCGTGCCGGCGCACAGGGCGAGCACCACGTCGTTCACCGTGCAGCCGAAGGCCTCCTTCACCGCCTTGACGGCGGAGAGGGGCACGCGGGCGAGCCCGACGTCGCGGCGGCCGGAGGTCGGGCCGTTCCACGGCACCCGGGGGGCGGTGAGCGGCACCGCGCCGACCAGGCCCTCGGGGGCCCGTCGTCCCTGGGCCACCCGGTTGATGCTGCGCACCGTCTCGGTGAGCAGAGGTCCGAGCCCGGCCATGCGCGCGCACGCGCGACCGGATGGCGTAGCCGACGAGCTCGACGTCGGACGGGATGCGCTCCGTCGGTAGGTCGGCCGGGACGAGGGGCTCGGACCCGGAGGCGGCGTCGAGGTCGAACAGGTGCACCATGAGGTCAGCGCCGCTGGCCCCGTCGATCACCGAGTGGTGGACCTTCGACACCACGCCCACCCGACCGTGCCTGAGGCCCTCGACGAGCCACATCTCCCACAGGGGCCGCCCTCGGTCGAGCGGGGTGCTCGCGATCTGGGCCGCCACCTGGCCCAGCTCGCGGCGCCCGCCGGGGGCCGGGGCCGTCGTGCGACGGACGTGCTGGGCGATGTCGAAGTGCGGGGTCGTCGACCCAGACCGGGTGGTGGAGGTTGAGGGGCACCGGCACCAGACGCCGGCGGAGCGGGGGGACCCGGTCGAGGCGTGACGCGATGAAGTCGCGGATGTGCTCGAAGGAGTAGCCGTCCTCCATGGTCGACGGGTCGAGCACCATCGTCATCGCGACGTGCATGTGGTGCGTCGGCGTCTCCAGGTACAGGAACGTCGCATCGAGCCCCGTCAGCCTCTCCATGCATCCCTCCGTGTGGTCGTTGACCCGCCGTGGTGCGGGCCGCCAGCATCCCACGCTCCCACCTCACCCGTCGCTGCCGGCCGGGTGGGTGGGAGGGTGGGGCGGAAAGAGAACGTGTTCTAGTCTTGCGCCGTGGACTTCGACGACACCCCGGCCGAGGCGGCCTTCCGTGCCGAGGCTCGTGCCTGGCTCGACGCCCACGCCCCTGCGAAGGGCAGCCCCGAGGACTTCTCGGGCGGCTACCTGGAGGGCACGGCCGACGTGCACACCCACGTGGCCCGGGCCAAGGCGTGGCAGAAGCTCCTCTTCGACGAGGGCTGGGCCGGCATCACCTGGCCCACCGAGTACGGCGGTCGCGGCGGCAGCGGCGTGGAGTCCACCATCTGGAACCAGGAGATGGGCCGCTACGGCGTCACCGTCGGTCCCTTCGCCATGGGCATCGGCATGGCCGGCCCCACCATCCTCCGCCACGGCACCGAGGAGCAGAAGGACCGCTTCCTCATCCCGATGCTGAAGGGCGAGGAGATGTGGTGCCAGCTCTTCAGCGAGCCCGAGGCCGGCAGCGACCTGGCGGCCCTCCGCACCCGGGCGGTGCTCGACGGCGACGAGTGGGTCGTCACCGGCCAGAAGGTGTGGACGTCGAGCGCCGAGGTCGCCGACTGGGGCATCCTGCTCGCCCGCACCGACCTCGACGCCACCAAGCGCAAGGGCATCACCTACTTCCTGGTCGACATGCGCACGCCCGGCATCGAGATCCGGCCGCTCCGCCAGATGACCGGGTCGAGCCACTTCAGCGAGGTGTTCCTCGACGAGGTGCGCATCCCGGCGGCCATGGTGCTCGGCGAGGTGGACGGCGGCTGGGCCGTGCACCCAGACGACCCTCATGAACGAGCGGGGCCTCATCGCCGGCGGCAACAAGGCATCCGACACGGTGGCCCTGTGCGCCCTGGCCCAGAAGCTGGGCCGCGCCGACGACCCGGTGCTCCGCCAGCAGCTCGTGGACTCTGGATCCGCAGAAGATCCAGACGCTTCCACGGCTACCGGCTCCAGACCGCCATCAGCCAGGGCCGCCAGCCCGGGCCGGAGACGTCGATCATGAAGCTGTTCGCGGCCGAGTACCTGCGACGCCTCGGCAACGTCGCCCTCGAGGTGCTCGGGCCCGACGGCATGCGCGCCGGCGAGGGTCCCGGCGGCGGCGACTGGCAGGCCCGCTTCCTCCACGCCCCGGCCATCCGCATCGCCGGCGGCTCGAACGAGGTGCAGCGCAACATCATCGGCGAGCGCGCCCTCGGGCTGCCCCGCGAGCCGCAGGTCGACGACGTGCCGTTCCGCGATCTGCTCGCGGGCCGGCGGTAGCGTCGTCCGATGGCCAGCAGCGCGATGGCGGGCGCCGACCCTGCTTCCCTCACCCCGACCCAGGCAGCCCGCCGCGAGCGGGTCATCCGGGCCGCGCTCGACCTCGCGGCCGAGGGTGGCTACGACGCGGTGCAGATGCGCGACGTCGCGGCCCGCTCCGAGGTCGCCCTGGGCACGATCTACCGGTACTTCTCGTCGAAGGACCACCTGCTCGCCGCGGCCCTGGTCGACGTGGACCAACGACCTCGAGCGGCGGGTCGCCCAGCGCCCGCCCAAGGGCGACGACCACCGGCGGAGCGGGTCGGCGACGTGCTGCGCCGGGCCACCAAGGCCATGGAGCGCCAGCCGCAAGCTCACCGAGGCGGTGATCCTCGCCATCTCCTCACCCGACCCCGGCGCGGCATCGTGCCAGGGCGAGGTGGCCGGCGTCGATGGCCCGGGTCATGGACCGCGCCATGCCCGACGACCTCGACCCGGTGGTGCGCGCCGAGGTCACCCGGGTCCTCAACTTCGTCTGGTACGGCGCCCTGCTCGGCTGGGTCAACGGGTGGTCGGGCACCACCGACGTCACCGACGAGATCACCATGGCGGTCCGCCTGGTCCTCGACCAGTTCAGCTAGTCCCACCGTCTGCGGCGGTCGGACTCGCGTGGCGGTGGCGGCCGCTGCTGGATGGTGGCAACCTGTCCCGGTCTCGTCATGCCCGGTCAGGGGCCGGTCGGAGGTGGATCATGGGCGGAAGGTCAACCATGCGAGGCCGTCGGGCCGTCGTGGCGGTGGTCGCGGTCGGCCTCGTCGTGGCCTCCCTGGCCGGATGCGAGTACGGCGAGGCGAGTGGCGTCAGCAACGTCACCGACATCTCGGCCACCTTGCACGGCACGGTGCACAGCGACGACCCCCTGCCGAGGTTCTGGTTCGAGTACGACGACGCCCCCGTGGTGGTCGAGGGCGTCGGGCTGACGTTCGACTCGTCGACCCCGGTCGACCAGTGGGCGTGCTGCGGCCCGATGGAGACGGCGTCGCGCACGATCACGGGCCTCACCCCTTCGACGACCTACCAGTACCGGTTCTGCATCCGCACCGAGGACGACGGCGGTCTGTGCGGCGCGCCGTCGTCGTTCACCACCAAGCCCGACGACCGCGACGTGGTCTCCGGCTCGGTGTCGGTGCCGATCGTGCCCGAGCTCGGGTCGTACGTGGGCGTGTCGGCGTCGGTGCGGGCCGAGCCCGACGGCTCCGATCCCGTCGGCCCGGTGTCCCGGGTGCCGGGCACCCACTACTTCCGCTACCCGGACTCGGGGGATGCCACCTGCCTCCGGATCGTGGGCGATCGGGCTGCCATCGGCTTCGTTGCGGACTACCAGGGCTTCGGGGCCCCGGACGTGCCCCAGGTGGTGTTCGTCGAGGACAACGGCACCAGCGGCGATCGCTTCGGCCACCAGATCGTCGACGCCGCGCCGCTCGACTGCCCGGACCCCTCCACCGCCACGGTCGACTGGACGACAGCCGTCCAGGGCGACATCACCATCACCGACCGCTGACGAGCGGTCGACCCGACGCCGGGCTGGAGGTCGACGGGCGCCGGGCTGCGGCCGGTCAGCCCCGCTGGCCGGCGGCGAACTCGGCGGGGGTCATCCCGGTGTGGCGCTTGAAGGCCCGGCGGAACGCGGACGCGTCGCTGAACCCGAGCTGGTCGGCGATGGACTCGACCGAGCCACGGCGCGCGGTGATGGCCCGCTTGGCCAGCTCGACGCGCACCTCGGCCACGACGTCGCGGAACGACGTGCCCTCGTCGTGGAGGCGGCGTTGCAGCGTGCGGGGGCGACATCGCCAGCGCGGCGGCGACCGTCGCCGCGCCGACGTCGCCGTGCTGGTCGACCTGCACCACGACGACCGCCCGGACGTGGTCGGTGACGCTGTCGGTGGGCGCGGCCCGGTCGAGGTAGGCCTGCACCACGTCATCGGCACCGCGTGCGGCATCACCGCAGCCGGTGGGCAGGGCCCGGTCCGCCGGCTCGACGGGGAACGCCAGCAGGTAGCGGTCCGAGCCGTAGCGGACGGGGCAGCCGAAGAAGCGCTCGAAGCGGCTGGCCTCGGGACGCACCGGCCGGGTGAGCTCGACCTCGTCGAGGCGCAGGTCGCGGTCCATGAGGAACCGGGCGGCCCGGACCATGCTGGCCAGGATCGCCTCCATCGACTCGTGGCTGGGCGGGGTGGTGCCCGGCGCCCACCAGAGGGTCCACCGCAGGCGTGCCGTCGACCTCGGTGAGGTCGGCGTGCCCGGTGGGGTTGAGGACGACCCGACCGAAGCGCACCATCCGCTCGAGCGCGTCGCGGAACGACGGGCTGGACACCACGCCGACGCTCAGGCCGTGGAAGGTGCCGGGCCGGACGTGGCGGGCGACCTGGAGACCGACGCAGGGATCGCCCGTCGCCTCGGCGGCCAGGTGCCAGAGCCGGGTGCTCTTGGTGAGCGGCACCCGGCGGTCGGGGTCGTCGAGGCCCTCGACGTCGATGCCGGCCTCGATGGCGAGGGCGGTGCCGTCGACGCCGCACTGGTCGAGCGCGTGGATGACCGTCGCCGTCCACGAGCCGAGGACGTCCGCCTCTGCGTCGGTGGGATCACCGACGTCGGGGTCGGCCCGATCGGTCGCGATGAGGTCCGGTGCGATGACGTCACTCCTCCGTCGGTGCGCCGGGCCGCTCCCGTTGGCGGGAACGGACCCCTCCGTGGCGCCGGTGACCCTCGTCAGGTTACCCGCAGTTCGCAGATGATGCCCCTGGTGCGGGCGCCGGGGTCCGTCGGCCGGCGCCCGCACCTTCCCTCCCACCCAACAAGGGGCTTCCCCCATGCACCTCTCACCACAGAAGGACCGTGGCGACCGCTGCGGCCACCCTCACCCTCCTCGTCGGCCTCGCGGTCACGGCCGGACCCGCCCAGGCGGCCGGCTTCGAGCGCGGGCCCGACCCGACCAACGCCCGGCTCGAGGCCACCGCCGGTCCGTACTCGGTGTCGACCACCGCGTCTCCGACCTCTCGACCCCCGGCTTCGGCGCCGCCGACATCTACTACCCGAGCACGACCGTCGGACGGCACCTTCGGTGCGTGTGGCCATCTCGCCCGGCTTCACCGCGACCCGGTCGACGCATGGCCTGGTTGGCCCGACGCGTCGCCTCCCACGGCTTCGTGGTGATCAACATCAACACCAACACCACGTTCGACCAGCCCGCGTCCCGTGGCAACCAGCTGCTCGCCGCCCTCGACTACCTCGACCAACAGCGTCGTCGGTCCGCACCCGCGTCGACCGGCAACCGCCACGCGGTGATGGGCCACTCGATGGGCGGCGGCGGCTCGCTCGAGGCCAGCCAAGCGACCGGCCCAGCCTCGACGCGGTCGTCCCGCTCACCGCCGTGGAACATGGACAAGACCTGGCCGGAGATCCAGAGCCCGACGCTCGTGATCGGCGCGCGAGAACGACAGCGTCGCCTCCGTGTCGTCGCACTCGATCCCCTTCTACAACAGCATCCCGGCGTCGGCCGAGAAGGCGTACATCGAGCTGCGGGGCGCGTCGCACTTCGCGCCGAACTCGACCAACACCACCATCGGCAAGTACTCGGTGGCGTGGCTGAAGCGCTTCGTCGACCAGGACACGCGCTACGCGCAGTTCCTCTGCCCGGTCCCCTCGACCAGCACGGCCATCTCCGACAGCCGGGGCACCTGCCCCCACTGATCACCGATGACGAGCTGATCTCCTGACCGGTCCGGTGCCCGGCGCGTGTGAGCGCTGCGGCTCCCTCCGAACCGGCCGGACAGGTCCCACGGCCCCGGGTGCGCGACCCCCTGCAGCGCCCGGGGCCGTGGCGCGCCCGGGTGGCGTCGGGCCGAGCTCCGCGACGCCTCAGATGGCGTTCTGGTGGCCTTCCCAGTACGGGTCGCGGAGCTTGCGCTTGATGAGCTTGCCGTTGGGCTCGCGGGGGAGGGCCTCGACGAAGTCGATCGACCGGGGCAGCTTGAACTTGGCCAGCCGGGTCGCGGCCCAGGTCTGGATCTCCTCGGCCAGCTCGGGCGACGGCTCGATGCCGGCTCGTGCAGTCTCGACGACGGCCTTGATCTCCTCGCCCCAGTCGGCGTTGGGGATGCCGAACACGGCGACGTCCTGCACCGCCGGGTGGTTGATCAGCTCGCCCTCGATCTCGGCCGGGTAGATGTTGACCCCGCCCGAGATGATCATGTCGGCCTTGCGGTCGCGGAGGTAGAGGTAGCCGTCCTCGTCCATCTCGCCGAGGTCGCCGACGGTGAAGAAGTCCTCGATGCGGTTGGCCTTGGTCTTGGCCGCGTCGCCCTTGTACTCGAAGTCGGCCATGAGCGACATGTAGACGGTGCCGATCTGGCCGGCGCCGAGCTGGTTGCCCTCGTCGTCGTAGATGCGGACCTCGCCGCCGGGCCACGGCGGTGCCGACCGAGCCGGGGCGCTCCAGCCACTCCTTGGCGGTGATGACGGTGCCGCCGCCCTCGGTGGCCGCGTAGTACTCCTGGATGGTGTCGCCCCACCACTCGATCATCCGGCGCTTGATCTCCTGCGGGCAGGGGGCGGCGCCGTGGATCATGTTGCGCAGCGACGACACGTCGTAGGACGCCCGCACCTCCTCGGGGAGGTCGAGCAGGCGCACGAACTGGGTCGGCACCATGTGGCTGTAGGTGACCTTGCGGTCCTGGATCAGCCGGAGGGTGTCCTCGGCGGTCCACTTGTCCATGAGCACGACGGTGTGGCCCATCGTGCAGCGCGTTGCCCGTCCACATCAGGACGGCCGTGTGGTAGAGCGGCGACACGGTGAGGTGGACGTGGCCGTCCTGCGGGCCGATGCCGAACAGGTTCGGCAGGTAGGTCATCAGCTCGCCCATGTCGTTCGGGTCGATCTCGATGAGCGCCCGGCGCACGCCCTTGGGTCGGCCGGTGGTGCCCGACGTGTAGTGCATGGCCGCACCGGTGGTGCGCCCCTCGGGGGCGGTGGTGGGCTGGCCGTCGAACAGCTCGTCGATCGGGCCGGAAGCCCTCGATGGCGCCGACCGAGAAGCGGGCCTCGGCGGGGAAGCCGGCCTCGTCGACGGCGCGGATCGCCTCGGCGCCGAAGCGCTCGTCGGCGACGAAGGCCTTGGCCTCGCTGTCGTCGAGGATGTAGGCGATCTCCGGCCCGACCAGGTGCCAGTTGATCGGCGTGATGCGCACGCCGATCTGGAGGGCGGCGAGGAACAGCTCGATCAGCGTCGTGCCGTTGGGCAGCAGCACGGCGAGCGTGTCGCCGGCGCCCAGCCCGAGGCCCCGCAGGGCGTGGGCGGCCTGGTTGGCCCGGGCCAGCAGCTCGCCGGCGGTGTGCTCACCGCCCTCGGGGTCGACCAGCGCCAGCCAGTCGGGGTCGGCTCTCCGCCAGTCTCCAGAATCCAAGGTCACCCATAGAGCCGCGAGCCTAGGCCAGAAACGAGAACGCGTTCTCCGTACCGGCGTCCGCTCGTCGACGGCTCCCACCATGCGGGATCGGGACGGGTGACGCCGACGGAGGCATCCCCGGACCTACCGTGGCGCCCATGCGGCGTGCTCCCCTCCTCCTGGCCGGTCTGACCCTCGTCCTCGTGCTGGGCGCGTGCGGGGGTGACGACGACGAGCCGGCGGGTCAGTCGGGCACGACCACCACCGAGGCCGATGGCACGACCACCGACGCCGACGAGACGACGACGACGGACGACGACGGGTCGTCCACCACCGAGGGCACCCCGACCACGATCGACCCGGCCGACCTGCCCGGCGAGGTCATCGAGATCTACCCCTACGAGGGTGCCGCGCTGTGGGTCGTCGGGGTGGCCGCCGACGACACGCTCAACGTCCGGGTGGGCCCGGGCACCGACTTCGACGTGCTGGTCGAGCTCGACCCGCTGGCCGACGGTCTGGTCGCCACCGGGCAGAACCGCTCGATCGATGATGGGGACGCGTTCTGGTCCGAGATCGAGATCGACGGCCAGGTCGGCTGGGTCAACCGGCGCTTCGTGAGCGAGCTGACCGGCACCACCGACGTCACGTCCCAGCTGCCGCAGGGCCTCGAGGGCGAGACGATGGACGACCTGGCCGACGCGGTCGCCGAGGCCCGGGCCGGCGTCGAGGAGGGCCCCGCCCCGGACGTCACCGTCGTCGACGGCCCGTCCACCGGCGACCTCGGCGAGATCACCATCGACCTGATCGGCTACCAGGACGACGCCATCTCCGGCGAGCGGCTCCACATCTTCGGCACCCCGAGCGGTGACGGGTTCGTGCTCAAGACCGTCGAGGCCACGACCATGTGCACCCGAGGCGTCGCCGAGGGCCTCTGCCTCTGACCCACCCGCCGACCCGGCTGGCGCGGACCCGACGGTCGACCCGCGGCGCTGACGGGGCGGGGCCTCAGAGCCAGGGGGTGACGAGGTCGGTGATCGAGCCGGTGAGGGTCATCTGGAGCAGGGGGCCGAACGAGACGCGGTGGACGCCGAGGGCGCGGAGGTCGTCGAGCGAGCCTGCGGTCGAGCCGTTGACGGGGTGGGCGATGACGTTGACCGGACCGGACAGCTCGGCCAGCAGGGTGCGCACCGCGTCGGCGTCCGGGGCCTTCACCGGGTACGAGCACCGGGACCCGGCGGCCTCGCAGGCCTGGAGGCGGGCGATGGCCTCGGCCAGCGGGTCGTCGAACACCTGGGTCGTCTGGAAGAAGGCGTCGGTGCGGGCGTTGATCACCAGCTCCACCCCGGCGGCGTCGGCGGCGGCCCGCAGACCTCCGATGTAGTCGGCGTGCTCCTCGAGCGTCCGCATGCGCTTCTCGCTGTGCACGGTGTCCTCGACGTTGATGCCGACCGCTCCGGCGTCGAGGACCCGTTCGACCAGCTCGGCCGGCACGGTGTCGTACCCGGACTCCACGTCGGCACTCACCGGGACGTCGACCGCGGCGGTGATCCGCCGGATGCCGTCGAGGGCGTCGTCGAGCGTCATGCCCTCGTTGTCGGCCTGGCCTCGCGAGTCGGCCAGCGGATGGCTGCCGATGGTCAGCGCGGGGAAGCCGGCGTCGACCACCGCCCGGGCCGACCACGCGTCCCACACCGTGGGGAGCACCAGCGTGGTGCCGGAGTGGTGGAGGGCGTTCAGCTGCTGCGCCTTGGTCGCGAGGTCTGCCATGACCCCAGCGTGCCCGCTCCGCCCGCGCCCCGCTCGGGCCCCGGGGGTCAGGGTGGTTGCCCGGGGAACTGGAACGTGTTCTAGATTGCGGCCCGTGACGGCAACCTCCGATCCCGGCGAGGTGCTGAGCGCCCCGCTCATCATCGAGTACCCGTTCACCCGCACGACCGGACCGGTCATCGGCGCCTTCCTCACGGGCCTGCGCGAGCAGGTCCTGGTGGGCAGCCGAGGCCGCCGACGGCCGGGTGATCGTCCCGCCCGCCGAGTTCGACCCGGTCACGCGGTGAGGACCTCACCGAGCTGGTCGAGGTCGGTCCCGCGGGCACGGTGACGACGTGGGCGTGGGTGACCGACCCCGCACGACAAGCACCCGCTCGACCGAGCCGTTCGCCTGGGCCCTCGATCCAGCTCGACGGCGCCGACACCTCGATGCTCCACGCCGTCGACGCCGGCTCGATCGACGCCATCAGCACCGGCCTGCGGGTCGTGCCGGTGTGGGCCGACGAGCGCGAGGGCCACATCAACGACATCACCTGGTTCGTCCCCGAGGACGCCGCTGGAGGGGACGCCTGATGCCCGAGATCACCCTGCCCGCGTCGCTGCAGCGACGTCGAGGCGGTCCGCAGCGTCCGCACGCCGGCCCAGCTCGACTACACGTTCACCGCCGGCGACGCCACCACCCGCTTCCTCCACGGCATCACCGAGAAGAAGATCATCGGCCAGAAGGCCAACGCCGACAGCCGGGTCTACGTGCCGCCGCGCGGCGCCGACCCCGAGCTCGGCCAGCCGACGCCCATCGAGGTCGAGGTCGCCCAGGTGGGCACCGTCACCTCGTTCTGCGTCGTGAACCTGCAGTTCTACGGCTCGGTGATGGAGATCCCCTACACGAGCGCCCTGATCCTCCTCGACGGCGCCGACCTGTCGATCATGCACCTCATCCAGGAGATGCCCGCCGACCAGGTCCGCATCGGCATGCGGGTCGAGGCGGTGTGGCGCGACGACGCCGACATCGAGCCGACGCTCGAGTCGATCAAGTGGTTCCGCCCCAACGGCGAGCCCGACGACCTCGACGTGCGCATCCCCGGCGAGGACCACGGCACCGGCCTCGGCTCCTGGGTCGGCGGCGTCGCCCCGACCGAGGCCATCGTGCGCAACCCCCGCACCGGCGAGGGAGGGCAGGCCTGATGCGCGACATCGCCGTCATCTCCTTCGCCCAGACGCCCGCCCGGCGCAGCGTGCCGGAGCTCAACGAGGTCGAGATGCTCATGCCCGCGATCGCACACGGCGCTCGGCCAGGTCGACATGACCATCGACGACATCGGCTTCACCTGCTCGGGCTCCACCGACTACCTGGCCGGCGTCGGCTTCAGCTTCGTGTCGACGCTCGACGCGCGTCGGCCCGTGGCCGCCCGATCCAGGAGAGCCACGTCGAGATGGACGGGGCCTGGGCCCTGTACGAGGCCTGGGTGAAGCTCCAGCTCGGCGAGCTCGACACCGCCCTCGTCTACTGCTACGCCAAGTCGTCGCCCGGCGACCTGCCGATGGTGCTGACCCGCCAGCTCGACCCCATCACCGTCGGCCCGCTGTGGCCCGACTCGGTGAGCCTCGCCGCCCTCCAGGCCCGGGCCTGCTCGACGCCGGCAAGGGCACCGAGGCCGACATGGCCGAGGTCGCCGCCCGCAGCCGCAAGGCCGCCCTCGACAACCCCAACGCCCAGCTGGCGTGGGACCGTCCGGCCGCGGACGCTCCTGGCCGAGCCGTACCACGTCGCCCCGCTGCGCACGCAGCGACTGCCCGCCGATCACCGACGGCGCCGCCGCCATCGTCCTGGCCGCCGGCGACGTGGCCCGGTCGAAGGTCGAGCGCCCGGCCTGGATCCGGGGCATCGACCACCGGGTCGAGCCCATCCACCTCGGCCTGCGCGACCTCACGGTCAGCGAGTCGACCCGCATCGCCGCCGAGAAGGCCGGCGTCGCCGACGGCAAGGTCGACGTGGCCGAGCTGCACGCCCCGTTCAGCCACCAGGAGCTGATCCTGCGCGAGGCGCATCGGGCCTCGGCGACGACGTCAGCATCAACCCGTCGGGCGGCGCGCTGGCCGCCAACCCGATGATGACCGCCGGCCTGATCCGCATCGGCGAGGTCGGCCAACCGCATCTCCGCCGGCGACGCCGACCGCGGCGTCGCCCACGCCACCAGCGGGCCCTGCCTGCAGCAGAACCTGGTGTGCGTCCTGGAAGGGGAGTCCTGATGGGCAAGGAGCGAGTCGCGGTCGTCGGCATCGGCCAGACCAAGCACCAGGCCACCCGGGGCGACGTCTCCATGGCCGGCCTCCTGCGGGAGGCCGCCCAGCGGGCCCTCGACCGACGCCCAGATGACCTGGACCGACATCGACGCCGTCGTCATCGGCAAGGCGCCCGACTTCTTCGAGGGCGTGATGATGCCCGAGCTGTTCCTGGCCGACGCGCTGGGCTGCACGGGCAAGCCGATGTTCCGGGTGCACACCGCCGGCTCGGTCGGCGGCTCGACCGCCATCGTCGCCAGCCAGCTGGTCGCCGGCCGGCATCCACGAGCGGGTGCTCACCGTCGCCTTCGAGAAGCAGTCCGAGAGCGAGGCCATGTGGGCCCTCTCGCTGCCGATCCCGTTCACCCCGCCGCTGCACGCCGGCGCCGGCGGCTACTTCGCCCCGCACATCCGCAGCTACATCCGCCGGGCCAAGGCGCCCGACCACATCGGCATGCTGGTGGCGCTGAAGGACCGGCAGAACGGGCTCAAGAACCCCTACGCCCACCTCCACGAGCCCGAGATCACCTTCGACTCCATCAAGGAGTCGATGATGCTGTGGGACCCGATCCGCTACGCCGAGACCTGCCCGTCGTCCGACGGCGCCTGCGCCCTGGTGCTCGGCAGCGAGAAGGTGGCCGACGCGGCCGCGGCCGAGGGTCGCCAGCCGGCGTGGATCCAGGGCACGGCCATGCGGTCCGAGCCCACGCTGTCGGCCGAGCGCGACACGGTGCTGCCCCTCGGCGGCGCCCTGTGCGCGGCCGACGTCTACAAGCAGGCCGGCATCACCAACCCGCGCAAGGACGTCGACTGCGTCGAGATGTACGTGCCGTTCTCGCTGGTTCGAGCCCATGTGGCTGGAGAACCTCGGCTTCGCCGAGCCCGGCGACGGCTGGAAGATGACCGAGGAGGGCGCCACCGCCCTCGACGGCGACCTGCCGGTGAACATGTCCGGCGGCGTGCTCTGCACCAACCCCATCGGCGCCTCCGGGCATGCTCCGCTTCGCCGAGGCGGCCATGCAGGTGCGCGGCACCGCCGGCGAGCACCAGGTCGACGGCGTCCGCAAGGCCGTGGGCCACGCCTACGGCGGCGGCTCGCAGTTCTTCGCCATGTGGGTCGTCGGCACCGACAAGCCCTAGAGCCCCGACCGGCCGCCCGTCCTCCGCCCCGCCCCGTTCTGTCAACCCTGGTGCGCCCACGGGTCGAGCAGGACGGACAGAACGGAGGATGGGGCCGAGATCTGATCCGGCAGTCGTCAGCTCCCGACGAGGGGGACGACGGATGGCCAGAACGAGAGCAGTCCACCCAGGAGGAACGACACGTGAGCGACGGACGAGGACGACTCGAGGGGAAGGTCGCGCTGATCACCGGCGCGGCCCGGGGTCAGGGCGAGGCCGAGGCCCGGCTGTTCGCGGCCGAGGGGGCCCGGGTCGTGCTGGCCGACGTGCTGGAGGACGAGGGTCGCGCCGTGGCCGAGTCGATCGGTGACGCGGCCCGCTTCGTGCGGCTCGACGTCACCGACGAGGACGCCTGGAAGGCGGCCGTCGCCGGGACCGAGGAGGAGTTCGGCCCGGTCACGGTGCTGGTCAACAACGCCGGCATCCTCGACTTCAACGCCATCGACCGCTACGAGGCGGCCCGGTTCCGGCAGGTGCTCGACATCAACGTCGCCGGCGCGTTCCTCGGCATCAAGACGATCGTCCCGTCGATGAAGAAGGCCGGCGGTGGCTCGATCGTCAACATCTCGTCGAACAGCGGGATGGAGGGCCTGCCCTTCCTCTCCGCCTACTCGACCAGCAAGTGGGCGATCCGGGGCCTCAGCCGGTCGGCCGCCATCGAGCTCGGCGGCAAGGGCATCCGGGTCAACGTCGTGTGCCCCGGGCCACATCGACACGCCGATGACCCAGTTCGAGGGCGTCGACCCCAACGACGCGACCTTCGTGAAGAACCTGCCGATCAAGCGCCTCGGCACCCCCGAGGACGTCGCCCGGGTCGTGCTGTTCCTCGCCTCGGACGAGGCCTCCTACGTCACCGGCTCGGAGTACGTCGTCGACGGCGGCCACCTCGCCGGCGACGCCACCGTCCTCAGCTAGGTCCGATCGACCGCTCTCGGTCACCCAGCGCCCACGTGCTGGTCCCGCGATCCCGTCGCGGTCGGGTGCGAGGACCGTTCGGCGGATGGGTGTACGGTCCGCGATCCGCGCTGCGGTCCGGTGTGAGGGCCAGTTCGGGGAGCCGCAGGGGCGCCCTCGCGGTCAGCTGCCGTGGCGGGCGGACGGCGGTCGCCTTGGCGGGGGACTCGTCCATCTTCTCGGGCCAGTAGGGGGCCGGGAACACCGAGACGCCCTCGTCGTCGGGCATCTCCATGCCGTCGTAGAACTGCGGCGTACCACTTGCGGAACGTCATGAACGGCCCGTCGGTGTCGGCCAGGGCGGGCCGGGCGATGTGGGCCTTGTGCTCCCAGATCGGCATGTCCTCGAGGAACTGCTTGTCGACCTCGGCCACGAACGCCTTGGCCACGCCCTCGTTGGTCTTCGCGTCGCCGAGGGACCGGGTGTAGAAGTCGAACCGGGTCTGGCAGCTGCCCTGGTCGACCGGGGTGGTCGACGACACGAGCAGGGTGTCGATGATCCCGGCGAAGCGGATGATCGACACGCCGGGGCCGTACCCGGTGGACTCGATCTTGCCCTCGACCACCCCGCGCGGGGTGGGGAAGCGCTGGATCGAGCGCATGTCGGCCACCGGGCCATCGGTCACGTACGACGTGATCTCCGGGACGTCGGCCGTGTTGTGGACGTAGCGGAAGTGGGCCGAGTCGACCGCGTTCTCGCCCAGCTCCTGCGGGTGGGCCAGCACGGTGTGGACGGTGCGGACCGGTCCGTACCACTCGCCGCTGTCGAGCTCGGGCAGCGCGGGGATGTCCCACAGCGGCGCCTGCGTCGGGGTCCGGGTGGTACCAGACGAGGGTCTTGCCGTTGATCTCCAGCACCGGGAAGGTGCGGATGCGGGCCTTCTTGTTGACCCGGGTCGAGTACGGGATGTCGCTGTTGGCCCCGTCGGTGTCGAACCTCCAGCCGTGGAACGGGCACTCGATCTCGGTGCCGCAGACCTTCCCGCCGTGGCCGAGGTGGGCGCCGAGGTGCGGGCAGTAGGCGTCCATCACGTGGAGCACCTCCTCCTCGTCGCGCCAGGCCACGAGGTGGCGGTCGAAGTAGAAGAGCGCCTTGCTGTCGCCCACGGCGACGTCCTCGGGCACGCAGACCTGGAACCACCCCATGGGGATCGGGAACGGGTAGCGGCTGCTCATCGGGATGATCCTCCACGGCGCAGAACTAGAACGTGTTTCAGTGTAGGGGTGAGCGGTACGGTCGTGGAAGGCGGACCGTCGCGGTCCTCCTTCCCACCTCGCACCGCCCCGGGAGGCGTCCGTGACCACCGACCTGAAGCTCGGCCTCGTCCTCGGGTACTGGTTCGCCGGTCCGCCCGTCCGGAGTGGCCGAGCAGCTGGCCATGGCCGAGGACCTCGGCTTCGACTCGGTGTGGTCGGCCGAGGCCTACGGCTCCGACTGCTTCACCCCGCTCGCCTGGTACGGCGCGGCCACCAGCCGGGTCCGCCTCGGCACCGCCGTCTGCCAGATGGCGGCCCGCACCCCGGTGGCCACGGCCATGACCGCCCTGACGCATGGACCACCTCACCGAGGGCCGGTTCGTCCTCGGCCTCGGCGCCTCGGGCCCGCAGGTGGTCGAGGGCTGGTACGGCCAGCCCTACCCGAAGCCCGCTCGCCCGCACCCGGGAGTACGTCGACGTCGTCCGCCAGGTGCTGGCCCGGGAGGAGCCGGTGCAGATCGACGGGCAAGCACTTCCAGCTGCCCCGCACCGGCGAGGGCACCACCGGCCTGGGCAAGGCGCTCAAGTCGATCACCCACCCGCGCCGGGCCGACCTCCCGATCTTCCTCGGCGCCGAGGGACCGAAGAACGTGGCCCTCGCGGCCGAGATCGCCGACGGCTGGCTGCCGATGTTCATGTCGCCCGGCCTCGACCCCCACTACCGCCAGTGCCTGGAGGAGGGGTGGGCCCGACCCGGTGCCCGGCGCGGCCGTCGACGACTTCGAGGTCGCCAACATGGTGCAGATCGTGATCGCCGACGAGGTCGAGGCCGCCGCCGACCAGGTGCGCATGTCGCTCGGCTTCTACATCGGCGGCATGGGCGCCAGGGAGGTCAACTTCCACGCCGACCTGTTCAGCCGCATGGGCTACGAGGAGGACGTCGAGCGCATCCAGGACCTCTTCCTCGTCGGGCCGCAAGGAGGAGGCCATCGCCTCGGTGCCCCTCGCGCTGGTCGAGGACGTCGCCCTCGTCGGCCCCGAGGACAAGATCCGCGAGGACCTCGAGCGCTGGCGCGAGACCTGCATCACCACCCTCCTCGTGGCCGCCGCCCCCCACCAGATGCGCCAGATCGCCGACCTCGTCCGCGGCTGACACCGGGGTCCGATCCCGGCCGCGCGTGATCCGCGCCGGTCCGAGGCGGATCGCGCCAGGACGACGGTGGCCGGTGGGGAGCGTTTCCCGCCGTCGGCCGTCGACCCGTACGCTCGCCGGCATGTCGGACACCCTGCAGCCCGTGGCCCTGGGGCGGAAGCCCGCCCCCGCCGCCAGCAGCCGCCCGCTGCTCGACGCGGCCGAGGCCCGCGCCGCCCTCCGCGCCGCCGAGACCGCGCTGCTCGACGAGCGGCGCCTGCTGACCGAGGACGAGCTCACCGCCCTCGTCCACGTGCCCGACACCTCGGTGCCGTCGCTGGCCGCGCTGGCCCACGAGGTGCGCCTGGCCTGGTGCGGCCCCGAGGTCGAGGTCGAGGGCATCCTCTCGGCCAAGACCGGCGGCTGCCCCGAGGACTGCCACTTCTGCAGCCAGTCGTCCCGCTTCGACACGCCGGTCAAGGCCACCCCCTTCCTCGACACCGACGAGGTGCTCGCCGCGGCGAAGGAGACCGCCGCGCTCGGCGCCAGCGAGTTCTGCATCGTCCTCGCCGTGCGTGGGCCCGACGAGCGCACCCTGCAGCGGCATCCTCGAGCTGGTGCCGGTCGTGCAGCAGGAGACCGGGCTCAACGTGGCCGTCTCGGCCGGGATCCTCGACCCCGACCAGGCCCGCCGCCTGGCCGAGGGGGGCGTCCACCGCTACAACCACAACCTCGAGACGGCCCGGTCGTTCTTCCCGAGCGTCGTCACCACCCACTCGTTCGAGGAGCGGATCGACACCTGCCGTCTCGTCCGCGACAACGGCATGGAGCTGTGCTGCGGGGCCCTGCTCGGCATGGGCGAGTCGGTCGACCAGCGCATCGAGCTGCTGGTGCAGCTGCGCGAGGTCGAGCCGACCGAGGTCCCGCTCAACTTCCTGAACCCCCGGCCCGGCACCCCGCTCGGCGACCGCCAGGTGGTCGAGCCGCTGGAGGCCCTCCGGTGGATCGCCCTGTTCCGCCTCGCCCTGCCGAGCGTCATCCTGCGCTACGCCGGCGGGCGGGAGGTCACCCTCCGCGACCTCCAGGCCATGGGGATGACGTCGGGCATCAACGCCCTCATCGTCGGCAACTACCTCACCACCCTCGGCCGCACGCCGGAGGAGGACCTCCAGATGCTCGACGACCTCCGCATGCCGATCGGCGCCCTCAGCGCCGTCATCTGAGGGCGGAGCGGCGCCGACCGTGGACGCGACCCACTGCACCGGGTGCGGTCGCCCGTCGGCGTCGTGCGGTGGCTGCGGGCGGGAGCTCGACCCGCCGCGGTACTGCCCGCGGTGCGGCACCCGCCTGGCGGTGCTGGTGACCCCGACCGGTCACGCCGGTCGCTGCCGGGAGCACGGCCCCGTCACCTCCGGCTGACGGTCGACGTCCGGCGGTCGGGCCCGACGGCGGCTGCGGACCACGGGGCCGTCGCCTCCGGCTGCCGGCGAGGTCGTCCCGGCGGTCGGCGCCGGGCATCGGGCTCCACCGCTACGGTGCCCGTCCCGAGGCGCGACCCGGCGCCGCTGACCCCACCGGAGGCGACGCGCCGTGGACCCCCAGCCCGAGCACCCGATCACCAAGGCCGTCAACCGGCAGATCCGGGGCTGCGAGGAGTTCTTCTACGACGTCTGGGTCAACCAGAACGTCAACGGGATCACCGGCGACTACGTCGAGTTCGGCTCGTGGGGCGGCAACACGATGCGGTGCGCCTACCAGGGGATGGTCGACTCGGGTCGGGTCCGGCCCATGTGGGCCTTCGACTCGTTCCAGGGCCTCCCGCCCGCCGCCGACGAGCGCGACCAGCACCCCGGCTGGCAACCGGGGAGCGCCCACGGCCAGGGCGGGGTCGAGAGGTTCCACGCCGACTGCGACGGCCACGGCATCCCCCGCGACGCCTACACCGCGGTCGAGGGCTACTTCGACGTGACGCTGCCGGCGATCGGCGACGGCGCGCCGTGGGACATCGCGGCCGCCTACATCGACTGCAACATGTACTCCAGCGCGGTGACGGTGCTGGAGTTCCTCCGGCCCCGCCTCAAGCACGGGATGGTCCTCGCCTTCGACGACTGGTTCTGCTGGACCGATGCCCACGTCTCCGGTGAGCGGGAGGCGCTGGAGGAGCTGTCGGAGGCCAACCCGCAGTGGCACTTCGAGCGCTACAAGGACGTCCACCGGGCCGGGGTGTCGTTCGTCGTCGAGCACGCCCGTCCGGGTCGACTTCGCTGAGGACGCCGCCGGGGCGACCGGACCGGGCGGGGCCGGGCAGGACACCGGGTCACCACGGCGGGGTTAGGGTCGCGCCCATGGAGGTCGTCGTCGGCCCGTGCGAGGCGCGCAGCGTCCGGGCCTTCGTCTCCTTCGCCCGCGGCATCCTGTCCCTCGAGGCGGGGCCCGGCGCGGCGGTGCCGTCGGACGCGGCGCGCGACTACGCCGACTACCTCGACCAGTGGGAGGCACTGGCCGAGGCCGACGGCGAGGTCACCTGGGTGGCCGACACCGACCCCGAGGTCATGGAGTACCTGGTCTACGCGTTCTTCCGCCTGGCCAAGGACCTCCTCGACGAGGCCGACGCGCCCCGGATCATCCCCGACGACGCGGTGGCGTTCTACGTGCTGCTGGTGGGTGCGGTGCTCGACGCGCTGAAGGAGGTGGGGGGATCGCAGGCGGAGTTCGCGGCCCACCTGCGCGAGTTCTGGCCCAGCGAGATGGAGATCCCCTGACGCCCTGAGCCCGTGGCGTCGCCTGGTGCGCGATGGCCCACGGGCCCGCCGGCGGGGAGGAGCGTCAGCCCTCGGCGCGGAGGCGGGCCAGGCCGGCCCGGGCCTGCAGGACCAGCGGGCCGTGCGGGGTGGCTTCGAGGGCGCCGGCGGCGTGGGCCAGGCGCTGGATCACGACCGGCTGGCGCAGCCAGTGGTCGAGCTGGGCGACGACGCTGCGCCGGGCCAGCGGGAAGCCCCGGATGAGGCGACGGCGCCCCCCGGCGGCCAGCGGGGCGAGGAGGTCGGCCAGGTGGAGGACCGCGGCGAGGCGCGCGGCCGGGTCGCCACCGGCCTCGAGCCGGTCCTCCCAGACGTCGAGGTAGGGCTCGAGGTCGGTCTCGGCCGCGGTGATGAGCGAGAGGCGGGAGACCACCGGGTCGCGGCCCGGGCCGGGCGGGGCCGCCAGGGTGGTGAGCCACATGGCCGACAGCGTGCGACGCACCGCCGGGGTCTCGGCTGCGGGCCACGCCGTCCAGCCCGCTCGCCGGAGGCGGGCCCCGACGAGGGCACCGGGCACCGAGGTGCGCCCCTCGCACAGGCGCACCATGACCTCGGGGAGCAGGCGCTTGAAGTCGTCCGCGTCGCCCCAGGTCACCATGGCCTTGGACACGTACCGGTCGAGCAGCGACGTGCTGATCCGGGCCGGGGCCCGCCCCAGCTGGCGCAGGTCGTCGTCGGAGACGCAGTGCGGGCAGGCCCGCATGGCGGGCTGGAACGGGTACCCGCCGAGGACCTGGGCCAGGTCGTCGAGGGCCCGCTGGAGCTGGGCGGTGGGGCCCGACGGGGCGGTCGGCCGCGCGCTGCGCTCGGCCGCGGGGGTGGCCCGGCGATCGGCATCGGCGGGTCGGGAGGGCACGCCCGTGGGGCGGGACCCCGGCGGTCGGGAGCGGCCGGCCGCGAGGCCGAGCGGCTCGTCGTCGGACAGGTCGATCACGAGGGGCCGTCGGGTTCGCTCGCCGGTGGGGGCCGGCGGTCGTCTGGGTGCCCGACCGGAGGGGCTTGCGGGGGCGGGGGTGCGGGACCGCAACGGCACAGCCATGGTTCGCGAGCGTACCGACGGCGTCGGGCCGGATCGGGGATGGGCGGGCCGCGCGCCCTGGGTCGACGGCACGCATCACCCCTGGTCGCGGTGGTCGTCGACCTTCGGTCGGCCGACGGCGCGCCGGAGGTCGCGGGCCAGCGGGCCCGGGAGCAGCCCGTCGGTGAGCCCGAGCAGGTCGGTGACGTCCGGCAGCTCGGCCTCGAGCCACCGGGAGAGGCTGCCGGCGTCCATCCACGCGACCTCCTCGGGCGACAGGTGCTCGCACACCGTGGCGCGGAGCGCGCCGTCGGTGACGGTGTCGGGCGCACCCATCTGCGACGCGGCGCGGTGCACGGCCCGCCAGGCCCCCTCGGGATCGGCCTCCTCGACCCGGTGGAGGGCGGCGATGGCCTCGACGGTGGCCCCGCCGGGGAGGAGCGGGTGCAGGGCGGTGAGCTCACCGAGGTCGCGGTGGCCGAGCTCACCCCCCAGGACCGCCATGGCGATCCGGTCGAGCCACACCGCATCGCACCAGCGGACCGGGGGCTCGGTCGGCGGCGGGGTCGGCCGCTCGACGGTGCGGAGGAGCAGGTCGACCACCCGGCCGGTCGGAGGCGGGGCCCCGGGCGGCAGGAGGGCGGTCGGGCCCTCGACGCGGTGGACGCAGTGCCCGTCGCGGTCGACCAGGACCACGATCACCACCGGCTGGGCCGCCAGCGAGCCGTCGATCGAGCGGGCCTGGGCCGAGGCGACCACGCCGTTGGCCCACCAGCGCGAGGGGAGGACCTCGCCCACGAGCACGTCGACGGGGTGGACGCCGTCGGGCAGCGGGAGCATGCCGAGGTCGAGGTCGCCCTCGGCGTGGCCGGGGCCGACGCGCACGAGGGCGGAGCCGCCGCCGGGATCGGCGAGGCGGGTGGAGAGGAGCTGCTCGGCGAGGAGGTCGAGCAGCTCGGACGGGACGGGCCGGGGGGACCGGCAGGAGGGGCGGGGCACGGGTGTGACCTCCGGACGACGTGGACGACCGGCGGTCGGTGCACCGGCGCTGCCGGTCGAGGGACCGCGACCCTCGGGCACCCATCTTGCCCACCCCGCGCGACAGCGAGACCCGACGGACCGCCGGCGGTGCCCGCGTCGTCCCGTCGGTGAGGGCGCGGCCGACGACGCGGCCGCGAGCTCAGGCGATGGCGGCGGTGCCGGCCTCGCCCCGGTCGGCGCCGGGCTCGGCCAGCCGGTCGATGAACCGGGCGGCCCCGGGCATGCGGCGCTCGGTGAGCACCCGGGCCAGGCGGGCGTCGGAGCTGGCGTAGGCGTGGAGCGCCTCGCGCGACAGGTCGTGGATCCGGGTCCGGTCGACCTCGATGGGCATCAGGCCGACCAGGCGGGCGATCGACTTGAGCGAGCACGACACCCGCAGCATCGGCCCGACGTCGCCCTTGTACAGGCGGTAGGCGTCGAGGTGGGAGTGCTGGTGCCAGGCCCCGCGGTAGGCGCCGCGGTGGCCGGGGAGCGGCGCGTGCACCGCGAGGCTCGGGTCGAGGGCGAGGCGCAGGCCGAGGTCGAGCTCGTGCAGGGCGGCGCGGTGGGAGAGGAACGGGAGGTCGAACGCGGCCCCGTTCCAGGTGGTCAGCACCCCGGCGGGGAGCTCACGCAGCCGGGTGTCGAGGTCGTAGAGCAGGGTGGACTCGCGGCCGCTGAAGATCTCGTCGTGGCCCGGGAACGAGAGGGCCACGGTGACGACCCTCGCCACCCGGGGGTCGAGCCCGTCGTCGGACGTGTCCGTCTCGATGTCGAGGCCGTAGACGACCTGACGGCGTGTCATCGATTTGACAGGCTACGAACCGGGCGCGCGCGGGTGGGGGATGGTGCCCACCCGCCCCTCGACCCCGATGCGCGCGATGCCCCGCGCGGACCGCGCGGCGTGCGTGGTGGGAGGTCGCCGTCGGGCGACGTCCGGGCGTCGGGTCAGACGGCGCGGGCGATGCGGCCGGCCACCGGCGAGGGCACGGAGTACCCCTCGTCGGAGCGCTCGACCTCGCTCTCGCCGCCCCACATCCCGTACTCGAGGTTGACCCGCGCGTGGTCGCGGCACTCGGCGCGCACGGGGCAGCGCAGGCACACCTGGCGTGCCGCCGCCTCCCGTCGCAGGCGCGCCGGCGGGCGCTCGGCGTGAGGGGCGAAGAAGAGGTCGGTCCGCCCGTGGCAGATGGCGTGGTCCATCCAGGCCGGCCGAGCGAGGAGGTCGATTGCTTCGGTCGACGGTTCGAAGATGGTGACGCTCATGCCCCGGCTCCGGTGCTCGGTGGATCCTTCGACCGAAGGGTACGACGGGGCCGGTGGCCCTGTCCCGGACTCCGAGGCAGATTGTGGGAATACTTGCCATCTGTCGAAGCGATTCCCCTGGTGGCGACCCGACGGCCGCCCAACCTCAGTCGGGCACGCCCTCCAGCACCCGGGTGACCAGCGCGGCGACGGGGCTGCGCTCGGCCCGGGCCAGGGTGATGTGGCCGAACAGCGGGTGGCCGGTGAGGGCCTCGATCACCGACGTGATGCCGTCGTGGCGCCCGACGCGGAGGTTGTCGCGCTGGCCGACGTCGTGGGTCAGGACGACCCGGCTGCCCTCGCCGAGCCGGGACAGCGCGGTCAGCAGCACCTGGCGCTCCAGGTTCTGGGCCTCGTCGATGACGACGAAGGCGTCGGTCAGGCTGCGGCCCCGGATGTGGGTGAGGGGCAGCACCTCGAGCAGGTCGCGGGCGAGGACCTCCTCGACCACCTCGCGCCCGGCCAGGGAGTGGAGGGCGTCGAGCACCGCCGCGCCCCACGGCCCCATCTTCTCCTCGCGGTCGCCCGGCAGGAAGCCGAGGTCCTGGCCGCCCACCGCGAACAGCGGGCGGAAGACGATGACCCGGCTGTGGGTGCCCGCCTCCAGCACCGCCTCGAGGCCGGCGGCGAGGGCCAGCACGCTCTTGCCGGTGCCGGCCCGGCCACCGAGGCTGATGATGCCGATCTCGGGATCGGACAGCAGGTCGATGGCGAGGCGCTGCTCGGCGCTGCGACCCCGCACGTCGAACAGCGACCGCTCACCGGTCACGAGGTGGATCCGCTTGTCCGGGTGCACCCGCCCGAGCGCCGACTGCGACCCGTGGACCAGGGCGACGCCGGTGTGGCAGGGCAGGTCGCGGGCCGCGGCCAGGTCGACCGTCCGCTCCTCGAACAGCTCGTCGATGTCGGCCGCCTCGACCTCCAGCTCCGTGAAGCCGGTCCAGCCGGTGTCGCGGGCCTGCTCGTTGCGGTACTCGTCGGCGTCGAGCCCGACGATGCTGGCCTTGAGCCGGAGCGGCAGGTCCTTGCTCACCACCACCACGTCGTGACCCTCGTCGGCCAGGTTGCGGGCGACGGCCAGGATGCGGTGGTCGTTGTTGTCGGAGGTCAGGGACTGCGGCAGGGTGCGCGTGTCCTGGTGGTTCAGCTCGACCCGCAGGGTGCCGCCCTCGGCGTTGACCGGCAGCGGCAGGGTCAGGCTGCCGTGGGCGATGCGCAGCCGCTCCAGGTGGCGGAGCGCCTCCCGGGCCGCCCAGCCCAGGTCCGGGTGGTGCCGCTTGCCCTCCAGCTCGGTGAGCACCACGACGGGCAGCACGACCTCGTGCTCGGCGAAGCGGCCCAGGCAGGCCGGGTCGGCGAGCAGCACGGAGGTGTCGAGCACGTGGGTGCGGGGGCGAGCGGGAGCAGTGGGATCGGGCACGGAGGCTCCAGTGACGTCGAGGGACGGATGACGGGGCCGCAGACCGCGGGGCCGCACCGTCCGACCTGACCGGCCGGGAACGGGGCATGCAGTCGACGACGCACCGCTCCTCATCAAACAAGGTCCGGCACCGCCGGTCGTGGATCCTCGGCCCTCCCGGCCGGATGTTCACGTGCCCGTAACCCGACGGCCCGAGCGGCGGCAGGTGGTGGCAAGATCGCCGTCCATGGACCCCGCGTCCGATGACGACGTCCGCCGCCTGTTCGACATCCCGCGAGGGGTCACGTACCTCAACAGCGCCTACATGGGCCCCGCGCCCCGGGCGGTGGTGGAGGCGGGGTGGATGGCGATGGAGCGCAAGGCGCGCCCGTGGACCGTGGCGACGGAGGACTTCTTCGTCCCGACCGAGACCCTGCGCAGCCTGGTCGCCGGCCTGCTCGGCCCCGGTGCCGACGCCGACGGCGTGGCCGTGGTGCCCTCGGTGAGCTTCGGGCTGTCGACCTTCGCCTCGCTGCTCGACCTGCGCCCCGGCCAGGTCGTGCTGGTCCCCACCGACGAGTTCCCGTCGAACCTCTACCCGTGGATGGTCGCGGCCGAGGCGGCCGGGGGCTCGGTGGTGCGGGTCGGTCGTGACGCCGACGGCTCCTTCGACGGTCCGCTGCGCGACGAGCTCGACCGCCGTGGCGACCAGGTCGGCCTGGTCGCGGCCATGGCCTGCCACTGGACCGACGGCACCCCGGTCGACCTGGTCGCGCTGGGCGAGGCGACGCGGGCGGTCGGCGCGGCCCTGGCCCTCGACCTGTCGCAGTCGCTCGGCGCCGTGCCCTTCGACCTCGCCGCGGTGCAGCCGGACGTCGTCGCCGGGGTCACCTACAAGTGGCTCCTCGGGCCCTACGGCCTCGGGTACACGTGGTTCGGGCCCCGCTGGCGCGACGGGGTCCCGCTGGACCACGGGTGGGCCAACCGCGAGGGGGCGGAGGACTTCGCCCGCCTCACCGAGCCCGCGGCCGGGTACCGGGCCGGCGCCCGCCGCTACGACGTGGGCGAGAGCGCCTTCCACCACCTCGTGGGGCAGGCCCTCGCCGCGCTCCGGCTCGTGGCCGGGTGGCGGCAGGAGGTCGAGGCGCACAGCCGGGCGTTGACCGACCGCATCGCCACGGGAGCGTCGGAGCTCGGGTTCGCGGTGGCGCCACCGCACCTGCGCTCGCCCCACCTGCTCGGCCTCGGGTTGACCGGCACCGGGCTCGAGCCGGCCCCGCTCGCCGCCCACCTGGCCGACGCCGGGGTCCACGTCAGCGTGCGGGGCACCTCGATCCGGGTCTCGGCGCACCGGTTCAACCGGGACGACGACGTCGATCGGCTGCTGGCCTCGCTCGCCGCCGCCCTCGGTCGCCCGGTCCCGGGCTGACGACGGCGACCGCGGACGTGGACGGGTCGGTGGAGGTCTGGCGGGTCGCCGCCCCCGAGGGCCTCGCGCTCGACCACCTCGTCCCGCTGCTCGACGACGACGAGCGCGACCGCCTCGACCGCTACCGCCGGGCGGAGGACCGGCAGCGCCACCTCGCGGCCCACGGCGGCCTGCGGCTCCTCCTCGGACAGCGGATCGGGGTGCCGCCCGGCGAGGTGCGCCTGGGGCGCGCCGACTGCCCGCTGTGCGGCGGCCCGCACGGCCGGCCCGTCGTGCTCGGGGTCACCGGCGCACCCGAGGTCTCGGTGGCCCACTCGGAGGGGATGGTGCTGCTGGCGCTCGCCACCGCAGCCGTCGGGGTCGACGTCGAGCCGGCGTCACGGGCGACGGTGGCCGACGAGCTGGTCTCGACCCTCCACCCCGACGAGGCCGCGCTGGTGGCGACCCTCCCGGTCGAGCGGCGCGACGCCGCCGTGCTGGCGTGCTTCGTGCGGGCCGAGGCCCACCTGAAGGGCCTGGGGACCGGCCTCGGCCTCGACCCGGCGACGGTCGCCCTCGGCCCCTCGGCCGAGGACGTCGCCGCCGCGGGCGACGGCTGGGCCGACCGCCTCGGTGTGCCCGGCTGGGCGGTGCACGACCTCGACGTCGGCCCCGCCCACGTCGCCGCCCTGGCCCTCACCGGGCCGGACCTGGGTGCCGTCGTGCCCCCCATCACCGACCTCGACCTGTCCCCCTGACCGAGCCGGACGCGTTCTCGCAGCCCTGGTCCCCCCGAGGGGGAGGAGGGTTGCCGGAACGGGCGGCGGCCTGGGGTCAGTCGGCCCGGGGGGCGTACTCGTCGGAGCCCAGCACCTCGAGGATGAGGCGGCGGAGGGTGAGGCCGCCGGCCCGGCGGGACGCGATGGTGGCGTACTCGCCGTCGGTCGGCATCCGCTGGAGCATCCCCCGGAAGACCAGCATCGTGTCGATGTCGACCCGCTGGGCCGTCTTGTACTCGCTCGACTCCGAGAAGCCGATCATCACCCAGCCCCGGGAGCGGCGGCCGCTGTCGAGCTCACCGGTCCAGAAGTTGACGCCCGACGTCTCGCCCGGCCGACCCAGGATGTTCTGGTAGATCAGCTCGACGAACTCACGGTTGGTGAGCGTGCCGTAGAGGTTCCGGAACTCGGCCGACGCCGAGAAGAACTGCGACACGTAGGCGAGGCCGGCCCCGCCGCGGAGGCGACCCACCCAGTAGTCGAGGCCGGCCTTGTCGGGCCGGCGCAGGAAGTAGGCCGAGTAGAGGCGGGCCGCCGGCGCGTGGGTGTCGTCGAACACGCCGTGGGCCAGGCCGTCGATGTAGGCGGTCGGCGTGAGGGTGCCGCCGCTCAGCTGGGCCGACAGGGTGGTGGCCTGGGCGGTGGTGACGGTGGCGCCGAAGCGGAAGTCGCGGTTCTGGCGCTGCACGAAGCGGACCCAGCTGGTGAAGGGCGCGACCCGGCTGCGCAGCTCCTCGTTCGACCACAGCGTCTGGAGCAGCACGCGGCGGTTGTCGGCCGAGTCGGCCACGTTGAAGGGGCGGCCGAGAGGGTTGCCGCCGTAGGTCTGGTCCGGGTTGGAGAACCGGGCCAGCCGGGTGCAGCTGGTCGCGTTGGCGACGCACAGGTTGTTGTAGGCCATGATCGTCCGCCAGGCGTTGGCCACGTTCACGTAGCCGTAGCCGTAGGAGAACTCGGTGTTGGGGTCGCCGATGTCGGCCGACACGAAGCGATCGTGGTGGAGCGACAGGTTGTGGCCCAGCTCGTGCGGGAAGCTCAGGTTGCCGATCGAGCACGACGCGTTGGTGACCGTGAACCGCCCGGGCAGGAAGCCGATGCCGCAGTTGCCGCCGCCCTGCTCGGCGATCACGGCGATCAGGTCGGCGCCGGCCGCGTCGCCGGCGGCGTGGATGCCGTCGGCCACCCCGTCGCTGCCGTTGGCGATGGCGACGAGGCCTGCGCTGGACGGCCCGATGACCGACGGGGTGCTGCCGATGGCGTAGGTGCCGGCCAGGCGGACCTCGCCGGGGACGTTCGACGTGGCGAAGGCGGCGTTGGTGGTGGCGATGGCCGAGGCGACGAAGCGTGGTGAAGGCCGATGCGCCTCCGGCCCAGGTGACGGCCTCGGGCGTGTAGCCGACCAGGACGTCGAGCACGGGGTAGGCGGGGACGTCGGCGGCGGCGGACGCCGGCGTCGGGCTGCGGTGACGGCAGGCTGCCGGCCTCGGCGGTCGGGGCCTCCGATCCGGGGACGGTGTCGGTCTGCGAGTCGTCGGGGAAGGCGGCCTGGTCGACCTGCGTGACGACGTGGCCGTCGGCGGTGGCGCGGATCTCGAAGGTGCCCTCGGTCGAGGTCACGACCCCGCCGGTGGACGTGCCGTCGCTGGTGAGGACGACCGAGCTGTCGGCATCGCCGGCGACCCGGCCGGTCCACGCCTGCCAGCCGTCGACGCCGCTCGGGCTCGGGGTCAGCTCGACGACGACCGAGGTGTCGTCGAAGAGGTCGAGGGCGACCGTGCCGTCGGACGCGCCGGCCAGCGCGGCGTCGAGGTCACCGACGTCGACCGCTCGGCTGCGCTCGACCGCGCCGTCACCGTCGCTCTCCGCGCCGTCGCCGGAGACGACGACCGGTGGGGCCGGGTCGGTCGGGGGAGCAGCGTCGTCGGCCGCGCTCGGTGCCGCCACGACGGCGGACACCCCCAGCGCAGCGAGCAGGACCAGTGACCGGTAGCGGTTCGCCATGTCTCCCCCTCAGGAGCCCGTCTGCGTCGGGCCCCATGGAGGGACCCTCCGCGTCGGGCCCCCCTCCGGAGCCCGACCGGGCCGAACGCTACCCCAGGTCCGGACGTGGGGTCCGGGGTCGCCCCGTCGGGCTCGCGGCCGGGTAGAAGGGGGCGGTGAGCTGTGCGTTCTGCCCGATCATCAGCGGCGAGGCCCCGGCCCACGTCGTGCTCGACGACGACGTGGCGGTGGCCTTCCTCGACCGGACGCCGCTGTTCCCCGGCCACACCCTGCTCGTGCCCCGCGCCCACCACGAGACGCTGACCGACCTGCCGGCGGAGCTGCTCGGACCGTTCTTCGCCCGGGCCCAGCGCCTGGCGGCGGCGATGGAGTCGGCGCTCGGGGCGAAGGGGTCGTTCGTGGCCATGAACAACAAGGTCAGCCAGAGCGTGCCCCACCTCCACGTGCACGTCGTGCCCCGCACCAAGGGCGACGGGCTCAAGGGGTTCTTCTGGCCGCGCCACCGCTACTCGTCCGACGACCACGCGGCCGAGGTCGCCGCCGCGCTCCGGGCCGCACTCGCCGACGGCTGATCGCCGCCGCCGGGCCACGGCCGCACGCCCGGGTGCGGGATGTGGTGCACTGGGGCCGTGGGGGTTCGCGACGCACTGTTCGCCCGGGTCTACGACCGGGTGCTCGCTCCGATGGAGGACGCGGGGCTGCGCGACTGGCGCCGCGCCCTGTTGGCCGACCTGACCGGGACGGTCGTCGAGGTCGGGGCCGGCACCGGGGTGAACGTCCCGCTGTACCCGTCGACGGTCGACCGCCTCGTGCTCACCGAGGCCAGCCCGGCCATGCTCACCCGGCTGCGGGCCAAGGTCGACGGCGCGGCATCCGACACCGACGCCGACGCCGACGCCGACCCCGGTCCCCGGGCGATCGACGTCGTCGAGGCCCACGCCGACGCCCTGCCCCTGGAGGACGGCGAGGCCGACGCGGTGGTCTCGACCCTCGTGCTGTGCACCGTGCCCGACCCTGCCGCCGCGCTGGCCGAGGCCCGGAGGGTGCTCCGCCCCGGCGGCCGGTTGGTGTTCCTCGAGCACGTCGCCGCGGAGGACCGGCCCTCGCGCCTGCGCTGGCAGCAGCGACTCGACGTCGTGTGGCCGCACCTGGCCGGCGGGTGCCACCTCGACCGTCGCACCGGGGTGGCCATCGCCGACGCCGGGTTCGTGCTCGGTGACGTCACGCGGGAGAGCGCCCGCAAGGCCTCGCCCCTCGTCCGGGCCATGATCCGCGGCACCGCCACCGCCCCCTGACGGAGGCCGGGGCGGGCGCCGTCAGGCGATGACGCCGTCGGCGCGGAGGGCGGCGACCGCGTCGGCGTCGAGGCCGAGCTCGGCGGCCAGCACCTCGTCGGTGTGCTCGCCCAGCCACGGCACCCGGGTCTCGGGTCCCTCGGACACGCCGCTCATCTTCACCGGGTTGCCCGGCACCAGCACCGGCTGCTCGACGTCGTCGGTGCGGGGCACCTCGACGAGCATGTGCCGGGCCGCGACGTGCGGGTCGGCGACGACCTGCTCGTCGGACAGGCGACGGTCCGGCGGCCACGCCCACCGCGCCGAGCGCACGGGACGCCTCCAGCGAGGTCTTGTCGGCCGCCCAGGACTCGATGGCGGGCCGCAGCACGTCGTCGAGGTGGTCGAGCCAGCCCTGGCGGGTGGCGAAGCGGGGGTCGTCGGCCCACTCGGGGTGCCCGATGGCCTCGACCAGCTTGGCGAACTGGTGCTCGCGCCCGACCTGCACGATGAACCACCCGTCGGACGCCTGGAAGCCGTGCATGATCAGCGGCCCGAGCTCACCGCCCCGCAGGCCCATCGACCAGAAGTTGGTGACGATGTCGGTCATGGCCACCATCGAGTCGAGCATGGCCACGTCGACGTGGGTGCCCCGGCCGGTGCGGTCGCGCTGGCGGAGCCCGGCCAGCACCCCGATCACGCCGAAGAGCGCGGTGCCGATGTCGCCCAGCGCGCCCACCGGGGCGACCGCGGGCGGCTCGTCGCCCTGGCGCTTCATCTCGTAGATGCCGGACATGGCCTCGGCGATGGGGGCGAAGGCCGGGCAGGTCGCCGTAGGGGCTGCCGGAGTGCCCGAAGCCGCTGACCGACAGGTACACGACGGCGGGGTGCACCGCGGCGACGTCGTCGTAGGAGAGCCCGAGGCGGGCGAGGGCGCCGGCCCGGAAGTTCTCGGCCACCACGTCGAAGCGGGGGGCCAGGTCGAGCACGAGCTGACGGCCCCGGTCGGACTTCAGGTCGACGCAGATGCTGCGCTTGCCGAGGTTGGTGCGGAGGAAGGTCGCGCCCGACCGTGCGGCCCTCGGGGTCGGTCATGGCGGGGAGCGAGCCGCGGCCCTGGTCGCCGCCGGCGATCGACTCGACCTTCACCACGTCCGCGCCCAGGCGGGCCAGCAGCTGGGTGCCCCAGGGGAGGGCCTGCATCTGCTCCAGGGCCAGCACCCGCACCCCGTCGAGGGGCTTGCCGTTGCCCAGGCTGTCGGGGTCGACGATGTCTCCGAGCCGCATCCGGCGACCCTAGAGCGGGATCTGACACTCCGTCAGATCCCGCCGTAGGCTGGGCCGATGGCCGGCCTCCTCGCCCTCGGCGCCCACCTGCCCCACCGTCGCCTCGACCGCACCACCATCGCCGCGGTGGCCGGCGGCGGGGGCGGCAAGGGCACCCGCACCGTCGCCTCGTTCGACGAGGACTCCACCACGCTGGCCGTCGAGGCCGCCCGCACCACCCTGCGCGGGTGGGACGGTCCGGCGCCCGCCGCACTGTGGTTCTCGACCACGACCCCCACCTACGCCGACAAGACCAACGCCACCGCGATCCACGCCGCCCTCCGCCTGCCGGCCACGTCGGTCGCGGCCGACTTCGCCGGCGCGGCCCGCTCGACGGTGGCCGCCCTGCGCGCCGCCCTGGCCGGCGGCGGCCCGACCCTGCGTGGTCGCGGCCGACGTGCGCGCCGGGCCTGCCCGGCTCGCCCGACGAGGCCGCCGGCGGCGACGCCGCCGCCGCGGTGCTGGTGGGCGACGGCGACCGACGGCGCCCCGGTCCTCGCCGAGCTGGTCGGCTCCGGCGCCGCGCACCGAGGAGTTGCTCGACCGCTGGCGCGGCCCGGGCGAGGTGCGCACCCGGCAGTGGGAGGAGCGCTTCGGCGAGACCCGCTACGTCCCCCTCGGGGTGGCGGCGGTCGCCGACGCCCTGGCCGACGCCGACCTCGACCGCCGGCGACGTCGACCGCCTCATCGTCACCAGCCCCCACGCCCGGGCGGCCAAGGCCGTCGTCCGCAAGCTCGGCATCGCCCCCGAGGCCGTCGTCGACGACCTGTCGGCCACGGTCGGCAACCCCGGCGCGGCCCAGCCCCTGCTCCTCCTCACCTCGGCCCTCGAGGCGGCCGCGCCCGGCGAGGTCGTCGCTCCTGCTCTCGCTGGCCGACGGCGCCGACGCCCTCGTGTTCCGCACCACCGACGCGGTGGCCGACCGCGCCGTCGGCCCGCCCGGTGGCCGACCAGGTCGCGGCCGGCGCCCCGGTGCCGTACGCCGACCTACCTGCGGTGGCGGGGCCTGCTGGCCACCGAGCCGCCCCGTCGGCCCGAGCCGGCCCGCCCGTCGGCCTCGGCCGCGGCCCGCGCCGACCGACTGGAAGTTCGGCTTCGTCGCCTCGCAGGACCGGACCAGCGGCGCCGTGCAGATGCCCCCGGCCCGGGCGGCCATGGGCGGCGGCGCCATCGACGACATGGACCAGCGGCCCATGGCCGACGCCGTCGGCACCGTCGTCACCTCCACCATCGACCGCCTCGCCTACTCGCCCAGCCCGCCGATCGTGTTCGCGGTGGTCGACTTCGACGGCGGCGGCCGCCTCCCGGTCGAGCTCACCGACTGCGACGCGGCCGAGGTCGGCATCGGCACGCGCGGTCGAGATGACCTTCCGCCGCCTGTTCACCGCCGACGGCATCGCCAACTACTTCTGGAAGGCCCGACCGCTGCGGGCCGCCGACGGCTCCGTCGTCAGCCGACGCCCGACCGCCCGCCCGGCCTGACGCCGACACCGACCGAGGAGACACGACCATGGGATCCCACGGCATCCAGCGACCGGGTGGCCATCGTCGGCATGGGCTGCACGCCCTTCGCCGAGCACTTCGACAAGGGCATCGACGACCTCCTGATCGAGGCCACCACCGAGGCGCTGACCGGCGCCGGCGTCGAGCGGGCCGACGTCGACGCCTGGTGGCTCGGCACGGCCCAGTCCGGCATGAGCGGCATCGTGCTGGCCAAGGCCCTCCAGCTCGAGGGCAAGCCCGTCACCCGGGTCGAGAACATGTGCGCCACCGGCTCCGAGGCGCTGCGCCAGGCCGCCTACGCGGTGGCCTCCGGCGCCTACGACCTCGCCGTCGGCGGTCGGCGTCGAGAAGGTGAAGGACTCCGGCTACCAGGGCCTCAACGCCTTCCCCATCCCCACCGACGGCACCAACCGCACGCTGACCGCGGCGGCCATGTTCTCGATGGTCGCCCCGGCCTACGCCCAGCGCTACGGCGTCGAGCCCGACCGCCTGCGCCGCGTGCTGGCCCGCATCGCCAGCAAGAACCACGCCAACGGGGCCAAGAACCCGAAGGCCCAGTTCCGCAAGGAGATGTCGGTCGACGCCATCTGCGCCATGCCCGCGGTGGCCGGCCAGCTCGGCGTGTTCGACTGCGCCGGGGTGGCCGACGGCGCCGCGGTCGGCCGTGGTCTGCCGGGCCGAGGACGCCCACCGCTACACCGACACCCCGCTGTACATCAAGGCCCTGTCGCTGGTGGCCGGCAACGGCTCCGGGCTCATCGACCCCGAGTACGACTACACGACCTTCCCCGAGATCGAGGTCGGCCGCGGCCGACGCCTACGCCCAGGCCGGCGTCACCGACCCGCGCCGCGAGCTCGCCCTCGCCGAGGTGCACGACTGCTTCACGCCCACCGAGCTGGTGCTGATGGAGGACCTCGGGTTCTCGGCCCGGGGCGAGGCCTGGACCGACTGCGAGAAGGGCACCTACGACCTCGACGGCGAGCTGCCGGTCAACCCCGACGGCGGCCTCAAGTCCTTCGGCCACCCGGTCGGGGCCAGCGGCCTGCGGATGATGTACGAGGCGTGGCTCCAGCTCCGCCGGGAGGCTCCCCCGAGCGCCAGGTCGCCACCGTCGACCAGGGCCGCACCCTCGCCCTCACCCACAACCTGGGCGGCTACCCGGGGGAGATGGTGAGCTTCGTCGGCATCGTCGGCACCGAGCTCAGCACCTGACCCGAGGCGCGCTACAGGCCGTAGAGGGGACGGTCGGCCTCGGGGACCAGGTCGAGGTCGTCGGGGTGCTCGGCGATGTAGGCGCTGACGTAGGAGCAGGCCGGCGCGACGGTGAGGCCCTGCGCCCGGGCGTCGTCGAGGGCCCGCCGCACCATCGCCGCAGCCAGGCCCTGGCCCCGAACGGCCGGGCTCACCACGGTGTGGGGGAGCACCATCCGGCCGTCGCGCACCTCCCGGTCGGCGTAGCCCGCGACCTGGCCGTCGACCAGGACCTCGTAGCGGCCCGCCTCGCCGTCGTCACGGACCTCGATCTGCACCGTCGCTCTCCTCGGGTCGGGCCGCCGGCCCACCCTACGGCCGGTCGGCGGAGGTCGCCGCCGGGCTCTGCCGCGGGCTCGGCGGCCCGGGGTCGCGGCGGGCCCTACAGGTCGAACTGCGCCCGGTCGGCCTCGGGGACGAGGTCGAGGTGCTCGGGGTGGTCGGCGATGAAGCTGCGCACGTAGGGGCAGAACGGGTGCACCGCGAGGCCGCGGGCGCGGGCGTCGCCCAGGGCGAAGGTCACCAGCTCACCGGCCAGGCCCCGGCCCTCGAAGGCGTCGGCGACCTCGGTGTGGGTGAAGGCGATGAGGCCCTCCTCCAGGCGGTACTCGGCGACGCCGGCGAGGTCGCCGTCGACGTGGATCTCGTAGCGGGACGCCTCGGGGGCGTCGGTGACGGAGGTGGTCATGCGGGGGCTCCGGGGACGGGAGGGAGGGACGGGAGGGAGGGGTCGACGGCGTCTCGCTCGGCCGCGGCCTCCTCGTCGGCGAGGGCGTCGACGAGGGCGACGGCGAAGACGGTCAGGGCGACGCCGACCACCGAGCCGCCGACGCCGTAGAGCTCCCACCCCACGATGAGCGCCAGCACGATGACGGCCACGCCCGGGTGGGTGGCGCCGCGGGTCGTGCGGTGCAGCACGGCGTGGTGGACGACCTGCAGGGCGAGGCCGGCCACGGCGACGGTGACCCCCACGCGCGGGCGACACGAGGAAGCCCGCCATGACGGCCGCGGGGATGGTGGTGAGGGCGATCCCGACGCCCGGCATGAGGCTCCCGACGCCCACGAGGAGGGCGAGCGGGGTGGGGGTGGGCAGGTCGACGAGCCGGAAGGCGACGTAGGCCACCAGCCCGGTCGCCAGGGCGAGGACCAGCGCGGCCCCGACGTACACCTGGCTGCTGGTGAAGGCCGTCCCGACGATCCGACCGAGGCGGTCGCGTCGGTCGGGGTCGTCGACCTGGCGGAGCGCGGCGGCGCTGAACCGCGGCCCCCACCCCAGGGCGAAGATGGTGAGGATCAGGGTGAGGAACCAGCTCGACGCGCCGCCCCGGGCCTCCCGTCCGACCTCGCTCGACGCCGGCACGAGCGACGCCGCGAAGTCGTCCGCCTTCTCCTGGAGCTCGAGGTCGCGCGCCACCTCGCCGAAGCGCTCCGACGCCTCGATGTCGGCGGCCACGTCGGGGATGTCCTGCTGGAGCTGGGCGATCTGGGCGTCGAGGTCGTTGACCGCACCCCACGTCACCAGGCCCACGATCGCCAGGACGGGGACGAGGACGAGCGGGAGGGCCAGGCCGCGCCGCACCCTCCGGCTGACCACCGACACCGCCGGCTCCAGGGCGGCGGCCGCGACCACCGCGGTGAGGGCCCAGCCCAGGGGTCGGTGGGCGGCGATGAGGACGTTCCGCAGCAGGAGGGCCAGCACGATGCAGCCGAAGACGACGACCCACGCCGCGGGTCCGACGGTCAGGCGCACCTTCCGCTCCACGGCCGCGTACGGTACCGACCGTGGGGCCGGACCGTGACGACGCCGACCGGACGTCGCCCGAGACGGACCCGACCGCCGCCGACGAGGAGGCCGCGACGGCGGCTGCCCCCGGCGCGGTCGAGGTGGAGATCGACCCTCCCGTCGTGCCGCCGAGGGGGTCGGCGTGGGCCGACGAGCCGGCGCGGTCGACCGTCGTGGAGCCCGAGCGCCTCACCGTCACCCTCGACCCGATGTCGGCGGTGTGGCTGGTCGCGGGGATGCTCGCCCTGTTCTTCGGCGCGACGTTCCTCGGCACCACGGCCCGATCGCTGACGGTCATCGTCGTCGGGCGTGCTGCTCGCGTTCGCGGTCGAGCCCCTCGTCCTGGCGGTCGAGCGTCGGGTCGGGTGCCGGCGCAGCCTCGCCGTCGGGCTGGTCGGGGCTCGGTCTGGGCGCGGCCCTCGGGGTGCTCCTGCTCCTGGTGGGGCCGGCCGCGGTGCGCCAGGCCCAGGACTTCGGCGAGGAGCTGCCCCAGACGCTGCAGGAGGCCGAGAGCCTCCCGATCGTCGGCGAGCGCCTCGCAGGAGGCCGACTTCGCGAACCGGGCCGAGGCCTGGGTCGACGACCTGCCCGGCCGGCTGGGCGGCGACGGGGTCGAGGACGCGGCGCGCACCGCCCTCAACGGGCTGGTCAACGCCCTCGGCGTGCTGCTCGTCGCCGTGGTCGTGCTGATCGACGGACCGCAGCTGGTCTCCCGCGGGCGCACCCTCGTCCCCGCCCGGCACCGCGAGCGGGCCGACCTCGTCGGCCGCGTCTTCTACCGGGTGGTCGGCACCTACTTCGCGGGGTCGCTGCTGGTGGCCACGATCGGCGGCACGTGGGTGCTGATCGTCGGGCTGGTGGTCGGCGTCCCCCTCGCGCCCGTCGCCGCGGTCTGGTACGCGGTCGTGAGCCTGATCCCGCAGATCGGCGGCTTCCTCGGCACGTCCTTCGTGACGCTCCTGGCCCTGACCCAGGGCGTGGTGCCGGCCCTGATCGTGCTGGTGCTGGTCGTGGGCTACATGAACCTGGAGAACTACGTCATCAGCCCGGCCATCGTCGGCGAGGCCGTCGACCTGTCGCCGCCGACCACGATGCTCGCCGCCCTCGTGGGCGGGGCCGCCTTCGGGGTGCCGGGCGCGCTGGCCGCCACGCCGCTGTGTGGCACGGTCAAGGCCGTGTACCTCCAGGCCCGCCACGGCGAGACGTTCGCCCCGCCCACCCGCCTCCGCGACCGGGTCGAGGTGCCCGGTCCGATCGCGGCGCTGCTCCGCCGGGTGCGGGGCACCGGGTCGTGAGCCCCCTCAGCGCCGCGCCGCCCGACCGCATCGAGTTCCCGGCCGACGAGCCGGCCCCCGTCGTGGCCGCCCTCGAGGGCCTGGTCGTCGAGGGCGGCGGCTGGATCAACCTGTTCCCCGAGGTGATGGAGGGCGACGTCGAGCGGGTGACGCCCTCCGCGGTCGGCCTCCTCTTCCGTGCCGCCGGCCCGCCCATCCCGCAGGGCACCATCATCGCCCCGACCCGGGGTCGGCGCGGCGGGAAGCCGGGCCAGATCGGCCTGACCCACGGCGTCGGCACCAAGGTGCTGCCCCGCCTGGCCGCCTCGGGCATCGCCCGGCCCGAGGGCTGGTCGATGGTGCAGGACCACGTCCGGCGCGGCGTCGTGCTGCGGGTCGACGAGGGCTTCGACGCCGGGCTGGTCGTGACGTGGGCGCTGCGGGCGGCCACCGCCATGTGCCCCGTCCCGGTGACCGGCGGATGGCTGGCCGAGGTCCACCACCCGTAGCCGGACCCGAGTCGGCCGGCTCGGGTGTCAGCCCGCGGTCGGCTTGGTGGTCAGCTCGACGGGGACGTACTCGGGGTCGGACTCGTCGCGCATGCTGAAGCGCCACTTGCAGCAGACGTCCTCGGGGTCCCGCCGGGGAGGGATGGCGAGGATCTCGACCTTCATGTTCGGGTCGTACATCTTGGTGGTGACGATCATCGACTTCGGGCACGTCGAGTGGCAGTTCTTCTCGAGGATGTCCGGCCGGCCCATGGCCTCCCACTGGTCGACGGCCACGCAGCGGTTGAACGTCATGATCCCGACGTCGGGCTCGGGCATCTCGAAGGTGAGGTCGAAGGCCTTCCCGGGGAGGGCGGTGGCGTCGAGCTGGAGGTCCTTCATCCAGTCGGCGACGGTGGTGCCGTCGATGCCGAGGTACTCGGCCTTCAGCTGCTTGGCCGCGGGCAGGACCGTGTCGCCCCACAGCGTGAACTGGATGTCGAACATGGTGTCGAGGCCCTCGCGGACGGTGAGCTGCGTCGCCCACGCCTCGATGCACTGCAGCAGGTACTCGTGGCTGCCGAGGAGCCAGGAGACGAGCTGTGGCTTGGCGAGCGTCGCCGCGTCGGCCGGGGGCGAGAACAGGCCGGTGTAGGTGACCCTGGTCGTGGGGCGCTGGTCGGCGGGGACGGCCTGGTTGGGATCGTCGTAGGTCGTGCCGGCGGGGAGGAACTCGTCGCGCATGCGCTCGAGGTGGGGGACGACCTGGTCGGTCCACGCCGCCCACTCGATGTCCGCCGCCGCGTCGGCGCCGTAGCGGCGGGACACCTCTGCGAACCAGGCATCGACGCACACCAGCAGGTAGCGCTCGCTCCAGGGCAGGATGCGCGACGCCAGCGCCTCGGTCGAGAAGTCCGTGAGGCGGAGGTCGGGGCGGTACTCGCCGCTGTAGTCGTCGAGCTCGGCGCCGGAGTCGACGTCGACCTGCTGGCGGATGTCGAGGGCGGCCTTGGGGTAGGTGACGCCGTCGTCGACGCGGGGGAACTTCGGGTAGTCGACCAGGTCGACGCCCAGCATCAGGACGAAGTCGTCCTCGATGACGTCATCGGCCAGGTGGGCGCCGGGTTCCCGGATCTTGAGGAACCCGTCGAGGTCCTCGTGGCCGTCCTGCTCGCTCATGTCCCACCTCGTGGTCGGTCGGGGATGGTGCGTCGGCCCGCCGGGGACCGATCCGTGGCGTCGGTCACCGTTCCAGCCGATCGGCTGGAACGGACCCTAAGCCGATCGGCTGGAAGGGTCAAGGGTCGCGGATACGCTCCGCGGGTGACCTCCACCGAGCCGGCCGCCGCCGGTCGCGCCCCGTCGCGCCGCTACACGGCGGCCCAGGACCGGGTCGTCGCCGCCGCCCTCGACCTCTTCACCACCAAGGGCGTCAACGGCACGTCGCTGCAGATGATCGCCGACCGCGCCGGCATCACGAAGGCCTCCGTCTACTACCAGTTCAAGACCAAGGAGGAGATCGTGATCGCGGTGGCCGAGGCCGACATGGCCCGGCTGGAGGAGGCCGTCGCCAAGGCCGAGGCGGCCGACGACCGGACCCGGGCCCTCGACGTGCTGCTGGAGGACCTCATCGGCCTCGCCGTCGACCACCGCCGCATGGTGCCGCTCCTCCAGAACGACCCGGTGATGGTCCGCCTCCTGGCCGAGCACGAGCCGTTCCGCGACCTGATGGACCGCCTCCACCGGCTCCTCGCCGGCGCCGACCCGGCCGCCGACGGACGGGTGCCCGCGGCCATGCTCTCCGGCGCCATCGGTGGCGCCGTCACCCACCCGCTGGTGGCCGACGTCGACGACGAGACGCTGCGCGCCGGCCTCCTCGACGTGGCCCGCCGCTTCCTCCACCTCTCCCCCTGACCGCCGCGCCCCCGAGGGGCGACCTGGGACGTGGGAGGCTGCAGCGGTGACCGGCGACGACGACGTCTTCCCCGACCGCGACATGAGCCACCGGGACAAGGTCGAGTTCATGCTGGAGCGGGAGGGGTGGGCCCTCGACGCGGTGCCGGCCGACATCACGTCCGACCCGCCACTGCCCCGCTACGCCTACACGATCGGGTTCGAGGACCGCTTCGCCTTCCCCGAGCTGTGCCTGTTCGGCCTGTCGCCGGTGGCCTGCCGCGGCCTGTTCGGACTGGTGGCCGACGCCCTCGCCGGGGGGACCGAGCTGCCGATCGGCCCGCCGTTCATCGGCCTGCTCGACGGCGGCCAGCCCTGCGCCCTGCTGCCGGTCGACGCCCCGACCAGCGTCGGGCTCTTCCCTGCGCTGGCCGAGCACCACACCCTCGCCGGCGAGGCGCCCGACGCCTTCCGCATGGTGCAGCTGGCCTGGCCCGACCCCGCCGGCGCCCTGCCGTGGGAGCCCGCCTTCGCCCCCGACCTGGCCCCCGTCCAGCTCCTCCTCGGCGCGCCCCCGCCTGATCCCCTCGATCGGGACCACCGTCGGACCCCGCCCCCGAAGTGGTCCGCGTCTGGGGGCCCGGTCCGGCGTCGGCGAGCCGGTTCGCATCGGGGGCCGGCGGGCTCGGCGGGCTCCGATGGGACGGGGGAGGTGGCGGGTGGCACACTGCGGGCATGGGTGGTGAGGTCCTGCCTCCTCGGGTCGAGGGCACGGTGGCGGTCGGCGGACGACGTCGACTGGGCTTCGCCGAGTTCGGCTCGCCCTCGGGGCGTCCGGTGGTGTGGCTCCACGGGACCCCGGGCGCCCGTCGCCAGGTCCCGGCCCCGGCGCGCCTCCTCGCGGTCGAGCGCGACCTGCGGGTGGTGGGCATCGACCGGCCCGGCATCGGCTCGTCCACCCCGCACCGCTACGAGTCGATCCGTGACTTCGCGACCGACCTCGACATCGTCGCCGACCGGCTGGGCTTCGACCGCATGTCGGTCATCGGCCTGTCGGGAGGCGGGCCCTACGCCCTGGGCGCCGGTGCCGTGCTGCCCGACCGGGTCGAGGCCGTCGGGGTCCTCGGTGGGGTCGCGCCGACCCGCGGACCCGACGCCATCGGTGGGGGGCTGGTCGCCCTCGGCGCCACCTTCGCCCCGGTCCTGTCGATCGCGTCGGCGCCCATCGGCATGGGCCTGTCGCGCATGCTGCGGATCGCCCGCCCGCTGGCGAACCCGGCCCTCGACCTCTACGCCCGGCTCTCACCGGAGGGTGACCGCGCCCTGCTCCTCCGGCCGGAGTTCCGGGCCATGTTCCTCGACGACCTGATCAACGGGTCCCGCAAGCAGTTCCACGCACCGTTGGCCGACGTGATGCTCTTCGCCCGTGAGTGGGGCTTCGACCTGGCCGACGTGAAGGTGCCGGTGCGCTGGTGGCACGGCGACGCCGACCACATCGTCCCGTTCGCCCACGGCCTCCACGTCGTCGAGCGGCTGCCCGACGCGGAGCTGACGGTGCTGCCCGGCGAGAGCCACCTGGGCGGCCTCGACGTCACCGAGGACCTCTTCGACTCCCTCGATGCCGCCGCCCGCCCCCGCTCCCGAGCCCGACGCCGCCGGGCCCGATCGACGCCGCCGGTCCCCCCGAGCTGACGCCGCCGCCGGAGCTGACGGCCCGCCCGAGTTGACACGATGTTCACACGTCCGAGCGGCACGCCGTCGTCCCCGCTCCGTAGGGTGACGGCAGGCTGACCGGCACGGCATCGGCGTGCGGCGAGGCCGCACGATGTGACCGCCAGGAGGGCGACCAGCCCACGCACGTCCTCGAGGTGTGCCGGGGGAGGCTGCGCCGGCCGGAGGAGGATCCACCCATGCCCACGCCGACGGTGATCCGGACCGACGAGCCACCGCCGGGCGATCCGACCGGGATCCAGCACCGCACGATCCACGGGTACCGCCGGGCCTTCCGCCTGTGCGGAGACGGGCCGGTCGTGGTGCTGCTCCACGGCATCGGCGACTCGTCCGACGGTTGGCGCGACGTGATGCTCCCACTGGCCGAGCACTTCACCGTGCTGGCGCCGGACCTCCTGGGCCACGGGGCGTCGGACAAGCCGCGGGCCGACTACTCGGTCGCCGCCTACGCCAACGGCGTCCGCGACCTGATGGACGTGCTGGGCATCGAGACCGCCACCATCGTCGGCCACTCGCTGGGTGGGGGCGTGGCGGCCCAGACCACCTACCAGTACCCCCAGCGGGTCGAGCGGCTGGTGCTCGTGGCCACCGGCGGCGTCGCCCGTGAGGTGACCCCGGCGCTCCGTCTGCTGTCGGCGCCCTTCGCGGAGCTGGCCCTCCAGCCCCTCGGCCTGCCCGGCACCCACCTGGCCAGCCGGGTCGTGGCCGCCGGGCTCCGGGCGACGGGCAGCGACCTCGGGCGCGACGCCGACGAGCTGCTGCGGGTGTTCGACAACCTCCCGAAGGGATCGGCCCGCACCTCGTTCACCCGGACGCTCCGCTCCGTCGTCGACTGGCGGGGCCAGGTCGTGACCATGCTCGACCGGTGCTACCTGGCCGACGACATGCCCACCCTGCTCATGTGGGGCGATCGCGACCCGGTGCTGCCGTACTCCCACGCCCACGTCGCCCACGAGGCCATGCCGGCGAGCCGACTCGAGGTCTTCGAGGGGGCCGGGCACTTCCCGCACCACGCCGACCCCGACCGCTTCGTCGAGCTGATGGTCGACTTCGTGGCCTCGACCGCCCCGGCCCGCTTCGACCGCCGGAAGTGGAACCGCATGCTCCGCTCCGGCCGCCGGGCCCCCCTCGTCGGCGTCGACGTCCGGGGTGACGAGCCCGGCGAGGACGAGGGCGTCGTCGTCGGCTGACGTCGCGGCGGTCGCGGGGGCTGGCGGGAGCGGACCCGGGGGTCAGCTGGCCTTGCGCTTGGCGGCGGCCTTCTTCGCGGGGGCCTTCTTCGTCGCCGACTTCTTGGCCGCGGCCTTCCGCGCCTTCGGGGCCGGCGCGTCGGCCTCGGCCTCCTCGTCGGCGTCGTCGCGTCGTCGGCGTCGTCGGCCGCGCCGGCCTTCGCCGCGGGGTGGCGGCGGCGGGCCTTCTTGGCCTCGGCGATGCTGGCCTCGAGGGCGGCCATGATGTCGACGACGGTGTCGTCCTCCTCCTCGACCGGCTCGCCCTCGACGATCTCCTTGGCCCCACCGGCCCGGGCCTCGATCAGGTCGAGGACCTTCTCGCGGTACTCGTCGTGGAAGGCATCCGGGTCCCACTCCTCGGTGAGCGACTCGATGAGGGTCTCGGCGACCTTGCGCTCCTTGTCGGAGATGGCGACGTCGGCCACGGCCTGGAGGGCCTCGAGCTCGGCGGGGTCGTTGACCTCGTCGGCGTAGACCATGGTCGACAGCACCAGGCGGCCGTCGAGGGCCCGCAGGGCGGCGATGTGCTCCTTCGTGCGCATCACGAACCGGGCGATGGCGACCTTGCCGGACGCCTCCATGGCGTCGAGCAGCAGCGCGTAGGGCTTGGGCGTCGCCGGGTCGGGCACCACGTTGTAGGCCGAGTCGTACATGATCGGATCGATCTCGGCCAGGTCGACGAACTGCTCGATCTCGATGGTCTTGGTGGCCTTCGGGTCGAGGGCCGACAGCTCGGCGTCGCTCAGGATCACGTACTCGCCGTCGGCCTGCTCGTAGCCCTTGGCGATGTCGTCCCAGGACACCTCGGTGCCGTCGGCGGCCGAGACCCGCTTCTGGCTTGACGCGGGCCCCGGTGCGGGTGTCGACCTGGTTGAAGCGCACGGACTTGCGGCTGACCGCGGAGTAGAGCTTCACGGGGATCGAGACGAGCCCGAAGCTGATGGCCCCTGACCAGGCGGTGGACGGCATGTCGACCATTCTCCCCCGAAAGCCGCCCCTGACGCACCCCCCAGGCGCGCGCCCGCGCGCTTCAGCGGCCGGAGGGCTCGATGCGGACCGCGCACTGCTTGTAGTTGGGCTCCCGGCTGATCGGGTCGAACTGGTCGTCGGTCAGGCGGTTGGCGCAGCGCTCGTCCCAGTGGAAGGGGATGAACACCTCGCCCCGGCGGACGATCGAGGTGACCCGCACCCGGATGCGGTCGACGTGGCCCCGGCTGGAGCGGACCGTCGCCAGGTCGCCGGACCGCAGCCCGAGCTCGGCCGCGTCGTCGGGGTGGACCTCGACCCACGCCTCGGGCGAGAGGCCCTCCAGCACCGCGATGCGCCCGGTCTTGGTGCGGGTGTGCCAGTGCTCGACGGTGCGCCCGGTGTTGAGCAGCAGCGGGTACTCCGGGCGGGGGGCGTCGCGGATCGGCTGGGGCTCGACGGGGTGGACCATCGCCTTGCCGCCGGGCCGGTTGAACCGGTCGTCGGCGTAGAGGCGGGCCTGGCCGCCGAGGGGGACGTCGGGGTCGTCGGCCGGGCAGGGCCACTGCACGCCGCCGGCGGCGTCGATGCGGTCGTAGGTGATGCCGCTGTAGTCGCAGGGCCGGCCGGCCGAGACGGCGCGCCACTCGGTGAACGCGTCCTCCGGGGTCTGCCACCCGGGGAACAGCTCGTCGCGGCAGCCCCAGTGCTCGGCCAGGCCGAGGAAGATGTCGAAGTCGCTGCGGGCCTGGCCCGGAGGGCTCACCGCGGCCCGGACCCGGGACACCCGCCGCTCGCTGTTGGTGTACGTGCCGTCCTTCTCGCCCCAGACGGCGGCGGGCAGGACGACGTCGGCGATCTCGGTGGTCGGCGTCTCGAAGCCGTCCTGCACGACCAGGAGGTCGAGCTGGCGGAAGGCGTGCTCGAGCACCTCGCGGTTGGGGAACGACACCAGCGGGTTGGTGCCGATGATCCAGAGCCCCTTCACCTTCCCGGACATGACCGCGTTGACGATGTCGGGGTAGGCCCGCCCACGCTCGGTCGGCAGGCGGGACTCGTCGATGCCCCACAGGGCGGCCAGCTCCTCGCGGTGGGCGGGCACGTCGTAGCCCCGGTAGCCGGGCATCGAGGCGGTGAAGCCGCTCTCGCGGGTGCCCATGGCGTTGCACTGCCCGGTGATCGAGAACGGCGACGCCCCCGGCCGGCCGACGTTGCCGGTGAGCAGGGCCACGGTGTTGATCAGCGTGACCGTGTGCGTGCCCTGCACCGAGTGGTTGACGCCCATGGTCCAGGCGATGGTGCACGCCTTCGCCCCGGCGATGGTGCGGGCGAGGCTGCGGACGGCATCGACGTCGAGGCCGCTCTCCTCCGCGGCCCGCTCGACCGTCCAACCGTCGAGGTGGGCCAGCAGCTCGTCGAGCCCGTCGACGTGGGAGCGCACCGCCTCGACGTCGACCAGGCCCTCCTCCAGCAGCACGACCAGCACGCCGTTGAGCAGGGCGACGTCGCCCCGGGGCTTCACCGGCAGGTGGGTGTCGGCGACCATCGCCGTCTTGGTCACCCGGGGGTCGATCACCACGAGGGTCTGGTGGTCGCGGGCGCCGAGCACCCGGGGGGCGAGCAGCGGGTGGTTGTCGGCGATGTTGGCGCCCCACAGCACCAGCACGTCGGCCTCGGCCAGGTCGTCGTAGCAGCCGGGCGGGCCGTCGGTGCCGAAGCTGAGCTTGTAGCCGGCGACCGCGCTGGCCATGCAGAGGGTGGTGTTGCCGTCGTAGTGGGCCAGGCCCATGCCGAGGCGGACGAGCTTGCCCAGGGCGTAGAACTCCTCGGTGACCAGCTGGCCGGTCGACAGCACGGCGACGCTCTCGGGCCCGTGCTCGTCGACCAGGTGCTCGAACCGGGCCGAGACGTGGCCGAGGGCGGTGTCCCAGTCGACCGCCCGACCGTCGACGGTCGGCATCGTGAGCCGCCCGTCGGCGGTGATCATCTGGTGCTCGGAGAGGCCCTTCGGGCAGAGGCGGCCCTCGTTCACCGGGTGGTCGGGGTCGCCCTGCACCGCCACGGCCACCCCGTCGCGGACGCCGATCAGCATCCCGCAGCCGACCGAGCAGTACCCGCAGGTGGTGCGCACCCACCGCTCGGCGGCCCGGCTGGCGATGATCGGCCCCTGCCCGGGGGCGTCGACGTAGCGGTAGTCGGCGGCCCGGTGGTCGAGCCCGAGGAACCCCGGCATCCGATCGCGCCACGTCCGTCGCCTGGGTGGGGCGACCGGCGTGGTGGTCGATGGAGGGGTGCGCAGCAGGTCGGTCACGTCAGGTCCTCCTTCGAGCGAGCCGGCGGGAGCGGTCATCGCTGGCCGGCCTGGGTGTGGCGCCAGAAGGAGCCGGGGATGTTGAGCGGCACCACGGTGACGAAGAACAGCCACCGGGCGATCACCTCGCTGGCCACCAGCAGCACGACCGCGGCGAGCGGCACGCCGGCCAGGGCGAGGCCGGCCCCGACGACGGCCAGCGCCAGGCGCAGGGCCGTCCACGGCCGGAACCAGCGCAGCTCGAGCAGCACCGAGCCCCGCCAGGGCTGCTCGTCGCGCCGCCAGAGGCGGGCCCAGCTGGCGACGGTGGCGGCGATCGACACCGCCGCGCCGAGGGCGGCCAGGCCGAGGTGGTCGGTGAGGGCCGGACCGGTGGCCAGGGCGGTGGCGTAGAAGCGGACGACGGTGAGCGGGCTGTGCCAGGCCGGTCGGCCGGGGACGACGTAGAGCCGGGCCGAGGCGAAGACGCCCAGGGCGCCGACGACCGCAGCCGGTGCGGCGAGGGCGGGCACCAGCGACGGCGACCGCGGCCAGCCCGGCGTAGGCCGACAGCAGCAGCACCTCCCGGCTCAGCCACGAGCGCCGCAGGTTCCGCAGGGCCTTGAGGGCGTGGGCCGGCCGCCCGAGGTGGGCCAGGGCGCCGGTCATCCCGGCCCCGGCGAGCACGAGCGCCGTCACCCGGTGGGCGGTGGTCGTCGCGGTCGCGCTGACCCCGAGGGCCACCTGGCTCACGACGGTGAGCCACACCAGCGGCCAGTGGGGGTGCTCGGGGCGGAGGTTCCAGTCGCTGGCCGCGAACGTCTCCATCGGCACGCCCTCGGGGAGGGTGATGCGGGTGGTCGACACGGTGATCGACGAGTCGGGCAGCTGGGGGGCGTCGGCCTCGTGGTGATCGGCCCTCCACTCGTCGACCCGCACCTTCTCGACGGTGATGGCGTGGGTCGGGCAGGCGCCGACGCAGGCCGGCTCCATCCCCTCGGCCAGGCGGGGCTGGCACATGTCGCACTTGGTGACGATCCGCCGGTCGGGCTGGAAGGCGGGCACCGAGTACGGGCAGTTCCACGTGCAGTACTGGCAGCCGATGCAGTCGTCGGCGTGGTGGGCGACGATGCCGTTGTCGAGCTTCTCGTAGGCGTTGGTCGGGCAGCCCTCGAGGCACGCCGGGTCGAGGCAGTGGTTGCACGACATCGACAGGTGGAAGCGTCGGGTGTGCGGGTGGTCGCCGCCCTCGATCTCGCCGACCCGGCGCCACACGGTGCCGGCGGGCAGGCCGTTCTGCTCGGCGCACGCCACCTCGCACGAGTGGCAGCCGATGCACGCGCCCATGTCGAACCCGAAGCGGTACTGCTCGCCGGCGTCCAGTGCGAGCAGCTCGGGGCGGTGGCCGTCGGGCAGGCCGAGGGGGAGCGTGGTGCCCAGGCCCTCCGCCGAGGGACGGGGCCCGATGGACACGGGCGTGACGGTCACGGTCGGGCGTCCCCCGTCCGCAGCTCGCAGGTGCCGTCGACGAGGCGGACGTCGTAGGTCGGGACCGACACCGCGTCGTCGTCGAGGCTGCGCCCGGTGCGGAGGTCGAAGCGCTGCTTGAAGATCGGTGACGCGACGGTGGGGGTGCCGCCGACGTCGCCGACGATGCCGCGGCTGAGCACGCTGGCTCCGGAGAACGGGTCGACGTTGCCGATGGCGAAGGTCGACCCGTCGGAGAGGTGGAACACGGCGACGGGCTCGCCCGTCCACCAGGGCGGCGATGCCCCGGTCGGGGGTGAGCCGGTCGGCACGGCAGATGGCCGTCCAGCCGGTGGTGGGGGCGAGGGTGGGTTCGGTGGTGGTCATCGGGCTCCCTCCGGGATGAGCTGGCCCCGCACCCGGACGTGCGTGACGCTCGGGTCGGGCTCGTCGGTGTTCACGAACGACACGAAGCGGGCCATGCGCTCGGGCGTCGCCAGCGTCTCGGCCCACTCGTCGCGGTAGCCGGCGACGTGGGCCTCGACGTCGGCCTCGAGCTCGGCGCCGATGCCCAGCTCGTCGTCGATCACGACCCGGCGGACGAAGTCGATGCCGCCGGGGAGCTTGCGCTGCCAGGTGGCGGTGCGCTCCAGCCGCTCGGCGGTGCGGACGTACCACATGAGGTAGCGGTCGATGGCGGCCACCAGCTGCTCGGTGGAGAGGTCCTCGGCGAGGAGCTGGGCGTGGGCCGGTCGGATGCCGCCGTTGCCGCCGACGTAGAGGTTCCAGCCGTTCTCGGTGGCGATGACGCCCACGTCCTTGCCCTGGGCCTCGGCGCACTCCCGGGCGCAGCCCGACACCGCCAGCTTGATCTTGTGGGGCGCCCGCAGGCCCCGGTAGCGGAGCTCGAGGTCGATGGCCAGCTGGGTGGAGTCCTGCACGCCGTAGCGGCACCACGTGCTGCCGACGCACGACTTCACCGTGCGGAGCGACTTGCCGTAGGCGTGGCCGGACTCCATCCCGGCGTCGACGAGCCGGGCCCAGATGGCGGGCAGCTGCTCGACCCGGGCGCCGAACAGGTCGATGCGCTGACCGCCGGTGATCTTGGTGTAGAGGTCGAAGTCGCGGGCGACCTCGCCGATGGCGATGAGCTGGGCCGGTGTGATCTCGCCGCCGGGCACCCGGGGCACCACCGAGTAGGTGCCGTCGCGCTGGATGTTGGCCAGGAAGTGGTCGTTGGAGTCCTGGAGGCTGGCCTGCTCGCCGTCGAGGATGTAGCCCGAGCCGAGGCTGGCGAAGATCGACGCCGCGGTGGGCTTGCAGATCTCGCAGCCCCGGCCGGTGCCGTGGGCGGCGACCAGCTCGGCGAAGGTGCGGATGCCGGTGGCCCGCACGACCTCGTACAGCTCGGGGCGGGTGAGGGCGAAGTGCGGGCACAGCCGCCTCTCGACCGTCCTGCCCGCGGCGACCAGCCGGGCGTCGACCAGCTCGCCGACGAGGGCCACGCACGACCCGCACCCGGAGCCGGCCTTCGTGCAGCCCTTCACGTCGCCGGCCGTCTCGCAACCGTCGTCGACGGCCTCGCGGATGGTGCCGCACGAGACGTTGTGGCAGGAGCAGATCGTCGCCTCGTCGGGGAGGTCGGCCGGACCCGTCGCCGGCGCCCCGCCCGACGGCTGCAGGAGCGGGAGCAGGTCGGGGGTGGGGATCGTGCCCCGCGCCGCCTGGACGAGCATGGTGAAGGCGGCGACGTCGCCGACCAGCACCGCGCCGATCACCTGGCCGTCGGCCCCGACCACGACCTTCTTCCAGGAGCCGGTGCGGGGGTCGGACACGACCACCTCGTCGCCGGGGGCGTGGGGGTCACCGACGCTGGCGACGTCGACGCCGAGGAGCTTGAGCTTGGTCGACAGGTCGGCGCCGGTGAAGGTGCCGGCGCCCCCGCCGAGCTGGTCGACCACGACCTCGGCCATGGCGTAGCCCGGGGCGACGAGCCCGTAGACCCGGCCGTCGTGGTTGGCGACCTCGCCGATGGCGAACACGCCGGGGGCGGAGGTGGCGCAGCGGTCGTCGACCAGCACGCCGCCCCTGTCGCCGACCGCGATGCCGCTCTCGCGGGCGAGCTGGTCGCGGGGTCGGATGCCGGCCGCGAACACCACCATCTCGGCGTCGAGGTCGGCCCCCTCGGCGAAGGACAGGCCGGCGACGCGCCCGTCGGCGGTGGTCCGCACCGCGGCCGCGGCCGCGCCGGTCCGGACCTCGATGCCGAGGTCGGTGACGTGGCGGAGCAGGGCCCGGCCGCCGCCGTCGTCGAGCTGCACCGCCATCAGCCGCGGTGCGAACTCGACCACGGTGGTGTGGAGGCCGAGCAGCCGGAGGGCGTTGGCTGCCTCCAGCCCGAGCAGCCCGCCGCCGACGACGGCGCCGGTGCGGCACCCGGCCGCCCAGTGGCGGATCGAGTCGAGGTCGTCGATGGTGCGGTACACGAAGGAGCCGGCGGCGTCCGTCCCGGGGATGGGCGGGACGAACGGCGCCGACCCGGTGGCGAGGACGCACGAGTCGTAGGCGATCGTGCGTCCGGCCTCGGTCACGGCGGTGCGGGCGGCCACGTCGAGGGTGGCGACCGGGTCGCCGAGGATCTGGTCGACCCCGGCCCCGTCGTAGAGCCCGGGCTCGCCCAGGGCGAGGTCGGCGGCGGTGGAGCCGTCGAACAGCGCCGAGAGGTGGACCCGGTCGTAGGCCGGGCGGCGCTCCTCGCCCACGACGACCAGGCGGTGGGTGCGGGTGAGGCCCCGCTCGATGGCGGCCTCGACGAAGCGGTGGCCGACCATGCCGTTGCCGACGACCAGGACGGTCGGGCGGGTGGGGGAGGGGCTCATCTCAGACCCCCTGCAGTCGCGTGGGCGACGGGCGGAGGTAGACGGCCCAGGTGACGACCATGCAGACCAGGTAGAAGGCCATGAAGCCGATGTAGGCCCGGTCGCCGGTGCCGGTGGAGAGGAACGACTGGCGGAAGGTCAGGTTGACCAGCACGCCGCCGAAGGCGCCGGTGCAGCCCACCGATGCCGATCAGGGCCCGGGAGAGGCGCCGGGCGTCGCGGGCCGCCACGTCCATGTCGACCCCGTCGGCGATGCGCAGGGCGGCCTTGGCCTGGAAGATGGTCGGGATCATCTTGTACACCGAGCCGTTCCCGATGCCGCTGAGGACGAACAGCACCACGAAGCCGGCGACGAACAGCGGCAGCGACTCCTGGGTCGAGGCCACCAGCACGATGCCGGCGCCGCCGGCCATGAGGGCGTAGATGCCGAGCGAGATGCGGGCGCCGCCGAAGCGGTCGGCCAGGCGGCCGCCGACGGGCCGGATCAGCGAGCCGAGCAGCGGTCCCAGGATGGTCAGCCGAGCCGCCTCGGCGGGGGTCGCGAAGTCGTCGCCGAACTGGTTCTGGAGCACCTGGCCGAAGGCGAAGGCGAAGCCGATGAACGAGCCGAAGGTGCCGATGTAGAGGAAGGAGATGATCCAGGTGTGGGCGTCGCGGGCGACCTCCCGCATGGCCCCCTTCTCGTTGCTGACGTGGGCCAGGTTGTCCATCCACAGGGCCGCGGCCACCGCCGACACGATGATCAGCGGGATGTAGACGACGAGGAGCAGCCGGGGGTGGTCGGCGCCGGCGGTGGCGAGGACCAGGAGGCCGACCAGCTGCACGGCGGCGACGCCGAGGTTGCCGCCGCCGGCGTTGAGCCCGAGGGCCCAGCCCTTCAGCCGCTGCGGGTAGAACGCGTCGATGTTGGACATCGAGGAGGAGAAGTTCCCGCCACCGATGCCGGCGAGCAGCGCCGCCCCGAGCAGGGTCGAGAACTCGACGCCCGGCTCGAGCACCAGCCCGGCCGCGATGCAGGGGACCAGCAGGATCGAGCGCCGAGAAGATCGTCCAGTTGCGGCCGCCGAAGCGAGCCACCGCGAAGGTGTAGGGCAGGCGCAGCAGGGCGCCGACGAGGGCGGGCGCGGTGGTCAGCAGGAACTTCTGCTCCGGGGTGAAGCCCCACGGCTCACCGAGGAACAGCACCCACACCGACCAGAGGCTCCACACCGAGAAGCCGATGTGCTCGGAGAAGATCGAGAGGATCAGGTTCCGCCGGGCGACCCGGGCGCCGGTGGCCTCCCAGAACGCGGTGTCCTCCGGACGCCAGTCGGTGATGCGACGCTTCTCGTCGCGCACCGCCTCCTCGGCGACGTCGGTGGGGGTGAGGGTCGTGACCGCCGTTGGTGGCATGCAGGCCTCCGTGTTGGACCGGGTGGGATCGGTCGCAACGTACGAAGGGCCGGTTGCCCGCCCGTTGCCCCCGCGGGTCGGCTCCGAGACGGTTGGCGCACGCCGGTTCGCGGGGCGTGTGAGAAGTCCGGTGACCGACCCCGTCGCCACCGTTCTGTGAGCGGTTCGCGCATGTGGGGCCGCTCACAGAAGGGTCGGGGTCACGGTGGCTCAGGCGGGGAGGCGACGAGGCGGTAGCCGCGGCGGGCGACGGTCTGCACCTCGAGGGGCGCGGGGAGGCGGCGGCGGAGCCGGCCGACGGTCACCTCGACGGCGTGGTCGTCGACCTCGGGACCGTCGCACCACACCCGCCGGCGCAGCTCGGACTTGGCGACGACGACGCCCGGCCGGTCGGCCAGCTCGGCCAGCACCTGCAGCTCGCGGCGGGGGAGGTCCACGACGGTGCCGTCGACGAGGGCTGCGGCCGCGCCGAGGCGCATCCCCACCGGGCCCACCGTCACGGTCGGCAGGTCGACGCAGTGGGTCGCGAAGGCGTGGACCATCGCCCCCAGCCGTGGCCGCGACGGCACCACCGACGCGGTGAACCCGGCGCCGCCGAGGGTCTCGGCGGTGACCTCCCCGACCGCGACCACGATGACGTCGCGCATGGCCTGCTCCAGGTCGCGGGCCAGGCCCCGTCGGGCCGCGAGGACGGCCAGGTTCAGCACCGAGGGGCCCGAGGTGAACGTCACCGCGTCGACGGTCCCGGCCAGGACCGCGTCGATCAGGCGGTCGGCGGGGTCGGTGTCGGGTGGCAGGGTCCACCGGTAGACCGGGACGTCGATCACGTCGGCACCGAACGAGCTCAGCGTGTCGGCCAGCCCCGCGTGGTCGGCCCCGTCGCGCTGGACGACCACGCGGCGCCCGTCGACCCGGCCGTCGAGGTGGTCGACGATGTCGGTGATGCGGGCCCGGGGCGCGTCCCAGTGGACGTCGATGCCATGGGTCGACGCCGCGCCCCGCGCCTTCGGGCCGCGGGTGACGACCAGCTCGGCCCGGTTGAGGGACCGGAGCAGCGGGTCGGCCAGGCCGGCCGCCTCGGCCGCCTCGAACCAGGCCCGGATCCCGAGCGCGGTGGTCAGCACCACGACCTCCGGCCGGTGGGCGAGCACCCGCTCGGTGACGGGGACCACCACCTCGGTGGGCCCCAGGGCCTCGGTGCGCACCGTGGGGGTGTGGATCGTGCGCGCCCCGCGGCGCGCCAGGAGCTCGATCTGCTCGGTCGACCGCCGGTCCGCGGTCACGGCCACCGTGAGGCCCGCCAGATCCAACGCCGACATGCGGGCCGAGTGTGGCGCGCACCGGTTTCGGGAGTGTTTCCGCCTCCCTAACCCAGCGTGACCCTGCTCGGACGGAGCGTGACATCGGTCCCACCGGGTCGTCGGGAGCGACCCTCGCGGCCGTGCGGACGCCCCGCCGCAGCGCCGGGTAGCGTGCCGACGATGACCGTGACCGGGGGCGGAGACGGGTCTCCCGGGGCCGGGCGGCGGTCGACCCGGTGGCCGAGCGCAAGGCCGACCACCTGGCGCTGGCCGCATCGCCGTCGTCGCAGAGCGGGGTCGACCCGGGCTGGGACGACGTGAGGCTCGTCGCCCGGGCCCTCCCCGAGCTGTCCCTGGCCGACGTGGACCCGTCGGTCGAGCTGTTCGGCCACCGCCTTGCGGCGCCGCTGGTGCTCGTGCCCATGACCGGTGGGCACCCCGATGCGGCCCCCCTCAACCGCGCCCTGGGGGCCGCGGCGGAGCGGCTCGGACTCGCCGTCGGGGTGGGCAGCCAGCGGGCCGCGCTGCGTCGGCCCGACCTGGCCGAGACGTTCGCCGCCATCCGCGACGAGGCGCCCAGCGCCCTGGTGATGGCGAACATCGGGGCGGTTCAGCTGGTCGCCCAGGGCGATGCCCCGCCCCTCGGCCCCGACGACGTCGCCGCGGTGGTCGCCATGGTCCGCGCCGACGTGCTGACGGTGCACCTCAACGTGGCCCAGGAGCTCGTCCAGCCCGAGGGCGACCTGGTCACCGGGCCGCTGCTGCCCGGCCCTGCGCGACGCCATCGCGGCCAGCCCGGTGCCGGTCGTGGTGAAGGAGACGGGGTCGGGCATGAGTCGCGCCGACGCCGAGGCGCTGGCCGCGGCGGGGGCCGCGGGCATCGACGTCGGCGGCGCCGGCGGCACGTCGTTCGTGCGGATCGAGGCCGCCCGGGCCGAGGCCGCGCGGGACGCCCGCGCCGCCCGGCGGGGTCGGGTCCTCGCCGACTGGGGCGTGCCGACGGTGGCCTCGCTGCTCGAGGTCCGGGGCGCAGGGGTGGCGGTCATCGCCACCGGCGGGGTGCGCGACGGGCTGGACGTGGCCCGGGCCCTGGCCCTCGGGGCGTCGGCCGCGGGACTGGGTCGCCGGGCGATCCTGGCCGCCCAGGTCGGCGTCGAGGCCCTGGTCGACGACCTCGACGGCCTTGTCGACGAGCTCCGGGCGGTGATGGTCCTGTGCGGGGCCCGCACCCCGAGCGACCTGGCGGCGACGCCGCCGGTGCTCGGCGGGGCGACCCTCGAGTGGGCCCGTCGAGCGCGGCCTGCTGTGAGGGGCCGATCGGCCGGCGGGCGGGGCCGGCCCCGTTCGCTACTCTTCTGCGCCGCGAGGAGGACCGTCGGGGGGCAGGACGCAGCATGACCAAGCGCCTTCTGGTGGGCATCGCGGACGTGGCCGAGGTCAACGCGCCCCGGCGGTACCTGCTCGACGTGCTCACCGGGCTCCGGGCGCTCGACGTCGATGTCGAGGTGGCGGCCTTCGCCGACGGCCCGGTGCTCGACGAGCTCGCGACGCTGGCGACCGTCCACCGCATGGAGCCGCTGGCCCACCGCACCGCCGGCGCCGCGGTGCAGTCCGCCGTCGGCAGGGTCAGCCCGGCCCTCGCGGCCCGGGTGCAGGACGGCCGCACCCGGGCCGACCGGGCGCGGTTGGGAGGCGACCCCGACTGCATCCACCTGCACGGCGTGTGGGCGATGCCCGTGCTGCGGCTGGTCCGATCCCCGGACGTCCCCGTCACGGTCTACGTCCACCCGTGGGACCACGGCATCGCCGGCCTGCCGCCCCGGGATCGTCGCCACCTGGTCGAGCGGGCCGACCGCTTCCTCGTCGCCGACGACGCCGACGCCGCGGCCCTGGTCTCGGCCGGCGTCGATCCGGCGCGGATCGAGCCCGCGCCCGAGCTCGGCACCGCCCTCCCCGCTCCCGTGCCCAGCGCCGCGGCCCGGGCCCGGGCTCGCGCCGCGGTGGGCCTGCCCGCCGACGGTCCCGTCGTGGCCGTGCCGCCGGTGTCGGACTGGGCGGAGATGCCCGACCTCACCCTCGGGCTGGCGTGGGAGGTGCAGCGGCGCGGGGGTCGTGCGGTGCCGACGATGCTCTGGTGGGGGATGCCCTCGGGGGGCGAGCGCCCCTGGCCCCTCGAGCACGAGCTCACCCACCTGGGCCTCGATCGGGTGCACCTGGTGCCCGACGCCCTCGACTGGGACGACGCCGTCGAGCTGGCCGACCTCGTCGCCCTGCCGCTGCGCAGCTCGCTCACCCTCCCCGACGACTTCGCCGCGACCGCGGCCCGGCGGGCCACCCCGCTGCTGTGCTGGGAGGGCCACCCGCAGGGCGACGAGCTGGCCCGCTGGGGCGGCACGGTGGTCGATCGGGCCGACGTCGGCGCCATGGCCGACCGCATCTGCGCCGCCACCGGGGACCCGGCCGCGCTGCGCCGGGCCCGCATGGCGAGCTGGCGGCACGTGACCGCCGAGGTCGAGCGCCTCGTCCCCGTGGGCGTGGAGACCCCGTGACGTGCCACGCACTGCTCGTGCTGGGCCACGCGGCCGATCGCACCGGGCCGCCGATCTACCTGCTCCACCTGCTGCGGTGGATCAGGGCGTCGGGCTCGACGGTCGACATCGACCTCGTCCTGCTGGCCGGCGGTGAGCTCCTCGACGAGCTGTCGTCGCTCGCGTCGGTGACGGTGTTCGAGCCCCTGTCGCCCGAGATCTCCGACGAGGACCGGGACCGCATGCTGAGCGGGGAGGAGGACGAGGTGGCCTGGTGGGGGGCCCGTCGCCACGAGGCGCTGGCGGAGCTGGTGGCGCCGTTCGCCGACGCGTCGGTCGTGTACGTGAACTGCGCGCCCAGCGCCGAGCTGGCCCGGGCGCTGCGCCCCGGCCCCTGGGTGCAGCTGTCCCACGTGCACGAGCTGGAGATCGGGCTCGTCCAGCGGCTCGGCGCGGTCGACCGGGAGCAGCTGCTGGGTGGGGCGACGCGGGTGTTCTCGGTGGCCGGGGCGGTGACCGACGAGCTGGTCCGCGACCACCACGTCGACCCCGAGGTCATCGAGCACCACCACGGGATGGTCGACCTCGACGCCGTCCTCGACGCGACCGACGACCTCGACCGGACGGCGGCCCGGGAGGCGCGGGGGATCGACCCGGCCCACCTGGTCGTCGGGAGCTGCGGCACCCTCGAGTTCCGGAAGGGACCCGACCTCTTCCTGCGACTCGCGGCCGACCTGCGTCGGCGGTCGCCCGACACGCCGATCACCTTCGTCTGGGTCGGCGGCGACGACGAGGGCATCGCCCGGGCCCTCGACCTGGCCGACCGGCTCGGCGTCGGCGACGTGGTCCGCTTCGTCGGCCCCCAGCCCGACCCGACCACGTGGTTCGCACTGATGGACCTCTTCGTCCTGACCTCGCGGGAGGACCCCTTCCCCCTGGTCTGCCTGGAGGCGGCCGCGGTCGGCACCCCGATCGTCGCCTACGACACCGGTGGCATCCCCGACCTGCTCCGGCAGGGCTGCGGGGAGGTCGTGGCCTACCCCGATCCGCAGGGGCTGGCCGAGGTGGTGGGCGCCCTGCTCGACGACCACGAGCGGCGTCGGGAGATGGGGGAGCGCGGCCGGGTCGTCATCCGCGACGGCTACGACGTGTCGGTGGTCGCGCCGAGGACCTGGGCCGCGATCGAGAGGTGGATGTGACGTGACGTCGGACCGCGCCGACGGACAGGTCCCCTGGACCGTCGTGCACCTCACCGCCGACGACGGCCCCGCCATGCGGGCCGCCGAGGTGCTGATCACGTGGATGGCCGGCCAGCCCGTCGTCCGCCTGCACACGGTGCTGTGGCTGCCGGGCTGGTCGAGCACCGCCCGCTTCGAGGCGGGGACCTTCCACGACGTGGCCCGCGACCACCGTCGGACCCTGCCCCGGGCCATGCGCCGCGCCGGCTCCGACCGGCTGGCGGGCACGTTCACGGCCCGCGCCATCCGCTCGACGCTCCGATCGGTGCCGAGGTCCGGAGGGCTCTACCTCAACAGCGCGGTGTGCGCCCCCGCGCTGCGCTACCTGCCGCCCGGCGAGCGGCGGGTCGTCACCCACCTCCGCGCCGACGACAGGGACGCGGCCGCCTCCCTGCCCGCGGACCACGTGACCCGGCTGCTCGAGGCCACCGACGTCTGGTTCGCCGACGACGAGGAGACGCGGGACTGGGCGTCGGAGACCTGGGGGATCGACCCGGGGTCCATCGACCTGGTCGGCGAGCTGGTCGACCTGGCCGAGTGGGAGGCGAGCCACGTGCCGACCGACCCCGACCGCCTGGACCTCGCCGTCGCCGGGGGCACGTGGTTCCGCAGCGACCACACGGCCCGCCTGGTGCAGGCGATGCTCCGGCTCCGGCCCGAGCTCGACCTCCGGCTGCTCTGGACCGAGGTCGAGCGGGAGGAGCACCTCGCCCCGCTGCTCCACGACCTCGACCTCCTCGGCGTCCGGGATCGGCTCCACCTGCCCGCCTCCCACGCCGAGCTGCACGACCGGCTGCGGGAGGTCCGGGCCATCGTGCTGACCACACCGGACGAGGTGCCGCCGTGGCTCGCCTGGCAGGCGGCCAAGGGCGGGCTCCCGGTGGTGTGCTTCGACTCGCACCCGCACGCGCCCGAGGTCGGACGCAGCCCCGACGGGCGCGTCGTCGAGTACCTCGACGTGGTCGGCATGGCCGAGGCCGTCATCGGGTTCCACGACGACGTGCGCACCGGCGCCCACCGTCGCTTCGAGGACGGCCGGGCCGCCCTCGCGGCCCAGGACGTCAGCGTCGTCGGCGAGCGCCTCGTCGACCTGGCGAGGGGCGGTGACCGGTGACGACGCGAGCGGGTGCTGTTCGTGTCGCACGAGGGGTCGCTCACCGGCGCGCCCATGGCCCTCCTCCACCTGGTGCGGTGGCTGCGCGACAACAGCCGGATCGAGCCCGAGGTCGCCATCCTCCGGGACGGGCCCCTCACCGCGCAGTTCGAGGAGGTCGGCCCGACCACCGTCCTCGGCACCGAGGCCGACTGGCCGGCAGCCGAGCAGCGCCGAGCGCCGGCTGCGCGACAAGGGCCGCGACAAGGCCGCCCTCCGTCGCCAGGTGTCGCGGCTCCGGCGCGACGTCGCACCGATCGCGGGGCCCGCGCCGTCTACCTCAACAGCGCGGCCAGCGTCCGCCTGCTGCACCACCTGCCCCGGGCCGACGCGGTGATCGCCCACGTGCACGAGCTCCGCTCGGCCCTGGGCTGGTCGCTCCCGCCCCTCGACCAGGAGCTGGTGCGGCGCCGCGTCGACCACGTGATCGCGGCGGCGGACTGCGTGGCCGACAACCTCGTCCGCCAGCTCGGCCTCGCCCGCACCGACATCACGAGGATCTACGAGTTCATCGACCCGCCCCGCGTGCTGGCCCCACCCGAGCGGGACCGCACCGAGGTCCTGGCCTCGCTGGGGATCCCGCCCGACGCCCTGGTGGTGGGCGGGTCCGGGTGGGCCGACTGGCGCAAGGGCATCGACCTGTTCACCCAGCTGGCCCGCGACATCGACCGGCGGGGCCGCGACGACGTGCACCTGCTGTGGGTCGGCGGGCTCCCCGGGGGCGACGACGGCGAGCAGATCGCGTTCGACGCGGCCCAGGCCGGCGGGCGGCTCCACCTGGTCGGGCTCCAGTCCCGGCCCCACGACTGGTACCGGGCCTTCGACGTCCTCGCCCTCACCTCCCGGGAGGATCCGTACCCCCTGGTCGGGCTGGAGGCGGGCCTGCTCGAGGTGCCGCTGATCTGCTTCGACCGCTCCGGGGGGATGACCGAGCTGGTGCGGCGCAGCGTCGACGAGGGCCTGGGCGAGTCGGGTGTGGTCGTCCCCTACCTCGACGTCGAGGCCATGGCCGACGCCGCCCTCGACCTGCTCGACGACCCGGGCCGTCGCGGCGCGATGGGATCGCTCGCGGCGACGGTCGTGGAGCGCGACCACCAGGTCGCGGTGGCCGGTCCGCAGGTGCTCGAGGTCATCGAGCGGGTCCTCGCGGGCGCGCCGTGAGCGTGCGCCCCGGCGGGGGAGGGGGCCGGTGAGCCGGGGCATCGACGTCTCGGTCATCGTCCCGACCTACGACGGGTCGGCCTACCTCGACGAGTGCCTGGCGAGCATCGCCGCCCAGGACCTGACCGGCGTCGAGGTGCTGGTCAACGACGACGGGTCGAGCGACGACTCCGTGGCCCGGGCGGAGTCCTACCGCGACCGCATCGCCGGTCTGCGCGTGCACCGCAACCCCGAGCGGCTCGGCGCGGTGGGCAACGTCAACCGCTGCCTGGAGATGGCGCGGGGCCGGTGGGTGAAGCCCGTGTTCCAGGACGACCTGCTGGAGCCGGGCGGCCTCGCCGCGCTCCGGGCGGCGCGCCGGCGCGGCGTCCCCGCGGTGGTCGGGGGGCGGACGTACCGGTTCGAGGACGGCGTCCCGGACTGGCAGCGCGATGCGTGCGCGCACCTGCTGGACGAGTCGCTCGTGCGGCGGCTCGGCTCCGGCGTCGCCACCCCCGAGCAGGTGGCCGAGGCGGCGGTGCGGACCGCGGCCGACCGGGTGCCGCAGCTCAACTTCGTGGGCGAACCGGTCGCGGTGCTGCTCGACCGTCGGGCCGCGCTCCGGGTCGGGGGCTTCGACACCGGCTACGTCCAGCTGTGGGACTACCTGCTGCTGGTGCGGCTCGGCGTGGCGAGGGGCCTGGCCCTGGTCGAGCAGCCGGTGGCCGCCTTCCGGGTGCACGGCGGCAGCGAGACGGCGAGGAACCTGTCGGGCTCCGCCTTCCGCACCAACGTGCTCGACCGCCTGCGGTTGATGACGGCCTACGCGGCGGGGCCCGCGTTCCGACCGGTCCGGGCCGCGGCCGCTCGCCACGACCCGCCGATCGACCTCACCGCCCAGGCCCTCGGCGTCTCGTGGGCAGCGCACCGCCTGGCCGCCGAGCTGCCTCCCTCCCAACGCCCCGACGCCGAGCAGGCACTCGCCGAGGTGACCGCGGTCCTCCCGTCCGGCGGTGAGCCGCCCTGGGCCGGCAGCCTCGCGGCGACGTCGTGCGCGGTGGAGCTGCTCCACGCGCTCTCCGACGACGTCGATGCCGCGCTGGCCGACCTGTACGCGACGGAGCCGCTGGTCCACGTCCCCGACCCGCCGGCGGAGGCCCCGACGCCGGTGGACGAGACGGCGCCCGAGGCCCCGGACGAGGTGGTGCCCTCGCCACCTGCACCCGACGTCGTCGTCACCCCGCCGATCGCTGCTCCGGACCCGCCCCCGGCCGGAGTCCCGTCGGCCCGCCGGAGCCCGCTGGCCCTGGTGGCCAAGGTCGCCCGGGCGGTGCGGACGAACCAGTGGTGGGCCCACATGCTCGGACCCATCGTCGCCGGGGCCGCGCTCCAGATCGGCTGGCGCGACGTCGATCCGGGGGACGCGCTGCCCCGGGTGCTGGCCCTGCTCTGGTCGGCGATCTCGCTCGCCGCCTACGCCTACGTGGTGAACGACGCCTCCGACGTCGAGGCCGATCGGCGGGTCGGCAAGCGCAACTCGATGGCCAAGGTCGCCCCTCCGCTGCGGATCGTGGCCGTCCTCGCCTTCGCCGGCGTCGGGCTCCTGCCGTGGCTGGTCGTGCCCCTCTCCGGCGCGGCGTGGGCGCTCCTCGGCGCCCTCTACCTCGTCCCGCTGGCCTACTCGCCCCGGCCGCTGCGGTTGAAGGAGCACACCCTCCTGGGGCCGCTGGCCGACGCGAGCAACGCCTTCGTGCTGCCCGCCCTCTTCACCATCTCGCTCTTCGCGCCCCTGGGCGATCCGGCGGGGCCCGAGGCCCTGATGGTGGTCGGCTCGGTGGCCTGGGCGGCCGGCTTCGGGCTCCGCGCCATCGTGCTGCACCAGGTCGACGACGCGGCCAACGACCGGGCCACCGGCACCTCGACGCTGGTGACCGCGATCGGCGAGGTGCGGGCGGCCCGACTGATGCGCCGGGTGCTGTTCCCCGTCGAGCTGGTCGGGCTGGTGCTGCTCACCGCGACGGTGGCGACGTGGGCGCCCTGGCTCGTCGTCGGCGCCGTCGTGGTCGTGGCCGGCTTCCACCTGGCCCGGCTCCGCGGCGTCATCGACCGCTCGACCGCGGTGACGACCATCGAGCGGGGGTGGTTCCTCTACTGGACCCAGATCTGGCCGGCCCTGCTGCTCAGCCTGGCCCTGGCCGTGCACGACCCCGCCTACCTGGCGCTCACCGCCCTCGTGGTGGTGCTGTTCTGGCCGCGGCTGCGCGCCGGGCTGGCGGTCGTGCCGGCGGTGCTCGCCAACGAGCGACTCCGTCGCGCGGCGCGCTGACCCGGCAGACCTCTCAGCGGGACGGGCGCAGGCGGCCGGCCTTGCGCCGCACCGAGCGCCAGAACCGGGGTCGCAGCGGGGAGAGCCGCGACGCCAGCTCCCCGCCCAGCTCGCGGGTCGTGGCGCCGGACAGCCCGGCGGTCCCGGCGCCGGTGCGGGCGGTGAGCCCGAGCTCGGCGCGCACGGCGGCGATGGCCGCGTCGAGCTGGGCCACGGTCACCACCTCGGCCGGGTCGCGACCCTCGGCGGCGCGGATCCGGCCGTCGGGCCCGATGGCGGCCATCAGCCCGAGCCCGTCCTCGCTGCGGCACTCGAGGTAGTTGCCGGCCTGGCTGTCGCGCCGGTCGAGGCGCAGCTGGGGGACCTCGCCGGCGTCGGGGTGCGGCGGGTGGACGTGGATGCCGGACTCGAGCCAGTCGCGGACGAGCAGGCCGGTGCCGATGCGGGTGCGCCACTGCTCGCGGGTCGCCCAGGGCGAGGCCGCCCCACCGGCCTGGAACGCCACCCGGTAGCCGACGTCCCCGCCGTCGGGGTAGGCCCCCGAGTCGCCGCAGACCACGAAGCCGTAGTCGACCGGGTAGGTCGTGGAGTGCCGGATCGGGTCGTGGTGGTGGAAGTCGTGGCCGTCGCCGATCCCGGGGCGGGTGACCGCGGCGAAGCCGTAGTTGTCGGAGCGCGAGCCGGGGCCGTCGAAGTAGTTCTGCACGACCGCGGTGTAGGCCATGAGGCCGCCCGGCTGGCGCCCGACCGACCCCCGCAGCGTGTACGACGATCCCCACAGGGAGGCGGTCGGGGGCGGGTCGGTGCCGCGGCCGAGCTGCAGCGAGGCGATGCAGCCGCCGACCTCGTTGGCCGGGTCCTCGCTGGCCCGCACCTCGGCCCCGATCACGGTGACGTTCACGTTGCCGCCCGCCGGGCTCCCGGGCCAGCCGTAGCTGAGCCCGAACACCGCCCCGTTGCTCCCGACCTGGTCGAACGGGATGTCGCGGCGGTAGTCGGTGAGGAGGCCGAGCCGGCAGCCGAGGTTCGTCTCGGGGTCGTCGTCGGTGACCCGGCGGTAGGTGTTGAAGCCGTCGTGGAGCAGGCGGTCGAAGACCTCCTGCACCGACGCCGACTCCGGGTAGAACGCGTCGGGCACGAGCATGTTGCGCATCGGGTCCAGCTCGACGGTGACGGAGGTCGCCGGCAGCGAGCCCCGGGCCACCCACACCCCCGTCCCGTCGGGCCGCGGCGTCCACGCCGCGAGGAGGGGCGTCCCGTCCTCCAGCTCCACGGTGGTGAGGTCGAGGTCGTCGAGGTCGGCGAGTCCGGACATCGCCCCATGATGCACGCGTCGGTGCCCTCGTCCCGCGGTGTGCGATACGCTCCGCCGCTCGGGTGGTGCCCTCCGGGGCAGCTTGGAGAGAGAGCAGGGATGCGAGCACGCGACCGTTCGGACGCCCCGATCGTGGCCGCCGCAAGGGGATCCATGACCATGACCGCCGCGCGCGGAGCCACCAGGTGACGGCGACCGACGCGTCGGGCACCCTCGACCCCGAGCCCCGCGCCGACGTCGCCGACGCCGACGCCGAGGCCGGCGCGGGGGTCGACGGCCCACGGGTGCGGCGGAGCCGCAACGAGGAGCGGTGGACCATCCTCCGCCCCAACAGCTCCGTCCGTCCCGGGGCCACCCTCCGTGCGACCCGCACCCTGCTCCTCGCCACCGCCGCCCGCGAGGTCCGGTCCCGGTACAAGCAGAACATCGGCCGGGGCGTGTGGATGGTCGTCCAGCCGGCGGCGATGGTCGTCATCTACGGGTTCGTGTTCACCCAGATCTTCCAGGCGACCGGCGAGGGCCTGCCGTACCTCTCGATGGTGTGGGCCGGGATCATCCTCTGGCAGTTCTTCCAGCACGGCGTGCAGATGGGGATGATGTCCATCGGCTACGAGTCCGGCACCCTGCCGAAGATCTGGTTCCCGCGGATCGTCATCCCGCTGGCGCCGGGCACGTCGGCCTTCGTCGACCTGGGGATCGGCATGGTGCTCCTGTTCGTCACCGCCCTGATCCAGGGGGTGCGGCCGGACTACCACGCCCTGTTCGCGGTGATCCCGATCACGGTGCTGGCCATCTGGATGTACGGCGCCGCCCTCCTGCTCGCCCCCCTCGCCGTCTACATGCGGGACCTGACCACGATCGTGCCCCTGCTGCTGCGCCTCGGGTTCTTCGCCACCCCGGTCATGTACTCCAGCAAGGCGATCCCCGAGGACCTGTCGTGGCTGGCCGACTGGAACCCGGTCGCGGTGTGCATCGACGGCGTCCGCGACACGATCCTGGCCGGCAACTACCCCGACTGGACCGAGCTCGCCCTCCAGGGGGCGGTCGGCTCGATCCTGCTGGTCGTGGCCTTCTGGTACTTCGGGAAGGTCGAGGACCGTCTGGTGGATGCCCTGTGACCCCGCCGGTGCACCCATGAGCGAGCAGGCCGAGCCGGTCGGCGACGAGGCGAGCCCGTTCGCGGGGCTGATCCCCGAGCACGGCGACGTCGCCGAGGTCGACCTCCCGTCGATCGTCGAGCCCAAGATCGACCCGCCCCCGTGGAACGCGGACCCCACGATCATCCTCGAGGACGCGGCCAAGTGGTACACGCCGTCCAACAAGCGGCACCTCCGCCTCGCCTGGCCCAAGCCGCTGGCCACCGACCCGGCGCCGGAGTCGGTCGTGGCCCTGGCCCCGAGCGACCTCACCATCGGCGAGGGCCAGTCGATCGGCATCATCGGCAACAACGGCGCCGGCAAGTCGACGATCCTGAAGCTCATCGCCGGCGTCGTCGCCCCCTCCCGGGGTGAGGTGCGGGTGCACGGCCGGGTCGCGTCGATGATCGAGCTGGGCCTCGGCTTCCACCCGGAGATGACCGGGGTCGAGAACCTCAACTACGCCGGCGCCCTGCTGGGCATGGATCGCGCCATGCTCCGTCGTCGCTGGGACGACATCGTCGACTTCTCCGGCGTGGCCCACGCCCTCGACCGTCCCGTGAAGCACTACTCGTCGGGCATGCTCGCCCGCCTGGGCTTCGCCCTGGCCTCGCACAGCGATCCCGACGTGATCCTCGTCGACGAGGTGCTCTCGGTCGGCGACTTCGACTTCCAGCGCCGCAGCCTGGAGCGCATCCTCAAGCTGAACCGCGAGGGGCGCACCACCGTCATCGTCACCCACAACCTCGACGCCCTGCCTCCCCTGTGCCACCGCATCGTGCAGCTGGAGAAGGGTCGGGTGGTCGCCGACGGCACCCCGAAGACGGTCATCCCCGACTACGTCATGCAGGAGGCGCAGAAGTTCGCGGCGGGGGGCAGCGACTCGGTGCACATCACCGACCTCGTCATCACCCCCAACCGCATCCAGCCCTCCGGATCCCTCACCGTGCGGGGCGTGCTCGAGACGACCGAGCCGCTCCCCGGCTGCAAGGCGGTGGTCCGCATCGGCATGGGCCAGGCCCTGCGGGCGTTCGCCGGCGAGGGGGGCGAGGGCCAGCCGCTCTCCCGCCTGATCGACGAGCCCCTCGACATCAACCTCGAGCGGGGACCGGGGCGGTGGCAGATCGACACCACCATCGAGTCGGTGCCCCTGTTCGCCGGTGACTACGTGGCCGGCCTCGGCGTCGTCCGCGACGACATGACCGAGGTCGTCAGCCTCGTCGAGCACCTCGACATCATGGGCGAGCGCGAGGGCTGGATGAGCATCCGCGTCCGCATCGACGAGAGCAACACCCGCCTGCCCTGAGCACGGTCGTGGGCCGGTGCCCGGCAGACCGCCGGCAGGGGCCGCCCGGGTCGGTCAGTCGGCCGGCGGCGGCTCGGGTCGCTGGCGGGCGGCCTCGCTGGAGTAGTCGATCGGCTTCTCCGTCGCCCAGGCGTCGGGGTCGGCGAGGCCGGCCTCGAGGCGGGACTCGCTGGACTGGAGCCGCGACACCGCGTCGTGGGCCTTGATCGGCTCGAGCAGGCCCTTGGGTCCGTCGGCGAGGTCGGGCACCGGGTGGAAGACGATCTCGGCCGGGGTGTCGTCGCCCGCCTCGCGCTTCTCGCTGGCGAGGAGGTTGCGGCGGGGCAGGAGGAGGAACGGCGGGTCGTGGGGCCAGCGCACGATCTCGACCTTGCGGAAGTGCTGGGCGAACAGGTCGATCCAGTACTCCATCGACGGGGCGATCATGTTCTGGTGCAGCCCGCCGGCGTCGTAGAACGACCAGAAGACGCCCGTGATGACCGGGATGTCGATCCAGCGCTCCTCGCCGGGCGCCGGGTAGGGCGCCTTGATGCCGGTGTAGTCCTCCAGGTCGAAGATGCCCATGAGGCAGCGCCCGGTGGGGGCGGTCCAGGCCGACAGGTTGCGGGCGACCTGGTGGATCTCCTCCATCGTGTCGAGGTACGACCACGGGGCGCCGTTGCACGAGACGAGGTCCCACTGGTCGTGCCACTCGGGGACGTCCTGGCGGATGTCGCCCTCGCGGAAGAACTCCGCGGTCGGGTTCGCCTGGCGGGCCTCGGCCAGCATCGACGGTGAGATGTCCATGCCGGCCCGGGCCGTGTCCGGGAACCTGCTGAGCATCCACCCCGTGCCGCAGCCGACGTCGAGCCACCGGGTGTCGGGGCCGATCAGGCTGGTGAGGGTCGTGATGTGGTGGCCGGCCTCCGGCTCCCACATCTCGCTCTCGTGCCAGATCTTGTTGAAGCGCTTGGCGTACTGGCCGCCGTAGAGCGCCCGAACCTGGTCCGGTCGCATGGTGCTGGTCTCCTGTGCTGCTGCGGCTCGACGAGCCTGCGGACGTGTCGTGGGGGTGGGTCGCGGCAGGAGGGCCGGGTGGCGACCGGCCTCGCTCAGCCTCGGCGACGCACCACCCGGCGGGCGAGGCGGTCGGGCCGCAGGCGGCCGAGCGTCGCGCGCGGACGAGCTTCTTGGTCGGGACCTTGGAGAGCTGGGTGCGCGAGGGCGGCGCGCCGGCGAGGTGCGAGAGGTGCTCGACCTCGGCCCACAGCCGGGTGACCTCGGCCTCGGCGGCGTCGGCGCGGGCGGTCTCCGAGCGGGTGTGCTCGGCGGCCTGCTCCCACGCCCGGGCGTTCTCGGCCCAGCGCTCCTGCTCCTCGGCCCAGCGCCGGTCGTCCTCCGCCGCGGCCTCGGCCTCGGCCAGCTCGGCCATGTGCTTGCGCATGGCCGCGTCGGCGACGGCCAGGCGGTCGGCCAGGTCGTCGGGGTGGGCCGGCCGGGAGTGCCACACCACTGCGGCGTCGCCGCCGTCGTCGTCGGGCCCGCGACGTCCGGTGGCCAGGACCGCCTTGCGGGACACGCCGCCCCGCTCGGTCGGCGGGTAGCGGAGGACCTCGATGGTGCGGAAGAAGGGGGAGAGGACCTTGACGAAGTGGCCGACGTGCGGCGCCACCAGGTGGGTGTGGACCTTCCCGGTGCCGGGCTCGACCCACGTCCAGGTGATGCTGGTGAGGGTGATGCTGCCGCCCCAGACGTCGGGCTCGTCGTCGTAGGGGACGTCGGTGTGGGGCCGGATGTCCTCGAGGTCGACGACGGGGACGAAGACCGCCCCGCCCGGCTTGGTCCACGCCGCCATGTTGGCCAGCAGGGTCTCGACCTGACCCACCGTGTCGACGTAGTTGTACGGCTGCCAGATGCAGGTGACGAGGTCCCACCCGCCGTGCCACGCCGGCTCGTCGTCGAGGAACGAGCGCTGCTCGACGAACAGGGCGTCGGGGTTCGCCTGGCGGGCCTGGGCGACCATGGCGGGGGAGAGGTCGATGCCGGCCCGCTCGACGTGGGGCAGCTGGCTCAGGAACCACCCGGTGCCGCAGCCGACGTCGAGCCACCGACCGCCGTCGGGGATGTTGTCCTTGACGACGGCCAGCTCGTACTCGGCACCCTGCTTGGGCCAGGCGTCGAGCAGGAACCGCTGGTCGTAGTCGGCCGCGTAGCCGTCGTCGTAGAGGCCCGTGACCGAGGTGGGGTCCATCGTCCGCTCGCCTCGCTCAGGCTGCCGGGGGCCGCGCTCGACCCAGATCGGATGCAGACATCGTTCCCCCTACGGACCGGTCGTGCGACGCCGCGGGGCCGTCCGGCCCGCTGCTGTGACGTCGTACACTACCGCTCCGTGAGGGGGACGACGTCACGCCGCCGACCCAGGCTCCTGGCGGTGTCGCACGAGGCGACGCGCACCGGCGCGCCCATCGTCCTGCTGCGCCTGCTCGAGTGGGTGAAGGCCCATCGCGACGTCGACATCGAGGTCCTGCTGCTCAACGGCGGGCCGCTGGTGGACGACTTCGCGGCCATCGGACGGGTGCACCTGGCCCACGCCTACGGCGACGGCACGTGGCCCGAGAAGGTCGAGAAGCGGGTGAGGAAGCGGGGTCTGGGCGACCTCGCCGAGTCGGCCCGGGTCGCCCGCCTGCGGCGCGAGGTGCGCGACCTCGACGGGTTCGACCTCCTCTACTGCAACAGCATGTCGAGCGCGGTCGCCCTGCGGGTGCTGCCCGAGCTCCCGCCGGCGGTCGTCACCCACGTGCACGAGCTCGACAGCGCCCTCGCCCACTGGATCTCCCCCGACGACCGCACCGCGATGCTCGAGCGGTCCGACGCCTTCGTGGTCGCGGCCGACTGCGTCGGGCAGGCCCTCGTCGGCACCTACGGCGTGGATCCCTCCCGCGTGCACCGCTGCTACGAGTTCGTCGACCGGCCGACGCCGGTCGCCGCCGGCGTCGAGGCGGCCCGGGCCCGGCTCGACCTGGCCCCCGGCGAGATGGTGGTCGGCGCGGCGGGCACCGCCGACTGGCGCAAGGGCACCGACCTGTTCCTCCAGGTCGCGGCCCGGGTGCGGCGGGCCGCGCCGGAGCTGCCCGTCCGGTTCGTGTGGGTGGGGCGGGAGATGGAGCACCTCCAGGACGGCCACGACCTCGACGTCCTGCGGGCGGGCCTGACCGGTGCCGTCACCTTCACCGGCGAGGTGCCCGACCCGGCCTCGTACATGAGCCTGTTCGACGCGTTCTGCCTCACCAGCCGGGAGGACCCCTACCCCCTGGTCTGCCTGGAGGCCGCCCTGCTCGGCGTCCCGATCGTCACCTTCGCCAACGGTGGCATGGTCGAGCTGGCCGTCGCCGACGGCGACGACGACCCGCTCCTCGCCACCGTCCCCTACCTCGACGTCGAGGCGATGGCCGACGAGGTGATCGCCCTGCTCCGCGATCGCGACCGGGCCCGACGCTCCGGCGAGCGCCTCGCGGCATGGGTCGCCGACCACCACCTGTCGGCGACCGGCGCGGCCGTCCTGGCCGAGGCGATCGACGAGCACCTCGCGCCCGTCGGGGCCGGCCGACCCTGATGGCGGCACCGTCCTCCGGGGGACCCGACGTCCTCGTCGTGGTGCCGAGCTCGCAGCGCGCCGACAGCACGATCTGCGCCGCCAGCCTGCTCCGGTGGGCCGAGGGCGCGGTCGGGCGACCGCCGCGGGCCTACGCCCTCGCCGGCGGCGATCTGAAGCGCGAGCTGCGGGCCGCGGGGGTGAAGGTCGTCGAGTCGCCCCGCCAGCCGCTGCGCACGGCCGAGAAGGTGCTGCTCCGACTCGACCGCGACCGCGAGGCCCGTGCCGTGCGGAAGGTGCTGCACCGCTACCTCTTCACCAAGCCCCCCCACCCCGACGTCGTCCTGGCCGTCGGTCTGGTCGCCGCGGTGCGCGCCGAGCGCGTCGTGCCGACCGGCGTCCGCCTGGTCACCTACTGCTTCGACGACGGTCCCGCCCTCGACCGGCTGGTCGATCCGGACACCGCGGCGCGACTGCTCCGGCGCACCGACGCCTGGGTCGCGGCCCACGGAGGGATCGCCCGCGACCTCGTCGAGAGGGGCGTCACCCCGGACGACGTGGTGACCATCCCGCCGTTCGTCGACGACCCGCCGCCCCACCGCCCGGGGTCCGAGGCCCTGCGCCGATCGCTGGGGCTCGGGCCGGACGAGGTCCTCGTCGGAGGCTTCGGGCGGTCCGACTGGACCGCCGGCCCCGACGTCTTCATCCGCATGGCGTCGGTCGTCCACCGGGCCCACCCCGAGCTCCCGGTGCGGTTCGTCTGGGTCGGCGCACCGGACGACGGCCCGACGCGCTGGATCCTCGAGCACGACGTCACCAACGCCGGCCTCGACGGGGTGGTGACGCTGACCGGATCCCTCGACGACGGCGAGACGTGGGTCGGCGCGCTCGACGTGCTGGCCGTGACCGGCCGGGTCGACGCCCTGCCGCCGCCGACCCTCCACGCCGCGGTGGCGGGCGTGCCCCTCGTCGCCTTCGACGGGGGCGCGACCCGCCTCCTCGCCGACGAGGTCGGTGGATCGCCCGGGGTGACGCTCGTGGCGCCCCTCGACGTCGCGGCCATGGCCGCCGCGGTGGCCGACCTGGCCGCCGACCCCGGGCACCGGAGCGCGGGCTCGGCGCAGGTCCGTGACGGATCCGCCCGGCGCCGGCTCGCCACCCGCGCCGCCCCCCGGCTCTGGGCCGCGGTCGAGGCCGTCGCCGCCGGCCGGCCCGTCTCCGCCGCGGCCGGACCACCCCCCTCACCCCGCGGGGCCGCGCCGACCGGCGACGCCCCGCACGACCCGACCACCCAGGAGATCCGAGCATGAGCGAGCGCAGCGAGCGAACCAGACCGCACGGTCACCTCCTCCGGCAGCGGCGCCGGGTGCACCAGTGAGCGACACGGGGATCCCCGACTGGCTCCTCGGGGTCATCACCCGGGTCGACGACCGCCTGCCGCGGCTTCCTGGCCGAGGAGCAGGAGCACTGGACGGCCATCAACGCCGAGCTGGTCGATCCGTTCAACGCACTGGAGGTGGCCGTGCTCGCAGGGGGCAAGCGCCTCCGCCCGGCGTTCTGCTACCTCGGCTGGCTCAGCGGTGGAGGCGACCCCGACGCCACGGGCCCGGCCGACGAGCTGGGGGCGGCCTTCGAGCTGCTCCACGCCTTCGCCCTCGTGCACGACGACGTCATGGACGACGCCCCGCTGCGCCGCGGCCATCCGACCACCCACGTCGCCTTCGAGGACCGCCACGAGACCGAGGGCTGGCGGGGCGACGGGCGGCTCTTCGGCCAGGGCATGGCGATCCTCGTCGGCGACCTGGCCCACGTCTACGCCGGGTCGATCGTCGCCCGCATGCCCCCGGTGGCGCGGGCCCGCTGGCGGGAGATGCAGCTCGAGCTGATGGCCGGGCAGTACCTCGACCTGCTGTCGGCGGCGCGGGCGGAGGTCGACGGCGAGCGGGCCCGGCTCATCGCCCGACTGAAGACCGGCCGCTACAGCATCGAGCAGCCGCTGCTGCTGGGAGCGTCGCTGGCCTCCGACTCACCGTCGCAGCCAGGGTCACCGTCGCCGCTCGACGAGGTGCTGGTCTCCTACGGCAGCGCCCTCGGCATGGCCTTCCAGCTGCGCGACGACGTGCTCGGTGCGTTCGGCGACCCCGCCGTCACCGGGAAGCCGGTGGGCGACGACCTCCGGACGGGCAAGGCGACGCTGTTGCTCGCCCGGGGCCTCGAGGAGGCCGACGGCCCCCAGCGCGACGGTGCTGGCCGGCGTGGGCGACCTGGACGCCACCGACGACGACATCGCCGCCATCCAGGGTGCCCTGCGCGACAGCGGCGCCCTCGCCGCGGTGGAGGCCGAGATCGCGGAGCTGGCCGGCCTGGCGCGGGAGGCCGTCGCTCGTGCCGACATCCCCCCGGAGGCGACCGCCGCCCTCACCGACCTGGTGGGCCTGGTCGCCTTCCGCGCCACCTGAACCCACGCTCGGCCGGTCGGGCGAGGCGCGCGACCGGCCTCGTCGTGGCCGAGGTGACCGGGTGCTCCGCGCCCCGCCTCAGCGGCGGAAGAGGTCGACCAGGATGCTCTTGAGCCCCCGGGCCTGACGCCCGTAGGTGCCGAGCATGGCCTCCCGCGCCACCGGCGCGACCCGGTCGCGCCGCCGCTCGGGCTGGTCGCGCCGGAACTGGAGGTAGCCGATCACGTCGTCGATGCGCTGCCGGGCCGCCTCGGTGGCGAGGCCGCTCTCGACGACGCGGTCGCGGGCGGTGCAGATCAGCCGGATCTGCTCGTCGCGGACGTCGAAGGTGTAGTCGCGGGGTGCGAGGACCTTCTGGGCCAGCCGGGGGAGGACGGGTGCGGTCGCCGACGTGCTGCGCAGGCCGATCTGCTGCTCGGAGTGGATGCGGTAGGCCATCAACGGCTCGTCGAGGGGGACCACGCCGCCGATCGCGGCGAGCACCACGGAGATCCACCGGTCGTGCACCACCGTCGGCCGGTCGGGCTCGGAATCGGGGATCGGGAGGATCAGGCTGCGCAGGTCGGCGCGGAAGGCCATGGTGCACCCGGTGACCAGGAAGCGCTGGGCGAGCTGGCTGAAGGGGTCGCGGCGCACCGCGTCCTGCAGCGCCGGCGTCAGCCGCCTGGTCGACCACAGCGTGCCGGGCAGGGGGCGGTCGGACCCGTCGAGCAGGTGGGCGTCGGTGAAGACGTAGGCCGTGTCGGGGTGGTCGTCGAAGGTCTCGACCAGTCGGGCGACCTTGTGCGGGTACCAGAGGTCGTCCTGGTCGGCGAGGGCGATGATGTCGCCGGTGGCCCGCTCGATGGCGAGGGCGAAGGCCCCGGTCGAGCCCTGGCGCTCGGAGGGCGTGATGATGTGGACCTTGAACGGGGCCCGCTCGGCCATCTCGTTGAGGATGTCGATGGTGTCGTCGTCGGACGCGTCGTCGACCACGACCAGCTCGTCGATGGGGCGCGACTGGCCGACGATGCTGGCCAGCTGGGCCCGCAGGTACCGCTGTCCCTGCCAGGTGGCCATGACGACACTGACGTCCACGAGCTCCTCCACGGCCAGGAGGAGGGCCCCCACCTCGTGCGCCGTGTGACGAACGCTACCCCGCGCAAGCATCTCTCCGCACCCCTCTGGGGCGATTTCACGACATGTGTCGGTGTCTCGCGCGGAGGGCGAGCGGCCGTCCTCAGGTCAGACCTTGCCTCTGGCGGCGCCCCCGGCAGGATTCGAACCTGCGACTCACGGTTTAGGAAACCGATGCTCTATCCCCTGAGCTACGAGGGCTGGACCGTCGCTCCGGGCTCCGTGGGGGACCGCGTCGCGTCGTTCGCGGGGGCGAGCCTACGGCACCACCCTCGTCGGGCCCCCCACCGTCGGAGGGCGGTCCGGGGGAGCCGGTCGGCCCAGGTCCAGGTGCCGTGCACGACCATCCGCCTCCGGGTCGCCCGTCCTCAGAGGATCCGGTCGATGAGGTCGTCGCAGAGCCGGACCCAGGCCGCCGCGGGGGCCCGGTGGAAGGCCTCGGCGTGGGCGACCCCGACGCGCAGTCCGCGGAACACGTTGAGGCCGAGGGTCGCCTCGACGTAGCCGAGCCCGCCCATCTGGGAGGCGAAGCAGTCCAGCGCGTCGCGCTTGGCGTCGACGCGGTCGGAGATGTCGACCGACACGTTGGGCCACAGGGTCGACCAGGCCTCGTAGCCCCAGACCTCCCCGTCCCAGCCGCGGTCCTCGATGGCCCGGGCCAGGGAGGCGGCGGTGGACTGGTGGTCGCGGTGGTGGTCGGTCGGGAACGGGGCGAGCACCCGGCGGGGTGCCCAGCGGTCGAGCAGCCGACCCAGGTCGGCGGCGACGGCGGGCTCGTGGCGGCACAGCGAGCCGTCGGGGTGGCCGAGCACGTCGACCAGCTCGGTGCCCATGAGCGCGGCGGCGGCCCGGCTCTCGGCGGTGCGCCGCTCGGTGTGGGCGGCTCCCTCGGCGCCGGTGAGGCCCTCGCTCCCGTCGGACACGACGACGACGCCCACCTCGGCGCCCTGGGCCGCCGCGGCGAGGACGGTGCCCCCCGGGCCGATGACCTCGTCGTCCATGTGGGGGGCGATCACCAGCGTCCGGGCGTCGCCGGGCGCGACGAGCTCGACGGGCAGGCGGTGGAAGGTGCGGTGGGCCCGGCGGAGCACGCGCCGGGCGGTGGCGTCGAAGCCCCGCTGGAGGACCTGCCGGGCCCGATCCCGCGGGTCAGGCAACGGACAGCACGGCGCGTCCCCGGCCGCGGGTCAGGGGCGGACGGTCCAGCACCTCGCGGTAGAAGGCGACGAGGCGGTCGGCCTTCACCGTCCACGTGTGCTCCTCGGCGACCCGGCGGGCGGCGGTCTCGCCGAGGCGGCGGCTGAGGGGCTCGTCGTGGGCGAGGCGCTCCATGGCCGCCCGCATCCCCTCGACCACCCGGGCCCGGGGGGCCATGGCGACGGTGACGCCGTGGTCGGGGTCGACCAGGTCGCCCGGCCCGCCGTAGCCCACGACGACGCAGGGCAGGGCCGAGGCCATGGCCTCGAGGATCACGCCGCCCCCGAACTCCTTGACGCTGGCGAAGACGAAGGCCTGGCTGGAGGCGTAGGTGGCGGCGATCTCCGGCTGCGTCAGCCAGCCCCTCAGCCGGACCCGGTCGCCGACGTCGAGCCGCCCGATCTGGGCCTCGAGCGCCTCGTGCTCGACGCCCTCACCGATGATGTGGAGCTCGGCGTCGGCCAGGGCATCGGAGCCGGCGAAGGCGTCGATCAGGAGGTCGAACGACTTGGCCGGCACCAGGCGACCGGTGGTGACGAACCGGAACCGGCCGCCCTCGGGGGCCGGCCAGGACGTGGCGATCGGGAACACCGCCTCGTCGATCCCGTTCTCGGGCATGCGCAGGGTGAGGCCGCGCCGCAGCGGCCGGGTCTCCTCCTCGGTGTGCGAGCTGGCGACGATGACCCCGCCGGCCCGGGTGAACGTCGAGCGGGAGTGGGGGACCAGCCGGTGCAGGGCCCGCAGGCGGAGGATGCCGTCGTTCTCCCGCTCGGCCATCGAGGCGAACTCCTCGGGGAACGGCAGCCCGCCGTTGATCGGCCCGATGACGGTGGGCACCGAGGACCGTCGGGGCATCGACGACGGGGTGACGGGGCTGACCGGGGTGATCCGGTGGATCACGTCGAAGTCGGCCAGGCGGGGACCGAAGTGCCGGCGGATCTGGGCCTCGAAGGCGAGGTAGCTGGGCACCGCCATGGCGGTCTGGATGCTGTGGCCGACGTCCTCGTTGCGGCGCAGCAGGCCGGCGAGGCGGCTGAACGGCGCGGCCACCCACTCGGTGTCGACGTAGAGCACCTCGAGCTCGGCCCGGCGCGGGTCGGCGTCGAGGTCGGCTCGGTTGCGGACCTGGGTGGCGACCACCACGTCGAGGTCGGGGTGCCGGGTCAGCGCCAGAGCCTGGTTGAACCCGACGAGGGGCACGCTGGTCCAGGCCGGGTTGCACTGCTCGGCCAGCACCAGCACCCTCAGCCGCCCGGGATCCCGCTCGGACCGGGGCTCCTGGTGCGCAGCCCTCGTCGCGCCGTCCACCGGAGGATGCTACCGGTGTCGGCGCACCTTCCCGAACCGCCGGCCGGCAGGAGGGGAGGGGGTGCCGTCGAGCGCTCGTCCGGTCGGCCCGGCTGGCGTCATGCGGGCGTGGCCTGCAGGAGCGAGGTGAGCGCGTCGGTCCGGCCCCGCGGGGCGGCCGGCGCGGGGCCGACGAGGCGGGCCAGCGTCTCGTCGGGGCAGCAGCGCCGGTCGGCGAGGGTGGCGCGGGTGACGGCGCCGACGCCCACGGCCCCGGCCCCGGTGGGGATGGGGGCGCGCACGGCGCGGGCGATGGCGGTCGCGGCCGCCTCCACCTCGAGGGCGGAGCTGCGGATGGCGACCGCGACCAGGATGTCGGGTGCGAGGAGGGCCGGGGCGTCGTCGCCCCCGACCACCCGGCGCATCCGAGCGGCGGCCTCGACGAGGACCTCGTCGCGGATCATGGGGCCGCGTCGGGCCTCGACCTCGTCCAGCCCGCTGACGTGGCACGCCACGACCCCGACCAGGGCCGAGGTGCCCTCGGATGCGGCGAGGGCGTGGGCCACGTGGGCCACCAGCGTCTGGCGCCGGGCGAGGCCGGTGAGCAGGTCGTGGGTGGCCGCGGTGCGGTGCGCGGGGCGGCTCTCCACCAGGCGGGGCGCGACGTCCCATCCGCCGGCCAGGGGCCGGGAGTCGGAGGTGACGGTGCGCGACATCCCCCCTCCTGTCGGCCGGCCCGCCCGTCCCGGCATGGGCCGATCGGCCCGATCTCACGTTCCGTGGTGAAGACCTCGACGGGCCGTGTGGCCCACCGCGGTGGCGGGTGGGCCGGTGCGACCCGACCCCGACCGGAGCGGGCGCGGCCGATGGCCGGGGCGTGTGGCAACCTGCGCCCCGCCGCACCATGTGCCGTGCCGTGATCCGCGCCCGGAGGCCCGATGCCCACACCGCCATCCGACCCCGTGCCCACCGCTCCGGGCGCCCTCTCCTGGGACGAGGCCGTCGCCCGGCTGACCGCGCCGGGGGAGCGCTTCGAGCTCGGCTCGGAGGTGGTCGACGGACGCGAGGAGGTGGTGTTCACCGGTGGGCCGCGGACGCTGGTCGACATCGTCTCCACCTGGGCGGCGCGGGGCGACGCCGAGTTCCTCGTCTACGAGGACGAGCGCTGGACCTTCGCCGAGGTCGCCGACGCCGTCGCCGGCCTCGGCGCCGCCCTGGTCGGGCGGTACGGCATCGGCCGGGGCGACCGCGTCGCCATCGCCATGAGGAACCTGCCGGAGTGGGTCGTCACCTTCGCCGCGGTCACGTCGGTCGGGGCGGTGGTCGTGTCGCTGAACGGCTGGTGGACGGCCGACGAGCTCGAGTTCGGGCTGGAGGACTCCGGGGCCCGCGTGCTGGTCGCCGACCCCGAGCGGGTCGAGCGCACGCGCGAGGCCTGCCAGCGCCTCGGGGTGGCCACCGTCGGGTGCCGCCTGGCCACCGCTGCCCAGGGGGTCGACCGCTGGGACGACGTGGTGGTGCCCGGCTCCGAGCTGCCCCGGGTGGAGGTCACCGCCGACGACGACGCCACCATCCTCTACACCTCGGGCACCACCGGGCGGCCCAAGGGGGCGGTGTCCACCCACCGCGCCGTGACCCAGGCGGTCATCTCCTACCAGTGCCGGTCCGCCGTCCAGCGCCTCCGGCGCCCCGACGAGGCCGCCGCGGCCGCGGCCCAGACGCCGGTCTTCATCCTGATCGTGCCGCTGTTCCACGTCACCGGGTGCGTCGCGGTGTTCCTGTCGTGCGCGGTGGCGGGGCTGAAGCTGGTGATGCTGCACCGGTGGTCGCCCGAGCGGGCCCTCGAGCTGATCGAGCGCGAGCGGGTCACCAACTTCGTCGGTGTCCCCACGCAGGCGTGGGACCTGATGGAGTCGCCCCGCTTCCACGACTTCGACACGTCCAGCCTGGTGGCCGTGGGGGGCGGCGGCGCCCCCGCACCGCCGGCCCTCGTGGCCCGGGTCGACTCCGGCTTCCGCCGGGGCCGGCCCACCATCGGCTACGGCATGACCGAGACGAACGCCTACGGGCCCCAGAACTCCGGCGACGACTACGTCACCCACCCGACGAGCAGCGGCCGCGCCCTGCCGACCCTGCGGGTCGAGGTCCGCGACCCGGACGGCGTGGCGGTGCCGCCCGGTGTCCAGGGCGAGATCTGGTTCCGCGGCCCCACCCTCATCCGCGGCTACTGGAACCGGCCCGAGGCCACCGCGGAGGCGATCGTCGACGGCTGGCTGCGGTCGGGCGACATCGGCCGCCTCGACGACGAGGGCTTCATCTACGTCGAGGACCGGGCCAAGGACCTGGTGCTGCGCGCCGGGGAGAACGTGTCGTGCGCCGAGGTCGAGGCGGCGGTCTACGAGCACCCCGGGGTGCACGAGGCCGCCGTGTTCGGCGTCCCCCACGAGCGGCTGGGCGAGGAGGTCGCGGTCGTGGTCGTGCCCAAGACCGGAGCCACCGTCGACCCCGACGAGCTGCGGGCCCACGTCGCCGAGCGGCTGGCCGCGTTCAAGGTGCCCTCGGTCATCCGGGTGACCGAGGCCCGCCTCCCCCGCAACGCCGCGGGCAAGGTCCTCAAGCGCGAGCTGCGCGACGAGGTCGCCCCGCCGGGCTGAGGCCTGGCGCGCCCGCCGTTCACACGACGTTCACGGCCCGCGGTTTGATCCGAGGGCCACGGCGGTACGGTCGACGGGGCGGGTCCTGGCTAGGAGGGCTGGACGGCAAGGTGCACTCATACGTGGTGATCGTCACCAAGCCGGGGAGGACCCGGCCGCCCGACCTCCTCCGCCGCCTGGCCCGCCGCGACCTCGTCGACGTCGCCTTCGCCGCCGACGAGGTGTGCACCTGGATCAACGACCTCGACACGGTGGCCTACGTCGGGTGGCAGACCGCGACCGACGTCTTCGAGATCGGGAGCCACTGGGACGACGACGGCCACCACCTCACCGCCTTCTCCGGGCAGCCCTGGCCCAAGGGCGGGATGTGGAAGCCCGACGAGGCGTGGGCGGTCCAGCTGGCCCGGATGTGGCCCGAGGCCCGGCCGACGGCCCTCATGACCGACCTCGGCGGCATCTTCACCTGCCTCCGCCTCGACGCCACCGGGCGCGGGCACATCCTGACCGACCCGCTGTCGATCGCACCGCTGTTCCACTCGGAGGACGACGACGTCGTCGTCTACTCGTCCCGGGCGGCGCTCGCGGCCCGGGCCACCGCCCCCGCCGGGACCGAGCCCGCCCGCGACGCGATGACGGTCGGCTGGCTGGCGTTCCGCAACTACATCGTCGGCGACGGCACCGGCTTCGTGCGGCACCCGGCTGCTGCCCGCCGGCTCCTACGTCGAGATCGACCCCCGCTTCGGCGCCCGGGCCCGGTACTTCGATCCCCAGCCGTGGCTGGGCGACCTCCCGACCGACCAGGACGACCTCGTCGAGATGCTCCTCGAGGAGCTCACCGCGGCCGTCCGGTCGGTCGCCAACCTGCCGGCCAAGGTCCACCGGGCCGACCTCACCGGCGGCAAGGACACCCGCCTGCTCCTCGCCCTGATGGAGCGGGCCGGGGTCACCGATCGGTTCCAGTTCCGCACCATCGGGCCCCCGACGCTGCCCGACGTGATCGTCGCCGAGCGGCTCGCCCGCGAGCTCGACCTGCCCCTGGAGCGGATCGAGCCGACGCCCATGGACCCGTCGCTGTTCGCCAGCCGGCTGGGCATCCACGTGTTCCAGACCTCGGGCGGGTTGAACGCCTGGGACCTGCACGGCGGCACCGGCATCGCCCACACGCCCGTCGTCACCGGCTGCTACGGCGAGGTCCAGCGGACCAACTTCGGGCGCCACAAGGCCTCCGCCACCGTCACCGAGGCCATCGAGCACTTCTTCCGGGAGTCCCACGTCGGGCCCGGTTCGCTGATCGCCCGCGGCCCCCAGGCCCGGTACTCCGACCAGATCGCGACGGAGATCTACGAGCTCACCGACGGCGGGGTGACGGTGCAGGACCGCATGGACCGGCTCTGGTTCCGCCACGGCATCCGGCGGTGGTCCGGCACGATGGAGGAGCTCAACCCCCAGAACCGCGTGCACCCCCTCTGCACCCTGCTCGGGGCCCAGGCCGCCTTCGCCGTCGGCGGTCCGGCGCGACGGCGCGACCTGTTGCACTTCGAGCTGATGGTCCGGGCCTCGCGACGGCTGGCGACGCTGCCGTTCGCGGGATCGGGCTGGTCGCCGTCGATCTACGAGCACCGCGCCGACGCCGACGACTTCGCGGTGGCCCCCGTCCGTGCCCAGGTCGCGGCGGCCCCTCCCTGGCAGGTGAGCCGGCTCGACCGGTGCCGATCGGTGCTCGAGTCGCACCTGCTCGACGACCCACCGCCCGAGCTGTGGGAGGTCTTCAACCGACGCACCGTCACCCGCACCGTGCGCGGCCCGCTCCCGACGTCGATCCGGCGGTCGCAGGAGGTCTACGGCGTCCTCACCGCGGCGGTGTGGCTGGGGCGACGGGAGGTCCCGGCCAAGGCGGGCAGCCCCCGGCCCTCGCCCGAGCCCATCGTCGTCACCCGGGCGCAGGAGGTGGTGCGCTCGGCGCGCATCTCGGCCTACCGCTCGGCGGGCGAGGCGGAGCAGGTGGCCCGCCGCAACGCCCGCCGCGTCCGGCGTCGGATCCGGGCCCGCCGGGGCGTCGACGGCGGCTGACCGACGCGCGCTGCGTCGGAGCCGGCGCGAGGGCCGCCCGGACGGTCGGGTGGAACGAGAACACGTTCTCATTCAGACTGGGTCGTCGCCCCCCAGCCGAGGACCTCGCATGACCGACCAGGCCGACCTGCCCGAGACGCACCACGACCGCACCCGTCGCCGGGCCGAACCCGACACCGGGTCGCTCACGTGCATCGTCGTCGACGAGCCCGACCCCGGGGTGCGCCGCATCACCCTGGACCGGCCCGAGGTGCGCAACGCGCTGAGCAACACCCTCCGGGGCGAGCTCCTCGCCGTCCTGCGCGACGGCGACGCCGACCCCGACGTGCGGGTCATGGTGATCCGCGGGTCCGGGACGTGCTTCTCGGCCGGCTACGACCTCCGGCAGGACCCCGACGAGCCGCTGCCGCACCACACCGCCCCGGGCGACGGTCAGTGGCCCCGGCACGTCACCGAGTCCTGGATGGGGATCTGGGACCTGGCCACGCCGGTGATCGCCCAGGTCCACGGCTGGTGCCTGGCCGGGGGCAGCGAGCTGGCGACGGGGTGCGACCTGGTCTACGTGGCCGACGACGCCCGCATCGGGTACCCGGCGGTGCGCTTCGGGGTGCCCGACATGCAGTTCCACGCCTGGTTCCTCGGTCCCCGGCGGGCCATGGAGATGATGCTCACCGGCGACGCGGTGACCGGCGAGGAGGCCGTCGCCCTCGGCTGGGCCAACCGGGCCTGGCCCGTCGACGAGCTCGACGACCGGGTGCGGGAGGTCGCGGCCCGCATCGCCCTCATCCCGCCCGACATCGCCGCCCTCAACAAGCGGACGGTCCACCGGGCGATGGAGGTCATGGGCCTCCGCACCGCGATCCGCGTCGGCACCGAGGCGTGCGCGCTGGCGACGCACCAGCCCGGGTTCACCGCGTTCCTGGAGGAGATGCGCCGCGAGGGCCTGACCACCGCCCTCCAGCACCGCGACGAGCCCTTCGGCGACTACCGCACCGCCGCCCGCGAGGGAGCGTGACCGCAGCGCGCCCATCCATCGCGCCCGTTCTGTCCGTCCTGGTGCCGCGGAGCGCGTGAGGAGGGCTGACAGAAGCGGATCGGTCAGGGGGCGTAGCGGACCGGGAGCTCCTTGACGCCGTTGAGCCAACCCATCCGGAGCCGCTTGGGCGGACCCAGCGACGTGATGTCGGGGGCCAGGTCGGCGATGGCCTCGAAGATCAGGTTGATCTCCATGCGGGCCAGGTTGGCGCCGATGCAGTAGTGCGCCCCGCCGCCGCCGAAGCCGACGTGCGGGTTGTGCTCGCGGCCGATGTCGAAGCGGTCGGGATCGGTGAAGACCTCCTCGTCCCGGTTGGCCGAGGCGTAGAAGAGCCCGACCCGCTGGCCCTTGGTGATCTCCTGGCCGCCGACCTCGGTGTCCTCGGTGGCGGTGCGCTGGAACGCGACGACGGGTGTCGACCAGCGGACGATCTCGTCGGCGGTGGTCGCCGGGCGCTCGGCCTTGAACCGCTCCCACTCCTCGGGGTGGTCGAAGAAGGCCTGCATGCCGTGGGTGATGGCGTTGCGGGTGGTCTCGTTGCCGGCCACCGCCAGGATCAGGACGAAGTACCCGAACTCCTCCGAGCTGAGCGCGCCGTCGGGGGAGTCGGCCTGCACCAGGCGGGTCACGACGTCGCCCATGGGGCAGGCCCGTCGCTCCTCGCCCATCGTGTAGGCGTAGGCGAGCAGCTCGGTGGCGGCGACCATCGGGTCGCCGGCGAAGTCCGGGTCCTCGGCGCCGATCATCTGGTTCGACCAGTCGAAGATCTTGGACCGGTCCTCCTGCGGGAACCCGACCACGTCGGCCAGGGCCTGCAGGGGGAGCTCGGCGGCCATGTCGGTCACGAAGTTGCCCTCGCCCTTGGCCACCGCCTCGGCCACGATGCGGTGGGCCCGCTCGCGCAGGCCGTCCTCCAGCTTGGAGATCGCCCGCGGCGTGAAGCAGCCCTTGGAGATCACGCCCCGCACCTCGGTGTGGTGGGGCGGGTCCATGTTGAGCAGCAGCAGCCGCTGCATCTCGAAGTCGGCCTCCTCGAGGCGGCCGCCCTCGTAGGAGATGATCGAGCCCTTCTCGGCCGTCGACCAGCCGTCGCGGGCGCTCGACACCGCCTTGACGTCGGCGTGCTTCGAGAGGACCCAGAAGCCGCCGTCGCGGAAGCTCGACGACTCGTAGGTCTGGGCGTTCCACCACACCGGTGCGGTGCGGCGGAGGAGGGCGAACTCCTCGAGCGGCACCCGCTCGACGTAGATGTCCGGGTTGGTCAGATCGACGTCGCCGAGGACCGAGTCGGTCATGGTTCGCTCCTGTGCTCGCTCATGGTCTCTCCGTCGGCCGGGGCGGGGTGGCGGACAAGGACCCCCACACTAGAACGTGTTCTCGTCCGGTGGTGACCGCGGCGGGGTCCGCGGCGGGCGGGCAGACTGCTCGGCGGTGACGACGGCGTTCGTGCTCACGGGTGGCGCCAACCTCGGGTGCGTGCAGGTGGGGATGCTGCAGGCGCTGGAGCGGGCGGGGGTGCGTCCCGACCTGTACGTGGGGACCTCGGTCGGCGCGGTCAACGCGACCTTCGTCGCCGGGCGACCGGACGGTGGCGGTCCCGACCAGCTGGCGGAGGTGTGGCGCCGGCTCCGGCGCAGCGACGTGTTCCCCACCAGCGCGCTGCGAGGGCTGCGCAGCATGGGCGGGTGGGAGCAGGGCCTGGTGTCGCCGGACAACCTGGCCCGGCTGGTGCGGACCCACCTCCCGTACCGGAACCTCGAGGAGGCGCCGGTGCCGGTGACGGTGGTGGCGGTCGACGTGTGCACCTCGGCCGACGTGCCGATCTCCCGCGGCCCGGCCGTGGAGGCGGTGCTGGCCAGCGCGGCCATCCCCGGGGTCTTCCCCCCGGTGGCCCTCGGCGATCAGCACTTCATGGACGGAGGGGTCGTCGACAACGCCCCGATCTCCCACGCCGTCGCCCTCGGCGCCACGACCATCTGGGTGCTGCCGGCCGGGTACGCGTGCGCGCTGCCGGAGCCGCCCCGCTCGGCCATCGGCATGGCCCTCCAGGGCCTGAACGTGCTGGTGCAGCGCCGCCTCGCCCACGACGTCGTGGTCTACGGCGACCGGGCCGAGATCCACGTGGCGCCGCCGCTGTGCCCGGTGCGGGTGGCGCCGACCGACTTCAGCCAGGCGGCCGGGCTGATCGACGCGGCCCGGCTGTCGACCGAGCAGTGGCTGGCTGCGGGGATGGTCGGCGGCCCGCCGCTGGGGCTGCACGACCACGGCTGAGGGGCTCGGGGGCGGTCCGCCCGCGACCGGCCGGGATCAGGCGGGCGCGGGCTGGCCCCGTCGGGCCAGTGGCAGCCGCACCGCGGTGGCGACGGCGGCGACGCCGGCGGCGAGGGCCAGGCCGGCCAGCCCCCCGGTGCCGATGGCGCCGAGCCCGACGATCAGCGCGACCAGGGCCTGGACCCCGACGACGCCCCAGCGGACCGGCGCCTCCAGGGCGTCGAGCCGCTCGTGCAGGCTGCCCAGCGCGGCGGGGGAGCGGAGCCCCGCGCCCAGCAGCACGACGAGGCCCCGGGCCAGCCCGAAGGCCACGCAGATCGCGAAGGCGGTCGCGGGCGAGCCGGTGAGGGCCGCCAGCAGCACGGTGAGGGCGACCGCGGCCGTCATGATGTAGGTGGCGAAGCCGAAGCCGATCTGCCAGCCGAAGCCGACGCCGTACACCCACGCCCGGTACCGGGCGAGCCAGGCGTCGTCGACCTGGCGGCGGAAGAACGGCGGCCGGCGGCCGAAGGCCCCGGCGTCGACCAGGGCGGCGGTGGCCGCCAGCGCGACCACGGCGGCGACGACCAGGCCCTCGGACGGGTCGGCGGCGCGGACCACGGCGGCGAGACCGGCGGTGCCGAGGCCGAGGGTGGCCCCGCCGGCGACGGCGCCCACCACGAACCAGGAGGCGGTGACGGAGTACCGGTGCCCCCGGGCCCGCTCCGCCATCGGCGTGATGGTGGAGAGCATCGACAGGCCGCACGGCGACCACGTCGACCGCAGGGCGGCGGCGAGCGCGACGACGACGGCGATCTCGGTCAGACCGGTGGGCACGGCGACGAGGCTAGCGCCGGGTCGGCGGCCGGGGCACTCGGGCGACCCTCGACGCGGCCGGCCGGTCCCGCCCGAACGTCAGCCCGGGTGGTCGGTGGTGGCAGGTCGGTCGTGGAGGTCGGTCGGGCTGTCGTCCACGCCTCGCCGCCCCGAGAGCTCGATGGCCCGGGTCAGCATCGACCGGTCCGGCGGGGTGCCGTAGAGCGGGCGACGGGCCACGCGGCGGCGGCCCGTCAGCGAGTAGCCGAGGCGGGCCATGGCCTTGACGTAGGCGGTGGCCCCCAGGTCGAGGTCGTGGATGGCCCGGACGTTGCGGTTGAACAGCTCGACCGCCGAGCGCCCCACCGAGTACTCCTGCGCGAAGTGCGACGTCGGTGACTTGGTGTGGACGGTGACGATCTCGGGGCTCTGCTGCACGCGCCAGCCCCCCGCCAGGATGCGGATCCAGGCGTCGAAGTCGATGCGGGACCGGTGCCGGGGGTTGAACCCGCCGGCCTCGGCCAGCGCGCTCCGTCGGTAGGTCACCGCGGAGTGGCAGATCGGGAAGTGGGTGGCGAAGCAGGCGACGATGGCGTCGTGCGACGACGGGGGGCGGACGATCCAGCCGTTGCCGCCGTCCTCCAGCGTGACGTAGGCGCCGCCGACGAGCCCGAGGGTCGGGTCGGCGTCGAGCATCTTGAGCTGGTGGGTCAGCCGTTGGGGGAACGACACGTCATCGGCATCGATGTTGGTGAGGAAGTCCCGGTTGGCGGCGGCCAGGGCGGCGTTGAGGGCACGGGGCCGGCCGGCCCGCTCCGGCAGCTGGACCACGCGGATCCGGTCGTCGTCGAACTCGTCGAGCACGTCCCGCGTGCCGTCGGTGGAGCCGTCGTCGACGATGACGTACTCGAAGTCGTCGACGTCCTGCTCGAGGATGCTGCGCACCGTCGCGCGGATGGTCGCCTCGGCGTTGTACGCCGTCGTGATCACGCTGACGCTCACCATCGCCCCCCGGTCTGGTGGGAGGTGGGGGCGCCGGGGCGTGCGCGGTGGGCTGCTCGGCCGCCCGTCGGCTTGCTCACCCCGCGTCGGGTCCCCGTCTCGACGAGCATCGTGCCGGCATCGTAGAGCGCGCGCGGCGCCGCGCAGCGACGCCCCCGGCCCCTCGCCCGCCCGGTCGGCCTCACGATCCCACCTCGGCGAGGGCAGACGGTGGGACCGCGAGCCCACCGCCCTCGAGCACGTCGCGCGCCTCGGGGGAGGTGTCGAGCCAGTCGAGGAAGTCGCCGGTGCGTCCCGGCTGGCCGAAGGGACGGGCGACCCAGGGGTCGGCCAGCGCCGGATCGACGGTCGCGACGTGGTCGTTGACGACTCGCAGCCAGTAGAAGCCGGCATCGACCGAGTGGACGAGCGCCGTCTCCAGGGTGCCCTCCGCGACCCGTTGCACCAGGGTGGCGCCCTCGGTGACCAGGTCGGGATCGGCGGTGAGGGCGACGTTGGCCAGCAGCTGTCGACCGTTGAACCCGCACGGCTCCTCGATCGGGCACATCCCGGTGCTGTTGCCCTTCGCCGCGAACACCTCGAGGTCGGGGGCGGGCCGGCCATCGCGGGGATAGGCGATGACCAGGGGCGATCCGCCGAGCTCGACGGTCGCGTCGTCGGCCTCGCGCCCCTGGAAGGTCGACGCGGAGGCCATCCACACCGACGGCACGTCGGAGTCGGCCACCGACGCGGCGAGGTGGTCCTCGTCGCGGGCCACGATCACGACCCGGGCGGTGAGGTCCGACTGCTCGTAGGCCGTGACCAGCCGCTCGGCGGGACCCTCGAACATGGGGTCGACGAACAGGGTGACCAGGTCGGGTCCGATGCCGTCGTCGACCCAGGCCTTCTCCTCCTCGGTGTGGGCATCGCTGCACCCGGCGAGCAGCGTCGCCACGAGCAGCACCGCGACGGCGAGGCGACCCCGTCGGGCGCGCGGGGTCATCGCTCGCCCTCCACCAGGCCGTGCCGGGCCATCAGGGCGACGAGCTGCTCGGCCCGTCGGTCGAAGGTGTGGTGGGCCAGCACGAGCTCCCGCCCGGCTTCGGCCCGGCGGCGGGCGGCGACGGGATCGTCGAGGGCGAGGTCGACCGCGGCGCGGAGCGAGTCGGCGTCGGTGTAGGTGGCCACGGCGTCGCCGAAGTCCTCGGCGATCTCGGGCAGGTGGTCGGACACGATGGGGGTGGCGCAGGCCAGGGCGTCGTAGATGCGGTTGGAGACGAACCCCCATGCACGCATGGCGTCCCAGTGGTCGTTGAGCAGGAGGCCGATCGACGAGTAGACGACGGGCAGCTGGTGGTTGTGGACGTAGGGGGCGACGACGAGGCTCGGGTCGACGAACTCGGTCCAGTCGGAGCCGTAGATCGCGGGGCGGAGGCCGGCCTCGACCGCGTACCTCACCGCCGGGCGGTAGACGTGGCGGGTCATGGCCACCACCGCGATGGCGTGGGCGTGGCGGTCGTCGGGCTCGCGTCGCGTGAAGCGGGTCGGGTCGGTCCCCTGCATCAGCACCTCGACGGGCGTGGAGGTGCGGCCGCGGAGCTCGCGGGCGAAGCCCTCCGAGGCCACGACCACGAGGTCGGCGTCGTCGCACTCGTCGTCGTGGAGGGTCTCGGGGTGGCTGATGACCCACAGCACCCGGCGGGCGCCGTCGCGGCGGGGCACCGCGGCGCTGCCCCGCACGACCAGGTCGATGTCCGCGGCGCGGCCGTCGGTGTCGCCGAGGGTGTGCAGGTGGACGGAGTGGCCCCGCCGGCGCAGCGAACGGGCCAGGCCGTCGGCGAGGTGCCAGTCGCCCCAGCGGTGCGCCACCCGGGCCGACGGCGCCGCGATCGTCATGCGCACCAGCAGGTGGCCGGTGACCGGACGGTGTGACGCCAGCTGGGTCAGGGTGCCCTCCTGGCGGGCGAGGACGCGCCGCCACCCCTGGCTGCTCTGGTCGATCGGCTGGGTGAGGGCGGTGACCGTCGGCACGCTGCGGTGGTCGACCAGCACGGAGGCGGGGACGGCGACCACCTTGGAGCCACCGGCCCGGAGGCGCCCGCACAGGTCGACCAGGGCGGCGTCGAGGTCGTCGATGTGGGCGAGGCCGCCGGCCTCGACGTAGGCGTCGCGCCGGACGAGGACGCCCGCGCTCGACCCCGCCGCGACCTCCCGGATCGGCAGCGACGGGTCGGGGCGGGTGCCCGCGCCGGCCGCCGCGACCACCAGGTCGTCGTCGCCCACGATGTCGAGCCCGATCGAGCGCACCAGCAGGTCGTGGGGGGTGGCCCACAGCGCCGAGCGGGTCGGGTGGACGAGCATCGGCACCGCGGCCACGGTGTCGCCCTGCACGGCGTCGGTGAGCCGGGCCAGCCAGCCCGGGTCGAGGGGGACGCTCGACGAACGGGTGAGCGCGACCAGGTCGCCGGTGGTGCGGGCGATGGCGTCGCGCGCGGCCGCGGCCGGGGTCTTGTGCGAGGCGCGGATGACCTCGACGTCGTCGCGCCCGACCGGAGGCTCGCCTCCGGGGGCCAGCACCACGATGATCTGCAGGTCCGGGACGTCGCACTCGGGGATCACCGCGTGGCCCGAATCGGCGATGACGACGAGGGTCGTGGCCCGGGTCTCGATCGGCGGGTCCGGGAGCAGGCGCACGACCTCCTCGAGCGCGCCGCGCCGCTGGGTCCGGGCCCACCGGGCGGGGAGGGCCAGGGTGGCCAGCTGCACCCGGGCGGAGCGGCGCCGGGCCCGTCGGGCGTGGGCCCCCAGGCGCCGGCGGGCCCGTCGGGCCCGCGTGTCGATGGCGAGGGCGATGCGGACCGACCGGCGCCGGAGCAGGCGCTTCTGGCTCTCGGCCAGCTGCCGGAGCTCCTGGGCGTGGGTGCGCTCGCGGTCGAGCGCGGCCCGCAGGCTGGCGTCGCTCGTCGCCGGGCCCGGCGGGGCGGGCTCGGGGAACGGTCGGTCGGGGTCGCGGGAGGGTGTGGGCACGGGTTCGGGAGGAGGTGGCGGGCTCGGGTCGGCGACGACGGCACCGCGGCAGCGGTCGCTCCGGCGGTGGCCGTCCGGGGCGGGCGGCCATCCTCCCACCCGATCGGGACCTGTCAAGCCACCTGGCGGGCGCGGGCCGCGAGCGGGCGGGGTGCCCGTTGGGCCAGGTCGCCCCGGTAGATGTCGGCGTAGCGCTCGCCCACGACGGCTCGGTCCCACTCGCACCAGGTGGAGCGGTCGAGCGGGTGGCGGGCTCCGGCCGGGTCGAGGGCGTCGAGCAGGGCCGCGCCGAGGGCGGCCTCGTCGCCGAACGGCACCGCGGCCCCCTGCGCGCCCAGCGCCAGCAGCTCCCGCACCCCGTCGACGTCGTAGGCCACGAACGGAGTGCCGCACATGGCCGCCTGCACCAGCACCTGGGGCAGGCCCTCGGCCGCGCTGGGGAGGGCGAGGACGTCGGCCGCGTGCAGCACCCGGGCGACGTCGTCGACGTGCCCGAGCACCCGCAGGTCGACCTCGGGGAGGTCGATCGCCTCGAGCTCGGCGCGCTGGGGTCCGTCGCCGGCGACGAGCAGGGTGACGGGGCGGTGGGCGGTGGTGGCCCGGGACAGGATGGCGGGGAGTCGGTCGATGCCCTTGCGGGGCTCGAGGCTGCCCACGAAGGCGACGACCGGCGCGTCGGCCGCGACGCCGAGCGCCTCGCGGGCCGCGGCCCGCTCGACCCAGCCTCCGGACGGGAAGCCGGCGACGTCGATGCTGGAGCGGACGACCGTCATCCGCGACGCAGGGATGCCGGCCGCGGCGAGGCGGCCGCAGAGGTCCTGCCCGACGACCAGGTACCGGTCGACGTAGCGGGCCGAGAGCCGCTCGGCCAGCTCGTAGGCCCGGCTGGCGGCGGGGGAGAAGCCGGGGCCGAAGCTGGCCATCGACGCCGAGTGGTAGGTGACGGGCACGCCCGTGGCGGCGGCCGCGACCCGACCCAGCAGCCCCGCCTTGGACTGGTGGGTGTGGACGACGTCGGGACGCAGGCGACGGAACGACCGCAGCAGGTCGGTCAGGGCCCGGGCGTCGTGGACGGGGTGGACCTCGCGGGCCAGGTGGCGGGACACCGTGACCTCGCACCGGTCGGCGAGGGTGCGGAGCTTCTCGGGCGCGCTGTCGGCGCCGGCGATGACGTGGTGCTCGCCCGGCACCGCGAGGGCGTCGAGCAGGCGGCGCTCGGAGCCGCCGCGGGCGAAGCGCGTCACCACGTGGACGACGCGCGTCGCGTCGCCGGCCCCACCCACCTCTCGAACGTCCGTCGCCGCCGCCGGCGTGCTCGTCGACACGGGTCCGACCCGCCGACCCGCCCCGTCCGCCCCGGTCAGTGGGCGCCGCGGCCGGTGAGGACCGCGGGGATCGTGCGCACGAGCAGGGCGAGGTCGCGCCAGACGGTCCACCCCTCGGCGTAGGAGATGTCGAGCTCGACCCGGTCGGCGTGGGTGACGTCGCTGCGCCCCGACACCTGCCAGCGGCCGGTGAGCCCCGGCTTGCACACCAGGTAGGCGTCGGCGTCGTCGCCGTAGAGGCTGAACACCTCCGAGGGCACGACCGGGCGGGGCCCGACGAGGCTCATGTGGCCGGTCAGCACGTTGAGGGCCTGGGGCAGCTCGTCGATGCTGAGCTTGCGGAGGATCCGACCGACCGGGGTGATCCGGGGGTCGCAGCTCTGCGGCACCTTGAACCCGTTGTCGATGTAGGACTCGAACAGCTCCTGGTCGGCCGCCAGGCGCTCCTCGGCGTCGCAGTACATCGACCGGAACTTGAACAGCGGGAAGGGGGTGCCGCCCCGACCGATGCGGGTCTGGCGGAACAGGACCGGCCCCCGCGAGGTCGCCTTGATGGCGACGGCGACGAACGGCGCGACGAGCGCCAGGAGGACGAGCAGCGGCACCACCCCGGCGATGTCGAGGGTGCGCTTGGCCGCCCGCGCCAGCGGGTGCGCGATGCGGTAGGCGTCGGCCGGCCCGTCGGTGAGCGCCGTGCCCGGCAGAGCCGTGACGGCCCCGCCGGCGATGACGGCCGGCGCGTCAGGCACGAACCCGTGCGGGTGCGACTTGTGCACGCCCGCGGGATCGACGATGGCTTGTCGGGTTCGGGCCGCACGCTCGCGCCCGCCCCGTGTCGCTGCGATGTCCATTGCCTGCATCACCTGCTGCGGTCAAGTGGTGTGTTGAACAGGCCCCCCTGTCTGCGAGCGACCGTACCGTGTTTCGCGCGGCTGTGCTAGAGGTCACTGGGCGAATCCTGACGGTCGGGATCGTGAACCTCTGGCGCATCGGGAGCACGCCGCTCTCATCGGCAACAGATCGCCGCTAGAAAGGGCTCTTGTGAAGGGACTCATCCTCTCCGGCGGGTCGGGCACCCGACTCCGCCCGATCACCCACACCGGCGCGAAGCAGCTCGTGCCGGTCGCCAACAAGCCCATCCTCTTCTACGGACTGGAGGACCTCGCGGCCGCGGGCATCGAGGAGGTGGGCATCGTCATCGGCACCACCGGCGACGAGATCCGCGCCGCGGTGGGCGACGGCTCGCGCTGGGGGGTGCGGGTCACCTACATCCCGCAGGACGAGCCCCTCGGCCTGGCCCACTGCGTGCTCATCGCCCGCGACTTCCTGGGCGACGACGACTTCGTGATGTACCTGGGCGACAACCTGCTGCGCCAGGGCGTGAAGGAGTTCGCCGAGGCCTTCGAGGCCCACCGGGCCGCCGACCCCGGGGCCGCCGACCAGAAGCCCTGGGCGGCCCAGATCCTGCTGGCCCGCGTCCCCGACCCGCAGCGCTTCGGCGTCGCCGCCTTCGCCCCCGACGGCTCGGTGAGCGCGCTGGTCGAGAAGCCGGCCGACCCCCCGTCGGACCTCGCGCTGGTGGGCGTGTACCTGTTCGACCGCACGATCCACGAGGCGGTCCGGGCCATCGAGCCGTCGCCCCGCGGCGAGCTGGAGATCACCGACGCCATCCAGTGGCTCATCGACCAGGGCTACCGGGTGCGCCACGAGGTGCTCGAGGGCTGGTGGAAGGACACCGGCATGCTGGCGCCCCTCCTGGAGGGCAACCGCCTCGTGCTGGAGGCCATCGAGCCGTCGGTCGCCGGCCTGGTCGACGAGGGGTCGCGGGTCGAGGGTCGGGTCGTGATCGAGGAGGGCGCCGAGGTCAAGGGATCGATCGTCCGCGGCCCTGCGGTGATCGGCGCCGGCGCCCGCATCGTCGACAGCTACATCGGCCCGTTCACGGCCATCGGGCCCGGCTGCGAGATCGTCGCGTCGGAGATCGAGCACTCGATCGTCCTCCAGGACAGCCGGATCATCGAGATCCCCCGCCTCGTCGACTCGCTCATCGGCCGCGAGGTCGTCGTGACGCGCAGCGAGACCCGGCCCCGGGCCACCCGGCTGATGCTCGGCGACCACTCGCAGGTCGACCTCGACCGCTGACCGCCGCCCCGCCACCCGACCACCCGATCACCCAGAGCAAGCGAGGAAGATGGCCACCACCGAGGAGTCCGACGTCATCCGGGGCGTCCACATCGTCACCCCCGACGTGCACGGCGACGAGCGGGGGTGCTTCGTCGAGACCTATCGGCGGCAGTGGTTCCCGGGCGGACGGGAGATGGTGCAGGGGAACCGGGCCGACCGCCAGGCCGGCTGCATCGTCGGACTGCACTACCACCTGCACCAGGCCGACTACTGGTACGTGCCCTTCGGTCGGGCCCGGGTGGTGCTGCACGACCTGCGCGAGGGCGGTCCCACCGACGGCGCCACCCAGGTGATCGACCTCGGCGCCCGCGACGACGGCAGCCACGACCACCGGGGCGTGTACATCCCGCCCGGCGTGGCCCACGGGTTCGCCTCGCTGACCGACATGACCATCACCTACCTCGTCGACTCGTACTACAACGCGGCCGACGAGCTGGGTCTGGCGTGGGACGACCCGGCGGTCGAGGCCGACTGGGGCGTGACCGACCCGATCCTGTCGCAGCGGGACCAGGCCAACCCCGGCCGCGACGCGCTCGACCCGGGCCGCCGCCCCCACGTCGCCCTCCGCACGGGGGGCTGACCGGTGCGCATCTTCGTCACCGGCGGCGCCGGCTTCATCGGGTCGAACTACGTGCGCCACGTGCTGGCCACCACCGACCACTCCGTCACCGTCTACGACCTGCTGACCTACGCCGGGAACCGGTCGACCGTCGCCGACCTCGACGACGATCCCCGGTTCGCGTTCGTCCAGGGCGACATCCGCGACCGCGAGGCGACCCTCGCGGCCATGACGGGCCACGACGCCGTCGTGCACTTCGCGGCGGAGAGCCACGTCGACCGCTCGATCGCCGGGCCCGACGAGTTCGTCAGCACCAACTGCCTGGGCACCAACGTGGTGATGGACACCGCCCGCCACCTCGAGGTCGGCCGGGTGCTCCACATCGGCACCGACGAGGTCTACGGATCCGTCGAGGTGGGCTCGTCGCTCGAGACCGACCCGCTCGAGCCCCGGTCGCCGTACTCGTCGTCGAAGGCCGGCTCGGACCTCATCGCCCTCTCGTACCACTCGACCTACGGGGCGCCGGTGCTGGTCACCCGCTGCACCAACAACTTCGGGCCGTACCAGCACCCGGAGAAGGCGATCCCCCTCTTCACGACCAACCTCCTCGCCGGGCGACCCATCCCGCTCTACGGCGACGGGCTCAACGAGCGCGACTGGCTCTACGTCGAGGACCACTGCGCGGCGGTGCACCTGGTGCTCGAGCAGGGCCAGGTGGGCGAGATCTACAACGTCGGCGCCGGCAACGAGACCGCCAACCGGGTCATGGTCGACCTCCTGCTGCAGCTCACGGGCCGGGGTGAGGAGCTGGTCACCTACGTCGAGGACCGCCTCGGCCACGACCGTCGCTACTCGGTCGACATCTCCAAGATCACCGCGCTGGGCTGGAGCCGTCGACGCAGCTTCGAGGAGGCGCTGGCCGAGACGGTCGACTGGTACCGGGCCAACGAGTGGTGGTGGGGGCCGTTGACGGCCGCTCCGGCATCCGCGTGAGCCCCGCGCCCAGGGTCCTCGTCACCGGCGGCGGGGGACAGGTCGGCACCGAGCTGGCCTCCGCCTTCGCCGCCGCGGGGTGGGAGGTCAGCGCCCCGGCCCGGGCCGAGCTCGACGTGGCCGACCGCAGCGCGGTGCTGGCGGCCGTCGAGGGGCTGCGCCCCGACGCGGTGGTGAACGGCGCGGCCTTCACCGCCGTCGACGCGTGCGAGACCGAGGTCGACCGCGCCTACCTGGTGAACGCGCTGGGCGTGCGGCACCTGGCCGAGGCGTCGCGGCGGTCCGGCGCCCACCTGTGCCACATCTCGACCGACTACGTGTTCGACGGCACCAAGGTCGGCCCCTACGTGGAGTGGGACGCGCCCAGCCCCGCGTCGGTGTACGGCCGGTCGAAGCTGGGTGGCGAGGTCGAGGCCGGCCCGGAGGCGACGATCGTGCGCACCTCGTGGGTGTGCGGCGTGCACGGCGGCAACCTGATCAAGACCGTGCTGCGGCTCGCCGAGGAGCCCGAGCGCGAGCTCTCCTTCGTCGACGACCAGCGCGGTTGCCTCACCGTGGCCGACGACCTCGCGGGGGCCATCGTGCGGCTCGTGGTCGACCGGCGGTCCGGCGTGCACCACGTCACCAACCAGGGCGAGCTCTCGTGGTACGAGCTCGTCCGCGACGTCCTGGGGGCCGCCGGCCACGACCGAGGGCGGGTGCGTCCCATCACGACCGCCGAGCTCGACCCGCCCCGGCCGGCGCCCCGGCCGGCGAACTCGGTGCTCGACAACGCGGTCCTCCGCCTCGAGGGCCTCCCGCTCCTCCCGCACCACGAGGAGGCCCTGCCCCGCCTCGTCGAGCGTCTCCGGTCGTCGGGCCGCGCCGAGGTGGCGCGATGACCGTCGGACCCCGGGAGGACGACGTCGGACAGGTGCCGTCGGTGGAGGCCGGCACCTCGCAGCCGGGGCCCGCCACCGACACGGCCGACGCACCCGACGTGCCGAGCGACGCCGCGACGGACGTCGACGGCGCGTCCCCGGCCGACGGCGCTCCGACCGAGGGCCGGTCCCGCCTCCTCACCCGGACGGTGCCCGACTGGCTCTTCGTCGTCGCGGTCATCGCCACCGTCCCGCTCGTGGTGTTCCACTTCGCCGCCGACGGCTGGTTCCTCCGCGACGAGTGGTTCCTCCTGACCGACCAGGACGGCTTCCCCGACCTCCTGGCCCCCAACGCAGGGTCCCACTGGGTCGCGGTGCCCCGCCTCGTCTACTGGGCGTTCTGGCGGATCTGGGGCATCACCACCTACAAGCCCTACCTCCTGGCCAACCTGGCCCTCCACCTCACGGCCGTCGTCATGATCCGCACCCTGCTGCGTCGCAGCGGGGTGCGGCCCTGGCTGGCGACCGCCGGAGCCGCCCCCCTCCTGCTCTTCGGCCCCGGCCAGGAGGGCATCGTGCTGGCCTTCCAGGTGGGGTTCACCGGGTCGATCGCGTGGGGGCTGGTGCAGCTGGTGCTGGCCGACGGTGAGGGCGGCTTCCGGCGACGCGACCTCCTGGCCCTGGGCGCCGGGGTCCTCGCCATCACCTCCTCGGGGGTCGGGACGACCACCACGCTGATGGTGGGCATCGCCCTGCTCCTGCGACGGGGGTGGCGCATGGCGGCGTTGCAGACGGTGCCGTTGGGACTCGCCTACGGGGTGTGGCTGCTGGCGAAGGGGGAGTCCGAGTCGCCCCTCGGGAACCCGTCCGCGTCCGACCTCCTGGCGTGGGACCGCTCCGCCGTGGAGGGCACGATCTCGGCCCTCTCCCAGGTGCCGGTCGTGGCCTGGGCCTGGGCCATCGTCCTGGTCGCGGCGACGGTCCTGGTCGTCGGGCCCTGGCGGGACCGGTCCTGGCGCGAGCTCCGTCACGATCTCGCGATCCCGTTCGCGATGATCGTCGCCGCGGCCTTCTTCGCCACGACCGCAGGCTGGGGCCGCTGGTTCATCGGTCCGGAGGGCGCGAAGGCGAGCCGCTACCTGTACCTGCAGGCCGCGTTCTCGCTGCCCCTCCTCGTCGTCGCGGCCGAGACCGTCGCCCGACGGTGGCGGCTGCTGACGCCCGTCCTCGTCGTGCTCCTCCTGGCCCCGATCCCCCTCTACCTCGACGAGTTCGAGGAGACGTACTTCGGCCCGGCCTACTACCGGCACCGGCAGTACATCCTGACCACCGCGGTCCGCATGCCGTTCGCGGACGACGTCCCTCCCGAGGTGCGTCCCGTCCCCGACGGCTTCGACTCGGACGGGCTGACCATCGGCTTCCTGCTCGAGGCCGAGCGGCAGGGCAAGCTCACGCCGTCGACGGTGGAGGTGACCCCCTTCATCACGAACGAGTTCAGGGTCAGGCTCGGCTTCCACCAGCTGGCCGAGAGCCCCGGCCCGCCGCCCCCCGGGTGGGCGTGCACCACCGAGACCTCCTACGAGCTCTCGCCCGAGGTCGGCGACTCGCTGTCGCTGCTGGGGCCGGTCCAGGTGACGACGATCGACGGGCCCGGTGGCAAGCCGACCTCCCCGGCGGTGCCGTTCCGACCCGACGCCCTCGCGAACAACGTGTTCAGGGCGGAGCTGCCGGACCTCCACCTCCGGATCTCGCCGATGGCTCCCGGGACGACCTTCCAGCTCTGCCCCCTGAGCTGAGGCTCGACCGCCGACGTGGGCCGTCCGGCCCATTCGCACGCGAAGTGCTCATACCCCCGCCATCCGTGGCCGATCTGAGCCACACGTGGTTGTCAACTGGAGGTGTGGGGTGAACGAGGTGTCCTCGTCGTCGGAGAAGCGCGGGCCGAGGGGGCGACTCGGCGCCGTCGTGGCGCTGATGGCGTTGGCCGTCGTCACCCTGCTCGGAGTCTCAGCCCCCAGTGGCGCCCAGGCCGGTGGGTACGCCTCGACGCCGTCCTGCAGCGTCACCCCGGCGTCGGTCGCGCCCGGTGGCACCGTCACCGTCGTGGCCAGCGGGTACCAACCCGGCTCGACCGTCACCTTCCACATCAAGCGGGCGAAGGCCTCCCGGGCGCCCCTGGGCCGGGCGACGGCGAACGCGGCCGGCACTGCCACCGCCACGCTCACGATCCCCAGCAGCTTCGCTCCGGGCACCTACACCGTCTCCTGCTCCGGCCGCGACGCCGAGGGCACCGCGGTCGAGGTCGCCTCGAACGTCCGCGTCGTCGACGGGGCGACCGGCAACGACGACGACGGCTCCCAGCCGGGGTCCGACGACCTCGCCCGCACCGGCAGCAACAGCGGTGCGCTGGCCCGGGTCGCGGTGCTCCTGGTGGCCGGTGGCGCCGCCCTGCTCCTGTTCGGCCGCAAGCGGGCGCAGCGGGGCTCGACCGTCGGCTGAGGCCGGCGCCGCCCCCCTCCGCACGCAGGGTTCTCGACAAAGCGCTCTCCGTGGGCCAGACTCCCCGCCGACGACCGGCGCGACGGGCACTGGTCGACGGTCCTCTGGAGTGCCCATGTCCCTGCTTCGTCGCCTCGTGCCCCTGGCCGCCGCCATGCTCGCGGCCCTCGCGCTCGGCGCCGTGGCCGGCGCACCCGCGGGTGCATCGGGCTCGCCGTCCTACAACGAGCAGGCCGTCCTGGTGCTCGCCAAGCCGGCGATCCCGGTGAAGGGCACCAACACCGCGACCATCAAGGGCTGCAAGCCCGGCTACGAGGTCCCCTTCGCGCTGCGGTCGTGGCGCCAGCCCAGCCGCGAGAACGGCCTCGGCGACGGCACCCTGTGGCTCGGCACCGCGGTCGTCGGCCCCGACGGCTCGGCCTCGCTCACCTTCACCCTGCCGGCCTCGATCCGGCGCGGCACGTTCGCGGTGAAGGCGATGTGCGACCTGCCCCACGGCTACAGCGGCTGGCTCGCGACCCGGATGCAGGTCACGGGTGGGTCCCCGTCCTCCGGTCGCCCCCACTCCCGCTCCGCGGTCGAGGGGGCCGAGGTGCTCTCGGCGTCGGCCTCGGCCTCGGGCGGATCGTCCGGGGGTGGCGCCGGTGGCGTGTCCGCCGCGGCGGCGACCTCCGGAGCCGGCGGTCCGCTGGCCCGGACGGGCCTCGACCTCGCCGGGGCCGGTCGCCTCGGCGTCATCCTGCTGGCGCTGGGGGGCGCCGTCGTCATGGTGACACGGAAGCGCCGCCTCCCCGTTGGCCTCTGACGCGTCGTCGCCCCCCGGGGGCGACGATCCGTCGCGGTCCCCGCTGCTCCTCCCGGAGCCGACCGTCGCCGTCCGCACCGCGGAGGAGGTGGCCGACCCCCCCACCCGGAGGGTGAGCCCCCCCGCCGTCCGCATCGGCGTCTGGGCGGCCGCGGGCATCGCCGGCCTGCTGGCGGTGCTGTCGGGCGCGGCGCCGACCGGCACGACGTTGGTGGACGCGGCGTGGTGCGCCGCGTTCGCGGTGGTGGTGACCCTCGCCGCGTCCCGTGCGTCGCGGGCGACCGGGCTCTGGATGGCCGCGGTGGCCGCGGTGGCGGCCATCGGGAGCATCGCGCTGCTGCCGGCGGCGCTGGCGCTGGCGCTGTCGTTGGTGGCATCGGTCCGAGAGCTCCGGCACCGGGCCCTGGCCGCGGCCGGGGGCGCCCTGGCCGTGACCGCGCTGCTGCGCCTCCCGGACATCGGACCCCACGGCGTGCCGTCGCTGATCGCGGCCGTCGCGGTCGCGCCCGTCCTGTGGTCCGGCTACACGCACAGCCCGAGGCGGGTGCGCCGCCTCGTCCGACGGATCCTCGTCGTGGCCGTCATCCTCCTGGCCCTCGCCGCGGCGATGCTGGGCGTGGCGACGGTCGCGGCCGGAGGCGGCATCGCCGACGGCGTGGAGGGAGCCCGCGCCGGTGCCGACCTGGTGCGCGACGGCGAGCACGCCGCCGCGGCCGACCGCTTCGTCCGCGCCGACCGGGACTTCGACTCGGCCAGCTCGGCCCTCGGCGGGATCCTCACCCGCCCGGCCCGGGCGGTGCCCGTCCTCGCCCAGCACGTCGAGGCCATGTCGACCGCCGCGGACGAGGGAGGCCGCCTGGTGTCGGCGGCCGCCGACGCGGCGTCGACCGCGCCCTACCAGGACCTCAAGGCGTCGGACGGCCAGGTCGACCTCGTCCAGGTCGAGCGGATGCAGGAGCCGGTCGCCGACCTCGACGAGGCGCTCCAGCAGGCGGGCGCCGCGGTCGCCGACGCGCAGTCGCCGTGGCTGGTGCGGCCCGTCGCCGACGGTCTGGCCGACCTCGAGGAGGAGATCGGGTCGATCGCACCCGAGGCCGCGCTCGCCGACGACGCCCTCCAGGTCGCTCCGGGGCTGCTGGGCGCAGACGGGCCCCGCCGCTACCTGGTGCTGTTCACCAGCCCGGCCGAGAGCCGCTTCCTCGGCGGGTTCACCGCGTCGTACGGCGTCCTCAGCGCCGTCGACGGCAAGGTCGACCTCGTCGTCGACGGCAAGGTCAGCGACCTCGCCGCCTCCTCCGACTACCGCGACCGCTCGATCGAGGGCCAGGACGAGTTCGTCACCCGCTACGGCCGCCTGTCGCCCGAGCGCTACTTCCAGAACCTCACCGCCTCCCCCGACATGGCCACCACCGCCGAGGTCTCGGCCTCCCTGTTCGAGCAGACCACCGGCACCTCGGTCGACGGCGTCGTCGTCGTCGACCCGTTCGGCCTGGCCGCGCTGCTGGAGCTCACCGGTCCCATCGAGATCCCGGATCGGGCCGCCCCGCTCACCTCGTCCAACACCGCCCGCTACCTGCTCCTCGACCAGTACCTCGAGGAGGACGACCGCGCCGAGCGCAAGGAGCGGCTCGAGGACGTCGGTCGCGAGACCTTCGACGCCCTCACGTCCCGCGAGCTGCCGGGACCCCGCACCCTCGGTGACGTGCTCGGCCCCGTCGTCGACGAGAAGCGCCTGATGTTCCACCCGTTCGAGGACGACGAGCTCGCCCTGATGGAGGACCTGGGAGTCGACGGGACCTTCGCCCGCTCGGAGGGCGCGGACCTCCTGTCGTTCCGGACGTCGAACGCCGAGGCCAACAAGCTCGACACCTTCCTCGACCGCACGGTCACCTACGACGCGACCTACGACGCCGACACCGGCGGCGTGCGGGCCACCGCAACGGTGGTCCTCACCAACCGGGCGCCGGCGACGGGCCTGCCGGACTACGTGGCCGGCACCGGTGAGGACATCCCCCGGGGCACGACGCGGCTGTACACCTCCCTGTACTCGCCCCTCCAGGTGGTGGCCGCCACCCTCGACGGCGAGGAGCTGGGCCTGGAGGCCCAGGACGAGCTGGGCGTCACCGCCTACTCGACGCTGGTCGAGATCCCGCCCCGAGGGAGCATCACCCTCGTCTACGAGCTCGCGGGTGAGATCGGCGAGGGCGGGTACCAGCTCGACAGCCTGCCCCAGCCCGCGGCCGGGTGGAGCGACGAGGTGATCCACGTCCGGGGCGCGGCGGGCGCGCCGCCGGTGTCGGACGCGCCCACGGGGAGGGTGTCGCGGGAGGTGGCGATCTTCGAGCGTCCGTGGCGGGCCGACGCCGAGCACGCCGTCGACCTCGCAGAGTGACGGCGTGGGCGCCGGTCGGCACGGTGGGGAGCGGGACCCGGGGGGTGCCGCGCGCCGCACCGGGCGGTCGGCGGGCCCTATGATGCCGCAGTTGCACGCGGGGCCGGCCGTCGTCGGCGGATCAGCGTCGGGTCCCCCCACCGACTCGCACCCTCGCCCCTCGCCACGGAGACCATGAACCGTTCGCCGAGTCGCCCAACCCCAAGGAGCACGGCGGGTTCCCGGGTCGCGGAGCGGGCCGCGTGAGCCGTCCCGTCGCCTCGATCGTCACCACCGCGTACCTGACGCCGGTCGCCCTGCTCCGCATCAGCATCGACAGCGTCCTGCACCAGAGCCTGTCGGACATCGAGCTGGTGCTGGTGATCGACGGCCAGCTCGAGCCCGAGGGCGAGGAGATGGTCAACGAGTTCGCCGAGGTCGACGAGCGGGTCACGGTCATCCGACCCGGCCGCGTCGGTCGCGGCCCCGCCCTCAACATCGGGCTGAAGGCGGCCCGCGGCGACCTCGTCGGCATCCAGGACGCCGACGACGCCAGCCACGTCGATCGCCTGGCCTGCCAGTCGGCCCTCTTCGCGGCCGACCCCGACCTCGCCCTGCTCGGCACCCGGGCCCAGGTGTCCCGGTCGCTCACCGCCCGGGCCGACTGGAAGGTCGACGCCGACGAGGCCAGGGTGCACGTGCTCGACCGGGAGCTGCTCCGGTCGAACCCGATGATCCACTCGTCGATGCTGGCCCGGGCCTCGGTGCTCGACGCGGTGGGGGGCTACGACGAGCGTCGGCGCGCCCAGTTCGACTACGACCTCCTGCTCCGCCTCCGCAACCGGGGCGAGAAGATCGGCATCTGCGAGCTCCCGCTCGTCATGCACCGGCGCCACCCCCACCAGACCTTCGAGGGGCTGCCGCCGGCCAGCCGGGCGTGGAGCTCGTACCGCCTGCAGTCCTCCCACGTCGCCGACCTCCCGGTCACCGCCCGCGTCGGCTACCAGGGCATCGCCACCGCCCGCCTCGTCTACCAGGTGGCCCGCGGCATCGTCTGGCACCGGCTGTCGAACCGCCAGGAGGGCCGCACCCCGTCGGAGTCCGACTGACCCCGACGGCCCGGCGCCGCCCGTCCCCCGCACACCACCCGCTCTCGACCCACCCCGGAGACCACACACCCCATGGCTGACAACCTCCCCCGGCTCGACGTCCGGAACGTCGCCGGACTGCTGCGTCGGCGCGCCCTCGCGATCGGCGCGCTCGTCGGCATCACGTTCGTCGTGGTGTACGGGCTGTCCGACCTGCGGACCTCGGTCTACAGCGCGGGCTCGGAGGTCCGGTTCTCGGGCTCGACCGCCGCGGTCCTCGAAGCCCCGGACGACGAGCGCGACCCCGAGACGTTCAACCCCGGCAACGAGATCTACCTGATCCAGTCGGCACAGGTCCGCAACGTCGTCAACCAGTCCCTCGGTGCCGCCGACGCCAACCGGGTGCGCCAGGTCGGCGTGATCCAGCTGCCGGACACCGACGTGCTGCGGATCAGCGTCAGCAGCACCTCGCCCGAGGTCGCCAAGGAGGCCGCCGACCTCTACGCCGAGACCTACGTGGCCCTCCGCCAGGACGACCTGCGCCAGGGCTACGAGACCCAGATCCAGCGCCTCGAGGGCAACGTCCAGCGCCTGGCCGAGCAGATCGACGCCCTCGACGCCCAGATCGCGGCCGACCCCGACTCGCCCGAGGCCGCGGTCGCTCGTCAGCTCCAGGGCACCCTCATCACCCGCCAGAGCGACTCCCTGGCCGCGATCAACGACCTCGAGGTGCAGGCCGAGCAGCAGGCCGGGCGTCGTCCGGGTGGCCAAGTCGGCCGGGCTCCCGACCCTGCCCGACTCGCCCACCCCGCTGCGCGACGCGGGCATCGCCGCCCTGATCGCGCTGGTGGTCGGCGTCGGCGCGACCTTCCTGTTCGAGCAGCTCGACACCCGCCTCAAGAACCGGGAGGAGATCGTCGACGTCGCCGGCGTCGCCGTCCTCGGCTCGCTGCCGCTGCACGCCGGCAAGGTCGGCTGGCTCCAGCGCCTCCTGCGTCGCCAGCCGGTCGCCCCGCGCCAGCTGGTCGATCCCACCTCCACCGCGTCGGAGGCCTACCGCGCGCTCGCCACCAGCCTGCGGTTCTCCGACATCCGGGCCGAGAAGCGCCGGCTCCTCATCACCAGCTCGCTGCCCGGCGAGGGCAAGACCACCGTCACCGGCAACCTGGCCGCGGTGCTGGCCGAGAACGGTCTGAAGGTCGTCGTGGTGTCGGCCGACCTGCGGCGCCCCCAGCTCGGGGCGATGCTGGGCGTCGAGGACATCGGCCCGGGGCTGTCGTCGGTGATGCTCGGCGACGAGAAGCTGCGCGACGTGCTGAAGACCGTCACCGTCTCCTTCGGCGTGACCTTCACCGTCCTGCCCAGCGGCGCCCTGCCCCACGAGCCGAGCGTGCTGCTCGGGTCCGACGAGTTCGGTGACATCCTCGACCAGTTCGAGAAGGCCGGGGCCGACTTCATCCTCATCGACTGCGCCCCCGTCCTCCCCGTGAGCGACCCGCTGGCGGTGGTCCGCCACGTCGACGGCGTGCTCCTCACCATGCGCGTCGGCCGCACCCGCCGGGCCGAGCTGGCCCATGCGGTCGAGCGGCTGCAGAAGGTCGACGCCGACCTCGTCGGCATCGTGGCCAACGGCGTCTCGGCCCAGAGCGAGGGCGAGACCTACCTCAACCAGTACGGCTACGCGGGAGAGGTGTGACCTTCGCCGTGCGCGCCCCGCGGCCCACGGGCGTCGCCCGCGAGGTCGCGAACCGCGAGCAGGCGCTGCCGTTGATGGGCCTGCTGCGGTTCAGCATCGTGGTGGCCTACATCGGCACCACGGTGCTCGAGCCGCAGATCGGTGGCGGGCTGGCCCTGGTCGATCCCCTCATCGGGGTGCTGTGCCTCGCCGGCATCGTGTCGATGACCCGCACCGGCTCGCACGCCACCGCCGGCCTCGTCCGGGCCCTCCCGTGGATGTGGCTGATCCTGCTGGGCTCCCTCCTCGGCCTGGCCCACGTCGGCGTGGCCGGGTGGGCGGTCGAGAGCCTGATCCAGACGACCCTGGCGCTGCTGACCTTCTTCTGCTTCTGGCACCTGATCGAGACCTTCGACCTCGAGGACACGGCCCGGCTGGGGGTGCTGCTGGCCCTCATCGCGGCCACCGTCGCGCTGGTCGTCACCCCCTACCGGTGGCGGGCCGACGGCCTCTTCCCCAACCCGAACTACCCCGGTCACTTCGGCGTGCTCGCGTCCGCCCTGCTGCTGTCGATCGGCACCCGCCGGATGAAGTGGGTCGCCCTCATCTGCGGCGCCGTCATCCTGTGGACGACGGCGTCGTTCGGGGCGATGGCGATGGTGGTGGTGATGGGCGTCATCACCATCGGCCGGGCCATCGAGCGCCACACCCTCATGCTGACGGTGTTCCTCATCGGGATGGTCGTCGCCGGTGCGCTGCTGATCTTCGCCCCCCGCTCCGAGGTCGAGACCCGCTCGGAGGCGTGGGAGGTGAAGGGCGTGATCAGCGAGGAGCGCTTCGAGAAGAGCCAGGGGTCGCGCTTCGAGCGGTGGGGACCGGCCTTCGAGGCCTTCGCCGACGAGCCCTGGGGGCTCGGGCCCAACGGCGTCGCCAACCGCCTCGAGGTCGACGGTCGGGCCTTCGAGGTCCACTCCGAGCCGATCGGCTTCCTCGTCGAGCGGGGGATCCTCGGCGTGATCGGCCTGCTCGGGTTCGTCGTGGTCGTCTGGCGCGCCGCGCCCCGGTTCGGGGTCACGCGCCTCCTCTTCGCGGCGTGCCTCGTCGCCGGTCTGTTCCGTGAGACGATCCACTACCGGCACATGTGGATGTTCCTGGCCCTCGCGATGGCCGTCGACCACGCCCGCAACCGCTCGCGCGAGGTGGCCGACGAGCCGGTCACCCGAGCCGCGCCCGATCGCTACCCTGCCCCCGTCCCCGCCGCCTAGGACCCAAGGAAGAGCCTCCCCCATGTTCCCGTTCTGGGAGACGGCCATCGCGCCGGTCCTCGCCGCCGCCCGTGCCCGCCGACTGGTCGAGATCGGTGCGCTGCGCGGCGAGCACACGAAGCTGATCATCGACCACCTCGGTCCCGAGACCGAGCTCCACGTCATCGACCCCGTCCCGGACTTCGACCCCGCCGAGCACGAGGCCCGGTTCGCCGGCCAGTACGTGTTCCACCGCGACCTCAGCCTCAACGTCCTCGGCGACCTGCCGCCCATGGACGCCGCCCTCGTCGACGGCGACCACAACTGGTACACGGTCGTCAACGAGCTGCGCCTGCTCCGCAAGGTGGCCCGCGACCAGGGGCGCGCCGCTGCCGGTGCTCCTCCTGCACGACGTGGGCTGGCCCTACGGCCGTCGCGACCTCTACTACGACCCGGACACGATGCCGGCCGAGCACCGCCAGCCGTGGCGCGAGGCGGGCATGCGCCCCGGGCGCAGCGAGCTGCTCGACGGCGGCGGCCTCAGCCCCACCATGTGCAACGCCGAGCACGAGGGCGGCCCCCGCAACGGGGTGATGACCGGGCTCGACGACTTCCTGGCCGAGCACGACGCGCCCTACCGGCTGGTGACGATCCCGATCTACTTCGGGCTGGCCATCGTGGTCGAGGAGGAGCGCCTCGAGCGCCAGCCCGAGCTGGCGGCCGTGCTCGACCACCTGGAGTCGGCCGAGGGCCGGCTCGCCCTGCTGCGACCTGGCCGAGGACGTCCGCATCAAGGCGATGCTCCTCCAGCACCAGGTGTACTACCAGCGGGAGCGGAACCAGGCCGAGACCAAGGCCGCGTCGCCCGGCCGACCGGGCCACCGCCCGGTACCTGGAGGTCGTGAAGGGCTCGCTGCTCGAACGAGCACTACCTCGACCACGAGGCCCGCATCGCGCACCTCACGACCCGGATGCGCGAGGGGCGGCCCGCGGAGGCCCGCGTGCTGCGCGACCCCGTCCGCCACGACCAGCCGACGTGGAGTCGGCTGCAGCGCGAGCGCAGCGGGCCGAGCGGCCCCGACGGCGAGCACGAGTCGTTCCTGCCGTACACCGACGATGGGTCGGGCGCGCCTCGACCACCTCGAGGGCTGCCTCGACCTGGTGCGCCGCGAGGACGTGGCCGGCGACCTCGTCGAGGTCGGCACCGGCCGGGGCGGCGGGGCCATCTTCATGCGGGCCTGGCTCGACGCCCACGACGTCGCCGACCGGAAGGTCTGGGTCGCCGACCGCTTCCGCGCGTCGGAGGACGGGCGCCAGGCGCCGGCGATGCCGCCCGACGGCGTGGCCGGGTTCCACGCCGACCTCAACCTCGTCCGCGACGGCTTCGAGCGCTTCGGCCTGCTCGACGACCGGGTGCGGTTCCTGCAGGGCAAGCCCAGGGCCGCCCTCGCCGACGCGGCCGTCGGGAGCGTGGCGCTGCTGCGCATCGGCCGGGGCCTGGGCGAGGACGCCGGCGTCGTGCTCGACCGGCTCTACGACGCCATCCCCATCGGGGGCGTCGTGATCGTCGACGACGGCGAGGGGTCGCTCACCCGCAAGGCGGTCGACGCCTTCCGCGCCGAGCGGATGGTGGTCACCCCGTACGAGCGGATCGACGCGTCCGCGGTGTGCTGGCGCAAGAGCGCCGAGGCCCCGGCCCCGCCGCCCGGTCGCCGGCTGCAGCGCGGCATCGGCCGCCTGCGCGACAAGGTCGCCTCCAAGGTGGGCTCCGGATCGGAGCCGGGGTCGCCGGGCGCCGCCGACGGTGGGCCCCAGCCGGCATCGGCTCCGCCGGTCGAGCGCGACGTGCACCGCGCCGTCGAGGACCGCCTGCTGTCGCGGGTGCCGCTCGCCCCGGCCGGGCCCGACGAGCCCCTCGACCTCACCGTCGTCGTCGTCTTCTACGACATGCGCCGCGAGGCGGCGCGCACGCTGCGCTCGCTGTCGCGGGCGTACCAGGAGGGCATCGACGACGCTCACCTACGAGGTCATCGTGCGTCGACAACGGCTCGAGCCCCGACCAGCGCCTCGACGAGGCCTTCGTGAGCTCCTTCGGCCCGGAGTTCCGCTACATCGACCTGGGCGAGGGGGCCGACCCGTCCCCCGTCCTGGCCCTCAACCGGGGCATCGCCGAGGGGCGCGGCCGAGCCTTCGCCCTGATGATCGACGGCGCCCACGTGCTCACCCCGGGCGTGCTGCGCTTCGGCCTGGCCGGGCTGGCGACCTACGCCCCCGCGATCGTGGCCACCCAGCAGTGGTACGTCGGCCCGGGCCAGCAGGGCGACGCCATGGACGACGGCTACGACCAGGAGCTACGAGGACCGGCTCTTCGAGACCGATCGAGTGGCCCGGCGCCGGCTACCGGCTGTTCGAGATCGGCCACTTCATCGGCGACCGCGACTGGCTCGACGGGGTGTGGGAGAGCAACTGCATGTTCGTCACCCGCGCGCAGCTCGAGCAGGTCGGCGGGTTCGACGAGAGCTTCTCCATGGCCGGCGGCGGCTACGCCAACCTCGAGCTGTACGAGCGGCTCGGCTCGTCGCCCGACGTCACCGTGGCCACCATCCTCGGCGAGGGCTCGTTCCACCAGGTCCACGGCGGCACCACCACCAACCAGACCGGACGCCGGTCGAGCGCCGGGCCCGGGTCTACGGCTACAGCCAGCACTACGCCGAGCTGCGGGGCCGGCCCTTCCGCGGCCCGGGCAAGCCGATCCACTACGTCGGCCGCATCACCTCGCCGGCGGCCCGGCGCACCCGGGCCCGCCGGCTCTCGGCGGAGGCGTTCGCCGAGGGCGCGGCGGCCGGGGGCGTCGACGGGATGCCCGACCAGCCCCACCCCGATGCCCGAGGAGCAGCGGGTCGCCTTCGCCGAGGCCGTGTGGCGCACCCTGCCCGTGGGAGCACACGACCTGGCTGGGCCGGGCCGTCGAGTCGGCCCCCACCGACCTGCTCGCCTACCAGGAGCTCATCGCCGAGGTCCGGCCCGACTGGGTCGATCGAGACCGGCACCGGCGACGGCGGCCGCACCCTGTTCCTGGCCTCGATCTGCGACCTGGTCGGCCACGGCACGGTGGTGTCGGTCGGCGCCCGACCAGGCCGACGACCTGCCCGAGCACCCGCGCATCCGCTACGTCACCGGTCGGGCCCACGTCCGGCGAGACGGCCGACGCCGGTCGCGCGAGCATCGTCGGCGACGGCCGGGCCGCTGGTGGTGCTGGGGTCGCGCACCGACCGCCACGCCACCACCGAGGAGTTCGAGGCCTACGCCGCCCTTCGTGCCCGTCGGGCTCCTACGTGGTGGTCACCGACACGATCGTGAACGGCCACCCCGTGTGGCCCGGGTTCGGCCCCGGCCCGGCCGAGGCGGTGAAGCAGATCCTGACCCGCCACGGCGAGTTCGTCCCCGACCCCGACCCTCGAGAAGTACTCGCTCACCTTCAACCCGAACGGGTACCTGCGCCGCGTGTCATGAGAGGCCGGCCGTGACGTCGCCCGCCGGGCCCGTGCTGAGCGTCGTGGTGGTCGTGCACGACATGGCCCGGGAGCTGCCGCGCACGCTCCGCACCCTCGACCCGACCCACCAGCGGGGCATCGACGCCGACGACTACGAGGTCGTCGTGGTCGACAACGGCTCGGCGGTGCCGGTCGACCGCTCGACGCTGCCCTTCTCGGGCACGCTGCGGGTGGAGCGGATCGACCCCGCGCCGCCCTCGCCCGCCCGAGCGGCCAACCACGGCCTCGCCGTCGCCCGCGGTGCCCTGGTCGGTCTGGTCGTCGACGGGGCCCGCATGGCCTCGCCCCGGCTGCTGGCGACGGCCCGTCGCGCCGCCCTGCTGGCCGATCGACCCGTCGTCACCGCCCCCGCCTACCACCTGGGCGAGGTGCCCCACATGCGGGCCGCCGAGGTCGGCCACGACCAGCGCGCCGAGGACGCCCTCCTCGCCGGGTGCGGGTGGGAGGACGACGGCGACGCCCTGTTCGGCGTGAGCACCTTCGCCGGGTCGTCGCACCGGGGCTGGTTCGGGCCGATGGGGGAGAGCAGCTCGCTGTTCCTCGACCGCTCGCGGTGGGAGGAGCTCGGGCGGGCTCGACGAGGCCTTCGACCTGCCCGGGGGAGGTCTGGTCAACCACGACCTGTACCGCCGGGCCTGCTCCCTCCCGGGCATCGAGCTGGTGCAGGCCCTGGGGGAGGGGACCTTCCACCAGTTCCACGGTGGTGCGGCGACGGCGCGCCGGTTCACCTGGGACGACATGCACGCCCAGTACGTCGCCCTCCGGGGCGAGCCCTACACCCCTCCCTCGCTGCGCCCGACCTACCTGGGCACCCTGCCCGACGCCGCCCTCGGCCTGCTCGGGCGCTCGGTGGCCTCGGCCGTCGACCGGCAGGCCCGGAAGGGCTCGGCCTTCACCCCCTGAGCGGCGAGGGTCTCGACCCTCCGGGGTGTCGTCGGCCGTCGTCTCAGGAGGTCGGGGGCGCTGTTCGTCGCGATCCGCGGGATGACCCTCACCCTGCGGGGCGCTGTCCAGGAGTTGGGCGGGTTGGGGCCTTGACAGCAGTGGCCGACGCGAGGACGCTCGGGTGGGTCCACGCGAAGGCGGTCGGACTGATGGGAAAGCGGGCGCACCTCGGAGCAGGACCTGGACCTTCGACGGGCCGCGCCCCCGGGCGGGGCGAGGCCGAGGGTCTGGCCCGCAGCCGGCGAGCGGGAGGGTCGGGGTGAGGGAGCTCGACGAGTTCGAGGTCGCGCTCGGCACCGAGGTGTTCGACCCCGCGGAGGCGGAACCTCTGCGCCGGCGCAGCATCGGCGACCGCCCCGATGACGCTCCGGACCCCAACGACACCCGCATCGTCCAGTTCCACCGGACCCTCACGGGCCCCGACCAGGACCGTCTGAAGGACGACTACGGGTTGGCGTTGAGCGCGTACGTCCCGAACCTCGCGTACGTCGAACGCGTCGACGCCGCAACCCGTCGCCGTCTCGCCAACGACCCGCTGGTCCGCGCCATCGGCCCCTACCGCCCCGAGTACAAGCTCGACGCCCTCCTCGCCGACCCACATCGCCGCACGACAGCTTCGAGCCGACCCGGGTCGTCGCCATGCTGTTCGACGGTGGGTCGATCCCGCTGGTCACCGACGCAGTCTGACCGCGGCGGGTGCGACCGACATCGACGTGGGCGACAACCGTCGTCTCGGCGGTCTGGCCCAGGTGGGGTTCAGCACGGCGAGACGGGCAGTCATCGAGCAGCGCGACCGCGATCCCCGACATCCGGTACCTCGAGCTCGACGGCGAGATCTCCCTCGACGATGTTCCTGCCGTCGGCGATGATCCAGTCCGGCGACGCAACCAAGCCCGTCGTGTGGGACCGAGGCATCCACGGCGAGGGGCAGGTCATCGGCCAGCTCGAGGGGGCCACCCTCGACATCGCCCACTGCTTCTTCACGGGGACGATCGCCGACGGCGGCCCGAAGGTCATCGAGGTCCGCAACGCCCAACCCGACGACGACGGCACGCCGACGTTCGTCGCCGGGTGCGCCGTCGGTGACGAAGACGGCAACTCCGGTGCGCACGCCCACCGGGGCAGCGCATGGGCCGCCCAGCTCGTCGCAAGCCGTGACGACCGCCCCCGGTGTGATGCTCATCCGGCTCGAGGACAACCGGGACGCCGGTGCGACGATCCACACCAACTCGTGGCACTTCCCGCGCACGCCCCCGGGCCTGCGGCCCCGTACAACCGGATCGCGGTCGACACCGACCGTTCTGTCGCGACAACGAGGACCACGTCGTCCTCGGGTCCTCCGGCAACGACGGCGAGCAACAAGGCTCACCCGGGACTGCGAAGAACGCCCTGTGCGTGTCCGCGGCCACGGTCGACGGGACGACGTCGGGGACGGCAACCCGGGCCGACCGCCGACGGACGCCGCAAACCGGACATCGTCGCCGTCGGCTGCGCGATCCGCTCTGCGGTCGCGGGCACCCCGTGCGGGACCCACCGACGGTGGTTGTGCGACCAGCTGGGCGACCCCGCACGCGGCCGGGGCCGCGGCGTTGGTCCGCCAGTACTTCATGGAGGGCTGGTACCCGACGGGCTCGAAGGAGCCGGCCAACGGGTTCACGCCGTCCGGTGCGCTGATCCGGGCGGTGCTGGTCAACGCCGACGCGTGAACATGTCGGGACGTCAGCGGGTACCCGAACGACACCGAGGGGTGGGGTCTGATCCAGATCGACCGGGCGCTCACGTTCACGAACAACGGCCGCAACCTCGTCCCCCGCGACATCCGCAACGCGTTCGGGCTGCGCACCGGTGAGGAGTGGACGCAGGACTACACGGTCGGCCCGAGCCGCGACCGGGCAGCAGCTGAAGGTCGTGGTGGCCTACACCGACCCGGCCGGGACCGCTGGGGCAGCGGGCCCGTCGCTGGTCAACGACTTGAACCTCGAGGTCACCGACCCCGATGGCGTCAAGTACGTCGGCAACGACTTCAACACCAACGCCGGCTTCTCGAACCCCAACAGCACGGCGACGGGCGACGCGCCGAACACGATCGAGGTCGTCATGGTCGCCGCCCCCAAGGCCGGGGTGTGGAAGGCGACGGTGAAGGCCACCAGCGTCACCCAGGACCGGCAGGGGTTTGCGCTGGCGATCACCTCGACCGCCCCACCGCCCGGCGGCGGGTGCTTCGTCGCCACTGCCGTGTACGGGGACCCGTGGCATCCCGACGTCGTCGCCATCCGCACCTGGCGCGACGACACGTTGGCAGCCGGCGGCGCCCGAGGCACCGCGATGCAGCGCTCTCACCGCCGCCTACGCGGTGATCGGCCCCGTCGCCGCGAAGGTCGTCGGGAGGATCCCGCGGGTGCGTGAGCTGTCTGCGTTCCAAGGTGTTCCCCGCGATCGCAGCCCGGGTCACCACCACCAGGGGAGGGGCGCAGTGAGCGGGTTGACGGTCGAAGCCGTCGCCCTCGAGGTCGCGAAGGCGTTCGAACCGCTCGCCGATCGCCTCGAGGGCGGGCAGATCCCGCTGCTGTTCGCCGAGCTCGGGCTTCCTGCCCCCGGTGTCGTCCTCGCCGCCCCCGGGGTCGTCGACGCCATCGGTGACACCGTCGACGAGCTCGAGGAGCTCCCCGACCAGATCGAAGCCCTCGTTGCTGCCATCGACGACGAGAACCTCACCGAGATCGTCGCGGCCGCCCAGGACCTGTTCCCGACGATCAAGCAGGTCGTCGAGACGATCGACACGATCGCGGACGCGGTGGACGCGGCGGCGTCCGGTGCCGCGTCGGGGGAGATCCAGGCCTTCGCCGCCCAGCTGCCGGAACGCCTCGTCGGCTACGTCCTGGCCACCTACGTGGAACGCAGCCAACCGGTCATCGCGGGGGTCGCGACCCTCCTCGGCATCATCGAGGCGACCCCGGTCGCGGCGACCGCCAACGCGCCCGCGCACACCCGTCGGGGGGTCCGCTTCGACCTCCTCGACGACCTGTTCGACGACCCGTTGGCGTCGATGACCGCCACGTACAAGTGGGGCAGGGCGGACTTCGAGTACGAGGTGCTGTTCGAACGGTTGCTCCGGGTCACGAACCAGCTGAGCTCGTTCGCGATGATGCAACCCGGGGCCGGCGGCGGGCCACCGGTCCTGCGGCTCGGGATGGTCGACATCGGCCGCACCCCCGATCCGATCCCGGGGCTGCGAGCCGCGCTGCGCGTCGCGCTGGCCGAACAGGACGACGTCGCCATCCCCCTCGGCCCCGGGGTCACCCTCGAGATGGGGCTCCAGGGCGGCATCGAAGGCGGCGCCGCGATCGACATCCTCCCCCCAGGGGACCTGCGGATCGACCCGCCGACCACCGAGGTGTCCGGTGTCGCCCGCGTCGGCTTCGGGGTGAAGGACCCGACCCCGAACCGTGACCTGGCCCTGCTGTCCATGGCCGGCAAGTCCGGGTTGTTCGCCGCGAAGCTGAGGGTGTCGGTCGGTGCCGAGGTCGACTGGGACATCGGGGCCGGCACCGCCGACGGGTCCCTGCTGGTCGAGGTCGCCGTCGAGGATGGCAAGGTCGTCATCGACCTCTCCGGCGCCGATGGGTTCCTCGCGGCGATCCTTCCCGACGGGGGCATCACCGTCCCGTTCGACCTCATCGCCGGCTGGTCCAGTGAGCGGGGCGTGTACGTCGAAGGCGGTGCCGGGATCGCCATCGACATCCCGATCGACGTCGACCTCGGCCCGATCAAGCTGCAGCTCCTGCACCTGGAGCTGCGCCTCGGGACCGACGGCCTGGCCCTCGAAGCCTCCGGCGCGGTCTCCGCGATGCTCGGCCCCTTCGCCATGTCGGTGGAACGGATGGGCGCGAAGGCCCTCCTCGCGTTCCCCGACGGCGGCGGCAACCTCGGCCCTGCGAACCTCGCCATCGACTTCAAGCCACCGACGGGGATCGGCCTGGCGTTGGACGCCGGGGTCGTCAAGGGTGGCGGGTTCCTGTCCATCGACGAACCGAGGGGCGAGTACGCCGGCATCCTGGAGCTCAGCTTCGGGCCGGTGTCGATCAAGGCCATCGGGATCCTCACGACGAAGGTCCCCGGTGGCAACGGGTGGGCGTTGCTGCTCCTCGTGTTCGGCGAGTTCACCCCGATCCAGCTCGGCTTCGGGTTCCAGCTGTCGGGGGTCGGCGGCATCATCGGCCTCCAACACGGGGTGTCGATCGACGCGCTGCAGTCCGGGTTGCGGACCGGGGTCCTCGACTCGGTGCTGTTCCCCCGCGACCCGGTCGCCAACGCCCCGACGCTCCTCGGGCAGCTGCGGGTCGTCTTCCCGATCGTCCCCCGCGCGTTGACCGTCGGTCCCGCGGTGAAGCTCGGCTGGTCGACCCCGGCGCTGGTCACGTTGAAGCTCGGGATCATCCTCCAGTTCGACGACGTCCTCGGCGCCGGACCCGGGTCCCCGTCGTTCAGTCGGGTCGTCATCCTCGGTCAGCTGAAGGTCCAGATCCCCCCGGTGGACGAGCTCGGCATCGACGCCCCGGCGCTCATCCACCTGCAGGTCGACGTCGTCGGTGGCTACGAGGTCGAGGAGCAGTGCCTGTGGGTCGACGCGGTGCTGCGGGACTCGCACGTCGCGATGCTCCCGATCGTCGGGTCGTTGACGGTCCGGGCCCGGTTCGGGTCGAACCCGACGTTCGTCCTCGCCGTCGGCGGGTTCCACCCCCGCTTCACCGACCTGCCGCCGGGGATCCCCCCGCAGGAACGGGTCGGCATCCAGCTGGACTACGACATCGTCAAGGTCCGCATCGTCGGCTACGTCGCCATCACCTCCAACAGCTTCCAGGTCGGTGCGGAGGCGTCCCTGGTCGCGGCGGGTGGCGGGTTCCGGGTCGAGGCGTACCTCGGCTTCGACGCCCTGTTCATCTTCGAGCCGGTCTTCCGCTTCGAGATCGACTTCCGGGTCGGTGCGTCGGTCAAGTACAAGAGCATCTCCCTGGCGTCGCTGAAGGTGAAGGGCACCCTGTCGGGCCCGGGCCGCTGGGAGGTCGAAGGGCACGCGTCGATCTCCCTGCTGTTCTTCGAGGTCGGCATCGACTTCGAGGTCGCCTGGGGTCGGGCCGAGTCTCCGGCGTTGCCGTCGGTCAAGGTCGGCGAGAAGATCGCCCAGGCCCTCTCCGCGGAGTCGTCGTGGCATGCGGAGCTCCCGTCGGGGAACCCGCTGGTCACGTTGCGGACCGTCGACACCTCTGGTGACGTCGTCGTCCACCCGTTGGGTGCCCTGGTCGGGGTGCAGAAGGTCGCCCCCCTCGACATCGACATCGACCGGGTCGGACGATCGGTTCCCTCCGACGGGAAGCGGTTCACGATCGACCGGGCCACCATCGGGACCGGCACCCCGCAGGCGAACCCGCCGACCCGTCAGGAGCACTTCGCTCGCGGTGAGTTCATCGACGTGTCCGAGGAGGACAAGCTGGCCAAGCCGTCCTTCGAACGCTTCGATGCCGGCGTCGTCGTCTCCACCGACGACTTCGTCGTGCCGGCCGCGGCGGCGTCCCAGGTGGTGTTCGAGCCGGAGTGGGAGACCGAGATCCTCGGCGAGGACACCCCACGCCCGCCGCTGGTCTTCGTGCCGGCGGCGTCGCTGATCCTCCACGCCCAGCTCGGAGCGGTCGCCCTGTCGTCGATCAACGCGGAACGTCGCCTCGTCGCCGACACCGCGAAGGTGACGGTGTCCGCCGCCGGGTTCGGGGTCGCCGCGCAGGCGGCGCCGTCGGTCGTCGCCGCGGGCGGGCAGCTGTCCTACACCGCCGCGGAGCAGCTGTCGGCGGCGACACCGGGGGCCACGTTCGTCGTCGACGCAGCCGAGCTGGCGGTCCTGCCATGAGCTACCGGTTCCTCCCTCACGTGCGCCGAGGTCTCGCCGCGAAGGTGACCGACGTCGACACCGGCGGGGCGACGGTCCCAGCTCGGGCCCGGTTCCCGGTCAACCTGCGGGTGTCGACCGGTGACACGGCGTCGGTCGACCTGCGGGTCCACGGCCCCGGGGACGTCATCGGCGTCGACCCGAGGGGCATCGTCCGGGTGTCACCACCGCACCGGGCGTTCAACGTCGAGCCGGACCAGTTCGCGGCGGTCGAGTTCGACGCCCCGGACTTCCCGTGGATGTTCACCCCGGCCAAAGCGGCCGGCAACGACCGGCTCCGCCCCTGGCTGGTCCTGGTCGTGGTCGAGAAGCACCCGGAGGGGGCGAGGATCGACGTGCTGCGGGACAGGCCGCTGCCGCAGCTGACGATCACGTCCCCGCGGGTCCCCGGCGACGAGCTCCCGAACCTGGCCGAGTCATGGGCGTGGGCTCACGCCCATGTCATCGAGGGCGACGTGCCGCCGTCCGATGTCGCCGGGTACCTCGAGGACGAGCCGGAGCTCAACGTGTCTCGGTTGGTCTGCCCGCGCCGTCTGCACCCCAACCGGGACTACATCGCCGCCCTCGTCCCGGCGTTCGAGCACGGCCGCCTCGCCGGCCTCGCCGATCCCGACGAACCGATCCCCGACGCCGACACCACGGGGCCCGCATGGGGGGCGGGGGGAAGCGTCGGGGCGTCGGTGACGTTGCCGGTCTACTTCCACTGGGAGTTCCGGACCGGTCTCGGTGGGTCCTTCGAGTCCCTGGCCCGTCAGCTCGTCCCCCGCCCGGTGCCCGACACCGTCGGTCGGCGGCGCATGTTCATCGGCGACGCCCACCCGGCGCTGCGGAAGGTGGCCGGCCCGTCGAGTCCGGACCTGGTCCCCGACACGGGCAAGGTCATCGACCTCGAGGGGGCGTTGCGGGCCCCGCTCCCGGGGGAGGGACCGACCCTCACCGACGACCACGAGCCCTTCGTCGAGCGCCTGACCGGCATCCTCGACGCCCCGGCCGCCCATGTGATCGCCGGCGCGTCCGCCGATGCGGAGGCGGTCGCCCCACCGCTGTACGGGGCCCGTCACGTCCAACAGGAGACGCTGGCCGGAACCACCCATCGGTGGTTGCGGGAGCTGAACACCGATCCCCGTCACCGGGCCGCCGCAGGACTCGGTGTCGAGGTCGTCAGGTTGAACCAGGAACGGTTCATGCACGCCGCGTGGCAACAGGTCGGTGACGTCATCGCCGCCAACGAGGCCCTGGATCGGGCCCGGTTCCTGCAACGGATCTCCGAGCGGGTCCTGGACCGTCACGTGAAGCCGTTGGCGGCCGCGTCGCTGCTGTCGTTCACCGCCGCGGTGCACGGGCGCACCTCGTTCGAAGCGGCGGCGCTGACCAAGGCGGTCGCGTTCAGCACCATCCCCGACGGGACGTTCGATCCGAGCTTCCGGCGCATGGTGTCGCCGACGTCGGTGGCGTTGACCCGCGCGGAGCGCCACCGCACCGGCGGACCGGTCGCCAAGGTCGACGTCGAGGTCGTGTCCACCCTCGCGGCGGGGAACATGGCCTTCGACGTCCTCACCCGTCCCCCGGACGGCCTGGTGACGTCGCGCCTCGCCGGGCGGTTCGGCGCGAACCCGTCGGGGGAGGTCGGCCCGGAGATCGGTGCGGTCGGCACGGTTCCCGCGGCGGTCATCAGGCAGGTCCGGGACGTCGCCGGCGAGATCAAGCGCAACCCGGTGCCCGCCGTGGTGCAGCTCCGTCCGAACCTGGCCAAGACCGGGGTGCTCCTGCCTCGGCAGCTCGACGCGATCGGTGTCGTCGTCGCCGCCACTGCCCTGGCCGGTGCGGGAACCTCGGCGGGGTCGACGACCACGGTGGCAGGGGTGGCCGGCTCGGTCATCGCCTCAGCCCTGGCGCATCCGTCCGCCGTCGGCTTCGTGCTGCCGGCGGGGGCCCGGGGCGTCGAGGTCGGCCGGTTGGAGCTCGACCCGATCCGGGAGACGGTGACCTCGACGCCGATCTCCGGCCGGGGTCGCACCGAGGAGGTCGGCGCCATCGAGACCCGCCGGCGCAGCGTCGGGGTCGAAGCGGTCCGGGAGGTCATCGCCGCGGCCCGACCCGGTGCGCTCGAACCCGGAGGGCCGGTGACCCCGATCCCCATCGGCCCGATCCGCGGGCCGATCACCCCCATCGGACCGATCCGCCCTCCGATCATCGAACCGGGCCGCCCACCGGTCATCGGCCCGGGTCGGCCTCCCATCGTCGGCCCGGGTCGGCCTCCGACCCCGGTGATCGAACCACCGGTCAAGGACCGCGAGGTCGTCCGAGCCTTCGTCACCGCGTTCGACGCGAACAGGAAGGCCCTCGAGGTCACCGCAACGTCGATCATCCCCGCCGACGAGCCGCTGGCCCTCGACACCGCCCGCTCCGTCCTCCTCGACGCCGTCGACCCCCGGCCGGTCATCGTCGCCCGAGCCCAGATGGCGGTCCGGGTCGCAGGCCAGGCGCTGCGCGACGGGATCACCGTCCAAGGCATCCGGCAGCGGGCACCGCTGGATCCGGTGATGGCCGCCCCCAACCTGCCCGAACCCCTGTACCTGCCGTTGGCCGACGCGGATCCGGACCGGTTCCTGCCCGGCATCGGAGAGATCCCCGACGACACCGTCACCCTGTTGGAGACCAACCCCCGCTTCGTCGAAGCGTTCATGGTCGGGGCCAACCACGAGATGAACCGGGAGCTGCTGTGGCGCCGGTACCCGACGGACCGCCGCGGCACCCCCTTCCGCCGGTTCTGGGACCGCGTCGACAAGGCCCCCGACATCCCCCAGATCCACACCTTCGACGCCCCCGAGGGCCTCGGGACGAACTCCGGTGCGGACCTGCGCGGGTCCCTGGTGCTCCTCGTCCGGGGCCAGCTGCTGCGCCGCTACCCGGAGGCCGTCGTGTACGCGGCACCCGCGAAGGCCGACGGCACGTTCGACCCGTCGCCGACCGTCATCGAGGACCCGGTGTTCTGGGGGCGGATCAACCCCGATGTCACCTTCGTCGGCTTCGACCTGACCCGCGAGGACGTCGAGCCGGCACCCGGGTGGTACTTCGTCCTGGCCGAGCAGCCGACCGCCCCTCGCTTCGGCCTCGACGTCCCCCCGAGGGCCACCGACCCCGACCCGCCGCCGAGCCCCCCGATCAGCTGGTCGCAGCTGCACTGGGGTCACGTCGGTGTCGACCCCGGTGGGCACCTGTCCCTGTCGGCGACGGGGCTCGGGACCATGAAGAAGAAGGTCGGGGAGAAGTCGCCTGCGGAAGCTGAGTACGGGAGGAACGCGGCGCACATGGCCGCCATCACGTTCCAACGCCCGTTCCGGGCGGTCATCCACTCGAGCAAGGTCCTCGACGGTGTCGACGGCAACGGCCTCGGCGGCCTGCTGCGTCCGGTCCTGGCCCGTTCCGTGCTGTTCCGACCGATCGCCCTGACCGGCGGAGGTGGTTGAGATGCCCGCGTCGCTGACCGAGCTGACGAAGGTCCGCGGGGAGCTGGGTGTCGTCGGTGAGGACCGCCAACGCCACCTGGTCGACCTGGCCCGCGCCCGAGCGGAGCTCGCCGTCGCCGACCGCCAGGGCGCGCCTCGGACCGAACGGGCGAAGATCGAAGCGAAGATCCGGGACCTCGAACGGACCGGCGAGGGTCTGTCCCTGCGGGAGGCGGAGCTCCTCGGGCGCATCGATCGGCTGCGACGCGAGCTGGCCGAGACCCGGGAGGAGGACTCCGTCGAGCAGCTGGACGGGCAGGTCCCGGTCCTCTTGCTCCCGGTGCGGATCGAGACCCGGTTCATGCCCGGCGGTGACGAGCTGAAGGTCCGGATCTACCCGGAGCAGATCCACATCGACGACCACGAACCCGGGCTCACCGAAGGGGAGCTCGCGGTCGCCACGGCCTACTGGGACGCCCGATGGAAGGCGACCACCCCCGAGGGGAGGGCCGCGGCGTGGAAGGAGGTGCTGCGGGTCGTGCGCCCGACGCGGGCCCGGTACCTGGCTGCGGTCACCGAGCCGTCGAACCTCGACGAGGAGGGCACCGGGACGCCGAAGCTCCCGGAGGACGTGGCGTTGCGGGCCGGGCCCTTCACCCGCCAGCCGACGGCCCGCCTGCTGCCCGAGCAGTGGGTCGTGATCGGCTACCGGGACGGGGTCGAGGTGACCCGCAGGTGGGGGGAGCCGGTCACCGAAGGGCTTCCGGTCGGGCTGCCCCCGGATCTCGACGACGACGGCACCGACACCGGGGTCCCCGACGACCAGGACACGTTGGCCCTCGACGAGTCGATCGAGTGGCTGGTCGACTACGACAAGGCCCTCGCCGCGGGGATGGCGATCACGATCCCCGCCGGGGAGGTGACCGGCGGGCTCGCCGCCGGCTTCGACGAGCTGGTCGTCGTCGGCGTCGACTGGGGAGCGGACCCGAAGGCCGCCGTCGACCTCCATCGACGAGCAGCTCCGCCGTCACGCGTTCACCGACGGGCTCGCCGTCCTCGGCACCGGTGTCCCGACGAACAACACCGACGAGTCCCGCTCCGCGCCGGGAACCGACCCCGAGCTCGACGGGGTGGCCTTCGACCCGGCGACGGTGGCCGCCGCACCGGCTGCGGTCGCCCGGGTCGGAGACGCGCTCGGCGTCAGGGTGACGCGGCGGCCTGGACCGAGCTCCGACCTCAGGGTCCTTCGACGACGTCGCGGCCGGCGAGATGAACAACGCCCTGTGGGCGGCGACCCTCGGTGCGTTCCTCGACCAGATGATGGCCCCGGTCGTGCCCAGCGCCGTCGCCGACGGCATCCACGACCACTTCCGCCGGTTCGTGCGTGGGCAGGGCCCGTACGCGGCGCTGCGGGTCGGCCGTCAGCCCTACGGGGTGCTCCCGGTGACCGCTGGGGCGGTCGACACCGGTGACACCTTCCTCGACGGTCTGGGCCGGCAGGTGCGTGGCCTGCGGGTGTTCTGGGACCAGGCGGCTGATGAGGTGCCCCGCCTCGGGGACTCCGCGTCACCTGACGCCGATGCGGTCGAGCTGCTTCGCCGGACACCCCGGAGCGGCACGTTCCGGTTCCGGCGGGCCTTCGCGGGGGCGGCGTCGTCGAGCATCCTCGGCTTCGACGTCGCGGCGATCTTCCAGGAGATGATCTCGACGATGACCCTGGCCTTGGCCGGGATCCCCGGTCGGCCCCGCATCGCCGGGATCACGGTCGACCCCAGGCAACGGGCCGTCCCGGTCCCGCTCGTCACCTACAGGGACCTGTCGGAGACGGACCGACTCGACCCGAACTACATCTCCGAGGTCCTCGACGCAACGATGTCCTCCGGTGGGTTCAAGACGTTGCTGTCCCAACCGGGCAACGCCCACACCCTCCTGGAGGCGCTGCTGCGCCAAGCGGCCGGCGCCGAGTACGTCATCGGCTCGACGTTGCTGGTCATCGCCCACGAGGTCGAGGTCGGGGTGCTGGAGATCTCCCCGGTCCATGCCCGGGTCTTCGACCCGGAGGTCATCGGCATCGCGTCCAGGGTCCGACCCGACGGTGACGCCCCCACGTCGCTGCTGAGATCCGTGGAGAGCCCCGTGGACCTCGCGGACACGGTCCTGCGCCCCGTGTCAGGGAACCGCAGCCTCGTCAACCACCTGGCCGTCACCCCGAACGCCGAGCTGATCCGCGGGGTCCCGACCCGTCGCTTCGCCCGGTTCCGCCAGAGCCTGGAACGTCTCGCCCGTGTCCCGACCGCGGAGCTCGACCGCCTGTCGTCGTCCGCGTTGGACTGCGTCTCGCACCGTCTCGACGCGTGGGCGACGTCGGTCGCGACCCGTCGCCTCGACGCGGTGCGAGCCGAAAGGGGGTCCGACACCTACATCGGCGGGTTCGGCTACGTCGAGGACCTCCACCCGTCCAAGGACCCCGTCAGCCGCGGGTTCCTGCACGGCCCGTCGATCGCGCACGCGACGACCGCGGCGATCCTGCGGTCCGGGCACATCGCCCGCGGTGAGAGCTCGACCGGCACGTTCGCGGTCGACCTGTCGTCGAGGCGGGTGTCGCTGGCCATGGACCTCATCGACGGGGTGCGGCGGGGCCAGCCGATCGGGGCGCTGCTCGGCTACCGGTTCGAACGCGCCGTGCGGGACGAGGACCTGCGTCTGATGCGCCACGTCCTGCCGATCCGCAAGCGCAGCCCGCTGGCGCAGGTGACGACCGGCCCGGATCCGACCAACGAGGCGTTGGAGGCGATCGCGGCCCGCGACGTCGTCGACGGCGTCGCCCTCCTCGACGCATGGCGGGACGACCGGTCCGCGTACTGGGCCAGCGTTCCGGTGCCGACCGCTGATCAGGGCGCACTGGACGAGATCGTCACCGCCCTCGATGACGTGATGGACGCCGTGTCGGACCTCCTCGTCGCAGAGTCCGTCCACCAGGCCGTCGTCGGCAACAGCGAACGGTCCGCGGCCGCGCTCGACGCCCTGGACCACCAGCAACCGCTTCCGGACCTCGGGGTCATCCGCACGCCTCGGACCGCGACCGGGTTGTCGCACCGCCTGCTGGTCCTCCTCGCCACCGACACCCCGGCGACCGGATGGCCGACCACCAGCGACCCTCGCCGGGCCGCGGACCCTCGGGTCGACGCCTGGTGCGGTGCGGTCCTCGGGAACCCGTCGAGGTTCCGGATCGCGGCCGAAGCACGGGGCGCAGACGGAACGGTGGTGCAGAGGGTGTCAGTCCGGTTGAGCGACCTGGGTCTCTCCGCGCTCAGCGTCGTCGCCGCCTGCGGTGCCCCGGGCACCGACGTCACCGACCTCGAGCAACGGCTCGCCCTGCACGTCGCCGGCCAGGTCACCGACGCCAACAAGGAACGGACGGTGGAGCTCGTCCTCCTCGAGGACCCACCGGCCGGGGCGTCCACGGACGCCCTGGGGCTGCGGGACCTCGTCGAGCTGGCCGGGCAGGTCGCCGACCTCCTCGGCGCCGGGCGCCCCATGGACGCGGTGACGTTGCTGCCCGACACGGAACGACCCGCATCCGGTGTCGACGTCGACGACCTGGAGGACCGGGTCGACGCGGCCACGACATCGCTGAGCACCGCGGTCGACGGCCTCGAAGCCCTCGACGAGTCCACGCCGATCGACGACGTGCTGGCCGCGCTGTTCGCGGGCGCGGACGCGGGGATCCCCGGGTCGGTGCCCGGCACCGGACCTGAGCAGGCGGTGGCGACGACGACCGCGGACACCGAGGGCGAGGAGGCCCCGATCCGGGCGCAGGCCGCAGGGGCCGCGACCAGAGGCCGACGTCTCCTGACCGCGCTGACGGATGCCGACGACCGGTTCGCGGCCCGGGCCGCGGAGGCCGCAGCCCAGAGCAGGTCGGTGACCGACGCCGACACCGCCGAGCACCTCCTGGGCCAGCTGAGGATCATCTTCGGGGAGGCGATCCCCGTCGTCCCCCGCTTCACGTTGCCGGGCCCGACCTCCGCGACGGCGGAGGACTTCCGGGCGTCGTTGACCGCGAGCAACGCGGATCCGGCGCTGCTCGGCTCGGACTTCGGGCCTGCGGCGTGGCTGACGATGCACGCCCCGGTTCGCCCTGCGGTGGCCCGCCTCACCGGGGTCCTCGAAGCCGCCGAGATGCTGGGCGGCAAGGTCTCGCTCGCCGATGTGCACGTCGCCCAGCTCCCGCACCGGCCGGGGGCGGCGTGGATCGGGCGCCCGTTCACCGAGACCCCACCCCCGACGACCGGGTTCGTGATCCACGCCCAGACCCGCCCCGACGTCACCGACAAGGTGGCCGGGCTGGTCATCGACCAGTGGAGCGAAGCGGTCCCGTCGACGACGGAGACGACCGGCCTGTCGTTCCACTTCGACGCCCCCGGTGCCCGGGCCCCGCAGACGATGCTGATCGCCACACCGACCGACCGGGCCGCGGCCTCCTGGACCGTCGAGGCGTTGGCCGGGTCGGTCCGTGAAGCGGTCGCGCTGGCGAGGATCCGGCCGCTCGACATCGACGACGTCGACGCCGTCGCACGGTTCCTGCCCGCCGCGTACCTGCCGTTCAACATCGAGTCGAAGCTGCCGGCGCTGAACCTGTCGGTCCTCATCGCAGCGTCGATCGCCATCCAGAACGCCGAGTTCGAGGCGGCCAACCCATGAGCTCGATCACCACCTGGCAGCGTCTCGAACCGATCCCCAGGACCAAGGACCTCCGTGTGGGGTTGCGGGCGGAGATCGCGGACCCGTTGTGGATGCTGGCCCGACAACGCCAGTTCGGTGAGCTCCGCGGCGAGGACGCCGGGTCCCCGGTCGAGGCGACGGTGAAGGTGACCTCCGGACGGATCTCCCGGGTGCAGACCCGGTTCGGGTCGACGGCCACCGCGCTTCGACCACCGGGTCGACGGCGGCCCCCTGGAGGCGGTCGTCGAAGGCGAACCGCTGCTGGGGACGGGGGTCGACGGGGCCCTGGTCGTCTCCGCGGGGTTGGAGCTCCTTCGGCTCCTGCGAGCCAACCGGGCCACCGGGGCGGTCACCGCGTACGTGAACGCCTACGCGCTCGGCCACGCTGATCTCCCCGGTGATGACCCAGACACGGTGCGGTTGCGGCGCCGGGCCGTCGGCCGGGTCCCTGACGCGCGGCGTCTCGCCGGGGACCTGCTCGCCCACCGCGGGTCGGACCCGGAGCTGACGTCGCTGCCCGGCACCCCGCAGCTCGACCCCGGGGACGAGGTGAAGGCCCTCCTCGCGGCGAACCAGTTCCTTGCCGCTTGGGAGACGGTGTTCGCGCCGGCCCCGGTCGCGGGGGACGCGTGGGTGGCGAACCGGTTGGAGCACGCGTTCGCGGTGCAGGCCGACATGCCGGGCGGGAAGGTCGTCCTCCGCGCCGACGAGTACCGGGGTGGCCGTCTGGACTGGCCGGCGTTCACCGCGGGCACGGCACCCAACCTCGGTGACCCGGCGGAGAAGCTGGACCCGGTCAGCCTGGTCCGCACGGTGCTGCCGACCCCGGTGGGCTACGGGGGGATGCCGGCACAGCGGTTCTGGGAGATCGAGGACGGCACCGTCCGCTTCGGAGCCCTCGACACCGGCCGCACCGACCTGGCCCGCATGATCCTCGCCGAGTTCGCACTCACCTACGGCAACGACTGGTTCGTCATCCCCGTCGACCTCCCCGTCGGGTCGGTGGCCTCGGTCGACGACTTCACCGTCGTCGACACGTTCGGTCTACCGACCGAGGTGACCCGGTCGGTCGCCCCGTCCGGGGGGCATGGGTTCCGCATGTTCGAGCTCGACGGGGTCGGCCGGGCCTCCAACCTGTTCTTCCTGGCCCCCGCGGTCGCGGAGGTGTCGGAGTCGCCCCCGACGGAGCACGTCGTGTTCTTCCGGGACGAGATGGCCAACGTCGTCTGGGGGGTGGAACGCATCTACCAGGGCGGGACCGGCGGCCCCGTCGAACGGTTCGAGGAGCACCAACGCCGGCTCGGGGAGCAGCAGGAGCTCGACGTCGAGACCTTGGACGCCCAGCTCCTGTACCGGTTGCAGACCGACATCCCCGACCACTGGCACCCGTTCGTCCCCGTCCGGGCCGCGGGCATCGCCCAGACCGACGGGGTCATCCAGCTGGAACGGAGGGCGTTGGTGAGGGTCCTGCCCGATGGGACGTCCGTGCCGATCAACCCGAAGGGCCGTGTCCTGACCGCGGAGGACCCGCTGCGCCTCGAGGAGGAGGAGGTCCCCCGCGACGGCACGGAGGTCATCCGCACCTTCCAGCTCACCCGCTGGTCGAACGGTCGGTACATCCTGTGGTCCGGCCGGAAGCGGACGACGGGTGCGGGGGAGGGCCGCAGCAGCTTCCGCACCGACGTCGTCATCCCCGTCGGAACGTAGAGGAGGGCGCGGCGAGGAGATCGATCCCCGGTGGTCAGAGGGACGGGGCGGGACGTGCGGGCACGGATCGACCTCCCGGAGGGGACGACGGATCAGAAGGCGAGGGGGATCTGGCCCTCGGGGTAGCTCGAGGGGGCGAAGAACCAGGTCTCCATGGCGTAGCGGTCGCGGGTCATGTCCGGGGCGACGGCGGTGCGGTGCAGGAAGAGGTGGTCGAACAGCAGGGCGTCGCCGGCCTCGAACTCGGGCCTCACCACCGGAGCGTCGGCCGTCAGCTCCTCGACCAGCTGGTCCGACACCGCCCAGTCGAAGTACGAGCCCGGGCCGCCGGTCTCGACCACGTGGTCGAAGCGGCGGGGCACCAGGTCGAGTCCGGGGGCGTCGCGGCCGCAGGGGCTCAGGCCGAGCCACAGGTTCAGGCTGCGGACGTGCTCACCGAGGAAGGCGCCGTCCTGGTGCCAGCCGCCGTCGGAGCTCGGCGGCACCCGGCGGAGGGTGCACTTGTTGGCCGAGAGGGCCGGGCGCTCCCCGAGGTACTCCGTGACCAGGGCACCGATCCCGGTGTCGTCGACCAGCTCGGTCAGCTCGGCCAGCATCCGCGGCGAGTCCGCGGTCCACACCGCGCCGGTCGCCCGCACCCAGCTGCGGCGCCCGCCGACGCGGTAGTCGCCCTCGGTGGGGGTGAAGTGGCGGTACCAGCCGTCCTCGGGCGCCGACCCGCCGGCCTCGGTGGCGTCGAAGGCCGCGAGGGCGGTGTCGATGCCGGCGGCCAGGCGAGCAGCCCGGTCGGCGTCGACCAGGCCCCGCACCAGCACGGCGCCGTGGCGCGACAGCCCGTCGCGGAGCGAGGTCACGTCGAGGTCGTCGGGGGTGAGCTCGGGCAGCGGTCCGACGGGACCGGGGTGGCGGACCACCCTCGCGGGGAGGTCGGCCTCGGCCCGGGGCTCGATCGAGGCGAAGGCCCGGTGGCGCAGGTCGACGAGGCGGGCTTCGACCGCCGGATCGCGCTGCGACCGCTCGGCGGCGGCCAGGATCGCGACCGCGTCGAGGGCGCGGCCGGCCGCGACGAGGGCATCGGCCCTGCTCAGGGCATCGTCCGCCGGTGTCACGGCGCGGTGGCCATCGGCGCCTCGGCGGCGCCGGAGTCGAGCGATCACTGCTGCGCGCACCTCCGTGGACGGGGGGTCCGATCGTCGTCGGCACACTACTTGCGCCCGGCCCCGGGCCGTCGGCCCCCGCCGCGGCCGTGGCGGTTGCCATCAGGTGTGATCCCTGTCATCGTTCGGGCCCTCATCCCGGCGACGGAGGTCGGCCAGCGTGGAAGGACATGGTGCCCTGGCGGTGGTCGGTGGGTGCGGGCACGTCGGGCTCCCCCTCGGCCTGGCCTTCGCCGACGCCGGGCTCGACGTCGTGCTCTACGACATCGACGAGGTCGCGGTCGACCGCGTCCGGGCCGGGAAGATGCCGTTCGTCGAGAGGGGCGCCGACGAGGTCCTGGCCCGGGTCCTCGCCAACGGGCGGTTGACCCTGAGCGCCGACCCGGCGGTCGTGTCGTCGGTCGAGCACGTGGTGGTCGTGGTGGGCACCCCGGTCGACGAGCACCTGAACCCCGATCCGGGCGCGGTCGTGCGCCGCCATCGAGGACATGGTCGACCACCTCCGCGACGGGCAGCACCTCGTGCTGCGCAGCACGATCTACCCCGGGGTCACGGCCCTGGTCGAGCGGCTGCTGGCCCGCCACGGCCGGACGATCGACGTCACCTTCTGCCCGGAGCGCATCGCCGAGGGCAAGGCCATGGAGGAGCTCCACTCGCTGCCCCAGATCGTCTCGGGTCGCACCCCGGCGGCGGTGGCGCGGGCGTCGGCGCTGTTCGGGCACCTCACCGAGACGGTGATCCCCATCGGGGTCGAGGAGGCCGAGCTGGCCAAGCTGTTCACCAACACGTGGCGCTACATCAAGTTCGCGGCCGCCAACCAGCTGTACATGATGGCCACGGAGATGGGCGCCGACTTCGACGTCATCCGCTCGGCCATGACCCAGGACTACCCCCGGGCGGCCGATCTGCCCGGCCCCGGCCTCGCCGCGGGCCCGTGCCTGCTCAAGGACACGATGCAGCTGGCGGCGTTCAACAAGAACAGCTTCCTGCATCGGCCACGCCAGCATGCTGGTGAACGAGGGCCTGCCCCAGTTCATGGTCGACCAGATCGAGAAGGAGCACGACCTGTCGACGATGACGGTCGGCCTCCTGGGCATGGCGTTCAAGGCCGAGTCCGACGACATCCGCTCCAGCCTCAGCTACAAGCTCAAGCGCCTGCTGAAGATCAAGGCCGAGCGGGTGCTGTGCACCGATCCGTACGTCACCGTCGACGACGGCCTCGACCCCCTCGACGTGGTGCTCGAGCAGGCCGACATCCTCGTGGTCGGCGCTCCGCACGCCGCCTACCGCGAGCTCGAGGTCGACGTCCCGGTGTTCGACGTGTGGGGGTTGCTCCCGTCCCGTGACGGCTGACGAGGCCGACCGGCGCGGGGCGGTCGCGTCGGCTGGGCCCTCGTCGTCCGACCTCGCACGCAGCACCGGGACCGGCGCCGTGGCCCCGCCCGGTGCATCCGACGATCCTGGCTACACTCCGGCGCGCATGGGTACCCCGGTGGATTCGATCGACAGCTCGCTCGACGTCGTCTACGCCACCCGCTTCGGCCCTCGACGGGCCGATCGCGTGACGATGTGGGAGGTGCTCGTCGAGGAGCACTTCCAGCGCTACATCGGGCCGGACGACACCGTCCTCGACCTGGCCGCCGGGTACTGCGAGTTCATCAACACCGTCCGCTGCGGACGCAAGGTCGCCGTCGACCTCAACCCGACGATCCTGGAGGTCGCCGGCCCCGACGTCGAGGTCCACCACGCCTCGTGCACGGATCTGCCGGCAGACCTCACCGGGTCCGGTCGACGTGGCCTGGGTCAGCAACTTCTTCGAGCACCTCGCCGACTCGGGCGAGCTGCTCGCCACGCTGCGCGAGCTCCACCGGGTGCGTGAAGCCCGGTGGGCAGCTCCTCGTGCTCCAACCCAACATCCGGCTGACCGGGGCGGCGTACTGGGACTTCGTCGACCACTCGCTGCCGATCACGGAGAAGAGCCTGCGCGAGGCGCTGACGGTGACCGGGTTCGAGGTGGAGCAGATGACGGTGCGCTTCCTGCCCTACACCACCGAGTCACGGCTCCCGATCTCGCCGACCCTCATCCGCTGGTACCTCCGGCTGCCCCCGGCCCAGTGGCTGCTCGGGAAGCAGACCTTCGCCGTCGCCCGCCGACGGGGAGGGCCTGCGACGTGAACGACCTCCGGCTCTCCGTCGTCGTCCCCGTGCTACAACGAGGGCGAGGAGATCGACGGCGTTCCTCGACCGGCTCTTCGACGGCATCACCCTGCCGTGCGAGGTGCTGGCGGTCTACGACTCGCCCGACGACACGACGGTCCCCTTCCTCGAGAAGTGCGCCCGCGACGACCCGCGCCTGGTGCCCACCCTCAACACCTACGGCCAGGGCGCGGCGCTGCGCCCTGCGGTACGGCATCGACCACGCCGAGGCCGACGATCGTCGTGGTCACGATGGCCGACGGCAGCGACGACCCCCAGCAGGTCGAGGCCCTGGCCCACCTGGTCGAGCGGGGCGTCGTGGTCGCCGCCGCGTCGCGCTACGCCAAGGGCGGCCAGCAGGTCGGCGGCCCGTGGCTGAAGCGGATCATGTCCCGCGGCGCCGGGCTCTCCCTCTACTGGTTCGCCCGGGTCGGCACCCGCGACGCGACCAACTCGTTCAAGGCCTACGACCGCGACTTCGTGCGGCGCGGTGGGCATCGAGTCCGACACCGGCTTCGAGCTCGGGCTCGAGATGGTGGCCAAGGCCCGGCGGCACCGCCTGCCGGTGGCCGAGCTGCCGACGATCTGGCTCGACCGCACGGTCGGCGCCGTCGAACTTCCAGGTCTGGTCCTGGTTGCCCCGCTACCTGCGGTGGTACCGCTACGCCTTCGGGCCGAGGTTGTCGATGAAGGTTCTCGTCAGTGGGTCGTCCGGGTTCATCGGTGGCTACGTGGTGCAGGAGCTCCTCGTCGCGCGGCCACGAGGTGGTCGGCATCGACGACCACTCCAAGTACGGCAAGGTCGCCAAGTCCTACGACGACGACCCCGGCTACCGGCTGGTCGAGGGCGACGCCCGCGACGTCGAGCTGATGACCGAGCTGCTCGGCGACTGCGACCACTTCATCGCCGGCGCGGCGATGATCGGCGGGATCTCGTACTTCCACGCCTACGCCTACGACCTGCTCGCCAACAACGAGCGGATCATGGCCGCGTCGTGCGACGCCGCGATCAAGGCCGCCGAGGCGCGGGCGGCTCCAGAAGGTCACCTACATGAGCTCGTCGATGGTGTTCGAGTCGACCGAGACCTGGCCGTCGGTCGAGGGCGACGAGCGCAAGATCGCCCCGCCGCTGTCGTCGTACGGCTTCCAGAAGCTGGCCGTCGAGTACTTCGCCCGGGCCGCGTGGGACCAGTACCGGCTGCCGTACACGATCGTCCGCCCGTTCAACTGCGTCGGCATCGGCGAGGGTCGGGCCCTCGGCGACGTCGAGGTGCCGAGCGGCAACGTGAAGCTGGCCATGAGCCACGTCGTCCCCGACCTGGTGCAGAAGATCGCTGAAGGGCCAGGACCCGCTCCACATCCTCGGCGACGGCAACCAGGTCCGGCACTACACCTACGGCGGCGACCTGGCCGAGGGCATCGTCACGGCCATGGAGCACCCCGACGCCCGCAACGACGACTTCAACCTGTCGACCGCGCAGTCGACCACCGTGCTGGAGCTGGCGGAGGTGATCTGGCGCAAGCTCAAGGGCCCCGACGTGCCGCTGCGCGATCGTCTCCGACCAGGCCTACGAGCACGACGTGCAGAAGCGGGTGCCGTCCGTCGAGAAGGCCAAGCGGGTCCTCGGCTTCGAGGCCACCACGTCGCTCGACGACATGCTCGACGAGGTCATCCCCTGGATCGAGAAGGCCGTCGCCGACGGTCGGATCTGACGGCGGACCGAGGGGTCGGGCGGGTGCCGGGGGCGGACGAGGAGGCGTCGCTCGCGGCGTCGCCGGGTGACCAGCCGGACCTGTCGACGCGGCTGGCGGCCTGGGTCTTCGCCCTGGCGGTCGTCGTCGCGGTGCCGGTGATCTTCCACGCCTCGCGCGACCAGTGGTTCTTCCTCGACGAGTGGGACTACCTGGCCGACCGCGACCTGATGTCGCTGGACGACCTGCTCCGCCCCCACAACGAGCACTGGAGCACGGTGCCGGTCGTCGGCTACCGACTGATCTGGCAGGTCGTCGGGCTCCGCCACTACTGGCCCTACCTCGCCCTCACCGTCACCGCCCACCTGGTCCTCGCCGTGCTGCTCCGGGTGGTCATGCGCCGGGCCGGCGTGCACCCGTGGATCGCGACCGCGGCCGCCTCGCTGTTCGCCGTGTTCGGTGGCGGGCGGGAGAACATCACGTGGGGCTTCCAGCTCGCCTTCACCGGGGCGCTGGCCTTCGGGGTGGGCGCGCTGCTGCTGGCCGACCACGACGGGCGGGACGTGCGACGTGACGCCCTGGCCGTGGGCTGCGCGGTCGCCGCGCTCATGTGCTCGGGTCTGGGCATCACCATGGCCGGCTCCCTCGCGGTGTCGGTCCTGGTCCGCCGGGGCTGGCGGTCTGCGGCGCTCCTCGTCGCGCCCCTCGGCGCGGGGTTCGTCGTGTGGTACCTGGGCTGGGGGGCCGAGGGCGGTGGCGTGGAGATGGTCTACGACGAGCGGGTGCTCCGCCTCGCGGCCGACGTGGTGGAGTCGACCTTCGCCCGCCTGGGCGCAGTCGGGGTGCTGGGGTGGGGGCTCGGCCTCATGTCCCTGGCCGGCGTGGTGCTGGCCGTCCGCCGGATCGGCCCCGGTGGTCTCGGACGCAGCCACGCTCCCGTCGTCGGCCTGGTCGCAGGCGCGGTCGCCTTCCTGCTCCTGACCGGCGTGGGCCGGGCGGTGCTCTCGGTCGAGTCCGCGTCCCGATACCGCCACGTGCTGGCCGCGCTGCTGCTCCCTGCCATCGGGGTCGGGCTGACCGAGCTCGGCCGGCGCTGGGCACCGGTCACGTGGATCGCGGTGGCCCTGCTGGTGGTCGCCGTCCCCGTGAACGTGAGCGGTCTGGAGGCATCCGGCGACGAGCGCATCGCCCTGGGCAACCCGGGGATCGTCGTCGCCCTGGGCCGCACGGAGGCGCCGCCCGGCATGCCGCGGTCGGTCCGTCCCCTGCCCGAGTCCGCCCACGAGGTCACCGTCGGGTGGCTGGCCGACGCGCGGGCCGACGGCAAGGTCCCCGGGTGGGACGCGCGCTCGAGGGCCGCCGAGCCGACGGCACGACTGCTCCTCTCGCTCGAACCGGTGGTGGAGCCGGCGGGGCAGGGCTGTCGGGCCCTGCGGCCCCTGGAGGGGGCGCACCTCGCGCCCGGTCAGGTCCTCCGGGTCGCCGCCGAGACGGTCACCGTGGTCGAGGTGGTCGACGGCCAGCCGGCACCGACCGGCGCGACCTTCGGCAGCGGCCTGGTCTACAGCCCGGCCTACGTGCCGGCGGAGGACGGACCGGAGATCCGCCTCCGGGCGCACCGGCCGATGGTGCTGCAGGTGAGGGCCCCCGGCGCCCGTCGGCCCGCAGAGGTCTGCGACGCAGCCTGAGCGGCGTCAGGGGCGGCGGCGGGGCCGGGCCTCGTCGACGGCCTCGACGACGAACGACACCCCGCCCCACGTCGGGTCCTTGAACCGGAGCAGGTTCCACTCGGGGTGGGCGGTCAGGAACTCGTCCAAGGCGACGCGCTCACCCGACACGTCGTCGGCGGTCCAGCAGAAGTAGTCGTCGAAGGCGAGGATCATGCCGTTCTTCAGCCGCGGGGCCAGGAACTCCAGGACCGTCACCGTGCTGGAGTACATGTTGCAGTCGACGTAGGCGAGGGCGATGTCGACCGGGTCGCCCGTCGCCCCGAGCGATCCGAGGGTGTGCTCGAAGTAGCCGGGCACCGCGGTGTAGGCGTCGCGGGGGATGCCGTGGGCGTCGCAGCTGTCCAGGAAGGCGTCGAGACCTCCGCCGGCCACCCCCGGGGCGAAGGCCGGGTGCTCGTCGAGCGGGTCGGTCGCCTCGGGCAGGCCCTCGAAGGAGTCGTAGGCCCACATGTGCCGCTCGGTCGGCAGCAGGCTGATCACATCGTGCGCGTAGGCGGATCGTCGTGGCTCCGGCCGAGCCCAGCTCGACGTAGTCGCCGGAGATCCCGTTCACGCCGAGGGCGGTGAAGGCGTCCCAGAAGAAGGTGGAGAGGTCGGTCCGCACCTTCCCGTAGATGATGTGGAAGGGGTTCTTCTCGAGGTCCTGGTCCACGACGCTCCGCTCGGTTCTCCGGTGGGCGGGCAAGGTAGCAGCGTGCGAAGGCGGCCGGGACGAGCCCACCGGGCCCGGGCCTCGTGGCGCGATCGATGGGATGTCAGGCCGGCGCGTCCATCGCGGTGAGGAACGCGTCGATCACCCGGTCGGCCTCGGCATCGGTGAGGGTGGTGAAGAAGGGCAGGCGGAGCAGCCGGCTGCTGACGTCGTCGGTGACGGGGCACTCGACCGGACGGGCCGACACCCGCCGGCCGTGCGGCGAGCTGTGCAGCGGCACGTAGTGGAACGTGGGGTGGACGTCGACGGCCCGCATGTCGGCCAGCACCCGGTTGCGGGTGGCCACGTCGGGCAGCAGCAGGTGGAACATGTGGTAGCCCTGCACGCGGTCGTCGGGGACCACGCGGCAGGCGCAGTCCCAGTCGCTCGGCGTGGGGGGCGAGGGCCGCGAAGTAGCGGTCGAAGACGTGGCGACGACGCTCCATCACCCACTCGCGCCGCTCGAGCTGGCCGAGCAGGTAGGCGGCCAGCACGTCCGACAGCCCGAACGACGACCCCGTGTCCTGCCACGAGTACTTGTCGACCTGGCCCAGCAGGAAGGCCGTGCGGTTGGTGCCCTTGTGGAACACCACGTGGGCCCGGTCGAGGTCGCGCTCGTCGTTGACGATCAGCGCCCCGCCCTCGCCGCAGGTGAAGTTCTTGGTCTCGTGGAAGCTGAGGGTGGCGAACCGCCCGACGCTGCCGAGGGGTCGGCCGCGGTAGCTGCCGAAGAGACCGTGGGCGTTGTCCTCCACCAGGCTGGCCCGGGGCCAGCGGTCGAGGACGGCTCGCGATGCCCTCGAGGTCGCAGGCCACCCCGGCGTAGTGGATCGGCACCACGGCCCGGACCGAGTCGTCCATCAGCTCGTCGAGGTGGCGGGGGTCGAGCCCGAGGGTGGCCTCGTCGATGTCGCAGAACAGCACCCGGGCGCCCTGGCGGGAGTACGCCAGCGCGGTGGTGACGAACCCGAACGACGGGACGACCACGGTGTCGCCCGGCCCCACGTCGAGGAGCATGGCCGTCATCTCGAGCGCGGCGGTGCACGAGGTGGTGAGCAGGACCTGCTGCGCCCCCACGGCCTCCCGCAGGACCTCGGCGGCGCGGGCCGAGAACGGCCCGTCGGCGGAGGTGTGCCCGTGCTCGACGGCCTCGCGGATGTGCTCCAGCTCCCGGCCGACGAGGCTCGGACGGTTGAACGGGATGCCGCCGTGGTCGAGGACGTCCTCGGCCGCGGCTGCGGCGAGGGTCCCGTCGTGGGGGGCCCGGAGGTCGGCGCCGCGGTCACGACGGGTCCTCGTCGAGCCAGCGGTGGTACAGGTACTCGACCTTGCACACCCGGTAGCTGCAGTGCGACACGTAGCGGAGGGCGGGCACGTTGCGGGCCGCGATCGGCCCGCCCAGCAGGGCCTGGTCGCCCGCCCAGGCTCGGGCCTCCTGGACGAGGTAGCGGGCCGCGCCCGAGCCCCGGCGGGTCGTGCCGACGGCGTCGACCCGCGGCGTGGGCGTCGAGCACCCGGCCGATGAACGCGGTGATCTCACCCTCCTGCTCGGCGACCACGAGCGAGTGGACCCCGTCGTCGCCACGGGCGGCCCGCTCGAGCCACGCGGCCTGCAGCCGCTGGGCGGCGGCCAGCCCGAAGCGGGGGTCGACGGCGTAGCGGCTCCAGGCCGCCATCTGGTCGGCGATGTGCGCCACCTGCGGGACGTCGTCGACGGTGCCGACCCGGAAGGTCGTGTCGTCGGGCCTCGGGATGGGCGGCTCGTGCACCTTGAGGTCGAAGGTGGTCGCGGCGTCGACGAACCTCCACCCGTGCTGCTGCACGATGACGGTGGTCGCCGCCTCGGCCGGGTCGAGCGAGCCGTACAGGCAGACCAGGCCGAGGTCGCGGGCCTCGTGCGTCGGCCGCGGCGAGCGACGCCGGGTCGGCGCCGGCGAGGTCGACCCGGCCGATCGGGATGCCGAAGAACTCGGTGTCCCAGGGCAGTGCGGTCACCTCGAGGCTCATCGCACCGCCGCCCGGCTCTCGGCCTCGCCCATCCCGGCGACCAGGTCGACCACCGTGTCCCGCACGAGGGCGAGGCGCTCGGCCACGCCGTCGTCGGCATCGGTCGGGCACCGCCGGCGCCGGCCGACCGGCCAGCAGGGCGCGGAGGCACACGGCCGTGAACTCGGCGACCGCCCAGCGGACCGCCTGCCCCGGCTGCTTCCCCCAGTCGGCCTCCTCGCCCCAGCGGACGGGACCGTCCGACACCGAGGAGGGCGCGGCCAGGAAGTGCGACACACCCCCGATGTGGACCAGGTCGGGGTGCTCCACGTGGACGAGCGATCCTCCGTCGGCCTGGAGGAGGATGTTCACGATCTTGCCGGTGTCGTACACCCAGAAGCTGCGGCCGACCTCCTCGAGCCGGGCCCGGGCGGCGTCGGAGATGGTGTTGCCGGTGCTGGTGAACCCGACGCCCCACCGCTCGATGGTCGCCCGCAACGGCTCCGACCGGTACAGCGCCATGTGCGGGCTGCCGAACGTGTAGCCGTCCTGGTCGAAGAAGTGCTCGCCGCTGACCCCCGGGTTCTCGGCCGGTCGGACGTTGTGCTCCGACCACACCTCCTTGCCCGATGTCACCGCGTCGTGGACCGCGATCAGGTCGAGGTAGGGCCGCAGGAACGGGCCGCGGGCGATGATGTCGGGGTCGATCAGGCAGAAGTGGTCGCCGTCGTCGCGCTGGCGGAGGACCTCGTCGAGCGCGGCGCCGTGGTTGATCATGCGGTCGCGCGACACCTCGAGGACCTCCGCGACCCGGTCGGGGTGGCGCTCGCCGAAGCGCTCCATGGCCTCGAGCTGGTCGGGCGGGCACGCGTTGGCGACGAAGCGGAACCGGGCGTCGCTCTGGGCGATCAGGCTCTCGGTGAACAGCGACAGGTGGTCGAACACCCGCCCGGTCCAGACCAGGTTGAAGGTCAGGCTGCGCTCGGAAGGCCGGCCGCCGACGACCTGCCCGTCCGGCGCCGGCCGCATCGAGCGTCGGGGCCCGTGGGTGACCGTGCGGGTCGCCAGGGCACCCTGCGGCGAGCGCGTCGGCGCCCGGGAGCTCCGGCCCCGGCGGGATCTGGTAGGCCGCGGGGTCGGCCAGGTAGTCGAGGAGGTGCCGTTCGAGCAGCGCGCCGCCGAGCGTCCCAGTCGAAGCGGCGGACCTCCCTCTCGCCGGCGGCGGCGATCCGGGTGCGGAGCCCGTCGTCGGTGAGGAGGGTGACGATGCGCCTCGGCGAGGCCGTCGACGTCGCCCGGAGGCACGACGAGGGCCGTCTCGCCGTGGAAGGCGTAGTCGCGGGACCCGCCGTTGTCGGTGGTGACCAGGGCCGCGCCGCAGGCCATGCCCTCGACGGCGGTGAACCCGAAGCCCTCGTAGTGGCTGGCCTGCACGAACACCCGACTGCGGTCGTAGATGTCGGACACCAGGCGCTCGGGGTCGGGGTCGAGGGTGAAGGTCACCCAGTCGGGCAGGTCGTGATCGGGGACCGACGGTGCCGAACACCGGGCCGGAGCTCGGGGACCCGACGCTGGGCCTCGAGCAGCGCCGCGTAGCCGACGTCCCAGCCCTTGGCGGGGTGGTCGCTGTGGAGCATCGCGACCTGCGGCGGCCGCTCGTCGAGCGGGACGCGGATCCGGTAGGCGTCGTGGTCGATGCCCATGGGCACGACGTGGAACTCGTCGGGCGACACGCCGTACCGGAGCCCGCTGTCGACCAACCAGCTGGCGATGCAGATCTTGAGCGACGGCGTCCGGTAGCCGGTGCGCTCGATCGAGGGGTGCAGCATCTCGAACCCCTGCACCAGCAGCACCGGCTCGCCGAGGCGCTCCGGAGCGTCGGTCCCGAACACGAGGTCGGAGTCCGGGACGTCCGCCGCGAAGTCGCGCCCGTCGAAGTACTGGCGGATGCCCGGGTCGATGCCGTAGCGATCGAGGATCGCGGGGTCGGCGGCCGCCCGCCCCCACATGGGGAGGTGGAGGATCTGGACGTCGTGCCCGCGCCGGTGGAGCGCGCCGGCGAAGTCGTACAGCGCCGTGACCCCACCGATGGGTTGCTCACCGCTGGGGCACACGAAGGTGATCCTCACCGGCGCCCCCTGGCGGCGGGAGCCGGGGTGCGGTCTTGGTCCGAGCCGATCGCCGGGGCGCTCACAGGTAGGATCCTGCCACGTCGCACGAGCCCCGCCGGGAGGCCGCATGAACAACCGCTTCGCGTTCCTTCCGATGCTGGTCTCCAACGACCTGCTCGGCGATCGGGACGCCCTCCGCCAGCGGTTCGCCGACGACGGCTACCTCTACTTCCGCGGCCTGCTCGACCCGGAGCGGGTGCGCGAGGTGCGCCGGGGCATCCTCGGCGCCACCCAGAAGCTGGGGTGGACCGAGCCCGGCTACTTCCCGATGTCGCAGCGCTGCATCGTCGCCCCGCTCCGCGAGGAGGACGAGGAGTTCATGGAGGGCTACCAGGAGGTCCAGCGCCTCCAGACCTTCCACGAGCTGGCCCACGACCCCACGCTGGTCGACACCATGCGCCAGGTGCTGGGCGAGACCGCGTTCCCGCACCCCCTCAAGATCGCCCGCCTCGCGTTCCCGGACCACTTCGAGGCGTCCACCCCCCCGCACCAGGACTTCCCCAACAACCAGGGCACCAGCGAGCTCACCGCGACCTGGATCCCGGTGGGCGACATGCCCCCGGAGCTCGGTGGGCTGGCCATCCTGCGCGGCTCCCACAAGTGGGGGCTGCTGCCGATGCAGGGCCACATCGGGGCCGGCAACCGCTGCGCGGTGATCCCGCCCGACATGGCCGAGGAGTGCCGGTGGGTCACCACCGAGTTCGCCATGGGCGACGTGCTGCTGTTCCCGTCGCTCACCGTGCACGCGTCGCTGCACAACACCTCGGAGTTCTTCATGCGGCTGTCGATCGACTTCCGCTGGCAGCTCGAGGGCCAGGCCCTCACCCCCGGGTGCCTCGAGCCGCACTTCCGGAAGCTCACGTGGGAGCAGGTGTACGAGGGCTGGGACTCGACCGAGCACCAGTACTACTGGCGCGACCTCGACTACCAGGTCGAGCCGTTCGAGCTGATCATGCCGATCGACCACACCGACGACTTCACCGACCAGGACAAGCGCGACATCCTCACCTACGACCAGAGGGTGCGGGCCCGCACGATGCGGCGCATGGAGGCCCTGGGCCGGACCCTCGTCGAGCGCGACGGCCGGGTCACCACCTTCGACGCCGACCGCCAGGTCGGCGCCCGCCCCGGCGACGCGGCGCCGCCGACGACCTGACCTCCGTCCGCCCGGCCGTCCGGTCGACGGCTCAGCCCCGGTCGGGCTCGATCACCCGCGCCGGCACCCCGACGGCGGTCGCACCGGAAGGGACGTCGCCGGTGACGACGGCGTTGGCGCCGACCCTGGCCCCGGCGCCGAGGGTCACCGGTCCGAACACCTTGGCCCCGGTCCCGAGGTACACGTTCTGCTCCAGGGTCGGGCCGATGGGGTACCCCGCCTTCAAGCCGACGGTGACGAAGGGGCTCAGCACCGCGCCGGCGCCGACGTGGGTGAAGCCGTCGACGACGACCTGGCCGTGGGGGATGTAGATGCCGGGGTCGACCAGCACCGGGTCGCCGATGCACACCTGGCCGGAGATGATGGCCAACCGGTGCAGCAGGTGGGGGAGGAGGGGGATCCGGCGCGCCTGGGCCCGCGCCTTGGCCCGGTAGCAGCACTGGGCCAGGAAGGCGTCGGAGACCACCGCGAGGCGGACCGCCTGGCGGACGACCGCGCCGGTGGTGTCGGTCCGTCGGGTCTCGCCCCGGTAGCGCAGGGCGGCGTCGACGTCGGCCCGCACCGCGTCGGCCACTCGCGGGTGGCGGGAGCGCACCGCGTGCATCAACGCACCCGGTTCGCCCCACTCGGGCGCCGGTCCCGGCGAGGGGAGGAGGTCCCGGACCCGGGACGTGAGTCGGCGAGCTGCGGTCATGGGTCCCCGAGGTCGGCGGGCAGGTCGCCGGAGGGTACCGCAGCCCCCGGCCGGACCCGTCGGTCCTCTACTGTGACGCCGTGCCGACGGACCGCAGCCTCGCCGGACCGGCGTCCCCCGCCCCGGCGACCACCGTCGGGTGAGGGTCACCTTCGTCTACCCCAGCTCACCCGTGTACACCGGCGGGGTGGTGGTGCTGTACCACTACGCCAACGGCCTGGCGGCCCGGGGCCACGAGGTCCACTTCGTGCACGGGCCCACCACGCCCGATGCGCATCGCCTCGGTCGACGAGCTCGACTGGTTCCCCTTCGACGAGCGGGTCAGCCACCAGGTCGTCGACGCGCTCGACGACCCGGCGATCCCCGCCGGTGACGTGGTGTTCTCGGCCGACGCCCCCGATCGCCTCGGGCAGCCGGCGATCCTGATCCAGGGCTACAAGCTGATCGCGGCCGCGGTCGAGCGGCCCGCCTACCGGGCACCGTGCGCCAAGCTGATCGTCGCCTCGTGGCTGCGCGACGTCGGGGTGGCGTGGGGGTCGCCGCCCGAGCAGCTGCTCTACACGCCGATGGGTCTCGACCACGAGCGTGTTCCGGGTGGTCACCCCGCTCGACCGACGCGCCCGTCGACGTCGCCCTGCTGTGGAACGAGCACCCGGTCAAGGGCTGGGACGACGCGGTCGCCGCCCTGGAGGTGGTCCGCGCCCGACGCCCGGCGCTGCGGGTGCAGGCGTTCGGGATGGTCCCGCCCCGCCAGCCGCTGCCGGACTGGATCGACCTGCGCCTCGACCCCGGCCGCGAGGCGCTGGCGACCGAGGTGCTCAACCAGGCCGAGGTGTTCCTCCAGCCCAGCCGCCAGGAGGGCTTCGGCTTCACCGCGGTCGAGGCGATGGCCTGCGGCGCGGCCCTGGTCACCACCGACAACGGCGGGTCGCGCGACTACGCCGTCGACGACGAGACCGCGCTGGTCGTCGCGCGCCGCGACGTGGCCGGGCATGGCCCGGGCCGTCGAGGCGCTGCTCGACGACGACGGGCGCCGCGCCCGGCTCTCCGTCGCCGGGGCCGCCCACGTGGCCCGGTTCACCTGGGACGAGGGCGGCCGCGGCCATCGAGGCCCACCTGCTCCGCTACCTGGCCGACCCCGCAGCCCTCCAGAAGCCGCCGGCCGATGCCCCGATGTTCCTGGAGGACGTGCTGTGACCGCTGCGGCGAGGAGGACGTGGTGTGCAACGTGGTGTGGACCGGGACGGTCTTCACCTACCTGCGGCTCTTCGTCGCCAGCCAGATCGACCGGAGCGAGGCCCGGTTCCGCTTCATCGCCAACGGCTGCCCGCCCGAGCAGGTCGCGCTCATGGAGCGCTTCGCCGCCGGCTGCCCGGACCGGGTGGTCGAGGTGCTCGACGTGTCGCCCGACGCCATGATCGCCCACGGCGTCGCCCTCGACCGGGTGCGGGCCGTGCGCGACGACGGCGAGCTGTTCTGCCTGATCGATCCCGACATCAAGGCCAACGCCCCCTTCGTCGGCGACCTCCTCGCCCTCCTCGACGACCACGACGCGGTCACCTCCGGCACCGAGGTGTGGTCCGACGACAACGTCGTCCCCGTCGACCACCCCGGCGTCGCCGGCGAGTTCTTCTACGACCGCGCACGGCTTCGTGTTCGGCAGCCCCCACCTCGCCCTCTACCGCCGGGAGGCGCTCGACGAGACCTGCGCCCGCTGGGGCGTGGGCCTGGGGTCGGCCGGGCCGGAGCTCCGGGACGACACCAAGGCCCGGATGGCCGAGATGGGCCACGGCCACTACATCGTCTACGACACGGCCAAGATCGTCAACACCCTCCTGCAGGGCGACGGCCATCCCCTGGTCCACCGCGACCTGCCCCAGCTGGTGCACATCGGCGGCCTCGCCCACTACCTGTCGCCGCCCGGGTACCGCACCACCGAGTCCGGCGAGGTCGAGCCGGACTGGACCCGGTTCGAGATCATGACGGCCCGCCACGAGGTCACCCGCTACACCGCCCGCACCCTGCGCGCACCTCCTCGACGGCGAGCCCGAGCCGCCGCTCCCCGAGGGCCTCGACGAGGGCATGGAGGCCAAGCTCCGTCTCGTCCACCAGGAGGTCGTCGACCTCGTCGAGCGCTACGGCAGGGGCTGACCTCCCGCATCCGGCGGTTTGGTACCGTCGGCCCCCACTGACCTGACCGAAGGGTTCCCGCAGCATGTTCCCGTTCTGGGAGATGGTCGTCGCTCCGCTCGTCAAGGCCACCGGCGCCCAGCGCGTCGTCGAGGTCGGCGCGCTGCGGGGAGAGACGACCGCCAAGATGTTCGACCAGCTCGGACCGACCAGCGAGCTCCACGTCATCGACCCGCTGCCGCAGTTCGACCCCGAGGAGCACGAGCGCGAGTTCCCGGGTCGCTACGTCTTCCACCGGGCCCTCAGCCACGAGGTCCTGCCCGACCTGCCGCCGGTCGACGTCGCCCTCATCGACGGCGACCACAACTGGTACACCGTCTACCACGAGCTCAAGATGCTCGACGCCACCTCGCGCAAGGCCAAGCGGCACCTCCCGCTGCTCGTCCTGCACGACGTGGCCTGGCCCTACGGGCACCGCGACCTCTACTACGAGCCGTCCCAGATCCCCGACGAGTTCCGGCAGCCCTGGGCGCGGGCCGGCCTGGCCCCCGGCTACCACCACGTCCTCCCGGAGGGCGGGTTCAACGTCGAGCTGGCCAACGCCGTCGATGGCGGCGGGCCCCGCAACGGCGTGATGCGCGCCCTCGAGGACTTCCTCGAGGAGTACGACCGCCCGTACCGCCTGGCGGTGCTGCCCTTCTACTACGGGCTCGCCATCGTGGTCGACGAGGCCCGCCTGGCCGAGCAGCCCGAGATCGGCAAGATCCTCGATCGGTTCGAGAGCGCCCAGGGGCGCCTCCAGCTGCTCAAGCTGTCGGAGCGGATCCGGATCGACGAGCAGGTCCACGTCCACAACTGGAACCGGGTGCTCGAGCGGCGGATCGACCGCAACCGCCGGCGCTACCTCGACCTGCTCAAGGACGTCGCTGCTCGACCTCCCCTACCTGGAGAACGAGGTCCGCCTCGAGTACCTCGTGCGCCCGGCTGGCGCAGCCCGACCCGGCCAAGCTCCGCGACCCGGCCCGCACCCTGGAGGTCCGCTACAAGCGGATCGCCCAGGACCGCATCGCGGGTCGCTCGACCGACGAGGCCGACGAACCTGACCCTCTACCCGTACACCGACATGGGCCGGGCCGCCCTCGACCACCTCGAGCAGGTCGTCGCCGACGCTGGAGGGCTCCGACGTCGCCCGGCGACCTGGTCGAGTGCGGCGTCGGCCGCGGCGGCGGCGGCATCCTGATGCGCGCCGCGCTCGACGCCTACACCGTCCACGACCGCGACCTGTGGCTCGTCGACCCCTTCCTCGCTCGCGCACCGGACCCCGAGCCCACCGCGGCCACCGACCTGACGGCCCGCCTGGCCCGCTTCCGGGCCGACCTCAACCAGGTGCGCGACGGCTACGAGCGCTTCGGCGTGTTCGACGAGCGGGTCCGCTTCGTGCAGGGCGCCTACGCGGCGGCGCTGCCCGACGCCCCCATCGGCCCCATCGCCGTGCTCCGCATCGGCGGGGCGCGGGCGACGAGCTCGACACCATCCTCGACCAGCTCCTGCCCCACGTGTCGGTCGGCGGCACCGTCATCGTCGAGGGCGTCGGGCCTCCCGCCGGTGGCGCGCGCGCTGACCGGGGTCCGCAAGCGCCTCGGCATCGACGACCAGCTCGTCGAGGTCGACTGGAACACCGCGACCTGGACCGTCGGCCGGCGCCGCCGCCCGCCCGCGGCCGAGCCGGAGGCGGCGCCGGCGCCGACGCCGGCGCGAGCCCAGCCCCGGGTCGCCTCCGTGCCCCCGGCCCCCGAGGGGTCGTGCACCCTCTCGGTCGTCGTCGTCTTCTACGACATGAAGCGGGAGGCGCAGCGCACGCTGCGCTCCCTGGCCCGCTCCTACCAGCGCGGCGATCGACGACCTCGACTACGAGGTCATCGTGATCGACAACGGGTCGTCGCCCGAGCGAGCGGCTCACCGCCGCCGAGGTCAGCGCCTACGGACCCGGAGTTCCGCCTCCTCGACCTGGCCGACGAGGCGACGCCCTCGCCGACGGTGGCCCTCAACCGGGGCATCGAGGAGGCGCGCGGCGAGAACCTGGCGCTGATGATCGACGGCGCCCACGTCCTCACCCCCGGCGTGTTCCGCTACGGCGCTCGACGCCCTGCGCACCTACGCACCGGCGGTCGTCGCCACCCAGCAGTGGTACGTCGGCCCCGGCCAGCAGCCCGACGCCCAGCAGACCGGCTACGACCAGAAGATCGAGGACCGCCTCTTCGACCGGATCAAGTGGCCGTCGGACGGCTACCGGCTCTTCGAGATCAGCCACTTCATCGGCGACCGCGACTGGTTCGACGGGATCATCGAGAGCAACTGCATCTTCGTCCCCCGCTCGGTGCTCGAGCAGGTCGGCGGGTTCGACGACTCCTTCTCCATGCCCGGCGGCGGCTACACCAACCTCGACCTGTTCGAGCGGCTGCACGCCCACCCGGGCGTGACGCCCGGCCAGCATCCTGGGCGAGGGCAGCTTCCACCAGTTCCACGGCGGCACCACCACCAACGTCGCCGACGAGGCCGATCGGCGGAACCGCATCGTCGCCTACCGCGACCACTTCGCCGAGGTGCGGGGTCGGCCCCTCCAGGGCCTGAACAAGCCGGTGCACTACGTCGGTGCGATGGACACCAAGGCGGCGCGGCGCACGCGGTCGCGTCGGGAGTTCCTGCTCGCGTTCGACGCCGGTCGCGACCCGGTCGCGACCACCGACGCCACGCCGATGCCGGTGCCCGAGGAGCTCAAGCTGGCCGCCATCGAGGCCATCTGGGACAACCAGTCGTGGCGGCAGACGACCTGGCTGGGCCACCGGGTCAACCGCTACCCGACCGACCTCCAGACGGTGCAGGAGATCATCGCCGAGGTGCGGCCGGGAACCGTCGTGCTCGTCGGCGACGACGACGGGCTCGGCGGCCGGGCGCTCCACGCCGCGTCGGTGCTCGACCAGCTGGGTGCCGGCCGGGTCGTCGCCATCGGCCCGGCGCCGGAGGGGGGCTGGCCCGCCCACGACCGGATCACCGCGCTCGACGGCCCCGCCGAGGACCCGGCCGTCGTGGCCCAGGTCTCCGACATCGTCGGCGACGACGGCGCCCTGGTCATCGTCGCGCTCGGCGCGATCGGCCGGGTCACGGCCACCTTCGAGGCCTACCAGCCGCTGGTGCCGGTCGACGGCTACGTCGTGGTCGAGAACACCGTCGTCAACGGGCGTCCGGTGGTGTCGGGCTTCGGGCCCGGCCCCCACGAGGCGGTCGCCGACCTCCTCCAACGTCACCGGGACTTCGTGCCCGACGTCGCCCGCGAGCGCTACCAGGTGACCTTCAACAAGAACGGCTACCTCCGGCGGGTCGCCACGCCGTGACGCCTGCCCGGCGCTACTTCTTCGTCCACCTCCAGAAGACGGCGGGGACGGCCCTCTTCCGTCGCCTCCGACACCACTTCGGGGTCGACGCCGTCTACCCGCGCCCCGACGAGCAGGGCACGCCCGCAGACCGTGCTCGACGTCGACCTCCTCCGCCGACGGCTGGCCGAGGAGGGCGACGCGATCCGCTGCGTGACCGGCCACTTCCCGCTGGCGACGGTCGACCTGCTCGACGGCGAGTGGTCGACCTTCACCGTGCTGCGCGACCCCGTCGAGCGGGTGCTGTCGTTCCTGCGCCACCAACGGGAGGTCGACCCCCGGTTCGCAGGGGCGACCCTGGACGAGGTCTACGCCGCCCCGGTCACCACGAGCGGCCTGGTGCACGACCACATGGTGAAGATGCTCAGCCTGACCGCCGACGAGATGACCGAAGGCGCCCTGACCCCCGTGGTCGTCGACGACGATCGGGTGGCCCGCGCCGCGGAGAACCTCGAGCACCGCGTCGACGTCGTCGGGGTGCAGGAGCACTTCGAGGAGTTCTGCTCCGACCTCGAGGCGACGTTCGGCTGGGACCTCGGGCGAGCCCCTCTTCATGAACCGCACCCAGCCGGCTGCGGCCTCCGACGGCCTCCGGGAGCGCATCGCGGCCGACAACACCCACGACGTGGCCTGTACGAGCGGCTCTCCGCCTCTACGCCCTCGCCCTCGCCCGGTGGGAGGAGCGCCACCTCTCCTGACGAATCGTCGGGCAGGGATGACCTGCACCCTCGATGCAGGTCGCCGATTGGGCCAGCCGGAGCGGCTGCGCGAGCGCGGCGAGGACGGCTACCTCTACTTCCGGCAGGTCATCGACCGCCAGAAGGTCCGCGACCTCCGGGCGACATGATCCACGCCGTCGCCCAGCGTGGGTGGGTCGACCCGCCAGCGGTGCCGATCACCGGGGTGTGCCGCATCCCGCCCCTGCGCGAGGACACCGAGGAGTACCAGTCGGCTACGACGCCATCCAGCGGCTGGAGAGGTTCCACGGTCTGGCCCTGAGCCCGAGCTGATCGGCATCGTGCCGACGTCCTCGGCGACTCGGCCTTCCTCACCCGCTCAAGGTGGCCCGCCTGTCCTTCCCGGACAACGACGAGGCGTCGACCCCGCCCGACGAGGACTACCCCAACAACCAGGGGACGCCCTCGCTGACGCGGCGTGGATCCCCGTGTGGGACATGACCCCCGAGTTCGGCGGCCTCGCCATCCTGCGCGGCTCGCACCGCTACGGTGTCCTCCCCGTCGCCCGCCACCTCGGGGCCGGGAACCGCTGCACCGTCCTGCCCGACCACGTGCGGAGGAGTGCCGGTGGGTCACCAGCGAGTTCCGCATGGGCGACGTGCTGCTGTTCCCCTCCATGACCGTGCACGCCTCGCTGCACAACGCCTCGCAGTTCCACATGCGCCTGTCGGTCGACTTCCGCTACCAACTGGAGGGGGAGGCGCTGACCGAGGGCTGCCTGCAGCCGCACTTCCAGCGCCTCAGCTGGGAGGAGATCTACGCCGGGTGGCGTTCCGACGAGCACCAGACTACTGGCGTGACCTCGACTACGAGATCGTGCCCTTCGAGGGGTTCCCCCTGGTGGGACACGAGGTGGGCGCCGAGTTCACCGCCGAGCAGATGCGCGAGATCTACTACTACGAGGAGCGGGCCGCGGCGCGCACCGCCCGTCGCCTCGAGGCCCTCGAGGCCATGGACGCCGGTGGGAGCCCGAGGCGGGTCGACCCCGTCGGCGCTGGCCCTCGTGGACTGGCCGACGGCGGGCCCCCGATTCCGCCACCCGTTCCCCGGAGGCCGTCATCGGCCCCCCGCCGGGCTCGCCAGGGCGCTGACGGTCCACGGCTGGTCGCCGTCGTCGAGGGCGTAGGCCTCTCGGTAGCGGTCGGGCTCGGCGACGTAGGCGCGCAGGACCGCTTCGAGCTCGCCGCGCTGGTGTCCCAGTCGAAGCGACGGACCAACGACCGACCGGCGACGGCCATCGCGTCGGCGCACGTCGTCGCGAAGCAGGGTCACCACACCGTGGGCGAGCGCGACCGCGTCGCCCGGCTCGGACACCAGCGCGGTGCGCTCGGGGATGGCGTAGTCGCGGGAGCCGCCGTTGTCGGTGGTGACGAGGGCGCACCCGGACTCCATGGCCTCCACTGCTGTCAGTCCGAAGCCCTCGTAGTCGCTGGCCTGGAGGAAGACGCTCGCCCCGTTGTAGATGTCCTCGACGAGGACGTCCTGTGCCGGGTCGTGGTGGAAGGTGACCCACTCCGGGAGCCCACCGGGCGGGACGGCCGTTCCGAACACTGATGCGGTGAGCTCTGGGACTTCCTGGTGTGCCCGCTCGAGGGCCTCGAGACCGACTTCCCATCCCTTCGCCCGGTGCGAGCTGTACAGCATGGCCACCCGGGCCGGCCGACGGACCAGGGGAGTCGCGACCCGGTAGCGACTGCGGTCGATGCCCATCGGGACGTACACCAGCTGTTCGACAGGCACGCCGACACGACGCCCGACGTCGACGAGCCACCGGGCGACGCACACCTTCAGGCACGGGTAGCCGAAGCCCTGCCGCTCCAAGCCGGTGTGGAGCATCTCGAAACCCTGGACGATGATCACGGGCAGGCCGACCTCAGGTCGATCTGTGGGCCCGAAGAAGATGTCGCCCTCGGGCAGGTCCGTCTCGCCGACGTCGATCAGCTGGTGGCGGATCCCCTCCTCGAACGGGAACCAGTCGAGCTCCGACAGGCCCTCGATGCGGTTGCCGAAGAAGGGGCAGTGGAGCAACGTCACCACGTGACCCGGTCGTGGAGGGCGTCGACGAACCCGTAAGGGCGGTGACCCCACCGACGGGAAACGGTGCACTCGGGCAGAGAAAGGTGAGGCGGAGAGGCGTCGACATCCGGGCGATGGGTGCAGAGCAGCTGGGCAGCGGCACGTGACCATACCACCGGGTCGCCAGACGTCAGACCGGCAGCCGGGGGCCTCGGAGGCGGTCCCGGGCCCGGTCGGCGCCGGTCTGTATGCTCCCGCCGATGTCGGATCAACACGAGGCGGCCGGTGACGGAGGGGGCGGCGCGGAGGAGGGCTCGGAGGACGACTCGATCGCGGACCTCAGGACGAGTCTGCGGCGGCGGACGCTGCTCGGTGGCCTGCTCGGCACCGCGGCCGGCGGCGTGGCCGGTGCGATCGTGGCCGACCGCCGCATCGACGGGGGGTCCGCCGACGGCGACGCGGGGGAGCCCGCCACCGCCGCGGAGGTGCGGGTCGAGCCGACCGGCGAGCTCGTGGCCGAGGACGTGCAGTCCGCCCTGGTCGACGTCGTGGGCCGATCGTCCGCGCTGGCTCGCCTCGACGACCTGCGCGTCGCGACCGAGGTGGTCGACGACTTCACCTCCGTCGACGGCCGCATCGGCGCCAGCGGCTGGGTCACATCGTCGAGGGGGCGGGGAGCCGGGTCGAGGCCGTGGCCGACGCCGAGGGCGGGGTGGTGGCGGTCGACGCCGCCGGCGGCCGGGCCGGCCTGCACCTCGGCCTCACCTCGCAGACGGGCCTGGCCGTGTTCACGATGGAGTGGCGGGTGCGGGTCGACCGGCCCGGCCGGATCGTGGTGGGCGCGGTGAGCGCGATCGACGGCTCGGGTGACGGTGGGCTGCCTCCGCACGGCGTCTACTTCACGCGCGACGGCGATGCCGCCTGGTCGGTCGTCGCCTCCGCGGCCGCGGGCCGGACGGTGGAGGAGACCTCGCTCACGCCCGACGGCGAGTTCCACCGGCTCCGGATCACCTGCGACGGCGACGGCATCGTGCGCTTCTCGGTCGACGACGAGCAGGTGGCGTCGCTGTCCGACGACCTGCCGCGGGAGGACGCCTACGGCCCGGGCCTGTCGGTCGAGCAGGGGATGGTCGCGGTGGACTGGTACTTCTGCCGTCGCGAGATGCCTCGATGACCAACCTGCTCGTCATCGTCGCCGACGACATGCGGTACGACCACCTGGCGTACCTGCCGTCGGTCCGTCGGCTGCTCCAGGAGCCGGGACGCACCTTCGACGGGGCCCGCTGCAACGTCCCGCTGTGCCAGCCCAACCGGGTGAGCTTCTTCACCGGCCAGAACAGCCGCCACCACGGCGAGGTGGGGGTCGGGCTGAGCGGCGTGCACTACGACGGCCACGAGAACACCGTCGGGCTCTGGCTGGCCGACGCCGGCTACCGCTGCGGGCTGTTCGGCAAGTACGTGAACTTCTACGACGAGTTCGGGGGCATCCCGGGCCCCGCCGGCTGGGCCACCTGGCGCCAGTACGCGCGCGAGCGCACCGCGGAGGACTTCGACGTCCACCACGAGGACTCGGTGGTCCGGGTGTCGGGCACCTTCCAGACCGAGTACCTGGCCGCCGAGACGAGCGAGTTCTTCGCCGGACCGGAACCCTGGTTCTGCTACGTGGCCCCGAGGCATCCGCACGCACCGTTCGCTCCTCACCCGTCCGACCTCCACGCGTGGTCCGACCGGAGGGCCGAGGTCATCGAGCTCACCGACGAGGAGATGCGGTCCAAGCCGTTCTGGATGCACGACGTCCCAGAGCTCACCACGGCCGAGTGGGCCCAGGTCCACCAGGACTTCCGGGGTCGCCTCCGCGAGCTGTCGGCCATCGACCGCATGGTGGAGGCCATGGTGGGCGAGCTGGACCGCCTGGGCCGCCTGGACGACACGGTCATCGCCTTCACGTCCGACAACGGCGTGCACCAGGGAGAGCAGCGCCGGACCGGCGACGGCACCAAGGGAGGGCCCTACGACGTCGGGCTCCGGGTCCCGCTCGTCGTGAGGGGGCCCGGGTTCGCTCCCGGTCCGGACATCAGCGTGCCGGTGTACCCCGCGGCCGACCTCGCCGCCACGCTGGTGGACGTCGCCGGCGCGTCGGCCGGCCTCCCCGACCAGGCGGGCCTGAGCCTGCGCGAGGTCGCCGCCCGTCCCGCCGACCGCGTGCACACCCAGCGGGTGCTGCTCCACGAGGTCGGCGAGGGCTTCCTGTCCACCGGAGACGGGGTCACCACCGGCCCCGAGCACGACGTCGGGTACGTCAAGACCTATCGCTACCCGTCGGTCCGGGAGAGCCCGGAGGCCGATCGGGTGTGGGAGATGTACGACCTGGCGGCCGACCCCGACGAGCGCCAGAGCCTGGCCAAGGTCAGCTCGGAGCGGCCCCTGCTCGACCGGATGAGCGACCTGCTCGACCAGGCCCTCACCTGACGTTCGCCCCCTCCCGACGTCTCCGGTCTACGAGCCGGCGAGGCAGTCCGCCACGCCCTCGGCGATGAGGTCCGCCCGCCGGGCCCGGCCCTCGTCGGTCAGGTGGATGGTGTCGGACGGATCGGTGTAGCGGTCGTCGTCGCCGACGGTCGCCCAGTCGACGACCACGTCCACCTCGGCCCGGATGCGGTCGTTGATCGCCTCCGCCTCGTCCCCGTCGTACGCCGGATCGGCCGCGGGTGCGTCCTCGGTGACGGTGACCCCCACGAGGCACGTGTCGGGGAACAGGCCGATCAGGCGATCCCACTCGGCCAGGAACTCCTCGGTGGTGAGGTCGGCCTGCCAGGCATCGTTCGTGCCGAGGGCGAACACGAGCACGTCGGGCGGGTCGAGCGAGTAGGAGGCCATGGCGTCGGCCATGACGCCCCGGCCGAACGTGTCGGACAACGGCCCGCCGGCCAGACCCTCGCCGCGCACCGCGGCGATCTTCACGGCATGGCCCTCGAGGGCCTCGTGGAGCGCGTCCCGCGAGCTCGCGGTGAGCGAGTCGCCCACGATCGCGACGGTCGGGCCCTCGCCCGTGTAGTCCGGCTCGACGTCGGGACCGTCCACGGTCGCAGTCGTCGTGGTCGTCACCTCGGTCGACGGCGCGGCGCCCGGTTCGTCGTCGTCACCTCCGCAGGCCGCGACGAGGTAGGCCGACCCCGCCAGGGCCACCACGACCACCAGGGCCATCGTCCACCGACGGGCCCGCTGCGATGACCGGGTCACCAGACGATCGGGACCTGGCCATCGGGGTAGTCGGTCGCGGCGAAGAACCACGACTCGATGGCATGGCGCGTGTGGGTCATCGACGGATCGAGCGCGGTGCGGTGCAGGAGCATGTCGTCGAAGAGCATGACGTCGCCCGCCTTGTACTCGGGGCGCACCACCGGCGCGTCGACCGACAGGGCGGCCACCGTGTCCGGTCCCGACCGCCCAGTCGAAGATCGCGCCGCCGGTGCCGGTCTCCTGGACCGACTCGAAGCGCCTGGGCACGATGTCCATGCCCGGGGCGTCGACGCCGCAGTCGGTCAGCGCGACCCACACGTTGAGGGCACGGATGCCCGCGTTCGAGCCGAGGAACGCGCCGTCCTGGTGCCAGTCGGTCTTGCCCTCGAGCCGGGCCCGGCGCAGGGTGGCCTTGTTGCCCGACAGGATCGGTCGCTCGCCCAGGTAGTCGGTGAGCACCTGCTTGAGCCCGACCTCCTCGTAGGCGGCGAACACCATGTCGAGCAGGCGGGGCGAGTCGCACGCCAGCATCCCGCCGTCGCCGGCGACCCAGGGTCGGGCGAGCGAGATGGCCTCGTCACGGGGGAGCGGGAGGCCCCGGAACCACGACGAGTGCGTCTTGTAGGGCTTGTCCTTGTTGGCCTCGCGGACGGCGAGGACGTGCTCGATGCCGTCGACGAAGCGCTGCACCCAGGTCGGCGAGATCAGACCGGGGACGTAGGCGCTGCCCCGTGACGCGATGGCCCGGCGCACCGCGTCGGCCGACAGCTCGCCCGGGGAGACGACCGGGATGCGGGCCGGCCCGCCGAGGTCGAGGTCGTCGACGGGGACCGGCCACGACGCGAACGCCGAGGCGGGCTGCACGAGGGCGAACGAGGAGTACCGGATCTCGGCCAGCCGGCACTCGACGTCGCTGTCGGGCGACTCCTGGTTGGCCCGGTGCAGCAGGTCGATGGCGTCGAGGCCCCGCCCGGCCTCGACCAGCGCGTCGGCCTCGGCGATGAGGGCCTGCGCCCGGGTCGACGGTGGCGGCAGCTCACGGGTGGCGCTCCTCGTACAGGCGGCAGCCGTACTCGTACAGCTCGACGTCGAGGGCGTTGTCCTCGCGGATCCGCTCGACGAGGCCGTCGGGCACGTCGCCCTCGGCCGCGACGGTGGTGTTGGAGACCAGCGGGTCGCCGACCTGGAGGCCGAAGCGGGTGTGGAGCTCGCCGCAGAAGTCCTCGAGCCGCGCCTGCAGCCCGAAGGTGTCGAGGCGGGCGAGGGACTCCTTGGCCATCTCCAGGCGCTCGGGGGTGTACGGCACGCTGGTGAGCACCCCGTCGCCGGGGCCGAGCTCCTCGGTCGTCAGCGACAGCATCCGGGTCATGTGGTTCTGGATCATCGCCTCGAACCGGAAGGGGTCGCGGTAGATCTCCTCCAGCGGGGTGTCCTCGGTGGCGCCCCGCTGGCGGCGCTGGGCCTGGTGGCGGAGGAACGAGAGGGTGCGCTCGACCGGGTCGCGGAGCACGGTCATGGTGACGAACGGGGCGTCGAGCAGGTCGGCCGTGCTCACCGGGAAGTGCCCGGTGAGCAGCCGGATCTCGTGGCCCCGCTCCTTCCAGCGCTCCAGCAGGTGGCTGACCGAGATCACCGCCACCCGGGCGTCCGGGCCGTCGGTGCCGTTCGGGTAGATCTGCGCCTCGGTGAAGGTGGACCGGAGGCGGTCGCGCAGGGTGGTGCCGGCGGTCTTCTGCATGTGGGCGACGAAGAACCGGGTGTCGGGGTCGAGGGCCTCGGCGGCGGTCATCGGGGTCTCCGGTCGGGTGCTGCGGGCTGCGGCGCCGGAGGCGGCAGCCGCGCCGGCGACACTACCTGCGACGACTCGTCGCCGGGTCGCCGGACGGCCGTCCGTCCGCCGCGGCCGGCTCCCGGCGAGCCGCCGCAGCGGGGATCCTGACCGCCTATCGTGCGGCATCCGGTCGTCGGCGCGATGAGGAGCGACAGCGCGTGTTTCCGTTCTGGGACAAGGTGGTGGCCCCCCTGCTGCAGGCAGGCAAGGTCACGAAGGTCGTCGAGGTCGGCGCCCTCCGGGGCGAGAACACCCAGCTGATCCTCGACAGCCTCGGCCCGGAGGCCGAGCTGCACGTGGTCGACCCCGTCCCGGAGTTCGACCCCGACGAGCACCGGGCCCGGTTCGGTCCGCAGTACGTGTTCCACCGGGCCCTGAGCGTCGACGTCCTCGGCGGCCTGCCGCCGATGGACGGCGCCCTCCTCGACGGCGACCACAACTGGTACACCGTCTACAACGAGCTGCGCCTGCTGCGCGAGGTCGCTCGCGCCACCGGCACACCCCTCCCCATCACGGTGCTCCACGACGTGGGCTGGCCCTACGGGCGTCGCGACCTCTACTACGCACCCGACACCATCCCCGCGGAGTTCCGCCAGGAGTGGCTCCGCAAGGGCATGCGCCCCGGCGTCGAGCGGGTCGTGCCCATCGGCGGGCTCAACCCGACCATGGCCAACGCGGTCATGGAGGGCGGCCCCCGCAACGGCGTGATGACCGGCGTCGACGACTTCGTCGCCGAGCACGACCGGCCCCTGCGCACGCTCGTCCTGCCGATCTACTTCGGCCTGGCGATCCTGGTGGAGCAGGAGCACATCGACCGCCACCCCGAGGTGGGCGCCTTCCTCGACTGGTTGGAGTCCGTCGACGGCAAGCAGATGCTGCTCGAGCTGTCGGAGTCGATCCGGATCGACGCCATGCTCTTCCAGCACCAGATCTACTTCAACAACCAGCGCGCCACCGAGGCCCTGGCCACCAAGTACCTCGACGCCACCAAGCGGGCGCTGGTGAACGAGCACTACCTGGAGGTCGAGGTCCGGCTGGCCCACCTCGCCGACTGCGTCGAGCGCGACCGCCCGCCGCAGATCCCGAGCCTGCGCGACCCGGTCCGCCACGACGCGGTGGCCTACCGGAACCTGCGGACGATGCGCCGCACCGGCCAGGTGCCCGAGGGCGAGGACGTCCCGGCCGAGGGCTACGCCTACGCCAGCCGGGGCCGGATGTCCCTCGACGGGCTCGACGCCGTGCTCGACGCCCTGCGCGGCGACCACGTGCCCGGCGACCTGGCCACCTGCGGGGTGGGGCGCGGGGGCACCGGCATCTTCCTCCGCGCCTTCCTCGACGCCCACTCGCTCGACGCGCCGCAGGTGTGGGTCGCCGACCGGTTCCGGGCCGCCCCGGACGGCCACGCCGCCCCGGACCTCGCCGACGGCCTGGCCTCGCTGCGGGGCGACCTCAACCTGGTGCGGGAGGGCTTCGAGCACTTCGGGCTGCTCGACGACCGCACCCACTTCCTCCAGGGCGACGTCGAGGCCACCCTCCCCGACGCGCCGATCGAGCGCCTCGCGCTGCTGCACCTCGGCCCCGGGCTGGGCGGCTCGGCCCGTGCCGTCCTCGACCACCTCTACCCCAAGGTGGCCGTCGGCGGCGCCGTCGTGGTCGACGTGGGCGACGACGCCGAGGCCCGGGCCGCGGTCGACGCCTTCCGCGCCGAGCACGGCCTCGCCGAGGAGCTCGCGGCCCTCGGCACGACCGGCAGCACCTGGCGCAAGGCCACCGACGTCCGGACCACCCCCTCGGCGCCCGCGACCGGGCAGGCCCGCTCCCCGCTGGCCACCCCCGCGCCCGACGACGCCTGCGACCTGTCGGTCGTCCTCTGCTTCCACAACATGCGCCGCGAGGCGGCCCGCACCCTCCGGTCCCTCTCGCGCGGCTACCAGGAGGGCATCGAGGGGCTCCAGTACGAGGTCGTGGTGGTCGAGAACGGGTCGGCCCCCGACCAGGTCCTCGGCGAGGGCTACGTGCGCAGCTTCGGCCCCGAGTTCAGGTACCTCGACCTCGGCGACGAGGCCACCCCGTCTCCGGCCGACGCCCTCAACCGGGGCATCCGGGAGTCCGTCGGCACCAACGTGTGCCTGATGATCGACGGGGCCCACGTCCTCACCCCCGGTGTGCTCCGCCACGCCATGAGCGGGCTCGCGGCCTACGAGCCGGCCGTCGTGGCCGTCCAGCCCTGGTACGTGGGGCCCGGGCAGCAGGGCGACGCGATGCGCAACGGCTACGACCAGGCCTACGAGGACCAGCTGTTCACCAACATCGGCTGGCCCAACGACGGCTACCGGCTGTTCGAGATCAGCCACTTCGAGGGCGACCGCGACTGGCTCGACGGGCTCTGGGAGAGCAACTGCCTGTTCGTGCCCCGCAAGCTGCTCGAGCAGGTCGGCGGCTTCGACGAGGGCTTCCACTCCGCCGGTGGCGGCTACACCAACCTCGACCTCTACGAGCGCCTGGGCGCCTCGCCGGGGGTCAACCTGGTCTCGGTGCTCGGCGAGGGGAGCTTCCACCAGGTCCACGGCGGCACCACCACCAACATGAGCGACCCCGGCGAGCGGCGCGAGCGGGTGTTCTCCTACGGCGAGCGCTACGCCGAGCTGCGGGGTCGTCCCTACACGGGGCCCGAGAAGCGGATCTCCTACGTCGGTGCGTTCCACGGCGAGCCGGCTCGGCGCACCCGTGCCCGCCGGATGACCGCGGCCGCCTTCGAGGTCGATCCCGCGCTCGAAGGCGACGAGGGCCCGCTCAGCGCTCCGGTGCCCATCCCCGACGAGCTGCGCGACGGCTTCGTCGCCGCGTACCACCGTGGCGCCGGCTGGCGGTCGACGACCTGGCTCGGGGAGAAGGTGGCCAACGCTCCCACCGACCTCCTCACCTACCAGGAGATCGTGGCCGAGCTGCGGCCCGACTGGATCATCGAGACCGGCACCCGCGACGGCGGGCGGGCCCTCTTCCTGGCCTCGATGTGCGACCTCCTCGGACACGGACAGGTGGTGTCGGTCGACAACCGGGCCGACACCGTGCGCCCCGAGCACCCGCGCATCACCTACCTCGAGGGCGTGGCCCACGAGCCCGAGGTCGTCGACCGGGTGCGGGCGATCGTGGGCGACGACCCGAAGGCGCTCGTCATCCTGGGCACACGTGGCGCCCGTCGACGGATGCACCGGGAGTTCGAGGCCTACCGGCGCTTCGTGCCGGTCGGCTCGTACGTCGGTGGTCGAGCACACCGTGCTCAACGGCTACCCGGTGCAGGCGTCCCACGGCCCCGGCCCGTTCGAGGCGGTGCGCCGCATCCTCAGCAGCCGCGGGGAGTTCGTGGTCGACACCTCCCGCGAGAAGCACGGGCTGTCGTTCAACCTCGGCGGCTACCTGCGACGGGTGCGGTAGGCGTGAAGGTGTTCGGGATCGGTCTCAACAAGACCGGCACCATCTCGCTCCACGAGGCGCTGGAGACCCTCGGCCTCCGCAGCCTCCACTGGGGCGGCCCCGAGGTCCGCGACATCGTCGACGAGGCCTTCCGCGCCAAGCGCCCCCTCGTCGACGACCTCCCCGGCTACGACGCCTACTCCGACATCTGGGACCTGAGCAAGCGCTTCGCCCTCCTGGCCTCGCAGTACCCCGGGAGCCGGTTCATCCTCACGACCCGCGACCTCGACGGCTGGATCGACAGCCGCCGGCGCCACGTCGAGCGGAACCGGGTGAGGAAGGCCGCCGGCGAGTACCACGGCACGTTCCTCGAGATCGAGCCCGACGTCTGGGCCGAGCAGTACCGGTCGCACCACGAGGCGGTCGAGGCCTTCTTCGCCGATCGCGACGACCTGCTGGTGATGCGGATCACCGAGGGCGACGGCTACGAGGCGCTGTGCCCGTTCCTCGGCCTGCCGGACCCGGGCGTGCCGTTCCCGTCCCGCCACCGGGGCCTCGAGGCCGACGCGCTGGAGCCGGCCGTCCCCCCGTCGTGGGTCCGACGACGGCTGCTCAGGTCGGGCGGGGGTCGGTCGCAGCCCGGTCGATGAGCTCCATCACGTGGGCGACCCGCGTCGCCCACGAGTTCTCCTTGAGCAGGTCCGGGTCGGGCTCGACCCGTCCGGAGGCGAGGGCGGCCTCGATGGCCGCGACGAAGGCGTCGCGCCCCTCGGCCACGGTGATCAGGGAGGCCAGCTCGCCGATGTTGGCGATCGGGGTCGACACCACGGGCACCCCCGCCGCGCCGTAGACGAACGCCTTCAGCGGGTTCATGGCCCGGGTCATCTCGTTGTCGAGGTGCGGGATGAGGGCGACGTCGAGGTGGCGGACGTAGAGGAGGGCCTCGTCGTAGGGCTTCACGCCGAGGAAGTGCACGTTGGGCAGGCCCTCCAAGCCGCAGGATGGAGCGGTCGAGGTGGGTCGAGCCGATGAGGACGATCTGCCACTGCGGGCGGGCCCGGGCGATGCCCTCGATCAACGGGATGTCGAGGCGGGACGACAGGTTGCCGACGTAGCCGATCACCGGCCGCCCCAGCTCGGCCAGGTCGGGGGGGCAGGGCCCGGACGGGAGGTCGGCGGGCAGCTCGCAGCCGTTCGGCACGACGTGCACCTCGGGGGCGCAGCTGTCCCATGGTCTCGGCGACCGGCTCGCAGTTCGCGAGGACGACGTCGCTGCGCGCCAGGACGTCCTGGTAGTTGCGCTCGATGCGGCCGTACAGGGCGCTGCCGGGGCGGCTCCAGGTGCGGTTGTCGTCGACCACGTCGGTGACGACCATGTCCGGCGCCAGGGCGTCGATGAGGGCGGGGAGGTCGAGGTTGCTCGGGTAGGCCCACAGGACGAGCGGTCGGTCGCCCTGCCCCACGCCGGCCCGGCGCAGCACCGCCTGCACGTGGTCGACGTACTGCTCGCGCCGGCGGAGCCCGAGCACGCGGCTGAGCTGCCCGCCGTGGACGAAGGTGCGGTGGCGGACCACGGTCGAGTCCTCGCGGTGCGCGACGCGCGCCAGGGTCCGACGCAGGATCAGCCGGCTCTGGTCGGTGGTCGACCCCGCGCTGCGCAGGTACAGCTTCGCCATGGTCTCGGGGGCGATCGGGTTGTCGAAGTGGACGATGCGCCGCACCCGACCGGTGCGCTGGAGGTACTTGAGGAACATGTCCTGGCGCCGGCCGTAGATGCCGGTGTCGTTCTGCTTCCAGAACATCACGACGTCGAAGGGCTCCCCCGGCACGACCGGGTGGGCCGCGGTGCCGGGTCGGCGGGCATCGGCCGTCGGTGAGGCCAACCCGATCGGGACCTCCTCGGCCGCCGGCGCGGCCCGCACCGCACCCAGGGTCACCTTGCGGGTGACCTCGACCAGCTCGGCCAGTCGGGGGTCCACCGGCGGGGGAGAGGCGCGCAGCGCGTCGAACACCGGGGTCACCGCCTCGGCGACCGCCTCGTAGCTGAGCTCGGCGAGGAACACCTCGCGGCCTCGTCGGGCCCGGGCGCGCGCCTCGTCGGGGGCGTCGAAGATGCGGGCGATGCGCTCGTGCAGGGCATCGCCGGGGTCGACGACCTGCAGGACGTCGTGGTCGATGAGCGACTCGAGCGGCGGCGTCGCGGTGACCAGGCACGGCACCTGCATCGCCAGCGCGTCGGTGATCTTGGCCGGGAGCTGGTAGGCGGTGACCGGGTGCGACGGGTCCTGGAGGACGCACGACAGGTCGGCGGCGCCGACGGTGCGGGCCAGGTCGGAGAAGGGCTGCTGGGGGAGCGGGTGCACCCACCGGGCCAGGTCGCCGAGCTGGCTGCGCATCTCGTCGAGCTCCTTGGACGCCGAACACGAGGAGCCGGTAGCGCTCGTCGCCGAGGCGGTCGAGGGCCCGCAGGACCTCGATCACCCCCTTGTGGGCCCGGGGGGTGCCGCCGAAGAGGACGAGCCGCTCGTCCGGGCGGAGGCCCAGCCGGTGCCGGGTCTCGTCGCGGTCGTAGAGCGCGGGGTCGAAGACCCGCTCGTCGCGGGCGTGGGGGACGATGGTGCCGCCGTAGAGGTGCTGGAGGGCGGAGTTGGACACGGTGACCGCGTCGGCCGCGGTGATCACCGGGTCGCAGGCCCGGGTCCAGGCCCGCTCGAACGGCAGGCTCAGGTCGGTCGATCCCTGGCGGTCGAGGAGGTACCGCAGGTCGACCCCGCCCTCCTCGGCGAAGAACGACAGCTCGTGGTCGTCGACGTCGAGCACCAGCGGCCGGTTGCGGGCCTCCTTGGCCAGCGCCCCGAGGAGGTACGACGGCAGCCGGGGCTTCGACACCCAGATGACGTCGGCCTCGATGCGGTGGGCGACGTCCTCCATGGTGGCCATGTGCGACGGGAAGGCGCGGCCCTCGAACACGTTGATCGGGATCTCGGAGTCGCGCAGCGGGGCCCACACGTCGTCGCCGTAGCGGGGGAACTGGGCCCCCCACAGCTCGACGTCGTAGTGGCGGGCGAGGACCTCGGCCAGCACGTGGGCCCGGCCGAGGGGGTTGTGGCCGACGTCCCAGGCGATCACCGCCGCGGTCGGCCGACCCGACGGGGCGGGCGCGGGTCGGGTGCGGACCACCGGGGCGGGACCCGCGGTGTCGACGAACCCTCCGTCGCTGGGCGGGAGCACCCGCTTGGCCATCCGCTCCGCGGACGACACCACCCGGGCCACGCCCGTGGCCCCGGCCGAGCTCGGGTCGGACGGGTGGGTGCCGGCCTTGCGCAGGTCGCCCACGCCCTTCTTGGCCCGGGTGCCGGCGATCATCCACAGCGGCCGCGCCGCCCGCTGGCGGAGGTCCTGGTACGTGCGCTCGCGGGTGGCCAGCCGGCGTTCGAGGTCCTCGGTGCGGAGCCGCTGCACCCGCGCCGCGGCCTCGAGCGACGCGACCGTGCCGCCGGCGGTCCTGGTCGTCGGCCAGGGTCCGCAGCGCCTCCTCGGCGCCCGAGGACAGGGGGGCGTGCGGGTCGAGGTCGAAGAGGCGGTCGTCGTCGATCGTCGCCGCCACCTCCGCCTGCACCTCGGTGAGCGCGGTGGCCCGGCCGGTGCGGGGTCGCTGGCGGTGCAGGGCGGGGCTGATGAAGTCGGTGATCTCGGCCTCGTCGGGGACGTGGAGCCCCGTGACGCCGAGCGCCTCCAGCCGGGCCACCAGGTCGGCGGTGGCGGCCACCGGGTCGGCCTGCACGTCCTGGTAGCGGAGGTGGAGCCGGGGCAGCCCGGCCGAGGCGTCGAGCGAGCGTCGGGTGTAGAGCTCCCAGAGCGCCAGGCCCGCGTGCACCGGGAAGCCGCTGCGGGCCTGGACCGACTGGGCGACCTCCAGGGGGTCGCGGGTGACGTGGATGCAGACCGGGACCTCGAGGACCGGTCGGAGCAGGGGGAGCAGCAGGCACAGCCGGGGCTCCTTCACCACCCATGGCCGGTGGTGGTCGAGCTCGGCGACGATGCCGCGCCACGCCTCGAGCTGCTCGGCCCGCACCGCCGGCTCGATGGCCCCGAGGTCGAGGTCGGCCACCCGCCACCAGTCGTACCCGCCGCCCCGCAGCAGCGCGTCGCACACGGCACGGACGTCGCGCCGCTCCCAGAACCCCTTGGGGTTCTCCTCGTTCGCCTCCGTCGCGTCGTCGTCGGCGCCGAAGTACGCGCCCGCGAGGTTCAGCAGCCGGGTGACCGTCGAGGTCCCGGAGCGATGCATCCCGAGGACGATCAGCTGCATGGGGCGAGATCCTACCGAGGAGGGGACGGAGGGCTCGGGGGTCCCGGGGGCCGCGGGCGGCCCAGTCGTCACCCGCCTCCCTCGGGGGTGGCGGGGGCGGCGCCGGAGCCGTCCGGGGCGGCGACCGTGATGCCGCCGTCGGGCAGCACCCAGAAGGTGATCTGACCGGACTCGATGGCCTTGAGCAGCGGGTACTGGCCGGGGCTCAGGGCGTCGCCGAGCGCCGCGATGGCCTCGGCCTCGGCCTCCCGGGTGGCGACGTCGATCTCCGACTGCCGGTTGCGCTCGAAGGCGTCCTGCACCGTGGACGGGATGGTGATGCTCTTGATCACGAAGGTCGGGTCCCGGCACGCCTGACGCCGGCTCGAACGCCGGTGAGCAGAAGTACCGCTCGCCCAGCGCCGCCTCGAGGCGGGTGCTGAGGTTGGCGCCGACGACGGTCTGGAGCTCCCGCAGCACCTCGGCGTCGGCGAACAGCTCGGCCACGTCGTAGCGGCGGGTCTGCTCCTGGAGGGCGTTGTCGAGCTGCGGGCGGAAGACGCTGGCGATCATGGCGTCCCAGCCGTCGTCGGTGTAGGCCGAGTAGTTGAGGCCCAGCTGCTCGTGGAAGGCGCGCAGCTGGTCGGTGTTCAGCTTGAAGTACACCGCGACCTGGTAGGTGATGGTCACCTGGTCGCGGCTCGGCGCCGAGATCGGGCCGCCGGTCGACGGGTCGCCGTCGTCGGCCGGGCCGGTCGTGTAGGCCTGCTGGTCGGCCGGGTAGAGGAACAGGCTGTCGAGGAACCCGTTGAAGAACAGGGGGCTGCCGGGGGCCACCGTCTTCTGGAAGTGGGCACCCTCGAACGGCCCTCCGCCGTAGCTGATGCCGTACTTGTCGCGGGGGGTCTTCTCCAACGTCGACGCCACCGCGGGGATGAACGCCAGCAGGAGGATCAGGACCGCCGCCGCGGCCAGCCCCACCCGGCCGCCCCCGCGGGGCAGGCGCACCCGCCGGCGCCGGTCCGTCGTCCCGCCGGAGCCCTCCCCACCGGCCTCGGAACGCTCGCGCGACCGGGTCCCGGGGAGCGTCGGCGCGGCGCCGAGGTCGTCCTCGACGTCGGCGTCGAGTGGGTTCTGGGGACGGTCGCTCAAGGGGTCCTACCTCGGTCGAGGGGCGTGGGGGTCGGGGTGCTGGGACGGGACGACGTCAGTCGTCCATGTCCATCCGCATGTCGGCGAGGCGGCAGTAGCGCATGTAGCTCGACACCACGGCGTCGGGGTCGCCCAGCTCGACGACGCGGCCCTGGTGCATCCACAGGGCGGTGGTCGCCATCTCCAGCACGGCGGTGAGGCCGTGGGTGACGAGGACGATGGTGCGACCGCCCGAGCACATCTCGGTCATCTTGTCGGCGACGAGGTCCTTGAACTTGGAGTCGCCGCCGGTGAGGGCCTCGTCGATCAGCAGGATCTCGGGGTCGAGGTGGGCGGCGACCGAGAACCCGAGTCGGGACCGCATGCCCATCGAGTACGTGTTCACCGGGTAGTCGATGTACTCGCCCAGCTGGGCGAACTCGGCGATGTCGCCGGTGATCTCGTCGAGGCGGCGTTCCTCGAGCCCGATGGCGAGGCCGCCGAGGCGGATGTTCTCCCGGCCGGTCAGGGTGGGGGTCATCCCGACGCCGACCGACAGCAGCGAGGTGATGCGGCCCCGGGCCGTCACCCGTCCCTTCTCGGGGGCGAGGATGCCGGCGAGGCAGCGCAGCAGGGTGGACTTGCCGGCGCCGTTGCGGCCGATGATGCACATCACCGAGCCCTTCTCGACGTCGAACGTCACGTCGCGCACGGCCGGGACGACCCGGTCGGTGGCGGAGGTCCGCCGCACCAGGTCGAGGAAGCCGGACCACGCCGAGGCCGCGCCGACGTGGATGCGGTACGACGTCGACAGGCCCTCGACCTCGATGGCGGGGAGGGGTGCGGGCTCGGTGAGGCTCATGGGCGGGTCCTGGGCGGGTGCATCAGAGGCGGAGGGCGAAGGACGACTCGTTGGCCACGAACAGCCGGTAGCCGAGGACGATGAACAGGGTGGCCCAGGCGCCGGAGATCACCACGTCGACCGGGTTCGGCGCCCCGCCGAGGATGATGTCCTGGTAGGCGGTGAACAGGGCGAGGAGCGGGTTGAGCTGGAGGAAGACCTTCAGCTGGTCGGGGATCGCCGACGCCGGGTAGATGACCGGGGTGGCGAAGAACAGCACCCGCATGATGTAGCCGAGGATGTTGGTGGTGTCGCGGAGGAACACCGTGAAGGTCGCGAACATCAGGCCGAGGCCGATGGCCATCACCATCTGGATCACGAACAGCAGCGGCAGGACGAAGAACCCCATGCCGAAGCTCTGCCCGAAGGCGATGTGGAACAGCAGGTAGATGAAGATCGTGGGGATGAACTCGACGACCGCCTTGTAGGCGGCCGACAGCGGCAGCAGGGCGCGGGGGAACGTCGAGTTCAGCATCAGGTTCTTGGCCGAGAGGATCGAGCGTCCGCCTGCGGTCACGGTCGTCGACGTCAGCGTGAACAGGAAGATGCCGCCCACCATCAGGACCAGGTTCTGGCTGAGCGACCCCGAGCGGGCGCCCTTCCCCTGCCGGATGATCGACAGCAGGAACCAGTAGAGGGCGACCTGGAAGAGCGGGTCGATGACGGCCCACAGCTCGCCGAGCACCGTCGAGGACCGGCTGCCCCTGCTCTCGGCCCGGGCCAGCTCGACCATGAAGCGGCGTCGCGCCCAGAGGCTGGCGAGGTACTCCCGCACCGGCGGCAGCGCCTTGGTGTTCGGCTCGAACACGTAGACGACGTCGCTGTACTCCTTGGTCGGGATCGTCTTGGCCCGCTCGGCCCGCGCCAGGGCCGCGTCGACGTCGGCGCGCGCGACCATCGCGGCGACGTCGCCCGCGCCGGCGGACGGGGTGGACGGCGCATCGGTGCCGGCGTCGGCGGCGTCGGCGGCGGTCTCCGACTCGGCGTCGGTGGGGTCGTCGCCCTCGGCGATGGCGTCGGTCACCTCGTCGTCGTCCCACGCGAGGTCCGACGGGGTGAGGGGCCGGCCCTCCGACCGGGCGGCCGCCTTCTGCGCGTCCTCCTCGGCCTCGAGGGCGGCGACCTGCTCGTTGAGCTCGTGCTCGTTGGAGACCAGCTGCTCGGTCTCCGACACCAGCTGCGCCGCGGCCGACGACAACGTCGTGTCGCCCTCGACGGGGACCAGGGTGTCGTCGTCGTCGCTCCAGGTGTAGCGCGACGTCCCGCCGGGGCGATCGAGGTCGGTCACCCCACCTCCGGGTGACCGCCGTCGGACGCCATGTCGGCCTGCTCGGCGATCAGCACCATCTTGGCGAGGCCCTCCTCCATCTGGACCTCCCGGCGCTTCACCTCCCGCCCGGTCGGCGAGGTGCCGGTGGTGACGCGGACCTGGACGAGCTGGGGCCGGCTGATCTCCCGGGCCTGCTCGGCGAGGTCGCGGACGGCCTTCATCACGTGCGACAGCGGCAGCTGGAGCTTCTCGGCCACGGCGTCGGCGGTGACGACCCGGCCACCGACGACGGCGTTGGCGCAGAGGATGACGATCGCCTTGCGGTCCTCGGTCATCCCCGAGAAGTGCTCGTTGAGCTCGTCCTGCTCCCAGTCCTCGATCGAGTCGAGCATCATCAGGCCGATGACGTGCTGCATCACCCGTGGGACCAGCTGCTCCGGCACGGGGACCATGACGTAGTTGGGGTGCTCCACTCGTCCTCCTGCTGCTCCCCCGGGAACGGGCTCGCAACGTACTACACCCCTCCGACCACGCCCGGCACGCGCCACACCCCCGTCGGGCCTCGTCGCCGGATCGTCGTCCGGAGCGCGGGATCGGGCGATCCCGCTGGTAGGGTGACCCCACGGCGTGTTCGCGCGCCCCTGTCCCGGTGCGCAGCCCGACGGCGTTTCCCGCCCTCTCGTCCGGTCGACAGCCTTCGATCCTCGGTGAGCTGCGCCCGCCCGCGCCGCCCGGCGCGCCCACCCAGGAGACATGAGTGCCCCCGACCTTCGCCGATCTCGGCGTGCCCGACCCGCTCGTCCGCGCCCTCGCCGGGCGCGGCATCACCGAGCCCGTTCCCCATCCAGGTGGCCACGCTGCCCGACGCCCTCGCCGGGCGCGACGTGTGCGGGAGGGCCCCCACCGGCTCCGGCAAGACGCTGGCCTTCGGCCTGCCGCTCGCCGCCCGCGTCACCAACGCGGCGCCCAAGCGGCCCAAGGCGCTGGTGCTCGTCCCGACCCGTGAGCTGGCCGCCCAGGTCCGCGACGAGCTCGAGGACCTCCTCGCCCCCGTGGGGCGCACCGTCCACGCCTTCTACGGCGGCGTCGGCTTCGGACCCCAGCTCGCAGCCCTGCGGGCCGGCGTCGACGTGGTCGTGGCCTGCCCGGGCCGCCTGGCCGACCTCGTCCAGCGGGGTGCCGTCCGCCTCGACCGGGTCGACATCGTCGTGCTCGACGAGGCCGACCGCATGGCCGACATGGGCTTCCTGCCCGAGGTGAAGCGGCTGCTCGACCAGGTCATGCCGGAGCGCCAGACGCTGCTCTTCTCCGCCACCCTCGACGGCGACGTCGACACCCTGATCCGCCGCTACCAGCGCAACCCCGCCCGCCACGGCGTCGAGCTCGACGTCGACGCCCCCGTCAACCGTCACGTGCTCTGGCGGGCCGAGCGCGACGAGCGCGTCGCCGTCACCGCCGACGTGGTCGGGCGCCACTGGCCGGCGATCGTGTTCACCCGCACCAAGCACGGTGCCGACCGGCTGGCCAAGCAGCTCGGTCGCTTCGACGTGGCGGCCGAGGCCATCCACGGCAACCGGTCGCAGTCCCAGCGGGAACGGGCCCTCCGCTCGCTTCTCCACCGGCCGGGCCCAGGTGCTGGTCGCGACCGACGTGGCCGCCCGCGGCATCCACGTCGACGACGTGGCCTGCGTCGTGCACTACGACGCTCCGCCGGACCACAAGGACTTCGTCCACCGCTCCGGGCGCACCGGTCGCGCCGGTGCGGAGGGGCTGGTCGTCACCCTGACGCCTGCGGCCGACGACAAGGCCGTGCAGAAGATGATGCGCAAGGCCGGTGTCGACGTGGCCATCGAGCGAGCCAACCCGTCGTCGCTCGGCGCGCCGGGCACGACCGCAGTGCGGCCCGCCCCCGCGCCGCGGTCCGACGAGCGTCCCCGCCGCGTGCGGGAGGACGGCAGCGCGGCCGCGACCGGCGGTGGCCGCCGACGCTCACCCCGTCCCGAGCGGGCCCGTGGGCGTCGTGACGAGCGTCGCCCCGAGGGGTCCGGCGGCGCCCGTCCCGAGGGCCGGGGTCCCCGCCGCGGCGACGGTCCCCGAGGCGATGCCGGTCCCCGCGACGACGCACCCCGTGCCGATCGGGGTGCAGCCCGCGACGCGGCCCGTGGCCGTGACGCGTCCCGTCGCAACGGGTCCGGCGCCAGCCGTCGTCCGAAGGGCTCCGGCGGCTCGGGGGGCTCTGGCGGCTCCGGCGGCGGCTCGGGCCGTGGTTCCCGTCCCGGCGGGCGCGGCGCCGCCCCCACGGGTCGGGGCGGACGGGGTGCCGGTCGCTCCTCCGGTCCGGGCCGAGGCTCGGGCGCTCGCTGACCCCGGGTCGGCGGTCCCTCCCTCCGCCGACCTCCCGTGACCACCCACCAGTGAGCCCGGGACGCCACGCGTCCCGGGTGACAGCCAGGGTGGTTCCCCAGGCCGCGATCGCCGGTCGAGCACCTTCGTAAGTCGCAGCAGTCGCAGCAGGTGCCGACCCGCGTGGGGCGGCCATCCGTCCTCCACCCGTCCTCGCGTCGCGCTCCCCGTGGTCGGCCGGACCTGGACTACTGTCCAGGTCCGGCTGCCCCGGAGGGGCGGCGAGACGTGGAGGACACCGGGTTGGACAGGGATCCCGAGCTGCGCCAGCGCGGCATCGACACCATGAGCGAGGTCTACGGCTGGGAGATGACCGACGGGGAGGGCGACTTCTTCGCCTACACCGCCGACCACCTCTTCGCCGACATCTGGAACCGGCCCGGGCTGTCGACCCGCGACCGGCGGCTGCTCCTCATCGGCCTGCTCACCGGGGCCAACCACCACGACGTGACCCCGATCCAGCTGGGGGCGGCCCACGGCAACGGCGAGCTCGATGCCCAGGCCCTGCGGGAGATCGTGATCTTCCTGTCGCACTACGCCGGCTGGCCGGCCGGCGCCCGCATGTTCAGCCAGGTCGAGAAGGTCATCGGGGACGCCGCCCGCGCCGAGGCCGCAGCCGCCGCCGAGGCCGCGGCCGAGCAGGGGTGAGCGCCGAGCAGCCCGGCGACGTCCTGGGGGTCGCCGACGTCGGCGCCGTCCGCACGCTCACCCTCGACCGGCCGGCCGCCCGCAACGCCTTCGACGTCACGCTCTACACCGCGCTGGCCGCCGCGCTCGACGAGGCCCGCGCCGACGACGCGGTGCACGTCGTGGTCGTGACCGGGTCGGGGCCGGTGTTCAGCGCCGGGCAGGACCTCGACGAGATGACCGCCCTCGCCACCGGCACCGCACCCGCGGGGGCCGAGCACGGCTTCCGCGCCCTGCTCGCCGCGGTCGAGGCCTTCGACAAGCCGCTGCTCGCCGCGGTCAACGGACCCGGCGTCGGCATCGGGTTCACGCTGCTGCTCCACTGCGACCTGGTGTGGATGGCCACCTCGGCCCGGCTGCGCGTGCCCTTCGCCGAGATGGGCGTCCCGCCCGAGGCGGCCAGCAGCCTGCTGCTCGCGCGTCGGGTCGGCCGCCAGCAGGCGTCGCGGATCCTGTTCACCGCGGACTGGGTCGGGGCCGCCGAGGCCGTCGACCTCGGGCTGGCGATCGGGGTCGTCGCCGACGACGCTCTGCTCGACGAGGTCGGTGCGGTGGCGGCGCGGATCGCGGCCCACCCCCTCGCCGGCACCCGGGCCGTCGCCGGCCTCGTGCGGGCCGCGGAGGCCGCCGAGATCACCGCCGCGCGCGACCGCGAGGAGGCCGCCTTCGCCGACCTGCTGGCGACCTTCACCCGTCCCGGCGCCGCACCGCCGGGCCCGGTGGGGTGACCGCCACCGTCGCCAGCGCCGGCCTCCGGTCGGGGCCGGCGTCGGTGGTCGGGCCGGCGCCGCTGCGCCACCCCTGAGGCGACCTCCGGTCGTTGCGGCGTCCGACCTGTCTGGACTACTGTCCAGATCCATGTCCAGCAGCCCCATGCGGAGCCCGGCGGAGGGCGAGGGGGCCCGGGCTCCGGTGCGACGCCACCTCAGCGAGCGCCAGGCCGACACCGTCACCAAGCTCGCCGATGCCGCGGTCGACGAGGTCCGCATCGGGGGCTACGACGGGCTGACCGTCCGCAACGTGGCCCGCCGGGCCGGGGTGGCCCCGGCCACCGCGTACACGTACTTCGCGTCGAAGGACCACCTGGTCGCCGAGGTCTTCTGGCGGCGCCTGCAGACCAGCTGCCCGACCGCCGCTCGACCGCCGACGCGCCCGCCGCGGCCCGGGTCGGCGGCGCGATCCGGGCCATCTCGCGACGCTCGTCAGCCGACGAGCCGGAGCTGGCCGCCGCCTGCACGACGGCCCTGCTGGCCTCCGACCCCGACGTCGCCCGCCTGCGGGGCCTGATCGGCCTCGAGCTCAACGGCCGACTCGCCGACGCCCTCGTCGCCACCGACGGCGACGGTCGCGGCGAGGCGGGTGCCGCCGAGGCCGACCCGGCCGTGCTCGACGCCCTGTCGCTCGCCCTGTCCGGCGCCATGCTCCAGGCCGGCATGGGCTACTTCCCCTACGACGAGCTGGCCGACCGCATGGCCGACGTGGTCCGCCTCGTCCTGGGAGGACGATCGTGAGCGCCACCGTGGCCGACGCCCCCCTCGTGTACTCGCCCTACGCCTACGAGATCCACGAGGACCCGTACCCCACCTACGCCCGGCTGCGGGCCGAGGCGCCGCTGTACCGCAACGAGGAGCACGGCTTCTGGGCCCTGTCCCGCCACGCCGACGTGCTCGACGGGCTTCCGCGACACCGACACGCTTCTCCAACGCCGAGGGCGTCTCGCTCGACCCGGCGGCCTCGGGGCCCCACGCCCACCGGACCATGTCGTTCCTGGCCATGGACCCGCCGCAGCACGGCCGCATGCGCGGCCTGGTGTCCCGCGGCTTCACGCCCGCGCCGGGTGGCCGAGCTCGAGCCCCGCATCCGCGCAGCTCACCGTCGAGCTACCTCGACGCGCGCCGGTCGAGGCGGGCAGCTTCGACTTCATCGCCGACCTCGCCGGCAAGCTGCCCGATGGACGTCATCTCCGAGATGATCGGCGTGCCCCGGGCCGACCGGGCCGAGCTCCGCCGCCTGTCCGACCTGCTCGTCCACCGCGAGGAGGGCGTCACCGACGTGCCGCCGGCGGGCGATGGAGGCGGCGCTGTCCCTCGCCGGCTACTACGCCGACATGATCGCCGCAGCGGCGGGCGACGCCGGACCGACGACCTCACCTCGGCCCTGCTCGACGCCGAGATCGACGGCGACCGGCTCACCGACGACGAGATCATCAGCTTCCTGTTCCTCATGGTCGTGGCCGGCAACGAGACCACCACCAAGCTGCTCGGCCAACGCCTGGTACTGGGCGCTGGCGCAACCCCGACGAGCGGGCCAAGCCCTTCGCCGACCCGGGCCGCGTCCCGGACTGGGTCGAGGAGACGCTGCGCTACGACACGTCGAGCCAGATGCTCGCCCGGGTCACCACCACGCGACGTCGAGCTGCACGGCACGACCATCCCCGCCGGCGACCGGGTGCTGCTGCTCGTCGGCTCGGCCAACCGCGACGAGCGGGTCTTCCCCGACCCCGACCGCTACGACCTCGGCCGCGACACCAGCCGCAGCATCGCGAGCTTCGGCTTCGGCCGCCACTTCTGCCTGGGCGCCTCGCTGGCCCGGCTCGAGGCCCGCGTCGCGCTCGAGGAGCTGGTCACCGCGCGTCGCCGACTACGACGTCGACCCCGCCGGCATCGAGCGGGTGCACTCCGTCAACGTCCGCGGCTTCGCCGCCCTCCCGACCACGGTCGACGCCCCGCTGATGCCGCGCTTCGAGCCCCACCCCGACCGGCGGCCGGCCGCCGTCACCGGCGCGTCGTCGGGCATCGGCGCCGCCACCGCCACCGCTCCTGGCCGCGGCCGGCCACCCCGTCGTGCTCGGCGCCCGCCGCGTCGAGCGGCTGCGAGGAGCTGGCCGCCAAGCTCCGCGCCGACGGCGGCGAGGCCGCCGCCGTGGCCCTCGACCTGACCGACCCCGACTCGATCGCCGCCTTCGCCGCCGGCGGCCGAGGCCGCGCTCGGCCCGCTCGAGGTGCTGGTCAGCAACGCCGGCGAGGTGCTGCCCGACCACCGCGCGTCGACACCGACCCGGACGCCTTCGCCACGCCAGGTGCACGTCAACCTGCTCGGCGCCCAGCGCCTCGCCGCACGCGGTCGTGCCCGGCATGGTCGAGCGGCGGCCGCGGCGACATCGTCTTCGTCACCTCCGACGTCGTGCGTGCGCCCGCGCACCGCACATGGCGTCCTACGTCGCCGCCAAGGCCGGCCTCGAGGGCCTGGCCCGGGCCATGCAGATGGAGCTCGAGGGCACCGGCGTGCGCGTCGGCATCGTCCGCCCCGGCCCGTCGTCGACCGAGCAGGGCACCACCTGGGACGCCGAGGACGTCGATCATCGAGATCGTCGACCGAGTGGAGCGCGGTGGGGCCTCCTCCGCCACGACGGCGCCCTCCGACCCGCCGACGTGGCCGCCGCCGTCGCTCGCCATGGTCGTCGACGCCCACGCGGCACCCACCTGACCCTGATCGAGGTCGAGCCGGAGGCCCCCACGGTCCGGCGCACCCACATCCCTGGAGGACAGCCATGACCGACCTTCTCACCGGCCCGCCGATGGTGTCGGGCGACGACGGCGGCACCGGCCACCTGGAGGAGCTGCGACGCGACCCGATCGGGCTGATGGCCCGGGTCCGGGCCGAGTGCGGCGACGTCGGCCGCGTTCCGCCTCGCCGACCAGGAGGTCGTGCTCCTGACCGGCGCCGAGGCCAACGAGGTCGTTCTTCCGGGCCGCCGACGAGGACCTCGACCAGGCCGCGGCCTACCCGTTCATGACGCCGATCTTCGGCGAGGGCGTCGTGTTCGACGCCCCGCCCGAGCGCCGGCGAGAGATGCTCCACAACCAGGCGCTGCGCGACAAGTACATGCGCGGCCACGCCGAGACCATCCAGCGCGAGGTCGAGCGGATGGTCGCCGACTGGGACGACGAGGGCGAGATCGACCTGCTCGACTGGTTCGCCGAGCTGACCATCTACACGTCGTCGGCCTGCCTGATCGGCTCGCAGTTCCGCGAGGAGCTCGACGGCCGCTTCGCCGCAGCTCTACCACGACCTCGAGCAGGGCACCGACGCCATCGCCTACGTCGACCCGTACGCCGACATCGAGAGCTTCCGCACGCCGCGACGCGGCCCGCGTCGGCGCTCGTCGCGCTGGTGCAGGCGATCATGGACCAGCGCACGGCCGAGCGGCCCGCCGCCCGACGACGACCGCGACCTGCTCGACGTGCTGATGTCGATCAAGGAGCGACGACGGCAGCGCTGCGCTTCAGCGCCGACGAGGTCACCGGCATGTTCATCTCGATGATGTTCGCCGGGCACCACACCACCTCGGGCACCGCGGCCTGGACGCTCATCGAGCTGCTGCGCAACCCCGAGCGAGATGGCCAAGGTCGTCGCCGAGCTCGACGGCCTCTACGCCGACGGCGGCGAGGTCAGCTACCAGGCCCTGCGCGAGATCCCGCACCTGGAGGCGGCCATCAAGGAGGCGCTGCGGCTGCACCCGCCGCTGATCCTGCTGCTGCGCGTGGCCACCGAGCGACCTCGAGCGTCGCCGGCCACCACGATCGCCGCCGGGGACGCTCGTCGGCGCCTCGCCGGCGGTGTCGAACCGCCTCGCCCGAGGCCTTCGCCGACCCCGACGCCTTCGACCCGACCGCTACCTCGACGCCCCGCCAGGACGACGTCGCCAACCCGTGGACCTGGATCCCGTTCGGCGCCGGCCGCCACCGCTGCGTCGGCGCCGCCTTCGCCATGATGCAGCTCAAGGCGATCTTCTGCGGTGCTGCTCCAGGACTGGGAGTTCGAGGCCGCCCAGCCGCCGGAGACGCTACCGCAACGACCACTCCAAGATGGTCGTCCAGCTCGCCCAGCCCTGCCGCGCCCGCTACCGCCGCGCGTCGGCCGTGCCGACCGGCGCGCCCGGCGATGGCGCTGGCGCATCGTCGTCGACCGCGACCTGTGCCAGGGCCACGGCGTGTGCGAGCGCGAGGCCCCCGAGGTGTTCGAGGTGTCCGACAAGGGCGAGGTCGACCGTGCTCGACGAGACCCCGCCCGACGAGCCGAGCGCGCCGCGGCCGAGCGGCCGTCAAGTACTGCCCCACCCACGCCCTGTCGATCGTCGAGCGAGCCGACGCCAACCGACGAGTGACGCATGCCGCCTTCCCACGTGCCGAGCTCGAGGAGATGGTCGAGCGCTGGCTCCAGGCCAACCGCGACGCCGAGGCCGCCGGCGACTGGAAGCCGATGGCCGACCTGTACACCGAGGACGCCACCTACGGCTGGAACTACGGCGCCCGACGACCGACTTCATGGCCGTCGGCCGCGACGAGATCCGCGAGATCGCCCTCGGGCCTGGAGATGGACGGCCTCGACGGCTGGGAGTACCCGTACGAGGAGATCGTCATCGACGAGGCCAAGGGCATGGTCATCGGCTTCTGGCGCCAGATCGCCGACGCCACCCGGGCCGACGGCAGCCGCTACGAGATCGCCGGCATCGGCGGCATCTGGTTCCGCTACGGCGGCGACTTCCAGTGGCGCTGGCAGCGCGACTGGTTCGACTTCGGCAACGCCGCCGCCGCTGTTCATGGAGATGATGACCGACGGCACGCTGTCGGAGGGCATGACCGCCCGCATGAACCGCTCGATGAAGCCGGACCTGCCCGGCTACTACCCCGTCGCACAAGGCGCCCGTCGGCCTCTGGGAGCGTCCGTCGTGAGCGGCGACCTCGCAGGACGACGGCCTCGACGTCCTGCTCGTCGACGGCAAGCTGGGTCCGCGCCTCGGGCGGCGGCACCTTCGAGACGCTGAACCCGGCCACCGAGGAGGTCCTCGGCGTGGCCGCCGACGGCACCGCCGGCCGACATGGACGCCGCCATCGGCGCGGCCCGCCGGGCCTTCGACGAGACCGACTGGTCCACCGACCTCGCGCTCCGGGTGCGCTGCCTCCGCCAGCTCCAGCGAGGCCCTGCCAGGCCCACGGCGACGAGCTGCGCGGCCCTGACCACCGCCGAGGTCGGCGCGCCCGCGCTTCCTCACCACCGGCGCCGCAGTTCGACGCCCCGGTCGCCGACCTCGGCGTTCGTCGCCGACCTCGCCGAGGCCTACGAGTGGCAGCACCGACCTGGGCGACGGCCGACGCCGATGGGCGATCCCGAGCCACCGCTGGCTGCTCCGCGAGCCGGTCGGCGTGGTCGGCGCCGATCACGCCCGTGGAACTTCCCGCACCAGATCAACCTGGCCAAGGTCGGCCCGGCCCTGGCCGCCGGCTACACGGTCGTGCTGAAGCCGGCGCCCGACACCCCGTGGGCGGCGTCGGCCGCTCGGCCCGCATCGCCGCCGAGCGAGACCGACCTGCCCGCCCGGCGTGCTCAACGTCGTGACCTCGTCGGACCACGCGCGTCGGCGCCCAGCTGTCGCACGCGACCCGCGGGTCGACCTGGTGTCCTTCACCGGCTCGACCGCCACCGGCCGCAAGGTCATGGCCGCCGGCGGCCGAGACGCTGAAGAAGGTGTTCCTCGAGCTGGGCGGCAAGTCCGCCTTCATCGTCCTCGACGACGCCGACATCGCCGTCGGCCGCGGCGATGGCCGCGTTCGCGGTCTGCACCCACGCCGGCCAGGGCTGCGCCATCACCACCCGCCTGCTCGTGCCCGCGCGACCGCTACGACGAGGGCGTCGAGGCCGCGGCCGCGACCATGGCCGCGCTCGGCGCCGGCGACCCGACCGACCCCGGCACCGATCTGCGGGCCGGTCATCTCGGCCGTCCAGCGCGAGCGGATCGAGGGCTACCTGCGCCTCGGCGATCGAGGAGGGCGGCTCCTTCGCCTGCGGCGGCGGCCGCCCGGCCGACCGCGAGCGCGGCTTCTTCATCGAGCCGACCCTGGTGGTCGGCGTCGACAACGACGCCCGCATCGCCCGCGAGGAGATCTTCGGCCCGGTGCTGGTCGCCATCCCGCACGACGGCGACGACGACGCCATCCGCATCGCCAACGACTCGGCGTACGGCCTGTCGGGCGCGGTCGCACGGCGGCGACCTCGAGCGGGCGCTGGGCCGTGGCCCGCGCGCATCCGCACCGGCACCATCGGCGTCAACGGCGGCGTCTGGTACGGCGGCGACGCGCCCGTTCGGCGGCTACAAGCAGTCCGGCATCGGCCGGGAGATGGGCGTGGTCGGCTTCGAGGAGTACCTCGAGACCAAGACCGTCGCCGAGCCCGCGTGACCCGATCGACCCCCGCGTCGTGGCGCGGGACCGCCCGCCGCTGCGGCGATCCACGCGCCAGTACGTCGACTCGAGCAGGAGATCAGACCATGACGGACGGTTCGACGGGAAGGTCGCCATCGTCACCGGCGCCGCCGGCGGCATCGGCGAGACCTACGCCCGGCGCGCTCGCCGCCGAGGGGGCCGTCGGTCGTGGTGGCCGACCTCGACGAGGCCGGCGCCAAGGAGGTCGCCGCCTCCATCACCGCCGACGGCGGCACCGCCATCGCCGTGGCGGTCGACGTGAGCGACCCGGCGTCGGCCGCGGCCATGGCCGCCACCACCGTCGAGCGAGCTTCGGCGGCATCGACCTGCTGGTCAACAACGCCGCCATCTACGGCGGCATGCAGATCGACCTGCTGCTCACCGTCGACTGGGACTACTACCGCAGGTTCATGTCGGTGAACATGGACGGCGCCCTGCTCTGCATCCGGGCCTGCTGGCAGCACATGGCCGAGCGGGGCGGCGGCGCCATCGTCAACCAGTCGTCGACCGCGGCGTGGCTCTACGCCGGCTTCTACGGCCTGGCCAAGGTCGGCGTCAACGGCCTCACCCAGCAGCTGGCCCACGAGCTCGGCGGCTCCAGCATCCGCATCAACGCCATCGCCCCCGGGCCCACCGACACCGCAGGCCACCCGCGACGTCGGTCCCCGAGTCGATCGTCAAGGACCTGGTGCAGGAACCTGGCCCTCAAGCGCCAGGGCACGCCCGACGACATGGTCAACATGCTGCCTGTTCCTGCTGTCCGACGAGGCCAGCTGGATCACCGGGCAGATCTTCAACGTCGACGGCGGACAGGTGGTGCGCAGCTGATGTCCGAGCAGCAGCACGAGAACGAGAAGGTCGGCTTCATCGGCCTCGGCAACATCGGGGCGCCGATGGCCGAGCGCCTCCTCGACAACCCCGCCGGCCTCGTCGTCTGCGACGTGGTCGCCGAGGCCACCGAGCCGTTCGCGACCAAGGGCGCCGAGGTCGCGGCCGACGCCGCCGCGGTGGCCGCCGCGGGCGCGACCGTCATCTCGGTGATGGTCCGCGACGACGACCAGGTCCGCGACGTCGTGCGCGCCATCGCCCCGGTCGCCTCGTCCGGCACCGTGATCGCCATCCACTCGACCATCGCGGCCGAGACCGCCGATCGAGCTGGCGGCCGAGGCCGCCGACGCCGGGATCCACGTCGTCGACGCCCCGGTCAGCGGCGGGTTCATGGGCGCCGCCACCGGCCGCCTGGCCATCATGGTCGGCGGCGACGAGGCGATCGTCGACCGGTGCCGCCGGGCCGTTCGCGCCCATGGCCGACCTGGTGGTCCACTTCGGCCCCGTCGGCGCCGGCACCACGGCCAAGGTCGCCCGCAACCTCGTCACCTTCGCCGTCCTACGTCGCGGTGGCCGAGGCCATCGCGCCTGGCCGAGGCGGCCGGGGTCGACCTCATCGCCCTCGGGCAGGTGGTCCGCCACTCCGACGCGGTGACCGGCGGCCCCGGCGCGGTCATGGTGCGCCGCGACATGTCGCTGTTCGCGGAGGACGACGGCCTGCGTCCGAGCTTCCTCCACGGCGCGGAGCTGGGGGAGAAGGACCTCGCCCTCGCGGCCGAGATGGGCCGGACCCTCGGCGTCGACACCCCGGTGGCCGAGCAGGCCGCCGCGCTGATCCGTGCCGCCATGGGGATCGACGGGTGATCGAGGGTCTCCACCGATCCGCGAGGATGCCCTGATGCCCCGTCAGGTCGACCACCCCACCCGCGACGACATCGACCTCGTCGCCGGCGACTTCTGGGGGCGCGACCCCCACGAGGAGATGGCCTGGATGCGGGCCAACGCCCCCGTCTACTGGGACGGCCGGGCGTGGGGGATCACCCGCTACGACGACCTCAAGGCCATCTCCCAGCGACCCGGCGACGTTCTCCAGTGCCCAGGGCATCCGGGCCGATGCCGGCGCCACGCCGATGCTCATCGACCAGGACGACCCGGTGCACTCCAAGCGTCGCAAGCTGGTCAGCAAGGGCTTCACGCCCAAGCGGGTCCGCGAGCAGGAGGACGCGGTGCGCCGCGCCTGCGACCAGATCCTCGACGTCGTGTGCGAGAAGGGCGAGTGCGACCTCGTCACCGACATCGCCGCCTGGCTGCCCGATGATCATGATCGGCGACGCCCTCGGCGTCGCCGCGGGGACCGGGCCCAGCTCCTCGAGTGGTCCGACGCGCTGCTCTCGGCCCTCACCGGCCGCCCGGAGGACATGGAGGCCGCCGGCGCCGCCTTCGGCGAGTACACCGAGTTCGCCATGGCCACCATGGCCGACCGCCGGGAGAACCCCCGCGACGACCTGATGTCGATCCTCGTGAACGGCGAGGTCGACGGCGACCGGCTCACCGACGACGAGGTGCTCTTCGACTCGGTGCTGATCCTGATCGGCGGCGACGAGACGACCCGTCACGTCATCAGCGGCGGCATGTTCCAGCTGCTGTCGCACCCCGACCAGTGGGCCAAGCTCGCGGCCGACCCCGACCTCATGCCGGGCGCGGTCGAGGAGATGCTCCGCTGGGTGTCGCCCATCAAGAACATGAACCGCACCGCCACCCGCGACGTCGAGCTGCGGGGCCAGACCGATCGCCGAGGGCGACCCGGTCCTGCTGCTCTACCCGTCGGCCAACCGCGACGAGGAGGTCTTCGACGACCCCTTCCGGTTCGACATCGAGCGCACGCCCAACGAGCACGTCGCCTTCGGGTTCGGCACCCACTTCTGCATGGGCGCGAGCCTGGCCCGCATGGAGCTGCGGTGCATGGTCGACCACGTGCTCCGCCGCCTCCCGGACATCGAGCTGGTCACGCCCGAGGAGCCCGCGGCCCGGCCGGCCAACTTCGTCTCCGGCTACGAGCACCTGCCCGGTCCGCTTCACCCCCACCGCCCCCCTCGGCTGATCCCGTCCGGACCGTCGGTGATCCGTCCGGGCCCGTCGCTCCGACCCCCCACCTGGCCGCGAGCCACGGGTAGCGTCGCCGTCCATGGCTCCTCCGACGCACCAGGTCGAGGTCTTCGCCGACGTGCTGTGCCCGTTCACCCACGTCGGGCTCCAGCGCTTCGTCGAGCAGCGGGACGAGGCCGGCCGCACCGACGTCCACCTGTGGGTGCGGGCCTGGCCCCTCGAGGTCGTGAACGGCTCCCCGCTCGACGCGGACTTCATCGCCGAGGAGATCGACGAGATCCGCGACCAGGTGGCCGCTGACTCCTTCCGGGGGTTCCGGGTCGAGGCCTTCCCGGCCTCGTCGCTCCCGGCCCTGGCCCTGACCCACGCGGCCTACCGCCACTCGTCGGAGGTCGGCGAGGCGGTGGCCCTCGAGCTGCGCCGGCTGGTGTTCGAGGAGGGCGTCGACGTCGGCGAGGAGGCGGTGCTCGACGGTGTCGCCGCCCGCCACGGGCTGACCGTCGACGACGACGACCGTGCCGGGGTGCTCGCCGACCACGCCGAGGGCGTGGAGCGGGGCGTGGTCGGCTCGCCCTACTTCATCACCGGCGGCGGGTCGTTCTTCTGCCCGGCCCTCGACGTCGGGCGTGACGCGGCCGGACACCTGCGGATCACCGCCGACCCCGACGGCTTCGAGCGCTTCCTCGCCTCCTGCTTCGCCTGACACCTGCCGGCGGACGCCCGACGCCGCTCAGGGACCGACGTCGTCGGCTAGGGGGCGACGTAGTCGGCGAGGTGCTCGCCGGTGAGGGTGGAGCGGGCCGCGACCAGGTCGGCGGGGGTGCCCTCGAAGACGACCTTGCCGCCGTCGTGGCCGGCGCCGGGGCCGAGGTCGATGATCCAGTCGGCGTGGGCCATGACGGCCTGGTGGTGCTCGATGACGATGACCGACTTGCCCGAGTCGACGAGGCGGTCGAGCAGGCCGAGCAGGTTCTCGACGTCGGCGAGGTGCAGGCCGGTGGTCGGCTCGTCGAGGACGTAGGTGCCGCCGTCCTCGGCCATCTGGACGGCCAGCTTGAGCCGCTGGCGCTCGCCACCGGACAGCGTGGTCAGCGGCTGGCCGACCCGGATGTAGCCGAGCCCGACGTCGACCAGCCGGTCGAGGATGCGGTGGGCGGCGGGGACCTTGGCGTCGCCGTCGGCGAAGAAGTCCTCCGCCTCCGCGACCGACATGGCCAGCACCTCGCTGATGTCCCTGCCGCCGAAGGTGTACTCCAGCACCGCGGCATCGAAGCGCTTGCCCTCGCAGGTCTCACAGGTGGTGGCGACCGTGTCCATGATCCCGAGCTCGGTGTAGATGACCCCGTTGCCGTTGCAGGTGGGGCAGGCGCCCTCGGAGTTGGCGCTGAAGAGGGCGGGCTTGACCCCGTTGGCCTTGGCGAAGGCCTTGCGGATGGGCTCGAGCATCCCGGTGTAGGTGGCCGGGTTGCTGCGTCGGGACCCCTTGATCGCCCCCTGGTCGACGACGACCACGCCCTCCCGTCCCGCCACCGAGCCGTGGATCAGCGAGCTCTTGCCCGACCCGGCGACGCCGGTGACGACGACGAGGACGCCCAGCGGGACGTCGACGTCGACGTCCTGGAGGTTGTTGGTGTCGGCCCCCCGGATCTCGAGCACCTCCGTCGCGGTGCGCACCTCGTCCTTGAGGGTGGCGCGGTCGTCGAGGTGGCGGCCGGTGAGGGTGTCGCTGGCCCGCAGGCCGTCGACGGTGCCCTCGAAGACGACCTCGCCGCCGCCGGTGCCGGCGAGCGGGCCGAGGTCGACGACGTGGTCGGCGATGGCGATCGCCTCCGGCTTGTGCTCGACCACGAGGACGGTGTTGCCCTTGTCCCGCAGCTGGAGCAGCAGCTCGTTCATGCGCTGGATGTCGTGGGGGTGCAGGCCGATGGTGGGTTCGTCGAACACGTAGGTGACGTCGGTGAGCGACGAGCCGAGGTGGCGGATCATCTTGGTGCGCTGGGCCTCGCCGCCCGACAGCGTGCCCGACGGCCGGTCGAGGCTGAGGTAGCCGAGGCCGATGTCGACGAAGGAGTCGAGGGTGGCGCCGAGTCCGGCGAGCAGCGGTGCGACCGACGGCTCGTCGAGCCCCCGGACCCACTCGGCCAGGTCGCTGATCTGCATGGCGCAGACCTCCGCGATGTTGACGCCGCCGGATCTTCGACGTGCGGGCCGGCTCGGCCAGCCGGGTGCCCTCGCAGTCGGGGCAGGTGGTGAAGGCGATGGCCCGCTCGACGAAGGCCCGGATGTGGGGCTGCATCGCCTCCGGGTCCTTCGACAGGAACGACTTCTGGATCTGTGGGATCAGCCCCGAGTAGGTGAGGTTGATGCCGTCGACCTTGATCTTGGTCGGCTCCCGGTGGAGGAGGTCCTGGAGCTCCTTCTTGGTGAACTCCTTGATCGGCTTGTCGGGGTCGAAGTAGCCGCAGCCCCGGAAGATCCGGCCGTACCAACCGTCCATGCTGTAGCCGGGGATGGTGATGGCGCTCTCGTTGAGCGACTTGGTGTCGTCGTACAGCGCGGTCAGGTCGAAGTCGCTCACCCGGCCCATGCCCTCGCAGCGCGGGCACATGCCGCCGAGGCGGTTGAAGGTGGCCTTCTCCCGCTTGGTCCTGCCGCCCTGCTCGACGGTGATCGAGCCGCTGGCGGTCACCGACGGGCACGTTGAAGGAGTAGGCGTTGGGCGGACCGATCTGCGGGTCGCCGAGCCGGCTGAAGAGGATCCGCAGCATGGCGTTGGCGTCGGTGACCGTGCCCACGGTGGAGCGGGGGTTGGCCCCCAGCCGCTCCTGGTCGACGAGGATCGCCGTCGTCAGCCCCTCGAGGACGTCGACGTCGGGCCGGGCCATGGTCGGCATGAAGCCCTGCACGAACGAGCTGTAGGTCTCGTTGATCAGCCGCTGCGACTCCGCCGCGATGGTGCCGAACACCAGCGAGCTCTTGCCCGAGCCGGACACGCCGGTGAAGACCGTCAGCCGGCGCTTCGGGAGGTCGACGCTCACGTCCCTGAGGTTGTTGACCCGGGCGCCGTGCACGCGGATCAGGTCGTGGTGGTCGGCGGCGTGGCCCTCCGGGGCCGGGGCCTTCCGCGTCGTGGCCTTGCTCATCGTGTCTCCATCATCGGGGCGCGTGCTGGTGGTGCAGGTGGGGGATCGGCCCTGGGTGGACGCAGGCGAGGCCCGAGGCTCATCGGTCACCGGCCCGACCCGGCCGGCGACGCCCGCGGCGGCCGTCCGACCCGGATCCCGGGCCGGAGCGGCGTGGCGAGCGGTCGGTCAGTCGACCTGCTGGATGCGGACCATGTTGCCCGCAGGGTCGCGGACGGCGCAGTCCCGTGACCCCCAGTCCTGGTCGGTCGGCTCCTGGACGATCTCGACGTCGCCGGCCACCAGCCGCTCGAACGTGCCGTCGAGGTCGCGGGTGGCGAACATGATGCTGGCGTAGGTGCCCTTGGCCATCATCTCGGCGATGGTGCGGCGCTCGTCGTCGGTGATGCCCGGGTCGGCGCCGGGGGGCGAGAGGACGATGTTCACCTGCGGCTGGCCGGGAGGGCCGACGGTGATCCAGCGCATGTCCTCGTAGCCGACGTCCTTGCGGACCTCGAAGCCGAGGGCGTCGCGGTAGAAGCCCAGCGAGGCCTCCGGATCGGTGTGGGGGAGGAAGGTGGAGTGGATGGTGATGTCCATGTCGGTCATGTTCGCTGTGGTTCCCTCACCTGTGCTTCTCGATTCCTGATCGGTCTGGTGACCTGCCGGGCCACGCAGGGGGGCATGCCGTCGGTCGCGCCCGCCGCCTCCCGCTTGTAGGTGCTGGGCGGCACCCCGACCAGCTCGGTGAAGCGGGTGCTGAAGGTGCCCAGCGACGAGCAGCCGACCGCGAAGCACACCTCGGTGACGCTGAGGTCGCCCTGCCGCAGCAGCGTCATGGCCCGCTCGATGCGCCGGGTCATCAGGTAGCTGTAGGGCGACTCGCCGTACGCCCGCTTGAACTCGCGGCTGAGGTGCCCGGAGGACATGTGCGCGCCGCGGGCGAGGGCCTCGACGTCGAGGGGCTGGGCGTACTCCCGATCCATCCGGTCGCGGACCCGTCGGAGCCACGCGAGGTCGCGCAGGCGCTGATCGGCGGCGGGGTCGACGCTCACCTGCGCGATGGTGCCACGTCGTACCGACCCCTCGTCGCCGTCGTGGTGCGACCGGCTCGGGCCCGGCGATGCGACCGTTCGACCGCTCGGGTCGGATCAGGCGCGGGTCTGGGCCTCGATGTGGGCGATGTAGGGCCCGAGGACCACCGCGGTCGTGCGGGCCGCGTCCTCCGACGACGTGGTCGGCAGCAGCAGGTGGCTGATCGCGAGGCGGACCAGCACCTCGGACACCGAGCTGACCGCGTCGGCCGGGAGGTGCGGCCAGGCGTCGGAGATGATCCGCTCCAACCGGGCGCTGGCGCCCAGCACGATCGGGTTGGCCGGCCCGCGGAGGGCGCCGGCCATGTCGTCCATCCCGCCCTCGTCGGCCAGCGACCGGACCAGCGGGTGGTCCGACCCCAGGTCGAGGAACACGGTGAACGCTGCGACCAGGGCGTCGTCCAGGGCGTCGTGGAGGGCCACGCAGCGCTCGACCTCGTCGAGGAGCTGGTCGCCGGCCCACCCGGCGTAGGCCTGGGCCAGCTCGGCCCGGTTGCCGAACTCGTTGTAGAGGGTCTGGCGGCTCACCCCGGCGGCCCGGGCGACCTGGGCCATGGTGACCTCGCGCCAGCTGTGGTCGACGAGGATCGCGTCGGTGGCGCGCAGCACCGTGTCGCGCAGGAGGGTGCGACTGGCCGCGGCGTAGCGGGGGGAGGTCTCGGTCATGCGGATCGGATCATGCCGCGGTCGCATCGGGGGTCGCGCCCCAGCGGGCGAGGACCTTCTCCCGCACCCGGGGGTGGATGTTGGCGCGGGTGACGTCGCCGTCGTAGAAGGCGACGACCCGGTGGTCCATCACCCGGCGCCACAGCGGAGGGATCACCGCGAGGGTGATCATCCCGGCGTAGCCGGTGGGCAGCTGGGGCACGTCGTCGAAGTGGCGCAGCACCTGGTAGCGGCGGGTGGGGAAGGCGTGGTGGTCGCTGTGGCGCTGGAGCTGGAACAGCAGCAGGTTCGACACCACGTTGCTGGCGTTCCACGAGTGCTCGGGGCGGCAGCGCTCGTAGCGGCCGTCGGCCCGCTGCTGGCGCAGGAGCCCGTAGTGCTCGAGGTAGTTCACGACCTCCAGCAGGCTGAAGCCGAGCACGGCCTGGAGGACGAGCCAGGGGGCGATGCTCCACCCGAACCAGGCGATGAGCCCGCCGAACAGCACGACGGTCATCGCCCACGCGTTGAGGAGCTCGTTGCGGGGCGACCAGAACCGTTGGCCGAGGCGGGCCTCGCGCTCGCGCTCCAGCACGAGGGCCGAGCGCAGGCTGCCGACGACGGTGCGCGGGAGGAACTCCCAGAACGACTCGCCGAGGCGGGCGCTGGCCGGGTCGTCGGGCGTCGACACCTTGGTGTGGTGGCCTCGGTTGTGCTCGAGCTGGAAGTGCCCGTAGGCCGACTGGGCCAGGGCCACCTTCGACAGCCAGCGCTCGACGGCCGGGCGCTTGTGGCCCAGCTCGTGGGCGGTGTTGATGGCGATGCCGGCCACCAGGCCGACGCTGGTCGCCAGGCCGAGCGACTGCCACCAGGCCAGGTCGCCGCTGGCCCACAGCGAGCAGGCGACGACCAGCGAGGCGTACTGCAGCGGGATGTACGCGTAGGTGACCCAGCGGTAGTAGCGGCGGGACTCGAGCCGGGCGACCTCGGACTCCGGCGGGTTGCGTCGGTCGAGGCCGACCACGGTGTCGATGATCGGGAAGAGCAGGAACACGACGATCGGGGCGAGGAACCAGGCGAACGGCGGGGCGTCGTCGGCGATGGCGATGGTGCGCAGGGGGATGGCCGGGACGATCAGGGCGAGGGGCCAGAGCAGCAGCTTCCGATCCCGCCACCGGCCTGTGGGCTCGGTCGACGGGGCGTTGACACTCGCGGTCGCCATGTCCACATCCTTGACACGTCAGCCCGATCTGTCAACCCCCCGCCCAGCAGGCGGCGTCCAGGGGGCTCGGGGGTGGCTCTCAGGCGACTCCCAGGAAGCGGCAGGATGATGGGGCCATGGCTGGTGAGAGGCTCCTCCTCGCGGACGACGACGACAACCTGCGCTCGATGCTGGAGGCCGCGCTGCGCCACCACGGCTACGACGTCACCGCGGTGGCCTCCGGCCGCGAGGCCCTGGTCGAGGCGGCGGCATCGCACCCCGACCTGCTCGTGCTCGACGTGATGATGCCCGACCTCGACGGCTTCGAGGTCTGCCGCCGCCTGCGCAGCGAGGGGAGTCGGGTGCCGGTGGTCTTCCTGACCGCGCGCGACGCCACCGAGGACAAGGTGCGGGGCCTGACCCTGGGGGGCGACGACTACGTGGTGAAGCCGTTCAGCCTGGAGGAGCTGGTCGCCCGCACCGACGCGGTGCTGCGGCGCTCCGGCGCCCAGCAGGCCGGCGTCGTGCACCGCTGCGGCGACCTCGTGATCGACGACGACGCCCACCGGGTGACCCGGGGCGGCGTGGACGTCGCCCTGTCGCCCACCGAGTACAACCTGCTCCGCTTCCTGCTGGTGAACCAGAACCGGGTGCTGTCGAAGGCGCAGATCCTCGACCACGTGTGGAGCTACGACTTCGGCGGCGACGGCGGCATCGTCGAGACCTACGTGGGCTACCTGCGCCGCAAGCTCGGCGAGGGCCAGCAGCTGATCCACACCATCCGGGGCGTCGGCTACGTCCTCCGCGAACAGGGCTGACGGAGGGTCGTGAGCCTCCGCCTCCGGCTGCTGATCGGTCTCGGCGTGGTCGCCCTGGTCGTGGTGGCGGTGGGCGCCTTCGTGGTGACCTCGACCCGCGACGACCTGCTGGACCGGGTCGACGCACAGCTCGCGAGCGTGACCCGGTCCGGCCCCGACAGCGGACCCGGGGGGCCTTCCGGCTGGGTCCTCGGCCCGGCCCCGACGCCCGGAGAAGGTGGGCAGACGATCGAGGAGACGGGTCCGGTGACCCTCTGGGTCGGCTCCTACGCCGACGGCACCGTCCAGAGCCTCCGGGAGCCCCGGGACGCCGACGGCGACCCCACCTACCCGGACCTCACCGCCGCCGACGTCACCTGGCTCGGCGCCCACCCGGGGGAGCCGAGGACCGTGGCGGGGGAGGGCTCGGCGCGCTTCCGGGTGGTCGCCGAGGAGGGACCCGGCGACTCGCTGACGCTCGTGGGCGCCCCCCTCGACGACGTCGACGCGTCGGTCAGTCGCCTGGTCGCGGTCGAGGTCATCGGCGTCGTCGTCGCCCTCACCGCGCTGGGCCTCGTCGCCTTCTGGGTGCTGGCCCTGGGCGTGCGCCCGTTGAAGCGCATGACCGCGAGCGCGTCGGAGATCGCCGTCGGCGACCTGTCGCAGCGGGTGCCGTCGGCCGCGGCCGGCACGGAGGCGGGAGACCTCGCCGAGGCCCTGAACGCGATGCTGGCCCGCCTCGAGGGCTCGTTCGCGGAGCAGGCCGCCACCGAGGCGCGCCTCCGCCGCTTCGTCGCCGACGCCTCCCACGAGCTGCGCACGCCGATCACGACCATCCGGGGCTACGCCGAGCTGCACCGCCAGGGCGCCCTCGACGACCCGGAGGACCGACGTGCGGCCATGGCCCGCACCGAGCAGGAGGCGGTGCGGATGGGCTCGCTGGTCGAGGACCTCCTGCTGCTCGCCCGGCTCGACCAGGGCCGCCCGCTGGCCCGCGACCGCGTCGACCTGGTCCGCCTGGCCGAGGACGCCCGCGACGACACCGCCGCCGCCCACCCCGACCACCCCGTCGAGGTGCGGGTCGAGGGCGACGGCGTCGTCCGAGGCGACGAGGACCGGCTCCGGCAGGTGGTGGCCAACCTGGTCGCCAACGCCACGACCCACACCCCGCCCGGCACCCGCATCTCCCTGTCCGTCGTCGGCCCCGCCGACGCCGAGCGAGGTGCGGCTGGTCGTCGCCGACGACGGGCCCGGGATGGCGCCCGACGTGGCCGACCGGGCCTTCGAGCGGTTCTCGCGGGGCGACGTGGCCCGGACCCGGGCGGCGGGCAGCACCGGGCTGGGCCTGTCGATCGTCGAGGCCATCGTCGCCGCCCACGGCGGGTCGGTCGCGCTCGACAGCAGACCGGGCGACGGCACCGAGGTCACCGTGACCCTGCCCCGCGACCTCTGAGGTCTGCGGGAGGTCGCCGGTGGCTCTCGGGGGCCTCCCAGGTGCGGTGGAGATGCTGATCGTGACCCACCCACCTACGAGAGGGATCACACCATGAGCAGGAAGCTCATCGCGGCAGCCACCATGGCCGCCGCACTCACCGCCGGCGGTGCCGCCGGGTTCGCCCTGGGGGCACCACTGGTGTCCGGTGCCCAGGAGTCCACGACCACCACCACCGACGACGGCACCACCACCACCGAGGACGGCACCACCGTCCCCGAGGACGACGGCACCGCCGAGGACGGCACCGCCGAGGACCGACCCGACCACGAGGGCCGCGGCCCCGGCGACTGCGGGGAGGACGGCGAGGCCGGTTCCGGCGACGCCGAGACCGAGGGCACCTCGGCCTCCACCTGACGCCGTCGGCCGGGGCGGGGCGCACCTCCCGCCACCCCGCCCCGGCCGGTGTCGACCCCGTGACCACCGGCGTACAGTCGACCGGGTGGTCGACGCCTGCCCCCCTCCCACCGATCCGACCGGGCCGCCGGCGGTGACCGCAGGCCCGGACCGGACGAGGGCGAGACGCTCGCGTGAAGGTCCGCATCGGCTTCGGGCTGGCGACGCTCACGCCCGACCGGCGACGCGCGCCTCGTTCGGAGCGCTCGTCGACGCGCTGGAGGACCTCCGCTTCGACTCGCTGTGGCTCTCGGAGCGGCTGACCGGCCCGACGCCCGACCCGCTCACCGCCCTGGCCTTCGCCGCGGGGCGCACCCGGCGCCTCAAGCTGGGCACCGGCGTGCTGGTCGCTCCCGGGCCGCAACCCGGTGGTGCTGGCCAAGGAGATGGCCAGCCTCGACCGGCTCTCCGCCGGTCGCTTCCTGCCCGCCGTCGGGCTCGGGGCGCCGGTGCCGGTCGAGCACGGGGCCTTCGGTGTGGCCCGCGAGGACCGGGCGGCGTGGTTCGACGACGCGCTCGGGCTGATGCGGCGCCTCTGGACCGAGGACGACGTCACCCACCGCTCCGAGCGGTTCGCGGTCGACGGCCTGACCATCGAGCCCAAGCCGGTGCAGAAGCCCTTCGACGTGTGGCTCGGCGGCCAGGCCCCCTCGGAGCTGCGCCGGGTCGGCCGGCTGGGCGACGGCTGGCTGGCGTCGTTCGCGACCGTCGCCGACGTGGCCGCGGGCTGGGAGCGGATCACCTCGGTGGCGGCCGAGCACGCCCGGGTGATCGACCCGGAGCACCTCGGCGCCCTCATCACCTACTCCCACCGGGGCGTGCCCGACGCGGTGCGCGCCCTGCTGGCCCGCCGTCGCCCGGACCTCGACCCGACCGAGGTCGTCCCCGTCGGCCTGGACGCACTGCGGGCCCGGATCGAGGCCTTCGTCTCGGTCGGGGCCTCCAAGTTCGTGGTGGTCCCCCTCGACGAGCCCGCCGAGTGGGCGCCCGAGCTGGAGGCGGTCCGCGCCGCCGTGGGCGACCTCCAGACCTGACCCCCCGGGGCCACCCGTCCCGCCGCTCCCGATCAGCCGCCCCACCGACCGCACCGCACCGGAGGACCCCGTGAGCGACACCGACGCCAGCCCTGACACCGCCCGAGAGACCGACGCGGCCGCACCGGGCGACGAGCCCGTGGAGGCGGACGGCGACGCGGAGACGATCGTTCCCCCCGCCGGTGACGCCGATGACGCCGAGGGGGCGACGACGCAGGACGAGAGCGACACCGACGCCGACGCCGACGCCGGGGTGAGCCCGCCGCCGGTCGCGTCGGCCCCGGCGGAGACCTTCGACTCGCTCGACCCGGCCACCGGCCAGGTGGTCGGCACCCACCCGGTGTGCGGTCCGGCCGAGGTCGAGGCCGCCGTCGCCCGGGCCCGGGTCGCCGCCGCCACCTGGGCCGACCTCGGGTTCGACGGCCGGGCCCCGCTGCTCGGAGCGTGGCGGGCCCTGCTCGCCAACCGGGCCGAGGAGCTGGCCTCGGTGATCCGCCAGGAGACGGGCAAGCCGAAGCCCGACGCCATGCTCGAGATCGTCCTCGCCGTCGACCACCTCTCCTGGGCGGCCAAGCACGCCAAGAAGGTGCTCCGTCGCCGGTCGGTGTCGCCCGGGCTGCTGATGTCCAACCACAGCGCCACCCTCGAGTACCTGCCGTTCGGGGTCATCGGTGTGATCGGCCCGTGGAACTACCCGGTGTTCACCCCGATGGGGTCGATCGCCTACGCCCTCGCCGCCGGCAACGCGGTGGTGTTCAAGCCGAGCGAGCTCACGCCGGGCGTGGGCGTGTGGCTGGGGCAGAGCGCGGCCGAGGCCATCGGCATCCCCGGCCTGCTCGAGGTCGTCACCGGCCAGGGTGCGACGGGTGCTGCGCTGTGCCGCTCGGGGGTCGACAAGGTCGCCTTCACCGGGTCGACCGCGACCGGACGCAAGGTGATGGCCGCCTGCGCCGAGACGCTGACGCCCGTGCTCATGGAGTGCGGCGGCAAGGACGCCCTGATCGTCGACGCCGACGCCGACCTCGACGCCGCGGCCGACGCCACCACCTGGGGCGGCATGTCCAACGCCGGCCAGACCTGCGCCGGGGTCGAGCGCGTGTACGTGCACCAGGACGTCTACGACGACTTCGTCGACAAGGTGGTGGCGCGAGCCTCGTCGGTCACCGTGGGGGCCGACGACGACGACCAGGTGGGTCCGATCACCATGCCGGCCCAGCTCGGGATCATCCGCCGCCACATCGACGACGCCCTCGACCGGGGCGGCCGGGCCCTCGTCGGCGGCGAGGGCGCGGTCGACGACCGCTACGCGCGCCCGACCGTGCTGGTCGACGTCCCGGAGGACAGCCTGGCCAACACCGAGGAGACGTTCGGCCCCACCGTCACCATCGCCAAGGTGCGCGACATGGACGAGGCCGTCGAGCGGGCCAACGCGACCCGCTACGCCCTCGGCGCCACCGTCTTCTCCAAGGAGAACGGCACCGAGATCGCCCGCCGCCTGCGCTCGGGCATGGCCTCGGTCAACTCCGTGCTGTCGTTCGCGGGCATCCCGTCGCTGCCCTTCGGCGGGGTGGGCGACTCGGGCTTCGGCCGCATCCACGGGGCCGACGGCCTCCGGGAGATGACCCGGCCCAAGGCGGTGGCCCGTCAGCGCATCGCGGCGCCGGTGGCCCTGACGTCCTTCGACCGGGGGGCGTCGGTCGACCGGGCCGTGGCCCGCGTGCTGAGCCTCCTCCACGGCCGGGCACCGAGGCGGTAGCCCCGAGGTCGGTCAGTCCGGCGCGAGCAGCGAGGCGCCCAGCCAGCCACCGGGCTCCTCGACCCCGGGCAGGGCGAAGAAGAAGCCGCCGCCCTCGGCCTGGATGTACTCCTCGAGCGGTTCGCCGGCGAGGCGGTCCTGCACGGCGAGGAAGCCCGACACCAGGCTGCGCTGGTAGGCGACGAAGGCGAGGCCCTGGTCGAGGCGACCGGCGCCGTCGACGCCCCGCGAGAAGCTCAGGCCCCGGCGGAGGATCAGGCTGTCGTCGGACGTCGCGGTGCGGGGGTTGGCCAGCCTGATGTGGGCGTCGAGCGGGGTGACCTCGCCGTCGGGATCGGCCTCGAAGTCCGGGACGTCGGTCTCGCGCTCGCCGTCGAGCGGGGCGCCGGAGACCTTCCGCCGACCGATGATCGTCTCCTGCTCGGTGAGCGACGTGCGGTCCCAGAACTCCACGAACATGCGGATGAGGCGGACCGCCTGGTAGCTGCCGCCGACGGCCCACACCGGCTCGTCGTCGCCGTCGCCGACCCAGACGTGGCGATCCATGAGGGCGTCGTCGTCGGCGGCGAGGTTGGCCGTGCCGTCCTTGAACCCGAGCAGGTTGCGGACCGGGGCCTCGCCCGCGCCGGCGGTGGGGGACGCCCGGTTGTGGCCCTCGACCGTCCAGCGCACCACCGCGGTCGACCGCACCTGGCGCAGGATCTGGCGGAGCGCGGCGAGGGTGACGTCCGGGGAGTCGCCCTCGACCGACACGAGCAGGTCGCCGTGGCAGCGCTCCTGGTCGAGGCGGTCGTTGGCCAGCTTGGTCATCCGCACCAGCTCCCGCGGCCTGCGGTCGGCCAGGCCGAAGCGGTCGTCGAACAGCGACTCGCCGACGGCCAGGACCACCGACAGGTCAGCGACCGGCGGCTCCTCGCCGAGCACGCCGTTGTCGGCGGGCGGGCTCCGGCGGTCGGTCTCCTCGGGGGCGTGGCCGGACATGAGCCGCTCGGCCTCGGCGCTGATGCTCCGCAGCGTCTCCTCGAGGTCGTCGCGCCCGGGGGCGACGAGGTCGAGGGCGGCCAGCACGCCGCTGGCCGCGATCGGGGCGGTGATGCCGGTCTGGTGGGCGCCGTGGAAGGCGACGCGCCGAGGTGGCCGGCCCGGCGCCGTGCGGTCGGCGGGGGCGGTGGCCTGGTCGGAGCCGCCGTCGTCGCCCGCGCAGCCGGCGACCAGGCCGGCGGAGACGGCGGCGCTCCCGGCGAGGAAGCGCCGCCGGCTGACGCCGGCCCGGTCCGCAGGCGTCATCGGATCAGCCCAGCTCGAGCACGGCCGGGACCTCGGCGAGGGTCTCCGACAGGCCGGCCAGGGCCGCCTTCAGGGTGTCGATGTCCTCCTCGGTGAGCTCCTCGTAGGAGGCCCAGCCCTCGCCGTCGCGATAGGGCTCCAGCCCGGCCTCGACGGCGTCGAAGCCGCTCTCGATCTCGGCGACCAGCTCCGGGTCGACCTCCTCGATGGCGGGGATGAGGAGGTCGATGGCGGCCCGGCTGCCCTCGACGTTGGCCGCGAAGTCCCACAGGTCGGTGTGGGAGTAGCGGTCCTCCTCGCCGGTGATCTTCCCCTCGGAGACCTCCTCGATGAGCTCCTGGGACCCGCGGGCGACGGTGAGCGGGGCGATCTCGAGGCCGGGGACCTGCTCGGCCAGGGTGGCGATGTCGGCGTCGAGCTGGTCGGCGAGCTCGGCCGACCCGCTGATGTCACCGGTCTCCCAGAGCTGGTACTCGAGCTTGTGCCACCCGGTCCACGTCGGGTCGTCGGGGCCCTCGAAGTCGTCGACGCGGGCGTCGACCGCGACGTCGATGTCCTCGATCAGCCCGGCGATGGGCTCGATGGCCTCCCAGTGCTGCCGCGACGGGGCGAACGCGGCCTTGGCTGCCTCGACGTCACCGGCGCGCACGGCGTCGGTGAAGACCTTGGTGTCGTCGACCAGGGCGGTGACCTCGGCCTCGACGTAGGCCTGGTAGTCCTCGACCGCCTGGTTCACGAGGGGGTTGTCGGAGGTGCCGGCGGTGTCCTCCTCGGAGAGGCCCGAGGCGCTGCCCGACCCGGAGGCGGAGCCGCTGGCCGACCCGCTGGCCGAGCCCGACCCGGAGCCCGACCCGCTGGCGTTGCCGATCTCGCGCACGTCGTCGCCGTCATCGCCGGATCCGCAGGCACCGAGTCCGACCGACACGGCGAGGAGGGCGGCGAGGCCCAGGCCGGCGAGGCGGCGCGAGCGGGGGTGGGATGGCGACATCGGGGTCTCCCGGGGGCGAGGTCTCGTTAGGGCTTCCTAACGTAGCGTCCGACCCAAGCCTGACGTCCACTCGTCGGCGCGCGGTCCCCAGTCCGCCGGGATGATCTTGCACTCCGACTGTCGGGATGATCTTGCACTCGGACTGTGACGTCAGGCACGATCGGCTGGCCCCGCGTCAGCGAGGGCCGACCCAGGGGGTCCCCCATGCACCGTCCGATCCGGTCCCGCCTCGCCGCGCTCGCGGTGGGGCTCGCCATCCTCGTCGGCGCGGCCGCCGTCCCCGGCGGCCCCGCGGCGGCCGCACTGGAGGGCGTGACGGTGCAGGGGAGCATCGGGCGGTTGGGTGGGTGGGGGTTCGATCCCGGCGACGCGGTCGAGCTGCTCGGCCCCGGCGGCGGCGTGCTGGCCAGCGAGCCGGCCGACGCCCAGGGCGCGGTGCTCTTCAAGGGCCTCGATCCGGCCGACGGGTACGCCCTCCGGACCGCGGACGGCACCTCCGACCCGGTCGCGGTCCTCGACGCCGACGTCCACCCCGATCCCTCCTCGTACGACGACGTCGAGATCGACGAGGGCTACGGCTACATCCCGACCCGCGACGGCACGCTGCTCAGCGCCAACGTCGCGTTCCCGTCGGTGACCTCCGACGCCGACGGTCCGTGGCCCGTGCTCGTCGTCTACTCCGGGTACGACCCCTCCGACCCCGGCGGGCTGCCCGCCGAGGCCCAGCCCTACCTCTTCCGCGGCTACGTGGTGGTCGGCGTGAACATGCGCGGCAGCGGCTGCTCCGGTGGCGACTTCGACTACAACGCGGCCCCCGCCGGCACCGATGGCTACGACGTGATCGAGGCCCTGGCCCGCCAGCCGTGGTCGAACGGCCGGGTGGGGATGATCGGCATCAGCTACTCCGCCATCAGCCAGCTGTACGTCGCCGCCAGCCAGCCCCCGCACCTCGAGGCCATCACCCCGGTGTCGGCCTACGCCAACGCCTACCACGGCATCCTCTACCCCGGCGGCATCCGCAACGAGGGCTTCGCGCTCGAGTGGGCCCTCGACCGGCAGGCCGCGGCCCAGCCCCTCGCCCGGGGCTGGGCCCGTCGCCGGGTCGAGGGGGCGACACCACCTGCGCCGCCAACCAGGTGCTCCGGCTCCAGAGCCGGGACATGGAGGCGGAGATCACTCCGGAGCGCTTCGCCGACCTCGAGAACCAGTACCTCGACATCACCAGCTTCGCGGACCGCATCGAGGTGCCGACCTACCTGGGCGCCCAGTTCCAGGACGAGCAGACCGGCGGCAGCGCGGCCTGGTTGGCCCAGATCCTGCAGGGGAGCGCGTCGCGGTTCCGCGGCGTGTTCAGCAACGGCACCCACGTCGAGCCGATGGGCCCGACCGAGCTGCCCCGCGTGGCCGAGTTCGTCGACTTCTACGTGGGTCGCCAGGTCCCCGACTTCAGCCTGGTGAACCTCGCCCTCCCGGCGGATCCTCGGCGACATCTTCGGCGGGCCGATCGAGACCGTGCCGAACCGCTTCACCGGGATGACCTACGCCGGAGGCGCTGGCCGCGTACGAGGCCGAGCCGCCCGTGCGGATCCGCTGGGAGGTCGGAGGCGTCGCCGGCAAGGAGGGCCTGCCCTACGCGACGGCTGACGGCACCTACGACGCCTGGCCGGTGCCCGGCACCGCGGTCGACCGCTGGTACCTCCAGCCCGACGGCGCCCTGGCACCGACGCCGCCGACGATCGCCGACGGCGAGGCCCGGGCCACGTCGTCGTACCGGTACGACCCCGACGACGGTCGGGCGTCGACCTTCGACGGGGGGAGCGGCGACGCCTGGCTGCGCCACCCCGACCAGGTGTGGGAGACGCCCACCGAGGGCACCGCGCTGACCTTCACCACCCCGCCCGCGACCGAGACCCGCCTCTACGCCGGCAACGGCAGCGTCGACCTCTGGATGGGCTCGACCGCGGCCGACACCGACGTCGAGGTGGTGCTGACCGAGGTGCGCCCCGACGGCCACGAGGTCTACGTGCAGAGCGGCTGGCTGCGGGCCAGCCGGCGTCACCTCGACGACGACCGCAGCACCGAGCTGGCGCCGTTCTCGACCCACCTCGAGGAGGACGCCGAGGCGTTGCCGGCCGGCGAGCTGGTGCCGGTCCGGATCGCCCTGTTCCCGTTCGCCCACGCGGTGCGGCCCGGCTCGCAGCTGCGGCTGAGCATCGAGGCGCCCGGCGGCAACCAGGTCTTCTGGGAGTTCACCGACCTGCCGACCGACGCCACCAACACCATCGGCCACTCGGTCGGTCATCCGTCGAGCGTCGCCCTGCCGCTGATCGACGATCCCGCCGTCGTCGACGCGCTGCCCGAGGACGCCCCCTCGTGCGAGGTGGCCGGCGTGACGGTCCAGGCCCAGAGCCTGCGCAACCAGCCCTGCCGCGACGACCGTCCGCCCCGCCGGGCCACCGGCGTGACGCTGGAGCACGGCCCCGGCCGCGGGCTCGTCACCGTCCGGCTGGACGGCCCCGCCGCAGTGGCCGGGCGAGGACGGCCCCGACCGGTACGACATCACCTTCTCCGAGCCGGCGACGACGACGACCGGTCGGGCGGCGGCACCACCGAGGTGATCCTCGACGGGCTGCTCGCGCGGGCGTGCCGCTCACCGCGGTGGTGACGCCGGTGTTCGACGACGTGCCCGGGGTGGCGTCGAGTGCGTCGCCGCCCCTGACGATCCGGACCCCGGCCGCCAGCTTCGTGGTCGCCGCCCACCGCGACCTGCTCGACCGGGCCGCGACCGCGGAGGAGGAGGCCGACCTGTCGGCCGCGCTGACCGCGGGCACGACCACCCGCCGCCGGGTGCTCGACGGCCTGGTCCGCTCACCCGAGTGGTCGACCGCCATCGTCGAGCGGATGTACGTCGACACCCTCGGCCGTCCCGGAGACCCCGGCGGCGTCGCCTTCTGGGCCGACCGCATCCGCACCGGCGCGATGTCCGTCGCCGCGGTGGCCAGCCGCTTCTACGCCTCGCCCGGAGTACTTCGCCGGGCGAGGCGGGGGCACGGTCGCCACGTGGGTCGACGACCTGTACCTGCGGCTGCTGGGTCGGGCCTCGGACGCCGCCGGCCGGGCCTACTGGACGGCGCAGACCGAGGCCCAGGGCCGGGTCCGCGTCGCGCTGCGCTTCTTCCAGTCGTCGGAGTCGGCCCGCGCCCGGGTGACGTCGCTCTACCAGGTGCTGCTGGGCCGAGCCCCCGACCCGGCGGGGTCTGGCCTTCTGGGCCGGACAGGTCGTGGTGCGCGGCGACCTGGCCCTCGCCGTCGACCTGGCGTCCAGCGCCGAGTACGCGGGCCCGGGCCGAGCGGTCGCCCGTTCCCCTCGTCAGCGGCTCGCCGCACCGACCCGGTCTCGGTCGCCTCGCCGGGCGGCTCGGCTCCTGGCCTCGCCGTCTGACGGCCCGGACAGGGTCTTTCGGCCCCTACCGCCCGATGGGCCACATCGTGAGAGGCTGTCCCGGTGACCGAACGGTGCACCCCCTCCGAGGCCGCAGCCCGGCTTCGACCGACCGACACGCTGGGCGTCCCGCTGGGCCCCGGCCAGCCCGGCTCGTTCCTGCACGCCCTGGGCGAGCGGACCGACTGGGTCGACCTGCGGATCGGCGGGGCGCTCCTCGTCGACCTGTACCAGGTGTTCCTCCACCCCGGGCGTCCACCACCGCAGCGGCTTCTTCGGCCCGGCCGAGCGGTTCCTCCTCGACGTCGGGGGCCGACGTGCAGTTCGTGCCGGCCGACTTCCGCCGGTTCGCGCCGGTGCTCGAGGGCGACCCGCCCCGCGTGATGGCCACCGCCGCGACCCCGCCGGACGCCGACGGCTGGTGCAGCCTGTCGCTGCACGCCGGTGCCACCTACGGCGAGCTGGTGCGGGCCAGCGCCGACCCGGACCGGGTGCTCGTGGTGGAGACCAACGCCCACCTCCCGCGCACCTTCGGCTACGGCGACTACCGCCACGCCGTCCACGTCGACGACATCGACGTCCTCGTCGAGGGCGACCGCCCGCCGTTCGAGCTGGCCGACGCGCCGGCCGGCCCCGTCGACCAGGCCATCGCCGAGCTGGTCCGACCGTACGTGCCCGACGGGGCGACCCTCCAGACCGGCATCGGGTCGATCCCCTCCGGGAGTGGTCGCCCGCCTGGCCGAGGGCAGCGGCGGCGACTACGGCGTGCACTCGGAGATGTTCACCACCGGCCTGATGCGGCTGCACCAGGCCGGCAAGGTCACCAACGCCCGCAAGGGCGCCTACGAGGGCGTCTCGGTGACGACGTTCGCGGCCGGCACCCTCGAGCTGTACGAGTGGCTCGACGGGAACCCGGACGTCCGGTTCCTCACCGTCGACGCGGTCAACAACCCCGACGTCATCGCCCGGAACAACTGCATGGTGTCGATCAACGGCGCCATCACCGTCGACCTGTACGGCCAGATCGTGGCCGACACCCGGGACGGCGCCCAGTTCTCCGGCATCGGCGGCCACGAGGACTTCGTCGCCGGCGCCGGCTTCCAGGTCGACGACCGCTCGCTCATCTGCCTGCCGTCGACGGCCGCCCGTGGCGACGAGGTGTTCTCCCGGATCGTGCCCCGCCTGCCGGTGGGGAGCGTGGTCACGACCCCCCGCCACGTCGTCGACGTCGTCATCACCGAGCACGGGGTGGCCGAGCTGCGGGGCCGCACGGTGGGGGAGCGGGCCCGCGCCCTGGCCGAGATCGGCCACCCGTCGGCCCGCGACGAGCTGCGCGCCGCGGCCGACGCCATCAGCTGACCCGCCGGGCCCCGGTGAGCGGGTGCCCGGTGAGCGGGTGCGCGGCATCGGGTGGTGCCGATGCCTGTCGCCTGTCGCCGTCAGGCCTCGGCGGCGGGCGACGGTGGGGTGTCGGCGGCGTCGGGGTGGGGCGGCAGGCCGGCGAAGCCGTCCCACAGGAGGTCGACCAGGTAGGTGACGAGCGCGTCGCGGGGGAGGGTCCTCGACCGCGACCACCAGTCGCCGGCGAAGTGGACCATGCCGACGATGCCGAACGCCCACGGCTCGGCCGCGCCCGAGTCGAGGCGCCGCAACCTCAGCTGCTCGCCGAGGACGATCGCGATCGACCGCGAGATCTCGGCGGCCATCCCGGTCGGGCCGGTGGCCGCCCAGGTGCCCATGTGGTCGGTGAGGAAGCGGTAGACCTCGGGCTCCGTGTCGATGATCTCGACGTAGGCGGCGATCGCGGCCCGGATCGCCTCCTTCGGGTCGTCGGTCAGCGCGGTCTCGAGCGCGGCGGTGACGTTGTCGAGCACCCGTCCGGCGATCCGGTCGCCGAGCGCGAGCACCAGGCCCTCCCGATCGTCGAAGAGGCGGTACACGATCGGCTTGGTGACCCCCGCCTCGCGGGCGATCGCCTCCATCGACACCCCGGGGCCGTCCCTCCGGATGGCGGTGACGGCCGCGTCGAGGAACTCCTCCCGGCGCTCCTGGCGGGTGCGGCGCGGCCCGCGACGGCGGGCAGGCACGGCGCTCATCGTCCGCAGTCTGGCAGGGATGGCGGCCGGTGGGCCCCTCGGCGACGACGCCTTCGCCACCCGCCGTGGTGGGGTCCGCGCGGGCCTTCCGCTGGCGTGACGGTCGCGTCGGTACTCTGGTGGCCCGTGGGCGACACGATCACCCTCGAAGCGGTCCCTCGAAGCGTCGGGCGCGCCCGACGCTTCTGCTCCGCGACCCTGGTCGAGCTCGGCGCGCCCGCGGACATCGTGTCGACCTGCGTCCTGTTGGTGAGCGAGCTGGCGACCAACGTCGTGCTGCACGCCCGCACCCCGTTCACCGTGTCGATCCAGCTCGACCCGCAGCTGCGGGTCGAGGTCCGCGACGGCGACCCTCGGATGCCGCACCCCCGGGAGTACAGCCTCGACGCCGCCTCGGGCCGGGGCCTCCGCCTGGTGCGCACCCTGTCGCGGTCGTCGGGTGCCGAGCGCTCGGCGGAGGGGAAGATGGTCTGGTTCGAGCTCGACTGGCGCGGTGCCGCCCCCTGGCCCCGCGAGCTCGACTGGTGAGCGAGCGCAGCGAGCGAACGAGGGAGCGACGGTTGGGTGTCCGGCGGCGGAGCCGTCGGCGCTCACTGGTGGCCGTTGCCGTCCATCCCGTTGGATGGCGTCGACCAGCGTGGGATGCACCAGTGAGCGTCGTGTGGTTCCGGTCGATCCCGCTGCGGACGTTCCTGGACATGGTGATCGCGGTCGACGGCCTCCAGCGCGAGGTGCAGCTGATGAGCCTCGACCACGACCGGACCATCCCCGGGGAGGCCGACGGGGTCAGCGCGCGGGAGGTCTTCGACGACGCCCGCGCCGCGCTGTTCGACCAGGCGATCGAGGCCCACGAGGCGGGGGTCGAGGTCACCGACCTGGCGGCCACCTACGCCGACGACGCCTGGCCGCCCATCCTCGAGGTCGTGAAGGCGGTGCTGCGCGCCGACGACGCCGCCTCCGCCGGGACGCTCCTGACGCCCCCCTTCCCGGCCGACCAGCGCCACCTGTACGAGTGGATGGCCGACGAGATCCACCGCCAGCTCGAGGGCGCCCCGCCCCGCCCGTACGAGCCCGCGCCCGCCTGACCGGCGCGCCCGACCCGTCCGCGTCCGGCGGTCGTGGGATCGTCCCGGGGTAGCCTCCGCCGGTGCCGCGGGGGAACGTCCTCTACATCACCGTCGACCAGTGGCGGGGCGACTGCCTGTCGGCGGCCGGGCACCCGCTGGTGCGGACGCCGACCCTCGACGCGCCTCGCCGAGCGTGGGGTGCGCTTCGCCCGCCACTGGGCCAACACCGCGCCGTGCGGGCCGCGCCGGGCGACCCTCCACACCGGCATGTACGCCCAGAACCACCGGTCGGTGCTGAACGGCACCCCGCTCGACGACCGCTTCACCAACGTGGCGCTCGAGGCCCGACGGGCCGGGTACGACCCGACCCTCTTCGGCTACACCGACACCAGCCCGGACCCCCGCGGCCTGCCGCTGCGGACGACCCCCGGCTCCGCACCTACGAGGGCGTGCTGCCCGGCTTCGACATCGGCGTGAACGACCCGTCGGAGGCCGAGGGGCCGTTGGAGTGGGCCCGGTGGCTGGCGGCGAAGGGCGTCGACGTCCCCGCCGACCCGTGGGAGCTGTACCGCCCCGACCTCGCGCACCCGGGCGTCGACGAGCACAGCGAGTGGTGGGCGCCGGCCCGGTTCTCGGCCGAGCACACCGAGACGGCGTTCATGGTCGAGTCGCTCGTCGACTGGTTCACCCGGCGCGACGACGCCGAGCCATGGTTCGTCCACGCCAGCTTCATCCGCCCCCACCCGCCGTACCGCAACCCGCGCCGGCTACCACGACCGGTACGCCGCCGACGACGTGCCGGGCTTCCGTGGCCACCCCGACCGGGCCGCCGAGGCCGCCAGCCACCCCCTCGCCGCCACCGCCATGGCCCTTCCGGGCGTCGGCGCGCCCGATCGACGAGCGCGACCGCCGCCAGCTCCGGGCCACCTACTACGGGATGATGGCCGAGGTCGACGACCAGCTCGGTCGGCTGCTCGGCTGGCTGGGGGAGCAGGGGCTCGCTCGACGACACCCTCGTGGTGCTCACCTCCGACCACGGCGACCAGATGGGCGACCACTGGCTGATCGAGAAGCTGGGCTACTGGGACGAGAGCTACCACGTCCCCCTGATCGTGGTCGATCCCCGCCCCGAGGCCGACGCCACCCGCGGCCGGGTCGTCGACGCCCTCACCGAGCACGTCGACGTCCTGCCCGACCCTCTGCACCTGGATGGGCGTCGAGGTCCCGCTCCAGTGCGACGGCCGGGCGCTCCAGCCCTTCCTCCACGAGCGGCTGGACGGGGCTCCCCGCGGGTGGCGGACCGCGGTCCTCTGGGAGTGGGACTTCCGGAACCCGTGGCAGCACATGGCCGAGGACCTGCTGGGCGTCCCGATGGAGCAGTGCAGCCTCAACGTGGTGCGGGGTGAGCGCTGGAAGTACGTCCACTTCGCCACCGAGGCGTCGGTGCTGCCCCCACTGCTGTTCGACCTCGATGCCGACCCGGAGCAGGTGCAGGACCTGGCCGCCGACCCCGGCCACGTCGGCTCGGTGGCCGAGTGCACCGGGGAGCTCCTGCGCTGGCGGATGCGCCACGACGAGCGCACCCTCACCGGTCACATGGTGACCCCCGAGGGCCTCGTCACCCGCCGCGACCCCCACCGCTGACGCGCGGGGCCCGTCGGGTCAGGTGATGGGGCCGCTGAGGCCGGCGATGTCGTCGTCGATGGTGGCCCGCACGTGGGCGATGGTGCGCTCGCGGAGGAGCTGCTTGGTGCGGCCGACGGCGCCACGGCGGAGCTCGGCCCGCTCGTGGCCGACCGCGACCGCGGCGGCGATCAGGTCGTCGCCGGGCACCAGCAGGTCGAGGTAGCCCGGCCTCGACCGCGCCGGCCGGGTCGTACACGCGGCCGAGGACGGCCGGGGTCAGGTGCTGCGGGGAGAGCCGGTCGCGGGCGAGCTCGACCGCGAAGATCGGCAGGCCCATGCCGATGGCGACCTCGTTGAGCCCGATCTTGGCCGGACGATCGGACGGGCCGATGCGCTCGTCGCAGCAGAGGAGCATCAGCACGCCGCCGGCCAGGGCGTGACCGGTGCAGGCCGCGACGGTGGGCAGCGGGCTGCCGTAGAGCTCCAGCATGAACTCGGCGCCCGCCCGCACCAGGCCCTGCATCGACTCCACGCCCTCGGTCATCACGGCCAGGTCGAACCCGGCCGAGAAGGCCCGGCCACCGCCGACCAGCACCAGCGCGGTGGCCTCCTCCTCGGCCCGACGGAGGGCGTCGGTGAGGGCGGCCAGGGTGCCGTGCCCGATGGTGTTGAGCTTGCCGTCGTCGAGGGTGACCACGGCGCAGCCGCCGTCGAGCTCGTAGCGGACGGCGTCGGTGGGTGCGTCAGGGGCGTCGGCCATGGCCGGACCGTAGCCCGGCCCCGAGTGCCGTCCTCCCACGCAGGCGCGGGGGGCCGTCCCGGTCAGGCCGATGTCGGGTGGGTCGGTCCAGGGGTGGGGGCGGTGCGCTGCCGGTCGAGGGCCCGGTGCGCGGCATCGGCCCCCGCGATGCCGGCCACCCGGCCGTCGGGCCACACGACGAGGATGCGGTCGACCCCGGCCGACTGGCTGCGCTGCACCGCGGTCAGCACCGGCTCGGTGGTCGGCACGGTGGGCACCCGCTCGATCGGCCAGGCGACCTCGCCGGCCCGCACCTCCGGCCATCGGGCCGGGTCGACGGCGAGGACCAGCTGGGAGGTCAGCAGCCCGGTGATGCGACCGTCGGCGGCCTGCACCGGGAACGCGGTGTGGGGGAGCCAGCCCTGGGCCCGGGTCACGACGTCGCTCAGCGTGGCCCACTCCGGCACCACCGGTGGGTCGGGCAGCATGACGTCGCGCACGGCCGTGTCCCGGAGCGCGCCGACGGTCGGGGCCGAGCGCAGTCGGCTCCAGGCGCTGGACAGGATGAAGAAGCCGATGATGAGGAACCAGAGGCCGAACCCCTCGTCCTCGCTCTGGAGCGAGCGCAGCCCGAGGACGACCAGGACGGCACCGAGGCCCGACCCCGATCACCGCGGTGATGGTCTGGGCCCGGGTGCGGTCGCGGGTGACCATCCAGACGATGGCCCCCAGCACCGCCCCGCCGTCGAGCGGGGCGCCGGGGAGCATGTTCACCGCCGCGAGCAGGAGGTTGACGAAGGCCAGCCACTCGAAGGTCTCGGCCAGGAGGGCGGTGAGGCCGAACCCGCCGCCGAGCGAGGTCGCCACCGCCCAGAACGCGCCGGCCAGCACGAAGTTGGTGACCGGTCCGATGCCGCTGACGCGCAGCTCGGCCCCGGGCGTGGCCGGCTCGGTGTCGAACTGGGTGTAGCCCCCGAGGAGGGTGAGGGTGATGCCGCGGACACCGATGCCCTCGGCCCGCCCCACCAGGGCGTGGCCCATCTCGTGGGCGAGCAGGGAGAGGAAGAGGAACAGCGCTCCCATCCCGCCGGCGAGCCAGTACGACGAGGTGGACTGCCCTGGGATCGAGCGGGGCAGCAGGCTGGTGGCCAACGACAGGGCGTAGAGGCCGGCCACGAAGGGCACGACCCAGCTCATCCCGATCCGGACGCCGGCCAGCCGGCCCAAGGGGATGGCCCGGTCGTCCATCGACCCACTCTAAGGACTCGTGCGGATCGGCCACCCGCTCGCCCCGACGCCGGCGAGCTTCGAGCCATCGGTCACCGAGCTCGACGTGGCTCGCCTCGTGGGTCGGGCTCGGCGTCCGCGAGCGTCCGCCGGTTCGCTCCCAGCGGGCGGGCGCGGCGCGGTCAGCCGGGTGCGGGGTCGGTGACGAAGTCGATGAGGCGCTCGACCGATCCGATCAGGTCGGTCTCGAGGTCGGTCCAGTCGGAGACCGAGCCCAGGACCCGGGCCCAGAAGTCGCGGGGGACTCGGTCGAGCCGAGGGCGGCGATCACGCCCTCCTTCCACGGGGTGCCCGGGGGGATCACCGGCCAGGCCGCCAGGCCGAGCGCGGCGGGCTTCACCGCCTGCCAGACGTCGACGTAGCGGTGGCCGGTGACCAGCACGTCGGGGTGGTCGACGGCGGCGGCCAGGCGGGACTCCTTCGACCCGTCGACCAGGTGGTCGAGGAGGATCCCCAGGCGCCGGCCCGGGCGGGGCCCGAAGCCGCGGACGACGGCAGCGAGGTCGTCGGCGCCGTGCAGGACCTCGACCACCACACCCTCGTCGCGCAGGTCGTCGCCCCAGACCTTCTCGACCAGCTCGGCGTCGTGGATGCCCTCCACCATGATGCGCCCGGCCCGCGCCACCTTGGCCGGCCCCGGGGCCGTCGCCACCGACCCCGACGCGGTGCGGCTCGGCGCCGTCGGCGCGGCCGGGCGCGGCCTCGGCGGCACCAGGGTCACCGCCCGCCCGTCGACGGTCGCCCCTCCCGGCACCGGGCGCAGGGCGTGCTGGCGGCCGTCGGCATCGCGGGCGTAGACGATGTCGGCCTTGGCCGACACCACCGTCCACGCCCCCCGCTCGCCTCGAGGCGTGAAGGTCAGTCCGGTGGTCGCCTCCTGCGTGGGGAACGTCGGGCGGCGACGGCGCGGGCCGTCGAGGTCGATGGGCTCCGAGAGGATGCCGTCGGGCCGGCGCCGGGCGGAGGACATCCCTCCGAGGGTACGTGCGGCGTCCGCCCCACCCGGTGACCCAGCTCCAGGTCGGAACCGATCGATGGGCAGGCGGCCTTGGCGGCCTCGGGTGGGGGGAGTCGCGGGGCGTGGCCGTACCCTCGACGGCCGTGATCCTGCTCGACGCCGAGGGGCTGACCGTGACCCGGCCCGAGCGGCCGCTGTTCACCGACGTGTCGCTGACGATGTCGAGCGGCGACCGGCTCGCGGTCGTCGGCCTCAACGGCTGCGGCAAGTCGACCCTGCTGCGGGTGCTGGCCGGCGACGTCGAGCCGGCCGCGGGGGAGATCCGCCGGGGACGGGGCGCCCGCATCGTGGCGGTGGGCCAGGACCGCACCCTGCCGCCCGGCCTCGTCCGCGACGCGCGTCGGCGCGACCGGGGAGGAGGCCTGGGTGGCGGAGGCCGTCGCCGACCGGCTGGGGCTCTCGACCCTGCTCGACCGCGACACCTCGACCCTGTCGGGCGGGCAGTCGACCAGGGTCGCGCTGGCCCGGGCGCTGGCCGAGGTCGACGCCGCAGGGGAGGGCGACGACGCCGTCCTGCTCATCCTCGACGAGCCCACCAACCACCTCGACATCGACGCCATCGCCTGGTTGGAGGAGCGCCTGGCCCAGCACCGCGGCGGGTTGCTCCTCGTCAGCCACGACCGCCACGTCCTCGACCGGGTCACCACCCGGATCCTCGAGCTCGACCGGGGGCGGGGCCACGTCCACGAGGGCGGCTACGCCTCCTACCTGGAGGCCCGCGCCCTCCGCGCCGAGCAGGCGGCGGCGTCCGAGCGGGTGCGCCGGAACCTGGCCCGTCGTGAGCTGGCCTGGCTGCGCCGAGGCGCTCCGGCCCGCACCAGCAAGGCCAAGCACCGGGTCGAGTCGGCCACCGCCCTCGTCGAGGCGAGGCCCGAGGCCGCGGCCCGCCCGAGCGACGACCTGCCGCTCCACCACGGCACCCCTCGCCTGGGCGACACGGTCATCGAGCTGCACGGGGTCGGCCACCGCTGGGGCGACGGCGAGCCCTGGCTGTTCCGCCGCGTCGACCTGGCCCTCGACCCCCGGGAGCGGCTGGGCCTGGTCGGACCCAACGGCGCCGGCAAGTCCACCCTCGTCGACGTCATCGCCGGTCGGCTGACCCCGGCGGAGGGGCGGGTCGTGCGGGGGAGCACCGCCCAGGTCGCCGTCTACGACCAGCGGGGACTCGACCTCGACCCCGGGATGCGGGTCGCCCAGGCCGTCGCCGGTGCACACCGGGAGCCGGACTGGACCGACGCCCGCCTGCTGGAGGCGTTCTGGTTCGACGCCGACGCCCAGCGGGCCCCGATCTCGCTGCTGTCGGGCGGGGAGCGGCGCCGACTCCAGCTGCTGCTGACGCTGCGGGCCAAGCCCAACGTGCTGCTGCTCGACGAGCCGACCAACGACCTCGACCTCGACACCCTCCGGGTGCTGGAGGACTTCCTCGACGACTGGCCCGGCGCCCTCGTCGTCGTGAGCCACGACCGGGCCCTGCTGGAGCGCACCGTCACCGACGTGCTGGTCATCGACGAGCACCACGACGGTCGCCGCCTGCCCGGTGGCTACGCCGCCTGGGAGGAGGCCCGCCGGGCCCGCCGCACCTCCACCTCCGCGACGCCGCCGGCTGCCCCTGTCCCCAAGGCGCCTCGGCCTCCCGCCGGGAAGGCCGCGCCCGCACCGTCGAAGCGGCCCAAGGGCCACCTCCACAAGCTGATGAAGGAGGCCGAGGGACGGATCCGCCGCCTCGAGAAGCGTCGCGACGAGGTCACGGCCGAGCTGGCCGCCGGCACCGCGGACCACCGCCGGATGGCCGACCTCGGCGCCGAGCTGGCCACGACGGAGGCCGACCTGGCCACCGCCGAGGAGGAGTGGCTCCACCTCGCCGACGAGGCCGACCGCTGATCCTGGGGGGAACCCGGTCGCAGGGTCGGTCGGGTCGCGTCGTCGTCTGTGGTCACACCGCCGTGCGGGCGCCGGTGTTCTGACCTGGATCGAGGCGGGGCCGCGGGCGCCGAGCGGCCGGCCCCGTGTGGTGGACTCCACCCCGATGCCTGACGCCACCCACCCGCTCCCCACCCCGACGTCCGAGCCCGAGGTCACCAGCGTCGTCGACCTGTGCGAGTCGGACGGGCGGACGTTGCGGCCATCGGCCCGGGGGTGGTCCCGCACCCCGATGCACCGGTGCAACCTGCGGGGTCGGTGGGGCCGCACCAAGCGGTGGGACTACTGGGCCGTGCTCACCGACGACCTCGTGCTGTCCTGCACCTACGCCGACGTCGACTACATCGGGATCGCCGCGGTGTGGTGGTGCGACCTCCGCACGGGCGAGTCCGGCGCCAAGGACGTGATCGTGCCGGCCGCCCGTGGGTTCTCCCTGCCGGACCGACCCGGCACCGCGCCGCTCCGCCACCACGGGCAGGGGCTCGACCTCGAGCTGGTCGACGACGCCGAGGGCACCCGGCTGGCCGCCTCCTGGACGGCGAAGGACGGGACGCCGACGGCCTTCGACGTGCACGTCGCCCTGCCCCCGGACCACGAGTCGCTGAACGTGGTGATCCCGTGGAGCGACACGCTCTTCCAGTACACGTCCAAGCACCAGGCCCGCCCGGCGGTCGGCACCTTCACGATGGGCGACCGGGTCGAGCAGGTCGGCGGCGACGCGGGTCAGGCGTGGGGCGTGCTCGACGTGGGTCGAGGTCGCTGGCCGTACTCCACCCGCTGGAACTGGGGTGGCGGGGCCGGACGCACCGTCGACGGCTCGTCGACGGTCGGCATCCAGATCGGAGGGATGTGGACCGAGGGCACCGGCTTCACCGAGAACGGGGTCATCGTCGACGGCCGGCTCACCAAGGTCGGCGCCGAGCTCCGCTGGGACTACTCGTGGGACGAGCCGATGCGGCCGTGGAGGGTCGTCGACCCCGACGGCCACCTCGACCTGGAGCTCACGCCCCGGTACGACAAGCACACCGGCACCAACGCGCTCGTCCTCCGCACCGAGGTCCACCAGGTGTTCGGCACGTGGGCCGGCACCGTCACCACCGCCGACGGCACCACCCACGAGGTCGACGGCATCCCCGGCTTCGCCGAGGAGTCCCGCTCCCGCTGGTGACGCGAGCCACAGGCCGTCACCGCCAGCGCCGCCGAAGTGGTCCGCGGTCTGGGGGTCAGGGGCTGACGTTCGTGAGCCAGTTCGTGACCCGGGTCGAAGTGGTCCTCGTTCTGGGGGTCAGGGGCTGACGTTCGCGAGCCAGTTCGTGACCCGGGTCGAAGTGGTCCGCGTTCTGGGGGTCAGGGGCTGACGTTCGTGAGCCAGTTCGTGACCCGGATCGAAGTGGTCCGCGTTCTGGGGGTCAGGGGCTGACGTTCGCGAGCCAGTTCGCGGTCCGGGGCGGTGGCGCCGCGGCGGCCGCGGAGGGTCAGCGGGCGCCGCCGCGGGGGGAGCGGGTGTCGTCGGTGCCGCCGCCGACGGCCTCGGCCAGGGTGGCGGCGAGGGCGTCGTGGTCGTCGGCGACGAGTCCGACGGTGACCCGCACGTGCTCGATCGGCTCGGGGCGGCACATGAACGGCGCCCCGGGTGCGACGGCGATGCCGTGCGACGCCAGCACCACGACGGTGTGGCGCTCGTCGGGCGTCTCGACCCACAGGTTGATGCCGTCGCCGGGGCTGGAGCGCACCCCTCGGGCGTCGAGCCCCGCGACCACCAGGCGGCGGCGCTCGGCGTAGGTGGCCCGGGCGGTGGCGATCACGTCAGCGGTGGCGGGGTCGGCGAGCAGGTCGACCAGCACGGCCTGCAGCAGGCGGCTCGACCAGCCGGGCCCGAGCAGTCGCCGGTCGACCAGCGGGTCGATCACCTCGCTCGGGCCGGCCACCGACGCCAGGCGCAGGTCGGGCCCGTAGGACTTCGAGAACGACGTGACGTGGGCGGTCGACTCCGGCAGCCAGACGCCGAGCGACACGTCGTCGGCACCGCTGATGTCGCCCGAGTGGTCGTCCTCGACGACGAGGACCGCCCGGCCGGCCAGCATCTCGGCCAGCACCTCGGCCCGGCGCGGGCTCATCGAGCGGCCCGTCGGGTTGTGGCTGCGGGGCTGGAGGAAGAGGGCGACGGGGTCGAGCCCGAGACCCTCGGCCAGGGCCTCGGGCACGATGCCCTCGTCGTCGAGCGGCAGGGCCACCACCTCCGCACCGAGCAGGTCGAGGAGGTCGAGCAGCGGGGGGAAGGCCGGGTTCTCGACGAGCACCCGGTCGCCGAGGCGGACGTGCGCGGTGGCCAGCCGGTCGACCGCGTCGAGCGCGCCGTCGACGACGGTGACGGCCTCGGCCGGGAACGGGAGGCGGGCCCGCACCGCGGCGTCGAGCTCCGGCAGCACGGGGTGGTCGAGGTAGCTGGAGGTGAGGCTGGTCGGGTGGAGGCGGGCCAGCGCCGCGCCGAGGTCGGGGAGGAGCGCCCGGTCGGGGACCCCGGTGCTGAGGTCGAGGTGGTAGCGGCCCGCGGGGGTGGTCATCCGGCGGTAGCGGCCCGGTCCGGGGCGGCGGACCCGGTCGGTGACGAACGTGCCCTGGCGCCCGCGGCCCTCGATCACGCCGAGCCGGGCGAGCTGTCCCCACGCGTCGCTGACGGTCGTCGTGCTGGCGTCGAGCGCAGCCGCGAGCCGACGCACGGTCGGGAGCCGTGATCCGGGGGCGAGGTGCCCCTGGGTGACGAGGCGGTTGACCCCGGCGGCGATGCCGCGGGCGCTGCGCTCGTCGACGGCGGTGGTGATGAGCACGGCGGTGTCGTCGACCTCGGTGGAGGTCGGCGGGTCGTCGATGCGCGTCACGGCGCCGAGGGTGGCACGCCGGGGCCGGTGGAGGGAGGGCTGGGGCGACGGATCATCGGATGGGAACGCTCCCGAAACAATCCGAAACAAAACAGGGTGTTGAGTGGACTGTACCGCAGAAGTAGCCTTGCGTGTGGCCTCCGTCACAGATGTCGAGGTCGTCGCCCCCCGCCCCCAGGAGCCCGTCATGACCAACGTGGTCCGCGCCGCCATCCTCCAGACCGACTGGACCGGCGACAAGGAATCGATGATCGACAAGCACGAGCAGGCGGCCCGCGACGCCGCAGCCGACGGCGCGCAGGTCATGTGCTTCCAGGAGCTGTTCTACGGGCCGTACTTCTGCCAGGTGCAGGACGCCGAGTACTACTCGTACACCGAGGCCATCCCCGACGGGCCCACCACCCAGCGCTTCTGCTCGGTGGCCAAGGAGCTCGGCATGGTGATGGTGCTGCCCATGTACGAGATCGTCCAGGACGGGCTCTACTTCAACACCGCTGCGGTGATCGACGCCGACGGCACCTACCTCGGCAAGTACCGCAAGCAGCACATCCCGCAGGTCAAGGGCTTCTGGGAGAAGTTCTACTTCACCCCCGGGACGGGCGGGTACCCGGTGTTCGAGACCGCGGTCGGCAAGGTCGGCGTCTACATCTGCTACGACCGGCACTTCCCCGAGGGCTGGCGGTGCCTCGGGCTCAACGGGGCCGAGATCGTGTTCAACCCGTCGGCCACCAGCCGGGGCCTCTCCGAGTACCTCTGGAAGCTCGAGCAGCCGGCCGCCGCGGTGGCGAACATGTACTACGTCGGCGCCATCAACCGCACCGGCATCGAGCCGCTCGGCGACGACGACTTCTACGGCCAGAGCTACTTCGTCGACCCGCGCGGCCAGTTCGTCGGCGACGTCGGCGACCCGCACAAGCCCGAGCTGATCGTGCGCGACCTCGACCTGGCGACGATCCGCGAGGTCCGCGACGGCTGGCAGTTCTACCGGGACCGCCGGCCCGACGCCTACGACGAGCTGGTCCAGCGATGAGGAGGCAGCCATGAGCACGGTCCTGATCAAGAACGGCACGGTGGTCAGCCCCAGCGGGCGCGTCGCCAACGACGTGCTGATCGACGGCGAGACCATCGCCGCGGTCGGCGCCCCCGGTTGGTTCGCGGCCGCCGAGGCCACCGCCGACAAGGTCGTCGACGCGGCCGGCAAGTACGTCATCCCGGGCGGCATCGACGTGCACACCCACATGGAGCTGCCCTTCGGCGGCACCGCCGCGTCCGACACGTTCGAGACCGGCACCATCGCCGCGGCCTGGGGCGGCATCACGACCATCGTCGACTTCGCGGTGCAGACCACCGGCGCCAGCGTCGTCGACGGCCTGGCCACCTGGCACGCCAAGGCCGACGGCAACTGCGCGATCGACTACGGCTTCCACCAGATCATCGGCGGCGTCGACGACGAGTCCCTCAAGGCCCTGAAGTACCTCACCGAGAACGAGGGCGTCACCAGCTTCAAGCTGTTCATGGCCTACCCCGGCGTCTTCTACAGCGACGACGGCCAGATCCTGCGGGCCATGCAGACCGCGGGGGAGTGCGGGGCGACGATCATGATGCACGCCGAGAACGGCATCGCCATCGACGTGCTGGTGCAGCAGGCCCTCGGGCGGGGCGAGACCGACCCGGTGCACCACGCCTGGACCCGGCCGGCGGCGCTGGAGGGCGAGGCCACCCACCGGGCCATCGTGCTGGCCGCGGTGGCCGGCAACGTGCCGCTCTACATCGTCCACCTGTCCGCGTCGCAGGCCCTCGAGCACGTGGCCGAAGCCCGCGACGCGGGCCGCAACGTGTTCGCCGAGACCTGCCCCCAGTACCTCTACCTGACGGTCGAGGACACCCTGGCCAAGCCGGACTTCGAGGGGGCCAAGTGGGTCTGCTCGCCGCCGATCCGCTCGGCCCACGACGACCACCCGCACCACGCCGACCTGTGGAAGGGCCTGCGCACCAACGACCTCGCCATCGTCAGCACCGACCACTGCCCCTTCTGCTTCAAGGACCAGAAGGAGCTGGGGCGCGGCGACTTCTCCAAGATCCCCAACGGGATGGCCGGCGTCGAGCACCGGCTGGAGCTGCTGTACCAGGGCGTCGTCAACGGCGAGATGACCCTCGAGCGCTGGGTCGAGACCTGCTGCACGACCCCCGCCCGCATGTTCGGGATGTACCCCACCAAGGGCATCGTCGCCCCCGGGGCCGACGCCGACGTCGTCGTGTGGGACCCGAACCGCCAGACCCACATCGGGTTCGAGGCCAAGCACCACATGAACATCGACCACTCGTCGTGGGAGGGCTACGTGGTCGACGGCAAGGTCGACACCGTCTTGTCCCGCGGCACCGTCGTGGTCGAGGACGACACCTTCAAGGGCCGCAAGGGCCACGGCCGCTTCGTCAAGCGCGGCCTGTCGCAGTACCTGATCTGAGGAGGATGACGCACATGAGGACCATCGAGCACTGGATCGGCGGCGGCACCGTCGCCGGCACGTCGGGCCGCACCGGCCCCGTCTACAACCCCGCCCTCGGCGAGCAGGTCGCGGAGGTGCCGCTCGCCGACCGCTCCGAGGTCGATGCCGCGGTCGCCTCAGCCAAGGCGGCCCTGCCGGAGTGGAGGGCCACCGGCCTGTCGCGTCGCGCCGAGGTGATGTTCCGCCTCCGCGACCTGATCGACGCCAACCGCAAGGAGATCGCCTCTCTCGTGTCGGCCGAGCACGGCAAGGTGCTCTCCGACGCCCTCGGCGAGGTCGCCCGCGGGCTGGAGAACGTCGAGTTCGCCTGCGGGATCCCCGCCCTGCTCAAGGGCGGCTACAGCGAGCAGGCGGCGACGGGCGTCGACGTGTACCAGCTGCGCCAGCCCCTCGGCGTCGTCGCCGGCATCACGCCGTTCAACTTCCCGGCCATGGTGCCCATGTGGATGTTCGCCAACGCCCTGGCGTGCGGGAACACCTTCGTCCTCAAGCCGAGCGAGAAGGACCCGTCGACCCCGATGTTCGTGGCCGAGCTGCTGGCCAAGGCCGGCCTGCCCGCCGGCGTGCTTCAACGTCGTCCACGGCGACAAGGAGGCCGTCGACGGCCTCCTCGAGCACCCCGACGTGGCGGCGGTGTCGTTCGTGGGCTCCACCCCGATCGCCCGGTACATCTACGAGACGGGGACGGCCCACGGGAAGCGGGTGCAGGCCCTCGGCGGCGCCAAGAACCACATGCTCGTCCTGCCCGACGCCGACCTCGACATGGCCGCCGACGCGGCCATCAGCGCCGGCTACGGCTCGGCCGGCGAGCGCTGCATGGCCATCAGCGTCGTCCTCGCGGTCGACACCGTCGCCGACGAGCTGGTCGCCAAGATCCGCGACCGCATCCCGTCGATCAAGGTCGGCGCCGGCAACGAGCCCGACTCGGAGATGGGCCCGCTGATCACCGCCGAGCACCGCGACAAGGTCGCCGGCTACGTGGCCGGGGCGGCCGACGAGGGCGCCACCGTCGTCGTCGACGGCCGGGAGGGTGCGCCGGAGGGCGGCTTCTTCCTCAACCCGAGCCTGCTCGACGACGTGAAGCCGGGGATGAAGGCCTACGACGACGAGATCTTCGGGCCGGTGCTCTCGGTGACCCGCGTCCACTCCTTCGACGAGGGCCTGCAGCTGATCAACGACAACCCCTACGGCAACGGCACGGCCATCTTCACCCGCGACGGTGGGGTCGCCCGCCGCTTCCAGAGCGAGGTCGAGGTCGGCATGGTCGGCGTCAACGTCCCCATCCCGGTGCCGGTCAGCTACTACAGCTTCGGCGGCTGGAAGGCGTCGCTGTTCGGCGACACCCACATGTACGGGCCCGAGGGCGTCAGCTTCTACACCCGCTCCAAGGTGGTGACGTCGCGGTGGCCCGACCCGGCCACGTCGTCGATCGACCTCGGCTTCCCCGAGAACCGCTGAGGTCCGACGGTGGACATCGGCGTCGTCCTCCAGACCACCCCGCCCGCGTCGCGGGTCGTCGACCTGGCCGTCCGGGCCGAGACCTACGGCTTCAGCCACGTGTGGACCTTCGACAGCCACATCCTGTGGGAGGAGCCCTTCGTCATCTACAGCCAGATCCTCGACCGCACCCGCAACGTCACGGTGGGGCCGATGGTGACGAACCCGGCGACGCGCGACTGGACGGTGACGGCGAGCCTGTTCGCGACCCTCAACGAGATGTACGGCAACCGCACCGTGTGCGGCATCGGACGGGGCGACTCCGCGGTGCGCGTCACCAACGGCAAGCCCACCACCCTGGCCACGCTGCGGGAGGCGATCGGCGTGATCCGGGGCCTCGCCAACGGTGAGGCGGTCGACTACAAGGGCTCGACCCTGCGGTTCCCGTGGGCCGGCGCCAGCCGGCTGGAGGCCTGGGTCGCGGCCTACGGACCCAAGGCCCTGGCCCTCACCGGGGAGGTCGGCGACGGCTTCATCCTGCAGCTGGCCGATCCGAGCATCGCGGAGTGGACCATCGAGCGCGGTCCGGAAGGCCGCCGCCGACGCCGGCCGCGACCCCGAGGCGCTGACGATCTGCGTGGCCGCGCCCGCCTACGTCACCGACGGCACGCCCGAGGGCCTGGCCCACGGTCGCGACCAGGTCCGCTGGTTCGGCGGGATGGTCGGCAACCACGTGGCCGACATCGTCGCCCGCTACGGCGACGACGCGCCGGTCCCCAAGGCCCTCACCGAGTACATCGCCGGGCGCCAGGGCTACGACTACAACACCCACGGCCAGGCCGACAACGACCACGTCGCCTTCGTGTCCGACGACATCGTCGACCGCTTCTGCCTGCGTCGGTCCGGTCGAGGAGCAGCTGCGCCGCCTGGCCGAGCTGCGCGACCTCGGGGTCGACCAGTTCGCCGTCTACCTCCAGCACGACGACAAGGACGAGACCCTCCGCCACTACGGCGAGAAGGTCATCCCCCGCATCCACGAGCACGCGGCGGCCAAGACGTGACCGACCGCCTCCAGCGACTCGCCTACGCCGTGCTCGGGCTGCTGCTCGTCGTCGCGCTGTGGGAGGGGTACAAGGCGATCGACGGGAGCCTGCTCGGGTGGCAGCTGCCGCTGAAGGCCGACGATGCGAGCATGCCGCACGTGTCGACGATGCTCGACCGGCTGGGCGAGCCGGCGGGGCGCGGCTCCGAGGAGTCGGTGGCCGTCGTGGTGCTGAAGGGCGCCTGGTACACGTTCCAGCTCGCCATGGTCGGCCTGGTCGTCGGCGTCGCTGTTCGGCGCGGCGCTGGCCGCGCTGATGCAGCGGTTCGGGGTGGCCGAGCACGCGGTGCTGCCGCTCGTCATCGTGTCGCAGACCGTGCCGATCGTGGCCTTCGCCCCGCTCGTCGCGTCGTGGGGCGGGCGCCTCCAGTTCGGCTCGAGCGAGTGGCAGCCGTGGATGTCGGTCGCGGCGATCTCCGCCTTCCTCGCCTTCGCGCCCGTCGCCGTCGGGCCTCCTCCGCGGCCTGCAGGCGGCCCCGCCCGCCTCGGTCGAGCTCATGCGCTCGCTCGCGGCCCCGCCCCGCACCACGTTGTGGAAGCTGCGCCTGCCGGCGGCCCTGCCCTACCTGCTGCCCGCGCTGCGCCTCGCCGCCGCCGGCGCGGTGGTCGGGGCGATCGTGGCCGAGATCTCCCTCGGGCGAAGCGGCGGGATCGGCCGCCTCACCCTGGAGTACTCGCGTGCGGCCACCAGCGACCCGGCCAAGGTCTACGCCGCCCTCCTCGGCGCGGCCGCGCTCGGGATCCTCATGGCCCTCCTCATCGGCGCGATCGACGCCCTCGCCTCGCGCCACCGACCCCCGGAGCTCGTCCCGTGACCGCCGACGTCGTCCCCGACGCCCTCGCCGCCGCCGATCCCGACCCTGTCGCCGATGCGATGCCGGATGCTCCCGCCGCGGTCACCGTCCGCGGGGTCGGCAAGGTCTTCAACGCCGGTGGCCGCAACGAGGTGGTGCGCCCTCGACGACATCGACCTCACCGTCGCCCCGGGCGAGCTCGTCTCGCTGATCGGGCCGTCGGGGTGCGGGAAGAGCACGCTGCTGCGGGTCATCGCCGACCTCACCGACGCCACCAGCGGAGACGTGTCCGTCAACGGGAAGCCGGCCCACCGGGCCCGCCTCGACAACGACTACGGCATGGCGTTCCAGCAGGCCGGACTGTTCGAGTGGCGCACGGTGGCCCGCAACGTCGAGCTCCCCCTCGAGCTGCAGAAGCTGCCCAAGGCCGAGCGCCGCGCCCGCGCCCGGGAGATGCTCGACCTGGTCCGCCTGGGCGACTTCGCCGACCACCACCCGTGGGAGCTGTCCGGCGGCATGCAGCAGCGCGTGGCCATCGCCCGCGCCCTCGTCACCCGGCCCGGCCTCCTCCTGATGGACGAGCCCTTCGGCGCCCTCGACGAGATGACCCGCGAGCACATGCAGGCCGAGCTGCAGCGGATCCGGGCCGAGCTGGGCACCACCGTCGTCTTCGTCACCCACTCGATCCCCGAGGCGGTGTACCTCTCCGACCGGGTGGTGGTGATGTCGCCCCGGCCGGGACGCATCACCGAGGTGATCCCCGTCGACCTCGGGGCCGAGCGCTCCGACGAGACCCGCGGCGACCCCCGCTTCTTCGAGCGGGTCACCGACGTGCGCCGGGCCCTGCGGGGCATCGAGCGGGCCGAGGTCGCCGCGGGCCACGACCCCTCCCTCGGCCTCGACGCGGCCCCGGCCGAGGCGCGCGGGGAGGGCTGGTGAACCGGGCCCGGCAGGTCCTGCCGCCCGTCGTCCTGGGCGTCGTCGTCCTGGTGGTGTGGGAGGTCGGCGTGCAGGTCGGGCGCGTCGCGCCCTACCTCCTGCCGCGGCCGTCGCGGATCGGCGAGCAGATCGAGCTCCAGCGCGAGCTGATCCTCGACGCGGCGAAGATCAGCGGCACCAACGCCCTGCTGGGCCTGCTGCTCGGCACCGTGGTGGCGATCGCGATGGCGCTCCTGTCGTCGCGCTTCTCGGTGCTCCGCAACATGATCGCCCCCGTCGCGGCGGCGGCCAACGCCCTGCCGCTCATCGCGGTCACGCCGGTCCTCAACAACGCCATCTCGAACACCTCGCAGACGCCGAGGCGGCTCGTCGTCACCCTCGTCGTCTTCTTCCCGGTCTTCATCAACCTGCTGCGGGGCCTCACCGAGACCGAGTCCACCCACCTCGAGGTCATGCGGTCCTACGGCGCCTCGAGCTCGGCGGTGGCCCGCAAGGTCCGGTTCCCGGGCGCGCTGCCGGCTACCTGTTCACCGGGCTGAAGGTGGCCGCATCGCTCGCGGTCATCACCGCCATCGTCGCCGAGTACTTCGGTGGGCCCCAGGGCGGTCTGGGCTACTTCATCTCCAGCAACGCGGCCCAGACCCGCACCGCCCAGGCCTGGTCCTACGTCGTCGCCGCCTGTGCACTCGGGCTGGCCTTCTTCCTCGCCGCCATCGCCCTCGAGCGCGTCGCCATGCCCTGGCGGGCGAAGCGGCGCGCCGCGGTGGCGTCGTGAGCTGCGGCCCGGTCGCCGCGGCACCCTCGCCCCCTCTCCCCATCATCACCACCACCCACCACCTGGAGGAACCATGAAGCAACGTTGGATGCGAGGGGCGGCTGCCCTGCTCGCGCTCACGCTCGTCGCGAGCCGCGTGCGGCAGCGACGACGGCGACGAGTCGACGGACGGCGGCAGCAGCGGCGGCGGTGAGGGATCCAGCGAGGCCTTCTCGGTGGCGTGCAGCGACACGCCACCCGAGGTCGGCGACGAGCTGACCCCGGTGAAGCTGCAGCTCCAGTGGGTCACCCAGGCCCAGTTCGCCGGCTACTTCGCCGCCGTCGACCAGGGCTTCTACGAGGACGCACGGGCTCGACGTCGAGATCGTCGAAGGCGGCGTCGACATCGTCCCGCAGACCGCAGCTGGCCGACGGCGCCGTCGACTTCGCCATCGCCTGGGTGCCCAAGGCGCTCGCAGTCGCGCGAGCAGGGCGCGGCCATCACCGACATCGCCCAGGTCGTTCCAGCGCTCCGGCACCCTCCAGGTGTCGTGGGCCGACGCCGGCATCGAGTCCGCGGCCGACCTCGAGGGCAAGAAGGTCGGCAACTGGGGCTTCGGCAACGAGTTCGAGCTGTTCGCCGGCCTGACCGAGGCCGGGCTCGACCCGGCGACCGACGTCACGCTCGTCCAGCAGCAGTTCGACATGCAGGCGCTGCTGAACCGGGAGATCGACGCCGCCCAGGCCATGACCTACAACGAGTACGCCCAGGTGCTCGAGGCGGTGAACCCCGACACCGGCGAGCTCTACACGCCCGACGACTTCAGCGTCATCAACTGGAACGACGAGGGCACGGCCATGCTCCAGGACGCCATCTGGGCCAACACCGAGCAGCTGGCGAGCGACACCGGAGTACTAGCGACACCGCGGTGCGCTTCGTCGCCGGCCTCGCTCCAGGGCTGGACGTACTGCCGGGACAACGCCGACGCGTGCGTCGACGTCGTGCTCGCCGGCCGGCTCGAAGCTCGGCGAGAGCCACCAGGCGTGGCAGATGAACGAGATCAACAAGCTGATCTGGCCGTCGCCCGACGCCGGCGCCGGCACCGTCGACGAGCGACGCGTGGGACCAGACGGTCGAGGTCTCGCTGGACACGAAGAACGCCGACGGCACCACGGTCATCACCGAGGACCCGCCGGCCAGCGCCTACACCGGTGACGTCAACGAGGCCGCCCTGGCCCTGCTGGCCGAGGCCGACGCCGACCTCGACCTGGTCGGGGCCGACTACGAGCCGGTCGAGGTCACCCTCAACGAGGGCGGCGAGTAGACCGCACCCCGATGCCCCGTGGGGCGGGGCGACGATGCCTCGCCCCACGGCGTCCCACCCGACCACCACCGTCTGATCACCGGGCCACCGCCGGCCCCGAGGAGGAACCATGACCGACACCGAGCCGCAGCGAGGCGTACCGCGACGACCGCGCCCACGTGTTCCACTCCTGGTCGGCCCAGGCCGCCCTCGACCCGATGGTGGTCGCCGGCGCCGAGGGGAGCTGGTTCTGGGACGAGGACGGCACCCGCTACCTCGACTTCTCCTCGCAGATGGTCAACATGAACATCGGCCACCAGCACCCGAAGGTGGTCGCCGCGATCAAGGAGCAGGCCGACGCTCCTGTGCATGATCGCCCCCGGGCACGCCAACGCCACCCGCAGCCGGCTGGCCCGGATGCTGGCCGAGCGCGCCCCCGGCGACCTCGACCGGGTGTTCTTCACCAACGGGGGCGCCGAGGCCACCGAGAACGCGGTGCGGATGGCCAAGCTCCACACCGGCCGCCACAAGGTGCTCGCCACCTACCGCAGCTACCACGGCGGCACCCACGGCTCGATCACCCTCACCGGTGAGCCCCGTCGCTGGCCGAGCGAGCCGGCGCTCCCCGGCGTCGTCCACTTCTGGGGTCCGTACCTCTACCGCTCGGCCTTCCACGCCACCACCGAGGCCGAGGAGTGCGAGCGGGCGCTGGCCCACCTGGCCGACACGCTCATGGTCGAGGGCCCCCACACCGTCGCCGCGGTCATCCTCGAGACGGTCGTCGGCACCAACGGCATCCTGGTCCCGCCCGACGGCTACCTCGCCGGCGTGCGCGCCCTGTGCGACGAGCACGGCATCGTGATGATCTGCGACGAGGTCATGGCCGGCTTCGGACGCTGCGGCGAGTGGTTCGCGGTCGACCACTGGCAGGTCGTGCCCGACCTCATCTGCTTCGCCAAGGGCGTCAACTCCGGCTACGTGCCCCTCGGCGGGGTGATCATCAGCCCCGCCATCGCCGAGACCTTCGCCGATCGCCCCTATCCGGGCGGCCTCACCTACTCCGGCCACCCGCTGGCGTGCGCGGCCGCCGTCGCGTCGATCGAGGCCTTCGAGGAGGAGGGGATCCTCGACCACGCCCGCATGCTCGGGCGCGACGTGCTCGGGCCTGGTCTGGCCCAGCTGGCCGAGGCCCACCCCTCGGTGGGCGAGGTCCGCGGGCTCGGCGTGTTCTGGGCCCTCGAGCTCGTGCGCGACCGCGAGACCCGCGAGCCGCTGGTGCCGTTCAACGCCGCCGGCCCCGACGCCGCGCCGATGAAGGCGGTCATCGGGGCCTGCGTCGAGCGGGGCGTGGTGCCGTTCGCGGCGATGAACCGGCTCAACGTCGTCCCGCCGGTGAACACGCCGGTCGACGACGTCAAGCAGGGCCTGGCCCTCCTCGACGAGGCCCTCACCGTCGCCGACGGCTTCGTCACCTGCGCTGACCTCGCGCGCGCGACCTGCGCCCGGGCTGATCGGGTCGCGGCGGAGGGTCGCGGCGTAGCCTGCTCCCGCTGTGCCGCGCCCCATCGAGGACGCTGCGGCCCGGCCCCCACCCGCCCCCACCAGGAGTGCCTCGTGCCCCTCGAGTCCAACGTCGACATCGCCCCCGCCACCGGGAAGCTCGGTGTGCTGCTGCCCGGCATGGGTGCGGTCGGCACCACCTTCATCGCCGGCTGCCTCGCCATCCGCAAGGGCCTGTCCAAGCCGATCGGGTCGCTCACCCAGATGGGCACGATCCGCATCGGCCCCCGTCCCGACGACAACGTCCCCCTGATCAAGGACTACGTCCCGCTGGCCGACCTCGACGACCTCGTGTTCGGCGGCTGGGACGTGTTCGAGGACGACGCCTACGTGGCGGCCAAGCGCGCCGGCGTGCTCGACGACCACATGCTCGAGCAGCTGGGCGACGAGCTGCGCGCCATCAAGCCCATGACCGCGGTGTTCGAGCAGGAGTACGTCCGCAACCTGCACGGCGACCACGTCAAGACCGGCGGGTCGAAGTGGGACATGGCCGAGCTGCTGGCCGACGACATCCAGCGCTTCAGCGAGCAGAACGGCTGCGACCGCCTCGTCGCGGTGTGGTGCGGGTCGACCGAGGTCTACAAGGAGCCGACCGCCGTCCACCAGAGCCTCGAGGCCTTCGAGCAGGGCCTGCGCGACTCCGACCCCGACATCGCGCCGAGCCAGATCTACGCCTACGCCCTGCTGAAGCTGAAGATCCCCGTCGCCAACGGCGCGCCCAACCTCAACCTCGACACCCCGGCGCTGCTCGAGCTGGCCCGCCAGGGCAACGTCCCGGTCACCGGCAAGGACTTCAAGACCGGCCAGACCCTGATGAAGACCATCCTCGCCCCCGGCTTCAAGGCCCGGATGCTGGGCGTCGAGGGCTGGTACTCCACCAACATCCTCGGCAACCGCGACGGCGAGGTCCTCGACGACCCCGACTCGTTCAAGGCCAAGGAGGTGTCGAAGCTCGGCGTGCTCGACACCATCTTCGAGCCCGAGCGCAACCCCGACCTCTACGGCGACATCCACCACGTGGTGCGGATCAACTACTACCCGCCCCGTGGGGACAACAAGGAGGGCTGGGACAACATCGACATCTTCGGGTGGCTCGGCTACAAGATGCAGATCAAGGTCGACTTCCTGTGCCGGGACTCGATCCTCGCCGCCCCGCTGGTGCTCGACCTGGCCCTGTTCCTCGACCTGGCCCAGCGGTCGGGGCTGTCCGGCGTGCAGGAGTGGCTGAGCTTCTACTGGAAGAGCCCGCAGCCGGCGGCGCCCGGCGTCTACCCGGAGCACGACATCTTCATCCAGCTGATGAAGCTGAAGAACACCCTCCGCCACATCAAGGGCGACGAGCCGATCACCCACCTCGGCGCCGAGTACTACGACTGACCGGGGCGGCCGTCGGACGGCTCGGTCGCCCGCCGGTCTCAGCCGGTGTTGCGGAGGCCGTTGGCGATGCCGTTGACGGTGAGGAGCAGGGCCCGGCGCAGGTGTGGGTCGCGGCCCTCGCGGTCGCGCCGTCGGCCTCGGCGGCCGCCGCGGCGCGCGACCGGGCCAGGAGGTCGACCTGCAGCACGTGCAGCGGGTCGAGGTAGACGTCGCGGATCGCGAGCGTCCGGCGCAGGGCCGGGCTGCCGGTCGAGCAGGTGGTCGGTGCCGAGGACGGCCAGGACCTCGATGCAGGTGCGGTCGTACTCGTCGCGGAGCAGGTCGAGGACGACCCGGTGCTCGGCCGGCACCAGCCGGTCGACGTAGTGCTCGGCGATGGCCAGGTCGGTCTTGGTCAGCACCATCTCGACGTTCGACAGCACGTCGGCGAAGAACGGCCAGCCCCGCGCCATGGCGGTGAGGTCGTCGCCGTGACCCGCCGACCCGGGCCGCGGCGAGACCCGACCCGAGGCCGTACCAGCCGGGGACGTTCTGGCGGGTCTGGGTCCAGCCGAACACCCACGGGATGGCCCGCAGGTCGGACAGGTCCGCGCCCGCGGCGCGGCCGCCGCCGCGGCGGGCCGGGCGTGAGCCGATGTTGAGCTCGCCCAGCTCGTCGACCGGCGTCGACGCCAGGAAGTAGGGCACGAGCGAGGGGTGGTCGACCAGGCGGCGGTAGGCGGCGTGGGCCTCGGCCGACACCTCGTCCATCACCGCGTCCCACCGGGCCATGTCGTCGGGGGCGATGGTGGCCTCGACGTGCAGCGACGCTGGCCGACAGCACCGCCCCCATGGTGAGGCGCAGGTTGCGGTCGGCGAGGGCGGGGGTGGCGTACTTGTCGGAGATGACCTCGCCCTGCTCGGTGATCTTGATGGAGCCCTGGAGCACCCCGTAGGGCTCGGCCAGGATCGCCTCCGCGGTCGGACCGCCGCCCCGCCCGACGGTGCCGCCCCGGCCGTGGAACAGGGTGAGGGCGACGCCGTGCGAGGCGGCGACGTCGCGCAGGGCCCGCATGGCCCGCTGGATCTGCCAGCGGGAGGTGGTCGTGCCGCCGACCTTGTTGGAGTCCGAGTAGCCCAGCATCACCTCCTGCCGGTCGCCGCGGAGGGCGACGAGGCGGCGGTAGGGCGCGCAGCGCAGCATCCCGTCGAGCACCTCGCCCGCGACGGTCAGCGAGCTCGATGGTCTCGAACAGCGGGACGATGCCGAGCCGCGACGACGCCGCCGCGCACGTCGACCAGCCCGACCTCACCGGCCAGCACCGCGGCGGCGAGCACGTCGTCGACGCCGTGGGCCATCGACAGGATGTAGCTCTCGATGGCGTCCGCTCCGTCGCGGTCGACGGCCTCCCGGACGGCGACGAAGGTGTCGCGGACCTCGGCCAGCCGGGGCTCGAGGTCGACCCCCGGTGGGGCCAGGGGACGACCGTCGGTGAGCAGGTCGGCCAGCAGGGCGGCCCGGTCGGCCCGCCCGAGGTCCAGGTAGCCGGGCGGCGACCGCCGGTCGGCGTCCCCGGCCGCGTCGTCGACTGCGTCGCGTCCCGGTCGAGGAGGGCGGCGATGGTGGCGTGGAGCGCCCCGGCGTCCTCGCGGACGTCCATGGTGGCCATGGTGAAGCCGAAGGCGACGAAGGTCCGCAGCATCCGGTCGAGCGGCCCGCGGGCGATGGCCTCTCCCCGGTGGGCGAGGAGCGACCGTCGCAGCACCAGCAGGTCGTCGACGACGCTCGCCGGCCCGGGCGTAGGCGGCGGCGCGCCGTCGGGATCGTCGAGCGGTGGCGAGGAGACGGGCGTGCACCCCCGAGAGGGCGAGCCGGTACGGCTCCTCCGCGTTCACCTCGCCCCACCGCCGGTGGACCTCCGGCAGCGATCTCGCGCGTGCCGGTCGAGCAGGGCGGCCAGCTCGTCGGAGCGGCCCATGATCCGGCTCGACACCGACAGCTCCTGGGCCAGCAGCTCGACGGCCTCGACCGCCTGCTGCACGCCCCGCCGACGGGTGCGGTCGAGGACCTCGCGGGTCACCGCCGCGGTCACGTTGGGGTTGCCGTCCCGATCGCCGCCGACCCACGTGCCGAACCGCAGCGGCCGCAGGGTGGGCGAGGGCGTCGTCACCGCCGGCCGCGACCCGCTCGGCGAAGTCCTCCAGGAGCGACCGCACCACCGGCACCAGCCCGGTGAGCACGTCGAGCACGCCCGCGGCCTCGTCGATCGGCGTGGGGCGCTGGAGACGGAGCTCGTCGGTCTGCCACAGCAGCTCGATGGCCTCGGTGACGTGGCGGTCGATCCGCGCCTCGGTCGGCCGGCGACGCGCCGGCCCGCTCGACCAGCAGGTCGGCGACCTGGCGCCGCTTGTAGGTGACCGAGCGCCGGGAGGCCTCGGTGGGGTGGGCGGTGAAGACGGGCCGGACGTCGAGGGCGGCGACGGCCGTCTGGCGGGTGTCGGCGTCGACGCTGCGCTTGATGGGTGGGGGCACGAAGGGCAGGCCCGGCGGGCCGTCGGGCACCGGGGCCGCCTCCCGGTGCACCTGCTCGGCCAGGTTGGCCAGGTGGAAGTAGGACGAGAACGCCCGGGCCAGCCCGATCGCCGTCGCCAGGTCGACCGGGTCGAGCAGGGCCCGCAGGTCCTCCGGTGGGGAGGTGCCGGCCCGGATCGCCTTGGCCGCGGCCCGCACGTCCTCGACCAGGGTGAGGAACGACTCACCCTCCTGGCGACGGAGCACGTCGCCGAGCTGCGCGCCGATGCGCCGGATGTCGTCGCGCAGCGTCTCGTCCCCTCCCGCGGAGGCCTCGAGCGGCGGCGGGGAGAACGGCATCACCGATGGTCGCACACCCCGTGACCGCCTCGTGGCGCGTGATCCGACCCTGACGCCGGCCTGTCGGGCGGCTGTCGTCGAGGACTCGTCGCCCGGCGCGGCCCGCCGGGCGCCTGCTGCGTCGGGTCGCTCAGTCGAGCGCGGAGACGGGGGTGGCGGGTGGACCGGACGCGCCAGCGAGGGCATCCGACCCGGCCGAGCGGTCGCCGTCGGTGGCCGTCCCGGCCTCGGCCCGCATCATCCACAGCACCAGGCCGGCGGTGACCAGGGCGGTGAGCGCGCCGACCCGCAGCGTCACCCCCATGGCATCGATGAACGAGCCCCGGGCGGCCGACCCGATCGCGGCCCCCTCCGGCCCGCCGAGCTCATCGGCGACGACCAGCGCCTGCCCGAGGCCGCGGTCGACCAGCTCGGCGACCGGCTCGGGGAGGCGGTCGACCAGCGAGCCGAGCCCGGATCGGTACCGAAGGGCGAGGACGCTGCCCAGCACGGCGATGCCCACCGCGCCGCCGACCTCGCGGGCGGTGTCGTTCACCGCCGAGCCCATCCCGGCCCGGTTGAGCGGGACGGCGGCCATGATCATCGAGGTGGTGGGGGCCATGGCGATGCCCGACCCGGTCCCGATGACGAGGAGCGCGAGCCCGGACAGCACGTACGGGGAGTGCTCGCGTCGACAGCGACAGCAGCCCGAACCCGGTGGCGTGCAGGAGGAGGCCGCCGGCCACGGCGCGGCGGGCGCCGAAGGCCTCCACGACCCTGGTGCTCCTCGGCGCCCAGAACAGCATCGCCAGTGCGTTGGGCAGCATCGCCACCCCCGCCAGCAGCGGGCTGTAGCCCCGCACGTACTGGAAGTACTGGGTCGCCACGAAGAACATGCCGAACATCGAGAAGAAGGCCATGGCGATGGTGAGGGTGCCGGTCGCGAAGCGTCGGACGCGGAAGAGGGCCATGTCGACCATCGGGCTGGAGGTGCGCCGCTCCCACGACACGAACCCGACCAGGAGGACGACGGCGGCGACGAAGGTCGTCGACCACCCACGGGTCGGTCCAGCCCCGCTCGGGGGCCTCGATCACCGCGAAGAGCAACGCCCCGAGGCCGGCGACCGACAGGAGGGCGCCCACCGGATCGAGCGGCGACCGGTGCGCGTCGCGGGACGTCGGCACCACGATGGCGCCCGCGACCATGGCCACCAGGCCGAGCACCACGTTGAGCAGGAAGACCGACCCCCACCAGAAGTGGGTCAGGACGAACCCGCCCACCAGCGGGCCGAGGGCGCCTCCGGCACCCGCGAAGCCGGCCCAGATGCCGATGGCCTTGGCCCGCTCGTGGGGCGGGAACACGTTGGTGAGGATCGACAGGGTGGTCGGCATGATCAGGGCCGCGCCGACGCCGGCGATGCCACGGGCGACGATCAGCTGGCCGGTCCCGTCGGCGAAGGCCGCCATGCCCATCCCGAGCACGAAGATCGCCAGGCCCGTCTGCAGTGCCCCCTTGCGCCCGAAGCGGTCGCCCAGCGCGCCGGCGGGGAGGAGGAGGCCGGCGAACACCAGGGCGTAGATGTCGACGATCCACTGGAGCTCGGTCTGCGAGGCGTCGAGGGTGTCGGGCCGGGCCAGCGTCGGCAGGGCCACGTTGGTCGACGACACCGCGGCCACGATCATGACCAGGTTGACGCAGAGCACCGCCAGGATCGCCCAGCGCCGGGGATCACCGTCGTCACCGGTCGGCGCGACGGCGTGGGCGTTGACGGAGGTCACTCCACCACCAACGGTCGCGACCGGGGTCGTTGTTCCCGTAGGACCCTGAGCCGGGTGACCAGGTCACGGGTCCGGGCCCGTCGCGAGGAAGGCCGAGCCTCCGGCGCCTGGCGGACGCGTCCGAGCGACCGGGCCGGCGCCGGGTGGACGTGGGTCCCACGGGAGGGTGTCGGTAGCCTGGCCACACCATGGACGCCACCGAGACCACCACCGACGACCCGACCACCGAGGTCGCCGAGGGCGGGGAGGACGCGACACCCGAGTCGGTCGCATCGACCAGCGGTGACGACCCGGTGCTGAAGCTCACCGAGACGGCCCTGGTCACCGTGGTCGACCTCCGCGACGCGGAGGACGACTCCGACGGCCTGGCCCTGCGGGTCGAGGTCACCGGGGTGCGGGGCACCGACTTCACCTACGACCTGGCCTTCGAGGCCGTGAAGGACGCCAAGGCCGACGACTCGGTCACGGTGCAGGAGGGCCTCACGGTCTGGATCCCGGCCGGGAGCATCGACCGCCTGCGGGGCGCGACGCTCGACGTGCCCAGCCGCGAGGGCCAGGGCGGCCTCGTCCTGCGCAACCCGAACCGGCCCGACCCGCTGGGCATGGACGGCTCCATCGAGCTCACCGGCACGGTCGAGGAGCGGGTCACCCAGCTGCTCGACGGCCACATCAACCCGGCCCTCGCCGGCCACGGCGGCTTCGCCCAGCTGGTGAAGGTCGAGGGCACGGCCGCGCACATCCTGATGGGCGGCGGGTGCCAGGGCTGCGCCGTCAGCGCCATGACCCTGCGCGACGGCATCCAGGCCGCCATCCTCGAGCGCGTCCCCGAGATCACCGAGGTGGTCGACACCACCGACCACGACGCCGGCGAGAACCCCTTCTACACCGACGACCCCTACAGCTGATCGCGACGCCGCGGCGTCCCGCGGAGGCGCGCGGGTAGGTTGCGGCGATGCGCCCCTGGCTCCGACGGGCTCTCTGGGCCGTCGCGGCGCTGGTGGCGGTCGCCGCGGTGCTGGTGGGCGTGCTGTGGTGGTCGGCCCGGCCCACCCAGCCCGGCTCGTTCTACGAGCCGTCGGGCGACGTGCCCGAGGAGGCCGGCGCGGTCATCCGCAGCGAGCGGCTGACCCGCGGCGTGCCGGACGGGGCCGAGGCCTGGCTCGTGCTGCACACCACCACGGTCGACGGCGGGGCCCCGGCGGTGGTCAGCAGCACCGTCCTCGCGGCCCGCGACCGACCCGAGGGGCCCCGGCCCGTGCTCGCCTGGGCCCACGGGACGACCGGCATCGTCCCCGGGTGCGCACCCTCCGTCCTCGACCAGCCGTGGGGCGGCATCCCCGCCCTCGACGAGGTGCTCGACCGGGGCTGGGTCGTGGTCGCCACCGACTACGTGGGGCTGGGCACCGAGGGCCCGCACCGCTACCTCGTCGGGGAGGCGGCGGCCCGCAACGTCCTCGACTCGGTCCGGGCCGCCCGCGCCCTCGACGTCGTGCCCCTCGCCGACGAGACCGTCGTGTGGGGCCACTCGCAGGGAGGGCACTCGGCGCTGTTCACCGGGCAGGAGGCGCCGGCGTACGCGCCGGACGTCGACCTCCGGGGCGTCGCCGCCATCAGCCCTCCCACCGACCTGGCCGCGCTGCTGGCGGGGTCGGCCGACTCCGAGGTCGGCAAGGTGCTGTCGTCGCTGGCGCTGGTGAGCTGGAGCCGGTTCGACGACGACGTCGTGTTCGAGGACGTGGTCCGCCCTGCGGCGAGGGGCTTCGTGCGCGACATCGCCGGTCGCTGCGTCGTCGCACCCGAGGCCCTGCTGAGCGCGGTCGAGGCGTCGCTCCTCCAGCGCTCGGTGCTGACCGAGGGGGCTGACGACGACCCGGCCCTCACCCGCCTGCTCCGCGACAACACCCCGTCGGATCCGATCGACGTGCCGGTGCTGGTCGCTCAGGGCCTCGACGACTCGGTGGTCGACCCATCGGTCACCGACGACTACGTCGAGGCCCGCTGCGCCGACGGCCAGGCGATCGAGTACGTGCGGGAGGCGGGGCAGGAGCACATGACGATCGTGGGCACGGGCTCACCGATCGCGACCCGACTGATCGAGTGGACGGAGGCCCGGCTCGCCGGCGATCCCGGCCCCGAGGAGTGCTCCATCGTCGACGGCTGACCCGCCGTCGGCACGGGCGACGCCGACCGCTCAGGCGGTGGGGCGGGAGCGGCGGACCTCGGCGGCGATGCCGGCGGCGTCGAGGCCGAGGTGGGCCAGGATGGCGTCGGGCTTGGCGTGGTCGATGTAGCGGGTGGGCACGCCCATCACCCGCACCACCGGACGTTCGGCGCCCCGTGTCGGCGGTGAGCTCGGCGACCTGGTCGGCCAGGTTGGCGCCGACGCCGCCCTCGCGGTAGCCGTCCTCGACGGTGACGACGAGCGGGTGGGTGGCCGCGTCGGCGACGACGTCCGGGTCCCACGGGTGCACGACGCGCGGATCCCAGACCGTGCAGGACACGCCCTCGGCCTCCAGCACCGCGGCCGCCTCGCTGCACGCGGCCAGCATCTTGCCCACGCCGACCAGGCACACGTCGGTGCCGGAGCGGACCTTGCGACCCCGCAGGCCGGCGCCGACCTCCTCGTCGGCGACGTGGGGGGCGGCGGTCTTCGACCAGCGGATCGACACCGGCCCGGTCGTGATCTCCAGGGCGTCGTGCAGCATCTGCTGCACCTCCTGGTACGACGACGGGGCGAAGATCGTCATGCCGGGGACCTTCGACATGCAGCACCATGTCGAGCACGCCGTGGTGCGACGGGCCGTCGTCGCCGGTGATGCCGGCCCGGTCGAGGCAGAACACGACGGGCTGGCCGTGCAGGCCGACGTCGAGGTTGGCCTGGTCGAAGGCCCGGGTGAGGAACGTCGAGTAGAGGGCGACGACGGGTCGCAGGCCGCCCATCGCCATGCCGGCGGCTGACGGTGACGGCGTGCTGCTCGGCGATGCCCACGTCGATCATGCGACCCGGGAAGGCCTCGTCGAACGGCAGCAGGCCGGTGGAGTCGGGCATCGCCGCGGTGATGGCCACCAGCTCGGGCCGGTTCTCGGCCTCCTTGATCAGCGCCTCGGTGAACGCCGCGGTGTACGAGCCCGGGCTTGGCCGTCGGCGGGCCCGAAGTCGTGCATCCGCTTGATCGGCGTCGTTCTCGGCCGGGGCGTGGCCCTTGCCCTTGTCGGTGAGGACGTGGACGACGATCGGCTCGTCGAGCTCGGCGGCGTGGCGCAGGGCCTGCTCGAGCCCGGCGATGTCGTGGCCGTCGATCGGGCCCGTGTACTTCACGCCCATCGACTCGAAGAAGACCGGCGGCTCGAGCATCTCGCGCATCCCGGCGAGGGCGCCCTCCATGCCCCAGGCCAGGTGGTCGCCGACGTAGGGCACCCGGCGCAGGACGTCCTCGAGCTTCGGCCCGCTGACGCAGGTAGCGGGGGTCGACCCGCAGGCGCGACACCGTCTCGGTCATCCGGCTGACGGTCGGCGCGTAGGAGCGGCCGTTGTCGTTGAGGATGATGATGGCCTTCTTGCCCGAGTGGCCGAGGTTGTTGAGCGCCTCGTAGGCCATGCCGCCGGTCATCGAGCCGTCGCCGATGATGGCGACGATGCGCGCGGCCCTCGCCGACCTCGGACTCCTGGGCCACCGCCAGGCCGTGGGCGTAGCTGATGATCGTCGACGCGTGGCTGTTCTCGACCCAGTCGTGCTCGGACTCGGCCCGGCACGGGTAGCCGGACATGCCCGCCCTCCTCGCGGAGGTGGTCGAAGCCGCCGGCGCCGGCCGGTGACGAGCTTGTGGACGTAGGCCTGGTGGCCGGTGTCCCACAGCACGATGTCGCGGGGTGAGTCGAACACCCGGTGCACGGCCAGCGTGAGCTCGACCGCACCCAGGTTGGAGCCCAGGTGGCCGTGGCCCGTGCGGGAGACGGCGTCGACGATGAAGTCGCGGATCTCCGAGGAGAGCTCGTCGAGCTGCTCGTACGACAGTCGGCGGAGGTCGGCCGGACAGGAGATTCGCTCGAGCAACATCGGGCTCCAACCTACTGCCCGGGCGGGGTCGGCCGTCGGGCAGGAGTGGCGTGACCCGCGTCGCCCCTCGGTCCCGGTCGGCCAGACTGCGCCCCGTGCCGTCGGGGTTGACCGAGGTGATCGAGCTGCAGCGGATCGGCTGCGAGATGGGCGGATCCGCTCTGTACGCGAGCGTGCTCGAGCGGGTCGCGGCCGACGTCGCCTCTGCTGGGGCGTGCGCGGAGGTGCTGGCGCCGTACGCGTCGGCCCCTCCGGGCGATGCCGTCGTGTTGCGGCTGCTGGCTGCGGTGCACGAGCTCGTCCTCGCAGGTCGGACACCGGATCTGGCGGCCCACTACCCGTCGGCCGGGGGCACGCCGGGCGACGACGTGGGCGACGTGTTCGTCGCGACCGTGGCCGCGCACCTCGACGAGGTGCGGGTGGGGATCGAGCGACCCAACCAGACCAACGAGGTCGGTCGATCGGCGGTGCTGCTCGGTGGCCTGCTGGAGGTCGCCTCCTGGGGCCTGCCGCTGCGCCTGCTGGAGGTCGGGGCCAGCGGCGGGCTCAACCTCAACCTCGACCGCTACCGGTACGTCGACCGGGGGTGGGCCTGGGGTCCCGACGACGCCGGGGTGCGGTTCGAGCAGCCGTGGGACGGGCCCCTCCGCCCTCCGCTCGACGCGCCGCTGTCGGTGGCGGCGCGCCGGGGCTGCGACCTGCGTCCGCTCGACGTGGGATCGTCCGACGACCGCCGCCGGCTGCGCGCCCTGCTGTGGCCGGACCAGCCCGACCGGCGGGCCCGCCTCGACGCCGCGATCGACATCGCCCGCGCCGCACCCCGTCGCCGTCGACCGGGCCGACGCCGCGACGTGGCTGGGGGAGCAGCTGGCCGACCCGGCGGAGGGCATGACCACCGTGGTGCTGCACTCCGTCATGGCCCAGTACCTCGCCCCCGCCGCTCGCGAGGCGTTGGTCGACGCGGTCGGACGCGCCGCGGCAGCGGCCACGCCGTCGGCGCCCGGTGGCCTGGCTGCGCATGGAGCCGGCCGCCGGCCCGGTGGCCGAGCTCCGGCTGACGGGCTGGCCCAGCCATCCGGGGACCCCTGCGGGACAGCGGCGGGTGCTCGCCCACGCCCACTTCCACGGCCCCCCGATCTCCTGGCTCGCCGGGGACGCCGTCGCCGGCTGAGCCGCTCAGGCGGTGGCGGCGGGGGTGGCGGCGTCGGCGGCGCTGCTCGCGGCGGAGGAAGCGCTGCTCGTTCCAGCCGGTCAGGGCGCGCGCGAGCAGGTGGCCGACGCCGAACGCGGCCAGGCCTCCCAGGGCGTCGATCCAGAAGTGGTTCCCGGTGACGAGGATGCAGAAGAAGGTGGCGAACGGGTACACGAGCACCAGGCCCTTGGCCCAGCGGCGGCGGACCAGCGGCCACATCACGCAGGCGCTCCAGGTCGACCAGCCGATGTGCATGCTCGGCATGGCCGCGTACTGGTTGGAGACCTCGGCGACCTCCTCGTCCTGGAACGAGAGCCACCCGCCGTGGATCTCCAGGGTGTCGACGATGCCGTGGCCGTGGCAGTCCTCGACCTGCTGCTCGTGGCAGGCGCCCCACTTCGAGGTGTCGCCCAGGAGGCGCGGCGGCATCAGCGAGAAGGTGGCGAAGCCGATGATGGCCAGGCCGGTCATGAAGGCGAGGGTCGACCGCCAGACCGAGTACCGGTCGGGCATCGCGCCGGTAGAGCCAGATCAGGGCCACCGCGGTGACGATGAAGTGGGCGGTGCCGTAGAAGATGTTCCAGAACCGGATGCCGCCCATGGCCGGCAGGTCGAGGTACCACTGCTGGAGGGCGGGCTCGAACCACAGCCCCATCGCGTCCTGGATGTCGATGACCCGCTCGGCGTTGGCGAAGGCGGTGTCGACCGACCCCTCGACCGCGGAGCCGAACTGGTTCCGGACCCACGAGTAGACGAAGTAGAAGGCGATGACGTAGCCGACCTCCCGCCACCACCGCAGCCGCCGGCCCGACGCGGTCGCGGGGCGGCTCGGCCGCGCTGGGCGGGAGCCCGAGCTCGGCGTCCTCGACCACCTCGTGGAGGGTGCGGGTGACGCCGTCGTAGGGGTCGAGCAGGTGGTGCGGCTGCTCCCGGTGGTGCGGTGGCGTGCCGCCCCGTCGTCGTCCTCGGCCCCCGGGGCGCGCCGGTCGCCTCGGTCACGCCGGGATCGACCGTGGCGTGCCGGCCGTGGAGGAGGAGCGGGCGGGTGCCTGTCCGACGACCCGCGACCCGTCGGGACCCGGGCGGGACCGGCCGCCGATCGCGAAGGCCGGGGCACCCAGGAGGCTGACCATGAGGTTGAGCAGGTACAGGAGGATGCCCAGGGCGACGGCCTGGGCGGTCGGGACGCCGAGCGGCTTGAGGAACAGGACGAAGAGGCCCTCCCGCACGCCGAACCCGGCGATGCTGATGGGCAGCACCTGGGCGATGGCGACGGCGGGGAAGAAGGCGAGCAGGGCGGTCGGCCCGGCGGCCGGGATGCCCAGGGCGCGGGCCGCCATCACCGCGGCCGCGATCAGCACCAGCTGGTAGGCGAAGCCGACGGCGATGATGGCGAACGCCTGCCGGGGGCGGGAGCGGAGGCGCTGGAGGCCCAGGCTCACCGCGGCCAGCGACCGCTTCCAGCCCTTCTCGGCGTCGAGCTCGCCGAAGCGCTTGGCGGCGACGGCGGCGATCAGGAGGATCAGGGCGACCAGGGTGCCGCACGCCAGCGAGAAGGCCAGCTGGGTGGCCCGACCGAGGTCCTGCAGCGGCGGGTTGAGGGCCAGCCCGAGGAAGGTGATGAGCGGCAGCACGAGCCACCCGGTGAGCCGTTCGAGCACCACGCTGGCGAAGCTGTCGGGCATGTGGCCGTTGTCGCGGGCGAGGCGCGACACCCGCAGCACGTCGCCCCCGATGGTGGTGGGCAGCACGTTGGCCACGAACTGGCCGGCCAGGTAGTGCGAGAGCAGGCGGTTGAAGCGGGCCGGCTGACCGATGGCGACCAGCACGGTCTGCCAGCGCAGGGCGGACAGGACGATGCTCAGCAGCGTCAGGAGCACGGCGCCGGTCAGCCACAGGGCGGTGGAGGTGGTCCACGTCGGGGAGGACCTCGCCCTGGTCCTCGATCTTGGTGAGGAGGAACGCGAGCATGCCGACGCTGACCACGATGCGGAGGGCGAGCATCAGCCGCCGTCGCAGTGACTCGGACATGGACCAGCCCCCTCTCTCGTGCTCCACGGGCGGACGGGCGCGGCCAGGCTCCGGCCCGACCGGGGCCACCAACGGTAGCCGGGTCCGCCGCAGACCTGCCGTGACCGGGACCGGGGTCGGGGCCCCGGCCCGCGTGTGCGACCCTGGGCCCGCACCGCGACGAGGAGGGTGGGGTGGAGACGCACGAGGTCCGGACGGGGAGGCTCCGCCACGAGGTGCTGCGGGCCGGCACCGGTCGACCACTGCTGCTCCTCCACGGCCTCACCGCGTCGAAGGCCGACTGGGTCCCCCTCGTCGAGCCCCTGGTCGACCGGGGGTGGGCGGTCGTCGCCCCCGACCAGCGGGGCCACGGGCGGAGCGAGTGGCCGTCGGACCCGGCCGGCTACTCGCTCGAGGCCCTCGTCGCCGACGCCTGGGCGCTCGTGGACGCGCTCGGGTGGGACGAGGTCGTCGTGGTCGGCCACTCGCTCGGCGGGGTGGTGGCCCAGCTCATGGCCCTGGACGGGTCGGACCGGGTGCGCGGGCTGGCCCTGGTGGGCTCCATCCCCGGACCGCTCGCCGGTGGGCCGTCGACCGGGGCGCGGGCCGCCGCCGGTCGGTTGCGTCGGGCAGGCGTCCGGCTGGCCGGGCGACTGCGGGCCTCGGTGTCCGCCGGCGACCGAGGGCCTCGGCCCCGGTGGCGCGGCGCACTCGCCGGTCATGCTCCCGGCGGTGCTCGACGCCATGTTCCGCGCCCCCGACCGCTCGCCGGCCCTCCGAGGCCTCGAGGTGCCGACGCTCGTCGTCGGCGGTGCGCTCGACGTCGACCACCTCGCCGGCTCCCACGCCCTGGCCGAGGCGATCCCCGGCGCTCGGCTGGTGGTGCTGGACGGGGTCGGCCACGAGATCCCGACCGACGCGCCCGAGCGGCTGCTCACGGTCCTGCTGTCCTTCCTCGACGAGGTGCCCGGGCCCTCCGCCTGATCGCGCCTGCGGTTCGATCGGCCCGGCTCGCGGGCAGGAGCCGACCGCTCGCGCTCAGGCGGACGGAGCGCGGTCGAGCCAGGTGACCAGCTCGTCGAGCGAGCCGAGCACCGGGAAGCTGGCCTCGTGGTCGTCGACGTGCTCGTGGGCCCAGGTGATGGCGTAGGGGATGTGGACCGCGTGGCCGCCCACGGCCAGCACCGGCAGGACGTCGGAGCGCACCGAGTTGCCCACCATGCAGAAGCGGTCGGGCGCGACCTCCATGCGCTCGATGACGCCCCGGTAGGTCGCCTCGTCCTTCTCCGACACGATCTCGACCCGGTCGAAGTGCTCGACCAGCCCGCTGCGGGCGATCTTCTGCTCCTGGTGGATCAGGTCGCCCTTGGTGACCACGACCAGCCGGGCCCGCTCGGCCAGCTGCTCCACCGCGTCGGCCACGCCCGGCAGCAGGTCGACGGGCTCGGCCAGCATCCGCTTCCCGAGGGCGAGCAGCTCGGCGATCGCCTCACCGCTCACCTGGTTGTCGCTGACCTCGAGCGCGGTCTCGATCATCGACAGGGTGAAGCCCTTGATGCCGTAGCCGAACAGCTCGAGGTTGCGACGCTCGGTCGCGTCGTTGCGCCGCGATCGGATCGCGACCACCGGCGGTCCAGGGAGCCAGGATCTCGGCGAAGGTCGCCTGGGCGTCGGCGAAGTACGACTCGTTGTGCCAGAGGGTGTCGTCGGCGTCGAGACCGACGACCTCGATGCCGGCGGGCGCGCCGACGACGGCGGGATCGCTCCCGCTCACCCCCGCGCCTTCGACAGGAAGCGCTCACGGTCGACGACCACGCGGGTGACCTTCCCGGCGGCGACGAGACCGCAGCGATCGTTGACCGACACCGTGAAGGTCAGGCGCCGGCCCTCCACCTTCTCGAGGGTGGCCTCGGCGGTCACCACGCCGCCGACCGACGTGGGGGCCAGGTGGTCGACCTGCGTCCGCATCCCGACGGTGGTCTCGCCGGCCGGGATGGCGGCGGCGACGGCCTTGATGGCGGCCTCCTCGCAGAGGGCGATCATGCGGGGCGTGGCCAGCACCGGGACGTCACCGCTGCCGTGGGCGACGGCGGTGTCGGCGTCGGAGACGTCGAGGGTGGCGTGGCCGGTGCGGCCGGGTTCGAGCGACACGGCCCGTACGCTACGCGGCCACCCTCGTCTCCGAGCAAAGCCTCGCCCTTCGGGCGTCTGGGTGTGAGCACCATCCGGGCTCGACCGGTCGCCCGGGACCCGTCGGTACGCTGGTCCGCCACGCCACGTCCGGTGCCCGCCCACCCGAGAGGTCCCCGATGATCGATGACGACGTCCTGCCGAGGGTGCTGTCCGCCGCGCTGCGCGCCGGCGGCGAGTTCGCCGAGGTCTTCGCCGAGGACAAGCGCTCGACGTCCGCGGTGCTCGACGACGGCCGCATCGAGGAGCTGAGCTCCGGGCGCGACCGGGGCGCCGGCATCCGCGTGATCAGCGGCGAGACCACCGGCTTCGCCCACACGTCCGACCTCACCGAGGCCGGGCTGCTGGCCGCCGCGGAGGCCGCCGGTGCGGCGGCTCGACGGGGCGGTGGTGGCAGCAACGTGGTGGCCCTCACCCGGCAGCACACCCGCCACCCCAGCACCGTGGAGATCCCGCCGGACGAGGTGGCCAAGGCGCGCCAAGGTCGCCCTGCTGCACCGGGCCGACGAGGCCGCCCGGTCCGCCGACGGCTCGGTGACCCAGGTGAGCGCCCGCTACGGCGACAGCCGGCGCCGCATCGTCGTGGCCAACTCCGACGGTCTGCTGGCCGGCGACGAGCAGGTGCGCTCCCTCTTCTCGGTCGGCGTGGTCGCGACGGGCGACACCGGCATGCAGACCGGGCGCCAGAGCATCGGCCACACCATCGGCTTCGAGCTGTTCGACCGCTACGAGGTCGAGGACCTCGCCGGCGGCGCGGCGCGGCGAGCGGTCACCAAGCTCGCCGCCCGTCCCGCCCCCAGCGGCGAGATGCCCGTCGTCATCGGCGCCGGGGGTGGTGGCGTGCTGTTCCACGAGGCCTGCGGCCACGGCCTCGAGGCCGACCTGGTGGCCAAGGGGGCCTCGGTCTACAAGGACCGGGTCGGCGAGCAGGTGGCCTCGCCGCTCGTCACCCTGATCGACGACGGCACCATGGCCGACGAGTGGGGCTGCTTCGGCATCGACGACGAGGGCAGCCCGGCCCAGCGCAACGTGCTGATCCAGGACGGCGTCCTCACCGACTACATGTGGGACGTCACCCGCGGCCGCAAGGAGGGCCGGCCCCGCTCCGGCAACGGTCGCCGGCAGAGCTACCAGCACCTGCCGATGGTGCGGATGACCAACACCTTCCTGGTCAACGGCACCGACGACCCGGCCGACATCATCGCCGGCACCGACCGGGGCGTGTACGTGGCCCAGCTCGGCGGCGGCTCGGTCAACACGGCCACCGGTGACTTCGTGTTCGGCATGTGGGAGGCGTACCTGATCGAGGACGGCGAGATCACCGAGCCGCTCCGCGAGGGCAACCTCATCGGCAACGGTCCCAGGGTCCTGGCCGACATCGAGGCCCTGGGCAACGACTTCGCCATGGGGTCGCCGGGCACCTGCGGCAAGGACGGCCAGGGGGTGCCCGTCGGCGACGGCGTCCCGACCCTCCGGGTCCGCTCCCTCACCATCGGCGGCACCGCGGCATGAGCGGCACGAGCAGCACCGCAGGACGCGATCTCGGCGACATCGCCGACCGAGTCGTCGGCTGGGCCGGCGACGGCGAGGCGGTCGAGGTCGTCGTCGGCCGCAGCCGCCACACCGAGGTGCGGGCCTACGACGCCGACGTCGAGTCGCTGTCGTCGGCCGAGTCGATGGGCGTCGGCATCCGCGTCGTGCTGGGCGACCGGCAGGGCTTCGCCTACGCCGCCACCTTCGACGACGACGTGCTGGCCGAGACCCTCGCCGAGGCCCGCGACAACGCCGGCTTCGCCACCCCCGACCCCCACGTCGGGCTGGCCGAGCCCGACGGGGTGCCGGTGCCGGTGCTCGACCTCTTCCGGCCCTCGCTGCTCGACGTGCCCACGGGGCACAAGGTCGACCTCGCCCTCGCCCTGGAGGCCGCGGTGAAGGCGGCCGACCCCCGCATCTCCGGCGTCGAGTCGGCCGAGTTCGTCGATGCCATGGGCGAGTCCTGCGTGGCCTCGACCACCGGCGTCCGCTCCGAGTCGCGGTCGACCGGGTGCTACGTGGCCGTGTCGTGCCTCGCCGAGGAGGACGGCATGACGCAGACCGGGTTCGGCTTCTCCGTCGGCCGCGAGCTCGACGACCTCGTGCCCTCCGACGCGTCCGACGACGCGGTGCGCCGGGCCACCCGCCTCCTCGGGGCCACCAAGCCGGCGAGCGGCCGAGCCACCATCGTCCTCGACCCCTACGTGACGGCCCAGGTCATCGGCATCATCGGCTCGACCCTGTCGGGGGAGGCGGTGCTCAAGGGTCGGTCGCCCTTCGCCGACCGCCTCGGCGAGGACGTCGGCTCACCGCTGGTGACCCTGGTCGACGACCCCACCAACCCGCTCGCCTACACCGCCTCGGCCACCGACGGCGAGGGCCTGGCCAGCCGACGCAACGCCCTCATCACCGACGGCGTGCTGCAGGCGTTCGTCCACAACGCCTACACGGCCCGCTGGGCCGGCACCGCGTCGACCGGCAACGCGGTGCGGGGCGGCTTCAAGTCCACCCCGGGCGTGGGGTGCCGGGCCCTGGCCCTCGCCCCGGGCGAGCTCGACCAACCCGCCCTGCTGCGCATGGTCGGCGACGGCGTGCTCATCTCGTCGGTCATCGGCATGCACTCCGGCGTCAACCCGGTGAGCGGTGACTTCTCGACCGGGGCGGAGGGCCTGCGGATCACCGGCGGCGAGGTCGGTGCCCCGCTGCGGGAGTTCACCATCGCGTCGACGCTGCAGAAGATGCTCCTCGACGTCGAGGCCGTGGGCAACGACGTCGACTGGCTGCCCATGAGCGCGTCGGGCGTCAGCCTCGTCGTCCGGGACGTCACCATCTCCGGCACCTGACCACCCATGTGGTGGACGGGGGCGCCGGTCGGCAAGCATGACCCGCCGTGTCCCTCCTCGAAGCCGTCGTCCTGGGGATCGTCCAGGGCCTGACCGAGTTCCTGCCGATCTCGTCGAGCGGGCACCTGCGCATCGTCCCCGCCCTGTTCGGTTGGGACGACCCCGGCGCGGCGTTCACCGCCGTGACCCAGCTGGGGACGGTCGCCGCCGTCGTCATCTACTTCCGGGGCGACCTCTGGCGCATCGGCCGGACCTGGCTGCGCTCGTTGCGCGACGCCGAGCTGCGGCCGACCCTCGACGCCCGGCTGGGGTGGTACCTGATCATCGCCACGGTGCCGATCTCGGTCTTCGGCCTGGCGTTCCGCGACCACATCGAGACCGGCGCCCGCGACCTGCGGATCGTGGGGACGATGCTGATCGTCGCCGGCCTGATCCTGCTGGCGGCCGAGAAGGTGGGTCGCCGCACCCGCACCATCGAGGACGTCGACACCCGCTCGGCGGTGGTCGTCGGCTTCGCCCAGTCGCTGGCCCTCGTGCCGGGGGTGTCGCGCTCGGGCGCCACCATCACCGCCGGCCTCTTCCTCGGCTTCGACCGCGAGGCGGCCGCCCGCTTCTCGTTCCTGCTGTCGATCCCCGCGGTGGTGCTCTCGGGTCTGGTGACCGCACCCGACATCGTCGAGGGCGACGGGCCCGGTCTGGCGCCGACGCTGGTCGCGGTGGCCCTGGCCTTCGTCACCGGCTACATCTCGATCGCCTGGCTGCTGCGGTGGCTCACCAGCCACTCGACCATGGTCTTCGTCGTGTACCGGGTCGCCCTCGGCGTGCTGGTCCTGGGCCTCGTCGCGGCGGGCACCATCGAGGCCACCTGATCCGTCGGACCCCGCGGCCCGATCGCCCGGACCGAGGCGAGGGTCCACCGGACTCATCACCCAGCGGCGTCTCGTCGCCACGCAAAGGGACGAAGGGCCCTGTGGAACATCACCATCGGCGACCACACTGGATGGTGACCGCAACGCAGAGAGCGCGACGGTCGCAAGGAGGGGGTCGAGATGGCACTCCATCCACGAATCGGACGCTTCTTCGTGATCGGGGGGGCGATGCTCCTGGCCATCGGCCTGATCGCACCGGCCGGCGCCGCCGATGACCCGCCCGGCAACAACGGCACCGTGAAGGTCGACGGGTGGACGGTCGACAACACACCCGCCAACGAACCCCACGTCGGCTGCGAGTTCGGGATCGACTTCTACGGCTACGAGGCCGGCCTCCGGGCCACGATGGTCTTCGAGGTGCAACCGCCGACCGGGAACGCGGTGATCCACACCGAGACCGGCACCCTCGACGACGACGACGCCACCGGGGGTGGCAGCGAGGCCGGGTGGGACGGCCACTTCGACATCGACCTCGCTGATGCGCTGGCCGCCTACGAGCCGCACCCGGAGCAGGGCTACCACCTGAAGCTCACGGTCACCGTCGACGACGGCGTCGGGGGCGATGCCATCGTCAAGCACAAGGTGTTCTGGACGACGGCCTGCGAGCCGCCGCCCACGACGACCACCACGACGACCGAGCCGCCCACGACGACCACCACGACGGAGCCGCCGACGACCGAGCCGCCGACGACCGAGCCGCCGACGACCGAGCCGCCGACGACGGAGCCGCCCACGACGGAGCCGCCGACGACGGAGCCGCCGACGACGGAGCCGCCGACAACCGAGCCGCCGACGACGGAGCCGCCGACGACGGAGCCGCCGACGACGGAGCCGCCGACGACCGAGCCGCCGACGACGGAGCCGCCGACGACGGAGCCGCCGACGACGGAGCCGCCGACGACCACCCAGGACACAGCGGTGGCGCCCACGCAGGACACCCGTCCTGATGACGACGGCACCGAGGTGCTGGGTGTGGAGCTGGCCCGGACCGGGTGGAGCGCCACGCTGCTGCTGCTCGGTGGGCTCCTGTTCGTCGTCGGGTTGGCGCTCGAGCTCCTGCACCAGGTGGCCCGTCGACGGGGCTGACCGGAGCCGGGCCGACCATGGCCGTGAGGACCACGACGGGACCCCGCCTCCCCGGGCGGGGTCTCCTCGCGCTCGCCAGCCTCCGGGTGTGATCAGGCCGGCAGGCGGACGTCCTCGAAGAAGGCCCACGCCTCGCGGGTGGCGTCCCAGCTGGTCGTGACCGGCCCGAAGGTGCCGGCCTTGGTGGCGGAGTGGGCGCTCCCCGGCCACGCCCGGCCCCCGCCCTCCACGATGACGAGCTCGACCGCCTCGTCGGGGCAGGCGAAGGTGCGGACGATGACGTCGTCGGCCACCTGCTCATCGGTGGCGTCGGACGCATCGCAGCCCTGCAGCGTCGCCCAGGTGCGGGCGATCTCGGGCATGCCGTCGCCGTCGATGTCGACCTCGCCCGGCGGGACGGTGTACGGCTTCTGGGTGCCGCCCTGCAGGTAGCTGGCATCGCCGATCCCGCCGTTGAACAGGAGGACCGGGTCGCCGGTGCCGTGCACGCCGAGCATCGCCACCGAGCGGCTCGGCTCGCAGCCCTCGAACGTGGTCATGCCGGAGACGACGGCGACCGCGGCGATGCGATCGGCGTCGGAGCAGGCCAGGACGGTGGCCATGATCCCGCCGCTCGCGAAGCCCATGGCGTACACCCGTCGGGTGTCGACGCACTGCACCGCGGCCACGGCGGCCACGATCGCGTCGAGCACGGCGACGTCGGGGGAGTCGGCCCCGCCCACCCGCCAGGTGAGCGGCGTGCCACTCCCGGCCGGGGTGACGGTGATGAAGCCCTCCTCGAGCCCGAGGGCGCCGGCGAGGGAGGTCTTGGCCTGCTCCTCGGGGCTCTCGCCGTAGCCGTGCAGGTCGAGGACGAGCGGGAGGGGTTCGATCGAGGCCGGGGCGGTCACCAGGTACCGCCGCTCACCGCCGGGGACGACGGCCGTCCGCGCCTCGTCGACGACGTCGGTGGTGGCCTGGTCCTGCTCGCAGCCGGCGGAGGGGGCCGGGTCGTCGGTCGGCACCGTGGTCTCCGGTGCCTCCGCCTCGGTGTCGGGCGTCCCGCCTCCGGACTGCTCGTCGTCGCCACCGCCGCACGCCGCGGCGAGCACCGCCACCGCGCAGGCGGCCACGAGCAGCCGTCGTCCGAGCTCCTTGTGCACGTCCTGCTCCCCTCACCTCTGTCCTGGACCTGACGAGCCTACGGCAGCGGCGGCGCCGGACCCTGGCCGGGGGCCGGCCTGGACCGGGCGGTTGGCGCGCCGGTGGCGGGGGAACGGTGGGCGGGCGCTTCCCCCGCTCGACGTCCGGCTCCGCCGCCGGCACCCGACGGAGGTCCGCGCCCGTGCCCCCCTTCCGCCCCCGCCGCTCCCTGCGGCCGGTCCGACCTCGCCTCACCCGGCGCGCCGTGCTCTGGTACCTGGCCGCGGTGGCCCTGACGATCGCCACCGCCGTGGTCGCCGACTCGGCCCTGCGGCGGGCCGCGGCGACCGAGGCCGCGCTCGGCTCGACCCACCCGGTCGCCGTCGTGGTCCGTCCCGTGGCCGCCGGTCAGGAGGTGGGGGAGGGCGACGTCACCGTCGAGCGCTGGCCCGTCGCCCTGGTGCCCGAGGGGGCGCGGGCCGACGCACCCGTCGGCGAGGTGGCCCTCACCGGGCTGTGGCCCGGCGAGGCCGTCCTCGACGGCCGCCTCGCAGGGTCGGGCGAGGGTGGCGTCGCCGCGCTCCTCGAGCCGGGGCAGCGGGCGGTGCCGGTGCCGGTCGTGGTGCCCGGCCTGCCGCTCCAGGTCGGCGACCGCGTCGACCTGGTGGCGGGCGGGGCACCAGGCGCAGGACCGATGGGCGATCTGCCGTCCACCTCGGGGGTGCCGGACCTGCTCGCCACCGACGCCGCGGTGGTGCACGTCGACGACGAGGCCGTGGTCGTGGCGGTCAGCCCGACGGCTGCGGCCGAGGTGGCCGCCGCCCTCACCGCCGGCCCGATCGTGGCCGCGCTGCGCCCTCCGGGCGGCTGAGAGCCGAGCCGCCGGGGCGGGGCGACCCGACGTCAGGCGCGAGGTGTCAGGCGTCCGGCGGGACCGGGACGTGACCGCCGGGCCCGTCGGCACAGCCGCAGGTCCGCTCGAGGGGGATGGCGGCCAGCGCGTCGAGCAGGACCCCGCGGAGGTGGCCGAGGTTCGCGGCGAAGGCGGCGAACACCTCCTCGTGGGTCACCGGTGCGACGTCGACGCCCTCGACGCCGGTGTCGTAGTCGGTGACCAGGGCCACGGCGCCGTAGCAGAGCCCCAGCTCGCGAGCGAGGGCGGCCTCGGGCATCTGGGTCATGTTGATCACGGTCGCGCCCTGCTCGCGGTAGATCCGCGACTCGGCGCGGGTGGCGAACCGGGGACCCTGGATCACCACCACCGTGCCCCCGTCGTGGACGTCCAGCGGCCCGGCCTCGGCCGCGCCGAGGAGGCTCGTGCGCAGGGTGGGGCAGTAGGGGTCGGCCAGCGACACGTGGTGCACCAGCGGCCCGTCGAAGTAGGTGTCCGGCCGGCCCCAGGTGCGGTCGACCGCCTGGTCGACCACGACGAGGTCGCCGGGGTGGACGTCGGGCCGCAGCGAGCCCACCGCGCAGGGGCCGAGCACGCGCGTGACGCCCAGCGACCGCAGGGCCCAGAGGTTGGCCCGGTACGGGACCCGGTGCGGGGGCAGGGTGTGCCCCGGCCCGTGCCGGGGCAGGAAGGCGACGCGGCGATCGCCCACCGACGCGACCTGGATCGGGCCGGAGGGCGCGCCCCAGGGGGTGTCGACCTGCACCTCGTCGACGTCGTCGAGCAGGGCGGTGAAGCCCTGAGCCGCCGATGACGGCCAGGTCGATCGGGTCGGCGCTCATCGCCGCGTCAGGTCGAGGAGGTGGAGGGGGCGGGGGTGGACGTCGACGCGGTGGCCGGCTTCGTCCCGGAGGAGGAGTCGGAGCCGGACGACGGGGACGAGCTCGACGAGTCGGACGAGCCGGAGGACGACCCGTTGCCGTCGGAGCTCGGCGTCGTGGACGTCGACGAGGCCCCGGAGGACGACCCGGAGCGACTGTCGGTCTTGTAGAACCCGCTGCCCTTGAAGGAGATGCCGACGTTCCCGAACAGCTTCTTCAGCGAGCCGCTGGCACTCCGGGCACTCGGTCAGGGCATCGTCGGTGAACGACTGGTACGCGTCGAACGTGTGGCTGCAGTCCTTGCAGCGGTACTCGTAGGTGGGCATCCGGTCTCCTGGGCGAGCTCGGCCCCGCTCAGGGGCCCGGGTGGCGGTCGACGGCGTGCGTGCCGGCGGGACGGGCTGGCACTCGACGGTCGCGAGTGCCAGCGTACCGGCCCACCCGCGGCGCTCGCCACCGGGCCCTGCGACCCACGCCCCTGCCAGGCAGTAGAAAGCGGGCCGTGGACTCCTCGCAGCGCGTCACCACCGCCGTCATCCCGGCCGCCGGACTGGGCACCCGGTTCCTGCCGGCCACCAAGGCCATGCCCAAGGAGATGCTGCCGGTCGTCGACAAGCCGGCCATCCAGTACGTGGTCGAGGAGGCCGTGCGGGCCGGCATCGACGACATCCTGATCATCACCGGTCGCAGCAAGCGCAGCCTCGAGGACCACTTCGACCGGAACTTCGAGCTCGAGTACCTCCTCGGCGAGAAGGGCAAGCACGAGATGCGCGACCAGCTGGTCGACATCGCCGAGCTGGCCGACATCCACTACGTGCGCCAGGGCGAGCCCCTCGGCCTCGGTCACGCCATCTCGGTGGCCCGCAAGCACGTCGGCGACCGGCCCTTCGCGGTGCTGCTGGGCGACGAGTGGATGAGTGCCGAGTCCGGCCTGCTCGAGGGGATGATCTCCACCTACGCCCGCTACAACCGCTCGGTGATCGCCCTGCAGGAGGTCTCCTCGGAGGAGATCTCGCGGTACGGGGCGGTCAAGCCCGAGCCGGTCTCCGACAACCTGGTGCAGGTCCTCGACATGGTCGAGAAGCCGGCGCCCGGCACCGCGCCGTCGAACCTGGCGATCATGGGCCGCTACGTCCTGACCCCGGAGATCTTCGATGCCCTGGGGCGCATCACCCCCGGGTCCGGCGGCGAGCTGCAGCTCACCGACGCCATCGCCCTGCTGCTCCAGGAGCAGGCGGTGTACGGCTACACCTTCACCGAGGGTCGCTACGACACCGGCCAGGTGCTCGACTACCTCAAGGTGATCGTCGAGCTGGCCAGCGAGCGCGACGACCTCGGCCCCGAGTTCCGCGACTTCCTCAAGGCCTTCGTCGCCGACCGCCTGTAGGGACCGGCCTTCGGCCGTGGGCAGGGTCAGCCGGCGGCCGACGGCCAGGCCGGGGAGGGTGAGGACCGTGCCCTGGTCGGTGCCGTCGGCGGACGAGAGGGCCCAGATCGACCCCCCGTCGCTCACCGCGAGCACCCACCGGCCGTCGGCGGTGGCGTCGAGCTGGACGACCCGGACGGCGTCGAGCACGGGATCGCTCGTCCCCGTCGCCGGGTCGACGATGGCCAGGGCGGTGGCGACCAGCTGGGGCCAGGAGGCACCGTCCGGCACGGTCTCGGTCGAGACGAGCAGCCGCCCGTCGGCGAGGTAGGCCGCGTCGAGCGCGCCGGGCACCCGCTGGCGCGCCCCGGAGGCCAGGTCGACGACGTCGACGGCGGGGTCGGTCTCGCCCGCGGTGGTCTGGCGGGAGGTCTCGATCGGCGAGGGTCGGAGCCGTCCGGCGACCAGGCCAGGCCGGACACGCTGCGGTCACCCGTGGCGCCGATGACCGGACGCCCGCCGGCCAGCAGCGGGCCGCCGTCGTCGGCCGGGGCGGCGAGGTCGAACACGTGGATCTCGTCGTCGTCGTAGCGGATGGACACCGCCACCCGGCTGCCGTCGGGGCTGACGGTCGGGTGGCGCCCGTACCCGACGTCCTCGCTGATGCCGGTGGCGGGATCCACGACGCTCACGCGTCCGACGGCGGGCTCGCAGCACATCTCGTAGATCACCCGGCCGTCGGGCAGCACGTCGATCGCCGACGGCCCGGCGGGTCCGCCCTCCTCCACCTCGGTCCCCACCCAGCTCTCCACGAGCGTGGCGGTGACGTTCCCGTCGGAACCCAGGACGACGAGGTCGCCGATGCCGTCGCCGTCCGGGTCGAGGATGCCGACCACGGACCGGGGAGCGCGGGCAGCGACGGCTCGGTCGTCGTGGTGGTGGCGTCCGGCGCCGTCGTCGGGGTCGAGCCGGCGGTGGTCGGGGTCGTGGTCTCCGTCGCGGGGGCCTCGGTGGTCGAGGATGCCTCGGTCGACGGCGGGGCGGTGGCGGGGGGCATCTGCACCGACTGCTCGTCGTCGCGGGTGGCGAGGACGCCGACCGCCGCCACGACGACCAGCAGGGCGGCGGCCGCGGCCAGCCACGCGGCTCGGCGTCGGCGGAGCGACGCGCCGTCGGGCCGAGGATCGATCGGGACGACGAGGGCGCCGTCGCCGTCGGCGAGGCGCTGATCGAGGCGGGCCCAGCCGTCCGGCGGGGGCACGGCCTGTGCCGCCTCGTCGGCGTGGGCGCGGAGGATCTGGTCGACGTCGGTGCTCATCGGAGGGCCTCCAGTCGGGGGGCGAGCGTGGCGCGGGCACGGTGCAGGTGCGTCTTCACGGACCCGACCGAGATGTCGAGGGTGGAGGCGACCTCGGCCTCGGTGAGGCCGGCGAAGTAGTGGAGGGCGACGCACTCCCGTTGGCGGTCGGGGAGGTCGGCCACCGCGGTGGCGATCCGGTGGGCCCGGTCGGCATCGACGGCGCCGGTCTCGGCCGACGGGGCGGTCAGCGAGCGCTCGGGTCGGAGCCTGCGGGCGGTGACGGTGCGCCGGTGACGGTCGAACACCAGGTTGGTGACGGTCCGGCGCAGGTAGGCCAGGGTCAGCTCCGGAGCCGGGGGGCGCGGCGTGCGGTGCAGGCGCACGAAGGCGTCCTGCACGATGTCGTCGGCCTCGGTGCGGTCGCCGGTGAGGGCGACGGCGAGGCGGAACAGCCCGACCGCGTGGGTCTCGTACAGGACCCGCAGGTCGGGCGGTGCCTGCACCTCACCGCCTCGTGTCGTCATCGCCTCGATCATGTGCCCTAGACGAACGACCCGCCCGAAGGGTTGACGCGGCAGGGTCGGACGCCGGGCTTCCGGCGCCGGGCCGGTACCTTGGCCGCCGTGCTGCCGCTCTCGGAGGTCCGCGACCTGGTGCTCGCCCGAGGCGAGCCGCTGCCCACCCGTCGGGTGCCCGTGGCACGCGCCCGGGGCTGCGTCCTGGCCGAGGACGTCGAGGCCGCCTCGGACCTCCCGGGCTTCGCCGGCTCGGCGATGGACGGCTTCGCGGTGCGGTGGTCGGACGTGGCCAGCGCCTCGTCCGTGCTGCCCGTCGTGCTGGAGGTCGTCGACTCGATCCGTGCCGGGCGGGCGTCGGAGGTGACCGTCGGGCACCGCCAGGCGGTGCGGATCATGACGGGGGCTCCGGTGCCGGCCGGCGCCGACGCGGTGGTGCCGGTCGAGCAGACCCGGCCGTCGAGCGGCACCCGCGACCACGACGAGACGGTGGCGATCCTCTCGCCGGTCGATGCCGGCCAGCACGTCCGCGGCGCGGCCGACGACGTCGCCGCCGGGACGGTCGTGGTGCGCGCCGGCTCCGTCGATCACCGCACCCCTCGTCGGGGTGCTGACGTCGCTGAGCCGCACGGAGGTGGCCGTCGTGCCCCGCCCACGGGTCGGGGTGCTGTCGACGGGTGACGAGCTCGTCGAGGCGCCCCGCGGCCTCGGCCCGGGGCAGATCCGCGACTCGAACCGCCCGATGCTGCTGGCCGCGGTGGCCGAGGTCGGAGCGGTGCCCGTCGACCTGGGGTGGGTCCGCGACTCGCCCGACTCGGTGGCCGCAGCCCTCCGCTCCGGCGCCACGCGCTGCGACGTGCTGTTGACCTCCGGTGGGGTGAGCATGGGCGAGGCCGACGTCGTGAAGCTCGTCCTCGACCGGATGGCCGACCCCCGGTGGCTCCAGATCGCCATCCGCCCCGCGAAGCCGTTCGCCCTCGCCACCGTCGAGGGCATCCCCCTCCTCGGGCTGCCCGGCAACCCGGTGTCGGCCCTGGTGTCCTTCGAGCTGCTGGCCCGTCCGCTGCTGCGCCGCATGGCGGGGGAGTCCGTGCTCGACCGGCCGACCGTGGCCGCCACGGCGGGCGCAGGCTTCGGCCGCCGCCCCGACGGCAAGGTCCACTACGTGCGGGTCACCTTCGTCGGCGACCCGTCGGGCCACGGGGTCCGAGCCGTCCCGGTCGCGGGTCAGGGGAGCCACCAGCTGGTGGCGACGTCCGCCGCGCAGGGCCTCGCGGTCCTGCCCGACGGCGACGGCGTGCCCGAGGGCGGGTCGCTCGACGTCATCGTGCTCGACGAACCGGCTGCCCTCGCCGCGCACCAGGTCGGCACCACGCCGACCGCCGGATCCGCCCCGGCCTCCGCCGACCCGACCGACGCCGGGTCCGCCTAGGTCCGCCTGGACCCACCTGCATCCGCGTGGGCCTCCACCCCGTGCGGGGGGAGGAGGACCGGCGGGCGGGCTCAGCTCACTTCAGCAGGGCCTTCCGGCCGCTCGAGGGGCGGGACTTCTTGCGCTTGAACTCGACCACCAGCAGGTCGAGCAGCCGCAGCACCACCAGCTTCACCGACTCGAGGTACCGGGCGTCGCACACGACGATCGGGTGGTCCTCGGCGAGGTCGAGGGCCTCGCGCACCTCGGTGAGGTCGGGGGTGTCGCTCCTCGAAGCGGTTGATCGCCACCACGAAGGGGATGTCCCGGGACTCGAAGAAGTCGATGGCCGGGAAGCAGTCGTCGATCCGGCGCAGGTCGACCAGCACGACGGCGCCGAGGGCGCCGACGACCAGGTCGTCCCACATGAAGCCGAAGCGGTCCTGGCCCGGGGTCCCGAAGATGTAGAGGATCAGGCTCTCGTCGATGGTGAGGCGCCCGAAGTCCATGGCGACGGTGGTCGTCGTCTTGGAGCTGACCTTCGAGCTGTCGTCGACGCCGAGCGAGGCCGTCGTCATGGCCGCCTCGGTGGTCAGCGGCGGGATCTCGGAGAGCGTCCCGACGAGGGTCGTCTTCCCGACGCCGAAGCCGCCGGCGACGACGATCTTCGCCGAGCGCGGCGTCGGACCGCTTGGTCGCCCCGGGCGGCGTGCCGTCGATGGTGGGGGTGGAGGGAGACATCTAGAGGCTCCGGATCTTGTCGGTGATGCGGGTGAGGATGTCGAGCTCGTCGTCGGAGCCGGCGGGGGCGTCCTCGAACACCACGAGGTGCCCGGAGTCGACCAGGTCGCCGATGATGATCTGCATCACGCCGACGACGATGCCGAGCTCGGAGGAGATCTCGGCGACGGAGATGGCCCGGTCGCAGAGGCCCAGGACGGACCGTTGCTCGGAGGGCATGGTGGCGGTGACGGCGCTGCCCGTCCTGCGCTCCACCAGGCTCTCCAGGCGCAGGGTCGTGTGCTGGGCGGCGGCGGCGGTGCGGCCGCCCGTCATGATGAAGGGGCGGACGAAGTCGTGGCCGCCGGCACCCTCCGGTCGCGCTCATGACGCCAGCACCAGGTTCTTGAGCTCGTCCACGAGCTCGGGCGTGAGGGCCGGACCGGCCCGCTCCACCAGCAGCGCCATCTGGTAGCCGATGTTCCCCATGTCGCAGCGGGGAGCGGCCACGACGCCGAGGCAGCCGGCGTCGCCCATGGCGGACACGAACAGGTACCCGCCCTTCATGGCGATGATGATCTGGTCGAGGCGCTGGAAGGCGAAGCACCGGGTCGCACCCTGGCCCAGGCTCACGAAGCCCGAGATGATGGCGGCGACCTGGTCGGCCCCGGCGGTGTCGAGGGTGTTCGACCGGGCCATCAGCAGACCGTCGGCCGACACGGCGACGGCGTCGGTGACCCCGCTGGTGTCGCTGACGAACTTGTTCAGCATCCAGTTGAACTTCTGGGCGTCATCTTGGACGCTCATCGCCTGTCCTCCTCCGTCGTTGGTGGTGCCACGCTCGGCCTCGGCATCAGCCCGGCCTCGCTCGGTGCCTGCGCTCAGGCCGCTGAGCATCGAGCGCATGGAGTCTGCGGTGGAGCCGTCGTCGTCAGCCGACGCCGCGGGCTCGTCGCCCCGGATCTGGCGGGCCGCGATGACCTCGGTGCGGGGCACGTTGGCGCCCCGGACCCGCTTGCGGTAGCCGTTGCGGGTCATGTCCGGCGTCACCACGATCGGCGTGGCCGGGCCGGCGGGAGCGGTCGGAGCGGCCGGAGCCGGCCCGTCCACGACCGGACCCGTGGTGGCCGCCGAGGCGACCGGGGCGGCGACGCCGACACGGACGTCGGAGCCCGCTCGGCGGGCTCGCCGGCCTGGGGCGCCTCGTCGAGGGCGGCGGGGGAGTCGGGGACCTCCACGTTGAGCGGGGACGTCTCCTCGTCGGGGCTGGACGGCACTTCGACCTCCTCGGTCTCCAGCAGGGCGGTGATGTCGAGGCGGGCGGTGATCCCACCGGTCGGGGTGTCGATGAGGTCGACCGTCACGCCCAGGCGCTGGGCCTGGATGCCGACCACGTAGTGGCCGAGGTAGCGGGACGGGGCGACGGTGAAGCTCTCCTCGCCGGAGAGGCGGGTGTTGGCCAGGGCGAGGTCCTGGGGCTCCATGCCCACGCCGTTGTCGACGATCAGGAGCATGCAGCGGCCGCCGCGGGTCATGGTCGCCATCTCGACGGTGGTCGTCGGCGGGGAGAAGCTGAGGGCGTTCTCCAGCAGCTCGGCGATCATGTGGGTGAGGTCGGCGGCGGAGCTGCCCTTGACCGACACCTCGTCGAGGCGGCTGATCTGCGACCCGGGAGAACTCCTCGACCTCGCCGAGGGCGCCGCGGAGGACGTCCAGGATCGGCACCGGCGCCGCCCACTGGCGGTACGGCTCCTCACCGGCGAGCAGCAGGAGGGACTCGGCGTTCCGACGCATGCGGGTGGCCATGTGGTCGATGGCGAACAGCTGCTCCAGGGCCTCGCGAGTCGGTCTCGCCGCTCTCCATGTCGGTGATGGCGTCGAGCTGGCGGTCGAGCAGGTTCTGGTTGCGACGACCGAGGTTGACGAACGAGTCGGCGATGTTGCGGCGCAGCACCGCCTGCTCCACGGCGAGCTCGGCCGCACTGGCCTGCACCGTGTTGAGGGCGGTGGCCACCTCGGCGATCTCGTAGCCGCCCTTGGTGGGCACCTGGGCCAGCTCGGGGATGACCACGTCCTCGCCCATGCGGGCTGTCGAGGATCTCCTTCACGGCGCCGGGCAGGCGGTCGTTGGCGATGGAGTTGGCCTCGCTGGTGAGGCGGTGCAGCGGGCGGGTGATCGAGCGGCTGGCCAGCAGGCCGGCGCCGATGGCGAGCACCAGCACCAGACCGGCGACCAGGGCGACGGTGACCTGGCGCTGGCTGGCGTCGTCGGCCTCCTGCTCGGCCGCGGCGACCACGGCGTCGGCGTCCTCCTGCAGCTGCACGCCGACCTGGTCGATGAAGCCGACCACGTAGGAGTTGCGCTCGGAGATCTCCGGGCCGGACGCATCCTCGAGGGTGACGTCCTCACCGGCGACGACGAGGTCGTAGAAGTCGAGGACGAACTTGTAGTCCTCGTTGCGCACGGTGTCCTGCACGATCTGCGCGTACGGGCCCTTGGCGTTGAGCTCGATGTCGCTCAGCAGGGTGTCGACCCGGGCGTTGGTGTCGCTGATCTCGGTGATGGAGGCGGGGGTGTCGAGGCGACCGAGGGCTGCGTTCTGGGCCACGGCGGTGGCCAGGTTGGCCATCCCCTCCTTGTACCGGATGCCCAGGTCGGTCAGGACGGCGCCGGTGCGGAGCGTCGGGTCGTCGATCTCGGCGACGGCGGCGGTGTTGACCTCGTACACCTGGGTGATGAGGGCGGAGTAGTCGTCCCACAGGGTCTCGGCCGCGGCGAGCACGTCGACGTTGCCGGCCTCGATGATGCCGTCGACCTCGGCCCGGAGGGCGTCGAGCTCGTCGATGGCGGCGAGGGCGGGGGCGTAGGCCTCCTGCACCTCTGCGGACTGCTCGCTGACGGCCTGGCGGTAGGCGTCGGCGGCCTTGTCCGTGTCCGGACGGATCTTGGCATCGTCGTAGATCGACTCGACGCCGGCCATGCGGGCGAGGTCGCCGGCCCGCTCGTCCTGGAGCTTGTCGATCACGCCTCCAGGTCCGAGCGACGCGGTGGCGAACTCGGCCTGGGCGCGGACCACGTCGGCCCGCTGCTCGGCGTCGCGGGCCTCCTGGCCGGCGTCACCGACGATGACGACCGTCATCGCCAAGAGGGCGAGGACGGGAAGCGCGAGCACGAGGCCCAGCTTCCATCGGATGCGCAACGAGTCGAACACGTTCTCTCTCCTGGGTAGGTCCGTCGCCACCGCCCGAGTCACCGCCCTGCCCCGTTGGACACGACCGCTCACCGCAGGTGGCAATCGCCTTCTCCATCGTCCGGGACGCAGCGTGAGTTGAGGTTCGACGTCGGAGTCGAAACCGGGTCAGGTCCGGATCGCCAGGTCACGGCGTCGCGAACGGTCCGATCGGCCCATGCGCTTGACCCGCGGGTCAGGTGTCCCGGCCGCGGTGCACCAGGACGGCGACCACGCCCCGGGGCGCGAGGCCTCGGCGAGGCGTCGCGAGGGAGTGGCAGAACCCGGTTCTCACATGCCCGCAGCGCGGCGGGAGGGGCATAGGCTGACCGGCGTGCGCCCGCTGATCGACGGCCACGGCCGCGTCCACCGTGATCTCCGCATCTCGGTGACGGACCGCTGCAACCTCCGGTGCACCTACTGCATGCCCGAGGAGGGGCTGCCGTGGCAGCCGCGCCACGAGCTGCTGACCTTCGAGGAGGTCGAGCGGCTGGCCGCGCTGCTGGTGCGCGAGCTCGGCATCGACGCCATCCGCCTCACCGGTGGCGAGCCCACGGTGCGGGCCCACCTGCCCGTGCTGGTCGAGCGCCTCGCCGCCCTCGGCACCGACCTCAGCATCACCACCAACGCCGTCACCCTCGACGTCCACGCCGCCCCGCTGGCCGCGGCCGGCCTGCGGCGGGCCAACATCTCGCTCGACACCCTCCGGGCCGACCGGTTCCTCGAGCTCACCCGCCGCCCCGAGCTGGACCGGGTGCTGGCCGGCATCGACGCCGCCCTCGCCCACGGGCTCACCCCGCTCAAGCTCAACGCGGTGGTGATGAAGGGGGTGAACGACGACGAGGTCGTCGACCTCGCCGCCTTCGGGCGCACCAAGGGCGTCACGGTCCGCTTCATCGAGTTCATGCCGCTCGACGCGTCGGGCGCCTGGGACCGCGACGCGGTCGTGTCGCAGGACGAGATCGTCGCCGCGATCGATGCCGTCTTCCCCGTCGAGGCCGTGCCCCGGGGGTCCGCGCCGGCGACCGAGTGGCGCTACCGCGACGGGCAGGGCTCGATCGGCGTGATCCCGAGCGTCACCGCACCCGTTCTGCGGCGACTGCGATCGCATCCGCCTCACCTCCGACGGCAAGCTCCGCACCTGCCTCTTCGCCACCACCGAGACCGACCTGCGCGACCCCCTGCGGGGTGGCGCGAGCGACGCCGAGCTGGCCGACCTCGTCGTCGAGGCGGTGCGGGGCAAGGGGCCGGGCCACCTCATCGGGCAGGCCACCTTCATCCGCCCCGGCCGCTCGATGTCGCAGATCGGCGGTTGACGGGGGAGACCCACCGGTGCCGGACGGCGCCGGGGCGAGCCAGGTCGGCGTCGGTGGCCCGCCGGGCCTAGCATCCGGGGATGCCGGACCGTGGCCTGACCCACCTGGACCCCCTCGGCCGGGCTCGCATGGTCGACGTGACGCCCAAGGAGCCCACGCATCGACGGGCGGTGGCCCGCGGCAGGGTCTACATGCACCCCGAGACGACGTCGCTCGTGGCTCGGGGTGGCGTCGGCAAGGGCGACGTCCTGGCCGTCGCCCGGGTGGCCGGCATCCAGGCCGCCAAGCGGGCGTCGGACCTCATCCCGCTGTGCCACCCGCTGCTCGTCGGCGCGGTGCTGGTGAACTTCCGCATCGAGGACACCTACATCGAGGTCGAGTCCCACGTCGACACGGTCGACCGCACCGGTGTCGAGATGGAGGCGCTGACGGCCTGCTCGGTCGCCGCCCTCACCATCTACGACATGTGCAAGTCGGCCGACCGGTCGATGACCATCGGCGACATCGCCCTGTGGGAGAAGACCGGTGGGCGCTCGGGCACCTACCGCCGCGACCCGGGCGACACCCTCGACGACACGATCGACAGCGTCCTGCTCGACCACGCCGTCGACCCCGTCGACCAGGCGCTCGAGGGCGGCGACGGCGCCACCGGCATGATCGGCCCCGCCGGCCTGGGCGACCCCGCCGAGGTCTGACCGCTCGATCGGCGGACCTCGGGTTCGCCACCTGGCCGCCACCCGGGGCTGGTCTCGTCGTCATGTTCGTAGTAGAACTGTCACATTCCGATCCGCCGCGCCGCGGCCCACCACCCCACGGTCGCCGTCCCGGCGAGCATCCCCGTGTGACGGGCACCACGCAGGTAGCGTCCTGAGCACGAAAGGTCCCGAGCTGGAGTTATGGGTGTGCCGGTCCTGATCCTCTTGGCCATCGTGTGGGCGATCGTCCTGGTGCCGCCGTTCGTGCGCAACCGCGTCGACTCCCGTCCCGGGTCGTCGGTGACGAGCTTCCGCAACGGGCTCGACGTGCTCGGCCGGGCGACCCCCGGCGTGGGCCTCGTCGCCCGCCGCTCGTCGATGCCGGACCTGCCCCTGCCGGGTGCTCCGACCGGTCGGGCCGCCGCCCGCAAGCGCCGTCGCGACGTCCTGGTCGCCCTGGCCGTGCTCGCCGCCTTCACCTTCCTGCTCGCCCTCGCCTTCGGCGGCATGCTGATCCTGCTCCACCTCGCGGTCGACGCAGCCCTCGCCGGCTACGTCTTCCTGCTGGTGCAGATGCGCAAGCTGGCCGGCGAGCGCTCGACCAAGGTGCGCTACCTCGGTCCTCCGGCCGCAGACCCAGCCCCGCCTGGTGACGGTCCGCCGCACCGCCGGCTGAGCGTCCCCCGCCGCACCGCCGCCGGCCCGTCGCTCGATGACCGACCAGGCCGGCGCCGCCCGAGCCCGCCTCGAGGGCATCACCGACACGATCCGCGTCGGCCTCGGCGCGGCCCACGAGGCGCGCGAGGCCGCGCTGCCGGCGTGCCGGGCCACGGTCCGCAGCTCGTCGCGGGCCATCCGGGCCGTCCACCGGGGTGAGCACGATGTGGTCGCCACCCACGTGGCCGAGGCCGAGGAGGCCCTGCGGCGGGCCCAGCGGACGCTCGCCCCGTTCCCGGCCCTGACCCACGCCGGCTTCCTCCACGACGCCGAGAAGGAGTTCGCCGAGGCCCGCCTCACCGAGGCCCTGGTGGCCGGGACGCCGGCACCGGGACCCGACGAGGTCGGCGTCGACCCCGCGGCGTGGATGCGCGGCCTGTGCGAGGCGGCCAGCGAGCTGCGCCGCAACCTGCTCGACCGCCTGCGGGAGGGCGACCTCGACCGGGCCGAGGCCCTGCTGGGGGCGATGGACGACGTCTACGACGTGCTCTCGCTGGTCGACTACCCCGATGCGCTCACCCTCGGCCTGAGGCGCAGCCTCGACCAGCTGCGGGCCGTCCTGGAGCGCAGCCGGGGCGACGTCACCACCACCGTGCTGCAGGCCCGCCTCCAGCGGGCGATCGAGGCCCGCTCCGAGCCCTGACGCGCCTGAGGCAGCCCGTGGGCTGCCTCAGGGTGGGGGGGTGGGGGTGGGGATCTGGTGGGTCAGGTGCACCCGGTCATGAAGACCTGGACGGTGAACACCCGGCTGCCGTTGCGGGCCATGCCGACGCCCACCCAGTTCCAGGTGGACTTGAGCACGTTGGCCTTGTGGGCGCTGGAGCGCATGTAGGCGTCCTGCACCGAGGCGACCGAGCTGCCGTAGCCGACGTTCTCGCCGAGGGCCCGCCAGCACGACGGGGCACCCGAGCTGAGGGTCGAGTGGTAGAGCCGGTTCTCGCGAGCCAGCCGCTCGGCCCAGGCCTGGGCCTTCTTGTTGAGCGTGGAGTGGGAGCGGAGGGCGCTGCGGCCGTAGGCCCGTCGATCGGCGTTGAGCTCGTTCTGCACGGCGCTCTGCCCGCTGGAGAGGCAGGCGGTGAGCACGAGGGCCAAGGTCACCGCGAGGGCGACGCGCAGCACGCGGGGAAGGTTGGTGCGCATGGGTTCCATTTCGGCGCGGACGGGAGGGATGTGAGGCCACTGCGTGAACTTCGGCCTCACCAGGAGTGGTGTGGCACGCACGAGCGGCGAGTGCATGACGACACTGTCACGACATTGTTACCCAATCGCGATGAACTCAATCCAGCCGGTGGTCACCCAGCCGCGCCACGAGCGCTCGACCGCTGGTCGCGGCGCTGCGACCACCCGCCATCGGTGCGGCTGGCGGGGCGGTCATCGGGTGGCATCGCGCCGTGGCCCTCCGAGTAGGGTGGGCGTCCCTTCGGGGGTGTAGCTCAGTTGGCTAGAGCGCTTCGGTCGCATCGAAGAGGCCGTGGGTTCGAATCCCATCACCTCCACCACGGGAACCTCCAGAAATGCCCAGGTCAGGGGGCATGCGGAGGTCCCATCTGGTCCCGTCCTGCACCGGTCAGTCACTGCCAGCATCGGCCCCTACAGGCACGGATCAGGCACGCCCTAGGCACGGGGGATCGGGCTCGCCGTGTGCGAAGTCGGGTCGGGCGGGAAGGGGTCGACCATGACGGTCGTCGGCTTCCATGCCTCCCACGAGCAGGTGCACCCGCGCGCCCTGGTCGACGCGGTGCGCCGCGCCGAGGAGGTCGGCTTCACCGCCGCCATGTGCTCGGACCACTTCTCGCCGTGGAGCGAGCGGCAGGGCCACAGCGGCTTCGCCTGGTCCTGGTTGGGTGCGGCGCTGGAGGCGACGTCGCTGCCCTTCGGTGTGGTCAACGCGCCGGGCCAGCGCTACCACCCGGCCATCGTCGCCCAAGCCACCGCCACCCTCGGCGCCATGTACCCCGGTCGCTTCTGGGCCGCCCTCGGCACGGGCGAGGCCTCGAACGAGCACATCACCGGAGGCGGGTGGCCGCGCAAGGAGGTGCGCAGCGCCCGGCTGGCCGAGTGCGTGGAGGTCATCCGCGCCCTCCACCGAGGCGAGGTGGTCAGCCGCGACGGCCTGGTCACGGTCGACCGGGCGCGGGTGTGGACCCTGCCCGACGAGCCCGTGCCGCTGCTCGCCGCCGCCGTCTCGCCCGCGACGGCGGGATGGGCTGCCGGGTGGGCCGATGGGCTGATCACCGTCGCCCAACCGCCCGAGGTGCTCCGGCGGGTGGTGGACGCCTACCGGGAAGGTGGCGGCGTCGGCCCGGTGGCCCTCCAGGTCCACCTGTCGTGGGCGCCCGACGATGCGACGGCCTCGGCGATCGCCCACGACCAGTGGCGCACGAACGTCTTCTCGCCCCCGCTGTGCTGGGACATCGAGACCGCGGAGATCTTCGACGAGGCCGCCCGCCATGTCACCCCCGACGACGTCGCCGGCTCGGTGTTCACCACCAGCGACCTCGGGCGCCACGCCGCGCACCTGCACGAGCTCGTCGGCATCGGCTTCGACCGGGTGTTCCTCCACCACGTCGGGCAGGAGCAGCGGGCCTTCCTCGACGCCTTCGGCGAGGCGGTCCTGCCCGAGCTGGAGGTCACCGCAGCGTGAAGCTCACCGACACCAGCGACCTGTGGTGGAAGACGGCGGTGGTCTACTGCCTCGACGTCGAGACCTACCTCGACTGGGACGGCGACGGCCGCGGCGACCTGGCCGGGCTGGCCCAGCGCATCGATCACCTCGCCGAGCTCGGGGTGACCTGTCTCTGGCTGATGCCGATCTACCCGACCCCCGACCGCGACGACGGCTACGACATCACCGACCTCTACGGCGTGGACTCCCGGCTGGGCACCGCCGGCGACCTCATCGAGGTCATCCGCACCGCTCGCGACCGCGGGATGCGGGTCATCCTCGACCTGGTCGTGAACCACACCTCGGACCGCCACCCCTGGTTCCGGTCGGCGCGGGCCAGTCGGTCGTCGCCGTACAGGGACTGGTACGTGTGGGTCGACGAGCCTCCCCCTGGTGCCGACGAGGGCATCGTCTTCCCCGACGAGGAGACCAGCGTCTGGACCTACGACGAGAAGGCGGGCCAGCACTACCTCCACCGCTTCTACCGCCACCAGCCCGACCTCAACGTGGCCAACCCGGCGGTGCGGGACGAGATCGCCAAGGTGATGGGCTACTGGCTCCAGCTCGGCGTCTCCGGCTTCCGCGTCGACGCGGTCCCCTTCCTGCTCGAGACGCACACGATCCCGGGCGGCTCGGTCGACCTGCCCGAGCCCCACGACTACCTCCGCGACCTCCGCGCCTTCCTCACCCGCCGGCAGGGCGACGCCGTCCTCCTCGGCGAGGTCAACCTGCCGCCGGCACAGGCGAGGGAGTTCTTCGGGGACGAGGACGGCGACGAGCTGACGATGCTGTTCGACTTCACCACGATGCAGCACCTCTACCTGGCGCTGGCCCGGGCCGACGCCCGCCCCCTCGCCGAGGCGCTGAGCGGGCGGCCGGACACGCCCGACGACTGCCAGTGGGCCACCTTCGTCCGCAACCACGACGAGCTCACCCTCGACCAGCTCGACGACGCCGAGCGGGAGGAGGTCTTCGCCGCCTTCGGCCCGGACCCGGACATGCAGCTGTTCGGGCGGGGGTTGCGCCGTCGCCTGCCCCCGATGCTCGACGGCGATCCGCGGCGCATCCGGATGGCCTACAGCCTGCTCTTCTCGCTGCCGGGGACGCCGGTGCTGTTCTACGGCGAGGAGATCGGCATGGGGGAGGAGCTGGCCGTCGAGGGTCGGATGGCGGTCCGTACCCCGATGCAGTGGACCGCAGGGCGCAACGGAGGGTTCTCGACCGCCCGCCCGTCCCGGTTGGCCGCCCCGGTGGTCACCGGCGGCTACGGGCCGGAGCACGTCAACGTCGAGGCCCAGCGCCGCGACCCGGACTCGCTCCTCGCCTTCGTCACCCTCCTCGCCCGCCGCTACCGCGAGTGCCCGGAGCTCGGGTGGGGCACCTTCGCCGTGCTCGACCAGCCCAACGAGGCCGTGCTGGCCCACACCTGCTCCTGGCAGGGGGCTCGCATCGTCGCCCTGCACAACCTCGGCAGCGAGCCCTGCGCCGTGCCGCTGTCGCTCGAGGGCGCAGGGGGCGAGGAGCGGCTCGTCGACCTGCTCGTCGACGGCGTCACCGAGCTCGACGACCACGGAGCCGCCGAGGTCGCCCTCGAGGGCTACGGCTTCCGCTGGCTCCGCCTGACCGGTCCCGAGGACCATCGGCTGGTCTGATCGCGATCGCGATCGCGATCGCCCTCGCCGGCGACTCCGACGCACGGCGACCCCGTCCCCGACCATCGCCACGTCAGACCAGGGTCCTGCAGCTCGCTTCCCGTCACTCGGGGACGAGCTCGGGGTGGGCGTAGCCGTCGATGGCGTCGCGGTCCTCCTCCAGCACGACGCCGGCCTCGACGGCCGCGTCGACCGCCTCACCGTACGCCGCCTCGAAGTCGGCCCGCGTGCCGTGCAGCTCGGTCAGCCGCTCGGGCGGGAGGTCCGGGCCCGACCCCAGCAGGATGCAGATGATGTCGGTGTTCGGCCCGGGCTCACCCGACAGGGCCCGGGTGGGCACGTCGACCGGCGGCGTGCGCACCCCGCCCAGGGCGAGGCCGTCCTCGTCGCGGCTCACCGCGGTGTCGCCCTCGGTCAGCTCGAGGAGCGGCATGGTCGGCGGCTCGGTGCCGTCGACCATCCACGTCACCAGGTGGCGCAGGGCCGCCTTCGACACGACGTGGCGCGGGCCGTCGTTGATCGGCACGCCGCAGTCCACCGCGTCGGCCCGGCCCTCGCCGAGGATGTCGGCGTCGGCGTGCGACGTGCCGGCGACCTCCCACAGGCGGAACAGGTCGGTGTCGGGCTGGCGCGAGTCGAACGAGCGGAGCACGCCGACGACGTCGTTCTCGGCCTGGACCTCGAAGATCGGCACCTCGGTGTCGGTGCGGAGGATGGTGGGCGTCCCGCCGATCGAGCTGGAGATGTCCGAGAACTGCCCGGGCTCGGCGATCGACAGGCTGGCGCCACCCCGGCTGAGGACGAGGAACCCGTCGAACGCCTCGGTGAGCGGCTGGACACCGTTCACGTAGGTGACGAGGGCGAAGGCCGACTGCGACTGGCCGACCGCGACCACCCGCTCCGGCACCACCTCACCGGTCGCCGGCCCGCCCTCGCGGAGCGCGCGGGTGACCTGGGTGAAGATGTCGAACGAGAACCCGTCGCCGGGGTGGGTCAGCTCGCCGTAGCGCTCCGGGTCGAGGGCCTTGAGGCCCTGGCCCTGGGCCTCGGCCCCGGCCACGTCGACCTCGACGGCGACGTCGCCGCCCTCGATGCCGATGAGCTGTGCCGACACGCCGACCCAGGTGTGACCCGAGCGGACGACCTCCTCGGCGAGGGTCGAGTAGCCGGCGTCGGCATCGACGCCGCCGCTGACGTTGAGCCACTCCACCAGGACGGTGCCGCTGGCGTCGTCGGCCTCGGCCGGGCGTCGCACGACGATGCGCGTCGCGTAGTCGGCCTCCTCGTCGGGCTCGAGCGTCCACCGGCCGTCGGCCGTGATCTCGCCGACGGGTGCATAGGACGTCGCGGTGCCCTCGGCGAGGAACTCCTCCTCGACGTAGGCGTCGCCGAGGTCGGCCGCGCCGGTGGCCATGAACAGGCCCTCGCCCCCGGTCATCTCCTCGGTGATGGTCGCGGCCGGGCCGTCGGGTCGGTCGGGGGTCGAGCCGGTCGTGGAGGTGTCGGCGCCCTCCTCCTCGGTGGTGGGCGCATCAGGCTCCGCGCCGTCGTCGCCGTCATCCGACGAGCACGCGCCGAGCACCAGCACGGCGACGGCGGCGAGGGCCAGCGGCAGCCGCCGGATGGGTGGGGCGGTGCGGGTCCGGGGACGGGCCGCGCGGAACCGGTTGGACGACAGCATCAGGGACCTCCCGTCGGCGTGCCTCGGGGGAGCCGCCGCTCGCCGGGATCCGCGGGAACGGATCGTGACGGCGGTGAATGTAGCGTCGGTCACATCTGAGAAGCAAGTTTCCGTAGACGGAGAGAGGCGCTTTACCGGGTGACGCCCGGCACGGTAGCGTCGCCCGGGAGCCGCCGTCCCCGGGCCGCGGATCGTTCCCCGATCCAGCGACGCCAGGGGCGCGACCGCCGACCCTGGGCGCCCCGGCGCCGACCCACCCCACCCGAGGAGCGAACCGATGGACCTGTGGCACGAGGAGCGACTCCTCATCGATGGCGAGCTGGTCGACGCCGAGGGCGGACGGACCTTCCCCACGACCAACCCCGCGACCGGCGAGGTGCTCGGCACCGCGGCCGACGCCACCACGGCCGACGCCGAGCGGGCCATCGCCGCGGCCCGCCGCGGCCTTCGACGAGACCGACTGGTCGACGAACAAGGAGCTGCGCCTGCGCTGCATCCGCCAGCTCCACCAGGCGCTGGTGAAGGAGCGCGAATCGCTGCGGCCGCTGCTCGTCGCCGAGGTCGGCGCCCCCCTGATGCTCACCGAGGGTCCGCAGCTCGACACCCCGATCGACATCACCGAGTGGTACGCCGACCTGCTGGAGCGCTACGAGTTCACCGAGGAGCTCGGTGAGATCGAGTCCCGCGGCCAGCAGCACCGACGCTGGGTCGAGAAGGAGGCGGTCGGGGTGGTCGCGGCCATCGCCCCCTACAACTTCCCGGTCCAGATCATCCTGGCCAAGCTGGTGCCGGCCCTCGCCGCCGGGTGCACCGTGGTCGTCAAGGGCCCGCCCCAGACCCCGTGGGTCAACGCCTCGCTCGGGCGCCTCATCGCCGAGCACACCGACATCCCGGCCGGCGTCGTGAGCGTGCTCAACTCCTCCGAGGTCGAGGTCAGCAAGCTCCTCGTCACCGACCCCCGCGTCGACATGGTCAGCTTCACCGGCTCGACCGCCGCCGGGCGCCACATCATGGCCGCGGCCAGCGACACCGTGAAGAAGGTGTTCCTCGAGCTCGGCGGCAAGAGCGCGTTCATCGTGCTCGACGACTACGACATGGAGCTGGCGGCCATGTTCGCCGGCTTCACGGTGTGCGCCCACTCGGGCCAGGGCTGCGCCATCACGACGCGGGTGCTCGTGCCCCGGGCCGAGCTCGACCGGGCCGTCGAGCTGATCGCCGGCACCATGACCGGCGTGCCGGTCGGCGACCCGAGCGACCCGGGCAACCTCATGGGTCCGCTGATCTCCGAGGAGCAGCGCCAGAAGGTCGATGCGATGGTCAAGGAGGCGGTGGCCGACGGGGCCAAGGTCATCGTCGGCGGGGCACCGGTCGACGGGCCCGGCTTCTTCTACCAGCCGACGCTCCTGGTCGACGTCGACCAGGACGCCCGGATCGCCCAGGAGGAGGTCTTCGGGCCGGTCCTCGTGGTGATCCCCTACGACGATGACGACGACGCGGTGGCCATCGCCAACAACTCCATCTTCGGGCTGTCCGGCTCGGTGTGGGGCGCCGACGAGGAGCGCGCCATCGGCGTCGCCCGCCGGATCCGGGTCGGCACCGTGAGCGTCAACGGGGGCATGTACTACGGCCCCGACGCCCCCTTCGGCGGCTACAAGCAGTCGGGCGTCGGCCGGGAGATGGGCGTCGCCGGGCTGGAGGAGTACCTCGAGGGCAAGACGCTGGCCATCCCCGTCAGCTGACGCCACTGGTCCGGCGGTGGGGCACCCCCTGGTCCCGCCGCCGACACGTCGGGGCGATCACCCGCGTGGTGGTCGCCCCGACTCGCGCCCGGGCCCGGCCCGGGTGAGCCGAGGGGTCAGCCGAGGCGGGCGATGACCTGGGGCAGGTCGACGCTCGTGCGGATGCCCGGCGCGGCGGCGCAGACCAGCGGCACCGCGTTGACGGCCCGGTTGGCGGTGTAGCCCGGCGAGGTCTCGGCCATCCGGTCGAGGGGCACCGGGAAGCGCAGCTCGACGTCGAGCGGCGCGTCGCCGTCGACCTGGATCCGCCAGCCCGTCGGGCGGAGGTCCCAGCGCCGGGTCGACGTCGGTCGTGCAGTACCAGCTCGCGCGTGAACGAGAGCAGCGGCCGTCCGCCCCGCAGACCGGTGACCGTCATCCGCTGGGCCGCCGATGGTGCCGGCCTCGATGGTCCCGGCCGCGATCTCGGTGGTCTGCCGGGCGACCGCCACCGCACCGTCGGCCGTCGAGCGTCGTCGAGCGGCAGGCCGAGGGCGTCGGCGACCACGCTCGAGCGACGGCCCGAAGGCGGCCCGCAGGTGCTCGACCCGGGCGTCGCCCATCGGCCCCGGCTGGCGGCCGAAGCCCATGATCGAGAACAGGAGGTCCGGGGAGTCGCGCTGCGACAGGTCGGCGCTCTCCTCGATGGCGAGGTGGTCGAGCCGCCGCTGGATCGAGGTCAGCACCAGCGGCACCGCTTCGGTGATGAAGCCCGGGCTGCTCCCGGTGCAGTGGATCGACGACCCGCCCGCCCGGCAGGCGGCCTCGATGCGCTCCCGCAGATCGGCCGGTCCACGCTGGCCGGACGGTGGAACTCGCCGCGGGTGGTGACCACGTCGATGCCCGCCTCCAGCACGCGGCACAGGTCGTCGACGTCGAGGCTGCGGGCGGTGTGGAGCACGCAGTCCGGCGCGAGGTCGATCACGTGGGCGACGTCGTCGGTGGCGGCCACGCCCATCGGGGCGCAGGCCGCACAGCTCGCCCGCGTCGCGCGCCGACCTTGTCGGGCGAGTGGACGTGCACGCCGACCAGCTCCATCGCCGGGTGCTCGATCACCCGCCGGAGGGCGCGGGTGCCGATGTTGCCGGTGGCCCACTGCACGACCCGCAGCGGCCGGTCGTCGCCGCCGGTCATCGCGGTCACGGCCGCCCTGCTCGGCCAGCGACGCCTTGTGGAGGGTGTTCTCGGCCAGGCGCATGTGGGCGGCGTCGACGAGGCGACCGTCGCGCCCGATGGCGCCGACGCCCTCGGCCTCGGCCCGCCGGTAGTCGTCGATGGCGGCCCGGGCCGCGGCGACCTCCTCCGGCGTGGGGGCGAACACCTCGTGGGCGATCGGGATCTGGCCCGGGTGGATGGCCCACTTGCCGTCGAAGCCGAGGAGGCTGGCGTGGGTGGCGGCCCGGCGGTAGCCGTCGGGGTCCTGGTAGGCGGGGTAGGGGGCGTCGATGGCGTCGATGCCCGCGGCCCGGGCCGCGGTGACGACCTGGAAGCGGGCGTAGTGCCAGAAGTCGCCCGGGTACTCCGACACCGGGTCGAAGTTGCCGTCGACCCGGGCCCGCTGCGAGGCCGACAGGTCGCCGGCGCCGAAGATGATCGCCTCCAGCCGGTCGCTGGCCCGGGCGATCTCGGCCGCGTTGGCCAGACCCTCGGACTCCTCGATCAGCACCTCGAGGCCGATCCGCCGGGTGCGGCCGAGCTTCGTCTCCAGCTGGGTGAGCAGCACGTCGACCCACCACACGTCCCGGGCGGTGCGGGCCTTGGGCACGATCAGCACGTCGAGGTGGTCGCCCGCGCCGGTCACCACCTCGATGATGTCGTCGTGGCACCACGGCGTGTCGAGGCCGTTGACCCGCACGGCCCGCACCGTGCGGCCCCAGTCGAGCTCGGTCAGCGCCGCGACCGCGATGCCGCGCGCGCGCCTCCTTGGCCGAGCGGCGCGCAGGCGTCCTCCAGGTCGAGGAACACGAGGTCGGCACCGGAGGCCGCCGCCTTCTCGCACATCTTCTCGCTGCTGGCGGGGGTGGCCAGCTCGGCTCGTCGGGAGCGCAGCACGGCGGTCCTCCGGGGGTCGGGGTCAGATCACGCCGGCCGCCCGCAGGGCGTCGCGGGCGTCGGGGTCGAGGTCGAGGAGGTCGCCGAACACTGCGTCGTTGTCGGCACCGAGCGGGCGACCGAGGTGCTCGACGCGGCCCGGGGTGTCGCTGAGCTGGGCGACGGGGGCCTGCACCGTCATCGGCCCGAGGTCGGGGTCGTCGACGCGCAGGAACGTGCCCCGCGCCTGGAGGTGCTCGTCGGCCAGCAGCTGGCGCGCGTCGTAGACGGGGGCGGCGGTGACGTCGGCCGCGCAGGAGGACGGTCATGGCCTCGTCGAGGGTGCGGGCGGCCACCCAGTCGGCCACCAGGTCGTCGACCTCGACGGCGCGCTCCTGGCGTCGCACCGGGTCGACGTAGTCGGGGTCGTCGGCCAGCTCGCCCCGGCCGATGGCCCGGTACACCCGCACCGCGATGGTCGGCGAGGCGCTGGAGATGGCCAGCCACCGGTCGTCGGAGGTGCGGTAGGCGTTGCGGGGCGCGCTGGCGTCGAGCCGGTTGCCGACCCGCTGGGCCACCACCCCGAGCTGGTCGTAGCCCAGGGTGTTGAGCTCCATCAGCCGGGCCAGCGGCTCGATCAGGTTCACGTCGACGAGCTGGCCTCCGGCCCCGTGCACGTCGCGGTGGTAGAGCGCCATCATCACCGCGTAGGTGGCGGCCATCGACGCCACGCCGTCGGCCAGCATGAACGGCGGGAGGGTCGGCGGGCCGTCGGGCTGGCCGACGAGCTGGGCGAAGCCGCTCATGGCCTCGGCCAGGGTGCCGTAGCCGGGCCGGTCGCTCTTCGGGCCGCCCCGCCCGTAGCCGGTGATGTGGCACATCACGACGTGGGGGTGGCGGGCGTGCACCGACTCCCAGTCGATGCCCCACCGCTCCAGCGCGCTCGGTCGGTTGCCCACGAGCAGCACGTCGCTCACGGCCAGCAGGCGGTGGAGCAGCTCCTGACCCTCGGCCTGGCGCAGGTCGACGGTGACGCAGCGCTTGTTGCGGCTGACGCTCTTCCAGACCAGGCCGATGCCGTCACGCCGCAGACCCCACGTGCGCATCGGATCGCCCGTGCCGGGCTGCTCGACCTTGATGACCTCGGCGCCGAACTCGCCGAGCGCGGTCGCGACCATGGGGCCGGCGGCGAGGGTGGCGGCCTCGACGACCCGCACGCCCTCCAGCGGTGACGTCGCGTCAGGCACGGACCGAGGCGGCCGGTCGGGGCAGCCCCAGGGTGTCGCGCAGGGTGGTGCCGGTGTAGCGGTCGCGGAACAGCTCCCGTCGCTGGAGCTCGGGGACGACGAGGCGCACGACGTCCTCGTAGGCGCCGGGGGAGTGGGTGGCCGCGATCACGAAGCCGTCGCACGCGTCGGTGTCGAACCACTCCTCCATCTGGTCGGCGACGCTCGCCGCCGGTGCCGACGAAGCGCGGGCCCTGGAGCAGGGTGGCCCGGTGGCCGGCCAGGTCGCCCAGGGTGACCTCGTGCCGCCGATGTGCTGGCGGAGGTTCTGCACGAGGCCCCGGATGCCCGACACCGACTCGATGAGCTCGTCGGTGATGGGGGCGTCGAGGTCGAGGCCGGAGAAGTCGTGGTTCATCAGCTCCGACAGCAGCGTGAGCGACGCCTTCGGGTCGACCAGGTCGTTGAGGAACACCTGCTCGCGCTCCTCGGCGTGGGCCTGCGACTCGCCGAGCACCGTGTAGGCCATCGGCAGCATCTTCACCGGTCGCGGGGTCGCGGCCGCCCTCGGCGATGCGGTCCTTCTGGTCCTTGTAGTGCGACCGGGCGACCTCGATGCCGGGGTCGCCGGTGAAGATCAGCTCGGCCCAGCGGGCCGCGAAGTCGCGGCCCCGGCCCGACGACCCGGCCTGGAGCAGGACCGGCCGGCCCTGCGGGCGTGCGGGGCACGGTGAGCGGGCCCCGCACGTCGAAGTACTCGCCGTGGTAGCCGAGCTCGTGGACCTTGTCGGGGTCGGCGAAGGTGCCGCCGGTCGCGGTCGAGCACCAGGGCGTCGTCCTCCCACGTGTCCCACAGCCCGGTGGTGGCCTCGAGGAACTCGTCGGCCCGGTCGTAGCGCTCGTCGTGGCCGAGGTGCGATCGTCGATGCCGTAGTTCTGGGCCTCGCTGTCGTTCACCGAGGTGACGACGTTCCACGCGGCGCGCCCACCGGAGAGGTGGTCGAGGGTGGCGAAGGTGCGGGCGACGTGGAACGGGCGAGTAGTAGGTCGTCGAGTAGGTCGCGCCGAGACCGATCGAGCGGGTGACGCCCGGCGATCAGGCCGAGCACGATGCTGAGGTCGAGCTTCACCGGGCGGGCGCCGAGCCGCACCGCCTCGGCCACCGACCCGCCGTAGATGCCGGGCATGGCGAGGCGGTCGTCGAAGAACATCATGTCGAAGCAGCCCTCCTCGAGGGTCCGCCCGAGCTTCTGGTAGTAGCTCTGGTCGAGGAAGCCGTGCTCGGTGGCGGGGTGGCGCCACGAGCCCGGAGTACACGGTGGTGCTGCCGGCCTGCATGAAACCGACCAGCGACATCTGCCGGCGGTCACCCACGTCACTGGCCATCTGTGCCTCCCGGCGGTCGCTGTGAGAACGCCATTATCACCGAAGTAGAGCCTTCTTCGCAACCGGTCGATCGACGGGGTAGCGTGGGCCGTCACCGGGCCCGACGCCCGCCGCCGCCCCGAGGAGACGACGCCCGTGCCCCGCCCCCGCGAGCCCCAGCCCCCCGTGCGCCTCCGCAGCGCCCGCATGCTCGACGTCGACGCCGGCACCGTCGTCGAGCCCGGTGACGTGCTGGTCGAGGACGGCCGCATCGTCGAGGTCTCGCCCACGTCGGTCCCCGAGGGCACCGTCGAGCATCGACCTCGGCGACCTCACGCTGCTGCCCGGCCTCATGGACATGGAGGTCAACCTCCTCATGGGCGGGCCCGACCACGCCAGCCCGCTGGTGCGCGGTGCAGGACGACCCCGCGGTGAAGCTCCTCCGGGCCGTCGCCAACTGCCGACGGACGCTGCGCTCCGGCTTCACGACCGTGCGGAACCTCGGCCTCTTCGTGCAGACCGGCGGCGTGCTGCTCGACGTCGCCCTGATGAAGGCGATCGACCGCGGGTGGATCGACGGGCCCCGCATCGTCCCCGCCGGCCACGCCATCAGCCCCACCGGCGGCCACCTCGACCCGACCATGTTCCAGGCCCTCGCCCCGCAGGTGCTGCCGATCACGGTGGAGGAGGGCATCGCCGACGGCGTCGACCAGATCCGCCGGGCGGTGCGCTACCAGATCAAGTACGGCGCCAAGCTGATCAAGGTGTGCGCGTCGGGCGGCGTGATGTCGCACACCGGCCCGGCCGGCGCCCAGCAGTACTCCGACGAGGAGCTCGCCGCGGTGGCCGACGAGGCCCACCGGGCCGGGCTCAAGGTCGCGGCCCACGCCCACGGCGACGACGGCATCCGGGCCGCCATCGAGGCCGGCATCGACTGCATCGAGCACGGCTCGCTCATGAGCGACGAGACGATGGACCTCATGATCGAGCGGGGCACGTTCCTGGTGCCCACCACCTACCTGGCCGACGGCATGGACATGTCGCACGCCCCGCCCGAGCTCCAGGCCAAGGCGGCCGAGGTGTTCCCCCGGGCGCGGCAGACCGTCAGCAAGGCCATCGAGCGGGGCGTGAAGATCGCGTGCGGCACCGACGCCCCGGCCATCCCCCACGGCCGCAACGCCAAGGAGCTCGATCGCCCTCGTCGACCGGGGCATGACGCCGCTCCAGGCCATCCGGGCCGCGACCACCGTGGCCGCCGAGCTGATCGACGTCGACGACCGCGGTCGCCTCGCCCCGGGCCTGCTGGCCGACGTGATCGGCGTGGTGGGCGACCCGCTGGAGGACATCACCGCCACCGAGCAGGTGCGCTTCGTGATGAAGGGCGGCCAGGTCTTCCGCGACGACCGCCTGATCGCCGTCGACGCCGACGCTCGTCAGCGTGCGAACTGGCTCGCGAACGGGGACCCCAGACGCGAACCACTTCGGAGGGGGTCAGCTCGGGGGCCAGGCCGTTCAGGAGGAGGTCCCAGAGGCCGGTCGCCGCGCTGGTCGCGTCGGGGTCGTAGGGGATCGCGCTGATCGTGTCGGCGAAGGCGTTGAACATGACCGCCTGGAGCACCACGCCGGCGATCCGGCGGTGGTCGAGCCCGCTGCGGATCGCGCCGGCCTCGGCCGCCTCGTCGAGCAGCTCCTCCAGCAGGGTGACGAGGGGGACGAACGCCGGCCGCCGCCTCGCGCGGGTGCTCGGTGAGCAGCTGCTGGGCGAACTCGGCCATCACCACCGCAGGCGGGTGCTCTGCCACCCTCGCCGCCGGAGCCGCCCGGACGGCACACCTGGTAGTACTCGCGACGAAGGTGCGCAGCCGCTCGAGCGGGTCGTCGACGCCCTCGACGGCGGTGGCGAGGTGGGCCGCGGTGGTGCGCACGGACTCCTCGAACAGGGCGAGCAGCAGCTCGTGCTTGCCGGCGAAGTACTGGTAGAAGCTCCGCAGCGACTGGCCCGAGCGCTCGACGACCTCCTGGACGGTGAACTCCTTGCTCGGGCGACGTCGCTCATCAGCTCGAGGGCGGCGTCGAGGAAGCGCTGGACCCGCTTCTCGGCACGGACCCGGGCCGGGTCGAGCGACCGGGCCACCGCCTGCTCGCGCCAGCTGGTCGGGCGTCGGGTCGGTGGCCACGGGCGTCGTCGGCTCATCTCCGCGATGCTACCGGTGGACCCACTGGAAGGGCGCTCTCCTGAGATGAGAGTCGCACTGTTACCGCGTCAGACCGCGGGTTCGACCACGACGTCCATGGTCGCCGCGCCGCTGTCGGGCACCCGGGGCTGGCGCCACACCTCGACCGGGAACGAGACGTTGACCAGCGAGTAGCAGAGCCACAGCAGGCGGCTGGCGTCCTCGGGAGCGCGTCGAGGTCGAGGGCGTCGAGGTAGGCGATGGCGTCCTCGAGCCGGGGGAAGGCGGCGTCGTAGAACGCCTGGATCTCGTCCATCGAGCTGGCCGAGGCGCTTGGCGTAGCGCTCGGCCTCGGTCTCGAGGGCACCAGTCGGCGAAGGGCTCGAGGTCGGCGAAGTCGGCGGGAAGGTGTCTGCCATGGTCGTGCTCCTTCAGACGGCCGCCGAGATGCGGACGGGCGTCTCGCGCCCTGTCCTGGTGGTCGGCGACGTACTCGCGGGCGGTCTTGTGCAGGTGGCGCAGGAGGATCTCCTGGTCGTTCAGCGGGAACTCGGTGACCGCCCGCGACTCGATCATCGACTGGGTCGCCTCGAGGGTGTTGCCGTCCTGGAGCGCGTACTCCTTGAACGTCACCGCGGCGAGCTCCTGGCGCGAGGCGCTCGGTGGCGGTCTTCGGGCGGCACGAAGTAGAGCGTGCCCTCGAAGATGTGGCTGTTGTAGGACGTCGGCCAGTAGTGGTACGTGAGGTACCAGCCGGGCGCCCACACCAGCAGCATGAAGTTGGGGAAGAGCACGAACGTGTCGACGCCCCAGGCCGGGCTGCCGGGCCGGGTTGAGCCCCGGCGGCAGCTCGTCGAGCGTCGATGTCGGGGCGGTCCCACGGGCCGAACAGGCCGCTGCGCAGCACCCGCTCGATCGGCTTGACCATGCTCGGGTCCTTGGGCGGCGACATGCCGCCCCACGACGACACCATGCCGTGGGGGCCGTCGATCTCGTAGTGCGAGCGCCTCGAAGCCGTAGCCCGGAGCTTGCGCGACTCCTCGGCGATCGCCTGCTTCGCGTGCAGGATCGGGTGCGTGGTAGAACTCGGCGAAGGCGTCGATGAAGAGCTTCCAGTTGGCCCCGACCTCGGCCCGGTACTTGTAGACCTGGGTCATCTCGCCGAACGGGTAGCCCTCGAGGCCGGCGCCGATGCTCGCCGAGGTACTCGCGGGCCGACGTGGTGTTGCTCGGGGTCGAGGTTCACGAAGATGAACCCCTCCCACACCTCGGTCTGCACCGGCACGAGGCCGTAGTCGGCCTTGTCGAGGTCGAAGAACTCGGACTCCTGCTGCACGAAGGTGAGCGCGCCGTCGAGGTCGTAGCGCCAGCCGTGGTACTTGCAGGTGAACTGGCGGCAGGTGCCGCTCGGTCTCCTCGCCGGGGAAGTCGTTCCACACCAGCTTGTTGCCGCGGTGGCGGCAGATGTTGTGGAAGGCCCGGACCTCGCCGTCCTTGCCCTTCACGACGACCACGGAGGTGCGGGCGGCGTCGAGCTCCTTGGTGAAGTAGCTGCCCGTGCGGGGGAGCTGCTCGACCCGGCCGACGTTGAGCCACGTCTTGCGGAAGATGGCGTCGCGCTCGAGCTCGTAGTGCTCGGGCGAGATCGAGTCCTCGTAGGACACCGGGGCGGTGCCGAGCTCCGGGTAGTGCTCGGTCCAGCTGCCCTCGGCGGGCTTCGGGAAGTGCGCCATGGCGGTGTGCTCCTCGGGTCGGACCGGCGCTCGCATCGATGATATCAGGAGTCTCCGCAAAGGAGAAGACCGTTTCTCGAGCAGGTCGTCGTCGAGCTCCACGCCGAACGACGACAGCGCCATGGCCAGCAGCGTCGTAGGCGCCGACGGTGAACACGACGTCCATCAGCTGCTGGTCGTCGAGCTCGGTCGACGAGCGTCGCCCAGGTCGGCGTCGCTGATGCGGGCCGTCGGCGAGCAGCTCGTCGACGGCCGCGAGCAGCGCGGCGTCGAGCGCGCGCCCAGCCCGTCGGCGTCGGGACCCTCCGCGATCCGCGCCGACCTCCTCGTCGGAGATGCCGGCGTCGGCGGCGAGCACGCACGTGCTGGGCCCACTCGTAGGCGTCGGCGCGCACGGTGGGCGACCCGCAGCACGAGCAGCTCGCGCTGGCGGGGCGACAGGGTCGTGCGCGAACAGGATGTGGCCGTTGAAGGTGTGGAAGGCCCGGGCCAGCGCCGGGTGGCGGGCCAGCGTGCCGAGCACGTTGAGGCCCTTCGGGCGGCCCGGTCCCTCGGCGGGAAGGGGTGGCGCGGCTCGGGCGGGCGGAGGGCGGCGAGGGCGTCGCGCATCTCCGGCGGCCACTCGTCGGGGGGAGGGGCGTCAGGCGCGGCACCTCAGGTGTTCCGCCCGCCGTTGACGCCGATCACCTGGCCGGTGACGTAGCCGGCCTCGTCGCCCACGAGGAACGCGCAGGCGTCGGCGATGTCCTCGGGGCGACCGACCCGGCGCACCGGCGTCTGCGCCTCGTGGTGCTCGACGCCCTGGCCGAGGAAGCCCTTCTCCTCGGTGGCCCGCAGCATCGGCGTGTCGATGAAGCCGGGCGGGATGGTGTTGACGGTGATGCCCTTGGGGCCGAACTCGAGGGCGAGCGACTTGGTGAGGCCGATGACGCCCGGCCTTCGACGACACGTAGTGGGCCATCAGCGGCTGGCCGCCCTGGGCGCTCGACGACGAGATGTTGACGATGCGGCCCCAGCCGGCCTCGAGCATGTCGGGGAGCACGGCCTGGCAGCAGTGGAACGTGCCGGTGAGGTTGACGTCGAGCACGCGCTGCCAGGTCTCGATCGGTGATCTTCAGGAAGGGTCGGAAGCCGTCGAGCCCGGCGTTGTTGACCAGGATCGGTGGGGCGACCGAGCGCGCTCGCGCACGTCGACCACCGCGGCGTCGATGCCGGGCCGGTCGGTGACGTCGACCTCGACGCCGGCCGCGGTGCCGCCGGCGGCCGCGATCTTGGCCGCGGCCTCGTCGGCCGCCTCGCCGTTGCGGTCGAACACGGCCACGGCCAGGCCGTCGGCGGCCAGGCGCTCGGCGATGGCCAGGCCGATGCCCGACGCCCCGCCGGTGACGATCGCGCGTGCGCTCGCGCGCTCACTGGATGGGCTCGTCGCCGGCGAGGGTCGTGCGGTGCATGTCGCGGGCCGAGGTGGCGTCGTAGGGGCAGGCCCGGTGGAGGACGCCCCGGTTGTCCCAGATCACCATGTCGCCGACCTTCCACTGGTGGCGGTACACCCGGTCGGGGGCGGTGGACCGGTCGAGCAGGTCGTCGAGCAGGGCCTTGCCCTCCTCGACGGTCCATCCCCTCGATGTGGTCGGCGGTGGCGCCGAGCACCAGCGAGTGCCGGCCGTCGACGGTGGCGCCACACCAGCGGGTGCACCTTGGGCGGGCGGCGCCGCCAGATGGCCACCTGCTCGTCGGTGGGGTTCGGGTTGTGCAGCCGCTGCGACGCCTCGATGGTGTGGACGACCCGGATCTCGTCGGCCATGCGCCTTCTCGTCGTCGGAGAGGGCGTCGTAGGCGCCGTAGGTGCTGGCGAACTCGGTCTCGCCGCCGGACTCGGCCACCGCGTGGGCGCTCAGGATCGTGGCCATGATCGGGATGTCGTCGGTGCAGCCGTCGATGTGCCAGTCGAAGGTGCCCCGCAGGTACTGGGCCGACGGGTTCTTCTGCGGGTCGAGCGTGACCCGGAAGATCTCCGGGTTCTCGCCCTTGCCGAAGATCTCGACCGAGCCGAGCCGCTTGCTGAACGCGACCTGGGTGGCGTCGTCGAGGTGCAGGTCGCGGAAGACGAGGGCGCCGTTGGCCTCGAGCGCGTCGAGGCATCCACTCCGGCAGCGCCTCGTCGTCGAGCAGGGTCGTCGCGGTCGACGCCCGTGACGAGGGCGCCGACGCTGTCGCCCAGCTTCTCGGCGGTGATCGTGGCCATGGGGCCTCCTGTGCCGTGCCGCGGGCGCGCCCGGCGGGTGGGTTCCAGATCTAGAGCATCATTCTAACGTAGGCAGAACGTCGTTTCCAGAGCTCGGATGACGCCGGTCACGTCCCGGTCCCGGCGGGTGCGTCGAGGTCGCCGTCCTGCAGGCGTCGGCGCAGCACGAACTTCTGGACCTTCCCCGACGGCGTGCGGGGCAGGTCGTCGACGAGGTGCAGCGACTCCGGCCACTTCTGGCGGGCCAGGCCGGCGGCCGCCAGGTGGGCCCGGACGTCGTCGAGGCTCGGCGCCGGCTCGCCCGGTCGCGGCCGGACGATCGCGGCCGGGCGCTCGCCGAAGCGGTTGTCGGGAGCGGCCACCACGCTCACCTCGGCCACGCCGTCGAGGCCGGCCAGCAGCTCCTCGACCTCGCGGGCGCTGATGTTCTCGCCGCCCCGGATGATGATGTCCGACACGCGGTCGGTGATGGTGAGGTAGCCGTCGTCGTCGAGCACGCCGATGTCGCCGGTGTGGTACCAGCCGTCGTCGTCGAAGACCGACGCGGTCAGCGCCGGGTCGGTGTAGCCCGCGAAGCAGTCGGGTCCCCGGCTGAGGATCTGGCCCTCGTCGTCGAGGCGGAGCTCCACGCCCGGCATGGCCCGGCCGTCGGTGGTGAGCCGCTTCTCCTCCGGGTCGTCCAGGAGGCAGCCGGTGATCGACGGGTGCTCGGTGCTGCCGTAGGAGCGGAAGGCCTGGATGCCGAGCCGGGTGGCGCGCCTCATCACCTCGTCGGGCACGGGGGAGCCGCCCGAGCCCGGCGAAGGGCATCAGGGCGAGGTGCTCGTCGGTGAAGTCGGGGTGGTCGAGGAGGCTGGTGAGGAAGTAGGTGGCGCCGCCGCCCATGCCGAGGCCCTCCTCCCTCATGAGGCGCAGCACCTCGGCCGGGTCCCACACGTCGACCAGGTTCACCGGTCGGTACCGCAGCACCGGCACGACGAAGGCGTTGAGCATCCCGATGAAGTGCCCGACCGGTGCCCCGGTGATCTGGGGCGGGCCGCCCTTCGGGAACATGTGGTCGAGCTGGCGGGCCTCGAAGCAGATGGTGTCGTGGGAGTGGATGACGCCCTTGGGGTCCTGGGTGGTGCCGGACGTGAAGCCGATCACCGCGGGCTCCGCGGGGTCGACCGCGATCGGCTCGGCGAGGGGCTCGCCGCCGAGGAGGTCGGCGAAGGGGGTCGCCCGGGCCGGGAGGTCGGCCGCCGGGGTGTCGCCGACGACCAGCCACGTGGTCGACGGGTGGTCCTCGAGCAGGCCGGGGTAGGTCGCCAGGTGGTCCGACGTGGCCGAAGCGGTCGGTGGTGACCACCACCTGCGGCTGCACCGAGCGGAGGATGTACCCGACCTCCTTGGGCCCGTAGAAGTGGACCACCGGGACGATGACCGCGCCCAGGTAGGTCGCGGCCCAGAAGGTGATGCCGGCCTCGACCCAGTTGGGGAGCTGCATCACGACCACGTCGCCGGGACCGACGCCACGGGCGTGCAGCGAGCCGGCCAGGGCCCGGGCCGAGCGGTCGACGTCGGAGAAGGTGCCCGACCACGGCCGGACCTTCGACCGCACGTCGAACGACACGTCGCCCATGGTGGCCAGGCCCTCGGCGACCACCGAGCCCAGCGTGCGACCGTCCCACGAGCCGTCGGCGCGGTAGCGCTCCACCAGCTCGGCGGGCACGGTGCGCAGGTGCCAGTCTCGTCGGGGCGTCTCGGCGTCGGACATGGGGTGTGCCTCCCTTCGGCGGCGCGGGACCCTACCCCGGGGGTCGCCTCCTCGCCAGCAGCGTTGCCCTCAGATGAGAACGGCATTATCGTGCGGGTCCATGGCTCCGCCCCCGTCGTCGTCACAGCCGGTCGCCACCGGCCGCGACCACGGGTTCCACGCCGTGCCGCTGGCCCGCGTCGTGCCCGAGACGGCCGAGGCCAGCTCGTTCGTGCTGGCCGTGCCCGACGACCTCCGCGACGCCTTCGCCTACCGCGCCGGGCAGTTCTGCAGCTTCCGGGCCGTCATCGACGGCACCCCCCACCTGCGCTGCTACTCGATGTCGTCGTCGCCCGAGGTCGACCCCGAGCTCCAGGTCACGGTGAAGCGGGTGCCCGGCGGCCTGGTCTCGAACTGGATGCTCGACTCGCTGTCCGATGGCGACGAGGTCGAGGTCACCTTCCCCGCCGGCGTCTTCTGCCTCCCCGACGGGGTGACACCCGCCGGCGACCTGGTCGCGGCGGCCGCCGGCAGCGGCATCACGCCCGTGATCTCGCTGGTGAAGACCGCGCTGGCGACGTCGGACCGGCGGGTGCGGCTGCTCTACGCCAACCGCGACGTCGGGTCGACGATCTTCCGGGGCGAGCTCGACGAGCTGGCGGAGCGCCACGCCGGGCGCCTCGAGGTCGTCCACCACCTCGACGTCGACTCCGGCTTCGTCGATGCCGCCACGGCGCGCCGGGCCCTGGGCCCGATCGGCGCCGACGACCACGTCTTCGTGTGCGGCCCGACGCCGTTCATGGACGTCGTCGAGGGCGCGCTCCTCGCCGACGGCGTCGCCGCCGGGCAGATCCACATCGAGCGCTTCACGCCTGCCGGCGCGGATCCCACCCCCGATGACGGGCCGACCGGCCGGCCCGACGTCGAGGTCGAGGGCGGGAGCACCGCCACGGTCACCATCGACCTCGACGGGCGGGTCGAGACCGTCGAGCACCGTCCTGGCACCACCGTGCTGCAGGTGGCCCGCCAGATGGGGATGTCGCCGCCGTTCTCGTGCGAGTCGGGCAGCTGCGCCACCTGCATGGCCCGCCTCGTCGAGGGCACCGTGGAGATGCACGTCAACGACGCCCTGGACGACGACGAGGTGGAGGAGGGGTGGATCCTGACCTGCCAGTCGGTCCCCACCTCGCCCACCGTCTCGGTCGTCTACGGCTACGACTGAGCGACCGAGCACCGAGGAGTCGAGTGGACCAGGCAAGCGAGCGCATCGAGCGCATCGAGGACGTCATCGAGCTGCAGCAGCTGCTGGCCCGCTACGCGGTGGGGATGACGAAGGGCGACGTCGACGCCGTCGTGGAGGTGTTCACGCCCGACGGCTCCTACAGCGCGTTCGGCGACACCTACGCCCTGGAGGACTTCCCCCGGCTCGTCGCGGCGGCGCCGCAGGGCCTCTTCATGGTGGGGCCTCCCGCCCTCGAGCTCGACGGCGACGAGGGCACCGGCGAGCAGCCGCTGTGCTTCGTCGACCAGACCGACCACGCCATGCGGATCGGCTGGTACACCGACACCTACCGCCGCACCGACGCCGGCTGGCGCCTGCGCACCCGGTCGATGACCTTCCTCCGCCGCAGCGGCGCCCGCGACAGCGGACGGCCGCACGACCCGACCCGGCCCGTCCCGGGGGAGGGCTGATGGACCTCGCCACCTTCCGCGTCGAGGTCGACGCCTGGCTCGACCGCGAGGCCGACGCGCTGACCCCGGACCGCACCGCCGAGCACGACCTCGACGCCGACATGGCCCACCTGTCGAAGGTCAAGCGGATGGCCTTCGACGCGGGGTGGATGCGCTACGGCTGGCCCGAGTCGGTCGGCGGTCTCGGCGGCCCGACCCTGCTGCGGGCCTACCTGGGCGAGGCCCTCACCGCCCGCGACCTCGTCGACCCGGGCCTCTACTCGATGACCGAGGTGCTGGCGCCCACCATGATCGACCACTCGTCGCCCGAGCTGGCGGCGGAGATGGTCCCCCGGCTGCTGCGGGGCGACGAGACCTGGTGCCAGGGCTTCTCCGAGCCCGACACCGGCAGCAACCTGGGCGCCCTCGCCTGCCGGGCCGTGCGCGACGGCGACGAGTGGCGGGTCACCGGCCAGAAGGTGTGGACGAGCCTGGCCCAGTACTCCCAGCGCTGCGTCCTGCTGGTGCGCACCGGCACGGTGGAGGACGCCCACCGCGGCATCACCGCCCTGTTCGTCGACATGGACTCGCCCGGCATCGTCGTGCGGCCGATCGAGACGATCCACGGGCGGGAGGAGTTCTGCGAGGTCTTCTTCGACGACGTCCGGGTGCCCGTGGCCCGCACCCTCGGCGGCGAGGGGGGCGGCTGGACCGTCGCCATGGAGCTGCTGCCCTTCGAGCGCAGCACGGCCCTGTGGCACCGGGCCGCCTACCTCCACCAGCGCCTCGACCACCTGATCGCCGACGCGCCCGAGGGCTCGCTGTCGCCCGCCGAGGTCGGCGCCGCGTTCACCCAGCTCTACGCCTTCCGGGCCCGGTCCCGCGCCACCCAGCACCGCATGGCCGCCGGCGACCGGCTCGGACCGGAGACCTCGATCGACAAGATCCTCCTGGCCACCGCCGAGCAGTCGGTGTTCGAGCTGGCCGCCGACGCGCTGGAGGCGGACGTGGCCCTGGGTGACGACCCCCGCAGCGAGCGCTGGCGTTCCGAGTACCTCTACTCGCGGGCCGCGACGATCTACGGCGGCAGCGCCGAGATCCAGCGCAACATCGTGGCCCGCCGCCTGCTCGACCTGGGGGCCGACCGATGATGGATGCCCAGGAGCGCGAGCTCTTCGCCGACACCCTTCGCCAGGTCACGTCCTCGGCCGCGACCGATGGAGCTGCGCTCGACGCCGCCCTCGCCGAGCTGGGCTGGCAGGAGGCGTTGGCCCTCGACGAGCGCACCGCCGTGGCCACGCTCTTCGAGCAGCAGGGTCGGGTCGGAGCCGCCTCGTCGGCGTTGGGCCAGGTGCTGGCGGCGGCCCTCGGCGTCGACGTCGGTCTGCTGGCCGACGCGCCGACGGTCGTCCTCCCGGCCTTCGGTTCGGCCGAGCCCCCGGGTCGGGCCGCCGGTGGGTGCGTCCCCGTGCACGGCCTCGCCCTCGCCGACGCCCGACGGGCCGAGCAGGCGCTCGTCGTCGCAGCACGCGAGGACGCCGTCTACGCGGGGGTCGTCGCGCTGGCCGACCTCAGCCCCCGGTCGGTCGAGGGCCTCGACCCCGAGCTGGGACTGGTCGAGGTGCAGGTCGGGTGCGCCAAGACCCGCGAGGCGTGGGCGCCGGTGACGGGGGAGTGGCCCGACGCGGTCGCCGCCGCCCAGCGGGCCGTCGCCCACGAGCTGGTCGGCACCATGCGCACCATGCTCGACCTGGCCCGGGCGCACGCGGTCGAGCGGATCCAGTTCGGTCGCCCCATCGCCGGCTTCCAGGCCGTCCGCCACCGCCTGGCCGAGACGTTCGTCGCGGTCGAAGCGGCCGACGCCGCCCTCGACGCGGCCTGGCTCGACGGCACGCCGGCCAGCGCGGCGGTGGCCAAGGCCGTCGCCGGCACCTCGGCCCGCAGCGTCCGCCGCCACTGCCAGCAGGTGCTGGCCGGCATCGGCTTCACCACCGAGCACGACCTCCACCGGTTCGTGCGGCGCAGCATCGTGCTCGACGGCCTGTTCGGCGACGCCCGCTCGTTGACGGCGCAGATCGGCGCCGACCTCCTCGCCGCCGGCCGCCTCCCCGCCATCACCCCCCTCTGACCCACACCCGTTCTCGCAACGCTGGTGGGCGGACACGGCCCAGGATGGTTGCCAGAACGCCGGTGGTCGATGGGCGGACGGTGACCGGCTTCGCTGTCGCACCCCGTCCTCATGATGGGGGCATGTGCACCATCTGTGACGGCAAGACGTTCGAGGAGTCGATCGCCGACCTGCGCGACATCGTCCGCCGGGTCGGTTGGGCGGTGCATGATGGTGGAACCGCCGCCCGGCGGGGTGGGCTGGGCCTACACGATCGGGCTCCACCTCAGCTACGGCCACGCCGAGCTGCTCGTCGTCGACGACGACGTGCACCGAGCCCATGGGCTGCTCAACTCGCTGGGTCGACGGATCCGCGACGGTGAGATGTTCGAGGCGGACGCGGTGGTCTCGCATCGGCGCACGACGGGCCGAGCTCGTCGCCGTGCACGAGGTCCACGCTGCGGGGCGACGCTGGTCGCCCAGTGGCACACGTCCACGACATGGACGGCCCCGAGGTGATGCCGGCGTTCCTCCAGGTCGTCGTTCCCGAGCTGGTCTCGGCATCGGGGCGCCGCGCCATGCGGACCCGCTTCGACGTCCCCCACGCCCGACCTCCGATGTGATGCCTGCATCCCGATCGGCATACCGGTACGGTATGCTGCTCCGCGTGGCAACCGAGCAGATCGCGGTCCGACTCCCGGTCGAGCACCTCGCGCTCCCTCGACGACCTCGTCGACCGAGGGGTCTACGAGAGCAGGGCGGCGGCGGTGCGGGCGGGGGTCGAGGCGGTGGTGGAGCTCGACCGGCGGCGCGAGCACGATCGTTCGATCGTCGACGGCTATCGACGGGTTCCGCCCACGAAGGCAGAGGACGCGGCGGCGATCGCATCTCTGCGCGACGCCATCGCCGAGGAGCCCTGGTGACCGAGCCACGACGGGGAGAGGTGTGGTGGGGCGAGGCCGAGGACGTCGGACGTCGGCCGTTCCTCGTCATGACCCGGACGGCGGCGGTGCCGGTCCTGCGCAGCGTGCTCGCCGCGCCGGTCACCCGGACGATCCGTGGCATCCCGACGGAGCTGGCGCTCGGTCCCGAGGACGGGATGCCGATCGAGTGCGTCGCGAGCTTCGACAACCTCCGGGTCGTGCCCAAGGCCTACCTCGTCGAGCGGCAGTGCACTCTGCACCCGTCCCGTCTCGCCGAGGCGTGCGAGGCCCTCCGGGTCGCGGTCGACTGCTGACCCGCCCCGTCCTCGCCGACGGCTTCCGCGGCGCCGGCGCTGACCACCACACATCGCGGTGCTGACCCCCTCGCCGCCGGCCGGGGGGCAGATCGGTTCAGAGCTCCCAGGCGATCGCGGCGTACGGATCGGGCTGGTAGGAGCAGTAGGTGCCGGTGCGCAGGCTCGAGCGGAGGTGCTCCGCCGCCGCTGGGTGCTGGCGCCCGATCTCGTCGAGCGCGTAGCGGATCGAGCGCGCCACGCTCGTCCGGGCCCGTTCGGACGAACCGCCGACGACGCGCTCCCGGCCTCCCAGCCCCACGGCCCGACGCAGCTCGGTGATCAGGTACGACCGGTCGGCCTCCGCCTTGGCCTGCCGACCGAGGTCGTTGTCCCGGACTGCATCCTCGATGTCCTCGTCGACCTCGGCGAGGCGTCGACGATATGCGTCGCGCGCCGCCTCGTCGAGCACCGACATCCCGGCTTCTCCTCGTCGTCGAGGGGGGAGGTCGGCGTCGTCAGCCACCCGAAGGGTGCCGTTCTCGACCGCCACGAGGTCGAGGACGTGGAACTCACGGTCGGGTTCGGCCAGCAGCCGGCGCAGGTACCGGATCCCCTTCAGGTCCTTGACGGCCGCGCGCTCGCCGCCGAGCTCGATCTGCCATGTTGCTCCGTCGGCCCGGATCGAACCGCGACGGGCGGGGGTCGAGGGTGTCGAGCGGGCCGTGGCTGACCGGCCCGTGCGGTCCGCCACGGCCGCAGATCGACGCACCGCGCCGTACGAGTCGAAGGCCCTCTTCGCGGCGGCCAGCTCGACGGCCGCCCCGTCCCCGTCCTCCGCGAGATCGAGGGCATCGGCCAGGATCATGCGGGCCCGGCCGACATCGAACGTGGCCTCGAGCTCCAGGAAGGTGGCCACCGCCGCGCGCGCACGTGCCGCGGCGGCCGCGGCATCACCGGCGACGAGGCTGACGCGCGCCGCCGCGAGATCGGCCGACGCGACCAGTGCCGGACTGGCGAAGCGCTCCGCGGTTCGTGCCAGCGCGTCGGCCGCCGTCGCGAGCGTCTCCTCGTCACCGATCGCCATCGAGATCTCGGCTTGCGCGTCGAGCATGGGCGCGAGTCGCAGATCGCCGAACGGAGGCCGCTCCTTCGAGGGTGCCTCCTCCGGATGCGCGATCGCTGCTGCGATGAGGGTCGCAGCCGTCGCCGGCTCACCCTGTTCCAGGCGCAGGAGGGCCAGACCAGGGTGCTGCGGCCACTCGTGGTCTCCGGCGGCCCGGAAGGCCTCCTCCGCCCCGGCGAGGTCGCCCCGGCGGAGGCGGATGGTGCCGAGCTCGGCCATCGGCCAGCCGAACTCTCGACGCATCCACGGTCTGAGCTCGCCACAGGCCTGCAGCACCTCGCGCTCCGCCTCGGCGGCGGGACCGGAGAGGCCCAGCAGCTCGAGCGCGGTGGACTCGGCACCGGCCTTGCAGGCATCCGAAGGCGCGGTCCGGGCACCAGCGTTCCATGGCGTCGGTCCACTCACGAGCGAGGTCGTGGCGGGCCAGGCCCTGCGCGGCACAGACGATCTCGCAGAACATCATCCCGGTGGTCAACGCGTCGAGGTCACCCGACATCAGCAGGGCGGCGACCTCGTCGAGCTGTGAGAGTCCCCATTCGAGATCGCCATCGAGGACAGCGATGCGACCGATCGCGGTCCTGCCCATGACGACCGCAGGCATGACGTCGAGCATCTCTCCCAGGTCCACTGCTCGCGATGCGTGCTCGCGAGCGGCGTCGAGGTCGCCCGAGAAGAACCGCTCGTAGCCCTGCACGGCGGCGATGAGCGCGTGGACCTCACCGGGCTCGTGACCGTCGAGGAGCCGGTCGGCCCGACGGACCCATCCGCGGACCGTCGACATCATCCCGCTCTCGATCAACAGGAACATCGCCGTCATGACGGCCGCGTACGCGGCGGCCGCAGCGTCCCCGGTCGAGCGGTGGTGCCGGTGGAGCTCCTCCCACGCGGCGACGGCATCGTCGAAGGCCCCGGTGCCGAACGCGGCCTGGGCGCGGAGCCGGAACCACTCGGTCGCGTCCGTCCCGGGAGGGCACTCGCCGCTCACTGCCGCTCGCGCGGCAGGGAAGTCCGCCCGTTCGAGCGCGATCCGTGCCTCCTGCGTCCCCACTTGTTCCATTGTGACAGGGAATGTCGCGCCGACCGGGTGGCGGCGAGCGCCGTCATCGAGGAGTGGAAGGACTCACGCGATGCGCATCAACAAGTCAGACATCCCGGTGGTCATGGAGGTTCCCGGGGCCACCGCCCGTCACATCCCGTTCGGCGGAGACCTCGCCGCGGAGTACTTCAGCCTGGGCGCGGGCACCGACATCGCACCGCTGCTGCAGGGCTGGCACGGCGATCTGTGCGACGCGGCCCACTGGGGCTACGTGCTCGCCGGCGATCTGGTCGTCAGCTTCTCGGACGGTACGACCGACAGGTGCACGACCGGCGACTGCTTCCACTGGCCCGCGGGCCACAGCGTCCGGGTGGAGCAGGACGCCGAGGTGATCCTGTTCAGCCCCGCCGCGGCCCATGCTGCCGTCATCGAGCACATGAAGGCGACGCTCGCTGCCATGTGATCGACGCCGGTCGCCGCGCCGGGGTCCGAGTCCCATCGCAACGGGGCCTCGGCGTGCGCGGCCGCAGCGTGAACCCGTTCGACGACTCGCTGGTCAGCGGGGAAGGCCGAGGACGCGCTCGGCGACGATGTTGCGCTGGATCTGCGACGTGCCGCCGGCGATGGTGCCGGAGAAGCTGCGCAGGTAGAGGTCGAACCAGCCCTCGGTGAAGGCGTCGTTGGCGAGTGGGGGCAGCGGACCGCTGCGCACGGTGTTGTCGAGGGCGGCGGGGCCGAGGGCCTCGACGATCCGCAGTCCGCCCCGCTGCACCGACTCCGAGCCGAGCAGCTTGAGGATCGACTGCTCGGCCGCCTCCTGGCCCCGGCGGGCGTTGGCCAGCGACCGGTAGCCGAGCAGCCGCAGCGCCTGGGTGTCGATCAGCAGGTCGCCGTACTCGTCGATGGCGATCGGGTCGTCGGCGAGCCCTGCGCCGCTGCAGCGCGTCGGCGCCGTGCTCGACGAGGTCGTCGAGGCGCTCGGCGAAGCTGAGCCAGAGCATCGCCCGCTCGTGGCCGAGCGAGCCGGTGGCGACGCGCCAGCCCTCGTTGAGCGGGCCGATCAGGTTCTCGACCGGCACCTCGACGTCGTCGAAGAAGACCTCGTTGAAGTCCTGCTCGTCGCGGTCGATGATCGATCCGAACGGGCGACGGGTGAGACCGGGCAGCGTCGGTCGGGACCATCACGCAGCTGATGCCCTTGTGCTTCGGGGCGTCGGGGTCGGTGCGGACGAAGGTGAGGATGACGTCGGCGTCGTGGGCGCCGGAGGTCCACACCTTCTGGCCGTTGACGCACGAAGTGGTCGCCGTCGAGGTCGGCGCGGGTGCGGAGCCCGGCCAGGTCCGAGCCGGCGTCGGGCTCGCTCATCCCGAGGGCGGCGGTGATCTCGGCCCGCAGGATCGGGACGCGCCCACCGCTGCTTCTGCTCGTCGGTGCCGAACGACAGGATCGACGGGGCGACGATGCCGAGGCCCTGCGGGTTGAAGCTGGTGTCGATGCGGCGGCGGCCCATCTCCTCCAGGTGCACGAACTGCTCGATCAGGGTGGCGTTGCGGCCGCCGAACTCGGGCGGGTTGCCGGGCACCAGCCACCCGGCGTCGAACAGGGTGCGCTGCCACTCCCGCGCCCACGGCGGGACGTGGGCGCTCGACCGCGAGCGATCGGTCAACGTCACCTCGGGTGCCGGGGCGTGGACGTCGAGCCAGTCCGAGAGCTCCTGGCGGAAGACCTCGGCGGAGTCGTCGAAGCGCAGCCTCACGCGATGTCCTCTCGCCCCGCGGCGAGCGCAGCGGTGGCCACCCGACGCCGGTGGACGTGGGTGGAGCCGAGGAGCAGCTCGCCGGCCTTGGCCCGCCGCACGAACAGCTGGAGGTCGTTCTCCCAGGTGAAGCCGAGACCACCGAAGAGCTGGATGCCGTGGGCGACGACGAGGCGCTGGGCGTCGCCGGCCGCGGCCTTGGCCATCGACGCCGCGGTGTGGCGGCGGTCGTCGTCCTCGGCGAGGGTCAGGGCGGCGAAGTGGGCGAGGGCTCGGGCCCGCTCGATGGCGACGTACATGTCGACGGCCATGTGCTTCACGGCCTGGAACGACCCGATGGGCACGCCGAACTGGTGGCGCTCGCGGATGTGGCCGAGGGCCAGGTCGAGGATGCGCTGGCAGGTGCCGACGGTGGAGATGGCCAGGCCGGTGAGGGCCTCCTGCTCGGCCCGGCCGATGCCGTCGGCGACACCGTCGCCGAGCACGGACCGATCGGCGCCGACGCGGACACCCTCGAGGACGACGTCGGCCACGTGCAGGGTGGCGTCGAACGCATGGGACCGGGTCGCGGTCAGGTCCGATGCCGGCACCACGAAGACCGCGGGGTCGCCGTCGACGGTGGCCACGACGGCGACCTCGGCTGCCCGGTCGCCGTCCATGACGTGGGCGACCGAGCCGTCGAGCACCCAGCCGTCGCCGTCGGCGCGGACCGTCACCGTGTCGCGCCCGTCGGCCACCGCGCCCGTGCCGCCGGCGCAGACCGCGGCGAGCAGGTCGCGGCGGAGGTCGCCGTCGGCCACCTCGCGGACCATCGCGACGTACTGGCTGGTGGTGACGAGGAAGGGCGACGGGTCGGCGACGCGGCCCAGCTCCTCGAGGGTGATGGCCAGCTCGACCGGCGTGAAGCCCATGCCGCCATCGGCCTCGGGCACGGTGAGGCTGGGCCAGTCGAGGGACACGAAGGTCGCCCACAGGGCGTCGACCTCGTCGGCCCCTCGACCCTCGGCCACGGCGCGCACCAGCGAGGCCGGGCACTCCTTGTCGACCACGGCGCGCACGGCGTCGCGCAGCTCCACCTGGTCGTCGGTCAGCTCGAAGTCCACGTCGGTCCCTTCGTCAGCGATCTCGGGGTAGCAGCCGGTCGAGGTTCGCACGCAGCTCGGGTGACTGGAACGAACGCTCCTCGGCCGTGAGGGCGAAGTCGAGCGTGGCCAGGACGGCCCGCTCGAGGTGCAGGTTCAGGATGCGCTTGGTGTCCTCGGCCGCCCGCTGGGGGAGGGCGGCGATGCGCCGGGCGCAGGCGAGGGCCTGGTCGAGCACCTCGCCGTCGGGGCACACGTGGTTCACCAGGCCGATCGCCGCGGCCCGCTCGGCGGGGATGCGGTCGCCGGTGAGGGCGTACTCCTTGGCCAGCTGGAGGCTGGTCAGCAGCGGCCAGGTGACCGGCCCGCCGTCGGCGGCGACCAGCCCGATCATCACGTGCGGGTCGGCGAGGTGGGCGCTCTCGGCCATGTAGACGATGTCGGAGAGGGCCACGATGCTGCACCCGAGCCCGACGGCGGGGCCGTTGACGGCGGCCACCACCGGGAGGCGGCAGTGCACCATGCCGGTCACGATGCGCCGGCCGTCGACCAGGGTCTGCTGGCGCAGGGCCTCGTCCTTGGTCAGCTCGTCGAGGTACCCGAAGTCGCCGCCGGCCGAGAAGGCCCGACCCCGACCGGTGATCACCGCGACCCGCGCGTCGGCGTCGGCATCGAGCTGCGGGAACAGGTCGGCCAGGCCCCGGTGGAGGTCGTGGTTGGTGGCGTTGAGGTCGTCGGGCCGGTTCAGGTGGACGATCCGGATCGGGCCGTCGGCCTCGACGGTGAGCTCGGGCGGGAGGTCGTAGGTCATGTGGTGGGGAGTCCCAGGATGCGGGTGGCGATGAGGTTGCGCTGGATCTGCGACGTGCCGCCCATGACGCTCTGGGCGCGGCTGTAGAGGTACACCAGCAGGGAGGTGTCGTCGTCATCCGGGCCGTGGCCGCCGCCGCCGACGGCGAGGGCGGCGTGGCCGACGGCCTGCTCGACCTCGGTCATCAGGAGCTTGTCGACCGAGCCCTCGGGACCGTGCGAGATGCCGTCGAGGCGGTCGGAGAGCCGACGGCAGACGTGGACCCGCAGCATGTCGGCCTCGATCAGGGCCCACGCCAGGTCGCGGCGGGCGTCGTCGTCGACCGGGCGTTCGCCGGACCGCACCGAAGAGGCCAGCTGGTTGACCAGCTTGCTGTAGCGGGCGACGTAGCCCAGCTCGCCCGGCTCGCGCTCGTGGCTGACGACGGTCATCGCCAGACGCCACCCGTCGCCGGGCTCGCCGACCATGTTGTCGGCCGGCACCCGGGCGCCGTCGAAGAGGACCTCGCCGAACTCGCTGGTGATGCCGTTGATCATGCGGATCGGCCGCTGCTCGATGCCGGGTTGGTCCATGGGCACGATGAAGGCGGACAGGCCCTTGTGCTTCGGTGCGTCGGGATCGGTGCGGGCCAGCACCAGGCACCAGTCGGCCACGTCGGAGTAGCTGGTCCAGACCTTGTGGCCGGTGATGACGTACTCGTCACCGTGGCGCTCGGCCCGGGTGCGCAGCGACGCCAGGTCGGAGCCGGCGTCGGGCTCGCTGAAGCCCTGGCACCAGCGCTCCTCGCCGCTCACGATGCCGGGCAGGAAGCGGGCCCGGATGTGGTCGCCACCGTGGTGGAGGATCCCCTGCACCAGGTAGCCCAGGCTGGGTCGGGGCGGGGTTCCGGCGAGGGCCAGCTCCTCGTCGAGGATCACCTCGTAGACCGTCGGCAGCTCCTGGCCGCCGATGTCCTTCGGCCACGACATCCCGAAGAAGCCGGCCTCGAAGAGCATCCGGTGCCAGCGGGCCTGGCCGGCCCAGTAGTCGTCGGACGTCGACGACGTCGGGAGGCCGGGGTCGTTCTCGCGCAGCCAGGCTCGCAACCGGGCGCGGAAGTCGGCCTCGGCGGGGGAGTCACCGAAGTCCACGGTCAGGCTCCGATCCGGTGGTGGGCGAGGACGCGGCCGAGGTTGGCGCTGGTGCCGCCGAGCACGTCGGTGGAGAGCAGGGCCCGCCGCAGGTGCACGTGGGCCAGGCACTCCCAGGTGTTGCCGATGCCGCCGTGGACCTGGATGGCGGTCTCGCACACCGTGCGGGCGGCGCGGGAGCAGTACGCCTTGGCCGCCGCCGCGGCGGCCAGCGCGTCGGACGGGGGGAGCGCATCGACGGCCCAGGCCGCGTGGCGGGCGATGCTGCGCGACCCCTCGGTGGCGACGAAGGCGTCGGCGAGGAGGTGCTGGACGGCCTGGAACGAGCCGACTGCCCGCCCGTACTGGACCCGGCTGCCGCGTGGTCGACGGACAGATCGACCGCGCCGGTCATGGTGCCGACCAGGTCGGCGCTGGTGGTGGCCAGGCCGAGGGCGGTCCACGCGGCGAGGTCGTCGTCGCTCAGCGCACGGGTGCCGACGACGTCGGTCTCGACCGGGCCGACGATGGTCGCGGGCGGGCGGGTCAGGTCGGTCGTCGCGGGGGCGACCGCCACCGGGACCCGCACCAGCTCGTGGCCGGCGGGCGTGGGGCGGAGGGCGAGCGCACCGGTCGCCCCTCGGCCGTCGACCGCGACGCCACCGGGCAGGTCGTCGACCGTGGCCAGTCGGTCGAGGCCGGCAGCGAGCACCACCGTCTCGGTCTCGGTCGACGGGGGGGCATCGGCTCGGCGGCGGAGGTCGGCGGCGAGGGTCGGTCCGAGGAAGGCGGCCTCGGCCAGGCGTCGGCCGAGCTGCTCGGCGACGACCGCGACCTCGACGCCCGAGGCCCAGGGGTGGCCGTCCTCGGCCGCGGCCCGCAGGTCGCGCCACCCGGTGGCGGCGACGGCGGCGTCGAGCTTCAGGACCCGCTCGGCGTCGTCGAGCCGGCCGACGGTGCCGGGACCGAGGTGGTCGGCGACCTGGGCGACCGAGTCGCGCAGGGCGACCTGCTCGGGGGAGAGGCGGACGTCCATCAGGCCGAGGCCTCCTCGGGGGTCAGGCGGGGCACCCACTCGTCGCGGAGGGTGCGGCGGAGCACCTTCCCGGAGGGGAGGCGGGGGATCTCGTCGACGACGACGAGGTGGCGCAGGTGCTTGTACGTCGCCAGCGACGAGGCGACGAGGGCTTCGAGCTCTCCGTCGGCGACGGGCTGGTCCGGGTCGAGCTGCACGGCGGCGACGGGGACCTCGCCGGCCCGGGCGTCGGGGATGCCGAACACGGCGCAGTCGACGACCGCCGGGTGCCCGTGGAGCACCGCCTCCAGCTCGGCCGGGGCCACCTGGAAGGCGTTGACCTTGATCATCTCCTTGGCCCGGTCGGTGAGGTGCACCCACCCCTCGGGCTCGAGCCAGCCGACGTCGCCGGTGCGGTACCAGCCGTCGACGACCACCTCGGCGGTGGCCTCCTCGGGCAGGTAGCCGGCCATCAGCGACGGGCTGCGGGCCTGGATCTCGCCGACCGCGCCGGGGGCGAGGGGCTCGCCGGAGGTCAGGTCGACGACCCTCAGCTCGACCTCCGGCGCGGGCAGGCCGGCGGAGTCGAGCCGCCACCGATCGGGCTGGTCGACCGGGTTGCAGGCCAGGACCGGCAGCTCGCTCGCCCCGTAGGCCGGCAGCCACCGGACCCCGGTGCGCTCGGTGAACCTGCGGGCGACGCTCTCGGTCACCGGCGTCGCGCCCCACATGACGTAGCGCAGGGACGAGAGGTCGAAGCCCTCGAGGTCGGGGTGCCCGGCGAAGGCGAGGGCGATGGGCGCGACCGCCATCTCCAGGGTGAGGCGGTCGGCCCCGATGCTGCGCAGCACCTCGTCGACGTCGAAGCGGCGATGCAGGCGGACGGTGGCCCCGGCCTCGACCGCGGCCAGCAGGTTCAGCAGGCCGAGGATGTGCGAGGGCGGGGTGGCGACCTGGAAGCGGTCGTCGGCGGTGAGGCCCAGGGCGGCGACCCAGTGGCGGGTGCCGGCGCCCAGCGACGCGTGGGTGTGGCGGACGGCCTTCGGGAGCCCGGTCGTGCCCGAGCTGAAGACCAGCACCGCGTCGTCGTGCACGTCCGCGTCGGGGAAGGGCTCCAGGGCGTCGGCGCGGCCGCCGAGGACGCGCTCGAGGACGTCGGCGTCGTCGAGGTCGGTGACCGCGTCGGGTCCGAGGGCGTCGCGCAGGAGGTCGGCCGCGGGCCCGTCGGCCACCGCGTGCACCGGGCCGGTCAGGTCGAGCGCGGCGGCGACCTCGGCCGCCTTCCAGGCCGGGCTGAGCAGGACCGCGGCGGCGCCGACCTTGCTGATCGCCTCGACCGCCACCAGCAGCTCGGGCCGGTTGGTGGCCATCACCGCGACCCGGTCGTGGGGGAGGACGCCCCGGCCCAGCAGGTGGCGGGCGAAGGCGTTGCTCCGGCCGTCGAGGTCGGCGAAGGTCCAGGTCTCCTCGCCCACGAGCAGCGCCGGGCGATCGCCGTGCGTGGCGGCGGCTCGGGTCAGCCCGTGGTGCAGGAGTCCGTCGGCGGCGATGGGAACATCGTTCTCGATTTTGAGATCGACGTCAACTTCATGTCCGGCTACGGTTCTCGTCATGGCCGTCACCACCCCGACCGACCCCGAGGTCCGCCGCGAGATCATCGAGACGGTGAAGCGCTTCGTCGCCCGGGAGGTCATCCCGGTGGCGTCCGACCTCGAGCACGACGACGCCTTCCCGACCGACATCGTCGCCCAGATGCGCGACATGGGGCTGTTCGGCATCACCATCCCCGAGGAGCACGGCGGGCTCGGCCTCGACCTGCTCACCTACATCGGGGTCATCGAGGAGCTCGCCTACGGGTGGATGAGCCTCACCGGCATCATCAACACCCACACCATGTGCGCCACGCTGATCATGGCCCACGGCTCCGACGAGCAGAAGGCCCGCTGGCTGCCGCAGATGGCCGCCGGCGACCGGCGCGGTGCCCTGTCGCTCTCGGAGCCCGACGCCGGCAGCGACACCCGCAACATCTCCTGCAAGGCCGTGCGCGACGGCGACGAGTACGTCCTCGACGGCGTGAAGGCGTGGGTCACCAACGGCGAGCGGGCCGGCATCGTCGCCCTCGCCGCTCGCACCGAGGAGGGCATCTCGACCTTCGTCGTCGAGAAGGAGCCGGGGCCCACCTTCGAGGGCATCGCGGTCAGCTCCCACGTCGGCAAGCTCGGCTACCGCGGGCGTCGAGACGGTCGAGATGACCTACACCGGCCACCGCATCCCCGCCGCCGCCCTCGTGGGCGACGCCGGTCGGGGCCTGCCCCAGATCCTCGGCGTGCTCGAGGTCGGGCGCATCAACATCGCCTCGCGGGCCGTCGGCGTGGCCCGGGCCGCCTTCGACGCCGCCCTCGCCTACTCCCAGCAGCGCGTCACCATGGGCAAGCCCATCGCCGAGCACCAGGCCATCCAGCTCAAGCTGGCCGACATGGCCACCAAGCTCGAGGCGGCCCGCCTGCTCACCCGCAACGCCGCCGAGCGCAAGGCGGCGGGGGAGCGCTGCGACGTCGAGGCCGGCATGGCCAAGCTGTTCGCCAGCGAGACCGCGCTCGAGCTGTCGATGGAGGCCATGCGCATCCACGGCGGCATGGGCTACACCACCGACCTGCCGGTCGAGCGCTACTACCGCGACGCGCCGCTCATGGTCATCGGCGAGGGCACCAACGAGATCCAGCGCCTCGTGATCGCGCGAGGCCTCCTCGCCCGAGCCGCCGCCCAGCAGTCCTGACGAAGCCGCCTCGGCCCTCCCTCCGAGCTGGGCGCGCCGAGCGCTGCGGGGGCGGGGCCAGGCGCGCCCACTTCGTTGGCGTCAGGGGGTGGGGTCGAGCTCGGCGAGGACCTCGGCGGTGTGCTGGCCGAGGCCGGGGACCGGCCCGACCTCGCTCAGCGGTAGGTCGCTGAACGAGATCGGACCGTTGACGGCCCGCAGCGGAGGGCCGCCCTCACCGCCGGCGACGGCCACGATGCCGTCGTTGGCGAGGAGCTGGGGGTCGACGACGACCTGGGCCGGCGTCTGGGCCGGCGCCCACCACACGCCCTCGCGGTCGAAGGCCTCGGCCCACTCGTCCATGGTGCGGGTGGCGATGAGCTCGTCGAGGATGGCGATGACCTCGACGCGGTTCTTGCGGATCGCACCGGCGGTCGCGAAGCGGGGGTCGTCCTGCAGATCGGGCCGGTCGAGGGCCCGGATCACCGCCGGAAGGTGGCGGGCCGCCTCCAGGCCGGTGAAGAAGAACCACTGCCCGTCCTTGGTGAGGTACGGGTTCATCAGCGGGGCCTGGTTGCGGTGACGGGGCTCGGAGCCGGCCACCTTGCCGAGGGTCATCTGCAGGCCGAGGTCCCAGCCGAGGGCGTAGGCGCCGGTGCGCAGCAGCGACACCTCGACGACGCGGCCCCGCCCGGTGTGGCGCTGCTCCATCACCGCGGCGAGCACGCCGGCCAGCGCGGCCAGCCCGGTGACGTGGTCGCCGATGCCGCCGCGGGCGTTGAGCGGGTTGCCGTCGCCGTCGGCCATCTGGCGGGCGAGGCCGGAGCGGGCCCAGAAGGCGCCGATGTCGTAGGTCGGCCGGTCGCGCTCGGGGCCCTTCAGCCCGTAGCCGCTGACGCTGCAGTACACGAGGTGCGGATGGCGGGCGACGGTGGCCTCGGCCTCCAGGCCCAGCCCGTCGAGGGCGCCGGGGCGGAGGTTGGAGATGAACACGTCGGCCGTGGCCAGCAGGCGCTCCAGCGCGTCCTTGCCCTCATCGGTCCGGAGGTCGAGCACGACGCTGCGCTTGCCCCGGTTGTCGAGGGCGAAGGCCGGGTTGGGCATGTCGTCGTCGATGCCGAGCGAGCCGAACACGAACCGCATGGGGTCGCCGGTCGGCGGCTCGACCTTGATGACGTCGGCACCCCAGTCGGCCAGCAGCGCGGCGGTCGCGGGGGCGGCGACCCACACCCCGAGCTCGACGACGCGAAGCCCCTGGAACGCCTCCAACCCGTCGCTGCGCTCGCTCACCGGGAGGCCACCCGGGCCCGCAGCTCCTCCTTGACCACCTTGCCGGTGGCGTTGACGGGCAGGGCGTCGACCACCTCGACGCGCCGGGGGACCTTGTAGTTGGCCATCTGCTCGCGGCTCCAGGCGATGATCGCCGCCTCGTCGCGGCTCGGCGCCGGCGGTCGGGACGACGAAGGCCATGCCGACCTCGCCCATGCGCTCGTCGGGGATGCCGATCACCGCGACCTGGGCGACGTCGGGGTGGCGCAGCAGGGCGTTCTCGATCTCGGCCGGGTAGGCGTTGAAGCCACCGACGATGAACATGTCCTTCGAGCGGCCGACGATGCGGAGGTTGCCCGACTCGTCGAGCGCGCCGAGGTCGCCGGTCGACAGCCAGCCGTCGGGGGAGAGGGCGGCCGCGGTGGCCTCGGGGTCGTCGAGGTAGTGGGACATGACGCTGGCCCCGCGCAGCAGGATCTCGCCCGGCTCGCCGGTGGGCACGTCCGCCCCCTTGTCGTCGACGATGCGGACCTCGAAGCCCGGTCGGGGCCGGCCGACGGTGGTGGCGATGACCTCCGGGTCGTCGTCGGGGTGGGTCGCCGCCGCGGTGCCGCCCTCGGTCAGCCCGTAGCCGGTGACGATGATCTCGAACGGCAGCTCGCTGCGGATGCGGCGGATGAGCTCGACGGGGATGTCGGCCGCGCCGGTGACGGCGACGCGCAGCGACGAGAGGTCGTGGTCGTCGCGGCCGGGGTGGTCGAGCAGCGACTGGTAGAGCGTCGGCGCGCCGGGCAGGACGGTGACCTGCTCGGCCGCGACCCGGGCGAGGGCCCGGTCGGCGTCGAACACCGGCTCCGGGAGCATGGTGGCCCCGGCGGTGACGCAGGCCAGGATCCCGGCCTTCAACCCGAACATGTGGAAGTACGGGTTGACCATGAGGTAGCGGTCGCCGGCGGTGAGCCCGGTCATGGCCACCCAGTCGGAGGCGACCCGCAGGGTGCGCCCGTGGGTCTGCACCACGCCCTTGGGCACGCCGGTGGTGCCGGAGGTGAAGAGCACGTCCGACGCGTCGTCGGTCGTGACCGCGGCGGCGCGCCGGCCGACCTCGGCCCGCGCCTCGTCGGTCGCTCCCGCCGAGCAGGTCGTCCCAGCCGACCGCGCCCTCGGGCACCTCGCCGCTGATGACGACCGTGGTCGCCAGGGCGGGCAGCTCGACGTCGCTGGCGCGCAGGGCGGCGACGGCGTCGGCGCCGAGGAAGTCGGTGGTCGTGACGAGGACCTTCGCGCCCGTGCGGGCGAGGATCGGCGCCGCCTCGGCGGCCTTGAAGCGGGTGTTGATCGGGACGAGGGTGGCCCCGGCGTCCCACAGGCCGAGCGCGGCGGTGATCCACCGCACGCCGTTCGGCGCCCAGATCGCGACCCGGTCGCCGGCCTCGACGCCGGCGGCCACCAGGGCGGCGCCGACGGTGCGGGCCTCCGCGGCCAGCTCGGCGTAGGTGAGCCGCACGTCGCCGTCGACGACGGCGACGACGTCCGGGTGGGCGGCGGCGGTGGCCGCGAGGAGGGCGGGGATCGTCGCTGCGCCGTCCGCCGGTCAGCCGTCATGCCGCGACGACGTCGTCGACACCGACCAGCTGGGCGAGGTTGCCGCCCATGATCTTGCGGATCGACTCCTCGGGCAGGCCGGCCAGCTCGTCGACGTAGCTCGCCGGGTCGGCCAGGCCCTCGGGGTGCGGGTAGTCGGAGCCGAACAGCACGTGCTCGGTGCCGACCAGCTCGGCCAGCGCGCCGAGGTCCTCCTCCCAGAACGGGCTGATGTAGATGTTCCGCTTGAACACCTCGATCGGGTCCTCGAGGAAGTCCTGCGGCATCTTCTTGTAGATGTCGGCCAGGTTGCCGAGCAGCGGGGCGACCCAGCTGCTGCCGTTCTCGATCACCGCGACCTTGAGGGTGGGGAAGCGGGACAGCGCGCCGTGGCAGATCATCGCCGACACCGCGTCCTCGATCGGCCGCCACGCCGACAGCATCCGGAACGCCTGGGGCTGGAACGGCAGCATCTCGCTGTCGCTGCCCATCCAGTCGTTGGTGTAGCGCTCGTAGCCGCTGTCGGAGGAGTGCATGCTGACCAGCACGCCGGACTCGGCGACCTTCTCCCAGAAGGGGTCGAACTCGGGCAGCCCGAACGACCGCGGGCCGCGGACGCCCCACGCCGGGGCGGGCCGGATGAGGACGGTCTTGGCGCCCCGCTCCAGCACCCACTCGAGCTCCTCGATGGCCTTCTCGACGATCGGGAGGGTGATGACCGGCGTGGCGAAGATGCGGCCCTCGTAGTCGAACTGCCAGGTCTCGTAGATCCACTCGTTGAGGGCGTGGACGACGGCGTGGGTGAGCTCCGGGTCGTCGCGCAGGCGCTCCTCGAGGAGGCTGGCGAGGGTCGGGAACATGAGCGCCCGGTCGATGCCCTGCTCGTCCATCAGCTCGACGCGGGGCGCCGGCTCGCGGAACGCCGGGATCGAGCGCATGGGCTCGCCGAAGATCTCCCGCCGGCTGAGGCCCTCGGGGTTGCCCTTGCGGAAGTAGTCCTCCTGGGCGCCCGGGCGGGCCACGACCTCGAAGGTCGGGTTGGGGATGTAGTCGCTGATCTGACCCCGGATGACGATCTTGGTGCGACCCCGCACCTCGACGTAGTCGATGGCCCGCTTGTACCGGTCGGGGAGGAACTTCGTGAGCGAGTCCCTCGTCTCGTACAGGTGGTTGTCGGCGTCGAACACCGGGATGTCGAGCTTGCGGGTGGGGGCCATGGTCAGCTCCTCGGGAGAGGCGAGAACACCATTATCGAGATCGGAGAGCGAGGTTGCAAGCAGCCCTCGTCAGAGGGTGCCGCCGAGCGACGACAGGAACGCCCGGGTGCGGTCGCGGGACGCGAGCAGCTCGTCGCGGGTGTCGCCGATGGGCACGATCCGCACGCTGAGGTCGGTGACACCGGCGTCGGCGAAGGAGCTGCATCCGCTTCGTGACGGCGGCCTCGCTGCCGGCGGCGAGGAGGTCGCCGACCTGGCGGGCGTCGCCCAGGTCGAGCAGCTTCTGGTAGTTCGGCGACACCTCGGCCTCGGACAGGATGCGGTTGGTGCGCTCGACCGCGGCGTCGACCTCGCCGTCGCCGCACACGCACACCGGGATGCCGGCGACGATGCGGGGGGCGGGCCGACCGGCGGCCTCGGCCGCCTTGGTGATGTGGGGGGCGACGTGGCCCTCGACGGCCCGCTCGTCGGCCATCCAGAGGATGGTGCCGTCGGTGCGCTCGCCGGCCAGGCGCAGCATGAGCGGACCCAGGGCGGCGATCAGCACCGGCGTCGGGGTGATGTCGGTGATGTCGAGCGGGTTGTGCACCCTGAACTGGTCGTTCTCGACGTCGACCGGCCCCGGACCGGCCAGGGCCGCGGCCAGCACCTCGAGGTGGGCCCGCATGGTCGGGACCGGGCGCTCGTAGGGGAGGCCGAGCATCTCGTCGATCACCCAGTGGTGCGAGACGCCGAGCCCGAGCGACAACCGGCCCTCGCACACGGCCTGGACCGACAGCGTCTGCTGGGCGAGGGAGATCGGGTGGCGGGGCTGCACCGGCACGACCGCGGTGCCGATCTCGATGCGGCTGGTCTCGGCGCCGATCAGCGTGGCGGCGGTGAGGGCGTCGAACTCGTCGGGGATCTGGGGCACCCACACCGTGGAGAACCCGGCCTCCTCGGCCCAGCGGCCGTCCCGGCGGAGGCGCTCGACCTTCGTCGCGTAGCGACCCCGCTCCGGACCGACCATGACCCCGATGCGCACGACTGGACCCTTCCGGAGCCACCCTCGGGCGCCCGGCGGGCGTCGCTGCGAGAACCGGCTTCTCCTGCTAGAGTAACGCCCATCTCGCAACCCGTCGAGGGACACGCATGAGTGCAGGACCAGACCCCGCCGCCGGGGGCCGACTCTACCTGGGGGGCCGCTGGCAGGAGCCGAGCACCGCGGCGACCACGACGGTCGTCTCGCCCGCCACCGAGGAGCCCGTCGGGTCCGCCGCCGTCGCCGCGCCGGCCGACGTCGACGCCGCGGTGGCCGCGGCCCGCGAGGCGATCGACTCCGGTCCCTGGGCCGCCACCACGCCGGAGGAGCGCATCGAGGTCATCGGCCGCATCGGCGAGGCCTACGGGGCCCGCCGTCGCGAGCTGGCCTCGACCATCACCAGCGAGATGGGCGCGCCGATCAGCTTCTCGAAGATGGCCCAGGCCATGCTGCCGTGGTCGATGTGGGGCGCCTTCGCCGGGTTGGCCGCCCAGCACACCTGGGAGGAGCGCCGGCCCGGGCTGTACGGCTCCGACGTGATCGTCCGCAAGGAGCCGGTCGGCGTCGTCGGCGCCATCGTGCCGTGGAACATGCCCCAGTTCCTGATGGTGGCGAAGCTGGCCCCGGCGCTGCTCGCCGGCAACGCGGTGGTCGTGAAGCCGGCGCTGGAGACCCCGCTCGACGCGCTGATCCTGGCCGAGGTGCTCGACGAGGTCGGCCTCCCGCCCGGGGTGGTCAGCATCCTGCCCGGCGACGGTGCGGTCGGGGCCCACCTCGCCGCCCACCCCGACGTCGACATGGTGTCGTTCACCGGCTCCACCGCGGTCGGTCGGCAGGTCGGGGCGGTGTGCGGCGGCGCGCTGAAGCGGGCCCACCTCGAGCTGGGCGGCAAGTCCGCGGCCATCGTGCTCGACGACGCCGACGCCGCGGCGGTGGCCGAGGGCATCAAGGTCGCCGGGTTCATGAACAGCGGCCAGGCGTGCGTGGCCCAGACCCGCATCCTCGTCCCCGAGGCCCGCCGCGCCGAGGTGGTCGAGGCGCTGGCGGCCATGGTCGAGGGCGTCGCGGTGGGCGACCCGCAGGACAAGGCCACCGAGATCGGCCCGCTGGTGACCCGGCGACAGCAGGAGCGCGTGCGCGGCCACATCGACGGCGCGGTCCGCGAGGGCGCCCGGCTCGTCGTCGGCGGCGTCGGGGCTCCCAGCGGGCGTCGACCGGGGGTGGTACATCACTCCCACGCTGTTCGACGACGTCGACAGCTCGATGCGCCATCGCCCAGGAGGAGGTCTTCGGTCCCGTGCTCACCGTGCTCGGCTACACCGACGACGCCGATGCGGTGCGCCTCGCCGACGACACCCCCTACGGCCTGTCGGGCTCGGTGTGGACCGCCGACGTCGACCGCGGCCTCGACATCGCCCGGCGGGTCCGGTCGGGCACCTTCGGGGTGAACCAGCCCTACAGCATGGACCCGGCGGGTCCGTTCGGCGGGGTGAAGGCGAGCGGCCTCGGCCGCGAGATGGGCCGCGAGGGCCTCGACGAGTACCTCGAGGTCAAGGCGATCTCGATCGCGCCGATCGTCTGATGGAGTGGCGCAAGCCCTGAGCAGGAGACCCCTTCGATGACCAGCACCGAGCCCCGGCCGGACCTGTACTACGACCCGTACGACTTCGAGATCGACGCCGACCCGTACCCGATCTGGCGTCGGCTCCGCGAGGAGCAGCCGCTCTACCACAACGAGCAGTACGACTTCTTCGCCCTCAGCCGGTTCCACGACGTCGAGCCCGCGCTGGTCGACTGGAAGACCTACAGCTCGGCCAAGGGCACGCTGCTGGAGCTGATCAAGGCCGACATCCAGATGCCGCCCGGCGTGTTCATCATGGAGGACCCGCCCGCCCACACCAAGCACCGCGGCCTGATGTCGCGGGTGTTCACCCCCCGCCGGATGAACGCCATCGAGCCCAAGGTGCGGGCGTTCTGCGAGAGCTGCCTCGACCCCTACGTCGGTGAGGACGGGTTCGACTTCATCGCCGACATCGGGGCCGAGATGCCGATGCGCACCATCGGCATGCTCCTCGGCATCCCCGAGTCGGACCAGCAGGCCATCCGCGACCGCATCGACGACGGCCTGCGGCTGGAGGACGGCACCATGCCCACCGCCGAGCTGAACGTCGACCGGTTCAACGAGGACTACGGCGACTACGTCGACTGGCGGATCGAGAACCCCTCCGACGACCTGATGACCGAGCTCATCAACGCCGAGTTCGAGGACGACGACGGCGTGACCCGCACCCTGACCCGCGACGAGATCCTCGGCTACATCGGGCTGATCTCGGCCGCCGGCAACGAGACGACCACCCGTCTCATCGGCTGGACCGGCAAGGTCCTGGCCGAGCACCCCGACCAGCGGGCCGAGCTGGTCGCCGACCCCTCGCTGGTCCCCGGCGCCATCGAGGAGCTGCTGCGCTTCGAGGCGCCGTCACCGGTGCAGGCCCGCTACGTCAACGTCGACGTCGAGCACCACGGCCAGACCGTGCCCGCGGGGAGCGCCCTGCTGCTCCTCAACGGCTCGGCCAACCGCGACGACCGCAAGTTCGCCGACGGCGACAGCTTCGACATCCACCGCAAGATCGACCACCACCTCACCTTCGGGTACGGCCTGCACTTCTGCCTCGGCGCCGCGCTGGCCCGCCTCGAGGGCCGGGTGGCGCTGCAGGAGATCCTCAAGCGCTTCCCCGAGTGGGACGTCGACTGGGACAACGCCGAGCAGGCCCGCACCTCCACGGTCCGCGGCTGGGAGAAGCTCCCCGTCAAGATCCCCTGACGCGGCCGCGGCCGCGGCCGGCGACCGAGGGCGCGACCGGCGTGGAAGAGTCTCGCTGGTGGCCCACCTCACCGTTGACGCCTACCTGGCTGAGCTGGGGGAGCCCAAGCGGTCCACGCTCGCCGCGGTGCGTGACACGATCGTCGACCTGCTTGCCCGAGGCAGAGCAGTGCATCGCCTACGGCGCTCCAGCGTTCAAGGTGGGAGGCAGCAACGTCGCGGGGCTCGCCGCGGCCGACGCCCACCTGAGCTACCTGCCCCACAGCGGTGACGTCCTCGAGTCACTCCGGGACGATCTCGCGGGCTATCGTGGTCGGGATCGCTCAGGTGATGGCCGCTCAGGTCGCGTTCGCGGCCGATGGCCGAGTCCGCGACGGTGGCCCAGCTGGTGCGTTCGACCAAGGAGTACGACTTCGACACCGACGCCCTGAGCGCGACGACGCGCCGGAGCCGACCCCGGCCGAGCCGGTGCCGGAGGCCCCGGATCGTGGGGTGGAGCGGTCCGTCAGCTTCGGCACCGATGACGGTGGTCAGTGGTGGGCGCAGATCAAGCTCCCGCCGATGAGGGCATGGAGGTCGAGGCCGTCTGGCGGGCCGACGCGACCGCCTCGTCGAGGCCGGCCGCAAGGCCGCGCGGGACAAGGCCGCCGCCGCAGGCCACGGCCGACGGGACCGTGCTGCGACGACGCCATGCGACTGACGGGCGACTGCTCCAGCGGTCCGCCCTGGCGAGGCATCCGGCCACCGGGACGCCGCCAGCTCTCGGGTCGGGCGTCGTGGTTGCCGTCGTGGGCTGATGCCCTGATGGGTGTGGTGCGCTCGGCGATCGCGACAGTGGCGCCGCGGCGTCGGGTCGGGTGCGGGCTCAGGTGCTGGTGCACCTCGAACGCCCCCCGCGGGCGAGCGGGCGTGGCGGGCCTCGACCACCATGGGCACCACGTTGCCCGACAGCCTGCGCCGCCTGATGACCTGCGATGCCGATGCCCGCATCGTCGGCTGGTCCCAAGGCGCACCCGTCGACGTCGGACGCTCGCAGCGCACCGTGCCCGATCGGGTGCGGCGCATCGTCGAGCACCGCGACCAGGGATGTCGGGTGCCGGGCTGCGACGGCGGCATGTGGCTCGAGGTCCACCACATCATCCACTGGGAAGACGGTGGTCCGACCGACGTCTGGAACCTGGTGTGCCTGTGTCCGAGACATCACCGGGCCCATCACCGCGGCGAGCTGGGCATCACCGGCGACGCCAACGCGCCCGGTGGCCTGCGGTTCACCGACCGCTACGGCCAAGAGATATCCGGGGCCTCACGGGCCCGACCACCACCCCCGACGACGTCCCCGACGTCGCCCCCTGCCCCGGACCCACCGGCGAACGCCTCGACCCCACCGCCATCACCTTCACCCGCCGCCAAAGCCCACCCGCTGCATGAACCAGGGCTGCGTGACGCTGATCGAGCCTCGTCTGGGGGGACGACGCCCTCGCCGCCGCCCGTCGTCCAGGGGAGCCCCGGGACGAGTCGTGAGGAAGGGCGCCTGCATGGCACCAGGTGCCGGTCGATCCTTGCCGGGACGGCCGTGTCCAGGGTCAGTTGGGGAACGGGGTCGGCTCCACCCACCAGAGATCAGGGGGAGAACCCTCTAGCTTCTAGGGGGTCGAGGTCGCATGCTCGGGGCCGCGATGCCGTCACGTGGACACCGGCTGGGGAGCGTTGCTTCATGGGGTCATCAGAGCTGGGAGCGTTCGGAGACGCTCGCAGTCGCTGTCCCGCTGTCGCTCGCGAGCCAGAGGGCCGTCATTCGTCGGAGGGAAGCGATCTGCGGGCGTCGGATAGCAGCAGGTAGAGGTGCAGAGGGTCGGTCGGGGACCGCTTGAACCCGAGACCCTCGTAGAACCTCGTCGCTCGATCGTGGAGGGCGTGGACCAGGAGGAGCCGGACCCCGACCCGGTCGGCGGCCGCCAGCGTCGACAGGATCGCGTCGCGGACGAGCTGTCGCCCCAGGCCGGTGCCCTGCGCGGAGCGGTCGACCGCGAGGCGCCCCAGCAACACCGCGGGGACGGGGTCGGGCGCGTTGCGCCGGGCACGACCCGGAAGGTGCGCGTGCTCGACCGCAACGGCCGAGAGCGTGTAGTAGCCGATCACCTCTTCGGTCTCGCCGTCGATGCAGACGTAGCAGCGGGCGAGGTCGGAGACGTGGTTGGAGAGCGCTCGATCAGCCAGATATGCGTCGAGCGACGGCTCACCGGAGTCGAATCCTGATGTGTCGTCGGTGGGCTCGATCGGGCGGGGCCGCTGCGGGGTCACTCACCCCTCGTCCCAAGGGGCACGCTCGTTGAGCAGCTCCGCCAGCTCGAGGATGGGCTGGGCGGGACGGTCGAGGATCGCCGCGAACTCGGCCCAGGCCGCATCGTCGAGGCGGAACACACGACGATCGGCGAGGGTGTCCTCGGCCCGGGTGACGGCCGCCGTGGTGACGAAGTCGGTGAGCGACTGACCGGTGACGGCGGCCGCGTCGCGGATGAGCGCGTCCTGATCAGGGGTGAGGCGCATCGCGAGGCGCGCCTCCTTGCGGCGGGCGGCGACCGGTGGGGAGGTCATGCCGTCACTGTACGCCTGTTGTGCACACACGTCGACTGGTCTCGTTCCCGCTCGCGTGGCTCGGCCGAGCTCAGAAGACGCTGCGCATGAAGCCGACGGCGCCGGCGGCGGGCTCGAAGCTGCCGGCCATGCCGGAGGCGAAGTAGCCGGCGTCGGAGACGACGGTGACGCCGGTGATGCCGACCGCGGCCCGGCTGCACAGGAACACCAGCGGGTACGCCTGCTCCAGCGGGGTCGAGGCCTCGATGCCGGTCTGCTCGCGGTAGTCGGCACCGAAGGTGAGCCAGGTGTCGGCGTTGGCCTGGGCAAGGGGGGTGTCGGTGGGGCCGGGGAGGGTCGCGTTGATGCGGATGCCCTTCTTCAGCAGGCCCATGCACTCCTTGGCCACGTAGGCGCAGACCGAGAGCTTGCTCCAGAGGTAGTCGGCCTTGCCGTGGTCCTGCGCCCACTTCGAGGCCTCGTCGAAGTCCTTGATGGCGAGGTACTCGTCGAGCAGCTCGAGGTTCTGCTCCCAGCCGAACCCGGCGGCCGAGGAGATCAGCCCGATGGACGAGCCGGCGCCGAGGAGGCCCCTCTCGACCATGGTCTCGATCATGTAGCGGTGGCCGAGGAAGTTGATCTTCTCGATGCCCGGGGTGCCGTCGGCGACGCCGGCGCAGGAGAACAGGGCGTCGACCGGACCGCCGAGCTCGGCGAGGGCGGCGTCGATCGAGGCGGTCTCGGCCAGGTTCAGCGAGATGGCGGTGACGCCCGCGGCGGTGACCTCGGCCCGGTCCATCACGACCACGTCGGCCCCGGCCGACAGCAGGACGTCGACGACGCCGGCACCCATGCCGGTGGCGCCGCCGACGACCAGGGCGCGGCGTCCGTCGTAGCGGAAGGCATCGAACAGGCTCATGGGATCGGATCTCCTCGGGAGGGGGTGGGGTGGGTCGTCAGGCGACGACGCCGCGGACCTTGAGGTCGATGATCGCGTCCATGTCGAGCCCGAGCTCGGCGAGGATCTCGTCGCCGTGCTCGTTGAACTCGGGGGCGCGGGTGGGCTGGGGCGGCTGCTCGTCGTACTGCACGGGCGCGGCGGCCAGCTTGAACGGGGTGCCGTCGGCGGTGGCGCAGTCGGCGACCAGGCCGTTGGCGAGGGCCTGGGGGTCGGTCGAGACCTGGATCGTGTCCTGCACGACGGTCCACTGGCCGCTGAAGTCGGCCAGCCGCTCGCGCCACTCGTCGACGGTGTGCTCGCGCGATGGCCTCGGCCACCAGCTCGGCCGCCGCGGGCGCGTTGGCCATGAGGTCGGCCGGCTCCGCGAAGCGCTCGTCGGTGGCCAGGTCGGGCCGGTCGAGCAGCGAGCACGCCTCGGCCCAGTAGCGCGGGGCCTGGAGGCACGAGAAGGCGATGTGGCCGTCCTTGGCCGGGTAGGTCGCGACCAGCGGGTTGCGGGTGGGTGCGCCGGCCGCCGGCGGCGACCACGGCATGCCCAGCTGGAGCGACAGCGCCAGCGCGGCGCCCATCGACCAGATGCCGACGCCGAGCAGGGACACGTCGACGACGGTGGCCTCGCCGGTGCGCTCGCGGTGGAACAGGGCGCCCATGATCCCGCCGGCGATGGTCATCGCCCCGATGGAGTCGCCGAAGGCGGGAGCCGGGGGAGAGGGCACGTGGTCGTAGTCGTCGCGCTTGGTGCCGAGCGACATGCCCGAGCGGTGCCAGTAGGACAGGACGTCGTAGGAGCCCTTGTCGGCGTCGGGGCCGCGCTCGCCCTGACCGGTGCCGCGCACGTAGATGATCGACGGGTTGGCGGCCCGGATCTCCTCGACGCCGATGCGCAGCTTCTCGCGGACGCTCGGGAGCTTGTTGGTGAGGAAGACGTCGCAGGTCGCGGCGAGCTTGTGGAGGACGGCGAGGCCGTCGTCGGAGGTGAGGTCGAGGCCGAGGCTCTTCTTGCCCCGGTTCGAGTGCTCGAGCAGCACGTGGACGTCGGTGCCCATGATCCCCACGCCGGTGGACATGAGCCCGCGCATGGCGTCGCCCCGCTCGACGTGCTCGATCTTGATGACCTCGGCGCCCCAGTCGGCCAGCAGCGCCGACGCGGCCGGCACGAAGGTGTGCTCGGCCACCTCGAGCACCCGGACCCCTTGCATGACTGCGGTCATCGCACCTCGCGTTCGGACGGCGTGTCGTGTAACACTAGCGTCACTGGAAGAGCGCGGCCACCGGATCCGGAGACTGACGTTCTTGTGAGCCGGTGGTACGGTTTCCGCCCATGGACCTGCAGGGACGTTCCGCGATCGTGACCGGCGGCGCCGGCGGCCTGGGGGCCGCCACGGTGCGCCACCTGGTCGGCCTCGGCGTGGGGGTGGCGGTCTTCGACCGCTTCCTCGACGGGGCCAAGGCCCTCACCGACGAGCTGGGCCCGACCACCGTTCCCGTCGGCGGCGACGTCAACGACGACGACGCCGTCGCGGCCGCCATCGAGGCGGCCCAGGGCCTCGGCACCCTCTCGATCGTCGTGAACGTGGCCGGCGGCGGTGTCGGCGGCGGTCGCACCGTCTCCCGCGACGGCACCCCGCACGCCGAAGGACGCCTTCGTCACCACCATGGAGATGAACGCCTTCGGCACCTTCAACGTCACCCGCCTGGCGTGCGCGGCGATGTCGGCCAACGAGCCCGACGACGACGGCCAGCGGGGCGTGGTGGTCAACACCGCGTCGATCGCCGGCATCGAGGGCCAGGCCGGCCAGCTGGCCTACGGCTCGGCCAAGGCCGCCATCCTCGGCATGACCCTGCCCATGGCCCGCGACCTCGCTCCCGCCGGCATCCGGGTGTGTGGCATCGCCCCCGGCACCATGGGCACCCCGATCATGCTCAGCGTGCCGGAGGAGATGAAGGAGCAGCTCACCAAGAGCATCCAGTTCCCCAAGCGGATGGGGAAGCCGGAGGAGTTCGCCCTCCTCGTCGAGTCGATCGTGACCAACCCGTACCTCAACGGCGAGAACATCCGGCTCGACGGCGCCCTGCGCTTCCCGCCCCGCTGACGATGGTCGAGCTCGACGAGCTGCTCGGCGCCCTGGCCCTCGAGCCCGACGGCGAGGGCCGGTTCACCGCCGGCAACGCCGGGTCGGCCACCGGCGTCGTGTTCGGCGGCCAGCTGATGGCGCAGTCGATCGTCGCCGCCTCCCAGGGCCACGACGACAAGCGGGTCAAGACCCTGCACACCGTCTTCGCCCGGGCCGGTCGTCCCGACCAGCCGCTCGAGATCACCGTCGACCCGGTGCACTCCGGTCGGGCCTTCGCCAGCACGACGGTCACCATCAGCCAGGGCGACCGCGTGTGCACCCGCTCGCAGGTGCTGCTGAGCGCGGACGAGCCCGACCTGATCCGCCACGCCGACGCCATGCCCGCGGTCGGCTCCCCCGACGACGCCCCGGCCTCCGGCGGCAGCGGCACGTGGCAGATCCGCATGGTCGACGGCGTCGACATCAGCGACCCCGCCCTGGTCGGCCCGCCCGACCTCGACGTGTGGGTGCGGTGGGCGGGCGCTCCCGAGGGCGACCCGGTGCTCGACCAGGCCCTGCTCGCCTACTCGACCGACGGCTTCCTGATCGGCACCGCGATGCGGCCCCACGAGGGCGTCGGCCAGAGCCAGGCCCACGTCACCCTCGCCACCGGCGTCGTCAGCCACACCCTCACGTTCCACCAGCCGGCGCCCGCCGGCGACTGGCTCCTGCTCTCGCACCACAGCCCGTTCGCGGGCGGAGGTCGCAGCTTCGGGGAGGCGTCGGTGTTCACCGCCGACGGCGTCCTCGTCGCGTCGTACGTGCAGGACGCCATGATCCGCCCCATGGGCTGAAGGAGATCGACATGACCGACGCAGTGATCGTGGCCGCCACCCGCACGCCGATCGGCACCGCCTTCAAGGGCACGCTGGTCGACGTCGACGCCTTCGAGCTGGGCACCCTGGTCGTGGGCGAGGCCGTCAGCCGCGCCGACATCGACCCCGGTCTGCTCGACGACGTCGCCCTGGGCGAGACGCTCTACGGCGGTGGCGACGTCGCCCGCTACGCCGCCCTGGAGGCCGGGCTCGACCACGTCCCCGGCGTGGCCCAGAACCGGCACTGCGCCTCGGGCCTCACCACCGTCGCCCTGGCCGCGGGATCGATCCGGGCCGGCATGGACCGCGCCATCGTCGCAGGTGGCGTCCACTCCCAGTCGACCGCCCCCCGGTCGATGCGCCGGGCCCCCGGCACCGACGACTGGGACCAGTGGATGTCGCCCAGCCACCGCGACCGTCCCGAGGCGCCCAACCTCGACATGTCGATCACCGTCGGGTGGAACGCCGCCGTCGAGGCCGGCGTCACCCGGGAGGAGATGGACGCGTGGGCGCTGCGCTCGCACCAGCGGGCGATCTCCTTCATCGACGAGGGCCGCTTCGCCGACGAGCTCGTCGCGGTGCCGGTGACCGGGCGGGACGGCACGACGTCGACGTTCTCGGTCGACGAGCACCCCCGCCGGGGCTCGACCGCCGAGAAGCTGGCCTCGCTCAAGCCGCTCCACCCCGAGATCGAGGGCTTCAGCATCACCGCCGGCAACGCCTGCGGGGCCAACGACGGCGCCGCCGCGCTGGTCGTGGTCGACGACGCGCTGGTGGCCTCCGAGGGGCTCACCGCCCTCGCCACGGTGCGGGCCTGGGCCTCGGTGGGCGTGGCGCCGGAGCGCACCGGGCTGGCCCCGACCGTCGCCATCCCCAAGGCCCTCGACCGGGCCGGCCTGTCGGTCGGCGACGTCGCCCTGTGGGAGATCAACGAGGCCTTCGCCGCGATGTGCGTGTCGACGACCCGGATCCTCGACATCGACGAGGAGATCGTCAACGTCTCGGGCTCGGGCTGCAGCCTCGGCCACCCGGTCGCCGCGTCCGGCGCCCGGATGATCGTGTCGCTCGTCCACGAGCTGCGTCGCCGCGGCGGCGGCACCGGCGTCGCCGCCATGTGCGCGGGCGGCGGCATGTCCACCGCCGTCGTCCTCGACGTCCTCCCCGGCTGAGAGCGAGCGGGAGCAGCGGCGGCCCGTCCGCCCGGCGGGGCGTGCGGGTCAGAGGCCGGAGTCGGGAGCCTTGTCGGAGGTGGGGAAGACCTCGGGCTTGATCAGCCGGGGCGAGATGGTGACGGTGCCCATCGACACCGACGGGTGGCTGGAGAGGATGTGGTCGACGGCGGACACGAGCTGGGACACGTCCATCAGGGCGCCGGTCATGTAGTTGCGCTCGACCCACGTCGGCACCATCTCGATCGCGAGCTCGGCGTCCCACCCGGACGCGAACTCGGTCATCGCGTCGCCCTCGCCACCCGCGCACTCGCCCACGACGAGGCGGGTGAAGCCGAGCTCGGGGTGCTCGCCCCTCCAGGCGTCGACCAGCTTGTCGAGGGCGGCCTTGCTGACCGCGTACGACCCCAGCCCGGGCCACGGAGGCGTGAGCGAGGCGCTCACCGAGGTCAGGTAGATCGCCGTGCCCTGGGACTCCACCAGGTGGGGGATCGCGGCCGCGGTGGTCAGCGCGGCGCCGATGACGTTGGTGGCGAAGACGTCCCGCCAGGTCGCCGCGGTGGTGTCGGCCAGCTTGACCAGCGGTCCCTGTCCGACCGCGTAGACGAGGCCGTCGATGCCGCCCATGGCCTCGGCCGCCTCGTCGATGGCGGCGCGGCACGACTCCTCGTCGGCCACGTCGCAGGCGATGGCGACCGCGCCGTTGCCGGCCTCGGCGGCCGCGCTCTCGAGCCGGTCCTTGCGGCGGGCGAGGAGGGCGACCTGAGCCCCCTTCTCGGCCAGCCCGGTGGCGATGCAGCGACCGAGTCCGCTCGATGCTCCGACGACGACTGCTCTCATGGTGGATCCCTTGTGGGCGGTGGTGGGGCGTGTGGTGGCGGAAGTGACATGCTACACAAGTGAGAACGTCACATCCGTGCGTGTGTCACACCGTTTCCAGGGGACTGAACCCGTGAACCTGCTGCTCCTCCTCGAGATGGTCGCCACCGACCGACCCGACAGCCGGGTCGTCCAGGTCGGCGACGACGGCCTCACCGCGGCCGAGCTGCTCGCGGGCGCCTTCGCCGGCGCGGCCGACGCCGAGGGGGCCGACGCCCTCGCCTACGTGGGCACCAACGGCCTGGGCGTGCCCCTCACCCTGTTCGCGGCCGCCGCCGCGGGCGTGCCCTTCGTGCCCCTCAACTACCGACTCGGCCACGACCAGCTGCACGACATGCTCGCCCGCCTGGGCGACGTCGTCGTGGTCGCCGAGGGCGCGGCGGCCGAGGGGCTGCGCGAGCGGGGCGACCGGGTGATCGACGTCGACGACTTCGTCGCCCGGGCCCGGGTCGGGGCCACCGGCGAGATCCCGTTCGACGGCGACGCCCCCGCGGTGCTGCTCCACACCAGCGGCACCACCGCGGCCCCCAAGGCCGCCGTCCTCCGCCACCGGCACCTCGCGGCCTACCTCATCTCGACGGTCGAGTTCGGCGGCGCGGGGCCCGACGAGGGCGTGCTCGTCAGCGTGCCGCCGTACCACGTGGCCGGGCTGGCCAACCTGCTGAGCAACCTCTACCTCGGCCGCCCGATCACCTACCTCGGGCAGTTCGACGCCGACGAGTGGGTGCGCACGGTGCGCGACCGGAGCATCACCAACGCCATGGTCGTGCCCACGATGCTGGCGCGGATCTGCGACGTGCTCGAGCGCGACGGCGAGACCCTGCCCTCGCTGCGGAACCTGTCCTACGGCGGCGCCCGCACCCCGTCGTCGGTGCTCGAGCGGGTGATGCGGGCCCTGCCCGACGTCGGGCTCACCAACGCCTACGGGCTCACCGAGACCAGCTCCACCATCGCGGTGCTCGGACCGGACGACCACCGGGCCGCGGCATCGGGCGACCCGATCGCGGTGGCCCGCCTGGCCTCGGCCGGACGGGTCGTGCCCGGCATCGAGGTCGAGGTCCGCGACGACGACGGCGCGGTCCTGCCCGCGGGCGCGGTCGGCGAGGTCTTCGTCCGGGGCGAGCAGGTGTCGGGCGAGTACGCCGGGGTCGACTCGCCGCTGGACGCCGAGGGCTGGTTCGCCACGCGCGACCGCGGCTCGCTCGACGACGAGGGCTTCCTGTTCATCGAGGGCCGCAGCGACGACACGATCATCCGGGGCGGGGAGAACATCGCGCCGGCGGAGATCGAGGAGGTCCTGCTGGCCCACCCCGAGATCGTCCAGTGCGCGGTGGTCGGCCTGCCCGACGAGGAGTGGGGGCAGAGCATCGCCGTCGCGGTGGTGCGCCGTGAGGGGTCGGAGCTGACCGAGGACGACGTCCGGGCCCACGCCCGGGCCTCGCTGCGCGGCTCCAAGACGCCGGATGTCGTCAGCTTCGTCGACGCCCTGCCCTACACCGACACCGGCAAGCTGCTGCGCCGTGAGGTGAAGGCCGGCCTCCTCGCGACCGGGTGATGGCGCGCCGGGGATCTTCCCGCTCCGGGCCCCGGCGTGTAGTGTCGGGCGTCACATCGGCACCCCAGGCGGGTGCCGGGAGGGACAGCACCGTGCACGACGTCGACGAGCAGTTCACCCGGCTCACCGCCGCGCTGGTGGCCGACCCGGTGTTCCGCTGGCGATTGCGCTGGGCCCGCATGGCGCCGCTCGGCCGGGCCGCCCTCGGCGGTCTGCTGGTCGGCTCCTGCGCCCTCGGGGCGACGATGGTCGGACACCCCGGCGGCCTGCTCGACGACGTGGCCCAGGGGGTCCGCTCCTCCGCCATCCGCTGAGCCGTCGCCGACCGGCTCCGGTCAGCCGAGTGGCTCGAGGCGGTCGACGAGCCCCCACGCCAGGGCGGTCGAGGCGTCGCACGTCGCGCCGGTGAGGGCGAGCCAGGCGGTGCGGTGGCGACCGATGCGGCGGGGGAGCGACACCGTCCCGCCCGCGCCCGGCACCAGCCCCATCGTCAGCTCGGGCAGTCGGAACGTGGCCGCAGGGTCCGCGACCACGGTGCGGGCGAAGGCCGGGATCTCGACGCCGGCCCCGACGCACGCCCCGTGGACGTGGGCGGTGACCCGGTCGGCGACCGCGTGCACGGCCCACCCCGGGTGACGGGCCAGGCGGACGGCGAACGAGGTCGGCCCGTCGTCGACCGTCCCGAACTCGTCGAGGTCCCCGCCGGCGCTGAACGAGGGACCGGCGCCGGAGAGGCGGACATCGGTGATGGTCGGGTCCGCGGCCGCGACCGCCAGCGCGTCGACCAGGGCATCACGGGTGGCGCGGTCGACCGCGTTGCGGACCTCGGGGCGGGAGAGCACGACGCGGAGGGCATCGCCCTCTCGCTCGACGACCACCGAGGGCCCGTCGGCGGGTCGCGGCCGCGACGGTCCCCGACGGGCCAACCAGGCGTGGTGGGCCGGGCCGCCGAGCAGGAGGCCGTACGTCGACGCCTCCGCCGCCAGCGCCTCCCACACCCCGAGCCCCTCCGACGTGCGCAGCAGCACCGCGAGGGCCACCGCGGCCAGCGGCTGGGCGGCGACGCACCCCTCGATCCCACCGGGTTCGCCCTGCACCCACGGGCGCGGCGGGTCGGCCACATCGGTGACGCACACGTCGGCGGCCTCGGTCAGGATGGGGTCGACGTGATCGGGACGACCAGTGACGATGCTGACGGTGGGGGCCCGGCGCAGGACGTCGGCCGCGGCCGCCGCGACGGAGGGGTCGGCCTCCGACTCCGGTGACGACCAGCGCCCGACCGTCGTGGAGGACGGACAGCTCGTCGAGGCCGGCCACGCCGAGGGTGGCGACCTCCTCCACGTCCACGACGGTCACCCTACGGGTCCCGGCTCGGAGGCCGAGGTCCGGTGGGCGGCGTGCGGGGCGGCCGTCCTCACCGGCGATGCGCGATGGGCCCCCGCTCCTCGTCGCCACCGCCGCAGCTGCGGTCGTCGACGAGGACCTGGCGCCGGTCGGCCTCGACGCCGGGGTGCTGGGGGAGCGGGCGGCCCTCCTCGGCCTCGGTCGCCAGGGGTCGACGTCGTGCGGCGGCGCGACCCGTCTGCTGCCGACGCGGGACGGGTGGATCGCCGTCGCCCTCCCCCGGGAGAGCGACGTCGAGCTGGTGCCGGCGCTGGTCGGTGGAGACGTGATCGGTGACCCCTGGGCCGCGGTCGAGGGGTGGGTCGGCGACCGTCCCGGCGAGGAGGCCGAGGAGCGGGCCGTGCTGCTGGGACTGGCCGCGTCGGTCGTCGGCGGGTCGGGGGCCGACGGTCGTGGCGAACGGGCGCGGACGACGCCCGCCCGACGAACCGGCGCACCGACCCCCGCTGGTCGTCGACCTCACCGCCCTGTGGGCCGGCCCCCTGTGCACCGACGTCCTCCGTCGGCTCGGTGCGGAGGTCGTGAAGGTCGAGTCGACCCGCCGGCCCGACGGGGCGAGGACCGGATCGCCCGCCTTCCACGACCTGCTCAACCACGGGAAGCGGAGCGTCGCCCTCGACCTCGCCTCGCCCGAGGGGCGCCGGGTGCTGCGCGGCCTCGTCGAGGCGGCCGACGTCGTCGTGACCTCGTCCCGGGCCCGGGCCGTCGAGCAGATCGGGCTCGACCCCGATGCCTTCCTCGCCGGTGGCGACGACCGGGTGTGGGTCGCGATCACCGCCCACGGCTGGGACGTCGACCGGGTCGGCTTCGGCGACGACGCCGCGGCCGCCGCCGGGTTGGTGGCGTGGGGCGCCGACGGTCGGCCCCGGTTCGCCGGTGACGCCCTCGCCGACCCGCTCACCGGCTCGCTCGCCGCCCGGCTCGCCCATCGAGCCTGGGAGGCCGGCGGTCGCTGGTTCCTCGACGTGCCGTTGGCCGGCGTGGCCCGTCGGGTCGCGCCCCCACGACGACTCACCTGCCGTTGCGGCGACGCCGCTCACGACCGGCGATGGTTCGAGGACGCCGGCGGGTGACCTCGTGCTGGCTCCGACCGCCGACGCGCGTCCGGACCGGCCGCCGACGCTGGGCTGTGACACCGCGGCGATCCGAGCCCGGTTCGACCTGTGAGCGGCGGGCTCCTGCTGCGGCGGGCCTCGATCCGGCCGGGGGTCGAGGTCGAGATCGGCGTCGTCGGGGGGCAGCTGGTCGCAGCGGCTGACATCCCGGCGGCCGCGGACGTCGTCGACCTCGGGGGCCGGCCGCTGCTGCCGGGCCTTGCCGACCACCACGTCCACCTGTTCGCGCTGGCGGCGTCGCGCTCGTCGGTCGACCTGTCGCCGGGCGCGCTGGCCGGCGGCGGCGGGCTCGATGCGGTGCTCCGGTCCGCTCGGGCCCGGACCCCGCACGGGTGGCTGCGCGCCGTCGGCTACGACGTCGCGGCCAGCGGGCCGCTCGACCGCGACCGCCTCGACGTGATCGGCGTCGGGCCGGTCCGGGTGCAGGACCGCACCGGCATCCTGTGGATGCTCGACAGCGACGGCCTCGACGCCGTGCTCCCTGCGGATCCGCGCGACCACCCGGAAGGCCTCGAGGTGCTCGACGGTCGACCCACGGGGGTCCTGCGGCGCCTCGACCACTGGCTCGGCCACCGTGTGCCGGCACCGCCGGTCGACCTGGCCGCGGTCGCCGGCGAGCTGGCGGGGCGCGGCGTGGTGGCGGTGATGGATGCGGGTGCGACCAACACGACCGTCGACCTGGCCGCGCTCGACGCTGCGGGGCTCCCGCTCCACGTGGCCGCGATGACGGCGTCGGTCGACGAGCGGGCCGTGGGCTCGGTGGCCCTCGGCCCCGTGAAGGTGCTGCTCGACGACGTCGACCTCCCCCCGCTCGACGACCTGACCGAGCTCGTCGCGGCGGCCCACGCCGCGGGTCGCGCGGTGGCGGTGCACTGCGTCACCGACGTCCAGCTCGCCTTCGCCCTCGCCGCCGGCATCGGACCTGCGGATCGGGTCGAGCACGCCTCCTCCGTGCCCGACGACCTGTTGCGGGCGCTGGTCGCGGCCGGCCCCCAGGTGGTCGTCCAACCCGGGCTCGTCTGGTCGAGGGGCGACCGCTACCTGGAGGAGGTCCCGTCCGGCGACCACGCCTCGCTCCACCGCCTCGCGTCGCTCGGAGCCGCAGGCCTGCGGGTGTCGCTCAGCAGCGACGCCCCCTACGGCCCGGCCGACCCGTGGCGGGCGGTCGCCGCCGCGGTGGAGCGCCGCACCTCCGGGGCCGGGTCCTCGGTCCCGACGAGTCGGTCGCGGCGACGGACGCAGTGGCCATGCTGACCGGTCGCCTCGACGACCCGTCCACCCGGCGCCAGGTCGTCCCTGGTGAGCCCGCTGACCTGGTCGTCCTCGATGCCGCCTGGGACGAGATCGCCGACCACCCCGCCGTCGCGACCACCGTCGTGGCCGGCGAGGTCGTCCACGGCCGCTGGCCCGGCTGATCCCCGCACCCCGCCGCGGTTCGGGTCAGGGCTCGGGGGCGACGTCGATGACGACCTTGCCGACGGCCTGACCGTCGGCGACGAGGCGGAGCGCGGCCGCCGTGTCCTCCAGCGGGAAGGTGGCCCCGATGTGGGGCGCGGCCCGGCCGGAGGCGACCAGCTCGGCGACGGCGGCCTCACCGGCGAGGAAGGCGTCGGTGCGGTGCGTCATCAGGTCGATCAGCTGGAAGCCCCGCACGACCACCCCCTTGAGCAGCACCAGGTTGAGCGGGATGCGGGGGATCTCGCCCGACGCGAAGCCGACGCTGACGAACCGCCCGCCCCACCGCAGCGAGCGCAGCACGGGCTCGCTGAGCGCCCCTCCCACCGGGTCGACGGCGACGTCGGCGCCTGCGGGCACCGCGGCCCGCAGCGCCTCACGGACGTCCTCGTGGCGGTGGTCGACCAGGTGGGTGGCGCCGTGGACCCGGGCGGCGTCGAGCTTCGCCGGCGACGACGCCACCGCGGTGACCGTCGCCCCCAGGGCCACCGCGATCTGCACCGCGGCCAGCCCGACACCACCACCCGCACCGAGCACGACGACGTCGTCGCCGGACCGGACCTCCCCGATGGTGACGAGGGCGTGGTACGCGGTGCGGTGCCCGACCCCGGCGGCGGCGGCCAACCGGAGGTCGAGCCCGGCGGGCACCGGTTGCACCGCCTGCGCCCCGACCACGACCTCCTCGGCGAAGGCGCCGACGAGCGTCGTGCCGGTGACCCGGTCGCCCACCGCCACGCCCTCGACGTCGGGGCCGACCTCGGTCACGGTGCCGGCCACCTCGCTGCCGGGCACGAACGGGGGAGGGACGTCGAGCTGGTAGCGACCGGCGACCAGCAGGACGTCGGGGAAGTTCACCGCCGCGGCGGCGACCGCGATGCGCACCTGCCCCGGCCCGACCACCGGAGACGGCACCTCCTCGACCCGGACGACCTCGGGTGGCCCGAGCTCGGGACAGACGGCGGCCCGCACGTCAGCGGCCCCGCCAGACCGGGTCGCGCCGCTCGACGAAGGCCGTCGCGCCCTCCCGGGCGTCGTCGCTGTCGAACACGACGTGCTGCCAGTGGGCGAGCCGGTCCGGCCCGGTCGGGTCGCCGACCGCGGAGAGGCGGACGAGCTCCCGGCAGGCGGCGACGCCCAGCGGCGCGTTGGCGGCGATGCGCTGGGCCAGCGCCACCGCGGTCGGCACCACCTCGGCCGCGGGCACGACGGCGTTCACCAGCCCGAGGGCGTGGGCCCGCGCCGCGTCGATGCTCACGCCGGTGAGCGTCATCTCCAGCGCCACCGCGAGGGGCAGCCTCCGACCGATGGCGGTGCCGTTGCCCCCGGGGAAGAGGCCGCGGCGCACCTCCGGCAGACCCAGCTGGGCGTCGGTCGACGCGACGACCAGATCGCAGCCGAGCAGGAGCTCGAGCCCGCCGGCGAGGGCGGTGGCGTTGGCCGCGCCGACCATGGGGACGGTGATCTCGCTGCGGAGCAGGCGCAGGTAGGCGTCCCAGGCGTCGGGGGCCACCGCGGTCATGTCGGCGCCGCCGGCGAAGGAGCGGAGGTCCATCCCCGAGCAGAAGGCTCGATCGCCGGTGCCGGTCAGGACGACGGCGCGCACGTCGTCGTCGGCCTCCGCCTCGAGCAGGGCGCGCCCGAGGTCCTCCAGCAGCTCGCGGGTGAGCGCGTTGCGGGCCTCGGGCCGGTTGAGGCGCAGGATGACGACCGGCCCGTCGTGCTCCCGGACCAGCTCCGGCTCGGCCGCGACCCCGGCCTCGGCGTCGGGCGGGCCGGTCACGACCGGTACGTCGAGGACTCGGCCAGGTCGGCCGCGTCGGCCATGAGCTGGAGGATGACCGGCCCGTAGGACTGCAGGACCGGGTCGTCGCCCGCCCGCTGGAAGCCCTGCTCGAGCACGACGGCCAGCTTCCACTTGGCGAGCACGCAGTAGTAGTCGACGTCGTCGACCTGACGTCCCGAGACCTCGGCGTAGCGGGCCAGGACCTCCGAGCGCGAGGGCATGCCGGTCAGGTCGACGTAGCCGCCGACCGCGCCGTCGCCCCCGCTGGTGTCCTCGGGCCAGGAGTTCACCACCCAGCCGAGGTCGAGCTTGGGGTCGCCGACGGTGCCCATCTCCCAGTCGACGATCGCGGCCAGCCGGGCCGGCCCGCCGTGCCGGTACATGACGTTGGCGAACTGGTAGTCGCCGTGCATGAGCCCGGGCTCGAAGTCGAGTGGGCGATGGGACCGCAGCCAGGCCGCGGCCTCGTCGAAGCCGGGCAGCTCGCGTCCCTTGATGCGGTCGAGGAAGGCGGTCCACCGGTCGACCTGGCGCTCGTGGAACCCGTCGGGCCGGCCGAGGTCGCCGAGGCCGCGGGCCTGCCAGTCGACCTTGGACAGCAGGGCGATCCCGTCGACCAGCTCGTAGGCCAGGCCCGGCGGGCCTCGACGTCGGTGTCGAACGGGGCCGGCCACCCGTCGACCGCCGATCGGCGACCAGCCGTCGACGAAGCCCATCAGGTAGAAGGTCCGGCCGAGCACGTCGGTGTCGGCGCAGGCGGCGAGGGCGGGGGTGTGGGGGACGTCGGTGCCCTCGAGGGCCTCGATGATCCGCCACTCGCGCAGGATGCCGCCGTCGCGCGACTCGGGCGCGGTGGGCGGCGGGATGCGCAGCGCGCCGTGGAGGTCGCCGCGACGGACCTCGTAGATCTCGTTCTGGGTGCCGCCGGAGACGAACCCGACCTCCAGCGGCTCGCCCCTGCCGGGCAGGCCCTGCTCGTCGAGCCAGCCGCTCCAGCCGATCGGCGTCGATCACAGGTTCCCCACTTCGATGCTCCAGGTGCTCGGCGTACTTCTCCCGGGCTGCGGCCAGCCGGGTCGGGAGGTGCTGCGACGGCCACAGCCCCTCGACGGGGGAGTGGTCGCGCAGGACCTGCTTGGCCACGGTGACCTTGTGGACCTCGGTCGGGCCGTCGGCCAGGCCGAGGACGCTGGCGCCGAGCACCATCTTGAGGAACGGCATCTCGTTGCTGACGCCCAGCGCGCCGTGCACCTGGAGGGCCCGGTGGGCGATGTCGTGCAGCACGCCCGGCATCAGCACCTTCACCGCGGCGATGTCCTTGCGGACCTTCCGGTAGTCGTTGTGGCGTGTCGATGGCCCACGCGGTGTGCAGCACGAACAGCCGGAACTGGGCGAGCTGGGCGTAGGAGTCGGCGATGTAGCCCTGCACGAACTGCTTGTCGGCCAGCCGGCTGCCCTGCGTCTCGCGGCTGAGGGCCCGCTCGCACATCATGTCGATGGCCTGCTGGGCCAGGCCGATGGTGCGCATGGCGTGGTGGATGCGGCCGCCGCCGAGGCGGGTCTGGGCGATGGCGAAGGCCTGGCCCTCGCCGCCGAGCACCGCGTCGGCCGGGAGGCGCACGCCGTCGTAGTGGATCAGGGCGTGGGAGCCCTCGCCCAGCGGCTCGCCGGCCAGGCCGACGTTGCGCTCGATCACGACGCCGGGCGTGTCCGACGGGACCAGGAACATCGACATCCCCTCGTAGGGGCTCACGTCGGGGTCGGTCACCGCCATCACGATCAGGAAGGCCGCGGTGCGGGCGTTGGACGAGAAGAACTTCCACCCGTCGAGCACCCACTCGTCGCCGTCGCGCACGGCGCGGGTGCGGAACATCGTGGGGTCGGCGCCGGCGTGGGGCTCGGTCATCGAGTAGCAGGAGAAGATCTCGCCGTCGAGCAGCGGGCGGAGGTAGCGCTCCTTCTGCTCGGCCGTGCCGTAGTGGGCGATGATCTCGGCGTTGCCGGTGTCGGGCGCCTGGCAGCCGAAGACGATCGGTGCCCAGCTCGACCGGCCCAGGATCTCGTTCAGCAGGCACAGCTTGACCTGCCCGTCGCCCTCGCCGCCGAGGTCGGGGGAGAGGTGGGTGGCCCACAGCCGCTGCTCGCGCACCTGGGCCTTGAGCGGGTCGAGCACCTTGCGCAGACGCTCGTCAGGAGGGGTGAACTCGAGCCCCGGCCAGAGCAGGTCGAGCGGCTCGACCTCCTCCCGCACGAAGGCGTCGGCCCAGTCGAGCTTCTGCTGGTACTCGGGCTCGGTCGTGAAGTCCCACGCCATGGCTGGCCTCCTCGGTCGCCCGCAGAATAAGGTTCTGATCGTGGAGAAGGCAAGTCTCACGTCACAGAACGATGTTCGGACGACGTCGGTCGCGGCGGCCCGGCTGGCCGAGCGGGCGGTGGCCTCCCGGGGGGTGGCGGCCGACGACGAGGTCCGGCGCCTCGTCGACGCCGGGCGCGAGGCGATGGCCCGCGCCGGCACCACCGCCCGTCCGAGGGTCGCCGACATCGTGACCGCCGCCGGCCTGTCGAACGACGCGTTCTACCGGCACTTCCGGTCGAAGGACGATCTGGTCGCCGCGATCCTCGAGGACGGCACCGAGCGGCTGGGCTCCTACCTCGCCCACCAGATGGGCAAGGAGGCCGACCCGGCCGCGCAGGTGCGCCGGTGGGTCGAGGGCGTGCTGGCCCAGGCCGTCGACGACGACGCCGCGGCCACGACCCTCGCGGTGCTGTGGAACGGCGGCAGCGTGGGCGAGGCGCCCGCGGCGGGACGGCCGTCGGCCTCGGCCCCGCTGGCCCGCCTCCTCGTCGAGCCCTTCACCGCGCTCGGCAGCCGGGCCGCGGAGCTCGACGCGACCCTCGTCGGCCATGCCGTCGTGGGTCGGCTGTCCGACCACCTGTGGGCCCGCACCAGCCCCGACGGGGCCGAGGTCGACCACACCGTCGCCGGCTGCCTGTCGCTCGTGACCGCCAGCCCGAGGCCGACGCGCTGATCAGCCCGTCGAGTCAGCCCCGCGGATCAGCCCGCGAGCACCTGCTCGACGAAGCCTCGACGGGCGTCGGGCACGCGCCAGTGGACCCAGCGGCCGCGCTTGTCGCCCTCCAGCAGCCCGGCCTCGGCCAGCACCTTGGTGTGGTGGCTCACGGTCGGCTGGCTCTTGCCCAGCGGCGCGATCAGGTCGCACGAGCACATCTCGCCGGCGGCCGCGATGAGGCTGAGCAGCCGCAGCCGCACCGGGTCGGCCAGGGCCGCGTACACGTTCGACAGCTCGACCGCCGCGGCGTCGGCGAGGGGCGGCCCGGCCAGCACGGGTGCGCAGCACCCTGCCGCGGTGGGGTCGGCCGAGGGCACGGTCTCGACGGGGACGACGCTCACCATGGCTCCTCCCGGGGTGGACGAGGGCGGTCACTGCACCGACCGGTGCATCGACGTCGGTCAATCTACCCGCCGTGGCCCCGATCGGGGTCGGTCCTCGGCGTCAGCCCTCGGGCTCGGCCTCGACCTCGGTCTCGGTGAAGCAGGTCTGGTTGATGTCGTTGAGGCTGGCGAAGGCGTCCTCGCCCAGCTGGTCGCGGAGCTCGTCGTCGGTCGGTGCCTGGTAGATGTCGTTCACGTCGCCCTGGTCGAACTCGTCGTAGACCGCGTCGGTGATGCACTCCGCCACCGGGGTGGGGATGGTGGTGCGCTCCTCCAGGTCGTCCTGGAAGGTGCTGCGGTCGACGTCGTCGGGGCCTCCGCACCCCGCCACGAGCAGGGCGCCGACGGCGAGGACGAGCGGCGCAGCGGCGCGGGCGAGTGGGCGGAGGGCAGGGGGCACCGGGTGTCTCCTCGGGAGCGGACGACCCGAGGATACGGCGCGCCCGCCGTCACCCCCGAGTCACGCCGACCGTGCGGCGCACCGGCCCTTGCCGGAAGCACGAGGCTGGACGCATGTCCAAGTTAGGGTGGTCCCGCATCCACACGTGACGGAAGGGTCCACCAATGCGCATCGTCGTCGACTACGACCTGTGCGAGAGCAACGCCGTCTGCATGTCCATCCTCCCCGAGGTGTTCGAGGTCCGTGACGACGACTTCCTGTACGTGCTCGACGAGACGCCGCCCGAGGAGCTCCGCGGCAAGGTCGAGGAGAGCGTGGCGCGCTGCCCCAAGCAGGCGATCGCCATCGAGGACTGATGGCCGGCGCGCCGGGCGCGCCGTGACCGCCGAGGAGCACGGGTGACCGCGCTCGGATCCGTGGTCGTGGTCGGCGCGTCGCTGGCCGGGATCAACGCGGCCCGGGCGCTGCGGCGCGGAGGCTATGACGGCGACCTCACGCTGCGTCGGCGCCGAGCCGCACCGGCCCTACGACCGCCCGCCCCTGTCGAAGCAGGTGCTGGCGGGCGAGTGGGAGCCCGAGCGGACCCTGCTGTCCGACAGCGCCGACGACACCGAGCTGCAGTGGCGGCTCGGGGTGGCCGCGTCCGGCGTCGACCTGACCGACCGCCGCCTGGACCTGGCCGACGGCACGTCGCTGTCGTGGGACGGGCTCGTGATCGCCACCGGCGCCTCACCCCGCACCCTCCCCGGCGGCGACGGGCTCGGCGGTGTGCACGTGCTGCGCACCCTCGACGACGCCGTCGCGCTCCGCGCCGACCTCGACCGGACGCCGCGGCGAGTCGTCGTCGTCGGTGCCGGGTTCATCGGCGCCGAGGTCGCGGCCACCTGTCGCCAGCGGGGTCTCGAGGTCACCCTGGTCGAGCCGCTGCCGGTCCCGCTCGGGCGCGTGCTCGGCGGCGAGATCGGGGAGACGGTGGCCGCGGTCCACCGCGACGCGGGCGTCGACGTCCGCCTCGGCGTCGGGGTCGACGGCTTCGACGGCGGCGATCGCGTCGAGTCGGTGCGCCTCGGCCGACGGCACCTCCGTCGACGCCGACGTGGTCGTGGTCGGCATCGGCGTGCGCCCCAACGTCGGGTGGCTGGACGGGTCGGGCCTCGACCTCTCCGACGGGGTGCTGGCCGACGCCGCCTGCGTGGCGGCGCCCGGCGTCGTGGTCGCAGGCGACATCGCCCGCTGGCCGCACCAGGGCTACGGCGAGGTGATGCGGGTCGAGCACTGGGACCACGCCATCGCCCAGGGCGTCCACGCGGCCGAGAGCCTGCTCGCCGGCGACGGCGCCCAGCCGTTCACCCCGGTGCCGTGGTTCTGGAGCGATCAGTACGACCGGAAGATCATGCTGGCCGGCCGCACCGCCGGCGCCGACGAGGTGCGGATCGTCGACGGCAGCCTCGAGGAGCGCCGCTTCGTCGCGCTCTACCGCAAGGGCGACCGGGTGGCCGCCGCCCTCGGGCATGAACCGGCCCGCGCCGCTGGCCCGCTGGCGGCTGCGGCTGGCCGACGGCGTGGCGTGGGACGACGCCATCGCCGAGCTGGACGCCGGGTGACGACGCTCGCCTGGGTGCTCCTCGTCGCCGCCGCGGTGCCGGCGGTCGTGAACTGGTGGGCGGTCGACCGCGAGCAGCGCGCCGTGATCTACGTCGTCAAGCCGCTGACCATGGTGCTGCTCATCGGCGCCGCCCTCGCCCTCGAGCCCACCGACGACGCGGTGCGGGCCTGGTTCGTGGCTGCGCTGGTGCTGTCGCTGGCCGGCGACGTCTTCCTGATGCTGCCCGAGGGCGTGCGGCTGCCGGTCGACCCGTTCCTCGCAGGGCTGGGGTCGTTCCTGCTCGGCCACGTCGCCTACGTGGTCGGCATGGCCATCGACCACCGGTCGTGGGCCATGACGATCGTGGGGTTGGTGCTGGTCGGCGCCGGTGTGGGTGCGGTCGCGCCCCGGGTCCTGGCGGGGGTCGGGAAGGAGGCACCGGCCATGCGGGTGCCGGTGATGGCCTACATGGCCGTGATCTCCACCATGGGGGTGGCCGCGTTCGGGCGCACGGTGGTGGTCGGCATCGTCGGTGCTCTGCTCTTCCTGGCGTCGGACTCGATCCTGGCGATCAACCGCTTCGTGCAGCCCAGCCGGGGGCTCCGGGTGGCGGTCATGGTCACGTACCACCTGGCCCAGGCCGCGCTGGTCCTGTCGCTGCTCGGCTGACCCCGGCGACCTGGTCCGCGGGTCGGTCAGGACGGCTGCTCCAAGGCGTAGGTGAGGGCGCCGCGTGCGTCGCGGACCCGGACCTCGACGGTGACCTCCTGGGGACCGTCGACCGCGGTGCACTCGAAGGTCGCCCCCGGCTCCTCGATGCGCACGGGCTCGCCGGCGCAGGTCACCTCGACGTCGTCGCGGGAGAACTGGTCGGCCAGCACCTCGACGATGTCGGCGGCGACCCGCTCGACCACCAGCACCGCCTGGCGGGGTGACACCTCGAGGGCGCCGTCGCCGTCGCGCTGCTCGACGTCGACCTCGACCTCGCCACCCGCCACCTCCGCCGTGCAGGTGAAGGTGGCGCCCTCCTCCACCTCCACCTCGTCCGGGCACCCCACCGCGGCGACCTCGACCTCGAACCGGTCGGTGAGGCTGGTCGCGATGCGCGCCTCGGTGCGCTCGGTGTCGAGCACCGCCGGGCGGCCGCACCCGACCGCCAGCACCACGACACCGACCAGTCCGGCACGCCAGGCGAGGAAGCGAGGTCGGCGGGCGGGCACCCGCCGGCAACCTACCGCGGGCGTCAGCGGCGCCGGGCCGGGGGGCGCTCGTCCCCGGTGCGTTCCGGCGGTCGGCCCGGCGACGGAGCGCGGCACCCGTGGGAGGCGGGGGCCCGTCCGACGGCGGGGCGGTGATGATCGGGGTGACCACCTCGACCCGGTTCCGCCCTCCGGCCTTGGCCCGGTAGAGCGCGGCGTCGGCTTCGGCCATCAGCTCGTCGAGGTCCGCCTGGCTCGTGGTGGTGACCACGCCGGCCGAGAAGGTCTGGTCGCTCGGCGTGGCGTCGAGGAGGCGCTCGATGATGCTGACCGCGCTCGTGGTGGTGGTGTCCGGCATGAGCACCGCGAACTCCTCGCCTCCCCAGCGGGCGAGCAGGTCGCCGGCGCGCAGTCGGCTCTGCCACCGCAGCGCCGCCTTCCGGAGGAGGTCGTCGCCGGCCAGGTGGCCGTGGGCGTCGTTGAACGCCTTGAAGTGGTCGAGGTCGAGGAGGGCCACGGACAGGGTCGACCCGGATCGGCCGATGCGGGCGATCTCGCGCGACACCACCTCGTCCCAGGTGCGGCGGTTGGCCAGCCCGGTCAGCGGGTCGTGGCTGGCCTCCGCGGCGAGCCGGGCGATGAGCTCGGCCCGCTCCAGCGACGACGCGGCCTCGGAGGACAGGAGCAGGAGGGCCGTGCGCTCCTGCTCGGTGAGGCGACGGCCCGGCTGCCGCCACGCCACGCTGAGGACTCCCGACGCCAGGCCGGTGCGGGGCACCGTCGGCTGGTGGGCCCAGGCCCGCACCCCCAGAGCCTCGGAGCGGGCGGCGTCGGCGCCGAACGCGGTGCGGACGTCGGGCATCTCCACGAGGAGGGCGGTCTCGAGCGCGTCCCGGATCAGGGGCGGGACGTCGGCCGCGGGCAGCGGGTCCGGCGAGAGGTGGATGCCCGACCCGGCGATCGGCACCACCCCGGCCTCGGTCGGCGCGAACAGCACGGCCAGGTCGGCACCGACGAGGTCCCGGGCCGACTCGCAGATCCGGTTGCCGAGGTCGGGGTCGTCGGCCCCGGCGCGGGCGACGTCGGCCAGGCCGCGCAGGAGGTTCCGCTCCTGGCGGACGGTGCCCACCAGGCGTTGGACGACGCTGCCGAGCACCGTCGCCACCGCGGTCAGCAGGACGGCCCCCCGCCAGCCCGACGCGGGGTACTGCGGAGGCCCCACCACCACCAGCGGCACGATGAGGACGGCGCCGGCCATGGCGATGGTCGCGGCCAGGTCGGAGGGACGGCCGTACAGCGCCTGCCACCCGACCGCGAGCAGGAGGAGCACCGCCAGCTCCGCGCCGCCCTCACCCACCGCGTGGCGGAGGACGCCGACCGAGGCGCAGTACAGGCCGGCGGGCAGCAGCGGGAACCAGTCCGGGAGGTTGCGCAGGGGGGCGGTGATGATCAGGACCCCGGTCGCGACGAAGCCGGCGAGGGCGAGGGCGGCGAGGCCCCCGTCGAAGGAGGCGCCCGGCCCCACGGCGACCAACGTGAGGGCGACCGCCATCGTCGAGATGAACGGGAGGGCGCGGTGGAGGAGCTCGGTGCGGTTGGTGGGGGCGTCGGGGAGGCCGTCGGGGAGCACGCGGGGCCTCTGACGGCTGCCCGCGCCCGCCCCGCCCGGCGCGCCGATCCGCTGGTCACCCCGGTCCGGCCCGGTCGGTGGCGTCGGCTGCCCCATGGGTCAGACGTCGGTCAGACCGGGCCCGACGTGAGGGCCGCGCCCAGGTCGGCACGGGTGCGGTCGACCAGCGCGACCGAGGTCCACATCCGCTCGATGTGCTGGGTGACCAGGCGCGCCGCCTGCGGGACCGGGTGCTCGGCGACGAACGACTCGACCTCGCGTGCGAGGGCGGCGTCGCCGAAGGTGCGCACCCCCTCCAGCATCCGGGCCACGGTGTTCGACGGGAGCCGGTTCGACAGGTCGGTGAAGCGCTGGGCCACGAAGGTCCAGGCCTGCGGCCCCCGCTCCCTGTTGGTCAGGGATCGGCGGAGGACGAACGGCGCGTCCTGGGACCGGACCTCGTCGGTGAGCGCCGCCTCCAGCAGGGCCGCCGACCTCGGCTTCGCCGGGGAAGTCCGCCAGTGCGCCGAGGAAGCGCAGGCGCTCCTGCGGGGTGGTCCCCTCGGCGGCCCGGCGTCGGAAGTCGGCGAAGGTGGCGGCGTCGCCGTTCGGCCGCGAGCACCCGCACCGCGGCGTCGAGCAGGTCGGCGTCGACGTCGCCGCCGGCGTCGGCCCGGTCGAGGATGCCGCGGGCCCGGAGCGCGACGTCGGGGTCGGCGCCGAGGGTGCCGAGGGTGGCGAACAGGGTCGCCCTCCGGGCCGCGTCGCGCGACGACTCGCCGGCGACGGGGTCGGGGCCGAGGCGGAGCAGCGCGGGGCCGACGAGGGCCCGCACCCAGGACTGGAGGGCGGGACGGTCGGCGTCGGCGACGATGCGGTCGAGGCCGCCGAGCACGCCGACGATGCGCTGCCAGACCGACAGGTCGGTCTCGTCGGCGCCGGCGCGCAGCAGCCGGAGGAGCTCGCCCACCTCCAGCGACCCGCCGAGCAGCGACGCCCAGGCGTCGTCGACCAGCCCGTAGCGCTCGAGCGGCGTCAGGTCGGCGGCGGCGCCGGCGAGCGCGTCGCGCCCGGCCTGGTCGTAGCGCACCCGGAAGAAGCCGCTGCCGCCGCTGTTCACCAGCACCCAGTCGGCCGGTCCGCCGAGGTCGAGCTCGGCCGTCGGTCCGTCGAGCAGCACCCGCTCGAGCTGCTGCGACGAGGTCGCACGTCGTCGCCGTCTTCCGCACCGGCGCCGGTCGACCAGCGGGCCAGCACCGGCACCGCCCACAGGGCGCCGTCGACGTCGGCGTCGCTCGCCTCGCCGTCGGCCCCGGCGTAGCGGGACCGGGCCTGCGACAGCACGACGCGGGTGGCGCCGTCGGGCCGGTCGACGGTGACCTCGGGGTGGCCGCCCTGGAAGATCCAGCTGTCCATGATCCGCCGCACCGGCTCGCCGGTGGCCTCCTCGATGGCGTCCCACAGGTCGGTGGTCTCGGTGTTCCCGTAGGCGTGGCGGTCGAGGTAGAGGCGGATGCCGTCGCGGAAGCGGTCCTCGCCGAGGTACTGCTCGAGCATCCGGACGACCGCCGCGCCCTTCTCGTAGGTGAGGACGTCGAACATGCCCTCGGCGTCGTGCGGGGGAGCACGACCTCGAACTCGATGGGCCGGGTCGAGGCCAGCGCGTCGGTGTCGAACGCGGCCGTGCGGGAGATGCCGAAGTCGGTCCAGCGGTCCCACTCGGGGCGGAAGGCGTCGGTGCAGCGCATCTCCATGAAGGTGGCGAAGGCCTCGTTGAGCCAGATGCCGTTCCACCACCTCATGGTCACGAGGTCGCCGAACCACATGTGGGCGATCTCGTGGTGCGACCACGTCGGCGACCCGCTGCAGCTCGGCCTGGGTGGACGCGCTCGGGGTCGATGCAGCAGCAGCGTCGTCGCGGAAGGTGACGCAGCCGAGGTTCTCCATGGCGCCGAAGGCGAAGTCGGGCACCGCGACCAGGTCGAGCTTGTCGCCGGGTACGGCACGCCCGAAGTACTCGGCGAAGTAGCGGAGGGCGAACGCGCCGGACTCCAGGGCGAAGGCGGTGAGGTCGCTCCTGCCCGGCGCGGTGCGACGACCCGCAGCGGGATGCCGTCGACGTCGACGGGGTCGGTGGCCTCCAGCGGGCCGACGACGAACGCCACCAGGTAGGTGGACATCACCATGGTGTCGGCGAAGCGGACCCGCCGCCGGCCGCCGTCGATCGGCTCGGACGAGACCTCGGCGGCGTTGCTGACGGCGAACAGGTCGGTCGGCACGTCGAGGCTGATGGCGAAGACGGCCTTGTGCTCGGGCTCGTCCCAGCACGGGAAGGCCCGGCGGGCGTCGGTCGCCTCGAACTGGGTGCGTGGCGATGGTGTGCGTGGTGCCGTCGTCGGAGGTGAAGGTCGAGCGGTAGAAGCCGTGCGAGCTGGTCGTTGAGGATGCCGGTGAAGGCCAGGTGCACCACCGCGGGCCCGGGGGCGAGGGCCTCGTCGAGGGCGAGGGTGGCCCGCTCGTGCTCCTCGTCGAGGGTGACCGAGGCGGTCAGCCGACGGTCGCCGACCGCCACCTCGGCCGAGTCGATGGTGAGCTCGATGGCGTTGAGGACGACCTCGGACACGGCCTCGTGCACGTCGACCTCGATGGCCGACGGTGCCGGTGAAGGTGGCGGCGTCGAGGTCCGGGACCAGGTGCAGGTCGTACCGGCGGGGGCGGACCGAGGTGGGGAGGCGGTACGGGTCGGAGTGGGCCACGGACCGACCCTACGCCCGCGATCGGCGGGCGCGGCGGGACCTACCAGCCCCGGTAGGTGGGGTCGCGGCGCTCCTTGAAGGCGGCCACGCCCTCCTGGGCATCGGCGCTGGCCATGGCCAGCTCCTGGGCGTTGGCCTCGTCGGCGAAGGCCGCGGCCCGGTCGGACTCCAGCGAGCGGTTGACCAGCGCCTTGGTGAGGGCCAGGGCCCGGGTCGGGCCCTGGGCCAGGCGGGTCGCCCACTCGCCGGCCGCGGCCTCCAGCTCGTCGGCCGGCACGACCTTGTTCACCAGCCCCATGGCCGCGGCGTCGGCCGCCGGCACCGAGTCGCCGAAGAACATCAGCTCCTTGGTCTTCTGCACGCCGATCAGGCGGGGGAGGAGGTAGGCCCCGCCCGCGTCGGGGATGATCCCCCGCCGGACGAAGACCTCGATGAACTTGGCCGAGTCGGCCGCCACGACCAGGTCGCAGGCGAAGGCGAGGTGGGCGCCCATGCCCGCGGCGGTGCCGTTGACCGCGGCGATGACGGGGACCTCGCAGTCGAGCACGGCGCTGATCAGCCGTTGGGCGCCGGTGCGGATCAGGCGGGCCACGTCGCCGGGAGCGATGTCGGGCGCTCCCTCGGGTCGGGCCGCGGGCGCCGCGGACGACCGCAGGTCGGCCCCGGTGCAGAACGCCTTGCCGGTCGCGGTGAGCACGACGACCCGCACCGCCAGGTCGGACGACGCCTGCCCGAGGAGGTCGATCACCCGGTTGCGCTGGTCGGCGGTGATGGCGTTGCCGACCTCGGGGCGGTCGAGGGTGATCCAGGCCACCCCGTCCTCGACGCGGTGGCGGACCTGGTCTTCGAGCGGGCGATCGTCGGCCATGGCCCGCAGCGTAGGGAGTGCCTGACGCCCCGTCAGATCCGTGCCCGGCGCAGGCCCGCCCTAGGGTCGCCGGCCGTGGACCTCCCCGTCACCGTCGAGGCGCCGGCCAAGCTGACCCTGTCGCTGCGCATCACCGGCGTGCGCGACGACGGCTACCACCTGGTCGACGCGGTGATGGTCGGCCTCGACCTGGCCGACACGTTGGTGATCGGCCCCGGCGACGAGCTGGTCGTGGAGGCCGCGGCGACCGGTCTCGACGTCCCCGCCAGCGACGACAACCTGGTCCGTCGGGCCCTCGCCGCGGTCGGACGCCAGGCCGACGTGCGGCTGGTCAAGCGCATCCCCGCCGGCGGTGGGCTGGGCGGTGGCTCGGCCGATGCCGCGGCGATCCTGCGGTGGGCCGGCGTCGACGACCTCGCGGTGGCCGCGTCGCTCGGCGCCGACGTCCCGTTCTGCCTGCGGGGGGGCCGGGCCCGCGTCACCGGCATCGGCGACGTCCTCGACCCGCTCCCGTTCGAGCCCGCGACCTACACGCTCGTCGTGCCGCCGTTCGGCTGCTCCACGCCGGACGTCTACCGGGAGTGGGACGCCATGGGTGGACCCACCGCCGACGGGCCCAACGACCTGGAGCCGGCGGCGCTGCGGGTCGAGCCCAGGTTGGCCGAGTGGCGCGACCGGCTGGGCGACGCCAGCGGGGAGACGCCCGGTGCTGGCCGGCAGCGGCAGCACCTGGTTCGTCCCCGGCGCCTTCCCCGGCGACGGCCGCATCGTCACCTCGACCGTCCCCGCCCACTGAGGGGACCGAGGGCGATCGCTCAGGGCGACGGCGAGAGCCGCGGGCGATCGACGTCGTCGACGTCGATCGTGTCGGGGGTCTGCGGCCGGCGGCACACCATCGCCAGGCCGAGCTGGCGGTAGAGGGACTGCCAGTCCACGAAGCGCACGGCCCTCAGCTCGTCGGCCTCGTCGACGAGCAGGAAGGTCGTGCCGGTCACGTCGACCGGGAAGCCGGTCGGCCGCACCTGGTGGAACTCCCCCGTGTGGGTGCCGGTCCACCGCCACGGCACGACCGCGACCCGGTCGTCGCCGATCGGGACCAGGGAGTCGAAGGGCTCGGGGATCGTGAGCCCGCCGCCGGTGAACGCGCTGCCCAGGGCGGCGCCCACGTCGCTGGTGACGATCTCCAGGAGCTGGTCGTGTTCGGTGGGGACGGGCATCGGGTCCTCCAGGGTGGGCGGGTCAGGCGTTGGAGCGAACGGGATCGGCGCCGCCGGCGTAGGGCGGGGGGGCGACCACGACCACGGCGCCCTGGTCGACCCAGGTGGTGCTGGGCGGGGGCACCACCCACTGGCCGAGGGGCAGGACCTGCAGGGGCAAGGGTCCCACGGCCCGGGTCGGGCTGTTGTCGACCTGGTCGACCACCTGGTCGACCACCTGGCCACGCCTGGTCGTGTCGACGAGGGCGTCGACCACGTTCGGCACGTGGGACTCGTGGGAGACGAGCCACATCCCCTGCGTCGCGTCGGCGGCCGTCGGCTCCTCGAGCGGGACGGTCACGGTGTGCAGGCCGTCGGCGCGCGGGGGCGGCATGCGGACCTCGGTGACCAGCCGGTTCGATGTGTCCGGCGGGGTGGCGATCAGCATGGTCACCCTGCCGTCGCCGGAGCCGGGACCGTGGTTCCGCCAGGTGATCCACACCTCGAACCACGGGTTGGGGCACTTCCACTGCACCTCGATGGGCCACGCGCGCGAGGGCGGCTCGGCCGGCTCGGGCGGCGGGTCATCGTGGGTGATGCCGAGTGACACCTCGATGGCCCGCACCAGGCCTTCGCGGAGGACGGCCTCGACGTCGCCCCGGTAGCCCACCCAGTAGCCGGTCGTCGCCTTCTGGGGCGGGTCGTTGCGGCCGAACCAGTCGTCGCGCAGGCGCACGTCGAGCGGGGCCTGGGGGAGGGCGAGCGCGGCGACCCCGGCCGAGGTGACCCAGGGGACCTGGTCCAGGGGGGTGCCGGCGCGGAGGGCGGCCAGGCTGGCGTTGCGCTGAGCCCGGCCCGGTTCATCGGTCGGGTTCAGCGCGTTCTCGACCAGGGTCAGCAGCGGACCGCGGGTCAGCGTGTACGGCATCGGCATGCGACGCCTCCCTTCGCTCGGGACGGCCCGGGCCGGGACGCGCCGCCGGGAGGTCGATCCCGGGATCGATCGCCGGTGCCGGCGACGCACCGCTCGTGGTCCGTCCGCACCAGCGCCCTCCCGGTTCGCCGGTCCCGGGCCCGTCGACCGTACCGCGGCGGCCGGCGCCGTCACGGGTGACATCCGACCCGCCGAGGTCGCCCGGCCACGGAGGGCGGGCAGGCCGGCGGCGTCGTCAGGCGTCGGGTCGCGCCGCGGCGAAGACGTGGGTCGGCTCGGGGATCCCCCGGAGCGGGACCAGGCCCCGGTCGGCGAAGGCGACGGGGGCATCGCCCACCATCGGGAGCACCTCGGCCGACACGAGGACCTCGCCCGGCGCCGCCTGCTGGCACAGCCGGGCGGCCCGGGTGACCGAGAGCCCGAAGAGGTCGCCTGCGTCCTCGATCGGGTCGCCCGCGGCGAGGCCGCACCGCAGACGGACGTCCAGCCCGAAGTCGGCGTCGACGGCGAGGGCCACCGAGCCGTGGAGGTCGAGCGCGCAGCGGACGGCCCGCCGGGCCGAGGAGAACCACGCCGCCAGACCGTCCCCGGTGTGCTTGAACTCGACCCCGTCGTGGCGCTGGAGCAGGTCGCGGAGGACGCGGTCGTGGGTGCGGAGGAGCCGCACGTAGCGTCGGTCGCCCGCCGCCGCGTTGAGGGCCGTCGAGCCGACGAGGTCGGTGAACAGCACCACCTTCCCCAGCCGCTCGGCCGAGGGCAGCCCCAGCTCGGCCGCGGTCGCCTCGCACCGGCGGAGGAACGGGAGCATCCCGAGGTGGTCGAAGGCGGTCGCGGCGCCCGCCAGGGCCTCGGCGGCGGCGGGGGAGCCGGCGCCGCCCCCGCCCAGGAGGCGCACCTCGTCGAGGTCGGTGCGGGCCCGCTCGCCGGCCGCGCCGGCCCGGGCCGCGTCGTGCCGCGCGGTGGCGAACCACCCCGCCGCCCCCTCGCGATCGCCGCCGCGGGCGGCGGCGACTCCGGCGAGGCGCGAGACGAGGGCCAGGCTCCCGGGCACGAACCGGACCCCCCGCCGGTGCAGCGAGGTGAGGGCGGGAAGGCCGGCGGCGGCCATCTCGGGGCGGTCGAGGAGGTCGCCGACCTCGACCTGCGCGCAGAGGGAGGCGGCGGTCCTCAGGTCGACCGCCCCGTCGGCGATGAGGCGCCAGGGCCTCCGGTCGAGCTCGGCCCCGGCCCCGTCGACGTCGCCGGAGAGGGCGAGGGCCAGCACGCCCAGCTGCTGCTGCCAGCGGGACGAGGAGCCCGTCGTCCACTCCTCGATCGTCCGGCGGGCACCGTCGACGTCGCCCCGCAGCGCCCGGGCGAGGACGAGGACCGGCCGGGCCACGATCGAGGTGAAGGCGTAGTCCGAGCGACGCTGCAGGGCGAGGGCCCGCTCGCCGAGGCCGATGGCATCGCCGAGGCGGCCGCAGGCCCCCGCTCCGGCCGCGCGCCACGCGGTGACCAGCGACAGCTCGGCCCAGTCGAGGGCCTCGGCGGCGGCCGCCTCGCTCGCCGAGGCGGCCGACTCCGCCGCCGAGAGGTCGCCCCGCAGCCAGTGCACCGACGGGAGGCGGTCCCGCGACCACAGCCGGGCCCGGGTGGTGGTCCCTCCGGCGGCGATGCTCTCGGCGAAGCAGCGCTCCGAGGCGTCGAGCTCGAACCGGCCCTGGTGCTGCAGCCCCTGGGCGAAGAGGACGAAGGCCAGCACCTCGTCGTCGCCGGAGAGGCGGGCCAGGCGGGTGGCCTCACGGGCGGCGGCGAGGCCGACGTCGAAGTCGAACGCCGCGAACGCGGCCTCGGCCAGCAGGGCGGTGACGCCGGCCGCCAGGTCCGGACGGTCGTCGACCGCGGCGAGGAGCTCGTCGAGGTCGTCGACGGGCGTCACCCGCGCGCCCCGGTCACCCGCACGCGCGCGTGACCGAGCACCCTGGCGAGGGCGCACCACGCGTCCACGTCGCCGGTCGCCCGTGCCAGCTCGATGCCTCGCGACGCGAACCGCTCGCAGGTGTCCAGGTCGTGGTCCGCGCCGCTCGCCGTCGCGGCGGACACGTGCAGGGCGAGGAGGAGGGATGGCTCCAGATCGTCGGCCGCGCCGTCGTCGAGGGCGGCGGTGAAGGCGGCCACCGCGTCGCTCCAGGCCCCGAGCTCGACGGCCCTCTCGCCGGCCGCGGCGCACCACTGGTGGCGCGCCGCGGCGGGGGCCTGGTCACCCGCGTCGCGCAGGTGGGCCGCCACGTCGAGCACGCGCGGCTCTGGTCGCCCGGCGAGCACCTCGGCCAGGCGGAGGTGCAGCCGCTGGCGCCGGCGGGCGCTGATCGAGCGGCCGAGCACGGCGGCGACCAGTGGCTGGGCGAAGGCGTAGCCGTCGCCGCGGAGGTGGCACAGCCCCGCCGCCTCGCCGCGCAGCAGCGCGCCCTCGACCTCGTCGGGGCCGGACCCGAGCACCTCGGCCAGGCCGGCCAGGTCGCCCCTCGGCCCGAGCACCGCTGCGACGGCCAGGATCGCACGGTCGCCCTCGTCGAGTGCCTCGAGCCGGGTGTCGATCACGTCGTCGACGGCGAGGCGGGCCGCGGCCAGCTCGGTGGGGTCGCCCAGCACCACGCGGTCGGCCTCGACGAGGGCGCCGCCGCTCGCGAGGAGGTGGTCCCACAGCAGGCGGGAGTGGAGCGGGTTCCCGGCGGTGCGCGATCGGACGAGCCGGAGCAGCGGGCGCGAGGGCGGGTGGGGGCCGAAGGAGGTCAGGAGCTCGTTCAGGTCGAGCTCGTCGAGGCCGCCGAGCTCGAGCTCCGCCGTCCCGGGCTCGGCCGACATCCGGGTGATCGCACGGCGCGCCGCCGCCGAGCCCTCGCCGGGCCGTACCCCGAGCAGCGCGGCGAAGCGCACCTGTTCGGCCTCGGCGCGCAAGAGGGCGGCCGACAGCAGGTGGGCGACCAGGGCGGCGCTGGCCTCGTCGAGGGCATGGGCGTCATCGACGATGAGGAGGAGGGGCTCGGTGCGCGCCGCGCCGAGGACGAGGCGGACCGCGGCCAGGTAGCGGTGGGTGTCGTCGCCCCGCCGACGACCGGTCGTGCCGCCGTCGAGGGAGGTCGGGCCGGCCCGGGCGAGCAGCCTGAGCGCCCGCACGTCGTCCTCGGTCAGGTCGTGCCGTCGGTCCGTCTCTCCCTCGGCGAGCAGCGGGGCCAGGGCGGTCAGGGCCGGCACCAGCGGGGGCGAGCCCGTGAACCCGGTCGCGGCGAGCACCCGGAAGCCACGCGTCGCGGCGTGGGATCCCGCCGCTCGGAGGAGGTGCGACTTCCCGACCCCCGGCGCCCCCCGGACGATCCCGACGCGGGGGTGGCCGTCCTCGGCGGCGTCGAGCCAGCGATCGACGAGCGCGAGCTCGGCGGCGCGACCGATCGGCGGTGTGCCGGCCAGCGGTGCCGCGCTGTCCCTCACCACGCCCACGACGCACCAACCACGCCCACGACCGCCCCCGATCACCGCTGAGCCGGACCTCCGCACCGTACTCGCGTCACCGCCGGACCCGACCCCGAGATCATCCCGCGGCGGCCACCGCGCCCGTGCGCCGAGCCTCCGCGCTCAGAAGGAGCCCTCGCGGCGGAGGGTGTAGGGGTCGCCGACCCGGTCGGAGGCGACGGCCCGGATCTCGACGGTGAGGTCGCCGTCGGGGCTGCCGCAGCGCTCGCCGACCTTCACGACCGCGGGATCGCCCGCCTCGGCCACCTCGCTGCCGGCGACGTTGTCGTCGCTGCGGGTCACGACCATCTCCAGCACCATGCCCGGAGGCGCCTCGAGCGTGACCGTGATGCGGCCCGAGCAGGTCACGTCGAAGCCGTCGTCGGCGGGGAGGATCCAGACGTCGACGTCGTCGCGGGGGACGATCGTGCCCTGGGCCTCGCCCTGCTCCGCGGTGAGCTCGGCGGGATCCGGGAGGCCGTCCTCCTCGGCCTCGCAGCCGTTCTCCGGGTCCTCGTCGTAGTCCTCGAAGCCGTCGAGGCAGCGGCGCCCGTCGGTGCCGGGGGCCGGGTCGCCGAGCACGCCGTCCTCGCACGGCTGGTAGGGCAGGTCCCGGCACGGTGCGGCGGTCGACGGGGGAGAGGTGGTCGTGGACGAGCTCGATGCCGCGTCGCCGTCGTCGCCCCGGCTGCGCCCCACGAGGATCCCGGCGCCGACCACGGCCACGACGAGGGCGGCCACCGCGCCGCCGACGAGCCAGCGTCGCCGCCGGTCGCGGGCCGAACGGGTGGCGCGGGGCTCGGTGCCGTCGCTCCCGCCGCGGAGGAGCGCGGCCGACGGTCGCCGGGCCGGCTTGGGGTCGAGGGCCTCGGTGAGGAGGCCCCGGAGCTCGGGCGGGAGGTCGCGGGGCGTCCGCTCGATCCGGCCCGATGCGGCCCGGTGCATGAGCACGCGGGGGTCGGTGGCGACCGGCCCGTAGGGGCCCTGGCCGGTGAGGGCGAACAGCAGCGTCGCCCCGAGCGAGAACACGTCCGATGCGGGCGAGGTCGGCTCGCCCCGGGCCTGCTCCGGGGCCATGAACGACGGGGTCCCGACGACGGTGGACGTGGCGGTGAGCCCCGGGGTGTGCTCGGAGGTCCGGGCCACGCCGAAGTCGACCAGCCGGGGCTCCCCGTCGGCGGTGAACAGGACGTTCTCGGGCTTGATGTCGCGGTGGACGATGCCCTGCCGGTGCGCGGCGGCGAGGGCGTCGAGGAGGCGGTCGGCGAGCACCGCGACCACGTCGGGGTCGAGCGGGCCCTCCCGGGCGACGCGGTCGTGGAGGCTGCCGCCGGCCAGGTAGGGCATGACGAGCACCACGTCGTCGTCCTCGTCGACGACGTCGAGCAGCCGCACGATGCCGGGGTGGTCGAGGGCGGAGAGCACCTCGGCCTCGCGGCGGATGCGGGCCCGGGCCCGGGCGACCTCGTCCGGCGTCCCGTGCAGCGAGAGGCGCTTCAGCGCGACCTGCGTCCCGTCGTCGGCCTCGGCCAGGTCGACGACGCCCATGCCGCCACGGCCCAGACGGCGGATCACCCGGTACGGCACGCAGCGCACGCTAGGGAGTCGGGCCCTGGCTCGGCAGATCGTGCCGGCCGGGCCTCGGGTGAGCCGAAGGGCACCCCGCCCCGCGCGTGGGCACGCCTCCGGGCGGGGGTAGAGTCGTCGTCGTGACCGAGACCGAGGACACCGTCATCTCCGAAGCGCTCATCGTCATCGATCGCTCGCTCGCCCAGCTGGCCTCCCGCGAGCTGGTGTCCGCGGCCGAGATGTCGGACCTGCTCCTCGACCTCCGCCTGCTGCTGATGTCCACCAGCACGCCCGCGCCCGAGGACGTCCTCCCCGCCTGATCCGGTTCCCGGCCGATCGCTCGGCTGAGCCCCGTCGATCAGGTCATCTCAGCGCCAGCAGCTCCTCGAAGGCGTCCTCGATGCAGCGACGGAGCAGATCGGGATCGTCGACCGCGCCGGTGTCGACGTGCAGCCCCATGTCGAGCGAGCCGTCGACCGAGAGGGTCGTGAGGTTCCACGCGGTGCCGCCCAGCGGGCCGATGGGGTGGTTGGCCAGCACCCGGGCCCCGGCGATGTAGAGGGGGAACGGCGCGCCCCGCACGTTCGAGGTGGTGAAGTCGACCGCCGCCGTCTGCTGGCGGACCAGGCGCACCAGCACCGGCGGGGGCAGGAGGTTGCCCAGGCTGCTGAGCGTGCCGGCCAGCCCCACGGCCCGCTCCTGGCGCAGATCGCCGATGCGGTCGCGGATCTCGCGGAGGCGGACCCGCGGATCGGCGGTCACCGGCACCCGCAGCCGGGTCGGGACGAAGGCGTTGCCCGCGGCCGCCTTGTCGGACCGGGTGCTGACCGGCATGGCGGTGCGCAGCTCGTCGACCTCGACGCCCCGCGCCCGGTGGAACGCCCCGGCGCCGCCGGCGGCCGCGGCGACGAAGGCGTCGTTGATGCTCGCGTCCTCGGTGGCGGCCGCGGCCTTCAGGTCGGCGACCGGCACCCGGAGGAGCTCGAGGGACCGGCCGAGGGTGCGGTCGCCCCAGAGGGGGGAGAGGCAGCCGCCGGTCACGCCCAGCTGCTTGGCGACCGAGCGGGCCGTCGCGACCGCGTCGACGGGGAGGGTGCCGAGCCGTGACGGGTGGGTGACCACGTCGGTGGCGCCGGCGGCGGCCTGTCGGGCGAGGTCCAGCGGACCCTGGACCAGACTCGACAGGGGCGCGAGCAGGCCCTCGACGGTGGACGGTTGGCCTGCGGGGGCCGAGGGCTCGTCGACCCGGTCGGGGCGGGGGCGAGGTGCGGGGTCGCGCTCGAGGTCGATGAACTGGGCCGACATCCGGACCCCGCCCTGACCGTCGGTGATGGTGTGGTGGATCTTCTGCACCATGGCGCCGCGACCGTCGGCGAGGCCGTCGACGATCACGAACTCCCACAGCGGCCGATCGCGGGCGAAGGGCTCGGCCGCGATCGCCGTCGCCAGCTCGAGCAGCTGGCGCTCGTCGCCGGGTCCGTCCAGCTCCACCCGCCGCACGTGCCGGGCCAGGTCGACCTCGTCGTCGACCCACACCGGGGGGGTCAGACCCCACCCGCCCTCGATGCGACGTCGCAGCCGGGGGACGACCTCCACCGCGTCGAGCATGCGCTCGTGGAAGCGGTCCTCGTCGACGGGGCCGTCGAGGAAGGTGACGTTGGCGAAGCCGGTGGTGAGGTGGGGGTCGGCCTCGAGCGTCCACATCACCGCCTCGAAGTCGCTCAACCGACGTTCGTCCACGGCGATCGACACTAGGCCGCGCCTCGCCGGTCGGTGCCGGCTCGGGGGGCGCCTCGTCGCGGGGTCAGTTCGCGATGGAGGTGTGCTTGAGCTCGTTGAGGCCGGGGACGTCGCTGACCAGGGTGACGATGCGGTCGATGGTGGCCCGGGCGTGGGCGCCGTCGCCTGCCGGCCGGTCCATGACCCGGACGAAGGCGGCCCGGTCGCCGACGATGAAGGTCGGCACGCCCCAGACGGAGTGCTCCGACGCGGCGCGCTCGTGCTCGGCTCGCACCGTGGCCAGCAGCGATCCGTCGGCGATGGCCTCGAACGCGGCCTCCGGGTCGACGCCGTGGTCGGCGAGGACCTTGGCCACCACGTCGGGGTCGCGCAGGTCGCGGCCGTGGTCGTGGCGGATCGAGAACAGGTCGCGGTGCACGTCGAAGAACACCTCGGGGGCGGTGTCGCGAACGTGGACCCCCGCCATCAGCGCCACCATGCCGCTGTCGTGGTCGGGCCGCTCCCAGATCGGCGGCTCGCCGTCGGCGACGTGGACCTGGCCCAGCGAGAACGGGACGAAGGTGACGTCCCACGCGGCACCGGCCGCGAGCCCGTCGAGCACGTGCTCGTGGGCGTTGCGGGCGAAGGGGCAGCGGTAGTCCCAGGTGACGGCGAAGGGGGTCATGCCTTGGTCAACCCCGTCCTGCGGGGTGATTGTTCCGGACGGTGCCGGCCGGGCCACCGTCAGCGGCGTCGGGGCCAGGCCCGGAGGGCGACCCGGCCGACCACCAGGCCCACGACCGCCCCTCCGACCACGTCGCTGGCGTGGTGGATCTTGACGTGCACGCGGCTGGCGGCGACGACGGTGGCCAGGCCGTACCACCCGATCTTCGCCCCCCGTCCCCGGCCGTCGGACAGGAGGGTGGCCGCGCACATCGCCGCGCTGGCGTGCCCGCTCGGGAAGCTGGTGGTCAGCGGCACCCGCAGGTGGTGGGGGCGCTCGAACTCGGGGACCGGCCGCGACCGCTTGAAGAGGGACTTGAGGCCGCCGTTGACCAGCGCCGACTCCATCCCGAGGACGATCGAGAGCCGGACGGCGTCGGCCGCGTCGGCGTCGGAGCGCAGACCCCGGGCCGCGCCGAGCAGGTGCCACAGCAGGCTGAAGTCGGCCAGCTCGGTCACCGAGTACAGGGCCCGGTCGACCGCGGGGATCCCCCGGATCCGGTCGAAGCGGGCGTCGACGGCGTCGTCGAAGCCATCGAGGCGGTCGGTGAGGTGGCGGGACCACTCCGGTGGCGGTCCCGCCGCCACGTCCTCGAGGACCTCCGCCACCGCGTCGACCGTGCCCTCGATGGCCTCCTTGGGCGAGATCTCGGGCGACGGCTCGGACGGGTCGCGGTCGGACATGACGCCCGATGCTAGGAGGCGACCGCCACCGTCCCCGGGTCGGTGGCGGAGGCCGTGACGAGCGAGAGCGGGTGGCCCTCGGCCACGCCGTTGTCGATGGCGGCGCGATCGGGGTCGCCCCCGAACTGGGGACACCACTGCTGGAACGAGCACCAGCTGCACAGGGGGCCGGGCTTGGGCCGGAAGTCCTCGCGCTCGCAGGCCAGGGTCACCGCCTGCCAGAGGGCCCCGACCCGCGTGCGCAGGCCCCGGGTGGACTGGTCGGTGGGGATGGCGGTGATCACCACCGGCTCGTGGAGGTGGAGCAGCTGCACCTTGGCCGGGCGGACCCCGAAGGCCTCCTCGCACAGCAGCGAGTAGAAGTGCACGCCGCCGAGCTTGCTCTGCTCGTAGCGGTCGGAGGGGGCCCGGCCGGTCTTGTAGTCGGTGACCACCAGCCCGCCGTCGGCGTCGAGCTCGAGCCGGTCGATGATGCCGACCAGGCGCAGGTCGCCGACCGGGACCTCCAGCCGCAGCTCCAGGCCGATGGGGGTGATCGTGCGCGGGTCCTCCAGCAGGAAGTAGCTGCGGACCAGGCGCTCGGCATCGGCGAGCAGGGCGGCCTCGCCGTCGGCATCGAGGGCGAGGGCGGCCAGGTCGCCCCCCTCGGCCCGGGCCAGGTCGGCCTCGACCGCGAGGGCCTCGAGCGCGGCCTCGACGGTGCGCTCGGCGGGCTCGAGGCCGAACAGCCGCTGGAGGGCGGCGTGGACGAGCGTGCCCTTGGCGGTGGGGACCGTCTCGGGGGTGGGGATGCGCTCGACGGCCGAGAAGCGGAAGGCGAGCGCGCAGTCCTTGAACGCGGACACCTTCGACGGCGACAGGGTGAGGGGCACCGGGAAGGCCATGGCGCCGATGGTACGTGGGGGGTGTGACAGCGACGCGGAGGGCGCCCCGACCAGGGCCGACGCGGGCGGTCAGGCGGAGAGGGGGTGGCTGCCGGCCGGGATGGTCGACACCCGGTCGAGCACGCCGGCGGCGAGCGCCTCGACCAGCCGCCGCCGGGCGGGCTCGTCGAGGGTGACCGGACCGTCGACCAGCGCGCCGGGCATGAGCACCGGAGGCACGCGGGTGGCCGGCGGGCAGGGGTCCGTCCGCTCGGTGACGAGCATGGCGTGGACGAACGGCACCCAGGTCACCCGGTCGGCGAGGGCGTCGCGCACCAGGCCCGCGATCTGGGCCAGGGTCGCGGGGGCGTCCGGGGAGCCGTCGTCGACGGCCACCACGTGGGCACCGGTGGGCCCGAGCACGAACCGCGCCGCACCCAACGATCGGACGGTGAAGTCGTCCGGGAGGGCCGCGAGGACCTGGTCGAGGTCGTCGGGGCCGTGGTGCCGAGGCCGTGCCACGGAGACCCATCGGCTAGGTCGTTTGGATCATTAGCGGTTTCCGCGACAACGCCGGGGTGGGCCGGTCGACCCGGGTGGGCCGGGTCGCGTGCGACGGTCGGATCCACCGCGCCGGCGCCGCTACCGTGGGCCGATCAGCTCATCGGACCGACCACCGCCCCCGTCCCCGACCAGTGACGAGCGAGCCGTGGCCGAGGTGGTCGAGCGGTTCTACGCCTCCTTCGAGGCCCGCGACCTCGACGGCATGTCCGACGTCTGGGTCCACGACGACTCGGTGGCCTGCACCCACCCCGGCTGGGGCACCCTCCACGGGTGGGCGTCGGTGTCGGCCTCGTGGTTCGGGATCTTCGACCAGTCCGCGCCCATGCAGGTCTTCCTGACCGACCAGCGGGTGCACGTCGTGGGCGACGTGGCGTGGGTGACCGTCGACGAGAACCTGCTCGGCGCGGCCTCCGACGAGGTCGGCACGACGGTCGCCGCGGTGAAGGTGCTGCGTCGCACCGACGACGGCTGGCGGGTCGTCACCCACCACGGGTCGGTCGTCGTGGGCCGACCCGGCTGACCCGTCTCCGCGGTCCGTCGGCGGTCCGGTCAGCGGTCCGGTCAGGAGTCGGCGCCCTCGGCGCGGGCCACCCGGTCCGACTCCGACGCCGCCCACCGGAAGACGCCCTTGGCCATGAGCGAGCCCTCGGCCGAGGCGCGGGCCGCGAACACCTCCGAGCGCACCGCGTGCAGGCCGGTGTCGCCGGGATCGGCACTGGACCGCCATCTCGGCCAGGTGCCCGGCCAGGCGGAGGTCGGCGTCGTCGCCCGTCGCGGCCAGCTCGGACGCCCGCCGGGCCAGCGCGGCGGCCCCGCCGGCGAGGGCGGCCACCTCCCGGGCCAGGTCGGCGTCGGGGGCGGGCTTGAGGTGGGCGGGGTTGCCGTCGTACCAGCCGCCGAAGAGGCGCCAGACGCCGCGGACCACGAACTCGGGGTCGTCGTAGATCGGCCGCAGGTAGGGCTTGGCCAGCAGCTCCTCGGGGGCGCGCACGGTGTGGAGGATGTCGTCGAGGCGAGCCCCCTCGTTCATCAGGGCGATCGTCTCGCCGTGGAGCCACTCGAGCACCGCCGCGGTGTCGGTCAGCACCGCCTGCACCTGGTCGGTGCCACGGACGGGGAGGCCGTGGCCGGGGAGCAGCAGCTCGGGCTCGAGGGCGGCCATGGCCCGCAGCGCGGCGGCCCAGTCGGCCGCGTAGCGCTGCACCTTCTGGGGGTTCCCGGCGTTGGGCGTGCACCAGATCACCAGGTCGCCGGTGCACACCGTGCGGCGCTCCGGCACCCAGACCCAGGTGGCGTCGTCGGTCTCGCCGCGGGCGTGGTGCAGCTCGAGGCCGAGCCCGCCGACCTCGACGTCGAGGCGGTCGCGGTAGGTGGTGTCGGGGCGGCGGTACTCGGTCGGCCAGGTGAGGCCGGGGGCCTGGAACTGCCGCTGGTTGATCACCGCGTTGTAGCCGGCCGTCTCGCAGTAGCGGTCGAACCGGGGATCGACGTCCTCGTGGGCGATCACCTCGACGGGGCGTCCGCCGGCGGCCTCGACCTCGGCCTCGAACGCGGCGGTGCCGAAGACGTGGTCGACGTGGCCGTGGGTGTACACCGCGGTGTGGAGCGGATCCGGGGTCCATCCCCGCACCGCGGCGTGCACGGCGGGGGCGGCGAACACGCTCCCGGTGTCGACCAGCACCAGCCCGTCGTCGGTGGTGAAGGCGGACACGTTGGCGAACGACTCGACGAAGGCGGTGCGCTCGCCCACCTCGTCCAGCACGTTCGACGGGCGGAAGGGGTGGTGGTCCTCGATGGCGACCTCGCCCCGGAGGATGCGGTCGGACCGGTCGAGCAGCTCGGACATCGTGCGGTGACCCCCTGGTCGGTGACGCCGCCACCCTATGGGCGCCTGCGTTGCTCGGCCGGGGGAGGTCGTCGGTGACGCTGGGTGAGGGGACGGTGACCGTTAGGTGACGGTCCGTCAGGTCGGAGGACGTAGGCTCGCCCCGATGGAGGGAGCGACGCCTGCGTCCGGGTCGGGAGGCCCGGCCGAGCAGCCTGCTCCCGCCGCGTCCGTCGACGGGCGCACCGCCAGGGCGCAGCGCACCCGGGACGCCATCGTCGAGGCCTGCGTGCAGCTGGTGAAGCAGGGCGACATCCGGCCCACCGCGCCCCGCATCGCCGAGCAGGCCGGCGTGTCGGTGCGGTCGGTCTTCCAGCACTTCGACGACCTCGAGACCCTGTTCTCGATGGTCACCCTCCGCTCCTTCGACGGCCTCGGCGCGCTGATCAAGCCGATCTCGACCGACCTTCCGGTCGAGGCCCGCATCGACGCACTCGTCGCGCAGCGGGCGGAGCTGCTCGAGGCGATCACGCCCATCCGTCGGGCGGCCGCGGTGCACGCCCCGTTCTCGCCGTCGATCCAGCAGGGGGTGTCGGCCGGGCAGCAGTTCCTGCGCAACCAGGTGGCGGCTGCCTTCGAGCCCGAGCTGGCCGCCCTCGACGAGCCGCGCCGCGACCAGGTCCTCACCATGCTGACCTCGGTGACCGCGTGGCCGGTCTGGGACATGATGCGCACCCTCGACGGCCTCGACGTGGCCGGGGCGAGGGCCGTCGTGGGCGACCTGGTGCGGGCCGTGCTCGATCGGGCCACCGGCCCGCAGGGCTGATCCGGTCGGCGCCACGCCGGTAAACGTCGGAGGGCGGTCGTGCGAGTGACCCGTCGTGGACCGATCGATGACAGCTGAGCCCCCGCCGCGGCGGGTGGGACGCCTGGTGCGCCTCACCCCCGCCTCGGGCGCCCCCGAGCCACCCGACCCGACGACTGCGGCGGATGCGACGGATGCCGCGGCCTCCGTCGCCGTCCCGGCCGCCTTCGAGGACCTCTACCGCTCGGACTGGCGTCCGGTCGTGGCCCTCGGGTGGTCGCTGACCGGCGACCGGTCGGTGGCCGAGGAGCTGGCCCAGGAGGCCTTCCTCGCCGCCTACCGCCGCTGGGACGCCGTCGGGCGCATGGACCAGCCGGGAGCGTGGGTGCGACGGGCGGTCGCCAACCGGTCCGTCGACCACCACCGCCGGGCCCGGGTGGCCGCGGTCGGGGCGGACCGGCTGGCCAGCGCCGAGCGGGTCCGCCAGCAGCAGGGGTCCGGTTCGGCTGGAGGCTCGGCCGACGGCCTCGGCGACGAGGTCTTCTGGGCCGCGGTGCGGGCCCTCCCCGAGCGCCAGGCCCAGTGCGTGGCGCTCCACTACCTCGAGGACCGGGCGGTCGACGACATCGCCGCCGTCCTCGACTGCCGCCCGGCGACGGTCCGGGTGCACCTCCACCGGGGCCGCCAGGCCCTGGCCCGCAGCCTGGGGATCGCATCCACGGCAGAGGCCTCCGACACCTCCGAGGAGGACGCATGAACGACGACCTGATGACCCGCCTCGACCAGCGAGGCCGTGCCGCCGGCGCCGCCGCCCACACCGCGGTGGCCGAGCACCCGATCCCCGACTTCGACCCGGACCTGGTGCGGGTGTCCCTCGACGACGACCCCTCGGGTCGAGCCACGGGCTCCGGCCCGGCGGCCGTGGGGACCGCCGGTGGCTGGCCGTGGTCGGCATCGCCGCCGCCCTCCTGGTGGTCGCCCTCGGGGCGGCCCTGGCCTCCCGCACCGGCGACGACGACAGCGCCCCCGCCGAGCGACGTCGGCACCACCAACCCCGCCCGCCCCTTCGTCGCCGGCTGGCTCCCCGAGGGCATGCAGGTGAGCGCGGTGGCCGACGGCGAGCGCCTCCCCGTCGGTGACGCCGACGTCGGACGCGGTGGTCTACGGACCCTCGCTCGACGAGCCGCGGGTCGTCATCGTCGTCGGTCGACGGGGCGGCTCGGTCGCCGACCAGGTCGCGGAGCAGGAGGAGGTGCGAGGAGTCGTACCTCCGGTCGATCGGGACCGTCGGGCGGTCGCGAGGTGTACGCCATGGACGACCGCTCGGACCTACACGTTCGACGTCGGTGACCTCCAGGTCGTGCTCGTCGGCGGCCGACGGCGTCGACGAGGCCACCGTCCTCGCGGTGGCCGGCTCGGTCGAGGTCGACGGCGACGGACGGGTCGAGCTCGCCGACGTCCCGGAGGGGTGGGAGCGGCTGGGATCGATCGACGACGCGTACGCCTCGGTCGGCTCCATGGGGAGCCCGGCCCCGGACAGCCACCACGTGACCTACACCGGCGCCGATGCGAGGAGGACGCCGACGGCGTCACCGTGCCGATGGCGCTCGTGTCGTCGTCGACGGGGACCTCGCTCGACGTCTCGGTGCTGCGCGGTCTTCAGCGACGGCGCCGAGGACGTGGTGGTCCGCGGCCACCCCGCCGTGCTGAGCTGGTCGGAGGATGGACGCTGAACGGGAGAGGACCGCGTCCCGCGAGTGGATGGTGGCGTGGGAGGAGCGGCCCGGCGAGATCGTCCGGGTGACGGGTCGGCGCTGAGCCGGGAGGACGTGCTGGCCATCGCCGAGGACGTGCGCCCCGTGTCCGACGCCGAGTGGGACGAGCTGGCCCGCACCACGGTGCTCACCCCCGGCCCGGGCGAGGAGCTGGTCGGGACCGGCGCCTTCTCCGACGGCTCGCCCTGGGCCCTCATCGTCGGCGACGACGGGGAGGCCGAGCCGATGGACCTACCTCGAGACCACCGTCCAGGCCGACGGCTCCTACGGCAGCTCGGGCTCCGGGGATCGGCCAGGCCATCGGGGCCGATGGGGAGCCCGTCGACTCCGAGCGGCCGGTGCTGCCCGGACGTCAGCCGGGAGGGCGGCGGCGGCCTTCGGCTGGGCCTACGGCCTGCTCGACCCGACGTCCGGGGCGGCCGTCACCCGGGTCGCGGTGGTGGACGCCTCCGGGGTCGTCGTCGCCGAGGCCGTGATCGTCGGGGAGGGCGACCTCCGCGGCTGGGTCGTCGAGCTCCCCGCCGGCCTCATCCCGCCCGAGGACGACGGCATGGACGGGTCGTCCTCCGGGTCCTCGGAGTCCTCGTCGGAGGGCTTCACGGAGGAGGTCGCCCCGACCACCGTCGCCGGCGGAGGGGTGGCGACCACCGCGGGATCCGGCGAGGCCGAGGAGGGTGATGGCCTGCAGGTGGTGGCCTACGCCGCCGACGGCACCGAGCTCGCCCGCCAGCCCCTCCCCTGATCCCGCGCCTCCTGAGCGGCACGACGCCCCCCGGTTCGCCCGGGGGGCGTCCCGCGCGTCCGGACGGGGTGGGTCAGAGGTCGGCGGAGGCGCCGTCGCGGCGGGGGTCGCCGGCGGCGCCGACGCCGGGCACCACGAGGTGGGCGCCGCCGAAGAAGACGCTGCGCTCGGGCCAGAGGTTCACCGGAGGGGGGAGCGCGTCCCCGCCGAGGTCGAGGTCCCTCACCGCCGAGAGGACGGCGGGGTCGAGACCGGGCTCGGCCTCGACGTGGTCGACGTCCCAGTGCACCCGGGCCGCCTCGACCGCAGCCCGAGGGTCGCAGCCGTGGACGACGACGTTCAGCAGCGTCTGGAGCACGGCCGAGCGGATGCGCTTGCTGCCCCCGCTCCCGACCACGACCTCGGTGGCACCGGTCGGGCCCACCACGATCGTCGGCGACATCATCGACGACACCCGGCGCCCGGGTGGGGCGGCGTGGAAGCCGTCGGGGTGGAGGTCGTCCTCGCCCAGGATGTTGTTGGCCAGGATGCCGGTGCCGGGGATGACGTCGCCGGAGCACTCGCCGTTCGACATCGTCATCGACGCCGCGCCGCCCTCCCCGTCCCACACGCTGACGTGGGTCGTGCCCCGGGTCGTGCCTCGGAGGTCCGGGTCGACCGGCGGCGTGGCGCCGATCCGCCAGCGGGTCGTCGCCGGCGAGGATGCGCCGCCGGTCGCGGTCGACGGCGGCCGACGCGGCGAGCAGCGCGGTGGTCCAGCCCGGGTCGCCGGCCGGCAGGTCGAGGTCGGCCAGCCGCCGGAGCGTGGCGGCGACGAGGGTGCCGCCGAACGACGGTGCCGGGTTGGTGAGCACCCGACGGCCGCGCCAGCCGACCTCGAGCGGCGTCCGTTCGACCACCCGGTAGGCGGCCAGGTCGTCGGCCGTGACCAGTCCGTCGGCGGCGGTGACCGACAGCAGCGCGGCGGCCAGCTCGCCGTCCGAGAAGCGGAGGTCGCCGCCCTCGCCCAGCTCGACCAGGAACGCGGCCAGCGCCGGGTTGTGGAGGTCGTCGCCGAAGCCGAGCAGTCGTCCGCCCGGGGCGAACAGGGCCCGCCCCTCCCGCGTCCGCATGAGGATCGGTTCGAGCAGGGCGATGATCCCGGCCTGGCGGGGGAGCAGCATCACCCCCCGCATGGCCAGGTCGGCGGCGGGCGCCACCACGGCGGATCGATCCAGTCGGCCGAACCGCTCGTGGACGTGGAGGAGCCCGGGCAGCGTGCCGGGCACCGCGATCGACCCGGGGCCGCAGTGGAAGGGCTGGTCGGCGGCCTCGAAGCGGACGACCACCTCCTCGAAGTGGGGCACCGGCGGATCGGCCAGACCGAGGCCAGGGGTGTCGACGAAGAAGTCCACCAGCACCTCCTCGCCCGCGGCCGTCCGCGCCAGGCAGAACCCGCCGCCGGCCAGGCTGGTGAGGCAGGGCTCGGCGACGGTCGCCGCGAACCCGGCGGCGACCACGGCGTCGAAGGCGTTCCCGCCCTGTGCCAGCACCGTCGTCGCCGCGCTCCACGACCGCCGGGTGACCCGCCGCGACCATCGGTCGCCCGTCGACCTGCGGGAGCGACGAGGACGAGCCAGACATGGGGGGAGTCTCTACCGCGCACCCGGCCTCCCGTGCGACCCGGCGCGAGCGGGGCCGCGCTGGGCGTAGCATCCGCCGATGCGCCAGGGCCGTCCGGACTCGCTGATCGACGACGACATGCTCGACCCCACGCCCCACGGCGAGACGCCCCGCCGTGCGACGCCGAGGCCCGGTCCGGTCCGAGCGCGACGACTCCTTCCTCTCCGACGAGGCCCTCGACCCCGCGCCACCGCACCGCGACGCCATCGCCGCCCCGCCCGGCGTCGACCGGCTGGCCCGGGGCATGGCCGTCGCCCTCGTCGGCATGGGCGTCCTGCACTTCGTCGCCCCGGGTCCGTTCGAGAAGATCGTCCCGCGCGCCCTCGGCCACGCCAAGGGCCTCGTCTACTGGAGCGGTGTGGCCGAGATCGTCAGCGGCGTCCTGATCGCCGTGCCCCGCACCCGACGCACCGGCGCGCTGCTCGCGGCGGCCACGTTCATCTCGGTCTGGCCGGCCAACTGGCAGATGGCCCTCGACGCCGGCTTCCCGCCGAAGGGCGCGATGGCGTGGGGCGCGTGGCTGCGCCTGCCGCTCCAGCTCCCGATGATCGACGCCGCCTTCCGCCTCGCCCGCCGCTCCGCCCGCTGAGGCTCGCGACGCCGGGCGAGGAGCCGGCTGGTCAGCCGAGGGCCTTGAGGGTCTGCATGAGCTCCTCGGTGAGGTTGGCCGGCACGGCGTAGCCGTCCTCGTCGCGGATCTCGTCGAAGTGGTCGCGGATGTCCTCGACGCGTCAGGCCCTCGGTGTCGGTCCAGCCGGGGGTGACGGCGGTGAAGATGCGGGCCACGTGGCCGCCGCCGCAGCTGAGTAGACCTCGCCGGTGACCGGGCACGTCCTCGTGGGCCAGCCAGGCGACGACCGGGGTGATGTACTCGGGGCCGAGCTTGTCGACGAGCGGCGCCGAGGAGCTCCTCGGTCATGCGGGTGCGGGCGACCGGGGCGATGGCGTTGGCCTTGATGTTGTTCTTGGCGCCCTCGACGGCGAGCACGCGGGTGAAGCCCGACCAGGCCGGCCTTGGCCGCGCCGTAGTTGGTCTGGCCGAAGTTGCCGAAGATGCCGGCGGCCGACGAGGTGTTGACGATGCGGCCGTAGCTCTGCTCGCGCATGTGGCCCCACGCGGCCTGGGTGACGTAGAAGGCGCCCTTGAGGTGGACGTCGATGACCGGCTCGAGCTTCTCGGCGGTCCATGTTCTTGAACGCGGCGTCGCGCAGGATGCCGGCGTTGTTGATGACGATGTCGACCCGCTCGAAGGTGTCGAGCGCGGTCTGGACGATGGCCTTGCCGCCCTCGGGGGTGGCGACCGAGTCGTAGTTGGCGACGGCCTCGCCGCCGGCGGCCTTGATCTCGTCGACGACCTTCTGGGCCGCGGTGTGCGAGCCGCCCTCGCCGTCGACCGAGCCGCCGAGGTCGTTGACCACGACGAGGGCGCCCCGCTTGGCCAGCTCCAGCGCGTGCGATCGGCCGAGGCCGCCACCGGCGCCGGTGATGATCGCGACCTTGCCGTCGTACCCGAGATCAGCCATTGGTTGGGGCTCCTTGATGCGTGAGGGGCGAGCGCCCGCACGCTACCGGTGGCCCCGGAACGCACGGAAACCGGGTCGGGAGCGGCCGAGCCGGCGGCCTACCGGCTGCGGAGCTTGGCCAGCAGGCGGAGCAGCTCGAGGTAGAGCCACACCAGGGTGACGACGAGCCCCAGGGCGGCGAACCACTCCATGTGGCGTGGGGCCCCGGCCTCCTCGGCCCGCTCGATGAAGTCGAAGTCGAGGGTGAGGTTCATGGCCGCGATGCCGACCACCAGCAGGCTGAAGCCGATGCCGATCGGGCCCGCTGGCGTGGATGTAGGGCACGCTCGAGCCGAAGATGCTGAACAGGATCGACACGAAGTAGACGAGGCACACCGCGCCGGTGGCCGCGATGATGCCGGTGCGCAGTCGATCGGTCACCCGGATGCGCGCCGGTGGCGTAGAGCACCAGCATGATGGCGAAGACGCCGATGGTGAGGGCGACGGCCTGGAGCACGATGCCCTCGAACTGGGCCTCGAAGGCGGCGGAGATGGCGCCCAGCACGAGGCCCTCGGCCACCGCGTAGAGCGGGGCGGTGATGCGGGCCAGCGTCGGCTTGAAGAAGGCGACCATCGCCAGGCCGAACCCGGCGAGCATGGCGATCCAGATCCAGAACGGGATCGAGACCGAGGTCTGCTCGACCAGCTGGCCCTCGTCGTTCAGGGCCATGACGGTCTCGGTCGAGACGGCCTGCCAGCCGAGGACGCCGGTCGCGCAGATGATGGCGAGCAGCACCGCGGTGGCGGTGGCGACCCCGCCGCGGCGGAGCCGCTCCTCCTCGATCGGGGGGGCCGGCGGCGGCCAGGGCGACCCGGGCACGTTGTCGGCGGCCGGCGGGACGGGCGCCCCCGCAGGCCACTCCGTGGGGGGCGTGGCGGGGACTCCGAACTTGTCGGCGCGCAGGAGGGGGTTGCTCATGGGCATCATTCTGCCCGGCGGGGTGGCCATCCCGACGGCCGGGGCTCAGTCCGAGCCGACGGACTCCGCGGCCCAGGCCTTCAGGCGCTTGTAGTCGACCTTGCCGTTCGGGGCCCGGCCGATGGTGTCGATCGGCAGCAGCCGCTTGGGCGCCTTGTAGGCGGCGAGCTTCGACTTCACGTGGGCGATGACCTCGGCCTCGTCGAGGTCGGCGTCGGGGGCCAGCTCGACCACGCCGGTGATGGCCTCGCCGAACTTGTCGTCGGGGAGCCCCACCGCGACCGCGTCGACGATCGCCGGGTGCAGCTTGAGCGCCTCCTCGACCTCTTCGGGGAAGACCTTCTCGCCGCCGGTGTTGATGCACACCGAGCCGCGGCCCAGCAGGGTGATGTGCGCCGTCCTCCTCGACCTGGGCGAAGTCGCCCGGCACCGAGTAGCGCTTGCCGTCGATGGTGAGGAACGTGGCCGCCGACTTGGCCTCGTCCTTGTAGTAGCCGATGGGCTGGTAGCCGCCGACGGCGACCCGCCCGATCTGGCCCGACCCGGGGACGACGTCCTTGCCGTCCTCGTCGATCACCCGGGTGTTCTCGCCGACGGTGAACGAGGCGGTCTTGGCCGTCGCCGCCGGCCGACGACACCGACTGGCCCATGCCGACGGCCTCCGACGAGCGAGAAGGCGTCGATGATCATGCAGCTGGTGGCGTGGGTCGAGCAGCTCCTGCTTCGACCGGCTCGGAGAACATCACGCCCGACGAGGCGATCACGAACAGGCGAGGACAGCTCCCAGCGGTCGGGCTCGGCGTCGAGCGCCCGGTTGATCGGCTTGGCGAAGGCGTCGCCCACGATGGCCATGGTGTTGACGCCCTCGCGGTCGACGGTGTCGAGCAGCTCGGCGACGTCGAGGTGGCGGCTCTCCAGCGTGACCACGCGAGCCGCCGCCGGACAGGACGATGAGCTGGGTGAAGCAGCCGGTGCCGTGCATCAGCGGGCAGGCCGGCAGGCCGACCATGCCCGGGGCCGGCGATGCGGGCCCGGACGGTGTCGAGGTCCTGGTCGATCTCGCGGACCTGGGGGTCGACGGCCGAGCCGACGAGGTTGCGGATCAGGTCGTCCTGGCGCCACATGACGCCCTTGGGCATGCCGGTGGTGCCGCCGGTGTAGAGCATGTAGAGGTGGTCGCCGCTGCGGCCCCAGGGCGCCGGCGACCCGCTCGGGGTGGCTGGTGGCGGCGTCCTCGTAGGGCGTGGCCCACTCGGGGCAGGGGCCCGAGCCGTCGTCGACCCACAGCCAGGTGCGGACCCGCGGCACCCGGTCGCGGATGCGCTCGATGGTGTCGACGAAGGACGCCGTGGAACACGACCGCGACGGCGTCGGCGTTGTCCCACAGGTAGACGAGCTCGTCGTCGGTGTAGCGGTAGTTGGTGTTGATCGGCGCCAGCCCGGCCTTGAACGCGGCGTACACGCTCTCGAGGTACTCGGGGCCGTTGTAGAGGTACTGGGCGACCTTGTCCTGCTCCTGGGCGCCGGCCTCGAGCAGGGCGTGGGCGATGCCGTTGGCCCGCTCGTCGAACTCCCGCCAGGTGGTGCGGTTCGTCGCCCTGCACCTGGGCCGGTGCGTCGGGGATCACCTCCGCGACCGTCTCCCAGATGTCGGCGAAGTTCCATCCCTGTCCGGACATGGCCGCGCAGTGTAGGCCGGGAGCGTCCTACCTGACCGGGTGGTCAAGAGACGGGTACGGTCGGGACCCGTGGACTTCGAGCTGCCCCCCGACGACGACCCTCGACGCGTGGAGGTCCGGGCCTGGCTGGAGGCCCACCCGTCGCCGTCGGCGGGCGACCTGGCCGCGGCCGGCTACGTGGCGCCCCACTGGCCCCGGCCCTTCGGGCTCGACGCCGACCCGATCCAGCAGATCGTCATCGACGAGGAGCTGAAGCGGGCCAAGGTCCGGCGGCCGGCGAACATGATCGGCATCGGCTGGGCCGGCCCGACGCTGCTGCACGCCGGCACCCCCGAGCAGCAGGAGCGGTGGCTGCCCAAGCTCCTCAGCGGCGAGGAGATCTGGTGCCAGCTGTTCAGCGAGCCGGGTGCCGGCAGCGACCTGGCGTCGCTCACCACCCGGGCCGTGCGCGACGGCGACGAGTGGGTGGTGAACGGCCAGAAGGTGTGGACCTCGATGGGCCACCTCGCGCGGTGGGGGATCCTCATCGCCCGCACCGAACCCCGACGCCCCCAAGCAGAAGGGCATCTCCTACTTCGTGTGCCCGATGGACGCGCCCGGGCATCGAGGTCCGCCCGCTGATCGAGATGACCGGCGGCCACACCTTCAACGAGGTGTTCCTCGACGACGTGCGCATCCCGGCCGACCACCTCGTCGGCGAGGTCGACGAGGGGTGGGGACTGGCCAAGGTCACCCTCGGCAACGAGCGGGTGTCGCTCTCGTCGGGCGGCGCGCTGTGGGGGATGGGTCCCGAGGCGTCCGACCTGCTCGACGTGGTCCGCGCCGCCGGCGGCACCGACGACCCGCACCTCCGCCAGCGACTCGTGCCAGCTGTGGATCGAGGCCGAGATCCTGCGCCTGATCCGCCTGCGCACGGTCACCGCCGCGATCAAGGGCCAGCAGCCCGGGCCGGAGGCCTCGGTGCGCAAGGTCCTCGCCGACGAGCACGGCCAGCACGTCATGGGCCTGGCCAAGGACCTCGCCGGCCCGGCCGGGATGCTGGCCCACGCCGGTCCGCTCGGCTCGGCCGACCCGACGTGGGCCTTCGGCTACCTGTTCGCGCCGGCGCTCACCGTCGGCGGCGGCACCGGCGAGGTGCAGCGCAACATCCTCGGCGAGCGGGTGCTCGGCCTCCCCGCCGACCCCGCCTCGACCTGACCGGAGCCGACCGGCGTCGACCGGCGCCGCGCCGCTGGGGTCAGTCGGCGAGGGTGACGGCCGGCTGGTCGGCGGACGAGGACCGGCGCGGCGCCGGGCGTCGTCGCCCCGGGTCGAGCACGCGGTGGCCCCAGGCCGCGGCGACGAGGCAGGCCACGCCGCCGAGCGCGATGCCGACGCGGGGTCCGGCGGTGTCGGAGATCCAGCCGACGATCGGCCCGCCGATCGGGGTGCTGCCGAGGAACACCATGGCCTGGAGGGCGAGCACCCGTCCCCGGTACTCGGGAGCGGCCCGCAGCTGCACGATGGCGGTCGACGTCGTCATGAAGCCGATGCTGGCGACGCCCGAGCAGGATCGCGGCGGGGAAGGCGGCCCAGGAGCGTGGGCGCGGCGGCCAGCAGCAGCATGGTCACGCCGAAGCCGGCGGCGGCGACGGCGACCTGGCGTGGGGGAGACGTCGGAGCGGCGGGCGGTCCAGAGCGCACCGACGAGCGACCCGACGCTGAGCACCGAGAACAGGAGGGTGAAGGTGCCCTTGCCGCCGCTCGAGCGGTCCGGTGACGAGCAGCGGCAGGGTGACGGAGAAGTTGAAGGCGAGGGTGCCGATGACCGCCATCATCACCAGCGGCACCAGCAGGTCGGGCTGGGAGCGGACGTAGCGCAGGCCCTCGCGCACCTGGCCCTGCGCCTCGCGGCGTGGGGGTCGAGGGGTGCAGCTCGGCGACCGACATGGCCCGCAGGCCCCACAGGACGGCGATGTAGCTGAGGCCGTCGATGAGGAACGCCCAGCCGTAGCCGACGGTGACCACCAGCAGGCCGGCGGCGGCGGGGCCGACGACCCGTGAGCCGGTCATGACGGCGCTGTTGAGGCTGACCGCGTTGGGGACCATGTCGGCCGGCACCATCTCGACGACGAAGGCCCGTCGGGCCGGGTTGTCGAAGGCGGTGAGGACGCCGGTCACCAGCGCGAGCCCGTAGAGGACGGGGAGCGGTGCGTGGCCGCTGAGGACGACGGCGGCGAGCACCAGCGACTGGACCATGGCGCGCGGCCTGGGTGCGGATGAGGAGCCGGCGCTTGTCGCTGCGGTCGGCGACCGAGCCGGCCCAGGCGCCGAGCACGAGGACCGGTCCGAACAGGCAGGCGGTGAGCACGCCGATGGCCACGCCCGACTCGGTCAGGTCGAGGACGAGGAGGGTCAGGGCGACCGAGGTCAGCCAGGTTCCCGTCTGGGACACCATCTGGCCGGTGAAGAAGAGGCGGAAGTTGCGGACGTGGAGGGAGCGGAAGGTGTCGCGGGCAGCGGTGCCCAGTCGTTCTGTCATGCGGGTTCTCGTCGTGGGTCGTCGGGGACGGGCAACCGACGATCGGGCCGGATTGTTCCTGCACGGGTCCGCCGCGGGGTGGCCGCCGGGTTCCGGCGGAGGTGGTCGTCCGGGCTACCGTCACGCCGTGGCCAAGCGAGACGACGCTTCCGAGGTCCTGCGCAAGGGCGACGAGGTCATCCTCACCACCGACCTCCGCGAGGTGCCCGAGGGCACCAGGGGCAAGGTCGTCCTGGTGGTCGGCCTCAGCTGGATCCGCTACTGGGTCGCCTTCGAGAACGGCGTCGCGGTCGGCTCGGTCAACCGCCGGCACCTGGCCACCCCGGCCGAGTGGGAGGCCCGCCTCGCCCGGGGCGACGAGCCCGAGGCCGACGGCGCGACCGCCGACGACGGCGACGCCGCCGGCGACGACGCGGGGCCGGTGGGGGCTACACCCACGCCGGCGTCCTGATCCCGCAGCTGCTGCTCGACCGCAGCAAGGCGGCCCGCGAGCGCCTCGGCGTCTGACCGGGCAGGATCACCGCCACCCTCCCGCCGCCCACAGGGGCGCACCGACACACAAGGGGAACGTCGTGCAGGTCAGCATGCAGCTCAGCTACTCCGGTGGCTTCAAGGAGTCGGCCCAGCAGGTCGCCGAGCTCGAGAAGGCCGGTCTCGACCTGGTCTGGGTCGCCGAGGCCTACGGCTTCGACGGCGTCAGCCTCATGGGCTACCTGGCGGCCAGCACCGAGACGGTGCAGATCGCCTCGGGCATCCTGCCGATCTACACCCGCACCCCCACGCTGCTCGCCATGACCGCGGCCGGCGTCGACGCCCTGTCCGACGGGCGCTGCCACCTCGGCCTCGGCGCCTCCGGGCCCGCAGGTCATCGAGGGCTGGCACGGCGTCCCCTACGACAAGCCGCTGGGCCGCACCCGGGAGATCGTCGACATCTGCCGCAAGGTGTGGGCCCGCGAGGACCGGCTCACCCACGACGGGCCGATCTACCCGCTGCCCCTCCCCGAGGGCGAGGGCACCGGCCTCGGCAAGCCGCTGAAGATCATCGCCCACCCGGTGCGGCCCCGGATCCCGATCTGGATCGCCTCGCTCGGCCCGAAGAACGTCGAGGTCACCGCCGAGATCGCCGACGGGTGGATGCCGCTGTTCTTCCACCCCGACAAGGCCCAGGACGTGTGGGGCGACGACCTCGCCCGCGGCGCAGGCCAAGCGCGTCCGACGACCTCGACGACCTCTGGATCACCGCCGGCGGCCTGCTCGCCATCGGCGACGACGCCGGGGCCATCCGCGACTTCGCCCGCCCGATGGTCGCCCTCTACGTGGGTGGCATGGGCGCCAAGGGCCGGAACTTCTACAACGACCTCGTCTGCCGCTACGGCTTCGAGGAGGAGGCCGAGCGAGATCCAGGACCTCTACCTCGCCGGCAAGAAGCAGGAGGCCGCGGCCATCGTGCCCGACGCCCTGCTCGAGGCCATCTCGCTGTGCGGGCCCGGCCGGCTACGTGAAGGAGAAGATCGCCGCCTTCGCCGAGGCCGGGGTGACCCACCTCAACGTGACCCCGATCCCCAGCGCCGACCAGACCCAGGCCACGCTCATCAGCGAGGTCAAGCAGTTCTGCGAGGACGCCTCGACCTGAGGTCGGCTCCCGCCGGCCCGTCACTCGTCGACGTGGCGGTCCTTCGGTCGTGTAGATGAGCGGGATCGAGAGCCACCGACACCAGGCCCTTCACCCACAGGTTCACCCAGAAGATGCTCCACACGGTCGCCCACGGGAGGCCCGTCGGAGCCCAGGATCGCGATCGGGGCGAAGGCGCCGATCGCGAACACCAGGTTGTCGATCGGGATGCTGACCGCGTTGCTCACCAGCACCCGCAGCCACTGGAAGCGCCGGGTGACCCTGGTGACGAACAGGTGGTACACCTCGGTGTCGATCAGCTCGCTGATCACCATGGCGGCCAGCGAGGCCAGCACGATCCGCCAGATCGGGCCCAGCACGGCCTCGTACTCGGCGCCCAGGCCCCAGGTCGGGGTCGCTCTCGACGCTCGCGGTCCAGCCCAGGTAGGCGGCGAGGAAGAGGTTCACCCCGGCGCAGGTGAGGATCAGGGTGCGGGCCGCGTGGCGACCCACGACCTTGTGCACGACGTCGCGCAGGGTGAAGGTGATCGGGTACACGAACGTGCCCATGTCGACCGCCTGGCCCCAGACGATGCCGATCTTGAGGCTGGTGACCTGGGCGATGACCTGGGCGCCGGCATAGGCACCGATGGCGACGATCGCCACCCGGGGCAGCAGCGGTGCCGCGGCGGATGGGACGTGAGCAGGGGACGGCGCCTCGGGGGGCGTCATGGGGCTCCTCGGTTTTGGTGAGGCGGGTGGCCGGGTACCGCCGGGTGGTCAGGTCAGGCTGCCCCGCGCGCGGCACGGGCCGCGTCGAGGATCTCCTTGCAGGTCGGGCAGACCGGGTACTTCTTGGGGTCGCGGGTCGGCACCCACCGCTTGCCGCACAGGGCGGTGACCGTCGCACCGGTGACGTAGGCCTCGGTCACGGCCGAGGCCGGCACCACCACGTGGGCGAAGCGCTCGTGGTCGCCGTCGTCGGTGACCGGACGCTCGTCGACGCGGGTGCGCTCGTCGACGATCGTCGCGGGCTTCAGCAGCGGGACGGCGGTCGGGGCATCGGACATCGCCCCCAGCCTGCCAGATGGGAGCGGCGCGTCAGACGGGGGAGCCGGCGCGGGCGAGGGCGGCCTCGGCCTCGGAGACGAACCGCTCGACGAGGGTCGCGGCCGGCACCAGCTCGGTGATCGACCCCGCGCCCTGGCCGGCGGGCATGAACTCCTGCTCGGGGTCGACGTCGGTGGCGTCGGGGCCGCCGCCGAGGTGGTTGACGCCCTCCTGGTAGGTCTTGATGACCTGCATCGGGAAGGGCTCGGGCACCCCGCCGGCCTTCTCGAAGGCCTCGGTGTAGCGGTTGCGCACCACCCGGCAGGTCTTGCCGGTGTAGGCCCGGGTGACGACGGTGCCGTCCTCGGCCAGCCCCAGCAGGGCCTCCTTGTAGCCGGGGACGGTGTGGGCCTCGGGGGTGGCGATGAAGCGGGTGCCGACCCACACGCCGTCGGCGCCGAGGGTGAGGGCGGCGGCCAGGCCGCGGCCGTCGCTGATCCCGCCGGCGGCGACCACCGGCACCCGGTCGCCCACCGCGTCGACCACCTGGGGGACGAGGGCCAGGGTGGCCACGGTGCCGGTGTGGCCTCCGGCCTCGGTGCCCTGGGCCACGACGATGTCGCAGCCGGCCTCGACCGCGGCGATGGCGTGGCGGACCTTGCCGCACATGTTGACGACCAGCAGGTTCAGCTCGTGGCAGAGGTCGACCACGTCGCGGGGGACGCCCAGCCCGGCCACGTAGACCGACGACCCGGCCTTGGCGATGTCGCGGATCTTGGCGTCGAAGTCCTGCGGCGCGGCGGTCAGGAGGTCGACGCCGTAGGGCTTGGCCGTCCGCTCCCGGACCGCGCCCATCTCCTCGACCAGCTGCTCGTGGGCCATGGTCGACGCCCCGATGCACCCGAAGCCGCCGGCCTCGGACACCGCCGCGACCAGCTCGGCGTACGACACGCCGCCCATGCCGGCCAGCATGATCGGGTGCTCGACGTCGAGGATCTCGGTCAGTCGGGTGCGCATGGCCCGACCCTACCCCTCACTTGACCGGGCGGTCAGGCGGCTCCGTCGGTCGTCGCGGCGGGTCGATCCGGGTGCGTCAGCGGTACGAGCCGGGACCGGTGAACGCCCCCCGCTGCCAGCGGTGGGGGGTGAGCAGGAGGGCCCGCGGGTAGTCCTCGAAGAGCCAGCGGGCGAAGCCGCGGCGGGTCCAGTCGGTGGCGCCGGCGAGGCGCACCGCCAGCTCGGCCCCCGGCCGCCGCTCGACGAGGGGCAGCAGCCACCTGGCCATGGCGTTGTCGCGCGCGAGGCCGCGGCGGACCTCCCGCTCGTAGCGGGCCGCGGCGGCGTCGGGGGCGTGCGGCCCGGCTGCGAGGATGGCCTCGGCCGCGGCGATGCCGGTGCCGAGCGCCTGGCCGATGCCCTCGCCGGTCAGCGGGTCGGTCGCGGCTGCCGCGTCGCCGACGAACAGGGCCCGACCGGCGGTCAGGGCGACGCGATCGACGCGGGCCGGGATCGGCCAGGCCCGGTGCGGCCCCTCCGGCTCCCACCCGTCGCCCAGCACCTCGGCGATGCCGGGCCGGCGGAGCATCGTCCGCCAGGCGGCCGCCATGTCGCGGACCGCCATCTGCCCGCCCCGGTGGATGCCGAAGCCGACGTTGACGCTGCCGTCGCCGAGGGGGAACGACCAGGCGTAGCCGGGCAGCAGGTCGGGCTCGAACCACACCCACAGCGCCTGGTGGGCGGCGGGGGCGACCCCTCGCAGGTACTGGCGGAAGGCGTGGCTCTCCCCCCGGTAGCCGGGCTCGGCGACGCCGAGGCACTTCCGGACCGGCGACCACATGCCGTCGGCCGCGACCACGAACCGGGCCCGGACGTCGCCCAGGCCCTCGACCGCCGCGGAGACCCCGTCGCCCCGGTGGCGCAGCGAGAGGAGGGGTGCCTCCTCGTGGATCACCGCGCCCGCGGCACGGGCCGCGGTGACCACCGCGGCGTCGAGCTCGACGCGTCGGGCGGCCGCCGCGTAGGTCCCGCGCCCCCGGGGGAACGGGAAGGTCGCCACCCGGCCGGACGGCGCCGCGACGCGGACCTCGTCGATGGCCTGCCACGACGGGATGGCCCCGGGCTCGACGCCGAGGGCCTCGAGGTGCCCCAGCGCACCGGCCGTGAGCCCGTCGCCGCAGATCTTGTCCCGCGGGAACCGGGCCTTGTCGATCACGGTGACCGAGCGCCCGGCCCGGGCGAGGGTCGTCGCGGCCGCCGCCCCCGCAGGACCGGCGCCGACGACGAGCACGTCGGTGCGCGTCGTCACCCCGCGGCCTTGCGCTTCGCCTTGCGAGCGTGGCCCGTGGCGGCTTGCTCTCGGGCGGCGCCAGCGCGAGGACCTCGTCCCAGCCGGCCCGGAGGGCGGCCATCAGCCGGTCGGGCTCGGTGACCGCGGCCGGGTCCATGTTGATCCCGATGTGGAGGTGGTCGAGGTAGCTGAACAGGGCCACGTTGGCGGCCGCACCCGTCAGCGGGGCCAGGGCGAGGAGGCGGTCGACCCGTGCTCCGGCCGCGTACAGGGGGACCGGCGCGCCGGGCACGTTGGTGATGACGAGGTCGACGCCCTTCAGCATGGCCCCGAACACCCCGGTCGAGATCGACGTCGGCAGCCGTCGCAGCACCCCGGCGAGGGGGTCGACGAAGGCGAGTGACGGCTCCTGGCGCTCGTGCAGCAGCAGGCCGTGCAGCTCCTCCATGAGCCCGACGGGGTCGTCGCGGCGGACGGGGATCGGGAACCGGGCGGGCACGAACTGGTTGCCGACGAGGTCCTCGGTGTCGGCCTGGCGGACGCTGATCGGCATGGTGAGCCGGAGCTGCTCCGTGGGGACGCCCATCTCGTCGTGGTAGCGGGCGAAGCCGATGGCGGTGGCGGCGATGAAGGCGTCGTTGAGGGTCGCGCCGGCCACCTTCGCCGCCCGCTTGGCCGGCTCCATCGGCACCGACAGCGAGTCGAAGTGGACCGACAGCGAGCGTCCGGTCATCAGCGGCGACAGCGGCTCGGTGGCCGGTGCGATCAGCCGCACGAGCGAGCTGGCCACGTCGACCACCTGGGCCGCCGCACCCATCGGATCGGTGACCGCACGACCGGCCGCGCCCACCGCCGCGGCCGGGAGCTCGGCCGTCGAGCGGGTGAGGATGCCGAACAGCCGCCGCTGCTCGTGGGTGAGGGCGTCGATCCACCGACCGGCCTCGCCGAGGACCGGCGACGACGGGGGATCGGGCAGCCCAGCGTCGGCGCCGGGGTCGCGCTCGAGGTCGAACAGCACCAGCGCCAGCTTCACGCTGCCGACGCCGTCGGTGATCGTGTGGTGCACCTTCATGATCAGGGCGGCGCCGTCGTCGACGAGCCCCTCGACGACCGTGGCCTCCCACAGCGGGCGGGCCCGGTCGAAGCTCTCCATGCCGATCGGCTGGGCGACGTCGAGGACGCGAGCGGAGGTCGCCGGGCTCCGGCGCCCGGATGAACCGGAGGTGGTAGTCGATGTCGAAGTTGGGATCGTCCTCCCAGCGGGGCGGCGCGACGGAGTACGAGTGGGCCCGCACCCGCTGCGTGAGCCGGGGGATGAGCCGGGCGCCCCGCAGGAGGACCTCGCGGAGCCGGTCGTGGTCGGGGGCCCGGTCGAGCAGGGCGATCGCGGTGATCGTCGACCGCAGCATCGGGTCCTTCTCGATCGTCCACATGAGCGCGTCGGCGTCGCTCATCCGGTTCTCGTAGCGGAGGTTGTCGGCCATGGCGTCACGTCCCCTCGGGAAGGGGGCCATCATGCCCTGCCGTTCGGCCGGGAGACCGGGCCGGAGCTCAGCCGCAGCGGAGGACGCCGGGGTCGCGGTAGCGGGCCCGGACGGTGTCGGTCGCGGTGCGGCCGTCGGGGAAGGTGATGGTGCGCTCGGTGGTGACCGACGTGCACCCGCCCGGAGGCCGACGTGGTCTGGCCCGTCTGCTGCCCGTAGGCGTGCTGGGTGGAGTAGAGGGTCACCGTCACGCTGGTGTCGGTGTAGCGAGGTCCAGATCAGGATCCCGTAGGGCGTGTCGTTGGTGAACTGCAGGTCGGGGTGCTCGTAGCCCATCGTCGCCTCCCGCCCGTACGGGTACCGGTCGAAGTGCTCCGAGTGGGCCTGGTACTCGCCGAAGGGCAGCCCGGCGAAGAAGGCGGCGTTGAAGAGGGTCGTGGCGAACTGCGACACGCCGCCGCCGACCTCGTCGACGTGCTCGCCGTTGGCGATGGCCCCGGCGACGACGAAGCCCTTCTCCGTCGGTGCGCTGGCCGACGTGCCCGTTGACCGAGAAGGTCTCGCCGGGCAGCACCAGCGCGCCCCTGCACGAGGTCGGCGATGCGGTGGATGTTGGTGACCCGGGCGGCGCAGCACGGGTGGTAGGTGGTGAACGACTTGACCTGCGGCTGGCCGTTCCACTCGGTGGTGGTGCCGACCGGCTCGCTGGATGCCGAGGGCCTCGGCCTCCTCGGTGGTGAGCTCGGGCTCGTCGAGGACCGGCTGCACCTCGACCGCGTCGTCGCCGGCCTCGACCGCGGTGGCGATCTCGGTCGCGGCCTCCTCCGCGCAGCAGCTGATGCCGACGACCGCGGGGGTGATCCGCACCGCGCCGCCCTCGACGGTGAAGCGGGCGTCCTGCGGCTCGGCCTCGCCCAGTGAGCCGACGGAGTCCTGCAGCACCGTGGTGATGCGCTCCTCGTCCCACGTGAGCTCGATGCCGTCGGTGCCGACCGTCGACCCGATCCAGCTGCGCTGCTCGGCGACCCCGAAGGTGGCGGTCTTGCCGGCGACGGTGGCGGCGAAGGGCTGAGCGGTGAGCGCCTCGGCCTCCTCGGCGAGCGCCTGGGCCTCCTCGTCGGTGACCTGCGGGGCGCGGGACTGCGGCTCGACGGTGACGGTGATCGGGTCCTCGCCGGCCTCCGCCGCGTCGAGCAGGCGCTCACCGACCTCGTCGGGGTCGAGGGCCTGGCCCGGCTCCCCGCCCTGCACGCGCGACGGCATCGGGGGAGGCGATGAGGGACGGCTCGACCGGTCGGCGGGCCTCGTCGCCCTCGAGCCGGGACAGCGCCACCGCCAGCTGGTCGTCGCGCAGGACGTAGCGGGGCTCGACCTCGTAGGGGGCCACGAAGGACCGGATCCAGGCGAAGGGGCGGAGGACGGCGGAGCCGCCGCGACCCTCGTCGAGCACGGCCTGGGTGGTCGCGTCCTGGTCGATGCTCAGCCCGAGCTCGGCCGCGGTCGACTCGAGCGGGTCGCCGCTGCCGGTCGGATCTCGACCGGGACCTGCGAGAAGGCCACGGCCTGGGCGGCGACGGCGTCGGCCACCTCGTCCTCGGTGAGGCCGCCGACGTCCTCGCCCGCGAGCTCGACGTTGCGCTGGCTGCCGTCGGCCGCCGCGGCCGTGTCCCAGGCCCATCCGCCCACGAACGCGGCGATGAGGAGGACGGGCAGACCGATGGCGAGGACGGTGCGGGGACGGGGGCGGCGCACCATCCCACCTTGGCATGTCGGCGCGGCGCGGCCCGGTCATCCCCTGTCGAGGCACGGACGGGCTGCCACACTGGTCGCCCCGAGGCCATCCCCCGAGCGGGAGGCCGACGCGAACGCTCAGGAGGAGCCATGTCAGGGATCTGCGAGGGACGGGTCTGCATCGTCACCGGTGCCGGCCGCGGCATCGGCCGCGAGCACGCGCTGATGCTGGCCGCGCAGGGCGCCAAGGTCGTCGTCAACGACCTCGGCGGCGAGATGGACGGCAGCGGGCAGTCGACACCGGCCCGGCCCAGCGAGGTCGTCGACGAGATCGTGGCCGCCGGCGGCGAGGCCGTCGCCAACGGCGACGACATCTCCAGCTGGGACGGCGCCGAGCGCCTGGTCAAGCAGGCCGTCGACACCTTCGGCGACCTCGACGTGCTGATCAACAACGCCGGCATCCTGCGCGACCGGATGCTCGCCAACATGACCGAGGCCGAGTGGGACGCGGTGATCCAGGTGCACCTCAAGGGCACCTTCGGCCCCGCCCGCCACGCCGCGGCCTACTGGCGCGAGCAGGTCGAAGGCGGGCGAGGCGGTCGACGGCCGCATCATCAACACCTCGTCGCCGTCGGGCATCTACGGCAACGTCGGCCAGACCAACTACGGCGCGGCCAAGGCCGGCATCGCCGCCTTCACGATCATCGCGGCCAAGGAGCTGGCCCGCTACGGCGTCACCGTCAACGCCATCGCCCCCGCCGCGCTCACCCGCATGACCGAGAACCTCGGCATGGGCCAGGCCGACGACGAGACCAAGGCGATGATGTCGCCCCGCTGGATCGCCCCGATCGTCACCTGGCTGGCGTCCGACGGAGTCGCGCCGACGTCACCGGGCGCGTGTTCGACGTGACCGGCCAGGCCCTGTCGGTCGCCGAGGGCTGGCACCGCGGCCCCACCGCGCAGCCGGTCGACGACCCGGCCCTGGTCGGCGAGATCGTGCAGCAGCTCGTCGCCGAGGCCCGCCCCAACGCCAACATGATCGGCTACGACGAGTCCTGACCGGCGTCCGACGCCCACCGCCGCACCTGCACCCGCACTCACGAACGGAGCACCGCCATGCCCATCAACCCCGACGCCGTCGGCGCCACCAGCCCGCCGGTCCGCCACTCGTGGACCTCGAAGGACGCCATCCTCTACGCCCTCGGCGTCGGCGCCGGCGCCGTCGACCCGCTCGACGAGCTGCAGTTCACCACCGAGAACACCAACGGCGTCGACCCAGCAGGTGCTGCCCACCATGGCCGTCGTGCTCGGCGGTCGGCGGCGCCGGCGCCATCGGGCCGATCGGCATCGTTCAACCCGGCGATGCTCGTCCACGGCGAGCAGGCCATCGAGCTGCACGGGCCGATCCCGGTCGAGGGCGAGGTCGAGACCGTCGGCGAGATCACCGGCATCTACGACAAGGGCAAGGGCGCGGTGGTCGAGATCACGGTCGACGTCGACCGACGTGGCCACCGGCGACGCCGCTGTTCACCACCGCCATGTCGGCCTTCATCCGCGGCGAGGGCGGCTTCGGCGGCGACCGCGGCCCGTCGGGCCCGAAGAACGTCGGCGCCCGACCGCGGCGCCCGACCACACGGTCACCTACGTCACCCGCTCCGACCAGGCGCTGCTCTACCGCCTGTCGGGCGACCGCAACCCGCTGCACTCCGACCCGGCGTTCGCGGCGATGGGCGGCTTCGACCGGCCGATCCTCCACGGGCTGTGCACCTACGGCTTCACCGGCCGGGGGCTGCTCCACGCCGCTGTGCGGCGGCGACCCGACCCGGTTCACCTCCATGGAGGGCCGCTTCTCGTCGCCCGTCCTGCCCGGCGAGCGCCTCACCGTGCACATGTGGGAGACCGGCGACGGCGAGGCCGTCTTCCAGACCACCGGCGACGACGGCCGCGTCGTCCTCGACGGCGGCCGGGTCACCTACACCGCGTGAGCACGGCGTGAGCGGGGTCGGCTCGACCCCGCCCGGTTGGTACCCGGACCCGTCCCGCCGCCACCAGCTCCGGTGGTGGGACGGGGTCCGGTGGACCCCCCACGTCGCCGACGACGGCCGCCAGTCGACCGAGCCGGCCGAGGCCGGCGCGGCGGGCGGCGTGCCGGTCGGCGACCTCTCGCCGGGCGAGGTGCAGTCGAGCGTCGCCCGGGCCACCTACCGGGGGTGGTCAGCGGGTGCGCCCTCGCTCGGCGGTGCACCCACCCCGCCCGCGCCGGTGGTCCAGGGTGGCTCGGGGTCGGTGTTCGGCGAGCCCGTCCTCGTGGTCAGCCAGAAGGCCAAGATCTACGAGCTCGTCAGCGAGTACGCGGTCTACGACCAGCACGGACGCCAGATCGCGGCGGTCCGGCAGGTCGGCCAGTCGGCGGGCGGCGCGATGCTCCGCGTCTTCGACCTGCACCAGCTCAGCACCCTCCGCCTCGAGGTGGTCGACCACTCGGGAACGCCCCTCCTGCGCATCACCCGTCCCCCCACCATGATGCGGTCGCGGTTCGACGTCTCCCGGGGCGACGGCACCCCCGTGGGTGAGATCGGGCAGCAGAACCTCATCGGCAAGGGCCGGTTCGAGCTCTCCGCACAGGGACACCCCATCGGCTCGCTCAACGCCGAGAACTGGCGGGCCTGGAACTTCGCCATCTCCGACCACACCGGCACCGAGGTGGCCCGCATCACCAAGACCTGGGAGGGCATGGCCAAGGCCATGTTCACCACCGCCGACACCTACGTCGTGCACATCCACCGCCCGCTGGAGGACCCCCTGCGCTCGCTGGTGATCGCCTCCGCCCTCAGCGTCGACACCGCCCTCAAGCAACAGGGCGGCGGCGCGTTCTAGTGGCGGATGCGATCTTCGCCGAGCCTCGGTTGGCGGCGCTCTACGACGTCTTCGACGATGACCGGAGCGACCTCGATCTCTACGTCGGGATCGTCGAGGAGCTCGGCGCGTCGACCGTGCTCGACGTCGGGTGCGGGACCGGGACCCTCGCCTGCCTGCTCGCCGGCCGGGGGATCGACGTCGTCGGGCTGGACCCGGCCGCGGCCTCGCTCGACGTCGCCCGCGGCAAGCCGGGCGCCGAGCGGGTGCGCTGGATCCTCGGAGCCGCATCCGACGCGCCACCGCTCGGCGTCGACCTCGCGGTGATGACGGGCAACGTCGCCCAGGTCTTCGTCACCGACGAGGAGTGGGCCTCGACGCTGACGGCGCTCGCACGAGCGGTGCGCCCGGGCGGGTGGCTGGTGTTCGAGGTGCGCGAGCCGGCTCGTCGGGCGTGGGAGCGGTGGACCCCGGAGCACACGACGCGGACCGTCGACGTCCCGGGGGTCGGGGAGGTGACGACGTGGACCGAGCTGGTCGAGGTCCGGGAGCCGCTGGTGTCGTTCCGTCACGTCTTCCGCTTCGCCCGGGACGGCGCCGAGCTCACCTCGGACTCGACCCTCCGGTTCCGGCACCGGGACGAGATCACCGCGGACCTCGCTCAGGCGGGCTTCCGGGTCGACTCGATCCGAGATGCCCCCGACCGCCCGGGCCTGGAGATGGTGTTCGTCGCTCAGCGCGACGCGGGGCCCGGCTGACGTCCTCCTGGGTCGCGGAGGGCGCGGTCGGTCAGGCCTCGGGGGCGTCATCGGTGCTTCTCGGTGTCGTCGGGTCGGTGGGCGGTCTGCTCGTCGGCGTGGTCGTCGGGGTCGTCGTCTGACCCCGCTGGTGGGGTCTTGCGGCGGCCCCAGCGTTGGCGGTCGTGGGTGCGGCACTGGAGGTCGCCGTTCTCCTGGGTGGTCTGGCCGCCGTCGGTGTGCTCGATGACGTGGTTGCCGTTGCAGCGCTCGGCGGGGACCCGGCAGCCGGGGTGCTGGCAGTGGCGGTCGCGGATCTCCAGGACCCGGCGGAGGCCGCCGCGGAAGAACCGTTCGGTCGTGGACAGCTCGATGATCCGGTTCGTGGGCCCGTAGACGGCTCGTTCGACGTCGGCCTCGACGAGCAGGTCGGCGACCTGGTGGGTGGTGAGGACGTTGCCGTTGAACGTCTCGCGGATGGGGCCTTTGAGCTGTTCGTAGTCGACCAGCACCGTGATCAACGGGCGGGGGAGCTTGGCGTCGGCGGCGACGGCGGTGGCCCGTCGGGCCATCTCGACGAGGGCGTCGAGGCGGCGTTGCTCGGGGGTGCGGCACAGGTCGGACTCGCAGGCGGCGTCGCCGTGTTCGGCGCGGGCGGCCTTCCAGTCGGCCATCAGCAGCTGGTGGTAGATGCGGCCGAGGGCGGTGTCGAAGATCTCGCCGCCGACGGCGTCGAAGGTGGCGTCGAGCCGGTAGGTGCCCTGGAAGGTCTTCGAGTGATGGGCCTTGCGGCCGGCGCGGTGGCGGCGGTGCTGGTCCTCGGAGGCGCCGAGGGCGTCGTCGGCGCCGTGCTCCCAGTACTGCACCGCCTTCAGGAACTCGTCGAAGTCGGGCTCCTCGACCGCGACGTCGACCAGGGTCTGCTCGGCCAGGGCGAACGCGCCGGCCCGATGGCCCGTCCTCGCCACGGCGAGGCGCCAGGCGTGATCTTCGCTGATCGACCCGGCCCGCAGCGCGGCGGCCACCAGCGGCATGGCCTCGAGCTTGGCGGCCAGACCGACCGCCCGTCCGGCGGAGGCCTCCGAGCAGTGCGCATCGCGGGCGAGACGGGCCCGCGGCGACCGTGACCCGTCGGCGGCCCACGACCGGCTCCGCTCCCACGACCTGGTCCACGGCGCAGCCACCGACTCGACCAACGACCGCAGCCGCATGAACCCGACCACCGCCTGCTCGCGCTGCTCATCGGTCACGTCCAGCGGGTCGACCGACCCCAAGGCGCGCAACGCCGCCTCGACCTCGTCGAGCACACCACCACCCGAAGGATCCGCCTGATCCACCATGCCCCCAACCCTACGAAGGGGGTGTGACAGCGAGACCGATCAGTCTCGGACGACGGCGCGGTGCGCGCCCAGCCACGTCAGGCGCTGAGGGGGACGAGGCGGGCTGCGGAGGTGGGGTAGGCGGGGTCGCCGGTGATGCGTGGAGGGCGGCGTCGCGGTCGAGGGCCTCGGTCACCGAGCAGTCGTCGTCGAGGATCACGAAGCGGTCGAAGGCGCGGAGGAACCAGCGGTCGTGGGTGACGGCCAGCACGGTGCCCTCGAACCCGGCGAGGGCGGCCTCGAGGGCCTCGGCCGACACCAGGTCGAGGTTGTCGGTGGGCTCGTCGAGGAGCAGCAGGTTCACGCCCGACAGCTCGAGGCGACAGGATCTGGAGCCGGGCCCGCTGGCCGCCCGACAGCGTCTCGAACGGACGGCGGGCGCAGCTCGGCGAGGCCGTAGCGCGCCAGGGCCTTCATGCCCGGCCTCCTCGACCAGGTCGTGGTCGCGGCGGAGCACGGCGAGGGGCTCCGGCCGGCGAAGGCGGCCACCTCGTCGGTCTGGTGGAACAGCCCGACCTGGACGCGGGCCCCGAGCCGCAAGGAGCCGTCGTGGTCGACGGTCGGGTCGCCGCCGAGCAGCCGCAGCAGGTGCGACTTGCCGGTGCCGTTCGGCCCCAGCACCGCGACCCGGTCGCCGAGGTGGACCTCGAGGTCGAAGGGGTCGGTGAGCCCGTCGATCTCCAGGCCGCTCGCAGCGCAGGGCGATGCGGCCGCTGTCGGCACCGTCGCAGCGCCATCCGCACCGACTGCGGCGGGGGAGGGGGCGGCGGGGGACCGGCATCGACCCAGCTGCTGCCACCGGGTCTCGGCCGCGTCGGCCTTGGCCGCGTTGCCGTCGTTGAGCGAGGCCCGCTGCTTCATCTCCTTGAAGAGCCGGAACAGGCGTCGCTCCTCCTCCTTCCAGCGGGCGACGGCGTCGCCGAGGGCCTCGTGGCGGGCCTGGCGGGCGCTCGTCGTAGGTGGCCCAGCCGCCGGGGTGGGTCCAGGCGCCGTGGCCCTCGATGGTGACGACGGCGTCGGCGACCGCGGCGAGCAGCTCGCGGTCGTGGCTGATGAGCAGGATCGTCTTCGGGCTGGACTGTCAGCCGCTGCTCGAGCCAGCGCTTGGCCGGGATGTCGAGGAAGTTGTCGGGCTCGTCGAGCAGGAGGATCTCGGCGTCGGAGGCGAGGAGCGACCTCGAGGACCAGGCGCTTGCGCTCGCCGCCCGACAGCGTGGCGACGGTGCGCTCGCCCACCTCGGCGAGGCCACCGCCCAGCACCGAGGCGCACGCCGCGTCCCACCGGCTCTCGTCGTCGTACCCGCCGACCTCGCCCCAGGCGATGACGGCCGTCGGCGAGGGCGATGCCCGGTCGCGTCGGTCGGGCACGGCGGCGTTGGCGAGCTCGGTCTCGGCCAGCGCCTCGGCCGGCGTCGCGGACCGGTGTGGGGGAGAAGCGGACGAGCAGCTCGCGCACGGTCGTCGCCGCGTCGTCGCCGGTGCCGATGGCCTGGGGCATGAGGGCGACGGGCCCGTCGGTGTGGATCGAGCCGTCGTCGAGCGGCAGCTCGCCGAGTGATGCAGCGCAGCAGGGTCGACTTGCCCGACCCCGTTGTCGCCGACGAGCACCGCGTGCTGGCCCGAGCGGACGCGGAACGACACCTCGTCGAACAGCACCGATCCCCCCGGGTGCGCGTACGCAGCCCCCGACACCTGGATCACGGCCATCTCCCCATCCTCGCCCACCCTGCCGACGCTGTCGCCCGCGTTCTGCGCACCGCAGGTGCGCCGGCTCAGAAGCTGAAGATGTGCTCGATCTTCACGGGGAAGTGGACGCTGCCGCGGGTGCGGGTGGGGTTCATCACCACGAAGCTGTCCTCGAACTCGCGCTGGGCGTAGACGGTGCCGCCGTCGTGGGAGTGGATCGCGACGGTGACGAGGAAGCGGCCGTCGAGCAGGGGGACGTGGTCGAAGGAGAAGACGACCTCGCCCTCGCCCTTCACCGCGTGGATGTACTGCTCGAGCACGTCGGTGTTGGTGCCCATGAGGCGGGTGCCGGCCTCGTCGAAGATCTCCACCGCGAAGGCCACGTCGTTGATGAGGCCGGTCGCGGCGTAGCCGATGCGGAGGCGCATGGCCTGGCCGGCGGTGAGGTGCTCGGACTCGGGGTCGTCGGGGAAGTCGAAGCGGACGTCGGTGATCGCCACCGTCGGCGTCGGCGTCGGGAACCAGCTCGGCGGGCACGGTGATGATCGGCACCTCGCCGGTGGCGGGGTCGATGGCGACGTGGGGCGAGTGGTCGGCCTCCTCGGCGTCGACCGGGATCACGACGCCTCGAGCCGCGAGCGCCTCGCGGAAGGCCCGGATGGCCTCGCCCGGCTCGCCCTCGGCGATCTTGTGGCCGTGGTCGAACACGACGGCCCGGTCGCAGATCTGGCGGACCAGGTCGGTGGCGTGGGAGACGACGAGGATCGTGCGGCCCTCGCGCTGGAGCCGCCTGATCCGGTCGATGCACTTGCGCTGGAAGGCCTCGTCGCCGACGGACAGCACCTCGTCGACCAGCAGGATGTCGGGGTCGACGTTGATCGCCACCGCGAAGCCGAGGCGGGCGAACATGCCCGACGAGTAGTGCTTGACCTGCTGGTCGATGAACTCGGGGATCTCGGCGAAGTCGACGATGTCGTCGAAGATGCGCGTCGACCTGCACCTTCGAGAAGCCGAGGATCGAGCCGTTCAGGTAGACGTTCTCGCGGCCGGTGAGGTCGGGGTGGAAGCCGGCGCCCAGCTCGAGCAGGGCGGCCAGGCGGCCCCGGGTCGCTGATGGTGCCGGAGGTGGGCCGGAGGGTGCCGGCCACGCACTTGAGCAGGGTGGACTTGCCGCTGCCGTTGTGGCCGAGGAGGGCGAGGGTCTCGCCCTGCGGCGACCTCGAACGACACGTCGTCGAGGGCCCGGAACTCCTCCCAGCGGATGCGGCCGGCCCGGATCACGCCGCTCCTTGGCCGACTTGGGCTTGTCCTTGGCCAGCTTGAAGACCTTGGTCACCGAGTCGATGGTGATCGCCGGCTGCACGTCAGATCTCCTCGGCCATGTCGTCCTCGAGGCGGCCGAACAGCCACAGGGCACCGAACAGGGCGGCGATGGCGACCACCCCGACGATGCTGAGGTGGGTGAGGTACCAGCCCAGGTCGTGCAGCGGGGAGATCGAGGCCGCGTCCTGGTCGGGGATCACGCCGTTGGGGTCGAACACCGGCGAGTTGGTGTACCAGCGGAACGGCACCGGCTCGGGGTTGTAGAGGGCCTTCTGGAAGGTGACGACGATCGGGATCACCGGGTTGAGCGACGCCATCCACTCCCGGTCGGGGCCGAGGCGCTCGGCGATGAAGCTGTACGGGTAGACGATGGCCGACAGCCAGAACCACGCCAGGAGCAGCAGCTCGAGCAGGTGCTCGGTGTCGCGGAGGTACACGTTGACCGCCGACAGGGCGATGGCGAGCGCGGTGGCCAGCACGACCAGCACCACGAAGGCGAGCGGGAGGGCGATCATGAACTCGTAGGCCGGGGCCTTCTGGAACACGAGCAGCGCGCCCAGCAGCACGAGGGCCTGGAGGAGGAAGTGGACGATCGCCGCGCCCACCGCGGCGAGGGGCAGGATCTCGCGCGGGAACCACACCTTCTGCACCAGCTGCGCGTTGCCGGTGATCGACCCGGTGCCGGCGCCGAGGGCGGTGGAGAAGAAGTTCCACACCAGCAGGCCCGACAGGAAGAAGACGGCGTAGTACGGGATCTGGATCCGCAGGACCTCCTGGAACACCAGGGAGAACACCACGAGGTAGAGGGCCGGGTTGAGCAGCGTCCAGACGAAGCCGAGGACGCTGTTCTTGTACTTGACCTTGAGCTCCTTGCGCACCAGGTTCCCGAGGAGCTCCCGGTAGCGCCACACGTTCTGCATCCGCTGCACCGGGTTGGGTCGGCGCGACACCTCGAACGCCGGGCCGGCGGCGTCGGGCTCGGGAGCGGTGGGGGCGGCGGTGTCGGCCACAGGTGGGACTCGGGTGCGGTGGTGGGGCGGGGTGTCGGGCTCGGCCGCGAGGCGGCTCGGACCGAGGGTCGAGGCTACCGGACGGTGTCGGCCGGCCCCGGGGCGGGTGCGGCGGTCAGGCGTCGCCTGCCACCCGCCGGACGACGTCCGCGAGGCGCTCGCCGAGGGCCGTCCAGTCGTAGCGCTCCTCGACCCGGGCCCGGCCGGCCCGGGCCCGCTCGGCCGCGGGCCCCGGGTGGGCGGCGACCTCGCGGATCGCGACGCTCCACGCGCCGCCGTGGGCGAGGAGCAGGTGCTCGCCGTGCACGAGGTCGAGGCCCCGGGCGCCGATCGAGGTCGACACGACGGGCACGCCCGCGGCCAGGTACTCGATGATCTTGAGGTTCGTGCCCGAGCCCTGGACCATGGGGTTGATCGCCATGTGCGCCGAGCGGAGGAGGACGTCCTTGGTGCGGGTCGAGACGACCCCGGTGAACACCACGTTGGGCGGGATGCGACGGCCCTCGAAGGCGTCGCCGTGCCGACCGCCCATCACGAAGACCACTCGCGGGCTCTCCTCGGCGTGGGTGATCACCATCTCGGCCGCGGCCAGGTTGGGCGGGTGCCAGCTGCCGAGGAAGATGGCGAGGGCGTCGGCCGGGGGCGCGCCGGTGCGGGGCAGGGCGGACTCGTACCGGCGCAGCCAGCGCTCGCCGGCTCGGGCCCGGTCGGCCGGGTCGGGCGGCCGCACCGCGGCGGTGTCGGTGCCGTTGGGGACGACGGTGACCTCGGCCCGCGATCGTCCGGCCAGGGCGGCGAGGCGGTCGGCGTCGTCGGGGCTGCACGCGGTGATCGCGGCGGCGCGCGCCAGGGCGAGCGCCTCGACCTCGACGACGCGGCGGAGGACGTCGTCGCCGGCCGGGGTGCTGGGCAGGACCTCGGCCTTGAGGTCGGCCTCGACGTTGAACGCGTCGTAGACGACGGGCAGGTCGATCCCCGCCTCGTCGAGCGCCGGTGCGAGGTAGGGCTCGGCCAGCACGACGACGTCGGCCCCTGCGGCCGCGGCGCGGAGCCGGTCGACGTAGTCGGGGGTCAGGGCGATCTCGGAGCCGGACGCGAGGTCGCTCACCGGCAGGCCGACGGCGAGCGACATCTCGTCGGCGGCGTCGCGGTGGGCCGCGCTGCGGGGGACCGAGGTCTCCACCACGCCGGGGGCGAGCGGGGTCGTCCCGGCCGGACCGCCGTCGGTGAGGCTCACGATCTCGACGTCGGCCCGGCGGCCGAGGGCGCCGTACAGGTGGAAGCTCCGCAGCTGGCCGCCGTGGCCCCGGTCGGCCACCCGGAAGGTGGTCAGCACGACCACCCGGGGCCTCCGGGTCGACGTCCCGGTCGGCCGGTGGGCCGGTGCCGGGGTCGGGTGCTGCGCTGATCGGCTCCCCACCAGTGCGGGGCCGAGGATCGTGCGCACCGCCGCCGGCCAGTGGATGCGGGCGGCCCGGTCGCGGGCCCGGCGGCCGAGGGCGGTGGCGAGGTCGGGGTCGGCGCACAACGAGGCGAGGGCCCGCCCGAGCGCGGCCGGCTCCGGGGGCACGACGAGCCCGTCGACGCCGTCGCGCAGCAGCTCGGCCGGACCGCCGCTGTCGGAGACGGTCACCACCGGGGTGCCCATGGCCATGGCCTCCACGGTGATGAGCCCGTAGTCCTCGTCGAGGGGGACGAACGGGACGGCCCGGGCGGTGCGGTAGAGCTCGGCCAGCTCGTCGTCGGGCACGAAGCCGAGGAAGCGGATGCGGGGGTCGCCGGCGGCGAGCTCCCGGAGGCGACCCTCCTCCGGGCCGGTGCCGCCGATCAGCAGCGGCACGTCGCCGGGGACGTGGGCCATGGCCCGGACGAGGAGGTCGAACCGCTTCGGGCCGTCGAGGCGGCTCGCGGTGAAGAGGTGGTCGCCGGCGACGACCCGGTCATCGGCGACCGGGGGGAGGTCCGATGGCGCGTAGGCCACGCGGGGCACGACCCCGGCGGGCAGGTAGCCGGCCCGGGCCGCGATCGTGCGCGACAGGGTCGTGTGCCGCACGACCTCGGCGGGGTCGAGGGCGACCCGGTCCAGCCAGTGGACGACCAGGCGGCTGACCGGCCCGGGCAGGGCGAGGTCTGGGTGGTCGTCGCCGAGGGCGGCGACCGCGGCATCGACCGCGTCGAGCACCCCGGGCACCTCGGAACGCCGGTGCGGCGCGTCGAGGGCGGCCAGCAGGTCGACGGTCGGACGGTCGGTGGGGTCGGGCGCGACCGGCAGGCCGAACAGGTGGTACGTGTCGTAGAGGCCCCGCAGCGGGTGGAACATCCACAGCACGTGGTGGGGGTGGGAGACGAGCCACGCCGGGTACTTCGAGCTGATGACCGCGTCGTAGCCCGACACGTCCAGCCCGGCGAAGGCCCGGTAGCCCGCGACCACCTCGGCCAGGGTGCCCTCGGCCACCGGCAGCGTGACCAGCGACGCGTCGTGGCCGGCATCGCCCAGGGCGAGTCGGAGCCCGTCCCACGCCCGCTCGGCACCGCCGCGGGTGGGGGGCACGGCCGCGGGGGCGACGATCGCGATCCTCATCGGACGCCCGCCCTGACCTCTGCCCGATCTCGGACCCGTCCGCGGGCGCGGCCGACGGCTCCTCGTCGCACGCCAGCGCGAGCGCGGTCCGGATCTCGTCGTCGGCGCGAGCCCAGGTGGTGCGGGCGGCGGTGGAGGCAGCGCCGGCCGCGAGGTGGGCCGCCAGCTCCGGGTCGCCGAGGATGCGCTCGACGGCCCCGGCGATGGCGGCGCCGGTCGGCTCGACGACGAGGCCGTCGACGCCGTCCTCGACCAGGTCGGCGAGGCCGCCCCCGTCGTGGCACACCACCACCGGCGCGCCGTGGGCCATGGCCTCGATCGCGGTCAGGCCGTAGTCCTCGTCGAGGGCGGGGGCGACGACGCACGGTGTGGTGGCGTAGAGCCGCCGGAGGTGGTCGTCGGAGACCCGGCCCAGCACCTCGACGTTCGACGACCAGCCGTCGGGCGCAGGGCGGTCGACCGAGCCGGTGCTGCACCACAGGGCCGTCTCGTCGACGGCATCGAGGTCGACACCGGGACGGGACAGGTCGTGGTCGATCCCGCGCAGACGCTCGAGCCGACCTCCCGACCCGGCGATGGCCGCGGTGCGCTGCGGCAGGCGCTTCATGGCCGCCACGACCAGCTCGGTCCGCTTCGGGAACTCCAGGCGCCCGACGCAGAGCACGGGTCCGTCGCGCCGGGGCGCGCCGTCCGGCGTCGCGCTCCGGCGCACGACGGCCGGGTCGACCCCGGCGTGGAACAGCGACACCCGGTCGATCCCGTTGAAGCGGGCCAGCCGGCGCCGCACCGACTCGGACCCGGCCGCGAACCAGCTCACCGCGTCGAGCCGGGGCGTGTCGAGCGCACGGATGTGGCGTCCGGCCTCGCGGTGCAGGTCGGCATCCGGCGGGAAGCCGGCGGCCACCCAGAGGTCCTCGAGCTCGTAGAAGATCCGCTGGTGGTGGAAGAAGATGCTGAGGTGCCGCGGGTGCTCGTGGTGGAACGACGGCGGCTGGGTCGAGATCACCGCGTCGTAGCGACGGGTGGGGAGCCGGGCCACCGCCTCCATCGCGGTCAGGTAGCGCACGTAGTCGGGGACCGCGGCCACGACCTCGGGCGGGACGTCGATGCCGAAGGGCCGGGTGGCCAGCGACGGCAGGTGGACCTCCAGGCGGGTGACGTCGTGGCCGTCGAGGCGCAGCCGTGACTCGATGCGGTCGGCCACCGCCTCGAAGCCCCCCACGACGCCGAAGTCGGGCTTGAGGACCGCGATCCGCAGCCCGGTCGGGCCACCGGAGCGGGCGCGCGACGCCGCGGTCATCCCGACGGCGTGCCGCCCGGCGTGCGGGCCACCACGACGGTCGCCCGGGGGCCGGTCGCACCCTCGTCGCCCACGGGGAGCAGGTCGATCTCGGCCCAGCCCCGGTCGAGCAGGAGGTGCTGCAGGGTCCGGGCGGGGAGGGGCCGGCGGCGCGGGTCGTCCCACAGGGGGTCGCCCTGGGCCAGCACCGTGGGATCGGCCACGAGGAGGACCAGGACGCCGCCGGGCTGCAGCGCCGTCGCGGCGGCGTCGAGGACGTCGACCAGCGACGGGAGGGGCACGACGTCGGCCAGGGTCGCGGCGGTGACGGCGCCGAGGGAGCCGGTCGGCTGCGAGGCGAGGTGGGCCGCGGGGTCGGCGGCCACCGCGGGGCGTCCGGCCGCGGCGAGCAGCTCGAGGGCCGCGGGGTCGTCGTCGACGCCGATGGCCTCGATGCCCAGGTCGATCCAGGCCGCCAGCCACTCGCCCCGATCGGACGCGAGGTCGAGCAGCGGTGCCTCGGCGGTGGCGTCGACGACGACGTCGGCCACCGCACCGGCCCAGGCCCGGAGGTCGTCGGCCGCCGGTCGGGCGGCGCGGGCCAGCCGGCGGAGCAGGGCCTGGTCCGCGCCACCGGCGGCGTCGGCCGACACCACCGCCACCGGCGCCGGGGCGGCGGGGGTCGCGTCGGAGCGCTCGACCCGGGCGAGGCGCTGGCGCTGCTCGGCCAGGGCGGCCTCGGCGGTCTCCAGCCGGGTGGCGACGTCGGCCAGCCGCTCGACCAGGGCGGCGACCTCGTCGTCGAGCTCGGCCCCGCCGACCTCGACGCTGGCGATCCCGGCCTGCACCCGTCGCACGGTCGATGCGAGGCGCTCGTCGGCCCGGCTCACCTGGGTCACGAGGTCCTCGACGACGCTGGTCAGGCGGTCGACGGCGACGGAGAGCTCCCGGTTGAACGGCACCTGGTGCGAGGTGACCGGCCGCATCCCCGCCATCACGGCCCTCTTGACCTGGCGGAGGCGGGCCTCGTCGGGGATCTCGGTGCCGGCGTCGCTGGAGTGCCAGGCCGCATCGAGGTGGTGACGGGCCGCGGCGAGGGTGACGTGGGTGCTGGGGGAGAGGGCGACCGGGGCGGTGTCGCCGGCCGGGACCGGGGCGGGACCGTCGCCGCTCCCGGCCCGGTCGCGGAGGTCGGCCATCAGCCGGCTCGCCTCGGCCTTGCCGAGCTCGGTTCGGGACGGGTCCTCCGGGGGTGGGTCGGGCGTCACGGGCCGTCCGCCGGGTCCGACGCCTCCGCGCCGTCGTCGTCCGCCGCGGCCTCGGGTGCCCAGGCCGCGAAGTAGAAGTTCTCGCCCGTGTCGTACTGCCGCTCGAGCTCGGCCAGGTCCATCGCCTCGCGGGCGTCGAGGTAGCGGTCGAGCAGCCCGACGACCATCCCGTGGCCGGCGAAGAGGTCGTGGACGTCGCGGGGGGTCGTGCCGTAGTGGTCGCTGGCGCCGCGACCGAACTCGAAGACGGTCACCGGGTGGTGCCGGTCGAGCACGCCGGACGCGCCCTTCAGCACCCCGAGCTCGGCGCCCTCGACGTCGATCTTCAGGAACCGGACGTCGGCGTCGTCGGGGACGAGGGCATCGAGCCGGGCGGTGCGCACCGTGATCAGCTGCACGTCCTCGGGACCGGTGTAGTCGCGCCGCCGGATGCCGCTGTAGGAGGGGTTGGTGGTGACGTGGTGGAACGTCACCTCGCCCTCCTCGTCGGACAGGGCGACCTCGTGGACCGCCACGTCGGGGAAGTCGCGGCGCAGCCCCTCGGCGAGGCCCGGGATGGGCTCGAAGGCCAGGTGCGGGCCATCCGGTGACGCGGCCACGATCGACCGGAGGATCAGGCCCGAGTGGGCACCGACGTCGATGCCGGTGCCTCCGCCGCCGAGCGCCTGGCGGATGATCACCTCGGTCCACTGGTCGTAGTCGCTGTTGCGGGGGTCGATCACCCCGGCGGCCTTGGCCATCTCGGTGACGACCAGCTCGAGGTTGTCGAGGCGCTGGTGGAGGGCGTCGGTGGCGGCCGAGAGGCGGTCGAGGACGGCCCGGATGTCGCCGAGGTGGTCGTTGGCGACCGCCGTCTCGTGGGCCTGCGTCCGGACGGCGGCGGCCGTGGGACGCAGGGCGCGGTCGGCCGTCCGCAGCCTGTCCCTCGTCGACTCCTTCACCACGTCCTCCGGTCGGTGTCGTCGGGGGACGGGCGTCCCTCGACCGCCGTCGAGTGTCGCAGACGCGACCCGACCCGTCCCGCACCCCGTCGAGGCACCGCGGGCGGGCCGGTAGCCTGCCTGCGATGCGCACCCGGCGAGGAGTCGCAGTCGTCGCCCTGCTGGCGGCCGCGGCCGCGTTCACCACCGTCGGCCCCGAGGCTCCGGTCGGGGCGGCTCCGCTGGCGCGCCAGACGCCGGGTGCGGCCTGCACGGAGAACCCCTTCACCTCGGGGTTCGGGGCCGAGGTCCGTCGTCGGTGGCCTGCGCAGCGCTTCACCGCCGCGATCTACGACAGCGTCACCGGCTGCGAGTACACCTACAACCCGGGCCAGCGCATCACCACGGCCAGCGTGTTCAAGGCCCAGATCCTCGCCGGTCTCGTGCTGCGGGCCCAGCGCGAGGGACGCGGGCTCACCGCGTGGGAGCGGGCCAACGCCGGCCCGATGATCACCTACTCGGCCGACCCGGAGGCCAGCGCGCTGTGGCGGTCCCTCGGTGGCCAGCCGGGGATGGAGGCGCTCGACCGCACCCTCGGGCTGACGCAGACCACGGCGGCCACGCCGTGGGGCGTCACGTGGACGACGGCCCACGACCGCAACCTGGTGCTGCGGCAGATGCTGTGGGGCTACCGGGGGCTCTTCACCGGGCCGTCCCGGATGACCGCCCGGGCCTTCATGCTGAACGTGACCCCGTCGCAGCGGTGGGGGGTGCCGACCGGCGTGCCGAGCACCTGGAAGGTGCCGATGAAGAACGGCTTCTTCACGTCGCAGTGCTGCCGGTGGCGGCTGAACACCTCCGGGGTGGTCGAGCGGCCCGGTCGGGGCCAGTACGCCCTCACGGTCCTGTCCGACGGCTGGCCGACCGACGATCCCGGCATCGCCGCCGTCAGCTACATCTCCGGCGTGGTGGCCGACTGGGCGGCCGCGACCGCCGGTCCCCACCCCTCCGCGGCCCGCGCCGTGCACCGCTCGTACCACGACGTGCTCGGTCGGGCGCCCACCTACGCCGAGGAGCGCCGCGGCTCCGACCGGATCGGCACGTCGGGTCGAGGGGGCCCGGACCTGGTGACCGACCTGATCGGGTCGTCCGAGCTCGACCGTCACGTCGGGGTCATGCTGCGGCTCTACCTCGGTGGCCTCGGGACGATGCCCTCGGCCGAGGCCTACGCCCGGCGGGCGTGGCAGCTGCGCACCGGTCGGCTGACCCCGGCCGCGCTCGGCGGCGAGATCGTGGCCGCCGAGGCGTTCAACGGCGGGGTGCCGCTGTCGGACCCGGACTTCGTCGACCTGGTGGTGGAGCGCACCCTCGGGCGCACGCCGTCGGCCGAGGCCAACGCCCGCTGGGTCGCCGAGCTGCAGGGCGGGATGACCCGCGGCGCGCTGCTGCTGCACTTCGCCGACTCGGCCGAGCCCCGCTGGGTCCGGTACGCGCCGGTGAAGGTGGGCGAGGTGTGGAACACGCTCCTCCGGCGCCCGCCGACGGCCGACGACCTGGCCGTCTGGGCCCCTCGCATCGCCGCCGGCACCCCGACCCGCGAGGTGGTCGGCATGGTGTTCGGATCGGCGGAGCACGTGGCCCGCTGGCGCTGATCCGCCTGGTCGCAGGGCTCGCGGGCGCGGGAGCAGCCCCGCTGTCACACCCCCTCGGTACTGTTTCGCCATGGCCGACGCCCCGAAGCGCCGCCGCCGCTCGACGGCGACCTCCGAGTTCGGCGTCGGCCGGCGCGAGAGCCACGACGCGGGCGACTTCTACGCCCGCTTCACCGCTCCCGCCCTGAGCGACGACGACACCGTCACCCGCCACGGGCCCGACGAGCCCCTGGTCCACGGCGACTCCCGCGACATGCGCGACCTGAAGGACGGCTCGGTCGCCCTCGTCGTCACCTCGCCGCCGTACTTCGCGGGCAAGGCCTACGAGCGCATCGACGCCGACCGGCCCAGCGTGCCGGCCAGCTACGTCGAGTACGTCGAGATGCTGCGCGACGTGTTCGCCGAGTGCGTCCGGGTGCTCGAGCCCGGCGGCCGCATCGCGGTCAACATCGCCAACCTGGGCCGCAAGCCGTACCGGTCGCTGTCGGCCGACGTCATCCGGGTCCTGCAGGACGACCTCGGCCTGCTGCTGCGGGGCGAGGTGGTGTGGGTCAAGGCCAAGGGCGCCGGCGGCAACTGCGCCTGGGGGTCCTACCGCGACCCGCGCAACCCGGTGCTGCGCGACGTCACCGAGCGGGTGGTCATCGCGGCCAAGGGCCGCTTCGACCGGGCCCTCGACCCGGCCCGCCGGCGGGCCGCCGGGCTGCCCCACGCGTCGACGCTGACGGGCGACGAGTTCCTCGAGGCCACCCTCGACGTGTGGGAGATGGCGCCGGAGTCGGCGTCGCGGGTCGACCACCCGGCCCCGTTCCCCGTGGCCCTGCCCCAGCGGCTGATCGAGCTGTACACCTACGCCGACGACCTGGTGCTCGACCCGTTCCTCGGCTCGGGCACCACCGCGGTCGCCGCGGTGCGCACCGGCCGCCGGTTCGCGGGCTACGACCTCGACCCCGCCTACGTCGGCATCGCCCGCCGCCGGGTCGAGGCCGAGCAGGCCGCGGCCGCGGCCCGGGTCGCCGAGCCGGCCACCGTCGCGGTGCAGGAGGCCCGGCTGCGCGGCACCGCCATGAAGCGACTCGCGGGCGAGGTGCTGGTCGAGGCCGGCTTCACCGACGTCTCCGAGAACGTGCGCGTGCGGGGCGTGGGGCTCACCCTCCCGCTGGCGGCGGTCGACCAGGCCGGCCGGCGCTGGTTGTTCGACGTGGCCGGCGGGTTCACCGTCGCCCCCTCCGGCCTGGCCCGGGGCGAGGCGGCCATGGCCGCCATCGGTCGGGCCACCGTGGTGGCCGGCGTCGAGGGCGAGCCGCCGATCCTGCTGGTGCCCGAGGCGCCCGCGCCCCGGTCGGCCACCGACCGGGCCCTGCGGGTCGCCGGCCCCGGCGTGGTGTTCGACGTGATCGAGGTGCTCTCGCCCGAGGGCCGTCGGCGCCTCGCGGCCTACGCCCGCGGCACGGTCGATGCCCCCCAGCCCGGCTTCTGGCGCCCCGACGACCTGACCCCTGACCCCTGACGAACGGTCGTCCCGGTCCGGGTCAGGGCGGCGGGATCGGCTCGGCGTGGGGGACCTGCCGGGCCCGTTGGGCGAGGAGGATCCCGGCCAGCACGGCCAGGCCGCCCACCAGCTGGATCGGTGACAGCGACTCGCCGAACCACACCCAGCCGAGGGCGGCCACACCGATGGGCTCGACCATCGACACGATCGAGACCACCGTCGCCCGGAGGTGGCGAAGCGCCGCCATGCTGAACCCGAAGGGCAGCACGCTCCCCGGCACCACGATCCAGGCGAAGAGCACCCAGCCCGGGACCTCGATCGCCGACAGCTCGCCTCCGAGGCTCACCGACCGGGTCAGGTCGTCGCCGGTGACCGCGGTGATGGGCCACATGAGGTTCAGCACCACGGCCGCCACCACGAACGACCAGAGGACGACCCAGATGGGGTCCTCGCGGCTGGTGCCGTGCTCGCCCACCAGGAAGTACGTGGCGAAGCACACCGCCGCCCCGAGCCCGGCCAGCACCCCGAGCCCGTCGAAGACCAGGCCCTGCCAGACCTGGGCGACGAGGGCGAGCCCGCCGAGGGCCAGGCCCAGGGCCGGCCAGATGGCCCGACCCACCTGCTCCTTGGCGACGAACCGGGCCCAGAGGGCGATCAGCACCGGCGCCGTGTACTCGAGGAGGAGGGCGATGCCGATCGGCAGCCGGTCGATGGCCACCAGGTAGGTCCACTGGAGCAGGGCGACGCCGACGAGGCCCAGGAGGATCATCCAGCCGAGCATCCGGCCCCGCGGGAGGCGCAGGGCGGAGCGGTCGACCGCGACGGCCCAGAGCGCGTAGACGACGACCGAGCCCGTGACCCGGACCGTGGTCAGCGTCCCCGGATCGGTCCCGCCGCGGATGGTGGCGCGGGCCACGCCGGCGTTGAGGATGAAGAGCACGGCGCCGCTGAGCACCAGCGCGTACCCGACCGACGGGCGCGCCCGATGGGGGGCCTCCGGCGCGTCGGTCACGCCGGCCGAGGGTAGTCACGGCCCCTCCCAAGTCCTCCGTGCGGTGGACCGTCGGGCACGATGGCCGGATGACCGGGGAGCCCCATCCGCAGCAGTCGATCGTCGTCCTCGACCTGGAGGGCGTGCTGGTCCCCGAGATCTGGGTCGCGGTCGCCGAGCGCACCGGCATCGAGGGCCTCCTCCGCACCACCCGCGACGAGCCCGACTACGACGTCCTCATGCGGTACCGGCTCGACCTGCTGGCCGAGCACGGGCTGACCATGTCCCTGATCGAGGACGTCATCGCCGGCCTCGAACCGCTCCCGGGGGCGATCGGCTTCCTCGCCGACCTGCGCGCCCGCACCCAGGTGGTGATCCTGTCCGACACGTTCGAGCAGTTCGCGGCGCCGCTCATGCGCCAGCTCGGGTGGCCCACCATCCTCTGCCACCGCCTCGAGGTCGAGGACGACCGCATCACCGGGTACCGCCTGCGCATGCCCGACCCGAAGCGGGCCGCGGTCGAGGCCTTCCACGGCCTCCGCTACCGGGTGATCGCCGCCGGCGACTCCTACAACGACACGACCATGCTGCTGGCGGCCGACGCCGGGTTCCTGTTCCACGCCCCCGCGAACGTGGTGGCCGAGTTCCCCCAGCTGCCGGCGGTCGACGAGTACGACGACCTCCTCGCCCGCATCACCGCCGCGCTCACCTGACGACGCGAGGCTGGGCCCATGGCGTCGCTGCGCACCGAGGTCACCGAGATCACGACCGGGCTGGCGATGCTGGGCCTGGGCGACCTCGACTGGGCCCTCGCCGCCCGTCCCACCGAGATCCACGGCGTCGACGAGCCGGTGTGGGACCGCCTGGCGGCAGCTCGTGCCGCCGGCGACCACGACGCCGACTTCGCCCGGGCGTGGGACAACGGCCTCGCCTTCCTGCGGGCCGACGACGCCCTGCGGTCGCGGGTGCCGGCCCGCATCGAGTGGAAGGGCCCCGACAAGCTGCCGCTGGTCACCGACGTGCCCGTCGGACCTCCGCATCGACCGGGTGTACCTGGTGTCGTGCAAGTACCTGTCGAAGGTGCTGCACAACCTCGCTCCCGCCGGCCTGTTCGACGGTGGCCTGACGGGGGCGACGGTGGGCAAGGCCGGGGATTGGTTCGCGCAGGTCGCCCCGTCCGAGCTCCAGCACTTCTACGCCTCGGCCCGCGACGAGATCGGAGGCTCCGGGCTGCCCGGGGCGGCGGAGCTGGCCCACCTGCCCGAGCGGGTGGGCGACCTGGCCCGCACCGGACGCGACCTGCTCAAGTCGGCCCTCGGGCGGTCGCTGCCGGGCGCCGCGGCCGACGCCTACGGCGATCTCGCCCGGGCCGTGGCCGAGCGGTCGGCCGACCGGTGGTCGTCGGCCCTCGGCGATCGCGCCGACCGCGAGCGACTGCTCTGGCGGCTGCTGCGCATCGGCAGCGCGCCGTACTACGTGCTGGGGGCGTCGTCGGCCTCGGCCCCGCCGATGCGCCTGCGGATCGACACGGCCTGGGACTGGCAGCAGCGCTACCGCCTGAAGGCCTTCGAGGTGTGGCCCGAGCCGGCCGGCCAGGCGGTCGTGCGGTGGACCGCCAACGTCGCCGACCGCGAGGCCGGCGTCGATCGCTCGGTCCGGGGCCACGTCGAGGTCCGCTGGAGCCACGGCCGCTTCAGCGGCCACCCCGAGGCCAAGGTGTACCTCGACACCCCCCACGCCGACACCCCCGGCTACCACCCGCTCACCTGAGCTCCGCCGAGCCGAGAGAGGGTCGCCTACGGTGCGGGGCGTGAGCGGTGAGCACGACCTCGGCCGGCTGCTGGCCGGCCTCGAGCCGCACCTGCACCCGGAGGTGCTGGTGTACGCGTCGGTCGATCCCGGGGTGCCGTTGCCGGCGGTCGACGCCTTCGCCGTCATCGTCGAGGAGGAGGGGACGACCCTGGTGCTCCGGGCCGTCGATGCCGATGCCGTCGAGCTGAGCCCGGAGTTCCCGTGCCGACGCATCGAGCTGAGGGTCCACTCGTCGCTGGACGCAGTCGGGATGACCGCCGCCTTCGCGACCGCGCTCGCCGACCACGGCATCAGCGCCAACGTGATCGCCGGTCTGCGCCACGACCACCTGCTCGTCCCGGTCGACGATGCGGAGCGCGCCCTCGACGTCCTCCTCGACCTCCAGCGCCGCTCGGCGGCTCAGAGCTCGTAGGCGTCCGACGGGCTCGTCGTCGTCGACGACCCGGTCGCAGGTGGGGCACCAGGGGCGGACCTCCAGCCGGGAGCCGCACGCGGCGTGGAAGTGGCCGTCGCCGGTCCCGCCCCGCCGTCGGGAGCCCCAGTCGGCCAGCACGGCGATGGCATCGGCCAGCTCCCGACCGGCGCCGGTGAGGGAGTACTCGTGGCGGAGGGGGCGCTCGCTGTAGGGCCGGGCCACGACCACGCCGTCCTGCTCCAGCTGGCGCAGGCGGGCGGTGAGGATGTTGGGCGCGACCCCCAGCGACGAGGCCAGGTCGCCGAAGCGGGCCGGTCCGTCGAGCAGGGCGGCCACGATCAGCAGGACCCAGCGATCGCCGACCCGGTCGACCGCCCGGAGCAGGTCCGGGGCCGGCCCACCGCCCGCCGCGGGGGCGGCCGCCTCGCGACGGGGGCGGGGGGGTCGTCCGGGCACGGACCCATCATCGTCCAACGGGAGCATCGAGGAGGGGTGCGGTCCGTCGGTGGAGACGGTAACTTGCAAGTTGCAAGTGACTGAGGAGCCGCACACATGACCGTTCTCGACGAGATCACCACCGCCACCCGCACCGCCCACGCCGCCGCCGCCCCGGCCACCGTCGCCATCGGTCGCCACCCGCGCGGCTCCGGGGTGGTCATCGCCCCCGACCGGGTGCTGACCAGTGCCCACAACCTGCGCGACCGCACGACGCAGGTCACCTTCGCCGACGGGAGCCATGCCCAGGCCCGGGTCCTCGGCACCGACGTCGACCACGACGCCGTCGTGCTCGAGGTGCCCACCGGCGAGGTGACCCCGCTGGAGTGGGCGGCCCAGCCCGTCGACGTCGGCGACGTGGTGTTCGCCGTCGCCCGCGGCCGGGGCGGCGACCGCATCACCCACGGCTTCACCTCCGCGGTCGGGCCGGGCGTTCCGCGGACCCCGCGGGCGCCGGGTGAAGGGCGCGGTCGAGCACACCGCCCCGCTGGCCCGGGGGTCGTCGGGCGGTCCGCTGGTCGACGGCGCCGGTCGGCTGGTCGGGATCAACACCCACCGTCTCGGCGACGGCTTCTACCTGGCCCTGCCCGCCGACGCCGACCTGCGGTCGCGGGTCGACGCACTGCTGGAGGGTCGCCACCTGCGGACGCCCCGCCTCGGCATCGTGGTCGTGCCCGGCCCCCGGGCGGCGCGCATGCGGCGCCAGGTCGGGCTGCCCGACGTCGACGGGCTGCTGGTCGGCGGGGTGGTCGAGGGCTCGCCCGCGGCGGCCGCCGGCCTGGCCGAGGGCGACGTGCTGACCGCGGTCGACGGGCAGCCCGTGGGCGACGTCGACGCCCTCTGGGACGCCCTCGACGCCGCCGGCGACAGCGTCGAGCTGACCGTGCTGCGCGGCACCGACGAACGCACCGTCACCGTGTCGTTCGCCGAGCCGGAGGCCGAGGCTGCACCCGGGGCCGGCGACGAAGCCGACGCCGAGGACTGATCACCAGGCGAGGTCGTCGGCGAGGGCGGCGGCGCCGCCCTGGGGGTCGCGGCGGCCGGTCAGGAGCAGGGCCGACAGGGCAGGCGGCGACGACGGGGAGGCCGATCAGCAGCGCCGGCACCGCGGCCGGGACGACCAGCGGGATGTCGGGCTGCGACGAGTGGCCGGCGAACACCCGGAACGCGAAGGCCGGGAGGGCGACGCCGACCACCGCGGCCAGCGCCGCGGCCGTGCCGGTGATCACCGCGGCCTGCACGGCGCCGATGGCGGCCCGGAGCCCGGCCGGGCACCCTGGAGGTCGAGCACCGCGTCGTCGGCGCGGGTCGCCCCGAGGGCGAGCACCACCGCGGCCACCGTCACGAGCAGCGCCAGCGCTCCCCAGGTGGTCAGGCGCGATCGGCCCTGTTCCGCAGAGTCGGCCAGGCGCCGGCACCTCGTTGAGCGGACCGCTCTGCTGCTGGACGACCTGCGACCCGCCGCTGACGACCACCCCGTTCGCTCCGATGGCGGCCGCGAAGGCGGAGATGTCGTCGTCCTCCAGCTCCTCGACGATGGGGAGGTCCGCCGCCGCGGTCCGGATCCGGCGGGCCACCGACATGGCGGTCGTCGTCCCCGTGGCGGACGCCTCGTCCGGCACCACCACCACGCGGCTGGCCGCGACGGGCTCACCGAGCACCGCGGCCACCTACTCCGACACCACTGCGGCCGGGAGGCCGACGCCGACTCGGGGCAGGTCCGCCACGGTCGCCGGTAGCGTGTGACGACCCGTCGGCGGTGACGATCGTGATCTCCCGCGGGGTCGGACGTCGCCGCAGGGTTGAGGACGACGGCGCGTCCGGCGGAGAGGTCGTCGGCGTAGGCGCTCGAGGCCGAGCGGGGCGAGGTCGTCGGGAGCGACCACCCCCAGCCACACGGGCGCCGTGGAGTCCGACCCGACCCGGACAGCCGGGGGCATCGTGAGGTCGAGGAAGTCCTGGTCGATGGCGCGGTCGGATCCATCGGTGCGCCGCCGGCGCCGACCTGGTCGATGACACCGCGCGGGTGCCCGATCCGTCGGCGGCCTCGTCGGCGAGACGGCGGACCTCGTCGCCGTCGACGCGGGGGAGGACGGCGAGGGCCTGGTGGTCGGTCGTGCCCGACCGGGGCGGTGATGGTCGGCCGCGTCTCCTCGCGGTCGGCCTCCCGCTGGCCGAAGCTGGCGCCGACGGTGGCGTCGAGCGCGGCGAGCGAGGTGACGACGGCGACGACGCCGACCAGAGGTCCGAGCACGCGCCGCTGGTGCACGAGCGATGCCGACGCCAGCCGTCCGACCGAGCCGAGCCGTCCGAGCCCGGCGGCCGCCACCCGCAGACCGGCGATGCCGAGGACGGCGACAGCACCCACCGCGGGCGGACCGAAGAGCAGCAGGACCAGCCCGAGGCTCGTCCCAGCTGCCGGTCGACCCGGCGAGGAACGCCAGCCCGCCGACGACCGCCGGCGGCGCCGAGCACGACGACGACCCGACCGGACCGTCCCGTCCGCCACACCGCGGCGGCGGCCAGGCCGGGGAGGACGATGGTGGGGAACACGACCGCGGCGACCACTCCGAGGGGTACCCGCCAGTGGCGGCGCGGGGAGCGGCGTCGCCGGGTGACGGACGTGGCCAGCAACGCGGCCCCGGTCGCGGCGAGGAGCAGGGACGACGACGGTGGTGACGAGGACGCCCACCACCGAGGTCGCCGCGTCGGCCAGCCCGGCGGCCACCAGGGTCAGGGCGGCGGCGACGAGCGCGGGCCCGACGATCGACGCCGCCGCGACCGCGGTCTCGACCCCCGGCCCCGCGCCGTTCCCGGCCAGCACCTCGGACCGCCGTCGGTGTCCGGCCACGACCCCGAGCGCAGCCGCCCCTGCGATCGCGCCGGCCAGCAGCGCGGTCAGGAGCGGCCCGGTCGTGCCCGCGACGCCGAAGAGCCCGGCCGCGGTCAGGAGCCCGGTGGTGGCGACGACCCGGCCCGGGGCGGAGCGGGCGTCGGCGCGGACGAGGGAGGTGACGAGGTGGATCACAGGAGTCCTCCGTCGGAGAGGGGGGTGGACAGCGGCGAGGCGGGGGCGACGATCCGGCCGTCGCGCAGGAAGACCGTGCGGTCGGCCCAGCCCGCGAGGCGGGTGTCGTGGGTGGCCATGAGCACCGCGGCCCCACCGCGGGCCAGGTCGGCGAGGAGGCGGACGACCCGCTCGGCCGTCGCGGTGTCGAGGGCGGCGGTCGGCTCGTCGGCGAGGAGGAGGTGGCGGTCGCCGACCGTCGCGCGGGCGATGGCGACCCGCTGCTGCTCGCCGCCCGAGAGCTCGGTGACGGCGGCGTCGGCGAGGTCGATCAGATCGACCCGGTCGAGCGCGGTGCGGGCCGCGTCGTGGGCTCGTCCGACCGAGGTCCGGCCGAGCAGCAGCGGCAGCGCGACGTTGTCGAGCACGGAGAGGCCGGGGAGCAGGTCGAGCCGCTGGTGCACCGTGCCGATGACCTCCCGTCGGGCCCGGGTCCACCCGGCCCGGTCGTCGACGCCGCGGACGATGCCGTCGACCGCGACCTGGCCGGACGTCGGTGCCAGGAGGCCGCAGGCGAGGTGGAGCACGCTCGTCTTGCCCGATCCGGAGGGCCCCATGAGGGCGACCATCTCGCCGGGCGCGACCTCGAGCGTCAGATCGTGCACCGCCGGCACCGGTCCCCGTCCCGAGGGACGGATGGCCGACACGTGGTCGAGCCGGAGGGTGGGGATCGGAGCAGGGGTCGTCATGGCCGGTCCTCCTCGGAGGCGGGGCGGGCGGCACGGAGCCGCTCCTCGGCGAGGTCGAGCCACCGGAGCTCGCCCTCGAGGCGGACGGCGACGGCGTCGGTGGCGAGGCGGTCGAGCAGGTCGTCGATCCCGCCGGCGGCGCGCCCCGGTGGCGGTCCGGCGCACCTCCTGGAGCTGCCCGACCAGCGCCGTGCGCTGGGCGTCGACGACCCGCAGGGCGAGGGCGGGGGAGGAGCCGGCGGCCAGGGCGACGCGCAGCACCAGCTCGTCGCGGGCACCGCCGGTCTCGGCGGCCCCGGTCAGCCAGGCGCGGGCCCGCTCGCGGCCGGTGTCGGTCAGCCGCCAGCGCCGTCGGCGGGCGTCGTCGGGGTCGACCGTGCCGTCGTCGACGACGAAGCCGTCACGGGCCAGGCGGTCGAGGGTCGTGTACACCTGGCCGGTGTTGAGGGTCCAGCGCCCGGCGGTGCGCTCGGCGAAGTCGGTGGCCAGCTGGTAGCCGTGCTTCGGCTCCTCCGCCAGGAGCACCAGGAGCCCGTCCGCCACCGACATGGCCTGGACCTTCGCGCTTCACTACTCGGTAGTCAATACTCGGTAGTCAATCGTCATCCGATCGTCACGGCGCCGTGGTGGACGCGGCGTGTCCGGGAGCCGCGTCACATCCCTGCGGTCGACACGAGGGAGGCGGGGAGGGGATTGCTACCATCGACGTAGGAGAAATCCCTCTCCGCCCCGCCGCCTCTCCAGGAGGACTGCTCCGCATGGCCGTCCAGGATCTCGACCTCGGTCGCTACAAGCTCGGTTGGGCCGACGAGGAGGACTACGTCTTCAAGCCCCGCCGCGGGCTGAACGACGACATGGTCCGCGAGATGTCGTGGATGAAGGGCGAGCCCGACTGGATGCTCGAGTACCGGCTGGCCAGCCTCCGGCACTTCGAGCGGCGCCCGATGCCGAGCTGGGGCGGCGACATGTCGGAGATCTTCTTCGACCAGATCTACTACTACATCAAGCCCACCGAGGGTCAGGTCGACAAGTGGGAGGAGCTCCCCGACGCGATCAAGAACACCTACGAGAAGCTGGGCATCCCCGAGGCCGAGCGCAAGTACCTCGCCGGCGTCACCGCCCAGTACGAGTCCGAGGTCGTGTTCCACCGGAACCGGGCCGACCTCGAGGAGCAGGGGGTCATCTTCTGCGACATGGACACCGCCCTCCGCGAGCACCCGGAGCTGGTGAAGCCGTACTTCGGCAAGATCATCCCGAAGAACGACAACAAGTTCGCGGCCCTCAACTCCGCGGTCTGGTCGGGTGGCTCGTTCATCTACGTCCCGCCGGGCGTCGAGGTGGCCATGCCGCTGCAGGCCTACTTCCGCATCAACGCCGAGAACATGGGCCAGTTCGAGCGCACCCTGATCATCGCCGACAAGGGCTCGAAGGTGCACTACATCGAGGGCTGCTCGGCCCCGACCTACACCTCCGACTCCCTGCACTCCGCAGTGGTCGAGATCGTGGTCAAGGAGCAGGCCCGGGTCACCTACACGACCATCCAGAACTGGTCGAACAACGTCTTCAACCTGGTCACCAAGCGGGCCCGGGTCGAGGCCGAGGGCCACATGGAGTGGATCGACGGCAACATCGGCAGCCGCCTCACCATGAAGTACCCGGCGGTCTGGCTGGTCGGCCCCAAGGCCACCGGCGAGGTCCTGTCGGTCGCCTACGCCGGCGCCGGCCAGCACCAGGACACGGGGGCCAAGATGGTCCACGCCGCCCCCGAGACCAGCTCGAAGATCGTCTCCAAGTCGATCTCCTCGCACGGCGGCCGCACCTCGTACCGCGGCCTGGTGCGGGTCGAGGACGACGCCTACGGCTGCAAGAGCCACGTCCAGTGCGACGCCCTGATCCTCGACGCCGAGTCGGTCAGCGACACCTACCCCTACATGGAGGTCGGGTCGGCCGACGCCCGCATCGGCCACGAGGCCACCGTGAGCCGCGTCGCCGACGAGCAGCTCTTCTACCTGATGAGCCGCGGCCTCACCGAGGAGCAGGCCATGGGCATGGTGGTGAACGGCTTCATCGAGCCCGTCACCCGCACCCTGCCCATGGAGTACGCGGTCGAGTGGTCGCGGCTGATCGAGCTGCAGATGGAGGGCAGCGTCGGATGACCCCGGCGCCCTCCTCCCCGCCCCCCGATGACCATCCCCTCCGCCGGCGCGGCAGACTGTCCCGATGCCCATGCGCCAGGACTGCAAGTTCTTCGAGTCGCGCACCTACGGCAACGGGGAGACCGTGCGGAAGTGCGACCTCGACCTGGCGCCGGAGGCTCCGTGGCGGTGCCCGAGCGAGTGCTCGGGCTACCAGCCGCGGTTGGCCGACGTGAACTGGAAGCACGGCACGCTGGTGACCCCGGCGACGCCGGACGAGCCACCCGGGCTCGACGAGCGCGGCCCGGAGATCGCGGCCCTGCTCGACGAGGCCGAGGACATCGTGAACGCGGCGGTGCCCGATGCCATGGCCGAGGTCGAGCGGTCCCGCGGCCGGTCCAAGGGCCGGTTCGCCCGCTTCTTCCGTCGCGGCGGCTGACCGCCCCCGCCCCGACCCCCACCTCCCGCGCGCCCCGCCGCGGATCCACGATGGAGGCGCTGCACCAGTGAGCCCCCCGACCATCGACGACGTCGCCGCCCTGCCCGGCGACGCCGCCGCCCGCACCGCCGCCGCGACCCGCGCCCTCGAGGCCGGCCTCCCGTCGCCCGAGGCCGAGGAGTGGCGCTACAGCCGGGTCGACGAGCTCGACCTCGGCTCCTACGCGCCGGTGCTGGCCGCCCCCGAGGTCGACCCCGGCGTCGCCCCCGACGGCCCGTGGGCCGCCGTCGTCACGCTGGTCGACGGCTGGGTGCGCTCCGTCGACGTCGTCGACCCCACCGTGACCGTCACGACCGGCGACGACGCCGGCCTCGGCTCGGTGCTGGGCGAGGCCCACGACAGCCTGGCCGAGTGGTCGCTGGCCCTCGCCCCGTCCCCGGTGGTGGTCCGGGTCGCTCGGGGCCAGCGGGTCGCCGACCCCGTGCTGGTGCGGTCGCTCGCGACCGTCGCCTCCGGCCTGTCGGCGCCGCGGGTGCTCGTCGTCGCCGACGAGGACGCCGAGCTCACGGTCGTCGAGCTGCAGGGCTCCGACGACGCCCGACGCCTGGTGCTGCCGCTGATCGAGATCGACGTGGCCCCCCGGGCCCGCGTCGCCTACACCGTCGTCCAGCAGCACGGCGCCGCGACCTGGCAGGTCGCCAACCTGGTCGCCCGGGTCGGCCAGGAGGCCCACCTGGTCGCCAGCGCGGTGGCCCTGGGCGGCGAGTACGCCCGACTGCGCACCGACTGCCGGCTCGACGGGCGCGGCGCGTCCGGCGACCTCCTCGCCGCCTACTTCGGCGAGGACGACCAGACCCTCGACTTCCGCACCTTCCAGGACCACCGGGCGCCCGACACCCAGTCCGACCTCCTGTTCAAGGGCGCGGTCGGCGGTCGCTCGCGGTCGATCTACACCGGGCTGATCACGGTCCGCCCCGACGCCCGCGGCACCAACGCCAACCAGACCAACCGCAACCTCAAGCTGTCCGACGAGGCGTGGGCCGAGTCGGTGCCCAACCTGGAGATCCAGAACAACGACGTCCGGTGCAGCCACGCGTCGAGCGTGGGCCCGATCGACGAGGACCAGCGCTTCTACCTCGAGAGCCGCGGCGTGCCCCCCGAGGTGGCCGAACGGCTCGTCGTGTCCGGCTTCTTCGGCGACGTGCTCGAGCGCATGCCGGCCGCGCCCGCGTGCTGGAGGGCGTGCGCGGCGCCATCGAGGCCCGCCTCGACCGCCAGGTCGCCCGGTCGCTGAGCCCGTCGGGGGTGGCCTCGTGAGTGCCCGCCACCGCATCGGGTCGCTGGCCGACTTCCCGGCCGGTGTCGCCCACCGCGTCGAGGTCGACCGCCACCCCATCGCCGTCGTCCGCATCGACGACGACCTGTACGCCATCGGCGACACCTGCACGCACCAGCGCATCTCGCTGTCGGAGGGCGACGTGCACACCGACGAGCGCACGCTCGAGTGCTGGAAGCACGGCTCGGCCTTCTCGCTGGAGACCGGTGAGCCGTCGTCGCTGCCGGCCACCCGCCCCACACCGGTGTTCACGGTGGTCCGCGACGGCGACGACGTCTACGTGGAGGTTCCGTCATGAGCTCGCCAGGTCAGCTGGTGATCGAGGGCCTGCGGGCGACCGTCGGCGGGGTCGAGATCCTCCGCGGGGTCGACCTGACCGTCCGCTCCGGCGAGGTCCACGCCGTCATGGGTCCGAACGGGGCCGGCAAGTCGACCCTGTCGCACGTGCTGATGGGCCGGCCCGGCTACGAGGTCACCGGCGGGTCGGTCAGCCTCGACGGCGTCGACCTGCTCGCCCTGCCGACCTGGCAGCGGGTGCAGGCCGGCCTGTTCCTCATCATGCAGTACCCCACCGAGGTGCCCGGCGTGTCGCTGGTCGACTCGCTGTCGGCCGCGTTCACGGCGTCGGGTCGCGACACCGACGACATGCGGGCGCGCATGGAGGCCGAGGCGACGCGCATCGGCTTCGACGAGAAGTTCCTCGAGCGCCCGCTGAACGTCGACCTCTCCGGTGGCGAGAAGAAGCGGAACGAGACCCTCCAGCTCGGCGTGCTCGAACCCCGCTTCGCCATCCTCGACGAGCTCGACTCGGGTCTCGACGTCGATGCCCTGCGGGCCTGCTCCCGTCGGGTCGAGGACGCGACCCACGAGGGGCTCGGCGTGCTGTGCATCACCCACTACACCCGGGTGCTCAAGGAGCTGCGGGCCGACCGGGTCCACATCCTGGTGCGGGGCGAGATCCGCGACAGCGGAGGCCCGGAGCTGGCCGATCGCCTCGAGGCCGAGGGCTACGCGGCCTGGACCCGCCCCGAGGACGAGGTGGCCCCCACACCGGTGATGCCCCTCGACGTGTTCTCCGGCGGCTCCTTCGCCGAGCAGGAGCCGGTGGCCGACGACCCCTTCGGTCCCGGTCCCTTCGGACCGAGCTGACGCCGGAGGTCGGCAACCCTCCGTCACCAGCAGACCGCGCCACGTGCGCGGTACCGTTCTGCTGTGGGGCGCAGGAGCAGGGAACCCGAGTGGAAGCCGGTGTCGCGCTGGCCGACGGTCGTCGGTGTGCTGCTGCCGCTCTTGTGCCTCGCGGTGATCGCGGGTGTGCTGTGGGGGACGGCCTGAGCGACGCCTGACGAGCGGTCGGGCCGGAGCCGCTGACCAGGAGGACCGGGTGGAGACCGACGAGGAGCTCGAGGACGGCTACGGGCGCGGCGCCCCGGCCGGCGACAACCTCTGCAACGACTTCGCGCGGGGGATGGCCGACGCCTACCTCTCCCTGGCCGCGGCCCGGGGTGAGCGGGTCGACGACGACGACCCCGACGTGGCCCTCGCCGACGGCGGGTCGGCCTCGCTCTTCGGCAACGTCGCGATCCTGCTGCGGCCGCTCCGCGACGAGCAGTGGGCGGAGGCTGCCACCCGGATGGGCGCCTTCTTCGACGGTGCGCCCGGCGGCGGGTACCTGGTGTTCTCGGCCTGGCCGACGCCCGACATGCGACCCCACGGGTTCGGGCAGGTCGGTCACCCGCCGCTGATGGTCCGTCCCGCCGGGCCGCTGGTCGACGAGCCCGTCGCCGGACTGGAGATCCGTCCCGTGGTCGACGAGGCCACCGCCCTCGACTGGGAGCGCACCTTCGTCGACGGCTACCCGGAGCCCGACCTGCAGCCCCACCGGCCCGGCTGCCTCCTCCCGGTCGAGGCCCTGGCCGCCGACCGGTGGCTCCACTGGGTCGGCTACCTCGACGGCGAGCCGGTCGCCACCTCGTCCGCCTTCGTCGGCGACCACCACGTCGACGTCGAGTTCGTCGCGACCCTCGCTTCGGCCCGCGGCCGCGGGCATCGGGCGGGCGCTGACCGCCACCGCCTCGCTCGCCGACCCGGCCCTCCCGGCCATGCTGATCTCCAGCGACGACGGCCGCGGCGTGTACGAGGGGCTCGGCTACACCCCGCTGCTGCGCTTCACGCTCTGGGCCGGGCACCGGGGCTGAGCGACGACCGAGGCACAGGCACCTCCGACGATCTGCGTCGCACCGACGTCGAGGGGGGAGACTCCCGCCATGGCCGACATCACCACACCGGAGGGCTGGGAGGTCGTCGACGGCCGGCTCCACCGCGAGCTCACCTTCGCCGACTTCTCCGAGGCCTTCGCCTTCATGACCCGGGTCGCCCTCGCCGCCGAGGCCGCGAACCACCACCCCGACTGGTCGAACTCGTGGAACAAGGTCGTCATCGACCTCGTCACCCACGACGCCGGCCGCCTGACCGAGGGCGACGTCGACCTCGCGACCCGGATCAACGGGCTGCTCGAGGGCTGAGCCCTCGGCGCGTCAGGTCAGGTCGACCTCGAGGACCTCGCCGGGGGCGAGCACCCGGAGCTCGCCGCGCACCGCCACCGACACCGGGTTGCGGGCGCCGGGCTCGACCTCGAGGCGGAAGCGCTCGTGGGTGATCACGACGGCCAGGTTGCGGTCGCGGTGCAGGAGGTCGAAGGCGAGGGTGGTCACGTCCGGTGGGAGGCGGGGCTCGAACCACAGCGCCCCGTCGTGGAGCTCCAACCCGCTGTAGCAGCGCTGCAGCAGGTCGAGGCTGCCGGCCATGGCCCCGAGGTGGATGCCCTCGGGGGTGGTGCCGCCCTGGGTGTCGTCGATGTCGGCCGCCAGCGCCTCGCGGAACAGCTGCCACGACTCGCCGGGGTCGATGCGCGACGTCACCCACGCGTACACGATGCGGCTGAGGGTGGAGCCGTGGGCGGTGCGGGCCAGGTAGTACTCGACGGTGCGGTCGAGCATGTCGGTCGAGCACTCGTAGCCCATCCACTCGAGCTGCTCGCAGAGCTCCTCCTGGCTCATCAGGTAGAAGAGCATGAGGACGTCGGCCTGCTTGGCCAGCTTGTAGTGGTTGGTGGAGTCGCCCTCGGCCTCGAGGATGAGGTCGAGTCGGCCGATGTTGCCGTACCTCTCCCGGTACCCGTCCCAGTCGATCTCGTCCAGCGCCTCCCAGCCCGCGAACTGGCTGATCATCCCGTCGTGGAACGGGATGTGGAGGCCACGGGCCACCTCGTCCCAGTGGTCGACCTCGTCTCCGGTGATGCCGAGCCGCTCGAACAGCTGCACCTCGGCGTGGTGGCCCTTCATCGAGCCGATGATCTCCCGCACCCGGCGCAGCAGCCAGCTCACCAGCACGTTGGTGTAGGCGTTGTCGTCGATGCCCTTGCCGACCGCGTCGGGGTAGCCGTCGTGGTACTCGTCGGGGCCCATCACGCCCCGGATGTGGAAGCGGTGGTCGTCGGGGCCCTTGCGTGGCCAGGCCGGTCCAGAAGCGGGCCTGCTCGACGAGCAGCTCGGTGCCGTGCTCCAGCATGAAGCGGTAGTCGCCGCTGGCCTGTCGGTACTGCCACACGTTCCAGGCCACCGCGAGGCCGACGTGGTGCTGGCGGTGCGAGTTGTCGGGCATCCAGCGGCCCGAGCGCGGGTTCCACAGCTGGGTGGGCGTCTGCTCGGTGCCGTCGCTGCCGGACTGCCACGGGAACCGGGCGCCGGTCTGGCCCAGCTCCAGGGCCTGGCGGCGGGCCGCGGGGAGGCGGCGGGCCCGGTAGCGCAGCAGGGCCCGGGTGATGTCCGGGAAGCGCAGGTTCAGGAACGGGAACACGAACAGCTCGTCCCAGAAGATGTGGCCCCGGTACCCCTCGCCGTGGAGGCCTCGCGCCGTGAGGCTGGCGTCGACGTCCTTCACGTGGGGTGACGCGGTCTGGAGCACGTGGAAGGCGTGGAGGCGGACCGCGGCGATGACCTCCTCGCCGTCGGAGTCGTCGCGGACCTCGATCTCGCAGAGCTCCCACAGCTGGGTCCAGGCCAGCTCGTGGGCGCGGAGCAGGTCCTCGAACGGTGCGGCGTCGATCAGCGCGTCGCGCGCGGACTCCAGCGGACGGCCGACGGCCGCGTCGCGGCTGGTGTAGATCGCCACGACCTTCTCGACGGTGATGGGCTGGCCCTCGCGGGCCTCGCAGGACAGGATCCGGCTCACCAGCTCGGGCGTCGACGAGGTGTCGAAGCGGACCCGCACGGGACCTTCGGCCTCGACGTGCGTCCGTGCCGCCAGGGCGACCCGGACGTGCGACCACGACGTGTCGACCTCGATCCAGTCGACGCCGCCCTCGCTCCAGCCCACGTCGACGACCGACAGGTGGTGGTTGGCGAGCAGCCGGTCCTCGACGACGTTGGTGTTGTTGACCCGACTGTCGAGCGACGACCGGATCTCGAGCCGACCCGACCAGTTCTCGGGCGTGAGGACCTGCTCGATGGCGGTGAGGTGGGGGTCGTGCATGGAGACGATGCGGCGCTCGTCGATGGCGGTGATGCGTCCGGCCTCGTCCTGCACCCGGAGGTGGCGACGCAGCGTGCCCCGGTGGAGGTCGAGGGTCTGGCGCAGCTCGAGCACCTCGCCGACCCCGGGGGAGAACCACGGCGACGGGCGACCCTCGGCCTGGGTCGCGGGCCCGGCCCGGTGGGTCAGGGGCAGCCAGTTGGGCAGGTTGACCAGGCTCTCGTGGTCGATGCGGGTGCCGGCCATCTCGGTGGTCAGCCGGTTGTAGGTGCCGGCGACGTAGGTGCCGGGGTAGTGGACGCCGTCGGCGCCGGCCTCGGGGGCCGCGCCCCGCGTGCCCAGGTAGCCGTTGCCCAGCGTGCACAGCGCCTCGCGGCGCCCCTCGACCTCGGGGTGCACGCCCTCGAAGGTGAACTGCCAGCCGGTGCGCGACACCAGGCCCGGGTCGTTGACGGCGGTGCCCCCGCCGCCCATCAGTCGGACCTCGGGGCGGCGGTGGTGGCCTGGTGCATCGGTGCATCGTCGCGCGTCGGCGACCCCACCGATGTCACGACCGCGCCCGACCGTGAGGGGGCGTCAGCGGACCTTGACCTCGGCGAGGTCGCTCACGACCGCGTGGGCCCCTGCGTCGAGCAGGGCGTCGGGGGTGTCGTGGCGGGCGACGCCGATGACGAGGCCGAACCCGCCGGCCCGGCCGGCGGCGACGCCGGACACCGCGTCCTCGATCACGACCGAGTCCTCGGGGCTCACGCCGAGGCGGCGGGCGGCCTCGACGAAGGTGGCCGGGTCGGGCTTGCCGGGGAGGCCGAGGTCCTCGATGTCGGTGCCGTCGACGGCGGCGTCGAACCGGTCGGCCAGCCCGGCGGCCACGAGGATGTCGACCCGGTTGCGGCTGGCGGTGACGACCGCGGTGCGCAGCCCGGCGGCCCGCACCCTGTCGAGGACGACGACCGAGGTGGGGAAGTTGTCGACGCCACCGGCCTCGATGGCCTGGTGGAAGTAGTCGTTCTTGCGGTTGGCGAGGGCCCAGGCGGTGTCGGTGCCGGGCGCGTCGTCGACCGCGCCGCGGGGCAGCGTGATGCCGCGATCGGCCAGCACCGCCTCGACGCCGTCGATGCGGGCCCGGCCGTCGACCAGACGTCGGTAGTCGTCGGCGCTGAACGCCTCGTGCGGGGCGTCGGGCGCGAGGACGGGGAGGGACTCGTCGAAGAGCCGGGCCCACGCCGTCATGTGGACCGACGCGGTGTCGGTGAGGACCCCGTCCATGTCGAAGAGGACCGCCGCGACCCGCCCGGTGTCGATGACCACCTCGGCCATCGCGCTAGTCCGACGTGGCGGGGGTGTCGGCGTCGGACTCGTCGAGCGCCTGGGCCAGCGTGTTCCACGAGAGGGTGGCGCACTTGATGCGCACCGGGAACTTCACGACGCCCCGCAGCGCCTCGAGGTCGCCGAGCTTCACGCCCTCGGGGGCCTCGATGACCTCGCCGTCGTCGGCCTGAGCCGTCGCCGCCCTCGAGGCTCGACTCGTGGATCGACATCATGGCCTTGAAGGCCCGGGTGAGGTCGTGCGACCTCGGCGACGGTCTTGCCCTTGACCGCGGCCGACATCATCGACGCCGACGACTGGCTGATCGAGCAGCCCTGGCCGCCGATGCGGATGTCGGTCACGGTGTCGCCGTCGACGTCGACGTAGACCACGATCTCGTCGCCGCAGAGCGGGTTGAAGCCCTCGGTGCGGTCGGCGGGGGGCACCGGCAGCTCGCCCCGGTTCCGGGGGCTGCGGTAGTGGTCGAGGATGATCTCCCGGTAGAGGTCTTCGAGTCCGGGCATGGGGTCTCCGACGAGGGGGGTGGGGCGGGTGGATCCGGCGAACGGTCAGAAGGCGAAGAAGTCTGCCGCGTCGGCCAGGGCCTCGGCCAGACGCGTCGACGTCGTCGGTGTCGTTGTACACGTAGAACGAGGCCCGGGCGGTGGCGCCCGACGCCGAGCACCCTCATCAGCGGCTTGGCGCAGTGGTGGCCGGGGCGCACGCACACGCGCGTGCTCGTCGAGCACCTGGGACAGGTCGTGGGGGTGGACGTCGTCGATGGCCAGCGACAGCACGCCGCCGCGCTGGGCCGGCTCGGACGGGCCGTGGATGGTGAGGCGGTCGCCGAAGCGCTCGGTGAGGGTGCGCAGGGCGTAGGCGGTGAGGCTGACCTCGTGGGCCCGGACCGCGTCCATGCCGAGGGCGTCGAGGTAGTCGATGGCGGCGTGCGAGGCCGATGATCTCGGCGATCGGCGGCGTGCCGGCCTCGAACTTGGCCGGGCGGAGTCGGCGGGTGAAGCCGTCGAGGGTGACGTTGAGGATCATCCCGCCGCCGCCGAGGAACGGGGGCATGGCGTCGAGCAGCTCGGCCCGCGGCCCCACAGCACGCCGATGCCGGTGGGGCCGAGCATCTTGTGGCCGCGAGAAGGCCAGGAAGTCGACGCCCAGCGCGGCCACGTCGGTGGCGAGGTGGGGCACGTACTGGCAGGCGTCGACGCACGACCAGGGCGCCGGCGGCGTGGGCGGCGTCGGCGATCTCGCGCACCGGCGGTGAGGGTGCCGAGCACGTTCGACATGGCCGTGACGCCGACGCAGCTTGGCGCCGTCGAGCAGGCGGTCGAGGTCGGTGAGGTCGAGCTGGCCGTCGGCGGCGAGCGGGATCCAGCGGATCTCGAAGCCCTTCTCGGCCTGGAGCTGGAACCACGGGACGATGTTGGCGTGGTGCTCCATCTGGGTGAGCACGCACGGCGTCGCCGGGGCCGAGGTTGGCCCGCGCCCCACGAGCGGGCGACCAGGTTGAGCGCCTCGGTGGCGTTCTTGGTGAAGACGACCTCGTCGGGGCTGGCGGCGCCGATGAAGCGGGCGACGGCGGCGCGGGCGGCCTCGTAGCGGGTCGGTGGCCCCCTCGGCGAGGGCGTAGACGCCGCGGTGGACGTTGGCGTAGTCGGTCTCGTAGAAGGCGGCCATGGCGTCGATCACGACGCGGGGCTTCTGCGACGACGCGGCCGAGTCGAGGAAGACGAGGCGCTTGCCGTCGACCTCCTTGTCGAGGATCGGGAAGTCGGCCCTGATGGCGGCGACGTCGAGCGTGTCGGCCGGTGGTCGGTGGCGGAGGCCGGGCTGATCGGCGTCGCTCATGCCGGGGCCATGCCAGTCGGCGTAGCCCTCGGCCTCGAGCTCGCTCGGCCAGCTCCGGGCCGCCGGACGTCGACGATGCGCCCGTCGACCAGGAGGTGCACGCGCGTCGGGCTGCAGCTCGTCGAGCAGCCGCTGGTAGTGGGTGATGACGAGCGATGCCGAGCTCGGGCCGGTCGCGCGCGGACCTCCTCGACGCCCGCGGGCCACGACGCGGAGGGCGTCGATGTCGAGGCCGGAGTCGGTCTCGTCGAGGATGGCGAGCTCGGGCTCGAGGATCGCCATCTGGAGGATCTCGTTGCGCTTCTTCTCGCCGCCGGAGAAGCCCTCGTTGAGGTAGCGGTCGGCGAAGGCCGGGTCCATGTCGAGGCGCTCCATCCACTCCATGATGCGACAGCCGGAGCTCGAGCATCGACAGGTCGATGCCCTTGCGGGCCGACAGGGCCTGGCGCAGGAAGTTGCAGCACCGACACGCCGGGGATGTCCTGGGGGTACTGGAAGGCGAGGAACATGCCGGCCGCGCCGCGGACGTCGGGGCCCCAGTCGGTGATGTCGTCGCCCTGGAAGCGGATGCGTGCCGCCGGTGACCGCGTACTCGGGGCTGCCGAGCAGGACGCTGGCCAGCGTCGACTTGCCCGACCCGTTGGGGCCCATGAGGGCGTGGACCTCGCCCGCGCCGACGGTGAGGGTCGACGCCCTTGAGGATGTCGTCGCCGCCGTCTGCGGGGGCGGCGTGGAGGTCGGTGATCTGGAGGACGGGAGGGGTGCCGTCGGCCGCGTGGTCAGCCATGGGCCCAGGGTAGGTGCTGGCCGGACATTCGCACTACCCGCGTAGGAGAAATGAGGCCCGGTGGGGCCCAGGTCAGGACGGGTGGTCCCGCAGGTCCTCCTTCCACGTGCGGAAGCGCTCGTGGGTCGCGCCGGACGGCCCGGTCCCGCGGCCGGTGCCGTCGGGGTCGAGGGTGAAGGTGTGGGTGCGGAGCCCGGTCGCGTCGTCGGCGTGGAGGGCCCAGTAGCGGGCGTCGCCCTTGGTGGGGGGTCCGGCCCGCCAGAGGATCCACGGGCCGATGCGGCGGACGTAGCGGGCGACCGGGGCGCCGGGGAGGTCGTCGCCCAGGGCCAGCAGCTCGTCGGGGGCCTCGACCCAGGCGGTGGCGGGGATGGCCCGGTCGCGGATCGGCGTGGCGGGGAGGTCCGTGGTGTGGACCGGGGTGTGGTCGAGCGGGCGCTGCGGGGAGGGGAGCGCGGTGGACTCGGTCACCAGCCCCGCTCGACCCACTCGTCCAGGTGCGGCTTCTCGGTGCCGATGGTGGTCTGGTCGCCGTGGCCGGGGAGCACGAGGGTGTCGTCGGGCAGGGTGAACAGGCGCTGCTCGAGCGAGCGGATGATCGTCTCGAAGTCGCCCCCGGGGAACGACGTGTTGCCGGGACCGCCGGGGAAGAGGGTGTCGCCGCTGAACATCAGCGGGGTCCCGTCGACGCGTGAAGCACACCGAGCCCGGCGTGTGGCCGGGGGTGAGGTGGGCGCGGAGGCGGAGCCGGCCGACCTCGATCACGTCCTCGTCCTCGATGGTCGAGTCGTAGCTGGGGAGCATGTCGGCGTCGGCCACGGTGACGGCCACGTCGTAGCCGGCGTCGCGCAGCTCGGGCACGGCCTGGATGTGGTCCCAGTGGCCGTGGGTCTCGAGCACCCGGCGCACGCCGAGGCCCTTGCAGAGGTCGAGGAGCCGCTCGTGCTCGTTGGCCGCGTCGAGCAGGACGGCGTCGCCGGTCTCGGTGCAGCGCACCACGTAGACGTTGTTGTCCATCGGGCCGACGACGACCTGGTGGACCTCGATGCCGGTGGCGGACCAGATCTGGGTGTCGGACGACGGGGCCATCCCCCCAGTCTGCCCGGCTGACGGCGAGTGCGGCGGTAGGTTCGGCGGCCGTGGCGACGACGGACTGGAACCCCGTGCTGCGGGCCGAGCTGGAGAAGCCCTACTTCGCCGAGCTCCGGTCCTTCGTCGACGCCGAACGGACCCGGGCCGAGGTCTACCCGCCGGCCGACGAGGTGTTCGCCGCCCTGCACCTGACGCCCTACGAGGACGTGAAGGTGCTGATCCTCGGCCAGGACCCGTACCACGGGCCCGGCCAGGCCCACGGGCTGTGCTTCTCGGTGCGGCCCGGGGTCGACGTTCCCCCGTCGCTGGTGAACATCTACGCCGAGATGGAGTCCGACCTCGGCCTGCCCCGGCCCGACCACGGCTGCCTCGACGCCTGGGCGCGGCAGGGGGTGCTGCTGCTCAACGCCACGCTCACGGTGCGGGCCCGCCAGGCCGCCTCGCACCAGCGGAAGGGCTGGGAGACCTTCACCGACTCGGTCATCGAGGCGGTGAACGCCAAGCCCGAGCGGGTGGTGTTCATCCTCTGGGGGTCGTCGGCCCGGCGGAAGAAGGCGTTGGTCGACACCTCCCGCCACGTCGTGATCGAGTCGCCCCACCCGTCGCCCCTGTCGGCGCATCGGGGGTTCTTCGGCAGCCGGCCCTTCAGCCGGGCCAACGAGGCGTTGGTGGCCGCCGGCCGCGAGCCGGTCGACTGGCGCATCCCACCCCTCCGAGCGCGACGACGCCTGACCGAGGTGAGCGGTGGCTAGGTTGCCGCCGATGGACGTGGGGGTGTCGCTGCCGACGATGGCCGTGGGCTACGGCCCGACGACGACGGTGGACTGGGCCCGGGGCATCGACGCCGGACCGTTCTCCAGCGTGTCGGCGGGGGAGCGGATCACCTTCTCCAACCCGGAGCTGGTCGCATCGCTGGCGGCCGCGGCGGCGGTGACCGAGCGGGTGCGGGTCTTCGCCAACGTGGTGATCGCCCCGGCCCACCCGGCGGCGGTGATCGCCAAGCAGATGGCGACGCTCGACCTGCTGAGCGACGGTCGGCTCGACGTCGGGGTCGGTGTCGGCGGCCGGGGCCACGACTACCGGGCCGCGGAGGCGTCCCGCGATCGCCGCCACGCCCGGCTCGACGAGTCGGTCGCCGAGCTGCGCCGGCTGTGGGCGGGCGAGCCGCCGTTCCCGGGCGCCGACCCGATCGGCCCGGCGTGCGTGCAGCCGGGTGGTCCGCCGCTGCTGGCCGCCGCGGTGGGGCCGCTCTCGATGGCCCGGGCCGCGCAGTGGGCCGACGGGGTGACCGGCTTCAGCGTGACCGGCTCGGCCGAGGAGATCGCCGAGGGCAACCAGCGGGCGCTCGACGCCTGGGCGTCGGCCGATCGCCCGGAGCGGCCCCGGCTCGTGACCGGCGCCTTCGTGGTCGCCGGCGTCGACGACGGTCCCGAGGTGCTGCGGGCCTTCACCCGCCGCTACCTGGGGATCTTCGGCGAGGCGGTGGCCGGACCGATGTCGTCGGCGACGTGGATCTCGTCGTCCGACGACGTGGCCCGCTTCCTCGACCAGGCCGAGGCCGCCGGCACCGACGAGGTCGTCCTCGTCCCCGGCACCGTCGACCTCGCCTGCCTCGACGCCCTCGCCGAGGTCGTCGCCGCCCGCTGAGGTCCGGCTCCGGACGCCAGTAGGCCCGGGCCGGTGCCGCAGCTGCACCCGCCCGGGCCCACCCCCGGCATACCCCACTTCGTCGCCCGTCAGCCCACGTGGGGCGCGGGGATCTCGGTACCGTCCTGCATCACGTAGGCGACGGTCGTGTCCGTGCCGTCGAACGAGTCCTCCGCGTGCTCGGCGGGCACGGGCAGCGCCCAGACCCCGTCGCCGAGGATGGCCTCGACGGCGAGGCGCTCACCCGTCGCATCCAGGAGGACGGCGGAGACCGCCCCCTCGGGCAGGTAGCCGAACCAGAGCGGGGTGCAGCACTCGTCGACGCCGAGGCGTGGGGTCGAGGGGTCGGCATCGGGCGGGATGACCGGACCGACGTCGTCGCAGCCGAGGTCGACGTCGCCGAGCGGAGGCGCACAGGCCGTGCCCCGGGTCCTCCCAGACCTCGAACGGGTTCCCGTCGGCCAGCGTGCCCTCGATCCGGGGCGGGGTCTCACCGCCTGTCGTCGTGGTGGTGGTGTCGGTCGACCTGCCGAGGACGGTGATGGCCGCCACCACTGCGTCCAGGGTCGACGTGGCGATCCCTGGGACGGGTCCGCCGGCCGTCGACCTGCTGGAGCTCGTCGTCGGTCAGCTCCTTGCGGACGACCACCGCGACCTGGTCGCACGGGGATCGGGACCCCCGATCCGTCGAGGCTGGCGACCTCGACCCACCCGCCGTCCGCGTCCGTGCCGGTCCGGGAGCCCCCCGGTTCAGGGACGGCGGCGGTCAACAGGTCGGTGCCCACTGCGATCTCGACCGCCATCCCTCCGGCGGTCCACAGCCCGTGGGCGAAGCTGGGATCCTCGGTTCCCCGCAGGATCCCGAGCTCGGGCTCGATCGCGAACCGACCCGGCTCGACGGTGCGGGAGGTTCCGGTCCAGATCGACGGTGAAGGGGCAGGGGCCGTCGATGGCGACCGGGCCCTCCGTCGGGGGAGCCGTGGTCGTCGGCGGCGGGGTCGACTCGGACGCCGTCCTCGTCGTCGCCGCCGGCGGCGAGGGCGATGCCGCCGCCGACGAGGGCGAGGGCCGCGGCTGCGGCGACCCAGGTGCGGGCCTGGCGCAGGACGGGGCGGCGGGGCTCGTCGTCGACGAGGCGCACGTCGGTGTCGTGGGCGGCACGGTCGACGATGTCGTCCCACTGGTCGGGGGGGTCGATCTGGTCGAGGGAGCGGAAGGGATCAGTCATCGGTCGTGGCCTCCTGGGCGAGGTCGTCGGTGGCGAGCAGGGTCCGCAGTCGGCGGCGGGCCCGCACCAGCTGGACGCGGATGGTGGCGGGGGAGGTGGCGAGCAGCTCGGCCGCCTCGGGGGCGGTGAAGCCGGCGCCGTCGACGAGGACGACGGCGCGGCGCTGCTGGTCGCTCAGGTGCTGGAGGGCGGCGATCAGCTCGACGGCGTCGTCGGGCGTGCCGTGGGGCAGCTGCGGCGGGTCCCAGCCGATGGGGCGGTCGGGGCCGTCGAGCGAGACGACGGGGGAGCGGCGTCGCCGCGACAGCTCGCCGGCGGCGATGCGGAAGGCGGCCCGCCAGACCCACGCCGCCGGGTCGCGCAGGGCGTCACCTCGGCGGGCGGCCTGGGCGAAGGCGTCGGCGACGGCCTCGTCGGCGACCTCCCTCGACCCGCTCCACGCGAGGACGGCCCGCCACAGCCGCGAGTGGATCTCCTCGTAGATCAGCCTCAGCCGGTCGAGGTCGTCCCGGGTGCCGCCACCGGTGCATCTTGCATGTCCCTCCAGGGGCCGTGGGGCCCGAAGTGTGAACAGCGGAGCGCTAGGTCGAGATGACGTCGAGGCCGAGGGCGAGGGCGACGGGGATCTGGCGGGGGTCGAAGGTGACGAAGCGGACCGGCGGGGGCAGGCGGTCGGCCGCGGCGAGGTGGAGGGCGTCGACGGTGCGCAGCGGCTGCTCGCGGGCGAGCTCGGCGGCCCGGTCGAGGCAGAGGGCGTCGACCGGCACGACGTGGACCCGCTCCCAGTCGTCGCGCAGGGCCCGGCGGAGGCGGTCGGCCTCGATGGGGGTCGGCGCCACCCGGTCGATCAGCGGCAGGGCCTCGGCCAGGGCGAGGGCCGACGCGCACCACACCGGGTCGTCGGCCATGGCGTCGAGCACGACCTGGCGGTGCGGGCCGGTGAGGTAGCGGCCGAGGAGGGCGGTGGTGTCGAGGGCCAGGGTCACGAGCGGACCTCGGCGACGAGGCGGTCGAGGCGGGTGCCGGGCCAGGGGTCGACCCGGAGGTCGGGCGGGGGGCGGTCGCTGCGGCGGGCGGCGACGACGAGGCCCCGGGCGGCCAGGTCCTCGATGGTCGGCACGTCACCGGCGGGGTCGAGGGGGCCGAGCTGGGCGACCGGTCGGCCGGCCACGGTCACCACGATGCGCTCGCCCCCCTCGGCCCGGCGGAGGTAGGTGGCGGCGTTGGCCCGGAACGTCCGCATCGGCACCGATTCGCTCATCCCTCGACGGTAGCCCCGTCGACCGCGCTGTGTACACGTGTGGACACGCAGCCGGCTTCGATCCGCCGGCGGGGGTCGGCAAGATCACCGCCATGAACTTCGCCTTCAGTGACGAGCAGGAGGAGCTGCGCAAGGTCGTGCGCCAGTTCCTGGAGAACAAGTCGCCCGAGACCGCGGTCCGCGAGCTCATGGACACCGAGTCCGGCTACGACCCCGAGGTGTGGGGCCAGATGGCCGAGCAGCTCGGCCTCCAGGGCCTCGCCATCCCCGAGGAGTACGGCGGCTCCGGCTACGGCTACATCGAGCTCATCGTCGTGCTCGAGGAGATGGGCCGCTCGCTGCTGTGCGCCCCGTACTTCGCCTCGGTGGCCCTCGCCGCCAACACCCTCCTCCAGTCGGGTGACGACGCGGCCAAGAAGGCCCACCTCCCCGGCATCGCCTCGGGCGAGACCATCGCCACCGTCGCCTTCACCGAGGCCAACGGCAAGTGGGACGAGAGCGGCATCACCGCCACCGCCACCAAGAGCGGCGACGGCTACACCATCTCCGGCGAGAAGATGTTCGTCCTCGACGGCCACACCGCCAACCTGATCATCGTGGCGGCCAAGACCGACGCCGGCACCAGCCTCTTCACGGTCGACGCCGACGCCTCCGGCCTCACCCGCGAGGCGCTGCCCACCATGGACCAGACCCGCAAGCAGGCCCGCCTCACCTTCGACGGCACCCCGGCCACGCTCCTCGGCACCGAGGGCGAGGGCTGGGCGACCCTGGAGAAGGTCCTCGACCTCGCCGTGGTGGCCCTCGCCGCCGAGCAGGTCGGTGGCGCCCAGAAGGTCCTCGAGGAGGCCGTCCAGTACGCCAAGGACCGCGTGCAGTTCGGCCGCCCGATCGGCTCCTTCCAGGCCATCAAGCACAAGTGCGCCGACATGCTGCTCGAGGTCGAGTCGGCCAAGTCCGCCGCCTACTACGCCGGCTGGTGCGCCTCGGAGCTCAACGACGAGCTGCCGTCGGTCGCCTCGCTGGCCAAGGCCTACTGCTCGGAGGCGTACTTCCACGCCGCGGCCGAGAACATCCAGATCCACGGTGGCATCGGCTTCACCTGGGAGCACCCCGCCCACCTGTACTTCAAGCGGGCCAAGAGCTCCGAGCTGCTGTTCGGCGATCCCACCTACCACCGGGAGCTGCTCGCCCAGCGCATCGGCCTCTGAGCCGACCCTGCGGCTCCGGCCGCACCTGACTGGCTGATCGGTGGCCCCGGGATCACCCCCCGGGGCCACCATCGCGTCCGGGCCGGCCGATCGAGGTGGGATCAGGCCGATGGGCCGGGGCGAGCGCGCCGCATCGCCACGTTGTCGTTCGTCGTGAACCCGAGCGAGCGGTACAGGCCGATGCCACCGGGCTGTCCGTCCAGCGTCGAGGACTCGGACGCCCGGCATCGTCGAGGGCTCCAGCAGCGACGTGACCACGGCACGCGCCGGGCCGGCCCCGACGCCTCCACGCCGGACTCGGTGGCCACCGAGCCGATCCAGCGTGGCGACCCGGCCCCTCGGCCGTCCCGGGCCCGGTGGCGACCGGCGCAGCAACGCCATCGCCGAGGCGATCGGCCGTCCCCGCTCGTCGTCGACCACGGTGGCCACCCAGCCGCCCGACCCTGCTCCTCGGCCCACGTCGCGCAGGAAGAGCGCGACCCAGTCGTGCTCATCGACGACGCCGCGCGCCGCGAACATCACCTGGCGCAGACGGGCCAGGGCCGGCCCGTCGGCGACGCCGGCGAGTCGGGCCCCCGGGATCTGGGCTCCGTCGGCCGGTGGTCCTGGTCGGGCGCCGGCGACCATCGTGAGCGATCCGCCCTCGTCCCGGCCGACGTCGACGAACCCGAGCGTCCGGTAGAGGTGGGCGGCGCCGGGGTTCACCTCGTCGGCCACGCTGAGGCTGACCCGGGCATGGCCGTGGATGGCGGCCATGTCGAGCGCGCCCGCCACCAGCGCCCGGCCCAGCCCCTGGCCCCGCCGATCGGCGACCACCGCCACGGTCAGCTCGGGGACGTCCGGGGCGACGAAGCCGTACCCGGGGCGGTCGGGCGACAGCAGGCGGGTCCACGCCGCCCCGACCGGCCGGTCGCCGTCCCACGCCACGACGCCGAGGTCGCCCGGTCGGCCCCACCCCTCGATGTAGCGGACGATGTGGTCGTCGGCGAGGGCGTCGGTCGGCGGGCGGGTGCCGTTCGGGAACGCGGCCTCGACCAGCAGCACGTCCCGCAGGAACGGTTCGTCGTCGCTCGTCGCCGCCAGCAGCACGTCCGGATCATGGCCGAGGCGAGGCGCGCCGGCGAGGGACTTCCCACCGGGCGCGCCTGGGTCCGGCGGGCCGGGCGCTGGCATCATCGGGCGGTGGTCGTCGCCGTCCTGCTGATCGTGCTCGCCGTCGTGCTGGTGACGGTGATCGCCTTCTACGCGGTCGGGCGCGAGGTCGTGCTGCTCGAGTCGAAGGTCCAGCCGGCGGTGTTCGAGCTCGAGGAGGCGATCGTGTACATCGCCGACCGGCTCCCCCCGGACGTGCAGGCCCGGATCAGCCACGACGACGTGCGCTGGGTGCTGATGGCCGACGCCGACGAGCTGGAGGCCGCCACCGCGGACGCGGTCGCCAAGGGCGACGCCGACGAGGTCGTCGACGAGGACGACGCCATCGCCAAGATCATCCACTGGGCCGAGGTCGAGCGTCCGGACCTCACCGACGTCGACATCGCCGCCATCCTCGCCGCCCGCCTCGACTACCTGGAGGCCATCGGCGCCATCGGCGACCAGGCCTGATCTCGCCCCGACCTCGCGTCAGCGGAAGGTGGAGAAGCGGGCGTCGGGGGGTGAGGTGTCGTCGGGGAGGGCCGGGACGAGGCCGCGCCGGCGGAGCTCGGGCAGGAGGCCCTCTCCGCACCAGTAGGCCTCCTCCAGGTGCGGGTACCCGGAGAGGATGAACTCGTCGAAGCCGACCCCGGCGTACTCCTCGATGCGGTCGGCGACCTCGGCGTGGCTGCCGACCAGCGTGGTGCCGGCCCCACCTCGCACGAGACCGACGCCGGCCCACACGTTGGGGTGGATCTCCAGGCCGCGCACGTCGGTGGGGTCGAGGTCGCGGTGCAGCTCGGCCATGCGCCGCTGGCCCTCCGACGCGGTGGAGGCGAAGTCGGCCTGGGCCGCGGCGATGGCGGCCGGGTCGATGCCGGCCAGCAGGCGCTCGGCCGCGGCCCACGCCTCGTCGGCCGACGGCCGGGTGATCACGTGGAACCGGATGCCGTACCGCAGCGTCCGCCCCCGCTCATCGGCCTTCTCCCGCATGCGGTCGACCCGCTCGGCGACCATGGCGGGAGGCTCACCCCACGCCAGGTACACGTCGGCGTGGTCGGCCGCGACCTCCTCGGCCGCGGGCGACGCGCCCCCGAAGTAGATCGGCGGCGGCGGCACCGGCTGGGCCCGGGTCGTGGCCTGGGTGACCTCGTAGTGCTCGCCCTCGAAGTCCACCGGCTCCGGACCCCACGCCCCCTTGAGGACGCCGAGGAACTCCCCGGCGCGGGCGTAGCGGGTCTCCTTGGGCATCGAGGGGCCGAACCGGGCCGACTCGGCGTCCTCGGCCCCGATCACGATGTTGAGCCGCAGGCGCCCCCCTGACATCCGCTGGTAGGTCGACGCCATCTGGGCGGCCAGCGTGGGGGACAGCAGCCCGGGCCGGAACGCCACGAGGAAGTGCAGCCGCCGCGTCAGCGGCACGAGCGACGCGGTGCTGATCCACGCGTCCTCGCACGCGGTGCCGCACGGGGTCAGCACCGCCTCGAAGCCGAGCCGGTCGGCCGCCCCGGCCACCTGGCCCAGGTAGGGGAGGTCCGGCTCGCGCCGGTGGTCGTCGGGCGCGGAGGCCGCCACCTCTCGGGAATCGCCGCCGGTGGGGAGGAACCAGTGGAGCGCGAGCACGGGGGGATCTTCCTCCAGGCCGCGGCCCGGACGAAACCGGCGGCGCCCGGTTCCAGGCCGACCCCGGGTCGGACCTAGTCTGCGAGCCATGGAACGCCCCACCCGCTTCGAGCACAACCGCTGGGTCGGTGACAAGCGCAACCAGGTCGTCCACGACCTCGACCACTGCGACGAGGACGTCGTGAACGAGCTGATGGAGGCCCGCACCTACCTCAGCTTCGGGCCCGACACCCTCCCCGAGGCCCGCAACCGCGGCTACCACGCCTGCCGGTGCCCCGGCGCGGTCGAGGCCCGCAAGGCCGAGGCCGACCCCGAGGCCGCGGCCTAGCCGCCGACCCTCGGTGCCGGTCGACGACCACCCCGTCCGTTCGGGCGAGCTCACCCTCGTCGGCCACCTCGCCCGCCCCCGGGCCCGCGGCACCACCCGCCGACCCGGCCTGGTCCTGACCCACGGCTTCCCGCCGGCGACGGCCGGAGCGCTCGACGCCGGCAAGGACCTGCCCGAGCTGGCCGACCGCATCGCCACCAGCCTGGGCTGGATCGTGCTCGCCGTGCGCCTCCGCGGCGCCGGCGGCTCGGAGGGCGACTTCTCGGTGGCCGGGTGGCAGTCCGACCTCCACGCCGCGCTGCGCAGCCTGCGCGAGATCGACGTCGTGCGGGGCACCTGGCTGGCCGGGTTCGGCACCGGTGGATCGCTGGCGATCTGCGCCGGCGCGGCCGACCCCAAGGTCGCGGGAGTCGCCTGCCTGGCCGGCCCGGCCGACTTCGACGACTGGGCCAGCCAGCCCCGCAGGCTGCTCCAGCACGCACGCGAGGTCGGGATCATCTCGACCAGCGGCTACCCGACCCACATCGAGCTGTGGACCCGCGAGCTGCGCGACATCAAGCCCGTCGCCGCGGCCCGGCGCATCGTCCCCCGGCCCCTGCTGCTGGTGCACGGTCTGGAGGACGAGGCCGTCCCGCACTTCGACGCCCGCGTGCTGGCCGACGCCCACGGGGCCGCGGAGCTCCGCATCATCACCGGTGCCGGCCACCAGCTCCGCCACGACCCCCGGGCCATCGCGGTGCTGCTGGGCTGGCTCGACCGCCAGGCCAACGCCATCCGCCCAGGTGAGGGCGGCGCCTCCGGCGCCGACGACGGGAGCGCCCCGTCCGCCGACTCGCCGCTCGACTGAGCGCTCGGGCCCGACCTACCAGCTGCCTCCGCCGCCGCCTCCGCCGCCCCCACCGGAGAAGCCGCCGCCGGAGAAGCCGCCTCCGCCTCCGGAGCTGCCCGAGCTCGACGGCGCGGTGGTGGTGGAGTGGAAGCTCGAGCTGTAGATCGCCGGGGCCATGATCCCGCGGGTCATGTCCTGCTCCACGGGCGGCACCGACGACGCAGCCATGGCGCCGTTCCAGGCGTCGGCCTCGTCGAGGGCCACCGCCCAGGCGGAGTACTCCCGGAGCAGCCCGTTCTCCCAGGCCCAGTTGACGTGCTGGGCCTCGCTGTCGTGCAGGAACCGGCGGAACGACTCGGTGCGAAGGGCGATGGCCGAGCCCTTGGCGGTGAGGCTGCGGGTGAGCCGGGAGTAGGCCACCATGCCGACGGCGAGGGGCACGAGGATGGCGAGCAGGATCGCGGCCCACGAGGTGCGGGCGCTCGCCCCGGCGAACGAGGCGAGACCGCCGCCGCCCACCAGCACGGCCGCCCACACGAGGCACATCAGCGCGCCGGCCCCGCTCATCTTCGGCGTGGAGCCGTAGGTCGGGGGGCGCCGTCGGAACACGTGGGAGGAGCGGACCCACCCGTCGACCGACTCGCCGGCCCGCTTCCAGGCCGACGCGAAGGTGGCGTCGTAGCTCCCCAGCCGGATCGAGTCCTTGCCGGCCATGGCCGTGTTGAGGATCGACGCCGACGTCGGATCGGCCGTCGCCGCCTTGGGGCCCGGGGCCAGGGTCACGGTGCCGGACCCGTCGCGGTCGATCGTCAGGATGTCGTGGGCGGCCAGGCCGGAGAACCAGGCGCCGATGGTCCGCTCGTCGATCGTCTCGCGGTGCACGACCGAGGCCTGCCACGGCTCGACCCCGCCGGGCGGGACGAACTCGATGCCGGCCAGCTCGCCCATCTGCGAGTCGGCCACCTTGCGCGACCCCGGCAGCGGGGGAGGAGGCTCGTCGGGTCGCTGGTGGTCGGGGCCGAAGGTCTCCTGGCCGTAGGGGACGAAGGCGGCCTCGGTGGCTCCGCCGGCCGCGACCTCGTTGCGCCCGACCTGGCGGGACACCACGAACACCGCGACCCCGACGGCGGCACCGAGCCCGGCGACGATCAGCGTCCAGGTGAGGCGGGCGCCCGTCGTCGCGGTCCTCGAACGGGGGCAGCTCGGGCATCTCGGCCGGTCGGGTGGCGGTGACGTCGCCGTCGACGGTGACGCCCTCGTTGGCCTCCAGGTCGGTGACCGACGTGCGGAGGTCGCCGTCGGTCGACGGTCGAGGTCGCACTGCTCGGTCGACCCGTAGCGCGCCCATGGTGCACCCGGGTCCGTCGAGGTCGGCACCGAGGACCGCGACCGTCGCCGACTCGATCGGGACCGGGAACTCCTGGCCGATGGCGTTCAGGGCGAAGCGGTTGCCCTGGATGGTCGCCGGGCAGCACGTAGGTGATCACGTAGCGGTGCCGTCCGGAGATGGTCGTCGCCGGGTCGCCGATCCGGATCTCGGTGTAGGTGCCGTGGTTCGTCTCGTGAACTGGTCGGGCGCGGTCGGGCGACGACACGGTGATGTCCTGGGGGATGCCGCCGCTGTGGGGGATCTCGCGGTAGATGCCGTGGCGCTCGTCGCCGCCGAAGTCCCAGTCGATGACCTCCCGGACCACGACGGTGCGGTCCTCCTGGATGATCGCGGTGGTCTCGTAGGCGTGGATCCGCTCCACGCCGACCGCGGGGCCGATGCAGCCGAACCCGGTCAGTGCGGCCAGCACGATGACGGCCAGCGCGACCGCGGCGTGGCGCGCCCGCATGTGGAGGCGCACTGCTCAGCCGGCCCCGGTTGCGGCCCGAGCCGCCTTGGCCGCGGCCTTCTGCTCCTTCTTCCAGGCCCGCACCCGGTCGAACGCCTCCTGGGAGTCGACGTCGGCGACCGAGAGCCGGGTGCCGTCGCCGAAGGCCCCGGCGGCCTCCTGCCAGCCGGCCGGCGTCACGCCCATCCGCTTGGCGAGGAGGGCGACGAAGATCTGCGCCTTGTCCTGGCCGAAGCCGGGCAGGGCGCGGAGGCGGGCGAGGAGGTCGGCTCCGTCGGTGGCGCCCTCCCACAGCTGCTCGGCCCGGCCGTCGTGGTGCTCGACCAGCGCCGCGCACAGGGCCTGGGTGCGCTCGCCCATCGACTTGGGGTAGCGGTGCAGGGCGGGCGGCCCCCGGAAGATGGCCTCCATGGCGGCCGGGTCGGTCGAGGCGATGGCGGCGGCGTCGAGCTCGCCCCCCATGCGCTCCCGGAGGAGCGAGGGGGAGTGGAACGCCTTCTCCATGGGGACCTGCTGGTCGAGGAGCATCCCGATGAGGAGGGCCAGCGGGTCGGTGACCAGGAGGTGGTCGGCGTCGGCGTCACCGGTCACGGGGAAGGTGGTCTCGGGCACCGGGCCACGGTACCGGGCCGGGCCGGAGGGGTGCGGACGCCGGCCGGAGGCGAGGGACGACCGATCGACGGTGGGGGTGCGCCGATCCCGGCCCGGTCGTCGCCTACCGTGCCCGGGATGCGCGCCGTCCCCCCATCGGACCGCAGCCGCAGGGCGGTGGCGGCCCTCGTGGCGGTGGTGGCCCTCCTCGCGCGCGGGGTGCGGCTCCGACGACGACGGGGCCGACGATGGCAGCACCCCGGCGACGGTCGCCGACCGGTCGGATCGGGTGGAGGTCGACGAGGCCGAGGTGTCGCCCTTCGCCGCGCTCGCGGACGCATCGGCCGGGCCGGGCACGCCCCTCGGAGCGGGCCTGGAGGTGCCCGAGGGCTCCGTCGTGCTCGGCACGTCGTTCCCCGACCTCGAGGGGGGCGGGTTCCGGGCCCTGCTGCTCGTCCCCGGCGACCCCGTCGCAGTGTTCAACGACCTGCGCGACCAGGCGGCCACCATGGGGCTGGAGGGCGCCGCCGGCTGCCTCGCGGCCGGCGACCGCCTCGGCTGCTCGGCCCACCTGGTCGACCCCGCCGACGGCGAGACCCTGACGCTGAGCCTGACCCGCCGGGTCACGGACCTGGGATCCATGTCGGGTCTCGGCCTCCGCTACCGGCCCCCCGGCACCGTCGAGGACGCCACGCCGGGGTCGCAGCAGGGCGGGCCCACCACTCCCGTCCCCCCGCTCGAGCTGCCCCCGCCGCCCCTGCCGGAGATCGACCCCGCCGACGTCGGCCTCCTGGTCCGCCCGCCCGCGTCGGCCGCGGTCGCCCTCGAGCCCGGGAGCGAGCTGGTCGGCCCGGCCGGGCCGTGCGCGTGCGACGGCGACGGATGGTCGTTCGTCGTCGAGGTCACCGGCGTGATCCGGGACGTCGTCGCCGCCTACGGGCGGCAGCTGTCGGAGCTCGGCTCGGTGCCCGACATCGCCGACCGCCGGGTCGGGGACGTCACCGTCCTCGCCCTCCGCGTGGGCGACGGCGCCAACCGGGCCGAGGTCATCGGCATCGAGGACGATGGGGGCGACGACTACGTCATCGTGACGGTGGCCGGCGGCTGAGCCCGACGCGCCCTCGTCAGCGGGTCCAGGGCGGGCCGGCCTCGGTGTCGATGCCGTGCCGGGCGGTGGCCTTCCCGACCTCCGCCGGGTCGATCTCGCCGGCCCGGGCCAGGGCCGAGAGGGTGGCGACCACCACGTGGCCGCTGTCGGTCTCGAAGAACGACCGCAGCGCCTCCCGGGTGTCGGAGCGGCCGAAGCCGTCGGTGCCGAGGACCACGTAGGGGCGGGGCACCCACCGGGACACCTGGTCGGGCACCGAGGCCATGTAGTCGGTGACCGCGACCACCGGGCCGGTGCCGTCGGCGAGGAGCTGGGTGACCCGGGGCGTGCGCTCCGGCTCCCCGGGGTGGAGCCGGTTCCAGCGCTCGACGGCCAGGGCCTCCTCGCGCAGCTGCTTCCACCCGGGCGCGCTCCACAGGTCGACGCCGATGCCGTGCTCGGCGGCCAGCTCCTCCTGGGCGGCGCGGGCGGCCAGGTGGGCGGTGCCCGAGAACAGGATGCTGGCCCGGGCCTCGGTGCCCTCGGGCGGGCCGGCCCAGCGGTACAGCCCCTCGATGATCCCCTCCGTCGCACCCTCCGGCATCGGTGGCATCGGGTGGTTCTCGTTGTAGAGGGTCAGGTAGTAGAAGACGTCCTTCGGATCGGGCCCGTACATCTCGTGGATGCCGTGGCGGATGAGGGTGGCGACCTCGTAGGCGAAGGCCGGGTCGTAGGCCCGGCACGGGGGGACGGTGGAGGCCAGGACGAGGCTGTGGCCGTCCTGGTGCTGGAGGCCCTCGCCCATCAGGGTGGTGCGGCCCGCGGTGGCGCCGAGCAGGAAGCCGCGGGCCCGGGCATCGGCCGCCTGCCAGATCAGGTCGCCGACCCGCTGGAAGCCGAACATCGAGTAGAAGGTGAAGAACGGCACCATCGGGACGCCCCGGGTGGCGTAGGAGGTGGCGGCCGCGGTCCACGACGCCAGCGAGCCCGCCTCGGTGATGCCCTCCTCGAGGAGCTGTCCGCTCTTCGACTCCGTGTAGCTCAGCAGCAGGCCCTGGTCGACCGGCTCGTACTTCTGGCCCTGGGCGGCGTAGATGCCGAGCTCCTTGAACAGGGAGTCCATGCCGAAGGTGCGGCCCTCGTCGGGGATGATCGGCACGACCCGCCGACCGAAGCCCTCGGCCCGGGCCATGCCCCGCAGGAGGCGGGTGAAGGCGGTGGTGGTGCTGGCCGCCTGGGTGCCCGAGCCCGACAGGAGCTCGTCGAAGACCGAGTCCGGGGGCAGCGGCAGCTCGCGCCGGGTGCGCACGAGGCGCATCGGCAGGGAGCCACCGAGGGCGGCGCGCCGCTCCATCAGGTAGGTGTGCTCGGGGCTGCCGACCGGCGGGCGGTAGTACGGCGGCTCGGCGTCGTCGGCCAGGGCCTCCTCGGGGATCTGGTCGTGCAGGTACAGGCGCTCGCGCAGGGTGCGCAGCTGCAGCATCGTCATCTTCTTGATCTGGTGGGTGGCGTTGCGGGCCTCGACGCCCTGGCCCAGGGTCCAGCCCTTGATCGTCTTGGCCAGGATCACGGTCGGCGCGCCCCGCTCCTCGGTCGCGGCGCGGTAGGCGGCGTAGAGCTTCTTGTAGTCGTGGCCGCCGCGGGGGAGCGTGCTGCAGCTCCTCGTCGGAGAGGTGCTCGACCATGGCCCGGAGCCGGGGGTCGGGCCCGAAGAAGTGGTCGCGGATGTGGGCCCCGTCGCTCACCGCGTAGCGCTGGAAGTCGCCGTCGACGGTGGTGTTCATCTTCTCCAGCAGCAGGCCGTCGACGTCCTTGGCCAGCAGCTCGTCCCACCGGGAGCCCCAGATGACCTTGATGACGTTCCACCCCGCACCGCGGAACACGGCCTCCAGCTCCTGGATGATCTTGCCGTTGCCCCGCACCGGGCCGTCGAGGCGCTGGAGGTTGCAGTTGACGACCCACACCAGGTTGTCGAGCTGCTCGCGGCCGGCGAGGGCGATGGCGCCGAGGGTCTCGGGCTCGTCGGTCTCGCCGTCGCCCACGAAGCACCACACCCGGGTCTCGTCGGTGGCGTCGATCTGGCGGGCGTGCAGGTAGCGGTTGAAGCGGGCCTGGTAGATCGACGAGATGGGGGCCAGGCCCATCGACACCGTCGGGTACTCCCAGAAGTCGGGCATGAGGCGCGGGTGCGGGTAGCTCGACAGGCCGTCGCCGGTGAGCTCTCGTCGGAAGAGGTCGAGCTGGTCCTCGTCGAGGCGGCCCTCGAGGAACGCCCGGGCGTAGATGCCGGGGGCGGCGTGGCCCTGGATGTGGATGGCGTCGCCGGCCCGGCCCCCGTCCTTGCCCCGCCAGAAGTGGTTGAAGCCGACCTCGTAGAGCGAGGCGGAGCTGGCGAAGGTGGCCAGGTGGCCGCCGATGCCGTCGGCGGCCCGGTTGGCCTTGATCACCATCACCGCGGCGTTCCAGCGGATGTAGGCGCGGAGGCGCCGCTCGACGTCGTCGTCGCCGGGGAACCAGTACCGCTGCTGCTCGTCGACCGGCGGGATGGTGTTGACGTAGGGCGTGCGCACCGGGGCGGGGATCCCGAACTGCAGCTCGTGGCTGCGCTCCAGCAGCTTCTGCATCAGGAAGTGGGCGCGCGAGCGGCCCTTGGCGCTGGCCACCGCGTCGAGCGACTCGATCCACTCCCGGGTCTCGGTGGGGTCGGTGTCGGGCAGCTGGTCCGACGAAGTCGTCGTGGATCGCCATGGGGCAGGACCTCTTCGGGGGCGAGGTGGGGTGCTCCCACTCTCGCACCGCCGGACCCTGGTCGCATCCACCCCCAGGCGGATGTCACACATCGGAGACGAACGGTGGTCCGGGTCAGGGTGCGGCGACGGCGCGCCGGGGACCGCGGCCGTCTGCGATGCTCGGCCGATGACCACGGTCGTCTACACCGACGGGGCCTGCTCCGGGAACCCGGGGCCGGGCGGCTGGGCCTGGGCCGTCCCAGGGGGCGCCTGGGGGCGCGGCCACGACCCCGACACCACCAACCAGCGCATGGAGCTGCGGGCCGTGCTGGAGGCGGTGCGGACCCTCGACGGCGAGCTCGACGTGGTGACCGACTCGACCTACGTCGCGAACTGCTTCCGCGACGGGTGGTGGAAGGGGTGGGAGACGCGCGGGTGGAGGAACAGCGCCAAGCAGCCGGTCGCCAACCGGGACCTGTGGGAGCCGCTGATCGAGGCCCACAAGGCCGGGCGCTTCGGCGTCCCCCGCTGGGTGAAGGGCCACTCCGGCGACGAGATGAACGACGTCGTCGATCGGCTGGCGGTGCGGTCGTCGCTCGAGGGCGACGACGCGTCGGGCGCCGAGCCGCCCCGACCCGACGAGCTCGGTCCGGCCGATGCCCCCCGGGGTCGGCCCGCGTCAGGGTCATCGGGCTCGTCGGGGTCGTCGGGAGGGAAGCTGCGCGACCTCGACCCGGCCGCGGCCCGGGCCGAGCGCCGCCGGCGCGACGGCCGCATCCCCGAGGGCACGCTGTGCGTCGCCGGCGGGCAGCGCGACCTGCCCGACGACCCGTCCGACCTCGCCGACCTGCGACGCCGCCTGGCGGAGATGATGGCGGCCTACGCCCGGCTCCACCCCGACCTGGTCGTGCTGACGGGGCTGCGGGCCGGAGCCGAGGCCCTCGCCGCCGAGGCCGCCATCGAGGCCGACGTCGACTGGATGGCGGTCCTGCCCTGGCCCGACCCGCAGGACACCATGCGGCGGGCCGACCGTGACCGCTTCGAGGCCCTGCGGGCGGCCGCGCCCCGCGAGGTGGTGCTGGAGAAGAAGGTCGGGGCCACCATCGCGGATCGGGGCAAGGCCCTCGGCCGCCGCGACGCCTGGCTGTCCTCGGTCGCCGACCTCGCCCTCATCGTGTGGGACGGCGTCGACGAGCACGCCCGCACCTTCTGCGTCCGCTTCGAGCGGACGGTCCCGGACGACGTCGTCGTCGTCTGGTGACCTCAGGTCAGCGGGCGTCCCGGCGGGGCGACTCGACGGGGACCTCGGCCCGGACGACCTGCACCGGGTTGGCGGTGAGCCGGTAGGTCAGGGCGATGCCCACCATGGTGAGCACGACCGCGACGGTCGCGAGCGTCGACAGGGGCGACACGAGGAGGATCAGCGCCAGGCCGGCGGTGGCGACGAGGACGTTGGTGCGCTCGGAGCTCTGGGTCATCGCGGTGCCCTCCGTGGGCGATCTCGTGGGATGGGTCCATCATCCCGGTGGCCGCCGCGTCCGTCACGGGGGAGAACCCCCCGGTCCGTCCTCGGTGGCGTGACGACTGCAACAGCCCCATCGGCCGACGGATTCCCGTCGGGAGGGATCGACGGGGAGGATCTGCGCGGCCCGGCCCGTCGCCGGGTCGTGGCACACTCGGCCGGTGCCGTCGGATGCCTCCCGCTCCCGCATCGGGGCCGACACCGGTGGCACCTTCACCGACGTCGTCGCCGCCGACGGGTCGGTCGCCAAGGTGCCGTCGACGCCGCAGGACCCGGGCGTCGCGGTCCGTCGGGGCGTGGCTGCGCTGGCGGACGAGGGACGTCCCGCGGTCCTCGCCCACGGCACGACGGTCGCCACCAACGCCCTGCTCGAGCGACGAGGGGCCCGGGTCGCGCTGATCACCAACCAGGGGCTGGCCGACCTCATCGAGATCGGCCGCCAGGACCGGCCGTCGCTCTACGACCCCTTCGCCGACCGGCCGGCGCCCCTCGTCGCCCGGGGCGACCGCCACGAGGTGGCCGGCCGCCTCGGTCCCCGACGGCTCCGAGCTCGCCCCCGTCGACGTCGACGCCGTCGCCGCGCTCGACCTGGGACCGGCCGAGGCGGTCGCGGTGTGCCTGCTGCACTCCGACCTCCACCCGGCCCACGAGCGCCAGGTGGCGGTGGCCCTGCGGGCCGCCGGCCACGACGTGACCGCCTCGCACGAGGTGTCGCCCCAGGTCCGGGAGTACGAGCGGATCGTCACCACCGCGATCAACGCCTTCCTGCGCCCGCCGTGCCGTGCCTACCTCGCGGCGCTGGCCGACGCCGCCGACGAGGTCGCGGTGATGACCTCGGCCGGGGGGCTCGTCCCCATCGAGCGGGCGGCCGAGGTGCCGGTGTCGCTCCTGCTGTCGGGCCCGGCGGGCGGTGTCGCCGCGGCCGCCGCCATCGCCGAGGCGTGCGGCTTCCCCGACGCGGTCACCTTCGACATGGGCGGCACCAGCACCGACGTGTGCCTCGTGCGCGGCCGGCGCGCCCGAGCCGGCGGGCGAGCGGTCGGTCGCCGGGCTGCCGGTGCGCCTGCCGTCGCTCGACGTCCACACCATCGGCGCCGGCGGCGGGTCGATCGCCGGCCATCGACCCGGGCGGAGCGCTCACCGTCGGGCCGCGCAGCGCCGGCGCCGTGCCCGGTCCCGCCTGCTACGGCCTCGGTGGCACCGAGCCGACGGTCACCGACGCCGACCTCGTCGCCGGGACGCATCCCGAGCGGGACCGAGCTGCCGGGGGTCGGGCGTGCTCGACGTCGAGGCCGCCCGGGAGGCGCTCGCCCGCGCCGGGGTCGACGGCCGACGACGTCATCACCGTGGTCGAGTCGGCCATGGAGCAGGCCGTGCGGGCGGTGACGGTGGCCCGCGGCGTCGACCCGCGGGACCTCGCGCTCGTCGCGTTCGGGGGCGCCGGCCCGCTGCACGCCTGCGGCCTCGCCGACGCCCTGGGCATGGCCGACGGTGATCGTCCCGCCCCGGGCCGGGGTGCTCTCGGCCGTCGGGCTGCTGTGCGGCGCCGCGCCAGCACGACGTCGTCCGCTCGTGGCCCACGCCGCGCCGACCACACCGGCCTCGACGACGCCCTGCGGGCCCTGGCCGCCGAGGCGGTGGCGGGCCTGGGCGGCGGCGGGCCCGACGTCGAGGTCGAGGTGGCGCGTCGACTGCCGGTACGCCGGCCAGAGCCACGAGCTGCGGGTGCCGTCGGTGGCGGACTTCCCGGCCGAGCACGAGCGACGCAACGGGTACGCCCGGCCCGGACGCGCCGGTCGAGGTGGTGGCGCTCCGGGCGACGGCCCGCCTCCCGGCCCCGCTGGTGGTGTCCGACCTGCCCGCCGCCGACCGCGAGCGGCAGCCGTCGGCCCGGCGGTGATCGCCGAGCCCGACTGCACCATCTGGGTCGCCGACGGCTGGCGGGCCGACCCCGGCCCGCTCGGCGCCCTCGTGCTGACCGCTCGGCGTCCGGCCGACCGCGTCGGCGGACGCGACGTGACGCCGCTCGATCCGGCCGCGCTGCCGGTGCTGATCGCCCGCCTCACCGGCATCGCCGAGGAGATGGGCGCGGTGCTGCGCCGGGCGGCGTTCAGCCCCAACATCAAGGAGCGGGCCGACTGCTCGGCCGCCCTGTTCACCGCCGACGGCACGCTGCTGGTCCAGGCCGAGCACATCCCGGTGCACCTCGGGTCGATGCCGGCGTCGGTGCGCGGCCGCCATCGACGCCGTCGGCCCCGACGTCGAGCCCGGGGAGCAGGTCGATCGTCAACGACCCGTTCGCCGGCGGCACCCACCTCAACGACGTCACCCTCGTCGCCGCCGTGCCACACCGCCGACGGGCGACTGGTCGGGTGGGCCGCCAACCGGGCCCACCACGCCGACGTGGGTGGCGCCGCGCCCGGGTCGATCCCCGCCGACGCGACCGAGATCCAGCAGGAGGGCCTGCGCATCCCGCCGGTGCGGCTTCACGCCCGAGGTGCGGGCGGTGCTGGTGGCCGTCCTCCCGCACGCCCGACGAGCGGCGCGGCGACCTCGACGCCCAGGTCGGCGCCAACGTCGTCGGCGTCGAGCGATTGGCGGCCCTGGTCGAGACGACCGGTGCGCCGCTCGACGAGGTCGTCGCCTACGGCGAGCGCCGGATGCGCGCCGCCATCGCCGCGCTGCCCGACGGCGAGTGGACGGCCGAGGACGTCCTCGACTCGACCGGGTCGGCCGACGACCAGCGCCAGCCGGCCACGATCCGGGTGGCGGTGCGGGTCGACGGCGAGCGCGTCACCTTCGACTTCACCGGCACCGACGCCCAGCGCCGCGGCAACGTCAACGCGGTCGAGGCGGTGACGGTCAGCGCCGCGGTGTTCGCCCTGCGCTCCGCCCTCGACCCGCCGACGTCCCCGCCAACGGTGGCGGCCTCCGGGCCGGTCGAGGTCGTCGCCCCGTCCGGCACGATCGTGGCCGCCCGCTTCCCGGCGGCCGTCGGCGCCGGCAACGTCGAGGTCAGCCAGCGGGTCGCCGACGTGTGCCTCGGCGCCCTCGCCGAGGCCGCGCCCGACCGGGTGGGCGCGGCCTCGCAGGGCACGATGAACAACCTGCTGGTCGGCGGGCGACGGCTGGGTGTCCTACGAGACGATCGCCGGCGGCCAGGGCGGCCGCCCGCGGTCGGCCGCCGACCGCCGGCATGCGCGGCGTCCACACCGGCATGACCAACACCCGGAACACGCCGATCGAGGCGCTGGAGCGGGCGTTCCCGCTGCGGGTGCTGCGCCAGCGGCTGCGGCGGGGGAGCGGCGGCGCCGGGTCGGCGGCGGGCGGCGAGGGGATCGAGCGCGACCTGCAGGTGCTCGCGGACGCGACCGTGTCGCTGATCACCGAGCGCCGGGTGTCGCAGCCGTGGGGTCTCGCCGGCGGCGAGCCCGGCGCGGTCGGGGAGAACTGGCTGCTGCCCGGCGGCGACGAGGCCCGGGCCGAGCGCCTCCCCGACAAGTGCACGATCCACCTCCAGGCCGGCGACGTCCTGCGCATGCTCACCCCCGGCGGCGGTGGCTGGGGCGATCGGCGCGCAGGTGACCGCCCGGCCTGACGCGGCGGGTGGTGGCTGGGCTACTCGTGGTGGACGGTCGAGAGCTCGGGGTCGGTGGCGTCGGCGGTGACCCGGTCCAGTGCGGCGGCGTCGCCATCGAGGGTGCCGTGCCAGAAGTCGAGCACCGTGCGGGTCACCAGCTCGTCGTGGGGTGACGGGTCGTCGGTGAAGGCCGGGACGTGGGTCGCGCCCCGCAGGGTGACGAACCACTTGGGGCTGACCGCCTGCTCGTAGGCCGCCAAGGACGAGCCCGGGGGCACGTCGTCCTCGTCGCCGTGCATCACCAGGAGCGGCAGGCCCGAGTCGAGCTCGAGCTCGCTGTCCGGCATCGGGAAGGTCAGGCCGGCGAACACGACGGTCGAGTCGATCCGATCGTCGCGTCGCAGCCGGTCGAAGGACACGGCCCACGTCGTCGCACCGCCGAGGCTGTGGCCCACGACGCCGATGGCCTCGGGGTCGACGAGGCCGTGCAGCGGGCTGGACGGATCGTCACCCGCCGCCAGCACCTCGTCGATCACGAACGAGACGTCCTCCGGCTGGTTGACGACGTCGCCGACGGCGGGCTCGGGCACCTCGCGGTTGGTCAGCGGGAACTCCGGCGCGGCGACGACGAAGCCCTCCGCGGCCCACATCGGGATCGTCTCCTCGTACTCGTCGGGGTGACCCGTGAACCCGTGCGACAGGACGATGAGCGGGTACGGCCCTCCGGTCGTCGGGTGGGCGATGTGGGTGACGAGCGTGCGGTCGGGCTGCTCGGGCGTCGCCGCGCCGGCCGCTGCGGTCGGCCGTGATCCGTCGACGAAGGTCTCGGTGACCACCTCGACCTCGAACGGGGGACTCCGCGGTGGACGACGCCGTCGCCTCCGACGTCGTCGTGGTCGATGTCGTCGTCGCCGACCCGCCCTCCGGATCGTCCGACCCGCCCCCGCACGCGGCCAGCCCGACGACGACGAGCGCCCCGAGCGCGGCGCGCCACCCCGCGGGACGAGGTGCCGGCCGGGCGCTCACAGCGTGGCGCCCCAGGGTGGCCCACTGGTCCGGGTCGTGGGAGAAGACGAGGCGGGTGCCGGCGGCCTGCTGCTCGCGCAGGCGGGCGAAGCCGGCCCGTTGTTCGTCGACGTCGGCCGCGAAGGGCGGGGGTGCGTCCTCGTCGAGGGCCCGCTGGCAGTAGCAGGCGTCGCCGACCAGCAGGGTCGAGCCGTCGATCAGCAGCGACTGGTGGCCTGCGGTGTGCCCGAAGGTCGGGATCAGGCGCAGCCGACCGTCGCCGAAGACGTCGTGCTCGCCGTCGAGCAGCACACGGTCGTGGCCGAGGTCGAAGTCGTCGGGGTTGTAGACGCCGAGCTCGACCAGCACGTCGTCGAAGGCGACCTCCCACTCGGCCCGCTGCACCAGCACGCGGGCGTCGGGCAGCTGGGCCAGGCCGCCGCAGTGGTCGAAGTGGAGGTGGCTCGCCACGACCACCGAGACGTCGTCGGGCGCCACGCCCACCTGGGCCAGCTGGCCGGTGAGGGTCCACGCCGGCGTGAGCTCCACGTCGAACAGCGAGGCGGTCGCGCCCATGCGCGACGTGTCGTGCTCGAGCTCCGGGTGCATGCCGGTGTCGAACACGACCGTGCCCTGCGGGTGCTCGACCAGGAAGGCGCCGACCGGCATCCGGAAGGGGCCCGAGGCGCCGACGAGCATGGTGCCGGCGTCGGCGGTGAGCCACCCGCACTCCAGCGGGCGCACGATGAGGTCGTCCATGGCGGGAGGGTACGCGCCGGCCAGCGGGACGGCCGTCTCTGAGGGCCTCCGTGGCGTCGTCTGCATCCGCGCCGGGGGCCCGGGGCGAAGGAGGGGAGGCGCCGGCACCGGTCGGTGCACGATCCCGAGGAGACCCCCCATGAAGCTCCGCTCACTCGTGGCAGCCGCCGTCGCTGCCGTCGCCCTCTCGACTGCCGCCGCAGCTGTGCCCGCCGGCGCCACCGGCAGCAGTCCGGGACCGACCCTGGCCGACATCCTCGACGCCCAGGGCGGCGGCACCGACCGCAACTGGTACGACTTCGACATCCTCGCCGCCGGCGTCGACGCGGCCGGTCTGTCGGCCGCGCTCGACGACCCGAACGCGAACCTCACCGTGTTCATCCCGAACGACCGGGCCTTCCAGGCGCTCGTCGCCGACCTGTACGGGCCGCGCTACTGGTTCGCCAGCGAGGCGACCATCCTGAACAAGCTGGTCCAGCTGGAGACCGGTGCGCCCGGCACGCTCCAGACGGTGATCCTGTACCACGCGGTCAGTGGTCAGATCGACTCCAAGACGGCGCTGTCGGTGCCCCGCGGCACCGCTCTGACCACGCTCCAGGGCGGCACCATCAAGGTGTTCCCGTTCAAGTGGCTCGGCACCGCGATCCTCGGTGACCAGGACCGCAACGACATCGACCCCTGGCTCGTCCGCAGCAAGCTCGACATCAAGGCCAGCAACGGCATCGCCCACGGCATCAGCCTGGTGCTGCGCCCCGTCGACCTCTGATCGCCGAGCGCCTCTGACGAGGCGTCCAGCCCCTGACCCCTCCTGACGCCGCCGTCGGGCCCCGCCGCACCGGGGACCCGGCGGCGGAGTCGCGCCCGGTCCGAGGTCGGAGGCCCGAACGGGCGCTCAGGCGTGGTCGCGGCGCTGGATGCGGCGTTCGTGCAGCGAGGTCGGCTCGGTGGGCGGGACCAGGCGGGCGACGTCCTGGGTGGCCAGCCAGGCGTCGATGGCCACCTTGTCGCGGGGCCGGCTGATGACGTACCCCTGGGCCAGGTCGCAGCCCAGCTCCCGGAGCTTGTCGAGGGCGTCGGCGCCCTCCGCGCCCTCGGCCACGACCCGCATGCCCAGGTGGTGCCCCAGGTCGATCGTGGTGCGCACGATGGCCAGGTCGTGGTCGTTGATCGTGAAGTCGGAGATGAACGACCGGTCGATCTTGATCTCCGAGATCGGCAGGCGACGCAGGTGCGACATCGACGAGTACCCGGTGCCGAAGTCGTCGATCGACAGCTTGACGCCCATGTCGTCGAGCGCGGCCAGCACCGACACCGACCGGCGTGACTCGGTCATCACGCTGCCCTCGGTGAGCTCCAGGACGAGTGACTCGGCCGGGACGCCGTGCTTCTCGAGCAGCGTCCGCACGTCGTCGGGGAGGCTCTGGTCGAGGAGGCTGGTGACCGAGAGGTTCACCGACATCTTCAGGTCGAACCCGGCGTTCCGCCAGGCCTTGCAGGTGGCGAGGGCCAGGTCGAGCACGCGGAGGGTGAGGGGCTTGATGGCCCCTGTCTGCTCCGCAGCGGCGACGAACTCGCTCGGCGGCAGCAGGCCCAGGGTGGGGTGCCGCCAGCGCACCAGCGCCTCGACCCCCACCACCTTGCCGTCGATGAGGTCGATCTGCGGCTGGTACACGACCTCGACCTGGTGGCGGTCGATCGCCTCGCGCAGCTGGCCGGCGAGGGCCAGCCGACGAGGCGTGAACGGGTCGAGCTCGGGGGCGTACACCTCGAAGCCGGCCCGGGCCGCCTTGGCCCGGTACATCGCCACGTCGGCCCGCTGCAGCAGGGTGGCCGCGGTGTCGGCGTGCTCCGGGTAGAGGGCGAGGCCGATGCTGGCGCCGATCACGATGTCGAGGTCCTGCTCGATGAAGGGCTGGTCGAAGGCCCCGAGCAGGGTCCGGGCGTGGACCGTCAGGGCGTCGACGGACTCCGCCTCGGGCACCAGCACGACGAACTCGTCGCCACCGAAGCGGACCAGGGTCGCGTCGTCGGGCATGAGCTCCTCGAGCCGCCGGCACACGCTGCGGAGGATGTTGTCGCCGGCGTGGTGGCCGAGGGTGTCGTTGACCTCCTTGAACAGCTCGAGGTCGATCACCATCACCCCGACCTGGGTGTCGTGCTCGCGGGCCATGGCCAGCTCGGCCTCGAGCCGCTCGTCGAGGAGCTGGCGGTTCGGGAGGCCGGTCAGCGGGTCGTGGAGCGCCTGGTGGGTGCGCTGCATCGCCTCCCGCCGGAGCCGGTGGTACAGGTGGCTGTTCTCGATGGCCTTGCTGGCGTGGTTGGCGAGGGTCTCGAAGAAGGTGAGGTCGCGGCGGTCGAACCCGCCGATGTCCTCCCGGGCGTTGATGACCAGCAGGAGCCCGATGTTGTTGGTGGTGGCCTCGACCGGTGCCACCACGACCTCCCGGACGGCCCGGTCGTCGATCCACGGCGGCAGGGCATCGGGGCCCTCCCACAGGTGGGCCGCCATGTCCGGCGAGAGGCGGGCGAAGGCGTTCTCGGCCAGGTCGGGGGAGATCGCCCGCACCGTCACGTCGTCGACGCCGTCGGCCGCCGAGATGAGCAGGGCGAGGCCCTCCGGGCGCTCGTGGATCACCAGGTGGGCGGCTTCGGCCCGCATGAGGTCGAGGGCGGACCGCAGCACGGAGCCGCCGACGGCCTCGATGTCGAGCGAGCGGCCCAGGTCGCGGGTGAAGCCGTGGAGGGTCTCGAGGCTGCGGTACCGCTGGCTGAGCGTGAGGTAGGTGCGGTTCATCACGTAGACGCCCAGCACCACCGGGACGAAGAGCACCGCGAGCGGCGGGTTGTACCAGAGGGCCCCGATGACGCCCAGCCCGATGCCCGCTGAGGCCAGGCCGGTGAGCCAGGTGAGGGCCAGAGCCCGGGGGATCGAGGCCCCCCGAGGCGCCCCTGCGTACAGGGCGATCACCGCGGTCACACCCAGGACGCTCACCGCGTCGGCCACCAGGACGGCCACGACCGCGGCGGTCCACGACGGGGCGTCGACCGGGTCGGCGTTGCCCAGCAGGGTGCGGTACACCCAGTAGGCCAGGGTGGTCTCGAACGCGAACAGCGACAGGTTGAAGGCCAGCTTGCGCAGGGGCTGGCGGCGGACGACGGCGAGGGCGAAGCCCGCCCCGGCCAGGCGCCCGACCAGCAGCCCGATCGGGGAGGCCAGGGCCAACCCGATGGTGACGGGGATGTCGCCCAGCGAGAGCATCTGGGTCTCGCCCCGCGACTCCAGCCGGACGACGAGCAGGTCGGCCAGCAGGGAGAGGATCGCGATGTGCCACCACTCGACGTGGAAGGGCACGTCGAGCGGTGGGAGGTCGGTGATGCCCCATTGGTGGATCAGCACCGCGAGCCCGGCCAGCAGCGCGCTGAACAGCGCGACGCGGATGTCCGGAGGCAGGCTCCACCGGTCGTCGTGGTCGTGCAGCTGTGCTGTGTCGGCCACGCCACCCCCCGGCGGTCTCGTGCGAGGTGGGGAAGCGTAGCCGTGGAAGCCGGCGGCGTGTAGTGCCGCCGGCTCCCACGGTGGTCAGGAGGTCACCGGGAGGGGGTCAGCCCCAGGAGTTGCTGCCCCAGCTGTTGCTGCCCCAGGAGTTCGAGCCCCAGCTGTTGCTGCCCCAGGAGTTCGAGCCCCAGCTGTTGCTGCCCCAGGAGTTGCTGCCCCAGCTGTTGCTGCCCCAGGAGTTGCTGCCCCAGCTGTTGCTGCCCCAGGAGTTCGAGCCCCAGCTGTTGCTGCCCCAGGAGTTGCTGCCCCAGCTGTTGCTGCCCCAGGAGTTGCTGCCCCAGCTGTTGCTGCCCCAGGAGTTGCTGCCCCAGCTGTTGCTGCCCCAGGCTGTTGCTGCCCCAGCTGTTGCTGCCCCAGCTGTTGCTGCCCCAGGAGTTGCTGCCCCAGCTGTTGCTGCCCCAGGAGTTGCTGCCCCAGCTGTTGCTGCCCCAGGAGTTGCTGCCCCAGCTGTTGCTGCCCCAGGAGTTCGAGCCCCAGCTGTTGCTGCCCCAGGAGTTCGAGCCCCAGCTGTTGCTGCCCCAGGAGTTGCTGCCCCAGCTGTTGCTGCCCCAGGAGTTGCTGCCCCAGCTGTTGCTGCCCCAGGAGTTGCTGCCCCAGCTGTTGCTGCCCCAGGAGTTCGAGCCCCAGCTGTTGCTGCCCCAGCTGTTGCTGCCCCAGGAGTTGCTGCCCCAGCTGTTGCTGCCCCAGGAGTTGCTGCCCCAGGAGTTGCTCGACCAGGGGTCGATCAGCGTGTCGGCGGGAGCGGCGGTCGGCGTGCCGAAGCCACCGGCCGGGCCGTCGAAGGTCGGGGTCGGGAGGCGCAGGGCGCGGTCGACGTCGACGAGGCCGGCACCGGCGCCGACCGGACGACCCTGGACAGGGGAGGTCGAGCCCAGGAGCAGGGCCTTCACCTGGTCCGGGGTCAGCCCGGGACGCTGCTGCTGCAGCAGGGCGACGAGGCCGGCGACCTCGGCCGCCGACTGCGAGGTGCCGCTGGCCTTGACCAGGGAGTCGGTGACGAGGGCCTCGGTCTGCTCCTCGGCCTCGCTGCCGGGGGCGACGCGGCTGACGATCGAGCGGCCGGGCGCGACGAGCGACGGCTGGGCGCCGGCGTTGCCGCGGCTGGAGAAGTCGGCGAGGCGGTCGTCGGCGGTGTCGACGGTGCCCATGTGGTCGGTGGCGCCGACCGAGATGAGCATCGGGTCGTCGGCGGGAGCCGTGAGGGTGGTGGCGTCGGTGCCGTCGTTGCCGGCCGACACGACCACGGTGATGCCGGCGCGCCAGGCGTCCTGCAGGGCCGCGGCCAGGTCGTCGGACGGGTTGGTGGTGTTGAACGACAGGTTCAGGACCCGGATGTTCAGCTCGACGCGGTGGGCGATGGCCCAGCGCACGGCCTCGGCGACGTCGGCGACCTCGGTGGTGCCGTCGGCGGCGCGGGCCTTCAGGTTGATCAGGTGCGCACCGGGGGCGACACCGGTGAAGTCGCCCTCCGCGCCCTCGGCGCGGTGGGGTCGACCGGCGATGACGCCGGCCAGGTGGGTGCCGTGGCCGGCCGCGTCGACGTGGGCCGCCGACGTCCCGGCATCGGCCGTGAAGTCGGGCCCGTCGATGACGGCGCCGGGGGCGTCGAGGCCCTCGGTGCGGGCGACGCCGGAGTCGATGAGGGCGACACCCACACCGGATCCGTCGATGCCGCGCGTCCAGGCGTCGGTGGCGCCGACCATGGCGGCCACGTTGGCCATCTCGCCGGGAAGGGCCCCGTCACGGGCGGTGAGCACCCGGTACGGCGCGGTGGCCGTCGGGGCGGCGTCGACGTCCGAGCGGTCGTCGATCAGGTTGGAGGCCAGCAGCGGGAGGGCGAGGAGCAGGGCGGCTGCGAGGGCGACCACGGTGCGACGCCGGACCCGCTTGGGGCCGGGGGAGGAGGAGGACGAGCCGACGGAGGTCGTCGGCGGGATCACGGGCGCGGAGCCCGGGGAGACGGCGACCCGCAGGGTGCCGAGCGTCGCGAGGGCGACGAGGGAGGTGACCAGGGCCAGGGATGTGGTCATGTGGGTCAGCCCCACTCGACGCCGCGACGGGCGCGATCGGTGGTGGTGGTGCTGGTGGTGCGGGTTGCAGTCATGGTGGATGTCCTCCTGGGACGTTGTGTGGGCAGTGCTGGGTGGCCGGCCGCGGGTGCGGCCGACCGGTTGCTGGGGTGGAGGTGCGGATCCCCGCCGAACGTGGGCGCGACGAGTCGCGCCCGAGGCGCACGGTGGGGCACACCGCACGCCGGGCGCGACGAACGCAGACCACGACGGGATCGATCACGAATCCGGGGGGGAAACAGGGACGCGGGGGGCTGCATCTCCATGCCGCCTCGGACCTTGGGGGCCGGACCGTGACGGCGGCGACAATGTACCCCGAGACTGACAACGGTGAAGCCGGTCACATGGCACACCGTCCGTTGCGGGGTGCGCGCCGTCGGTCGCCCGCTCGCGGCGACCGACCGCCCCGGGTCGTCGTCGGACCGTCTAGCGTGCCCGGCAACCAGGTCGGGGAGACGAGTCGGAGGACCGCCGCAACCCATGGTCGCAGTCGTCACGGGAGCCGCGGGCTTCGTCGGATCCCACCTCACCGAGTCGCTGCTGGCGGCGGGTCACCGCGTGGTCGGCGTCGACCGGTTCAGCGACTACTACGAGCGCTCGGCCAAGGAGGCCAACCTTGCCGCGGCCGGCTCCACCGGCCGGCTCGAGCTGGTCGAGGCCGACCTGGCCGCCGACGACCTCGCCGCCCTCGTCGACGGGGCCGAGGTCGTGTACCACCTGGCCGGCCAACCCGGCGTCCGTCCCTCGTGGGAGAGCGGGTTCCGCCACTACGTCGACGACAACGTCCTGGCCACCCAGCGGGTGCTCGAGGCGGTGCGGGCCGCGGCGCCCAGCGCCCGGGTCGTCTACGCGTCGAGCTCCTCGGTCTACGGCAACGCCGCGTCGTACCCGTGCGTCGAGGACCAGGCGCCCGCCCCGTTCAGCCCCTACGGCGTCACCAAGCTCGGCGGCGAGCACCTGTGCGGCCTCTACTCCGCCAACTGGGGCCTCTCGACGGTCTCCCTGCGCCTCTTCACCGTCTACGGCCCCCGCCAGCGCCCCGACATGGCGATGCACCGCCTGTGCCGCAGCGCGCTCGACGGCGACGCCCTTCCCGCTGTACGGCGACGGATCCGCCGAGCGGGACTTCACCTACGTCGAGGACGTGGTCCGGGCCTTCGTGGCCGCGGCCGAGGCCGACGTCGAGCCCGGCCTGGTCTGCAACGTGGCCGGGGGCGAGCCGGTGCGGCTGTCGTCGGTCATCGAGAAGGTCGGCCAGCTGGCCGGGGCGGCGGTCCGCCTCGACCGGCGCGACGCCCAGCCCGGCGACGTGGCCCGCACCGGCGGCTCGATCGAGCGGGCCGGCGAGCGGCTGGGCTGGAAGCCCACCGTCTCCCTCGACGAGGGGCTCCGAGCCCAGGTGGCCTGGCACCGCGAGCGCGCCGACCACCGCCTGACCCCGCCCGTCTGGACTCCTTGACCGTCCAGTCAAGTAGGGTGCCGGTCCATGGAGATCAACGGGATCAGTGCAATCGTCACCGGCGGCGCGTCGGGCCTCGGTGAGGCCACCGCCCGCCTGCTCGCGGCGCGCGGCGCCAAGGTCGTCGTCGCCGACCTCGACCGCCAGGAGGAGAAGGGCGAGGCCCTCGCCGACGAGCTCGGCGGCGTGTTCGTCGCCGACCGACGTCGCCGACACCGACAACGCCATCGCCGCGGTCGAGGCGGCCAAGGAGCTCGGTCCGCTGCGGGCGCTGGTGAACGCGGCCGGCATCGGCTGGGCCACCCGCACCATCGGCAAGGACGGGGAGTACGCCTCGGCCCACGACCTCGACATCTTCAAGAAGGTCATCGAGGTCAACCTGGTCGGGTCGTTCAACATGATCCGCATCGCGGCCACCGCGATGAGCGCAGCTCGAGCCGGCCGACGAGTTCGACGAGCGGGGCGCCATCGTGAACGTCGCCTCGGTCGCCGCCTTCGACGGCCAGATCGGCCAGGCCTCCTACTCCGCCTCCAAGGGCGGCGTGGTCGGCATGACCCTCCCCATCGCCCGCGACCTCTCGGCCGTCGGCATCCGGGTCAACTGCATCGCCCCCGGCCTGATCGACACCCCGATCTACGGCACCGGCGAGGCCTCGGAGCAGTTCAAGGACCGGCTCAAGGCCGGCGTGCTGTTCCCGAAGCGCCTCGGCACCTCCGAGGAGTTCGCCACCCTGGCCCTCGAGCTGCTGAGCAACAGCTACCTCAACGCCGAGACCGATCCGCATCGACGGCGGCATCCGGATGCAGCCGATGGCGAAGTGATGGCAGAAGTGACGATCTGACGTCTCTCTGACGTCCGTCCCCACGGGGACGCGCCACGGCCCGCGACCTGCAGAGGTCGCGGGCCGTGGCGCGCCCGGGGCGGCAGGTGCGGCTCGGCCTCGACCACCAGCTCGGCGACGGCGACCGGGTCAGCTGCGGGCGAGGACGATCTGCAGCGCGAAGGCCACGAGGATGGCCAGGCCGCAGAGGAGCGCGGCGGCGATCAGGCGTCGGGTGCTCATGGCGTCCGCACCCTACGGGATGCGCCCCGACCGCCCCGAGCCGTCGGCGGCGCCCCGCTCGGGCACCGCCGACGCGAGACGTCAGGGTCGACGGGCCAGCTGGTCGCGGATCTCGCGGAGCAGGACGACCTCCTCGGTGGCGTCCTCCTCCTCTTCGGTCTCGCCCTTGCGGCGGGCCGCTTCGACCATCTTGTTGTACGCCTTGACGACGAGGAACAGCACGAAGCCGACCACGATGAACGTGAACAGCGCGTTGAGGAACCCGCCGTAGACGATCGACTTCTGGTCCTCGCCCTCGCCCCACGTGATGGCGAGATCCTCGAACGGCGTCGTGCTGCCGAGGACGGCAGCGATGAGCTGGTTGATGATGTCGACGAAGGCCGCGACCACCGCCGCGAAGGACAGGGCGAGGATCAGCCCGACGGCGATCTCGACCAGGTTCCCCTTCATGATGAAGTCCTTGAACTCCTTGAGCACGGGTTGACCTCCGCGGTCGGTTGGGGAGCCCGCCGGGCCGAACCTACCGGTCGTCCGGCGGCGGAGGTCGGGGGTGGGTTGTGGGCGGAGCCCGGCCGGAGTAGACGGGTCCCCATGCGGATCGCAGTGACCGGGGCCACCGGCCTCATCGGATCGGCCCTGTGCCGGTCGCTCGAGGACGACGGCCACGAGGTCGTCCGCGTCGTCCGCTCCGGTGGCCGACCGGGCCGCGACGTCCGGTGGGACATCGAGGCGGGCACCATCGACGCAGCCGGGCTGGAGGGCGTCGATGGCGTCGTCCACCTCGCCGGCGAGGGCATCGCCTCCGGACGTTGGACCGACGAGCACCGCCAGCGGGTGCGGGAGAGCCGCTCGCGCGGGACGGCCCTGCTGAGCGAGGCACTGGCGGCGATGGCGACGCGTCCGTCGGTCCTCGTGTCGGCCTCGGCCATCGGCTACTACGGCGATCGCGGTGACGAGGAGCTGACCGAGGCGAGCCCGCCGGGGGAGGGCTTCCTCCCGGACGTGTGCGTGGCGTGGGAGGCCGCCACGGGCATGGCCGAGGAGGCCGGCATCCGGGTGGCCCACGCCCGCACCGGCATCGTGCTCAGCCCCGACGGCGGCGCCCTCAAGGCCCAGCTGCCGGCCTTCCGCCTCGGCGTGGGGGGCAAGGCCGGCTCGGGGGAGCAGTGGATGCCGTGGATCACGCTCACCGACGAGGTGCGGGCGCTGCGGTTCCTGCTCGACCACGACGTGGCCGGGCCGGTCAACCTGGTCGGTCCCGCCCCGGCGACCAACGCCGAGGTGACCCGCACGCTCGGGCGGGTCCTGGGTCGGCCCACGTTCATGACCATCCCGCGCCTGGCGGCTCGGCTCCCGCTCGGCGTCGGTCCCCTCGTCGACAGCCTGCTGTTCGACAGCGCCCGGGTCCTGCCGACCGTGCTCCTGGACGCAGGGTTCACCTTCGTCCACACCGACCTCGAGACGGCTCTGCGCGACCTCCTGGACCGCCCCGCGGCCTGACCGCGCCGGGCGTCGACCGTCGTCGGAGTCGTCCCGCCGGGCCGGCGGAGGAGACCTCCCGCGGCTGTCGATAGAGTCGGCGACGGTACGCGGCGACGCCGCACGATCTCCCCGCGAGACCGTCGATCCATCCGCGCCCGTCCTACGGAGGTGGTCCCCACGGCCGACAACCACGATCTCGTCATCATCGGCGGAGGCCCCGGTGGCTACGCCGCAGCCCTCTACGGCGCCGCGGCCGGGCTCGACGTCGCCATGATCGAGAACCGTCGCATCGGCGGCACCTGCCTCAACCGGGGCTGCATCCCGGCCAAGGAGCTGCTGCAGACCGCCGAGGTCCGTCGCACGGTCGGCCGACGCCGGCACCTTCGGCGTCATCCGCCGGCGAGGTCGCCTTCGACTTCGGCCACCTCGACGGCCCGCATGTGGTCGGTGGTCGACCAGCTGGTCAACGGGCCTGGGCGGCCTGCTGAAGAACCGCAAGGTCACGGTCTACGACGGCACCGGCACCCTCGGCGCCGATCGCACGCGTCACCGTCACCGGCGCCGACGGGCAGACCACCACCGTCACCGGCGACGACGTCATCCTCGCCTCCGGCTCGGTGCCGCGCACCATCCCCGGCTTCGACGTGAGCGACCGGGTCGCTCACCTCCGACGAGGTGTTCCAGCTCGACCACGCTGCCCGACCGGGTCGTCGTCATCGGCGGCGGGGCCATCGGCTGCGAGTTCGCCTCGATGTTGGCCGACCTCGGCAGCCGAGGTCACCATCCTCGAGGCGCTGCCCGTCAGATCCTGCCCGGGGTCGACACCGACGTCGTGAAGGTGGTGCGTCCGGGCCTTCGAGAAGCGGGGCATCGACCATCCGCACCGGCGGTCAGGTGAACGGCCAGGAGCCCGGTCCGACGCAGGCGTCAGCGTCGCACCTCGAGGGCGGCGACACGCGTCGAGGCCGACCGGTCATCGTGTCGGTCGGACGCCGCCCGCTGTCGGACTCGCCTCGGCCTCGACGGCACCGGTGTCGAGGTCGACGAGCGCGGCTTCGTCGACGGTCGACGAGTGGTGCCGCACCGGCGTCGACGGCGTCTGGGCCGTCGGCGACCTGATCGCCACCCCCGGCCTGGCCCACGTCGCCTACGCCGAGGCGATCCTGGTGATCAAGCAGATCCTGGGCGAGGACGCGCGTGCCGGTCGACTACGCCCGGGTGCCCTGGTGCATCTACTCCCACCCCGAGGTCGCCTTCGTCGGCATGACCGAGGAGGCGGCCAAGGACGCCGGCCACGACGTCGTGGTGGCCAAGCACCGGTGGTGGGCAACGGCCGGGCCCTGATCATCGGCGACACCGAGGGCATGGTGAAGGTCATCGCCGAGAAGCAGGCCGACGGCACCGGCGGCCGCATCCTCGGCGTGCACATGGCCGGTCCGTGGGTGACCGAGCAGCTCGGCCAGGGCTACCTGGCCGTCAACTGGGAGGCCACCGTCGACGAGATCGCCCACTTCATCCAGCCCCACCCGTCGCTGTCGGAGAACTTCGGCGAGACGGTGCTGTCCCTCACCGGCCGCGGCCTCCACGGCTGACCCCGTCCCCCTCGACGGAAGCCGAGACACACCGAGGAGCCGCCATGGCCGAGATCCAGATGCCCCAGCTGGGCGAGACCGTCACCGAGGGCACGATCACCAAGTGGTTCAAGGCCGTCGGCGACGAGATCGCCGAGGACGAGGCCATCGTCGAGGTCTCGACCGACAAGGTCGACTCCGAGATCCCCTCGCCGGTCAGCGGCACCATCACCGAGATCCGGGTCGAGGAGGGCGACACGGTCGACGTCGGCACCGTGCTGGCCGTCGTGGGCGACGCCGGCGCCGCCCCGGCGGCCGAGGCGCCGGCCGCCGAGGAGGCCGCCGGCGGCCGAGGCCGCGCCGCCGACGGAGGCCCGCACCCGAGCCGCGAGCCGGCGAGCCCGCCGCCCGAGGCCCCGGCCGCCGCCGAGGCCGCGCCGAGCCGGCGACCGCGCCGCCCCGAGCCCCGGCGCCCGAGCCGCGCCGGCGCCGCGCCCGCCCCGCGCCGGCTCCCGCCGCCGGCGCCGCGCCGGCGCGACCGAGGGCCTGGTCCTGTCGCCGGTCGTCCGCCGGCTGATCGCCGAGCACGGCCTCGACCCGGCGTCGATCACCGGCACCGGCGTCGGCGGCCGCATCACCCGCACCGACGTCCTGAGCCGTCGTCGAGTCCGGCGGCGGCGCGCCGGCCGCGCCCGGCCGCGCCCGCGGCCCCGGCGCCCGCGCCGCCGGCCCCGCGCCCCGGCGCGCCGCACCGCCGCGCGCCGGCCCGCCCCGGCCCGCCGCCGCGCCGGCCACCGCCGGCGCGCGCCGACGACGGCGGTGCCGTTCAACAACATCCGCCGCCGCACCGGCGAGCACATGGTGCGCTCGAAGGCCACCTCGCCCCACGTCCTGACCGTGATGGAGGTCGACCTCGAGGGCGTCGAGAAGGTCCGTCGGGCCCACAAGGAGCGCTTCAAGGCCGAGGACGGGCGTCAGCCTCACCTACCTCCCGTTCATCGCCCGGGCCCTGGTCGACGCCATCGGCGAGTTCCCCCACATGAACGCCAGCGTGGGCGAGGCGCGAGCTGGTCGTCCACCAGCAGCGTCAACCTCGGCATCGCCGTCGACCTCGACTACGAGGGCCTCATCGTCCCGGTGATCCACGGCGCCCAGGACCTGCGGCTGCCCGCCATCGCCCGGGCCGTCGCCGACCTGGCCGGCAAGGCCCGCACCCGCAAGCTCCGGCCGACGACATCAGCGGCGGCACCGTCACCATCACCAACGCCGGCGCGTCCGGCACCCTGGTGCAGATGCCGGTCATCAACCAGCCCCAGGTGATGATCCTCTCGACCGAGGGCGTGACCCGCCGGCCGGTGGTCGTCACCGACGCCGCCGGCAACGAGGCCATCGCCATCCGCTCGATGGCGCAACCTGTCGCTGGTGTGGGACCACCGGGCCTTCGACGGCGCCTACGCCGCCGCCTTCCTGCGCCGCGTCGTCGACATCCTCGAGCAGCGCGACTGGGAGGCCGAGCTCTAGTGGCCCTCGCGGTGGCGCCCCGCACCGCCCCGCCCCTCCACGTCCGGTGGCTGGGCCGGGTCCGCTACCGCGACGCCCTGGCCCTCCAGCACGGCCTGCACCGCACGCCGGGCGCACGACCACCTGCTCCTCCTCGAGCACCCCAAGGTGTTCACGCTCGGGGTCCGGGCCGACCCGTCCCACGTGCTCGTCGACGCCGGCCGAGGTCGGCGCCGAGCTGGTGCAGGCCGACCGGGGCGGCGACGTCACCTACCACGGGCCCGGCCAGCTGGTCGGCTACCCGATCCTCACCGTGCCCGGGGCGAGGGGCGGCACCAAGCCCGACACCGCCGGCCTTCGTGCACTCGGTCGAGCAGCTGGTGATCGACGCCCTCGGCCGAGCTGGGCGTCGCCGCCGGCCGGCTCGCCGAGTACCCCGGGGTGTGGGTCGATGCCGACGGCGACGAGCCCCGCAAGATCGCCGCCATCGGGGTCCGGCTCAGCCGGGGTCGCTCGATGCACGGCTTCGCCCTCAACGTCGACCCCGACATGGCGATGTTCCGGGCCATCGTGCCCTGCGGCATCGCCGACCGGCCCGTCACCTCGCTGGCGCCAGGAGGGCGTCGACGTCTCGATGGCCGAGGTCGTCGACGTGGTGGCCCGCCTGGCCGCCGAGCGGTGGGGGAGCGGTGGCGTCGACCGCGCCGACGTCGTGTGGCGCACGTCGTCCGACGGACCTGGCCCCGTTCAGCCGGGGCGAGGGCCCCGGCGACGACACCGCCCGCGTGCCCGAGGGGTTGCAGGCGGCGGCGGAGGAGGGCACCTCGGTCCGCCTGCTCGGCCGCCTCGCCGAGGCCGGCGTGCGCCAGGGCGTGCGCCGTCCACGAGCGCAAGCCGGAGTGGATGCGGGCCCGGTTCCGCATCACCGACGACTACCGCCGGCTCAAGCTCGACGCTCCGCGACCTCGACCTGGTCACGGTGTGCGAGGAGGCCGGCTGCCCGAACATCTTCGAGTGCTGGTCCGACGGCACCGCCACGTTCATGATCAACGGCGAGCGCTGCACCCGGGCGTGCGGGTTCTGCCTGGTCGACACCCGCCACCCCGAGCCCCCCGACCCCGGTGAGCCGGAGCGGGTGGCCGAGGCGGTCGACGCGGATGGGCCTGGCGCACGCGGTCGTGACCGCGGTCGCCCGAGACGACCTGCCCGACGGCGGCGCGGCCGGCTTCGCGGCGACGGTCGGCCGCCATCCGAGCCCGCGCGCCCGGGCACCGCGGTCGAGGTGCTGATCCCCGACTGCAAGGGCGATCCCGACGCCCTCGGCCGGATCTTCGCCGCCCGGCCCGACGTCCTGAACCACAACCTGGAGACCGTCGCCCGGCTCCAGCGGGCCGTGCGCCCGTCGGCGTCCTACGCCCGCAGCCTCAGCGTGCTCGCCCGGGCCAAGGAGGCCGGGCTGGTCACCAAGTCCAGCCTCATCGTGGGCCTGGGCGAGACGGACGACGAGCTGCGCGAGGCCCTGGCCGACCTGGCGGCCGTCGGCTGCGACATCGTCACCATCGGCCAGTACCTGCGGCCCGACGTCGCACCACCTGCCGGTGGTGCGGTGGTGGACACCCGACGAGCTCGACTCGGTGGCCGCGGCCGGTCTGCGGCCATGGGCTCGGCCACGTCGAGGCATCGCCCCTGACCCGGTCGAGCTACCACGCCCGCCAGGCGGCGACCGCGGTGGAGCAGCCGTCAGCGGCGCTCGGCCAGCGGCTCTGACGGGGTCGGAGCCGGGGCCGGAGCCGCCTCGGGCGCCGGCGCGGCGGGCCCGCCGGCCCCGTTCGACGACGGCATCCGGCTCTCGCGCACGTCGGTCGTGTGGCCCCGGCGGCGACGGCCGAGGGAGAACAGCCCGTCGCCGGAGGTGAGGGACCCCTCCGCGTACGACGAGGTCCCGTAGCCGGCGGCGTAGGCGGCATCGGCGTCGAGCCCGTTGAGGACCACCCCCACCAGCGGGGCGTCGACCTGCTCGAGCAGCTCCAGGGCCCGGGCCAGGCTGCGCTTGCTGGTCTTCTCGACCGTCGCGATCAGCATGGTGCCGTCGACGTAGCGGGACAGGATCCGGGCGTCGGACACCGGGAGCAGCGGGGGGCTGTCGATCAGCACGTAGTCGACGTGCTCGGTGAGCCTCACCAGGAGGTTCTCCGCGGCCTGGGTGGAGAGGAGCTCCGAGGGGTTCGGGGGCACCGGCCCGGAGGGCAGGACCGCGAGGCGGGGGCAGTCGGGCACCGTCTGCACGACGTCGAGGATGTCGTGGTCGCCGAGGATGGCGGAGGTGAAGCCCCGGTCGTTCGGGAGGCCGAAGAAGGAGTGGAGGCGGGGTCGTCGCAGGTCGCAGTCGACCAGCAGGACGCGGTGGCCGGCCCGGGCGAAGGCGACGCCGAGGTTGGCCAGGGTGGTCGTCTTGCCCTCGCCCGGTGAGGCGCTGGTGATCTGGACCAGCTGCAGCGGGCGGTCGACGCCGATGAACTGCAGGGAGGTCCGCAGGCCGCGGTAGGTCTCGGCCTCGGGCGACGTGGGTGCGGCCAGCGAGATCAGGTACGGGCTGGTGCGGTTCTTCCACGACGCGACCTGCGGGACCATGCCCAGGACGTCGAGGCCGCCGGTGAGCCCGTCGAGGTCGTCCTTCGACCGCAGCGAGTCGTCGAGGTACTCGCGGAGGTAGGCCAGGCCGATGCCGAGCAGGAGCCCGAGGAGGAGCGCGGCCCCGATGTTGCGGACCGGGTTCGGCGACACGGGGTCGGTCGGCACGTCGGCCTCCGAGACCAGCACGACCCCGCCGTTGCCGCTGGTCCGGGCCGCGAGCTGCACCGCGTCGAGCTGCTCCTCGGCGGTGTCCTTGCGGCCCGCGATGCTGGCCAGGCGGGACTCGGCCCGTTGCCGATCGGCGGCCTGCTGCAGGGCCAGCCGCTGGCGGGCCGCCTCGTCGGGTGCCGCCGCGATCTGCTCGGCGAAGCCGGTGAGCACCTGGTCGATCTCGGCGGCCTCCTCGTCGAGCTCGTCGACCTTCTCCTGGATGCGGTCGGCGGTGGCGAGCAGGCTGTCGACCGTGGAGGCCCGCCGGACGGCGATGAACGTCTCGGCGTAGGCCGTCGCCTCGCGGGCGGCCCGCACCGGGTCGGTGTCGCGCGAGCTGACCGCGATCACGGTGGTCTCGCCCTTGGGGGCGATGCGGACCTTCGGCTGGTAGCCCAGCTCCTCCTCGACCGCGCTGCGCACCGAGGCCGAGCGCATCACCTCGATGTCGGTGCGCAGGCGCTGCTCGATCTCGGCCGGGTTGCGGGCGACCTGGTTCCCGCCTCCGATGGTGGGGTCGTCGCGCACCAGGACCTCGGCGGTGGCCTCGTACACGGGTGTCTGGAGCACGGTCGACAGCACGGCCAGACCGACGAGGACCGCCACCGTGACGAGGATGGTCACCTTCCGCCGGGGGATGACCGCCAGGTAGTCGCGGAGCTCGAGGTCTCGGGCGTCGGTGGCGTCGGGCATCTCGGAGGCCACGTTAGTGGCTCGCGTCGCCGCTCCAGGTGACGGCTGGAGGCGGTCCGGCAGGGTCTGGACCCGGGCGCGAGGAGGCCCGGTGCCAGGGGCACCGGGCCTCGACGGAGAGCGGTTCGGGCGGGCGGACCCGCCGGGGATCAGGCGGTGGCCCGGCGGCGCTTCGAGCTCAGGAGGGTCGCCGCGGCGCCGGCGAGCACGAGGCCGCCGCCGACCTTGGCGAGGGTGTCGGTGGCCGAACCGGTGCGGGCCAGGGTGTCACCGCCGGTGGTGGGGGCGGTGGTGCCCGGGGTCTGGGCGGCCACGACCTCGACGTCGATCGTCAGCACCTCGGTGCCGCACTCGGCGAACACCTGGTAGGTGCCGGGGGCGAGGCTCGGGATGGTCACGCTGCCGGAGAAGGTGCCGTCGGGGTTCACGGGGATGGTGCCGAGGGGGACGATGGCCCGCGCCTCGTCGTCGATGGTGACGGCGACCTCGGTGCCGTCCTCGCACGTGCCGTCGACGGTGACCGACTGGCCGGCGACGACGGTGACGTCGGAGATGGTGGCCTCGAAGACCCCTCCGTACTGGGCGCCGGACGGCCCCGAGAACAGGAAGAGGGCCACGAGTGCGGCGGCGAGGAACGTGATCTTCTTCGTCATTGTGGCTCGTGCCCTCCGGGGACATCGTCGTCAGGTGCCCGCAGTGTCGTACACACCACGACGCGTGTCCAGCACCTGCCGCACACGCGCTCCGCAGCGTAGTGGCGTCCGGCGCGCGACCCGCGGATCCCCACTCTGCGTGGCATGGCGGGCCCCTCAGAGCAGAGCCTCGTCCACCACGATCTGTCGCCGACCCAGGGTGTTGACCGGGTCGCGGGCGATCCGCTCGCCCGAGTCGTCGCCGACGGTGAGGCTGAGCTGGTCCCCCCAGACCGTCGGCTGGGGGGCGAGGTCGAGGACGTAGTCGCCGTCGCGGGCGAGGGTGCCCTCCAGCTCGACCACCAGCACCACGGACTCCCCCCGGGGCACCGAGAGGGTGCGGCTGTAGACGCGCTGGCCCGCCTCGGTCTGCGACTCCATGCCCACCCGCTCGCCGTCGACGGTGGCTCCGACGAGGGTGTGCGGGCTGTACACCGACATCTGCATCCGGTTCGTGCCCCGGGGCACGTCGGACCGGACGCCGAGCACGTACGGCGGCAGGTCGTCGGGGGCTGCGTTGGTGACGGTGATGGTCGCGGTGGCCCGCACCTGCCCGCCGGCGCCGAGGCGGACGTCGTAGTCGATGCGGCGCGCGGTGTAGAGGTCGAGCTTGTTGTTCCCGGAGTTCTGCGACGCGATGGTCAGGAAGTCGTGGTCGGGCCGGGGCTCGGGGAACGCACCGGCGGCACCGAGCCGGGCGAACAGGTCCTGCTCCTCGGGGCGGGTCGCCCAGGCCCGGATCCGCCCGTCGCGCGTCGGTCGACCGAGGGCGCGGGCGAGGGCCCGCGGGGCGGGCAGGTCGCCGTTCGTCAAGCGGTCGAAGGTGGTCTCGGTCAGCTCGGTCAGCGCCGCCGTCTGCTGCGCGTTGTCGGGGAACAGCTCGTAGTTGTCCTGCAGGAGGAACTCGACCGCGTTCCGGTGGGTGAGGGTCCGGTCGAAGCCCTCGACGCGGATGGGTCCGGTGAGCTTGAGGAGGGACGCGAGGGCGATGGGGTCGATGCTGATGACCCCGTCGACCTCGTTGCCGCCGGCCTGGGGGTAGGCCTCGGCGATGACCTCGCCGTCGTAGGGGAAGTGCGGGGAGAAGGTCATGTCGCGGAAGTAGTCGCCGGGGTCGTACCGCCCGTAGCGGGCCAGGTAGTCCGGGGGACCGGTGATCTGCACCGTGCCGTCCGGCACCGCCCGCTCCAGCTCGGTGGCACCGCCGGTGCGCACCAGCCGAAGCCGCCCGTCGGTGGCCTCCAGCTCCCCGTAGCTGCCGATGAAGCCGCCGGAGCCGCGCAGCTCGACCGGCGTCACGAAGGCCACGAAGTACCGCCGGGTGCCCTCTCCGCCGAGCATCTCGGGCGCGAGGGCGACCCCGAGCGCGGCCAGCTCGGCCTCCTCGGTGGCCCCGTCGAGCTCGCCGTCGAGGTCGCCGAGGGCCTCCGCCGCGGGCGCGACGAGCCACGGCGAGTCCACCGACGCGACCTCGTCCCGGGCCTGCCGCATGGCCGCGACGGTGCGGTCGAGCGGATCCCGGATCGAGCGGATCCGATCGAGGTCGAGCTGGCCGTCCTGGTAGCGCAGCTCCTGGTAGTTGGCCCGCTCGACCGTCTCCTCGGCGGTCCGGCTGAGCTGTCGGCCCTGCGACGATGCGGTGCCGACGGCCCGGACGTGCTGGGCGAGGACGGGCACCACCCGGGCCGGGGCCGTCCACCACCCGTTGACGAAGGTGTCGGCCCGGTCGAAGGAGTCGCCAGCCCGGTCGAACGCGGCGCGGGCGTCGTCGGTGCGCCCCTCCCGCGTCGCGTCGAGGGCGGTCCGGGACTCGTCGACCCCGTGCTCCAGGTCGGTGCGGGCGGTGACCAGGGCGAAGGCGTACGCGCCGGTGACGAGCACCGTCGCGGCCAGCCCCCAGGCGGTGGCGCGTCGGAGCTGCCGGCGCTCGGGCGGCCGCAGCCCCTGGTAGCCCGAGACGACCACCGGCACGACCGCGAGGCCGGCGACGAGCGCGCTGGCGCCGTGGAAGCCGAGGTCGGGCAGGCGGAGGAGGGCCTGGATCGACGAGGGCGCCGGTCGCCGCGCCCCAGCTCCGCAGCCTCCGCTCGCGGCTCGCGCCGACCATCGAGGTCACCCCCGCCGCGACCGCGAACGCCAGGGCCCAGCCGCGGGCCGCCAGCAGGGCGACGACGACGGGCACCATCCCCGGCCACCGCCGGGCTCGGGCCGCGAGCATGGTGACGACGGCGGCGTAGGCCCCGGTGAGCAGGGGGTCGACCACGGGCGTGCCGGTGGGCTGGCACCCGGCGGTCGCCGCGACCACGGCGGCGGCGGCCGCGAGGCAGAGCGCGACGAGCTGCTGGTTGCGCTGCGACGGGGCCCGGACCGGCCGGCGGTGGTCGGGCCCCACCTCGGGCTCCGCGTCGGTTGTGGTCATGGCGGTGGGGTCCGGCTCGATCGGAGGGCGGGTGACGCGGCGGAGCCGGCGCGACCCAGGGGGCCGGCGTTCGGCCCGGCCCTAGAGGATGGCACCCGCGTCGGGCGCGACGCGGTCAGGGCGCGACGCGGTCAGTGCGCGCCGTGGCGTCGGAGCACCGCCATCACGGTCCGGGCGAGGATGGCGAGGTCGAGTCGGAGGGAGCGCTGCGCGGCGTAGGCCACGTCGAGGGCGACCCGCTCGCTGTAGCCCGAGCGCGCTCCGCCCGCTCACCTGCCACAGCCCGGTGAGCCCCGGCCGGGTGCCCAGGTAGGTGTCGAGGGCGCCCCGGGTGGCGTACTCCTCGAGCTCGGGTTCGACCACCGGGCGCGGTCCGACCATGCTCATGTCGCCGCGCAGCACGCTCAGGATCTGGGGCATCTCGTCGAGGCTGGACGACCTCAGGAAGCGACCCCAGCGGGTGAGCCGGGGGTCCTCGTCGGCCGGGATCTTGAACCCGTTGGCGACGTAGCGCCCATGGAGCTCCGGGTCGGCCCGCAGCCGCTCCTCGGCATCGGCGGTCATGCTCCGGAACTTGCGGATGACGATCGGTCGACCGCCGGCGCCGACCCGGCGCTGGCGGAACAGCACGGGGCTGCCGTCGAGCCTGACCGCGAGCGCGACGCAGGCCATCAGGGGCAGCGACAGGACCAGCAGGCCGCTCGCCGCCACCACGTCGAGGGCCCGCTTGGAGCGGGGGAACGGGGGGACGGCGATCGAGCCGCGGACGACGTCGGGGGCGGCGGGGCGGGAGGGGGACGAGGTGTCGATCCCGTCGGACGGTAGCAGCGGCCCGGGTGGGCTCCGCACAGCCTCTTGGGACTGGTGTGCCGGGCGGGACCCGTAGCCTGACCGCCATGCACGCCGAGCGGATGGACCGGGTCCGGGATGCCATGACCGAGGCCGGGGTCGACGTCCTCCTCCTGTCGGTCGGTCCCGACCTGCCGTGGCTCACGGGCTACGAGGCCATGCCCCTCGAGCGGCTCACGATGCTGGTGGTCCCCCGCGACGCCGACGCCGATGCTGGTGGTGCCCGCCCTCGAGGCACCCCGCGTCGTCGAGCGGCCCGGACGTGTTCTCGACGTCGCCCTGGTCCGAGGAGCAGGACCCGGTCGGCCCGGGTCGCCGACCTCGTCGGCTCGGCCGGCACGGTCGCGGTCGGCGACCGCACCTGGGCCCGCTTCGTGGTCGACCTCCAGGACGCCGTCGGCGACGGTGTCGGCTGGCGGCGAGCGTCGGAGGTCGTCGGCCCGCTCCGGGCCCGCAAGGACCCGGCCGAGGTGGAGGCGCTGACGGCGGCGGCGGCCGCCGCCGACCGGGTCGCGGCGCAGCTCCAAGGCGGGCGAGATCGCGCTCGTCGGACGGACCGAGGCCGAGGTGTCGGCCGACCTCGGTCGCCGGCTCCTGGCCGAGGGCCACGCCCGGGTCAACTTCGCCATCGTGGCCACGGGCCCGAACGCGGCCAGCCCGCACCACGAGCCGGGCGCCACCGTGATCGAGCCGGGCCAGGTGGTGCTGTGCGACTTCGGGGGCACCTGGCCCACCGACGGGGGCGCCGGCTACTGCTCGGACATCACCCGCTGCGTGTCGATCGGGTCGCCGCCGGCGGAGGTCGCCGAGGCCTACGCCACGCTCCAGGAGGCCCAGGCCGCGGCCGTCGCCGCGGCCGTCGTCGGCACCGCCGTGCGAGGCGGTCGACGCCGCGGCCCGCACGCCCGATCGCCGAGGCCGGCTTCGGCGACCGCTTCATCCACCGCACCGGCCACGGCATCGGCGTGGAGGAGCACGAGGACCCCTACATCGTCGTCGGCAACCGCGAGCCGCTCGCGCCCCGGCCACGCCTTCTCGATCGAGCCGGGCATCTACACCCCGGGACGCTGGGGGATGCGGCTCGAGGACATCGTGGTGGCCGTCGGACGACGGACCCGTGGCCCTCAACCGGGCCGACGCACGACCTGGTGGTCGTCGACGGCTGACCGCGAGCGGCTGCGGGCTACTTGGCGCCCTGCGCTGGGCCAGCACGACCGGCAGCGTCTTGCCCAGGATGGCCAGGTCGATCAGCAGCGACCAGTTGTCGACGTAGTAGAGGTCGAGGCGGGTGTAGTCCTCGAACGACGTGTCGCTGCGCCCGTTGACCTGCCACATGCCGGTGATGCCGGGCGTGACCCGCAGGCGCTGGGTGAGGAGGGGATCCCAGGCCTCGGTCTCGTGGGGCAGCGCCGGGCGGGGCCCGACCAGGCTCATCTCGCCCCGGAGCACGTTCCAGAGCTGGGGCAGCTCGTCGATGGACGTCTTGCGCAGGAACGCGCCCGACCCGGGTGATCCGGGGGTCGTTCTCCATCTTGAACAGCGGGCCGTCGGCCTCGTTGGCCTCGAGCAGCTCGTCGCGGCGGTCCTCGGCGTCGACGCACCATGGTGCGGAGCTTGAGCACGCGGAACGGGACGGCCGTTGCGCCCGACCCGCACCTGGCGGAAGAGCACCGGGCCGGGCGAGTCGAGCTTGATGGCGATGGCGGCGACGGCGAGGACCGGCGCGGTGACGAGAGGCCCAGCGCCGCCAGGACGAGGTCGAAGGTCCGCTTGGCCACGCCTGCGCCAGCCGTCGCGCGTGCACCGGCTCGACGTAGACGACGGGGAAGCGGCCGAGCGGTCGGACGACGAGGCGCTGCGAGGCGATGTCGCGGAGCGTCGAGGACAGCTCGACGTGGACGCCCCGGTCGAGGAGGTCGCGGGCCAGGCGGTTGGTGGTCGCGCTCTCGATGGCGGAGGCGGCCACGATGACCGAGGCCCGGCTCCGGGCGTTCAGGAGGTCGGCCGCGTCGGCGATCGTGCCCAGGAGCGGGACGCCGGCGACCGGCTCGGGGTCGGTCGCGGTGTCGTCGACGAAGCCCAGCACCCGGTAGCCCAGCCACGGGTCGCTGCGCAGCATGGCGGCCAGCTCGCGGCCCTCGGGGTTGGCCCCGGCGATCACGACGTCGCGGACGAGCTTGCCCTTCTGCCGCAGGCGACCGGAACACCTGCCGGGCGACCTCGCGCTCGGCGATCATCAGCGCCGTGACCAGGACGAACATCTCCACGATGCGGTCGCGGGGCACGTCGAGCCCACCGAAGTAGGCGCCGAGGGCCATGGCCGCCGATGCCGAGGAAGGTGGCGTTCACGATGCGGCGGATCTCGTCGATCCGCCGGCCGATGAAGCGGGTGTTGTAGAGGCGCTGGCTGGAGAAGACCGCCAGCCACACCGGGAGCATCAACCGCGGCGAGCACCGCGAAGCCCGCCTCGTCGCCCTTCCGGCCGTCGCCCAGCAGGCCCCCACCGAGGGTGAGGCTCAGCGCCGCGGAGGCCGCCACCACCGTGAGGTCGGCCAGGCCGAGGGCCAGCTTCGGATCGACCCGCGGGCGTCTGGATGTCGTCGTCCCGCCGATGGGATCGGTTGCGGCGGCATGATCGTCACCGATCGCCTGCACCGTCATCACGTGCCCGTCTCCCACCCCATTCGTCTCCCGGAGCCTCGAACAGTAGTGGCTCCCCGGTCGTTCGTCACGTAGAGCGCGCGTGACATGGGGCATCATCGGCGGCCGCGAGGCTCGTGCGACCCGTGCCCGGGATGGGGGCCGGCGAGGTCCGGCCAATAGGTTCGGCGCCGTGATCCGCCTCGACGCCGCCACCGTGCTGCTCCAGTGGAGCGTCGGCGGACTCGCGTTCCTGTGGGTCACGACCCGGCGCCGCGAGGTCGGCCTCGGGTACGGGTGGCTGCTGCGCGGCACCTTCGGGCTGATGGCGCTGCTGGCCGCCTACGTCGGTGCGCGCACCGGCGCGGTCTGGGTCCGCGAGGCGTCGGCCCTGGGTGTGGTGGCCGGCCGCCGCGGTGGCGCTGGCCGTCAGCATCCTGCGCCGCGAGGCGGGGGTGGCGGGGCAGCGGGACGTCGTCGAGCGGCGGAGCGCCCGGGTGGCGGCCATGACCGGCATCGACCGCGACGAGCAGCGCTTCGACAAGGCGGCCCCCGAGTTCCCCCCGGCCCTCGACCTGGTGGCCCCCCTCATCGGCCTGGTCGGGCTGGTCGCCGCCGCCCTCGACGCGGGCGGGCCGGCCTGGCTGTCGATCGCACGGACGGTGGTCGGAGCCCTGTTCCTGGGGGCGATCACCGACGCCATGCTCCTCGGCCACTGGTACCTGGTGCAGCCGGGCCTGGCGCGCGGCCCGCTGCTGGAGCTGGTGCGGGCCACCATGGTCGTGTGGCCGGTGGAGGTCGCCCTCCTGCTGGTGCCCACCGGCATGGTGTCGGTGCTGAACGGCACCATCGACGACGGCTACGGCGGCATCCTCGGCTGGATGTGGGTCGCCTGCGCGGTGACGACCATCGGGCTGCTGCTCGTCACCCGTGCCGCCCTGAAGGAGCGCCAGTACAGCGCGGTGATGGCCGCCACCGGCCTCCTCTACCTCGCCATCCTCACCGCGTTCGGCACCGACATCGTCGCCCGGGCCGTGCTCTCCTAGCCATCGGCCGGTCGTCGGATCGCCGAGCAGGTGCCGCGGCTGTGACCGACGCGCCGGGGCGCGCGCTCTACCATGCGGCCCCGATGCCGGACCGACCGGCATCGACGGGTGGAGCGTGCGGCGGCGATCGCACGCCGCGCCCCCCGATCGAGGGAGATGCCGTGCTCGACCAATGGACCGCGCGGGCCCGCCAGACGGCCAAGTCGGTGGTGGTGCGCCCGGGGTCCCACCGCGGCACCCTCCTCGGTGCCGAGCTGGAGCTCGACGGCCGCGACGAGCGCCGCTACGTGCTCGCCTCCCGCGCCCAGGCCCGCCACCGCACCCTGCGCCACGAGCTCTGGCAGGTGACGTTGCTGTCCTGGCTGCTCCAGCCCGGCAACGCCTTCCTCGACATCGGGGCCAACGTCGGGCTGTTCAGCGCCAACATCGCCCGCTTCCGCCGCATCGACCCGTCGCTGCGCGTCGTGGCCTTCGAGCCGAACCCACCGGTGCGGTCCCGTCTCCTCGCCTCGGGCTCGGCCGACCTGATCGAGGTGCGAGCCCACGCCCTGGGCGAAGGTGACGCCCACACCGCCACGCTGTTCCTGCAGGTGGGCTCGGGCCAGTCGTCGCTCGACCAGGGCGCGGCCTCGTCGTCGCTCGGCACCACCGAGGTCGAGGTGAAGCCCCTCGGGCCGATCCTCGCCGAGATCGGGCCCGAGGTCACCGGCATGGTGCTCAAGATCGACGTCGAGGGCCACGAGCTGTCCGTCCTGCGCGGCGCCGGCGAGCACCTGGCGCCGGAGCACGGCGTCCACAGCGTGCTGCTCGACGACTTCGCCCGCGACGACGAGGAGGCCATCACCGGCCTGTTCCGCGACCGCGGCTACCGCCTGTTCGACGCGCGGACGCTCGAGCCGTACCGCACCGGCGACTACTCGCTCCTCGCCACCACCACGGGGACGCCACCCCTCCCGTGAGCCCGGCGGCGCCGTCGGCCGTGCGCCGCCTCGCCGACCGGGCGAGGTCGGGCAAGGTGCTGTTGCTGGTCGACCAGGCCCTGAGCAGCCTGTCGAACTTCCTGGCGCCGTGGATGGTGCTGGCCACCAGCAGCCGCCAGGAGTTCGGCGTCTTCGCGCTGTACTACTCCCTCTACCTCTTCCTGCTGAGCATGACCCGCGAGCTCACCGGGTCGACCGCCATCGTCGTGCTCGGCCGTGCCCCCGACGAGGAGGTCGACCGCCATCGGACCGCCTCGGCGGCCGCCGCGGTGCTGCTCGCCGGGGTGCCCCTCCTGATCGGGGTCGTGCTCATGGTCGTCCAGCCCCACGGCGAGGGCGCGTCGATCCGGGCCGGCCTGCTGATGCTCGGCACCGCGGCGGCGGTGGTGCAGGACGTGTCCCGCCACCACCTCATCGCCGCCCGTCGGTACGCCGCGGTGGCCGTGGTCGACGGGACGTGGGTCGCGGTCACCCTGCCGGCGGTGGTGTGGATCGTGGTGAGCGACCCCAGCGGGCCCTGGGTGGTGGCCGCGTGGTCGGTGGGGGCGGCCGTCTCCGCGCTGGTCGGCCTCGCGCTGTCGCTGGGGGGGCCTCATCGGGCCCTGCCACCGTCGACCCGGTGGCTCACCGAGCACCGCGAGCTGTCGCTCCCGTTCGCGGGGGAGGCGGCCCTCGACGGCGGGGCCACGACGGCGGCGACCTGGCTCAGCGCGGCCGTGGTCGGCGCCGCCGCGATCGGCCAGATCGAGGCGGCCCGGCTGGCGATGTCGCCGATCACGGTCGTCGCCGCCGGGGGCTCGGTCGGGCTGATGGCCCGGGTGGCCCGCGGCCGGGGCGTGACCCGGGCGGCCGTCGGGTCCATGGCGAGGTGGAGCTGCGTCTTCGCGGCCGCGGCTGTGGCGTGGGGCGCCGCCCTGTACGTCTTCTCACCCCAGCTGGTGGGCGCGCTGGGATCGGCCTGGCCCGGCGGGCGGTCGACGATCGGGCTGGCCGCGGTCGTGGGCACCGCGGCCATGGCCGCGCTGCGACCGCCGCGTGCCCTGATCCGGGGCGCGGGGGACAGCTCCCTCGCGATCCGCACCCGGGCCTGGTGGAGTCCGTTCCTGCTGCTCGGCGCGCCGATCGGGTGCCTGGTCACCGACAGCGCGACCGGCGGCGCGATCGGGCTGGCCCTGTCGTTCATGGTGGGCACGGTGCTGTGGTGGCGGGCCGCGGTGCACCTCGGGCGCCGCGCCGAGCGATCGCCGGTCGCGCCGGCCGTCGCCGGTTGACGACGACCGGCGGTCAGCGGACGACGAAGTACTTCGAGGCGGGGTGGTGGAGGATGATGGCCGAGGTGGTCTGCTCCGGCTGGAACTGGTACCCGGTGTCCTCGTTGACCTCGATGCCGAGGCGCTCGGCGCCGAGCAGCTCGGCGACCCGCTGGTTGTCCTCGAGGTCCGGGCAGGCCGGGTAGCCCCACGAGTAGCGGCCGCCCCGGTACTGCTGGCGGAACAGGCCGGCCAGGCTCGGGCCGTCCTCCTCGGCGAAGCCCCACTCCTCGCGGATGCGGCGGTGCCACAGCTCGGCCAGGGCCTCGGCCATCTCGACGCCGAGGCCGTGCAGCAGCAGGTAGTCCTGGTACTTGTCGGCCGCGAAGAGCTCGGCGGTGCGCTCCGAGACGGCCGCGCCCATGGTGACGATGTGGAAGGCGACGTAGTCGAGCTCGTCGGACGTCGACCGGCTTCACCAGGTCGCTGATGCACAGGTGGGGATCGACCCGTGAGCGGGGGAAGCGGAAGCGGGTGATCTCGCCGTCGCGGCTCTCGTCGCTCCAGATCACGATGTCCTGGCCGTCGCTGTTGGCGGGGTAGTAGCCGTAGACGACGGCCGGGTTGAGGAGCCCCTCGGTGGTGGCCTGGGCCAGCTGCGCCGCGCAGCATGGGCCGCAGCCGCTCGTTGAACTCCTCGTCGGTCTCCTTGGGCCGTCGGCCTTCGCCTCGGGGCGGAACTGCCACTGGTTGCGGAACAGCGCGGTCTCGTTGATGTAGGCGGCGATGTCGTCGAGGGCGATGCCCTTGACGACCTTCGACTGCCGGTGAACGGCGGGACGAACACCTCGTTGCCGGCGTCGAGGCCGAGCCAGCGGTCGGGGACGTCGGCATCGTCGGCCCCTGCGTCGCGGCCACCGAAGCGCCCGGCCAGCTTGACCTCGGACTCGCTCGGCACGACGCCCCACTCGGGGTCGTCGGCGCCCGGGTCGCGGCTTGATCTCGCCGAGCCGGTCCATGACGTGGAGGCCCTCGAAGGCGTCCTTGCCGTAGAAGAGCCGGCCCCCGTAGACGTTGCGCAGGTCGCGCTCGACGTAGGTGCGGGTGAGCGCGGCACCGCCGAGCAGGACGGGCAGGTCGAGGCTCGCGGGAGTTCAGCTCCTCGAGGTTGTCGCGCATGATGAGCGTGCGACTTCACCAGCAGGCCGCTCATGCCGATGGCGTCGGCCTCGACCTCGAGCGGCCTTCTCGATCATGTCGGAGATCGCCGACCTTGATCCCGATGTTGAAGACCTCGTAGCCGTTGTTGGTGAGGATGATGTCGACGAGGTTCTTGCCGATGTCGTGGACGTCGCCCTTCACGGTGGCGAGCACGATGCGGCCCTTGCGGGCCTCGCCCTCGACCTTCTCCATGTGGGGCTCGAGGTAGGCGACCGAGGCCTTCATGGTCTCGGCCGACTGGAGCACGAACGGCAGCTGCATCTCGCCCGCGCCGAACAGCTCGCCGACGACCTTCATGCCGGCGAGGAGGCACGTCGTTGACGATGGTCGAGCGGCGGAGAGGCCCCCGGCCATGGCCTCGTCGAGGTCGGCGGTGAGGCCCTCGCGCTCGCCGTCGATGATGCGCTGGCTGAGGCGCTTGCTCGACCGGCCAGTCGGAGCGGTCCTCCTTCTCGACCGCCTGCACCTTCACGTCGGCGAAGATGTCGAGGAGCTTGTGGAGCGGGTCGTAGTCGTCGTCGCCGTCGGCCAGGAGGCCCGTCGGTGCCGCGCCGGTCGTAGATGAGGTCGAGGCAGACGTCGCGCTGCTCGTCGGGGATGCTGCTGACAGCGGCAGGATCTTGGAGGCGTGGACGATGGCCGAGTCGAGGCCGTTCTTCACGCACTCGTGCGATGAACACGGAGTTGAGGACGTGGCGGGCCGCCGGGGTTGAGGCCGAAGCTCACGTTGGAGAGGCCGAGCGTGGTGTGGACGCCCGGGATCTCCTCCTTGATGCCGCTTGATGGCCTCCATGGTCTCCATGGCGTCGCTGCGGAGGTCGTCGTCGCCGGTGGACAGCGGGAAGGTGAGCGCGTCGAAGATGAGGTCGGTGCGCTCGAGGCCGTAGCGCGTCGGTGGCGAGGTCGACGATGCGCTGGGCCACCCGCATCTTCCACTCGACGTCGCGGGCCTGGCCCTCCTCGTCGATGCAGCAGGCAGATCACCGCGGCGCCGTAGTCCTGGGCCAGGGTGAAGACCCGGTCGAGCCGGCTGCCGGGGGCGTCGCCGTCCTCGAGGTTGGCCGAGTTGAGGATGGCGCGGCCGCCGACGCACTGGAGGCCGGCCTCCATCACCTCGGGCTCGGTGGAGTCGAGCACCAGGGGGGCGTTGGCCTGGGTGGCGAAGCGGCTGGCGATCTCGTCCATGTCGACGGTGCCGTCGCGGCCGACGTAGTCGACGCACACGTCGAGGACGTGGGCGCCCTCCTTGATCTGGTCGGTGGCCATGGCCGAGCAGGTGTCGTAGTCGCCCTCGAGCATGGCCTCGCGGAACTTCTTCGAGCCGTTGGCGTTGGTGCGCTCGCCGATCATCAGGAACGACAGCGTCCTGCTCGAGCGGCACCGCCGAGTAGATCGAGGTCGACCGACGGCTCGTGCGTCGAGCGTGCGGGCGGCCGGCGTGAGGTTCGGGCGCCATGTCGGCGAGCAGCTTGATGTACTCCGGCGTGGTGCCGCAGCAGCCGCCGATGACCTGGACGCCGAGCTCCTCGACGAAGCGGCGCTGGTGGTCGCGCAGCTGCTCGGGCGTGCAGGTCGTAGTGCATCTTGCCGTCGACGACCGACGGCAGGCCGGCGTTGGGCAGGCACGGAGATCGGGCACGCGCGGCTGTGCTGGCGAGAGGTGGCGGAGGTGCTCGCTCATCTCGGTCGGGCCGGTGGCGCAGTTGAGGCCGATGATGTCGACCTTCAGCGGGTCGATGGCGGCCAGGGCGGCGCCGATCTCGGTGCCGAGCGAGCATGCGGCCGGTGAGCTCCATGGTGACCTGGCACTGGATCGGGCACCTGGCGGCCCATCGGCGGCCATGGCCCGGCGGGCGCCGATGACGGCCGCCTTCACGGCGAGCAGGTCGAAGTGGGTCTCGAGGATGAAGAGGTCGACGCCGCCCTCGAGCAGGCCCTCGGCGGCCACCTCGTAGTGGTCGCGGAGCTCGGCGAAGCGGATCTGGCCCAGCGACGGGGCCTTGGTGCCGGGACCGAGCGAGCCGGCCACGTAGCGGGGGCGGTCGGGCGTCGAGAAGCCGTCGGCCACCTCGCGGGCGATGCGGGCGTTGGCCAGGCGCGATCTCGTGGGCCCGCTCGGCGATGTCGTACTCGCCGAGCGGCACGCCGAACGCGCCGAAGGTGTTGGTCTCGACGACGTCGGCGCCCACCTCGAAGTAGGCGGTGTGGAGGGCGGCGATGACATCGGGCCGGGTGACGCCGAGGATGTCGGTGCACCCCTCGAAGGCCGGGCCGCCGTAGTCGTCGAGGCTGAGGTCCTGGGTCTGCAGCCAGGTGCCGGTGGCACCGTCGTAGACGACGACCCGCTCCGCCACCGTGTCGAGGAAGCTGCGCATCGGACCAGGCTACCGACCGGGTGCCCGCGGCCGGGAAGGCGATGGGCGAGCCGAGCACGCCCGCATCGGACCCCCGGAACCGCCCCGGGTACTGTGACCGCCATGCGGATCATCGAGGCCGACCAGATCCCGGAGGTCCGCGCCGGGGAGATCCCCACCCACGTCGGGGTGATCATGGACGGCAACGGGCGGTGGGCCCAGATGCGCTCGCTGACCCGGTCGGAGGGCCATGCCGCGGCCGAGGAGGCGGTCGTGGCGACCGTCGACGCCTGCCTCGACCTGGGGGTGTCCTGGCTGTCGGCCTACGCCTTCTCCACCGAGAACTGGACGCGCGAGGTCGAGGAGATCGCCTTCCTCATGCGGTTCGACGAGTGGCTGCTCCGCAAGGAGCGTCGCGACGAGCTCAACGAGAAGGGCGTGCAGATCCGCTTCCTCGGTCGCCTCGACGACCCCCGCATCCCCGAGGACTCCCGCGACTGGCTCACCGAGACGGCGGCGCTCACCGCGCACAACACCCGGATGGTGCTCGGCATCGCGTTCAACTACGGCGGTCGCACCGAGCTGGTCGACGCGGCACGGACCCTGATCGCCCGCGGCGTCGCCCCCGAGGACGTCACCGAGGACGTGCTGGCGTCTGCCCTGTACGCCCCCGACATGCCCGACATGGACCTCGTCATCCGCACCTCCAGCGAGCACCGGACGTCGAACTTCTTCCCGTGGCAGGCCACCTACGCCGAGCTGGTCTTCCTCGACACGCTGTGGCCGGACTTCCGGGAGGGGCACCTGTACTCGGCCGTCGCCGAGTTCCAGGCCCGTCGCCGCCGCATGGGTGCGGCCAGCGTGGCCGCCCTCGGGGCCCTGCGCTCGTAGGCACGGCCGTGCTCGCGCCTCTGCTCCGACTGGCCGTGTCCGGCCCTGCCCTCGGTACGCTCTCGTGATGAACCCGGCCGACCTCGCCTCGATGTTCGGGCTCCCGGCGCTGCCCGACGGCTTGAGCAGGGTCGAGGCGACCCTCGACCGCTCCGTCGAGGTCGAGCGGGCCGAGCTCGAGGCCCCGGCCCGACGGGTGGTGCTCGGCGGCGGCAAGCGCCTGCGCCCCGCCCTGGCGCTCGCCTGTGCGGCCGCGGCGACCGGACGGGGTGACGAGTCCGTCCTCCACGCCGACGTGGTCGACGGCGCCACCGCGGTCGAGCTGGTCCAGGCCGGCTCCCTGGTGCACGACGACATCATGGACGGGGCCGGCGAGCGACGGGGCGTCCCCACGATCAACGCCGTCGAGGGCGCGAACCAGGCCCTCCTGGTGGGCGACTTCCTCCTGGCCCGCGCCGGGCAGCTGGCGGCCGGCGTGAGCAAGGACGTGGCCCGCTACCTGTCGATGGCCATCGCCGACCTGTGCATCGGCCAGTCGGCCGAGGTCGCCACGCTGCACGACCCCAGCCGCACCGTCGGCTCCTACGAGGACTCGATCCGGGGCAAGACCGCCGCGCTGTTCCGGGCCGCCTGCGAGATCGGGGCCTCGGCCGCCGGAGCATCGGACGAGGCGGTCGCCGCGGTCGCCGCCTACGGCACCTCGTTCGGCATGGCCTTCCAGATCATCGACGACGTGCTCGACCTGGTGTCGACCGACGAGTCGCTGGGCAAGCCGGCCGGGAACGACATCCGGGAGGGCGTGTACAGCCTCCCGGTGCTGATGGCCCTCGGCGGTCCCGAGGGCGACGCGCTGCGCCTGCGCCTCGGGCCCACGGCCGGTGTCCTCGACCACGAGCACGCCCTGTCGGTCGTGCGGGCGTCCGCAGGGGTCGGCGCGGCCCTCGACCGGGCCCGCGAGTTCAACGCCGCCGCCGCCGACGCCCTCGCCTCGCTGCCGCCGACCGCGGCGCGCGACGGGCTGGCCTCCCTGCCGGGCACCTACCTCGAGCGCACGCTCGACGACAAGGCGCCCGACCTCGTGCTCACCAAGCGCTGAGCCTCCCCGCTGGCGGCGGAGGGGCCGACCGGTAGCCTCCCCGACCATGCGGATCTACACCCGGAAGGGTGACGACGGCACCACCGGGCTGCTCTACGGCGGACGGGTGGCCAAGGACTCGCCTCGCCCCGAGGCCTACGGCCAGGTCGACGAGGCCCAGGCCGTGATCGGCCTGGCCCGCGCCGTCAGCGACGACGCCGAGCTGGGGGCCATCCTGGTCGGCATCGAGCGCGACCTGTGGGTGCTGATGGCCGACCTGGCCACCGACGCCGCCAACCGCGACAAGCTCGTCGCCGGCACCTCGCTGGTGACCGCGGAGATGGTCACCGCGCTCGAACGCCACATCGACGAGGTCGAGTCTCGCTTCGAGCCGCCCCGCGAGTTCGTCGTCCCGGGTGAGACGGTCGTCGCCGCCCACCTCGACGTGGCCCGCACCGTCGTGCGCCGGGCCGAGCGGGTGGCCGTCGCCGCCGCTCCCGACAGCGCCGACGCCCTCGCCTACCTCAACCGGCTGTCCGACCTGCTCTGGGTGCTCGCCCGCTGGCAGGAGGGCGCGTCGCGCCCCAGCCGAACCGCCTGACCTTCTCCTCGGAGGACCCCTTGCCCCCAGCACCCCTCACCCCGACGACCGCGGCACGCGTGCCCGCCGGCGCCGACCTCGTCGTGCGGCCCGTCCGCTCCGACCACCTGGCCGACGACCTGGTCGGCAGCACCGGCGGCGAGGCCTTCGCCCGCGCCGCCGGCTTCACCGGAGCGCCGAACCAGACGCTCCTCGTCCCCTCGGCGTCGACCGGCGGACCGGACCACCTCGCTGGTGGGCGTGGGGGAGACGGCCTCGGTCGATGCCGCCCGGTTGCGCGCCGCCGCGGGCACCGCCGGCCGGACCGCCACCCGGCACGCCAAGGTGGCCGTGTCGCTGCACGAGGCCGCCGCCGACGGTCTCTCGATCGAGGACGCGGCCCAGGCCGTGGGCGAGGGGTGGCTCCTCGGGGCCTACCGCTTCGACGCCCACCGGGCGACGCCGACCGAGTCGAAGGTCCGTTCGGTGACGTTGACCGCGGGGACGGCGCGGCCGGTCAAGGCGGCCGTGGCCCGGGGTGTCGCCATCGCCCGGGCGGTGCGGACGTCCCGCGACCTGGTGAACGAGCCGGGCGGCGCGCTGGTCCCCGACCAGCTGGCCCAGCGGGCCAAGGCCATCGCGGCCGAGTCCGGGCTGAAGGTCCGCATCGACGGCCGCGCCGCCATCGCCCGCCGTGGCCTCGGCGGCGTGCTCGGCGTGAGCCAGGGGGCCACCAACGAGCCCCGCTTCGTCGAGCTGCGCTACGAGCCGGCGGGCAAGCCCGTCGGCCACGTCGCCCTCGTGGGCAAGGGCGTCACCTTCGACACCGGCGGGTACTCGCTCAAGACGGCCGACGGGATGAAGGGCATGAACAGCGACATGGGCGGCGCCGCCGCGGTGATCGGTGCGATGAGCCTGCTCCGCGAGCTGAAGGCACCGGTGCGGGTCACCGGCTTCCTGCCGCTGGTCGAGAACATGATCGGCCCCGACGCCATCCGGGTCGGCGACGTCCTCACCGTCCGGGGCGGCACCACCGTCGAGGTGCTCAACACCGACGCCGAGGGTCGGCTCATCCTGGCCGACGCCCTGCGCCTGGCCTGCGAGGCGAAGCCCGACGCCATCATCGACCTGGCCACCCTCACCGGGGCCTGCCTGGTGGCGCTCGGCCAGCGCACCGCCGGCCTCATGGGCCGAGGTGACGCGCTGCTCGAGCGCGTCCGTCGCGCCGCCGACGAGGCGGGTGAGCCGGTGTGGCCCCTGCCCGCTGCCCGAGCACCTCCGCTCCGGTCTCGACAGCGACGTGGCCGACCTCCGCAACATCGGTGCCGGCCGCTTCGCCGGGGCCTCGGTCGCCGGCCTCTTCCTCCGCCACTTCGTCGACGAGGGGATCCCCTGGGCGCACCTCGACATCGCCGGCCCGGCCTGGAACAACGAGGGCGCCTTCGGCGAGGTGCCCAAGCAGGGCACCGGCTTCGCGGTGCGCTCCCTGGCCCACCTCCTCGCCGGCTGGGAGCCACTGCCGGCCTGACCGGCCTCCTGGCGCGACGGCGGCGCCGGCGCCCGGATGTCCGGGCACCGACGCCGCTCGGCGCTCGTGGGGAGGGCAGGTCAGCCCTTGAACCAGGGAGCGGGCTGGCGGCCGACGACGCCGGGCTGGGCGTCGTAGAGGAAGGCGAAGGCGTCGTCGCCGACGTCGACCACGTCGGTGTCCCAGACCGAGAGGGTGACGCCGAACTGCTCGGTGGGCTCGGCGGACCCGTCGAGGGCGGCGAGGACCTCGAACTCGGCCTCGACGTCGCCCGCCGGGATGGTCACGTCGACGAAGCCGTTGCAGCCGAACCCGCCGTCGATGCTGCACGCCCAGTCCCAGGGCCCGGTGTCGACGTTGACCATGTTGACGGTGACGAACAGGTCCTGGTCGAGCGGCTCGGAGAGGTGGAGCGTGCCCGAGCCGAGCTCGTGCTCCTCGATCAGGTCCTCGACGGTGACGGTCAGGTCGGGCAGGTCCGGGGTGCGGGTGGTGAACCCGCCCGGCGCGGTCGGAGGCGGGGGAGGGGAGGGGCGGGTGCCGTAGGCGTCGGATCCCGACGGGCCGGCCAGCGCCGCGGTGGCGGGGAGCAGCAGGGCGGAGCCGGCCAGCAGGACGCCGGCGGCGACGGTGCGGAGGGTGCGGTGGGGATGGGTGGAGCGGTTCATGGTGGTGGAGCCCTTCGGGTCTCGTGGTTGGTGACCGTCCTGACGACCGGGCGTCGGCGACCTGACACGAGCGGAGGGGGGAGAGGTCCCCGGGGACGGGTGCTCGCTTCCCGGGGCCGCCGATCTCCCGCACGATGGCCCCCATGGCCCCCACGGCGACCCTCGCCCCCTGAGTCCGCCACGCCCGGTCCCGGCCCGGCAGCACCCCGAGGGGTCGACGACCTGGCCGTCGTGCTCGCCGCCCAGGCCGGGCGACGCCGCGGCGTTCGGCGAGCTGTTCGCCCGCTGGGCCGACCGCGTGCACGACCTGGCCCTGCGCATCGTGCGCGACCCGCGACGTCGCCGCCGACGTCACCCAGGACGCGTTCGAGGTGGCGTGGCGGCGCCTGTCCTCGTTGCAGGACCCGCTGGCCTTCGGGGGCTGGCTCCTGCGCATCGCCCGCAACCGGGCCCTCGACCGGCTCGGGCGGGACGGGCGCAGCCTGTCGTCGGGGGACGCCGTGGGCGTGGGTGGTGCCGGCCCCGAGCCCGCCGTCGCCGACGATGCGCCCGCGGCCGTCGAGCGGGCCGAGGCCGCCGCCCTCCTGTGGACGGCCTCGGCCGCGCTGGCCCCGCGCGACGCCAGCCTCCTGGAGCTCCACCTCCGGCACGGACTCGGTGCGGCGGAGATCGCGGCCGAGCTGGACGTCGCCCCCGGTGCCGCCCACCAGATGCTCCACCGGCTGCGCGTCCGCCTGGGGGAGGCGGTGCGGGCGACGGTGCTGTGGGATCGCGGGGCACCCGCCTGCGCCCTCCTCCGGTCCGAGCTGCCGGCTCGAGGGCGTCACCGCCTTCGACGGTCCGGCCGCCAAGGTGATCGGCGACCACGCCGACCGCTGCGATGCCTGCGCCGAGCGCCGTCGCACCCGCCTCTCGCCCGAGGCCCTGTTCGCCGCCGCGCCGCTGCTGGTCCTGCCGGCGACCGCGAGGGGCCGCATCGCCGACGTCCTGTCCGGTGCGGGCGGCTCCCGCCGGGTCCGGGCCCGATCGTCGACACCCCGTCCTCGGCGGCAGGAGGCTCCGACGACCCCCGGGCCGGCGGCCGGAGGGCCCCGGGCCGGCTCGTCACGGCCGACTCGGGGCCGGGCTCGTCGCGCGTCCGGTGCCGCGGCCGTCGCCGTGGTGGCCCTTCTGGCTCTCCTCGGCCCTGGCGGTGGCGCTCCGACGGCCGTCGCCGCCGCGCCGTCGACCTCGGTCGCGGCCGATCCCGACGGCGAGCCACGGAGCGGCACCCCGACCTCCTCGGCACCGGCACCCGAGGGCGGGGTGGCCGCGGCCGAGGTCACCCCGCAGGCCGTGGCGCCCGCCCCATCGACACCCGCGGTCGCGCCTCCGTCCGAGGCGGGTGCGGACGGCGGGTCGCCGGAGCCTGCGATCGCCCCGGGCGGTCCGGCCTCGCCCGACGCGCCGCCGTCCGCAGGCTCCGGCTCGCTCGCCGAGCCGGCCGGACCGCCGGCGACGCCTCCCACGCCGCCCTCGGCCGAGCTGCCGCCGGTGGCCCCGCCCCCTCCCGCGGCGCCGGTCGTGGTGTCGTTCACCGCGACCCGGACGCCGCGGCCGGGGTGCGCCACGCCCTCGGCCGCGGTGGTGCTGACCTGGCGCACCAGCGGGGGTGAGGTCGAGGTGCGGGGGCCGGGTGCGCCCGGTGCCTCCCTGGCCGTCGTCCGGCACGACGCTCGCCTGCTCGCCCGGCCCCGCCACCTACGTGGTCGTGGTCACCGGGCCGGGCGGCGTGGCCGAGCAGGTCGCCACCGTCGTCTGAGCCGCCGGACGCTCAGGCCGCGTCGCCGCCGAGGCGGACTGGTCGAGCCGTCGGTCGGGTTCGGCTGCGGGCCTCGACGAGGCGGTGGGCCCACACCGCGGACTCGCGGGCGATGACGGGGTGGATGCGCCACCCGTGCAGCCGCTGCTCGGTGGTCGGGACGTCCTCGCCCAGCTCGGCGAGCGCCAGGGCGACCCGTCGGGCCCGTCGGCGTTGGGCATCGAGGGTGGCCGCGTCGCGCTCGGTGGCCCTCCAGGCGTCGTGCTCGGCCTGGAGGGCGAGGGGGAGGCGGCTGATCTGGTGGCGGGTCAGGGGAGGGAGGGCCCGGCGGACCGCGATCCCCTCCGAGAGGCCCCGGCCGGTGCTGCCGCGGACGATGCCGAACTGGTGGCAGCGCGACAGCGACCGCACCACGCGGGCTGTTGCGTCCGGTGCCGCCGCCGAGCCCGAGGGCCTCGGCGGTCGCGGCCAGGTCGAGGGTGGCGGCGCCGCCACCGCTCTCGAGCCGCGCGTCGAGGTGGCGGACGAGCCAGGTGGCGGTGGGGCCCAGGATCGAGAGCCAGAACCGCTCGACGTAGGTGCTGCGGGGTGCATGCCCGAGGGCGTCGATGACGGGGTCGTCCCACGGGACGACGGTGAGGGTGGGCGAGGTGAGGTCGACGGTCGGCATGGCCGCTTCTCCGGGGTGAGGGGTTCGGGGTCGGGGGAAGCGGCCCATGAGGGAACGATGTGCACTTTCATGCCATCCCGATCCGTTGTCAAGGGCGGGGGTGCGGCGGGTCGGACGGGCACGACCGTGCGGACGAGGCGGTACCGTCCGAGGTCGTGGACAGCGGCGACGATCCGACCACCGACGAGCGCGAGGGCATCGAGCGTCGGGGCTTCGTCGGCGGCGTGGAGGTGCCGGTCGACGAGGCGGTCGAGGCCGCGGCGGCGTGGGTGGCCGAGGCCCGGTCGATCGTCGCCCTGACCGGTGCCGGCATCTCGACCGACAGCGGCATCCCCGACTTCCGGGGCCGCAACGGGGTCTGGACGCGCAACCCCGAGGCCGAGAAGGCCAGCACCATCGAGCACTACATGTCGTCGACCGAGGTCCGGGCCCGGGCCTGGCAGATGCGGCGGTCGCTCGCCGGCCTGGTCGGCCCGAGCCCAACCCCGGTCACCACGCGCTGGTCGAGCTCGAGCGGCGCGGTCGGCTCGACACCCTCGTCACCCAGAACACCGACGGCCTCCACCTGCTCGCCGGGTCGTCGCCCGAGCGGGTGGTCGAGGTCCACGGGTCGATGCGCGGGGTGATGTGCACCGGCTGCGACGAGCGGGCGCCGATGGAGACGGCCCTGGCCCGGGTGGAGGCGGGCGAGGCCGACCCGCCCTGTCGCACCTGTGGCGGCATCCTGAAGGCCACGACGGTGCTGTTCGGCGAGGGCCTCGACCCGGCCGACATCGACGCGGCCGATGCCGCCGCCCGTCGCTGCGACCTGCTGCTCGCGGTGGGGACGACCCTCGGCGTCTACCCGGTGGCCGTCCTCCCCACCGTCGCCGCGGCGCGCCGGCGCCCGGGTCGTGATCGTCAACGGCGGCCCGACCGCGCAGGACGACCTCGCCCACGCGGTGATCCGCGGCTCGATCTCCGAGATCCTGCCCGCCCTCGTCGCCGGTCCCTGACCTGGCCGCGGCCGGCGGGATCAGGACAGGAGCGCCTCGATGCGGGACAGGCGATCGGGGACCGACGCGAGCTGGGCCCACATCAGGCGGGTCTCGGGCGAGTCGAGCCCGTCGATGCGCTCGACGGCCTTCCACAGCAGCAGGTGGAGGGCGTAGGCCTCCAGGCGGACCTCGGCGGGCCGGTCGCCGTAGCCGTCCCACCAGCTGTCGGGTGTCGGCCCGATCGGTGCGAAGCGCTGGACGGTGGCCCGGACGTGGTCGTAGGCCGGGTCGGCGCGCCAGGCGAGCTCCCAGTCGAGCCACGCGCTGAGGTGCCAGCCGTCGGCACCGGGGGCGACGAGCACGTTCCACGGGTTGGCGTCGCTGTGGCCGAGGCGGATCGGGGCGGCCGCCAGCACCGGCAGCAGCCCGGCGGCCACCTCCTCGACCCGGCCCACGTCGACGACGTCCCTGCCGACCTCGGGGGCCACCCGCTCGGCGAACGGCTCCGAGCTCACCTGCCACCCGCTGCGCCAGCGAGCCCTCGGCGAAGGGCACCAGCTCTCCGGCCGCGACGAAGCCCTCGCCGTCGAGGAGGGCGAGGTCGTGGACCCGGCGCAGCGCGGCTCCGGCCTCGCGCCAGGCGCCGGTCAGGTCGACCTCGGGCCGGGTGGCCGCCACCGTGCCGAGCAGCTCCCCCGGCATCCACTCGAGCAGGGCGCCCTGAAGGCCGTCGTGGTCGGCGACCGCGAGCACCTCGGGCACCGGGACGCCGGCGGCGCGCAGGCGGGGGTGGAGCCAGGCCTCCTTGGCCCGCCGGTCGAACGAGGGCTCGCCGTCGAAGGGCCAGCCGTAGACCCGGACGACCACCCGCTCACCGTCGGCAAGGGCCACGATCGTGCTGGTGTTGACCCGGCCGGCCGACGCGACCTCGACGACCTCCCACGGGCCGGACCGGTCGGCGGCCTCGAGCAGGGCGTCGACCAGTGCTGCCGGCGCCGGCTCCTTCATGGCTGCCGGACGACCAGGGTGAAGGTGGCGTCCTCGCCGCCGGAGGTGAACCAGTCCATCCCCACCTGGCCGATGCCGAGCGTGACGCGGTAGCGGCCCTCGGGCAGGGGCACGAAGTAGGGCTGGATGGCGAGGACCCCGGCCTCGGTGCGGAAGCCCTCACCGGGGCGGATCCACCTGGGGAGCTCGCCACCGGTGGGGAAGCCGGAGACACCATCGGGGTCGAGCGGCTCCACGAGGGCGACGACCTTGACCCGTCCGTCGAGCCCGAAGCTGGCCTGGTCCGGCCACGGCGAGCCGGTGCCCACGTGCCGCCCCTCGACCCGGACGTCCACCCGCCCGCTGGGCGGCACGGTGAGGGTCGTTCCCGCGATCCCGTCGAGCAGCCGCAGGTCGGCGACGCGGGCCTCGGGGGGGAGCGGGGTCGGGGAAGCCCTCGGGCAGGAGGAGCCCGTCGTCGGCCAGCGCGTCCTGCTCGGGCCCGGGCCGCACCCACAGGGCCATCCCCTCCGGGGTGCCCCGGATGCTGAACGCCGGTCCCTGGTCCAGCAACACGATGCGGCTGCCCTCCGCGGCCAGGTCCGGGTCCTCCACCGAGGAGAACACGAAGGTCTCGTCCGGAGACTCCCCGAGCTTCGGCTCGTACAGCTCGAAGGCGACGTCGGGCATCCAGTACTGGTAGGTGAGGACGGCGAAGCCACGGTTCTCGTCCGCGTTCAGCGACGCCCGCTCGATGCCGAGCCGGGCGACCTGGTCGGGGAGGTCCCAGCTGTCGTACACCACGTCGGTGTACCGCTCGACGTCCTCGATCCGGCCGACGCCGGTCCACGTGAACACGACCACCAGGGGGACGACGAGGAGGGCGGGCCGCCGCACCACCAGCGTGACCAGCACGATCACGGTGATGCCCACCAGCCCGCCCAGCGATGCCCGCAGGTAGAAGTCGGCCGCGGGGTCGCCGATGTAGCGGGTGATCGACGGCACCGCGAAGGGGGCGTAGGTGCCGCCGTAGCTCAGCGGGTCGAGGAGCGCGACCACGGCGATGGACAGCGCGAGGATCGAGCCCCAGGCCGCAGCCAGCGACCTCCGGACGGCACGACCGGCGGGTCGGCGGAGGAGGACCGCCACCGCCGCCGCGGCCCACACCGGGGTGAAGCAGTCGTTGTGGCGCCCGTAGACGAGGTGGTCGGCCCGGAACCGGGTCTTCGCGAAGAACATGACCGAGACCACGAACACCGCGAGCCCCGAGAGGAGCAGGACCCCGGCGGAGGTCCGCGCCGCCCACGCTCGCGCTGCCGTCCGACGTCGGCTCCGCCTCGGCGTGGCCGCCGCGACCGCGACCGCGGACCACGCGGACGAGCGCGAGCAGGCCGACGACGGCCAGTCCGAGGCTGCCGACGGCGAGCGTCCACGCCTGCCCGATGGTGCTCTGCACGATCTTCTGGAGCCCGTCGCCCGAGCGCACCAGGTCGAGCCCGTCGCCGACACCGCTCTCCAGCGCGAGCTGCGACCACCGGGCGTCGACGAGCACCTGCTTGGCCCGGACCGTCGCCGCGGTGAGCGCCACCAGCGACGCGAGGTTGAGCGCGGCCACCGCCGGGGGGACCCATCGGCGCCACCAGCCGGCCACGAGCACCGCGGCCACGACCAGCACGACGGGGGTGAACCGGGCGTGGGTGGCGTACAGCAGCGCTGCGGTCGGTCCCACCCACACCCGGGTCCAGGTCGGGCCGTCGGACACCGCGGCGTGGACCGCCAGGCCGAGCACCACCACGAGGGGCAGCGAGAGGTTCTCGGACAGGGCCGACGCGCTCGCGGCCACCGCGGCAGGCACGAGCGCACCCACGAGCGCGCCGGCGAGGGCGATCCGGGGCTCGGCGCCGACCACCCGCCGCAGGAGGCGGGTCAGCAGCGGCACCAGGGTGGCCAGGAGCACGGCGTTCACGACCAGGACCCACCGCCACAGCAGGGCTGGGTCGTCGATGACGAGGTGCAGCGGCGCCAGCACGAGGGCGTAGCCCACGCCGTAGTACGGCGTCACGGGCATGCCGAACACGGGATCGACCCCCGCCACCCAGCGGGCGTTGCCCAGGTAGCCGGCCTCGTCCAACGTGACCGAGGGGCCCGGGACGTTCCGGGTCAGCACCACGTGCACGACGGCCACGGCGACCGTGGTGGCCAGGACGACCCACCTCCACCGACGGTCGAGCGGTCCGGCGGCCGCGGTCCGGTCGGTGGTCCCCCTCGTGCACCCGCGGAGGCTACCGACGGGTCCCTCCCGGACGGGGAATGGCGGGCTTGGGTCGATTGTTGAGCGACTCGGTAGGCTTTTGCGCCGGGCCACCGGCCCACCGCTGCCCCGCCTGCCCCGACGAAGAAGGATCGCCATGCCGAGCTTCCGTGAGATGTTGGCCGACGCCAAGGCCCAGATCCGCGAGGTCACCACCGCGGAGGCCGACGAGCTCCGCCAGCGTCCCGGCGCGGTCGTGCTCGACGTGCGCGAGGCCGACGAGTTCGAGCAGGGCGCCATCCCGGGCGCGGTGTTCATCCCCCGCGGCACGCTCGAGACGCAGCATCGAGGGGCGCATCCCCGACAAGGACACGCCGCTGGTCGTCCACTGCGCCGGCGGCGTCCGCTCGGCCTTCGCGGCCAAGACCCTCCAGGAGCTCGGCTACACCGACGCCGTGTCGGTCATGGGCGGCTTCAACAAGTGGAAGGACGAGGGCCGCGACTGGTCGGCCTCCCGCAGACCCTCACCCCCGAGCAGCGCAACCGCTACAAGCGCCACCTGCTCCTCCCCGAGGTCGGCGACGAGGGCCAGCAGAAGCTGCTCGACGCCAAGGTGCTGTTCCTCGGCGCCGGCGGCCTCGGCTCGCCCGCCGCGCTCTACCTCGCCGCCGCCGGCGTGGGCACGATCGGCATCATCGACATGGACGTCGTCGACGAGTCGAACCTGCAGCGCCAGATCCTCCACAACCTGGACCGCATCGGCGACCGCAAGGTCGACTCGGCCAAGAAGACGCTCACCCTGCTCAACCCCGACGTCAACGTCGTCACCTACGACGTGCGCCTCGGCGCCGACAACGTCATGGACATCCTCGCCGGGCCTGACGGACGGCTGGGACGCCATCGTCGACGGCACCGACAACTTCCCGACCCGCTTCCTCGTGAACGACGCGTCGGTGAAGCTCGGCATCCCGGTGGTGCACGGCTCGATCTTCCGCTTCGAGGGCATGGTCACCGTGTTCGACCCGAAGAACGGCCCGACCTACCGCGACATGGTCCCCGAGCCGCCGCCGGCCGAGCATGGCCCCGTCGTGCGCCGAGGCCGGCGTGCTCGGCGTGCTGCCCGGCATCGTCGGGTCGCTCCAGGCGCATCGAGACGATCAAGCTGCTGCTCGGCCTGGGCGACTCGCTCTCGGGGCCGGCTGCTCGCCTACGACGCCCTCGAGACAGTCGTTCCGCGAGTACAAGGTCCAGGTCGATCCCGACCAACGAGATCACCTGGGAGAACCGCGACCGCATCGAGGTCGCCGAGCTCGAGGGGCTGTGCGCGCCGCTGCCCCTGGCTCCGCCGCCCGCCTGACCGTCTGCTGGCTGCGGCGGCGCGGCCCGCGCCTAGCCTCGCCCGATGGCTCCGGACCCCGACGACGACGCGCCGTCCCTGCGCTGTCGGGGCGCAAGAGGCTGCTCGCCCAGGCCGTCGACGGTCCTCGGCGTGCTCATCGTCGTCGTGGCCTTCGGCTTCGTCGCCCGCCAGGTCGTGGCCGACTGGGACGAGGTCCGCGAGGCGCTCGCCGACGCCTCCTGGGGCTGGGTCGCGGTCGCCTTCGTCCTCGCCGCCCTCGGCATGGCCTCGATCGGGTGGACCTGGCCCGACGTGTTCGCCCTGCTCGGGGTCAGCGTGCCCCGGCTCCGGGCCGTCGGCTGGTACTTCGTCGGCGAGCTGGGCAAGTACCTGCCCGGGCGGCGTGTGGCCGGTGGTCGGCCGGGGTGAGATGGCCCGGCGGGGCGGCATCCCCCGCAGCCCCGCCTACGCCAGCGTCGCCCTGTCGCTGATCACCCTCTACCTGGGGGCGATGGTCGTCGCGGTGGCCCTGCTGCCCTTCGCGATGGGCGACGACGGGCCCGGCGGCTGGGCCGCGGTGCTCCTGCTCCTCCCGCTCGGCCTCGCCGCCCTCCACCCGGCCGTGCTGCGACCGGTGGTCGGCCTGGCCCGCCGGGCCACCCGACGCCCGCTGATGATCACCATCCCGCTGTGGCACCACACCGTCGGCGTGGTGCTCCGGTACGTGCCGACGTGGGTGTTCATCGGGACCTCCACCACCTGCGTGGCCAAGGCCATCGCCCCCGACGCGTCGATCCCGCGCCTGCTGTTCGCGACCGTGCTCAGCTGGATCGCCGGGTTCGTCGTGATCTTCGCCCCCGGGGGCGCCGGCGTCCGCGAGGCGGTCTTCACCGCCACCTGCGGTCTGCCCTACGAGCTGGGGGCCACCGTGGCCCTGATCTCACGCCTGCAGTTCGTGCTGGTCGACGCCGGTGGCGCGGCACTGTCGACCCCGCTCCTGCGGCGCGGCCACCCGGTGGTGCGCCACGTCGGAGGCATCGACGTCGACCTCGACGGGCGTACCCGACGTCGACCTCGAGGGCCGCCCGCTCACCACCGCGGGCGACGGGGTCGACCCGGCCTAGCCGACGACCTCGACCTCGGCCGGGCGGGTGCCGTGGCCGACCGGCACGGTGGGCGGCGACGTCGCGGGTGAAGCCCGCGGCCGGCTGCACCTCGTGGACGGCGCGGGTGGCCCGACCGACGAGGTCGGCCAGCATGCCGATCACGAAGATCTGGAACGCGACCAGGAAGATCAGCAGGGTGTTGGTGGCGACCCGGAAGTCGCCGTCGGAGAAGTCGTAGCACGAGCTTCGCCAGCGCCCAGGAAGGTGAAGAGGGCGCCGAGCGGGAGGAACACCCGGAACGGGTCGAACGACAGGGTCATCCGGATGACCTGGAGCAGGTAGCGCCGGGTGTCGCTCCACCAGTGGAACTTCGACTCGCCGGCCCGCTCGAAGTACTCGATGGGCCAGTACTTCACCGTGTAGCCGTGGGCCAGGAAGGTCAGGGTGATGGTGGTGACGCAGCTGAAGCCGGGGGGCAGCTGGCTGACGTACTGGAGGGCGACGTCGCGCCGGAACGCCCGCATGCCCGAGTTGAGGTCGGGGATCGGCGTCTGCACCAGGTACGACGGCCAGCTTGCGGATGAACAGCTTGGCCGGCACCCGGAACATCTTGTGGGTGCCCTGCTCGGTGGTGCGGGCGCCGACGACCTGGTCGTAGCCCTCCATCTCCCGCACCAGCTCGGGGATCAGGTCGTTGGGGTAGCGACATGTCGACGTCGGTCCACACCACGATGCGACCGCGGGCCGCCCGGGTGCCGTACTTGCGGGCCGAGCCCGACCCCCGGTTGGTGAGGAACTGGATGAGGCGGATGCCCTCGATCTCGCGGAGCGCCTCGCCGGACCCGTCGTTCGAGCCGTCGTCGATGACGATCATCTCGTAGGAGAACTCCGACGCGTCCATGGCGGCACGGATGCGGTCGATCTCCTCGCTGGAGGTGGCCCTTCTCGTTGTAGACGGGGAGGACGATGCTCACGTCGGGCACGACGCCTCCGGCGTCGGCGGCGTCGACCGTGGGGTCGGCAGCGGGGTCGATGACCGGGGCCTCGTGCATGGGTCGCGAGGTTACTGGCGGCTCCCGCCGCGGCCCCAGCAGGCCGGGTCGAGGCCCTGGTCAGGTGGGTTCGGTCGACCGCTCCGGGGCCGCGTCCCGGACGACCACGACGGTCGACGACCACGACCAGCACGAGCGCCGACGACCGCGCCCAGCGCCAGCGCCTCGCCCGGCCACGCGCTCCAGGCCACCAGGGCGCGCAGCTCGCCGGGCAGCGCCTCGCCGGGGGCGCCCCAGAAGTGGTCGAGCATGGTGGCGAAGCCCACCGCGTGGAGGGCGAGGCCGGCGGCGAGCGCGACCACCGGCGCCCGCTCGCCGACCAGGCCGCGCAGGCCCACCGCGGCGACGGCCACGAGCGGCACGACGGCGGGGAAGAGGTAGCGGCCCTGGATGAACGGCGTCGCTCCGCTCCGGGCGTAGATGCTCCACGCGTGCTGGACGACGAACGCACCCAGCAGGGCGGCAGGCAGGAGCGAGACCGCCAGGTCGGTCCGTCGGGCGTCGGGGGACCGCCGAGCCAGGGCCGCCACGACGAGGCCGACCAGCGCGACGGTCGCGGCGCCGATGACCCACAGGGGCATCCGGGCCGAGTACAGCCCGAACCAGCCCCAGAACCGCTCGGTGAAGAACGCTCCGAAGCGCTGGCTGAACCACCAGACGTCAGGCTCGAAGCCCGGCTGGCTCGGGATGAGCGTCTCCTCCAGGCTGGGCGCGAACGAGCCGGTGCGGCGTCGGTTGCCCACGAACCACCAGCCGCTGAGCACGGCGACCACCACGGCGCTGAGCGCGCCGGTCGCGAGGGTGCGGACGGGGCTGGTGCCCTCCCCACGGCCCCGGCGGGCGGCGACGAGGTAGGCGACCGCGATCCACGGCAGCAGCAGCAGTGCGGTGGCCTTCGTGAGGACCGCCGCGCCCGCGACGACCCCGATCAGCAGGGCGGTCCGTGCCGACCGGTCGCCGCGCAGGACCCCTGCGACCAGCACGGACAGGGCGGCGGCGAGGGCGATCAGCAGGTTGTCGTTGTTGATGGTCGAGCCGATGTGGGTCAGCTGCGGGATCGTGAGGGTGAGGGCGGCCGCCGCGATCGCGGTGGCGCGCCGCGCTCCCAGCCGGTGGGCCGTCGCCCACGCCGCGAGCGGCAGCCACACGACCATCGCCGCGTTGAGCAGGCGCAGCAGGGCGACCTCGGTGACCAGCGCCGGGGGTGATCCGCCGGGCAGGACGAACCGCTCGACCCGCAGGACGAGGCCGAGGAGCTGGTAGTAGAGCGGCGGGTGCTGGGGCTGCTGGTTGTAGCCACCCGTCGGGTCGTCGCCCGACCCGCCCAGCGAGTGGACGTCGAGGCGGCCCGACTTGGGCGGGGCGTCGTCGGCCTCCTTGTCCGGCGTGCGGGCGTCGGGGGAGAAGTAGGGGATGGCCACGCGCTTCACCGCGACCGAGGTCCGGCGGCCGTCGAAGGTCGGGGTAGCGGGAGTCGTCGGCCAGGCGGAGGGCGAGGTCGGCGTGGACGAACTCGTCCGGCGCGAGGAAGAGCGGTGCGGCCACCGAGGAGACCGACAGCAGCACGCCGAAGAGCACCGTCAGCGCCCAGACGGCCCGCGGCACGTCCCGATGGGTCACCGGCTCAGGAGCCCAGCAGGTCGAGGAGGCGGTTCGCGGCGACCGACGGGCTGGTCGCACCGGCGGCGACCTCCGCCTCCAGGCCGGGGAGGCTCGCCGCGACGGCCGGATCGCCGCGCAGCCGTTGCTCGAGCGCGCCCCGCAGCTCCGACCACATCCACGCGACCGCCTGGTCGGCGCGCATCCGGGCCAGACCCCCGGACGCCACCAGGGCGGCGTGGGCGGCGACGACGGCGGTCCACACCTCGGGGATGCCCTCGCCGGTCGTGGACGACGCGAGCAGGGCGACCGGTTCGACCTCCGGGTGCCGGGGGCGGAGGAGGTGGAGGGCCCGGCGGATGTCCGCACAGGCGTGGGCGGCCGGCGTGGCCAGGTCGCCGTCGGCCTTGGTGACCACGACCAGGTCGGCGAGCTCCATGATCCCCCGCTTGATGCCCTGGAGGTCGTCGCCGCCGGCGGGGGAGGCCAGCAGCACGAAGAGGTCGGTGAGGTCGGCGACGGCGACCTCGCTCTGACCCACGCCGACCGTCTCGACCAGCACCACGTCGAAGCCGGCGGCCTCGCACAGCAGCAGCGCCTCCCGCGTCCGGCGGGCGACGCCGCCCAGCTCGCCGCCCGAGGGCGACGGGCGGATGAACGCGGCCGGGTCGCGGGCCAGCTCCTCCATGCGGGTCTTGTCGCCGAGGATCGAGCCGCCCGTGCGGCGGCTGGTGGGGTCGACGGCGAGCACCGCGACCCGGTGCCCGGCGCCGGTCAGGTGGGTGCCGAACGCCTCGATGAACGTCGACTTCCCGACGCCGGGCGGGCCGCTGATGCCGATGCGCACGGCCCGTCCCGTCTCGGGCAGCACGTCGTCGACGAGCGCCATCGCCTGCTCGCGGTGGTCGGGCCGGGTCGACTCGACCAGCGTGATGCCCCGGGACAGCGCCCGGCGGTCGCCCGCGACGATGCCCTGGACGAGCGGGGCGACGACGGGGTCGGCGGTGGTCACGCCACGAGGGTAGGCAGTCGGCCGGTGACGGCCGGTCTCAGGCGGTGCGGCGCGCGCGGAGGAGGGCCAGGACCTGCTTGGCGGCGTCGGGGATGTTGGTGCCCGGGCCGAAGGTCGGCGGCCACGCCGGCGTCGGCCAGGAACTGGTAGTCCTCCGGCGGGATGACGCCGCCGCACACCACCAGGACGTCGTCGGCGCCCGGCCTCGCGGAGGGCTCGTCGACGAGCTGCGGGACGAGCGTCTTGTGCCCGGCGGCCTGGCTGGACACGCCGACCACGTGGACGTCGTTCTCGACCGCGTCGGCGGCGGCCTCGGCCGGGGTCTGGAACAGCGGGCCGACGTCGACGTCGAAGCCGAGGTCGGCGAAGGCGGTGGCGATCACCTTGGCGCCGCGGTCGTGGCCGTCCTGGCCCATCTTCACGACGAGCATGCGGGGCCGGCGGCCCTCCTCGTCGGCGAAGGCCTCGATGTCGGCCTGGATGGCGGCGAAGCCCTCGTCGCCCTCGTAGCCGCGTCCGTACACGCCCTCCGGGTGCGCACCTGCGGCCGTGTGGCGGCCGAACACCGTCTCCATGGCGTCGCTCATCTCGCCGACGGTGGCGCGGGCCCGGGCCGCGTCGATGCACAGCGCCAGCAGGTTGCCGTCGCCCGCGGCGCCCTCGCGGAGGGCGGTCGAGCGCCTTCTGGCAGGCCTCCTCGTCGCGGTCGGCCCGGACCTTCTCCAGCTTGGCGATCTGCTGGGCGAGCACGGCCCGGTTGTCGATGTCGAGGACGTCGACCAGCTCGGGGTCCTCGACGACGTACTTGTTGACGCCGACCACGACCTCCTCGCCGCGGTCGATGCGGGCCTGGCGGCGGGCGGCGGACTCCTCGATGCGCAGCTTGGGCATGCCCGACTCGACCGCCTTGGTCATGCCGCCCAGCTCCTCGACCTCGTCGATGAGGGCCGGGCCTTGTCGGCCAGGTCGTCGGTGAGCGCCTCGACGTAGTAGCGAGCCGCCCAGCGGGTCGACCACGTGGGGGATGCCGGTCTCCTCCTGGAGCACGAGCTGGGTGTTGCGGGCGATGCGGGCGCTGAAGTCGGTGGGCAGGCCGAGGGCCTCGTCGAAGGCGTTGGTGTGCAGCGACTGGGTGCCGCCCAGCACCGCGGCCATGGCCTCGACGGTGGTGCGGATCACGTTGTTGTACGGGTCGAGCGCGGTGAGCGACACGCCCGAGGTCTGGCAGTGGGTGCGCAGCATGAGCGACTTCGGGTTCTTCGGCTCGAACTGGCTCATCACCTCGGTGCCACAGGACGCGGGCGGCGCGCAGCTTGGCCACCTCCATGAAGAAGTCCATGCCGATGGCGAAGAAGAAGCTGAGCCGGCCGGCGAACTTGTCGACGTCGAGGCCGCGGGCGATGGCGGAGCGGACGTACTCGAGGCCGTCGGCGATGGTGAACGCGAGCTCCTGCTCGGCCGTCGCCCCCGCCTCCTGCATGTGGTAGCCGGAGATCGAGATCGAGTTGAACCGGGGCATGTGCTCGGCCGTGTACTCGATGATGTCGGCCACGATCCGCATGCTCGGGGCCGGCGGGTAGATGTAGGTGTTGCGGACCATGAACTCCTTGAGGATGTCGTTCTGGATGGTCCCGGAGAGCTGGGCCTGGTCGACGCCCTGCTCCTCGCCGGCCACGACGAAGCGACGCCAGCACGGGCAGCACGGCGCCGTTCATGGTCATCGAGACGGACATCTTCTCGAGGGGGATGCCGTCGAAGAGGATCTTCATGTCCTCGACGGAGTCGATGGCCACGCCGGCCTTGCCGACGTCGCCCACGACGCGGGGGTGGTCGGAGTCGTAGCCGCGGTGGGTGGCGAGGTCGAAGGCCACCGACACGCCCTGCTGGCCGGCGGCCAGGTTGCGCCGGTAGAAGGCGTTGGACTCCTCGGCGGTGGAGAAGCCGGCGTACTGGCGGATGGTCCACGGGCCGGTTGGCGTACATGGTGGCCCGGACGCCGCGGGTGAACGGGGCGAAGCCCGGCAGGGTGTCGGTGTCGAGGCCCTCGACGTCGGCCGCGGTGTAGAGCGGCTTGACGTCGATGCCCTCGGGCCGGGTGCGCACCAGGTCGTCGGGGCTGCGCCCCTTCAGGTCGGCGCCGGCCAGCTCGCGCCAGTCGTCCAGGGAGGGGGTTGCTCGCTGCGCTCGCTCATCGACAGCCGAGGATACGGCCCGCTCCACAGGCGGACCCAGCCCGGCTGAGGGACCGTCAGGTCCGGGACGGGTGCACCGCTCAGCCGGGCGGACGGGACAGCAGGAGTCCGGCGAGCTGGAGCGGCCCGCCCGTCGTCCTCGCCGTTGAGGGCGACCGTGAGCAGCTGGTCGCCGTGGACGAACACCAGCCGCACCGCACCGCTCTCCCCACCGGGGAGGACGAGGCGCACCGACGGGGACGCCGAGCCCGCCGTCGGATGCGACGTAGCGGCCCGACGACCCGAGCAGCTCGTCGATCGTCGCCTCCGGGTCGTCCGTCGGGATCCGGCCGAGGTCGATGGTGCCGCCGTAGTAGCAGAGGTCCGCGTCGAGGGCGACGCCGTTCATGTCGAGCGTCGTCGTGGGCTGGGCGTCCGCCGGGGGGCCGTCGACCTCGCCGAGGGTCGCGGCCACGTCCTCCCCGGTGGGGCACCAGGCGGCGAGCTCGGGATCGGCCCCGAGCGGGTTGGTCGGCAGGGCCGGGTCGGGCTCGACCGGCACGAACCCTCCGGAGCCGCCGTCGACGGCCATGCCCACGGACTGGAAGCTCGGCTCGGCCTTCCGGCCCAGCAGGGTCACCGCCAGGATCAGGACGACGGGGACCAGCACGATCACCGCGACGACGCCACCGACGATGGCGAGGACGGTGCCACCGCTGCCCTTCGAGGGCGGCATGGGCGGGGGACCCATCGGGGGTCCCGCCCACGGACCCGGTCCACCGACCGGCTGTCCGGGCGGCCCGGGCGGAGCCGGCGGAGCGGGTGCGGCGGCCCGGCCGAAGCCCGCGTCGAAGGGCGGCGGCTTCCAGTGGCCGTCGTCGCCCATGACCCAGTCCGGTGCAGGGGGTGGGTTGTTCGTCATCCGCCGCGCCTCCGTCGGTTCGCCCCTTCTCGTCGGCCGCGAGGCGGTCGTGCTGAGGCCCGCGTCCCCGATCCCGCGGGGGTGGTGCGCGGCGCCCCGGCCGGATCGGTACGTTGCGGAGCATGACCGGCACGGAGGTCCTCGTGCGCCACGCGATGGCCGAGGCCGACCAGCGGCACGCGCCCGACCGGTGGGAGCTGGGCACCGAGGGTCGGGGCGCGGCGGCCGAGCTGGCCCTCCACGCCAAGCTCGGCGACGTCGTCGCCATCGTGTCCAGCACCGAGCCGAAGGCGCTGGCCACCGCGGCCGCCTTCGCCACCCGCACCGGGCGCGACGTCGAGCCCGACGAGCGCCTCGTCGAGGTGGCCCGCCCGTGGGTGGGCGACGGCTACCGCACCGCGGCTCGTCGCTACCTCATCGGCGACGAGCCCGACGGGTGGGAGCCCCGGCACGTCGTCGCCGCCAGGGTCGCGGCCGCGATCGACGACGCCCGTGCCGCGGCGGGCGACGGTGAGCTCCTCGTGATCTCCCACGGGCTGAGCCTCTCGCTGCACCTGGAGGCGATGTTCCCGCTGCCGTTCGACGTCTACGGCTTCTGGTGCCGGCTGGCGTTCCCCGACGCGTGGCGGGTCGACCGCGACGAGCTGACCCTCACCCGGGTCGCCACCCGCGAGGCCTGGTGACGGGTGTGGCGACCGGCTAGCCGCCGGCGCCGTGGGCGTGGTCGCAGAGGCGCTCCTCGCCCTCGGCGATCTGGCCCGCGCCCACGCCCTCCAGGGCGGCGAACGGACCACACGGGTGCGGGGTGATCCACACGTGGATCATGGGGACCGGCTCGAGCTTCTGGAGCGGGGGCCGGCACGTCCCGCCGACCGCGGTGATGCCGCGGACCTGGGGGGCGTCTCCCGCGGTGAAGCAGAGGTCGTCGTGGATGTGCCACTGGGTGAGCTCGCCGCCGACCTCGGGGACGTCGTCGAGCGTGGTGCCCCGCTCGAGCATGAACATGGCCGACACGAGCTTGCGCTCATCGCCGGAGCGCTCGTAGACGAGCGACTCGGGGTGGTCGGGGTCGAGGGTGCGACCGTCGGAGAGGTTCGACCAGTTGATGAAGTGCTCGTGACCGGTGACGCCGTCGCCGATGGAGCGGAACCCGGCGGCCTCGGCGACGGCCGGGTCCTCCCACTGGGGAAGGCGGATGAGGGTGATGGCGATCAGGTTCTCGGCCCGGGCCTGCTCCTCGGGCGTGACGCCCTCGACGCCGCCCAGGTCGATCGGCAGGGCGGGGTCGTAGGCCTTCGGCGGGACGACCGCCTCCTCGTGGGGGTGGTCGTCGGTGGTGCCCTCGGCGTGGGTCGTGCCGGTGTGGTCGTCCTCGCCGCCGTGGGCGTGCCCGGCGGTCTCCTCGCCGTGACCCCCGGCGTGGCCGTGGGACCCGGCCGACACCATCGCCGACAGCGACAGGCCGACGACCGCCACCGCGGCGACGGCGCGGACGGGGGCCGGGACCCGGCGTCCCGGACGGGAGGGGAGCGAGCCGGCGACCAGCTCGGCCAGGCACAGGATCGCGGCGACGGCAGCCATGGCCGCGGCTGCGCCGTCGGCCCACTGCACCGACTCGGCCTCGTCGAGGCCGTCGACGAACCCGATGCCGGTCGTCTTGGCCAGGAGCCAGCCGACGAGGGCGGCGCCGCTGACGACCAGACCACCGGCCGCGACGGCCCGCCCGCCCCGGACGAGGGCCAGAGCACCCCACCCGATCTGCAGGGCGGCGACGACGCTGAAGGCGATCACCGCCTGGCGGTGCTCGCTGTGCACGCCGATGGCGGCGGCGTGGATCGCGCCGGCGCCCAGCGACGCCACGCCCGCGCCGACGAGCGATCGAGGGCCGTCGGACCGATGGTCGTCGGCGCCCGCCAGGGGAGCCGATGGCACGTCGGTGAGGGTGTCCACGAGACCTCCAGTCGCCGAGCCGTGACGGCGCGGTCGGTCGTCAGAGGGTAGGGCACGGGTGGCACTGGGGGGTGACGCCCGTCGCACCGCTCCGGTCAGTCGAAGCGCGGCGCTCGCTTCTCGAGGAACGCGGCGATGCCCTCCTGGGCCTCGGGGGTCTGGGTCGCGGCGGCCATCACCTCGACGGCCAGGGCGTAGGCGTCGGCCCGGCCCAGGCCCACCTGGGCGTGGAACGTCTGCTTGCCCAGCCCCTTCGACCGCCGGCCGCCGCGGGAGGTCCGCTCCACCAGGTCGGCGACGGCGTCGTCCAGCTCGGCGTCGGGCACGCAGCGGTTCACCAGGCCCCACTCGGCCGCGGTCCGGGCACTGATCACGTCGCCGGTGAGGGCCATCTCCAACGCCCGCTTGGGGCCGACGGCGCGGGCGAGGGCGACCGCCGGCGTGTGGCAGAACAGCCCGCCCCGGCCTCCGGGGAGGGCGAAGCCGGCGGACTCGGCGGCCACCGCCAGGTCGCAGGACGCCACCAGCTGGCAGCCCGCCGCGGTGGCGAGGGCGTGGACCCGGGCCACCACCGGCTGGGGGATCCCGCGCACCGCCTCCATCATCTCGGTGCAGGCGCGGAAGAGGTCCCGGGCGCCGGCGAGGTCGATCCCGTCCATGTCGGCGAAGTCGTGCCCGGCCGAGAACACGGGGCCCTCCGCCGCGAGGACCACGGCGCGCGCGTCGCCGTCGCCGGCCTCGAGGAAGGCCTCGGTCAGGGCGTCGATGACGTCGCGCCCCAGGACGTTGCGACGTTCCGGGCGGGTGAGGGTGATGGTGACGACGTCGTCGCTCCGGACGACCGAGAGCGCATCCACCCCGGCACCGTCGCACCCGGCCCCGTTCGGGTCAAGGTCCCTCCTAGGCTGACGCCGGTGAACCGCCTCCTCGCCCTGCCGGCCGTGCTCTGCGTGGTGCTGGCCGCGGTGCTCGGGACCGTGGGCTGGGCCGGGCGCGAGGAGTCGAGCGACCGGGCCGCGGCCGAGGACCTCCGGCGAGAGGTCGAGGAGTACATGATCCCGCCGGTCTCGGGCCAGTACCGGCCGGACGAGGACATCATCCGGCTCCAGGCCTGCGACGCCCTGTTCCGTGCCGCGTCCCTCGATCGCACCGTCGGCGCCGGCATGGGCGCCCTCGACCCGGGCATGCCGGTGGACCCGGCCGTGACCACGCTCCCGGCCGACCCGACGGTCACCCTCCCCGCGCCGGAGGCCGCCCGCGCCCTCCTCAACATGCTCGACCCGATCGTGGTGGTCGGCCTGCCCGGACTGGACGAGCCCGAGGTCCTCGACTCGATGGCCCGCCTGCGCGGGCAGGTCGACGACGCGCTGGCCGTCGACCACGATCCGTTCGCGTCGCCGAACGTGCAGGCCGCGGCCCAGGACCTCGGCGCGGTGCTGGCCACCCGCTGCTGACGAGCCGCCGCCGACGTCCGGGCGGGTGTCGGCGCGCCGGTAGCCTCCCGCCATGGCCCATCGCTTCGTCATCATCGGGGGAGGTCCCGCCGGCAACCAGGCCGCCACCACCGCCGCCCGCCTCGGCGCGGAGGTCACCCTGATCGAGCGCGACATCATCGGCGGGGCCGCCCACCTGTGGGACTGCATCCCGTCGAAGGCCATGATCGCCACCGGCGGCGCCATGGACGACATGCGGCGGGCCGCCGGGCATGGGCCTCGGTCGACGGTCGAGCCGAGCTCGACTTCGACGCGCTGCGGGCCCGCATCGACGGCATCGAGGAGCGCCTCGAGGGCTCGGTCCGCGGCCTCCTCGAGAGCCAGGGCGTGCGCATCATCGCCGGCACCGGTCGCCTCGTCGGCCCCCACGAGGTCGGGTCACCGCCACCGACGGCGGCCGACCGAGGTGCTGCCGGCCGACACCGTCGTGCTGTCCACGGGCAGCCGGCCCCGCATCCCCGACTGGGCCCCGATCGACGGCGACCGGGTGCTCACCACCCGCGACGCCTACCCGCCGCCCGCGCTGCCCGAGCACCTGATCGTGATCGGCTCGGGCGTGACCGGCGTCGAGTTCGTCCACATGTTCTCGGCCTTCGGCTGCGAGGTGACCCTGATCGTGAGCCGCCAGCAGGTGCTGCCCCAGAAGGACCCCGAGGTCGCCGCGGTGCTCGAGGACGACTTCCTCCGGCGGGGCGTCCGGCTCTTCAAGGGGGCGCGGGCCGAGTCGGCATCGACGTCGACGACGGCGAGGTCGTCGTGCGCTGCGACGACGGCCGGGTCGGCCCGCGGCACCCACGCCCTGCTGTGCCATCGGCTCGATCCCCAACTCCGAGGAGCTCGGCCTCGACGGAGGCCGGCGTCGAGCACCGACGGCGGCTACGTCGTGGTCGACCACAACTGCCAGTCGTCGGTGCCGCACATCTACGCCGCCGGCGACCTGTCCGGGAAGCTGCCGCTGTCGTCGGTGGCCTCCATGCAGGGCCGCAAGATCGCCGAGCACGCCCTGGGCCTGCACGCGGCCCGCACCGCCACCTCGACTACGAGAAGGCGGCGTCGGCCATCTTCACCGATCCCGAGATCGCCGACGTCGGCCTGGCCGAGGCCGATGCCTTCGCCGAGCGGTCGCAAGGTGCGGGTGACCAAGGTGCCGTTCTCGGCGTCGGCCAAGGCGCTGATCAACGACGACCCGCGCGGCTTCGTGAAGATCGTGTCCGACCCGGCCACCGGCGTCGTGCTCGGCGGCTCGATCGTCGGGCCGCCACGCCGCCGAGCTGATCTCGGTGATCGCGCGTCGCGGTCACGGCCGGCCTGCAAGGTGACCGACATCGTCGAGAGCCTGCTCGTGCACCCGGCGCTGGCCGAGGCGCTGGCCGACGCGGCGGAGTAGGGGCCGGCCGGTGGAGATCGACGAGTGGCACCCGCCCACGCAGGCGCACCACCCCGAGGGCCCCGACTCGTTCCCGGCCACCGGGGTCAACTCGCTGGCCGCCATCTGGACCCGGGCGATCGCCCGGGCGATCGACACCGTCGTGGTCATGGTCCCGGCGCTGGTGGTGTTCGCGGTCGTCGCGCTCGTCGACGGGGCCCGACGGGCCGGACGAGACGGCCGGCCAGCCCCGTGCTCCAGGCCTCGGTGACCGGCGCGATCTTCCTGGCCTCGTTCCTCTACGAGACCATCAGCGTCACGGTGTGGGGCCAGACGCTGGGCAAGCTGCTGTGCGGCATCCGGGTGGCGCGACTGGTCAACGGTCGGTGCCCGCTGTGGTGGGAGGCCGGTCTCCGCGTGGCCCTGCCGGGCGTCGTCGGTGCCGTCCCGCACCCCGCCGCGCTGGCGGCGTCGATGGCGATCTACACGGTGGCCCTGTTCGACCCGATGCGGCGCACGCTGGCCGACCGGGCGGCCGGCACGGTGGTGGTCAGGGCCCGCTGACGCGCGGGTCACTCGATGACGAGGACGATGTCGCCGGCCGACGACGGCCTGGCCGGCCTCGACCTTGATCTCCTGCACCGTGCCGGCCTTGTCGGCGGTGATGTTGTTCTCCATCTTCATCGCCTCGAGGACGCACACGGTCTGACCGGTGGTCACCGTCGTCGCCCACCGCGACGGTGACCTTCACGATGGTGCCCTGCATCGGCACGGTCGACCGAGCCGGAGCCGGCGACGACGTGCAGCCGAGCCGCCGCTCTTGCGGCGGGGGCGGGCGGCTCCGGCGCGCCGGCACCGCCGGCGGCCGCCACCGGCGGCCACGGCCGATCGGGGACCCACATGGCGACCGAGAAGCGCTTGCCGTTGACCTCGACGTCGACGTCGCGGCGCACCTTCTCCTCCGGCTCCTCGCCGTCGGCGGTCGGGGGCGGGCGCCGGGTCGGCGCCGACGCCCGTCAGGTCGAGCACGTCCTCGACCCACTTGGTGGAGTGCTCGGCGGCCGCGGAAGTCCGGGTGGTCGAGGATGGCCAGGTCGGCCGGCAGGGTGGTCTCGATGCCCTCGATGCGGAACTCGCGGATGGCCCGCTCCATGCGGGCGATGGCGGTGTCGCGATCGGAGCCCCAGACGATGAGCTTGCCGACCAGGTTGTCGTAGTACTGGCTGACCTCGTCGCCGACCTCGTAGCCGCCGTCCCAGCGGACGCCGAAGCCCTGGGGCGCGACGAGCGTCGGTGATGCGCCCCGGGGACGGGAGGAAGGCGCCGCCGGCCGGGTCCTCGGCGTTGACCCGGACCTCGATGGCCCAGCCGCGCCGCTCGATCTCGTCCTGGGTGAAGGAGAGCGGCTCGCCCGACGCCACCCGGATCTGCTCGCGGACGAGGTCGATGCCGGTGACCAGCTCGGTGACGGGGTGCTCGACCTGGAGGCGGGTGTTCATCTCCAGGAAGCAGAACTCGCCGTCCTGGTAGAGGAACTCGACGGTGCCGGCGTTGTAGTAGCCGCAGGCCTTGGCGACCTTCACCGCGGCCTCGCCCATGGCCTGGCGGATCTCGTCGGGGAAGGCCGGCGCCGGCGACTCCTCGATCAGCTTCTGGTGGCGGCGCTGGGCCGAGCAGTCGCGCTCGCCGACCCACACGCACGTTGCCGTGGGTGTCGCCGATGATCTGCATCTCGACGTGGCGGGGCTTGGTGAGGTAGCGCTCGACGTAGCACTCGTCCCGGCCGAAGCCCTTGAGGGCCTCGGACTGGGCCGACTCGAGGGCGGCGTGGGCCTCGTCGGCGCTCGTGACGACGCGCATGCCGCGGCCGCCACCGCCGTAGGCGGCCTTGATGGCGACCGGCCAGCCGTGCTCGTCGCCGAAGGCCACGACCTCGTCGCCGGACTGGAGGAACTCGGTGGTGCCGGGCACGCCGTCGACGCCGGCCTCCTGGGCGGCGATGCGGCTGGACACCTTGTCGCCCATGACCTCGATGGCCTCGGGCGGCGGGCCGATGAAGGTGACGCCCCGCTCGGTGATGGCCCGGGCGAAGTCGGTGTTCTCGGAGAAGAAGCCGTAGCCGGGGTGGACGCCGTCGGCCCCGCTCTGCTCGATGATCTCGAGGATCTTGTCGGTGTTGAGGTAGCTCTCGGCCGCCGTCTGGCCGCCCAGGGCGTAGGCCTCGTCGGCGAGCCGGACGTGGAGGGCGTCGCGGTCGAGGTCGGAGTACACCGCCACCGACGCGATCCCGAGCTCCTGGCAGGCGCGGATGACCCGGACGGCGATCTCGCCCCGGTTGGCGATGAGGATCTTCGACAGCACGGTGACTTCCTAGGCGACGGCGAGGGGTCGGAGCCAGCACGGTAGACGCCGCGGTTGTCCGGTCCGTCCCGGCTGGCCTAGACGTTGGGCGTGGACGACCGGCGAGCAGAGGGCTTCGACGTCGAGGCGGTGAGGGCCGCGGTGGCCGGCACCCGCTTCGCCGACGTCCGGTGGGTGGCCGAGACCGGATCGACCAACGCGGACCTCCTGGCCCTCGCCGCGGACGGCGCCGGCGAGGGTGTGGTGCTCGTGGCCGACCACCAGACCGCGGGCCGAGGCCGACGGGGGCGCACGTGGGAGGCCGCACCGGGGTCGTCGCTCCTGGTGTCGGTCCTGGTCCGCCCGCCGGCCGCGGCGGTCGAGCTGGTGACGCCGGCGGCGGCGGTCGCGGCGGTCGAGGCGGTCGGCGAGGTCGTCGGATCCGCGCCGCGCATCAAGTGGCCCAACGACCTGGTGGTGCCGGCCGTCGACGGAGGGCAGGACCGCAAGCTGGCCGGCATCCTGGCCGAGGCGGCATGGCCGCCCGGCGTCGACATCGCATCGGGCTGGAGGGCGCCGTCGGCGTCGACCCGGGTGCCGGTGGTGGTGGGGATGGGCCTCAACGTCCTCGCCGCGGGCCGGGCGCCGGAGCTCGCTGCCACCGCACTCGCGTGCGACGAGCTGGGGGAGGCAGGCGGGGCGCCGCCGTCGCGGGAGGGCCTGCTGACCGCGTGGCTGACCGCCCTCGACCGCTGGTACGGCGCCGCCGTCGATCCGGACCGGGGCGCCGAGCTGTGGGCCGCGTGGCGATCGCGGTCGGCCACGTTGGGCCGACGGGTCAGGGTCGACCTCGGGGTCGAGGACCTGGTCGGTGAGGCGGTGGACGTCACCGAGCACGGCCTCCTGGTCGTCCGCACCCTCGACGGTGACCTCCGCACCCTCGCCGTCGGCGACGTCACCCACCTCCGCCACGCCTGAGGGTGATTGCCGCGCCGCCGTGGCCGCGGCCAGACTTGCCGCGGTGCCGGAGGCGTCGACCCAGTGAACGCCCCCGAGGCCGAGGGATCGACGACGTCGACCGCGCTCATCGAGCCCGGTGAGCACGACGAGCGGGTGGAGCCGTCGGGCGGTGTCGACGGCGGCGATCCGCCCGACCTCGACGTCGAGGCCGACCAGCCCAAGCCGCTGCGCGACGTCGCCGGCCGGTACTGGAAGCTGCTGGCGATCCCGCTGGGCATCGGACTCGCGCTGCGGGTCGGCCTCGCGCTGACCGACCACGTGATCAGCAACGACTCCAGCGCCTACCTCGAGTCGGGCCGCAACCTGGTCGACGGGCGCGGCTTCGTGCGCGACGGCGGCTTCCCCGAGCTCCACTTCCCGCCCATCGCGCCGTTCTTCCTCGGCGGTGCGTGGAAGCTGTCGGGCAGCCCCCTGTTCGCGGTCTCGTTCGTGACGATGGCGTTCTCGTTCCTGGCGCTGCTGCCGCTGGCCGGGCTGGCCCGGCGCATCGGCGGCGACCGGGCCGGGCTCGCCGCCTGCTGGGTCGGCGCCCTCGCCCCCGGGTTGGCCCGGGTCCCCGCCAACGCCGGCGGCGGTTCGGAGGTCATCTACCTGACCTTCCTCCTCACCTGCCTCTGGCTGGTGGCGACCCTGCCGTCGCGCTCGGGACGTGGGGTGTGGCTGACCTCGGCCGGGGCCGGGGTGGCGGCCGGAGCGCTCTACCTCACCCGGCCCGAGGGCCTGCTGCTCGTCCTGGTGATCGTCGCCGTCACCGCCCTCACCAGCGGCGTCGTCGGCGACCTGCGCCGTCGGGAGGTGACCCTGAAGGGCCTCGTCGCCCGCCTCGGCCCGGCCACCGTGCTGTTCACGGTGTTCCTCGCCTGCATGGCCCCCTACCTCGTCTACCTCCACCACCACACGGGGAAGTGGGAGGTCACCGCCAAGAGCCAGGACGCGAACCTCGAGGCCTGGCGCGCGGTGGCCGAGGGCGACCGGCGGGGCCGTGACGCCGTCCTCTACGAGCTCGACGAGAGCGGGCTCCGGTTCGTCGAGCGGTCGGAGTCGCTCACCACGCTCGCCCGCAACGACCCCATGGGCTACCTCGGCATCGTGGGGGTCAACGCCGGGGAGCTCCGCCAGAGCTGGCTCGACCCGCGGTGGACCGCGTGGAGCCCGATCCCGAGCTGGGCGCTCCTCCCGCTGCCGCTGACGCTGCTGGGGCTGTGGGCGGCGTGGAAGGGTCGGCGTGACCGGCGGGTGGTGCTCCTCGCCGCGGTGCTGGCGTTGGCCACCGCGACCGCGCTCGGGTTCTTCGTGCTGCCGCGGTACCTCATCCCCGCCGTCGGGGTGCTGAGCGTGCTGGCCGGCCTCGGGCTGGTGCGCCTGCGGCCGTCGTGGCGGAGGTGGGCCTTCTACGGGGCGCTGGTGCTGCTCGTCGTGCCGATCGTGGCCGACATCCCGCGCGACGGGGGCATGTTCCGCACCCGCGAGCCGGTCGAGCACCAGATCGCAGGGGAGTGGCTGGCCGACAACGCCCCCGCGGGGTCTCGGATCATGACCCGCAGCCTGGTCACCGAGTTCTACTCCGCCCGCAAGGCGGTGGCGATGCCCTACGGGTCGGTGCGGGAGACGGTGCGCTTCGCGTTCCACCACGGGGTCGACTACATCGTCGCCGACGAGTACGCCCTCAACCGGATGCGCCCGCAGCTCGCCCCCCTGTTCGAGGACGGGCCCTGGCCGGGGCTGCGGTTGGAGCACGAGTTCACCCACCGCGGCCGCCTCACCCGCATCTTCGCCCTCGACCCCCCGCCCCCGGTCAAGACGCCCGACCCGCCGGGTCTGGGCTTCGTCGGCGACGGCTGATCAGCCGCCCTCGGGGTCGGCGTCGGGGTCCTCGACCTCGCGCCCGGTGACGCCCCGCTCGCGGTCGCGCTGGAGGAGCAGGTCCGTGTCGAACGGGACCCCGTCGGAGTAGTCGAGCCACGCACCGTCGACGTCGAGCTGGCCGACGCCCACGACGGACCAGTCGCACACCCCGGCCGGGAACGTCGCCCGCAGTCGGTCGATCTGCTCCGGCGTCATGGGGTGGGCGTAGGCCGTCGGGTCGACGGGGACGGTCCGGCACTTGATCACGTCGTCGCGGCGGTGCTCGCCGGCCGCGGTGCGGGGGTCGCCGTGCACCGGGAACTCGTCGGCGCACGCCCCGCCCGGCGCGTAGACGTCGTCGCCGCGGAGCGGAGCGCCGGTCGCGGCGTCGAGGCACTCGTCGGCCACGTCGTCGGGTCGGTTGCGGGCGACGACCTCGGCCCGGTTGCCCTCGGCCTCGTCGGACTCCACCGCTGACGCCCACTCGTCGAGGGCGAGGACGGCCTGCACCATGGCATCGGCCCCGAAGGGCGTCTCGTCGTCGGGCGGGAGGCCGGGGTCGGTGGGACGCCGGGTCCAGATCACGTGGTTGGGGGCCGCCGAGCCGTCGGGCAGGCGGAGGCGGTCGCGGAGCGAGAAGGCCCGGAAGCGGTCGTGGATGTCGCCGGGAGCGGTGGCGACGACCACGTCGATGACCGGGACGACGCGCAGGTCGCCGGACCCGAGGGCCACGCGCCCGCCGGCGTAGGCGGTCGCCACCGCGGCCTCGGACGCCGCGGTGCGGGCCGCGGTGAAGCCCCCGTCGACGTCGTAGCCCCCGATCGACCGGTTCAGGTCGAGGAACTGGTCGGCCGTGATCACGCCGGCGTTGAAGGCGTTGAGGCCGTACTGCACCCCGACGTTGTCGAGGGCCCGGTTGGCGAACCCGCTCACCGGGTCGACGCCGAGGGTGGCCACGTTGTTGTCGACCATCGTGCAGCGCACCCCGGCCCGGCGGAGCGACGAGTCGTAGCGCAGGGCCTCGGGCACCGCCGGGCACCCGGCGGAGGGCCGGAGCGCGTCGAGGAAGCCCGCGACCCACGTCGGGCAGGTGGCGTCGGTCCCGTGGCCGTTCACGATGGCCCGCTGGATCGGGTTCAGCGCCGTCCCGGCCGGGGTCGCGTAGTAGCGCTCGAGGAGGCCGCAGTCGGTGACGCCGGCGCTGATGCTCGCGGCGTCGGGGAACGGCGAGCCCGCGGCCGCGGCGTCGAGGATGCCCGGGTAGTTCTGGAGGATCAGGTGCTGCTGGATGGCGCCACCGGAGCTGCCCTCGCCGATGGTGAGCGTGGCCCGACCGAGGGTCTCGACGACGCGCTCCTTGAGCATGAGCGCGGTCTCGGCGCCGAGCACGTCGTTGCAGTGGGTCTGGAAGGTGGTGAAGGTCGACGACGCGACCGCGTAGCCGCGGGACAGGAGGCCCACGACCTCGGCGCCGGCGCCGTCGTCGCCCTGGGTCTGGCCGGTGCCGCAGCCGCCCCCGAAGCGCACCACCAGCCGGTGGTTCCAGGCCAGCCCGTGGGTGTCCTCGGCCGGAGGGACGGGGGCGGGGGCGGTGGTCGTCGGGGTGGTGGTCGTGGTCGTGGTCGGCGTCTCGGGCTCGGCGGGTGGGGCCTGGCCCGGCGTCGGGTCGATGACCGCGGTGGTGTACACGCCGCGGTTGAGCACGCCCCGCTCGCGCCGGATGATGAGGGGCACCCTCTCGCCCTCGATGACGGCGGTGGCGAGGTCGGCCGGTCGGGCGTTCGGGTCGGGCAGGTCGGCCACCGCGCCGGCGGTGGTGATGTAGCGGTGGTCGACCACCGTGGGCGCGCTGCACGAGGCGTCGGTCGCGGGGCCGAGCCCCATGGCCTCGGTGCTGCACGCCACGAGGGGTCGCTGCGGCCCCGAGAACAGAGGCCCGGTGGTGGGGTGGCTGACCACCTCGAGGTCGTCGGTCAGGTCGTCGAGCTCCGCGGTCAGGGTCGTGCGGCCCTCGGGGAGGTCGGTCACCAGGCCGAGGACGGTGTCGTCGACCACGGAGAACGCGTCGGTGACGTCGGTGGTGCCGGCCTGCACGCGGACGTCGGCGGGGTCGTGGTCCGGCGGGACCTCGACCTCGACGAGCACGTCCCCGCCGGTGACGAGCTCGGGCCGGGTCGAGACGGCCCGGACGGTCAGCTCGGGAGCGCGGGGTCGCGGGCCGGACGGGCCGTCGACCCCGGCGCCGAAGCGCGGTGCGGTGGTCGTGGTCGGCTGGCCCCGCGGCTGCTCGCCGTCGTCGGAGCACCCGAACGCACCCATGACGAGGGTCGCGGCCACGGCCGCGGCGAGGGTGCGTCGGATGGGCATCTGACCTCCGGGATCGGGACACGGGGATGGTACGGGGCGCGCCCGGCCCGACCCCGGTCACGGCCGCCTGCCTACGGGTCGAGGGTGCGGGCCTGCAGCGCGGCGAAGGCGGCGCGGGCCGCCTCGGTGACCGGCCCGGGGCACGGGCCGCCGATCGGGGTGCCGTCGACCACGGCGACGCCCTGGACGTCGCGCGTCGACGAGGTGAGGAACACCTCGTCGGCCGTGAGCAGGTCGTCGAACCCGAGGTCCTCGGTCTCCTCCGCGTCGGTCACCTCCAGGACGAGCTCGCGGGTGATGCCGGCGAGGCAGGCGGTGGCGAGCGACGGGGTGAGGAGGCGACGGTCGCGCACCACGAAGACGTTCGAGCCGGTGCCCTCGCTCAGCCGCCCGTGGACGTCGGCGAACAGGGCCTCGGTGGCCCCCGCGGCCCGGGCCCGGGCCAACGCCACCACGTTCTCGGCGTACGACGTCGACTTCACCCCGGCCATGGCCCCGGTGGGGTTGCGGGTGAACGGGACCGTGACCACCGAGGTGCCGTGCTGCCACCGCTCGACCGGCCCGGTCACGATCAGGACGGTGCAGCCCTCGTCACCGCGGGCGCTGCCGGCCGGACCGGGCCCGCCGGTCACCGTCACCCGCAGCCGGCCCACCTCGACCCCGGCCGCCGCGGCGGCGGCGAGCAGGTCGTGGCAGCCGGTGGTGATCGCCTCGTCGGTCGCCCGCCCGTCGCGGACGAGGTCGAGCCCCGCCGCCGAGCGACCGAGGCGGCGCAGGTGACGGGTGAGGGCGAAGGGCACGCCGTCGACGACCTTCATGGTCTCGAAGACGCCGTCGCCGACGGTGAGGCCGTGGTCGGTGACGCTGACCATGGTCGCCGCCGCCGGGGCGATCGTGCCGTTCAGCCAGCACCACGCGGGGGAGGTGGTCACCCGCGCAGTGTCGCACGCGCCCCGACGGGGTGACGACTGGCCAGCGACACGAGCCGAGCCGCCTTCAGCTCGGTCTCGGCCCACTCCCCGTCCGGGTCGGAGTCCCAGGTGATGCCCCCTCCGGTGCCGAAGTGCAGCAGGCCCTCGTCGAGCCAGAAGGTGCGGATGGCGACGTTGAGCGCGCCCCGCCGGCGCCCGGCGTCGACCCACCCCACCGCGCCGCAGTACACGCCCCGGTCGATGGGCTCCAGGTCGGCGATGGCGTCGAGGGCGGCCAGCTTGGGCGCCCCGGTCACCGACCCGGGCGGGAAGGTGGCGGCGATCGCGTCGGCCCACCCCAGGCCCGGTCGCAGCCGCCCCTCCACCGTGGACACGAGGTGGAACAGGCCCGGGTGCGCCTCCACCGCGCACAGGGCGGGGACGGTGACCGTGCCCCACTCGCAGACCCGGCCGAGGTCGTTGCGGACGAGGTCGACGATCATCACGTTCTCGGCCCGGTCCTTGGCCAGGAAGCCGTCCTCCTCGGCGGCCGTGCCCTTGATCGGCCGGGAGCGCACCAACGTCCCCTCCCGCTCGAGGAAGCACTCGGGGGACGCCGACGCCACGTGCAGCCCCTGGGCCGGGAGCCGCACCACCGCGCTGTACGGCGCCGGGTTGCCCACGGCCAGCGCGGCGCCCAGCGCGGCCACGTCGGCGTCAGGGGGTGCCGGGGTCGAGAGTCGTCGGGTGAGGTTGACCTGGTAGACGTCGCCCGCCGCGATCGCCTCGCGGATGGCCGCCACCCCGGCGCGGAACGCGGCACCGTCGAGCGAGGTGGTCCAGGCCTCCGGTCCACCCGGCACCCCGGGCCAGGGCGGACCGGGCCAGGGTCGGGCCGGGCGACGGGTGGCGAAGCGGGCGCACACCGGCGCACCGGTGGAGGGGAGGACCACCGCCCACCACCCCTCGGTGTCGAGGGCGGTGAGGTCGGAGGTGACGTCGACCAGGTCGGTGAGGACCTGCCCGCCGACCACGGCGAGCGGAGCCGGGTCGGAGGCACGGGCCATCCCGGGACAGTAGGGCCGTACGATCGCGTCGTGACATCCCACCTCACCGACGAACACGACCAGCTCCGCAAGGTGGTGCGCGACTTCGCCGCCTCGGCCATCGCGCCGCACGCCGAGGAGTGGGACCGGGACCACACCTTCCCGGTCGACGTGGTGCGGGCGATGGGCGACCTCGGGCTCTTCGGCCTCCCGTTCCCGGAGGAGTACGGCGGCGGGGGTGGCGACCTCACCTCGCTGTGCATCGCCATCGAGGAGATCGCCCGGGTCGACCAGTCCGTGGCCATCACCCTGGAGGCGGGCGTCGGCCTCGGCGCCAACCCCATCTTCCGCTTCGGCACCGAGGAGCAGCGCCAGCGGTGGCTGCCCGACCTGTGCGCCGGGCGGGCCCTCGGCGGCTTCGGCCTCACCGAGCCCGAGGCCGGCAGCGACGCCGGCGGCACGCGCACCCGGGCCGTCCTCGACGAGGTCGCGGGGGAGTGGGTCCTGAACGGCGAGAAGGCGTTCATCACCAACTCGGGCACCGAGATCACCTCGCTGGTGACGGTCACCGCCCGCACCGACCCGCCCGGGTCCGGCGGGCGGCCCGAGATCAGCGCCATCGTCGTCCCCGTCGGGCACCCCCGGCCTCACGGTGGCGCCCCCGTACCGGAAGATGGGCTGGCACGCCTCGGACACCCACGGCCTGTCCTTCGCCGACCTGCGCGTGCCGGAGGACCACCTCCTCGGCGAGCGGGGGCGGGGCTTCGCCAACTTCCTCGCCATCCTCGACGAGGGGCGCATCGCCATCGCCGCCCTCGCGGTGGGCGTGATCCAGGCCTGCCTCGACGAGTCGGTCGCCTACGCCAAGGAGCGCCAGGCGTTCGGTCGGCCGATCGGGTCCTACCAGGCCACCGCGTTCCGCTGCGCCGACCTGGCGGTGCTGGCCGAGACGGCCCGGCTCCTCACCTACCACGCCGCCTGGCTGCGCGACACCGGCCAGCCGTACACCCAGGCCGCGGCCCTGGCGAAGCTGCACGCCACCGAGGCCGCGGTCACCGCGACCCGGCACGCGACCCAGGTGTTCGGCGGCTACGGGTTCATGGACGAGACCCCGGTCAGCCGCCACTACCGCGACGCCAAGATCCTGGAGATCGGCGAGGGCACCAGCGAGGTCCAGCGGCTCGTGATCAGCCGCGGCCTCGGTCTGCCGCTGGAGCGCTGAGCCGGCCCGGTATCGTCGCCCGATGGTGTCGACCCGGCGCTCCCGCCGCACGAGGTCGACCCGCGCCCGGCGCACCTGGCCCCAGCGCCTCGTCATCACCGTCAACGTGCTGGCCCTGTTCGCGGCCGCCACGCTCGCGACCTCGCTCGCGTACACCAACGAGAGCGTCGCCAAGATCCGCCGCAACTACTTCAGCGACGGGGTCCTCGCCGACCTCGACGCCGCCGGCGGCGAGCCGGCCAACATCCTCGTGGTGGGCGTCGACGACGCCTCCGGGCTCGACTCCGACGACGATGTGACCCGCCGCCCGCCGGGCACGAACCTGACCGACTCGCTGATGGTGCTGCGGCTCGACCCCGGCTCGGGTGAGGCCGACCTCCTGTCGTTCCCCCGCGACCTCGTGGTCGAGGCGGCGGGGAGCGGGGCGAGCGGCCGGATCAACGGCCTGTTCCAGGCCGGCGGGCCCGAGCTGCTGATCGCCACGATCGGCGAGGCCTACGGCATCCCGATCCACCACTACCTCCAGGTGGACTTCGCCGGGTTCCGCGAGCTGGTCGAGGTCATCGACGGCGTGCCCGTGCACTTCCCGCACCCGGTCCGCTCGCGGTCGACCGTCGAGCTCGACATCCCCGAGGCCGGGTGCTGGATCCTCGGCCCCCGGCAGGCCCTCGGGTTCGCCCGGGTCCGCAAGGACTTCCAGGTGCAGGACGCCGACGGTCGCTGGCACACCGACATGGGCGGCGACTTCTCCCGGGTGGAGCGCCAGCAGCTCTTCATCCAGCTGGCGCTGCGCCGGGCCGTCGCCAAGGGGGCGAGGAACGTGACCACCATGCGCCGCCTGATCGACGCCGGGATCACCTCGGTCACGATGGACGCCGACCTGACGCCCGAGGTGCTCGCTCGAGGTCGGGCGGGCGTTCCGCAGCTTCGACCCGTCGACGCTGCGCACGCACACCCTCCCCGTCGACATGGCCCCGCAGGGTGGCCCCGCCTACCTGTACCTCCGCGAGGACGAGGCCGAGCCGGTCCTCGCCGTGTTCCGGGGCGAGGGAGCGGACGTGGCGCTGATGCCGGGCGAGGTGACGGTGCGGGTGGTGAACGGCACCGGCACGGAACGCCAGGCGGGCGACGTCACCGACGAGCTGGGCGACCTCGGCTTCACCACGCTGCTCCCGGGCGCCGACGTCGCCGTCGGGTTCCCGACGATCCTCCAGCACGCGCCGGGAGCCGAGGCGGCGGCCCTCGCGGTGGCCCGGCGCCTCGCCGGACCGGTGCTGTACCAGCAGCGCGACGACCTCGGAGGTGCGGACGTGGTGGTGATCACCGGCTCCGACTGGCTGGGGGTGAGCGCGATCGCCCGCCCCGTCGAGGACGTCGCGCCGCCGTCGACCACGTCCACGACCAGCACGAGCACGACGAGCACCACCACCGCCCCGGCCGACGCCAGCACGACCTCCGAGCCGGGCGGGTCGTCACCCTCGGGGTCGGAGGACCTCGGCTGGCTGGGCGATCCCGACGACCCCGACGACCTCGCGTTCTACCGGGTCGAGGCGCCCCAGCCCGGCGCGTCCTGCCGCCTCACGCCCTGATCGGCGGGGCGGGGCGGCGGGCGGGGGCGACCCCCTGACGGGGGGTGGTGGGGCGTAGGGTGGTCTCCCGTGTCGACCGACGGGACCACGGCCACGCGCTCCTGGGCGCAGCGCCTGCTGATAGGGGTGAACGCCGTCGCGCTCGTCGGCGCGGCCAGCGCCGCCGGCTTCCTCGCCTACTCGAACGACCGCCTGGCCGACGTCGACCGGCTGGCCCTGTCGGACGTCACCCAGTACGACGAGCTCGAGGCCGGCGACCCGCAGAACTACCTGATCGTCGGCGTCGACGACGCCTCCGGCCTCGATGCGGGCGACTCGGTCCGCACCGGCCGCGACCAGGGCGCCCTCACCGACACGATCATGGTGCTCCGGGTCGACCCCAAGGCGGCCACCGCCGACCTGGTCTCGTTCCCTCGCGACCTGTGGGTGCCCATCGCCGACACCGGAGCCGAGCAGCGCATCAACGCCGCGTACGCCACCGGGGGTCCGGAGCGGCTGATCCGCACCATCAACGAGAACTTCGGGATCCCGGTCCACCACTACCTGCAGGTCGACTTCGCCGTGTTCCGCAAGCTGGTCGACGTGGTCGGCGGCGTGCCGGTCTACTTCCCCCGGCCGGCCCGGTCCGAGGACGCGGGGCTGGTCATCGAGGAGCCGGGGTGCTGGAGCCTCGGGCCCGGTGCAGGCCCTGGGCTTCAGCCGGGCCCGCAAGGACTACCAGGTCCAGGACTCCGACGGTGACTGGCACACCGACCTCCGGGGCGACCACTCGCGGATCGAGCGCCAGCAGCTGTTCGTCGAGCTGGCGCTGCGCCAGGCCATCGCCAAGGGGGCCCGCAACCCCAACACCATGCGGCGGCTGGTCGAGCTGGCGATCAGCGACGAGGGGGCCAAGGTCCAGGTGGACGACTCGCTCGACGTCGGCAGCATCGTCGACCTGGGCCGCCAGTTCCGGACCTTCGACCCCGGCGACCTCCAGACCCACACCCTGCCGGTCACCGACGGCCACGAGGGCGACGCCGACATCCTGTACCTCCGGGAGGAGGCGGCCGAGCCCATCCTCGCCATCTTCCGGGGGGTGGGCCCGGCGGGGAGCGTGCTGCCCGAGGACGTGGCCGTCCAGGTCCGCAACGGCACCGAGGTCCAGGGCCAGGCCCGCGACGTGACCACCGCCCTGGCCGAGGCCGGCTTCGACACCTACGTGCCGACCGACGCCGAGTCCGGCGGGCCGACCACGATCCTCTTCGCGGCCGGCTCGGAGGCCGCCGCGCAGCTGGTGGCCCGCCACGTCGACGGCCCGGTCGTCTACGAGCAGGTCGATGAGGGGATGGAGGGGGCCGACGTCGTGCTGGTCACCGGCACCGACTGGGTCGGCGTGACCGCCAGCCCGCGACCGGTCGACGAGGTGCCGGGCCCCACGACCACCACCGCCAGCACGACCACCACCACGACCGCCCCCACCACGACCACGACGACGGCGCCGGTGGAGGACGAGGGGACCGAGGCCGGGTCGGCTGCCGCTGACGACCCCGACGATCCGGACTTCTTCCGTGCCGAGGCCCCCGAGCCCGGCATGGACTGCCCGCGCACCGGGTAGCTCGGCAGCCGGGGCGTCACGCCCCTGGGGCACTAGCGTGGCCCGGACGTCCGGGGCCGCCACGGCCCGGTCGCGCCGCCAGGAGGATCCGGAGGATCATGGGTCAGAAGATCGCCGTCATCGGTACGGGCTACGTGGGTCTCACCACCGGTGCGTGCCTCAGCCACCTCGGACACGAGGTGGTGTGCGCCGACGTCGTCCCGGAGAAGGTCGATGCCCTGAACCGTGGTGAGGTGCCGATCCTCGAGGCCGGCCTCGACGAGCTGGTCGCCGAGGGCCGCAGCTCCGGCCAGCTGACCTTCGTGCTCGGCGCCGAGGTCGGCGGTGGCCGAGGCCGAGTTCATCTACCTGTGCGTGCCCACCCCGCAGGGTGCGGACGGCGTCGGCCGACCTCTCCTACATCCGGGAGGCGGCCGCCGAGATCGGCCCCCACCTCCGCTCCGAGTCGATCGTCATCAACAAGTCGACCGTGCCGGTCGGCTCGACCCGCGTGGTCGAGCAGGCCCTCGGCCGCTCCGACGTCCACGTGGTCTCCAACCCCGAGTTCCTCCGCGAGGGCTCGGCGGTGCACGACTTCCTCCACCCCGACCGGGTGGTGATCGGCGCCGACGACCAGTCGGCCGCCATCCGCGTGGCCGGCCTCTACCTCGGTCTGGCCGCCCCCCTCCAGGTCACCGACCCGGCCTCGGCGGAGACCATCAAGTACGCCTCCAACGCCTTCCTCGCCACCAAGATCAGCTTCGTCAACGCCATCGCCGCGGTGTGCGAGGCGGTCGGCGCCGACGTCAACGACGTGGTGCTGGGCATGGGCTACGACAAGCGCATCGGCGACGCCTTCCTGCGCCCCGGCCCGGGCTGGGGTGGCAGCTGCTTCCCGAAGGACTCCCACGCCCTGGTGAAGATCGCCGACGACGCCGGCTACGACTTCGGCCTGCTCAAGGGCGTCATCAGCGTCAACGACGACCAGTTCGCCCGGGTCGCCGACAAGATCCGGGTCGCCGCCGGTGGCTCGCTCGACGGCGCCACCGTCGCCGTCTGGGGGCTCACCTTCAAGGCCCGCACCGACGACCTGCGCGACTCGCCGGCCCTCGAGATCATCGGCCGCCTCCGGGCCCAGGGCGCCGTCGTCCAGGCCTACGACCCCGCGGTCGAGCCCGGCACCGGCGACGCCCGACTCGAGGGCATCGACGTCTGCGCCGACCCGTACGCGGCCTGCGCCGGGGCCGACGGTGCTCGCCGTGCTGACCGAGTGGGACGAGTTCAAGTGGCTCGACTTCGACAAGGTCGCCGAGTCGATGACCGCCAAGCGGGTCGTCGACGGCCGCAACCTGCTCGACCGCGCGCCGCTGCACCGCCGGGGCTTCCAGGTCGACGGCATCGGCCGCTGAGGTGGCCCGGGTCGTCGTCACCGGCGGGGCCGGGTTCCTCGGGTCGCACCTCTGCCGGGCGCTGCTCGCGCGGGGTGACGAGGTCGTCTGCCTCGACAACCTGATCACCGGTTCGCTGTCGAACATCGAGGACCTGTTCGGCGCACCCGGGCTTCACGCTACGTCGAGCACGACGTCAGCACCTACGTCTGGGTGCCGGGCGCCGGTCGACCAGGTGCTGCACTTCGCCAGCCCCGCCTCGCCGGCCGACTTCGAGCGCATCCCGATCCAGATCCTGAAGGTCGGCAGCCTCGGCACCCACAACTCCCTCGGCCTGGCCAAGGCGAAGGGGGCGCGCTTCTTCCTGGCGTCGACCAGCGAGGTCTACGGCGACCCCCAGGTGCACCCGCAGCCCGAGGAGTACTGGGGCCACGTCAACCCCATCGGGCCCCGCGGCGTCTACGACGAGGCCAAGCGCTTCGCCGAGGCCATGACGATGGCCTACCACCGCCACCACGGCCTCGACACCCGCATCGTGCGCATCTTCAACTCGATCCTCGCCGACGAGCAGGTCCTCTACGACGACGGTCGCGAGCTCCGTCGCGAGACCGCCCGCGAGGTCGCGGCCCGACTCGACGGACAGGTCGACCTCACCGGCTGGTCCGTGCCCGCGTTCGACTCGTTCGGAGGGATGGCGGCCGCCGAGGCGTCTGCGTTCGTGGGGCACCGGCCCACCGGTCCGTGCTTCGAGGTCCGCACCCGCTACGGCCGGTCGATCAGGGTGACCGGCGACCACAGCCTCTTCGTCGAAGGTCCCGACGGGATGCCCGAGGCCCGCACGGTGGTCGAGCTCCGACCGGGCGATCGGGTGGCCATCGCCGGTCGGATCGACGTCCCCGAGCGCGATCGCCTCGCGGTGTCCACGGTCGAGGTGTGGGAGTCCGCCGGCGGCGACCCCTACGAGCTCCTCGTCGGCGCCCCTGGTCTGGGCGAGGTCGCGTGGGACCGCCGGGCGGAGATCCATGCCCACCTGACCGCCCACCGGCGCCCGACCTGCGCCAGCTGGCGCAACGCGATCTGGGCGCAGATCCGCTCCATGCGGGAGCGCGATCGCATGCCGCTCGCCGTCCTCCGCCACCTCGACATGCCTGTGCCCGAGGGCGCGATCGTGCAGATCCGCGGGCGCGGTCGGTCGGTGGAGCTGCCGGCGGTCGTACCCGTCTCCAACGAGCTCCTGTGGCTGCTCGGCGTCTACGTCGCCGAGGGCTGCTGGCAGCAGAGCCCGCACGACAGCTTCATCGTGCTGTCGGCCGACGAGCAGCTGCTCGGCCGGGCGGCCAAGGTCATCGAGCGCGAGCTCGGCCTCCACGTCGTGCGGACCGCGGGGTCGCCGCAGCGGTCGGCATCGATCGCCGTCCACGGGCAGCTCCTGCTGCAGCTCCTCGTCGCACCTGGGGTTCGGAGGCGGCCGCAAGCGGATCCCTGGCTGGATCCTCGGGCTTCCGCTCAACCGTCTGAAGTGGTTCGTCGAGGGCTACCGCGAGGGCGATGGCGTCCACTCCGGCCAGAAGCTCGTCGAGGGCATCCGTCACGAGTTCTCGACCACTTCGGAGGAGCTGAAGGACGATCTGATCGTCGCCCTCGGCCGCTTCGGGCTGGTGCCCTCCGTGGGACGGTACGAGACCACGTTCAAGCAGCGGACGGGCGACCGCAGGTACCCCTTCTGGCGCCTCACGGTGCCGAGGGTCGAGCCCTGGTCCCCGCTCGAGTGGGATCGCGGGACGCATCAGACGCTCCAGGCCCGCCGGTCTGGCGATCTCGTCTGGGCTGCCGTGAAGGAGATCGTCGAGGTCGAGCCGACCGAGCTCGTCTACGACTTCTGCGTCCCGGGACGCGAGAACTTCCTGGCCGGCACCGGCGTGATGGCCCACAACACCTACGGGCCCCGCATGCGGCCGGACGACGGGCGGGCGGTGTCGAACTTCATCGTCGCCGCGCTGAAGGGTGATCCCATCACCATCTACGGCGACGGCAGCCAGACCCGCAGCTTCACCTACGTCGACGACGAGATCCGGGGCTTCCTCGCCCTGCTCGACTCGGACGAGACGCTGCCCGACCAACATCGGCAACCCGGACGAGTTCACCATCGCCGAGCTGGCCCAGGTCGTGCTGGAGGTGACCGGCTCGTCGTCGGAGATCGTCCACCTGCCGCTGCCGGTCGACGACCCGACCCAGCGGCGCCCCGACATCACCAAGGCCCGTGACCGCCTGGGGTGGGAGCCGGAGGTCGACCTCCGCGAGGGCGTCGAGCGCACCGCGGCGTGGTTCCGGGCCAACCTCGGCATCGACTGAGGCACCCCGGGTCAGGTACCGGGCGGGCGGGCCCGGGCCGCGAGGGCGGCGGCCGAGAGGACGTGCCAGGCCGCGTGGGCCTGCAGGCGGGAGTCGGGCCGGCACCACGGCTCGCCGGTGCGGCCCTGGACCTGGAGCAGCACCCCGATCGAGCCGAGCGTGGCGGCCGACGACGCCCGGGCCCGATCGGCCGTGGCCGCCGAGCCCCGCAGCGATGCGTGCCGATGGACCTCGAAGGCTGCGGCCGCGCCCCCCGCCACGGCCTGGGCCACCGCGGAGGTGCGGGGGTGGGCCAGCGCACCGGCCGCGACGCACGTCGCGGCCAGGACCGCCGGCTCGGGGGACGACCCCCGAGCCTCGGCCAGGTCGGTGGCGGCGACGACGCCGGCCATGGCCAGCAACGAGGCGTCGTGCAGCCAGCGGCCGAGCACCCCTCCCGGCCCGTGGTAGGCGACGCTGCCCAGCCCGACCGCGACCAACGACCAGCCGATCGCCCGGCCTCCCCGTCGGGTGCGGGCCGGACCCCGCTCGGCCCGACCGAGGGTGGTCGCACCGGCCACCACGTAGGCCAGGCTCGAGACGGTGTTGACCGGCTGGGTCACCCAGCCGTCGCGGCACGTCTCGCAGTCAGAGGCGGCGACGAGACGCTCGGTCACGAGGCGATCGGGGCGTCGGCCGGCGGCGCACGGGCGGCGCGGGTGCTGCCGGGGGAGGGACGGCCCCGAGGTCGGCGACGGCCTGGACCACCGCGGCGCGCCGCTCGCGGATGGCGGGCAGCTGGCCCCGTCGGTCGAGCAGGGCCTGCCACACCCGCCAGTCGCGGATCAGGGCGAGCAGGCGCTCGACGAACAGCAGGGCGACGAGGCCGAGCACGGGGCAGGCGAGGAACACCAGCACACCGGGCCAGAACCCCCCGCGGGACTCGAAGGCGGCGTCGAACAGGGGCTCGAGCGGCAGCGTCACCACCTGCAGCACCGACGACAGGGCTCCGGTGCCGACGTCCCACACCGCGATGGCCAGCCAGGTCAGGGGGAAGGCGAGGGCGCCGACCAGGACGCGGATCGTGCCCTTCGACACCGGGGCCTCCGGCACCAACCCGGCGACCAGCACCAGGAGCGTCGGGGGCAGGTTGGCGAACACCCCCGCGAGGGCGAACGGGGCCAGCAGCACGAGCAGGGCGGTGAGCCACACGGTGCGGCGGGTGACGGTCAGGAGGCGGCGGTCGGCGACGACGTCCTCGTCGCGCAGGCGGATCGACCCGAGCAGCATCTGGTAGCGGGCGACCTCGTCGACCACCCGGTCGACGTCGGGGCGCGGCGCGTGCGAGAGGTCGCGGGCGACCTGCTCGACCCGGGCCAGCGACGGAGGGCGGGCGTCGGAGTCGACCGGTCGCACGGCGATGGTCGCGGCATGGGTCAGGCCCACGGCGTCCTCGAGGGTCTCGAAGTCGGGGGTCGTGTCCTGGATGGCCTCGGTCAGCCGGTCGGTCAGGGCGCGGACGACCTCGTGGTCGGGGTCGTCGACCGAGCCGTCCGCGGCCGGTGAGGCCGGAGGCACCGGGATGGGCTCGCCGTAGTGGATGAGGGCACGCCCGCGGACGCGCACCTTGTCCTCGTAGGTGATGCCGATCGGCACGATCAGGACGTCGTCGACCCCCGAGGCCGAGGCGGCCAGGGCGATGCGGGCCACGCCGGTGCGCAGCGGGCGGATCGACGGGTCGTCGTGGGTGGTGCCCTCGGGGAACACGGCCACGACGCTCCCGTGTCGCAGGGCGTCGATGGCCCGGGAGAACATCGACGTGTTGTCGGTGGCGTCGCCGGCGTCGGCCCGGCGCTGCACCGGGATCACCCTCGCGACGTCGAGCAGGTACCGGGCCGGCAGCACCTTCCACAGGGTGGCCTTGGCGAGGAAGCGGGGCAGGTAGCCGAGCCTCCCCACCAGCACGACGGGGTCGACGAAGCCGTTGAGGTGGCTGGCGGCCAGGATCACCCGCCCCCGGTCGGGTGGCCGGCCCACGACCTCGATCGACGAGAAGAAGCCCCGGGTCAGCATCCGGGCGAGGCGGCCGATGACCCGGTCGCGGCCCGTCGGTCGCGGCACGGGCGCGACGGGTGGGGCGGGGTCGGTCACGTCCGCACGTTAGGACCCCGCCCGGTCGGTCAGGCGGTGGCCGAGGCGTGGAGCTGGCGGAGCACGTAGGGCAGCACGCCGCCGTGGCGGTAGTAGTCGGCCTCGGTCGGGGTGTCGATGCGCACCGTCGCGGTGAAGGTCACGTCGCCGGCCCGGACCTCGAGCGTGCCGGGGATGGGCTCGTCGGGGCCGAGCGAGGCCAGGCCGCCGATGGAGATCTCCTCGTCGCCGGTGAGCCCCAGCGAGGCGGCCGACTCGCCCTCGGCGAACTGCAGCGGCAGGACGCCCATGCCGATCAGGTTCGACCGGTGGATGCGCTCGTAGGACTGGGCGATCACGGCCCGGACACCCAGCAGGTTGGTGCCCTTGGCGGCCCAGTCGCGCGACGACCCCGAGCCGTACTCGACGCCGGCCAGGACGACCAGCGGCGTGCCCTCGGCCGCGTACCGCTCGGCCGCGTCGAAGATGTCCATCTGGTCGCCGGACGGGATGTGCCTGGTGACCCCGCCCTCGGTGCCCGGCAGCAGCTGGTTGCGCAGCCGGATGTTGGCGAAGGTCCCCCGGATCATCACCTCGTGGTTGCCGCGTCGCGACCCGTACGAGTTGAAGTCGGCCTTCTCGACGCCGTGGTCGTGGAGGTAGCGGCCGGCCGGGCCCTCGGCCTTGATGGAGCCGGCGGGGGAGATGTGGTCGGTGGTGACCGAGTCGCCCAGGAGGGCGAGGACGCGGGCGCCCTCGACGTCGGTGAGACCCGACGGCTGGGCCGACAGCCCCTCGAAGTACGGGGGCTGGCGCACGTAGGTGGACTCGCCGTCCCACACCATGCGGTCGCCGGTGGGGGCGTCGATGGCCTGCCAGCGGTCGTCGCCGTCGAAGAGGGTGTCGTAGACGTTCCGGAAGGTCTCGGCCTCGGTGGCCCGACCCACGGCCTCGGCCACCTCGGCCGCGTCGGGCCACAGGTCGGCCAGCATGACCGGCGCGCCGTCGGCGTCGGTGCCGAGGGGCTCGGAGTACGGGTCCCAGCTCATCGTGCCGGACAGCGCGTAGGCCACGACCAGCGGCGGGGAGGCCAGGTAGTTGAGGCGCACGTCGGGGTTGATGCGGCCCTCGAAGTTGCGGTTGCCCGAGAGCACCGCGGCCACCGACAGGTCGCCGTCGGACACGGCCTGGCTGATCTCGGCCGGGAGCGGGCCCGAGTTGCCGATGCAGGTGGTGCAGCCGAAGCCGACCAGGTCGAAGCCCACCGACGCGAGGTCGTCGACCAGGTCGAGGCGCTCGAGGTAGGACATGACCACCCGGCTGCCGGGGGCGAGCGAGGTCTTCACCCACGGGCGGCGGGTGAGCCCCTTCTCACGGGCCTTCCGGGCCACCAGCCCGGCGGCGACCATGACGTCGGGGTTCGAGGTGTTGGTGCAGCTGGTGATCGCGGCGATCACGACGCGCCCGTGGTCGAGGCTGGTCTCGGTGCCGTCGGCGAGGGTGACGTCGACCTTGTTCGACACCGGCGGGGCGTTGTCGCAGGCGACGCTCGCCACCGGCACGGGGGGAGCGACGTCGTCGGAGTGGCCGGTGGGCGGGTCGCTGGCCGGGAAGGTGGCGGCGATGGCCTTGTCCTCGTCGGTGAGGCCGACGGGCACCTCGGACCCGCCGAGCACGCCGGCGAGGGCGGCCTTGGCCGAGTCGAGCGGGATGCGGTCCTGCGGGCGCTTCGGGCCGGCGAGCGACGGGACGACGGTGCCCATGTCGAGCTCGACCACCGAGTCGTAGGAGGCGTCGTGGTCGGGGTCGTGCCAGAGGCCCTGCTCCTTGGCGTAGGCCTCGACCAGCGCCACGACCTCGTCGGGGCGGCCGGTGGCCCGCAGGTAGCGCAGGGTCTCGTCGTCGATCGGCGAGATGGTGATGGTCGACCCGTACTCGGGTGACATGTTGCCGATGGTGGCGCGGTGCTCGACCCGCAGCCGGGCGAGGGCCGGTCCGTGCAGCTCGACGAAGCTGCCGACCACGCCGTGCTGGCGCAGCAGCTCGGTGATGGTGAGCACGAGGTCGGTGGCGGTGGTGCCCGCGGGCAGCTCGCCGGTGAGGCGGAGTCCGACCACCTTCGGGACCAGCAACGGGACGGGCTGGCCGAGCATGGCGGCCTCGGCCTCGATGCCGCCGACGCCCCAGCCCACGACGCCGAGGCCGTTGACCATCGGGGTGTGCGAGTCGGTGCCGACGAGCGTGTCGGGGAAGGCGACGCCGTCGCGCAGCTGCACGACGCGGGCCAGGTTCTCGAGGTTGACCTGGTGGCAGATGCCCATGTTGGGCGGGACGACGCGGAGGGAGTCGAACGCCTGCTGGCCCCACTTGAGGAACTCGTAGCGCTCCAGGTTGCGCTCGAGCTCGAGGGCGGCGTTGAGGTCGAAGGCGTCGGGCCGGGCGAAGGCGTCGACCTGGATCGAGTGGTCGATCACCAGGTCGACCGGCACCAGCGGCTCGATGGCGGCCGGGTCGCCGCCGAGGTCGGCCATGGCGTCGCGCATGGCGGCCAGGTCGACCACCGCGGGCACGCCGGTGAAGTCCTGCATCAGCACCCGGGCGGGGGTGAAGGAGATCTCGGCCTCGCTGGAGGAGCCGGGGGTCCAGCCGGCCAGCGCCCGCACGTCGTCGGCGGTGACCTTCACGCCGTCCTCGTTGCGGAGGAGGTTCTCCAGCAGCACCTTGAGCGAGTAGGGGAGCGATCCGAGGTCGGCCCCGGCGGCGTCGAGGCCGTAGATGGCGACGGAGCGGTCGCCGACGGCGAGGTCGCGCCGGGCGCCGAAGGAGTTGCTGGTCATGGGGGTGGATCCCTCTCGTGCGTCGTCGTCGGTCCCGAACCTACCCGCCCGTGATCGGGGACCCTGTCCGCCACCGACAATACAAGTCCCAGACAAGTGAGACAAGTGCGAGACAGGTGGAGCGGGCGGTCAGATCCGCCCGTGGACGACGACCTTCGGCCTCGACGTCGGTGGACCCGTCGGGCGTCCGGGTCGCGACGACGAGGGAACCGTCGGCGCTCAGGTCGGGCTCCTGGCTGGTCGCGAAGACCTGCGAGGCCGACCCGTCGATCGAGCCCGACGAGGATGCCCACCTCGTCCGGGTCCCACCACGGGCCCACCGCCCACTCGACCGCGAACGTGGCCCCGTCGTCGCTCAGCGCGATCGCCGCGTCATCGGCCTGGCCGGGGATGGGCAGGGGCTCGCCGAGCGATCCGTCGTCCCAGATCCGGACGGCCGCACCGTCGGGGAAGGCCAGGACGGAGCCGTCGGCGCTGATGCCGACGTCCGACGTCCGATCGTCGACCAGCTCGTCGGCCAGGTCCGGGGACGCGAGGTCGACGAGTCGGAGGTCGGTGTAGTCCGCGATCGGCGAGAACCGAGCCATCGGCCGACACCTTCGCGGCCCCAGCCTCGGTCGCTCGGCACGAGCCGGGTGCTGGTGGGGTCGCCCTGCTCGTCGACGGTCACGACGAACACGTCGTCGTCCCCGTTGGTGTCGCCGGGCACCAGGTCCTCCGCCTGGGAGCTGAACGCGACCACGCGGCCGTCGGCCGAGATCGAGGGCTCGCTGCTCAGGTCGTCGCCGGCCGTGATCCGGGTGACCTCTCCGGACGCGACGTCGATCGTGTAGATGTCGATGGTCTCGCTCTGGAGCTCGGGGTCGGGCAGCTCCCACCCGGTGGCGGCGACCACGGTGCTGCCGTCGGCCGAGATGTCGAGCCCCATCGAGAGGCTCCCGGTCTCGGCGAGCCGTCGGCGTCGGTGGGTCACGAGGTCGTACAGGTGCACCTCGACCCCGACGGAGTCGGGACCGACGGCGTAGAACGCGACGCAGGCGACCGTCGCCCGACACCGCGGCGTCGAACGCCCCGTACCCCCACGGGGTGATGTCGTGGGTCGCGAGGGCCTCGGGGTCCTGGGCTCGGGCGTGGTACTCGGCCGATGCGGCGAGGGTCGCCTCGACGTCGAGGTCGTCGACCGTCCGCAGCCGCCCGGCCCAGTAGGTGGCGTCCGCCGGCGCGGGCGGGTGGCCGAGCAGGGACACGTACCAGCCGCCGACCCGCAGGCGTCCGGACTCCAGCGAGCCGAACAGCTGGCGGGTGAGCTCGATGCGGGGCATCCCGGCCGTGACGCGGGCGGTCCACCAGGTGACCCCGGCGTCGTCGCCGGGTCGGCCGAGGATGCGGAGGTAGGCCTGCTCGACGAACCCCTGGGCGGTGCCCCCGCCGGCGGCCCACAGCTCGGGGGAGGCGTAGATGCGCGAGGCCACCGAGGCGGTGGGCAGCCCGGCCCGAAGGCGCCCGGACCAGTAGGCCAGGCCGGCGGCGTCGGGCTCGCGGAGCAGCGCGGTCAGGAAGAGGGTGCGGACGACCCGGTCGGTGTGCTCGGGCCGGTGGGTCATCTCCTCGGTGACCGACCGGCGGGTGGCGCCGGCGGCGATCCGCCCGCCCCAGCGGTCCAGCTCGCTCGAGGTCGGGGCCCGGCCGAGCAGGTCCCACGCGGCCGCCTGCACGAAGGCCCGCGTCGCCGGCGACGGCGTCGCCCGGGTCCGAGCCGACCGAGCGGGTGCGGCCGCCGTGCCCACCGACTCGCCAGCGCCCGACCAGCGCCGCCACGACCAGCCGTCGCGCCAGCCCCGCCGTCGATCGTCCCCGCGTCCGCTCCATGGGGCGGCGAGGCTACCTGTGACGCCGGAGCGTGACGAGACCACCGCGGTGGGAGGGGTGTCCCGACGGGCCCGCTCAGCGGGTGGCGGCGTCGAGGACCTCGTCCCACTGGGGGAGGGTCGCGGCATCGCAGTAGGCCTCGTCGAAGGCCAGGCGGGCGTTGTGGGCGAGCACGTCGCGCCACTCGAGGTCGTCGCGCAGCCGGGTGAGGGCGGCCACCAGCCCGTCGACGTCGTCGGTGCGGAGGCTCACCCCGCAGCCGAACCGGGCGATGGCCTCGTCGACGTTCGAGCCCTCCGGACCCACGTAGACGATGGGGAGGCCGGCGGCCAGGTTGGCGTGCAGCTTCGACGGGCTCATCAGGCCCAGCGCGTCGTCGCCGAGGAGGATGAGCGCGCAGTCGGCGCCGGCCATCACCCCTCCGACCTCCTCGCGGGGCACGTAGGCCCGTCGCACGATGCGATCGGCGACGCCGGCGGCCGCGGCGAGGTCGCCGAGCTGATCCCATCGGGCCCCGCCCCCGATGAACAGCCAGGCGATGCCGGCGTCGGCGGGCAGGGCGGCCGCGGCGGCGACGACCGGTTCGACCCGGTGCCCGTAGCCGAGGTTGCCGGTGTACAGCACGACGAACCGGCCGGTCAGGGCGTCGTCGGCGTAGCCCGACCACGGCTCGACCGAGTGGTCGGAGGGGAAGGCGGCGAGCGGCTCCCAGTTCGGGATGACCGTCGAGGGCGGCAGCTCGCGGCCGTCGGCATCGTGGCGCCCGTAGCCCTCGAGCAGCAGGTGGCGCATGGGCTCGTCGAGGGCGACGACGTGGTCGATCCGCCGGAACGCCCACCGGTTGACGGCCCGCAGCGCCCGCGACACGGGTCCACCCCGTCGCAGCGACAGCACCGGCCGGAGCGCCTGGCGGCCGGTGGCGACGAGCCGGGAGCGCCAGGTCGACGCCGGGCTCGGTGCCCCGCCACCGTCGGGGGCGACCTCGGGAGGGCCGCCCCGGGTGCGGGACCCGAGGCGCTCGATGACGTCCGGGTAGCAGTCCATCGACCACAGCACGACCCGGGTCCGGCGGTGGAGCAGGCGGTGGGCGACGGCGGCCACGACCACGAACGGCGGGGTGGTGAGGGAGATGACGACGTCCTGCCGGGGAAGGGCGACGAGGCGGGCGGTGGCCCCCAGCAGGAACGACCCGTAGTCCGACAGCCGCTTGAGGACCGACCCCTTCCCCAGCGCGGGGGTCCACAGGTGCACGACGTCGACCGCGGTCGAGCCGCCGTCGTCCGCCGAGCGCGACTCGGGCGCGTCGACGTAGCCCTCGCCGCCGGTGATGACGGTGACGTGGTCGCCGGCGGCGGCCAGGTGGGCGGCCAGGGAGGCGGTGAGGTGGGCCGTCGGGGAGAGGTCGGGCGGGTAGAACTGGTTGACCAGGGTGACCCGACGGGGACGGCGGCGGGGCCCGGTCACCCGTCGAGCTTGGCGGCCATGGCGCCGACCATCTCGTCGACGATGGCGTCGAGCGTCCACTCCTGGCGCCACCCGGGGAAGTGCTCCCGGAACTTGCCCATGTCGGTGTAGTAGCAGATGTGGTCACCGACCCGGTTGGTCTCGTCGTAGGTCAGGACCGGCCGGCGTCCGCTGCGATCGGCGATCATCTCGACGCACTCGAGCAGGCTGGCGGCGTTGGCCTTGCCGCCGCCGAGGTTGTACACCTCGCCGGGGCGGGGGTCCTGGGCGAAGGCCCAGAAGGCGGACACCACGTCGGCCGAGTGGATCTGGTCGCGGACCTGCTTCCCCTTGTAGCCGAAGATCGTGTACGGCCCCCTCGGTGAGGGACTGGGCCACGAGGTACGACAGGAAGCCGTGGAGCTCGACACCGGAGTGGTGGGGGCCGGTGAGGCAGCCGCCCCGGAACGCCGCGGTGGGCATCCCGAAGTAGCGGCCGTACTCCTGGGTCAGCACGTCGGCCGCGACCTTCGACGCCCCGAACAGCGAGTGCAGGCAGCCCTCGATCGACATCGACTCGTCGATGCCCTCGACGTCGGCGGGATCCGCGTAGTCCCACCGGGTGTCGAGCTCGACCAGGGGCAGCCGGTTGGGGTTGTCGCCGTAGACCTTGTTGGTGCTGACGGTGATGAACACGGCCTCGGGGGAGTGCCGGCGGTTGGCCTCGAGGAGGTTGAGGGTGCCGACCGCGTTGGTGTCGAAGTCGTCGAAGGGTCGGCTGGCGGCCAGGTCGTGGCTGGGCTGCGCCGCGGCGTGGATGACCAGCTCGTAGCGCCCCTCGGCGAACACCCGGTCGACCGCCTCGCGGTCGCGGATGTCGACGTCGACGTGGGTGTAGCGGGCGCAGGTCTGCTCGAGGCGCTGGCGGTTCCAGGTGGTGTCGCCCTGCGGACCGAAGAAGTCGGCCCGACCGTTGTTGTCGAGCCCGTCGACGGCGAAGCCCAGGCCGTCGAAGAAGGTGACGGCCTCCGAGCCGATCAGCCCCGCCGACCCCGTGACGAGGACCCTCACAGGGGTGGAAGGGGGGCGCGGGGCGGCTGGAGCACGGTGCGCGATGCTACCGCCGGAATGCGCCCCGCCCCCGTCCCCAGTCGCTGACCGCTCCCGTGCGCGTCGCCCTGACCCTCGAGCAGTGCTGGCACCGCGTCCCCGGCGGGACGGCGACGTCGATCCTCGCCCTGGCCGAGGCCCTCGGCCGTCGGGGCGACGTCGAGCTGGTGGGGGTCGCCGCCCGCCACCGCGACCCGGCGCCCGAGGCGTACGCGCCGACGGTCCCCGTCCGGCACCTCCCGGTCCCCCGGCTGCTCCTCTACGAGACCTGGCACGCGCTGCGGTGGCCGCTGGTCGAGGACGTCACCGGCCCCGTCGACGTCACCCACGCCACCGCGGTGGCCATCCCCGGCACCCGGGCGCCGCTCGTCGTCACCATCCACGACCTGGCCTTCCTGACCGAGCGCGACCACGCCACCCGCCACGGGCAGCGGTTCTTCGAGCGGGGCACCGAGCTGACGCGGCGATGGGCCGACCTGGTGCTGGTGCCGTCGGAGGCGACCGCCCAGGAGTGCGTCGACGCCGGCATCGGGCGCGACCGGCTCCGCGTCGTGCCGTGGGGCGTGACGCCGGTCGACGTCTCCGACGCCGAGGTCGACGACGCCCGTCGGCGCCACCACCTCGACCGGCCCTACGTGCTGTTCGTGGGCACCGTCGAGCCCCGCAAGAACCTGCCCCGCCTGGTCGAGGCCATGGCGCTCCTCGACCGGTCCGACGTCGAGCTGGTGATGGTGGGCGCCGAGGGGTGGAACGAGGACCTGGGCCGGCTGCTCGCCGCCCTCCCCGGCCGGGCCCGGTCGCTCGGGTTCCTGCCGTGGGGCGACCTGGCGCCGCTGTACGCCGGGGCCGCGGCGGTGGCCTACCCCAGCCTGCGCGAGGGCTTCGGGCTGCCGGCCCTGGAGGCGATGGCCCAGGGGGCGGCCGTCGTCACCTCGTCGGGCACCGCCACCGAGGAGGTCGCGGGCGACGCCGCGGTGCTGGTCGACCCGACGTCCGTCCGCTCCATCGCCGACGGCCTCGACCGGGTGCTGTCGGATCCCGACGGCGCGGCGGACGCTGGGTCGACGGGCCCGGGCCCGGGCCGCCGGCTTCACCTGGGAGCGGGCCGCGGAGCAGACCGTCGCGGCCTACCGGGAGGTGGCGGGCACCGTCCCCCGCGCCACGTCCGAGCGCGACCGGATGGGCCTGTGACCCCGCCGGTGCGCCACCGCGTCGGGGTCAACCTGCTGTGGCTGGTGCCCGGCGTGGTGGGCGGCAGCGAGGAGTACCTCGTCCGGCTGCTGCTCGGCCTGCGGGACCTCGCCCCGGACGACCTCGACGTGGAGGTCTTCGCCCTCCGCGAGCTGCTCGACGCCCACCCGGCCCTCGGCGACGCCTTCCCCGTCACGACGCTCGCCCTCGGTGGTCGGGTCAAGCCGCTCCGCATCGCGGCCGAGTCCACCTGGCTCCCTGCGGTCTCCCGCCGTGGGCTCGACGTGATCCACCACCCCGGGGGCGTGATCCCGCCGGTGCGGGGCAGCGGCGTGCCCGTGCTCACCATCCACGACCTGCAGCCGCTCGACCTCCCGGCCAACTTCGGAGCGGTGAAGGCGCGGTACCTGGCCGCGATGCTGCCCCGGTCGGTGCGGGCGGCCCGGCTGGTGCTGGTGCCGAGCGACACCGTGGCCCGCCGCGTCGTCACCGTGCTGGGTGCCGACCCGGCCGCGGTCCGCACCGTCCCGCACGGCCTCGACCCCACCCACCTGCACCCGGTCGACGCGGCGGAGGTCGAGCGGGTCCGGGCCGCCTACGCCCTGCCCGCCCGCTGGATCACGTACCCGGTGATCACCTACCCCCACAAGAACCACATCGCGCTGGTGCGGGCGTTCGTGGCGGTCGCCGGGGCCGTCCCCGACGTCGACCTGGTCCTGACCGGGGGAGAGGGGCCGGCGGAGGCCGAGGTGCGGGCGGCCATCGCCGCGAGCGGCGTGGCCGACCGGATCCACCGCACCGGTCGGGTGCCCGGGCCCGACGTCGAGGCCCTGGTGGGTGGAGCGCAGGTCGTGGCCTTCCCGTCGCGCTACGAGGGCTTCGGCAACGGGGTGCTGGAGGCCATGGCCCGGGGCGTGCCGGTGGTCGCAGCGGGGGAGGCCGACCTCCCCGACGCCACGTCGATCCCCGAGGTGCTGGGCGGCGCCGGCGTGCTGGTCGGGCCCGACGACGTCCCCGGGTGGGCCGAGGCCCTGGTGCGCCTGCTCACCGACGACGCCCACCGGGCCGAGCGCGCCGCCGCGGGCCGGTCCCGGGCGGCCCACTACACCGACGCCGCGGCCGCCGTGGCCCTCGCCGAGGCCTATCGCGAGGCGGCTCGCGACCCCGCCCCGCGCTGATCGCGCGCCTCCTGCCGACTCCGAGCGGCAGGGGCCCTCCCTATAGGGTGGGCGTCCTCATGGGCAAGGCATCCTCGACCAAGAAGATCCAGCGCGCGGCGCGCTCGGGCGCCAAGACGTCCAGTGGGAAGAAGCGGAACCTGCTCTTCCCCGGAGCCGTCGCCCTCATCCTCGTGGTGGGCATCGGGATGGTCGCCTACGCCCGCTCCACCGGGCCCGGCCAGGGGTCGCCCAAGCTGGGCGAGCACTGGCACGCCGCCTTCGGCATCTACGTGTGCGACCGCTGGGTCACCAACCTCTCCGACCGGGGTCCCGACACGCTCGGCATCCACACCCACGACGACGGCCTGATCCACATCCACCCGTTCCTGGCCGGGGCCACCGGCAAGTCGGCCAACCTGGGCAAGTTCTTCGACCAGGTCGGCATGGACGTGTCCGACGACTCGATCCAGCTGCCGCCGGGCGAGGACTTCAAGAGCCGGGTCTACAAGAACGGCGAGACGACCTGCGGCGACGAGGACGGCCGCGTGGTGCTCGCCGCGTGGGAGGACTCCCGCGACACCGACGGCGAGCCCGACCTGATCACCTCGGACATCTCCGGCACGCCACTTCGACGAGCGACTTCCAGGCCTTCACGCTGGCCTTCCTGCCCGAGGGCGAGGACGTGCCGCCCCCGCCCAGCGCCGCCACCATCGAGCAGGGTGCGACGGTCGACGGCGGCGCCGTGCCGGGCGAGGGCGGGACCGAGGGCCAGCCGACCGAGGAGGAGCTGCGGGAGCAGTTCAGCGAGCCCGGCGGGAGCCTGCCCACCGAGATCCCCGACGTCGGCACCAGCGCGCCGGCCGAGGAGTCGACCGAGACCACCGTGGCGGAGGGCGCGTCCGGATGAGGGCCGTGGTGCTGGTGGGCGGGTTCGGCACCCGGCTCCGTCCCCTGACGCTCACCCGGCCCAAGCAGATGCTGCCGATCGTCGATCGGCCGATGCTCGAGCACGTGTTGTCGCACCTCGCCGGGCACGGCATCGACGACGTGGTGCTCTCGATGGGCTACAAGCCTGATCGCTTCACCGATCGCTACCCGTCGGGGACCTGCGCCGGGGTCACCCTCCACTACGCGGTCGAGCCCGAGCCGCTCGACACGGCCGGGGCGGTGCGCTTCGCCGCCCTCGATGCCGGCATCGACTCGCGGTTCGTCGTCGTCAACGGCGACGTGCTCACCGACCTCGACATCACCGCCCTCATCGCCTTCCACCAGGAGCACGGGGCCGAGGGCACCATCGCCCTCCAGAAGGTCGAGGATCCCTCCGCGTTCGGTGTCGTCCCGACCGACGGCGACGGCAAGGTGCAGGCCTTCGTCGAGAAGCCGCCACGGGACGAGGCCCCGACCGACCTGATCAACGCCGGCACCTACGTGCTCGAGCCGTCGGTCCTCGACCGCATCGAGGGCGGCCGCAAGGTCTCGATCGAGCGCGAGGTCTTCCCGGCCATGGTCGCCGACGGCACCCTCTACGCCATGCCGGGCGACACCTACTGGATCGACACCGGCACCCCCGCGTTGTACCTGCGGGCCCAGCTCGACCTGCTCGACGGCGTGCGGGGCGACCCGGTCGCCGGCGTCGACCCCTCGTCGACCGTCTCTCCGTCGGCGTCGGTCGTGCGCTCGGTCGTCGGCGCGGATGCGGTCGTGGGCGACTCGGCCACCGTGCAGGAGTCCGTCGTCATGCCCGAGGCCGAGATCGGCGCCGGCGCCCGCATCGAGCGCAGCATCGTCGGCTTCGGGGCCACCGTCGGCGTCGATGCGGTGCTCGTCGACACCGTGGTCGGCGACCGCGAGGCGATCCCGGCCGGCGCCGAGCTGTTCGACGCTCGGGTCCCCGAGGACGACTGATCGACCCGGTCGGGCTCGATGCGACGTGACCCGATCCGGCTGGCGGTCGGCCCGGGGCGCGCTGCTAGGGTGACCGGTTCCGGGGCCGTTAGCTCAGTTGGCTAGAGCACCTGCATGACGCGCAGGGGGTCAGGGGTTCGAATCCCTTACGGCCCACTCGTTGTCAGAAGCCCGACGTGTGCCCAGGTGAGAGCCCTCGGAGCGCGGGGTGGTCTGCCGGGACCGGGGGGAGGTCCAGGCCGTGCCACCAGAACCCGAGGCGACGACCGGAGACGAGCAGGAGCGGGTGCACCGAGCGATCGACCTGGCCGTCGAGGCGCGGGCGAGTGCGTACGCCCGGTACTCACGGTTCGCGATGGGCGCGGCGGTGGTCGGTGTCGATGGGCGGACGACGAGAGGCGTGCTCGTGGAGAACGTGTCCCTCGGGCTGTCCATGTGTGCCGAGCGCGTCGCCCTGTTCACCGCGGTCACCGAGGCGGTCGCGCCCGCGGTGCTCGCGGTGTGCGCCCCGAGGACGTCGGGTGAGCTCACCTTCCCCTGCGGGGCGTGCCTGCAGGTCGGTCTCGAGGTCGCCGGGGCTGAGCTCATCGTCGTCGCCGTCGATCCCGACGGCGCCCATGAGCGGGCACCGCTGGTCACCTTGTTGACCCGGGCACCGAAGCGGCACACGCCGATGACGGGATCCGAGGCGGGTTGACCGGCCGTCGGCTGGGCTCCGGCCCATGAGGCGACTGTGGGTCACCTCGGATGTCGATGCGCCCGCCGCCACGGTGTGGCGAGTGCTCGTCGACCTCGACGCCTGGCCACGCTGGGGACCGTCGGTCCGTCGGGCCTCGGTCGAGGGCGGCGCCCTGGCCGAGGGCGCTCGCGGGGAGGTCGTCACCGCGTTGGGCGTCACCCTCGACTTCGAGGTCACCGCCTTCGAACCGGGCGTCCGATGGGCGTGGAAGGTCGCCGGCGTCGACGCGACCGACCATCGTGTCGAGCCCCTCGGATCAGACCGATGTCGTGTGGGCTTCGGGGTGGCCTGGCCGGCCGCCCCCTACCTCGCGGTCTGCCGGATCGCGCTCGATCGCGTCGCACGGCTCGCGACGGAGCAGGCGGGGCCTCCCGATGCGGACCTCCACCCCGGGTGACCACAGGACGACCGGATCGGCGGAAGGGCGTGGGAGGCCAGCGGCGGCCACGAGCGAGTCCTCGCACTCCACCAGCCGGGCGCGGTGGAGCGGCCAGGGGTCGTGGTCGACGTCGGCCCACGTGCCTCGCCCTGCGAACGTCGAGGCCAGCGCCCACCGGGCCGTCACGAACCGTTCCACCTCGCTGAGGTCGTCGTCCTCGACCCGTGGACCGATCTCGATCACCACGCGGCTGCGATGACCTCGATCCGGCCACCGCCTGCGGGTCGTGTACTCGACGATGCCGCGCTCGCGGTGGGTGATCGACATGTCGGCCCAGCAGTACGGCAGCCCGTAGGCGACGCGCGCGACGACCGCAGGCACGATCCTCGTCACGTCGAGGCTGCAGAACCACACGGCCCGCCGCCCGTCGGGTGCGACGACGTAGGTGCGCACGTTCGTCTCCGGGAACGACGACCAGGTGCCCAGGGGCGGGAGGCCCGGTGGTCGGATGCGGCGCATGTGGAACGGGATCAGACCCACCCATGCCGCTCCGGCACAGACGTCGACGGAGAGGCCGGGCGGGAGGATCCGCTGCACCACCTCGGGGTCGATCGGCCAGTGGACCGACGCCAGGTCGTGCCACCCCTGGAGCATGATCGGCCGTCGAACCGGCCGGGGGCAGGTGAGCTCCACCGGCTCGGGTCTCATCCGACCACCTCGATGAAGATGCACTCCCCGGGGCAGTCCGATGCGGCCGAGATCACCGCCACCTCGTGGTCGGTCCGGACGCGTGCGGGGCCATCGGCCTGGCCCGGATCGTTCATCACGATGCCGGATTCGTGCACGTAGGCGATGCCGTCGTCGAGGATCACGAAGACCTCGGGGCAGTAGTCCTCGCAGATCCCGTCGCCGGTGCACAGGTCCTGGTCGATCCACACCTGGTAGCGACCGAACCCAGCCTCGGTGCTCGCTCCGCCAGGTCCTCCCGCCCTTGCCAGCGCGGCGCCCGACATCTCAGACCGCCTCGGGACGGCGACGGGGCGATGGTGACGAGAGGGGGCTCATGACACGGCCTGTGGGGATGAGGTGCTGCTGCTACCTCATCTTCGGGCACCATCGCTGGCGCGGATGCAGGTGCAGCGCGTCATCTGCTGTGCCGATCGGCCCCTCCGGTGGGACTCCGTCTCGTCAGGCCGCGGGGTAGGGGTTCGCCTTCAGGACGCGGGCGAGGTGGGTGGCGTGGCGGGCGACGTCCGCCGCGGTCTGGGCGACCTTCTCGGGGATCTCGTCGAGGTCCTGGTAGTCGACCGAGCCCATGGCCTCGCCGACCCAGTACACCTGGCCCGACGGCGGCACGGTGAAGCCGACGTCGACGAGCGCCTGGTAGAGCTGGGAGGCGACGTGGTGGGCGCCGTCCTCGTTGCCGACGGTGACCACGGTGGCGACGGTGTCGAGGCTCGGCATCCGACCCGTCTCGTCCTCCTCGCCGAGGAAGGCGTCCAGCCGCTCGAGGACCCGCTGGCACACGCTGGACGGGTGGCCCATCCAGATCGGGGTCCCCAGCACCAGGATGTCGGCGTCGACCACCCGCTGCCGGAGCTGCGGCCACTCGTCGCCGTCGCCCTCGTCGCTGGTGACGCCGGGCCGGACGTCGTGGTCGACCACCCGGACGAGCGATCCCTCCACCCCGTGGCCGGACAGCGCGTCGAGCACCTGCCGGCACAGCAGGTCGGTGCTCGAATCGGTGGGGCTCGGCTTCAACGTGCAGCTCAGGGCCAGGGCGGTGAGGGGTGCAGGAGCGTCGGACGGCATGGATCGCCTCTTCCCATCTGCGTGCACGGCAACCTCACCGTTCCGCGAGGCCGTGCTGGGCGGCGCGGGGCGGTGGTGGTCAGTCGGCGGTGAGGGTGGTGAGGTCGCGGCCGACGACGATCTCGCCGGTGAAGTGGGCGGCGGCCAGGGCCCGCCACTCGTCCTCCTGACCGGGCTGGACCTCCGGCACCATGTGGGTGAGGACCAGCGTGCGCACCCCGGCGCGTGCGGCCGTCTGGGCGGCCTGCTCGACGGTCGAGTGGTAGTCGAGGATGTCCTGGAAGCGCTCCCGGGGGACGAGCCGCACCAGGTCCTCGCGGATGACGGTCTGCACGTAGAGGTCGGCGCCCGCGCACATCTCGTCGAGCCCGGCGCACGGGACGGTGTCGCCGGCGAGGGCGGCGACCGACCCCTCGTGGGCGATCCGGTAGCCGACGGTGGGCACCACCGGCCGGTGGTCGGTCTCGTGGACGGAGATGTCCGCCCCGCCCAGCGTGAACGCGTCACCCGGCTCGACCTCGGTGACGACGACCCCGGGCGGGTAGTCGAGGTCGGCGTGGTGGTCGCACCGGTAGCGCAGGTCGTTGGCCAGCATGGCCAGGATGGCGTCGACGACGCCCTGGGTGCCCGGCGGGCCGAAGATCGGCAGCGCGGTGGGCTCGGTGGTCATCACCCAGTGGGTGGTGATGACGTCGTTGAGGTCGGTGATGTGGTCGCTGTGCAGGTGGGTGAGCAGCACGCCCGAGAGCTGGAGGGGGATCAGCCCGGCGCCGACGAGGCGCATCACGACGCCTCGACCGCAGTCGACGAGGAGCGCGCCGCCGCCCGGGCGGACGAGGGTCGACGGGCCGGCGCAGGTGGCGCTGGGCAGGGGGCTGCCGGTGCCGAGCAGGGTCACGGACAGGGGCACGGTGGTGGTCCTCCGGGAGGGGATGGGGACGGGCACCGCCGGGCCCGAGGGGCGGTCAGCTGCGGGGGACGTCCTTCCAGGCGACGTCCTTGTCGGTGCGGGGCTCGCCGGGGAGGCCGAGCACCCGCTCGCCGAGGATGTTGCGCTGGATCTCCGAGGTGCCGCCCTCGATGGAGTTGGCCCGGCGAGCGCAGGAACATCTTGCGGCGAGCTGCCGGGAGGCCCGGTGAGGCCCGAGGTTCTCCGACCGGCGCATCTCGTAGTCGTAGTCGACGAGGGCCGGCGGCGCCGAGCAGGTCGACGCAGAGCTCGTAGATGTCCATGTTGACCTCGGCGAACATGAGCTTGGCGATCGAGCCCTCGGGGCCGGGGTTGCCGGCCTTGCGGTTCTGCGCCGGCCCGGATGTTGGTGAGGCGCAGCACCTCGGCCTCGATCCACAGCTTCATGAGCCGGTCCTTGGTGGCCGGCGAGCTGGTCGACGGCCTCCTCCTTCCAGATGCGGACGGCCTCGGCGATGGCCCCCGAGCCCCGTCCGGGAGGGCCGCCGCCGCCGCCGATGGTGGTGCGCTCGTTCGATCAGGGTGGTCATGGCGACCCGCCAGCCCTCGCCGACGTCGCCGATGCGGTCGGCGTCGGGCACCCGCACCTCGGTCAGGTAGACCTCGTTGAACTCGGCCTCGCCGGTGATCTGGCGCAGCGGGCGCACCTCGACGCCGGGGGCGTGCATGTCGAGGGCGAAGTAGGTCATGCCCTTGTGCTTGGGGGCGTCGGGGTCGGTGCGGGCGACGAGCATGCCGCGGTCGGCGATGTGGGCGAGGGTGTTCCACACCTTCTGGCCGGTGATGACCCACTCGTCGCCGTCGCGCACGGCCTTGCAGGCCAGGCCGGCCAGGTCGGACCCGGCGCCGGGCTCGCTGAACAGCTGGCACCAGGCGTCCTCGCCGGTGAACATCGCGGCGCAGCAGCCGGTCCTGCAGCTCGTCGTCGCCGTGGGTGACGACGGTCGGCCCGGCCATGGTGAGGCCGAAGAAGTGCCGGGCGTCGGCGCGCGGCGCACCGGCCTCGCGCAGCGCGGCGTCGACGCTCGCGCTGGTGGTTCGGCGCCAGCGTCGAGACCGCCCCAGCCCTCGGGGAAGTGGACCCACGCCAGGCCCAGGTCGTACTGGAGGCCGCGGAAGGCGACGGGGTCGCTGCGGTCTCCCTCGTCGACCAGGCGGGCGGTGAGCTCCTCGACGAGCGCGGTCGGGTCGGCCATGGTGCGGTGCTCCTGAGAGGTCGGGTGGCGCCGGGCGGGTCGACCCTAGCGTCGGGTGGCACTGGTGAGTGACACGCGGGCCGGGGAGGTGCGCGGCACGGTGCGGAGGGGACGGCAGACTGCGGGGGTGCTCGTCGACAGTGCTGTCTACCTGAAGGGTGAGCGGGTCGACCGTCCGGCGGTGATCGAGGGCGCCCTCGACGCCTGCAACGGCGAGGGCTTCGCCTGGATCGGCCTGTACGAGCCGACGCCGGAGGAGGTGACCGCGGTCAGCCGCGAGTGCGGCCTGCACGAGCTGCTGCTCGAGGACGTCCACAAGGCCCACCAGCGGGCCAAGTGGGAGGTCTACGACGACGCCCTGTTCGTGGTGCTGAAGACGGCGCGCTACCTGCCCCCCGACCGCATCGAGGTGGGCGAGCTGCAGGTGATCGTCGGGCCAGGGTTCGTGATCACCGTCCGCCACGGTGACCCGGCGGCCCTGGGCGAGGTCCGTCGCCGCCTCGAGGCGGATCGCGAGCTCCTCTCGCTCGGCCCTCCGGCGGTGCTGTACGCCATCGCCGACCACGTGGTCGACGAGTACAGCCCGGCGGTCAGCGAGCTGGAGACCGACATCGACGAGATCGAGGTCGAGGTGTTCGGATCCAGCCGGGAGAACCAGGCGGTGCGGGTGTACCACCTCAAGCGCCAGGTGCTCGAGCTCCGCCGCAACATCGCCCCGGTGGGCGACGTGCTCGACGACCTCCGGCAGCCCGACCAGCGGGTCGTGCCCGAGGGGCTGCACCACTACTTCCGCGACGCGGCCGACCACGCCCACCGGGTGCTCGGGCGGATCGAGGTGCTGAGGGAGCTGCTCGGCGACGCCCTGAACGCCAACCTGGCCCAGGTCAGCGTCCACCAGAACGACGACATGCGGAAGATCTCGGCGTGGGCCGCGATCATCGCCGCCCCCACCCTGCTGGCCGGGATCTGGGGCATGAACTTCGACGACATGCCCGAGCTCGACCGGTGGTGGGGCTACCCGTCGGCGCTGGCGTCGATGGCGGTCGTCGCGGTCGGGCTGTACGCTGTACTTCCGTCGGGGCGGCTGGTTGTAGTGCCGTGCACCAGCGGTCGCAACGGTCGGCCCGGTCGATAGGTTGGCGCCAGCCGACCCGAGGAGGCCTCCCATGCGACGGTTCCACGTGGGCGTCCAGCTGCACCCGCAGGACACGACGCTCGACGACCTGCGGCGCGCTGCCCGCGATGCCGATGCCCTCGGGGTCGACTCGATCTGGGTGTGGGACCACTTCTACCCGCTCTACGGCGATCCGGACGCGGCCCACTTCGAGGCCTACACGCTCCTCGCCGCGCTGGCCGCCGACACCGAGAAGGCCCGCCTCGGGGCGCTGGTCACCTGCACGTCGTACCGCAACCCCAACCTGCTGGCCGACATGGCCCGCACCATCGACCACCTCAGCCACGGCCGCTTCGTCCTGGGCATCGGGTCGGGGTGGTTCGAGCGGGACTACACCGAGTACGGCTACTCGTTCGGCACCGCGGTCGGACGCCTGCGGGCCCTCGAGCGCGACCTGGTCACCATCCGCGACCGCCTGTCGCAGCTGACGCCCGGTCCCATCGGTGCGCTGCCGATCCTCGTCGGGGGCGCGGGCGAGAAGGTGACGCTGCGGATCGTGGCCGAGCACGCCGACGGGTGGAACACCTTCGGCCCGCCGGAGTCCTTCGCCCGCAAGAACGCGATCCTCGACCAGCACTGCGCCGACGTGGGCCGCGACCCGGCGGCCATCGAGCGCACCGTCGCGATCCAGCCCGACGAGGTGGGCGACGCCGAGGCCTTCCTGGAGGCGGGGGCGACGCACCTCATCGTGATGGTCGGCCACCCGTTCGACCTGGCCCCGGTGGCCCAGCTGCTGGCCACCGCCGAGGGCTGACCGCAGGCGGTCTCAGGACGAGAAGTCGTCGATGACGGCCTGGGCCTCCGGCTGCTTCAGCTGCAGGAAGGGCCCGTCGATGGTGGTGGGCAGCTCGGTCGGCTGGGGGTCGAGGCTGCCCATCTGCCAGGCGAAGCGCAGGGCGTCGAGCAGGGTCATGTGGTTGTCGACCCGCAGGCCCCCGATCAGCGATGAGCCGATCTCGTTGAGCGTGAAGGGGTTCCGGCTGGCGCCGGCCTCGGCCAGCACCGCGCTGAGGAACTTCTGCTGGCGCTGCACCCGCCCGAGGTCGGCCGTCGGGTCGGTGACGGTCGAGCCGTCGATCACCTCTGTGTAGGTCCGGCTGCGGACGTAGGCCAGGGCCTGCTCCCCGTTGAGGCGCACCGGCCCGGACTGCTCGACGTTGAGCCCCGACTTCTCGTCGAACGCGGGGTTCGGGAAGTCGATCGTCACCCCGCCGAGGGCGTCGACCAGGGCGCCGAAGCTGACGAAGTTGATCTCGATGTAGCGGTCGATGGGGATGCCGACGGACTCCTGCACCGTGCGGATCAGCGCCGTCGGCCCGTCGTTGTAGGCGGCGTTGATCCGGTGCAGCTCGCCACCGTCGTCGCGCGTCGGGATCGGAACGAGGAGGTCGCGGGGGATCGACATGAGCTTGGCCGGACCGTCGCCGGTGCGGAGCACGAGCATGGTGTCGGACCGGTTGCCCTCGACGCCGGGTCGGTTGTCGGTGCCGACCAGGAGGTAGTTCGTGCCGCCGCTGCCCCCGGCGAGCACGCTCTCGCCGTCCACGTCGACGTCGACCCGCTCGACCTCCTCCCAGCGGGCGCTGGCGTAGAACCAGCCGGCCTCGACCGCGAACAGGGTGAGCGACAGCCCGATGGCGAGGAGGCCGAGGACGACCTTCACGCCGCTCCGCTGGCGCCGGCGCCGGCCGTACGGATCGACGGCGCGCCGCCCGCGGAGGCCGGCGATGCCGGCGACGGTCAGGGCGCCGTGGACGAGCCCGACGACGAAGAGGACGACGGCGACGGTCATCGCAGCACCTGGGTCGCGTCGGGGCCGGCCCCGCCCGGGTCGGGCTGCTCGGTGTAGCGCACGGTGGTGGCACCGATGCCGATGCGGTCACCGTCGCGGAGCGGCACGACCCGCCCGTCGGGGATGCGCTGGTCGTTGACCCGGGTGCCGTTGGCCGACCCGGCGTCCTCGAGCTGCCAGCCGCCCTTGGGCCGGGGGCGGACGACGGCGTGGGCCCGGCTGGCCTTGCTGTCGGACACCCGCAGGCCCTGGTCGGACCCGCGCCCGATCGTCACCGCATCGCCGTGGAGGACGACCGAGGTCCGCGCGCCGTCGACCGTCAGGCGGGCGACCACCGGACCGGACGATCGGGGAGGGGCCGGCGCGGCGGCGGGAGGGGTCGGGGAGGGCCGGTTGACCCGCACATCGGGGGTCCGGGCCGGTGGCGCAGGCGCCGGTGGAGGTGCGGCCGACGGCGCCCGGGCCGGGACGACGGCGGGCGTGCTCCGACGGGCCGCGAGCATGGCGACGATGACGCCGGCGCCCACGGCGAAGCCGGCGACGAGGGCGAGGAGATCGGACACGGAGCGAGGCTACCGATGCCCGCGCGGTGCTCCGGGGACGCCCCGAGGGGTGAGGGCTCCCCGGTCAGGCCGGCGCGAAGCGGACGATGCCGGCGGTCGGGTCGGCGTCGACCAGTCGGGCCTCGATCCGCTCGCCCAGGGGTGGGCGACCGTCGCAGCGGGCCCGGACGGCGGGCTCGTCGAGGGCCACCGTGGAGCGGTCGCGCTCCTCGTCGTGCTCGACCACGGCGACGTCGAACACCTCGCCCACGCGGGGTGCGAGCAGCCATGCCTCGACCCGGTCGATCGCGGCCCGGTCGGCCGCCTTGGCCCGGCGGCCGCTCTGGGCCATGGCCTCGGGGAGCTCCAGGAGCGCGGCACGGGCCCAGTCCGGCACGGCTCGGCCGGCGGTGACGGCGAGGCAGACCTCGGTGGCGACGCGATCGCAGAGGCGGCGGATCGGCGCGGTGACGTGGGCGTAGGTCGAGCCGACGCCGGCGTGGCCGGGCTCGGCGGGCGGGTCGCCGTCGAACGCGGTGTAGCCCGCGCCGCGGAGGAGGGCCCCGGCCAGGTCGAGGAAGGCGGCGTCGCGCGGGCGACGGGCGTCGCAGCCGGCGAGGACGTCGCCCGGGCGGGCCCCCTCCGGCCAGTGCACGCCGAGGGCGGGCGCGGCCCTGCGCAGCCGACGGACCACGCCAGGGTCGGGGTCGGGCAACGTCCGCAGGAGCCCGATCCCGGCGTCGAGCATGATCTCGGCCGCGGTCATGCCGGTGAGGAGCGACACCTGCGCGTTCCACGTCTCGACCGGGAGGGGCGCGCGCATCTCGATCGTGGTCGTCCCGTCGCGGACCACGACCTCCTGCGACGGCAGGCCCAGCTCGATCGCGCCGCGGGCGCGGGCCCGGGCGATGCGCGCCTCGCCGAGGTCGGGCAGCAGGCGCGCCGCATCGGGGGCCCGGCCCGCGTCGAGGTCGCTCTGGAGGGTGGCGTAGTCGAGGCGCGACCGGCTCCGCACCAGCGCCCGCTCGACCACGACGTCGGTCCGCTCGCCGGACCCGTCGACGTCGATGCGCCACAGCACCGCCGGGCGCACCCGGTCGGGCAGGAGGCTCGCGGCGTCCTCGCTCAACGGCGTCGGGTGCAGCGGCACCCGACCGTCGGGGAGGTACACCGTCTCGCCGCGCTGCCAGCTCTCACGGTCGACGGCCCCGCCGGGCGCGACCAGCGCGGCGACGTCGGCGATGGCGTAGTGGACCCGCCAGCCGTCGCCGGTGGGCCTCGACGGCCAGGGCCTGGTCGAGGTCCATCGAGCCCGGCGGGTCGACGGTGACGAACGGGATGTCGGTCGCGTCGCGTCGCCCGTCGGCATGGGCGTCGACCGCAGCCCGGGCCTCGGCCTCGACCTCCTCCGGGAAGGAGCGGGGCAGGTCGAGCTCGGCCCACACCGCGGACAGGTCGGGCTCGGCGACGGTCATGGCGGCCGTTCCTAGCAGGGAGACCGCTACCCTCGGGGCGTGGATGATCTCCCGGCCCCGGCGCCCGGCGGGACCCTCCCGATGCCCCCCGGCGTGGGCCCGTGGGACTCCGACGTGGTCCTCTCCGACGGCGGCACGATGCACGTCCGGCCGATCGAGCCGTCCGACGGCGAGCGGATCATGGCCTTCCACGAGCGGCAGTCGCCGGAGAGCATCTACTACCGGTACTTCAGCCCCCGTCCCCGGCTGTCGACCACCGACGTCGCCCGACTGACCACCGTCGACGACGTCGACCGCATGGCCTTCGTCGGGGTCATCAACGACGAGCTGGTCGGCGTGGCCCGCTACGACCGGTTCCCGGCCCGCTCGGTCGCCGAGGTGGCCTTCTTCACCGACGACCGCCACGCCGGCCGGGGCATGGCCACCGTCCTGCTCGAGTACCTGGCCGCCTGGGCGAGGGAGGTCGGGATCACCGGCTTCACGGCCCAGGTGCTGCCGACCAACCGCCGCATGCTCGGCGTCTTCAAGCAGGTCGGCTTCGAGGTCACCAGCCGCTTCGAGGACGGGGTGATCGAGGTCGAGTTCCCGATCGAGCCCACCGAGGAGGCCGAGGCGAAGATGCTCGAGCGGGCCCGCCTGGCCGAGGCCCGGTCGGTCGCCCGCATCCTCGCCCCCCGGTCGGTGGCCGTCATCGGGGCCTCCCGGCGATCCGACGCGCTGGGCCACGCGGTGGTGCGGCGCCTGCTCGGCGGCGACTTCGACGGCCCCGTGTACCCGGTGAACCCCGAGGCCGACGTCGTGGCCAGCGTGCGGGCCCACCCGTCGATCCTCGACATCCCCGACGAGATCGACCTGGCCGTCGTCGTGGTCCCGGCCGAGCAGATCACCGAGGTGGTCGAGCAGTGCGGCCGCAAGCGGGTGCAGGGGCTGGTCGTGATCTCGGCCGGCTTCGCCGAGGCCGGCCCGGAGGGGATCGAGCGCGAGCGGGCCCTGCTCGACCAGGCCCGGCGCCTCGGCCTGCGCCTGATCGGCCCCAACACCATGGGCGTGGTCAACACCGGGGTGCGGCTGGTCGCCACCTTCGCCGACGTGGCCCCGAAGCCCGGCCCGGTCGCGGTCTCGTCGCAGTCGGGCACCATCGGCGCGGCGATCCTGCGCCGGCTCGACCAGCTCGGCCTCGGTGTGTCGTCGTTCGTGGCCACCGGCAACAAGGCCGACGTCTCGGGCAACGACCTGCTCCAGTACTGGGAGACCGACGAGGCCACCCGGGTCGTCCTGCTGTACCTGGAGTCCTTCGGCAACCCCCGCAACTTCGCCCGCATCGCGCGACGGGTGGGGAAGGCGAAGCCGATCGTGGCGGTGAAGGCGGGGAGCGCCCTCTCCTCGGTCCACCGCGACCTGGCGGCAGGCTGGGCCGGTCCGACCCGGGCCGGCGGCGACGCGGGCCGGGCCAGCGAGCGGGTGTCCGACGCCCTGCTCTCCCAGACCGGGGTGATCCGGGTCGACACCATCGAGCAGCTGTTCGACGTGACCCGCATCCTCGTGCGCCAGCCCCTGCCGGGCGGTCGCCGGGTGGCGGTGCTGTCGAACGTGTGGGGGCCGGCGGTCCTGGCCACCGACGCGTGCATCGCGGCCGGGCTGGAGCTGGCGGCGGTCGACGTCGGTGTCCTCGAACGGGAGCTCCGCCCGCACGTCCCCGCCGACGCCCGGCTGGCCAACCCCCTCGAGCTCACCTCCGATGCCGACCCCGAGCAGCTCCGGGCCGCGGCCCGGGCCCTGCTGGCCGACCCGTCGGTGGACGCCCTGCTCGTGCTGCACGCGCCGTCGCTGGCGCCCCGCGCCATGGAGATGGCCGACGTCCTCGGCGAGGTCGAGGCGGAGGCCACCAAGCCGATCGTCGCGTCGTTCCTCGGGACGTTCGAGGCCGGGGGCGGGGTGGCCGGCGAGGTCCCGCTCTTCGCCTTCCCGGAGAGCGCGGCCCGGGCCCTCGGCCTGGTCGCCCGCTACGCCGAGTGGAGGCAGCGCCAGGTCGGCGTGGTCCCCACCGTCGACGGCTTCGACGAGGAGGCGGCCCGGGCGACGGTCCACGCCCTGGTCGACGACCTCTTCGACGGGTCGGCCGGCGACGGTGCGCCCGGCGCCGCGACCGACGGCGATCCCTCGGAGCCGGCCCGCCGCCTCGTGCCGCTGGCGGCGGCGGTCGACCTGCTCGACCGGGTGGGGCTCCAGCCGGTGCGCCAGGAGGTGGCCGCCGACGTCGAGGAGGCCATCGCCGGCGCGGAGCGGATCGGCTGGCCGGTCGCGCTCAAGGCGACCGGTGTCGACCGGCCCAGCCGCACCGAGGAGGGCGGGGTGGCCGTCGACGTCTTCGGCGAGACGGAGCTGCGCCTGTCGCACGCCCGGATGACCGCGCACCACGGGCCGGCGATGGAGCCCGCGCTGGTCCAGGAGATGGCCCCCAACGGCGTCGACTGCCGGGTCGAGGTGCTGCAGCACCCGGTGCTCGGGTCCGTGATCGGCCTGGGACCGTCGCTCGGGGGCGAGGTCCGTCGCCGCATCCTGCCCCTCACCGACGCCGACGCCCTCGACCTGGTCGAGCGCGGACCGATGGCGGCCGACCTGGCCGCGGTGGCCGACGGCGGGCGAGCCGCGCTGGTCGACCTGCTGCTGAGGCTCTCCGCCCTCGCCGAGGCCGCGCCGGAGCTGGCCGAGATCCGGCTCAGCCCGGTGATCGTGTCCGACGACCGGGCCGCGATCACCGACGTGCGGATGGCCGTGGCCCCGTGGCCGACCTCGCCGGTGGTGCGCCGCCTGAGCTGAGCGGTCCTAGGGTCCCCCCATGCGCGCCGTCGTCCTCACCCGCTACGGCGACCCCGACGTGCTCGAGGTCACCGAGGTCCCCGATCCCGACCCCCGGTCCGGAGGAGGTCGTGGTCGCCGTCCGGGCCACCGCCCTCAACCGGGCCGACCTCCTCCAGCGGCGGGGCTTCTACCCCGAGCCCGGACCGGCGCGGGAGCACGAGATCCCGGGCATGGAGCTGGCCGGCACCGTGGCCGAGGTCGGGTCGCGGGTCACCGAGTGGCGCGTCGGGCGACGAGGTGATGGGCATCGTCAGCGGCGGCGCCTACGCCGAGATGGTCGTGGTGCACGAGCGCCAGCTGCTGCCGGTGCCGAAGCCGGTGGGCCTGGCCGACGCGGCCGCCATCCCCGAGGTCTGGATCACCGCGTGGGACGCGCTGGTGTGGCAGGGCGGGCTCGCCACCGGCGGGTGGGCACTGGTGCACGCGGGCGCGTCGGGCGTCGGCACCGCGGCCATCCAGCTGGTGCGGGCGATGGGGGCCTCGGTGGTCACCACCGCGTCGACCACCAAGCTCGACGCCTGCCGCGCCCTCGGCGCCGACGCGGTGGTCGACTACACCGCGGAGGACTTCGTCGAGGCGGCCTGGGAGGCGACCGGGGGCTCGGGGGTCGACGTCGTGCTCGACGTCGTCGGCGGCGACTACCTCGACCGCAACGTCAAGGCCCTCCGGGTCGGTGGCACCATCGTGCAGGTCGGGGTGATGGGCGGGGGCCGCACCCAGGTCGACCTCGGCGCGCTGCTGCCCAAGCGGGCCCGCCTGGTCGGCACCGTGCTGCGGGCCCGGCCGCTCGAGGAGAAGGTCGCCGTCACCCAGCGCTTCGGCCGGGAGGTGCTCCCGCTGTTCGAGCGGGAGGCCGTGCGGCCGGTGATCGACAGCCGCTACCCGCTCGACGCGATCGCCGAGGCCCACCGGGCCATGGAGGCCAACGCCAACGTGGGCAAGATCCTGGTCGACGTGGGCGTCTAGTCGTCAGACCTCGACCGGCGGGCGGTCGGGGATCGTCCACCCCGAGGGGTCGGCCGGCGGTGGTGACGCCCGACGGTGGCGGTGGGCGTTGATGCCGTCGAGCAGGACGAGGGCGAAGGCCAGCACGGCGCCGACCACCATGCCGCCGACGTGGGCCTGCCACGCCACCGCGGCGTCGTCGGGGGTGACGACCTGGCTCAGCAGGTACGGGCCGAGCAGCGCCCACGCGGGGAGGGTCAGCACGACGAGGGGCAGCGGCGCGACGAAGGTCAGGAGGCGACGTCGGGGCCCGATGAGCAGGAACGCGCCCATCACCGCGGCGATGGCGCCGCTCGCGCCGATCACGGGCGCGGCCGAGCCCGGGTTGGCGGCCACGTAGGTGAGGGTGCCGAGGATGCCGCCGACGAGGTAGAGCCCCAGGAAGGCGCCGGGTCCGAACCGTTCCTCGACCGCGGCCCCGAAGATCCAGAGGAAGAGCATGTTGACGGCGAGGTGGGCCAGGCTGCCGTGGAGGAACAGGTGGGTCAGCAGCGATCCGAGGATCGACTTGTCGTCGATGATCGGCCGCTCGGCGTCGCTGGTGCAGCGGGCCCCCTCGCTGCGCAGCTGGAGGGACTTGATCTCGCACGGGACCGCGCCCCACTCGGCGTAGCTCTCGCTGAGCTCGCGCCGCTGCTCCTCGCTGAGCGAGGCCGAGTCGACCCGGCCCTGCTGGAGGCTCGCCGGCTGCAGCAGCAGGAAGACGGCCACGTTGATGACCAGCAGGGTGAGGACGGCCCACGGGAGGTCGCGCCGGGGGCTGTCGTCGCGCAGGGGGAGGGCGATCACGGCGTCTCACCGACCTCGACGACGACGGTGCCGGCCACCAGGTCGTGGGGGCCGCGCCCCGACCGGCCGACGTGGAGGGAGAGCGCGAGCACCGGCAGCAGCGGCGGGAAGAACCAGAACACGGCCAGGACCACCGCCCGGGCCAGGGCCCGGGAGCGCTCCGGGGGCTCGCCGGTGCGCTCGTCGACGACCACCAGGCCCTCGCGGCGGTGGCCGAGCGTCGACCCGTCGCGGGCGATGCGCCACGTCTCGTCGACGACGAAGAGCACCAGCCAGGCTCCGAAGAGCGGGAGGGCGATGGCGGCCCCTCCGAAGGTCCACGCCAGCAGCACGACGACGAGCCCGACCACCAGGGCGGGGGAGTCGTCGAGGCGGGCCATCCGGGCCCGGCGACGGGCGTCGGGGCTGGCCACCGGGCCCCAGGCGGTGAGCGCACGGGGTCGCCCGCTCGAACCGTCGGGCTCGACCTGGGCCCGGGTGATCAGCGCCGGGGCGTCGTGGGGCACGACGATGGTGTCCGCGATGCGGTCGGCGGCGCCCCGGCGGAACGGTGAGGTGAGCACCAGCAGCACGTAGCCGCCGGCCACCGCGACCACCGTGCCCCCGACGAGGAACCCGAAGGCCGAGTCGACCATCATCAGCACCGCGGAGGGGACGAGGATCAGGGCGAGGGTGCCGACCGTGGAGGTCGCGGCCCGCTCCCACGCCATGACCGGGTCGATGTCGGTGCGGTCGATGGGGGCCACCCGCAGGGCGGTCGCGAGCTTGCCGGGGGTGGCTCGCAGGTGCTGCACGAACAGCGCCTCGGAGGCGGTCAGCAGGCCCAGCCCGAGGAGCAGTCGGGCCAGCACCCGCTCGGCCGGCACCAGCCGGGTGACCAGGTAGAGCACCAGCAGGGCCGAGCGCGAGGTCGATCGACCGGGCCGCGATGCGGGGCCACAGGGGGGCCTCCAGCGGCACCGGTCGGGCCGCGGGCCACCCCGAGGGAGGGGCCCAGCCCTGCGGGGCCGACCAGGGGGAGTGCTGCGGTGAGGTCAGCGGTCGCCCATGGCGATGTACGGGCGCTCGGGGGCGCCGGTGTACAGCTGACGGGGCCGGGCGATCTTCTGGTCCTGCTCGAGCAGCTCCTTCCAGTGCGCCAGCCAGCCGGCCATGCGGGGGATGGCGAAGAGCACCGTGAACATCTCGGTCGGGAAGCCCATGGCCTGGTAGATCAGGCCCGAGTAGAAGTCGACGTTCGGGTAGAGCTTGCGGCTCTTGAAGTAGTCGTCGTTGAGGGCGACCTCCTCGAGCTTCAGGGCGATGTCGAGCAGCGGGTTCTTGCCGGTGACCTCGAAGACCTCGTCGGCGGTCTGCTTGATGATGCGGGCCCGCGGGTCGTAGTTCTTGTACACCCGGTGGCCGAAGCCCTGGAGCTTGCCCTTGCCCTCCTTGACCGCCTCGACGAAGGCGGGGACCTCGTCGATGCTGCCGATCTGGGTGAGCATCCGGATGACGGCCTCGTTGGCGCCACCGTGGCGGGGGCCGTAGAGGGCGGCGGCGGCGCCGGCGGCGGAGGAGTAGGGGTCGGAGTTCGACGAGGCGATCATCCGCATGGTGGCCGTGCCGCAGTTGAGCTCGTGGTCGGCGTGGAGGATGAACAAGCGTGTCGAGGGCGTGGGCGAGGGCGTAGTTCGGCGTCGTACGCGGGGCTCGGCGATCTTCCACATCATCGACAGGAAGTTGGCGGTGAAGCCGAGCGAGTTGTCCGGGTAGACGAAGGGCTGGCCGACGCTGAAGCGGTGGCAGGCCGCGGCGAGGGTCGGCATCTTGGCGATCAGGCGCACGATCTGGCGGTAGCGGTTCTCCTCGTCGCCGATGTCCTTCGCCTCGGGGTAGAAGGTCGACAGGGCGGCGATGGCCGAGACGAGCATCCCCATCGGGTGGGCGTCGTGGTGGAAGCCCTCGAGGAACCGCTTGCGCACGTTCTCGTGGATGAACGTGTGGTACGTGATGTCGTGCACCCAGGGCTTGAACTGCTCCTCGGTGGGCAGCTCGCCGAAGATCAGCAGGTAGGCGACCTCGAGGTAGGTACGACTTCTCGGCCAGCTGCTCGATCGGGTAGCCGCGGTAGCGCAGGATGCCGGCGTCACCGTCGATCTCGGTGATGGCGCGAGGAGGTGGCGGCGGTCTGGGTGTAGGCCGGGTCGTAGAACCAGTGTTGCCCATCAGCTTCTTCCACTGCGGCGGAGTCGACACCTCCGTCCACGATCGGGATCTCGATCGACTCCCCGGTGCGGTTGTCGGTGATGGTCACGCTCTCGGCCACGCTGGCGGTCCTGTCTCGTCCTGTCGTGCTGCACCCTGTCGTGCTGCACCAATCTAGGGGGCCGGCGTGGCCGTCCCGTCCGCGTCCGGTGAAGTGCGGTCCTCGTCGTCGTCCTCCTCGCCGGTGCCGAGGGGTCGGACCCCTTCGAGGCGGGGTGCGTGCTCGGCGACCAGGTCCCGGACGAGCTGGCCGACGGCCCGGGCGGGAGCGGTCGGGCGAGACCGTCGGCTCGACGCCAACCCCACCGACCGCGGGGCCAGGCCGGTGAGCGCCAGGCGGCGGACGGGGGAGGCCGCCGCACCCGGTGCCGGCGCACCGTCGGGCGTGGCTGCGGTGGACGGCAGGACCGCGGGGCCGTAGCCCTCCTGGGCCAGGCCGGCGAGGGCCCGCATGCCGTCGACCTCGGCCAGGGCGGTGAGCTCCACGCCGGCCCGGGCCGCGGCGGCGTCGAGGTCGTCGCGGAAGGCGGTGCCGGGCGGCTCGAGCAGCAGGGCGTGGCCGGCCAGGTCCTCGATGCTGACGGTCCGGCGGCGCCGGGCCGCGAGGGGGTGGCCCGTCGGGCACGAGGAGCACGCGGTCCTCCTCGAAGCAGGGGCTCGGTCAGCAGGTCGGGCTCGACGACGGGCAGGTTGACCACGGCCAGCGTCGAGCGTGCCCGCGACCACCTGGGGGACGAGGGAGGTGGTGGTGGCGTCGACGACGACGAGGTGGATGCCGGGGTGGGCCTCGGCCAGTGCCGGCGAGCAGGAGGGGGAGGAGCCACGACCCCGACGGTGCCGATCACCCCCAGCCGCACCGTGCCGGTGACCTCGCCGGCGTGGGCGGCCAGGTCGGACACCACGCCGTCGAGCTCGGCCTGCACCCGGCGGGCCCGGGCCACGCACGATCTCGCCCTCCTCGGTCAGCCCGCCGCTGGCCCGGTCGACCAGCGCGACGCCCAGCTCGCGCTCCAGGTTGGCGATGTGGCTGGACACGTTCGACTGGACCGTGTGGAGGGCCCGGGCCGCGGCCGAGAAGGAGCGGTGGTCGGCGACGGCGGCGAGCGCGGCGAGCTGGCGGAGGTCCACGGGCCCGAGTCTGTCAGCGCGGCAGGGCGCCCTGACCGTCGGACCGGGCCGGCGGCACCGGGCCGGTACCATCCCGGCCGTGGCTCCGACCCGCGCGGCAGCGTTCTTCGACCTCGACCGGACCCTGCTGGGCAAGGCGAGCGGTCCGGCCATCACGACCGCCCTGCGCGCCGCCGGCGTCGTCCCCGACCGGTCGATCCCGGGCGAGGGCCTGATCTACCGGGTGTTCGACGTCATCGGCGAGAACCTGCCGTCGATGCTCGTCACCCGCCAGGCCGCCCGCCTCGCCAACGGGTGGGACCGGTCGGTCGTGCAGGAGGCCGGGCGCGTCGCGGCCGAGGCCCTCCTGCCCGACGTGCTGCCCTACGCCGCGCCTGCTGGTCGAGCACCACCGCGAGGAGGGCCACCCCGTCGTCATGGCGACGACCTCGCCCTACGACCTGGTGCGCCCGCTGGCCGATGCGCTCGGCCTCGACGACGTGATCGCCACCCGGTACGGCGTCCGAGCCGGCGCCTACGACGGCACCATCGACGGCCACTTCGTCTGGGGGCCGGGCAAGCTCGCCGCGGTGCGCGAGTGGGCACGGGACCACGACGTCGACGTGGCCCGGAGCTGGGCCTACTCCGACAGCATCTACGACACGCCCCTCCTCTCGGCGGTGGCCCACCCGGTCGCGGTGAACCCCGACCCTCGCCTCGCTGATCGTCGCCGCCCTCCGACGCTGGCCGACCCAGCACTTCGACGTCCCCGCCGGGGTGCCCAAGCTGGTCGGGCGTCGAGCCCCAGCGGGCCCTGCAGTCCTTCGCCCAGCCGCAGCTCTTCCCCTGGGTCCGCTTCGACCTCGACGGCCTCGAGAACCTGCCGGAGAGCGGCCCCGGCATCGTGGTCGGGAACCACCGCAGCTACTTCGACTCGCTCGCCCTCGGCTTCACCGCCGGACGGGTCGGGCGTCCGCTCCGCTTCCTCGGCAAGAAGGAGGTGTTCGACGTCCCCGTCGCCGGCCAGCTGATGTCGGCCCTCGGCGGCATCCGGGTCGACCGCGGCTCGGGCTCCGACGAGCCGCTGGCGGCCGCGGCCGAGGCGCTGGAGGCCGGGCAGCTGGTGGCGATCATGCCGCAGGGCACGATCCCCCGGGGCCACGCGTTCTTCGACCCGGAGCTCAAGGGACGGTGGGGCACGGCCAAGCTGGCGGCGATGTCGCGGGCGCCGGTGATCCCCGTCGGGCTGTGGGGCACCGAGAAGGTGTGGCCCCGCAACGCCCGCCTCCCCAACATCCTCAACATCACCGATCCGCCCACGGTGCGGATCCGCGTCGGGCCGCCGGTGAAGCTGAAGTACCGCAGCGTCGATGCCGACACCCGGCGGATCATGGCGGCCATCACCGACCTCCTGCCGGCCGAGGCCCGCGAGCACCGCGAGCCGTCGCCGGAGGAGCTGGCCCGGTCGCTGCCGCCCGGTGGGGCAGAGCGCGAGGGCGAGTCCGAGCGGCGTCCCGGCCGCGACTGAGGGCGTCCGCGACCCCCTCGCGGCGACGGTAGAGTCGGCGACGATCCACAAGAGAGGACTTCCGAAAATGGCGTTCGAGCTCCCCGCCCTTCCGTACGCACCCGACGCGCTGGCCCCCCACATCTCGGCCGAGACGTTGGAGTTCCACCACGGCAAGCACCACAAGGCCTACGTCGACAAGCTCAACGAGCTGGTCGCCGGCACCGAGAACGAGAGCAAGTCGCTCGAGGAGATCATCAAGAGCTCCGACGGCGTGCTGTTCAACCAGGCCGGCCAGCACTGGAACCACTCCTTCTACTGGAACTGCATGGCGCCCTCCGGTGGCGGCGAGCCCGGCGGCGAGCTGGGCGACAAGATCGGCTCGGCCTTCGGCAGCTACGCCAAGTTCACCGAGGAGTTCACCGCGGCGGCCATGGGCCAGTTCGGCTCCGGCTGGGCGTGGCTGGTCGACACCGGCGAGGGCCTGGCCATCCAGAAGACCCCCAACGCCGACCTGCCGCTGGCCCACGACACCAAGGCCCTGCTCACCATCGACGTCTGGGAGCACGCCTACTACATCGACTTCCGCAACCGGCGCCCCGACTACATCAAGACCTTCCTCGAGTCCCTGGTGAACTGGGACTTCGTCGCCTCCAACCTGGGCTGACGTGACGTCCGGGGCGGCGACCGGAGCCGGGCGGGGCGAGGTCCTCTGGGAGCCGCCCCCGGACGCATGGCAGACCACCGCGATCGGTCGCTTCGGCGCCGCCCACGGGCACACCACCTACGCCGACCTGCACGCCTGGTCGGTCGCCGACCTCGACGGCTTCTGGTCGGCGGTCGCGTCCGACCTGGGCGTGATCTGGCGGACGCCGCCGCAGCGGCGCCTGGCCGACGCGTCGATGCCGGGGGCGGTGTGGTTCCCGGGCGGCGAGCTCAGCTACGCCGAGCAGGCGCTGGCGGCCGCGGCGGAGCGGCCCGACGAGGTCGCGGTCGTCGCCCGCAGCCAGACCCGCGGCCCGTCCGAGCTGACGTGGGCCGAGCTCTCCGCCCAGGTGGCCCGGGCCGCGGCCGGCCTCCGTCGCCTCGGCGTGGGCCGCGGCGACGGGTCGCGGCCTTCGCCCCCAACATCCCCGAGACGCTCGTCGCCTTCCTGGCCACCGCCTCTCTCGGGGCGATCTGGTCGAGCTGCGCGCCCGAGTTCGGCACCCGGGCCGTCATCGACCGGCTGTCGCAGATCGAGCCGGTCGTGCTGGTCGCGGTCGACGGCTACCGCTACGGCGACCAAGGACGTCGACCGCCGGGCCGAGGTCGCCGAGGTGGTCGCCGCCCTGCCGTCGGTGCGCCACGTCGTGGCGCATCGCCGTACCTCGACCCCGACGGGCCCGACGGCTGGTCCGAGCTGCTGGCCGGCCCCGACCCCGGCCCGCCGACCTTCGAGGCCGTGCCCTTCGACCACCCGCTGTACGTGCTGTTCAGCTCGGGCACGACCGGGCTGCCCGAAGCCGATCGTGCACGGCCACGGCGGCATCACCGCTCGAGCACCTGAAGGTGCTGGCCTTCCACCAGGACCTCGGGCCCGGCGACCGCTTCTGCTGGTTCACCACCACCGGCTGGATGATGTGGAACCTACCTCGTCTCGGGCCTGCTCGTCGGGTCGACGATCGTGCTGTTCGACGGCGACCCGGCGTCGCCCGACCTCGGCACCCTGTGGGCCATGGCCGAGGAGACCGGCTGCACGGTCTTCGGGGTGTCGGCGCCGTTCCTGATGGCCTGCCGCAAGGCGGGCGTCGACCGCCCGCTCGTGGCGCCATGCGCTGGGTCGGCTCGACCGGCGCCCCGCTGCCGCCCGACGGCTTCCGCTGGGTGCAGCGAGGTCGGTCGGCGTGCCGGTGGCGTCGGTCAGCGGCGGCACCGACGTGTGCACCGCGTTCCTCGGCACCGCGCCGGTGGTGCCCGTGCGGGCCGGCGAGATCTGTCGTGCGCGCTGCTCGGCTGCGACGTCCGAGGCCGTCCGCCCCGACGGCACCCGCTGCGCACCCGGGCGAGCTCGGCGAGCTGGTGATCACCGCGCCGATGCCGTCGATGCCGGTCGGCTTCTGGGGCGACGACGACGGCGTCGCGCTACCGGGCCGCCTACTTCGAGGACATCCCCGGCATGTGGCGCCACGGCGACTGGATCACGTTCGAGCGCCGACGGCGCCGCGCGTGATCACCGGCCGCGCCGACGCCACCCTCAACCGGGGCGGGGTGCGGCTGGGCACCTCCGACTTCTACGCCGTGGTCGAGGCGCCTCCCCGAGGTCGCCGACAGCCTGGTGGTGCACCTCGAGGACGACGAGGGCGGCAGCGGCGAGCTGCTGCTGTTCGTGGCCCTCGCCCCGGGCGCGACCGACGACGGCGACCCTCGCCGCGCCGCATCGCCACGGCCCTGCGCGAGCGAGCTCTCGCCCCGCCACGTCCCCGACCGCCTCGAGGTCGTGCCCGCGATCCCGCGCACCCTCTCGGGCAAGAAGCTCGAGGTGCCGGTGAAGCGCATCCTCACCGGCACGCCGCCGGAGCAGGCGGTGTCGGCCGACGCCCTCGTCGACCCGACGGCGCATCCAGCCGTTCGTCGCTCTGGCCGAGGTCGTTGGACGGGCTCCCGGGCGGGACCTACCGTCGCAGGCGTGACCAGGGGAGAGCGGCCGGCGAGGACCATCCGCTACCGCGAGATCGCCGAGGACCTGCGGGCCCGCATCGACGCCGGCGAGTTCGGCGAGCGCCGCATCCTGCCCAGCGAGTCGGAGCTCTCGCAGCGCTACGAGGCCAGCCGGGTCACGGTCCGCAAGGCCCTGGAGACGCTCCGCTCCGAGGGGCTGGTCGACTCCCGTCAGGGGTTCGGGTGGTTCGTCGCGGGGGCGCCGTTCCGCCAGCACCTCGGCCCGCCTGGGCACCATCGAGGCCCAGCTGGAGGCCGACGGCCGGCTGCTCCGAGCGCCGCATCCTCGACTTCGGCTTCGTGCGGGCGACCGCTCGGGTGCGCGACTCGCTCGGGGTCGACAAGGTGCTGCGCGTCCGGCGGGTGAACCTGGCCGACGGCGAGCCCTTCGCCCGGGTCACGGTCTGGTGCCCGGAGGCGCTCGGTGCCGACCTGTCGCGGTCCCAGGTCGCGGAGCGGTCGTTCTACGAGCTGCTGCCGGTCCGGTGGGGAGCGCGGTGCAGACCATCGAGGCCCACGCGGCGGGGGCCGACGACGCCGCGGTGCTGGAGATCCCCGAGGGCTCGCCGATCCTGGTGTGCGAGCGCATCACCAGCGACGTCACCGGCGTGCCGGTGCTGCTGGCCGAGTACGCCTTCCCCGGGCACCGCAGCGCCTTCACCGTCGACCTGCCCCAGACCGAGGCCTCGATCGGCCCCAGCGGCCTCCGCCTGGTCGACGGCCGCTGACCCGCTGGGCTACCAGGTCTCCCAGTGCACCAGGCGGTCGACGCCGACCCGGCTGGCCGGCTTGAAGTCGAGCCCCTTGGTGTAGGCGACGGGGAAGAGCCCGGCCTGCGTGACGGTGTCGTACGGGATGCCGAGCAGCTCGGCCGCCTCCTTCTCCGCCGGGAGGTGCAGCGTGGTCCACGCCGAGCCCAGCCCCCGGGCGCGGAGGGCGAGCATGAAGCTCCAGGCCGCCGGGAGGATCGACCCCCAGTAGCTGGCCTGGGCGAAGGAGTCGGCACCGTCGACCCGGCCCCACTGGCACGGGATGACGAGCACCGGCACCTCGTGCATGTGGTTGCGCAGGTACTTCGCCGAGTCGCTCACGCGGGGCGCGGCATCGGCTCGTGGGTCGCCCTCGGGGTGCAGCTTCAGCTCCTCGGACATGGCGATGTACGGGTCGAAGGCCCGGGCGTACAGGTCGGCCAGAGCCTGCTTCTTCTCGGGTTCGGTCACCACCACCCAGTGCCACGACTGGCTGTTCGACCCGGTGGGCGCCTGGAGGGCGATCTCGATGCACTCCTGGACCACCTCCCGCGGCACGGGTCGCTCGAGGTCGAGGCGCTTGCGGACGCTGCGGGTGGTGGTCAGCAGCTCGTCGGGGGTGGTGGGCAGGGGCATGGCGGCAAGGTAGCGCCCAGGTCGTCCGGAGGGGTCTGCCAGACTCCCGGACGTGGCCGCCCGACCCCTCGCCGCATGGCTCGCCGTCGGGACTGGCCGGTCGCGGCGCTGCGTCGTCAGCGGGTGCGGTGATGACGGGCCGTCGGACGAGCAGCGGGCCGAGGTGGTGCTGGCGCTGGGGTTCCTCGCCGACGACTTCGGCTACACCGAGGCCCAGGTCGACTGCGTGCAGCAGGACCTCGAGGAGCACGTGGGTGACGACCTCCCCGAGTGGGGTCGCACGCTGCGCAAGCTCGACCGGGGTGAGCTGGCCGTGACCGACCTCGACGCGGAGGACGAGGAGGTCCTGGTGGGGGCCATCAGCCGCTGCGCGGTGGAGGCGTCGTGAGGCAGGTGCGGGGCGTGCTCCTCGGCCTCGCGCTCGCGACGTCCGCGGCCCTGGCCGGATGCGGCGTGGAGGTCCCCGACGACGTGGCGGCTGGGACGACGTCGACCACCGAGCCCGCGGCGTCCACCACGACCGCGCCGCCGATGAGCGACGACGAGATCGAACAGGCCCTCATCGACAACGGCTACTCGCTCGCCGAGGCCCGGTGCGGCGCCGAGAACCTGCGGGAGCAGCTGCCGGACTCCCAGATCGAGGAGGTCCTCCGCTCCGACGACATCGAGGACATCCCCGAGTCGGCCGCCACCGCCTTCGCCGAGGCCCTCCAGCCCTGCCTCGACTAGTCGCCGGGTGCGGAGCTGCCAGGGCTCGACGCGCTTCTTGCGGTGGGAGCGGCGGTCGCCGAGGGCCCAGGCCCGGCGCCAGGCGCCGGCATCGGGGCCGGCGAGCGGGGGGCTCTCGCCGGCGTGGGCCCGCTGCCGGGCGGTCCACCAGTCGCCGGCGACCTCGTCGGCCAGGGCGGTGACGGCGGCCTCGATGCGGGCCGCCAGGTCGCGCGATGTCCTCGTCCGTCGCTGGGGTGCAGCGGGGCGCCGAAGGTGACGCACGGTGCGGCCGGGCACGACCGGTTGCTCGACCCCTTGGGCAGGATGCGGCCGGTGCCCTCGAGGTGGACGGGCACGACGGGCACGCCGCAGCGGATGGCCAGGTAGGCGGCGCCGCCGCGGAACGGCTGGCCCCACCCGTCGGGGGTGCGGCCGCCCTCGGGGAAGATCACCATGCTCCAGCCGTCGTCGATGCAGCTCGGCGGCCTGGTCGGCCGAGCGGCGGCCGACCTTGGTGCGCTCGATCGGGATGGCGTTGAGGACGAGGGCCGACGCGGTGGCCTTCACCCGGGTGTCGAAGAAGTAGTCGGCCGCGGCCGCGGCGAAGACCTGGTGGCGCCAGGGCTCGGGCAGCGAGGTGAGGAGCAGCCCGGCGTCGAGGTGGCTGTGGTGGTTGGCGGCGAAGATCACCGGACCGTCGAGGTCGACGAGGCGGTCGTAGGCCGCGGCGCTCGGGCTCGGCCAGGCCGGCGATCAGCGGGCGGACCACGCCCTCGGTGAGGACGCAGCCGGGCGTAGCGGGCCGGCGAGCGTGCGGGCCCACTCGGAGTCGTAGGCGGCGCCGAGCGTCGGCTCCTCGGGCAGCGGCTCGACCGCGAGCGGGCACGGTCGGCGCCCGTAGCGGGAACGTCGAGCGGCCACGCAGGGTCCGCGACCGGCTGGGCAGCGCGGCGCTGCACCTGCTGCGCGCCCGCGAGCGCCCGCTCGACCCGCGGTCGGCCCCTTGCGGCACGCGGCTCACGTCACGTCGGCCATGACGATGCGGCGGGTTGTTGAGGTGGGTGATGGTGGGCTGCGGGCCGACGACGTCGTCGGCCATCTCGAAGCGCGTCTTGCAGGGTGGAGGCGGGCTTGAAGCCGAGGCGGCGGACGGCCCGCACGTCGCCGCCGACGACGATCACCCGAGCCCAGGTGCTTGAGGGCGTGGGCGCCCCAGTACCACATGTAGAACGGGTGGACGCCGTGGTAGGCGTAGCTCGTGCGGTACAGGTGGCGGTACCACTCGTCCTCGGCGAACTGCTTCTCGTACTTCTCGCTCGATGACCTTCGGGTCGGTGGTGTCGGCCAGCACCTGCTCGAAGAAGTCGATGTAGCTCGGGTGGTGGACCGGGTGGAACTCCCACGGCGTGGGGTGGCGTCATGATCAGCACGCCGCCCTCCCGCACCAGCGGCTCGCCCCCGGTACATGTTGAAGAAGTACCCGAGCCCCAGGCACATGACCAGGATCGGGTTCATGATCGAGTTCACGTTGTAGGGGCAGATGTAGGGCAGCCCCATGGTGAGGATGTCGGTCTGGCCCTCGACCGGCACGAGGTGCTGGTCGAAGCAGTGCTCCAGGGTGCGTCTCGTGCACCGGCTCGATGGCGCCGGCGGTGCACCGAGGTGACGCCGTAGGGCGCCCGTGGGACTGGAAGATCTTGCGGCGGGCCGACGATCGACATGCGGTCGAGGCCCGGCCTGCATGCCCATGAAGGTGACCCGGTCCTTGGTGGTCCACTCCCACTCGCGCTTCGGCAGCACCGACATCGGGCCGGTCGTCGCCGAAGGTGTCGTTGTTGATGGTGGTCTCGATCTGGAAGACCTTGCACGCCGGCGTCGGCGATGACCTTGCCCATGCGCCAGTTGCTGTGGTGCAGCTCGGAGTTGTGGCGGTCCATGAAGATCTTGGAGTGCTCCATGGTGTGCACGTTGTGGTGGTGCTGATGCGAGCGGTAGCTGGCCAGGCCGGTGGCGGTGCTCTTGTGGCCGCCGTCCATCGAGACGATGTTGATGTTGACGTAGACGAGCAGGTCGCGACTCGGCCGCCCGCTTGTTGATCTCGACCTCCTCGCCGTGGTTGGTGGTGCCCAGGAAGGCCAGGTTGTCGGGGTCCTCGGCGTCGTGGTTGTAGAGGCGACCCTGCGGGGGCGAAGGCGTCGTAGACCCGGTCGCCGACGGCGTGGCGCAGCTCGTCCTCGGTCATGCGGCGGTGCAGGGCGAGGGCGGCGATGAGGTGGACGTCGTCGACGCCGGCGGCCGCGGCCATGGTCGAGCACGGCCTCGATGACCCGCTGGCGGATGTCGGGCCGCTTCATGGGCGGCAGCGGCAGCGACACGTCGTCGAACGCGATGACGAGCTTCATGCCCGGCGAAGCAGGTCGGGCCGAGCGGGTCGCATGTCGAGCGGGTGGTCGAGCGCGTCCTGCGATGGCGCCGCGTCGACGTCTTCAGCGGCGTCGAGCGGCTCGGCCGGGTAGATCGACGCGGCTGCGGCCGGCGGGCAGCTTCTCCAGCCGGAAGCCCTCGCCGTGGTGGAAGAGGATCGGCGGCGTCGAGCGGTCGACGTCGAGCACGAATCCGGGACGGGGCATCAGGGGGTCTCCTGGGTCATCGGTGCTTCTCCCCGCGGAGGTCGAAGGCGACCTTCACCGCGCCGCGGGATCCGGCGTCGGCGGCGTGGGTCGATGGCCTCGCGGTAGCGGTCGAGGGGGTAGGTGGCGCTCAGCAGCCGGTCGAGGCCGGCGGCTCGGCACGACCAGGTCGAAGGCGGTGGTCGAAGTCGTCGCGGGTGTAGGCGTAGCAGCCGCGGAGCGACGGTCTCGCGGTGCCACAGGGCGGTGAGGTCGAGGGTGGTGTGGCCGGGCATGCCGACCACGAGCACGTCGCCGCCGGGGCCGACGACCTGCAGGGCCTGGGCGAGGCGAGTCGGGCGAGCCGACGCAGTCGACGACGGTCGGCGACCCCGCCGGTGAGCTGGCCGGCGGCGCCGGCGGTGGCATCGTCCACCGACGCACCAGCGAGGCGGTGCGCACCGGACGGCCCGGGCCAGCTCGCCGGGGCGACACGACCCGGTCGGCGCCCAGGTCCCGGGCCAGGCGGCGCTGCTGCGGGGTACTTGGCGGTGGCGATCACGCGTGCGAGGTCGCGCCGTCGTCGAGGTGGCGGAGGGCGGCGAGGACGGTGAGCGCCGAGCGGTGCCGGCGCCGATGATGGCCACCGTGCCGTCGTCGGCCCGCGGCGCCGGCACGGATCGCCCGGGCGGCGTGGACGGCGCAGGCGGTGGGCTCGACCAGCACGGCGGCCTCGTCGGTCATGTCGTCGGGGACGGGCAGCAGCTGGCTCGGGGTGGGCGACCATCTCGGTCGGACCAGCCGCCGCCGGTGTCCCGGCAGAACCCGGTCTGGAGGCCGGGCTCGAGGTGGCCGAAGGCGATGCGCTCGCAGTGGTTGGTGCGACCGGCCGCGCACGCCGGGCACACCGGGTCGATGCCCCGGGTGCCGCAGTGCAGGACCGGGATGAGCACGGCCCGGCTGCCGTCGTCGAGCTCGCCGACCACCTCGTGGCCGGGCGTGAACGGGAAGCGACACGATGGGCTCGAAGTAGCGGCTGCGACCGGCCGTCGATGGTGGCCAGGTCGCTGCCGCAGATGCCGGCCAGCCGGGGTCGGAACCGCACCCAGCCGTCGGTCGGGCGGCTCGGGCGGGTCGACGTCGGCCGCGAGCGACAGCGGGCCGACCGCGGCACCCGAGCCGGGACGCACCCGGCCGGCGACCGCGGCGGCCGCGAACCGGCCCGGCTTGCGTCGGAACTCCAGCGCCTTCACCGCCGGCCCGCCTTGCGGCCGGCGCGACGGCGCTCGGCCGCGGTGGTGGGCTGGTAGCCCGGCACCCGCAGCCGCTCGCGGCGCGGCCCGGAGGGCGCGGGGATCGGCAGCGGCGAGGGGGAGAAGCCGGGCGCCTTGTCCCACTGCTCGACCAGCCAGCCCCGCTTGCGGGCGAGGGAGGCCAGGCGGGTCTCGGGGTTGACCGCGACGGGGAAGCCGACCACCTCCAGCATGGGCAGGTCGCTCGACGAGTCGGCGTAGGCCACCGCCTCGGCCAGGTCGAGGCCGTGGGCGTCGGCGTAGTCGTACAGGGCCTGGGCCCGGCTCTCGCCGGTGGGCGGCACGTCGATCATCTGGCCGGTGTAGGGCCGTCGGGGCCGACCGACATCTCGGTGGCGACGATGTCGTCGAACAGCGGGCGGAGCGGCTCGACCACGAAGTCGAGCGCACCGGTGATGAGCACGGTGCGGTGGCCGAGCGCCCGGTGCTCGCGCACCCGGCGGATGGCCGGCGGGGAAGCGACTTGGTGAGGATCAGGTCCGACAGCATCTCGGCCGCCGTCGGCGAACAGCTCGTCGGGCGGGGCGCCCTCGTAGCGGCGGTAGAAGTGGCGCAGGAAGTCGCTGCGGTCGCGCCGGTCGAGCTTGAGCAGCGACGGCGCCTCGGCGATGAGCCGGGCGGCCAGGCGTCCGCCGGTCGGCCCCGCTCGAGCCGGCGGGTGGCCAGCCAGGCGAACGAGGTGACCACGTTGCGATGGCGATCAGCGTGTTCTCGAGGTCGAACGCGGCCAGCTGGCGGTCGGGGGAGAGGACCTGGCGTGCGCAGGCGGCCGGTGCGGTCGACGTCGCTGCCGCCCTTCCGCCGTCGGTGCGCACCCGGGCGTGCTTGACGACCGACGGGAGGTGGATCTCGTGGACGTAGTGGTCCCAGTCGACGACGCGCGGGTCGCAGCCGAAGGCGACCTGGTCGTCGGGGGAGAGGGACTCGTGCAGGGCGAGCAGGTTGTCGACCCCGTAGATGGCCTCGCACTCGGTGTAGGCGCCGTAGAGGGTGACGTAGGCCGTGGCCCGGTCGACCTCGTCGCGCTTCTCCTCGATGCCCGGCCGCCCACTGGGCCTGCTTGCCCCGGAGGGGGAGGGCCTGGAGGACCTTCTCGGTCGCGCTCCAGGACGGCCTTGGCCCGTCGGAGCTCGCCCTCGACCGCGCCCCGGCCGGGGAACCGGAACTCGGGGACGCTGATGGGCTGGCCGTCGCGGTCGTAGAGGGGGTGCTCGCCGAACCAGGTCGAGATCAGGTCGACCATGCGCTGGAACTTGAGCGGGTTGGCCGAGCCCGAGGCGACCTGGGTGATGTCGGGGCTGCCGTCGGCGTTGGCCGGGCCGCGGGCGGCCACCGCAGCAGATGGCGCCGACCACGAGGTCGACGGGGATGACGTCGACGGTGCCCTCCGGCACGCCGGGGAACTGGCTTGAGCAGGCCCCGGGCGTAGGAGATGATGACCGGCTCGGCCATGCGGAAGCCGCGGATCCAGCCCGGCACCGGCTCGGACCAGGCCGACTCGATGATCGCGGGACGGACGATCGACACCGGGACGTCGCCCCGGTTCTGCGCCCAGGGCCCTCTCGCCCAGGGCCTTGGTCATGGCGTAGGCGTCGGGCCAGCCGAGCGAGGCGGCCCGGGCCCGCCCGGCATCGACCAGCTGCTCCTTCACCCAGGCGCTGCGCTTCTGCTCGGTCTTCTCGGCCAGCAGCGGCGTGCCGGCGGCGCCCAGCTCGCGGCGGGCGTCGGCCAGGAACGACTCGAGGCGCTCGGGCAGGCGGCTGGCGGCCTCGGCGTCGTCGCGGACCCGGCGGCTGGCGGTCGACCTCCCGGCGCCAGTCGATCTCCGATCCAGAAGGGGCTCTCGTCGACGCGGATCTCGGGCGCGTCGCCGCGCCGGTTGCCGGCGACGTAGCAGGTCGACACCGCGACGAGGTGGGGCGTGACGCCGAGGTCCTGGAGCGTCTGGGCGATGCGGCTCGGGCCGAGCAGGTTGACCTCGACGGCCAGGTCGAGGGGCGAGTCGAACGACACGGTGGCGGCCGAGTGGATGACGGTGTCGCACGAGGCCAGCGCGGCCCGACCGGCCTCGTCGAGGCCGAGGCCGTCGGTGCCGACGTCGCCGGCGACGACGCTGACGCGCCGGGCGACCTCGGCCTCGAAGGCCTCGCGGCCTCCGAGCTCGTCGCGCACCCGGTCGAAGCAGTCGTTGCGGAAGATCTCGCGCTGCGCCCGCTGCTCGACGGTGCGCTTGCGCCCGGGGCGGACCAGCAGGACGATCTCGCACCCCGGCACGGCCCGCAGCAGGCGCTCGACCAGCGCGGTGCCGAGGAAGCCGGTGGCGCCGGTGACGAAGATGCGGCGACCGTCGAGGGCGGCGGCGACTGGGGAGGCCATCGGCGGCGACCCTAGCCGGTCTCTCTACCAAGTGGTAGACAACCGGCTGTCGTGACCGAGCCGACCCGTGACCGCATCCTCGCCGCCGCCCTCGCCGGGTTCGCCCGCCGGGGGGTGGAGGCGACCTCGCTCGACGACGTGGCCACCGCGGTCGGGGTCCGCAAGCAGACGATCCTCTACTGGTTCCGGTCGAAGGACGCGCTGGTCGCCGGGGTGGTCGAGGCCGCGGTCGAGGAGCTGGGCGGGGCGATCGAGGCCGCGCTGGCCTCCCGCCGGCCGGGCACCGAGCCGGCTGTGGCGGTGGTCGACGAGGTGCTGCGCCTCGGCGCCCGCCGCCCGGACCTGCTGGTGCTGCTGCGCGAGGTGACCCGCCTCGGGCCCCGCGGCACCGAGGTGCTGGCCGAGGCCATCGGCCCCCGCCTCGACGTCGCCGCCGCCGCCCTCGCCGCCACCGACGGCTCAGCCGGCTCGCCCGGGTCGATCGAGCGCGAGCGGCGCCGCCTCGTCGAGGTCGGCGCCCGGGTCGTCGCGACCGCGGTCGAGGCCGAGCTGCGCACCGGGATGGGCGTGCCGCCCGACCGGGCCTGGCTCCGCCACCGGCGGGCCGACCTCCTCTCCGATCCTCGGCGGCTGACGCCTGCACGCTGGTCAGGAGGCTGAGCCAGGCGTAGCGTTCCGGCTGCGCCCGATCCTGGCATTCGGGCCTGCCCGGTATCCACGGACCCTCGGCGCGCTCGTGTCCTGCACACGGACCGAGAGGAGTCGGGCGATGGGATGGCGATCGAGCACCTCGAAGGAGGCGACGGCCCCTCCGGATCCGCCGCCGGACCCTGAGGTCGAGTTCCGGAACACGCTCAGGATCGAGGGCGAGAAGCGGTACCTCCTCCAGAACCGCACCCCCCGGTGGGTGCGCATCATCGACGACGAGCACGGCGAGATCCTCCTCTCGCCGCTCGGCGCCCGGGTGATGACCGGATGGCGTCTCCGCCCCTTCGCCGACGAGCTCCGCCTGCCTCGGCAGCGGCACCAGCTGCGGATCCGCGAGTACTGCATCCAGGGGCGGTCGCGATGGCCGGGCCTGGTCGTCCCGGCCGCGTTCCTGGTCCTCGTCGGGCTGGCCGTGCACCGGGTGGTGGTCGACGGGACGCTGAAGCGGCCGTACCTCGGTCTCGCCGCGCTGGCGGCCGCGATCCTGGTCGGGGTCGTGCTGGTGATGTCGACCCGCCAGGAGCGGGCGCGCCGGGCCGTCGAGGAGTCCTCCGACATGGAGGAGGGCGACATCGACTTCGGCGTCGGCGGCACCTTCTACGACGGCAACGAGACCCTGCGGCGGACCAAGCACCTCCTGGCGCTGGCGACGGTGCTCGTCGTCGGCGTCGCCCTGCCGGCGGTCGCGATCTTCCTGGCGACCGACGCCAAGACGTTCATCGCCGTGAACGGCGGCCTGGCCGTCGTGGACGGGAGCGAGAGCCCGTTGGTCGGCCGGCTGATCCAGGTCACGTACACCGCCGTGCTGTCGTTGTTCCCCGCGCTCCTCTACTTCCAGTTCGACCTGCACCGGGTCGGGACCATCCGGGCCGACTGGGTGCGAGCGATCTTCCGCATGGACCGCCGGATGGAGACGCTGGCCGACGTCAACGCCCGGTACGGCGACGACCTGTCGGAGGCGTCGAGCTACTCGACCGACTCGGCCCGGTTCCTGGGCGGGCGGAACTCCCCGATCATCATCGCGACGTTGCTGGTGTCGCTCGGCTGGACGCTGCTGGTCGCCGGCACCGCGTCGTTCGACTTCGCCCGGACGACCGAGGTCTCCGAGCTGGCCCAGTCCGCCCAGGTGGCAGCCACCCGGGCCGACGGGGCCGAGAGCCTCGCCGAGGCCGGTGCCGCCCGCGCCGCCGCGGACGAGGCCGGCTCCGAGGCCGAACGGGTGCTGCGGGAGAGCATGGGAGGCACCTCGCCCGCCACGACGACGACGACTCCCTCCGGGTCGGGGAGCGTCGACGCCATGGAGCGCGAAGCGGCCGCCGCGATCGCAGCCGCCGAACGTGCGGCAGCTCGCCGAGCAGCGGATCGCCAAGCCGTTCTTCGAGTTCCTGGTCCCGACGCCGAGTGCGGCCGCGATGGCGTTCCTGGGTGCCTACTTCTTCGGGATCTACCTGCTGCTCCGCAGCTACTTCCGGGGCGACCTGCGGCCGAAGCTCTACAACCAGATCACGGCGCGACTGATCACGGTCGTGGTGCTCGCCTACCTGATCAACGCCCTCTTCTACGACCAGCTGGGCGGGAGGAACCGCTTCGTGTGGGCGTTGTCCTTCCTCGCCGGCGTCATCCCCACCACCGTCCTGCAGCAGACGGGCCGACTGGTCTCCCAGGGCCTGGGCGCGCTGTGGAAGGACGACTCCTGGCTCGACAAGGCGTTCAAGCAGGCCTTCGGCACGCCCCGGGCGCTCACCCAGATCGACGGGATCGACATCCACGACAGCACGCGCCTCGAGACGGAGGGGCTGACCGACATCCCGTCGCTGGCGAAGGGCGACATCGTGTCGGCGATGGTGAAGACCCGGCTGCCGGTCGAGCGCCTCATCGACTGGACCGACCAGGCGCTCCTCCTCGTCCACCTGGATGACGAGGGTGACGAGGTGGACCAGCGGGTGAAGGCCCTGCGGGCGATGGGCATCCGCACCGCGTCGGCGATCCTGGCCGCGGAGAAGGGCGAGCTCGGAGACGGTGCACGGGCCGCGATCGACGACATCCTGGTCGGAGCGTGCGAGCTGGAGCGTGGCGCCGGCCATGCCAGCTGCGCCCTCACCGTGTCGATCCTCGCGGCGCAGATCCGACGGGAGCCGACGATCCTGCCGATCCTGTCCTGGCGGGACTCCCCCCACGACGACATCGCCGTCCGCTCGACCCTGACGGTCCGCACCGTCGACGGCGCGGTGGAGGTCGTGCGGGACGACGTCGAGACCGATGCGCCCGCCACCCGCGCTCCCCGTGGAGAGGAGTCGTCGGACGAGACCCAGGTCGACCTGACGACGCCGACCCGCGCACCGCAGCCTGACCTCGCCACCGTCGACTGAGCGCCCGACGACGCGTCAGCCTCCGTCGGACTCCGAGTCCGGGAGGCGGGCGCCGTGGGGTGGGTGGCCGAGGACGTCGAGGGCGCTGACGGTGCGGTCGCCCTCCTCGACCATGCGCTCGGGGACGTCGTCCATCTCGGTGCGGAGGGCGATGCTCATCTTGGCGTGCATGTCGTAGAGGCAGGTGATGTAGGTCAGCTCCACCACCTCCTCGTCGGACAGGTGCTCGCGCAGGACGTCCATGACCCCGTCGGCGACCCGTCCGCCGTCGAGGGCGAGGGCGTCGGTGTAGGCGAGCACGGCCCGCTCGACGGGCGAGAAGCAGTCGGCCACCTGCCAGTGGGGGATGGCCTCGATCTTCTCCTCGGGGATGCCGATCGAGCGGCACGACTTGCAGTGCTGCGAGTAGACGAACAGCGACCCGCGGGCCCAGCCCACCCGGGTCTGGCCCAGCTCCCGCAGGTGCGGGTCGAGCCGGCGGGTCGGGGACTGGTAGAGGCTGAAGCCGTCGACGCAGTGCTTCAGGACGTCGGGGCTGTTGGCGAAGACCGTCCACCAGTCGCCGGGCGATCCGGTGTTGGTGCCGGGCTCGGCGACCGGGTCGCGGCCCGCCCCGAACAGCAGGTCGTACATGGCGGTGACGATCGGCGGGTTGTCCGCGGAGCGGGGGATCGGGTCGAGTCTGGGCATGGCCGGTCTCCTCAATGCGGTCGGCCGAAGCCGGCGCGGTGCTCGTGGCGTTCCTGCGCCAACCGCACCATCTCGGCGATCAGCTCGGGGTAGGGCAGGCCCGACGCCGCCCACAGCGACGGGAACATCGAGTACGGCGTGAACCCCGGGATGGTGTTCACCTCGTTGAGCAGCAGGCCCCGTCCGCCCTCCTCGTAGAAGAGGTCGACCCGGGCGTAGCCGTCGCACCGCAGGGCGCGGTAGGCCCGTTCGGCGAGCGACCGGGCCTCCTCGGCCACGTCCAGCGGCAGGTCGGCCGGGATGACCATCTCGGCCGCGCCGTCGAGGTACTTGTCGTCGTAGTCGTAGAACTCGTGGGTCGGGACGATCTCGCCCGGGACCGACACGCGGAGCTCGGCGTTGCCCAGCACCCCGACCTCGATCTCCCGGGCCACGACCGCGGCCTCGATGACCGCCCACTCGTCGTACTGGAACGCGACGTCGAGGGCGGCGAGCAGGGCGGCCTCGTCGGCGCAACGGGTCACGCCCACCGACGAGCCCATGTTGGCGGGCTTCACGAACACCGGGAGCCCGAGCTGGTCGACGGCCCGTCGCACCACCTCGTCGCGCCCCTCGACGTCGCGGGCGGTGGTGTAGAGGCCCTGGGGCAGGCCGGCGGCGGCGGTGAGCGCCTTGGCCGCGACCTTGTCCATGCACACCGCGGAGCCGAGCACGCCGGAGCCCACGTAGGGCACGTCGGCCAGCTCGAGCATCCCCTGGACCGTGCCGTCCTCGCCGAACGGTCCGTGGACGAGGGGCAGGACGACGACGGGGCCGTCGCCCGCACCGTCGACCGACACGGCGGGCAGGGGCTCGACCTCGGTGCCCACCACGGCGACCGAGCCGCCGAGCTCGTTGGCCCGGCCCGCGTCGAGCAGGGCCTTGGCCCCGTCGTTGAGCACCCACCGGCCGTCGACGTCGATGCCGATCGGCACCACGTCGAAGCGGGTCGGGTCGATGGCGGCGATCACGTGCGCCGCCGACACGCACGACACGTCCCGCTCCGCCGAGACCCCGCCGAAGAGCACGACGAGGCGGGTTCGGGAGGGTTCGGGCATGGCGACCGAGGCTACCGGCGCGGTCCCCGCGGTCTGGGCGACCGGCAGCGCCGCGCGGGCGTAGGGTCGAGGGTGATGCGGTTCACCCTCGAGGAGCTGGCGGGCGCGGCAGGCGGCACCGTCGTCGGCGACGCCCACGTCGACGTCGACGGCCTGTCGATCGACACCCGCAGCCTCGAGCCCGGCAGCGGGTTCGTCGCCCTCGTCGCGGGCCGGGACGGGCACGACTTCGTCGGGGCCGCGATCGAGGTCGGTGCGTCGGCGGTGGTGGCGTCGAGCCCGCTGCCCGACCTGCCCGTGCCGGTGCTGTTGGTCGACGACACGGCCGAGGCGCTGCTGGAGGCGGGTCGTCTCGCCCGCGAGCGGTTGCCGGACCGCGTCGTCGGCATCACGGGGTCGGTGGGGAAGACCTCCACCAAGGACCTCCTCGCCGCGATCCTCGGCACCCGCTGGGTGACGGCGGCCAGCGAGCGGTCGTTCAACAACGAGATCGGGGTGCCGCTGACCCTGGTCGGCGCGGCGGAGGACACCGGTGCGGCCGTGGTCGAGATGGGCGCCAGGGGAGCGGGCCACATCGCCCTGCTGTGCGACGTCGCCCGGCCGACCGCGGCGGTGGTCACCGCCGTCGCCGACGCCCACCTGGAGATGTTCGGCACCCTCGACGACGTCGCCCTCGCCAAGGGCGAGCTGGTCGAGGCGCTGCCGTCCGACGGCACCGCGGTGCTGAACGCCGACGATCCCCGGGTGCGGGCCATGGCCTCGCGCACGGCCGCGACCGTGCTGACCTTCGGCGTCGGTCCGGAGTCGGATGCCGACGTGCGGGCCGACATCATCACCCTCGACGGCACCCTGCGCCCCCACCTCCACCTCCACACGCCGTGGGGTGGCGTCGAGCTCACCCTGTCGGTGTGCGGCGCGCACCAGGCGGCCAACGCGGTGGCGGCCGCGGCCTGCGGGCTGGCACTCGGCGTCGACATCGACGACGTGGTCGAGGCCCTCGAGGTGGCCACCATCTCCGGTCAGCGGATGGAGGTCGACCTCACCGCGACCGGCGCGCTGCTGATCGACGATGCGTACAACGCCAACCCGACCTCGACCAGGGCCGCGCTCGACGCCCTCGCCGCGGTCGGCGGGGCGTCACGGCGGGTGGCGGTGCTGGGGGTGATGGCCGAGCTCGGGCCGGACAGCGACCGGCTCCACCGGGAGGTCGCCGACCACGCGGCCCGCCTCGGCATCCGCGTGGTGTCGGTGGCGGCCCCGGGCTACGGCATCGACGGGGCCGACGCGGTCGACGACGTCGAGGGCGCCCTCGATCGCCTGGGCCAGGTCGGCGAGCGCGACGCGGTGCTCGTGAAGGGGAGCCGGGTGGCCGCGCTCGAGCGGGTGTCGGCCGTGCTCAGGGCGCCGTCGCCGGCGACGGTGCCCGGTCGGGCCTGAGGTCGATCAGCACGGCGAGGGCCAGCGCCACCGCGGCTCCGAACAGCATCATCACCGTGATCGACGTGCGTTCGGCCAGCCACCCGCCGAGCAGCCCGCCGAACGGCACCGTGCCCCCGAAGCCCATGATCCACAGGGCCATGACCTTGCCCCGCACGCTGTCGTCGAGGTCGCTCTGGAGCACGGTCGCCAGCGACGTGATCACGGCGAAGTAGGCACCGCCGAGGGCGAAGATCACGGGGTAGGCCGGTGCGGGCGACCGCAGGAGGGCGAACACCGTGAGGATGGCGGCGAACACGACCAGGCCGGCGCGGGTGAGCCGGGCCAGGTCCTTCCCCGCGAAGAGCGTGCCGATCGACAGCGCGCCGACCACCGCGCCGCACCCGAACGCGGCGTAGAGCAGCCCGTAGGCCTCGCTCTTGGCCGCGATCCCGAGGTTGTCGTCGGCCAGCTTGGGGAGCTGGGTGATGAACGGGAGGCAGAGGAACGAGAACACGAAGATGGTGATGATCACCTGGCCGACCTGGCGGTGGGCGCGGGCGTAGCTGATGCCCTCCAGCAGCCGGTGCAGGCCCTGGGTCCCCGTGGCGGCGGGCTTCGGCAGGGAGACCCGCAGCAGCGCGGCGATGACCACCCCGTAGCTGAGGGCGTTGAGGGTGAAGACCCACGGAGCGCCGAACCGGGTGAACAGCAGGCTCCCGATGGCGGGTCCGACGACCCGCGACGCGTTCATCTGCACCGAGTTCAGCGAGATCGCGCCGGCCAGGTCCTCCTTGGGGACCAGCATGGGCACGACCGCGCTGAACGTCGGCGCGTAGAGCGCGTTGCCGATGCCGATGCCGAGGGCGACGAGGACGAGGGCCACCTTGTTGGGGTCGGCGTCGGACGCCACCACCGCGAGCAGCAGCGAGAACACGGCCTGCTGGAACGCCACGATCACGAGCAGGCGGCGCCGGTCGAGGGTGTCGGCGAGCATGCCGCCGACCATCGAGAGCAGGAGCATGGGTCCGAGCTGGGCCGCCACGATGACCCCGACGAAGACGCCGGAGCCGGTGAGGTCGTAGGCCATGGCCCCCAGCACCACGTTCTGCATCCAGGTGCCGATGTTGGAGGCGAAGGCCCCGAGGTAGACCGTGCGGAACGTGCGGTGGGAGAACGCCGACCGCGCCGTGCCGGGGGTGAAGGTGCGATCGCCCTCGAGGTAGGCGTCCTCGACCTCCTCCCACGCCTCATCAGGCGCCGGAGGAGGGGAGGGGTCGCGCATCGGGTCGGACAGTAGTTGCGCGCCCCGTCGGGGCCGCAGCCCTACCGTGGCGCCCGATGGACCAACCTGCCGTGCACGTCGGCCCACCCGGCCAGAGGTGGGAGTGGCTGGTCGACGCCGTGGTCGCCGGCGGCGGGCGGGTCGTCGACGCCGACGATGCCGAGGCGGTCGTGTGGACCTCGCCGACCGACGTCGACGGTCTGGTCCGCCTGCTGGCCGACCACCCCGGGATCCGCTGGGTGCAGCTGCCGTTCGCGGGCATCGAGCCCTACGTGCCCGTCCTCGACGACGAGCGCACCTGGACCTGCGCCAAGGGCGTGTACGCCACGCCGGTGGCCGAGATGGCCCTCGCCCTGCTCCTCGCCGGGCGCCGGGCCGTCGGTCGCTACGCCCGGGAGACGACCTGGTCGGGGCCCCACGGTCGGAACCTCGTGGGCAGCCGGGTCACGGTGCTCGGCGGAGGAGGCATCACCGAGGAGCTGCTCCGGTTGCTCGGTCCGTTCGACGTCGACGCCACCGTGGTGCGGCGGTCGCCGGCCCCGGTGGCCGGTGCGCGTCGGGTGGTCGGTCCCGACGAGCTCCCGTCCGCCCTCGACGGAGCCGAGGCGGTCGTCCTCGCCCTGGCCCTCACCCCCGAGACGAGCGGGATCATCGACGCCGCCGCCCTGGCCCGCATGGACCCCCACGGGTGGCTGGTCAACGTGGCCCGGGGCCGCCACGTCGTCACCGACGACCTGGTCGCCGCCCTCGACGCCGGGGCCATCGGCGGCGCCGGGCTCGACGTCACCGACCCGGAGCCGCTGCCCGACGGCCACCCCCTCTGGGGGCATCCCCGGTGCCTGATCACCCCCCACGTGGGCAACACGCCGGCGATGGCGGTGCCGCTCCTGTCGGCGCGGGTCACCGCCAACGTCGAGCGGTGGGCGCGGGCGAGGCCCTGCTCGGTCCGGTCGACGTCGTCGCCGGCTACTGACCCTGTCGCAGCGCCGGTCGAGGGCCTTCGGTACGGTGCCGCGGTGGACTTCCGAGAGCACACCGTCGAGGACCTCGCCCGCCAGGTCCGGGCCCGTGAGATCAGCTCCAGGGAGCTGACGCAGGCCGCACTCGACCGCATCGACGCCCACGACGGTCGGCTGCACTCCTTCCTCGCCGTCGACCCCGAGCTCGCCCTCGCCGATGCCGCGCTGGTCGACGACCGGCTCGCCTCGGGGGAGGACGTCGGGCCCCTCGCCGGCATCCCCATCGGGGTGAAGGACCTCGAGGACGCCATCGGCTTCGTCACCACCAACGGCTCCGCGCTGTCGGCCGATGACGCCCCGGCCATGGCCGACTCGGTGCTGGTGTCGCGCCTGCGGGCCGCCGGCTGCGTGGTGGTGGGCAAGACCAACACCCCGGAGATGGGCTGCAAGGCCGACACCAGCAACGCCCTCGGACCGTCGACGGCCAACCCCTGGGACCTCACCCGCTCGGCCGGCGGGTCGTCGGGCGGCAGTGCCGCCGCCGTGGCTGCCGGGCTCGTCCCGCTGGCCACCGCGAGCGACGGGGGCGGCTCGATCCGCATCCCGGCCGCGCTGTGCGGGCTCACCGGCTTCAAGCCGTCGCTGGGCCGGGTGCCGGCCGGTGGCGTCAGCCCGCCCGGGTGGGCCGACCTCTCGTCCAAGGGCGTCCTGACCGGGGGCGCGCGCGACGCGGCCGCGGTGCTGGACGTGGTCGTCGGCCCGACCCCGAGCGACCTCCGCTCCCTCCCCGCGCCGCGCACGCCGTGGCGCCCGCAGCTCGACGACCCGTCCCCGCCCCTGCGGGCGGTGTGGTCACCGACGCTCGGCTACGCCGACGTCGACTCCGGGATCGAGGCGGTCTGCCGGGCCGCGGTCGACAAGCTCGCTGCCGCTGGCTGCGACGTCGCCGAGGAGAGCGTCGTGTACCCGGAGGACCCGGTGATCCCCTGGATGGTCCTCACCGGCTCCAGCAACCTCCGGACGGTGGCCGAGCTGCGGGGCACCCCCCAGTGGGACCTCCTCGACATCGAGGTGCGCCGCAGTGCGGACTGGGCCGCCAAGCTCGGCCCCGCCGACGTCATCGCGGCCCAGGACGAGTGCCACCTGCTCAACCACACCCTGCTCACGCTGCTCCAGGACCACACCTTCCTGCTGACGCCGACCGTCGCCGGTCGCACCCCGACCCCGGGCGCGTTCGGCACCGTCGACGGCGAGCCGGTGGTCAACTGGGTGCGCTTCACCTACCCCTTCAACCTGACCCGGTCGCCGGCCGGCACCGTCTTCGTCGGCCGGACCGACGACGGCCTCCCGGTCGGCCTCCAGGTCGTGGGCCCCCAGCACGCCGATGCCGCGGTGCTGCGGATGCTGGCGTGGATGGAAGAGGTCGTCGGCTGCCCCGACGTCGCGTCGATCGGCTGACCGCGAGCCTTCAGCCCGGGTGCTCGGGGCGGTGCATGAGGGGTTCGGCGGTGGCCGGGGCCCGCATCGGGGCGAGCAGTCCGACGGGGGTGCGGGCCGGCGCGATCGTGCGGTGGAGGCCGTCGACGGTGGCGCCCGCGTGCTTGCCGACGATGGCGTCGAGGGCGTCGCGGGGCGAGGCCTCGATGGTCACGAGGGCGGGGCGGAAGAGGCCCCACAGCCGGTCCGGGATGACGACCGGTCCGTCGGCGCGGGCCTGGAGCTGGCGGTGGGGCACGACCATCGGCACGCCGATCCCACGCCCGCGGGCCTTCACCGAGAGGTCGCGGTCCTCCCACAGGAGCTGCCGCACGCCGTCGCGGGCGAACCACCGCAGCTCGCCGAGCATGGCCGGCACGCCCCAGTTGACCCGCAGACCGACCATGGCGTCGGGCTTGTCGACCACCACCGCCAGGGCCGACCAGCCGAGGTGGGTGCCGAGTCGGGCCGGGGCCACCACCATCAGCTGGAGGAACGGCCCGACGGGGGAGTCGGTGAAGCGGATCGCGGCCACGACCGTCGGCCCTGGCGCCGGCATGAGCCCGTCGCCGAGGGGCAGGGCGGGACGCCGGTGGGCCAGGCACACGAGGGCCTCGCCCCGCAGCGCCCAGGGTGCGTGCGGAGAGGCGGTCACGCCCCCGACGGTACTCCTGGTCAGGCTGGCCGGATAGGGGATGGTGCCCCTAGGTTCTTTGAGTGAACCCACTGGAGGAGCGCATGCCCGACGACATCCAGCCGCTGCCGCTGTTCGACGCCGCCACCGTGGTCCGCCCGGCAGCGGTGGAGGGCGAGTGGCTCGCGGAGGTGCGCGACGAGTTCACGATCGTCAACGGCCACCCCAACGGCGGGTACCTGCTCGCCCTGCTCGGCCGGGCGGTGCTGGCCGCCGACGGCGACCCCGATCGCCACGTCATCGGGGCGACCGCCACCTACGTCAGCGCGCCGTCCGTGGGCCCGGCGACGGTCGTGACCGAGGTGCTGCGCCGCGGTCGCACCGCCTCGCACATCCGGGCCCGGCTGGTGCAGGACGACCGCACCTCGGTCGACGTGGTGATGATGACCGGCGCCCTCGAGGACGCCGACCCCGTGTGGGGCGAGGTGCCGCCGCCCGAGATGCCGTCGGAGGAGGAGTGCCTGGCCTCGATGGGGAAGCGGCCCCCGCTCGGCGACGCAGACGCTCCACCGCTGGTGAAGACGCTCCGCACCGCCTTCGACCCGGCCACCACCGGGTGGTTCCAGGGCGAGCCGAGCGGCCGAGGTGAGCTGCGGGCCTGGCTGCGGCTGGCCGACGGACGGGACTGGGATCCGCTGTCGCTGCTGTTCGCGGTCGACGCCCTCCCCCCGGCGACCTTCGACGTCATGCTCACCGGCTGGGTGCCGACCCTGAGCCTCACCGCCTACATCCGGGCCGTCCCCGCACCCGGCCCGCTGCGGGCCCGCTTCCGTGCCGGGGTCATCACCGGCGGCCGGGTCGACGAGACCTTCGAGGTGTGGGACAGCACCGATCGCCTGGTCGCCCACGCCACCCAGCTGGCCGCCCTCCGCATGCCCTGATCGCCCGAACCCGGGTGGGGCCGCCCCGCCCGGTCGCGCTACCCTCGTCCGTCCCGGGGCGTATGGCTCAGTTGGTTAGAGCGCTGCCTTCACACGGCAGAGGTCACAGGTTCGAGTCCTGTTACGCCCACCAGTAAAACCCCAGGTCAGGCGGTAGATCTGAGGCTTTGCTCGCTTCCCGGGATCGAGCCCGCCCCGCGGAAAACCCGCGGAAAACCCGCGGGGATCTGAACGGCACAGGACGGGACGAGCCGGGACCTGCCGGGTCGGGACGGGACCCGCTGGAACCGCCGTCGGAGTCGCCCGTCGGCGTCACTCGAGGTCGTCGCTGCGGACCGATCTCGCGTCGGCCCCATGGCCGTCGGCAGGCCCGTGAGCGTCGGCCGATGGCGCTCGCACGCTGTCGGGTCTGGCGACGGCCCGAGCGCAGGTGCGCGCCGTCGCCGTCACTGTTCGTCGGCGGCTGCGCCCTCGATGCGGCGCTTGACGGTCATGTGGGGGACGCCGGTGGCGGTCTCGATCTCGCGGAGCGAGGCTCCGCAGGTGGCGGCGAAGGCGAACGCGGCGGCCTCGTCGCGCTCGGCCTGGATGCGTCGCTTGGTGCGGCTCGCGGCGTGGCGGAGGGCGTGGGCCTTGTCGGCCTCTGCGTCCCGGTCGGTGGTGAACGCCATGGTGATGCTCCCGGGTGGTCAGTCCCGCTCGTCGCCGAAGTGGAGGCGGGTGAGGAGGAGGTCGACCCAGAGCCGAGCCTCGATCGCCCACTCGGTCAGGTCCTGCCCCTCCTCGACAGCGTCGATGGCGTCGAGGAGCACGAGGGAGAGGAACCGGGCCTCGTCGGCGGTGAGGTGGATGTCGTTCCGGGCCATCGTCAGCGTACCAAAGTGGTACGGCGCGAGACGGCGTCGCACGGATGTCGCTGGGACCGATCGACGTTCATCGGGCGCTGCTCGGGTCTGCGGCCATCTGCTCGAGGCGGTCGAGGACGGGATCGGCGTTGCCGGGGAAGAGGTGGCCGTACCGGTCGAGCACGACGCTGACGCTGGTGTGCCCCGCCCACACCGCGATCTGCTTGGGCGACGCACCTGCCGCGATCCAGAGCGAGACGGCCGTGTGGCGCAGGTCGTGGGGCCGGAGCGGGTCGACGCCTGCCGCCTTGATCGTCGGCTTCCACACCCGGCTGCGCCACGCGTTCGCCCGCAGGACCCCGCCGTCGGCGCCGGCGAACACGAAGGCCTCTGGCTCCGGCCCCGTGAAGCGGTCGAGGTGGTCGGCCAGGGCGTCGGCCACGAAGCGGGGGACCGGCACGGTCCGGACGCCGGCTCGGGTCTTGGGCATCCCCAGCGACAGGTGCCCGCGGACCTCGACCGCGATCTCGGCGACCCTGACCTCGCGCCGGTGCAGGTCGACTCGTCCGCGTCGCAGCCCGGCGAGCTCACCGAGGCGGAGGCCGCAGTAGGCGTCGAACAGGAGCATCGTCCGGTAGCGGTCCGGGGCGGCGTCGACGAGGCGACGGATCTCCGCCGGGGCGAGGACGCGCATCTCCTGCCGCTCGATCCGCGGCAGCGGCGTCCGCTCCGCCGGGTTGATCGCGATCAGCCGGGCGTCGACCGCCGCCCGAAGCGACTTGTTGAGCACCTGGTGGGCCTTGTGGACGGTCGACGGTGCCAGGCCCTTGGCCGAGAGGTCGGCGATGAGCTCCCGGACATCGAGGTGGCTGATGTGCTTCACCGGCGTGGTCCCGAACCGTGGCAGCAGGTGCGTCCGGAGGTAGGCCTCGTCCCGTGCCCGACTCGAGGGCCTCAGCCCGACCTCGGTCGCGGCTCCAGCGGGCGACCCACTCCTCGTAGGTGATCCGTCCCGCGGACGGATCGACCCACGTCCCGCGCCGCAGGTCGGACCGGACCTGGGCGAGGTGATCCTGCGCCGCCCGCCTGGTCGCGAATCGTCGTGCGCGCTCCCGTCCGTCGGGCGCGCGGTACCGCGCCTCCCACCGCCCACCTTCGAGCCGGCGTACGTGCGCCATGTCGAGACCTCTCGTCCGGGCCTCTGGAGGCCGCCGAGGAGGTCGGCGCTGGCAAGGCGCACGCCGACGAGCGCCGTCGTCCATCGTGCCAGATCGAGCGGATGCCCGCGAACCGGCCTGCGGGCGACGGATCGACCTCGGCCACGCCCGGCTGGTCCGCGATCGAGCCAGGGTATCTGCCGCGTTCTGACAGCGCTCGATCCGAGGACGCGTGATCAGGCCGGGTCGTGCGACCAGCTCCCGCCTCAGTTCGCCCCGATGATAGTGTCGCCGACCGTCACGTCGGATGGTCGCCGGAACTCAGGGCGTCATTGACGATGGCTGTGCGGACGCCGAGCCGTATCGGCTGCTCGCACTCTGGCGCCGGCGCACGTGTCTGGCGGTGACGCGCCGCTGGTCAACGGAGCTCGGAGGCGGCACCTGGCAACGACGGTCGTACGCTGCCGACCGTCGAGGGCGGTGCGGATCAAGAGGGCCGTGCGCCGACAGGTCACGGCGAGGACTCGAGCGCCTCGAACCGTTCGGCGCCTGGAGTCGGTGCGTACGGCTGCTGGAACTGCATCCTGGAGGAGGTTGCAGGGGTCCTTGGGTCGGACGACCGCGACGCTCAGGTGATCGGAGGTGCTGCCGTGGCGACGAAGCGGCGGTCAGGGCCACGGTCGAAGCCTTGCGTGGCCGATCATCCGAGTGCGCCGACCACTCCGCGTACAGCGAGGCCAGCGTCGGACTTGGACGCCTCGAGCGAGCGTCCACGCATCCGACCGCGTTCTCCGGACGACGGACTGCGTCCATGGTGGGCGACGTCGTGCAGTGAAGGCACTGACCGATCGGGCGAGCTCTCGATGGACACGGTCGACGAGCCTATCCATGCGCCGTGCGCTCGGAGCGACGGACGTCGGGACCAGCCGACGCCGAGCCGGCTGCCGATCGCTGGAGGCTTGGCGGGCCGATCCTGTCAGCAACTCAGAGGCCGAGGCTCCGACCGGCAGTCCCGGCTGGGCCGCTGGAGGCGATCGAGGCGGGCTTGGATCTTGTCGATCTTGTCCTGGGTCTCCGGTCTCTCGCCCCGGCGGTCGGGTCTCCCGGGGTGACGCCGAGCGGGTCGGGCTCCGTGCCTGCTCATGGTCCGTGGAGACTCGACGGCGGGCGCGGTGAGCTCCGTGCCGGGTCGGAGCCGGTGGAGCATGGCGAGGGCGCTGGATCGAGCCGGGGTGCGGGTCAGGATCGTCGGCGAGGGCGTCGCGGGGGTGGGCGAGGCCGGTGGGGTCGACGATGAGGGCGGAGTTCGAGTGGCGGCCTCGGGTGAGGGCGACGTAGGCGCCGTTGCGGGAGGTGCCGGCTTCGAGCACGGCGATGCCGATGTCGACGGTGTCGCCTTGGGTGCCGTAGCCGGTGACGGCCCAGCCGAGCTCGACGTGCCGGGACACGTAGCCGCCGGGGAGTCGGACGGTGCCTCGGGTGTCGTGGGTGGCGGTGATGTCGCCGTTGGCGTGGATGTCGGTGACGTCCCAGGTGTGGCGGTTCCGGACTCGCTCGCCGGTGTCGGTGCGGAGGTCGGGGTGGTTGTGGCGGGTGGCGATCCGGTCGCCGACCCCGACCCTGGTCCCGTCGGCGAGGGCGGTGGTGGGTCGTCGCCAGTGGCCGCGGGTGCGGTCGCTCTGGATGGCCTGGTTGATCCGACGGGCGGTGTCGGCGGTCGAGGTGGTGATGGCCACGGTGCGGCCCCGGTCGGTGTGGGCGCGGTGCTGGATGGCGACCCGCTCGGGGAGGAGGGCGGGGTGGATGGTGTCGAGCCGCTGGTGCTCGTCGTAGAGCGTCGGCGGCCGCGGGGTCGCCGGCTCGGAGGGCGAGGCTGGCGGCGGCTTCCCACGCTTCGGTGAACCGGCGGGGGGTGTCGAGGCGGTGGTGGGGGAGGGTGTCGATCCAGTGGGCGAACACGCCGCCGCGTCCGACGGCGGGGAGCTGGTGGGGGTCGCCGACGGCCACGATCCGCCACCGGTGGGTGTGGGCGAGGGTGGCGAGGTGGTGGAGGTCGTCGGTGGCGGCCATGGCCGCCTCGTCGACGATGACGGTCGTCCCCGCCGGCCACGGACGTCGGCGGTGGTGGTGGGCGGTGAGGAACCCGGCCACCGTCGTCGCCTCGCAGCCGGCCTCTCGGCCCAGCACGTCGGCGGCCTTCCCGGATGGTGCCAGGGCCACGACGGGGCGCCGGTCGCCCTGCAGGGCGCGCACGGCCCGGGCGGTGATGGTGGTCTTGCCGGTGCCGGCCGGGCCGACGACCAGCACCAGCGGGTCCCGGCCGGCGATGGCCCGCACGGCCTCGCCCTGGGGGTCGGCCCGGTCGACCGGCGCAGGGGTGATGGCGTTCGTGGCCCAGTGTTGGAGGTCGGTCTCCTGGTCGAGGACCCGTTGGGTGGTCATGTGCCGGTCGGTCACCGCTTCGGTGACGGGCCGCCCGTCCCGCCGCACCTGCTCGAAGGCCGGGGCCTGCGGGGTCAGCTCGACGCAGCGCCCGGCGGCGAGGGCGGCGAGCCGATCGATCCGGGCGATGGCGTCGGCGGCGGTGGGGTCGGTGGGGGACAGGAGGGTGGCGACGTGGCGGGCCAGGTCGGCCTCCAACCACGTCGATGCCTCCTCCTCGCACCGGCGGATCGCCTCGGCGACGATCTGCTCGTCGGTCATCCGCTCCACCGGCGCCGGTCCGTCCAGCACGGCGAGGGTGCGATCAGGGTTGAACCCCACGGCCTTGGCCTCGTCCTCCCATTGGTCGTGCAGGGTGGTGGCGTCGATGCCGTGGGTCTTGCCGGGGCGGGAGGCGAGCACGGCCCGGCGTTCGAGGGTGGCGATGGTCCGGGGGTCGGGATCGGCGCCGTCGTGCTCCGCGGACCAGGCCCGGATCAAGCCGGTCCAGGGCGACGTCGACCTGGGCGGTCCGCTTCGAGAACGCCTCCAGCACCGGTCGGGGCAGGCCGGCGATGTCGGCGTGGCCGCTGACCATCGGCCCCCACTCCACGCCGAGGCGGCTGGTGAGCTCGGTGCGGAGGGCGGCGCCGTAGACCCAGCCGATGGTGCGTTGCTGGCGCTTCAGGAACCGGGCATCGAGCGACAACCACCGGCCGGTGGTGTCTTGGACCTTGCCGGCGATGACCGCGTGGGTGTGCAGCTGCGGGTCCATCGACCGCGACGTGTGCTGACGGAACACCGCCACGGTCAGACCCTTGGTGTCGACCTGGGCCACCCCGTCCTTGCCCCTCCGGGTCACCGCCCCATGGGACTCCAGGAAGCCGAGGGCGGCATCGACGGCGGCGTCGTGGGCGGCGAGGACCTCGGCCCGCACCCACGCGTCCGGGACACACCGCCCACAGCACCGACACCGACTTCGGCGCCGAGAACGTGGCGTCGAAGCCTCGGGCCGACGCGTCGCCGAACCGGCGACCCAACGGCCGGCCGGTGCTGGGGTGGCGGCCCTCGAGCACCGCCCGCAGCTGCTCGCCGGTGACCTCCCCGTCGAGGCCCAGGCCGTGACGGCCGCGGCCCCACCACCGTCCGGGTGGTTCGTTCGGGTCCAGGTAGTAGTCCACCGGCCCCCGGGCCGGGCCCGACCGGGACCGGTCCTCGGCCAACCCCGCGTAGTAGGCCAGCAGCCCGCCCAGGCGACCCTTGGCCGCCTTGAGCGTCGTCACCCGCATCACGACCCCACCCCCGAGGTGGGTCGTGCTCCGGATACGACACGCCGAAATGCACTCGCCTGTCCCATGGAGGCCTAGGCCGGTGAGGGGGGCGGTTGTTCGCGGGGGAAGTGGAGGATTTCGTTGGGGAGGGCGGGATTGGGGCGGGGAGGGCGGTGGGGTGGCGGGATGGGCGCGGAGGGTGCGGGGGCGGGGGGGCGGAGGCGCGGCGGGGGGGTCAGCGGTGGCCGCCGGCGGCGCGCGTCGGCGCCCTCGACGCCGAGCGCGGCGTGCCAGCTTCGGCAGCGTCGGCGACGCCTAGGCTGGCGCACGGCCGTCATGGCAGCGTTCTGATGGACCCTCCTTCGAAGCGGGCGCACATCCACCGTCGGCGGCCGCTGGGACAGCCCGGGCAGCTGAGGGCCGGGCCTGTTCGACTTCACCGGGCTGATCTAGAGTGACGCCGTCGACGGCACCCAACCTCGCCTCGATCACTGCACCCCGATCGGTCCGATGTCTCGAGCGGAAAGCGCCCGCGGAGCGGATTGATCACCGAGACCTTGTGTCCACCAGAGACGGTCAACCTGAAGCGCCAAGGATCTCCTGGTACAGGTCCCAGCCTGCTGGCGGTTCGGTCTCGGTGCTGCCGACGGGGCGGGCGAAGGTGCGGAGGACCTCGTCGTAGGTGAGTCCGATTGGGGCGGGCCCTTCGAAGGCGGGGCTCGCCGAGAACCGGGGTGGTGTCGGTGCTGCCGGTCAGTGCCTCGCCCCGTTCGATGGCGTCGGCGGCGAGGTCGTTCTGGCCTCGCACCGGTGAGAGTCGGCCGTCGCCGGGCCAGAAGGCCAGGAGTCCCATGGGCCCGGAGTCGAGGGTGACCACGTAGCGCGTCTCGCCATCGGGGCCGTCGAGGGCGCGGTTCAGGAACGTGAGGTACTCGGCCTGGCCGAGCAGCGGTTCGATCCGCGCGAGCACCGTGTCGGTGATCTGCGGGTCAGCGTCGAGGGGGATACGAGCTCGAGTCCGTCGGAGGTCGGCTGCGGCTCGTTCTGCCCGCCGACGACGTGGTCGACCTCGAAGGTGGCGATCAGCTTGCCGCTGAGCGCGCGGTGCTCGGACCTCGACGTCGCGACGCCTCTCGCCGCGGTTTGAAGCGGGTCGAGGGCTGGCACGTCGAGCCAGCGGTCGGCGCAGAGGCGTCAACATGTGTTGACGATCGGCGGTCGGGTCGATACCGTCGAGAGCGGTGGACATCGAGGCGAGCGCCCGCAAGCACGGTGTCTCCGATGACGACATGCTGCACGCACTGCGCAACCACTGGAGAGCGTTCGAGACCGACGACTCGGACGTCACGATGTACATCGGCCCAGCGACGACGGCAGAGCCGCTCGAGGTCGGCGTCGTCGATGACGACCAAGGGGTCGCGGTGATCCACGCGATGCCGGCACGACCCAAGTTCCTGAAGGGATGGTGGAAGCCATGACCAAGACCCGAGCCGAACGGGCTGCTGCGCTCGAGGCCTGGGCCGACACCGTCGACCCAGCAGACCTTCGGGAGGCCGACACGGACTCACTGCGCCACATCGCCGAGCTCGCCCAGCAGCGAGACCAGGTCGACTCCGAGCTCGCCGAGTCCGTGCGGGCGGCCGAGCCGCCCACCGATCCTGGTCCGAGATCGGCGCCATGCTCGGCGTGTCGAAGGTCGGCCGAAGCGGACAAGGCGCCTCGCGCCATCGACGTCGAGCTTAGGGCGGATCGCCCGACCGCGTGGTCGTGGCCGGCGGAGCGTGCAGACACGCGTCGTCGACGCATCCGGTCAGCTGCTTCGGCGAGGCCGTCAACGCGTTCCTGGAGAGCGGAAACGACCTACGACGGGCGCTGATGGGATGCCGGTCGACATAGCCAAAGCGCACCTCCGCCACCCCGGCCAGGCACGGTCGTCGCGGGCTACCGTGCGCCGATGGACGATCAGTCGGATCCCGTGGTCGCGGCGTACCGCGCAAGTGGTGGGACTCCAAGTTGGACACCCTTTCAAGTCCACCTACCTCGGCGTCCCGTGCGCCCAGCACCCGGGAGATGCGTGGGTCACCCAAGAGATCATCAGCGAGACCCGCCCTGAGGTGATCGTCGAGTGCGGCCGACTGGGCGGTGGCTCGACGATCGTGTGGGCCCATCTCCTGGAGCTCCTCGACATCGACGGGCTGGTGGTGTCGGTCGAGATCAAGGATCTCCCGCTGGGGGTGATGAGCCGACCCATCTGGGAGCGTCGCGTCTGGCCGGTGAACGGCTCCAGCGTCGCTGACGAGGTCGTGGCCGAGGTCGCCCGCCTCACCGACGGTCGCCGAACAATGGTCATCCTGGACTCCGACCACAGCGCTGAGCACGTGCTGGCGGAGATCAACGCGTACGGCCCGATGGTCTCGTCGGGCTGCTACATGATCGTCCAGGACGGGTTCGTCGCCGCGCTTGACCCCGACCACGGCCCCGGGCCCCTCGAGGCGATCCGCTCATTCCTCCCGGTCGATGACCGCTTCGAGGTCGACACGCGCCGGGAGCGGATGTTGCACACCCTCAACCCCTCGGGATTCCTGCGGCGACGGTGAGGCCGCGGAAGCGCGACCCGCTCGACGGACCCCCGGCGCGTCACCAAAGTGCCTGCTTGAGACTTCGGGCTGGGCGTTGCGGCGGTTCGTAGCGTTCGAGAGGTCCTGGTCGGGGTAGCTCACGAAGTGCCTGCCGGCCCGTGTCGGGTCTGGCTTTCTAACGAAGAGCGACTCGGTCGGGGCTTCGCCGCGGTGTGGCTCGAGAGAGGGTTCGCACCCGATCCGAAGCAGGAGTGCCCACCGCGGTTCCCCACCCACTGCGACCGAGGAGGCCGCATGCAAGTGATCATCGGGGTCGACCCGCACAAGGCGTCGCACACCGCGGTGGCGATCGACAGCGACGAGACCGAGCTCGACTCGAAGAAGGTCCGGGCGGGTCGAAGCCAGGTCGATCAGCTGTTGGGCTGGGCGGAGCCGTACCGCGGCGCGGACTGTGGGCGATCGAGGGCGCGGACGGGCATGGGCTACCTGTTGGCCCAGCAGCTCGTGGCCAGCGGTGAGCACGTGGTCAACGTGCCCGGCCACGCTGGCGGCGCGGACCCGGGTGCTCGGCAGCGGCCGGACCACCAAGAACGACCCGAACGACGCCCGCTCGGTGGCGATCACCGCGTTGCGCAGCCCGGAGCTGCACCAGGTCCGCCCGGTCGGCCACAGCGAGGTGCTGCGGCTGCTGGCCAAGCGCAACATCGACATCGGCGATCACCGGACCCGGGTGGTGTGCCGCATGCACGCGCTGCTGCTCGAGTCTCCAGCCCGGCGGGATCGCCAAGGAGATCAACGCCTCTGACGTCGATCGGTTCCTCGCCGAGGTCATCCCGGCCACCCCGGCCGAGCAGATCCGCTACGACCTGGCCGTCGAGCTGCTCGACGACATCCGGCGCCTCGACGCTCAGCTCAAGGCGTCCCACAAGCGGATCAGGACCGCGGTCGCGGCGTCGGGCACGACGCTCACCGACGTCTTCGGGATCGGCCCGATCCTCGCCGCGATGCTCATCGGCTACACCGGCGACATCGCCCGGTTCCCGACCGTGATCGCTACGCCGCCTACAACGGCACCGCCCCGGTCGAGTTCTCCTCCGGCGGTCGGATCGTGCACCGGCTCTCGCAACGAGGGAACCGCCAGCTCAACCACGCGCTCCACATGGCCGCGATCTGCCAGCTCCGCCAGCCGCGACTGCGACGGCCGGGTCTACTTCGACCGTCGCGTCGCTGAGGGCAAGACCAAGAAGGAAGCGATCCGGGCGCTCAAGCGCCAGATCAGCAACACCGTCTACCGCCACCTCGTCGCCGACGCCGCAACGCGCTCGAGGCTGACCGCGGGCCCGGGAGGACAAACGGGACACGACTCCAAAGCCAGCGCGACCGGCTCTACATCCCTGACAACCGGCTCTTCGGCAAGGTGGCCACGCCGTGCCGCCCGCGGCCCCGCGGTCGATCGATCTCCGAGCGGGCCAGACGGAGGGCGCCGTGCGTCGCGGGACGACACGGAATGGACCGCTGACCTGCGGTGACGCGATTCGGCGCTGGTCACGGAACCACCCCGAGCGGTTTCACACGGCAGAGGTCACAGGTTCGAGTCCTGTTACGCCCACCGCAAGGCTCCCCGACGGGGTCGTTCGCAGGGGAGCGTCCGATCAGGTGGCGGCGGGGACGGCGTCGGGCTCGCCGATGCGGTCGGACCTGGCCGTGAAGCCCAGGTACTGCCACACCATCTGATCGCCGTCGCGCCAGCGCTTCACCTCGACGGGGAGGCCCACCGGGCGTAGGACGTGCACGCCGTCCTCGTAGGTGGCCACCACGGTGATCGGCGTGGTCTTGTCCGCCTCGGCCACGTCGTGGACGCCGTTCTCCTCGGTGCCGTCGACCCGCATGTCGTGGATGATCCCCCCGGCGGTCACCACGAGGCGGTCGCCGCACTGCTCCACCCGCTGGACGACGCCCATGGCCCGGTGGTCGGGCGCCGGGGCACCGTCGGCCTCCACCTCGACCACCTGCCAGAGGCCCCGCAGGTCGGGTGCGCCTGCGACCAGCGGCTCGGTGCAGCTGGCGAGCACCGGCTCGGGCCAGTCGGTCCAGCCGCCGGGTGGGGTGGTCGCCACCGGGATGTCGTCGGCGAGCACCGCGGCACCCCCGTCGGTCGCCGCCGACGCCTCGCCACCGGACTGGCGGGTCGTCGACGTGGGAGCAGGGTCCTGACTCACGGTCGCCTCCTCCTGGGAGCAGCCTGCGGTGAGGGCCACGATGGCCGCCACGGCCAGGGCGGCCACGGCGGCGAGGCTCCGGCGGTGCTCCACCCGGTGACCGTAAGTAGTGGCAGGCACGATGTCAATTGTCTCCTCCTTCGGACGCCTCCGGCCCACCGAGGTGGGGCTGGATAGCATCCGACGATGGCACGAACGGGCAGGTGCCTCTGCGGGTCGGTCACCTACGAGGTCGCCGGCGACCCGATGGCCACGGTGGTGTGCCACTGCGAGCACTGCCAACGCCAGGGCGGCGGTGCGTTCTCCGTCAACCTCATCGTCCACGAGTCCCAGCTCACCGTGTCGGGCGACCTCGAGACCTACGAGGAGACGGGTGAGGACGACGACGGCGTCTACGTCCACCGCCGGTTCTGCGGGACCTGCGGGTCGCCGATCGTCTCGGAGCTCCTGAAGACGGAGGGCGTCGTGGCCGTGAAGGCAGGGACGTTGGACGACCGCTCCGACGTGGTGCCCATGGGGCAGGTGTGGTGCGTCGACCGGCAGCCCTGGGTCGACCTGCCCGACATGGCGTTCTCGCTCGACCGCGAGTAGCCCGACCGCGTCGGGTCGCGTCAGGCGGCGTGGCCGCGGCGGGGGTGGTCGGGGCGGGTGGGGGTGATGGGTTTGGGTTGGCCCCCTTGGCGGGGGTCGGGTGGTCGTCGGACCACCACCTTGCCGTCCACGAGGGTGAGCTCGAAGTGGCCGGCGTGGACTTGGTGGTGGTGGAACCGGCAGAGGGGGACGAGGTTGTCGAGGTCGGTGCGGCCTCGGTTGTTGGTGGGGTCGGGGTCCCAGGGGTCGATGTGGTGGGCTTCGCACCAGTCGAAGTGGGCGTCGCAGCCGGGGAACCCGCAGAGGCCTTTGTGGCGGTAGCGCAGGGCGCGTCGTTGGGCGCGGGTGGCGGTGCGGGAGTCCTTGCCGACGTCGAGCGGTTCGCCCTCGGCGTTGATGACGAGGCGGTGGACGTCGGCGGTGCACAGGAGGCGGCGCAGGGTGCGGTCGTCGATGGTGAGGCCTTCGACGGTGCGCCGCACTCGTGAGAGGAGGTCGGCGCCGCCGTCGGTGGTGGGGTCGGTGATGGGCACGCCGAGCAGGGTGCGTTCGTCGACGATGATCTCGATGGAGGGTCGGGGGCGGTCGTGCTTGGTGCCGGTCAGGGCGCGGCGGGCGACGATGTTGATCAGGGCCCGGCCGCGGCGCTCGGCGGGGGTGAGGCCGTCGTGGGGTCCGTAGGTGCCGAGGCGGTACAGCTCGTCGATCTCGGCGTCGAGGGCGGAGCGCAGGATGGTGCCGTTCTCGGCGTCCATCTCGCCGGCCAGCACGACTCGCCCGTCGAAGGTGGTGGCCACATCGAGCGACGCGGTGGGGGCGTCGGTGGGGAGGGGGTCGTCGGGGTCGATCCACCCGGCCGCGAGGCGGGCTTGTTCGTGCCAGCACCGCAGGTACGCCGCCGCGGAGGCGACGTCGCGTCGTTCGACCTCGGCCACCAGGAGGGCTTCGGTGGCGGTGAACTCGGCGGCGACCTCGGGGGTGCGGACCTCGGCCAGCAGATCGACCTTGACCCGCCCCAGCCGCCCGGCGAGCGCCGCAGGCGCGCACCACCGGCATGTCGGCCAGAGCGCGAGCCAGGCGGACATCCGCCGCGCAGCGCCCCCGGGTCTGATCGACCCGCGCCGACAGCCACGACGCGGCGGAACGGGCCCCGTCACCGCGGTGCAACCCGCGCCGTGCGAAGCGACCGGTGGCATCGACCGCCTCGGCCTGCACCCGGGCCAGAGCCCGGTGCACGGCCAGCACGTGCAGCCGCAGCTCCTCATCGACCATGGCCCCGGTGTCGGCCCGCAGCAGGGCATCGACGCTCGGCGCCTCGTCCGGCTCCTCGATGTCACTACAGCTGTGATCCACGGGTTCCCACCTGTGAAGACAAGGTCGCTCGACCTGCTCGTCACGGCGTCGCCGATCACCTGCATCCGCACGCTCGCAGGGTGGTCTCCGCCGGCACTTCGCCACCCCCCTTTCTACTCAGGGGGTATGACAACGAAGCCGGGGTCCACGCGGTCGCGGTCGGGCTCCGGGTCGGGCGGGGAGAGGTCGTCGTCGTCGTCCGCCGGGGCCGGGCCCTCGTGGAGGCGCCACACCTCGAAGGCCGCGGCGGCGATCACCAGCCAGGCCAGACCGGCGATGTGGCCGCCGACCACGTCGGTGACGAAGTGGACGCCCAGCACCAGGCGCGAGACACCGATGGACAGCACGAGCAGCACGCCGCCCACGACGACCGGCAGCCGGAGCCGACGGGGGAGTCGGGGCACGACCACCAGCAGGATCGCCCCGTAGACGATCGTCGAGGCCATGGCGTGACCCGACGGGAAGCTGGCCCCCCGGGCGCTCGCGACGGGCAGCAGGACCTCGGGTCGGGGCCGGGCGACCGCCGCCTTCAGTGCCACCTGGGCGACGGCCCCCGCCGCGGTGGTGACCACGAGGAACCACGCCAGCCGGTGCCGTCCCGTCGCCAGGCACCAGCTCGCCACCAGAGCCACCCACGTCGCCAGCACCGGCGGCCACCCGAACCAGCTGATCGCCTCGAAGGCGGCGATCCGGGCCTCGGAGCGCTGCGCCCACCGGTTGAGGTCGTCGGCGACCGGTTGGTCCCACCGGAGCAGCGGACCGTCGACGGCCACGCTGGTCAGCAGCGCGGCGAAGGGCAGGGCGACCAGGAGCACCCCCATCCCGACCAGGGTCCGGCGGAGACCACGAGGGTCGTCGGGGTCGAGCCGAGTCGCCAGTCGCGACCCCGATCGCAGGCGACCGCCGCCCCGGGACCGGTCGACGGGCACGCCTCAGGAGTGGGTGATCTCGGACGCCTTGCGGTAGCGGGCGTCGCAGAGGCGGTAGGCGCCGAACAGCGCCAGCCCGAGGGCGAGCAGGGCGAGCACCAGGGGACCGTGGCTGGCATCGACCAGCTCCTGGAGCGACTGGTCGAGGCCCCGGCTCTCGTTGGGGTCGTGCTCGAGGCCGGCCTTCACCAGGAACCAGCCGACGAGGGCGAAGGCCACGCCGCGGGCCGGGTAGCCGATCCGACCCGTGATCTCGACCGCCCGCCGTCGGCCCTGATCGAGCTGGGCCAGATCGAGGTTCTCGAGGAACTTGGCCGTCACGACCTTGCTGATGTTCCAGAGCCCGGCGCCGATCACTCCGAGGCCGACGGCGATCACGATCCAGCGGCCGCCGGGCCAGTCGAGCACGGTGGCCGTCGACTCCTTCTCGGTGTCCCCACCGGAGCCACCGCCGGAGCGGAGGAGGATCTGCAGCGCGGCGACGGCGAGACCGACGTAGATCGCGGCCCGTCCGACGTTGGCCAGCCGCTTCACGACCGACGATCCGTCGTCGTCGGAGCCGGGCTCGCCGCGGATCGCGAGCGCGATGCGCCACCCGGCGTGGGCCACCAGGCCGACGAGCAGCACGACCAGCAGCCACCGCCCGAAGGGTTGGCGCGCCGCGGCCTCGAGGGCGCCCCGCTGGCTGGCCTCCTCGCCCCGGTCGCCCCGGGCCAGGTCGAGCACGAGGGCTCCGATGATCAGGTACAGGACGCCCTGGGTCGCCAGCGCGACCCGTCCGACCTTGACCATCACGTCGTCGGCATCGGGGCGCGTGGCCACTGCGGTGCTGCCCATGGGATCTCCTCGATCAGGTTGCCAGGACCGGCCCACTACCCAGCCTCCCGCGTCTCACTCGCCATCGCCCCTGCTCCCGCCGACGCGAGGTCCGTGGTCGCGGCCGCCGCCGTCCGGCATGGGGTCGGGCTGTGACACGTACCATGCGCCCCGTGGGTCGGACCCGGCTGGTTGCGGTGCTCTTCACCGACGTGGTCGGCTCGACGAGCTGGCGGTCGTCGGTGGGCGACGCGGTCGCCGATCGCCTGCGGGAGCCGTTCGACGCGCTGCTGTGGGAGACGATCGCGGCCCACGAGGGCACGGTGGTGAAGGGTCTCGGCGACGGCCTGATGGCGACCTTCCCCAGTGCGACGAGCGCCATCGAGGGCGCGGTGGCCCTGCAGCGGGCGGTGGAGGTCGAGCACCGGTCGGCCACGTCGGCCGGTCTGGACATCCGCGTGGGCCTCTCGGTGGGCGACGTCCACGACCACGACGACGACGTGCACGGCATGCCGGTGGTCGAGGCGGCCCGCCTGTGCGACGCCGCCGGCACGGGCCGCATCCTGTGCCGCGACACCGTGCGCCTCCTCGCCGGCTCCCGCGTCGAGGCCGGCTTCCTGCCCGCCGGCGAGCTCGACGCTCAAGGGCCTGCCCGAGCCGTTGCCCGCCTACGAGGTCGTGTGGGAGCCGGCCGGTTCGCCCGTGCCGCTGCCCCCACCCCTCGTCCGCGAGGAGCAGTTCTCCTTCGTCGGTCGCCAGGCCGAGCGGGCCCGGATCCTCGACGCCTGGGACGAGACCACCGCGGGGGCCCGGCGGGCCTTCTTCGTCGCCGGTGAGCCGGGGGTCGGCAAGACGCGCCTGGTGTCGGAGGTGGCCAGCGGTCTGCACGAGGATGGCGCCCTCGTCCTGTTCGGCCGCTGCGACGAGGGCCTCGGGGTGCCCTTCCAGCCCTTCGCCGAGGCACTGCGCCACTACCTCGACCACGCCGACGCTCCGGCGCTGGGCCGCTTCGGTGGCGACCTCACCCGGCTGGTGCCCGAGCTCCACGAGCGGGTCGACGGCCTCGACCCGCCCCTCCGCTCCGACCCCGACACCGAGCGCCACCGGCTCTTCGAGGCGGTGGCGCTGTGGCTCGCCGCCGCCTCGGAGAAGGATCCGATCCTGCTGGTGCTCGACGACCTCCAGTGGGCCACCTCGCCGACCATCGGGCTGCTCCGCCACGTGCTGGCGTCCAGCCACCCGCAGCGACTCCTCGTGGTGGCGACCTACCGCGACAGCGACCTGGGTCCGTCGATGGCGATCGGTGACGCCCTGGGCGAGCTGCTCCGCGCGCCCGGGTCGGCGGTGATCGAGCTGGCCGGGCTCTCCACCGACGACGTCGGGCACTTCCTGTCGGTGGCCGCCGGACGCGACCTCGACGACGACGGGTCGCGCCTGGCGGGCGCCATCCACGACACCACCGGTGGCAACGCCTTCTTCGTGTCGGAGGTGCTCCGCAACCTGGTCGAGTCCGGCGCCGTGGTCCGCCGCGACGGGGAGTGGGTCGCGCCCGGACCCGTCGAGGACGTGAAGATCCCCCTCGGCGTGCGCGAGGTGGTGCGACGGCGGCTGTCGAGGCTCGACGCCTTGGCCAACCAGGCCCTGGCGGTGGGTGCGACCATCGGTCAGGAGTTCGCGGCCCGGGTCCTGTTCGCCGCCGGAGGCTTCGACCTCGCGTCCGTCGAGCCGGCGCTCAGCGCGGCGACCGCGGCCCGGATCATCGAGGAGGTCCCCGGTCCGACCATCGCGTACCGCTTCTCCCACGCGCTGGCCCGCACCACCATCTACGAGGACCTCTCCGCGCTGCGGAGGGCGGTGCTCCACCGACGGGTGGCCGAGGCGATCGAGGAGGTCGACGGCGGCAACGTGCACCAGGCGTCGGACCTCGCGCTCCACTACTCGGCCGCCGCCGTCGACGGCGACGTCGCCAAGGCCATCGAGTGGTCGACGATCGCGGGGCGGGATGCCGCGGACCGCCTGGCCTTCAGCGAGGCCCTCAGCCACCTCGAGCGGGCGCTGGAGCTGCGGAGCGCGGCCGGGATGGCGGCGGACGGGGAGGCCTGCGACCTGATGATCGAGGTCGGTCGGGCGCAGTGGGCTCTGGGCGACCCCCGTGAGCGGGCGACGCTGCTCGACGCAGCCCGGATGGCGACCGGCCTCGGCGACACCGGTCGCAGCGCCCGGGCGCTGCTGGCCGACCAGCGCGGCATGGGCGGCACGATCGGCACCGCCGACCCCGACCGGATCCACGCCATCGAGGGCGTGCTCGAGGCCATGGAGGACGACCAGGGCATCGACCGGGCGCTCCTCACGTCCGAGCTGGCCCTGGCGCTCGTCTACACGCCCGGGACCGACGAGCGTCGCCGCGCGCTGGCCGAGGAGGCGGTGGCCATGGCCCGGCCGCTGGGATCGCCGGAGACGCTGGCGACCACGCTGCACGACTACTGGCTGACCATCTGGGGCCCGGGCACCGTCGAGGACCGCCACCGTGCCTACGAGGAGCTCGACCGGCTCGGCGAGGGCATCGACGATCCGATCTGGCACGCGCTGGCCCAGCCCCGTCGCATCGTGCACGCGGTCGAGTGCTGCGACCTGGACCGGGCCTGGCGCCTGTCCGAGGCGTTCGACGCGACCGCGGAGGCGCTGGGCCTTCCGCTCGTGCGCTGGACGGCGGGCGTCCACCGTGCCGGCCTGCTGGAGATGACCGGCGACCTCGACGGTGCCGTCCAGGCCGCGGAGGAGGCCTTCGTCCACGGGACCGATGCCGGTCAGCCCGACGCGGTCCTCTTCCACTCGGCGCTGACGGGGATCGTCACGATGTGGCGCGACGACCACCGGACCCTCGTCGAGTCGCTCGAGAGCATCCACAGCGTGTTCCCCGACGTCCCGGGCCTCACGCCGTTCCTGGCCCTCATGCTGGTCCGGGCCGGACGTCGAGACGACGGCCTCGCCCTGGTCCGCGACGACCTGGCCGCGCCCTCCCGGATGTCGAGGGACGGCACCACGCTGACCGGCTGGGCCGTCCTGGCGGACATCGCCGGGTTGACGGGGTCGTCCGAGCACGCGCCCGCGCTGCTCGAGGCGCTGTGGCCGACCCGCGACACGGTCGTCGGCAACGGCATCGTGTGGAACGAGTCGGGGGCGGTGCGCGTCGGTCTGGTGCAGGTCCTCCTCGGCGACTGGGCCGGCGCCGAGGCGTCGTTCGACGTGGCCGACGACATCGCGCGCCGGCTGCGGGCTCCGCTCTGGCAGGCCATCGCGGCCACCGAGCGGGCCAAGCTCCACGCCCTGAGGGGGGAGCGGGGCGACCGCGACCGGTGCCTGGCGCTCCTCGACGAGGCCGCCGAGCTGGCCGAGCCGCGGGGCGCACTGCTGCTCCGTCATCGCGGCGACCTGGTCCGCGACGTGCTGGACCGCTGACGCCCGACACCACGCCGTGCGCCGGCCTCACCGCGGCCCGCGACGACATGTGACGGGGTTCACGACACCTGTGACGCCTTTCACCGCGTTCCCGAGGGTGTGTCGGGCGTCCTACAGTTTCCTGGCGTGCGTGGCGACGACAGACCCGAACCCCCGGCCTGGCTGGGGGCGATCGTGGAACAGGGCCGCGAGGGCGTGGTGGTCTTCGACAAGGCCGGGATCCTGCAGTACGCGAACCCGGCGGCGTCGGCCATCCTGCGCTCGGACGACCCCGACGTGGTGGGCACCAACGTGCTCGACCTCGTCCACCCCGACGACCTCGACCGCGTCGGTGTGAACCTCACCGGCATCGCCGAGGGGGCCCGGCCCCGGGCCGGCATGGTGCGGTTGCGGCGTGGCGACGGCACCTGGCTGTCGGCCGAGGTGTCGCCCTTCCCGCTGGCCCTCGAGGGTCGCGATCCCGACGAGGGGCTCACCGCGGTGGTCATGCGCGACGTCGGCCTGCAGGACTCCCACTGGAACTTCCTCGCCTCCCTGTCCTCCGGCGAGCCCTTCGGCTCCTGCCTCATGGACCTCGCCACCGGCCTCAGCAGCGCGACGGACGGTCCGCTCGTCATCGCCTACGACGACGGCGACTCCCGCGTCTGCGCGGGTCCGCTGCCACCCGCCTTCGCCGGCATCCGGGGCGACGGGCAGGTCGACACGCACCCCACCGCGCCGTGGACCGTGGCCATGCGCACCCTGCAACCGGCGTGGTCGCGGCTCGACGCCCTCCCACCGGCGCTCGTGCCCCAGGCCGAGGCCCTCGGCGCGGCGGCGTGCATCGCGGTGCCGGTCATCGACCCCGGCAGCGGCTTCCCCGCCATGGTCGTGCAGTACCCGCCGCACCCGGCCATGGGCCCGGTGCTGATGGAGGCCCTGTCGCGGCGGCCCCGGCAGGCGGTCGCCCTCGCCCTCGAGCGGCGCCACGACCTCCGCCAGCTCGAGCACCTCGCCCACCACGACGACCTCAGCGGGCTGGCCAACCGGGCCCACTTCTTCGCCCGTCTCGAGGACATCGCCGCCGACGGCGCCCCGGTCGGCGTCTGCTACATCGACCTCGACCGGTTCAAGCCGATCAACGACACCTTCGGCCACGTCGTCGGCGACCACACCATCATCGTCGTGGCCCGCCGGCTCGAGCGGCTGGTGCGCCCCGGCGACGTGGTGGGGCGGCTGGGCGGCGACGAGTTCGCGATCGCGGTGCCCCACATCGAGGCCGCCGGCCCTCGAGGCGCTCGCCGCCCGGGTGGTCGAGGCGCTGGCCCGACCGTTCCGGATCGGCCGCGACGTGGTCACCGTCGGGGCCAGCGTCGGCTGCGCCCGCACCGCCGGCGAGCACCCGGTCGACGCGGTGGTCGCGGCGGCCGACTCGGCCCTCTACGAGGCCAAGCGCGCCGGCCGCGGCACCTGGCGGCGCGCCATGGAGGTCGTCGTCGGCGAGGGTGCCGACGACCTCTTCCGCGACACCCTGAGCTGACCGGGCCGGGCGGTGGTCCGGCCCCGACCGGGAAGACCCCTACACTCCCGCGGACATGCCCGCGACGCAGCACAGCGGGGGAGGGATCGACGCACCGACACCGACGCGTCGCGACCCGGCGGCCCGCATCGAGGGCCTCGACGCCCTGCGCGGCATCGCCGCCCTGCTGGTGGTCGTCTACCACTACACCGTCCGCTACCCGGAGCTCTTCCCCGACGCGGAGGCCCCGTCGTTCCAGCTGACGTGGGGCGCCGAGGGCGTCCGGCTGTTCTTCCTGATCAGCGGGTTCGTCATCTCGATGTCGATCAGGGGGATCCACCGCTCGCTCGACTTCGTGGTGTCCCGGGCCAGCCGGCTCTACCCCGCGTTCTGGGCCGCGGTCCTGATCACCTTCACGGTGACCACCGCGGTCGACCTCGAGGGACGGCAGGTGAGCGTGGTCGACATGCTGCTCAACCTCACCATGGTGCCCCGCTTCCTCGGCGCCGAGTACGTCGACGGCGCGTACTGGACCCTCACGGTCGAGCTGGCCTTCTACGCGTCGATCCTCGTCGCCTGGCGCCTCGGGCTCCTGCGCGACCGGGTGCTGCCGGCCCTGCTGGTGGCGGCAGTCCTCCTGGCGGCGGCGGCGAACGCGGCCGACCTCGACCTGGCGATGGGTGTCCCCGAGGCGCACCTGTTCGCCGCGGGCATGGCGCTCTCCGCCCTGCAGCGGGGTGCGAGCGGCCGCCCCGTGCTCGTCCTCGTCGTGGTCGCCACCCCACTCATCGACGTCTGGCAACGGACCCTCGGCATCGGGGTGCGCACCGCGTGCTTCATCGCCGTGCTGGTGGTGGTGACCACGTGGTCACCCCGCATCTTCACCGCCCGCCCCCTGGTGTGGTTCGGCGGGCTGACCTACACGCTGTACCTCCTCCACCAGAACATCGGCTACGCGGTCATGGAGGGCCTCGACCTCGATCCCGACGTCGAGGTCGTGCTGACGATCGTGCTGGTGACGCTCATGGCGGTGGCCCTGTCGACGCTGGTGGAGCGTCCCGCGCTGCGGGCCGTCCGCAACGCGTACCGCCGGCGGGGACCCGCACGTGCTCCCGGGACCTCGGGCGGCGGGGCCGATCCGTCGCCGCGCTCGGAGGCTCGGCCGGCGACCGACCGGTGACCTGCCGCTGATCCGGGGCGGCGGCCCGATAACGTCGACCTCTGCGTGGAGGCCGTTCGACTGCTGCTGAGGAGCCTCGGCCGGATCGGCCGACTGGCGTTGGTCGTCGCCGTCGGGGTGGTGACCCTGACGACGGCGGTCGTCGTCGCCGCGCCCAGGCTGGCCGACCTGGCCGCGGCCCACCGCTTCGAGCGGGCGGGCATCTCGCTGGAGCCGCTGTCGGAGCGCTCGTACGTCTACGACCGCAACGGCAACCTGATGGCCACGTTCGTCGCCGAGACCAACCGGGTCCGCATCGACATCGAGGACGTCCCCCGCACGGTGGTCGACTCGGTCCTCGCGGCCGAGGACTCGGCCTACTACAGCCACAGGGGCGTGAACGCCCGGTCGATCGGGCGGGCCTTCACGGCCAACATCGAGAGCGGCGGCGTCGCCCAGGGCGGGTCGACCATCACCCAGCAGGTGGTCAAGGGGATCATCGACGACAAGGACCAGGACCTCGACCGCAAGATCAGGGAGGCGGTGCTGGCCACCGAGCTGGAGGAGCGCTACACCAAGGACGAGATCCTCGAGCACTACCTGAACACGATCTACTTCGGGTCGGGCGCCTACGGCGTGCAGGCCGCAGCCGAGACCTTCTTCCGCAAGGACGTGTCCGAGCTGACCTGGGCCGAGGGCGCCCTGCTGGCCGGGGTCATCCGCTGCCCCAACAGCTGCAGCCCGTTCCGGTACCGGGCCCGGGCCGCGAGCCGCCGCAACACCGTGCTCGACGCGCTGGTGCTGACCGACCGGGTGGCGAAGGAGGAGGCCGACCTCAACAAGTTCACCGCCCTCCCCGACGCGCCCTACGAGCCCCGCCAGCCCGACGACTACTTCGTCGAGGAGGTCAAGCAGCAGCTCCTCGACGACGAGCGCCTCGGCGAGACCCCGACGGCCCGCTACAACCGCCTCTACGGCGGTGGCCTGCGCATCTACACGACGTTCGACCAGCGCATGTACCTGCTGGCCCTGAAGGCCCGCAACGACACCCTGCCCGGCGGCGACGGCGGCGCCACCTTCCCGCTGCCGCCCGACCCGGAGACCGGTGCGAACCGGTTCGGCACCGCGGCGATGGCCGGCGTCGAGCCCGAGACCGGGGCGGTCCGCTTCCTCGTCGGCGGGCCGGGCTTCGAGACCTACGAGTACAACCTGGCCCTGGCCCAGCAGCGGGCCGTGGGGTCGACGTTCAAGACCTTCGTGCTGGCCCAGGCGTTCATCGAGGGGCACTCGCCGACCGACACCGTCTCCGGCTCGTGCAGCGACATCCCGGGCTACCCGAAGGACGATCCCCCCGAGAACTACGGGGGCAGCAGGGGCGGCACGGCCACCCTCACCCAGCAGACGACCAAGTCGTCGAACTGCGCCTTCCTGCGCCTCAACCAGATCGTGGGCCCCGACCAGGTGGCCGACCTGGCCCACCGCCTCGGGGTGTCCTCGACCCTGTGCCAGGAGGAGCCGGACGTGCAGCTGTGCGCGTCGATGCCCCTCGGCCCCGACGGCATCTCGCCCCTCGACATGGCCTCGGCGTACTCGGTGTTCGCCAACGACGGCATGCGCAACGAGCCGTACTACGTCGACCGGGTCGAGGACGCCGCGGGCGACGTCGTCTTCGCCCACGACGCCCAGGCCGAGCGGGTCATCCCCACCAACGTGGCCCGCCTGGTCACCGACGTGCTGGTCAAGAACGTGGAGTCCGGCACGGGCACCGCGGCGCGCCTCGGCGCCCAGCCCGCGGCGGGCAAGACCGGCACCACCGACGGCCCGAGCGACGTCTGGTTCGTCGGCTACACGCCCCAGCTGTCGGTGTCGGTGTGGATCGGCGGCACCTCCGACAACAGGCCGCTGGTCGGGGTGGGGTCGTCCGCGACCGGTGGCCGCTACCCGGCCCGGACGTGGGGCCAGTTCATGAGCGAGGCCCTCGCCGGGGAGCCGGTCGAGGAGTTCACCGAGCCGGAGCCGGTGCGCGGAGGCGAGTACCTCTGCCTCCAGACCGAGCGCACCCGCTGCGGGCGTCGTCGCACCGGCCGCTGACGGGCATGATGGGGCGCCCCGCCCGCATCCCGCGGTCGTCGGCGACGAGAGGACACCATGGCCACTGAGGCCCTCGAGCAGCTGCTCGTCGTACAGGACCACGACACCCGCGCCACCCAGCTGCGGACCCGTCGACGCACCCTGCCGGAGCGGGACGAGGCGGCCCAGGTCGCCTCCGCCCTCGAGGCGGCGACGGCCCGGTGGACCGAGCTCGACGTCGAGCGCCACCGCCTCGATCGGGACCAGTCCCGGCTCGACGACGAGGTCGCCTCCCTCCGCGCCAAGCTCGACCACGCCGACAAGGCCATGTACAGCGGTGCGGTCACCAACCCCCGCGAGCTGCAGGCCCTCCAGGAGGAGGCCGCCTCGCACACCCGCCACATCGGCCAGCTCGAGGACCAGGAGCTGGAGATCATGGTCGAGCGGGAGCCGGTCGACGAGGGTCTCGTGGCGCTCGAGGCCGAGCGGGCCGAGCTGCAGGTGCGGGCCGACGACGTCGCCGCCCGCCTCACCGTCGCCGAGGCCGAGATCGACGCCGAGCTCGCGGCGCTGGAGACGGAGCGGGCCGCGGCCGCGGCGATCGTGCCCCCCGACCTGCTGGCCGAGTACGAGGCCCTCCGGGAGGGCAACGGGGGCGTCGGAGCCGCCCGCCTGGAGCACGGCACCTGCGGCGGCTGCCACATGAAGCTCTCGGCGGTCGAGCAGGACCGGATCAAGGGCCTGCCCGAGGACGCCACGATCCACTGCGAGGACTGCGGCCGGCTCCTGGTGCGCTGAGGGTGTTCCTCTGGTTCATCGGGCCGACGGTGGCCATCGTCTGGCTCGTGTTCCGCAGCCCGATGCTCGACTACCGGTTCGTGGTCGCGGGCGCGCTGCTGCCCCTGCTCGAAGGGCTGGTCGGCGGTCCGTGGGTGCTGCACACCCTCGTCGGCGCGGTGGCCGTGCTGGCGATCGTGATGCTGGCGACCCGTGACCGCCGGCTCGTGCGCCGCCGGTGGCTCGGCGTCCCGATCGGCCTGTTCCTGCACCTCGTGCTCGACGGCTCGTTCACGCGGGCCGAGCTGTTCTGGTGGCCGTTCCTCGGCTGGGACGCGCTCGGCACCGGCGGTCTCCCCGAGCTCGATCGGCCCGTGGGCCTCGTCCTGGTGCTCGAGGTGCTGGGCGCGGCCGCGTGCTGGTGGGTGTGGCAGACCTTCGACCTGTCCGACCCCGCCCGCCGGGAGACGATGCTCCGCACCGGCCAGGTCGACCGCTCGCTCCTGCCCCCCGAGGCCTGACGCGACGGGCCTACGGCAGCCCGGCGCGGGGGACGTCGACGGTGACCACGCCGAGGACGGCCTCGTGGGCCGCTCGGCGGTTGTGCTCGAAGAAGTCGGGGGCCAGGCACACCAGGAGGGTCCGCCCGTCGTCGCCGCCGAGCATGCAGGCGAAGGCGCCCATGCCCTCCGGTGCCGCGATCTGGTCGACGACCTGACCGCCTGGAGCGATGCGCACCACCCGGTTGCCGATGGCATCGGCCGCCCAGATGTGCTGCTCCTCGTCGAGGCCGCACCCGTCGGGGGCGACCGACTCGGGACCGAGGCTGGTGAAGAACTCGGCGATCGGAGGCGTCGGCGCCATCTGGGCCCACACCCGACGGTCGGAGAGGTGGCCGTCGTCGTCGATGGAGAAGGCGGTGTAGCGACAGCCCATCGTCTCGCCGACGACCAAGGTGCCGCCGTCGGGGGTGATGACCGAGCCGTTGGGGAAGTGGAGGCCCTCGGCCGCGAGCTCGACCGAGCCGTCGGGCGACACGTGGCAGATCGCCGAGGTCTGCGGGGTCTCGCCGGCCATGAGGTCGAAGCCGAAGCCGCCGACGTAGGCGTGGCCGGTGGCCGACACGACCATGTCGTTGAGGAGCCCGGGGGCGGCGACGCCGTCGAGGTCGGCGTGGACCTCGGTGCCGCCGTCGCCGGTGGCCCGGAGGACCTTCCGGTCGCGCATCGCCACGACGAGCAGGGTCCCGTCGGGCAGCCAGCCCAGGCCCGACGGCTGGCCCGGCACCTCCAGCACCTGGGTCTCGGTGCCGTCGGGCGTCACCGTGAACACGCCGTTGCGGTAGAAGTCCGACACCCACCAGCGGCCGTCGTGCCACCGGGGACCCTCGAAGAAGGTCCCACCGTCGGACAGGGTCGTGATGGTCCGGTCGCTCATGCCGGCACCCTACGAGGTCGGCCCGCACGGTCGCACGTCACGCTGAACCGCCCGGGTGGCGGCGGGCGTCAGAAGCCGCGGAGGGGGAGGTCGGCGGGGCGTTGGAGCCAGCCGTCGGCCGGGTAGGCGGCGGACGCCTCGACGAGGTGGATCGAGTACGCCTGGCGCGACCGATCCGAGCGGTTCGGGCCGGACCAGTGGGGGAGCAGGCCGTCGAGCACCACGAGCGTGCCGGCCTCGACCTCGAGCGGCACCAGCGTCCCACCCTCGCCCGGAGCCGGCATCGGGGTGTCGTCGAGGACCTCGAAGCGGGTGCCGTCGGCGTCGTGGTCGCCGGCTCGGAGGAAGCGGGTGCGGAGCGGACCGCGGTGGCCGCCCGGCTCGGCCCAGAGGCAGCCGTTGTCGAGGGTCGCGTCCTCCAGGGCCACCCACAGGCCGACCACCGTGATCGGGTCGGTCCACAGGAAGGTCGCGTCCTGGTGGCAGGTGACCTCACCACCGATGCGGGGCTGCTTGAAGATGTGCATCGACTGCAGGAGCAGCGGGTCGGCCATGCCGGCCGCCGTCGCGGCCGAGGCCATGACCGGGTCGCGGGAGAAGTGGTCGAACACCGGGTCGAGGTCGTGCTGGGCGTGGCCGATCTTGTTGATGGCCCGGTCGAGGGGGACCTGCAGCTCGCCGTCGGCGGAGAAGGCCTCCTCCTCGAAGAAGCAGCGGATGGCGCCACCCGAGGACAGGAACCACTCGTCGGAGGTGCGGGACTGCTCGTGGGTGGAGAACACCGACACCGGGTCGTCGGCCGCCTCGGCCACGATGCCCTCGGCCCGGTCCATCAGCGCCCGGCACGCCTCGGGGGAGAAGGCGTCGGGCACGACCGCGAACCCGTCGCGCTCCCAGGCCTCGACGTCGAACGGTGCGTCGGTCGTCGTCACCCGGCCGACGCTACCGCCGTCCCGACGGGTGCGGCGGGGTCAGACCGGAGGGGCGTCGCGGCGGGCGACGAGGTCGGACGGTCCGAAGGCGCCGGGCAGCAGATCGCCGAGGGTGGTCGTGCCGTCGCCGGTGTGGACGGGCATGTCCGGGTCGGCGAACTCCCACAGCACCTGGCGGCAGCGCCCGCACGGAGCCAGGTACCGGCCGTCGCCGGCCACCACGGCGAGGGCCACCAGCCGCCCTCCGCCGGTGGCCGCCAGCGCCGAGGCGACGCCGTTCTCGGCGCAGGTGGTGAGGCCCAGGCTGGCGTTCTCGACGTTGCAGCCGGTGACGATCCGGCCGTCGTCGACGAGGGCGGCCGCGCCGACCCGCACCCCGGAGTAGGGGGCGTAGGCGCGCGCCGCCATGGCCCGGGCCTCGGCGCGCAGCCGCTCCCAGTCGATGTCGGCCCCGGCGACCACGGCCTAGCCCGACCCGCCTCGTCGGTACGGCTGGCCGTCGGCCGCCGGTGGTCGCAGCCGCTGCGATGCGAAGGTCAGCACGAGGAGGGTGGTGAGGTGGGGGAGGAAGGTGACGATCTCGCTCGGGATCTCGTCGATGATCGTGTAGTAGAGGAACGACACGCCGGCCGCGATCAGCGGCGACGATCGCGGCCCGCCACTTGCCGGTGATCAGCCCCCGGAGGGCCAGCAGCGCGGCCAGGAGGGCGACCACCACCAGCAGGGTGCGGGTGGTCTCGCCGCTCTGGAGGCTCAGGGAGTCGGTGAAGCCGAACAGGCCGGCGCCCATGGCCAGGCCGGCCGGCCGCCAGTTGCCGAAGATCATGGCCGCGAGGCCGATGTACCCGCGACCGTTGGTCTGGCCGACCCGGAACTGACCGGCGAACACGTACACCAGGGCGACCCCGCCGAGGCCGGCCAGGGCGCCCGACATGATCACGCCCACGTACTTCATGAGGTACACGTTCACGCCCAGCGACTCGGCCGCGAGCGGGTCCTCGCCGACCGAGCGGAGGCGGAGCCCGAACTTGGTGCGCCAGAGGACGAACGCGCTGAGGGGGAAGGCCAGGATGCCCATCACCACGATCAGCGACAGGTCCTGGGTGAGGCCGAGGACGATGCGGCCCAGCTCGGAGATGAAGAACCGCTCCTGGTCGTCGAGGTAGGGCGCCACCTCGATGAGGCACATGAGCGCCACCACCCCGAGCACCACCATGGCGACGGTGCGGATCCGTGCCGCCGTGGTCGTGGCCAGCCCGAACGGTCCGGAGTCGGCGCCGCCCCGTCTCGGGGACAGCAGGAAGCCGACGGCGACGAGGGCCACCAGCGACACCACCATCCACACCAGCACCGAGCTGTTGGTCAGGTTCCCCGTCACGTCGCCGATGACGTCGTTGATGCCGGGGACGCTCACCTCGGCGACGTTGTCGGGGATCCGGGGCGACTGGTTCGTCGAGTCGAACATCTCGAGGTTCGCGAACTGCGTGACGCCCAGGCCGAGGATGTTGATGGCCACGCCCGACACGATGTGGTCGACGCCGAAGCCGACGGTGGCGACCGCGTGCAGGAGGCCGCCGAGGGCGCCGCCGAGCACGCCGAGGGCGACACCCGGCCAGGGCCCGAACTCGATGCAGCCCCACGCTCCCATCCAGGTGCCGAGGATCATCATCCCCTCGAGGCCGATGTTGACGACGCCCGCCCGCTCCGCCCAGAGACCGCCCAGCCCGGCCAGGGCGATCGGGACCGCGAGGTTGAGGGCGGAGGCCCAGGTGTTGGCCGACGTGAGACGGGTCTGGTCGGTGGCCTGCTCGGCGATGGTGAGGATGAGCACCAGGATCGCGGCGTAGACCGAGAGCCGGGCCCAGGCGGGCAGCTGGGCGAGGGGGTCGGGTCGACCGGCGCGAGGCGCCTTCGTCGTGGCGCTGGTGGGATCGAGCTCGCTGCCGACGACGGTCATGCCGGTGCTCCCGCGGGCGTCGACCCACTGGTGCGGCCCGGCGGTTCGGGGGTGGCCCGGTGTCGATCTGGCGGGCGATGTCGGCGGCCTCCCGCCGCTCGCCGATCCGCTGCACGATCTGGTAGGCGATCACGACCGACAGGACGATGGTGCCCTGCATGATCGTGGTGATCTCGCGGGGGAGGCCGGCGCGTGACATCGGGGTGCGGGCCACGTCGATGAAGGACCACAGCAGGGCGCCGAAGGCGATGCCGATCGGGTTGTTGCGCCCGAGGAGGGCGATGGCGATGCCGGTGAAGCCGAGGCCGGCGAGGAAGCTCTCCTCGGTGTAGCGGTACGGCTCGCTGCCGATGATCGTCGACAGGCCGACCAGTCCGGCGGTGCCGCCGGAGATGAGCATGGCGGCGACGATCATGCGCTTGGCGTCGACGCCCGAGGCCCTGGCGGCCCAGGGGTTGGCGCCCGAGGCCCGCAGGTCGTAGCCGAAGCGGCTGCGCCAGATGAGGAGCCAGTAGCCGATGCCGACGAGGATCGCGATGATCAGGAAGGCGTTGAGGTGCACCCCTCCGGAGATCTCGCCGGGCACCAGGACGTCGAGGTCGGGGAGCCGTCCGCCGGACGGGATCGGCTTGGTGCGGGTGGCGTAGTTGACCGTGCCCTCCGCCGCCTGCTCCCGGAACCAGCGGGTGAGCATGAACGGCGTCAGGCCCAGGGCGATGGCGTTGAGCATGATCGTGGCGATGACCTCGCTGACGCCCCGGTAGGCGCGGAGCACGCCGGCGATCCCGGCCCAGGCGGCACCCACGAGGACGGCGACGGCCAGGACGCCGACGACCCGGAGGATGCCGGGGAGCGGCAGGGCCGCGCCGGCGGCGGCGGCCAGCGACGCCCGCGAGGCGGTACTGGCCCTCGACCCCGATGTTGAACAGGTTCATCTTGAACCCGATGGCCACCGCGACGGCGGCGACGTAGTACGGCGCGGCGCGGTTGATGGTCTTGACGATCTCGCGCACCTGGGTGAGCTGGTCGACGAGCAGCTCGAACACCTCGACCGGCGAGTTGCCGCTGATGCTCAACACGACTGCGGAGATGGCCGCCGAGATGGCGATGGCGAGGACCGGCGCCGCCAGGGTCAGGACGATGCGGTTCGCCTTCACTCCGTCTCCTGTCGGTCGGGCGTCGGGCCGCCGTCGGTGGCGGCGGTCGGGGCCACCACCGCGGTGGCGTCGGCCGCCTTGACCGCGGCCACCGCGGCGTCCAGGTCGAGGCGGTCGCCGGTGCCGGCCGGGTCGGTGCCGGTCATGTAGCAGCCGAGCTGCTCGAGGGTCGTCGTGGCGGGGTCGAGCCGGGCGACCATCCGTCCGCCGTACAGGACGATGATGGTGTCCGACAGCCCGATCAGCTCGTCGAGGTCGGCCGACACGAGGAGCACGGCCAGGCCGGCCGAGCGCACCTTGCGCAGCTCCTCCCAGATGTCGGCCTGGGCGCCGACGTCGACGCCCCGGGTCGGGTGGGCGGCGACGAGCACCGACGGCTCCGAGGTCATCTCCCGGCCGACGATGAGCTTCTGCTGGTTGCCGCCGGACAGCGCGCCGGCCCGTCACGTCGGGGCCGGGCGTCGCACACGTCGAAGTCGGCGATGATCTCCTCGGTGCGCCTTCGGGCGCCGGCGCGGTCGACCATCAGGCCCCGCACGAAGGGCGGTCGGGTCTGCTGGCCGAGGGCGACGTTCTCCCACAGCGGGGCGTCGAGGAGCAGGCCGTCGCGGTGGCGGTCCTCGGGGATGCAGGCGATGCCGGCCTCGCGCCGCTCGCCGGGTGGTCCACCCGGTGATGTCCTCGCCGGCCAGCGTCACGGTGCCGTCGGTGAGGTCGGCCAGGCCCATGACGGCGTCGATGAGCTCGGTCTGGCCGTTGCCCTCGACCCCGGCGACCCCCACGATCTCGCCCTTGCGGATGTCGAGGTCGATGTCGTCGAGGGCCAGGCGCTGGCCGATGCCGGCGACGCTGACGTCGCGGAGCGACAGCTCGACCACGTCGGTCACGGTGGACTCCCGGGTCTCGGGGGTGGGGAGCTCGTGGCCGACCATGAGGTTGGCCAGGTCGCGGGCCGTGACCGTCGACGGGCTTCGACGGTGGTGACGGTGGTGCCGTCCCGGATCACCGTGATGGCGTCGGCGATCGACAGCACCTCGTCGAGCTTGTGGGAGATGAAGATGACGGTGAAGCCCTCGCGCTTGAGCTCGCCGGAGGTTGCCGGAACAGCTCGTCGACCTCCTGGGGGACCAGGACCGCGGTGGGCTCGTCGAGGATCAGCATCTTCGCGCCGCGGTAGAGGACCTTGAGGATCTCGACGCGCTGGCGGTCGCCGACCCCGAGGACCTCGACCAGGGAGTCGGGATCGACCTCGAGCCCGTAGGAGCGGCCCAGCTCGAGGATGCGGGTCCGGGCCTGGCGGGTGCCGAGGAGCACGGGGATCTTGGGCTCGGCCCCGAGCACGATGTTCTCGAGGACGGTGAGGTTGTCGGCCAGCATGAAGTGCTGGTGGACCATGCCGATGCCCAGGCGGATGGCATCGGTGGGGCGCTTGAACGACCGTCGGCGTCCCGTCGATCGCGATGGTGCCCTCGTCGGGACGCTGCATCCCGTAGAGGATCTTCATGAGGGTCGACTTGCCCGCACCGTTCTCGCCGACGATGGCGTGGATGGTGCCGGCGTCGACCCGGAGGGTCACGTCACGGTTGGCGATCACGCCGGGGAAGCGCTTGGTGATGCCGACCAGCTCGACCGCAGGCGGGCGATCACCCGCGGGAGGGCCGGCCGGGGTGTCGTCGGCGACGGGGCGTGCGGACATGGGTCCCCCTCCAGGGGCAGCCGGGGCCCGGGACTGACGTCCCGGGCCCCGGTCGAGTGCGTCTGACGATCCGGAGCCGATCAGGGCTCGGTCGGCACCTCGATGTCGCCGTCGATGATCTGCTGCTTCAGATCCTCGAGCTGGTCCTCGACGTCGTCGAGCTGACCGCCGTCGGTGGCGTAGTCGATGCCCCCGGTCTCGAGGTCGAAGACCTGCGCACCAGCGGCGAGCTCGTCGTTGGCGAGCTCCTCGATGGCGGTGTAGACGGCCGGTCGACCCGCTTCAGCATCGAGGTGAGGATGCACGGCTGCGTGGCCTCGTCGACCTGCTGGTACTGGTCGGAGTCGACGCCGATGGCCAGGCGGTCGGCGTCGGCAGCAGCCTCGAACAGGCCGCCACCGGAGCCGCCGGCGGCGTGGTACACGACGTCGATGTCGTCGGCGTACATGCCGTCGGCGACGGTCTTGGCCGAGGCCGGGTCACCGAAGCCGCTGAAGTCCGGCGGCTGGGTCAGGTAGTTCACCTCGACCTCGGCGTCGGGGTTGATCTCGGCCACGCCGGCCTCGAAGCCGGCCTGGAACTTCTGGATCAGCGGGGTCTCGACGCCACCGATGAAGCCGATCTTGTCGGTGCCGCTCGTGAGGGCGGCGGCCGCGCCGACCAGGAACGAGCCCTGCTCCTCGGCGAACACGAGGGAGGTGACGTTGTCGGCCTCGAACGAGGCGTCGTCGATGATGGCGAACTGGGTCTCGGGGAACTCGGTGGCCAGTGGCTGCATCGACTCGGCGAAGAGGAAGCCGACGCCGATCACCAGGTCGTAGCCGTCCTCGGCCAGCGACCGCAGGAGGTCGCCTCGGTTGGAGCCGTCCTCGTTGGGCTCGAGGATCTGCGACTCGACGCCGAAGTCCGTCGGCCGCGGCCTCGAGGCCGGCGTTGGCGGCCTCGTTGAAGGAGTCGTCGTCGACGCCACCGATGTCGAGGACCATGCCGACGCGGAGGCCCGCGCCGTCGGCCTCGCCACCGCCGACCGGCTCGGCCGACGGCTCGGCGCCGGCCTCGCCCTGGCAGGTCGCCGGGCCGGACGGCTCGTCGCCCTCCTCGGTGGTCTCGCTGCCGGATCCGCTCGACTCTTCGGGATCGTCCTCGGTGCTGCAGGCTGCGAAGAACAGGCCGATCGCAGCGATGAGGGCGACCAGTCGGAACCATCGACGTAGGCGCACGGTGTGTCTCCTTGGGTGGGGCTTCCCCCCCTCCCCCGAGGGGAGGGACGTCCTCCCGGTCGGGAGGGATGCCGCACCCTATATCGCCCGCCCCGGGCCGGGCAGCGGGCCGAAGGTCCCGTCGCTCGCCGCGTCGATGTGACGATGATCACTTGGCCGCGGCCGATAATGACGGTTATTGTCCCCGGCGTGAGCCTGGCCGTCGACACCCTGCCGGACCCCGTGGCCGGTGACGCGCGTGCCGACGTCCCCCTGCTCGCCCCGGCGGCGTCGGCTCCCGACGAGCTCGGCCGCCGCCTCCTCGAGGCCGCGGCCGAGGTGTTCGCCGAGCGGGGCTACGACCGGGCCGGCGTGGCCGAGATCGCCCGGCGGGCCGGCGTCACCACCGGCGCCATCTACAGCCGCTACCCGGGCAAGGCCGCGCTGCTGGTCGCCGCGCTCGACGCCCACACCACCGACGAGCTCGACTCGCTCTTCGCCGACCACCGCTTCGAGGGCCGGGCCGAGGACGTGCTGCTCATCGCCGGCAGCCACCTCGTGCAGCGCTCGACCGACGTCGCCACGGGCAGCGCGCTGCTGATCGAGGCCTTCGTCGCCGCCCGGCGCGACCCCGCGGTCGCCGACCTCATGCGCAGCCACGTCCTCGACCGCCAGGATCGCCTCCGCTCGATCATCGAGTCGGCCAAGGAGACCCACGGCATCGGCACCCAGCTCGACACCGCCGCACTGGTCACCTTCTGCCACGCCCTGGGCTTCGGCTTCCTCCTGCTCGATGCGGTCGAGGCCCCCATGCCCCGCAGCGGGCCGTGGGAGCAGCTGATCGGCCACCTCATCGCCGCCCTGGCGCTCCCGCCCGGGCCCGACGTCCCCCTCGCACCTGTCCCATCGTCGCCGCCTCTCCAGGAGACCTGACCATGACCACCACCGAGCCCACCGTCCGCGACGCCGAGGCATCGTCCTCGTCGGCCGGCGACCTCGAGGCGATCCTGACGATGTCGAACACCGACGTCGACGAGGCCATCCACGTGGTCGCAGGACAACGCCGACGCCATCTTCACGTGGGACTACGAGAAGGGCGCCCGCCCGGCGCTCAACAAGCTGTACGAGAAGGCCAAGCACTCCCAGTGGAACGGCGAGACCGACCTCGACTGGTCGATCGAGGTCGACCAGGAGGCGCAACGCGGCCATGATCGCCGAGCTCCGCCGGAGCGAGATCGAGCGGTCGGGCTTCGACCTCAAGGGCACCCCGTTCGAGACCTGGGGTGACAAGGAGTGGATCCAGCTCTCGATGGAGACCCAGAACTGGTCGCTGTCGCAGTTCATGCACGGCGAGCAGGGCGCCCTCATCTGCACGGCCAAGATCGTCGAGACGGTGCCGTGGATCGACGCCAAGTACTACGCCGCCACCCAGGTGATGGACGAGGCCCGCCACGTCGAGGTCTTCGCCCAGTACCTCGACAGCAAGCTCAGCGGCCACTACCCGATCAACACCCACCTGCGCGCTGCTGCTCGACGACATCATCAACGACAGCCGCTGGGACATGACCTACCTGGGCATGCAGATCATGGTCGAGGGCCTCGCCCTCGCCGCCTTCGGCCTGGCGATGCAGACCACGCCGGACCCGCTGCTCAAGCAGCTCCTCCGCTACGTCATGAGCGACGAGGCCCGCCACGTCGCCTTCGGCGTGCTGCAGCCTCAAGGAGTTCTACGAGGGGCTGTCGTCGGCCGAGATGCTCGAGCGCCAGGAGTTCGCCTACGAGGCCGCCATCCGCATGCGCAACCGCTTCCTCCAGCAGGAGGTGTGGGACCGCATGGGCGTCGACGTCAAGAAGGCCATCAAGCTGTTCGACCAGCCCGACGAGATCAAGAACCAGGACCCGTTCCAGCAGCTCCTGTTCTCCAAGATCGTCCCGAACTGCAAGAAGCTCGGCCTGCTCGACGCCAACGACGGCTGGCTCCGCAAGCGGTTCGACACCCTCGGCGTCACCCAGTTCGAGGACTGGGTCGACACCGGCGAGGAGTACGAGCTGCTCGACGAGGTCGCCAAGGACCGGGCCGAGGCCGAGGCCGCCGAGGCTGCGTCCGCCTGATGGCCTGACCGAGAGTCGAACGGGGTGGGTTGCCGGACTGCGACCCGACGATCCCCAGGGGGAGTGGCGAAGGGCGCCCGCGAGGGCGCCCTTCGGCGCGTCCGGGCTCAGGACTGCTGGGAGCGGCCCCGCTCGGTGATGGCCTCCCGGCGGCGGGCGACCTCGGCGGGGTCGAAGGCCTGGCGCTGCCACTCGGCCGCGACGCGAGCCTCCAGGGCCCAGGCGTCGCCGGCGGTCATCTCCGAGCCCTCGGCGTAGGTGCGCAGCAGCCGCTGCACCGCGCTGGCGTCGTTCGAGGCGACGTCGCGGGCCAGCTGCTGGGCGGTGGGGACGAGCTGCGTCGTGGGGCACGACGTGGTTCACCAGGCCCCACTGCGAGCGCGGTCTCGGCGTCGACGAAGTTGCCGGTGGACGACATCTCCCGGGCCCGGCGCAGACCGACGGCCTGGGGGAGCAGCACCGACGAGGCCCCACCCGGGCTGGATGCCGACCCGGGCGTGGGTGTCGGCGAAGCGGGCCCGCTCGGAGGCGACGAGGAAGTCGCAGGCGAGCACCAGCTCGAGGCCGCCGGTGACGGCCGCGCCGTTGATGGCGCCGATCAGCGGCGTCGCACGGGGCGGGAACGGACCGCGTCGCACCGCCGCGGCGAGGTCGGCGTCGTCGCCGCCGGCCGCGCCCTCCGCCCCCAGGTCGAGCGAACCGCTGCCGACCTCGCGGAGGTCGAGCCCGGCGCAGAACGACCGGGTCGGCGCCGGTGAGCACGATGGCCCGTACATCGGGGTCGGCGTCGGCCTCGGCGATCGCCTTGGGCAGGGCCCGGAGGAGCGCCCGCGACAGCGCGTTGCGGGCCTCGGGGCGGTTGAGGGTGAGGGTGGCGACTCCGTCGGCCACCTCGACGAGCACGAGGTCGGACATGCGGCCGACCCTACGCCGACGCGTCGGGTGCGTGTCACCCGTCGGTGCCAGGTCGGTCCGACCTCGCACCCGGCGCCTGGAGGCGGGTCTACTCCTCCTCGGGGGGGAGGTAGTCGAAGGAGAGGTCGCCGAGGCGGACGAGGGTGGAGGCGATCCAGCCGCCCATCGCCGCGAAGTGGGCATCGAGCGCGGAGCCGTCGGCGAGGACCTCCTCCTCGAGGTCGTAGGAGCCCTCGTAGGACACCTCGACCGCGAACTCCTCGGGCTCGAGGTCGGCGTCGAAGATCGTCTCGACGGTGGGGCTCGACCGCTGGAGGGTCTCGCCGCCGATCGAGGTCGACTCCTCCGGGAGCACCGCGAGGATGACCTTCACGTCGGGCTGGCTCCGCAGGCGCTGCACCCGCATGACGATCTCGATCTCGATGCGCGGGGCCTCGTCGAGCTCCTCGCCGATGTACCACGAGCGGTACGCGGTCTGGGCCCACGTCGGCCAGTCCATGGTGATGTCGGCGCGGGTCCGCGGCGGCACCCCCTCGCCGGGGAGGGAGTACGACGTCTCCCAGGTCAGGTCGCCGAGGAGGACGTCGGCCTGGAAGCGCTCCTCGAAGGCCTGGCGCTCGAGGAACGCGGACTCCATGGCGTCGCGGAGGGCTCCGATGGCATCGGTGAACACGTGGTCGAGCACTGGCGCCGACCCTACCGGCGGCCGGTCCCCGCCCCGCGCTCCGCGTGGTGTCGCCTCAGCGCGGACCCGGCGTCATGAGCGCGATCGGCGTTCGCAGGCCGATCTGCCGGCCGCGCACCGTCGCGATGTGGCGACCCTCCTGGACCGCCGGCCTCGGGGTGCCGAGGGCATCGCCGAGCACCCGCCCGGCTGCCTCCAGGTCGGTGGCGACGACCGCGAGCCCGAACGACCGCACGCCCGGACTCGGGTCGGCCGGCGGCTCGGGCGGGGCGACGAGCTCGAGGATCGCCTCGCCCATCCGGAAGAAGGCCTGGCGCACCGGCTGTCCCGCGCCCGAGTCGCCGTCGCGCCGGCGGCGCAGGTCGAGGCCGAGCGCCTCGGCCGCGGCGATGGTGCGGTCGAGATCGTCGGTCAGCAGCACCACGTGGTCGATGGCGGTGGCGGTGCTCGGGTGGTCGGCCGGCTCGGGGGGCTCGGCGTCGGTGGCGACGACCGGTAGCCCGTCGAGGTCGGTCGGCGCGCCGTCGGGCAGGTCGCGGAGGGCGAGGGCCGTGACCGCCCGTCCGGCTGTGGAGCCGGCGCACTCGACGCGGACCTGGCCGACCCGGGACGTCCCGTCGGGGTCGACGGTGAACCCGGCTGCGGCCCAGGTCGCCGGGTCCTCGGCCACGGTCAGCCCGACCAGGACGGGGCGGGGTGCGGGACTGGGATCGTCGGGGGGCACGCGGCGAGGGTAGGCCGCGCCCGTCGGGCGGGGTGCCGCGCGTCGCCGACCGTCGGGGACGACCCGGTACTGTGCCGCGCCCCGACCCCCGTCGGCCCTGGAGCCTCCCCGCATGCCCGCCTCGAAGCCCGATCTGGTGCTGGTGATGACCGACCAGCAGCGCCACGACCACGTCGGCTGGTGGCCGGGCTCGCCCGTGCGGACGCCGCACCTCGACGCGCTGGCCGACTCGGGCGTGATCTTCGACGCCGGCTACAGCGCGTCGACGACCTGCGTCCCGGCCCGGACCTCGCTGATGACCGGGCTGCTCGACCACCGCACCCCCTACCGGGAGCGCTGGGCGCTGGAGCAGGACTTCTTCACCGTGCCCCACGCGCTGAGGGCCGCCGGCTACCAGACCGCGCTGATCGGGAAGATGCACTTCAACCCGATGCGATCGAGCCACGGGTTCGAGCACGTGCGGGTCGCCGAGCACCTGACCGCCTACACGGCCGATCCCCACGACATGGAGCTCGACCACTACCACGACTTCCTGCACGCCCGGGGGCTGCCGGACTGGCGCTTCGAGGTCCCCGGCCTCGATCAGACCGGCTACGCCTACCCGATCGAGACGCACCCGACGTCGTGGGTCCGCGACGAGGCGCTCGCCTTCCTCGAGCAGCGCGACCGCTCCCGTCCGCTGCTGCTCGTCGTGTCGTTCCCCCACCCGCACCCGCCGGTGAACCCGCCGGAGCCGTACGCGTCGATGTACGACCCGGCCGCGTGCGTGGTCGACCCGGCCGGGGCCGCCGCCAACGACCGGCTGCCGCCCTCGTTCCGCGAGGCCACCGCGCAGGACGGCCACCCGGGTCGGAGGGTCGACCCCGCGAACCTCGCCCACCACCGGGCCGACGTGGCCCGCACCCACGGGCTGATCTCGCAGATCGACGACGCGGTGGGCGACGTCCTCGCCGCCCTGCCCCTCGACGACGCGCTGCTCTTCTTCACCTCCGACCACGGCGACTTCGGGGGTCGGCGCGGCCTCGTGCGCAAGATCCCGTGGATCCCCTTCGACGACCTGGCCCGGGTGCCGTTCTTCGCCGCGGGCGGCCTGGTCGCCGGCGGGCGTCGGATCGCGGCACCGGTGCAGACCTTCGACCTGGCGACCACCTTCCTGGACCTGGCCGGAGTCGACGTCGACCTCGACGTGTTCGACGGCGTCAGCCTGGCCGATCCGCTCGGCCGGACCGACGGGACCTTCCCGGACGACCGGCCCGTCCACTCGCGCGGTGTCGATGGGCTGGCCGATGGTGCGCCGCGGCCCCCACAAGTACGTCCGCAACCAGGGGTGGAAGGACGAGGTGCTCTTCGACGTCGTCGGCGATCCCGACGAGACCATCGACCTCGCCCACTGGGAGCCGGCGAGGCCCCTCGTCGACGAGCTGGCTGCCCTGGTCGATGCGCAGCTGGCGGCCACGATGCCGGACCTGCCTCGCTTCGCCTGAGGCCGACGCCTACCCTGCCACCGACTGGCCGTGGCGCAGCTTGGTAGCGCACCTGCTTTGGGAGCAGGGGGTCGGGAGTTCGAATCTCCCCGGCCAGACCACGTTTCCCCAGGTCACAGTCCTGCGGTCGCTGCCGTCTCGCCGTCGACATCGCCGAGGTCCGCGAAAAGACCGCGAGACGCAGCGTGCTGATCTGGGACTGCGAGGTCCGACGAGGGACTCGACGGGACGGAACGGGAACCGGGGAGCGACTCCATCGCCGACAGGCGGAGCTCGTCGAGGCGAGTCGTCAGGGCCTCGTCGAGCTTGGGGAAGAGGTGCCCGTACCGGTCGAGCGTGACGGTGATCGACGAGTGACCGAGGCGCTCCTGGATGGCCTTGGGGTGGGCGCCGAGGGCGATGCAGAGAGCGGCGCAGGTGTGCCGAAGATCGTGGAACCGCGTCCGGATGGGCAGACCTGCGACCGACAGGGCGGGCTTGAACGCCCGGCGGTAGAAGTTCCTGTGGTTGATCACACCGCCGTCGGGCGCAGTGAAGACGATCGCGCTCGGGGTCGGTGGGTCGATCCTGGAGGTGACGGGCCAGCTCTGCGGTCAGCGAGGGCGGAAGGGTGACGGATCGACGCTCGTACGTCTTCGGCTGCCCGAAGACCAGGCCCATGCCCTGCACCTCGGTGACCGACTCGGCGATCGTGAGCCGGCCAGCGTCGAGGTCGACGCGACCGACTCGGAGTGCCTCGATCTCGCCGGCGCGCATGCCCGTGTAGGCCGCGACCCGGATCATCGTCGAGTAGCGGGGACCGATCGCGATGGCGAGCTGCTCGACCTCGTCGGCGGTGAGGAAGACCATCTCCGCCTTGGGGGAGGCGGGAACCCTTACGCCGTCACAGGGGTTGGAGCGGATGGCACCTTCCGACTGCGCGACACCGAGCACGAGGCGAAGGACCTTGCGAGCCCCGCGCACGGTTCCGGGCGCTGCTCCCGAGGCGACCTCGTCTGCGATGAACCGTCGAACGTCGCTCGACGTGATCGACCCGACGGTCCGATGCCCGAACGTGGGCAGCACGTGGACGCGGAGCATCCCCTCGTAGTCGGCCCGCGTCTTGGGCTTCAGGTGCGAGGAGCCTTCGAGCCACTCCGTTGCCCATCGGGAGAACGGCGTGCGGCCGAGCGAGGGATCGACCCAGTCACCGCGGTTCAGCTCGCCCTTCACGGAGGTCAGCCAACGGTCGGCTTCCGCCCGCGTGCGGTACCTCTTCGTGCGCTCACGACCCGAGGGGTCGCGATACGACGCTTCCCACCGACCACTGGTCAACTTCCGGACCGCCATGGCGCGGACCTCCACATGCCACCGGCCATCGAGGCCGGGACGGAAGGCCGATGTCACGCCACCGACGAGCGCAGAGATTCTCTCACGCTCGATGCGGGAGTGCACCACGCGCCGAGCCGCCGGGTGACGCCTCGACGCCGTCTGTAGCGCCGACCTGACAAGGCTCACCGCCAGATTGAAGGCAGTCGCGTCGCCTGACGTCAGGTGTGATCAGTGCTCTCGATCGCCGACCCTGCTGCCTTCGTCGCGCATCCCGCGCCACGCCTCGTTGGTGGGCTGGGAGGCAACTGCAAATGGCCTACCTGAGCGCAGTGCCCAATAGCCGCTCCCGGTCACGCTGTCGTCGTTGGACCACCGGGACCGCGTCGTCGGGTCCGTGCTCTTGACTCCAGTTCGGCATCATTCGCCTGTGCGTCACCGATTCCCGCTGCTTGGGCAGCAGCAACCAGGTCGGCCTTGGCGGTGGCCACGCCATGGGCTCCAGCCTGAACGGCGGTGATGGCGTCGCGCTCACCAGTACTAGCGGCCTCGAACACGGCGAGCACTGCGTCGAAGTACGACTCCATCGCCTCGACGACCGACGGTGGACCCAGTACCCGAGTCTCGTCGAGGGCGGAGCTGACCTCACTGACGGCCGTCCGGAGCGGGCCGTGATCAGGGATCCGACGCAGCACTCGAACCGAAGGTCGAGCCGCCGCGTTGGCGAATACGCCTGCCTCGCCGGCAACTGGGGACCCGGCTCTGACTGCACGGATCACGGCGTCGACCCGCCGCTCCGCAAGGCGCCAAGCGGCGGCCGCCTCGTTCGCTCGTGCTTCCGCCTCGGCCGCTCGGGCTTGGTCTGCCCGCTCTCCCGCTGTGCGTGTTCGACGCTCGAGGCCGGCGACGATCAACGCCGCAAGGCCGAGCAGCGTGCCTGCCACCGTCGCTATGGCTCCGACGATCTCCCAGGTCACTTTCGCCTCTCGAGAGCTGTGCGTGGGCGGCTCATCGGAACTCGATGTCGGGCAGAATCTCTGCGTTGATCGGCGGCGGGATTGCGCCGAGCAGCACGCCAGCTGCCTGGCGGCGGGACTCCATCGGCAGACCGCTGAGCCGTGACATGACGTAGGTGAGCGCAGTGTCGGGATCAACCGTCGGACCAGCCGAAAGAAGGTCAAACAGCGCCTTGGCGGTCACGGAGGCAGCTACGTCCGGGTGCATGAGCCATTCGGACAGCGTCCAGTTGAGAGCGTTCACCAGGTCTGTCGCCTGCTGGGTGTTGCGGGTGTGGTTGCCGACGGCGAGAGCGGTGAGCGCTGCACACAGCTCGACCGGGTTGCGACGGCTGAATAGCGCCTGCTCAGCAACGCCGACGAGCCCCAAGGTCAAGGTGGTCGCTGCATCATGGCTAGATGGATCTCCGAGTGCATCGATCAAGGTCCGCTCCAGCACCCGGTAGCCGATAGCTTCCGTGCCGATCCAGGTCGTGCCGTCGGCGAGCATCCTGAGGATGGAGGCAGGAGTGGAGTCGGTCGCTCTCCGTTCTGTGAGAGGAAGGCCGACGCTTCCGGACTCGAGTAGAGCTAGTCGCTCGCGCTCGGCGTCCCTCCGGTCGATGCGGCCGTCGGCGGCGAGAGCGTCGAGCAGCGCGTAGAGGCTGAAGGTCCTCACTCCAACGGATTCGGCTAGTCGTCGGGTGCCGTAGTCATCGCAAAGCAGCGGGAGCCCCGCGCTGTGGGCGATCTCGATGGCCGAGATCCAAGGGTCGGTACGAGGTGACGATGAGAGTTCGGGGACGAGAGTCGGAGACGAGAAGGGAAGCGACTTGCACGCTCGTGCAGCTCGCGCTAGCTCGTCGAGCCAGCGCGCCCGCTTCCGGCGCTCCTCGTCATCGCCCTCGCATTCGAAAAGCCGTCCGGCTGCGTCGGCCTGGATGCTTCGTCCTTCCAGGAACCCCTGCATCTCGGCGGCGTGAACGATGTCGGTTAGAGCGGGGGCCGTCAGGGCGAGGTCGCGGAACGCTCCGCGCACCCTCGGCCACAGGTGTGCCGTGACAGCGGTTGCGATGGCCGTCGTGTCGGCGAGGACGCTGCCGTCTAGCGCCGCCGTCGCGCTGGCCACCTCCCCGGCGTGTCCATCAGGGGACGGGTGGTGTCCTCGTGACAGGAGCGATCGTTCAATGGAGATCTGTGCGTAGTCGACGCCGACGCTCGCACTCAGCATCCCGAGCGGCAGTCGCCCGCTGCGCACTCGCCACCGCCCGACGGTGAGGAGGCGTCGGCGGCTAGTGAGCTGCTCGCCGAGCATGTCGACGAGGCTCTCGATGTCATCGGTTGGGATTGAATGGAACGCCGGGTGGTCGGGTGCGCGAGCCACGAACCGCTCGGTCGCCGCCCGGAGGTCGTCTCCGAGACCCTCGTCCTGGATCCTTCTTCCTCCAGTCGAGTGCACGAAGGCAAGCAGCGCAGCGCAGAAGTCGTCGTCTTCTTCGAAGGCGTCCAGCGCTTCGATGGTGGCCGACGCAGCATCATCGTGGCGGCCGAGGGCGATGAGCGATCTCAGGTAGACGATGACCTCGTGCTGGTCCTGCGGATGCAGGTCGGGGGCGGCGAGCACTCGACCGACTGTGGCGAGATCGCCGTCGATGAGGCTGACGTACAGGAGGGCCCAGACGGCTCGATCGTCACCGGCGTCGACGAGCCACCGGAGTTCGCGCCGATACTCGGCTGGCCGGTCGCCAGCGGTCTCGTAAAGCCTTGCGAGGAGTTGGCGCGCCCGCAGCTCCAGGACGGTGTCGGCGGCACCACGAGCGAACGCCAGGGCGTGCTCGATCGCTCGGTTGACCTGCGGCGGCTGATCCTGCATCAGCACTTGAGCCAGGTACTCGTGGACCTCGGGATCGTCAAGGTGGTTGAGGATCTGTTCTGCGGTTGCAATCGCCGCCGAGCGGTCTCCGGTCATGTCAACCATCAGGACAAGGTTGATTCCGAGATGCGCGTTGCCGTCGATGAATGACCTCAACTGCGACGTCGCCCGGCTGGGGGAGGTGCGGGAGAGGCGTACAATCTCTGCCATCTCCTGATGGCGAGTGGCTTGTTCGGCATCGAGGCCCTTTGAGGTTAGGGAAGGGAGTGGGTCGTCCAACTGACGCGCCCAAGCCAACAGGACCGTGACGGCCCGGCCCCAGTCTGTGACCTCCTCCCAGGCATCCCTCAGATAGGACGCCGAGGCGTCGAGGTCGCCTCGCAGATGCGCAAGCTGTGCCCGATAGAGAGAGGGAGCTTGTCCGGGTGGCAAATCAGGCAACAGCCTCTCGACCACATCGAGGCGACCGACCAGGAGGGCGCTGACAACGACCGCCGTCATCGTCTCCTCGCCCGCAGCCTCGTGGTCGTCGGCGCTGCCGTCGGGCGGGGCGAGGCCCAAGTCGAACACTGCGGTCCAATCGTCGAGCATCAGCGCGGCAAAGCTGGCAGTAGCAACCGCCTTTCGCCGCAAGGGGAGCCGCCGATGCCTGGCCTCATCTCGGACCCGGATCGCAATACGGCGCGCTGTCTCGAGGTGCAAGACCTTGTCGTCGAGCCCCGACTTCGCTGCCTCGAGATGGGCCTCTGCGAGCCGGCTCTGTGTGGAGAGCGAATCCGGGTCAGCCTGCAACGCTTCTTCCAGGATCGAGACAGCTCCTACGAAGTCGCCGGCCACCATGTGGGCGGCCGCATGCAGGCTACGGGCCAGCCTGTCCGAGCGATCTCGTCCGCCGGCCGGAAGTGGAGGGAGGCTAGATAGGTCGAGTGTGGCAGTGTCTCGAAAGGCGCCGAACAGCTCACAAAGATCGACTCGTTCAATCTCCGTCGTGTCGACATCCCCCAGCTCGACGGCCGACGACATGGCAGCGAAGGCTCGCCAAGCGTCTGGGTCCGGGGCTCCGAGGCCGATTGCGCGACGGAACGCAGTCCCGGCAGCAACTCGATCTCCGTGCGCGTCGGCGAACAGACCGACGGCAGCCCACTGCCACCATTCCCAGCGCCTGTTAAGCTCCACCGCCTTGACCAGTCGGTTTGCCGCCGTAGGGTCGACCATCCCGTCGGGACGCAGTAGGTCAGCGAGCGTGACCACTGCGGCCCAGTCAGGCTCAGGTCGTGACCGCAGAAGCTCCTCTGTTGGGCTCGGTAGATCCGAGAGGTCGAGGTCGGAGGTCGACCGTGCGGCGTCCGCAAGGCCGGACCGAATCAATCGGCCAAGGCTCTGATCCCGCAGCTGGTCCGGCAGCTCACGAAGCAATCCATCCGACAGCCTCGCCATGAATGAACGCAGATCGCCCGCCGGGGCGAGGTCGACTTGCTCAGCGGCCGCCAGCTCCGAGGGCGCGCGCGACCGCGCGATCCGGCGTGGCCTCGCAAAGCAAGTCTACGAGCTCCGCCTTGATCCAGCGAGCGAGGGTTCTTCGCAGTGGGCGAGGAAGGCGAACGTCGTTGCTTCTCGCTGCGACCTTGATCAAGCGTGCGGCGTAGGCGCGATCCCGCACCTTGCCTCGGGCCCACTTTAGGACCGGCGCAGCCGAACGGACGGCGATCGTCGTTGGTTCCACGAGGTCCAGTTTGCACAAGGGGTGTGACAGTGACGACTCGGGTGGCGCGTCGCGCCGATCTCACTACGGCGTCGCCTTCGACGTCGAATTCTCCGTCGAAGAGACCTTGACCGACTGATGGGCTTTCCTGACCGGTGGCCTCGACTGGGCGACGGACGGCCGGCTGCTCTGGACCCGCGGGCCGAGGTGGCGGTGCCTTCGCTCAGGGCTTGGTCAGCTCGCCGAGCCGGTTGAGTTGGAGGCGTACGGCGGTGCCGACGCCCAGCTCATAGTCAGGCGAGACCGGCCATCGAAAGAACTGGCCCGACCGCATGATCGCTGCGTCGTAGACGGTCACGAGCACGTCGATCGTTCTGGCCAGCTCGGTGATGGTCATCCGCATGTGGGCGTGATCTGTGCCGTCATCCGCGTCATCGACTACGTACCTGGCCATCCCGTCGGGCAAGCCGTGGGCGATCGATGACAGTTCGGAATACCGGAACAGCCCCAGCGCTTGGATCATCGGCGTGCCACCGCTCTCGGCGTCGTAGATCTGGGCGAGGAGCGCCATCGGCCCGGCTCGGCCGGGACCTAGCGGCCCGCCGCGTGTCGGCACTCCATGGGACTTGGCCCATGCGTTGTACGCCCGGATGTTCTTCGAGGCGTGAGCCTTGGCCCCGTCGATCAAGTGCTGCGGCATGGTGCAGGCGGGGTCTGCGAGCACCGAGTGGACATGGTTGAACTCGTAGATCCGCTCGTTGAGCATGCGGACGACACGATCCAGCGAGCTCACCGCAGGATCGGTCAAGTGCCACGCGCGAGAAAGAGTCTCGACACCGGACCGGACGACCGGGATGTGCCCGAACCAAGGTACCCGATCGGCGAGAAGGAGATCGCCCACCGAGCGAAGATGATCGTCGCCCGCAAGGAGGAGACGCTCCACATGGGCGAACACCATGGTCATCGGATCCGGCACGTCGCTGGAGGTCAGCTTCGTTGCCTCTCGCAGCTGCTTGCTGGCTGTCGACATGAGGTCGAGGTCGGGCGGGAGCATGGGTCCCCGTGTGGCGTTCCCCCCGTCCGCGAGGTCATGGAGCAGCTGGCCCAGAGCCTGTCGTCGCCGATCAAACTCGTCGCCGGCACCCCCATCGATCGGCTGGGCCTCAGTCATGCGCGCCAACGGTATCGATGATGCAGAATGCCGGCTCGTGTCCATTGCCGGCCGTCCCCCGCCGGGTGAACCAGACCTCGCAGGAAGTCTCCGAGAGCTTCGCGCTTGACACCGGTGCAGCGTCGAGCCCACTGGCCCGGCTTGGCAAAGCACACCGAGCGGAAGCTGCAGCGAACCAATCCGAGCACTGGTTGCCGTCGGTGGAGGAGATCGCCTTGCGATCGACCGAGATCCGCTTAACCACGTTCGTGGGGTCGGTTCCCATTCGCCAGGAATGGAGGTGCGCCAACGGGCGGAGAACCGCATACTCCGTAGGCATATGAGGAGGCAGCGTGGCCGCTGACCCAACCGACGACCCTCAGGCCCCAGGCCCAGGGCTCCGCCTGCTCATCGAAACGGAGCGAGGGGTGGTGTTGCGAGAGGTGCCCCACCCGCGCGCCCTCCCTCACGAGGGCGACGTCGGCCCGGAGGCCGAACGCGAGGTTCGCACGACGGCGGCGGACTTGGGTCTGCCGGACTTCGTCTACGAGGCGGGGCAGGTCCAGCGCGGCAACGGCACTCGCGAGGTCGGAGATGCCCTGATCATCTGCGGTGACGTCGGGCTTTCCGTCCAGGTGAAGGCCCGCACGAGCCTCTCTGCTGTGGAGGAGACCGAGAGGTCGCGAGTGCAAGCCTTGATCTTGAGGGGCCTGAACCAGGCTGCCGGGACCGTTCGGCAGCTCCACCGAGACCCCGTACGCCTTCGCAACCTGCGAGGCCGCTCCCTGACTGTCGATGGACGCGTGATCCGGTGGACCAACGTGGTGATCCTCGACCACCCGAGTCCTCCTCCGCTAGAGGTCGCTCCATCCGAGGGCGCAGTCGGCCACGTGGTGCTGATCCGACGAGACTGGGAGTTTCTCTTCTCTCAGCTTCGATCCGTGCACGCAGTCATCGCCTACCTGGAGCGAGTCGCCGAGGAGCCCGACGTGCTCGGCGCCGAGCCACATCGGTATTACGACCTAGCCCAAGCGGATGAGGTGGCACCCACGGCGCCGACGGACGAGCCCACCCCGCCACATGCCCACCGGCTGGGCTACCCGCGTCTCCCAATCCGGCCACAGAGCGCCGACGCCTTCGCTTCCGACGCCGCTGTGCGACTCCTGATCGACCAGCTGGCCAGCCTGGTCGTGCCTGATGAAGAGGAGGAGCGCAGGCTCGCGACCCTCGCGGTGCTCGACCGCATCCCGGTGTCGTACCGCACCGCCCTCGGACTCGAAGTCGCCCGGCAAATCGACGCGGTCACGTCCGCCGGCCCTCACGTGATCGCGTTCCGGTTCAGGATCATCAGAGACGACAGTTCCAGGGCGATGTTCGTCGTCGGTGCCGCTGGTCGAGCGGGACCCCAGACCGAGGTGGTGTTTCGAGAGCGGACGGCTGTGCACCACCAACGGCTCTGGTCGGTTGAGGCCCGCCGGCGTGATGCCGACACAGTCGGGGTCCTGGTCACGCCGGAGGGCGGAGACAGCCGCAACTTCGCCACATCTTTCGTCCACTACTCCGGCGACCTTGGGATCCCCGAATCTGAGCTGATGGCAGCCGAGGCCCAGTGGGAGGCCATGGCGGGCGAGCCGCCTCCTGGGCGCCTCGGCCAATCACCGCAATCGCCCTAGCGGAGGCCTGTCGGGACTGTGTGTAAGCGGCTCAGGGGCCCGCACGAACCCCGATCGGCCATCGTGACGCCGATAGATCGCGAGGATCGAGACGGTTGCACGATTGATCCGGCCCGCGACCTCCTCGACTGTTGGGAAGTGGAAATACCCCGGGTTGACGAACACCGAGCGTCAGGCGACGTTGGTCGTTCGGGAAGGAGTCCTGATGCCTCGTCCTCATCCTCCACAGAGTTCCGTCATCGGGCCGTCAAATTGGCCCTGTCGCGGGGAGAAGCGGGGGTGCTGAGTTGGCCGGTGATCTCGGGATCTCGGAGTAGTGTCTGCGGAACGGGGTGGCCCATGCCGACTGCGACGAGCCGCCGGGTTGGCGTCCGCGGGTGCTGGACTACGACCGCCCCGTCTGCTTGGCCCACTTCTCGACGTCGGGCCAGTTCCACGCGGGCTGGCCGCTGACCGTCCAGCGGGGCTCGATGAGCACGCCTCGTGTGCGCCACACGTGGGCCGTCTGCGGCTTGACGCCGAGCCGCTCGGCGATCTCGGCCAGGCCAACGGGTTCGCACGGGTGTATCGGCGTGCTTGACGATTCGTCCGACACGTCTGTAGGGTAGTCCTTGACAGGGCTGCGATGCCCGATGAGCAAGTGGCCCCGGCGCAGCTGGAACTGCCCGGGGCCTGGCCGACGCCTGCGAGGAGGCGACGACATGGTCAACGATACGCGTCCAGGGGACGGTCGTATCCCGATGGAGCTGCGGTCAGCGGTCGACCGGTTGCTCCGCGACGGGGCGCTGATCGTCGTCGATGCCACGAGCATGGTCGGCTGAGGTGCGCCGAGTCATGGGGGAGGCGGAAGCACATCTCCGAGGGTTGAGCGACGACGACTACCGCGAGGCGGCATCCGGAGCACGGCTCGATCAGCTCTACCGCCTGGTCGATGACTTCCTCGCCTTGGATCCGTACGCACGCTGAGCCCTCGCGGCTGACCAGGGTGGCGGCCACGGCTGGTTCTCACGAGGCGTTGCTGCCCTCGACTCGGTGAGGAGCCCGGCCGAGCAGTCGGTCGAGATCGGCGCGGGGGACGCGGAGGGTGCGGCCGATCTCGATGCAGGGAATGCCCGTCTGTCCGTCGGTGTCGCGCCACCGGCGGGCGGCCGCGTAGGCGGCGTTCCTGCTGATCCGGAGGACGACGGCTGCCTCCTCGATGGTGAGGACCTCGGTGTTGGTCAGGTCGATGGTGGTCACGGTGTGCTCCCGGTGATCGGTCGCTGGTACCTCCCTATGCCGTGCCGGCGAGCAGTTCATCGCGTCATCGGGCGAGCCCGCGCTCCGGATGACGGGTGGCGGGTCCGGCCGGGTAGGCGAGCTCCCAGGCCGTGAGCTCGGCAGTAGAGCGCTCCAGGCGACGCGCGACGGCCTCGTCGGCTGCGGGGCTGGGCAGGCGGGGGAGGGCCTCGCCGTCGAGGGGGTCGGTGGTGGCCGTGAGGTAGAGGTGGTTGGCCTCGCGACCTCGGGTGATGTCGACGTAGGTCTCGGCCCGGGTGGCGGTGGCGTCGACCCGGCTGGTCGACACCTCCCGGGTGGAGCCTTGGACGGCGTAGCTGGTGAGGGCGTAGGCATGATCGATGCCGACCTCCTTGCCGCCGCCGGGTCGCTGGTGGTGGTCGAAGAACGACCGGGGCACGGCGATCGTGCCGATGCCGTCGAACGCGACGACCAATCGATCCCGCCCCGGATCCGACCTGTCGGGTTCGAGCCGAATGATGGTGCCGATCGCGCCGTTTCGGATGTAGGCGTCTCGGTCGGCATCGGGGTGGAGGTGGCGGTTCGGCGCTCGGGCGGTGATGCGGTCGCCGACGGAGAAGTGCCGATCGCCGCTGGCGACGATCTCGTCGGCTCCGATCTCGCCGTTGACCCGGAGGAGGTGGTGGGCGAGCCGATTGAGCTGACGACGGGTGCTGTTGCGACGGTCGACCATGGGGTGGTCCTGGCCGTGGCGGTGGGCGTCCCACCAGCGGCCGAGGACGTGGCGGTACATGGTGAGGTCGTCGTCGACGACGTGGAGGTGTCCGGCGGCCTCGAGGTGGTCGAGGGCGTCGTCGATGCGTCCGTCTCGGAGGGCCTCGGCGGCGGCGCGGTCGTTGGGGTCCTGGAGCCGGTGGGTGTGGCGCAGTTCGGGGGTGTGGGTCCGGTGGCGGTCGCAGAGCACCCGGAACATGCCCCCGGCGGCGATGGCGCCGTGCTGGGCCGGGTCGCCGATCAGTCGCACGCCGGCCCCGGTGGCGGCGGCCATGGCCATCAGGGCGTCGAGGTCGCGGTCCGACACGGTGGACGCCTCGTCGATGACCAGGACGGTGCGGGAGTCGAGCGGGAGCTGCTCGGGGTCGTCGTGGGCGAGGTACCAGGCGACGGTCTCGCACTGGATGCCCGTCGCCGGCGAGCGTGCGCGCCGCCTCGCCCTTGACGGCGGCGCCGACGACCCGGAGCCCGGCTGCCGCCCAGGCGTCGGCGCAGGCGGCGACGGTCGTCGTCTTGCCCGCCCCGGCTCGTCCCACCGCGGCCTGGTAGCGGTGGCCCGAGGTGCACCACGAGCGGACCAGAGCTTGCTGTTCGTCGGTCAGGTGCGGATGAGCGATGAACGCGTCGATGACGTGTCCCTCCGGCACGAGATGAGCCCCTCGGTGCAGGCCGTGGCTGAACCGCGCCGCGATGCGCTGTTGGACGGCGAGCATCTCGACGGTCGTGAACAGCGACTCCTCGGTTCCGCCGAGGGACACGACGTGATCGGAGGCGAGGAACTGCGACGCCAGGTCGCTCAGCCGGGCTGCGCCGACCGAGAAGTGGTTGCGGCGGGCCGTCGTCCTGAGGGACGGGGTGGTTTGCGAGTGCGACGAGGGCGTCGGCGCGTGAGAACACCGAACCGCCGGCGCAGATGCCGTCGGGCGCGGCGAGCGAACGGAACACCACCTCCGCCGACGGTTCCGCACCTGCGAGCGTGTGACCGGACAGGTCGCGCAGGGCGCGCCCGTCCAGTCCGTGCTGAGCGGCGCGCTCGCGCCACTCGTCGACCAGGTCTGCAGCGGGAGTGTGGGTCTTTGCTGGCCGGGTGCGCAGCACGATGTGCTCGATCTCGGTGGGGTGGGCGCCGCGGCCGATCTCTTCCTCGAGCTCGTGGAGAGCGTCGTCGATCTCGTTGCGGCGCTTCGAGAACTCCCGCAGGACCCGGTCGTCGATGCCGTCGATCTCCCACCCGCCGGGCTTTCGGCTGGGCCGCCATCGGACCCCGAGCTCCAGCGACAGCCGGTGGCGCATCTCGGCGGTGGCGAGCGCGGATGCGGCGTGCGCGTGGTGGTAGAGGTGGCGGGTGTCGAGGCCACGGTGGCTGCCGTCGGCGAGGGTGACGGTGTTGGCGACGACGTTGTGGTGGTGGGGGAACGGGTCCAGCGCCCGTGAGGTGAGGTGCCGGAAAGAGGCGACCATCCATCCGTCGGCCTTCACCGGGTGCCCGTCGATGCGGCCGTAGGCGGCCATCTCCTCGAGCCAGCCCATGGCCCAGTCGTTGCCGTGCTGGATCGCGTCGAGCACGGTACGGCGGGTGTGGTCGTCGCCGAGGAGGGCGAGGACCCCGAGGGACTTCTCGGTGGTGAGCGTGAGGTCGAACCCGACCCTCACGGCTGGGGGGCGTCGCCGCTCGAGGAACTCGACCAAGCTGCTGACGGGTGACCAGCCACTGGTTGCGAGCCCCCCGGTGGGCGACGAGGTACGCCTTGCGCGGCCGCCGGCCGGCGTCGAGGGTTCGGGTGATCTCGACGGCGTGGTCCTCGTAGTGCTTGGCCAGCGTCCGGAGGTACTGGCGGGTCACACCCGCGAGACGGGCGGCCTCGCCGATCGGCAGCTGATCCGAGGCGGCACCCGCTGTTCGCAGGGAATCGGGGTCGACTCCGGCGTCGCGGGCCTGCTGGCAGGCAGAGAGCTCGGACTCGGCCACCCATCGAGATCCGGTCTCGTCGATCCTCGGGACGAGGTACGACGCTCTGACCTGCCCGAACGTCACCCTCGTATCCGACGTCGTATCCGACGTCGTACCCGAGCTCGGACCGGTGCCGGAGAGATCCGCCCGGGTCGGCGCAAGCTGTCCGATGGCGATGGCGGCACCGACGTCGATCAGACGGCGAGCCTCGGTCTGCGTGATGTGCAGAGCGGCGGCGACGTCGGCCTCGTCGTACAGACGCATCCCGTCGAGTCCGGTCCTGGTGGCCATCCCCGATCCGAGGTGTGCTCGGCGGCCAGCGGACCCCTGGGCGGTGATCAACCTCTCGCCGGTACGGGGATCCCGGCCCGAGAGGACCGAGGCGAAGTCCTCCCGCCCGACCTGGCCCCGCAGGCCGGCCACATCAGCGGCGCGGCCGAGCCAACGACCGGGCTCCTCGCCCCGGTCCGCGTAGTACCGGGATGGGCCGTCGACGCCCCCAGACGGACCGGACTGCGTGCCAACCGTCTTTGGTTGGAGGTACCGGACGATCCCATCGACGACGCGACCGACGTCGCTCCGGGCGCCGCCCAAAGGGGTGACGGTGAACTTCACGACCCGGTCCTCGCGACGACGCCCGCAGGTTTCCCGAAGGGAAACCTGCAAATGTGTGCGCGCCGGATCGGGGCTTCTCGGACGACGAGATCGGTGGCCTCGTCGGTGCGAAGCGGCGGCCGGGGCGAGCGGTACGAGGTCATCGGGAGAAGCCGCCGGTGGAGGTCGGCGACGGAGCCGGCGGGTCGATGCCGCGGGGTCGCTGGAGCCGGTCGAGGCGCTCGGTGATCCGGCGGACCTTCGCCTCGGTGGGATCCTCGACCCCCGCCCCGCCGACGCCTGATGCGACCGTCTGGCTCTGCGTCTGGAGGTCACGCACGTGGCGGTCGAGCAGCACGTGGTGCACCTCGCGGGTCCACTCCGGCAGCCGCTCGAGCTGGTGGGGACCGAGGCCGGGCAGGCTCCGGTAGACGGCCAGGACGCGCCCCGGGGTCCACTCGGCGGCCCGGTGGCGCACCAGTCGGTCGATCGAGTGCATCAGCCGACTGGTGTCGCCGGTGCCGCCACCGAGGCCCAGCGATCGAGCCAGCTCGCCGTGCGCGATCACGGCCGGGACCCGCTCGGTCCACAGCAGTGGCATCCGCCGCAGCAACAGGGTGGCGGACGGGCCGACGATCGGCCCCCAGCACAGCTCGACGTAGGGGTGTGAGAGATCGAACCCGGCACTCGCCACCCTGGGGATCGGGGTGCTCGGCTGGGACGACGGTCAGGACATCACGGTTCTCCATGACCGCCTACGCCGCTGATCGGACCGGTTGACCGCGTCGTAGGGCCCGATTCCTCGACCGATCAATCCGATTCGGTGAGTCGGATCCGAGCTCCGATCCCGACTCGTATCGGGAGTCCGACCCACCCGTCGGATCCTCCGTGTCCCAGACGACACGAGGAGGTTCCCGATGGGATCGATCCTGGAAGCGCTCGACCGAGAGTGGTCCGAGCTGGCCACATCACCCCGGGCGCGGCGGGCCCTGATCCGCTGGACCAACCGGCACCTGGTGTTCGCAGGCCTCGACGACCTGCAGCAGGTGCTGGACACCCGCAAGGACCTCGACCGCGGTGAGGTGATCCAGCGAGCCCTGGCCGAGGAATCCGCCGACGGCGACGACTTCGCGACTCGCACGCTGCTGAAGATCGTGACCCCGGGCCTGATCACGATCGCGGCCCGTCGAGGGCACGCTGACGACGACGCTCTCGACGCCGTCATGACCCTCGGGTGGGAGCGGATCCGCACCTACCCGTGCCACCGACCCGGGCGGATCGCCGCCAACGTCGTGCGCGACGTGGAGAAGCGCTACCTCGTCGCCCACAGCCTCGACCACCCGACATCGGACACCCTCGATGTCGACCTGACCGACGTCGACCACTCGACCGAGGACCAGGTTCTCGGGCGACTGGTCCTCCACGAGCTCGCCACCGCCCAACGCCGGGGCCTGGTCACCAACTCGGCGTTGGCGTTGATCCTCCGCACCCGGGTCGGAGCCGAGTCCGTCGCCGAGCTGGCCAAGCAGCACGGGATCAGCGAGCAGGTCCTCTACCAGCGCAGGTGGCGCGCCGAGGTCCGGCTGCGTCGGCTGCCCATCGCCGCATGATGCGCGTCGGAGCGTCGAGGTCATCACGATCCATTTCGTGGGTTTGCCGTCGCCCCGTGCGTGGAGAGAATGACGACTGGTCGACGACGACCCGGTCTTGTCTGCCTGACCGTGACGAGGCGGACCGCCTACCTCACAAGAATGCGTCCCAGTTCATGCGACGGCCCTCGGGCCGCCCGGGCTGCGATGGCTCCCCTTGGCGGATGGGGTGGGGTGTTCGTGTTCACGAGGAGGCGTCGGCCGTGAACCACCCACTCTTGTCGTCCTCGAGGAGGATGCACGTCTCGATCGCCCTCGGCATCGGCACCGTGCTGCTCCTCCTCGCTGGCGTCGTCGGATGCGGTGACGATGAGGGCTCTTCCCCGACCTCATCCACCGCTCCGACGTCGTCGGACTCCATGACCGAGCCGACCGACTCGGAGACGTCGGACACCGAGCCCCCGTCATCCAGCACCTCGGATGCGACGACCGAACCGACGGTGTCCCTGCCACCGACCGAGCAGGAGATCGTCGACCGCTACGTCGGATACTGGCGGGCCCGGTTCGAGGCCAACGCCGACACCCCTGACCCGGACGACCCTGCGCTGCGCGACTTCGCCACCGGCGAGCAGCTCGCAGCCGTCGTCGCCGAGACCCAGTCGAACTTCGACGAGGGTCTCGCATTCGAGCCGGCGGCCGAACCCCATGACCGTCAGCGGGTCACCGTGCTCGAGGTCGACGACGACCGCGCCGTCGTCCACGAGTGCGTGGTCTCCGACGGCGTGATCGTTCGCCGGGACACCGGCGAGGTCGTCGACGACGAGATCGCCACCCACAGCGCCCGTGGCGAGATGCTCAGGGTCGACGGGGTGTGGCGGGTCGCCCGCGTTGAGCTGGTCCAGCGGTGGGAGGGGGTGGCCGGATGCGCGCTCGACTCCTGACCCTCACGGCGCTCGCAGTCGCCGTGATGTTCGCCCCGACCGCCGTCGGTGCCGACGATCGACCCACCGGGACCGGCGGCGCCTACGTTCCGCCCGGGGGAGACCCCACTGCGACTGCTAGCAGCGGTGGCGGAAGCAACGGTGGTGGAGGTGGCGGGGGAGGAGGCGACGATCCCCCATGCCACTGGCAGGTCATCGTCGAGGACGACTTCTCCTTCCCCGTGTACAGCGTCGACTCGCTCCAGACCCAGCACTCCGAGTCCGGCCGGTGGCTGCAGTACTGGTGTGACGACTACGGCGTCGTCGACGTCGGCGGCTACTACACGATTCCCGAGGGCGGCCTCGTCGATCCCACGGCGCTCGCCCAGGAGGCTCTCGAATCGGTGCGGATCGACTCCCCGGTCATCCGCACCAGCCCCTCGGAGGACGGCCGCCTCTACGTGCACGTTCCCACCTGGCTCTGGATCGATCGAGGTTGGTGGCGCCCCTACACCGCCACCGCCCAGGCCGGCCGGGTGTGGGCGACCGTCACTGCGCAGCCGGTATCCGTGACCTGGGACCTCGGCGACGGGGCGACCGTCAGTTGTGCGGGGCCCGGCACGGCATGGACCCCATCAGCGGGCGGCGACGAGAGCGCCTGCTCCCACACCTACCGGCGCTCGACGTCGGGTGGTGCGCTCACCATGTCGGCGACGGTCACCCTCGAGGTCACCTGGACATCGAACGCCCCCGTCGGGGGTGAGCTCCCAGCGATCAGTCGGGCCTCCACGATCGATGTCGAGGTCGGCGAGATCCAGGCCATCGGCACGGAAGGCGGGCGGTGACATGGCGGCGACCTCGCCCTACGGGACGGCGACCACCCACCCTGCGGCCTCCAGCTCCAACGGCCACCGGGCCATGGCGACTCCGGCGGTCGCCCCGCCGGCCCGGGGCGTCCGACTTCCCGAGCTCGTGGTCGGCGTGCTCGTGATGGTGGTCTGCGCCCTCGGAGCCGTCCTGTGGCACCTGTCGGCCGTCGAGCGAACGCCGGTGCTTGGCCGTCGCCACCGCAGTCGAGAGGGGCCAGACCTTGACCGCGGCGGACATCAAGGTCGTCTACGTGTCGACGGACGACGCGGTGGCGACACTCGCGCAATCGCAGCACGGGGAGGTCGTCGGTCGCGTGGCGCTCGTCGACCTCGCCGCCGGAACGTTGATGACCCCCGACCTGGTGGCGGATCAGCCCTCCCTCGACGTCGGGGACGGCGTCGTCGGCCTCGCGCTCGACCCGGGTGGCTTCCCTGCCCTCGGGCTTTCCCCCGGCGACTCCGTCGACGTCGTCGTCTCGGCGGACCCGGAGGTCGTGGCCGCCGCGGAGCCGGCGTCCGATGCCTCAGCCCCAGCCGACGAGCTGGTCCGGTCGGTCATCGCCGCCGGGGCGACCGTCGTCGCCGTCGAGGAGCTGTCCAGTGAGCGACGGCTCGTCACCATCCAGACCTCCCAGGCGGACGCCCGTGCCGTTGCTGCCGCGGCTGGGTCAGGCGCTCTTCGCCTGGTCCAGGTGGCGCCATGAGCATCATCGCCCTCGCATCGGCCCGAGGTGCCCCTGGCGTGACCACAACAGCGCATCTGCTCGCCGCACAGCTCGGCGCTGCGCTCGTCGAGGCGGATCTCTCAGGAGGGGTGCTCGCCGCTCGCTACCGGCTAGGACGAGAACCTGGACTCGTCACGCTGGCGGCCGCTGGGGCGTACCCCGATGCGAACTGGGTCGACCACGCGCAGGACGCCGGCGGGGTCGCGACGCTCGTCGGGCCCGATGCGCCCGATGTGGCGGCGGCGCTGTGGCTGACGGCAGGGGAGCGGATCCTGCAGGTGCTGGGCCGCTCGACCGGGACGACTGTCGTCGACGTCGGCCGCATGTCGCCTCGCACGCCGGTGATCGGCGCAGCGGACGCCGTCGTGCTCCTCGCCCGACCAACCGTCGACGAGGTCGTCGGACTCTCACACGCCGTTCCGGTCGCCAGACGTGCCACCCGGGCACCGGTCGACGTGGTCCTCGTGGGCGATGGGCCGTATCGGACCGCCGACATCGAGCGCGGGCTCGGCTGCCGTGTCATCACCCACCTGCCCGACGATCCCGGCACGGCCCAGCACCTGCGCGACGGTGGCTCGAGCGCGACCCGTGTCGCCCGATCCAGGCTGGCCCGAGCAGTGAGTGGCCTTGCGGCCACGATCCAGGCGACACCCCGCCGGACCGATCCGATCGTGAGTGCGTCATGACCGCGACCACTGCGCCATCGCCCTTCGCCCCGCCCCCGCCCTCGTCCGAGGCCCACCACGATCCCGACTCGGCACTGGTTGCCCGGCTGCACCACCGCGTCGGAGAAGCGCTCACCGCAGCCCACGACGCCCGGGACGATTCCGGGCAGGGCCGCATGGGCGCCGCCGACGAACGGGCTCTCGCCCGCAAGCTGTTGGCCGACGAGCTCCGGCGGCTCGCCACCGACGCGTACACGGCCGGACGCGCCCCTCTCGACGAGCTGTCCGAGGAGCGAGTTGCCGCCGCAGTCCTCGACCGGCTCCACGGGCTGGCCCGCCTCCAGCCCCTGCTCGACGACCCGACAATCCGCGACATCCACGTCTCGGGTGCCGACCGGGTGTGGCTGACGCAGCGGGACGGCACCAAGGTGCGGGGACCCTCGGTCGCCGACTCCGACGACGACCTGGTCGAGCTGATCTCCACCGCCGCACGGCGCCTCGGACGCAGCGAACGCCGTTGGGACCACGCGCAGCCCGAGCTGAACCTGCAGCTCCCCAACGGAGATCGGCTGCACGCGCTGATGGCTGTGTCCGGTCGGCCGACGATCTCGATCCGGCGCCACGACTTCGACATCCACCGCGTCGACCAGCTCGTCGAGCGGGGTGTCTGTGACGGCCTGCTCGCCGGCTTCCTGTCCGCTGCGGTTCGGGCCCGGGCGAACCTCATCGTCGCCGGCGGCACCGGCACCGGGAAGACCACCATGCTTCGCTGCCTGATCAACGAGATCGGAGTCGAGGAGCGGCTGATCACGGTCGAGGACAGCCTCGAGATCGGGCTCGAACGGTTCGAGGCCCTCCATCCCGACCACGAGACCCTCGAGGCCAGGGAGGCCAACACGGAAGGGGTCGGTGCCTTCACCCTGGCGGACCTCGTCCGCTCCGCGCTGCGGATGGATCCCGAGCGGGTCATCGTCGGCGAGGTTCGCGGTGCCGAGGTGCTCCCGATGCTCCTCGCCATGTCGCAGGGCAACGACGGATCGATGTGCTCCATCCACGCCGACTCGTCGAAGGGCGTCTTCGGTCGCCTGGCGATGTACGCCGCGATGACCCCCGAGCGACTCGTCCCTGAGGTCACCAACCTCCTCGTCGCCAACGCTGTCGACCTGATCGTGCACCTCGGCTGGGTCGATGGCGAACGTCGGGTGACGAGTGTGCGACAGGTGACGGGAGCCGTCGAGGGCACTCAGGTCGTGTCCAACGAGCTCTGGCGACCCGACGCTTCTGGCGCAGCGGTGCCCGCCGCTCCTCCCACACCTGAGCTGACCGACAAGCTCACCCGGTACGGGTTCGACCTCGATTCCCACGCCCGGGCCATGGGGTGGTGGCGATGAGCGCGCTCGTCGTCGCCGGGCTCGCTGCCGGCGCCGCACTCGGCCTGCTGCTGGTCATGGCATCGATCACCGACCGCCCGGTCCTCGCCGGCCTCGCCGCCGGGCTGCGACGGCGGGTCGACGGCCCGTGGGCCGCCCGATCGGCCGGGTGCGGTGCGGCGTTCCTCATCGTGAGCTCCGTCACCGGATGGGTGGTGGGTGGGCTCCTCGCCGCCGTGACCGTCGCTGCCCTGCCCGGCCTGCTCGGTGGCAAGGCGTCCCGGGAGCGGGCCATCGCCCGCACGGAGGCCATCGCCTCCTGGACCGAGATGATCCGCGACTCGATCGTCGCGGCCTCGGGTCTCGAGGAGGCGATCGTCTCCACCGCCCCTGTCGCTCCCGGCCCCATCGCCCCCGAGGTTCGGACCCTCGTCCGCCGCCTAGAACACCAGCCACTGCCCGATGCCCTCGTCGCGTTCGGCCACGACCTCGACCATCCGTCCGGCGACCTCGTCGTCTCCGCCCTCGTCATCGCCGCTCGGATGGAGGCGAGCGACCTCTCCGGCCTTCTGACCCGACTGGCCGAGGCCACGAGAGGCGACGCGCGCATGCGCATCCGCGTCGAGGTGGGTCGGACCAGGGTTCGCACCGCCACCAAGGTGATCATCGGCGTCGTCATCGCCGCCGTCGCATTCCTGGCCGTGGTCAACCGGGACTACCTCGCCGTCTACGACAGCGCCTCGGGTCAGCTCGTGCTCGCCGGTGTCGGAGCCATCTTCGCCAGCGGCGGCTGGTTGCTCGCCCGCATGGCCACCATCGAGCTTCCCGAACGGTTCGCCGCCCGGGCATCAGGGCCGACCATGGGCGAGCTGGCATGACCGCCGCCGCGATGGTCGTGCTCGGCGCCGGAGTGGGAGTTGGCGTGTTGCTCGTTCGGCGAGGCGTCACCCAGCGGACCCCCACCGTCGCCGCCCTCCTCGCCGGGCTAGACCGGCCCGGCACCCCCCTCGGAAGCCGGGGACCCGACGTAGACCCCGCCACCGAGCGAGTGCTCAACCGTGCCCTCACCATCGTCGAGGCCCTCGGCCACGATCCATCCCGCCTGCACCAGGAGCTCGAGCTGGCGGAGCGAGCGCCCGCCCGGCACGCCTTCGACAAGCTGCTCGCTGCTCTGGCCGGCCTGCTCGTGCCCAACCTCGCGGTGGTCGGACTCCTGCTGCTCGGCATCAACATGCCGGTGGGCGTCATCGCCGTCTTCTCGCTGGTGACCTGCGCCGCCGGCTTCGTCCTGCCCGACCTTGCGCTCCGCGAGGAGGCGGAACGCCGTCGTACGGCCTTCCGCCATGCCCTGTCCTCCTACCTCGACCTCGTCAACATCCTCCTGGCCGGCGGGGCTGGCATCGAGACGGCCCTCTATGCCGCCGCAGACGCCGGAGACGGATGGGGGTACCGGACGATCCGCAACGAGCTGCGCCGCGCCCGTCTCACGGGACGCTCGCCCTGGGACACCTTCGGCCAGCTCGCCGATCGACTCGGAGTCACCGAGCTGGCCGAACTCGCCGCCAGCATCTCCCTCGCCGGCTCCCACGGGGCGCGGATCCGCGCGTCCCTCGCAGCAAAGGCCGACACCCTCCGAGGCCACCAGATCGCCGAGACGGAGGCCTCCGCCGAAGCCGCCACCGAGCGGATGACCATCCCCGTCGCCGTCCTGCTCTTCGGCTTCCTGGTGTTCATCGCCTATCCGGCGATCGCTCAGATCACGTCCGTCTCCGGACCTCAGCCCTGACCCGACCCTGCCCCCACTCGGAGGACCATTGCCATGCCCGACCCGCTCCTCGTGTTCCAGTACCTCTGCGCCCGCTTCGGCATCGACCCCGACGACGAACGGGGCATGACGACCACCGAGGTCGCCGTCATCACCTTCCTCCTCGTCGGTGCCGCCATCGTCGTGCTCGGCATCATCTACGCCGCGGCCCGTGGCAACGCGGACAGCATCCCGACGCCCGAGCAGCCCGGCGGCTGACCAGTGGCGCCACGCCGGCCTGCCGTCGAGGAGGGGATGACCACGATCCAGGTGGCCATCCTCTTCCCGGCTGTCCTGCTGTGGTTGATGCTCATCGTCCAGTACGGGCTCTGGTGGCACGCCAAGCAGGTCGCCGACGCCGCTGCGGCCGAAGCGGTCGAAGCCGCCCAGGTCGAGCGCGGCACCGCCGGCGAGGGCCGGGCCGCCGCCGCGAGCTACCTGGCGCAGGCCGGCAACCTCACGGGCGTCACGGTCACGGTCGACCGCCAGCCGACCGTCGTCACCGCCGAGGTCCGCGGCGACGCCCCACAGCTCGTCCCCGGGTTCGGCTGGACGGTCACCGCACGGAGCCAGGCGCCGGTCGAGCGGTTCGTCCCCGAGGGCGAACGGTGATCCGGCGGAACGGTCAAGGCGAACCGGACCGTGGCTCCGTCTCGGTCGAGGTGGCGGTCATCGCGCCGGCCTTCGTCTTCCTCATGCTGCTCGTCGTGTTCGCCGGAAAGGTGTCGGAGGCCGACGGCAACGTCGAACGGGCGGCGGCCAACGCAGCGCGAGCTGCATCGCTTCGACAGCACTCCGCCGACGCGGCCACCGACGCCACCGAGACAGCCGCAGCGAACCTCCGCACCAGCGGTGTCCGCTGCCTCGACCTCCGCACGTCTGTCGACGTCGCCGACTTCGCACCCGGCGGCACGGTGACCGTCACGATCACCTGCGAAGCGTCCATGGCCGACGTCACCCTCCTCGGCGTCCCCGGCCGCCGCACGTTCGCCGCCTCGGCGACCGAGGTGATCGACACCTACCGGGGCGAGGGCCGATGAGTCGGCTCCTCGATGACCGTGGCAGCGTCACCGGCTTCGTTGCGGTCGTGGCCTTCGCTCTCGTGATGGTCGCCGGCATGGCCTACGACGGTGGACAGGTCATCCACGCCCACACCGCTGCTCGCAATCACGCCGAGCAGGCGGCTCGAGCGGGAGCGCAGGAGATCGACCTGGTCCACCTTCGCCAGACGAACCAGGCGCGACTCGACCCGACCGCCGCGGAGGTGGCCGTCGCCGACTACCTCGATCGGGTCGGGGCCACTGGCTCAGCGACCGTCCAGGGCGCCAGCGTCACCGTCACGGTCTCGGTCGTCCAGCCCCTGCACATCCTCCCCGGCGCCGATCGACGGATCGTGGTGTCGGAGACCGCTACAGCAACCGAGGGAGCCTCCCCATGAGCCTCCTCCACCGATCCGCCGCCATCGCCCGGGGTCTTGCGTCGCTGACCGTCACAGCGCTGCTCGTCGTCGGCGTCCCCTTCGGTCTCGTCGTCCTGGTCGGGTGGCCTCTGCCCCGACACGTACCGACCGCCGACGCGCTGTCGCGTGCCATGAGCTCGGGAGTCAGCGACGACTTCATGGTGAACGCCCTGGCGGTGATCGCCTGGCTGGCGTGGACACAGCTGGCCCTCGCCTTCGTCGCCGAGGCGGTCGCTCTCGTGAGGCACCACGAGCCCCGACGCCTGCCGGTCGCTCCCGCGCTTCAGGCCACCGCCGCCCGCCTGGTCGCCGGCATCGTCCTGCTCGTCACTCCGCTCCAACCGGCGAGAGTCGCAGCGGCCGAGCTCCGACCCGCACCCGTCGTGGTGGCAACCTCGACCACCCCCACTCAGGCAGCCTCGGCTGCGACGCACCACCCACCAGCGATTTCCCCGGCGCGTCAGGTCGTCGTTGGTCGGACGGTCGAGGTCCAACGGCACGACACCTACTGGTCGATCGCAGAACGCGAGCTGGGCGATGGCCTCCAGTGGCGTCGCATCCTCGACGTCAACCTCGGGCGACGCATGCCCGACGGCCACACCATCGTCGTCGGGGACGAGACGCTCCGCACCGGTTGGGTTCTGCACCTGCCCGAGGAGGCGCCCGCCATGACCGACGGAGCTCACGAGGTGGTCGTCGGCCCCGGCGACAACCTCTGGGACCTCTCCGAGGAGCGGCTGACCGACGACCTCCGCCGGGCTCCTTCCAACGACGAGGTGGTCCCGTACTGGCTCCGCACCATCGACGCGAACCGCGACCGACTCCTCGATCCGCAAGACCCGGGTCTCATCCATCCCGGACAGACTCTGATCCTCCCCGCAACAGGCGCTCCGACTCCTTCCCCCGCCGCGGCTCGGCCCGCTCCCGCCCCAGAGCGGCGGGCTGCTCCCGAGCCCTCGGTTGCGCCAGAGCCACCCTCCGTCGTCGCCCCGGCGACCCCCGTGCCATCGACTGCGGCTCCGGACTCGACCCAGCCGAGGCCCTCGGAGGTGACGCAAGGCAGGTCCGAGGAGGAGCAGGACGACGCCGCCCCCAGCCCCTTGCCCTGGCTGGTCACCATCGGCGGGCTGTCCAGCGTCGCCCTTGCCGTCGGGGCGAAGCGGACGATCGAGCGACGTCGTCGCCGCTTCCGCCAGGAGCACCCCGGCCAGAGCTCTCCTCCGACACCGGACCGCGACCGGTGGGTGCACCGCAAGATCGTCGCGAACGCCGACGACGCCACGATCGGCGACCTCAGATCAGCCCTCGCTCACCTCGCATCGTGCTTCTTCACCATCCAGTGCGGTGCCCGTCCCCGGCTGGTCCGACACGGCGAGCACAGCCTCGAAGTGCTGATGGACAGGCCGATCGATGCGGCGCCCCCCGGCTGGCGAACCGATGACGACGACCGACTGCTCGTGTGGACCGGAGAGGGCGCTTCAGTCGACGAGATGGGCGAGTGCGCGTGCCCACTGCTGGTGACGCTCGGTCAGCCGGACGAGGGGGCCCAGCTGTACCTCGACCTGGAGGCACACGGTCTCATCGAGCTCACGGGCGACCCCGAGGCGGCGAGGGCCCTCGCCCGCTCGATCGCCACCGAGGTTGCGCTCAGCCCGCTCACCGACACCGTTCGCATCGTGGTCGTCGGCGATCTCCTGGGATGTGGGACCTCGACGCTCGACCACCTCCGAGTCGTCGACACGTGGCACGACGCAGCCGCCGACGTCACGGCCTGGGCTGAGCAGTCTCATCGCGTCCTGGTCGAGTCGGGCTGGTCGAGCACCTTCGCCGCCCGCGGGCCGGCACCCGCCCACGAAGTGCTCGCACCACTGCTCGTCGTCTCGGCCAAGCCTCCGCCGTCCGAGATCGTCGACCACCTCCGCTCCCACCTGCCCGCGACCCTCGCCGTCGTCGTCGCCGACCCCTTCGAAGGCTCGCTCTGCACGATCGACTGCCAGCCGGAGGTGCTCACTCTGACCGACCTCGAGGTGGCCTGCATCCCCCAGCAGCTCGAGGAGGACACCCTCGCCTCCATCCTGCGCATCCTTGCCAACACCGAACCCGAGGTCGCGGAGCCAGACGGTGAGGACGAACCTGACGACGTGGGCGAGCCCCTTCGGCGAGGACTTCCCGCTCGACCACGCCGCTCGGTCGGCTCTGTTCGATGTTCCCGTCGAGGAGGAGCACGATGGAAGGGACGGGCCCGGGGAACCCGATGGTGACGACCCTGACCCCGACACGATCGTCCGTCTGCTGGGCGACATCCGAGTCGAAGGACCGGACTCGCTCCCGCCGAAGGCGACCGCGGTCCTCGCCTACCTCGCCCTCCATCGCTCCGTCACCATCGAGGCGCTCGAGGACGCTTGTTGGGCCGATCCCACCCCGTCGACCCGCAGGCTGCTGCGAGACGTGATGGTCGACCTCCGCAACGCCGTCGGCAGCCACAACCTCCCGTTGGCCACCGACAACCGCTACTCGGTCGGCCCCGGCGTCGTGACCGACACGCAGCTGTTCGACCGCCTGATCACCTGCGCGACCGATCAGCCGCCCGCCGAGCAGGCCGCCGCCTACCGATCAGCCCTCGAGCTGGTCACGGGGAAGATCCTCACCTACCCCGGCAGGTCCGGCAGCTCGTTCGGATGGATCGACACCGAGAACCTCCGCAGCCGGTGGGAGCTCCGCATCGAGTCGGTCGCCCTTGAGTGCATCGAGACCTACATGGACCTCGGTGCCGCCGACCCGGCGGTCGAGGTTGCCGACCACATCCTCCAGGCCCTCCCGCTCAGCACGCCGATCACCGAGGCTCTCATGCGAGCTCACGCCGCCCTCGGCAACACGAGAGCCGTCGACACCGTCTTCCACGCCCACGCCGAGGGCTTGAATCGAGTCCTGAAGGTCGACCCCGACTCGTCGATCATCTCTCTCCACCACGAGTTGGGCTCAATTGCCTGATCAATGGCGACGCCCGGCCGCTGTGGCGTTCGGCGAGGCGGAAGGGTGGTGATGTGAGCGAGACCGGGGGGCGAGAGGAGCTGGTGGAGACGCTGCTTCGCTGGAGCTTGGACGAGGCGTCTTCGACCGCGGTCGTCCGTGACGCGGCCGCGGCCGTGGCGCAAGGCGAAACGGCGGCCTGGATCCTGCAGCTGGCCTGCCTGCCGCTGAGCGCCTCGGTCGACGACGTTGAAGATGCCCTCGCATCCACACCTGCCGATCTCGGAGCTCGACTGGTGCCGCGCGGCAACCGCGAAGCGGTGGCGGCCGTGGGACTCGCGATGGTTCGGCGCTGCGTCGCAGGCGACCTCGCCGAGCGCGACCTCACCCGCTGGGCCCACGCGGTGATCGGGCACAGCCGCGTCTATGAGTTCGAAGGGCTCGTGAGCCTTGAGCACAGCTACGACGTGGCCGAGTGCGGCGGCGGCTCGACCGAGGCGGTCGACGCGCGAGTCAGGACCGAGGCGGTCCGTCTCGCCGGTCACCTGTATCCCTGATGCGCCAGCCACGGTGCCGTCGAGCCGGCGGTAAGGGAGGCGGTGGGGACCTCGCGTTCTGTTGCGACCGGGCGGGATTGGTTCAGCTGGGGTAGCCGATCGGCGTCGGCGGTCGAACCAAAACCGCGGCGCCAGCGATCGGCGGCGCAATCACCTGATGACGCGGGCGGGAGCTACCGCCTCGACGACCAGAAGGTCGACCCTGTTCGTATCGGCCGACGACTTCACTCTCGACGAGGTCGAGGCGATCCTTGACGGTAAGCCCTTACGGTGGACGTGGTCGGCGAGCGCCGTCCCGGCCGCGGCGAGCGAGGCGAGCGTCAACCGCCGCCGCTATCGAGCGTCGCAAAGATCAGCGCAATGGTCGCAAGAGCGAGCGTGATCGTCGACCCGGCGAGTACCCACGTCGCCCGCCTCAGGCGTTTCGCCGCCTCCTGTTCAACGGCCAGGCGGTGCTCGCCGATCAGAACCTCGAAGACGTCTCTTGCGCTCGTCTGAAGGTTGCGACCCCCGATCCGTGTCCAGATGGCCTTGGCCCTGGCGATGTCCTCCTCGCTGGGGTCCGGGTAGTGATGGGCGTCCGCATCGCTGGCCATCCCGCATCGTCGCACCGCCACCGACCGCTTCGGAGGATCCTCGATCCGGCGTTTGGGGGCACCTCTTAGGAGGTGGCTGCATCCACTGACCTTGGGATTACTGCTCCGTAGCGCCGGGAGCCGCCGCACCGTGAGCGACGCCTCGGTACCTTGGCGGGTGTGGCGCATGTAGGAGACGACCCGGGCGATCAGGTCGAGGTTGAGATCCTGTTCACCGCGGACTGCCCAAACTTCGAGGAGCTCTGCTCGTTCCTTGCGGCTCAGCCGGGCGTGAATGTCATCACGACGCGGGCCGATGGGGACGGGCCTGCGCCGCGGGGCTTCGCCGGATCACCGACCGTGCTGATAGGTGGTTCTGACCCGTTCGGCGGGAGGGCGGTGGAGGCTGCTGCGTGCGCGCTGTCGCCGCCGACGGTTGCGGACGTCGCGGCTGAGCTCGAACGTCGCAGGGCCACGTGACCTCCGAAGTCACCTACTCGACGACGCTCGCTGTCGGGCCTGGCCGCCGGGTTTACCTCCCGGTGCCGTTCGACCCCGACGAGCAGTGGGGCCACAAGGTCGAACACCATCTACGCGGCACAGTCGAAGGCTGCGATCTGCGTGGCACCGTGGAGACCTTCGGCAGCGAGCTCGGGATCGTCCTGGGGCCTGCATGGCGCCGGGATCGAGGGTTCAGCGCCGGCGACCAGGTCGAGGTCTGCCTCGAACCTGAGGGCCTGCAGCGCACCGATCTGGATCCCGACATCGCCGAAGCGCTGGCGGCGCACCCGGCCGCCGGCCAGTTCTTCGACGGACTCGCGCAGTTCTACCGGACGGCGTACATCCGGTGGATCACCGCAACCAAGCGGAACCCGGACCAGCGACCGGTCCGGCTGGCGGAAGTCGTGCGCCTCCTAGAAGCCGGCGAGAAGGAACGCCCCAAGGGGCAGTAGACGACTGGCGTGGAACCCGCCAGTAGGTTCAGACCCGTGACGTGCTCCTGCTGCGGTCACGAGCGCAACGCAGCCGAGCTGACAGCGCTGCGCTGCCATCCTGAGGTCCAGGTGTGCCGCGGGTGCATCGGCTGGCTGGTCGAGGCGTCCGGCTCGATCGACGTCACGCCGACGCTGCCGGTCCTCGACATGGGCGCGGCTGTCGCGTTCTACGAGACGGCGGGCTTCGAGGTGCGGGTCTACGAAGGCGGTGGGTTCGCGTTCGTCTCGTTCGACGACCGCAGCGTGTTCGACCTCGGACTCGAACCCGCCGCTGGCGGCGCCGGCGCCTACCTCATCGTCCCCGACCCAGACGGATGGCACGCCCGCCTCGAAGGCGAGGGGCTGCCGGTGAGCGACCTCGCAGACCAGGACTACGGGATGCGCGAGTTCACCCTCACCGACCCGTTCGGCAACCGGCTCCGCTTCGGCCGGTCCCTGTAGCACCAACCCCGAAGTGGCTCACCCCGCAGGGTGCCTCCGATGTTTTGTTATGCCACGCGGAGATCGGGCATCTATCGACCGTCGACGCTCCAGTGCCAGGGCTCCGACGGCAGGTTGCACGATCCCGAACCTGGCAGCGTGGACGCGCGAGCCAGCGGTAGCACGCGGTCGACCGGCTCGAGCAGTGGTGGAAGTCGATGGCGAGGCCTTGCTCGTGGCGGGAGGTGCCAGGGCGGGCGGTCGGGGGGCGGCACTGGCTGGCGGGCATCTCGTAGATCGGCGTAGTGGCTGGTGCCGCAGTGGGCTCGGCGGAGGGCGATCTGCTGGGCGCGGTCTCGGTAGGAGCTGCCGGTGAGGGTGACGCCGTCGGCTGCGGCTGCTGCGAGCAGCGGCCCGGACCTGGGGCGCCCACGACGCGTTGGTGAGGCCGATGCCGGGGACGTGGACGAGCACGACGGTCGATCCTGCGATCTGCACCGAGGCTGAGGCGTCGGCTGCCTGGTAGCGCGTAGGCGGCGTCGAGGACCTCGTCGACGTAGGCGGTCGAGTGGTTGTAGGCGAGTAGCCCTCGCCGCCAGTCGGCTTCGGTGGCCATGGGGCTCGCCGGCGGCGCAGAGGTAGGCGGCGGCGGTGAGGGCGGCGTCGAAGATGTTGTGGGGATCGGCGACCCCGTCGTCGTTGCCGTCGAGGCCGTAGGCCCGCCAGGTGGCGGGGATGAACTGCATGGGGCCGACGGCGTGGTCGACGTCGGCGTCGCCGTCCCAGATGCCGTCGTCGGTGTCCGGCGCCGAGCTGGGGGAGTGCGGGTCCGATGATCGGTGGGCGGACGTTGCCGGTCGGTGTCGGTCGTCGCTCCGCCGTGGGTGCCGTGACCTGACTCGACCTCGCCGACGCCGGCGAGGATCCACGCCGGGATCTCGACAGGGCGGGTCGAACGCCGCGGGCCGGCTGCGGCGCTGCTGGTAGGCGGCGGCCGCCGTCGGGCGGGATGCCGTCGGGTCGAGACCGCCGCTGGCGCTCGGGTCGCCGAGCCGATGCAGTCCAGCCAGGAGGACCGGGAGTGCCGACGATCAGGCAGCAGGGTCGCCAGCGCCGGCGATCGCGAGGCGCGACGTGGTCTTCGTGGGGGTGGCTCATGCGCGTCTAGGCCGCGGTCGGCCGAGGAATTCTCGACGTGCGGGTGGAGAGTTCTCGGCTCGCTCGACCGGCCTAGGTCCGCGTAGCCAGCCCTGACGTAGGAGGTTCGCCGATGGTCCGTCATCGCAGTCGTCGCCCAGGTCGCGGTCGATCCGAGCTCGGACGGGATGCCCGGTGCAGACCTGATCCAGCAGCTCTTGAACTGGGCGCAGATGCTCGCCCTGTGGGGCAGCCTCGGCGCGCTGCTCGTCGGCGCCGCCATGTACGGGCTGGCCCGTGAGGGCGGCAGCTACAGCGGCGCCAGCCGGGGCAAGACCCTGGCCATGGGCGGGGTCGTCGGCGCCATCCTCGCCGGCGTCGCCCCCGCGGCGATCAACATGCTGTTCGAGGCGGCGAGCTGATGGGCGCGCCATCCCGGCCACGCTGGCGCCAGGCCGCGCTCGGCATCTCGATCGTCGCCGCGGTGTTCGTCGCCGGGCTCGCTCGCCCCGCTTCGGCCGCGACGACCACACGCCGCCAGCACCGCCGCAGCCGAGCCCCCGCGACACCGGCCGTGGCCGGCTCGGGCGGGCCGACCAGCCAGGTCGGCAGGCATGCCCGCCGGGTTCACCCACGACGAGGTCGGCGCGATCCAGGCCGCGGCCGCCTACGCGACCGCGTCGCAGCGGTGGCTCTACTTCTCCGACGAGCGAGCTGACCGCCGCGGTCGACCAGATCACCACCCCCGCCTCGGCCGAGCGTGCCGTGGCCGAGGTCGTCGCCGACGTCACCTCCGCCCGCGAGCGGCTCGGTGAGACGCGGGTCCGGTGTGGTGGTTCGTGCGGCCGCTGGCGCCGGGGTCGAGCACCACGCCGAGGACGAGGCCCGGGTCTCGGTGTGGATCGTGACCGTGCTGTCGGCTGAGGAGGTCGCGGCCCCGCAGTCGGAGTGGCTGACCGTCACGGTCGATCTCGAGTGGGTCGACGGCGACTGGAAGGTCGACGACATGACCGACGAGCCCGGGACCGACGCCGATGATCGGCCCCGGCGACCGGCCGTGGGATGCCGAGCCCTTCGACGACGCGCTCGACGGGTTCACTCGCCTCGACGGGGAGCCGGTCCGGTGATCCTGGCCATCGAGTTCCCCGACCCCGGTCGGCTGGGCCATCGACCAGGTCACCGGGTTCGTCATCCGGTGCCTCCGCAGCCGGCTTCGAGCTGATGATCGGCGGACTGGTCGCCTGGGTCGTCGACGCCGTGGTGTGGGTCGTCGGCGGGGTCTTCAACTTCTTCCTCGACTCGCACCGACCCCAACGTCGCAGGCCGACTGGTTCGTCACCGGCACCGGCCCCTACGCCACCACCGTCATCGATCGGAGCCACCCTGCTGCTCCTGTTCGTCCTGGCCGGCATCGTCCAAGGCGTCCTCGACGGCGACGTCGGCGGGATGCTGCGTCGCATCGCCCTCGACCTCCCGGTGTCGGTGCTCGGCATGGTCGGCCTGGTCACCGTCACCCAGGCCCTCATCCGGCTCACCGACGTCCTGTCGATGCAGGTCATGGGGAACTTCGAGGACGACATCGCCGAGTTCGGCACCGTGGTCGCCTCGCTGCAGCGGCTCAACGGCGGGCACCTCGACCGCCTTCGTGGTGTTCGTCCTCGGCCTGGTCACCGTGCTCGCCGGGCTGGTCCTGGTGGCCGAGCTGGTCATCCGGGCCGCCCTCATCTACATCGTCGTCGCCCTGGCCCCGCTCGTGTTCGCCACCCGGCTGTGGCCCGCCACCCGGGGCGCGACCCGCAAGCTGCTCGAGCTGCTCTGCGCGCTGATCCTCTCCAAGCTCGTCATCGCCGTCGCCCTCGCGGTCGCGGCGGCGGCCGCGGTCGGGACCGGCTCCGGGGGCGAGGTGACCGCCCTGCCCGAGCCGGAGGTGTTCGCCGAGGACCCTGGCGGATCGGTCACCCAGGCCGTCGGCATCCTCCTCACCGCCGCCGCAGCGTTCGGGGTCGCTGCCTTCTCGCCGCTGCTCATCGCCCGACTGCTGCCGATGACCGAGGCCGCCGTGGTCGCCCAGGGCGTGCGGGGCGGCCCGGTCCGGGCCGGGCACCAGGGGATGATGATGGCCAACACGACCCAGATGGTCTCGGGGCATCGGCTCAACCAGCTCGCCTCCGGCAAGGGCGCACCAGGCGGTGAGGGCGGCGGCGCCATCCCGGTCGGAGCGGGAACCCGACCCGCCGCGCTCGGAGCCGGTTCCGCAGGCGTCAGTGGAGCCGGGGGAGGTGCTGGCGCCGCAGGAACCGGTGGGGCCGGTGCCGCAGCCGGGGGTCCGGCGGGCGTGGCCGTCGCAGTCGGTGCCGGCGGCGCCAAGGCGGCCAAGGGCGCCGCGGCCAAGGGTGCCCGTCCCGCCGTCGAGCTGGTCGAAGGGGCGTCGTCCGGGCGATCAGGTGCCGGGCCATCGCGCCGGCCCGGCCCGCCGCACCCCGGCACCAGCCCGCGAGCCCGGGAGGCCGCCAGATGGCCGCTGATCGCGCCCAGCGGACCTACCGGCTCGAGCCCCTCGACACCTCGGGGATCTTCCTCGGTCTCGGGCTCGTCCAGTGCGTGCTGCTCGGGTGCCGGCATCCTCGGCGCCGTCGCTCCTCATCACCGCCGGTGTCCCGCTCCCCGTCGCCGCCCTGCCGATCGCTGCTCACTGCGATCGCCAGCTTCGCCCGGGCTGGCGGGCCACCAGGCGTGGGAGTGGCTGCCACTCCTGGCCGGATGGGTCGTGGGCCGGCCTGCGGCGAGGTCACCGGTGGTGCGCGCCGCTGCCGCTGTGGTCCTCGACCGACGACGGACGCCCCGATGCCGCCGTGCCTCGACGGCCTCGATCTGGTGGCGGTCGACTGGCGAGCATCGATGCCGCTCGGTGCCGTCCGCGACCGCCACCGGAACACCCTCACCGCGGTCGTCCCGGTCACCGGTCCTCAGTTCGTGGTCGAGCCCCGCCCCGAGCAGGAGCGGCTGCTCGCCGGGTGGGGCGACGTGCTCGGCCAGTTCGCAGTCGAGCGAGGCGTGGTCACCCACCTGGCCTGGTCCGACCTCGCCCGCCCCTCCGGCATGCACGAGCACCTGGCCTGGATGGGCAGCCGAAGGTCGAGGCGAGACGAACGCAGGCCGCCATGGCGTCCTACGAGCAGCTGGTCGAGGTCGGGCACCGCCTCGGCGATCACCCACGAGGTGGTCGTCACCCTCACCGTCGCCCGCGACCGCCTCGGCCGCCACCGAGCCGGTGCCGGCAACGCCGACGAGCACCTCCGTCGAGCGCTGGCGACCTCCGTCGACGCGCTGCTCCGCGGCCTTCGCACCGCCGGCCTCGCCGCTGGGGATCCGCTGGACCAGCACGCGCCTCCAACGACTCCTTCGCACCCGGATCGACCCGATCACCACCGACCCGCCGCCCGACCGAGGGTCGCCTCGCCGACCGGCTCGTCGGTCGTCAGATCCGCCACCGCCGGGCCCGTCGCCCTCGAGGCCGAGTGGAACCACCTGCGCGTCGACGACGCGTACCACCGCACCTGGTGGATCGGCACCTGGCCCCGCCTCGCCGTCCCCCCGTCGTGGCTCGAGCCGTTCCTGTCCGGCGGTGGCGTCACCCGCACCATGACCGTCGTCCTGGTCCCCGTCCCCACCCACCAGAGCCGCCGCCGCATCGAGCGCGACCTGGTCAAGCTCGAATCCGACGCCACCACCAAGGAGGACAAGGGCCGTCGCGTCGACGCCCGCCACCGCCGCGCCACCCAGGCCCTCCTCGACCGCGAGGAGGAGCTCGTCGCCGGGTTCCCCGAGATCGCCTACGCCGGACTCGTCACCGTCGCCGCCGCCGACCTCGACACCCTCGACGAACACGGCGAGATCCTCGAGCAGCTCGCACGCGAGAACGGCATGGACCTCCGGGTCCTCGACGCCCGCCAGGACCAGGCCTGGGCCGCCGCGCTGCCCCTCGGTCTCGCCCCCTCGACCCTCCTCGCATCATGAGCCGCCCCGCCCTCCGGCTCCCCCTGCACCGGGGCACGACCGCGCACGTCGCCAGCATCTACCCGTTCTCCGTCCAGTCCTCCTTCGGCCACCGAGGCACCTACGTCGGCTTCGACCTCGCTCGCCGGAGGCGGCGAGTTCTGCTGGGACCCGTTCGAGGCCTACGCCTCCGGGCTCGTCACCAACCCCAACGCCTGGGTCCTCGGCGAACCCGGCAACGGCAAGTCCGCCCTCGTGAAGAGCCTGCTGTGGCGCCAGGCCGCCGTCTACGGCCACGGCGACCGGGGTCGGTGGATCGCCATCGCCGACCCCAAGGGCGAGTACGCCGGCCTCGCCGAGCACCTCGGGCTCACCACCGTCCGCCTCAGCCCCGGCGGCACCACCCGCATCAACCCGCTCGCCCCCGGACCCGCCGCCGCCCACGAACCCGCCGACAAGCAGATCCTCCGCCGAGCCGAGATGTGCGCCGCGCTCGTCGCCACCGTCCTCGAACGCCCCCTCACCCAGCTCGAGGACGCCACCGTGTTCGCCGCGGTCGAGCACCTCACCCGCGCCGAGCAGATCACCGAGCCCACCCTCGTCGACGTCGCGCACCTCATCGCCGACCCCACCGGCGACATCGCCGCCCGGCTCCGCCGTGAACCCGGTGAGCTCGCGGTCGAGACCAGCGCCGTCGCCTACGCCATCGACAAGCTCCTCTCCCGATCCCTGCGAGGCATGTTCGACGGACCATCCACCGTCCCCCTGCGGTGGGACGGGCCCGGCATCGTCCTCGACCTCTCCGCCGTCCCGCTCGACTCCGACGCGCTGCCCCTCGTCATGGTCGCCACCGCCGGGTGGCTCCAGCAGCTCATGGCCTGCCCCGGACCGCAGCGGATCCAGGTGCTCGACGAGGCCTGGGCGCTGCTCGGCAACCGGCACACCGCCGCCTACCTGCAGACCTGCTTCAAGCTCGGCCGCACCTACGGCGCCGCCAACCTCTGCATCACCCACCGCGCGTCCGACCTCGTCGCCCAGGCCGACGACGGCACCTCGACCGCCAAGATCGCCGCCGGGCTCCTCGCCGACTCCGCCACCAAGATCATCCTCCGCCAGGCGCCCGACCAGCTCGATGCCGCCACCAGCCACTTCGGGCTCACCGATCCCGAAGCGCAGCATCATCGGCCAGCTCGCCAGAGGCCGAGCCCTGTGGAAGATCGGTGGCCGCACCGCCGTCGTCCACCACGTCATCGCCCCCTCCGAAGAGGCCATCTGCGACACCGACGCCCGCATGCACGGCCGCCTCGCCGCCGACACCGAGGCGGCGTAGGGCCATGTACGACCGCGACGCCCTGCTCGCCGCGGTCGACCTCCGGGCCCTCGCCGACGACCTCCTCGGCCCCCACGCCGGCAGCGATCGCAGCCCCACCTGGCCCTGCCCCAACCCCGGCCACGCCCAGACCGGCCGCACCCCACCAGTCACCATCTTCGACAGCCACCGAGGCGAGCCCCGCTGGCGCTGCCACGGCTGCGGTGAGGGCGGAACCGCCATCGACCTCGTCATCGCCTGCCGAGGGGGCGACGTCCGAGAAGCCCTCCAGGTCCTCGCCGATCGAGCCGGCGGCGTCCTGGAGACACCGGACTGGCAGCCCCGCCGACGTGCGCCGAGTCGGGCTCTGCCCGAACCCCGCTGCAGCGACCCGGGAGGACTGACCGCCTACGTCGAGTCGTGCGAGCGACGCCTCTGGACGGCTGAGGGACGGGCCGCCCTCGACTGGCTCACCAAGCAGCGTGGCCTGTCCCGAGACGTCCTCCGCACCAACCACATCGGTGCGGACCTCGGCCCGGGCCACCAAGGCCGCCCCGACGGCATGTGCCGTGCGTCCGGGGTCGTCCTGCCGGTCATCGCCCGAGGCGAGGTCGTCTACGCCCAGCTCCGCGTCCCGTACCCGCAGCCCGACCGACCCCGCTACCTCAACCCGACCGCCGCCCTCGCCCCCAACCCGAAGCTCGCTCGCTTCCGACCACCTGAGGTCCGCCATCCCGAGGTCATCGTCACCGAAGGCGCCATCGACGCCCTCTCAGCCAACGCGGCCGGGTACCGATCCGTCGCCGTCCTCAGCGCCGGCTACCCCGACCGAGCCGTCGCCCATGCGCTCTCCCGGCTGCCCCACCCCCTCGTCATCGCCTTCGACCCCGATGACGCGGGACGGGCCGGCGCGCATCGCCTTGCAGGCCTTCTGGATGCCGACCTTCGCCCGACCTCGATCCTGGCCTTGGCCCACGGCGACATCAACGAGGTGCTGCAGCGCTCGGAGAGCTGGTCCGAAGAGCTGCCCGCGCTCGTTCGCAACGCCGGTACCGCACCCAACGTGATCGACCTCGATCGAGCGCGCTCGCTACGCAGATGAGCCATCCGGCCGCCACATCCGAGACCGCGAAGGTCAACGCCCGGATCAACCGGGATGGCCGTGGACGGTCCGTGCGAAGGCCCAGCCAGACACGTGGCGAACCGGCACGTGTCCGCGACCGACGATCGCCGCAGCGGCGGCTCGAGCTGCATCCTCGGTTGGGAACTGCTGCGCTTGGCGCGGGTACGCCGTGATCGTCGCTGATCCGTCGGGATGCACGCGCTCGACCCAGCCCGCACCGCTCACCGCCTTGAGCCGCCACGTCGTAACCGGTCGCGCCATGCCCTGTTGTAGCCGCGACCTGTGACAGTCCGGTCAGGTGGGCACCGCCGACGATCGGACAAGCGCCGTGGCCAGGACGACTGCGAGGTAGGGCACTGCTGGGCCGGCCAACAGGTAGGGCGGATCGGACTCGAACCGGAGCTCCAGTCGACCCGCGTCGAGGTCGGGGCGAAGCTCGGTGATCGAGTTGATCCAGACGGAATGCCACATTGCCTGGCGGAACACGAGCAGCCGGTGGCTCGTGGCCACGATGGGCAGGACCCCGAGCGCATGCCACCGCGGCTCCTCGAGGCGGCCCTGCATCCCGGTGGTCCGGTGGTCGAGCTGCGCCGAGCCGAGCGTCAGGTAGCGCCACGCCTGCAGCTCGAGGTGTGCGTGAGCCAATTCGCCGGGCTCCAGCGCCACTGGACTGTCGATCTCGACGAGGGACGCACCCGTCCTGACGTGGTCAGCGAGCTGCTCCGCGGCGGTCCACCAGGTGCCGGTCTCAGTTGGGCGACTCATCGTCGCGGCCATGCCCTCAAGGCTACGCCCGCGCCTGTCGCCGCGCCCACCATCGTGCCGTTGGGCGGCAGCGCGATGAATCGGGAGGCTCCGCGGCGTAGATCGTCGTGGAGCGCGATGGCCTGAGCCCCTTCGAGCTGTTGGTGATCGCCGTGGGAGCGGTCGCCGCGGTGAGCGGGGGAGTGGTGTGGGCGGGCGCCGCGCTTGCCCTCCTGCTCGTCGGACAGCCCGGTGCACCCCCGCCGACATCGACCGCAGATGCCATCGGCGCGCTCGGCCGGGACGCATCGAGCCCATCGGACGCGTGGCCCGAGCCCTACGGGTCGGCTCTACCCGGCCCTGTCCTGTACTGGGCGGCGACCGCAGCAGCCGCCGCTGTCGGTCGTGGGGCTCGTGGCGGTCGGCGATGCGGATCCTGGGTCGGTCGAGGGTCGGGACGACGCGGCGTCGGCCGCTCGGGGTCGATGCCCGGCCCCGCTTCGCCGGACGTCGTGACCTGGCTCCGCTGCTCGTCCGACACCCGGTCCCGGGCCGGTTCATCGTCGCGACGTTCGGCCGGTGGCTCGTCGCCACCGAGTCAGCGTCGCGACGCCGACGGCCGCTCATCGGACGGGCACGACGGGGGGACCGGGGTGCCATTGCGCTGGTCGGACCATCCCGGTCGGGGAAGACGACTGCGGCAGTCAGCGGGATCCTGGAGTGGGAGGGGCCGGCGGTGCTGTCGTCGGTGAAGGCCGACCTGCTCGCGGCGACGTGCGGCTGGCGGTCCCAGGTCGGATCGGTGCGGATCTACGACCCGACGGCCTCGACGGTCGCCCGGGACGGATCGGCGATCTGGTCACCGTTGGGGCAGGCGTCCACGATCCTCGGCGCGCAGCGGGCCGCCCGGGCCCTGTGCGACTCGGCCCCGCGGAACGGGGTCGACGGCGGCATGGACTTCTGGCTCGCACAGGCCGAGATCTTGCTGAGCGGACTGATGTACGTCGCCCACCACGTGAACCGCGACATGGAGGCGGTGTGCGAGTGGGTGCTGTGCCAGGACCACCCGACCGAGCACGGGCCCGGCGAGGTGCGCGCCGCGCTGGACTCGCTGATGCGGGGCGAGGACAGGGCTCGAGTCGACGAGGCGGCGGAGGCGTCGAAGGGTCTGGTATCGGTGTGGGAGCTCGACGAGCGCACCCGATCCTCGGTGTACTCGACAGCCCAGACCGTGGTCTGGCCGTGGTCGGAGCCCGGAGTGGCGGCGTCGGCCCGAGCCGCCAAGGGCGATGACACCCCGCCGCCCCTGGATCTGTCCTGGCTGCTGAGCGGATCGAACACCGTTTACCTGTGCGCCCCGATCGAGGACCAGCGACGCCTCGCCCCGGCGTTCGGGGGGCTGCTGAACGATCTGATCAACCAGGCGTACCGCCAGGTCGCCTCGACCGGCCGACCACTCGATCCACCGCTGCTCGTGGTGATCGACGAGGCAGGCAACACCCCACTGCGATCGCTGCCGGAGTACGCCTCGACGCTGGCGGGCATCGGCGTCGTGCTGGTCACCATCTGGCAGTCCCTCGCGCAGATGGAGGCCTCCTACGGCCGCCAGGCCGACACGATCCTGACCAACCACCTGACGAAGTGCTTCTTCGCTGGACTCTCCGACCCCGCATCGCTGCGCTACGTCGACCAGGTCCTCGGGGACGCCGAGGTCGACACCCGTTCCCGCTCCGCCGACGGCAACGCCGGCCGTCGCTCGGACCAGTACTCGACCACCCGCGTCTCGCTCGCCCCCGCCCACACCCTGCGCCAGATGCGCCCCGGCGACGCTCTGTTGGTGCACGGCACCCTCCCTCCCGCCCACGTCCGGACCCGACCCTTCTACAAGGACCGCACCCTGGCCCGACGGGCCCGTCTCGCGCCCGCGCCCTCACAGAGCGACGGTGATGCCCTTCATGCGCCCGACCGACCGGGGACGTCTGGCCCCGGTCGGCGGGTCGCCGAACCGGCGGGACAGTGGGCCGGCAAGGAGGTCGACGTGGTGTTCGACTGCCGGTCGGTCACCACCCGGTGCGGGGTACCGGCGCATCGTATTGAGCGGCGACCAGGAGCTGAGGGTGAGGGCCGCATCAAGGCGTCCAGGTCGGCGGCCGCAGAGCTCGCCGAATCGAGGTCGGGCTCGCTCCCGGACGGCAGCGTCGATGCTCGGCAGCGAGCTGGGGCACTGGAGGCTTGGCCGCCTCTTCCTCCATCAATCAGTCGTCATCGCATCGGTCGCCTTCCCAGGCTTCTCGGCCTTCCTTGACGGCGAGGCCGGCGATGGCGAGCGCGGCGAGGGAGTCGGCCCACCACCAGCCGAGGGCTGCGTTGAGGACGAGGCCGGCGAGGAGCGCGGCGGACAAGCCACGCGCACAGGAACGTCTCTTGCGCGTCAGCGCGAAGGGTGGGGGATCCGAGGGCGACGGCGGTGCGGCGCTTGGCGACGGCGAGCGTGGGCATGACGGCGAGGGACAGGGCGGCGAGGACGATCCCGACGGTGGACTCGTCAGCTTCGCCATCGGCGAAGAACAGGTCGCGTGCGGCTTCGAACACGACGTAGGTGGCGAGCACGAAGAAGGTGACAGCGATGGCCTTGAGTGCTTTGCGTTCGCGTTCTTCGTCGTAGCCGCCGCGCAGCTCGCCGCGGAACTGCCAGACGACCACGAAGGCCGACAGCACCTCGATGATCGAGTCGAACCCGAACGCGACCAGCGCCAACGACCCGGCGGCGAGGCCGGCGCCTATGGCGACGACTGCTTCGATCACGTTCCAGGTGATGGTGAGCGCAGCGAGCCAGAGCCCACGCTTGACGAGGTGGTCTCGTCGGGTGGCGGTCATCGCGGGACGGCTTCGAGCCCAAGACGGGGAACGAACCTTCCGACGGTCGCTCGGTAGGTCTCGTAGGCGGGTCCGTGGGTGGCCCGCAGGTAGGGCTCCTCGACCAGGCGGACCTGGATCTCGAGGGCGGCGATGAGCACGACGAAGGCCGCCGCGCTCACCAGGTTCGGGACGAGGAGGACGAGCCCGGCGGTGGCGACGAGCATGGCAGTGAAGATCGGGTTGCGGACCGAGCCGAACACGCCATCGGTGACGAGATCGGTACGGGCCGCCGAGTCGACGCCGATGCGCCATGAGTCGCCCATCCCGAGCTGGGCGACCAGGGTCAGCGCGATGCCGGCGACACCGAGCACGATGCCGGCGAAGGCCGCCCATGCCGTGTCGAGGACGGCGATGCGGTCGAGGTCGGTGATGTCGGCGATCGGGGCAGCGACGAGCAGCAGGAGGGCGAGCACGAAACCGCCCGAGCCGAGGAGCTCGGCGGCGCTCGCGCCGCGGCGGGGGCGGATGAACCCGGTGGAGCCGGTGCGGCGCCACTGGATCCAGGACCGCCAACCGAAGGCGAGCGCGAAGAACGTGACCTCCAGGATGATGGCGGCGACGGCGCGGTTCACGATCCACCCTCGAGGATCGCGGCGAGGTCGGCGGGGACGGGGGCGGTGGCGCGCAATGGGGTTCGGGCTCGACCGTCGTTGCCGACGGGGATCCGGCCGACCACCGACGCCGGGCCGGCGACGGCGACGCGGATGAGCTGGCCGGTGACCTCGGTCCGGTCGCGGGTGCGCCACCCCAACGTGAGCTGCGCCACGTGGGAACCGATGTGGGCGACGGGAAAGGGCTGGGCCAACACGTGGGCCCGCTCGAGGTGGGACCAGGCGGCGGTCACGTCGCCAACGTCGATGGCGACTCGGCCTGCTCTGATCTCGTTGCGGTACGTGTCGCGGACGACGGACGGCATCGTCAGGCGAGTCATCGTCCGCTGCCTTGGTCGTGGCGGAGGTGCTGGAGGGACAGGTCGAGCAGCATGCGGACGTGGGCGTCGTCGAGGGAGTAGTGCACCATGCGGCCGTCACGCCGGTTGCGCACGATCCCCGCGGTGCGCAACAGCCGCAGCGCGTGCGACGCGGTGGACTCGGGGATCTCGACGGTCTCGCTGATGTCGCAGACGCACAGCTCCCCGGCCTCCAACAGCGCGTAGAGGATCCGGGCCCGGGTCGGGTCCCCCAGCAGCTTGAACAGCTCGGCCAACCGGGCCGCGTCTGCGGCATCGACGAGCCCCCGAACGGCGGCGACCTTGCCGGCATCGACCCCCTTGACCTCGCACTCATCGACTTCTTCGACGGTCTCCGACATCTGCATGACTATACAGATATCGGATCATGGGGCGCGAGGCAAGGTGACCTCGGTCACTGTCAGCCCCCGGTTCGGCGACCCGGCACCCGTGCCGTCGGCGGCAGCGGCGGGTCGAAGGTCCCTTCCGTCACACCCCGGCGCGAGCGCACGATGGGCAGCATGACCGACGCACCCGCAACCGATTCCGATGCGGCGACGGAGCCCGCAGGGACCGACGCCACGGCGATCGCGCCGACCGCGCCGACGGGTCGGCGACGGAGGCTCATCGCCGCCGTCGTCGTCGGGGTGCTCGCGGTCGCCGGGATCGCCGGGGCGATCGCGGTCGTGGCCGACGACGACTCTCCCGACTACTCCGCCTCCCAGATCGGTTGGATGCACGAAGGTTGTCAGCAGTGGGCCGGCAGCTACCAAGGCGCCGACGGACCCGACGACTCGTGGTGCAGCTCGATGGCCGGCTGGATGGACGGCCGGATGGGCGACAGCTCCATGCGGGGTCAGGGCCAGATGATGGGGTCGATGATGTGGGAGAGCCCCACCAACATGCGCACCACCTGTGAGCAGTGGATGGCCGCCAACCCCGACGTCGCGCCGGAGGGGGCCGACACATCGGCATGGTGCGGACAGATGGTCGACTGGATGGACCAGCACATGGGCGGCTGGGACGACGGGATGATGAACGGCCCCTTCGACGGCAACTGACCGCGACCCTCCCACCGGATCGACCGATGGTGCTACCAGCTGAGGTCGGTGCAGCCCTGGTGATCGTGGGGCTCGACCTGGAGGGTGGCGTGGGCGATGTGGTGGTCGGTCTTCAGCAGGGCGCGAGCCCTCTCGAGCACGGCGCCGGGGTCGGCGCCGGGCTCCGCGGTCAGGTGGGCGGTTGCGACCTCCATGTCCGAGGTGAGGGTCCACACGTGCAGGTCGTGGACGTCGGCGACACCGTCGATCTCCGTCAGGGCGCGTCTTCAGTCCGTCCAGGTCGATCTCGGGTGGGGCGGCCTGCACCAGGATGCGCACGGCCTTGGCTCCCAGCCTCCACGTCCGGGGGAGGATGAACACACCGATCGCGATCCCGACGACCGGGTCCACCCACGTCCACCCTGTGAGCTGGAGGGTGATCGCGGCGATGATCACCCCGACCGATCCGATGGTGTCGGAGAGGACCTCCAGGTAGGCACCTTCGAGGTTGAGGCTCTCCTTCGAGCCGGAGCGGAGCAGTGCGAAGGCCACGAGGTTGGCGGCGAGCCCGAGCGTGGCGACGATCAGCATCGGCGTCCCGAGGACCTCCGGGGGCTCGGACAGGCGGCCGATCGCCTCGTAGAGCACGTAGATGGCCACCCCGAACAGGAGGACCGCGTTGGCGAGGGCGGCCAGGATCTCCAGTCGGTAGAGCCCGAAGGTGTGGTTGGTGCGGCTGGGCTTCTGCGCGAGGTGGATCGCAGCCAGGGCCATGCCGATCCCGAGCACGTCGGTGAACATGTGGCCGGCATCCGAGAGCAGCGCGAGCGAGTTGGAGATCACTCCCACGACCACCTCGACGACCATGAACACGGCGAGGAGCACGAACGCAGCGAGGAGACGGCCCTTGTGGCGGGCGCCGCTGCTGATGGTGGCGTGGTTGTGATCGCCGCTCATGGTGCGGCCCTTCCGGTCGAGGCTGGGAGGCTGGGCGATGGGGTCCGCCGACGGTGGTCTGCGTCTCGCATCGCCCGACAATGCCTGCACAGATGTACAGATGTCAAGGTGTCGGCTGATGTCGTCCGAGGCGTCCGTTCTGGGTGGGGCGTCACAGGAGGGTCTCCCAGTAGTCCCAGAAGCGCCGCGTGATCAGGGCGATCACGACGAGGAACCAGACCGTCACGAGCGCCGCGGGGTACTCGGTGACGACCCGCGCCAAGCCCGCCAGCCAGTGTGGTGGTCGGAGGGCGTCGGTGCGGAGGAGGTGGACGACGATGGCGACGAACAAGGGGATCGTCACCGCCCAGACGACCATGCAGTAGGGGCAGAGCGCCCCGATGCGATAGAGGCTCTGGAAGATGAGCCAGTGGATGAAGGCCGTGCCCAGCGCGGCTCCGAGGCCGAGGCCGAGGTGGACCCACCGGGGCAGGCGGGCGTCGGTGCTCAGCACGACGCCGAGGGTGACGACGATGGTGAAGCCGACGATGCCGATGAGGGGGTTGGGGAAGCCGAAGGCCTCCGCCTGGTCGGACAGCATCACCGACCCGCAGGAGATGATCGGGTTGATGCTGCACGACGGGATGTAGGCCGGATCCTCGAGCACCGAGATCTTCTCGATGAGGAGCGCCATCGCTGCGACCGCGCCGATGAGTCCGCCCACCGTCAGACCGATCCCGAAGCGGCGCTGGCGACGGGAGTCGTGAGGGATCCCGGCCGCGACGGCGGCCGATCGACGGGGCATCAGGGGCCGACGGCCTCGTCGATCGCGGCGAGCAGGTCGTCGACGGTCGTCAGCTCGAGCTGCTCGCCGTCGAGGAAGAAGGTCGGGGTGCCGGTGACGCCGAGGGCCTCACCGTCGGCCTGGTCCCGGTCGACCTTGGCCTCCGTGGCGGGGTCCTCGTACACCGCTCGGAACTCGTCCATGTCCAGCTCGAGGCGCTCCGCGAGCCCGAAGAAGAAGTCCTCCTCGGGCGTCTGCTGCTCGCCCCACTCGGGTTGGGTCTCGAACAAGAGGTCGTACATCTCCTCGAAGCGTCCCTGCGCGTTCGCCGCCTCGGCGGCCTTGGCTGCGTTCACGGAGCTGGCGTGGAGGGGCATGTAGCGGACCACGATCTCGAGCTCGCCCTCGTAGTCGGTGCGCACCTGGTCGACGACGGGCTTGACGGCGCGGCAGCTCTCGCACTCGAAGTCGAGGAACTCCACGAGGGTGGCCGAGGTGTCCGGCCCGTCGGACAGCCGGATGCTGTCGGGCGGTGTCAGGCGGTCTTCCACCTCCGACACCGTCGACGCCTTCGGCTCGCTGTCGTCTCCGCCGAACGCGAGGACGGCGGCGAGGACGCCGACGGCGGCGACGATGAGGACGAGACTGATCTTGACGCTCTTGGTCATGACGAGGGGTGCTCCTTGGAGGTGCTTCTGGATCGATGGTGGAGGACGCCGATCACGGGTCTGATGAGGGGGATGCGCGTCATCGCACGACGGCCAACGTCGACGCGCAGCTGTCGCCGACCGAGGAGCTGAGCAGCACGAGGGTGACGATGGTCGTGGCGTTGAACGCAGCGTGCGTCACGATGCTGAGGCCGAGTCGACCGGTGCGGCTGGCGGCGATTCCGAGGACCAGACCGAAGGCGACGAGGGCGGGCAGCTGGAGCAGCTGGTAGTGGATGGTGCCGAAGATCGCCGCTGTGCTCACGACGCCGGCGACGCGACCGAAGCTCGATGTCATCCCGCGCTGGACGAACCCCCGGAAGAAGAGCTCCTCGACCACCGGAGCACCGAGCACGGTGATCGCGAACAAGATGATCACTCCGAGAGGGTCGTCGGCCTTCTCCGCAAGGCGGCAGGCCGGCTCTCGAAGGTCATCGGTCGAGCGCCCCAGGAGTCCGGCCCACGGCCAGGAGACGAGCGGGACGATCGCCAGCTGTGACGCCACGCCGAGAGCCACGCCGATGGGGACGTCGCTGAGACGGAACCTGAGCCCGAGACGTTGGACGATCGCGCCGCGCCGGTGTCGCAGAGCCACGAACACCCCGGTGGCCATCCCGGCCCAGAGGGTCGTCTGGAGGAAGGCCACGGAGAGCAGCGAGGCCGCTTCACCAGCTTCGTCACCGATGACCGTGAGCAGGAGCGAACCGAGCACGGTGCTGACGACCAACGTGATGAGTGCCGCGGCCGCCACCTCACGAGCGCCCCAGCCAGCCGCGCCCTCATCGGCGGACGCCACGTCCTTGGTCGCCATCGTCATGCGTGGGCCCTGCGGCTCCGCCGCGACGATCGGATGTACGCGACGGCCGCGACCACGAGCGTGACCACGATGGCTCCGAGGATCGTTGCTGCGAGGTAGGCGCCCGTCGGTGCAGCGTGCGCCGACCCCTGGCCAGCGCGGGGATCGGTCGCAGTCGGTTCGGCTGCGATGGGTTGCGACGCGACGGTGGTGCTCCCCGGCAAGAGCACCCCGTCGGACGGGCCCAGGATCAGGTCGCCAAGGATCGGAGACGCAAGCATCTGTTCGTGTGCAGGATCAGGGCTCGACGGGTACGGCGCCAAGGGACGCGACGCCTTCCCTGAGCGCATCGGTCATGGTCTCTTCCTCGCCGAACACGGTGACGACCCATCGCCCCAGGACGTAGGTCGCAGGCTCGTCCGATGCGTGGGCGGCAGCGTCTCGTTGGGCTCGGGTGCCGTACTCCTCGACCACGACGTGCGCGGTGGCGTTGGCAGGGCATCCTGGCTCGCGATCCCGTAGTCGAACCCGAAGACGAACCCACCGGCGCCGGGCTCTTCGGGGAGGGCTGACACCGCGCACACGCCCACGTCGACCTGTCCGATCATGTCCCAGATCTCCGAGTACAGGCGTGCCTCGAAGGGAGCGTCGAGCGCCGGGTCCTCCTCCCCTCCCTCGAGGGGCACGAGGAACGGGTCGTAGGGCCATTCGCAGCCGGCGGCGACCATCTCGTCGGCCATGGTCGCGTTCCACCGCATCACGTTGTGGCCGCTGTGCGTGCTCTCGCAGCCGACCGGTTCTCCGGCGGGCTCCGAGCTGCCCTCTGGGACCGGCGACGTGATCGGTGTGGCGACGCGGGTTGTGGTGGGCTCGTCGTCAGAGAAGACCCCGAGCGCGAACAGCGCCGAGCCGATCAGCACGATCGCCGACGCGATGCCCAGGCCTATGACGATCGCGTCCGGGCCGTTCCGAGGACGGTGAGGTCGATCGGCCCTGCTTCGAGCGGTTACCCATTGCGAGCCTCCTCGGCCGGTGGTGATGATTCGTCTGGAAGCGGTTCGTGCCCCGAGGTGGTCGAGCGTCGCCGCCGGAGCAGGGCGAAGAGCCCAGCGGCAGCCGTGACCGTGATGACGCCGAGGACGACGAATGACGGGCTCGGCATCTGGTCGTCGTCGCGCTCCGCTGCGGGGATCTCCAGGCGCGGGGTCTCGTCGTATCCCTCGGGCAGTCCGAGGCCGAGCCGCGTGCGTGCCGCTCGGTACTCGACCACCTCTGCCTGCTGGCCCCGCGCCATCTGGGAGGCGAGGTCGCGGATCCATGGATCCTCGGCATCCTGGGCGGCGGCCTCGGCCATGTGCAGGCCTCCGAGGTGGTGGCGGGTCATGAGGGCGAAGAACAGCTCCGCAGCCTCCTCGCCGTCGAGGGCTTCGAGTCGGCTGAGCTCTTCGGGGCTCGCCAGCCCGGGCATGTCGTCGACGGGAACCGGCATCCCCATCCAGTCCATGGCGGTGCCGTTGCCCTCCGGTTCCTCGTTGAGCCGGTAGAGGGTGGCCTGCATCAGACCGATCTCCATGCTCTGCTGGGTGACCACCTCGTCTGCGAACGACCGGACACCGTCAGGGAGGTCGCCGTACAGCGCGGTCTTCGCGATGACGAGCGCCTGCTGGTGGTGGACGGTCATGTCCCGGAGGAACCCGACGTCGACGGCCGAGGACGCCTGCGATTCGGCGTCTCGGATCGTGTATCCGGCCGCCGCGCCGAAGAAGAGGACCGCAAGGATCAACGACGCCAGCTTCCATGGTGTGAGCGGACCGAACCACCTGGCGATGCGCCCTTCGTCGGGGCTGCCGGCGCTGGTGGGTTCGCCAGCGAGGGCGGCCTCTCCTTCACCCGATGGGTGCGACGCGTCCTCGTGGTCGTCGGTGGGCGGCCGGGGCTCGTCGGACGAGTCGTTGGCCTCGTCGATCTCGTTCGCCGTCGGTGGGTGGCGATGGGTGAGGGCGGGCATGGTCCTCTCTCCGCGAGGCGTTGCCTCGCTCTCGTCCGACGGGACGGTGACCGCACGAACGATCAGACCGACCCGCCGCCGACGACCGGGTGCCGTCGGCTGTTAGGCGAGAGCGAAGGCCGGGGGGCCTCGTCGGGAGAGGGGCGAGAGGGGCGTGGGTCGACCCGGCTCGTGTGATCGGCCGACGGTGGCCGTGGCGTCGCGGGTCGTGATCGGCGGCGCGAGGTCGCGACCGTCGAGCAGTCCTTCGCCGACGCGCGCCGCCGTTCGCAGCCAGTGCGCGATCGACACACCGACGAGCGCGTGGACCGCCAGTGCGATCCAGAACGCGTGCTCCGTGGCGAGCTGCCAGGGCGAGACGCCGGAGGCCACGTGCTCGCCGAGGCTCACGACGCAGAAGGCGAGGATCTGTTGACGGGCAGCCGCCCCGGGCCGGATCGACGACCGACGCCCTGCTCCGCCGTCGTGGACCGACCACGCCGTGGCGACGAGAAGGAGGGGGACGCCCGTGCACACCAGGAGATCGAGCACCTCGGGGCTCCACCTGTCCCCGCCGCCCCCGAAGAGAGGGGAACGGGAGACGAGGTGCCCGAGCAAGAGGCCGGGGGGCAGCACCGCAGCCCGGAGCCACGGGGAGTCGGCCCCCACGGTGTTCCTGGACCACGACATGGCCAGCAAGGCTAGGCCCACGGCGGGTTCAGCGGTCATCGCCCCGTCCGGGTGGCGGCATTGATGTGCCGTTCGTCATAGACTACTTTCTGCAGTGTTCGTGCAACAGCAGTCACCGAGGGAGCCAGGTCATGACCGGTGCGATCCGGAACGAGTCCCTTGACCGATCAGGTGTGGCGTGGGTGGCCGCAGGCTGTTCGGCAGGCGCGGGCCTCATCCACTTCTCCGTCATCAGCGACCACGCCGGGGGCGACGTGGTGGTGCCGCTCGGGTTCGCGCTCATCGGTCTCGCGCAGGTCGGCGTTGCTGCGTCCCTTGCCGCGGGTCGGGCATCGCGTTCGATCCTCTGGATGACGATCCTGGTCAACACGTTGGCCACCGCGACCTGGGTGTGGAGCCGGACGCTCGGCTTGCCGTTCGACCCGTACGGGGGTGTCGCAGAGGCTGTCGGGACGCTCGACCTCACGTCGACCGCCCTCCAAGCCGGTGCCGTCACGCTGGCGGCGGGGATGTTGGCGGCGCCCCGCGCTCTTCGGCTGCCGTCGACGGTGGCCCTGGCCCTGGGGCTGGTCGCCGTCGCTGTTGCGTCCGTCGTCGTGATCACCCCGGACACTCCGCCGACGGCTGACGTCGTGGCTTCCTCCGGTGGAGGCGCTGCGGCCGGCGGCGGCCACGGCGCCCCCGGTCACCACGGTGGTGGGGCGAGTGCGACTCCGGCGGCGGCGGGCAGCCCCGAGGCGCACGCGGCCGACATGCTGCGGCTGGACCGGGCTCGCTGTGACCTGGCGTTCAACCCCAAGGCCTACTGGGACGAGGCGGTGGCCATGAACGTCGACACCTACGGCGGCGGGACCATGTCGATGCCGGCGATCGGCGCCATGGCCGATGCGACCCGGCCCCGTCCCCTGGACGGGCAGGGGTCCGAGCACCTCGACCGGATGATCAGCCTCACCACCGTCTCGAGCGGCGAAGGTGCTGCGGCCGAGCTGATCCTGGCCCTCGGCGAGGCCACCGACGAGGAGTACGACGCGTGGCGACGCTGGGTCGCGGCAAACCCCGGATCACACTCCGCGACTCCTCCGGCGGACGGCTCGCCGCAGCTCCCCTCGATGGGCCACCCCGGTCCGACGCCGTGGACCGCGCTGGTGGACCGATCCCAGTGCGACCGGCTCGAGGACGAGCTGGCTCTGGCCCGCGAGGTCAGCGAGCGCTATCCGACGGTGGCCGACGCGACCGCCGCAGGGTGGGGCCGTGTGACCGGCTACGTGCCCGGGATCGCTGCTCACTACATGAACTTCGGGATCGTCGACGGCACCTTCGACATCGAGCAGCCCGAGATGCTGCTCTACGACGGCACCGACCCGGAGTCTCGCATCGTCGGCTTGAGCTACTACATCCGCCTGGATGGCACCGCGACACCGAGCCAGGGCTTCGTCGGTGAGAACGACTCGTACCACCGGCACTTCGGGCTCTGCATCGGGCGCGGCGGCGTCATCGGCGACTCCACCACCACCGAGGAGGAGTGCAACGCCCGAGGCGGCAGCAAGTCCAACGGCACCGACGGTTGGATGAGCCACGCCTGGGTGGTCCCCGGATGCGAGAGCCCCTGGGGGGTGTTCAGCGGGGAGAACCCGATCCTCGACGACAGCCTCGGTGATGCCACCGGCCAAGACGGCAGCGAGGGCTGCGCGGGCAGCGAGGCGCGCGACCGCTACGACCTGTCACCCGGCGAGAGCGATCTCGCGATACGGGGTGCGACGGAGGAGGCGAGCGGACCATGAGCACAGTCGTCGTCGAGCCCGAGGTCGAGGGCGAGCCCTCCGAGAGCGAGGCCCCCTCGAGCCGGGGGAGAGCCGGCCTGGGGCGGGCCGCCCTGGTGATGGGCTTGGTCGGTCTCGTGTTCGCAGCCGTGATCCTGGCCGTCGCCAACGGTGACGACAGGTCGACTCCGGATCCGGTCGAGTACGTCGTCGGCCCGGACGTCGGAGCCGAGATCGCCAGTGGCGAGGCGGACGACCTCCTTCCGGAGATCATCCGTTTGACGCCCGGTCAGGATCTCGTCCTGCGCAACAACGACTGGAGACCGCACTCGATCGGAGACCTGTGCCGCCGAGCGAGGTCAGACGGCGCGGCAGACGTTCGCCTCCGAGGGGCGCTACGTCACCGCAACCTCCCTTCGGTCGGATGGCCGCGTGACGATCCTGGTCGAGTCGACCGACGGCTGAGGTCGCGGCTGAGCCTCAGCGCCATACTGGATCTCGATGACGAGCCGGTTGCGCGTCGGCGCTCTACCGCCGCGACCGCGGACCGGCACTGTCATCGTCGCTGCGTGCCTTGCGGCGATCCTCATCGGCTGGGTCTGGGCCTCACCCGTCGCCGCCCACGCCCAGCTCGTCGTCGACATCTCCCACCGGGGACGAGCTCCTCGAAGGCTCGGCACCCGACCAGGTCTCGCTCCGCTTCGACGAGCCGATGCAGATCACCGACGATTCGATCCGCGTCTTCGGCCCGGATGGGGCCCGGGTGGACGAGGGGACGACCCGGCTGTCGGGCGGCGACCTCGAGCTGACCACCGACGTCCGAGGCGACCAGCGGGGCAGCTACACGGTCGCCTGGCGGGCGACCAGCCAAGACGGTCACACCTTGTCGAGCTCCTTCGTGTTCCACGTGGACGTCCGCACCGGTGCTCCGGCCGTCGACGACGGCGACTCCACCTTCGTCGGATGGTCGGCGGCGGTGGCGCGGTGGCTCGGGTTCGCGGGGCTGGTGACGGCCATCGGGGCGGTCCTGCTCGCGATGTTCGCCGGCGATCCGGCATCGGCGGCTCTCAGCCGCCTGTGCGTGGTCGGAGCCAGCGTCGGCTGGTTGGGCGGGCTGCTCCTGCTCGTGGCCGAGACCGCGAGCGGAGCTGGCCGCGGTCTGCTCGATGCCGTGCCCCTGGTCGCCGACTCCGGTCTCGGGTCGAGGACCGGGCGGCTCATCGCGTGGCGCACCGCACTCCTCGCGCTCGTCGCGGTGGCGGCGTCGATCCCCATCGTGTGGCGGCGGGCGCGGGTCGTGCCCATGTTCCTGCTTGGTGGGGGCGGCCCTCCTCTCCTCGATGGGAGGGCATCCGTGGACGGCGAGCGCGAGGACCGTCGCGGTCGTGGCCGATTCGGTCCACCTCCTCGCAGCCGGCGCTTGGGTGGGCGGGGTGCTCGCGCTGCTGGTCATCGTCCGCACGATCACGTACCCCGCTGCGCTCGTCCGACGGTTCTCCGCCATGGCACTGGGTCTCGTGGCCGTGGTGGCGATCTCCGGCATCGGTGAGCGGCCTGTTCCAGGTGCCGGACGTCGCGGCGCTGACGACGACCACGTACGGACGGCTGCTGACCGCCAAGCTGGTGCTCTTCGCCGTGATGGTCGCGCTCGGGTGGGTCAACCGCTTTCGCGTGCTGCCCGCGATCGAAGGTGGGCTCGACAGACTGGTGCGGAACCTGAGGCTCGAGGTCGCGGTCGCAGCGGTCCTGCTGGCGTTCACGGCGGCACTGGTGGAGCAGCCCCCGGCCCGGGTCTCAGTCGACCAGCCGGTCGATCAGACGGTGCGGGTCGAGGACGCGACGATGCAGATCAACGTGACCCCCGCCCGCGTCGGCGAGAACGACATCCACCTCTACTTCTTCGCGCCAGACGGGTCGTCACCGCTCGCGATCGACGCGGTCGAGGTGACCGCATCGACCGGCGACGTCCCGCCGCGTCGACTCGATGTCGTGCCGGTGACTGCATCGCACGTCTCCGTGTTGGCCGCAACGCTCGGTGCGCCGGGGACCTGGATCCTTGAGGTCACTGCGATCCGGGAAGGGGAGGCGATGGAGCTGGTCGCAGAGGTTCCGATCCGCTGACGCCGTCCCTGGAGAGGCGCAGTCGTCGTCGGCTGGTTCGTGACGCAGGTTGGTCAGCGAGTCCGGGTCGACGATGTCGCAGCCACCTGCGCCGAGGAGGTCGTGGCTGCCCTACGATGGCGCCCGAAGGCCCTCGGGTTCGGTGGTGTGGCAACACCTCCGGCCGATCCGAGGGCCTTCATCGCGGACTGGCTTGATCGGGGTGCCGCGGTAGGGCCCGCGAAACCCCGCGAGACGTGTGTACAGAGCGACACGGGCCGGTACTGGACGGCACGAGATCTAGCCTCTGAGCTGCGGAAATGCGGTCTGACCAGGAAGTGGCCCAGCGGCTTGGTCTGCTTTGGAAGCAGGGGGTTGGGAGTTCCAATCTCCCCGGCCAGACCACGTTTCCCCAGGTCACAGTCCTGGGGCGAGGACGGGTCACCTACATCCTCGGCAGCGACCGCGACAACATCGGCCTCTGGATCTTCCGAGATCCCTGAACCGTGCGGCCCGCCCGGACGGCCGGAAGCCGTCCGGGCGGGGGAGCCCGGGGACCGACGAGGCAGCCGACCGTCTGAGCCGCACCGCCGACCGTCGATGTCCTCATGCCGGATCTCCGCCGCGACCAAGGCTCTCAGAGCGCCGCCCTCTGCTTGCTCGACGAACACGTTCGCCACTGAGATGCGGGCCCTTGGCCAAGCCCAGGACGCCCTCGCCGCTCTTGCTGCCCTCCTCCCCGACGAGGCCGAGGGGTGGGACCCGACGGCGCCGTCGAGGCGGTCGCCACACTCGACATGAGTCGTGGACGGCACCCGCCGCTAGCCCGTCCCGCTCGCATCGACCCAACCTCACCGGGTCACCGGCTACCACCTGAGTCGGCCGTAGCTTCGTGAAGGGGGATGTGAGCACGCGAAGGGGGCGTCGGTGTTTCCGGCGCTGGTGTTGGGTTCTCGTCCCGTGGTGGTCGGTCGTGCTCGGCGGCTCACACTGACCATGCGACCTCCGCGTGGCGCGGTCAGTTGGCCTCGTTCAGCTCGTCAGGGAGCCGGAGGCCGGGCACCAAACTCAGCTCGACGTCGCCGTCTTCGGGCGGAGCGTCAGAATCCAGGACCACGCCATCTGAGCCTCGATCGTGGCCTCGGCACCGGCGGCTGCCAACAGCTCGAGTGCGCCGTGGAAGAGCAGCTCACGTCGTCCCGACTCGTAGGCCGTGATGTTCGGGCGCGCCACGCCAGAGCGCTCAGACAGCTCGACCTGGGTGAGCTCACCCGCCACCCGAGCGGCATGCAGCGCGGATCCGAACTCGAACATGCCATGCATTCAGTCGATACATCACGCTGACGACTTCAGGTTCGGTGGCGCAGGTGGAATGGCCTCGCCAGCGACGACCGTCGAGCCCTAACCGCTTCGTTCGGGTCGAAGGACTTCGAGTCGCCGTCCGTCCGCAGCACCATCGAGCGACTTGCCGCCTGGTTCAAGGTGCCGACGCGTCACCCGCCGGTGGCCGGGACGAACCGGGACGGATCGGCGGTGAACTCGTCGTGGCAGTGGGTGGAGCAGAACCACCAGGTCTGACCGTCGACGACGGTACTGGGGTTGCCGGTGGGTTCGACGGCCATGCCGCAGACGGGGTCGGTGGCCATGCCCGTGAGTTGCCGGAAGGTGCCGTCTTCGAGCCACAGGACCCGGTCGGCGACCTGGCGGAGTCGGTCGTCGTGGCTGACGATGACGATGCTGCGTCCGTCCTCTTCGGCGAGGCGGCGGAGGAGTCGGGCGATCTCTCGTCCGTGGCCGGAGTCGAGGTTGGCGGTGGGTTCGTCGGCCAGCAGGACGGTGGGGTTGTTGGCGAGGGCGCGGGCGATGGCGACGCGTTGCTTCTCGCCGCCGGAGAGCTGGTCGGGTCGGAAGTCGAGGCGTTCGCTGAGCCCGACGCGGTCGAGGAGGTCGGTGGCGCGGTGGTGGGCGTCGCGGCCGACGGTGCCGGCGAGGTTGCAGGCGAGCTCGACGTTCTCGCGGGCGGTGAGGGCGGAGAGGAGGTTGAAGTCCTGGAAGATGAACCCGAGGTGGGTCGCTCGCAGGGCGGGGAGTCGGCGTTCGGGTGCGGTGGTGAGATCGACCTCGTCGACGATGACGGAACCGCTGGTGGGGCGGAGCATGGCGCCGAGCATGAGGAGCAGGGTGGTCTTGCCGCTGCCGGAGGGTCCCATGACGAGGACGACCTCGCCGACGGCGATGTCGAGGTCGACGTCGTTGACGGCGTGGACGGCGAGCTCGCCTTGGCCGAAGGTCTTGGTGAGGTGACGGACCGTGACCGCCGAGCGCGGGGTGGAGTCGTTGGTCATGCTCATGGCCTCCGGAAGGCGGTGGCGGGGTCGACGCGCAGGACCCGACGCAGCGGGATGAGCGAGGCGAGGGCGCCGACGATGAGGGCGGTGGCGCCGGTGCGCAGGATGGATTCCGGCTCGATGGCGACCTGGACGTTGGGTGTGGCGGCGCCGATGGCGACGCCGAGCAGCATCGACGCGGCGACGGCGGCGAGGAGGGCGAGGGTGACGGACCAGGCGGCTTGGGCTGCGACGGTTGCGGCGAGTCGGGGGGTGCCGGCTCCGAGGGCCTTGAGGATGCCGTACTCGTGGAGCTTGGCCAGGGTGGCGGTGAACAGGGTGAGACCGGTGACGGCGAGGGCGATGACGAAGCCGATGACGGTGACGATCTTCATGACGTCGGCGGCCATGTCGCGCACGACGTTGGCTTCTTGGCGGGCGAACTCGGCGCGGGTCTGCACGGTCGTGTCGGGCAGCGCAGCGGCGATGCGCTGGGCAAGGGTGTCGGCGTCGATGCCGGGTTTGGCACCGGCGAGGACGTAGGCGACGGTGTCGCCGCGGAGGTCGGCGAAGTCCTGGGTGCGGATGTAGACGGTGGTGTTGACGATGTTGGTGCCGTCGGTGGACAGGCCGCTGACCCGCAGCGGGACCGGCGAGCCGAGGATCGAGACGGTGTCGCCGACGTGGATGCCGAGCTCGTCGGCGGCGGTGTCGTCGACGAGGACCTCACCAGGACCGGGCGCCCCGCCGGCGGCGAGGCGGCGGGGTCCACCTCTGCCGGTGGTGGTGTCGTAGCCGAGGACGTAGGTGGTGAGCTGCCCGCCGCCGTCGGCTTCGAGGATGCTGGTCGTGTAGCGAAGCCCTTCGGCCCAGGCGACTCCGTCGACGGCGGCGACCTCGTCGACCGTGGTCGGCGGCAGGGCCGATTGGGTCATGTGCATGGTGCGGACGTCGCGTTGGGCGACGAAGACGTCGGCGGGTGAGTGGCGCATGTAGGCGTTGACCTGCTGCATGGCACCGGCGAACACGCCGTCGAGGACCAGGACCAGGACGAGCGAGGCGGCGACGCCGCCCACGGCGAGCACGGCGCGGCGGCGGTCCTGGAAGAGGTTCTTGCGGGCGAGGGGGATGCGGCCGGTCATCATCCACCCCGATAGGCGGCGGCGGGCTCGAGGCGGGCGAGTCGCCGGGCCGGGACGACGGCGGCGACCAGTCCCATCACCAGCGCGGCGGTGATGGCACGGCCGAGGCTGCCGGTCGAGGCGAGGATCACGAACTGCGGCCGGGCCCAACCGATGACCGCCCGGCCGGCGACGAAGAGCAGCCCGCCGGCGACGAGACCGACGGTCGCGATGAGCAGGGTCTGTTCGACGGCGAGGGCGATCAGGCGGATGGCGCTGGCGCCCATGGCCTTGACGATGCCGTACTCGCGGCGACGGTCGGCGATGGCGGTGTAGGCGGTGAGGGCGATGACGATGCTGCCGATGGCGAAGGCCACCGTCCGCATGACGGCGAGGGGGACGCGGTAGGCGCGGGCCATCAGGTCCAGGTCGGCGCGGGCGAGCTGGTCACGGTCGAGGACCGACAGGCCGGTGGCGGCAAGCCGCTCCCGGACCGCAGTCGGGTCGCTGGGTGCCGACGAGCACGAAGCTGGTGGTCCCGGGCGAGCTGAGCAGCTGGTCGGTGGCGGCGTGGGTCATGAACACGAACGAGGCCATGAACGCGTCGGTGCTGGTGCCCACGACCCGTGAACGAGCGGCCCATGATCTCGAGGCGGTCGCCGACGTCGAGGCCGTGGCGGCGGGCCATCACGCTGCCGATGGCGACCTCGTCGTCGGCCGCGGGTGCCCGGCCCTGGCGAAGCTCCCAGGGCCCGCCCCGTTCGCCCGGGGTCGACCCGATGACGTAGGTGGGCACCTTGGTGTCGTGGAGCTCGACGATGGAGAAGAACCCGCGCACGTCGACGGCCCAGTCGACGTCGGGGTCGGCGCGGACCGTCGTCGACGGTGTCGGCGGGGATGACGCTGACGGCGCCGAAGAAGTTCCGGGTGCCGGGCTGGGCCACGTAGAGGTCGGCTCCGACGTGGTCCTCGTAGGTGGTGATGTTGGCTTCGATTCCGGCCCACAGCCCGTCCAGGAGCAGGATCAGCATGATCGCCATGCCGACACCCGCGGCGCTGGCGGCGAGGCGACGGGGCTCGGCGAGGAGGTTGCGGCGTGCGAGGGGCACCCGGCCGTGCATGGTCAGCTCCGCGCTTCCACGAGCGGGCGGTCCTCGGTGTCGGCCGGTGCGGGCCGGTCGACCGTGGGGGCCTGGAAGCGGCGGAGGCGGCTGGCGTTGCCGACCACCGACAGCGAGCTGGCGGCCATCGCCGCGGCGGCGATGATCGGCGACAGCAGCCACCCGGTGAACGGGTAGAGGATCCCGGCGGCCAGCGGGATGCCTGCGGCGTTGTACCCGAACGCGAAGCCCAGGTTCTGGCGGATGTTGCGCATCGTCGAGCGGGACAGGGCGATGGCGGTCACGACCCCGTCGAGCCCGCCGCTCATCAAGGTGACATCGGCGGCCTCGATGGCCACGTCGGTGCCGGTGCCGATGGCGATCCCGACATCGGCCTGGGCGAGAGCCGGTGCGTCGTTGATGCCGTCGCCGACCATCCCGACCTTCCGTCCGGCCGCTTGCAGGCGGACGATCTCGCCGGCCTTGTCGCCTGGGAGGACCTCGGCGAGCACGGTGTCGATGCCGACGCTGCGGGCTATGGCATCAGCGGTGCGCCGGTTGTCGCCGGTCATCATCACCACGTCGAGCCCGGCGGACCGCAGGGCGGCGACCGCGGCGGCGGACTCAGGCTTGAGGGTGTCGGCCACCGCGACCACGCCGGCCGGGGCCCCGTCCACGGCGATCAGCATCGCCGTCTTGCCTTCGCCCGAGAGACGCTCCAGAAGCGGTTCGAGTGCCCTGTGGTCTATGCCGTGGTCGGCGAGGAGCCGCACGTTTCCGGCCAGCACAGCTCGACCGGCGACGGTGGCGACGACACCCTTGCCGGTGCTGCTGTCGAAGGACTCCGCTTCGAGGAACGCCGCAGCCCGGTCAGCCGCGCCGATCACGATGGCCTGTCCCAGTGGGTGCTCCGAGGACCGCTCGGCCGCCGCGACCAGAACGAGCAGCTCGTCGGGGTCGAACCCGGAGACCGGGACGACGTCGGTCAGCTCGGGCTTGCCGCGGGTCAGCGTGCCGGTCTTGTCCAGCACCACGGTGTCGAGCCGGTGGGCGGTCTCGAGGGCCTCGGCCGAGCGGATCAGCACACCCCGTTCGGCGCCTTTGCCGGTGGCGACCATGATCGACAGCGGCGTCGCCAGACCGAGCGCGCACGGACAGGCGATGATCAACACGGCGACCGCGGCGATAAGGCTGCGGGTGATCGCCGGGTCGGGGCCGACATCGAACCACACCACGAAGGTGGCGATGGCCACGAAGATCACCCCCGGGACGAACACCCGCGACACGGAGTCAGCGAGGCGTTGGATGGGGGCTTTGGACCCCTGGGCCTGCTGGACCAGCCGGATGATCTGGGCCAGCACGGTGTCGGCACCGACCTTTGTGGCCCGGAACCGGAACGTCCCGGTCTGGTTGATCGTGGCGCCGATCACCGGGTCACCGGCCGCCTTGGTGACCGGCATCGGCTCGCCGGTCACCATCGACTCGTCCACGCTCGAGCGGCCATCGACTACCTCACCGTCGACCGGCACCTTCTCCCCCGGGCGCACCCCGATCACATCACCGAACTGCACCTCCTCGATCGAGATGTCGACCTCGACCCCTTCCCGGACCACGTGGGCGACCTTGGCCTGGAGGCCGACCAGGCGCCGGATAGCCTCACCAGTGCCCGCCTTCGCCCGGGCCTCCAACAGTCGACCGAGCATGATCAGCGTGACGATCACTCCGACAGCTTCGAAGTACACGTCCCGGGCGTCGGCGGGCAGAACCCTCGGCGCAACGGTCGCAACCAGGCTGTACCCGAAGGCGGCGAGGGTGCCCAGGGTGATCAGGCTGTTCATGTCCGCGGCCCGGTGGGTGAGGGCGAGCCAGCCGGTGCGGTGGATCGGCCACCCCACCCACACCATCACCGGGGTGATCATCGCCAACTGCACCCACGGCTCGAGCAGCGGCTCGGGCACCCACGTGGCGTCGAAGAGCTCCATGGCCATGACCGCCACGAACACCGGCAGGGTCAGCGCGGCGCCGACGAGGACCCGGCGGGAGAGATCCGCGAGCTCGACGCGGTGCGCCGCGCCCTCGGCGTCGAGATCCACGGTGTCGCCCGCGGTCGCCGACGTCACCGACCCTGACGAGGCTGGTGCGCCCTCCACTGGCTGTCCCTCGATGACCAGCGATCCGTGGATCATGTTCATCCCACAGGCGAACTCGAAGGATCCGGGGCGGTCGGTGGGGACCTCGACCGTGGTCGACGCGAACGGCGCCAGGAACCGATTGACCCCCAGATCAGGGAACACCGCCCGGGCGCTGCAGTCGCCGTCCTCACGGCGGTCGAAGGTCAACCGCAACGGCACACCGGTCCGGGCCCGCACGACCGTCGGTTGGTAGCCGCCCAGAACGACCACGGTGGCCTCCTGGCCCGATGCACCGATCTGCGCCTCCGTCGCTGGGCGGGCCCGGAAGAAGAACCGCACCAGGACTCCGATGAGCAGGATTCCGGTGGCGGTGACAGCGATCTCGGTGAGCGGCATCGGAGACCTCCTCGAACACCCTCACCCTGCGCCTTCGATACCCCACAGGGGTAGGGACCTTCTTCCCTACCCTTCGACGAGCCAGGGGCGCACGCTCGCGGGGACAGAGGAGGTCAGCCCATGAAGAACCTGCACTACGGCCATTGCCTCATCGGTGTCGCCGTCGCCGTCGTCCTGCTCGTCGCCCTCGGTGTGAAGGCCAGCACTCTGGGCTTCCTTGCCGTCGTCCTGCTGTGCCCGCTGATGATGTTCGTGATGATGCGCATGATGATGGGCGACCAGTCCGCGTCGTCGCACCACGACGACCATCCCGTCGACCAGGTCGAGAAGCGGTGAACCTCACCCATCCCCCGGCCGGAGCGATGTCGTGCGCCTGACCCGCTCTTTGGTCGTAGCAGCGGCGTTCCTGCTCGCTGCGTGCGGTGGCGACGATCCGCCCGCCACCGCCGCCAAGCTCGAGACACGATCGTCACCGTCACCGTCACCGTCGGCGAGGTCGAGGCCACCGTCGTCCCCACCCGCGTCGATTCCACGGGCGCCGAGTTCGACATCACCCTCGACACCCACGCCGTCGACCTCGACGTCGACATCGCCCGCCAAGCCACCCTCACCATCGACGGTCGGCCGTGGACCCGCCCTGCCTGGGACGGAGAAGGAGCAGGCAGCCACCACCTCGAAGGCACCCTCACCTTCACCGCCGACGGTCCCGCCGCAGGCGACGCGATGCTGACGATCGACGGTCTGGACGACCCCATCATCGCCCGCTGGGCGCTCCCCGAAGGGACCTGACATGCGCGGCTACACCCTCGACAAGGACGACTACCTCACTCGCCTACGCAAGATCGAAGGCCAGGTCCGAGGCCTCCAGCGCCTCGTCGACGAGGACACCTACTGCATCGACATCCTCACCCAGATCGCCTCGGTCGATGCCGCCCTCAAGAAGGTCGCCCTCGGCCTCGTCGACCAGCACGTCCGCCACTGCGTCCTCGATGCCGTCGAGGCCGATCCCGACGCAGGGGAGCTCCACATCACCGAGGCAATCATCGCCGTTCAACGCCTCCTGCAGCTCTGATCGCGATCCCCGCATGTCGAGGCATCCGAGCCTCTGGACGCCGGTGGCGGCTCTTGGTCCCTGTGACGGGTGAACACCTGTCGGGGAGCGACCCGCTCGGCACAACAGGCCAGCGCGGATTCGAGCTCCGGGTACCATCGAAGGTACGTGGACATCGATGAGGTGGAGGCCGAGACGACCACGGTGATCTTCGCCGATCTTGCGGGGTACTCGGCTGCGACCGAGGCCCATGGCGACGAGACAGCCGCAACGCTGGCCTTGCGTCTCGCTGACCTGGCGGACATGTCGTGCGACCATGAGTCCGGGGATCGGCTGGTGAAGTCGATCGGTGACGCAGTGTTGTGCATGTCCACCAAACCTGAGAACGCTTTGCGCCTGGCGGCGCGACTCGATCAAGCCGTGCTCGGCGAGCATCACTTCCCATCGCTGCGCACCGGCCTCTGCGAGGGGTCGGTCGTCGAACGGCGGGGCGACATCTTCGGTGCGGTCGTCAACCTTGCGGCCCGCATCGCCGAGCTGGCTGAGCCCGGTGAGGTGCTCGGCACATCAACGGTGGCCGACGCCGCGATTCGGCTGGGGGTTCCCGTCTCTCGCCTCGGGCCCCGGCGGCTGAAGAACCTCCACGGGACCCATGAGCTCTTCCGACTCGAGCTGACCGACCAAGCGCCCGACGCCGGTCACACGCTCGATCCGGTATGTCACATGCGTGTCGACCGTGAGCAGAGCCTGTCGATGATCGATCAACGCGGCGAACGCCAATGGTTCTGTTCAGCCCGCTGCGTCGAGATCTTCCAGGCCCGATCAGCGCCCTAGTCAGTCCATGACCCCTGTGCGAACGCAACCACCACGAACTGGGCGATGGCACCAGTGATGCTCGATCCCGCCGAAGGACTCCGGAGACGGCTTCAGGCGATCTCCGCGCCCAGGTCACGGAACGGCTGCGTGAGCTGCGCCAGGTAGGCCGCGGGGTAGTCCGGTCGCCCGGTGACGCCGATGTCGTCGCTCGTGACCCTGGTTCGGGTCTCTGGTGGCGTGTAGGTGCCCAGCATGCGGTCCCAGACGAGGATGAAGAGCCCGAAGTTCGTGTCGCCTTCTCCGGGGTAGCGCAGGTGGTGGAGGCGGTGTCCAGCGTTGAGCGCCCACCATCTTCCGAGAGGGCCCACGACGTAGTCGACGTTGGAGTGCTGCAGCAGGAGCTGGACGACGGTGAGTCCGGCGAGAGCGGCCGCGACGTCCGCGGGTAGTCCGACGATGACGAGCACCGCGACGCCGGCCGTCATCTCGATGGCCTGGTGGATGGGGTGCTTCATGAGGCCGTTGAGCCCGTAGAAGCGGCCGACACTGTGATGCACCGCGTGGAACGCCCACAGCACCCGCCAGCGGTGGCTGGCCCGGTGCGCCAGCGTGATGCCGGCGTCGAACACGACGACCGCGAGCGCGACTTGAAGGGGGAACGCCCAGGTCGTCGGCCACATGTCAACGATGACGAGGGTCGACGCAACCAGCGGAAGGGAAGCGATGCTGGCCACGTTGAGCGCCTCGTTGACAAAGGCGTGGATCGCGTCGCGTGCGGTGTCATCGTGGTCTGTGTTCCACGAGCGGTCGTATGCGGCGGCGCGCTCGGCGGCGAACGACAGTGCGAGGGCTGTTCCGACGGTGACGACGAGCGGCAGATGTGCGCCTCGTGCGGCGAACCGGATGACGAGCGCGGCCAGGCCGATGACGATCGGGACGTAGAGGAGCTGGACGATCCGTCCGAGAGATGGTGAGGAGACCACGACGTGATGGTGCGGCGTCGTCGAAGGGTGATGCTTGAACGAACGTGCGCGATCAGGGCTCGAGCCAACGGCTGGCTGCGGTCAGCTCGCTCGGCGCGATGCCGAACATCGCCCGGAAGGTCCGGGTGAGGTGAGCGCTGTCGGAGAACCCTGCCGCATGGGCTGAGTCGGTGAGGTTCGAGCCCTTGGCCAGGCATTCGACGGCAAGCACGAGCCGCCGCCATCGGCGGTACGAGCGGAACGGGATCCCGACCTGACGACTGAACTGTCGTGAGAGCTCGCTCGATGACAGGCCGACGCGACGGGCGAGGTCGGCTGCGGTGACGGCCAGGTCGTCATCCAGGTGGTGGATCGCTGCGTCGACCTCGGCTGACGAGGCTGGGCGAGAGGTGGCGGGAGCGCCGATTGCCGACAGCATCGATTCGGCAGCGAGCGTTGCGCTGCGATGGCTCCAGCCCTGTGGATCGGCAGCGAGAGGGGAAATCGCTTGTGGCGGCGGCAGCGGCTCGATGCGTGAGCTCGGCGTGTCGCCGTCGACGAACAGGAGGGTCGCGCTCGGCGATCCTTCGATGATCTGGTGGGGCAGGTCTGCCCGTACGATCACCAGCTCCGAGGTGACTGTTGTGCTGCCGACCGTGACGGTGAGGGGATCGTTCGCAGCCATGAGCTGCGTGGCGTGGTGCTGGTGGGGGTCGGTCGGCCCGACCTCGCCTGCGTACAGCAGCCAGCGCGGGCCGAGCGCCAGGCAGCCGGCCCATCGGTGACCGTCACGGGTTTGTTTCACGCGCGCCTCCTCCTTGCACGCCCGCCGAAGCTATCGGGGCAGCATCGTCGATGGGTCTCTGCGGGAGTCTGACGCGGATGCCCGACCGACCATGGCAGCTTCGGACCGGCTCGGTGCTGGCCGGGATCACGCACACCGGGATCGATGACCACGTTCGCGATCGCGCTCGTTGCTCGTCGTTGAGCCCGAACGGCCGGTCAGCGATGGGCTCGCGGCTTCGGCGCGGCTCCGTCGTCGCTGGCGGCGCCCTCGGCGCTTTCGCCGTGATCGCGATTCATCATGAGGAACATCCCGATCATCAGGATCGGGCACACCACGAGCACCAACCCAGCGGTCGAGCTGACTACACCGACGATTCGGGCACCGACCAGGAGACCTATCAGCAGCACGCAGCCGACCATGTGCTTCATGTGGCGCATCACAGCCCCTTCGACGGGAGGGGCGCGGCCCCTCTTCAACCTGCGGTCGCGGTGCCTTCGAGGGACGCCAAGGGGAGTTCAATTTCCCTTCGGCGGCTGACCAGGAAACTACGACAGCATGTCGTAGTTTAAGCGGGATCGGCACCGTTTGGAAGGGGGCCGGGGATGGCTGTTCACCAGGGTGCGCCGACGTGGAACGACACGCTGTCGTGGATCGGCGCCGGGTGTCGGCGTACTCTTGGGGGATGAGGGATCGAGCTGATGGCTGACCGTCGACCGATGGGTGCGCTCGAGGCCGAGGTGCTCGATGTCCTGTGGCGTGCGGACGGTCCGATGATCCCGGCGGACGTCCGGGTCGCGATGGACAACGGGCTGGCGTACACCACGGTGATGACCATCCTGGTGCGGTTGTGGGAGAAGGGCCTGGCGGAGCGGGCCAAGCAGGGTCGGGCGTACGCCTACTCCGCGGTGGTGTCGGAGTCGGACCTCGCCGCGAATCGGATGCGCGATGCGCTCGCCGCCACTTCGGACCGCACTGCGACCATGAGTCGCTTCGTCGACGGGCTCGACAAGGGCGAGGCAGCGGCCTTGCGGGCATTGCTCGAGGAGGCCGACGAATGAACCTCTCTGCTCGTCGCCCCGCTGTTGTTGACCGGCGGCGGGATCATCCTGGGTTGGTTCCTGCCCCGCGTCGCGTCACCCGCGACCAGCGCGAGAGCGCTCACCGCTGCGGTGGCGCTCGCTGCGGCGAGTGTCTTCGCGGCCCTGGCGCTGGTCGTGTTGGCGGCGGCGTCGGAGCTGCACACCGTCTCCGACGCGCTGGGCTGGTGTCGAGCGTTGTACCCCGGCGACCACGGGGCTGCGCCGTGGGCTGGGGTGGTTGCGGCTGCGCTCCTCGCTGCTGGGATGGCTCGGGCGGTCCGCTATCGAAGTCGAGTCCGAGCCGAGCATGCCCCCTTCTCGGGCATCGATGGCATCGAGGTCGTCGTCTCGACGGCTCCGGTCGCGTTCGCAGTCCCTGGCCGACCGGGTGGGGTCGTGGTCGGGTCCGCTCTGTTCGGTCAGCTCGATCCCGACGAGCGACGGGCGGTGCTGGCCCACGAGAACGCTCACCTCCATCTGCACCATCACCGCTACGTCCACACGGTCGAGATGTGTGCCGCTGCGTTCCCCTTCCTGGTTCCGCTCGCCACCCAGGTGCGGTTCGCGACCGAACGCTGGGCGGACGAGGCCGCCGCCACCCAGGTCGGTTCCCGCCGCACGGTGGCGCGGGCGATCGCGCGGGTGGCACTGATGGCTCCCGCCGACCACGCCGGCCCGTCACTCGCCTTCAACGGACGCAGCACCGCTGATCGGGTGGATGCCCTCCTGCATCCTGCCCACTCTCGCCGCGTCGAGGTGCCGGTCGCAGCGACCGTCGCGACGCTCTTCACCACCCTTGCCGGCTCGTCGGTCCAGGTCCACCACCTCGCGGTGTTCCTGGTCCACGCCTGCCGCGGTTGACGTTCCCGGCCGCGAACGGCCTCGACGACGTCACCCCGCGAGTCGAGGCGACCTGGCGCGGTCCTCCCCCGACGATGCGGCATCCGACAGCGTGCCGTACGCAAACGCAATCGGCCCTGACCGGACCCGTCGACCATGCACCGAACGACGTCAGCCGCCCTGACTGTGCGATGCGTCGAGCATCCGGTAGTCTACTACTACTTGTCGTAGATAGCGGAGGTCTCCGTGCGTACTCGTCTCTTCCTTCCTGCCGCGATCGCTGTCGCCGTCCTCTTCCTTGGTGCCTGTTCGAGCTCCGAGGACCATGACGGCATGGCCGGGATGGGCTCGAACGGCTCCGGGTCGATGGACATGGATTCGGACGCCGGCGACTCCACCACGACGATCGACGTTCCTGAGGGGGCTGAGTTCAACGCCGCCGACGTGGCGTTCGCGCAGCGCATGATCCCTCACCACGCGCAGGCGGTGGTGATGGCCGAGATGGCCCTCGATACGTCGACCAACGACGATGTCCTTGAGCTCGCCGAACAGATCCGGGCGGCGCAGAGCCCCGAGATCGAGCAGATGACCACGTGGCTCACCGACTGGGATCAGAGCGTCCCCGACGCTGAGGCCGACATGGGCGGCTCGGGCGGGATGTCGGGGATGATGAGCGAGACCGACATGGACGGCCTCCGAGCCGCGACGGGCTCGGGCTTCGATCGAATGTTCCTCGAGATGATGGTCATCCACCACGAGGGGGCCATCGAGATGGCCGAGGAGGAGCTGGCCGAGGGCCTCTACCAGCCCACCAAGGATCTCGCACAGGCGGTCATCACCGGTCAGCAGGCTGAGATCGAGACCATGAACGGACTCCTCTCCGACCTGCCGAGCTGAGCGAAGCCAGCACCGAAGATCGGGGTGACATGTTGGCTCAGGCCTCCGTTGATGTCGGGGATGACGACCGGATGCGATGGCTGTCGATGCTCGGCGGGGCGGGGCTTGCGGCAGCCGCGCTCCTGGCCGTCATCGGGGGGTTTCCGCTCGACTCATCGATGCCGGGCCACGACCTCGGGATCGTGATGCCGACGTGTGGGCTGACTCGTGGCTCGACCGCCATCGCCCGAGGCGACCTGCTCCTCGCCTGGCGCTACAACCCGGCCAGCCTCCTGGTGATGGGCCTCGGTGTGGTCGGTGTCGTCCGCCTTCTCGTCGGCTCGTTGACGAGCAGGTGGCCGAACGTGTCGGTGCGGCCAACCCGTACAGGCTGGCTCGCGGTCGTGCTGCTGGTCGTGGGCCTTTGGATCTACCAGCAGAGCAACGCCGACTTCATCATCACCTCGCGGTTGTGATCGTGAGACCTCGTCCTCGGACGGGGCGCACGTCGCCCGCTAGCGAGAACCGAAGGGAGCGCACTGATGCGCCGATCACTACGTCCGGTTCTGCTCACTGTCCTCGCGCTGGGAGTCCTCCTCTCCGCCTGCGGAGGGGACGGGAGCTCGGACACCGAACGTGCGGCGGGGTCGATGTCCGGCGACGGCATGGACCACGAGGGCATGGCCGGCCACGGCGAGTCCACGCCGGTGGCCGAGGGCGCCCGACGCATCGAGGTGGCCGCCACCTCCTTCGAGTTCGACCCCGACGAGATCACCGTCGCCGCCGGTGAGGACATCGCCATCGTCCTGTCCTCCGACGACGTGCTGCACGACTTCACGATCGACGACATCGATGTGCACGTCGCAGCCGATGGCGGCGAGACCGCCGAAGGCGGCCTCCGGGCCGACGAGCCGGGGGAGCACATCTTCTACTGCAGTGTCGCCGGCCACCGGGAGGCTGGCATGGAAGGAACGTTGACGGTGGAGGCACCGTGAGGGCCGCCCTCCTGGTGGGGGCGATTCCCAGCCCGTCAGACGACGCCATCGGCATCGGACCGTTGCAGCTGCGGGCCTACGGGCTCGCCATCGCGGTCGGCGTGCTGGCGGCGGTGTGGGTCGCCCAGCGGCGTTGGGCGGCCCGCGGCGGCAACCCCGCCGACATCTCGTTCCTGGCGACCTGGTCGGTCATCGCCGGCCTCGTCGGGGCCCGCGCCTACCACGTGCTCACCGACTACCACCGGTTCCAAGGCCGATGGCTGCACGCCTTCGCCGTGTGGGAGGGCGGCCTCGGGATCCCGGGTGGGCTTCTGGTCGGCGTCATCACCGGGGTGGTCCTGGCACGCCGCCGGGGGCTGCCCGCCGCGCAGTTGCTGGACGTGGTGGCCCCGGCCATCCCGCTGGCCCAGGCCATCGGCCGGCTGGGGAACTGGTTCAACCAGGAGCTCTTCGGCCGGCCCACCGACCTGCCGTGGGGGTTGCGCATCGACGCTGCCCACCGCCCCGACGGCTACGAGCAGTTCTCCACCTTCCACCCCACGTTCCTCTACGAGGCACTCTGGAACCTCGCCCTCGCCGGGTTCCTCGTGCTCTACGAGCGCCGACGCCCCGGCGCTCGGCCCGGCACTCTCTTCGCGCTCTACGTCGGCGGCTACGGGCTCGGTCGGCTCTGGGTCGAAGCTCTGCGCATCGACGACGCCACTCGACTCGCCGGGCTGCGGGTGAACATATGGGTCAGCCTCCTGGCGGTCACCTCGTCGATCGTGGCGCTGGCCGTGCTCCATCGCCGGCAACGACACGAGCCCCCCACACCGCCCTCCCACGACGACGAACCGCACCTCGCGGCATAGTGAGCCCTGGTCGCCATGGCGATCACCGTCGCCTACGTCGCTTCGATGGCCACATCCCTCGACAGGTTCGAGCCGGACCTTCTGGTTGGAGCTCGCCGGGCTGGTCACGATCATGCTGTCGGGCCATTGGCAGGAGATGCGGGCTCTGGGCCGGGCGCAGGACGCGCTCGCCGCGGTGCTCCCTGACGAGGCCGAGTGCATCGGGCCGGACGGGGACGTTGCGTCGGTCGAGACGGTGCCGGCGACGACTCGGTCGCCGACGTCCTTGGCGACGGGCTTGGACTCGCCGGTGATCATCGATGCCGTCCGGGCGCGCCGCTGAATCTGCTGCGGGGAAACGACGCAGCGCCGAAGGCTGGACCTTCGCCTACCCATCGGCCCCGTCGTCCTGAACCGAACCCTCGAGGACCCCATGGTTGCGGGCGTAGCGAACGAGATCGGCGCGTGTCTTGAGCGCGAGCTTCTGCTGCACATGGGCTCGGTGGGACTCGACCGTGCGAACCGACACGTACAGCTCCTTGGCGATCTCGGCGTTGGTGTTGCCGAGGGCGACGAGGCGAAGCACCTCGACCTCCCGCGCGGAGAGCTCGCCACCGGGTCCGGCCATGCGAGCTGCGGCCTCGGCGCCGAGCAGGGCAGCGCCCAGCCGGGGATGGACGTACTCCTCGCCGCGAGCCACCTGCCGGATGGCCTGCACCAGGTCGATGTCGGCGGCGTCCTTGACGAGGTAGCCGCTCGCTCCGGCATCGAAGGCCTTGCGCAGGTAGGCCACGTCATCGTGCACCGTCAGGACCAGCACTGCTGTTGAGGGGCTCACGGTGAGCACATGTCGCGTCGCCTCGATTCCGTTCGTGCCCGGCAGTCCCAGGTCCATCACGAACACATCGGGTCGCTCAGCACGGGCCAGCTCCACGGCTTCCGCAGCCGATCCGGCCTCGCCGACAACATCGAGACCCGTCTCATCTTCGACGATGCGCCGCAGTCCGCTCCTCACGACGGCATGGTCGTCGCACAGCGCGACTCGGGTCGGCTCGTTCACCGGGGCACCTCCACCACGACAGCCGTGCCCTCCCCGGGAGCGGATGTGATGTCGAGCCCGCCGTCGACGAGCAGCGCTCGCTCACGCATCCCGGCCAGGCCGAGCGACCTCGACACCCCATCATCGAGGGCGAAGCCGACACCGTCGTCGACGACGACAGCCCGGACGTGGTCCTGTTCGATCGATACCTCCACAGTCGCTCGACTGGCCCTCGCGTGGCGGACCACGTTGGTCAGGCTCTCCTGCACCACCCGGTAGATCACGGTCTCGACCTCGGATGTCAGCTGGGCCTCATCGCCCTCGGCTGTGATCTGGACCGGGATCTGCAGGTCGAACCGTTCGGAGAGGTCGCTGGCGAGCCGTCGAACCGCTGCGGCGAGGCCGATGTCGTCGAGGACGGTGGGACGGAGGTCGAAGGCGAGCTGGCGCACCTCGTCGAGGCATCGGGCGACGAGCTCCCGCACTTCATCCGTGTGGAGACGGGCGTCGGCCGCGTCGCACGGCTGGCGTGACAGGGAGCCGTCGACGAGTCGAAGTCCGAGGAGGACGGAGGTCAGCGACTGCCCGACCTGATCGTGAAGGTCACGGGCGACACGCGGCTCGCTCGGCCTCCTGGGCCGCGATGACCTTGCCGAGCAGCTCCGTCTGCGCCTGCGACCGGGCTTCGACGAGCGCCAGCCGTCGCTCGGCGTCGACCAGCATCGCCGCCTCGATCGCTGCCGCAGCGAACGCCGCCAGGGTTGTCACCAGCTGCTCGTCCTCCTCGTCGAACGCGGCGTCTCCTCGCTTCTCCGTCAGGTAGAGGTTGCCGAAGCGGCGACCCGCCACGCGGACCGGCACGCCGAGGAACGAACGCATGGGCGGATGTGCTTCGGGCAACCCGCAGGAGCGCGGGTCGTCGCCGAGGTCGACGAGACGGACCGGTCCGTCAGCGGCGATGACGTCGCCGAGGAGCCCCTCGCCCTCGGGGAGTCGTCCGATCCTGGCGACCGCCTCGTCGTCCATCCCGTGGTGGACGAACCGCTCGATGCGTCCGTCGGCGTCATAGACCCCCAAGGCCGCGTAGGTGGCCCCGACCACGTCGGCTGAACACCGAACCAGGCGGTCGAGGATGCGTGAGAGCTCGTGCTCACCGGCCAGTTCCAGTGCAGCGTCGAGGACCGCCCTCAGCCGATCGGCGCCCCGGTCTGCCATGGTCTACGCCTACGCCTCGATCAACGACATCGTGTAGGAGATCGTAGTCAGGGCGGATCGGGTCGGATGGCCGGGGAAGCAGAATCGGTAGCCGTAGGAGCCCCCGCGCACCTCCCTCGGTTCGCCCGGCGTGTCGGGAGATCTGATGCACGGATCGCGCCACGAGTGGGCTGCTCGGGGCATCCGGGTCGTCGGCTGATCGAGCGTGGCGGACGACGGGTTCAGGCAGCAGCTGCCGGTTCGTTCGCTCCCGGGCGCACCAATACGGCCATCGCAGCGATCACGATGGCGACGCCGAGAGCGGTCGTGGTCGACGGTCGCTCGCCCGCCAGGATGACCCCGAATGCCAGCCCGAACAACGGTGTGAGGAACGTCCACGCGGTCAGCTCGCCGAGGCGGCACCGTTGGGTCTCGGTGAACCAGGCCCAGAAGGTCAGGGCGGTCCCGACGAGAGCCAGGAAGGCGACCACCAGCCCGAACTGCGGGGTCCAGGTGAAGCGAGGCGCGCCTTCGACGGCGGAAGCCGCGATCGCGAGCAGCGCCCCGCCGATCACGAAGTGCCACCCGACCACCTGGACGATGTCGACGCGGCCCAAGCTGCGGGACGAGGAGCGTCCCGGCAGTGATGGCGACTGCGGCGAGAACCGATAGCAGCGCGCCGGATCCGCCACCGCCGGGTGCGGCGACGATGATGAGGCCGACGAAGCCCAGGGCCAGTACCAAGCCGGTACGGACCGTGACTCGCTCGCCGAAGAGCCACCAAGCCGGCAGCACGATCAGCAGTGGCTGTGCGTTGGCCAGGACGGCGGCAGTGCCGGTGGAGAGTCCCTCGACGCCCGCGAACATGGCACCGAACGCGATCGCGCCGTTGAAGAGGCCCAACGCTGCGATGCGGATCCAGCTCGTGAGGGCTGTGGGAGGAGGTCGCCTCTGCACGAGGCCCAGGGTCACCAGCGCGATCCCGGCGATGGTCGAGCGCAGCGTGGCGAACCACAGCACCGGGGCATCACGCAGTCCCCAGCGGATGGCGACGAAGCACGCTCCCCATGTCGCGGTGATCCACAGCATGCGGAGAGGGCGCGGTCGGATCGTGTCGGCATCTCTGGAGCCGGGTGCGGCACCCCCGCTCCGGGAGGGTGGCATCAGGCAACCTCGACCTCCGCAGGCGGGCTCGGCGCAGGTTGGTCGGTGTCGGGAGAGCGAGTGGGCAGGCGGAGGCGCTTGAGGAGGAGGGCGTTGACCGCGACCAGGAAGCTGGAGCCCGACATCGACAGCGCAGCGATCTCGGGTCGGAGGACGAGGTCGAAGGCAGGTTCGAAGACGCCAGCCGCGATGGGGAGCGCGATGGCGTTGTAGCCGATGGCCCAGCCGAGGTTCTGGCGCATCTTGCGCAGAGTGCCCCGTCCGATCTCGAGGGCGACGGGAACATCGAGCGGATCGCTGCGCATCAGGACGACATCAGCGGTCTCGATCGCAACGTCGGTGCCGGCGCCGATGGCGACGCCGATGTCGGCCTGTGCCAGGGCAGGTGCGTCGTTCACGCCATCGCCGACCATGGCCACCCTCCGACCCTTCGCCTGGAGCTCCGCCACCCGCGAAGCCTTGTCTCCCGGGAGGACGTCCGCGATGACCTCGTCCACGCCGAGGATCGTGGCGATCCGACGCGCCGTGGCCTCGTTGTCCCCGGTGAGCATGACGACGTTGATGCCCTGCGATCGAAGCTCGCTGACCGCAGACCGGGCCGTGGGTCGTGGAGCGTCGGCCATCGCGACCAGGCCGGCGGCTGCTCCATCGATGCCGACCATGACCGCAGTGCGTCCGCCCTGGGCGAGCTCGTCTCGTCGTGCCGCCAGACTGCCCAGCTCGATTCCCTCTCGCTCCATCAGGCGTCGGTTCCCGACGACGACCCGGTGGCCGTCGACGGTGGCGCTGGCGCCGTGACCGGGGACGCTGTCGAACGACTCTGCGACCCCTGCCCGATCCGCACCCCGCCGGTCGGCCTCGTTGACGATGGCTGTGGCGAGCGGGTGCTCGGATTCAGCCTCGACGGCGGCGACCAGGGACAGGAAGCGCAGCTCGTCCACCCCGTTGGAGGTGATGATGTCGGTCACCTCCGGTTCGCCCTTCGTGAGGGTTCCGGTCTTGTCCATCACCACGGTGTCGATGCGAGCGGAGGTCTCCAGGGCGAGGGCGTTCTTGAAGAGGACGCCTCGCTTGGCGCCGAGGCCGGTGCCCACCATGATCGCCGTTGGCGTCGCCAGGCCGAGTGCATCCGGGCAGGTGATGACCACCACGGTGATCGCGAAGAGGATGGCCTCGCTGGCGGGGCGGCCGGCCAGGGCGTACCAGGCGAGGAAGGTGGCAGTTCCTCCCAGCAGGGCGACGAACACCAGCCAGAACGCGGCTCGGTCGGCCAGACGCTGCCCCGGCGCCTTGGAGTTCTGGGCCTCCTGGACGAGCTTGACGATCTGCGCCAGGGCCGTGTCGGAGCCCACCTTGGTGGCCCGCACCCGTAGGGTGCCGGTGGTGTTGAGCGTCGCGCCGATGACGCTGTCGCCTGGCGCCTTGTGGATCGGGAGGCTCTCGCCCGTCACCATCGACTCGTCGACGTCGCTGTCCCCGCCCTCGACGACGCCGTCGGCGGCGACCTTGGCCCCGGGACGCACGAGGAGGAGGTCACCGACTACGACATCGGCGGTGGGGATGTCGACCGGCTCGCCATTGCGAACCACTGTGGCCATCGGAGGAGCGAGGTCCAGGAGGGTGCGGATCGCCTCGTTCGCGCCGCCGCGTGCTCGCATCTCGAACCAGTGACCGAGCAATACGAAGGTCGTCAGAACCGTTGCCGCCTCGTAGAACACCTCGCCGCCGCCGGTGAGCGTCACTCCAAGGGAGTACAGGAACCCGGCGCCGACGGCCACCGCGACGAGCACCATCATGTCCAGCGTGCGGGCTCGAAGGGCGCGGAACGCGCCATCGAAGAAGATCCATGCGGAGTACGCCATCACGGGGAGGCTGAGGATCAGCATGAAGACGTCGTCGCGCAGCCCGAAGGGCGCGGCGACGTCGAAGCTCAAGACGTCCCGCCCGATCGGGGACCACAGCAGGATCGGGATCGAGAAGGCGGCGGCCACGAGGAAGCGCCGACGCATGTCGGCGACCATTGCATCCATCGACGTGGTGCCGTGGCCGCCGTGGCCCATCATCTCGTGAGCGGACGGCGCCGCCGCAGGCGCGCGGGCATGGCCCTCACCTCTCCTCGGGCCGCTCACCACCTCGTCCGACCCACGGTCCGCGTTCGCCATGGGGTCGCAGCAGTGGGTGGGAACCGACTCTCCGGCGCAGGCGTAGCCGCAATCCTCGATCCGTGAGCGGAGCTGCCTGACGCTCGTCGCAGAAGGGTCGTAGGTGACCGTGGCGGTCTGGGCGACCGGGTTCACCTCGATCGAGTGGACGCCTGGGACCCGGGCCAACACGCACTCAACGACGCTTTGCTCGGTCGCCCACTGGATCCCCATGGTCTCCAAGACCACGCGTGCGTGGCCTGGGCTGGCGACTTGGTGGCGGTGGTCCTCTGTCTGCACAGGGCCTCCAGAAGGCGGAGAAGTTGGTCGCTCGTCTGAACGCCAACCTACGACATCATGTCGTACATGCGCTGGGAACGTGGCGGCCTGCGGCGAGCACTCGGTGCTGTCCTGCTTCCGTCATCGGGCGAGCATCTGGTCGAGCCCCGCTTGGTGCTCCTCGAGGGCTCGGACGTAGCCGGCATCTCGGGAGCGCTCGAGCTGCGCATCGTCCCGGTGCGAGGCGCCGCCCGTGTCCGCGTTCGGCGTCGACATCTGCTCGGTCATCCCAGCGTCTCGTTGCATCGTCTCGTGGGAGTAGGCGGACCCCCAGACGGAACGCGTCGGGCCCCTGGAAGGGTCGTCGGGCTGCGAGGCAACACCGAGTGTGATGACCGCTGCGAAGAAGAGCACCCCGAAGATGCCCAGTCGCTTGATCGCACGCTCTGCGTCCATGGTCTTCCTCCTGTCGTGGAGCTTCTCTGAGCGTGCGCCGTCTCGGTCCAATGCACATCGGTGGCGACTACGGAAGCGGTTGCGGACGTTGGGAAGGGGTGCGGGCTGCGACCGTGCCCTCGTCGACGCGACCGAACCGGGGTGGCCTCCGTCGCAGCCGCCGAGGCCGCACGTCGTGCTACACGCCCGTCAGTGCTGGGCGAAGAGAGCCAAGGAGGAGCGGATCGCGGCAAGGTCGTCGGCCGTCCCGCCGCTCGCCGCCACCCTTGCGATCTCTTCGTCGAAGAGTCCGATCGCGACAGCGGTCAGCGCAGCCCGCGCCGATGCGATCTGGGTGAGGGTGTCCACGCAGGTCTCGTCGGTCTCGACCATCCGCTGGATCCCCCGAACCTGACCCTCCACCCTTCGCAGCCGGAGGAGGAGGTCGTCGTGACCGAGGGGCAGTCGGCAGTGGGTCATGGCGTGAGGTCGCGACGCTCGTGTGGCGGTCTCGAGGTGAAGGAACACGAGGCCCGGCGACGACCAGGACGTAGAAGAGCGCCAAGCCCGGCGAGACGAGCACACCGGCCCGGACGCCGCGACGGTTCACGTCTGGTCGCGGTGGCCATGACCCGAGTGAGCGTCCTCGTCCCGCGAGTCGTGCCCGCCACCGTGGTCCATCCCCCGCATCATGAAGATCATCATGAGCGGGCACACGAGCAGCAGGATCAGGAACGGCAGGAAGCCGCCCACGGGCACCCCGAACAAGCTGAGCCCGAACAGCACCGCGACTCCGATCAGCATCGGCTTGAGCATCTGCGAGTGGTTCATCGTTCGCTCCTTGGTCGTCTTGATGACCCCATCTTCTGCGCGTCTCTGGCCGCTGCCATCCGTCGCCCATACGGAAGGCGCCCACGGTCGACTACGGACTCGATCTGGGCGTCAGCCCGGTGGCACCTCGCCACGTGAAGCGTTCAGTGGCGGACCGAAGCCCGGATCCGTAGTGGCTGCGGATGCGGATAACGCGCGCGGGTCCACACACTCTTGGACGTGAGGAGGTCCCATGGTCGACGACCAGCGCCCTGCCGATGCGGACCGGGCCGAGCGCTGCCCGGTCTGTGACGGCCAACCGCGCGTCCTCGTGGCGATGCGACACCCGTCGATGCTCCGTTTCACCCGCGAGCTCCTCGAGCGGGAGTGTGGCTGCTGGGTTGCCACGGAGAGCCGGACTGACAGGGCGCTCGCACACACGATCGAGCAGTTCGACCCGGACCTGGTGGTCATCGACGTCGCCGGCATCGCCGCCTCGTGCGTCACCGCTCTCGCCCACGTTCGCCGGGACCGGGTCATCGTGATCGGCCCCGAGCCCGATCCGGCCTATCGCGCTGCGGCCCTCCGGTCGGGTGCCGACGCCTGGCTGAGCCGCGACGAGGTTGCTGACCGCCTGGGTTGCGAGATGCGCCGCGTGCTCGGCTGCCGACACGACCCTTGCCCACCCGGCGAGACGTTGCGCCAACGATTGGCCGGTCCCCGCCCGACCGTCCAGGCGACGTTCGCCCCGCCAATAGGTCGCACCTCGGGACGGGATGGAGATCCTCGGCTCGGAGCTGGTGTCGCAGATGGCGGCCACGATGGTCAGGCGAGCACGGCCTCCTGACGCGCTGGGCCTGCAACTGGACGATGGATCGTGTGCGTGTGTCAGCCGGGTGGGTAGGGGTCGAGGCCTTGGATGTCCTGTTGGTCGCGGATGTACTCGATGATCAGGTCGACCTCGTCGTCGCTGAGCCCGTCGACGGGTGGCATGTCCCCGAAGTCCCAGTGGTGGGCGGGCGACCCCTGCGCGATCGCGGTGCGGAAGGACGCATCGCCATGGTGGCTCGATGCGTACACCTGAGACAGGTGCGGCGGACCCTGGTCCGTGCCACGCAGGTCGACGCCGTGGCACGAAGCGCACGACTGCCCGTACAGATCTGCGCCCGAAGGGGCGTCACCCTCCGACGACGAACTCTCCTGCTGCGAACAGGCGACGAGCAGGACCGTGATGGCGATGGCCACGATCGCCGTCCGCGCGTCGTGCTTGGCACCCGGGGCGAAGTGTCGTCGCACCGATGAAAGGTATGTCGCCAAGGCGCTGTCAACATCCATCGCCCGACTCAGCGTCGCTGCTCTGCAGGATCGAGCTGGCCGAGACAGATCGCAGCCAGGAGAGCCAACACCCCTGCCGTCGGGTAGCCGATGGTCAGGTCCTCGAGCTGTTGGTCGAAGAGGTGGAGCACCTGCCAGTGGTCCACCGAGTGCAGCACCGCGATGAGCAACGCGAGGCCGAGCAGGCCCCAGCCTGCAGTCCGAACCCGCCGGTACCGGGCCCAGCGGGCCCGCAGCGCGATCGCTCGCCTTTCGGCGTCCGCGGGGTCGACCAGCACACGAGAGGTGCGGCCATCGGGTCGTGCCTGCGGCCTGCGCTGAGGGACGGGTCGGTAGTTCGGTCGGCGCGTTCGCCGCCGCTTGGCACTCATGGTGATCCTCCTCGAGGTCGCGGCTGATGATGTCGAGGTCGATGAGCAGCGGGCGGCGACGGATGACGAGGGGCTCCGACCTTCATGGAGGAAGCGGTGGTCCGCTTGTCTGGTCGCCACACCCGACCAATCTACGACATGCTGTCGTAGTGAAGAGATCGGCGAGTCTCCGAGCGCCGCCAAGGCTGGCGCACCATGCGTGGAGGACCATCAGTCGACTGGTCGCTCGGCAGTGCGGAACGGGGCCTGTGGTCTCCCGTCGAGGTCCGCGAAAACTCCGCGAGACGCTCGTGACAGAGCGCCACGGGCCGGTAGTGAACGGCACGAGATCCTGCTTCTGACCTGCTGAAACAGGGTCTGAGCAGGAGGCGACCAAGTAGGCCGGTCTGCTTTGGGAGCAGGGGGTCGGGAGTTCGAATCTCCCCGGCCAGACCACCGTTCCTCGGCGCTCCTGGATGGCTTCGGGGTGGGCGCCGAGGGGCCCGGCTCCACCGTCGCTCTGAGCGGAGAGCCACGCCCGGTCGTCCTTCGTCAGCCTCGCTGCGGTTGGTGGCGTGGCGTCGGCCATGGCGTCGATCCGATCTGGCGCTGGATCGCGTTGAGGTCGTCTCGGAGCCCGTCTAGGCCGATGGCATCGAGCTCGGGCGCGGCGGTCAGGTAGCTCTCGAAGAGTCGCCAACCCATGCTGATCGCCGTCACCTGGGCGGCGCGGAGCCGCGCCGTTCGTTGGTCGATGCCGAAGGTCCGCGCGAAGACCTCCGCCAGAGAGCGCACGGGGCTCGTGTCGCCTGATGGGGGTACTTCGCCGCTCAACGCGTAGTGGGTGGACATCGCCAGCCAGCGGCCCAAGGGGGAGTCTCGTCCGTGTTCGAGCTGCTCGAGCGGGTGGGTCTCGACGTAGGCGGCGAGCTGGTCGTTCAGCCGTTGGAACACGGCGTCGACGAGCTCCGCACGTCGACCCACGTAGCGTCTGATGAGGGGGAGCTGCACATCAGCGGCTTGGGCGATGTCGCGCAACGAGACGCGATCCACGCCACGCTCGGCGAAGAGGCCTGCTGCCGCCTCGAGCACGGCCTCACGCACCGCCTCTGGCCCGACCGGCGCCGATCGCGAGCGCTTCGGGCCGGGATGTCGGGAGCCGGGCGTCGGCAGGGGCGCTGCGGAGGTGGGTGGCACCGCACGATCATCCCCCACCCACGCACGGCGTCGGGGGGACCTTCGGCCCTGGTTGCCGCATCCCGACTCCGACACACTCCAGGGGGAATGTTCACACTCGATAACACCCGGCGGCGGCCAGCTGATCGCCGATGCGCCCATCCCCGCCCGAGCCGTCCTCGAGGAGGCGGATGAGGCCCTCGAAGGCCTCGACCGCAGCCCACCCCTCGAACCGTTCGATCCCCACAACCGATGAAGGAGGCTCAGCCATGACTGAGCTGAAGGAATCCAACACCGTCCCGCTGAGCTGGGACGAGGTGTACTACACGAACTGCCCCCTGGTGTCGGCCAGCAACGTCGACCAGGAGCTGGGCTGGACCCGCGAGGAGTACAAGAAGATCGGCGTCAAGTACGCCTTCTTGCGCTCCGTCCGAGAGAACAACTGGTACCCCCACTACGTCCACAACCTCGACAACCTCATCCGCTTCGGCGGCCTGTTCCCGCCGGTCCACGTCCACGCCGACATCCGTCGCACCAAGCTCCTGGGAGCGACCCATGCTCCGCACGAGGGTGGCTGCATGCTGGTACGGGCGAGGGACGACATCTACCGGATGTCCGAGCTGAAGGGGAAGAACGACCCACTCGTCGGCGGTCATCACGTACATCCGGGCCTCGACCGCGCCCCGCCGATCGGTCGCCGGGCACGTGATGGAGCGGTCGAAGCGCATGCCGAGCCGCTCGCACACCCTGGACGACGGGGGGTTGGTCGACTGGGGCAGCGAGCAGATCTCCTCGAGGCCCATCCTCGTGAACCCCTCCTCGAGAGCGGCGCGGGCTCCCTCGGTCGCGAACCCGTGGCCCCAGTGGTCGGGGTCGAACCGCCACCCGACCTCCACCGCCGGGAGGATGTCGGGCAGGAAGTGCGGCACCGACAGCCCGACGTAGCCGATGATCGGGTCGCCGTCGGCGGCCAGCTCGGCGATCCAGCAGCCGAAGCCGAACCGGTCCCAGTGCTCGATCTGCGAGCGCAGGAAGTCCCGGGTCTCCTCGCGGGAGAAGCCGCGCCCGTACGGGAACCGCCACACCTCCGGCTTGGCGAAGACCTCGGCGAGCCCGTCGAGGTCGCCGTCGGCGAAGGGCCGCAGGTGCATCCGCTCGGTCGTGACCGAGCCCATCGGCCGGCGGATCGGCGGCGCCGGGCTCGTTCCCACGACGCGGCACAGTACCGGCGACGAGCCACGAGCTCAGGTGGACCAGGTGCGGGTGTGGGTGCCGGGGGTGAGGGTGTCGGTCGTGCCGTCGGGGAGGACGAGGTCCGCGGTGGTGCCGTCGGGGACGGTGACGTCGACGGTCCCGGCGCCGTCCTCGACCGTCCAGCGGACGTCGATGCGGCCGTGGGGGCAGTCGTGGTGGACGTGCGCCCAGGTGATGCCGTGGCCGGGGTGTGGTGCGACGCGGAACCGGCGGTACCCGGGCTCGACCAGCTGGAGCCCGGCGACGTACTGGTGGAGGAACCCGATGACCGCGCCCTTGCTGTAGTGGTTGAGCGAGGCGTGCGGGTTGCCGTCGGCGTCGATGCCGCCCCACTCCTCCCAGACCGTGGTGGCGCCTCGGTCGACCATCACCAGCCAGGAGGGCTCGGTGTCCTGGAACAGCAGGTCGTAGGCGACGTCGAGGTGGCCGGTGTCGGCCAGCACCGGCAGCAGGAACGGCGTGGCGAGGAACCCGGTGCTCAGGTGGTCGTCGGCGTCGCGGATCAGCTGCACCAGGCGGTCGGCCGCGGCGCCGCGTCGGTCGTCGGGGACGAGGTCGAAGGCCAGGGCCCGGGCATAGGTGGCCTGGGTGTCGGGGGTGAGGGTGCCGTCGTCGGCGAGGAACTCGGTGCGCCACGCCTCGGCGACATCGGCGGCGAGCGCGGCGTAGCGGTCCGCGTCGTCCCGGTTCCCCAGCACGGCGGCGATCTCGGCGAGCTCGCGGGCCGAGCGGTGGAGGTAGGCGGTGGCGACGGGGCCGGGGTCGGCCACCAGCGCCTTGGCGATCGACTCGTCGAGCGTCTCGCCGCCCTCGAGCCACTCGCCGTAGTGCCATCCGGTGTCCCACAGGTGGCGCTCGTGGGGGAGGGGCGCCGCCGATCGCTCGACGCGCGTGGGGTGCCGCCCGGTCGCGGCGGCCTGGGCCGCGTGGTCGACCCACGCCTTGGCCGACCCGTACTGCTCGGCGAGGAGCAGGGCGTCGCCGGTGGTGCGGTGGTGCACCCAGGGGACGTGGACGGCGGCGTCGCCCCACCCGGACGATCCCTCGGTGAGGGGCCAGAACTCCGGCGGCCGGTCGTCGCCGGGGTGCGACTCGGGGACCAGGTTGGTGACCGTGCCGTCGGGTCGTTGCTCGGCCGCCAGGTCGCGGAGCCACTTCCGGTCGAAGCCCTGCACGTCGTAGAGGAAGGAGGCGGTCTCGACGAAGATCTGCCAGTCGCCGGTCCAGCCGGCCCGCTCCCGGGTGGGGCAGTCGGTGGGGAGGTCGCAGGCGTTGTCCCGGAAGCTCCACTCCGCGATCCGGTGGAGTGCGCCGATCCGCTCGTCGGAGCACTCGAACGAGCCGATCCGCCGGAGGTCGGTGTGGACGACGACGGCGGTGACATCGTCCGCGGTGAGCTCGCCGAGATCGCCCTCGACCCGCACGTACTGGAAGCCCTTGGTGCTGTGGCGGGGCTCGAAGGTGTCGCCGTCGATGCCGGCGGAGGTGACGACGTCGGTCTGGAACGGGAGGTCGACGTCGGTCTGGATCGACCGGGCGTAGAGGTGCTCCTGGGTGACGTCGCCGTCGGCGTCGAGCCACTCGCCGTGGGTCAGGGTGACCTCGGTGCCGGCCGGTCCGAGGCGGGTGAGGCGCACCCAGCCGCTGATGTTCTGGCCGACGTCGACGACCCACCGCCCGGGTGCCAGCCGTCGGACCGAGGTCGGTCGCAGCTCCTCGATCCGGCGCACCGGCGGGGCGGCACAGGTGACCAGGCGGTCGAACCCGTGGTCCTCGAGCCGCACCGGGTCCCACGTCGTCCACTCGTCCCAGGGGCGGCGAGCGCGCAGGTCGTGGACCTCGCCGGCGATGAGGTCGGCCCGCAGGATGTGGCTGGGCGTCGACCGCCACCCGTCGCCGGTGCCGAAGGAGAGCGTCGACCCGTCGGCCAGCGTCACGTCGAGCTGGGCGAGGAGGGCGGTCGTGGTGCCGTAGTCGTCGACGCGGCGGGCGACGCTGTTCTGCCCGCGCCACCACCCGTCGCTCAGCAGCGCGCCGACGACGTTGTCGCCCGGGTGGATCAGGCCGGTGACGTCGAACGACTGCACCTGGAGGCGGCTCCGGTAGGCCGTCCACCCCGGCGTCAGCTCCTGGTCGCCCACCCGTGTGCCGTTGACGAAGGCCTCGTAGAGCCCGTGGGCGGTGACGTGCAGGACCGCGCCGGTGACCTCGCCGTCGAGGCGGATGCCGGTGGCGAGCTGGTGGACGGGACGCTGCCGCTCCGGCAGGTCGTCGGGCTCGACCGGGGCGATCCAGCCGGCCGACCAGTCGAGGACGAAGGCATCTGGGTTCCGCTGGGTCGTCACGTCGTCTCCGGAGGTCGAGGAGGGATCGATCGCGATCGGCGACCGCGCTCTCCACGGCCAGCACGCGCCGCTCCCAGTCCCACCAATCGGACGCGGAGGAGGCACCCTCGCACTGCGTCGAGGACGCTCCGGTGCCCCACATGAACCCGTCCGGCCACTGCATGCCGGCAGTCTGGCCCGTCGCCGGTCCACCACGTGCCGACGACACACGGTCGAGCCGCGATCGGTGGCGAGGCAGCCCCCATCCCGAGCGTCAGTCCGGCGGTAGGTTGCCCCGCTCATGAGCTCCACCGTGGACTTCGTCAACGTCTCCACCGCCGGTCTGCATTGCCGGTGACCGAGGAGACCACGCACACGTTCTGCCGGCTCTGCGAGGTGATGTGCGGCCTCGCCGTCACCGTGACCGACGGTGAGATCACCAAGGTGCGGCCCGACCGCGACCACCCCGTGTCGCAGGGCTTCGCCTGCAACAAGGGCCTGCTGACCCTCGACGTCCACCGCGACCCCGACCGCCTCGACCACCCGATGCGCCGCACCGCCTCCGGGTGGGAGCAGGTGTCGTGGGCCGACGCCACGACGGAGGTGGCCGATCGGCTCCGCGACGTCATCGACCGGCACGGCCCGGAGGCGGTCGCCGTCTACATCGGCAACCCGAACGCCTTCAACCCCCTCGCCGGGCCGGCCGCGGCCATGTTCCTGCTGTCGCTCGGATCGGGACTGGTCTTCAGCTCGGCCACCGTCGACTGCGCCAACAAGTTCACGGTCAGTCGGAGATCCTCTACGGCTCGGCCGACATCCACCCGGTCGCCGACCTCGAGCGCACCGACCACCTGCTCGTGCTGGGGTCGAACCCGCGCGTCTCGAAGTCGTCGTTCATCTCGGTGCCCGACCCCGTCGCGGCGATGCGCCGGGTGAAGGAGCGAGGCGGGAAGGTCACGTTCGTCAACCCGCTGCGCATCGAGCCCGACATCGGCGAGACGGTCCAGCTGCGGCCCGACACCGACGCCTACCTCCTGGCCGGCGATGCTCCACCACATCGACCGCACGGTGGGCTTCGACGTCGCCCGGTACGGCGACCGGGTCCACGGCCTCGAGCCGCTCCGGGCCTGGCTCGCCGACCACTCGCCGCAGCGGGTCGCCCCGGTCGTCGGCGTCGCCGCCCGAGGTCATCGAGCGGCTCGCCGACGAGCTTCGCGGCCGCGCCGTCCGCGGCGGTCCACGCCTCGACCGGCGTGAACATGGGCCGGCAGGGCTCCCTCGCCTACTTCCTCGTGCAGATGCTCTCCCTCCTGACCGGCAACCTCGACCGACCGGGCGGGAACGTCGAGCGGGCCCGGGCCGTGCCGCCGATGGGGGCGACCGCCGGGCCGGGGCCCGACTCGTTCGAGGACACGCCGCTCGGGCGGGTGCGCCGGTCGAAGGGCTGCCTGCCCTCGGCCCTGCTGCCGGACTGGATCCGCCACCCCGAGCTCGCCGATCAGGGCGCTCATCTGCCTCGCCGGCAACCCGGTGCTGAGCCTCGGCGGGGCCGAGTCGGTGGCCGACGCCTTCGCCGAGCTCGACCTGCTCGTCTCGATCGACCTCTACCGCAACGCCACCGCCGAGGTGGCCCACGTCGTCCTGCCCGCCACCGACCTGTTCGAGCGGCCCGACCTCAACACCTTCACCCAGGGCGTGCAGGCCACGCCCCACATCCAGCTCACCGAGGCGGTCGTCGAACCCCGAGGCGGAGCGCCGGCACGAGACCGAGATCTTCGCCCTGCTCTCCGAGGCGATGGGCGTCCCCGTCCTCGTCGGGCGGCGGGAGTCGAGGGGCTGGCCGCCGCCTACGACGGCGATCTCGCCGAGCACGGCCTGAGCGTCGCCGCGCTGGCCGAGCGCGACCGCGGCCTCGCCGTGCTCGACGGCGACGCCACCGGCACCTTCCTCGCCGAGCGGCTGATGACCCCCGACGGGCGGATCGACTGCGCCCCCGGGCTGATCGTCGAGGCGATGGAGCGGTCGAGGGCGATCCTCGACGAGATGGAGGCCGAGCCGGCCGACCGCCTCCGCCTCATCACCCGCCGCACCCGCACCACGCTGAACTCGGCCATGGCCAACATCGGCCGGCTCAAGGACCGCGGCGCGGCGACCAACCCCCTCTGGATGCACCCGGACGACGCCGAGGCCCGTGGGCTGGCGGCGGGCGACCTGGCCCGGGTGTCGAACGACGTCGGGACCGTCGAGGCCCCCGTGGCCCTCGATCCCGACCTCCGTCCGGGTGTGGTCGCCATGACCCACGGGTTCGGCTTCGCGGCCAACCCGAGCCTGCCGGTCGCCCACTCCCACCCCGGCGTGAACGTCAACGTGCTGTCGCCCTCGGGCCCGGGCACCTTCGACCCGCTCTCGGGGATGTCGCACCTGACCGGCATCCCCGTCGACGTCCAGCGCGCAGCTCTCGTGTGAGTCGGCGGCCGCGGGCCGCGTCAGCGGCTGACGGCCGGCCCCTGGCACAGGGGGTCGCACCCCCGCAGGGCTTGTGGCAGCCTGGTCGCTGCCGACGGGGAGGGAGGCGTCCCGCATCCCCCGGTTCGTCCGTCGGCTCCTTGGGAGGGGACCTCATGAACGCACGTCCGACCCGCACCCGTCGTCGACGGGTGGCCCTCACCGCCGTCGCCGCCGTGCTGGCCCTGATGGCCACGGCCTGCGCCCCTCCGCTGGGGCGGCCGTCGATCAAGCAGGCGCCGAGCTCGCCCCGGGTCTTCGACAACGCCGATCCCGCCGTCCTCATCTGGGAGGACGAGGTCTACCTGTTCGGGTCGACCAACAACATGAAGGTCCCCGTCCGCCTGATCGACAGCTTCAGCACCCCGCTGGCGGAGTCGCAGGCCGACTGGGCCCGCAACCCGCGCGACGCCATGCCGACCCGGCCCGCATGGGTCGATGCCTCCGAGTGGCAGATCTGGGCCCCCACCGTCATCAAGCTCGGCGCGAAGTTCGTCATGTTCTTCTCCGCGGCGCGGGGCGGCACCATCTCCGACGAGCTCAACGACAAGTGCATCGGCCGGGCCGAGGCCACGTCGCCCACGGGCCCGTACGTGCCCCAGAGCGCCCCCGTGTACTGCGGCCTGCCCCGGGAGGGGGCCGTGGGCGGGCAGCCGCCGTCGAACTCGTGGGGCCGCAGCGCCCTCGACCCCGAGGTGCTCCGCGGCGCCGACGGGAAGCTCTACATGCTCGTCGCCCTCGGACGGACCACCGCCAACATCGGCGCGCTCCGGCTCGACAGCATCGGCCGGGTCATCGGCGGGGTGAACGCCACCCCGAGCACGCTGGCCCGCCAGGCCTACCCGTGGCACGACGGCACCGTCGACTCCACGCGTGGCCCGGGTGCGTTCCTCGAGAACCCGTCGATGATCTACGACACCAACACGCGGACGTACCTGCTCTTCTACTCGGCCGGTCGGTGGAACACGGCGAACTACGTCACCGGGTTCGGCCGCTGCGCCACGCCCACCGGACCCTGCGTCCTCGACTCGAGGGCGCCGATGCTGATGCGGGGCAACGGCCGGACCGGCGTGGGCGGGCTCACCGCCTACCGCTTCCCCGGGAGCGCCACCATGCGGGTCGCCTTCGCGAGCTGGCAGCAGGGTCGGGAGAACCAGGTCGGCCCGGCCGGGATCTACAAGCGCCAGACCCACTGGATGACCATCCGGGTCACGGCCACCTCGAACACCGCGTCGCAGTCGGTCTCGCTGGCGTAGCGACCGTCGTCGTCCTCGCCGCCGCCGGTCAGGCGGGATCCGGCGCGGGTGCGAGGGCTGCGAAGCGAGGGCCGGCCACGCCCACGTGGCTGCCGACCGATCGGCCGACCGCGCCACAGGCCAGCCGGGCCGCGTCGACCAGCCCGGTCACCGAGACGCCGGTCGGGCTGCCCATGGCATCGAGGGCGTGGACGAGGTCCTCGAGGGCGAGGTTCCCCGCCGCGCCCGGAGCGAACGGGCAGCCGCCGAGGGCGCCGACGCTGCCGTCGACCCGGTCGGCGCCCACGTCGATCGCGGCCAGGGCGTTGGCGATGGCCAGGCCGCGCGAGTCGTGGAGGTGCACGCCGACGGGCACCGAGACCGCGTCCTTCGTGGCCGTCACCAGCCGCGCGACCTCGGTCGGGACGGCGACGCCGATGGTGTCGGCCAGCGACACCGCGCTGGCGCCCGCGTCCGTCGCCCGGGTGGCCAGGCCGACGACGACGCCGGGGTCGACCGGTCCTGCGTAGGGGCAGCCGAAGGCGGTGGCCAGGGTCAGCTCCGCGACGGCGCCCGACCCGGCGGCGAGGTCGGCCACGGCCTGGAAGCCGTCGAAGGCGTCGTCGGTCGACGCACCGGCGTTGTGCCGGCTGTGCGGGTCGCTCACCGACACCACGTACTGGAGGTGACGCAGCCCGGCATCGACGGCGCGCTGCGCGCCCCGCAGGTTCAGCACCAGGCCCCAGCGGGCGACGTCGGTGCCCTCGGTCGCGGCGCACAGCGCCTCGGCGTCGGCCATGGCCGGCACCCGGTCGGGGCGGACGAAGCTGGTGAGCTCGAGGTCGGTGATGCCGGCGCCGACCAGGGCCTCGAACAGCTCGACCTTCACCTCGGTCGGGATCGGCACCTCGTCCTGCAGCCCGTCGCGCAGGGTGACGTCGCGCAGCCCGACCGCGCTCATCGGTGCACCGTTCCGTCGTGGGCTGCTCCGGGTCGGTCCATCTGCTCCAGGATCGCATCCCGCCCCTGGAGGATGTGCTCCGCCATCAGGCGACCGGCGCGCGTCGGCTCCCGGGCGACCACCGCCTCGCACACCAGGTGGTGGAACAGGTTCGACCGGTCCAGCTCCTCGGTGCCGAAGTGGCGCAGGGCCCGGAAGACGAGGGGCACGTCGACGGCGCGGTCGACGAGCTGGTGGATGCGGGTGTGGTGGCTGGCGTCCAGGAGGGCTCCGTGCAGGGCGGCGTTGGCGTCCTCGAGGGCGCGCACCTGGGCCAGGGTCGGGCCCCGGCGTCCGATCGAGCGGACGGCATCGTCGAAGGCGCCGGTCGCCCGGGTGATGGCGGCGAGGTCGGCCGGCTCGGCCCTGGTCGCCGCCAGCTCGGCGGCGTAGGACTCGAGCCGGGAGCGCAGGTCGTAGAGGTCGGCGACGTCGGTGGCGTCGAGGCGCCGCACCTCGGCGCCCCGGTTGCGGGCCACGACCACCAGACCCTCGGCCTCGAGCCGCCGGAGCGCCTCGCGCACCGGGGTCCGGGACAGGTCGAGGTCCTCGGCGATCCGCTGCTCGACCAGCCGCTCGCCGGGGGCGTGGCGGCCCTCGACGATCGCCCGACGGATCTCGTCGTAGGCCCGATCGGGCTGGTCGGTCGACGCCATGGCGAGGGCCGGGGCGGCCGTCAGCCCTCGCCCGGTCGGGCGATGTCCAGCCCGACGCCACCGCCCTCGGGGGCGGCGACCTCGACGATGCGCTCGTCGACGTCGTCGAACTCCGTCCGCAGGGCCCGCGACATCACCGCGTGGTGCAGGTAGAGGGTGGTGATGTAGGTCAGCTCGAGCACCTCGACGTCCGAGAGGTGGGCCTGCAGCTTCTCGAAGAGGGCGTCGGGCACGCGGCCGTGGTCGTAGACCAGGCAGTCGGTGTAGGCGAGCACGAGCCGCTCGACCTCGCTGTAGCAGTCGGCCGCGGGCCAGTGGGCCACCGCGGCGATGCGCTCCTCGTCGACGCCGAGGCCGCGCAGCGACTTGCAGTGCTGGGAGAACACGAACTGGCTGCCGGCCGCCCAACCGGCCCGGCTCTGGCCCAGCTCCCGCAGCACGGGGTCGAGGACCCGCTTGGGGCTCTGGTACAGACCGAAGCCCTGCACCGCGTGCTCGAGCACGTCGGGCGAGTTGGCCATGGCCGGCCACCAGTCGCCGGGGGTGCCGGTCGCGGTCCCCGGCTCGGCCACCGGGTCGCGGTCGCCGAAGAGCAGGTCGTACATCACCGTGATGATCGGGGCGTCGGCCTCGTCTCGGGTGACCTGGTGGAGTCGGGGCATCGGTCGGACCTCTCGGAGCTGGGCGACGATCGGCCGTCATTGTGTGCAATCGGCGGCCGGCGGTCAAGGAACGTCCAGTGAGGGTGCCGACGGCTTGTCAACCACGCTCGTGATTGCATACAACTGACCCATGGCCGATTCCAGACCAGGCCCGCTCGCGGGCATCCGGGTCCTCGAGCTGGGGAACTTCATCGCCGGGCCGTTCGCGGGCCAGCTGCTCGGCGACTACGGCGCCGACGTCATCAAGGTGGAGGCCCCCGGCGAGGGCGACCCGATGCGCCACTGGGGCACCACCGTCGACGGCGACGGGCTGTGGTGGCCCACGATCGGGCGCAACAAGCGGTCGGTGGTGGCCGACCTCCGCACCGCGGACGGGCAGCGGTTCGTCCAGCGGTTGGCGGCGACGGCCGACGTGGTCGTCGAGAACTTCCGCCCCGGACGGCTCGCCGACTGGGGCCTCGACTACGGGTCGGTGCGGGCCACCAACCCCGGCGTGGTCATGGTGCACGTGTCCGGCTTCGGCCAGACCGGCCCCCGCGCCGACGAGGCCGGCTTCGGGTCGGTCGGCGAGGCCGTCGGCGGGGTCCGCCACACCACCGGTGACCCCGATCGCCCCCCGGCCCGGTGCGGCATCAGCCTGGGCGACTCGATGGCTGCGGTGTTCGCGGTGATCGGCACGCTGGCCGCCCTCCACGAGAGGGGCAGCAGCGGCGTCGGGCAGGAGGTCGACGTGGCGATCTACGAGGCGGTCGCCGCCATCATGGAGTCGACGATGGCCGACTACGAGGTGGCCGGCATCGTGCGGGGTCGCTCCGGCGGCACCCTCCCGGGGGTCGCACCGGCCAACGCCTACCCGACCGCCGACGGCGTCGACATCCTGATCGCCGGCAACGCCGACTCCGTGTTCGGCCGGCTGTGCACCCTGATGGACCGCCGCGACCTGGCGACCGATCCCCGGTTCGCCACCCACGTCGCCCGCGGGGCGAACGCCGAGGAGCTCGATCGCATCGTGGGGGAGTGGACCTCCCGACTCGATGCCGTCGATGCGCTGGCGCTGCTGGCCGGTGGTGGCGTCCCCGCCGGGCGGGTGTACACGGCCGCCGACATGGTCGACGACGCCCACTACGCGGCCCGCGACATGGTGCTGCGTCGCACCGCCCGGGCCGGCTTCGAGGTCCCCATGACGGGGATCGTGCCCCGGTTCTCCCGCACGCCGGGCGCGGTGCGCGACGTCGGGGCCGACCTCGGCGAGCACACCGACGACCTGCTCGCCGAGCTGGCCGGCCCGATCGGGCTGGACCGCGACCCACGGCCCACCGACGTGGTCTGACCCGACCGGGCTGCCGGTCCGGGTCGCCGTCGGGCCCGTCGGCGGGCTGGAATGGCCTCGCCGCCATGCCCCGTCCCCTCACCACCGCCGACCTCGAACCGCCTCCCGACTGGGGACGGATGCTGCGCCGCGGCCTCGTGAAGCGCTGCCCGCGCTGCGGTGGGGGCCACCTGTTCCGCACCTACTGGTCGATCCACGACCGGTGCCCGCGCTGTGGCCTGCGGTTCGTGCGGGAGGAGGGCTACTTCACCGGGGTCTACCTCCTGAACTTCTCCCTGGTGCTCGCCGTCCTGTTCGTGATGGTGATGGCCTTCGCCGTCTGGCGCAGCGGGCACCCGGACGGCTCGGTGGTCGGCGTCGTGGGGGTGGGGGTGGCGGTGGCGGTGCTGCTGCCGATCCTCAGCTACCCGTTCGCCCGCACCACCTGGGCCGCCCTCGACCTGATCATGACCCCGATGGAGCTCGAGGAGATCCTCGACTCGGTCGAGGCCACCGACCGGGACGACGAGGGGCCCGACCCGAGGGACGAGCCGCCCGCTCCCGAAGGGTGACCCGTCCCCGGCGGGGCCGACCTCCGCCGGCGCAGGGCCGGCCGTAGCCTCCAGGGGTGCCTCCGACGCCGTCACCGGCCGCGCCCCCGGAGCCGCTCCGGGTCGCGGAGGGGCCGATGACCTCCGATCGGGAGGACCACCCTCGGTCGGCCCCGGCCGACCCCCGCGGGCCGCTCCCGTCCGGCACCGAGCTCGACGGCGGCCGCTACCGGTTGGGTGCGCCGCTCGGCCGGGGTGGCTTCGCCATCACCTACGACGCCGTCGACGTGCGCCTCGACCGGGCCGTGGCGGTCAAGGAGCTGTTCCCGTCGTCGGCCCGCCGGGACGGCCGCACCGTGGTGGTCGGCGGTGGCGACGCCCCCGCGTTCGCCCGGGCCCGGGAGCGGTTCCTCCGCGAGGCGACGACCCTGGCCCGCTTCGGGCATCCGTCGATCGTGCGGATCTACGCCGTCTTCGAGGAGCGCGGCACGGCCTACATCGTCCTCGAGCGGATCGGTGGGCGGACCCTCGCCGCGGAGCTGGCGGCGCGGGGCGGTCCGCTGGCGGAGGCCGAGGCGCTGGACGTCGCCGCCCAGCTGGCCGGCGCCCTCGAGACGATCCACCGCGCCGGGGTGCTGCACCGCGACGTCAGCCCGTCCAACCTGATCCGGGCCGACGACGGTCGCATCGTGCTCATCGACTTCGGCCTGGCCCGGGCCTTCGACGACCACACCATGACGATGACCCGCATCGTCACGCCCGGCTACGCCCCGCCCGAGCAGCACGCGGGAGAGGCCCACTTCACCCCCCGGGCCGACGTCTACGCGGTGGGCGCCACCCTCCACCGGCTGCTGTCGGGCGGAGGTCCCGCCGGCGTCGACCAGACGGCTCGCCGGCGGGGTCGAGCTGATGCCGCTGTGGCGCGTGAACCCCACCGTCTCGCGCCGGGTCAGCGACGCCGTCACCGCCGCCCTCGCCCTCGCCCCCGAGGACCGACCGGCGTCGGTGGTCGACCTCCTGGCCCTGCTCGGGGTCGATCCGGCCGAGGCCGGCCTGACCTCGGCGCGCCCCGAGGCCCCGGATCCGCCACGTCCTCAGACCCCCCGACCCGGCGACCTCGCGACCGAGGTCGAGCCGGCGGAGGACCGGTCGTGGCGGCCGTCGATGGTCGCCCCCCGTCCCACCCCGGTGGTGGCCGTCGACGACGCCGCCGCGGCCACCGAGCAGGTCCCGTCGGTCGACCCCCGGGCCGCACGGGCCGCCGATCGTCGCCCCGTCCCGCCCGTCGCGCCGGTCGCGCCTGTGATCCCGGCCGCGGCCGTGCCCGTCGCCGCTCCCGCAGCCCGCCGCAGCTCCCGTCGGCGGCCCGTGGCACCGACCCGGTCGGCGGTGGGTGGCGTTGCCGCTGGGCCTGGCCGCGGTCTCGCTGGCCAGCTGCCAGCCGGTCGGGGTCACCCTCGCCCTCGGGCTGGGTGTCGGCCCGGCCCTGGCCACCGCCGGCGACGTGCTCGTGCGCCGCGACCGCAACCCCGCCTGGGCCGCCTGGTGGTGGGCGCGCAACGTCCTGACCGGCGCAACCCGCCTGCTGGGTCCGCTGCTGGTGCTCGCCGGCGGGCTCGCGATCTGGTGGATCACCGACGCGGTCTCGTTCCTCGCCGGCGCGGCGCCCTGGGTGCTGCGGGTCACCGGTGGGGTGTGCGGGTGGATGCTGGCCTCGTCGTTGGGGCGGGGCTCGCCCCGGTTCCGCAGCGACGTCGCCCTCGACGCACTGACGGCCCGCCTCGCCCCGCGGGGTCGACCCTCCCTGCAGGGCGTGGTCCTGATCCTCGTGTGTGCGGCCGTGGTGGCGGCCGGGCTGTGGTTCCAGCCGGAGGCGTGGCCGCTGGCTGGCTGATCGGCCGGCTCCGACGGCCTACCGTTCCGGGATGGAGGCGCCGCCCTGGCTCGACGAGCTCGACCTGCGCACCGACGGCCCGCCGTGGCTCGGCATGGGTCTGCGTCGGGTCGACGAGGAGGCCTGGCTGTGGCCCGACGGCCGGCGCGAGGTCGAGCTGGCCGAGCGTCGTCGCCTCCTGGCCGAGCACCGGGACGAGGTCGTGCACCTCGGGCCCGCCACCGAGGCGGCCGGCTCCGAGGTGCTCGCCCTGGTCCTCCGGTGGTTGCGGGGGCGAGACCTCCCGGACACCGCCGAGGGGTCGGAGGCGGGGGAGCACCCGCTGGTCACCGCCGGGAGGCTCGTCCAGGAGGACCTGTGCGTGATGGTCCCGCACCCCGCGGCGACCGGCGAGGCCCGCCACCACCTCGACGCCGCCGTCCTGTGCTTCCCCTCGCACTGGAGGCTGGCCGACAAGGCCGGGCGACCGGCCGACGTGGTGCACGGACCGGTCCCGGGCTACGCCGTCGACCTGTCGGACCGGGTCGACCGCTACCTCGCCCGGCTGCGGCCCGGCGTCATCGGGGTGCGGCGGAACTGGTCGGTGCACGACAGCCCGGCGCTGTTCGCTCCCGACCCGCCGACCTCGCCTCAGCCGATCGCGATCGAGGAGGTCGCCAGCGGGCTGTGGCTCCGGTCCGAGCGCCAGACCCTCCGGGCCCTCCCCGCGTCGGGCGCGGTGCTGTTCACCATCCGGGTCCAACAGGTGCGCTTCGGCGCCCTGGCCGGTCGACCCGACGTGGCCGCCGCCTTCGCGGCGCGCATCGAATCGCAACCCGCCGTGCTCACCGCCATGAACGGCCTGGCCCCGCACGCCGAGGCCGTGCTCGCCTGGCTGCGCAGCGGCGTCGGCTGAGCGACGACGCCAGCCGGGTGACGTCCCCGGTGGCCCCGGGGACGATCAGGTGAGGTGCGTCAGCGGCCGGCGTTCGGCTTGCGGCCGTGGTTGGCCTTCTTGCGCCGAGCGTTGGTCTTGCGCTTGTCAGTCTTCTTCGACATAGGGATCCGACGCTACCGGTCCGACGACCGCCGTCCCAAGCCCGCACACGAGTGCGCCGACCCGTGGTCGGGTCAGGCTCCGGCCCAGGCCACCAGGTCGTCGGCCGGCCAGGTGTTGACGATGCGGTCGGGCGTCAGCCCGTGGCGGGCGGCCTTGTCGCAGCCGTAGGGCTGCCACTCGAGCTGGGCCGGGGCGTGGGCGTCGGTGTCGATGCTGACGAGGCATCCCACGTCGACGGCGAGGGCCAGCAGCTCGTCGGGCGGGTCGCGGCGCTCCGGGCGGCAGTTGATCTCGACCGCGGTGTCGGTGGCCTCGCAGGCTGCGAACACGATGTCGGCGTCGAAGGCGGACTGCGGTCGGATGTAGGCCGCCTCCGGGACGACCTCGGGTCCGGGTTCGGGGAGGCCGCGCAGCTTGCGCCCGGTGCAGTGGCCGAGGATCGACACCCGCGGGTCGAGCACTGCGGTGACCATCCGCTTGGTCATCGACATCCGGTCCATCGAGAGCTTGGAGTGGACGCTGGCCACGACCACGTCGAGGCGCTCGAGCATGTCGTCGTCGCCATCGAGGGAGCCGTCGGGGAAGATGTCCACCTCGGCCCCGGTGAGCAGGCGGAACGGGGCCAGCTGCTCGTTGAGGGCGTCGATCTCGTCGAGCTGGGCGAGGAGCCGGTCGCGGTCGAGGCCGTGGGCGACGGTGAGGCGGGGGGAGTGGTCGGTCACGACCAGGTACTCGTGGCCGAGGGCGATGGCCGACAGCGCCATCTGCTCGACGGTGGCCCCGCCGTCGCTCCAGGTCGAGTGGCTGTGGCAGTCGCCGCGGAGCGCGGCCCGGATGGCGCCGCCCTCGCCCACGGGGACGACGGTCGATGCCTCCAGCTCGGCCAGCCGCTCGGGCACCTCGCCGTCCAGCGCGGCCTTCGCCACCGCGGCGGTGCTGTCGCCGACCCCTGCGAGGCTGGTGAGCTTCCCGACGGCGTGCAGGCGGCGGACCTCCTCGTCACCGGCGTCCCGCAGGGCGTCGGCCGCGGTGCGGAAGGCCTCGGCCTTGCGCGACGAGCCGAGGCTCCGGTCGATGAGGTGGGCGACCCGGTCGAGGGCCGCGGCCGGGTCCATCGGGGCCTCGAGGGGGCGCAGTGCGAGCATCGCCTCCGAACCTACCGAGCCGACCGTCCCGCCGTGTCCGAACCGGGCGCGGTCGTCGTCGCCCGGGCGTCGCCGTCCGCGCCCACTTCGGGAGGGGCGGGGTCGGCCACGTAGCCTCCCGCGACATGGAGCGCTTCGGGTTCGTCGGACTTCCCAACTCGGGGAAGTCGTCCCTCTACAACGCCCTCGCCGGGGGCGGAGCGCTCGCCGCGCCCTACGCCTTCGCCACCACCGACCCCAACGTGGGCGTGGCCAAGGTGCCCGACAGCCGGCTCGATCGCCTGGCCGAGATGTCCAGCAGTCGCAAGGTCGTGCACGCCAGCGTCCAGTTCGTCGACATCGGCGGACTGGTCGAGGGGGCCAGCACGGGGGAGGGGCTGGGCAACCGCTTCCTCGCCCACATCCGCGAGGTCGACGCCGTCGTCTACCTCCTCCGGGCCTTCAGCGACACCGACGTCCCCGGTCCCGACGACCCGCTCGACTGCCTGCAGGTGGTCGAGACCGAGCTGGCCCTCGCCGACCTCGAGACGCTGGAGTCCCAGCTGACCAAGAAGCGCAAGGCGGCGCGGGTCGACAAGTCCCTCCAGGCCGAGGTCGAGGCCCTCGACCTCGCCCACGCCGTGCTGGCCGAGGGCACCCCGCTGTACCGCAGCGACCTGCCGGCCGACACCCGCGAGGCGCTCAAGGGCTGGTTCCTGCTGACCAACAAGCCGGTGATCGCCCTGGTGAACGTGGGCGAGGACGACCTCGACCGCATCGACGAGATCACCGCCCCGGTCGAGGCCGAGCTGGCCGGCCGGGCCGAGGTCATCGGCATGTGCGTGCAGCTGGAGGCCGAGGCCGCCCAGTTCTCGGGCGAGGAGCGGGTCGAGATGCTGGAGGCCCTCGGGCTGGGGGAGGGGGCGCTGGAGCGCTTCGTCCACGCCGCCTACGACATCCTCGGGCTCCGCACCTTCCTCACCACCGGTGAGAAGGAGAGCCGGGCCTGGACCTTCCGGGCCGGCTCGAAGGCACCCCAGGCCGCCGGCCGCATCCACACCGACTTCGAGCGGGGCTTCATCAAGGCCGAGGTGATCCGCTGGGACGAGCTGCTCGACATCGGCTCCTGGGCGAAGGCCAAGGAGGCGGGCAAGATCCGCGTCGAGGGCAAGGAGTACGTGGTCGAGGACGGCGACGTGGTGGAGTTCCGCTTCAACGTCTGAGCCGCCCTCTGGGGGGTCGACCCGGGACACGGTGGGGGTGAGCGGCTCGCGGGCTGGGCAGGATCGCCGGTCGTGGGCGTGCTGGTGGTGGACGGGATCGAGGTCGCGCCGGTCGAGGTGGCGGCGACCCGGCGGACCCGTGGTCGCGGCCTGCTGGGGCGCAGCGGCATCGACGGCGTCCTGTGGCTGCCCGGTGTGCGCTCGGTGCACACCGTCGGGATGCGCTTCGCCCTGGACGTGGCGTGGCTCGACCGCACCGGTCGGGTGCTGCGCACGGCCTCTCTGCGTCCCGGCCGGCTGTCGGCCTGGATCCCCCGGGCGGCCGGCGTCGTGGAGGCCGAGCAGGGGCGGTTCGAGCGCTGGGGCCTGGTCGTGGGCGCCCGCACCGACCTCGTCCGGTCGCCCGGTGAGACCGGCGCCGAGGCGTAGGGTCGACGAGCGATGGCTGCGACCGAGCAGGCCCCGTCGGTCGGGTCGACGTCCTCCGGTGGGCGTGCTGCGCGCCCGCACGTCGGCGCTCGGCCGCGATCGTGCCGTGCTCCTCGTCGTGGCGGCGACGGTGGTGGGCCTCGTCGTGCGCCTGGCCTGGGTGCTGTGGGTCGGCGACCGCCCGCCGCAGCGGGTGATCATCGATCCGATCCGCTACCTCGTCCTACGCCGAGTCGATCGCCCACGGCGAGGGCTACGTCGACATGTTCGGCCGGGAGCCCACTGCGTACTACCCGCCCGGCTACCCCTACTTCCTCGGGCTGCTCCGCCTGGTGCACCGGGCCCTCCCCGGCGACGGCTCGTTCCCCTACTTCGTGGCCTTCGTGCAGGCCGTCATCGGCGCCGCCCTCGTCCCGCTCGGCGGCATCGTGGCCCGACGGGTGGTGTCGCCGGCCGCCGGGGTCGTCGCCGCCTTCGTGCTGGCGCTGTACCCGAACCTCGTGTTCCACACCGCCGCGGTCCTCGGCGAGACGCTCTACAACACGCTGTTCATGGCCTTCCTCGCCCTGGCCGTGAGCCGACGAGCGGGCACCGTCCCCTCCGCGGGCCGGGCTGCGGTCATCGCGGTGCCGTTCACGCTGGCGGTGCTCGTCCGTCCCATCTCGCTGGGCGTCCTGCCGGTGCTGGTCCTGTGCTGGTGGCTGCCCGGCCGCGACCTGCGCTCGACGCTCCGTGCCGCGGCGGCGGTCGTCGGCGTGCTGGCCGTCGCGCTCGTGCCCTGGACCATCCGCAACGCGGTGCAGCTCGACGCCTTCGTCCCGATGTCGACCAACACCGGCGACAACCTGTGCATCGGCCACAGCCCCGGGGCCAACGGTGGCTTCGTCCTCTGCCCCGGCACCGACGGCCCGCAGCAGGGCAGCGAGTCGGAGGTGCGCAACAACGCCGACAAGACGTCGGAGGCCCTGGCCTGGATCCGTGACAACCCGGACGAGGAGCCCCGCCTGGTGTGGCTGCGCTTCCGGGAGATGTTCCTGGTGGACGGCGACCACGACGGGCTGGAGGCGATCCAGTCCTACCCGAACCCGCTCCTCGGCTCGGAGGCGTGGATGCACCCGGCCACCGAGCGGAGGCTGAGGCAGGTCGCGGACACCGCCTACGTCCTCGTCGTGGTCGCCGGCCTGGTCGGCGCGGTGAGGCTCGTCCGCAGCCGGTGGGCCGACGGGTTGCTGCTGGTGCTGGCGGGGGTGGCGACGGCCGCCGTGCCGCTCCTGTTCTTCGGCGATCCCCGCTTCAAGGTGCCGGTCGTGCCGATCCTGTGCCTCGCCGCGGCCGCCGCGGTCACGTGGCCGTTCGACCGGCGCCGCGACGGCCGGCGGGTCACGTGAGCGAGCGCGCGACCGCCAGCCCGGTGTCCTGGTCGTCGTGGCGACGCCCATCGGCAACCTCGGCGACCTCTCGCCCCGCGCCGCCGAGGAGCTGCGAGCGCGCCGCGCTGATCTGCTGCGAGGACACCCGTCGCACCGGGCAGCTCCTGACCCTCGCCGGACTGGAGCGCCGCCCGCTGCGACGGCTCGACGCCCACACCGAGGCCGACGCCGCGGCCGACGTGGTGCGGCGCATCGCCGCGGGGGAGCGGGTCGCCCTGGTGTCGGACGCGGGCACCCCGACCGTGTCGGATCCCGGCGCCCGGCTCGTCCGCGCCGTCGTCGACGCGGACCTGCCCGTCACCACCGTCCCCGGCCCGGTCGCGGCGGTCGCGGCCCTGGTGGTCAGCGGCCTCGACACCGCCCGCTTCGTGGTCGAGGGCTTCCTGCCGCGGAAGGGCGCCGACCGGTCGTCCCGGCTGGTCGAGGTCGCCGCCGAGCGCCGCACCACCGTGCTCTACGAGGCCCCCAACCGGGTGGCCCGCACCCTCGCCGACCTGGCCGGGGCGTGCGGCGGCGACCGGCCCGCGGCCGTCGTCCGGGAGATCACCAAGCGCTTCGAGGAGGTCTGGCGGGGAACGCTGGCGGAGCTGGCGGCGCGAGCCGAGGAGGCCGCCCCCCGGGGCGAGGTCGTGCTCGTGGTCGGGGGAGCGACCGCGTCGGCCGGTGCGGGCGACGACGACGTCCACGCCGCCCTCGCGGCCGCCCGCGCCCGCGGCCTGCCTCCGGGACGGGCCGCAGCCGAGGTGGCCGCCGCCCTCGGTCGCCCCCGGTCGGAGGTCTACGCCCTCGCCCTCGGCGAGGCGGACGACTCCGACGACGCCGACGAGGACGCGTCGGCGTGATCCGCGACCCGTTCCGCGAGGTGCTCGACGCGTCGCTCCGCGCGCCCGACGACGCCGACGCTGGCCACCCTCGACGAGGGTGACCTCGCCATGCTGCGCCTGGCGCGCCGGCGGTTCGGTGTCGGCCTGCCGCCGCCGTTCGTCGAGCGTCCCGGCGAGCCCGCGACGCTGCGGATCCGGCCCGGCGGGGCATCCGACGGAGCCGCCATCGCCGCCGTGCAGCGCCGGTCGTGGCGGGTGAGCTACCGGGGTCTCATCTCCGATCGCTTCCTCGACGGCCTCGACTTCTCCTACCTCGGTGCCTACTGGTGCGGGCGCGCCGCGGTGAGCCCCGGCCCCCGCCATCGCCTCCTCGTCGCGGGGCGACCGGGCGAGGTCCACGGTGTGGTCGACACCGGGCCCAGCCGCGAGGCCGACGCGGCCGCCGCCGACGGGTGGGGTGAGGTGCGCAGCCTCTACCTCGACCCGACCGTCATCGGTCGCGGGCTGGGGTCGGTCCTCCTGCAGGCCGCGGAGGGTCAGCTGCGCGACGCCGGCTTCGCCTCGGCCCTGCTGTGGGTCGTCGACGGCAACGGTCCGGCGCGCCGCTTCTACGAGCGCCACGGATGGGAGGCGGACGGTGCCACCAAGCGGACCCCGGTCGCCGACGAGGTGCTCGCCGAGGTCCGCTACGGACGCCGGCTCCTCGGCCCGGCCTGATCCACCACCCGCACCCCCGTGCACCTCGCAAGTAGCCTGTCCCGATGGACCGCTGGGACGAGGAGGGCGACGACGCTCCCCCCGACGCCGCGCCCGCCGGCCTCCCGCTCGACGAGTGGTACGACGACGACGTCCTGGCCGCGATCGACGCCGGGCCGCTCCGGTGCGAGCCCCCACCGCCGCCCCCGCCCGCGTCCCGGCTGTCGGCGTGGAGCCGGCGCAGTGCCATCGGCGCGGTGCTCACGGGGATGGCGCTCGGCCTCCAGGAGGTCTTCGACCCCGAGGAGGAGCGCACCATCGTCATCGAGGTCGAGGACGACGACGTCCTCCCGGACCTGCCGGTGCAGATGATCCTCGACCCGGACTCGCCCCACGGCAGCCTCTGCATCGTCCACCGCGACCGCGTGCCCCCACCCGTGGTCTGATCCCTCGGGGAGACGACGGCCGCGACCTAGTGTCCGGCGATGATCGTCCGGAACGGTGATGTCGAGCTGCACGTCGCGGAGGACGGGGACCCGTCCGCGCCGCCGATCCTGCTGTTGCACGGGATCACCTCGTCGGGGCGGACGTGGGACTGGCTGGTCCCGGACCTGGCCGAGCACCTTCGCGTGCTGCGCCTGGACTTCCGTGGTCACGGGCTGTCGGCCCGGGCATCGGGCGAGTACATGCCCCACGACTACGTGGGCGATGCCGTCGCCGCCCTCGAGCAGGCTGCCGGCCGCCCGTGCGTCGTCGTCGGTCACTCCCTGGGCGGGGTGACTGCGGCCGCGCTCGCCCAGCGCCACCCGGATCTGATCCTCGGCGCGGTCATGGAGGACCCACCGCTCGGGCCGACCGGCCCGACGAACCGGGCGTCGCTCGCCGACTCGTCGCTGGTCGGCCTGTTCGGCATGCTGCGGAGGTCGATCCCCCGGCTGCAGGCCGACGGGGTCGCGCCCGACGTGCTGGCCGGACTCCTCACGGGCGCGCCGTCGAGCTCCGGAGCGACGTTCGGCGAGCTGCTCTGCGCCGACGGGGTCGAGTCGATGGCCTCGGCCATGCTCGAGGTCGACGCGACGGTCCTCGACCCGGTCGTGGACGGGACGATCACCTCCTTCGTCGATCCGGCCCTGCCCTTCGCGGTGCCGTCGCTGATCCTGGTGGCCGACCCGGCCAAGCCCGACGCGGCGGCGAGCCCCCGCTCGGCCGCGCACTACGCCTCGATCTCACCCGACGTCGAGGTCACCGTCGTCGCGGGAGCCGGGCACCTCATCCACGACGAGAAGGCCTCCCGGGCCGTCGTCCGCGACGCCGTCCTCGGCTTCCTCGACCGGGTCGCGACCCACGCCTGATCCGTCGCACCGGGCTCGACCCGGACCTCGCCCGGTTCAGGCCATCGCCTCGCGGAGCACCGCTGCGGTGCGGGCCTCCTCGTCGGGGTTGCCCCCCATCGGGACCGCGGTGAAGTCGGTGGTGCCGGACTGCTCGATCTCGCCCAGGGCGTCGCGGACGACGTCCTCGCTGCCGACGATCGAGAGGTCGCCGAGGCCCTCGACGCCCTCGATGTCCATCATCGCCCGGTAGCTGGGCAGGACGGCGTAGTCGGCGAGGATCGAGCCGAGGAAGGCGCGGGCCGGCGCAGGGTCGTCGGTGACCCACACCGGGATCGAGCACACGATGGCCGGTGCCGGGCGGTCGGCGGCCGCCGCGGCCTCGTTGATGACCGGCGCGATGTGGGACTTGATGGTCTTGGGCCCGACGCACCAGAGGATGGTGCCGTCGGTGCGCCGGCCGGCGACCCGGAGCATCTGCTCGCCGAGGGCGGCGATCATCACCTTGGGCACCCCGGCGGACGGGCGGGCCCCCTCGCCGTCGAACGACCAGACCTCGCCCTGGTGCGACGCCTTCCCGGTGGTCAGGAGGTCGTCGAGGATGGCGAGGTAGTCGAGCATGTGTCGGACGGGCTTGTGCCACGGCAGGCGGAGGCTGCCCTCGACGTGGGGCTGGTGGTTGAGGCCGATGCCGACGATCAGGCGCTCGCCCACGAGGGCCTGGGTGGTCAGCGCCTGGGCGGCGAGCATGTGCGGGTGGCGCTCCCACGTGGAGATGACGGCGGTGCCGAGCTCCATCGGTGACCCGGTGTCGCCGTGCGCGCCCAGGAGGGTGAGGGCGTCGATCAGGCCGACCTGGGCCACCCAGTAGCTGGTGTAGCCGTCGGCCTCCGCCTCGTTGAGGCCCTCCAGCACCCCGGCCACCCCGTGGGTGAGCATCCGACCCGATCCGTTGATCCCGTAGCGCATGCCCGTCACCGTACGACCGGACGCCCGGACCTGCCCGCCGCGTCAGGGGACCGGCGTCGAGCCCGGGCGGGTGAGGCGGTCAGGCCGGGAGGTCGACGAAGGCGGCGAGGAAGGTGCGGGCCGACTCGGTGTCGAGGCGGTAGGCGACGTTGGTGGCGTAGCAGGGGACGTCGCCGGTGATGGTCGTGGCCGCCAGCACCAGGGTGCCGTCGGCGAGCTCGACGAAGTTGGGGCCGCCGGAGTCGCCGTAGCAGGCGCCCCCGTAGCCGCGGGCCTCGATCATCGACAGCCGCACCCAGGTCTTGTTGAGGGCGTTGAAGTCCTCCAGGGCCTTCATCCGCACACCGCCGCCGGGGTGGGTCTGGCCACCGGGGCCCCTGACCGCCTCCTCGGTCCCGTAGCCGACGGCCCACCAGTCGAGGGCGTCGAGCGTCCGAGACCCGAGGTCGTCGAGCAGGCCGGGGCTCGGGAGCAGGGCGGGGGTGAACACCCAGTCGGTGTCCTCGGCGATGTCGGTGGCGTCGACCTCGAGGACGCCGATGTCGTGGGAGTCGGCCGAGGTGCCGGGGTAGTCCTCGTCCTGGTACGGGGTTCCGGCGACGATCAGACCCTCGGCCAGGGCCCAGTCGCGGGCCTCCACGGCCGTCCGGCCCTCCAGGGCCTCGTCGATGACGGCCTGGACGTCCTGCTCCAGCGAGACGTAGAAGGTCGTCCCCTCGGGCCAGTCGTCGGTGCAGTGGGCGGCGGTCAGGAAGGTGTCCTCGTCGACCATGGTGCCGCTGCACACCCAGTCGAACCGGTCGAGGTCGGGGTCCTCGTCGCTGCCGTCCCACAGGGCGACGAAGGCGCCCACCTCCGTCCGTTCGGGGGCGGGCTCGGCGTTGTACGAGCTGATGGCCCCGGCCGGTGAGGAGGCGGCGAGGAGCAGCCCGAGGAGCACGAGCAGCGCGGCGGTGAGGGATGTGACCTTCTTCATGCGCGCTCCCTACCCGGTTGGCCGAGGTCGAACCGCGCGATGTGCGGATGCGGCCGCGAGCAGGGCGGCGACCGGCGCGACGACGTCGGGTCGCCGGCGAACCACGTCGTCGGTACCGCGGCGTCGCCCGTAGGCTCGGTGATCGTGCCCGGCCGCTTCTACGTCACGACCCCGATCTACTACGTGAACGACGCGCCCCACCTGGGGCACTCGTACACGACGATCACGGCCGACGCCCTCGCCCGGTGGCACCGGCTGGTGGGCGACGAGGTGCTGTTCCTCACCGGCACCGACGAGCACGGCCTGAAGATCCAGCGGTCGGCCGACGAGCGGGGCATCACCCCGATCGAGCAGGCCGACTGGGCCTCGGCCCGCTTCCGCGAGGCGTGGGAGCTGCTCGACGTCGAGCCCGACGACTTCATCCGCACCACCGAGCCCCGCCACCACGTCGCGGTGCAGGCGTTCCTGCAGGAGGTCTACGACGCCGGCCACATCTACCAGGCCACCTACGAGGGCCTCTACTGCGTGTCGTGCGAGGCGTACTACACGCCCGAGGAGCTCCTCGAGGACGACCACGGCGAGCCCACCCTGTGCCCGATCCACGTCCGACCGGTCGAGCTGCTGTCGGAGGAGAACTGGTTCTTCCGCCTGTCGGCGTTCGCCGACCGGCTGGAGCAGTGGATGCTGTCGGATCCGAGCCCGGTCCGGCCCGAGGGCAAGCGCAACGAGGCCCTCGGCCTGGTGCGGGCCGGCCTCCGCGACATCTCGATCACCCGGCGGTCGGTGCAGTGGGGGGTGCCGGTGCCGTGGGACGCGGGCCAGGTCTTCTACGTCTGGTTCGACGCCCTCATCAACTACGCCACCGCCGCCGGCTACGGCGCCGATCCCGACGCCTTCGACCGGTGGTGGCCGAACGTCCACCACGTCGTGGGCAAGGACATCCTCCGGTTCCACTGCGTGTACTGGCCGGCGATGCTGATGGCCGCGGGCATCGACCCGCCCCACCAGATCGACGTCCACGGCTACCTGCTGGTCGGCGGGGCGAAGATGTCCAAGTCGGCGGCCAACAAGATCGCCCCGGTGGAGCTGGTCGGCGGCGACGCCGCCGCCGGCTACCCGGAGCTCGGGGTCGACGGCTTCCGCCACCACTTCCTGCACGGCCAGCGCTTCGGGCCCGACGGCGACCTGTCGGTCGAGGGCATGGTCGAGCGCTACAACTCCGACCTGGCCAACAACCTCGGCAACCTGCTGGCCCGGGTCACGACGGTGGTCGCCAAGAAGTGCGACGGCATCGGTCCCGCGCCGCGCCCCGACAGCCCGCTGGCCGCGGTCGCGGCCGAGGTGGTCGAGGCCACCACCGCGGGGTGGGACGCGGTGCAGCCGTCGGAGGCCCTCGACGCCACGTGGCGGCTGATCAAGGAGGCCAACGCGCTGCTGGAGGCCACCGAGCCCTGGAAGGCCGATCCCGGTCCCGAGGTCGACGGCGTGCTCGGCGATGCCCTCGAGGTGCTGCGGATCGTCGCCGTGCTGGTCTCGCCCGCCCTCACCCGGGCCCCGGCCGAGATCTGGCGTCGCATCGGCGCTCACCGACGACATCGCCGACGCCCGCGTCCCCGACTCCGTCGTGTGGGGCGGCTACCCCGGCGGCCTGTCGGTCGAGAAGGGCTCGCCGCTGTTCCCCCGACTGAGCGTCGGGGGCTGACGCCGGTGTCCGACGGCACCGGTCCGCTGCGCTGGACCGACGACCACTGCCACCTGCACCACGCGGGTCGGTCGCACGTCGGCCACGACGGCGCGCCCGCCGACGAGGTCGCGGCGGTGGTCGACGACTCGCTCGCACACGGCGTCGAGCGCATCATCACCGTCGGCTGCGACGTGGCCGACTCGGTGATCGCCGCCGACGTGGCCGCGGCCCACCCGGGGCGGGTGTGGGCCACCGCCGGCGTCCACCCCCACGAGGCCCAGCACGGCCTCGACGGTCTCGAGGCGCTGCTGTCGCGCCCCGAGGTCGTCGCGGTGGGGGAGTGCGGCCTCGACTTCCACTACGACCACTCGCCCCGCGACCAGCAGCGGGAGGTGTTCGCGGCCCAGATCGCCCTGGCCCACGCCCACGACCTCCCGCTCGTGATCCACACCCGCGAGGCCTGGGACGACACCTTCGACGTGCTCGCGGCCGAGGGCGTCCCCCGGCGCACCGTGTTCCACTGCTTCACCGGCGACGCCGACGATGCCCGCCGCTGCCTCGACGTGGGCGGCCTGCTGTCGATCTCCGGGTTGGTCACCTTCAAGACCGCCGACGACATCCGTGCCGCGGTCGACATCGCGCCCCTCGACCGGCTGATGGTCGAGACCGACAGCCCGTTCCTCACCCCGGTGCCCCTTCGTGGGAAGCCGAACCTGCCCGGCTACCTGCCCCTGGTCGGTGCCGGCATCGCCGTCGGTCAAGGGGGTCGCGGTCGAGGAGGTCGCGGCGGCGACGTGGGCCAACGCCGAGACCTTCTACGGCCTTCCGGCCGCCTGAGCCTCCGGTGACCCTCACCCGCACGCAGGCCGCCGCCCTGCTCGAGGCGCACGGCCTCGCCCCCAGCCGGGCCCTGGGCCAGAACTTCGTCGTCGACCCCAACACCGTCCGGCGCATCGCCCGCCTCGCCGGCGTCGGCCCCGGCGATCGGGTGGTGGAGATCGGCGCCGGTCTCGGGTCGCTCACCCTCGCGCTGGCCGACACCGGCGCGTCGGTCACCGCGGTCGAGGTCGACCGCCACCTGGTGCCGGTGCTGCGGGAGGTCGTGGCCGAGCGCGACGTCCGCGTCGTCGAGGGCGACGCCATGGAGCTCGACTGGGACGACGTCCTCGGCGACGGCGGACCGTGGACCCTGGTCGCCAACCTCCCCTACAACGTGGCCACCCCGCTGGTGCTCGACCTGCTCGACGACGTGCCCGGCATCGGGCGCATGCTGGTGATGGTGCAGCGCGAGGTGGGGGAGCGCCTTGCCGCCGGGGTCGGTGATCCCGCCTACGGCATCCCGTCGGTCAAGGTCTCGTACTGGGCCACCGCCCGGCTGGTGGGCAAGGTCGGTGCCGACGTCTTCCTGCCCCGCCCGCGGGTCGAGTCGGCCCTGGTGGAGATCACCCGTCGCGACGTGCCGGCGACCGAGGCCGACCCCGACCGCCTCTTCGCCCTCGTCCGTGCCGGGTTCGGGCAGCGGCGCAAGATGCTCCGCCGGTCGCTCGCCGGGCTGGTCGGGCCCGAGGCGTTCGCCGCGGCCGGGGTCCGTCCCGAGGACCGGGCCGAGCAGCTGACGGTCGAGGACTGGGGCCGGCTCGCGTCGGCGGCCGCGTCGTCGCCCCCGACCTCCCCCTGACGTTGCGCCCGAGGCGGACATGTGTTCGCTAGGGTGCCCGGCGTGGCCCGCCCCGAGTCGCTCTCCCTCGCCCAGGCCCGGCGTGTGGCCCTGGCCGCGCAGGGCTTCTCCGAGCCCCGGCTCGGGTCCCAGGGCAAGCGGGTCGACCGCCGGCACCTGCACCGCGTGCTCGGTCGGGTCGACCTGGTCCAGGTCGACTCGATCAACGTGTGCGTGCGCTCGCAGGAGATGCCGCTGTTCTCCCGTCTCGGGCCGCACCGCCGCGACCTGTGGCACCAGGCGATGGCCGGCCACGAGGTCTTCGAGTACTGGAGCCACGAGGCCTCGCTGCTCCCCGTCGACCACTGGCCGCTCTTCCAGTGGGTGATGCACAAGGGGGTGATGTGGGGCTCCAGCCGGGAGGTGGCCCAGAGCCGACCCGACTACGTGGAGGCCGTGTTCGAGGAGGTGCGCGACCACGGGCCGCTGACCGTCGGTCAGCTGAGCGAGCCGGGGGAGCGCCCCGGCCACATGTGGGGGCGCTCCGAGGGCAAGGCCGCGTTGGAGTACCTGTTCGGCATCGGCCGGATCACCGCCCGGCGGCACCCCGGCACCTTCGCTCGCGTGTACGACACGGTCGAGCGGGCGATCCCGGCCGCGGTGCGGGCGGTGCCGGCGCCCTCCGAGGTCGACGCGTGTCGTGAGCTGCTGCGCCGGGCCGCGTCGTCGCTGGGCGTCGCCACCGAGCGGTGCCTCGCCGACTACCACCGGCTCAACCTGCCGAGGGTGCGACCGCTGATCGCGGAGCTGGTCGAGGAGGGCACGCTGGTCCCCGTCGAGGTCAGGGGGTGGGACCGCACCACCTACCTCCACCGCGACGCCGCGCTGCCCCGGTGGGTGCGGGCCCGGGCGCTGCTGACCCCGTTCGACTCGCTGGTGTGGGAGCGGCGCCGCACCGAGGAGCTGTTCGGCTTCCGCTACCGCATCGAGATCTACGTCCCGCCCGAGCAGCGGGTGCACGGCTACTACGTGCTGCCGTTCCTGCTGGGCGACCAGCTGGTGGCCCGGGTCGACCTCAAGGCCGATCGGACCGGCTCCGCCCTGCTGGTGCGCTCCGCCTTCCGGGAGCCGGCCGCCGACGAGGGGGAGGTGGCCGACGCCCTGGCCCAGGAGCTCGCGCTCATGGCCGGCTGGCTCGGCCTGGAGCGGGTCGTCGTCGAGCCCAGGGGCGACCTCGCCCCGGCCCTGGCGGTCGCGGTGAAGGCCGGGTCCGACGTCAGCTGGTGACGGTGCGCCCCGGCTCCGCTCAGTGGAACTCGGGCGCTGGTCGCCGAGCTGGTCGGGCATCCTGGCCCGGTGCACCTCACCACCGATGAGCTGGAAGCGGGCCTCGACGACGTCCGGCGGTCGCCGGTCGACGACGGGCGGCTCGACCTGATCGTCCGCCGGCCCGAGATCGGCGCCCGAGAGATCCTCGACGTCGGGGAGCTCACCCTCGACCAGGGCCTCGCCGGCGACACCTGGCACCAGCGGCCGAGCCGCCGCACCGACGACGGCGGCCCGCACCCCGAGATGCAGCTGAACATCATCAACGCCCGGCTCTCCACGCTGATCGGCGGGGACGACGTCGACCGCCGGGCCCTGGCCGGTGACCAGCTGCACGTCGACCTCGACCTCAGCGAGGCGAACCTGCCCGCCGGCACCCGCCTCGCGATCGGCGACGCGGTCGTCGAGGTGACCGCCCAACCCCACACCGGTTGCGCCAAGTTCGCAGCCCGCTTCGGGGCCGAGGCCCTGCGCTTCGTCAACGTCGGCGCGGGCAAGGAGCTCAGGCTCCGCGGCATCAACGCCAAGGTCGTCACCCCCGGCACCATCCGCCCCGGCGATGCCATCCGCAAGCTCGGCTGAACGGGGGTCGCCCGGCAACGTGATCGGGCCTTGCGTAGGGTGACCGCCGATCGCGGGAGGAGGCCGATGGCGCGACGGCCCGGTGAGGACAACCCAGCCGTCGACGGGTCGCTCGATGCATGGGTCGATGCCCTGACGCGGGGTGGCCACGACCGTCCCGAGACCGCGCGCCTCGACCCGCTGGTGGGTCGATGGGTCGCGGTCACGGAGTGGGAGCCGGTGCCCGGGCGCGGTGTGCGCGTGTCGGAGTCGACGGTCGAGGTCGGGTGGGTGCTCGGCGGACGCCTCCTCGAGCAGAGGTCCTTCGATGCCGACGGCGTCGAGCTGTCCCGCCTGCTGATCGCCTTCGACCCGTCGCGGGGTGACTACGCCGCCTTCACCGCCACCGTCCTCTCGTCGCACTTCGAGGTCGAGCGAGGGTGGTTCGACGACGAGCGCCGGGCTCTGGTGCTCGACGGCGAGGAGCCCGGCCCGGCGAGCGATCCGCGCATCCACTTCCGTCGCACCGTGCGGATCATCGACGACGACACCTTCGTGGTCGACATCTCGTACCCGGACGTGCCGCCGGGGACCTACGGGCCGATGCGGGTGTCGCACCGTCGGGTTCGATGAGCGTCGACCGGGGACGGGCCACGGGGATGTCGGACACGAGGGCGCCGGCGCCGATCCGGTCCGTCCCCGTCGCGGCGGGGACGGCGCGGCGACCACCGGATCCGTCGCGGTGTTCCGGCCGGTGGTGGAGCCGGCGGCGATCGAGGCCGCGGCCGAGGTGCTCCGCTCCGGGTGGCCCGGCCCCGGCCCGGTCGCAGCCCGGTTCGAAGAGGCGTTCGCGAGGGCCGTCGGGGCGCCGTGCGCGGTGGCCGTGTCGTCGTGCACCGCGGCGCTGCACCTGGCCCTGATGCTGCTCGACCTCGGGCCGGGGGACGAGGTCGTCACCAGCCCCATCACCTTCGTGGGAGCGACGGAGGTCATCGCCATGACCGGGGCGACCCCCGTGTTCGCCGACGTCGACCCGCGGTCGGGACTGCTCGACGTCGCCTCGGTCGCGGAGCGGCTCACCCCGCGCACCGGCGCGATCATGGTGACCCACCTGACCGGCACGCCCGCCGACCTCGACGCGCTCTACGCCCTCGCGGAGCGCACGGGGGTGCCGGTGGTCGAGGACGCTGCGCACGCCTGCGGCTCCACCCTCCGAGGCGAGACCATCGGGAGCCATCCCGGGATGCAGGCCTTCTCGTTCCAGGCCACCAAGAACCTGAACGGCGTGGACGGGGGGATGCTGTGCCTCCGCTCGGGTGACGTGGCGGCCCGAGCGCGGCGCCTGCGGTGGATGGGCATCAGCGAGGACACGTGGAGCCGCGGCCACGGCCGCTACCGCTGGCAGTACGAGGTGGCCGAGCGGGGCCAGCGCTACACGATGAGCGACCTCAACGCCGCCATCGCCCTGGCCCACCTGCCGGGGCTCGAGGCCGGCAACGCGCGACGCCGCGAGATCGGACGCCGCTACCGCGACGGGCTCGGCGGCCTGCCTGGCGTGGACGTGCCCGACCTGCCCGTCGGCGTGTGCAGCGCCACCTACACCAGTCCGATCCTCGTCGACCGCCGGGATGCTCTCTCCGACTGGTTGGCAGAGCGGGGCATCGAGTCGAGCGTGCACTTCCGCCGGAACGACGACCACGCGGTGTTCGGCCCGGCCCGCGATCTGCCCGGGGCGGAGCACTACTGGCGCCGGACCCTGACCCTCCCCCTGCACCTCGCGATGGATGACGGGGACGTCGACCGGGTGATCGACGCGGTCAGGTCCTTCGTGCGGTCCTGACCGCGTCGCCCCACGACCGCGGCTCGGCCTTCAGGCGCCCGCGACCGAGGAGCGCAGGGCGGCACGGTCGAGCTTCTGCATCGAGGTGAGCGGGAGCTCGTCGACCATCGCGACGGCCTCGGGGAGCTTGTGGCGGGCGAGGGCCGCCTGGCCGAAGGCTCGCAGGTCGTCGAGCGACGGGGGAGCCTTCGGGTCGGCCGGCACCACCACCGCCACGCCGACCTCACCCATCACGTCGTCGGGTCGGGGCACCACCGCGACCTGGGCCACGCCCGGGTGCCGGCCGAGCACCGCCTCCACCTCCTGGGGGTGGACGTTGTAGCCGCCCCGGATGAACATCTCCGACCGCCGCCCGGTGAGCACCAGGCAGCCGGCCGCCTCGGGACCGAGCGCCGAGTCGGGTGGCTCGATGCGGCCGAGGTCGCCGGTGCGGATCCACCCGCCGGGTGCGCGGAGCTCGGCGGTCGCGGCCTCGTCGCCCAGGTAGCCGTCGGTGGCGGAGGGGGAGCGGAGCCACACCTCGCCGACCTCTCCGTCGGCGACCGGACGGCCGTCGTCGTCGTGGATCGCGACCTCGACCTCGCCCCGGGCCCGGCCCACGGTGTGGAGGCCCTCGGGGTCGGGCGCGTCGAAGGCGGTGCCGGTCCCGACGCCGCCGGACTCCGTCGACGAGTACCGGATCGAGTAGCCGGCGTCGAAGCGGCGGCGGGCCTCCTCGACCAGCGCCGGCGACGACGGTCCGCCTCCCATGATGAGCGCCCTCACCGAGGAGACGTCCCGGTGGTCGAACGACGGGTCGCGCAGCAGCAGGGCGAGCTGCGGGGCCACCCCGCCCAGCGCCGGCAGTCGCACCCGCTCGACCAGGTCGAGGACGTCGGACGAGCGCCAGCGGTCGAGCAGGTGGGTGGTGGTGCCGGTGCGGAGGTACCAGGCCAGCTTGGTGGTGAACCCGACGTGGGCCATCTGGGTGGCGGCCAGCATCGGCGTCGGCTCCGCGGCGGGATCGCCCCACGCCGACCCGGTGTCGATGCGGGCGATGGCCTCGATGTGGCGGTCGCGGAAGATCGCCCCCTTCGGACGTCCGGTCGTGCCCGAGGTGAACACGACGGCGGCGAGGCGCTCGGGGTCGGCGGCGACGACCCGCGGGGGAGCATCGGCCCCCGAGCGCTCCAGGGCGCGCACCTCCTCGGCGCCGGCGACGACCACCGCCGGCTCGGGCGACGTCGAGGCACGCCTGACGCTCGGTCGGGGCAAGGCGGGGGTTGACCGCGGCGGTGGCGGGGCCCGCCTTCGCACACGCGACCGCCAGCACGACCCACTCCACGCCCGAGTCGAGCGTCAGAGCCACCACGTCGCCGGGGCCGAGCCCGCGCCCGGCCAGCCCGGCGGCCGACCGCGTCGCTCCGGCGGTCGAGGTCGGCGTAGGACGTCGGTCGTCCCTCGGCGTCGACCAGTGCCGCCCGGTCCCCGAACCGACGTCCCGCCTCCCGGACGGTGTCAGCGAGCATCGGCCCCGTCCCGGTGGTCGAGGTCACCCGGTGAAGGCGGCAGCCGCGCCCACCGGCACCGCCGGCGGCGCGGTCGGCGGCGCCGGTGTCGTCGTGGGTGGTGGTCGTCGTCGGCCCGGTCTGGCGGCGAACGCCGACCGGCACGGCGGCGGACCGGTCGGGCTGGGGGCTGAAGCCCCACGTCACGACGACCTCGCAGGACGACGGCGGCGAGCAGTCGACCTGCCCGCCGAGCGGGGTGGTGAACCGGCGCCGCACCTCCAGGTCGAGGTCGATGGCCTCGGTGACCCCGTCGGCGACGCCCCACGCGGCGCGATCGAGGTCGCACCGGCGTCCCCAGACCTCGGTGCCCGTCGCGCAGAGGAAGGCCCACGTCTCGTACCAGGGGGTGACCGCGGTCGCGCGCACGACGATGTCGTCGATGCCGTCGAGGTCGGCGTCGAGCCCCTGGTCGGGTGACACCGTGCCGGACACCTCGGGGCGCAGCGGGGCATCGGGGTCGAACTCGAGGGCGACCTCGGGCCACTCGTCCGCGTCGAGCAGGTAGCCGACCCCGATCTCGCAGCCGGCGGGGTCGGTGCGACAGTCGACCTCCGTGCCGTCGGGAAGGTAGATCCGGGCGTCGACCGGGATGACCTCGTCCACGTTGCCGGCGGCGTCGCTCGACGTGAAGTCGGAGTTGTAGCCGTCGCAGTCGTCCTCGCTGACCGCACCGCCGCGGCACTGGAACCACTCCATGAGGGTGCCGGGCTCGTAGCCGGTGCCGGTGATGTGGACGAACTGGAAGTCGGTGAGCCCGGTCACGGGATCCCCGGAGAGGGCAGGGGCCGCGCCGCTGGGCGCCCCCACGAACGTGATCCCGGCGACGATCGCCAGCGCGGTGCCGAGGCGGAGGCGCCGCCAGGACCGATGGCGTGACCTCGGTCCGGGCCGAGGGTCGTGATCCGAGCGTGACCTCATCGTGCACCTACCTCGTTCGGGGTTCGATCCGTCCTGACTGGAAGACCTTCTGGCCCTCGGCCATGGCCTCGTCGGTCATGCCGAGGTGCAGGAACGGGTTGCCCAGGGCCAGGGCCTGCTGGCGGCTGAGCTCGCGCCCGGCCCACAGCGTGCGCAGGCGTGGCCTGCATGGCACCGGGCGGGGCCGAGGCGATGGCGTCGGCGGCCCAGCCGGCCGGCCTCGGCGAGCGCGTCGGCGTCGGCCACGACCTCCGACACCAGGCCGATCTCGAGGGCCCGGGCCGCCGACATGCGCTCGTGGTTGCCGAGCAGGGTCATCCGCAGCACCTCGCCGAAGGGCATGCCCCGGTGGAGCATCAGCAGCGGCTCGTAGACCGCCGGCATGCCGTAGGTGACGTGGGGGTCGAAGAACGTGGCGTGGCTCGGTGGCGATGATGATGTCGACCTCGCCCAGCAGGTAGAAGGCGCCGCCGCAGGCCATGCCGTTGACCGCGCACGATCACCGGCTTCCAGAGCTCGTTGGCCTTCGGCCCGAGCTGCTGGCCCGGGTCGTCGTAGGTGTAGGGCGAGAACTCGTACTCGACGCCCCCGTCGGCCGGCACGAAGTCGCGGTCGATGCCGGTGCAGAACGCCTTGTCGCCGGTGGCGCCGAGCACGACGCAGCGGACGGAGTCGTCGGTGCGCAGCCAGCGCCAGAGCGCCTGGAGCTCGTCGCACATCACCTTGTCGAAGGCGTGGTACTTGTCGGGGCGGTCGAGCGACACCCAGCCCACGCCGTCGTCGCCGGCGCGCCAGGTGAGGGTGGTCAGTGGAGGACGGGTCCATCGGGTCGGAGGGTAGGGGAGCGACGGGCGGGGCGGTCGCGGAGCGCTCAGGCCGGAGCCGGCTCGGGCTGGAACACCGCGCCCGTCGGCGGCGGGCACCCGTCCCGGTCGAGGTCGAGGTGCAGCATGCGGATCGCGTTGCCCCGCATGATCTTGTAGATCTGCTCCTCGGTGAGGCCGTCGACCATGCTACTCGGGCGATCTGCCTTGGTGTGCGGGCCAGGTGGAGTCGGTGTGCGGGTAGTCGGTCTCGAAGGTGATGTTGTCGACTCGCCGACGACGTCGAGGCTGTCGAGCGCCGTGCGGTCGCGGAAGAAGCAGCCGTACATGTTGCGGTAGTAGTAGGTGCTGCGGCGGCTCGGGGATGAGGTCCTTCACCCCGCCCCACGCCCGGTGCTCGCTTCCACACGTCGTCGACCCGCTCGAGGATGTAGGGGATCCAGCCGATCTGGCCCTCGCTGTAGGCCAGCTTCAGGTTCGGGAACTTCACCAGGTTGCCGCTGAAGAGCCAGTCGCTCATCGAGGCCATGGAGTTGTTGAAGCTGACAGCGACGCGGCCACCGCGACCGGGTGCGTCCGGGGAGGTGGCCGGCATCCGCGACGACGAGCCGATGTGCATGTTGATGGTGGTCTCGGTGTCCTCGCAGGCCGCGAAGAACGGGTCCCAGAAGCCGGAGTGGATCGACGGCAGCCCGAGGTGGGCGGGCATCTCGCTGAAGCAGACGGCGTGGACGCCGCGCTCGGCGTTGCGGCGCACCTCGGCGGCGGCCAGCTCGGCGTCCCACAGCGGGACGATGATCAGCGGGATGAGGGCGCCGTCCGAGTCGCCGCACCACTCCTCGACCATCCAGTCGTTGTAGGCCTTGACGCAGGCCAGGCCCATGTCGCGGTCCGGGTGCTCGGTGAAGGTCTGGCCGCAGAACCGCGGGAACGTCGGGAAGCAGAGCGACGCCTCGACGTGGTTCATCTCCTGGTCCTCGACGCGGGCCTTCGGGTCGTAGCACCCGGGGCGCATCTCGTCGTAGGTCATCGGCGTCATCGTCATCTCGTCGCGGCTGTAGCCGACGGCGGCGACGTGGCGCTTGTGGATGTAGACGAGGTCGCCGAACACCCAGCAGTCGGCCGGGCGCCCGTCGTCGGTCGAACTCCTGCTCGTAGGTGCCGCCGCCGATGTGCTTCATGCCGCCGACGCCCCGCCGCTCGACGCGGGGGCCGTCGGCCCGGAACTTCTCCGGCAGCCAGGTCTGCCACACGTGTGCGGGCTCGACCACGTGGTCGTCGACGCTGATGATCTTCGGCAGCTCGGCCATGGGGGAGGCTCCTCCGCGGTCGTCGTCGACCGGAATCTGACGGACCGTCAGATCCTACCCTGACGAGGTGTCAGGCGTTCACCTCGGCCGAGCACCGGGATGGCCTCGCGGTCGAACCCCGGCCACCAGGGCGCGGCCCCCACCGTCGCGGTCGACCTGACGGGGTGTCAGATAGCCTCGCCCGGCGATGGCCCTCGACCTGATCGACCTCGTCCGCCCCGACCGCTGTGCCGTGGTCACCTCGGAGATCCAGAACGGCGTGGTCGGCGAGCGATCGGCGCTCCCCGCGCTCGCCGCGGCGGCCGCCCCGATGGTCGTGGCGGTGGCGGCGGCTGTGCGACGCGGCCCGGGTCGCCGGCGTCCAGGTCGTCCACTGCACCGCCGGTCGACGAGCCGACGGCCAAGGGCTCGAACACCAACGCCCGTCTGTTCGCCGGGGTCCGCAAGAGCCCCGTCGCCCTGCTGCCGGGCACGCCCGAGACCGACCGTCGTGCCCGCCCTCGGGCCCGACGCCGGAGGACCTCGTCCTGACCCGCCTCCACGGCCTGTCGCCGATGGCCGGCACCGACCTCGACGCCGTCCTGCGCAACCTCGGGGTCACGACCATCGTCGTCACCGGGGTGTCGGTGAACGTCGCCATCACCAACCTGGTGATGGACGCGGTGAACCTCGGCTACCAGGTGGTCGTGCCCCGTGACGGGGTCACCGGCACTCCCGCAGGCGTACGCCGACGCGGTGATCGACAACACGGTGGCCCTGCTGGCCACCCTGACCACCGTCGACGCCCTCGTCGACGCCTGGAAGGACGTGGCGTGACCGATCCGGACACCACGATCGAGGACGAGCGCGGCGCGAGGCCCTCGCGCTGCGCGAGCATCCCAGGGGCTCTCGACGCCACCGCCGACCGCCTCCCGGGACGCGGAGGCCATCGTCGACGGCGACCACCGCCTGACCTGGGCGCGAGCTGCGCGAGACGTCGCTCGCGGCGGCGGCGGGCGTTCGTCGCCGCCGGCATCGAGCCCGGCGACCGGGTCGGCATCTGGGCCCCGAACTGCTGGGAGTGGGTGGCCGCCCTGCCCGGCCTGCAGCCGGCCGGCGGCGTCGCCGTCCCCCTCAACTCCCGCTACAAGGGTGGCGAGGCGGCGTAGATCCTCGACCGCAGCCGGGCCAAGGCGCTGGTCACCGTCGACGGCTTCCTCGGCAACGACTACGTCGGCATGCTCGGCGGCCGAGGACCTGCCGTCACCTGGAGACGATCGTCGTCCTGCGCGACGAGGCCCGCGCCCGGCACCGTCGGCGTGGGACGCCTTCCTGGCGGCCGGCGAGGAGGTCGACCCGGCCGAGCTCGCCGCCCGGCAGGCGGCGGTCGGGCCCGACGACGTCTCGGACATCCTCTTCACCTCCGGCACCACCGGCCAGCCCAAGGGCGTCGAGACCACCCACGGCCAGACCCTGCGGACCTTCACCACCTGGGCCAACGTCGTCGGCCTCGTCGGAGGCCGACCGCTACCTGATCGTCAACCCGTTCTTCCACACGCTTCGGGTACAAGGCGGGCATCGTCGCCTGGCTCCTGACCGGGGCGACCATGGTGCCGCTGCCGGTGTTCGACGTCGACGCGGTGATGCGCCACCATCGACGCCGAGCGCCATCTCCATGCTTCCCGGGACCGCCGACGCTCTACCAGACGATCCTCAACCACCCGGCCCGGGCCTCGCATGCGCACCGACAGCCTCCGCATCGCGGTCACCGGCGCCGCCCCGGTGCCGGTCAGCCTGGTCGAGCGGATGCGCACCGACCTCGGCTTCGACACCGTGCTCACCGCCTACGGGCTCACCGAGTCGATGCGGCATCGTCTCGATGTGCCGCCAGGACGACGACGCCGAGACCATCTCCACCACGTCCGGTCGGGCCATCCCCGGCGTCGAGGTGCGCATCGTCGACGACGAGGGCGCCGACGTCCCCACCGGCGAGCCGGGCGAGATCCTCGTCCGCGGCTACAACGTGATGAAGGGCTACTTCGAGGACCCGGAGAAGACGGCCGAGTCGATCGACGCCGACGGCTGGCTGCACACCGGCGACGTCGGCACGATGGACGCCCGCGGCTACATCGACATCACCGACCGCATCAAGGACATGTTCATCGTGCGGCGGCTTCAACGCCTACCCGGCGGAGATCGAGTCGACTGCTGCTCGGAGCACCCCGCCATCGCCCAGGTCGCGGTGGTCGGCGTGCCCGACGAGCGGCTGGGGGAGGTGGGCTTCGCCTGGCTGGTCCCGACCACCGGCGTCGAGCCCCCGGCCGAGGCCGAGATCGTCGCCTGGGCCCGCGAGAAGATGGCCAACTTCAAGGCGCCCCGTCACGTGCGCTGGACGAGGCCCTGCCCCTCAACCCGAGCGGCAAGGTGCAGAAGTTCGAGCTCCGCGACGACGCCACCGCCGTGCTCGCCCCCGACCCCGGAGACACCCCGTGACCCTGGCCCTTCTCGCCGACATCGCCACCGAGGACCTCGGCTCCTTCGACGACATGAGCGTCGGGCTGCTGATCCTGCGGGTGATCATCGGCGTGTCGGTCGCCGCCCACGGCTGGAACAAGTTCTTCGGCGGCGGGAAGATCCCCGGCACGGCCCGCTGGTTCGACTCCATGGGCATGAAGCCCAACGGGAAGATCCACGCCGTGCTGGCGGCCGTCGACCGAGCTGGGCGGCGGCCTGATGTTCGCCCTCGGCCTGCTGACCCCGCTCGCCGGCGCCGGCCATCGTCGGGCTGATGATCGTGGCCGGCTGGACGACCCACCGGGAGAACGGCTTCTTCATCGTGAAGAGCGGCTGGGAGTACAACCTCGTCCTCGCCACCATCGCGGTCGGCGTCGCCACCGCTCGGCCCCGGCAAGTACTCGCTCGACTGGATCATCGGCATCGAGGCCTCGTTCCAGCCGATGCTCGGGCTGGCGCGTGTCGGCCGGCCTCGGGACGCTGGCCGGCGTCGGCCTGCTGGTCGACCTGCTACCGCCCGCCCGCGCCGGCGACCGAGGGGAGCTGAGCAGTGGACGACGATCCGGTGGACCGGCACGCGGCGCCGACGCCTGACGCTGACCGAGTCGGAGGCCGCGGCGCCGACCGACGGTCGACCCGACCCCGACGAGCTGCGCGCCGCCGACGGCCGTCGCCCCGGACGACGGGGCCTGGCCACCCGCCAGCGGCTGCTCGACTGCACCGCCGACCATGCTCGCGGCCGGCGCCTACCGGGAGCTCAAGGTCGTCGACATCGCCCGCGAGGCGGGCACCGCGCCGGCGACCTTCTACCAGTACTTCGCCGACGTCGAGATCGCGGTCGTGGTCCTGGCCGAGGAGATGGCGGCCAAGGGGCGCGGCTTCGCCGACACCGTCCGCACCGCCACCTGGAAGGGACGGAAGGGCTACGCCGCGGCCGAGGCCCTGGCCGACGAGGTCATCGCGTTCTGGGAGGAGCACCAGCCGGTGCTGCGCGTCGTCGACCTGGCCACCGACGAGGGCGACGCCCGCTTCGCCAACGTCCGCACCCGACTGCTCAACGACCTCAACAACGCGCTGGCCGACGCCATCGCCGAGGCCCGGAGCGGCAGGGCCGGGTCCCGCCCGACGTCGACCCCAACGCCATCGCCGGCGTGCTGGTGTCCATGCTGGCCCACGTCGTCGGCCCACCGCTACGGCTTCGAGTTCTGGGGCGTGCGCACCGCCGACCTGCGGCACCTCGATGGCCCGGATCGTCTTCTGGTCGATCACGGGCCAGAAGCCGCCCGGTCCTGACCGCGCCCGCCGCCGGTCCCGGCGGCCGGCCGTCGGCGGTAGGTTGCCCGGCCATGCGATTCGGGAAGGGTGCCGACTCCACGTCCAACGTCGAGGACCGCCGGACCGGTGGCGACCCGCGGTCCGGGGGGATGGGCGGGTTCGGGGGAGGGATGGGCGGGTTCCCGTTCCCCGGCGGCGGCAAGGGCGTCGGCGGGGTCGGCGGCATCATCGGGATCATCCTCGTGGTGGTCGTCGGCTTCCTCGCCAAGGGCGGTGGAGGCGGTGGCACCGGCGGGCTGTCCGACATCTTCAGCGAGGGGTTCGGGCAGGCCAGCACGGTGCCCGCCGCGCCGGGACAGGACGGCGTCGCCGGGCGCCGATCCCGACGCCGAGGCGGCCACCTTCACCGGGCAGGTCTTCAACGACACCCAGGACTTCTGGGCCGCGACCTTCGCCGACGCCGGGCGCGAGTACCGCGAGGCGCAGCTCGTCCTGTTCGACACGCCCGGTCGGGTCGTCGTGCGGCGGGGCCCAGGCCGCGATCGGCCCGCACTACTGCCCGCCCGACGACACCGTCTTCATCGAGCTCGGGTTCTTCGACGAGCTCGTCGTCGGAGTTCGGCGCGCCGGGCGACTTCGCCCAGGCCTACGTGATCGCCCACGAGATGGGCCACCACGTCCAGAACGTGCTCGGCACCAGCGACGAGGTGCGGCGGCTCCAGGCCCAGAACCCGGACCGGGCCAACGGCTACTCGATCCGCCTCGAGCTCCAGGCCGACTGCTACGCCGGCGTGTGGGCCAAGACGGTCTACGACCGGCGGCCTGCTCGACCCCGGCGACATCGAGGAGGGCCTGGCCGCCGCCGAGGCCGTCGGCGACGACCGCATCCAGGCCAAGGCCACCGGTCGGGTCGACCCCGAGAGCTGGAACCACGGCAGCAGCGAGCAGCGGGCCCGCTGGTTCCGCGCCGGGTTCGACTCCGGCCGGGCCGACGCCTGCGACACCTTCTCCGTCGACCCCTGAGGGGTGATGTCGGTGCGCAGACAACTGAAACGCGTTCTAGTTTGATCTAGGGTGCCGGCCGTGGCCGCGACCCTCGACCCGACCCGCGTGGAGATCGGCATCCAGCTGCCGATCCAGGCCCAGAGCACGGCCTTCGTCGAGCCGTGGGAGGCCGACGCCGGGGCGTCCGAGCTGGCCGCGATCGCCCGTGCGTGCGACGACGCCGGCTTCGGCTACGTCGCGGTGTGCGACCACGTCGCCGTGCCCGTCGACAAGGCCGAGGTCATGGGCTCCGAGTGGTGGGACACCGTCGCCACCCTCGGGTGGCTGGCCGGCATCACCGAGCGGGTGCGGCTGGTGTCGCACGTCGCGGTGCCCGCCTACCGCCACCCCCTGGCCATGGCCAAGGCCTTCGCCACCCTCGACGCGGTGTCCGGCGGTCGGGCGGTCATGGGCGTCGGCGCCGGCCACGTCGAGGGCGAGTTCGACGCCCTCGGGCGTGCCGTTCGGCGGCCGGGGTGCGCTGCTCGACGAGGCCATCGACGCCCTGCGGGCCTGCTTCGCCGACGAGGTGCCCGAGCCACGACGGCGCCCACTGGTCGTTCGGCGGCCTGGCCCAGCAGCCCCGTCCGGTGCAGGCCGGCGGCCCGCCGATCTGGGTCGGTGGCTCGTCGCCCGCCGCCATCCGCCGGGCCGGCACCCGGGGCGACGGCTGGCTGCCGCAGGGACCGTTGACCCCCGACGCGCTCGACGCCCTGCGCACCGCCATGGTGGCCGCCGGACGGGAGGGCGAGCCCTTCGACGTCGGCGCCATCGCCGGGCCGGTCTACGTCGGCGAGGCCGACTGGGACGTCGGTCGCTGCATCGCCGGTCCGCCGGAGAAGGTCGCCCACATCCTGGGCAAGCTGGCCGGGCTCGGCGCGCTGCAGGTGCAGGTGCGACCTCGCAGCCGGTCGGCGGACGAGATGGTCGAGCAGATCGGTCTGCTCGGCACGGAGGTTCTCCCGCGGCTGGCCGAGGTCCGGCCCCGCGCCCTGTTCGACGGAGGTCGCTGATGCTGTTCGAGGGAAAGGTCGCCCTGGTCTCGGGGTCCGGCCCCGGTCTGGGCAAGGAGGTCGCCCTCGGGCTGGCCCGGGAGGGAGCCGACGTCGCCGTCGCCGCCCGGCGCGCCGACGGCGTGGCCAAGGTCGCGGCCAAGATCGAGGCGCTGGGGCGACGGGCCCTGCCGGTCACCTGCGACGTCACCGACCCCGACGCCTGCAAGGCCGCGGCGGACCAGGTCGCGGCCGAGCTGGGCGGGCTCGACGTCCTGGTCGCCAACGCCTACCACGACGGCGACTTCAAGTCGGTCATGGACGCCGACCTGTCGGCCTGGCGCACGACCATCGACGTCAACTTCTTCGGCGCGGTCCACATGACCCGCGCCGTCGTCCCCCACATGAAGGCGCGCGGCGGCGGGCGGATCGTCATGGTGAACACCATGTCGACCGAGCGCATCGAGCCCGGCTTCGGCGCCTACGCGGCCTCGAAGGCGGCGCTGAAGTCGATCACCCGCACCCTCGCCAAGGAGCTCGGCCCCGACGGCATCCGGGTCAACGGCGTGCACCCCGGCTACATCTGGGGACCGTCGGTCGAGTGGTACCTCAAGCACCTCGCCGAGGAGAACGGCATCACCCCCGAGGAGGAGTACCAGAAGGTCGCCTCGCAGACGGCCCTCGGCTACATCCCCGACGCGGCCGAGATCGCCGGCGCGGTGCTGCTGATGGCGTCGGACCTCGCCCGCTGCGTCACCGGCCAGGCCCTCGGCGCCAACGCCGGCCAGGTCTTCCACTGATGGTGACCCTGCACGCGCTGCTGGTGCGGCGGCCCGACCTCACGCACGAGGAGTTCCTCGCCTACTGGCACGGCACCCACGGACCGCTGATCCGCGAGGACCCGGCCCTCACCCGCCACCTCCTCAGCTACCACCAGCACCCGGTCGCGCCCCAGGCGGGGCCGGCCGGCTTCGACGGCTTCGACGGGATCACCGTCCAGACCTTCGCCGACTGGGACGCGTTCTGGGCGTTCGCCACGCAGCCCGAGTCCGCGGCCATGAACGCCGACATGGTGAACTTCCTCGACGCCGACCGCCTCCAGGTCACCGTCACCGCCGACCCGGTCGTCGTCGTGGGCGACGACGCGGTCTCGTGACCGGCGGAGGGCGGGTCGCGCTCGTGACCGGCGGCGGGGCCGGCATCGGCGCCGCGACCTGCCGCCTGCTGGCGCGCGAGGGCGTCCGGGTGGCGGTGCTCGACCGGAAGGGCGACGCGGCAGCCGCGGTCGCGTCCGAGGTCGACGGCCTCGCCATCGAGGCCGACGTCGCCGACGGGGCGGCCGTCGACGCGGCCGTCGCGCGCGTCGAGGCCGAGCTCGGCCCGATCACCGATCTCGTGCCCAACGCCGGCATCGGCACCGCCAAGGGCCTGTGGGACTACTCCGACAAGGAGTGGGCCCTCCTCGTCGGCGTCAACCTGACCGGCACCTTCACCTGCCTGCGGGCGGTGCTGCCGGGGATGGTCGAGCGGCAGCGGGGGAGCGTCGTCAACGTCGCCTCCCTCACCGGCGTGCGCCCGACGAGGGGCGAGGGGCCCTACTCGGCGGCCAAGGCGGGCGTGATCGCCCTCACCGCCAACGCCGCCCTCGAGGCCGCGCCCCACGTCCGGGTGAACTGCATCGCCCCCGGGATGATCGCGACCTCGTTGACGCAGGTGATCGTCGAGACCGACGACTGGCGCGAGGCGGCCGAGGCGGGGACCCCGCTGGGACGGATCGGCACCGCGGAGGAGGTGGCCGAGGTCGTCGGCTTCCTGTTGTCGGACAAGGCCGCGTACATCACCGGCCAGACGATCGTCGTCGACGGCGGGAGCGTCCTCCCCAGCCTCCAGTCCGACGCCCTGCTGCGCGCCATCTCCGGCACCTTCGGCTGACCCTCCGCCGCTGATCCGACGGGGCGCAGACGGGCCGCGCCGCCGGTACCGTCACCGGGTGGCCGCCCCCGACCCACACGGCGCCGACGGCGGCCTGAGGTTCGAGTCGGCCGCGGGGCGGTGGGTGCTGCTCACGACGGTGCTCGGGTCGGGCATGGCCTTCCTCGACGGCACCGTCGTCACCGTCGCCCTGCCGCGGATGGGCGAGGACCTGGGCGCCGACTTCGGCGGGCTGAGCTGGATCAGCAACGGCTACCTGGTCACCCTGTCCGCTCTCATCCTGGTCGGGGGCTCGACCGGCGACCGCCTCGGCCACCGCCGCACCTACCTGGCCGGAGCGGTCGCGTTCGCGGTGACCTCGCTGCTGTGCGCGCTCGCGCCGGGCGTGGGGGCCCTCGTGGGCGCACGCCTGCTCCAGGGCGTCGCCGCCGCGTTCCTCGTGCCCGGGAGCCTCGCCCTGATCCAGGCCTCGTTCCACCCCGACGACCGGTCCCGCGCCATCGGCGCCTGGTCGGGGCTGGCCGGTGTCACCACCGCGATCGGGCCGTTCCTCGGCGGCTGGCTGGTCGACGCCGCGTCCTGGCGGTGGGTGTTCCTGCTCAACCTGCCGCTGGCCGCCGTGGTGGTGGCGGTCGGGCGTCGCCACCTCCCGGCCGACCGGCCCGCGAAGCCCGACGGCCCGCCCGACGTGCTCGGCGCGGTGCTCGTCACCGCCGGCCTGGCGTCGTCGACCTACGGCCTGGTGGAGGAGTCGCTCGCGGTGGCGGGCCTCGGCCTGGTCGCGCTGGTCGCGTTCGTGGTGGTCGAGGCCCGCAGCGCCCACCCGATGCTGCCGCTGTCGCTGTTCCGCGTCGCCGCCTTCTCCGGGGCCAACGTGACGACGTTCGCGGTCTACGGCGCGCTGGGCTCGGCCCTGTTCCTCCTCAGCCTGGTGCTGCAGGTGGCCCTCGGGTACTCGCCGCTCGAGGCCGGGGCCGCGACCGTGCCCATCACCCTGGTGATGCTGGTGTTCTCGTCCCGCAGCGGGGCGCTGGCCCAGCGGATCGGCGCCCGGCTGCCGATGACCCTCGGCCCGGCGATCATCGCCGCGGGGCTCCTGCTGATGGTGCGGGTCGAACCCGGCACGTCGTACGGCACCACCGTCCTGCCCGCCCTGCTGGTGTTCTCGGCCGGGCTGACGCTGACCGTCGCCCCGCTGACCGCGACGGTCCTCGCCGCGGTCGAGGCCGACCACGCCGGGGTGGCCTCCGGGGTCAACAACGCCGTGGCCCGGGCCGCGGGCCTGGTGGCGGTCGCCTCGCTCCCGCTCGTCGCCGGCCTCGACGCGACCGCGTCCCTCGCCGGCGACGCCCTGGTCGACGGCTTCCACCGGGCGCTCGTCGTCGCCGCGGTCGTGGCCGCCGCCGGGGGCCTGGTCGCCTGGCTCACGGTGCCCTCCGCGCCGCCGTCCGAGCAGGAGGGCGTGGTCGAGGCGCAGCTGGTCGACGAGTCCTGCTTCCACTGCGGGGTCGCCGGACCTCCGCCCCCCGTCGGCGTCGGCGTCGATCGGGCCTGAGCGACGCCACCGCCGGACGAGAACCTGTTCTAGTTTGGGCGGTCCGAACGACGAGGAGGCCGAGATGGCGCAGGACGTGGGCAGCGGCAAGAGCCGGCGGGGACGACCCATCGAGCTGGGGGGAGCCCTGGTCACCCTGGTCGAGCCCCACCGGGGCCACGAGGTGGCGTACAACCGCTGGTACGAGCGCGACCACTTCTACGCCGGCTGCATGATCGGCGCCTGGACCATCAGCGGCAGCCGCTACGTCGCCACCCGAGACCTGAAGGACCTGCGGTCGCCCGACTCGACGGTGGCGCCGGACCCCACGGCCGGGTCGTACCTCTCGCTGTACTGGGTGCTGGCCGGGAAGTTCGGCGAGTGGATGGACTGGGGCACCCGGCAGGTGCGGTGGCTCATCGACGAGGACCGGATGTTCCCGCACCGCGACCACGTCCACACCGTCATGTACCGCTTCCACTCCGAGATCGCGGGCCGGGAGGACGGGGTGCCGGTGGAGCTGGCCCTCGACCACCGGTCGCCGTCCCTGGTGATGACCGTCGTCGACCGGGCCGAGGGCGCCTCGACCGACGCGGTCGCGGCCTGGTGGGCCGAGCAGGGCCTCCCCGCCGAGGTCACCGCGGTGTTCGAGCCGGTGCAGATGCCGTCGGACGCACCGAGCGACGTCCCCGCCGATGCCGCCGTCGAGCGCACGTTGCTCCTCGCGTTCGTCGACTCCGACGTGGCCGACGGGTGGGACGCGACGTGGGCCGCGGTGCCGCAGGGGCTCGTCGACGCCGGTCTCGGCACCGCCGGGTTCCACGGCCCGTTCAAGGGCACCGTGCCCGGCACCGACACCTACGCCGACCAGCTCTGGTGAGCCGGGGGCGGTGAGGGGTCAGCCGGGCCCGATCTCGGTAGGCGCAGCACGCGTCGCCGGCCAGCAGGTGCTGCGTGCGCTCGACGGTGACGCCGTCGCCGAGCACGCGCCGGAACAGGTCGAGCTCACCCCGGCACAGCCCGGCGCAGGTCTGCGCGGCGGCGCTGATGGGGCAGTGGCGCTCGACCAGCAGGAGGTCGGCGCCGTCGGCGAGGACCTCGGCCTGGTAGCCCTCGGCGGTGCGCCGGGCGGCCAGGGCCTCGACCCGACGGCGCAGGCTGCCCCGTGCCGGCACGTCGGTGCGGTAGGACGACTCCTGCGAGGCGACGCGGGCCGCCACCACCCGGTCGAGGGCCTCGGGACCCAGCTCGGAGCCGATGGCCTCGAGGAGGGCGACCGCCAGCTCGCCGTGGGAGTCGGGGAAGTGGGCCGCGGCCGACGGCGTGAGGTTCCACCCGAGCGGGGGCCGGCCGGGCCCGGCCGCCGGGAGCACCTCGCTGGTGACGAGTCCGGCCTCGGCCAGCGCGTCGAGGTGCTGGCGGACGGCGTTGCCACTGATCGCCAGCCGCTCGGCCAGGGCCGGGACCGTCGTGCCCGGGCGTCGCTTCAGCAGGTCGAGGATCGCTCGCCGGGTCCCGCCCACCGGAGCGGCGACGCCCACCGCCGGGCCGGTGGGCGCGACGTCGTCGGACGTCGAGCGCAGCGACGGTGACGGCGAGGCGGGCACGCCTCCACGCTACCGGCGTCCTGTCGAGGGTCAGGCGGGGTGGTCGAGCTGGTCGAGCATCCGCCGCTCGAGGACGCGAGCACCGGCATCGGTGAAGTGGAGCCCGTCGGGCCGCAGCTCCACATCGTCCCCGTCGAGGGTCTCCACCGTCCGGTCGCACGTGCCACCCTCCTCGCACGCCCACGCGAAGAGGTCGAGCAGCGTCGCCCCGGTCGAGCGGGCCGCCCGGCGGATCGTGGCGTTGCGGCAGTCGGTCTCCGGGTGTCGGCCGTCGGGGTCGGACACCGAGTCCGGGTACAGCACGGTCGTGAGCGCCACCCTGGCGCCGGCGGCCCCCAGCACCGCGACCGCCTCCTCCAGCTCGCGCTGGTGGAACCGGCCGTACGCCGGGTCGCACTCGCCGCGCCACTCGCCCTCGACGAACCGCTCGGTCGAGCCCGGCGCCACCTGGAGCAGGAGCACGAGGTCGGGTGCCATCTCCTCGACGTAGCCGCCCCACCGGGTCGGCCAGTCGGTGCACCCGGGCGGGTCGTCGACGATCGACCCGTTGGGGTAGCGGCTCCGCCCGTCGGCACGGGCGACCCCGCACGCGGGGGTGCCCCGGTTCACCACCTGCAGGTCCCGTCCGCGCCCGGTGTCGATGAGGGTCGGTCCGATGGCCCACGCGCCCGAGTCGCCGACGAGCAGCATGCGCTCCCACCCCGCGTCCAGCGGACGGATGGGGGTCTCGGCGATGCGCAGGTGGTTGCGTCCGCCGCCGCGCTGGCCGGCGGACGGCATCGCGCCCATCGTCGACCAGACCACGAGCAGGGCGACCCCCGCCATGGCGATCGGGGCGACGACGCGCCCGGGCCTCCCGTGCAGCGCTCCCTGCCGGATCGGCCGCTCGACGAGCAGGTAGCTGGCCACGGCCAGTGCCAGGCTCAGCGCGAGCCGCAGGAAGGTGAGCCGGAGCCCGAGGATGCCGGTCCGGCCCGGGGTCAGCAGGGTGATCACCGGCCAGTGCCACAGGTACAGGCCGTAGGAGATGGCTCCGAGGGCCCGTAGGGGGACGAGGGAGAGGCCGGCCGCCACGAGACCGGGGCGTTCGAGGGTGGCGGCCGCGATCACCGCGGTCGCTGCGAGGCCGGCGACGGGGAGGAGCCCGGAGTAGAGGGCCGGGGACGTGCCGGGCAGCGTCGCCCACATCACGGCGAGGCCGCCCAGCGCGACCAGACCGGCTCCGTCGACGACCCGTCGGAGGCGTGCGTCGGCCACGGGGCCCCGGTGCGCCAGCACCACGGCGAGCGCGGCGCCGACCAGGATCGCGAAGGCCCGGGTGTCGGTCCCGTAGTAGACGCGGTTCGCGTCCTCTGGGCCGTCGTAGAGGGCCAGCGCCGTGGCCGCGGACGCCACCGCGAGGGCGACGGTGACCACCAGCAGGGCGCCCAGCGGTCGGTGGACGTCGCCGGGCCCACCGCCGGGTGAGGTGGTCCGTCGCCGGGTGAGGCCCATCACCGCGACGACCAGCAGGGGCCACACCAGGTAGAACTGCTCCTCGATGGCCAGGCTCCACATGTGCTGGAGCGGCGAGGGCCGAGCGGTCAGACCCCAGTAGTCGGTGCCGGCGAGCACCTCCCGCCAGTTGGCGACGTAGACGAGGGCGGCGAGGCCGTCGCCGCGCGTGCGGGTGTGGTCGACCGTCGATCCCCACGTGTTCGTGGCCAGGGCCACCGCGGCCAGCACCACGAGCAGGGCGGGGAGCAGCCGGCGGATGCGTCTGACCCAGAACGCTCCCAGGTCGATGCCGGCCCGACGACGCCACTCGGCGACGAGCAACCCGGTGATCAGGAACCCGGACAACGTGAAGAACAGGTCCACGCCCAGGTAGCCGCCGGTGAGGTGGCCGAGGTGGAAGACCACGACGACGGCGACGGCCAGGCCCCGCAGGCCATCGAGGGCCGGGATGTGCCGCAGGCGGGCCTCCCCGGTGGCCGACATCCCCGTCGACTCCGTGGGAGCCGATGACCGAGAGGGGGACGGAGCGTGGTCCAGGCCGCCCGCGACAGGTCCTCCTGAGGGGGCATCGAGGAGTGACGGGGGACCGGGCACGGCTGGCCACGCTAGGGAGGCTCCGACCGGCGAGACCAGGCGCGCGGCCGTGACCCTGCCGGTCCGTGTGCCCTCGGCCAGGACCTGACGGACCGTCAGATCGTGGGTGTAGCCTGGCCCCATGGACGACTTCCCGAAGATCATCTCGGTCGACGACCACGTGATCGAGCCCGCCAACGTGTGGCAGGACCGGCTCCCCGCCAAGTACCGCGACGTCGGTCCGCGCGTGATGCAGGAGCGCGGGAACATGCAGTTCGTCGGGGGCGTCTTCAGCTACGAGCCCGACCCCGAGGGCCAGCTCGCCGACTGGTGGCTCTACGAGGACAAGAAGATCCCGCAGACCCGCCTCTCGGCCGCGGCCGGCTTCGACCGCGACGAGGTCAAGGTCGTCGGCATCACCTACGAGGAGATGCGCGACGGCTGCTACGACCCCAAGGCGCGCATCGCCGACATGGACATGAACTGGACCGAGGCGCAGATGAGCTTCCCCTCGTTCCCCCGGTTCTGCGGCCAGACGTTCATGGAGGCCGAGGACAAGGAGCTCTCCGACCTCTGCGTGAAGGCCTACAACGACTGGATGGTCGAGGAGTGGTGCGGTGACTCCGACGGCCGCCTCATCCCGCTGACCATCATCCAGCTGTGGGATGCGGAGCTGGCCGCCGCCGAGATCCGCCGCAACGCCGAGCGTGGCGTCCGGGCCGTCTGCTTCAGCGAGATCCCGCCCTACCTCGACCTCCCCAGCATCCACACCGACTACTGGGAGCCCTTCTTCCGGGCCTGTGCCGAGACCGGCACCGTCATCAACATGCACATCGGCTCGTCGTCGAAGATGCCGTCGACCTCGGCCGACGCCCCCGCCGCGGTGGGCTCGACCCTCACCTTCGGCAACGCCATGAGCTCGATGACCGACTGGCTGTTCTCCGGCTGGCTGGCCCGCCTGCCCGAGCTCAAGCTGGCCTACTCCGAGGGCCAGATCGGCTGGATCCCGTACATCCTCGAGCGGGCCGACAAGGTCTGGGAGGACAACCGGGGCTGGGGCGGCGTCTCCGACATCGTCAAGGAGCCGCCGAGCACCTACTACTTCCGGCAGATCTACGGCTGCTTCTTCGACGACGAGTACGGCCTCGACAACCTGGAGAAGTGCGGCATCTCGAACATCTGCTTCGAGACCGACTACCCCCACTCCGACTCGACCTGGCCCCACTCGAGGGACACGGCCGAGAAGCTGATGGGCCACCTGCCCGCCGACATCGTCCGCAAGCTCGTCCGCGGCAACGCCATCGAGATGCTCGGCCTCGACTTCGCGCCCTGACGGACCCCGCCAGGGGCGCCGCGCTCAGCGAGGCGCTCGGCGCGCGCCCCGCCCGGTCCGGGTGACCAGGGAGGCGACGAGGAGCGCGGCGGCGATCGCCAGGGCGGCACCGCCCCAGGCCCGCCCCGCGGTGGTGAGGTCGTCGCGGGCCAGGGCGAGCCCCATGGCCGCGGCCGCGGCGACGAAGCCACCGCCGGCCAGGCGGACCGTCACGTCCTCCACGCGCGTCAGCTCCCGGTCGTCGCCGATCGCGGTGTGGGTGGCGCCCTCGCTCCTGAGCTGGCGCTCCAACCACCGCACCGGTGAGGTGACGGCCACGATCGCGACCGGCGCCCAGAGGAGGAGCACCGCCGCCAACCACACCTCGTCGCCCGCGGTCAGGGAGGTCTTGCCGTCGGCCACGGCCGCGGCGGCGAAGGCGGCCAGCGCGGTGGTCAGGAGGGCGAGGAGCGCCTTGACGTAGCGGAGCACGATCACCTGGATCCGGAGGACGTGGCGCGCCATGCCGTGCTCGACCTTGGCCACCTCCTCGTCCAGGGCGCGCGCCCGGGATGCCGCCAGCTCGAAGAGGGCTGCGGCGCGGGTCCCGTCGTCGGTGTCGCGGCTGGGGCCGTGCCCGAAGTAGGTCGCGACCTGCTGGTCGATGGCGGCACGGGCGGCATCGTTCGCGGGGACGAGCAGCTCGACCGCGGAGGGGGCGACCCGAGCGGCGTCGAGGGCGGCGGCCGAGGCGGGCGTCAGCTCGTCGGACGGGAGGCGGAGGCCGGTCAGGGTGAACCGGGGCGTGAACGTCTCCCCGCCCTCGTGGCGGATGTGGTTGGCGTGGAAGTAGAACTGGGTGAGGTCCCGCAGGACGAGCCACAGGGCGGCGAAGGGCACCGCCAGCGTCGCCGCGACCGCCACGACCAGCAGGACGTCGGTGGCGCCCAGCTCGCCGGTCAGCAGGGGACGGAGCACCTGGACCACCGCGTCGCGCCCGACCGCCGGCAGCAGCACCATCAGCCCCGCTCCCGAGAGGAGGGCCGTGGCCACGCGGTGGATGGTCGAGAGCCTCACCTCGCTGCGCTGGAGGTAGGCCCGCACGGCGCCGCGCTCCTCGGCGGTGAGCAGGGCGTCTCCAGGGGGTAGGTCGCTCATGGGGTCAGTGTGCACCCGTCGTCGTCGAGACCCCGGGTCGGGCCGACGAGCAGCCCGCTCCTTCAGCGGTCGGGGCGGGGCTCCCTCGGGAGGCCGAGGACGCGCTCGCCGATGATGTTGCGCTGGATCTCGCTGGAGCCGCCGGCGATGCGCATGCCGGGGGAGTAGAGGAACCCGGTCGTCGGCCCGCCCTCGAGCATGCCCTCGGCCCCGGCCAGGTCGACCGCCAGGCGGCTGGCGTCGCTCTCCAGCTCCGTGCGGAGGAGCTTGGCCGCCGAGCCGGCGCCGGGGCCGCCGTCGGCGCGCACCAGCACCGAGCGCAGGGCGTGGCCCCGCATCAGGACGCCGGCGAGGCGGTCGCGCTCGACCGGGTCGCCGGCGGCCATGGAGGCCAGGCGCGCCAGGCGGCGGTCGAGGCCGATGAGACCCGACGCGTCGCTCGACCCTCGCTCGTCGCCGAGCACGCCCATGCCCACGCCCCAGCCGCCGTCGAGCGGACCGAGGAGGGCGTCGCCGGGGATCCGCACCTCGTCCATGAAGACCTCGGTGAACTCGGCGTCGCCCGTCATCTGGCGCAGCGGCCGCACCTCGATGCCGGGGAGGTCCATGTCGACCAGGAAGAAGGAGATGCCGCGGTGGCCGGGCCCGCCGGTGCGGGCCATCAGGATGCCCCGCTCGGCCAGCTGGCCGTTCGAGCACCACGTCTTCTGACCGGTGACCACGAACCCGTCGCCGTCGGCCACGGCAGCGGTCCGCAGCGAGGCCAGGTCGGACCCGGCCTCCGGCTCGGAGAACAGCTGGCACCACAGCACCTCGCCGGTCGCGGTGGGCGGGAGGTGGTGGGCCCGCTGGGCGTCGGTGCCCGAGCGCAGGATCGCCTCACCGGCCAGCACGATGCCCTGGAGGTTGAGGTAGGGGCTCACCTCGGCCCGGGCGCACTCCTCGGCCCACACCGACGTGTGGGCCCGGGTCAGGCCCCGGCCGCCGACCTCGACCGGCCAGTGGAGGGCCGCGAAGCCGTGGTCGGCCATGTGGCGCTGCCAGCCCCTGGCCCGGTCGTGCAGGTCGGGCGGGAGGATGGCGCCGAAGGCCCGGCAGGCGACGTCGGCGTCGACGGCGGAGGCGATGAAGGACGCCGCGTCCGCCCGGAAGGACTCGAGGTCGCTGCGCTCGCTCACGGGCGCCGATGGTACGGGTGCCGGGAGGTCGACGGCCCGGAACTAGAACGCGTTACAGTCCGCGACCCATGGAGTTCGGCATCTTCAACGGCATGTACGTCCCGGCCTCGATGGTCGACGAGCACGGCGACGCCGCCGAGGGCATCCGCCTGCACGCAGGAGCTGGAGTGGGTGAAGGCGGCCGACCGCTCCGGGTTCAAGTACCTGTGGGCGACCGAGCACCACTTCCTCGAGGAGTACTCGCACCTGTCGGCCAACGAGGCCTTCCTCGGGTACTGCGCGGCGGCGACCGAGCGCATCCACCTCGGCTCGGGCATCTTCAACATCACCCCGCCGGTGAACCACCCCTTCCGCACCGCCGAGAAGGTCGCCATGCTCGACCACCTCAGCGGCGGCCGGTTCGAGCTCGGCATGGGTCGGGGCAGCTCGACCACCGAGCAGGCCGGGTTCGGCATCACCGACCCCGACCTCACCAAGGAGATGTTCGACGAGGTCCTGCCCGAGCTGGTGCGGATGTGGCAGGCCGGGCGAGTACCCGGGTCACGACGGCACCCACTTCTCGGTGCCGCCCCGCATCGTCCTGCCCAAGCCGGCGACCCACCCGCACCCGCCGCTGTGGGTCGCGGCCGGGAGCCCTCCGACGTTCGCCAAGGCGGCCCGCATGGGCCTCGGCGTCCTGTGCTTCACCACCGGCACCGTCGACCAGCTCGCGCCGCTGATCGAGACGTACAAGAAGGAGATCCAGAACGCGGATCCCGTCGGCGGGTACGTCAACGACAACGTGATGGTCACCTCGTCGATGCTGTGCCTGGAGGACGGTGACCGGGCCCGCACGCTCATGCACGGCGCCCGCGGGAACTACCACAAGAGCCTGCTGTTCCGGTACCTCGACACCTTCCCCCGGCCCGAGGGCACCCCGGTGTGGCCCGAGCTCTGCGAGCCGTACTCCCGGGAGGAGGTCGACATGGCCGTGCAGCTGGGGGAGTGGGCCATCGGCGACCCCGACGAGTGCGCACGCGTCGTGCAGCGCTGGGAGGACGCCGGCGCCGACCAGCTGACCTTCGGGATGCTGTCGCAGGAGACGCCGATCGACGTGGTGATCGAGGCGACGGAGCTGTTCGGGCGCGAGGTCATCCCCCGCTTCGACCGCGACCCGGAGTTCCGCAGCGACCGCCTCCGACGCGAGCAGGTCGGGACCCCGACCTGAGCCGACCGTCGCCATGACCGTTGCCCCGATCCGGTCGCAGTAGGTTCCCGCCCCGTGACGGCCACCGACACAGCGACGCGCGGCGCGGCCGCATCGGTGGTCCTCAGCACCCTCGCGTCGGCGCAGTTCCTCATGACCCTCGACAGCTCGGTCATGAACGTGTCCATCGCGACCGTCGCCGAGGACGTGGGCACCACCATCACCGGCATCCAGACCGCGATCACGCTCTACACGCTGGTGATGGCGACGCTGATGATCACCGGCGGGAAGATCGGCCAGATGATCGGGCGGAAGCGGGCCTTCACCATCGGTCTCGCCATCTACTGCCCGGGCTCACTGGTGACCGCGCTGGCGCCCAGCCTGCCGGTCCTCATCTTCGGCTGGTCGTTCCTGGAGGGCGTGGGCGCGGCGCTCATCATGCCGGCCATCGTCGCCCTGGTGGCCGCGAACTTCGCCAAGCCCGACCGGCCGAAGGCATTCGGGTTGGTGGCCTCGGCCGGCGCGATCGCAGTGGCCGCCGGCCCCCTGATCGGCGGCCTGTTCACCACCTACCTCTCGTGGCGCCTGGTGTTCGCCGGCGAGGTCCTGGTCGGCATCGTGATCTTCCTGCTGTCACGCCGGATGGCCGACACCCCCGCGGAGGAAGGGACCAAGCTCGACCTGGTCGGCACCGCCCTGTCGGCCGTGGGCCTCGGCATGATCGTCTACGGCGTCCTCCAGTCCGGCGCGTGGGGGATCGTGCGGCCGAAGGCGTCGGCACCGGTCTGGTTGGGCCTCTCGCCGGTGGTCTGGCTGTTCCTGGGCGGTGGCGCGGTCCTGGTGGGCTTCACGTCCTGGGAGCAGCGCCGCCTCGACCGGGGTGAGTCGGCCCTCCTCGACCCTGCGCTGCTGCGCGTCCTCAACCTGCGCAGCGGCCTCCTGGCCTTCTTCTTCCAGTTCCTCCTCCAGGCCGGGCTCTTCTTCACCATCCCGCTGTTCCTCTCGGTCGCCCTCGGCCTGTCCGCCATCGCCACCGGCGTGCGCCTCCTCCCCCTGTCGATCACCCTGCTCGTCGCGGCGGTCGGCGTGCCGAAGCTGTGGCCGAACGCGTCCCCCCGACTGGTGGTCCGGTCCGGCTTCGCCCTGCTGTTCGCGGCCATCGTCTCGATGATCGGCGCGCTCGAGGTCGGGGCCGGGCCCGAGATCGTCACCGTCCCCATGCTGCTCGCCGGTCTCGGGGTCGGCGCCCTGGCCTCGCAGCTCGGTGCGGTCACGGTGTCGGCGGTCGACGACTCGCGGACCGGCGAGGTCGGTGGCCTCCAGAACACCTTCACCAACCTCGGCGCCTCCGTCGGCACCGCGCTCGCCGGTGCGGTCCTGATCTCGGCGCTGACCGCGTCGTTCTTCACCGGGGTCCAGGACGACCCCGCGGTGCCCGACGAGCTCGTCGAGCAGGCCGAGGTCGAGCTGGCCGGCGGCATCCCCTTCCTGTCCGATGCCGACCTCGAGACGGCGCTCGACGACGCCGGCGTCGACAGCGCCACCGCCGACGCGATCGTCGAGGAGAACAGCGACGCCCGCATCGACGGACTGCGGGCCGCGCTGGCGGTGCTCGCCGTGTTCGCCCTGCTCGCGCTGCTGGCGACGCGCCGGCTGCCGTCCGAGCCGGTCACCACCACCGACCCCGCCGCGGGCTGACACCGTCGCTGGCGGCGCGCTGACTAGAACGCGTTACAGTTTGTGGCCGTGACGATCGAGCCCGACCACGACCACCGCCTCCTCATCGGCGGCGAGTGGGTGTCCGCTCCCGCCACCTACGACGTGGTGAACCCCGCCACCGAGACGCTCGTCGGACGGGCCCCGGAGGCCTCCGTCGACCAGGTGGCCGACGCCTGCGCCGCCGCCCGCGACGCGCAGCTGGCCTGGGCCGCGACGCCGATGGCCGACCGCTGCGCCCTCCTCGCCAAGGCGGCCGACGCCCTCGACGCCCGCCGCGACGACCTCGTGCCCCTCACCCAGGCCGAGACCGGCGCCACCCTCCGCACCACCAAGACGATGCAGGTGCCGCAGGCGGCGGCCCGGTTCCGGTACTACGCGGTCCCGGTCGACCCCCACGTCCCGCTGCCGCCCGCGGTGATGCCCACCACCCCCCTCGCCCCCGGCGGCATCGTCGGTGGCCTGGAGCACCGGGCCCCCGTCGGCGTGGTGGCCTGCCTCGCCGCCTACAACTTCCCGATCACCAACCTGGCCGGCAAGATCGCCCCAGCCCTCGCCATGGGCAACACCGTGGTGGTCAAGCCCCCGACCCAGGACCCGCTCGGCTCCCTCGTGATGATCGAGGCCCTGCGCGAGGCCGGCATCCCCGACGGCGTCGTCAACGTCATCACCGCCAGCACGGTCGAGGCGGCCGAGGCGATCACCACCTCGCCCCACGTCGACATGATCTCCTTCACGGGCTCCACCGCCGTCGGCTGCCGCATCGCCGAGGTGGGTGGCAAGCAGATGAAGCGGCTGCTGCTCGAGCTCGGCGGCAAGGGCGCCGCCATCGTCCTCGACGACGCCGACCTCAAGACCGTCGTCGTCGAACGTGTCGAGCACCTGGACCTTCCACTCGGGTCAGATCTGCACCTCGCCCACCCGACTGGTCGTCCACCGCAGCCGCTACGACGAGGTGGTCAGCGCCCTCGCCGGGATGGCCGGCAAGCTCAAGGTCGGCGATCCACTCGAGCGCGACACCGTGCTCGGCCCGGTCATCACCGGCGCCCACCGCGACCGGGTCGAGGGCTTCGTCCGCTCCGCCGTCGACGAGGGCGCCGAGACCGTCGCCGGCGGCAAGCGCCCCGAGCTCGACACCGGCTTCTACGTGGCCCCCACCCTCCTGGCGGGCGGCCACAACGACATGTTGGCCGCCCGCGAGGAGATCTTCGGGCCGGTGATCATCGCCATGCCGTTCGACGATGACGACGAGGCCGTCGCCATCAGCAACGACAGCGCCTACGGCCTCTACTCCTACGTCTTCGGCGGCGACACCGGCCGGGCCATGGGCATCGCCAAGCGGCTGCAGAGCGGCAAGCGTCGGCATCAACACCCTCCAGCGCAACCACGAGGCCGCCTTCGGTGGGTTCAAGTACTCCGGTGTCGGCCGCGACGGAGGCCAGTGGGGCCTCCACGCCTACTCCGAGATGCAGAGCCTGATGTGGTCGTCGTGATCCCCCCTGTTCGACCTGAGGAGTTCGATTCATGAAGGCAATCGTCTGGACTGGGGAGCTCGAGGTCCGGGATGACGTGGAGGTGCGCGACGTCCGGCCCGACGAGGTGCGCGTGCGCGTGCACAACGCCGGCCTGTGCCACAGCGACGTGTCGGTCGTCGACGGCACCATCCCGTTCCCGACCCCCGTCGTGCTCGGCCACGAGGGCGCCGGCGTGGTCGAGGCCATCGGCGATGCCGTGACCACCGTGAAGGTCGGCGACCACGTCGTCCTCACCACCATGGGCTTCTGCGGCGCCTGCTCGGCCTGCGCCCGGGGCCTGCCGTCGCACTGCCGCGAGGGCTACGGGAAGCTGCGGGCCCCGTTCACCGTCGGCGGCACCAAGGCCTTCCAGTTCGCCAACGCCGGCGTGTTCGCCCAGACCACGGTCGTCAAGGAGCGCCAGGCGGTCGTGATCGACCCCGACGTGCCGCTGAGCTCGGCCTGCCTCATCGGCTGCGCGGTCGTCACCGGCGCCGGCGCGGTGCTCAACCGGGCCAAGCCGACCCACGGCCAGTCGGCCCTCGTCATCGGTGTGGGCGGCATCGGCCTCAACGTGCTCCAGGGCCTGCGGCTCTCCGATGCGCTGCCGATCATCGCCGTCGACGCCAACCCGGCCAAGGAGGAGGCGGCCCGAGCCTTCGGTGCGACCCACTTCATCGCCGCCGGTCCCGACGTCGACACCGTCGCCGCGGTCAAGGAGATCTGCCCGAACGGCGTCGACCACGCCTTCGAGTGCGTCGGCCACCCGGCCCTGATCCGCACCGCGATCGACACCCTCGACTGGGGCGGCCAGTGCATCCTGCTCGGCGTGCCCAAGCTCGGCACCGAGGCCAGCTTCGTGGTGCAGAGCCTCTACAACGACAAGTCGATCATGGGCTGCCGGTACGGCACCGCCCGCCCGCACCACGACATCCCGCTGTTCGTCGAGCTGTACAAGGCCGGGCGGCTGATGCTCGACGAGCTGGTGTCGGCCACCTTCCCGCTGGAGGGCGTGCAGGACGCACTCACCGCGATGCACGACGGCAAGGTCAACCGGGCCGTCCTCGACCTCCAGTAGGGACGCGCCGTGACCGCCATCCCGCAGGGCGCCGCCGGCCGCGACGTGCCGTCACCGACCCTCTCCTCCAACGTCGAGGAGGTGCGCGCCCGCGTCTCCAACTGGGGCCGCTGGGGCGATGACGACCAGCGGGGCTGCGGCAACCTGCTCGACGCCGAGGCGGCCCGTCGTGGAGCGGCCTGCGTGCGCGACGGCCGGACGATCGACCTCGCCGTCGACCTCGGTCCGGACTCACCCCAGGTCGGCCAGCCCCGGCATCGCACCAACCCCGAGCTCGAGATGCAGCTCGTCAACGAGCGCGACCCGCACGCCCCGGGCATGTGGCTGTGCTCCGACGACGCGGTGCGCATGTCGACCAGCGCCGGCACCCACGTCGACACCCTCGCCCACGTCTCCTACGACGGCCGCATCTGGAACGGCTTCCCGGCCGACTCGATCTCCCGCGAGACCGGCGCGTCGGTGTGCGGGGCCGAGACGCTGGGGCCGATCGTGACCCGGGGCATCGTGGTCGACCTCCCGCGCCTGCGAGGGGTCGACGGGCTCGACGAGATCGACCCCGGCTACGCGATCACCGGCGACGACCTCGACGAGGCGCTCGACGCGGCCGGTCTGGTCGCGGCGCCCGGCGACGCCCTCCTCATCCGCACCGGGGCCATCCGCCACCTGCACGCCGGCCAGCGCGAGCTGTACGCCCTGGGCGACTCGTTCCGGTTCCCCGGGCCGTCGCTGGCCTCGGTCGAGTGGGTGCGGCGGCACGACGTCGCCGTGGTCGTGACCGACACCTACGCGTACGAGGCGTTCCCGCCGCCGTCGCCGGACTGGTCCGACACCCTCTGCGTCCACATGCTCCAGATCCGCGACATGGGCGTGATCCAGGGCCAGAACTGGGACCTCGAGCAGCTGTCGGCCGCGTGCGCCGAGGCCGGGCGCTGGGACGTGCTGCTCACGGCGTCGCCCGAGCCCATCGTCGGCGCGACCAGCACCCCCATCGCCCCCGTCGCCGTCCTCTGATCGCGGGTCGCGGGCGGGGTGGGCCGGCCGGTGCCATGATGCACCGCCGTCGGCACCGGGCCGACGACGCGGGAGGTCGGCGGTGACGGGTCTGAGAGGCGCACACGGTGGTGGTCGCGGTGGTCGTGGCGGTGACCGCCCTCGTCTACGCCGGCTGTGGTGCGGACGAGGTGGGCTCGCCGGCGCGCGCCGACGCGTCCCCCGCTGGTGAGCGGCCGGGCGGCGAGAGCACCACCTCCGGTCCGGTCGAGGACTTCGTGGCCGAGGCCGACGACTTCGTGAACATCAACGAGATGACGGCCGTCCGGGGCTTCTTCCTCGACAACCGTCTGGGCCACCTCGACGAGGCGGTCGCCATCGCCGAGGCGAACGAGGGTGGCGTGTACCCGGTGGGCACGATCATCCAGCTCATCCCGACCGAGGCCATGGTCAAGCGGGCTCCGGGGTTCAGCCCCGAGACGAGCGACTGGGAGTTCTTCTTCCTCGACGTCACCGCGGACGGCACCGAGATCGTCGACCGCGGCACCGACGAGGTCGTGAACCAGTTCGGCCTCGACTGCGCGTCGTGCCACCAGATGGCGGAGCCGAAGTTCGACATGGTGTGCGAGACCGGCGAGACCGACCACGGCTGCGACCCGCTCCCGATCGGCCGCGACATCATCGACGCCGTGCAGGCCGCCGACCCCCGCCCCCGCTGAGGCCGCCGCCGCCGCGCTGAGGGCCCGGTCATCCGTCCGGCGGTCCTCCCCGTCGCACCCGGTCGACGAGGTCTGCATCACCTAACCTGACGGGCCGTCAGATCTGGGCCGCCGACGGGGCGTGCCGACACGGACCGGAGGAACGATGCTCGAGGGACGCAACCTGTGGGAGCTGGTCGAGGCCCGGGCGTCGGCGACGCCCGACGTCGGGATGACCACCGACGAGGACGGCCGGACGGTCACCTACGGCGAGTACCGCGATGCCGCGGAGCGAGCGGCCGCCGGGCTGGCCGCCCAGGGTGTGGGTGCCGGCGACGTGGTGTCGTGGGTCCTGCCCACCTGGCACGAGTCCCTGGTGCTGATCGCCGCCCTGTGTCGCCTCGGTGCGGTCCAGAACCCGATCATCCCGATCTACCGCGACCGCGAGGTCGGCTTCGTCACCCGCCAGGCCGGGGCCAAGGTGCTGATCGTGCCGGGGGAGTGGCGGGGCTTCGACTACGCCGCCATGGCCGAGCGCATCGCGGCGGAGAACCCGTCGCCGCCGACGGTGCTGACGGTGAACCGCGACCTCCCCGACGGCGACCCGTCGACGCTGCCCCCGGCACCGTCACCGCCGGCCACTCGCGACGACGAGCCGGTGACGTGGCTCTTCTACACGTCCGGGACGACGGCCGACCCCAAGGGTGCCCGCCACAGCGATGCCGACCTGATCCTCACCGCCCGGGGCATGTGCGACCGGATGCTCTGCCGCGAGGGCGACCGCAACCTGATGGCCTTCCCCGTGACCCACATCGCCGGGCCGATCTGGCTGTCGTCGAGCCTGATGTACGGGCTGAGCAACGTCATCACCGAGGGCTTCGACCCGACCGCGACGCCGGCCCTGGCATCGAGGGAGCGCGTCACCCTCGCCGGCTCCGCGCACCTTCTTCCACATGGCCTACCTGGCCGCACAGCGGGCCCACGGCTCCGAGCGGCTGTTCCCGGACCTGCGGGCCTGCCCCGGCGGCGGCGCCCCCAAGCCGCCCGCGCTGCACACCGAGATCCAGCAGGAGGTCGGCGGCCAGGGGATCCTCTCCGGCTGGGGCCTCACCGAGGCGCCGATCCTCACCATGGCGTCGGCCCTCGACCCCGACGACAAGCTGGCCACGACCGAGGGTCGGGCCATGCCCGGCGTGCTGCTGCGCACCGTCGACCTCGACGGCAACGACGTCGGCGTCGGCGAGGAGGGCGAGCTGCGGGCCAAGGCCCCCCAGATGATGCGGGGCTACCTCGACGCGTCGCTCGACGTCGCCGCCTTCGACGAGGACGGCTGGTTCCGCACCGGCGACCTCGGCGTCATCGACGACCAGGGCTACGTCCGCATCACCGGCCGGGTGAAGGACGTGATCATCCGCAAGGGCGAGAACGTGTCCGCGGCCGAGGTCGAGAACCTCCTCTACGAGCACCCGAAGGTGGCCGACGTCGCGGTGATCGGCCTGCCCGACGCCGAGCGGGGCGAGATGGTGTGCGCCGTCGTCGCCACCGCCGAGGGGTCGAGGCCGCTCGGCTTCGACGAGATGGTCACCTACCTCAAGGGGACCGGACTGCGCATGCAGGCCCTCCCCGAGCGCCTCGAGCTGGTCGACGCCATGCCCCGCAACGCGACCGGGAAGATCCCCAAGCACGAGCTGCGCAAGACCTACGCCGATTGACGGTCAGCCTCGCGGGGCGGCCTCGGTCGAGCGCGCCGACAACCGGGTGAGGGCGCCGAGGGTCATCTCGACGTAGGTGTCGAGCAGGAGCTGGCGGCTGGCCGCGCCCGGGCGGGAGCGCATCTGTCCCAGCAGCGTCCGGATCCCTGAGAACAGCACCGCGATCACCGTGCGGGCCGTCTTCGGGTCGATGGCGAAGTCGTGCTGGGCGAGGTCGGCGAAGTAGCCGACGGTGCGCCGGTCGCGGCGGCGCTGGTCCTCACGCCCGGCGCGGGCGGCCCCCGCGGCGCGGCAACGGGGTGAAGAAGGGGGCGCTCTCCTCGATGGCGTCGACGGTGGCGCCGATGAAGGCGCGCAGCTTGGGCTCGAACCCGTCGTCGGCAGCCTCGACCGCGACGCGGATCCGCCGGTCGAGCGACCGTGCCTCGCGCCGGTACAGGGCATCGAGGAGGTCGTGGCGGTCGGCGAAGTGCTTGTAGACGAGCGCCCGGGTCACGCCGGCCCGGGAGGCCACGAGCCCCATCGTGATGCGCTCGGGGTCGACCTCGCCGACCAGGTCGCGGGCCACGTCCAGCAGCACGTCCCGGCGGGCCTCGGCGGTGAGGCGGTCGGGTCCCGGCGACGAGGCGGCGGGCGGCGTGGGCACGTCGAGATCGTCGCACACCGAGTCGGTTGCAGAGTGTCACCACCTGTGGTCGACTGGGCGCCGCACCTCTGGTTGCACCTTGTCACCGACCCAGGAGACGGTCATGACCTACGCGCAGGGTCGCCCCACCCTCGACGCCGACAGCCACCTGATGGAGCTGCCCGACTTCCTCGACCCGTTCATCGAGAGCGGGTTCCGCGACCGGCTGCGGCGACGAGGGATGGACGCCGTGGCGCCGCTGATCGACCACGCGACCGCGCAGGCCGCCCGGCGACAGGATGACCCGACGGCCCGCTCGGAGGCCGAGGGCCGCCTCCTGGTCGACAAGGGCTGGAGCGCCATGGGCGCCTTCGACCCCTCCGAGCGCAGCGACGTCGTCGACCTGCTCGGCTTCGACGGCCAGCTGGTCTTCGCGACCTTCGCCACGGCCATGTTCATGGGCCGCGACCAGGACCTGCTCTACGCGGGCAGCGCGGCCCACAACCGGGCGGTGGCCGCGTTCTGCGAGGACGACCTCCGGCTGCTGCCCGTCGCCTTCGTCCCGCTCGACGACACGAGCCGCGCCGTCGCCTTGATGGAGGAGGCGATCGACCTCGGGTGCGCGGCGGTGCACGTCCCCTCGACCGCCGCCGGCGACCGGTCGCCGACGCACCCCGACCTCGACCCGTTCTGGTCGCTGCTCGACGGGAGCGGCGTCCCCTTCGTGCTGCACGTCGGTGGCGGCGGCCGGCTGCTCGACCGGGCCTTCCACGACAACGGTCGCCCCGTGACCGACCACCTGGGCGGAGGCGAGAACATCCGCTCCAAGGACTTCCTCGCCATCGCCCACTCGCCGTCGCTCTTCCTCGGGGCCATGATCCTCGACGGGATGTTCGACCGGTTCCCGAGCCTCCGGGGCGGCGTCATCGAGGAGGGTGCGGCGTGGGTCGTCTCGTGGCGCCACCAGCTCGACTTCGCCCAGCGGGCGTTCCGGCGCACCGAGCAGCCGTTGACCGAGCTGTCCCGCAAGCCCTCCGAGTACCTCGACGACCACCTCTGGTTCACGCCCGTTCCCGGGCGAGCCGGTCGGGTGGATGATCGAACAGGCGGGGGCCGGCCTCTTCATGTTCTCCACCGACTACCCCCACCCGGAGGGCGGGCGCGACCCCCGGGCCAAGTTCGAGGAGGAGCTCCTCGGGGTGTCCGACGACGACCGAGACCGCTTCTACTACGGCAACATGGCCGCCCTGCTCGGTCCGGAGCTGACCCCGGCGCGGCCCGCGCCGTCGGTCGCGTGAGCGGCGTCGGAGGTGGTCGAGCTTCGGGTCGTCGGCGAGATCGACCACGGGCAGGTGGTGGAGCGAGCCTTCTCGTTCACCGTCGACGGCGTCGACGTGCCCGGCATCCGGTGGCTGCCGAAGGATCACGACGGTCGCCTGCCGACGGTGTGCGTCGGCCACGGCGGGTTCCAGCACAAGCGGGTCGAGAACGTGCTCGAGCTGGCCCTCCAGCTGGTGGAGAACCTCGGCGTCGGGGTGGTCTCACTCGACGCGCCGGAGCACGGCGACCGGGTGACCGATCCCGACGCCCTCGTCGCGGCGCGCGCCGCACTCGCCCGAGGCGACCGCGAGGAGGCCGAACGGCGGTACGGCCCGGAGGGGCGGGCGGCGATGGCGGCTCGGGTGAAGGTCCACATCGCGGAGTGGACGGCGCTGCTCGACGCGCTGGAAGCGGATCCCCACGCGCCGGCAGGGCCGTTCGGGTGGTGGGGCGTGTCCATGGGCACGACCCACGGGCTCCCGCTCGCGGCGCGCGACGGGAGGATCGCCGCGGCCGTGCTCGGGCTCAACGCCCTCGTCCCCGGTCAGGAGCGGTGGGCCGCGCTCGCGGCGTCGGTGACGATCCCCGTGCTCTTCCTGAGCCAGTCCGAGGACGAGCTGATGACCCGCGATGCGTCCCTGGCGCTGTGGGACGCCCTGGGGTCACGGGAGAAGACCCTCCACCTGAACCCCGGTGGCCACGTCCAGGTGCCCCGCTTCGAGCGCGACGCGAGCGAGGCCTTCTTCCGCCGCCACCTGCTCTGAGCCGGGCGGGTCAGGCCCGGGTCCGGCCACCGTCGGCGTCGACGTCGACCCCGGTCCCCCAGCCGACGACCGGTCGCGCTGGTAGAACTGCGCAGGGATCTCGGCAGGTGTCGGTGCACCGAAGGTGTGGACCCTGCCCATCAGAGAGGTAGGAGTCGTGGACCGAAGCAACCGTCGTCCCGTCCGATCGAAGGTGGCGTTCACCACGATCGCAGCGGCGCTCGCGCTGGTCGCCACCGCGTGCATCAGCGGGCCGATCAGCGGCACGCCGAGCATCCTCGGCATCGTGTCCCCGGCGGCCATCGGCTACGAGCAACAGGAGTTCTTCGTCGGAGGGCTGGCCACCGCGTACACGCCCACGGCGCCGTTGACGAGCGACGGCGAGTGGTCCGTGCTGCCGGACCCGAACACCGACGGCGCCTACTTCAAGACGCGAGCGGTCATCATGCGCCCCGCCGACCCCAGCGACTTCAACGGCACGGTGTTCGTCGAGTGGATGAACGTCACCGCCGGCGCCGACCTGCCCAACGACTGGGTGATGGGCCACAACGAGATGACCCGGAGCGGGGCGGTCTGGATCGGTGTCTCGGCGCAGGTCGTGGGCGTCAACCAGATCAAGGCCGCCGATCCGGCGCGCTACGCGTCGTTGGTCCACCCCGGCGACAGCTACTCCTACGACATCTTCAGCACCGTCGCGCGCGACCTCGCGCAGTACCCGGCGCTCCTCGACGGACTCGCCCCGGAGCGGGTCATCGCGACCGGCGAATCCCAGTCGGCCAGCCGACTGGTCACCTACATCAACGCCGTCCACCCCCTGGTGGACGTCTACGACGGCTTCCTGGTCCACAGTCGCGGCGCCACCGGGTCCTCCCTCACCCAGAGCCCGCTGGCATCGGTGACCACCCCCAACCCGACGCTGATCCGAGACGACCTCGACGAGCCGGTGTTCGTCGTGCAGTCCGAGGACGACGTGATCCGCAGCAGGCTCGCCGTCCGCCAGCCCGACACCGGCACCTTCCGGCTCTGGGAGCTGGCCGGCACGTCCCATGCCGATGCCTACCTGGTCGGCGTCGGGTTCACCGACGTCGGCGACGGGCGTGGCGCCACGGCCATGTTCAACCTCATGCGCACCCCGAACCCGGCCCCCGCCGGGTGTGCCAGTCCGCTCAACGCAGGGGGCCATCACTGGGCGTTCCAGGCGGCCGTGCGCTCCCTCGACACCTGGGTGCGCACCGGCACTCCGCCGCCGACGGCTGATCTGCTCGAGGTGACGTCGACCTCGCCGTGGTGGTGCTCAGCCGCGACGAGGTCGGCAACGCCCTCGGAGGCGTCCGGACCCCGCAGGTCGACGCCCCGGTCGCCCGGGTCGACGGACTCGGCTCCGGGACCGGCTTCTGCGCGCTGTTCGGGTCGACGACCCCGCTCACCCAGGCCCAGCTCGTCGCACGTCACGGCGACCGGGCTGGGTTCCTCGCCGCCTGGACGGCGGCCGTGGTCGACGCCAAGGCCGCGGGCTTCCTGTTGACCGAGGACGCGCCGGCGCTCGTCGCTGCGGCTGAGGCCTCGACCGTGCTGGTGCCCTGAGCCGACGAGGCGGCTGGACCCTCGGTCGCGCGTCGACCCAACCGAGCTCAGCCGCCGGCGACGACCAGCCCGACGAGGCCGAGGAGGATCACTCCGGAGGACACCAGGCGGCGTCGGCCCAGGGCCTCGTGCAGCACCAGCCAGCCGAGGACGGCGCCGATCACGACCGACGACTCGCGCAGCATCGTCACGTAGCCGACCGGTGCTTCCCGCACCGCGATCAGGACCATCGTGTAGGCGACGAGCGTCCCCGACGCCGCCGAGGAGGTGGCGCCTCCAGCCGGCTGCGACGTCGCGCACGCGACGTGCGCCGGGAGGGACGGGCGAGGTTGGTGAGGGTGATGGCGAGGCCGGCCGCGGTCACCGACGCGACCCCGTAGGAGGCACCGCTCTCGACCGCCCTCGCTCCGGACGAGTCGACCAGCGTGTAGGTGGCGATGCAGGCCGCGGTGGCAAGGGCGTAGATGAGGGCCCGCCGCTCGTCCAGGACGGGCTCGGGCTCGACGGGGCCGAGCACCACGTCGTCGGCGGCAGGCACCGTGCGTCCGACCCGCAGCGAGATCAGGCCGCCGGCGGCCACGAGGATCGCCAGCCAGGCGCCACCGGACAGGTGATCGTCGAGCAGGACGACGCTGCCGACCGCGGCCAGCACCGCCCCGCCGCCCCGGGCCAGGGGGTACGACAGCGAGAAGTCGCCGTGGGTGTAGGCGGCGGCCAGGGCCTCGACGTAGCCGACGTGGATGAGGCCGGTGGCCAGGAGGTAGGGGAGGGCCTCCACCCCCGGAGGGCCGATCACAGCCAGCGTCACCAGCCCGATGACGGCGGCCGCGGTGAACTGCCCCCATGCGGCGAGGGCCCGGTCACCGCTGGTCTTGATCAGCAGGTTCCACGCGGCGTGGATGCCCGCCGACCCGAGCGCGAGGAGCGTGGCGGCGAGCATCCGGCGGGACGCTACCGCCGTGGGCGGCGGCGCCCGTGGTGAGGCAGCCCTGGTGGAGACGGCCCGGGTAGCGTCGCCCGTGCGACGCGCTGGAGCGTCGCCCTGACCTCGGGGGTCACCATGCGCCACGCTCCTCGCCGACTGATCGCCACCACTGCCCTCGGGGTCCTCCTGCTGGCCGGCTGCGGGGGCGATGCCGACGTCGACGCCGAGGTGATGGGCACGGCCGACGCGTCCGAGACCACCACGACGACCGGCGACGAGGGCGGGGCCACGGAGTCCACCGCGCCCGAGACGAGCGAGGGGGGCGAGGGCAGCGGTGGCGTCGACGCCGAGGCCACCGACGTCAGCTGGACGCTCAACGCCATCGAGTTCCGCGGCCAGGACGGCTCGAGGGTCGCCTACGACTGCCCCGCCGGCGGGACGATCAGCGTGGTCTGGGGCACCGACACCTACACCGACGACTCGTCGGTCTGCACCGCGGCGGTGCATGCCGGCCTGATCTCGGTCGAGGACGGCGGGCGGGTCGTCATCGAGATCGCCCCGGGCGAGGAGGCCTACACCGGCTCCGAGGCGAACGGCGTCACGTCCAACGACTACGGCAGCTGGGACGGCAGCTTCACCTTCCCCTCCGCATGAGCCTCGGCCGGCGGCGGGTTTCGGGCGTCTGCGGCCCGGACCGTAGGATCTGACGGTCCATCAGATTCGCGCCCGAGGGGCGTCACCAGGAGGTCACCCATGGGCATGCTCGACGGCAAGGTCGCGATCGTCACCGGAGCCGGCCACGGCATCGGACGGGCCCACGCCATGGAGCTGGCCAAGCACGGGGCGCGGGTCGTCGTGAACGACCTCGGGGGCTCGGTCAAGGGCGAGGGCACCGGCAAGGACGCCGACCTCACCGTGGCGATCATCGAGAAGCGCGGCGGCGAGGCCGTCGCCAACTACGAGAACGTCGCCGACCACGAGGGCGCCGGCCGCATGGTCGCCCAGGCGGTCGACACGTGGGGTCGCCTCGACATCCTCGTCACCAACGCCGGCATCGTCCGCGACTCGGCCATCTGGAACATGAGCGAGGCCGACTTCGACGCGGTGATCAACGTCCACCTCAAGGGCATGTGGTCGCCGTGCCACCACGCCGCCGTCCACTGGCGCAAGGTGAACAAGGAGACCGGCCAGCCCGTCGGCGGCCGCGTCATCACCACGACCTCGGGCGCCGGCCTGGTCGGCAACTTCGGCCAGACCAACTACGCCACCGCCAAGGCCGGGGTCGCCGGGTTCACCCAGACCCTCAGCCTCGAGCTCGGGCGCCTCGGCGTCACCGTGAACGCCATCGGCCCGGCTGCGGCCACCCGCATCACCGCCACCATGCCCGGCGCGCCGGCCGTGATCGAGCCCGACGACATCCCCGAGGACGAGTGGAACCGGATGGACCCGGCCGTGTCGTCGCCGGTGGTCGCCTGGCTGGCGTCCGACGAGGCCGGTCACGTCACCGGCCAGGTCATCCGCGCCGTCGCCGAGGACATCATCTGGATGAAGGGCTGGTCCGACGGGCCCAAGCTCTCCAACGGCGGCAAGCGCTGGGACACGGCCAAGCTCGGCACCCAGCTCGCCACCGACGTCTTCGGCACCCGCGCTCCCGGCCTCCGCTACTAGGACCCGAACGCCCGACGCCGCCTTGGTCGGCCGTAGGGTCCTGCCCGTGATCGACGGGGTGTCGGAGCTGGCCGAGGCTGCGGCGCGACGACGGCTCGCACCGCAGGCTCCGCCGCCCCCGCCGGCGCTGACCGCGCTGCCCGCCCGTCGGGGAGCCCGGGTCGTGGTGCTCGCCGGACCAGGGGTGCTGGCCGCAGGCGCGAGCGAGGTCGTTGCGGACGTTCGCGGGCATCACCGGCGCCACCGTCGTCAACACCGTCGGTGCCAAGGGGCTCTTCGCCTGGGACGACCCGCTGCACGGCGGCACCGTCGGCCTCCAGCAGGGCGATGCCGCCCTCGCCGAGATCACGACCGCCGACCTCCTCGTCACGGCCGGGTTCGACCGGTCGGAGTCGGTGTCGCTCGCCGACGCCGTCGACCGTCGGGCCGCGACCGATCCGTCGTCGGTGGTCGACGTCCACCCGACCCACCTGGCCGTCGTCGCCGGGGGCTGGCCTCCGGCGACCGAGGTCGGCGCCCGCCCTGCGTTCTACGACCGGGTCGCCGCGGTCGCAGGGCCGATGTACGCGGCCGAGCCCGACGCCGACGGCCGGGTGCCGCCGGCCCGGGCCGCCCGCGAGCTGGCCGCCCGCCTCCCGGACGGGGGGCTGGTCGTCGCCCCGCCGGGGCCCACCGGCTTCTGGGTGGGCCGGACCTTCCCGACGAGCGTCGCCGGCTCCGTCGTGATCCCGACCGGCGATCCGCCCGGGACGGCGATCGCGGTGGCGGTCCTCGCCGCCCGCGCCGGCCGTCCCACGACGCTGGTGCTCACCGCCGACGACCCCGGCCTGTCGGCTCGGGCTGGTGGCCGGGGCCGAGGACCTGCCCCTCACCGTCGAGGTCTGGTCCGACGGGGGCTCGGGCTCGGTCGGGGGTGCGGACGTCGTGGCCGTCGAGTGGGCGGCCCTCGACGCCCTGGTCGCGGTGGCCGGTCCTCCCGACCCCGCCATCTGGCCTGGCTGAGGCAGGTCCACCGCCGGTCAGGACCCGTCCGTTCGCGACCGCTTTGTGAGGTTCCTCCAGGTCGAGGTGTACGAACATGTGTTCGGGGGTAGGAGTGGTCCATGTTCGGCGGAGACCACGACACACGACGAGATCGTCGCTCGATGATCTGGTGGCGGTCGATGCCGGGTCGCTGGGTGACGAGGCGGCCCGCCTGCACTTGTTGGCGTTGCACCGGGCCCGCAACCGGATGGACGCGGCGATGGTCGACGCTGCCGGGGTCCTCGATCGTCGGGGTCTGCATCGTGCTGATGGGGCCCGGTCGTCGGCGGGGTGGATGGCCGCTCGGGTCGATCAGACCCGAGGCCGCTGCGCCGCGGATGTGAAGCTGTCCCGCGCCCTGCGGGACATGCCGGTGGTCGCCGCGGCGTTCCGGGCCGGGCGGTTGGGGCGGGTGAAGGTCGACCTGCTGGTCGAGGCCTGCACCCCTGAGGTCGCCGACGCGTTCGCCATCTGCGAGGAGACCCTGGTCTCTGAGGTGGAGCGCCTGCGGGTGGATGCCGCGGGGCGGTTCCTGCGCTCGTGGCAGGCCCTGGCCCGGTTGCGGTCCGGGTGGTGTGACCCCGATGAGCCGGTCGAGGAGCCCGAGCCGCGGGTGGCGGTGAACCTGTCACGCACGTTCCAGGGCCGGTACGTGCTCGATGGGGAGATGGACGCCGAGCACGGCACCATCGTCCGCGGCGCGATCGACGCGGAGGTCGACGCCATGTTCCGGGCCGGGGTGTTCTCCTCCGACGACGGGCTGACCCCGGCGGAGCGGCGGGGCCAGGCGTTGGCGCAGATCGTGATCCGCGGGGCGAAGGCGTCGGTGGTGCACGGGCGGCCGCGTCCGTCGATCGAGGTCATCTGCGACGAGCGCACCCTGCTGCCAGGAACCGACCGTCGACCCGAAGGTCGATGACGGCGAGGACCTGCGGGCCAGGGTGTGTGAGCTGGTCGATGGCACCCCGGTGCACCCCGTCACCCTCGGACGCCTGCTGTGCGGGGCCCGCCTGCACCGCCTGGTGGTCGACGCGGTGGGCGAGGTGCTCGATGCCGGGCGCGACATCCGCTACGCCAACCGGGCCCAACGGCGGGCCCTGCGGTTCCGTCACGGCGCCCACTGCGCCTTCCCCGGTTGCGAGGCGCCGGACTCGTGGTGCGAAGGCCATCACATCGAATGGTGGGAACACGGCGGCACCACCGACATGGACGACCTGATCCCGTTGTGCCGGTTCCACCACCACCTCGTGCATGAAGGCGGCTGGACGTTGGCGGTCGAACCCGACGGCACCGTCACCGTCGAACGACCACCCCAACCCGGCGAACCCCGAAGACGGGTCACCCCGACCCTGGCCCACAAGAGAGCCCGAGACCCCCACCCGAACGTCGCCCTCGCCCGGCAACGCGTGCGGGCCCTCATCGACGACGCCCACGCCCGACGACGAGCCAACGGCGAACCGGCTTGGCCCAGGACCGGTTGACGCGTCCGCGGAGGAGCTGCCTGCGATCAGCGGGCGTGCGGCTGGAAGAGCTCGACGAGGTTGCCAGACGGGTCCTCGACCAGCGCCTGGTCGCCGCCGTTGCCATGGACGATCCCACTGCGGAAGGACGCCCCGTCGGCCTCGAGCGTCGCGACGGTGTGCTCCAGGTCGTCGACGGGGATCTGGATGCGGTTCCAGCCGCCCGGCACGGGCGACCCGCCCGCCGTGCCCGCGCCGCCGGCGCCGGGGGCGTTGAGCAGGAGGGTGAGCCCGTCGCGTGAGAGGGCGGCGAAGCCCGGGCCGGGGTGCATGTCGACCGCGAAGCCCAGGCGGTCGCGGTAGAAGCCGACGGCGGCATCGACGTCGTCGACGATGTAGCGGACGCGGATCGTTGTCATCGTGGGACCTCCTCGGAGGGGACGATCCAACAGTAGGACATCAATGTCCGATACGCTACGACCATGTCCGAGAACGCTCAGGACCAGGGCGGACGCATCGACCCGCGCATCGCCCGGACGCGGGAGGCGGTCGGTCGGGCCACGCTGCAGGTCCTGGCCGAGCGTGGGTGGGCCGGCTTCACCGTCGAGGCGGTGTCCGAGGCGGCTCGGGTCGCCCGCAGCACGATCTACCGGCACTGGCCGACCCGCATCGCCCTGGTCGCCGACGCCCTCGACGCCCTCAACCGCCAGCCCCGTCCCGACCGGGGTGAGGTCGAGGGCGGGGCCAGGGCGCAGGTCGAGGCCCTCGTCGTCCACCTGACCGAGGCCTTCTCCGACTCCCTCCTGTCCGGGTGCATCCCTGCGCTGGTCGAGGCGGCCGAGCACGAGCCCGAGGTCGCCGCCTTCCTCCACGGCTACAGCGCCCAGCGGAGGGCGACCCTCATCGCCGTGCTGTCGACCGGGATCGAGTCCGGTGAGATCCCACCCCACATCGATCCCGAGCTGGCCTCCGCGGCCCTCGCCGGCGCGGTGGCCTACCTCCGCACCATGACCCCCGAGCCCCTGTCGCGGCGACCGCGCCGCCGCCCTCGTCACCCAGGTCCTCGGTCCTCCCTGACGACCGGGAGGCTCAGTCGGCCGACGCGACGCCCGATCGGGCAGCTGACACCGGTGCCCCCGAGGCCGCAGTAGCCGTTGGGGACCTTGTGCAGGTACTGCTGGTGGTAGTCCTCGGCGTAGAAGAACTCGCCGCCGTCGGCGATCTCGGAGGTGATCTCGCCGTAGCCGGGCCTCGGCCAGCTTGGCCTGGAAGCGGTCGCGGCTGGCCTCGGCGACGGCCTGCTCCTCGGCCGACAGGCCGTAGATGCCGGAGCGGTACTGGGTGCCGACGTCGTTGCCCTGGCGCATGCCCTGGGTCGGGTCGTGGCCCTCCCAGAACACCTTGAGCAGCTGCTCGAGGCTGGTCTGGGCCGGGTCGTAGACGACGAGGACGGCCTCGGTGTGGCCGGTGCGCCCGGAGCACACCTCCTCGTAGGTGGGGTTCGGCGTGTAGCCGCCGACGTAGCCGACGGCGGTCGACACGACGCCGGGCGTCTGCCAGAACATCCGCTCGGCGCCCCAGAAGCAGCCCATGGCCACGATCAGGGTCTTCGACCCCTCGGGGAACGGCGGGCGCAGGGGCGTGCCCAGGACGGCGTGGGTGGCAGGGACCGGCACCGGCTCGGACCGCCCCGGCAGGGCCGCCTCGGGCTCGACCATCTCCATCTTGCGACGCAGGAACATGCCCCATGTGGCGCTGTCGACGGTGGCCCCGATGCCCCACCAGCTGTTGTCGGAGATCTCGGAGTCGACGACCAGGAGGTCGAGGCCCACCTCACCGCTGATGCCGGTGCCGGTGTTGCCGGTGACCGTGCTGCGATGCAGCTCGACGCGGCCGGTGACGCCGTAGGGCGGGGCCGGACAGCCCGCCGAGACGGCGCCGACGAAGCTCGTGTTCACGCGCCGGTCAGGGTCAGGTCCTCGATCACGGTGTCGCCGCTGCAGTGGGCGAGGCCGGGGCCGCCCCCGAGGTCGACGGTCGCTCCACCTCCGACGATGTGGACGTGGTTCGCCGGGAGCCGTCCGCCGGTGGGGGAGAGGACGGGATCGATGCCCTCCTGGACCACCACCTGCGGGTTCGAGCCCTCAGGGGCGGCGTCGGCCTCCTGGAGGGCGGCCCGGAACGTGCACGCTCCCGTGGCGGTCGCGCACACACCGTCGCCCGGCGCCCGTCGGCCCCGTCGGCGCAGGCTACGGGGGCCGCGCAACCTCCGACCCGGGGAGCGGACCCCATCGCCTCCGATCTCCGCTCGATCAGGCCCGACGGTGGCATGATCGGGGCCTCGCCGCCGATCCAGGGGGATCCCATGCTCCGCAGCAGCCACGCTCGGCCACCCGCGCTCTCGTCCCCGAGGGGTCGGCGCACTCCGGCGGTCGTCCTGGCGGTCGTCGTCCTGCTCGTCGCGCTGGCCGGGTGCGGTGAGGACGAGGCCGGGCGGGACGAGGCGGGCTCGGGGGCGGCGACGCGACCGTCGAGGCGCTCGACAACGTGTTCGGCGAGGAGCCGCCCCACCAGGTCCGGATCGAGGCCGGCGAGACGGTCGAGTGGGTCAACAACGGTCGCAACGACCACAACATCATCTCGACCGGAGCGGCCGCCTTCGGCGTCGGCGAGGCCGAGTTCCGTCCCGGCGACACCTACGAGGCCACCTTCGAGGACGAGGGCGCCTTCGCCTACTACTGCTCGCTGCACGGCAACACCACCGACGGCATGGTCGGCACGGTGCTCGTCGGCGACGTCGAGGCGCCCGAGCCCCTGCCGCCGGCGCCCGACCTGGCCGACATCCGGGCCAGCGGCACCACCCTCCGCGTCCCCGACGACCACGACACCATCCAGGGCGCGGTCGACGCGGCCGAGCCGGGCGACCTCATCCTGGTGTCGCCCGGGGTCTACAAGGAGGGCGTCGAGGTGCCCCGCGGCAAGGACGGGATCACCATCCGCGGCCTCGACCGCGACGAGGTGATCCTCGACGGCGAGTTCGGCCGGGCCAACGGCATCCAGGTCGTGAAGGCCAACGGCGTCGTCATCGAGAACATGACCGCGCAGAACTACACCAAGAACGGCTTCTTCTGGACGGGGGTGGTGGGCTACCGCGGCTCGTACCTGACCGCCGTCCGCAACGGCGACTACGGCATCTACGCCTTCGAGTCGACGCGGGGCCAGCTCGAGCACTCCTACGCCTCCGGCAGCCCCGACGCCGGCTTCTACATCGGCGGCTGCTACCCGTGCGACGCGGTGATCACGAACGTGGTCTCGGAGTGGAACGGGCTCGGCTACTCGGGCACCAACGCGGGCGGGAACCTGGTGATCGCGAACTCGGTGCTGGCGCAACAACCGGGCCGGGATCGTGCCCAACAGCGGCTCCTACGAGCCGGACTACCCGCAGCGCGAGAACGTCATCGTGGGCAACCTCGTCCACGACAACAGCAACGGTGAGACGCCGGCCATCGACATCTCCATCACCGCCATGGGCAACGGGATCCTCATCGGCGGCGGCCTCGACAACGTGATCGAGCGCAACCGGGTGATCGACCACGACCTCGGCGGCATCGTCGTGATCACCTACCCGGAGAGCGCCGAGTACGTCTGGGAGTCCACCGGGAACATCGTGCGCGGCAACGTCGTGTCGGGGTCGGGCTCGTTCGACCTGGGCCTGTGGTTCGACGGCGAGGGCAGCGAGACGGGCGGCAACTGCTACGCCGACAACGAGCACGAGACCAGTGCGCCGGAGGACCTGGAGACCGAGGCGCCCTGCCCGGCCGTCGAGTCCGGCGACCTGACCCGTGGCGCCCTCGACCTGGGCGCGCTGGCGACGAACGAGGGCAAGCCGGAGTCGGTGCCCTACGAGGACACCGACCTGCCCGAGATCCCCGACGGCGAGCACCCGCAGATGCCGAACCCCGAGACCTCCCCGGCCCGGCCCGCCATCGACGTGCCGTTCAGCATCGACGTCGATGCCATCGAGGTGCCGCCCGCCCCGTGACCCGTCGGTCCCGACTCCTCGGCGCCGGAGCGGTCGCGCTGCTCCTCGTCGTCGGCTGCAGCGACGACGGCACCGGCACGGCCGAGGGCGACGGGGAGACGACCACGACGTCGGCCGAGGACTGGATCGCCCACACCGACGACGACGCCGTGTTCACCGTCGACTGCGACTTCAGCCACCGGGCCCCCGACGACCCGATCGTGCACCCGGGTGAGCCCGGGGCCAGCCACAGCCACGACTTCTTCGGGAGCACGGCCACCGACGCGTCGTCGACCGGTCCGTCGCTGCGGGGCACGCCGACCACCTGCGAGGACCCCGACGACACCGCCGCCTACTGGGTGCCGACCCTGTCGGTGCGCGGGGAGCCGGTCGACCCCACCTTCGTCCGGGCGTACTACCGGGCCCGGCCCGGCGTCGACGTCCGCCACGTCAGCGCCCCGCCGACCGGCCTGGCCATGCTCTCCGGCGACCCGGCCGCCACCGCCCACGAGCACGACGACGCCATCGACGACGAGGCGACCCGGCGGGCCGGAGCACGACCACTCGGCGGAGGCCTCCGGTGGGGGATGGGGGTGCGGGCTCCGTCCCCGACGGCTGCGGGCCCGGCCGCCCCTCGACTGCACCGAGCGCTCACCGCTCGCGCTGCAGCTGCGGTTCCCCGACTGCTGGGACGGCGAGAACCTCGACAGCGCCGACCACCGGTCCCACGTCGCCCGCAGCGTCGAGGGCCGGTGCCCGTCGACCCACCCCGTGTTGATGACCGAGGTGCAGCTGACGGTGACCTGGCCGGTCACCGGCGTCGACGGAGCGGACGTCACCCTGGCGTCCGGCGACCTCGCCGGGGCCCACGGCGACTTCCTCAACGGGTGGGACGACGAGGCCCTGTGGGGCCACGTCGAGCTCTGCATCCGGACGAAGGCCAACTGCACCGTCGGCTGACCGGGGTCAGCCCTCGGCTGCGAGGCGCTCCCGCCAGTCGTCGAGGAGGTCGGCGAGGGTCTGCTCGATCGGGATCTCCGGCTCCCAGCCGGTGGCCGCGGTGAGCTTGTCGTGCGAGCCCCGCAGGACGGGGGTGTCGACCGGGCGGAGGAGCTCGGGGTCGGTCTCGAAGCGCAGCGGCGAGGTCGAGCCGGGCCAGGAGCTGGTCGCCGAGGTCCTGCACCGCCAGGTCGATGCCGGAGCACACGTTGTAGGCCTCGCCCGGCTCGCCGTGCTCGGCGAGGAGGCGGTAGGCCCGCACCACGTCGCGCACGTCGGTGTAGTCGCGGCGGGCGGTGAGGTTGCCGACGGTGAGGACCTCGCCGCCGTCGCGCTCGGCCCGGGCGATGCGGCTGGCCAGGGCCGAGGCCACGAACTTGTCGGTCTGGCCCGGGCCGAGGTGGTTGAAGGCCCGCACCCGCAGCACCGGCAGCCCGTAGCCGAGCCAGGCCTGGAGGCCCAGGTAGTCGGCCGCGACCTTCGACGCCGCGTAGGGGCTCGCCGGGCGGAGCGGGGCTCTCCTCGGTGAGGGGCATCTCCTCGGGCCCGGCCTGTGCCGTAGACGTCGGCGCTGGACACGGCCACCACCCGCTCGCACCCCGGCGTCGCGCGGCCGCGGCCAGGACGTTGAGGGTGCCCTCGGCGTTGGCCCGGAACGCGGCTCGACCGGGGCCTGGTCCACGAGCCGCCCACGTCGGCCCACCCGGCCAGGTGGTACACGACCTCGGGACCGACCTCGGCGACCTCGGCGGCCACGGCGTCGGCGTCGGTGATGTCGGCTCCGCCGTGGGTCGGGTCGGTGGTCACGACGTCGTCGCCGCACTCGGAGAGGTGGCGCACCAGGTGGCGCCCGACGAAGCCCCCAGCCCCCGTGACCAGGGCCCTCATCGGGCGGTCGGCAGGGTCGGGTGAGCGGGAGCGGACGGGCTCGGGCACATGGGCGGCGATGGTAGTGCGGCCTCCGTCCGGCCCGTCGGTCCTGGGGCCAGCAGGTGCCTCCACTACTCTGGACGGGTCCCGGAGGCGCTCGCTCCCGGTCAGCGCGCCGACGAGGGTGCGAGAGGAGACGTCACCACCTTGCCCCCCGACCTGTCGGTGCTGCTGCCGGCGTACAACGAGGCCGAGAACCTGGCCGAGCTCGTCCCCGAGATCGCCAAGGTCCTCGCCGACGCCGGCATCTCGTACGAGATCGTGGTCGTCGACGACGGCAGCACCGACGGCACCCGTGACGGTCATGGCCGAGCCTGCGCAGCGCCGAGGTGCGCTCGATCCGCCTGCGCCGGAACTCCGGCAAGTCGGCCGCCCTGTCGATCGGCATCGACCAGGTCCGACGGCGAGGTCGTCGCCCTCATGGACGCCGACGGCCAGGACGACCCCGAGAGCTGCCCCGCCTGCTCGACCACACTCGAGCCGAGGGCCTCGACCTGGTCACCGGTCGCCGGTCCGTGCGCAACGACCGCTTCGTCAAGCGCACCACCTCCAAGCTCTACAACGGCGCCACCGCCAAGGTCACCGGCGTGCCGGGCAAGGACTTCAACAGCGGGCTCAAGGTCATGACCCGCGAGCTGGCCGAGTCGCTCGAGCTGTACGGCGAGCTGCACCGCTACATCCCGGTGCTGGCCGTCTGGAACGGCTTCCGGGTCGGCGAGCTCGACGTCGAGCACCACGAGCGGCGCCACGGCACGCTCCAAGTTCGGCCGGGCCCGGTTCTGGCGGGGCTTCCTCGACCTGGTGACCGTCAAGTTCCTCACCACCTACACGGCCCGGCCGTTCCACCTCTTCGGTGGCATCGGCTTCGTCATCGGCATCGTCGGGGCCGCCCTGCTCGGGTGGATGGGCGTCGAGTGGCTGCTCGGCGAGCGGATCGGCACCCGCCCGGCGCTGCTCAGTCGGCGTGCTGCTGGTCGTGGTGGCGGTCCAGATGATCTCGCTCGGCCTCCTCGGCGAGCTGATGGTCAACCTCCGTCGTCGTCGGAGCCTCGACGCGACGGCCGACGGCGACCTCCTGTGAGCGCCCGCCCGTCGAGCGGGCGTGGGTCGGGAGGTGAGCGGCGGAACCGGCTGGGGCAGCGGTTGGTCGACCGCTGGCGCCAGGACGTCCGCACCGTCGTGGGACCGGCCTCCGGGGTCATCGTCGACGTCGGCGGTGGGGGCGGTGCCGCCCTCGCCCACCTCGGGGTCGAGGCCGCTCCGGTCGTGGTCGTCGTCGCCGACCTCGACGAGGCCCGCGAGCGCCGCGACCGGCGGGGGTGGCTGCCGGTCGTCGCCGACCCGGCCGCCCTGCCCCTCGCCTCCGCCTGCGCCGACCTCGTCACGTGCGTCGCGGTGCTGGAGGGCCTGGCGTCGCCCCGCCCCGTCGTCCGCGAGCTGGCCCGCACCACCGGGGGCCGGTGCGTGGTGTCGGTGCCGTGGGAGCCGTGGCACCGGCTCGGCGACCTGTCCGGCGGTCGCCACGTGCGGCGGCTGGGCCACGACCCCGATCACGTGCAGGCCTTCACCCCGAAGCGCGTCGTCCGGGTCCTGCGGCGCGGCTTCCGCGACGTCACGCTGCACCCGTGCCTGCCCTGGCTGATCGCCGAGTCCCGCGGCCCCCGTCCCTGAGGGGACGACCGCGCCGCTACTCGGGCAGGTCGAGGTTGAGCTCGTCTCGGGCGATCTGGCGCAGGTCGGCGTCCGACGTGCCGGCTGCGTTCAGCGCCTCCCGCAGCGGCCGCAGGTCGTAGAACAGCGTCCGTCCGTCCGCGCTGACCAGGGGCTCGACCCCGGTGGCCTCGTCGAGGTCGGCGCGCACCGGCGGCCCCGCGGTCGGCGTAGCCGAAGGTGTCGACCCACAGGCCGTCGAACCCGGCGCCGAGCAGGGCGGGCAGGGCGCCGACCTCGCCCAGCCGGTCGCGGACCTCGAGCTGCCAGTCGCCGTCCGGACGCCCGCGCATGGCGCCGTAGCTCCACAGCAGGTGCGCGTCCTCGGTGTGGATGAAGGCCCGCAGGTGGTCGTAGTCGTGCATGTCGTACACGGGGCCGGCCTCGGGGAACGGCGTCACCGGCAGCTGGAACACCGCGGTGCCGTCGGGCACGGCGTCGTCGATGGCGGCCACGAGGTCGCGATCGGCCTCCCACGCGGCGTCGGCCGCCTCGTGGTCGACCACGACGTGGGCGCCGTCCCAGAGCACGAACCCGACCAGCGCCGCGGTGAGCGCCACACCCACCAGCTGCCGGGGCCAGGCCCGGTCGCGCGCGGGGGTGGAGGCGACCCGCTCCCGCACCGCGCGCCACCCCGCCTCCAGCCACGTCAGCGCGTAGGCGAGGGCGCAGAAGCCGATCAGCAGCGACATCCGGTTCCAGACCCGCACCTGGGAGAAGCCCGCCAGGCTGAGGAAGATCGCGCCCCCGCTCACCGTCGCCACGAGCGTCATCGCCACGACCAGCAGCCCGAGGTCGTCGCGCAGGGCGTCGCGCTCGTGGGGCGGCCTCCGGTCGCGACGCCGTCGCGCCCCACCCCCGGGTCAGCGAGTGGAACACCGCGCCCAGGAACCCGGCCGCGCCGAGCAGCCCGATGGTCTGACCGGCCTCGCTGGGGATCGGCGTGGTCGCCCGGATCCGGGCCTCCGGCCGGCCCAGCAGCGGCCACCGGTGGGAGGAGTCGGGCAGCAGCAGCGAGCTGATCTTGAGGCCGAACTGCTCCTGCTCGGTGACCTGACGGCGCCCGGCCTCGGCGTTGGTGCCGTGGGCGGCGACGAAGCGCAGGGTCGGTGACATCAGCACGACCACCACCACGCCGATCGCGACGACGGCGAGGCCGTGGACGACGAGGGCGCCGGCGTCGCGTCGCCGCACCGCCGCGACCAGCCCCGTGAGCGCGAGCAGGGTGAGGGTGAAGGCCGTCGTCATGGTCTCGGAGCCGGCCAGGACGACCAGCATCAGGCCGAAGACGAGGACCCGGCGACGGCGCAGGTTGTGGCGCAGGGTGTCGGAGACGGTGGCCCGCCAGCCCCCGGGGGACGGCCGGTCGGGGTCGACGAGGAACCGCTCGCGCCAGTGGAGGGCCCACAGCACGATCACGATCGACAGCGGCACCCACCAGAAGGAGGTGCGGAACAGGTGGTACTGCCCGTGGCCGATCCGGAACGGCAGCCAGGCGAGGGCGGTGGCCGCGACGAGGGCCAGCCCCATCGAGAAGCGGAGGTGGCGCAGGGCGAGGTAGGCCGCGGCCGCGGCCACGCCGATCCCGGTGAAGAAGTAGACGTTCATCACCAGGCCGGGGTCGTCGGTGAACGTCGAGATCACCCGGATCAGGACGAGCTGCCAGGTCTCGCCACCATGCGGGAAGTCGTAGAGCTGCTGGCCCACCGGCACGCCGAGGTCGGGGTTGGTGGTCCACCACCCGTGGTCGGCGACGTTCTTGACCAGGTTGGTGATGAGCCGGGCGTCGCCCTGGCTGTTCAGGGGCACCCGCCACGACTTGTCCCACAGGCGGTAGGTGATCGCGGCCCAGACCCAGGAGACCGCGGCGACGAGCAGCAGCTCGCCGGCGAGGCGGGGCAGGCGGACGGGGAACAGCCGGTCGTCGGCGGTCTCCGGGACGTCGTCCGCGGTGTCACGCATCGGCATCGGACCCGTCGGGCCGGTCGGCCGTCTCGACGTGGGTGCGGTCGTCGGCCCGGTCGAGGGCGTCGGCGGTGGCCCGCTGGAGGCTGTTGACCTGGTCGTTGATGGGGGCCAGCTCCCACGCGATCACCCGGTGGATCAGGCGCTTCACCGCGCTCACGCCCGGCCGGGCCGACACCGGGGCGGCGGCCTGCAGGGGGCGGAGGCGACGGACCGGCGCCGACAGCGAGGGGAGGGCGTCGCCGCCAGCCGTCCCCCGGGGCACGGCGCCACCCCGGGCCGCGGCGGCCCGGGCGCGGACCTCGGCCTGGACGTCGTCGCGGTCGGTGCCGCGGGGCCAGGGCTCGGGCGGGGCGGCATCGGTGGCCCGGCCCGCGGCGGCGGCCATGGCCGCGGCGAGGCCGGCGTTGTCGTCGACGAGCACGGTGCCGGCCATGGCCTCGACCTGGTGGGCCAGCCCGCCGACGCGGGTGGCGATGACGGGGCGGTCGAACAGGGCGGCCCGCTCGGCGACGCTCGACGACCAGATGTGGCGGTAGGGCAGCACCACGGTGTCGCTGGCGACGATCCAGCGGTCGAACATCTCGTCGCTGACGAAGCCCAGGTGGAGGTGCACGTCGGGCACGCGGGCCGCGATCGATCGCAGCTCGGCCACGTGGTCGAGGGTCGCCTGGTCGTCGACCCGGACCGAGCCCACGATGTCGAGGCGGGCGCCGGCCGGCGCGGCCGCGGCGAAGGCCCGGGCGGCGCGGTCGAAGCCCTTGTGGGGCTGGACGAACCCGATGCACAGGAAGACGTGGTCGTCGCCCTCGATGCCCAGGCTGGCCCGGGCGCGGGCCCGGTCGGCGGTGGTGCGCGGGGCGAAGTCGGCCCCGTGGTCGACCAGCTCGACCCGCTCGGCGGGCACGCCGAAGCCCTCGACCAGGTGGTCGCGCTGCTCCGACGAGTGGACGGTGAGGAGGTCGGCCCCCTTGAGCATGAAGCGGGTCGCCCGGGAGGCGGGATCGGCCGGGTCGCCCCAGCGGCGGTCGATCTCGTGGACCCGGAGCTCGACGTGGGCCAGGCGCCGGAACGCCGCCCCGTAGGCCAGACCGGTGCCGAGGCGGGCGCCCGCGGTCGGCGGCAGCCGGTAGAGGACGTCGGGGTGGAAGTGGATGATGACCCGGTCGAAGCCCGACGCCACCCGGGCGAGGGCGGCGGCACCGGCCGGACCCCGGAGGTCGGCGTGGTGGTGGGCGGCGGAGGGGAACGGGGAGAGGACCTCGACGTCGTGCCCGGCCCGTCGCAGCGCCCGGACCTGCTGCACCGCGTACGCGCCGATGCCGTCCCGCACGGGGGGGTAGGGGCTCACCACGAGGATCCGCTCACCGCTCATGCCGGGAACCACTCGTCGAGGCTGGCCTCCATGCGGTCGAGGGTCGCCGGCCAGGTGTAGTGGTCGAGGACGTAGTCGCGCCCGGGCCGGGCCAGCTCCGCGGCCGCGTCCGGCGCCTCGGCGACGAACCGCAGGGCCTGCTCCAGCTCGGCGTCGTCGTCGTAGAGGAGACCCGGCCCCGGACCGCTCGACGTGCCACCGCACGACCTCGCTGCCGGCGTTGGCGATGACGGGGGTGCCCGCCAGCCACGCCTCCATCACGGTGCGGGAGAAGCTCTCCAGCGTCGACGGCTGGAGGTAGGCCGAGGCGGCGGCCATGGCGTCGTCCCGCGTGCGGTCGTCGACGAAGCCGAGGTCGACCACCCGGCCGGGCACGTCGGCGGGAGCGTGCACCTCGCCCGACCCCGAAGGTGACCATGGTGAGGTCGAGGTCCTCCTTGCGGACCGCGTCGGCGAAGCCGTCGAGCAGCCGCTCCCAGCCCTTGGCGCCCTCGCGGCGGCCGCCGTAGAGCACGAAGGGCCGGTCGCCCAGGCCGTGCTCGCGGCGGAAGCCGCTCGGGGTCGTAGCGGTCGGGGACGGGCACGCCCTCGCCGACGATCGCGGGTCTGGACCGGGGGCGGTGCACACCCGGTCGTAGAGGTCGAGCTCGGGCTGGGTCTGCAGCCAGACGCCCGGCCGACCCGGTCAGCACCGGCTCGAAGAGCTCGAGGCGGGCGTAGGGCTCGTCGTGCAGGCAGGGTCGCAGGATGGTGCTGCTCCGGGGCGATGCCCGCCGACGGCGAAGGTGGTCCAGAACAGGTACGGCGACACGACGATGGCCCGGAGGTCGTCGGACACGTCGAGCAGGTGGTGGAAGAGACCGGGGGACGCGGGGCCCGTCGTTCATCCAGGCCTCCTGGTCGGCGCAGCGAGGGGACCTCGCCGGCGGCCAGGGCGGCCTCCACCCGGCCCCGTGCCCGTCCGTCGGTGTCGAGCACCATCGGGAAGCGGTGGACGGCCACCTCGGCACCAGCGCCGTGCGGTCGACCGAGGTGCCCGCGGGCTCGTCGTTGGCCCAGGTGTAGTGGTCGCGGGCGCAGGTGGTGAGCACCTCGACCTGCCAGCCTCGGTCGGCCAGACCGTGGGCGACCTGGCGGATCACGGCCTCGGCCCCGCCGACGACGTCGGGCCCGTAGCGCGGGGGCACGAGGGCGATGCGACGGGCGTCCACGGTGGACGAACCCTAGAGGGTGGACAGGGCACGAGGGACGCACCTGCCAGACTCACCCGCTGTGGACGTGCTGGTCTGCGCCACCCAGGTGCCCCACATGCGAGGCGGTCTCGAGCAGCTCGTCGAGGGCCTCGTCGACGCGCTGGTCGCGGCCGGGCACCGGGCCGAGGCGGTGCGGATCCCGGCGGCCTGGGACCGCGAGCGGCTGCTCGACGCCGCCCACCGCGTGGCGCATGGTGCCCCTCGACGCCGACCTGGTCATCCCGGTGAACTTCCCGGCGTACTACGCCCGCCACCCGAACAAGGTCGTGTGGCTCGCCCACCAGCACCGGGCCGCCTACGACGGCATCGACCAGCCGTGGTCCGACATCGGGCTCGACGACGCCGGCCTCGAGGTCCAGCGCCAGCTCACCGAGTGGGACACCGCCGCCCTGGACGAGGCGGTGGCCCGCTTCACCATCTCGGGTGTGGTCAGCGACCGCATGGCCCGCTACTGCGGGCTCGACAGCCAGCCCCTCCACCACCCGCCGCCGCTGGCCGACCGGATCACCGCGTCCCCCTCGGCGACGAGATCGTCAGCATCACCCGCCTGGAGGCCAACAAGCGGCCCGGCCTGCTGCTCGACGCCCTGGCCGCGTCGAGCCACGGCGACGTGCGGGGCGTGCTGGCCGGGCGGGGATCGCTGGCCGACGACATGGCCGCCCGGGCCGAGGCCGCGGGCCTGGCCGACCGGGTCGAGATGCCGGGCTTCGTGCCGGACGACGACGTGGTGGCCCTCCTGGGTCGGGCCCGCGCCGTGCTCTACGCGCCCTACGACGAGGACTACGGCTACGTCACCCTCCAGGCCTTCCTGGCCGGCCGGCCGGTGATCACCACCGCCGACGCCGGCGGGGTGCTCGAGTGGGTGGTCGACGGCGAGACCGGGCTCGTCACCGACGGGACCCCCGAGGGGTTGGCCGGCGCGGTCGACCGGCTCGTCGACGACCCGGCCCTGGCGGCCCGGATGGGCGAGGCCGGCCGGGCCGTCGCCGCCCGCCTCGGCTGGGACCGGGTGGTCGAGACCCTGGTCGCCGCGGGGTCGCGGTGACGACCGGGGCCGGCCGCCCGCAGGTCGCGGTCGTCTGCTCGCCCGGGGCCTCGGCCGCGCTCCGGCCGCTGGCGGGGGCGCTCGCCCGCCACGTCGAGCTGCGCAGCCTGGGCCGCGCCGACCGGCCCGTCGCCGTGCTGGCGTCGGACCGGGCGGCCCTGGCGCGGGCCCGCGCGCACCGGTCCGTGGCGCCCGCGGTCGCACTGCGGCTCGTCGGTCGACGACGGGCAGCTCGTCGGTCGACGGTCGGGCGACGAGGCGACCTTCCCGCTCCCGGTCGACCCGGTGGTCGACACCGCGACCCTGCCACCCCTCGCACCGCACGTCCGCCGCCGCTGGCGGGCGCCGCCTCGGTCTGCCGGACGACCTGGTGGTCGACACCGCCGCCCTCGACCCGATGACGACGTGCCCGACCGCCCTCGCGGTCGCGGCGGCCGCGGTGGTCGACGCCCGGCACCTGCCGCGGCGCTCGCCCTCGGTTGCCCGACGGTCGACCGACGCGACCGCGGCCGCGTCGGTCGGGGCGCTCGACGGCCGGTGCGCAGGTCGTCGTCGGCGACGCGCGGACGACGCGGTCGGCCCTCGCCGCCGACGACGGACGCGGCCGCCGGCCTGTCGCGCCGGGCCCGCGCCCTCGCCGTCGATCGCCTCGACCCCGCGGTCACCGCTCGACGCCTGTTGTCGTTCTGGGGCCTGCTCGACCCGGTGGATCCGATCGCACGGGTCGATGCCGCCCTGGCCGAGCTCGGCACCGCCCCCGGCGCCACCCCGTCCGTCCGGGCCCACGCCGCCCTCGCCCTCTTCTCGTCACCCGCCGTCGGAGGTCCCTGACGATGCACCCTGCGATCCGCACCGCCAGCCTCGTCCACCTCGGGGCGTCCTCCGAGTCCGCCGACACCGACGCCCCCGGGTCCGTCCGGGCGGAGGGCTCGCGGCGCGCACCCGCTCGGCGGTGCGCCGGGCCGGTGGCGCGGTGCTCGATCGGGTCGGCGATCGGGCCGCGGCGGCGACGGCCGCGCAGGTCGAGCAGCTGCGCGACGAGCTGGAGCGCACCCGGGCCGAGCTCGGCGCCGAGATCGAGCTGCTGCGGGCCGAGCTGGAGGCGCTGACCCGCGACGGGTGACCGGCAGGGGTCGGGGCAGGCGTCAGCCGACCCGGTCGGCGTACTCGGTCGAGGCGAAGAGCTGGGCGATCAGGGTGGCGATGCTGCTGCCACCCTCGATGCGGCCGACCCAGGTGTCCATGGTCGACGTCGATGCGGCCCGGCCGAGCATGGCGTCGTGGACCAGGACCACGTCGGTGGCGTCGCGGGTGAGGGCCCGGTACTCGCCGGACTCCGAGAAGAGGGCCATCATCCCGCCGCGCGACTCGCTGCGCGACCGCAGGCGACCGGTCCAGTAGGTGAACCCGGCGTCGTCCGGGGCCCGGCCCAGGACGTTGGCGTACACGAGGCGGACGAACTGCTCGTCGCTGAGCGAGCCGTAGAGGGCGGTGAACTCGGGGGAGCGGGCGAAGGCGGCCGAGACGTGGCGGATCCCGTCGCCGGCGTCCATCCGCCCGAACCAGTGGGCCAGGCCGGCGTGGTCGGGAGCCCGGTCGAAGTAGGCGAGGTAGAGCCGCACGACCGAGGCCGAGCGCTCCTCGGAGCGGCTGGAGCGGACCAGGCTGTACACGAGGGCGTTGCGGTTGGTGGTGCCGGCGTTGAGGGCGTCGTTCCACCAGCGCCGGTCCTCCCAGGTGCCGGGCGAGCGCAGGACGTCGACGAACTGGCGGTAGGTCAGCTCCTCGGCCGAGGCGAACGGCGTCCAGTCCCGGGCGGGGGGCGGCGTGGTCGTCGTGGTCGTGGTGGTGGTCGTCGTGGTCGAGGTGGTCGGGCCGGTCGAGTGGTCGGCCGCCAGGTCCCGGATCGCCCCCATCACGCTCACCACGTTGGCGCCGGGGCAGGCGGTCAGGCTGTGGTCGCGGTGGGCGTTGATGATCGGGAGGGTCACCCGCACGCCGGCGGCGTACTTCGTGCTGCCGCCGCTGGTCACCGTGGTGGTGCCCTTCGGGGCGAGGCCGTGGAGGTCGAGCTTCCAGGCCAGCAGCCTCGCGGTGCTGTCGAGCATGGCCAGCGTGGGCTGGGCCGCGGTGGGGGAGGCGCCCGGCTCGAACTGGCCGAGCAGGGTGACGCCGACGCTCCCGGTGTTGAAGCCCTTGGCGTGGCCACCGACGACCGGCTTGGTGATGTCGCCCGACCGGCCCTGCCAGATGGTGCCGAAGCGGTCGACCACGAAGTTGTAGGCGATGTCGCACCAGCCCAGGCCGGTGGTGTGGTAGTGCCGGATGCCCTCGATCAGCCCCGGCACCTGGGCCTGGGTGTAGGAGTTGGTGCTGGCGGTGTGGTGCACGACGGCGTGCTGGAGGCTGCCGGCGACGGTGGGCGTCGACCCGCACCCGCTGGTGCCGCTCTGCCACCCGGCCGAGGTCCACGCGCTGCGGGGCTGGATGGCGGGGAGGGCGGCCCGGCCGGTCGCGGCCCGGGTCGAGGTCCCGGCCGCGGTCGGGGGCGGCGGCGCCGGCCGCCTCCTCCTCGTAGTGCATGCGGAGCAGCTGGAGGTCGACGAGCGGACCGGCGTCGACGCGGACCTCGACCCGATCGGCGCCCTCGGCGCCCAGCCACACGACCTCGCTCCCGACCCGGCCGTGCGCCCTCGCCGCCCTGGTCGTCGGGGTCGGGCGCGACCTCGAGCCACCCGGTCCACTCGTCGGCGCCCGACGCCCAGCGCAGCGAGAGGCGACCGGACGCGGGGCCGTCGGGCCCACTGGCGGCGCCGTCCCACGTGAGGGCGACCATCTGGGTCCCGGCCTGGAGGTCGACGACGGTCGACCAGCCGGCGGTGCCGGCGGCCGGTGCGGTCGGGACGGCCGACCGGGCCGAGGCCCCGTCACCGCGCGTCGGGGGAGAGGGCGACCTCCACGGCGTCCAGGTCGCCCCGGCCGGCCACGGGTGCGACGGCGGTGGTCGTCGGGCTGGCGGCGCGGGCGGGCGCGACCGCCTCGGCCACGGCCGGCACGGCCGCGAGGGCCCCGGCCCCGAGCGTGGCGGCCAGCACGGCGGCGGCCAGGCGACGCGCCGACGGGCGTCGGCGGCCTGGCTCCGCGGGGGCGGCGGCGCTCGGGGTCACCCGGTGACCATCGGCACGGGAGCGCCGGACGTGAACGACGGGGGCATGGACGACCCAGAGTAGGTCACTCTGCGCGGTCAGTCGAGGTCTCACGGCGCGAATCGCGCCCTCGAACGGTCGGGAGCCTGCGGTAGCGTCGCCGCGATGCCGGGCCCGATCTCCGTCGCGCTCGACGTCACGAGCCTCATCGGCCGCCGCACCGGGGTCGGGGTGCTCGCCGCCCACCTGGTCGAGGGGCTGGCGGCCCGGGACGACGTGCGGCTCCGGGCCTTCGCGGTCACCTGGCGGGGTCGCGACGCCCTCGCCGGCGCCCTGCCCGACGGGGTCCCCCTGGCCCGTCGACCCATGGCCGCCCGCCCGCTGCGCGAGCTCTGGCGACGGTTCGACCGGCCCGCCATCGAGACCTGGGTCGGCCCCGTCGACGTGGTCCACGGCCCCAACTTCGTCGTGCCGCCGGCCCGACGGGCGGCCGAGGTGGTCACGATCCACGACCTGACGCCGTGGCGCTTCCCCGAGATGGTCGACCGCGCCACCGCGGCCTACCCGGCCCTCGTCGAGCGGGCGCTGCGGCGGGGGGCGTGGGTCCACACCCCCAGCGTCTCCGTCGCCGCTGAGGTCGTGGCCGAGCTCGGCGCGCCGGCCGACAGGGTCGTGGCGGTGCCCAACGGCGCTCCCGACCTCCCACCGGACGGTCCGGGTCGCGATGCGGCCGCCGGGCGAGCCCGGGCCGGGGCCGAGCGCTACGCGCTCGCCATCGGCACGGTCGAGCCCCGCAAGGACCTGCCCGGCCTCGTCCGCGCCTTCGACGCGGTGGCCGCCTTCGACCCGGACCTCCGCCTCGTCCTGGCCGGCACCGACGGCTGGGGGGTCGACGCCCTCGACCGGGCGGTGGCCGCCGCCACGCACCGCGACCGGGTCGTGCGCCTGGGCTGGGTCGACGACGACGAGCGGGCCGGGCTGCTGCGCGGCGCCGCGGTCGTGGCCTACCCGTCGGTCTACGAGGGCTTCGGGTTCGTGCCGCTGGAGGCGATGGCCGCCGGCGTCCCCGTGGTCACGACCCGGGCCGGGGCCATCCCCGAGGTGGTGGGTGACGCCGCCGAGCTGGTCGCCGTCGGCGACGTCGACGCCCTGGCCGACGCCCTCACCCGGGTGCTCACCGACGAGGCCCGCCGGGCCGAGCTGGTCGCCGCCGGCCACCTGCGTCGCGCCGCCTTCCCGTGGGAGGCCACCGTCGCCGGCATCGCCGACCTCTACCGACGGGCCGTGGCCTAGGTTCGACGCCGATGCGCCTCGTGATCGCCCGCTGCCAGGTCGACTACGCCGGACGGCTCGACGCCCACCTCCCGATGGCCACCCGGCTGATCATGGTGAAGGCCGACGGCTGCGTCGCCATCCACGCCGACGGCGGGGCCTACAAGCCCCTGAACTGGATGAACGCCCCGAACACCCTCGCCGAGGGCGACGACCGGTGGGTGGTGACCAACCCCAAGGGCGAGACCCTGACGATCCTCATCGAGGAGGTCCTGTCGGACACCGCGTGGCCCCTCGGCGTCGACCCGGGCCTCCAGAAGGACGGCGTGGAGGCCCACCTCCAGGTCCTGCTGGCCGAGCGACCGGGGGCGATCGAGGACGGCCTGACCCTCATCCGACGGGAGCACCTGACCGACATCGGGCCGGTCGACCTGCTGTGCCAGGCCGCCGACGGCACCACCGTGGCCATCGAGGTGAAGCGTCGGGGCGACATCGACGGCGTCGAGCAGCTCACCCGGTACGTCGACTTCCTCCGCCGCGACCCCCGCCTGGGCACCGTGCGGGGCCTGTTCGTGGCCCAGCAGGTGAAGCCGCAGGCCCGCGTCCTCGCGTCCGACCGGGGCCTGGGGTGGCTCGAGGTCGACTACGACGAGCTCCGCGGCATCGAGTCGAACGTCCTGCGCCTCTTCTGAACCCGACGGCGCACCCACGTCACCGCCCGGCGGGGGAGCGACCGGCGTTGGCGGCCGGCGAGGCGGGCCGCGATGACCTCCCGCCGCTGCTGGAGCTCGCGGTGGGTGAGGGCGTCGGTGCCCTCGTCGACGCCGTACATGGCCCGCACGCCCCCCATGTCGAGCTGCCACGAGTCCTCGGCGACACCGATCTCGCCCGCCAGCCGGGCGCCGTGCCGGGTGGCGAAGTAGGTGGAGATGTGGGCGATCTCGCCGAACAGGTCGAGGTCGGGGGCGAGGGTGGCGATGGCGCCGTCGAGGAACACCATGTTCTTGATGAAGAGCATGAGCTCCTTGGGGAGCTTGGCGCCGTAGCCGAGCAGGCCCTTGACGGTCTGCTGGATCTCGGCGGTGAGCTCCTCGGGGGTGAGCGTGGTCGGGTCGACGGGCGGGCGGTCGAGCCCCAGGTCGGCGATCACCTCGTCGAGGTCGACGTCGGCCGGCAGGGCGCCCAGGTCGCGGATCGCCGCCAGCTGGCCCCGCACGTCGTTCATGGTCGCCGACATCATCAGGCGGAGGAACGCGAGGCGGCGCTCCTCGGGCAGCCGGCCGGTGATCCCGAAGTCGAGGAGGGCGGTGCGGCCGTCGTCGAGGACGAAGAGGTTGCCGGCGTGGAGGTCGCCGTGGAACGTGCCGTGCAGCATCGCCCCCTCGAGGAAGCCGATCATGCCGCCCCGCACCAGGGCGACGGTGTCGATCCCGGCGGCCTGCATGCCCTCCACGTCCTCGAAGGAGAACCCGTGGAGGCGCTCCATCACCAGCACCCGCCGGGTGACGAGGCTCGGGTGGGGGCGGGGCACGACGTAGGCGTCCTGGCCGAGGTCGGCGAACACGGCCGCGACGTCGAGCATGTTGTCGGCCTCGAGCCGGAAGTCGAGCTCCTCGGTGATGGTCTCGCCGAACAGCTCGACCAGGGCCGGCGGGTTCGCCAGCGCGGCCACCGGGATGCGACCCACCAGCTTGGGGGCCAGCCAGGCCATCACCCGGAGGTCGGCCTCGACCCGGGCTGCGACCTGCGAGCGCTGCACCTTGACCACGACCTCGATCGGCTCGCCCCCCGGCTCGGTCGGGTGGAGGGCTGCGGTGTGGACCTGGGCGATCGACGCCGCGGCCAGCGGTCGGCGGTCGAAGCGGGCGAAGACGTCGTCGAGCGGCCGGCCCAGGTCCTCCTCGACGGTGGCCCGCACCACCGCGAAGGGCTCGGGCGGCACCTGGTCGCGACAGCGGGCCATCTCGGCCACCAGCTCGGCGGGGAACAGCCCCTCGCCCGAGGCGATGATCTGGCCCAGCTTGATGTAGGTCGGCCCGAGGTCCTCGGCGGCGAGGCGCAGGCGTCGGGCCAGGTCGGCCCGCGAGGCGGTGCCACCCCGCCGTCGGGGCCCGACCCCCCATCCGGCCAGTGCGGTGCCGAGGCGGCCGGCCACCCGGACGAGGCGGCCGAGCGGCGGGCGGCCGGGTCGGACCAGCTCCGGCAGACGGCGGCGCACCTGCACCCGGAGGGCGGGGACCGGGCCCCGCCAGGGGAGCGCGCTCGGATCGATGACCCAGGGCCCGACCTCGGTGAACACCCCGTGCTCGACGACGGGGGACGGGTCGGGCGGTGGCACCGCCGCAGTCTCGCGGACGACCGTCGGCCCCGGGGCGTCGGACCTCGACCCAGGGCGCGCGACGTCGTCTGTGCAGCGTAGGGTTGACCTGTGGCCCTGAGGTCAGAGGCGCGTGGTGGCGCGCCCAGTGGCGACGGGGGTGGCACCGACCCCCTCGCGCTGGCCGCCCAGGTGGCCGTGGCCTTCGCCTCCGACCCGGAGGCGACGCAGTCCACCCAGCGGCTGCTCGAGCTGGTCGTCGAGTCGTTCTCCGACTGGGGCACCGTCCACCTGGTGCAGCCCGACGGCTCCCTGCAGCGGGTGGCGGCCCACCACCGCGACCCGGCCCGGGTCCCGCTGGTGCGACAGCTGCGCCTGGCGCCCAGCGTCGACCCGTCGCACGCCGAGGTGGTGAACGAGCCCCTCACGACGCGCCGCGCCCACCTGATGCGGCCGACGGTCGAGGAGCTGCGCGACATGGCCCCGACCGACGAGGTGCTCTCGCTGTGGCTCGAGCTCGGGCTCGGGGCCGGGCTGCTGCTGCCCCTCGTCGCCAGCGACCGCCCGGTGGGCATCCTCGCCCTGATGTCGGCCGACCCGGGGGCGTTCAACGCCGCCGAGGTCTCCGCGCTCGAGAGCCTGGCCGCCGAGTGCGCCCTCCTGGCCGAGACGGCCCGCCTCACCCGTCAGGCCGAGTCGGAGCGGGGGGAGCGGCTGCGGGTGCGGGCCGTCCTCGACTCCCTGCTCGCCCACGCGCCCGTCGCCACCGCGATCATCGACCTCGACGGCCGGGTGCTCCACCACAACGACGCCCTCCGGTCGATGAGCGCGAGCGCGTCCTCCGCGAGCGGCGAGCCGCCGGCCCCCACCGGTGCCGCCGCGGTGCCGCTCACGACCCTCGTGCCGGAGGTCGCGACCCACGTCGAGCCGCTGGTGCGTCGGGTGCAGGCCACCGGTGCCGCGGCCGAGCCCTTCGACCTCCGCACCGGCGTCGCCCCGGACCACCGCTGGTGGCAGGTGAACGCCTTCCCGATCCGGCGGGCCGACGACGTCCTCTTCGGCGTCGGCCTCATGTTCGTCGAGACCACCGAGGAGACCCTCGCGTCGCTCCGCCAGCAGGAGAGCCTGGCCCGGCTCGACCTGTCCCTCCAGGTGGGCGGCCTCGGGACCTGGGACTGGGACCTGCGCACCAACCGGGTGGGGTGGTCGCTCGGGATGGCCGACATCGCCGGGCTCGACTCCGGCGAGCGGGAGGGCACCGGCGGGTTCATGCTCTCGACCGTCCCCGACGAGGACCGCGACTCCGTCCGGCGGAAGCTGGAGGCCGCGGCCCGCACCGGCGAGGACTACCACGACGTGTTCCAGATGGTCCGCCCCACCGGCGAGGTGCGATGGGTCGAGGCGCGCGGTCGCGTGCGTCGAGCGCCGCGACGGGAAGCCGGCGCGGATGATCGGCGTCGCCTCGGACGTCACCGAGCGGCGGGCCAACGACGACGTGAAGCTCAAGCTGCTCGAGCGCGAGCACCAGGCCCGGCTGGCGGCCGAGAAGTCGCGCGAGCACCTGGCCCTCCTCGCCGAGGTGAGCGGCGCGCTGGCCCTGCACCTCGACCCCCAGGCCGTCTACGCCACCCTCGCGTCGCTGCTCGTCCCGCGGTCCGCCGACTGGTGCGTGCTCGACGCCCTCGACGACGACGGCGAGGTGCACGAGACGGCCATCGTCCACGTGGACCGGACCAAGGCGCAGCTGGTCGCCGAGATGTGCCGCCGGAGCCGCGAGGCCGGCGGCGACGGGATGTGGAGCGTGGCCCGGGCGATGCGGACCGGTCGCTCGGAGCGGGTCGACGACATCACCGACGCCGACCTGGCCCGGGTGGCCATCGACGACGACCACCTCGCCCTGCTCCGGACCCTCAGCCCCCGCTCCGCGATGGTCGCACCCCTCGTCGCCCGTGGGCGGGTGCTCGGCGGCATCACCCTCGTCAGCACCGGCCTCCGCAGCTACACCGACGACGACCGCAACCTGCTCGAGGGCGTGGCGTCCCGGGCCGCGACGGCCATCGACACCGCCCTGCTGTTCGACTCGCGCACCCAGGTCGCCCGGGCCCTGCAGCAGACGCTGCTGCCGCCCGAGCTCCCGGAGATCCCCGGCATCGACCTCGGCGCGCGGTACCGCGTGGCCGACATCGGCATCGAGATCGGTGGCGACTTCTACGACGTGTTCGAGATCCCCTCGGGGTGGAACGTGGTCCTGGGCGACGTGTGCGGCAAGGGCCCGGCGGCCGCCGCGGTCACCGGTCTGTTCCGGCACACCCTGCGGGCGGTGGCGCCCGGGCTGGCCGAGTCGGGCGCCGGGCCCGCGGCCGTCCTCGGGGCGACCAGCGACGCCATCCTCGACCAGATCGACGACACCCGGTTCGCCACCGCGGCCCTGGTCGAGCTGGTGCCCGACGGGGGTCGCGCCGACGTGCGGGTCGCGTGCGGCGGCCACCCGCGGCCGGTGCTGGTGCGGGCCGACGGCACGATCGAGAAGGTCGACGCCTCCGGCACCCTCCTCGGCGTGCTGCCCGACCCGCCGCTGCAGGAGGTCGAGCTGGGCATGGAGCCCGGCGACGCGCTCGTGCTCTACACCGACGGCGTCACCGAGGCCCGGAACGGGTCGCTCCAGTTCGGCGAGTCGCGGCTGATCGAGGCCCTCGAGGGGGCCCAGCACCTCCCCGACGCCTCCGCGGTGGCCGACCGCGTGGTGCACGCGGTCGACGTGTTCCGCGACCCGGCCTCTCCGGCCGACGACATCGCGGTCGTCGTCGTCCGGGTCCCGCGGCCCGAGGCGCCACGGAGGCTGCCAGCTCGGGCCTGAGCGATCAGCGGTTGGTGACCTCGAGGATCCGCTCGACCAACGAGGGCGGGCAGACCAGCAGGTCGGGCAGCCACGGGTCGGGGCGGTTGTAGACGAGCGGGCTCCCGTCGATGCGGGAGGTGTGCAGACCGGCGGCGGAGGCGACCGCGACCGGCGCGCAGCTGTCCCACTCGTACTGGCCGCCGGCGTGGGCGTAGACGTCGGCGTGGCCCAGCACCACGGCGGCGACCTTGGCCCCCGCCGAGCCCATCTCGACCAGCTCGCCGTCGAGCGCCTCGGCGACGGCGAGGGCGACCGCGGGCGGCCGGCTGCGGCTGACGATCACCCGGGGACGGGCCGGCGGCGGGGGAGGGGTGGGCGACGGCTGGGCGGTCGAGAGGGTGGTGCCCTGGGCGGGGAGGGCGACGGCGCCGGCGATGGGCCGCCCCTCCGCGACGAGCGCCACGTGGACGGCCCAGTCGACCCGGGGCGGCTCGCTGAACTCGCGGGTGCCGTCGAGCGGGTCGACGATCCAGGTGCGGGCCGAGCGCAGTCGGGCGGCGTGGTCGCGGCCCTCCTCGGACAGGACCGCGTCGCCCGGTGCGGCCTCGGCCAGACGGGCCATCAGCAGCTCGTGGCTGCGTCGATCGCCCTCCCGCTTCAGCGTCGCCGCACCGGCGTCGCCGAGCTCCTCCCGCAGCGCCACCAGCAGCTGACCGGCCTCGGTGGCCAGGTCGGCGGCCAGGCGGTGGTCGGCGGCGGAGGCCAGGGGGACGGGGTCGGGGGAGGGGCTCGACATCGGCCCAGTCTGGCCCAGGGCCAGGTCCCGGTGATTCACGACCGGATTGGTCGGGTTTGGCGCGCCCACTAACGTGACCCCTCGTGTCTGTCCGCACCGACGCCCCCCACTACCAGCTCTCGCACCTGAGGGCGCTGGAGGCCGAGGCCATCCACATCTTCCGCGAGGTGGCCGCCGAGTTCGAGCGGCCGGTGCTGCTCTTCAGCGGCGGCAAGGACTCCATCGGTGATGCTCCACGTCGCCCGCAAGGCGTTCTGGCCCTGCCCGCTGCCCGTTCCCGGTGATGCACATCGACACCGGCCACAACTTCGCCGAGGTCCTCGACGTTCCGCGACGAGGAGGTCGCCCTCCACGGCCTGCGCCTCGTCGTCGCCTCGGTGCCCGACGCCATCGCCGCCGGCAAGGTCAAGGAGGCCAGCGGCGGCGGCGCCACCCGCAACCGCATCCAGACCCCCGTGCTGCTCGAGGCCATCGAGGAGAACGGCTTCGACGCCGTGTTCGGCGGGGCCCGGCGCGACGAGGAGAAGGCCCGGGCCAAGGAGCGGGTGTTCAGCTTCCGCGACGAGTTCGGCCAGTGGGACCCGAAGAACCAGCGCCCCGAGCTGTGGAGCACTCTACAACGGCCGCCACCACAAGGGCGAGCACATCCGGGTGTTCCCGCTGAGCAACTGGACCGAGCTCGACATCTGGCAGTACATCGCCGAGGACGGCGTCCGCCTGTCCGAGCTGTACTACGCCCACGAGCGCGAGGTCGTGTCCCGCGACGGCATGTGGATCGCGGTCACGCGACCACATCACCGTCGGCGACGACGAGGTGGTCGAGACCCGGTCGGTGCGGTTCCGCACCATCGGCGACGCCACCGGCACCGGGGCGGTGGAGTCCACCGCGACCACCGTCGAGCAGGTCGTCGTCGAGGTCGCCGCGACCCGGGTCACCGAGCGCGGCGCCACCCGCGCCGACGACCGCATCAGCGAGGCCGGCATGGAAGACCGCAAGAGCGAGGGGTACTTCTGATGACCGAGCTCCTCCGCCTTGCGACGGCCGGGTCCGTCGACGACGGGAAGTCGACCCTCATCGGACGGCTGCTCTACGACTCGAAGGCGATCTTCGAGGACCAGCTGGCGGCGGTCGAGGCCACCAGCCAGCGCGATGGGCGCCGAGTACACCAACCTGGCCCTGCTCACCGACGGCCTGCGGGCCGAGCGCGAGCAGGGCATCACCATCGACGTGGCCTACCGCTACTTCGCCACGCCCCGGCGGAAGTTCATCATCGCCGACACCCCCGGGCACATCCAGTACACGCGGAACATGGTCACCGGCGCGTCGACCGCCGACGTGGCCCTGATCCTGATCGACGCCCGCAAGGGCATCGTCGAGCAGTCCCGTCGCCACGCCTTCCTGTCGTCGCTGCTGCAGATCCCGCACCTCGTGCTCTGCGTCAACAAGATGGACCTCGTCGACTGGTCGCGAGGAGCGCTTCGAGGAGATCGTCGGCCGAGTTCCGCGACTTCGCCGCCAAGCTCGACATCACCGACCTCAGCTTCGTCCCGGTGTCGGCCCTCCACGGCGACAACGTGGTGACCCGCAGCGCCGAGCACGCCCTGGTACGACGGGGTCGTCGCTGCTGCACCACCTCGAGCAGGTGCACATCGCCAGCGACCGCAACCTCATCGACGCCCGGTTCCCGGTCCAGTACGTGCTGCGGCCCTACTCGGCCGAGCACCCGACTACCGGGGCTACGCCGGCACCGTCGCCGGTGGCACGTTCAAGCCCGGCGACGAGGTGCTGGTGCTGCCCGTCGGGGTTCACCTCGACGGTCGCGTCCATCGACACCGCCGACGGCCCCGTCGACGAGGCGTTCGCCCCCATGTCGGTCACCATCACCCTCGCCGACGAGATCGACATCTCCCGCGGCGACATGATCTGCCGCCCCCACAACCAGCCCCGCGTCACCCAGGACGTCGACGCCATGGTCTGCTGGATGGACGAGACCTCGTCGCTCCAGGCCCGCTCGAAGCTGGCCATCAAGCACACGACCCGGTCGGCCCGGGCCCTGGTGAAGGACCTCCACTACCGGCTCGACGTCAACACCCTGCACCGCGACGAGGAGGCCTCCGAGCTCGGCCTCAACGAGATCGGCCGGGTCACCCTGCGCACCACGCTGCCGCTGTTCTGCGACGAGTACCGCCGCAACCGCTCGACCGGCAGCTTCATCCTCATCGACGAGTCGACCAACGCCACCGTCGGCGCCGGCATGATCCTCGGTGACGGCCGTCGTGACCGCGGCACGAACGTCACGTGGCACGGCGGGGAGGTCGACGCGCGACGACCGGCTCCACCGGGGCGCGACGGTGTGGCTGACCGGCCTGTCGGGGTCCGGGAAGTCGACGGTGGCGGTCGCCCTCGAGGCGCTGCTGGTCGCCGAGGGCCGACCGGCGTACCGGCTCGACGGTGACAACCTGCGCCACGGCCTCAACGCCGACCTCGGGCTTCACCGAGGCCGATCGCGACGAGAACGTCCGCCGGGCCGGCGAGGTGGCGGTCCTGCTGGCCGACGCCGGCGTGGTGGCCCTCGTCCCGCTGATCTCGCCCCTACCGGGCCGGGCGTGACCGGGCCCGGGCCGCCCACGCCGCGGCGGGCGTGCCGTTCGTCGAGGTCTTCGTCGACACCCCGCTCGAGGAGTGCGAGCAGCGCGACCCGAAGGGCCTCTACGCCAAGGCCCGCGCCGGCGAGATCACCGGCTTCACCGGCATCGACGATCCCTACGAGGCCGCCGGAGTCGCCCGAGGTCGTGCTGACCCCCGCCGTGGGGTCGCCCGACGCCCAGGCCGACGTGGTGCGGCACGTGCTCACCGGCCTGGCCTGAGCGCCGGCGCATGAGCCCGCTCGGAGGGGTCCGCTCTCGGCTCGGCTCGTTGTGGAACGGGCTGGGACGCGACTCGGCCTGGAGCATGGTGGCCGAGCTGGGCGGCCTCATCGGTCCGCTGGTCGCCTTCACCCTGCTCGGTCGCTCCCTCGGCGCCGAGGGCTACGGCGCCTACGCCTCGCTCTTCGCCCTGGTCAGCCCGTTGATCACCCTGGCGGCGTCGGGCGTCACCCTGGCGCTGCTCCAGCACACGGTGCGAGACGGCGAGGGCCTGTCCGAGACGGCCCGTTCGTGCCTCACGCTCGCCCTCCTCCTCGGCGTGGTGCTCACCGCGATCTGCACCGGACTGGCCCAGGTCGTCGTCGGGAGCCTCAGCGTCCTGGCCATCGTCACGCTGCTGCTGGGCGAGTTCGTCATCGCGCCGATGGTCCACATCGCCGCCGCCACGGTGCAGGTGGGGACGGGCTACACCGGGGCGGCCCAGATCCGCCTGCTCTTCGTGATGCTGCGGACCGTGGTGATCGTGGTGCTGTTCATCCTCGGTGACCTCACCCTGGAGTGGCTCGGTGTGTCCACCGTGATCGTGTCGGGGGTGCTGGCCGTGGGGACGCTCCACCGGGTGGGGATCCGCTACGGGTTCGCCCTCGTGCCGGGTGCGGTGCGGATGCGCCACTTCCGGACCAACCTGACCTACTCGACCGCGATCTCGGCGTCGGCGCTCAGCAACGACGGCGACAAGGTGGTCATGGCGGCCAACGGCCTGGTGGTCGACACCGGCCTCTACGCCGCCGCCTACCGGGTCGTGCAGCTGGCGATGCTCCCGGTCGGCAGCGTGGTCAACGCCGCCCACACCCGCTTCCTCCAGCACGAGGAGGGCGAGCGGGGTCAGCACCTGAAGCGGGCCTTCCGGTTCGCCTCGCTGTCGATCCCCTACGGGGTGGTGTGCCTCGTGGCCCTGCTGCTGGCCGCGCCGCTGCTCCCGATGGTGGTCGGCGACGAGTTCGAGGAGTCCGTCACCATGGTCCGGTGGCTGTCCCCGGTGGTGCTGGTGCGCGCGCTGAGCATGTTCTCCCTCAACGGCCTGATGGGGTTGGGCCACCACGCGATCCGCTCCACCCTGATCGTGGCCAACGCGGTCGTGGCGATGACGATCTACCTGGTGCTCATCCCCCGGTACGGGTGGCAGGGGGCGGCGATCGGCACGATCCTCGGCGAGACGATCGAGATCGCCAGCACCTGGACGGCGTTGGTCATCCTCCAGCGCCGGGCCGATCGGGCCATCGACGCCGCCGAGGCGGACGGGGGGTCGGCGACGTCCCCGGCGGAGGTGACGGTCGACGACTGATCCCGGTCAGGCCCGACGCGCCTCCCGGGCCACGATGGCCACGAACCGCACGTCGTCGACGAGGTAGCGGCGGGCCAGGCGGCGAGGGTCACCGGCGAGACGGTGGAGCCATTCGAGGCCCGACCTCTGCATCCACGCCGGCGCCCGCGGGACGAGACCGAGGTGGAACTCCGCGGCCGCGCCGAGGAGCAGGACCACCGGGGGTCGGTCGGGGCGCGAGGACCAGCGCCGGCGCAGGTGGGCGGCGAGCAGGTGGGTCTTGGTGAGCGAGATGCCGACGATGACCACCTCGGCCGAGCAGCGGTCGATCGCCGCGACGAGGTCGTCGACCACGCCCTCGACCGCAGCGGAGTCGTCGCGATCGAAGTGGGGGGGGATCATCGGGTGGCAGGCGGGGTGGGTGGCGACGAGGCCGTCGGCCACCCGCTCGTCGGCGGCGACCACCACGGTCGAGACCCTCTCTGCCGCGAGGCGGGGCCACAGGGTGGAGAACAGGTCGCTGCCGGTGAGGCGCGAGCGCAGCGGCCGACGGAGCAGGCGGCTGGCCCACACGATCGGCATGCCGTCGGGGAGGCAGATCGCGGCGGAGCGGGCGATCTCCGCCTCGTCGGGGTGGTCGCGGTAGCGGACGAGGTGGTCGACGTTGGGGGTCACCACGCACGACCAGCCGCGATCGGCCTGCTCGATCACTCCCACCACCGCGTCGGCCACCTCGTCGATCGTCGCGTCGGCCACCATGTCGCAGTCGAAGAGGTGCACCGTCGCCAGCGGCGGTCGCGTCGGCACCTCGGCCCCGCTCACCGGTGCTCCAGGCGCACTCCCGCCGCGCCCAGCAGGCGTCCCGCGGCGCGCAGCAGCTCGGACGCGTGGAACAGCAGGTGGGGCCGCTTCCCCGCAGCCACCCGCTGCACCGGTCGGACCAGCCCGCCCACCGCGAGCTCGCCCGCGCCGGCGACGACGCGGAGCCGTCCCAGACGGCCGCTGGCGAGGGAGGTGACGGCCTCGGTGTTGCCGTACCAGAACCGGCGGCGCAGCTGGTAGGGCAGGTTGGCCCGTGTCGCGGGCAGCTGCTCGTGCACGAGGGCGTGGGCGGCGTAGACCTGGCGCCCACCGAGGTCGTGGAGCGCGTAGAAGAACATGGCGTCCTCGCCGCCGATCTCCCCGAACCGGGGATCGAACCGCAGGTCGTGGCGGATGAGGAAGGCGGAGGAGAACAGCGAGTTCTTGAGGTAGCCCATGGTGATCTCGGCTCCGTCGTCACCGGTGGTGGCGTCGTCGTGGAACGGCTGCTCGCGGAGCCAGCGAGGGGCGTCCGTCGGGCAGCTCGGTGTCGCACGCCCCCGACACGCAGTCCGCCCCGGTGCGTCGCTGCACCTCCACCAGCTCTCGCAGCCAGGCGGTGACGGGCAGGCAGTCGTCGTCGATGGTGGCCAGCCAGTCGGCGTCCTCCCGGCCGACCTCCATCGCCCGGTTGCGGGCCGCCGCGACGTTGCCCGAGCCGGTGCGCTCGTAGCGCACGCCGCGGGGGAAGCTCCCGGACGCCTCGGTCGCGACCGACTCCGCCGATCCGGCCGGGTCGTCGTCGACGACGACCACCCCGACGTCGGCCACCGCCTCGGCCTCGACCGAGCAGCGGGCGACGCTCTCCAGCAGGGTCCGGAGCACCTCGGGACGCTTGTAGGTGCAGATGCAGACCGTCAGCCTGGCCCTGGCGCTCACGACCGGCGTCCGATCGCCCCGTCGTACACCGACTCGAACGCCCGGGCGGTCGCGGCCCACGACATCTCCTCGGCGAGGGCCCGGGCGCCCCGCCCGAGGCGGGCACCGGTCCCCTCGGGGTCGGACAGGATGCTGGCCAGGGCGGTCGCGAGGCCGTCGGCGTCGTCCGCGATCAGCACGTCGCGGCCCGCGACGGTGTCCATCCCGTTGGTCGCGAGGGCCGTCGCCGCGGTGGGGCACCCACAGGCGAACGCCTCCAGCAGCTTGTTCTTGATCCCGGAGCCGAGTCGCATCGGGCACAGGTACGCGGCGGCCGACTGGAGCAGGGGGACCAGGTCCGGGAGCTCGCCGGTCACCTCGACGCGGTCGCCGGCCAGGGCCCGGACCCGCTCATCGGGGTTGCGGCCGGCCAGCACCAGGCGGGCGGTGGGGTGGAGGGCGAGCAGCCGGGGCAGGACCTCGGTCGCGGCGAACACCGCGGCATCGACGTTCGGCGGGTAGTCCATCGCGCCGTGGAGCACGACCGCGTCCGGCGAGCGGGCGCCGGACGGGAGGGTGGAAGCGCTCGGCGTCGACCCCGTTGGGGATCACGACCGGCTCGACGCCGGGGACGTCCCGGGCGAGGTCGGCCGCGTCGCGCTCGCCGACGACCACGACCGCGTCGCAACGTGGGTACGCGGCGCGCTCGAAGGCCCGCCACCGGCGGGCCTCGCGGGCCGAGAGCCAGCGCCGGGCCGGGCCGCCGGCGTACCTCGTGTAGGCGGTCGCGTTGAGGTCGCCGGCGTCGAGGGGGACGAGGACGGTGGGGACGGCGAGGCGATCGGCGATCGCGGCCAGCGCCCCGGTCTCGAGGTGGACGACGTCGGGGCGGGTCTCCCGCACCGCGGCCTCGATCGCGGCCGGGAGCCCCGATCGCAGGAGGCGGTCGACGACCTTGGACCGCCCCGAGACGAGCGTGGACGCCTCGCGGAGCCACCGGTTGTCGGCCGCTCCGGTGGGGGTGGTGGCCTGCCGGTAGGAGGTGCAGATCTGGTCGAGCGCGGCGGCCGAGGTGTCGTGGCCGTCCCGAGGCTCGCTGACCAGGATGATCTCGTGGTGAGGTCGGAGGTGGCGCAGCAGGTGCCACACGTGGAGGTGCATGCCGTCGGTGACGGGCAGGGGGTGGCTCGTGGCCCCGACGACGATCTTCATGACGGCGGGAGAGTAGCGGTCGTGTCGACGGGGTCGGTTCGGCCCCGCGGGGTGGCGCCTGGAGCGGTCACAGCACGGTCGGGAAGGCGCGCCCCCGGGGCGACGACCCCCGGCGGGCGTCGTTGAAGAGGCGGGACAGCACCGCCCACAGCACCATCACGAGCGCGAGGTGCCCACCCTCGAACAGCGGCTCGGAGACCTGCATGAGGAGCAGGGCGATCAAGGTCAACAGCGCCCACTGGCCGTAGGGGGCCGTCGCCGGGCTGCCCATGGCCCAGCCCAGCAGGCGGAAGGTCCGGCCGAGGATGACGAGCAGGAGGCCGAGCCCCACCAGCCCCACCTGGAGCATGATCTCGATCACCCCGTTGTGGGCGTGGGCGGCGCCGAAGCCGATGCGGGTCTGCAGGTCGCGCGTCACCGGGTTCGCGCCGTCGAGCCACACGCCGCCGTACCCGTAGCCCTGGACGGGGCGTCGCCACACGCTCTCGAGCGACGCCGCCCAGATGTCGGTGCGCCCGCTGAAGGTGAGGTCCTTCTGGTAGAGGTCGAGCAGCGAGGGCAGGAACCCGAAGGCGAGCAGCATCGCCCCGAGGGCGGAGGCGATCGACAGCACGAAGAGGAACTGGCGCTCCCGCGGCTTGGTCTGCTGCTTGATGGCGGCGATCCAGAACCACGTGAAGCACACCGCGAACAACCCGCTGCCCGCGGTGGCGGAACGGGTGCCGATCACCAGCACGACGCAGAGCAGGATGAGCGGCTTGCGCCAGCGCCCCTCCTTGAACGGCAGGACGATGCACAGGGCGTACACCATGAAGATGCCGAGGATGTTCTTGTGGCCGAACGTGCCTCGGAACCCGAGCTGCAGGCCCTCACGGCCGCCGAGGTCGACCGCTCGCGAGGACGAGAACGCGACCGAGTGGAACAGGCTCCAGACGGCCACGACCGACGCCAGGCCGAGGAGCACGCGCACGACGACCCGCGGCTCGATGGTGGAGGTCAGCAGCGGGACCATCAGGAGGGGGATGAGCTGCGACCGCATCAGGTAGATCGTCGAGAACGGGATCTCGGTCCACAGGTAGGTCAGCGCCAACCACCCGATGTAGCCCATGAGGGCCCAGGGGACCGGGATCCGGGCCAACCGCTCCGTGGGGGTGATGACGAAGAGCCCGACGGTGAGGGCCGGGAAGATCACCGACGACGCGAAGCCGGGGAACCAGAACGTCAGCTCGAAGGGCCGGAAGGTGAGGACGAAGTAGTAGACGAGCAGGGCGGGCGCGAGGACGTCGACCAGGGGGGCGGCCCGCACCCGGGTCTCGTCGGCGACCTGCATCGCCCCGGGCAACGAGTCGCGCAGGCGGGCCAGGCCCTCCGGCCGATCGACCACGGTCTCCATCGGCAGGCTCATCGGCCCCTGGCGATCCGGATCCGGGCCTCGTCGATCAGGCCGACCACTCGTCCGGCGGCGAGGGAACCCCGTCGGACCACCGAGATCCACGACCTCTTCCCGCCGGGCTGGCCGTTGGCGCGCACCATCCTGCGCCAGTCGCCGGGCGTCGCGTCGGGCGTGGCGGGGAACGGGTAGCGGGCGAGGACCTGCGACATCCCTCGCCCGTACAGGTAGTGCTGGCGGACGAAGGTCGCCAAGCCCGGTCGATGGCGGTAGTCGACCAGGGCCTCGGGGGCGTACCCGAGCCGTTGACCCCGTGCCAGCAGCGCCCAGCTGAGGGCGATGTCCTCGCACCGGACCAGGTCCTCGTCGAAGCCGCCGACCATCTCCAGGTCGTCGCGTCGCAGCGCGAGGCTGGCGGTCACGATGTAGGGGACGCCGAGGAAGGTCGGCAGGGAACCGGGGGTGGCGGGGGGTCGCACCGCCGTCGGGTGGTCGTCCGCGGTGACGTCGACGAGGTGGCCGCCGACGGCGTCGTGGTGGTCGAGTGCGTCGAGCAGGGCGTCGAGCCAGCCGGGGTGGACCCGGTCGTCGGCGTCGCAGAACGCCAGCACCTCGCCGCGGGCCTCGGCGGCGCCCCGGTTGCGCGGCGTGGGACGCGCTCCGACGGTCGTCCGCGGCGACGATCCTGACGCGGGGGTCACCGACCGGGGGGACCAGCGCATCGAGGGCGGCGACGGCCGCGGGGTCGGTCGTGTTGCGGGCCAGGACGACCTCGAACGGCCGGTCGGTGGTCTGGTCGAGGATCGCCTCCACCTGGAGTCGCAGGCCGTCGTCGACGGCGCCGACGGGCACGACCACGCTGACCAGCCCCTCTCCGCTCACCCGCGTGCCTCCCCGTGGGCGCGCACCAGGAGCCGCTCGAGCTCGACCGCGTTGCGGACCCGATCGTGGCGGTCGCGGACGCGCTCCAGGGCGGCCGCGATCCGCGCGTCACGGGTCGGGGAGGTCAGTGCGTCGCGCAGCGCCCCGCTGAGGGCCTCGGTGCTCCCTGCCGGGACGACCCACCCCGTCTCACCGTCGACCACCAGCTCGGGGATGCCGCTGATGTAGGTCGTCACCACCGGCACCCCGACGGCCATCGCCTCCATGAGCGAGACGGGGAGGCCCTCGGCGAAGGTCGGCAGGCAGAAGACGTCGGCCTCCCGGAGGGCCGCCGCGACCTCGGCAGGGGGGAGGGCTCCGGTCAGCTCGACCACGTCGTCGAGGCCGAGCCGGGTGATGGCGTCGTCGATCTCACCCCGCAGGGGGCCGTCGCCGATGATCCGGGCGTGGACGGCCATCCCCTCGTCGGCCAGTCGCCGCAGCGCGTCGAGGAGGACCAGGTGGCCCTTCTCCGCGGCCAGGCGGGCCGTGACGACCACCAGCGGCGGGGAGCCGACCGGACGGGAGGCTCGGGGGGCGAACGCCTCGAGGTCGATCCCGCAGCGCACGACGGCCACCTCGTCCCAGGCCGAGCGGGGTGCGATGCGGAGCACCTGCGCACGGGTGAAGTCGCTGACGCAGACGACCAGGTCCGCGGCGGTCAGCTTGTCCCTGAGCCGCGACGTGTCCTCGGTGACGAACTCGTGCCACCCGTGGATGGTGACGCTCCAGGTCCACCGCTCGTCGCCGATCGCGTTCCCCAGCCGAGCCACCCACCAGGCCACGCTGGCGGGGGCCTGTCCGAAGTGGGCGTGGATCGCGTGCACGCCGTGGCGCTGGCAGTGGTCCCAGACCAGCACCGCCTCGAGCAGCTGGAGCACCGCCTTCGCTCCCGCACCGAGGTCGAGCCGGCCGCTGGCGAGGGCCTGCAGGCCGGTGCGCACCACCGCCCCGGGGTGCCGCAGCAACGTGCGCGCGAGGGTCCGGACCATGGCGGCGCGGGGGATGGCCTTGACGTAGAGCGTCCGGTCGCGCTCGGCCCGATCGAGGTCGGTCTGGACGTCGCCGGGCCCCGGTGCGTTCAGGGCGATGGGCAGGACCTCGATGCCGGTCGCCTCGAGGGCGGTGATCTCGCCCTGGATGAACGTGTGGGACACGCTCGGGTAGTGGGTGGAGAGGTACGCGACCCTCACTCGGCGGTCACCTCGACGGCGCCGAGGTCGACCAGCGCGGTGCTGAGCGTGCCCGTGGTGGCGAGGTCGTCGCCCTCGACCACCACGACCCACCGACCCAGCACGAACGTCGGGCTCCCGCTGGCGGAGAGGGCGTGGGCCGCGTCGTCACGCTGGTCGCGGGTCGAGTACTCGCGGACGACGACGCTGCCGGTCGGTGTCGCCTCGGGGCAGCCAGGGGCCGCGAAGTCGTACGAGAACCCGAAGGCGAACCCCGCCTCGGGTTGGTCGGGGAGGGTGGCGACCGAGCAGATGCCGAGGTCGGCGGCGCCGATGACGTCCCAGATCTCCTGGTAGAGGTGGGATTCGAACGCGACCTCGTCGAGCTCGGGGTCGGCCTCCCCGCCCTCGAGGGTGCTGAGGAACGGGTCGTAGGGCCACGCGCACTCGGCCATCTCGTCGGCCATGGTCGGGTTCCAGCTCATGACGTTGTGACCCTCGTGGATCTGCGCGCACTCGGGCGAGAGGCTCGCCCCCGGAGACGGCACCGTCTCGTCGGCGGAGCCCTGTCCGCCGTCGTCGCCGCCCAGCACGCTGACCAGCACCACCGCGAGGAGGGCGATCCCGACCACCGCGAGGGCGGCGATCACGGCGATGTTCGGCCGTCCGTCAGCGTCGTCACGCCTGGTCCGGGTCACCGCGCCACGCTAGCAACGGGTCCCTTCGCCCCTGGCGCGCCGCGCCCGGCGCATCGGAGGCCGCGGGTACGGTGGCGGCCCGTGGCACCACGACGGCACTGCCGGGGCGCACGACGGGTCGGGGCCGGGGTCCTCGCCGCGGTGGCGTTGGTCGCCACCCTGGCCGGGTGCGGTGACGACGACGGGGGCGCGACGCCGACGACGACCCTGCCCGACGGCTTCACGGCCGAGCGCTGCGTCGTGCGGCTCCACGGCAAGAGCGAGACCGGGGCGGAGGCCGAGCTGCGCGACGGCATCGCCGAGCTGTCGCCCACCGGGAACGGCCGGGCGGGGGACGGCCACGAGTGGGTGTACTTCCCGGACGAGGACTACGACGCGGCCGTGGCGGTGGTGGGCGACCTGGTCGAGGAGGTCGGGTGCGAGACCGTGGTCGTCAACGGGTTCAGCAACGGGGGGGCCTTCGCCGCGACCATGGCGTGCCGGGGCGAGACCCTCGACGGCACCCTGGTCGGGGTGGTGGTGGACGATCCGCCGCCCGACGAGGGCACGATCGACTGCGAGGTCGCCGAGGGCGTCGACGTCGCCCTCTACTGGACGGGCGCGCTGACCCAGGCCGAGGCGGGCGCCGACTGCGACGACCTGGGCTGGACCTGCCTGGGCGGGCGCCTGGTCGGCCTCGACGAGTACGCCGCGTCGCTGGGCGTGGAGGTCCAGGAGAGCCCGTTCGACGAGCACCGCTGGTACCGCGACGCGCCCGAGATCGACCGGTGGCTCGATGCCGCGCGCTGAGCGCGACCGTCAGCGGGGGAGCGGGGCGGGGTTGGGGGTGTCGGGAGCGACGTCCTCCTGCACCACCCGGGCCGGGTTGCCGGCCACCAGCGAGTGCGCCGGCACGTCGCGGGTGACCACCGCTCCGCCGGCGATCCGCGCCCCGGCGCCGACGCGGATGTCGCCGATCACGATGGCGTGGGGGCCGATCCACGCCCCGTCCTCGATCGTCGGCGCGCCGCCGACGGTGCGGGTGCCGTCGGGATCGATGTCGTCCTTGCGTCCGATCGTCACGCCGTGGAACAGGGTGACGTTGGAGCCGATGCGGGCATCGCGCGACACGACGAGCCCCCACCCGTGGAGGACCGAGAGGCCGGGGCCGATCGAGGTCTCCCAGGGCAGGTCCATGCCGGCGTGGTCCTGGGCCCACACGTGCAACCGCCGGAGGACCCAGTGCCCGACTGCACCCACGAGCCCGTCCCGGCGGGGCGCCTGGCAGGCCCGGGCGGTGGCGAGGGGGCGGCTGACGCGGTTGCGGAGCAGGACCCGGGCCAGGTCGACCCGCTCCGCCCGGCCGCAGACGCGATGGATGTCGGATCGCCACAGCTCGCCCCACGTGGCTCGCTGGTCGCTGGGGTTCGTCGTCGGCAACCTGCTCACCCATCTCGTCGGCGCGGGCGGAGAGGGTAGCAACCGTCTGGGAGCCGCCGGTCGCGGTCGCTGCCCCCTCGGATCGGCGGCGACCACTTTGCGTGGGTCGCCTCGCTCCGCGGTCGGTGCCGTGACTCCCGTTACAGCGGCAGATCCGGCCTCCGGAGGGGTCTATGCTCCGCCACGGGGGTGTGGGCGCCGATGGTGGGCCGACCTCTCGTGACCAAGGGTTTCCTGACAGGAGGGTCTCGATGAGCTCGTCGGAGCAGTCACACGTCACCTGCGCCCTCGTGGGTGCCGACAGCCTGCTCGTCGAGTGCGGAGAGATCCTGCTGGGCCGTGGGCACACCGTGGCGGTGGTCGCCGCGGGGTCACCCAGGGTGGCGACCTGGGCCGCGTCCAAGGGCATCCCGGTGGTCGATGCGACCGGGCCGGGGGCGTCGTGGGCCCCGGCGCTGGCCGAGCACGCCTTCGGGTGGCTCTTCGCCATCACCCACCTCGCCATCCTCCCCGACGAGGTCCTGGCCCTGCCGACCGAGGGGGCCATCAACTTCCACGACGGCCCGCTCCCCGCCTACGCCGGCCTCAACACGCCCGCCTGGGCCCTGATGCGGGGTGAGGCGACCTACGGCATCACGTGGCACCGGATCACCTCCGGCATCGACGAGGGCGACGTCGTCGCCTCGCGCACCTTCGACGTGGCGCCGGGGGAGACCTCGCTGTCGCTCAACACCCGCAACTTCGAGGCCGCCATCGACTCGTTCGGCGAGCTCGTCGACGACATCGCGCGCGGGTCCCTCACCGACACGCCCCAGGACCGCAGCACACCGGGCGAGACCTTCAGCCGCCACGACCGTCCGCCGGCGATGGCCGTGCTCGACTGGCGCCGTCCGGCGACCGAGCTCGACGCGCTCGTCCGCGCCCTGACCTTCGGCCCGTACCCGAACCCGCTCGGCTCGCCCTCCCTGTGGGTCGGCGACGAGGTCGCCCTCGTGACCGACGTCGCCGTCGGTCGACGACGACGGCGAGCCGGGGGTGGTGCTCGAGGCGGGCGACGAGCGGCTCGTGGTGGCCTGCGGCGAGGGCGCCCTCGCCCTGACCGGCCTCACCACGCCCACCGGCGGCGAGCTCTCCGTCGGCGCCCTCGTGGCCGCGGCGGGCCTGGCCGAGGGCACCGCGCTCCCCGTCCTCGACGACGCCGCGGTGGCCGCGCTCGACGACCTGGCCGGCCGCCTGTCCCGGGCCGAGGCCCGCCACCTCCGGTCCCTCGAGGCCCTCGAGCCGGTCGAGCTCCCGTGGGCCCGCACCCCCGGCGCCGACCACCGGCCCTCGTTCGCCCACGTCGACCTGGCCGTCCCCGCCCCGCTGGTCGACGACCCGGGCGCGGTGACCGCCGCGTTCGCGGCCACCGTCGCCCGCCTGGCCGGCAAGCCGCGCGGCCACCTCGGCCTGGTCGTCCCGGTGCCCGCCGAGGCCCCGGCGTCGGCCCTGGTCGCCCCGGCGGTCCCCTTCGAGGTCGCCCTCGACGGCTCCGAGCCGCTCGGCGCCGCGGTGGAGGCGCTGTCGGCCCGGCTCGCCACCGCCCGCGCCGGCGCCGGCCTGGCCTGGGACCGCATCGCCGGCCACCCCGACCTGGCCCGGGTGCCCGAGCTCCAGGCCGGCCGCCTGGTGCCGGTCGGCATCCGCATCGACGTCGACGGCGACCCCCTGCCCGGGGTCACCGCCGAGCTGCGCCACGGCCCGACGGGCTGGGAGGTCCGCTACGACGAGGCCCTCGTCGACGGCGACGACGCCGCGCTGCTGCGCTCGTGCGTCGAGGCCGTCCTCGCCTCGGTCGCCTCCGACCCCGACCGCCCGGTGGGCGAGGTCGACCTGCTCGGCCCGGCGCTGCGCACCGAGGTGCTCGAGGAGTGGAACGACACCGTCCGGCCCTCCCGCGACGACGTGTGCCTGCACCAGCTGGTCGAGGAGCAGGCCGACCGCACCCCCGACGTGGCCGCGGTCGTCTTCGAGGACGCGTCGATCACCTACCGCGAGCTCGACGAGCGGGCGAACCGCCTGGCCCACCACCTGCTCGGCCTCGGCATCGGGCCCGACTCGATGGTCGGCGTCCACGTCACCCGCGGCATCGACCTCGTCGTCGCCGTGGTCGGGGTGCACAAGGCCGGCGGCGCCTACGTCCCGCTCGACCCCGCGTACCCGCACGACCGCCTCGAGCACATGATCCGCGACAGCGGCTGCCCGGTCGTGATCACCGAGTCGTCGGTCGAGTCCTCGCTGCCGATCCCCGAGGGCTCCGACGTCACCGTGGTGTCGGTCGACGGCGACCGGGCCGCGCTCGCCGCCCACCCGGCCACCCGGCCCGCGGCGCCGGCCCGCTCCGATGCGCTGGCGTACTGCATCTACACCTCGGGCAGCACCGGCCTCCCGAAGGGCGTCCTGGTCGAGCACCGCAACGTCGTCAACTTCTTCGAGGGCATGGACGACGGTCGTGCCCCACGACCTGCCCGCCACCTGGTTCGCGGTCACCAGCCTGTCGTTCGACATCTCGGTGCTGGAGCTGCTGTACACGCTCACCCGCGGCTTCACCGTCGTCGTGTACCTCGACCGCGACCGGGCCGACGACGCGGGCGAGGCGCGGCGAGCGCCACGCCGCGCTGCCCATGGACTTCTCGCTCTTCTACTTCTCCGGCGACGAGCGGCCGAGGGCACGGGCCCGCCAAGTACCGCCTGCTGCTCGACGGGGCCCGGTTCGCCGATGCCCACGGCTTCAAGGCGGTGTGGACCCCGGAGCGCCACTTCCACGCCTTCGGCGGCCTGTACCCGCAGCCGGCCGTCACCGGCGCCGCGGTGGCCGCGATCACCGAGAACGTGCAGATCCGGGCCGGCTCGGTCGTCATGCCGCTGCACCACCCGATCCGGGTGGCCGAGGCCTGGCGCGTCGTCGACAACATCTCGAACGGGCGCGTCGGCGATCTCGATCGCGGCCGGGTGGCAGCCGAACGACTTCGTGCTCATGCCGGAGAACTACGCCAACGCCAAGCAGGCGATGTTCGACGGCATCGAGGTCGTGCAGCGGCTGTGGCGGGCGAGGAGGTCACCTTCGACGGCCCCAAGGGCGACCCGGTGACGGTCCGGACCCTGCCCCGCCCGGTGCAGCCCGAGCTGCCCGTGTGGGTGACGACGGCCGGCAACCCCGAGACCTACATCCAGGCCGGCAAGCATCGGCGCCAACGTCCTCACCCACCTGCTCGGCCAGTCGGTCGAGCAGCTCGGCCCCAAGATCGAGGCCTACCGCAAGGCGCGGGCCGAGGCCGGCTTCGACCCCGACGCCGGCGTCGTGTCGCTCATGCTGCACACCTTCGTCGGCGACGACGAGGACGCGGTGCGCGAGATCGTGCGCGAGCCGCTCAAGCAGTACCTCGGCACGTCGTTCTCGCTGCTGAAGGAGTACGCCTGGGCGTTCCCGGCGTTCCAGCGCCCGGCCGGCGCCGAGGCCGCCGACGACCTCGCCGACGACGACTTCAAGAACCTCGCCGACGACGACCTCGACGCCGTGCTCGAGTTCGCCTTCCTCCGCTACTACGACACCAGCGGCCTCTTCGGCACGCCCGGAGACGCTGCCAGCGCATGGTCGACTCGCCTCAAGGGCATCGGCGTCGACGAGATCGCCTGCCTGATCGACTTCGGGGTCGAGCACCGACACGGTGCTGGAGAGCCTCCCGGCCCTCGACGCGGTCCGCCGGCGCGCCAACGTCGGGGTCGTGGCCGCCGCCGACGGCGGCGCCCGGTCGAGGACCACTCGGTCGCCGACCCAGCTCACCCGCCACGGCGTCACCCACCTGCAGTGCACGCCGTCGATGGCCCGGATGCTCTCGCTCCAGGACGAGTCCCGCGACGCGCTGGCCGGCGTCGAGCACCTCTTCGTCGGCGGCGAGGCGTTCCCCGTGGCGCTGGCCAAGGACCTCCTCGGCGCGTCGGCGCAGCGGCCGCGTCACCAACATGTACGGGCCCACCGAGACGACCATCTGGTCCACCACGTGGGCGCCTCGAGGGCGACCTCGACGCCATCCCGATCGGCACGGCCCATCGCCAACACCCGCATCTACATCCTCGACGCGCACCGCCAGCCGCGTCCCGCCCGGGGTCGCCGGCGAGCTGTGGATCGGTGGCCGCGGCGTGGTCCGCGGCTACCACGAGCGGCCCGAGCTGACCGCCGAGCGCTTCGTCACCGACCCGTTCCTCGGCGACGGCCACCGCATGTACCTCACCGGCGACCTCGCCCGCTGGCGACGCACCCCCGACGGGCCGCTGATCGAGTTCCTCGGCCGGGCCGACCACCAGGTGAAGATCCGCGGCTACCGCATCGAGCTGGGTGAGATCGAGGCCCAGCTCGGCCGGCTGCCCGGGCGTGCGCGAGTGCGTCGCCGTCGTCCGCGAGGACACGCCCGGCGACCAGCAGCTCGTCGCCTACGTGTCGACCGCGGCCGGCGCCACGGTCGAGCCGGCGGCGGTGAAGGACCACCTCCGCGAGACCCTGCCCGACGTCATGATCCCCGGCCACGTCGCGGTGCTGACGGACCTCCCGCACACGCCCAACGGCAAGATCGACCGCAACGCCCTGCCCGACGCCTGGCCGAGGTCCTCGGCGACCCGGGTCCGCGCCGCGGCTCCCGTGGCGGCCGGCAACGACCTCGAGCGCCAGGTGCTCGACGGTCTGGCAGGAGACCCTGGGCACCGACGGCATCGGCATCGACGACAACTTCTTCGACATCGGTGGTCACTCGCTGCTGGTGGTGCGCATGCACCGGCGGCTGCGCGAGGTCGCTCGACCGGGCGATCCCGCTGACCGATCTCTACCGCTACCCGACCATCCGCAGCTTCGCCGAGGCCTTGTCGTCCGACACGTCGGCGGTGATGCTCGAGGCCAGCCGGGACCGGGCCGCTCGCCGCCGCGAGGCCAACGTCGCGCGCGTCGCGTGCGACGATGACCGAGGGAGCAACGATGAGCGACAACGACATCGCGATCGTCGGGATGGCCGCCCACCTGCCCGGCGCCCGGGACACCACCGCCTTCTGGCAGAACCTGCGCGACGGCGTCGAGAGCGTCCGCCAGCTGTCCGAGGACGAGCTCGCTCGAGGCGGGCGTGACCCGGGAGGAGATGCGAGCGGCCCGGCTACGTGCGCGCCTCGGGCACCGCTCGACGACGTCTTCGACTTCGATGCCGACTTCTTCGGGCTGTCGCCCGAAGGAGGCGGGGATCATGGACCCCCAGCACCGCCACTTCCTGATGGCGGCGTGGGAGGCCATGGAGGACGCCGGTCACGTGCCCGAGTCGTTCGACGGGGCCATCGGCGTCTTCGCCGGCGTGCGGCATGGGCAGCTACTTCATCTTCAACCTGCTGCTCGAACCCCGACCTCGTCCGCGACGTCGGGCTGTTCCTGCTGCGCCACACCGGCAACGACAAGGACTTCCTCGCCACCCGGGCCAGCTACCTGCTCGACCTGCGGGGCCCGTCGGTCAACGTGCAGACCGCGTGCTCCACCTCGCTGGTCGCGACCCACCTCGCGGTGTCAGCACCTGCTCTCCGGCGAGTGCGACATGGCCCTCGCCGGCGGCGTCACCATCGAGATCCCCCACGGGCGGGGCTACCAGTACCACGAGGGCGAGGTGCTCTCGCCCGACGGCCACTGCCGGGCCTTCGACCACCGGTCCGCAGGGCACCGTGTTCGGCAGCGGCACCGGCGTGGTCGCGCTGCGGCGGCTCGACGACGCCCTCGCCGACGGCGACCAGATCTACGCCGTCATCAAGGGCTCGGCCGTCAACAACGACGGCGCCCTGAAGGTCGGCTACCTCGCCCCGTCGGTCGACGGCCAGGCCGTCGTGCATCACCGAGGCGCTGGCGGTCGCCGACATCGACCCCGAGACCATGAGCTACGTCGAGTGCCACGGCACCGGCACCCCGATGGGCGACCCCATCGAGATCGCGGCCCTCACCCAGGCCTTCGCGCACCGACAAGACCGGGTTCTGCCGCATCGGCAGCGTCAAGACCAACATCGGCCACCTCGACACCGCGGCGGGCGTGGCCAGCCTGATCAAGGTCGTCGCTCGCCCTGCGCAACGGCGAGATCCCCCCGAGCCTCAACTTCGAGGAGCCCAACCCCGCGCCTCGAGATCGGCGACACGCCGTTCGTCGTCAACGACCGGCTCAGCGAGTGGCGGCGGGAGGGCACCGCACCCCGCCGCGCCGGCGTCAACTCGCTCGGGGTCGGCGGCACCAACGCGTTCGTCGTGGTCGAGGAGGCGCCCGAGCGCGCGCCGGCGACCGGACGGCGAGGGCCTGCGGCTGCTCGCCCTGTCGGCCCGGAGCGGCAAGGCGCTCGACGCCCAGGCCGCCCGCCTGGCCGCCCACCTCCGCGAGCACCCGGAGCAGGACCTGGCCGACGTCGCCTGGACCCTCCAGGTCGGTCGGCACCACTTCCCGGAGCGGCGGGTGCTCGCCGTCCGCGACCGCGACGAGGCCATCGCGCTGCTCGACGTCCCGCGACGCCCGGCGGGTGTTCACCCACACCGCGGCGGCCACCGACCGTTCGGTCGCGTTCATGTTCCCTGGCGGCGGCACCCAGTACCCGCGGATGGCCGCCGACCTCTACGCGACCGAGCCGGTGTTCGCCGAGCACCTCGACGAGGGGCTGCGGCGCCTGTCCGAGCGACCACGGCCTCGACCTCCGTCCGCTGATCCTGTGCGCACCGGACCAGGTCGAGGAGGCCCAGGACGAGCTGGCTCGGGTGGCCCACCAGCTGCCGGCCATCTTCGTCGTCGAGCACGCCCTCGCCCGCCTGCTGATGAGCTGGGGCATCGAGCCCACCGCCCTCGTCGGCCACAGCGTCGGCGAGAACACCGCGGCCTGCATCTCGGGCACGATGTCCTTCGGCGAGTGCCTCGGCCTGGTCGTCCTGCGGGGACGCCTGACCGACCGGGTGCGTCGGCGCGACCACCGCAGTGCCCCTGTCACCGGAGGACGTCGCGCCGTACCTCGAGGGCACCGAGCTCGACCTCGCCGTGGTGAACAGCCCCGACCTCTCGGTCGTCTCGGGCACCGTGGAGGGCGTCGACGACTTCGAGGCCCGCCTGGCCGACGCCGGGCGTGGAGGCCCGCCGGGTGAAGCTGCCCACCGCAGCCCACAGCCGGCTCTTCGAGCCGATCCTCGACGAGTTCCGCGCCTACCTCGACGGCATCGACGCTGTCACCTCCCGGCACCCCTTGGGTCTCCAACCGCACCGGGACCTGGATCACGCCGAGCAGGCCACCGACCCCGGGTACTGGGTGGATCACCTGCGGCACACCGTCAACTTCTCCGACTGCGTCGCCACGCTGGCCGAGGACCCCGACCGGGTCCTCCTCGAGGTCGGCCCGGGCAAGATGCTGTCGTCGCTGGCCCGCATGAACCCGGCCCTGAAGGCCTCGCAGGCCGCCATCCCCACCCTGCGCCACCCGGAGGAGCAGGTCGACGACGCCGCCTTCCTGCTGACCGCGGTCGGGCGGCTGTGGGCGGTCGGCGGCACGCTCGACACCGAGCGCCTGTTCGCCGACGGCGACCGGCGTCGCGTCGCCCTGCCGACCTACGCGTTCCAGACCCAGCCGTTCTTCATCGAGCCGGGTGAGGGCGGGGCGCTGGCGGCCGGAGGGGACGGGGGCACCTTCCTCGATCGCGAGCCCGACGAGGACCACTGGTACTGGGAGCCGGTCTGGCGCAGCAAGGACCTCGACGTGGCGCCGGCCGGCCCCTTCACCTGGCTGCTGTTCCTCGATCGCGCCGGCGTCGGCGACGAGATGGTCGGCGCGCCTGCGCGCCCGGGGCGACGAGGTCGTCGTCGTCCGCGCCGGCGACTCCTACCGGGCCGTGGGCGAGTCGGAGTACGTGATCGCGCCCGAGAACGGCCTGGTCGACTTCGAGGCGCTGTTCCGCGACATCGTCCGCACCGGGCAGGTGCCGGACCGCGTCGCCCACCTGGCCCTGCTGGCCACCGACGACCGGCAGTTCCGCCCGGGCAGCAGCTTCTTCCACCGCAACCAGGAGCTCGGGTTCCAGAGCCTGGTGTTCATCGCCCAGGCCTGGGCCGCCACCGAGCTGCAGCGGCCGCTCCACCTCACGGTGGCGACGATGGGCTCCCAGCACGTGGTCGCGACCGACCGCGTCCCCTGGGCCGAGCAGTCGACCGTCCTCGGCCCGGTGAAGCTGATCCCTCGGGAGATGGCCGAGGTGACGGCATCCACCTTCGACATCGACCAGCTGGAGCTGTTCCCGGAGAGCCGCCTCCGCACCGCGCTCGAGGGGGTGGCCGACGTCGTCGGCGACATCCGCGCCGTCGGGCTCCGTCGTCGGCTGAGGGGCCGGGTCGACCACGACGAGGCCCGCCCGACCCGCGACCAGCTCCTGCTCGACATGGTCTTCGACGAGCTCACCGGCCCCGCGTCGAACGACGTGGTCGCCCTCCGCGACGACCGCCGCTTCGTCCAGGACGTCCGTCCGATCGAGATCGACGACAGCGGGACGTCCCGCCTCCGCCAGGGTGGGGTGGTCCTGGTGACCGGCGGCCTCGGCGGCATCGGCCTGACCGTCGCCGAGCAGCTGGTCGACGAGTGCGGCGCCCGGCTCGCCCTCCTGTCGCGCTCGCCGCTGCCCGACCGCGAGGCGTGGGACGACCTGTCCGAGCGTCTCGGTCCCGACCATCCCACGGCGCAGCGCATCGCCGGGGTCCGGGCCCTGGAGGCGAAGGGTGCCGACGTCCTGCTGGTCGACGGCGACGTCACCGACGTCGAGCAGATGACCGACGTGGTGGCGAGGGTCCGCAGCCGCTTCGGAGCCATCCACGGCGTGGTGCACGCCGCCGGTGTCGTCGACGACGAGCTGATGGTGGCCAAGGACGCGGCCGACATGGAGGACGTCCTGGCTCCGAAGGTGTACGGCACCCTGGTGCTGGAGGAGTCCGTCGCCGACCAGGACCTCGACCTGTTCGTCGTGTTCTCCTCCACCAGCACGGTGACGGCGCCCCTCGGCCAGGTCGACTACGTCGCGGCCAACGCGTTCCTGAACGCGTTCGCCGAGGCCCGTCGGGCCGACGGTCGCCGACCACGTGGTCGCCCTCGACTGGGGGGTCTGGAACGAGGTCGGCATGGCCGCCACCGCGGCCGCCCGCATGGTCGACCCGACCGAGGAGCCGACGCCGAGCGCGGCCGACCACCCGTTCTTCGACGAGCTCACCATCGACAGCCGCGGCGTCGTCCGCCTCGCCTCCCGGTGGCCCACCGAGGGCTCCTGGTTCCTCGACGAGCACCGCACCGCAGCGGGCGATGCCCTGCTCCCCGGCTCGGGCTACTTCGAGCTGGCCCGGGCCGCCCTGGCCGAGATCGGCGTCCGTCGGCCCTTCGAGGTCGCGCGACCTCACGTTCCTGCGCCCGCTGGCGTCGGCCGACGACGGGCACGTCGACGTGCAGACCGTCCTCACCCCGAACGAGGCCGGCTACCACATGGAGGTGCGCGAGAGGGTCCTGGTGGGGGAGACCACGGCGGAGGACTCACCGGCGGAGGGCCACCCCGGCTGGCGTCTGAGCGCCGAGGCCGACCTCCTGCTGCACGAGATCGAGGCCCCGCTGCCGGTCGACCTCGACGCCCGGGCCGCGGCCTGCCCGGCGCGGGAGAAGGTCCGCACCCGCCAGCAGGAGCACCTCCGCTTCGGACCCCGGTGGGACGTGGTGGAGCGGGTGTCGAGCGGCGACGGTGGCGCCATGGCCTGGCTGCGCCTCCCCGACGCCTTCGTCTCCGACCTCGATCGCTGGAGCCTCCACCCGGGGGTCGTCGACCTCGGCACCGGGTTCGCCATGAACCTGATCGACGGCTACACGGGCGACGAGCTGTGGGTCCCCGTCGGCTACCACTCCATCCGGGTGCACGACGCCGTCCCCCAGGAGTCGGTGGCGCTGGCCACCGCCCGGGCCGGCAGCACCCAGCAGAGCGGCTTCGCCACCTTCGACGTGACCTTCACCGACCGGACCGGTCGGGTGCTGGTCGAGGTCGAGGGCTTCACCATCAAGCGCATCGACGGCGCCCTCGACACCGGTCTGGGCCGGCCGCCGGTGCCCGGCGAGGTCGAGCTCGACCGCCCTCCCGCCCGCGAGCGCCAGCTGTCCGACTCCGAGCGGGTGTTCCAGCACAACCTCGCTCAGGGCATCGTGCCCGAGGACGGCAAGCGTGCCTTCAGCCGCGTGCTGCGATCCCGTCGGCGCCCGGTCGTCTACGTGACGTCGCTCGACCTGGCCGCCCTGCGGTCCCAGAGCGAGGCCATCGCCGCCTCGCAGGCCCAGCCACCGGCGGGCGACGGGTCGGCGGTGTTCGCCCGGCCCGACCTCGACTCCGACTACCTGGCCCCTCGCACCGACGTCGAGGAGAGCCTGGTCGGCGATGTGGCAGGAGCTGCTCGGCATCAACGAGATCGGGGTGCGCGACAGCTTCTTCGACCTCGGCGGCCACAGCCTGATCGCGGTCCGGCTCTTCGCCCGGGTGAAGAAGGTCTTCTCGGTCGACTTCCCGATCTCGATCCTGTTCGAGGCGCCGACGGTCGAAGCCTGCGCCGCACTGATCGAGGCCGCCATGCCGGCGTCCGCGGACCAGGGCGAGGACGCGCACGAGCACGGTCGTCGTCCCCCGGCCCCGCTACCGCCACCTCGTCGCCATGCACGCCGGCGACGGCCTGGCCAAGACGCCGTTCTTCCTGGTGGCCGGCATGTTCGGCAACGTCCTCAACCTGCGCCACCTGGCCCACCAGGTCGGCACCGACCGCCCGTTCTACGGCGTCCAGGCCAAGGGCCTCTTCGGCGACGAGGAGCCCCACGACGACTTCAGCGAGATGGCCCGGGCCTACCTCGAGGAGATCCGGCAGGTGCAGCCGCACGGGCCGTACCTGCTCGGCGGCTTCTCGGGTGGGGGCATCACCGCCTTCGAGATGGCCCGCCAGCTCGTCGCCGCGGGCGAGGAGGTCGGACTGCTGGTGTTCCTCGACACCGCCACCTCGTTCAGCCCGCCGCTGACCGCGTGGGAGCGGGTGCTCATCCAGCGGGACAACGTGCTGGAGTCGGGTCTGGGCTACGTCAAGGAGTGGGGCGTCAACCGGTACCGCTGGGAGAAGGAGAAGCGGTACCGACGAAGCCACGGACCCGACGTCCCCACCGACGAGGGGGCGCTCCACTCGACGGTGATCGAGGCGGCCTTCTACCGGGCGCTGGACAAGCACGTCACCGAGCACTACCCCGGCGTGATCACCCTGTACCGGCCCAAGACCACCCCGCTCCACGTGTTCGGTCCCGACCGCCAGGTCGACATCAACCGACGGTTCATCTACCACGACAACGGGTGGGGCCCGTTCTGCGAGCGGGTCGACGTCATCGAGGTGCCCGGCGACCACGACAGCATGGTGCTCGAGCCCTCCGTGCGGGTCCTGGCCGGGCACCTGCGCGAGGTGATGGAGGCGGCCGACGCGGGGGCTGCGGAGATCGCCCCCCGGTCGTGACCGTCGCCGGGGACCAGTCGCCGCTCATCGTCTGCGCGTCGGACAACGAGGATCCCTCGTGGGTCTGGTGCTCCGAGCACCTGCCGTCGGGCCGCTACCGGTGGCGGTTCTTCGATGCGACCAGCCCCAGCTGGATCGAGCAGAAGGTCACGCGGCCCCGCCTCACCCGCTACCACGCCGCGCTGGGTGCGGCGGTGGCCTCCCGCCGGGGCCCGGCTCCCGTCGTGGTGAGCCACCAGCCGCGGGTCACGAGCGCGACGGCGTTGGCCCTGCGGTCGGTCCGCTCCTCCTCCCGGCACGTGGCCTTCACCTTCAACTTCACCGAGCTGCCCGGACCCAGGGGCCAGCGGGTGATGCGGAGCTCCTTCCCGTCGGTCGATCGCTTCTACACCTTCTCGACCTTCGAGAAGGAGCTGTACACGTCGACCTTCGACCTGGACCCCGACCGGGTCCGGATGCTGCCGATGGGCTTCGACCTGCGGCCGACACCGCCCGCCGGGCCGGGATCCATCACCTGCGACCCGCCCTACGTCGCCGCCGTCGGAGGGGAGGGGCGCGACTACGCCACCCTGATGGAGGCCATGCGGCGCCTCCCCGACATCCGGCTGGAGGTCGTGGCCCGGCCCCGCAACGTCGAAGGGCTCGCCATCCCCTCCAACGTGCGGGTCCACACCGACATCCCGATCGAGGAGGCGCACCGGATCCTGCGTGGCGCGGAGCTGACCGTGCTCCCGCTCCTGCACTCCGAGGTGCCCTGCGGCCACGTCACCATGGTCACCGCGATGCACATGGCCAAGGCCCAGGTGGTCACCCGGTCCCGCGGTGTCGACGACTACGTCTCCCACGAGGTGAACGCGCTGCTGGCCTCGCCCGGGGATCCCGACGACCTCGCGTCGCAGATCCTGCGGGTCTGGGACGACGACGTGCTGCGGGCCGGTCTGGCCGAGGCGGGCCGACGGTTCGGCGCCACCCACTGCACCGAGCAACAGGTGGCCGACGTGTTCCAGGCCTACCTCGACGAGCTCGGGGTCTGAGCCGGACGCAGGTCAGATCTGGTCGCGGCTGCGGGCCAGGACCAGCTCACCGTCACCGTCACCGTCGCCGCCTGCGGTCGGATCGGCCGGCGGGGCCGACCCGCCGGGACGACGACGGGATCGCCGACGGGAGGGCAGGTGGAGGAGGGTCCGCCCCTTCGTCCCCCAGACCGGCAGCAGCGGCCGCCCGCGGAGCACGGAGGCCGCGGTGTCGAGGGATTGCACCCGCTGTCGCTTCGGCATCACGAGGATCACCGCGTCGGCGACGCGGGCCAGGCGCAGGGTGTCGGCCGACTCCATCACCGGACCGCCGTCGAAGACGACGATGTCGGATCCCTTCCCGGTCCGCAGCAACAGCTCGCCGGCGGGCGTGCTCCGCAGCCCGTCGGCGCCGAGCGACACCCGGGGGTCGCTGATGTGCAGGAAGCTGAGCCCGGGGATCGTGGTGGGCGTCCCCACCGCGTCGTCGTTGCGCGCCAGCAGGTCGAGGTGACCGGAGACCATCCGGCCCAACGCCGGGTCGCGGCGGTCGGCGTCGACGAGCAGGGTCCGCGCCCCACCCTCGGCGAAGCGGCGGGCGACGAGGACGGCCACGGTGGTCGCCCCCGCGCTGCGTTCGGTGCCCACCACCATGATCGACACCGCCCCTTGGCCGTGTCCCATGGTCTCCGCCCGCACGCAGAGCGCCTCGACGATGTCGTTGGTGTCGTGCGGGACCTCCTCGAACAGGAGGGACGGGTGTGAGTCGAGCCCTGCGACGCTCGGGATGGCGCCGACGACCGGCTGGCGGAGGACCTCCTCGGCCTGGCCGTCGCCGAGGACGTTGGGCGAGAGGCGGGCGAGGACGACGGCGCCGACGACGCCGGCCATCGCGCCGCCGACGAAGCCCAGGACGAGGAGGGTGTTGGGCGGGTCGGGCACCGGCTCGACCGGCAGGCTCGGGCTCTGGACCGTCTCGACGCCCGTGCGGGTCTGGGCCGTCTCGACCTCGATCCGGGCCGATCGGAGGTCGGACAGCTCGTCGGAGATCTGCTCGTAGATGGCGACCTCGCGCGGTGCCACCTGCTCCTGGAGGGGCGGCGGGGTCACGTTGGCGTAGGGCGCCATGGCCCTCTCCAGGGCTGCGACGACCTCCTCGAACTCCACCTCCTGCGCCTCGATCTGCTCGTTGAGCTGGGCGAGGCGCTGCTCCTGGGAGCCGGCGACCCGCTCGGCGACCAGCAGGCGGTAGGCATCGATGTAGGCCTGGGCCATCTTCTGGGCCCGCTCGGGCGAGGGTGAGCGCGGCCACGATGGTGATCACATCGGTCTGGGGCTCGTGCTCGATCCTCACGTTGGGCCCGACGTCGCCGCCGGTGGACCCGTCGGCCAGGACGACGGCGGCCTCGTCGGCGAGGGCCTCCGAGCGCAGGACGCTGAGCTGTCCGGTGAGGTAGCGGTCGGGATCGCCGCCGGTGATCGTGTCGCTGGGCGGCGACACGAGCATGACGCCCCGCGACTCGAACTCGGGTGGTCCGCTGGAGCCACCGAACAGCAGCCCGGGCAGCATCCCGAGGATGGCCATCCCCACGACGACCCACCAGTACCGCCGTAGTGCACTGGTGACGAAGGAGAGTTCCATCAGATCCCTGGGACGGACGACGCCGGGGTACCCGGCCGGACCCCACGGAGCGTAGCCCCCACGCGCCGGTGACCCAGGTCAGGGTCGACCTGGGTCACCGGCGGGAGGTGTCGAGCGGTGGGCGCCTAGTAGTGGTTCGCACCCCACAGGTAGTCGCCGTCGCCGAGGAGGTTCATGTGGCAGTCGTACGGACCCCGGTAGCAGTTGTCGAGCATCCGCTGGAAGGTCGGGGCGTGCCAGCCGTTGAACCAGTCGGCGTGGCCGGAGTAGCCGGCCGGACCGGTGTACATGTCGCTCGAGAGCCGCCAGGTCGACATGCCCGTCGACGGCACCCGGTACCGGAAGTGCTGGGTGATCTGGGCCAGGGGCACCGGGTGGCTCGCCGGGCAACCCCGGTCGGGCCAACCTGCGCCGTAGGCCATGTGGCTCTTGTGGTCGGGCGAGTCCAGGTTCCGGCCGTCCCAGCACTGCGGGAACTCGACGCTCATGATGAACAGCGACCCCGGCGGGCAGTTCGGGAGGCTGGGGGACGTCTGGCCGTCGTCGCAGCTGTACCAGACGATGCCGGTGTTCTGGGGCGAGGTCGAGCTCGAGGTGCCGGCGATCATCCGGAGGCCGGCCGGGAAGTTCCGGATGGTGCCGGGCAGCACGCCGTCGTAGCCGGACTTGTAGTACACCTGCAGGGCGTTCTCACGGTCGAGCTGGCTGGTGCCGCCCGGGGCGATCGGGGCCCCGGTGCGGGTGTCGATCACCGACGGAGCCCAGTAGGCGCTGCGGTTGGCGGTGCCGCCGGTGCAGGTCGAGTTGCCCGCGCCGACGATCGAGGCTGGCGGTGGACGAGCCGTTGGTGCCGGTGTTGCCGAAGAAGCTGTGCAGGTGGGTGGCCCGGTTCCGGCCCGGGAACACGATCGGATCGTCGAAGTTCATGTGCGAGAACATGCAGTTGATCCGGAAGGCCCCGATGTCGCCGGGGTCCTTGCCGTAGCTGGCCCGCTCGATCCGCATCTCGCTGAAGCCGGGGTTCGGGGCCGGGATGCGGCTCTCGTCGACGTAGATGCCACCGGGCGTGGTGCTGGTGGGCGAGGTCGTCGTCGTGGGCGGCCGGGTGGTGGCGGTGGTCGCCGCCGTCGTCGGCGTCGCGGTGGTCGGCGTCGCCGTCGTGGGTGTCGCGGTGGTGGGGGTGGCCGTGGTCGGCGTGGCCGTCGTGGTCGTCGGGGTCTGGCTGCCCGCGCTCTTGAGCTGCAGCGTCGGGGCTGCGCTCATGTCCTGGATCCAGCGGGCGCCCTCGGAGGAGAGGATGCGCAGCTGGCCGGGGCTGGAGGTGGCCAGGCCGATCTGCACCAGGCCGTCCTTCACCACGATGCCGTTGAGCTCGACGGTGTGGGCGGTCGAGGCCTGCGACCACGGGAGGAAGCCGATCTTGGCGGCGAGGGCGGGACGGTTGCTGTAGTTCGTCCACTTCCGGATGGCGCCGGTGTTGTGGACCCACACGTTCATCCCGTCCTCCATGGTGGTGAGGCGGATGGTGCCCGAGTAGGTGCCGTCCGCGGTGCCGGCGGCGGCGAAGCGGAGGTACGCGGTGTGGGTCTTGGTGTCGCTCCGCAGGTACAGGAACCCGTCCTGGTAGGGAGCGGACTTCGGGTTCGCCGACGTCACGTAGGTGTCGAGCGACGGGGTCATGGGCGCCGAGCTGGCGGGATCGCACGCACCGGCGACGGCGAGCAGGAGGGCCAGCACGACGAGTGCGAGTGGCCCCCTGCGCCGGGGAGAGGTCATCCAGGACTTCATGATTCGGGGGAACTCCAGAGCGGGGGAAAGGTGGGGGAACTCGTGGTCGGTGACTCGGGGGGCCGCCCCCCAGTTGCGAGGTACCTTGCGTGCTTCGTCGACCACGATTCGTGCTTGTTGAGGGCCTGACGGTGTCATTGTTACCCAACTGCAACAATCGTCACCATTTGTCAGTCACTGCAGCAATTTGTGGCGCAGAGGGTGGGATTTTCCTCACGGAGAGGGACCGGCGGCGGAAGGCGGATCGAGGAGGGAGGCGGGCGCGTCGCCCGGCGGGGCCGGCGGAGGACGCGGGCGTCGAGGGGGCGAGGGTCCCGAGGTCGATCCACGGACGCTACCGACGGCCACGGATCCGCCCGAGGACCCTCGTCCGCCGGTCACCCGGCGCGGGCGTGCCAGGCTGCGCCGGTGGAGCCGCCCCGCCCGGACGTGCCGCCGGTCCCCACGGTGCACCTCGTCGCCAAGACGCACCTCGACGTGGGCTTCACCGCGCTCGCGTCGAGCGTGGTCGACTCCTACGTCGACGGCTACATCCCGGCCGCCCTGCGCCTCGCGGCCGAGCTCCGCGAGCGGGGCGGACCGGAGCGCTTCGTCTGGACCACCGGGTCGTGGCTCGTCCACACCTACCTCGAGCGGGCCGACACCGCCGGCCGGGCCCGGGCCGAGGAGGCGATCGCCGCCGGTGACCTCGCCTGGCACGCCCTGCCCTTCACCACCCACACCGAGCTGTGCGACGTCGCCCTGGTCGAGGCGGGGCTGGAGATCGCGGCCCGGCTCGACCACCGCTTCGGGCGCCGCACGATCGCGGCCAAGCTGACCGACGTCCCCGGCCACACCCGGGGCCTGGTGCCGCTGCTGGCCTCGGCGGGCGTCGAGCTGCTCCACGTGGGGGTGAACCCGGTGGCGACCGTGCCCGACGTGCCCCCCGCCTTCCGGTGGCGCAGCCCCGACGGAGCCGAGGTGGTGGTCGTGTACCAGGCCGGTGGCTACGGCGACCTCACCGAGGTCGTCGGCTGCCCCGACCGCCTCGCCTTCGCCCACACCGGCGACAACCTCGGACCACCCGGGGTCGACGAGGTGGTGGCATCGTTCGCCGCCCTGCGGGCGCGCCTGCCGGGCACCGAGATCAGGGCCTCGACCCTCGACGCCTTCGCGGCCGCCCTCCGCCCGGCGGTGGCGACCCTCCCGGTGGTGACGGCGGAGGTCGGCGACACCTGGGTGCACGGGGTCGGCTCCGACCCGGTGAAGGTCGCCCGGTTCCGCGAGCTCCTCCGGCTGCGGCGCTCCTGGCTCGACGCGGGGATGGTCGCACCCGACGACTCGCGGCTGCGGGGGTTCCACGAGGCGTTGCTCCTGGTCGCCGAGCACACCTGGGGCATGGACGAGAAGACCCACCTGCCCGACCGCGAGCGGTGGGCCCGGGCGGACCTCCCCGCCCTGCGGGCCGAGCCGCGCACCCGGGCCTTCGAGGCCTCGTGGGCCGAGCAGCGGGCCTACGTCGACGCAGGCGGTGGCGGCCATCGGGAGCGACGGCCTGCGGCGGGCGGCGACCGCGACCCTGGCCGCGCTGGCGTCACCCGTCCCGCCGTGGGACGAGGGCGACGAGGTCGGGGCCGGCGAGCGGGTGCGGCTCGGCCCGTGGGAGCTGGCCGTCGACCCGACCACCGGCGCCGTGGTCCACCTGGTCGACCTGGTGACGGGGCGGGTGCTGGCCGACGACGACCACCCGCTCGGGCTGGTGGCCCACCAGGCCTTCGGCGAGGAGGACTACGACCGCTACCTCGCCGCCTACGTCCACGCCGCGCCGGAGGACGAGTGGTGGGCGGTCGAGGACAACGCCAAGCCCGGCATCGGCGCGGCCGGGGCCCGGTCGGCCTGGTGGGAGCCGGTCGCCGCGGCGGTGCGGGTCGGGGTGCCGTGGTCGTCGCGTCGGGGGGGCCGAGCGACCGGCCGACCGCGAGGCCCTCCGTCGACGCTCCTGGTCGCCGTCGGGCTGCCGCGCCGAGGCGCGGCACCCGGTCGGGCGCTCCGGCCGAGGTCGTCGTGGTGCTGTCCGACGCCACGCCCGCCGAGGGACCGTCGACCCTCGTCGGTCGAGGTGCGGTGGGAGGACAAGCCGGCCAACCGGCTGCCCGAGGCGACGTGGGTCGGGTTCCGGCCGGCCGGGGTCGACCCGACGTCGATGGTGCTCGACAAGCTGGGCCAGGACGTGTCGCCGCTCGACGTGGTGGCCGGAGGCGGCCGCCACCTGCACGCGGTGGGCGAGGGCGTCCGGTGGCCGGGCCCGACGGGACGGTCGCGCTGCGGACGCTCGACGCGCCGCTCGTCGCGCCCGGGCGGCCGTCGCTGCTCGACCCCGACCCCGCCCCGCTCGACCTCGCCGCCGGGGCGTGGGTGTGCCTCCACGACAACGTCTGGGGCACCAACTTCCCGATGTGGAGCGAGGGCGCGGCCCGCTTCCGCTTCGAGCTCTCGGTCGACCCGGGCTGAGCTCCCCCGACCCGATGCCGGGTGGAGCAGACTGCCGCGCCATGGACGACGGCCCCGACCCGCACCGCTTCGAGGTCCACCGCGCCGAGGTGCGGGGGAAGGTCGAGCTGGCGTACCTGCGCGAGGGCGTGGGCGGTGCCCCGCTCCTCCTGCTCCACGGCTACCCCGAGACGAAGCGGATCTGGTGGCGGAACGTCGACGCGCTCGCGGCCGCCGGCTTCGAGGTGATCGTCCCCGACCTGCGGGGCCACGGCGACTCGGGCCTCGCCGCCGACGGCTTCTACGACATCGCCGCCTTCAGCCTCGACTGCCACGCCCTCGTCCACGACGTGCTCGGCCATGGGACCTGCGCGGTCGCCGGCGGCGACGTCGGTGGCGTGGTGCTGTTCGACCTCGGCCTCCGGTTCCCCGGCTTCGTCACCCGGCAGGTGGTGTTCAACACCGTGCCGCCCCCGCTGGGCGAGGTCTACGAGGCGGCCGGCCTGGCCCCCGACGACATGTCCCGTCGCCGGGCCACCACGGACTACTTCCGCCGCCAGGCCACCGAGCCCGAGGCCCTGCTGGCCGAGCTCGACACGCCTGAGCGCCGTCGGGGCTGGGTCGCACCGATGTACGGGAGCCGGCTGTGGGGCGCGCCGGACGCCTTCACCGACGCCGAGGTCGCCTTCCACACCGAGCCCTACGCCGACGCGGACCGCCTGCGGGCCGCGTGGGGTGTCTACGAGCAGAGCGCCGGGCGCCGGGCGATGGAGGCGGTCCCGTGCCTGTTCGAGCGCACGCCGGTGCCGACCCTCGTGCTGTACGGGCCGGAGGACCGGGTGGTGCCACCGTCGTTCCCCCAGCGGATGGCGGCCGCGTGCGTCGAGCCCACCGGGCCCCTGGTGGTGCCCGGCGCCGGCCACTTCCTGATGTGGGAGGCGGCCGACACCTTCAACCGGATCGCCGCCGCGTTCTGCCGCCCCTGAGGACCTGGTCGGGGCGGGCCCGCCGGCCTCAGCGGGCGATGGGCTTGTACTTGATGCGGTGGGGCTGGTCGGCGGCCGGCGCCCAGCTCCTTGTGGCGGAACGCCTCGTACTCGCTGAAGTTGCCCTCGAACCACCGCACCTGGCTGTCGCCCTCGAAGGCGAGGATGTGGGTGGCGATGCGGTCGAGGAACCAGCGGTCGTGGCTGATGACCACCGCGCAGCCGGCGAAGGACTCGAGGCCGTCCTCCAGGGCGCGGAGGGTGTCGACGTCGAGGTCGTTGGTGGGCTCGTCGAGCAGGAGGACGTTGCCGCCCTCGGCCAGGACCTTGGCCAGGTGGACCCGGTTGCGCTCGCCGCCCGACAGCACGCCGACCTCCTTCTGCTGGTCGGAGCCCTTGAAGTTGAACGGGCGCAGTAGGCCCGACCGTTCACGGCCCGCCCTCCGATCACCATGTCGTCGCGGCCGCCGGTGATCTCCTCGTAGACGGTCTTGGACGGATCGAGGGTCTGGCGGCTCTGGTCGACGTAGGCCAGCTGGACGGTGGAGCCGATGGTGATCGAGCCGCTGTCGGGCTCCTCGCCGCCGGTGAGCATCCGGAACAGGGTGGTCTTGCCGACGCCGTTGCCGCCGATGACGCCGACGATGCCGGCCTTGGGCAGCGAGAAGGAGAGGTCGTCGATGAGGAGGCGGTCGCCGTAGCCCTTGGACAGGTGGTCGACCTCGATCACCTGGTCGCCCAGGCGGTCGCCGGACGGGATGGTGATCTGGAGGTCGCGCTCGCGGCCCTCGGCGGCCTTGGACTCGGCCAGCAGCTTCTCGTAGGCCGCGAGGCGGGCCTTGCCCTTGGCCTGGCGGGCCTTGGGCGCCATGCGCACCCACTCGAGCTCGCGCTCGAGGGTGCGCTGGCCGGGCGCTGTCGCCTCTTGTCCTCCTGGGCCAGGCGGGCCTGCTTCTGCTCCAGCCACGACGGAGTAGTTGCCCTCGAACGGCATGCCCCGGCCGCGGTCGAGCTCGAGGATCCAGCCGGCCACGTTGTCGAGGAAGTAGCGGTCGTGGGTGATGGCCACGACGGTGCCGGCGTAGTCGCGCAGGAACCGCTCGAGCCACGCGACCGACTCGGCGTCGAGGTGGTTGGTGGGCTCGTCGAGGAGCAGCAGGTCGGGGGCGGAGAGCAGGAGGCGGCACAGGGCGACGCGGCGGCGCTCGCCACCGGACAGCGGGGCGACCTCGGCGTCGCCGGGCGGGAGGCGCAGGGCGTCCATGGCGATCTCGATCTTGCGGTCGAGGTCGTTGGCGCCCTTGGCCGAGATCTCGGCCTCCAGGCGGGCCTGCTCCTCGCCGATCTTCTCGTAGTCGGCGTCGGGGTCGGCGTACTTGGCCAGGCAGGCGTCGTAGGCCGTCGAGCAGCCCGGCCACCTCGGCCACGCCGTCCATGCACGTTGCCCTTGACGTTCTTGGTCTCGTCGAGGTGGGGCTCCTGCTCGAGCAGGCCGACGGTGAAGCCGGGGGTGAGGCGGGCCTCGCCGGTGTAGCCGTCGTCGAGCCCGGCCATGATCCGCAGCAGCGAGGACTTGCCCGGAGCCGTTGTGGCCCGAGGACGCCGATCTTGGCGCCGGGGTAGAAGCTGAGGGTGATGTCCTTCAGGACCTCGCGGTCGGGCGGGTAGAAGCGCGCCGACCTTCCGCATGGTGAAGATGAACTGTGCGCTCATGAGGGGGCCGAGGGTAGCGATGGTGGCGGGGTACGATGCCCCCGGCCGTCGCCGAGGGGGCGCGAGGCCCGACGACGGACGAGGGAGGCTGCCGGAACATGACCCTGCGGGCGGTCGCCTACGAGGACCGGGTCGAGCAGCTCGTGGGCATGAAGCTGCTCCTCCTGAGCCTGCAGCGCCACGCCCCTGGGCTTCCGATCGACGTCGTCGTCCCGGGCGCACCGGACGACTTCGTCCGCTGGCTCGATCGCATCCCCGACGCCACCCTCGACGCCGACGGTCTCGGCCGGGCCGGCTTCGACGTCAAGCCGACGCTGCTGCTGCGGGCCCTCGACGAGCACGGTGGCACCGCCCTCTGGCTCGACTCCGACATCATCGTGACCAGCGACCCGCGCCCGCTCCTCGCCGCGCACCCCACGGACCACCTGGTCGTGACGGAGGAGCCGCTGGTGATGCCCCACCAGGGAGGCCGGGTGCGGTCCCAGGGCTGGGGGCTGCCCGCCGGCCGCTCGATGCCGGCCACGACCAACACGTCGGTGGTCCGCGTGGGACCCGATCTGGTGCCCCTCCTGCAGACCTGGCACGAGTTCCTCGGGCGGTCCGAGTACCGCACCGCCCAGGAGGAGATGGCGTGGGACGAGCGGCCGATCCACCTCCTGGGTGACCAGGAGGTCCTGTGCGCACTGCTCGAGTGGGAGCGCTACTCGGACGTGCCGGTGGCCTACCTGCGGCGGGGCCGGGACATCGCCCACTGCTTCCACGTCCACGGCTACATGTTCCACCAGATGGTGGGCAACCTCGCCCGCCGGCACCATCCGACGTTCGTCCACTCCCACGGCGCCAAGCCCTGGTTCGACGACGACTCGCAGCGCGTCCACCTCGACGTGTCGCCCTACACCCTGCTCGCCCGGGAGTACGCCGACGCCCTCGACGAGCCGGCGCCGTGGATGGACCCGACCTCGACGGCGGGACGGCGCATGGTCCGCCTGGCCCGGGGCAACCCCTGGACGGCCTCCCTCCCGAGGGCGGCCTTCGTCGAGGTCCGCGACATGCGGATGGCGCGGACCGGCGCCAAGCGGGTGCTGGGCCGACGCTGACCCGACGGGTCGCGCCGGCGGGGTCAGACGGCGACGGGGGACAGTCGGCCGGTGGCGACGTCGTAGATGGCGGCCGCCAGGGTGGTCGACGGGCCCAGCAGGGGGTGGGCCCGGATGCGGGCCGCGTCGCGCCGGGCGGTGGCGGCCTGGTCGACGATCGCCTGCGGCTCGAAGCTGGCCACCGCCGGATCGTCGACGTCGCGCCCGGCGCCGGCCGCGACCTTGGCCCGCACGTCGTCGTCGGTGCCGACCATCCCGCACTGGGTGTGGGGCATGAGCAGCACCCGCGTGCCGCCGAGCACGTGCACGGCGAGCACCAGGGACCGCAGCAGCTCGTCGGTGGCGCGGGCCCCGGCGCTGCGGATGATCTTGGCGTCGCCCGGGGACAGGCCGAGGACGGCCAGCGGGTCGATGCGGGTGTCCATGCAGGTGATCACGGTGAGGCTGCGGGCGGCCCGCCCCGTGAGCCCGGACAGGTGGAACGACTCGGCGAACCGCTCGTTGGCGGCCCAGAGGTCGGCGAAGGGGTCGTCGGTGGTGTCGGGGTGCACCGACCCAGCATGCCCGTCCCCGCTGACGTGGCGAAACGCTCCCGTCCTCCTTCGGATCGGACGTGGCCCCTTCTTCGGATCGGGGGTGGCGCACCGTAGGATCGGAGGCGATGCCTGAGGACCAGACCGCCCCGTCCGACACCCTCGGCCCCAACGCCTGGTTGGTGGACGAGATGTACGAGAGCTACCTCGCCGACCCCGCGTCGGTCAGCGAGAGCTGGCAGGAGTTCTTCGCCGCGGAGCAGCCCACCAGCGGCCCGGCCGTCGCCGCCCCGGCCCCGGCATCGACCCCGACGGCCTCGGCGCCGACCTCGAACGGCGGCCGCAGCCCCGGCCGCCACCCCGGCCGCCACGCGCCCGCTCCGGCGGCGCCCGTGCCCGCCGCGGCCCCGGCCGCGTCCAAGCCGGCCGCGGCCGAGACCGCCTCGGGCGAGCCGGCGGGCGAGCCCCTGCGCGGCGCGGCGGCGCGCATCGTCGCCAACATGGAGGCCAGCCTCGGCGTCCCCACCGCCACCAGCTTCCGGGAGGTCCCGGCCAAGCTGCTCGAGGTCAACCGCAAGGTCATCAACGGCTACCTGGCCCGCACCCGGGGCGGGAAGGTCAGCTTCACCCACCTGATCGGCTACGCCGTGGTGCGGGCCATCGCCGACACGGTGCCGGCGCATGAACGCCACCTACGTCGAGGGCCCCGACGGCAAGCCCCGCAAGGTCACCAACGCCCACGTCGAGCCTCGGCCTGGCCGTCGACATGGAGAAGTCCGACGGCAGCCGCACGCTCATCGTGCCGGTCATCCGCGACGCCGACACCCTCGACTTCGCCGGCTTCTGGAGCGCCTACGAGGACGTCATCCGCAAGGTCCGCACCAACAAGCTGTCGCCCGACGACTTCGCCGGCGCCACCATCACCCTCACCAACCCGGGCACCATCGGCACCGTCCAGTCGGTGCCCCGGCTGATGCCCGGCCAGGGCGTGATCGTGGGCGTCGGCCGGCTCGACTTCCCGGCCGCCTTCCAGGGCGCCGACCCCGCGGCGCTGGCCGAGCTGGGCGTGTCGAAGGTGATGACGGTGACGTCGACCTACGACCACCGCATCATCCAGGGCGCCGAGTCGGGCCTGTTCCTGAAGCGGGTCCACGAGCTGCTGATGGGCGAGGACGACTTCTACGACGAGGTGTTCCGGTCGCTCGGCGTGCCCTACGAGGCGGTGCGCTGGCACCAGCGACGACAACCCGGTCGACCGGGAGGAGACCAGCCTCGAGAAGCAGATGCACGTGCAGACGCTGATCAACATGTACCGGGTCCGCGGCCACCTCATCGCCGACCTCGACCCGCTGGCGGCCGAAGGAGCCGCAGATGCACACCGAGCTCGACCCGGCCACCTACGGGCTCACCATCTGGGACCTCGACCGCGAGTTCCTCACCGACGGCCTCGCCGGCCAGCCCAGGATGAAGCTGGGCGACATCCTCGGCGTGCTGCGCAACGCCTACTGCCGCACGCATCGGCATCGAGTACATGCACATCCAGGAGCCGGAGGAGAAGGTCTGGATCCAGGAGCAGGTCGAGGGGGCGTCGACGACGCTGCCCACCGAGGACCAGCGCCACATCCTCGGCCGCCTCAACGCGGCCGAGGCCTTCGAGAAGTTCCTCGGCACCAAGTACGTCGGCCAGAAGCGGTTCGGGATCGAGGGCGCGGAGTCGGCCATCCCCGTCCTCGACGCCATCCTCGAGCAGGCCGCCGGCGACGCGCTCGACGGCGCGGTGCTCGGCATGGCCCACCGCGGCCGGCTCAACGTCCTGTCCAACATCGTGGGCAAGTCGCTCGACAAGCTGTTCACGGAGTTCGAGGGCTACATCGACCCCGACTCCACCCAGGGCTCGGGCGACGTGAAGTACCACCTCGGCCAGCGGGCACCTTCACCTCCCGCCACGGCGACACGATCACCGTCGAGCTGGCCGCCAACCCCAGCCACCTCGAGACCGTCGACCCCGTCGTGGTCGGCATGGTCCGGGCCCGCCAGGACGTCATCAACGACCCCGAGGCGTTCTCGGTGCTGCCCGTGCTGCGTGCACGGCGACGCCGCCTTCGCCGGCCAGGGCGTGGTGGCCGAGACGCTCAACCTGTCGAGCATCAAGGGCTACCGGGTCGGCGGCACCATCCACCTGATCATCAACAACCAGCTCGGCTTCACCACGGCGCCCGACTCGGCCCGCTCGTCGGAGTACTGCACCGACGTGGCCAAGATGGTCCAGGCCCCGATCTTCCACGTGAACGGCGACGACCCCGAGGCCTGCGTCCGCGTCGCCCGGCTGGCCTACGCCTACCGCCAGCGGTTCCACAAGGACGTCGTCATCGACATGGTCTGCTACCGCCGCCACGGCCACAACGAGGGCGACGACCCCAGCTACACCCAGCCGCTCATGTACAAGCGGATCGACGCCCGGCGCTCGGTGCGCAAGCTCTACACCGAGGCCCTCGTGCGCGCGGCGACATCTCCATCGACGAGGCCGAGGCGGCCCTCGACGACTTCTGCGCCCGAAGCTGTCCAGTCGGCGCTCGAGGAGACCCGCGTCGCCACGCCCCCGAGGGCGAGGTCATCGGCCAAGCCGCCGGCCGCCGGCGCGTCGGCGTGCTGCCCCACGTCGACACCGGCGTGGCGTCCGAGGTCGTCGACCAGGTCTACGCCGGGCTGGCCGCCCGTGCCCGAGGGCTTCACCGTCCACCCCAAGCTCGACCAAGCAGTTCGAGACCCGCGACGCCATGTTCGAGGGCGGCGAGGTCGACTGGGCCACTCGCCGAGGCGCTCGCCTTCGGCTCGCTGCTGCTCGAGGGCACCAACATCCGCCTCGCCGGCCAGGACTCGCGGCGCGGCACCTTCTCGCAGCGCCACACGCGTGCTCGTCGACTACGAGACCGGCGCCGAGCACGCCCCGCTCGCCCACCTCGCCCCGGACCAGGGGAAGTTCTGGATCTACGACTCGCTGCTGTCGGAGTACGCGGCGATGGGCTTCGAGTACGGCTACTCGGTGGTCGCCAAGCACGACACCCTCGTGCTGTGGGAGGCCCAGTTCGGCGACTTCGTCAACGGCGCCCAGATCGTGCATCGACCAGTACCTCGCGGCCGCCGAGGACAAGTGGAGGCCAGCGCTCGGGCCTGACCCTGCTGCTGCCCCACGGCTACGAGGGCCAGGGCCCCGAGCACTCCTCGGCCCGCATCGAGCGCTTCCTCACGCTCTGCGCCGAGGACAACCTCCAGGTCTGCAACGCGTCGACCTCGGCCCAGTACTTCCACCTGCTGCGCCGCCAGATCCACAGCCCGAGGTCCGCAAGCCGCTGGTGGTGTTCACGCCCGAAGTCGCTGCTGCGGGCCAAGTCGGCCCGGTCGTCGGTCGGCGAGCTCGCTGTCGGGGCTCGTTCGAGGAGGTCCTCGACGACGCCACCGTCACCGACCCGTCGTCGATCCAGCGGCTGGTGTTCTGCAGCGGCAAGGTCAGCCACGACGCCGTCGCCCGGCGCGACGAGCTGGGCGTGCCGGCCGCCATCATCCGGCTCGAGCAGCTGTACCCGTTCCCCCGCACCCGGATCCGCGAGCTGCTGCAGACAGTACGAACGGCATCAGCGAGGTCGTCTGGCTGCAGGAGGAGCCCGACAACATGGGGCCGCGGAGCGTTCGTGGGCGAGCGGCTCTGGCCCCTGGTCGGCGAGGGCATCAAGTACCGCCGAGGTGGCCCGCGTCGGCTCCGGGTCGCCCGCCGGCGGCAGCCACGGCGTCCACGTGCAGGAGCAGGACGAGCTGCTCAACCGGGCCTTCGAGGGCCTGTCGAAGGGGTGACCGGGGCGGAGGCCGACCTCGGGGACGATCCGCCCATCGTGACGGTGCGGCCGCCCCGCGGGCCGCTCGTGGCGGTCGGGGTGGTCGCCGGGCTCACGGCCCCGCTCGCCCTCGTGGCGGTCGCCTTCGGTGACGTCGTGCTCGGGGTGCTGGCGGTCGTCAGCGCGGCGTGGGCCGGGTCGCTGGCCTACCTGGGGTGGACGGCGCGGGCGCACGCCGACGCGCGAGGGCGTCGCGGTGACGTGGATGCGGTCGACGGCTCGCGCCGCGTGGTCCGACGTGGTCGCGGTCGAGGTCGACGACGGGGCCGGTTGGGGGTCGGGTCGCGGGGCCCTGATCCGGGTGGTCGACGGGTCGACGGTGCGGTGGACGCCCTGGCTCCCGGTGCTGTGGTTCGCGGCGCGCTCGGCGCGGCTGTCGGTGGGTGGTCTGGCCGACCTGGTGGCGGTCGCCGCCGATCGGGAGGGCCGACCGATCCACGTCCGCCGGATCTCCGACGACGGCGAGGTGTCGCCACGCGGGCGAGGGCAGGACGAGCCGCCTCGGTGACGGGCGGCCGACGGCGCCGCGGTGAGGGGCGGACGGCAGGTCGGCACTAGTAGAACGCGTTCCAGCCGCGGGTACAGTCGCCGCCGTGACCGAGTCGACCGAGACCGCACCGTCCGACGCCTCCGCAGGGGCCAGCGCCTACGAGGCCGCCGTCGCCGGCGGGGTGATCGACACGTTCCTCGCCATGCCCGACACCCGGGAGAAGCAGCGGGCCAAGTACGACCGCATCCGGAAGCTGGCGGGTGACGAGGAGACCCAGGGCATGGCCATGCCGGCCCAGTACATGTTCAAGGACGTGCCCGAGTTCGACGACGACGAGGTCGACGACCCGGTGCAGCTGGTGCTCGGCGAGATGGCCAAGCACCGCATCTCGACCTTCCTCGCCGGCGTCCACGAGAACGAGCACTCCAAGCGGGCCGTGCGCGAGTTCCCGCAGCACTTCGTCGGCATGCTCAACGTCGATCCCAACGAGGGGATGGGCGCCCTCCGCAAGATCGACGCCGCGGTCGAGGAGTGGGGCGACTCGTTGAAGGCCGTCCACGTGTGGGGCACCGGCGTGATCCCGCAGGTGCCGCTCGACGACAAGCGCATGTGGCCCATCTACGCCAAGTGCATCGAGATCGGCCGGCCGATCATCGTCTACGCCGGCGTGCCCGGGCCCCGGATCCCGATGGCGCCGCAGCTGCCGATCCTGCTCGACGAGGTGTGCTGGTTCTGGCCCGAGCTGACCATCGTCACCCGTCACGGCGCCGACCCGTGGACGGAGCTGATGGTGAAGCTGCTGCTCAAGTACCCGGGCCTGCACTACTCCACGAGCGCGTTCGCGCCGAAGTACTACCCCGACGACATCGTCGAGTACGCCAACAAGCGGGGCGCCGACAAGGTCATCTACGCCGGCTACTACTCCGCCGGCCTGACCCTCGACCGGATCTTCTCGGAGATGCCGTCGGTCGGCTTCCGCGACCAGGTCTGGGCCGGCTTCCTCCGCGAGAACGCCGCCCGCGTCTTCGACATCCCCGTCGTCGCCCCACCCGACCCCCCACCTGACCCCCGTCAGGTCAGGGGGAAGGCGACGATCTGCTCGAGCTCGGCGATGGCCACGTCGGGGTCGACGACCTTGATGGTGGTCATGCCCATGGCCCTGGCCGGCTTGAGGTTGATGCCGAGGTCGTCGAGGAACACGGCCTCGGTGGGCGAGATGCCGAGCTCCTCGCAGGCGATCTCGTAGAAGCGGACGTCAGGCTTGCGGACGCCGACCCGCGACGACTCGACGATCACGTCGAACAGGTCGAGCACCTCGGCGTGGGGCTCCGACATCCGGGACATGCCGGCCGCGCCCATGGTCACGATGTTGTTGGTGAGCAGCGCGGTCGACAGCCGCTCGTGGCAGCGGCGGACGGCCTCGACCATCGCCGGACGGAGGTCGCCGCGCAGCAGGCCGAGGACGTCGGCGGCCACGACCTCGCCGCCGAGGGCCCGCGCCTCGTCCTCGAAGATCGAGCCGAACTCGTCGAGCCCGACCTCGTTGCGCTCGAGCCGGGCCCAGGCGTTGGAGTCGGGGTTGGTCGCGTTCACCCGCCGCAGGAAGCCGGCGGGCAGGTCGTGCTCGGCCTCGTAGCGGGCGAAGGCCTCGAACGGGCTGGACAGGATCACGCCGCCGAAGTCGAACAGCGCCGCCTTGATCTCGGCCTCGATCTCGCTCCGGTCGCTCATGACAGGGAGGACCCGCCGCCGAGCAGGTCGACCGCGACGGCCTCCCACATCTCGGTCGAGAGCCGCAGGGACTCCACGTCGACCCGCTCGTCGTCGCTGTGGAACATGCGGCCGTAGTCCTCGGCCGACATGCGGTGGCTGAACAGCCCGAACCCGTAGGCGGTGGCGCCGAGGCGGCGGAAGAAGCGGGCGTCGGTCGCGCCGACCATCAGCATCGGCACGATGGCGCTGCCCTCGTGGATGCGGCCGGCCACGCGCGACAGCGAGTCCCACAGCGGCGTGTCCATGGGCGACTCGCTGGCCGGGTCGAAGATCGCCGACTCCAGGACGACGTCGTCGCGCAGGTCGCCGATGGCCTCCATCAGCACGGCCTCGACCTGGCCCCGGTCGTGGCCCGGCAGCGTCCGCACGTCGACCTCGAGGGTCACCGTGTCGGGGATGACGTTGATCTTGGCCCCGCCGTGGGCGATGTTCGGGCTCATCGTGGTGTGGGTGCACGCGTGGAAGAGGCGGGCCATGCCGACGGGCAGCTCGTCGAGCCGGTCGTCGATGCGGTCGACGTCGAGCAGGGGGGCCGTCACCTCGTCGGGCAGCCCCATCGACGTGAGGTACCGGCGCCACACGTCGCCGATCTGGGCCTCGGGTCGGTGGGTCGCGATGCGCCGCACGACCTCGGCCGCCTTCACCAGCGCGTTGTCGGTCTTGTAGGGCTGCGACCCGTGGCCGGGGGTGCCCGACACGGTGATGCGGCACCAGTAGCAGCCCTTCTCGCCGACCATCACCGGCAGCTTGGTGCCCGACGGGGAGCGGGTCGGGAAGCCGCCCGACTCGGTGATCACGTAGTCGCTGCGCACCGCGTCGAGCTCGTGCTCGGCGAGGTGCTTGGCCCCCCAGACGCCGGCGGCCTCCTCGTCGGCGACGGCGGCGAGGACCAGCGTGCCCTCGGGTCGCCACCCACGGGCCGCGAGCCGTCGGAAGGCGACGGTCATCGACGCGGTGAGGTTGAGCATGTCGATGGCGCCCCGCCCCCAGACCTCCCCGTCGACCAGCTCGCCGCCGAACGGGTCGCGGCTCCAGCGGTCCTCGTTGACCGGGACGACGTCGGTGTGGCCGAGCAGCGTGAGGGTCGGCGCGGAGGGGTCGCTCCCCTCGATGCGGGCGACGAGGCTGCGCCGACCGGGCTGCGGCTCGTACACCTCGACGTCGACGGGCACGCTCCCGAGGTGGGTCTGGATGAGGTCGCTGGAGCGGACCTCGTCGCCGGAGGCCACCGACCCGTCGTTCACGCAGCGGTTCCGGATCAGCTGCTGGAGGAGGTCGACGACCTCCGCGGTGGGATCGCGATCGACGGCTGCCATGGCGCGGCAACCTACTGTGAGCAGCCGGATCCGCCACGTTGCCTGCTCAGCCTGGTTGACTCTCACCCGACATGGTCGACGCCAACCCCATCCGTGATCACGTCGTCGTCGACGGATCGAACATCGCCACCGAGGGCCGGACCCTTCCGAGCCTCGCCCAGCTCGACGAGGCGGTGCGCGCCTTCCTCGAGGAGTACCCGGGCAAGACGGTGACCGTCGTCGTCGACGCGACCTTCGCGCACCGCATCGAGGCCGGGGAGCGCGACGCCTACGAGCAGGCGGTGCTGGCCGGTGAGCTGGTCGCCCCGCCCGCCGGTGCGGTGGGGCGCGGCGACGCCTTCATCACCGCCATCGCCAACAAGGCCGACGCGAGCATCCTCACCAACGACTCGTTCCAGGAGCTGCACGGCGAGTACCCGTGGCTGTTCGACACCGGTCGGATGGTGGGGGGCAAGCCGGTCGACGGCGTCGGATGGGTGTTCGTGATCCGGACGCCGGTGCGCGGCGTCGTCAGCCGACGCTCGCAGCAGGCCGCCCGCGGCGGCAAGGGTGGTCGACGCAGCAAGGTCGATCAGTCGGCCGACGCCAAGGCGATCGAGGCCGAGGTGAAGGCCCGTCGGTCGCGGACCAAGACGGAGCCGACGGCCGAGGCCGCGCCCAAGGCCACGCGCTCGCGCCGGCGGGGCGGTGCCGCCAAGAAGGCGGCGGCCCCGGCCGACGCCGTCGCCGAGGCCGCGTCGGAGGTCGCGCCGGATGACGGTGCCGCCACCGCGGACGAGTCCGGGCGTCGTCGCCGCCGTCGCGGCTCGGGGGGCAAGGCCGTCGAGGCCGTCAACTCCCCGACGGCCTTCCTCACCTTCGTCACCAGCCATGGTGTCGGCAGCGCGGTGGAGGCGGTCGTCGACCGCTTCTCCTCCCACGGCGCCTACGTCACCATCGGCGACGTGCAGGGGTACGTGCCCCTGCGGAACATGGCCGATCCCCCTCCCCGCAGCGCGCGCGACGTGCTGAAGGTGGGGGAGACCAAGACCTTCGTCGTGCGGTCGTTCGACCAGCCGCGACGGAGCATCGACCTGGCTCTGCCAGGTCTCCAGGCGACGGATGACTCCGTCCGCGACACCGACACCGCCCAGGAGGCATCCGAGATGGCACCCGCCAAGAAGAAGGCCGCGGCCAAGAAGGCCCCGGCCAAGAAGAAGGCTCCCGCGAAGAAGGCGGTGGCCAAGAAGGCTCCGGCCAAGAAGGCGCCGGCCAAGAAGGCGGTCGCCAAGAAGGCGCCGGCCAAGAAGAAGGCCCCCGCGAAGAAGGCTCCGGCCAAGAAGGCCCCGGCCAAGAAGAAGGCCCCCGCGAAGAAGGCTCCGGCCAAGAAGGCGCCGGCCAAGAAGAAGGCCCCCGCCAAGAAGGCGCCCGCGAAGAAGGCGCCGGCCAAGAAGGCCCCGGCGAGGAAGGCGCCCGCGAAGAAGGCGCCGGCCAAGAAGAAGGCTCCGGCCCGGAAGGCCCCGGCCAAGAAGCGCGCCTGACGCGTCGACGGGGGGAGGTCGCCCCGACCTCCCCCCGGGACCGTCGTCCTCGCACCGGCCCTCTAGGGTCGGCGCCGTGCGCATCGCGACCTGGAACGTCAACTCCCTCAAGGCCCGCATGGGTCGGGTCGAGGAGTGGCTGGCCGACGCCGAGCCCGACGTCGTGTGCCTCCAGGAGACCAAGCTGGCCGACGGCGCCTTCCCCGCGCTGGCCTTCGAGGGCCTCGGCTACGAGGCCGCGCACCACGGCGAGGGGCGTTGGAACGGCGTCGCCATCCTGAGCCGGGTGGGCCTCGACGACGTCGTCGACGGCTTCGACGACGACGACGAACCCGACCCGGAGGCCCGACTGCTGTGGGCCACGTGCGGCGGCGTGCGGGTGGCCAGCGTCTACGTGCCGAACGGCCGGGCCCTCGACCACGACCACTACCGCTACAAGCTGGCCTGGCTCGCCCGCCTGCGTGGGTGCCTCGACAGAGCCCACGACCCCGGCGACCCGCTCGTCGTCGCCGGCGACTTCAACATCGCGCCGACCGACGCCGACGTCTGGGACCCGGCCGAGTTCACCGACGCGACCCACACCAGCCCGGCCGAGCGCGCCGCGCTGGGCGCCCTCCTCGACTGGGGGATGACCGACCTGTTCCGCCGCCTCCACCCCGAGGACGGCCTCTACTCGTGGTGGGACTACCGGGCCGGCAACTTCCACAAGAAGAAGGGCATGCGCATCGACCTGCTCCTCGGCACGCAGCCGGTCGCAGAGGCGACCACCTTCACCCTGATCGACCGCCAGGCGCGGAAGGGGTCGCAGCCCAGCGACCACGCTCCCGTCCTGGTCGACCTCGACACCGACCGGCTCTGACGGAGGACCCGTGGCCGACGACGACACCGACCCCACCACCCTCTCGCCCCGCGTGACGGCCCAGACCGACCGGTCGATCTCCCCGCGCCGCGACGCGCTGCGCCGCATCGCCGCGGCCAGCCGGTCGCTGATCGAGGACCTGGTCGGCACCGACGTGCCGCCCGACGAGCTCATCGAGATGGCCGAGGAGCTCGAGGGCCTCGCCGAGCGGGTCAAGCAGGACCGCCCACGGAGCATCTACGAGGGCCTGGCCGAGATGGCCATGTCGGGGGGCGAGGAGCCGCTGGAGTACTTCTTCGACCACAGCCCGCTGGTCGGCATGGCCAACCCGCTCGCCCCGCCCATCGTCATCGAGGTGCTCGACGACATGGTCGTCGGCCGGGTCACCTTCGGGTCGGTCTACGAGGGTCCTCCCGGCTGCGTGCACGGCGGCTTCGTCGCCGCGGCCTTCGACGAGGTGCTGGGCTCGGCGCAGACGTTCTCGGGCGCGCCCGGGATGACCGGCCGCCTCACCATCCACTACCGCCGGCCGACCCCGCTCCACGCCCCCCTCCTCATCGAGGGTCGCTTCGACCGCATCGAGGGCCGGAAGGTGTTCACGACCGGCCGGATCATCGCCGACGGTCAGGTCACCGCCGAGGCCGAGGGGCTGTTCATCTCCATCGACGCAGCCAAGTTCCGCGAGCTGGCCGACGGCTTCGACCGTCGGGTCGCCGGTCCCGAGCGACAGGGGTAGCACCCGGCGGAGGCCCCGATCCCGCTCGACCGGGCCGGGTCCGTCAGCCGGCCAGGTAGCGCTCGACCGCGGCCACCTCGGCGTTCAGGTGCTCCTCGAGGCCCGAGACGATCGCCCGCTCGACCGTGCCCGCGACCAGCAGGGCCTTCACGCGCAGGTCGCCCGCGATCAGGCGCTCCGACCGGTCGCCCCGGCTCCGGTAGCGGTAGGTGCCCGTGCAGCGGAGCCGGTCGGCGTAGTGGTCGGGCCGCAGGGTGACGCCCACCGACAGGCCGTCGAGGTCGTGGACCGACTCCTCGACCCAGGTCAGGCGGGCCGGGTCGACGACCGCGGTGACGGCGGGGGAGAGGTCGCCCACGAAGCGGTACCGGATCCGGAGCGTGACCTGCCCGTCGATCTCGGTCCGCCCCACGACCTCGGGCGCGCCGAGGTGGCTCGTCGGTCCCATCGTCTCGTAGAGGTCGGCCGAGGCGTAGGCCGCGGCGACGTCGTCGACGGGGGCGTCGATGACCTGGGTCAGGTCGAAGCGCACGAGGGACCTCCGGGGCTCATGGGACCGGCTCCGGCTCACGGCGGTCGCGGTGGTCGGCGACGACGTCGAGGATGGCATCGCCGTGGGCGTCGATGGTGAGGGGGCCCACCCCCCGCACCTCGCCGAGCTGGGCCCGGTCGACCGGCCGGCGGTGGGCGATCTCCGACAGCACCCGGTCGCTGGCCACGACCGACGGCGGCACGCCGCCGCGCCGCGCCGCCTCCTCCCGCCAGGCCCGCAGGGCGTGCAGCAGGGCGAGGTGGGCGTCGCCGACGGTGGCCCCGGCGAGGGCCTGACGGGCGGCTGCCAGCCCGGCCGCGGGAGGGGCCGGCCGGGCATCGCGCACCGCGAGCTGCAGTGCGTCGGACAGGCCGTCGAGGTACGGGGACGGCCGGCGCGGCACGGTGCGGTCCCGCCAGGTCCGCTCCTCGGCCCACGACAGCCGGAGGACGTCCTCGGCCCGGGTCACCGCGACGTGGAGCAGGCGCCGCTCCTCGGCCTCGGCTTCGGGGGTGCGGGCGTGGGAGATGGGCACGAGGCCGTCCTCGAGCCCGAGCAGGTGCACCACCGGCCACTCCAGGCCCTTGGCGGCGTGGAAGGTCACCACGTCGACGGCGTCCCCCGACCGGCCCGGACCGTCGGCGCCGATCGCCGCCGCGACCCACCCCCGGAGGTCGCCGACGGTCGCCCGGGGGTCGGACGCCGAGAGGTCGCGACCGAGGCGGAGCAGCGCCGCCAGCGCGTCGGCGGTGTCCTCCTGGCCCGGGGTCTCCGCGGCCGTCGCCGCCAGCGCGTCGAGGTCGGCGAGCCCGGACACCAACGGCCGCATGGGGTTGCGGGTGATGCGCGTCATCGCGTCGCGGACGTCGGCGCGGGAGAGGAGGGGCTCGCCGCCGCGCAGCCGGAACGGGATGCGGGCCTGGGTGAGGGCCTCCTCGACCAGGGGCATCTGGGCGTTGGTGCGCACCAGCACCGCCTGGCGGTCCCACCGCCCGCCGGGGAGGTGGAGGGACCGGATCGCGGCGGCCGCGCCGTGGGCCTCGTCGCGGTCGGTCGGGAAGGAGGTGATCGTCGGCACCGCGCCGGCCGGGCGGTGGGCCCGCATCCGCGGGGTGGCACCGGGGCCGAGGGCGGCGGCGGCCAGGTGGAGGATCTGCGGGGTCGAGCGGTAGTTCCCCCGGAGGGCGATCACCGTCGCCCCCGGGTTGTGGTCGGCGAAGCGGCGCAGGAACCCGGCGTCGGCGCCGTTCCACCGGTAGATCGCCTGGTCGGGGTCGCCGACGACGCAGAGGTCGGGCCGGTCGCCCCGCCAGAGGCCGAGCAGCCGGTGCTGGAGCGGGTTCACGTCCTGGAACTCGTCGACGAAGAGGTGGCGGAACCTCCAGCGCTGGGCGGCGGCGAAGGCCGGGTCGCCGGCGAGGGCGGCGGCGCAGCCCTCGAGGATGTCGTCGAAGTCGACCACGCCCCGACGCCGCTTCTCCTGCTCGTAGACGGCGAAGCGCTCGGCCACGTGGTCGAGCCCACCCGGAGGTCGGCGGTCGTCTCGGTCGGCGGCGTGGGCGTAGGTGTCGGGGGTGACCAGGCGAGCCCGGGCCCACTCGATCTCGGCCGCCAGCTCGGCCGGCCGCAGGGAGCTGCGCCCCGGCAGCCCGGACAGGAACCGGGCCTTGCGGTCGAGGAGCGCCGGGGCCGCCCGCCCCTGGTCGCGCCACCAGGTGCGGACCTGGGCCCACGCCACCGCGTGGAACGTGCCCACGGTCGGCTGGTCGCGCAGGCCGAGGGCGGCGAGCCGGGTGCGCATCTCCTCGGCCGCCTTCCGGGTGAAGGTCAGGGCCAGGACGTGACGGGGATCGGCCGAGCCGTCGATGCACCGGCGGGCGATCCGTCGGGTGAGCACCCGGGTCTTGCCCGACCCGGCGCCGGCCAGGATGCACAACGGCTCGCCGGGGTCGACGACGGCTCGGCGTTGGTCGGCGTCGAGGCCGGCGAGGAGGTGGGCACCGTCCACCTCCGCACCCTACGGGTCGCGGCGTACGGTGGTCCGATGCCCGTCCACGTCCCGGAGGACCGCTTCGAGGAGCTCGTCGACGAGGCGCTCGACGGCCTTCCCCCGGAGATCCGGACCATGCTCGAGAACGTGGTCGTCCTGGTCGCCGACGGTCGACCCGACGGTCCCCTCGGCCTGTACGAGGGCACACCGCTCACGTCGCGGGGCCAGTACGGGTTCATGGAGATGCCGGACCGCGTCACCATCTTCCGCGCCGCCCTCTGCGCGTTCGCCCGCGACGAGGCGCACCTGGTGCAGGAGGTGCGCGTCACGGTGGTCCACGAGCTGGGCCACCACGTGGGCATCGACGATCGGCGGCTGCGAGAGCTCGGCTACGGCTGAGGCCGGGGGCCTCGGGTCCGACCCACGGGCGTCCCCCGCCCGGATCCCCGACGGGGCGTAGATTGCCGTCGTGCCCTATCCCACGAAGCTGCTCAACGCAGGCGAGGAGCTGGTGCTCGACCTGCGGCCCCACTGGATCGCCCTGTTCAAGCCGGTGCTGGCGCTCGTGGGGGCCATCGTGCTCGGGCTGGTGGTCCTCCCGGTCGACGGGACGGTCGGTGACGGGTTGTCCATCCTCGCCCTGGTCCTGATCGTCGTCGCCCTCCTGTGGGGGGCCAAGCAGCTCGCCGACTGGACCACCACCAACTTCGTGCTCACCACGGACCGGCTGATCAGCCGGGAGGGGCTGGTGGCCAAGTCCGGCACCGAGATCCCGCTCGAGCGCATCAACACGGTGTTCTTCTCGCAGTCGGTGTTCGAGCGGATGGTCGGCGCCGGCGACCTCTCCATCGAGTCGGCGGGGGAGCGGGGCACCCAGCACTTCTCCAACATCCGGCGCCCCAACGTCGTCCAGCGCGAGATCTACGTGCAGATGGAGGCCAACGAGAACCGGAAGTTCGACCGGATCTCCGGCGGCCAGGCTGCTCCCACGGCCGCCGACGAGGTGGCCAAGCTGCACGACCTGCTGACCCGGGCGCCATCAGCCAGGCCGAGTACGACGCCCAGAAGGCCCGCCTGCTGGGGTGACCGCCGGCGGTGGCGGTCCGCGGGTCGTCAGCCTGGTCCCGTCGGTCACCGAGACGCTGGTGGCGTGGGGTCGGCCGCCGGTCGCGTGCACCCGCTTCTGCGAGCAGCCCGGGATCGAGGCGGTGGGCGGCACCAAGCGGCCCCGGATCGGCCGCATCGTCGAGCTGCGCCCGACCTGGTCGTGATGTGCGACGAGGAGAACCGGCGGGAGGACCACGACGCGCTGGTCGCCGCCGGTCTGCCGTGCACGTCGCCTCGCCCCGGGCGGTCGACGACGTGCCCGGCGGTGCTCGACGCGCTGGCCGAGGCGGTCGAGCGTCCGTCGTCCCGAGCCGGTGGGCGCCGCCGGCGCCGCCCGCCGGACCGATCGGCCGGGCCTTCGTGCCCATCTGGCGTCGGCCGTGGATGGCGATCGGCGGCGACACCTACGGCGCGTCGGTGCTGCGGCACGCCGGATGGGAGGGGGCGTGGCCCGGCGCCGAGCGCTACCCGGAGGTCACCGAGGAGGAGGTCAGGGCCTGGGCTCCGGACGTCGTGCTCGCCCCGACCGAGCCCTGGCGGTTCACCCCCGACGACGTCCCCGAGCTGGAGGCGACCTTCGGCTGCCCGGCGGTGGTGGTCGACGGCCAGGACCTGTTCTGGTGGGGCGCCCGGACCCGCGACGCCGTCGACCGACTGGCTCGTGCGCTCGGGCCGGTCGGTCGACGGCGGCGGGCAGGCGGCGGCTAGAGCCGCGGATCGCCGACGTAGCGGCGACGGGCGACCGACGTCTGGTAGAGGCCGATGAGCAGCCCGATCACGCCCGCGACCATGAGGATCACCCCGACCACGCTCGAGGTCGACGCCCTCGAGGGTGTCGGCCACGGCGAAGCGGAGGATGGCCCCGACGGCGAGGAGGAAGACGCTGGCTCCGATGGTCATGGAGACGTCACTGCCCACGGGACGGCCGACGACATCGAGAGCGCGCTGACCAGGGGATCAGCCCACGCGCCGCCCCGTCGGCGGCGGCGACCGCCCACGAGCGCTCGGGACCGAGGCCGGCGAGCGCGCCGGGCTCGCAGACCGCGACGACGCAGCCGCCGAACCCGGCCCCGGTGAGCCGGGCGCCGTGGACCCCGGCGTCGCGTCGAGCCGGGCCACCAGGTCGTCGAGCACCGGCGTCGACACCTCGAAGTCGTCCCGCAGCGACGCGTGGGACTGCCTGGAGCAGCGCGCCGAGCAGGGCGACGTCGCCGACCGGCGAGGGCCGGCGGCGGCGCGCCGGACCCGGTCGATCTCGGTGACGACGTGGCGGGCCCGGGCGCGGACGACGGGGTCGGCGATCGCCTGCTCGTCGCCCGGGTCGGGCGAGGCGCAGGGGCCCGATCACCTCCTCGGCCGGCCGCGCACTCGGCCACCCGGCTCGGCGTAGGGCGAGCCGGCGAGCGTGCCGGGCCTGGCCGGAGTCGACCACCACGACCTCCAGGTCCGTCGGGCAGCGGCGACCGGGTCGACCGTCAGGGCGTGGCAGTCGATCAGCAGGGCGTGGCCGGCCCGCCCCGCGGCCGAGGCCAGCTGGTCCATGATCCCGCACGGCACCCCCGATGCCCGCTGCTCGGCCCGCTGGCAGAGCCGGGCGAGGGCGACGGGGTCGTCGGTCGGTGCGCCGAGGGCGAGGGCGACGGCGACCTCCAGCGCGGCGCTCGACGACAGCCCGCCGCCGAGCGGGCAGGTCGGTGGTGACGGTGCCCTCGAAGCCGACCGGCGGGCGCAGCTCGGCCACCACCCCGGCGACGTAGCGGGCCCAGCCCGGCTCGACCGCGGCGGGGTCGTCGACGTCGAGGTCGACCACCGCGGGCTCGGCCTCGTCGGCCGACGTGAGCACGACCTGCGCGCCGCCCCGTCGCCCCTGCGACGGTGGTGCCGAGGTCGATCGCCATCGGCAGCACGAGGCCGCCGACGTGGTCGGTGTGGTCGCCGATGAGGTTGACCCGCCCGGGTGCCCGGGCCACGACGTCCACCCGCCCGACCCTAGGACCGGGGCCCTCGACGGGTGGTTGACCGGTCGGTCAAGTCGGGGCACCATGGCGCCGTGCCCACCACCCCTCCCTCTCCCGACGGCGTCGAGATCTGGTACACGACCGACGGCGACCCGTCCGGCGTGCCCCTGCTCATGATCATGGGCCTCGGCACCCAGCACCTGGGCTGGGACGACGACCTGGTCGCCCGGTTCGTCGACCGCGGCTGCTTCGTCATCCGCCACGACAACCGCGACGTCGGCCTGTCGACCAAGCCGGTGGTCGAGGAGGTCCCGGTCATGGAGCGGATCATGGCGGCGATGGCGGGCCAGCCGATCGAGGCGCCCTACCTGCTCTCCGACATGGCGGCCGACTCGGTGCGCGGTGCTCGACGCCCTCGGCATCGAGCGGGCCCACGTGGTCGGCGCCTCGATGGGCGGGATGATCGCCCAGACCGTCGCCATCGAGCACCCCGAGCGGGTGCTGTCGCTCACGTCGATCATGTCGACCACCGGCGCGCCGGACGTCGGCCAGCCCGAGCCCGAGGTGCTCGGCGTGCTGATGGCGCCCACCGCCCGACGAGCCGCGAGGAGGCCGTCGATGCGCGGCGTCGCGGCCAGCCGGGCCATCGGCAGCCCCGGCCTCGTCGACGAGGAGAAGGTCCGTCGCGCACGGGCGGCGAGGCCTGGGACCGCGACCACGACCCGCGGGGCGTCGGGCACCAGCTGGTCGCCATCATCGCCTCGCCGGATCGCACCGAGGCCCTGGGCCGGCGTGACGGTGCCGACCCTCGTGATCCACGGCGACGTCGACCCGCTCGTCACCCCCAGCGGGGGCGAGGCCACCGCGGCCGCGGTCCCCGGCGCCCGCCTGGTCGTGCTCGCCCGGCGTCGGCCACGACATCCCCGAGCTCGCACTGGGACCGCGTCGTCGACGAGGTCTGCGACCTCATCGGGATCGGAGCGTCGGCGTGAGCGACACCACCACCACCCCGCCGCCCCAGGGCCCCCTCGCCGGGCTCCGCGTGGTCGAGCTGGCCGGCATCGGCCCCGGCCCGTTCTGCGCCATGGTGCTGGCCGACCTCGGCGCCGAGGTCATCCGCGTCGACCGCCCGGCCAAGGCGTGGGGCGACCCCGCCGTCGCCGCCCGCCGACCTCCTCAACCGCGGCCGCCGCTCGGTCGCGGTCAACCTGAAGGACCCGGCCGGCATCGAGGCCGTCCTCGACCTGATCGCCTCGGCCGACGCGCTCATCGAGGGCTTCCGCCCCGGCGTCACCGAGCGGCTGGGCCTCGGGCCCGACGAGTGCCTGGCCCGCAACCCGAAGCTGGTCTACGGGCGGATGACCGGCTGGGGCCAGGACGGGCCCTACGCCCCGACCGCCGGCCACGACATCAACTACATCGCCCTCGCCGGCTCCCTCGCCCACTTCGGCCGCGCCGGCGAGCAGCCCACGCCGCCGATCAACCTGGTCGGCGACTTCGGGGGCGGCGGCATGCTCCTCGCGGTCGGCATCTGCGCCGCCCTCGTCGAGGCCGGCCGCTCGGGCCAGGGCCAGGTGGTCGACGCGGCCATGGTCGACGGCGCCGCCCTGCTGATGACGATGATGCACTCGTTCCAGGCCATGGGGATCTGGACCGACGAGCGCGGCACCAACATGCTCGACACCGGCGCCCACTTCTACGACACCTACGAGTGCGCCGACGGTCGGTACGTCTCGATCGGGTCGATCGAGCCGCAGTTCTACGCCGAGCTCCTCCGCCTCACCGGGCTGGAGGGCGAGGACCTGCCCGTGGCAGCAGGACCGCACCGCCTGGCCCGACCTCAAGGTGCGCCTCGCCGCGATCTTCAAGGAGAAGACCCGCGACGAGTGGTGCGAGATCATGGAGGGCTCCGACGTGTGCTTCGCGCCGGTGCTGACCATGTCGGAGGCCCCGGCCCACCCCCACAACGTCGCCCGCGGCACCTTCACCGAGGTCGCCGGCATCACCCAGCCGGCGCCCGCGCCCCGCTTCGGCCGCACGCCGGGCGCCATCCGGCGGCCCCCGCCCCACGCCGGCCAGCACAGCGACGAGGTGCTGGCCGAGGTGGGCTACGACGCCGAGCGCATCGCCGCCCTCCGGGAGTCCGGGGCCATCGGCTGATCCACAGCCGGCGCCGGGCTCGGGCCCGCCGCCTTGGCCGCGCCCGGACCACCCCCGGTAGGTTCGGGACGTGGCCACCGACGACGAGCGTCCCGACGACGCCGACCCGACCGTCGACGACCCGTCCGTCGACGACGGGACCGGTGACGACGAGGTGAGCGATGCGGAGGTCACCGACGTCCTGCCCGACGACCTCGACGTGTCGGGCTTCGTCGGGCCGTACGTCTTCCCCAACAACAACCGCAGGCGCATCCCCGGCTACATGTACCTCGCCATCGCGGTCGGCTGCGTCGCCCTCTGGGTGGCGTTCCGCGACTCCGACGACAGCCTCGTCAACGAGGGCCTGCTGTGGGCGGCGGCGGCGCTGATCGTCGCCGGCGGCTACTGCCTGCTGTCCGGCTTCGACCTCGACGTCGACGAGCAGGACGCCCTGGTGATCGCGACCCGCACGGTCGGCTTCCCGGTCGGTCACGCCTCGGCCCAGATGGGCTGGCGCGGCCTGCGCAGCCGCCCGACCTGGCGGATCCTCTGCTACTCGGCCGAGAACCCGCCGGAGCGCAGGGCCCTGGTGCTGGTCGACGGGGTCGACGGCGAGGTCGTCGACTGGTTCGTCGAGGACAACCCCGAGGACTGGTCCGAGCTCGACGGCGAGCTCACCGGCACCGGCAAGCCGTTCGAGACCGGCCAGTAGCCCGCCGGTGCGCACCCTGGTCGTCGGCGGCGGCATCGCTGGGCTGACGGCCGGGATCGTCCTCGGGCGCCTGGGTCACGAGGTGACCGTCGCGGAGCGCTCCCCGGGGTTCGACACCGTCGGAGCGGGGATCGGCCTGGCCGCCGGCGCCGAGCTGCTCCTCGATCGCCTCGGCGTCGACCGGACCGCCGTCGGTGCGCCGATCCGTCGCCTGGAGGTGCGCGACGCCGGCGGGCGGGTGCTCCAGGGCGTCGACGCCAGCGACTCGGCCGGCCCGGTCATGCGCGCCTACGTCCGCAGCGAGCTCCACACGGCGCTGGTGGCCGCAGCCGGGGAGGTGGCCGAGCTCCGCGCCGGCTGGGTCCCCGAGCACCGACGCACGCGAGGAGCACGAGCTGGTGGTCGGCGCCGACGGCATCGGCTCGGCGACCCGCGACGCGGTGATCGGCGCCGTCCCGGTGCGCTACTCCGGAGCGACCTGCTGGCGGACGATCGTCGCGAACGTCGGGGTGGAGGCGTCGTTCGAGGCCTGGGGCGACGGGGTGCGGGTCGGGGGCATCCCGCTCACCGACGGGCGGCTCTACTGCTTCCTCGTCCGGGTGTGCCCCCGGCGGACCCCGGCCCCGGCGGACCTCGCCGCCCTCAAGGGTTGGTTCGCCGGCGTCGGCGGCGAGGCCGGCCGGGTCGTCACCGCGCTCGACCGGCTCCCGCCCCACCACCACGACCTCGACGAGCTCGAACGGCCGTCGTGGGGCGCAGGTCGGACGGTCCTCATCGGCGACGCGGCCCATGCCATCACCCCCAACCTGGGGTTCGGTGCGAGCCTGGCGATCGAGGACGCGGTCGGCCTGGGCCTGACGCTGGCCGACGGCGTCCCGGCCGACCAGGTCGCCGACGCCCTCCGCCGGACCCGCCATCGCCGGGTGCGGACGGTGCAGCTGCGCTCGCGCCGCGTCGGGCAGATCGCCCAGCTCCGAGGCCGCCTGCTCGGCCGGTCCCGTGATCTGCTGTCCGCCGCGACCCCCGACGCCCTGGTCCGACGGCAGCAGGCCGCCCTCATCGCCCCCGGCGAGGTCATGGCCGGGCGCCTGGCCGACGTCCTCTGACGTCGTCCTCGGTCGGGTCGCCGAGCGCCGCCCGCTCCGCCTCCGATGCCCTAGGCGTCGACGTCGGCGAGCTCCCGCCGGGTGCGCTCCACGAGGTGGTCGGGGAGGGGCTCGTAGCCGGCGTCCTCCAGGTGGAAGCGGCCGCGCCCGCCGGTGAGGGAGCGCAGGTCGACCGCGTAGCGCCGCACCTCGGCCGCCGGCACCAGGGCGGTGACGACCTGCTCGCCGTCGTCGGCCGCCTGGGCCCCCTCGATGCGGCCCCGCCGCGCCGTCAGGTCGCCCATGACGTCGCCCTGGGCGTCGGTGGGGACGGTGACCTCGACCCGGGCCATCGGCTCCAGCAGCACGGGCTCGGCCGCGGCGAGGGCCTCGCGCAGCGCCAGGCGGCCCGCCGCCCTGAACGCCATCTCCGACGAGTCGACCGAGTGCTCCTTGCCGTCGGTCAGCGTGACCCGCACGTCGACCACCGGGTGGCCGAGCGCCCCGCCCGACGCCATGGCCTCCTCGACGCCCTTCTGCACCGCCGGGACGTAGCCCTTCGAGATGGCCCCGCCCACGATCCGGTTCACGAACTCGAACCCCTCGCCCCGCGGCAGCGGCTCGACCGTGAGGGAGCACTGGGCGAACTGCCCGTGGCCCCCGGTCTGCTTCTTGTGGCGGCCCTCGGCCGAGGCCGTCGTCGAGATCGTCTCCCGGTAGGCGACGGCGACCTCGTGGGTGTCGACCCCGACGCCGAACTTGGTCTCCAGGCGCTCGAGGGCGAGGCCCAGGTGGGCGTCGCCGACGCCCCGGAGGAGCGGTCTGGTGGGTCTCGTCGTCGCGGACGACCGAGAGGGCCGGGTCCTCCTCGACCAGCCGGTGGAGGGCGGGGCCCAGCCGGTCCTCGTCGGCCTGGGTCCGGGCCGTGATCGCCACCGCCAGCACCGGCTCGGGCTGGGCGAGCGGGGGCGCGGCCGACGGGGCGGCCCCGGGGGGCGAGGGTGTCGCCGGTCAGCGTGTCGGTCAGCTTGGCCACCGCGCCGATCTCGCCGGCCACCAGCTCGGACACCGCCTCCTGGCTCGCCGCCCCGGAGCCGCGAGCAGGCTGTGGAGCCGCTCGTCGGCCCCTGATCGGCTGTTCACCAGGTGGTCGTCGGCGCGCAGGGTGCCCGACAGCACCCGGAAGACCGACAGGTGGCCGACGAACTGGTCGGCGATCGTCTTGAACACGAACAGGAGCGGTCGGGCCGGCGGGGTCGGGCGCCGACCTCGACGGTCGTGTCGCCGGCCGCGACCTCGACCGGCGGGCGGTCGGCGGGGGAGGGGCCGATCTCGCAGATGAAGTCGGCCAGCCGGTCGACCGCGACCTCGCCGGTGGCGGAACCGCACACCACGGGGAAGACCGAGGCCTCGTCGACGCCGACCGCGAGGGTGCGCTCGAGCTCCTCGACCGACGGGCACGTCGCCGTCGAGGTAGCGCTCGAGGAGGGCGTCGTCGGCGACCACGATGCCCTCGACGAGGTTGTCGTGGACGCGGTGCTCGAGCTCCTCCATGTCGGGGGCACCTCCTCGTGGGTCGCGACGCCGCCGGCGTAGACGTAGGCGGTGTCGCTGAGGAGGTCGGCGACGCCGCGGAAGTCGGCCTCGGCGCCGATGGGCAGCTCCAGCGGGGCGATGCCGGCCCCGAAGCGGTCGCGCAGCTGGTCGAGGGTGCCCTCGTAGTCGGCCCGGTCGCGGTCGAGCTTGCTGATGAACACCATGCGGGGCAGGCCGTGGGCGGCGGCCAGGCGCCAGGTCGGCGTCGGTGCCGACCTGCACGCCGTCGACCGCGCTGACCACGAACACGGCGAGGTCGGCCACCCGCAGGGCGGCGGCCACGTCACCGGCGAAGTCGGGGTCGCCGGGGGTGTCGAGCAGGGTGACGCGGTGGCCCTTCCACTCGAAGGGGAGCACCGACAGCCCGACCGAGTGGCCCCGGGCCTTCTCCGCCGGGTCGTGGTCGCCGGCGGTGGTGCCGTCCTCCACCCGACCCGAGTCGGGGGATGGCGCCGGCGAGGTGCAGCAGCGCCTCGGCCAGGGTGGTCTTGCCCGCGCCCGCGTGGCCGACCAGGGCCACGTTGCGGACGCGGTCGGTGGGGAACGACGCCATGCGGGCCCTCCTGCGGTGGGCGGCCGAGGTGGCCGGAGGGTACCCGACCGGTCGGGCCTCCGCCCGGGGCGGCGGCCTCGGCGATCGCCGCATGTGGCGTGGCGGCGAACGCCTGGGGTGGCATGCTGGTCGCCGACCCCCGGGTGATGCTAACTTCTGCAAGCACCCCTCTGGAGGAAGACCGATGTTCGACGGTCAGTTCCGCAGCCAGGCCGAGGCCCAGCTGAAGCCCATCGGCGCCAACCTGCGCAAGACCGGCATCCGTGCCGACCACCTCACCATCCTCGGCGTGGTGATGGCCGCGGCCACCGCCCTCGCCATCGCCAACGGCGCCCTCCGCCTGGCCCTGCTGCTGCTCGTGCTCTGCGCGGTGCCCGACGTGCTCGACGGCGCCGTGGCCAAGGCCTCCGGCACCGCCTCGCCCCGCGGCGCGTTCTTCGACTCGGTGTGCGACCGGGTGTCCCGACGCCCTGCTGTTCGGCGGCATGGCCTGGTACCTGTCGTCGCAGCCCGGCGCCGGTCGCATCGCGGTCCTGCCGCTGGCCGTCCTCGCCGCCTCGCTGATCATCTCCTACGAGCGGGCCAAGGCCGAGGCCCTCGGCTACGACGCCCGCGGCGGCCTGATGGAGCGGGCCGAGCGGCTCATCGCCATCGGGCTTGGCCCTGCTGTTCCAGCCGGCGATGATCGCCATCCTGTGGGTGATGCTCGTCCTCACCGTCGCCACCGCCGCCCAGCGCTTCGCCAAGGTCTGGAAGCAGGCCAGCGCGACCGTGCCGGTGAGCCCGACCACGGCCCGCCTCCGGGCCCGCCGCCAGGCCCGGGTCAGCCGCACCGCGGCCCGTCGCACCGAGGGCCGCATCACCGCCCGGGAGCGCTTCGCCACCCGGGAGCGCCTGCTGTCCCGCGAGCGCAGCACGCACACCCGTCGCGGCGACGACGGCTGACCAAGGCCTGGGCCACCCCGCCGCCGTCGGCATGCGCCGTCCCCACCCGGCCTACGTGGCCTTCCGCGCCGGCTCGGCCGTCGCCCGGGCCCTTCCGGCCCGCGCCGTGCCCGGGTGCGGCGCGCCTCGGCGGACGGCTCGGAGTCCGGCGGATGGCCTCGCGCCGGCTGATCGTCGAGCGCAACCTGCGCCGGGTGCTGGGTGACGACGTCCCCGCCGACGAGCTGGCCGCCGCGGTCGAGCGGACCTTCGCCTCCTACGCCCACTACTGGTTGGAGTCGTTCCGCCTGCCGGGCACGTCGCCCGAGGCCCTCGCCGCCGGCATCGACGAGGTGGGCGCCCACCACATCGACGAGGCCCTCGAGGCCGGCAAGGGCGCGATCCTGGCCATGCCCCACCTCGGGGCCTGGGAGTGGGCCGCGTTCTGGCTGACCGAGGTGCGGGGCTGCACGGTCACCGCGGTCGTCGAGCAGATCGAGCCGCCCGAGCTGGCCCGCTGGTTCACCGACCTGCGCAGCCAGTTCGGCATCCACGTGGTGCCCTTCGGGCCCGAGGCGGCCGCGGCCTGTGCCAAGGCCCTGAGCGAGAACCAGGTCCTCGCCCTGCTGTGCGACCGCGACCTGGCCGGCACCGGCATCGAGGTCGACTTCTTCGGCGAGCGCACGACCCTGCCGGGCGGCCCGGCGACCCTGGCCCTGCGCACCGGCGCCGCCCTCCTGCCGTCCACCTGCTACTTCGGGGAGGACGGCGCGCACCACGGCCTGGCCCTCGCCCCGCTCGACACCGAGCGGCGGGGCCGCCTGCGCGAGGACGTCACCCGGGTCACCCAGGACCTGGCCCGCGCCCTCGAGGAGCTGATCCGGCGGCGCCCCCGACCAGTGGCACCTCCTCCAGCCCAACTGGCCCTCCGACCACGTCGCCCTGGCCGAGGCCGGCTTCGCCCAGGACCCGCCCGCTGCGAGCGCCGACGGGGGAGCGCCCTAGGCTCGACCGCCGTGCGGATCGGCCTCGTCTGCCCCTACAGCCTCACGATCCCGGGCGGGGTGCAGGCCCAGGTCCTCGGGCTGGCCCGCGCCCTGCGCGACAAGGGCCACCCCACCCGGGTCCTGGCCCCGTGCGACGGGCCACCGCCCGATGCCTGGGTGACGCCGCTGGGCAACAGCATCCCCACCGCGGCCAACGGCTCGGTCGCCCCGCTGGCGCCGGACCTGTCGGCCCAGCTGCGCCTCATCCGCGCCGCTGCGCGACGAGGACTTCGACGTCATCAACGTCCACGAGCCCCTCGGGCCCGGGGTGTGCATCACGACCTGCGTGGTGAAGCCGGCGCCGCTGGTCGGCACCTTCCACGCCGCCGGCGTGTCGGGCGCCTACAAGAGCCTCGGGCCGCTGGTGCGGTGGCTGGCCGGCCGCCTCGACCTCCGCTGCGCGGTGTCCGACGACGCCGAGCTGCTGGCCAGCACCTACCTCAAGGGCAGCTACGAGCGGGTCTTCAACGGCATCGAGGTGCCGGTCTTCGCCGAGGCCGACCCGACGCCGACCGACGGGCACCCCACCGTGCTGTTCATCGGCCGCCACGAGGAGCGCAAGGGACTCGAGGTGCTGCTCGACGCCATGACCGAGCTGCCCCGCGACGTGCGGCTGTGGGTGGTCGGCGACGGCCCCGACACCGAGCGGCTCCGGCGACGGACCTCGGGCGACCCGCGGATCGAGTGGCTCGGCCGGGTGTCCGACGCCGAGAAGGCGTCGCGCCTGCGGGGCGCGACGGTGTACTGCGCGCCGTCGATCCGGGGTGAGTCGTTCGGCGTGGTGCTGCTCGAGGCCATGGCCGCCGGCACCCCCATCGTCGCCAGCGACCTGCCCGGCTACCGGAAGGTCGCCCGGCCCGACGTCGACGCCCTGCTGAGCGAGCCGGGCGACGCCGCGGCCCTGGCGCGGAACCTCCTCGCCGTCCTCGGCGACGCCGACCGGGCCGCGGCGATGGTGGCGTCGGGTCGCGCCCGCGCCGACGAGTTCTCGATGGACCGCCTGGCCGACCTCTACCTCGACCTGTACGCCCGCGTGCTCGACGGGGTCCGGGGCCCGTCGGGGGTCTCCGTCTAGGCTCCAGCGCCGTCGGACCGTCACTCGGGCCGACCCCCCTCCGGAGGCTCCCGTGTCGGCTCTCGCGCTCATCCTCATCGTCCTCGTCGTGCTCGTGGTGGGCGTCGTGCTGTGGGTGGTCGCGTCGTACAACGGTCTGGTCAAGCTGAAGAACCGGGTCGAGTCGGCGTGGGCCCAGATCGAGGTCCAGCTCAACCGGCGCCACGACCTCATCCCCAACCTGGTCGAGACGGTGAAGGGCTACGCCACCCACGAGCAGACGACGCTCGAGTCGGTGATCGCGGCCCGCAACGCCGCGGTGGCGGCCAGCACGCCAGGCGAGAAGGCCACCGCCGAGAAGGCGGTGTCGGGTGCCCTGGCCAACGTGTTCGCCCTGTCCGAGGCCTACCCCGACCTCAAGGCCAACCAGAGCTTCCTGGCCCTGCAGGAGGAGCTCACCTCCAGCGAGGACCGCGTCGCCTACGCGCGGCAGTACTACAACGACTCGGTGAACCAGTACAACACCAAGATCGAGAGCTTCCCGGGCGTCGTCGTCGCCCGGGCCGCCGGCTTCGGCCCCCGCCAGTACTTCCAGGCCGAGGGCGACGCGCGCGGTCCCGTGACGGTCGACTTCTGATCGCGGTGGACGCACCGGACACCCCGCGGGCGAGCCGCGCCCTCGCGCTGGTGGCGGGCCTCGCGATCGTGAAGGGCCTCGTCGTCGCGGCCCTCGTCGCCCTGGTCGGTCCCCTGTGGCTGGGCGTGGCGCTCGGCCTCCTGGTCGCGGTCGGGATCGCCGCCGGGGCCTGGTGGGGCGCCGCACCACTGGCCCTCTCCCTCGGGCGGGTCGAGCCGGCCGACCCCACCGACCACGCCCGCCTCCACAACCTGGTCGAGGGGCTCTGCGTCGCCGGTGGCGTGCCCAAGCCGGCGCTCGGCGTGGTCGACCGACCCCGCCCTCAACGCCTTCGTCGCCGGACGCTCGCCCGAGACCGCGACCCTCGCGGTCACGACCGGTCTGCTCGAGCGGCTCAGCCGGGTCGAGCTGGAGGCCGTCCTGGCCCACGAGCTCAGCCACGTCCGGAGCGGTGACCTGCGCGGCGCGACGCTCGCCGTCGCGGTGCCGGGCCTCCCGGTGGCGGTCGCCGACCGGTGGCTGGCGGCGGGCTCCTCCCTGGCCCCGCTCGGTCGGGGCCTGCTCGCGGTGGCCACGCCGATCGTCGTGCCGCTGCTGCACGCCGCGGTCGGTGAGCGCCGCGACGCGGTGGCCGACCTCGCCGCCATCGAGGCCACCCGCTACCCGCCCGGCCTGGTGTCGGCCCTGACCAAGGTGCAGGAGGGCTCGACCGTGGTGGCCTCCCCGTCGCGGGCCACCGCCCACCTGTGGCTGGCACCGCCGCTCGCGGTGGAGGGCGACGCGGCGGCGACCAACCGGCGCTTCACGCTCCAGCTCCCCCTCGACGAGCGCATCGCCGCCCTCGAGGAGCTCTGAGCCCGATGGCCGCCCTCGGTCGACTCGGCCGCTGGCTCGTCGGTTCGACGCCGGGGGCGGATCGTCCTGGCGGTCGTCGTCGGTCGCCGCGGTCGCGGCCGCCGGGGTCCTCGTCCTCGGCGGCGACGACGAGCCGCCCGCGCCGACGACGACCACCACGACCTCCCACCCGGTCGCCACCGACCCGGAGGTGCCGCCGAGCGGGCTGCGGTTCTTCCCGGACGACGACGAGGAGGGCGGGACGCCGGCGCCGCTCACCGGGCTGAGGATCCGAGACGCCGACCGCCTCGCCCGCCCGGCGGTGGCCGTCAAGGTCGACAACCTCGACGTGCCCGGCGAGTCGGCCCGTCCGCAGGTCGGGCTGGCCCGGGCCGACGTGGTGATCGAGGAGGTCGTGGAGGGCGGCATCACCCGCTTCGTCGCCCTGTTCCACTCGACCACCTCCGACGACGCCGGTCCGGTGCGCTCGGCCCGCACCACCGACGTCGAGCTGCTGCCGGCCTTCGGTGCCCCGCTCTTCGCCTACTCGGGCGGGAACCCCGGCGTGGTCGCCGCCGTGCGGGCCGCGCCCTCGATCATCGACATGGGCGGCGAGTGGCCCCCGGCGTTCCACCGGGTCGACGACCGGCGGCGCCCCCACAACCTGATGGTGCGGCCCGACGAGGTGTGGGCCGCGGCCGACGGGCGGGGCGAGCCGCCCTCGTCGCTCGGGGCCTTCCAGGCCCTCGACGCCGACCTGCCCGCGGGCGAGTCGGTCGCCGGGGTCGACCTCGCCTACGAGGGCATGGGCGCGTCACCGGCATCGTGGCGCTGGTCGGTGCCCGACGAGCGGTGGGTGCGCACCCAGCGCGACGAGCTGCACGTCGATGCCGAGGGCTACGTGATCGGCCCCCGCAACGTGGTCGTGCTGGTCACCGAGTACCGGCCCAGCTCCGCCGACGCCCGCTCCCCGGAGGCGGTGACCGTCGGCGGGGGAGAGGCCCTCGTGCTGACCCGTGGCCTCCTGGTCCGGGGCACGTGGGAGCGGGCGAGCGAGTCCGACGGCTTCACCCTCCGCGACGCCGACGGCGAGGAGATCCCGCTGACCGTCGGCCGGACGTGGATCGAGCTGGCCCCTGCCGGCACGGCGCGGGTCCCGTCGTGACCGGTCCGCTGGACCTCCGCAGCTCCCGCTTGGCCCCCGACGCGACGGGCTGCGACGATGGAGGGATGACCGCCGTGCCCTCCGTCGCCGACGTCGACGAGCGGTGCCCGGTCGACCCGACCCGCATCGGCGCCGGAGCCGGGCCGGCCACGGTCGACCACCGTCCTCCCGCCGACGAGCTGATGCGCCGGATCCTGCGGATCGACGAGCAGGCCCGCCGCCACACCGACGACGAGCTGCGCCGTGGCTTCAGCCAGTCGATGCTGGTCTCGGCCGTGCGGTGCATCCTCACCTACCTCGTGCTCCCGTTCGTGGCGCCGCTGCTCGGCTTCGCCGCCGGCGTCGGACCCATCCTCGGCATCGCCATCGGCGTCGTGGCCATCACCTTCAACGTCCGGACCATCCGCCGGTTCTGGATGGCCGACCACCGCTGGCGGTGGGCCTACACCGCGGTGGGCGGCATCGTGATGGTGATGCTCGTCGTGCTGATCGCCCTCGACCTGGCCGAGCTGTTCGGCTGAGGGGCGCGGCGGAGGTGCCGGCGGTCCCCACGCCCGAGGCGCCTCCCACCGCGGACGTCTCCCGGCACCGCAGCGTCCGGGCCGCCTGGATGGCGGCCGGCTTCGTCGCGGTCGCCCTCGGAGGGGTCGGCGTGGTCGTGCCCGGCCTTCCGACCACGGGGTTCTTCGTGCTGGCCGCGTGGTGCTTCTCGAAGTCGAGCCCCCGCTTCGAGCAGTGGGTCCTCGGGCTGCCGGCCGTGGGTCCGCTGGTGCGCGACCACCGCGACGGGCTGGGCATGCCCCGCCGGGCCAAGGTGGTCGCCTGCTCGATGATCGTGGTGGCCTGCACCCTGAGCGCGGTGGTGGGCCTCGACCGGTGGGCGCTGAGGATCGCGGTGGTCGCCCTCGGCCTGGTGGGCGTGGCGTGGATCCTGTGGCGCATCCCCACCCGCGAGGCGATCCTGGCGGCCCGGGCCGGGCGCTGAGCCCGGACGTGGAGCCGTCCGACGTCGACCGGCGCCGGCAACCGGCTTCGGGGGAACGCCGACCCGGTCGTACACTGGCACCCATGGCCGACAGCTCGACGCCCCCTCCCTCCCTCCCCGAGACGGGGACCCTCCGGGTGAAGCGCGGGCTGGCCGAGATGCTGCGCGGCGGCGTGATCATGGACGTGGTCGACGCCGAGCAGGCCCGCATCGCCGAGGACGCCGGCGCCGTGGCCGTCATGGCCCTCGAGCGGGTGCCGTCCGACATCCGCCGCGACGGCGGCGTGGCCCGCATGAGCGACCCGGAGCTGATCGAGGGCATCAAGGCCGCCGTCACCATCCCGGTCATGGCCAAGGCCCGCATCGGCCACTTCGTCGAGGCCCAGATCCTCGAGAGCCTGGGCGTCGACTTCGTCGACGAGTCCGAGGTGCTGACCCCCGCCGACGAGACGCACCACATCGACAAGTGGTCGTTCACCGTGCCCTTCGTGTGCGGGGCCACCAACCTGGGCGAGGCGCTGCGGCGCATCTCCGAGGGCGCCTGCATGATCCGCTCCAAGGGCGAGGCCGGCACCGGCAACATCGTCGAGGCGGTCCGCCACCTGCGCACGATCCTGGGCGACATCCGCAAGATCACCCAGGCCGACCCGGCCGAGCAGTTCGAGTGGGCCAAGCGCCTCCAGGCCCCGCTGCCCGCTCGTGCAGGAGCTGGCGGCCACCGGCGCCCTCCCGGTGCCGCTGTTCTGCGCCGGTGGCATCGCCACCCCGGCCGACGCCGCCCTGGTGATGCAGCTGGGCGCGGAGGCGACCTTCGTCGGCTCCGGCATCTTCAAGTCCGACGACCCGGCCCGCCGGGCCAAGGCCATCGTCGAGGCGACGACCCACTTCCGCTCGCCCGAGATCCTCGCCAAGGTGTCGCGGGGCCTCGGCGGGGCGATGCCCGGGCTGGAGTCGGCGACGCTCGACACGCGCTTCGCCGACCGGGGTTGGTGACCCGGGCCCCCGCAGCGGGGGTCAAGGTCGGCGTCATCGCCCTGCAGGGGGAGGTGCGCTCGCACGCGGCCGCGCTCGGTGCGCTGGGCGCCTCGGTCGTCCGAGGTCCGCACCCCCGCGGAGCTGGCCGTCGTCGACGCGGTCGTCCTCCCCGGCGGGGAGTCCACCACCATGTCGATGCTGCTCGACTCCAGCGGCCTGCGGGCCCCGCTCGCCGAGCGCCTGGCCGAGGGCCTCCCCGTGCTGGGCACCTGCGCCGGGATGATCCTGCTGGCCCGGGAGGTGCTCGACGGCCGGGCCGACCAGCAGAGCCTCGGCGTGGTCGACATCACCGTGCGCCGCAACGCCTTCGGCCGCCAGGTCGACTCCTTCGAGGCCGACCTCGACCTCACCAGCGGCGGGGCGCCGGTCGCAGGCGGGCCGTTCCACGCCGTGTTCATCCGGGCGCCGATCATCGAGGCGGCCGGGCCGGGGGTCGAGGTGCTGGCCCGGGTCGGCGACCGACCCGTGCTGGCCCGCCAGGGCTCCGCTGTGGTGGCATCGTTCCACCCGGAGCTCACCGACGACCTGCGGCTCCACCGCCTGTTCCTGTCCCCTCTCGAGGAGTCCTGATGTCCGGCCATTCGAAGTGGGCGACGATCAAGCACAAGAAGGGCGCCGCCGATGCCAAGCGGGGGAAGCTCTTCGCCAAGCTGATCCGGCAGGTCGAGGTGGCGGCCCGGCAGGGCGGCGGCGACCCCGACTCCAACCCGACGCTGCGGACCATGTACCAGAAGGCGCGCGACGCCTCGGTGCCGCTCGACACCATCGACCGGGCCGTCAAGCGGGGCACCGGCGAGCTCGAGGGCGTCACCTACGAGCAGATCACCTACGAGGGCTACGCCCCCCACGGCGTCGCCCTGCTGATCGAGGTGCTGACCGACAACCGCAACCGCACCGGGTCGGAGATCCGCACCATGTTCACCCGCTCCGGCGGCTCGATGGCCGAGCCCGGGGCGGTGGCGTGGCAGTTCGAGCGCAAGGGCTCGATCCTGCTCGACCGGGCGGCCGACGAGGAGGAGCTGATGCTCACCGCCCTCGACGCCGGCGCCGACGACATCGCGGACGACGGCGAGGCCTGGCGGGTGACCACGCCGCCGGGCGACCTCCCCTCGGTGCGCGCCGCGCTGGAGGAGGCCGGGCTGCCGGTCGAGTCCTCCGACCTGGTGATGGTGGCGGCCAACCTGGTGCCGCTCGACGACGCCGGGGCGGCGCGGTCGGTCCTGGCCCTGATCGACGCCCTCGAGGACAACGACGACGTCCAGGCCGTGCACGCCAACTTCGACCTCGCCGACGACGTCTTCGCCGCCCTGGAGGTCGGATGAGCGACCTCGGCCACGGAGCTGCGACGCGGGCTGAAGGTCGGTGAGGTCGCTCCCGACTTCACGCTGCCGGGCATCCACGACGACGTCGTCGGCACCTGGACCCTCTCGGAGCTGCGGGGTGCGCCGGTCGTGGTCGTCTTCTACCCGGGCGACGGCACCCCGGTCTGCACCGCCCAGCTGGTCAGCTACACCGACGAGATCGCCGCCTTCGCCGAGGTGGGCGCGACGGTGCTGGCCATGAGCCCGCAGTCGGTCGAGAGCCACCGCGCCTTCGCGGCCGAGAACGGGGGGTTCGCCTTCCCGCTGCTGGCCGACGAGGACCGGGCGGTCGGGGAGGCCTACGGGATCATCGGGCCGCTCGGGTTCTACCGGCGGGCGGTGTTCGTGGTGGGCGCGGACGGCCGGGTGAGCTGGATCCACCGGGCCGTCGCCGGCCTCACCTTCCAGCCGACCGACGGAGATCGTGGCTGCCATCCACGGAGAGTGAGGCGGCGTGATCGGGCCGCGGTCACGCGGTCGTCATGCGCCCGACATGGGACGACGGATTTCCGACACGGGTCGGGGCTGGTCAACGCACTGGCCGTGCGAGAACTAGTTCCAAGTGAGTCTTGTGTCACACACTGTCTCTGGTGCATGATCTGAGCAACCGTCAGGTGAGTCGACGCGGACAGTGACGACGGCGGGCCTCGGCCCCCGACGGCGCTCCTGCGTCGTGCGCAGCCCACCTGCACGCCCTCCCCGCGGCCCGCCCCCCGCCGCGTGAAGGATGGTCCCCGGCGCCCCTCCCGGCGCCGGGGACCGCGGGAGGCCCGGCGCCCGGGCGGTCCCGGGACGCGTCGTCAGATGCCGTCGGCGACGCCGAGCAGGCGGGCCCGCTTGACCGTCCGCATGCCCCGCGACAGCGACAGCAGGGCGATCACCCACGCCAGCCCGCCGAGGTACCAGCCCAGGTTGGCGGCCCCGAGGAGCGACCCGGTGGCCTGGCCGTAGGCGATGCCGATCAGCGGGAGCGTCACCAGGCCCGACGCCTGCTGGGCCGCCGCGGTCGAGCGCACCCGGGCCGAGAGCCGCAGCACGATCGACAGCGTGAGCACCAGGAACGGCGGCAGCACCCAGAGGACCATGATCCACCACTGGCGCGTCGGGAAGAACCAGCCGCCGACCTCCGGCCCCACCAGCAGGTTGACGATCAGGGAGTAGGCGCCGAAGCCCACGAACGTCGTCAGGTAGCCGGGCACGATGCTGGCGATGACCTTGCCGAGGTAGATCTCGCGGGCCGCGGCGGGGGAGTGGGCGAGGAACTCGCCGGTGCCCCGCTCGCGCTCGCCGACCAGGCTCGCGGCACCGACCGCGGTGGAGATGGTCAGCGGCACGACGATCGCCACGGGGGCGAGGAGGAAGACGGCGAGGGCGAAGGAGGTGCGGCCGCCGGCCGACACGTCGGGGATCGCGGCCTGGGCCCCCTGCGGGAGCACCTCGACGGCCCGCGACACCTTGCTGACCGCCTCGACGTCGCCGATCCTGGTGATGGTCAGGAACAGGATGGTGGGGATCACCACGAAGAAGAGGCTGCCGAGGATCACCATCGGCAGCCAGAAGTCCTTGGCCTGGGCCAGCTGCTTCAGCTCGGTGCGGACGACGATGCGGACGCGGTTCGGGTTCACGGGACCGGGGCCTCCTCGGTCTCGGGGCGGGGCGCTCCGGTGACGTGCACGTCGACGCCGGGGGCGAGGACGTGCTCACCTCGACCCAGCAGCGGGGCCGCCCCCACGTGGGGGGCGCGGACGGCGAAGTAGAGCTCCTCGAGCGACCGGTCGTGCGGGGTCACCTCGGTGAGGCGCACGCCACGGGTGGTGAGGCCGAGGACGAGCTCGGGCACCCGGCGGAGGTCGTCCAGCTCCACGTCGACCGCGCCGCTCCCGTCGGGGGCGGGGCGGACGGCCCGCACGCCCGGCAGGTCCCGCGCGACCTGCAGCGGCGGACGGGTCCTCGGCGGCGAGGCGCACCTCGTCCTGCGGCCAGTGGCGGCGGATGAGGTCGGCGGGCCGTCCGGAGGCGATGTCGCGGCCTGCCTCCATCACCACGACCTGCTCGGCCAGGCCCTCGGCCTCCAGCAGGAGGTGGGTGCACATGATGACGGTGGTGCCGTCGAGGGCCATCTCCTTGATCATCGACAGCACCGCGTGGCTCGACTCGGGGTCGAGGCCCGAGGTCGGCTCGTCGAAGAGCAGGAGGTCGGGCCGGTGGAGCACCGAGCGGGCCAGGGCCAGCCGGGTCTTCATGCCGGTCGAGTAGCCGCCCACCTGGGCGTCGAGGCTGCTGTGGATCCCGAAGCGGGTCGCGGCCTCGACGATGCGGTCGCGGGTCTCGGGCGACCAGCCCAGGCCGTACAGCTCGGCCGAGTAGCGGAGGTTGTCGAAGCCCGACAGGCGGTCGTACAGCGCGGGCTTGGCCGACACCACGCCGCAGCGGCGGCGCACCTCCTCGCCCCGGGCGGGCACGTCGGGGTCGAGCCCGAACACCCGGACCGTCCCCTCGTCGACGCCGAGGGCACCGGTGATCACGCGGATGGCGGTGGTCTTCCCCGCGCCGTTCGGGCCGAGGAGGACGGTGATGGTCCCGCGCTCGACGGTGAGGTCCAGCCCCCTGAGGGCCTCGACCTTGGCGAAGCGCCGCCGGACGTCGCGCAGCTCCACCACCGTCTCGGCCGACGGGCGGGCGGGGGAGGAGGTCGGGGGTGAGCTCGGCGGCGCCGCCGGGGGCGCGGTCGGTCGGATCGGCAGGAGCCACGTCCCCCTCATCGGCCGGAGCGCCGCTGTTCGTGAGCCGACGCCGGGGGAGGGTGCAGGCAAGGGTCCACGGTCGGTGGGGCGACCCGGCCTAGGCTGCGAACCCATGTTCGTCCTCGGCATCGACCCCGGGCTGTCGCGCTGCGGCTACGCCTGCATCGAGGCCGGGCCCCGCGGGCCGGTCCCGCGCGCGATCGGCGTCCTGCGCACCGCCCCCTCCGACCCGTTGCCGGCCCGCCTGGCCGAGCTCGACGGCGAGCTCCGGGAGCTGCTCGCCGAGCTGCGGCCGTCCGCCGTCGCCGTCGAGCAGGTGTTCTTCCAGGTCAACGTGCGCACCGCGATGGCCGTGGGGCAGGCCAGCGGCCTCGCCATGGCCGCCGCCCACGCCGCCGGGGCCGACGTCGTCCAGTACACGCCGACCCAGGTCAAGCAGGCGGTCGCGGGCGACGGGCGGGCCGACAAGGAGCAGGTCGGGCGCATGGTGCAGACCCTGCTGGGGCTGCGCAGCGTCCCCCGCCCCGCCGACGCGGCCGACGCCGCCGCCCTCGCCCTCTGCCACCTCGCCCACGCGCCGATGCGCCGTCGCGTCGGCCCCCGCGCCGGATGAGCGCGCCAACCTCCGGAAGGACACCATGGCCGGCATGATCGGATCGCTCCGCGGCTCCCTGGTCGAGCGCACGCCCGACGGCGAGCTGCTCGTCGAGGTGGGGGGTGTCGGCTACCGCGTGCACGCCGGGCCGGCCACCGCCGCGCTGCTCGGTGACATCGGGGCCGAGGTGCGGGTCTGGACCCACCACCACGTCCGCGAGGACGCCCAGGTGCTCTACGGCTTCGCCACGCCGCGACGAGCGGGTCACCTTCGAGGCGCTCATCTCGGCCCACGGGGTCGGGCCCGCCCTGGCCCTCGCCATCTTGTCGGTCCACGACCCGCTGGCCCTCCGTCGGGTGCTGGCCGAGGACGACGTGTCGGCGCTGTGCCTCGTCCCCGGCGTGGGGAAGAAGACCGCGGCCCGGCTCCTCGTCGAGCTGAAGAGCCGGCTCGAGCTCCCCGAGGGCGACGTCACCGTGGCCTTCGGGGCGGCCGGGTCGTCGCCGGGCGCCGCGTCGGCACCCTCGGTGCGGGGCGACGTGCGCGACGCCCTCGCGGCCCTCGGCTACGGCCCCGACGAGATCGCCGAGGCCACCCGCGACCTGCCCGAGGGCGACGACGTCGCCGCCCTCGTCAGCGAGTCCCTGCGCCGGATGGGGGCCCGCCGGTGAGCGCGCGGAGCCAGCGATGAGGGACGAGGTCTTCGGCCGCGACGTCCCACCCGACGGGGATGGTGAGGACGACCTGCTGGCCCCGGAGGCGGTGGTGGGCGAGGAGGCCGCCGAGGCCGGCCTGCGCCCGCGCACCCTCGACGACTTCGTCGGCCAGGCCGAGCTCAAGGAGCACCTGAGCATCATCCTCGAGGCGGCCCGGCGCCGGGGCCAGGCCGCCGACCACCTCCTGTTCGCGGGCCCGCCTGGCCTGGGCAAGACGACCCTGGCGGGGATCGTGGCCAACGAGATCGGGGTGGGGCTGCACGTGACGTCGGGGCCGGCGCTGGAGCGGGCCGGCGACCTGGCCGCCATCCTCAGCCAGCTGAGCGACGGCGACGTGCTGTTCATCGACGAGATCCACCGCCTGTCGCGGGCGGTCGAGGAGGTCCTCTACCCGGCGATGGAGGACTTCTGCGTCGACATCGTGCTGGGCAAGGGTCCGGCCGCCCGCACGATCCGCATCGACGTGCCCCGCTTCACGCTGGTGGGCGCCACCACCCGCACCGGGCTCATCACCGGCCCGTTGCGCGACCGCTTCGGGCTGGTCGCCCGCCTCGACTTCTACGAGCCCGCCGACCTGGAGTCCATCGTCGAGCGGGCGGCCACGATCCTGTCGGTGGCGGTCGACCCCGAGGGGGCACGAGAGATCGCCCGACGGGCCCGGGGCACCCCCCGCATCGCCAACCGGCTGCTGCGCCGGGTGCGCGACTTCGCCGAGGTCCGGGGCCACGGCACCATCGACCTCGACGCGGCCAAGGCCGGGCTGGCCACCTTCGGCGTCGACGAGCGGGGCCTCGACAAGGTCGACCGGGCCGTGCTCGGGGCCCTCTGCGGCCGCTTCGGCGGCGGCCCGGTGGGGCTGTCGACCCTCGCCATCGCGGTCGCCGAGCCGACCGAGACGGTCGAGGACGTCCACGAGCCGTTCCTGATCCGCGAGGGCCTGCTGATGCGCACCCCCCGGGGCCGCATCGCCACCCCGGCGGCGTGGGCCCACATGGGCCTCACCGCACCGCGGAACGCCCCCGGCGGCGACGACAGCCCGCCGCCCGGCCTCTTCGGCTGATCGCGGCTGCGGGCGCGTGCCGCCCCCGCGGGTACCGTCGATCGCCGTGGGACGCGCGGCCGATGACACCGACCAGCACGGCGCGCTGGCCGCCGCGGTGGCGGCGGTGGAGGCGGACCTCGTCGCCCTGCGCCGCGACCTCCACGCCCACCCCGAGCCGTCGTGGGAGGAGGTCCGCACCTCCGAGGCCATCGGCGCCTGCCTCCGCGGGGCCGGGCTCGACCCGCAGCCGGTGGCCACACCGACCGGCCTGGCGGTCGACGTCGGCACCGGCCCCACCCTCGTCGCCCTCCGGGCCGACATCGACGCCCTCCGGCTCGACGACGCCAAGGACGTGTCGTACCGCTCCACCGTGCCCGGGGTGTGCCACGCCTGCGGCCACGACGTCCACGCCGCCGCCGCGGTCGGTGCCGCCCTGGCCCTCCAGCGGGTGCTCCGCCCGGGGCAGGCCCGGGTGCGGATCGTCTTCCAGCCGGCCGAGGAGTCGGTGCCCTCGGGGGCGCCCGCCCTGGCCGACTCCGGCCTCGTCGACGATGCGGTCGCCATCTTCGCCCTCCACTGCGACCCCCAGCTCACCGTCGGCCAGGTGGGGATCTCGCCCGGCCCGATCACCTCGGCCGCCGACCTCGTGGAGATCCGGCTCACCGGCCCGGGGGGCCACACGTCGCGCCCGCACCGCACCGCCGACCTGGTCCACGTCGCGGCCCGCCTCGCGGTCGACCTGCCGGCCCGGCTCGATCGCCTCACCGACCCCCGCGACGGGGTGAACCTCACCTTCGGCGCCATCGGCGCGGGCGACGCGCCCAACGTCATCCCCACGTCGGCCGTGCTGCGGGGCTCGCTGCGCGCCGCGGCCCGGGCGGGGTGGGAGGACGCCGGCCGCCTGCTGCCCGGCCTGGTCGCCTCCATCGCCGAGCCACTGGGTGCCCGCTGGGAGCTCGACCACCGGATCGGCGCCCCCCCGATCGACAACGACCCGTGGGCGACCCGCGTGGTGCGCCTGGCGGCCGAGGCCGTCGTCGGCCCCGAGGGCGTGCGTCCCACCCGGCAGAGCGGCGGGGGCGAGGACTTCTCGTGGTTCCTCGAGCGGGTGCCGGGCGCGTTCGTGCGGGTCGGCGTGACGCCCGAGGGCTCCGAGCCGATCGACATCCACTCCGGCGCGTTCGACGCCGACGAGGCCGCCATCGCGATCGGCGCCCGCCTGCTCGCGGGGGCGGTGGTCGAGACGGTGGCCGACCTCGCCCGCCGGTCGTGACCGCGCCACCGGGCCTCGGCACCGACGTCGCCCAGTTCGACTACCCGCTGCCCGACGACCGCATCGCCCAGGTGCCGATCGAGCCCCGCGACGCGGCCCGCCTCCTCGTCGACCGGGGGCCGGGCCGGCCGCCGGACCACCGTCGGCGTGCGCCACCTCCCCGACCTGCTCGACCCGGGCGACGTGCTGGTGGTCAACGACACGCGGGTGCTCCCGGCGCGGCTGCGGGCCCACAAGGCCTCCGGCGGGGCGGTGGAGGTGCTGCTGCTGGAGCGGGAGCCGACCGGGACGTGGCGGGCGCTGGTGCGACCCGGTCGCCGCGTCCGGCCCGGCACGACCGTCACCGCCGGCGACCTCACCATCGAGGTGGGCGACGACCTCGGCGACGGCGTCCGGCGCGTCGCCCTCCACCACGGTGCCGACGGCTCGGCCGGAGCGGCGGACCCGAGCGGCGAGCCACCGGACGGGGAGCTGGCCGCCCTGACCGCCCACGGCGAGGTGCCGCTGCCGCCCTACATCCACGAGCCGCTGGCCGACGCCGAGCGCTACCAGACCGTCTACGCCCGCCGGGCCGGGTCGGTCGCCGCGCCGACGGCGGGGCTCCACCTGACCGACCGGGTCCTCGACCACTGCCGCGAGCGGGGCATCCGGGTCGAGGCGGTCGACCTCCAGGTGGGCCTGGGCACCTTCCGCCCGATCGCCACCGACGTGGTGGAGGACCACGTCATGCACGCCGAGTCCTACCGGATCGCCGCCGGAGGTGCTCGACGCCTGCGAGCGGGCCCGGGCCCACGGCCGCCGGGTGGTCGCGGTGGGCACGACGACGCTGCGGGCGCTGGAGTCGGCCGCCGCCACCGGCGTCACCGAGGGGCGCACCGACGTCTACATCCACGGCGACCACCCCTTCGCCCTGGTCGACGGGCTGCTGACCAACTTCCACGTGCCCCGCTCGTCGCTCCTCGTCCTCGTCGACGCCTTCGTCGGGCCGCGGTGGCGGGCGCTGTACGACGAGGCCCTCGCCGAGGGCTACCGGTTCCTCTCCTTCGGCGACTGCTGCCTGCTCGACCGCCGCTGGGGGCGTCAGGCATGAGGGTCGCGATCGAGGTGGAGGCCACCGACGGCGCGGCGCGGACCGGTCGGGCGGTGCACGGCGCGGGGCTCGTTCCCGGTGCCCGCGTTCATGCCCGTCGGCACCCGGGGGGCGGTGCGGTCGCTGTCGGCGGCCGACCTGGACGACCTCGACCCGCCGGTGGTGCTGGCCAACACGTACCACCTGATGCTCCGCCCCGGCGCCGACGTGGTCCGGGAGCTGGGCGGGCTGCGGCGCTTCACCGGCTGGGACGGACACTCGCTCACCGACTCCGGCGGCTACCAGATCTTCTCCCTGGAGCCGAAGGTCGACGAGGAGGGCGCCACCTTCCGGTCGACCTACGACGGCAGCGCGCACCACCTGACCCCGGAGGGGGCGGTGGCGGTGCAGGCCGACATCGGGGCCGACATCCAGATGGTGCTCGACATCTGCCCCGGGCTGCCGGCCCCCGACGCCGTCGTCCGCGGCGCCGCCGAGCGCACCGCCCGGTGGGCGCAGCGGGGGCGGGCGGCGTTCCTCGCCGGCGCCGAGGAGCGGGGGGAGCGGGGGCTCGTGCAGGCCCAGTTCGGCATCGTGCAGGGCGGGATCGACGCCGGCCTCCGGGCCGAGAGCGCCCGGTGGACCACCGACGTCGGCTTCGACGGCTACGCCATCGGCGGCCTGTCGGTGGGGGAGACCCGGGAGGAGATGCTGCCGGCCCTCGCCGCCGCGCTGGCGCTGCTGCCCGCGGACCAGCCCCGCTACCTGATGGGCGTGGGCGATCCGGCCAGCATCGTCGAGTCGGTGGCCCTGGGCGTCGACATGTTCGACTGCGTGCTGCCGACCCGACTGGCCCGGCACGGCACGATGCTGACCGACGCCGGCCGGCTCAACCTGCGCAACGCCCGCCACGCGCGCGACCCCGGCCCCATCGACCCGGGGTGCCCGTGCCCGGTGTGCCAGCGCTGGTCGCGCGGCTACCTGCGCCACCTGCTGGTGACCGGCGAGCTCACCGCACTGCGCCTGCTCACGATCCACAACGTGGCCTGGCTGCTCCGGCTGGTCGACCGGACCCGGGTCGCGATCCGGGCCGGGACCCTGACCGACCTGCGCCGTGACGTGCGGGAGGTCTGGGCGTGATGGGGTCGCACCGGGGCCGCGCGTTAGGGTCCTCACCGCTCTCATCCCTGGACGCGAACGGACCCTGAGTGCACGGACGTCCCCCGACCGGCCCCACCGACCCCCTGGCGGGGATCCGGTGACCCCCGCCGACACGTCGTCGAAGACCAAGTCAGCACGCTCCCGGCCCCGTCGCCGTCGGTTCACCGCGCTCCACGCCGCCCTGGCCGGGCTCGTCGTCCTCGACGTGCTGATGATCGCCGCCATCGCGACCAGCACCTTCCGGCCCAACTTCTGGATCTGGGCCGGTCTGGCCCTCCTCGTCGGCGCGACCCTGATGACGGCGTCGCGGGTCCTCGAGGAGTCGGGCCGCATGGCCCGCCTCCGGAACCGGGGGCTCGGCGCCCTGGCGGTGTGCATCTCCCTGGCCATCACGTCGATCGCGGCCGTGTTGATCACCGACAGCAGCCCGCAGCTGGGCCTCGACCTCCAGGGCGGCTACTCGATCGTCCTCACCGCCGAGGGCGACCCGCCCAGCGAGAACATCGACCAGGCCATCGAGGTCATCCGGGCCCGCATCGACGGCCTGGGCGTGGCCGAGCCGGAGATCACCCGCCAGGGCGACAGCGTCGTCGTCGACCTCCCCGGCATCCGCGACCGGGCCGAGGCCCAGGCGCTCGTGGGCCGCACCGCCAAGCTCCAGTTCCGGCCCGTGCTCGCTCGACGGCCTGCCCTTCGACACCGAGGCCGCGGCGGGCGAGGACCCGTGCGCGGCCGCGTCCGCGGCCGTCGACGCCGCCGCCACCACGGCCCCGGTCGACCCGACCGCGACGACCGCGCCGGCCGACCCCACGGCCACGACGGCGCCCGCCGACCCCGCGGCGACGACGGCCCCGGCCGATCCGGCGGCGACGACCGAGGCGCCCACGCCCGCCGAAGGCGAGGAGGAGGGTGCGGCCGCCGTGCCCGCCCCGCTGACGGGCGGCGTCACCGACGGCGAGCAGGCCGTCCCCCTGCCCCGCCAGGAGGACACCACCACGACCACCGCCCCCACGAGCACGACCGCCCCCGAGGGCGGCGCGACCACGACGACCGCCCCCGAGGCCGCCGGCGAGCCCGAGGCGGGACAGGACATCGTCATCCTCCCCACCCAGGCGGTCGAGGACCAGCCCCGGGCCTGCACCCAGATGGGTCCGGTCGGCTTCGAGGGCGACGCCCTCAGCAAGAGCCAGGCCCAGCTGGGCGGCTCCACCGGCAGCGAGTGGGTCGTCGCCATCCGGGTCAAGGGCGACCAGCAGGACGAGGCCAACGCGCTGTTCAACGCCTGCCAGGCCCGCGACGCCACCTGCCCCTCGGGTCAGATGGCCATCGTGCTCGACGACGCAGGTCGTCTCCGCGCCCACGGTGAACGAGCCCAACCTGGCCTCCGACGAGTTCGTCATCACCGGCGGCGGGCAGGGCGGCTTCGCCGAGGACGAGGCCAAGGACCTGGCCCTGGTGCTGCGCTACGGCGCCCTCCCGGTGGAGTTCCGGCCCAGCGACGAGCGCCAGGTCTCGCCCACCGTCGGCGACGACACCCTGAGGGCCGGCATCCTCGCCGGCGTCATCGGCCTGGTCGCGGTGGCCCTCTACCTGCTCGTCTACTACCGGGCGCTGGGGATCATCGTCGTGCTCGGCCTCACCGTCTGGGCGTCGCTGATGTACGGGGTCGTGACCTGGTTGTCGGTGAACCGGGGCCTCACCCTGTCGCTGGCCGGGGTGGTGGGCATCGTGGTCTCGATCGGCACGACGGTGGACTCCTACATCGTCCACTTCGAGCGGCTGAAGGACGAGGTCCGCCTGGGCAAGTCGATCCGCAGCTCGACCGAGCGCAGCTTCAAGGCCGCCTTCCGCACGATCCTCACCGCCGACATCGCATCGCTGATCGGCGCCAGCCTGCTGTGGTGGCTGACCGTCGGCGCGGTGCGGGGCTTCGCCTTCTTCCTCGGCCTGTCGGTGGCCCTCGACATCTTCGTCATGTGGGCGTTCGACCGACCCATGGTGGCCCTGTTCGCCCGGAGCCGCTTCTTCACCGAGCACCCGGTGTTCGGCGTCGCCCGCGGCCTCGGCCGTGAGGCACCCGACGAGGCTCCCGGTCCCGGCGGAGGTGACGTCGTGACCGCCCCCACCACCAGCGCGAAGAAGGACAGCATCTGGCGCCGCCTGTACAACGGCGAGACCGACTTCCACATCGTCGGGCGCTGGCGGATCTGGTTCGGCGTCTCCGCGGCGGTCATCGTCGTCGGTCTGCTGGCGCTGGGCACCCGCGGCCTGAACCTCGGCATCGACTTCACCGGCGGCAACCAGTGGGAGGTGCAGGCCAACGGCGCCACCGCCGCGGAGGCGGAGGAGGTCGTCGAGGGCCTCGGCTTCGACGAGGTGAAGGTGCAGGTGGTCGGCGACGACCTCCGCATCCGCACCGCCGCCATCAGCGGCGACGACGCCGAGCGGGTGGCCCGCAACGCCGAGGTCGTCGAGGCCCTCACCGAGCTCACCGGCGTCGACCGCCGAGGACATGGTGATCGCCGAGGTCGGCCCGTCGTGGGGCGAGGAGATCTCCGAGAAGGCTCTCCGGGCCCTCGTGTTCTTCCTGATCGCGATCCTCATCTACATCACCATCCGGTTCGAGTTCCGGATGGCCGTCGCGACCATCGCCGCCCTGGTGCACGACGTCCTGATCGTGGTCGGCGCCTACGCCATCTTCGGGTTGCCGGTCACGCCCGGCCACCGTCGTGGCCGTGCTGACGATCCTCGGCTTCTCGATCTACGACGGCGTCGTGGTGTTCGACCGCGTCGACGAGAACACGCGCCTGCTCACCGGGTCGGCCCGCATGACCTACAGCGAGATGGTCGACCTGTCGCTCAACCAGGTGCTGATGCGGTCGCTCAACACGCAGATCACCGCGCTGATCCCGATCCTGTCGGTGCTCCTCGTCGGGTCGTTCGCCCTCGGGGCGACGACGCTGCAGGAGTTCGGCCTGGCCCTGTTCATCGGCCAGCTGTCGGGGGCCTACTCGTCGCTGTTCATCGCCTCGCCCGCCCTCGCCCTGCTCAAGGAGCGCGAGCCCCGGTACAAGGCGCTCCGCGCCCGCCTCGAGGAGCGCGGGGTCGCGGGCCGCGGTCGCAGGGAGGCGGAGGAGGCCCTGGCCGACGTCGACGCCGACGAGGCGACGTCGGACGGCAGCTCGACCGCAGGGACGGCTCCGACCGTCACCCGCCGACCCACCGCGTCGCGCTCGGTGGCGTCGCCCGACACGGTCCGCTCCCACCCCCCGAGGCCGCGCAAGAAGGGCAAGCGCCGTTGAACCCCGGCAGACCTGGCGGCGTTGGTCCGCGACATCCCCGACTTCCCCGAGCCGGGGATCGTCTTCAAGGACATCACCCCGCTGCTGGCCGACGGGCCCGGGTTCCGGGCCGCGGTCGAGGGGATGGCCCTGCTCGTCGAGGACGCCGGCGTCACCGTCGACCGGATCGTCGGCATCGAGGCCCGTGGCTTCATCGTCGGCGCGCCGCTGGCCACCCTCCTCGGGGTCGGCTTCGCCCCGGTGCGCAAGGCGGGGAAGCTGCCCTGGCAGACGGCCGCCGAGGAGTACGCCCTGGAGTACGGCTTCGACCGGGTCGAGGTGCACACCGACGCCGTCGGCGCGGGGGAGCGGGTGCTGGTGGTCGACGACGTGATCGCCACCGGCGGCACCGCGGCCGCGACGGCCCGCCTCATCGAGCGCCTGGGCGGTGAGGTGGCCGGCTTCGCCTTCCTCCTCGAGCTCGGCTTCCTCGACGGGCGCCGGCTGCTCCCGGACCGGCCGATCGTCAGCCTGCTCAGCTACTGACACCAGACCAGCACCGGCCCGGAACGCCGCTCGCGGCCCTCGCCGCGGCATGATGGCGCGGTGGCCACCGTCGACCGCGTCCTGCCCTGGCGCCGTTCGGCCGCGCCGCGCGACGAGGTCCTCGGCCCCCTGCTCGACGACTTCCGGGTGCACCACCCCAAGGGCTCGCCGGCGCTGATCGTCAAGGCCTACGACGCGGCCAAGGCGGCCCACGTCGGCCAGGTGCGCAAGACGGGTGAGGCGTACATCACCCACCCCTCGCGGTCGCCCGCATCGTGGCCGACTTCGGGCTCGACGACGTCACCATCGCGGCCGCCCTCCTGCACGACGCGGTCGAGGACACGGGCATGTCGCTGGCCGACGTCGAGCGGGAGTTCGGGTCGCAGGTCCGCCACCTGGTCGACGGCGTGACCAAGATCGAGCGGCTGAACTTCGACTCCAAGGAGGCCCAGCAGGCCGCGACCGTCCGCAAGGTGCTGGTCGCCATGGCCCGCGACCTGCGGGTCATCATCATCAAGCTGTCGGACCGCCTCCACAACATGCGCACCCTCGCGGCGCTGCCGGAGTGGAAGCAGGAGCGCATCGCCCGCGAGACCCTCGACGTCTACGCCCCGCTGGCCCACCGGCTCGGCATGCAGGACCTCCGCCAGCAGCTCGAGGACCTCGCCTTCGCCACCCAGCACCCGAAGCGCTACGCCGAGATCGACCACATGGTGTCGATGCGGGCCCCCGAGCGCGACCTCTACCTGTTCCAGGTGCTGGAGGAGGTGCGGTTCCGCATCAAGGAGCTGCGGATCGACGCCGAGGTCTCCGGGCGGCCGAAGCACTACTGGAGCATCTACGAGAAGATGGTCGTGAAGGGGCGGGCCTTCGACGACATCTTCGACCTGGTGGGCATCCGGGTCCTGGTCGACCAGGTGAAGGACTGCTACGCCGCGCTGGGGTCGATCCACGCCACCTGGCCGCCGGTGCAGGGGCGCTTCAAGGACTACATCGCCCACCCCAAGTTCAACCTCTACCAGTCGCTCCACACGACGGTCGTCGGGCCTCAGGGCAAGCCCCTCGAGGTGCAGATCCGCACCCGCGAGATGCACAGCCGGGCCGAGGCGGGGGTGGCCGCCCACTGGTCGTACAAGTCGCCGGCCACCGCGGGCGGCAGCACCGCCGAGGCCGACTCCATGGTCTGGCTGAACCGGATCGTCGACTGGCAGTCCGAGGTCTCCGACCCCCAGCAGTTCTACGACCAGCTGAAGGTCGACCTCGACCAGGACGAGGTCTACGTCTTCACCCCCAAGGGCCGCATCATCACGATGGCCAACGGGGCGACCCCGATCGACTTCGCCTACGCGGTGCACACCGAGGTCGGCCACAGCTGCGCCGGCGCGAAGGTCAACGGGCGCCTGGTGTCGCTCGACCACACGCTGTCGTCCGGCGACACCTGCGAGATCGTCACGTCGCGCACCCAGGGAGCCGGGCCCAAGCGGGACTGGCTCCAGGTCGTCAAGACCCCCAAGGCGGCCAACAAGATCCGGCAGTGGTTCTCGCGGGAGCGCCGCGAGGACGCCATCGAGATGGGCCGCGACGACCTCGACAAGGCGCTGCGCCGCGAGGGCCTGCCGGTCCGCGACGTGACCCGCGGCGTGCTGGTCGACATCGCGTCGGAGCTCAACTACGTCGACCTCGACACCCTCCACGCGGCCATCGGCGAGCACCACGTGTCGTCGGAGTCCGTCGCCAACCGCATCGTCAAGAAGCTGCGCAGCGGCGACCCCGAGGTCGAGGACCAGCTGCCGGCCACCGCCCGCCGCCCCCGCACCCGCACCTACACCGACACCGTCGGCGTCCACGTCGAGGGCCTCGACGACCTGATGGTGCGCCTGGCCCGGTGCTGCACCCCCGTGCCCGGCGACGAGATCATGGGCTTCGTCACCCGGGGCCGGGGCGTGTCGGTGCACCGCAACGACTGCGCCAACGCGGTGTCGCTGGCCCAGGGCCAGGGCGGTCGCCTGATCGAGGTCGAGTGGGACGACCACGGCGTCGGGAGCTTCACCGCGGCCGTCGAGATCCGCGCCCTCGACAGGCCTCGCCTGCTGGGTGACACGTCGTCGACGTTCGCGGACCACGACATCAACATCCTCGCCTGCGAGTCGAGGGCCGGCGCCGACCGGGTCACGACGATGCGCTTCGACGTCGAGCTGGGCGATCCCGGCCACCTCGACTCGGTGCTCCGGTCGATCCGCGGCATCGACGGCGTCTACGACGCCTACCGCGTCCTGCCCGGTCACGGCGACTGAGGCGGCGCCCGACCCACTGATGCCGACAGTGTGTCGGTATGATGGCGACACCCTGTCGTCATCCCACGGAGCCACCTGGTGTTCCTCGCCCTCCGCGACCTCCGACGCGGCGCCCGCCGCTTCCTGCTGCTCGGCGTCGTCATCGCCCTGGTCGCGTTCCTCTCCACGGTCCTGTCGGGCCTGGCCACCGGCCTCGTCACCGATGGCATCTCCGGGCTCCGGGCGCTCCCCCTCGACCACGTGTCCTTCCAGCCCGACGCGCAGGCGACGTTCAGCCGCTCGACCCTCCGCCACGACGCGGTCGAGCGGTGGGACGAGGTCGAGGGGGTGGAGGCCACGCCGATCGGCATGTCGTTCGTCAACGCCGTCGCCGAGGAGGACGGACCCACGCTCGACCTGGCGCTGTTCGGGGTGACGCCCGACAGCTTCCTGCTCACCCGCCCCGATGCCCGCGCCGCCATCACCGGTGAGCCCGGCCTGGTGCTCAGCGAGTCCCTCGCCGCCGAGGGCGTCGAGGTCGGCGACCACTACTTCGTGGCCGGCTCGCGAGACCCGCTGCCGGTGCTGGGGTTCACCTACGGGGGCACCTACGGGCACGTCGACCTGGCGTACACCTCGCTCGAGACCTGGCAGGCGCTCGCCTACGGCACCGAGCCGGACGGCCGGTTCTCCGCCATCGCCCTGCGCGGGGCCGATGGCGTCGACCTCGCCCCGGTCGACCGGGCGGCCGGCACCGAGACCCTGACCAAGGCGCAGGCCTACGCCGGGTCGCCCGGCTACAGCGCCGAGACCACCACCATGACCCTCATCCGGGGCTTCCTGCTGGTGATCTCGGCCCTCGTCATCGGCGCCTTCTTCACCGTCCTGACCGTGCAGCGGACCCGCCAGATCGGGCTGATGAAGGCCATGGGCGCGTCGGACGCCTACGTGCTGCGCGACGGGATCGGGCAGATGGCGGTGCTCGTCACCGTGGCGACGGCGGCGGGCGTCCTGCTGGGCGCGGCGGCGGTCACCGCCATGGCCGGGGGAGAGGCGCCGGTCGAGCTCTCGGCGTCGTCGGTGACGACGTCGGGGCTGGCCCTCGTCGTCGCCGGCGTGCTCGGGAGCCTCGTCGCCTTCCGACGCATCACCCTCATCGAACCCGCCATCGCCCTGGGAGCAGACGCCTGATCATGGCCTCGTCGACCTCGACAGCCCCCTCCGCCCCGCCCCTCCGCCTCCGCGGCGTCCGGGTCGCGTACCCCGACGGCGACTCGACCCGGACGATCCTCGACGGGATCGACCTGGACGTGCCCTCCGGCGAGGTGCTGGTCGTCTCCGGCCCGTCGGGGTCCGGCAAGTCGACGCTCCTCACCATCGCCGGCCTGCTGCGCAGACCCGACGACGGGGAGGTGAGCGTGGCCGGGTCGCCGACGTCGGGCCTGTCCCGTCGGCAGCGCACGGCGTTCCGACGCGACCACGTCGCCTTCGTGTTCCAGTCCGCCAACCTGATGCCGTCGCTCACCGCCGTCGAGCAGCTCGAGCTGGTGGGTCACATCCGGCGCGAGCGGCGGTCGGCGGTGCGGGCCCGGGCCCACGCCCTGCTCGAGGACCTCGGCCTCGCTCGACGGGCGGCCCAGCTCCCGGCCGAGATGTCCGGCGGTGAGCGCCAGCGGGTCGGCATCGCCCGGGCGCTGATGGCCGAGCCCTGCGTCCTCCTGGCCGACGAGCCGACCGCCTCGCTCGACCGGGAGCGCGCCGCGGCGGTGGTCGACCTCCTCGCCGAGGTGGCCGAGCGGAGGGGGCTGGCGGTGGTCATCGCCGCCCACGACGACGCCCCCCTGGCCCGGGCCGGACGTCACCTCCACCTCGAGGACGGCACGCTGACCGAGGTCCCGCTGGTCGCGGCGGCCGGGGCGATGGCGGGCGGGCACCCCCTCGGCTGACAGGCTGGGGACCGTGCCCCGGATCAGCGCCGACACCATCGCCGAGCACGTCGCCCGGCAGGAGGCCGCGGTGCTGGACGCGGCCGTCCGCCTGTTCACCGAGCGCGGCTACCGCGAGGTCGGGCTCGCCGACATCGCCGCCGAGGTGGGCCTGGCCCGCAGCTCCCTCTACCGGTACGTCCCCGACAAGGCGCACCTGCTGGTCCAGTGGTACCGCCAGGAGGTCCCCGCCCAGACCGCGGCGTGGACCGCGGTCCTGACCGGCGACGGCACCGCGGTCGAGCGCATCCAGCGCTGGGCCCTCACCCACCTCGCCTACTGCCAGACGCCGGAGTCGACCCTGATCCCCGCGCTCCAGGAGGAGCTCGGCCACCTCGACGGTGCGATCCGGGCCGAGGTCGCCGAGGCGCACCGCGGGCTGATGTCCACCGTGGCCGTCGCGGTCGGCGCCGCCGGGGTGCCCGACGCCGAGGTCGACGCCGTGGTCGCGGTGCTGGCCGGGATGGTGCTGGCCGCAGCCCGCGTCGAGGCCACATCGGGCACCGACGAGGCCCTTCGCCGCCGGTTGCTCGCGGCCGTGGCCGCCCTGGTCTCCACCTGATCCGGACGACCCGCGCCGACCCCTCCCGGGGAACGGGTTCGCCGGGTCGGGGCGGCGCAGAGCACCATGGTTCTCCCCACCGGCGACCACTGGGAAGAGCCGCCGGCCGCAGGACCCCAGGAGACGCTCTGATGACCACGGCCGCCGGCCTGCGCACCCACTACTGCGGCGAGGTCCGGGTCGACGACGTCGACGCCGAGGTCGCCGTCTGCGGGTGGGTCGGGCGTCGGCGGGAGCACGGCGAGCACCTGGCCTTCGTCGACCTCCGCGACCGCACCGGCATCGTGCAGTGCGTCGTCGACGGCTCGGTCGACGTGCGGAGCGAGTACGTGGTCCGCATCACCGGCACCGTCCGCCACCGCCCGGAGGGCACGGTCAACCCGGGTCTCGCCACCGGCGAGGTCGAGCTCCAGGACTGCACCGTCGAGGTGCTGTCGGTCGCCGAGCCGCCGCCCTTCCCGATCGACTCCCGGGCCGACGACGTCGACGAGATGGTGCGCCTCCGGTACCGCTACCTCGACCTCCGCCGGGAGCGCATGCAGCGCAACCTCGAGGTCCGGGCCAAGGTGAACTCCGCCATCCGCCGCTCGATGGAGGACCAGGGCTTCATCGAGGTCGAGACCCCGATGCTCATGCCGTCGACGCCCGAGGGGGCGCGGGAGTTCCTGGTGCCCAGCCGCCAGCGACCGGGCGCGGCCTACGCCCTGCCCCAGAGCCCCCAGCTCTACAAGCAGCTGCTGATGGTGGGCGGCGTCGACCGCTACTTCCAGATCGCCCGCTGCCTGCGCGACGAGGACCTCCGCGCCGATCGCCAGTACGAGTTCATGCAGCTCGACGCCGAGGCCAGCTTCGTCACCCAGGACGACGTCCTCGCCTTCATCTCCGATGCGGTGCTCGACGCGGCCGAGGCGGTGACGGCGGAGCGGCCCGCCGGAGATCCCGCAGATCACCTGGCACGAGGCCATGGACCGCTACGGGATCGACAAGCCCGACCTGCGCTTCGGCATGGAGCTGGTCGAGCTCACCCCGCTGTTCGCGGAGACCGGGTTCAACGCCTTCAAGGCCGCGTCGATCAAGGGCATCAAGGTGCCGGGCGGCGCCGAGGCCCACGGCCGCAACAAGCTCGACGCCCTCACCGACCGGGCCAAGGGCCTCGGGGCCAAGGGCCTGGTGTGGATGAAGGTCGAGGAGGGCGGCACCCTCGCATCGCCGGTGGCCAAGTTCCTCTCCGAGGGCGAGCTGACCGGCCTGGTCGAGGCCTTCGCGGCCGAGGCCGGCGACCTCCTGCTGATCGTGGCCGACGAGTGGCTGCAGACCTGCGAGGTGCTGGGCACCCTCCGCAACGACCTCGGTCGCCCGCCGGTGCACGAGGGCCCGTACCGCTACGTGTGGGTCGTCGACTTCCCGATGTTCGTGGGGCGCGACGACGCCGGGAACCCCAAGCCCGGCCACCACCCCTTCACCCACCCGCACCCGGACGACCTCGACCGCCTCGAGTCCGACCCGATGTCGGTGCGCTCGCTGGCCTACGACCTGGTGCTGAACGGCTGGGAGCTGGGCTCGGGGTCGATCCGGATCCACGAGCCGGACCTCCAGGGTCGGGTCTTCCGCCTGCTCGGCATCTCCGAGGAGGAGGCCGACCGTCGCTTCGGCTTCTTCCTGACCCCGTTCCGCTACGGCGCGCCCCCGCACGGCGGCTTCGCCTTCGGCATCGACCGGCTCACCGCGATCCTCGCCGGCGAGGAGAACATCCGCGAGGTCATCGCCTTCCCGAAGCCGCAGTCGGGCATCGACCCGATGACCGGCGCTCCCACGGCGGTCGACACGCGCCCAGCTGGCCGACCTCGGCCTCCGCGCCCTCCCGCCCGTCCTGACCTGAGCCGACAGGTAGGTTCGGGCGGGTGCCTGACGACCTCTTCGCCGCCGCGGCATCGGAGCGGCTGCGGTCCCGGGCCCCGCTGGCCGACCGGCTGCGGCCGACCTCGCTCGACGAGGTGGTCGGCCAGGAGCACCTCCTCGGGCCGGACAAGCCCCTGCGGCGCCTGATCGAGGCCGACCGCCTGAGCTCCGCGATCCTCTGGGGGCCGGCCGGCACCGGGAAGACCACGCTGGCCCGGCTCGTCGCCCGCACGACCGAGAAGGAGTTCGCGGCCCTGTCCGCGGTCGACGCGTCGGTCAAGGACGTGCGCGAGGTGATCGCCCGCGCCCGCCAGCGGCTGGGGGAGCGGGGCCAGGGCACGATCCTGTTCCTCGACGAGGTCCACCGGTTCTCGAAGTCACAGCAGGATGCCCTGCTGCCCGCGGTCGAGGAGGGGCTGGTGGTGCTGATCGGGGCGACCACCGAGAACCCGTACTTCACCGTGAACCCGCCCCTGCTCAGCCGCTCGACCATGTTCCGCCTGGAGCCGCTCGGACGCCGACGCGCTCCGCGAGCTGGTGCGCCGCGGGCTCGAGGCCGAGGAGGCCGAGGCCGACCCGGAGGCGGTCGAGCACCTGCTGCTGCGGGCGGGTGGCGATGGGCGCCAGACCCTCACCGCCCTGGAGGTCGCGGTCGCCCTGGCGCTGGGCCGGGCCCGCGCCGAGGCCGGCGACGGTGCGGGGACCGGCGACGTGCGGGTGGAGGTCGGCGACGTCGAGGCCGCCCTCGGCGCCAACGCCCTGCGCTACGGGCGCGACGAGCACTACGACGTCATCAGCGCCTTCATCAAGAGCATCCGGGGCAGCGACCCGGACGCGGGCATCTGGTGGCTGGCCACGATGCTCGAAGCCGGGGAGGACGCCCGCTTCATCGCCCGCCGTCTGGTCATCCTCGCCTCGGAGGACATCGGCATGGCCGACCCGATGTCCCTGCTGGTGGCCGAGGCCGCCTCGCGTGCCGTCGACCACGTGGGGCTGCCCGAGGCCCAGCTGAACCTGGCCCAGGCGGTGGTCCACCTGGCCACCGCGCCGAAGTCGAACCGGGTGGCCTCGGCGATCTGGGAGGCTCGGGCCCTGGTCAGGGAGGGGCCGACGGGACGGGTCCCGGCCCACCTCCGCGACGCGCACTACCAGGGCGCCAAGGGGCTCGGGCACGGCAAGGGCTACGAGTATCCTCACGACGACCCTCGTGGGTGGGTGGCCCAGCAGCACCTGCCCGACGAGGTCGCCGACCGCACGTTCTACGTGCCCTCGGGCCACGGCCACGAGGAGGAGATCCGCCGCCGCATGCACGACCTCACCGACCGCGCCACCGCCGCCACCGACGGTTCCGGCCCCGACGGGGCGGACGACCGCTCGTGACCGCCGCCGACCTCGCCGCGATCATCGCCGGGGTGGCCAGCCTGGCCGTCGTCGCCGCCCTGACCCTGATGGTGGTGCGGTTGACCCGCACCCTCGCCGAGGTCACCGCGGTGCTCGAGCAGGTGCGGTCGGAGGCCCTGCCCGCCCTGCACGAGGCCACCGAGGTGGTGCGCCGGGCGGGCGAGGAGACCGAGCGGGTCGGCAGCATCCTCGATGCGGCCGAGGCCGTGTCCACCCGGGTCGACGGCGCGTCGCGGGCCGCCTACGTCGCCCTCTCGAAGCCCGTCATCAAGACCGCGGCCGCCGCGACCGGGGCGCAGCGGGCCGCCCGCAAGCTGAGGGGCCGGGAGCCGCAGCCCGCCCGCCGGACGAGGTAGTCAGATGCCCAAGCGCACGTTCTGGTTCGTGACCGGCACCGCCGCCGGCCTGGGCTCGTCGCTGTGGGTGCAGCGCCGGGTCCGCACCGCGGTCGAGCGCTACGTCCCCGACAAGGTGCAGGAGCGGGCCGCCGACGCCGCCCGCAGGGTCGCCCCCGCCGTCCGCGACGCCGTCTCCGAGGGCCGTGAGGCCATGAAGGCCCGCGAGGCCGAGATGAAGGCCGAGGTCGACCAGAAGGTCGACCGCCGCCGCGCCGGGTAGAGCCGCACCACCGGTCCCGGCCGCCGGCCGGAGACGTGGATTGCCGCGGGCGGTGGGGGTCGGTGTGCCAGCGTGGTGGGGTGAGCTCCGGAGGCGAGACCGGGCCCGGTCGCGACGGCGACCTGGCGATCGACGACCCGATCGACGATGCCGCGGACGATCCGATCATCGACCTCCGGCCCGCGGCCGAGCCACCGCAGCCGTTCGACCTGGAGCGGGACGCTCCCGAGGCCGCGCCGGCGGCCGACCCACCCTCCGACCCACCCACCGAGGCCGTCATGGACGACGAGGTCGACCTCGATCGGCAGATCCGGGTGCGCGCCGGCCTGGGCATCCTGACCATCCTGCTGGTGCTGGCCGGGGTGGTGGTCCTCCTCACCGATGGCACCGGCGACGACGCGACGGTCGCCGGGGGAGCCTCCACGACCGAGGCGGAGCCGGTGCCGACCACCGTTCCGACGAGCGCCCCGACCTCCGCCGCCCCGACGACCACCGTCGTCGCCACGCCCTGCGACCCGATGGCATCGGTGGCGCAGTGGCCGCTGCGGCGGCGTCTGGCCGTCCCTGGTCGTCACGGGGGTCGACCCGTCGACCACCCAGGACGCCATCGACGTGGCCGGCGGCGACCCGGTGGGCGGGCTCTTCGTCGGGGGCGACGACACCACCCTCCTCACCAGCGGTGCGCTGCAGGACCTGCGCGCGGCCGAGCGCCGCCGGCCTCATGGTGATGGTCGACGAGGAGGGCGGTCGGGTGCAGCGCATCGAGGGCCTCGACGGCGACGTCCCGTCGGCCCGCGAGATGGCGGCCACGATGTCGCCGGAGCAGGTGCGCGACCTGGCCCGCCGGCGCGGCCGGGTCATGCGCGAGCACGGCATCACCGTCGACCTGGCGCCCGTCGTCGACGTCTCCGCCCAGTCCGACGGTGACGTCATCGGCGACCGGTCCTTCTCCGAGGACCCCGAGGTGGTCGTCACCTACGCCGAGGCGTACGCCCGGGGACTGCTCGACGAGGGGATCACCCCCGTGCTCAAGCACTTCCCCGGCCACGGGTCGTCGTCGGGCGACACCCACGACGGCGCCGCCGCCACCCCTCCGATCGACCAGCTCCGCAGCTCCGACCTGGTGCCCTACGCCGAGCTGCTGCCCCGCCTCGGCGGGCAGTCGGGCGTGATGCTCGGCCACCTCGACGTGCCCGGCCTCACCGAGGACGGCCTCCCGGCGTCGGTGAGCCCGGCCGCGGTGCGCCTCCTGCGGGACGACTACGGGTTCCAGGGCGTGGTGATGACCGACGACCTCGGGTCGATGGCGGCCATCACCGGGCGCTTCGGCCCGGCCGAGGCGGCCGAGGCCGCCCTGGCCGCCGGGGTCGACATGGTGCTGTTCTCCGACGTCGACGTGCCCGCCCTGCTCGACCACCTCGAAGGCGCGGTGGCCGACGGCCGGCTCCAGGAGGACGCCGTCACCACCTCCGTGGTGCGCACCCTCCTGCTGAAGCAGGTCGACCCCTGCTCGGTGCCGGTCTGACCATCGCCCCTGCCTGCGGCTACGGGCGCAGCTCCAGCACCAGGTTGAAGGGGGTCTCGGCGGCCCGCCGCACCCGGGTGAACCCGGCCTCGCGGGCGACCTCGGCCAGTCGGGCCTCGCCCGCCTGGGCGCCGAGCGCGAGCCCGACCTCCTGGCTCTGCGACGCCGGGGTGCAGATCAGCGACGACGCGGCGTAGAACACCCGACCGACGGGGGTGAGGTTCTCCTCCACCGAGTCGCCGGCGTAGGGCTCGACCAGCAGGACCGTGCCGTCGTCGGCCAGGGCCTCGCGGGCCCGGACCAGGGCGCCGACCGGGTCCCCCATGTCGTGCAGGCAGTCGAAGAAGCACACCAGCCGGTACCCGGACCCGGTGATCCCCTTGGCCGGCGCCACCTCGAAGCGGACGCGCTCGGACAGCCCGGCTGCCTCCGCCTGCTCCCGGGCGTGGTCGATCGACGGGCCGTGGAAGTCGAAGCCGACGAACGTCGAGGCCGGGTAGGCCTCGCCCATGATGATCGTCGAGGCGCCGAACCCGCAGCCCACGTCGGCCACCGTCGCGCCGGCGGCGAGGTCGTCGACCACGCCGTCGAGGGCGGGCAGCCACGACTGCACCAGGTTGGCCTTGTAGCCCGGGCGGAAGAAGCGCTCGGTGCCCTGGAAGAGGTCGTGGTGGTGCTCGCCCCACCCGTAGCCACCGCCGGTGCGCATGGCCTCGGTGAGGAGCTCGTCGGCCTTGGCCGCCGCGGTCATGCCCTGGAAGCCTCCCATCACGAACGCGGGGCTGTCCTCGTCGACGAACAGCGCGGCCTGCTCCGGCGAGAGGTGGTAGCGGCCGTCGGCATCGTGCTCGACGTAGCCGGCGGCGGCCTGCGCGGCGAGCCACTCTCGGACGTTGCGCTCGACGGTGCCCGTGCGGTCGGCCAGCTCGGCCGGGGTCTGGGGTCCGCCCTCGTCGAGGGCCTGGTAGAGGCCGAGGCGGTCGCCGACGACGACCAGCGTCGCCTGGAGGAGCGAGCCGAAGTCGCCGATGGCCTGCTCGACCAGCGCACCGAGCGCGGCCTCGTCGATGGGTCGGGTGGTGGTGGTCGTGGTCATGGGGTCTCCCCGTGGTGGTGGGGTCGCGACGGTCGCGGCCCGGACCCCCACTCCACGCCCGGCGGCCTGCAAGACGGTTGCAGCGGACGTTGCAGACGACGTGCAGCCACCGTCGGTGAGGGTGGCGGCGTGACCTGCTCCACCCCCTCCCGCCCCGGCCGCGCCACCATGGACGCCGTGCCGACACCCTGGCTGGCCCCCTCGACGGCCGAGCTCCTGGCCGACGCCGGTGACCGGGAGCCCCTCGACCCCGGCGACGGCAAGTCGGGGTCGCGCTTCGCGCGGGTGGTCGTCGACGGGCAGCGGTGCATCGTGAAGTCGCTGTCGCGGTCGAGCGACTGGATCACCCGCGTCATCCACGACCCCGCCTACTGGAACCTGGTGGTCTGGCGCGAGGGGATCATGACCGCGTCCCCGCCGGCGATCGACCACACGGTCGTGGGGATGGCCCTCGACGGGGAGGGCGACGACGCGGTGCTGACGATGCTGATGCGCGACGTGGGGGAGCACCTGATCCCGGAGGGCGACGATCCGGTCACGCGCGACCAGCACCTGGCGATGGTCGACGGGCTGGCCGCCCTCTCGGTGCGGTGGTGGGGGTGGAGCGACGACCTCGGGTTGTGCTCGATGGCCAACCGCCTCCGGTTCTTCGCCCCCGACAACATCGCCCCGGAGCTGGTCGCCACGGCCACCGGCGACGTGCCGGTGCCCCTGCGGGTGGCCGACGAGGGCTGGCGGCGCCTGCCCGAGCTCGCCCCGGAGCTGGCCGAGGTGCTGTTCGGGCTGCACGCCGAGCCGGCGCCGTTGGTCGACGCCCTCGCCACCACCCCGTCGACCTTCCTGCAGGGCGACTGGAAGATGGGCAACCTCGGCGTCCACCCCGACGGCCGGACGATCCTCCTCGACTGGGCCTACCCGGGTGAGGGGCCGTGCTGCTGGGACCTGGCCTGGTACCTGGCCCTCAACCGGGCCCGCCTCCCGATGACGAAGGAGGACACCGTCACGGTGTTCCGGCGCCGGCTCGAGGCGCGGGGCGTGGCGACCGACGGCTGGTTCGACGAGCAGATGGCGCTGTGCCTGCTGGCGATCACGGTCACCTTCGGGTGGGAGAAGGCGGTCGGCGACGAGGCCGAGCTGCGCTGGTGGGAGCGGGTCGCGCTCGACGGCGCGGCCCGGCTGTGAGCACCGCTCCCGCGACCGTCCGTCCCTACGACGGCGCGGCCGACGGGTGGGCCCAGGGGGCCTCGCTGGTGTACCGGCCGTTGGCGGCCGCTCTCGTCGCCCGGTCCCCCCACGCCCTGCTCGGCCGGCAGGTGCTCGACGTCGGGGCCGGGACGGGGGTCGGATCGGAGGCGCTCGTCGAGGTCGGTGCGCACCCGGTCGCCCTCGACGCCTCGTGGGGGATGCTGGCGTGGCGACGTGGTGATCGCCCGCCGTCCGTGGTCGCCGACGTCGGTGCGGTCCCGGTGCGGAGCGGTGCGGTCGACGACGTGCTGGCGGCCTTCGTGCTGAACCACGTCGCCCGGCCCGTGGAGGCCCTGCGCGAGCTGGCCCGCGCCGTGCGCCCCGGCGGCGTCGTGCTGGCGGCGGCCTTCGCCAGCACGTGGCGCAGCCCGGCGCGCGACCGGGTCGACGAGGTGGCCGCGGCCCACGGTTGGGCTCCTCCCGAGTGGTACCGGCACCTCAAGGAGGCGATCACGCCGCTGCTCGGATCGGAGGCCGCGATGACCTCTGCGGCCGAGGCCGCGGGGCTGGTCGAGGTGGCGGTGGACGAGGCGACGGTCGACGTCGGCGTGCACCGGCCCGAGCAGCTGGTGGCCTACCGGCTGGGCCAGGCGCAGTTCGCCGACCACCTGCGGAGCCTGGCCCCCGACGCCGAGGCCGACCTCCGGCGGGCCGCGGTCGAGGCGGTGGCGCCGATCATGGAGCCGTACCGCCCGGCCGTCGTCGTCCTCGTGGCCCGGGTGCCCTGACGGTCCCCCGGTCGAGCCGGCGGCGGGCCCGCTCCCGGAACGCATCGGCGTCGTCCCCGACGCCGAGGGCCAGGGCGTCCACGGCGGCCTCGGCCCGGCCCTGCCACGCGTCGACCGAGAGGTCGTCGACGACCAGCGCGGTCGTCCACCACGCCTCCAGGGCCGCGACCCGGGGCAGTCGGTCGAGGTCGGCATCGACCGCGTCGAGGTCGACCACGCCGCCGGTGATCGCCGTCGCCCGCGCCCCGGCGAGTCGGGCCAGGGTCGCGTAGCGCTCGTCACCGCGCTCCGCAGCGGCGGTGGCGACGCGTCGCCGCACAGAGGCCCGCGGCCTCGGGCTCGTGGCGGGCCAGCCACAGGTGCGACCGGAGGAGCCCGAGGCGGGCCTCGCTGCGCCACCGGTTCTGGAACCAGCGGACGCGCATCTCCTCCTCGGCCTCGTCGAGCAGCCGCGCGGCGCGGTCGTCGTCACCCCGCCGGAGGTGGCCGTCGGCGAGGTCCAGGGTCGCCTGGGTCCGGGGTTCGGCCATCGTCGCCACCTCGACGGCCTCGGCGGCGTCGTCGAGGCCGGCCGGGTCGTCCAGGTTCCGGCCGATCCATCCCCGGTAGCTGGCCACCAGGCCCCGGTAGCGGTCGCGGCTGCCCCGCCGGTCGAGCTCCCGGTCGAGGCGGTCGAGGAGGGCCCTGGCCTCGACGATCCGTCCGGTCATGCCGTAGGCGTGGACCGCCATCTGCAGCGTGTGCTCCACCCAGAAGCCGTGCACCGAGTCGACCTCGGCCCCGACGGCCGGCTCGAGGAGGTCGAGGGCCTCCTGCGGCCGGCCCTGGTGCACCCGCAGCACGCCGAGCCAGCCCTTGGCTCCGAGGCGATCCGACCCCTCGGTGCCGATGGCCGCGACCAGCTCGCGCTCGGCCGACACCAGGTCGCCCAACCCCCGGTGGGCGAAGGCCACCGCCAGGCGGGCACTGATGAGCGTGGTCGGGTCGTCGGCGCGCGCCGCGGCCTCGGTGCCGACCCGGAGGGCGGTCTCCATGTCGTGACGGAGCCGGGCGACCCAGGCCCGCAGCTCCAGGGCGGGCGCACCGCAGTCGGCGACGGCGGCGACCGCGTCGGCCTCGGCCCCGTCGAGGTCGGCCCGCGCCAGCCGGATGCGGCCCCGCCGGACGAGCAGGTCCCCGGAGGGGGCGAGGGACAGGGCCTCGGTCACCAGGCGCTCGGCCTCGGCGAGGTCGAAGCGGTGGGCCGCGGCCTCCGCGCCGACGGCGAGGGCGGCGGCCGCCGCCTCGGGGTCGCCCGCGGCGCGGGCGTGGTGGGCGACGAGCAGCGGGTCGACCCTGGAGCGGGCTGCGAGCGTCCGCGCCGCCTCGCGGTGGAGGAGGACCTGCCGCGGACCGGTGACCTCCGCGGCCAGGGCGTCGCGGACCAGGGCGTGCCGGAAGGCGAGGACGCCGTCGCGCTCGTGCAGCAGCCCGGCGGCCAGGGCGACCTCGAGGTGGTCGAGCAGGGCGAGGGGCGACCGCTGCAGCGCGGCGCCGAGCAGGTCGAGGTCGACGTCGGTGCCCAGGACCGCGGCGCTGTGCACCGTCGCGGCCGCCGCCGGGTCGCGGATGCGCCCGGTCACCGCGGCCCGCACCGACTCGGGGAGGTCGTCGCCCGGGTCGGCGGCGGCCAGCTCGACGAGGAACAGGGCGTTGCCGCCCGAGCGCTCCAGCAGGGCGGGGGCCCGGTCGTCGCCGACGATCGACCGGGCTGCGTCGAGGTCGAGCGGGAGGAGGGGCACGACGGCCGTCGGCTCCACCCCGCCGACCGCCGCGGGCCCACCGCCGTTCGTCCGTCGGGCCGCGACGACGAGCACCACCGGCTCGCCTCGCCGGACCAGGTGGCGGAGCCAGGCCGTCGTCGCCTCGTCGGCTCCGTGGGCGTCGTCGAGGAGCAGCACGAGCGGTCGCCCCGGCGCGAGGCGGCCCAGCACGCGCCCCAGCGACCCGAAGAGGGCGGCCCGGAGCGCGTCGGTGGTCGCGGTCGGCCCGGGGAGGGTGGCCGCCGGGCCGGCCGTGGTGCCCGGGCCGAGGAGCGGTCCCAGCAGCTCGGCATCGGATCCGAGCACGCGCGCCCGCTCCTCGGCGTCGAGGGTGTCGAGGGCCCGGGCGAGGGCGTCGGCGACGGGCTCCAGCGGCAGGTCGATGCCCCGCTCGTCGCACGCGGCCCGCAGCACGGCGGCGCCTGTGGCGGAGGCGCGCCGGGCGAAGGCGTCGAGCACGGTGGTCTTGCCCGAGCCCGCCTCGCCTTCGAGGGCGATCACCTCGGGGCGCTCGTCGAGGGCCCGGAGCGCGGCGTCGAGGGCGGCCAGCTCGACCGACCGACCGGCGACCTCCTCGCCCTCGCGCCCACGGTCGGCGACCGGTGAGGCGACGGGGGAGGGCGCGCCCGGCAACGGGCGGTCGAGGAGGATCGCGTCGTGGAGCTCCTCGGTCTCGACCGAGGGATCGACCCCCAGCTCCTCGGCCAGCCGGACCCGGGCCGCGGCGTAGGCGGCGAGCGCGGAGGCCGGCCGCCCCGACGCCACCTGCGCCGACATGAGGACCCGCAGGGCGGCCTCGTCGAAGGGGTCGAGGGCGAGGGCCTGCTCGGCCTCCGAGGCCGCCGCGCTGAGCGCTCCCAGCGCCAGGGCGGAGCGGGCCGAGATCCGGCGGAGCGAGGCGATGCGCCGGGCGGTGGCCTCGATCTCGGCCTCGGCCCACCAGGGGTCGACCTCGTCACCGAGGAGCTCGCCCCTCACCAGGGCCAGGCCCGCGGTGGCGGTGGTGCGGGCGGCCACGTGGTCCCCGGCGTCATGGCGGCGGGCGGCCTCCCGCTCCAGCTCGGACAGGGCCAGCAGGTCGGACCAGGCGAGCCGGGCCCGGTACCCGCCGTCGGTGCGCTCGACCGCCTCGGCCCCGACCACCGCCCGGGCCCGGCTGGCGTTGACGGCCACCTCCCGGCCGGGGCGGGCCGGCGGCTGGTCGCCCCACAGGCAGTCGACGAGCCGGTCGATGCCCACCGGTCGCCCCTCGGCGAGCACCAGCACCTTCAGGAGGGTGCGGGCCTTGCGGCTGCGCAGGGTCGACAGGTCGCAGCCCTCCACCCCGAACCGCCCCAGCAGCCGGGCGCGCAGGCCGACCCCCGACACCCCGTCCAGGTGCACGCCCTCATGGTCCCACACGGCCGCGCCGGTGGGAACGGGACCCACCGGGCCGCGATCGCGTCTCGGAGCGGAAGGCCACCCCCGGTAGGATCTCCGTCACCTATGGACGCCGACGAGCTGCGCCGCACCTGGAACGACTTCTTCGTCGCCAAGCAGCACACGCGCGTGCCGTCGGCGGGGCTGATCCCGCACCACCCGTCGGCCCCCATGTTCACGAACTCGGGGATGATGCAGTTCGTCCCGTACTTCCTCGGTGAGGAGGCCGTGCCGTTCGACCCGCCCCGGGCGGTCTCGGTGCAGAAGTGCGTGCGAGCCGGCGGCAAGCACAACGACCTCGACGCCATCGGTCGGTCGCTGCGCCACCTCTCGTTCTTCGAGATGCTGGGGAACTTCAGCTTCGGCGACTACTTCAAGGCCGAGGCCATCCCGTGGGCGTGGGAGCTGGTCACCGAGGTGCTCGGCATCGACGCCGACCGGGTGTGGGTCACCATCCACCACAGCGACGACGAGGCCCACGAGATCTGGGCCGACGCGGTCGGCTTCCCGGTCGAGCGCATCCAGCGCCTGGGCGCCGACAACTTCTGGGAGATGGGCGAGGTCGGCCCGTGCGGTCCGAGCTCCGAGCTGTTCTTCGACTTCGGACCCGACCTGGGGCCCGAGGGCGGTCCCGAGAACCCGGCCGCCGACCAGCGCTACGTCGAGTTCTGGAACCTGGTGTTCCCCCAGTACTACCGGGGCGCCGACGGCCAGCTGTCCGACCTGGCCGCCAAGGGCATCGACACCGGGGCCGGCTTCGAGCGGCTGCTCGGCGTCCTGAAGGGCAGCCCGTCGCTCTACGCGGCCGACTCGATCAGCCGCGTCGTCGACGCCGCCCAGGCGCTCACCGGTCGCCGCCTGGGCGACGCCGAGGAGTCCGACGTCGCCCTGCGGCTGCTGGCCGACCACGCCCGCACCATGACCTTCCTCATCGCCGACGGCGTCATCCCGTCGAACGAGGAGCGGGGCTACGTCCTCCGCCGGATCATCCGGCGGGCCGTCCGCTTCGCCTACCTCCTGGGTGTGGAGAGCACCGTCACCGTGCCCCTCGCCGGTGAGGTGGCCGAGGTGATGGGCGGCGCCTACCCCGAGGTCGCGCGACGGCCTCGACGTGATCCAGGGCGTGCTCGAGCGCGAGGAGGCCCAGTTCCGGCGCACGCTGCGCAACGGCCTCGGCATCCTCGAGGCCGAGATGGCCGACCTGGCCGACGGCGCCGAGCTGTCCGGCCACGTGGCCTTCACCCTCCACGACACCTACGGCTTCCCCTACGAGGTCACCGCCGAGATCTCCGAGGACCGGGGCCACCCCGTCGACCGGGCCACCTTCGACGCCGACATGCAGGAGCAGCGCCGCCAGTCGAAGGCCGGCGGTCGGAGGAACAAGGGGGCCGAGGTCGGCGACGCCCTGTCCACCTACCAGGCGATCCTGGCCGAGCACGGCCCCACCGACTTCACCGGCCGCGACGAGGAGACCACCGTCGCGACCGTCGTCGGGGTCGTGGCCGTCGACGGCGACGATGGCGTGGTCGACGTCGTGCTCGACCGCACCCCCTTCTACGCCGAGTCCGGTGGTCAGGTCGGCGACACCGGCACCCTCACCGGCCCCGCCGGCTCCGTCGACGTGCTCGACACCACCAACGCCGTCCCCGGCCTCACCCGCCATCGGGTCCGCGCTCGGCGACGCCGTCCCCGAGGTCGGCGACCAGGTGACCGCGGCGATCGACTCCGAGCGCCGGGCCGCCATCAAGCGCAACCACACCGGCACCCACCTGCTGCACTGGGCCCTGCACGAGGTGCTCGGCTCGCACGTGAAGCAGCAGGGCTCGCTGGTCGCGCCCGATCGCCTGCGCTTCGACTTCTCCCACTACGAGCCGGTCACCGACGCCCAGATCACCGCCATCGAGGACCTCGTGAACGAGGCCGTCCTGGTCAACGACCCGGTGCGCCACTACGAGACCTCCAAGGAGGAGGCCCTGGCCAAGGGGGCGATCGCGTTCTTCGGCGAGAAGTACGGCGACCGGGTGCGGGTGCTGGAGGCCGGGCGCCACAGCGTCGAGCTGTGCGGCGGCACCCACGTCACCGCCACCGGCGACATCGGGCCGATGAAGATCGTCTCGGAGGGCTCGATCGGGTCGAACCTGCGCCGGGTCGAGGCCGTCACCGGCACCGGGCCCATCGAGCGCCTCCGCGAGGAGGAGGCCCGGCTGGCCCGGGCCGCCGAGCTGGTCGGCGTGCCCTCCGGCGAGCTGCTGGAGGGCATCGAGAAGCGCCTCACCGAGCTCAAGGCCCTCCGCGACGAGGTCAGCGGGCTCAAGGCCCAGGCCGCGGCGGGCGGGGCCACCGACCTCGCCGCCCAGGCCGTCGACGGGGTGGTCGTGGCCCGCGTCGACGGGCTCGACCGCGACGCGGTGCGGGCCCTGGCCCTGGCCGTCCGCGACCAGCCCGGCATCCGGGGCGTGGTGCTCGGCGCCGCGCCCGAGGGCGGCGGGGTGGCCCTGGTGGCCGCGGTCGCGCCCGACGCCGGGCTCCACGCCGGCGAGCTCATCGCCGACGCCGCCCGCACCGTCGGCGGTGGTGGCGGGAAGGGCGCCGACCTGGCCGTCGCCGGAGGCCGCCAGCCCGAGGCGCTCGACGAGGCCCTCTCCCAGGTGCGGAGCGCGGCCGGCCTGCACCGCGTGACGGCGTCGGGCGGCGATGAGGGCGCTCGGGGTCGACCTCGGGTCGGTCCGGATCGGGCTCGCCACCTGCGACGCCGGAGGCCGCCTGGCCAGCCCGTACGCGGTGCTCGCCCGCGACCGCGACGTGGCCCGGTTCCGACGTCGGCTGGCCGAGATCGTCGCCGAGGAGGAGGTCGAGGCGGTGGTGGTCGGCTGGCCGCTGTCGCTCGACGGCAGCCGCGGACCCGCGGCCCGGGCCGCGGAGGCCGAGGCGGCGGCCCTCGACGCCGCTCCTCCCCGTGCCGGTCGTGCTCCACGACGAGCGCCTCACCACCGTGACCGCGCACCGGCTCCTGGCCGAGGCGGGGGCCGACGGTCGGGCGCGCCGTAGGGTGGTGGACTCCGCCGCCGCGGCCGTGCTGCTCCAGACCTGGCTCGACGGTGGCGCGCCCCTGACGACGACCGCGGCCTCCGTCGGGCCGCACGAGGAGTGATCCCCAGCGTGGAAGACGACGACATCGTCGACCTGCCGAACGAGAGGGCCGGCCTGCCCAAGGTGGTGGTGGTCCTGGGCGTCATCCTGCTGATGTTCGTGGTGCTGGTCCTCGGGGGCCGCAGCTGGTACCAGCGCCAGGTCGACCCGCCCGGGCCGCCGGGCGAGGAGGTCGAGGTCCTCGTGCCCAACGGGGCCCGGCTCACCGACCTGGGCTCGCTGCTCGAGCAACGCGGGCGTGGTCAGCAACGCCACCCTGTTCCGCTTCTGGATCCGCGACAAGGAGATCGAGCTCCAGGCCGGGACCTACCGGTTCCGGGAGGACTCGTCGTTCGAGGAGGTCGCGGAGGTGCTCCGCGGGGATCCGCTCTCGCCCGCCACCCTCGACATCACCGTCCCCGAGGGGCTGCGGCTGGCCGAGATCATCGCGTCGATCACCGACCAGATCCCCCGGTTCACCGTCGACGAGCTCAACGCCGCGGTCTACAACCCGGCCAACCGGTCCCGGTTCCTGCCCGAGGGCCAGGCGTCGATGGAGGGCATGCTCTTCCCGTCGACCTACGAGGTCGGCGCCCTCGACACCCCCGACACGCTGGTCAAGCGCCTGGTCGACGAGCTCGACGAGCAGGCGTCCGACGCCGGGATCGACGCCGGGCTCACCGGCGACAACCTCCCGCCGCTGTCGGCCTACGAGGTGCTGGTCGTCGCCTCCCTGATCGAGCGGGAGTCGGGCAACCCCGACGAGTCGCCCCAGATCGCCCGGGTCATCTACAACCGCCTCCTCCAGGGGATGCCGCTGGGCATCGACGCCACCAGCCAGTTCCTGGCCGACGAGACCGGTGAACCGCTCGACTTCGAGAGCGACTCGCCCTACAACACGCGCACGAACCCCGGCCTGCCGCCCACCCCGATCGCGGCGCCGGGTCGCACCTCGATCGATGCCGCGCTGAACCCGGCCACCGGGCCCTGGCTGTACTACGTCCTCGAGGAGGAGGGCCAGCACCTCTTCACCGACGACTACGACGAGTTCCTCAGGGCCAAGGACGAGTGCGAGGCCAAGGGGCTCGGGTGCGGCTGACGATGGGCGGGGCGGGGTCGTGAGCCATCCGAGGGTCTGCTGGGTCATCGGGTCGCCGGTCGAGCACTCGCTGTCGCCGGTCATCCACAACGCCGCCTTCGCCGCGCTCGGGCTCGACTGGTCGTACTTCGCGGTCTCGGTGCCCGACGGCCGGGCCCCCGATGCGCTGGCCGCGATGCGGAGCCTGCACCTGGCGGGCATGTCGGTCACCATGCCGCACAAGGCGGCCGCGGCCGCCGGCAGCGACGTCCTCACCGCCCGGGCCGAGCGCCTGGGCGCGGTGAACTGCCTGGCCTGGCGGGGCACCCAGGTCGAGGGCGACAGCACCGACGGACCGGGCTTCCTCGACTCGCTGGTCGTCGACCACGCGCTGGGACCCGGCCGGTCGCCGCGCCGTGGTCGTCGGAGCGGGCGGTGCGGCGCGGGCGGTCATCGCCGCACTCGGCCGAGGCGCGGGGCCGCGCAGGTGGGCGTCCTGGCCCGCAGCCCCGAGCGCGCCGCATCGGCGGCCCTGCTGGCCGGGGGCGTCGGAGCCGTCGTCGAGCCCGACGCGGTGGCCGGCGCCGACCTGCTGGTGAACGCCACGCCGGTGGGGATGGGCGGTGACCCGACCCTGCCGGTCGACCCGAGCCGACTCGGCCCCGGTCAGGTGGTGGTCGACCTGGTGTACGACCCGGTCGAGACGCCGCTCCTGGTGGCGGCCCGGGAGCACGGGGCGATGCCGGTCAACGGCCTCGGGATGCTCGTCCACCAGGCGGCCCACGCCTTCCGCCGCTGGACGGGGGAGGACCCGCCGGTCGAGGTGATGTCGGCCGCCGCGGTCGCCGCCCTCGCGACCCACCGCTGAGGACCGGCCCGCTCCGGGCGGGACCCGCCGGGCACCGATCCGGGTGACCCGGTAGCCTCCGAGCCCATCCATCGGTGGGCCGGACGCTCAAATGCGGGGCGCGACCTGCCGATGGGGGATGGTTCATCGACCGGGAGGTCTGCTGTGTCCCTCCAGGGCACCCTCGACACCTTCGCCCTCACCGAGCTGGTTCGGATGTTGGCGTCCACGAGCAAGACGGGTGAGCTGACGATCGAAGGCGACCGTGGGGTGGGCCGTCTCTGGTTCGTCGACGGCGCCTTGGTGGCCGGCGAGCCGACCCGTTCCGGGTCGGTCACCGACGCGATCTTCGAGCTGCTCCGCTTCGAGGACGGCGCGTTCGCCTTCGAGCCCGACGTCGCCGCGCCCGCCCCGGGCGAGCCCGTCGACGCCGGCGAGGCCCTGGTCGCGGCCGAGGCCGACCTCGACGGCCTGGCGGCCGGTCGAGGCCCTCGTGCCCTCGTCGTCCGCCGTGGTGACGCTCCGCGGCGAGATCGAGGGCGAGCACGTCAAGATCGACCAGACCACCTGGCGCCACCTGGTCGCCATCGGCTCCGGCACCACCGCCGGGGGGTTCGGGGTCCTCCTCGACCTCGACGACATCGACGCCGCCGTGCGCATCAAGGAGCTGCACGACGCCGGCCTGGTCACCGTCGACCCGGACGCGCCGCCCCGCTCCACCGCACCCGACCCGGTCGACTTCGCCCCGGAGCCGGTCGATGCCGGGCCCGAGCGCCACGACCACCTGGGCGGCCCGGAGGTCGAGGTCGCCGCCGCCGGCGGCCTGGCCGACATCGCCCGCGACATGGCCGAGGTCGACGCCTTCGCCGCCTCCGAGCCCGTCGCCTTCGACGACGCCCCGGAGCCCGTGGCCCTCATCGAGGTCCCCGAGGCCCTCGCCGTCGTGAGCCCGAGCCGGAGCCCGAGCCGGAGGTCGCCGAGGCGATCGACGAGCCGACGCCGCTCACGGTCCTGGCCGCCGTCGAGGAGCCGGCACCGGAGCCCGAGCTGCACCTCGAGTCCGAGCTGGCCGACGTCGACCTGGGCACCGCCGCCTCCGGCAGCACCGCCGTCGACCTCGACTCCCACCTGGGCGCCTCGACCCACGGCCACAGCTACCTCGACACCGGCAGCGGCGCCGAGGTGCTCCCCGAGCCCCTGCTGGCCGAGGCCCCGGCGCCCGCGCCGGCCCCGGTCGAGGACCTCTTCGCCGGCGACGACGCCCCGGAGAGCTCCTGGCCCGGCCCGGCGATGGACGAGGACGACCTCGCCGCCCAGCTCGGGGCCCTCAGCCCGGCCGCCGCCCGCGCCGTCCAGACCGCCTCCAACGGGCAGGCGCCCGACGACGACGACACCCGCGGCGTCGTGCGCCGCATCATCAGCTCCAACCGCAGCTGACCCGGCCGGCGCCCGACGCCGGACCCACCGTAGATCCACCCACGAGCGGGTGCACGCCCCGGGCGTGCACCCGCTCGTCGTGGTGGGCGAGACTCGCCCGATGGCCCGACCTGCCGACGCCGACCGCACCATCGCGCCCGCCCTGTCCTGGGAGCCGGCAGGGGAGTGGACCGACATCCGCTACGAGACCGCCGCCGCCTTCCCCGACGGTGACGGCGGTGGCCTGATCGCCAAGATCACCATCGACCGGCCCGAGGTGCGCAACGCCTTCCGGCCCCACACCGTCGAGGAGCTGGTCGACGCCTTCACCCTGGCCCGGGAGGACCCCGACGTCGGGGTGGTGATCCTGACCGGCGAGGGGCCGCTGGCCTTCTGCAGCGGCGGCGACCAGCGGGCCCGGGGCGACTCCGGCTACGTCGGCGACGACGCCGTCGGGCAGCGCGGCGTGGGCCGCTTCCTGGTCACCGACCTGCACGTCCAGATCCGCCGGCTGCCGAAGCCGGTGGTGGCCATGGTGGCCGGCTACGCGGTCGGCGGGGGCCACGTCCTCCACGTGCTGTGCGACCTCACGCATCGCCGCCGACAACGCCACCTTCGGGCAGACCGGGCCCCGGGTCGGCTCCTTCGACGGCGGCTTCGGGGCCTCGGTCCTGGCCCGCCAGATCGGCCAGAAGCGGGCCAAGGAGATCTGGTTCCTCTGCCGCCAGTACGGCGCCGAGCAGGCCCTCGACTGGGGCCTGGTCAACGCGGTGGTGCCCCTGGAGGAGCTGGAGCAGGAGACGGTGCGCTGGTGCCAGGACATGATGCGCCTCTCGCCGTTCGCGCTGCGCCTGCTGAAGGCCAGCTTCCACGCCGACGAGGACGGTCTGGCCGGCCTCCAGCAGCTGGCCCACGACACCAACCTGCTCTTCTACGGCTCGGAGGAGGCCCAGGAGGGCCGGGACGCCTTCAAGCAGAAGCGCCGGCCCGAGTTCGAGCGCTTCCCCAAGCGCCCGTGACCGCACCCCAGGTCCCGGCGGCTCGGCCGGAGGGGTGGCGGCTGTGGCTGGCCGGCGCCCGGCCCCGCACCCTGCCGGCGGCCGTGGTGCCGGTGGCGGTGGGCACCGCCTGCGCCGTCGGCCAGGTCCCCGGCGGCCTCATCTGGTGGCGGGCGGTCGCCGCCCTGGTGGTGGCCCTCGCCCTCCAGGTGGCCACGAACTACGCCAACGACTACTCCGACGGCATCCGGGGCACCGACGCCGACGACCGCCGGGTGGGTCCGGTGCGGCTGGTGGGCCAGGGCCTGGCCCGGCCCGGTGCGGTGAAGCGGGCCGCCCTGGCCGCCTTCGCCGTGGCCGGCGTGGCCGGGGCCGGCCTGGCGCTGGCGGTCGGGCCCGGAGCTGTTCGTCGTCGGCGCCCTGGCCATCGCCGCCGGCTGGTTCTACACGGGCGGGCCCCGGCCCTACGGCTACGCCGGGTTCGGCGAGGTGTTCGTGTTCACCTTCTTCGGGGTGGTCGCCACCGCCGGCTCCGACTACGTGCAGACCGAGGAGCTCGAGCGGCCTGGGCCTCGGCGCGTCGATCCCCGTGGGCCTGCTGGCCACCGCCCTGCTCGTCACCAACAACCTGCGCGACATCCCGGGCGACACCGAGGTCGGCAAGCGCACGCTCGCGGTGCGCCTGGGCGACCGTCGCACCCGCGTTCCTCTACGTGGGCCTGCTCGTCGGCGCGTTCGTCGCCACGCCCGTCGTGGCCGGCCTGGGCGGCCGTCCGCTCGCCGCGGTGGCCCTGCTGGCGGTGCTGCCGGCCAACCCGCCGGTCGTCGCCGTGCTCGGGGGCGCCCGCGGCCCGGCCCTGATCCCCGTGCTGGCCGCCACCGGTCGGGTCCAGCTCGTCTTCGGCGCCCTCTTCGCCCTCGGGCTGGCGATCGCGGGCTGAGGCTCCCCGTCGGCCGGGTGGCGCCGACCGAACACCCGCGCGACGGTCGTCCCGGCGGCCTGTGGGTGACCTGTGGTCGACCGGTGGATGGACCGGGGGTGATCTGGGGACAGACGAGAAAGGTCGGGGACAACTCTGTGGATCTCGCGAAACCTGTTGACCCGGGCCGCCGGGGGGCGCACAGTGCGCCTACCGCAACGGCACGGAAGCGGTGAGGGACGCAGAGCACGACACCGGGGTCCGCCTCGGAGAACCGGCTCGGTGACCGGATCCGCCGACCACCGCTGTGGAGGACGAAGCTCCACCGTCCGCCTCGAGGAGCGGCCTCCCGGCCGATCAGCGAGGCGGTCCGGCCACCGGGGTCCGCCCCGGAGGTCGGGACTGGTCCGCCCGACGCTCCGGCGTCGAGCAGGCCGGAAAAGGAGCATCGCCCGCCGGGGCCTCGGCTCCGACGGGCGATGTGAGTGGTCGAAGCGAGGGTAACCCCTCGGTCCGATCGCTTGGTGGATCCTCGTCCGACGGTGGCCCTGGGCCGCCGCCCGGCCTCGGCTGGTGCGGCGCCCGGGGCCACACCCCGTTTTGGCCCCAGGACCAGGATCGATGGCCCGGGGCGGGAGTCCTCGGCACCGTCACCGGCCGTGGTACCGTCCGCGGCCGGGGCGACCGTCCCCAGTCCCTGCCCGGCCGCGCCACGTCCCGTCGGGGAACCTGACGTTCGGGAGGCGCTCGGTGCTGAAGGACCCGGCCGGCACCCTGTTCGTGATCCTGGTGATCGCCTTCTCCGCGCCGCTGATCGTCTCGCTGGCGCCGTGGCTGCGGCTGCCCGCCCTGGTGCTCGAGATCCTGTTCGGCATCCTCGTCGGCCCCGACGTGCTCGACCTCGTCGAGGTGACCGAGCCGATCTCGCTGCTCTCCGAGCTGGGGATCGCCACCCTGATCTTCCTCGCCGGCTTCGAGGTCGACCCGGCCCGGTTGCAGGGCCGACCCCTGCGACTGGCCCTCGGTGGCTGGGGGCTGTCGATCGTGATCGGGTTGGCCGCCGGGGCGGTGCTGCAGGCCACCGGCGTGATCTCGAGCGAGCTGTACGTCGGGTCTGGCGCTCACCACCACCGCACTCGGAACCCTCCTCCCGATCCTCCGCGACGCCGGGATCCTGGCCACCCCGTTCGGCACCCACGTGCTCGCGGTCGGGTCGGTGGGCGAGTTCGGCCCGATCATCGCGGTGGCCGTTCTGCTCAGCGACGACCGGAGCGGTGCGCTCGGTCGAGGCCCTGGTCGCGTTCGGGCTGGTCGCGGCGTTGGCCCTGTGGCTGGCGACCCGCCCGACGCCCGCCCCGGTTCCAGGTCGCCCTGGCCACGACCCTCACGGTCGAGCGGCCAGCTCTACGTCCGCCTCGCGATGGTGCTGATCGGCGGGCCTCACCCTCGCCGCCGCCGAGCTGGGGCTCGACATCCTCCTCGGGGCGTTCACGGCGGGCATCGTGTTCCGGCTGCTGACCGCGAGCGCGGCGACCGAGCGAGGAGGTCGAGCAGATCGAGGTGAAGCTCGAGGCGGTGACGCTCGGCTTCGTGATCCCGGTGTTCTTCGTCGTCACCGGCATCCAGTACGACCTCGATGCCCTCCTCGGCAGCCCGACCGCGCTGCTCAAGCTCCCGCTCTTCCTGGTCCTGCTTCCTGGTCGCCCGGGGCCTGCCCGACCCTGCTGTACCGCCGGGAGCTGCCCGAGGGCCGTGACCGGCTCGCCCTCGCCTTCTTCTCGGCGACCGGGCTCCCCCTGATCGTCGTGATCACCACCCTCGGCCTCGAGGCCGGCCAGATCCGCTCGACCACCGCGGCGGCGCTCGTCGGGGCCGGGATGGTCTCGATCGTCGTGTACCCCCTGCTGGGGGCCGCGGCGCTCGGACGTGACCGCCTGCCCGTGCCCGCCGTGGAGCCCGAGCCCGATTCGGAGCCCGACTCCGAGGAAGTCCGCTCCGACCCGGCGCGGTGAGCACCCCGACCGTCTCCGAGGGCGAGCACGTCCGGGCCCGCTCGGCTCCTCCGCTGTCGATCCGCCGGGCCCGGGCCCAGGAGGTGGTCTTCGGCACCCTCTGGTTCGTGCCGCTCGGCGCCGCGGTGCTGGCCATGGTGCTCTCGCGGATCACCGTCGAGATCGACCGGAGCACCGACGTCGACCCGGGCACCACCGTCATCCTCCCGGGCGATCCCACGGCCCTGGCCGGGGTCGCGTCGACGGTCGCCTCGGCGATGCTCACCTTCCTGGGTGTCGTCTTCGCGACGACGCTGGTCGCGATCCAGCTGGCGAGCAGCCAGTACTCCCCGAGGATCGTGCGCCTGTTCGTGCGGTCCCGGGTCACCCAGGCGACCCTGGGCGTGTTCCTCGCCACGTTCGTGTTCGCCCTGAACACCCTCGTCGCCACCCGCGAGGTCGACCGGCCCTTCGTGCCGGCGGTGACCGCGACGGTGATGTACCTGCTGGTGCTGTCGACCGTCGTGATGTTCATCGGCTTCGTGCACCACATGGTCCGGCTGCTGCGGGTGCAGTACCTGCTGCGCATGACGGCCCGTGCGTCCCACGACGCCGTCGACGGGGCGTTCCCCCCGGCCTCGGCCTACCGGGAGGTCCCGGCACCGGTCCCCGCGGCGACGCCGGTCGCCATCCGGCCCCGCCGCGCCTCGCGGCACCGGGGGTCGCCCCGGGTGCTGCAGGCCGTCGACGCGGCCGGCCTGGCCCGGGCCGCGGCCCGCGCCGGGTGCTGGGTCGACGTGCGGGTCGCAGTGGGCGAGCACGCCGGTCCGCTCACCGTCGTCGCCGAGGTGCACGGCGCCGATCCGGCTGCCCTCGATGTCGACGAGGTGCACGCACACCTGCTCTTCGGCTCCGAGCGGACCCTCCTGCTCGACCCCGGCTTCGGCATCCGCCAGCTGGTCGACACGGCCAGCCGGGCGCTGTCGCCGGCGATCAACGACCCGACCACCGCGGTCCAGGCGCTGCTGCGCATCGAGGACCTCCTGGCCCGGATCGTCACCCACCCGGACCCGAGCGGGTGGTACCTCGACGACGAGGGCAGCGCACGGGTGCGGTTGCACGAGCCGTCGTTCGAGCGCCTGTCCACCCTCGGGCTGACCGAGGTGCTGCACTACGGGGCCGAGGCCCCCCAGGTCACCCGGGCCCTCCTGTCGGTCGTGGCGGAGCTCGCCGACGCCGCTCCCGACCCGGCCCGCGCCGCCCACCTGCGGGCGTTCGCCGACCTGGTCCGGGCCACCGTGTCCGAGCGGATGCCGGCCGCGTTCCAGACCCTGGCCTCGGAGCCCGACCGGATGGGCCTGGGCTGATCCCCGGCCGTGCCGCCCCGCGCGGGTCAGGTCGCCTGGACGGCGTCGAGGACCTCGAGGCGGGTCGAGCGGCGGGCCGGGATGATCGAGGCCACGACCCCGAGGACGACGCCGAGGACCAGGACGAGCGCCAGCTGCGGCAGCGGGAGGCTCGACGCCGATGCCGGCGTCGGTGTTGCGGTTGATGGCGAAGATCACGCCCCAGCCCACCACGAGGCCGAGGACCACGCCGGTGACGGTGCCGAGGGTGCTGATGAGGGCGGACTCCAGCCGGACCATCCGCTGCACCCGCTTGTCGGTCATGCCGATGATGCGCAGCAGGCCGAGCTCGCGTCGACGCTCGATGATCGACAGCGACAACGTGTTGACGATGCCGATGAGGGCGATCACGACGCTCATCATCAGCAGCCCGTTGATGGCGTTGATGAGGAAGTCGAACACCTGGCCGATGACCTGGCCGATGGAGTTGCCCGGGCACCACCGAGATGTCGGGGCGGGTGGCGAGCGCCTCGGACAGGGCGTCCTCGGTGTCGGACTCGGTGCCGTCCTCGGCGTCGACGAAGGCGACCGTCGGAGCCGTGTCGCCGACGAGCTGGTCGAAGTCGGCCTCGCTCACGAGGTCGCCGATCTGGGTCTGGTCGAGGTTGGTCTCGAGGAGGGCGACGACCTCGAGGTCGAGGGAGGTGCCGTCGGAGCTGGTGATGGTGACCGAGTCGCCCAGCGCGGCCTCCTCGCCGTCCGCGTCCTCGCCGCCGAGCGGTCCGCCCGCGCTGTTGGCCAGGGCGATGCCCCCGGAGGCGAGGTCGTCGAGGGAGCCCTCGGACACCTTCAGCGAGCCGGCGTCGACCATGTCGCCGGAGCCCGTGGTCGAGATCAGGCCGGGTGTGCCGTCGATGGTGACGGCCTCGCGGCGGAACGGGGAGACCGACGCGACCCCGTCGACGTCGCCGATGGTGGCGAGGAGGTCGTCGTCCAGCGACCCGCCGTCGCTCGACACGATGAAGTCGGCGCTCTCGAGGTTCTGGATCTCGCGGACGGCGAAGTCCTTCAGGCTGGTGCCGGCCACGGTCACGAACGTCACCAGGAACACGCCGATCAGCAGCGCGTTGGCGGTGGTCGCGGTGCGCTTCGGGCTGCGGACCGAGTTGTCGACGGCGAGCTGGCCCTCCAGCCCGAAGCGGCTGAACACCGGGTGGACGGCGCGGGCGCCGGCGAGGGCGATGAGCGGGCTGGCCACGAGGGTGCCGACCACGAGGAGCAGGGCCCCGAGGCCGTTCAGGGCCGGAGCGGGGGCGACGAAGAGCCCGAGCAGGCCGAGCCCGACGAGGACCACCGACGCGATCCGGCGGCTCCTCGACACCGTGCCGGCCTCGGTGGCCGCCTCGCGGAGGGCCTCGATGGGCTCGATCCGCGCCGCCCGGCGGGCCGGGATCATGACCGAGGCGACGGTGATGATCGTGCCGGTGACGCAGGCCCTGGACGACGACGGCGGGGTGACCTCGATCCCCGAGCCCGGGCAGGGCGACGCCGAACGCCTCGAGGATCGCGATCAGCAGGAAGGTCAGCCCGAAGCCGACCAGCACGCCCAGGGCCGATCCCAGCAGCCCGATCAGGATCCCCTCGAAGCGCAGCGACCGCTTCAGCTGCTTGGGGGTGGCGCCGATCGCCGACAGCACCGCCAGCTCCCGCTGGCGCTGGGCGATGATCACGCTGAACGTGTTGTAGATGACGAAGCCGCCCACGAGCAGGGCGAGGGTGGCGAAGCCCTGCAGCCCGATCCGCAGGGCCCGCCCGAACGAGCCGGCCTGGTCGCGCTTGTCGGCTCGGAGCTCGTCGCCGGTCTGGGCCGTGAAGCCCTCGGGCACGGCGGGCTCGACCGCGTCGAGCAGCTCGGCCTCCGTGCCCGAGCCCCGGAGGAAGACCTCCTGGTACTCCTCGGTGCCGTCGGTGAGGAGGGTGAAGGCCTGGGCGTCGAAGAGGCTCACCGTGCCGCCGTCGTTCAACGAGGCGGTCGACCCGAACGCGGTGAGGCCGACGATCTCGACGTCGAGCTGGCCGCCGACGCCGAGCACGGTCACCGAGTCGCCGACCGCGAGGTCCTCCTCGTCGGCGGTGTCCTCGTCGATGGCGATCTGCCCCTCCGCAGTGGGAGCCTCGCCCTCGGTGACGTCGAGGGGGTTGAGCTCGTCGTCGGAGACCCAGAGCTCGACCGGTGGCGCCGTCGGCGAAGGTCGTGCCGTCGTCGTCGAGGAAGGCGACCGGTCCGGTGAGGTGCCCGGCCACGGCCTCGACCCCGTCGGTCGCGGCGATGGCATCGAGGGCGTCGCCGGTGACCACCAGCTGCTCGCCGAGCTGGTCGGTGCTCGCGGCGTCGTCGTGGTCGGGGACGATGGCCACGTCGACTGCGCCGCAGCTGGCGGTCGACGTCGCCCTCCAGGGCGACGATCACCCGCTGCGACAGGAACCCGGAGGCGGCGAAGAACGCGACACCGGTGAGGATGGCGATCAGCGTCGCCAGGTAGCGCCCGACGTTGTGGCGGACGCCCCGGAGGGCCAGCTTGAGCACGGTCTCAGGCCTCGAAGCGCTTCATGCGGTCGAGCACCCGGTCGGTCGTGGGCTCGGGCATCTCGTCGATGATCTGCGCCGTCGGCGAGGAACAGCACGTTGTCGGCGTAGGACGCGGCGTGGGGGTCGTGGGTGACCATCACGATGGTCTGGCCGGACTCGTCGACCGCCCGGCGCATGAAGGTGAGGATCTCGATGCCGGTCGACGAGTCGAGGGCGCCGGTCGGCTCGTCGGCGAAGACGATGTCCGGGCGGGGGACCAGGGCTCTCGCCACCGCCACCCGCTGCTGCTGCCCACCGGAGAGCTGGCTGGGCAGGTTGTCGAGCCGGGCCCCGAGCCCGACGGTGGCCACGACCTCGTCGAACCAGGCCTGGTCGGCGTCGGTGCCGGCGAGGGTCAGCGGCAGGAGGATGTTCTCCCGGGCCGTGAGGCTGGGGATGAGGTTGTACTGCTGGAAGATGAAGCCGAGGCGGTCGCGGCGCAGCAGGGTCAGGTCGGTCTTCGACAGGCCCGAGAGGGCGGTGTCGCCGATGTAGGCCTCGCCCGAGGTGAGGCGGTCGAGACCGGCCACGCACTGCATGAGCGTGCTCTTGCCCGAACCGGAGGGGCCCATGATGGCGGTGAAGCGCTGGGCGGGGAAGGTGACGGTGACGCCGTTCAGCGCCCGGACGACGGCCTCGCCCGTGCCGTAGGCCTTGATGGCCTCGACCGCTCGGGCGGCCCCGGTCTCGACGACGGTGGTGGACACGGGGCGGCCCTGCTTCCTGCCGCCGAGCGGCTCGTTCGGGTGCGGATGGCGCGACGCGAACGTTGCGGCGCGAACGACCTTCGGCGAAGCATACGGCGACGGATGCCGCGTCTCAGGGAGATGGACGTCCGACCCCATCGGGTAGAAGGGGGGATGCCCGCGACCGACGAGGGGCGGTCGCGGCTCGCACCGGACCGCGGCGACATCCCGGTGACCGCTCCCGTGGGCGCGGAGCCGATCGTCGACGACGTCACCGGCACCGGAGCGGACGAGGAGGCCACGACCGGCTACGTCCGCTCGCCGCGCGACCTGCTCCGGCTCGTCGCCTTCGCGGCCACCAGCCTCCTGCTGCTCGGCCTCACGAGGGTGGGGGAGGGCGCCATCCTCGGCTTCGAGGAGGACCTCGTCGCCGCGGTGTCGTTCCTCTCGCCCGCCGTCGAGCGGGTGCTGGCCGGCGTGCTGGTGCTGGGGATGACCCTGGCGGCCCTCGCGGTGTGGATCGTCCCGCTCGTCACCCGGCGCTACCGCCTGCTCGGGCTACGTCGCCCTGGCCAACGTCGTCTCGGCGCTCGCTGGTCTCGGCCGCGACGTGGTGGCTCGACCGCGCCGAGGGGGAGACCCTCGTCAACGTCCTCGGCGAGCGGGCCGGGCTCGACTCCGAGTCCAGCGTGACCGTGCAGGTGCTGGCGCAGGTGGCGGCCGCCTTCGTGGTCCTCGGCCCGTTCGTGGGGCGGCCGTGGCGACGCGCCGGCGCGGTGTCGCTGGCGGCGGCGGTGGTGCTGCGCATCGTCGTGTCGGTCGAGCTGCCGGCCGAGGTGTTCCTCGCCGTCGCCCTGGGGGCGACGGTCGGATCCGGGGTGCTGCTCGCCCTCGGTCGGCCGTCGCGCCGCCCGACCCGCGCCGCGCTCGCGGCGGCCCTGGCCGACGCCGGCCTGGCGGTGGCCGAGCTGGAGCCGGCGTCGGTCGACGCTCGTGGGGAGCACCCCGTACCTGGCCCGCACCGTCGACGGCCGTCCGCTGTTCGTGAAGGTGCTCGGCGCGGACGAGCGGGCCGCGGACCTGCTCTTCCGGCTGTGGCGGTTCCTGCGCCTCCGCAACGTGGGCGACGAGCGGCCGTTCTCGAACCTGCGGCGCACGGTCGAGCACGAGGCCCTCGTCGCGCTGTACGCCCGGGACGTGGGCATCCGCACGCCGCGGATGCGGGCGGTGATCGACGTCGGCGCCGACGCGATGCTGCTCGCCTACGACGCCATCGACGGTCGATCGCTGGACTCGCTCGCCGACGACGAGGTGACCGACGAGCTCGTGCGGGCGACGTGGGAGCAGGTCGCCGCGCTCCAGGAGCACCGCATCGCCCACCGCGACCTGCGGCGGGCCAACGTCTTCGTCGGCGCCGACGGCCGGCCGTGGATGATCGACTTCGGCTTCTCGCGAGCTGGCGGCCTCGCCCGACCTGCTGCGCGCCGACGTCGCCCAGCTGCTCGCCTCCTTCGCCCTGGTCGGAGGGGCCGAGCGCTCGGTGCGCATCGCGGTCGAGGTGCTGGGGCCCGAGGCGGTGGGCGCCGCCCTGCCTCGCCTCCAGCCCATGGCGCTGAGCGGGGCGACGCAGAGCGCGCTGAAGGACCGCGACGGGCCTGCTCGACGAGGTGCAGGAGGAGGTCGTCCGCCAGTGCGGGGTCGAGGAGATCACCTACGAGCAGCTCAGCCGCGTGTCGGGCCGAGACCCTGTTCACGACGGCCATGGTCGCGGCCGTCACCTACTTCCTCCTGCCGCAGCTCGCCGACCTCCCCGCCATCGTGGACAACGTCCAGGGGGCGAGCTGGTGGTGGGTGGTGCCGATGCTCGTCGCGTCGGCGGGCACCTACGTCGGGGCGGCCATCGGCCTCCTGGGCGCCGTCCCGGAGCGGCTCCGCCTCGGGCCGACCCTCGTCGCCCAGGTCGCCTCCTCGTTCGCCAGCAAGCTCGCCCCTGCGGGCCTCGGCGGGATGGCGCTCAACGCCCGCTTCCTGCAGAAGCAGGGTGTCGACCAGGCGGTGGCGGTGTCGAGCGTGGGCCTCGACGGCGCGGCCGGCGTGGCCGGGCACGGGATCCTGCTGGTCGTCTTCGCGGTGTGGGCCGGGGGCGACGCCTTCGGGTCGATCCACCTGCCCGACGTGACCGTCTTCCTGCTGGTCGGCGCCGGCATCCTCCTCGTCGGGGCGATCTCGCTGCTCATCCCCTACACCCGGACGCTCGTGCGCGAGCGGGTGCTCCCCGTCGGGCGCCGGGCGCTGTCGGCGGTCGGTGCGGTGCTCCGGCGACCGGCCAAGCTGGCCCTGCTGCTCGGCGGCTCGATGCTCGTCACCATGAGCTACCTCGTGTGCGTCTACCTCGGCATCGAGGCCTTCGGCGGCGGGCTGGCCTTCGCCACGGTGGGCGCCTGCTACCTGCTGGGCTCGGCGGTGGCGACCGCGGCCCCCACCCCCGGCGGGCTGGGTGCGATGGAGGCGGCCCTCATCGCCGCCTTCGTCGCCGCCGGGCTCGACAACTCGGTCGCGGTGCCGGCCGTGTTCCTCTTCCGCCTCACGACGTTCTGGCTGCCGATCGTGCCGGGCTGGGCGTCCTTCGCCCACCTGCGCCGCACCGGGGCGATCTAGGAGCTCAGGCGGTCGGGCGGTCGACGACGGCCAGCCCGAGCAGGCCGAGGAGCACGCCGAACGACCAGCCGCCGACGACGTCGGCGGGGAGGTGCACGCCGTGCACGATGCGGGCGACGCCGACGGTCGCGGCCAGCACCGCGGGGATCCAGCGCAGACGGCGGGGCAGCGCAGCGGCCACCATCACCGCCGTCGCGGCCGCGACCGCGCTGTGCCCCGACGGGAACCCCAGCCCGGTGCCCTGGCCCTCCCGCACCACGAGGTCCTCGATGAACGCGATGGGCCGGTCCCGGTCGACGATCCGCTTGAGGCCCTTGGCCCCGAACCAGGCGGCCAGGCCGACCCCCCAGGTGGCGACGGCGGAGGCCAGGTCTCGCCGGACCCACCCGATGGCCACCCCGGCCGCCAGAGGCGCGACCACCGTGCCGAGCTGCATCACCGGGTACAGGCCGGAGGCCACCGCGTCGGGCACGTCGGTCAGGGCGCGGACCACGTCGAGCTCCCACCGGAGGATCGGGGTCTGCTCGGCGACGAGCCACGAGCCCGCCAGCCCGGCCGCGGCCACGATCGCCATCCGGGCGTCGCCGGGGAGGCGCCGGAGCGGACCCCGACCCGGTCCGGGCGCCGTCACGCGGGACCGGGTGCGAGCAGGGAGCGGGCCGACGTCACCGGGGCCAAGGTACGGCGGCGCACCGGTCCGGAGGGCGCGCGACCAGCCGGACGGGCGACCGGGGCCGCGGGCTCCGCCACGACAGCCGACGACGCCGACCCGCGGCGTAGCCTGCCGCGATGCTGCACGCAGTCCGCTCCGGCTCCGGGTCCCGCGTCGTCCTCCTGCACGGGTTCTCCCAGACCAGCGCATCGTGGGAGGAGCTCGGTGAGGTGCTGGCGGCCGACCACGAGGTGGTCGCCGTCGACCTGCCCGGTCACGGCCGGTCCTCCACGGAGCGCCTCGACCTCCCCGCCACCGCCGCGGCGGTGGCCGAGGTCGGTGGCGCCGGGGCCTACGTCGGGTACTCGATGGGCGGACGGGTGGCCCTCAGGGTGGCCCTCGACCACCCCGAGCTGGTCGACCACCTCGTGCTGGTGAGCTCGACGGCCGGGATCCGCGACGACGACGAGCGCGCCCGCCGGCGGGCGAGCGACGACGGGCTGGCCTCCACGATCGAGCGCGAGGGGGTCGCGACCTTCCTCGAGCACTGGATGGCCCAGCCGCTGTTCGCAGGGCTCGTCCCCAGCGAGGCGCACATGGCCGCCCGCCTCACCAACACCCCGGAGGGCCTGGCCTCGTCGCTGCGCCTGGCCGGCACCGGCACCATGGACCCGCCGTGGTGGGACGAGCTGCCGATCCTCGGTGAGCGGGGCCTCCCGGTGACGATGATCGTCGGCGAACGGGACGCCAAGTACCGGACCATCGCCGACAACCTCGCCGCCGGGATCGGCGCGACCGCCGAGGTGGTGGTGCTCCCGGGCGTCGGCCACGTCGGCCACCTGGAGACCCCGTCGGCCTTCCTCGAGGTGCTGGAGCGGGCCCTGGCCCGTCTGATGCTGCCGTGACCGCCGACCCCGAGCCGCCGCCCGAGGCCCCCACGTCCCGGCGGGTCGCCGGCCGACGTGACGGCCACGTTCTGCGCCACCCTCGTCGACGAGTGGGCGCGAGCCGGCACCACCGACGCGGTGGTGTGCCCCGGCAGCCGCTCGACCCCCATGGCCCTGGCCCTGTGGGATGACCCGCGGATCCGGGTCCACGTGCACCACGACGAGCGGGCCGGGGCCTACGTGGCCCTCGGACTGGGGTCGGCCACCGGTCGACCGGCGATCGTGCTCACCACCAGCGGCACCGCCGCGGCCGAGCTGCACCCGGCGGTGGTCGAGGCCCACCACGCGGGCGTCCCGCTGCTCGCGCTCACCGCCAACCGCCCTCCCGAGCTCGACGACGTGGGCGCGCCCCAGACGATCGACCAGGCCCACCTCTTCGGGCGGGCGGTGCGCTGGTTCCACGCGCCCGGGGTGCCGGACCCCGCCTCCGCGCCGGGGTGGAGGGCCCTCGCGGCGCGGGCGCTCGCCGAGGCCCGGGGGGGCGGCGGCACCTCGCCCGGTCCGGTGCACCTCGACCTCGCCTTCCGCGAGCCGCTGGTCGGACGGGCGTCGATCCTCCCGCCCGGCCGCCCGGAGGGCGGGTCGTGGACGGTCACCGTCGAGCCCGTCGTCGGCAGGTCGAGCTCGGTGCCGACGGCCCGGCCGGCGCTGCCGCCGTGCTCGGCGCGGCCCGCCGCGCGGTGGTGGTCGCGGGCCGGGAGCCGGGTCGCGACGGCGCCGACACCGTCGCCGCCGGCCAGGCGATCGCGGCCCACCTCGGTGCGCCGCTCCTGCTCGACGCCCGACTGCGCGCCGCGGTGGCCGGCGACACCTCGGCCACGCCGGTGGTCGGTGCCGCCGACCTGGTGCTGCGGGACGCCGAGGTGGCCGCCGCCCTGCGGCCCGACCTCGTGGTGCACGTCGGCGAACCGCCCGCGTCCCGCGTGGTGAACGAGTGGCTGGCCGGGTCGGGCGCCGTCGAGGTGCGGGTCGGCTCGGGGCGGTGGATCGATCCCGCCCGCACCGCCGCGGTCCGGGTCCCGGCCGATGCGGCCACCCTGGCCCGCGCCCTCGCTCGCGACCCCCACCCCGGTCCGCCCGACGCCGGGTGGGCCGAGCTCTGGCGGTCGGTCGAGGTCGCCGCGCAGGCCGCCGTCGACGCCGTGCTCGGCGGCCGGGAGGCCGTCAGCGAACCGGGTGTGGCCCGCAGCGTCCTGGCCGCCCTCGACGACGGCGAGTCCCTCGTCGTGTCGTCGTCGATGCCCGTCCGCGACCTCGAGTGGTTCGGCCGGCCCCGCGGCGGCGTCGCCGTGCACGCCAACCGGGGCGCCAACGGCATCGACGGCGTGGTCTCGACGGCGGTCGGCGTCGCCCTCGCCACCGCCCGCCCGACCGCCGTGCCTCGTGGGCGACGTCGCCCTCCTCCACGACAGCAACGCCCTGCTCGGCCTGCGCGACCGGGCCGTCGACCTGACGATCGTGGTCGTCGACAACGACGGCGGCGGCATCTTCTCGTTCCTGCCCCAGGCCACCGCGCCGGGCGGCCCGGCCTTCGAGGCCCTGTTCGGCACCCCGCACGGCGTGGACCTCCGGGTGCTCGCCGCCGCCCACGGGCTGGTGACCGTCGAGCCGGCGACGGCGGGCGAGGTCGGTGTCGCGGTGCGGGCCTCGCTCGACGCCGGTGGGGCGCGCCTCGTGCGGGTCGCCACCGACCGATCGGCCAACGTGGCCGTGCACCGCGAGCTCTCGGATGCGGCCGCGGCCGCGGCCCGCCGGGCGGTCGGGACCGGGTCGCCCTAGGGCCGGACCAGCACGCCCGAGCACGGCCTGGAGCTTGGCCCGGGTCTCGACCAGCTCGGTCGGCAGGGTCGCTGTCGCCCACGATGCCGTTGCCGCCGAAGACGCGGGCGTGGCGTCCTCGATGACCGCGCTGCGGATGGCGACCGCCCACGCGCCGTTGCCGTCGCCGTCGGTCCACCCCACCGCTCCGGCGTAGCGGGCCCCGGTCGAAGCCCTCCAGCTCGGCGATCACGTCGAGCGCGGCGGCGCGCGGCCGCCCGCAGACGGCGGGGGTCGGGTGGAGCGCGGCGACCAGGTCGAGCACCGGCGGGGGAGGCGACGAGAGCTGCCCGGAGACGGTGGTCGCCAGGTGGGTGACGTTGGGCAGCGCCACGATCGAGGGCTCGGCCTCGAAGTCGAGGAACGAGCAGAACGGCAGGAGCCCGTCGTAGACGGCGTCGATGGTGATCTGGTGCTCGTGGCGGTAGGCGGGGGAGGCGAGGAGCCGGGCCACCGCGTCGGCGTCGGCCTCGGGATCGCCGCGGCGGGGCGCGGTGCCGGCCATGGGCTGGGCCGTGACCACGTCGCCGGCCCGGCCCACCAGCAGCTCGGGGCTGGCTCCGACGAAGCCCTCGACCGAGAACACGTAGCAGCCGGGGAAGCCCAGCGTCAGCCGGCGGAGCACGGCCGCGACGTCGATGTCGCGGTCGGCGGTGACGGTGACCTCGCGGGCCAGCACGACCTTGTCGAGCTCGCCGGCGCGGATCCGCCCGGTGGCGGTGGCGACCGCGGCGCACCAGTCGTCGGGGGGCGCGCGCTCTCGACCTCGAACCGGCTCGGCCCGGCGGCGGGTGGCCCGGGGTCGACCGCGTCGAGCGCGACGTCGGCGGGGTCGGGAGGAGGCGACGCGTCGGTGCCGATGGTGGTGAGCCACGCCCGACCTTCGCGCGTCGCGGCCGACGACCACCTCGGGGACGAGCAGCTCGGACGGCGCCCCGGGCAGCGAACGGGATGGCCCCCATGGCCACCGCCCCGGTGCCGGGGCGACCGACGGGGTCGTCGACCTCCGCGGTGCCGAGGACCTCGGCCACCGCGTCCGCGCGGCAGCCGCGCCACCACCCCCCGGCCGGCGAGCGAGGTGGCGTCGGACCGGACGAACAGCAGCCCGTCGGCCCCGGCCATCGCCAGCGGGTCGGCGGGCGTGGACAGCGGCCGGGTCCGGACGACCAGGCGGGGGAGGGGTGTGGTCACGTGGGGCCGGGGCCGTCTCGCCGGGTGGCGGTGACGAGCCGGGCGATGCCCACGCTCAGCAGGTCGTGGCGGGCGTCGTCGAAGCCGGCCTGGTCGAGCATGCCGAGCATCGCGGTCGCCCGACGGGCAGGTACGAGACCGACTTGGGCAGGTACCGGTACGCCGCCGGGTCGGAGAGCAGGCCGCCGATCCTCGGCACGACCTTGCCGAAGTAGATGCCGTGGCCGAACCGCAGCACCGGGTTCGGGGGCTCGGCCACCTCCAGCAGGGCGATGCGCCCACCGGGCCGGACGACCCGGGCCAGCTCGTCGAAGAAGCGGGGCAGCTCCTCCAGGTTGCGGAGGGCGAACCCGCAGGTGATGCCGTCGATCGACGCCGTCGGGCACCGGCAGCACGAGCACGTCGGCGTGCACGAGGGGCACGTTGGTCCGGGCCGCGGCCAGCATCCCGAACGACAGGTCGACCCCGATCGGGAGGTGGCCGGCCCGCACCAGCTCGGTGCAGAGGTCGCCGGTGCCACAGGCCAGGTCGAGCACCTTCGACCCGACCGGGAGACCGAGCGAGGTGACCGTCCGCCGTCGCCAGCGGACGTCCATCCGGAAGGTCATGATCCGGTTCACCATGTCGTAGCGCGGGGCGATGGTGTCGAACATCACCCGCACGGCCCTGACCTTCTCGTCGCCGGTCGGCAGGTGGTCCGCGTCGGGCAGCGCGCCGGTGGCCAGGGGGCGTCCGGAGGAGGCGGCAGGCGTCACCGGGCCGAGGATACGGCGGGCCACGCCGAGAGCCCGATCCGGCCCGCGACGTCGCGTCCCCGCCGGGGTCACGGGTGCCCGACGTCGGGGTCGGGCGTGCCAGGATCTCCCGCCGTGTCGCGCGCTCCCGTCCTGCTGCTCCCCCCGTCGGAGGGGAAGGCCCCCGGCGGTGACGGGCCGCCGTGGGAGGCGGGACGCAGCGCCCTCCCCGACCTCGACCGTGCCCGGTCCGAGGTGCTCGACGCGCTGGCCCGGGCCGGTCAGGACGTGCGGTCCGAGCCCACGTTGCCGGCGATCGAGCGGTTCACCGGGGTGCTGTACAAGGAGCTCGACGTCGGCTCCCTGAGCACGGCCGGGCGCCGTCGGCTGCACGCCACGACCCTGATCGTGAACGGGCTCATGGGCGTGTCCGGCACCCGCGACCCCCTGCCCGACCACCGCCTCAAGATGAGCGTCGCCCTCCCGCCGCTGGGGCGGGTCGCGACGTGGTGGCGGCCCCGGCTGACCGAGGCGCTCCGGCCCCGACTGGCCCGGCGGGTGGTGTGGGACCTGCTGCCCGGCGAGCACGCCGCGGCCTGGGACCCGAGCCAGGTCGCCATGACCCGCCGCATCACCATCCGGTTCGTCACCGCGGACGACCGCACGGTCAGCCACTGGAACAAGCTGCTGAAGGGCGCGGTCGTGCGCCACGTCGTCGAGACCGGGCTCACCGATCCCCGGGGCCTGGCCGACCTCGACCACCCGGCGGGCTACCGCTTCGACCCGCGGTCCTCCGACCTGGGCGACGACCTCGCCGCGGTGGTGATGCGGGCCTCCTGACGGCTCGGTCCCGCCCGCTCAGCCCTCCGACGCGGCATCGGCCTGGGCCCGGGCCCAGCGGTAGTCGGCCTTGCCCGGCGGGGGAGCGCACCATCTTGTCGACGAACACGAAGGCCTTGGGCAGCTTGTAGCGGGCGACGTGGGTCGCCGCCTCGGCGAGCAGGCCGTCCTCGTCGGGCCGAGGCCCCCTCGACCAGCTGCGACGACGGCCACGACCTCCTGGCCCCACCGCTCCGACGGCCGGCCGGTCACGACCACGTCGGCCACCGACGGGTGCGGGGCGATGCGCCATCTCGACCTCCTCGGCGAAGATCTTCTCGCCGCCGGAGTTGATGGTGACCGAGTCGCGGCCGAGCAGCTCGATGATCCCGTCCTCGCGCCAGACGGCCCGGTCGCCGGGCACCGCGTAGCGGACGCCGTCGAGCACGGGGAAGGTGCGCGGCCGTCTTGTCGGCGTCGCCCAGGTAGCCGAGCGGGACGTGGCCCCGCTGGGCCAGCCAGCCGACGTCGTCGGCGCCCGGGCTCGAGCACGCGGGTGATCTCGGCGTCGACGACGACCGTCTCGGGACCGGGCGTGAAGGTGCCGGTGGTGGCCGCGCCCTTGACCGACGGTGCTGGCCCATCTGGGCGCCGGTCTCCGAGGCCCCGACCGCGTCGAGGAGGAAGACGTACGGGAGCAGCTCGAGGAACCGCTCCTTCAGCGTCGGGGTCAGCGCGCGCGCCGCCGTTGCACGACGGCCAGGAGCGCCGGCAGGTCGTAGGCGCTGGCCTCGAGCTCCTCGATGAGCGGGCGGGCGAAGGCATCGCCGACGATCTGCATGGTGTTGACGCCCTCGCGGCGACGGTGAGTCCCAGATCGCGGCCGGCGTCGAGGTGGGTCGGGTCGTCGGGCAGCACGACCGTGCCGCCGCCGGTGAACATGTTGAACGAGCTCCACTGGGCCGCACCGTGCATGAGCGGCGGCAGGACATCATGCCGCACAGCCCGCCGCCCGCCGCCGGCCGCCACGATGGCCTCGAGGTCGGGGAGCGCCTCGGCGGCGCCGAAGGGACGGCCGCCCATGGCGCGCGATGAAGATGTCGTGCTGGCGCCAGAGCACGCCCTTGGGCATGCCGGTGGTGCCGCCGGTGTAGAGGATGTAGAGGTCGTCGGGCGACGGGCGGACGTCGAGCGGGCCCGGGTCGGCGGCCGGCCAGGCGCGTCCTCGTAGTCGACGGCGCCCGGCGAGCAGCGCGCTCGCCGGAGCTCGTCGGCGACCTGGAGCAGCAGCGTCGAGCGTCGGGCAGCTCGGTCGAGGACCTCGGCCAGGATCGGGGCGAAGCGCGGCGTGGTACACGACGGCCCGCGGCGCCGGCGTCGCGCAGCAGGTACAGCAGCTCCTCGGCGACGTAGCGGTAGTTCACGTTGAACGGCGCGACCCGGGCCTTGAAGGCGCCGAGCATCGCCTCCAGGTACTCGTTGCCGTTGTGCAGGTAGAGGCCGACGTGGTCCTGGTCGGACTCGTGGCCGCCGAGCCCGTCGCGCTCGGAGCGGGCGCCGAGACCGGCGTCGGCCAGGACGTGGGCCGAGCCGCCGGCTGCGCTCGAGCGACGCTCGGCGTAGGTGAGCCGCCGGTCGCGGAAGACGATGCAGCTCGCGGTCGGGGTAGGCCCCGGCGACGGCCTCGAACATCTCGGTGAAGGTGAACTGCTGCTGGGCCACGGTCGGTCCTCGGTGGGCGGCGGGGCCCCGAGGCTAGGCACGGTCCTGACGTCGCGTCAGATCACTGTGACCCGTCCCGGACGTCGATGGGCTCGGGGCCCGCGTCGTCGCCGGCGAGGGCCGTGGCCCGGACCCACGCGTGGTCGGTCTTGCCCGACGGCAGCCGGCGCACCGCGTCGACCGGGACGATGCGTCGAGGCACCTTGAACGTCGCCAGGTGGTCGCGGCAGTGCGCCTCGAGCCCGCTGCGACCGTCGGCGCCGGGCCGCCATGCGACCACGGCCACCACCCGCTCGCCCCACCGCTCGTCGGGGACGCCGACCACGGCGGCGTCGAACACCGCGGGGTGGGCCTTCAGCACGGCCTCGACCTCGTCGGGGAAGACCTTCTCGCCGCCGGTGTTGATCGAGCTCGCGCCCCGGCCGAGCAGGGTCACGGTGCCGTCGGGCTCGACCCGCCCGATGTCGCCGGGGACCGCCCAGCGGACGCCGTCGATGGTGGGGAAGGTCCGGCGGTGCGCTCAGGGTCGTTGCGGTAGCCGAGGGGGATGTGGCCCCGCCGGGCGATGAGGCCGATCCGCCCGTTGTCGATGCCGGGGAGCAGCGGCGCCCCCTCCTCGTCGAGGACCGCGGTGTGCTCGCCCGAGGGGGAAGCGGGCCGTGGTGCTCGGCGCCCGACCCGGCCAGGTCACCGCGTTGCCCTGCCCACCGGTCTCGGAGGTGCCGTAGCCGTCGACGATGGCGGCCCAGGGCAGGTGCGCGGCGAGCTCGTCGCGGACCGACGGCGAGAGGACCGCCCCTCCCGACACCACCGCCACGAGCGACCCGAGGTCCCATCGCTCGGGCGACGCGGTCAGGGCGTCGGCGAGGGGGCGTCCGAAGGCGTCGCCCACGACGACCAGCAGCGTGGCGGCCTCGCGCTCGACCAGGTCCCACAGGTCCTCGGCGACGAAGGTCGACGACGGGACGGTCACCACGGTGCCGCCCGCGAGCAGCGTCGCCAGCGCGACCCACTGCGCGGTGCCGTGGATGAGCGGTGAGGCCGGGACGGCTGCGCATCCGTCCGCGCCGGGCCCGGGCGACGAAGTCCGCCGGTGTGGTCGGGGCGTCGACCGTGGGGTCGGCGAGGGGGGAGTCGGGCCCGGCGCCGAGGGCGGCGAAGACGATGTCCTCGTGGCGCCACTCGACGCCCTTCGGCATGCCGGTGGTGCCGCCGGTGTAGAGGAGGTAGCGGTCGTCGCCGCTGCGGCCGCCCACCTCCGGGCGGGAGGGGGGCGCCTCGCGCAGCCGCGCCTCGTGGGGGGAGCCCCGGCCCACCAGGGCGACCACGTCGAAGCCGTCGTCGCGGAGGGCGGCCACCGCGGGCCCGACCGCCTCGCCCAGGTCCGGACCGTGCAGGACGACGGCCGGCTCGGCGTCGCGGAAGAGGTACTCCATCTCGTCCGCGGTGTAGCGGTAGTTGACGTTGAAGGGGACGGCGCGGAGCTTGTACGCGCCCAGCAGGGCCTCGATGTGCTCGTGGCCGTTGCGCAGGGCGAGACCCACCCGGTCGCCGGGACCCACACCCATCGACGCGAGGACGTGGGCCACGCGGTTGGCCCGGCGATCCAGCTCGACGAAGGTCAGGCGGGACCCGCCGGCCACCACCGCGTCGCGCTCGCCGACGAGGTCGGTCACCGCCTCGAAGAGGTCGGCGATGTTCCAGCTGCCGGCCATGCCCGGGACGGTAGTGACGCCCCGGCCGATCGCCCGAATCCGCCCGGGGCCCCCGACGGTGGGTTCGGGGGCGGAGCGCCGCGACTGCGCCTACCCTCGCCGACATGAGCGACGGGATCACCTTCGGAGTGTTCGTCCCCCAGGGCTGGAAGACCGAGCTGGCCTCGATCGACGGCTCCGAGGCCCAGTGGCAGCGTGCCGTCGACGTCGCGGTGCGGGCCGAGGAGCTCGGCTTCGACCACCTGTGGGTCTACGACCACGTGCACAACGTCCCGCGCCCCGCGGAGGAGGCCGTGTTCGAGTGCTGGACGACGCTGGCCGCGCTCTCGCAGCGCACCAGCCGCATCCGCCTGGGCCAGATGGTGGGGTGCACGAGCTACCGCAACCCGTCGCTGCTGGCCAAGATCACCGCGACGCTCGACGTGATCTCCGGTGGGCGGCTGGAGTGGGGGATCGGCGCGGGCTGGTACGAGCAGGAGTACCGGGCCTACGGCTACGACTTCCCCGGGGCCGGCGTCCGGATCTCGATGCTCGAGGAGTGCGTCGAGATCGTGAAGCGGATGTGGACCGAGGGTGAGGCCACCTTCGACGGCACCCACTTCTCCATCGCCGGCGCCCAGTGCGATCCCAAGCCGCTCCAGACGCCGCACCCCAACATCTGGATCGGGGGCGGCGGCCCGAAGCGGACCCTTCGGGTCGTGGCCGAGCACGCGACCCACTCGAACTTCGGTGGCAACCCGGAGGAGTGGGCGGCCAAGGCGGCGATCCTCGACCAGCACTGCGCGGATGTCGGACGCGACCCGTCGACCATCACGCGGACGATCTCGGGCGAGGTGTTCCTGCGCGAGACCGAGGCCGAGGTCGGCACCGAGACCCGGTCGTTCTGGGGCGAGCCCTTCGACTCGTGGTCGGCCGGCAACCTGGTGGGCACCCCCGAGCAGGTGTGCGAGAAGGTGCAGGCCTACGTCGACGCCGGGTGCGGCGGGTTCGTCCCGTGGTGCAGCGACTACCCCGACACCGAGACGCTCGAGCTCCTCGCGACCCGCGTGATGCCCGAGTTCCGCTGAGGCCGTCCGCGTTCAGGGTGGTTGACCGCACTCGGCCCCCACCCCTCACGCACGCCGGGCAGGGCCGCTCACGGTGGGTCGCGGCCTTGCGAACCACCGCCGGCCCGGCTGAGGCTGGCACGGTGATCGAGCGAACGCGGGTCCGACGATGAGCGCGGGCTCCCGCCGTCGTGCGTCGCGGCACCCCGAACGGCACCGCAGCGGCCGGGCGGGCTGGTTGCGCGCCGGCGTGCTCGGGGCCAACGACGGGCTCCTGTCGACCGCCGGTCTCCTGGTCGGTGTCGCCGCCGCCGACTCGTCGACCTCGGTGCTCGCCGCGACCGGGGTCGCGTCGATCATCGCCGGGGCGGCCTCGATGGGGGTGGGCGAGTACAGCTCGGTGTCGTCGCAGCGCGACGCGGAGGAGGCCGACCTCGCGGTCGAGCGCGTCGAGCTGGTCGAGACGCCCGAGGCCGAGCTGCGAGAGCTGGCGGGCATCTACCGCGAGCGGGGCCTCGACCCTGCCCTCGCCCACGAGGTGGCCGAGGAGCTCACCGCCCACGATGCCCTCCAGGCCCACGCGCGAGACGAGCTGGGCCTCGATCCCGATGACCTGGCCCGTCCGGTGCAGGCCGCGGTCACCTCCACGGTGAGCTTCGTCCTGGGGGCGCTCGTGCCGTTGGCCGTGGCCCTGCTGGCGTCGCGGGCCGTCCGGGTGCCGGCCATCGTGGTGCTCACCCTCGTCGGCATGGGGCTCCTCGGGGCGACCGGCGCCCGGCTCGGTGGGGCCGCACCGGTCCGACCCGCCCTGCGGGTGGTCGTCGGCGGTGCGGCGGCGATGACCCTGACCTGGTGCATCGGCTCGCTGTTCGACGTGTCGGTGAGCTGAGCCGACCCGTCGTCGGTCAGAAGATCGTGTAGCCGCCGTCGACCACGACCGCGTCGCCGGTGTGGAAGGTGATCGTCGGGTCGGCCAGGAACACGGCCGGTGGCCCGAGCTCCTCGGGCTCGGCCCAGCGGCGGGCGGGGGTCCGGGCGATGGTCGTCTCCCGGAACCGCTCCCACGCGTACCCCAGCGCGGTCATGTCGGTGCGGGTCCACCCGGGCACCAGTGCGTTGACCCGGATCTGGTGGCGGGCGAGGCCCACCGCCAGGGCGCGCACCAGCCCGAGCACGGCCGTCTTGGAGGTGCCGTAGGCCTCGTTGTGCATCGCGCCGTGGTAGGCGGACGTCGACGACACCGCGACCAGCGCGCCGCCGCCCTGCTCGACCATGTGGCGGGCGGCGGCCTGGAGGGTGAGGAAGGTGCCGTCGAGGTTGGTGCGGAGGACCTCGTGCCACTCGTCGAGCGGCAGGTCGAGGAAGGGGGTGCCGGTGCCGCCCCTCCCGGCGTTCGAGAAGACCGTGTCGATCCGTCCGCCCGCGGCCTCGATGCTGCGGGCGAGGGTGTCGGTGACCGCGTCCGGGTCGCAGACGTCGCACGCGTAGGCCCGGGCCGTGATGCCCTGGACGGCGAGGTGGTCGACCGCCACCCCGTTCTGCTCCTCGTCCCGTCCCCACAGCACGAGCCGCGCCCCGCGCGACCGCAGGCCTCGGCCATCCCGAGCCCGATGCCCCGGTTGCCACCGGTGACCAGCACCGTCCGGCCGTCGAGCTGTCCTGCCGGTGAGGTCATGGGCGGGACCCTACGGGGCCGGTCACTCGTAGTAGCGGAAGATGATCTTGGAGACGCACGAGGGCTTGGGCGCGCCCTCGACCTCGAAGGTGAAGGTCATCGACACCTGGACGCCGCCGGGGATGTCCTCGACGCCGTCGAGGTGGGCGCCCAGCCGCAGGCGGGAGCCGACCGGCACGGGCGACGGGAAGCGGACCTTCTCGCAGCCGTAGTTCACGCCCATCTTGAACCCCTCGACCCGCATCATCTGCGGGGCGAGCACCGGCCCGAGCGACAGGGTCAGGTACCCGTGGGCGATCGGCCCGCCGAAGGGCGACTCGGCCTTGGCCCGCTCCGGGTCGACGTGGATCCACTGGTGGTCGCCGGTGGCCTCGGCGAAGGTGTTCACCCGCTCCTGGGTGATGTCCATGTAGTCCGAGTAGCCGAGGTGGGTGCCCACCAGCTCCTTGAGTCCGTCGCTGCCCTGGATGATGGTCGTCATGCGGGCATCATGGTCGACGTGACCGGTGCCGACCCACCTCGTCCGGCCGGGGTCGTCCTGGCTGCGGGGGCGGGGTCGCGGCTCGCGCCGCTCACGCGGCTGAGGCCCAAGGCCCTGTGCCCGGTCGGAGACCGCGCCCTGGTCGACCACGCCCTCGACCGCCTGGACGCGGCGGTCGACGAGGTGGCGGTGAACGTCCACCACGGGCGGCTCCTGATGGAGGCCCACCTGACGCGGGTCGACCGGCCGGTGCGGCCCCACGTCTCGGTCGAGGAGGGCGACGCCCGGGGGACGGCCGGGGCCCTCGGGCTCCTCCGGGACTGGGTCGACGGCCGGCCGGTGCTGGTGACCAACGCCGACGCCTGGCTGGAGGCCGACGTCGCCGCCTTCGTGGCCGGGTGGGACGGCGAGCGCACCCGCCTGCTGTGCGTCCACGACCCGGCGCGCGGTGACTTCGGGCCGTTGCGCTACTGCGGGCTCGCCCTCCTGCCGTGGGCGGAGGTCTCGCGGCTCGGGCCCGAGCCGTCGGGCCTGTACGAGCGCTCGTGGGCCCGGGCCGAGCCGCGACGGCACGCTCGACCTCGTGGTGCACGAGGGGCCCTTCGTCGACTGCGGGACGGCCGCCGACTACCTCGACGCCAACCTCCACTGGTCGGAGGGGGCGTCGGTGGTCGGGGAGGGCTCGGTGGTCGGCCCCGGTGCCCGGGTCGAGCGCTCGGTGCTGTGGCCGGGTGCGGTCGTGCGGGCGGGGGAGGTGCTGGTCGACGCGGTGCGGGCCGGCTCGATGACCCTCCTGGTCCGCCGGAGGCGCCTCAGCCCGGGAGGGTGAGCGCGGCCCGGTAGCCGTGGGCGGCGGCGATCACCGCAGCCACGTAGGCCTGCGAGTGGTTGTAGGAGAAGTAGGCCGATCGGAGCTGGGCGTCGACGCCGAGGTCGGACCGGCCGTGGCACAGGTACGCGGCGGCCGCCGCGGCGGCGTCGTAGAGGGAGTGCGGGTCGCGCCGGCCGTCCCGGTCGCCGTCGCGCCCCCACCGGGCCCACGTCGACGGGATGAACTGCATCGGCCCGACCGCCCGGTCGTAGGCGGTGTCGCCGTCGAGGCGGCCCCCGTCGGTGTCGCGGATGGCGGCGAAGCCCCCGGACCCGTCGAGCCGCGGGCCGATGATGGCCACGCTGGGGTAGCCCTGGGCGTCGAGCCGGCCGCCGCGGTAGGTGCCGTGGCGGCTCTCGATCCTCGAGATGCCGGCCAGCGCCCACCACGGCACCCGGCAGGGCGCGCCGGCGGCCGCCTTGATCCATGCGTCGAGGGCGACCACCGGGAAGTCGACCCCGACGACCTCGGCGCGGAGCCGGGCCGGCACCTCGTCGGCGACGGCCCACAGCACGTCCTCGCCCCGGCGGGCGACGGTGGCCACCGCCTCGACCTCCTCGACCCGCGTCCGCTCCGCGTCGTCGTCGATGCCGCGGATCTGCTCCTCGGTGGCCCGGCGGGCGGCGATGGCGTCGTCCTCGGCCTGCTCGGCGGCGTCGAGCGCGTCGCGGGCCCGGTCCCGGGCGTCCTCGGCCCGGGTGAGGTCGCGGCTGCGGTCGCCGAGGTCGGACTCCCGGGCGTCGGTCGTGGCCGCCCCGACGCCGGCCCTCAGCAGGTCGTCGGAGGCGTCGCCCCCGACCGCGACGGCGCCGATCACACCGGTGCGGACGCCGCCGGCGGCCATGTAGGCGGCGATCACCGAGTCACGGAGGTCGTCCTCGGCCCGGCCGACCCGGTCCTCGGCGGCGCGGGCGGCGGCGACGCGGCGCCGGTGCTCCTCGTCGGCCTCGGCCCGCTCCTCGCCCCGCGCCAGCTCGTCGGCCCGGCGCCGGGCCAGCCGGTCGACGGCATCGGCCCGGTCGACGACGAGGCGGGCCAGGTGGTCGCGGAGGTCGTCGCGGTGGCCCTCGGCCGCGGTGAGGTCGGCCTCGGCCGCCCGCCGGGCCGCGACCCGGTCGGACAGCTCCGCGCTGCGGGCCGGCACGTCGGCGAGGAGCGCCGACGGCGGGTTGGTCGGCAGGGGGGCGTCGCCACCGCCACCACCCGGCGTCGAGGGGACCTGCTGCACGGGCGGCGGCAGCGCACCGCGGCCGGGCGGCGGGGTGAGAGGTGGCCGCCGGCCGGCAGCGCGGAGGTCGCCAGCGCCGCGGCGAGGACCGCGATCGCGACCAGCTGGGGCCGGTGGGCCCGGCGGGGGCGGGCGGGGGAGCGACGGATCACGAGGTCAGGGCGGCGGGGGTGGGGGCGACCCCTCCCCATCGGCCGTCCGGCGGCGTCCGGGAGGGCCCACGCCCACGGAACCGGCGGCGAGCTGCCCGCACGCGGCGTCGATCGCCGTGCCCCGGGTGCGGCGCACGGTGACGTTGACCCGTCGGGCCGCCAGGTCGGCTCGGAAGGCCTCGACCCGCTCCGGCGGGGTGCCCCGCGTGGCGTACCCGGGCGTCGGGTTCAGGGGGATCAGGTTCACGTGGGCGCGCAGGGCGCGGGCGTAGTCGGCGAGCTGGGCCGCGTCGCGGGGTCGGTCGTTGACGCCGTCGATCAGGGCCCACTCGAAGCTCAGCCGGCGACCGGTGACCTCGATGTACTCGGAGCAGGCCTCGGCGAGGACGTCGAGCGGGTAGCGCCGGTTGATCGGGACGAGCTCGTCGCGCAGCTCGTCGTCGGCGGCGTGGAGCGACACCGCGAGGTTGACGGGCAGGTCCTCGTGGGTCATCCGCCGGATGCCGGGCACGATCCCGACGGTCGACACCGTCAGGTGGCGGGCTCCGAGGCCGAGGTCGTCGTGGATCCGCCGGATCGCGGCCCAGGTGCCGTCGTAGTTGGCGAGCGGCTCGCCCATCCCCATGAAGACGACGTTCCCCAGCCGGCGGTCGGAGTCGCGGGCGCGCCGGGCGGCCCGGACGACCTGCTCGACGATCTCGCCGCCGGTGAGGTGACGGCTGAACCCCGCCTGCCCGGTGGCGCAGAACCCGCAGGCCATCGCGCAGCCCGCCTGGGTGGAGACGCAGACCGTGGAGCGCTGCGGGTAGTGCATCAGGACCGTCTCGACGCGGGAGCCGTCGTCGAGGGTCCACAGCCACTTGACCGTGTCGCCGCCGTCCGCGGTGGCCTCCGTGGTCAGCGCCAGCGCCTCGGGGAGGACCTCGGCGAGCCGCTCGCGCAGGGCCAGCGGCACGTCCGTCATCTCGTCGGGCGCGGCGAGGCGGTCGTGCAGCCCGGCCCACACCTGGTCGACGCGGTAGCGGGGCTCGCCGTCGAGGAGGACGGCGAGGCCGGACCGGTCGACGTCGTAGCGGGAGGCGGGCACCCGGGAAGGCTACGGCCGGGCGGCCGTGCCGGGACCGTCGGCGGCGTCGGCCGGACCCGAGGTGCGGACCCAGCGCACGTGGTGGACGGCGAACCCGAGGGCGTCGTACAGGCGTCGGGCCGGGATGTTGGCGTCGTCCACGTAGAGCAGGGCGGTGGCCGTCGTGCGGGCGAGGTGGGTGAGCCCACCGACGGTCAGCGAGCGGCCGAGCCCCCGGCCCCCTGCTCGCGGATCGATGCCGATCACGTAGATCTCGCCTCGGGCCGGCTCGGACCCGTCGGCGGGGTGGACCTTCGTCCAGCAGAACCCGTCGAGGTCGCCACCGTCGTCGACCGGGGTGGGACCCTCGGCGAGCAGCAGCCCGTCGGGGTCGAACCAGGGCTCCGCGGTGGCGGCCCGGAGCGTCTCCACCGTCTCGTGGCCCTGGTCGGGGTGGCCGGCGAAGCTGCGGTTGTTGCAGCGCACCCACGCGGCCTCGTCCGCGGTGCCGGGCCGGAACGGCCGCAGGTCCACCGGCGTCGTGGCCTCGACCAGCGCGACCTCGAGGGGGAGGGGGCGGCGCATCTGGAGGATCGCCCGGCGTCCGGGGAGCCCGACCGCGTCGGCCACCGCGTCGACGACCGGCTCCGGCGCGTCGGTCTCCCAGTGCACGACCTCGGCGCCCCCTGCCCGCACCTCCTCCAGCGCCCGGCCCAGCACCTCGACGAGCGGCCCGACCCCCGCCTCGGTCGGCTCGGTCGCGAGCCAGGTCTCGCCGTTGCGCTCCCGTCGGAGCACGCTCGGGTGGGCCGTGGCGGGGGCCGAGCCTCCGGGGTCGCCGACGGGGGTGTCCACCGCGCCGACCCTACGGCCTGGGACCGGGGTCCCGGACCCCCGTCCGAGTGGCCGTGCTGTCTGATCTTGACCCGCGGGTCACCCAGATCCTGACCCTCGGGTCAACCAAGATCGGGGCATCGCGGCAGGTCAGAGCGGTCGAGTCAGTGAGTGTCAAAGAAAAAGTCAGGGAAATTGCCACTTTCGGCTTGGCGAGGCGGTTCCCTGTGCGTACAATCACCGGCAACCAGGTTCCCGCCACCTGGTTCCCGCGACACCGGGATCCGCCGCCTGGTGTCGCCCCGACGGGGGCGCCTCTGGCGCCCCCGTCGCCTTTTTCCGGTGAGGTCGCCGCTGCGGGCGCCGCCCGGGCGTCGACGTGGGCTCCTCCCGGAGCCCGCCTCGACCGCGCCACGGCCGACGCGTCGAGGTCCTCAGCGGGCCCGCTCGGCCCGTTGCAGCGCCCGCGCCGCCGACCGCAGCGCCCGCTCGGCGTCGTAGAGGGCGGCGGCCACCGCCTCGGTCGACGGGCCGTCGCTGGCCTCGGCCCCCGCCGCGACCCGGGCCAGCAGGTCCTCGACCTGGGCGCCGAGGGCGCTGAGGGTGGCGGCCGAGGGGACCTGGCTGGCGTCGGAGGGGACCATGGTCGGCCAGTGTCGCACCCGCCCCGCCCGGATCGCATGGGGGCCGCCGGGGTGGCCTTCGGTAGCGTGCACCCGTGCTCACCCGTCTCGACCTGCGGGGCGTGCCCGCGGACGCGCTGCCCGACCTCCTGCCCCCCGTGACCGTCGACGACGGGCCGCGCGACGCGGTCGCCGCGGTGCTGGCCGAGGTGCGCGACGGGGGCGACGACGCGGTGCGGGCCCTGACGTTGCGCTTCGACGGCGTCGACGTGGCCGCGACCCGGGTGCCCGAGGACGTCATCGCGGCGTCCCTGGCCCAGGTCGGTGACGACGTGCGGGCCGCGCTGGAGGCCGCCGCCGCCGGCATCGAGGACTTCCACCGCCACCAGCTCCGACCGCCGACCACCTACCGGCGCGACGGCATCGTCATCGACGGGCGGGCGCAGCCGGTCGACCGGGCCGGCTGCTACGTGCCGGGCGGGCGGGCCCTCTACCCCTCGACCGTGCTCATGACCGCGATCCCGGCCCGGGTGGCCGGCGTGGCCGAGGTCGCCCTGTGCGTGCCCCCGGGGCCCGACGGCGAGGTCCCGGCGCTGACCCTGGCGGCCGCTGCGGTCGCCGGGCGTCGACCGAGGTCCACCGGGTCGGCGGGGCCCAGGCCATCGGCGCGCTGGCCTACGGCACCGAGACCATCCGTCCGGTCGACGTGATCGTCGGCCCCGGCAACGTGTACGTGGCCGAGGCCAAGCGCCAGGTGGCGGGCGAGGGCCGCGTCGGCGTCCCCTCCGCCTTCGCCGGGCCGTCGGAGGTCGTCGTGATCGCCGATGCGTCCTCGGCCGCCCGAGCTGGCCGCGGTCGACGTCATCCTCCAGGCCGAGCACGGCCCGGGCGGTCGGGCCTGGTTCATCACCTGGGACGAGGCGGTCGCCGACGCGGTCGACGCCGAGATCGCCGCCCAGGTCGCGACATCGCCCCGCCGGGCCGACATCGAGGCCACCTTCGAGGCCGGCGGGCGGCTGCGCCCTGGTCGACGGACCGGCGCAGGCCGCCGCGGTCGCCAACCAGGTCGCCCCCGAGCACCTCGAGGTGATCTGCGAGCCCCGGCCACCGCCGAGGTGGTCGGCGCGATCCGCCACGCCGGGGCCGTGTTCGTGGGCCCCTGGGCGCCCGGCGTCGGTGGGCGACTACCTGGCCGGACCGAGCCACGTGCTCCCCACGGCCGGCACGGCCCGCTTCGGGTCGGCGCTGACCGTCGCCGACTTCACCAAGGACATCCACGTCGTCACCCTCGACCGGGCCGCCCTCGAGGCGGTCGGGCCCCACGTGGTCGCCCTGGCCGAGGCCGAGGGCCTGCCCGCCCACGCCGACTCCGTGCGCCGCCGGATCGAGGCCGCGTCGTGAGCGCGGGAGCGGCACCACCCGCTCGGCCCCTCGTCGCGCCCCGGGGCGACGTCGCCCTGATGGACGGCTACCACTCGCCCCAGGTCGACGTCGAGGTCCGGCTCAACACCAACGAGTCACCCGTCCCGCCGCCGCCGGCCTTCGTCGACGCCCTGGCCGAGGCGGTCCGTTCGGTCGCCTGGCACCGCTACCCCGACCGGGCCGCGCGTCGCGCTGCGCGGCCGCATCGCGCGAGCTGCACGGCGTCGACCCCGCCCAGGTGTTCGTGGCCAACGGGTCGAACGAGGTGCTGCAGACCCTCTCGCTCGCCTACGGCGGCCCCGGTCGGTCGGTCGCGGTCTTCGAGCCCACCTACGCGCTGCACGCCCACATCGCCCGCATCACCGGCACCTCCGTGGCCGAGGGCGAGCGGGCCGCCGACTTCTCGCTCGACCTGGCCGAGGTCCGCCGCGTGGTGGCCGAGGCCGACCCCGGCCATCACCTACCTGTGCTCGCCCAACAACCCGACGGGGATGGTCGAGACGCCGGAGGTCGTCGACGAGGTGCTGGGCCTCGCCCCGGGACTGGTGGTCGTCGACGAGGCCTACGGCCAGTTCGCGCCCTGGTCGGCGCTGACGCTCGTCGACGACGCCACGCCGCTGGTCGTCACCCGCACCTTCTCCAAGACGTGGTCGATGGCCGCGGCCCGGCTCGGCTACCTCGTCGGACCCCGGTGGGTCGTCGCCGAGCTCGAGAAGGTCGTGCTGCCGTACCACCTCGATGCGGTGAAGCAGGTCGCCGGCACCGTGGCCCTCGACTTCGTCGCCGACATGGAGGACCGGGTCTCGCACCTGGTCGAGGAGCGCGGTCGCCTGGAGGCGGCGCTGCGCGACCTGCCCCTGCGACGTGTGGCCGTCGGGGGCCAACTTCATCCTGTTCCGCCCCCGCACCGTCGCCGGCCACGACGTCTGGACCGCCCTGCTCGACCACTCCGTCCTCGTCCGCGACTGCTCGTCGCTGGCCCCGCCTCGACGGCTGCCTGCGGGTCACCGTCGGCACCACCGACGAGGACGACCGCTTCCTCACCGCCCTCCGGGAGATCCTCACGTGACCGGCCGCTCCGCCTCTCGCTCGCGCTCCACGAAGGAGACGTCGATCTCGATCACGCCTCGACGTCGACGGACCCACGGGCGTCGTGGCAGGTGTCCACCGGGCTGCCGTTCTTCGACCACATGCTCGACCAGATCGGTCGCCACGGCGGGTTCGACCTGACCGATCGACGCGACCGGCGACCTGCACGTCGACGGGCACCACACGGTCGAGGACATCGGGATCCTGTTCGGCGAGGTCTTCCGCGAGGCGCTGGGCGACAAGGCCGGCGTGCGCCGCTTCGCGTCGGGCCTCTACCCGCTCGACGAGGCCCTGGTGCGAGGTCGCCCTCGACCTGTCCGGCCGCCCGTTCGTCGTCTACGACGTGCCCTTCGGCGAGGTGCTGCCCCTCGGCGACCCGCCGTTCAACCCGGAGATGGCCGAGCACTTCTGGCAGTCGTTCGCCACCTCGGCCGGCATCACCCTGCACGTCACCAAGGTGGCCGGCACCAACACCCACCACGTCGTCGAGGCCACGTTCAAGGGCGTGGCCCGGTGCCTGCGCGACGCGGTCCGGGTCGAGGGCTCGGCGGTGCCGTCGACCAAGGGCACGCTGTGAGCGCCGCCGCCGCCGACGGCGCCGCGCCTGGCCGTGCTCGACTACGGCATCGGCAACCTCCGCTCGGCCCAGAAGGCGCTGGAGCAGGTCGGCGCCGATGCCTCGCCTCACCGCCGACCCCGACGAGATCGCCGCCGCCGACGGCGTCGTGCTGCCCGGCGTCGGCGCCTTCGGCCGGTGCATGGAGTCCCTCGCCGAGGCCGGCCTCGCCGACGATCGCCGACGCGGGCCGCCCTCGACGCGACCGCCGGCGGCCGGCCGTTCCTCGGGGTGTGCGTCGGCATGCAGATGCTGTTCGACGGCTCCGACGAGACCGCCGGGCGTGGCCGGGCTCGACGTGCTGCCGGGGCGGGTGCGGCTGCTGCCGGACGGGGTCAAGCGCCCGCAGATGCAGTGGAACATCCTCGCGTGGCGGCGTCGCCCGTCGATCGCCTGGCCGAGGCAGCCCGACCCGGCGTGGGTGTACTTCGTGCACTCCTACGCGGTCGAGGCCGCCGACGAGGTCGTCACCGCGACGTGCGACTACGGCGGACCGGTGGTGGCCATGGTCGGCCGGGGCCGGCTGTGGGCGACGCAGTTCCACCCCGAGAAGTCGGGCACGGTCGGCCTCTCGCTCCTCCACGGCTTCGTCGAGGAGTGCGCCGGTCGGGGACCGGTCGCCGCCGTCGGAGGTGGGACCCGGCCGGATCGGGTGGGATGATCCGGGGCATGGACCTCTTCCCGGCCATCGACCTGCGCGGCGGCCGCTGCGTGCGCCTGACCCAGGGGGACTTCTCCCGCGAGACGGTGTACGGCGACGACCCCGTGGCCCAGGCCCGCGCCTTCGCCGACGCCGGCGCGCCCTGGATCCACGTCGTCGACCTCGACGCGGCCCGCACCGGGGAACCCGTCAACCGGCCCGTGATCGCAGCCATCGCCGCCGCGGTCACGACACCGGTGCAGACCGGCGGTGGCGTCCGCGACGACGCCGCCGTCGAGGAGCTCCTCGGCGCCGGCGTGGCTCGCGTCGTGGTGGGCACGGCGGCCCTCGACGACCCGGCCTGGGCCCGGGCCGTCGCCGCCCGCCACCCGGGTCGGGTCGCCCTCGGCCTCGACGCCCGCGGGCAGGAGGTCGCGGTGCGGGGCTGGGCCGAGGGATCGGGCCGGCGCCTCCTCGACGTCGCCCGGGAGATGGACGACGCCGGCTTCGCCGCCTACGTGGTCACCCAGATCGAGGTCGACGGGGTCGGCACCGGTCCGGACGTGGCGACCTACGAGTCGCTCCTCACCGAGGTCGAGACCGAGGTGGTCGCCTCCGGGGGCGTGGGCGCCCCCGAGCACCTGCGCGACCTGGCCGCCCTCGAGGTCGGCAACCGCATCCTCGCCGGCGTCATCGTGGGCAAGGCCCTCTACGACGGGATGCTGTCGATCGACGAAGCCCTCGCCGCCGCCGGTTCGGCCTGAGTCGGTCCCCGTGCCCCACCGCCGCCTGCTCGACGAGGTCTCCGCCAACGCGACCCTCGCGCCGGTGACCCGGCTGGTCGATGGTTGGCTGGCGAAGTCGGCGCCCGAGCTCCCGTTCCGTCGGGCCAACGCGGTGCTGCCCCCGATGGGGGCCGGGAGCGACCTGGCGCGGGTCGATGCCGCGGTCGACTCCCTCGAGGAGTGGTACGGCGAACGGGGGTTGCGCGTGGTGGTGCAGGTGTCCTTCGGCGATGCCGCCGCGGAGGCCCTCGACGAGCACCTCGCCGAGCGGGGCTACGAGGTGGAGGCCCCGGTGGTGGTCAAGGTCGGCGCGTCGGCCGACGTCCTGGCCCGCTGCATGGCCGAGTCGCAGCCCGGGGTCGACGCCGACGTCCGGGTGGGTGTCCACGAGGACTGGGACACCATCTGCGGTGAGGTGCACGGCCCCGACGAGGCCGCGCGCATCCGCACGGCCTCCTTCGGACGGATGGTGGAGCCGCTGTCGGTCGGCGCCCTCGTCGCGGTGGGGCGGGTCGAGGGCGAACCCGCCGGCGTGGGCTTCGGCGTGGTCGAGCGGGGCCACCTCGGCGTGTTCGGCCTGTGCACCGTCGAACGGCGCCGACGTCGGGGGGTGGCCACGGCCATCCTCGGGGCCCTGGTGGGCGCGGCCGGCGAGGGTGACGTGCCGCGGACCTACCTCCAGGTCGAGTCGGGCAACGCCCCGGCCCGGGCGATGTTCGCGAGCGCCGGCTACTCGTCGAGCCACCGGTACCACTACCGGGTCTCCGCCAGCGCCTGATCGCGCCCCGGCGGAGTGGCAGGCCGGCGCGGCCCGGACGTCGGTCAGGTCCGGCGGAAGGCGGCGGCGACGAGGTGGGACGGGATCCGGCCGGGGTCGGGCGGGAGCACGCCCTCGTCGAGGACGGAGCGGGCGACCTCGACCGCGGCGGCGTAGGCGGCGTGGGCCAAGGCCCCTCCGAGCGACACCCGGCGGACCCCGGCCGCCGCGAGCTGCTCGACCGTCGGCCCGCCCGGCAGCAGGAGGACGTTCACCGCGGTGCCCACCTCGTCGACGACCCGCCGGATGACGTCGAGGTCGACCAGGGCCGGTGCGTAGACGACCTCGGCACCGACCCGGCGGTAGGCCTGGAGCCGCCCGATGGTGTCGTCCAGGTCGTCGATGCCGTGGAGGTGGTTCTCGCACCGGGCGGTGAGGACCAGACCGTGGTCGCGGGCCGCGGCGGCGGCCGCGGCGACGCGGAGGACGGCCTCGTCGAACGGGTCGATGCGGCCCAGGGCCGGGTCCCAGTCCTCGATCGAGCACCCGGCGGCACCGGCGTGGGCCAGGGCGTGGACGGTGTCGGCCACCCCACCCGGGTCGTCGGCGAAGCCCCGTTCGGCGTCGACGTGGATCGGCAGGTCCACCCCGTCGACGAGGTCGGCGACGTGGCCGAGGAGCGTGTCGCGGTCGATGCCCATGTCGGGCCGACCCCGGGAGAAGGCCAGGCCGGCGCTGGTGGTGGCCAGTGCCTGGGCGCCCACCGCCTCCAGCAGACGGGCCGACCCCCGGTCGAAGGGGTTGGGCACGACGAACGTGCCCGTGGAGTGGAGGGAGCGGAAGCGGTCTCGTCGCTCGGTGACGTCCATGAGCGGAGTCTGCCGAGCGGCTGCCGCTCCCGCTGGCGGGATCCGGACGTCGACGTCTCAGGGGCAGGAGCCGTCCGATGGCTGCCCGGGCGCCCGGATCCACTCCTCGACGACCACGCCGAGGTCGGTGGTGCCGACCTGCGTCCAGCAGGCCCGAACCCGGGACGCGAGCGGGTGGCCGACCTCCGGGACCGGCTCCCAGGTCCGATCGGACGGGTCGCCCACGAGCCAGACCCGCTCGACCCCGGCCAGGCGGGACCAGGCCTCGACCCGGCCCGTCGGAGGGGTCCACAGGCTGCCGGCCGCGGTCGCGGACCGGGCGCCGGCGGTGAGGTCGGGAGGAGGGTCGGCCGGAGCACCCGGGCCCTCGACCAGGTACCAGCGCATGCCGGCCTCGGTCCACGTCGGGGCGTACAGGACGGCGTCGCCGGCTGCCGCGCGCGCCGCGACCAGGGCCGCCGCGGCCCGGAGGTCCTCGACGCGGGTCGCACGGTGGACGGCGCCCGCATCCCGGGCCCGGTCGACGCCGACCGCGGTGCCGGCGACGAGCAGGGCGAGGACCACGACGGTCGCCATCCGCCCCACCCGCCCGGCCGCGGCGACGGCGAGGCCGGCCAGGACCGCCGCCGCCACCGCACCACCGGCGGCGGAGGGCAGGACGTAGCGGGGCGTGAAGGCCGGGACGGCCACCTCCGTCCACCCCACCAGGACGAGCAGCGGCCCGAGCCACCAGGCCAGGAGGACGGCGAGGTCGACCCGGTCGGATCGGTCCGCTCGGTCGTTGGTGGCTCGGGCCGCCGCGGGGCGACGAGGACGGGCCCGGTGCCGGCCGCTCGCGGCGACGACGGCCGTGGCGGCCAGCGCGACCGCGGCCGCCCCCGCCACCCAGGTCGAGGCGGGTCCGAGGACGATCCACCCCAGCTCCCGGACCACCCGGAGGGGCTGGGCCCGGATCCACGACTGCATCTCGCGGTCGCGGGCCGCGAGCGCGACGGCCGCCGCCGACACCGCAACCGGGAGGGCGATGGCCGCGACCAGTGCCGGTCGCTGCCGCGCGCCCGGGCCGGCGGAGCACCCACACGAGGAGCGGGGCGATGGCGAGGACGCTCAGCAGCGACAGCGCGATCGACGCCGAGGCCAGCACCGACCAGGCCCACCGCCGTCGTCGCCCCCCGTCCCGGGACAGCTGGTGGGCGACGAGGGCGGCACCGACGACCGTCGCCGACGCCATCGCGGGAGGGCGGGCCTCGACCGCGTACACGGGGAGGAAGGTCGGGTGGAGGGCGAGGAGCCCCGCGGCCCCGAGGCCCACCCCGGTGCCGCCCAGGCGACGGCCGAGGAGGGCGGTGAGCACCAGCGCGGTGAGGGCCGCGGCCAGCGAGGGGAGCCGCAGGGCCGTCTCGCCCGTCCCGGCCAGCGCCGTCCACGGCCGCAGCAGGAGGTGGAACGCCGCCAGCCCACCCTCCTCGTGGGCGAGGAGCCGCGCCATGTCCCCGACCCCCCGGTCCTGCACCGAGGCGGTGGCCGCCTCGTCCCGCCACAGCGACTCGCCCAACGAGGGGCGCAGGGCGGCCGCGGCGACCACGCCGAGCACGACCGCGGCCACCGACACCACCAGCACCCCGTCGCGCCCGGCGGGGGAGGGGCGGACGGCGGCCATGGCCCGTCGACGGTAGGGCACCGGCAGGCGGGAGCGCGGGCCGGAGCGCCCGATCCCGGTTGGGGGCGACGCAGGGGTGGAAGTACCGTCGCCCGGTGCGCACCGCCCGGGTGATCCCCTGCCTCGACGTCACCGCCGGCCGGGTGGTCAAGGGCGTGAACTTCGTCGATCTCCGCGACGCCGGCGACCCGGTCGAGCTGGCCGCCCGCTACGACGCCGAGGGCGCCGACGAGCTGGTCTTCCTCGACATCACGGCCAGCTCCGACGACCGCGACACCATGGTCGAGGTCGTGGCCCACACCGCCGAGCAGGTGTTCATCCCGCTCACCGTCGGCGGCGGCATCCGCACGCGTCGAGGACGCCCGCCGGATGCTGCGGGCCGGCGCCGACAAGGTGTCGCTCAACACGGCCGCCATCACCCGACCCGAGGCCATCTCCGAGGTGGCCAACGAGTTCGGCACCCAGTGCGCGGTGGTCGCCATCGACGCCCGCCGCCGGGTGGCCGACGACCCGGCCGCCGGCTGGGAGGTCTTCACCCACGGCGGCCGCACCCCGACCGGGCTCGACGCCGTCGAGTGGGCGGTCGAGGCCGAACGGCGGGGCGCGGGCGAGATCCTCCTCACCTCGATGGACCGCGACGGCACCCGCGACGGCTTCGACCTGGAGCTGACCGCGGCGGTCAGCCGACGCGGTCGGCGTGCCGGTGATCGCCAGCGGGGGCGTGGGCACGCTCGAGCACCTGGCCGACGGGGTCATCGCAGGGCCGGGCCGACGCGGTGCTGGCGGCGTCGATCTTCCACTTCGGCGAGCACACGGTGGCCGAGGCCAAGGCCGTCATGGCCGCCGCCGGCATCCTCGTCCGCCCGGCCTGACGACGGAGCCGACCAGGGGACGGGCACCGACCCTCCCGGTAGCCTCGGCGACGTGGCCGAGAAGCTCCCGATCAAGATGCTCAACGACCGCGTCCTCGTGCGCGGCGAGGGCGAGGGGGAGCGCAGCAGCACCGGCGGGATCCTCATCCCGGCCACGGTGCAGACGTCGCAAGCGCCTGGCGTGGGCCGAGGTCGTGGCCGTCGGGCCCGAACGTCCGGTCGATGGAGGTCGGCGACCAGGTCCTGTTCAACCCCGAGGACCGCTACGAGGTCGAGGTGCGGGGCGAGGACTTCGTGATCCTCCGCGAGCGCGACGTCCACGCGGTGGCCTCGGAGCGCCTCGAGGAGGGCTCGACCGGCCTCTACCTGTGAGGTGCGGCGGGGAAGCCCTTGGGGGCCCGGCGGGGGACGGCCCTATCCTCGGCCCATGCCCGCCGTCACGCCGATCGAGGTCCGTGACGACGACCTGGCCCGGATCCGCTACGACGCCGACGGCCTCGTCCCCGCCATCGTGCAGGAGCGACGGCACCGGCGAGGTGCTGATGATGGCGTGGATGAACGAGGCGACCCTGCGGCGCACGCTCGACGAGGGCCGCACCGTGTTCTGGAGCCGTTCCCGCCAGGAGGAGTGGCGCAAGGGCGACACGTCCGGCGACCGCCAGTTGGTGCGCGAGGCCGACTACGACTGCGACGGCGACACGCTGCTGTTCGTGGTCGAGCAGGAGGGCAGGGGCGCCTGCCACACCGGGGCCCACTCCTGCTTCTTCCGGTCGTTCGGGGCGCGGACGACGCCGCGACCGTGGCCGGCTGAGCGGCGTCGTGATCCAGCCCGACCGCGCCACGTTCCGCGCCCTCGCCCGCGACCACACGCGTCGTGCCGGTGTGGCGCGAGGTGCTGGCCGACCAGATCACGCCCGGTCGCGGCCTTCGCCCGGCTCTGCCCGGGCGACGAGCCCGGGTTCCTCCTCGAGTCGGTCGAGCACGGTGAGCGGTGGGGCCGCTGGTCGTTCGTCGGCCGTCGACCGGTCGCCACCCTGATCGCCCACGGCTCGCAGGTGCGGGTCGACGGCGACGCCGCCGGCGTGCGTGGCCCAGGGGCTTCCCCTCGACCAGGGCATGCTCGCCGCCATCGAGGCCCTCCTGGCCCGGGCCCGCACCCCCGAGGGCCTCGACCTGCCGCCTCTGCACGGCGGCCTGCTCGGCTACCTGGGCTACGACGTGGTCCGGGAGGTCGAGCGCCTGCCCGACGTCCCCGACGACGAGCTCGGCCTGCCCGACGCGGTGCTGGCCGTCGATCGGCGAGATCGCCGCCTTCGACCACTGGCGCCAGCGGGTCACCCTGATCGTCAACGCCCTCGTCCCGCCCGGAGCCGACGAGGCGACGGTCGACGCGGCCTACGACGACGCCGTCGCCCGGCTCGAGCGTCCTCGCCGCCGACGGCGCCCGCACCCTCGACGAGCCGCTGCTCGACCCGCCCGACCCGCGACGAGGACGTCCCCGAGGTCACCTCCACCATGGGCGGCGGGCTGTACGAGGCCGCGGTCGACACGGCCAAGGAGCACATCCTCGCCGGCGACATCTTCCAGGTGGTGCTGGCCCAGCGCTTCGACCTCGCAGCTCGACGCCGACCCGTTCGACGTCTACCGGGTGCTGCGCCAGGTCAACCCGAGCCCGTACATGTACTTCGTGCGCCACCCCGAGGTGACGCTGGTGGGCGCCTCGCCCGAGCCGCTGGTGCGGCTGCGCGACGGCCAGGTCATCTCCCGCCCGATCGCCGGCACCCGCTACCGGGGCCGCACCGAGGAGGAGGACCGTCGCCTCGGCGCCGAGCTGGCCGAGCACCCCAAGGAGGTCGCCGAGCACGTGATGCTGGTCGACCTGGCCCGCAACGACGTCGGCCGGGTCGTCCGCTTCGGCACCTGCCAGGTCGACGAGATGATGACGCTCGAGCGCTACAGCCACGTGATGCACCTGACCTCGCAGGTGTCGGGCGAGCTGGCCGACGGGCGCACGCCCATCGACGTGCTGCGGGCCACGCATCCCGGCCGGCACCCTCACCGGCGCCCCCAAGGTGCGGGCCATGGAGATCATCGACGACCTCGAGCCCGTCGAAGCGCGGCCCCTACGGCGGGGTGGTCGGCTACGTCGACTTCGGCGGCGCCATCGACACCGCCATCGCCATCCGCACCATGGTCTGCCTGCCCGACGGCCGGGCGTCGGTGCAGGCCGGCGCCGGCATCGTGGCCGACTCGCGTCCCGGAGCACGAGGAGCTCGAGTGCCGCAACAAGGCCCGGGCCCTGCTGGCCGCCGTCCCCGCGGCCCGGCGCATGACCGCCGCCCGACGGGCCGCCGTCGAGGGCACCCCGATCGCGTGACGGCCGGGCAGACTGGGCCGATGGACGTCAGCGTCACCCGCATCCGACGCGACGTGCGTCACCGTCGACGGGCCCGACGCCCTGACCTACCTCCAGGGCCAGCTGAGCCAGGACGTCGCCGGCCTCGCGGTCGGCGACACCGCGCTGTCGTTCGTCCTCCAGCCCACGGGCAAGGTCGACACCTGGGTGCGCGGTCGACCGGGCCGGCGTCGACACCGTGCGGCTCGACACCGACCCCGGCGCCGGAGCCGGGCTGCTCGCCCGCCTGCAGCGGTTCAAGCTGCGCACCAAGGCCGACCTCGACCTGGCCGAGGACGTCGCCGTGCTGGCGGTGCGGGGCGCCGAGGTGATCGACGGGGTGCCGTGCGGCTGGCCCGGCATCGACGGCTCCGACGTGTTCGACCCCGAGCCCGACCGGCTCCCGTCCGACCTCCCGCTCGGTGCGCTCGACTTCGACGACGAGGCCTACGAGGGCCTGCGGATCGCCTGCGGCGTGCCCGCGATGGGCGCCGAGATCACCGACGACACCATCCCGGCCGAGCTGGGCCAGTGGGTGATCGACGCGTCGGTCAGCTTCACCAAGGGCTGCTTCACCGGCCAGGAGCTGGTCGCCCGCATCGACAGCCGGGGCGGCAACGTGCCCCGCCACCTCCGGGGCCTGCTCACCGACGTCGCTGCCCCCGCCGCCGGGCGAGGCGCTGGTGCTCGACGGCCGCGAGGTCGGTCACGTGACCAGCTCGGCGATCGACGCCGCCGGTCGGTCGGTCGCCCTGGCCATGGTGCACCGCTCGGTCGAGCCCCCGGTCGAGCCTGCTCGTGGGGGGCGACGCGGCCTCCGTGCGGTCCCTCCCGCTCCTCCCGGACGCCTGACCTCGGCTCGTCCCGGCTCCGTCAGGTCCCGGGGTGGTGGAGCGGCAGGGCCACGCGCGAGCGCGGTGCCGCGGCCCTCGGCCACGGGGGACGCGACCTCGACGGTGCCGCCCATCGCGGTGACCAGCTGCCGGACGATGGCCAGGCCCAGCCCCGATCCGGACTCGCGGCGGGCCGGGGCATGGCGGGCCACGTAGAGCCGGTCGAACACGTAGGGCAGGTCGGAGGCGGCGATGCCCGGCCCGTCGTCGGTGACGGTGACCGTCACCGCACCCGGGCCCGATGCCCGGTCCGTGGGGGCCGGATCGACCTCGACCCCGACCTCGACGCGGCTCGAGCGTGAACTTCGAGCGCGTTCTCGACCAGGTTGGCCAGCACCTGGCCCAGGCGGTCGGGGTCGACCACCGCCATGGCGCCGCCCGCCCGGTCGACGACGGTGAGCCCCACGCCCGTCCTCGTCGCATCGGGCTGCATGCCCTCGACGACGTCGTGGGCCAGGTCGCCCACCACCGTCTCGACGGGGACGAGGCTGAACTGCCGGGCCTCCAGCCGGCCCAGCAGGAGCAGGTCGTCGACCAGGCGGTTGAGCCGCCGGGCCTCGGAGCCGATGACGGCCGCGGCGGCCGCCGGGTCGGGAGCGGTGCCGTCGCCGATGGCCTCGGCCCACCCCCGCACCGCGGTGAGCGGGGTGCGCAGGTCGTGCGACACCGACAGCAGGAACTGCTGCTCGACGCCCCGTGACCGCTGGAGGCTCTCGGCCATGGCGTTGATCGACCGGCTGAGGTCGGCGATCTCCCCGGGCGTGCCGGAGGTCGGCTCGGGCACCCGGGCGGTCAGGTCGCCGCCGGCGATGCGGCCGGTGGCCTCCTCGGCCCGACGCAGGGGACGGGTGAGGCCCCGGGCGAGGAGCAGGGCGACACCGGTGCCGGCCACGACGGTGGCCAGGGCGACCCAGGCGAAGGCGCTGACGACCGGCGCCCGCGGCGGGGTGTCGTCGGCCTGGGCCACCACGACGGCGGTGCCCCGGACCTGGCCGGCCGGACCGCTCCCGCCGCCACCGACCAGCCGGCCCAGGTCGACCTCGATCGGGGTCGCGGCCCACACCGAGCCCCGGGCGTGGCCGCTGGTCGTCCCGCCCGTCGCGGCGGCCCCCACCGCGGCCTCGTCGGGGACCCCGTCGGGCAGCGCGCCGCGGACGGTGCCGTCGGCGGTGACGACCACGATCGTCAGCTCCTCGACCCGCAGCCCGTCGGCCAGGCGCTCGAGCCCACGCCGGCCGATCCGGGTCTGTCCCCCGTCATCGGCCTCGGGGGTCAGGGCGTCGGCGACCGACTCGGTCTGCTCGACCACCCGGTCCTCGGCGTCGGCGCGCGCCGTCACCCGCAGGACGACCAGGGTCGCCAGCCCGGCGACCACGAGGGCGCCGATGGCCGTGCCGATGAGCGCGAGGGCGATGCGGACGCGCATCGGGGAGGCCTAGCCGAGCCGGTACCCGGTGCCCCACACGGTGGCGAGGGGCAGCTCGGGACCGAGCTTGCGGCGGAGCTGGCGCACGTGGACGTCGACGGTGCGCTCGTCGCCGGCCCAGTCGAGGCCCCACACCGACTCCACGATCTGGGTGCGGGTCAGGGCCTGGCCCCGGTTGAGGGCCAGGTGGGCGAGCAGGTCGAGCTCCCGCCCGGTGACGGCCACCGGCTCGCCCGCCCGGCGGACCTCGCGGCGGGGGAGGTCGATCTCGACGTCGCCGACCACGAGGACGTCCCCGGCCGGCGCCGGGCCGCTCGCGACGCCGGCCCCGGCGGCCCCGGCGGAGCGACGCAGCACCGCCCGCACCCGGGCCACCAGCTCACCGGGGGAGAAGGGCTTGGTGACGTAGTCGTCGGCCCCCTCCTCGAACCCGGCGATGCGGTCGACCTCGTCGTCGCGGGCCGTCACCATGATCACGGGGATGCCGTTGGTGCGCCTGATCTCCCGGCAGACGTCCATGCCGTCGAGGTCGCCGGGCAGACCGAGGTCGAGCAGCACGAGGGCCGGCCGGCGGGAGCGGACGGCCTCCAGGGCCCGCCGGCCGTCGACCGCGAGGTGCACGCGGAACCCGGCGTCGCGCAGGTACAGCACCACGAGGTCGGCGATGGCCGGGTCGTCCTCGACCAGCACGATCGCGGGCGCGTCGGCGGCCGGGGCGGTCATGGGCGCAGCGGTCACCTGCGCATCCTCCCACCCGGGTGTGAAGGACCTGTGAGCGTGGGCCACGGTCCCCGTCGGGCCGGAGCGGGGGCGGGCGTACGATCGCCGGGTGACCTCGGTCGTCCACGGCCTCCCCCTCAAGGCGTTCGAGCGCGTCGGACCGGCGGACCTCGCCGTCCTCGAGGCGGGCCGGGTCGGGGCGCCCGTGGTGGTGCTCCTCCACGGCTTCCCGACCCACTCGGTGCTGTGGCGGAAGGTGGTGCGGCGCCTGGGCGACGACGTCCACGCCCTCGCGCCCGACCTCCTCGGCCTGGGCGACACGCGGGTGTCGCCCTACGAGGACCTCGGCGCGCCGATGCAGGCCCAGCTGCTCGTCGACTGGCTGGTGGGACGCGGGGTCGACCGCGTCGTGCTCGTCGGCCACGAGCAGGGGGGTGCCGTGGCCCAGCAGGTCGTCGCGACCCGGCCCGAGCTGGTGGCCGGGCTGGTGCTGGTGGCCAGCGTGGCCGGCGACGGGTGGCCGACCCCCGCGGTGGCCCAGGTCATGCGCCTGGCCCGGGCGCCGGGGGTCGACGTGCTGGCCTACGCCCTCGACCTGCCCCGGCGGGTGGCCGGCAGCGCACTGGTGGGCTTCGGCCGGGCCGTGCACGACCCCGCCAGCCTCGACCGCGACGTCGTCGAGGAGTACCTCCGCCCGCTCCTCGGCGTCGAGGGGCGGGAGCGGGCCCGTCGGTTCCTGCTGGCCGGCGACGCCCGCACGACCGTCGAGTGCCGGCCCGGCGCTCCGGGCCTACGAGGGGCCGGTCCGGGTGGTGTGGGGGGCCGACGACGCCTTCGTGTCGCCGTCGTGGGGGCTGCGCCTGGTCGACGACCTGGCCGGCGTCGACGAGCTCACGCTGGTGCCGTTCTGCGGGCACCTGGTGCCGGAGGAGGCCCCCGACGTCGTCGTCGAGGCGATCCGCGACGTCCTGGCCCGGGCCGGGGGGTCGGACGGTGGCTGAGCGGCCACGCGACCCACTACGACGTCCTCGGCGTCCCGACCGGCGCCGACGCGGCCGAGATCCGCCGGGCGTACCTGGTGCTGGCCCGCCGCTTCCACCCCGACGCCCACTCCGACCGCAGCCCGGCCGAGCGGGCCCACGCCGAGCGGCGGATGAGCGACGTCAACGAGGCGTGGGCCGACCTCTCCGACGCCCGCCGCCGGGAGGCCTACGACGCCAGGTTCCTCCGTCCCGAGGCGCGGCCCGGCGCGCCCGGCCCCGCCCGCGGGCCCCGGCTGGCGCCCCCGGGCCGATGACGACGCCTGGATGCGCGACTTCGGCTCGTGGAAGGCCGAGACCGACCTGCTGCCGCCCGACCCGCCCGGGCCCCGCCGGCCCGACCCGACTGCTCCCGCCCGGGATCCTGGCCGTCGGCCATCGCGCTCGCGTGCGTCGCCACGGTGCTCTCGTCCCGCCCGCTGGTCGCGGTGGCCTTCATGCTGGTCGGCATCTCGGCCGCCCTGTGGATCTGGCTCCCCCTCGCCGAGCTGGCCCGCGCCCGGCGCGAGGACCCCGACGCCTGACGGCAGGTGACGCGGGCGGCGGCTCGGAGGGCGGCGACCGCGCCGGCCCGGTCGCCGTTCGTCACCACGGCCTCGCCGACGAGCACCGCGTGGTAGCCGGCGTCGGCGAGGCGACGGGCGTCGTCGGGCCCGGTCACGCCGGACTCGGCCACCCGCACGACGCCGTCGGGGATCTCCGGGGCGACCCGCACGGCCCGGGCGGTGTCGACCTCGAAGGTCACCAGGTCGCGCTGGTTGACACCGATCACGTCGGCCCCGGCCTCCAGGGCCCGCTCGACCTCGGCCTCGTCGTGGGCCTCGACCAGCACGTCGAGCCCGATCTCCCTGGCCAGCGAGCCGAAGTCGCGGAGCTGGTGGTCGTCGAGGGCGGCGACGATCAGCAGCACGGCGTCGGCGCCCATGGCCCGGGCGTCGAGCACGTCGGACTCGACGACGGTGAAGTCCTTGCGCAGCACCGGGCGCTCGCAGGCCCGCCGGGCCTCGCGCAGGTCGTCGGCCGATCCGCCGAAGAAGTCGACGTCGGTGAGCACCGAGAGGGCCGCGGCCCCGCCCTCGGCGTAGGCCTCGGCGACGAGACCCGGCACCAGGTCGGCGGCCAGGTCGCCCTTGGACGGCGAGCGGCGCTTGATCTCGGCGATCACGGCCAGGTTCCCGGCCGCGTGGTCGGCGGCGAGGGCGGCCCGGAAGCCGCGGGTCGGTCCGTCGGCCATCGCCAGCTCCACCGCCTCCTCGACCTCGCCCCTCGGCCGCCGGTCGGCCGCGGCAGCCTGGCGGTGGGCGTCGAGGATCCGGTCGAGGTAGGTGGCCACGGGTGCTCCGTCGGGGTCGGGCGGGGGCAGCCAGCATCGCGCCCGACCGGCGGTGGGTCACAGAACGACGGCAACGGGTGCGGGGGTCGGCGGGGGGTGTCCCGTACGATCGCCAGCGTGTTCGTCAAGATCTGCGGCATCACCAGCGAGGAGGACGCCCTGCTCGCGGTCGCCATGGACGCCGACGCCATCGGCTTCAACTTCGTCTCGGGCTCGCCCCGCCAGATCGCCCCCGCGGTCGCCCGCGACATCGCCAAGCGGCTGCCGGCCGACGTCCTGACCGTCGGGATCTTCCGCGACGAGGCCCCCGAGCGGGTCGTGCAGATCGTCACCCAGGCCGGCCTGCGGGGCGCCCAGCTCCACGGCCGGGAGTCGGCGGAGGCCACCCGCGAGGTCGCGCGCCCGGGTGCCGCTCGTGATCAAGGCCTTCTCCGCCCAGGACCCGGCCCTGGCCCGGGCCGACGACTTCGGCGTCGAGGTCGTGCTGGTCGACGGCGCCCAGCCCGGGCAGTGGCGAGACCTGGGACTGGGACCCTGGCCGACGGTCGTCCCGGCCGGGCTCAAGGTGCTCCTGGCCGGCGGCCTCGACGCCCGACAACGTGGCCGACGCCATCGAGGCCGTCGCACCCGTGGGGCGTCGACGTCGCCACCGGCGTCGAGCGGACCGGCGTCGCCGGGCCGGAAGGACCCCCGCAAGGTCCGCCTGTTCGTCGCCAACGCCCGCGCCGCTGCGCCCCCGTGGACGCCCGGAGGACGAGATCGCCCCCTACGACTGGATCGAGGACACGTGAACCCCGCCTCCGCCCCACCCGCCTCGGCCATGGCCGAGCCCGACGCCGACGGGCGCTTCGGCCGCTTCGGCGGCCGCTTCGTCCCCGAGACGCTGATCCCCGCGCTGGCCGAGCTGGAGGCCGCGTTCCGCGACGCCTGGGCCGACCCGGCCTTCCGCGCCCGCCTCGACGGGCTGCTGCGCGACTACGCCGGCCGCCCGTCGCCGCTCACCGAGTGCGCCAACCTCTCCGAGCTCCTCGGCCTCCGGCTCCTGCTCAAGCGGGAGGACCTCAACCACACCGGGTCGCACAAGATCAACAACGTCCTGGGCCAGGCGCTGCTGGCCGAGCGCATGGGCAAGCGCCGGGTCATCGCCGAGACCGGCGCCGGCCAGCACGGGGTCGCCACCGCCACCGCGGCGGCCCTCCTCGGCCAGGAGTGCCTCGTCTACATGGGCGAGGTCGACATGGAGCGCCAGGCGCTCAACGTCTTCCGCATGCGGCTGCTGGGCGCCGAGGTCCGCCCGGCCCTCACCGGGCAGCCGCACGCTCAAGGACGCGGTCAACGAGGCCATGCGCGACTGGGTCGCCATCGGTCGAGACCACCCACTACTGCCTCGGCTCGGTCATGGGCCCGCACCCGTACCCGTGGATGGTGCGCGAGCTGCACCGGGTGCTGGGCGACGAGGCCCGCGAGCAGTGCCGGGCCCTCACCGGCGCCGACCCCGACGTGGTCGTGGCCTGCGTCGGCGGCGGCTCCAACGCGGCCGGGCATGTTCTCCGGCTTCGCCGACACGCGACACCCGCCTCGTCGGGGCCGAGCCGGCCGGCGGCGCCGCGGTCGGCCACGGCATCCCCGGCGTGGTCCACGGGTCGAAGTCGTTCCTGCATGCAGGACGAGTGGGGCCAGGTGCAGGAGGCCGAGTCGATCTCGGCCGGCCTCGACTACCCCGGCGTCGGCCCCGAGCACGCCCACCTGTCCGACATCGGCCGGGCCGAGTACCACCCGGTCACCGACGAGGAGGTGCTCGACGCGTTCGTGACCCTCAGCCGCACCGAGGGCATCATCCCGGCCCTGGAGTCGGCCCACGCCCTGGCGTGGATCATCCGCGAGCGCGAGAGCATGGCCGGCCAGACCGTCGTGCTGTCCTGTCGGGCCGGGGCGACAAGGACGTCGAGCAGGTGTCGCGACTGCTCGGGCCGGCCGCCGGCGCCGATCGAGGCCTGCGGTGAAGGCGGCCGACGGCTTCCTCGAGGCCCACCTCGCGCGCGCGGCGCGAGGCGGGGTCCAAGCTGCTCGTCCCGTACATCACCGGCGGCATCGACCCCCGCTGGATCGACCTCGTGCGGGCCATGGCCGACGCCGGCGCCGACGCGGTCGAGATCGGCATCCCGTTCAGCGACCCGGTGATGGACGGGCCCGACCATCCAGGCCGCGTCGGAGCGGGCGCTGGAGCCGGGGCGCCACGCCCGGCGTCGATCCTCGCGCGACGTGGCCGCGCGCCGACGTCGAGGTCCCCCTCGTCGTGATGACCTACTTCAACCTCGTGTTCCACATGGGCGACCGAGCGGTTCGCGGCCGAGGCCCGCGACGCCGGCATCTCCGGGATGATCCTCCCCGACGTGCCCCTGGAGGAGCATGGGGGAGTGGCGAGCCGGCGGCCGACGCCGCCGGTCTCGAGACGGTGCTGCTGGCGAGCCCGATCACGCCCGACGACCGCCTGCCCCGCCTGGTCGAGCGGGCCCGCGGCTTCGTCTACGGGGTCAACCTCCTCGGCGTCACCGGGGAGCGGGCCGCCATCGGCGAGACCGCAGCGGCGCTGGGCGCCCGCATCAAGGCCGCGACCGACGTCCCGGTCCTCATGGGGTTCGGCGTCTCGACGCCCGAGCAGGCCGTGTCGGTGGCCGAGCACGCCGACGGCGTGATCGTCGGCTCGGCGCTGATGCGCCGGGTGCTCGACGGCGAGGGCCCCTTCCGGGTCGGCGCCGCCATCGGCGAGCTGCGCACCGCCCTCGACGCCGGCTGACGGGCAGGCTGGGGAGGTGGCCGCCATCCCCGTCGTCGACGTCGCTCCGCTCCTCGCCGATGACGGCTCGATGGTCACCCAGGTCGGGACGGGTGCCCACGCCGCGGCTCACGCCCTGGACGTCGCCTTCCGCACCCACGGCTTCGCCACCGTCATCGGGCACGGCATCGATCCGACCCTGCTGCCGCGCATGGAGGCCGCGGCCCGGGCCTTCTTCGCCCTCCCCGACGAGCGCAAGGCCGAGGTCGCCATGGCCCGGGGCGGACGGGCGTGGCGAGGGTGGTTCCCCGTGGGCGGCGAGCTGACGTCCGGCGTGGCCGACCAGAAGGAGGGCCTCTACGTCGGCGTCGACCTGCCCCGTCCGACCCGCGGGTCGAGTCCGGGCTGCCCCTCCACGGCCCCAACCTCTGGCCGTCGGAGCCGGTCGACCTGCAGCCGGCCGTCGACGCGTGGATGGCCGCGGTCGACCGGGCGTCGGCCACGCCGTGCTGCGGCGGCCTCGGCGTCGGGCTCGGCCTCGGCGCCGACGTGGTTCGCCGAGCACCTCACCGCCGATCCGGTGGTGCTGTTCCGGTCGTTCCACTACCCGCCGGTCCCGCCCGGGGTCGAGGGCTGGGGCGTGGCCGAGCACACCGACTACGGGCTCCTGACCCTGCTGGCCCAGGACGCGCTCGGCGGCCTGGAGGTGCGAGGGCCCGACGGCGCCTGGATCGACGTGCCCGCCCGCCCGGACGCCCTGGTCTGCAACATCGGCGACATGCTCGACCGCCTCACCGGCGGCCGGTACCGCTCGACGCCCCACCGGGTGCGCACCGACCGACGCGCCACAGGGGCGGCTGTCGTTCCCGTTCTTCCTCGACCCGTCGTGGGATGCGGTCATCGAGCCCCTCCCGCTCGACGGCCCGGCCCCGGACGACGACGCCGCCACCCGCTGGGACGGCACCAGCCTCCAGCGACCTCTCCGGCACCTACGGCGACTACCTCACGGCCAAGGTCGCCAAGGTCTTCCCCGCCCTCGCCGACGACCAGCTCACCTGACCGATGAGTCGGGAGCGGGGGTAGCGTCCACCCCCCATGAGGACGCTGATGGTGAGCGAGTTCGTGACCCTCGACGGCGTGATGGAGGCGCCGGGTGGCGAGCCGACCCACCCCCACACCGGTTGGGTCGCCGACCTCCAGGGCGACGAGCAGGTCGACCACAAGTTCCAGGAGGTCCTCGACGCCGACGTGCTGCTGGTCGGGCGGGTGACCTACGAGAGCTTCGCCGGTGCCTGGCCGACCTACGAGGGCGCCTTCGCCGACCGGATGAACTCGATGCGGAAGGTCGTGGTGTCGTCGACCCTCACCGACCCGGAGTGGGCGAACACGACGGTGGTCCCCGACCTCGACGGGCGTCCGGGCGCTGCGGGAGGAGGACGGCGGACCGATCCTCGTCAACGGCAGCGCGCAGCTCGTGCACGCCCTGCTGCTCGCCGACCTGGTCGACGTCCTGCGACTCATGGTCTTCCCGGTGTCGATCGGCTCCGGGCTGCGGGTCTTCCCCGACGACCAGGTCAAGGTGGCGTGGGAGCGGGTGGCCTCGACCGACTTCCCCTCCGGCGTGAGGGAGGACGACTACCGCCCGGTCCGGTGAGCGGGTGGGTCGGCCCGCCCTCTCAGGCGCCGTCGACGAAGAGGGACGAGACCTGCCAGCCGGGCTCGGTCCGCGTCGAGGTCACGGTGATGTACGCACCGGTCGACCGGTTGCGGTAGCTGCAGGTCGACGTCTCGAACTCACCGGTGTCGCAGCCGTACACCTCGAACCCGTCGGGCGGGATGGGGAACAGCGCGTCGACGACCTCGCCGGGCGCGATGGCGCGGGCGCGGTCCTGGTCCCCCTCGTCCCACGCCGCCTTCAGCTCGTTGGCCGCGTCGCGGGCCTCGGCGGTGAACGCCGTGGGTCGACTCGGCTCCGATGGGGCGGTGGTGCCGGTCGTGGCGGTCGTCGGCTCGGTCGAGGTGGTCGTCGTCGTGGACGATGTCGTGCTGGACGCGGCTCCGCCCGCGCCGTCGTCGCTGCAGCCTGCCAGCGCGCCCAGCAGCGACACCAGGAGCACGCCCACGGTGAGGTGTCGGAGGAGGGCAGCGCCGCGGAGCACGGCGAGACCCTATTCGGGTGAGCTCTCGCCGAGGTGGCGGTGGAGGAAGGCGAGCGTGCGCCCCCACGCCTGGTCCGCGGCCTCGCGGTGGAAGGCCGCCTCGCGGTCCTCCTCGGCGAACCAGTGCCGGGTGCCCGGGTAGTGGTGCACCTCCGGGTCGAGGCCCACCAGGCGCATGTGGGCCTCCATCTCGACCGCGTCGTCGTCGGTCTCGTAGGGGTCGTCCTCGGCGAGGTGGATCTGGATCCCCGCGGTGACCGGGGCGAAGTCGACGTCGGTCGAGCCGTAGTAGGCGACCACCGCGGCGACGTCGTCGGGCTGGCGGGCCGCCGCCCGGAGGCCGAGCGACGACCCCATCGAGAACCCGACGACCCCGACCGGAGCGTCGGGGGTGATCGGCAGGCCCCGCAGCACGCCGATCGACGACTCGACCAGGCTGACGATGCGGCCCACGTCGGCGCCGGCCAGGAGGGCCTCGGCCTCCTCGGGCGTGTCGGCCGTCTCGCCGACGAACAGGTCGGGGGCCAGCGCGACGAAGCCGGCGTCGGCCAGGCGGTCGGCCACGTCGCGGAAGAACGGGGTGAGGCCCCACCAGGCGTGCAGCACCAGCACCCCCGGGCCGCTCCCGGAGTCGGGTGCGACCACGTAGGCGGACCCGGCGTGGCGACGTTCAGGCACGGGCCCGACCCTAGGTCCGCGGGAAGGTCGCCCGTCTCAGTCGTCGTCGACGATGAGGAGGAGGGCGAGGCGGGAGAAGAGGCCGGTGCCGAAGGTGGCGTTGGTGGGGGAGCTCAGGCCGATGCCGAGCCACTCGGCGCCCCAGAGCTGTCCGGGTTCGTCGAGGGTGTCGCCGTGGACGGTGAGGGTGATGGTCTCCTCGGTGTCGCCGGGGGCGAAGGTGACGGTGCCGCTGGCGGCGTCGAAGTCGATGCCGGGTTCGGGTTGGGTGGGGGCGGTGGTGGCCCAGTCGACGGTGACGGTGGCGCCGGAGGGCGCGGAGAGGTGGACGGGGACCTCGACGGTGACCGTGCCGGCGTCGCCCTCGGTCACGCCCGCGGCGCCGCCCGTGACGATCGGCGGCGGATCGTCGTCGACGATGAGGAGGAGGGCGAGGCGGGAGAAGAGGCCGGTGCCGAAGGTGGCGTTGGTGGGGGAGCTCAGGCCGATGCCGAGCCACTCGGCGCCCCAGAGCTGTCCGGGTTCGTCGAGGGTGTCGCCGTGGACGGTGAGGGTGATGGTCTCCTCGGTGTCGCCGGGGGCGAAGGTGACGGTGCCGCTGGCGGCGTCGAAGTCGATGCCGGGTTCGGGTTGGGTGGGGGCGGTGGTGGCCCAGTCGACGGTGACGGTGGCGCCGGAGGGCGCGGAGAGGTGGACGGGGACCTCGACGGTGACCGTGCCGGCGTCGCCCTCGGTCACGCCCGCGGCGCCGCCCGTGACGATCGGCAGGACCTGTGGCACGACGAAGTCGACCGTCACGTCCGAGAGGCTCGGCGTCACGGCGGGGTCGGCGGTGGACAGCACCGCCCGGTACTGCAGGTAGCGCGACGTGCCCGCGACATCCCCGCCTGGCGCGACGGGTGTGAACGGCGACCACGTGCCGTCGGGCGCGACGGTGTCGCCGGTGCGGACCTCGACGGCGAGCGCGCTCCCGGCCGGGGTGTCGGCGGTGGTCGCCAACCCACCCCAGTCGACGGTGCCGCCGGCGTCGAGCACTCGGGACGTGAAGGTGCCGGAGGAGGCGAAGGGCGACATCCGGATCCAGTCGACCGAGACGCCGGCACCGCCGGCTCCGAGGTCGCTCACCACGGGCCGCATGGCGTCGGTGATGGCGACGGCCTGGGTGTGCACCACGACGCCGTCGACGGAGAAGACCACCGCGTCGGAGGTCCAGTCGATCCGGTAGCGGTGGGCCGACCCCACGAGGGCACCGGGGAGGGCGACGTCGGCGACAACCCCACCCGCGTTGGTGCGGGCGTACACCACGGTGCCGCCGCTCGACCCGGTGCTGAAGATGGCCCACGTCGGCACGTCGTTCAGGTCCACGCCGAGGCCGACGTGCTGGAAGCTGGCGGTGCCGAAGGTCGCGACCGCCTCCAGCGAGCGCCCCGGGCCGTGCAGCCCGTCGGTGGTGAGGAGGCCGCCGTCGACGGTGACGTCCCCGCCGGCCACCGTCGAGCCGCCCGGGCCGCCGCTCCACAGGGTGCTGGTCCAGCCGACTCCGAGCCCGGTCCCCTCGTGCTCGGCGCCGACGGTGGGGGTGAGGATGACCTCGCCGTCGTCGGCGACCACGACGGAGGTGTCGTCGCCGGTGGAGCCGGCGGCGAAGTCGGCCGCGACGTCGTCGCCGACCGCGCCGGTGATCAGGCCGGTGGTGAAGGTCCACATCTCCGGCTCCCCGAGCGGGTTGCCGGAGGCGTCGGCCACCGAGCCGGCCACCGTGGCGGTGTACTCGGTGGTCGGTGCGAGTGGTGCCGTCGGATCGAGGGTGGCGGTCGTGCCCGCGAAGGTGACCGCGGCAGGGACGTCGATGCTCGAACCGACGGCCCGCAGGGTCATCGCCGAGGTCCAGTCGCCCTCGGGCACCACGGGCTCGTCGAAGGTCGCGCTGACGTCGGAGCCGACGTCGACGCCGGTGGCGTCCGCAGCCGGCGCCCTGGCGGTGATCGTCGGCGCGGTGGTGTCGGACCCGCTCGTGTAGGCGATGCCCACCGACGAGACGGTGGGGGTGGCGGACCCGTCGACCGACGTCGCCTCGACGCGGTACTGCAGGTAGCGGCCGAGGTCGCGACGTCGTCGCCGGAGGCGAGCGGGGCGAACGCCGTCCAGTCGCCGTCGGGTGTGGCGTGGGGCCGGTGCGTACGCTGAGCGCCAGGGTGGTGCCGCCCGGGCGCGGTGGCGTCGGCCACGAGCGCGCCCCAGTCGGCGGGGGCGCCGGCGTCGTGGACGCGCGAACAGGAAGGTGCCCGCGGTCGCGTGGGGGGTCATCCGCACCCAGTCGACCGACAGCGCCCCGCCACCGGTCGCGAAGTCGCTGGCGACGGGGCGCATGGTCCCGCTGACGGTGGGCGCGGTGTGGACGAGGGTCCCGTCGACGTAGAACCGGACGGCCGTGTCCCACTCGATGCGGTAGCGGTGCTCGGAGCCGACGTACTGCGAGCCGAGGACGACGTCGACGGGTGACCCGCCGGCGTCGAGGGTGCGGGCCCGCAGCACCCCGGCGGTGGCGTTGGTGCCGAACAGGGCCCACGACTCGCCGTTGCCGTCCAGCTCGTCGCCGAGCCCGGCGTTCTGGAACGCGTCGCCGCTGAAGGTGGCGGAGAACTCGAGGGCGCCTCCCGCGCCGACCAGGTCGTCGGACCGCATCCAGGACCCGTCGACGGTCGCCCGTCCGTCGGCGAGGAGGGTGCTCCCGCCGCTCCAAGTGCCCGTCGACCAGCCGGTCGGCAGGGTCGTGCCGCCGAGCTCGGTCGCCGCCGTGGGAGCGAGGATCACCTCGCCTCCCGAGGTGTCGGCCACGTAGGTCCCCGTCGCGGTGCCGGCGGCGAAGTCGGCGACCGTCGTGTCCTCCACCGCGGCGCCGGGCGTCGTGAAGCGTCAGCGTGGCGGGCGGGTCGGGAGAGGTCGCCACGTTGCCGGCGCCGTCGGCCGACGTGACCCGGAGGTGGTAGGTCGTGCTCGGCACGAGGCCGGTCACGTCGAGCGCGTGGGCGGTCGTCAACGAGGGGTCGTCGGCGACGGGTGCGAGGTCGTCGGGGCCGGAGCCGAGGAGCACCTCGGAGGTGGCCGGCTCGTTCGGTCGTCCAGGAGATGGTGGCCGTCTCGCCGGATGTGGGCGTCGCCTCGACGCCGCTGATCACCGGGGCGGTCTCGTCGGCGGCGTAGGTCGCGGCGTAGCCGCCCTCGGCCGCGGGGAAGGCCGCGTACTGGATGCCCTTGATCGTGTGGGTCTCGACCGAGACGGGCTGGCCGTCGAGGGAGAGCGAGGCCAGCGTCCCCTCGGGCCCCTGGGTCGGCAGGAGGGCCTGGAGGCCGTTCGCGCCCGGTGCGGCGGCGATGGAGAAGGTCAGGTCGCTGCCGTCCCACGCCAGGTCCTCGAACGACGAGCCGTTGCGCCCGTCGAGCCAGGTGAGCATCTGCCGGGCCGACACCACCGGGACGCCGCGGGCGAGGGCCGCGGCCACCACCGCCTGCTGTCCGGGGTGGGGCCCGGTGTCGGTGTGCATGTTGGTGGTGACGACGCCGTAGTAGCCCTCCTCGCCGAGGGCGTTGTCGAGCAGGGTGCTGATGTGGTGGGCGTAGCCGATGCCGCTCTCGTCGGTCATCTGGGTGGGTGCCTGGTAGACGTCGATCAGCGACCCGTCCAGGTCGGCGAACCGCATCGGCAGCCCCGACCCCGTGAAGTGGCCCGGTCGGTCCTGCACCCACGACCCAGGCCAGTAGTAGTAGTTCGTGTCGAGGCGGATGCCGTGGGCCTCCTGGATCTTCGGCTGCGACGCCCAGTCGCTCCAGGCGATGCAGTGGGTGCGGGTGGTGCTCGGCGCGGGGATGCTCGGGCGTGCCGCGGCCGCGGCGGCGACCTGGTCGGCGTAGAAGCCCTCGAGGGCCGCCGGCGTCCAGTCGGCGCAGCCCGTCGTGACGTGGAGGCCGACCTCGAAGCCCTGCGCCTCGTAGGCGGCGGCCTCGGCATCGGTCAGGGGTGCGTCCGGGTACAGGTACGAGGTGCCCCGCACGCACTCCCAGTCCTCGACGTCGCAGCCGGCGGGGCTGGCTGCGACATCCCAGTCGAACTGGGCGGCGGTGCCGCCGCCGCCGTGGTCGTCGCCGGTCATCACGACCGCGGCCTTCTCGCCCCGTGGCAGGTACCAGAAGCGGGGGAGCGGCATGACGTCGCGGTTGACGTGCTCGATGACGTTCGCGAGCAGGCGCTGCTGCTCGTCGGCCTGGGGGATCTGGACGCGGTCGAGGTCGACCCAGTCCGGGAAGAACATGTCGTCGGCGCGGAGGATGGGGGGCTGCTGGCCGTCGCGCTCCTGGCCTTCCCACGCCGGGTTGCCCTGGCGGGTCTGGACGACGGAGCGGGCCAGGTCGTAGGTGAAGGTCGCCACCTGCCCGCCCTGGGAGCCGACGGACCGGAGGGCCACCGCAGGCTCGTCGGTCCCGGTCGACGCATCGATGTGCAGGGTGGCGAGCGCCTCGGTGCCGGCGTCGAGCTGGTAGCGGTCGGCGGTGCCGTGGAACTGGATCGTCTCGGCGACCAGTCCCGCCCCCGGCGTGCCCGCGGTGGTGTCGATGGCCAGGTAGGCGTCGGAGAGGTCGGCGCCCGTGTCGGTGAGGCCCGCCAGGCCCACCAGGTCGGGGTCGGGCCGCATGGCGACGAGGTTCCCACCGCCCTCCACCCATGCTGCGAGCATCGTCGCCTGGGCCGCGTCGACCGGGACCTCGCCGAGCAGCACCACGTCGTGCGCCGCCAGCTCGCCCGCGGTGACCGAGCCGACGTCGGCCGTGTCGAACAGGTTCAGGCCCTCGTTGCGGAGGATCTCGGCGTAGTAGGTGCTGAACGGGTTGGCGGCCGAGGTCAGGAGGAGGATCGGACCGCCGGGTCCGTCCTCGGGTGCGGCGCCCGACGGTGCCGCGCCGAGCGCGACCGCCTGGACGACCACCGCGAGCACGACGGTGACGACGGCACGCCGAGTCCGACGCACCCTTCCCTGCGGGCCACGACGCGACATGGCGCACCTCCCCGGTCCCCGGCGGTCGGGCGATCGACCGCGCCCTCCGGGTGCGCAGGACACCACCGCCGTCCCGGCGGCGCAAGGCCTTCCCCCACAACCCGCCGCCGGAGCTCGTCGAGGCGCTCCGACCGCGACCGTCGGTGGTCCGGCAGCCGCTCTGGGTCGGTCATCGGCGCGCGGGGCCGGGGTCGGCGCGGGAGACGCCGCGACCTACCCTCGGAGGATGGCCCCCGACCCCGACTGCCCGCTCTGCGAGGCGGCCCGGCTGACGCCCTGGTACCACGACGACGACCTGTGCTGGGTGGCGGAGTGCACGATCTGCACCGTCCCCATGGTCGTCCTCCGCGACCACACCCGGGCCCCGGACGCCGACCTCAAGGCCGCCCTCCACGACCGCCTCGCGCTGGTGGTGGCCGAGCACTTCACCTTCGAGCACTGGGTCGACGACGACATGCGCCAGATCCCCGACCACTACCACGCCCACGCCCGACCGGTCGGCGGCTTCTTCGGCCACGCCGGCCTCCGCCGGAACCCGACGGGGCACCAGTGACCGGGCCGGTCACCCCGGGTGGGGCCGGGCCCGTCCGCGTCGGCGCCCCGGGTCGGGCGCCGAGCGCCACCGGCCTCGGGTCGAGCGAACCGGAGGCCGGGACCGTGTTCGAGGCCGTCGGCGGGCGTCCGTTCTTCGACCGGCTGGTCGACCGCTTCTACGAGGGCGTCGAGGCCGACCCGCTCCTGCGGCCGATGTACCCCGACGACCTCACCGACAGCCGGGCCCACCTGGCCGGCTTCCTGGCCCAGTACTGGGGCGGGGGCACCGCGCAGTACTCCGACGACCGGGGTCACCCCCGTCTGCGGATGCGCCACGTGTCCTTCACCATCGGCGCGGACGAGGCCCGGGCCTGGTTCGGGCACATGGAGGCCGCGGTGCGGGCCGAGGCCCTGCCGGCCGAGGTCGAGGAGGCGATGCTCGCCTACTTCGCCAACGCGGCGGGCCACCTCGTCAACGCCGAGTGACCTCCGAGCCGGCCGATCGGCGCCGTCCGCCGCGCCCGCCCCGTGCCGTCTGGCATGTTGGGGGCCATGGCTGAGACCCCCACCGTCGGCAAGAAGGCTCCTGCGATCACCCTGCTCGACCAGCGGGGCGAGAGGTGGAAGCTCGCCGACCAGGCCGGCACGCCGGTGCTCGTGTACTTCTACCCGAAGGCCGACACGCCGGGGTGCACGACCCAGTCCTGCGCCATGCGCGACGTCGCCGGCGACGTGGGCGATGCCGTCATCATCGGCATCAGCCCCGACGCCCCCGAGAAGCTGGCCCGCTTCGACGACAAGCACGGGCTCGGCTTCACCCTGCTGTCGGACCCCGACCACAAGGTCGCCGAGCGCTTCGGCGCATGGGGCGAGAAGAAGCTCTACGGCCGCGCCTACATGGGCGTGATCCGCTCCGCGTTCCTCATCGGCGCCGACGGGAAGCTGGCCGCGGCCTGGCCCAAGATCTCGCCCAAGGACACGCCGGTCAAGCTCCTCAAGGCGTTGAAGGAGCTGCGGGCCGCCTGACCCGGGCGCTCAGCCCTGCGGATCCCGCAGGCCGAGGAGGTCGGCGTCGCGCTGCTCGGCCTCGCTGATGATGCGGTCGCGGACGACGACGACCGCCGCCAGCGCCGCACCGAGCAGCACCAGCCGGCGGATCCGCCGCACGGCGGGGGAGGCGAGGGTGGTCGGGTCGGGCACGGTCCGGAGGCTAGTGGCGCTGGGGGACGGCGCCCGCGGGTGGGTGCCCGGAGCGGGATTCGAACCCGCACGTCCTTGCGGACAGTGGATTTTGAGTCCACCGCGTCAGCCAGTTGCGCCATCCGGGCGAGCCCGGCGAGGTTAGCGCCGGGTCGGGCCGCCTCTCGTCAGCCGTGGCCGTCGGGCGCGGCGTCGGCCTGGTCGTCGGCGAAGGCGCGGAGCACCTCGACGTCGACCTCCTGGCAGACCTGCTTGGTCACCCAGGCGGTGGCCACCACCGACGCGCCGTCGGGCAGGGCCGAGGCCGGCGCGACGACGACCCCGTCGCCGGCGAGGGCCTCGACCGCCGACCGGCCGTCGTCGTCGAGGCCGCGGTGCTGGATCAGCACGCCGCCCTCCTCCAGCAGTCCGACCTGCACCGCGGGGTCGATGGGCTCGGTCCGGACCGAGTCGCCGGGAGGGGCGGGGAGGTGCGGGCCCGGAGGTGGGTGGGTCGGTCAGGTACTCGGGGGCGTCGGCGCCGGGCAGGACGTGGACGGCCCGGCTGTCGAGCGGCTCGCGCCGCACCGGCTCGCAGGCGGCGTCGCCGTCGCCGCCGCAGCCGACCGCCACCGTCGTCACGAGCAGACCGGCGCCGGCGAGGACGGCCCGACGTCGCACCCGGCGAGCCGAGGAGGGCTGCACCGGGGCCGATGGCGAGGCGGCCGCGGCGGGGACCGGGGAGCCGCCGGTGTCGCCGGCGACGGGCCGCTGTCCCCGACCGCGGTCGCGGGTCACGACGAGGACGGAGGCCACGATCACGAGCCCTCCGACGACGATGCGGACCGTGACCTGCTCGTCGAGGACGGCCCAGCCGACGAGCAGGGCCACCACCGGGATGATGTAGGTGCACAGCGACGCCACCGTCGGCCCGAGGTCGGCGATCACCCGGAAGCTGAGGACGTAGGCGAGGCCGGTGCCGATGGCGCCCAGCAGCAGGAGCGACCCGACCGCCCTCCATCCGGGGACGACGCCGTGGGCGACCGACGTGACCGCGGCGATGGGCGCCATCACCACCGCGGCCGCCGTCACCTGGCCGGCCGCGGCGACGAGGGGCGGGATGCCCAGCAGGTGGCGGGCGGCCCAGCAGAACGTGAACCCGTAGCAGGCGCCCGCGGCCACCGGCGCCAGCGCGGCGAGGACGTCGGTGCCGGTGAGGTCGGCACCGCCGATGCCGCTGACGATGCCCACCCCGGCGAAGCCGACGACGAGCCCGGCCACCACCCGGGGACGGGCCCGCTCGCCGAGGAGGGGGACGGCCAGGGCGGCGGTGAACAGCGGGGTGCTGGCGTTCAGCACCGCGGTCAGGCCGGAGTCGATGTGCTGCTCGCCCCACGCGAGGAGGGCGAAGGGGAGCGCGGAGCCGGCGGTGCCGACCACGAGGAAGTGCCCGAGCATCCGGCCGCGGGGCAGGGAGAGGCCCTGGAGCCGCAGCACGGTGAGCAGCACCAGGGCCCCGAGCAGGCACCGGCCCCCGGCGACCGCGGTGGGGGTGAGCTCCTCGCCGGCGACCTTGATGAAGAGGAACGACCAGCCCCAGATGAAGCTGAGGGCGAGGAGGCGGGGCACCGGCGCATCCTCGCAGGGTCCGGGCACCCCTGGTCGGGGCAATAGACTCCCCCCATGGTGCGCCCCCTCGTCGAACGTCGGTTGCGCGACGTGTCGCAGCGGTTGCAGCGCCTCCGGGAGGAGCTCGAGGTCACCGACGAGCAGCTCGCCCACCTGGCCGACGAGGCCGACGACGCCCGGATCCGCGCTCTCGTGTCGGAGACGCCGACGGCCGAGCGCGACCACGTCGAGGCGGCCGGCCACGCCGATGCCATGCGCCGCCACCGGGCCTCCGTCCAGGACGAGATCGCCCGGCTGGAGCAGGCCCAGGACGAGCTCCTCGACCGGTTCCAGGCCGGACGCGCGTGAGCGGGGGCGAGCCCGGCCGTGATGCCACCCGAGGCCTGGGTGGCTGGCATCCTGGGCCCATGACCGATCGGAAGGGGAGCCAACGATGACGACCCGCGTGGTGATCGCCGAGGACGAGGCGATCATCCGACTCGACCTGTCCGAGACCCTCCAGGAGGAGGGCTACGACGTGGTGGCCGAGACGGGCCGCGGCGACGAGGCGGTGCGCCTGGTGCGCGAGCACAAGCCCGACATCGCCATCCTCGACATCAAGATGCCCGGCCTCGACGGGCTGTCCGCGGCTCGTGAGATCGCCGGCGAGCGGCTCGCCGCGGTGCTGATCCTCACCGCCTTCAGCCAGCGCGACCTCATCGAGCGGGCCCGCGACGCCGGCGCCCTCGGGTACCTCGTGAAGCCCTTCCAGAAGGCCGAGCTCCTGCCCGCCATCGAGGTCGCCCTGGGCCGCTTCAAGGAGATGAAGGCGCTGCACGACCAGGCGACGTCGCTCGAGGAGCAGCTCGAGAGCCGGAAGGTCGTCGACCGGGCCAAGGGCCGCCTGATGGACGACCACGGTCTGACCGAGGGCGCCGCCTTCTCGTTCATCCAGAAGACGGCCATGCGCGAGCGCCGCACCATGCGCGACGTGGCCGACCAGGTGCTGACCGGCTCCCTCGCCCCCTGAGCCCCCGCCGGGGGTCGTGCCGTCCTCAGGGTGCGGCGCGCCGTCGCAGCCCGTCCCAGCCCTCGAGGTCGGTCGTGGCGAGCTCTCGGAACGAGGTCGCGGTGCCGGCCAGCAGGTGCCCGGCGTAGATCCCGCCCCGCCCCGGGAAGGTCCACCCGGCCGGGAGGTCGATCGCGGCCGCGTGGGCGGCATCGTCCCACCCCGGTGCCGGACCGTCGCCGGTCCACACGACGAACAGCAGACGGGTGCCCCGCACCTCGGCGCACATGTGCCAGGGCAGGGGGGCGATCGTCTCGGCCGACTGGAACAGCGCGCCGGGCAGCTCGACCGAGGCGAGCCGCCAGATCCGCGGGTGGAGCCACGCGTGGACGTTCCAGACCCACCGGCTGGCCCCGAACACGTTGTTGGTGACGGTGAGGGCCTGGGTCGCGCCGTCGCGGTCGCGCACCCGGAGGGCGAGGCCCGGCTGCACGAGGTCCTCGAGCGGGCCATCCCACGTGGCGCAGACCTGGTGGTCGGTCGTGGGCGGGTCGTCGGGGTCCACCGCGACGATCCGGAGGTTCCCGCCCCGGTTCGTGGACGCGGCCCGCACGACGACGGACCGACCCTCGTTGGCGAGGGAGTAGGCGTCGCCGCCGTCGGGGGTGAGCACGCTGTCGACCAGCACGGGGGCCGGGGTCGTCGTGGACGCGGCCTCGTCGGCGTGGTCGGCGACCGAGGCCGAGGTCGGCGAGCCGTCGCCGGGGGCCCGCGCCACGGCCTCGGCCTCGGGGGCGCGGTTGGCCGACCAGGCCACGACCGCGGCGGCCACGACGAGGAGCGCGACGACGGCGGCCGCCTGCCTCCGTCCCGTCGACCACCGCTGCGTCAAGGTGTCCTCCCGGTGACGGCACGGTGCCGTCGGGTCGCCATCATGCTCGCGGCCGGACCCCTGCGGCACGGGGACGCCCCCGGGCGCCCGTCGTGGAGGCCGTAGGGTGACCGCCGCATGGCTGTGCTGCTGATCGACGGGAACTCGCTCACCTACCGGGCCTTCTTCGCCCTGCCGACCGACCTGGCCACCGCGTCGGGTCAGGTCACCAACGCGGTCTTCGGCTTCACGTCGATGTTGGTGAACCTCCTGCGCGACCACAAGCCCGACGCGGTGGCGGTGGCCTTCGACCGACCGGAGCCGACGTTCCGGCACGAGGCCATCCCGACCTACAAGGCCGGGCGGGCCGAGACGCCCGACATCCTCCGCCAGCAGATCCCCCTGGTGCGCCAGGTGATCGACACCCTCGAGATCCCATCGCTCGAGCAGGTGGGCATCGAGGCCGACGACATCATCGCGACGCTGGCGACCCGGGCCCGCGACGCCGGGCGGGACGTCATCATCGTGACCGGCGACCGCGACGCCTACCAGCTGGTGGAGGACCCGCACATCAAGGTCCTCTACAACAAGCGCGGGGTGTCGGACTACGCCCTGTACGACGCGGCGGGCATCGAGGAGCGCACCGGTGTGCGGCCCGAGCTGTACACGTTGTACGCCGCGCTCCGGGGCGACCCGTCCGACAACCTGCCGGGCGTGCCCGGGGTGGGTGAGAAGACGGCTGCGAAGCTCATCAACGCCTACGGCACCCTCGACGAGCTGTTCGCCCACCTCGACGACCAGACCCCGAAGCTGCGGCAGAACCTGGCCGAGCACGAGGCCCAGGTGCGCTCCAACGCGGAGGTGATGGTGCTGCGCCGCGACGTCGAGCTCGACGTGGCGATCGACGAGCTGCAGATGGGCTCGCCCGACCCCGACGAGGTGAAGCGGCTCTTCGAGTTCCTGGAGTTCCGCACGCTGTGGGACCGACTGGTCGAGGCCCTCGGCGCGGACCTCGGGGCCTTCGACGGCGGGGGAGAGGTCGTCGAGGCCGAGGTGGTCGTGCCCGCCGACGTCGCCGACGCGGTGGCCCGGATCGGTGCGCTGGCCGGACCCGACCTCCCGCCGCTGGCGGCCGCGGCCGCCCTGGAGGGCCCACCCGGCTGGCGCTCGGAGGTGACCGGGCTCGCCCTGGTCGCCGACGCCGAGGCCGGCGACGTGCTGTGGCTCGACACCCCGACGCTCGCCGACGGCGCGGTCCGCGCCGCCCTGGCCGGGCTGCTCGCCGGGCCCGCGGGCCGGCGGCTGGCCGCCCACGACGCCAAGCCGCTGGTGCGGTGGCTCGCCCGCACCGACCCCGAGGCCCGACCGGCATCGGTGGTGGCCTCCCTCGCGGTCGACACCGCCCTGGCCGCCTACCTGATCGACCCGGCCGAGGGCCGCTACGAGCTGGGGCCCCTGCTGGCCCGCTACGCCGGGGCGGAGCTCGCGGTCGACGACGATGCCCCACCCGACGGCCAGCTCGACTTCACCTCCGACGCCGATGACGACCGGGCCGCCCGCACGGCCCGCGACACCGCCCGGGCCGCCCTCGGGGTGGCCCGGCTGTCCGAGCCGCTCCTGGCCGCGCTCGACGCCCAGGGGCTCCGCACCCTCCACGACGAGGTCGAGGCGCCGCTGGTCGCGGTGCTCGCGGCGATGGAGCTCGTCGGCGTCGGCGTCGACCGCGAGCGGCTCACCGAGATCAGCGAGCGCATGGAGTCCGAGTGCTCCCGGCTGCAGCAGGAGATCTGGGACGCCGCCGGCGGCGAGTTCAACGTCAACTCCACCCCGCAGCTGCGGGAGGTGCTCTTCGACCGGCTCGGGCTGACGCCGCAGAAGAAGACCAAGACCGGCTACTCCACCGACGCCCAGACGCTGGAGAAGCTCCGCGGCGAGCACCCGGTCATCGACCACCTGCTCGCGTACCGCGAGGTCGAGAAGCTGCGGTCGACCTACGGGGTCGGGCTGCTCGCCGAGGTGGCCGACGACGGGCGGATCCACGCCACCTTCAACCAGACGGTGGCCCGCACCGGCCGTCTCTCGTCCGACGCGCCGAACCTCCACAACATCCCCGTCCGCTCGGAGCAGGGCCGCGCCTTCCGCACCGCCTTCGTCCCCGCACCCGGGTGCGACCTGCTGGTGGCCGACTACAACCAGATCGAGCTGCGCTGCATCGCCCACCTGGCCCACGACCCGGGCCTGGTCGAGGCCTTCACGACCGGCCAGGACATCCACACCACCACCGCGGCCCGCGTGTTCGGGGTCGAGGCCGACGACGTGACCGGGGCCCAGCGGGCCAAGGCCAAGATGGTCAGCTACGGCCTGGCCTACGGGATGGAGGCCTACGGCCTGTCGCAGCGCCTCGCGATCCCCGTCGAGGAGGCCCGGGAGATCCTCACCGCCTACTTCGAGGCCTTCCCGGCGGTGAAGGACTACATGGACCGCACCGTGGCCGAGGCCCGCGAGCGCGGCTACACCGAGACCCTCTTCGGGCGCCGTCGCCCGATCCCCGAGCTCCAGTCCGGCAACCGGGGGATCCGCATGGCCGGCGAGCGCCAGGCCATGAACGCCGGCATCCAGGGGCTCGCGGCCGACATCTTCAAGGTCGCCCTCGTCCGCCTCGACCGGGCCCTGGCCGAGGCCGGATCCGAGAGCCGGTTGATCCTCCAGGTCCACGACGAGGTCATCCTCGACGTCGTGCCCGACGAGCACGGCGAGGTCGCAGCCCTGACGGTCGACGTGATGCGCGGTGCGGCCGACCTCGACGTCCCCCTCGAGGTGAACCTGGCCTTCGGCCGCAGCTGGGCCGAGGCGAAGTGAGCCGGGCGAGCCTGCCCGGGCCCGACCACTGGTTCGAGGGGCTGGCCGACCACCTCGGCGGCGCCTACCTCCGCTACTCGTTCACCAAGGGCACCGAGCAGGAGGTCGGCTTCCTCGTGGAGGCCCTCGACCTGGCGCCGGGGATGCGGGTGCTCGACGTCGGGTGCGGACCGGGACGCCACGCCCACGCGCTGGCCCGGCGGGGGATCGAGGTCGCTCGGCGTCGACATCAGCGAACGGTTCGTCGAGGTCGCCCGGCGCGACGCGCCACCCGGCGCGACGTTCGTGCGCCTCGATGCCCGAGAGCTCCCGTTCGACGCCGAGTTCGACGCCGCCATCTCGCTCTGCCAGGGCGCCTTCGGCCTCCAGGGCGGCCCGGCCGCGAAGCGAGGGGCGCACGGTCGATGCCGACCTCACCGCCGATGCGCCCGTCCTCGCCGGCATCGCCCGGGCCCTCCGCCCCGGCGGCCTCGCCGCGGTGTCGGCCTTCTCGTCCTACTTCCAGGTCCACCACCTCCCGCCCACCACCACCTTCGACGCCGACGCCGGGGTGGCCCACGAGCTCACCGTGATCAAGGACGAGGCCGGGCGCGACGCCGAGGCCGACCTGTGGACCACCTGCTTCACCCCCCGCGAGCTGCGCCTGCTGGCCCGCTCCGTCGGGCTCGAGCCGCTCCACGTCTGGGGGGTGGAGCCGGGCGACTACGGCCGACGGGCGCCCGACCTCGACCTCGCCGAGCACCTGCTGGTCGCCCGACGGCCCTGATCGGCCGGCGGCGGCTGCCCCGGCGCCGCCGCGACCAGGGGCGGACTGTGGTCCGCGCCCGGTCCTGTGGGTAGCCTGTCACCCCTGTGCGCCCGCCTGGGCGTGCCGCGCCGTGTCCGGGGCCGTCCCGGCCGGAGCGCCCACCGACTCCCTGTCCCTACGAGAAGAGCACCCGTGTCCGACCAGACGACCACCCTGACCGCCCCCGACGAAGACGAGTACGTGCCCCGCACGATCGCCTTCGACGACCTCGACATCGACTTCGATGCCGCCATCGACGCCAGCATGGTCAGCGTCGAGGACGGCCAGATCGTCGAGGGCAAGGTGGTCAAGGTCGACCGTGACGAGGTCCTCCTCGACATCGGCTACAAGACCGAGGGCGTGATCCCCAGCCGTGAGCTGTCGATCCGCAACGACGTCGACCCCTCCGAGATCGTGTCGCTGGGCGACGACATCGAGGCCCTGGTCCTCACCAAGGAGGACAAGGACGGCCGTCTGGTCCTCTCCAAGAAGCGGGCCCAGTACGAGCGGGCCTGGGGCGACATCGAGGCCACCAAGGAGCGCGAGGGCGTCGTGACCGGCCCGGTGATCGAGGTCGTCAAGGGCGGCCTGATCATCGACATCGGCCTCCGGGGCTTCCTGCCCGCCTCGCTGGTGGAGCTGCGCCGGGTGCGGGACCTCCAGCCCTACGTGGGCAAGGAGCTCACCGCCAAGATCATCGAGCTCGACAAGAACCGCAACAACGTGGTCCTGTCGCGCCGGGCCTGGCTGGAGGAGACCCAGAAGGAGCAGCGCGAGGAGTTCCTCGACAACCTCAAGCCGGGCGAGGTGCGCCACGGCGTGGTGTCGAGCGTCGTCAACTTCGGCGCCTTCGTCGACCTCGGCGGCATGGACGGCCTCATCCACGTGTCGGAGCTGTCCTGGAAGCACGTCGACCACCCCGGCTCGGTCGTGGCCGTCGGCGACGAGGTCGACGTCCAGGTGCTCGACGTCGACCGCGACCGCGAGCGCATCAGCCTGTCGCTCAAGGCCACCCAGCAGGACCCGTGGCAGGAGTTCGCCACCAGCCACCGCGTGGGCGAGCTGGTCTACGGCCGGGTCACCAAGCTGGTGCCCTTCGGCGCCTTCGTCCAGGTGGGCGACGGCATCGAGGGCCTGGTCCACATCTCGGAGATGTCGGCCCACCACGTCGACCTCCCCGAGCAGGTCGTCACCCCCGGCGAGGAGCTGTGGGTGAAGATCATCGACCTCGACCTGCAGCGCCGCCGCATCAGCCTGTCGATCAAGCAGGCCGCCGAGGGCGGCGTCGTGTCGGCCGAGTACCAGGAGCACTTCGGCGAGCACGCCTACGACAACGAGGGCAACTACATCGGCACCGAGTGGGCCGAGGACCCGGCGGTCGAGGAGGCGTGGGCGACCTACGAGGCCGAGCACGGCTTCGCCACCGACGCCCCGCCGGTCGCCACCGACGCCCCGCCCGTCGCCGACGGCGCCCCGGCCGTCGCCGAGGCCGCCCCGGCCGCGCCGGCCGACGAGGCCGATCCGGCCACCGAGGGCGCGGACGAGGCCTGACCTGCGCACGCTGGGCGCGAGCAGGGGGCTCGCGCCCGGCGTCTAGGTCGGTCGGCTCAGAACTTCTCGGCGGAAACCCTTGTCAGTCGGTCCCATCGGGCCGACAGGTGGCAGGCATGAACGGCGGCTCGCGCCGCGTCCACCTCCACTGACGACAAGGGGAACCCTGTGGGCTCTCGACGAACCCTGATCACCATCGCCGCAGTCGCCGTGGGTGCCCTCGCGGTCGCTCTCATCTACGGCTACGTCTCCTCCGTCAAGGACGAGGCGTTCGGCGACGCCGAGCGGGTCAAGGTCTTCATCGTGAAGGACCTGGTCGCCAAGGGGACCTACGGCGAGGAAGCCGAGCAGCAGAAGCTGATCGTCGAGGACGAGATCCCCAAGAAGTTCTTCCCGCCGAACGCGATCCGGAGCTTCGACGACATCGCCGGCAAGGTCGCCATCGGTGACCTGGCGGTCAACCAGATCGTCACCACCGACATGTTCGCCGACCCGAGCGTGGTCCAGAGCTCCTTCTCGGACCGCCTCGAGAAGATCAACGAGCAGGACCAGGTGGCCATCACCATCCAGGTCGACCAGGTCCGCGGCGTGGCCGGGCTCCTGCAGCCGGGTGACTTCGTCAACATCATGGCCGTCAAGATCTGCCAGTCGAACGAGGGTGTCGGCGGCGGTGAGGGTGGCGGGACCGCCGGCGACGACGCCGCCGAGGGCGAGGCTGCGCCCGACGACGGCTGCGTCCTGTCCGAGGACGTGCTGTTCTCCCGCCAGGCCCGGTACATCTACCAGAAGGTCCAGGTGCTGGCGATCGACCAGACCCCCGTCTCGCTGCCGGGCGAGGTGACCACGACCTCCGACGAGGAGGCTGCGGCCGAGCCGGCCGACGCCAGCACCGGTGACGGCCTCGTCACCCTGATCGTGCCGGCCAAGGGCGCCCAGTACGTCGCCTCGCTGCCGCCGGAGAACATCTACCTCACCCTGGTGTCCCGGGACTACAAGCCCGTGACGCAGACGCCGATCAACCCGCTCGACCCGCTGCCGGCCGAGGATCCCTCGAAGCTCACCCCCTACGGCCCCAACGGCCCGAGCGGGGAGTGACCCGGTGACGAGTTACCTTGTCGACGACAGCGGGAGCTCGGCCCGCCAAGCCTCGGAGGCGTTCAACCAGGTGAGCTCGTCAACCCCCACGTCCCTTCCGCCGATCCACATCGCGGTGGTCGAGTACGAGCCCTCCGCCCGGGCCCGGCTGTCGATGCAGCTGGGGACGGGGGTCTTCGACTACGAGCACGTCGAGGACTTCGCCGCCCGCCTGGGCGGGACGCCGACGGTCGTCGTCTTCGGTCCGTCGTGCGCCGACCCGGACACCCTCGCCAGCCTGGCGGGGGTGCTCCAGCCCCGTCCCGAGGTGGGCGCGGTGCTGGTGGCCGACGTCCTGACGACCGAGCTCTTCCAGACGGCCATCCGCTCCGGCGTGAAGGACGTCCTGGCCGCCCCGGTCGACACCGTCCAGCTGCAGGAGGCCTGCCGCCGGGTCGCCGAGTCGGTCGGGACCATCTCCCGGGCCGACCGGCGGGTACGGCGACGAGGAGGGCGAGGAGGGCGAGAGCGGTCAGGTGATCACCGTCTTCTCCACCAAGGGTGGGGCGGGCAAGTCCGTCGTCGCCACCAACCTCGCCGTCGCCCTCGCCATGCGCACCGACGAGACCGTCGCCCTGGTCGACTGCGACCTCCAGTTCGGCGACGTGGCCGTCATGCTCAAGCTGGCGCCGCAGCACACCATCGTCGACGCGGTCAACGCCATCGACCGCCTCGACGCCGGGTACCTCGAGAACCTGCTCGTCACCCACCCACCCACCGGGCTCCGGGTGCTGCCGTCGCCCCTCGAGCCGGCCTACGCCGACCAGATCACCGCCGGCGCACATCCGCACGCATCGTCAAGGCCCTCCGCAAGGTGGCCAAGTACGTCATCATCGACACCCCGTCGTACTTCGACGACAAGGTGCTCACCCTCATCGAGGACTGCGACGAGGTCCTCCTGGTGGCGGGGATGGACATCCCCAACATCAAGAACGTCAAGATCGGGCTCCAGACGATGCGGATGCTCGACACCCCGACGTCGAAGGTGCACCTGATCCTGAACCGGGCCAACACCAAGGTGAAGCTCGACGTGGGCGAGGTCGAGCGCACCCTCGGCATCAAGGCCGAGATCCAGCTCCCGTCCGACATCGTGGTGCCGCAGTCGATCAACAAGAGCGTGCCGGTGGTGCTCGACGCCCCCCGGAGCTCGATCGCCAAGGCCCTCGAGTCGATCGCCGACCGCTACATCCCGGCGACGCAGAAGCGCAAGCGCTAGCCGCTCGCCCGCCCACCACGACACGATCCTCGGCCGGGCCCTCGGGCCCGGCCGAGGCGCGTCCGGCGCGCGGTCGAACCAGGCCCTGACCAGGGGTGAAGGCCCGCTACGCACGGTGAAGATGGGTCATCCGTCTCACATTCGGGAGGGTGGGACCGATGGAGGTTCGATGTCCCTCTACAAGCGCCTCCACGAAGCCAACCCGCAGCAAGCTGCGGGTCTCAGTGCCGTCAAGCGCCGGGATCCGGTGATCGACGAGCTCCGGCAGAAGATCCACCACCACCTGATCGACGAGCTCGGTCCGATCCTCTACGACAAGAGGCTCACCGAGGACGACCTCCGTCGACGGGTGCACGAGCAGCTGCACGCCGCGCTCGCCCAGGAGCGGGCGCCGCTGTCGGCCGCCGACAAGGCCCAGCTGATCCAGGACGTCTCCGACGACATCCTGGGCTACGGGCCCATCGACCGGCTGCTCCGCACCGACGACATCACCGAGGTCATGGTCAACGGCCCCGAGTCGGTCTACGTCGAGAAGGCGCGGCAAGGTCGAGAAGACCAGTGCGACCTTCGTCGACGAGCAGCACCTCCGCCGCATCATCGACAAGATCGTGGCCCAGGTCGGCCGGCGCATCGACGAGTCGACGCCGCTGTGCGACGCCCGCCTGCCCGACGGCTCCCGCGTCAACGCGGTGATCCACCCGCTGGCCATCGGCGGCCCGTTCCTCACCATCCGGAAGTTCTCCAAGGACCCCTTCCAGATCGACGACCTGATCCGGTTCGGCACCCTCAACGCCGCGTCGGCCCGCTTCCTCCAGGCCATGGTGCTCGGCAAGCTGAACATCATCGTCTCCGGCGGTACCGGCACCGGCAAGACGACCATGCTGAACGTGCTGTCGTCGTTCATCCCCGGCGACGAGCGCATCGTCACCGTGGAGGACGCCAAGGAGCTCCAGCTCCACCAGGACCACGTGCTCGCCATGGAGTCCCGCCCGCCCAACATCGAGGGCAAGGGCCAGATCACCATCCGCGACCTCGTCCGGAACTCGCTCCGCATGCGCCCCGACCGCATCGTCGTCGGCGAGTGCCGTGGCGGCGAGGCCCTCGACATGCTCCAGGCCATGAACACCGGCCACGACGGCTCGCTCACCACGATCCACGCCAACAGCGCCCGTGACTGCATGGCCCGTCTGGAGACCCTGGTGCTGATGGCCGGCTACGACCTGCCGGTCAGCGCCATCCGCCACCAGGTCACCTCGGCCATCGACTGCGTCGTGCAGATCGGCCGCCTCCGCGACGGCTCCCGCCGGGTGATCAGCATCACCGAGGTGCAGGGCATGGAGGGCGACACGATCACCATGCAGGACATCTTCCTGTTCGACTTCGGCATGGGCGTCGACGAGCACGGCAAGTTCCGGGGCCACCTCAAGGCCACCGGCACCCGACCCAAGTTCGCCGAGAAGCTCGCCGACCTCGGCATCCGCCTCGGACCAGAGGTGTTCCAGCCCGAGCAGTTCGCCCGCCGCGCCTCCGGCGCCCGGTGACCACCGTGGCTGCCATCCCCGCTCCCCGCCGCCGCGCCCGCCTGCTGGCCGGCCTGGCCGCGCTCTACAGCGCCGTCCTGCTCGTGCTGGTCGGTCCCGCGGTCGTGGCCCAGGAGGCCGAGGAGCCGCCGCCGCTCACGATCCGCAAGGTCGACGCCACCGACCCCGAGGCCGTGCGCGTCGACTTCATCTGGAACGGTGAGCGCGACGCCCTCGAGGACCTCACGATCCGCGAGGGCGGCAAGGAGGTCAAGCACGAGCCGGTCGTGCCGCTGTCCAGCCTCGGCGTCGAGACCTCGATGGTCTTCGTCATCGACACGTCCCAGTCCATGGGCCGCAACGGCGGCGTGGAGGCCACCCAGGACACCCTCCGCCGCATGATCGACGAGATGGAGGGCGGCGAGCGCATCGGCATCGTCACCTTCGACTCCGACGTCGAGGTGCACGCGCCGCTGACGACCGACAAGGAGGAGCTGCTCGACGCGGTCGACGACATCGTCGCCCCGGCCGACGGTGGCACCTCCCTGTGGGACGGCGTGCGCAAGGGCGCGTCGCTCTTCAAGCCCGACAGCGCGCTCCAGCCCAACATGGTGCTGATCACCGACGGCTACGACGACTCGTCCGAGTCCAGCCAGAGCGACGCCGCCTCCGCGCTGACGCGGGCCAAGGCGCCGGTCTTCGCCCTGGCCTACAACGAGCGCAAGCACGTCGACGTCGAGTCGCTCGACGCCCTCGTCACCGAGGTCGGGGGAGCGGTCATCTCGGCCCCGGGCCAGGACGACCTCACGGCCGGCCTCGAAGAGGTCGAGCGCACGCTGGCCAACCAGTACGCGGTCACCTTCGCCAGCTCCGGCGAGCAGGGCACCACCGAGCTGGAGGTCAGCGTCGGCGACGAGAGCGTCACGCAGAACATGGTGACCGGCGCCGTCGCCGAGGGCGGGGCCGCCCTGGCGCCGCCCGAGGTGAGCAAGTCGATCGTGCCCGGCTTCCTGCGAGGCGACGTCGGCCTGGTCCTCGTCGTCGCCGCCGGCGGCCTGGCCGTGGCCCTCGCCGCGGTCGCCATCGTCATGATCGTCTCGAAGGACGACCAGTCGCTCGACAAGGTGCTCCAGCAGTACACCGAGCCCGGCGTCGACACCGACGACGAGAACGACGGCTTCGCCCAGACCGCGCTGATGCAGCGGGCCGTGGCCTTCACCGAGGACATCGCCACCCGCCAGGGCGTCCTGGTCAAGGTCGAGAAGATGCTCGAGCAGGCCGACCTGCCCCTGCGGGCGGCCGAGGCGCTGTTCTTCTACCTGATCAGCGGGGTCGTCCTCACGATCCTCGGCCTCGTCGTCGGCGGGCTGTTCGGCCTGCTGGCCATGGCCTTCCTCGGCCTGTTCGTGCCGATGGCGGTCCTCAACTACCTGGGCCGACGCCGTCAGAAGCAGTTCGACAGCCAGCTGCCCGACATGCTGCAGCTGCTCTCCGGCTCGCTGCGGGCCGGCTACTCGCTCATCCAGGGCGTCGACGCCGTCGCCAGCGAGATGGACGGCCCCATGGGCCGGGAGCTGGGCCGGGTCATGACCGAGGCCCGCCTCGGCCGCGAGCTCGAGGTCGCCCTGCAGAACGCCGCCGAGCGGGTGCAGAGCAAGGACTTCGAGTGGGCCATCATGGCCATCCGGATCCAGCGCGAGGTCGGTGGCAACCTGTCCGAGCTGCTCATGACGGTCGCCGACACCATGGTCGACCGCGAGCGCCTGCGCCGGGACGTCGCCACCCTCACCGCCGAGGGGAAGATGAGCGCCATCATCCTCGCCGGCATGCCGCCCGTGCTCGGGGTCTTCATGTACGTCATGAACCCCGACTACATCGGCGGCCTGTTCGAGGAGACCCTCGGCAACATCCTCCTCGGGGCGGCGATCGTGTCCGCGCTCATCGGGTTCGCATGGATGAAGAAGTGCATCACCATCGAGGTCTGATCCCCATGTCCCGTCCCGTCCCCACCTCGTCCGAGATCTGAGGATCCCATGCTCTTCACCGCCGGACTCATCCTGCTGTTCCTGTGCGTGGTCGCCGTGCTCGTCAACGTCCTGACCCAGGTCGACGAGAAGGCCACCGTGCGGGCCTCGCTGCGCCAGCTCGACGGCTACGAGGTCGCCAACGTCCGCGACCAGGAGCTGCTCAAGCCGGTCACGCGAGCGGGCCCTCGAGCCCGTCTTCGACGGCCTGCTCAACGTCGGCAAGCGGTTCACGCCGATGGGCTACATGGAGAAGACGAAGCGCCAGTTCGCGTCGCTCGGCTACAGCGGCACCGAGGCGTGGGACCGGTTCATGGCCGTCCGCGTCGTGCTCCGGGTGCTGGTGATCCCGTACCTGTGGCTGGTCTTCAAGGCCGACCCGGGCGGCATCCTCACGCTGGCCCTCGCCGGCATCGGCACCTTCGTCCTGGCCAAGGGCCCCGACGCCCTCCTCTCCCGCAGGGTCGAGGCCCGGCAGCACGAGATCCGGATCAAGCTGCCCGACGTGCTCGACCTGCTGGTCATCTCGGTCGAGGCCGGGCTCGGCTTCGAGCAGGCGCTCGACCGCACCGTCGCCGCCGTGCCCGGTCCGCTGACCGACGAGTTCTCCCGGATGCTGGGCGAGGTCCGCGCCGGCGCCAGCCGCCAGGACGCCATGCGCAACATGGAGGCCCGCTGCAACGTGCCCGAGCTGCGCTCGTTCGTGCTGGCCATCATCCAGGCCGACACCTTCGGCGTGTCGATCGGGCGGGTGCTCAGGGCCCAGGCCGAGGAGATGCGCATCAAGCGCAAGCAGCTGGCCGAGGAGAAGGCCCAGAAGGCCCCGGTCAAGATGCTCATCCCGATGGTGTTCTGCGTGTTCCCCGCCCTGTTCGTGGTGGTGCTCGGGCCGGCGATCCTGAACATCATGGACGCGTTCTGACACGATCGTGACCGTGCTCGAGGTGGATGGGGTCGAGAGCGGCGTCGACGACGAGGCCCCGTCGCCCACGACCGCGACGGACCCCGGACATCGGATGGGTCTGCGGTGGGCTGGCGGCGCTCATCGGCTTCGCCCGGGTGCTGAGCCCGCTCAGCGACAACAGCTTCTTCACCCACCTCGCCACCGGCCGGCTGATCATCGCCGACGGCCGGGTGCCGACCGCCGACCCCTACTCGTTCACCGCCCACGGCGAGCCCTGGACGGTCCAGAGCTGGTTGGCGGCCCTCATCTACGCGGGGGTCGAGGACGTCGCCGGCCTGGGCGCGGTGCGGTTCGTCAACGCCATCCTGTGCGCCGCGATCGGCGTCGGCGTCTGGCACCTCACCGCCCGGTCGCGGTCGCTGGCCGTGCGGGCCGGGGTCACGCTGTCCACCCTCCTGATCCTCGGCGCCCTGGTCTCGGGGCGGCCGCTGCTGTTCGGCCTGCTCGGCTTCGTGCTGACCTTCCTGGCCGCCGACGGTCGGCTCGACCCGCGCTGGCTGCTCCCGGTGGGGTGGGTGTGGGTCAACACCCACGGGTCGTTCCCGTTCGCCCTGCTGCTGGTGGCGGTGCTGGCCGTCGGGCACCGGCTCGACGCGGGGGGGTGGGGTCGCGAGCCCCGGCGTGCTGGCCTGGTCGGCCGGGGGCATCGCCCTCGGCGCCCTGAACCCGCATCGGGCCGAGGCTGCTGCTCTTCCCGCTCACGCTCCTGTCGAAGACCGACGCGTTCCGGGCCATCGTCGAGTGGCGGGCGCCGACCTACGAGCTGTGGCACACCTACGCCGTGCTGGCCCTGCTGCTGGTGGCGGTGCTGGCCCTGTCGCGGCGTCCGTCGTGGCGCGACGGGTCGGTGCTCGTCGTGTTCGCCGGGCTGGGGCTGACCTCGCAGCGCAACCAGCTCGTGCTCGTCGTGGTGCTGGCCGCGGTGCTCGCCGGGACCCTGGCCGAGGTGGGCCCGACGGTCCGCTCGGTGGCCCGTCCGATCCTCGGCGGCCCCGCCCGGGTGGCGGTGGCGCGCGGCGTTCGTGCTCTTCGCGGTGGCGGGGACGCGCTCGCCGGAGATCGACCTGGCCCCGTACCCGGTGACGACGATCGAGTGGATGGAGGACGAGGGGATGTGGGGCCCGGACAGCCGGGTCATCGCCCCCGACTTCGTCGGCAACCTCCGCGGGGCCCGGGCCGGTGAGGACGCCCGGGTGTTCATCGACGACCGGGTCGACATGTACCCCGTCGACGTCACCGGCGACTACGTCGACCTGCTGGCCGGCCGCCCGGGCTGGGACGAGATCCTCGACCGTCGGGAGGCGACCGCCGTGCTGTGGGAGGACGACACCCCGCTCGCCGCGCTGCTGGCCCAGTCCGATGCGTGGGAGGTGGTGCGGCGGGACGAAGGTTGGCTGCTCGCCGTCCGCCGATGACCACGTTACGTGAGAATTGGGCCGCGCGGCCCATGTCGACAGCACGGAGAGCGACCGATGGTGACGTAGCGTCAAAGGGAAGGGACCACTGAGATGCGATCGACGTTCCACCGGATCATCACCGCCCTCCGCAGCGACGAGAGGGGTGCCAGCCTGGTCGAGTACGCCCTGCTGGTCGCCCTGATCGGCCTGGTCGCCATCGGCAGCGTCGCCTTCTTCGGCGATGGCACCGGCAGCTCGCTCGACCGGTCGAGCGACTGCATCGTGGCCGCCCAGGAGGGCCGCCCGCTCCCCGCCGGCTGCTGAGGCGACGCGGGCATCAGCCCGCGGCGGACCCCAGGCGGATCTCGGCGGCGAGGGCGGACACGATCGGCCCGATGGGCGGTGCGGGGTGCCCGTCGAGGCGTTCGACGGTGCAGAAGACCTCGACCGCGTCGAGCCGGCCCTGCAGCGAGGCGACCAGCGAGACGGCCACCGTCCGCTCGTCGGCCGGGTCCCGCAGCTGCAGCAGGACCTCGACGATCCCGGTGGACCGGTCGAGGTAGGTCACGTCCCCGAGGCTGTGGCCGGCCTCCACGAGGCGGGCCATGACCACCGCGGGCTCGGCGTCGACCACGAGGGAGTCGCCCGCGACGCGGGCATCGACCGGGCCGGCCGGGCCCGCCCGGCCCGAGGGTCGGGCCGGCGGCGCGACGTCGTCCGGGCCGGGTCGGCGCCGCGGGCCGCGGGTGGGGCGGTGCGGAGGACCCGGTGGGCCTCGATCAGCCGGGCCGAGGCCACGGTCGCGCCGGGGCCGGCGCGGTCGGGGTGGCGGTCGCGGATGAGGGTGCGGAACGCGGTGCGCGCCTCCTGGGGCGAGGCGTCGACGGCGACGCCGAGCAGCCCTGCGGCCTCGGCCCGGTCCATCACCCCGGCCGGAGGTGCCGGGAGGTCCGGCCCCGGGTCATCCCTCGAACCAGGCGGTGAGGGCGTCGACCATGCGGACCGGGTCGGTCGCGCCGCACAGCTCCCGGGCCGAGTGCATCGCCAGCTGGGCCACGCCCACGTCGACGGTGGGGATGCCGAGCGAGCGGGCCGAGAGGGGGCCGATGGTCGAGCCGCAGGGCACCTCGTTGTGGCCGACGAAGTGCTGGACCGGGACGCCGGCGCGGTCGCAGGCCAGCTCGAAGGCCGCCTGGGTCGCGGGCTCGGTGGCGTAGCGCTGGTTGGCGTTGACCTTCACCACCGGCCCGCCGTCGATCGCGATCCAGTGCCCCGGCTCGTGGCGCTCGGCGTAGTTGGGGTGGGTGGCGTGGGCCATGTCGGCCGAGGCCAGCGCCGAGCGGGGGAGGGCGGCGAGGAGGTCGGCGCGGGTGCCGCCCCGGCCGATGACCAGGCGCTCCAGCACCTGTCCGAGGACGGCGCCGTCGGCCCCCCTGGTCGACGCGGAGCCGATCTCCTCGTGGTCGAACAGCACCAGGACCGCACCGGTGGGCTCGAGCGGCCACGCCCGGCTCGGCCGCGAGCAGGGCCTCGACGCCGGCCCAGCACGAGCAGAGGTCGTCGAGTCGACCGCTGCTGACCAGGCCCTCGTCGACCCCGGCCAGGGTGGCGGGGGTGAGGTCGTGGACCATCGCGTCCCAGCCCCGCACCGCATCCGGGGCGACGTCGAGCTCGGCCGCGACCAGGGTGCGGAAGGCCCCCGGCGCCGGCGTGCCGATGCCCCAGACGGGGGTGAGGTGCCGTTGCCGATCGAGCTTGAGGCCCTGGGAGGTCACCTCGCGGTCGAGGTGGATCGCCAGCTGGGGCACCCGGAGCAGGGGCCGGTCGATGCGGAGGAGGCGGGTCTCGACCCGGTCGTCGACGGTCACCGCGACCCGCCCCGCCAGACCGAGGTCGCGGTCGAGCCAGCTGTTGACGAGGGCGCCGCCGTAGACCTCGACCCCGAGCTGGCGCCACCCCGCGGTGCCGGTGTCGGGGCGGGGCTTGATCCGCAGGCCGGGGCTGTCGGTGTGGGCGCCCACGAGACGCAGGCGGGGCGCGGCCGGCCCGTCGGGGGGCAGGGCCCACGCCACGAGGAGGCCGTCGGCGACGAGGTGGCCGCGGGCCGGGGGGCCCGACCAGTCCTCGAGGAGGTCGACCGGCACCGAGCCGCCCGCCTCGAGCCGGCGGGCCGCCTCGGCGGCGGCGTGGTACGGGGTCGGGGAGGCGTCGAGGTACGCCAGCAGGTCGGTGATGGGGACGGTCATCGGTGACTCCATCCGATCGTGCATCGCGAGCCGGGCGTCGGCGAGGTCGGCGGGGTGGGTGATGCCCACCCACCGGCGCCCGGCCGGCAGGACCTCGACGGTGAGGCGGCCGGCCCGGACCTCGCCGTCGACGGCGGTCGGCAGGGGGAGCTCGTCGTCGGGGCCGTGGTGGGCGGCGCGGAACGCGGTGACGGCGTCGGCCAGCGGGTCGGCCAGGGCCGGGTGCAGACCCCACATGTTCATGGAGACGGGTGCGGTCTCCGGCAGGGGACCGGCGGGGGAGCGCAGACCGCCGGTGGCGGTCGGCTCGATCCCCTCGACCTCGTCGAGGCCGGTCAACCGGCCGTCGACGACGCGGCAGAGGGCACGCGTCACCGCGCCCCGGCGCGACGTGGTGGCCGCGAGGGGCCAGGTGACCAGGGCGGCCAGGTCGGGGGCAGCCCGGAGGCGGAGCCACTCGACCAGCGCGTCCATGGCCTCGGGGCCGTAGTAGTCGTCCGCGTTCACCGAGACGGCCGGGGTCGGGCACGCGGCGAGGCCCCTCGCCACCGCGTCGGCCGCGCCCCACGGGCGACTCCGGCCGGGGTCGGGGTCGGGCTGCTCCACCACCGTGACGGGCAGGGTCGAGCGGGCCGCGACGTGGTCGACGACCTCGGCCCGCACCGAGGGGCGGACCACCAGGACGACGTGGCCGACCCCGGCGGCGGCGGCGTCGGCGACGGTGTGGTCGACCAGGGCCGCGTCGCCGGGGCCGACCGGCGCGACCTGCTTGAGGGCGCCGTAGCGCCGGCTCATGCCCGCAGCCAGCACGAGGAGGGTGGGTGGCCCCATGGCCACCGACCGTACCGCCCCGGCCGGGTCGGCCCCGCCTGCGACTTCCCGTTGGAGGGCGCGGACCGCCGACCGGTAGGATCTCCTGACCCACACGGGCCAGCGACGTCCCGGATCCTCATCACCATCACGCCGATGGAAGGGACGCATGCGCAACGCTCCGGGCCCCCAGGGCCTCTACGACCCCGCCTACGAGCACGACGCCTGTGGCGTGGCGTTCGTCGTCGACATGCACGGCCGCGCCAGCCGCGACATCGTCGACAAGGGCCTGCTGTCGCTGTGCAACCTCGAGCACCGGGGCGCGTCGGGGGCCGAGGTCAACACGGGCGACGGCGCCGGCATCCTGATCCAGGTCCCGGACGCGTTCCTCCGGGCCGTGGTCGACTTCGACCTCCCGCCGGCGGGCTCCTACGCCACCGGCATCGGCTTCCTGCCCCAGGGCGACGAGGCCGCCGATGCCGCGGTCGAGGCCATCGACAAGGTCGTGGCCAGCGAGGGCCTCACCGTGCTCGGGTGGCGCGACGTGCCGGTCGACCTCTCGTCGCTCGGCAGCATGGCGCTCTCCGTCGCCCCGACCTTCCGCCAGCTGTTCGTGGCCGGGGTCGACGGCGACCTGTCCGGCATCGACCTCGAGCGCCGGGCCTTCATCGCCCGCAAGCGCATCGAGCACGAGGTCGGGGCGCCCGACGGCCCCGTGGTCGCGGCCGACGGCGACGGTGACGTCTACTTCGCGAGCCTCTCGTGCCGCACCCTCTGCTACAAGGGCATGCTCACGACCGGCCAGCTCGACGAGGTGTTCCTCGACCTGCAGGACCCCCGCCTGGCGAGCGCCATCGCCCTGGTGCACTCCCGGTTCAGCACCAACACCTTCCCGGCGTGGCCGTTGGCCCACCCGTACCGCTACATCGCCCACAACGGCGAGATCAACACGGTCAAGGGCAACCGCAACTGGATGCGGGCCCGCGAGGCCCTGCTGGCCAGCGACCTGTTCGGCGGCGACGGGTCGGGCTCCGAGCTGTCGCGCGCCTTCCCGATCTGCACCCCCGACGCCAGCGACTCGGCCAGCTTCGACGAGGTGCTGGAGCTGCTGCACCTGGGCGGGCGCCCGCTGCACCACGCGGTGCTGATGATGATCCCGGAGGCGTGGGAGAACAACGCCGCCATGGACCCGGTCAAGCGGGCCTTCTACCAGTTCCACTCCTCGGTCATGGAGCCGTGGGACGGCCCGGCCTCGGTCGCCTTCACCGACGGCACCGTGATCGGCGCGGTGCTCGACCGCAACGGCCTGCGCCCCTCCCGCTACTGGGTCACCAGCGACGGGCTCGTCGTCATGGCCTCCGAGGTCGGCGTCCTCGACATCGACCCGTCGACGGTGGTGCAGCGGGGACGCCTCCAGCCCGGCCGGATGTTCCTGGTCGACACCGTCGCAGGGCCGCATCGTGGGCGACGAGGAGATCAAGTCGACGCTCGCCGCCGAGCACCCCTACGACGAGTGGCTGCACGCCGGCCTGGTGCCGCTGGAGACCCTGCCCGACCGGCCCCACATCCGCTACCCGCACGCCGACGTCGTCCGGCGCCAGCTGACCTTCGGGTACACCAACGAGGACCTGCGGATCCTCATGGCGCCGATGGCCCGCACCGGGGGAGAGGCGCTCGGCTCGATGGGCACCGACACCCCCGTCGCGGTCCTCTCCGACCGGCCCCGGCTGCTGTTCGACTACTTCACCCAGCTGTTCGCCCAGGTGACCAACCCGCCCCTCGACGCCATCCGCGAGGAGCTCGTCACCAGCCTGATGGGCGTCATCGGGCCCGAGGCGAACCTGCTCGACCCCACGCCGGCCTCGTGCCGCCAGGTGCTGCTGCGCCACCCGATCCTCGACAACGACCAGCTGGCCAAGCTCGTCCACATCAACGGCGACGGCTCGATGCCCGGGCTCCAGTCGGTGGTCGTGGGCGGCACCTACCCCGTCGCCGACGGGGGCGAGGGCCTGCGCCGGGCCATCGAGCGGGTGCGCTCCGAGGTGTCGGCGGCCATCGCCGAGGGCGCCCGGATCATCGTCCTCTCGGACCGGGGCGTCACCGCCTCGCAGGCGCCGATCCCGTCGCTGCTGCTGACCAGCGCGGTGCACCACCACCTCGTGCGGGAGAAGACCCGCACCCAGGTCGGCCTGGTGATCGAGTCCGGCGACGCCCGCGAGGTGCACCACATGTGCCTCCTCCTCGGCTACGGCGCCTCCGCCATCAACCCGTACATGGCCTTCGAGACCCTCGAGGACATGTGCGCCCGCGGCGCCCTCGACGGCGTCGGGATCGACGACGCGGTCGCGAACTACATCAAGGCGTGCGGCAAGGGCGTCCTCAAGGTGATGTCGAAGATGGGCATCTCCACCGTCGCCTCCTACACCGGCGCCCAGGTGTTCGAGGCCATCGGCCTCGGCCGGGAGCTCGTCGACGAGTACTTCACCCTCACCGCCAGCCGCCTCGGCGGCGTCGGGCTCGACGTGCTGGCCGCGGAGGTGGCGGCCCGCCACGCCATGGCCCACGCGCCCCGCCCGACCGAGCGGGCCCACCGCGAGCTCGAGGTCGGCGGCGAGTACCAGTGGCGCCGCGAGGGCGAGCACCACCTGTTCAACCCCGAGACCGTGTTCAAGCTCCAGCACGCCTCGCGCGCCAAGCGGTTCGACATCTTCAAGGAGTACACCCGGCTCGTCGACGACCAGTCGACCCGCCTGGCCACCCTGCGCGGCCTGTTCGAGCTGAAGGCCGATGGCCGCACGCCGGTGCCGATCGACGAGGTCGAGCCGGCCTCGGCGATCATCGCCCGCTTCTCGACCGGGGCCATGTGCTACGGCTCGATCTCGGCCGAGGCCCACGAGACCCTGGCCATCGCCATGAACCGCCTCGGCGGCAAGTCGAACACCGGCGAGGGCGGCGAGGACGCCGAGCGCTTCATCCCCCTCCCGGACGGGTCGCGCAACCCTCGTCGCTCGGCGATCAAGCAGGTCGCCTCCGGCCGCTTCGGGGTGACCGCGGAGTACCTGACCAACTCCGACGACATCCAGATCAAGATGGCCCAGGGGGCCAAGCCGGGCGAGGGCGGCCAGCTGCCCGGCCACAAGGTGTACCCGTGGGTCGCCAAGACCCGGTACTCGACGCCCGGCGTCGGCCTGATCAGCCCGCCGCCGCACCACGACATCTACTCCATCGAGGACCTCGCCCAGCTGATCCACGACCTGAAGAACGCCAACCCCTCGGCGCGGGTCCACGTGAAGCTGGTGTCGGAGGTCGGGCGTCGGAACGGTCGCGGCGGGCGTGTCGAAGGCCCACGCCGACGTGGTGCTGATCTCCGGCCACGACGGCGGCACCGGGGCCAGCCCGCTGACGTCGCTCAAGCACGCCGGCGGTCCCTGGGAGCTCGGCCTGGCCGAGACCCAGCAGACCCTGCTGCTCAACGGCCTGCGCGACCGCATCGTCGTGCAGGTCGACGGGCAGATGAAGACCGGCCGCGACGTGATCATCGGTGCCCTGCTCGGGGCCGAGGAGTTCGGCTTCGCCACCGCCCCGCTGGTGGTGTCGGGCTGCATCATGATGCGCGTCTGCCACCTCGACACCTGCCCGGTGGGCATCGCCACCCAGAACCCCGAGCTGCGCAAGCGCTACGCGGGCAAGCCCGAGTTCGTCGAGACGTTCTTCGAGTTCATCGCCGAGGAGGTCCGCGAGCTGCTGGCCGAGCTGGGCTTCCGCAGCATCGCCGAGGCCGTCGGCCACGTCGAGCTGCTCGACACCCGCAAGGCGGTCGACCACTGGAAGGCATCGGGCCTCGACCTCAGCCCGATCCTGGCCAAGGTCGAGTCCGCCCGTTCCCCGACCAGGACCTGCTCTGCACCACCACGCAGGACCACGGCCTCGACCGGGCCCTCGACGTCGAGCTGATCGCGGCGTGCCGCGAGGCCATCGACGAGGGCACGCCGGTCACCATCGAGCGGCCGATCCGCAACGTCAACCGCACCGTCGGCACGATGCTCGGCCACGAGGTCACCAAGGCCCACGGCGGTGCCGGTCTGCCCGACGACACGATCGACATCACCTTCACCGGCTCGGCCGGGCAGAGCTTCGGTGCGTTCCTGCCGAGCGGCATCACCCTGCGCCTCTACGGCGACGCCAACGACTACGTGGGCAAGGGGCTCTCCGGCGGGCGCATCATCGTGCGCCCCTCGCTCGACGCGCCGCCGGAGCTTCGATCGCCGAGGAGAACGTCATCGCCGGCAACGTGATCCTGTACGGGGCCACCGCCGGCGAGGCGTTCCTCCGGGGCGTCGTGGGCGAGCGCTTCGCGGTCCGCAACTCGGGCGCCACCGCGGTCGTCGAGGGCGTGGGCGACCACGGCTGCGAGTACATGACCGGCGGCCGCGTGGTCGTCCTCGGGCCGACCGGCCGCAACTTCGGGGCCGGGATGTCGGGCGGCATCGCCTACGTCTGGGACCCGGACCGCGCCCTCGCCTCCCTGGTCAACCGGGAGATGGTCGACCTCGAACCGCTCGACGAGCTCGACCGGACCTGGCTGGTCAGCACGGTGTTCCAGCACCGCACCGAGACCGGGTCCGAGGTCGCCGGCCGGTTGCTCACCGACTGGCAGTTCAGCGTCGAGCAGTTCGCCAAGGTCATGCCACGCGACTACAAGCGGGTCCTCCTCGCCATCAAGGCCGCCGAGGAGTCGGGCGCGCGACATCGACGAGGCCATCATGGCCGCGGCCAAGGGCTGAGGAGGCCCGCACATGGGAGACACCACAGGGTTCCTGAAGCACGGGCGCGAAGCTGCCCACCCGCCGGCCGGTGCCGGTGCGCCTGCGCGACTGGAAGGAGGTCTACGAGCCGTTCCCCGACGAGCGAGCTGCAGACCCAGGCCAGCCGCTGCATGGACTGCGGCATCCCGTTCTGCAACCAGGGCTGCCCGCTGGGCAACCTCATCCCCGACTGGAACGACCTCGTCTACCGCGACCGGTGGCGCGAGGCCATCGACCGGCTGCACGCCACCAACAACTTCCCCGAGTTCACCGGGCGGCTGTGCCCGGCGCCCTGCGAGGCGGCCTGCGTCCTGGGCATCAACCAGGACCCGGTCACCATCAAGCAGGTCGAGGTGTCGATCATCGAGCACGCCTTCGCCGAGGGCTGGGTCGACGCCGGTGCGGCCGTCGGTCCGCACGGGCAAGAAGGTGGCGGTCGTCGGCTCCGGCCCGGCCGGGCCTCGCCGCGGCCCAGCAGCTGACCCGGGCCGGCCACGAGGTCACGGTCTACGAGCGGGCCGACCGCATCGGCGGCCTGCTGCGCTACGGCATCCCCGAGTTCAAGATGGAGAAGGCGGTGCTCGACCGGCGCCTCGAGCAGATGCGGGCCGAGGGCACGCGCTTCCGGTCAGCGTCGACGTGGGCCGCGACCTCACCATCGAGCAGCTGAGGGCCGACGTCGACGCCATCGTGCTCGCCGGGGGCGCCACCCAGGCCCGCGACCTGCCGGTCCCCGGGCGCGAGCTGTCGCGGGATCCACCAGGCGATGGAGTACCTGCCCGACGCCGAACCGGGTCCAGGAGGGCGACCTCGTCGGCACCAAGGTCTCTGCGAAGGGTCGGAAGGTCATCATCATCGGCGGGGGCGACACCGGCGCCGACTGCCTCGGCACCGCCCACCGCGCAGGGTGCGGCCAGCATCCACCAGCTCGAGATCATGCCGCGGCCCCCCGACACCCGGGCCGACTCCACCCCGTGGCCGACGTGGCCGCTGATGTACCGCACGGCCTCGGCCCACGAGGAGGGCGGCGAGCGGGTGTTCTCGGTCAACACCGAGCGCTTCGTCGGCGACGACGAGGGCCGGGTGCGCGCCCTGCAGCTCCACGAGGTCGAGATGGTCGACGGCCGCTTCGAGAAGGTCGACGGCAGCGACTTCGAGCTGGAGGCCGACCTGGTGCTCCTGGCCATGGGGTTCACCGGCCCCGAGGCCGGCCCGCTGCTCGCCGAGCTCGGCGTCGAGCTCGACGGCCGGGGCAACGTGGCCCGCGACGACCGCTGGTCGACGAACGTCGAGGGCGTCTTCGTCGCCGGCGACATGGGCCGGGGTCAGAGCCTCATCGTGTGGGCCATCGCCGAGGGACGGGCCGCGGCCGCGGCCGTCGACCGCCACCTGATGGGCGAGACCCAGCTGCCGGCTCCGGTGCGCCCCACCGACCTCCCGCTGCGCTGAGCCACCCGACGAGGCGACATCACCACCCTCCGTGGCATTCGGAGGGTCCCACGCCACCTGACCACGCCGGTCCGGACGCACGTCGGCTCGAGGTGGGGTAGCGTCTCGGCGACCCGTTGCGGCGCGGCGCGGGCCAGCACAGGCGAGCCATGGGCCGCTCGGCCCATATCGCTTGATTCGCCTTGGCGCCCGCCGACAGGTGCCGGGACACGGGGGAGCGCCGCAAGGACGGGTCCCCCTCCGCCGATCGAGACAGGGACGCCCAGGTGTTCGACAGGCTCAGCATCCGCACCAAGCTCATTGCCATCGTGGTGGCGCCTCTGGCCGTCATCATCGTGTTCGCGGGCATGGGGTACACACAGCGCAAGCAGGAGTCAGCGGCCACCCGTGCCGACGTCGCCCGGCTGGAGTCGATCGATGCGGCCCAGGCCCTCCAGCACGAGCTGCAGCTCGAGACGCTGCACAGCGTGAACTTCCTCACCGCCGAGCCGACCGAGCTGCCGAAGGTGCTGGTCGACCAGCGCAAGGCGGTCGACGACGCGGCCACGTCCCTCGAGGGCACCCTGGACGACCTCTCCGACGAGGACGCCACCGCCATCGCCGCGGCCGAGGGAGCCCTCCGCCAGGTCGACCTGCTCGAGACCACCCTCCGGGGCCAGATCGACGCCAAGGCGCTCGAGTGGGCCTGGATCGAGGAGCTGTACGGCCAGGTCGAGAACTCGATCCCGCCGATCAGCGACCGCCTGATCGCCAACATCGAGGACGCCGAGCTGGTCGACGGAGCCCGCAGCGTCGTGGCCCTCGGCGAGTACGGCTCGAGCCTCGCCGAGATGGGCATCCTGCTCGTCGGTGCCTCCGGCTCCGGCTCCTACGACGCCGCCGTCCGCGAGTCGTTCATCGACGCCGCCGAGCGGGCCGAGATCCAGCTCGCCATCGTGAGCGCCGAGGCCGGCGCCCAGGTCCGGGTCCGCCTGCGCAACCAGATGGCCGGCTCCGACGTGAAGTACTTCGAGGAGACGGTGGAGTACACCCTCGCCCTCGACGACGAGGTCGACGCCCTGACCGTCGACGTCGACCGGGCCACCAACGCCACCATCGCCAGCCTCGACCAGCTCCGCGACATCGCCAACGCCGAGGCCGAGACGGTCCTCGCCGAGGCCGGCGACCGGGTCGACGCCGCCGACCGGGCCGCCCGCTTCTTCCTCATCGGCGCCATCCTCGCCGTCGCCACCGCCCTCGGCCTCGCCATCGTCGGCGCCGCCTCGATCGCCCGCCCGGTGCTCCGCCTCACCCGGGCCGCCGACCGGGTCGCCACCGAGCAGCTGCCCCGCATGGTGGAGGCCCTCCGCAACCCGACCGACGAGACCAACGACCTCCAGCCCGACCTCGACGACATCGAGGTCGGCGGTGGCCGGGAGCTGGCCCAGCTGGCCGCCTCGGTCAACTCGATCCAGGGCGTGGCCGTCCAGGTCGCCACCGAGCAGGCCTCGCTGCTGCGCAAGGGCATCGGCGACATGTTCGTCAACCTGGCCCGCCGCAACCAGGGCCTCCTCGACCGCCAGCTCGAGTACATCGACGAGCTGGAGTCGAAGGAGGAGGACCCGGACCAGCTGGAGCACCTGTTCCGCCTGGACCACATGGCCACCCGGATGCGCCGCAACGCCGAGTCGCTGCTGGTGCTCGCCGGGGCCGAGCCCAACCGCCGCCGGGGCAAGCCGGTGCCGCTGACCAAGGTCGCCCTGGCCGCCGTCGGCGAGATCGAGCACTTCGCCCGGGTCGACCTGCTCGACGTCGAAGAGGTCGACGTGGCCTCCAAGGCCGCCGCCGACATCGCCCACCTCCTGTCCGAGCTGATGGAGAACGCCACCCAGTTCTCGCCGCCCGACTCGCGGGTCGAGGTCATCGGCAACCGCTCCGAGGTCGGCAGCTACTCGGTGTCGATCACCGACCAGGGCATCGGGATGTCGCCCGAGCAGCTGGCCGAGGCCAACGAGCTGCTGGCCCACCCGCCGCTCCTGGGCCTGACCCTGGCCCGGACCCTCGGCTTCATCGTGGTCGGCCGGCTCGCCTCCCGCCACGGCATCTCGGTCCGCCTGGTCGCCTCGCCCACCGGCGGCGTGACCGCCATCGTCGGCCTGCCCGCCACCGTCCTGGTCGCCCGCACCGAGACCGTCGACCTGACCACCCCGTCCCAGGGGCCGGACCTCTCCAGCCCGTTCGCCAACAGCACGCCGTTCGGCGGCCCGTCGGCGCTCGACGCCCCGCCCACGCCCTCCAGCATCCTCCCGCCGTTCGAGTTCAGCTCGTTCGAGGAGGAGCCCGAGGACCTCGTCCCGCCCACCCCGCTGCGGCCCGAGCCCGTCCTCGAGGACGAGCCGGCACCGGTGGCGATGGACTCGACGCCTCCGATGGCGCCCAGCCACCCTCGAGGAGGCCGTCCCCAGCGGCTCGGTGTTCGACGCCGGCCTCGAGAGCGTCGTGGACGAGCCCGCCCAGGTCGCCACCCCGCAGGCGCTCGCCGGCCCCGAGCCGCTGCCCGACGGCCTGGTCGCCCGGGCCGAGCCCACCCCGACGGGGGCCGGCGACGGCCTCCCGCCCCGGCTGCCCACCCGCAGCCCCGGGTGGACGCCAGATCTCCGACGGCGCCCCGCCCAGCGAGTCCCGCCTGTTCGGAGGGGCCGCGCCGTCCACCAACGGCAGCAGCGCCCCCGAGGCGCCCGGTGGCGCCCGCCTGTTCGGCGGGACCGCCCCCGAGGCCCCCGCTCCTGCGGCCGAGCCGACGGTCACCTCCGCCGGCCTGGTCCGACGGGTGCCCCGCGGCGCCGTCGGCGGCCAGCGTGCGGTGCCCGGGGCCGACAAGGGGCGCGGGTCGCCTCCTCCACCTCGACGCGGTCGCCTGAAGAGGTCCGCTCGATGCTGGCCCGGTTCCACTCGGGCCGCCAGGCAGGCAAGACCGGTCAGCCCTCCGACACCACGTCGAACCCGGACACCAAGGAGTCCTGATGCAGCTCAGCAGTGAAGCCCGCAACGTCAACTGGCTGGTCACCAGCTTCGTCGAACGAGTGCCGGGCGTGAGCGAGGCCGTGGTGGTCTCCGCCGACGGTCTGCCGATGGCGGTCTCCCGCGGGCTCGACCGCGACGCCGCCGACCGCTTCGCCGCCGTGGCCTCCGGCCTCATCGGTCTCGCCTACGGCGCCGCCGGACGCTTCGGGGGTGGCGCCGTCACCCAGATCATCATCGAGATGGAGCACGCCTTCCTCTTCGTGACCGGCATCAGCGACGGCAGCTGCCTCGCGGTGGTCGCCGACGCCAGCGCCGACGTCGGCCTGGTCGGCTACGAGATGGCCGTGCTGGTCGAGCGCTGCGGCGCCGTCATGACGCCCGAGCTGCGGGCCGAGCTCCAGGGGTCCCTGCCCCGATGACCCCGTCCACCGATCAAGCGGCTGAGGAGGCGAGATGACCCCCCACAGGACAACACCGGGCTCCGGGTCCGCCCGTACGCCCTGACCGGTGGGCGCACACGGGCTCAGACCGAGCTCGAGATCGAGACGATCCTCGTCCGCACACCTGCGGGGGAGGCTCGTTCCGAGCAGCTGGGCATGGAGAAGGGCGAGATCCTTCGCCTCTGCAAGAGCGCCATCTCCCTGGCCGAGATCTCGGCCCACCTGCACATCCCGCTCGGGGTCGCCCGCGTGCTCGCCGGCGACCTCTGCGACGAGGGACTCCTCGACTTCAACCGGGACCATGCCGCCGGCGGGCGTCCCAGCCTCCGACTTCTGGAAAGGGTGTTCGATGGTCTCCAGGCCCTCTGACGTTCCGGCCGCCGACGACTCGGCACCGCCGCCACTCCCCGTCAAGATCGTGGTCGCCGGCGGCTTCGCCGTCGGCAAGACCACCTTCGTCGGCTCGATCTCCGAGATCGAGCCGCTGACCACCGAGGCCGCGCTGACCTCGGTGAGCGAGGGCATCGACGACACCAGCAAGGTGTCCACCAAGACCAGCACCACCGTGGCCATGGACTTCGGCCGCATCGGGCTGGGCTCCGACCTGGTGCTGTACCTGTTCGGCACGCCGGGCCAGGACCGCTTCTGGTTCATGTGGGACGACCTGGTGCGCGGGCGCCATCGGCGCCGTCGTGCTGATCGACACCCGTCGCCTCGAGGACTGCTTCCCGGCGGTCGACTACTTCGAGGAGGCCGGCCTGCCGTTCGTCGTGGCCATGAACTGCTTCGACGGCTCGGTGGCCCACCCGCCCGAGGCCGTCCGCGAGGCCCTCGGCATCTCGCCCGACACGCCGATCGTGCTCACCGACGCCCGCGACCGCGACTCGACCAAGGCGACCCTCATCGAGCTGGTGCAGCACGCACTGGCCCGGGCCAGCGTCTGAGGCGACGGCTCTCCGCACGATGACGATCCGCGTCGGGTTCCTCGGCGCGGGCCTCATCGCCGGCTTCCACTCGGCCATGCTCGCCCGCAGCGGCGAGGACGTGGTGGTCGCCGCGGTCTGGGATCCCGACGAGGAGCGGGCCTCGGCCTTCGCCGACGCGCACCGGAGCGCACCGCTGCGCCCGCGAGGAGGAGGTCCTCGACCTCTCCGACGCGGTGTACGTGTGCACCTGGACCTCCGAGCACCCGCGCCTGGTCGCCGCGGTGGTGGCCGCGGGCCTCCCGGTGTTCTGCGAGAAGCCGCTCGCGACCTCGCTGGCCGGCGCCGAGGAGCTGGCTGCGACCGTGCGGGCCGCCGGCGTCGTCAACCAGGTCGGCCTGGTCCTGCGCCGGTCACCGGCCTTCAACCTCGTGCGCGACCTCCTGGCCGACGAGGCGACCGGCCGGGTGATGGCGGTCGTGTTCCGCGACGACCAGTTCATCCCCATCCAGGGCACCTACGCGTCGACCTGGCGGGCCGACCGCGAGCGGGCCGGCGCCGGCACCCTGGTCGAGCACTCGATCCACGACGTCGACCTCCTCGAGCACGTGGTCGGGCCCATCGCCTCGGTGTCGGCCCGACAGGCCAACCACCACGGCCACGACGGCATCGAGGACGTCGTCACCGCGACGTTCGCCTTCGCCGACGGCGCGCTCGGGACCCTGACCTCGGTCTGGCACGACGTCGTCTCCCGGCCGAGCCTCCGCCGGGTGGAGGTGCTGTGCGAGCGGCGCTGGATCTCGGTCGAGGAGGACTGGTTCGGGCCCGTCACGTGGCAGGACGCCGACGGGTCCCGCACCGTGCAGGGCGACGACCTGCTGGCCGAGTGCACGCGGCGTGGCGTCGCCACGCCCAACCCCGATGGGGACTTCGTGCGGGCGGTGCGCGACGGCACCCCGGCGTGGCCCGACGTCGAGATCGCGCTGCGGGCCCACGTCGTCGTCGATGCGACCTACCGGTCGGCGGCGTCCGGTGGATCGTCGGTGACCATCCCGGCCTGATCCCCCGCGGCGGGCTCGGGAGGCGCGACGGGCAGCCACGTCCCGGTGCGCACCCGGTCGACGACCACCCCGAGGACCAGCAGCAGCACCGCGGTGGTGGCGACGGGGTGGGCGGCGTCGATGCTCGTCGGCCAGCTGAAGCCCCACGGCGGGGAGCGCCGCACCTGCACGGCGAGCACGTAGGCCGCGGCCGCACCGAAGAGGGCGGCCGGGCCGAGGGCGAGCAGCGGTGCGGCCCGTCGCAGTCGGAGGCCGGCCACCGCGGCGAGGGCGAGGGCCAGCCCGCTCGCGAGCCCGGTGGTGGCGACGCCGGCGACCGCCGCGCCGAGGGTGACGAGGGCGGTCGCCATCCACCCGGGCGCGGCCCCGGGGGAGCGGAGCAGGGCATCCGAGGGCCACGGTGACGGCGCCTCGTCGATCGGGTCGGTCGCGTCGTCCGCTCCGGTCGCGCCGCGGCGACGGCGGCGGCGCAGCCCGACCACGACGAGCCCGACGCACGCGAGGGTGGCGACGGCCGAGACGGCGAGGCCGACGTCGACGACCTGCTGCGGCCACCACTCGACCACCACGTCGACGGGCTCGGTCCCGGCCGGGAGGCGGAAGGCCGTGCTGTACCCGTCGAGGAGGACGGGCGGGCCCAGGTCGGTGCCGTCGGCGGTCGCCCGCCACCCGGCGTTGTCGCTCTGGCCGACGACGAGCCATGCGTCCTCGGCGCGGGGGCCGACGGTGACCGAGGTCGACGTCCGGTCCTGGGCCGTGACGGCGATGTCGGGCGCCTCGCCGGCGCCGTCCGCCAGCAGCCCGGCGCCCTGCGTCGCGCCCTCCGCCGGCGTCGGACCGCAGGGTGAGGGTGTCGACCTGCAGGCCCAGGTCGCGGCCGTGGGCGGTCTCGAGGCGGGAGGTCCCCTCCGGCAGCGGGAGGGGGTCGCACCCCGTGAGGGCCAGAGGGTCGCCGGCCTCGGCGGCGGCGGTGTCGCCGGTGACCCGGACGGGCACGGGCTGGCCGTCCAGCTGGACCAGGTCGGTCCGGCAGCCGGTGTCGATCCGCTCGACGGCCGGCGCGGCGCGCAGGCCGTCGATGCCCCACTCGGCGATCCCGACCGGCATCACCACCGGGCTCTCCGACACCCAGTCCGTGGTGGACACCGGGCGGGAGGCGGCGATGCCGATCCGGACGTCGGTGCCGGTCACGGGTCCCGGCAGGTCGAGCCGCACGGAGGTGGTCGCGTCGGGCTCGTCGGCGTCGGTGATCGCCGGGACGTCGACCACCGCGACCTCCTCGCCGTCGACCTCGACGCGCAGCGCGGTGGGCACCGTGTGGCGACCGTCGGCGACGACGGTGAGGTCGAGGTGGTCGAAGGTGACCGGCGAGGCCGTCTGGTAGCGCGCCCACTCGGCGTCCTGGCCCAGGAAGCCCGGGCTCCAGTGGGTGGACGGGTCGCCGTCGATCGCCGCGGTGGCGCCGGCGCTGACGTCGCCGGGCAGGCGCCGGGACGACGACGACGTGATCCCGCCCTCGTCGGCCGACGGCCGGCCCAGCAGCGGGTCGATCACGGGTTCGGGAGCGAGGGCGGAGAGCCGCACGGTGCCGGTCACCGACGCGTCGCGCGCCGTCGGCAGCTCCAGCAGGCGCACCATGGTGGGTTCCTCGTCCGACCGGAGCGCCGCGGTCGGGCGGGCCCGCAGACGGGTCAGCACGATGGCGAGGGGCCGGTCGAGCGAGGCCGCACCGAGGGCGTCGAGCAGGTCGGTGGGCGGGCGGACGGCCTCGTCGAGGCGGACGTCGTCGTCGCCGAGGCGGATGTCGGCGAACCCGACGCCGCTCTGGTTCCGGTAGTCGACGAGGTTGCCGGTGTCGGTGGCGGCGATCTCGACGGTCAGGCGCTCGAAGGTCCGCGTGCCGATGTCGACCCACTGGCCTTCGCCGGTCCGCGAGGTCTCGTCGAGGCGGAAGGTCTCCGCGGGCCCGTCGTCGACGCGGATGCGGACCTCGGTGATCCAGCGCCCCTGCACCCCGTGGGCCGCCTGGAGGAGGCGGACGCGGTCGGTGGTCCGGGGCGAGTCGTAGGTGAGCTCGATCCGCTCGCCCTCCGCGGGGGCGAAGGCCGACGTGTACCAGGCGGTGCTCAGGTCGTCGTCGACCGCCTTGGCCGCCCGGTCCTCGGCGGTGTAGGTGACCGAGTTGCCGTAGCTCGTGGCGCGGGCCGTCAGCCCCTCGTGCACGACCACGGTCTGGGTGTCGGCACCGGCGCCCGGGAAGACCGGGAGCCGGTTGTCGCCGGGGTCGGTGACGAGCACGCCGCCGTCCACGGTCTCGGTGGCGCCGTTGGTCTCGTGGATCGCGCCCCACCGCCGGGCCGCTCGCCGGTTCGTGTCGGTGAGGACGAGGGCGGCGCCCTCGTCCGCCGCCGCCCGCAGGGCATCCTGACCCCCGCCCCCCTCGGCCGCGAAGGAGGCCGAGTAGCGCAGCGCCTCGTCGCCGTCGATCAGCCCGGCCGCGGCGGCGGCGATGATGCCCTCGGCGTCGCCGGCCAGCAGGACGGTCGAGGAGACGGGCTTCGCCGACACCATGGCCGGCTCGCCCTCGACCTCGAACAGGCCCACCTGGGGTGGGTTCGCCAGGTCGGGGTCGGCCGCCAGCTCGAGCTCGTCCCTGAGCGGCAGGCGCGGGTCGGGGACGTTGGGCTCGGTGCCGCCGAAGCCGGTCACCGGTCCGAGCCCCTCGGCCTCCTCGAGGAGGGCGAAGGTCTGGCGGGGACGCACGAGGTTGTAGCGCTCGTAGGCGAGGTCGGCTCGGAGCACGATGTCGCCGACGCCCATCAACCGGGCCATGGGGGCGATCGCCTCGGGGTCGAGGACGGCCTCCTGCAGCTGGCGGTCGAGCGCGTTGAGCAGGTCGGCCGAGGCCGGTGAGCCGTAGGGGATCAGCTCGCGGGCCACGTAGGGCCGGTCGGTGAGCCCCGGGGTGATCGGGTCGACGGTGTCGCCCCACCGGTACGACGCGAAGTCCGACCCGGGGATCTCGAGCACCCGCGAGGTGTAGACGCCGTCGACGACACCCCGGGAGTCGATCTCGGCCGCCGCGTCGGTCCAGTAGGTGGGGACGTCCTCGTCGCGCTGCGAGGTTGTCGGCCACCATCTGGCCCAGCCACAGCGGGGGGAGGCCGACGCAGCGCCAGCGCGCCGAGGGCCACCGCCGGAGGGTCGGGCGAGTCGCGGGGCCCGGCGTCCGAGGCCGTTGACGGCGACGCCGGTCAGGACCGACAGCGCGAGGGCCACCAGCGGCACGGCCCGCGGCAGGCTCCGCATGGCCAGCCCGGCCTGGGTGCCGAGGAACGAGCGGAAGCCCGAGCCGAGCGGGGCGGGATCGGTCCCACGGGTAGGCGCCGACGGCGACGAACAGGCCGACGGCCAGCAGGCCCACGAAGTAGGAGCGGTACCGCCAGCGGACCACCCCCGCGGCCGCGATGCCGAGGAACGGGATGGCGTAGGTGACCGCGAGCAGGGCCGGGCTCTGGGTGTAGGCCTCCGACGGCTCGATCCAGGGGCCCAGCTTGTCGGCCGCCGTAGAAGTACCAGTAGCCGAGCCCGCGGAGGACCTCGGGGGCCGAGGACGACTCGGCCACCGTGCGGGCCGTCTCGGTGTAGCGGAGGACGTCGAGGCCGAACGCCCCCTGGCACCAGAGCCCGACGATCCACCACACCGAGCGTCGCGACGGTCAGGATCCCGATGCGGGCGGCCACGCCGATCGCGTCGCGGACCCGCAGCTCGCGCAGGACGAAGGTCGCGTAGGGCAGCCACAGGAACGGGGCCAGCCCGACGAGCAGCAGTGCGGTGGCGTTGCTCGAGCCGACGGTCGGGACGACGAGTGCGAACAGGGCGGGGTGCAGCCAGCTCCGCTCCCGGCAGGCCCGCACGGTCAGGGAGAGCAGCCACCCGAGGGCGGCGAACGGGAGCAGGAGGACCGAGATCCGGGCACCGAGGGTGAGGACGTAGGGCGTCAGCGCGTAGAGGAACATGGCCGCGGCGACGCCCGGGCCCGACTGCCCGAGGGCTCGCAGGAGCGACCGCACGCCCGAGCCCGGCGACGAACAGGATCGAGCCCAGCCACAGGCGCTGGGCGATCCAGTCGGGCACGCCGAGGTGCTCGAACACCCAGTAGTACGGCCCCATCGGCCACAGGTAGCCGATGTTCTGGTGGGGGACGGTGCCCATGCCGACGTTCGGGTCCCACATCGACCAGGCCCGGGACAGGAGGCGGTCGGGGTCGAGGTACAGGTACGACTTGGTGTCGGCGCCGACCATGCCCCGGTGGGTCAGCAGCAGCGGGATGTAGCACGCCGCGGCGAGGAGCCCGACGGCGAGCCGGTCGCGGTGCGTCGGAGCGTCGGCCCCGGTCGGGGCGGCGGCCTGCGTCACGTCAGGGGTGGCGGGTCCCGGTCGCGCTCACCGGCGCCAGGCCCGCCAGGGCCGGTCGTGGAAGCGCTCGGCCTCCTCGGCCAGAGCGGTGAGGATCGACCGCGCGGTCGCCTCCCAGGTGAAGCGGCGCACGTGCTCGGTCGCGCCGGCCGCCAAGCCGGTCGCGGAGGGCGGGGTCGGAGGTGACCGCGGCGAGGTGGCGGGCCAGGTCGGCGTCGTCGTCGGCGAGGAGGCCGCTGTGGTCGTCGGCCACCGCGTCGACGTGGCCGGCGATGCGGGTGGCGACCGCGGGGGTGCCGCACGCGGCCGCCTCGGTGAGGGTCATGTTCCAGCCCTCGCGGATCGACGACGACGCCACCACCCACGCCCGGCGGTAGAGGTCGAGCAGCTCGTCGTCGCTCACCCGGCCGACGAGGCGGACCCAGTCCTGGGCGCCGAGGCCGTCGACGAGGGCGTCGAGCTCGTGGCGGAGGGGGCCGGTGCCGACGATCACCAGCTCGAGGTCGGGGGTCGTCTCCCGGGCCGCGACGGCGGCGCGGATGAGCCGGTCGAACCGCTTGACCGGCACGAGCCGGCCGACCGCCGAGCACCAGGGGGTGCGCCGAGCGCACGCCACCGGGGGTGAACCGGGGGTCGACGCCCGGGGGCACGACGTCGACCCGCCGTGGGTCGAAGCCCAGCTCGACCATCTCGTCCTTGGACGACGGCGACAGGGTGATCATCCGGCTGCGGCGGTAGATCGTCGGGGCGATCCGGCTCTCGACGACGTCGCCGACCTTGGCCAGCTTCGGGGGCAGGACCATCTTCCACATGTCGGCGTGGACGTGGTGCAGGAGGACGACGCGGGGCACCGTGGCCCACAGCGGCGAGAAGAACGGCATGCCGTTCCAGATCTCGACCAGGCCGTCGGGTCGACCGTAGGTGTGGCGCACCTCGGCCAGCGCGGTGCGGGGGAACACCAGGTAGCGACCGGCCTTGCGGACCACCTCGTAGCCGTCGCGCCGGCCGTGGTTCGGGTGGCCCTGGGCCCACGAGGTGCGCATGAGGACCTCGACGCCGGCCTCGGCCCACAGCCGGGCGACGGTGGCGGCGTGGACCTCGGATCCGCCGGCCTCGACGTCGTCGAGGTCGCGCCAGGCGATCATGTGGATCCGGTGCAGGCCCGCGGCCGCCGGCGATGTCACCCAGCTTCGGCTCGTTGGCCGCTCGGGCGGCGTCGGACGGCGGGGGCGGGGGGGTCAACGGATCACAGGGTCGGGGTGGGGCCCCGAGTAGGGTGGGACCTTCGCCGCCCGGCTCCAGGCAGCCGTCTCACGTTAGAGCACAGGCTCACCGCGAGACGGGCACGGGAGTCGGCACGCCCGCCCCCTCCCCGTGCAGACCTCTCGATGACCGCCGCCCCCACCGATCCGTCCGGACCCGTCGAGCCCGACCTGCGGGCCACGCTCGAGCGACGTGGCCGACGTCGAGGGGTGGATGACCGACGGCCCAGGCCCGGCTGCTGTGGTCCTCGGCCCGCGACGTCCCGACGACCGGGCGGATCGTCGAGATCGGCAGCTTCCGGGGCCGATCGATGATCGTCCTGGCCCGGGCGGCCGCACCGGGCGTCGAGCTGGTCGCCATCGACCCCCACGCCGGCAACGACCGCGGCCCCCAGGAGATCGAGGGCTTCGTCGACGAGGCGGCCGAGGACCACGACGTCTTCAACGCCAACCTGGCCCGGGCCGGCGTGCGCCGACCGGGTCCGCCACGTGCGGACGGTTCTCCGACGAGGCCCACGTCGAGGTCGACGACCCGATCGACCTGCTCTACATCGACGGCGCCCACCGCTACGGCCCGCGCCCGGGCCGACATCCGCGACTGGGGCGCGCGGGTCCGCCTCGGCGGCACCATGCTGATCCACGACTCGTTCAGCTCGGTCGGCGTCACCCTGGCCATCCTCCGGGAGCTGCTGCCGGGGTCCCGCTGGCGCTACGTCGGCCGGTCCGGGTCGATGACCGAGTACCGGCGCGAGCGGCTGGGCGCCAAGGCCCGGGTGGCCAACGCCGTCCACCAGTCGCTCGAGCTGCCGTGGTTCGCCCGCAACGTGCTGATCAAGGTGCTGATCACCGTGAAGCTGGGCGCGGCTCACCCGCCTGCTCGGCCACGACCCGTCCACCTGGCCCTACTGATCCCGGAGCTGGCTGCGTGACCGTCGAGCGAGCGACCTTCGAGAGGCTCACCATCGTGATGCCCGTGTACAACGAGCGGGCGACGCTGCGGCAGGCGGTCGAGCGCGCTGCTGGCGGTCGACATGCCGCTGCCGACCGAGCTGCTCATCGTCGACGACGGCTCGACCGACGGCTGCACCGAGACCATCGCCGACCTGGTCGACGGCGAGGCGGTGCGCCTGCTCCGCCAGGAGCCCAACCAGGGGAAGGGCGCGGCCCTCCGGCGGGGCTTCGCCGAGGCGTCGGGAGACCTGCTGACCATCCTCGACGCCGACCTCGAGTACGACCCCCGCGACATCCCCCACCTCTGCGAGCCGGTCACCTCGCGGCGAGGCCCGGGTGGTCTACGGCGCCCGCTCCTACGGCGGGCACGCCGCGTACTCGTTCTGGTTCGTGCTGGGGAACAAGCTGGTGGCGCTACTGGGCGAGCATGCTCTTCGACGCCTGGCTCACCGACGTCGAGACCTGCCTGAAGCTGGCGCCGACCGAGCTGTGGCGGGAGGTCGACATCCGGTCGACGGGCTTCGGCATCGAGGCCGAGATCACCGGCAAGCTGCTGGCGAGGGGCGAGCGGATCTTCGAGGTGCCGATCTCCTACCGGGCCCGCGGGCGCGAGGAGGGCAAGAAGATCGAGTGGACCGACGGCGTCGAGGCGCTGTGGATCCTGGCCCGCATCCGGGTGGCCACCGGGCGCCGCAACCGGCCCCGCTGAGACGGCGCGGAACGGTCGCCGAGGTCACTCCTCCGGCGGAGCCACCACCACGGCGGTGGGGAGGAACAGGTCGACCAGCTCGGTGATGTCGGCGACGACGTCGTCGGGGAGATCGCCGCTCAGCAGGATGGCGAAGAGGTTGCCGTCGGCCCGCAGCTGGTCGGCCAGCTCCGGCTCGCCGATCGCCTCGAGCCGTCCCGACGCCCTCGCGACCAGCTCGTCGTGGCGTTCGGACCTCGGCCGCCGAGCGGGGGTCGACCTCGACGACCAACCTCGCCCCGGGACGGGCCAGGGCCGAGTCGATGGCCGTCCGACCCGACACCACCCACACGACGGCGTCGGCGTCGGACTCCCGGCGGACCCGGTGCGGCTCGGCCGCGGCCGAGAAGCGCTCGTCGACGCCCACGTCGAAGCCCCGGCGCTCCAGCTCCAGCACCATCCCGAAGCCGACGCCGCCCAGCGCGGCGGGGTCGACCCAGCGCACCAGGTAGGGCGCCTCCGGATCGAGGGCCGCCTCGGTGGGGTCGATGAGCTCGGCGACGGTGTCGGAGTAGCGCTCGCCCGACACCTCGGCGTCCGAGAAGCGCCCGACGCCGATGCCGACCCCGACCAGGGCGACGACGACGGCGCCGGCGACGACGGCCCGACGGGGGAGTGGTCGACCTCTCCGTCGGACCAACGTCACCAGGTGGGCCGCCGTCGCCACCACGAGCAGGGCGCACAGCACCCACATCCACTTGTAGATGTAGACGAACGGCAGCCCGAAGATGCGGCTGATCGAGACCCACCCTCCGAGGACCGCGGCCCCGACGACGAGGTCGAGGCGACGCCACACCGACGGCAGCGCCGAGGCGGCCGCCACCCCGCTGGCCGCCCACGCCACGAGCAGCGCCACCCCAACCGCCGGGGTGCCGTCCATGGCCTCGCGGCCCCGCAGCGGGCCTGCGGTCGGGTCGAGCTGCAGGAGCACGAGGCGCAGGGCCCGACCCAGGCCGACGTAGTCCTCGTCCGGGTGGGAGAAGGAGTACAGCAGGATGGTGACGTTGCCCGGGTCGTGCACGATCTGGTCGATCAGCGGCGGGACCCACATCGCCGCCGCGGTGAGCCCTGCGGCGGCGGCCCAGCCCAGGGTGCGGCGCACCTCGGCGGACCGCTCGGCCTCCCCGGCCCGGACCGCGGTCAGCAGCGCGGTGCCACCGGCCAGGCCGCAGAGCCCGAGCGCGAGGGGTGCGTAGCCCGTGTGGCACTGCACCACGTAGCTCGCGGTGGCGGCCACGACCGGCAGCATGCCGACCCGGCCTGCGGTGACGCCCCACGTCGAGACGACCAGGGCGAGGAACCACGTCAGCGGCATCGACGGGTTCCACGGCTGGAGCATCACCTCGGGACCGAAGCCGCCGACCAGGACCACCGCCGCGGCCCCGACGGCCCACGCGGCCGCCGGACCACCGATGCGCCGGGCGCACACCACCGCGACGGCCGCGCCGCCGAGGTTGCTCGCGGCCACCGATGCGTTGAGCGCCCACGACGAGCCCCCGAGGAGCGCCCACAGCGGCCAGGTCAGCCAGAACTGCGCGGGCCCGGGGTGGTTGCCCTGCACCCCGCCCTCCCCGGCGATGCGCCCGGCCGCGCCGACGAGGGGCGGGTCCGACCAGAACGACAGCATGCGCAGGTTGGCCTGGCCGAGGTCGCCGATCGGGTACCAGGTGTGCTGGGCGAGCACGGCGAGCCCGACGACCAGCGGGACGGCCGCGGCCACCAGGGTGAGCCACCACAGCCGGTCGAGCCGAGCCGGCGGAGGCGGGTCCTGGCGGCTCATGCCGCGGTGGCGGTGAGCTCCCGGCGCCCGAGGAAGAACGCCGCGCCGTAGGCGACGGCCACCACCAGCAGGAGGTTGCGGTAGCCGGTGACGAGCGCGGCGTACTCGAGCAACCCGCCGACCATGCTGCCGATGAGGTTGGCCCCGAAGGCCGTCATCGAGCTGGCGGTGGACTTGAACCGCTGCGTGAAGACCAGGTTGGCGGTGAAGATCGGGAAGAAGGCCAGGGTCACGGCGGCCAGGAAGCGGGGGACGACCGCCAGGTCGAGCAGGGCCGCCGGCGGGATGGCCCACGACAGCGCCAGCGAGAGCAGGAGGACGAGGTACAGCCGCTCCGGGTGCTTGAACGACACCCGTCGCGACACGGCCACCGCGCAGAGCACCGACACCAGCACCCCCATGAACACGAGGGCGTTCACCAGCCAGGTCGTGCCGAAGAGCAGCGCGAAGCCCACCACCCCCTTGGTCTCGAGGAGGAGGAAGGCGACGCCCATGGCGAAGAGGTCGAGGTAGGCACGGAAGCCGTCGTCGAGCCGCAGGGACGTCCGGAACGGCCCTCCGATCAGGCGCACCGCGAGCAGGGAGAAGAGCAGCATCAGCGCGCCGCTGCCCAGGTAGAGGCTGGGGATCGACCGCTCGCGGAGGTAGGGGAACGGGTGGTCGTCGGTGGCCGGCTCGGGGGCCTCGGCAGCCACGGCTGCGACCTCGGCGTCGGTCGCGTCCGGCGGCAGGTCCTCCGGCCACAGGCCCTGGGCGGGCTCCTCCGACGTCGGGCAGGAGATGGCCTCGGGGTCCTCGGAGGCGATGAGCACCGACAGGTTGGCGCCGCCGAAGCGGGTCACGCAGGGCCGGGTGTCGAACGCCTGGTACAGGGTGTTGGCGTAGCGCTCGACCAACCAGTCCTCGCGGAAGTAGTTGTACATGGCGAACACGCCGCCCGGCGCCAGGCGGTCCCGGGCCGTCTCCGCCGCCTCGAGGGTGAACAGGTACGACTCCAGCCGCACCGACGAGGCCCCCTGCACCAGCGTCAGGGAGTCGGGCAGGGCGAGGATGATCTTGTCCCAGGTCTCGTCGGTCCGCTCCAGGAAGGCGCGTCCGTCGTCGACGTGGGCCTTCACCCGCGGGTCGTCCCACGGCCGCTCGGGGTGCGACCGCTTGGCCAGGTCGAGCAGGCGCTGGTCGATCTCGACCGCGTCGACGTGGGTGGCCCCGTTGTCGAGGGCCGAGGCCACGTCGTTGCCCGAGCCGGCGCCGATGATCAGGGTGCGGCCGCTGCCCTCGGTGGACGTGACGTTGCGGTACACGTTCTCGTAGAGGGGGTTGCCCTCGGTGCGGATCTGGACCCAGTGCGGGCTCTGGTTGACGGTGGTGTTGATGCCGCCGGTCTCGTTCTCCTCGTACTGGATCCGGTAGTAGGGCGACCAGACCACGTCGTCGCGGGTGGCCTCCATGGCGAACGGCACCAGCAGCATCACCACGCCCACGGTGGCGACCACCGGGCGCCACGTGGGCCGGAGCGGCACGGTGAGCACGAACACCGCCGCGATCACCAGGCCCCACACCAGCGGACGAGCGCCCAGGAACGACAGCACGGTGAAGGTGGCGATGCCGGCGACGCTGCCCACCAGGTCGAGTCGGTAGGCGTCGAGCGGCTCGAAGCGACCGAAGGTGCGGGCCACGCCGTCGCCGATGGCCGCCATCACCGACGCGACCGCGAGGAACAGGATCACCAGCACCAGCTCGCGGGGGATCGCGCTCTTCGGCTCGATCGTGTCGAAGAAGATGAGGCCCTCGGTCTTGACCTCGAGCGGCACGGGGAAGAGCTGCACGTACAGGATGAGCCCGCCGAGCAGCAGCGGTGCGAAGGGGTAGATCGCCCGACCGCCGCGCCCGGCCCACAGGAAGCCGAGGCCGATCCCGAGGAAGCTGCCGAGCAGCACGAAGTTCGAGAAGTAGGAGAGGTAGAACACCTCGGCCCCGAGCCAGCGGATCAGCGCCAGCTGGGAGAACAGCATGAGGAACGTCAGGGCGACGAGGCGGGGCCGGTCGCGGAGGATCCCCTCGCGGGCGGCCGGAGCGGTCCCGCCGCCATCGACCTCGACGCCGTCGGGGTCGACGACGGCGGTGGTGGTCGGTTCGGACATGACGGAGCGACGTTAGTGGGCGACCCGGCCGCGACGGTGCACCCGGCGTCCCGGGGAGGACGGGCCCGCACTGGGGTAGTGTCGCCCGCCATGCGAGCGGTGGTCGTCGTTCCAACCTACAACGAGGTCGAGAACATCGACCGCCTGCTCCGCGCCATCCGCGAGGTCGTCCCCGACGTCGACGTGCTGGTCGTCGACGACGACAGCCCGGACGGGACCGCCGACGCGGCCGAGGCCGTCGGCGCCGAGCTGGGGCGGGTCGAGGTCCTCCGCCGGCCCGGGAAGGACGGTCTGGGCAACGCGTACCGGGCCGGCTTCGCCCGGGCCATGGACGGTGGGGCCGAGGTCCTCGTGACCATGGACGCGGACCTGTCCCACGACCCGTCGGTCATCCCGACGCTGCTGGCCGAGATCGAGCACGGCAGCGACCTGGCGGTGGGGTCCCGCTACGTCCCGGGCGGGGAGACGCCGAACTGGCCCGCGCACCGCCGGGTCCTGTCCCGGTACGGGAACCTCTACACCGGCTGGGTGCTCGGCCTCCCGGTCCGCGACGCCACGTCGGGGTTCCGGGCCTACCGGTCGTCGACCCTGCAGGCGATGGACGTCGGCGCGACGCGGGCGTCGGGCTACGCCTTCATCACCGAGCTGGCCTTCAGGATCTCGGGCCAGCGCGGTCAGATCAGCGAGGTGCCCATCGTCTTCCTCGACCGGGAGCGGGGCACCTCGAAGATGTCGGCCCGCATCATCGTGGAGTCGATGGCCCGCGTGAGCTGGTGGGGCTTCCGGCGTCGGGTCCGCAAGCCCGCGGTGCTCCGACGCGGCGGCGTGTCCTCGCCGGCCCGCTCCGTCAGCTGACGTCGACCCCGCGGTCGGCGCGGACGGCGTCGACGTCGGCCCGGGCCAGCACCGGTGCGTCACGGCCGGTGCCCTTGGTGCCGGAGCGGGCCGTGGAGGTCTCCGAGAGGGTCTCGTGGTACTCCTCCTCCACGTTGACCTCCCAGACGTCGTGGCTGGCGCCGGTGGTGATGTTCTCGACCGTGAGCATCGCGGTGAACATCGAGTGGTCCTGGTTGTTGTACCGGAACATGCCGTTGCGGCCCGACGGGGTGCACGTTGGGCGTGTGCGCGCTCGAGCCAGCGCCGCAGGACGTCGACGTTGGCCTGGTAGCGCTCGTCGTAGATCGGGTACGCCTTGGGCACTGCGCACGACGTAGCCGGCCTCGACCTTCGCCGGCCTCGACCAGGCCGAGGGTCTCGAGCTCCTTCTTGCCCGCTCGATGAGGTCCTCGTCGGCCGAGCGTTCCACATGCGCGTCGCCCTCGAACACGAAGTACTCGAGGCCGAGCACGTTGCGGCCCTCCTTCACCATGTACGGCGACCACGAGCCGAAGTTCTGGATGCGCCGACCTCGTGCGTACCTCGGGTCGTGGATGTAGATCCAGTTGTCGTCGAAGTCGACGGTCGGCTCGGGCACGACGAGGGCCACGGTGAGGAAGTCGCGGTAGCGCAGGTCGTCGGCGGCCTGGCCGTGACCTCGGCCGGGCACCGGCGGGTCCATGGCCTCGAGCAGCTGCGAGATCGGCATCGACGAGATGACGTCGGTGCGACCGGGTGCACCTGGGTGCTCGCCGTCCGGGCAGGGTCGGCTCGACGCTCGTGGGCCCGGCCGTCGGCGTGGCGGACCTTGGTGACCGCGGTCTCCATGCGCGACCTCGGAGCCCTGGGCGACGACCTTGTCGCGGCAGACCTCCCACATCATCCCGGGGCCGTACTTGGGGTACTGGAACTCCTCGATGAGCGAGGTGATGTCCTTCTGGTTCCGCTTGGGCAGCAGCGCGTTGATGATCGCGTTGCCGAGCGACAGGCTCCTTGACCCGCTGGGCGGCCCAGTCGGCGGGCATCTCGCTCACCGGCACGCCCCAGACCTTCTCGGTGTAGGTCTTGAAGAAGGTGCGGTAGAGCCGCCAGCCGAAGCGGGCGACCAGCCAGCCCTCGTAGTTGGTCTGGTCCTTCGGCGGCCGGACGCGGGCCCAGGCGTAGGACGGCGACGCAGCGGACCGCCTCGACGAGGCCCGAGGTTCCGGAGGGCGTTGAAGGCCTTGAGCGGGTAGTCGAAGTACTTGCCGTCGTAGAAGATGCGGCTCTTGCGGGGCCGCAGCAGGAAGTCCTCGTCGGGGAGGATCTCGTGCCACAGGTCCTCGACCTCGGTCACCTTGGTGAAGAAGCGGTGGCCGCCGATGTCGAAGCGCCAGCCGTCGCGCTGGGCGGTGCGGCTGATGCCGCCCGACCGTGTCGTCGGCCTCGAGGATGGTCGAGGCGATGCCGTGCTTGTGGAGCTGGAAGGCGGCGGTGAGGCCCGCCGGGCCCGGCGCCGATGACCACGATGTCGAGGTCGGCACGGGGCGTGGGGGCGTCGGGCTGCTGGTCGGTCATGGGGGGGCGGGTCTCTCTCACAGGTCGTGGTGGCTCGTCCGGGCGCCGGCTCCCGTCCCGTCCTCGGGGCACCGGGCACCGACCGGTACAGTGCTCAGGTCATGGTCAGCGGTCCCGCGGTCCTCCCGGCGGTCGAGCCGACCCACGACCGAGAGGGTAGCCCCCAGCCGCCGCGCGTCGGCCACTTCCCGTGCTTCGAGGGGCTCCGGGCGCTGGCCGCGGTGGCCGTCGTCGCCTACCACGTGATCACCGACGCGGGGCCCGACGCGGCCGGGGTGCTGCACACGCCGGTGGCGGTCCTCGACATGGGTGTGTCGGTGTTCTTCGTCATCTCCGGCTTCCTCCTGTACCGGCCCTTCGTGGCCGCCGGGGCCGACCGGCGGCCTCCGGTGCGGGTCCTGCGCTTCTGGTGGCGGCGGATCGTCAGGATCGTCCCGGCCTACTGGGCCGCCCTCACCTTCATGTGGGTCGTGGGGTGGGTGGAGGTCGGCTCCGAGCCCTGGCGCCTCTACCTGTTCCTCCAGATCTACGACCCGTACACGACCCTCGCCGGCATCGTGCCGGCCTGGAGCCTGAACACCGAGGTGAGCTTCTACCTCTTCCTCCCGCTGTGGGCCGCGCTGGTCGACCGGGTCGCGCGCCGCCGGTCACCGGGACCGTGGGTGCCGCTGGCCGGGACGGGTGTGCTGGTGGTGGCCGGCTACGCGTCCCGGGCGCTGTTCTCGGCGTCGGACCGGGTGTGGGCGATCGGCGGCGACGGCCAGCCCGTCCTCATGCGCCAGGTGTCGTTCTCCTGGCTCCCGAACACCATCGACCTCTTCGCCATCGGGATGGCGCTCTCGGTGGTGTCGGTGTGGGCGGCCCGCGACGCCACCCTCCGTCACCGGCTCGACCGGCTCGCGGCCACCGCCGCGCCCTGGTGGGTGGCCGCCGCGGGGGTGTGGCTGACCTTCGCCTACGTGTGGGGCGAGCCCAGCCTCAACGGCGGCTACCAGGGGGCGTACTGGCAGGTCCGCCAGGCGGCGTTCGGGTTGGTGGGCCTCTGCCTGCTGGTGCCCGGCGACCTTCGGCGACCAGGCGCGGGGCGGCGTCCGACGCACCCTCCAGAGCCGGGTCGTCGTGTGGGTGGGCACCGTGTCCTACGGCCTGTACCTCTGGCACCTCGACATCCTCCAGGAGCTCCCGGGTTGGCTGGGACGGCCCTTCGCCGACGTGCCGATCCCCGTGCTCCTCGGCCTGACCCTCGGCCTCGGGCTGCTGGCGGCGGCGGCCAGCTGGTACGGGCTGGAGCGCCCGCTGCAGGTGCTGCGCCCGGCCCACGCCGGCGCCACCGCCGCGCCCGAGATGCGCGATCCCGAGGCGGCGCTCACCTAGCGTGCGCCCGTGACGAGCGACGAGCACCGCTGGGAGCCGTGGCCGGAGGCCGAGGTCGCCCCGCTGCCGTGGCGCTACGGGCGGGCGTTCGACCTCGTCGCCCTCGCTGCGGTGGCGGTCGCCGGACTGGTGCTCAGGGTGCTGCAGCGCTCGCCCCTCTGGCTCGACGAGGCGCTGAGCGCCAACATCGCGGCCCTGCCGATCGGCGACATCCCGGCCGCGCTCGAGCGCGACGGCCACCCTCCGCTCTACTACGTGCTGCTGCACGTCTGGCAGGACGTGGTCGGCGACGGCGACCTCGCCGTCCGCCTCCTGTCGGCCGGGATCGGCCTGGCCCTGATCCCCCTCGTGTGGCTGGCGGCCGGTCGGATCGCGGGACGTCGGGCCGCCTGGGCCGCGGCCCTGATCGTCACGCTCAACCCGTTCGTGCTCCGGTACGCCACCGAGGCCCGGATGTACGAGCTGGTGATGGTGCTGGTGGTGGCGGCCTGGCTGGTGGCCGACCACGCCCTCCGTCGGCCCGACCTCGGGCGCCTGGCCCTCCTGGCCCTGCTCACCGCCGCGCTCCTCTGGACCCACTACTGGGGGCTCTGGCTGGTCGGCGCGGCCGGCATCGGGCTGCTCGTCCGGGCCGGCCTGGCCCATCGGCGGGGGGAGATGTCGCGCCGGCGGGCGTCGCTGCGGGTCGCCGGCGCCCTGGTCGTCGGTGGGCTGCTCTTCCTGCCCTGGGTGCCGACGCTGCTCTACCAGGCGTCCCACACCGGGACGCCGTGGGCGACGCCCTCCCTGCCGACCGAGATCGTCGCGGTGTCGCTCGTCGACCTCGGGGGCGGGGCGGCGGGCGAGTCGGTGCTGCTGGGCGTGCTGATGGCGATCCTGGTCGTGCTGGGCCTGTTCGGGGCGACCGGACCCGACGGCACCGTCGTGCTCGACCTCCGCACCCGCCCGGAGGTCCGGCGCCTGGCCATCGTCGTGGTCGGGACCCTCGGCCTCGCCGTGGTCGTGTCCTACGCCGGCGGTGCCGCGTACGCCTCGCGGTACTTCGCGGTGGTCGCCCCCCTCGTGCTGGTCCTGGTCGGCGTGGGCGCGTCGCGCGTGCGCTCGGCGGTCGCCTTCCGGGTCGTGCTCGCGGTGGCCCTCCTCCTCGGCGCCACCGCGGGGGTCCGCACCGCGGTGTCCCGGCCCCGCACCCAGGCCCGTCAGGTCGCGGAGGCGATCCAGGCGGCCGGGCCGGCGACGGGCCCGGACGGACCCGTGGTGGCGGTGTGCCCGGACCAGCTCGGCCCCGCGCTCAGCCGCGAGCTGCCCGACGGGGTCGACGTGGTCACCTACCCGGACCTCGCGGCACCGGAGCTGGTCGACTGGGTCGACTACGAGGAACGCCTCGCCGACGCCACGCCGGAGCAGTTCGCCTCCGAGGTCCTCGCCCGGGCCGGCGGCCGCGAGGTGTGGCTGGTGTGGTCGGGCACCTACCGCACCCACGAGGGCACCTGCGAGGCGGTCGCCAACGAGCTCCAGCGGGCCCGTCCGTCCGGGACCCCGGTGGTCATCGCCGACCCGGCGACCTACGAGCCCTCCAGCGCCTACCGCTTTCCCGCCTCCTAGGCCGAGCGGAGGGCGGTCAGCCCGTCGGTGGCCGCCCCGGCGGCGCTCCGGCGGATCAGGAGGACGTCGGCGGTGCGCACGCTGGCGACGCGGGTGCTCCACGAGTCGACGGTGCTCCGGCCCTCGGTGCAGAAGAAGGTCGTCATCGGCCCCTCCTGCTGGTAGGCGTCGGCCCCCTCGACGCACTCGACGGTCCGGTCCCGCAGGGTCACCTCGTAGCTGGCCATGGGGTGACGGTACGGCGAGGGCCCTGTGCGGAGGAAGGGGCACGACCTGTGGATCTCCGGTGGACGGACCGGGGATCGGCGACCGTGCCCTGGGGATCTGCGATGCTCGGGCGGTGACCGTGGAGACCGACCCGACCGAAGCCACGACCGGTGCCGCGACGCGACCGAGCCGTGGAAGGTGGCGATCGTCCCGCCGGAACCACCCGAGGGCGATCTGTCGTTCACGTGCCCTCGCTGCGCGGCCGACGTCGTGGAGCCCGCCTACGGTCCCTGCACCTCGTGCCGGGTCGAGCTGCGGGCCCTCGGCGGCGAGCGGCGCGACGTCGAGGTGGAGTACGTGCCCAAGATGAACGTGACGCCGAACGCGGTGGCCCTGAAGGACTGAGGGGCGACGCGCCCTCAGGCCGCGCCGGAGCCGGCGCTCAGGCCGAGGAGGCGGACCACGCGGCCCCGGTGCGGTCGGTACGGCTCGAGCAGCGTCGTGGCGTCGACCGCGTCGGACTCGGACGAGTGCAGGGTGCGGACCACCACCGCGAGGTGGTGGGGGTCGACGACGGGCACCGCGTCCGGGTCGCCGAGGGCCATGGCCCGGGCGTGCTCGATGGCGTCGTCGCCCAGCCCGGCGATGGTGCGCAGCCGCTCGATGGGCGCGTCGGGTGACTCGTCCCCGCCGACCTCGAGGCGACCGGCGTGGGAGGCCACCCGGCGGACCTCGTCGGCCCGGCCCTGCTCGAGACCCAGGACGTGGAGGTCGTAGGGCTCGGCCGCAGCCAGGCGCCGGGGAGCGGGTGGGAGGCGCAGGTCGGCCGGACCGGGGGCGTCATCGCCGAAGGCCTCGACCATGAGCGACCACGACCGGCCGGCCTCGAACGACGAGACCCCCCGACGGCAGACCCCGGCGATGGCGGCGTTGGCGATGCGACCGGTGGCGGCCAGGCGGAACCCGGCGAACCGCTCGACCAGGGGGGCCAGCCGCTCGTCCGGGGTGAACGCGTCGGGGTCGTCGCCCAGCCCCAGCAGGTCGGGGACCACCCCCAGGCCCCACTCGGCACCCTCGCCCCAGGCCTCGACGTCGACCACGTCGCGGCCCACGGTGATCTGCAGGGTCACCGGGCCGGCGGGGCTCCGGGTGGCCCACGACCAGCGCCGCTCGCCCTGCGACGACCAGCACGGATCGCTCGACCCGATGGCGAGCGCGGCCAGCGTCCGCGACACGTCGTGACCGGCGGGGAGGGCCTGGGTGGTGGTCAGGGAGGAGGGCACGGGCCGCCGGAGGGGTGAGGTGGCGAACGGCTGTTCGGAGCGGACCATCGTAGCAAGGCCGCCCGGACGACCCGACGAGAGGTCGGCCATGCCGGGTCCCGGGGACCGCCCGTCGTACGATGACCCGTCGTGCCCGAGCCCCCGACCGCCGCCGCGCCCCGCCGCGACGGCCTGGGCGTGGTGCTGCTGGGGGCCGCCCTGGCCGTCGCGGCCTCGTGGGCCGCCCAGCGATCCGGGGCCGCCGGCACCGCCGCCGGTCGGGCCCTCGGGCGGCTGGACGGCGCGGCCGCCGTGGCCGTGGTCGTCGCGGTCGCTGGCGTGGTCCAGGCCCTGGTCAGGAGGCTCGCCGCCACCGGCCGGGTGCCGGTGCGCGCCGTGGGCCGCGCCGTGCTGCGCCGGGTGCTGCTGCCGTGGTGGCTGGTGGTCACCGTCGCCACCTTCGGCTACCCGACCGCCGTCGGGCCTGCTCGTGCCCGACGATGCCGCCACCCCGACCTGGGTCGTGGTGGTGCGCGACTGGCTGGTGCTGTCGCCGCTCGCCCGACCGGCCGACGGCGTGGCGTGGGCGGGACGGCTTCCCACCGCCTGGGTGGTGCTGGTGCTGCTGGTGGGGGTGGTCGTCGCCGTCGGGGTCGCCCTGACCGCGGCCCGCCGCTCGCCGGCTGCGGGCCGCGGCGTCGAGGAGCGGGTCCTGGGCGTCGCCCTGCCGGTCGGTGCCGTCCTGGTCGTGGTCGGGTTCGCCCTGCGCCTGGTCGTGGCCACCACCGATCCGACCGGCTGGGGGGTCGTCGCCCGCGCCGCGCCCCCGGCCCACCTCGACCTGGTGGGCGTCGGGCTCCTGGTGGGGGCGCTGGTGACCGCAGCCCAGCAGGGTCGAGGCCCGCTCGCGGCCGGACTCGACGCCGCCCGTGCCGGTGCCCCCCGCCTCGTCGCGGTGACCGCGACGGCGCTCGTCGCCGGGGCGGCCGCCCCCGGGTCCGGGTCGTTGCTCGACCCCGGCGGCGTGGTGCCCACCGCGGTGGCCCGGGTCGGCCTGCTGCTGGTGGGAGGCGGACTGGCGCTGTGGGCCCTGCTGCCGGCGCCGGCCTCGGCTCCGCACTGGTGGGTGGGGGCCCGCGGGCTGGTCGGTCGCCACGGCCTCGACGCCTGGCTCAGCGCCCTGGTGGCCTCGCCCCTCGTCGTGCAGCTCTGGGCCACCCGGGCCGGCGGACCACCCGGGACCCAGACCCTCGGGGGCATGGTGCTGGTCGGCGTGGCCGGCTCGGCCGCGGTCGGCCTCGCCGTCGGCGCGGCCGGTCGGGCCGTGTTCGGCGCCGACTGGGCCCGGACGCTGCCGCGGTTCCCGGCGCGCCTGGCCACCATCACCGGCCTGGCCCTGGCGTGGCGACTCCTCACCCTGGTGGGGCTGAACCGGCGCAACCCGTCGGGTGGCGACCCGTTCTTCTACCACCACCAGGCGAACATGCTGGCCGACCGGGTCGGCTACTCGGAGCCCTTCCGCTGGGTCGAGACCGCGATCGCGGTGCCGTCGGCGATCCACCCGCCCCTGCTCTCGACGTGGCTGTCGGTCGGCTCGGTGCTCGGCGCCCGCACCTTCCTGGCCCACAAGGCGCTGGCGGCCCTGCTGGGCGTCGGCGCGGTGGTCGTCGCCGCCCTCGTCGCCCGGCGGCTGGCCGGCGACCGTGCCGGGCTGATCACCGCTGGCCTCGTCGCCGTCTACCCGAACCTCTGGGTGATCGACGGCGCCCTGTGGCCCGAGGGCGTGTACACCACGGTCATCGCCCTGGTCGTGCTCGCCGCGTACCGGTGGTGGGAGCGACCGGACCTCGGCCGGGCCGCCGTGCTCGGTGCCGCCATCGCGGTGGCCGCGCTGGCCCGGGGCGAGGCGCTGTTCCTCTACCCCCTGCTCGTCGCGCCCCTGGTGCTGCGTCGCCGCGGCATCGGCTTCGCCACCCAGGTCAAGGCCGGGCTGGTCGCCGGGCTGGTCGGGGTCGTGGTGCTGGCGCCGTGGACGGTGCGCACCCGGCAGGCCTTCGACGAGTGGATCGTGCTGTCGACCAACAGCGACGAGGTCCTCTACTACGCCAACTGCCCCGACAGCTACGGGCTGGTCGACGAGCGCCCGGCGGGGGAGGGCGCACCGGCCCCGAGCGACGAGTTCCTGGGCTACTGGTCGTTCAACTGCCAGCAGCGCGAGCGGTCGAGGGCGGGCATGCCGGTGGCGTCGGAGGCCGAGGCCGCGCTGTACCGGCGCTGCCTCGGTCCCGAGCACGAGGCCGACTTCGACGGCACGGTCCCCGGCGAGCCGCCCGGCGACGAGGTCGACAAGGCCCGCTACTGGCGATGCCTGGCCACCGAGTTCGTGTCCGAGAACGGAGACCGGCTGCCGGTGGTGGTGGCGGCGCGCATCGGGCGGGAGCTCGACGTGTACCGACCCTCGCAGGGGATCCTCTTCCTGGAGATCGAGGGCCGGCCGCGGGGGGTGGCCCGGGTCGGGCAGGTCGCGTGGTGGGTCCTGGCACCGGTCGGCCTGGCCGGCTGGGTTGCGCTGCGCCGTCGGCGGGTGCTGGTGTCCCCCCTCGTGTCGCTCGGCCTGATGGTGCTCGCCACCACCGTGTACGCCTACGGCGCGGTGCGCTTCCGCACCCCGCTCGAGCTGGGCCTCCTCATCGGTGCGGGGGTCGCCGTCGACGCGCTGGTCCGTCGCGTCCGCTCCGGGCAGGGGAGCAGCGTCATGAGCGGGCCCGCCGTCCGGGTCGCGGCGTCGGCGTCGCGCGACCTCGACGACGCCCCGCCGCCCACGACCTGGCGCAGCACGTGGGCCGCCACGGTCGCGCTGTGGCGCCGGGCGGTCCGGGGCCACCGGGGCACCGCCCTCGGGGCGGTCATCGTCGGCCTCGCCATCGCCCTGCCCCTGCCCACGCTCTTCCGCTACCAGGGCCCTCCGATGGAGGAGGGCTTCATGCTGGTCTTCCCCGAGCGGGTGCTGGCCGGCGACGTCCCCAACCGCGACTTCCTCCACCTCTACGGGCCGGGCAGCCTGTGGGCCCTGGCCGGGTGGTTCCGCCTGGTCGGGCACGACGTTGGCGGCCGAGCGGGTGTTCGGCCTGGCCCAGCACCTCGGCATCATCTACGGGCTGTTCGCCCTGGCCCTGCCGTGGGGGCGGAAGGTGGCCACCACGTGCGGCCTCCTCGGCGTGCTGCTCGTCATCACCCCGATCGGGCTGACGGCGCTGGCGTGGAACGGCGCGGTGGCGCTCGGCGTGCTCGGCTGCACGCTCGTGCTGCCCGGGGCCGCGCGCCTCGTCGACGGCCGCCGCGGCGCCCGCGCCCGCCTGGTCGCGGGCGGTGTGCTGTGGGGCCTGGCCCTGCTGTTCCGCCCCGACCTGGTGGTCGCCGTCGGCCTGGCCGGCCTGGCCCTGGTGTGGCGCCGGTGGCGGTGGGACCTCGTCCGGGCGGTCGGCATCGGGGCGCTGGTGGGCGTCGCGCCGGTGCTGGTGCACCTGGCCACCGCCGGGTTCGGGTCCGTCGTTCGAGGGGATGTTCCTCCAGCCGGTGTTCGAGCTGCGCGGCGGGCGGCACCTGCCCATCCCGCCGACCTGGGACCGCCTCGACGGTGCCCTCGCCGCGGTGGCGCAGCTGCGGGTGCCCGACTGGCCCCTGCCCATGCTCGGCGCGTCGCAGCAGGTGACGCTGTGGTTCGTCGCCCTGCCCGCTGTCGGCGCTGCTCGTCGTGGGCACCGGCGTCGTCGCCGTCCGGCGCGAGCCCGACCCGGCCCCGCGCCCGGGTCCTCCTCGTCGTCGGCGCGCTCGGCGTCGGCCTGCTGCCCCAGGCGCTCCAGCGGCCCGACACCACCCACCTCGCGTGGGTGTCGTGCGTGTCGATGGTGTTCCTGCCCGTGGCCTTCGCCCAGTGGGCCGAGTGGTGGACCGACCGACGGCCCCGGTTGCCGGCCACGGCCGTGCGCACCGTGGCCGCCGTGCTGCCCCTGCTGCTGGTGGTGCTGGTGCTGCCCGCCTACACGGCCCGGACCTGGACCGACCTCACCCGCCAGAACCTCACCGGCGAGTCGTTCGGATGGGCGGTGCGACGCGGCGACCGCACCTTCTTCCTCGGGGCCCCCGACATCGCGGCCAACGCCCAGGCGGTGACCGACGAGCTGAGCCGCCACGTGCAGCCGGGCGACCGCATCCTCACCGGCCCGGCCGACCTGCGGAAGACGCCCTACAGCGACGCGTACTTCTACTTCCTCTTCCCCGAGACCGTGCCGGCGACGCGCTACATCGAGATGGACCCGGGCATCGCCAACGATCCCGACTCCGGGCTGGCCGACGAGCTGCTCACCGCCGACTGGCTGATCCTGTCGCACGTGTGGGACAGCTGGGACGAGCCCAACGACTCCCGCGAGCTCGGCGACCCGACGCCCAACCAGGTCATCGACGAGCACTTCTGCCGGGTCGGCGACCAGGGCCCCCACTACGAGCTCTGGCGCCGCTGCGCCTGACGCGCCGGCGGTCGAACGGGATCAGGCGAGCCGGTCGGGGTGGGCCTCGTCGGTGGCGACGGCGCGGGCCCAGGTGTAGTCGGGCTTGCCGCTCGGGCTCCGGACGACGCGGGTGGCCAGCACCAGGGCCCGGGGCAGCTTGTAGCCGGCCAGGTGGTCGGCGGCGACGAGCGCGCAGCGCGTCGAGGTCGAGGGTCGCGCCAGGGCGGGGCGCCACCACCGCGACGACCTCGTTGCCGAAGCGCTCGTGGGGCCGGCCCACGACGAGGCAGTCGGCGACGCCGGGGTGGTGGGCGAGGGCGTGCTCGACCTCCTCGGCGAACACCTTCTCGCCGCCGGTGTTGATGCACGCGGCCTCCCGTCCCAGCAGCTCGACGGTGCCGTCGGCCAGCCAGCGGGCCCGGTCGCCGGCGACCGACATGCGCTCGCCGTCGACGACCGGGAAGGTGGCCGCCGTCTTCTCGGGGTCGTTCAGGTAGCCCAGCGGCACCCGACCCCTCTGGGCCAGCCACCCGACCTCGTCGTCGCCCGGGGCCAGGACGTGGGTGCGGGCCTCGTCGACGACGACCGTGGTGGCCTCGGGCCGGAAGCGGCCGGTGGTGGCCGGCGCATCGCCGTCGGATGTGGTCACGGCCTGGCGTCCCGTCTCCGACGAGCCCGAGGACGTCGACGACCTTCAGACCGGGGACGAGGTCGAGCAGGGCCTGCTTCACCGGGGCCGACAGGATCGTGCCGCCGGTCAGGACGTGGCGCAGGGGGAGGGGCCGGGGATGGGCGCGCAGCTCCTCGACGAGGGGGCGGGCGAAGGCGTCACCGACCAGCAGCAGGGCGGTGGCCTCCTCGCGGACGGTGGTGTCGAGCACCTCGGCCGGGTCGAAGCGGTCGGTGGTGTCGGCGATGACGACCGTCCCGCCGGCCAGCCAGGCGCTGAGGGCGTTCCAGTGGGCGGCGCCGTGCATGAAGGGGGCGACCGGCAACGTGCGCAGCGGGCGTCGGGCGCGGGCCCGCTCGGCCAGCTCCGACGGTGTGCCCCTGACCCCGAGGCAGGTGGCGGCGAAGTCGTCCTGGCGCCAGAGGACGCCCTTGGGTCGGCCGGTGGTGCCGCCGGTGTAGACGATGTAGCGGTCGTCGCCGGACCAGGTGGGATCGGGTGGGGCCGGCGTCGGCCGCGGCCAGCGCCTCCTCGAGGTCGAGGGCTCCGGGGAGCAGCGGAGTCGGGCGTGCCGTCGTCGACCCGCAGGAGGAGGCGGGGCCGGCGGGGGAGGAGCTCGATCGCCTCGGCGACGATCGCGGCGTAGCGGCCGTGGTAGGCGACGCCGGCGGCGGACGCATCGGCGAGCACCTCGGCCATCTCCGGGGCCGTGTAGCGCCAGTTGATGTTGACCGCGGCGGCGCGGGCCCGCCACGCGCCGACCATGGCCTCGAGGTAGTGGTTGCCGTTCAGCAGCACCAGGGCGAGGTGGTCGTGGGGTGACTCCCACTGGTGGGTGGCGCCGGCGTGCGACAGCCCGATGTCGTGGTCGGCCAGCACCGTCGCCAGCCGGGCGGTGCGGTCGGCGACCTCGGACCAGGACCACGACCGGCCCCGCCAGGCGATGGCGGGTCGGTCGGGGACGGCCTCGGCGATGGCGTGGTGGGCGGCGGCGATCGAGAGCCCGCCGCCCGGGGAGCCGTCGCTCAATCGGCCTTCTCGGTGACGGTCACGGAGGTCATCTTGTCGCCGACCGCGATGCTCTGGGCGACCTCGATGCCGCCGGTGACGTAGCCGAACAGGTTGTAGAGCTTGTCGAGCTTGCGGGTGCAGTCGTCGATGCAGATGAAGAACTGGCTGCCGTTGGTGTTGGGGCCGGCGTTGGCCATGGCGACCGCGCCGAGGGTGTACTCGGCCCGGACGGGCTCGTCGGCGAACTTGTAGCCGGGGCCACCGCGGCCGCTGCCCTCCGGGTCACCGCCCTGGATCACGAACCCGGGCACCACCCGGTGGAAGGTCAGGCCGGTGTAGAAGCCGTTGCGGGCGTTGACGACGAAGTGGTTGACCGTGACCGGGGCGAGGGCCGGGTCGAGGACCATGGTGATGTCGCCCTTGTCGGTGCCGAGCACCACCTCGTAGCGGGTGTCGGTGTCGATCTGCATCTCGGGGGGCTGTGCCATGGCCCGATCCTGCCACGGCGCCGCCTCCGCCGGTCAGGCCGGGAGGCGGGAGGGGCCGACGCCCCGGGCGGTCAGGGCCGGGCTCACCACGTCGCGCAGGAACCGGGTGAGGTCCTCGCCCCCGGTGTCGTCGGGGAGCTCGTCGACGCCGGTCAGCTCGTAGAGGGCGGTGATCGACCAGGCCGCGAGGCGGGCGTCGGGGGTGTCGCCCCACTCGGCCGCGATGCGCGCCACCCGCCCGGCGCGGGCCGACTGCACCGAGGGGTGGTCGAGCAGCCCCGCCCGGGAGAGGAGGCGCCACGTGCCGCCGTTGGTGAGGGCGTGACGCCCGTAGGCGCGGCCCGAGGGCGGCGATCTGCAGCGGGGAGGTCCGCCCCCGGGTCGAGGGCGGAGAGGAGCTCGCGGTCGAGGCGTTCGAGGGCCCGCTCGGCCAGGGCCACCAGCAGCGCGGTGCGGTCGCGGAAGTAGTTGTAGACGAGGCCCCGGCTCACCTCGGCGGCGTCGGCGATCTCCTCGAAGGTGACCTCGCTGGGGTTGCGGTCGACCAGCACCCTCTCGGCCGCGTCGAGGATCAGCTCCCGGCGCACCTCGGGATCGAGGCGGGTGCGGTGTGCCCGGACCGGCAACGTGCCACCCTCCCCGGCGGTCAGGCCGTGCTCGCCGCCGTGCCCACGGTGACCGCGGTCTCCACGAGCGGGTGGTGGCAGGCCACGAAGCGGCCGTCGCCGGTCGGCGCCATCTCGGGGACGACCTGCGACGCACACCTCGTCGGCCCGGTCGCAGCGGGTGCGGAAGTGGCAGCCCGACGGCGGGTCCAGCGGGGACGGGAGCTCGCCCTCGAGGATCTGGCGGTCGCGCCCGCGCAGGTCGGGGTCGGGCTCGGGGATGGCGGCCAGCAGCGCCTCGGTGTAGGGGTGGGCCGGCGCGCCGTAGACGACGTCGGGTGGACCGACCTCGCACAGGCGCCCGAGGTACATCACCGCGACGCGGTCGCTGACGTTCTTGACCACGGCCAGGTCGTGGGCGATGAAGACCAGGGTGAGCCCGTAGCGGGCCTTGAGGTCCTCCAGCAGGTTGAGGATCTGGGCCTGGACCGACACGTCGAGGGCCGAGACCGGCTCGTCGCAGATGATGAGGTCGGGCTCGGTCACCACGGCGCGGGCGATCGAGATGCGCTGGCACTGGCCGCCGGAGAACTGGTGGGGACGCCGGCCCTTGGCCCGCTCCGGGTCGAGGCCGACGGCCTCGAGCACCTCGTCGACCTTGGCGGTGCGCGACGCGTCGTCGCCGACCTTCCAGATCCGCAGGCCCTCGGCGACGATGTCCTCGATCCGGCGTCGCGGGTTCAGCGACGAGATCGGGTCCTGGAAGATCATCTGCAGCTTCGTGCGCGTGGCCCGGAGCCGCTCGCCCTTCAGGGTGGCGAGGTCGACCGCCGTCGTAGACGACGCGGCCCGACGTGGGCGGCGGCAGCTGCATGATCGCCCGTCCGGTGGTCGACTTGCCGCAGCCGGACTCGCCCACCAGACCGAGGGTCTCGCCCCGGCGGATGTCGAGCGACAGCTCGGTGACGGCGTGGACCGCGCCCCGTCCGGTCGAGAACCGGACGTGCAGGTCCTCGATCAGCAGCAGGGCGTCGTCGGGGTCGCCCAGGTGGGCGGTGCCGCGTCCGGCCATCAGTACGGCTCCTCGTCGGGTGCGGGCGGGGGCGGACCGTCGACGGGTGCCGCGGCGTCGTCGCGTGCAGTGGGGGCGCCCCACTCGTCGCGACCGGTGTCGGCCTCGGTCGGCTCCACGATCTCCTCGGTGGCGAGGGCGTCGCCGGGACGGCGGATGTGGGCGTCGTGGACCACCGAGTCGCTCGTCGTCTGCTCCGAGTCGATGCCCACCGGGTACCAGCAGCGGAACAGGTGCCCGGTGCCGTCGTCGACCAGCGCCGGCTCCTCGGTGTGGCACCGGTCGCGGGCGTAGGGGCAGCGGGGGGCGAAGCGGCAGCCCGGCGGCGGGTTCAGGAGGTCCGGCGGGCGGCCTCCGATCGCCTCGAGGCGGGTGTGGCTGGGCAGGTCGAGGCGGGGGATCGAGCGCAGGAGGGCCTCGGTGTAGGGGTGGCGCATCTGGCTGAACAGCTGGGTGGCCGTGGCCTGCTCGACGATGCGCCCGCCGTACATCACCGCGATGTCGTCGGCCCGGGTGGCCACCACGCCGAGGTCGTGGGTGACGAGCACGACGCCCATCTCCCGCTCGCGCTGCTGGGCGGCGAGCAGGTCGAGGATCTGGGCCTGCACGGTGACGTCGAGCGCGGTGGTGGGCTCGTCGGCGAAGAGCAGCGCCGGCCCGCAGGCCAGGGCGATGGCGATGACGACCCGCTGGCGCATGCCGCCCGACATCTCGTGGGGGTACTGCTTGAGCCGGCGCTCCGGCTCGGGGATGCCCACCGACCGGAGCAGCGCGACCGCCGTCTCCTTCTGCTGGGTCTTCGAGTAGTCGAGGTGCTCCTTGATCGACTCGGTGATCTGGGTGCCGATCCGCTGCACCGGGTTGAGCGCGGTCATCGGGTCCTGGAACACCATCGCCATCTGCGCGCCCCACAGCTCCCGGAGCTGCGAGGTCGGGGCGTCGACCATCTCGATGCCGTCGAACTGCACCGAGCCGGTGCGGGTGGCGTAGCTGGGCAGCAGCCCCATGATCGACCGGGACAGCACGGACTTGCCCGAGCCGGACTCGCCCACGATGCCGAGGGTGCGGCCCCGGGACAGGGCGAGGCTGACGTGCTCGACGGCCCGGATGGGCCCGCGGGCGGTGGCGAAGCTGGTGCTGAGGTCGTGGACCTCGAGCAGGGCGCGGCCGGCGCCGGGGGGGAGGTGCGGCTCGGCGTCGACGGCGGTCACAGCGCGCTCTCCCGCACGTCGAAGGAGGAGCGGATGACGTCGCCGAGGTAGTTCAGCGCCATCACCGTGAAGAACACGGCGATGATCGGCGTGAACAGGACGTTCAGCGGGGCCGAGCGCACGTTGCGGTTCTCCGTGATCATGTTGCCCCACGACGGGTCCGGCGGTTCGACGCCCACGCCCAGGAGGCTCAGGCCGCCCTCGGCGATGATGGCGACGGCGATGCCGAGCAGGGCGATGGAGAACATCGCCGGCATCACGTTGGGCAGCACCTCGCGCAGCATGATGCGCATGTTCTTGGCGCCCTGGGCGCGGGCCGCGAGGACGAACTCGCGCTGGGCCCAGCTCAACGTGGTGGCCCGGGTGATGCGGGCCAGCAGCGGGATCGACACGATGCCGAGGGCGATGATCACGATCTGGATGTTGCTCAGCCCGCCCCCGCTCCCGGTCGACTCGCTGGTCGTCGCCGGCGACAGGAACGCCACCAGCGACAGGGCGAGGACCAGCTGGGGGAAGGCCAGGAGGATGTCGAACAGGCTCGACAGCAGCGTGTCGATCCGTCCTCGACGGAACCCGGACACGAGGCCGAGCGTGCCGCCGATCAGCAGGCCGATGGCGATGGCCCCCATCCCGACCGCGAGCGACGAGCGGGCACCCCAGATCAGCCGGGACAGCACGTCGCGCTGGTTGGAGTCGGTCCCGAGGGGGTGGCCCTCGGTCCCGATGGGGAGGCGCGGCCCCGCACCCTGGGCGTTGGGGTCGTCGATGGGCAGGATCGGGGCCAGCAGGGCGAGGGCGATCACGAAGATCATCCACCCGGCCGCCACCCACCCGAGGGCGCCGATGCCAGGCCGCCTCTCGCGGCCCGCGGGCTCGGCCGCGACCGCGGCCATGGGGGCGAGCGTCGTCGCGTCGGAGGGCTCCGCGGGGACGGGCACGAGGGGGTCAGGCGGCGCGGACATGGCGGATCCGTGGGTCGAGGATCGAGTACATGATGTCGAGGAGGGCGTTGATCACGACGAAGAAGATGGCCACGATGGCGACGCAGCTCTGGAGGGTGACGAACTCCCGTCCGATGATCGACTCGGCGATGAGCTTGCCCATGCCGGGGATGTTGAAGATGACCTCCAGCACCACCGTGCCGCCGATGAGCGTGCCGAGGTTGAGGCCGGCGACGGTGATGAGCGTCAGGCTCGACGGCCGCAGGGCGTGCCGCCACAGCACCCGTCGGCTCGAGATGCCCTTCGACTTCGCCATCAGGATGAAGTCCTCCTGCAGCGTCTGGATCATGTCGCTGCGGAGGAGCCGCATGTACACCGCGATCTGGCCGAGGGCGAGGCTCACCGCAGGGAGCAGCATCCCCCAGAAGTGGGCCGCGGGATCCTCCGAGAAGGGCGTGTAGCCCTGGGGAGGGATGTCGATCGCCTCCGGTAGGTAGGGGTTGAGCCGGACGCCGACCCAGTACGCGAGCAGCAGCGCGACCGCGAAGTTCGGGAGCGACAGGGCGCCGAACGCGGACGCGTTGGAGAAGCGGTCGAACAGGCTGTTCTGCTTGAAGGCGGAGATCACCCCCAGCGGGATGGCCACGGTCAGCGCCAGGATCTGCGAGTAGACGATCAGCTGGATCGACGGGGGCAGCGCGGACTTGATGGAGTCCGCCACCGGTCGGGTGCTCGACACCGTGTACTCGTTGCCCAGGTCACCGGTGACGAAGGCCTTCAGCCAGTTGAAGTACTGGACCAGCAGCGGATCGTCCAGGCCGAGGTCCTCGCGGATCGCGGCGCGCCGGTCCTCGATCACGGCCTTCTGCTCCGGGTCCTCGGTGTCGGTGCGCACGGGGACCAGCAGGTCCTCGGGCGAGCCCGGCATGAGGCGGACCAACAGGAACGTGAAGAAGGTGACGCACAGCAGGACGACGACGAGCTGCGCCAGCTTGCGGGCGATGAGCTTGGTGATGCGGAGCGCGTTGGGGCTCACCGAGGTGGATCCTGAGGGGTGGTGGGCGAGGCGGGGCCGGTCGAGCCTACGACTCGATCCACAGGCCGTGGATCGGGTGCCCGGTGGCGAGGCCCTTGAACGGCTCGTCGCCGTTCGGCAGCTTGGGCAGCGTCTCGAGGGTGTAGCCGCTGACGCTGGTCTGGCTGGCGATCATCCAGGTCGTCCAGTTGGACCACACGGAGTACACCTGCTCACCGAAGACCCGGTTGAGGTCCTGGTAGATCTGGGCCCGCTTCTCCTGGTCGGGCTCCGAGCGGCCCTCGTCGAGGAGGCGGTTGATCTCGGGGTCGTCGAAGCGACCGAAGTTCACCGGCGAGCCGCCGTAGAACCAGTTGTAGAGCTCGTCGGGGTCGCCGCCCGGGTAGTTGCGGAAGCCCATGGTGTCGAAGTCGCCGCTGATGGCGTTGTCGATGAGCGCGTCCTGCTGGACGGTCTCGAGCTTCACGTCGATGCCGATGGGCTGCATCGTCTGCTGGACGTACACCGCGACCTCCTGGGTCGCGGCGCCCGGGCGTGGCCTGGTAGCTGATCTGGCGGAGCGGGCCGTTCTCGGCCTCGTACTCGGCGATCAGGCGGCGGGCCTCGTCGAGGTCCTGCTCGTCCGGGAAGCCGGCGTCCTCGAGGTAGCCGATGGAGCCGGTGGCGAAGGGCCCGCTGGCCATGGTGAACAGGCCGCGGTTGATGACCTCGGTGTAGTCCTCCCGGTCGTAGGCGAGGGCCATGGCCCGGCGGATGCGGGCGTCGTCGAACGGCGGCTTCGAGGTGTTCAGCTGGACGAAGGTGACCTCGGCGAACTCCTCCGACTCGCGGGAGCTCGAGCGCGCCGTCGTCGACGAGGCCGTTGACGGTGAGGATGTCCTGGGCGGCGGAGATGTGGAGGAGGTCGATCTCGCCGGACTCGAGGGCGTTGACCCGCTGCTCGGACTCGACGATGGGCACGAACTTGATCTCGTCGAGGTACGGGTAGGGCTCGCCGTCGGGGGCGTCCTGCCAGTAGTCGGGGTTGGCGGTGGCGACCAGCTCGCGGTCCTTCTCCCAGCGTCTCGAGCTGGAAGGGGCCGGTGCCGATCAGGTTGGTGTCGCAGTTCTCCTGGTCGTCGAGCTGCTCCTGGGCGATGATGCCGAAGCGGCCGCTCGAGTGGAGGAAGGCGGGGAAGGCGACCCACGGGCGGAGCGTCGTGACGGTGACCTCGAGGTCGCCGGTCGACCTGGACGTCGTCGATGTCCTGGAGCACGAAGGTGAACAGCAGCGGCGACCGGCCCTCGTACGGGACGTTGGTGCCGGCCGAGCGGGACCCGACCTGGCCCCGGTAGGCGTCGATGTTGTTCTTGACGACCTCGGCGGTCAGGTCGCTCGCCGTCGTGGAACGTGACGCCGTCGCGGAGCGTGATGGTCCACTCGGTGTAGTCGTCGTTGGGCTCGACCGACTCGGCCAGGTACGGGACGTACTCGCCGTCGGCGTTGGGGGCGGTGAGGGTGTCGTAGATGGTGCGGGCGACCATGATGCCGGAGATGGCCAGCTGGCCCTCGGGGAGGCACCAGCCGTCGCCGGTCTCGGCCTCGATGCGCGTAGGTGACCGAGCCGCCGCGGACCGGTCCGCCGGACCCCTCGTCGTCGCCGTCACCGCCCTTCTTGCCCCCGCAGGCCGTCGCGAGGAGCGCCAGCGGCAGGGTGAGGGCGAGGATGCGACGGACGTGGCGATGGGAGAACTGCACGGGGGCCCCCTGGTCGGCCTTCGGCAACGGGCGGAACGGTGTGACGCGCGTCATGCGACACGGACGGCGGGGCAACCTAGGGCGTGGTTGGCGCGGTGTCAACAACCGTCGGGCCGGCGACCGATGGGCACGGGTCGCCCCTGGTCAGCGGGGTGGAGCTGCGAGCCCGTGAGCGGCGCCGGCGCGCCCTCGGCCGGGGCGCGCGACGGCCGCCTTGACCCGCGGGTCAGGGCGGCCGTCGGCCACGTCAGGGACGGGGATCTGCGTCGGCAGAGGGGGTGGCGCGGCCTACGCGTCGACCCAGATGCCGTGGAGGGGGTGCCCGGAGGTCAGGCCCTCGGTCCAGTTCGCGTCGCCTCCCGCCGGGAGGGTCGGGAAGGTGTCGGGCGTGTAGCCGTGGGCCGTCGGCTGCGAGGCGATCGTCCAGGTCACCCAGTTCAGCGGGAGGATCCAGACGTTCTCGCCGAACTGGCGGTTGACGTCCTCGTAGATCTCGGCCTGGGCCTTCGGGTCGGCGGTGCCGCGACCCTCGTCCATCAGCCGGTCGATCTCGGGGTCGGCGATCCTCGGGAAGTTCGTGGGACCGCCCGTGTACCACCAGATGAGGTTGTAGTCGGGCACGCCGCCGCCGTAGAAGCGGAAGGGCATCATCTCGTAGCTGCCGGCGATGGCGGTCGAGACCAGCTCCGACTGCTGCACGGTGGCCATGGCGACGGTGATGTCGAGCTGGGCGAGGGCCTGCTGCACGAAGATGGCCGTCTGCTGGTTGAAGGCGTCGCTGGTGGCCGTGAAGGTCACCGTGCCGATCTCGCCCTTCTCGGCCTCGTACTCGGCGATGAGCTCCTTGGCCGCCGCGAGGTCGGGCTCGGGGTAGCCGCTGTCCTCCACGTAGCCGACCGAGCCGGGGGGGAACGGGCCGTTGGCGATGGTGCCCTGCCCCCGCAGGTTGCTGGCCTTGTAGTCCTCGCGGTCGATGACCATCGCCATCGCCCGACGGACGCGGACGTCGTCGAAGGGGGCCACCGAGTTGTTCATCTGCACGAAGCTGGTCTCGCCGGCGGCGGCCGACGACCAGAGGTCGACCACGCCCTGCTCCTCGAGCCCCTGGAGGGTGAGGAGGTCACCGGGACGGGAGTTGTGGAGCACGTCGATGTCGCCGGCCTCGAGGGCGTTGACCCGCTGCTCGGTCTCGGGGATGGGCACGAAGCGGATCTCGTCGAGGTACGGGTAGGGCTCGCCGTCGGGCGCCTCCTGCCAGTAGTCGACGTTCTTGGTGACCGTCAGCTCCTGGTTGGGGATCCACCGGTCGAGCTTGAACGGCCCGGTGCCCACCAGCTTCGAGTCGCACGTCTCGGTGTCGCGGATCTGGGACTCGGCCATGATGCCGAGCCGGCCGCCGCCGTAGAGCGTGGCGGGGAGGTCGACCCACGGCCGGGTGGTGGTGATGGTGACCTGGAGGTCGCCGGTGACCTGCACGTCGTCGATGTCGGCCATGGCGAAGCGGAACAGCAGTGGCGAGCGGGTCGGGTGCGACTGCGGCGTGGCCGCCTGCGACGAGCCGACGAAGCCCCGGTAGGCGTCGAGGTTGTTCTTGACGACCTCGGCCGTGAGCGCCGTGCCGTCGTGGAAGGTGACGCCCTCTCGGACGGTGATGGTCCACACGGTGTGGTCGTCGTTGGGTGAGACCGACTCGGCCAGGTAGGGGACGAACCCGCCCTCGTCGTCGGGCACCACCAGCGGGTCGTAGATGGAGCGGGCGATGGTGATGCCGGAGATGGCCAGCTGCGACTCGGGCAGGCACCAGCCGTCCTCGGTCTCGGCCTCGATCCCGTAGGCGAGCGAGCCGCCTCGCACGGGCTCGCCGGCCGAGTCCTCGCCGCTCCCGTCGGACTTCCCGCCGCACGACGTGGCGAGCAGGGCGACCCCGAGGAGGGGTGCGGCCATCCTCAGGATCCGGCGGTGGGCGGTGGTCACGGTGCAGTCCTCGGGTCGGTCGGGTGGGAAGGGCGTCGGGTGCGAAGGGTCGGGCGGGGCGCGACGCGCCGGCTGGACCTGCGTCGATGGCGCCCGGCGGACGGATCGCCCCGAAGGGTCGATCGGGTCCGTCTCCCCCTGCACGCAGGCGGGACCCTCGTCTCGGTCTGGCCGGCGGCCCCTCCCCGGGCCACGGTCGACCGCCCCCCCGGACGGTCGATGACACCTGCCTTTCGGTCCGGCCCGGCCGAAACTGAGGTCAGTCGGACTGTCAAATGCGTCACGCAGGGTGGATCGGGAGGGCACCGCTAGGGTCGGGGACCGTGATCGGCCCCGGGGACGAGGAGGCGGCGGCCCGGCTGCGGGCGGACGTGGCCGGCGCCCGGGACCCCGGCGAGCTGGGCCGGGCCCTGTCCGCGCTCGCTCGCCACGAGCGGGGGCGCGGCCGGGCCATGGAGGCCGCCGAGCTCGCCGGGCGGGCCGCCGCCGCCCACCACCGGGCCGGGGCGGTGCTGGCCACCGCCCGGGCTCAGCGCCTGGCCGCCGACTGCCTGGCCGACGCCGACCGCCACGAGGACGCGCTCGGCCTGCTCAAGCGGGCGCGGCGCGCCTTCGTCGACGACGACCCCAAGGGCGCCGACGTCGCCGGGGTCGAGGCCGCCGCGGCCCGGAGCCTGCGAGCCCTGGGCCTGCTGGAGGAGTCCCGGGCCGCGCTGCACCGGGCCGAGCGGACCTTCCTGGCCGCCTCGATGCCGGTGCGGGCCGCGGTGTGCCGCCTCGACCGGGCGGTCCTGCTGCACGACGAGGGCGACCCCGCCGACGCCGCCGAGCTGCTCATCGAGGCCCGGGCGACCTTCCTGGCCCACCGCCGGCCGGACCTCGCCGCGGTCAGCGACTTCGATCTCGGCGTCGCCCTGCTCGACGACGGACGGGCCGACGACGCCATCGAGCGCTTCGTGCAGGCGCGGGGGATCTTCGCCTCGCTCGACCGCCGGGCCGACGAGGCCGCGTGCGACCTGAACATGGGGGTGGCGCTCCACGCCGTCGGGCGCAGCGACGAGGCCCGGCACGCGCTGCGCCGGGTCGCGGGCCACGTTCCGCGACCTCGGCCGCGACCGCGACGCGGAGCAGGCCGAGCACGACCTCGACGTGCTCGACGGCCTGGTCGAGCCCGACACCGCGGAGCTGTCGGTCCTGCGCGACCTCGGGGAGATCCCCGCCGAGGTCGAGGACGCGCTGACCCGGGCCGGCACGACCTCTGACCCCGCCCCGGACGCGACCGACGCCTCCCCGGGCTCCGGGGAGGCGTCGGTGGAGGATCAGTCCGACTGACCTGGACGGGTCAGCCGGCGGGCTCAGGGGTCAGGATGCGACCCAGAGGCCGTGGAGCGGATGGCCGACAGCCAGGCCGGGCGCCCAAGGCGTTCTCCTCGGTCGTGACCGGCTGGCTGTCCGGGGTGTAGCCGTGCACGGTCGGTTGGGCCGCCAGGCGCCAGGTGACCCAGGTGAGCGGGATGATCCACATCCCCTCGGTCAGCTGCCGGTTGACGTCCTGGTAGATCTCCGCCCGGGCGTCCTGGTCGGGCTCACCCCGACCCTCGGCGAAGAGCCGGTCGATCTCGGGGCTGTTGATGCGACCGAAGTTCGCCGGGGAGCCGCTGTCGAACCAGACGAAGAGCTCGTCGGGGTCGCCACCGGGGTAGTTGCGCCAGGTGTTGAGCTGGAAGTCGCCGGCGATGGCGGCGTCGATCTCGGTGTCCTGCTGCACGGTGGTGAGCTGGGTGGTGAGGCCGACCTCCTCCAGCGACTGCTGCACGTAGATCGCCTGCTCCTGGCTGGCGGCGTCGGGCGTCGACGGCAGGGTGATGGTGCCGATCTCACCCTTCTCGGCGACGTACTCGGCGAGCAGCTCCTTGGCCCCGTCGGGGTCGAAGTCGGGGTACCCGGCGTCGTCGAGGTGGGCGATCGAGCCGTGGGCGAAGGGCCCGGAGGCCACCTCGCCGCGACCGCGGGCGATGACCTTGATGTAGTCCTCGCGGTCGATCGCCATGGCGACGGCCCTGCGCACCCGGGAGTCGTCGAACGGCGGCTTGGAGGTGTTGATCATCAGGTGGGTCAGCTCGGCCAGGTCGGCGGAGTCGAACACGTCGATCACGCCGTCGTCGGCGAGGCCGTCGGTGGTGTCCATCGACGAGGGCTGCGACAGGTGGGCGATGTCGATCTCGCCGGCCTCCAGCGAGTTGACCCGCTGCTCGCCCTCGACGATCGGCACGAAGCGGATCTCGTCGAGGTACGGGTAGGCCTCGCCGTCGGGCGCTGCCTGCCAGTACTCCTCGTTGCGCACGACCACCAGCTCGTCGTTGAGGCTCCACCGCTCGAGCCGGAAGGGTCCGGTGCCCGATCGGCTTGGTGTCGCACGACTCGGTGTCGTCGAGCTGGGCCTGGGCGAGCATGCCGACGCGCCCGCTGCCCCAGAGGTGGGCCGGGAGGCTGACCCAGGGGCGCACGGTGGTGACGGTGACCTGGTTCTCGCCGGTCACCTGGACGTCGTCGATGTCGTCGAACACGAAGACGAACAGGAGGGGAGACCGCGTCGGGTGGGGGATGGCCTCGCCGGTCGACCGCTTGCCGACGTAGCCGCGGTAGGCGTCGAGGTTGTTCTTGACCACCTCGGCGGTCAGGGGGGTGCCGTCGTGGAAGGTGATGCCCTCGCGCACGGTGAGGGTCCACTGGGTGAAGTCGTCGTTGGGCTCGATGCCGGAGAGGAGGTAGGGGTCGTAGCCACCGTCCTCGTTGGGCACGACCAGCGGGTCGTACATCGACCGGGCGACGGTGATGCCGGCGATGGCCAGCTGGGCCTCGGGCAGGCACCACCCGTCGGGGGTCTCGGCCTCCAGCCCGTACGACAGCGAGCCGCCGCGGACGGGGTCGTCGGCCGACGAGCCCTCGCCGTCGGACTTGCCACCGCACGAGGTGGCCAGCAGGGCGAGTCCCAGCAGCGGTGCGGCGACCCGCATGAACCGTCGAGCGTGGTGAGGCACGGTGCTTTGCGTCCTTGTGTCCAGGGGGAGGGAGGAGCGTTGTGCTCCGCCGACGACCATTCGGCTGGTCACGGCCGATCTTGAGGGCGGAGGGGCCCCGGGGGACGTGACTCATGGCGCGCCCCAGGTCGCTCTCCCGACAGGTGCGCGAGAAACCGACCGGCCGGCGCGGCCTCAGGCCGGGGGGACGGCGACCGACTCGGCGTAGCCCTTGGCGTGGTCGAGGACCGTCGCCACGTAGGCCAGCGAGTGGTTGTAGGAGAAGTAGCCCCGCTGGAGCCCGGCGTCGTCGGTCATCGGACCGCTCGCGCACAGGTAGGCCGCCGCCCCGGCGGCGGCGTCGTAGATGTTCTGGATCTCGATCTCGCCGTTGCCGTCGCCGTCGCGGCCCCACCGGGCCCAGGTCTGGGGGATGAACTGCATGGGCCCGGCGGCGCGGTCGACCGACGGGTCGCCGTCGATGGCGCCCCCGTCGGAGTCGCCGATCGCGGCGGTGCCGTTGGCCCCGGTGAGCGGGATGCCGATGATCGGCTTGGTCAGGCTCCCGTCGGGTCGGACCTCGGAGCCGGCGTAGGTGCCGTGGCGTGACTCGACCTTGCCGATGCCGGCCAGGGCCCACCAGGGGATGCCGCAGCCCGGCTCCTCCAGGGTCATCCGCTCGGCGGCCTTCCAGTAGGCGTCGAGGACGACGAGCGGGAAGTCGGCCCCCTCGACCGAGGCGAGCCGTCGCTCGTCCTCCGCCCGCTGGGTCCACTCGACCAGCTCGATCGCGAGGCGTCCCTTGTCGGTGAAGGCCTGGTCCCGGGCCTCGGTCGCATCGGCGATGCCCTGGCGGACACCGTCGCGGATGGCGGTGGAGATCGTCTCGTCGTTGCGGGCGAGGCGGGCGTGGCGCTCCGCCCGGCGGAGGTCGCCCATCTGGCGGGTGGCCAACGAGCCGGTCGTGACGTCCTCGGTGGCCTGCTCGGCGTGGGCCTCGGCGTCGAGGGTGAGCAGCGAGCCCATGCCGTCGCCGGAGCCGTCCATGTAGCTGGAGATCACGACCTCGCGCAGCCCGGCCTCGGCCAGGACGACCTCCGCCTCCCACCGCTCGGCGCGGGCCCTGGCGTCGGCGATGCGGGCGGTGAGCTCCTCCTCGCGAGCGCCCAGCACCAGGATCTCGAGGTTCTTGGAGGTCTCGGTCTCCTCGGCGGTGGTGAGGTCGCGGGCGGTGCGATCCCGCCGGGAGGCGGCCCGGTCGTGCTCGGCGCTGTGGACCTCGACGCCGGCGAGGCCCGGCAGCGATGTCCGGCAGGGGACCGAGGGGCGGGGGGGCCGGGTCGGCCTGGGGGGCCTGGGCGGCGACGGGGGCGGCCCCGGAGGGGACCAGCCCGGCGGTGACGGCGACCAGGGTGAGCGCGGCCCCGGCCAGGGCGCGGCGGAGGGGCGCGGCGGGGCCCGGGTGGGACCGGGCCGAGCCGCGGGGGCGCGGGCGGGGGGGTGGTCGCGAGACAGCATCGGCACTGAGATGATCGGCCGCGGGCACCGGTCTGTTGAGTGGTCCGGCGTGCGGGCATCGCTCCGCCGGGCTCCGCACCGCGGCGTCGCACCCTACCCTCTGCCGGGTGAGCACCCCCACCGCCTCCTCGCCCGACACCGAGCGCGTCACCGTCGAGGTCACCGACGGCGTCGCCCACGTGCGGCTCGCTCGTCCCGACAAGATGAACGCCCTCGACATGCGGATGTTCCGGGCCCTCGCCGAGACGGGCCAGTCCGTCGGCGCCGACCGCTCGGTGCGGGCCGTGGTCCTGGCCGGCGAGGGGCGGGCGTTCTGCGCCGGGCTCGACATGGCCGTGTTCTCCGCCCTCGCCGGCGACGACGGCCCGTCCGACGGTGGGGGCGGCGGCGATGCGCCCAGGTCGGGCGGGGGCGATGCGGTCGGCATGGGCCCGCTGACCGATCGGCTCCCCGGGCGACCCTCGAACCTGGCCCAGGAGGCCGCCCAGGTCTGGCAGGACCTGCCCCAACCGGTGGTGGCTGCCATCCACGGCCCCGCCTTCGGTGGCGGGCTCCAGATCGCCCTCGGCGCCGACATCCGCTTCGCCACGCCCGACGCCAAGCTGTCGGTGATGGAGATCCGCTGGGGCCTGCTGCCGGACATGACCGGCCCGCAGGCCCTGGTCCGCCTGTGCGGGCTCGACGTGGCCAAGGAGCTCGTCCTCACCGGTCGGCGGCTGAGCGGCGACGAGGCCCTCGCCGTCGGCCTCGTCACCCACGTGGTCGACGACCCGCTGGCCGCGGCGACCGCGCTCGCGGTCGAGATCGCGGGCCGCAACCCCGAGGCCGTCCAGGGGGCGAAGGCGCTGCTCAACGCGGCGGGCACCCGTCCGCTCGAGGAGTCGCTGGTCGACGAGTCGCGCCGGATGCAGGCCCTGCTCGGCAGCCCCAACCAGGTGGAGGCGGTGATGGCCGAGCTGGAGGGCCGGCCTGCGGTGTTCAGCGACCCGACGTGAGGCGCCGGTGAGCGGCGGGCTGCCGCCGCGGGCGCGGGCCGCGCTCGTCGAGGTGGTCGGCGACCGCCACGTCCTGACCGACCCCGAGCTCACGGCCGGCTACGCGGTCGACTGGACCGGCCGCTTCCGGGGGGCGACCCCGGCGGTGGTCCGTCCCGGGTCGGTCGACGAGATCGGCGGGGTCGTCGAGGCTGCCCGCGCCCACGGGCTGGCCCTGGTGCCCCAGGGCGGGAACACCGGCCTGGTGGGCGGCTCGGTCCCCCTCGCCGGGGAGGTGGTGCTCTCGCTGCGCCGCCTCGACGCGGTCGGCGACGTCGACGCCGACGCCGGGCACCTCACCGCCGGGGCCGGCGCCTCCATCTCCTCGGTCGCCGCGGCGGCCCGGGCCGCGGGCTGGGACTACGGGGTCGACTGGGCGGCCCGCGACACCGCGACCGTGGGCGGGTCGGTGGCCACCAACGCCGGCGGGCTGCGAGTGGTGCGCCACGGCTCGACGCGTGCCCAGCTGCTCGGGATCGACGCCGTGCTGGGCACGGGGGCGAGGATCCACGACCTGGGACGACTCGAGAAGGACGCCACCGGCTACGACCTCTCCGGCCTCGTGTGCGGGAGCGAGGGCACCCTCGCGATCGTGGGCGCGGCCCGGCTCCGCCTGGTGCCACCCGTCGCCGAGCGGGCCCTGGCCGCCCTCGCGTTCGGGTCGCTGGCCGACGCGGTCCGCGCCGTGGGCGAGCTGCGTCGGGGGCTCCCCGGTCTGGAGGCGGCCGAGGTCTACGGCGCGGCGGAGGCCGACCTGGTCGCGTCGCACCTCGGGGAGCCGCCCGCCCTCCGTCCCGCCCCCGCCGCGACCCTGTTGGTCGAGGTGGGCGGGCCCGACGACCAGGTGGCGGTGCTGGCCGAGGCCGTCGCCGGGCTGGGTGGGGTGCTCGACGCCGCCGTCGCCGAGGACGGCCCCCGGCGCGCCGCACTCTGGCGCCACCGGGAGTCGCTCACCGAGGCGATCGCCGCGCTCGGACCGCACCACAAGCTGGACGTGTCCCTGCCCGCTCCCGCGCTGGCCGGCTTCGCGGACGAGGTCCGCGACCGGGTCGCGGTCGTCGCCCCCGGCTCGCGGACGTGGATCTTCGGCCACCTCGGCGACGGGAACCTCCACGTCAACGTCAGCGGGGTGGCCCCCGACGACGAGGCCGTCGACGACGCGGTCCTCGGCCTGGTCCTCGACCTGGGGGGCAGCATCAGCGCCGAGCACGGCGTCGGGCACCCTCAAGCGCCGATGGGTGGCCCGTCAGCGGGGCCCGGACGCGGTCGCGGCGATGGCGGCGATCAAGGGCGCCCTCGATCCCGACGGCATCCTGAACCCCGGCGTGCTGCTCTGATGTCGGCGACCGGGCGGGCCGGGGCCGGTAGCATCGACAGACCATCCGATGGCCGCCTACCTCCTCGCCTTCACCGCCGTCGCGAGCGGCATCGCCACCCTGGTCTGGGCCCGGTCGGCCCGGCGCCTGGGCCGGGTGCACCGACGCGTCGTCGCCGATCGGGGCGCCTCCTCCGACGCGGCCGCGCTCACCCGCAGCGCCTTCCGCAAGGACGTCCACACCACCACGCTCTACGCGGTGCTGTGCGCGTCGTGCGCGGCGCTGGCGATCTCCGACACGGAGCGCTCGGAGCTGTTCCTCGGGCTGATCCTCGTACCGGTGGCTGTGTCGGTGCTCTCGGCCCGTGACTTCGTGCGGGAGTCGCGCCTCGCCGACGACCGCTACGAGATCGAGCGCCGGGCCGAGGAGGTGCTCACCCAGGACCAGCTGGCCCCGCAGCGGTGGGCCGCCCGCCTGGCCCCCGACGTGCTGCCCGAGCTCGAGGGCTTCGAGGTCGGTCGGGTGTACAAGGCCGGCACCGGCCTGATGGCCGGCGACTTCTTCGACGTCTACGACCTCGGTCGCGGTCGGGTGGCGGCGGTCATCGGCGACGTGACCGGCCACGGCATCGAGCCCTCGATCACCGCGTTGCAGGCCAAGTACCTGCTCCGGGTGTTCCTCCGGCAGTACCGCGACCCGGGTCAGGCGCTGGAGGAGCTCAACGACCGGATGTCGGCGCTGGAGCGGTTGGAGGAGTTCATCTCCCTCTGCGTGGTGGTGTTCGACACCGAGGCCGGCACCCTGCGGTGGGCGTCGGCCGGCCACCCCACGGCGTGGGTCTGGCACGACCGCGAGGTGCGGCCCCTGGCCCACACCGGCCCGCTGCTGATGCTCGACCCGCACGGCGCGTTCACCAGCCGGGAGATGGCGCTCGGGAGCGGCGACCTCCTGCTGCTCTACACCGACGGCCTGGCCGAGGCCCGCCACGGCGAGGACCAGTTCGGCGAGGAGCGCATCGGCAACATCCTGCGGCGCGACCCGGGGGTGGCCCCCGACGTGCTCTGCAAGTCGCTGGTCGAGGCGGCCAAGGACTTCGCCGACCAGCCCGTCACCGACGACATCGCGGTGCTGGCCATCCGTCGGGTGTAGCGCCGCCCGCCACGGGGACCTTCGCCCCTACCTGCGACGTCGGTCCGGGGCGACGATCACGTCGTCCCTTGGTGAACGGAGGAGCGATGACTCGTACGGGAGCACGGATCGAGGACGCGACGGCGACGCTGGACGTGACGGCGGGGAGCGTGGGGGCGACCCCGGTCGGCGTCCTCGCCTCCGACGGGCTGGCCAAGGTGGCCGGCGACGTGTCGCTGCGGCACGTGGCCGCGGCGCTGGTGCAGGAGGGCGTCGGTGCGGTGGTCGTCGTCGACGGTGACAAGGTGCACGGGGTGCTCTCCGAGCGCGACGTGGTCGTCGCGGTGGCCACGGGCACCGACGTCGATGCGGTCGCGGCGGCCGACGTCGACAGCCGGGACCTCGTCGCCTGCACGCCGGACACGACGGTGGACGACGCGGCCGCGCTGCTGATGGCGCGGTACGTCCGCCACCTCGTGGTCGAGGACGAGACGGGCCCCATCGGGGTCGTGTCCGCCCGTGACCTCCTGGGCGTGTACTCGGCATGAAGGCGGAGGACCGCGGTCGGTGGGGCAGCGGTCGCGGTCATCGGCGCAGCCGTGGCCTGGAGGGACCTTCGCCAGTGGGGATCCACCGCCGACGAGCGGACGGTCGGCCTGCCCGGTGACGACCTGGTCGTCGGCGACGTCGACCAGGTGACCCGGGGCATCTGGATCGGTGCCCCGGCCGACGCGGTGTGGCGCTGGTTGGTCCAGATCGGCCAGGACCGGGGCGGCTGGTACTCCTTCGACCGCCTCGAGGACCTGATCGGGCTCGACATCCACAGCACCGACGAGATCCGCCCGGAGTGGCAGCACCTCGACGTGGGCGATCGCATCGTGCAGGTCCGGCCCGGGTGGGGCCCGCTGCCGGACGGCTACAGCATGCCCGTGGCCGTCGTCGAGCAGGGGCGGGCTCTCGTGTTGAGGCAGGCGCCGCCGGAGCACCCGTGGGACGCGACGTGGGCCTTCGTGATCCGCCCCACCGGTCCGACGTCGTGCCGGCTGCTGGCGCGGAGCCGCAGCCTCCGACCCGACGGACGATCCGCCCGTGTCGCCGCTGCGGTCGGTGACCACGTCATGGGGCCGATCACGCTGGTCATGGAGCGGGGGATGCTGCGAGGCATCAAGGCCCGCGCCGAGCGGGACCCGGCGAGCGGGTGGGAGGCTGAGCGGGGGGACCTCCCCACCGCGAGAGACGGCGGGGAGACCGTCCCGCGACCGGAACCGGTCGCCGTCCCCTGACAGCAGCGACCGGGAGGTCGACGATGAAGGCGTTCCAGCTCACCGAGTGGAAGCACGACCCCGAGGTGCGGGAGGTGCCCGAGCCCGAACCGGGCCCCGGGGAGGTGCTGCTGCAAGGTCGCGGGCTCGGGTGCGTGCCACTCCGACCTCCACCTGATGCACGACTTCGAGCCCGGCCTCCTCCCGTGGGGGCCGCCGTTCACCCTCGGCCACGAGACGACCGGCTGGGTCGAGGCGCTGGGCGACGGCGTCACCGGGGTGGAGGTCGGTGAGCCGGTCGCGGTCTACGGGCCGTGGGGCTGCGGACGCTGCGACCGGTGCCGTCAGGGCATGGAGAACTACTGCGACCACTCCGCCGAGATCGGCGCGGCCGGCGGCGGTCTGGGCCACGACGGGGGGATGGCGCCCCTGATGAAGGTGCCCTCGGCCCGGCTGCTCGTGCCCCTCGGCGACCTCGACCCGGTCGAGGCCGCACCGCTCACCGACGCCGGGCTCACGCCGTACCACGCCGTGGCCCGGTCCCGTCACCTGCTCGTCCCGGGGTCGACCGCGGTGGTGATCGGCGCGGGCGGCCTCGGCCACATGGCCGTGCAGATCCTCAAGGCGATCAGCCCGGCGACGGTGATCGCGGTCGACCAGCAGAAGGACGCCCTGGACCTGGCGGTGGAGGTCGGCGCCGACCACGGGGTCGTGTCGGGCGATGCGGCCGCGGACGAGATCCGCGACCTGGCCGGGGGACGGGGTGCCGATCTGGTGATCGACCTCGTCGGCGTCGATGCCACCCTCGCCCTCGGTGCCGCGGTGAGCCGCTCGCTGGGGCACCTCACGATCGTGGGCATCGGCGGTGGCATCCTTCCGATCGGCTTCTTCACCATCCCCTACGAGGTGTCGGTCGCGACGACCTACTGGGGCTCGTCGGTGGAGCTCTCCGAGGTGATCGGACTCGCCCGGGCCGGGCACATCAAGGCCCACGTCGAGCGGGTCCCCCTCGCCGACGCCATGGACGCCTACACCCGGATGCAGGCTGGCGAGCTGCGGGGCCGGGCCGTCATCGTCCCCTGACCTCCGACCGCGGGGACGAGCCCCGGGCCGGGACGGGGCGGTCGGTAGGCTCCCGCGGGTGACCGAGGCCCTCCCGTCCGAGCCGGCGTCCCCTCCTGCCGCTGACGAGCCGTCGATGGCCGACCGGGTCGCGGCGTCGGCCGAGCGGGCCCTGGCCGGCAACCTGGCCAAGGTCGGCGACAAGCTGGAGAAGCAGGGCAAGCTGTTCGTCCGCGACCGCATCGACCTGCTGCGTCGACCCGGGCACCTTCGTCGAGGACGCCCTGCTGGCCAACACGTCGGCCGCCGACCTCCCCGCCGACGGCGTCGTCACCGGCATCGGCCGGGTCGACGGCCGGCCGGTGTGCGTCGTCGCCAACGACCCGACGGTGAAGGCCGGCTCGTGGGGCGCCCGCACGGTCGAGAAGATCATCCGCGCCACCGAGCTACGCCCTCCGCCACGAGCTGCCCGATCTTCTGGCTGGTCGACTCGGCCGGGGCCCGCATCACCGACCAGGTGCAGCTGTTCCCCGGGCGCCGGGGCGCCGGCCGGATCTTCTACAACCAGGTCAAGCTGTCGGGCCGGGTCCCGCAGATCTGCTGCCTGTTCGGCCCGTCGGCCGCCGGCGGCGCCTACATCCCGAGCTTCTGCGACATCGTGATCATGGTGGAGGGCAACGCCTCGATGTACCTGGGCTCGCCCCGCATGGCCGAGATGGTCATCGGCGAGATCGCCACGCTCGAGGAGATCGGCGGCGCCCGCATGCACGCCACCGTGTCGGGCTGCGGCGACAACCTGGCCGCACGACGACGACGACGCCATCGACCAGGCCAAGGCGTGGTTCACCTACTTCCCGGCGACGTGGCGGGACGAGCCGCCCCGCTACGAGCCGGCGCCGCCCGACGTGCCCGCTGGTGACCGGCGTCGGTGCCCGGACGACGACAAGGCCGGCTACGACGTCCACACGGTCATCGACGGCATCGTCGACGCCGACGAGCTTCTTCGAGCTGAAGCCGCTGTTCGCCCCCGAGCTGGTGCGTCGGCCTGGGCCTGCTCGACGGGCGAGCCCGTCGGCATCGTGGCCAACAACCCGGCGCAGAAGGGCGGCGTGCTCTTCGTCGACTCGGCCGACAAGGCCGCCCGCTTCGTCTGGTGCTGCGACGCGTTCAACATCCCGCTGGTGTTCCTCGCCGACGTGCCCGGCTTCATGATCGGCACCCAGGTCGAGCGCCAGGGCATCATCCGCCACGGCGCCAAGATGGTCACCGCGATCTCCGAGGCCACCGTGCCCAAGGTGTGCGTCGTGCTGCGCAAGGCCTACGGCGCCGGGCTCTACGCCATGTCCGGCCCGGCGTTCGAGCCCGAGGCCACCATCGCCCTGCCCACCGCCAAGATCGCGGTGATGGGTCCCGAGGCCGCGGTCAACGCGGTGTTCGCCAACAAGATCGCCGCGATCGACGACCCCGACGAGCGGGAGGCGTTCGTCGCCGAGCAGCGCACGATCTACGAGGCCGACGTCGACCTGCTGCGCCTGGCCTCCGAGCTGGTGATCGACGCGGTCGATCGAGCCCGAGGCGCCTGCGCGACGAGCTGATCCGCCGCCTCGAGCGGGCCGAGCGGCAAGGACCGCCACTTCTCCGACCGCCGCCACGGCGTGCCCCCGGTCTGATGTCTGCGCCGGACGTGCTGCCCGCCGCGGTCGTGATCCGCGACGTCGGGCCGCGCGACGGACTCCAGCCCGAGGAGCCGGTGCCGGTCGAGCGAGCGGGTGCGCCTGATCGCGGCCCTCGTCGATGCCGGCGTCCGCCACATCGAGGTGGCGGCGTTCGTGTCGCCCAAGGCGGTGCCGGCCATGGCCGGCGCGGCCGAGGTGCTGGCTGCGGTGCAGGAGGCCCACGCCGGCGCGGGCGTGACGCTGGGCCGCGCTGGTGCCCAACGAGCGGGGTGCCGAGATGGCTCTGGCCGCCGGGGTCGACGAGGTGACGGTCACCATCTCGGCCTCGGAGACCTACAACCAGCGCAACGTCCGCATGGCGACGGCGGAGTCGGAGGTCGTGATCGCCGCTGGTCGTCGAGCTGGCCGGCTGCCATCCCCGTCGACGCGGTGGTGTCGTGCGCCTTCGGCTCGCCCTACGAGGCCGACCTCACCCCGGCCGACGCGGTGGCCCTCGGGTCCCGGCTGCTGGCCGCCGGCGTGACCCGCGTGACCTACGCCGACACCACCGGCATGGCCACGCCCCGGCGCGTCGCCGAGCTGGTCGCCGCCCTCCCGGCCGACGCCCCCGACGTCGGCCTGCACCTCCACGACACCCGGGGCACGGCGGTCGTCAACGCCTACGCCGCCCTCGGGCTCGGCATCGCCCGCTTCGACACCGCGGTCGGCGGTCTCGGCGGCTCGCCCTTCGCCCACGGCGCCGGCGGCAACCTCGCCACCGAGGAGCTGGTGGCCCTGCTCGACGACCTCGGCATCGACGACGGGCATCGACGTCGAGCGCCTGTGCCAGGCGGCCCTGCTGGTCGAGGAGCTGGTCGGCCGTCCCGTCCCCAGCGGCGTCGCCCACGCCGGCCCCCGCACCCGCCGCTCCACGTCGCCGACCTGACCGCGGGACCCGGCCGGTTGGCCGTGGTCGGTCGGGGTGGGGCAGGGTTGCGCCGTGCCGTGGTGCGAGGGCTGCGATCGCTTCTACAACCCCAACAGCCTCGCCCCCGACGGGACGTGCAAGACGTGTGGGCGGTTCATCGCCAGCCCCGACGACGAGCCCGAGGAGGAGCCCGGCTCGTCCCGTGCGCCCTGGCACTTCTACCTGCTGGTCGTCGCCGTGGTCCTGTACCTCGGGTGGCGCCTGATCCAGGGCATCGCCTGGGTCGTCCAGCAGGTCTGACGGTCCGACGTCGAGCGGCGCGGCGGAGCGGTACGGTCGCCCGGATGAGCGGCGAGGTGGACGAGGGCGTGGGCGGATCGCCGGCCGACGACATCGACGACGTCGCCCCGATCCTGCCGACGGGCGACCTCACGGCCGCGCTCGACCACTACCGGCGCCTCGGGTTCGCGGTCTCGCCCTACGAGGGCGGCGGCTACGGGTTCGTGCGGCGGGGGAGGGTGTGGCTCCACCTCTCGGAGGGCGAGGGGCACGACCCGCTGACCACCGACAGCGCTGCGTACCTCTACGTCGCCGACGCCGACGCCCTCCACGCCGAGTGGAGCGGGGCCGGGGTCGGGGGTCGGCTGGTCGCCCCGACCGACACCCCGTACGGCCTGCGGGAGGGCGCCCACGTCGACCCTGACGGCAACCTGCTGCGCTTCGGCTCGTGGCTCCCCGGCGCGCGGCCCGGCGGGAGCTGACGCCGGCGAGATCGTTTCGATGGGGGAGGGTGGCGCCGCGTAAGGTGACCACCCCACGGGCTGTGGCGCAGCTTGGTTAGCGCGCTTGACTGGGGGTCAAGAGGTCGGGAGTTCGAATCTCCCCAGCCCGACCACCGAAACACCAGGTCAGGGCCCCGCCACGGCGGGGCCCTCCTGCTGCCCAAGGCCCGTGGTTGCTACCGGGTTGCTACGCAGCCGCCGTGCCGTTGAGGCGAGCACGCAGCGTCGAGACCGCCTCGGTGCTGGCCGGGCCACCGTTGGGGCACCCCATCGGCATCGTGCGGGTACGACGACCGATACGACGCCGGGTACGACATCGTGGTCCCGGTCGAGGTCAGCGATGCGCCGGGGGCGGTCGTCGGCAGGCGCCCCGAGCCTCGGGCGACCCTCCGAACCTTCGGCCCCTGATCCGCTCAGCCACCGCCCGACCAGCTCACGACCCGCCGAGCCCGCCAGCACCTCCGCCTCGATCCGACAAGTCGGTCCCCACGCTCAGCGCGCCATCGAGAAGCCCGATCCAGCGGTCACACATTTGCAGGTTCCCCTCCGGGGAACCTGCGCCCTCGTCGTCGGCGCGCTCCGTGGTGGACGGACCGGACGATCAGGCGACCCGCTCCGCATCAGCGAGTGCAAGGGGAGTCTGATCGACGAACCTCATGCCGGGCGGCGCAGGGGAGCCGACGAAATCTGGTGAGTGTGTATAGTTAGGCGTATGCCTCGTCTTCAGGTGTACCTGCCCGACGACCTCTACGACGAGCTGAAGGAGCGCGGTCTGCCCGCTTCGGAGCTGCTCCAGGAGGCGGTGAGGGCCGAGCTGCGCCGCCAGGTGTTGCTCGAAGAGACCGACTCGTACGTGGCCGAGCTCGTCAACGAGGTCGGCGATCCGACACCCGACGAGGTGGCGAGAGCGGAAGCGATCGCCCGGCGCCTGGGGGCACCTGGTTCACAGCGGGCGAGCTGAGGTGCTGGTGCTCGACGGCGGCGCCATCACACGGCTCGCCAAGCGAAACCGACAGAACGCAGCGACCATCGCCGCTCTCCGCCGCCAAGGGCTGTGGCCACCTCTCGTCCCGTCGGTGGTCCTGGTCGAGGCGACGACCGGTCGTCCCGGTCCCGACGCCAACACGAACCGGTTGCTCAAGACGTGCGAGATCGCCACGGACCTGCCAGAACCGACCGCCCGGCGCGCCGCCGAGCTGCGGCATCGCGCTCGGAAGGGATCCGCGGTCGACGCCGTCTTGGTGGCAGTCGCTGAGCCGGGAGGCGTGGTCCTCACCGGCGACCCAGATGACCTCCGAGCGCTGGCCAGCCATGCGAACCAGGTGACGATCGAAGAGACGTGACGCCCATCCGGCGTTCTGGAACACCCTGAGCAACTGGGGCGGGCCATCCTGTGGGGGTGCTGGTCGAGGGCCCGTTCCCGTTCATCGGCGAAGTCACGTGGTTCAGGCCCGAGGACGGCGGCCGACACGGTGGGGTGCCGCCGGTCGTTGACGGTCAGTCCTACGCCCACGTCGCGCATGTCCCGCCTCGATCGGTTGCGGACGGCTCCGCCAGCTTCGTGCTTCGGGGGTGGGACCCGACCCGCTGGCGATCCCCGGCGGAGGGTCGCTGGCTCCTCGTCGACAACGAGGGCGACCAGCTCGTGACTCCCGGGACCGTCATCGTCATCACGGAGGGGTCCCGACCGGTGGCATCGTTCCGGGTTGACCACGTCCTGCCCCACTAGCCGTCGCGTCGCGCCATCGACCCGGCGATATGGGGCGGTGCTGTGTGTGCTTGTCAGTCGGTGATGAGTGCGTCGGACCACCATGCGGGTGGCTCGGGGAACGCCGACATCGGGGGCCCGGTCGTGACGGTGTCGCCGACGACGGGCCAGGCGTAGGGGTCGATGGTCGCCTGGCGTGCGACGACCGACGCCTCGGTGATGTTGAACACGGTGAGGTCCTGGGAGATGACGACGGGTCCGTCGTGGCGGGTGCGCATCTCGGTCATCACCGAGCCGACGGTCTCGTGGTCGATCGCCAGGTGCCACATCGCCGACATCCGCGCCCCGGCGAGCTCGAACACCTTGCCGGCCATCGCCGGGCTGGTGTGCACGCCGTTGACGATCGCCTCGGCCAGGCTCAAGGGTGCGCCGGACTTGCGGGCGAACACCGCAGCCGACGGGAACGTCTCGTGGATCAGCAGGTCCGTGCCGTCACACGCGTCGACCAGCGTGTGGCACGGCCGGGTGTCGCCGGAGAACACGACACTGCGCCCGGCGTAGTCCAGCCGGTACCCGACCGCGCCGTCGAGCATGTGGATCACCGGGAACGACGTGATCGTCACGCCGTTGCGCTCGTAGACGGTGGCGGTGCGGTCGTAGGGGACCTCGGTGGTGATGGTGCGGGCACCGGACTGGCCGGGGTGGCCGCCCATCGACGCGAAGTCCCAGGCGTGCGCTGCTTCCAGGTGCCGGGTGTAGGCGGCGGTGCCGAGCGCTTCGTGCTCGCCCGCTGGTCCCCACACCTCCACAGGGTCACGTCGACCGGCCTTGGCGAGGCTCCACAGCAGGGTCGGCATGTCACCGACGTGATCGGCGTGGAGGTGGCTGATGAACACCTTGGTGGTCGAGGTGACCGGGAGGCGCAGCCCGTCGAAGTTCGCGAGCGACCCGGAGCCCAGGTCGAAGAAGAAGAGGTCACGCTGCTCGTTGCCGACCTCGATCAGCACCGACGCCGAGGCCTGGCACTTGTTCACGAACGGGTCGCCGCTGCCGAGGATCGTCACCCGGACCTCGTCGGACGCCAACTCCTCGGTGCCCGGGGCCAGGACGTCGGCGTAGGTCACGCCCGGCGTGCCGACCACCGGCGTGGTGGTGAGCGGGTGGCTGCTGCCCTCGTAGGCCAGCTCGGTCAGCTCATCGATCTCGGTCGTCATGTCCCAGGCCCTTCGATGGTCGGTGGACGCAACATACGCACGAGGACGGTGCGGAGAACAGGGACCTTGGACCGATCGTTCCGTCCCCGTCACCGATGGGGTTCAGCCAGCCCACCTGCCATCAAAGTGCCGGTATGCCACGCGCCTCTTCGGCCCTGACGACGAGCGGCGCGGCGATCTCTGGCTATTCGACGTCGGCCCAGAGGGCGGCGGTCATGGCGTCCGCGGCGATGGCGCCGGCGTCGTCGAAGAGGTGGCCGTAGACATCGCTCGTGATGCGGATCGAGGCGTGGCCGAGGGTCTCGGACACGATCTTGAGCGGGACGCCCTGTGCGATCAGGAGCGACGCCGCCGAGTGGCGCAGCTCGTGGGGCGACCACCGGTACTGCGTCGGCCAGGGCCCGGCCGGATCAGCCGGGCGCTCGTCCTCGGGGGTGAACGCCACGGCGGTCACGTCGTAGACGAGCTTCCGGAAGTTGTCGGGATCGATCGCCGTGCCCGCCGGGGTCCGGAAGACGAGGTCTGCGCCCAGGGGCCGCTCGGTCCAGGCGACGCCGGCCCGCAGGCGGTCCTCGGCTTGGCGGGCCCGGTGCGCCTTCAACGCGGTCACGACCGGGGCGGGGAGGTGCACCGTGCGACGGCTCTTGGCCGTCTTGGTGTCGTCGAGGACGAGACCCTTGCCCTTCACCCGGATCAGGCTCCGACGGACCGTGAGCCGTGGGGGAGTGGTGTCGAGGGCGAGGTCCGACCACGAGAGGCCCAGCAGCTCACCTCGGCGCAGACCGAGGGCCAGGGCGACGGCGAAGGCCGCCTCGTGTCGCTCTCCTGCGACGTGGGCGAGGAGAAGCCGAGCCTGGTCGGGCGTGAGGGTCCGACCCTCGGGCGCGCCGACCTTCACCCCGTCGGCCAGGGCGGCGACGTTCCGGGCGACCATGCCCTCGGCCTCGGCCCATCGGAGCGCCCGCCGCAGCACCGAGCGCGCCAGGCGGCGGGTGTTGCCCGCCCGCCCCTCCTCCTCGAGCTGTCGGAGCATCACGACGACGTGGCGGGCCTGGAGCGTCCGCAGTCGCTTCTGGCCGAGGTGCGGCTTCACGTACAGGCGCACGACGTCGCGGTACTGCTGCTCGGTCGACGGCGCGACCGACCCGGGCAGCACGTCGTCCAGCCACATGTCGAGGAACCGACCGACGGTCAGGTCCCGCGGGGCCGGGTCCTGACCGGCGTCGACCGCCCGCTGGAGCTCCCGCATCCGGTCGAGCGCCTCAGCCTTGGTCCGTCCGGTCACGCTCTTGCGGACCTGGCGTCGCCGGACGAGGCCGTCGGCGCCCACGACCTCCTCGAAGCCGACCGTCACGGTGCCCACCCACCGCCCGCGGCGCTTGTCCTGCCGGACCCCGCCCTCGCCGTTGGCACGGGTCCGTCGTCGGGTCTGCGTCTCCGCCACGAGACACCCTCCTGGGGTCGGAGTGGTTGCTACCGGGTTGCTACGCAGCCTCTGACGCGGCATGACGGGATGGAACGGGTCGGGACGGTGCGGCCCTCTGACCTGGACAGACAGGGATCTGACGGTACGGAACGACACGGGACGCAACCCACCTTGCCGGACTGGGGGTCAAGAGGTCGGGAGTTCGAATCTCCCCAGCCCGACCACCGAAGTACCAGGTCAGGGCCCCGCTCCGGCGGGGCCCTCCTGCTTCCTGGCCGGAGGGGACCGACGGGGGGCCTACAGGACGTCAGGCGGCGTGGCCGCGGCGGGGGTGGTCGGGGCGGGTGGGGGTGATGGGTTTGCGGTTGGCCCCCTTGGCGGGGGTCGGGTGGTCGTCGGACCACCACCTTGCCGTTGACGAGGGGAGCTCGAAGTGGCCGGCGTGGACCTGGTGGTGGTGGAACCGGCAGAGGGGGACGAGGTTGTCGAGGTCGGTGCGGCCTCGGTTGTTGGTGGGGTCGGGGTCCCAGGGGTCGATGTGGTGGGCTTCGCACCAGTCGAAGTGGGCGTCGCAGCCGGGGAACCCGCAGAGGCCTTTGTGGCGGTAGCGCAGGGCCCGTCGTTGGGCGCGGGTGGCGGTGCGGGAGTCCTTGCCGACGTCGAGGGGTTCGCCCTCGGCGTTGATGACGAGGCGGTGGACATCGGCGGTGCACAGGAGGCGGCGCAGGGTGCGGTCGTCGATGTCGAGGCCTTCGACGGTGCGCCGCACTCGTGAGAGGAGGTCGGCGCCGCCGTCGGTGGTGGGGTCGGTGATGGGCACGCCGAGCAGGGTGCGTTCGTCGACGATGACCTCGATGGAGGGGCGGGGCCGGTCGTGCTTGGTGCCGGTCAGGGCCCGGCGGGCGACGATGTTGATCAGGGCCCGGCCGCGGCGTTCGGCGGGGGTGAGGCCGTCGTTGGGTCCGTAGGTGCCGATGCGGTACAGCTCGTCGATCTCGGCGTCGAGGGCGGAGCGCAGGATGGTGCCGTTCTCGGCGTCCATCTCGCCGGCCAGCACGACTCGCCCGTCGAAGGTGGTGGCCACATCGAGCGACGCGGTGGGGGCGTGGGTGGGGATGGGGTCGTCGGGGTCGGTCCAGCCCGCGGCGAGGCGGGCTTGTTCGTGCCAGCACCGCAGGTACGCCGCCGCGGAGGCGACGTCGCGTCGTTCGACCTCGGCCACCAGGAGGGCTTCGGTGGCGGTGAACTCGGCGGCGACCTCGGGGGTGCGGACCTCGGCCAGCAGATCGACCTTGACCCGCCCCAGCCGCCCGGCGAGCGCCGCGGCGCGCACCACCGGCATGTCGGCCAGGGCGCGGGCCAGGCGGACATCCGCGGCGCAGCGCCCCCGGGTCTGATCGACCCGGGCCGACAGCCACGACGCGGCGGAACGGGCCCCGTCACCGCGGTGCAGACCCGCGCCGCTCGAAGCGGCCGGTGGCATCGACCGCCTGGGCCTGCACCCGGGCCAGAGCCTGGTGCACGGCCAGCACGTGGAGCCGCAGCTCCTCATCGACCATGCCACCGGTGTCGGCCCGCAGCAGGGCATCGACGCTCGGCGCCTCGTCCGGCTCCTCGATGTCGACTGCTGTGATCCACGGGTTCCCACCTGTGAAGACAAGGTCGCTCGACCTGCTCGTCACGCCGTCGCCGACCACCCGCATCCGCACGCTCGCAGGGTGGTCTCCGCCGGCACTTCGCCACCCCCCTTTCTACTCAGGGGGTATGACAACGAAGCCGGGCCGGGGCCGCTCGCTGCGATCGACGAACGCGCGCGACGTCGACCTGCACCACGACCTCCACCCCGTCCGCGATGATGACCGCCGGCTCGTCATGAACCGGAGCACTGCGGCGACGGCCCTCGGCCGCTGTTGGCGGTGACACGTCCCACTCGAGGAGCACCGATGCTGGAGATGAAGTCCGCCTGCGAGCGGTGCGCAGGCCGACCTGCCGGCCGACTCGGCCGATGCGCGCATCTGCTCCTACGAGTGCACCTGGTGCGTCACCTGCGCCGACGGGGAGCTGGGCGGTCGCTGCCCGAACTGCGGTGGCGAGCTGCAGCCCCGTCCCCGCCGAGCCTGAGCGGCACCGCAGCGCCGGCGGTCAGAGGCGCCAGCGGCGCCGGAACACACCCGGGGGAGAGGTCGGCCCGGCGCAGAACACGGTGCCCGACGGGAGGTCGAAGGCGGCCGCCGACCCGGGTCGGAGCGTGCCCCGCACCGAGACGACGTCGCCGGCGATGAAGCGGTGGAAGTCGTCCACCTGGATGGGGACCATCGCCTCGGGGGTCGCCCCCGGACCGGCCGTCTGGGCGTACACCGCGACCGTCGCCCACTCGATGGGGCTGCGCGGCTGCACCAGCTGGTCGTACAGCACGTCGACGACACCGACGATCGGGCCACCGCGGTTCCGATCCATGAACGCGAACGCCCGCACCCGCTTCGAGCACGACTCGCCGTGGCCCGCTCGGAGGTCGCGCAGCTCGTCCTCCCAGGCCCTCGACGACCTGGCCGACGTCCGGCCCACGGGATCAGACCAGGCTGCGGAGCATGGCGGTCTGGGTCACGGTCGCGACGTGGGTGCCGGACTCGCTCCAGAGGTGGAGCACGCCGTTGGCCAGGCCGTTGCCGACGTGGGTGCAGGTCGAGTCGATGCCGATCCAGGTGCCGCGCGCCGGGGCGTGCACCTGGAGGTCGATCTGCAGCGACACGCTGCCCACCGGCGTGTCGCCCCCGCCGAGCGCGACGACCAGCGCCGAGCCCAGGGAGTCGCCGGGGATCGGCAGCAGGGCCGGGTTCCAGTCGGCGTCCCGGGCCGCGGGCGGCTCGCGGAACCGGAACCAGGCGGAGAGGCGGGGGAGCGGCTCCTCGTGGACCGGCTCGGCGGCCACCTGCCACTCGGTGTTGTCGAGGAAGCCGAGCGGGTACTCGTTCTGCATCGCACCGTCGTCGCGGTCGGCGTCGGCCGGCGGCGGTGAGCTGAGCTCGACGGGCCGGGCGAGGGGCGTGACCGCCGGGCCCGGCAGCGATGGATCGGTGAACACCGCGGTCACCGCGACGCTCACCTCGCCCTCGCCCGCCGTCTCGTCGCGCAGCGACCCCTGGACCTGGGCGCCCCGACGTCCGCTGCGCAGCACCCGCACGTCGGTCTCGACCGGTCCGCAGGCCACCGGCCGGCAGAACACGGCGCTCGCGCTGGCCAGCGCGAGGTCGTCGCGGGCGAGCACCAGGCCCATCGCACGGACGGCGGCGGCCATCACGACCCCGCCCTGGGCGAAGTAGAGGCCCCACGCGTCGGTGATGACCGACCGGGCCACGGTGGGACGGTCCGGGTCGAGCAGCGGCGCGGTGTCGGTGAGGATGTGCGGCGTCGTCAACGGGCGCTCCGGTCAGGCCGACTCGGGGAACCGGGCCTCGCGGGTGCGGAGGACGGCGCACAGCGACTCGTTGTACGGAGCCTCGAACCCCGCCTCGCGACTGAGGTCGACCACCTGGCCGTTGATGACGTCGACCTCGGAGCGCCGGCGCGCCAGGTGGTCGAGGCGCATCGACGGGCTGGCGTCGGGGATGGTCGCGGCGAACTCGGTGACGTAGCGGACCGGGTCGTCGAAGGCGAAGGCCACACCCCGTGCCACGCCGAGGCGGTACGCCTCGAGCATGCAGCCGAGCGCGACGTGCCACGTCTCCTCGTCGGCCATCAGCTCGCCGACCGTGACGTCGAACGCCGCCGTGGGGGCGCTGAGCGTCACGTTGCAGAGGAACTTCTCCCAGATCATCAGCTCGATGTCGCCGAAGGCCTTCACGTTGAACCCGGCGTCGGCCCACATCCGCTCGATCCGCTGGACCCGGTCGGTCAGCCCGCCGCGCATCTCCCCGATGCGGATGAGGCGCATGCCGTTGTGGTGCACGGCCCCGGGGGTGGGGATCGACGAGCCGAAGCCCTCGGCGATGCCGATGACGATCTGCTCCTCGGGGACGTGGCGGGCCACCCGCTCACCGGCGCCGAGGCCGTTCTGGAACGGCATCACCACGTCGTCGGGACGCAGCAGGGGGACGATGCCCCGCACGACCTCGTCGACGTCGGCCGCCTTGGTCGCCACGACCCAGATGTCGCACGGGCCGGCATCGGCGGGCGTGGCGCCGATGCTGATGCCGTCGACCACGTAGCTGCCGCTGGCGCCCGACACCCGCAGGCCCTGCTCCGCGATGGAGTCGAGGTGCTCCTGCCACGGGTCGATCGCCCAGAGCTCGTGCCCGGTCTTCTTCAGGAGGGCGGCGTACACGGCCCCCATCGCGCCGGTGCCGACGATCGCGATCTTCACCGCACCTCCCAGGGTCGCTGCTCGTGGGTCGGGAGCGGACATTCTGTCACCGCCGCTGCAGCGGACCCCAGCCCGGGCCCGCTCAGGGCGACCCGGTCCGCCCGCCGACCCGCTCGCCGACCGGACCGAGGACTAGGTCGGATGGCCCAGGGGAAGGATGTGCGCACGACCACCCTGCGAGGGGCTACGCTTCGTGGCAGCCACGCTCCGTGGTGACATCTCGTGACGAGGTCCGGTCAGCTTCCACCGAGGAGACGGGTAGAGATGCCTCAGCAACGGTTCGAGCAGCGCATCGGGCGACGGCACCCGGTCGAGCCCACGAAGATCCTCTGGCGCGTCGATCGCAAGAAGAAGATGTTCGGCAAGGCGGCGGCCCCCCAGCACGGCGTGCTGGTCGACCTGTCGATCAGCGGTGCCGGCATCCGGGCCCCCTCCGACGACGAGCTGTCCGTCGGGGCCAGCGTCGGCATCGAGGTCGGCGGCCACGTCGGCGCGGTGTGGATCCGGCGCATCTCCGACTCCGACGTGGTGGGCGAGAGCGTGTACGGCGTCGAGTTCTCCAACCCCAACGCCAAGTTCGCCCGGTGGCTCCACCACCAGCTGCTGGCCGAGCTCGAGATCGGTGACGGCGGCGAGTGGACCGGGGTGGGCCCCGCCCTCTGAGGCGGGCTGCCGAACCCCGTCAGCCCTCGCGACCGCCCGTCGCCAGCGGCTCGCGGTCCTCGTCGGCGCCCGAGGCCGGGTCCGGGTCCCGGTCCGACCCGACGGCACCGGCGACGCTCGTCGGCTGCGGGGTCGATGTCGTGGTGGCCCTCCACGTCGACCCGGGGCAGGATCCGGTCGAGCCAGCCCGGCAACCACCAGTTGCGGTCGCCGAGCAGCTCCATGGTCGCCGGCACCAGCAGCATGCGGACGATGGTGGCGTCGAGCAGCACCGCGGTCGCCAGGCCGGTGCCGAACAGCTGGATCACCCGGTCGTCCTCGAGCAGGAAGCTGCCGAACACGAACACCATGATCAGCGCGGCCGCGGTGATCACCCGGGCGGTGGCGGCCAGGCCGTTGGCGACCGACAGGTGGCTGTCGCCGGTGCGGTCCCACTCCTCGCGGACGCGGGAGAGCAGGAAGACCTCGTAGTCCATCGACAGGCCGAACACGATGGCGAACAGCATCATCGGGAGGAACGGTGGGATCGGCGCCCCGTCGAAGCCCATGACCTCCCCGAGCCAGCCCCACTGGAACCCGGCCACGACCACGCCGTAGGCCGCCGCGATCGACAGCAGGTTCATCAGCACCGCCTTCAGCGGCACCAGCAGCGACCGGAACACGACCATCAGCAGGAGGAACGAGAGCGTGAGCACCGCCGCGAAGAACCAGGGCAGCCGCGCCGACAGGTAGTCGGAGAAGTCGATGCCGACCGCGACCCCGCCGGTGACCGACACGTCGAGGTCGCCGGCGGTGGCGGCCGGGAGGACGTCGGAGCGCAGCCGTGACACCAGCTCGCCGGTGGCCTCGTCCTGGGGTGCGCTGGTGGGGATGATGCGCCAGACGACGGCGGTGGGGGACTCGCCGTCGTTCGGGATCGCCGGGGTCACCGCCTCGACGCCCTCGTCGGCGCCGACGGCCTCGGTCACCCGCTCGAGGACGGCCGGGTCGTGCCCTCCGGCAGGCGGGCCGCCAGCAGGATCGGTCCGTTGAACCCCGGCCCGAAGCCCTCGGCCAGCAGGTCGTAGGCCTTCCGCGGGTCGGCGCCCTCGGGCTGGTTGCCCTCGTCGGGGAAGCCGAGCCGGAGGCTGAGCGCAGGCAGCGCCAGCACCAGCAGGAAGGTTCCGCCGACGAGGAGCGCCCGCACGGGGTGGTGCTGGACGGCCCGGCTCCAGCGGTAGGAGAACGTCTCCTCGTGCGGCTTGCGCGACCGCAGCGGCACCTCCCGACGCAGCGGCGCGACGGCGACGCCTGCGGCCAGCACCACCGCGGCGACGCCGAGGAGGCCCAGCGCGGTCACCGGCGGCAGGCCGAGCCCGAGGAGGACCAGGGCCACCGCGACGCAGCCGGCGGCGATCAGGCCGCGCCACCGGGTGACCTCGACCCGGTCGCCGGCGAAGCCCAGGAGGGCGGGGAGCAAGGTCACCGAGGCCACCATCGTCACGGTCACGACCGACGCGGCCCCGATGGCCAGGCCGGTGACGAAGCTGATGCCCATGACGAGGAGGCCCACCAGGCTGATCACGACCGTCGTCCCGGCGAACACGACGGCGCGCCCGGCGGTGTCGAGGGCGAGGATGGTCGCCCGTCGGGTGTCCAGGCCCTCGTGCAGGTTCTCCCGGTACCGGGTGACGATGAACAGGGCGTAGTCGATCCCCACCCCGAGGCCGATCATCACGCCCAGCACGGTGGCGAAGTCGGGGATGGTGGCCACCGTCGAGAGCAGGCCGACGACGATCGACCCGAGGCCGATGCCGAACAGGGCCACCCCGATGGGCAGGCCCATGGCGAGGACCGAGCCGAAGGCCAGGATCAGGATGACGATGGCGAAGCCGAGGCCGAGGATCTCCGACGACGGCTCCTCGAACTCGGTGAACACCTCGCCGCCGAGCACCACGTCGATGTCGCCCGACCGCTCCGCGGCGTCGGCGAGCGGCTCGATCTCGGCGAGCAGGGCCTGGCTCTCCTCGTGGGTCATCTCCCGCGGGAGCTCGACCTGGGCGTAGGCGAGGTGGCCGGCGCGCGGCCCTCGCACCGCGACCTGGGCCTCGCCGCCGGGCGCGTACGGGCTCCGCACGACCAGCCGGTCGTCGAGCGCGGCGACCTCGTCGAGCAGCGCCTCGAACGGCTCCTGCACCGCGGCATCGGTGACGGGCCGGTCGGCGACCACGAGGATCGAGCCGGTCTGCCCCGCGCCGATGCCGCCGAAGGCCTCCTCGAGGATCTCGATGCCGTCGCGGCTCTCGACGTCGGGGAGGGTGAACTCCGATCGGGACTCTGCGCCTCCGACGCCGCGGAGCGCGGCGCCCCCGACGACGATCGCCGCGATCCACAGCAGCAGCACGACGGTGCGGCGGTCGTGGCACCAGCGACCCAGACGAGCGAACACGCGGCGACCCCTCCAGGAGCACGGGCGGAGCACCCAGCGTGGCCGACGGCCGCCGACCGGCCCAAGGTGGGCGACCGTCCCATGACCGATGTCACCCGGGCCGACCGGCGGGACGGCGGCGAGCCAGTAGCGTCGATCGCCGTGTGCGGACGCTTCGTGTCCTCCAGCTCGGCGGCCGACCTCGCTGCCTACTTCGGCGCCGAGGGCGTGCCCGAGGAGACCCTCGACAAGAGCTGGAACGTCGCGCCCACGAACGACGTGTTCGTCGTCCACGCCGACGGCGGGGTGCGCCGCATCGACGCCTTCCACTGGGGGCTCGTGCCGCTGTGGGCGAAGGACCCGAAGGTCGGGAGCCGCATGATCAACGCCCGCTCCGAGACCCTCGCGAGCAAGGGGGCGTTCAAGCCCGCGTTCAAGAAGCGGCGCTGCATCATCCCCGCCGACGGGTTCTACGAGTGGAAGAAGGTCCCGGGCCAGAAGCAGAAGCAGCCGTACTTCATCCACCGCACCGACGGGGAGCCCTACGCCTTCGCCGGGCTCTGGGAGACGTGGAGGGGCCCCGATCGCGACGGCAGCGAGCACCTCCGCTCGACCACGATCATCACGACCGCGGCCAACGAGTCCATGGCCGCGGTGCACGACCGCATGCCGGTGATCCTCCCGCCGTCGGCCTGGGACGAGTGGCTCGACCCGGTCGACGACGACATCGAGACGCTCGGACGGCTGCTCGTGCCCGCACCCGCCCACCTCACGGTGCTGCGTCCCGTCGGCACCGGGGTGAACCACGTGCGCAACAAGGGCTCGGAGCTCATCGTGGAGGTCGAGCCCCCCGCGACGCTGGAGGACGCCGCCGCACCCGACGAGACCTCCGCGCCGACGAGACGCCCGCAGCCGACGAGGGCGACGCGACCTCGTGACCGCACCACGACGGCGCCCTCGGAGCCGCCGATGACCGGGGAGCGCGCCGGGCGAGCGTGCGCCGTCGCCTCGACGCCCTCGGCCTGCGGATCCAGGCCCGCCTCGACACCCCGTGGGTCGACCGGAGCTTCCCGTGGCTGTGGAGCGGCGCCCTCGCGGTGGTGCTGGCCGCCATCGGCTTCGCCGTCCAGCGCCAGCTCGACGGCGGCCCGACCCTGGCGGTGTGGACGCAGGCGGCCTGGAACCTCGAGGAGGGCCGGGGGACCGTCTCGTCGCTCGCCGGTGGCGACGTGGTGCGCGACCAGTGGGCCTTCACCACCCTCCCCGTGCTGTGGCTCGGACGGTGGCTGCCGATCGACGGCGTGCTGATCGTGACCCAGGCGGTCGCCCTGTCGCTCGCGATCGTGCCCCTCTGGCGGGTGGCGCGGGAGAGCACCCGCCTGCGACTCGGGGTGGCCGCCGCCCTGCTGCTGGCGTACTCGGGCGCGCCGGTCCTCCACACCACCAACCTCACCGGCTGGACCGCGCTGGTGCCCGCCGTCCCCGCTCTGGCCTGGGCGGCGTGGTTCGGGCGGCGGCGACGCTGGGTGCCCTACGCCCTGTGCCTGGCCGTCGCCCTGCTGTCGCGCGCCGACGTCGGCCTGGTGGTGATGTGCTTCGGGATCCTGGGCGTGACGATGGGAGACCGCCGCTCCGGTGGCATCACCGCCGTCGTCGGGCTGGCCTGGTCGCTGGCCTTCCTGGTGGTCGTCATGCCGGAGGTGCCCCGCGGTCCGATGACGGTCGGCGAGGCCGTGCTGGCTCGCGGCGTCGCCCCTCTGGCGGTGCTGCGCGACCCCCTGCGGCTGGTGACCGACCTGGTCCTCCAACCCAACGTCGGCGCCCTCGTCGTGCTGGTCGGACCGCTGCTGTTCCTCCCCCTGGTCGTGCCCCGGTTCGCCCTCCCCGCCGTCCCGCCGATCGTGCTCGGCCTGGTGGGGGAGGAGGCCGTCCGCCAGGCCCTCGGGCCCGACCTGGCCGAGAGCTTCCAGTCGACGGTCCTCCTGCTCGCGCTGGTGCCGATCGTGCTGGCGGCCATGGTGGCGCTCTCGCGGATCGGCTTCGAGAGCGTCAGCCGCATACGCGTCGACCACCGCATCGTCGCCGCCATGGTGCTGGCGACGGTCGCCTTCTTCGTGCAGGTCGCGCCGGCATCGCCGTTCAACGAGCCGTGGAGCTGGGGTGGGCGCGACGCGACCGACGGCGGCCGCATGGCGGCGTCGGCCGTCCTCGACGAGATGGCCGCCGGCGCCGGGGTGACCGCGTCGCCGCAGGTGGTGGCGCTGGTCGCCGAGCGGCGCACGGTGGTCGAGATGGCGGTCGGCCCGCCGGAGGCCGGGTGGCGGCCCACGACCGACGCCGTCGTCATCGACACGACCGCCGTCGACGACGCCGGCGTCCCGCTGTGGGAGGAGGGCGTGGTCGACGACCTGGTGGCCGACCTCGCCTCCGACGGCTTCGCGGAGGCCTACCGCGGCGGCGGGATCGTCCTGCTCGTCCGCGACTGACCCGGCCCGGTCAGGTCGGCACCCCTGCGGCCCCCGCGGCACGCAGTCCGGCCCGGAGCCGCTCGGCCGCCTCGTCGAGCGCACCCGGGTCCGGATCCGGGTCGGCGTTGGCCAGGTCGAGCTGGTGCAGGGAGCTGAACGGCACGAGGTGGACGTGGGCGTGGGGGACCTCCTCGCCCACGATCAGCATCCCGACCCGGGACGGCTGGAAGACCTCCTGCTGGGCCCGGGCGATGGTGCGCGAGACCTCCATCACGTGGGCCAGGAGGTCGGCGGGCAGGTCGATCCAGTGGTCGATCTCGTCGACCGGCACGACCAGCACGTGGCCGGGGGCCGTCGGGGCGATGGTGAGGAACGCGACGCAGCGGTCGTCGCGCCAGACGAAGCGACCCGGCAGCTCGCCGGCGATGATGCGACTGAAGATCGAGGTCATGGACCGATGGTACGGGCCTCACGTCGGGCGCGGATCGGACCTGCGTAGGCTCGCCGTGTGCCCGACGCCACCGTCGCCGCCCCGGTCGACGAGCCGGGGCTCGACCGGATCCTCACCCTCCCCAACGTCATCACCCTGGTGCGCCTGGCGTGCCTGCCGCTGTTCCTGTGGCTCCTGTTCGACCAGGAGGACCGGGCCGCCGCGGCCTGGCTCCTCGCCGCCCTCGGGGCGACCGACTGGGTCGACGGCTACATCGCCCGGCGCTGGCACCAGGTGTCCACCGTCGGCAAGGTCCTCGACCCGGTCGCCGACCGGCTCCTGTTCTTCGTCGGCGGCGGGGCGATCATCATCGACGGCAGCATCCCCCTCTGGGTGGGCATCGCGGTGCTGGTCAAGGAGGTGGCGGTGTCGCTGGCCACCATCGGCCTCGCCCTGGCCGGCGCCCGCCGCATCGACGTCACCTGGTGGGGCAAGGCCGGCACCTTCGCCCTGATGGTCGCCTTCCCGCTCTTCCTCATGTCGCACTCCGACGTCGGCTGGGCGGACCTGGCCGGCTTCCTCGCCTGGGGCTGGGTGCTCCCCGGGCTGGTCCTCGCCTACATCGCCCTGGCCCTCTACGTGCCCCTCGGCCTCACCGCCCTGAGGGAGGGCCGGGCCGACCGCGAGGCGGGCCAGCGCGAGCCCCAGGACGGGGTGGTCACGCCCGAGGGGTAGGTTCGACCCCGTGAAGGCCGTCATCATGGCCGGCGGCGAGGGATCCCGCCTCCGGCCCCTCACCTCGCACACCCCCAAGCCGATGCTCCCGCTGGTCAACCGGCCGATGATGGAGCACATCGTGGGGCTGCTGCGCCAGCACGGCTTCACCGAGATCGTCGTGACGGTGGCGTTCCTCGCCAACCAGATCCGCACCTACTTCGGCGACGGGTCCGACTTCGGCGTCGAGATGGTCTACGCGACCGAGGAGCAGCCGCTGGGCACCGCCGGCTCGGTCCGCAACGCCAAGGACGTGCTCGACGAGCGCTTCCTGGTGATCTCCGGCGACGTGCTCACCGACATCGACCTGAGCCGGATCGTCGCCGAGCACGAGGCCAAGGAGGCCGTCGCCACCATCGGCCTGGTGGCGGTCGAGGACCCGCTCGAGTTCGGCATCGTCATCACCCAGGAGGACGGCACCATCGAGCGGTTCCTCGAGAAGCCGACGTGGGGCGAGGTCTTCAGCGACACCATCAACACCGGCATCTTCGTGCTCGAGCCCGAGATCTTCGACTACATCGACGCCGACCGGCCGGTCGACTTCTCCGGCGAGGTGTTCCCCAAGCTGCTGGCCGAGGGCCGCAAGCTGGTCGGGGCCGTCGCCGAGGGCTACTGGGAGGACGTCGGCACCCTCGAGGCCTACGTCCGGGCCCACCACGACGTGCTCGACGGCACCGTGCAGGTCGACGTGCCCGGCTTCCGGCTGCGCGACGGCGTGTGGCTGGGGGAGGGGGCCGAGGTCCACCCCGACGCCTCGATCGTCGGCACCGCGGTGCTCGGTCCCGGCTGCCGCGTCGGCCCGGGGGCCCGCATCGGCCCCTACGCGGTGCTGGGCCGCAACTCGCGGGTGCGTCGCGACGCGGTGATCGAGCGGTCCGTCGTCCACGAGAACGTGTACGTCGGCGAGGGCACCCGCCTGCGCGGCGCGGTCGTCGGCCGGTCGAGCGAGGTGCGGCGCGGTGCCCGGCTCGACGAGGGCTCGGTGCTCGGCGACGAGTGCTTCGTGGGCGACGACGCCGTCGTCGGCGCCGGCGTGAAGGTGTACCCGTTCAAGACCATCGAGGCGGGGGCCACGGTCAACTCCTCGATCATCTGGGAGTCGCGGGGCGCCCGCAGCCTGTTCGAGGGCTCGATGGTCACCGGGCTGGCCAACGTCGACATGACCCCGGAGCTGGTGACCCGCATCGCCATGGCCTGGGCCACGTCGCTGCCGAAGGGCAGCCGGATCGTGTCGTCCCGCGACTCCAGCCGGGCGGCCCGGATGCTGAAGCGGGCGCTGATGGCCGGCCTCAACGCCGGTGGCATCAGCGTGCTCGGACCTGGAGGTGGCGTCGGTGCCGGTCACCCGCTGGGCCGTGCGCCAGCCGACCGTCGCCGGCGGGGTCACCGTGCGGCTCGACGGCCGCGACAGCGACTCGGTGTCGCTGCGGTTCATCGACCCGTCGGGGCTCGACATCTCGGAGGCCGAGCAGCGCAAGATCGAGCGCCAGTTCTCGCGGGAGGACTTCCGCCGCGTGCCCGCCGAGGAGATCGGCGACATCGACTTCCCGCCCCGGGTGCTCGAGCACTACACCAACGCCCTGAGCGCGTCGGCCGACCTCGACGCGGTGCGGGCCGCAGCGTTCAAGATCGTGGTCGACTACGGCCACGGCTCGACCGCCTTCACCATGCCGACGGTGCTGGCCCAGCTCGGCGCCGACGTGCTGGCGGTCAACCCCTTCGCCTCCACCGAGGGCGTGATGGCCTTCGACCGTCGACGCAGCGCCGAGGCCGCGGCCCTGCTGGTCACCGCGGCCGGGGCCAACCTCGGGGCGGTCATCGACCCCGACGGCTCGCAGCTGACCCTCGTCGACGACGAGGGTCGGGTGCTCAGCGACACCCAGGCCCTGCTCGCCCTGGTCAAGCTGGTGGCGCCGCACATCGACGGCGACACCATCGTCGTGCCGGTGACGGCCACCGACCTCGTGGCGACGCTGGTCGAGGGCACCGGCGTCCAGATCCGCCAGGCCAAGACCTCCACCGCAGCCCTGATGGCCGCGGCCGACGACGCCGGCGTGGGCTTCGCGGCCAACACCGAGGGCGGCTTCATCCTCCCGGGGTTCCTGCCCGCCTTCGACGCGGCCGGGGCCCTCGTGAAGCTGCTCGAGCTGCTCGCCCTGCACGACGTGCGCCTGTCGGAGGTCGTCGACGAGCTGCCCCGCCCGCACGTGGCCCACGAGACGGTGGTGACGCCGTTCGACCAGAAGGGCCTCGTGATGCGCTCCCTCGTCGAGCGGGCCGACCCCGCCCGGCTGGTGCTCATCGACGGGGTGAAGGTGCTCTTCGACGACGGGTGGGTGATGGCCCTGCCCGACCCCGGCGACCCGGTCACCCACGTGTGGGCCGAGGCGCCGTCGGAGTCCGCCGCCCGCAGCCGGGCCCAGGAGTACGGCCGGCGCATCGCCCAGCTGGTCCGGCGCTGACGCAACCCCAACCCTCCCGCGGAGGTCGAGGTTCGGTCTGGGGTAGGTTGCGGGCATGAACGTGCCCGACGACCTCCGGTACACGAAGGATCACGAGTGGGTCCGGCTCGACGGCGACGTCGCCCGCGTCGGCATCACCGACTACGCCCAGGACGCGCTGGGCGACGTGGTCTTCGTGCAGGTGCCGGAGACCGGCGGCTCGGTGGCCATGGGCGACATGGTCAGCGAGGTCGAGTCGACCAAGAGCGTGTCGGAGATCTACGCCCCGCTCGCCGGCACCGTGGCCGAGGCCAACCCCGACCTCGCCGACGCCCCCGAGAGGCTGAACGAGGACCCCTACGGCGATGGGTGGATCTTCACCCTCACGCTGTCCGACCCGTCACAGGTCGACCAGCTGCTCGACGCCGCCGGCTACCGGGGCCTGATCGAGGAGTAGCCGTGGCCGACGTGGAGTGCCAGCGCTGCGGGCACCGCAATGCCGACGATGCGAACTTCTGCTCGTCGTGCGGCGCCCCGATCGAGAGGGAGGACCCGGACCGTCCGACGATCCAGCTCCAGCTCGACTCGCCCTCCGGCACCCCCGACGAGGTCAGCATCGACCTCGACGACGTCACCTCCCTCGGTGTCCTGGTCGTCCGGGCCGGCCCCAACGCGGGGTCGACCTTCGCCATCGACAAGGACGTGGTGACCGCCGGTCGCCACCCCGACAGCGACATCTTCCTCGACGACATCACCGTGTCGCGGCGTCACGTCGAGATCCGCCGCGACGGCACCCGGCTGTCGGTGAGCGACGTGGGGTCGCTCAACGGCACCTACCTCAACCGGGAGCGCATCGAGCAGGGCGACCTCGTCGACGGCGACACGTTGCAGGTCGGGAAGTTCAAGCTGGTCTACGTGGCAGGGCCGGGCGACGAGCCCGGAGCCGGGGGCGACGACGGATGACCGGCGACCGGTCGTCGAGGTGGACGAGGGGGACGACGTGGTGACGGGCGAACGAGCGCACCTGTCGATCGGGGAGGTGCTCAGCCTGCTCCAGGACGAGTTCCCCGACGTCACGATCAGCAAGATCCGGTTCCTCGAGAGCCAGGGCCTGCTCGACCCCGAGCGCACGCCGTCGGGGTACCGGAAGTTCTACCCGTCCGACGTGCGCCGCCTCCGGTGGATCCTCACCGAGCAGCGGGACAAGTTCCTGCCGCTCAAGGTGATCAAGGACCGCCTCGACGAGGGGATCGAGGCCGAGCTGGCCGCACCCGACCCGTCCGGGAACGGCGCCGCCGCGGCCATCCCGCCGAGCGACGCCCCGGCCGCATCCGCCGGCCCCGTCCTCCGGCGGGCCCGTCGGTCCCTCCGTCGGCGGCGTGGGCACCACCCCCGACGCGGGTGGAGACGCGCCCGCGCCGGTCGGCGCGAGCGGGGTCCCGGAGACCGCGACCGACGCACCCGCCGCCGCGGACGCCCCGGCGCCGGACCCCGACGAGCCGCCCCAGCTGCCGATCTGGATGGCCGACGCGGCCCGGGCCAAGGCCGACCGCGGCCGGGCCGGGCGGGGCGGCGACGTGGGCGACGGGCCCGACCCGCTCGCCGACAGCCCCACCACGGTCAGCCTCACCGTCGACGAGGTCCTGGCCGCCAGCGGCCTCGTCCCGTCGCAGCTGGCGTCGCTGCAGGAGTACGGCCTGGTGTCGGGCAGCTCGCTCGGCGTCGACACCTACTTCGACGGCGAGGACCTCGTCATCGCCCAGAAGGCGGCCGGCTTCCTGGCCCACGGCGTCGAGGCGCGCCACCTGCGGATGTACAAGACCACCGCCGAGCGGGAGGCGGCGCTGCTCCAGCAGCTCGTCCTGCCCATGGCCCGGCAGCGCACACCCGAGGGCCGCCAGGAGGCTCGCGACACGCTGGCCGAGCTGGCCGGGCTGGGCCAGGGGCTGCGGGCCGCCCTGCTCCGGGTCGCCCTGTCCGACCACCGCTGACCCGACCCATCGGCGGCGCCAGGTGCGGCCGATCGGATGTGGCCGCAGGGCGGGGTGCGTCCGGCGGTAGATTGCGGGGGATGGTCGAGATGGATCTGGTCGGCGTGAGGGTCGAGCTCCCGTCCAACACGCCCATCGCGCTGCTCCGGGAGCGATCCGGCGCCCGCCGCGTGCTGCCGATCTTCATCGGCGGTCCCGAGGCCACGGCGATCGCCTTCGCCCTCGAGGAGGTCGTGACGCCCCGACCCATGACCCACGACCTCATCCGCGACGTGCTCGACGACCTGGGGGTCAGCATCGAGTCGGTCGTGGTCACGGAGCTGCGCGACCGCACCTTCTACGCCGAGATCGAGCTCCACGCGGCCGACGGCGTGCACCGCATCTCCAGCCGGCCGTCGGACGCCATCGCCCTCGCCATCCGGGTCGGGCACCCCGATCTTCGCCTCCGAGCAGGTCCTCGACGAGGCCGGGTTCGAGGCCGAGGACGAGGCCGAGGACGACGCGGAGGAGCCCGGCGAGGAGGCCGAGGTGGTGGAGCAGTTCCGGGAGTTCATCGACTCGGTGAACCCCGACGACTTCGCCTCCTGAGCCGTCCGGGCATTGACCCCGCGCGGCGATCGTCGTAGGTTGGGCGACCCACAGCCACGTAACTACGCGGGTGTGACCCATGCCCGACATGGGACGACCAGGCGACCCAGGGGTGGAGGACGACGTGGACGACGGCTTCAGCGGCAAGGCAGCGGCCCAGATCGTGGGCATCACGTACCGGCAGCTCGACTACTGGGCCCGCACCGACCTGGTGCGGCCCACGCTGGCCGACGCCAAGGGCAGCGGCTCGCGCCGCAAGTACTCCTACCGCGACCTGCTCGAGCTGAAGCTGATCAAGACCATGCTCGACTCGGGCATCAAGCTCGAGTCGGTCCGTGACGCCTTCTCCTACCTCCGCACCAACCTGGGCGAGGACGTCGCCGCGGCCCGGCTCGTCATCGCCGGCTCGTCGGCCGTGCTGGTCCGCGACGACGCGGAGATGATCGAGGTCGTCAACGGCCTCCACGGCCAGGGCGTGCTCAACCTCAACCTGGTCACCCTCGACGGCCTCAAGGGCGAGCTCGACGCCGCCGTCCACGACCTCCGCCCGGTCGAGGCCGACGTCGACGCCGGCGCCGGCCGACGCCGCGCCGGCGCACTCCGCAGCCGGGACCTGAGCCCGCGGCGGGCCGGTACGCTCGCCGCTCGTGACCACCCGCACCTCTCCGCTCGACGCCGTCCACCGCGCCCTCGGGGCCAAGATGGTGCCCGTTCGGGGGTGGGACATGCCGCTGTCAGCTACCCGGCCGGCACCCTCGCCGAGCACCAGGCCTGCCGCACCGGCGCGGTGGTGTTCGACGTCAGCCACCTCGGCACGGTGCGGGTCGAGGGGCCCGACGCCCTCGACGCGGCTGCAGGCGCGCCTTCACCAACGACCTCGACCAAGATCGGTCCCGGCCGGGCCCAGTACACCCACCTGCTCGACCCGGCCGACGCCTCGGTGCGTCGACGACATCATCGTGTGGTGGGTCGACGACGAGCGCTTCGACGTCATGCCCAACGCGTCGAACACCGACGGCGTGACCGGCGCGCTGGGGGAGGGGGCGGTCGACGTCACCGCCACCCGGGCCGATCCTCGCCCTCCAGGGCCCGCAGGCCCGCGACGCCTGCTCGCCACCGGTCGCCCCGAGGCCGCCGCCGTCGCGCCGCTTCCGGGTCGGTCGCCTTCGACCTGGCAGGGCCACGACTGCGTGGTCGCCGGCACCGGCTACACCGGCGAGGACGGCGTCGAGATCGCCGTCCCGGTCGGACGGCGCCGCGGCGCTCTGGGACGCGGTGACCGCCGCCGGGTTCGAGCCCGCCGGCCTCGGCGCCCGCGACACGCTGCGCCTCGAGGCCGGCCTGCCGCTGCACGGCCACGAGCTGGGCGCCGGGATCACCCCGCTCCAGGCCGGGCTCGGCTGGGTGGTGCGCTGGGACAAGGGCGACTTCCGGGCCGCGACGCGCTCGCGGCCGAGAAGGAGCGCGGGCGTCGCCCGCCGGCTCCGCGGGCCTGTCGGTCGAGGGCCGCCGCCCGCCGCGCGAGCGGCCAGGCCGTCCTGCGTCGACGGCGAGGTCGGTCGGGCGAGGTCACCAGCGGCAACTTCTCGCCCGATGCTCGGGCACGGCATCGCCCTGGCGTTCCTGCCCGCCCGACGTCGGCGACGGCGACCGAGCTCGCCATCGACGTCCGCGGCACCGCGGTGCCCGCCACGGTGCGTCAAGCCGCCCTTCGTGGCCGCGAGCGACCCGCCGACCCGCGGCTGAGCCGGGCGACCGTCAGCGGCTCGGCGCAGGTCCTCGACCGGGGGGCAGGAGCAGACCAGGTTGCGGTCGCCGTAGCCGCCGTCGATGCGGCGGACCGGCGGCCAGTACTTGTCGGCCTTGCGACACCGAGCCCGGGGAACGCGGCCTCGGCCCGGGTGTACGGGTGGGCCCACTCGTCGCCGAGCACGTCGGCGGTGTGCGGCGCGTTGCCAGCGGGTTGTCGCCGCCGGCCAGCACGCCGGGCTGACGCGTCGATCTCGGCCCGGATGGCGATCATGGCGTCGCAGAACCGGTCGAGCTCGGCGCAGGTCCTCGGACTCGGTCGGCTCGACCATCAGCGTGCCGGCCACCGGGAAGCACATGGTCGGGGCGTGGAAGCCGTAGTCGATGAGCCGCTTGGCGACGTCGTCGACGGTGACGCCGGTCTCCTTGGTGAGGGGCCGGAGGTCGAGGATGCACTCGTGGGCGACCAGGCCGTCGCGGCCGGTGTAGAGCACCGGGTAGTGCGTCGGCGAGGCGGCGGGCGACGTAGTTGGCGGTGAGGATGGCCACCTGGGTGGCGCCGCGCAGGCCCTCGCCGCCCATCATGCGGATGTAGGCCCACGGGATGGGCAGGATGCCGGCCGAGCCCCACGGCGCCGCCGAGATCGGGCCCGGGGCCGGTGGCCGGGCCGGCCTCGGCGCACCAGCGGGTGGTTCGGGCAGGAACGGCGCCAGGTGGGCGCCGACGGCCACCGGGCCCGACGCCGGGGCCGCCGCCGCCGTGGGGGATGCAGAAGGTCTTGTGCAGGTTGAGGTGGCTGACGTCGGCGCCGAAGCGGCCGGGCCGGGCCAGGCCGACCAGGGCGTTGAGGTTGGCGCCGTCGAGGTACACCTGGCCGCCGGCGTCGTGCACCGCCGCGCAGATCTCGCCGATGGCCTCCTCGAACACGCCGTGGGTCGACGGGTAGGTGACCATCAGCGCCGCGAGCGGCTCGCCGTGCTCGTCGATCTTGGCCCGCAGGTCGTCGAGGTCGACGTTGCCGTCGTCGTCGCAGGCCACGACCACGACCCGCATGCCGGCCATGACCGCGCTGGCGGCGTTGGTGCCGTGGGCCGAGGACGGGATGAGGCAGACGTCGCGGTCGGTGTCGCCGTTGGCCCGGTGGTAGCCGCGGATGGCGAGCAGGCCGGCCAGCTCGCCCTGGGTGCCGGCGTTGGGCTGGAGGCGACACGGCGTCGTAGCCGGTGATCGGCCACCAGCCAGCGCTCGAGCTCGTCGATGAGCTGCGCGGTAGCCCTCGGCCTGGTCGAGCGGGGCGAAGGGGTGGATCTGGGCGAACTCGGGCCAGGTGATGGGCTCCATCTCGGCGCTGGCGTTGAGCTTCATGGTGCACGAGCCGAGCGGGATCATGGCCCGGTCGAGGGCGAGGTCGCGGTCGGCGAGGCGGCGCAGGTAGCGCAGCATCGCCGTCTCGGAGCGGTGCGGTGGAAGACCGGGTGGGTGCAGGAACGGCGAGGTCCGCACCAGGCGCGGCGGGCACCGCGGGGGCGTCGTCGAGCTCGTCGGCCAGGCGCTCGGCCTCGGCCGGAGCGCCGAACGCGGCCAGCACGGCGTCGAGGTGGGCGGGCGGTGGTCTCGTCGCAGGTGATGGCCGCGACGTGGTCGGCGTCGACCCGGCGCAGGTTGACCCCGCCGGCGAGGGCGGCGGCCACGACCGCGTCGGCCCGGCCGGGCACCCGCACCAGTGACGGTGTCGAAGAAGGCGTCGTGGACGACGTCGACGCCCGCCGGCCCGCAGGCCGGCGGCGAGCACGCGGCGCAGCGCGGTGGGCGCGGTCGGCGATGGCCGTCAGCCCGTCGGGCCCGTGGTAGACCGCGTACAGCGACGGCCATGACGGCCAGGAGCACCTGGGCGGTGCAGATGTTGGAGGTGGCCTTCTCGCGGCGGATGTGCTGCTCGCGGGTCTGCAGGGCGAGGCGGTAGGGCCGGGTCGCCGTCGGCGTCGACCGACACGCCGACCAGGCGGCCGGGCAGGGAGCGCTGCGAGGCCGTCGCGCACGGCCATGAAGCCGGCGTGGGGGCCGCCGAAGCCCAGGGGCACGCCGAAGCGCTGGGCCGAGCCGACCACCACGTCGGCGCCCGATCTCGCCGGGCGGGCGGAGCAGGCACAGGGCCAGCAGGTCGGCGGCGACCGCCACGACGGCGCCCGCGTGCGTGCGCGGCCTCGACCAGCGGCGGCGTCGTCGCGCACCAGGCCGGTCGAGCCCGGGTACTGGGCGCAGCACGCCGAACGACGTCGCCGTCGGGCAGGCCGTCGCCCAGGTCGGCCTCGACCACCTCGATGCCGAGCGGCTCGGCCCGGGTCCGGACCACCTCGATGGTCTGCGGGTGGCAGTCGGCGTCGACGACGAAGACGGCACCGGCGGGGGCCTTGGCCGCCCGGCGGGCCAGGGTCATGGCCTCGGCCGCGGCGGTGGCCTCGTCGAGCAGCGAGGCGTTGGCCAGGGCCATGCCGGTGAGGTCGGCGACCATGGTCTGGAAGTTGAGCAGCGCCTCGAGCCGGCCCTGGGAGATCTCCGGCTGGTACGGCGTGTAGGCCGTGTACCAGGCCGGGTTCTCGAGCACGTTGCGCAGGATCACCGGCGGCGTGACGGTGCCGTGGTAGCCGAGGCCGATCATCGAGGTCACGACCCGGTTGCGGCCGGCCAGGGCCCGCAGCTCGGCCAGGGCCTCGGCCTCGCCGACCGGCTCGGGGCAGCTCGAGCGGCGCCGCCTCGCGGATGCCGGCGGGCACCGCGTCGGCGACCAGCTCGTCGAGCGAGCCGTAGCCGAGCAGGGCCAGCATCTCGGCCTGGTCGACCGACGCCGGGTCCGATGTGGCGGGCCGCGAAGGGCACGCCGGATCCGGCGGTGGTGAGGCGTGAGCGATCGGACATGGTGCCTCCGGCAGGCGGGGGAGGGGCGGGACGCGGTCGGGCTCGTCCTCCCCCGCTGTCATGGCACCTGAGAGCTTCACCGGCCCGGGGGCCGGCTTTCCCCGTCGGTGGACCGGTCGACCGGCCTGCTTTCCAGCGTCGCCTCACCCGCACGGTCCTGGTGCCTGAGAGATTCCGGGGAGGGACTTGCTCCTTCGGCGGCCCCACGTTGGGCCTCTCCCGCACGGGGTCGATGGCCTCGGCAGGCTACCAGCGGCGACACGGCTCGGCGGGCAGGGGAGAGGTGACCGGAATCTCACCCCGACCTCTGCAATCCGGCCCGGTGCGGCCGATGAGCCTTGAGGGATGTCTGCGTTCGGGGCTCGACCCGGCGCACCGGTCCGATGGAGGCGACCTGGATGGATCACACGGGGTACGTGCACTTGCTGCTCGACACTCCCGGTGACTCTGGATCGGTGCCTGACGGCCCGGGCCGGACCTGGGTGATGGCCACCGGGGCGATGGTCGACCTCGTCGACACCATCCCCACGCTCCGGTTCCCACCGGTCGGAGGCAAGGCCGACCGTGCCCTGGCCGCCGCCATCGCCGCCCGGGAGGACGAGCCGCTCGCCGCGCTCGCGGTCCAGGGCGGTGCCGTCGGCGAGGTCGCGGCGTTGGTGCTGGGCGGCCGGCTGATGGCCCACGACCCGTTGGCTGCCATCGACGTGCTCGCCCCGCTCGTCCAGTCGCCGACCAACCCCGCCGACAACAAGATCGTGCGCCGTCACTGGGAGAGCCTCCACGTCCAGGTGCACCTCGCGCCGAGCGTGCCCGCACTCGTCCCCATGGGCCGCCTGGCGGTCTCCCTCCTGCTGGTCGAGGCCCTGGGCCGGGCCGGACGCGTGGCCGACGGGCTCGCCGTGCTGAGCCAGCTGCCCCCGCACCCTGCCGTCCTGCTGTCGCGGGTCGCGCTCCTCCTCCAGAACCAGGAGAACGGCGCCGCCCTCGAGGCCACCTCGGGCATCGTCAACCTCGACGACCTGCACGTGCTGATCCTGGTCTCGCGCAGCGTCGCGGCCCGGGCCGCGGGCAACCTCGACGCCGCCCTCGACGCGGTGTGCGACGCCCTGTCGTCGACCGAGCGCCGCACGTCGGTGCTCGCCGTCGCCCTCGAGGAGCGGGCCTACGTCTACTCCCTGCTGCACGACGAGCTGGCGGCACGGGCCGACATGGAGGTCCTCGCCCTCATGATCGGTGGGGCCCGCGAGGTCACCATCCCGAAGGCCGCCGCCCGTCGCCGCGGCCAGGAGGACGAGGTGGACGGGCTCGAGCGGGCCCGCAAGCGGATGCGGCGCCGCATCACCGGCGTGGGCGCCCCGGGGACCTTCGGCGGCCGCCACCACAGCACCTACCGCGAGGAGATCGCGGTCATGTTCACCCTCGGCCAGCTCGACGCGGCCGAGGAGCTGCTCCTGGGCCTGCTCGACGTCGTCGAGGACGAGGTGGCCGAGAAGGGGATCCCGCTCGATCCGACGTTCTTCCTGACCCTGGCCGACCTCTACCAGGACAGCGGCCGGAACGACGACCTCCACGCCCTCGCCGAGCGGTTCACCGCGGCCGAGGCCGCGGCGGAGGCGACGCTCGCGGCCCGCGAGGCGGCGGTCGCCTCGGTGTCGGAGGCGGCATCGCTGGGGGAGGGGAGGACCGCTCCCCCGGTCGAGGCGCCCTCCGAGCCGATCCTCGACCCCCTCGGCCAGCTCGAGCCGGTCGCGGAGGGGGTCGTCGCTGTCCGGGGCGAGCGAGGAGATGTCGGCCCGCAGCATGACGATGCTCCGCTCGGTGCTGGCGACGGACAACCCGCCGCCGGTCGACGCGCCGGCCGGGATCATGGGCCCGACCGACCCGCAGGAGCCCAAGGAGCTCACGCCGGTCCAGCGGGCCGTCCGCGGCCCTCGCGTCCGCTCGCTGTAGTCGTCCCGCGGCTCCGCCGGGCCGCCGCTCGCGGCGCGCGCCCACGGAAGGTCCCAGGGGCCCGTCCGCGCCCGGGGCGTCGCGACACGGTAGGTTTCGTCACGTGACGGAACCAGGGGAGAACCAACGGTGCCGGTGGTGCGGCCGCCGGATGGAGCTCACGGCCGGACCCGGCCGTCCGAGGCGGTACTGCCGCCAGGGATGCCGCCAGCAGGCCCACATGGCCCGCAAGCTGGCCGCCGCCCACGGGCTCGGCGACGACGACGTGATCGTCGGCCGCGAGGCGCTGGAGGAGCTCCAGAGCGCGCTGTACTGCCTGCAGGCGGCCGTCGAGGACGTCGACGCCGACCTGGCCGACGGCGGCGACGACCCCGTCGAGGTGCGCCGGGCGCTGGGCTGGCTGCTCGACAACGCCCGACCCCTGGTCGGCGCCTGGATCGAGCCCCGCACCACCGCTGGCCACCTCACCTCGTGACTTGACAGAACCTACATTATCGGCGCCCCGAAGGGGGGCGCCTGCGGCGCGAGGCGTTCTCGGGCGCCGATAACGTCCGCGTCCTCTGGCTCGGCCTGGCGGCCTCGCCCTGCGGTGCCTTCGGCACGCGAGGTCTGCTCGCGTCGCGGTGACGCGGCGGCTCGCGAGGCGATCGTCGTGCCGCGCTCGCGGAGATCGCTGCCCTCGCGTGGCCGGCCGTCGTCCGCTCGGCGGGCGTGGCGTTCGCTGTGGGGGCTGGGGGACCTGACGCACTTCTGGGGGGAGGGTGGTGGGAGTACGGTGGCCGGCCTATGGCCCGCCGGATCGAGATCGAGCTGACCAGCACCCGTGAGGATGGCTCCTGGACCTGGCGTGCTGCCGGGGCCAAGGAGCCCAAGGGTGTGGTCGACGGCGCCACGCTGCCCTCCGGGGCGGCCGTGGGCGACGTGCTGCGGGTCGAGATCGAGGTCGGGCTGGACGGGACCGAGATCTCGGCCGTCCTGCCGCCCAAGGAGGCCAAGGCCGAGGCCGGTCGGCTCGAGATCATCGGGCGCGAGCTCAAGGACGACGAGCTGGTCACCAGCAAGCTGGTCGGCGGCCGCGGCCGCGATCGCGACGGCGACCGCCGCGGCCGGGGTCGCGACGGCGACCGTCGGCCCGGAGGCCGCGGTGGCCCCGGAGGTCCCGGAGGCCGAGGTGGCCCCGGAGGTCCCGGAGGCCGAGGTGGCCCCGGAGGTCCCGGAGGCCGAGGTGGCCCCGGTGGTCCGGGCGGATCAGGCGGACCCGGTGGTCCGGGCGCCGGGCGTGGACGCCACCCTCGCGACGGCCAGCGCCAGGGCGGCGGCGAAGGTCGTCCCGACCGTCCCCGCCGACGTCCCCCGGTCGAGGAGAAGCCCAAGCCGAAGCGGCTGCGGCCCCACCGGGTCCACCGCAAGGCCGTGCTCGACACCCTCGAGCCCCACGAGCGCCCCATCGCCGAGGAGGTGCTGAAGGGCGGCCTCCCCGCCGTCCGCCAGGCCATCCAGAAGCAGAACGCGCAGGCCAAGGCCGAGGGCAAGCCCGAGGTCGACCCGGCCCAGCTGGAGTCCATGGCCGAGCGGCTGCTCCCCCGCCTGCGCACCGCGGAGTGGCACGACCGGGCCGACGCCGCCCTCGCCGACATCGACGAGCTCGACCTGCGCGACCTGCGCACCGTCGTGGTCGCCGCCGACTCCGGGGCCAAGGACGACGAGACCCGGGCCCTGGCCCAGCAGCTCCGCGAGGCCCTGGAGCGCCGCATCGAGGCCGACCAGGCCGCCTGGTTGGCCGAGCTGGTCGCCCTCCTCGACGACGGCCGGGTGGTCCGGGCCCTGCGGGTCAGCTCCCGGCCCCCGAAGGCCGGCGTGCCCCTGCCGACCGAGCTGTCGACCCGGCTGGTGGCCGCGGCCAACGCCTCCCTCACCGCCGACACACCGATCGAGCGGTGGGTGACGGTGCTCGACGCCCTGTCCCTCTCCCCCGTCCACGGTCGGGTCGTCCCGGACTCCGTGCCGGTCCACCCCTCCGACGAGCTCAAGGCCGCGGTCGCGGCCGCCGGTCAGCGGGTGCCGCTGGTGGCCCAGGCCCTCGGCGTGGAGCCCATCGCCGGTGGCAAGCCGATGCGGCCGCCGCGCCGCACCCCGGCCAAGGGCGATCGCCGCCCCGTCCCCCCGCCCCCCGCCAAGGGCGGCCCGGCCAAGGGGGCCAAGGACGCCGACGCGGCCACGCCCGACGAGGCCCCCGCTGCCGACGCTCCGGCGACCGAGGAGCCCTCTGCGCCTGAGGCGCCGTCCGCCGACGCCCCGGCACCCACCGAGGCACCGGCCGAGGAGGCTGCGACGGTCGAGGAGGCTCCGTCCGAGGACGCTCCGGCGGCCGACGCGACGGCCGAGGCCGACCCGCCGAGGCCGCCGAGGCGGAGGTCGCGACGTCGACCGACGCCCCGGTGGAGGCGATCGCCGACGAGGCCGCGCCTCCCGCCGAGGCCGCGGTTCCGGCCGAGGCCGCCACCCCCGTGGACGCCGGCGAGCCCTCCGAGACGCCCGCCGAGTAGCGCTCCCCCGTCCCGGCCGCCCGGCTACGGTCGGGCCACGCGCCGTCGGCCACCGACGGCCGAGCTGCCAGGGGGCCCCATGCACCGAGCCGTCGACGGCTCCGACGAAGGTCGGAGCCCGTTCACCCTCACCCGCCGATCCCTGCTGGTCGGGTTGGCCAGCGTCGGCCTCGCCGCCTGCCTGCCCGGCACGTGGAAGGGCACCGGTGGCTACTTCGCCCTGCCCGACCCGGAGGCCCCTCAGGGCCTGCCCGACGGCCTGTTCGCGCTGGGCGTGGCCTCGGGCGACCCGGCCCCGGACGGCGTCGTGCTCTGGACGCGCCTCGCCCCCCAGCCCCTGGCCGGAGGCGGCATGCCCGTGGGCATGGACGTGTTCGTGCGGTGGCAGGTGGCGCGCGACGCGGCGATGACCGACCTCGTCGCCGACGGCCTGACCAAGACGGACGGCACCGTCGCCCACTCGCTGCACATCGACGTCAGCGGCCTCGCCCCCGACACCACCTACTACTACCGCTTCACCACCGGTGGACAGGTCTCCCCCGTCGGTCGCACCCGCACCGCACCCGCCGTGGGTGCCCACGTCGACCACGTCCGCCTCGCGGTGGCCACCTGCCAGAGCTACCCCCAGGGCTACTACCACGCCTGGTCGCAGGTGGTGGCCGACGCTCCCGACCTGGTGGTGTTCCTCGGCGACTACATCTACGAGGGCGGCCTCACCTCCAGCGGGGTGCGGAACCACAACAGCGCCGAGATCATGACCCTCGAGGCGTACCGGAACCGCTACGGGCTCTACAAGAGCGATCCCCAGCTCCAGGCGGCCCACGCCGCCGCGCCCTGGGTGATCACGTGGGACGACCACGAGGTCGAGAACAACCACGCCGGGCTGACCCCCCAGGACCGGGCCGACGACCCGATCTTCACCGACCGGCGCACCGCCGCCTACCGGGCCTTCTGGGAGCACCTGCCCCTGCGGGCCGAGCCCCAGGGGATCCACCTCTCGATGCACCGGGCGGTCCGGTGGGGCTCGCTCCTCGACCTCTTCGTGCTCGACGGGCGCCAGTACCGGGCCGACCAGGTCTGCGGGGCCGACGTCGCGATCTCGTGCGACGCCCGGTTCGACCCGAACCAGACCATGCTCGGTGCGGAGCAGCTGACGTGGCTGGGCGACCAGCTCGGCGGCTCGACGGCCCGCTGGGCCGGCCTGGCCAACCAGACGATCATGACCCCCATGCCGTTCGGCACCGCCTACAACATGGACCAGTGGGACGGCTACGCCGGCGAGCGGTCGATCGTCCTCGGACTGGCTGGCCGAGGTCCGCAACCCGGTCGTCCTCACCGGCGACTTCCACGCCGCCGGCCTGGGTCGCCTCCAGGAGGACGCGGTCGGCGCCACCGTGGTCGGCACCGAGCTGATCACCACCTCGATCAGCTCCCGACCGTCCAACGCCGAGGCCATCACCACGCTGGTGCGCACGCTGGCCCAGTTCCCCTACTTCGACGCCACCAAGCGGGGCTACCTGCGCTGCGACGTGACCCCGGAGCGGTGGGATGCCGACTTCGTCACCGTCGACGCCCTCTCCCCCACCCCCGGGCCCGCGGCCGTCGACGCCGCGTGGTCGATCCTCGACGGCCAGCCCGGCGGCGTCCCCCGCTGAGGAGGCCCCGCCGGTCGGCCCGCCCCCCGGCTCTTGACCGGTCGGTCTAGAGCGGGGTCCTCGCGCTGGCTAGGGTGCCGCCATGGTCGAGTACGAGCTGCGACGGCCACGTCGCCGTCATCACCATCAACCGTCCCGAAGCCCGCAACGCCGTCAACACCGAGGTCGCGCAGGGCATCGAGGCGGCCATCGACCAGCTGGAGGAGGACGCCGAGGCCTGGGTCGGCATCCTCACCGGCGGCCAGACCGAGAAGGGCTAGATCTTCTGCGCCGGCGCCGACCTGAAGCAGATGGCCACCGATCCCGGCGGCATGCAGACCGCCAAGGGCGGCTTCGGCGGCTTCGTGCAGCGGGAGCGCACCAAGCCCGTCATCGCCGCGGTCGACGGCCCCGCCCTCGCCGGCGGCACCGAGCTCGTGCTGGCCTGCGACATGGTCGTGGCGTCGCGCACCGCCGTGTTCGGCATCCCCGAGGTGAAGCGCAACCTGGTCGCCGCGGCCGGTGGCCTGTTCCGCCTCCCCCGCAAGATCCCCCGCAACATCGCCATGGAGCTGGCCCTCACCGGCCGGCTCGACTTCCCGGCCGAGCGGGCCCACCACTTCGGCCTGGTCAACCACCTCGCCGAGGAGGGCGAGGCGCTGGCCCGGGCCAAGGAGCTCGCCGCCGAGATCTGCAAGGCCGCACCGCTGGCCGTGCGCCGAGAGCCGCAAGATCGTCATCGAGGCCACCGACCAGCCCGACGAGGTCGGCTGGAAGATGTCGGGCGAGGGCATCATGAAGATGTTCGGCACCGAGGACTTCGGCGAGGGCCTCACCGCCTTCGTCGAGAAGCGCGCCCCGCTGGAAGGGCCGCTAGCCCTCTCCGCCGCCGCCCTGCGACGCGGGGTCGTCGCCGCCGCCTAGATGATGGTGGCGATGACCCCGTGGTCGTGCAGGAACTCGGCCAGCCCGGGCGCCAGCGGCCAGCTCGGCGACGTCCTCGAGGGGGACCCACGCGGCCTCGGCGGCGTCGTCGCCGGCCACCGGGTCGCCCATCTCCATCAGGTGCACCCGGAAGTCGAGCACCACCGCGTGGTGACGTCGCGAGATCAGCTGGGCCCAGCCGATCAGCTCGCCGCACGCCCCCTCGAGCCCGGTCTCCTCGGCCAGCTCGCGGACGACGGCCTCGGCCAGGGTCTCGCCCCACTCGACCCGCCCGCCGGGCACCGACCAGGTGCCCGCCGCCGGCGGGTTGGCCCGCTTGACCATCAGCAGGTGGTCGTCCTCCAGCACCACCGCACCGACGACCACCTCGGGGGCCTGGCGCTCGGTCACGGCCCACCGTCGCGGAGGTCGCGGTGCACCAGGATCGCCCGGGCCGTCAGCCCGTAGCGCTCGAAGTAGTTCTTGCTGTGGCGCATGCCGGGCAGGACGAGCGCGTCGATCCCCCGGCAGCCGACCTCCCGGGCCCACGCGACCAGGGCGTCCATCAGGGCCTCGCCCAGGCCGACGCCCCGGAACCCGGGCTCGACGTACACGTCGGTCACCACCGCGATCGACGTGGTGTCGGGGAGCGGCTCGCGGTGGGCCACCGCGTAGCCGGCGGGCACGTCGGCGAAGGTGGCGAGCAGGACGATGCCCACCCCGTCTGCGGCCTCGGACAGATCGGCCCGCAGCGTGGCCCCGACCGGCTCCACCCGGCCGTGGAGCTGCTGCCACAGCGGTCCGCCCCGCTCGCCGCCGAGCTCCTCGCTCGCCAGCGCGGCCAGGCGCTCCAGCGCGTCGAGGTCGTCCTCGCCCGCGACCCGGACCGACTCCACGGTCAGCTGCTCTGCAGCTGGGCGATGCGGTTCAGGATGGTCTTGCGACCCCGGCCGCCGGCCTCGTACGCCCGCACGTCGGCCAGCTCGTCGGGGGTGAGCCCGGCGAGGCGGGGGACGACCTGGCTGGCCGCCAGGCTGTCGTAGTCGGGGATGGCGAGGCCCGAGGCGTCGGGCCGGGCCGGGCCGGCAGGGGCGGCACGGACGGCGCGCTCGGGCTCGACGTCGGGCACCACCGTCGGCCGCCGACGGCGACCCTCCGGGGCCGTCGGGGGCTCGGCGTCGGGCCCCGGGCGGGAGGGCACCAGCCCCAGCTCGCCGAGCAGGGCCTCGACCTGGGCCTGGACCGGGCCGAGCCGCCGGGCCGCCTCGACCTGACCCTGCTGGACGGCGAACTGGCCGATCATCCGGGCCATGGTGACCTGGTTGCGGCCGCGCTCGATGAAGCCGGGCAGCAGGCTGCGGGCCTCGAGGGCGAAGCCCAGCGGGGCGTACACCAGCAGCTCGACGGCCGCCTCGACGGAGGGCTTCGGGTCGGGGGTCACCTCGCCGGGCCCCCGCCTACACGCAGTCGGCGCACAGCATCTCGTCGGCGTCGGCGAGCTGGGACGGGTGCTTCACCAGGAAGCACGACTGGCAGGTGAACTCGCCGGGCCGCTTGGGCTGGACCCGGCCCCCGGTGTCGGTCGAGGTGGTGTCGACGGGCGGTGCGTCGTCGTCCTCCTCGTCCTCCTCGTCGTCGGTGGCCGCGATGCGGTCCTTGAGGATCGTGTCGAGGTCCTCCTCGACGTCGTCGGGGTCGGGCTCGTCGTCGTCCTCGTCGTCGTCGTCGGCGCCGCGGGCCTTGGCGGGGCCGGCCGCGGGCTCGACCGCGACGTCTTCCTCCTCGTCGTCCTCGGCGAGCACGTCGTCGTCGACGAGCTCGTCGCCCGCGACGACGAGGACGTCGTCCTCGTCGAGCTCGTCCTCGTCGACGTCCTCGACGTCATCGGAGCCTTCGGGCTCCTCGTCGGTGTCGTCGTCGAGGTCGACGTCGTCGTCGGTGGGTCGTTCTGCCATGGGTCCTTGGTGCCCTCGGGGTCGGCGGGTCGCGGCGGATCATACGCGGCGGACCGCCCGATGCAACGCACCGTGGCCCCGCGTGGCGGGTGGCATCGGTCATGCCCGGCCCGCGGACGGCGTCAGAAGCGTCCCCGGAGGGCGAGCACGTTGGCCACGTAGGTGCGCGTCTCGTCGAGCAACCCGATGCGGGCAACCGAGGCGGCGCCCTGGTAGTAGCCGGCCAACGCGACCTCGACCGAGCTCGATCGGGCCAGCAGCCAGCGCAGGAACCGGGCCGACATGCGGATGTTGTCGTCGACGACGGCGGGGTCGAGGTCGACGCCGATCAGCGCCTCCATGTGGTCGACGGTGTCGGGCATCAGCTGGCCGATGCCGACCGCCCCCGTCGACGAGACCAGGTGGTTCTGCCATCCCGACTCCAGCCACGTCATGGCCTTCAGGAGGTCGGCGGGGACCCCGTTGGCCGAGGCCCACTGGTCGAAGATCGGCAGGTACGACAGCCGGGTGGGTGACGCCTGGAGCCGGGAGGGCAGCCCGGAGCCGCCGCTCGCCACCGCTCCCCCACCTCCGGTGGCCACCGGGCCGGCGGCCGGGACGGACAGCACCGTGCCGGCGATGACCACGTTCGGGTCCGACAGCCCGTTGGCCGACGCCAGGGCGCTCACCGAGGAGCCGTAGCGGGCTGCGACGTGGGAGAGCGTCTCCCCCGGCTGCACCCGGTGCTGCGTGGCCGTCACCGCGGAGGGCGCCGGGACGGCGTGGTCCCGGACCACGGGCCGCACCGATGCGGCCGCCCGGCTGGGGGCCGCCCGGGTCACGCCGGCCGCGGCCGGGTGGGCCGGGACGACCGTCGCCACCGCGAGCGCGGCGGGGCCGAGCACGGCCGCGGCGAGGAGCGAGCGGGCGCGAGAACGGGTCGATCGAGCGTGTCGGGCACGGAACACAGGTGGGACCTCCGGTCATCCCCCCGGGGGCAGGCCGCGCAGGGTACCCCGCGAGTCGCGCGGTGAAAAGGGCTGAGATCTGTCGTCGCGCGAGGTGGAGCCGCCGTTCCATGGCGCGAGTCGCGCCGCGCGGGTGTTCCCCCAGGTCAGAGGGTCGAACGGGCGCGCGCCGCCCGGGTCGCTCCGACCGTGCGACCGGGTCCGGTGCGGCGTCGGGCGTCGCTCAGCGGGCCGAGCGACGCACCTCGGCCCGCCGCTCGGCGTCGAGGCGCTCGAGGGCGGGCTCGGGGCTGTGGTCGACCCAGCGCATCAGCTCGGCCACGGCCGGGTGGCCCGCCTCCTCGGCGATGAGGCGGTGCATCTCCTGGGCCACCCGCCGGTACGCGGGGTGGCCCTGGGGCGTCGAGCGCAGCTCGATGAGGTGCAGGGCCTCCCTGGCGTTCATCTGGAGCACGAAGCGCACCTTGTAGGCGAGGCACACCGCGTAGGGGGCCTGGGCGGGGAAGCGCTCGACCAGGGTGTCGTGCAGCAGTGCCGAGCGCTCCATGGCCTCGTCGAACTCGGGGGCGTGGCCGGCGAGCTCGACCGCCTCGGGGCGGACGTAGCCGTGCCGCGGGCTCAGGGTCTGCCACTCGACCGTGAGCATGCGGTGGCGCTGGAGGTCGCGGAACGCTCCGTAGTCGGCCAGCACGTCGAAGCGGTACGACAGCCGCTCCAGGGCCCGGCCCGGCTTGTGGCGGCGGTTCTGGCGGTCACCGACGTAGGCCCTGACGATCGTCATCCGCTCCTCGACCGACATCTCCCGCACCCGGCGCTCGACCTGGTGCTCGGGGAGGTGGGTCGACGGGTACACCATCGCCGTCACCAGGCGGACCTCGGCGTCGGGGTCGTAGCTGGTGAGGGTGACGCCGTCCACGGGGTCGGCCGGCTCCTCCGCGGGGAAGAACCGGGCCGCGACCTCCTCGGTGGCGGTGCGGGTGCTGGCCAGGTAGGTGCTCCAGGCCACGCCCCGGTCGTCGAGGTCGACCCGCTTCAGGAACGACGGGATCACCTTGCGCAGCTCGCCCAGCATGAGGTCGGCGTAGCGCCGGGCCTCGGGCAGGGGGTGCGACCGCATCCGCAGCAGCAGCTGCTCGTAGCCCTGCCCCGTGCCGTAGATGCCGACGTTCGAGAGCGCCGCGGCCGGGAGGATGCCCCGCAGCGCGTCGAAGGCCTTGGCCCGCACGGCCTGGCGGTACACCAGGTCGGAGTCGCCGGGCTCCTTCGGGAACAGCGCCCGGAAGTAGTCCTGCAGCCGGGGCACCAGCAGGGCGTAGGTGTCGAACAGCCGGTCCATGTCGCCGACGTAGCGGGTGCCGAAGGGCGAGCCCAGGATGTCGGGGTCGCGCAGGTACCGGTAGCGCCCGCCGAGGCGGCTGTCGTAGGCGATGTAGCGGGTCGACTGCTCGAGGTACGACATCAGCCGACCCCACTCGAGCACCTTGGTCAGGAGGTTGGAGGCCTGCTCGCAGGCGAGGTGCACCCCGCCGAGCTGGGCCACCGAGTCGTCGCCGTACTCGAAGAACACCCGGTCGTAGAGCTCCTCGGCCCGACGGAGGCCGACGGTGGCGTCGATCCCCTGGTCGCCGCTGACGTCGAGCTCGCCGAGGAACTCGTCGAGGAACAGCCGCCGCAGGCTCTTGGACGACCGGGAGTAGCGGGCGAACAGCGCGCCCTTCACGACCTCGGGCAGGTTCACCAGGGCGAAGACGGGTCCGTCGAGGTTGGTGAAGTAGCGCCGGAGGATCTCCCCCTCCTCCGCCGTGAACTCTTCGGGGACGTACACCGTCACGGCGTGCGACTCTACGACGCAGCCCTCAGGACCATCGCGGATGGGTCGCCCGTCTCGTCGCGACATCGTGCGGCTCCGCCGCATACCGATACTGTGCTTGCCAGGTCGCCTCGCCTGACGGCTCGGCTCGGCCGCGCCGCGGACCTCCCGGACGCTGCGGCGACGCGGTTCAGGCGTCGTGGCGGAGGACGATCTTGCCGTTCTGATCGCCCCTCCGCAGCCGCTCCAGGGCCTGCGGGTAGGCGTCCAGGGCGACCTCGCCGTCGACCGCGAGGGGCAGCCCCTGCTCGACCAGGCGGGTGACCTCGGCGAACTCCTCGTAGGACGCCATGGTCGAGCCGATCACCTCGATCTGCTTGAACCAGAGCCGCGGCAGGGCCAGCTCCACGACGCCACCCGACGTCGCACCGCACACGACCAGCCGCCCGGCGGGGACGAGGGCCGCCATCGACTGCGTCCACGTCGCGGCACCCACGCTCTCGGCCACCACGTCGGCCTCGACGGCCCAGCGCTCGGCGGCCGAGTCGAGGGCCTCGGACGCGCCGAGGGCGAGGGCGGCCTCGCGCTTGGCCGCGTCGCGCGACGTCACCACCACCCGGGCGCCGGCGGCCAGGCCGAGGGCCAACAGGGCGTTCGACACGCCGCCGCCGATGCCGACGACCAGCAGGGTCTCGCCGGCCCGGAGCCGCGCTCGCCGCAGCATCCTCCAGGCGGTCGAGTAGGCCACCGGGTAGGCGGCGCACTCCGCCCAGCTGCGCCCGGCGGGCCGGGCGACCAGGTTGCGGGCGGGCACCACGAGGTGGGTGCCGTGCCCGCCCCACCGGTTCTCACCGACCAGCTTCATCCCGGGAGCGGCCGGCGCGTCGATGCCGTAGCGGGCCAGGGCCTCGACCGACGTGACGGTGGGGTTCACGACGACCTCGTCGCCGTCGGACCAGCCCTCGACCCCGTCGCCGACGCCGTCGACCACCCCGGCCACGTCGCAGCCCGGCACGTGCGGGAAGGCGGGCGGCTTCGGGCGGCCCTGGGTCAGCCAGTGGTCCATGTGGTTCAGCGCGCTGGCCACCACGCGCACCCGCACCTCGCCCGGCCCGGGCTCGGGGTCCGGCGACCTCACCCCACCGGTACTCCCCCGGGGCCTCGTCGAGCAGCCATGCCTCCATGGCCGCCGAACCTACCCGGCGTCCCTCCCCCGGCCGGTCAGACGACCACGGTCACGGCGTCGGGGTCGAGGCGCAGGGCGAGGGTCGTGGCCCGGCCGACCTCGTCGCCGTCGAGGCGGATCGGGGTGGGCCGGGCGAAGGTGAGCGTCACCTCCGCGACCCGGGACTGGCGGATGCCGGGGTGCGGGACGTGCATCCCGGCTGGGAGCCGCGACCGGGCCTTCCAACGGTCGCCGAGGGGCAGGTCGCCGTCGAGGACGTCGAGGCGGCCGTCGCCGGGGTGGGCGCGAGGGGCGACGTCCCAAGGGCCGAGGTACTGGGCGTTCATGGCCACGACGACCCTCCCCCACCACCACGACCGACGAGCCACCGCGTGGGCGAGGAAGCAGCGCTCGGGGCCGTCGTCGAGCCGGGCCACCCCGAGGTCGACCGTGGCGAGCGTGCCCTGCCGACCCGGACCGACCTCCCCCCTGCCGCCGAGGGTGCGGCACAGGTCTCCGCCACCGAGGGCGAGGACGGGGAGCGGTGCACCGGCAAGGCGAGCCTCCTCGACGGCGAGCGACCCCTCCCGGTCGGACGCGACGACGAGGGCATCCGGTGGCACCTCCCCCGCCGCCCCCCACGGTCGGCCCTTCTCGACGGTCACGCCGGATCGGGCTCCGGCGCCCGACGGACCGCCTCTCCGGGCGAGGCGGCGATCGACGAGTCCTCGCCCGTGGTCGACAGCGACGCCACCGCCACGACGCCCCGGTGCAGGGCATCGGCGGCCGACCGGGCGCTCGCGCCGGTGGTCGGGTCGGGCGCGGCGTCGCCGATCTGGCGGAGCAGGTCGACCAGCTGGCGGACGTTGCGGACGAAGTCACCGCCGGTGAGGTCGTCGTCCTCGCCGACGAGGGCGTCGAGCGGCCGGCCCTCGGCCCACCCGTGGGCCAGGACGAGGAAGGTCGGATCGGGTTCGCGGGTGAGCGTGAGGCCGGCGGCCTCCTCCAGGTCGCGCAGGTGGCCCGCCCGCTGGAGGATGCGGTCGACCCGGGTGCGGACCTCGCGGTCGGGGAACCAGGGAGGCGGAGGCGGTGCCTTGCTCCGGTGCTCGTAGGTGAAGCACGACACGACCCCGGCCAGGGCCGAGGGGCCCAGGCCGTCGAGCAGCCCCGCGGCCAGGCAGTCGGCCACCAGCAGGTCGCACTCGTGGAACACCCGCACCAGCACCTGGCCCCGGGCGGTGAGCTCCCACTCGCCGATCATCCCGCGGTCGCGCAGCACGTCGAGCACGGCGTCGAGCTCCCTCGACACGGAGCCGGTCGAGGCGTCGATGCGACGGTCGATGTCGGCCAGCTCGCGCCGCAGGCGGTCGGCCTGGACCGAGGCCCGGACGTGGCGCTCGGCGTCGGGGCACCCGGCCACCGGGTGGCCCTCGGCCTCCGATCGCCGCCCCGCCGACCCGCTCCCCTTGCGCTTGCCGCCGCGCACCCGGGTGAGGTTGCGGGCCACCTCGTGCTGGAAGGTGCGGTTGTTGGGGGCGTAGGGCCGGGGCAGGTCGATCGACCCGACGACCTGCAGGACCTCGTCGACGTCGGTGCTGCTGATCGTGCGCGGGCGCCCCCGCTCGTCGACGACGTGCAGGCGCCCCCGCTCGGGGCCGCGCCAGCCCATCGACAGCACCGCCACGCGGGTGCCGCCGAGCCACACGACGTCGCCGGGACGGAGGCGGGCCAGGGCGGTCACGATCTCGTGCCGGCCCGCGGTGCTGCGCCGCGAGCGCTCGTCGAGGCGCACCAGCCGGCGGTACTCCTCGACGTCGCCCCGCTCGCACGTGGCCTCCTCGACCAGGCGGCCCATGGCCTCGGCCCGGGTGTCGCGCCGCGACCGGAGCCGGACCACGGTGTGGTCGGCCTGGTACTGGGCGAACGACCGGTCGAGCAGCCGGTGGGCCTCCTCGCGGTCGTGACGGCGCACCAGGTTGGCCGCCATGTTGTAGGTGGGGCGGAAGGCGGACCGGAGCTCGAAGCGCCGGCTGCCCACCAGGTCGGCGACCTCCTGGAACGTCGTCCACGGGCTCCACAGCACGAGGGCCCGGCCCACCTCGTCGATGCCGCGGCGGCCGGCCCGCCCGGTGAGCTGGGTGTACTCGCCCGGCGTCAGGTTCTCGTGCTGCTCGCCGGTGAACTTGGACAGGGCCTCGATCACGACCGAGCGGGCCGGCATGTTGATGCCGAGGGCGAGGGTCTCGGTGGCGAACACCACCTTCACCAGCCCCTGGACGAAGCACGCCTCGACCGCCTCCTTGAACGGCGGCACGAGGCCGGCGTGGTGGGCCGCGACCCCCTCCTCCATGGCCGTCAGCCACCGGTCGTAGCCGAGCACGTCGAGGTCGGAGTCGGTGAGCCCGTCGACGTGGCGTTCGACGATGGCCCGGATGCGGGCCCGCTCGGTGCGATCGGTGAGGCGCACCCCGGCCTCGACCAGCTGGCGCGCGGCCTCGTCGCAGCCCCGACGGCTGAAGACGAAGACGATCGCCGGCAGCAGCGCCTCGTCGGCCAGGTGCTCGACGACCTCGGCCCGCCGTGGTGTGGCGTACCGGGGTCGGCCCCGGTCGCGGCGGTCACGGCGGGTGGGCTGGGGCCCGGACCCGAGCTTCTCCCCCATCGGGTTGGGCTCGCCGTCGACGAGCACGGGGATCACGACGAGGTCGTCGCCGGACCGGTCGCGCGCCGCGAACAGGCTCACCAGCTCGACCGGTCGGTGGTGCTCGACCACGGTGACGGTGCGACCCCGGACGGCATCGATCCACCCGGCCAGCTCCTCGGCGTTCGACACCGTCGCCGAGAGGGCGACGATCCTCACCCCTCGGGGGAGGTGGATGATCACCTCCTCCCACACCGGACCGCGGTAGCGGTCCTGGAGGTAGTGGACCTCGTCGAGCACCACCACCCCCAGCCCGTCGAGGGCCGAGGAGCGGGCGTAGAGCATGTTCCGCAGCACCTCGGTGGTCATCACGACCACCGCCGCGTCGGGGTTCACCGTGGTGTCGCCGGTGATGAGACCGACCCGCTCAGCCCCCAGGCGGACCCGCAGGTCGGCGTACTTCTGGTTCGACAGGGCCTTGATGGGTGTCGTGTAGAACGCCTTCAGCCCCTGGGCCAGGGCCCGGTCGACGGCGTGGTCGGCGATCAGCGTCTTGCCCGACCCCGTCGGTGCCGCCACCAGCACCGAGGCCCCCTCGTCGACCGCCGCCATGGCCTCGACCTGGAACCGGTCGGGCCGGATCTCCAGGTCGCGGACCGCCCCGGCCCCGGGAGCGGGGACGGCCGGTGGGGGCGGCGTCATCCGTCGGTCGCGGCCTTGCGCCGACGGCGGTCGCGCAGCCGGCCGATCAGGATCGACACCTCGTACAGCAGGCACATCGGGATGGTGAGGGCCAGCATGCTGATCGGGTCGCCCGACGGCGTCGCCACCGCCACGAAGACCGCGATGATGACGATCACGTAGCGCCGGACCTCGCGCAGCTTGTCGGTGGTGACGACGCCCATCATGTTGAGCGACGTGACGATCAGCGGGAACTGGAAGCCGATCCCGAAGGCGATCATCATGTAGACGATCAGCTTCATGTAGCTGTTCGGCGTGTAGAACTCGTTGAAGTTCTCGTCGCCGGCGATGTTCTGCAGGAACGTGAGCGCCTGCGGCATCGTCCAGAACGCGATGCCGGCGCCGACCGCGAACAGCGCCGAGCCGACGGTGATGAACGCGACCGCGTAGCGCTTCTCGTTGGAGTACAGGCCGGGCGCGACGAACCGCCAGAGCTGCCAGAGGATCACCGGGAAGGCCAGCGCGATGGCCGTGTAGCTGGTCATCGACAGGCGGAACTGGAACCCCATGAGCGGCTCGGTGGTGATCAGCTTCTGGCGGAGGTCCTCGTCGGGCGCGGTCTTCTCCAGGGGGCCGATGAGGAGGTTGAACAGCGGCTGGTAGAGGAACCAGGCCACCACCGCGGCGATGCCGAAGGCGATCAGGGCCCGGATGATGCGCGACCGCAGCTCGGCCAGGTGCTCGATCAGGGTCATGTGCCCCGCCGACTGGGTCGGGGCGGAGGCGGCACTCATGAGCGCGACGGGCTCACCCGGTGGCCCGCGTCTCGTCGTCCCGGCGGGGGTGCAGCGGGGTCACCGACGCGTCCCCCTCGGAGGCGGCGGGCCCGTCGGTGACGGTGGCGGCCGGCTCGGCCTCGACGGGATCGGAGGGGGCGGCGTCGTCGCCGGAGCCGTGCACCACCCGGACCTCCTCCTCCACGCCGGGGGCCAGGGCCGGCAGGGACTCCTCGCCGGGAGCGAAGGGCCTGTCGCCGTCGTTGCGGGGGTCGACGGCGTTGCGGGGGTCGGCCGCGTCCATCGCCTTCTTCAGCTCGTCCTGGAAGCCGGAGGACATGCGCCGCAGCTGCCCCACCCACTTCCCGACCTCGCCCATGGCCCTGGGCAGTCGGTCGGGGCCGAGCACGAGGAGGGCCAGCAGCAGGACGGCGAACATCTCACCGCCCCCGACGTTGAACATGCCCCAACCCTACCGAAGGGCCTCGCGCCCACCCCGCCGGGATGGCCGGGGCGGACGGATCAGGCCCGTGGCTCGGCGAGGCGGGTGCCGAGGTCGCCGCGGCGCTCCGCCACCCGCTCGACCTCGAGCCCGAGGGCGCGGGCGCCGTCGGTCAGCGCATCGGACGGGTCCGAGGACCGCACGCCCACCAGGGCCTCGTCAGCCCGGGAGAGGGCCCGCCACGCCATGGCCATCCCCACGAGGGTGGCGAGGAGCGCGACGACCCAGACCCACATCACGAGATCAGCGTAGGACGGCACGAGCGGGGCTCGCTCAGCCCTCGACCAGTCGGCCCAGCTCGGCGCTCAGACGGCCGTCGTCGCCGAGCAGCCGGTGGAAGTCGAGGAGGTCGTCGTGGTCGATCGGGTTGCCGAGGCGGGGCTCGGCCAGCTCCGCCGGCAGCCGCCAGCGGTGCAGCCGCACCCCCGACGCCAGCAGCAGCTCGACGATGCGGGGCTCGGCCAGCTTGGCCACCGCCATCGAGCAGCGGGGGCACCGGAAGGTGTACGACCCCCGCCCGGTGTCGATGCACACGCGGACCGACACGTCGTCGCTCGTCATCTCCACGTCGCCGCAGTCGATGCACGTTGCCCGAATCGTGGCCATCCGTCTCCTTCAGCAAGGCGCTGGGTCGCCGTCCGGGAACCATCGGCCGGCCGGGCGGGCACTTGAGGCTCCGGTCCCACGGATCGGCGCGATGGGCCGCGCGACCCATCGCCCCAGGTCGCAGGGCCGGAGGTGGGAAGATGGCGCGGTGCCCACCCGGATCCCGTCGCTCGACCGGCCGCCCCTCGCCTTCGCCCACCGCGGGGCCCGGGCCCACGCCCCGGAGAACACCGTCGAGGCCTTCTCCCTCGCCCGCCGGCTGGGCGCCACGGGGCTGGAGACGGACGTCTGGGTGACCGCCGACGGGGTGGCCGTGCTCGACCACGACGGGATGGTCGGACGGCGCCCGCGCCGGCGGCCGATGGCGTCGGTCCCCCGCTCCGAGCTGCCCGAGCACGTCCCCGATGCGGTCGAGCTCGTCCCCCTGCTCGAGGGCGGGATCCACCTGTCGGTCGACGTGAAGGACCCTGCCGCGGCTGCGCCCCTGCTCGACGCCCTGGGCGGTGACGACCCCACCCTGCTGTCCCGGGTGTGGCTGTGCCACGACGACCACGACCTGCTGCTGTCGTGGCGGGAGCGGGCGCCCCAGGTCCGGCTGGTCGACTCGACCCGGCTCAAGCGCCTCGACTCGGGGCCCGAGCGCCACGCGGCCACGCTCCGTGAGAAGGGCATCGACGCCGCCAACCTGCACCACACCGACTGGACCGGCGGCCTGGTGACCCTCTACCACCGCTTCGGGGTCCGGGCCTGGGGGTGGGACGCCCAGCACCCCCGCATCCTCGACGGGCTGTTCGACATGGGCATCGACGCCGTCTTCAGCGACCACGTCGACCGCATGGTCGAGTCCCTCCAAGCGGCCACCGCCGACCACTGAGCGACCCTGCCGGCGCAGCCGGTGGGTCAGAGGCCGCCCAGCTCGCTGAGGGGCCAGAAGCGGACGAAGGCCCGCCCCACGATCGCGTCCTCCTCGACCGAGTGGGTCGTCCAGCACCGGGCGTCGCGGGAGTGGTCGCGGTTGTCGCCCATCACGAACACCGAGTCGTCGGGCACCTCGAAGGTGGTCTCGTTCTCGGGCGGGCAGGGCTCGGTGGTGGTGTCCTCGGGGAGGTACGGCTCGTCGAGCAGCTCGCCGTCGACGTAGACCTCGCCGTCGCGCAGCTCGACCGTCTCCCCGGGGAGCCCGATCACCCGCTTGATCAGGTCGTTGACCTGTTGGCCGTCGACCTGCATCAGCGGCTCGCCCTCGGGCACCTCGAACACGATGATGTCGCCGCGGTTCACGTCGTGGAGCTTGTAGCTGAGGCGGTTGACGATCACCCGGTCGCGGCGCTCGCCGCTCAGCGTCGGCTCCATCGAGCCCGACGGGATCCAGAACGTGGTGAAGAGGAAGGTCCGGACCAGCAGGGCCACCACCACGGCGCCCACGACCACCGCGACCCACTCGACCGCGCTCCGCACCCGTCGGGAGGTGGAGTCCTGCTCTCGTCCTCGTCCTCGTCGTCGGTCGGCTCGGCGGTCGCCTCGGCGTCGTCGGCCTCGGGCTCGGGCTCGGCGAGGATGTCGGCGTCGGCGTCGGAGGTCGGCCCGCCGATGGCCGTGGTGTCGGCCTGGTCGTCGGGCGGGGTCACCGTCGGGACGCTAGCCCCCACCTGCCGCTGGGCCGTAGCGCGCCAGGACCGCCCGGGCGGCGTCGGCGGCGAGGTCGCGGCCGCCGAGGCGCGGATCGACCTCGACGAGGCGCGCCGTGGGTCCGAGCCGCAGCAGCAGCCGCTCCAGCCACGGGCGCGACACCACGCGGAGGCGCACCCGACGACCGCCACCGGGGCGGGGCGTGACCTCGTCGACCGGGTAGCTCTCGACCACCCAGGCCGCGTCGTCGTCGAGGTCGAGCACGACGGTGGGCGCGTCGTCGGGTGACCGCAGGGCCCGTCGCGGCGGCAGCGGGTCCGGCGGGGTGATGGCCTCGTCGGTGACCACGGCGGAGAGGATGCGGTCGACCCGGAACACCCGCTCGGCCCCCGCCCGGCGGCAGTGCCCGACGAGGTACCAGGCGCCGCCCTCCCGGAAGACCGCCCACGGCTCGACCGACCGGGAGCGACGGGCGTCGGACTCCGTTCCGATGTGGTCGATCTCGACCAGCCGACGCGAGTCGACCGCGTCGCGGAGCGTGGCGAAGACGGAGGTGTCGACGATGCCCAGGTCGACGTCGATGTCGGCCCCCACCTCGATGTCGAGGACGGCGGCGACCTTGCCCAGGGCCCGGCCCAGAGCCCCTCCCCCGGCTTCGGGCGTGGCGCCGATGAGGGCCGTGCCGGCGGCGACGAGGGCCAGCGCCTCGGGGGGCGACAGGCGGAGGGGGCGGTCGAAGGCGCTGAGGTGGACGAAGACCTGCTCCCCCTCGAAGTAGAGCTCGACCGGCATGTCGAGGAAGTCCTCGCTGTCGCCTCCGATCAGGCTGGCCACCTCGAGGTCCTGGCGGAGCACCGCCGGCGAGATCCCGAAGTGCGCCGCGGCCTCGGCCACGGTGGGACCGTCGCGCTCGGCGATCCACAGGATCTCGGCCATGACCCGGTGCATCCGGTCGGCCGCGGTGGTCCGCGCCGGGCGGGTCACCCGTCCGCCCCGGCGGCGACGGTCGCCGTCAACCAGCCCACCAGGTCGGCGCGGACCGCATCGGGTGACACGACCTCCGCGTCGGGGCCGAAGCCCAGGACGAGGCTGCGCAGCGCGCCCCGGTTGCGGACGCCGAGCACGAGCAGGACCGAGCCGTCGGGCTGCTCCGTGATCGAGGCGCCCGGGACGGCACGCCGGGCCGCGTCGGCCCTCGCCGCGTCGACGCGCACGACGACCTCCTCGACCGGGTCGTCGCCCAGGAGCCAGGGCTCGTCCAGCGGGACCGGGGGCTCGGCCGCCCGACTGGGGAAGCCCCCGGCCGCGCCCAGGACGACCGGACCGGTGGCCCGGTCGAGGCGGAACGTGCGCGCCGCGCCGCGGCCCACGTCGTGGGCGGAGAGGTACCAGCGGCCCCGGGTGAAGCGCACCTGCCACGGCTGCACCACCCGGGTCTCGCCGTGGTAGGTGAAGCTCGCCTCCCGACGCTCGGCCACCGCCTGGAAGAGGCCGACGACCACGTCGTCGGCCGGGATCTCGGTGGCCGCGCCCTCGCCCTCCGGGGACGCGGGCGCACCCTCGGCCCCGACCTTGGCCGTGGCCGGCGCGGGATCGATGCCGGCCAGGCGGACCGCCGACGCAGCCACCGCGAGGGCCCGTCGCTCCTCGTCGGTGAGTCCCGGGTCACGGAGGAAGGTGCGCTCGGCCCGCAGCCGGTAGCCCTCGACCGGGGGGTCGGTGCCGGGGACCGGCTCGGGCGCGACGGGCTGGCCGACGATCTCCCCCAGCTCCTTCTTGTCCCGCTCGAAGGTCCGCCGGAAGGCCACGTCGTCGGTCGCGTAGCCGGGCACCTGGGCGCGGATCTGTCGGGCGGTCAGGGGCCGCTCGGCGGTGACCAGCACGTTCAGCAGCGTCATCAGGCGTGCGACCTTCTCGGCGGACACGGGCGTGATGCTACGGCCGCTCTCCGGGCCCCAGCAGCGATGCCGCGTGGGCCGCGGCCGCGCCGGCGGCCTCGAAGAAGAGGGGGTCGGCCTCGGGACCCCGACCCATCGTGGTCACGCGCAGGCCGGCTGCGGCCAGGAGCGCGGCCACGTCGGGTGGGGCGACCTCCACGACCCGGTGACGGCCGCGGTCGTCGACATCCAACCCGGGCGGGACGGCGACGTCGACCGCCGACCGGGTGGCGTCGAGGACGGTGTCGGTGTGGTGGCTGACGCCCTGGTGGCGACGGCGTCCGTCGCCGCTCGACGCCCGCACGCACGCGACCGGGTGGCCTCCCAGCCAGGCCGCGGCATCCAGGGCGGTGGCCTGGTCGAGGCCGGAGAAGCCGAGCCGGGATCCGGTGCCGACCACCCCGGGCCCCATCCCGACGACCACCACCTCTGCGTCGAGGGCGTGGCGGGCCACCGCCAGCCCGGAGGCGAGGGTGACGGCCTCCAGGTCGCCACCGAAGGCGTGACCGGTGGTCACCGTCCCCACCAGCAGGCCACGGGAGCGGAGGTCGACCACCAGGTCCGACAGGGCCAGCGGCAGCGCCCCGCCGTCGGTGACCACGTACGCGACCCGCACGCCGGGGCGAAGGTGCGCGAGCGCCGCGGCCACCACCCCGACCTGGCTGTGGAGGCTGCACGCGACGACGGGGGCACCGTCGAGCGAGGTGGGGGCGTCGGGGTCGTGCTCCTCCGCCACGCCGGTGTCGGTCTGCACGCTGGTGTAGCGCACCTTCATCACGTGGCCCGGGCCAGGCTGCCGCCACTCCCGGCGGGCCAGGTTCCAGTGCACGACGTGCCAGCCGCCGGTGCCGAGGTCGAGGTCGACCGCGGTGGTGTTGACGACCACCTCGTCGCCGACCGCCACCGGACCGGTGACGTCGGTCAGGGCGTAGGCCCGCTCGTCACCGCCGTCGGACGAGGTGACGCGGACCCGGGTCAGCCCGGGTCGCTCGACCAGGACCTCGGTGACGACGACCGTGCGGAAGGAGGGCACGGCCGGTCAGAGGGAGGCGATCAGCCGCTCGACCCGGTCGTCGTGGGCCTTGAACGGGTCCTTGCAGAGGACCGTGCGCTGGGCCTGGTCGTTGAGCTTCAGGTGCACCCAGTCGACCGTGTAGTCGCGCCGCTTCTCCTTGGCCTTGCGGATGAACTCGCCGCGCAGGCGGGCCCGGGTGGTCTGCGGCGGCCGGTCGATGGCCTCGTCGATCTCCTCGTCGGTGCACGTGCGGTCGACGAGGCCCTTGGCCTGCATCCGGTGGAACAGCCCCCGCTCCCGGCTGATGTCGTGGTACTGCAGGTCGACCAGCGCCACCCGCGGGCTGCTGAGGCTCAGCTTGTGGCGCTCGCGGTAGGCCTCGATCAGGCGGTGCTTGATGACCCAGTCGCACTCCCGGTCGAGGCTCAGCGGGTCGGACTCGATGCCCTTGAGGCAGTGCTCCCACATCTCCAGGGCCTTCTGCTCGAAGGGCTGGAGGCTCTTGGTCTGGGCGTAGCGGAGGGCCCGGTCGAGGTACTCGGACTGGATGTCGAGGGCGCTCACCTCGCGCCCGTTGGCCAGCTTCACCACCGCCCGGCAGGTGAGGTCGTGGCTGATCTCGCGGATGGCCCGGATGGGGTTCTCCAACGTCATGTCGCGGAGGACGACGGCCGGGTCCTCCAGCATCCGCAGCATGATGCTGGCCGCGCCCACCTTCAGGAAGGTCGCGTACTCGCTCATGTTCGAGTCGCCCACGATCACGTGGAGGCGGCGGTAGCGCTCGGCATCGGCGTGGGGCTCGTCGCGGGTGTTGATGATCGGCCGGCTCCGGGTGGTCGCCGACGACACGCCCTCCCAGATGTGCTCGGCCCGCTGGCTGATCGAGTACTGCGCGCCTCGGGAGGTGTGCATGACCTTGCCGGCGCCGGCGTAGATCTGCCGGGACACGAGGAACGGGATCAGCACCTCGGCGTAGTGGCCGAGGTCGTCGCGTCGGCTGGTCAGGTAGTTCTCGTGGCAGCCGTAGGAGTTGCCGGCCGAGTCGGTGTTGTTCTTGAAGAGGTAGATGTCGCCCCGGATGCCCTCGTCGCGCAGGCGGGCCTCGGCGCTCTCGACCAGCTGCTCGAGGATCCGCTCCCCCGCCTTGTCGTGGACCACCACGTCGTGCACCGAGTCGCACTCGGGGGTGGCGTACTCGGGGTGGCTGCCCACGTCGAGGTAGAGCCGGGCGCCGTTGGCGAGGAAGACGTTCGACGAGCGCCCCCAGGAGACGACGCGGCGGAACAGGTAGCGGGCGACCTCGTCGGGGCTGAGCCGTCGCTGGCCGCGCGACACGCACGTGACGCCGTACTCGTTCTCGAGTCCGTAGATGCGTCGCTCCACGCGGAGCACCCTACCGGCGCGCCCCCGCCGTGCTCTCGCACCCCTCCGCCGGTCAGGTGACGGCGCGGAGGAGGGCGGTCGTGGCGCACAGGCGGAGACGACCACCACCAGGAACGGCGCTCGTCGCCACTGGGCGACGATCGCCACCGCCAGGCCGGGGAGTCGGGCGTCGACGACCAGCGTCCGTCCGTCGGTCAGCGTCTGGAGGCCGATGAGGGCCGCGAGCAGGGCCACCGGCAACAGCACGGCCACCCGCTGGACCCGGGGCTCGAGCCAGCAGCCCGGCCGGCACCGACAGCCCGGCCAGCTTCAGGCCGAAGCAGGCCAGCGACCCGACCACGACTGCGGTCCACATCACGGCTCCCCTCCCCCGTCATCCGGCCCAGGGCCCGCGTCGTCACCGTCCGACGAGGCACCCTCGTGCCCGGTGTGCTCTGCAGCGGGCCTGGTCGGAGAGCCGACCAGGCCCACGACCAGGGCGACGGCGGCGGCGACGAGGACGGGCACACCGGCCGGCACCAGCGGGACGACGGCCACCGCGGCCGCGGCGGCGACGAGGGCGACCGCCCAGGCCTCGCGGTCGACCAGTCGAGGGGCGAGGAGGGCCACGAACGCGGCCGGGCCGGCCACGTCGAGGCCGAGCGCTCCCGGGTCGGAGAGCTGGTCGGCGCCGAGGGCGCCGACCAGCGTCATCACGTTCCACCCCACGAACACCGCCGACCCGGTCGCCCAGAAGGCCCGGCGACCCAGAGCGGCCGTCGGCTGGGCCGCGCTCATCGCCGCGCTCTCGTCGAGGACGAGGTGGGCGCCCACGAGACGTCGCCACCCACGCAGACCCAGCACCGGGGTCAGCTGGAGCCCGTAGAACGCGTTGCGCACCCCGAGCAGGGCGGCGGTCGCGGCTCCCGCCAACGGTTGCCCGCCGCCCGCGATCGTGCCGACGAACGCGAACTGCGATCCGCCGGTGAACATGGCCAGGCTGAGGACGCACGCCTGCAGCGGGCTCAGACCCCCGGCCACCGCCACCGCGCCGAAGCTGGTGGCGTACGCGCCGGTCACCGCGCCGATCGTCAGCGCGTCCGTCCGGATCGCCCGCCCCGCAGCCTCGTGCGCCGCCGATGATCCGGTGGGGCTCATCCGACCGCCGCCGTTCTTGGTCCGTGAGCGGTCATCGGTGGCCGCCTGCGCGCCCAGAGACGGCACGGGTGGAGTGCCCGGTCAGGCCTCGTCGCCGTCGCCCTGGTCGCCGTCGGGCTCGGTCGCCGGTGCGCCCGCGGCATCCGGACCCGGTGCGCCATCGCCCTCGGCATCCCCTTCACCCTCGACGTCATCGACGGCCGCGGGCACGGACGCCAGCGCGGCGGCGACCTCGTCGTCGGTCAGGCGGCGGAACGCCCGTCGGGGCCCGGCCCGGTCGAGCACCGCGGCCTCGATCGCGTCGGGCCCGAGGGTGCGGTCCGGACCGGCCAGCGCGGCGACGGCGGCGGCGAGGGCCTGGGCCATCGGCGCCGACGGGTCGTGGGCCTCCTCGAAGCGACCGGCGATGGCCTCGGCGTCGCCGCCGAGGACGGCCCGGCTGGGCTCGTCGATCACGGTGCCGTCGTAGAGGATGTGGAACAGCTGGTCGGGGACGCCCTCGTGGCCGACCTCGGCGACGAGGATCTCGACCTCGAGCGGCTTCATCTCGTGGGTGAACACCTGGCCGAGGGCCTGGGCGTAGGCGTTGGCCAGGCTGCGGGCGTCGACGTCCTCCCGGCTGTAGGAGTAGCCCTTCAGGTCGGCGTGGCGGACGCCGGCGACGCGCAGCTGGTCGAACTCGTTGTACCGACCCACACCGGCGAAGGCGATGCGGTCGTAGATCTCGCTGATCTTGCGCAGCGTCGACGACGGGTTCTCCGCGCACAGCACGATGCCGTCCGACGAGATGGCGGCCACCAGGCTGCGGCCGCGGGCGATCCCCTTCCGGGCGTAGTCGGCCCGGTCCTTCATGACCTGCTCGGGTGCGACGTAGAACGGCATGCCCATCAGATCTCACCTCCGGCGGGGGCGGCGGTGCCCCGGTTGGCCTGGTCGGTCGCGACGAGGGCGTCGAAGCGCTCGGCCAGCTCCGGGTCGGGGACCCGCTCGTAGCCCTGGGCGGTGATGGTGGCCACGACCGGCCAGATGCCCCGCAGGGCATCGGGGCCGCCGGTGGCGCTGTCCTCGTCGGCCGCGGTCCACAGCGCCCGCAGGACGAGGTCGACCACCGCCACCGCGGTCGAGGCCGGGCCGGAAGCCGAGCTTGACGACGGTGCCGGCGTGGAGCATGCCGGAGCCCGACGCCGCGAACTCCTGCTCCTCGTAGCGGCCGCCGGTGACGTCGTACTCGAACAGGCGGCCGACCTTGCGGGAGGTGTCGTAGCCGGCGAAGAGGGGCACGACGGCGAGGCCCTGCATGGCCGCCGGCAGGTTGCTGCGCACCATGCTGCTCAGCTGGTTGGCCTTGCCCTCCAGCGACAGGTGCGAGCCCTCGACCTTCTCGTAGTGCTCGAGCTGGAGCTGGAACAGCGTGACCATCTCGATGGCGGGGCCGGCGGCGCCGGCGATGGCCACGCCCGAGTAGCGGTCGGCCGGGAACACCTTCTCGATGGTGCGGTGGCTGATCAGGTGGCCGGAGGTGGCCCGGCGATCGCCGGCCATCACCACCCCGTCGGCGTAGCGGACGGCCACCACGGTCGTGCCGTGGGGGATGCGCAGGTCGCCGAGCCCGGTGGAGGGCGGCGCGTCGGGCGCGAGGCCCACCCGCCGGACCAGGCCGGCGAAGTCGGGACCAGGGTCGTCGTGGGGACCGAAGAGCGGCAGGGTCACGGCGCCGACCCTAGCGGTGCCCTGCGTCGGTGCGACCCACGTCTCGTTCAGGATCACGACACCGCGGCCGATGAGGGAGGACGATGCAGGCCCCCTCCCCCGCGCCCGAGGTCATCGCCGTCGTGCGCCCCGACACCTCGTTCCGCTGGGTCGTCCGCGGCGCGGCCGTCTCCGTGCTCGTCGCCCTCCTCGTCCTCCAGGCCGGCACCATGGTCGGCGGCGGGTCGGGCATCCCCGGCATCGGCCTCCTGCTCTTCGCCGTCCTGTGCATCGTCAGCGCCACCTTCTCCCGCGCCGACCTGGCCGAGGTCCGGGCCACGTCCGAGGCCCTCGAGCTCGTCGGGCACGACGGCGTCGTCCGCTCGATCCCGGGCGGGGCCGTCGGCGCGCTGGGCACGAACGGCCTGACCATCGCCGGTCGCCTGGTCGCGCTGTCGATCGGCTTCATCCCCGGCAGCAAGGGACGGATCGTCGTCCTCGACCGCGACGGCCGGGTCATCTCGGCCCGCCGGGGCGGGTGGCTTCCGGTGGCCGACCTCCAGGTGCTGGCGCAGCGGGTGGGTGTGGCCTGGGTGGGATCGACCTCCCGCGCCGTGCCCGGGACCTCCCTGCCCCCGCCCGCGGACATGCCCATGGCCGCACCAGGCCCCGCACCCGAGGACCCGCGCACCAGGGAGACCCTCGCCGAGCTCTCCCGCCGGTCGCGACGGGCGTGGCTCGCCGGCATCGGCATCCCGTTCGCCCTGGCGGGTGCCAGCCGCGGGCCTCGGCGCGCTGGTGGGCGGCTCGGCCGACGACGTCATCGGCACGTTCGTCGTCCTCAGCATCGTCTTCCTGCTGTTCGGGATCGGCTTCGCGGTCGTCGGGAACGACCACCGCGCCGGCGTCCGCCGAGTGCTCGCCTCGGGGCAACCCTGGGCGCTGGTCGAGGCCGTGGTGGTGAGCGGGCTGGTCGCGGACGGCTCGGCCCGCACCGTCGGGGTCGTCCACCCCGGCACCGGCGAGATCGAGTGGTGGACGGTCAAGGGAGGCGGCGAGCGCGGCTGGTTGCAGGGCGACGACCGGACGTGGTTCTGGGCCGTCCGCGGCACCAAGGGGAAGAAGGCGGTCATCGCCACCGCCGATCGGTCGGACGTCGCGCTGCTCGAGAAGCGGGTCCTCGGCAAGCTCGTGATCAGCGAGGCCAGGGCCCAGGTCGACCACGAGCGGGCCGGCTGGCAGCACCAGCAGGCATGGCAGCAGTGGCAGGCGTGGCAGTCAGAGGCGGCCCACCAGGCCCACGCCGCCGCCCAGGGCATCCCGCCGGCGGGCCCGCCGGTCTCCGGCGCGCCGGTGTCGTGGGACCCCGGTGCGATCGCGGCTCCCCCGGCCCCGAGCGGCCCAGCCGACCGGCCGACGCCCCCCGCAGGCCGCCAGCACCCCGGCGCCCTGTGACGCCGCGTGCCGGTCGCGCCGGCGCTACGCCGGGGCGGTCGGGTCGGGCGAGGCGGGAGCCGGGTCGGGTGACAGCGCCTCGTTGACCGCGGCGAGGCGGTCGAGGGAGAGGTTGCCCCACACGTACTCGGCCCCCTCGAAGCGGTGCAGCTCGGCGAGGGCGGCGTCGCGGTCGATGTGGCTGGCCAGCAGCACGAGCGTGGTGGTGCCCGGCTTCACGACGGCGCGGATCTGCTCGACGGTCTCGTCGGTGACACCGATGTCGACCAGCTTGGCGGTGAGGGCACCGGCGCCCGCGCCGACCACGCCGCCGACGAGCAGGCCGACGGGCCCGCCCAGGATCAGCCCGAAGAGGCTGCTCCAGAGCCCGGCGCCGAGGGCGCTGCGGCCGGCCTGGAGGTCGAGGGTCTCCTGCACGAAGGTCTTGCCGTCGTCGTCCTTGGTCAGGAACACCGCGTCGTGCAGGCTCAGCTGGTCGTTGGCGACCAGGCGCTGCGCCGCGGTCAGGAACTCCGAGGCGCGGAACGCGTCGGGGAAGCTGAGGGCGACCAGGATCTCATCGTCGTCGGCGGGGCCGCCGAGGGCGTCGTCGGCCACCGCGGCTACTCGCCGCCCTTCTGGACGTAGGAGCGCACGAAGTCCTCGGCGTTGGTCTCCAGCACGTCGTCGATCTCGTCGAGGAGCTCGTCGATGTCGGCCTTGATCTCCTCGCCCCGCTCGGTCCCCTGTGGCGCGTCGGTGACCTCTTCGGCCTCGCGCTGGGGGGCGCTGCGCTTCTTCTGCTCCCGTTCAGCCATGTTCAGCTCCGTGTTCTCGACCCACCCCGGTCACGACGACAGCCGGGCGACCAGCTCGGCCGGGGTGGAGCACTCGTCCAACAACCTACCGACGTGGGCCTCGGTCCCACGGGACGGTTCCATCATCGGCACCCTGCGCAGGGGTTCTGCCCCCACGTCGAACACGATCGAGTCCCAGTTCGCGGCCACGATGTGGTCCGCGAACTTGGCGAGGCAGCGCCCCCGGAAGTACGCCCGGGTGTCGACCGGCGGCTCGGTGACGGCCCGTTCGACCTCGTCGTCGCCGACGATGCGTTCGAGGCCGAGACGACCGGCGAGGCTCCGCTCGGGCCTCAGGTCGTGGTACTGGAGGGCCAGGGCCGCCACCCGGGGATCGGTCCACGACGCGTCGTGGCGGTCGATCCAGCCCTCGATCAGTCGGCGCTTGGCGACCCAGTCGACCTGTGCCGCGACCGACCCCGGGTCGGTCTCGAGCCCGGTGAGCACCTGCTCCCACCGCCGCAGCACCTCGGCCCCGACGTCCTCGCCGACGGCGGCCAGGCCGCGCTCCTCGGACCACTTGCGGGCCTGGTCGAGCAGCTCGAGCTGGACCTCCAGGGCGGTCATGGTGGTGCCGTCGACGGTCTCGACGGTCTGGCGCAGGCTCGGGTCGTGCGAGACGGCCCGCACCGCGGCCACCGGCGAGCGCAGGGCGAGCGACGTGTCGAAGGCGTCGTCCTCGACCATCGCCAGGATGATGGCGGTGGTGCCGACCTTGAGGAACGTCGCCACCTCGGCCAGGTTGGCGTCGCCGGCGATGACGTGCAGCCGGCGGTACCGCTGGGCGTCGGCGTGGGGCTCGTCGCGGGTGTTCACGATCGGGCGCTTCAGCGTGGTCTCGAGCCCGACCTCGGCCTCGAAGAAGTCGGCCCGCTGGCTCAGCTGGTAGCGGACGTCGCCCTTCCCCACCCCGGACGCCTCGACGCCGACCTTGCCCGAACCGGTGAAGACCTGACGGGTCACGAAGTGCGTGGTGGCGGCGGTGACGATGCGCCCGAAGGGCACGGCGCGGTCCATGAGGTAGTTCTCGTGGCAGCCGTAGGAGTTGCCCTTGCCGTCCGAGTTGTTCTTGTGGACGACGAGCTCCTGACCCGGCGGGAGCACCCGACGGGCGGCCTCCATGGCCCGTTGCACGATCACCTCGGCGGCCCGGTCGAAGACCACCACCGACCGGGCGTCCGCGCACTCGGGGGTGGAGACCTCCGGGTGCGCGTGGTCGACGTAGAACCGGGCCCCGTTGGTCAGCACCGCGTTGACCAGGTGGGTCTCGATCTCCGGCGGAGCGGCGTCGAGGGGCGTGACCCCGCGGGCGTCTCGGCTGGGCGACTCGTCCTCGAAGTCCCACCCGACCGGGGGGCTGCCGGCGGCCGCGGTGACGGCCAGGTCGGCGACGTAGGCGTTGATCAGCAGGCTCGACGCGGTGACCGGGTTCGACTCGACGACGCCGCGGTGGACGATCCCGTACTCGGTCTCGATGCCGCAGATCTTGTCGATGGCCATGCCGGGCTCCCCCCGTCGGCCTAGAGGTACTGACCGGTGGCGACCCGCTCGATGGACCGGCCCCCGGTGAGCTCGCCGTCGCTGGCCTCGTCCTCGTGGGTGACGATGGTGCGCACGTAGACGATCCGCTCGCCCTTCTTGCCCGAGATCTTGGCCCAGTCGTCCGGGTTGGTCGTGTTGGGCAGGTCCTCGTGCTCCTTGTACTCCTGGTGGATCGAGGCCAGGAGGTCCTCGGTGCGGATGCCCTTGGGCTCGCCGGCGAGGTGGCGCTTGATGGCCAGCTTCTTGGCCCGGCGGACGATGTTCTCGATCATGGCTCCGGACGAGAAGTCCTTGAAGTACATGATCTCCTTGTCGCCGTTCTGGTACGTGATCTCCAGGAACTGGTTGGCCTCGTCGACCCGGTACATCTCCGCGACGGTGGTCTCGATCATCGCCTGGGTGCACTTGGCCCGGTCGCCGCCGCCGAGGCTGGCCACCTCGTTCTCGTCGAGCGGGAGGTCGATGGTGAGGTACCGCCCGAAGATCTGGGCCGCGGCCTCGGCGTCGGGGCGCTCGATCTTGATCTTCACGTCGAGCCGGCCGGGCCGCAGGATCGCGGGATCGATGAGGTCCTCGCGGTTGGAGGCGCCGATCACGATGACGTTGCGCAGGGTCTCGACGCCGTCGATCTCGGCCAGCAGCTGCGGGACGATGGTCGACTCCATGTCGGAGGAGATGCCGGTGCCGCGGGTGCGGAACATGGAGTCCATCTCGTCGAAGAAGACGATGACGGGCCAGCCCTCCTCGGACTTCTCCCGGGCCCGCTGGAACACCAGGCGGATCTGGCGCTCGGTCTCGCCCACGTACTTGTTGAGCAGCTCGGGGCCCTTGATGTTCAGGAAGTAGCTGCGGGCCTCGGAGTCGCCGGCGGCCTCGGCCACCTTCTTGGCCAGCGAGTTGGCCACCGCCTTGGCGATGAGGGTCTTGCCGCAGCCCGGGGGGCCGTAGAGGAGGATGCCCTTGGGGGCGGGCAGCTTGTGCTCGGCGAACAGGTCGGCGTGCAGGAACGGCAGCTCGACCGCGTCGGCGATCTGCTCGATCTGGCTGTCGAGGCCACCGACGTCGGTGTAGGCGATGTCGGGGACCTCCTCGAGCACGAGCTCCTCGACCTCGGGTCGGGGCAGGCGCTCGAGCAGCAGCCCCGAGCGGGGGTCCATGCGCACCGCGTCGCCGGAGCGGAGGGGCTGGCCCTTGAGGCTGGAGGCGATCTCGCACACCCGCTCGTCGTCGGCCCGGCCCACGACGATGGCGCGGTTGCCCCCGTCGATGACCTCCTTGAGCGTCACCAGCTCGCCGGTGCCGTCGGCACCGCGGGCCAGGACGATGGTGAACGACTCGTTGAGCACGACCTCGGCGCCGCGCTCGAGGGTGCCCTCGACGTCGGGCAGCACCGCGACGCGCATCTTCCGGCCACCGGACATCACGTCGACGGTGCCGTCCTCGTTGGTGCCGAGCACCGAGCCGTAGGCCGACGGCGGCTGGGTGAGCTTGTCGACCTCCTCGCGGAGGGCGGCGATCTGGTCGCGCGCCTCGCGCAGGGTGTAGGCGAGCTTCTCGTTCTGGCTCACCGCCCGGGCCAGCTGGCCCTTGGTCTCGAGCAGGCGCTCCTCGAGGGTGCGCACCCGCTTGGGTGCCTCCTGGAGGCGGCGGCGGAGGACGGCGACCTCCTCCTCGAGCGTGGCGACCTGCTCGTGGAGGTCGGTGGCGTCGTCGTCGGACTGCGGGTCTCGGTGCGTGTCGACGGGGACCACCTCCCTTGCTGACGGGTGGCCCGGCGGGTGTCAGCCCCGGGCCTCGTCGGCACCCTATCCCGCCCGCGGGGCACCCCCGCCGCACCGGAGTGGGTGACCTTTGCCCGGGTGTTGCCGGGTTTATCTGGTGGCGGACTACCCTGGCCACTGACCCGTCGGGACCACGCCCGGCGAACGATCGACGCGCACCGTGCGCAGGAGGCGAATCCCCCATGAAGGTCTGGATCGACCAGGATCTCTGCACCGGCGACGGCCTCTGCGAGGAGATCGCCCCCGACGTCTTCACGCTCCTCGACGACGGCCTGGCCTACGTCAAGGAGGGCGACAAGGTCTACTCCGACCCGGGCGGCGCCGAGGGTCTGGCCGGCTTCCCGGACAGCCAGCTCGAGGCCGTGATCGAGTCCGCCGAGGAGTGCCCCGGCGAGTGCATCTACATCGAGATCCCCGAGTGATCGAGGTCCCCGACCAGGGACCTCCCCCCACCACCTGACGCCGTCCGACGCCGGTCCGCTGCTCGCCTCTCAGGCCGTGCAGGGGCCGGCGTCGACGCGTGCGGAGCCGACCTCGTCGAGGACGGTCCGCAGCTCGTCGGTCGACAGGGCGTAGGCCACGCCGTCCCGATCGGGCGCCACCGCGAAGGCGACCCCGACGACCCTGCCCTCGGGGTCGACCAGGGCGGAGCCCGAGTCGCCGGGGGCCAGGTCGGACGCGAGCACCAGGACGTCGCGCTCGACGCCGGGGCGGCCGTAGATGTCGGCCCCTCGGGCGGTGACCCGCTGGCGGACGTCGAACGGCGAGAGCTCGAGGGGCCCACCCCCGGGATGTCCGAACACGGCCCCGGTCTGGCCCACCGCCGACTCGGTGATCGGCAGCGCGGCGGCGCCCAGGCCCGGGGCGCGGAGCACCGCGAGGTCGCGGTCGGGGTCGAAGGCGACCAGCCCGGCGGGCACCGCGCTGCCGTCCTGGCGCTGCACCTCGGTGGTGGGCTCCCCCGCGACGACGTGGGCGTTGGTGACCACCAGGTCGTCGCCGACGGCGAAGCCGGTGCCGGACTGGATGCGCCCGCACGCCTCGCCCGCCACCTTCACGACCGAGGCCGCGACCTGCTCGGCTCGCTCCTGGCTCAGGCCCGAGGCCTCCGGAGGAGGGCCGACGTCGGGGCTGCGACCGAGGTCGTCGAACACCTGCGGGAAGCCGTCGCCGAGGACCTGCCGGAGCGTGCGGGTGGCGTCGGGCGCGGCCGGCAGGGCCTCGGTGAGGCCGGTGATGATCCGCGAGCGCCGCACCTCGCGAGCCGGCATGCCCTGCACGTCGGCCAGGGCGGGGATGAGCAGCCACACCACGACGAGCAGTCCCAGCACGCCCGCCACCGCGCCACCGCCCGCGTCGACGGCCCGCCCGGCCCGGCTCGTGATGCCGAGCTGGATGCGGTCGCCGACGAGCACGCCGATCGACTGGCCCACCGCCGCCCCACCGAGCAGGACCCCCGCCGCCACCGCCACGACCTGGGCCCGGCCCGCCTCCGGGCCCATCCGCTCGAGGAGGCCGGGCATCAGGCGCGCCGCGACGAGGATGCCGACGAGCATCCCGATCCACGAGGCGGCACGGGCGACGAAGCCGAGGCGGTACCCGCCCACCGCGGCGCCGACCAGCAGCGCGATCAGCAGGAGGTCGAGCACGGCCGTGCTCAGCCGGCCAGCAGGCGGGCCACGGTGAGGAAGCCGGTGTGGGCCACCATCCGGTGGTCCGGGCGCACGGCCTGGCCCTCGATGTGCCACCCGCGCTGGAGCACCTCGAGCGTCTCGGCCATGCCGAAGGGGCTGCGGTCGAGCTCCTCGCGCAGCCGCGCCGCCTGGGTGATCTGCGGGGTGTAGGCGACGAGGAGGCCGCCGGTCTGCAGGGCCGACGTCGCGGGGGCGACCACGCGCCACGGCTCGGGCAGGTCGAGGACGATGCGGTCGAGCTCGGTGGCGTCGATGCCCTCGTAGCAGTCCCTCACCTCGACCGAGTAGCGATCGAGGACGTCGGGCCCGAGGAAGTCCGACACGTTCCGCTGGGCGCGGACCGCGAAGTCGTCGCGCAGCTCGTAGCCGGTGATGTCGGCGCCGGCGCGCAGCATCCCCATCGACAACGCCCCCGACCCGAGCCCGGACTCCAGCACCCGGACACCGGGGAAGATGTCGGCCAACATCAGGATCGGCCCGATGTCCTTGGGGTAGATGACCTGTGCGCCGCGCGGCATCTTGAGGATGTAGTCGGTGAGCGTCGGGCGCAGCACCGTGTAGCGGGCGCCCCGGGTGGAGCGCACCTGGCGACCGGCGTCGCGGCCGATGAGCTCGTCGTGGCCGACGATGCCGGCGTGCGAGTGGAACTCGGCCCCGGCCTCCAGGGTCACCAGGTAGCGCCGGCGCTTGGCGTCGACGAGCAGCACCATCTCGCCGGCCCGCAGCGGGCGGGCCGGAGGCGGGTCGTCGATCTGCTCGGCGGCCCCTGCGTCGGTCTCGCGTCGGTCGCGTCGGTCTCGCTCATCGTCGCCTCCGGGTCGGTCCCATGGCGACGGGCTCGGCGGCCCGGGCCCGCTCGGCCAGCCGGCAGAAGGCGCAGACCTCGCCGGTCGTCGGGGCACCGCAGCGGGCGCAGCCGACGAGCACGACGCTGCCGTCGTCGTCGGCCCCCGCGGCGGAGGCGAAGCGGTCGACGCCCCGCTCCAGGAACCCGAAGTAGAAATCGTGCTTCGCGCCGGGCGAGCGGGACTCCATGTCGTTCAGCAGCTCCTTGAGGCCGAGGTGGCGGTTGCCGGCCGCCATGGGGCACTCCTCCACCTGGTAGTCGATCCCGCGCAGGACGCAGTAGGCGGCGGTCTCCCGCTCGGTCAGCCGCACCAGCGGCTTCACCTTGCGGGGGAAGCCGTGGCGGGCGGGCAGCACCGGGCGCTGGCGGCCGAGGTGCTCGTCGGCCCAGCGGAGCGTGTTGCCCAGCAGCACGGCGGCCTCGTCGTCGAGGTTGTGGCCGGTGGCGACGGCGTCGTAGCCGCCCTGCACCGCGTGGCGGTCGAAGAGGTGCCGCTTCGAGAGCCCGCACGCCGAGCACGGCACCCGGCGGGTGGCGGTCGCCGCGGTGGGGACGTCGAAGCCCTCGTCGGCGCGCAGGTCGACCTCCACCAGTCGGACGCCCCGCTCCTCGACGAAGCGGTGGACGTAGGTGGCGGACTGGTCGCTGTAGCCGTCGATGCCCAGGCCGACGTACAGCCCGTCGACGTCGTAGCCCAGCTCCAGCAGCAGGTCCCACAGGGCGAGCGAGTCCTTGCCGCCGGAGACGGCGAGCAGCACCCGCTCCCCGGGCGCCAGCATCGAGAACTGCTTGATGGCCTTCTCGACCTGGTCGCGGCACAGTCGCAGGAAGTGCTCGACGCAGAAGTTGGCGTTGTGGCGACGGATGTCGATGACCGCCGGCTCGCGGCACACCCGGCACTTCACGGCTGCGCACCCCCGGAGATGACCGGTCGGATCTCCACCTCGGCGTCGTGGGGCAGGGTGGCGTCGCCGGGCACGAGCGTGCCGTCGCGGATCACCAGCACCGCCTCGCGCGGGTAGCCCATCCGCTTGACGAGGGCGATGACCGACATCGGCCCGTCGACCTCGACGGTGCGGGAGGGGTTGCGGAGGCGGACCAGCACGGCGCCCATGCTGGCACCCGCGCCCTCCCGGCCCCCAGCGGAGGGGCGGGGGCGGGTCCCCGTCGTGCTCAGCCCTTGCGGCGGGCCCGCTTGGCCGCCTTGCGGTCGGCCTTGGCCTGCTCCTGGGCCTGCTCCTGCGCCTTGGCCTCGGCCTTGCGCGCCGCCTTGGCCTGCTTGTCGTACTGGCCGCGGGTGATCCCCAGGTTGGTGATCTCGACCCGCTCGCCGGAGCGGATCGGCTCGCTGATCAGGACCTGGGTGGGGTCGCCGGCGTTGCGGAGGCGCTGCAGGCCCCACGCGCCGACGCCGAGCGCGATCCAGCCGCCGCCCTTGCCGCGCATGCCCTCGGACAGCCCGACGCGCTGCGCCCGGGCCACCAGCTTCCACATCCCCCGAGGCGGGGGCACGATCCGACGGGGCACGGATCAGAACCTCCGGACCTCGACCACGGTCGTCTTCCGACGGCCCCGACGGCTGCCCAGGGCGAAGATGACCACCAGCACGCCGACGGCGACGACCGCCCCGACGGCGATGGCCATCCCCTTGGCCTGCTCGGCGGTCTCGTCGACCTCGCCCTGGATCTCGCGGAGCTTGGCCTCGATGTCGTCCCGGCTGACGCGGGTGGGGGTGGGGGTCGCCATCAGGCGTGGTCCTCCGGGGAGAGCGCGCCCTGGGGCGCACGGGTGGGCTGCGGGCTCACGGCTCGGTGACCGCCTTGCGCGAGGTCATGGCCCGCTTGGTGAGCAGGAGCACGATGCCGGTGACGACGAGGGTGATGACGTAGGGGAACGGGCTCATGCGACCGTCGAGGAAGGTCCCGGTCTCGACCTGCACCATGCGGAGCACGGCGACGAGCAGCTCGATCACACCGATGCCCACGAGCAACGAGCCGACGAGGCCCCACTTGGCGAAGTTGAGCAGGCCCTTGATCGGGTCGAGGGTCTCCTGCTTGGCGTAGTCGCGGACGAGCGTCCAGACCTCGTTGGCGCTCTCCTTGGGGCTGCGCTCGTCCTTCTGGGCCACGTGTGGTGTCTCCGGGGGTGGGGGCTCGCGACGGTCGGGACCCGGCCGTGGGTCGGCCCTTCCTACCCGTCGCCCCACGTCGACGCAAGGACCGCGGCGGGAGTCCTAGGGGGTGGCGAGGCGGGCCTGGAGGAGCTCGACGGCGTCGTCGAGGAGGGTGTGGGCCGCCGTCAGCCGCTCGACCGGCCCCTCGGCCCGGAGCAGCGCCTGGCGGTCGAGGGGACCGAGCGGGGCGAGCGCGGCGACCTGGTGGGAGGCGAGGGTCGGGTCCGGGCTGACCTCGACGTCGACCGGCGGTCCGGGCTCACCCAGCTCGGCCTGCAGGGCCAGGGCCCGCCGAAGGAGGACCAGCACGGCGGCGAGGGCGCCCCGGAGGTCGTCCCCGTCGGGGATCGGCGCGTCGGGCCAGTCGCTGACCACCGCGCGCGGGTAGGGGTCGTCGGGCATCCAGCGCTCGATGCGGATCCGCCGCACCCCCACCGCGGCGACGTGGTAGCCGGTGTCGCGGTCGCCCCGGGCCTCGAGGATCCGTGCCACGGTGCCCACGTCGGTGCGGACGTCACCGCCCCCCACCTCGCTCCCCCGCTCGATCAGCACCACCCCCATCTCGGGGACGCCCTCGAGGCACTCGGTGACCATCCGCCGGTAGCGCTCCTCGAACACGTTGAGCGGCAGCAGCATCGACGGGACCAGGACGGTGCCGAGGGGGAACATCGGCATCTCGGTCCCGGTCGCGTCCGTCACCGGGGCTCAGTCCCTCGCGTCGAGGAAGCGGGTGCGCTGCCAGAGGTGGTCGAGGGCGCGGACGGCGCGATCGGCCGACGGGTAGCAGAGCCGTCCGCGTGGCCCGGACCGTGGCCGGCCCGGGGTTCTCCGGGTCGGCCACCGCCAGCTCGGTGGCGCAGCAGGATCGGCTTGCCGGTGGCGTCGGAGATGTCGGCCGCGGCCTGGGCGAAGCGGGCGTCCTGGCGCTCGTGGTAGTCGACGATGCGCTCCAGCCCGTCGCCGGGGTAGAAGCGGCCCCGCCGCATCAGCCGGGCCTGGTTGGCCTGGATGCCGAGACCGAGGTAGATCACCGCGTCGACCTCGGGGTGGGTCGCGATCAGCTCCATCACCTCGGGGATGGTGTCGCGGGTCTCGCCGCCGGCCAGGTCGACGGGGTTGCTCCGGCTCCACCGTGGCGGGAGCTTCTCGTCGATGGCGGCCAGCAGGTCGGCGCGGCAGCGCCGCCAGCTCCAGCGACGAGCGGTGGATGGCGTCGGCGCACACCACGCCCCAGCCGCCGGCCGTGGTCATCACGACGGTGCGGGGCCCGCGGGGCAGCGGCTGGGTGGCGAAGGTGGCGGCGGCCTCGAAGGCGTCCTCGACGCTGGCTCGCCCGGGTCGACCCCGGCCTGGCGGCAGGCGCCGTCGAACACCCGGTCGTCGGTGGCGAGCGAGCCGGTGTGGCTGGCGGCGGCCCTCTGCCCGCCGGCGGTCGCGCCGCCCTTGAGCAGCACCAGCGGCTGGCGCGCGGCGACGGAGCGGATGCGGTCGAAGAAGGCCCGGCCGTCGGGCACGCCCTCGACGTAGGCGAGGCCCACCGCGGTCTCGGGGTCGTCGGCGAAGTGGTCGAGGTAGTCGGGCACGCCGACGGCGGCGGCGTTGCCGGCGCTGACGGCCCGGCTGATGCCGATCGCCGGTGGCGACGGCCAGGTTCATGAAGCTCGACACGAAGTTGCCCGACTGGCTGGCCACCCCGATCGCGCCCGGCCGGTGGGTACGGGGCGACGATCTGGGCGCACAGGCGCGCCGGGGTGGAGACCACGCCCTGGCCGTTGGGGCCGGCGAGCAGGATGCCCAGCTCGTCGCACAGGGCGACCAGCTCGGCCTGGGCCGCGATGCCGTCCTCGCCCGCCTCGCCGTAGCCGGCGGAGGTGACGAACGCGGCGCGGACGCCCTTGGCCGCCGCGGCCCGCAGCAGCTCGGGGTTCACCGCCGCCGGGCGTGCACATGAACATCAGGTCGGCGGCGCCGTCGGGGATCTCGGACGAGGTCGGCCACCGACTGCACGCCGAGCACCTCGGCCCGGTCGCGGTTGGTGGCGAACACGGCGCCCTCGTAGCCGGCGGCGAGGATGTTGTGCAGGCTGACGAACCCGAACTTGCCCGGGTGGGTCGAGGCGCCGGCGACGACGACGCCGCGGGGGTCGAAGAGGGCCCGCACCTGCTCGTCGGTCGGGCGCGGCCTCGTCGGCGCCCGGTCCGGGGCTGCGTCGGCGGACACCTCGACGAGCGCGTCGACCGCGATGGGCCGCCCGTCGACGACGATCAGCGGGTTGAGGTCGATCGCGGCGATGGTCGGATCGGCCTCGGCCGCGGCCGACAGCCCGAGCAGCACGTCGACCAGCGCGTCGCGGTCGACGGCCGGCTCGCCGCGGAACGGGCCGAGCAGGGCCTGGGTGGCCAGGCCGTCGATCATCTCCTCGGCGTCGGCCCGGCTCAGCGGCACGAGGCGGACCACGACGTCGCCGACCGCCTCGGCCAGCACACCGCCGACCCCGAGCAGCACGGTCGGTCCGAACTGCGGGTCGCGGGCCATGCCGGCGATGAGCTCGCGGTGTGCCCCGCACCATCGGCGCGACGAGCACCGACACGTCGCCGTCCTCGGGGGTGGCCGCGGCCAGCAGGTCGGCGGCGGCGGCCCGCGACCGCGTCGGCGTCGGCGAGGCCGAGCCGCACCAGGCCCCGCTCGGTCTTGTGGGCGATGGCGTCGCCGCACAGCTTCGCCACCACGGGGAAGCCGATCTCGGCGGCCGCGAGCGCGGCGGCCTCGGCGTCGGCGACCTCCCGCTCGTCGAGCAGGGGCACACCGTGGCCCCGCAGGAGGGCCTTCGACGCGGCCTCCGACAGGGTCGCGGTGGGGGCGGGCGGGGGCGGGGTGTCAGCGGGCTCCGGCACGGCCGGGACCTTACGACCTGCGTCGCCCGGGGCTCCCGCCCGACGCTCCCGTCCGATCAGGCGCTCAGACGCCGGCGTCGGGGAGGAGGGCGGTGCGCAGGAGGCTGCGGACGTGCTCCAGGCGACGCTCCAGCTCCTCGTCGGTGAAGGGGTCGCGGCCCAGCAGCCCGGTGAGGAAGGGACCGTCGCTGAAGTACGACATCAGCGCCCCCAGCCCGGACAGCACCAGGTGCTCGGCGTCCTGCTGGCGGAAGTGGCCGGCGTCCATCTCCCGCTGGAGGTAGCCGACGGCCCGCTCGAAGTGCGGCCGCAGCAGCTTGCCCAGGTCGATGGGCAGGTGCTCGCCGCCCTCGAGCGCCTCGCGGCGGGCGATGCGGACGAAGTCCGGGTTCTCCTGGAAGAAGCGGAAGCCGGCCGCGACGACGTGGTCGACCTTGCTCCACCCCTCCCGCACCGGCTCCTCGACGGCCGCCTCGACCTGGGCCGACCACTGCGACATCACCCCGAGGAACACCTCGGCGTAGATGGCCTCCTTCGACGGGAAGTGGTGGAGGATGCTGGGCCGGCGGATGCCCGACGCCCGCGGCGATGTCGTTGAGCGACGTGCCGTCGAAGCCCTTCTCGGCGAAGCACCGGCGCGCCTCGACCAGGATCGCCTCACGCGTCGAGGCGGTCACGTCCGCTGCCACGGGCAGGAGGGTACCGGTCCGCAACCCGAGCTCCGGGGAGGGAGTCGGTACTGTCCCCCGGGTGACGACGCTCGGGGCCTCGCGGGTCGTGACGCCGACCGGCGTCCTCGCCCCCGGTGTGGTGGAGGTCGAGGGCGATCGCATCACCGCCGTCGGCCCCACCACCGGCCCCGTCCCCGACCGCGTCCTGGTGCCCGGCTTCGTCGACCTCCAGGTGAACGGCGTGGACGACGTCGACGTCGCCCGCGCCCGCGGCGGCGACTGGGACCGGCTCGACGCCCTGGTCGCCGCCCAGGGCACCACCACCTGGCTCCCGACCCTGGTCACCGCGCCCCTCGACGCCTACCCGGAGCGGCTGGCGGCGGTCGCGGAGGCGGCCGGCCCGGCCCGGCCCTCGCCCCCGCATCGCCGGCGCCCACCTGGAGGGCCCGTTCCTCGGTCGGCGGCACGGGGGCCCACCGTGGCGAGCCTGGTCCGCGCCCCGGACCCGGCCTGGATCGCGGCCCTGCCGCCGATCGTCCGCCTGGTCACCCTCGGCGCCGAGGCCGACGGCGCGCTCGACGCGATCGCCGCCGTCCGCGCCCGGCGGGGCGTCGCCGCGATCGGCCACTCCTCCGCCACCCACGAGCAGGCCACCGCCGCCATCGACGCCGGGGCGCGCCCTCGTGACCCACGGGTTCAACGCCATGGACGGGCTCCACCACCGCGAGCCGGGCCTGGTCGGCGCCGCCCTCACCGACGACCGGGTGACCGTGTCGCTCATCGCCGACGGGGTGCACGTGCACCCGGCGGTGCTCGACGTCGCGTTCCGGTGCAAGCCCGACGGGCGGATCGTCCTGGTGACCGACGCGGTGGCGTGGCGGGCCGGCGGCACCGGCGAGGTGCGGGTCGGCCACGACGGCACCGCGCCCCGCCTGGCCGACGGCACCCTCGCCGGCAGCAGCCTCACCATGGACGCGGCGGTGGCCCTGGTCGTCGACCGGGCCGACGTCACCCTGGAGCGGGCCGTGCGGGCGGCGTCGAGCACCCCGGCGGCCCTGCTCGGCCTCACCGACCGGGGGGCGCTGGCGCCGGGACGGCTCGCCGACCTCGCCGCCCTCGACCCCGTCACCCTGCGCTGCACCGCGACCTGGGTCGGCGGCGGCCAGGTCCACGGTTGAGGTGCAGGGCTGACGGTCGCACGGCTGAGCGCCCGGCCGTGGGTCGGGTCGGAGCCCGGCACGACGCGGCCTACGGTGCGGGGATGGACATCGTCGCTGCCGTGTTCATCGAGGAGATGGAGATGCGGTCCGTGCCCGGGCCGTCGACCCGCATCGACCTGACCGGGGTCCACTTCTCGGTGGCCGCCCCCTCCCCCGCTCCCGTCACCATCGAACCCCACCTGCTGGTGCTGGTGCGCTGCCGGGACGACGAGCCCGGCCAGGGCGCGCTCGAGGTCGTCTACCAGCGCGACGGGGAGCAGGTCGCCCGCAACGTGCAGCCGCTCCAGGTCGAGCCGGGGAAGTTCAACTACCGCCTCGTCCGGGCCCAGCTGGAGTTCGACGACTACGGGGTCGTCGAGGCCCACTGCCGCCTCGACTCCGGCCCGACGACGGTCGTGCCCCTCACCCTGCTCCCGCCCGTCGCCTGATCCCGTGGCCTTCGCCGCCGCGCTGTCGGAGCACCCGTCCCCGCCCGAGGCGGTCGGCGAGGTCGTCGGCTCGGTCCTCGACGTGCTCGGACCCGCACCCGACGTCGCGGTCCTCTTCGTGACCCGCGCCCTGGCCGGCGTCCTCGACGACGTCGCCGCCGCCGTCCGCTCGACCCTCGCACCCGGTGTCCTCGTCGGTGCCGCGGCGGCCGCGGTGGTCGGCGGCGGCCGCGAGGTCGAGGAGGGTCCCGGCCATCGCCCTGTGGGCCGGCCGCACCGGCGGGGCGGCCACCCCGGTCCGCATCACCGTCGAGCCCGACGAGGGCGGCGTCCGACGCGTCGACGGCATGCCCAAGGAGGCCGGAGACGGCCCCCGCACGCTGGTGCTGCTGGCCGACCCCTACATCCGTCCCCGTCGACGGCCTGCTGGCCGGCACCGGCGAGGCCCTGCCGGACCTGGCCGTGGTGGGCGGCCTGGCGTCGGGCGCACGCGGTCCCGGCGGCAACCGGCTGGTGCTCGACGACCTCGTCCACGCCGACGGTGCCGTCGGCGTGCTCCTGCCCCGTGGCGTGCCGGCGACACCGGTGGTGTCGCAGGGGTGCCGACCGGTCGGTGAGCCGATGATCGTGACCGCGCGCGGACGGGCCGCTGCTGCTCGGCCTCGCCGGCGTGCCCGCGCTCGACCGGCTCATCGAGGTCGGCCGCACGATGGGCGATGCGGACCGGGCCCTGTTCGAGGCCGGGCCCCAGATCGGCGTGGTGGCCGACGAGCGCTCAGCCCACCTTCGGCACCGGCGACTTCCTCATCCGCAGCGTCAACGGCGCCGATGCCGACCGGCGAGGCGTGCTGGTCGGCGAGCGGGTGCCGGTCGGGACCACCGTCCAGTTCCAGGTCCGCGACGCCGGGGGCGCGGAGGCCGAGCTGCGGCGCTCCCTCGCCGAGCTCGGGCTCCGCAGCGGTCGGCGCCCGCCCTCGACGGGAGCCCTCCTGTTCACCTGCACCGGTCGGGGGACGCGCTTCTTCGGCGAGCCCGACCACGACGCCGACCTGGTGGCCGCGGCGGTGGGCCCCGCGGTGGCGGGCATGGCCTGCGCCGGGGAGATCGGCCCGGTCGCCGGTCGCAACCACGTGCACGCCTTCACCGCCTCGGTGCTGGTCGTGCGGGACGCGGACCGAGGGCTGAGCCCCCGCCGGGCGTCCGCTGCTACCAGCCGGTCCAGCCCGACGGGTCGTGACGACCCAGGAAGAGCCACTCCAGCATGCCGTGGCCGACGGCGTCGCCGCAGGTGAAGCGGCTCACGCTCTCCTGGATGCCGAACATGCCGGCCGCGACCGCGGGGTCGGTGAGGTCGTAGCGCACGGACTGCACGACCTCGTCGCCCTGCCACATGCCGTGGCGCCAGTCGTCGTCGAAGCCGTACCCGGTGCCCTTGCCCAGCCACACGGGCAGGAGCACCTCGACCTCGACCTCCAGCGGCTTGCCGTCGGGCTCGGTCAGGTGCCAGGTGGCCCCGAGTGACCTCGCGGGTGCCCGTCGCGGAAGCGGAGGGTCGACGTCGGGTCGGCCGAGGTCGTCGATGCGGCCGTCGGGCCAGGCCCGCACCGCCTGGCGCGAGCACCGGGGTGCCGTCGGCCTCGTCCTGGCGGATGCAGAGGATCGCGAAGTCGTCGAACTGCATCGGGGCGTAGACCCAGAAGAAGCCCTCCATCGGGCGGGCCGCGTTGATGCCGGCCGGCTCGGGCTCGCCCACCGGACGGACCCCCCACGAGCGGTCGCGGCTCCCCCACCAGCGGTCGGGCGTGACCTCGTGGCGCACGCCGTCGACCTCGAGCCAGCCCTCCCAACGGCCGGTCTGGGCGTAGCGCATCGAGTCGAACGTCTGGCGCTCGTTGAGGCGCATGACGGTGGCCGGGCTCCTCGTGGGCCGGGATGGACCCGGTCCACGTCATGTCGCAGGCCACGTCGCGCTCGCTCGGCTCGCAGGTCACGCGGATCACCCGCAGCGGCTCGACCACCTCGATCGCGCAGCGGTCCGCAGGTGGTGTCCATGCGGTCGGTGGTGAGGGCGCGCGACGCCCGCACCACCCGGTGGGACTCGGCGTCGGCGACGAGCAGGAAGCCGTCCTGCACGCCCAGGTTGGGGTACTGGCCCATGCCCGAACACGCAGAAGAGCTCATCGGTCGGCGGGTGGGCGTTGAAGTACGAGCGGTCGTAGAAGTTGCGGTCGCTGGTCGCCACGTGGCGCATGGAGATCGGCGCCTGGTGGACGGGGTACTCGTCGAGCGGTGACAGGGTCAACCGGGCCTCAGGTCAGGTCGTCGGCGTGCACGTCGAGGGCGACGAGGGCGTCGCGCAGGGCGGTGCAGGCCATGTTGGTACGGGCGAAGTCGGAGTCGTCGGGGAAGAGCCCGGCGTCCTTGAGCAGGACGGTGAGGCGCACCATCACCACCGCGAAGCCCAGCCCGGCGAGGAGCTCGGCCCAGCGGTGGTGCTCGCCGGAGCGACCGGTGGCCGCCTCCCACCGGGCGACGGTCTCCTCGACCGACGGCAGGCCGGCGAGGCGGGGCTGGTCGAGGCCGGCCGACAGGGTGTGGTCGAGCCAGGTGAACCACCCCAGGTCCTGGATCGGGTCGCCGACGTGGACCATCTCCCAGTCGAGCACCGCCGACACCCGCACCGTGTCGGGGGACTCGACGCCGTCGAAGAGCTGGTTCCCGATGCGGCTGTCACCCCAGCAGAGGGCGGGGTCGTCGGTGTCCGGAGGCCGGTTCTCGCGCAGCCACCGCAGCGCGGCGGCCGGCACCGCGTGGTGCTCGTCGGGCGACGCCCAGGTGAGCATGCGCTCCCACTGGTCGAGCTTGGCGTCGAGGCGGCTGCCGCCCGTCGGGCAGGGGTCGAGCCCGCCGAGGTCGAGGGCCCGCCAGTCGACCCGGTGCACCGCGGCCATGGCGTCGAGGCCGCGCAGCCACACCGCCTCCTGCACGTCGGGGTGGGCGTCGTGGTACCAGCCCTCCATCGAGTACGGCGGGCTGTCGGCCGGCGCCGACCCGGGGGCTGCGTCCATCACCATGAACGGCGCCCCGAGCACCGACGCATCGGGCTCGAACCACCGCACGGGCGGGACCGGCACCTCCGCCGCGCCGGCCAGCGCCCGCAGCACCTGCAGCTGGACCTCGAAGGTGTCGTCCATGAACACGGTGTGCGAGGTCGGCTGGACCCGGGCGACGAGGTGGTGCGTCCGGCGGACGCCGTCCTCCTCCCAGGTCGCGTCGAAGATGATCGTCTCGTTGCTGAAGCCGGTGGCCGGCGGGCCGCCGACGTCGCCGACGGTCACCTCGGAGCCGACCTGGGCCGTCAGCCATCCCGCGAGGTCGGCGCGGGCCTGCTCGGGCTGCCTCGGGCTGGGGAGTGCCACCGGGCGTCAGCCCTCGGCCACGTGGGCGATGGTCTGGGTCTCGAGGTACGCCTCGAGGCCCTCCGGCCCCAGCTCCCGGCCCATGCCCGATGCCTTGAACCCACCGAACGGCGAGCACATGTCCATCATGAACGTGTTGATGTTCATGGTGCCGGTGCGGACGCGCCGTCCGACGGCGGCCGCCGCCTCGGCGTCGGCGCCCCACACCGAACCCGACAGCCCGTAGGGCGAGTCGTTGGCGATGCGGACGGCGTCGTCGACGCCGTCGTAGGGGATGACCGTCAGGACGGGACCGAAGATCTCCTCCTGGGCGATGGTCATGTCGTTGGTCGCGTCGGCGAAGACGGTCGGCTCGACGTACCAGCCGCGGTCGATGCCGGCCGGGCGCCCACCGCCGACGGTGACCCGGGCACCGGCGTCGCGGCCGGCGGCGATGTAGCCCTCGACCCGCTCGCGCTGGCGCTCGGCCACCAGCGGGCCGACGTCGGTCGCCGGGTCCATCGGGTCGCCCACGGTCAGCGCACCGACGGCCTCGGTGACCGCGTCGACCACCTCGGCGTAGCGGTCGCGGCTGGCCAGGATGCGGGTCTGGGCCACGCACGCCTGCCCGTTGTTCATCACCCCGTTGGGCACGAAGCCGGCCACCGCGGCCGCGACGTCGGCATCGGGCATCACGATGGCGGCGGACTTGCCGCCCAGCTCCAGGGTGACGGGGCGCAGCAGCTCGCCGCACAGGCCACCGATGCGCCGTCCGACGCCGGTCGAGCCGGTGAAGGACACCTTGTCGACGCCGGGGTGGGTCACGAGGTGCTCGCCGACCTCGCGCCCGGCGGGGACGACGTTCAGCACACCGGGCGGCAGGCCGGCGTCGGCGAACAGCTGGGCCAGGTGGAAGGCCGACAGCGGGGTCTCCGGAGCCGGCTTGAGCACCACCGTGCAGCCGGCGACGAGGGCCGGGGCCAGCTTGATGATGGCGGCGAAGAGGGGGACGTTCCACGGGATCACGGCGGCGGCGACGCCGAGCGGCACCTTCCGCACCTCGGACGGGCCGAGCATCCCGGGCCTGATGTCGGTGAAGTCGTAGGTGTTGGCCAGCTCGACGTACTGGTCGGCGATCATGGTGGGCGCCAGCACCTGGCCCATCAGGCTGAAGCTGACCGGCGAGCCCATCTCGCGGGAGATCGACTCGGCGATGCCCTGCATGTCGGCGGTGATGGCGGCCGAGACGGCGGCGAGCACCTCACCCCGCTCCTTGGGGTCCATCTGCGGCCAGGGACCCTCGTCGAAGGCCCGGCGGGCGGCGGCGACCGCGGCATCGATGTCGGCGACGGTGCCGTCGGGGACCCGGCCGTCGACCTGCTCGGTCGCCGGGTTGATGATCTCGATCACGTCGGATCCGGCGGGCGCGACCCAGTCACCTCCGATGAAGAGGCGGTCGTGCACGGGGAAGTCGGCCATGTGGGCGGGTCTCCTGGTCAGGTGTCCAGGTGACTCTAGGCCACTGTCTGACGACCCGTCAGGTCCCCCGGACGCCCGCGTTCACCAGCGGTGGGCGACGTCGATCACGAGCCGTGTGGTCGCTCCGCGCAGCACGAACACCCGGAACGGAAGGCGGGCCCGCACGCCCAGTCCGATCTGGGTGATGCCCTCGAACGTGCCGAGGAAGCGCACCTGCCGGAAGGTGCGGAACCCGCCGACGGCCACCGCCTCGGACGGCCGGGTCGGGCGGTAGGTGGGGTTGCCCTCGTCGTCGTGGGCGGGCGCCCGGACGATCACGTCGAGGAAGGCGCCGCCCCGGAGCGCCACCGGCTCGCCCGTGGCGTCGCCGAGCAGCACCGGCACGTAGCGGACCGAGAACCCCGGGTTGCCCCCGCGCAGGTCGACGACCAGCCGGTCGAAGCAGGTGTGACGCCCGGCCCGCAGGTTGGTGATCGGGTCGACCACCATCGGCGAGGACGACTTGGGGCCCGAGCCCCAGGTGATCCCGCAGTAGGGCGCGGCCCCGCCCGGTGCGGACACCGCCACGCAGAGGGCGGCGGTCAGCACCGCCCCTCCCACCAGCAGCCTCAGTCGAGTGGTCCTGTGCCCGCGTGCGCCCATCGCGCCACCATCCGCCCGGCTCGCCGACCCGGTCAAGCGACAGTCGCGTGACAGGCGCGCGTCACGGGGCGGCCGCCGTCGACCGGCCGCGGGGCCGACCGGGGCCGATCGGTAGTGTGCGGGGCGTGAGCGACCCCGACCTCGAGCAGCGCGCCATCAACGTGATCCGGGCCCTGGCGATGGACATGCCCCTGCAGGCCAAGAGCGGCCACCAGGGCACGGCCATGGCCCTGGCCCCGCTGGCCCACGTGCTGTGGACGAGGGTGATGACCTACGACGCCTCGGACCCGCACTGGGTCGACCGCGATCGGTTCGTGCTGTCGTGCGGCCATGCCTCGGTGCTGCAGTACGCCATGCTCCACCTCACCGGCCACGGGCTGACCCTCGACGACCTGCGGGCCTTCCGCCAGTGGGGGTCGGCGACGCCCGGCCACCCCGAGGTCCACCACACCGCCGGGGTCGAGGTCACGACCGGCCCCCTCGGCCAGGGCGTCGCCAACGCGGTGGGCATGGCGGTCGCCGAGCGCTGGCTGCGCGCCACCTACGGCGCCGAGGTGGTCGACCACCACACCTGGATGGTCTGCTCCGACGGCGACATGCAGGAGGGGCTCAGCCACGAGGCCGCGTCGCTCGCCGGGCACCTCGGGTTGGGCCGCCTGATCGCGGTGTACGACGACAACCACATCTCGATCGACGGCCGGACCGACCTCACCTTCTCCGACGACACCGCGGCCCGGTTCCGCGCCTACGGCTGGGACGTCGTCGAGCTGGGCGAGGCCTCGGAGGACCTCGACGCCCTCGAGGCCGCGCTGGTCGCGGCCAAGGCCGACGAGGACCGCCCCACGCTGCTGGTCGTCGAGAGCAAGGTCGGCTTCCCCTCCCCCACCTACACCGACGACCCCAAGGCCCACGGCAACCCGCTCGACGCCGAGGAGGTGGCCCGGACCAAGGAGGTCATGGGGATGCCGCCCGACGTCATGTTCAACATCCCCGACGACGTGCTCGACCTGTACCGCGAGGCCGGTCTGCGGGGAGGGGCCGCGCACGCGGCCTGGCAGGCCCGCTTCGACGCCTGGGACGGCGACAAGGCGGCCTGGGCCGCCGGCCAGGCCGGCACCGGCACCGCCGGCTGGGAGGCCGCCCTCCCCACCTTCGAGCCCGGCGGGTCCGCCGCCACCCGGGTCACCAGCGGCGAGTGCTTCCAGGCCCTCCTCGAGGACGTCCCCGGCCTCCTCGGCGGCGGGGCCGACCTCTCCGGCAACACCGGCACCGCCATCAAGGGCGCCGGCACCCTGTCGCGCGCCGAGCCCGGCGGCCGCCAGATCTACTTCGGCATCCGCGAGCACGCCATGGCCGCGGTGATGAACGGCATGGCCCTGCACGGCGGCACGCTGCCGGTGGGCGGCACCTTCCTGCAGTTCAGCGACTACTGCCGGCCGGCGGTGCGGCTGGCCGCCCTGAGCGGGGCCAAGGTCATCTACTCGTTCACCCACGACTCGGTCGGCCTGGGCGAGGACGGGCCGACGCACCAGCCCGTCGAGCACCTCATGGCCCTCCGCACCATCCCCGGCCTCCGGCTGCTCCGCCCCGCCGACGCCAACGAGACGGCCGCGGCCTGGAAGGTCGCGGTCGAGAGCCCGGGCCCCACCGCCCTCGCGCTCTCCCGCCAGGGCCTCCCGGTGCTCGAGGGCACCGATCCCGACGGGGTGGCACGGGGCGCCTACGTCCTCTCGGACCCCGAGGGCGAGCCCCACGTGATCCTGCTCGGCACCGGCAGCGAGGTGTCGGTGTGCGTCGGCGCCGCCGAGCTCCTCCGCCAGGCCGGCTGGTCCGTCCGGGTGGTGTCGATGCCCTCGTGGGACATCTTCGGGGCCGAGGACTTCGAGTACCAGGAGCAGGTGCTGCCCGCGGGTGTCCCCACCCTGGCGGTCGAGGCCGGCGTCTCCCTCGGGTGGGACCGCTGGGCCGATGCCAGCGTCAGCATCGACACCTTCGGCGTCTCCGCCCCCGGCCAGGAGGTCCTCGACCGGATGGGGTACACCCCCGAGAACGTCGCCGAGCGGGCCCTCGAGCTCTTCGACGACCTGGACGACCCCTCCGACGACTGATCGGCCGGCGCCGCCGGCCACGACCCCTCGCCCGACCCCGGAGCCCCCATGACCCGCCTGCACGACCTCCACCACGACGAGGGCCAGAGCCCCTGGCTCGACAACCTCCGGCGCAGCTGGATCCGCGACGGCGAGCTGGCCCGCTGGGTCGCCGACGGCGTGCGCGGCGTCACCTCGAACCCGTCGATCTTCCAGAAGGCCATCGCCGGCTCCGACGACTACGACGAGCAGCTGGCCGAGCGCCTCGCGGCCGGCGCCACCGTCGAGGACGCGTACTGGGACCTCGTGGTCACCGACATCGAGGGCGCCCTGGCCGTGCTCCGGCCCGTCTACGACGACAGCGACGGCGAGGACGGCTACGTGTCGGTCGAGGTCGCGCCGAGCCTGGCCCGCGACACCGAGGGCACCACGGTCGCCGCCCGCGACCTGCACACCCGCATCGACGAGCCCAACCTCTACGTCAAGATCCCGGGCACCGCCGAGGGCCTGCCCGCCATCCAGCGGATGATCGCCGAGGGCCGCAGCGTCAACGTCACCCTCCTGTTCAGCCTGAGCCGGTACGGCGAGGTGATCGAGGCCCACCAGGCCGGGCTCGAGGAGCTGGTGGCGTCGGGCGCGGCGCCCGAGGTCGTCCGCCGGGTGTCATCGGTCGCGTCGTTCTTCGTGAGCCGGGTCGACTCCGAGGTCGACCGCCGCCTCGACGCCATCGGCGGCGACGAGGCCCTGGCCCTGAAGGGGCAGGCCGCGGTCGCCAACGCCCAGCGCGCCTACGCCCTGTTCGCCGAGCGCTACTCCGGTCCGCGGTGGGAGGCGCTGGCGGCCGCCGGAGCGCGGGTGCAGCGGCCGCTGTGGGCGTCGACCTCGACCAAGGACCCGGCCTACCCGGACACCCTCTACGTCGACCAGCTCATCGGGCCGCACACGGTCAACACCCTGCCCGACGCCACCCTCGCGGCCTTCCTCGACCACGGCACGGTGGCCCGCACCGTCGACGCCGACGACTCGTCGGTCGACGTCCTCCGCCGCCTGGCCGAGGTGGGCATCGACCTCGACGACGTCACCGAGCTGCTGGAGAAGGAGGGCGTCGCCTCCTTCGAGGCGTCCTACGACGACCTCCTCGAGACCCTCGCCGCGAAGTCCGACCGCCTGCCGGGTGGGGCCGGTTCGTGACCCTGGCGGGCCTGACGGTCGTCGACGACGTCCCCGCGGCGTTCGCCGAGCGGGTGATCGAGTCGTTCGGGTCCCGGGCGTCCGACGACTTCTCGATCGCCCTGTCCGGGGGTGACACCGCCCGGCGCTGCTACGAGCGACTGGCCGACGACGGCGGCACCCGCATCGACTGGTGGAAGGTCGTCGTCTACTGGGGCGACGAGCGCTGCGTCCCCCACGACCACGAGGACTCCAACTACCGACTCGCCCGCGAGGCGCTGCTCGACCGGGTGGGGGCGGCCAACGCCACCCACCTCATGCGCTGCGGGGAGGTCGACGCCTACCAGCTCCGCGTCGGCGACCTCGGCCGGTTCGACCTCGTGCACCTCGGGCTCGGCGCCGACGGCCACACCGCCTCGCTGTTCGCCGGCTCCGAGGCCCTCGACGCCGACCCGGGGCGTCTCGTCGCCCTCAACGAGGACCCGTCGGGCCGCAACCCCTACCCGCGCATGACCCTCACCCTGGCCGGGATCGCCCGGGCCCGTCTCGTGGTCGTCACCGTCGAGGGCGAGGAGAAGGCCGAGGCCCTGGCCGCGGTGGCCCGGGGCGACGACGTCCCGGCGGCGCGCATCGACGCCGAGCGGGTGGTGTGGCTGGTCGACCCCGCGGCCGCCTCGCTGCTGCCGGCCGCCGAGGGCTGACGCCGGCCGTCGACGGCCCTACTCCGGCGCCCGCAACCAGACGATCCCGCCCGAGCTCAGCACGATCACACCGCCGTCGACGGCGGTGACGCCCCGTGCTCCATCGAAGTCGGCGGACGTCCACAGCTCGCCGAGGGACTCGACGCCGTAGGCGTGCACACCCCCCTGGGTGAGCAGCACGATCCCGTCGCTGAAGGGGTTGGACGCCTTCGCCTGCCCCTCGGCCAGCGGGATGGGGATCTGGTCACCGGTCGCGCCGGTGGCCGCGTCGATCGTGCGCAGCGCGCCACCGAGCTGGCCGGAGACCAGGGTGTCTGCGGTGCCGATCCACACGTTGGACTCCCCACCCACGATCAGGGGGTCCCGCACCTCGCGCCACACCAGCTCGCCCTCGGCCGGCGCGATCCCGACGTCGCCCGTCTCGGCCGCGACCACGACGTTGCCTCCGGCGACGGCGACGGCCTGGGCCACACCGAGCTCCTCGCCGTCGGCCGACAGGGGGACCCGATCGGTCCACACCTCGTCGCCGGACGCCACGTCGAGGCCGACCGCCTCGCCCCCCGACACGGTGACCAGCACGTCGCCCCGGACGACGCCCAGCCGTCCCGCAGGGCTCTGGCCGTCCTCGTCGACCGGCACCTCCGCGGTCCAGTCCACCTCACCGGTCTCGATGTCGCGCGCCACGACGGTGCCGTCGACGGCGAGGAACACCGCGTCGGCGGTGGTGTGCAGCACCCGACCCTCGTGGCGCCACAGCTCCTCCCCCGTCTCGTTGCTGAGGCCCACGGCCTCGTTCTGGGGGGCGACCGCGGTGAACATCACGACCGAGACCGCGTCCGAGGCCTGGGCCGAGGCCCGGATCGACCGGAGCTCGGTGGGGTACCTGACGGGGGCGTCCCACACCTCGTCGCCGGAGTCGGCGTCGATCGCCCGGTACACCCGGTCGTCGCCCTCGACGGTGGCGAGGAGGATGTGCGGCCCTGCCCACGCCAGTGCCACCGCGGACGGGGGCGAGTCGATCGTGACCGGTCCCACACCGGATGCGCCGTCGACCGCGGAGGCCCGCTCGAGGTCGAGCGTGGCTCGTCCACGTCGACGGTCGGGTAGGCGAGGACGACGTCGTCCTCGATCGCCGTCGCTGCGCAGGTCGATCCGCCGCAGTCCACCTCGCGCTCGGCCCGGTTGACCGAGGCGGGCGGCTCGCTCACCCCGCTCGCCAGCGGCAGCGGCGTCCCCCAGATCGTGTCGGCCCGGAGCCCGTCGGCCACGAGGACGTCCGGGTCGAGGACCGCAGCGGCGCCGCTGCCGTCGTCCTCGCCGTCGCCGCCGGTGGTGTCCGACGCGACCGTCGGGTCGCCGGTCTCGTCGTCGCCGCCCCGCGCGAGGACGAGGATCAGCCCGCCGACGAGGGCGACGACCACCAGGAGGGCGGCCACCGCGAGGAGGGGCCCACGGCGCGAACGTTCCCTTCCCTGCGCGTCAGAGCCTGCGGGGATCGGCGTGCCGGGACCGACCGGGCCGGGGACGCCGGGGGCGCCCGGCGGCGGGGTGGGCGGCGGCGTCGGGGTGGGCACGGCCGCGGCGACGTGCACGGTGGTGCCGGCCCGCGGCGGTGGCGGCGGGGTGGCCGGGCTCATCCGGGGAGGCGGCGGTCCCGGCACCGGGGTCGGTGTCGCGGCCAGGGGCGGTGGGGTGACGGGCGACTCGGCCACCGTGGGCGCGTCGGACGGACCGCTCGCCGGGCCGTCGGAGGCCGCGAGGGCGCCCGCGACGGCGGCCGCGCCGGCCGCCGGCGGTGGAGGTGTGGCAGGGGTCGCCGGCGAGTCGGCGGTGGCCCGGGCCCGGGTGACGGGCAGGCCGTGGGCGAGCTGGACCTGCTGCAGCCGGGACACGACCGCGGTCGCGGTCTGCGGCCGATCCGCGGGGTCGGCCCTCAGCATGTCGGCGACGACCGCGGCGACGTCGCCGGGCACGTTCGGCGGCAGCGGCGGCGCCTCGGACCGGAGCACCCGGGCGATGGTCGCGGCCGGGGGCTCGTCGCGGTCGCCGGCGAAGGGGCTCCGGCCGCTCGACCAGCGCGTAGAGGGTCGCGCCCAGGGCCCAGATGTCCGCGGTCGGACCCGGACGGTGCCCGGAGAGCACCTCGGGCGGGGTGAAGGGGATGGTCCCCACCAGGGTGCCGGTCGCGGTGTTGGTGCCCTCGGCCAGGCGGGCGATGCCGAAGTCGCCCAGCTTGGGCGATCCGTCGTCGGCGACGAGGACGTTGGCCGGCTTCACGTCGCGGTGGAGGATCCCCGCGTCGTGGGCCGCGGCGAGGGCGTCGCCCACGGCCACGCCGATCGACACGACCTCCTCCCACGGGAGCGGTCCCGTCGTGGCCACCCGGTCGTGCAGCGAGCCACCGGGCAGGTGCTCCATCACCAGGTAGGGGTGGCCCTCCGAGGTCGTCCCCGCGTCGTGCACCGTGACCACCGCGGGATGGCCCGACAGGCTCCCGATGGCCCGGCACTCGGCGACGAAGCGACGCTCGCGCTCCGAGTCCGACAGCGACTCGCCCAGGATCTTGACCGCCACCCGACGGCCCAGCCGGCCCTGCTCGGCCAGCCAGACGGTCGCGAACCCACCCGACCCGAGGCGGGCCACCAGCTCGTAGCCCGGGGGCAGCGGCACGCCGCCCGCCCCGATCTGGGGTGGCGGCGTCGCGCCCGGCGTCGGGTCCGACGTCGGCGGCTCGCCGCCGGGAGGGCTCACGTCGGCCACGACGCGCCCCCGTCCCCCTGCGTCCACGCGGTCCGGCCCACGCAGCGGACACTACCGCCGGCCCCCTCCCACCAGGGGACGACCGGGGAGAGGTTCCCTCCCCGTGCGGCGACGGCTCGGCGGGAGGGCGCGCAGCGGGCGCGCCGGCCGCCGGTAGCCTGCGCGGGTGCCCGACGCCCCCTCCGGCCCCCTCACGTCGCTGCCCACCGAGGAGCTCGTCGCCCGCGCCGCCGCGGCGCGCGACGCCGCCTTCGGCACCCGGGTGACCTTCTCCCCCAAGGTCTTCATCCCGCTGACCAAGCTGTGTCGCGATCGCTGCGGGTACTGCACCTTCGCCCAGCCCCCGGCCCGGGTCGAGGCCCCGTTCCTCGACATCGCCGACGTGCTCGTCCTCGCCCGACGGGGCGCGGCGGCCGGCTGCCACGAGGCGCTCTTCACCCTCGGCGAGGCACCCGAGGAGCGCTACCCCGCGGCCCGCGAGTGGCTGGCCGAGCGGGGCTACTCGTCCACCGTCGACCTCCTGGTCGCGGCCTGCGCCGCGGTGCTCGACGAGACCGGCCTGCTCCCCCACGCCAACCCGGGCGCCCTGAGCCGCGACGAGCTGGCCCGCCTGCGGGAGGTCAGCCCCAGCCAGGGGATGATGGTCGAGACCCTCCGCGACGACCTGGCGGCCCACCGGGGCGCGCCCGACAAGGTGCCGGCCCGGCGCCTGGCCACCCTCGAGGCGGCCGGCGAGCTGCGCATCCCGTACACGACCGGGATCCTGTGCGGCATCGGCGAGGAGGAGGCCGACCGGGTCGCCGCGCTCGAGGCCATCGCCGCGTCGCACCGCCGCCACGGCCACGTGCAGGAGGTGATCGTCCAGAACTTCCTGCCCAAGCCGGGCACCGCCATGCACGCCCACCCGCCGTGCCCGCCCGACGACCACCTCCGCGCCATCGCCCTGGCCCGCCTGATCCTCCCGCCCGACGTGCACGTGCAGGCCCCGCCCAACCTGGCCGACGAGGTCGCCCCGCTGCTGGCTGCGGGCGTCAGCGACCTGGGTGGCGTCTCCCCCGTCACCATCGACCACGTCAACCCCGAGCGGCCCTGGCCCCACCTCGACGCCCTGCGCGCCGCCACGTCGGCCGCCGGCCACCAGCTGGCCCCCCGGCTCACCGCCCACCCCCGCTACGTGCTCGACCCCGACACCTGGATCGACCCGGCGCTGCACTTCCACGTCCTCGACCGCAGCGACGCCGAGGGCCTCGGGCGCGACGACCCCGGCGCCGTGTTCCCCAACAAGGTCGGCGAGGTCCGCAACGTCGGCGACGGCGCCGAGGTCGTGCTGGTCGGACGCCGCTCGACCGCCTGGTACTCCGGTGCCGACGCTGATCCGCCGACGTTGGTGCCGTCGTCGTCCTCGGCCGTCCGGGGCCGGGTGCGCGAGGTCCTCGACGGGGTCGTGGCCGGCCAGGAGGTCGGCCACGACGAGATCGTCGCCCTGTTCGCGGCCCGTGGCCACGAGGTCGCCGCGGTGACCGAGGTGGCCGACGAGCTGCGCCGCCGCGCCGTCGGCGACGAGGTCACCTTCGTCCGCAACCGCAACATCAACTACACGAACGTCTGCACCTTCAAGTGCCGCTTCTGCGGGTTCTCCAAGGGGCCCCGCTCGCTGAACCTCCGGGGCACGCCCTACCTCCTCACCCTCGACGACATCGCCGAGCGGGTGGCCGAGGCGTGGGAGCTGGGCGCCACCGAGGTGTGCCTCCAGGGCGGCATCCACCCCAGCTTCGACGGCGACTACTACATCGACGTCACCCGTGCGGTGAAGGAGGCCGCGCCCGACATCCACGTCCACGGCTTCACCGCGCTGGAGGTCACCGAGGGGGCCAAGCGCCTCGGCGAGCCGTTGGCCGACTACCTCCGCCGGCTCCAGGACGCTGGTCTCCGCACCCTCCCCGGCACCGCCGCGGAGATCCTCGACGACCCGATCCGCGAGATCCTCTGCCCCGACAAGATCGACACCGACGAGTGGCTCGACGCCCACCGCACCGCCCACTCCGTCGGACTGCGGTCGAACATCACGATCATGTTCGGCTCGGTCGAGCAGCCCGACTCGTGGGCCCGCCACATCGTCCGCACCCGCGACCTCCAGCGCGACACCGGGGGCTTCACCGAGTTCGTGCCGCTCCCGTTCGTGCACATGGCCGCGCCGCTGTACCTCCAGCAGCGGTCCCGTCGCGGTCCCACCTTCCGCGAGGTGGTGCTGATGCACTCCGTCGCCCGCATCGCCTACGACGGCCTGGTGCCCAACATCCAGGCCTCGTGGGTGAAGCTCGGCGTCGACGGGGTGCGCCAGCTCCTCCAGGCCGGCGTCAACGACCTGGGCGGAACGCTGATGGAGGAGACGATCTCCCGCTCGGCCGGGGCCACCCACGGGCAGGGCCTCGAGGTCGACGACTTCCGGACGATCGTCGAGCCGCTCGGCCGCACCCTGGCCCAGCGCACCACGCTCTACGGCCGGGTCGCCCCCGAACCCGAGCCCGCCGCCGGCTGACCTTCGCCCGTGGGAGGCCGTCCCGTCGGCCGCCCGGCTCCGAGCGCCGTCGCCCGCCGGGTGGTTCAATGCCTCGTCAGCGACCGGCGAACCGACGAAGGGCGGGGTGGGAGTGCAGACCTCTGCGAGGCGATGGGCGGTGACGCTGGCCGCGCTGGTCGGGGCGATGACGGGAGTCGCGTGCGAGACCCCGCCCCCGCCGCCGGCCCTGCAGGTCACCAGCACGGCCGGCGGCACCGATGCCGACCCCGGCGACGGCGTGTGCGAGGCCACCCCCGGCGCGGGTGACTGCACCCTGCCGGCCGCCGTGGCGGAGGGCAACGCGCTGGGCCGCGCCTCGATCACCGTGCCGAGCGGGACCTACGACACACCCGACCTCCTGATCACCGGGCGGCTCGCCATCACCGGCGACGTCGGCTCCGTCGCCCTGGTCAACCAGGAGATCCGGGTCGCGGCGGGGGCCACGCTCGACCTCGGAGGCGTCCGGAGCTCGTCGATCACGGGCGCCCACCTCGTGGTCGAGGGCACCCTCCGCGCCCGCGACCTCAGCCTCGTGGTCATCGAGAGCATCTGGCCCGCGATCGACGTCGAGCCGGGCGGCACGGCCGTGGTCGTCGGCAGCGTGCTGGCCCAGGTGTTCATGCCCAGGACCCCCGCCGTCCGCAACGAGGGCACCCTCGTGCTGCTCCACTCCGCGCTCCACGCCGTCGACTACGGGCCTGCGCCCGCCGTGCTCGCCAACGGCGGCACGGTCCACAGCGCGGCATCGGCCATCACGCGCTGCTCCGGCACCCCGCCGGGATCGCTCGGCCACAACGTCTCCTTCGACGACAGCTGCGCCTGGACCGGGGACGGCGACGTCGACTCGGCCGCGCCCCAGTTCGACATCCGCAACGGGCCGCCCTTCCACTACATGCCCCGAGCGACGTCGGTGATGGTCGACGCCATCCCGATCGGCGTCCTCGGCTGCGGCGACGGGACGACCGACCTCCTCGGCACCCCCCGTGGCGCCGACGGCGACGGCGACGGGGTCGCGGGGTGCGACGTCGGCGCGATCGAACGGCCGTCCAGCGGCGGGTAGGCGCGGGCAGGGGAACCGACCGGACCACCCCGACGGTGGGCCGGGTGGTGGTGCAGGTGAGGGTGCAGGTGAGGGTGCAGGGGCGGTGACGGGTGCCGCCGTGCCAGGCTGGCCGTGATGGCCCCCGACGACCCCGAGACCACCGACCGTCGTCCCCCCGCCGACGACGGCGACCTCGGGGCACCGGCCTCGACCCTCCGCACGGTCGCGAGCGCAGGTGCCGCCCCCGCCGCGGCCGTCCCCCTCTCCGACGACGTCGAGGACGCCATCGCCGGGCTGCTCGCCCAGATCGGGTCCGCCGGACGATGCCGACCTCGTGCGCGACATCATCCGCACCGGCATCCGCCTCGGGCTCGACAGCACCGACCGGCTCGACCTCAAGATCGTGCGGGCCGCGGTGGCCGAGATGCGCGACGCCTTCACCGTGTTCGCCCCCTACCGCGACGTGCCCAAGGTGACGATCTTCGGGTCGGCCCGCACCGCCGAGGGCAGCCCGCTCTACGACCAGGCCCGGCGCATCGCGGCCGAGGTCGCCGACGCCGGCTGGATGGTCATCACCGGGGCCGGGCCGGGGATCATGCACGCCGGCATGGAGGGCGCCGGTCGCGACCGCTCCATCGGCGTCAGCATCCGGCTGCCCTTCGAGCAGGGTGCCAACGACGTCATCACCGGCGATCCGAAGCTGGTGACGATGAAGTACTTCTTCACCCGCAAGCTCATGCTGATGAAGGAGTCCGCCGGCTTCGTCGCCCTCCCGGGCGGGTTCGGCACCCTCGACGAGACCCTGGAGCTGCTGACGCTCCAGCAGACGGGGAAGGCGGTGCCGGCGCCGATCGTCCTGCTCGACGAGCCCGGCGGTCAGTTCTGGCACGGGTGGAGCCGCTTCGTCGAGGAGCACCTCGTCGCCGGGCGCTACATCAACCCCGGCGACCTCGACCTCACCGACCGCACCGACGACGTCCACGTCGCCACCCGCCTGATCACCGGCTTCTACCGGCGCTACCACTCGATCCGCTGGGTCGGGTCGAGGCTGGTCGTGCGCACCCGCACCCTCCTCTCGGACGACGAGCTCGACGACCTCAACGAGCGCTTCGGGCACCTGTGCAGCACCGGTCGCATCGAGCGGGCCGAGCCGTTCTCGCCGGAGCGCTCCGACGACGACCACGTCGACCTCCCCCGCCTGGCCCTCCACATGGACGTCCACCGCGTCGGCTCCCTCCACCAGCTCGTGAGGGCCATCAACGGGCCGCCCGCAGCCTGATCCAGCTCGCCTGGCCGCCGGTCGCGGCCACCGGCCGGTCAGAGCTCGAGGCACCGGCGGATCGGAACTCGAGCGGGGACAGCGATGGGCGACGGCTACACCGGTGGTGTGACGTGGTCGACGGAGGCGGTCTCGGTCCGGCCCGAGTCGGCCGCCGACGATGCGGCCATCCGTCAGGTCGTGGGCTCGGCGTTCGCGTCGCCGGTGCAGGTGGACCTCGTCGACCGCATCCGGGCATCCCCGGCGCACGTCGCGCCGATGTCGCTCGTCGCCGTGGTCGACGGTGAGGTCGTGGGCCACGTGATGATCAGCCACGGCCTGCTCCGGAGCGGCGGCGCCGACCGCACCATCGGTGTGCTCTCCCCCCTCGCCGTCGCTCCGTCCCACCAGGGGGAGGGGTCGGCGGCTCCCTCGTGCGGGCCGTGCTGTCGGTCGCCGATCGAGGGCTCCTGCCCCTCGTGGTGCTCGAGGGCAGCCCCGGCTACTACGGGCGCTTCGGGTTCCGAGCCTGCAGGTCGGTGGGCATCGAGATGGACCTGCCGGCGTGGGCCCCTCCCGACGCTGCGCAGGCGGCCACCTTGTCGGCCTACGACCCCGATGACGCGACACTTCGCGGGCGGTGTCATCCTGCCGCCGGCGTTCGACGGGCTCGGCTGATCCATCCATCGCTTCAGGCGAATCGACGCTCGACGCGACGTTGCAGGGCCGCGCAGCTGAGAGCATCTCGCCGCAGGACCACGCCCTTCGTCGAGCGATCGCGTGGACGTGGGTCGGGCAGGGATCGCGGTGGACAGGTTTGCGAACGTGTGTTCGTGGGGATGCTGATCCCACTTCCCCTTCGAGGACCGGGGTGACGGTCCTCCGCCAGTCGAACCGCTGTGCTCCCCAGCTCCTGGGTGGCGCGGCTGGGCGTGTCGAAGGAGGAGGTGAGCGCGGATGGATCGCGTCGACGATCGGGACAGGGGTGACGACGAGGGTCGGTGGGCCGATGGCTCGGACGCGGCCGGTCGCTCACGTGCGGAGCCGTCGCCCACGGTTGACGGCGAGCCGGGAGGGGCGTCGGGTGCGGATGCCAACCCGTACGCGGACCGGTCGCCGGCCGAGCGCACCGATGCGGTGGTGCAGCTGACCGGTGTGATGGCGGCGATGCAGGCCGAGCTGGCCACGTTGGTGGTGGCCTGCGATCAGGGCCGTGATTGGGAGGTCGATGGGGCGACGGACATGGCGGCGTGGCTGGCCGGGCATTGTGCGATGTCGCAGCCGACGTCGCGGCGCACGGTGCGGGTGGCCAAGGCGCTGGTCGGGTTGCCGTGCCTGCACGCGGCGTTGGCCGAGGGGCGGATGTCGTGGGAGCAGATCTGTGCGGCGGTGCGGTTCGCGACGGCGGAGACCGATGCGCACCTGGCGCGGATCCTGCCCGGCTACAGCGTGGAGCAGATCGAGGCGTTGGCCCGTCAGCACCGGCCCCGCAAGGACGCCGATGAGAACGAGGCCCATCGGGTGCGGCGCATCCGGTGGCGCCCCGATCACGATGCCGGTGGGGTGCGGTGGTCGGGGTTCTCTGCCCACCGACCAGGCCGCCACGGTCATCGCGGTGCTCGACGACGATGGCCCAGGCCGCCGGCCCCAACCCCGAGACCGGGGTGTGGGACCCGTTCGAGTCCCGCTGCGCCGATGCCCTCCACGCCCTCGCCGACCAGGCCGCCGTCGACGACACCGAGACCAGCCCCGCGCCCGCCGCGCGACCGGGCCGGACGACACGGCCTCGCCCGATGGCTCCGGACGATGCCGACTCGAGTCCCGCGGAGATCGACGCCGACGCGCCGCCGCACGGAGCCATCGGGGCTCGACGCCGGCAGGAGCGGATGGCGGCGTTGCTCGCCCGGGGGGTCGGCTGCCACGTGGCGATCCACGTCGACGAGGACGTCCTGTCCGGCGAGGTCCCTGGCAACGGCACCCTCGACGGCATGTCGGTCGGGGTGGGCACGGTGCGGCGCCTGCTGTGCGACGCGCAGCGCTCGACCACCGTCGAAGACGCCTTCGGACGGGCCGTCGGCATCAGCCGCAACGCCCACGACCCGCCCCGCTGGCTGCGACGGCAGGTCCTGCACCGCGACGGGTGCTGCCGGTTCCCGGGCTGCTCCCGTCAGATCCGCCAGGTCCACCACATCTCCTGGTGGACCCGCGACCACGGCCCCACCGACGCCCCCAACCTGGCCGGGCTGTGCTGGGCCCACCACCGCCTCGTCCACGAAGGCGGCTGGACCCTCACCGGCGACGCCGACGGCACCCTCACCTTCACCAGCCCCGCCGGCCGCGCGCTCACCAGCTGTCGACAACCCACCCGCCGCACCACCCGGGCGGCGGCGCAGCAGACCCTGGGCATCCGCATCGGGCCGTCGGGCGACGAGCCGACGCCGAACGCTGCCCCCGGGCGGGACGCACCGTCCCGGCGCGGCAGGTGACCGGCGGGTGGAGCGCAGAGGCGCCTAGCTCGACGTCGTCCGACGGGGGTGTCGCGCTCGGCGGTGCGGGCCGCGGTGGCTTGCTGGCCCACGCGACACCCGCCACGGCGCCGAGGATGGCGACGCTCACCAGCAGCCCGCTGATCACACCGACGACCAGTGCGGTCCGGTTGGCCACCGCGCTCCACGCCAGGGCAGCGCCCAGCACGCCGATGGCCCCGGGCAGCAGCACACCGAGCCCCAACCAGGTGGCGCCCGTTCGGATCCGAGAGGCGATCGGCCGACGGGACTCGACCTGCAGGGCCGCCACCTCGCCGGTCGGGACGGCCAGACCTCCACGCGGGCGGGTGAGCCAGCTGACCGCCACCCGGCCGACGCGCCCGAGGGGCCCGGCCGCACCGCGCGCGCCCCGGCGGCAGCTCCTCCCGAAGGACGTGCGACGCGACGGTGACGAGCTCGACCGCCGACTGCTGGATCGCGCTGCTCCCGGGCCTGGTCAGGGTCTCGAGGCCCACGTCGTAGTCCGCCATCCCCCCGCTGAGCCCGAGCTCGGCCAGGATCGCCAGCTGGCGGGTGCGGATCAGCTGCCGTCGGACCTCGGGGCGGGACGCTCCGCTCTCCAGACCGGCGAGGTCGGCGAGCTCGGTCAGGATCGGGGCGGGGATCTCGCCGCTGTCGTCGACCAAGGTGCCGAGCAACAGGTCGATCAGCCCCGATGCTGCGTCGAGGCGGCCCCACATCCAGTCGTTGTCCCGCCACGATGCCTGGAGGAAGGCCGAGAAGTTGCTCAGCTCGTTCCCCGCCAGCTTGACCTCGGGGCGCAGGAAGTCCTCGCGACCGACCCACTCGTCCCCTGCCTCGTCCCCGATCGCGTCCGAGTGCCGGCGAAGGGTCGCGAAGTCCGTCGCGAGGGGCGTGTCGGCCGCGGCGGAGATCCGGACGAAGTCGATGGGGTCGGCGAGCCGGCTGCCGGTGAGGTGCTCGGCCAGCGACAGCACCTCGATGAGCGCCAGGCGGTCCGTGGGCCTCCCCCACCCCGAGCGCAGGATCCGGTCGGTCAGGGCGGTCGGCGATGTCACCGGTGCGGGCGCCGGATCGGTGACGAGGAGCTCGGTCACGGCGACGTCGAGGGCATCCATGACCCGCTCGCGGATGTCGTAGGGAACCTCGTCGGACGGCGTCAGGGGGTCGACGGGCTCCCCCAGGTGGGTCCGGACGGCGGCGTCGAGGAGGGCACCGGCTGCCGTCCAGTAGCCCTCCCAGGCCGTCTGCGTGGGCGGGCCGGCCGACGTGCGGACCAGCGCGCCCGTGCCCACGACCAGCCGGTCGACCCCTTCGACGGCGCGGTCGCACCAGGCGAGGACCCGTCTCTCGGCGCTGCTGGGCGGGCCCTCCTCCGGCGGGGTGAGGCCGGCGATGGTCACCCACCCCATCCGCCGGGACCTCTCCATCTGGGCCACGGCGTCCCGCAGCTCGTAGACGTGGCGCTTGGCCGCCTGCTGGGCCTCCGCCGTCAGACCTCGCGACCACTCGATCACGAGGTCGATCGACCGTCGCAGCGAGGCCAGCCCGACCCGCAGCACCTCCCGGTCCGGGACGGCCCCGGGTCCCACCGGGGCGATGGGCTCGAGCGACGCCGAGAACGACATCGCCAGGGCCTGCTCGAGGACCTCCCGGTCCGGTCGACGCCACGACGCGAGCGGAGCGAGCCAGAGGGAGTCGCCGTGCGGTCCGAGGTACGGGAACGGATCGTGCCCGAGGAAGACGACGGGGTCGTCGAGGAGGGTCCGAAGTCGCGACGCGTCGGCGGCCGAGCGCATCACGACGTACTGGCGCCAGTGCACCGGGGTCGCGAGCGTCTCGACCGGACGCAGCTCCCCCGACTCGTCGAGCAGGCCGTCCAGCGTCTGGCGCCGCAGGGTCTGCGCGGTGCGGATGGCCGCGTTGTGCCGTTCGAGCTGCTGGAGGTCGCCGTCGATCGACTCCCCCTGGATCCGGGCGCCGACCGCGCCGATGAGCACCGGACGGACCCGCCGTCGTCGGTGGGTGGCGACCTTCGCCTCGGCCTCCGTCGGGAGGACCGGGTCGGCGGTGCGTCGTCGCCGGGCGAGGTGCTCGGACGCGGTGTGGGACCCGTCGGGTGCAGGTAGACGAGCACGCGCCGGGTCGGCCCGTGGGCTGGTGCGGCCGCGATGGCGTCGAGGGCACGACCGAGCGGGATGTTGTCGACGATCCCGCCGTCGGCGACGACGAAGTCCTCGGGGTCGGCCACCGTCTCGGACGGCGGGACGCCGGGCGGGGGCGGGACGACGACCGGCGCCGCCGGGCCCCTTCGGGCACTGAACACCGGGCCGCAGTCGACCAGGCGTCCGCCCTCCGTCGCGACCGATCGGGCGAAGGACCGGGCCCGTCGGGACCGGACGACGGCGGCCTCGAACGCGGCGGGGAAGGACGAGGTGGCGCGGGCAGCCAGGCCCAGGCGGGCGACCTTCACCGCGGTGTGGTGGAAGTCGGTCCTGGGCGCGAGCCCCGCCGGGTCGTGCCGGAAGTGGAACGACGCCTCGGACCGGCTGCGGGTGAGGTCCTCGTCGGACGGGCTGACCGCCGCGATCTTCAGCGGCTCGACCAGCGTCGCCGTCAGGTGGAGGTCGACCGGGTGGTCGACCTCCACCGCCCGGTCCTGCTGCGCCGAGCGCATCTGGGTGTCCAGCTCCTTCGTGATGGTGTCGAGGAAGGCCCGGTCGCCCGCGAACAGCGACAGCCACGGTTCCTCGGTGCGCCTCAGCAGGTCGACCGAGGCCACCCTCCTCCACACCTCTCCCAGGTCGGCCATGCGGAACCCGTGGCAGAGGGCCGCCCCGAAGAGCACTCCGTTCAGGCCGCCGGCGCTGGCGCCGGTGAGGACGTCGACGGTGACCCGGCGGTAGCCGCACGCGGCCGCCAGCCCACCCCACCACGTCGTGGGGTCGGTCGAGCTCCGGCGCAGCTCGTCGACCTCGGCGCACGCCCCACCGATCCACACGGCGAGGCTGACACCTCCTCGCATGGCGAGTGCCAGTCGGAGCTCGGGGTCGTCTCGGCTCACGGTTCGTCCTCCGCGTGCGGGGTCGGGTGGGCGGGCGAGGCACCGGGGATCCGGGCTGCGGCCAACCGGTCGAGGGTGACCTCGTCGCGCCAGTAGCCGCTGTGGCCGGCGATGCCGGCGCCCGGCTCCGGCGGATCGACCAGACCGACGTCGTCGGGGTCGCCGTCCCGCCAGTCGGCGTCGTCGCAGAACACCGCCCGCCCCACGTGGTCGGTGAGGCGGAACGCGTTGCACCACGGCACCCGGCTCCGCACGGTCTCCACGAGGTCAGGGTCGACCTGGGCGGGGAAGGCCTGTTGGTAGAGGCTCCGGATCGGGGACCCGAAGGTCAGGAGCGAGCGGACGCGGGTCGGGCGATCACCCAGGCCGGCCAGGGCGGCGAGCACCAGCACCGAGCCCTGGCTGTGGGCGCGCAGGTCGAGCGGTCCGGGAGGCCCGCTCACCGGGTCGCGGAGGAAGACCTGCTGCAGCTCCGGCACGGCGCGCTCGCCGTACGAGCGGACGGCGAAGGGGTGGAAGGCGCGGGGCCAGAACGTGAGGACGTCCCAGACGTTCCCCACCCGTCGCAGCTGGTCGAACGACGCGCGCGACCGCACGAGGTTCACGCCCATGGCGACGATCAGGGCGAGGAAGGTCAGGCGCGCGACGCCGACGAGCGGTGTGTCCGTGAGGCGCCACTCGTCGTCGACCGTGGGCAGCTCGGAGCACGGCCAGTCGTCCGCGGCCAGGCCCGGCAGGTCGTCGCACCACGCGCCGGACAGGCTGTCGCACGGCGCCTCGTCGGCCGAGAACGGGGTGACCTGGTCGCACCACCGCGCCGCCCGGTCGGGGGCCCGGGCCGGGAACAGGACCGCAGCCGCCAGGGCGAAGACGAGCGCGGCGACGCCGAGGGCGCCGGCCAGCGCGGGCGCGAGGACCGCGACGCGGCCCCGGAGCCGGGCCGCGATGCCGGGGAGCAGACCCGCGGTGGTCGCCGCCTCCTCGGCCGGGGCGGCCCGCCGGAGGCGGCGCACCACCAGCGCCAGTCCGACCGCCAGCGCCACCAGGACCGCCATCCCGTACAGGTCGACGGCGATGAACGCGTCACCGGTGAAGGCCGAGCACCCGTCGGGCTCCGTCGCGCCGGGTTCGACGGGTGTCGTCGGGCAGGTCCCCACGATGGTGAGCAGCGCGCCCGCCAGCAGCCCGCCGACCAGCGCCACGCCGGTGGCTGCGGCGCCGAAGGCCGCGAGCGACCACGCCCCGGCCCGCCGCACCGAGACGACTCCGAGCAGCGCGAGCAGCCCGAGCTGGAGGGCGCCGGTGACCACCACGATCTGCTCGGCCGACTCCCCGACGCTGCCCCGACCGGCCTCCCGGGCGACGTGGGCGAGGGGCACTGCGATGGCGAGCAGGTGGACGCCGATCGACGGCCACCGCCAGCCGCGACCGAAGACGTCGGCCTGGGTCAGCGACGGGGCCCGTGCGCCCGCCCACCACGACTCCTCGGATCGGAGCCCGGTCACGCGGGTCGTCTCGAACCCGGGACGGGTCCACAGGGCCACGACCACCACCAGCGCGACCAGGGCCACCGACCCGACCACGCCCTCCACCTCCGCCCGATCCCACCGGGCGGCGAGGATCTGGCCGGCGAGGGTGATCCACCCCACCGCCGACGCGGTGGTGACGAGGCAGATCAGGTGCACCAGGAGTCGGCTCAGCCCGCCTCGCACCGCCCCGCGGGGATGCATCCACCCGGCGACGTTGAGGATCGTGAACGGCAGGAGCAGGGGCCACAGCGCGAACCACCGCGACCCTGAGGTGAGCGGCGCCCAGTGGTAGGCGACGATCCCCCGCGCCGTCCCGGCCCGGAGGCCCGACGCGGCGCGGGTGTCCTTCTGCCACACGACCTGCGTCCCCGCCTCCTCGGGCATCCCGAGGACGGACGCGGCCGTCGGGCCACCGATCCCGTGGACGCGGACCTGCGTCGTCGGAGCCTGGCCGCCCGTCACGCCCACCACCCTTCTCCCGCCGCTCGGGGGAGACGCTACCGGAGCCCTTCCCACCCCGCGTCCGCCGCGACGACGCCCCGCGACGACGCCCGCGGATCAGTCGGTGTCGTCGGGTTCGTCGAGGAGGTGGATGGCCTTCTCCACGGCGCGTCGGGCACGGGTGAGGCGCTTCTCGTCGACCGGCAGCTCGGTGCCGCCCGCGTCGATGGACTCGCGCAGCCGGGCGATGGCCAGGTCGGCCAGCTCCTCGGCGATGACCTCCAGCCGGCCCCTGATCTCCTCGAACTCTCCTGCCATCGGGCGATGATCCCACGCCGGTGCGACAGGCCCCGAGGGATCGCCCCACCGGCCCCGCGGGCGCGCCACACTCAGGGGGTGCACGCCGTCGCCCTCACCGCGCTCAAGGGGGGCGTCGGCAAGACCAGCACCACGGTCAACCTGGCCGCCCTGAGCGCCCTGGCCGGCCACCGCACGCTGGTGTGGGACATCGACCCCCAGGCCGGCGCGACCGCCTGCTTCGGCGTGCGGCCCAAGCTGCGGGGCGGCGCCCAGCGCCTCCTCGGCACCGATCGCGACCTCACCGGGTCGATCCGGCCGTCGGGCATCGCCGGGCTCGACGTCCTGCCCGGCGACGTCACCCTGCGGGAGGCCGACGTGATCGTCGGCGGTGCCCGCAAGCCACGCCGCTCGCTGCGCCGGGTCCTGAACGCCGTGGGCAGGGACTACGACGTGGTCCTGGTCGACTGCCCGCCCGGGGTCGGCCCGATGACGGAGGTGCTGGTGCGCTCGGTCGACCTCATGCTCGTGCCCGTCGTCCCCGCTCCGCTCGACCTGCGCGCCCTCGATCGCTTCCGGGACGTCATCGTCGAGCTGGGCGCTCCCGAGGAGCTGCTGGCGCCGTTCCTCTCGATGGTCGACCGACGCAAGCCGCTGCACCGTCGTCTGGTCGACGACGTGCGCACCAACCGCCGCTTCCTCGCCGCCGCCATCCCGGTGTCGTCCGCGGTCGAGCGCATGCCGCTGGAGCAGGTGCCGACGGTGACCGCGGCCCCCCGCAGCCTCGCGTCGATCGCCCTGCGCGACCTGTGGGCCGAGGTCTCCGAACGGCTCGGGCTGCCCTGACCCGCTCGGGCTCCAGAGCGCCGCGGCGACGCCGGTAGGGTCGACCGGTGGCCCGCCGCCGACCGCCCCAGGACCTCCACGAGCACGTGGCCTTCGACGATCCCGACGAGGCCCGCACGTGGGTCTTCGACGTCACCTACCTGACCTCGTCGTGGCACTGCATCTTCGGCCAGGGCTGCCCCGGGGTGCTCGACGCCCCCGCCCCCGAGCTGGTGCAGGGCTGCTGCTCCTACGGTGCGCACTTCGTCAACGACGACGACCGGGCCCACGTCGAGTCCATGGCCGAGCGGATGACCTCCGACCAGTGGCAGTTCAAGGCGGTGGCCCAGAAGCGGGGCGGGCCGATCGAAGGTCAACCGCGACGGCGAGATCGTGTCCCGCCTGGTCGACGACGCCTGCATCTTCCTCAACCGACCCGGCTTCCCCACCGGCCCGGGGTGCTCGCTCCACCAGGCCGCGGTGGCGGCGGGCGAGCGGTTCATGGACTGGAAGCCCGAGGTGTGCTGGCAGGTGCCGCTGCGCCGGGTCGACGACGTCGACCCCTACGGCCACGTCACCTCCACCCTGCGGGAGTGGAAGCGCCGCGACTGGGGCGAGGGCGGTGAGGAGTTCCACTGGTGGTGCACCGCCGACGACGGTGCCTTCGACGGCCACCAGCCGGTGTACCTCGAGATGCGCGACGAGATCATCGAGATGACGAGTCGATGGGCCTACGACCAGCTGGTCGAGTACGTCCGGCGCCGGGGCCACGACACCTTCCTCCCCCACCCCGCCGTCCGCCGCCGCCGCTGAGCGTCACCGTCGACGCACCCGCAGTGGTCCGTCCCCGGGCACGGGCCATGTGGTTGAGTGGACAACCGGGCGGTGGAGCCGTCGAGGAGGAGCGTTGGCAGTGTCGCGGACGCGCAAGGCCGCCGTCGTGGGAGGAGCCGCCCTGGTGGTGGTCGCCGCGCTGGTGGTCGCGGCCATCGCCCTGTGGCCCGAGGAGGCCGACGACCCGGCGCAGGAGGCCGCCGCGGGGGCGGCGCGGGGCTTCGCCCGCGCGGTGAACGCAGGTGAGCCGGGCCGGGCCGACACCATCGAGCCCGCCGCCGAGGTGGAGGCCGCCTACGCCACCCTCGTCTCGGGCGCGCCCGGGGTCGAGCTGGCGGTCGAGGTCGGGGAGGTGGAGGTCGACGAGGCGCGGCACGACGGCCACGGCACCCCTGCGGACGACCTGGACGCTCGGCGGCGCGTCGTGGAGCTCGACCGGCACCCTCCACCTGGAGGGCGAGGGTGAGACCTGGCGACCGCGCTGGGAGCTGACCGCCCTCGACGACCGGCTCGCCGACGGCGACGCCCTCACCGTCGTGACCACCTCACCCGAGCGCGGGGCGCTCCTCGACGGCGCCGGCCAACCCCTGTCGGTGGCGACCCCGGTGGTCGTCGTGGGGGTCGAGCCCCGCCGAGCGACCGACGTCCCCGCCCTCGTCGCCGACCTGGAGCGCATCCTGGGCATCGACGGCGCCGACCTGGCCGCCCGCATCGACGCCGCGCCCGACGACCAGTTCGTCGAGGTCATCACCCTCCGGCGGGCCGACTACGAGCCCCTGCGCGACCAGATCCGCCCGCTGCCCGGCACCGTCTTCCGCGAGGAGGACCAGGAGCTCACCTCCTCCCGCTCGTTCGCCCGCGCCCTCCTGGGCACCGTCGGTCCCGCCAGCGCCGAGCAGGTCGCCGCATCCGACGGCCGGCTGAAGGAGGGCGACCTCACCGGGCAGGGCGGCATCCAGGCCGCCTTCGACGAGGAGCTGCGCGGCGCGGCCGGGCTGGAGGTGCGGGCCGGCCCGGCCGGCGGAGATGGGGACGAGCCCGAGGTGCTGGCCGTGGTCGAGCCCGAGGCCGGCGCCGACCTGCGCACCACGCTCGACGTCGACGTCCAGCAGGCGGCGGAGGCCGCCCTCGCCGGCGAGGAGCGGGTGAGCGCGCTCGTCGCCGTGCGGGTCGGCACCGGCGAGGTCCTCGCCGCGGCCAACGCGCCGACCGGCACCCCCGCCAACGTCGCGTTCAACGCCCAGGTGCCGCCGGGGTCCACCTTCAAGCCCGTCTCCACCCTGGCCCTGTTCGACCACGGACTCGAGCCCGACCAGATCGTGCCGTGCCCCGTCACCACCACCGCCGGCGGACGGGAGTTCGGCAACGCGGGCGGCTTCTCGCTGGGAGACGTCCCCTTCCACACCGACTTCGCCCGGTCGTGCAACACCGCGTTCGTCGACCTGTCCGCATCGCTCGAGCCCGACGACCTCACCGAGGCCGGCGCGGCCATGGGCCTGGGCCGTGACTGGGACCTCGGGATGGGCGCCTTCAGTGGGTCGATCCCGGCCACCGAGGGACCCACCGACACCGCGGCCGCCACCATCGGCCAGGGACGCCTGCTGGCCAGCCCGGTCGCGATGGCGGGGGTCGCGTCGACGGTCGCCGCCGGTCGGTGGGTCGAGCCGGTCGTGGTCGTCCTCCCCGGCCACGAGGCCCCTCCGCCCGAGCCCCTCGACCCGGCCCGGGCCGAGGCCCTCCAGTCGATGATGCGGGAGGTCGTCACCGACGGCACCGGCAGCGCACTGGCCGGGGTCCCGGGCGATCCGGTGGCGGCCAAGACCGGCACCGCCGAGTACGGCACCGACGACCCGCCCAAGGCCCACGCCTGGGTGGTCGGCTACCAGGGCGACATCGCCTTCTGCGTGTTCGTCGAGGGTGGCGAGAGCGGCGGCGGCACGGCCGCGCCGATCGCGGCCCAGTTCCTCACCGCCCTCCAGGGCTGAGGGTCGCACCGGCCCCGGCACCGCCGGGTGCTTGACTGACCCCGTGAAGCAGTCGATCGACGCCGCCTTCGACGACCACCCCGACGACGACGAGGACCAGCCCCCCGCCTGGTGGATCGTCAACGTGGCCGACGACTGCGAGGCCTGCGACGACCTCCGCCTCGAGGTCGTGTTCGAGGAGAAGGGCGAGGGCCGCGGCCGCGTGGTCGCCCACCTGGCCCCGGCCACCGCCCGTCAGCTCCGGGCCGCCCTCGCCACCGCCCTCACCACCATCGGCGAGACCGTCGACTGACCGGCCGACGCCGCCCGAGCGCTACGGACGCGGTGGCGGTGCGCTTGCCGGCGCGGCGGCGGTCGGGCTCGGCCAGCAGGCGCTTGCGGATGCGGATGGCGTCGGGGGTGACCTCGACCAGCTCGTCGTCGGCGATCCACTCGATGGCGGTCTCGAGCGTGTGGACCTTCGGCGGGGCCAGCTTGGCCGCGTCGTCGTGGCTGTGGGTGCGGATGTTGGTCTTCTGCTTCTCGCGCACCGCGTTGACGACCATGTCGCCGCCGCGGGCGCCCTCGCCGATGACCATGCCCTCGTAGACCGTCTCGCCCGGGGCCGACGAACAGCTCGCCGCGCAGCTGGAGGTTGTCGAGGGCGTGGGCGGTGGTGGGACCCTTGCGGTCGGCGACCATGGCCCCGCCGAGGCGGTGGGGCAGCTCGCCGGCCCACTCCATCCAGCCCGAGTGGTGGGTGTGGAGCAGGCCGGTGCCGCGGGTGGCGGTGAGCAGCTGGCCGCGGAAGCCGACCAGGCCACGGGCCGGGGCCTCGAAGGTGACGATCGTGCGCCCGGTGTCGCCGGGGGCCATGTCGGTGACCCGACCCTTGCGGGGGGCCAGGGCCTGGGTGACGGTGCCGACGTGGTCGTCGGGGACGTCGACGACGCCCCGCTCGACCGGCTCGTGGCGGCGGCCGTTGATCTCCCGGACGATGACCTCGGGCCGGCTGACCTGGAGCTCGTAGCCCTCGCGCCGCATCGACTCGATGAGCACGGCCAGCTGGAGCTCGCCCCGGCCCGCGACCTCGATCACGTCGGGCGAGTCGGTGTCGGTCACCCGGATCGACACGTTGCCCAGCACCTCGCGGGCCAGGCGCTCCCGCAGCTGGCGCGACGTGACGAACTGGCCGGCCTGACCGGCGAGCGGCGAGGTGTTGACGCCGAAGGTCATCCGGAGCACGGGCTCGTCGACGCTCAGCCGGGGCAGGGCCTCGGGCGTGGCCGGGTCGGACAGGGTGTCGCCGATCTCGATCTCGGGGTAGCCGGCGATCACGAACAGGTCGCCCACGCTGCGCGCCTCGACGTCCTCGCGGCCGATGCCGGTGAAGCCCATGAGCGCGGCCGGGCGACGGGTGACCGCGGGGGCGCCCTCGGCGACCTCCTCGTCGAGCAGCGCCACCGGCTCGCCCTTGCGGAGGGTGCCCCGGACCACGCGCCCGATGGCGAGCCGGCCGAGGTAGTCGGTGGCGTCGAGGTTGGTGACGATCGCCTGCAGCGGGGCGTCGGGGTCACCGCCCGGCGCCGGGACGGTCTCGACGATCGCCTCCAGCAGCGGGGTGAGGTCGGCGTCCTCCGCGGGCATGCCGATGCCCACCATGGCCCGGCCCTCGCGGGCCACGGCCGAGATCACCGGGAAGTCGATGTCGTCGGCGTCCACCGCCAGGTCGAGGAAGAGCTCCTCGACCTCGGAGAGGACCTCGTCGGCCCGGGCGTCGTGGCGGTCGACCTTGTTGATCACGACGACCGTCGGCAGCTTCTGGGCCAGCGCCTTGGAGAGGACGTAGCGGGTCTGGGGCAGGGGGCCCTCGGCCGCGTCGACGAGCAGCAGCACCCCGTCGACCAGCGCCAGGGCCCGCTCGACCTCACCGCCGAAGTCGGCGTGGCCGGGCGTGTCGACCAGGTTGATCTTGGTGTCGTTCCAGGTGACCGACGCGGCCTTGGCGAGGATGGTGATGCCGCGCTCGCGCTCCTGGTCGTTGGAGTCCATCACCCGGTCGACCAGGTCCTGGTGGGCCCGGAACACCCCGGTGGTGCGCAGGAGGGCATCGACCATCGTGGTCTTGCCGTGGTCGACGTGGGCGACGAGGGCGACGTTGCGGATGGAGGTGGGCTCGGGGGTCATGCAGGTCTCTCAGGGATGGGTGGGTGGCGCGGGCGCGCGCCGCAGCACGTCGGAGGTGCCGGGATTGGAACCGCCGGTCAGGCGGGGGTGGGGCGGGCCCCAGGGGCCCTCGGGATCAGCCCCAGGGCTCCTCGACCTCGACCTCGGCCGTCTCGGCCAGGCACCAGCTGGCGTGGTCGTGGCCAGGGTCGGCGCCGCACTCGGGGCAGGGCCGCTCGCTGGCCCGCTCGACCACGTCCTCGTAGGTGGGCTCCGTGGTGCGCTTGAGCGCACGGGCCTCTTCAAACCGGCGATGCCGACCCTTCTTCACGGGCCTCTCCAGCGTTTCAGGTGGTCTGTCGATCCAGGAACGGCAGTCTACCGGTCGGTCCCCCCGGCGCCGCATCCACACGCCCGCGTGATCAACCACCACGCACCGTGATCTGCAGGGCGCTCGGTCACAGCGGCCACACCACCGGGATGACCACCAGCGCGATCGCGAGCCACAGCAGGAGGATGGGCAGCCCGAGCCGCCAGTAGTCGCCGAAGGCGTAGCCGCCGGGGGCCATGATCATCATGTTCCCAGGGGTCTGCACCGGCGTGAGCAGGGCCGCCGACGCGGCCACGGCCAGGAGCATGAGCATGGGCTGCACCGCCACCCCGCCCTCCGAGGCGGTGGCGAGGGCGATGGGCAGCACGATCAGCACCGTGGCCGTGTTCGAGAGCACCAGGCCCAGCACCGCGGTCACGACGAACACGGCCGCCATCAGCAGCACCGGCCGTCCGGTCCCGACGACGTCGAGGACGAGGTCGGCGATGCGATCGCCGGCGCCGCTCTGCTGGATCGCCGTCGACAGCGGGATCAGCCCGCCGACGAGGACGACGGTCTCCCACGACACCGCCCGGTACGCCTGCTGCGAGGTGACGACCCTGGTCAGCACCATGGCGCCCGCCGCGAGCAGCCCGGCCACCGCCGGCGGCACCACCCCGAGGGCGAGCAGCAGCACCATGACCAGGAGGACGATCCCCGCCCGCGTGGCCCCGGCCCCGAGCGGCACCTGGCGCCGGAGCAGGTCCGGGCTGTCGACGACCACGACGTCGCGGTCGTCGACCAGGCCCTCGATGGCGCCCCACGACCCGTAGAGCAGCAGGGCGTCCCCGGAGACCAGCTCGACGGTGCCCGGTCCGGTGTCGCGGCCGTGGTGCTGGACGGCCAGGATCACGAGGTCCGACTGCCGGACCATCCCGGGGAAGACCTCCTCGCCCACCAGCGGCGAGCGGGGCGGCACCACCGCCTCGACCACGCCGACCTCCCGGTTGACCAGGGCGTCGGGGCGGTCGCCGGGCAGCGGCTCCATCGCCACCGCGAGCCGCTGCTCGACCGCGAGCCGGCTGATCTCCTTCGAGGCGCCGGACACCACCAGCACGTCGTCGGGCTCGAGCACGTCGCGCACCGGAGCCGGTTCGGCCAGTCCGGCCTGCAGGCCCATCAGGGTCGTCCCGGGGTAGTCGGACAGGTCGACGCCGTCGGGGGCCGTGCCGAGGAGCGGAGACCCGTCCCGCACCCGCAGCCGGTAGAAGCCGTCGGCCAGTGCGTAGTGCTCGGCCACCACCTCGGCGTGGCGGCTGAGGTCCCGGGGGGCGCTGGCCGAGGTCCGCTCCGGGATCACCCGTGGCCCGAGGAACCGGCCCAGCAGGATCGTCCCGATCAGGATCGGCACACCCACCCACGCGAACTCGAAGTAGGAGAACGCGCCGGCGCCGGCGCCGTCCGACGCCTCCGACACGATGATGTTCACCGGGCTGCCGGTCAGGACCAGGAGCGAGCCCGCGCTGCCGGCGTAGACCATCGGCATCAGCATCTGGGAGGGCCGACGACCGGTCCGGATGGCGACCGACACCACCATGGGCAGCAGCGCGGCGACCGCCCCGTTGAGGCTGATGAGCGCGGCGAGCGCCGCGCACAACGCCATCACCGACACCAGCAGCAGGCCGGCCCGGTCGCCGGCGGCCTGCACGAGCCGGGCGCCGGCCCAGGTCGTGAGGCCGGCCCGGTCGATCCCCTCGCTCACGACGAACAGGGTGGCGATGAACACCACCACCGGGTCGCCGAACCCCGACGTCGCCTCCTCCAGGGACAGCAGGTCGGTGGCCCACAGGGCGACGACGGTCCCCAGCGCGACGATCCCGACCGGCAGCCGGTTCCACACGAACAGGGCGATGACCCCGCCGAGGACGAGGAGGGCGACGGTGGAGTCGCTCATGGCGTCGCACCGCCGTGGGAGGGCGCAGGTCACCCGGTCAGTCCAGCGAGGCCGCCACCACCAGGATCACGGCGATGACGACGGCCATGGCTGCGAACAGCGGTGCGACCAGCTTGAGGTAGCGGTTGTAGCCGACCTTGGCGATGGCGAGCCCGCCGACGATCACCACGTTGGTCGGGGCGATCAGCAGCATCAGGCCGTGGCCCATCTGGTAGGCGGTGATGGTCAGGGGGCGGGACACGCCGGCGAAGTCGCTGAGCGGGGCCAGCAGGGGCATGGCGAGGGTGGCGTGGCCCGACGATGACGGGATCAGGAACGCCAGCGGCATGTTCACCAGGGCGACCAGCACCGCGAACACCCCCGACGACGATCCGTCGACGAGGGTCTCCATCGAGTTGAGCACCGTGTCGAGGGTCTGGGTGTTGTTGAGCAGGACGGCGACGCCGCGGGCCAGCACGATCACGATCGCGGGGCCGACCATGTCGCCGACGCCGGCGGTCATCAGCCCGACGAGGCGCTTCTCCCCCATCCGGGCCACGAACCCGATCAGCACCGCGGAGAACACGAACAGCATCGACAGCTGCGGGAACCACCAGCCCAGCTCCCACCAGTAGGGCTCGGTGGCGGTCTGGTGGACGGTGTCGTACTCGGCCGCGCCGGTGGTCGCGCCGAGGATGCTCGACCACGGGATCACCGAGAAGATCAGCAGCCCGAAGGTCGCCGCGGTGATCACCAGGACGACCTTCTGCACGCCGGTGAGGGGGCCCTCGAGGGCGTCGCCGGCCGCCTCCGCGTCGACCGCCTCGTCGACCTCGTCCTCGTCGTCGATCGGGTCGTCCTTCACGATCGAGCGGCTCGGATCGTCCCGGACCTGCTGGGCGTAGCGGACGACCCACGCCGTCGACATGGCCGTCAGCACCACCCACAGCACCAGCCGCAGGGCGATGCCGTCACCGATGGAGACGCCGGCCTCACCGGACGCGACGCCGATCGAGAACGGGTTGACCGTCGAGGCCATGGCCCCCGTCGACGCGCCGAGGATCACCATGGCGGAGGTGGTCATCCGGTCGTAGCCCAGCGCGGCCATCAGGGGCAGGAAGAGCGCGTAGAAGCCGAAGGTCTCGACCGAGAAGCCCATGGTCGATCCCAGCAACGAGAACAGCACCATGATCACGACGATCAGCAGCCAGCCCCGGCTCCTCAGCCGTCCGGCGAGCTGGGCGACGGCGACCTCCAGGCTCCTCGTGGCGAAGCTCACCGAGATGAAGATCCCCAGCGAGAAGATGAAGACGACGACGCCGACCGACCCGAACAGGAAGCCGGGCACCTCGGTGTCGACGAAGCCGTCGGCCCCCTGGACGCCGTAGGTGCCGTTGATCGGGGCCCGGATGAGCTGGACCACCTGCTCCCCGAACGACAGGGGTGAGTCGATCTGCTCGTAGGTGCCGGCGATCGGCGCGCCGTCCTCGTCGAGCTGGTACTGCCCCGACGGCAGGAAGATCGTGACGACCCACATGAGCACGAGGACGATCACCAGGATCGTCACCGCCCCTGGGAAGGTGAACCCCTTCTCCTCGGCCGGCGCCTCGGCCTCCTCCGCCTCGACCACGTCGGTGTCGCTCATCGACCCCACCGCTCGGCCAGCTCGTCGAAGAGGAGGGCCTTGGCGAGGATCCCCTTCTCCAGCTCGTCGACCAGCACCCGCTCGTTGGGGGCGTGGATGTTGGCGTAGCTGTCGGTGACCCCGAACAGCAGGATCTCGGCGTCGGGCACGGCCTCCTGCAGGGCCATGACGAGGGGGATGCTCCCGCCGCCGGCCATGGTGACCGCGGGCTCGCCCCACGACTCCTCGAGGGCTGCGGTCGCCGCCGCGAACGCCACACCGTCGGTGCCGGCTGCGAAGCCCGGGCCGACCTCGCCCGCAGTCACCTCCAGCTGGACGCCGAAGGGGCGCAGGGCCCGGAGGTGGTCGACCAGCGCGGTCTGGGCCTCGACCGGGTCCTGCTGCGGGTGGACCCGGAGGTTGAGCGAGGCCTTGGCGTGTCCGGCCACCGCGTTGATCGGGGCGTCGGTGCCGGGCGCGTCGAGGGCCACCACGGTGATGGCGGGGCCGGTCCAGATGCGGGAGCCGAGGTCGCCGGTGCCCATCAACGGCGTCCCCGCCTCGACCTCGGCCAGCTCGCGGAACTCGTCGTCGGTGTAGGTGCCGCCGGTCCAGGGGTCGCGGCGGAGGCCCTCGACGGCCACGTCGCCGTTGGCGTCGTGGAGCGTGGCGAGGGCCTGGATGAGGGCGAGGCGGGCGTCGGGGGCGGCGCCGCCGAACACGCCGCTGTGCTTGTCGCCGGCCAGCGTCCGCACCTCGACGTCGACCTGGGCCGAGCCCCGCAGGGCGATGGTGAGGGTCGGCACGCCGGGGCGCACCGAACCGACGTCGGCGATCACCATCGCGTCCGACCGGAAGATCTCCGGAGCCGACGGCGGGTAGTGGTCGAACGGGCTGCCGACCTCCTCCTGGCCCTCGAAGATCAGGGTGACCCCGACCGGCGGACGGCCGTCGTGGAGGCGGAGGGCGCCGAGGATGCCGACCAGGTTGGCCTTGGAGTCGGCGGTGCCCCGCCCGTAGATGGCCCCGTCGCGCTCGACGGCCTCGAAGGGCGGCGTGTCCCACAGGTCCTCGTCGCCGGCCGGCACCACGTCGTAGTGCGTGTAGAGCAGGACGGTCGGCGCCCCCTCCGGTGCGGGGATGCGGGCCACCACCACGGGGGCGACCTTCCCCTCGATGACCAGCTCGTCGATGTCGTCGACGCCGAGGGCCCGCAGCTGGTCGACCACGAAGTCGTGCGCCTCGAACAGCGGCTCGGGCGGGACGCCCTCGCCGGACACCGACGGGATGGCGACGAACCGCTTCAGGTCGTCGATCAGACCAGGGAGGATCTCCGCGACGCGCTCGCGCCGGGACCGTGCTGCAGCTGGGGAACCCACGGGCCGGGACGTTACCCATGTTCACCTGAGGCCCGCGGCTCTTCCCCGACACCTCGTAGGGTCCCGTCCCGATGGAAGCCTCAGACCCGCAGCACCCCTGGTGGCAGGACGCCGTCGTCTACCAGATCTACCCCCGCTCGCTTCGCCGACTCGACGGCGACGGGGTCGGCGACCTGGCGGGGATCCGGTCCCGCCTCGACCACCTGAGCTGGCTGGGCGTCGACGCCATCTGGCTGTCGCCCTTCTACCGCGTCGCCGATGGCCGACTTCGGCTACGACGTCAGCCGACTACTGCGACGTCGACCCGCTCTTCGGCGACGCTCGACGACTTCGACCGGCTGGTCGCCGACTGCCCACGCCCGCGACATCAAGGTGATCGTCGACTGGGTGCCCAACCACACCTCCGACCAGCACCCGTGGTTCGTCAGGCCGCCCGCTCGTCGCCGCGACGACCCGCACCGCGACTGGTACGTCTGGCGCGACGCCACGCCCGACGGCGCGCCCCCCAACAACTGGGTCGCCGTCGTTCGACCGACGGCAAGCCGGCGTGGACCCTCGACGAGGCGACCGGCCAGTGGTACCTGCACCTCTTCCTCCCCGAGCAGCCCGACCTCAACTGGGACAACCCCGACGGTCGAGGCGGCCATGCACGACGTGCTGCGCTTCTGGCTCGACCGGGGCGTCGACGGCTTCCGGGTCGACGTGCTCCACGCCATCGGCAAGGACCCGGCCCTCCCCGACGACCCGCCCGAGCTACCTCCCCATCCCCCACTCGGCGCTGAACCACGTGCCCGAGGTCGACGCTCCCCCGCGTCCGCCGCCTGCGCGGCGCTGCTCGACTCGTACGCCGGCGACCGGATGATGGTCGGCGAGGTGTACCTGCTCGACACGTCGCTGGTCGCCCAGTACTACGACGGCGGGCGGGGCCTGCACCTGTCGTTCAACTTCCCCCCGCTGTTCGCCCCGTGGGACGCCGGCCACTGGCGGCGCCAGGTCGAGGAGGTCGAGCGGCGCATCGCCCCGGTCGGGCTGGCCGTCGTGGGTGCTGTCCAACCACGACAACGTCCGCCACCGCACCCGCTACGGCAGCGAGGCCCGAGCCCGGGCCGCCGCCGTTCCTCCTCCTCGGCCTGCGGGGCACGCCGTTCCTCTACGCCGGCGAGGAGCTGGGGCTGAGCGACGCCGTCGATCCCGCCCGACCGGGTCGTCGACCCCGGCGGTCGCGACGGGTGCCGCGGCGCCGATCCCGTGGACCGCCGAGCCGGACCACGGCTGGGGCGGCCGACCCGTGGCTGCCGTTGCCGCCCGAGGCCGACGACGGCGGCGACGCCGAGTCGCAGCGCGACGACCCGACGTCGATGCTCCACCTGTACCGACGGCTGCTCGCCGCCCGCAAGGCCTCACCCGCCCTGCGCCACGGCGACATCCGGCTGCTCGACGGCACCCGACGGCGTGCTCGGCTCTGGGAGCGCACCGACGGCGACGACCGCCGCGTGGTCGCCGTGTCGCTTCGCCGACGAGCCGCGTCGGGGTCGACCTCGGCGACGACCTGACCGTCGAGGTGGCCAGCACCGGCGCCGGCGAGGGCGCAGCCGTTCGCGCGGCACCCTCGGCCGGCCGACCGGCGGTCCTCCTCCGGGCCTGACCTGGATCGGACCGCGTCGGTCAGGTGAGCGGCCGGCGGCGCGGGCTCGAGGACGAGGCCGTCGCCCTCGAAGGCCAGGGCGGCCGCGACCGTCGACCAGGTCGCGGATCGGGCTCGCCGACCAGGTCGGCCCGCCAGCCCTCGGTCAGCCGAGCCCGTGCCGCTGGTGAGGAGGTCCTCGATGTCGGAGCGGGTGGCCAGGAGCGCGGTGTCGATCTCGTGGCTGCGGGCCAGCTGGGTGATCCAGGCCGAGACCAGGGCGACGGCCGGACGCAGGCGGCGGTCGAGCTCCGGCTCGGGCGCGCCCGACCGAGGCGGGCGGGCCCGCGGCGAGCCCCTCCGCCACCGCCGCGACCAGCGCCTCGCCCAGCGAGCCCTTGCGCAGGCGGTCGTCGAGACCGCGGACGCCCTTGCAGGTCGGCCGCGAGTGGTCGGGGCCCGGTTGGCCACGCTCACCACCGCGAGGTCGGCCATCACGTGGCGCACCGGGATGTCGAGCTCGGCCGCCCGCCGCTCGCGCCAGGCGGCGACGGTGCGCACGACGCCGAGGGCCTTGCCGCGCAGCTGGCGGGCCTCCTTGATGCGCTTGTAGGCCTGGTCCGGGTCACGCTGGGGGCGCCAGGTGCGCAGGGCCTCGTTCTCGTCCTCGACCCAGGCGGTGCGGCCCAGCTCCGCGAGGTCGGCCGCTCAGCCGGGTGTGGACCTCGAGCAGGTGGGCCACGTCGGATGCGGCGTAGTCCTCCTGGCGCTGGTCGAGCGGGCGTCGCAGCCAGTCGGTGAGGCGATCGCCCTTGGGGAGGCGGATGCCGAGCTCGCCCTCGACCAGGGCGGTGAGCGACGGGGTGCCGTAGCCGAGGAACCCGGCCGCGATCTGGGTGTCGAACAGGCGGGACGGCACGCTGCCGACGGCCTGGGCGAAGACCTCGATGTCCTGGCTCGCGGCGTGCATCACGGCGAGGCCGTCGCCGGCGAACACCTCGGCCATCGGGGTGAGGTCGAGGGCCAGCGGGTCGATCAGCACCAGGTCGTCGGCCCACGCGATCTGCACGAGCGCGAGCTGCGGGAAGTAGGTGCGCTCACGGTGGAACTCGGTGTCGACCGCGTAGCGGTCTGCGGTGAGCAGGGACGTGACCACCTCGGCCAGCCCGGCCTCGTCGTCGACCCAGCGGTGGTCGACGGCCGGGCCGGCGGGACCGTCGTCGGGTCCTGGTCCCCTGCGCATCAGCAGGTCAGGTCGGCGAGTCGCCGGCGACGGTGGCGTGGCCCGCCTCGATCCACGCCATGGTGCCGCCGCCCACGTTCACCACGTCGCGCCCCTCGGCCGCCAGCACGTCGCCGGCCCGCATGCTCCGGCCTCCGGATCGACAGATCAGGTACACCGTCTCCCCCTCGGGGACCTCGGCGACCCGCTCGGGCACCTCGCCGAGGGGGATCAGCACGGCTCCCGGGACGTGACCCGCCGCGTACTCGTCGGGCTCGCGGACGTCGATCACGGTCGCGCCGCCGGCGTGGTGGCCGGCGAACTCGGCGATGTCGACCTCTGGGATGCTCACGAAGACCCTCTCTGACAGTGGATGACGGGATGCTACCGGCGTTCTCCCGCCTCGGCCGGGGATGACCGACCTCCGGGTCGGATCGCGGCACCCGGGCCGGTCAACCCCGGTCGAGGTCGGAGGGGCGATCCGCGTCGCGCAGGTGTCGTCCGTCGACCGCCGGGCACGGCGACCCGCCGCACGACCGGCGCGACCGCGTCGAGTCGTCGCGCCCCGCTCTCGACCAGGCCCACGATGCGGTCGGCCAGGCGACGCGACGGTCGCCACGCCGAGAGGATCCACTCGACCCGGTCGTCGACCTCGCCCGCCGCGACGTCGACCGACCCGTCGACGGTCGCGGCATCGTCGAGGGCCGCCAGCAGGGCGACGACGACCTCCGCTGAGGGGTCGAGGAGGTCGCACGGTGTCAGCACCAGCGCGTCCGCGCCCCGAGACGCACCCTCGGACAGCGCGGTCGCCAGCCCACCCAGCGGGCCCTCCCCGGCCCACCGGTCCGGCACCGGGGTCAGGCCCAGGTCGGCCAGCGCACCGGCGTCGCCCCCGACCGCGAGGACCTCGTCGCAGCCCCCGGCGATCAGCGCGTCGGCGACCCGACGGGCCAGGGCGACGCCGTCGACCTCGATCAGGGCCTTGTCGCGCCCCATGCGCCGGCTGGCCCCACCGCACAGCACGGCCCCGACCACCCGGGCGGGGGCGGGGGCGCCGGCGGTCGCCACCTCAGGCGATGCCGCCGTAGGTGGACCCTCCCGCCGAGGCGGTCTCGTCGGTCCCGCCGTCGGCCTCCGGCACCGCCGCGACCGCGTCGGCGAGGTCGGCCAGGAACTGCGGGGCCACCTCGAGGTGGTACGGCGAGAGCATCACGTGGAGGCCGCCCTGCTGGCGGTCGAGGTTCCAGCCGCGGGCGTCCATCTGGTCGCCGACCGCGTCGTGCGAGCGGCCCGGCGTGGTGAGCTGGAACACCGGGATGTCGGGTCGGGGCGCGACCTCGACCCCGTCGATGGCGTCGATCCCGTCGAGGAAGGCGTGGTGGGCGGTCTGCAGCCCGCGGGTCAGGCGGACGAAGCCGTCACGGCCGAGGTGCTCGATGGCGGCCCACGCCCCCGCGATCGGAGGGGCCGGGCGGGTGCCGGCCGGCGTGGCCGACGCGTAGGTGCCGCCGGGCCAGTCGTCGTACCAGAAGTGCTGGTGCTTCAGGAGGTCCCGGCTCCGGTACAGCACCAGCGACGCGCCCTTGAAGGCGTAGCCGTACTTGTGGATGTCGGCCGACAGCGACGTCACCCCCTCGACGCTCAGGTCGAACGGGGGGACGGGCTCGCCCACCTCGGCCCAGAACGGCAGCAGGAAGCCCCCGAGGCAGGCGTCGACGTGGCACAGCACGCCGCGCTCGGCGGCCACCGCGGCCACGTCGGCGACCGGGTCGATGACGCCGTAGGGGTAGCACGGGGCCGACACCACCACCATGGCGGTGCGGTCGGTGATCGCCGCCGCGATCGCGTCGGGAGCGACCCGGCCGTCGGCTCCCACGGGCACCGCGACCCGCTCGACGTCGAGGAGCTCGCAGGCCTTGGCGAAGGCGGGGTGGGCGGTGGCCGGGGTGACGATCTGCGGTTCGGCGATCCCCCGCTCCTTGCGGGCGTGCTCCCGGGCGACCTGCACCGCGCAGAAGATGCTGATGCTGCCTCCCGCGGTCACCGCTCCGGAGGCCGGGCCCGGTGCCGAACAGGTCGCCGCCCATGGCGACCAGGTCGACCTCCATCTGGAGGAGGCTCGGGTACTTGAACGGGTTGAGCGCGTTCTCGTGGAGGTAGCGGTCGGCGACCTGGTGCAGCAGGGCCTCGTGGTCGGCGTCGCCCGGGTTGTAGACGAGGCTGAAGGCCCGCCCGCCCCGCCAGTCGAGGTCGTCGGCCCGGGCCTCGTCGATGCGGGCCAGCAGCTCGGCGGTCGGCGTGCCGTGCTGGGGGAAGGTCCGGGGCTCGGTCATGGGCGGGGATGGTACGGCACCGCCGACGGATCCCGTCAGGGACCGACGTCACCGGACAGGAAGTGCCGTCGGCACAGCAGCTCGTAGGTGACCACGTCGCCGAACAGGGGTTGGTCGGCCTCGTGGGCCTCGGTGTCGCCGATCACCACGGTCTCGCCCTCGCGGGTGAGGACGCCGTTCACCAGCCGGGCGTTGTGGGTGGCCCGGTGCCCGCACCAGCAGCGGGCCTCGACGCTCATCGGGACGTGCTCGTCGGCCAGCTCCATCATCCGGGCCGTGCCCTCGAACAGGGCGCCCCGGAAGTCGGTGAGGAGGCCGTAGGCGAACACGTCGGCGCCCAGCTCGTCGACCACCGCGGCGAGCTGGTCGATCTGGTCGTGACCGTAGAACTGGACCTCGTCGCACACGACGAAGTCGAGCCCGCCGTCGTCCGCGTAGGCGCGGGCCAGGGCGAGGAGGTCGACCTCGGGCGTCACCTCGACCGCCGCGGCCGACACCCCCAGCCGGCTGGACACCGCGGTGCCCTCGCGGTCGAACAGGGTGCACAGCAGCCCGCGCAGTCCCCGGCGGGTCAGGTTGTGGTGGACCTGGAGGGCGACGGTCGACTTGCCCGAGCCCATGATCCCGTAGGAGAACCGGAGCACCGCCCGCGGGTTGCCCACCGCCTCAGCCTCCGTAGGACATGCGGGTGTCCTCCATCCGGAGCACCTCGACGTCCTCGGGCCCCTGGAAGGCGCAGTCGACGACCTCGCCGACGAACAGCGTGTGCCCGCCGCAGTCGACGGCCTGGCGCACCTCGCACTCGACGAAGGCCGGCGCCTGGTCGAGGATCGGTACCCCGGTGACCACTCCGTCGTGGAACGGGAAGCCGTTGAGCGTCATGGCCGGCTCGTCGACCTCGACCGGCTTGGTGAGCTTCCGCACGATGGACCGGTCGTCCCGGGCCACCGTGCACACGCTGAACGAGCCGCCGCCGGTGACGAGCTCGTGGGTGAGGGCCGTCTTCTCGATGCCCACCGCCACCAGCTTGGGGTCGAAGCTCACCTGGGTGACCCAGCTGATCGTCATGGCGTTGCGCCGGTCACCTGACCGGGACCCGAGGACGTACAGCCCGGAGGGGAAGGTCCACAGCAGTCGACGGCGCAGCTTGTCGTAGTCGGCCTGCGCCTCCTCGTCGTCGCCCACCCGGGCCGGGAACGGACCGATCGGACCTGAGCCTCCGGGCGCTGCCATGGCGGCGACCGTACCCGTCGTGCCTATCGGTCGGGACGGGCGCGGCGGCACTCGGCGACGAAGGCGTCGAAGAGGCGCTGCTGCACCGGGTCGCGCATGGCCGAGTCCTCGGGGTGCCACTGGACGCTGACGACCCAGGCGTCGCCGTCGGGCTCGAGGGCCTCGGCGGTGCCGTCGGCCGACCGGGCCACGACCCGCAGGCCCTCCCCCACCCGGCCGACGGCCTGGTGGTGGTGGCAGCGGACGACCGGGGCGAGGTCGCCGCCGAGCGCGTCGGCGAGGCGGGATCCGGGCTCGACGGCCATCTCGACGTCGGAGCCGCCGCCGCCGAGGGGGATGCCGTGGGCGACCTTCCCCTCCATGCCGGTGATGTGCTGGTCGAGGGTGCCGCCGTGGAGCACGTTGAGCAGCTGGTGGCCCCGGCAGATGGCGAGGACGGGCAGTCCGAGGTCGAGGGCGGCGCGGTAGAGGGCGCCCTCCCACGAGTCGACGGCGGCGTCGAAGCCGTAGGTCTCGGGGACGGGCTCCTCGCCGTAGAGGGAGGGGTCGAGGTCCTCACCACCGGTCAGCACGAGGCCGTCGAACCGGCGCCAGGACGTCGACCGCGGCGTCGTCGGTGGCGGCCTTCGGCAGCAGCAGGGCGCCCGACCGCGCCGGCCCGACCCAGGGACTCCAGGTAGTAGGTCGGGAGGCAGGCCTGGGGCTCCAGGGTCCGCTCGATGCGCTCGGCCGGGATGATCCGGCCGGGCAGGGCCACCACCGGTGCGCCGACGGTGGCCGACAGCTCGGTGCCCTCCCGGGGCTCGGCCGATGGGCCAGGTGGCGGGTCACAGGCGCTCGAACCCCCGGCGCAGCTCCCAGTCGGTGACGGCCCGGGTTGAAGGCCAGCCACTCCTGGCGGGCGGTGTTGAGGAGGTGGTGGTGCACGTCGTCGACCGAAGGCGTCGCGGGCCACCTCGGACGCCTCGAACAGGTCGATGGCCTCGACCAGGGTCGACGGGATCCGCTCGACGTCGGTGGCCGTCGTAGGCGTTGCCCACGAACGCCGGGCCCGGGTCGAGCTCGTGCTCGATGCCGTGGAGGCCGGCGGCGATCACCCCGGCGAAGGCGAGGTACGGGTTGACGTCGGCGCCCGGGATGCGGGACTCGACCCGGCGGTGGGGGCCGTGGCCCACGATGCGCAGCCCGCAGGTGCGGTTGTCGTGCGCCCCACGCGACCGCGGTCGGCGCCCACGAGTCGGGCTGGAAGCGCTTGTAGGAGTTGACCGTGGGGGCGAACAGCCAGGTCAGCTCGCGGGAGGCGGCGACGAGACCGCCCAGCCAGTGGCGGAACGGTCGGGCGACAGGTCGCCGGGCCGGCGTCGGGGTCGGCCACAGCCAGCGACGGTCGTCCCGCCGTCGGCCCACACGCGACGAGTGGATGTGGCACGACGAGCCGACCTCGTCGATGGTCCACTTGGCCATGAAGGTGATGGCGCGCCCGTTGGCGTCGGCGATCTCCTTGGCCCCGTTCTTGTAGATGGTGTGGCGGTCGGCCATCTCCAGGGCGTCGGCGTAGACGCAGGTTGATCTCGTGCTGGCCCCGGCCGGCCTCGCCCTTGGAGAACTCGACCGGCACGCCCGGCGCCGTCCATCCCGTTGCGGATCTGCGCGGATGATGTACTCGTCGCGGGTCGTCTGGAGGACGTGGTAGTCCTCGATCCAGTCCGAGTGCGGGCGTGAGGTCGCGGTAGCGCTTCTCGCGCGGCCTCGGCGTAGGAGTCCTTGAACAGGAAGAACTCGAGCTCGGCGCCGATCTTGACCGTGCAGGCCCCGCTCGGCGGCCCGCTCGACCTGACGCTGCAGGATCTGCCGGGGCGAGACCTCGACCGGGTCGGTCGGTGCCCTCGACCAGCAGGTCGCACAGCACCAGCGCGGTGCGCTCGAGCCACGGGATGAGGCGCAGGGTGGCCAGGTCGGGCACGGCCGACGAAGTCGCCGTAGCCGGTGTCCCAGTTGGCGAAGCGGTAGCCCGGCAGCGGCGTTCATGTCGACGTCGACGGCGAGCAGGTAGTCGCAGGCCTCGATGGTGCCGTCGAGGACCCGGTCGCAGGAAGAACGTGCCGGTCACCCGCTTGCCCATCAGCCGGCCCTGCATGTCGGGGAAGCACGACGACGACGGTGTCGATGCGCGCCGTCGTCGACCTGGGCCGCGCAGCTCGTCGGCGGAGAGGATCCCTCGGTGGTGGGTCACGGGTGCGTCCTCACTCGGGGGTGGTGTAGGCGGCGGTGATGCCGCCGTCGATCAGGAGCGACTGGCCGGTCATGTAGCGACGACTCGTCCGAGGCCAGGAACAGGGCGCCGTTGCACCATCTCGACGGCCTCGCCGAAGCGGCCCATCGGGATGTGCACCAGCCGGCGCTGGCGCTTCTCCTCGTCGGAGAGGTACTTGGCCAGCAGCGGGGTGAGCACCGGGCCGGGGCACAGGGCGTTGGCCCGGATGCCCTGGCGGGCGTAGATGACCGCGATCTCGCGGGTCATCGACAGCACCGCGCCCTTGGAGGTCGTGTAGGCGAGCTGCGGGGTCGCCGCGCCCAGGTGGGCGACGAAGCGGCCACGTTGATGATCGAGCCGCCGCCGCTGTCGAGCATCGCCGGGATGCCGGCCTTGCAGCACAGCCACAGCCCGGTGACGTTGACGTCCATGGTGGTCTCCCACGTCGTCGTCGGGCGTGGTCGTCGGGCCGTCGTCGTCGGCCAGGCTGACGCCGGCGTTGTTGTAGAGCACGTGCAGGCCGCCGAAGGCCTCGACGGTGGCCGCGACCGCGGCGTCGACCGAGTCGCCGTCGCGTGACGTCGCGGCGCACGGCTGATCGCCTCGCCGCCGGCGGCGGTGATCGCCTCGACCGCCTCGGCGCTGCTCGTCGCAGGTCGACGACGGCGACCCGGGCGCCCTCGGCGGCGAACAGCTCCGCGGCGACCCGGCCCATGCCCGCCGGCCGCGCCCGTGATCAGCGCGACCTTGCCGTCCAGCCGACCCATGCGGGCTCCTTGCTGCTGCGGTGCTCCGACTCCGGGGTCCCGGGGCCGGGTCGTATGATGCCCGCTCGCCCGACGCCTGTCGGCACGACGCCCTCCGGGAGGATCCATGACCGCCGCACGCCACCGAGCTGCTGGTCGTCGCCGGCGAGCGCCGCGCCGGCGGCCGACGGCGCCACCTTCGCGACGTCGTCGACCCCGCCACCGGCGAGCCCCTGCGCCGAGGTCGCCAAGGCCGGCCCGGCCGACGTCGACGCCGCCCTGCGCCGCCGCCCACGCGGCGTTCGACGACGGGCGGGGCGCCTGGCCCTCGACCAGCGCGACCGGAGCGGGGCCGCGTGCTGCGGCCGGGTGGCCGAGCTGCTGCGCGAGCGGGCCGAGGACCTCGCCGCCGCTCGAGGCCACCGGCGCCGGCCACCCGATCGGCGACGCCCGCTGGGAGGTCGAGCGCCGCGGCCCGCACGTCTTCGAGTACTACGCCGGCGCGGCCAACAAGCACCTCGGCTCCGTCGTGCCGGTGCAGGACGCCGGCCTCGGCCGTCGTGCTGCGCGAGCCGGTCGGGGTGTGCGGCCTGATCGTGCCGTGGAACTTCCCGCTGCTCATCGCCTCGCTGGAAGCTCGCCCCGGCCCTCGCCTGCGGCAACCCGGTCATCCTCAAGCCGGCGTCGCTCACCCCGCTCACCGCGCTGCTGCTCGGCGACCTGCTGGTCGAGGCCGGCGTGCCCGCCGAGGCGGTCCACGTCCTCCCCGGGCCCGGGTCGGTCATCGGCGACGCGCTGGTCGGCGACCCCCGGGTCGCCAAGATCTGCTTCACCGGCGAGACGACCACCGGCGCCCACATCCTGCGCCAGCGGTCCGACAACATCACCCGGGTCGTCGCTGGAGCTGGGCGGCAAGTCGGCCGCGATCGTGTTCGCCGACGCCGACGTCGAGCAGGCCGCCGCGGCCACGCCCGATGGTCGGTGTTCGGCAACGCCGGCCAGGACTGCTGCGCCCGCAGCCGCATCCTGGTCGAGCGCTCCGTCTACGACGAGTTCGTGGCCGCGCTTCGCCGACGCGCACCCGGCGCATCGTGGTGGGCGACCCGCTCGACGACGCGACCGAGATGGGCCCGATGATCTCCGCCGGCCAGCGCCAGACCTCGCTCGACTACCTCGCGATCGGCGCGGACGAGGGCGCCCGGCTGGTCTGCGGCGGCGAGGTGCCCGAGCGGCGACGGGCTTCTACCTCTCCCCCGCGGTGGTCGCCGACGTCGACAACGCGCATGCGCATCGCCCGGGAGGAGATCTTCGGGCCGGTCGCCGTCGATCATCCCCTTCGACGACGAGGACGACGCCGTCCGCATCGCCAACGACAGCGACTACGGCCTGTCCGGCTCGCTGTGGACCGGCGTCGGCCGCCCGGGCCATCCGGGTCGGCCCGCCGGCTGCGCACCGGCACCCTGTCGGTCAACACGAACCGCTCGGTGCGCTTCGAGACGCCCTTCGGCGGCTATCAAGCGGTCCGGCCTCGGCCGCGAGCTCGGCATGGCCGCCATGGACCACTACACCGAGACCAGCACGGTGTTCTTCTCCGAGGAGGGCTGAGGGCCCGCCGCCGAACCCCGGCGGCGCTCAGTCCAGGTCGGCGGGCGGCCAGGACGGGTCGAGCTGGCGGAGGAAGAGGGCGCAGCGCTCGGCCTCGTCGGTCTCGCCGATGCGGGCCGCGGCGCGCTCGAGGCCGTGGAGGGCCCGCAGGAAGCCCCGGTTCTCGGGGTGGGACCAGCGGACGTAGCCGGTGCCCCTCCAGCCGTTCTGGCGGAGGGTGTCGAGCCCCCGGTGGTAGCCGACCCGGAAGGCGGCGTAGGCCTCGACGTCGTCGCGCCCGAGCTGGCCCAGGCGGGCCCACCCCTCCAGCGACCGGGGGTGGGCGGCGACGACCGCGGCGACCGCGGCCCGGCGCTGGTCGTCGGGCTGGTCGAGGGCGGCGGCGAGGCCGGCGGTGAGGGCCGCCGGCTCGGGGGCCAGGACGGTCTCGGGCGGTCCCTGGGGGCTGAGGCTGATCGGCTGGTCGCTCACGACCGCAGGCTAGGGCGCCCCGGCCGATGCCCCTCCGACCTGGGCCCGGACGCGCCGGAGGGGGGCGGGCCGAAGCCCGCCCCCCTCCGGGGTGTCAGCTGGTGCCGACTATCAGCCGTTGACGGCGGAGCCGACCGACTGGAACTTCGAGTCGGCCGAGTTGCCGAGGAAGGTCACGGCGAGGATGCAGACCACGGCGATGAGGGCCACGAGCAGCGCGTACTCGACGAGCGAGGCGCCCTTCTCGGTGTCGCCGAAGCGGGCCCGGACGTAGCTGGCGATGAAATCGAAACGGGTGAGCATTTGATGGGTCTCCTGACGGTGTGCGCCCGCCCCGATCACCCGGGGAGGCTTGCCGGACTGGCACTCCATCCATCGGAAGCACCCCCTGCGATCCTGGATAGGTCTTTTGACTCATTTCCCACTCAGCGTGACGAAGCCACCTCCGTCCGCTCCCTCGGCGGTCCCCGGCCCGTCGCCGGCCCCCTCCGCGGCCGGCGGACCCTCGGCCCGGGCCGTGAGCAGGGCGTCGGTGGCGTGGTAGGCGCTGGCCATCAGGGTGGCCGAGCGGGTGAAGTCGTTGAACCGGCCGCTGGCCGCCTCGCCGGTGGGCAGGAGGATCGCCTCGACGTGGGACGGGAGCGCGGCCATGTCGCGGCGGAACCGGGCCCGACGGGCGATCCAGTACGCCTGGAGGGCCATGTCGAACGGGCGCTTGGGCTCGGGCCGGGGACGGTCGAAGCCCCCCACGTGCAGCACGTAGATCGTGGTCGCCCCGAGGTCGACGGCCCTGGTCACGGGCACGTCGTTGACCACCGCGCCGTCGATGTAGCGGACCCCGTCGATCTCGACCGGCGGCAGCATGGCCGGCAGCGCGGCGGAGGCCAGGATCGGCTCGACCAGGGTGCCCGACGAGAACCACACCTCGCGCGCCGCGACGATGTCGGTGGCCACGCACTGGAAGGGCACCTCCAGCTCCTCGAAGGTGGCGACCGGCAGGATCTCCTCCAGCACGGCCTGCAGCCCCTCGTTGCCGTGGACGGCCTCGCCCTTGCGGGCCAGCTGCATCGTGGTGGGGAGGAGCCCGGCGGGCAGGACGTCGCGGCCCTCCAGCTCGAGCCAGGTCTCCTGCAGCCGACCGACCATCCCCAGCGACGGGTCGGCGGCGATGCCCACCCCGTTGAGGGCGCCGACCGAGCAGCCCAGGACCAGGTCGGGGAGGATCCGGTGCTCGAGCAGGGCGCGGAGCATCCCCACCTGGAGGGCGCCGAGCACCCCGCCCCCGGAGAGGACGAAGACCGTGCGGGGCCGGGCCCGCCGCCGCAACCGGTCGCGGAGCGGGGCCAGCCGACCGGAGAGGCCGCCCAGCGCGCCGGGCCCACCGTCGGGCGCGCGCCGGCCCGGGTCGCCCGCTCGCGGCGGCAGGCTGGAGGGGCCCCCGGACGGGGGCTCGATGGCCACGGCCCCGAGGCTAGACAGCGCCGCGGGTGGCGCCGGGCCGCCGCGGCCTACCGGGGCACCTCGGACCAGGGCAGGTCCTTGTCGACGCGGACGTCGCCGGGGAGGCCGAGGACCCGCTCGCCGAGGATGTTCTTCATGATCTCGGTGGTGCCGCCCTCGATCGAGTTGGCCCGGCAGCGCAGGAACGCCTTCTGGGCGTTGGAGACGTCCATCGCCGTGGTCGGTCGGCTCATCGGGTAGCCGTCGGGCAGGAGCATCCCCTCCGGTCCCTTGAGGTCGACCGCCAGCTCGGTGATCGCCTTGTTCAGCTCGGCCATGGCCGACTTGCCGATGGAGCCCTCCGGCCCCGGTGTGCCCTGGGAGCGCGTCTGGGAGGCCCGCCAGTTGGTGAGGCGGAGCACCTCGGCGCGGATCCACAGCTGCACCAGCCGGTCCTTGGTGGCCCCACCGGGACGACCGGCCTCCTCCCACGCCTTCACCGCCAGCTCGATCACACCGGTGCCCCGGGCCGGGATGCCGCCACCGATCGAGACCCGCTCGTTCATCAGGGTGGTGATGGCGACCCGCCAGCCGTCGCCGACGTCGCCCAGCCGCTCCGCGTCGGGGACCCGGACGTCGGTGAAGTACACCTCGTTGAACTCGGCCTCGCCGGTGATCTGGAACAGCGGCCGGACCTCGACGCCGGGGGCGTGCATGTCGACCACGAAGTACGTCAGGCCCTTGTGCTTGGGCTGGTCCGAGTCGGTGCGGGCGACGAGCATCCCCCACCGGGACAGGTGGGCGACGGTGGTCCACACCTTCTGGCCGTTGACGATCCACTCGTCGCCGTCGCGCACCGCCTTGGTCGCCAGGCTGGCCACGTCGCTGCCGGCGCCGGGCTCGCTGAACATCTGGCACCAGATCTCCTCCCCGGTGAACAGGGGGCGGAGGTAGCGCTGGCGCTGGGCCTCGGAGCCGTGGGTGTAGACGGTCGGCGCACCCATCCCGTGCCCGATGGGGTTGCGGGCCGCGCTGCTCGGCGCACCGGTGCCCCGGAACACCTCCTGCACCACCTTCTGGAGCTTCGGCCCCACGCCGAGGCCGCCGTGGCCCTCGTCGAAGTGGACCCACGCCAGCCCGGCGTCGAACTGGGCGCCGAGGAACTCCTTGGGGTCGGTCTCGCGGGGCGGGTGGCTGGCCAGGAGCTTCTCGGCGGCCTCGCGGACTCGCAGCTCGTCGGCGTCGGGGGTGGCGTCGAGGACGTCGGTCATGCCCGCCACCCTACTTGACCGCACGGTCAAGTGTGCAGCCGCGCCCGGGCCGGGGACGAGCTCCCCCGGCCGGGGTCGACCGGCGTCGGTAGGGTCGGGTCGTGGGCAGCGACTGGGCGTTCCTCGACCACCCCGGGCCGTTGGCCTTCGCCCACAGGGGCGCCCACGGGCCCGAGGGCCCCGGCGAGAACACCATGGCCGCCTTCCAGGCCGCGGTCGACCTCGGCTACCGGTACCTGGAGACCGACGTCCACCTCACCGCCGACGGCGTGGTCGTCGCGTTCCACGACGACCACCTCGATCGGGTCACCGACCGCACCGGTGCGATCGCCGACCTCACGTGGGCCGAGGTGGGCGAGGCCCGGGTCGGGTCCGACGGCTCGCGGGTGCCCCGCCTCGACGAGGTCCTCGCCACGTGGCCCGACGTGAAGGTGAACATCGACCCCAAGGCCGACGACGTGGTCGAGCCCCTGGCCGACGTGCTCCGGACCGCCGGAGCGATCGACCGGGTGTGCTGCGGGTCCTTCTCCGACGACCGGCAGGCCCGCCTGCGCGACCTCCTCGGGCCCGGGCTGTGCACCTCGCTGGGTCCCAAGGCCACCGCGAAGCTCGCCGCGGCCGCGCTGGGGGCGCCGGTGCGGCACCTGCCCGGTCCGTGCGCGCAGGTCCCGACCCACATCGGGCCCAAGCGGCTGGTCACCCCCCGCTTCGTGCGCGCCGCCCACGACCTGGGCCTGCAGGTCCACGTGTGGACGATCGACGACGAGGTCGAGATGGCGGAGCTGCTCGACATGGGGGTCGACGGCCTGATGACCGACCGGGCCGCCCTCCTCCGCGGCCTGCTGGAGGGCCGGGGCGACTGGGCCTGAGCGGGCTCCGGTCAGCTCCGGCGGCGGACCCGCATCTTGACCGCGGTCTGGCCCAGGTCGAAGGCGTCGCGCAGCGCTCGCTCGAGGTAGCGCAGGTAGCTGGGCGGGATGTCCTTGTTGGTGAACAGGGTGAACGTCGGCGGGTCGCTCGCCCCCTGGGTGGCGTAGAGCACCCGCGCCCCGTGGGGCCCGGGCGTGGCCGCCTGGGCCGCGGCCAGCACCTCGTTGACCTTCCGGGTCGGCACCCGGCGCCGGTACTGGTCGATGGTGCCGGCGAGGGTGGGCAGCAGCTTGTGCACGCCCTTGCCGGTCAGGGCGCTGATCTTGAGCACCGGGGCGTCGCCGACGAAGGCCAGGCGTCGGGCGACCTCGTCGTCCACGTGCTGCCGGGCGTCGGCATCGAGCACCTCCCACTTGTTGAGGAGGACGACCACGGGGCACCCGGCCGCGTCGACCCGCTCGGCGAGCCGCTGGTCCTGGTGGGTGATGCCCTCGGTGGCGTCGATGACGAGGAAGGCCACGTCGGCCTCGTCGACGGCCTGCAGGGCCCGGACCAGCGAGTAGTACTCGGTGTGCTCGTCGATCTTGGACTTCCGGCGCATGCCGGCGGTGTCGACGAAGCGGATCGGGCCCGTCTCGGTCTCGACGACCGTGTCGACCGCGTCGCGGGTGGTGCCGGGCATGTCGTGGACGACCGAGCGCTCCTCGCCGATGAGCCGGTTGAACAGGGTCGACTTGCCGACGTTGGGCCGACCGACGAGGGCGACCGCGACGGTGCGATCGTCGCCGGGGGCCGACTCGACCGCGGCATCGTCGTCCTCGACCACCTCGGGGAGGGCGGCGACCAGGACGTCGAGCATGTCGCCGGTGCCTCGCCCGTGCAGGGCGCTGATCGGGTGGGGGTCGCCCAGGCCGAGCCGCAACAGCTCCCACACCAGGTGGTCGCGGCTCTCGCCGTCGACCTTGTTGGCGATCACCAGCACCGGCGAGCCGGTGCCGCGCAGGATGGTGGCCACCCGGTCGTCGTCGTCGGTGAGGCCCACGGTGGCGTCGACGACGAAGAGGATCGCGTCGGCCTCCCGGATGGCCTGCTCGCTCTGGCGGGTCACCTTGTCGTCGAGGGCGGTGCCCCGCGCCATCCACCCCCCGGTGTCGACCAGCCGGAACGACCGCCCGTTCCACTCCCCCTCGACCTCCTTGCGGTCGCGGGTGACCCCGGGCCGCTCCTCGACGATGGCCGCCCGCCGACCGATGATGCGGTTCACGAGCGTCGACTTGCCGACGTTGGGGCGACCGACGATGGCCACCGTCGGCAGACCGGGGCGGGGGGCGCGCTCGGCCCGGACCTCGGCCGCCTGGGCGGTGGTCAGGGGCTTGCGCTCGGCCGCGGTGGGACGGGCGACGTCGTCGGGGTTGGGGGTCATCGGGGGCTCTCGGTCAGGCGGGGACGGGGGCGCGCAGGGCGCGCCGCAGGGCGGCGCCGTCGGTGGGGACGACCTCCACGGGGCGGGGCAGGTCGGCCGGGGTGGTGCCGTCGAGGAAGCGTCCCCCGGACAGGCACACGTCGGGCAGCAGGTAGCGGTGGCCCTCGGGCTCGGCCGCGAGCACCCGGGCGAGGTCCTCCCCGACCATCAGGCCGGTGACGGCGACGTTGCCGCCGAAGTAGCGGTTCTCGACCGGGACCAGGCGCACGTCGTCGCGTCCCAGTGCCCCGAGCAGCGGGCCGAGCACGCGGGCTCCGTACGGGCCGGTGAGGATGCCGACGGGGGCATCGACCCGAGGGCGGAGGGAGACGGCGACCGGCGTCGACGGGCTCGGCTCGGTGCCATCGCCGGCCTCCGGCCGGCATCGCCGCAGCGCACGGCGCGGTAGCCCTCGGCGGGCGCGCCGAGGTCGCCGGCGGCCTCGTAGCGGGTGGTGCGCCCGGACTCCCCCGCGTCGACCCAGGAGAAGAACCCGGCCTGAGGTCCGGTCGACGCATCCGTCGGGGCGTCGCCGAGGAGCTCGAGCTCGAAGGTGCGGGCCATCCCGACCCCGTCCTCGTGCATGGCGAAGCCCTCGTAGGCCTCGGCCTCGGGGAAGGGTCGCTCGGCCAGCAGGTAGTACTCGTCGGCCGCGAACACGAGGCGGCGGCCGAGCACGCGGAGGAAGCGCTCCTGGGCCTCGTGGACGAGGTCGACCACCGTGGCCGCCTCGTCCCGGGTGGTGGGGCGCATCCGGGCCTCGGTGTTGTGGCGGCTGACGCCCAGCGGCACGACGCACAGCGACGCCAGCTCGGGGTAGCGGTCGAGCACTCCGGTGAGGGTGTCGGCCAGCACGTCGCCGTCGTTGACCCCCGGGCAGCACACGACCTGGCCGTGGACCTCGACGCCGTGGTCGAGCAGGGCCCGCAGCCAGCGGAGGCTGGTGGCGCCGCGCCGGTTGCGCAGCATGGTCGGACCGCACGTCCGGGTCGGTGGCGTGGATGCTCACGTTGAGGGGGCTGATCCCCTCGGTGACGACCCGCTCGAGGTCGACCTCGGTGAAGCGGGTGAGGGTGGTGAAGTTCCCGTAGAGGAAGCTCAGCCGGTAGTCGTCGTCCTTGAGGTAGAGGCTCTTCCGGAGCCCCGGCGGCAGCTGGTAGATGAAGCAGAACTCGCAGTGGTTGTCGCAGGTGCGGACCTGGTCGAACAGCGACGAGTGGACCTCGACGCCCAGCGTCTCCCCCGCCGCCTTGGCGCACCTCGACGGTCATCTCCAGGCCACCCCGGCGGACGTCGAGCACCGGGTCGGGCTCGTCGGTCAGCCAGCGCCAGTCGATCACGTCGCGGGGCGACTCGCCGTCGACCGACGAGCACCTCGTCGTCGACGAGGAGCCCGGCCCGCTCGGCCGGTGATCCAGGGGCGACGGCGACGACGCGGGGTGCGGACATGACCGGTCGAGTCTACGGGGAACCGGTGTCGTCCCCTCCGGTCCGCGTCGGTACGGTGCGGCCGTGGCCAGCCTCGACGTGCGCACGCTCGACCCCGCCGACCTCGACCAGGTGGCCGACCTCGGCGCCCACTCCTTCGGGGGGCCTCGGACGGTCACCACCGTCGAGACCCGGGCGGTGCCACCGGAGGACACGGTCGCCGCCTACGACGGCTCCCGACTCGTGGGCACCGCCGCGGTCCACCGCTTTCGCCAGTGGTGGGGCGGACGGGCCGTTCCGTGCGGCGGCGTCGCCGGCGTCATGGTCGCGCCGGACCAACGTGGCACCGGCCTGGCCCGGACACTGCTCGCCGAGGCCACCGCAGCGATGCTCGCCCGCGGCGAGCCGATCACCGCCCTCTACCCGACCACGGCATCGCTGTACCGCAGCGTGGGCTACGAGGTGGCCGGGTGGTGGGGGCAGCGCGCCGTCGCCGTCCGCGACCTGCCGAGGCCGTCGGGCGACCTGACCTGGGAACCGACCTCGGCCGCCGATCCGGCCCTGGCGACCGTCCAGGCCGGCTGCGCCGAGGGCCGCGACGGCTGGGTGGTGCCGCCGCCGCAGTTCTGGGCGGCCTGGGCGCACCGCCAGGAGCAGGGCACGACCTGGACGTGGGTCGGTCGACGCGGCGGCGCCGAACCGGTGGCAGCCGTCTCCTACGGCCATGCCAAGGGCGAGCGGGCCATGTTCGACATCGACGCACCGGTCGTCCTGGGCATCGACGGCCCCGGCCTGGGTGATGCCCTCGCCTTCCTCGGGGCGAACGGCACCACGGGTGACCGGGTCCGCACCACGCTCCCCGGTCCGCTGCTGGCCCGGCACGTGCCCCAGGCGTCGCGGATCCCGACCCTCGAGGACTGGCCGTGGATGCTGCGGCTGATCGACCTGCCCGGCGCCGTCGAGGCCCGGGGGTGGCCCGCGGGCGTCGACCTCGAGGTCCACCTCGACGTGCACCGCACCCGACCGCGTGCCGTCCGACCCGACCGCCGGACGGTGGATCCTCCGGGTCGCCGACGGTGCCGCCACGTGCGAGCCCGGGGGCGACGGCACCGTCGGCGGTCGCGGTGACCGACCTGGCCGCCGTCTACAGCGGCCACCTCGACCCGGCCCAGCTCGTCGCGGAGGGACGCCTCCGCGGCGCGTCGGCCCAGGTGGTCGGCGCCCTGCGGGCCGCGTGCGCCGGGAGCCCGTCACTGCCGATCTTCTTCTGATGGGGCGATCGGGAGCCGCCGGAGCCCGTCGGTAGGCTCGACCTCGATGGACGTCGATCGCGTGCTGCTCGCCGAGCCCCGGGGCTTCTGCGCGGGGGTCGAGATGGCGATCAAGGCCCTGGCGTGGATGGTGCGGGCCTTCGAGCCGCCCGTGTACTGCTACCACGAGATCGTCCACAACAAGCTGGTCGTCGACCGCTTCCGCGAGCAGGGCGTGGTGTTCGTCGACGACGTCGCCGAGGTCCCGGAGGGTCGACCGATCATGCTGTCGGCCCACGGCTCGGCCCCCGAGGTCGTGGCCGCGGCCCGGGCCAGCGGGGGCTACGTGGTCGACGCGGTGTGCCCGCTGGTGACCAAGGTCCACCACGAGGTCAAGGTCCGGGCCGGCAAGGGGTACCAGATCGTCTACGTCGGCCACGAGGGCCACGAGGAGGCGGTGGGCACCATGGCCGTCGCCCCGGACTCCATCCACCGGGTCGAGTCGGTCGAGGAGGTCGCCGCCCTCCCCTCCTTCGACGAGCCGGTCGCCATGCTCGCCCAGACCACCCTGAGCCACCGCGACTGGGCCGGGGTCCGCGACGCCGCGGTCGACCGCTTCCCCGAGATGTGGGTCCCGGGACGCAGCGACCTCTGCTTCGCCACCACCAACCGGCAGACGCGCGCTGATGGCCATGGCGCCCCAGTGCGACGCCATCGTCGTGATCGGGTCGTCGAACTCGTCGAACACCATGGCCCTGGCCAAGCTGGCCCGCGAGGCCGGCTGCCCCACGGTCCTGCGGGTCAACTCGGCCGCCGAGCTGCCCGACGACCTCCACGGCACGGTCGGGGTCACCGCCGGGCGCGTCGGCCTACGAGGAGCTCGTCGACGAGGTCGTCGCCGCCCTCGGGGTGGCCAAGGCCGATGCCGAGGTGCTGCGGGTGACCGAGGAGGACGAGTACTTCCCCCCGCCCCGGAACCTCCGCGAGCTCGTCGCCGCCATCGACGTGGTGGCGACCCTCACCCTGGGCGGCTCCCCCGCCGACCGGCCCCCCGCCGACGACCGGGCCCTCCCCGCCAGCCGGGTCCTCTCCGCGTTGTGAGCCCACCGGCCACCGCCGCTCCGGTTGGGCCGAGCGGCGGTGACCGGGACATCATCGGCCGGTGCTCCCCGTCACCGTCGACACCATCCGGGTCACCCTCCACGTGCTGGCCGCCACCGTCTGGGTGGGTGGGCAGATCACCCTCGCCGGCCTGCTGCCCACCGTCCGGGGCCTGGGCGACGACGCCCCCCGCCAGGTCGCCCGGGCCTTCAACCGGGTGGCGTGGCCGGCGTACGGCGTCCTGGTCGTCACCGGGGTCTGGAACCTGCTCGAGGTGCAGGTCGGCGACCGCGACACCGAGTACCACGTCACCCTGGGCGTGAAGCTGCTCGTGGTCGCGGCCAGCGGCATCGCCGCCGGCGTCCACGCCTCGACGCGGTCGAAGGCGCTGCTCGCCGCGACCGGCGCCATCGGCGCGCTGGCCGCCCTCGCCGCGGTGCTCCTCGGCGTGCAGCTCGGCGCCTGACGCGCCGACCCGGGCGCGCTACCGGCGGTTCGGGGTGCCGGCCCGCTCCTGGGCCTCGTCGAAGAGCCGCTGCACCTCGTCGTAGAGCGCAGCGGTCTGGGAGCGGACCGCGGCCCGACGGGCCTTGGCCCCCTCCACCTGCGGGGCCTCCATGGGGTCGCCCACGACGATCACCACCTTCGACGGGCGGATCAGCTTCGCCCCCTTCGGCATGGCCGTCTCCGACCCACCGATGCCCACCGGCACGATGGGGACCCCGGTGCGGGACTGGAGGAACGCGCGCCCGTCGAACAGGTCCTGGACCACCGGGCCCGTCTGGCGCGTGCCCTCCGGGAACATCACCAGCGGCTCGCCCGCCTCGAGCACGACCTGGCAGGCGTGGAGGGCCTCGCGGTCGGCGGTGCCCCGGGCCACGGGGATGCCGCCGAGGGCCGAGAACAGGTTGCCGACGACGGGCTTCCACAGCGTGTCCTTGGCCATGAACCGCTGTCGACGACGGGCGCAGCCGGCGGCCAGCAGGAAGTCGATGTTCGACCGGTGCACCGGGGCCAGGATGAACGGCCCGTCGGCCGGCACCTTGTCGAGCCCGACGAAGTCGGCCCGCAGGTAGGTCCGGGCCCAGCCCACGAGGGCACCCCGGACGACGCCGTAGAGCAGCCGCTCGCCCCGGGTCGGCGGGTCGAGGTGGATCGTCACGCCGCTGCGCCGCTCGGCCCGGGCCAGCTCGGCCGCGCGTCGCGAGCCGCGTCACTTCCCCACCTTGGCCGCCAGGGCCTCGACGATCTCGTCGACGGAGAGCTCGCTGGTGTCGACCACGAGCGCATCGTCGGCCTCCGTCAGCGGCGAGGCCTCGCGGCCCTGGTCGAGGGCGTCGCGGCGGGCGAGGTCGGCGGCGACGGTCTCGTAGGAGAGGTCCTCGACCTCCTTCGAGCGTCGCTCGGCCCGCACCTCCGGTCGCGCCGTCAGGTACACCTTGAGGTCGGCGTCGGGGAACACCACGGTGCCGATGTCACGGCCCTCCATCACCCCGCCGCCGCGCTCGGCCGCCCACTCGCGCTGGCGGCGCACCAGCTCGGCCCGCACCCCGGCGTTGGCCGCGACGAGCGACACCGCCCGGGTGACCTCGGGGCCGCGGATCTCGATGGTGGCGTCGACCCCGTCGACGACGACCCGGTCGGACTCGACCCGCAGGTCGACGTCGGCCACGATCCGGGCCACGTCGGCGTCGTCGCCCGGGTCGATGCCCCGGCGCAGGGCCGCGAAGGTGACCCCCCGGTACATGGCCCCGGTGTCGAGGTACTCGAGTCCGAGGCGGGTGGCCAGACGGCGGGCGATGGTGGACTTGCCGGAGCCGGCCGGACCGTCGATGGCGATGACCCTCACGGATCAGACCCTAGAGCGCGCCCCGCCGGTCCTCCGATCCGACCCCGGATCGGGAAGAGGTGGGGGTGGGGGGTGGGGGCGGCATAGGCTCGGGCTCCCGGCCGGAGGAGCGATGCGGCAGTACCTGGACCTGCTTCGAGCGGTGTCGGAACGAGGAGAGGAGCGCGCCGATCGCACCGGCGTGGGCGTGCGCTCCCTGTTCGGCTGGCAGTCGCGCTACGACCTGGCCGACGGCTTCCCGCTGGTGACCACCAAGAAGGTGCACGTCCGCTCGATCGTCGTCGAGCTGCTGTGGTTCCTCGCCGGGCGCACCGACAACGGCTGGCTCAACGACCGGGGCGTCACCATCTGGGACGAGTGGGCCACCGCCGAGCAGGCCGCGCGCTTCGGTCGACCGGAGGGTGAGCTCGGACCCGTCTACGGGCACCAGTGGCGCAGCTTCGGGGCCACCCTCCGACCCGACGGCACCTACGCCGACGACGGCGTCGACCAGATCGCCCGGGTGGTCGAGCGCATCCGCACCGACCCGACGTCGCGGCGGCTGATCGTGTCGGGCTGGCACCCCGGCGAGGCCGAGGCCGTCACCCTGCCCCCGTGCCACACCCTGTTCCAGTTCCACGTCACCGGCGACGGCCGGCTGTCGTGCCAGCTCTACCAGCGCTCGGCCGACGTGTTCCTCGGGGTGCCGTTCAACATCGCCTCCTACGCCCTGCTGACCCACATGGTCGCCCACGTCACCGGTCTGGCCCCGGGGGAGTTCGTGCACACCTTCGGCGACGTGCACCTGTACTCCAACCACGTCGAGCAGGCCCGGACCCAGCTGGAGCGCGAGCCCCGCCCACTCCCCCGCCTCACCCTCGACCCGGCGGTGACCGAGATCGACGGGTTCAGCCCCGAGAGCATCGTCCTCTCGGGCTACGACCCCGCCCCGGCCCTGCCCGCACCGGTCGCGGTGTGACCACCTCGCTCGTGGTCGCCGTCGGTCGCGACGGCGCCATCGGTCGCGACGGCGACCTCCCTTGGCGGGCCTCGGAGGACCTCGCCCACTTCAAGCGGGTGACGATGGGCCACACCCTGGTGATGGGCCGTCGCACGTGGGACTCCATCGGGCGGCCGCTCCCGGGCCGGCGGACCGTCGTGGTGTCACGGTCGCCGCTGCCGGACCTGCCCGACGGCGTCGCGGCCGCGACCTCACCGGAGGCCGGCCTCGCCCTGGCCACCGAGACCGACCCGGAGCCGATGGTGGTCGGCGGGGCGGCGATCTACGCCGCCCTCCTCCCCCGGGTCGACCTGGTGCACCGCACGATCGTCGACGTCGAGGTCCCCGACGCCGACACCTGGTTCCCCGCCCTGCCCGCCGACGAGTGGCGACTGGTCACCCGCCGACCCGGGGTCGACGAGCGCCTGACCTTCGACGTCCTGGAGCGCGAGCGACCGGACTGACACCCGGTCGGTTCGGTCCCCCCGGTCGGCTCAGCCCGGACGACTCAGACCGGAAGGTTCAACGAAGGCGGTCGAGGTCGGCGTAGAAGCCGGGGTGGGTCTTGGCCACCACGCCCGGGTCGGCGACCTCGATGCCGGCGACCACCAGGCCGACCAGGGCGAACGACATGGCCATGCGGTGGTCGTCGTAGGTCTGCACCACCGCCCCGTGCAGGGTCCGACCGTCGGGCCGACCGTCGGGCCACACGACGAAGCCGTCGTCGGTCTCGATGGCGTCGGCCCCGACGCGCCGCAGCTCGGCCACCGACGCCGCGATGCGATCGGTCTCCTTGCCCCGGATGAAGCCCACGCCGGTGACCTCCACCCGCTCGTCGGGCGAAGGCCGCCAGCGCCGCGACCGTCGGCGCCATGTCGCTGAAGGCGGTGAGGTCGAAGGTGCCGCCCCGGAGCGGGGCGGGGCCGGTGCCCGGCCCCGTGACGGTGACGTCGGCGCCGTCGCGCTCGACGCGTCGCGCCCATGGCCTCGATCACGTCGACCAGCTCGACGTCGGCCTGCAGCCCCACCGGGGGGAGGCCCGGCACCCGCACCCGGCCCCCGGTGATGGCGGCCGCGGCCAGCAGGTAGCCGGCGGTGGCCGCGTCGGCCTCGACCTCGTAGCGGCGGGCCCGGTAGCCCCCACCGGCCGTCGACCACCCGCGCTCGTCGGTCTCGACCTCGACGCCGAACGCAGCCATCACGTGGGCGGTCATGGCGACGTAGGGGGCCGACACCAGCCGGTCGGTGGCCAGCTCGACGGCCAGCCCGGCGGGCAGGGCGCCACCGGCCAGGAGGAGGCCGGAGGTGAACTGGCTCGACACCGTGCCCGGCACCTGCACGCGCCGCCCGGTGAGCGGGCCCTCGACGACGAGCGGGAGGTGCCCCGGCTCGCCCTCCTCGGTCACCCGCGCCCCGAGCGCCCGCAGCGCGTCGACGAGGTCACCCATGGGCCGGGCCCGCATCGGCGGCCGGGCGTCGATCGCGCACCGGTCCGTCGGCGAGGGCGGCCACCGGTGTGACGAACCGCGAGGTCGTCCCCGACAGGCGGGTGAACACCTCGGTGCCGCCCCGGGGTCGGCCGGCCACGCCCGTGACCCGGACCTCGACCGGCCCGGCGTCGGGGGTGGACACGTCGACGGTCGCCCCGAGCGCCCGCAGGCAGTCGACCATGGCCTCGCTGTCGTCGCTCAGCCCGGCGCCGACCAGGTCGCTGGTGCCATCGGCGAGAGCGGCCGCGACCAGCGCCCGGTTGGTGACGCTGCGCCCGCCGGGGACGGAGCACGATCGCGTCGGGCGGCGCCGTCAGCGGCGTGATCGGGAGGGGATCTCGCAGGCGCTCCACCGGATCAGTCGGGGAGGTCGTCGCGGAGACCCCGGGCCCCCTCCAGGTAGACGTGGTGGAGCTCGTCGCGGGCCCGGTCGGTGGTGAGGTGGACCATGATCCGGATGCACATCGGGGTGCCGCCCTCGATGGCCAGCTCCCGCGGCGCAGATCAGCGGGACGTCGCCCAGGCCCCGGCTGCGGGCCGCGGTGGCCGGGAACGTGCTCACCACGTCGTCGGTCGCGGTGAAGAGGATGCTGATGAGGTCGTCGTGGTCGACGCCGTTGCGGGTCGAGGAGCGTGTCGAGCAGGGCCACGACGCGCTCCTCGATGTGCTCGGGGGTGTCGACGTCGACGGTGGTGGCGCCCCGGAGGGCGCGGACGGCGGCGGCCATAGGGCGCCGACCCTACCGAACGGCCTCGGTCCGGCCGCGCCTCCCCGCGAACCGGGGGGCGCGGCCGGACGGCCGCTCAGCTCACTGCTCGCCGATCGGCGGCTTGGTCGTCGTGGTGGTGGTCGTCGTCGGCGCCCCGTCGCACTCGTCGTCGTCGCCGGCGAGGTAGTCGGGGTTGTTGCGCGGGCCGTGGGCCTGGCCCACACCGTCCTTGAAGTGGCCGTCCTCGAGCGCGTTGGCGTCGACCTCGATGAGCACGTACGGGTTGCTCGCGCTGGCGGTGCCGTGGCACACCCTGACCTTCCCGGTCGGCTCGGCTCCGGACGGTGCCGCCACCAGGGCCATCCCGGTCACTCCGAGCGCGAACGCGCCGATCGTGAGAATCCTTCGTCGCATGGGTCCCCCCCATTGGTTGTCGTGGCCACCACTCTACGCGCGAAGACCACAGACGGTCAACGAATCTTCGCTCTCCGTGGGAGAGCAGACGTCGCTCTCCGTGGGCGGCTCGTTCGGGGGGTGACCACACCGGCGGCGCAGGACGGCGGCTCGTCCTGCCCCGCACCGCCGGCGGGACCAGCTACTGCTCGCCGATCGGCGGCCGGGTGGTCGTCGTGGTGGTCGAGGTGGTCGTGGTCGTGGCCTCGGCGCAGTCCCGATGGCCCTTGCCCTTGCCCCTCCCGTGCGAGTGGTGGCCGCGGCCATGGGAGTGCCCACGGCCGTGGTCGTGGTCGTGGCACGCCCGAGGGGTCGGGGTGTCGCGCCCCGGTCCTCCCGCCGCCGACGGCATCGCCAGCCCGAAGGCTCCGGCCGTCAACGCGCTTGCAACCACCACTGCTGCTGTCAGACGCCTCATGAGGGTCCCCCCTTGTCTCTTGCTGTGTTCGTGACAGCACGCAACGTAGCACGTCTCGCACGAAGAGTCACGCGCTCCGCACTTTACGTGCTGGGGGGTGCAGGAGTCGTGCCCGGTCGCGCTCACTCCGCGGCGTCCGACGCTGCCGCCCTCTCCAGGTCGCGGACCTCCGCCGTGGTCAACGAGCGCCACGAGCCGGGCGCCAGGTGGGGGTCGGTCAGGGGGCCGATCCGGGTGCGCACCAGGCGCCGCACCGGGTGCCCGACCGCCTCGCACATGCGCCGCACCTGCCGGTTGCGGCCCTCGTGGATGACGATGCGCAGGAGCGACGGGCGACACCACGCCGACGGTGGCCGGGGCGGTGGGGCCGTCGTCGAGCTCGACGCCCTCGCGGAGCCGGCGCAGCGCCCCCCGCGCCGGGTCGGCCCTCGACCTCGGCCAGGTACTCCTTCTCGACCCCGTAGGAGGGGTGGGTGAGGCGGTGGGTCAGGTCGCCGTCGTTGGTGAGGAGCAGGAGCCCCTCGGTGTCCATGTCGAGGCGGCCCGACCGGGAACACCCGCGGCTCGGCGGGCACCAGGTCGACCACGGTCGGCCGCCCCTGCGGGTCGTCGGCCGTGGTGACCACCCCGGCCGGCTTGTTCAGCAGGTAGTGGACCAGCCCGGGCCGGACCCCGATGCGGCACCCCGTCGACCTCGACGACGGCCGTCTCCGGGTCGACCCGGTCGCCGAGCAGGGCCTCGTCGCCGTCGACGGTGACCCGGCCGTCGGCGATCAGCTCCTCGCAGACCCGACGGCTGCCCAGGCCGGCCTGGGCCAGCACCTTCTGGAGGCGGATCCGCCCCTCAGGCGTCGGCTCCACCGTCGCCGTCGAGGTCGTCGGTCTCCCACGGCTGCGGGCGGGCCAGGTCGGTCAGGTCGACGTCGTCGATCTCCTCGTCGGACGCCTCGTCCCCGGCGTGCGTCGACGTCGTCGTCGCGTCATCGCCGCCGTCGGCGGGTGGCCCAGCCGGACCGGGCTCGAGGGCCTGGGCCGCCGGCTCGTGGTCGGCGGAGGCCAAGGCGTCGGGATCGTCGTCGGGGCCGGGCATCGGGTCGCCCTCGTCGGAGAGGCGCAGGCTGTGCTCGAGGGCCTCGACCACCTCCGCACCGGGCACGAAGCCGGCGAGGGGCGGCAGGTCGTCGAGCGAGTCGAGGCCGAGGCGCTCGAGGAACAGGCGGCGTGGTGCCGAAGAGGACGGCCTGGCCCGGGCCCGGGTCGCGGGCGACCTCGGCGATGCAGGCCACGGTGCTGGCCAGGGTGCGCATGACGCCGTCGACGTTGACCCCGCGGATGGCGGCGACCTGGGCCCGGGAGAGCGGCTGCTTGTAGGCGACGATGGCCAGGGTCTCCAGCGCGGCGCTGGACAGGCGGGCCGACTGGCCCTCCAGCACGAAGCGCTCGACGTAGGGGGCGACGTCGGGGTGGCTCTGGAAGCGGTAGCCGCCGGCGACCTGGACCAGCACGAAGCCCCGGCCCTGCGGCCTCGTAGTCCGCGGCCAGCGCCTCGCAGCAGCTCCTCGACCCGCTCGACGCGACATCTCCAGCAGCTGGGCCAGCAGCTGGGGCTCGACCGGGTCGGTCGACACCATCACGATGGCCTCGAGGGCCCGCCGGGCCTCGGCGCTGAGCGGCTCGGGCCCGGCCGGGGGCCGGCGCCGGCGCCGGGGTCGTCCATCAGCCCTCGTAGGCGTCGATGCCGGCCAGCGCGCCGGCCAGCACCGAGCGCCCGACTCCTCGGCGTCGTCGGCACCGCACCAGGTGATGCGGATGTCGCCGAAGCGCTCGGGCTGGTGGAGGTCGACCAGGCCCTGCTTGCACATCTCGAGGATGGCGAGGAAGCGCACGACGACCTCGAGCCGCTCGACCAGCGAGGCGGTCAGCGACCGGAAGCTCGACCACGCCCGACCCGGGGCAGCTCGTCGACCAGCTCGGCGACGGCGTCGGTGACGCTGACAGCCCGATGGGGGCCACGTGGTCGAGGTCGCACCCGCGGCTCGGGCCGGGGGGCGCTGGCCCGGAGGAACGCGGCCCGCAGGTCGTCGGGGGTGACGCCGTCGAGCAGGTCGGGGGTGAGGTCGAGGAAGCGCGTCGTCCAGCCCGGCCCGTGCGGGGCCAGGAGCGGGCGGCCACGTCGGCCAGCGCCGGCCAGGACGACCGACGCGTCCTTGAACGTCTTGCACTCCAGCAGGCGGGCGAGGAGCAGGTCGCGCTCCTCCCACAGGGCCAGCTCGTCGTCGAGGTCGACGTCGGCGTCGCCGGGCAGCAGGCGCCGGGTCTTGAGCTCGACGAGGGTGGCGGCGATGAGCAGGAACTCGGTGGCCACCTCGAGGTCGAGGTGCTCCATCCGCTCCAGCTCGGCCAGGTAGGCGTCGACGATCGACGCCAGCGAGATCTCGTACAGATCGACCTGCTCGCGGAGGATCAGGTGCAGCAGGAGGTCGAAGGGACCCTCGAACACGGGGGTCTGCACCTCGTACGCCACGGCCACGAGCATATGACACGCGTGTGGTTTGCGCAGCACCAACCTCGGGCGGGCCAACCAGGTGGGGTCCGAGCGGCGCCCCACCCCGTACCATCGCCGCCCATGACCCGCGTCTTCTCCGGCATCAAGCCCACCGGCAACGTCCACCTCGGCAACCTGCTGGGCGCGCTGGTGCGCTGGGTCGACGACCAGCACCGGGCCGACAGCGTCTACTGCGTCGTCGACCTCCACGCCCTCACCGTGCCCCAGGACCCGGCCGAGCTCCGCGAGACCACCCTGCGCCTGGCCCAGATCCTCCTCGCCGTCGGCCTCGACCCCGAGGTCTGCACCCTGTTCGTGCAGAGCCACGTGCCCCAGCACGCCGAGCTGGCCTGGCTGATGGAGTGCACCGCGTCGTTCGGCGAGCTCAGCCGCATGACCCAGTTCAAGGACAAGTCGGACCGGACCGACTTCGTGTCCGCCGGGCTGTTCACCTACCCGGCCCTGATGGCCGCCGACATCCTCCTGTACGACACCGACCAGGTGCCCGTCGGCGACGACCAGCGCCAGCACGTCGAGCTCACCCGCGACGTGGCCGAGCGGTTCAACTCCCGGTACGGCCAGACCTTCACCGTGCCCGAGGCCACCTTCCCCGCGGCCGGGGCCCGGGTGATGGACCTCCAGGACCCGACCTCGAAGATGTCCAAGTCCGACGACGCCGCCCCCGGGACGATCCTCGTGCTCGACGACCCGAAGGTCATCGAGAAGAAGATCAAGCGGGCCGTCACCGACACCGAGAGCGAGGTCCGCTTCGACGTCGAGGCCAAGCCCGGGCGTGTCGAACCTGCTGTCGATCCTCGGCCGCCGCCACCGGCCGCACGCCCGAGGCAGGCGGCCGAGGGCTACACCCAGTACGGCCCGCTCAAGGCCGACACCGCGGCCGCGGTCATCGAGCGCCTGGCCCCGATCCAGGAGCGCTACGCCGAGCTCGCCGCCGACCCGGCCGAGACCCTCAGCGCTCCTGGCCCGGGGCGCCGAGAAGGCCGAGGCCATCGCGTCGGTGACCCTCGCCCGGGCCAAGGCCGCCATCGGCCTGCTCGCCCCCGCCTGACCCCGACCCGCGGTCAGGCCTCGTCGGACGCCTGGAGCGCGGCCAGGAGGTGGCGGCGGGGCCGTGCGCTCGGACGTCGGGGAGCGACTGGTCGCGGACGAGGGCGACGGTCAGCGGCGTCGCTGCCCGCCGACCTCCAGCAGGTCGGCGCCCAGCTCCTCGTGGCGCGACGTAGAGGCCGACGCGACGGGTGAAGCCACGGGTCTGGCTCCACGCCGCCGCCGTCTCGCGACCCGCCAGCGCGACCGAGATGGTCGCGATCACCCGTCCGTAGGTGCTGAGGTGCGGCCTCGACCTTCCCGACGTCGTGGAGCAGGGCGGCCGCCAGCACGGGACGGGTCGCCTCGTCACCGAGGGCCCGCTCGACGCGGCGGGCGACCCGGACGACGTGGCGCCCGGTCGGCCCGGTGCTGCCGGCGCCAGAGCGCGAGCTCCTCGGGCAGGAGCGTCGCCTCGACCCAGGCCACGTCGACCTCGGCGACGGGCCGAGGGGACAGCGAGCCCGAGGAAGCGTCGGACGAGGTGCCCGGCCAAGGTCAGCGGCGGCGGCCGTCGGGCGCGGCGAGCGCGAGGGTCACGCGTGGTCGATGCAGAACCGGGTGGCCGGCATGGCCTCGAGGCGCGGCAGCGGGATGGGCTCCCCCGACGCCTCGCAGACCCCGTAGGTGCCCTCGTCGAGCTTGGCCAGCGCGTGCTCGACCTCGACGAGCTGCTCGCTGAGGGTGCCCGACAGGGTGCGGGTCTCGCCCTGCTCGGCCGCGACCTGCCCCGAGTCGGCGAAGTTCTCGTCGACCAGCTCGGCGTCGTCGGTGATCTCCTCGATCTGGCGCCGGAGCTGGTCTCGCTCGTCCTCCAAGGAGGCGCGCAGGGACGCGAGTGAGTCGGCGGTCAGCATCCGACCACGGTAGTGCCTCGCCCCCCGGATCGGCAGACCCGGCGGCCGACGGCCCCTCAGCCCCGCGCCCGGGGGTGGGCCTCGCGGTAGACCGTCCACAGCCGGTCGGCGGAGACCAGCGTGTAGATCTGGGTCGTGCTGATCGAGGCGTGGCCCAGCAGCTCCTGCACGGCCCGGACGTCGGCCCCGTGGTCGAGCATGTGGGTGGCGCAGGAGTGGCGCAGCACGTGGGGCGAGAGGCGGTCGGCCAGCCCGGCCTGCACGCCGTGCTTGTGGACCACCCCCCACGCGCCCTGCCGGCTGAGGCGACCGCCCCGGCGGTTCAGCAGCAGCGCCTCGGCGTCGTCGCGGCGGGCCCAGCGCTCGGGCACGAGCTCGTCGCGGCCCCCGGGCTCCAGCCACCGCCGCAGCGAGTCGACCGCGAGCCGCCCGACGGGCACGATCCGCTCCTTGCGACCCCTTGCCCATGGCCCGGATGAGCGCGGCGTCGAGGTCGACGTCGCGCAGCGACAGGCCGACCAGCTCCGAGATGCGCAGCCCGGTGCCGTAGAGCACCTCGAGGATGGCCCGGTCACGGCGGGCGACCGGCGTCGTCGCCCACCACCGCGTCGAGGAGCGACTCGACCTCGGCCTCGGTGAGGGCCTTGGGCACGCCCCGGGGCACGCGGGGCAGGGCGACCTCCGCGGCGGGGTCGCTCGCCGGTGACGCCCTCGCGGGCCAGGAAGCGGTGGAGGGCCCGCACCGCCACCAGCGCCCGCTTCACCGACGACGGCGCCCGCCCCTCGGCGCGCAGGTGGGCGACGTAGGCGGTCGACGTCCTCCTCCCCCACCCCGTCGAGGGTCAGGCCGCGGCCGCGCAGCCAGGTGCAGTAGCGCCGCAGGTCGGCGCGGTAGGCGGCCAGGGTGGTGGCCGAGCGGCCCCGCTCCACCCGGAGCCAGCTCAGCAGCTCCTCGACCTCCAGGGGCAGGAGGTCGGCCTCCGGCAGCACGTCGGCGCCCTCGGCCCCGGCCATCTCAGCGGATGCCCAGGTGCTCGCGGGCCATCAGCAGGCCCACCACCGTCTTGGCGTCGGTGAGCACGCCGTCCGACACCAGGCGGGGCACGTCCCGGAGCGACAGCGTCTCGACGACCATGTGCTCCTCCTCGGGTCCCTGGCGGTCGCTGGGGACCTCACGGAGCTCGGTGGCGAGGTAGAGGTGCTCGAAGCAGTCGGTCAGGCCGGCGGAGGGGTGCATCCGGGCCAGCAGCTCCAGCCGTCCGGCCTCTCGCCCGACCTCCTCGACCAGCTCCCGGCGGGCGGTCACCTCCGGGTCGTCCTCGCCCTCGACGTCGCAGAGCCCGGCGGGGATCTCCACCATCCATGCATCGAGCGGGCCCCGGTACTGCCGCACGACCAGCACCGTCTCGCCGTCGTCGAGGAGCGGCACCATGGCGACGACCCGCCGGTCGCGGATGACGTCGCGCTCGAACTCGGTGCCGTCGGGCGCGGCGAAGCGGGCCCGCACGACGGTGACGCGGTGCAGGCGGAGCAGCTCGTCCTCCGCGACCTGGCGGAACCCGCCGGTCACCTCCGGCATCGGATCGGTCACGTCAGCCGGGCGGCGACGCGACCGGCTGCGGCACCGCGTCGGGCGCGCCGTCCTCGGAGGCGACGGTGCCGTCGCCGTGGAAGAGGTGCGGGTTGCGGGCCTCGGCCCGGGCCAGGGCGGCCGCCACCAGCTCGCGGAACAGCGGCGCCGGGCGGTTGGGGCGGCTCTTCAGCTCGGGGTGGGCCTGGGTGCGCGATCCAGAACGGGTGGTCCTCGAGCTCGACGAACTCCACCAGCCGGTGGTCGGGCGACTCGCCGCACAGGCGCAGGGCCGTGCCCTCGAAGTGGTGCCGGAGCCGCGGGTTGAACTCGTAGCGGTGCCGGTGGCGCTCCGACACGACGGTGCGCCCGTAGATCTCGGCCACCTGCGAGGTGGGGTCGAGCTCGGCCACGTAGGCGCCCAGGCGCATCGTGCCGCCCATGTCGGTGACGTCGCGCTGGTCGTCCATCAGGTCGATCACCGGGTACGGCGTCGACGGGTCGAGCTCGCGGCTGTTGGCGCCGGTGAGGCCGAGCACGTTGCGGGCGAAGTCGACGACCATCATCTGCAGCCCGAGGCACAGGCCCAGGCAGGGGATCCGCTGCTCGCGGGCGTAGGTGGCGGCCGCGATCTTGCCCTCGGTGCCGCGCTCGCCGAACCCGCCGGGGATCACCATGGCGTCGAGCTCGGCCAGCCGGCTGCTGGCCAGGAGGCCCTCGACCTCCTCGGCCTGGATCCAGTCGATCTCCACCCGGGCCCCGTGGTGGAACCCGCCGTGGCGGGTGGCCTCGACCACCGACAGGTAGGCGTCGGGGAGGCTGACGTACTTGCCGATGATGCCCGATGCGCACCGTGCGGTCGGCGGCCGAGATGCGGTCGACCAGGCCCTGCCACTCGGTGAGGTCGGGCTCGGCGGCGTCGAGCCGCAGCACCTCGCACACCTCCCGGTCGAAGCCCTCGTCGTGGAGGATCAGGGGCACCTCGTAGAGGTTCCCGGCATCGGCGGCGTTGACCACCCCGGACGGCTGCACGTCGCAGAGCGAGGAGATCTTGCGCTTCAGCCCCTCGGAGATGGGGGCCTCCGACCGGCACACGATCACGTCGGGCTGGATGCCCCGGCTGCGCAGCTCGGTGACCGAGTGCTGCGTCGGCTTGGTCTTCTGCTCGCCCGACGGCCCGATGAACGGGACGAGGGTGACGTGGATGTAGCAGACGTTGTCGCGCCCGACGTCGAGGCGGAACTGCCGGATGGCCTCGAGGAACGGGAGGATCTCGATGTCGCCGACCGTGCCGCCGATCTCGGTGATGACGACGTCGACGTCGTCGGCCACCAGGGTGCGGATGCGCCGCTTGATCTCGTCGGTGATGTGGGGGATCACCTGCACGGTGCGCCCGAGGTAGTCGCCCCGGCGCTCCTGCGGCCAGCACCGTCGAGTAGATCGAGCCCGTCGTGGCGTTCGACGCCCGGGACAGGTTCTCGTCGATGAACCGCTCGTAGTGGCCGAGGTCGAGGTCGGTCTCGCCCCCGTCGTCGGTGACGAACACCTCGCCGTGCTCGAACGGGTTCATGGTGCCCGGGTCGACGTTGATGTACGGGTCGAGCTTCTGCATGGTGACCCGCAGGCCGCGGGCCTTGAGCAGGCGACCGAGCGACGACGCGCTGATGCCCTTGCCCAGCGACGAGGCCACGCCTCCGGTGACGAACACGTGCTTCGTCATCGACTCACCCCCTCCTCGGTGCCGGCGGCGGGCGGAGGGCCCGGCGGGAGCGACTCGAGCGGGGAGAGCACCGTGACGACCACGGGAGCCCACCGTACCCCGACGGGACCGTCCGGGCGCGACTCCCCGCGCACCCTCAGGTCACGCGCCGTCGACCCAGGCGGTCGAGGGCCCGCAGCGGCGCCACCGCGTCGATGACGCGGGTGAAGGAGACGACCTCGCTCAGCAGGTTCAGTCCGAGCAGGACCACGGCCACCACCGCCTGGACCACGACGTCGGTGGTGAGCACCACGGCCAGGCCGACCGCCGCGCCCAGGACGTTGGCCCCGGCGTCACCCAGCATGAGGTCCTCGCGGAGGTCGAACGGGAGGAGGCCGACGCCGGCCCCGACGACGACCACCGCGCCCACCAGGAGCCAGCGCTCGTCGGCAGAGGCCGCGACCGCCACCACCGCCACCGCCACCACCGCCACCTTGGTGGTCCGGCCCGGCGCCCGGTCGAACAGGTTGCCCAGGTTGGCGGCGAGGGCGACGACCACCGCTCCGACCAGCAGCTCGGGCACGTCGGACGCGCCGGCCCGGCCGACCACCGACACCGCGAGCAGCCCCCCGCCGGCGAGCTTGACCCCGCCGGTGGTGAGCCGTCCCCGGGCCATCTGGCGCACGTGGCCGCGGAAGCCACGGTCGTCGCCGTGGGCGGCCAGGTCGTCGAGCAGTCCGAGCAGGCCGAAGCCGAGCGCGGCGACCAGCGCGGGCACGCGGCCCGCCACCAGGCGCGGGTCGAGGTCGGCACCGGCGGCCGACGCGAGCGTCGCGACGGCATCGATCGTCACCGCGGCGAGGGCGATCGCCAGGCCGGCCGCGACCGGCACGTCGACGCCGCGGTAGTTGGTGCGCTGGAGGCCGGGCGCGGCGAAGACCGGACGGCTGGCGACCCACAGGGCGGCCCCGATCAGGGCGCCGACGACGAGCGCGACGACCAGGATCACGTGCCCTCGCCGACATCGGGGACCCCGACCGGCACCGGCGGATCCGCGGGGGCCCTGTCGTCGGACGGCGCGCCGGCGTCGCTCGGGACGTCGTCCCCGTCGACCGCGCCCGGGCCCGGAGACCCGTCGATCGGGTCGGTCAGCACCTGGTGCATCACGAAGGGCAGGAAGAGCGTGAACATCACCGCCGGGACCGCGATGCCGGAGTCGTTCACCGCCATCCCGAGGACGCACATGCAGATGCCGCCCCACAGGGTGGCCCGGGTGGTGGCGTCGTCGGGCAGCCGGTCGTCGAGGAGGCGGGGGCGGCGCATGGTGAGCAGCACGAGCAGGACGAGGGCCAGCGGGATGGTCAGGGTCCAGATCGAGGTGGTGAGGATCGTGAGGTTGGCGGTGACCTTCCGCTCGATCGTGGTCAGCAGGCCCGAGCCTCCGTCACCGCTCCCCTCGACGAGCCGGCCCAGGTGGGTGCGCTCGCTCTCGGGGCGCTGGAGGTCGACCGCAGCGAAGACCGCCACCGCCACCACCGTCGCGACGGCTGCGCCGAGCACCACCCTGGGCCGCAGCCGTCGGTCGAGCAGCAGCCACACCACCAGGAAGGCGGTGGGGATGATCGACAGCACGCCGCCGACGTCCGAGCCCAGGGCCGGGTGGCCGTCGACCACCACGGTGACGGTGAAGAGGGCGACGATGCCGGCCACCAGGGCCCGTCGGTGCGGTCCGGGGCGCTCGCCCTCGAACAGCGTCCAGCCACCGCAGGCCAGCAGCACCGCCCCCATGGAGAACAGGGCGTAGGCCGGGTTGCCGAAGCCGGCGAAGCGGCCCGCCACCACCGGCGAGTACCCGAAGATCGTGTTGATCTGCAGGCGGCCGCCGAGCAGGACGACGTCGACCAGCAGCACCAGGTAGGTGAGCGCGACCGGCACCAGCGTCGTGCGGACGGCGCGGCGGCGGTGGTCGTGCTCGCCACCACCGGCGATCCGCGCCCCGACCGCGAGGAGCGCTGCGCCGCCGAGCATGGCGACGACGTAGACCAGCCCGCCCCACTGGTCCATGGGCAGGAACCCGAGCAGGAAGGTGGTGACCGGGATGCCCATCACCAGGAGGCCGAGGGCGGCACCGACGCGCCGCAGCCGTTCGGAGCTGCGGACGAGGGCGGCGACGCCCACGCCGTACAGCACGACCAGCAGCACCACGACGAGCACGGTGATGGGCTCGACCAGGCGGTCGCGGAACGCGGTGGCCTCGTTGGCGTCGAGGAACTCGTCGATCCGCGCCTCGGACAGGTCGCCGTCGTTCGAGGCCGCGATGAGGGCGCCGGTCATCGAGGACGGCTGCTCGATCCCGAGCTCGTCGAGGACGGTCGGGGCCAGGTCGGGCAGGGTGACGTAGCCGTCGCGCCGGGTCGTGCCGCTGACGAGCGTGCCGGACTCGAACCCGGGCCCCCGGATCGCCATGGGCGTCAGGGTCTCCCCCGACCGGGGCGCGGCCGGCGACACGACCACGACGAGGTCGTCGGGGCCGGTGCGGGCGAGGACGTCGGCCAGCAGCGCGTCGGTGCGGGCCAGCGCGTCACGGGCGAGGGCGTCGGCCTGGGCGCCGACGGCCAGGCTCCGGTAGGCGTCGGCCCGCTCGAGGTCGCTCAGCTCGACCAGGGCGACACCGCCGTCGACCCAGTGGGCGTCGAGCGCGGCCACCACCGCCTCGGGGTCGAGGGTGATGCCGAACGGCGCGCCCGGGTCGTCGACGAGGAGGTCGCGAGAGGCATCGCCGGTGGCGACCGTGCCGTCCTCGGTCATCACGGCCAGCCCGGCCGGGCGGTTCTCGCCCTCGACCGGCTCGACCGTCCCCACGATCGGGGAGCGCGGCGGCAGGCCGATGCCCTCCTCGGAGGCGCTGTCCTCGGGCTCGGCGGTGGGCGCCGACGGGCCGAGGACCACCCCTCCGCCGACCTGGAGGTCGGCGTTGCCGACCAGGGCGACGGGGACCTGCGCGCCCTCGAGGGCCGAGCCCAGGGCCCCGGGCTCGGCCGCGTAGCCGTACCGGTCGTTCTGGCCCTGGATGTCGGCGATCGACATCTGCAGCAGGGCGGCCTCGCCGGGGTCGTGGCCGGTGCGCCGGGTGAAGGCCTCGGCCGCGGTGCCGTTCTCGATGCGGTCGTCGGGGGCGAGCAGCCGGCCGGCATCACCGTCGCGGGCACCGGCCCGGTTGCCGGCGCCGATGGTGACGTACGCCTCGCCGAGGCTCGTCCGCGGGCCGATGGTCCGCAGGCTGAGGTTGCCGACGGCGCTCTCCGCGAAGAAGGCCGCCAGCGCCGGTGGCTCCTCGTCGGCGACGTGCGGCCAGGTGAGGCGCGGGATGCTCACGATCAGGACCCGGGCGGGGCGGTCGCCGTCCTGGGCTCCGGCCGACCCGGGAGCCGCGAGCAGCACCACGGCCGCCAGCACCGTCGCCAGGGCGGCGAGCACGGCTGGGGGTCGGGGGGCCTTGGCTGTCACTGGAGCACCTGGTCGTAGACGGCGGCGACCGCGCCGACGAGCGTCGGGAGGCCGTAGCGCCCGGAGGCTGCGACCTGCCCCTCGCGGGCCATGGCCTCCGCCTCGGACGGAGCCTCCAGCATGTCGCCGATGGCGGCTCCGAGGAGGGACGGGGCCCGGGGGGGCACCAGTCGTCCCGTCCGACCGTCCACCACCACCTCGGCGACGTCGCCCACCTCGGTGGCCACGAGGGGACGGCCGAGCAGCAGGGTCTCGGCCACCACCAGGGGCGAGCCCTCCCAGATCGAGCTCATGGCCACCACGTCGGCGGCGGCCAGCCAGCTGGGTCCGTCCGGCTGCGCGCCCACGAACGAGGTCGACTCGGCCACGCCCAACCGGACCGCCTCGGCCTCCAGGGCGGCCCGCTCCGGCCCGTCGCCCACGACCACGAGGTGGGCCCCGGGCACGCGCGTGCGGACGTCGGCGAAGGCGGCGAGCAGGTCGCCCAGTGCCTTCTGGGGGTGGAGGCGGGCCACGGCCACGACGAGGGGCGCGGTCGGGTCGACACCTGCGACCCGCCGCACCTCGGCCGCGGGGCGGGTCACCTCGGGTGGCGGGCTGGCGGGGATGACGACCTCGACGGCGACGCCCGACCGACGGCCGAGGTCGGCGGCCAGCTCGGGTGACACCGCCAGCGTGGCCGCCACCCGACGCGGCAGCGCGGCCTCCAGCCGGGCCAGCAGGGGTGCGGCCCGCCCCGCGGACTCGACCAGGACCGTGTTGTGGACGGTGACCACGATCGGCACCCCCGGGCGGGCCAGCACCGCGACCCAGCCCGCGGTCAGGCCGTGGGCGTGCACGACGGCGATGCGCTCGGCCGAGACCAGACGGCGCACGCGTCGGGCGGCCGACACCACCGCGGTCGGGCTGGTGCGGACCGGCACCGGCACCGCGGCGGTCGTGAGGCCGTCCATCACCCCGGGGGGTCCGGCGACGACCGCGTCCCAACCGTGGGCCGGGAGCTCCCGGGCCAGGACGTCGACGTGGCGACGGATGCCCCCTGCCGACGGACCGAGCAGCTCCAGGACCCGTCGCTCGGTGCTCACGCCTCCCCTCCCCCGCCGAGCGACGCGAACAGCCGACGCGGGGTCGGGCCGCCCGCCAGCGCGACCACACCGACGTAGGCGGCCGCGATGACGAGCGCGGCCACCGTGCCGCCGACCAGGGACTCGGCGCGCGACCCGTCCGCCACCGCCCGGCCCAGGAGGACGGCCAGGATCCCAGCGGGCACGACGGCCACGAGCTGGGGGCGCAGCCGGGCCAGCAGGGCAGGCCGGCCGCCGGCGGGCAGCTGGTCCCGGATCCGGACGGCCAGCACGACCGCGGCCGACAGGTAGGCGAGGCCGTGCCACAGCGCCAGCGCGGGGACCTTGGCGTCGTCGCCGACGGCCGCCACCGTCGCCACCATGCCCACCGCCGCCACCCCGCTGGCGCCCAGGGCGACCAGGGTCGGGGTCCGGGCGTCGTCGTGGGCGTAGAGCACCCGGGCGAAGAAGAGCAGCAGCCCGTAGCCGACGACACCGGGGGCGAAGGCGACGACCACCCGGCCGACCTGGTCGATGCCGCCGGCCGAGATCTCGCCGAACAGCACGGTGCTGCTCAGCGTCGGTCCCACGGTCGCGAACACGAGCGCGGCCGGGACCACGAACAGGCAGATCAGCTCGGTGCCGACCTCGACCGTGCGGGCGAAGCCGGGGGCGTCCTGCCGACCGGCCTGCCGCGACAGGGTCGGGAACAGGGCGGTGAGCACGGGCTGGGCGAAGAGGGCGAAGGGCAGGAGGAAGAAGGTCCACCCGAGCTGCAGGGCGACCACCCCTCCCTGCACCTGGTTGGCGAGCACCAGCTCGACGACGACGAGGAGCTGGGTGGCGGCCAGGAGCCCGGCCGCCCACACGCCCATGCGCAGCACCTGGCGCACCGCCGGGTCCCGGTGGTCGAACGAGACCCGGAGCCGGAACGGGGTGCGGAGCCGGACCGCGGCGACGGGGAGGGCGCAGAACGCGACCACCCCGAGGGTCGTGCCACCGGCCAGGAGGGCGATCTCGAGGGCCGACAGGTCGAGGTCGGGAGCCTGGCCGTCGCGGGCCACCCAGAACAGCCCGTAGGCGATCGTCACCACCACGTTGTTCACGGCCGGCGCGATGGCCGGGACCGCGAACCGGTCGTGGGCGTTGAGCACCCCCGACGCGACCATGCCCACCGCGTACATGGCCACCTGGGGCAGGAAGATGAGGAGGAACACGGTGCCGAGGGCCACCTGGTCGGCCCGGACGGCTGCGTCGGAGCCGCTGAACAGGACCCGGGCGATGACCGGCGACAGCACCATCCCGAGGCCGGCCGCGGCCCCCAGGCCGGCGAGCGCCACCCCCAGCACCGACGCCGCGACCCGCTCGCCCTCGGCCTCCTCGCCCCGGTCCCGCAGGCGGACCAGGGTCGGGATCAGCACGGCCTGGAGGGTGCCGGCGGCCATCAGCTCGAACAGGATGTTCGGGACGGTGTTGGTGCTCTGGTACGTGTTGCCCAGGAAGGTGTCGCCGATCACCGCGGCCACCACCACCACCCGCACCAGCCCCGTGAGGCGCGACACCGCGGTCAGGGCGGTCATGGTCGCCGTGCTGCGGGCCAGCCGTGACGACCCCTGGTGCTCGCCGGCCGCGGCGGCCGTCGTCACGGACCCGGCGGCAGCACCGCGGTGGCCCCGTCGCCCTGGCCGTAGTGGCCTCGACCGCCGTGGTCGAGGTCCTCCAGGGCGCGCACGGTGGCGACCAGCCCCGCGTAGGTGTCGGCGTTGTCGACCGTGGCGTACAGGGGGCTCTGGGTCGAGCTGGCCCGGACCTGGGCCACCGCGTCGGCCGGCACCTCGACGTCCTCGGGCGCGGGCACCGCGGGCTGGGCCACGACCACGATCGGGGCCAGGTCATCGAGCGGCCCGGTCGGCAGGAGGTCGACCAGCATGCGGTTCGACGCCTCCTCGATCCCGGGCGCGGCGACGAGCACGTAGAGGTAGCCGGTGGTCTCGAGCAGCGGGTCGGAGACGTCGTGGCCCGGTCCGGGGACGACCTGGGCGTAGCCGCGGGAGAGCAGCGCCGTCAGCACGTCCGGCTGCTCGCCGTCGGGGTCGACCGGGTCGTCGCCGGAGCCGACCGCGGGCGGCTCCCCGGCCTCGGTGGTCCCCGCGGGGCCCGGCTCGGTGGTCACCGCGGTCGTGGTGGTGGGGCCCACCGGGGTCTCGCCCGACGTCCCGGTCGTCGGCGTCGTCGTTGATGCCGGCGTCCCGCAGGGCGTCGCTGAGCAGCCCGAAGGTCTCCTCGCGGGCCTCGTCCGTGGTCGTCGCCTCGAGGCCGAGCTCGTCGACCAGGCCCTCGTCGAGGTCGCCCGAGAAGGCCATGGGGTCGCGCAGCTCGAGGGTGCCCCGCAGGTCCGCCCCCGCGTTCTGGGCGATGACGCGGACGCCGTCGACGAGCGACTGGTCGACGTCGGGAGGGGCGATGACGAGCACCGGCCGGTCGGCCAGGCGGTCGGCGACCTCCAGCGGTGCGCCGTCCAGGAGGGCCTCGTCGCGCTGGCGGGCGGCCTCGTTCTCGGCCTGGAGCCGGTCGTTCTCGGCCTCGGTGCGGTCGATGCGGGCCTCGGCGCTGTCGATGTTGCGCTCCAGCAGGTCGATGGTGGTGCCCTCGAGGAAGGTGCCCCCCAGGGCGACGCCCAGCCCCAGCGCGAGGAAGACCGCGGTGAGGGAGACGATGTGGTAGCGGATGTTGATCACGGCAGGTCCTGGGTCGGGGTCAGCGCAGCGACAGCAGCAGGCCGCGGCCCACGGTGCGGAGGGGCTCGCTCACGACGACGATGATCACCATGGTGACGAGCGCGGCGAGCACCATCGGGAGCAGGTCGCGCTTGCGCACCCGCGTGGCGTAGAGGCGGTTCACGCCCTTGGCGTCGACGAGGATCGGCCCGACCTTCATCCGGACGAGGAACGTCGACGCCATGCCCCGGCGGCCCTTGTCGAGGAAGTCGACCATCGACGAGTGGGTGCCGACGGCGACGATGAGGTCGGCCCCCCGCTCGAAGGCGAGGAGCATGGCGATGTCCTCCGAGGTGCCGGCGGAGGCGAACACGACGTGGTCGAGGCCCGAGCTCGTCGAGCAGCGCCGACCCCGGGCGCCCGCCCGTCGGCGTAGCCGTGGACGACCAGGGCGGCCCCGCAGCGCAGGGCCTCCTCGCTGACCGAGTCCATGTCGCCGATGATCACGTCGGGCGTGAGGCCCATCTCGAGGAGGGCGTCGGCGCCACCGTCGACGCCGATCAGCAGCGGCCGCTGCTCCTTCAGGTAGCCGCTGCGCCGCAGCAGCGGCGAGGTCCTTCTTGTAGTCGACGCCCCGGACCACGAGCAGCACCTGTCGACCCTGGAAGTCGACGGGGACGTCGGGGATGTCGGGGTCGTCGACGAGGAGGTGGCCCTCCGACTGGATGTAGCTGAGCGTGTTCTCGGCGAAGCGCTGCAGCTCGTCGCCCATGCTCGACCGTGCGTCGTCGAGGACCCGCCGGAAGCTGGCCGTGTCCTGGCGCGTGCCGACCGCGACGGTCTCGCCCCGAACCACCACGCGATCGCCGTCGACCAGGATCGGGGAGCCGTCCACCACGTCGTCCATGACGTCGGCCCCGACCCCGTCGACGACGGCCACCCCGGCGGCGGGCAGCAGCAGCGGCCCCGGGTTGGGGTACCGGCCCGAGATGCACGCCGACGCGTTGACGACGGCGACGACCCCTGCGGCCAGGAGGCTCTCGGTGGCGACCATGTCGAGGTCCTCGTGGTCGATGACCGCGACCTCGCCGGGGAGGATCCGCTTGGCGAGGTCCTTCGTGCGCCGGTCGACGCGGGCGATGCCGACGATCGGCTCCGGGCCCGCTCCGGCCGGCGCGGCGCGCGCCACCGGGGCGGCCACGTCGGGCCCTCCCTCGGTGTGCTGCTCAGCCATCGACGACTCCGCTCGTCCGTTGCCGGCGGGTTGCGTCCAGGGGCCCGCGGGTCGCCGGTGACCTGCGGAGCGCCGCGTCGATGGTAGACGACGCCTCCTGCGGGACCCGGGCGCCTCGCGCGTCGGCTCCGCTCATCGCTGGCGGGTCGCGGCTGCGACCTCCAGCAGCTCCGCGGCCGCTTGCTGCACCCGCTCGCTGCCGGGGGTGCCCGACAGCATCCGCGACAGCTCGACGACCCGATCGTCGTCGGCCGAGCCGCTCGGCGGTCGCGGTGGTCGTCGCCCCGTCGACCGCCTTGCGCACCGACACCTGGGCGTCGGCGAAGGCCGCGACCTGCGGGAGGTGCGTCACCACCAGGACCTGGCGATCGGTGGCCAGGTCGGCGAGGAGCCGGCCGACGGCCAGCGCGGCCTCGCCACCGATGCCGGCGTCGACCTCGTCGAACACGAGCACCGGCGGCTCGGCGCTCAGCACCAGGCGCAGGGCCAGCATCGACCGGGCCAGCTCGCCGCCCGACGCCACCTTGGCCAGCGGGTGCGGGATCGCTCCCGGGGTTGGCCGCCAGCAGGAAGGCGACGTCGTCACCCGGGTCGTCCTCGCCGACCACCACCTCGACCCGGGCCCGGGGCATGGCCAGCTCGCCCAGGTGGGCCTGCACCGCCGCGGCCAGGCCCGGCGCAGCGGCCCGACGGGCCGCCCCGACGACGGCGGCGGCCGCGACGCTCGTCGGCCTCGGCGTCTCGACGATCGGCCTCGAGGGCGGCCGCGGTCTCGTCGTGGGCCTCCAACGTCGCCAGGCGCTCGTCGACCTCGGCCCCGTAGGCGAGCACCTCGGCCAGGTCGCCGCTCCCCCGGTCGCCGTCGCCGGCGGTGCCGTACTTCCGGACCAGGTCGACGAGGAGCTGGCGACGGGCGCGGACCTCGGCCAGTCGCTCCGGGTCGTCGACCACCGCGTCGGACGCGTCGCGCAGGTCGGTGACCAGGTCGTCGACCTCGGCCAGGAGGCCGGCGAGCCGCTGCGCCGCCGCCTGGAACGGCGGCCGGTCGGCGAGGGCGGCGAGCCCGTCGGCGAGGAGGTCGCGCCCGCCGCCGTCGGCGGCCAGGGCACCCAGCGCCGACGCGGCCGCCTCGCGGTGGGCGGTGGCGTCCGCGAGCAGGTCCTCCTCGCGCCTCGAGGGCGACGTCCTCGTCGGGGCGGTGAGGGCCGGCGGCCGCGATCTCGCGGCTCTGGTAGCCGGAGGAGGTCGACCTCCCGCGCCCGGGCGCCGGCATCGCCGCCGAGCGCGTCGAGCCGGGCGTCGATCTCCCGCAGCGCGGCGCGCGAGCCGCGAGGAGCGGGGCGAGGTCGAGCCGACGCGGCTCGGTCGAGCGCGGCCCGCTGCGAGGCGGGTGCGAGCAGGGTCTGGTGGGCGTGCTGGCCGACGCAGCTCGACGAGGACCTCGCCCCGCTCGGCCAGGGCCGCGGCCGTCGCCATGCGGCCGTCGACGTAGGCGCGGGAGCGGCCGTCGCGCGGGACGACCCGGGTCAGCACCACCTCCTCGCCGTCGACGACGAAACGGCCCTCGACCACCGCCTCGGACGCGCCGGGTCGCACCAGGCCGGGGTCGGCCCGACCCCCGAGCAGGAGCTCGATGGCCTCGACCACCATCGTCTTGCCGGCGCCCGTCTCGCCCGTGAGCGCGGTGAGGCCGGGCCCGAGCACGAGCCGGGAGTGGTCGATGACCCCGAGGTCGGTGACGGCGAGCTCGGCGAGCACGTCAGCGGTCCGTCGCACGGGTCGTCGGCCGGGTCATCGGGTCAGCGGTCCTCGAGACCGAACTTGGCCTTCAGGATGCCGTGGAAGTTCCGGTCGCCGAAGGTGAGCAGCCGGGCCGGGGTGTCCGACGCGGTGGCCACCACCGCCTCCCCCACCGCCAGCTCGCCGATGGTGCGGCCGTCGAGGGCCACGACCGCCGGCCGGTCGCCCTGGACCTCGAGCCGGACCTGCGTGCTCGGGGTCGAGGACCAGGGCCCGGTCGAAGAGCATGTGGGGCGCGACCGGGGTGAGGACGAGGGCCCGGTGGGTCGGGGTCGACGATCGGGCCCCGGGCCGAGAGGGCGTAGGCGGTCGACCCGGTCGGGGTGGCGACGATCATCCCGTCGGCCGCGTAGGTGGCGAAGAACTCGCCGTCGAGGGCCACCGACAGGCGGACCATCCGGCCGACGGGCGTCTTCTCGACCACCACCTCGTTCAGGGCCAGGAACGACCCGTCCGGGAGGGGCGACGGGGCGTCCGGCGGGGGCGCGGCCGCCGGCCCGTCCCGCTCGACGCGCACCGACAGCACCATCCGCTCCACGACCTTGGCCCGACCCTGCTCCCACGCCTCCAGCGCCGTGACCCAGTGCGCGGGGTCGACCTCGGTCAGGTAGCCCAGCTGGCCGAGGTTGATGCCGAGCACCGGGGTGCCCTCGCGCGTCGCCAGGTCGGTGGCCCGCAGCATGGTGCCGTCACCTCCGATGCTGACCACCAGGTCGGCACCGGCCACCTCGTCGATGGCGCGGTGGCCCCGAGCGACGAGCCAGGCCCGCACGGCCTCGGCCAGCTCCTCGGCCCGGTCCCGGTCGGGGTGGCGGACCAGGCGCGACCGTGCTCACCGTGGACGAACAGCCGACGGTGCTCAGCGGCTCGCCTGCGGCCTCGACGCAGCGGCGGCGACGTCGAGGGGCGCGGCGTCCGGGACGGCCCGGCCGCCGGGGGCCAGGGCGTGGAGGACGAACTCGACGTTGCCGTCGGCGCCGCGGAGGGGCGAGATCATGCCGCCCATGATGGCGGCTCCGAGCCGGTCGAGCGCGTCGACGACCGCGCGTGAGGGCGATCGCCCACACCTCGGGGTCGCGCGACGACCCCCCGACCCCTGGCCACGTCGGCGGCGTCGGCCTCGAACTGCGGCTTGACCAGCAGCAGCAGTCGGGCACCCGGACGGGCCAGCCCGACCACGGCGGGCAGCACCGTGCGCAGGGCCACGAAGGCGACGTCGACGACGACCAGGTCGGCCGGGCCGCCGATGTCGTCGGCGGTGAGGTGGCGGACGTCGGTGCGCTCCGCGACGTCGACCCGGGGATCGGACCGCAGCCGCTCGTGGAGCTGCCCGCGGCCCACGTCGACCGCCACCACCCGGGTCGCGCCGGCCTGGAGGAGGCAGTCGGTGAAGCCGCCCGTCGACGCCCCGACGTCGAGCGCCACCGACCCGACCGGGTCGACGGCGAAGGTGTCGAGCGCGGCCCGCAGCTTCTCGCCGGCCCGACCGACGTAGCGCGGCGGCGGGCCGAGGACCCTCAGCGGCTCGCCGGCGTCGACCAGGCGGGTGGGGTTGGTCGTCGGTGACCCGGACACGACGACCGCGCCGGACGCGACCGCGGCCCGGGCGGCCTCGAGGTCCGGGGACCAGTCCCCGTCGGACCAGCTCGCGGTCGAGCGCTCGACGCAGGGCGTCAGGCCTTCTTGGCGGCGGTGGCCTTCTTCGCGGCCGTCTTCTTCTTGGCCGGAGCCTTCTTCGCCGCGGCCTTCTTCTTGGCCGGAGCCTTCTTGGCGGCGGCCTTCTTCTTGGCGGGCGCCTTCTTCTTGGCCGGAGCCTTCTTGGCCGCGGCCTTCTTCTTGGCCGGAGCCTTCTTGGCCGGAGCCTTCTTCTTCGCCGGGGCGGCCGACCCGCGGACCGAGGGCCTCGACCGGGCCTCCAGGCGGGCCAGCTCGGTCTGGCCGACGAGGCCGAGCGAGCTGATCTGGTCGGAGACCTCCTTGCGGACGGTCTCGATGAGGCTCTCGGTCGCCTGCCGGCTGCGGTCGAGGAGGTCGGACACGGCGGCCTGGGCCTGCTCGGTCTGGACCTCGCCGGCCGACACCAGCTCCTTGACGATCTCCTCCGCCTTGGCCTGGGTCATCGCCGTGAAGTGGATGCCGGCATCGAGGACGCGCTTCAAGGTGTGATCAGCCATGCCGGTCAGGCTACCCCTCCCTCGCCGTGCTTGCAAGAGCTAGCACGCGCTCGCGCCAGTGAGGCTGGGGTCGCCCGGGCCGCGACCTGGCAGCATGAGCCCGTGCCCTCCTTCGCCCCGTTCGCCGGGATCCGCTACGCGCCCCGAGCTCGACCCCGCCGACGTCACCGCCCCGCCCTACGACGTGCATCGACGCCGACGGCCGAGCCGCGCTGGCGGCTCGCTCGAGCCGCAACGTGGTGCACCTCGACCTCCCCGACGAGGCCGACGGCCCCGACCGCTACGCGGCGTCGGCCACCACCTGTCCGAGTGGCTCGACGACGGCACCCTGGTCCGCGACCCGGCGCCGACCTTCACCGTCTACCGGATGACCTACCGCGACGACCTGGGCGCGAGGCCGCGCACCCTGGGCGTGATCGGCGCCCTCGGCCTCAGCCGGCCCGACGAGGGCCAGATCCTCCCCCACGAGCACACCACGCCCAAGGCCAAGACCGACCGGCTCGACCTGCTCCGGGCGACCTGCGCCAACCTCTCCCCCATCTGGGTGCTGTCGCTGGCCGAGGGCCTGACCGACCTCCTCGAGCCCGACGGCCCGCCCGACGCGGAGTGGACCGACGACGACGGGGTCGGCCACGCGTCCTGGGTCGTCGACGACCCCGACCGCATCGAGCGCATCGCCGCCGCCGTCGGGTCGACGCCGGTGGTCGTCGCCGACGGGCACCACCGCTACGAGACCTCGCTGCAGCACCGCGACGAGCGACGGGCCGAGGCCGGCGCCGGGGTCGCCCTCGATGCCGACGCCACCATGGCCCTCGTGGTCGAGCTCACCCCGACGAGCTGCTGCGTCCGACCGATCCACCGGCTGGTCGACGGCCTCGACCCCGATGCCCTCCGGGCCGCGCTGCTGGCCGGCGGCTTCGACGAGGTCGAGGGGTCGGTCGACGCGGCCGCGGTCGCCGACGGCTCGGTGCTCGACGCCATGGACTCCGCCGGCGCCATCGCCCTCGTGGCGCGCGACGGGTCGGCCGACCCTGCTCCGTCCCGCGCCCGACGTGTTCGCCGGCGTCGACGACCTCGACAGCGCCCGCGTCGGTCAGGCGCTGGCCGACCTCGACGGCGTCGACGTGCGGTTCCAGCACGGCACCGACATCGTGGCCCGGGCCGTCACCGGCGGCACGGCATCGGCCGGGCTCCTCCTCCGGCCCGCGACGGTGGCCCAGATCGAGGACAACGCCCACGCGGCCCGGCGGATGCCGGCCAAGACGACCTTCTTCCACCCCAAGCCCCGGACCGGGGTCGTCGTCCGCCCCTGCTGACCGCCGCCTGGGGCCACCGCCCGGGCCGGTGCGGTCAGACGGTCCAGGTCGGACGGGAGTGGAGCAGGCTGGTCAGGTCGGCGGTGCCGCGCATGCGGGCCGCCTCCAGCTGGCGGTCGGTCTCGGACGCGTAGTCGGGCTCCTCCACCGCGCGGAACACCCCGATCGGGGTCGGCTCGGTCGGCCCGGAGGCCAACCGGCTGAGGAGGAAGGCGAGGCCGGGGTCGGCCCGGGTCTCGTCGTGGACGAGCAGGGCGTCCTCCCCCACCTCGGCCACGTCGACGATGCGGGCGCCGTCCTGGCCGTCGAGCACCACGCCCCGCTCCCCCTCGGCGCCGAAGCGGATCGGCTCGCCGTGGCGCAGGGGGATCAGCATGGTGTCGCGGTTGGCCTTGCCGGTGACGGCCGCGAAGGCGCCGTCGTTGAAGACGTTGCAGTTCTGGTACACCTCGACCAGCGCCGCGCCCTTGTGGTCGTGGGCCCGGCGGATGGTCTCCATCATGTGGGCCCGATCCATGTCGTGGGTGCGGGCCACGAAGGAGGCCTCCGCACCCAGGGCCAGGCTCACCGGGTTGAAGGGCTGGTCGAGGCTGCCGAACGGGGTCGACTTGGTGACCTTCCCCCGCTCGCTGGTCGGCGAGTACTGCCCCTTGGTCAGGCCGTAGATCTGGTTGTTGAACAGCAGGATGGTGATGTCGACGTTGCGGCGCAGGGCGTGGATCAGGTGGTTGCCGCCGATCGACAGGGCGTCGCCGTCGCCGGTGACGACCCACACGTCGAGGTCGGGCCGCGACATCGCCAGGCCGGTGGCGAAGGCGGGCGCCCGCCCGTGGATCGTGTGCATCCCGTAGGTGTCCATGTAGTACGGGAAGCGCGCCGCGCAGCCGATGCCGGACAGGAAGACGGTGTCCTTCCGCTCGACGCCGAGGCTCGGCATCAGCGTCTGCACGGCCTTCAGGATGGAGTAGTCACCGCAGCCGGGGCACCAGCGCGGCTCCTGGTCGCTGGCCCAGTCCTTGGGCGTGGTGGTGGGGTCGGGGACGAGGACGTCGGCCATGGCTAGGCACCCAGCTCCTTGAGGATGGCGACCTCGATCTCGGCCGCGGTGAACGGGACCCCTCGGACCTTGGTGACCGACCGGGCGTCGACGAGGAACTCGGCCCGCACCAGGCGGGAGAGCTGACCGAGGTTCATCTCCGGCACCAGCACCCGCGGGTGGCGGGCCAGCAGCGGGCCCAGGTCCGACGGGAACGGGTTGAGGTGCACCAGGTGGGCGTGGGCGACCCGGCGACCCCGGGCCCGGACCCGGTTCACGCCGCCGTCGATCGCCCCCCAGGTCGAGCCCCAGCCCGAGCACGAGGATCTCGGCGTCGTCGTCACCGGTCACCTCGACCGGCGGGAGGTCGTGGGCGATGCCGGCGACCCGTGCCGCCCGCAGCTCGACCATGTGCTCGTGGTTGGCCGGCTCGTAGCTGATGTTGCCGCTGCCGTCCTCCTTCTCGAGTCCGCCGATGCGGTGCTCGAGCCCCGGCGTGCCGGGGACGGCCCACGGCCGGGCCAGCGTGTCGGGTTCGCGGAGGTAGGGCCAGAAGGTGGCCTCGCCCTCGTCGTCGACGTGGTTCGGCTCGGTCGCGAACGGCACCGAGATGTCCGGCAGGGTGGCGACGTCGGGGAGGCGCCAGGGCTCGGAGCCGTTGGCCAGGTAGCCGTCCGACAGCAGGATCACCGGGGTCCGGTACCGGAGGGCGATGCGGGCCGCCTCGATGGCGGTGGCGAAGCAGTGCGACGGGCTCTTGCGCGGCGACGACGGGCAGGGGCGACTCGCCGTGGCGGCCGTACATGGCCTGCAGGAGGTCGGATGCCTCGGTCTTGGTCGGGAGGCCGGTCGACGGTCCGCCGCGCTGGATGTCGATCACGACCAGGGGGAGCTCGAGGCTGACGGCCAGCCCGAGGGCCTCGGCCTTCAGGGCCAGGCCCGGGCCGCTGGTCGTGGTGACGCCCAGGTGGCCACCGAAGGCGGCGCCGATCGCGGCCGAGATGCCGGCGATCTCGTCCTCGGCCTGCAGGGTGCGGACGCCGAACTCCTTGTGCCGGCTCAGCTCGTGGAGGATGTCCGAGGCGGGCGTGATCGGGTAGCTGCCGAGGAAGATGGGCAGCCCCGACAGCTGGCTGGCCGCGATCAGCCCCCACGCCAGGGCGGCGTTGCCGGTGATGTTGGTGTAGGTGCCGGGCCGCAGCTCGGCCGGCTTCACCCGGTACGGGTGGTCGAACAGCTCGGCCGTCTCGCCGAAGGCGTGACCGGCCCGCAGCGCGGCCAGGTTGGCGTCGCGGACCGACGGCTTGGAGCCGAACTTGTCCTCCAGCCACTCGACCGACGGACCCAGCGGCCGGGTGTACATCCACGACAGGAGGCCCAGGGCGAAGAAGTTCTTGGAGCGCTCGGCGTCGCGGGGCTTCACGCCCAGGGGCTGGACCGCCTCCTTGGTGAGGCTGGTCATCGGCACCTCGTAGACGGTGTAGGCCGACGAGGCTGCCGTCCGCGGTCGGATCGCTCCGGTACCCGGCCTTGGTCAGGTTCCTCTCGTCGAAGGCGTCGGTGTTGACGATGAGCGTCGCGCCGTGGGCGAGGCGGCCGAGCTCCTTGCGGAGGGCGGCCGGGTTCATCACCACCAGGACGTCGGGGGCATCGCCCGGCGTGGTGATCTCGTGGTCGGAGATCTGCACCTGGAAGGCGCTGACGCCGGCCAGGGTGCCGGCCGGGGCCCGGATCTCGGCGGGGAAGTCCGGCAGGGTGGCGATGTCGTTGCCCATCAGCGCGCTGGCGCTGGTGAAGCGGTCGCCGGTGAGCTGCATCCCGTCGCCGGAGTCGCCGGCGACGCGGATGATCACCCGGTCGAGCTCGACCGGCTCGGGACCCGGGGGGCCCTCGTCGGTGGGACGGGTGTCGGTCGCGGCCACGGTGCCCCCTCGGGATGTGTCGTCGTTGACCTCGTCAGGGTACCCCTGTTCAGGTCCGCGTCACCGGGACACCGCTCCGGGTGGCGCGCGCGGGTGGGACGGGGCGAAGGTGGGTCGACGACGACGCCGGCTCGACGGGGTCGGGCCGACCGATCCTCGGCAGCGACCGCCTACGCTTCGGCGATGCCCGCTCCCGACAGCGCCCTCGCCCGCGCCGTCCAGAAGGTGGCGGGGTCGCCGCACCTTCTCCAAGGTGGGGCCGAAGGTGGTGCCCCCGCTCGACCGCGCCCTCCACCGCCTCACCGGCGGGCGGGTGCTGCTGTCTCGCGTCCTGCTGCCGAGCCTGGTGCTGACCACCACCGGTCGCCGCTCCGGCCAGCCCCGGGAGACGCCGCTGATGTGCGTGCCCGAGGACGGCGGCTCGTTCCTCGTCCTCGGCTCCAACTTCGGGCGCGACTCCCACCCGGCCTGGACCGGGAACCTGCTGGCCACCCCCGAGGCGACCGTGTCGTACGCGGCGCACGACATCCCGGTGCGGGCCCGGCTGCTCGAGGGGGCCGAGCGCGAGTCCGCGTGGCAGGACGGCCCGACGGATCTGGCCGACCTTCGACGCCTACCAGGCGCGCATCGACCGGACCATCCGCGTGTTCCGCCTGTCCCCCACGGAGGCGGCGTGACCATCGACGACATCGGCCCGGTCAACCCCACCGACGCCACCTCCGACCCCGATCGGGAGGAGATGGGCTGGCAGCTGTTCGGCGACGCGACCCGCGAGCTGGCCACCCAGATCGCGGAGGTCGGCTGGATCCCCGACCTCGTCGTCGCGGTGGCCCGTGGCGGACTCACCGTCGGCGGCGCCCTCGCCTACGCCCTCGGCGTGAAGAACTGCGGCGCCATCAACGTCGAGTTCTACACCGGCGTCGACGACCGGCTGGACGTGCCGGTGCTGCTGCCGCCGAGCCTCAACCTGCTCGACGTCAGCGGTCTCGACGTGCTCGTCGTCGACGACGTCGCCGACACCGGCCACACGCTCCGCCTGGTCCGCGAGGTGCTGGCCCAGCACGTGGGGTCGGCCCGCACCGCGGTGCTGTACCACAAGCCCCACTCGGTGATCGCGCCCGACTACGCGTGGAAGATCACCGACCGGTGGATCAACTTCCCGTGGTCGGCGCAGCCGCCGGTGGCCGGCCTCCCTCCTCGCTGAGCCCGCCGGCCGGTCCTCCGACCGGCGACACGGGGCGGGCGCCGGTCGAAGCCGGTGCCCGCCCCGACGTCGCGCTCCGGATCAGGTGATCGACGCGTCGTAGATGGCCTGGATGGTGGCGTCGAGCGTGGCCGTGAACTCGTCGTCGCTCTGCTGGGCGCTGATGCCCTCGGTGAGGGCGCGCGAGAAGCTGGCGACCACCCCGGGGTTGAGGGCGAGGCGGCGGTTGGCCTCGTCACGGCTGTAGCCGCCGCTGAGGGCCACGACCCGCACCACGTTCGGGTGGTCGACCAGCGACTGGTAGAAGCCGGCCTCCTCGGGCAGCGTCAGCTTCAGCATCACCAGCTCGTCGGCGCCCGAGGGCGTCGAGCTGCTCCTGGAGGGCCTGGCGCAGCAGGGCCTCGGCCTCGGCCTTGCTCGGGCTGTTGATGTCGACCTCGGGCTCGATGATCGGGCACGAGGCCGGCGGCGACGATCTGCTTGCCCACCTCGAACTGCTGGTCGACGACGGCCTTGACGCCCACCGGGTCGGCGGTCTTGACCACCGAGCGCATCTTGGTGCCGAACATGCCCTTGGCCACCGCCCGGGACAGGAGGTCGTCGAGACCGTCGATCGGCTTCATCACCTGGGCACCGTCGGCCTCGTCGGCCAGGCCCTTGTCGACCTTCAGGAACGGCACCACGCCCTTCACCGACCACAGGTAGTCACCGGTGGCCCGACCCTCGACCTCGCGGTCCATGGTCTGCTCGAAGAGGATCGCGCCGATCACCCGGTCGCCGGTGAACGCAGGGCAGGTGACGATGCGGCTCCGCATCTCGTGGATGCGGTCGAACATCTCGGCTTCACCGGAGTACTCGGACTCCTCGACGCCGTACAGCTTCAGCGCCTTGGGCGTGCTGCCGCCGCTCTGGTCGAGTGCGGCGATGAAGCCGCCGCCGTCCCTGACCTTCTCCAGCTGCTCCTGGTTCATGGTGCGCTTTCGTCCCTCACGTGGCCGACTGTCGGATCCCTCATCTTGGCCGACGGTGCCGCCGGGGGCGCAACCGCAGACGGTGGGGCGCTCAGGGGGCGGCCCCGACCGCCACCTGGTCGAGGGCGGCGGCCACGGCCCGCTCCACCCGGGCCCGTCGACCGACCGGGACGACCGCGGTCGCGACCACCTCGGTGCGGCTCGCGGTGCGGCCGCCGGCCCGGAAGAACCGCCGCCTGACCCGGCCGGTCACCACCACCTCGGTGCCCTCGGCCAGGCCGGCCGCGGCCTTCGGGGGGTCGAGCCAGGTGACCGGCACCGACAGGGCGGGGCCGTCGTCGGGACGGGTGGTGACCTCGTAGGACACCAGGTGGTCGCCGGAGGGCAGGTCGCGCGGGACAGGGGGGCAGGACAGGGTGCCCTGCAGGATCACGACGTTCATGGACGTCTCCTCACTCGGATCGAGCTGATTCGGATGAGGGGAAGTGGGTGCGGACCCGGGGGGACCGAGCCGCCGACGACGACACTACGCCGGGGGTGTGACGGTGAAGCGGCGCCGAGCGCGTCGTCGACCGCCGTCAGCTCAGGGCGGCCAGGCGCTCCCGGGCGTCGGCGAAGTCGGGGTCGACGCCGACCAGCCACGCGAACAGCTCTCGTGCCCGGCTCGGGTCACCCGCCCGCTCACGGAGGTCGGCCAGGGCGTAGGCCGTGCGCAGGTGGTGCTCGCGGGCCTTGCGGCCCCGGGGCGCCGACTCGAGCAGCCGGATGGCGTCGGCCAGGCGGCCCCGGTCGGCCAGAGACCCGGCGGCCACGATCCGTCCCTCGGCGACCAGCTCCGCGCTCGGCGACGCCTCCCGGAGCTCCTCCCACAGCGCCTCGGCGTCGGCATGGCGCCCGATCGCGCGGTAGCAGTCGGCCAGGACGGGGTTCTGGTCGACGCTGCCGGTCAGCTCGCGGAAGGCCTCGAGCTCACGAGCCGCGGGCCGCCAGCGACCCAGCTGGTAGAGGGTGAGGCCCAGCAGCTCCCGGACCGACGGGGCCGACGGGGCATCGGTCGCGATGGGCCCGAGGATGCGACGAGCGTCGTCGAACCGGTCGTTGGCGAAGGCCTGGGCGCCGTCCGCGGTGCGGCCCGCCAGGCGGCGCCCCTTGGTCGGGCCCAGGGCCCGGACCAGCTCCGCCTCCACCATCGCGGTGTCGATCGGCGCCGGCTTCTCTCGCCGCTTCGGACGGCGAGCCGGCGCCGGCTGGTCCTCGCGGATCCAGACCTCCGGCTCGTACGGCTCCGGTGGGCTGAGGGTCGGCGGCTCGTGGCGCGCCCGGTCGCCGGCTCCACCGGACGGCGGGCGGGCCGGGGACCGGTCACGCCCGGACGAAGGAGGTCGGCCCGAGGAAGGAGGTCGGCCCGAGGAAGGAGGTCGGCCCGAGGACCGTCGGTCGTCGCCCCCGGTCCCGGCGCGAGACCGCTGGTCGCCGCCGACAGGACGGCCTCGGCTGTCGAGCCGTCGAGGCGGCTGCGCCCCTCGACCCCCGCCGCCGCGGCCGTCGTCGCGCCGGGCCCGGGAGCCCCCGCGGACGTCGTCGCCCATGCGGCCGGCACCCCGTCGGGCCACGCCGCCCCAGCCCCGACGGGCCCCGGCCTCGCTGGCCTCGGTGGCGGCCGACCGAGCGGGCGCCGGACGTCCACCCGACCGCGACCCCCCACCGGGCCGGGGACCTTCGGACCGCCGTCCCCCGGGGCGGCCACCGCCCTGGCGCGGACCATCCTGCCGGCCCCGCCCGGCCCCGCCACCTCCCTGACGACCTCCGGACCGCCCGTCGGCGCGGGCCTGCGAGCCTCCCGGCCGACCGGCCCCGGCGGACCCCGACCCAGCGCCTCGCCCACCCGACGGCGCGCGTCGCGGCCGATCGTCGTCGTCGGGGCGCGCAGAGCCAGAGGAGCCGTCGGGTGTCACCCCGGCAGCGTACCGCCGGCCCCCGACGAGCCCCGAAGGCGGCCGGCGCCGCCGGGCCGGCCGACGTCGACGTCGCGTTCGCCCGGCACCGGTGCCCGGTACGCTCCGGCCCGCAGACCATGGCCATCCGGTTCCTGTTCCTCGCCGACCCCCAGCTGGGGTGCTACGCCGCCCTGAGCGGCCTGTCCGACCACGAGATCGCCGACATGGCCGGCCGGGGCCTCCTCGTCCGCCGCCAGCCGAGGACCACCGGCTCGGCCTGGGACGTCACCCGCCTGCGAGCGGCTCTCGAGCTCGGCCTCACCCTCTCCCCCGACGTCGTCGTCCTCGGAGGCGACGTGGTGCACGACCTCTCGGACGACTCCCAGGTGGCCGAGCTCCTCGAGGTGACCACCGGCCTGCCCGGACGGCATCGCCCTGCACCACGTGCCCGGCAACCACGACGTCGCCTTCGACGCCGTGACCCCCACGCCGGCGTCGATCGAGCGCTACCGGGACCTGTTCGGTCAGGAGGACGTCGCCTTCCAACACGCCGACGTGTCGTTCGTGGTCCTGAACACGTCGCTGCTCGACCGGCCCGACCAGCTGGGTGACGAGGCCGACGCCCACCTCGCGGCGATCGATGCAGCCCTCGCCGCGGCCGCCTCCCGTCCCGGGCCGACCGTGGTCCTGGGGCACCACCCCCTCTACCTCCACCACCCGGAGGAGCCGGACGGGTACTGGACGGTGGCCGGGCCGGCTCGCGCCCGGGTCCTGGACCTGCTCGAGGTCCACCACGCCGACCTGGTCCTGTCCGGGCACCTCCACCGCAACCACTCGGTCCACCACGGCGACGTCGAGATGGTGTCCACCTCCGCCGTCGGCTACCCGCTGGGAGCCGACCCCAGCGGGTTCCGCGTCGTCGACGCCGGCCCGGACGGCGTGCGACACGCCTTCGTCCCGCTCCCCGACCAGGGTTGGCTCGAGGGGTGAGCCGCGCCGGGACGCGAAGAAGCCCCCCGCCAGGGGCGGGGGGCTTCTCACAGCGAAATCCGGCGGCGACCTACTCTCCCAGGGGATCTCTCCCCAAGTACCATCGGCGCAGAAGGGCTTAACTTCCGTGTTCGGAATGGGAACGGGTGTGACCCCTTCGCCATCGCCACCGAAACCTGTTGTCAAGAGGGCGCGAACCCCAAAGGGGACGCTGCTCCTCGAGCACTCCATAGCGAGCACGAACATCTTCGTAGATCCAAGCCCTCGGCCGATTAGTACCGGTCGGCTGAACATGTTGCCATGCGTACACCTCCGGCCTATCAACGTGATGGTCTATCACAGGCCTTACCTGGTTAACCCAGTGGGAAACCTCATCTTGAAACGAGCTTCGCACTTAGATGCCTTCAGCGCTTATCTCTTCCGTAGGTCGCCAACCAGCCGTGCCCTTGGCAGGACAACTGGCACACGAGAGCTACGTCCGTCCCGGTCCTCTCGTACTAGGGACAGCCTTTCTCAAGTTTCCTCCGGCTGCAGAGGATAGGGACCGAACTGTCTCACGACGTTCTAAACCCAGCTCGCGTACCGCTTTAATGGGCGAACAGCCCAACCCTTGGGACCTGCTTCAGCCCCAGGATGCGATGAGCCGACATCGAGGTGCCAAACCTTCCCGTCGATATGGACTCTTGGGGAAGATGAGCCTGTTATCCCCGGGGTACCTTTTATCCGTTGAGCGACGGCGCTTCCACACGCAACCGCCGGATCACTATGCCCTGCTTTCGCACCTGCTCGACGTGTCTGTCTCGCAGTCAAGCTCCCTTGTGCCATTGCACTCAACGCCTGATGGCCGACCAGGCTGAGGGAACCTTTGGGCGCCTCCGTTACTCTTTAGGAGGCGACCGCCCCAGTCAAACTACCCATCTGGCGCTGTCCCCCATCCCGATCAAGGGACGTGGGTTAGAGCTCCGTCATACGCAGGGTGGTATTTCAACGGTGACTCCACACACACTGGCGTGCATGCTTCCTCGTCTCCCACCTATCCTACACAACGCATAACAAAACCCAACACCAAACTATAGTAAAGGTCCACGGGGTCTTTCCGTCCTTCTGCAGCTAACGAGCATCTTTACTCGTACTTCAATTTCGCCGGGTCTGTGGTTGAGACAGTAGGAAAGTCGTTACGCCATTCGTGCGGGTCGGAACTTACCCGACAAGGAATTTCGCTACCTTAGGACCGTTATAGTTACGGCCGCCGTTTACCGGGGCTTAGGTTCAAAGCTTCGCCTTGCGGCTAACCTTTCCCCGTAACCTTCCGGCACCGGGCAGGCGTCACAGCGTATACATCGTCTTGCGACTTCGCACGCTGCTGTGTTTTTAGTAAACAGTCGCTTTCCCCTGGTCTGTGCCACCCCGTCGAGCTCAGGACGCGAAGTCCGTCACCATCGTGGGGTCCTCCTTCTCCCGAAGTTACGGAGGCATTTTGCCGAGTTCCTTAACCACAGTTCTCCCGATCGCCTTGGTATTCTCTACCTGCCCACCTGTGTTGGTTTGGGGTACGGGCGCCGTGCCAGCTCATCGCTGGACTTTTCTTGGCAGCATGGAATCAGTGACTTCGCCTGAAGCGGCTCGGCATCACGTCTCAGGATGTGTGAGGCCCGGATTTCCCTAGACCTCTCCCTACACGCTTACCCCAGGACAACCATCGCCTGGGCTCACCTATCCTCCTGCGTCCTCCTACGACTAGCCGCGATCCGGTGGGTCGGTTCGTCTCCGAAGAGACAGCCCCTTAGCGACCAGATGTTGGCTCGGGCGCGGACACGGCGGTACTGGAATATCAACCAGTTGTGCATCGACTACGCCTTTCGGCCTCGCCTTAGCTCCCGACTCACCCTGGGGGGATTAGCCTTCCCCAGGAACCCTTGGGCTTTCGGCGGAGGGGTTTCTCACCCCTCTCTCGCTACTCATGCCAGCATTCTCACTCGACCGCGGTCCACGACGGTTCACACCGCCGCTTCACTCCACGATCGACGCTCCGCTACCACCCACACACGAGGTGTGGATCCGCGACTTCGGCTCTGGACTTGAGCCCCGTTACATTGTCCGCGCAGGATCACTCGACCAGTGAGCTGTTACGCACTCTTTCAAGGGTGGCTGCTTCTAAGCCAACCTCCTGGCTGTCTGTGCAATCCCACATCGTTTACCACTTAGTCCAGAATTAGGGGCCTTAGTCGGCGGTCTGGGCTGTTTCCCTTTCGACCATGAAGCTCATCCCCCATGGTCTCACTGCCGCGCTCTGGAGTCATGGCATTCGGAGTTTGGCTGGGGTCGGTAAGCTTGTAGGCCCCCTAACCCATCCAGTGCTCTACCTCCATGACTGAACACACGACGCTGCACCTAAATGCATTTCGCGGAGAACCAGCTATCACCGAGTTTGCTTGGCCTTTCACCCCTATCCACAGCTCATCCCCCCAGTTTTCAACCTAGGTGGGTTCGGTCCTCCACGGGGTCTTACCCCCGCTTCAACCTGGCCATGGATAGATCACTCGGCTTCGGGTCTACGGCACGCGACTGAACGCCCTGTTCAGACTCGCTTTCGCTCCGGCTCCCCATCACTGGTTAACCTTGCCACGCACCGTAACTCGCTGGCTCATTCTTCAAAAGGCACGCCATCGCGGCCATGACCGAGGTCATGACGACGCTCTGACTGATTGTAGACCAACGGTTTCAGGTACTATTTCACTCCCCTCCCGGGGTGCTTTTCACCTTTCCCTCACGGTACTAGTTCACTATCGGTCGTCTACGTATGCTTAGCCTTACGAGGTGGTCCTCGCAGATTCACGCCGACTTTCACGGTTCCGGCGCTACTTGGGATGATCGATCAGAGGCTGTGTGAGTTTCGTGTACGGGGCTCTTACCCACTGTGGCGCGACGTTCCAGAGACGCTTCCACTACTCAACAGCTTTGTAACTCTGTGAAGGATCTGGTGCCCCTTCCATCGAGTCCCACTACCCCCAACTGGCAACGCCACCAGGCTATGACACCAGTCAGGTTTGGGCTGCTCCCGTTTCGCTCGCCGCTACTCAGGGAGTCGCATGTTGCTTTCCTTTCCTGTGGGTACTGAGATGTTTCAATTCCCCACGTTCCCTCTACCGGTGCTATGTGTTCACACCGGAGTGACACCCCATGACGGGTGACGGGTTTCCCCATTCGGACATCCACGGGTCAAGGCTTTCTAGGCAGCTCACCGTGGCTTATCGCAGCCAGACACGTCCTTCATCGGTAGTAGACGCCAAGGCATCCACCGTTGGCCCTTTGTAACTTGGAAGAACAAAGATGCTCGTGCTCGCTATGCAGTTCTCAAGGAGCGTCTGGCCGGCTCGAGGCCGGCCGAAGACAGCACACGATCCCGGCCCAAGGGCCGGGATCGAGAGGTGCTCCTTCAAAGCAGAACAGAGAACGTATGAGTGCCTCAACTAGGTAATCTCCTCCGTGGTGGAGGTGACTCCTTAGAAAGGAGGTGATCCAGCCGCACCTTCCGGTACGGCTACCTTGTTACGACTTCACCCCAATCGCCAACCCCACCTTCGACAGCTCCCTCCCCGAAGGGTTGGGCCACTGGCTTCGGGCGTTGCCGACTTTCGTGGTGTGACGGGCGGTGTGTACAAGGCCCGGGAACGTATTCACCCCGGCGTTGCTGATCCGGGATTACTAGCAACTCCAGCTTCATGGAGTCGAGTTGCAGACTCCAATCCGAACTGAGACCAGCTTTGTGGGATTCGCTCAACCTCGCGGTATAGCAGCCCTTTGTACTGGCCATTGTAGCATGTTTGCAGCCCTGGACATAAGGGGCATGATGATTTGACGTCATCCCCACCTTCCTCCGAGTTGTCCCCGGCAGTCTCCTACGAGTCCCCGGCATTACCCGCTGGCAACATAGGACAAGGGTTGCGCTCGTTGCGGGACTTAACCCAACATCTCACGACACGAGCTGACGACAACCATGCACCACCTGTGTACGGCCCATAAGGACACCACATCTCTGTGGCTTTTCCGTACATGTCAAACCCAGGTAAGGTTCTTCGCGTTGCCTCGAATTAAGCAACATGCTCCGCTGCTTGTGCGGGCCCCCGTCAATTCCTTTGAGTTTTAGCCTTGCGGCCGTACTCCCCAGGCGGGGCACTTAATGCGTTAGCTACGGCACGGAACCCGTTGAGGGGGTCCCACACCTAGTGCCCAACGTTTACGGCATGGACTACCAGGGTATCTAATCCTGTTCGCTCCCCATGCTTTCGCTCCTCAGCGTCAGTACCGGCCCAGAGCATCGCCTTCGCCACTGGTGTTCCTCCTGATATCTGCGCATTCCACCGCTACACCAGGAATTCCATGCTCCCCTACCGGACTCTAGTCACAACAGTTTCGAGTGGCGACTCCAGGTTGAGCCTGGAGGTTTCACACCCGACTTGTCGAACCGCCTACGAGCCCTTTACGCCCAATAAATCCGGACAACGCTTGCACCCTACGTGTCACCGCGGCTGCTGGCACGTAGTTGGCCGGTGCTTCTTCTGTCGGTACCGTCATTTTCGTCCCGACTGAAAGGGGTTTACAACCCGAGGGCCTTCATCCCCCACGCGGCGTTGCTGCGTCAGGCTTTCGCCCATTGCGCAAGATTCCTAACTGCTGCCTCCCGTAGGAGTCTGGGCCGTGTCTCAGTCCCAGTGTGGCTGATCGTCCTCTCAGACCAGCTACCCGTCGATGCCTTGGTGAGCCGTTACCTCACCAACAAGCTGATAGGCCGCGAGGCCCTCCCGAAGCACAAAAGCATTTCCTCTGGTGACCATGCGGTCTCCAGGGGGTATCCGGTATTAGCTCTCCTTTCGGAGGGTTATTCCGGTCTTCGGGGCAGGTTCCTCACGTGTTACTCACCCGTTCGCCACTAGGTCTTCACCAGTGTTGCCACTGGGTGGACCTCGTTCGACTTGCATGTTTTAGGCACGCCGCCAGCGTTCGTCCTGAGCCAGGATCAAACTCTCCGTTGGGATCTCGACTCCCCCACCGAGGTGGGATCGCCTTCGATCGGTGTTCAGAGAGCCACGACAGACCTGACGTCTGCCGTGACTGGCACCAGAACAGACGTGGGTATTCGTCCGTTTTTGATGCGTTATTGAATTGACAGTCCTGCTGCGCCAGTGCCGAAGCACCGAGGCGGCAGGCCCGCACTCGTACGTCCTCTGTTCTGTTTTCAAGGAGCACCTTGCTCCCACGGTGGGGAGCCGCTCTGGCAGTCGCCTCGATGGGCGGTGGTGCCGGTGTGCCCCTGACGGCCGGTGACCGGCTGTTTGGGGCGACTGACCACGTTACCGGCGCCTGCTCGAGGTGTCAACCTCGGCGGTTCACCAGCTTCCTGGTCGTGCTCCGCTCGCTGAGCGGGGCGAAGGGAGACCCTACGACGTCCCCGCGGGCGCGTCCAAATCGACACCCGGTGGAGTCCCCAGCCGGCCCCTCAGGGCAGGGCACGGACCATGGCGAAGGTGCGCTTGCCCTTGCGCAGCAGGACGTGGCGGCCGTGCAGCAGGTCAGCGGCGGTCACCTGGCGGTCGCCGGCGAGACGCTCCCCGTTCAGGGAGACGCCGCCCTGGTCGATGGCGCGGCGGGCCTCGCTGGAGGTCTTGACCACGCCGCTGGCCTGCAGCAGGGCCGACACGGTGGCGGAGTGGGGGTCGCCGGCCAGGTCGAGGTCGACCGCCGGGACCTCGTCGGCCACCGCGTCGAGGTCGGCCGCGGTGGCCAGGGTGGGGTCGCCCCCGAAGAGCACCCGGGCGGCCCCCTCGGCGGTCCGGGCCGCGTCCTCCCCGTGCACCAGGGTCGTGACCTCGGCGGCGAGGGCGCGGTGCGCCGGGCGGGCCCCCGGGTCGGCCTCGTGGGCGGCGAGCAGCTCGCGGACGCTGCTCGAGCGGCAGGAGCGTGAACCAGAGCAGGTGGCGCTCGAGCTCGGCGTCGGCGACCTGCACGAAGTGCTGGGAGAGCTGGTACGGGCTGGTCCTGGTCGCGTCGAGCCACACCCGGCCGCCGGTGCTCTTGCCGAGCTTGGCGCCGTCGGGCCCGGTGAGCAGGGGCCAGCACAGGGCGTGCACGTGGTGGCCGGTCACCCGTCGGACCAGGTCGACACCCGAGACGATGTTCCCCCACTGGTCCGACCCCCCGACCTGGAGCTCGACCCCGAGCGACCGGTGCAGGTGGAGGTAGTCGTGGGCCTGCAGGAGCATGTAGCTGAACTCGGTGTAGGAGATGCCCTGCTCGCTCTCGAGCCGGGCCCGCACGGAGTCCCTGGCCACCATCTGGTTGACCGTCACGTGCTTGCCGACGTCGCGGAGGAAGTCCAGCAGGGTGAGGTCGGCGGTCCACTCCCGGTTGTCGACGAAGCGGGCGCCGCGGGAGCCGTCGGGGTCGACCACGCGGGCGATCTGGGCCGAGATGGCGGCCGTGTTGGTCGCCAGGGTCTCGTCGTCGAGCAGGTTGCGCTCGTCGGAGCGGCCGCTCGGGTCGCCCACCAGGCCGGTCGCGCCGCCGGCCAGGCCGATCACCCGGTGGCCGGCGTCGGCCAGGCGCCGCAGCACCAGCAGCCCGATCAGGTTGCCGATGTGGAGGCTGTCGGCGGTCGGGTCCAGGCCGAGGTAGGCCGAGACCGGCCCCTCGGCGAGGCGCCCGGCCAGGGTCGCCCGTTCGGTGGTCTGGTGGATCAGGCCCCTGGCCTCGAGGTCGGCGAGCACGTCGGTCGTCACCGCGCCAGTCTGGCCGCTGGCCCCGGCGGGACCCTCCGATTGGCGGCGGGCTCAGGGTCGGGTGGCAGGCTGCCCCGGTGCCCGACCCGTCCGATCCCGCCGACGAGGCCCCCCTCCCCCGGCGCACGCAGGTGCTGCGGGGCATCGGTGTCACGGTGATCCTCGCCGTCGCCCTGTTCTGGATCTGGGCCTTCACCCAGTCGGTTCGCCAGTCCGACGAGCCCTTCACCGGGCGCAACCCGGACTACCTCGAGGACCGGGCGTGGGCCGACGACGCCGAGGCCACCTGCGCCACGACGATGGACGCCATCGACGAGCGCAGCCGGGAGGCCGGGACCCAGGACCGCCTCGCCCGCGCCGATGCCATCGACGAGTCGTCGGCCGACCTCCGCGAGATGCTCGCGGCCCTGGCGTCACCGCTGCCGGAGTCGGAGGCCGATCGCGACGTGGTCGAGCCCTGGCTCGCGGACTGGGAGGACCTCATCGACGACCGCGACACCTACGCCGAGGCCCTCCGGTCCGATCCCGACGCCCGGTTCCTCACCTCGGAGAAGTTCAACGACCCGCTCGACCGGGTGATCCAGACCTTCGCCGAGGTGAACGAGATGCCGGCCTGCGGCCCCGCCGGCGACGTCGGGTAGCCCGGCTCGCGACGATCAGCGGTCGACGGCGGCCACCACCGCCAGACCCCGCCGCACGAGTCGCCGGGTGCTCTCGTCGGCGTCGGCCGCGTCGAGGTCGGCCTCGGTGCGGACCCAGCGCACGCCGGTCGACTCGTGGTTGATCGACGCCTCCGACCCCGCCGGAGCGAGGAACAAGAAGCGCAGGTCGTGGTGCACGTGGAAGGAGCCGTCGGGGTACGGGACGTCGTGGACGTCGAGGTCGACGGCCGGCAGGACACCCACCAGCCCGTCGATGCCGGACTCCTCGGTGGCCTCCCGCCAGGCCGCGGCGAGGAGGTTCCCGTCCCCGTCGACGTGCCCGCCGGGCTGGAACCACCGCCGCAGCTTGGCGTGGTGCAGCAGGAGGGCGCCGCGCTCCGGGTCGACCACGACCGCCGACGCGGTCAGGTGATCGGGGAGCGACGCCCGGTCGAGCGGGTCGGGCCCCGCGTCGCACAGGGCGAGGACCCGGGTCCGCACCTCGTCGAGGTCGGGCGGCAGGGCCGCGCCCTCGACCTGGGCGCGGGCCAGGGCGCGGTCACCGGGGGCGGCGGCCGAGGCCGGGTCGCCCTCGGGCACCAGGCGCCAGCCGCCGGGTGGGGGCGGGTCGGCGATGCGCGTCACCGCGGGCGGCCGGACACGTGGGGATCGCCGGGGAGGTACCAGCGCCAGGGCAGGTCGGACCCGGCCGACAGCCCGATGCGGGTGCTGGTGGCGGGCGCGGTCGGCGGCCCGGTGCCGTCGTCGACGAGGCGCACGCCCCGGTCGCCGCGCACCACGTCGGCCCCGTCGAAGGAACCGTCGATCCCGAACGCCTGGCACAGCCGGGCCGGCCCCGCCGTGAGGTCGCGGTCGCGACGGGCCCGCGGGCGGGCCTCGCGCATCGCCTCGATCCCCGCCGTGGGCGCCGCCCCGCGCAGCAGCACCGCGCCGGCCGTGCCGGCGGAGCCGCACACCACGTTGGCGCACCAGTGCATCCCGTAGGTGAAGTACACGTACAGGTGGCCGGCGGGGCCGAACATCGTCCGGGTCCGGGGCGTCGGGCCCCGGAAGGCGTGGCTGCCGGGGTCGTCCGCGCCGCAGTAGGCCTCGACCTCGACGAGGCGGGCCGCCCGCCCCCCGTGCACCAGCACCTTGCCGAGGAGGTCGGGGGCGACCTCCCGTGGGTCACGGGCGAAGAAGCCCCGCGGGACGGCGCGGCGGCGGGGCACTACGCCGGGCCGCCGTCGACGCCCGTCGTCGCCCACCAGACCGACCCGTCGCCGCGCACCCGGCAGGAGGCCCGGTCGGAGGGCGCGACCAGCGCGGCCCGGCCGTGGACCAGCTCGACCACCTCCTCGCCGACCCGCACCTCGGCCGCGCCGCCGACCGCCAGCGCCAGGGCGGGACCGTCACCGCCCGGCGGGGCCAGCTCCCCACCGTCGGGGCTCAGCCGGTGGAGGGCGATCTCCGGGGAGGGGGGGCCGTAGAGCCGGATGCCGGGTGCGACCTCGACGCCGTCGAGCGCGACGACGTCGGTGCCGGCCGGTGCGAGCAGGGCCACCAGCTGCTCGGGGTCGACGTACTTCGGGGTCAGCCCGCCCCGCACGACGTTGTCGGACGCGCCCATCAGCTCGACGCCCGCACCGTGCAGGTAGGCGTGGGGCACCCCGGCCGGGAGGAAGACGCCGTCACCCGGCTCCAGCCGGCGGAGCCCGAGGAGGGCCGGTGCCAGCGCGGTGGGGTCGCCCGGGTGGATCGCGGACAGCACCGCGATCCAGCCGACGGGGTCGGACGGCGGTGCGCCCGCCGGCCCACCGGCCGTCGCGCCCGCCGAGGACGCCGACGCCGCCGCCTCGGCCAGGCCGGTCCGCTCGGCGGCCGTCGCGGTCAGCAGCCGCACGAGAGCAGCGCGGGCATCGGCCTCGTGCTCGACCAGGTCGGCCAGGTCGTCGGCCACGCCGTGGCCGAGGGCCCGCAGCACCACGGCGGCGTCGGGCCCGGCCCGGAGCCCGGTCAGGACCCACGTCGGCTCCAGCGCCACCAGCACCTCGGGCTTGGCGTGCGGGTCGCGGTAGGAGCGGCTCGGGTCGTCGAGCGGGCGTCCCGACGCCTCCTCGCGGGCGAAGCCCTCCTGCGCCTGCTCGGCGGTGGGGTGGAGCTGGATGCTCAGCGGCTCGCCGACGGCCAGCACCTTGAGGAGGAACGGCAGGCGCGGCCCGAAGCGGTCGACCAGCCCGGGACCGAGGAGCCCGCCCGGGTCGGAGGCGACGGCGTCGGCGAGGCTGCGGCCGTCGTCGAGGCGGGACGGGGCGGCCGGGTGGGCCCCCACCCAGAGCTCGGCCTCGGGGCCGCCGGACGCGGGGGTGCCGACCCATCGCGCCAGCCCGTCGCGCGCACCCCACGCGTAGGGCTGGACGGTGTTGGACAGGGCGAGCACGACGGGCCAGCCTACGTCCGCACCCCCGCCGGCCACGGGATCTCGACGCACGCTCCCCCGGCACGGGCAGGCCGCTCGCGCCTGCTCCCCGGGGCATCGGTACCCTCGGCCGACGTGACCGACGCCGCCGCGACCACCGCCTCGACCGACACCTCGACCGACGGGCCCCCGACCGCGGCCGAGGTGGTGGCCCGGCTCGACCTGCGCCACCAAGGTCCGCCTGCTCTCGGGCGCGGGCCTGTTCGAGCTCGAGGGGCTGCCCGAGCACGGGCTCGACGGCGATCGGTGATCGCCGACGGCCCCCACGGGCTGCGCCAGCAGGCCGGCGGCGGCGACCACCTCGGCCTCCAGCGGCTCGGTGCCGTCGACCTGCTTCCCCACCGCGGCGACGCTCGGCTCCACCTGGGACGTCGACCTGGTCGAGGCGGTCGGCGACGCGCTCGGCGACGAGGCGGTCGAGCAGGGCGTCGCCGTCGTGCTCGGGCCCGGGCCTCAACATCAAGCGCCACCCGGCCGGCGGGCGCTGCTTCGAGTACCTGTCGGAGGACCCGTTCCTCAGCGGCACGCTCGCCGCGGCCATGGTGCGCGGCGTCCAGGCCCACGGGATCGGCACCAGCATCAAGCACTTCGCGGTCAACAACCACGAGTCGCACCGGCTCGTGGTCGACGCCGTGGTCGACGAGCGCACCCTGCGCGAGATCTACCTCACCGGCTTCGAGATCGCGGTGAAGGAGTCGGCGCCGTGGACGGTGATGTGCTCCTACAACCTGGTCAACGGCACCTACGCCTCCGAGCACCACGAGCTGCTACCACGAGTCCTGCGCGACGAGTGGGGCTTCGACGGCCTGGTCATGACCGACTGGGGCGCGGCCAACGACCGCGTCGCCGGGCATCGCGCGCCGGGCTCGACCTGGAGATGCCGGGCAGCAGCGGCGCGTTCGACGCCGAGGTGCTCGCCGCGGTCGCCGACGGCCGCCTCGACGAGGCCGACGGTCGACCGCTGCGCCGACCCGCGTCGTCGCAGCTCCTCCAGCGGTCACGCCGCGACCGCCGGCCCAGCGACCGCGACGCCCACCACCGCCTCGGCCGGGACGGCGGCCGCCGCCGGCTCGGTGCTGCTCACCAACGACGGCGTGCTGCCCCTCGGCCCCGACCTCGCGACGCATCGCCGTCGTCGGCGCCTTCGCCGAGACGCCCCGCTACCAGGGCGCCGGCAGCTCGCAGGTGAACCCGACCCGCCTCGACCGCGTGCTCGACCTGCTGCGCGACCGGGTCGGGCGCCGACACCGACGGTCACCTACGCCCCGGGCTACGACGCCGCTCACCGGCGCCACCGACCCCGCCCTCGTCGAGCGAGGCCCTCGCCGCCGCCGAGGACGCCGACGTGGTCGTGTTCTGCGGCGGCCTCCCCGCCCCGCATGGAGTCCGAGGGCTTCGACCGGACCGACGCTCGACCTGCCCGCCGGCCACGTCACCCTGATCGAGGCGCTGGCCGCCCAGGCCGACACCGGTCGTCGTCGTGCTCAACAACGGCGGCGTGGTGCACCTGCCGTGGGCCGACCGGGTCGCCGCCGTGCTCGAGTGCTGGCTGGGCGGCCAGGCCGGCGGCCGGCGGCATCGTCGACGTGCTGTTCGGCGACGCCGAGCCCGGCGGGCGCCTGGCCGAGAGCATCCCCGAGCACGTCGCCCAGCTGCCCGCCGACCGGAACTTCCCCGGCCAGCCCCGCCAGGTCCAGTACCGGGAGGGCCTGTACGTCGGCTACCGGTTCCACGACACCGCCGGCGTGCCCGCCCGGTTCCCGTTCGGCCACGGCCTGTCGTACACGCCCTTCGACTGGTCCGACGTCGCCCTCGATCGGCGTCGGGCACCGACGTGACGGTGTCGGCTGCGGGTCACCAACGTCGGCGACCGGCCCGGCACCGACGTCGTGCAGGTCTACGTCCGCGACCGCGAGAGCTCGCGTGCACCGGCCCGACAAGGAGCTGAAGGGCTTCGCCAAGGTCCACCTCGCACCCGGCGAGCCAGCGAGGACGTGACCATCGCCCTCGACCGGCGGTCGTTCGCGGTGTGGGACGTGGCCGCCCACGACTGGCTGGTCGAGGCCGGCGCGTTCGAGGTCGTCGTGGCCCGCTCGTCGGTCGACCCCGTCGCCGTGCTCGCCCACGAGGTCGACTCGCCCGACCGGCGTCACCCCGGTCGCCGGACCCGGCCGGCTTCGTCGCCACCGACGACGAGTTCGCGGCCCTGCTCGGCCGCCCCATCCCCGCCGGTCCCGCCGGCGCGGCCGTTCCACCGCAACTCCACCCTCGAGGACCTCGAGACCAGCCGCCCTCGGTCGGGTCGATCGGCGCCCAGGTCGTGCGGGAGGGCATCCGCCAGGCCGCAGCAGGAGTTCCCCGACCCCGACGAGGCCACCCTGGCGATGGTGCGCATCGCCCTCCGGGAGGGCCCGGTGCGCGCCCTCGTGCTGCTGAGCCGGGGGACGGTCCGCTTCGCGGAGGTCGACGCGCTGCTCGCCGCCCTCAACCGCGAGTGGGGCGCCTCGGCCGGCGCCGTCCGCACCGCCGTCCGCCAGCGGCTCCGCTGACCCCCGATCGGGTGGCAGCATCGGTCCGATCGACGAACCCGGAGGTCCCCCCTTGTCCTGGCTGCCCCACGACTTCGTGCACCCGACCCGGGTCGAGCTGCCCACCGGGCACCACCTGCGGCCGATCCACGAGGACGACACCGAGATCGACTTCCCGGCCGTCATGGGGTCGAGGGAGCGCCTGTGGGCGATCTACGGCGAGGCGTGGGGCTGGCCCCCCGCGTCGATGACGATCGAGCAGGACCGGGCCGACCTGCACCGCCACCGACTCGAGATCGAGGCCCACGAGACCTTCAACTACGCGGTCCTCGACGCCGACGAGACCGAGCTGCTCGGCTGCGTGTACATCGATCCGCCGGAGGACGACTCTCCCCCCGGCACCGACGCGGTCTCGTCGTGGTGGGTGGTCGACGCCCACGCGGGCGGGCCGCTGGAGGCGGCCCTGGACGAGCTGGTGCCCCGGTGGCTGGCCGAGACGTGGGGCTTCCGGCAGGTGCACCGCTCGCCCTGACCACGGGGGACGACCGGCCCGGGACGGCCGACGCCGGGCGCCCGCTCCGTACGATCGGCGCGGTGACCTCCCGTCCGTCGCTCGGCGACCGCATCCCCACCTCCGGCGACCCCGAGGACGTCATCGACGCGTTCGTCGGCTGGGTCGAGGACAGCGGACTCGAGCTGTACCCGCCCCAGGAGGAGGCCCTGCTGGAGGTCGTCGCCGGGTCGCACGTCATCGTGGACACGCCCACCGGGTCGGGCAAGAGCCTGATCGCGATCGCCGCCCACTTCGCCGCCCTCGCCGCCGGGCGGCGCAGCTTCTACACCGCCCCCATCAAGGCCCTGGTGTCGGAGAAGTTCTTCGACCTGTCGGCCACCTTCGGGGCCGAGCAGGTCGGCATGCTGACCGGCGACGCCTCGGTCAACCCCGATGCGCCGATCATCTGCTGCACCGCCGAGATCCTCGCCAACCTCGCCCTGCGCGAGGGCGGCGGCGCGCCCGTCGGCCAGGTCGTCATGGACGAGTTCCACTACTTCGCCGACCCCGAGCGGGGCTGGGCGTGGCAGGTCCCGCTGCTCGAGCTGCCCGACGCCCAGTTCGTCCTGATGTCGGCCACGCTCGGCGACGTGACCCGGTTCGACCGAGGACGCTGCCCCGACGCACCGGCCGCGACCGTCGCCGTGGTCCGCTCGGCCACCCGCCCCGTCCCCCTCGTCCACGAGTTCCGGACGTCGCCGCTCACCGAGGTGCTCGAGGAGCTGCTGTCCACCCACCAGGCCCCCGTGTACGTCGTGCACTTCACCCAGGCGTCCGCGGTCGAGCGGGCGCAGTCGCTGATGAGCCTCAAGCTGCTGCACCCGAGCCGAGAAGGACGAGATCGCCGAGCTCATCGGCGGGTTCCGCTTCGCCCCCGGGTTCGGCAAGACGCTCGCCAGGTTCGTGCGCCACGGCATCGGCGTCCACCACGCCGGGATGCTGCCCAAGTACCGACGGCTGGTGGAGCGGCTGGCCCAGGCCGGGCTGCTCAAGGTCATCTGCGGCACCGACACCCTCGGCGTCGGCATCAACGTGCCCATCCGCACCGTGGTGCTTCACCGCGCTCTCGAAGTACGACGGCACGACGACCCGCCTCCTCAGCGCCCGGGAGTTCCACCAGATCGGCGGCCGGGCCGGGCGGGCCGGCTTCGACACGATGGGCACGGTCATCGTCCTCGCCCCCGAGCACGTCATCGAGAACGCCAAGGCCGAGGCGAAGGCGCGGCCCGGCGGCGACCGACAGGCAAGGTCCGCAAGATCGTGAAGAAGAAGCCGCCCCCGGGCAGGTGTCGTGGGGTGAGCCCACGTTCGACCGCCTGGTCGCGGCCGCGCCCGAACCGCTCACGTCCAGCTTCACGGTGACCCACTCGATGCTGCTCAACGTGCTCGACCGGCCCGGCGACGGACGGGCCGCCCTGCACCACCTCCTCACGGAGAACTACGAGACCGAGCCCAAGCAGGGCGAGCACGTGGCCCGGGCGGCCGAGATGAGCTGGCCCTCTCGACGCCGAGGTGGTCGAGGAGCTCGACGAGCCCGACGACTTGGGCCGCACCGTCCGGGTCACCATCGACCTGCAGGCGACCTTCGCCCTCAACCAGCCGCTGGCGCCGTTCGCCCTGGCCGCGCTCGACCTGCTCGACCCCGAGTCCGACACCTACGCGCTCGACATGGTGTCGGTCATCGAGGCCGTGCTCGACGACCCCCGCCAGGTCCTGTCGCGCCCAGCTGTTCAAGGCCAAGGGCGAGGCGGTGGCGGCGATGAAGGCCGAGGGCATGGAGTACGACGAGCGGATGGCCGCGCTCGACGAGATCACCGCGCCCCAAGCCGCTCGCCGAGCTGCTCGAGCCCGATGTTCGACGTCTACCGCGAGCGCCACCCCTGGGTGGCCGAGCACCCGCTCCGGCCCAAGTCGGTCGCCCGGGACCTGTGCGAGCGGGCCATGGACTTCGGCGACTACGTCCGCTTCTACAACCTGGCCCGCTCCGAGGGCACCGTGCTGCGCTACCTGACCGACGTCTACAAGACGCTCGTCCGCACGATCCCCGAGGACGCCAAGACCGACGAGCTGGTCGACATCACCGAGTGGCTGGGCGAGCTGGTCCGCCAGGTCGACTCCAGCCTGCTGGACGAGTGGGAGGCGCTGCGCCACCCCGCCGAGCTGCTGGCCACCGCCGGGGAGCGCCGGTCGACCACGCTCCCCCACCGGTCACCGCCAACCGCCGGGCGTTCACGGTGCTGGTCCGCAACGCCCTGTTCCAGCGGGTGGAGCTGACCGCGGCCCCGGCAGTGGCAGGAGCTCGAGGCGCTCGACGGCGACGACGGCTGGAACGCCCAGCGCTGGTTCGAGGCCATGGCGCCGTACTTCGAGGAGCACGGCACCATCGGCATCGACGCCGACGCCCGCAACCCCGCGATGGTCACGATCACCCCGGGCGCCGAGCGCTGGACCGTCGAGCAGGTGCTGTCGGACCCCGACGAGACGCGCGAGTGGCGGATCACCGCCGAGGTCGACGTCGCCGCCTCCGACGCCGAGGGCGCCCCGGTCGTCCACCTCACCGACGTCGGACCGTTCGACGGCCTCGCCGAGGGCGACGGGTGACCGCGCCCGTCGACGGGGTGGCCCCGGTGCCACCCGACCTCTACACCGCCGACGACCTCTACGGGTCGTGGCACCCCGACGACCCGGCCTCGGCCGCGACCACGTTCGACTTCCGCACCTACCGCGCCGCCCGCGCCCACGGCCTCCGGGTGCCGCCGACCCTCGCGGTGGCCCACGCCCGCGCCGACCACGACACCACGGTCAGCTGGCTGCTCAACGAGGCCCTCGAGGGGGCGCGGGTGGTGGCCGTGATGGGCGGCCACTCGATGGCCCGCAACGACGCCGCCTACGGGATGGTCGCCACCCTCGCCCACCGGCTCGCCGGGGCGGGGGCGACGATCGTGACCGGAGGGGGTCCGGGCGCGATGGAGGCCGCCCACCTCGGGGCCCGCCTGGCCGGCGGCCACCTGTCGGTCGACGAGGGGCTGCAGGCGATGGGCCACCGCGAGCCGGACCCCGACCTGGTCGCCGGCCTCGATGCCGTCGAGGTCCAGCGCCGGTGGGATGCCCTGAGGTTCCCGTTCCACTCCGCCGACGAGCTCTTCACGCCCGATGGCGACCTCCTCGACGATGCCGTCGGCCGTCTGCACCGATGGCAGTCCCCCGCCTTCGGCGTGGCCGCGGCGACGGCCGCCTCGGCGGGACCGAGCATCGGCATCCCCACCTGGCTGCACGGCCACGAGCCGCCGACACCGCTGGCCTCCCGCCACGCCAAGTACTACGACAACTCGATCCGGGAGGACGGTCTGCTGACCGTGGCCCGGGGTGGCGTGGTCTTCGCCCCGGGCAAGGCGGGCACCCTGCAGGAGGTGTTCCAGGACGCGGCGCAGAACTACTACGCCCGGGGCGACGAGCGCTTCAACCCGATGGTGTTCCTGGACGTCGACGGGTACTGGACCCGCAGCTTCCCGATCCGTGCCGTGCTGGAGCGCCTGCTCACCGACGAGCAGGAGGCCAACCTCCACTGGGTGACCACCGTCGACGACGCCGTCGCCGCCCTCTCCTGAGGGGGCAGCGGGCTCAGTCGGCCATGCGGACCCGGCGGCCACCGTCGCGCTTGGCCCGGTAGAGGGCAGCGTCGGCCCGGCTGAGCATCGAGTCGGCCGACGAGCCGGGCGCGGGCATGGCCACGCCGACCGACAGGCCGACGCTGAGCGACACCCCGTCGACGACCACCGGTCGCTCGACCGCGGCCACCAGGCGCTCTCCCGCCGCCCGCGCCTCGGCCCCGTCGAGGTCCCGCAGCAGGACGGTGAACTCGTCGCCGCCGATGCGGGCCAGCTCGTCGCCCGGGCGCAGCGCGCCGCGCAGCCGGTCGGCCACCGCGACGAGCACCTCGTCCCCGGTGCCGTGCCCGAACGTGTCGTTGATGGCCTTGAAGCCGTCGAGGTCGCAGAACGCCACCGCGACGCGGCCGGTGGCGAGCTCGTCGGCCAGGTGGCGCCGGAACAACGTGCGGTTGGCCGCGCCGGTGAGCCCGTCGTGGGTGGCCATGTGGGCCAGCTGCTGGTGCTCGGTCCAGGTGACGAGGGCGAGCTGCGCGTACTGGAGGGAGCGGGTGATGATCGGGTGGTGGGCGGTGACCGGCAGGGCGTCGACCGAGCGCCACACGCTGAGGACCGCGCCGGGCATGCCCTCGGGCATCGGCACCGGGATGGCCCACACCCCCCGGACCCCGGCGTCGGCGAGGCCGTCGCCACCGGGCACCGCATCGGCCGACCCGTACCAGGGCTGGCCGGACCGGGCCGCCATGTGCCACGGCGCATCGTCGCCGTGCAGCCAGCCGAGGTCGACACCCGCGCCGGTGGCCCCGGTGAAGTCACGGCCGTCGAAGCCGTGGTGCACCACGGTGCCCCGGGCCTCGAAGGAGAAGGCCAGCGACCGGCCGAGGTCCGTCAGCACCGCCTCGAGCGGGGCGCCGGCGAGCAGGGCGGACAGGAACGCGTCGAAGTGGAGCTGGGCATCCCACGGCAGGTGGTACAAGACGATGCCCTCGACGTCGGGGTGGTCGAGCATGGGCACCGCGCCGATCGCCTGCCAGGTCACCCCGCCGTCGTCGCGCATGATGGCGTACGGCGTGGGCACGCCGATGCCGATCTCGTCGGCCCGGAGCAGGTCGCCGATCGTCCGGAGCGCCACCTCGACCTGGTCGGGGGGCAGGAACTCGACCACGTTGCGGCCGACGGCGTCGTCGCCGCTGAGGCCGAAGACGTGGCCGGACGACCCGCCGGCATAGGTGATCCGGCCGTCGGCGTCCATGACCATGATCGGCAGCGAGATGTGGTCGACCAGGGCGCGGAAGGCCGAGTCGGGGAGGCCCGGCGACACGTCGTCGGGCTGGGGTGCGCGGTCGTGCGGAGCAGCCATGGTGCAGAGGAGGCGGGTGGCGCGACGTCGATCTGCCCGAGCGGACCCCCCGTCCGGGGGCCGATCTTACGACGACGCGCCACCCGATCCTCACCGCGCTGGGTGGTAGGCCCCCCACGGATGCGGGCGGACCGGCCCACGGCGCCCCGTCAGGCGGCCACCGTCCCCACCTCCGGCTCGAGGGCGAGGGCCACGACGTCGGCGACGTCGTCGACCAGGTGGATGGCCAGGTCGGCCCGCACCTCCTCGGGCACGTCGTCGAGGTCGGCCTCGTTGCGGGCCGGCAGCAGGACCTCCCGGAGGCCGGCCCGGTGGGCAGCCAGGACCTTCTGCTTGACGCCCCCGATGGGCAGCACCCGGCCCTGCAGCGTGACCTCGCCGGTCATGCCGACGTCGGCCCGCACCGGGCGACCGGTGAACAGCGAGACCAGCGCGGTGGTCATGGTGACGCCGGCCGACGGGCCGTCCTTGGGCACCGCCCCCGCCGGGAAGTGCACGTGGACGCTGCGCCGGTCGGCGCCCGGCGGCGATGCCGAGGGCGTCGCGGTGCGACCGCACGTAGGACAGCGCGATCGACGCCGACTCCTTCATCACGTCGCCCAGCTGGCCGGTGACGGTGAGGCGGGGCTCGTCGCCCTCCTCGCCCGCCGGCGGCAGGGCGGTCGCCTCGACGAAGAGGACGTCGCCGCCGGCGCCGGTCACGGCCAGGCCGGTGGCGACGCCGGCGACCGAGGTGCGGTCGCGCACCTCCTCGGCGTGGAACCGGGCCCGACCCAGGTACCGGCGGACGTCGTCGACGTCGACCACCAGGTGCGCGCCCGGCTCCCCCGCCACCTCGGTGGCGGCCTTGCGGAGCACCTTGGCGAGGGCCCGCTCCAGGGAGCGGACCCCGGCCTCGCGGGTGTGGTCGCGCACGATCCGGCGCAGGGCCTCGTCGGTCACCGCGACCTCGTCGTCGCCGAGGCCGACGCGGCTCGCGCTGGCGGGCCAGCAGGTGGTCGCGGCCGATGGCCACCTTCTCGTCCTCGGTGTAGCCGTCGAGGGAGACGACCTCCATGCGGTCGAGGAGGGGCGCCGGGGATGGTGTCGAGCTGGTTGGCGGTGGCGACGAAGATCACCTCGGACAGGTCGAGGTCGAGCTCCAGGTAGTGGTCGCGGAACGAGTGGTTCTGCGCCGGGTCGAGCACCTCGAGCAGCGCCGCCGACGGGTCGCCCCGCCAGTCGGCGCCGACCTTGTCGACCTCGTCGAGGAGGACCACCGGGTTGGTGGTGCCGGCCTCGGTGAGGGCCCGGACGATGCGCCCCGGCCGGGCGCCGACGTAGGTGCGCCGGTGGCCGCGGACCTCGGCCTCGTCGCGGATGCCACCCAGGGCGACCCGCACGAAGCGGCGACCGAGGGCGCGGGCCACGGACTCGCCCAGGCTGGTCTTGCCCACGCCGGGCGGGCCGACGAGGGTCAGGATCGTCGCGTGGCGGGTGCGGCCCCGTTGGGCATCGGCATCCTCGCCCTCGGTCTCGGCGGCGCCGGCGGCCGGGCCGTCGAGGCCGCGCTCGCGCCGGAGCTTGCGCACGGCCAGCTCCTCGACGATGCGCTCCTTCACCTCGTCCAGGCCGGTGTGGTCGGCGTCGAGGACGGCGCGGGCCCGGTCGAGGTCGAGGTCGTCGTCGGAGCGGATGCCCCACGGCACCTCCAGGACGGTGTCGATCCAGGTGCGGATCCAGCCCTGCTCGGGCGACTGGTCGCTGGTGCGCTCCAGCCGACCGACCTCCCGCTCGAGCGCGTCGCGGACCGCGTCGGGCAGGTCGCGCTCGGCCACCTTGTCCCGGTACGCGTCGGGACCGTCGTCGGCGCCGTCGTCGTCGCCCAGCTCCTTGCGGATGGCGGCCAGCTGCTGGCGCAGGAGGAACTCCCGCTGGGTCTTCTCCATCCCCTCGGCCACGTCGGTGCGGATCTTGTCGGCCAGCTCGGCCTCGGCCAGCGCCTCCTTGACCCAGCCGAGGACCCGGGTGACCCGCTCGGTCACGTCGACGGTCTCGAGCAGCTCGACCTTGCGCTCGACGGCCAGGTCGGGCCACCAGCCGGCGGCGTCGGCGAGCGAGCCGGGATCGTCGAGGCCGCGGAGCACCTCGGTCAGGCGCAGGCCGCCGATGTCCTCGAACAGGGCCCGGAACGCGGCGCGCAGCTCGACGGCGAGCTCGCGGGCCTCCTCGGTGACCTCGGGCTCGAGGACCTCGGCCTCCAGCCACAGGACGGTGCCGGTGCCGGCGACGCCCGTGCCCAGTCGGGCCCGGCTCAGGGCCCGGACCACGAGGGCCGGGGTGCCCGACGGGAGGGTGCCGCGGGACTCGATGCGACCGAGGGTGCCGATCACGCCGTGGCGGCCGCCGACGCGGGGCACCAGCAGCAGGCGGTCGTCGTCACCCGTGGCCGCGACCGCGGCCTTGGCCTCGTCGGTCTCGAGGGCGATGGTGAGGACCATGCCCGGCAGCACGACGCCATCGGGCAGGGGGAGGACGGGGAGGGTGAGGGTGGAGGTCTCGGGCACGGAGGGCTCCTCGCGCTGGGGTCTGCGCACAACCATGCCGGGAAACCTGACATTCCCCACTCAACTTCGGCGGATCGGTCGCCCGTCTCGCGGCGACATCGTGCGGCTTCGCCGCAGACCGACACCGTGCTCATCTGGTCGCCTCGCCTGACGGCTCAGCTCCGCAACTTCGGTCACACGGCCAGTGACCAGGGTCGACGGCCCACCCACGGGCTCAGGCGTCGGGGACCCAGCTCCCGTGGAACCCGAACGGCACCCGTCGGGGCAGGTGCACCCGGGCCTCGACCTCGAGGGTGGTGGCCTCGCGGACCACCACCTCGCTGTCGCCAGAGGCCACGTCGTAGGTCCACGCCAGCACCCAGCCGGCGTCCGGTTCGTCGGACGCGGGGTCGGGGGCGAAGACCGGCTCCCCGGCGATGACGCCCGCGCCGTGCTCGGCGACGGTGACCACGCCGGTCACCAGGTCGTGGCGCTCGATGGCGTCGAAGGTGGCCAGCTCGTCGTCGGGAGCCCGCTCGCCCCCCCGGGCGAGGTACCCGACCCGGGCCTCGAGCCCGGCCCGCCGGTCGTCGATGCGGGGGAAGTCGCCGCCGCGGTCCCACAGGCGCTCGTCGGTCATGGTGCCGGCCACCGGGTCGATGCGCCAGCGGTGGAAGCGGGGAGGCTCGGCCCCGTCGTCGCCCTCGCCCAGCCCGGCGTTGAGCCGGTCGGTGCGACAGCCGTGCACCACGATGGCGTCGCCGTCGTCGTGGGCGTTCAGGAAGTGGAACACCCAGAACGGGTCCACGTCGACCCACGTGGTCGAGCTGCCGGGCGCGCCCCGCTCGAGGATGCCGATGCGGGCGCCGCGGTCCGGGTCCCACCGCACGGCATCGCCGCCCGCCATCAGGGCCTCGACGTCGAACACGGCGGGGAGGTCGAAGATCACGACCCGGGTCTCGGTGACCACGAAGTCGTGCATCATCACCGGCCCGAGCAGGTCGACCTCGGTGGTCCAGGTCAGCCGGCCCTCCGCATCGACGCTGTGGACCCGCATGTAGGGCGGGAACGGGCCGTACCCGAAGAAGACCATCTCGCCGGTGACCGGATCGACCTTCGGGTGGGCCGTCATCGGACCGTGGAGGGCGCCGTCGAAGTCGACCTCGCCGAGCGTCTCGAGGTCGGGGCCCAGCTCGGTGGGCTTGCACGCCTCCATCAGGGCCAGGATCCGTCCGGCGTGGGCGACGACGTGGGTGTTGGCCGTGTTCTTCAGCAGCCCGACCTCGGCGATCACCTCGGGCGAGGGGAGGCGGAAGTCGAGCAGCCCGCCGAACAGCGAGTGACCCGCGGCCCGCTCGGCCGCCAGGCCGGCCGACTCCACCCACCGGTTGGCGTAGCGGGCCCCGCCCTCGCCGTCGAGCCACAGGCCGTGGACCATGCCGTCACCGTCGAAGAGGTGGTAGCGCCCGAGGGGGGCGAAGGCGGCGTTGGGTCCGTTGCGCAGCAGCCGGCCCGACAGGCCGTCGGGCAGCCGACCGGTCACGCGGAGGTCGGCCACGTCGCGCTCGTCGGCGACCGGCTCGAGGGGGCCGGTCAGCCACGGGCCGGACCAGGCGGGGGCGGAGGGATCCACGGTGCTGCTCACGGCGACGATGCGTACCAGTCCCGGTGAACAGTGTTCAGCCCGGTACGCTGGCGCGATGGCCGACGCCGCCACCCGTCCCCCGCTGCAGCGCGCCGCGATCATCGGGATGGCCCGCGAGCTCGTCACCGACGAGGGCCTCGACCAGCTCTCGCTCCGTCGCCTGGCCACCCGCCTCGGCGTCACCGCCCCGGCGCTCTACGCCTACGTGAACGGCAAGCAGGACCTCCTCCGGGCCCTGGCCGAGGACGAGTTCGACCGGCTGATGGAGCGGTTCTCCGCCATCGACGAGCCGGACCCGGTCGCTCGCATCCGGGCCCAGGGCCGCGCCTACGTCGAGCACGCCCGGGAGAACCCGGAGATGTTCCGGGTGATGTTCCTCTTCCCGCCGGACCTGGGTGGGGCCGACCTGCCACCGGGGATCGAGCTCCCCGGCGCGACCCGCACCTTCGCCGCCGCCGCCACCGCGGTCGAGGACGCCGTCGCCGCCGGCGAGATCGTCAGCGACGACCCCCTGCTCGTCGCGCTGACGCTGTGGTCGGGCTCCCACGGCGTCGCCTCGGTGCTGCAGCTCGGCCTCGACCTGCCCCGCGAGGTCGAGGACGCCCTGATCGACGACGTGACGACCCGGATCCTCCGCGGCTACGAGCCCTGACCCCGCCTCGGCCCTGCCGAGCAGTGACACCCGTCGCACGCGATGCTTGACCCCCTCCCCCGCCGGTGCTTTGATGACCGCCCCGGTGAACGCTGTTCAGCGGGGTGCGCAGCCGGACGAGAGCCTGAAGGGACCTGCATGAGGCGACGAGCCGTGACGTGGACTGCCATCGGCGCGCTGCTGGTGGCACTGGCCGGCTGCAGCGAGCCGGAGCCCGAGTCGTCCTCGGGCACCAGCGCGCCCAGCGCCGAGACCGACGCGTGCAGCGACGACCTCCTCGCCTGCGCCCGGGAGTCCACCCTCGCCGACCTCGTGCCCGACGAGCCGACGGAGGCCACCGGCGAGCCGATCGTCCTCGGGCATGATCAACCAGGAGAACACGCCGGCCGCCTCCTTCCCCGAGCTGAGCCAGGCCGACCAGGCCGCGGTGGAGTTCATCAACGAGCAGCTCGGCGGCGTGGGCGGGCGCCCCCTCGAGCTCCTGATCTGCAACACCCAGTTCTCGACCGAGGGATCCGCCGCCTGCGGCCAGCAGATGGTCGAGGCCGGCGTCCCTGCCGTGCTCGGCGGCATCGACGTGTTCGGCACGGCCATCGACACCCTGGCCGACAACGGGATCCCCTGGGTGGGCGGCATCCCGATCAGCACCCAGTCGATGACCGACCCGCTGTCGTTCCAGTGGAGCGGCGGCACCTGGGGCGCCACCATCGCCTTCGCCGACCACGCCGTCAACGAGGTCGAGGCCGAGCGGGTGTCGATCCTCTACGGCGAGTTCGGGGCCATCGAGGACAGCGCCGAGTACGGGCGCACCGTCCTGGAGCGGGCCGGGGTCGAGGTCCAGATGGTCCCGTTCCCGATCGTCTCCACCGACATCAGCTCGCCGCTGCAGGCGGCGGCCGCCAGCGACCCCGACGCCATGGTGATCCTCGCCGCCGACACCGGGTGCAAGCCCGCCTTCGACGGCGTGGCCGCCCTGGACCTCGAGGCGGAGACCTACTTCGTCGGTGCCTGCGCGGCGCCGACGATCCTGGCCGACGTGGGCGACGCCAGCGAGGGGGCGGTGTTCAACGTCGAGGGCCCGATCGAGCCCGGTCCGGACACCAACCTCTACGCCGCGGTGATCGAGGAGTACGGCGACGGGCTCGACCCGGCGGGGGCGGGCACCGTGTCGTTCCGCTCGCTGGTCAACCTCTACAGCCTGCTCGTGGAGCTGGGGCCCGACGCCATCACCGCCGACGCCATCGTGGAGTCCCTCCGGGCCCAGGAGGACGCCCCGAGCTTCATGGGCCACCCCTACACCTGCGACGGCGAGCAGCTGGCCGGCCTGCCCGCCACCTGCTCCCCGCAACAGGTCCTGGCCCGCATCGAGGACGGTGAGCTGGTGCAGATCAGCGACTGGATCGACGTGGGTCAGATCTACGAGGGCTGAGGCCCGCTCCCCCCGACCGACGGTCCCGGCGCCCTGCCGCGGAGGTTCCCCATCAGCACCTACCTCGGGTACCTGCTCTCCGGCCTCGGAGGCGGCGCGGTCGTCGCCGCCCTCGCCATCGGGCTGGTCCTGTCGTACCGCACGTCGGGCCTGGTCAACCTGGCCCACGCGGCCATGGGCATGTACGTGGCGTTCGCCTACTTCGAGTTCCGCGAGACCGGCGACCTCGTCCTGCCCGTCGTCGGGCTGCCGGCGCGGATCCACCTGCTGGCCCGACCGACCCTCGCCAGCGCGCTCGTCGTGGCCGCGGTGCTGGCCCTCGCGCTGGGTCTCGTGGTGTACGGGCTCGTGGTCCGCCCGCTGCGGCACTCGCCGCCCCTGGCCCGGGTCGTCGCCTCCCTCGGGCTGCTGCTGTACCTCCAGGAGGTCGTGCGCCTGCAGTTCCCGATCACCGGTGCCGCGGTCGCCGTCCGCCGACCGGTCCTGCCCGAGGACCCGGTCCGCCTCCTCGGCACCACGGTCAGCCAGAACCGGCTGCTGCTCGCCGTCCTCGCCCTGGGCGTGGCCGCGCTGCTCACCCTCGTCTTCCGGGTGACCCGGATCGGACTGGCCACCCGGGCGGCCGCCGACAGCGAGAAGGGCGCGCTGCTGATCGGGCTGGCCCCCGACCGGCTGGCGTCGTGCAGCTGGGCCGTCGCCTCGCTGCTGGGCGGGATGGCCGTGATCCTGATCGAGCCCATCTCGGGCCTGAACGCGACCACGACCCCCTTGCTGGTCGTCCCCGCGGTGGCCGCCGCGCTGGTCGGCCGCCTGCAGTCCTTCACCCTGACCACCGTGGCCGGGCTGGGCATCGGCATGGTGCAGTCGCTGGTGCTCGGCTACGCGGTGCGCCCGTCGACCACCTGGATCCCGGACTGGCTGCCGACCACCGGCCTGCAGGCGGCGGTGCCCGTCGTGCTGATCATGGTCGTGCTCCTGTGGCGGGGCGACGCCCTGCCCACCCGGGCGACCCTCATCGACCGTCGGCTCCCGGCGGCCCCGACCCCGCGTCACGTCGCGACGTGGACCGCGCTGCTGGGCGGTGCCGCGATCGCGCATCCTCCTCACCGGCGACGCCGCCCTGCGCCAGGGCCTGATGGTCACCATGGTGGCGTCGCTGCTGGCCCTGTCGTTCGTGGTCGTCACCGGCTACAGCGGGCAGATCTCCGTCGCCCAGCTGGCCTTCGCCGGGGTGGCCGGCTTCACCGCGGTGCGCCTGACCGACCGGGGCTGGCCCTTCCTGGTCGCGGCCGCGACCGGCATCGTCCTCGCGGTCGTCCTGGGCACCGTCGTCGCCTACCCCGCGACCCGGGTGCGGGGGATGCTGCTGGCCGTCGCCACCCTCGCCTTCGCGGTGGCCATCGAGGAGCTGGTGCTGTCCAGCCCGTCGGTGTCGGGTGGCCCCGGCGGCAGCTCGGTCCCGCGTCCGGACCTGTTCGGGCTCGACATCGGGGTGAGCGCCCGGGGCGCCGACAACTTCCGCCCCGCGTGGGGCGCGGTCGTCCTCGTCGTGCTGGTGCTGGCCGCCGGCGCGGTCGCCAACCTGCGCCGGAACCGCACCGGGCTCCGGTGGCTCGCGGTCCGCGCCAACGAGCGCGGCCGCGGCCGCCGCGGGCATCGACGTCACCCGGACCAAGCTCGGCGCCTTCGCCGTGGGATCCGCCCTGGCCGGGCTGGCCGGCGTCCTCACCGCCTTCTCGTCGACCTCGGTGTCGACGTCGTCGTTCATGGTGATCGGGGCACTGGTGGCCCTGGCCATGACCTACCTGGCCGGCGTGTCCAGCATCGGTGGCGCCCTGCTCGCCGGCTGCCTCGCCCAGGCCGGGCTGCTGTCCGCCGCCGGCGGTGGTGGTTCGGGTGACGGCGCGGTCGAGCGGTACCGCTTCGCCATCAGCGGCGTCGCCCTCATCGTGATGGCGATCGTCGCGCCGGAGGGCGTGACCGGCCTGGTCCGCCGGGGCGTGCGCCGGCTGCGGACCGGATCGACACCCGCGACGGCGGTCGACACCGACATGGGCGGCGGCCACTCCCCGGCACCGCCTCGCACACCGGTGGAGGCGGCGTGAGCGCGGCACCGACCGAGCCGGTCGGCGTCGCCCACGAGGCGACCGGCGCGCCCGTGCTGTCGGTCGACGGGCTGACGGTCCGCCACGGTGGGCTCGTCGCCCTCGACGAGGTCACCCTCGAGGTCGCCGCGGGCAGCATCAGCGGGCTCATCGGGCCCAACGGCGCGGGCAAGACCACCTTCATCGACACCGTGACCGGCTTCACCCGGCCCCACCGCGGTCGGATCACCTTCGCCGGCGACCGCCGTCGAGCGCGCGCCGGCCCACGGCCGGGCCCGGCGGGGACTGGCCCGCACCTTCCAGTCGCTGGAGCTGTTCGACGACCTGACCGTCCGGGAGAACCTGGTCGTCGCCGCCTCGCCCCCGGACCTGTGGTCGACGCTCACCGACGCGCTGTGGCCCAAGCGCCACGACGAGCGGGTCGTCGACGAGGTGCTCGACGACCTCGACCTCACCGCGCTCGCCGGCCGCTCCCCCGACGAGCTCTCGAACGGCCAGCGCCACCTGGTGGCCCTCGGCCGGGCGCTGGTGGCCCGGCCCCGGCTGGTGCTGCTCGACGAGCCCGCGGCCGGCCTCGACCCGGCCGAGACGAGCGAGCTGGCCGAGGTGCTCCGGCGCCTGCCGGCGCGGGGCACCGCCGTGCTGCTCGTCGACCACGACATGGCCCTCGTCATGGGCGTGTGCGACACCGTCCACGTCCTCGACTTCGGGCGGCTCGTCGCCTCGGGCCCCCCGGCCCAGGTGCGCACCGACCCCGTGGTCGTGGCGGCCTACCTCGGCGACCAGGCGGCCCCGGCATGACCGGCAGCGCGGACTCCCCCCTCCTGTCGGTGCGCGACCTGCACGCCGGCTACGGCGACCTCACCGTGGTGCACGGGATCGACCTCACCGTCGAGCCCGGCGAGGTGGTCGCCCTGCTCGGCGCCAACGGGGCGGGCAAGACCACCACCCTCCTGGCCATCTCGGGCCTGGTGGCGCGCCACGGCGGCGTCGTCGAGGTGCTGGGGACGACGGTCCCGACCCCGCCGACGGGTGTCCTCCGCGGCAGTGTGGCGCCAGGCGCGCCGCGGCGTGGCCCACGTCCCCGAGGACCGGGGCCTGTTCTACGACCTGACCGCGGCCGAGAACCTGCGCCTCGGCCGGGTGCGGGGCCGGCCGTCGCTGACGACCGACGAGGTGCTCGATCGGCTCCCCGCCCTGCGGCGGGTGCTCGACCGGAAGGCCGGGCTGCTCTCCGGCGGCGAGCAGCAGATGCTCGCCCTGGCCCGGGCCATGGTCAGCCGACCCCGCCTGCTGCTGGTCGACGAGATGAGCCTCGGCCTCGCCCCGCTGGTGGTCGAGCAGCTCCTGCCGATCCTGCGGGCCATCGCCGACGATCCCGAGCACCCGACGGGCGTGCTGGTGGTCGAGCAGCACGTCTCGCTGGTGCTGTCGATCGCCGACCGCGGCCACCTGATGCGCCAGGGCCACATCGCCCACTCCGGCACCGCGGCCGAGCTGCAGGCCGACGCCGCCGCCATCGAGGCGTCCTACCTCGGGGCGGCCCCGGCCCCCTGACCGGCGCCCCGTTCCGTCAACCCTCCTGGGCGCCCACGGCACACCACGACTGACAGGAGCGGAGCGGTCAGGGCAGGGGGACGCCCTGGTCGAGGTCGTCGGCGACCTCGAGCACGACCCGGCGCAGCTCCTCGTCGAGCTCGTCGAGGCGGTCGAGCTCGTCGGCGAAGCGCAGCCGCTCGACGTCGGGCGCCACCGCTCCGGCCGGCATCCACGCGGAGTGGAGCACGAAGGGCACCCGGGCGCCCGGCTTGCCGATGACCCCGAGCGGTCCGCGACCGACGTCGGCCGCGTCGTAGACCTCGACCCGGAACCCGTCGTCGTTGAGGATCGGCACCACCACGAAGCCGTCGTGGCCACCTGGGCGGGTGCCGCTGTGGGCCGAGCGGGACGGGTCGGCACCCGGGTCGCGGGGGACGAAGATCGGCGAGGTCGGGAAGTCGTCCATGGCCAGCTCGTGGTGCGCCACGACGTCGAGGTCCGGCAGCGAGCAGGTGACCACCAGCGGCGCGGTCTCGGAGGGCGGCAGCAGGCTGCGGTCGACCCGGTCGCCGTACAGGGCGAGCATCTCCTGGGTGATCCCCTCGGGCCGGAAGCCCTGGTGCACGGTGTGGTGCACGGTCGGCGCGGTGCGGCCCTCGGTGCTCCAGTCCATGGCGTTGAGCTGGCGGGTCCACAGCATCGACGGGTCGTACATCTCGGCGTGGTGGACCTTGGTGCCGGTGTCGGGGTCGAAGATCACCAGGGAGGTGCGGTCGGGGCTCATCGGGAGCCCGTACAGGCCCACCAGCGCCGGGATCGCACGGCCGCCCGAGGGCGTCGACGTCGCCGGGGCGCTGGGTCATGGCGATGTCGGCGTTCTGGGTGTGCTCGAAGAGCACGGCGATCCCGTCGGAGTCGTCCCAGGTGGCGTAGTAGTGGTTGTTCTCCGGCGCGACCTCGTAGGTCTGGCAGCCGACCTCGGTGCCCGGGCGGGACGGCCTCCAGGTCGGCCTTGCGGATGAGGTGCACGGGACCGGAGGCGTTGGCCGGCTCGGTGCGGCGACCGCCGCCGAGCACCTGGGGCTCGACCTTGAAGGCGCAGTCCGCGACGACCAGCCAGTCGCGGGTCTGGGTGATGGTGTGGACCGACTGCGGGATGGTGGCGCCCGCGATCGGCCACTGCTGCACCGGACCGGTGCCGTCCCAGCGCACGACGTGCAGCTGGCCCCACGACGAGTTGACGGTCCACAGCACGTCGCGCTCGGGGTCGATGACCGGGTGGGCCGTGCTCATCACCATGGGCAGCACCGGGAACGGCATCATCTCGGTCCACTGCGACCGGTGTCCGACCTCGCCGAGGAAGCCCATCGTCTGCGGGTCGATCTCGACCGGCCGGCCCGCGTCCCACGTGTGGAAGAGGCGATCGCCCCACGGGAGCGGCGCGGTGTTGGCCGCGTTCACGAACCCGAAGGGCGACTGGACGCCGATCATGGACGCGGTGAACAGGTCGGGCCGCTTGGCCCGGAGACGGGCCGACGGGGTGTCGACCCGGGCGGTGCGCCAGGCGAAGGCGTCGGCCGGGGCGCCGTGACGTCCGGGCTCCAGCGACAGGCGGTAGGTCACGCCCTCGCTGAAGAACGGGTGGGGCGCGTCGAACCCTCCGGGGTGGGGGGCGCTGAGCACCATCTCGCCGGTGACCTCGGCGGGCCACTCCCCCGCCAGGACCCGGAGGTCCAGGTCGACGGGCGCGTCTCGGCTCAGCAGGCTGCGGGGGATGGGCACGACGACCTCCGGTGAACAGTGTTCATCGGGGCAGATCAGACACCACCCGGGCCCGTCGGTCAAGCCCTCGGCCGGCCCCGCCTCGAGGCGAGCACGGACGTGTGGCTGTGGGCCACACGACGGTGCTCGGTTCGGGCGTCGGAGGGGTGCGCCACACTGGGGACGCCCCCCAACGAGGAGATCCGATGACCGACGCCGTCCCGGCCCCCGCCGTCGCCGCCCCGTCCGACCCGATCGAGGTGGTCGAGGCCTTCCTCGGCGCCTTGGAGCGCTTCGACACCGAGGCCGCCATCGACCTGCTGGCCGACGACGCCGTCTACCAGAACGTCCCGCTCCCGGCCGCTCGGGGCAAGGCCGAGATCGCCCGCCAGCTCCGCTGGGCCGGCACGAAGGGCTCGTCGTTCGAGGTGGTGATGCACAACATCGCCGCCAACGGCGGCATCGTGCTGACCGAGCGCACCGACGTGCTCGGCGCCGGTCCGGTGCAGGCCGGGTTCTGGGTGTGCGGCACCTTCGAGGTCCGTGACGGGAAGATCGTCCTGTGGCGGGACCGCTACGACCACCTCGACCTGACGTGGGGCGTCGTCAAGGGCGTCGCCCGCGCGATCCGAGGCCGCCTGGACGGCCGCCGGTCGGCCCCCGCCCCCACCTGACCGGGCTGATCCCGTGGCGCCGCCGACCACACCGACCGCACCTTCCATTGATGAGACGGACGTCACTGATTGACGTTCCCTATCGGAGCGATCGGCAAGAACGATCGCTCCGAGCAATCGAGACGCCTGTCTCTGATATAGGGTGCCTATCAACAACCGCCACGACCCCCAGAGGTAAGCACCCCGATGTCCCTGGTCAACACCGAGATCAAGCCCTTCACCGCCACCGCCTTCCACAACGGCGAGTTCGTCGACGTCACCGAGGCCGACCTCGCCGGCAAGTGGTCGATCGTCTTCTTCTACCCGGCCGACTTCACCTTCGTCTGCCCGACCGAGCTGGGCGACCTGGCCGACCACTACGCCGACCTCCAGGCGCCTGGGCGTCGAGGTCTACTCGGTGTCGACCGACACCCACTTCACCCACAAGGCGTGGCACGACACCTCCGACACCATCGGCAAGATCCAGTACCTCGATGGTCGGCGACCCGACCGGCGCAGATCAGCCAGCAACTTCGACGTCCTCCGCGAGGGCCAGGGCCTGGCCGACCGCGGCACCTTCCTGGTCGACCCCGACGGCGTGATCCAGGTCGTCGAGGTCACCGCCGAGGGCATCGGCCGCAACGCCGCCGAGCTCCTCCGCAAGGTCAAGGCCGCCCAGTACGTCCGGTCGCACCCGGGCGAGGTCTGCCCGGCCAAGTGGGAGGAGGGCGACGACACCCTCGCCCCGTCGCTCGACCTCGTCGGCAAGATCTGATCCCTCCCCGCACGTCCTGACCCTCCGGGGGTGCGGCACCGTCGCCGCACCCCCGGACGGCGTCCCGCCCGGAGACGCGCCTCTCGTCCGCCCCGGACGTCCACCCGCCCGCCCGGTCCGTCGCGACCGCCGGGCCTCCCCTCACGCGCCCGACCTGCACCTCACGCGCCCTGGAGCCCGCCATGCTCGACGCCGCCCTCGCCTCCCAGCTGAAGACCCACCTCACCAAGATCTCCCAGCCGATCGAGCTGGCGGCGTCGCTCGACGACAGCGCCAAGTCGGCCGAGCTCATGGGGCTCCTCGACGAGATCGCCGGTCTGTCCGACCACATCACCGTCGGTGCGCACCGACGACGACGAGCGCCGCCCGTCCTTCGCCATCCGCCGGGTCGGCACCGACGTCGCGGTCCGCTTCGCCGGCATCCCGCTCGGGCCACGAGTTCACCTCGCTGGTCCTCGCCCTCCTCCAGGTCGGCGGCCACCCGTCGACCGCGTCGCAGGAGACCATCGAGCAGGTCCGCGACCTCGAGGGCGAGCTACCACTTCGAGACCTACTTCTCGCTCTCGTGCCAGAACTGCCCCGACGTGGTGCAGGCGCTCAACCTGATGAGCGTGCTCAACCCGAACATCACCCACATCGCCATCGACGGCGCCCTGTTCCAGGACGAGGTCGACGCGCGCAAGGTGATGGCCGTGCCCACCGTGTTCCTGAACGGCGAGCTGTTCGACTCAGGGCCGCATGAGCCTCGAGCAGATCGTCGGCCAAGCTCGACACCGGCGCCGCCGAGCGCGACGCGGCCGCGCATCGCCGAGAAGGACCCGTTCGACGTGCTCGTCGTCGGCGGCGGCCCCGCCGGCGCCGCGGCGGCGATCTACGCGGCCCGCAAGGGCATCCGCACCGGCATCGCCGCCGAGCGCTTCGGCGGCCAGGTGCTCGACACCATGGCCATCGAGAACTTCATCTCCGTGCCCTACACCGAGGGCCCGAAGCTGGTCGCCGCGCTCGAGCAGCACGTCAAGGAGTACGACGTCGACGTGATGAACCTCCAGCGGGCGACCCGGCTCGTGCCGGCCGCCGAGGAGGGCGGGCTGGTGACCGTCGAGCTCGAGAACGGCGCGTCGCTGTCGTCGCGCACGGTCGTGCTGTCGACCGGCGCCCGCTGGCGCTCGATGGGCGTGCCCGGCGAGCACGAGTACCGCAACAAGGGCGTCACCTACTGCCCCCACTGCGACGGCCCGCTGTTCAAGGGCAAGCGGGTCGCGGTCATCGGCGGCGGCAACTCCGGCGTCGAGGCCGCCATCGACCTCGCCGGCGTCGTCGCCCACGTCACCCTGATCGAGTTCGACGACCGCGCTCCGCGCCGACGACGTGCTGCAGCGCAAGCTGCGCAGCCTCCCCAACGTCGACGTCGATCGTCAGCGCCCTGACCACCGAGGTCATCGGCGACGGCGAGCAGGTGACCGGCCTCGTCTACACCGACCGCACCACCGACGCGTCGCACACCGTCGACGCTCGAGGGCATCTTCGTGCAGATCGGCCTGCTCCCCAACACCGAGTGGCTCGCAGGCGACGTCGAGCTCTCGCCACGGGGCGAGATCGTCATCGACGACCGCGGCCAGACCTCGGTGCCCGGCGTGTTCGCGGCCGGCGACTGCACCACCGTGCCCGTACAAGCAGATCGTCATCGCCATGGGCGCCGGCTCCACCGCCGCGCTCAGCGCCTTCGACCACCTCATCCGCACGTCGGCCCCGGCCGAGGACGTCGAGGTCGAGGCACTCGGCGAGGCGGTCGCGTAGGGTCCGGCGCGCACCCGGCCCTCGTGCTCGAGGAGGAGGTCGCACCATGAACCTGCGGGACCTGCGGTACCTGGTCGCCGTCGCCGAGCACCGCCACTTCGGGCGGGCCGCCGAGGCGTGCTTCGTGAGCCAGCCGACGCTGTCGACCCAGATCAAGAAGCTCGAGAAGGAGCTCGGCGTGGAGCTCGTCGAGCGCAGCCCTCGCCACATCCTGCTCACCGAGGCCGGGCGCCAGGTCGTCGAACGGGCCCGGGTCGATGCTCGACGAGGCCGACACCATCCGCACCATCGCCCGCCAGGCCCAGGACCCGGAGGCCGGCAGCCTGCGCCTGGGCCTGTTCCCGACCCTCGCGCCCTACCTGCTCCCCCACGTGGTGCCCCACATCCACGCCCGGTTCCCCAACCTCGAGCTGCTCCTGGTCGAGGAGAAGACCGAGACGGTGCTCCAGCAGCTCCGCGCCGGCGCGCTCGACGCCGGCGATCCTCGCCCTGCCGGTGCCCGACCGACTCGCTGCAGGTCGAGGTCCTCTTCTCCGAGGAGTTCCTGCTGGCCGTGCCGTCCGACGCACCCGCTGGCGACCCACGAGGGGCCGGTCGACACGTCGGTGCTGGCCACCGAGCCGGTGCTGCTGCTGGAGGAGGGCCACTGCCTGCGCGACCAGGCCCTGGCGGTGTGCCAGCCTCAGCGGGGCGTCCGAGCGCGCGGGGTTCCGGGCCACCAGCCTCGAGACCCTGCGCCAGATGGTCGCCGCCGGCGTCGGCGTCACCCTGCTGCCCGAGCTCGCGGTGCGGCCGCCGGTGCCCGCCCTCCGACCGACATCAGGCTGCTGCGGTTCGCGGAGCCGGTGCCCCGTCGCACCATCGCCCTGTTGTGGCGGCCGACGAGCATCTACCGCGACCTGCTGCCCAAGCTGGCGCCGGTGCTGCGCGACCTGCCCCCGGACCTCGTCGAGCCCGCGGTCGCCTGACCCCGGACCGCCGCGCGCCGGGCGTCGGGCTGTGCCACGCTGCCGCCCCATGTCCGCCAGCCGCGACGCCTACGCCCACCTGCTCGCCACCCTCGCCGAGGTCGGCGAGCGCTTCGCCGGGGAGGAGTGGGCGATCGCGGATCCGGCCGACGAGGGCGAGGCGCTGCTGGTCGTGCTCCAGCACCTGGCCACGGCCATGGCGACCCAGCTCCCCGACGACCCGTCCCGTCCCGCGTTCCGGCCCATCGTCGACCCGTGGCGCAAGGCGCTGGGCGACAACGCCGACGCCCGCTACCACGACGCGCGGATCGACCCGGCCGGCACCTACCGGGTGACGGGGCGGACCGGCGGCGCGGTCTACACGTCCTTCACCGTCGAGGCCGCGGCCGGCGACGGCTCCTTCCCCACCGCGACCGTCGGCGTGCTCAACGACGAGCAGATCGACATCGCCGACGACGGGTCGTTCGAGATCGTCGTCGGCGGCCCCGAACGTCCCCGCGGCTGGCTGCCCCTCGTCCCGGGGGCGGCCCGGATCACCGTCCGGCACTACTGGGAGGGCCCCGACACGCCGTGGCGCCCGCCCGCGCCGGACCTCGCCCTGGGCATCGAGCTGGTCGACGGCGCCGACGCGGTGCCGGCCGATCCGCCGTCGCCCACCGACGGGTCCGTCGCGGCCGACGTCCGCCGCCTGGCGACCTACGTCCGGGCCCGCACGGTCGACCTCATCCCCCGCCCGGGCGAGGGCGAGCCGCCGGCGTTCGTGTCCCGGATGCCCCACGAGTTCCCCCCTCCGGTGCCGCCGGGCGACCACGCCCTGGCCGCGGCCGACGCCGCCTACTCGATGGCGCCCTACCTCCTCGGCCCCGACGACGCCCTCGTGATCACGGCGCGCTGGCCGGAGTGCCGCTGCGCCAACGTCAGCCTCTGGAACCGCCAGATGCAGACCTTCGACTACCTGCGCGGCCAGGTCAGCCTCAACCGGGCCCAGACGGTGCCCGACGCCGACGGGTCGTTCCGCGTGGTCGTCGCCCACCGCGACCCGGGCGTCCCCGGCTGGCTCACGACCGAGGGCCGGCCGTTCGGGCTCGTGTTCTGGCGCTACATGCTGCCCGAGGGCCCGATCGAGACGCCGAGGGCCGAGGTCGTGCCCGTCGACTCGCTCCGCCCGTAGGGGCCGACGTCAGGGCGCGTCGGGTTCCAGGGGGATGGCGAAGCGCTCGACGTAGCCGGCGAGGTCGCGCCGCACCGACGCCACGTCGAAGCCCCACTCGGCGGCCCCGTAGGAGTGGGTGCCGTGCTTCCCCCGGGGCTTGTCGCGCAGGTAGGCGAGGACGGCGGCGCGGTGCTCGTCGGTCATCTCCCGGCCGATCTGGGCGTAGGCGCCCTCGATCGCCGCGACCGGGTCGTCCATCAGGTCGGCGAAGCGGACGTCGCCGTAGGTGCCGGGCAGCGAGCCGTCGTCGCGCCGTCGGGCCAGGGACCCGAGGGCGTCGGTGAAGACGGCACCGATCACCGCGCCGAGGTCGGCGAGGGGCACGTCCTCGGAGCGCAGCCACCGCACCATGGCGGTCATGCTCACCGTCGACGGCATGGTCCGGGCCGGGTCGCGGTGGGTGACGATCACCGACGCATCCGGGTAGGCGGCCATCAGGTCGTCGAGCATGAACACGTAGCCGGGGGTCTTGAGGAGCCACTGCCGGCGGGGCCTGCCGTGCTGCACGGCCTGGAGCAGCGCCCGGTGGAAGGCCAGGTCGGCGGTGACGTCGGGGGCCCAGGCTCCCATGTCCGAGAGCACCATCGTCCAGTGGTTCCCGGCGAAGGACGGGGCGGTGATCGTGATGCACTCGACCGGCAGGTCGGAGCGCAGCTCGTGCATGGCCGCGAACTCGGGCTGGACGTCGATCCAGAGCTCCTGCTCGACCTCGGTCATGGCCGTGCGCTCGGCGTCGGTGGTGCCGGCCGGGACGACGGGGTGCAGGACGTCGGTCGCGATCGGCGTGCGCACGCCGGGGTCGAGGCCGAGCAGCTCGAAGAGGATCGTGGTGCCCGACCGGGCCGGGCCGGTGACGACGATCGGGGCCTCGATCGGCTCGTCGGCGACGTCGGGGTGCCGGCGGCGGTGGTCGCCGAGCAGGAACCGCGTGCGCAGGCTGCGGAGCAGCTCCTCCCGGGTCATGGTGCGCCCGACGACGTGGAGCGGGCTGGTGTTGATCGCGTCGACGAGGGCGCGCAGCCGTCCCTCCCAGTCGCCGTCGCCCAGGTCGCCGGGATCGGCGATGCCGGTGGAGGCCCGGGTGTGGTCGATGAGGTGGTCGGCGACGAGCGGCACCATGCGCTCGGCTCCACCGACGGCGGGCGCCATGGCGTTGAGGCGGCGCACCCAGTCGGGTCGGACGTAGCGGTCGGCCATGGGCCGGAGGGCGGCGGTGGACATCGGGCGGCAGTCAAGCACTCGACGGGAACGACCGCTCGGGACGGTCTCAGAAGTCGTCGTCGAAGGTGACCGCCCCGGTCACGCCGACCTGGTAGGCCGACACGGTGCGCTCGAAGAAGTTGGCCAGCTCCGAGACGTCCTGGAGCTCCATGAACCCGAACGGGTTGGTCGAGCCGAACGCCTTGGGCAGGCCGAGGCGCACCAGGCGCTGGTCGGCGACGTACTGCAGGTACTGGCGGGTGTCGGCGACCGACAGCCCGGCGACCCCCTCGCTCAGCATGTCCTCGGCGAAGGCGACCTCGACGTCGACGGCGTCGCGCACCATCGCGATCGACCTGGGCCGCGAAGTCGGCGTCGAACAGCTCGGGCTGCTCGCGCCCGCACCGTGTCGATCACGTCGAAGGCGAAGGCCATGTGGGCGCTCTCGTCGCGGAACACCCAGTTGGTGCCGGCGGCGAGGCCGTTGAGGAGGCCCTTCGAGCGGAGGAAGTACACGTAGGCGAAGGCGGCGAAGAAGAACAGCCCCTCGATGCAGGCCGCGAAGCACACCAGGTTGAGCAGGAACGCCCGCCGGTCCTCGTCGGTCTCGCAGGCTCGTCGAGGTCGCCGAGCGAGTCGATCCAGCGGAAGCAGAACTCGGCCTTGGCCCGGATCGACGGGACGTTCTCGACCGCGGCGAACGCCTCGGCCCGCTCGTCGTCGTCGGCCAGGTAGGTGTCGAGGAGGGTCAGGTAGAACTGGACGTGGAGGGCCTCCTCGAACAGCTGGCGCGAGAGGTAGAGGCGGGCCTCGGGCGCGTTGATGTGCTTGTAGAGGTTGAGCACGAGGTTGTTGGCGACGATCGAGTCGCCGGTGGCGAAGAAGGCGACCAGGCGACGGACGAGGTGCTTCTCGGCCGGCAGCAGCCGCGCGGTCGAGGTCGCCGAGGTCGTCGGAGAGGTCGACCTCCTCGACCGTCCACGTGTTGCGGATGGCGTCCCTGTACCTGCTCGTACAAGTGCGGGTAGCGCATCGGGCCGCAGGGTGAGGTCGAGGCCCGGGTCGAGCAGCGGCCGCGCCGGCGTCCGCCGCGCCGGAGCGGAGGTCGGCGGCCGGCGCCGGTCGGGGCGTCGAGCGGGGACGGGAGCGCGAGCAGGTCGGTGAGGCATCGCCATCAGTCGCAGGCCTCGCAGGTCTCGGGGTTCTCGAGGGAGCACGCCACCGCGGCGCTCGTCGTCGACGGCTCGCGCTCGGCGTCGGCGGCTCGGCGCCGTCGGCGCGGTCGATGCCGGCGCGGTGGCGGAGCGGGCCGCGCCGCCGGTCGTCGTGGTGGCGATGCGGGTCGCCGGCCGGGAGCGCAGGTAGTAGGTGGTCTTCAGCCCCCGCTTCCACGCGTGCAGGTACATCGACGAGAGCTTCCCGATGGTCGGGGAGGCCACGAAGAGGTTGAGCGACTGGCTCTGGTCGATGAAGGCGCCGCGGTCGGCGGCCATGTCGATCAGCGACCGCATGGGGCAGCTCCCACGCGGTGCGGAACCGCTCGCGCAGCGTCGTCGGGGATCTCCTCGATGTGCTGGACCGAGCCGTCGCCCTGCTTGATGGCGCGACCGCACCGCCTCGGTCCACAGCCCCCGCGCGCTGGAGCTCGCGGACGAGGTAGGTGTTCACCTGGAGGAACTCGCCCGAGAGCGTCTCGCGCTTGAACAGGTTCGACACCTGGGGCTCGATGCACTCGTAGCAGCCGGCGATGGCGGCGATGGTGGCGGTGGGGCGATGGCGATCAGCAGCGAGTTGCGCAGACCGTGGGTCGGCGATGCGCTCCGCGCATCGGCTCCCACCGCGCCGGGTCGGACGAGCTCGACGCCCCACAGGTCGAACTGGAGCCGGCCGGCGGCGGCGTGGGTCTCGGCGAAGGCCTCGTGCGGACCGGAGGCCTCGGCCAGCTCGGTGGAGGCCCACAGCGCGTGGAGGTAGATCTCCTCGCTGATGCGGCGCGACAGGGCGCGGGCCTCGTCGGAGTCGAAGGGCAGGCCGAGCTGGAAGAAGACGTCCTGGAGGCCCATGACCCCGAGGCCGACGGGCCGCCACCGGGCGTTGGACGCCGGCGGTGCGGGGCGTCGGGTAGTAGTTGCGGTCGATGACCCGGTCGAGGAACGGCACCGACGGTGCGCACGATCTCGGCCAGCCGGCTCGAAGTCGAACGACGCCGTCGTCGGACCAGTGCGCCCGAGGTTGATCGAGCCGAGGTTGCACACCGCGGTCTCGGAGTCGGAGGAGACCTCGAGGATCTCGGTGCAGAGGTTCGACAGGTGCACGACGCGCGTCCGCGGCGTCGGGCGGCCTGGTTGCAGCGTGCGGTTGGCGGCGTCCTTGAAGGTCATCCAGCCGTTGCCGGTCTCGGCGAGGGTGCGCATCATCCGGGCGTAGAGCTGGCGGGCGGCACCTGGCGCTCGAACAGCTGGTCGGCTCTCGGCCTGCTGGTAGGCCCGCTCGAACTCCTCGCCGTGCAGGTCGACGAGGTGGGGCACGACCTTGGGGTCGAACAGCGACCACATCCAGTCCTTCTCGACCCGCTCCATGAACAGGTCGGGGACCCAGTTGGCGAGGTTGACGTGGCGCACCCGGCGGGCCTCGTCGCCGGTGCCGTCGCGCAGCTCGAGGAACTCCTCGATGTCGGCGTGCCAGGTCTCGAGGTAGACGCACGCCGCGCCCTTGCGGCGGCCGCCCTGGTTCACCGCCGCGACCGAGGCGTCGAGGGTCTTCAGCCACGGCACGATGCCGTTCGACAGGCCGTTGGTGCCGCGGATCAGCGAGCCCCGCGACCGCACGCGGTGGAAGGCCGACGCCGATGCCGCCGGCGTGCTTCGAGAGCCGGGCGATGTCGGCGTAGGTGTCGTAGATGGCGTCGAGCTCGTCGGCCGGGGAGTCGAGCAGGTAGCACGACGACATCTGCTCGTGGGTCGTGCCGGAGTTGAACAGGGTCGGGCTCGACGGCAGGTACTCGAGCGACGACATCAGGTCGTAGAGGCTCGATGGCCTCGTCGGGCGTGGTCGGACAGGCCGCACGCCACCCGCAGCAGGAAGTGCTGCGGGGTCTCGACCACGGCTGCGGCTCTCGCGGGTGGCGCAGCAGGTAGCGGTCGTAGACCGTGCGCAGCCCGAAGAACTCGAACAGGTCGAGTCGCGCTCGGGCAGGATGGCGTCGTTGAGCTTGCGGGCGTGCGCGGCCACGAACGCGGCGGTGGCGTCGCCGATGATGCCGAGGCGGTGGCCGACGGCGACCGACTGCGAGAACGAGTGCATGTCCTGGTTGGCGACCTCCTTGTCGATCACGGTCGCCAGCAGGCGGGCGGCGACCCGCGAGTAGCTGGGCTCCTCGGCGATCAGGGCGGCCGCGGTGCGGATCGACAGCGCGTCGAGCTCGTCGGTCGTGGCGCCGTCGCACAGGCCGCTGATGGTGCGGGTGGCGACGCGCAGGGCGTCGACGCCCTCGAGGCCGACCGCGCAGCGCTCGACGGCGCGGACGATCTTGTTGACGTCGACCGGCTCGAGGCTGCCGTCGCGCTTGCGCACGCGCATCGACGGGGCGGGCTCCGCTCTCGGACGGGGGCTTCGAGGTCGGCCTCGACGACGGCCATGGCGGTCTCCTTCCTCGTGGCCGGGAGAGGCCGGGCCACAAGATGTGGGGCCGGCTCGTCACCCGACCACAAGGTGCTGTGGTCAGGAGCGAACTACACCAGTGGAATTCCCACGCACGTCAACGGCCCGCATTGGGTGCAAAGACCGCGAGCGACCGGCGCCACCGATCGGCCGGGATGGCCCGGCGAGGCGCGGCTACCGTCGCCGCCGTGGACCCGTCGGAGCCCGGCCTCGAACCTGAAGCAGGTGGCCGCCGCACTCGGGGTCCACTACATGACCGCCTACCGCTACGTCCGCACCGGGCGACTCGACGCCACCCAGGTCGGCACCGCATGGGTCGTGTCGCCCGACGCCGTCGCCCGCTTCGGTCGGGGCGAGGACGGCGCGGCCGGCGCGGCGCCCGCACGGCGACGCCGGCGCACGGGCGCGGGCCGAGCGCCTGGCCACGCGCTGGCCCGGGGCGACGAGATCACCGCGTGGCGGGTGGTGCGAGCAGGCGCTCGCCGCCGGCACCTCGCCCACCGACTGCTACGTCGGTGCTGTTGGCCGACGCACTGGCGCCTCGTCGGCGACGACCTCGACGAGGCCGGGTCCGGCCAGTACCTGGCCACGGCCACCGCGACCCGGCTGGTGGCCCGGCTCGGCGGCCAGCTCCGCCGGCCCGGCCGCAGCCGCGGCACGGTCGTGTTCGGGGCGCCCGGCGGCGAGCACCACAGCCTGCCCGATCGCGGTGGTCGCCGACCTGGTGCGCATCGAGGGCTTCACCTGCCTCGAGCTCGGGGCCGACGTCCCGCCGGAGGCCTTCGCCCACGCGGTGTCGCGCGCCCCCCGGCTGGTGGCGGTCGGCATCGGCGTCTCGCTCGCGGCTCGCATCGACGCCGTCCGGGCCACGATCGACGCGGTGCGAGCCGCCGCTCCCGACGCGCCCGTCGTGCTCGGCGGCCAGGGCGTCGTCGATCCCGAGGTCGCCCACCTCGCGGGAGCCACCCACTGGGCCGCCGACGGCGCCGAGGCGGTCAGTCTGATCTCCGGCCTGCGTCCGATCCGGGCCACCGCCGACGCCCGGCGCAGGCGCACGTGACCGAGACGGGCGCGACCGGGGTCGAGCTCACCGACGGGGTGGTGCTGCTCCGACCGCCGACGGAGGCCGACGTCGACCAGATCACCGCGGCGTGCCAGGACCCCCGGCTGCAGCGGTTCCTGCCCGTGCCCCGCCCCTACCACCGTGCCGATGCCGAGTCCTACGTCGCCGCCTCCCGCCGGGCGTGGGCCGATGGTCGCAAGGCCGCGTTCGCCATCGTCGACCCGGCCGACCCCGCGCACGTGTGGGGGATGATCAGCATGTCGATCGCCGGTCCGTGCGGGAACTGCGGGTACTGGACCGTGCCGGCCGTCCGAGGGTGGGGGCTCGCCCGTCGCGCCCTCCTGCTGGTCTGCGAGTGGGGGTTCACGGAGCGGGGCCTCGCCATCGTGCTGGCCGAGATCAACCCCGAGAACGACTCCTCGGCCCAGGTCGCCCGGGCCGCAGGCTTCCACCGGTCGCACGAGATCCCCGTCGACCCGGCGTCACCGACCGGGGAGACCGAGCGGGTCCTCTACCTCCGCCTGGTGTCGGACCCCCCGCCGGACTGAGCGGCGGCGTTCGACGCGGTCGACGCGCAGGTGCGGCAGAGGCCGCCGATGGTGACGTGGCGGGGCTCGGCCCGGAAGCCGTGGTCGACGGCGAGGGAGTCGACGACCGCAGCCAGCAGCGAGGACGGGAGGACGATGACCGCGCCGCACCCGTCGCACACCGCGTGGTGGTGCTCGTCGGCGGCCAGGTGGTAGCTGACCGGGCCGTCGGCGAGGCGGGCCCGGCGCAGCACCCCGGCCTCCTCCAGCGCGTCGAGGGTGCGGTACACCGTCGACAGGTGCACCTGCGGCGCCGAGGCGTGCACCCGGCCGGCGATCTCCTCGGCCGACAGGTGCTCTGCGCCCGCCGCGACGAGCACCTCCAGGACGGCGCGGCGGGCCGCCGTCACCCGCCCTCCGGTGGCCCGCAGCCGGGCGAGGAGCGCGTCGACCTGCTCGTCGCGGCTCGGGCCCGCCGACGGCCCGGCCGGGTGCACGTGGTCGTGACCGTGCTCGTGGTCCTGCAGGTGGGCGGAGCCGGGCACGCCCGCACGCTACCGGTGCCCACCACCTCGTCCGGAGGGGTCGCGACGTCGGGATAGGGTCCCGGGGTCAGATGCGAACCGTTCGCAAGAAAGGCGTCAGCCGTCCGTGACCCGGTCATCCCCCCGCCGCGTCGCCGCCCTCGCCGCCGCCCTCGCGCTCGTCGGTGCCGGGTGCGGCGACGACGTCACCGACGACCCGGCCGGCGCGGACGGCTCGGCGCGGCTCTCGGTGGTGACGACGGTGGCGCCGATCACCTCCATCGCCGCCGCGGTGATCGGCGACCGGGCCGACATCACCGGCATCGTCCCGGAGGGCACGAACTCCCACACCTTCGAGCCTCGCCCGTCCGACGCCGAGGCCCTCGAGCGCGCGGATGTGATCTTCACCAACGGCCTCCAGCTCGAGGAGCCGACGAAGGCGCTCGCCGAGGCAGGTCGCCCCCGACGACACCCCGCTGGTGGAGCTGGCCGACGAGATCCTCCCGGAGGAGGAGTGGATCTACGACGTCTCGTTCCCCGAGGAGGGCGGCAAGCCCAACCCCCACCTGTGGACCAACCCGTCGATGGCCGTCGGGTTCGCCGAGGTGATCCGCGACGAGATGATCGGGCTCGACCCCGACGGAGCGGCGGACTACGCGGCGAACACCGAGGCCTTCGCGGCCCAGGTCGAGCAGCTCGACGACGCGATGCGCACCGCCTTCGCCACCATCCCCGAGGACGCCCGCAAGCTCCTCACCTACCACGACGCCTACGCGTACGTCGCCGAGGACTACGGCTTCGAGGTCGTCGGCGCCATCCAGCCGTCGACGTTCGACGAGCCGACCGCGGCCGAGGTCGCAGGGCTCATCGACCAGGTGCGCGAGGAACGGGTGCCGGCCATCTTCGGCTCCGAGGTCTTCCCCAGCGACGTGCTGGAGCAGATCGGGCGCGAGGCCGACGTCCGCTACGTCGACGTGCTCCGCGACGACGACCTCCCAGGCGAGCCCGGCGACCCCGAGCACTCGTGGTACGGCCTCATGCGCTTCGACTACCGCACCATCACCGAGGCGCTCGGAGGCGATCCGGCCGCCCTCGACGCCCTCGACACGACCCCCGCCGTGCCCGACGCGGCGACGTACCCGCAGTGACCCCCGACGGCGCGCCGCACCCGCAGCCCCTGCTGGAGCTGCGCGGCCTCTCCGTCGACCACGGGCGGACCCGGGCGCTCGACCGGGTCGACCTCGTGGTGACCCCCGACCTGTTCCTGGGTGTCGTCGGACCGAGCGGGGCGGGCAAGTCGACCCTGCTCCACGCCCTGCTCGGGCTGCGTGCGACCCGCGGAGGGCAGCATCCTCCGACGCCCCGGCCTGCGGCTGGGCTACGTCCCCCAGGTCGACGAGCTCGACCCCACGTTCCCGCTGTCGGTGACCGAGTGCGTGCTGCTGGCCCGGGCGTCGCGCCGCGACCTGCCGTGGGCGACGAGGGCCGAGCGCCGTCGCGTCGACGGCCTGCTCGACCGTCTCGGCCTGGCCGGCCTGGGGGCGCGGCACCTGAGCGACCTCTCCGGCGGGCAGCGCCAGCGGGTCCTGCTGGCCCGGGCCCTGCTCACCGACCCCCACCTGCTGGTGCTCGACGAGCCGACCAGCGGCATCGACGTCACCACCCGCCACGAGGTGCTCCACCTGCTGGCCGAGCTCCATCGGGATGGGCCCGCGATCGTGCTGGCCACCCACGACCTGAACGGGCTGGCCGCCCACCTCCCCCACCTCATGTGCCTCCAGGGCCGGGTGGTGGCGACGGGGACGCCGCAGGAGGTCCTCGTCCCGGAGGTGCTGGAGGCCACCTACGGCGCGCCCTTCGAGGTCCTGGCCCACGCGGGGATCCCGGTCGTCGTCGACCGCGGCCTCGGAGCCCCCGGCCACCGCCACGACCGGATGTCGGACGGAGCGCGATGAGACGCCCGGGGCACCGACGGGCTCGGCGGGCGGAGGTCCGATGACGGACCTGCTGGCCCCGCTCGACCTCGCCTTCTTCCGCAACGGGCTGGCCGTCGCGGTCGTGGCCGGATCGATGTGCGCGCTGGTCGGGACCTTCGTCGTGGTGAGGGGCATGGCCTACCTCGGCCACGGTCTCGCCCACGCGGTGTTCGGAGGGTTCGCCCTCAGCTCGCTGCTCGGCGTCGACGTCTTCGTCGGAGCGGCGGTGTGGGGCGTGGTCGTCGCGGTGATGGTCGGTCGGGTCGCCCGGTGGAGGGTGATCACCACGGATGCGTCGATCGGCGTCCTCACCCTCGTGTCGTTCGCCTTCGGCCTCGCCCTGCTCCAGTGGCGGCCGACCGACCAGGTCGACCCCGACGCCCTCCTGTTCGGGTCGGTCCTCGGGGTCAGCCCCACCGAGGTCGCGGTCGTCGTCGGCGTCGCGGTCGCCGTCGCCGTCGTGGTCGTCGTCCGCTACCGCAGCTTCGTGGCGTGCAGCTTCTCCCCGGACGTCGCCGCGGCCGCCGGGCTCCCGGTCGCCCGGCTCGAGGCGCTGCTCCTCGTCCTGCTCGCGGTCGCAGTGCTCGCCGCCATGAACGTGATGGGGGCGACGCTCGTCGCCGCCGCGGTCGTCGTCCCGCCCGCCACGGTGCGCCTCCTCACCAGCCGGTTCGCCCCGTTGCTCTGGTGCTCCACGGTGCTGGGAGGGGTGACCGGAGCGGTCGGGATGCTCGCCGCGTACCACGCCGACATCGCACCGGGGCCGATGGTCGTGCTGGTGCAGGGCACGTGCTTCGGGGTGGCCGCGGCGCTGACGGGGGTGCGCCGCACGCGCTGGTGGGCGGGGCGGTCGGGCGCCCACCGCGTCGCCCTCGGAGGCCGGCGGGCGGACGGATCGCGCCGACCCGGCGCCGGCCCCCGACCCGGTGTCGGCCCGCCGGGCCACCCCGACCTGACGGAACGCGACTTTCCCACCCCGCTCTGTGCGTAGGCTTGCCGGCCAGGAGAGAGGAGGACGGTGGCGCGCGACGAAGCGGCTCCACTCGGGATGCCGGATGACCCGGATCCCGCCACGCCGCCGGAGACCCCGGCGGACGGCACGGAGGACGGCTCCGTCGCGCCCGAGGGGATCCACGCCGCCGGCTGGTGGCCGATGGCGACGCTCGACCGCGACGGGCGCACCATCGACGTCAACGAGCCCATGGCCGAGCTGCTCGGCCGGACGCGGGCCGACCTCCTCGGACAGATCGTCACCGACGTCATCGACTTCGGCGCCATCGGCCCGGAGCGCGAGGCCTACGAGCGGCTGCTCGCGGGAGAGCCCCTCGTCCGGTACCCCCGCAAGGTGCGGTTCGCCGACGGCACCGAGTGGAGCGGCGAGGCGCAGCTGTCGCTGGCCCGCGACGCCGACGACCAGCCCGAGCTGATCCACGTCCGGCTGTTCGAGGAGGGGGCCCGGCGCCCACCGCCGCGCATCGCCGGCCGCGAGGGCGACATCGCGCTCACCCTCGATCGAGATCCGGGTGGGGATCGCCGTCGTCGGGCTCGACGGACGGCTCCTCCGGGCCAACCGGGCGCTCTGCACGATCACCGGCCGCACCGAGGCCGAGCTGCAGGAGCTGCGACCTCCTCTCGCTCTCGCACCCCGACGATCGCGAGATCGACGTCGAGCTCGGCACCCGGGCCTGGATGGGCGAGCTCGACAGCTACACCCTCGAGAAGCGGATCCTGCGCCCGGACGGCGAGATCGTCTGGGTGCGGCAGGAGATGATCTAGGACCGCGACCGCGGCGGGCGAGCTGGTGCACCTCATCGTCCAGGTCATCGACATCAGCGACCGCAAGGCGGTCGAGATCGAGCTCGACCGCAGCCGCCAGCAGCTCGCCGACCTGGTGCACGACATGCCGATCGGGCTGCTGGTCGCCGACGGTCGCGGGCGGATCGTCACCGCCAACGTCGCCGCGGCCCGCATCGCCGGTCTCGAGGAGATCCCGGTCGGGCTTCCTCGTGACCGAGGTCGTCCACCCTCCCGACGTCGCCGCCCTCAACGCCGCCGTGATCTCCCACGTCAAGGCGGGCAAGGACTACCACGTCGAGTTCCGGATCGTCCGCCCCGACGGTTCCCTCCGCTGGATCCGCAACGACGCCCGCCCCGAGCTCGACGACCAGGGCCGGCTCCTGCGCATCTCGGGCACCTGGCTCGACGTCACCGAGCTGAAGGCGGTCGAGGACGAGATGCGCCGCCACGCCTCGCACGACGAGCTCACCGGGCTCGTGAACCGGCGGGTGGTGTTCGACCTCCTCAACGAGGGCATCGGCCGCTGCTCGCGGAGCCCGGGAGACGCGTGCCTGACCGTCCTGTTCGTCGACCTCGATGCCTTCAAGGCCGTCAACGACACACACGGGCACGGCGTGGGCGACGACCTGCTCGTCGAGGTGGCCGCCCGGCTCGTCATCGCGGTCGGAGGGAGCGGCGCCATCGGCCGCTTCGGCGGCGACGAGTTCGTGGTCTGCCTCGAGTCCGGGTCGGAGCTGGCCGATGACGAGCACGACCGCGAGGCCGACGAGATGGCCCAGCGCATCGTCGACGCGATGAGCCGGCCGTTCCTCGTCCGCGAGGAGGAGCTCCAGATCGGCGCCAGCGTCGGCGTGGCCGCGTGGCGGAAGGGTCAGACGGCGGACGACCTGATCAGCGCGGCCGACCTCGGCGTGTACGCGGCCAAGCGCAGCGGGCGGAACCGCTGGAGCCGGGTCTGACCCCAGTCTGGAGGCGCGTGCCAGGACCGGCGCTGTGCCAGGATTCGGACCCACCCCCCTCCCGGAGGCCGATCGTGCTCCTGCTCGCCATCCTCGTGTTCGGCCTCTTCGCCGGCTGGCTCGCCAACCTGATCCTGGGTGGTTCGCCGCGTCCGGCGGACTGGGGTCCGATCCTCGCCGCCGGGGTGATCGGCTCGTTCGTGGGCGGCCTCCTCCTCAGCCTGGTCAGCGGCGACGGCTTGTCGCTCAAGCCCAGCGGCCTCATCGGGACGGTCGTGGGCGCGGTCGTGGTGCTGGCCATCTTCCAGGCCATGCAGGGCCGCAAGGCCTGACCTCTCCCCCGCCGGCCACGGCGGGTCGTCGGCCAGCGAATCGACAGCGAATCGCCCTCCGACGGGCTGCCGACGAGGGCCTCAGCGGGTCGAGACGGCTCGGGCGACCTCTCCCAGGCGGGCGAAGGCGGACGGGTCCTGCTGCCACGTGACGCCGCCGAAGTAGAGGACGATCCGGTCGGCGACGCCGTCGTAGCGGGCGTGGAGGGCATCGGCGAGGTCGTCCCAACCGGCCTCCACGACGAAGTGGGCCAGCAGGTCGTCGGTGACGACCTGGGCCATCCCCGCCATGTCCCGCGCTCGGATCAGCTCGCCCAGCCGCTCGGTGGTCCCCGGGGCCCCGAGCTGCTCGAAGATGTAGGCGTAGTTGGGCGTCGAGCCGTAGAAGCCGATCTGGAACCGGGCCCGCTCCCGCCACGCAGCCCGCTCCTCCTCGGTGTCACCGACGACGGTGAAGCAGGGGACGATCAGGTCCACGTCGGCCAGGTCGCGACCTGCCGCGGCGGCGCCGGCCGTGATCTCGGGCAGGGCCGTCTGCTGGAGGTAGGTCGGCGAGTTCAGCGGGTGGATGTGCACCCCGTCGGCCACCTCGCCGGCCATGCGCAGCATCCACGGGTTGACCGCGGCGACGTCGACCGCGGGCGCGGGCACGTCGATCGGCCCCGGTGACCACTCCGGCGTCAGCAGCGAGAACGACCAGTACTCGCCGTCGAACGAGAGCTTCTCCTCCCCCGCGAAGGCCCGGAAGATGGCCCGCACCGCGGCGACGTACTCCCGCAGCCGGGGGCCCGGCGGGGAGAACTCGGCCGCGTAGCGGCGGGTGATGTGGGCCCGCACCTGGGTGCCCAGACCGAGGCGGAAGCGGCCGCCGGTGAGCTCGGCCAGCTCCCACGCGTTGCCGGCGGTGACCATCGGGCTCCGCGGGAAGGCGACGGCCACGCCGGTGGCGAGGTCGAGCCTCTCGGTCGCCAGCGCGGCCGCCACGCAGGACGAGTAGGCGCTGCGCCCCCCTTCGGTGACCACGAGACCGGAGAAGCCGGCGGTCTCCGCGGCCTGCGCGACCTCCTGCATCTGGCGCAGAGGGGAGGCGTTGACGAGGGCATCGACGTGCATGCGCGGATGGTAGGGGGACCGGGGCGGTCGAGGCGGGACGGCTCAGTGGTGCCGGAGGGCGTCGACCAGCTCCGACTTCGACATCGTCGAGCGGCCGTCGATGCCGATCTCCCTCGCCCGGTCCATCAGCTCGGCCTTGGTCCGGTCCTCGTAGTCCTCGGCGTTCCCGCCCTTGCGGCCCGTCTGGGAGCGCGACGTGCGGGCCGACTGGTTGGCGATGCGGGCCGCCTTCTCCTTGCTCTCGCCCTGGCGACGCAGCGCCTCGTACTGCTCGTCGTCCTTGATGCTGGGTCCGTGGTCCTTGGCCATGGGGCAGCCTCCTCAGGTCGGTACCCCGAGGCGCTTCCCGCCAGGCCGATCCGAACCACCTCGGCCAAGGGCCGACACCGCCGGCGGCGGCTCAGCGGAGGCGGGACGCGGGCTGGTAGTTCGGGCCGGCGGTGACGTCGACGCGGTGGAGCAGCTGCTCGCAGGGTGGTTCGAACGCCGCCGCGAACCAGCGGGACCGCTCCTCCCCCAGCAGCTCCCACGGGAGGGTGGTGAGCCGATCGGTGTCATCCTCGATCGACTGGCGGAGGGCGATGCCCGCCGGGGTGACCTGCCCGTCCACGGCCAGGCCCTTCGCCTCGAGCGAGGCCCACCCGGCCGTGATCTCCTCCTCGGTCGCCCCGCGCGACCGCGCCAGCCAGTCGCGGTCGTAGCCGAGCCACGCGTTGTGCACGATCGACGCCTCGGGCGACGTGAGACCGGCTGCGACCACGAGGGCCCAGTGGGTGTCGCCCCGCCACTCCCGGATGCAGTTCACCGCGTGCCACCCGGAGAGCACGGGGTCATCGGGCCGGGCCATCCCGAGGTGGGCGGCGTACAGCGGACGGCCGATGGTCGGGAGCTGCTCGACGACCGGCCAGAGGTCCGGTCCCAGCTCGGCCAGCGGTTCGAGGATCGACGGCGCGTGCTCGGCCAGCCCCTCCCGCACGGCCTCGTCCCGCGCCGCCCAGAGCTCACCGAAGCGCTCGGGCGACCCGAGCACGTCGAACACCGCCCGGATCCCGGCCGCGCTGATGGTGCCGAAGGACGCCACCACCGCGTCGGGTCCCGCCCCGGCGAACGGCGCGCACCGGGCCCCGATGTAGCCGAGCGGTCCGGCGAAGCCCTCGGGCAGGCCCAGCGCCTGGTACCGCTCGACGGCACCGGGGTCCCAGAAGATCCACCCGATGGTCGTCTGCACGCTGCGGGCGTTGCGCCGGGTGATCTCGAACCAGTCGGTCATGGCGGAGCCGTCATCTCGTGGTCGGTGGCACGGGCGTCGGCAACGGTACCCGGCCGCCCGTCCCCGGGCCCGATGGACGCCTCGCCGGCCCATCGAGGGACGTTCGGCCCTACGTCGTCCGCGGAACCGGTCGTAACGTCGGCCGACCCAGGAGGTCGGCGATGACCCGGTCCCTACGTGCGCACCCCCAGGCCGCGAGGTTCGTCCCGCTCATGGCGGGGCTGGTCCTCGTCTTCGGCGCGGTGGTCGCGATCCCGCCCGAGCGCGCCGCTGTGGCGGCCGAGACCTTCACCGTCACCGCCGAGGCCACGGGCCCGACCACGATCCGCGTGTCGTGGACCGGCACGCCCGCGACAGCGACCGGCGTGAACGTGGACTTCCGCCCCATCCCGCCTGACTATGCGACGAGCGCCTCCACCTTCACGCCGGTGGATGGGGACGGCTCGTTCACGTGGGACGAGGCCGTGCCGGGGACGACCTACGAGATCGAGGTCTACACCCAGGCCACCGACCCCTCGGGCTGGGCCCGGGCACGGGCGTCCGGGACGGTGACCCCCCCGGCCGGCACCGGTACGCCCCCGGGCGCGCCGCTCGACGCGCGGGTCGACACGACCTCGTGGTGGTCCCGGGTCGACGTCTCCTGGCAGATCAACCCCGCAGGCTCCCCGACGGACCGGATCTACCTGCGACTGGACTCCGTCCCGGCCGACCCATCGAAGAGCCAAGGGCTCTGGATGGGACCGGACGAGAGCCGGGTCATCGATGGCCTCGAACCAGCGACGACCTACACCTTGCAGCTCTGGGCCGTGGCGGCCGACGGCACCTTCAGCGACCGCGTGGTCCCCGCCGGGTCGCCGGTGACGACGGGACCGAGCCTCCAGACGCCGCTCGACCTCACCGTGGCCGCCACGCCGACCACGCTGCGCGTCGCGTGGGCAGCGAACCCGGTCGGCCCGCGCCCTGAGAGCTACCGGATCTGGATCTACACCGTGCCCACCGAGGGCACCCCAGTCCACTTCGAGGAGCTGGGCGCCGACGCGACCGAGGTCGTGTGGGACGAGGCGCTCCCGGGGACGACGTACTCGATCGAGCTCATCGTCGAGACCGAGTACGAGACCGTCTGGCCCGATGTGGCCGGATCACCGGTCACGACGCCGATCGCCACGACGCCGCCGCCCGGACCGCCGGTCGATGCGGTGGCCACCTACGACGGTGACCGGCTGCTCCTCTCGTGGGCTCCGAACCCCTCCGGTCCGCCGCCGGCCCGGTACCGCGTCGTCGCGGAGGATCGTCGCGAGTACCAACCAGAGCACCTGTCCACGTGGGTCGCGGCGTCGGCGAGCCCGTCGGTGGAGCTGGTCGCCCGGCCCGGGGGCACCTACGACGTGACGGTGTGGGCGATCAGCGCCGACGAGGCGTTCAGCGACCCCGTCGTGCCGCAGGGATCACCCCTCACGCTGTACCGGCCGACGCCGGAGCCGCCGACCAACGTGACCGTCCGGGCGCTGCGCTCCCGCGCCGTCGAGGCGAGCTGGGAACCGAGCCCGTCGGGTGCGCCGGCGCTGTTCTACCGGTTCTCCATCGACGGCCCGGGGGTGTCCGGCGAGGACGACACGTCGCTCACGTCGCAGCAGTGGGGAAACGACCTCCGACCCGGCGAGACCTACACCGTGCGGGTGAGTGCGTGCAGCGACCGGTGCAGCGCGGCCGCGCCCGTCGGGGGGGTGTCGATCACGATGCCCGCCGACGTGTTCTCGGTCGCCGGAGTGGTCCGGGGACCCGACGGGTCGCCGATCGCCGGCGCGACGGTCGGCGCCTTCAGCCTTGGAGACACGTGGTGGCCATCGGGGCTGACGACGACCGCTGCGGACGGCTCCTACCGGATCGACGGGCTGCCCCCGCGCAGCTCGTACCGGATCCGCGTGCGTGCCTCCCGCGGGGTCGGGGCTGGACGCACGTTGGGCTCCGGGTACGGCTTCGCTGGAGGACGCCAGGTTGATGTACGGCGAAGGCGGGACCTCGGTCACCGACGCCGACCTGCGGTTCGCGCCGCTGACCGCCGTCTCCGGCACGGTCAGGGTCGCAGGGTCTCCCCTGCCCGGCGCGACGGTTCGCGCCTTCCTGCCCCACGACCGCCTGTTGCCCACCTTCGCGACCTCGACCGCCGCCGACGGGACGTACTCGTTCCGGGTCGATGTCGGGTCGACCGTGCGGCTGCTCGTCGATCCGGCCCGAGGTTCGGGCCTCACGCCTCGTTGGTACCCGGGGGTCACGAAGCGGGCGAACGCCACGCCGTTGGTCGTCGCCGACCCGCCGGCGACGGGAGTCGACGTGGCCATCGACTCGTCGACCCTCGTGTCCGGCGTGGTGACGGGGCCGGGTGGCGTCCCGGTGGCCGGGGCCAAGGTGTCGGCGTTCGAGGTTCGGGACACCGGTTGGTTCAGCGCCGGGTCGACGGTGACCGATGCGTCGGGCCGCTACTCACTGCTCGGCCTCGACCCCGACGAGTACCAGGTCCGGGTCGCTCCGCCGGCGGGGTCCGGGGTGGCGGCGTGCTGGTACCCCTCCACGCTCGTCCGCAACCTCGCTCCGCGGGTCACGCTGGCGGCGTCGCAGTCCATGACCGGCATCGACGTGTCCTGCCCCGCCACCTGATCGGCGTCCGGCGAGCCCAGGCGACGGCGGCGTGCTCAGGCCTCGGGGAGGGCGGCGAAGTCGCGCTTGGCCTGCTTGTACCACCTCATCCCCGAGATGGGCCGCTTCCACCGACCCTTCATGTCGTCGGCGGCCGGGCGGTGCGCCTCGTCGCCGGCGGCCACGGCCTCCTTCAGGTGGGCGTCCTGGGCCTGGATCACGTCATCGGCCGACTCTCCCTGGTGCGCGAGGTCGCACGGGCCGCCGAGCTGGCTGCAGGTCATCGTCTTCATGGCTGATCTCCTCTCATCGGTCGGGTTGCACGGCGTCGATGCCGTGGTGACGACGGTACGGATGGGGCGCCACGGGGGCTTCTCGAATCCTGATCACCTCGCCGATCCCGGCTGCGGGCCGCGGCCGGGCGCTGACCTCACCGCTGGCCTCCTCGGTCGCGCTGGCGCAGCACCTCGTTGAGGCGCGCCGCCTGGCGCATCTGGTGGTCGCGCTCGGCGAGGTTCGGGCGCGGCGCGGGCGGCGTCGGCGTAGAGGCGGGCCGCGCGCTCGAGGTCGCCGTTCCTCTCGTGGAGGTGGGCGGCGACCGCGTCACGACGCGGGACGTCCTCGTCGACCTGGGCGAGGGCGGCCAACCCGGCGGGCGCGCCGTCCGCCTCACCGACGGCGACAGCCCGGTTGAGCCGGACGATCGGGGTGTCGGCGACCAGCAGCAGCTCGTCGTACCACTCGACGATCTGGACCCAGTCGGTGTCCTCGACGCGAGGCGCGTCGGCGTGGAGCGCGGCGATCGCCGCCTGCGCCTGGTACTCGCCCGAGCCGGTCGCGGGCGAGGGCGGCCTGCACGAGCGGCGATGCCCTCGGCGATGAGCTCGTCGTCCCACAGCGTCCGGTCCTGCTCGGCGAGCGGCACGAGCCCCCCGTCCGGTCGGGTGCGGCTGCGCCGGCGGGCGTGGTGCAGCAGCATCAGGGCGAGCAGCCCGTCGACCTCGGGGTCGTCGACCGACGCCGCCAGCTGCCGGGTGAGGCGGATCGCCTCGGCCGCGAGGTCGACGTCGCCCGAGTAGCCCTCGTTGAAGATCAGGTAGAGCACCCGCATCACCGTGCGCACGTCGCCGGGACGGTCGAGACCCGACCGCCCGACCGACGCGCTTGGCCCGACTGATGCGCTGGGCCATCGTGCTCTCGGGCACGAGGTAGGCCTGCGCGATCTGGCGGGTGGTGAGGCCGCCCACCGCCCGCAGCGTGAGGGCCACCGCCGAGGATGGCGTGAGATCGGGGTGGGCGCGAGGAAGTAGAGGTGCAGCGTGTCGTCGGCGCTCGGCACCTCCCCGGTCGGCGGCTCGGCCTCGACGCGGACCTCCCGGTCGCGTCGGGCCGCGTCCGACCGGGCCAGGTCGAGGAACACCCGCCAGGCGACGGTGATCAGCCAGCCCTTGGGGTCGTCGGGCGGCTCGTCCTCCCAGGCCGAGACCGCCCGGATGAGCGCCTCCTGCACCGCGTCCTCGGCCGTCGCGAAGTCGGCGCCGCGACGGACGAGGACGCTCAGGACCTGGGGGACGAGCTCGCGGAGCCCGACGTCGTCCATCGTCACTCGGTGACGGTGGGCGGCGCGGTGAGGAACGGTCGGACCTCCAGCCACTCGTGGATCGGCTCCCCGCCGGCGCCGGGCGCGGCCGACAGCTCGCCGGCCAGCTCGACCGCCCGCTCGTGGCTGTCGACGTCGATCACCATCCAGCCGGCGATGAGGTCCTTGGTCTCGGCGAACGGGCCGTCGGTCACCGGTGGACGGCCCTCGCCGTCGGAGCGGACCCACGAGCCCTCGGGCGACAGCGCCTGGCCGTCGACGAACTCGCCGGTGCCCTCGAGCCGGGTCGGCGAAGTCGTTCATGTACTGGATGTGCGCCTCGACCTCGTCGGGCGTCCACCGGTCCATCGGGACGTCGTTCACCGCCGCCGGTGCGCCCCGGTAGTGCTTGAGCAACAGGTACTTGGCCATGGTGTGTCTCCTTCACGTGTCGGCGACCCCACTGGCCGCTCGACCCTGGGACGAAGCAGATCCGGCGTTCTCGACATCGAGACCAAGGGCTTCTCGACGATCGTCTCCCGTCGGGCGACGACACACATCCTCGACGCCGAGCCCGACGTCCACCCGCCACGACCGGCTCGGTGCGTCCGGTGGGCTCGGACGAGGCGTCGGTCAGCGGGGGCGGTCGCCGCAGACGGTGATGCGCTCCATCACCCGGCGCTGCGGGTGGTAGTCCGAGACGGCGTAGTGCTGGGTCGAGCGGTTGTCCCAGAAGGCGACGTCGCCCGGGCGCCACTGCCAGCGGCACTGGTACTCGGGGAAGCCCGCCTGCTGGTAGAGGTGGTCGAGCAGCTCGGCGCTCTCGTCGGGATCGAGCCCCACGATCCGCTGGGTGAAGATGCGGTTGACGTAGAGCGTCCTTCGGCCGGTCGCCGGATGGGTCCGCACGACGGGGTGCTCGACCGCCGGGAAGTGGGGTCGCAGGCGGTCCCGCTCGTCGGGTTCCATCCCGAGACCGAAGTTGTCCCACCAGTCGTGGATCGCGGTGAGCCCCTCGATGCGGGTCTTCATCGCCGGGGTGAGCCGGTCGTAGGCGGCACCCATGTCGGCCCAGAGGGTGTCGCCCCCGACCTCGGGGAGCTCGACCGCCCGCAGCACCGACCCGAGCGACGGCTCGACCCGCCAGGTCACGTCGCTGTGCCACGCGTTCTCGAACCCGCCGACGTCGGGTCCCTTCTCGAGGCGCACGACCTCGGGGGCGTCGGCCTCGGTGCCGGTGACCCGACCGTAGAACGGGTGGGTCTCGAGCGGGCCCCAGGCCGACGCGAAGCGCCGCCTGCTGCTCTCCGGTGATGGTCTGGTCGCGGAAGAACAGCACCTTCCACTCGAGGAGCGCCTGGTCGAGCTGCCCGAACAGATCGGCGTCGACGGGCTCGGCGAGGTCGACGCCCTCGACGACGGCGCCGATGAGAGGGCGCCACCGGCGTCAGGGTGAACCGTGGGGTCGGCCGGTCGTCCCAGCCGGGCGGGACGCGGTCGGCCAGGCGGGGACCGGGCAGGTAGCCGTTCCAGGGACCGGTGAGGGTGGTGTCGAGCACGGTGTCGCTCCTTCAGGGGGTCGACGGACGGGAGGTCGACGGGGCGGTGAGCAGGCCGACGCAGGCGTCGACCAGGTCGGTGTTCAGGGCATCGGTGCCGACGCCCTCGGGCGGACCACCGACCTCGTAGGCGGCGAGGGCGGCGCACACGAACCCGAGCGCGGCACCCAGTCGGTTGCGGCGCAGGGGTTCGGGGACGTGGTCGAGTCGGGCCAGCAGGCGGCGCTGGACGGCGCGGAACGCCTCGCTCTCCACCGAGTCCATGGCGACCACGCCGATCTTCGGGTCGTTGACCGCCTGGAGCAGGAAGCGGGCCCAGCAGCTGGGTTCACGGGACTCGACCGACTCGGCCAGAGGCAGGACGTAGGCCTCGACGAGGTCGCGAAGCGTGGCGTCGTCGTCGAGGGCGAGCAGCATGGCGGTGCGTCGCTCGTTGGCCGGGGCCATGCGGGCGTCGATCACCGCCCGGATGAGGCCGTCCCGATCGCCGAAGTGGTACTGCACCGCCGACTTGTTGGCCTGCCCGGCGGCCTCCTGCACGGCCCGGACGGTCATGGCCCCGAGGCCCTGCTCGGCCACGATCCGCTCCGCGGCGTCGATCATCCGGTCGGTCGCGCTCGGCACCAGCCACGACGACCGTTGTAAGGCATCATCCTTATGCTGTCAAGGGATGTCCTGCGGTCCACGGGCGAGCGCCGGCAGCGGATCTCGTCGACCACCACACCAGCTCGGCTGGTGCTCGAAGCACGAGCCGAGGATGAGAGGTCGCTCTTGGACGAGGGTGGTGCCCTCAGCGCAGCACTGCGGCCGGCGGTGGCACGGCGAGGCGGTTCACGAAGTCGAGCTGCGTCGCGGTCTCGGTCCGGAGGGCGCGCGCCTGCCACGCCGTGAGTCGGTGGCAGACCCATCCCCAGTGGCAGGCGACGACGTCACCGGGCTGCAACGAGCCCGCGAGGGAGTGACCGTCCTCCGACACCTCGACGCGCTCGATCCGCGGTGGTCCGAGGCCCAGACCGCGCCCGTCCCAGACGAGAGGGCGACTCGACACGAGCGCGGTCGACCCGTCGAGCGCCTCGACCCGGGCACCCCGGATCCGGCACCGGTCGAGGACGTGCAGGGCGTGGTCGGTGGCACCGGACCGCAGCAGTCCGACCCAGGGGTAGACGCAGAACACGTGGAAGTCGTGGTGGGGGCGGGGTCGGTGTTGGATGACGGCGTCGAGCCGGTGCCAATCGGGCCCGAGACGCGGGCGGAAGCGCTGCTCGAGCGAGGTGCCGACCTCGGGCAGGGACACGCCGTCGAGCATGGGTCCGCCCAACCAGTACGCCTCGACGACACTGGCGTCGAGGGGATCGGCCAGCCCGTGGGCGTGGGCGATGAGCTCCAGGTAGGGCCACGCGCCGTCGAAGGCCGACGCGAGCCGGCGCAGGTCGGGATCGGACACCCGCGCGTCGGCGCGTTCGAGCAGCTCGCCCGCCGCGTCGGGCCCGCAGTAGCCGAGCTCGTTGGGCGGATGCGCGAACCGGGCGAACAGGACGGCGCCTTCGTCCGCGCCGGCCCGGCCGGTGGCGGCGTGACCAGCCGTCATGCGACCACCGGCTCGGAGACACCATCGGGACGACGCCACGTCGCGACGACGAGCACGACACCTCCGGCTGCGACGAGGACGAGGCCGGCCGGCGCGGGGAGCGGCGCGCCGCGGGCCGCGAGGTCGAGCAGCGCGGTCACGATCGCGGCGGGAACCAACATGGCGGTGACGTCGACCGCCTGAGCCCGGGCCAGCGCGGCGTACCAGGTCGCCACGTAGGCGGCGAGCAGGATGCCGGTGGCCGCCGCCCACGCCCAGCCCGAGGGTCCCTGGTCGGCGAGTCCACCGAGCCCACCGCGCACGGCGACCCACAGCACCAGCACCACGACACCGCCGGCCATCCGGGCCGTGGCCACGACGAGCGACGGGACCTCGGCGAGCACCCTCTTGGCGATGACGACCTCCACCGCCCACAGCATGGTTGCGGCGAGCACCATGAGCTCACCGGCCGAGGGCCGCAGGGTCGTGAGGTCACGAGCGAGGAGGAGCTGGCCCGCCACCAGGAGCCCGATGGCCGCGATCGGCCACGGGCCGAGCCTCTCGTGCAGCAGGGGGACCGCGAGGAGGGCGACCCAGACGACGAGCGTCTTCTGGATGAAGGCGGCATCGCCGGAGGTCGCCCGGCTCAGCCCCTCGAAGAACAAGACGAACGGGACGCTGCCGCCGAACACCGCGATCGCGGCAAGGGCCCACACGTGGCGCGACGCGGCGTCACGGATGGCCAGGCCACCCGTGACGCGCGACCGCAGGGCGAGCGCGCCCACCAACACGAGCGCCGCGACGAGGTTCTTGGCCGTGGTGTAGGCCGTGGCATCGGCGAACTGCTTGACGCCGTAGCCGTTGACGAAGACGGCCACGCCCGAGATGCAGGCGGCGGCCGCGGCGAGAGCCATGCCCTCACGGCGTCGGCTCGAGTCCCCGATCGGATCTGAGGGCGTGCCTTGGCTCATGGTTCCTCCCGTTGCAGGTCGAGGACGAGTGCCTCGAGCTCCTTGGCTTCGCGCTCGTCGATCGTGGCGACGGCCAGTCCCGTGTGGACCAGCACCCAGTCGCCGCAGCGGGGTGGTGCGCCCTCCAACACGAGCGGGGCGACCGACACCGTCATGGGGGCACCTCGCACGACGACGATCGCCTCGCCTCTCTGCTCGTCGACGGACGAGACCTGACCGACGATCGTCACGCACATGTCGCCACGTCCGCGATGAGCGCCTCGACCGCGGCGGCGACCCGGGGGACGGCGGCCGCCACCGGTGCGCTCAGCGGCGCTCCCTCGGCGAAGTCGTGACCTTCGACGCCGAGCACGACGAGGGTCTCGGGCACGCGCCCGAGCGCCGCCCCGAGTGCTGCCGCGTGACCGACACCCAGCGAGTGGGTGCCCGCCGTCGGCGAGCCCGAGGCCACGAGCGTCGGGTCGACCTCGACGATGGTTCCCGCGGGCGCGCCGGTGACGACGGCGTCGATCACGATGGCGAGCAACCGTCCGTCCCAGCAGTCGATGAGACGTGCGGCCTCGCCATCGGCGCGCACCAGCTCGACCGAGGGACGCGCCCGACCCGGTGTGGCGGTCCTCCGACGGCGTCGCCCGGTGCGCCTCCAACCAGTCGATCGCCGACCAGCCGATGCCATCGTCACCGCGCCACGGGTTGCCGACGCCCACGATCACCACGGGCGCCGTCATGTCCGATCGACCTCGACCCGGAGGAAGTGGGTGGCGCACGAGATGCACGGGTCGTAGCTGCGGATGAGCTGCTCGGCCCGATGGCCCAGGACGTCGTCGTCGAGATCGAGGTTGTGCTCGACCAGGTGGAACAGGTCGTGCTCGATCGACGCCTGGTTCTGTGAGGTCGGCGGCACGATGGTCGCGTCGAGGATCGTGCCCGCCTCGTCGAGCTCGTAGCGGTGCCAGAGCACACCCCGGGGCGCTTCGGTCCAACCGCAGCCCACCCCTGCTCTCGGCTCGACGGGCACGGCCGGCGCGTCCGGCTCCCGATAGCGGTCGATGATCGCCGAGCGCGTCGTCGCAGGCGTGGAGCACCTCGACGGCCCGGACCACGATGGACCGGAACGGGTTGCGCAGGTCGGGGCCCACGCCGGCTGCCACCGCCGCGTCGCGGCGCGACGGGCGCGAGCTCGTCGAAGTTGAGCGCGAACCGGGCCAGCGGTCCCACCACGTAGTGGCCCCGTTCGAGCAGGCGGGCGTGCAGCGCCGTGGAGTGCTCGACGTGGTCCTCCACGACGTGGTCGGTGAACTCGTCCGGACCGATGTCGAGACCGGCGCTCGACGTCAGGCGTCCGCCGGTGATCGGGTAGGAGCCGGGTTGGCGCAGCGCCACCAGCTCCCAGTCGCCCTCGTGGTCGGGGACGTCGAACCCGGCGACCCATCGGACGGCGGCCAGCGCGTCGTCGCGCGCCTGCTCGCAGTCGTGGGACGAAGGCGCGCAGCTCGCGCTCGGTCGGGACCCGGTAGAAGCCGCCGACGCGCACGTTGACCGGGTGGATCGGTCGCCCACCGACGAGCTCGACGAGCTGGTTGCCCGCCTTCTTGAGGTCGCAGGCCGCGCTGCACCTCGGCCTTGTGGTCCGCGGCGAGGGCGATGGCGCTGTCGTAGCCGAGGAAGTCGGGAGCGTGCAGCAGGTGGATGTGCAGCGTGTGGCTCTCGATCCACTCGCCGCAGTAGAGCAGGCGGCGCAGGTCGCGCCAGCGGCCCGTCCACGGTGACGCCGCACGCGGCCTCGATCGCCTGCGCACGCGCTCATCTGGTACGCGACCGGGCAGATGCCGCAGATCCGGGCGGTGATGTCGGGCGGTTCGGTGTGGGCTCGACCCCGCAGGAAGGCCTCGAAGAAGCGGGGCGGCTCGTAGATGCGCAGCTGCACGTCGTGCAGCACGCCGTCGCGGATCTCGACCAGCATCGCGCCCTCGCCCTCGACACGGGCCAGGGCGTCGACCTTCAGCGTGCGGCCCGCCGGCGCGCGGTGCGTCATCGGCCTCCGCCCTCCTCGAGTCGGGCGCTCTCGTGGGCGAAGGCCGGCGCCTCGGTGTTGAAGGTCCGCAGCATCCGGACCAGATCGACATCGTCGATCCCGAGCTCGCCGAGCTGCGCGGTCAGCGACGCCGGGTTGGGTTGCTCGTGGGGACCGAAGCAGCCGTAGCAGCCCCGGTGGAACGACGGGCACAGCGCGCCACACCCGGCATGGGTGATGGGGCCGAGGCACACCGTGCCGTGGGCCACCATCACGCAGACGTTGCCGGCGAGCTTGCACTCGACGCACACGCTGTGGGCGGGCACGTCGGGCCGCCGACCGTTGAGGTGCGCGCTGATCACCTCGAGCAGCTGGCGCCGATCGATCGGGCAACCCCGCAGCTCCATGTCGACCGGCACGTGGTCGGCGATCGCGGTCGAGGTGGCGAGCGTCGACACGTACTCGGGGACCGCGTAGACGATGCCGAGGTACTCCTCGATGTCGGCGTAGTTGCGCAACGCCTGGATGCCGCCGGACGTGGCGCAGGCCCCGATGGTGACCAGCGTGCGCGACGCGGCCCGCACGGCCCGGATGCGTTCCGCGTCGGCGGCCGTCGTGATCGACCCCTCGACCAGGGACAGGTCGTACGGGCCCTCGACCGTGGCGCTCGACGCCTCGAGGAAGTACCCGATCTCGACCTGGTCCGCGACCGCGAGCAGCTCGTCCTCGCAATCGAGCAGGGTGAGCTGACAGCCGTCGCACGACGCGAACTTCCACACCGCGAGCCGCGGCCGGCCTGATCGCCTCACCACCGTCGCACCGCCAGCAACGGCTCGGCGACCGACCACGGCACCACGGGGCCCTCGGCGCACACGAACAACGGACCGAGCTGGCAGTGGCCGCACCGGCGCACCGCGCAGTGCATGTTGCGCTCGAGCGAGACCAGGACGTTCGCAGGATCGACCCCGCGGTCGACCAGCGCCCGGGCGACGAAGCGCATCATGACCTCCGGTCCACAGACCATGGCGACCGTGCGCGCCGGCTCGATCGGTGCCGCCGGGATGAGCTCGGTGACGACACCGACATCGCCGCTCCACGACGGCGGGGCGGCATCGACGGTGATGGCGACATCGATGTCGGAGCTGTCTCGCCATGCCTCGAGCTCGCCGGCGAAGAGGAGGTCGGCCGGCGTGCGTGCGCCGACGAGCAGCGCGACCCGGCCGGGCGACTGCCGCCGGGTGAGGGCCTGGCGCACGACGGGCCGCAGCGGCGCGAGGCCGATCCCACCGCTGACGATGACGACGTCGTGGTCGGGCGGCAGCGCTCCGACATCGGGCCAACCCCGTCCGAACGGCCCACGCAGACCGAGGACGTCGCCGGGCTGCAGCTGCTGCAGGGCCTGCGTCGCCGGTCCCGCCGCTCGCACGGTGTGGCGCAGCGTTCCCCCGTCGCTCGGGCAGCCGCTGACCGAGATGGGCACCTCGCCGACACCGAAGGTGTAGAGCATCGTGAACTGCCCGGGCTGCGGCTCGTCGATCGGGCGGCCCTGCGGAGCGAGGTCGAGCGTGGCCACGTCGTCGGTCTCGTCGCAGCGGTCCACCACCCGATAGGCGACGGGCACCTCGAGTCCCGCCGTCGGGTCCGCCGGTGCGTCGACCATCGGCTCAACGAGCACCGTCGGCACCGTAGAGATCCAGCAGCCGCAGGCGGGTCGCCTGCAGCCGTTCGATCACCACCTGGGTGAAGCGCTGCATGATCCGGTAGCCGAACGCGGGATCGGCGTCGCACTTGTCCCGCAGGCAGGTCGCCTCGATGGTCACGGCTCGGGTGGTCTCGACGGCCTCGACGTCGAAGGTCCAGCGATGGGGTGGGAAGAGCCAGGACCATCCGACGAGCCCACCGGGGCCGACCGTGTCGATCACCAGGTCGCCACCGGGCGCGTGCACCTTGACCGAGGCCCTGCCCGAGCGGATGAGGAAGAACCGATCAGCCGGCTCCCCCTCACGCCCCAGCGTGGCACCGGGGGCGAAGACCTGGTTCTGGCCGCAGCCGGCGATGAGCTCGAGGTCCTCGGTCGGAAGGTCGGCGAAGAGCGGGTGGGCACCGATCAGGTCGCGGATCGGGGTGATCCTCATCGCGCCATCGCTCCTTGCGTGGCGGAGGCCTCGCTCATGGCGGCGACCTCCTCGGTCAGGTCGATGCCGACCGGGCACCAGGTGATGCAGCGTCCGCAGCCCACGCAGCCCGACTCGTCGAACTGGTCCCACCACGTCGAGAGCTTGTGGGTGAGCCACTGCCGGTAGCGCGACCGGGTGTCGTTGCGCACGCTGCCCACGCCGTGCAGGTAGGAGTGGTCGGCCGTGAAGCACGAATCCCACCGCTGCACGTGATCGGCCCTCGACCCGTCGAGGGTGGTGACGTCGCTGTGGGCGACGCAGAAGCACGTCGGGCACACGAGCGTGCAGTTGGTGCAGGACAGGCAGCGCTGCGCGACCTCGTCCCATCGGGGATGGTCGAGGTTGGCCGCGAGCACTCGGCGGGCGTCGCCGGGATCGACCTGCCGGGTCTGGTGCGCCGCAGCTGCAGCCGTCACCGCCTGCGCCGCCTCGAGATCGGTCCCGGTGGCCGGCGACGGCGCGAGCTCGTCGAGGACCTCGCGACCCGTCGACGTCCTCGCCGTCACGACCATGCGGTGCCCGCCGTCGAGCACCTCGGTCACCACCAGATCAGCGCTCGTGCCACGCTCATCTGCTCCGTCGCGCTCTGGGGGGCCGACCGCGGGTCCGGTCCCCATCGACACGCAGAAGCAGGTGTCCGCCGGCGCACCGCAGTTGACCGCAACGACGAAGGCCCGGGCCCGGCGGCGCTGGTAGGCCACATCGGGCGCGGCGCCGGCGCCGAGCACGCGGTCCTGGATCGCCTGTGCTGCGAGCTCGCACGGACGCAGACCGATGAACGCCAAGGGGGCCTCGTCCTGCGACGGCACCCTGATGGTCAGGTTGTCCCCCGAGGCGGCCGCCGACCACACGGTGCGGCGCGGCGGCGTGAAGAACTGCCGCGCCGATCGAGGACCGACCGCGTAGCCGAACAAGGCCCCATCGTCGCGGCGCGCGAGGCGGTAGGTCCCTGCCTCCTGGGCGTCGGTCCAACCGATGGGCAGGTCCTCGAGGGCGCCGATCTCATCGAGGACGATCGCGCCGTCGCGGACGGTGGGTCCGACCACCGTGTACCCCCGCCGAGCCAACGCGGCGATGAGGGTGCCGATCGCGCCGGGGGCGAGCACCTCTGCAGCCGCGCGATCCTCGGAGGACATCCCATGGAGCGTCACCTGAACCACCCTCGCGCCTCCAGGGTCCGAAGTCCCGAAGTCTCGATCAACGGCCACGGAGCCGAGGCGGGCCCGTGGCCGCAAGGCCTCGGGGATCGCGGGGTAGCGTCCCGGACGTGCCGCACGTCGTCAGCTCCCGCGGCCCGGTGATCATCGAGGCCGCGATCAACGGCGGCACGACGAAGGCGCAGAACCCGCACGTGCCGCGGGGCCCGGCCGAGGTGGCCTCCGACGCCCTGGCCTGCTTCGCCGCGGGCGCGGCCATCGTGCACAGCCACGTCGATCGCTTCGGGCTCGGCTCACCCGAGACGACCGCCGAGGCCTACCTCGAGGGCTGGCGACCGGTCCTGGAGGAACGCCCCGACGCACTGCTCTACCCGACGGTCGACATCGGCCCCGGCGGCGTCACCTACGACCACCTCCGTCCCCTCGCCGAGGCGGGCGCCATCCGCCTGGGACTGTGCGACCCGGGCTCGGTGAACCTCGGCGGCGCCGATGCCGACGGCCCGTTCGGTGGGTTCGTGTACGCCAACAGCTTCGAGCTCATCGCGGCGACCCTCGACCTGCACGTCGAGCTCGGGCTGGGACCGAGCCTGGCGATCTACGAACCGGGCTTCCTCCGCACGGCGCTGGCCTTCGCCGACGCCGGCCGGCTGCCGCGGGGGACGATGGTGAAGCTGTACTTCGCGACCGATCGGGGCCTCACCGGTTCGCCGTTCGGGTTGCCCCCCACCCGCCGGGCGCTCGACGCGTACCTCGAGCTCCTCGACGGCTCCGGGTTGCCGTGGGCGGTGTCGGTCGCCGGCGGCGATGTCGTCGCCTCCGAGATCGCCCGCGCCGCGCTCGAGGAAGGTGGCCACCTCCACGTGGGGCTCGAGTTCTTCGGCGGCGACCGGCAACCGACCAACGTCGAGCTGGTCGACGAGGCCGTGGCGCTGTGCGAGTCGGTCGGTCGCCCCGTCGCATCGCCCGACGACGCCGTCGCGCTGCTCGACCTGCCCACCCCCGCACGGTGACGAGTCCTCGGGTGAGCCTCGTCCTGGGCGACATCACGGTCCAGGACGTCGATGCGATCGTCAACGCCGCGAACTCCTCCCTCCTCGGAGGGGGAGGCGTCGACGGCGCCATCCATCGGGCCGCCGGTCCCGAGCTGGTGCACTTCTGTCGAGGCCTGGGCGGATGCAAGACCGGTGAGGCCAAGATCACGCCCGGGTTCGAGCTCCGAGCACGGTGGATCATCCACACGGTCGGGCCCGTCTGGCGCGGCGGCACGGACGGTGAGCCCGAGCTCCTGGCATCGTGCTACCGGAGCTCGCTCGCACGGGCCGCGGAGGTGGGAGCGGCGAGCATCGCCTTCCCGGCGATCTCGACGGGCATCTTCGGGTACCCGATCCGGGCTGCGGCGAGCATCGCCGTCGACACCGTCCTCGAGGTGGGGCACGTCGGCAGCGTCCGCTTCGTGTGCTTCGACGAGGCCACCTGGGAGACCTACGACGACCTCCTGCGCGACCGGACGTGAGCGACGCTCGCGCCGCGCCCTGGGCGCCACCCGCTCCGCACCCTGATCCTGTCACCGAGCTGGAGCCGTGGTCACAGCCGATGCAGGGAGGTGGAGGCGGGCCATGGTCCTTCGGCCCTGGCTCCGCCGGGGAGCGGGGCGCATGATGCGGGTGGGCCGGCACGGGTCCCGACCTCTTGGTGGTGGACGATGTACGACAGCCACGTCAGCGAAGTCGACGCCTTCACGGTGCAGCTCGAGCGCGACCCGCTGCTGCGCTCGACGATCGTCGCGATCGTGGTCTTCGACCGGGCACCGTCGTGGTCGAAGCTCGTCGCACGCATCGAGCGGGCCACCTGCATCGCTCCCACGTTCCGCATGAAGCTCGTCCCCACGCCCCTTCGGCTCGCGCCGCCGCGGTGGGTGGTGGACCCGGACTTCGATCTCGCGTGGCACGTCCGCCGCGGACGCGTCCCCGCTGGTGGCGGCTTCGACGCGGTGCTCGAGACGGCCCGCGTGGCCGGCATGAGCGCCTTCGACCACGATCGCCCGCTGTGGGAGTTCACCCTCCTCGAGGGGCTGCCGAAGGACCGCGCGGCCCTCGTGATGAAGGTGCACCACTCGTTGACCGACGGCATCGGAGGCGTGGCGCTGGCCATGCACGTCGTGGACCTCGCACGCACCGCCGAGGCACCACCCGACGCGCCCGCGCCACCGACGGCGTCCATCCACGGCCCGCTGGAGCCGCTGGTCGAGGCGCTGGGCCACGACGTACGTCAGCTGGCCGGAGTCGGCGGCGACCTGGCCCGGAAGGCGCCGGGCCTGGTGGTGGGCGCAGTGCGCAGCCCCGTGCGCACCATCTCCGAAGCCGCGCGCACGGTGGGCTCCATCGCCCACTTCGTGCAGCCGGTGGTGCGGACCAGCTCGCCGGTGATGCGGGAGCGGCGGCTGCGGTGGCACTACGACACCATGGATGTGCCCTTTGACGACCTCCGCGCGGCGGCGCGGGCGGTCGACGGCACGCTCAACGATGCCTTCGTCGCCGGGATCGCCGGGGGGTTCAGGCTCTACCACGAACGCCATGGCGCCGGGGTCGACGAGCTGCGCATCACCATGCCCATCAGCACTCGCGGTGGAGCCGGAGGCGTGGCCGGGAACCGTGTGACGCTCGTGCGCTTCGGTGTGCCGGTGGGGATCGCGTCGCCGGCCGAGCGTGTCGTGCGCATAGGTGAGCTCTGCCGCGCGGGCCCGGCGCGAGCCTGCGCTCGGGCACGCGAACCTGATCGCCGGCGCCCTCAACATCCTGCCCGGCGCGGTGACCGGATCCATGCTCAAGCACATCGACCTGCTCGCCAGCAACGTGCCCGGATTCAGCGACGAGGTGTTCGTGGCCGGCGCCCGCCTCGACGCCTTCTACCCGTTCGGTCCCACGCTCGGCTCGTCGGCCAACGTGACCCTGATGTCCTACGCGGGAACGTGCCACATCGGTGTCAACACCGACGCAGGCGCGGTCCCCGACCCGTCGCTGCTGACCGTGTGCCTGCGCGAGGGGTTCGACGAGGTGCTTGCGCTGGGCGACGCCTGACTCCGATCGTCGGCCCCGTCCGGCGGCAGTTCGAGCCGAGTCCCGGGACACCCGCCGTTCCGCTCACGGCCACGGCACACCGAGCGCCTTGGCGGCGGTGCTGAGCTTCATCACCAGGCGCCGGGCTTGGCCAGGAAGCTGCTGGAAGTCGTGGTGCTCGTAGAACCCCTGGGCTGCGTCGTCGATTGCGTCGACCAGCACCACTCGCCCCCCGGCACGACGAGCCGCGACGAGGACGGTGTCGAGCGCACGGACGAGCAGGTCGGCCCCGAGCCCACGTCCGTGGACGGTGGAGTCAAGTGCCAGCTTGGCCAGCAGGATCGCCGGGATCTGCTGGGCGCGCCACGAGCGAGCCGCGGCGGTGCGTCATCTCGTACCAGGAGATGGGGCGCCAGGGCGAAGTAGCCGATCACCGCATCCTCCCCGTCGACGAGCACGAAGGTGCGGGTGCCCTGCCCGGTCGCGGTGTGGGCGTGGCGGCGGAGCCAATCGTCGAGCTCCTCGTTGCCGCACCGAAAGCTGCTCAGGTCGTGATCGCCGAGCGGCTCGACGCGATAGGTCACCGAGCAGCGATGCGAGGTGACCGGCGCGACTGCGTCGCCGCCTTGCTCAGTCGCGCAGCGGGCTCAGGCTCGTCGAGCGCGGCGAGCAGCTCATCGAAGTAGTCGGCCGGCGCGACGGTCGTGGTGGCCGCGGCGATGACCTCCTCGGCTCGTTCCACCGCTGCGCCGACCATGAACGCCGACACCGATAGGCCTTCGGTCGACGCTGCCTGCTCGATGCGCTCGCGCTCGTCAGGCGACACGCGAGCCTCGAGTCGATCTGTCTTGACAGCCATGAGGCTCCTCCTACGTGTACGTACGATTGTACGGAGCGTGGCTGTCGAAGGCAACGGTCAAGGAACGCCCTGCCGTCGACGGTCATCACCTCGGCCTGGGCCAGCTTCTTGCCTCGTCCACGGCAGCACCCACATCGGCAGGCCAGATCTCGTTTGAGACTTGGGGCAGCACGAGAAGCACGGCGGCGAGCCGTCCAACCCGCACAGGCTCCGCCAAGATGATCGTCAGCATCCGGTGATGACAAACCAATGAGAAGGGGCCGATTCGGGCGGTCCGGCCTCCGCCCAAAAAGCCGCTGACCAGGGCGTTTGCCCTGGTCAGGTGGTGTCGGAGGGGGGACTTGAACCCCCACGCCCTTAACGGGCACTAGCCCCTCAAGCTAGCGCGTCTGCCAATTCCGCCACTCCGACGTGGCCTCCCGGGTGCGCCCGGGAGAACGGTCACGGTACCACGACACCCCCGGCCGATCGAAAGCGACAAGGCGTCGCGGACCGGCCCGCGACGGGCCCGCGACCGCCCTCCGGTCGCGCTCCTGGAGGCCACGCCGACGCCCTGCCGGTCGCCCGTCCGGGCGCCACATCGCCCACTCGCCGGAAGCACTGGCCGCCACCCGGTGCCGCTCCCCGGCCGCCTCCCAGCCGATCGGCCAGATCCCCTCGTCGCCCACCTCGCGAGCCGGTGGCAGCGGCTGACACGAGCCCGAGCACAAGGGCGTGGATCGTGCGTAGAGTGCGCGCCGTGGGCGCGGGGGCGATCCGACCGTACGAGCCGCGCGCGACCGCGACGCGGTGCGACGCATCTGCTTCGAGACGGGCTACATGGGCGACCCGGTCGCGTGGCAGTGGGCCGACGCCGAGAGCTTCGCCGACCTCTTCTCCGCCTGGTACACCGACCACGAGCCCGAGTCGGCCCTGGTGGTCGAGGTGGACGGCGACGTCGTCGGCTACCTCCTCGGCTGCCGGAGCTCGCGTCGGGTCGCCACGCCCCAGTCGCTGCTGGCCCGCCACGTCCTGCGGCGCGGGCTGCTCCTGCGTCCCGGCACCGCGCGGATCATGTGGCGGGGCACCTTCGACATGGGCCGCGCACTCGTCGCGGGGCGGGTCTCCCCCACGACCTTCCACGACCCCCGCTGGCCCGCCCACCTCCACATCGACCTGCTCCCCGAGGCCCGCGCCGCCGGGTTCGGACGGGAGCTGGTCACGACCTGGCTCGACCGCCTGCGCAGCGAGGGCATCCCGGGCTGCCACCTCGAGACCTGGGCGGAGAACGACGGTGCGATCGCCTTCTTCGAGGCCATGGGCTTCCGCCGGTGGGGCGAGCCGGTGCTCGTGCCGGGTGCACGGTCACCCGAGGGCCACCGCCACCACGCCCAGCTGATGGTCCAGTCGCTGGACTGACAGACCGCTGCCGGCGTCCCGCCGGCGCCGCCGGGTCAGGTGTTGGTGAGGAGCATCCCGAGGGCGACGGTCGTGAACGACCAGACCACGGCCAGCACCACGGTGATGCGGTTGAGGTTCTTCTCCATCACCGTCGAGCCCGCGGCCGACGCCCCGATGCCGCCGCCGAACATGTCGGACAGGCCGCCGCCCTTGCCGCTGTGGAGCAGCACCATGACGACCAGCAGCACCGACGCAGCGATGTGCAGCGGGGTGACGATGTACAGCAAGGGAGGCTCCTCGGAGACGGGGCCGGTGGGGACCGGGACCGACGGTCCAGGCTAGCGGGGCACGCCCACCGGGCTGCCATCACCGTCGGCCGGCGCCGGTGCCGGGCCATCGACGGGCGCGATCACGTCGACGACCTCGGCGAAGTGGCAGGCGATCGGGTGGTCGATGCCCAGGCCCCGGTCGACCAGGGCCGGCTCCTCCTCGGCGCAGATGTCCTGCGCCTTGGGGCAGCGGGTGCGGAAGCGGCAGCCGGAGGGCGGGTTGGTCGGGCTGGGCACGTCACCCTGGAGGAGGATGCGGCGCCGGGCCCGCTCCGCGGTGGGATCCGCGATGGGCACGGCCGACAGCAGGGCCTGCGTGTAGGGGTGCGCCGCGGCCGAGAAGATCTCGCGGGTGGCGGCCACCTCGACGATCTTGCCGAGGTACATCACGATCACCCGGTCGGAGATGTGGCGCACGATCGACAGGTCGTGGGCGATGAACACGTAGGTCATGCCGTGGTCGGCCTGCAGGTCCTCCAGCAGGTTGACCACACCGGCCTGGATCGACACGTCGAGGGCCGACACCGGCTCGTCGAGCACCACCAGGTCGGGCTCGAGGGCCAGGGCCCGGGCGATGCCGATGCGCTGGCGCTGCCCGCCCGAGAACTCGTGCGGGTAGCGGCTGGCGTGCTCGGGCGAGAGGCCGACGATCGCGAGCAGGCGCGCGACGTCGTCGGCGCAGGCGGCCCGCTTGCGCTTGTCGTGCACGAGGAAGGGCTCGGCCACGATCTCCCCCACGGTCATCCGGGGGTTGAGCGAGGCGTACGGGTCCTGGAAGACCATCTGGATGCGCCGGCGCAGGGCCTTCTTGTCGTCCTTCTCCAGCTCGACCACGTCGACCCCGTCGAGCAGGACCTGGCCCTCGGTCGGCTTGCAGCAGCCGCATCATGACCCGGCCCAGGGTGGACTTGCCGCAGCCGGACTCCCCCACCACACCGACCGTCTCGCCCCGCCCCACCGAGAGGGACACACCGCTCACCGCGTGCACGGTCGAGCGCTTGAAGAACCCCTCGCGCGGGCCGCGGAAGGTCTTGTGGACGTCGATGACCTCCATCAGGGGCGTCTCGGCGGCCGCGGGAGCGACGACGGTCGACGAGGCGGCGGCCGCAGCCGGCTCCGGCTCCGTCGACACCTCGGGTGACGTCCTCGGCCATCAGCCCGCTGCCTTCGATGGAGCGCCGCGCCGGCGCGAGGGCACCCTCGGCGACCAGCTCCGGGGCCCGGTGGCAGGCCGAGACGTGCCCGGCCCCGAAGTCGATCAGCTCGGGGACCACCGTGGTGCACCCGGCGACGGGGTCGCTGAACCGGCACCGCGGGTGGAACGAGCACCCCGGCGGGGGCTTCAGCATCGACGGCGGCTGACCGCCGATCGGCTCGAGGCGCTCGTCGACGTCGACGTCGAGGCGGGGCAGCGACGACAGGAGCCCGGCCGTGTAGGGGTGGGCGGTCTGGTCGAACACCTCGTCGACCGTCCCCTTCTCGACCAGCGCGCCCGGCGTACATCACGACCACCCGGTCGGCCATGCCGGCGACCACGCCGAGGTCGTGGGTGATCAGCACGATGGCCGTGCCGAGCCGGTCGGACAGCTCGTTCAGCAGCTCGAGCACCTGGGCCTGGACGGTGACGTCGAGCGCGGTGGTCGGCTCGTCGGCGATCACCAGCTTCGGGTCGCACGACAGCGCCATGGCGATCATGGCCCGCTGGCGCATGCCGCCGGAGAACTCGTGCGGGTACTGCTTCGCCCGCTTGTCGGGCTGGGGGATGCCGACGAGCGACGAGCATCTCGACGGCCCGGGCCATGGCCGCCTTGCTTGGACACCCTCCCGTGGGCCTGGATCATCTCCACGATCTGGTCGCCGACCCGGTACACCGGGTTGAGGGCGGTCAGCGGGTCCTGGAAGATCATCGCGATCTCCCCGCCCCGGACCTGCCGCAGCCGGGTGGGCGACGCCTGGAGGAGCTCCTCGCCGTTCCACGACACCGACCCGCCGATCTGGGCCGAGCCCGGCAGCAGGCCGAGGATGCTCATGGCCGTCACCGACTTGCCGGAGCCCGACTCGCCGACCACGGCGACGACCTCGCCCGGCTTCACGACCAGGTCGACCCCCCGGACGGCCTGCACCAGGCCGTCGTCGGTGCGGAAGTCGACGGTGAGGTCGGAGACGTCGAGGAGGGCGCCGGAGGAGGCGGGATCGGCCATCAGGCGTCCTTCACGTCGAGGGCGTCACGCAGACCGTCGCCCACCAGCAGGAAGCCGAGGACGGCGAAGATGGTGGCGACCGACGGGAAGATCAGCAGCGACGGCGACGCGATGAACCGCGACTGGGCGTCGTCGATCATCTTGCCCAGCGACGGGTCCGGGTCCTGCACGCCGACGCCGAGGAAGCTCAGCGCCGCCTCGGCCAGGATGGCCGAGCCGATGCCGACCGCGATCAGCACGACGACGGGCTGGAACACGTTGGGCAGGATGTGGCGGGTGACGATGCGCCGCGCCGGGACGCCGACGGCCCGGGCCGCCTCGATGTACTCGAGCTCCCTCGTCTGGAGGAACCCGGCCCTCACCGTCCGCGCCGTCTGCAACCAGGCGGTGAGGGCCAGCGTGATGACCACGGCGAAGACGCCCCGGCCGACGATGGTGATGAGGGCGAGGGCCAGCACCAGGTACGGGATGCCGAGCACGATGTCGACGAAGCGCATCAGGACCGTGTCGACCGACTTGCCGAACCAGCCGGCGCTGGCGCCGACGACCACTCCGATGACCGTCTCGACCGCGGTGGCGAGGAAGCCGATGAACAGCGACAGCCGGATGCCGTAGACGATCCGGGCCAGGACGTCGCGACCCAGGGGGTCGAGGCCCAACCAGTGCTCGGCCGACGGCCCGGACGGGAGGTCGACGCTGGGGTCGTAGGGGACGATGGTCGTGGGGTCCTGGACGAAGAAGGGGCCGATCAGGCCCACGAGGACGAGGAACACCACCAGGCACAGCCCGAACAGGGCCAGCTTGTTGCGCTTGAACCGACGCCAGGCGTCCGAGCGCCAGCGAGCGGCTCGGGCCGACGTCGTGCAGGGAGTCGAGCTCGATCGCCTCCTGCTCGGTCAGCTCGAGCGCGGCGATCTCCTCGGCGCCGAGGCCGTCGCCCCCGGCGTCGCGGACGGACAGCTCGTCAGCGGGACGATCGATGCTCACGGGCACTCCCCCACATCGTCGGGACGGTCGGCCGGTTCTCGTCGGGACGGTCGGCTGGCTCACTTCTCATCTCCGAGTCGGACGCGGGGGTCGAACCAGGCGTAGCTGAGGTCGACGACCAGGTTGGCGAGGCCGTAGATGAAGATCACGACCACCGAGAGGCCGAGCACGACGGGGAGGTCGCGCCGGAAGGCCGACTCCGCGATCTGCGACCCGATGCCCCGGATGTCGAAGACGGTCTCGGTCAGGATGGCGGCACCGACCATGGTGCCGAAGTCGATGCCGATGATGGTGATCACCGGGATCATGGCGTTGCGCAGGACGTGCTTGCGCTGCACCGAGCGCTCGGCCAGACCCTTGGCCCGAGCGGTGCGGACGTGGTCGAGGCGGGTCGTCTCCAGCATCGACGTGCGGGTGATGCGGGCCAGGATGGCGGTGCCGACCGCGGCCAGCACGATCACCGGCTGCACCAGCCGTTCGAGCTGGTCGAGCGACGGGATCACGCCCAGGTACCAGGTCTGGTCGTCGCCGAAGCCGTCGGTCGGGAAGTAGGCCCACGCGGGCCAGTCGTTCTCGTAGGCGTACACGCCTGTGATCTGTTTCAACAGCACGCCCAGCACGAACACGGGGATCGCGCTGGCGATGACCGCGGCCGTCGTGGTGACGGTGTCGGCCGAGGGAGTTCCGCCGCCGGGCCGACAGCATGCCGCTGCTGATGCCGACCACCGCCTCGACGATGATCGCCCAGAAGGCGAGGCGGAGGCTGGTCGGCAGCCGCCGACCGAGGATGTCGTTGACGGACTCCTTGGTGGCGTACGACTCGCCCAGGTCGAACGTCGCCAGGTTCTTCATGTAGCGCCCGTACTGCACGATGATCGGGTCGTCGAACCCGTAGATCTCCCGGATGTTCTCGACGATCTGTGGGTCGGCGGCCCGCTCACCCGAGCCCGCCGCGATGCGCTCGGCCGGGTCGCCGGAGATCACGTTGAAGATGATGAACAGCAGCGTCGCGCCGCCCCAGATGATGACGAACAGCTGGAGGATGCGGCGGAGGAGGAAGAGGGCCACGCAGGACTCCGGTGGTCAGCGGGAGGTGGATCGTGCGGGAAGGGGGTTTCGGGGAACGGCCGGGGGCCGGGTCCGATGTTCAGACCCGGCCCCCGATCCGAGGTACGACCGCGAGGTCAGCTCTGGACGGCGATGCGCTCCCAGAGGAACATGCCGAGCGGCGGCATGTCGGCGTTCACGACGGTGTCGCGGAACACCTGGTCACCCACGTACCAGTTGAGCGGGATGGCGTGCAGTCTCGTCGTTGAGGAGCAGCGACTCCGACTCGACGTACAGCTCGCCGCGCTTCACGTCGTCGGTCTCGGCCGAGGCGTCGGCGATCAGGGTCTCGAACTCCTCGTTGTCGAAGCGACCGAGGTTGTTGCCCCCGATCGAGACGGCTCCGAAGAGGTCGACCATGAAGTTGCCGTAGGTCGGGTAGTCGGCGTACCAGCCCGAGCGGCAGATCACGCAGCCACCCTCTTCGGCGATCACCCGGAAGTAGTCCTCCGCGACCGGGGCGAGCTCGGACTCGATGCCCAGGGTCGCCTCGAGGTTGGCCTGGATGATCTGGGCCACGTCGGAGTGACCGCCGCCCTCGTTGAAGTTGAGGTACACGGTGTCGTCGAGGGTGCCGCCCTCGGCCACCCACTCGTCGTACAGCGTCTTCGCCTGCTCGGGGTCGAAGCTCGCAGTACTCGCAGATGTCCTCGGTGAACCCGGGGACGCCCGGCGGGGTGATGCCGGTGGAGATGGTCCGGTAGCCCTCGTACACCTTGTCGTTGATCTCCTCGCGGTTGATGGCGAGGGAGATGGCCTGGCGGAGCTTCACGTTCTCGTCGCCACCCAGCACGCTGTCGGCGCCGAAGTCGAAGAAGTACGTGCCCATGGCCGGGTCGTCCAGGGTGTTGTTCGGGTAGCTCTCGTCAGCCTCGGCGAACTTGGTCGGCGGGACCGGGCCGCTCTCACCCTGGCCGGCGGCGAAGGTGGTGTAGGCCGACTCGACGTCGATCGTGGTCTTGAACACGATCTCGTCGAGCTTCACCTCGGTGTCGCCGTACACGTTGCCCGCCCACTCGGGGTTGGGCACGAGCACGACCTCCTCCTCGCTGGCGCTCTCCATCATGAACGGACCGTTGCCGATGGTGGCACCGGCGTCGCCCCAGCCGGGGGGACCGTCGCTGAACGCCTCGGCGTCCTGGGTGGTGATCGGCATGAACGTGCTGTGGACCACGATCGACGGGAAGTCGGCGTTCGGGGCGTCCATGGTGACGGTGAGGGTCAGGGCCTCGTCGTCGGCCTCGATGCCGCTGATCTCCTCGGCGGAGCCGTCGAGCACCTCGGCGCCACCGTCGATGTAGGCCATCACGTAGCCGTAGGGCGACTCGAGGGCGGGGCTGGCGGCCCGGTTCCAGGCCAGCTCGAAGCTGGACGGGAGCACGGGGTCACCGTTGCAGAACGTGAGGCCGTCCTTCAGCTGGAAGGTCCACTCGGTCGCGTCCTCGTTCGACTCCCAGCTCTCGGCCACGGCGCCCTTGAGCTCCGGGGCGCACTTCTCGGTGAAGTCGAAGTCGGTGAGGCCGTCCCACATGGCGGTGGTGATCTGCGCCTCGTCGAGGGTCTGGACCACACCGGGGTCGAAGGACGTGTTGTCTCCCGCCGAGCTCAGCTGGGCGTAGTCGGTGAAGGTGCCGCCCGAGGGGGCGTCGGCGTCGTACTCGAGCTGGCCGCAGTCGACCTGCTCGAGGGTGCGGCTGGCGTCGGTGGTCTCGGTGGACTCGTCCCCGGAGCCACTCGAGTCGTCGTCGTCGCCTGAGTCGCCGCAACCGGCGGCCAGCAGGACCAAGCAGAGCAGACCGACACCGAAGCCGGACCTGAGCGAACGGGAGCGCATGCGCTTTCCTCCAAGGGGGGATAGTGGGGCGGCCACCCCCCCGGACGGTGCACCTGAGCGGCACAGCAGGCGGGGGCGTTGCGACCGCGGACCGTACACCCAACCGACGTTCTGAACGCAACATCCCCCGCGGACGTCGCGGGATCTTCACATTCCGGCGACGCCGACTGGGCGATCTGCACAGTTGATCAGGTGACGTGCTTCACCACACGACGCGCATCGCCCAGGTCCGCTGACACCGCTGATGGCGCGTCAGAGCAGGGTGGCGCGACCCGCTGGTTCGTCGGGGGTCCTCCCCCGGGCGCTCAGCCCTCCGACCAGAGGACGATCCGGGAGAACTCCTCGGCGTCGAGCGACGCCCCGCCGACCAGGGCCCCGTCGATGTCGGGCTGCGCCATCAGCTCGGCCGCGTTGCCCGGCTTCACCGATCCGCCGTACTGGATGCGCACCGAGGCCGCGGCCTCGTCGCCGGCCACCTCGGCCACCGTCGCCCGCACCACCGCGCAGGTGGCCTGGGCGTCGTCGGGGGTGGCGGTGCGGCCGGTGCCGATGGCCCAGATGGGCTCGTAGGCGATCACCAGGCCGCCGACCTGGGCCGGGCTGGCGCCCGGCGAGACCGGCGCGGACCTGGCCGGCGACCTTCTCGTCGGTGCCGCCGGCCTCGCGCTCGTCGAGCGTCTCGCCGCAGCACATGATCGGCGTCATGCCGTTGGCCAGGATGGCCAGCACCTTGTTGTTCACCCACTCGTCGGTCTCGCCGAAGACCTCCCGGCGCTCGGAGTGGCCGCAGATCACGTACTCGACGTTGAGCTTGGCCAGCATCGCCGGCGACGACCTCACCGGTGAAGGCGCCCTTCTCCTCCCAGTGGCAGTGCTGGGCACCGAGGGAGATCTCCATCCGGTCCTGCTCGATGGCGGTCTGGAGGGTGCGGAGGTCGGTGAACGGCGGGTGCACCGACACGTCGACCTTCCCGACGTGCTCGCCGCCGAGCAGGTACGACAGCTTCTGCACCGTGGCCAGGGCCTCGAAGTGGTTGTGGTGCATCTTCCAGTTGCCGCTGATGAGCGGCGTCCGCTGGGACACGGGTGGACCTCCGGGGTCGTGGGTCGTGAGCGGTGGGTGCGGGACGGGGTCGGCGGTGACGCCGCTCAGGCGTCGCGGCCGGCCCGCAGGGCCTCGAGGCCCGGCAGGTCGCCCTGCTCGATCAGCTCCAGCGACGCGCCGCCGCCGGTCGAGATGTGGTCGATGCGGTCGGCCAGCCCGAACTGGGCCACCGCCGCCGCGCTGTCGCCGCCGCCGACGACGGTGAAGCCCCGGCACTCGGCCACGGCCTCGGCCACGGTGCGGGTGCCGGCCTCGAAGCGCGGGTCCTCGAACACGCCCATGGGACCGTTCCAGAGCACCTGGCGGGCCTCGGCGATCACGTCGGAGAACTCGGCCGCGGTGCCCGGGCCCGATGTCGAGGCCCATCCAGCCGTCGGGGACGTCGCGCCCGAGCTGGCGGACCTCTCCCCCGGCGGACGGGTCACCGATCTTGCCGCCGGGCCCGAGGGCGGTGATGTCCGACGGCAGGTGGAGGGGCGCACCGCGAGTCGAGCAGCGCCTTGCACGTGTCGATCTGGTCCTCCTCCAGCAGCGACGACCCGACCTGGTGGCCCTGGGCGGCCAGGAAGGTGAAGCACATGCCGCCGCCGATGATCAGGCTGTCGCACACGTCGAGCAGGGCGTTGATGACGCCGAGCTTGTCGCTGACCTTGGCCCCGCCGAGGATGCCGACGAACGGCCGCTTGGGGTCGTCGCGGCAGCCGAGCAGCACGTCGACCTCCGTCGGCCAGCAGCCGCCCGGCCGCCGACTGGGCAGGTGCCGTGGCGGGCCCACGATCGAGGCGTGGGCCCGGTGCGAGGCGCCGAAGGCGTCGTTGACGTAGCCGTCCTGGCCCTCGACCAGCCTGGCCACGAAGGCCGGGTCGTTCGCGGTCTCACCCGGGTCGAAGCGCAGGTTCTCGAGCACGCTCGACCCCCGGGGCCAGCTCGGCCAGCCGGGCCCGCACCGGGTCCATCGAGAACGCCGGGTCGGGCGCGCCCTTGGGCCGACCCAGGTGGCTGCAGGCGGTGACGATCGCGCCCCGCTCGGTCAGCCACCGCAGGGTCGGCAGGGCGGCCCGGATGCGGAGGTCGTCGGTGATCGCCCCGTCGCGCAGGGGGACGTTGAGGTCGGCCCGGACCAGGATGCGCTTGCCCTCGAGGCCGCCCAGGGCAGCCTCGAGGTCCTCCAGGCGGGGGACGTCGGAGGCGGCCACCGGCTACTTGTTCGCTGCGCCGACGATGAGGGCGAGGTCGACCAGGCGGTTCGAGTAGCCCCACTCGTTGTCGTACCAGCCGAGGACCTTGACCAGGTTGCCCTGGCTCATGGTGAGGCCGGAGTCGAAGGTGACCGACGGCGGCGTCTCGACGATGTCCGAGCTGACCAGCGGCTCGTCGGAGTACTTGAGGACCTTGGAGAGCGGACCGCTCTCCGACGCCGCCTTGAACGCGGCGTTGATCTCGTCGACGGTGGCCTCGGTCTTGAGCAGGCCGGTGAAGTCGGTGATCGAGCCGGTCGGGACCGGGACCCGGAGCGAGGTGCCGTCGAGCTTGCCCTGCATGGACTGGAGCACCAGGCCGGTGGCCCGGGCGGCGCCGGTGGAGGTCGGCACGATGTTGACCGCCGCGGCGCGGGCCCGGCGCAGGTCGCTGTGGGGGCCGTCGACCAGCTGCTGGTCACCGGTGTAGGCGTGGATGGTGTTCATGAGGCCCTTCTCGACGCCGAAGGCGTCGTCGAGGACCTTGACCATGGGCACGAAGCAGTTGGTGGTGCACGAGGCGTTCGACACGACGATGTGCTTCTCGGGGTCGAAGGTGTCGTCGTTGACGCCGACCACGAAGGTGGCATCGGCGTTGGTGGCGGGGGCCGAGACGATGACCCGGGGGGCGCCCGCGGTGACGTGGGCCGCGGCCTTGTCGCGGTCGGTGAAGAAGCCGGTGGACTCGATCACCACGTCGACGCCGAGGTCGCCCCACGGCAGGTTGGCCGGGTCGCGCTCGGCGAGGATCTTCACCGTGTCGCCGTCGACCTCGATGCCGTCGTCGACGACCTTGACCATCGCCCGGGTAGCGCCCCGCCACCGTGTCGTTGGCCAGCAGGTGGGCCATGGTGGCGACCGAGCCGAGGTCGTTGGCGGCGACGAAGTCGATGTCGGCGCCCGAGCGCCTTCACGGCCCGGAAGAAGTTGCGACCGATGCGGCCGAAGCCGTTGATGCCGACGCGGATGCTCATGGGGAAGGACCTCTCCAGTGGCAGGGGCGCGGCGGAGCGCGGCGCCCGGCGGTTGTGGGGCCGACCGTAGCCGAGGGTCGGAGCGGGTCGTTCCTCCGCCCAGCGGGCGACGGCCCGCTACAGGCGGAGGGTCGAGGCCACGTCGTGCTGGTCGACCGCGGCGGACAGGATCTCCGTCGCCTGGTCGCCCTCGGGCCCCGCCCCCCGGAAGGCCTCGACCGCCGCGGCCGACTCCCACTGCTCGTACACGTTGATGCGATCGGGCTCGAGCGGGTCGGGCGAGAGGTGGAAGTCGAGGCAGCCCTCGGCCGCCCGGGCTGCGACCACCACCTCCCGACATCCCTCGATGTAGGCGTCGCGCTGGGCGGGGTCGACCCGCAGGTGTCCGGAGACGATGACCATGGTGGGGGGACGACCGCCGGACGCGAGGGTCATCGGTCGGCCGGTGGGCGAGGTCGACCGACGGGCACAGGTCGGCCAGGGCGGCGCCGAGCCGGTCCGGGTCGTGGACGGTCCGGCCGTCGACCCCGACCGCGCGCACGACCACCTCGACCCCGTGGTCGCCGGTCGGGGCGAAGTGCGGGTCGGCCAGCACCACGTCGAACGGCACGCCGTGGTCGACCGCGGCCTGCACGTTGTCGTCCGGGGCCGAGCCACTGGGTCTCCCCGAGCTGGGGACCCAGGTTGAGGACGAGGACCCGCCTCGCCGGCGTCGACCCGAGCGCGGCGGCCACGGCGGGCACCACCGCGGCCGCGAGGACGCTGGTGAACAGCGAGCCCGGGCCGAGGACGACGAGGTCCGCGGCGCCGATGGCCTCGACCGCCGCCCGTGGGGTGGGGGCGTCGACCGGGTGGACGTCGACCCGCCGCAACCCCTCGACCGCCTGCACCCGGACCTGGCCCTCGACGAGCACGTCCTGGCCGGGGTCGCCGGTGAGCGTGACGGGGACCGTCGCCGCGGGGATGACCCGCCCGCGGGCACCGACCAGCCGCCCGACCTCGGCGAGGGCCTCCTCGATGGTCAGCCCGTGCTCGACCAGGCCCGCGATCAGGAGGTTGCCCAGCGCGTGCTCCTTGAGGTCGCCCGACCCGAACCGCTGCTCCAGGGCGGCGCCGAGCACCGAGCCGGGATCGGCGAGGGCGCTGAGGCAGCGCCGGAGGTCGCCGGGCGGGACGATGCCCAGGTCGTCGCGCAGGCGCCCGCTCGACCCGCCGTCGTCGGCCACCGACACCACCGCGGCCACGTCGCCCGCCCAGGGCACGCACGGCGCGGAGGGTGGCGGCCAGCCCGTGGCCTCCGCCGACGCAGGCGACCCTCCGCCCACGGGCATCGGGGCCGCCTCCCGTCGTCACTTGGCGATGTCCCGGTGGGTGACCGTCGGCTGGCAGCCCATGTGCGCGGAGCCGCTCGGCCACCTCCTCGGCCACCGCGACCGACCGGTGGTGGCCGCCCGTGCACCCGAAGGCGATCGACAGGTAGGCCTTGCCCTCCTGCTGGTACTCCGGCAGCAGCAGGGTCAGCAGGTCGGTGACCCGGTCGAGGAACGGCCCGGCCGCGGGGTGGGCGAAGACGTGGTCGCGCACCGCGTCGTCACGACCGGTGCCGGGGCGGAGCTCCTCGATCCAGTGGGGGTTGGGGAGGAACCGGCAGTCGAAGACCAGGTCGGCATCCGGGGGCAGCCCGTGCTTGAACCCGAACGACGTGACCGACAGCGCCATGTGGTCGTCGACCGTCGTCGTCTCCAGCACGTCCTCGATGCGCTTGCGGAGGTCGTGGACCGAGAGGTCGGTGGTGTCGATGACGATGTCGGCCTCGGCCCGGAGGCCCTCGGCCAGCCGCCGCTCGCGCTCGATCGACGCCGCCAGCGACTCGCCCCCGACCGGGTGGCGGCGCTTGGTGCTCTCGTAGCGCCGCACCAGCGCATCGGTCGAGGCGTCGAGGAACACCAGGCGCACGGAGCCGTCGGCCTCCTGGAGGGGGGCGAGGAGCGCGGACGGGTCCTCGAACAGCGCACCCGGACCCATCCCCAGGGCCACCCGGGTGATGGTGGAGCCCGGGGCGGTGGCCAGGTCGACGATCTTGCCCATGAGCGAGGTCGGGAGGTTGTCGACCACGAACCAGCCCCGGTCCTCCAGCACCCCGGCCACCGTCGAGCGTCCGCCGCCCGACATGCCGGTCAGCACCACGAAGTCGGTCACCCCGCCGAGTGTACGGCCGCCCTCTCGCGCCCCCAGGCCACGCCACGGCCCACGCCGACTCCGAACCGGGGACGGATCCGGCACCCCGGCAGCCGGGATCGACGCCCAGTTCGAGGCTCGGTCCGAACCGCGGACGGATCGGTCGCCGCGGCGTCGAGGTCGTCCCCAGGTCGGGTCGGGCGTCGAGCGGCGGTGGCCGACCCAGGCCGCGGTGACGCAGATCGCCCCGTACACCAGCACCGTGCCCCAGACGAGGGGGTCGCCGGGGCGGTCGAGGTAGCGGAGGTAGCCGGCGCCGGCGGCGACCGCCCCCACCGCGGTGAGCGCCATCTGGCGGACGGGTGAGTACCGGACCAGCCGCAGGTTGTCGAGGACGAAGTCGACGACCGCGGGCAGGGGCAGCAGGGGGATCAGCCACACGTCGAGCTCGCGGGGCCACCACGGTCCGACCGCGGCCAGCACCGCGGCCACGATCGCGACCGGGTACATCACCAGGCACCGACGGCAGACGTGGCGGCCGGCGACGACCGCGCAGCGGTCGTACTGGTCGGGCCAGTGGTGGCTCAGCCACATCGGCGTGTCGGCCACCGGGCCGTCGGCCGCGAGCGGCACGTACGGCGGCAACGGCGCGTCGTCCGGCGGTCGACTGCCCGACGGCGGCAGCGGTGCGTCGTCCGGCGCCGGACCCGTCGGGCCGGTGCCGTCCTCCGGGGTCACAGGGGCGCCAGGCCGGCGACCTTCTCGGCCACCAGCACCAGCAGGCGCGGGTAGTCGGCACCCTGCGGGTACTCCGGCGACCGGGCGAGGAAGCCCTCCGGCGGTGCGGGCTCCTCCATGTGCCGGAGGAGGAGACCGTTGGCGGCCATGGCGTTCACGTAGCGGCCGAGGGGTCGGTGCACGAACGGGATGCAGGATCCCGGGCTCGACCTCCTCCAGCGTGAGGTCCTCGTGGAGGTACGGGCCGATGCGCCAGTACTGCTCCGGCGGGTCGAGCACGTGGTCGTCGATCCACCCGCTGTTCGGGGTCTGGAGGAGAGGGTGGTTCAGGAAGAAGGCGAAGCGGCCGCCGGGGCGCAGCACCCGGGCCACCTCGGCCAGCGCGTCGTCGACCGCGACGACGTGCTCGAACACCAGGCAGGCGACCACCGCGTCGAACGACCCCGCCGCGAACGGCAGCGCGTGCGGCGCCGGCCCGCCCGACGTGGACCCCGCCGCCGCGCCGGGCCGCCTCCGCGACCTGGGCGCGCGTCGGGTCGATGCCGACCACGAACCCCGCGCCCCGGGCGACGGCCTGGCGGGCGATCTGACCCTCACCGGTGCCGACGTCGAGCACCCGGTCGCAGCCGTCGAGCCACCGCGCCGCCAGCGGCATGATCTGCTCGACGTACTCCTCGTCGGCCCCCTCGGTGAAGCCCTCCTGCCACCAGGCCGCCTGCTCCTCCCAGAGGTCGGCGGGCATCGGCGGCAGCTCTCGGCCTCCGGGGGGGTCGGCGCCGGGTCGCTGGTCACCGGCCGGACGCTAGCCGCCACGCCTCCGCCGGCACCTCCCGGCCGGCCGACCCGAACCGAGCACGAACCGGCCGCCCCAGCAGCCACATCCGTGCTCACTTCGGCAGCGGGCATCCGAACCGGGACGAAACCGGCTCCCAGCAGCCACATCCGTGCTCGCTTCGGGGGGCGTCAGGAGCCGGCCGGGCGGTGGACCTTGGCGTGGACGGCCTCGGCCACCGGGTCCGGGAGCCACGAGAGGGCCTTGAGGTCGTCGAGCGACGCCTCCCGCACCGCCTTCACGCTGCCGAGCTCCTTCAGCAGGCGCTTGCGTGCGCGTCTCGCCGAGGCCGGGGATGCCGTCGAGCACCGACGTGGTCATCCGCTTGCCGCGGAGCTCGCGGTGGAAGGTGATGGCGAAGCGGTGCGACTCGTCCCGGATCCGCTGGAGCAGGTACAGCGCCTCGGACTGCCGGGGCAGGCGGACGGCGTCGGCCTCACCGGGGAGGAAGACCTCCTCGAACCGCTTGGCCAGCGAGGCGACGGGGATCTCCTCGTCCAGGCCGAGCGACTGCAGCACGCGGACCGCCACGCCGAGCTGGCCCTTCCCGCCGTCGACGAGCAGCAGCTGGGGCGGGTAGGAGAACCGGCCCTCCCGCTCGCTGACCGGCTTCTCCCGCTCGACCAGGTAGGCGGTCAGCCGCCGGGTCAGCACCTCCTCCATGGCCGCGAAGTCGTCGTTGCCCGGGACGTCGCGCACCTTGAACCGCCGGTACTCGGACTTCTTGGGCAGCCCGTCCTCGAGCACCACCATCGAACCCGACGTAGTCGGTGCCCTGGAGGTGGCTCATGTCGTAGCACTCGATCCGCAGGGGCGGCATCGGCAGGCCGAGTGCCTCCTGCAGCTCGTTGAGGGCCTTGGCCCGGCTGTTGTGGTCGCTGGCCCGCTTGAGGCGGTGGCGGACGAGCTCCTCGTTGGCGTTGCGGGTCACCGTCTCGGCCAGGGAGCGCTTGGCCCCGCGCTGGGGCACCCGGATGTCGACCCGCGTGCCCCGCTCGGTCGCCAGGAACTCGCGGTAGAGGTCGAGGTCGTCGGGCTCCTCGGGCACGAGGACGGTGCGGGGCAGCCCCAACGGGGGCGGCTCCTGGTACAGCTCGCCCAGCACCCGGCCGACCAGCTCGCCCTCGGCCAGGTCCTCGACCTTGTCGACCACGAAGCCCTTCCGGCCCAGCACCCGGCCCCGGCGCACGAAGAACACCTGGACCGCGGCCTCCAGCTCGTCCTCGGCGATGCCGATGACGTCGAGGTCCTCGCCCTCGTCGACGACCATCTGCTGGCGCTCGATCGCCTTGCGGACCGCGACCAGCCGGTCGCGCAGGCGGGCCGCCCGCTCGAACTCGAGCTCCGTCGCGGCCGCTCTCATCTCGGCCTCCAGCCGCCGCACGACCGGCTCGGTGTCGCCCTCGAGGAAGCGCACCAGGTCGGCCACGTGGGCCCGGTAGGTCTCCTGGTCGACCTCGCCGACGCACGGACCCGAGCACTTCTCGATGTGGAACAGGAGGCACGGCTTGCCCAGCTTGTGGTGCCGCTCGAGCTTGGAGTCCGAGCAGGTGCGGAGCGGGAACGTCCGCAGCAGCAGGTCGAGGGTCTCGCGGATGGCGTAGGCGTGGGCGTAGGGCCCGAAGTAGCGGACGCCCTTGCGCCGCTTGCCCCGGGTGACCATGGGCCGGGGCCACTCGTCCTCGACCGTCACCGCCAGGAACGGGTAGCTCTTGTCGTCGACCAGGCGGATGTTGAACCGGGGTCGGTGCTGCTTGATCAGCGAGAACTCGAGCATGAACGCCTCGACGTCGTTGCTGACCTGGATCCACTCCACCGTCTCGGCGGTGGCCACCATCTGGGCCGTGCGCAGCGGCAGGTTGGCCTGGAAGTAGTTCGACAGGCGCGACCGCAGCGACTTGGCCTTGCCGACGTAGATCACCCGGCCGTGGGCGTCCTTGAACTGGTAGCTGCCGGGGCTGTCGGGGATCGTGCCGGCGGGAGGACGTTGGACCACGTCCCCAGGGTGCCGCGCGCGACGCCCTCTCCCCCATCCGGCGCCCTTCTCAGGCGTCGACGGTCAGGCGTCGACGGTGGCCGACGGCGACGGCGCGCGGGTCGCCCGTCGCGTCGGGCCAGCAGGGCGCCGACGCCCAGGACGATCGCCCCCGCCACGACCAGGTGCACCACCAGCCCGGCGTCGCCCAGCCCGATGGTGAACAGCGACGGCACCGGTCCCTTGTCGGGTTCCGGTCCGAGGTTCAGCAGGTTCCGCAGGTGGGTCCCGATGAGGACGCTGCCGTCCCCCATCAGGTGGTCGGTCGAGGTGGCCAGCCCCATCGACAGGATCGACAGGCCGAGGCAGACCCGCCGCACGATCGGGCTCACGTCGGGCCACAGGTCGGCCAGGCCGATGGCGAGGAACGGCAGCATCGGCGTGACGTACCGGGGGCCCGGACCGTCACCGCCCCAGGGGTTCACCCACCCCGCCTGCAGCAGGATGAAGAGCCCGCAGACCCACAGCGACACCAGCGCGCCGTCGTCGCGGTCGCGTCGCCACCGCCGGACCAGCCCGATCAGGCCGAGGAGCACCACCGGCGTGAAGAGGAACATGCCGCGCGACCCGAACAGCACGTGGGCCAGGGTGTCGGGGCGCGGGATGCCGGTGATGAACAGGGTCGAGCCCCCGTGGACGTCCTTGCCCTGGTAGCCGGAGCGCAGGGGCGACCCGGTGGTCACCCACTGGTAGGTCATGAGGAGGAGGGCGAAGGGCACCGCGCCGGCCACGAACCGGAGCGCGTCGCCGCCCCGGCGTCGCACCAGCAGCACACCGAGCACGACCGCGGCGACGAGGGCGACCTGGTACTCGACGGTCACGCCCAGGCCGACCACGGCACCGGCGGCGAGGGGACGCCAGCCGGCCCGGTCGCCCGCCTCGCCGTCGCCGGCGTCGAGCAGGCACCAGGCCGCGTAGCCGAGGAACGCAGCCATCACGTGCCCGTAGAGCGTGCTGGAGAACGGGAGCAGCATCGTGCCGAAGCCCATGCCGGCGAGCACCGCGACGGTCGGCCGCATGCCTCGACGGCGGATCGCTCCCGCCATCAGGGCGATCAGGCCCAGCCAGGGCAGCCCCGACGACCACAGGGTGATCCACCAGAGGCTCATGTTCTCCGAGACCCGGGGCACGATGGCGGCGTCGGCCCCGACCAGCTGGGACACCACGTACACCGGGATCACCAGGAACTCCTGGCCCGGCGCCTTGTCCGAGTAGATGTGCCCGTCCTTCTCGGCGTAGTCGACGCCGATCAGGTAGTCGTCGATCTCGAGGCGCCCGTCGTCGACGATGGCGCCGGTCATGGCGAACCGGGGTGCCCCCTGGGCCGACAGGTCGGCCACGATCGGGCCCACCAGCACCGCCCAGAGCAGCAGCACGGTGAGGACCGGGTGACGGGCCAGGGCCTGCAGCGGTCCGCCGCTCCGGGGTGCGGGCTCGGGGGTGGTGACAGGCGTCGTCGACGGGGGCGCGGACGCGACGGGGGAGGCCACGTTCGTCCATCGGCACCCGGGCACGAGACTTGATCCTGGCAGCCCCGGACCGGGCCGGTCGCGGACCCACCGAACCGGGCACCGGAGCGTCGCGCGGCAGCCCTATGCTGCGGTTGCCGGCCTGGCTTCCGGCTCCCATCCCAGCTCCGAGACCGACACCCCCGTGGCGTGGCGACCAGGCTGCCCCCACCGGTCACATCGGAGTCCTCCGCGGAGGTCCACATCCCATGATCCGGCTCCAGCCCCCCCTTCCCGAGCGCTACACCGGCGCGTCGGACTCCGACCTGGCCGAGCGCATCGGCGCGGCCAAGGCCGCCCTCGGCGACCGCCTGTTCATCCTCGGCCACCACTACCAGCGCGACGAGGTGATGCGCTGGGCCGACGCCCGCGGCGACTCCTACCGCCTGTCGGTGCTGGCCCAGCAGCGCCCCGAGGCCGAGTTCATCGTCTTCTGCGGCGTCCACTTCATGGCCGAGTCGGCCGACGTGCTCACCGCCGACCACCAGGCGGTGGTCCTCCCCGACCTCAACGCGGGCTGCTCCATGGCCGACATGGCCGACCTCGACGAGGTCGAGGAGGCCTGGGAGGCCCTGGCCGCGGTGATCGACATCGACAAGGTCGTGCCGATCACCTACATGAACAGCTCGGCCGCCCTGAAGGCCTTCGTCGGTCGCCACGGCGGTGCGGTGTGCACGTCGACCAACGCCCGCGCCATCCTCGAGTGGGCCTTCACCAAGGACTCCGACGACCCGGAGGCCGCGGCGGCCGACCTGCCCACGCTCGTCGCCCGGGCCCGGGACGAGGGCCGCAAGGTCCTCTTCTTCCCCGACCAGCACCTGGGGCGCAACACCGGCATCGCCATGGGCTTCACCCACGACGACATGCGGGTGTGGAACCCGCGGTTCGAGCTCGGCGGGCTCGACGAGGCCGACTGCAAGGAGGCCACGTTCCTCCTGTGGAAGGGCCACTGCTCGGTGCACCAGCGGTTCCGCCCCGAGCACGTCGAGGCCTTCCGGGCCGAGCACCCCGACGGCATCGTCGTGGCCCACCCCGAGTGCTCCCACGAGCTGTGCTCGCTCGCCGACCAGGTCGGCTCGACCGACTACATCATCAGGGCCGTCGCCGCCGCACCCCCGGGCGCGACCATCGCGGTGGCCACCGAGATCCACCTGGTGCAGCGCCTCGCCGACGAGACGCCGGACAAGACCGTCGTCTCGCTCGACCCGCTCATCTGCCCGTGCTCCACCATGTTCCGCATCGACGCCCCCCACCTGGCGTGGGTGCTGGAGAACCTGGTCGAGGGCCGGGTGGTCAACCGGATCACGGTCGACCCGGAGACCACCGAGTGGGCCAAGGTCGCCCTGCAGCGGATGCTCGACATCACCGAGGCCTCCACCGCTCCGGCGCCCCCGGTGCCGGTCGCGCCCGGCACCCACACCGGCGACTGACCGGGCCGCGTCGGCGCCGGTCGGCGACCCTCGGCTCAGGAGCGCCCGGCGGAGGCCGACAGGATCCGGGTGACGCGCCTGGCCGACCCCGACGCGCCCGCACCGATCGACGGAGCCCCCGTCGGAGCCCGTCCCCGGTCACGACGGCACCGGCGAGGCACCACGGGCAGGCGCCCCGGCGGCGTCCCTGCCGCCGAGGTCGCGGCTGGAGCGAGGGGTGACCGGAGCCGCGGTCGCCCTGTGCGGGGTGCTGGGTCTGTGGGGTCTGACCCGGGTGCCGCTCTGGATGGACGAGGCGATCTCGCTCGGCGCGACCAACCAGCTGGGGCGGACGCTGCGCGACACGGCCGGGACCATGGGTCTCTTCTACGTCCTGCTCGACGGGTGGACCGCCCTCGCCGGCACCTCGGTCGCAGCCCTGCGCCTGCCCTCGCTGGTGGCCGCCATGGCCACGGTGGCGACGACGGCCTGCGTCGGGCGCCGCCTCGTCGGACGACGGGCCGCACTGGTCGGGACGCTCGTGCTGGCCGCGTCGCCGGGCCTGGTCCGCTACGGGCAGGAGGCCCGCTCCTACGCGCTGGTGGCCCTGCTCGCCACCCTGCTGTGGGCCGCCGGGCTCCGAGGCGTCGAGGCCCGGCGCGCCGACGACGGCCGGGCCGCCGGCCGCTGGGGGGCGCTCGTCGCCCTCGTCGCCGTCCTCGGGGTGCTGAGCCACGGGATGTTCGCCCTCCAGGTCGTGGCCTTCGCCGCGAGCCTCGTCGTCCTCCCCCAGCGGGGCCGCCACCTGCGCGACGTGGCCCCTGCGCTGGTGGCCACGGTGACCGTCGTCCTCGGCCTGTCGGTCCTCGGGGCCGACGCCATCGCCGACTGGGTCCACCCCTTGTCCGCCGCGCAGCTCGGCGACGTGGCCCGCGAGCTGCTGGCCCCGCTCCCGATCGCCGCGGCCGCGCTCGGGGCGACCGCGACCGCTGGAGCCGTGGTGCTGCTCCGTCGACGCCCGAGCGACCCGGTCGGCCGTTGGCACGCGGTGGCGACGGTGGCGTGGGCGGTCGTGCCGCTCGTGCTGCTGATCGTCGTCTCGGTCGTGCGCCCCTACCTCGTGCCCCGGTACCTGCTGGGGTCGCTGCCGGCGGTGGCGCTGCTGGTGGGCGTGGCCGTCGACGCCGTCTGGTCGAGCTCCGCCCGTGAGGGCCGACCCGCCGTCGGCTGGAGGGTCGGGGCCGCCGCCCTCACCGTCGTGGTGGTCCTCGCCCTCGTCTCCGGTCAGGTCGCACTCCACCGCCGCAGCGGCGACGACTGGGCCGCGGCCGCCCGCACCGTCGCGGCCGACGCCCGCCCGGGCGACGCCATCGTGTTCAGCTCGGCGCCGATCCGCATCCCGTTCGAGGCCGCCTGGCAGGACGTCGAGCCGGCCGCGGTGCCGACCGCGGTGTGGGCCGACCGACCGCTGGGCGAGGTCCGCCGCTTCGACGACCAGACCAGCCCGGAGGTGCTCGAGGAGGACCTCACCGGGGTCGACCGGCTGTGGCTGGTGCACCAGACCATGGAGAGCACCGGCGACGAGGGCCGCGACGAGATGCTGCGCTTCCCGCCGGTGCGGGACGGGTTCCGGGTCGAGGCGCGCCACCGCGTCGACGGCGACGTCCAGGTGCTGCTGCTGGTCCGTCGCTGAGCGCGCCGACCAGCAGGGGTCGGCAGCAGGTCGGCAGGGGTCAGCGGCGGCCGGAGAGGATCGGGGCGAGGAAGCGGCCGGTGTGGCTGCCGTCGATCCCGGCCACCAGCTCGGGGGCGCCCTCGGCGACGACCCGCCCGCCGCCGGTGCCGCCCTCGGGGCCGAGGTCGATGATCCAGTCGGCGGTCTTGATCACGTCGAGGTTGTGCTCGATCACCAGCACGGTGTTGCCCTGGTCGACCAGCCGGGACAGCACGGTGAGCAGCTTGCGGATGTCCTCGAAGTGCAGGCCGGTGGTGGGCTCGTCGAGCAGGTAGATCGTGTGGCCGGTGGAGCGCTTGGACAGCTCGGAGGCCAGCTTGATGCGCTGGGCCTCGCCGCCCGACAGCGTGGGCGCCGGCTGGCCGAGCCGGACGTAGCCGAGGCCGACGTCGACCAGCGTCTGCATGTGGCGGGCGATGGCGGGCTGGTTGGCGAAGAACTCGAGCGCCTCCTCGCACGGCAGGTCGAGCACCTCGGCCACGTTCTTGCCCTTGAACGTGATGTCGAGGGTGTCGCGGTTGTAGCGGGCGCCCTTGCAGACCTCGCACGGGACGTACACGTCGGGCAGGAAGTGCATCTCGATCTTGATGGTGCCGTCGCCGGCGCAGTCCTCGCAGCGGCCGCCCTTGACGTTGAAGCAGAACCGGCCCGGCAGGTAGCCGCGGACCTTGGCCTCCTGGGTCTGGGCGAACAGCTTGCGGATCGTGGTCCCACACGCCGGTGTAGGTGGCCGGGTTCGACCGGGGGGTGCGCCCGATCGGCGACTGGTCGATGTTGATGACCTTGTCGAGCTGCTCGATGCCGTCGATGCGCTTGTGGCGGCCCGGCGGCACCTTGGACCGGTAGATCTTCTGCATCAGCGAGCGCAGCAGGATGTCGTTGACGAGCGTCGACTTGCCCGAACCCGGACACGCCGGTGACGGCGACGAAGCACGCCGAGCGGGAATGTCGACGTCGATGCCGGCCAGGTTGTGCTCGCGGGCGCCCTTGACGGTGAGCCACTCGCCGGCTGGGCTCGCGCCGCTGCTCGGGCACCGGGATCGACCGCTTGCCCGACAGGTACTGCCCGGTGAGCGACGCCTTGTTCTTGAGCAGCTGCTTGTAGGTGCCGGAGTGGACGATGGAGCCGCCGTGCTCCCCCGCGCCCGGGCCGATGTCGACCACGTGGTCGGCCACCGCGATGGTGTCCTCGTCGTGCTCGACGACGATCACGGTGTTGCCCAGGTCGCGCAGGCGGATCAGCGTCTCGATCAGCCGACGGTTGTCGCGCTGGTGGAGGCCGATCGACGGCTCGTCGAGCACGTAGAGCACGCCGACCAGGCCGGAGCCGATCTGGCTGGCCAGCCGGATGCGCTGGGCCTCGCCGCCCGACAGCGTGGCCGACGTGCCGCGTGACAGCGACAGGTAGTCGAGGCCCACGTCGAGGAGGAAGCCCAGGCGGGCGTTGACCTCCTTGAGGACCGCGCTCGGCGATCATCCGCTCCCGCTCGGTCAGCTCGATCTCCTCGATGACCCCGGCGACCTCGCGGATCGACATGGCCGACAGCTCGGCGATGTTGCGGCCGCCGACCGTGACCGCGAGCGGTGAACGGGTTGAGGCGGGCGCCGTCGCACGCCGGGCAGGGCACCTCGCGCATGTAGCCCTCGAACTGCTCGCGCTGGCTGTCGCTCTCGGTGTCGGAGTGACGGCGCTGCAGCCACGGGATCACGCCCTCGTAGCGTGGCGTGGTAGGTGCGGGTGCGGCCGTAGCGGTTCTTGTAGCGGACCTCGACCTTGCCGACCCCACCGCCCTGGAGGAGCTTCTTCTGCTGAGCCGCCTTGAGGGTGCGCCACGGCACGTCGAGCGGGATGCCGTGCTCGTCGCCGACGGCCTCGAGGATGCGGTGGAACCAGGTGGCGTGCCCGCTGGCCCACGGGTGGATGGCTCCCTCGGAGATCGAGAGGTCCGGGTCGGGCACGACCAGCTCGGGGTCGACCTCGAACCGGGTGCCCAGGCCGTCGCAGCGGGGGCAGGCGCCGTAGGGCGTGTTGAACGAGAAGCTCCGGGTGGCGAGCTCCTCGAAGCTCTCGCCGTCGACCGGGCAGGCCAGGTGCTGGCTGAAGGTCATCGACTCGGGCTCCTCGCCCTCGTCGTCGCGGGGCACGATCTGGATCTCGGCCACGCCCGTCGGCCAGGCGCAGCGCCGTCTCCAGCGACTCGGTGAGCCGGTGGTCGATGCCGTCCTTGCGGACCAGCCGGTCGATGACGATCTCGATGGTGTGGTTCTCGTAGCGGGCCAGGTCGATCTTGTCGCCCAGCTCGACGACCTCGCCGTCGATGCGGGCCCGGGAGTAGCCCCTGCTTGGCCAGGTCGGCCAGCAGCGTCTCGTAGTTGCCCTTGCGGCCGGCGCACGACGGGGGCCAGCACCTGGAAGCGGGTGCCCTCGGGCAGCTCGAGGATGCGGTCGACGATCTGCTGCGGGGTCTGGCGGGTGATGGCCGCCCCGTGGGTCGGGCAGTGCGGCACACCGATGTTGGTGAACAGCAGGCCGAGGTAGTTGAGGATCTCGGTGATCGTGCCCACGGTCGAGCGGGGGTTGCGCGACGCCGACTTCTGGTCGATCGAGATCGCCGGGGAGAGGCCCTCGATGAAGTCGACGTCGGGCTTGTCCATCTGGCCGAGGAACTGCCGGGCGTACGACGACAGCGACTCGACGTAGCGGCGCTGGCCCTCGGCGTAGATGGTGTCGAAGGCCAGCGACGACTTGCCCGAGCCGGACAGGCCGGTGAACACGATGAGCCGATCGCGGGGCAGGTCGAGGTCGACGCCCCGCAGGTTGTGCTCGCGGGCCCCGCGGATGACGAGAGAGTCGGACACGGTGACCCACCCTACCGGGCGCGCCAACCTGGCGAACGGACGTTCGCCTCCGAGGCGGTCAGCCCTCCGCCGCGCCGCCGCGGCCGTGGTCGATCGCCACCTTCGACGCCGCCTCCTGCTCCCCCGCTCCGTCGACGACGGCGGGCGCGGCCTGCCGGAAGGCGGTCGCGGTCAGGCCGGCCACCGCACCCACCGCGACCAGGTACGGGAGCCATCCCAGGCGGCCCCATGCCACCGCGGTGAGCGGGGGCGTCGCCCCGAAGTCGGCCAGGTTGTCGAGGTGCGAGATGACCGTCACCCCCCCGTCGGGGACGAGGTGCAACGTCAGCAGGGGCGCGGCCATCGCCACCACCCCCCAGGCGATCGCCAGGCGCACCAGCGGGCGGTGCGACTCGGCGACCAGGGCGACCCCGGGGGCGAGGAACGGCAGGGCCGCGATGACGTAGCGGGGGCCGGGCATCTCGCCGCCCCACGGGTTGCTCCACCCGGCCTGGAGCAGCCAGAGCACCACGAAGACGGCCAGCCCCACCACCCCGTCGACCCGGGTGCGACCACCGCGGCGCACGAGCTGCACCAGCCCCACCAGGCCGACGGCCACCACCGGGGCGAACAGCAGCAGGCCGCGCGACCCGACCAGCACCTCGACGGCCTGGGTCGGCCGGGGCCACCCGGTGACCGCAGCCGATGCGCCCTCGTGCTGGGGCTTCAGCCGGTAGGGGTCGGTGAAGGGGCTGCCGAAGGCGGCGTCGTGGTACCAGAGGACGAAGGCGGCGAACGGTGTCGCGCCGAGGGCGAGCCACGGCAGCCTGCCGCCACCCCACCAGCGCGCCGGCGGCCACCGCCACCACGGCGGCGACGAGGGCCATGGGGTACTCGGCCGCCACCGACGCGCCCAGCAGCGCGCCCACGGCCACCAGCCGCCGCGACGACGGGCCCCCGGCGGACGCCGGGTCGACCGGGGTGACCAGGCGCCAGGCCGCGAAGGCGAGGAAGGTGCACAGGACGTGGGCGTAGAGCTGCCCCGCGAACGGCAGCAGCAGGGTGCCGAACGACAGCCCGAAGGCGGCCAGGTCGGCCGACCCCGGGGCGACCCGCCGGGCCGCGCCCGCCATCAGCACCAGCAGCCCGACCGCGGGCAGGAGCGACGTCCAGAGCGTCACCCACCACACGGTGAGGTTGCCCTTGGCCCGGTCGACCTCGGCCGACTCCATCCCGACGGCCCGGCCCACGGCGTAGACCGGGGCGGCGAGGAAGGCCTGGAGCGGCGCCTTGTCGGAGTACACGTGGCCCTCGTGCTCGACCCGGTCGACGAGCACCGTCGACGCGTACGGGTCGATGCGGAGGCTGCCGTGCTCGACCAGCGCCGCCGACTGGGCGATGCGCACCGCGGGCTGGGCCGTCACGATCGGCACCAGCGGGCCCACCACCACGACCAGCAGCAGCGCCGCGGTCCACAGGGGCGACGACAGGGCCTGCGACAGGCGACGGGCAGGCACGTCAGGCCATCGGCACCGGCCGGGCCGACGTGAGCCGCGCTCGGGCTCCCGCAGCGGACCGCTCGACGCTCACCCGACCTGCTTCAGCTCGCGGCGCAGCTCCTTGATCTCGTCGCGCAGCCGGGCCGCGTACTCGAAGCGGAGGTCGGACGACGCGTCGTGCATCTCCTCCTCGAGGGTCTGGATCAACCGGGCCAGCTCCTCCCCCGGCAGGCCGGCCAGCTCCTCGCGCCGGGCCCGATCGGCCTCGCGCTCGCGCCGACGCTCGCCCCGGGGCACCGGGGCCTTGTCCTCGGCCGGGCGGATGAGGGCCAGGATGTCGGTGACCGCCTTGCGCACCGTCTCGGGGTTGATCCCGTGCTCCTCGTTGTAGGCCTCCTGGAGGCCGCGACGCCGGTTGGTCTCGCTGATCGCCCGCTGCATCGAGGCGGTGACGGTGTCGGCGTACATGATCACCTGGCCCTCGACGTTGCGGGCGGCCCGACCGATGGTCTGGATCAGCGACGTCTCGCTGCGCAGGAAGCCCTCCTTGTCGGCGTCGAGGATGGCCACCAGCGACACCTCGGGCAGGTCGAGGCCCTCGCGCAGGAGGTTGATGCCGACCAGGACGTCGAACTCGCCCAGCCGCAGGTCGCGGAGGATCTCGATGCGCTGGATCGTGTCGACCTCGCTGTGGAGGTAGCGGACCTTCACCCCCAGCTCGAGCAGGTAGTCGGTGAGGTCCTCGGCCATCTTCTTGGTGAGGGTCGTGACCAGCACGCGGTCGCCCCGGGCGACCCGGGCCTCGATCTGCTCCATGAGGTCGTCGATCTGGCCCTTGGTGGGCTTGACCACGACCTCGGGGTCGATCAGGCCGGTGGGCCGGACCACCTGCTCGACCACCCGCGTGCTCTTCTCGAGCTCGAACGGCCCCGGCGTCGCCGACAGGAACACCACCTGGCCGACCTTGTCCATGAACTCATCGAAGCGCAGCGGGCGGTTGTCGGCGGCCGAGGGCAGGCGGAAGCCGTGCTGGATCAGCTGCTCCTTCCGGCTGCGATCACCCTCGTACTGGCCGTGGAGCTGGGGCACGCTCTGGTGGCTCTCGTCGAGCACCATCAGGAAGTCGCGGGGGAAGTAGTCGATCAGGGTGTTCGGGGTCTCGCCCGGGCCCCGGCCCTCGATGGGCCCCGAGTAGTTCTCGATGCCGTTGCAGAACCCGACCTCCTGCAGCATCTCCAGGTCGTACTGGGTGCGCATCCGCAGGCGCTGGGCCTCGAGCAGCTTGCCCTCGGCCTCGAACTCGGCCAGCCGCTCCTGCAGCTCGGCCTCGATGCGGACGACGGCCCGCTGGAGCCGCTCCTCGCCGGCGACGTAGTGGGTGGCGGGGAGGAGCACGAAGTCGTCGAAGGACCGCACCTTCTCGCCGGTGACCGGGTCGAAGGTCGACATGGCCTCGATCTCGTCGCCGAACAGCTCGATGCGCAGGGCGGTCTCGTCGTAGGCGGGGTGGATCTCGATGGTGTCGCCCCGGACCCGGAACTTGCCCCGGGTGAGGTTCATGTCGTTGCGGTCGTACTGCATGTCGACGAAGCGGCGCAGCAGGAGCGCGCTGGTCGAGCGACTCGCCCTTGCGGAGGACGAGCAGGCTCTCGCGGTACTCCTCGGGCGAGCCGAGGCCGTAGATGCACGACACCGACGCCACCACGATCACGTCGCGCCGGGTGAGCAGCGACGCGGTGGTCGAGTGGCGGAGCCGCTCGATCTCGTCGTTCACCGAGCTGTCCTTCTCGATGTACGTGTCGCTCGACGCGATGTACGCCTCGGGTTGGTAGTAGTCGTAGTAGCTGACGAAGTACTCGACCGCGTTGTGCGGGGAACAGCTCGCGGAACTCGTTGGCCAGCTGGGCGGCGAGGGACTTGTTGGGGGCCAGCACCAGGGTCGGCCGCTGCACCGCCTCGATGGTCCAGGCGATGGTGGCCGACTTGCCCGACCCGGTGATGCCGAGGAGGGTCTGGAAGCGCTCGCCGCCCTCGATGCCGTCGGCCAGCTCGGCGATGGCCTTGGGCTGGTCGCCGGCCGGCGTGAACTCCGAGACGACCTCGAAGGGCCGGGCCTGGCGGGTGGTGACCGGGACGGCGTCTTCCATCCCTCGGAGGCTACCGAGGGTGTGTGACAGCCAGCTCCCGGATGCGGTCCCAGGCCGCGTCGACCTGGGCCTCGAGCGCCGCCAGGTCGCCGCCGTTGTCGATCACGACGTCGGCCCGGGCCCGGCGCTCCTCGCGCGTCGCCTGGCGGGCCTGGCGGGCCCGCACGTCCTCGATCTTCATGCCCCGGTGCTCCACCAGGCGTTCGGCGGCCAGGTCGGGGTCGACGTCGACCACGACCAGGGCCACCATGTCGTCGCGACCCGACTCGACCAGCAGCGGGACGTCGAGCACCACGATCTCGTCGGTGTCGGCCAGCTCCGCCAGCCGACGGCCGATCTCCTGGCCCACGGCCGGGTGGACGATGGCGTTGAGGTCGCGCAGGGCCTCGTCGTCGACGAAGACCACGTCGGCCAGCGCCTGGCGGTCGAGGGTGCCGTCGGGGGCCACCACGCCGTCGCCGAAGCGCTCGACGATGGCCGCCAGGACGGGCGTCCCCGGGGACTGGAGCTCGCGGGTGATGGCATCGGCGTCGACCACCACGGCGCCACGGGCCGTGAGCAGGGAGGACACCGTGGACTTGCCGCTACCGATCCCGCCGGTCAGGCCGATGAGGAGCATGAGATGCTGAACGTACCAGCGACCCACGAGCGCACCGCGCCCCGAGACGGAGCCACCTACCCTCCTCCCATGGCGACCCCGACCACCGACACGGCCGAGGACCCGCTCGACGCGCACCTGGGCGGGCCGCCGTCGGTGCCCGAGCCGCCCCGCATCGACCAGACCACCCCGTTCCGCCCCGCGATCATGGCCGTGCGGGGCGCCACCACCACGGTCTCGGTCGTCCTCACCACCACGGCCATCACCGACCGCGACTGGGGCACCGTCGCCTGGGCGACGATCATCCTCGCCTACAACGTCTTCCGCCTGGCCCAGCCGGTGCGGGTCCACCACGACCGGGCCAGCCTCGCCCGGGTCCTGGTCGAGGTCGCCCTCCACACCGCGGCGATCCTCGCCACCGGGTCGTGGGAGTCGCCCCTGGTGTTCTCGCTCCTCACCGGCATCGTCGTGGCCGGCTTCGCCCGCGGCTTCCGGCTCTCGCTCTCCATCGCGGCCGTCTCCGCGCTCGTCATCGGGCTGCCGGACCTGGCCGAGAGCGGCCTCGACGGCGACGTCCTCCGCACCTGGCTCCAGTGGACCACCCTCCTCCTCCTGGTGGCGACCGTCGCCGGCTACGCCCGCCACATCAACGTCGAGGCCGACCTGCAGCACTCGCTCGCCCTCGACCGGGTGGGCCGGCTCTCCGACGCCAACGCCCTGCTGTTCGCGCTGCACCGGGTGGCCCAGACCCTGCCCAGCTCCCTCGACCTCGACGAGGTGCTGGAGTCGACCATGCGCCGGGTCGACGACCTGTTCTCCTTCGACACCGCCGCCCTGCTCCTCTACGACGACACCGGCGGCGGCTGGCGGGTCGTCCGCACCGAGGGCAACCGCATCCCGGTCGCGTGGCCCGAACGGGCCCTGCCCGCACCCGCCGAGGAGGCCGTCGTCGGGCGCGCGCTCGTCGTCGGCCCGCAACCTCGCCCACCGCGACCCGGGCTTCGCGCCGGAGAGCCGCAGCGGCCTGTACGCGCCCCTGGTCGGCCGGGAGCGGGTCGTCGGCCTGGTCGTGGTCGAGCGGCGCGAGGCCGAGGCCTTCACGCCCCGGGACGCCGACCTGCTCGACGGCTTCGTCGGACCCGCCTCGCTGGCGGTCGACAACGCGCTGTGGTTCAACCGGCTCCGCACCGTCGGCGCCGACGAGGAGCGCACGCGCATCGCCCGCGACCTCCACGACCGCATCGGCCAGTCGCTGGCCTACCTCGCCTTCGAGCTCGACCGCATCGTGAAGGCCGACGAGCGGGGCGACGCCGTCGGCCAGTCGCTCGACCGGCTCCGCAGCGACGTGCGGGGCGTGATCGGCGAGGTCCGCGACACCCTCTACGACCTGCGCACCGACGTGTCGGAGCAGTCGGACCTGGCCGCGACCCTGACCGAGTACGCCGACCGGGTCCGAGGCCGGACCAAGCTCGACGTCCGCCTCGACCTGAAGGCCGAGGGCCGCCTCCCCCTGCGCCAGGAGCGGGAGCTGTTCCGGATCGCCCAGGAGGCCCTCGCCAACGTCGAGCGCCACAGCGGAGCCGACCGCTGCCTGGTGCGCTGGTGGTGCCAGGACGGCACCGCCCTGCTGGAGATCCGCGACGACGGCCGGGGCTTCGCCGCCGGCAAGGACGGCCGCCTCGACAGCTACGGCATCCTCGGGATGCGGGAGCGGGCCGACTCCATCGGCGCCACGCTCGACGTCGACAGCGTCGAGGGCGTCGGGTCGACCATCCGCTGCCACCTGGTGACCCCCGGCCCCAGGTAGCGCCGAGAGCCCGGCGACCGCCCGGCCGCGGTCACAGGTCCCTTCCCCCTGGACGCTGGGGTACCCTCCCCCCGATGGCCATCCGCCTGATGCTCGCCGACGACCACCGCCTCCTCCGGGACGGTCTGCGCCGCTCCCTCACCGAGGAGGGCTTCGACGTCATCGGTGAGGCCTCCGACGGCCACGAGGCCATCGACCTGGCCGACCGGCTGCGCCCCGACGTGGTGCTGATGGACGTGACCATGCCGGGCTGCGACGGCGTCGAGGCCACCCGTCGCATCAGCGCCGCCCACCCCGAGATCCGGGTCGTGATGCTCACCATGCACGCCGACCAGGACGTCCTCCGCTCGGCCCTGGCCGCCGGCGCGTCGGGGTACCTGATCAAGGACTGCTCGGTCGACGAGATCAGCGAGACGATCCGCATGGCCTGCGACGAGCAGCACGCCCTGTCACCCGGCCTGGCCGCCTCCATGCTGAACGAGGTCCGCCGCCTCGACGAGCCCAGCACCGCCTCCCCCGACCGCGTGGTCACCAAGCGGGAGGAGGAGGTCCTGCAGCTCATCGCCGACGGGTGCAGCACCTCGGAGGTCGCCGAGCGGCTGTACATCAGCCAGAAGACGGTGAAGAACCACCTCGCGTCGATCTACCAGAAGCTCGACGCCCGCGACCGCACCCAGGCCGTCCTCCAGGCCGTGCGGATGGGCATCGTCCGCCTGGGCTGACCCGCTCGACCGGGCTCAGCCGCCGGGCTGGTCGTCGTCGGGGTCGGGACCCTCGACGCCGGTGCCGTCGGGCGGCGGGAGGAAGTTGCGGGGGTTGACCGGGATGCCCTTGATGCGGGTCTCCCAGTGGATGTGGGGCCCGGTCGACAGGCCGGTGCTGCCCACCCGGGAGATGACGTCGCCCTGCTCGACGAGGTCGCCGACCTGCACGTCGATCGACGAGTTGTGGGCGTACACCGTCCCCAGGCCGTTGGCGTGGGCGATCACGACCGTGTTGCCGTACCCGCCCCGGGCCCCGGCGACGAGCACGACGCCGTCGGCGGAGGCCAGCACGGGCGACCCGGCCGGGGCGCCGATGTCGGCGCCGGCGTGGAGCCGGGTGATGGCGAGGATCGGGTGGTGCCGCATCCCGAACTCGGAGCCGATCTCGGCGGTGGCGTGGGGCATGTCGACGTCGACCGAGCCGGCCAGCCAGTCGTCGTCGTCGCGCTGGTAGGCGGACAGGATCTGGGCGATGCCGTCGGCCGCCTTCTCCAGGCCGACGATGCGGGCCTCGATCGAGACCTTCCGCGACCGGACGTCGGTCAGGAGGATCTCCTGGCGCATCCGCTCCGACGCCGCCTCCTGGGTCAGCCGCTGCACCTCGGCGAGGGCGGCCGCCGCCTGGCTGCGCAGCCCCTCGATCTGGTCCCGCAGGTCCTCCGCCGCGTTGGTGGCCCGGCGGGCCTCGCGGGTCGAGCGGGCCCGGTCGCGGCGGGCGTCCTCGAGCTCGTCGATGAGCCGCGTCTGCTGGTCGCTGACCGAGGTGCGGTAGCCGTGGCGGGCGAGGGAGTCGTCGCCGCCGCCGGTGAGCATGTCCATGGTGACGTCGACGTCGGCGCTGCCGTCGCCCATGTAGGCCTCGACCGCGTAGAGGCGAAGCCTCTCGGTGGCGTCGGCGACCCGGGCCCGGCTCTCCTCCAGCTCGGCCCGGGCGGCGTCCTGGCGGTCACGGGCCTCACCGAGGGCGATCTCCGCGTCCCACAGGGCCCGGTTGGCCTCGTCGACCTTCCGCGTCGCCTCCTCGACCTGGGGGAGCAGCTCGGCGAGGCGGGCGGTGGCCTGGTCGTAGGCGACGAGGAGGTCGGCCTCGTCGCCGGCCAGCTCCTCGTACTCGTGGCGGAGGGCGTCGGCGTCGATCGGCCGGTCGCCGTCGTCCTGGGCCGGCGCGGGGCGGGCGCGACGCCGGCGAGGGCGCAGGCCGCGGCGAGCGCGGCGAGGAGGATCCGGGTGCGGGGGGCTGGTCTCATCGGAGGGTGGTCGAGGGAGCTGCCGGGGGGCCGAGCCCCCGCTCTGATCGTCGGCAGCATAGGCGTCGCCTTGAGGCCTGCCCGGTCGGGGCCCGCGTCGGGACGACCACCCAGCGTGGTACCGGTTCACCGTCCGGACCGGGGGGTAGTCTGGGGTCACTCCCCCCGTCCACAGGCCCCTCCCGTGACCCACATCGACCTCACCACCGCCGAGGAGCAGCTCCCGCCGCGCGACGCCGTGTTCGACCTGCTCCCCCACGGACTCGCCATCGCCGACGGTCGCGGCATCCTCACGGCGACGAACCACCTGTGGGACCTCGGCGCCGGCGACGACGACCCGTTGATCGCGCCGGTCGGCACCGACATCGTCGCCCACCTGCGCGCCCGCACCCCCCCGTCGCCCGTCGCCGACCACATCGCCGACGGCCTGACCCGGCTGCTCGACGGACGGGGCACCTCGTTCCAGGTCCAGTACCAGATCGACTCCCCCACCGACCCGACCGAGGCCCGGTGGTTCCTGCTGGCCTGCGAGCACCTCCCGACCGGCGGGATGGTGCTCTCCCGCACCGAGACCACGGTCCACCACGGCGTCAACGAGGTGCTGGCCGAGCTGGCCTTCCACGACGACCTGACCGGCCTGCCCAACCGCGGCCTGGTGCTCGACCGGGTCCGCATGGCCCTCATCCGGGCCCAGCGCCTCGGCCTGCGCCCGCTGGTCGTGTTCACCGACCTCGACGGCTTCAAGGCCGTCAACGACCGCTACGGCCACGAGGCCGGCGACGCCGCCCTCGTCGAGGTCGCCCGCCGGCTGACCACCGCCGTCCGCGAGGGCGACACGTGCGGCCGCTGGGGCGGCGACGAGTTCGTGCTGGTGGTCGAGCTCGGCTCCCCGTCGGCCGCGGCCCGCGTCATCGAGCGCATCGGCGACGCCATGGAGGAGCCCATCGCCCTGCCCAACGGCGAGACGGTGCTGCTCGGGCTCAGCGTCGGTGCGGTCGTCGCCGAGGGCGGCGAGCGCGTCGACGGGCTGATCGCCCGGGCCGACCGGGCCATGTACCAGGCCAAGCGCGACCGGGCCGGGCCGGTCGTGCTCGGCGCCGGCGCCCGCAGCTGACCCGGCGCTCGCCGGTGCCCAGGTCCCACCAGGAGGTGCCCGTGAGCGAGCGCAGACAGCACGGCCACGCTCCGCGACCGCGGAGCCGCGGCGGTCATCGGTGCCCGACCAGGAGACGATCGAGGTCGGCCCACCGCTGGATGGTGACCGATGAGCACCCGACCTCGTCCTCCGCGACGGCCTCGTCGTCGACGGCAGCGGAGGCCCGCCGCGGCGGGCCGACGTCGCCGTGACCGGCGATCGCATCACCGCCGTCGGCGACGACGTGCCCCGCGGGCGGCGGGAGGTCGACGCCGACGGGCTCGTCGTCACCCCGGGCTGGGTCGACATGCACACCCACTACGACGCCCAGGCCACCTGGGACCCGGACCTCACCCCCTCGGGCTGGCACGGCGTCACCACCATCGTCATGGGGAACTGCGGCGTCGGGTTCGCCCCCGCCGCGCCCGACCGCCACGACTGGCTCATCCGGCTGATGGAGGGGGTCGAGGACATCCCCGGCGCGGCCCTCACCGCCGGCATCCAGTGGGAGTGGGAGTCCTTCGAGGAGTACCTCGACGCCCTCGACCGGCGCCGCTGGGTGATGGACGTCGGCACCCAGGTCCCCCACGGTGCGCTGCGGGCCTACGTCATGGGCGACCGGGGCGCGGCCGACGAGCCGGCGACCGACGCCGACCTGGCCGAGATGACCGCCCTGACCCAGCGGGCGCTGCTGGCCGGCGCGCTGGGCGTGTCGACCTCGCGCACCCCCCTGCACCGCTCCGCCGACGGCGAGCTGGTGCCGGGCACCCACGCGGCCGAGGCCGAGATCATGGCCCTCGGCGACGCCCTCCGGGGCGCCGGCCACGGCGTGTTCCAGGCTGCGCTCCACCACCCCGACGTGCCCGGTGAGTTCCCCTGGCTGCGCCGGCTGGCCGAGCGCTCGGGCCGCCCGGTCACCTTCAACCTCCAGCAGACCGACGTGGCCCCCGACCGGTGGCGCGAGGTCGTGGACCTGCTCGACCGGGCCGCCGACGACGGCATCGACGTGTACGGCCAGGTCCATGGTCGGCCGGTCGGCCTGCTGATGGGGTGGTCGGCCACGATCCACCCGTTCTCGACGTCGCCCGGGTGGGGACCGCTGGCGATGCTCGACCCGACCGAGCGGGTCGAGCGGCTGCGCGCCGACCCCGCGGCCCGCGAGGCCCTCCTCACCGGCGAGCCGGTCGACCTCGGCGACTTCGCCCGGTTCCTCACGACCGCCTGGCACAAGATGTTCCCGTTCCGGGGCGAGACCGACTACGAGCCACCCCCGGAGGCATCGGTGGCGGCCATCGCCGCCCGCGAGGGCCGGCCCCCCGCCGAGGTCGCCTTCGACGTGATGATGGAGCAGGACGGCAACGGCCTCCTCTACTTCCCGCTGTTCAACTACAGCGACGGCTCCCTCGACCCCACGTGGGCCCTCCACCAGCACCCCCGCACCCGCATGGGGCTGGCCGACGGCGGCGCCCACGTCGGCTCCATCTGCGACGGGTCCACGCCCACGTTCATGCTGGCCTTCTGGGCCCGCGACCGCACCCGGGGCCCCAGGCTCCCGCTCGAGCTGGTGGTGGCCCGCCAGACCCGCCAGACCGCCCTCCACTACGGGCTGGCCGACCGGGGGCTGGTGGCTCCCGGGCTGCGGGCCGACCTCAACGTCCTCGACCTCGACCGGCTGGGCATCGACCCACCCCGCATGGCGTGGGACCTCCCCACCGGGGCCCGTCGCTTCGTGCAGGGCTCGCAGGGCTACCGGCTCACCGTCGTCGCCGGCGAGGTCGTCCGCGAGGACGACGAGCTGACCGGGACCCACCCGGGCCGGCTGCTCCGAGGGCCGCAGGCCGCCTGACCGGCGGGCGCGCGGCCACCGGCGGTCGTGGGAGCGGCCGCCCGTCGCCGCGATCAGCGCAGGACGGCCTGCGTCTGGGTCGTGAGGGCGACGCGCCGCCCCTCGCCGTCGCGAGCGTCGGTCTGGACGACGATCGTCGACCGCCCGCTGTGCAGGACGGTCGCCGTGGCGGTGACCGTGCCCTCCCGGACGCCTCGGAAGAGGTTGGTCTTCGACTCGATGGTCGACGTGCCCTGGGCCCCCTCGGGGAGGTTCAGGAAGGCGAGCACGGCGCCCAGGCTGTCGGCGAGGGTCATGAGGGCGCCGCCGTGGAGCAGGCCCCCGGCGGTGCAGCGCTCGAGCGACCAGTCGAGGGTGCCGACGACCTCGTCGACCGAGGCGGTCGAGATCTCGACCCCGTTGGCCAGGGCGAAGGGCATGGACGAGAGCAGCTCGGCGGGATCCATCGACGTCTCCGGAGGGGGCGGGACGACAGCATGCCCGACGAGGCCGGGCGGGGCCGGACGTGTTCCCCTCCCGGCCGCCCCATCCCGTCGGCCAGCGAATCGACGGCGAATCGACCTCCGACGAGCCCGCCGTCAGCCAGCGTCGACCTCCGACGAGCCGTCAGCGGAATCGACGGCGAATCACCGACGGGCCTCAGCGATGGTGCGGGACGACCGATGGGAGGGGCGTGACCGCCGCCCCCACGCCCACGGTGTCCCCCACCGCGCCCGGCGCGACGGCGGGTCCCGGCGCACCCGACACGGCCCGACGGCGCCCACCGCCACCGTCCGCCGGCTGCGGTTCGAGTGGCCCGAGGACCTCGATCCGGACTGGACGCCGCAGACCCCCGAGCTGGCGTCGGTCGCCAACGCGGTGTCGCTGCTGATGCCCCACGCCGAGCCCTACGTGGTCGGGGTCGTCCGCTCCGAGCTGCCCCACCTGGACGGTCCGCTGGCCGAGGAGACCGCGACCTGGATCGGCCAGGAGACGGCCCACCACGGCGCGCACCACCGCTTCAACCGCATCCTGGTCGCGCAGCGCCCCGGCCTGGCGCCGCGTCGACCGGTGGGCGGCCACCACCTTCCGCTGGCTGGACCGGCGCTCGACCCGGTTCGGGCTCGCCTACGCGGCCGGGTTCGAGACGCTCGCCTTCACCGTGGCCCGGTGGGTCGACCGGCGCTCCTCCACGCTCTTCCGCGGAGCCGACCCCGTGGCCACGACGCTGTTCCTCTGGCACCTGGCCGAGGAGGTCGAGCACAAGACGGTCGCCTTCGACGTGCACCGGGCCCGGGGCGGCGGCCGGGTCTCGCTCGCGGTCGGGATGGTGACCGCCATGCTGGTCACGGCCTGGTTCACCCTGCTCGGCACCTTGGTGGGCATGGCCTCGTCCGGGCGCATCTGGCGCCCGTCGGCCCACGTCCAGATGGCGACCTGGACCTTCGGCTTCACCTTCGAGCTCCTCCCTGCGCTGGCGGCGTCGCTGGTGGCCGGCCACCACCCCACCTCCCTGGCCGACCCGGCCTGGCTGCCGACGTGGCTCCGCTCGTACGACCCCGAGACCCGCACGATGCCGGAGTGGTCGCTGGGGGTCGTCGACCACTGACCGACGGCTCTGCGCCGCCCGGTCCCGAGTTTCCCAATTGTCGGGTGCACAAACCTGCCGGGCCGTAGGCTGCGCCCGTGCCCGAGGCCGCCCCCATCGACCGCTCGCCGGCATCGGTCGTCGACGACGGGAGCACCGGTCAGCCGTCCGTCGGCGGGGTGTGGGACGGGCACCGCCGACGGCTGACGACGGGGCTCGTCCTCACCATCGTCCTGGTCGCGTTCGAGAGCCTGGCCATCGCCACGGTCATGCCGACCGTCGAGCGCGACCTCGGCGGCCTCTCCCTGTACGGGTGGGTCTTCAGCGGGTTCTTCCTCGCCACCCTCCCCGGGATCGTCATCACCGGGATCCTCACCGACCGGCGGGGCCCCGCGGTGCCGTTCGCGGCCGGCCTGGTGCTCTTCTCCGTCGGGCTCATCGCAGGAGGGCTGGCGTCGTCCATGGGGATGCTGGTCCTGGCCCGGTTGGCCCAGGGCTTCGGTGCCGGCGCCATCCCCGCCTCGGCCTACGCCAGCGTCGCCCGGGGCTACCCGCCCTCGCTGCGGCCGCGGGTGTTCGCGGTGTTCTCGACCGCGTGGGTCGTCCCCGGCCTGATCGGTCCGACCCTGGCGACCGCGATCGAGCACGCCGCGTCGTGGCGGTGGGTCTTCCTCGGACTGCTCCCCCTCGTCGTCCTGTCGGCGGCGATGACGCTCCCCGCGCTCACCCGCCTGCCCGGTCCCGCCGCCACCGACCCGGCCGACGACGCGGCGTCCACCTCCCCCGCCCGACGGTTGGGCCTCGTGCTCGTCCTGGTCGGCGGCGTGGCGCTGGCGCAGCTCGCGACCACGGTCGCCGTCGGCCCGGCCGCGGTGGCCATGGTGCTGGTCGGCGTCCCGGTGGCCGCCGCCGCGTTCCTGCGGGTCGTCCCTCCCGGCACCGCCCGGCTGCGCCCCGTCCTGCCCGCGGTCGTGGGCGTCCGTGGCCTCCTCACCGCGTCGTTCTTCGGGGCCGACGCGTTCGTGACCCTCGCGGTCACCGAGGGACGGGGCGGCTCGACCGCCCTCGCCGGGCTGGCCCTGACCGCCGTCGCCCTGACCTGGACGGCGGGCGCGTGGACCCAGGAACGCCACGTCGCCCGGATCGGCCCCCGCCGGCTCGATCGCCTGGCGTTCGTGCTGATCGGCACCGCGACCGCAGCCATGGTGCCGGTCGCCCTCGCCCTCCCGGCGTGGACCGCGGTGCCGGTCTGGGCCGTCGCCGGCATGGGGATGGGCCTCGGGTACGCGCCGCTGTCGGTGTCGGCGCTGGGCGCGGCCTCGCCGGGTCGCGAGGGCGAGGCCACCGCCGCCCTCCAGCTGTGCGACACCCTGGGCGTCTCGCTCGGCACGGGCATCGGCGGCGCCCTCGTGGCGCTGGCCGACGGGCGGGGCGCGTCGCCCTCGACCGGCGCCGCGCTGGCCTTCGGGATGGCCACCGTGATCGCCGTCGGCGGCACCGTGGCGGCCGGCCGCCTCCCGGTCCGGATACCCGGAGGCTGACCCCTCCCGCCCCTACGCTCGCGGGCATCGTGGAGGAGATGAGCAGCACGGCCCGGCCGGTGGCGACTCGGGGCCGACTGCCCTACGTCGGTGCCCTCGACGGCCTGCCGCGCGCTCTGCCTGCTGGCGGTGATGGCGTACCACGGCACGTTCTCGTGGGCCGGGGGCGGCTTCCTCGGGGTGTCGACGTTCTTCACCCTGTCCGGCTTCCTCATCACCTCCCTCCTGCTGCGCGAGTCGGTGACGACGGGAGGCATCGCCCTCGGCCGCTTCTGGGCGGGGCGGGCCCGTCGCCTCCTCCCCGCCGCCGGCATCACGCTGGTGATGGTCGTGGTCCTGGCCCGGGCCGCAGCCACGTCCACCCAGCTGGCGGGCCTGCGCTCCGACCTCTGGGCCTCGTTCGGGCTCGCCGTCAACTGGCGACTGGCGCTCTCCGGCCGCGCCTACGCCGGCTACGCGGCCAGCGCCTCGCCCGTGCAGCACATGTGGTCGCTCGCGGTGGAGGAGCAGTTCTACCTCCTCCTCCCCCCGACGGTGCTCGTCCTGGGCTGGGTGGCGAGGAAGGTCGGGTGGCCGCTGCGCTGGATCCTCGGCCCGGTGGCCGCCCTGCTCGCGGTGGCGTCGACGGCCACGCTCCTCTCGGCCGTGCCCGTCGGGGGCGACGTCACCTGGGCGTACTACGCCACCCACACCCGGGCGGCCGAGCTCCTCGCCGGGGTGGTCCTCGCCTGCGTGCTGCACCGCACCGCCGACTGGGAGCTGCCGTCGCGCAAGGTGTCGCTCCTCGCCCTGGTCGGCGCGGCCGTCGTGGTCGGGTGGTGGGTCACCGCCGAGCAGGCCGGGCGCGCCCTCTACACCGGCGGGCTGACGATCTACACCCTCGGCTCGGTCGCGGTCATCACCGGCTGCATCAGGCCCACCCCTGTGCAACGGGTGCTGGACGTGCGACCGCTTCGGTGGGTCGGCCGGGTCTCCTACGGCGCCTACCTGTTCCACTGGCCGCTGTTCTCCTGGCTCACCGCCGACCGCCTCGGCGTCGACGGCGTGGCCCTGTTCGCCATCCAGACCACCATCACCCTCGCCCTCGCCGGGGTCTCGGCGCACCTGATCGAGGAGCCGATCCGTCGCCGTCGACTCCTGCCCCGGGTGCACCCGGCCGCCCTCGCCGGTGTCGTCGCGGTGTCCCTGGTGGCCACCCTCGGCGTGCCCCCCAACACCGCCGACCGGGGCCCCTCGGGCATCGAGGTCACCAGCGGTGAGCGGGTCGCGGCCGCGGCCGGTGCGACCCAGACCCTGCCGCCCACCACCGCGGCCCGCTCGATCGAGCCCGGTGCGACCACCACCGCGCCGGCCCCCGAGGTCCGCCGGCTGCTGCTGGTCGGCGACTCGATCACCCAGCAGCTGGCTCCCTACGTCGCCCAGGCCCTCCCCGCGGTCGACGTGCGCTGGATCGGGGAGGCCGGCATCGGCCCGCTGACCGACCAGGGACGCATCGGCGACGAGCTGGAGACGGCCATCGCCGACCTCGACCCGGACGTGGTGGTCCTCCACTTCGCCGGCAGCTACCTCGAGCGCCAGCCCGATGCGGACCCCTACGTGCTGGCCAACGGGACCGTGGTGGAGGACGGATCGGACCTCATGCTGTCGGCGTGGGAGAGCCAGAGCCGACGGCTGGCGAAGACGGCCCGGTCGCGGGGGCGACCGTGCTGTGGGGCCTCATCCCGCCGATCGACGACGGGAACTGGTTCGCCTACCTGGCCGACACCGTCGACCCCCTCAACGCGATCTACCGACGGCTGCCCGACGTGACGCTCCTCGACTGGCACGCCCTCGCGTCGGGGCCCGACGGCGGGTTCACGTGGGACCTCCCCGACGCGACCGGGCAGCTCCAGCGGGCCCGGGCCGACGACGGCCTCCACTTCACCGCCTTCGGCAACGGCCTCCTCGCCGCCGACGTCAGCGAGGCGCTGGCCGACTGGCCCGGTCGCCTGCCCCCCGGAGGCCCCGCCCCCTGACCGGCGAGGTCACATGCGGTCCGGGGCGGCGATGCCGAGCAGGTCGAGGCCGGTGGCCAGGGTGCGGGCGGTGAGGTCGCAGAGCACCAGCCGACTGCTGCGGATGGCGTCGTCGTCGGCCCGCAGCACCGGACACGCCTCGTAGAAGGTGGTGAAGGCCTGGGCCAGGTCGAACAGGTAGGTGCACAGCCGGTGGGGCTGGCTCGACGCCGCGGCGGACGGCACCGCGCCGTCGAAGCCGACCAGGGCGAGGGCCAGGGCCCGCTCCGCCGGCTCGACCACCGCGCAGCGCGGCGGCGTCGAGGGCGGAGGGGTCGACCTCGCCCCGCCGGAAGATCGAGCGGATCCGGGCGTGGGCGTACTGCATGTAGGGACCGGTGTTGCCCTCGAAGGCGAGCATCCGGTCGAAGTCGAGGACGTAGTCCTTCACCCGGTCGCTCGACAGGTCGGCGTACTTGACCGCCCCGATGCCCACCGCGCGGGCGACCGCGGCGGCCTCCTCGCCGACGAGGTCCGGGTTCTTCTCGGCGATGGCGGCGGCGGCCCGGTCGACGGCCTCGTCGAGCAGGTCGACCAGCCGCACCGTCTCGCCCGACCGGGTCTTGAACATCTTGCCGTCGGCACCGAGCACGTTGCCGAACGGGATGTGCTCGGCGTCGACGCCCTCGGGCAGCCAGCCGGCCAGGCGGGCCACCGCGAAGACCATCTCGAAGTGGTCGCGCTGCGGCGCACCCACGACGTAGAGGATCCGCGACGCCCTGGTGCCGTCGACCCGGTGGCGGATGGTGGCCAGGTCGGTGGCCGCGTAGCCGTAGCCGCCGTCGGCCTTGCGCACGATCATCGGCTGGGGCTCGCCCTCGCGGTTGGTGAAGCCGGGCGGGAACACGCAGTCGGCGCCGTCGTCGACGACGAGCAGGCCCTGGGCGTCGAGGTCGGCCACCACGGTGGGCAGGTCGTCGTTGTAGGCGCTCTCCCCCACGATGTCGTCGACGGTGAGCAGGACGTCGAGCCGGTCGTACACGGTCTGGAAGTAGGCGGCCGACTGGTCGACCAGGATCCGCCACAGCCGGAGGGTCTCGGCGTCGCCGGACTGGAGGAGCACGACCCGCTGCCGCGACCGCTCCTTCAGCTCGTCGCTGGCGTCGAACGCGGCCCGGGCCTCCTTGTAGAAGCGGTCGAGGTCGCCGACCGACAGCTCGGCCACCGCCTCCTCCTCGCCCACGTCGAGGAGGTGCTCGATCAGCATCCCGAACGGGGTGCCCCAGTCGCCGATGTGGTTCTCGCGCCGGACGTCGTGGCCCACGTGCGACGAGCAGCCGCACCAGGGCGTCGCCGATCACGGTCGACCGCAGGTGGCCGACGTGCATCTCCTTGGCCACGTTGGGCGACGAGTAGTCGACGATGGTGACCCCGGCATCGGGGTCGGTGCCGACGTCGAGGCGCGCGTCGGCGTGGGCCCGGCGGGCGAGCTCGGCCACCGCGTCGTCGGTGAGGGTGAGGTTGAGGAAGCCGGGGCCGGCGACCTCGGGGGCCAGCGTGAGGCCGTCGAGGTCGGCCGCGGCCAGGACCTCGGCCGCGACCTCGCGCGGGTTGCGGCCCAGCCGCTTGGCCAGGGCGAGGGCACCGTCGGCCTGGAAGTCGGCCCGGTCGCTGCGGCGCACGGTGGGCGGGGCGGGGACGTCCGCGGGGTCGAGCCCGGCCGCCGCGCAGGAGGCGTCGCGCACCCCGGCGAAGGCGGGGACGAGGCGCTCGGTCAGGACGGCGATGGGATCGGCCACGCCTCATGCTCCGGTGCGCGGCGACGAGGGGTCAAACCCGTTCGGCCTACGCTGCGCCCGTGCCGCCGACGCCGCCCGCGCCCGAGGTCGACCGACCGGACGTCGTCGCCGAGGTGCGGGCCACCTTCGAGCGCTACGAGGCGGCCCTCGTGGCCAACGACCTCGACGTGCTCGACGAGCTGTTCTGGGACAGCCCGCACACCGAGCGGGTCGGCCTGGCCGACCGCCAGCACGGCTTCGCCGAGGTGTCGTCCCACCGCCGCGGCCTGGCCCGCCAGACCCCGCCGCGGACGCTGCGCGACCTCGTCGTGACGACCTTCGGCGACCACACCGCGGTGGTCACGACCGAGTTCGTCCCCGACGACGGGGCCACCCCGGTCGGCCGGCAGTCCCAGACGTGGCTCCGGTTCCCCGAGGGCTGGCGGGTGGTGGCGGCCCACGTGTCGTGGCCGGCTCCGTCCGCCTGACCAGCGCCGACGGCCACCGCGAGGGCGTCGCCGCAAGGGTCGCCGTACAGGGTCGCAACAGAGGGCGTTGACGCAGCCCGTACCGGCACGAAACGTGCCCGAAACGGGAAATACCTACTTTGACCTGCGTGTATACAGAGCCGCATACCGGTCGCCTCAGGGCCGACCACGCGTATGTCGAGCTCAAGCACCGCCTGCTGGTCGGCGACTTCCCGGTGAACGCCCGGCTCCGGGAGACCCGGTTGGCCGCGGTGGTCGGCGTGAGCCGCACCCCCATCCGCGAGGCGCTCCACCGCCTCCACTCCGAGGGGCTGGTCAAGCGGTCGGCCGACGGCGGCTACGAGCCGATCGCCCCCGACGTGACCGGGATGCGGCACCTCTACGAGGTGCGGTCGGCCTCGAGCTCCAGGCGCTGCAGCGCCCCGGTCGGGTCGGTGGAGCCCACGACGCCGCGGTGCTCACCGCCCTGCGCGACGACTGGGCCGGCCTGGCCGACGACGAGTCGCTCGAGCCCGACCCGGGCTTCGTGGTGTTCGACGAGGCCTTCCACGTCACCCTGGCCGAGGCCGCCGGCAACCCGGCGCTGGCCGACCTGCTGCGCCAGGTCAACGACCGCATCCGCATCGTGCGGATGCAGGACTTCCTCACCGAGGACCGCATCGCCGAGACGATCGTCGACCACCTCGGGATCCTCGACGCGGTGCTCGACGGTGACCTCGCCACCGCCGAGCAGCGCTTCACCGAGCACCTCGACGGCTCGATCGCCGTCGTCGAGGAGCGCGTCAACCGGGCGATCGCCCGCATGGCCAACGCGGAGCCCACATGAGTACCACCCTCACCCCACCCACCGAGGCCGGCCCCCCGGCGACCGATCCCGAGGCCCACCGCCTCGAGGTCGTCGGGCTCACCAAGCGGTTCGGTCCGCTGGTCGCCAACCAGGACGTCAGCCTCTCGGTCCGCCCCGGGGAGGTGCACGCCGTCCTCGGCGAGAACGGGGCCGGCAAGTCCACCCTCATGAAGATGATCTACGGCACCTACGTGCCCGACGAGGGCGAGGTGCGCGTCGACGGCGAGCCGCTCCCGCCGGGCTCGCCGGGCGCGGCCCGGGCCGCCGGGATCGGCATGGTCTTCCAGGACCTCCGCCTGGTGCCGGCCTTCACCGTGCTCGAGAACATCGCCCTCGCCCTGCCCAGCCGGGGCCTGCGGGTCGCCCGGCGCGACCTGCACGACCGGATCGTCGCCGCCTCGGAGTCCTTCGGCCTCCACGTCGACCCCACCGCCCTGGTCCGGGACCTCTCGATCGGCGAGCGCCAGCGGGTCGAGCTGTGCAAGGTCCTGATGGGCGGGGCCCGACTGGTCATCCTCGACGAGCCCACCAGCGTGCTCGCCCCCCAGGAGGTCGACGCCCTCTTCGCCGGCATCCGCCGGCTCCAGGCCGACGGGCTGTCGATCCTGGTGATCCTGCACAAGCTGGGCGAGGCCCGGGCCATCGCCGACCGGGTGACCGTGCTGCGGGGCGGCCGGGTCACGCTGTCCGACACCGTCCCCGCCGAGATCGACGACGCCGCCCTGGTCGAGGCCATGGTCGGACGCTCGGTGGCGCCCCTGCCGGCCGAGCGCGAGCCGGTGCCGCACGGCGCGCCGCCGGCCCTCGTCCTCAACGGGGTGACCCTCGAGCGCCACAAGGGCCTGCCCGCCCTGTCCGACATCACCCTCGAGGTGCGGGCCGGCGAGCTGGTCGGCGTCGCCGGCGTGGCCGGGAACGGGCAGCGCGAGCTGTACGAGGTCGCCCTGGGGCTCACCGCGCCGAGCTCGGGCGAGGTGCACATCGGCGACATCCCGATCGACGGCCCCGATGCGCCCCGCCGAGCCATCGAGGCCGGCGCGGTGGGGGTGCCCGAGGACCCGGTCGACGACGCCGTCGTCCCCGGACTCGACGTGCTGCAGCACGTGGCCCTCGCCGACCTGGCGTCCTACAAGAAGGGCATCGGCATCGACTGGACCGGGGTCGAGGGGCACCTGGCCGAGATCGACGAGCGCACCGACCTCCGCGTCGCATCGAGCGACCGGGTCGTCTCGACCCTCTCCGGCGGCAACATCCAGCGGGTCATGCTCGTCCGGGCCCTGGGGGGCGAGGCGACCGTCGTCGTGGCCGCCTACCCGTGCCGGGGCCTCGACATCGCCAGCACCCGGCGCACCCAGGAGCTGCTCCTCGCCCAGCGGGCCCGGGGCGCCGGCGTCCTCCTCATCTCCGAGGACCTCGACGAGCTGATGACCCTGAGCGACCGCCTCGCCGTGCTCCACGGCGGGCACCTGGCCGGCATCTGCGATCCCGCGACCACCGACCGCTACGAGATCGGCCGACTCATGCTCGGCGACGCAGAAGCCGAGCCGGACGCGTCCGGAGAGGAGGAGGGCTGATGACCACCGCCACCGCCACCGCGGCACCGGCCGACGTCCCGGCCGCCGAGCCGGGAGGGCCCAACCGGGCCGCAGCCGCGGCCAAGGGGATCGGCCGCTGGGTGATCGCCCTCGGCGCCGCCTTCGTGATCTTCGGGGCGCTGATGATCAGCAAGGGCGTCGCCCCGCTCGACGCCTACCAGAGCATGTGGGAGTCGCTCGGCACCGACACGTCCCTCACCGCCATCCTGGTGAAGGCCAGCCCGCTGATCCTCGCCGCCCTGGCCGTGACCGTCCCCGCCAAGGCCGGTCTCGTCAACGTCGGCGGCGAGGGCCAGCTGCTCATGGGCGGGGTGTTCGCCGCCGGCCTCTCGATCGCCATCGGCCCGAGCGCCGCCAGCCCCGGCACCATGGCCCTCCTCCTCGTCGCCGGCGCGGTCGGCGGGGCCCTGTGGGCCGGCCTGGCCGCCTTCCTCAAGCTGGCCGTCGGCATCAACGAGGCCGTCAGCACGCTGCTGCTGAACTACGTCGCCCTCAACGTCATGTTCTTCCTGATCTACGACCCGTGGAAGGACCCGAACGGCAGCGGCCAACCGGCCACCGCCCCCCTCGAGGTCGGGAACCGGCTGCCCCTGATCGGGACCTCGACGGTGCACTGGGGGATCGTCATCGCGATCATCGCCGCCGCGGCGGTGTGGTGGATGCTGCGCTCGACCCGGATGGGCTTCCAGCTCAAGGTGGTGGGAGGCAACGGCGAGGCGGCCCGGCGGGCCGGCCTGCGGGTCGGCGTCCTGGTGCTGGGCGCGATGGCCATCGGTGGGGCGCTGGCCGGCCTCGGCGGTGCGGTGCACCTGACCGGCGCCGAGATGAAGCTGCGCCCCGGCTTCCTGGCCAACTACGGCTACATCGCCTTCCTCGCCAGCTGGCTGGTGCGCCACGACCCGCCCAAGGTCGTGCTCAGCGCCATCGCCCTCTCCGCCATCACCATCGGCGGCGACTCCCTCCAGATCGACTCGGGGCTGCCGGCCGCCACCGTCAACGTGCTGATGGCCCTGGTGCTGATCGCGGTGTTCGGCTTCGCCGAGCCCCGGGCCCGCGCTCGGAAGGCCGGCTGATGCACACCCACCCCTCCCCCACCCTCCCCGATCCCACAGGAGCGATGACGTGAGCCTCGCAGTCGAGGTGCTGGCCGGTGCGGTCACCGGTGGCACCGCCATCCTCTACGCCGCCATCGGCGAGTCCTTCTCCGAGAGCGCCGGGCGTCGTGAACCTCGGCACCGAGGGCTCGATGCTCGTCGGCGCCCTCTCCGGCTACGCGGTCGCGGCCGAGACCGGCAACCCCTGGATCGGGGCCCTCGCCGGCCTCGTCGCCGGCGGGCTGCTGGCCCTCGTCCACGCCTGGCTCGTGCTCTCCCGGGGCGCCAACCAGCTGGCCAACGGCCTGGTGATCCTGTTCCTCGGCCTCGGCCTCACGTCGCTGTTCGGCGCCGACTACGTGAGCGTCGAGTCGAGCGGCTTCTCCACCTGGGACGTGCCCGGGCTGTCGTCGATCCCGTGGATCGGCGAGATCCTCTTCCAGCACGACGCCCTGACCTACCTGCAGCTTCGCCCTGGTCCCGCTGTCGTGGTGGATCCTCCAGCGCAGCCGGTGGGGCCTCATGCTGCGGGGCGTCGGCGAGCGCAAGGAGGTGCTGGCCACCTACGGCCACCCGGTGCGCTTCGTGCAGTACGCCGCGGTCGTCCTCGGCGGGGCCCTGGCCGGCATCGGCGGGGCGCAGCTCTCGAACGCCTACGCCAACGCCTGGTTCGAGAACATGACCCAGGGCCGGGGCTTCGTGGCCTGCGCGGTCGTGATCTTCGCCGCCCGCCAGCCCTTCAAGGTGGCCGCCGGCTCGTACCTGTTCGGCGCCGCCCTCGCCCTGTCCCCCGCCCTCCAGGCCCGGGGCTACGGCATCAACCAGTTCGCCCTCAACGCCATCCCCTACGTCCTGATCATCCTCGTCCTCGTGGCCCTCGGACGGCGGCGGGCCGCCGAGGGACCGGAGGGCCTGCAACAGGTCTTCGAGATCTCCCCCTCCACCTGAACGCCCGCCGTCCAGCGGGGGGAACCGCGCCCGACCGGGCGCACCCGGGCCCCGGCCCGTCCTGGCACCACACCCACACAAAGGAAGTCCTCACGTGCGATCCCGACGATCCCGTCTCCGAGTGCTCGGTCTGCTCACCGCCGTCGCCCTCAGCCTGGCCGCCTGCGGCAGCAACACCGACGAAGCAGCATCCGGCGCCGGAGGGTCCTCCGACGCCGCCCCCGGCGAGGGCTCGACCGCGGTCGGCTTCATCTTCGTCGGCCCCAAGGACGACTTCGGCTACAACCAGGCCGCCTACGAGGGGGCCATGGCCCTCGAGGAGGAGTACCCCGACCTCGAGGTGCTCACCGCCGAGAACGTCCCCGAGACCGACGAGGCCACCCGGGTGATGGAGGGCATGATCGCCAAGGGCGCCAAGATCCTCTTCGCCACCAGCTACGGCCACCTCGACGCGGCCATGAAGGTCGCCGCCGACCACCCCGACGTCGTCGTGGTGCAGCAGGGCAACGTCATCAGCGGTGACGTCCCCGACAACGCCGGCACCTACTTCGGCACGGTGTACGAGCCGGTGTACCTGGCCGGCATCGCGGCCGGCATGACGACCGAGACCAACAAGCTCGGCTACGTCTACGCCTTCCCGATCCCGCAGACCATCGCCAACATCAACGCCTTCCAGCTGGGCGCGGCAGTCGGTCAACCCCGACGTCGAGACCTTCGTGGTCAACACCTCCAGCTGGTGCGACCCGGGCAAGCAGGCCGACGCCGCCTCCAGCCTGTTCTCGCAGGGCGTGGACGTGCATCACCCAGCACCAGGACTGCACCTCGACCATCACCAAGGCGGCCGAGGAGGAGGGCGTCTTCGTGGTCGGCTACCACGCCGACGCCTCGGCGCTGGCCCCCAACGCCTGGATCGCCGGCTCCGAGTGGGACTGGGACGCCCTGTACGCCGACATCGTGGCCACCTCCCTGGACGGCGACTTCACCGGCAGCGAGTACAACGCCAACTTCCGCACCGGCCTGAAGGACGGCAACAACCCGTTCATCGAGTCGGAGCTCGGTGACGCCGTCCCGGCCGAGGCGACCGCCGCCATCGACGCCGCCCGCGAGGACATCTCCGGCGAGGGCTCCCCCTTCGCCGGCCCGGTCATCGCCCAGGACGGCAGCGAGCTCATCCCCGAGGGCACCGTGCCGGAGTACGACGAGGTCGAGGAGATCATGACGGTCTTCGTCGAGGGCGTCGTCGGCCAGATCCCGGAGGGCTGATCCACCGATGATCCCTGCCGACCCCTACCCGTGGCCCTACGACGGCGAGGTGGTGCCCCACCGGCTCGCCGTCGTGGTGGCCGGCGCCCAGGCGGCCTGGGCCGACCGCTCGGTCGGTGCGGGTGAGGTCGGCACGGTCGTGCGAGCCGTGTGCGGGGCGGCTCGCACGGCCGGGGCGGCCGTGGTGCACCTGCGCCACGCCGCCCCGGCTCCCCGGCCCTCGGGCCTCCCCCCCGCCCCCGGCGCACCGGGGTGGGACCTCGTCTCGGCCCCCGAGCCCGGGGACCTGGTCGTCGACGCCGGCGGCGTCGACGGCTTCTGCGCCAGCCCCCTCGACGGCCTCCTCCGCTCGCGGGGCATCACCCACCTGGTGATGGTCGGCTGGGGCGCGGAGGCGGCGGTCGACTCCACCCTCCGCAGCGCCAACGACCGCGGCTACGAGTGCCTCGTCCTCACCGACGCCGTCGCCCCCTTCGACATCGACCTCGGAGCCCACGCCCTGTCCAGCGTGACCATGTCCGGCGGCATCTTCGGTGCCCTCGGCACCAGCGCCGACCTGCTCCCCACCCTCGCCCCCACGTCCGTCACCCTCTCCCCCCTCACCGTCCCGGAGGCCCCGTGATCACCAAGACCGTCGACGCCGAGCCGTACCCCTGGCCCTACGACGGGGCCATCGACCCGGCCCGCACCGCGCTGGTCAACATCGACTGGCAGACCGACTTCTGCGGGCCCGGCGGCTACGTGGACCACATGGGCTACGACCTGAACCTGACCCGGGCCGGCCTCGAGCCGACCACCAAGGTGCTGGCCGCGGCCCGATCCGCGGGCTGGACGGTGATCCACACCCGCGAGGGCCACCGCCCCGACCTGTCGGACTGCCCGCCGAACAAGCTGTGGCGCTCGAAGCGCATCGGCGCCGGCATCGGCGACTCCGGGCCGTGCGGCCGGATCCTGGTGCGGGGCGAGCCGGGCTGGGACATCGTCCCGGAGGTCGCGCCGGTCGAGGGCGAGGTCGTCATCGACAAGCCCGGCAAGGGCTCGTTCTACGCCACCGACCTCGACCTGCTGCTCCGCACCCGGGGCATCACGCACCTCGTGTTCACCGGCATCACCACCGACGTGTGCGTGCACACGACGATGCGCGACGCCAACGACCGGGGCTACGAGTGCCTGCTCCTCACGGACTGCACCGGGGCCACCGACGTGGGCAACTACGAGGCGGCGCTGAAGATGGTCACCATGCAGGGAGGCGTGTTCGGCGCGATCGCCCCCTCGGCTGCGCTGCTCGACGCCCTGGGCGCGTGAGGTCGGTCGACAGGGCCGACCGCATCGAGGGGAGCATCGCCGGGGCGGCCTTCGCCGACGCGCTCGACCTGCTCCGCGGCACACCGGTGACGCCGGTCGACCGGCCCCTCCCGATGCGGTTCGCGGTGCCCACGGGCGGCCTGGCGCCACCGACCCCGCTCCTGGCGCCCGCGGCCACCGTCCCCGGCGAGGGCGGACCCCTGGTCCGCGCCCTCGCCGACCAGCGGGAGGGACGCACGACGGCCGTCGCCCTGACCCGGGCCGCGCTCGACGCCATCGAGTCCCTCGACGGCCCGCTCGGGGGCATGGTCGCGGTCGACGCCGAACGGGCCCTCGCGGCCGCGGCGGCCGCCGACGCCACCCTCGCCGCGGGCGGCTGGCTCGGTCCGCTGCACGGGATCCCCGTCACGGTGAAGGACGTCATCGACGTCGCCGGGCTCCCGACCCGGGCCGGCTCCGCCGCCTACCTCGACCACCCCACGGAGGATGCGACCGGCGTCGCCCTCCTGCGGGCGGCCGGCGCGGTGGTCGTCGGCAAGGCCTCGACCCACGAGTTCGCCCTCGGCGTCACCAGCCCGCAGAGCCGCAACCCCCACGACCCCACCCGCATCCCGGGCGGGTCGAGCGGCGGGTCGGCGATCTCGATCGCCACCGGCATGGCCCTGGCCTCGCTGGGCACCGACACCCGGGCCTCGATCCGGGTGCCCGCGGCGCTGTCGGGGGTCGTCGGCTTCAAGCCCACGCTGGGCACGGTCCCGACCCGGGGCGTCGTGTCGCTCTCGTGGACCATGGACCACGTGGCACCCATGGCCGCCACCGTGACCGACGCGGCCACCGTGCTGGACGTGCTCGTCGGAGGCCGGGGGCTCGCATCGGTCGCGGCCGACCCGTCGCTGCGGATCGGCGTGGTCGGGGCCGCCTCGGTCGGCGCCGAGCCGGGCGTCGCCGCCGCCGTCGGCGCCGCCCTCGAGGCGATGGCCGCGGCCGGGTCCTCCCTCTCCCCCGCGGCTCGACCCGACGACGTCGACCTGGCCCTCGCCAACGCGGCCGGCCTCGTCGTCAGCCGCAGCGAGGCCGCCGCGCACCACCGGGGCATGGGGCTCGACCGGACCCTCTACTGGGACGAGGTCGCCGAGCAGCTCGACATGGCCGACGACCTCGGCGCGGTCGACTACATCGACGCCCAACGCCTGCGGGCGGCCCTGGCCGAGGACCTGCTCGGCTGCTTCGCCACCGTGGACGTCCTGGCCATGCCGACGGTGCCGATCGTGGCGCCGCCGGCCGCGGACTTCGCCCGCCACCTCATGCTGCTGGCCCGCAACGCCATCCCCTGGAGCTTCGTCGGCTTCCCCGCCCTGTCGGTGCCCTGCGGCAGCGTCGACGGCCTGCCGGTCGGCCTCCAGCTGGTCGCCCCGCCCCACCGCGAGGACCTCCTCGTCGCCGCCGGCCTCGCCCTCGAGCAGGCCCTCGCCTGACCGACCGCCGTTCTGTCCGTCCCGTTCTCTCAGCCCTGCTGACGCGCTGCACGTCAGGAGGACGGACAGAACGGTGTCCGCGATCTGGCCCGCCCCTTCTCTCAGCCCTGCTGACGCGCTGCGCGTCAGCAGGACGGACAGAACCGAGGGGGCTCAGGCGGCGGGGGCGCCGACGTAGGCGAGGCGGGCCTTGACCTCGTCGGGCACCGCCATCTTGGTGGTGGTGCCGGGCTCGACGCAGACGTAGGTGATCAGGGCCTGGAACACGGGGCGCTCGTCCACCGCGCCGGCGTAGCGGACCCGGAACGAGGTCGTGCCCCAGTGCTCGACCGCCGCGGTCATGGTGATGACGTCGCCGTAGGTCGCCGAGCCGGACCAGTCGACCTCGGCCCGCACCAGCATCCAGTCGAAGGCGTCGTCGGCGCCGGTCCACCCGAACTCCTCACCCAGCCAGGCCGCCGACGTCTCGTCGCAGTAGGCCAGGTAGTGGGCGTTGAAGACGACCTTCTGCATGTCGCACTCCTGGTACCGGACCCGGATGCGGTGCACGAACGGCTCGGCGTCACTCATGGCGCCGCAGCCTAGGGACACCGGGACCGTCGTCCCCACGCCGACGTGGGGGCAACCCCGGGTGGCCGGTGAGGCTCGGATCCCGCACGTTGGACGGGTGCCCGATGCCCGACCGACCGCGAGCCGATGCAGTCGACGCAGGGTCTGGGCCTGGACGCTCGTTCTCGTCGCCAGCACCGCGGTGGTCACCTGGATGGCGGTCGGGCCCCGGAACGAGCCCGTCACCGACCCGGCGCTCCTCACCTACGTCGTCGAGGTCCCCGACCCGCCTCGAGTCGCCGAGGCGGCTGTCGGGGTGCTCGCAGCGTTGATCGCGGCGGAGTCGGTCCGCCGCCTCCGATGGCCCGGGGGCACGCGGGTCCCCGTCGGGCGGCTCGCCCTCCTGGGCACGATCGCGCTGGCCAGCGTCGCCGGGGTGCTGGTGGGCGGGGCCGGGCGGGTGATCACCGCAGGCAGCGATGGCGCCAACATCGGGGCCGGCATCGCAGTGCTGTTCGAGCTCCCGCTCGCAGTGGCGCTCGCGGTCAGCGCGATGGTCCTCGCCGCCACATCGATCGCCCGGGCCGAGCGCCCGCGATCACCTCGTGGTCCGGTGCCGCCGCCCGATCAGCCGCGGACGCCACACCCGGCCCGGTCAGCGCGGCCGGGGCCTAGGCCCCGGTCAGGCGGGCGCGGTCGGCGTCGAGGCGGGCGGCGAACCGGAGGATCTGCTCGGCCACGGGACCGGGGCCGGCGCCGCCGCGGGTGGTGCGCCGGGTGACCGGCACGCCGGGGGCGATCAGGGCGGCGGCCTCGCGGCCGAGGCGCTCGTCGCCGGCGACCAGGTCGACCAGCTCGCCCTCACCGATCAGCGACCGGCGGACCAGCTCGCCCACGATGGCGTGGGCGTCGCGGAACGGGTGCCCCGGGCGACCAGCCACTCGGCCAGGTCGGTGGCCGCCGCGGCCGGGGTGTCGGCCGCGGCCGCCATGCGGTCGCGGCGGAACGTGGCCGAGCCGATCATCCCGTCGAGGGCGGCGAGGGCCAGGCTCACCTGCTGGACGGAGTCGAACAGCGGCTCCTTGTCCTCCTGCAGGTCGCGGTTGTAGGCGAGGGGCAGGCCCTTCAGCGTCACCAGCATCGAGGTGAGGTTGCCGACGAGGCGCCCGGTCTTGCCCCGGGCCAGCTCGGCGATGTCGGGGTTCTTCTTCTGCGGGAGCATCGAGCTGCCGGTGGCGTAGGCGTCGTCGAGGGAGACGAAGCCGACCTCCTCGCTCGACCAGATCACCCACTCCTCGCCGATGCGCGACAGGTGGATGCCGCACAGGGCGAGGACGAAGAGCGACTCGGCCACGAAGTCGCGGTCGCTGACCGCGTCGAGCGAGTTCTCGAACGCCGCCGCGAAGCCGAGGTCGAGGGCGGTGCCCTCCGGGTCGAGCGGCAGCGACGACCCGGCCAGGGCTCCCGCGCCGAGCGGCGACACGTCGGCCCGGTCGCGGGCCGCGAGCAGGCGGTCGACGTCGCGGGCGAGGGCCCAGCCGTGGGCCAGCAGGTGGTGGGCCAGCAGCACCGGCTGGGCCTGCTGGAGGTGGGTGTAGCCGGGCAGGTACCAGTCGCCGGCCCGGCGGGCCCGGTCGAGCAGGGTGGCCTGGAGGTCGAGGATCCGCTCGGCCACCGCCACGAGCGCCCGCTTGGTCCACAGGCGCAGGTCGGTGGCGATCTGGTCGTTGCGGCTCCGGCCGGTGTGGAGCTTGGCCCCGGCCGGGCCGGCCAGCTCGGTGACCCGGCGCTCGACCGCGGTGTGGATGTCCTCGTCGCTGGGGACGAAGGCGAACGTGCCCGAGGCCAGCTCCTCCTCGACCTCGTCGAGGGCGGCCAGCACCGCGGCGGCCTCGTCGCCGTCGAGGAGTCCGCCCCGCACCAGGCCGCGCACGTGGGCGCGCGAGCCGGCGATGTCGTCGGGTGCGAGGACCTGGTCGAACGGGAGGCTGACGGTGAAGGCCATCAGCTCCTCGGACGGGCCTCCGGCGAACCGCCCGTGCCAGAGGGTGCGACCCTCACCCCGTTCGTCGGCCATCAGTCCTTGTTCCGGTCGACGCCCTGGCGGGCGGCCCACGTCTCGATGCCGAGGCCCCACAGCCGGACGAAGCCGGCCGAGTCCTCGTGGCGGAAGCTGTCGGCCGCGTCGTAGGTGGCCAGCTCGTAGTCGTAGAGCGAGTGCTCGCTGCGCCGGCCGGTGATGGTGGCGCTGCCGGGGCTGAGCCGGATCCGCACCTCACCGGTGACGAACTCCTGGCTGGAGTCGACGAAGGAGTCGAAGGCCTGCTTCAGCGGGCTGAACCAGAGGCCGTCGTAGATGAGCTCCGCGTAGCGGGGCTCGATGCGGGCCTTCTCCCGGTCGAGGTCGCGCTCGAGGCAGATCGACTCGAGGTCCTTGTGGGCCATGATCAGCGCGAGGGCGGCCGGGCACTCGTAGGTCTCCCGGCTCTTGATGCCGACCCTGCGGTTCTCGACCATGTCGATGCGGCCCCAGCCGTACGAGCCGACGACCGTGTTGAGCCGCTCGATGACCTCGAGCATCCCGAGCTTCTCGCCGTCGATCGAGGTCGGCATGCCCTGCTCGAAGCCGATGACGACGTCGCGGGGCTCGGTCTCGGTGGGCTTGGTCAGCAGCCACACGCCCTGCGGCGGCACCGCCCACGGGTCCTCCATCTCACCGCACTCGATGGCCCGGCCCCAGAGGTTGTCGTCGATCGAGTACACCTTCTCCTTGGTCGCCACGATCGGGATCTGGTGGTCGTAGGCGTAGAGGATCGAGTCCTCCCGGGTCATCCCCCAGCCCCGCACCGGGGCGATCACCTCGAGGTCCGGCGCCAGGGCCCGGGTCGACACCTCGAACCGCACCTGGTCGTTGCCCTTGCCGGTGCAGCCGTGGGCCACCGCGTCGGCCCCGTGGTACCGGGCCGTCTCGACGAGGTGCTTCACGATCACGGGGCGGGAGAGGGCCGACACCAGCGGGTAGCGACCCTCGTACATGGCGTTGGCCTTGAGCGCGGGGAGGACGAAGTCCTCGGCGAACTCCTGGCGGGCGTCGACGACGATGGCCTCGACCGCGCCGGCGGCACGGGCCCGCTCCTTCACCACGTCCCAGTCGTCGGAGGCCTGGCCGACGTCGACCGCGAGGCAGACGACCTCGACGCCGTGGTTCTCGATCATCCACTTGACGGCGACGGAGGTGTCGAGGCCTCCGCTGTAGGCGAGGACGACGCGCTTGGGCATGGGGGTCAGCTTCCTAGTCGTGGGGAGGGAGTCCGGCCAGGTCGCGGAGACGCTCGGCGAGCGCCGCGGCCGGGCCGGTGACGGGACGGTCGGGGTCGTTGACGACGACGAAGAGGGTGTCGTCGCCGGCGACGGTGCCGGCGACCTCGGGGAGGTCGGCCCGGTCGAGGGCCGAGCCGACGACGTGGGCGGAGCCCGGCGGGGTGCGGAGGACGAGGATGCCGCCGGTGGCGGCCACCTCGACGACCCAGTCGCCGAACACCCGGCGGAGGTGGTCGTCGGGCGCCCGCTGCTCGTGGGGCAGCTCGGGGATGGCGTAGGCGGACTCGCCGTCGCCGGTGCGCACCTTGATGGCGCCGAGGTCGACCAGGTCGCGCGACACGGTGGCCTGGGTCGAGGCCACGCCCTCCTCGCCGAGGAGCTCGACCAGCTGCTCCTGGCTGGTCACCCGGTGCGCAGCCAGGAGCTTGGTGATGACGTGCTGGCGCTGGGTGCGGCCCATCCGCTGGAGGGGCGCGTCGGCACCGCCGGCGCCGTTCCCGCTGCTCGCGGCCGGGCTCACGGCCGGGCCCCCCGCAGCCAGGCCAGCGCGGCGCGGGCCGCGTGCAGGCGGTTGGCCGCCTGGGGCCACACCTGCGAGGCCGGGCCGTCGAGCACCTCGTCGGTGACCTCCTCGCCGCGGTGGGCGGGCAGGCAGTGGAGGAACACGGCGTGGGCGGCCGCCGTCGACATCAGCGTGTCGTCGACGCGGTACGGAGCGAAGATCGGGCGCCGCTCGGAGGCCTCGGCCTCCTGGCCCATCGAGTACCAGGCGTCGGTCGACACCGCGTCGGCGCCCCGCACGGCCTCGACCGGGTCGTCGGTGGTGAGGAGGGTGCCGCCGAGGGCGGCGACCCGGGCCCGGTCGTCGTCGGTGGGTCCGTAGCCGTCGGGGGCGGCCACCGACATCGCGAGGCCGGTCATCGACGAGGCGAGGGCGAGGGAGCGGGCCACGTTGGAGAAGTCGCCGACCCAGGCGATGCGGCGGCCGGTGAGGCCGACGGTGGACGACAGCGTGAGCAGGTCGGCGATGGCCTGGAGCGGGTGGGCCTGCTCCGAGAGCAGGTTGACGACCGGGACGGACCCGGCCGCGGCCATGCGCTCGAGCACCGAGTGGTGGTGGACCCGGGCGCAGATGGCCGCGTGGAACTGCGACAGGGTGCGGGCCACGTCCTCGGCCGACTCCCGGGTGTCGATGCCGACCTCGTCGGGGCGCACGTAGATCGGGTGCCCACCCAGCTGCACCACGGCCATCTCGGTGGAGTGGCGGGTGCGGGCCGACGGCTTCTCGAAGAGGAGCGCGGCGCCGAGGCCCTCCATCACCCGGGGGGCGGCGCGCTCCTGCCCGAGGGCCAGGACCTCCTCCAGCTCGTGGGGGGCGAGGTCGTCGACCTCGAGCAGGTGCCGGGTCACGGGGAGACCTCCGCAGGGGTGTCGGCCGGCGCGGGCGGGGCGGCCTCGGCGGCCAGGGCGGCGGCGATGATCGCCACGGCCCGGTCGAGCTCGTCGTCGGACACGTTCAGGGGCGGCGCCAGGCGCAGGGCGGTCGGGGTCACGGCGTTGACGATGAGGCCGTCGGCGAGGCAGCGGGCCGCGACGTCCTTGGACGCCAGCCCGTCGAGCTCGACGCCGAGCAGCAGGCCCAGCCCCCGCACGGAGGCCACGCCGGGCAGGTCGGCCAGCGCCGACGCCAGGCGCTCGCCCTGGCGGGCCGCGAGGGCCGGGGCGTCGATGGCCTCCATCTCGGCCAGGGTCGGCCCGGGCCGCGGCGGTGGCGAAGGGCTGGCCGCCGAAGGTGCTCCCGTGGTCGCCGGGCGAGAACAGCTCGGCCAGCTCGGCCCGGGCCCAGCAGGCCCCGATGGGCACACCGTTGCCGAGCGCCTTGGCCATGGTCACCACGTCGGGCACCACGTCGAAGTGCTGGAAGCCGAACCAGCGGCCGGTGCGACCGAGGCCGGTCTGCACCTCGTCGACCATCAGGAGGATGCCCCGCTCGTCGCACAGCCGCCGCACGGCCTGCACGTAGGCCTTGCTGGCCGGGTGGACGCCGCCCTCGCCCTGCACGGGCTCGAGGAGCACCGCGGCGACGGTCGGGTCGAGGGCCGCCTCGAGGGCGTCGACGTCGTCCCACGCCACGTGGCGGAAGCCCTCCGGCAGCGGCTGGAACGGCTCGTGCTTGGCCGGCTGGCCGGTGGCGTGCAGGGTGGCCAGGGTGCGGCCGTGGAACGACCCGAGGGCCGACACCACGACGTGGCGGCCCCGACCGCCGAACAGCCGGGCCAGCTTCAGGGCGCACTCGTTGGCCTCGGCGCCGGAGTTGGCGAAGAACACCCGACCCCGGGGGCCGTCGCCGTGCCAGCCGTCGGCCCAGCGCGGGGTGCCCAGCAGCCGGTCGAGGGTGGCGGCGACCTCCGGGCCGATCTGGTTGCCGAAGATGTTCGAGGTGTGGAGGAGGGTGCGGGCCTGCTCGGCCACCGCGTCGGCCACCTTGGGGTGGCTGTGGCCCAGCCCGCAGACGGCCAGGCCGGTGAGGAAGTCGAGGTACTCGCGGCCCTGGTCGTCCCAGACGGTGGTGCCCTCGCCCCGCACGAGGGTGAGGGCCTGGGCCGGGTAGGTCGGCATGAGGGGCGGCGCGATCGCCGAGGGGGAGCTCACGGCGATGCCCTCCGCGGTGCGGGTGACCATCGTGCCGACGCCCTCGTCGGTGAGCAGCTCGAGCAGCACCACGTGGGGGATGCGCCCGTCGAGGATGTGGGCCGAGCCGACGCCGGCGGCGACGGCCTCGAGGGCGGCCTCGACCTTCGGGATCATGCCGCCGGCGATCACGCCGTCGGCGATCAGCAGGCGGGCCCGCGCCACCGACAGGCGCGAGACGAGCGACGCGGGGTCGTCCACGTCGGTGAGCACGCCGGGGACGTCGGTGAGGTAGATCAGCTTCTCGGCGTCGAGGGCCTCGGCGATGGCGATGGCGACGCTGTCGGCGTTGATGTTGAACGCCTGGCCGCCCCGGTCGGCCCCGATGGTCGAGATGATCGGGACGAACGACCGCTCCAGCAGGGTGTCGAGGATGGTGCGGTCGACGTCGACCACGTCACCGACGTAGCCGAGCGACGCGTCGCGCTGGGCGGCGACGACCAGCCCCGCATCCTCACCGGAGAGGCCCACCGCGACCGGGACGTGGCGGTTGATGGCGGCGACGATGTCGCGGTTCACCCGTCCGCCGAGGACCATGCGGGCCACGTCGAGGGTGTCGGCGTCGGTGACCCGCAGGCCGTCGCGGAACTCGGTGCCCTTGCCCAGGCGCTCGAGCATCTCGCCGATCTGGGGGCCGCCGCCGTGCACGATCACCGGCTTGAGGCCGACGGCGCGGAGCAGGACGATGTCGACCGCGAACGAGGCGAACAGGTCGGCGTCGCCCATCGTGCTGCCGCCGAGCTTCACCACGACCGTGCGACCGGCGAAGGCCTGGATGTACGGCAGGGCCTCGACCAGGATGGCGGCCCGGGTGGGGGCGTCGATGCCCGCCAGGTCGGGCGGCGGCTTCTCCGGGGTCATGGCCCCATCGTATGCAGGTCCATGCATGGCCATGCAAGAGCGTTCACCACCCGTGGCCGGCGGCAGGGTCGGAGGTCGACCGTCGACACCCCGCGGTGTCACTAGCCTGCGGCGGGTGCCCGACCCTGCCGACGTGAACGCCGACGACGCGCGCGCCTTCCTGACCACGCACCTCGACCAGGACGTCGGCCCCGTCAGCCTGGTCGGCGAGGGCCTCTGGTCGAGGTCGTTCGGCTTCGGCATGGACGGGCTCGACCTGGTGATCCGGTTCGGGCCGGACCGCGACGACTTCGAGAAGGACCGGCGGGCCACGTCGTTCAACCTGCGCGAGGTGCCCGTGCCCCACGTCTTCGCCATCGGCGAGGCGTTCGGGGGCGCCTTCACCATCACCGAGCGGGCCATCGGCACCCGACTCGCCGACCTCGACGCGGCCGGGTGGCGTGGCGCCATCCCGCTCCTGTTCGCGGCGCTCGACGACATCCGCTCGCTCGACGTGTCCGAGCACTCCGGCCACGGCGAGTGGGATGCGTCCGGCGCAGCCCGCCAGCGGAGCTGGCGCGACCACCTCCTCACCGTCGAGACCGACACCATCGGGGTCCGGCTCCGCGGCTGGCGCCAGCGGCTCCGCGACGCGCCGGGCGGCGACGCCATCTTCCGGGCCGGGGTCGAGGAGCTGTCGCACCTGGCCCACTCCTGCCCCGACGAGCGGTGGCTGGTCCACGGCAGCCTCATGGCCGGCAACGTGCGCATCGACAGCGGGCGCATCAGCGCGGTCACCGGGTGGCGCACGTCGCTGTACGGCGACTTCCTCTACGACATGGCCGCCATCGAGTTCTGGGCCCCGACCATCCCCGCCCTCGAGGGGATCCACCTCCGCGGGCTCTTCACCGACCACCTCCGCGTCACCGGCCAGAAGGTCCCGGACCTCGATGCCCGGATCACCTGCTACATGATCCACGCCGCCCTCTCCGGCATGGCCGCCAGCGCCTACACGGGCGACCTGGCCACCCTGGCCGCCACCACGGCCCGCCTCGTCCCGCTCATCCGCTGAGCCGCCGTCCGTCGACTAGCTGGTGCCCATGTTCTCGTCGACGTAGGCGTGGGTCAGGTCGTTGGTGAGCACCGTCGCCTGGCCGGGTCCGAGCCCGAGGTCGCAGGTGATGGCGAGGCGTCGACCGGCCATGTGGGCCGCGACCGCCTCGGCGTCGTGCGGGATCTCCACGCCACCCGCGGCGACGGTGACGTCGCCGTAGGCGATGGCGATGCGGTCCTCCTCGAAGGCGATGCCGGCCGAGCCCAGCTCGCTGGCCAGACGGCCCCAGTAGGGGTCGCACCCGTACCAGGAGCACTTGCAGAGGAGGCTGCGGGCGATCTGCTCCGCGCCCCGCCGGGCCTCCTCGTCGGACGCGGCGCCGGTCACCGTCAGCCGCACGACCTTGGTCGCGCCCTCCGCGTCCTCGGCCATCTGGGTCGCGAGCGACGCGCACACCTCGGCCACCGCCCGGGCCAGCTCGTCCTCCGCGACCGGACCGGCCTCGCCGTTGGCCAGGAGCAGCACCGTGTCGTTGGTCGAGGTGCAGCCATCGACGATGAGCGAGTTGAAGCTCCCCGCGACCCCCGCGGCGAGGACGCGCTGGAGGGTCTCGGGATCGGCCTCGGCATCGGTGGTGAGGACGGCCAGCATGGTGGCCATCGACGGCGCCAGCATGGCCGCCCCCTTGGCCATGCCGCCGACGGTGGCCTCCCCCGCCGTCGCGGTGGCCTCCTTGCGAGCCGTGTCGGTGGTCCGGAGGGCCTCGGCCGCGTCGGCACCCGCCTCGGGGGTGCGGGCGCGGGCGCGGACCAGCCCCGGGACGCCGGCCAGCACGGCATCGACCGGCAGCGGGATGCCGATCAGGCCCGTCGAGCACACGAGGACGTCCTCCGGCGCGCAGCCGAGCTCCGTCGCGACCGCGGCGCAGGTGGCCTCGGCATCGGCCCGACCGGCCCGACCGGTGGCGGCGTTGGCGTTGCCGCTGTTGAGCACCACCGCGGCGGCGTGGCCTCCGGTCGCCGCGAGGTGGTCCCGCGACGCCGCGCACGGGAGCCGCGGTCATGAGGTTGCGGGTGAAGACGCCGGCGGCCGGCACCGGTCGCCCGTCGCGGGTGGCGACGAGGGCCAGGTCGGGATCGCCCGACGCCTTGATGCCGGCGGCGATGCCGGCAGCCACGAAGCCGGCCGGGGCGGTGACGCTCATGAGACTGCTGCTCTCCTCGGGGGCCGGTCGCAGGACCAGGTCGGTCGGGTCAGGGGTAGACGCCGACGGCGCTGAGGCCGGCGGTCTCGGGGAGGCCGAGGGCCAGGTTGGCGCACTGGACGGCGGCGCCCGAGGCGCCCTTCCCCAGGTTGTCGAGCGCACACAGCGCGAGGACCCAGCCGGTGCGCTCGTCGAGCACGGCCGAGACGTGGGCCGCGTTGGACCCCTGGGTGGCCTTGGTCGACGGCGACCCCTCGACGACGGCGACGAACGGCTCGTCGGCGTAGGCGTCGGCCTGGGCTCGGGCGACGTCGGCTGCGGAGGCCCCCGGCGTCGGCCGGGCGTAGCAGGTGGCCAACATGCCCCGGCTCATGGGGACCAGGTGGGGGGTGAAGATGACCTGCGCGGGGGCGCCACCGACCCGGGTGAGCGTCTGCTCGATCTCCGGCGTGTGGCGGTGGCGGAGCAGGCCGTAGGCGGTGACGTCGCCGTCGGCCGTGCAGAAGGTGGTGGCGGGCTTCGGGGCCCGGCCCGCGCCCGACACGCCGCTGACCGCGTCGACCACGATGCCGACGGGCTCGATCAGCCCGGCCCGCAGCAGCGGGGCGAGGGCGAGGGCGGCGGCCGACGGGTAGCAGCCCGGCCCGGCGATCAGCGCCGCACCGGCGATGTCGTCGCGGAACAGCTCGGGGATGCCGTAGGCGGCCTCCGCCAGCAGCTCGGGCACGGTGTGGGCCTCGCCGTACCACTCCGGGTACAGGGCGGCGTCGGCCAGGCGGAAGTCGGCGGCCAGGTCGACCACGTGGCCGACCCGGTCGCGGAGGGCCGGGACGACCTCCTGGCTGGCCCCGTGGGGCAGGCCGCAGAACACGAGGTCGAGGCCGTCGACGAGGTCGGGGTCCCACCGGTCGAACACCCGGTCGGCGTAGGCGCCGGTCAGGCTCGGGTACAGCCCGGCGATGGGCTGGCCGGCCTGGGAGTCGCCCGTCGCCACCACCACGTCCAGCTCGGGGTGGGCGGCGAGCAGGCGCAGCAGCTCCGCCCCCGTGTACCCCGATGCTCCGACGATGCCGACCTTGGCCATGACCGCACTCTATTCGGACTTACGCATCACTATGCAAGCCGGTGGCGGGGCCCCGACCAGGCGCCCACCTCCGCGTCCCGCCGCCAGCCGTCGGAGGGCGATTCGCTGTCGATTCGACGGCCGACGGTCCGCTGTCGATTCGCTGTCGACTCGCTGTCGATTCGACGGCCGACGGTCGCTGGTCGGACGCTCGTCGCTGGCGGTCGGCTGCGACGTCCGGCAGCGATTCGCCGTCGATTCGACGGCCGACGACCTCCGGGGATGTCGCCCCTACGGCACGGCCGTGCCGGTCAGAACCGGGTCGAGCCGGACCGCCAGGCTCAGGGCGTTGTCGGCGATCGGCAGCGGGAGGCCGATGGCGGCGTTCAGAGCCGAGGTGAAGAACCCGCACCCGGTGAGGGCGAGCTCCTCGCTGAAGCCCCCGGCCAGCGTCGCGGTGCCCGTGGTCTGCTCGTAGGCGACGCCGGCAGGGTCCCCGCCGGGCCCGGCCGACACCGAGGCCTGGACCGGCCCGAGGGCGCAGGCCGACGGCAGCAGGGCGTGTCGCAGCCGCAGGGCCAGCCCGAAGCCCAGCCCCATCCGCCCGTCGACGGGCACCACCTGCCCGGCCGGGGCGACGAACGCCGGCACCACCTGGACGGTGGTCTCGACGCCCGGGATCAGCTCGACGGGGATGTCGATCGGGTCCAGCTCGACGTCGGTCGCGCCGAAGCCGAGAACCCCGTCAGGGGTCACGGTGGCCGGGAGCGCGGGGCACACGCCGACCACGCAGCCCGGCACCGGCAGGGTCAGGTCACCGATGTCCAGCGACCCCCCGGTGATCTCGATGTCGACCGGCCCCGGCTGCTCGACCACCGCGGCGATCTCGAGGCAGTCGGCGCAGGTCGCCCCCGCCGTGCCGCTCAGGCCGACTCCGGGGGCCAGCACGTGGAGGTCCCGCCACGTGTCGCCCGGCGTGGTCGAGGTCGCGGTCAACGTCACGACGAGCTCGCTCGTCGACACGACGTCGACCGAGACGACCGAGATGCCGGCCTCGGCGAACGCGGTCGTCCCGGCGGTGAAGCCCCGGCCCCGCACGGTCACGTCGCGGGTCTCCAGCAGGCCCACGCGAGGCGGCTCCACCGACTCCACCGCGAGGGCCCGGGCCCGGCCGAGGTAGACGTCGCCCGCCGACGGCCCCTGCGTGCGGCCGGCGAGGTCACCTGCGGTCGAGTCGAACGCCACGAGGCGGCCGTCGGCCGTCAGGGCGGGGCGACGGCTCGGGCCGTTGGCCGCTCCGCCGGTGAGCCGGGCGCTGGCGACCTGCTCGGTGGCGGCTGCGGAGTCGATGGGGGTGTCCCACTCCGACACGACGACGTCGCCGGCGGTGCCGTCCGACGAGCGGACGAACGCGGCCACGAAGCCAGGGCCGCCGTCGAGCGGGGCCAGGCTCGGCTCGGTGCCGAGCATCGTGGAGCCGCTGACCCGCAGCGTGCGGGCCACCGACCCGAACAGGTGGGTGGTCACGAACACGTCGGCGGACGACCCGTTGCCGTCGGTCCCGGCCATGTTCGACGCCCGGGACTCGTAGGCGACGAGCGGGTCACCGCTCCCGACGTAGCCGGAGATCGGGTCGATGACCGACGGCCGACCGCTGGCTGCGTTGGCCTGCTGGAAGGGACGGGTCACGGCGTCGGGGGCGCTGGCCCGGCGGACGGTCCCGCCGGTGCGGCGGGCGACGAACACGTCGGCGACCCCGTTGCCGTCCCCGCTGACGAGCGTCGTGGCGGTCGAGGTGAAGGCGACCCAGTCGCCCGTCGCGCTGATCGACGGCTCGGTGCTGGCGCCGGCGACCTGGGCCCCCGAGGCGGTCACGCTCACCCTCGTCGTGGTGCCTGTGCTCCGGTCGTGGACGAAGACGTCCGCCACCCCGTTGGTGTCCCCGCCGACCAGGTCGGGGGCCGTCGAGGCGAAGGCGACGTAGCGCCCGTCGGCCGACACGGCCGGGGCCGACGACGCGCCGGTGGCCTCGCCCCCGCCGCTCGAGACGCTGACCCGGCGGACCAGACCTGTCGACCGCTCCCACGTGAACACGTCCGAGGCGCCGTTGGCGTCGTCGGCCACCAGGTCCGCGGCCTCCGAGGTGAAGGCGACGATCGTCCCATCGGCGGTGAGAGCCGGCTCGGACGACGCTCCCGCACCGGGCTGGCCGCCGGGCGTCCGGCTCACGAGGGTGGTGGCCTCGGTGGCCACGTCGCGGAGGACGACGTCGGAGGCGCCGTTGCCGTCGCCCGGCACCACGTCCGACGCGTCGGTGCGGAAGGCCACGAGGCGCCCGTCGGCCGACGGGCTGGCGTCCTCGCTCGGCGCGGAGGTCGGCGACGCGAACGTCCCCTGGTCGGGATCGACACCCGCCCCAGCACGTTGCACCCCGAGAGGGCGATCACCCCCGCCAGGACCGCACCGAGACCCGCGCGCGACGAACGTCGACCTGTCATGTCTGACCCCCTGACGGCGGCCCCATCCCCGGAGCCGACTGTGACGGGCGGCACCCTAGCCCGCGGTCCGAGCCGACGGCGCCGACCCTGGGCAGGTGAACGGGGTCGCCGCCGGCGGCCTACCCGCGGAGGATCGCGCCGTGGGCGGCCGTCACCGCGTCGATGAGGGCCTGACGGGCCTCGGCCACCTCGGCGTCGGTGAGGGTGCGCTCGGGCGACTCGAACCGCACGGCGTAGGCGAGCGACCGGTGGCCGGGCTCGACGCCCTCGCCCCGGTACACGTCGAACAGCCGCACCGACCACACCAGCGGCGATGCCGCCGCCAACGTCGACTCGACCGCGGTCGCCGCGACCTCGTCGGCCACCTGGAACGCCAGGTCGACGTCGCTGGACGGGAAGCGCGACACCGGCCGGTAGGGCACGTCGCCGGGCAGCTGGGCGAGCAGCCGACCGAGGTCGACCTCCAGCCACGCGACCCGCTCGTCGATGCCGTGGTCGGCCAGCACGTCGGGGTCGATCTCCCCCACCACGCCCACGGGCTCGCCGTCGACGCGGGCGAGGCCGCTGCGGGTCGGGTGGAGCCCGGGCGACTCCGCGTTGGCGACGTCGGCGGCGGGCAGGCCGAGCCGCCGGGCCAGATCGAGCCACAGCCGGACGGCGGCGGGCGCCTCGGCTCCGGCGACGGCCACCGCGAGGTGCTCGCGCTCGTCGGGCAGCAGGTCGTCGCGGGCCGGCCCGTCCCCCGGCACCGGGGCGTCGGCGCGGGGCAGGAACACGTGGCCCACCTCGAACAGGGCCACCCCGGTGCTGCGCCGGGCCGCGTTGTCGGCCACCGCCTTCACCAGGCCGGGCAGCAGCGTGGTGCGCAGCACGGACTCCTCGGCGACGAGCGGAGTTCCGCAGCTCGATGGCCTCGGGCGGGAACCCGCATCGGGCCAGGTCGCCGGGCGCGAGGAACGGCAGCGGCATGACCTCGGTCAGACCCCGCGCCCACCAGCAGCCGTCTGACCTCGCGTCGACGCCGCTGGACCGGCGTGAGCCGGCCGGGCACCACCGTGGCCAGGTCGCGCCGCGGGATGCGGGAGTACCCGTGGTGGCGGGCGACCTCCTCGACGACGTCGATCTCGGTCTCCGAGTCGTAGCGCCAGGTCGGGATGGCGACGTCGAGGTCGTCGTCGCCCGCGGGCACCGAGGTGAACCCGATCGGGTCGAGCAGCCGCACCACGTCGTCGCGGCCGAGGTCGGTGCCCAGCACCTGGTTGATGCGGGCGGTGCGCACGCGGACCGGGGTGCGATCGGGCAGGGCGCCCCGCTCGTCGACCTTGCCGGGGGCGAGGACGGCGCCGCAGATCTCGGCCGCCAGCGAGGCGAAGCGGGCCGCGGCCCGGTCGATGCCCTCGGGGTCGCAGCCCCGCTCGAAGCGGGCCGCGGCCTCGGTGCGCAGGCCGAGCCGGCGGGCGGTGCGCCCGACCGACCGGGGCAGGAACCAGGCCATCTCCAGAGCGACGTCGGTGGTCGCGTCGGAGATCTCGGCCGACGCCCCGCCCATCACCCCGGCGATGCCGAGGGGCACGTCGTCGCCGCCGCAGATGAGCAGGTCGTCGGGCAGCAGGGTGCGCTCGACGTCGTCGAGGGTGGTGAGGGCCTCGCCGTCGCGGGCCCGGCGGATGCGGAAGGTGCCCCCGGGCACGTTGGCCAGGTCGTAGGGGTGGTTGGGCTGGCCCAGCTCCAACATCACGTAGTTCGAGATGTCGACCAGGGCGCTGATGGGCCGCATCCCGAGGCGGGTCAGCCGCTGCTGCATCCACTCCGGCGAGGTCGCGGTCGGGTCGACCCCGCGCAGCAGCCAGGCCCCGAAGCGCCCGCACAGGTCGGGGTCGAGGATCTCGACCGCCAGCGACCCGGACGCGTCGACCCCCGCCGCGGCGGGGGTGGCGTCGGGCAGGGTGAGGGGCACGCCGAGCCGGGCGGCGAGGTCGCGGGCCAGTCCGGCGACCGACAGCGCGTCGGGCCGGTTGGCGTTGACCTCGAGGTCCCACAGCACGTCGGGCACGATGCCGAGCGCGTCGGCGATCGGGGTGCCCGGAACGAGGTCGGCCGGCAGCACGCGGATGCCCGAGTGGTCCGACGCCGAGACCGAGCTCGGTCGACGAGCACAGCATCCCGTTCGACCACTCACCCCGCATCTTGCGGCGGGCGATCTCCATGCCGTCGGGCATCGTCGTGCCGAGGGTGGCCAGGGGGACGAGATCGCCCTCGGCCATGTTGAACGCGCCGCAGCAGATCTGCAGGGCCTCGCCGTCGCCGAGGTCGACGTCGACCAGCTGGATGCGGTCGGCGTCGGGGTGCGGCTTCAGGGCGAGGACGCGGGCCACGACGATGCCGTCGAGCCCGTCGCCGATCCGCTCGACCTCCTCGACGGGCGTGCCGAGGTCGTTGAACGCGTCGCTGAGCGCCTCGACCGACTGGTCGAACGGCGCCATCTCGCGCAGCCAGGACAGCAGGACCTTCACAACACGGACCTTCATGCATCAGAACTGCTCCAGGAAGCGGACGTCGACCGACAGGATCTCGCGGAGGTCGGGCACCCCGTGGCGGGCCAGGGCGAGCCGGTCGATGCCGAACCCGAAGGCGAAGCCGGTGTAGCGCTCGGGGTCGATGCCGCCGTTGCGCAGCACGTTGGGGTGGACCATCCCGCAGCCGCCCGAGCTCCAGCCAGCTGCCGTCGGGGCGCTGGATGTCGAACTCGGCCGACGGCTCGGTGAAGGGGAAGTACGACGGCCGCAGGCGCGAGGAGAAGCCCTCGCCGAAGTAGGCCCGGGTGAAGGCCTCGATGGTGCCGGCGAGGTGGCCGAAGCTGATGCCCTCGTCGACGACCAGCGCCTCGATCTGGTGGAACGTCGCCAGGTGGGTGGCGTCGCGGGCCTCGTTGCGGTGGACCCGGCCGGGGACCACCACGTAGATCGGCGGGCCCTGCTGCTCCATCGCCCGCAGCTGCACCGGCGAGGTGTGGGTGCGCAGCACGACGTCGCCCGGCTCGCCGAGGTCGACGAAGAACGTGTCCTGCATGTCGCGGGCCGGGTGGTACGGCGGGATGTTCAGCCCGGTGAAGTTGTGCCAGTCGTCCTCGACCTCGGGACCCTCGGCCACCTCGAAGCCGAGGCCGACGAAGACGTCCTCCAGCTCCTCCATGGTCTGGGTCACCAGGTGGAGGTGCCCGGCGCCGCGCTCGGGGCGCACCTCGGTGAGGTCGAGGCGCTCGGCGTCGAGGCGGGCCCGGCGGACCTCGGCCTCCAGCTCGGCCCGGCGCTCCGACGCGGCCCGGCCGACGTCGCCGTTGACCCGGTTGAGGACCTGGCCGGCCTCCTTGCGGGCGTCGGGATCGAGCCCGCCGAGGCCCTTCTTGGCCTCGGCCAGGGCCGAGGTCTTCCCGATGAGTCGGGACTGCAGCTCGCGCAGCTCGTCCAGCGACGACGCCCCGCGCAAGGCGTCGACCGCGGCCGCGCCCAGGGCCTCGATGTCGGCGGTGACGGCGGCGCTCATGGACCGCTCAGGCTTGCCGGTGGTCGCCCGCCCCGACAAGTCCGTTGGCGCCGCGCCGCCGTCGGACCGGTGTCACGCCGAGCGTGCGCGCCGCTGGCGGACGACCTCGAAGGCGAGCACCGAGCCCGCGACGGCCACGTTCAGCGACTCGACCGCGCCCTGCATCGGGAGCGACGCCCGGTCGTCGAGCCGGGCCTCGACCTCGGGCGGCAGGCCGTGGGCCTCGCTGCCCAGCACCAGGGCGACGGGTCCGGTGAGATCGATCTGCTCGCGGTGCGACGCCACCGTGGCCGGACGTGCCGACCCGCCGCACCCCGGCGAGGCCCAGGGCGTCGAGCACCTCGTCAGCCGGCGCGGACCGGACCGGCACCCGCAGGACGGACCCGGCCGAGGCCCGCACCACCTTCGGGGCCCACGGGTCGGCCGACCCGTCGCAGAGGACGACCGAGCGTCGCTCCCACCGCCTCGGCCGTGCGCAGGAGGGTGCCGACGTTGCCCGGATCGCCCACGCCGACCAGCACGAGGTGGAGCGCCGGACCGGAGGTCGGGCCCGGAGCGCCGTCGACCGCATCCGAGGCCGGCCGCGCGACGGTGGCGACCACCCCGTTCGGCGTGGTCGTGTCGACGTGGCCCCGCAGCCCTCCGGCGAGCACCGCGACCCTGGCGCCGGCGGCCTGGGCGACCCGCGCCGCGGCCACGACCTCGGGGCGCTCGCAGGGCGTCCGGGTCGACGAAGACGTCCTCCACCGACGAGGCCGTCGCGCACCGCGTCGGCGAGGAGCACCGGGCCGTCGACGACGAACAGGCCCTCCTGCTCCCGCACCTTCCGCTGGCGCACCAGCTTCCCGAGCCGCACCACGCGCGGGTTGCGGGCCACCACCTCGGGCCACGACCCCGCCCCGGACGCGACCGGTCCGACCGCCCCAGGGGGGTCGGTCGGACCGGGTGCGTCGGTGGACGGGGGCGCCACGGGGCGCGCCGGCGTCGAGGTCAGGCCGCGGCCTGGGCCTCGTCGGCGACCTTCACCAGGGCGGCGAAGGCGGCCGGGTCGGAGACGGCCAGCTCGGCCAGGACCTTGCGGTCGACGTCGACCTCGGCCAGGCGCAGGCCGCTGATGAAGCGGCTGTAGCTGACATGCCGTTCTCACGGCAGGCGGCGTTGATGCGCTGGATCCAGAGCTTGCGGAACTCGCCCTTCTTGGCCCGCCGGTCGCGGTAGGCGTACTGCAGCGAGTGCATCACCTGCTCGTTGGCGGCCCGGTACGAACGGCTCTTGTTGCCGTAGTAGCCCTTGGCCCGCTCGAGGGTGGCCTTGCGGTGCTTCTTGCTGTGGACGGATCGCTTGACGCGTGCCATCGGTCTTCTCCTCCAGGTCGGTCTGGTGGCCCGGGCGGTCGTGGGGGCCCGGGCGGCGGTCGTGGGTGCGGGCCGGTCCTACCGGTTCCCGAGCATGCGGTTGATGCGGTCGCGCGTCGGACTTGGCGACCTCGACCTCGCCGGTGAGGCGACGGGTGCGGGTGGACGGCTTCTTCTCCAGGATGTGGCGCTTGTTGGCCTGGCGGCGCATGAGCTTGCCGCTGCCGGTGGTCTTGAAGCGCTTGGCCGCGCCGCGGTGGGTCTTCATCTTGGGCATCTGTGTGTCCTCGGTTGTCGGGCCGGGTCGGTCCGGCAGTCGTGGTGGGGCTGTCGTCAGGAGGCGGCGACGTCGGCGTCGTCCGCCGGGGCCGCGTCGTCGGGCTCCGGCGCGGCGGCGACCGGCTCGGGCTCGACGGGCTCCGACGCGACGGCCGCGTCGGTGGCTGGGGGGGTGGGATCGAGGGTGGGACCGGCAGCGCTCGCGGCAGCGGCCTCCTCGGCCTCCTCCTTGAGCTTGGCGGCGTGGGCCGCCTGGGCCTTCTTGTCGGGCGCGAGCACCATGATCATGTTGCGGCCGTCGAGCTTGGGGACCACCTCGACCCGGGCCAGGTGGACGACCTCGTCGGCGACGTGGTCGAGGATCTTCTTGCCGAGCTCGGGGTGGGCCATCTCGCGGCCACGGAACATGATCGTCACCTTCACCTTGTGACCCTCGCCGAGGAACTTCTCGACCTTCTTGGTCTTGGTGTCGAAGTCGCCGGCGCCGATCTTGGGCCGGTACTTCATCTCCTTGATGACGACGTTGGTGCTCTTCTTGCGTGACTCCTTGGCCTTCTGAGCTGCCTCGTACTTGTACTTGCCGTAGTCCATGATCCGGCAGACGGGCGGGTTCGCCTTGTCGGCCACCTCGACCAGGTCGAGGTCGAGATCACGAGCGATGGCAAGGGCCTCGGGCAACGGCCGGATCCCGATCTGGGAGCCGTCGGCTCCCACCAGGCGGACCTCTCGGGCCCGGATGCGGTCGTTGATGCGGGGCTCGTCGTTGTGCGGCGCAGCTATGGCCGGTCGTCCTTCATGCGGTGCGCAGATCCTCCGTCGCGTGGTCAGGGTCGTGTCCGCCACCGGACGCCACCGGGCCGGGGCCCGAAAACGAAGGAAGCGGACGTCGGAAGCCGACGTCCGCAAGGTCGCCCCGAAGGGCGCTGCATCGATCGACCTGACGCACCCTTGGTGGCCAGGTGGGAGCCGGAGGCCCCGCTTCCGTCTTCAGTTGCCCCGACAGGGTACGGGTGTGCGCCCTCCCGACGCAACCAAGGCCCGCCCCGACCGGCCTCCGACCGTGCCCCGACGCGTAGGGTGACGGCCATGAGCCTTTGGACCCCCGGCGGCGAGCACGAGGTGCCCCGCGAGCGACCGGCCGAGCCGACCCCACCCGCAGGCGGGCCCGGCCCCGGCGGCGCCGACCTCGACCCCGAGATCCAGGCCGCGCTGGCCCAGATGTCGCCCGAGGAGCGGGCCCAGGCCGAGGCGATGATCGCCGAGATGGCCGAGACCCGGGCCCAGCTGGCGTCGACCCCCGCTGCGGTCGTCGTCGCCAACCACGCCATGGGGCTCTACGAGCTGGCCGCCATCCACCTCTCGCAGAACCCGCCCAACCTGTCCGAGGCCCAGGTGGCCATCGACGCCATCGCCGCCCTCACCTCCGCCCTCAAGGGCCGGCTGGGCGACAACGAGGCCACCCTCCACGACGCCGTCGGCCAGCTCCAGCAGGCCTTCGTCCAGCTGTCGCAGGACGCTCCGGGGGACGAGGGGACCCCGGGATGACGTGGCTGGTGACGGGCGGCGCCGGCTACATCGGGGCCCACATCCTGCGGTCGTTCCAGGCCGAGGGCATCGACGTCGTCGTGCTCGACGACCTGTCGACCGGCCACGCCGACTTCGTGCCCGACGGAGTGCCCTTCGTGAAGGGCTCGATCCTCGACCGCGCCGCGCTCGACGACGGCCTCGTCGGTCGGACCTCCGGCCCGGTCGACGGCGTCGTGCACCTCGCCGGCTTCAAGTTCGCGGGCGAGTCGGTGGCCCGTCCGCTGCACACCTACGAGCAGAACGTCGAGGGCACCCGCGTGCTGCTCGGCGCCATGGCCGACCACGGCGTCGAGCGCATCGTCTTCTCGTCGAGCGCCGCCACCTACGGCACCCCCGACGTCGACGTGGTCACCGAGGAGACGCCGACCACGCCCGAGTCCCCCTACGGCGAGAGCAAGCTCATCGGCGAGTGGCTCATCCGCGACCAGGCCCGGTCGGTGCCCCTCCGCCACACCTCGCTGCGGTACTTCAACGTCGTCGGCTCCGCCCACGACGAGGTGTACGACTCCAGCGCCCACAACCTCTTCCCGCTGGTGCTGAAGGCGCTCACCGACGGACGCACCCCCCGCATCAACGGCGGCGACTACCCCACCGCCGACGGCACCTGCGTGCGCGACTACATCCACGTCGGCGACCTGGCCGACGCCCACGTCGCCGCGGCCCGCGCGCTGCTCGACGGGCGCGACCTCGCCCCCGTCTACAACCTGGGCAGCGGCGACGGCTCGTCGGTCCGCCAGATCATGGATGCGGTCGCCAGGGTCACCGGGCTCGACTTCGAGCCCGAGGTCGGGCCCCGGCGGCCCGGCGACCCGGCCCGCATCGTCGCCTCCGGCGAGCTGGCCTCCGCCGACCTGGGCTGGACCATGCGCCACAGCCTCGACGAGATGGTGGCCACCGCCTGGCGGTCGTGGCAGCAGGTGGCCGGCTCGGCCTGAGCCCCGCCACCCGACGTCGGGCCGCCCCGGAAGGTAACGATCCGCACAACAAGGGAGGGGTGCCCTTCCCGGTCCGGGCGAGCCGTCCTACCGTCGCCCCCGTGACCGACCGTCCCGCTGTCGCCCCGGTGTCCCGGCCCGACGGCGACCGCCCGAGCGCCGACCGGGTCCTGATCATCGAGGACGATCCGCACATCGGCGACGTGCTGGCCCGCTACCTGGCCCTCGACGGCATCGAGGTCGAGGTCGTGCGGGACGGCCTCGACGGCCTGGCCCGCGCCCTCGAGTGGCTCCCCGACCTGGTGGTGCTCGACCTCATGCTGCCCCGCCTCGACGGGTTCGGCGTCTTCTCCCGGCTGCGGGCGGTCGCGCCGGTGCCGGTGATCATGCTCACGGCACGGGGCGACGAGCAGGACCGGGTCGCCGGCCTGGAGATGGGCGCCGACGACTACGTGGCCAAGCCGTTCTCGGCCCGGGAGGTGTCGGCGCGCATCCGCTCCGTGCTCCGCCGGGCCCGCACGACGCACCAGACCAGCCGAGGCGGTGACCGCACCCGTGCTCCAGGCGGGCGACCTGCGCGTCGACGTCGTCGGGCGCGAGGCGCACCTGGGCGCGACGCCACTCGCCCTCACCGTCGCGCGAGCTCGACCTGCTGATCCACCTCATGACCCACCCCGGACGGGCCTTCGGTCGCGCCGAGCTGATGGAGGCGGTCTGGGGCTGGTCCGTCGGCGACACCGCCACCGTCACGGTGCACGTCGGGCGACTCCGATCGAAGGTCGAGGCCGACCCGGCCGAGCCCCGCCACCTGCGCACGGTCCGTGGCGTGGGCTACCGGTGGGACGCGTGACCGTGCGCAGGACGGGCCGCAACGGACCGCTCGCGGCCGCCCTGGCCGGCGTCGGGCTGCTCGCCGCCGGGGTCGTGGCCGCCCTCACCGGGACCCCGGCGCGCGACGCCGCCGCGCTGGTGGCCTTCGCCGCCCTGGGCTCCCTGGCCGCGGTGGCCGTCGCCGTCGCGCTCGGCCGCGCCGGCCGGGGCCGCTCCCTCCGGGCCCGGCTGGCCGTGGCCGCCGTGGTGTCGGCCGCAGCGACCGTGTCCGGGGTCGTGCTGGCGGCCCGGGCCATGTTCATCTCGTCGCACGACCTCGGCGCGCTGCTCGTCATCGTCGCCGTCGCCGCCGGCCTGGCCGGGGCCAGCGCGGTGGTGCTGGCCGGCCGGGTCGCCGACGAGGTCGCCGCCCTCGCCGGCCTGGCCCGTGCCCTCGGCGACGGGTCGGCCGCCGACGCCCCCAGCGAGTCGCTCACCAGCCGGACGGCCCGATCGAGAGCACCGAGCTGGCGGTCGTCGCCGACGAGCTCCAGGCCTCGCACGACCGCCTGGTCCGCGCCCGTCGACGGGAGCGGGCCCTCGACGAGTCCCGGCGGGAGCTGGTGGCCTGGGTCTCCCACGACCTCCGCAGCCCCATCGCGTCCGTGCGGGCGATGGCCGAGGCGCTGGAGGACGGCATCGTCGCCGACGACGAGACCGTCCGTCGCTACCACCGGGCCATCCGATCGGAGTCGGAGCGCCTGGGCACCCTCGTCGACGACCTCTTCGAGCTCTCCCGGATCACCAGCGGGCTGGTCGCGACGGCCGACGTCGAGCTGGTCCCGCTCGACGAGCTGCTGGCCGAGGTGGTCGACGGCGCCCGGGGTCCGGCGACGGCCCGACAGGTCGCCCTGGCCCACCGCCTCGCCGACGACGGCGAGCCACCGCTGGTGCCGGCCGACGTGCGTCGGGTGCTGCGCAACCTGGTCGACAACGCGGTGGCGGCCACCGCCGACGGCGGGCGGGTCGTGATCTCGGGCCGCCGCGACCCCGAGGCGATCACCCTCGACGTGACCGACGAGTGCGGCGGGATCGACGAGCAGCACCTCCCCCGGCTGTTCGAGGTCGGCTACCGGGCCGATGCGGCCCGCGCCCACGACGGTGGCGCCGGCCTGGGCCTCGCCATCGCCCGCGGCCTCCTCGAGGCCCACGACGGCCGGATCTCGGTCGCCAACGACGGCCCGGGCTGCCGGTTCACCGTCGTCCTCCCGGCCGGCGACGCACCATGACCGGGACCGCGACCGCACCGCCCGCCGCCACCCCGCCCGGGGCCGACGGTGTGGCCCGCCGCGCCCGCCGCGCGCCCCGGCTCCGCCTGCGCACGGGGCTGGCCGGGGCCCTCGCCGCCGCGGTGGCGCTCGTGGTCGGTGAGGTGGTGGGTCTGCTCGCCCCGACCCGACCCTCGCTGCTGATCGCGGTGCAGACCTGGTTCGTCGACCGGTTCGCGGCGTCGCTCAAGACGCTGGCCATCGAGCTGTTCGGCACCAACGACAAGATCGCCCTCGCGGCCGGGACGGTCGTCGTCTGCCTGCTCCTCGGAGCGGTCCTCGCCGAGCTGGAGGTGAGGCGGCCGTACGCGGGGGTGGCCGGCCTGGCGCTGTTCGGTGTGGTGGGCGTGGTCGCGACCTGGCGCGACCCGCAGGCGTCGTTCCTGGTCGGCACCCTGGCCGCGGTCGCGGCGACGGCGGCCGGCGGCCTCACCCTGCTGGTCCTGCTCGACCGCTTCGGGGTCAGGGGCAACCCTCTGCCCGCCCTGCGCAGGACCGCGGAGGCCCGCGGTCCTCTGGGCGAGGTCACCGCCACCCGCCGCGACGTGCTCGTCTGGGGAGCCGGAACGGGTGCCGTGGTGGTCGTCGGCGCCGGCCTGACCCGTGAGGCCCGTGCGGCTCTGCGCGACAGGGCCGTCGACATCCCCGATCGCCTCCCGGCCGCGGTCCGCCCGGCCGAGGCGCCCACCTCCGCGGTCGACGTCGACGGGATCACCCCCTACATCGTCCCCAACCGCGACTTCTACCGGATCGACACCGCCCTCCAGACGCCGGTGGTCGACACCGGCAGCTGGCGCCTGCGGATCACCGGGATGGTCGACCGGGAGGTCGAGCTCACCTACGCCGACCTCCTGGGTCGCGACCTGGTCGAGGAGATCGTCACCCTGGCCTGCGTCTCCAACGAGGTCGGCGGGAGCCTGGTCGGCAACGCCGTGTGGCGCGGCATCCCGCTGCGCGACCTGCTGGACGAGGCCGGCGTGCAGGCCGGCGCGACGCAGCTGGTCGGCGAGTCGGTCGACGGCTTCACCGCCGGCTTCCCCACCGCGGTCCTCGACGACCCCGACCGGCCCGCCCTCGTCGCGGTCGGGATGAACGGCGTGGCCCTCCCCACCGCCCACGGGTTCCCGGCCCGGCTCGTGGTCTCGGGGCTCTACGGCTACGTGTCGGCCACCAAGTGGCTCAGCGAGATCCGCCTGACCACCCTCGAGGACGAGGACGGCTACTGGATCCCCCGCGGCTGGGCCAAGGAGGGGCCGATCAAGACGCAGTCGCGCATCGACGTGCCCCGCTTCAGCGACGTGCTGACCCCGGGCCCCCAGCCCATCGCCGGCGTCGCCTGGGCCCAGAACCGGGGCATCAGCGCGGTCGAGGTGCGGGTCGACGACGGCGAGTGGATGCCGGCCGAGCTCGGCCGGGTGCCGAGCGACGACACCTGGGTCCAGTGGTACGTGATGTGGGACGCGACCCCCGGTGAGCACAGCATCGACGTGCGGGCCACCGACGGCGACGGCGAGGTGCAGACCGCCGAGGAGGCGCCGGTCGACCCCGACGGCGCCACCGGATGGCACCGCCGCCGGGCCCGGGTCGGCCGATGAGCTCGCGCCTCGCCTCGTCGCTCACGATCGACGCGCTCCCCGGAGCGCTCCCCCGTCTCCGCCGGCTGGGTCCGCTGGCGGGGCTGGTGGCCGGAGCCGCACTCGTCGGCCTCGGCTTCCTGCTGATCGCCGGCCTCACCGACCCGGTGCTGCCGGCGGGCCCGACCGGGAGCGCCGGCTAGGCGCCCGGTCCCCACCCCCACCCGAGAGGAACATCGACATGACCATGACCCGACGCGCCCGCGCCCTGGTGCCCCTGGCGGCGCTCGCGCTGCTGTTCACCGCCTGCGGTGACGACGACGACGGCGGAGACGACGTCGACACCGAGACCGAGACCGAGACCGAGACCACGGTCGCGGCGGAGACGGACGACTCCATGGACGGACGAGGACCGAGGGCAACGTCTCCGACGACTCCATGGACGACGAGGACCGAGGGCACCGGCGACTCGATGGACGACGAGTCCGACGACTCCATGGACGACGAGGACGAGGGCACCGGCGACTCGATGGACGACGAGTCGGACGACGCCATGGACGACGAGGGGTGAGCCTCGGGGGACGGTCGAGCCCGGCCGTCCCCCGACGCACCTCGGGGCCGCCGCCCCCGACCCCGCCCCGCCGGGGTCACCTCCCCCACCGGGTGCCGCCGCCTTCGCCCACCCCGGCCGTAGCCTGCGCCCGTGGAACGCGCCGCGCGCACGAGGCTGGCCGGGGTGCTCGCGGTGTCGTCCGCGCTGGCGGCCACCGAGGTCGTCAACCTGGCCGAGCCGACCGGGCCCTCGCTGCTGATCGCGGTCGAGGCCTGGTTCATCGACACCTTCGCCGGCGCCCTGAAGGACCTGGCCGTCGACCTCTTCGGCGGGCACCACAAGACGGCCCTGGCCATCGGCGCGGTCATCGTGACGCTCCTGCTCGGGATGGCGGCCGCCCGGTGGGAGGTCCAGCGTCGGTGGGCGGGGGTGGCGGTCTTCTGCGGCTTCGGGCTGCTGGGCATCGCCGCCACGGCCCGTCACGCCCAGGGCTCGCTCCCGGTCGGGGTCGCCGCCGCCGTCATCGGGTCCGCGATCGGCAGCGTCGTCCTGCTGCTCCTGCTCGATCGCTTCGGGCTCCGCGTCGCGCCGTGGCGGGCCTCCCGGGCCCTGCGCCCCGCGCCGGCCCCCACCGCCACCTCCTCGTCAGCCGAGCCGGGCCCGGCCGACCCGGCGCCGACCGTGGGCGAGGTCACCGCGACCCGTCGCGACGTCATGGTGTGGGGCATCGGCACCGGCGCGGCCGCGGCCACCGCCGCCCTGCTCGCCAAGGGGGTCGGCGACGGGCTGCGCAGCTCGCGCAGCACGATCCCCGATGCCCTCCCCCCTGCGGTGAGCACCGAGGCCGGCGCCCTCCGGCCAGCCGTTCACCGCCGAGGGCCTCTCGCCCTACATCACCCCGACCGCCGACTTCTACCGCATCGACACGACCATCTCGACGCCCTACGTCGACACCGACGAGTGGGCCCTGTCGATCACCGGGATGGTCGACCGCCCCCTCCGGCTCACCTACGCGGACCTGCTCGCCCGCGACCTCGTCGAGGAGGTCGTCACGCTGTCGTGCGTGTCGAACGAGGTGGGCGGGTCGCTGGTCGGCAACGCCCGGTGGACCGGCGTGCCGCTGAGGGAGCTGCTGGAGGAGGCCGGGGTGCAGGCCGGCGCGACCCAGCTCGTCGGCGAGTCGGTCGACGGCTTCACCGCCGGCTTCCCGACCGCGGCGCTCGACGACCCCGACCGCTCCGCCCTCGTCGCGGTCGGCATGAACGGCCGCCCGCTCCCCCGGCCCCACGGCTTCCCGGCCCGGCTGGTGGTCGCCGGGCTCTACGGCTACGTGTCGGCCACCAAGTGGCTGGAGGAGATCCGCCTCACGACCCTCGAGGACGAGGACGGCTACTGGATCCCCCGGGGCTGGGCCAAGGAGGCCCCGGTCAAGACCCAGTCCCGCATCGACGTCCCCCGCCGCCGCGACATCCTCGTCGCCGGCCCGATCCCCGTCGCCGGGGTGGCGTGGGCGCCGAGCCGGGGCATCGCCAAGGTCGAGGTCCGCATCGACGACGGCGACACGCACCGGCGAGTGGCGGGAGGCCGAGCTGGGTCGGGTCGCGTCGGACGACACGTGGGTGCAGTGGCACCTGGTCTGGGACGCCGAGCCGGGCGACCACACCATCGTGGTGCGGGCCACCGACGGCGACGGAGCCACCCAGGGCGAGGAGGAGGTGACGCCGATCCCCGACGGCGCCGAGGGCTGGCACCGCCGGTCGGTGGTCGTGGCCGGCAGCTAGCCCGACCCGTCCGGGGGCCCGAGCGCGGCGGTCAGCCCTCGGGGGTGATGGCGACGGCCTGCCAGCGACCGTGGTGGCCCGGGACGATGGCCACCGACACCCGGGCCCCCACCGATGTGGTGCGCGACCCGTCGACGATGTCGGTGCACTGGAACGGCAGGTCGCGCCCGTCGGCGGTGCGGACGGTGCCGATGCCGCGCGGGTCGTCCCACTCGGTCACCACACCCGGCGTGCCACCGCGGCCCACGACGCCTCCCACCCCGCTCAGCCGACGCCGAGCAGGTCGACGACGAAGACGAGGGTCTCGTTCGGGCCGATGACCCCGCCGGCACCCCGGGCGCCGTAGCCCTGGTGGGGCGGGATGGTGAGGCGGCGGCGCCCGCCGACCTTCATGCCCTGCACGCCCTGGTCCCAGCCCTCGATGACCTGGCCCCGGCCGAGGCGGAACTCGAAGGTGTCGCCCCGGTCCCACGACGCGTCGAACTGCTCGCCGGTGGACCACGAGACCCCGACGTAGTGGACCTCGACGTTGTGGCCGGCGGTCGCCTCGTCGCCCTCGCCGACGCTCAGATCGTCGATGACGAGCTGCTCGGGGGGCGTGGTGTCGGCGGGGATGGTGACGTCGGGCTTGGACATGGGCAGCACCCTAGAGCGCGCTCGCGCCCCCGCGTCCGTCGACCGGGCGGGCGCCGGGGTCGTCAGTCGCCCTCCGGCTCGAGGACGTCCTCGGGGTGGAGCTCCGGGCGCTCGCCGACCGGCAGGAGGTCGTGGACCGACCCGATGCGGGTCGCGCCAGGGCCCAGATCGACCCCGGCGTACAGGTCGTAGGGGTCCATCAGGAGAGGGACGAGGCCGGCGGCCCGGGCCCCGACCACGTCGTAGCGAAGGCTGTCGCCGACGTAGCCGATGCGGCCCGGGTCGATGCCGCGTCCGGTGAGGAGGGTGACCGCCGGGGCGAAGACGGTGGGGTCGGGCTTCTCGACGCCGACCACGCCCGAGTCGACGACGATCTCGACCGGCACGCCGCCTCCGGGCCCCACCTGGCACAGGCAGAGGTTGCGCAGCACGCCCTCGATCTGGCCGTTCGCGTTGCTGACCACCCCGAGGGGCACGCCCACGGCGTGCAGGTGGGCCATGGCCGTGACCGTCTCGACCACCGGGAACCGCCAGGCGTAGTGCCCGAACACGCGGGTGAAGGCGGTCCACGCCGCATCCCTGGCCCCATCGGGCACCCGGGCCTCGGTGAGGTAGGCATCGATGTAGTCGAGCCACGGCCCGTGGGGCCCGTCGGTGGTGGAACCGGCGTGGGCCCGCATCCCGACGTAGTGGGCCCGGATCAGGTCCGGCAGGGTGGCGTCGGCGCCGAGGGGAGCCAGGGCCGCGCCCAGGGCGACCGGGTCGGGCAGGGTGATGACGCCACCGACGTCGAAGAGGACGGCGTCGAGGTCGCGGCCGACGACCGGCGTGGCCTCAGCCACGGACGCGGCGCAGCAGCTGCACCATCTCCACGGCGGTGGCCGCGCCCTCCTCGCCGACGTTGTGGCCGCCGGCGTCCTCGGAGCGCTCCAGGGCCTGGTCGAGGTCCTCGGTGGTGAGGACGCCGAAGATCGATCGGCACCCCGGTGTCGAGCCCGGCCCGCAGGATGCCCGCCGCGCGACTCGCCCGCGACCGCCTCGTAGTGGGTGGTCGCGCCGCGGATCACGCAGCCGAGGCCGATCACCGCGTCGACCTTGCCGGTCATGGCGATGGCCTTGGCCGCCAGCGGGATCTCGAACGCGCCCGGGACCCACTCGACCACCGGCGGCTCGGCGCCGAGGTCCTGTCAGGCCGCGCTCGACGCCGTCGAGCAGCCGGAAGGTGATGCGGTCGTTGAAGCGCCCGGCCACCACCGCGATGCGCATGCCGGTGCCGTCGAGCACGGGCTCGACCCGGCGGTCGGACGAGGCGTCGCCCGCCATCAGGCCTGCTCCCCGGCGGCCAGGCCGTCGGACGGCACCGGCCCGCCGGGAGGCGGCTCGGGCGCACCGGCCGGTGGGGTCGGCACCGCGCCCTCGCCGGCCATCTCGTCCAGCCCCTCGAGGAGGTGGCCGAGGCGGTCTCGGCCTTGGTGCGGAGGTAGGCGATGTTCTCCGGGTTGGGCGCCGTCACCGACGGGACCCGCTCGGTGATGTCGAGGCCGAAGCCCTCGAGGCCGCCGTACTTGGCCGGGTTGTTGGTGATGATCCGCATGGTGGTGACGCCCAGCTCGTCGAGGATCTGGGCGCCGATGCCGTACTCCCGGCTGTCGACCGGGAGGCCCAGCTCGACGTTGGCGTCGACGGTGTCGTGGCCCTCGTCCTGCAGCGTGTAGGCCCGGATCTTGTGGCCGATGCCGATGCCGCGACCCTCGTGGCCGCGCAGGTAGACGATCACGCCCTTCTCCTCGGCCGCGATCATCTTCATGGCGGCGTCGAGCTGCACGCCGCAGTCGCAGCGCATCGAGCCGAAGACGTCGCCGGTGAGGCACTCGCTGTGCACCCGCACCAGGACGTCGTCGACCGCCGTTGACGTCGCCGCGCGACCATGGCGATGTGCTGCTCGCCGTCGAGCACGGACTCGAAGACGTAGCTCGTGAAGTCGCCCCACCTGGTGGGGATGCGGGCCTCGGCCACCCGGCGCACCAGCTTCTCGGTGCGGCGCCGGTAGCGGATCAGGTCCGCGATGGAGATGAAGAGCAGGTCGTGCTCCGCGGCGAAGCGCACGCAGCTCGGGGACCGGCGGGCCATGCTCCAGCTTGTCGCTCGTTGACGATCTCGCAGAGGACGCCGGCCGGGCTACAGCCCGGCCAGGCGGGCCAGGTCGAGGGCGGCCTCGGTGTGGCCGGCCCGCTTGAGCACGCCGCCCTCCCGCGCCTCGAGCGGGAAGATGTGGCCGGGGCGGGCCAGGTCGCCGGGGCGGGTGGCCGGGTCGACGAGCGACCTGATGGTCGCGGCCCGGTCGTGCGGCCGAGATGCCCGTGGTGGTGTCGTGGCGGTAGTCGACGGTCACCGGAAGGCCGTGCGCATGCTCTCGGTGTTCTGCTCGACCATCGGCCGCAGGTCGAGCTCGGCGGCCCGCTCGGCGGTGATCGGGGCGCAGATGACGCCGGAGGAGTGCTTGCAGGAAGAAGGCGATCGTCTCGGGCGTGACCGCGCTCGGCGGCCATGATGAGGTCGCCCTCGTTCTCGCGGTCCTCGTCGTCGACGACGACCACGATCTCGCCCCGTCCGATGGCGGCGATGGCGTCCTCGATGGGCGCGAAGGGCGTGTCGGTCATGGGGTGCTCCTGTGCCAGGTGAGGAGGCACTCGACGTGCTTGGCGGTCACGTCGACCTCGAGGTTGACGGCGTCGCCGGGGCGCTTGCCGGCCGAGGGTCGTGACCTCGGCGGTGTGGGGGATGAGGGCGACGGAGAAGCCGTCGTCGTGGACGGCGGCCACCGTCAGGCTGACGCCGTCGATGGTGATCGAGCCCTTCTCCACCACGTAGCGGAGGAGGTCGTGGGGCACGGTGATCCGGAGGTCGGGCGACGGGGTCGACCACGTGGCCGACGCCGTCGACGTGGCCCTGGACGAGGTGGCCGCCGAGGCGGTCGCTGACCCGGACCGAGCGCTCGAGGTTGACGGGGTCGCCCGGGGCGAGGCCGCCGAGGGCGGTGCGGGAGAAGGTCTCGTCGACCACGTCGGCCTCCCACCAGCCGGGCCCGAGGTCGACCACGGTGAGGCAGGTGCCGTTGACGGCGATGGAGTCGCCGATGCCCGCGTCGGAGGTCACGAGGTCGGCGTCGATGCGCAGGCGGGGTCCGTCGAGCGAGGCCACTCGGCCCAGCTCCTCGACGATGCCGGTGAACACGTCAGGTCACTCCTCGGTCGGAGGTGGTCGGGGGCCTCGGCGGGCACGGGGCGGGCCAGGTCGACCCGCAGGTCGGTCGCCGACCGCGCCGACCGACGACGATCTCGCCCCGCCAGAGGTCGTCGATGCTCGCCGCGCCGGAGCCGCGGAACAGGCCGGGGGCGTCGTCGCCGCCGACCAGCGCGGGGGCCAGGTAGAGGACGTAGCGGTCGACCAGGCCGGCGCGAGTGGAACGACGCCGCGACGGTGGCCCCGCCCTCGACCAGGACCTGCACGACCCCGTCGCCGCCCAGGCCCGACGAGCAGGTCGTCGAGGGAGCCGTCGCCGGGACCCCACTCGGTGCACGGGTGCACCCGGGCCGCAGGCGGCGCCGTGCCGAGCACGACCCGCCGGGGGTCGGGGCCGTCGACGAGGCGGGTGGTGAGGGCCGGGTCGTCGGCCCGCACGGTGCCGGCCCCGACCAGGATCGCCTGGCTCTCGGCCCGGAGCCGGTGGGCGTCGGTGCGGGCGGCCTCGCCGGTGATCCACTGCGAGGAGCCGTCGGCGGCGGCGGTGCGGCCGTCGAGGGTGGCGGCCAGCTTCAGCACCACCCAGGGCCGACCGGTGCGGCGGTGGTGGAGGTAGGGCGCCAGCTGGTCGGCGACCTCGTCGGCCAGGCACCCCAGCTCGACGGCCACGCCGGCGTCGCGCAGCCGGGCCATGCCCGCGCCGGCGACCAGCGGGTCGGGGTCGGCGACCGCCGACGACCACGCGGGCGACGCCGGCCGCGACGAGGGCGTCGGCGCACGGGCCGGTGCGACCGGTGTGGGCGCACGGCTCGAGGGTGACGTAGACGGTGGCGCCGTGGGTCGCCTCGTCACCGCCGGCGGCGCGGGCCGCGTCGAGGGCGACGATCTCGGCGTGACGACCACCCGGTGGCTCGGTGGCACCGGGGTGGCGTCGCGCCGTCGGCGGTGACGACGACGGCCCCGACCCAGGGGTTGGGGGCGGTGGAGGTGCGCACGGACGCGCCGAGGGCGATGGCCTGGGCCATGCGCATCTCGTCGGTCGTGGGGGGCACCGGTCCTCCTGGCTGTCCGTTCGGGATCGCAGGGGTCGGCGCGCGCGGCCCACGGGGGACCGGGCGACCTCGCTTCCATCCGGACTGTGACCGTCGGCCCCGGGGTTCCACCGGGTCAGCCCCTCCGACCAGGGTCGGAGGGGGTCGTGGGCTCTCACCACCGGTCGGGACTTCCACCCAACCCCGCGAGGTGTTCTCAGTTGTCCCGGGCAGCATAGAACTAGAACGCGTTCTAGTTGTAGTCCGAGAGACGCACGTCACGGCGGTGCCGCTCGGCGGCGGCAGCGCCGGGAGGCCCGGCGCGACTAGTGCGGGCGGCCTCCGGCCATCAGCTCGAGGGCGTGGGGGATCACGTCGAGGACGGCCTCCAGGCACTCGACCGCACCCGAGGACGAGCCCGGGACGTTGAGCACGAGCGAGCGGCCGACGGTGCCTGCGGTGGCGCGCGACAGGCGGCCGAGGGGGTTGGCCAGGCGCATGGCCTCGGCCAGGCCGGGGGCCTCCCGCTCGAGCACGATGCGGGTGCCCTCCGGGGTGAGGTCGCGGGGGCCGAAGCCGGTCCCGCCGGTCGTCACGACCAGGCCGCTGAAGCCGACGGTGGCGCCGCGGAGGGCCTCCGCCACCTCGGCCACGCCGTCGGGCGTCACCAGGTGGTCGACCACGTCGAAGCCGGCCGCGGTGAGGCGCTCCACCAGCGCGGCGCCGGAGCGGTCCTCGCGGACGCCGTCGACCACCCCGTCCGACACGGTCACGACCTTGGCGTCGAGCATCCCCCCACCCTGGCAGACGGTCCCGACCGGGGGCGAGGCCGGGACGGGTGGCGTCGAGTCGGCCTCTCCCCGCTGCTGTCCGCCGCCGACGTGGGGCTCGGCCAGGTCAGGGGACCAGGTAGCGGTGGAGGGCCATGCCGTCGGTGCCGGCGGCCTGGGGCAGCAGGAGGGCGCCGCTCCCCCACGGGACCCACGGGTCGCCGGGCGGGGGCAGCACCTCGAGGTCGGGACGGGCGGCGACGACGGCGTCGTGCACCGCGGTGGTCTCGGCCGCCGAGAGGGTGCACACCGAGACGGCCAGCACGCCACCGGGCCGCACCAGGTCGGCCGCCGCGAGCACGAGGTCGACCTGGAGGGCGGCGAGCCGATCGACCGCCTCGGGGGTGACCCGCCAGCGGGCGTCGGGGCGACGGTGGAGCACCCCGAGGCCGCTGCAGGGGGCGTCGACCAGGACCCGGTCGAACGACCGGGGCCGCAAGGGCGGCGCGGTGCCGTCGGCGACGAGGGGGAGGACGCGGTCGGCGGTGCCGGTGCGGGTCGCGTTGGCGGCCACCAGGCCGACCCGGGCGGGCAGGCGGTCGACGGCCACGACGGTGGCGCCGGTGCCGGCCAGGGCCGTGGCCTTGCCGCCGGGCGCGGCGCACAGGTCGAGGACCCGCTCCCCCGGCTGGGCGTCGACCAGGGCCGCGACCCACTGCGAGGCCCGGTCCTGGGTGTAGCCGTCGTCGCGGACGTCCGGTGCCCGGGGGGCGCTCATGGCCTCCAGCGCGGCCAGGGCGGCCTCCTCGCCCAGGTCGGCGGTGAGGAGCTCGACGATCCAGTCCGGGTAGCTGAGCGCGGTGGCCGGGTCCGGGAGGCGCAGGCCGTGGGCGGCGTGGTCGTCGGCCACCCGGCGGAGCACCGCGTTGACGAGTCCGCGGGAGCGGCGCGGGGCGGCGCCGACCGCGGTCGCGACGGCGGCGTGGGGGGGCTGGGCGAGGAAGGCGACCTGGTAGGCACCCAGGCGGAGGGCGGCCCGGGTCGGAGGGTCGAGCGGCTTGTCGCCCTTCACGAAGCGGTCGACCAGCCAATCGCACGCCCGGCGCATGCGGGTCGTGCCGTAGACGAGCTCGGTCACGAGGTGGCGGTCGCGCGGCTCGAGCCCCGAGCGGTCGAGGAGGGGGCCGAGCACGAGGTTGGCGTAGGCCCCGCCCTCCTCGATGCGGACGAGGGCGTCGACCGCGACCTGGCGGGGGTCCGCGGGGCGCGCGGGCGGCGTCACGCGGGGCGGGCCGACGAGCGCGCCCGGGCCCGTGGTGCGGGACGGGGCGCCCGCGGCCCGGGCCTCGGCGGCCGCGGCGCGCTCGCGCTTGCGCTTCCGCCGGGCGGCGCCGCTCTGGCGCTCGGCGTGCTCCGCGTGCTCGGGCGCTCGTGGTCGTCGTCCGGGCTCACTCGCTCACGTCCCCAGCCGATCGTCGGCGGCGAGGCGGGCGCCACGAGCCCAGTCGGCGGCGGGCTGGCGGGCCTTGCCCTCGGGCTGCACCTCGACCAGTGCCAGCGACCCGTCACCGGTGGCGACCCGGACCTCGCTCGCCGTCCACGATGACGGTGCCCGGTGGGCCGTGGTGGTGGCCGGTGGGGTCGGGGGCGGCGCGCCGTCACCCGGAGTCGCTTGCCCCGCAGCGTCGTCCACGCCCCGCCGACCCGCACCACCCGGTCGAGGACGGCGACGGGCTGCTCCCAGTCGAGGTGCAGGTCGTCGGGCCGGATCTTCTTGGCGTAGGTGGGCTCGTCGACCTGGGGCTCGGGCTGCCCGAGGCCGTGCCGGAGGGTGTCGACCAGCAGGTCGGCGCCGACCCGGGCCAGCTCGTCGCGCAGTCCTGCCGCGGTGCTGGTGGCGGTGATGGGGACCTCGGCCCGGGCGTGCACGCCACCGGCGTCGAGGGCCTCGACCACCTCCATGATGCAGACGCCGGTGCGGTCGTCGCCGGCCAGCAGCGCCCGCTCGACCGGCGCCGCGCCCCGCCACCGGGGCAGCAGGGAGAAGTGGATGTTGACCATGGGGACCTCGGCCAGCAGGTCGGCCCGGAGGATGGCCCCGTAGGCGACCACCACACCCAGGTCGACCCCGACGGCGCGCACGTCGTCGACGTCGTGGGTCACGGGGAGGCCGAGCTCGAGGGCGGCGGCCTTCACCGGGCGTGGGCGAGGTGGCGCCGCCACGGCCGCGCCGACGGTCGGGCTGGGTGACGACGAGCGGGACGTCGAAGCCGGCAGCCACCAGGGCCCGGAGCGTCGGGACGGCGGCCTCGGGGCTGCCGAGGAAGGCGAGGCGCGAGGGGTGGCGGGGCGGCGGGGCCGGGACGGCACCGTCGCGTGGGCGACGTCGCGGGAGCGCTCGCCGCCGGTGGGGCCGTCGCCGGGAGGGGGCGTGACGTCGCTCAGGAGAGGCTGAGGCCGCCGCCGCTGGCGGGGCCGGGGCGCGACATCATGAGCTCCCGCACGTAGCGGCGGGCCTCCCGCTTCTGGTCGTCGTCGAGCCGCTCGGTCATGAGCACGCCGTCGAGGTGGTCGAGCTCGTGCTGGTACATGCGGGCGGCCAGCTCGTCGGCCTCGATCGACACCGGGTTGCCGTCGAGGTCGAGACCGACCACGTGGACCTGCTTGGGCCGGCTGATCTCCCAGTAGATGCCGGGGATCGAGAGGCAGCCCTCGCTGAAGAGCCACTGCTCGTCCCCGGACTCGACGATGCGCGGGTTGACGATGGCCACCGGCTCGGGATCGTCGGGGAGCTGGTAGACGACGACCCGCTTGCGCACGCCGACCTGCGGGGCGGCGACGGCGAGCCCGTCGGCGTCGTACATGGCGTCGATCATGCCCTCGACCACCTGGACCAGGGCCCCGTCGATGTCGGTGACGTCGTCGGCGACCTCGCGCAGCACGGGGTCACCGATGATGCGGATGTCGTACGCGGCCATGCGTCCAGGGTACCGGCTGCCCACTCGGGTACCGTCGCCGCGGTGCCGCCCCCTCGCCCGTCGGACAGCGAATCGCCGTCGAATCGCTCCCGTGCGACCCCTGCGGGTGAGGTCGCTCCGACCTCGTCGGACAGCGAATCGACAGCGAATCGCTCGCAGAGCGAGCGACGTCGACGACCCGCTCGACGGGCCGTCGGCCAGCGAATCGACAGCGAATCGCCCTCCGACCAGCCCGAACGCGAGGCACGAGGTGGTGCGCGATGCCAGCGAATCGCCGTCGAATCGCCCTCCGACGGACCACTACTTCTCGGCGCGGCCCTCGGTCCGCTCGCGGCCGGGGCGGGTGACGCTCCACCTGGCCGACCTCGCCGATCCCGGCCCCGACCTGCGCCTCCGCACCGACGCCGCCGTCTTCTCGGGCCGATCGGTCGACCCCGGGACCGCCTTCCTGCTCACCGACGGCGCCCGCCCGCCCACCGACCCCCCCGGAGGCGACCGGCCCCTGACGCTGGTCGACGTCGGCTGCGGGTACGGGCCGATCGCGGTCACCCTGGCCCTCCGGTCGCCCGCCGCCACGGTGTGGGCCGTCGACGTCAACGAACGGGCCCTCGAGCTGTGCCGGGCCAACGCCGAGGACGTCGGCGCCGGCGACCGCATCCGCACCGCGACCCCCGACCAGGTGCCGACCGACCTGATCGTCGACGGGATCTGGTCGAACCCACCCATCCGCATCGGCAAGCCCGCCCTCCACGCCCTCCTCGAGGTCTGGCTGGCCCGACTCGCCCCGACCGGGACCGCCCACCTGGTGGTGGCCCGCAACCTGGGCGCCGACTCCCTCGCCCGGTGGCTCGCCGACCAGGGCCACGCCGTCACCCGGCGTGCCTCACGCCGCGGCTACCGCCTCCTCGACGTCACCCGCTGACCCGTCGGCCCGACCGTCGTCGGCCCGACCGTCGTCCACGCCGACCGGCATCCCCCGCCGACCGGCATCGGCGCCCACCTCGCCCGACGACCGGCGCGGCGCCGGTCAGCTGCGCAGGGGATCGACCTCGATCCGCAGCCGCCCCGACGGCCGCTCGACCCCCGCCAGGGCATCGCACAGCACCGTCGTGCGAGTCGGCCCGCAGCCGCCACGCCCCGCCCGCGCCGGCCTCCACGTCCACCCCGAGCGGCCGACCCAGCGCCTCGACGAACGCCGGCGCCGACGGGCCCGACACCAGCGCCACCGCCCGGAACGGCGACAGGCCCAGCGCCCGGCGCACCTCCTCCTCCGCCACCCGCACCCGGTCGGGGTCGGCGTGGAGCACGGCCTGCAGCACCACGTCCTCCGGTCGGCGGGTCTGCACCAGCAGCCGCCCGTGCCGGTCACGCCCCCGCACCAGCCGGGCGGCCCGGGCCAGCAGGGCCAGCGCCTGCTCCCGGGCCCGCTCCCGCGGCGCCAGGAGCTCCTGGTCGATGTCGAGGAAGGCCACCGCGTCGGCCCTCGCCACCCGGTGGAGGGCCGCCTCGGTCCCCGACCACGACCCGGGTCGTCGGTGCGGCCCCGGCGCTCGTCCCGGTGACCTCGTCGACCTCCTCCCCCACCAGGGCCGCCAGCTCGTCGCGCAGCCGGCTCACCCCCGGTCGCAGCACCCGGAACCGGGTCGCGCCGCACACCGCGCACACCACCGGCCGCTCCACACCGCAGCGCGTGCAGCGCAGCACGTCCTCGGCCGGCTGGGCCATGGCCCCGGCGCACTCCACGCACGTCACCACCTCCCGGCACGCGGCACAGGCCGACAGCCGGGAGCGGCCCGTCCGGTTCACCACGCACACGACCCGCCCACCGCGGCGCAGCAGCGCGGCCAGCGGCTCGGTGAGCAGCCCTGCGGCCGGGTCCTCCTCGCGGCGGTCGACCAGGTCGACCGCGGGCCACCCCCGGCGCTCGTCGGACCGCCCGGGCACCTCGAGGTGCCCCCAACGCCAGCGCCTCGAGGGTCGGGCAGGGCGACACCAGCAGCACCGGGGCCTCCGGCCCGGCGGGCCCGCTCGACCACGACGTCCCGGGCGTGCCACGTCGGCGCGGACTCCTCCTGGTAGGCCTCGTCGTGCTCGTCGAGGACGACGACCCGACCCAGCCGGGGCACCGGCGCCCACGCCCCGGCCCGGGCCCCGACCACCGCGACGCCGCCCGCCGCGGCCCGGGCCCACTCCGCGGTGGCCGCCGCACCCGGCTGGCGGTGGGCGACGCAGGCCACCGCCACGCCGGCCCGCCGCAGCCGGGCCGTCAGCGCCTGGGCCTGGTCGACGCTCGGGCACAGCACCAGCGCGTCGCGGTCGGGGGCCAGCGACCCGAGCGCGGCCACGACCACCGGGTAGCGATCGGCCCCCGGGGGGAGCCGCACCACGCCGCGGTCCTGCGCCAGCGCCGCCACCACCTCCGGGCCGGGCGGCACGGTCACCGCGACGGGCCGGGCCGACGGCGGCCTCGGCAGGGCCCGCACCCGCCCCGGGGGCGACGCCGCCCGCAGGAACGTCCGGCGGCGCCCGGCCCACCGCCAGGCCGCCCACCCGGACAGCTCCACCAGGTCGGCCGCGGGGCCGACGCCGGTCAGGTGGGCCAGCTCCTTCAGCACGACCCCGTCGGGCGGCGCGACGTCGAGCGCCACCACCCACGCCCCGACCCGGCGACCGTGGAGGTCGATCCGGACCAGCGAGCCCACCTGCACCTCGTCGGCCAGGGCCGCGGGCACCAGGTAGTCGAAGGTCTTCGCCAACCCGGCGACGTCGGGCACGACGCGCACCACCCGTCGGTCCGCCGGCGATGGCACCGGCGGACCGACGGGTGGCGTCGGAGGGGTCAGCGGAGGCGGGCTAGAGGCCGAGGGCCGACTTCAGGTCGTCGACCCGGTCGGTCTCCTCCCACGGCAGCCCCGCGTCGCTGCGGCCGAAGTGGCCGTAGGCCGCGGTGCGGGCGTAGATCGGCCGGCGCAGGTCGAGGTCGCGGACGATGGCCGCGGGACGGAGGTCGAACACCTCGTCGACGGCCTTCTCGATCTGGGCCGGGTCGACCTTGTCGGTGCCGAAGGTCTCGACCAGCAGCGACACCGGGCGGGCCACGCCGATGGCGTAGGCGACCTGGACCTCGCAGCGGCTGGCGGCACCGGCGGCGACCAGGTTCTTGGCCACCCAGCGGGCGGCGTAGGCGCCGGAGCGGTCGACCTTGGACGGGTCCTTGCCGGAGAAGGCGCCGCCGCCGTGGCGGGCCATGCCGCCGTAGGTGTCGACGATGATCTTGCGGCCGGTGAGCCCGCAGTCGGCGTGCGGGCCGCCGAGCACGAAGGTGCCGGTCGGGTTGACGAACACCTCGAGGTCGGCGTCGGCCAGGCCCTCGGGCACGACCGGGCGGATGACCTGCTCGATGAGGTCGGGCTTGATGGTGCTGTCGACGTCGATGCCCGGCGCGTGCTGGGTCGAGATGAGCACGGTGGTGAGGTCGACCGGCTTGCCGTCGTCGTAGTCGAAGGTGACCTGGGTCTTGCCGTCGGGCCGCAGGTACGGGAGGATGCCCGCCTTGCGGACCTCGGCCAGGCGCTCGGCCAGGCGGTGGGCCAGCCAGATCGGCAGCGGCATGAGGTCGTCGGTCTCGTTGCAGGCGTAGCCGAACATCATCCCCTGGTCGCCGGCGCCCTGGCTGTTGAGGACGTCCTCGCCCGAGACGCCGGTGCGGGTCTCGAGGGCGGTGTCGACGCCCTGGGCGATGTCGGGCGACTGCGGGTCGATCGACGTGATGACGCCGCAGGTGTTGCCGTCGAAGCCGTAGTCGGCGTTGTCGTAGCCGATGCCGATGATCGTCTCGCGGACGATCTTGGGGATCTCGACGTAGGCGGTGGTCGTGATCTCCCCCGCCACGATGGCCAGGCCGGTGGTCACCAGCGTCTCGCACGCCACCCGCGCCGTCGGGATCCTGGCGAGGATGGCGTCGAGGATGGAGTCGGAGATCTGGTCGGCCATCTTGTCGGGATGGCCCTCGGTCACCGACTCCGAGGTGAAGGTGAAGCGGCTCACGGATTGGTCTCCTTGGAGGGGTTTGGGTCGGGTCGGACGGGATCTGGCGCGCCAGCGAGGTCGTCGCGCCGGAGGGCCACGACGGCGTCGAGCACCGCCCGGGCGATCGTGCGCTTGTCGCTGAGGGGCACATCATGGTGCATCCCCGAGCGGCTGACGAGCACGACCCGGTTGGTGTCGTGCTCGAAGCCGGCGCCGGGCGCCGCTGACGTCGTTGGCGACGATGAGGTCGACGCCCTTGCGGCGCAGCTTGTCGGTGGCGTTGCCGGCGACCAGGTCGCTGGTCTCGGCGGCGAAGCCGACCAGGGTCTGACCTGGGCGCTTGCGCCGCGCCGAGGGCGGCGAGGATGTCGACGGTCGGCTCCAGCCGGACCTCGGGCACGCCCTCGCCCTTCTTGATCTTGTGGTCGGCCACCGCGACCGGGCGGAAGTCGGCGACCGCGGCGGCCATGACCACCACGTCGGCGCGGACCGCCCGCTCGGCACACGGCCCGGTGCATCTCGGCGGCCGTCTCGACCCGCACCACCTCGACGCCGGGCGGCAGCGGCCCGGTCGGCGGTGGTGACCAGGGTGACGGTCGCGCCCCGCGCCGCGGCCTCGGCGGCGACCGCGTGGCCCTGCTTGCCCGAGGAGCGGTTGCCGATGAAGCGGACCGGGTCGATGGGCTCGCGGGTGCCGCCGGCGGTGACCAGCACCCGGAGGCCGGCGAGGTCCTGCGGGCGCGAGGGCGGCCTCGACCGCGGCCGCGACGATCGCGCCGGGTCGGCCAGGCGACCGGCGCCGACGTCGCCGCCGGCCAGGCGCCCCTCCTCGGGCGCGACGACGCGGACGCCCCGGCGGGCGCAGGGTGGCGAGGTTCTCCTGCACGGCCGGGTGCTCCCACATCTCGGTGTGCATGGCCGGGGCCACCACCACCGGGGCCCGGGTGGCGAGGAGGGTGGCGGTGAGCAGGTCGCGACGAGCGGCCGGCGGCGTAGTCGGCCAGCAGGCGCGCCGTGGCCGGGGCCACCACGACCACGTCGGCGCCCTGGCCGAGCCGGGTGTGCGGGATCGGGTCGGCGTCGTCGAACAGCGAGGTGCGCACCGGCTCGCTGGCCAGGGCCGAGAAGGTCGTCGCCCCGACGAAGCGGAGCGCCCCGTCGGTCAGCACCGGCGACACGAGCGCACCGGCGTCGACCAGACGGCGGCACACCTCGACGGCCTTGTAGGCGGCGATGCCGCCGGTGACGCCCAGCACGACCCGCCGACCGGCGAGGGGCGAGCGCGGATCAGCGGTCGACACGGTCACGGGCGGTCCGACCGGCTCGGAGGGGCGGGTCAGCCCTCGGTCCCGCCCTGCGCCTCGAGCGCAGCGGCATCGGCCGCGGCGGCCGCCTCGGCCGCGGCGATCTCCGCCAGCTCCTCCTCGGTCGGGGGATCGACGGGGACGATCTTGTCGGCCGCGATCTCCTCGAAGGCGATCGACAGCGGCTTGCGGGCCACGGAGGTGACCTGCGGCGGCACCAGCGTGCCCAGGCCGTCGCCCAGCTGGCCGAAGTAGGAGTTGATCTGGCGGGCCCGGGTGGCGCCCAGGGTGACCAGCTGGAACTTCGACTCGTCGGCGCGGGTCGAGCAGCTCCTCGATCGGCGGGTTCATCATCGTGTCGTGCTGCCAGCTCATCGTCGCGCGCTGCTCTCATGCCTGTGTCGGGGACGAGCCAGGGTACCCGCTCGACCCCTCGGCCAGCGAACACCCAGGCCCCTGGGAGCCGACGGCGCCTCAGGTCCGGTCCGGGCGGACGGCGGCCACGCACCGCGGCCAGCAGGTCGTCGGGCGGGGTGGTGGTCGAGTCGACGACCAGGTCGTAGGCGGCAGGTCGGCGATGTCGATGCCGTAGTAGGTCCGGTAGCGCTCGGCCTCGCTGGCCTCGCGGCGCGCGTTCGTCGGCCGCCGCGTCGACGGGCGAGCGAGCCCTCGCGACCGGCCGACGCGCCGGGCCCGCTCGTCGGCGTCGCAGGCCGACCCAGACCCGGAGTGGCGTCGAGGCCCTCGTTGGTCGCGATCCAGCCCGCGAGCCGGGACTCGAGCACCACGTCGCCGTCGCGCGCCCGGTCGGCCAGGCGGTCGTCGAGCTCGACGGTCGATGGCGGCGTCGCCCTCGGCCAGGGCGCCGAAGGCGTGCGACGTCGAGGCCCCGCTCGGCCGCGAGGCTGCGGAAGATCTGGCCCCCGTCCACGTGGGCGAGGCCGAGCGGCCTGCGGCCAGGGCGCGGGCCACGGTGCTCGTGCCCGAGCCGGGCGAGGCCCGAGATGGTGACGACCAAGCGGGGTCGTCAGGCGAAGGCGTCGAGGAGCGCTTTGCGCTGCTGGGCGCCGAGGCCCTGGAGGCGGCGGGTCTCGGCGATGCCGATCTCCTCCATGGTGCGGCGGGCCTTGACCTTGCCGACACCGGGCAGGGACTCGAGCACCGCGAGCACCTTGGTCTTGCCGACGATCGCGTCGCCGTCGACCTGCGCCGAGGACGCTCGGCAGAGGCTGATCGACCCCATCTTCAGCTTCTCCTTCAGCTCGGCGCGGGCCTTGCGGGCCTCGGCGGCCTTCTCCAGGGCGGCTTCACGCTGCTCCGGCGTCAGTTGAGGGGGCTGTGGCATGGACGAGACCCTATGCCGCACACGGTCACGCCAGGGCGCGGCAATCGCGCCGCGACGGCCCTCGTCAGGCGTCCGGTCGACCTCGGCCAGCGACGCGCGGCCGCGGCGGCCGCCGGATCGTCCGCCTGGGTCACGGCCCGGCCGATCACGAGCAGGTCGGCGCCGGCGTCGACGGCCTCCGCGGGCGTGGCCGACCGGGCCTGGTCGTGGCGTCGTCGCCCGGCGGGCCGGATGCCCGGGCACGACCTGGTCAGCCGGGGCGCGAGCGTGCGCGCGTCCTCGCAGGTCGGCGGCCGCGCAGACCAGGCCGCCGCACCCGGCCTCGATGGCGGTGGCGACCCGCTTGCGCAGGATGTGCCGGGCGCGCCGCGCGTCGCTGGTGAGCACCGTGACGGCGAGCGACGTGGGCTCGGGCAGGCCGGCCGCCGCCGCGCCCTCCTTGCAGGCCCTCGACGCCGGCGCGCAGCATGTCGACGCCCGCCGAAGGCGTGCATGGTGACGTAGCGAGGCGCCGAGCGCAGCCGAGCACCCGCGACGCCCGGCCGACCGTGGTCGGGATGTCGTGCAGCTTCAGGTCGACGAACACGTCGTAGCCGAGCTCGCGCATCGGCTCGATGGCGTCGGGCCCGACCGCGCTGAGCAGCTCGAGGCCGACCTTGGCCACCCCGAACCAGGGCCGCAGCGTCTCGGGCCAGGCGGCGGGCGACGACCAGGTCGTCGACGTCGAGCACCAGCGCGAGGCGGTCGCCGGACCTCGTCGGGCACGCCGTCGGGCCCTCGGACCCGGCGGCGTCTCGTGCGTCTGTCGTCTCGGTCATGGATCGCCTCCGATGAGCTCGGCCGCCGTCGAGGTCCCGTCGACGGCGGCACCAGTCTTCCAGGTCGTCGCGCACCCGTGCGGGGGCCCGCGGATCGGCGAAGGTGGCCGTGCCCACCTGCACCGCCGAGGCGCCCGGCCAGCGAGCAGCTCGACCGCGGCTCGGCCGTCGACCACGCCGCCGACGCCCACGATGGGCAGCGTCGGGGCGGGCGGCGTGCGACGTCGTGGACGGCCCGCACCGCCACCGGGTGGATGGCCGGGCCCGACAGCCCGCCTCCCCGCTCGCCCGAGCCGAGTCGGGGCGGCGGGTCTCGGGGTCGATCGCCATGCCCCATCACGGTGTTGACCAGGGTGACCGCCTCGGCGCCGGCGGCCGCGGCGGCGTCGGCGATCGGCACGAGGTCGCCGACGGTTGGGGCTGAGCTTGGCCCAGCGCGGGCGGCCGCACGCCGTCGGTGGCGGCCATGACCGCCGCGGTCGCCTCGGGCGCGTGGGCGAACAGGTCGCGCCCGGTCCTCGACGTTCGGGCAGCTGAGGTTGACCTCGACCGCGACCACCTGGTCCGGGGCGTCGGCCAGCAGCGTCGGCGGCCCGCCGGTAGTCGTCGACCGACCGGCCCCAGATGCAGGCCACCACGCGGGCCCCGGTGGCCAGCAGCGGCGGGCAGGTCGTCGGCGAGCCAGGCGGCGACGCCCGGGCCCTGCAGCCCGACGCTGTTGAGCATCCCGGCCGGGGTCGCGTGGACCCGGGGCGCCGGGTTGCCCGGCCACGGGCTCGGCCGACAGCGACTTCACGACGACCGCGCCGAGCGCGGCGAGGTCGACGGTAGGCCGCCAGCTCGGCGCCGTGGCCGGCGGTGCCCGACGCGGTCATCACCGGGTTGGGGAGCTCGACCGAGCCGACGGTGACGGCCAGGTCGACGGGCGGAGCCCCGTCGGCCCCGGCGCGGCGTCGACGGCGGCTCACCGGTCGGAGGCTCCCCGCCGGGCGCTCGCCCACGGCCGGCGTGGACGTCCTGGAGGGACCGCGACCTGGAGGGGGTGGACCGGCCCAGTCGGCCATGCCCTCGGCGGCGGCCAGGGCGGCGGCGGCCGTGGTGAGGCACGGGATGCCGGCCACGCCGGCGGCGCGGCGGATGTAGGCGCCGTCGGCCCGCGGCCCGCGGCCCCGGGGGCTGTTGACCACCATCTGCAGGTCGCCCTCGCGGATGAGGTCGACGGCGGTGCGGCCCGGCTCCTCGTCGCCCAGCTTGGCGACGCGTCTCGGCGACCGGCGATGCCCTCGGCCTCGCAGGTGCGGCGGCGGTGCCCGTCGGTGGCGACGAGCGTGAAGCCGAGGTCGACGAGCCGGCGGGCCGCGACCGACGCCGGCCGGCTTGTCCCGGTCGGCGAGCGAGACGAAGACGCAGCCCGTCGTCGGGCAGGCGGTCGCCGGCGGCGATCTGGCTCTTGGCGAAGGCCAGGCCGAAGGTCGAGTCGATGCCCATGACCTCGCCGGTGGAGCGCATCTCCGGGCCGAGGACCCGGTCGGCGTCGGGGAAGCGGTTGAACGGCAGCACCGCCTCCTTCACCGCGACGTGGCCGGTCGACGGGCGGGGCGCAGCAGGCCCTCGGCGCGCAGCTCGGCCAGGGTGGCGCCGACCATGACCGGGCCGGCCACCTTCACCAGCGGCACGCCGGTGGCCTTGGCCACGAACGGGACGGTGCGGCTGGCGCGGGGGTTGGCCTCGATCACGAAGACCTCGCCGTCGCGTGACGGCGAACTGCACGTTGATGAGGCCGACGACGTCGAGGGCCTCGGCGATGGCCCGGGTGTGGTCCTCGATGGTCGGCGATGGTCTGCGGCGCCGAGCGAGTACGGCGGGATGGCGCAGGCGGAGTCGCCGGAGTGGACCCCGGCCTCCTCGACGTGCTCCATGACCCCGCCGATGACGATCTCGCCGGTGTGGTCGCGGATGGCGTCGACGTCGACCTCGGTGGCGTCCTCGAGGAAGCGGTCGACCAGCACCGGGCGCTCGGCCGACAGCCCGCCCTCCCGGCCGAGGCGAGCCGAAGCCGGCGAGCTCGGCCATGGCCCGGCTCAGCTGGTCGTCGTCGTAGACGATCTCCATGGCCCGGCCGCCGAGCACGTAGCAGGGGCGCACCAGCACCGGGTAGCCGATCTCGTCGGCGATGGCGAGGGCCTCGTCGACGGTGACGGCGGTGCCGCCGGGGGGCTGGGCGATGCCGAGCTGGTCGCACAGGGCGTTCCAGCGCTCGCGGTCCTCGGCCAGGTCGATCGACGCCGGCGAGGTGCCGAGCACGAGGCGCGCGGGCGATCCGCCGGCCAGCTTGAGCGGGGTCTGGCCGCCGAGGGAGACGATCACGCCGCGCAGCTCGCCGTTGGCCGGCCTCGACCTCGATGACGTTCGCCGACGTCCTCGTCGGTGAGCGGCTCGAAGTAGAGGCGGTCGGAGGTGTCGTAGTCGGTCGAGACCGTCTCGGGGTTGCAGTTGACCATGATCGTCTCGAAGCCGGCGTCGCGCAGGGCGAAGCTGGCGTGGACGCAGCAGTAGTCGAACTCGATGCCCTGGCCGATGCGGTTGGGGCCGGAGCCGAGGATCAGGACCTTGGGCCGCTGCCCGGGGCGCGACCTCGTCGTCGTCCTCGTAGGTGGAGTAGTGGTACGGCGTCTCGGCCTCGAACTCGGCCGCGCAGGTGTCGACGGTCTTGAAGGTGGCGTGGACGCCGGCGGCCAGGCGGGCGGCGCGGACGCTCGGCCTCGTCGGTGCCCCACAGGTGGGCCAGCTGGGCGTCGCCGAAGCCGAGGCGCTTGGCCCGGCGCCAGCCGTGGCGGTCCATGCCGTCGAGGCCGACCTCGGCCAGGTGGGCCCGCTCCTCGGTGATGAGGCTCATCTGGTCGAGGAACCAGGGGTCGACCTTGGTGCTCGGCGACGTGCGTCGAGCCGATGCCCCGGCGGATGGCCGCCTCGAGCTGGAAGGGGCGGTCGGGGGTGCCGATGGCCGCCGCGGCCAGCAGGTCGTCGTCGTCGAGGTCGTCGTAGGCGGCCTCGCCCGGGTCGCCGTTGAGGCCGAGGCGGCCCTGCTCGAGCGAGCGCAGCGCCTTCTGCAGCGACTCGGGGAAGGTGCGGCCGATGGCCATGGCCTCGCCCACCGACTGCATCTGGGTGCCGAGGACGGGCGCCTGGCCGGGGAACTTCTCGAACGCCCAGCGGGGCACCTTGGTGACCACGTAGTCGATGATGGGCTCGAAGCTGGCCGGCGTCTTCGGGTGATGTCGTTGGGGATCTCGTCGAGCGTGTAGCCGACGGCCAGGCGGGCGGCGATCTTGGCGATCGGGAAGCCGGTGGCCTTGGAGGCCAGCGCCGAGCAGCGGCTGACCCGCGGGTTCATCTCGATGACGACCATGTCGCCGTTCTCGGGGTTCAGGGCGAACTGCACGTTGGAGCCGCCGGTCTCGACGCCGACCCGGCGGATGCAGGCGAAGGCGGCGTCGCGCATCTTCTGGTACTCGACGTCGGAGAGGGTCTGGGCGGGGGCGACGGTGATGGAGTCGCCGGTGTGGACGCCCATCGGGTCGACGTTCTCGATCGAGCAGATGATCACGCAGTTGTCGGCGTGGTCGCGCATGACCTCGAGCTCGTACTCCTTCCAGCCCGCGATCGACTCTTCTCGATGAGGATCTCGGTGATGGGGCTGGCGTCGAGGCCGTTGGCGGCGACCCGCTCGAACTCCTCGGGCGTGGACGCGATGCCGGTGCCCTTGCCGCCCAGGATGTAGGCGGGCCGGATGACCACGGGCAGGCCGATGTCGTCGACGACCTCGCGGGCCCGCTCCATGGCCGCCGCGACCTGCTCGGCCTTGGGGGCGTGGCTGCAGGTCGGCCGGCGGCGCGGCGGTGCCCGACGCCGGGACCTCGAGGCCGATCTCGATCATGGCCTGCTTGAAGCGCTCGCGGTCCTCGGCGGTGGCGATGGCCTCGGCGTCGGCGCCGATGAGCTCGACGTCGTACCGGGCGAGCGACCGCCCGGCCTCGACGCAGCTCCATGGCCAGGTTGAGCGCGGTCTGGCCGCCGAGGGTGGGCAGCAGGGCGTCGGGCCGCTCCTTCTCGATGATCTTGGTGAGGATCTCGACGTCGAGCGGCTCCACGTAGGTGGCGTCGGCGAAGTCGGGGTCGGTCATGATCGTGGCCGGGTTCGAGTTGGCCAGGATCACCCGGTAGCCCTCCTCGCGCAGCACGCGGCAGGCCTGGGTGCCGGAGTAGTCGAACTCGCAGGCCTGGCCGATCACGATCGGGCCGGAGCCGATGAGCAGGATGGAGTCGATGTCGTTGCGGCGGGGCATCAGGCCTCGTCTCCGGCGGTGCTGGCCATGAGCGCGGCGAAGTCGTCGAACAGGTAGGCCGCGTCGTGGGGACCGGGCCCGGCCTCGGGGTGGTGCTGCACCGAGAAGGCCGGCACGTCGGTGGCCCGGATGCCCTCGCACCACGCCGTCGTTGAGGTTCACGTGGGTGACCTCGGCGCCGTCGAGGGAGTCGGCGGCGACGGCGAAGTTGTGGTTCTGGCTGGTGATCTCGACCGCGGCCGTCGCGCAGGCGCGCGGACCGGGTGGTTGCCGCCGTGGTGGCCGAACGGGCAGCTTGATCGTCTCGGCGCCGACGGCGAGGCCGAGGATCTGGTGGCCGAGGCAGATGCCGAAGATCGGGACCTCGCCGAGCAGCTCGCGGATGGCGTCGACGGCGTAGGGGACGGTCTCGGGGTCGCCGGGGCCGTTGGAGAGGAAGACGCCGTCGGGGCTCGCGGGCCAGCACCTCGTCGGCCGGGGTGGAGGCCGGGACGACCTCGACGGTGGCGAAGCCGGCGAGGTGGCGCAGGATCGTGGTCTTGATGCCGAAGTCGTAGGCGACGACCCGGCGGGGCCCGTCGCTCCGACCGTGTAGGGCGCGTCGGTGGTGACCTGGGCGACCAGGTCGACGCCGTCGGTGCCGGGCTCGGCCAGGGCGGCGGCCAGCAGGGCGGCCTCGTCGACGGTCGAGCCGTCGGGGCCGCGCCGAGGGCGCCGAAGGCGCCGGGCATGGCGCCGGTGTCGCGGATGTGGCGGGTGAGGCGGCGGGTGTCGATGCCGCCGATGCCGGGCGACGCCGTGGCGGACGAGCCAGGCGTCGAGGTCCTCGGTCGCGCGCCAGTTGGAGCGGCGGCGGGCCAGCTCGCGGACGACGACGCCCCGGCAGAACGGGCGGCGGCTCTCGTCGTCGGCGGCGGTCGACCCCGTAGTTGCCGATGTGGGGGTAGGTGAAGGTGATGATCTGGCCGGCGTAGGAGGGGTCCGAGATGACCTCCTGGTAGCCGGTGAGGACGGTGTTGAACACGACCTCGCCGGTGGCGATGCCCGCCGGCGGGCGTGGCGCCGAGCGCCTCGCCCTCGAACACGGTGCCGTCGGTCAGCACCAGCAGCGCCGGGCGCGGATCGCGGCGGGCGGCGGCGGGCGCGGGGCGCTCATGCACCGTCCCGTGGCACACGAGAAAGCCCCCTGCCAGGGGGCAGAGGGCAGCGTGCAGATCGTTCACCTCGTCGACTCCTGCCGTGCGGGCCTCACGGGACCCGCTTCACGGTCAGGACCGGAACCTAGCAGGCGGCGGCCGTCCCTCCCGACCCGTTCGAGCCGGGCCGCGGCCCCTACCCGGGTCGACCGGCGTCGAGGACCTCGAGGCGGAGGCGCTTGTTGCCCTTGCCCTTCGACTCGGTCTTCACCACCCGGATGCGGCCGACCTCGCCGGTCGAGCGGACGTGGGTGCCGCCGTCGGCCTGCTTGTCGAGCCCGACGATGTCGACGACCCGGATCTCGCGCACCGACGCCGGGATCAGGTTGACCTTGGTGCGGATCAGGTCCTCGTCCTCGATCGCGACGTCACGGGGCAGGAAGGACACCTCGATCGGGCGGTCGGCGGCGATCTCGCCGTTGACCAGCTCCTCGACGCGGGCGCCGAAGCCCTCGGGCAGCGGGTCGAACTCGAAGTCCATGCGGGCGGCGAGGGGCTCCATGTTCCCGCCGGTGACCGGCACCCGCCACTCGTTCCAGATCACGCCGCACAGCACGTGCAGCGCGCGAGTGGGTGCGCATGAGGGCGTGGCGGCGGTCCCAGTCGAGCTCGCCGTGCACGGTCGTCGCCGACCGTCGGGAGATCGGCCGTCGGGCGTCGTCGCCGTCGAGGGCGTGCCACACGTCGTCGCCCTCCTTGCGGACGTCGATCACCGCGGCGGCCGGCCAGGGTGCCGGTGTCGTGGGGCTGGCCGCCCCCGGTCGGGTAGAAGGCCGTCCGGTCGAGCGCGACTCGCGGGCGTCCGGTCGGCGGTCGACGGCGGTCACCGAGGCGTCGAAGCTGCGCAGCTCGGCGTCGCGCAGGTAGAGGAGCTCGGTCGACGGCACCGGCCGAGTCTGCCTCGGCCGGGACCGCGCGCCGGCATCCACTCGCTCCGACCACCTCGCTGCAGCCCGTCGGCGGCGATTCGACGGCGATTCGCTGCGCGGCCCGCTCGGCACGACCGCTCGATGACGCGCCTTCGGCACCCGTCGGTCGGCGATTCGACGGCGATTCGCCATCCGAGCGGAACCGAGCGGGTGGGGTGGGGTGCTCCGGTGGAGACGGAAGGGAGCTCCACACGGCAGCAGCGCCGCCGACGGACGGGCTTCGCTGTCACACCCCCCTGCGACGATGTCGGCCACGGGCCTCGGACCGGAACGTGGCGACCTGCCACCCTCGACATGCGACGCACCACCGAGGTCACGCCCGTGCCGCCCGACGACAGCGCTCGAGACGCAACCCCCCCTCGCTCCGACCGCAGCGAGGCACCTCCCCGCGCCACCGGGGCAGCCGGGCCCAGGACGGCGGGTCCCACGCGGGCCCCCACCCCACGGGGACGTGGCGCCGGCGGCCTCTACCGCCGTCGGCCGACGGTCTGGGCGACGCCCGCCTGTTCCCCAATCGCCGACGCTCCGGCCTCGCCCCCGCCGATCCGGCTCGAGCTCCAGGTCCGACGGGAGGAGCTCTACCACCGGCTGACCGACCTCGAGGAGGCGATGGTCCACGGCGCCGACCGAGCGCCTCGACCTCCTCGACGAGCTGGAGGAGATCCGCGACACCTTGTGGCCCGCCATCCCGTGGCAGCGCGGACGGCGCCCACCCGCGTTCGACCGCGGGCCACTGCCACCGACCGCCACCGATCCGCGTCCCCTGTCGGGAGCCGCTCTCCGGCAGGCCTGCCTCGTGATCCTCGCCCGCCACGGCGAGCTGCCACTGGTGGAGATCCACGGCTGGCTCCACCGCTACGGCTACGTCGTCGCCGGATCCACCCGGTCAAGGTCCTCGCCGACGCCCTCGGCCACGAGCACGACGCCGGCCGGGCCACGCGGGTGGCGCGAGGCGTCTACGGGCTCGCCATCGGCTGGACACCACAGCCCGGGGCCGGGACGACCCCGACACCGCCGGGCCGGACGGGACCGAGCCACGCCCGACGGCCCCGCTCACCCCCGATCCGTGCCCGACCCGCCCGCCGGGGCCGACCCGGCACGCCGGCGACGCGCCGCCAGCCGATGAGGCCCGGTCGTCGCCAGCGCAGCGGCCACACGAGCGCCGGGCACCGTGCGCGTGCTCGACCCGCTGGACCGGGCCGCGTCGCCTCGCGGGCATGGGGCCTGACCCCACCGGCCCTCAGCGCTGGGCGGCCCCGTCGACGACGACGACCTCGCCGGCGACCACCGTGTGGCGCACCCGACCCTTGAGGGTCCGCCCGACGTAGGGGATGTTCCGGCTCCGGCTGGCGGTGGCCCCGGCCTCGACGGTCCAGGTCGCCTCCGGGTCGATCACGCACAGGTTGGCCGGCCGGCCGACCTCGATCGGGCCCGCCCTGCGAGTCGGCCAGCCCGGCGACCGCCGCCGGCCGCCACGACATGCGGGCGAGCACCTCGGCCAGGGGCAGCTCGAGCACGGTCAGGGCGATGCCGAGCGCCCACTCCAGCCCGAGCATCCCGGGAGGAGCCAGGTCGAAGGGCTCGTCCTTCGTGTCCGCGGTGTGGGGGGCGTGGTCGGTGGCGATCACGTCGAGCACCGCGTCGACCACCCCGGCCCGCACCGCGGCCACGTCCTCGTCGGTGCGCAGCGGCGGGTTGACCTTGAACACCGGGTCGAACGACGCGCACTCGGCGTGGGTGAGCAGCATGTGGTGCGGCGTCGCCTCGGCCGAGATGGCGAGGCCCGAGCGCCCGGGCCTCGGCGATCAGGGCCACCGACCCCGCCGTCGACATGTGCTGCATGTGGATCCGAGCGCCGGTCATGCGGGCCAGGGCGATGTCGCGCGCGACCATCGCCTCCTCGGCGGCGTGGGGCTGGCCGGCGATGCCCAGGCGGGCCGACCACTCCCCCTCGTGCATGTGGCCGCCGGCGGCCAGCGACGCGTTCTCGCAGTGCTGGGCCAGCACCACCGTCGTGCGGCAGCCCGACGGCGTACTCCATCGCCCGGCGCATCAGCAGGTCGTCCTGCACGCCGGTGCCGTCGTCGGTGAAGAGCCGCACCCCGAGGTCGGCCATCTCCGCCATCGGCGCCAGCCGCTCCCCGGCCCGATCGACGGTGATCGCCCCCGACGGGTGCACCGCGCACAGCGCGTCGCGAGCCAGGTCCTGCACCTCGCGCACCACCGCGGCGCTGTCGATGGCCGGTGTCGTGTTGGGCATCGCCACCACCGCGGTGAACCCGCCGAGGGCGGCACAGCGGCTGCCGGACTCGATCGTCTCGGCCTCCTCCTTGCCCGGCTGGCGGAGGTGGGCGTGCAGGTCGACCAGCCCGGGCGCGACGACGCACCCGCCGGCGTCGAGCACCACGTCGCCCGAGAGGTCGTCCCCCACGCCCACGACGACGCCGTCGCGCGACCACCACGTCGGCCCGGCGCGACCCCGTTGCGTCGACGACCGTCCCGCCCTTCAGCACCGTCGTCGACGTCGTCGACCCGCTACCCACCACGGACCTCCGATCCCACGCGGTCACCCGCGTCGTCCGTCGGGCCGTCCCGACCTCCCGACCTCGCCCGACGGTCGTCACGCCGCCGACGCCTCCGCGACCGCCCGCGCCGCTCGGGCACGGCTCGTCGGGCACCCCGTGGAGCCGACCCCGGCCCGGCCCGGTCAGCAGCCGGAACAGCACCGCCATGCGCACCGCGACCCCGTTGCGCACCTGGTCGACGATCACGGCCCGGGGGTCGTCGGCCACCTCGGGCGCGATCTCCACCCCCCGGTTCATCGGGCCCGGGTGCATGAACACCACGTCGGGGCCCAGCCTCCGGGCCCGGTCGTGGGTGAGCCCGTAGCGGGCCGTGTACTCGCGCAGCGTCGGCACCAGGGCCTCGGTCATCCGCTCCCGCTGCATGCGCAGGAGGTACACCACGTCGGTGCGTGGCCAGCACCTCGTCGAGGTCGTGGCGACACGTCGACCGGCAGCCCGACGAGCGACGGCGGCAGCAGGGTCGGCGGCGCCACCAGCGTCACCGTCGCGCCCAGGGTGGTGAAGGCGTGGAGGTCGGCCCGGGCCACCCGGGAGTGCTTCACGTCGCCCACGATGGCGATCCGGCACCCCTCGAGCGACCCCCGCTGCCTGGCGCAGCGTGTAGCAGTCGAGCAGGGCCTGGGTGGGGTGGTCGTGCCAGCCGTCGCCGCCGTTGACCACCGACGGCGTCGATCCACGACGCCACCCGGTGCGGCGCCCCCGACGACGAGTGCCGCACCACCACGGCGTCGATCCCCATGGCCTCGAGGGTGAGCGCGGTGTCCCGGAGCGACTCGCCCTTCTTCACCGACGACGGTCGACACGCTGAAGGTCATGGTGTCGGCCGACAGCCGCTTGGCCGCGGTCTCGAACGACAGGCGGGTGCGGGTCGAGTCCTCGTAGAAGAGCGAGGCGACCGTCCGCCCCCGCAGCGCCGGCACCTTCGGGATCGAGCGCCCGCTGACCTCGACGAAGTCGTCGGTCAGCTCGAGCAGCTCGTCGATGTCGTCCCGGCGACAGCGCCGCGGTGTCGAGCAGGTGCCTCACCGCACCATCTCCCCGAGGTCGACGCCGTCGGGGTGGACGTCGACCACCTCGTCGCGCCGGGTCGGGCAGGTTCTTGCCCACGTAGTCCGGCCGGATCGGCAGCTCGCGGTGACCACGGTCGACCATCACCGCCAGCTGCACGCTGCGGGGACGGCCGTAGTCGTGCAGGGCCCCGAGGGCGGCCCGGATGGTCCGGCCGGTGAACAGCACGTCGTCGACCAGCACGATGGCCTGCCCGTCGATGTCGGCGGGGATGTCGGTGACGGCCTCCGGCAGCACCGGCCGCAGCCCGATGTCGTCGCGGTAGAAGGCCACGTCGAGCGCGCCCACCTCCGGGCGGACCTGCTCGATCGAGTCGAGGGCGTCGGCCAGGCGCTCGGCGATCCAGCACCCGCCGGTCTGCAGGCCGACGACGAGGACGTCGTCGAGACCGTGGTTGCGCTCGACGACCTCGTGGGCCATCCGCCAGATCGCCCGGTTCACGTCCTCGCGCTCGAGCACGCGGGTGCGGGGGACGAACACCCCGCCGTAGGGCGGCGAGATGCGACGCTCTCTCTCGGCCACTGGTCGCTCCTCCGTGCGGGCCTCACCGGACCCGCTTCACGGACGGGGCCGACCCTACACCTCCTCGGTCGGGACGCCCGGCCGACCGCCGCCGGCCACCCGCACCCACAGGTCGTGCTCCTCGTCGAAGCGTCCCCGTCGCACCAGGCCGACGTGCGCCGCGACCCGCGTCGACGCCACGTTGCCCGGTCGGATCCGGGCCACGACGGGCACGCCCGGGCGGTCCTCGTCGAGCCACCCCAGGAGCAGCGCCACCGCGGGCGCGGCCAGCCCGAGCCCCCGTCGGGCCGGTGCCAGCCACCACCCCAGCTCCCAGACGGTGCGCTCGCCGGCGGACGCCGCCCGACCGGACGAGGCGCAGGCGGACGACCCCGACCTCGCCCCACACCTCGTCGCCGTCGATCGGCCCGACGACCAGGTCGAGCGACAGGTCCGCGGCCAGCCGCGCCTCCCACCCCCGGATCCAGCGGGCGGCCACCACGGGCGCGTTCGCCGGCGTCGATCCGCTCGGGACCGGCGATCTCGCCGTCGGCCCAGGCCGCGGCCAGGGCCGGGGCGTCGACCGGCTGCCATCGACGCAGGGCCAGTCCCGCCACCGGATCGACCAGCGGCAGCGGCGGGGCGTCCACCCGGCGTCAGCCGCCCGGGACGGTGAAGGGCGGGACCGGGATGTCCTCGACGCAGGCGGGGAGGTCGGCGGTCGGGTCCGCCCAGAACCCGGACCGGGCCTCGGCCGCGCACTCGTCGACCCCCGAGACGCCGTGGCCGCCACGAGGGACGGACACGAAGCGGGCGTCGGGCATCGCCTCGGCCTGGGCCTCGGAGTCGGCGTGGGGCGTGATCGGGTCGAGGGTCCCGCCGAACACGAGCGTCGGGACGTCGACCACGACCTGCTCGGCGAAGCCCTCCTCGACCGGCTCGACGTCCCACTCGGCGCAGAAGGTCTGGGCCGTGGTCAGCAGCACCAGCGCGTCCGGCGCGCCGTCGCCGATGACGTCCTCCAGCTCGTCGGGGTCGAGCAGGTCGCCGCCGTCGGCGCACTCGGTGCTGTAGAACGCGCCCTCGGACAGGTCGACCAGGCGGGGGACGCCCATCTCGACGTAGCTGGGGATGATGCTGCGGTCGCCCTCCGCCAGCCCGGCGATGATCGACGGCAGGAGCGGGATCAGGCTGGTGTCGTAGAGGGCGGCGAACATGCCGGCCCGGACGTCGGCCCCGGCCACCACGAAGTCCCGCGTCACGTCCTCCTCGCCGACCGAGACGGTGCGGGTGACCTCCTCCGGGTCGGCGTCGAGGCCCTCGACCGCGGTCGCCAGCGCGGCCTCGAGGTCGCCGAAGGCCGACGAGCACTCGGCGTCCTCCGCGCACGCGTCGGCCAGGCGGCCCACGGCGTCGTCGACCATGGTGCCGATCCGCGCCGCGCCGCCGACCTCCGGCGGGTACACGGAGTCGATCACCAGGCTGCGGACGCGGTCCGGGTGGGACCGGGCGTAGGCGAGCCCGAGGCGGGTGCCGTAGGACCCGCCGTAGAGGTCCCACTCGTCGACCTCGAAGGTCTCCCGCAGGACCTCCATGTCGGCGACCGAGGCCGGCGTGTCGTAGTCGTCGAGGTCGATGCCCTCGTCGACGAGCCGGTCGCGGCACTCGAGCACGGCCTCGCGGCCGGCCTCCAGCTCGTCCTCCCAGGTGCCGGCCGCGCCCAGCGCCTCGAGCACGGACTCCTCCTTCTCCGGGCAGTTCAGGCTGGGCTCGGACCGACCGGCGCCCCGCTGGTCGAACACGAGCACGTCGCGGTCGTCGAGGGTGTCGAGCCGGGCCACCCCGGCCGGGGCGGAGACGAGGGCGTCGCCGCCGGGACCGCCGTGGAGGTAGAGCATCGGGGTCGCCGTCTCGTCCGCCGCCGTCGCGGTGGATCCGGGCGACCGCCAGCGCGACGTCACCGTCGGCGGGGGCGGAGTGGTCGGCGGGGACCGCCACCGTGCCGCAGGTGATGCTGGTGCCGGCGGGCAGGTCGTCCGGGAGGTCCCACCAGCACTCGTCGGCCTCGAAGGTCGACGCCGCCGCGACCGGGAGGTCCGGCTCGGACCCGGTGGCGCCCTCGCCCTCGCCGCCGTCGACGGACGAGGCGGCGCTCGACGGCGATCCCGACGCGTCGTCCGACCCGTCGTCGTCGGAGCAGCCCGCGACGAGCAGGGCCACCGCGACCAGCGCGACGACCAGGGGCGAGGGACCCGAACGACCACCACGACGACCGACCATGGACCGCATGTTGGCATCGGACGCCCCCGGCGCGCGGGTACCGTCCTCCGACGTGCCTGACCCGGGGTCGTCGCGGCGGACCGTGCTCGCCCAGGTCGGTGCCGGGCTCGGCGGCCTCCTGCTCCTCGTCGGCACCGCGCTCCCGTGGTCGGGCCGCGGGGCGGGCTCGCGCATCGCCCTGGTCGAGATCGCCGACCTCCTGCTGTCGGGCCGGCTCGACGCGTGGGCCCCGCCCCCTGTCGGCCTGGTCGTGTACGCGGTGCCGTTCGGTGGGGCGCTGCTGCTGGTCGGCGCCGGGCTCGGGGGGCGAGCCGGCCGGGTCCTGTCGGTGGTCGCGGTCCTGCTGGCCACGACCGGCCTCGTCCTCGCCCGTGCCGCCCTGGCGCGGGCCGGCGCCGAGGGCTGGGGGCCGGGTGCGACCGTCTCCGCGCTCGGCATCGCCCTCGGGACCGTGGCCACCCTCGCCCGCTCCGGCGAGCCGGGTCCGAGCACCGATCGGTGAGACCTCCCCGCCCGACCCTGCCCGGATCGGGCGGGACCTCCTGGTACCTTCGCCGAGGCCAGTCCGGAGTGCCGACCATCGACGTCGAGTGCACCTGACCCAGGGGGAGAGCACCATGTCCGACACCACCCCTCCCGAGGATCCCGCCTCGCCGCACACGCCGGCGTGGCCCAGTCCTCGACGGGCGCCCGGCGCGACGCCCCCTCCTCCCCCGGCGCCGGCGCCCGCCGGCCGGAGCGCCACCCGCTCCTCCGACCGGCCCACCTGCCGCGGTCCTCCGTCCGCTCCGCCGCCCGAACCCCCGACGGTGGTCATCCCCGTCGCCCCAGGGGCGCCACCGCCACCGCCCGGGTTCGCCGCGCCGCCCCCCCTCCTCCCCCTCCGCCTCCGGGCGGGGGCGCACCTCCCTACGGAGCGGGAGCCGCGCCACCACCGCCACCGACTCCTCCCCCGGCGGGGGCGCACCGCCGCCCTCGCCCGGAGCGCCGCCACCGCCTGGGGTGGCTGGCCCCCCTCCCTACGCCGCGGCCCAGCCCTTGGGCGCCACGCCGTACCCGTCCGCCCCGGGCCCGCACCCCGCCGCTCGCGCAAGGGGCTCCTCGCGGTGGCCCTCGTCGCGGTGGGCGCGGTGGCCGCCGCCGGCGTCGGCTTCCTCGTCGTCCGGGCGACCACCGGTGACGGCGGGGGCGGCGCCGACGACCCGGAGGCCGCGGTGGTGAGCCTGGCCGAGGCCTTCGAGGCCGAGGACCCGGTCGCCGCCCTGGCGGTCATGAACCCCGACGAGGTCGAGGCCCTCGGCGACCTGTACGAGTCGGCGGCGTCGCGCGCCGAGGCCCTCGGCTTCGCGCCCGAGGCCAAGACGCTGGCCGGGATCGAGGTCGAGCTGACCAGCACGACCTACGAGGTCGACGAGGTCGGTGAGGACCTCGCCCGGGTGACGATCGGCGGCAAGGCCGACATCGACCTGACCCGCTCCAGCCTCGCCGACCGCACCGCATCGGTGGTCGAGCAGGCCGGTCGCGCCGAGGACGACGAGGACGGCTACGAGAGCGGGCGCTCGACCGTGACGGCCGACGACCTGACGCTCGACGGCGACGAGGGACCGGTCGAGCCGTTCGTGATGGTGGTCGAGCGCGACGGCGGGTGGTACGTGAGCCCGCTGTACACCGCGGCCCAGTACGTGGTCGACACCCAGGGGCTCTCCGCCCCCGAGCTCCCCACCCCCGAGGCGGGGACGGGCGCCGAGTCGCCCGAGGACGCCGTCCGCGACCTCCTGGTGGCAGCCGGCACCCTGGACGGCGCGGCGACCGGCGACCTCGTCGACGGTGAGGGCGGAGCGGCCGTGCGCACCTACCAGGGCGCCCTCGAGCGCTGGGTGACGGACGCCGCCGGCGAGGACACCTCGGCCGAGGTCGAGACGCTCGAGACCGAGGTGACCGAGCGCGAGGACGGCGGGAGCCGGGTCGTGGTGACCGCGCTGGAGGGCACGGTGACCTGGACCGAGGACGACGAGGAGCAGGTCCGCACCGTGAGCTGGGACGGCGAGTGCCTGTCGGTCACCGAGCCGTCCGACATGGACGACGAGGAGTCGTCCGACCCGGCCTTCTGCCTCACCGAGTCGTGGCGAGCGGTCGGGGTCGACGAGCTGGCCGTCGTGGTCGCCGAGGACGACGGGTGGAGGGTCGATCCCCTGGCCACCGTCACCGACTACGCCCGGGCCATGCTCCCCGAGCTGACCGAGGAGATGGTGCTGAGGGGCGTGGGCTACCCGGAGGTCGCCGAGCCGGTCGGCGCGGTGACCATCGGCGAGCCGACCTCGGTCGAGCTCAACGACGCCGGCTTCGCGGTGCTCACCCTCGAGGTCGAGGCCGGACGCCCGTTCACGGTGAGCGCCGACGCCTCGGGCGACGAGGGAGACGAGGGCGACGGCGACCTCGACGCGTTCCTCATCACCCCGGAGGGCGAGTACGAGTCGGCCTACTCACTGGTCGAGCCGTCCGAGTCGGGCGAGTACCGGCTCGTCGTCGGTTCGGACACGTGGGCCGCGGCCACCGTCGAGGTGAACGTCAGCGAGGTCACCCGGGAGCCGTTGACCCTGGGCGCCACCGTCGACGGCGCCATCGACGGTCCCGGTGACGTGGTCGAGTACGAGGTCGAGCTGGAGGCCGACCTGGCCTACGAGGTGACCTTCAGCAGCACGACGCTCGACCTGATGGTCCTCGACCCCGAGGGCCTGAGCGTCGATCTGGTCGAGTCGACGGACACGACGTCGACGTTCGACGCCGACTCGGCCGGGCAGTACCGACTGCGCGTCGACGGCGGGTTCGACGAGGAGACCGGCTCGTTCCGGATCGGCATCGCCGAGGTCGCCGACTTCGTGCTCGGCAACGGGTCGAGCCCGACCGCCACCGGCGATGTGGCTGCGCCGGGTGACCTCCAGTTCATCGACCTGGTGGTGCTGGGCGGCCGTGCCGTGGTCGTGGACGTCGTCCCCGACGGGGCCACCCTCGATCCGGTGTTCTACGTCCTGGACCCGGCCACCGACGAGGAGCTGGCCCGATTCGACGACGCCGGTCCCGGTGAGCTCGAGTCGGTGATCTTCACCCCCGACGTGACCACGACCTACCGGATCCAGGTCGCCGGGTCGGCCGGCACGACCGGGACGTTCACGATCGAGGCCCGCCTCGACGAGTGACCCTCGGCGGCGGTCCGTCGGACAGCGAATCGACAGCGAATCGCCGTCCGACGACCGGCGACGGCTGCGGCGAGCGCATCGACGCCCGAGTCGGCATGCTCAGATCCTCACGACCCGTCGGCCGGCGAATCGACGGCGAATCGCCATCGGACGGCCCACGACGGTGTGGGCCAGACGGGTGCCCCGCCAGCGAATCGACGGCGAATCGCTCGCCGACGGGCCGCCGGGAGAGACCTCAGCGGCGCTCGGCCTCGGCCGCGATGGCCGACAGCATCCCGTTGACGAACCGACCCGAGTCGTCGGTCGAGTACCGCTTGGCCAGCTCGACCGCCTCGTTGATCACCACGTTGCGGGGCACGTCGGGCCGGTGCAGCAGCTCGTAGGCCGCCATCCGCAGCAGCGTGCGGTCGATCACCGGCATGCGCGCCACGTCCCACCCACGGGCGTGGCGGCCGAGCAGGGCATCGAGGTCGTCGGCGTGCTCGGACGACCCCGAGCACCAGGTCCGTCGCGAACTCCTCGACCGCGACCGGCTGGGCCTCGATCACCGAGGTCCCGTCGATCCCCTTGGTCTCCGCCTCGTAGAGCAGGCCGAGCGCCCGCTCCCGGGCCTCCCGGCGAGACCCGACGCCTCCGGGCCGATCAGGCACGGGTGATGTACTCGCCCGACCGGGTGTCGACCTTCAGCCGGTCGCCGATGTTGACGAAGAGCGGCACCTGCACCACCAGCCCGGTCTCGAGCGTGGCCGGCTTGGTCGCGCCCGACACCCGGTCGCCCTGGATCCCCGGCTCGGTCTCGGCCACGGACAGCTCGACCGACGCCGGGAGCTCGGTGCCGACGATCTCGTCCCCGTGCATCTGCAGCTCCACCGCCGCACCCTCGATCAGGTAGCTGCCGGCGTCGCCGAGGGCGGCCGCGCCGACGTGCAGCTGGTCGTAGGTCTCGTTGTCCATGAACACGTAGTCCGCACCGTCGCGGTACAGGTACTGCATGTCGCGCTTGTCGATGGTGACCCGCTCGACCTTCTCCCCGGCCCGGAACGTCCTCTCGATGATCGCCCCGGTCCGCACGTTGCGGATCTTGGTGCGGACGAAGGCCGGGCCCTTGCCCGGCTTCACGTGCTGGAACTCGACGACCTGCATCAGCTTGCCGTCGAGGTCGAGGGTCATGCCGTTCTTCAGGTCGTTCGTGGTGATGGCCATCGGTGCTCCTGCGGGTGGGGACGTGCGCGCCGGCTCAGGCGGAGGTGGAGGCGGGCGCGGGTGGGGTCGGGGCCTTGGGGGCCAGGGTCAGGCGGCGGCAGCCGTCGGCGGTGACGAGGACCGTGTCCTCGATCCGCACGCCACCGTGGTCGGGCAGGTAGACGCCGGGCTCGACGGTGACGACGTGGCCGGCGGTGAGCATAGCGGTGGACTGCCGTCCGACCCGTGGGTCCTCGTGGATCACGAGGCCGACGCCGTGGCCGGTGCCGTGGGAGAAGGCGTCCTCCCACCCCGCCTCGGCGATCACCCGGCGGCACGCGGCATCGACCGCCGACGCGGCCACCCCCTCGGCCACCGCGGCCACCCCGGCAGCCTGGGCCTCGGCGACCACCTCGAGCATCCGCCGCTGGGTCTCGCTCGGCTCGCCCACCGCGAACGTCCGGGTCATGTCGGAGTGGTAGCCGTCGACCAGGGCCCCGAAGTCGATGACGACGAGGTCGCCGTCGACGATCGTGCGGTCGACCGGGTGGTGGTGGGGCCGGGCGCCGTTGGGCCCTGACGCCACGATCGTCTCGAAGCGACACCCCGGCCGCGCCCAGGCGGCGCATGGTGGTGTCGAGGGCGAAGCCGACCTCGACCTCGGTCGGCTCGTCGACCAGCATCGGCGCCACCATGGCCAGGGCGGCATCGGCGATGGCCGCGGCCCGGGCCAGCCGGTCGACCTCGCCCGCGTCCTTGACCTGGCGGACCGCCTCGACCAGCCCGTCGGTGGCGACGAGCGTCGCCTTCCACGGCGGGCCGTCCATCCGACGGACGGCGGCCCAGGTGACCGAGGCCGCCTCCAGCCCGAGGCGGCTGCCCGTCCGCCACCAGCGGTCACGAGCAGGCCGTCCTGCTCGGCGACGGTCAGGCCGATCTCGACCCGGGCATCGACCCCGGCCGCCGCCAGCTCGGCCGGCGCCTGGTCCCGGTAGCGCCCGTCGGTGACGAGCAGGGCGTCGTCGGCGGTCACCAGCAGGCGGGCGGCCGACCCGGTGAAGCCGGTCAGGTACCGGACGTTGGTGAGGTCGGTGACCAGCAGGGCGTCGACCTCGGCCCCGTCGAGCCGGGCCCGGACGCGGTCGAGCGCGCCCGGCGACGTCCATCGGCGCCAGGGGGCCGGTGAGGTCGACGGTCGCGGCATCGGCAGCGGGGTTCACGGCGCCTCCCCCTCGACCGCCCGGCCCAGCAGGACGGCCGTCGCGTCGAGCGCCAGGCGGTAGCCGTCGCCGCCGAACCCGGCGATGGTGCCGGACGCGACCGGCGCGACCACCGAGGTGTGCCGCCACGGCTCCCGCCCGCCGGGGTTCGACAGGTGGAGCTCGACGACCGGGCCCTCGAAGGCGGCGAGGGCGTCGTGGATGGACCAGGCGTAGTGGGTGAAGGCACCCGGCGTTGATCACGATGGCCGCGGCCCGGCCCCGGGCGGCGTGGATGGCCTCGACCAGCTCGCCCTCGTGGTTCGACTGGAGGTGCTCGAGCGACGAGTCCGTGGCGCGTCGGCCTCGGCGGTGGCGGTGGCCACGTGGTCGTCGAGGGTGGCCGTGCCGTAGACCTCGGGCTGGCGCTCCCCCAGCAGGTTCAGGTTGGGCCCCGACAGCAGCAGCACGATTCGGGGGCGTCATCGGATCGCCTCCATGGCATCGAGCAGCAGGGCCCGGTCGCCCACCGCCACCGGCTCGACGCCGCGGGGACCGTCGAGCACGAAGGTCACCCCGTCGACCGCCTTCTTGTCCCGGGCGAACAGGTCGACCAGCCGCGACGGGTCGAGGTCGGCGGGCAGCGTCGAGCGGCAGGTCGTAGCCGGCGACCACCCGGCGGTGCTCGGCGACCCGGTCGGCGTCGATGCGGCCCAGGCGACGGGCCACCTCGGCCGCGTAGACGAGGCCCGATGGCGACCGCCTCGCCGTGGCGCAGGTCGTAGGCGCCCTCGGTCTCGACCGCGTGGGCGAGGGTGTGGCCGTAGTTGAGGATGGCCCGGCGGCCGCCCTCGCGCTCGTCGGAGGCGACCACGTCGGCCTTGCAGCGCACGCAGGCGGCGACCGCCTCGTCGAGGGGCAGGTCGGGCAGGTCGTCGACGCCGAGGAAGGCGTACTTGGCCATCTCGCCCAGCCCGGTGCGGTACTCGCGGGGCGGCAGGGTGCCCAGCACCTCGGTGTCGCACAGGACCGCCGACGGCTGCCAGAACGCGCCGACCAGGTTCTTGCCCTCGGGCAGGTTCACGCCGGTCTTGCCGCCGATGGCGGCGTCGACCTGGCCCAGCAGGGTGGTCGACACGTGCACGACGGGGATGCCCCGGTGGTAGACCGCGGCCGCGAACCCGGCGGTGTCGGTGACCACGCCGCCGCCGACCGCGACGACGACGTCGGCCCGGGTCAGGCCCCACTGGGCGAAGTCGCGGCACAGGTCCTCGACGGTGCCGAGGTGCTTGGCGTCCTCGCCCTCGCCCATGGTGAAGACCCGGTGCTCGACGCCGGGGTCGACCTCCCACGCCGATGCCGGGCTGGGTGACGATCGCGGCCCGCCGGGCCCCGACCGGCAGCACCTCGAGCAGGCGGTGGCGGGCGCCGGCGCCGACCAGCACCGGGTAGGTGCGGTCGCCGAGGGGGACCTCGAGCTCGATCACGACACCGACCCCGTCGAGCGGAGGCCGGCGCCGCCACGGCGCGCCGACGCGACGACCGCCGACCCCTCCTCGGCGCGGACCAGCGCCTCGATGTGCTCGGCCAGCCGCCGCTTGGGCTTGTCGCCGCTCGGCGTGGAACGGGTCGACGTCGACGATCGACGTCGGCGACCTCGCCGTAGCAGGGCCGACCGCTCGGCGACCAGCCGGGCGATGGTGGCCTCCGGGTCGTCGTCGAGCAGCGGTCGGTGCGGCTTCTGGCGGGCCCGCGACGGCGAGGAAGGGCGCGCCGGCCCGCAGCCAGACCACCAGGGCATCGGTCGCGCAGCGCGGCCCGGTTGGCCTCGGCCAGCACGACCCCGCCCGCCGACGGCGATCACCGAGGCGCCGGGCGCGGCGAGCAGGTCGGCCAGGAGCTCGGCCTCGGCGGCGCGGAACGCCGGCCTCGCCCTCCGCTCGAACCACTCGCGCACGGTGCGCCCGGACGCGCCGCACCAGCTCGTCGTCGGCGTCGACGAAGGGCCGCCCGAGCCGCGACGGCCAGGCGCCGCCCGACGGTGATCTTGCCGGAGCCCATCATCCCGACCAGCACGACGTGGCGGGGCGCGCGGGGCTCAGCCCGGCACCAAGGGGGCCCTCGCCGGAGCGCTGCGAGGTAGGCGTCGCGGTTGCGGACGGTCTCCTCGACGGAGTCGCCGCCGAACTTGCGGGCCACCTCGTCGGCGAGGACCAGCGCCACCATCGTCTCGGCCACCACGCCCATCGCCGGCACGGCGGTGACGTCGGTGCGCTCCTTGAACGAGACCGTGCCCTCCTTGGTGAGCACGTCGACGGTGCCGAGCGTCGGCCGGTTCAGCGACGGCCAGCGGCTTCATCGCGACCCGGGCGATGACCGGCTCCCCGGTGGAGATGCCGCCCTCGACGCCGCCGGCCCGGGCCGAGGTGCGCCGGTAGTCGCCGGCCTCGTCGTCCCAGGTGATCGGGATCGTGGGCCTCGCTCCCCCGCCGGCCGGCGACCTCCCACCCGTCGCCGATCTCGACGCCCTTCACGGCCTGGATGCTCATGAGCGCCGGCGGCCAGCCGGGCGTCGAGCTTGCGGTCCCAGTGCACGTGGCTGCCGAGCCCGACCGGCACGCCGTGGGCGACGACCTCGACCACGCCGCCCAGCGAGTCGCCGTCCTTGGCCGCGTCCTTGATCTCCTCGACCATGGCGGCCGAGGCCGCGGGGTCGAGGCAGCGCACCTCGTCGTCGTCGACGCGGGCGAGGTCGGCCGCGGTCGGGGCGGACCCGCCGGCGCCGCGCACCGCTCCGATCTGGACCACGTGCGACACGATCTCGACGCCGAGGGTGCGGAGCCAGCAGCTTGGCCAGGGTGCCGGCCGCGACCCGGGCCGCGGTCTCGCGGGCCGAGGCCCGCTCGAGCACGTCGCGGGCAGTCGACGAAGCCGTACTTCTGCATGCCGGCCAGGTCGGCGTGGCCCGGGCGGGGCTGGGTGAGCGGCTGCTCGGTCGGACCGTCCTCGGCCCGCGGCGACATCTCCCGCTGCCACTTGTCGGGGTTGCGCTCCCACTCGGTGTTGGCGATCTCGATGGCGACCGGCGAGCCGAGGGTGCGACCGTGGCGGACCCCGCCGACCAGGGTGACCTGGTCCTGCTCGAAGCGCATGCGCGGGCCCCGGCCGTAGCCCAGGCGCCGGCGGGTCAGCTCGGACTGGACGTCCTCGACCGTCACGGACAGCCCCGCGGGCAGCCCCTCGACCACGACGACGAGGGCCGGGCCGTGGGACTCGCCGGCGGTGAGGTAGCGCAGCACGGGGCGAACCTACAGGCTGACCCCCGTCGGTCCCGAGCCCGATCAGGCCAGGTAGGCGGGGATCCCGGCGATGTCGGCGTCGAGGATCGAGCCGCTCGCCAGGAGGGCCACCACGCAGCCGACGGCCAACCAGGGGCCGAACGGGAACTGGGTGCTGGTCCGCCCCGGGCGAAGTACAGGACCAGCCCGGCGACCAGGCCCAGGATGCAGGCGGCGACGAGCGCGTAGAGGCAGAGGATGGGGTGCACCCACCCGAGGAACAGGCCCATGAGCAGGGCCAGCTTCACGTCGCCGAGACCCATCCCCCGCGGGTAGATGAAGGCCGGGATGAACAGGAACACGAAGTAGCCGACCGCGCCGGCGAGGGCCAGGGCGGTGCGACCGACGTCGCCCTCGATGGCCGACACCGCCGCGACGAGCACCACCGACACCCCGAGCACGGGGAAGGTGATCCGGTCGAGCAGGCGGTAGTGCTCCAGGTCGATCACCGACTGGACCAGCAGCGTGGAGAACAGCAGCAGCATCGGCACCACCGCGAGCGAGCCCCCGAACCGCCAGCCGGCGAGCACCCACAGCACGCCGTTGGCCAGCTCGACCAACGGGTACCCGAGGGGGATCTGGTCGCCGCAGTGGGCGCAGCGGCCCCGGCTCCGCACGTAGGAGACGAGCGGGATCTGCTCGGCGGCGGACAGCGGGGCCTTGCAGTCCGGGCAGCGCGGCGGGGGGTCGAGCAGCGGCTCCTCGGCCGGCATGCGCACGATCACCAGGTTGAGGAACCACCCCACCGCGACCCCGGCCACGCCCAGCAGGGCCAACACGAGGGGTGAGGGGTCGGACACGGCGGGGAACCCTACCGCTGCATCCCCGGTCAGCCGGGCGGGGGCAGGTCCGTCTCCTCGGCCACCCGCTCCAGGACCGCCGCCGCCAACATGTCCGAGCCCGCCCGCGACAGGTGGATGCCGTCGGCCTGGCGCAGCGTCGTGCCCCCGCTCTCCACCTGGTAGCCGTCGCCGTCGGGGCTGAGCACCGCTCGGGAGTCGAGGAAGCTCACCCAGGGCCGGCTCTCGGCCTCCTCCGCGTAGATGGCGTTGAGCACGCCCATCCGCTCGTCGAAGCCGTCGTCGCGCATGTGGGGCTGACCGACCCACACCACCAGTCGGCCCTCGCCCCGCAGCTGGTCCATCACGAACCCGACCCGCCGCCGGTACTCCTCCTGCCACTCGGGGGTCGATGGCTGGTACGGGTCGCCGTCGATGACCATCCCCTGGGAGTCGTTGGCCCCGAAGATCACGACCGCGACCTCGGGCTCGGTCGGGAGCAGCTCCTCGGCGAAGTAGGCCGGCCAGTCGTAGAAGTCCGGCCGGGTGAGCCCGGTGCTCACCCGGGCGTTGGTGGTCAGCGCGATCTCGGACCGGTCGGCGACCGCGGTCTCGACGCTGTTGGCCAGCTCGATCGCCATCGAGTCGCCACCGAGGAAGGTGCGCAGCGGCGCGGTGGACGACACCTCCCGCACGGTCACCGGCGGTCCGGTGGTCTGGGCCGCGGCGGTGGTCGTGGTGAGGTCGGCCCGGAAGGCGCCCTCGCCCGACGCCGGGTCGTCCTCGCAGGGCTGGGTCTCCTTGTCGGCCGCGTCGCGGATGGCGGTGCGGGCGTCACGCAGCCGGGTGACGCGGCCCACCGCGCAGAAGGGCGCGACCGCGACGCGGGCCACGTCGCGCTTCCACCCGAGCGGCTGGCGGTTGGCCAGCTCGGCCAGGCCGTCGATGTTGAGCAGGGCGGCCAGGAGCAGGGCCAGGGCCCCGATGGCCAGCACCCGCCCCGCCGGCTGCGGCCGGGCGCCCGCGAGGTCGTGGTACTGCAGCGACCGGGGTTCCGCGTCGGCCCGTCGCGGCGGGCGGCTCGTCGGCCGTCGGCGCGGCGGGCGCCGTCGACGGATCGCCGTCGGGGCGCCACTCGCCGTCGTGCGGCGGTCGGGAGGGGGGCGGGGAGGACATCAGAACTGGAAGTAGATGAAGGGTGGGACGCCCTCGGGGCCGAGGGCGTCGATCAGCAGCAACCCGAGGGCGAGGACCAGGGCCTGCACCGCGGGGACCGTTCGGGAGAACGCGACCTGGGCCCGGTCCACCCACTCGGTGGGCACGAACTGCGACGCGATCATCACCACGATGACAGCCACGAGCATCGGCGTCACGGCGGCCCCGAGGCCGGGCGCGGTGACCAGCCGCCACAGGAGCGTGAACGCGGCGTCGAACGACTCGGCCCGGAAGAACACCCACCCCAGGCACACGATGTGGAAGGTGATCGCCCAGCGGATCACGGGCGACCAGCGCCCGGGGAGCTTCCCGGCCGCGCGTGCGGGCGGCCAGGACCCGCCGCTCCCCTGCCAGGGCGGCGCCGTGCAGCGCGCCCCACAGCACGAACGTCCACGCCGCGCCGTGCCACAGACCGCCGATCAGCATGGTGAGGAACAGGTTGAGGTCGCGCCGGTTCTCGCTGCCCTGGTTGCCGCCGAGGGGGATGTAGAGGTAGTCCCGCAGCCAGAACGACAGCGTCATGTGCCACTTCCGCCAGAACGACTGCATCGACAGGGCCGCGTAGGGGGCGTCGAAGTTCTGCGGGAACCGCAGGCCCAGCAGCAGCGCGCAGCCGATGGCGATGTCGGTGTAGCCGCTGAAGTCGGCGTAGATCTGGATCGCGTAGGCGTAGACCGCCCACAGGATCTCCCACGACTGTGTACGCCGGTCGGCGAGGCGAACACGTCGTCGACGATCGTGGCCGACAGGAAGCTGGAGATCACGACCTTCTTGAACAGGCCGGCGATGATCAGGCGGAACGCCAGCGCGGAGTTCACCCGCCGGGGGTCGCCGCGCTCCTTGAGCTGGGGCAGGAGCTCCCGGGCCCGGACGATCGGCCCCGCCACCAGGTGCGGGAAGAACGACAGGTAGACCGCGAAGTCGAGCAGCGGCGACGGCTCGGCGTCGCGCCGGTAGACGTCGATGACGTAGCTGAGGGCCTGGAAGGTGAAGAACGAGATCGCCACCGGCAGGATGATCTCGAGGGGCACCCAGCCGAGGTCGACGCCGAGCGAGCCGAGGACGGCGTCGACCGACTCGATGAAGAAGTCGGTGTACTTGTAGTAGCCGAGGACCGCCAGGTTGGCGACGACCGCTGCGGTCAGGATCACCCGGCGCTGGCGTTCGTCCTCCCGCTTGTGGATCGCCACCGCGAACGCCTGGTTGGCGAGGATCGAGCCGGCCAGCAGCAGCGTGTACGACCACTCGAACGCGCCGTAGAACACGAAGCTGGCCGCGAGGAGGAACCAGCGCCACGCCTGCGGCTTCGGACGCAGCAGCCAGCTGACCACGAAGACGACCGAGAAGAAGAGGGCGAACTCGAAGGTCGGGAACAGCAACTTCGGGGGGCTCCGGAGGCGCGCGAGGGGCGGGTCTCATCGTGGCAGCAACCGGATCCCGGACCCGGGATCCTGCCCGGCAGCGCTCCGACCGGCGACTCGCGCCGGGCCGCGGGTCCCGGTTCGGAGCCGGACGCCCGGCCGGATGGGCGGGATCAGCCGGCTGGGCGCCCGGCTCACCCGACCGCGGTGTCGACCGCCGCGACCTCGACCAGGTCGTCGGACGCGACCGGTCGTCGAGCCGCCATCCGAAGGGCGGCCACCGTTCGCGAGCACGGCGCAGACCGCTCCGAGCCCGAACGCCAGCGGGATCTGGTCGACGTCGCCACCGTAGGTCGACGCCATGACCGTGATGCCGAACACGACGCCGATCTGCCCGATGAGGCGCTCGGCGGCCCCGGCCATCCCGAGGTCGTGCTCCTCGACCGAGTCGGCCAGCGCGGTGCTGACCGCCGGGCGGAGCAGGCCGTAGCCGGTCCCCTGGAGCACGAAGCCCCCGACCACCACGAGGAGCAGCGAGTCGGCGGCCGACCCCACGGAGCAGGCCCACCATCCCGCCGGTGAGCGAGAGGCACCCGGCCACCGAGGAGGTGCGGGCGCCGAAGCGCGCGGTGACCCACCCCCCGAGGGGTGACGTCGCCGCGAACAGGATCGGTCGGATGCTGAGGATGGGCACCGCGCTGGTGAGCGAGTAGTCGAACTGCTCGACCACCATGAGCGACGCGAGGAAGAAGCCGCCCATGTAGGCGGCGCCGGTGAAGAGGGACACCAGCAGCGTCGAGGCGATCGGCGGGTCGCGGAGGAAGTCGAGGGGCACCAGCGGGGCCGGGCTGCGTCGCTCGACCGACCAGAAGGCGACCCCGCCGGCCACCGTCAGCACGACGCACACCAGCGTCGGCACGCTGGCGACGCCCCACGACCGCACCTCGCTGGCGACCAGCAGCAGCGGTCCGACGGCGACGGCGAGCGTGACCGCACCCGGGAGGTCGAAGCGGGCGTCGCGCCGGGGCGTCTCCCGCAGCAGCGCCCACGACGCCACCGCCGGGCGGCACCATCAGCACGGCCTGGATGAGGAACAGCATCTGCCAGCCGACCGCGTCGATCGCCGGGGCCCCGACCGTCAGGCCGATGACCGGGGCCCCGGCGGCGACCATCGACCACCAGCCCATCGCCCGGGCCCGGCGCTCGCCGTGGTGCACGCCGTTGATCAGCGCCAGCGAGCTGGGCATCGTGCTCGCCCCCGCGACCTGGGCCAGGGTGCGGAGGAGGACCAGGGCGAGGGCCGTCGGCGCCGCCGCGCTCAGCGCGGTGAACACGATCGCCACCGAGTACCCGACGACGAACACCCGGCGATGACCGTGGAGGTCGCCCAGCTTGCCGAGGATCGGCAGGGCCAGGGCCGACGTGATCATCGGCAGGGTCACGACCCACGCCAGGCTCGTCTCGTCGACCCCGAAGTCGTCGGCGATCGTCGGCAGGGCCAGGGTCAGGACCGTGATCGGGAAGGTCGTCGCGAACAGCCCCGACAGCGCGACGAGCAGCACGGCGCGCGGGTAGCGGCCCCGCCGCTCGAGGGCGTCGGCCCACCGAGCGCGGGCCGACCCGGCGTCACCCTCGTCGCTGGTCGCGACCCCGGTGACGGGGCCACCTCTGCGGCCCACCGTCACCTCCCTGCGGTCGCGTTCGACCCGCCGAGCCTACGGCCCCTGCGCAGCACCTCCCGCCCTGGTCCGATGACCGCGTCGGCGCTCAGGCGTCGCCGGCGGTGGGGAGCTCGTAGTCCTGGAACTGGGTGCGGAGGTCCTTCTTGGAGAACTTGCCGACGCTGGTCTTGGGGACCTCGTCGATGAAGACCACGTCGTCGGGCAGCCACCACTTGGCGACCCGGCCGTCGAGGAACTCGATGATCTCGTCCTTGGTGAGCGTCCTCGCCCTCGCTTGAGCACCACGCAGGCCAGCGGGCCGCTCCTGCCACTTGGGGTGCGTGACGCCGATCACGGCGGCCTCGGCCACCTTGGGGTGGCCCATGATCTCGTTCTCGAGCTCGACGGAGCGAGATCCACTCGCCGCCGCGACTTCACCACGTCCTTGGTGCGGTCGACGATGCGCATGTAGCCGTCGGCGTCGATGGTGGCCACGTCGCCGGTCTGCAGCCAGCCGTCCTCGGTGAACGACTCCGGCGAGCGGTCGTCGTTGTAGTACTCCCGCGCGATCCACGGGCCCGCGGCCTGGAGCTCGCCCTGGGCCTCGCCGTCCCACGGGCACCGGCTCGCAGCGTGTCCGGGTCGACGACGCGCAGGTCGACGCCGGCCAGCGGCAGCGCCGATGCGTGGCCCGCAGGTCGGCCAGCTCGTCCTCGGTGCGGCCCGCGGCGAGGGTGGACTTGATGTGCCCGACCGACGCCACCGGCAGGTCTCGGTCATGCCCCAGGCCTGGAAGATCGGCAGGCCGACCTGCTCGCGGTAGCGCCTCCGACAGCGCCTTGGGCACCGCCGAGCCACCGCAGGGGATGACCCGCAGGGCCGACAGGTCGCGGCCCTTCAGCTCGGGCAGCACGCCCATCCAGATGGTGGGCACGCCGGCCGCGACGGTGACCTTCTCGCTCTCGATCAGGTCGGCCAGCGCCGTCGGGCGCCATGGTCGGGCCCGGGCATCACCAGGTCGGCGCCGGCTGGCCACCGCGGCGTGGGCCAGGCCCCAGGCGTTGGCGTGGAACATCGGCACCACCGGCAGGATGCGTGTCGGTCTCCGAGGCGCCGATGGCGTCGGCGGCCATGACGCCCATGGTGTGCAGGAACGTCGAGCGGTGGCTGTAGACGACGCCCTTGGGGTTGCCGGTGGTGCCGCGACGTGTAGCACATGCGACGCGGCCTGGTTCTCGTCCTCGACGTCGCCAGCTCGACCGGCGACGGCGGCCGCGAGCAGGTCCTCGTAGTCGTGGAGCGGTCTTGCCCGCCGGCGCCTCGGTCGGCAGCTCGCCGGCGCCGTCGTCCATCACCACGACGTGGCGGACCGTCTCGAAGGTGTCGAGCAGCGGCCACAGCAGCGCGCAGCAGCGATGCGGTCGACGAAGATCGACCTCGTCCTCGGCGTGGTTGGCGATGTAGGTGAGCTGCTCGGGGAAGAGCCGGATGTTCAGGGTGTGCAGCACCCGACCGCTGCAGGGCGCGGCGAAGTACAGCTCGAGGTGGTTGGCCGTGTTCCAGCCGAAGGTGCCGACCCGGCCGTCGGCCGAGATCCCGAGGTCGTCGAGCACGCCGCCGAGGCGACGGGTGCGCTCGGCCCACTCGCCGTAGGTGCGGGTCGACCTTGTCGGTCGCGGTGGCGGTCACGATCGTCTTGTCGTGGAAGAGCCGCTCGGCCCGGGAGTGGAAGTGCTCCAGCGAGAGCGGGTGGTCCTGCATCAGGCCCTGCATGGGGGTCCTCCTGGGTCGGCGGGCGAGCGGGCCCCGACCGTACCCAAGGCCGCCCGGCGGTGCCGGACATCGACCGGCCCACCGCCGCCCTACCCTCGGCGTCGTGGGACGTCTCGTCGCGGTGGTCGCCCGGGGCACCGATGCCTTCGTGACCAGCCTCCGACGGGCGTGGGACGAGGGCGACGCGGTGCTGCCCGTCGACCCCCGACTCCCGATGCCGGCGGTCGACGACCTCCTCGCCGCGCTCCGGCCCGAGGTGCTCGTCGACCCGTCGGATCCATCCCATCGGGCCGTGTCCGTCGACCCGGCCGCGCCCCCGGTCGACGAGGGCGATGCCCTCGTCATCCCGACCAGTGGCACCACCGGCGCCCCGAAGGGGATCGTCCACACCCACACCGCCCTGGCCGCCCAGGCCCGGGCGGTGCACGCCCGGCTCGGCGTCACCGGGGCGGACCGCTGGCTGGCCTGCCTGCCGCTGGCCCACGTCGGCGGGCTCGGCGTGGTGGTGCGCGCCCTCGTCGACGGCATCGACCTCGTGGTCCAGGACGGCTTCGACGCCGACGCCGTGGTCGCCGCTCGTGACGCGGGGGCCACCCTCACCTCGCTCGTGCCGACGGCCCTCGACCGGGTGGGGGCCGAGGGCTTCCGCTGGGTGGTGCTCGGCGGGTCGGCCGACACCGTCGCCGATCGCCCGGCCAACGTGGTGCGGACCTGGGGCCTCACCGAGACCGGCGGCGGCGTGGTCTACGACGGCGTCCCCCTGCCGGGGGTCGAGGTGGCGGCCGTCGACGGCGAGCTGTGGGTGCGCTCCGAGGGCCTCGCCCGGGGCGTGCGCTCGTCGGACGGCGCAGTGACCGACCTCCGTCGGGCCCGCCCGGACCTCCCCGGCGGGGGGGTCTGGCTGCCGACCGGCGATGCCGGAGAGGTCGCCGCCGACGGACGGGTCACCGTGCACGGACGCATCGGGGCGATGATCGTCACCGGGGGCGAGAACGTCTGGCCCGAGGCGGTGGAGGCCGTCCTGCGGACCCACCCGGCGGTGGCCGACGTCGCAGTGGCGGGCCGACCCGACCCCGAGTGGGGCCAGGTGGTGGTGGCGTGGGTCGTGCCGACGGAGCGGGACGAGCCGCCGACCCTCGACGACCTGCGCGCCCACGTGAAGGCGACGCTGCCACCGTGGTGCGCGCCGCGCGCCGTCGAGGTGGTCGACGCCCTCCCCCTCACCGCCCTCGGCAAGGTCCGCCGCGCCGAGCTGGGCCGTCCCGAGGTCGGGTAGCGACCCGTCGGCGAGGGGTTCAGGTGTCGTCGCCGAGGCGGTCGACGGCGAAGACCTCCTCGCCGTCGACGGTGCCGACGAAGTCGCCCTCGAGCTCGGTGGCGCTGGCGCCGGGCAGCTCGGTGGTGGTGCCGGTCAGCTCGGCCGCCCCACCGGTCTCGGTCGTGCCGGTGCAGGTGATCTCGACCGCGTCGTTCCCGCCCGACGCGTCGGCCTCACAGGTGAGGTCGCCCTCGATGTCGTGCCCGGCCGCGTCGAACTCGTCGTCCCCGTGCTCGCTGGCCAGGTTGCGGGCCACCGTCTCGCTGGCGTCGTCCGCGCCCTCGTCGACGGCCGACGAGGCGGTCGAGACCGCGTCCTCGGCCTCCTCCTGGAGGCTGGTGGCGGTGTCACGGGCGTCGTCCTCGGCGTCGTCGCTGCACGCGACCCCGGTCAGGGCGAGGACGCCGGCCAGGGCGAGGGCGGAGATCTGGGAGCGCAAGGAGGTTCCTTCCATCGGGTGCGCACCAGCCCTTCCCCGCTCGCCGGCCATCGACACACCAACCGCTCGACCGCCCACCCGCCCCGGCCCCGATCCCGGGGAGGGACCATCGACCCTGGATCCGACGGTCGGGCGGGAGCACGATCGGGGTGCCCGACCGCCAGGCGCCCTGATCACCAGGAGGCCACGATGGCCGCCGTCTCCCCCAGCGACCGCGTCACCTCCACGCCGCCGGTCCCGGTGGTCGGACGCGGCGCCGTCGACCCTGGCCCGACCGGGCGCATCCCGTGGGCCCGCGTCGGTGCCGCCCTCGCCGGCGTCGGGATGTTCGTCCTGGTCGTCCACGACGGGTCCCCCGGCTGGCAGGCCGCCCGTGGGCTGGTCGTGGCGGCGCTCACCGTCGCCGCCCTCGCCGCCACCGCCCACCGCCGCACCGGGGTGGGCGCCGGACTGCTCTCGGTGGCTGCCGGCACCGTCCTGCTGCCCATCGGGCTGGCGATCGCCGGGCCGCACCTGGCCAAGGGCGGACCGGCCCTCGTCGCGGTGGCCGGCCTGCTGACCTTCGGCGGAGGCCTGGTGCTCCTCGTCGGCGGAGCCACCACCCTCCTGCGACGGACCCCCCGATGGGGTCGCGCCCCGGTCGTGCTGGCGATCGTGGTCCTCGTGCTCCTCGGGGCCTCGGTGCTGACCCCGGCGGTGGCGTCGACCAACGTCCCGCCGACCGACGTCGGAGCCGAGACGCCGGCCGACGTCGGCATCGACGGTCACCGCGACGTCACCTTCGCCGCGGCCGACGGCGTGCGCCTGTCAGGGTGGTACGTGCCCTCGACCAACGGGGCGGCCGTGGCCCTGCTGCACGGCGCCGGGTCGACCCGCTCGGGCGCCCTCCGCCACGCCGCGGTGCTCGCCGACCACGGCTACGGCGTCCTCCTCTACGACGCGCGGGGCCACGGCCGCAGCGGCGGCCGGGCCATGGACCTCGGCTGGACCGGCGAGCGGGACGTGTCCGGCGCGCTGTCGTTCCTCGCCCGCCAGCCCGAGGTCGATCCGACGAGGCTCGGGGTCGTCGGGCTGTCGATGGGCGGCGAGGTGGCGGTGGGCGCCAGCGCCCGCGACGGGCGGATCGCCGCGGTCGTCGCCGAGGGGGCCACCGCCCGGTCCGACCGCGACAAGGTCTGGCTCTCCGAGGTGCACGGCTGGCGCGGTCGGGTCCAGGAGGGGATCGAGCACCTCCAGACCGCCGCGACCGACCTGCTCACCAGCGCCCAGCCGCCGATCAGCCTGCGCGACGCGGTGGCGGCGTCGGGCCGTCCGACCCTGCTGGTCGCGGCGGGCACGGTCGCCGACGAGGGCGACGCGGCCCGCCACATCCGCAGCGGCTCGCCCGACACGGTGGAGGTCTGGACCGTCGCCGACGCCGGCCACACCGGCGGGCTCGCGACGGAGCCGGACGAGTGGGAGGAGCGGGTGATCGGGTTCCTCGACGAGCACCTCTCGGCGTGACCCCGCGACACCGGTGAGGCGGCGGGAGCGGGCCCGCTCAGCGACCGTGGGCGATGTACTCGTGCAGCGTCTGGGCCTCGACCTCGAGGTCGCGGATGCGGTCCTTCACCACGTCGCCGATGCTCACGATGCCCGCCAGCTCACCGTCGACCACCACCGGCACGTGGCGCATCCGACGCTCGGTCATCAGGCTCATGAGCTGGTCGACGGTCGTGCTCGGCACGCAGGTGACGACCTCGTTGGTCATGATGTCGGCCACGGTGTGCTCGAGCAGGGCCGTCCCGTGCTCGGCGAGCGAGGCGACGACGTCGCGCTCGGAGACGATGCCGTCGACGTGGCGGCCGTCGTCGCTCACGACCAGCGCGCCGACGCGGTGCTGGGCGAGGGTCGCCACCAGCTCGCCGACGGTGGCGCGCGAGGCGATCACCACCACCGCGTCGCCCTTGGTCCTCAGCAGCCCCTCCACGTGCATGGCGGTACCTCCTGGGTCGGTGCCCCATGGTCCCACAGCGGCGGGGGTCGTGCCCGGCATCACGCCCTCAGCAGGGCACCCCCGTCGACCACCAGGGTGGTGCCGGTGATCCACGACGCGGCGTCGCTGGCCAGGAAGGTGACCGCCGACGCGATGTCGGAGGGCTCGCCGAGGCGGGCGAGCGGCAGCCGACGGGCGAAGGCGTCACCGTGCTCCTCCCACAGGGCCCGGGCCATGTCGGTGCGGACCAGTCCGGGGGCCACCGCGTTGACCCGGACCGCCGGTCCCAGCTCCCCTGCGAGCGTCCGCGTGAGGTGGATCAGCGCGGCCTTGGTCACGTTGTAGATCCCGATCCCCGGCTCGACCGACAGGCCGCCGATGGAGGCGATGTTCACCACCGCGCCCCCGTGCTCGCCCATCCAGGCCCGGTGCGCCTCCCGCACGAGGGCGTGGGCGCCCTTCAGGTTGACCTCGAAGGTCTTGTCCCACTGGCCGTCGGAGATGTCGATCGCGGGGCCGAAGTAGGGGTTGGTCGCAGCGTTGTTCACGACGACGTCGAGCGACCCGAACCTCTCGAGGGCGGCGGCCACGATGGCGGCCGGCGCGTCGGCGGAACCGGCGTTGGCCGCCAGCCAGGCGACCTCGGCCCCCGGGACCGCGTCGGTGATCTCCCCGGCCGCCGCCGCGAGGGCGTCGTCCTTGCGGGAGGTCAGGAGCACCCTGGCCCCGGCACCGGCCAGAGCCTCGGCGGTCGCCCGCCCGATGCCCCGCGATGCTCCCGTGACCACCGCGACCTTGCCCTCGAAGCTGATCTGCATGGCGGCGCACAGTACGACGAACGTCGCCGCGTCGCGGCCCGACGCGTCGACCGACAGCCCGCGCCCGACGCGACGGATCAGGGCTGGCTGTCGAGGGTCTCGCCGTACCCGCGCTTCACCTCGTGCTCCTTGCGAGCGACGGCGGCCTCGCCCGGGTCGTCGCCGACTTCGGCCTCGGCCTCACCCTCGGCCTCGACCCGGCGGTCGGCCGTCAGCCAGCCCATCCGGCGCTTGAGCCGGCCCTTGATCTCGTGGAACCTCTCGGTGGTGGCGTCCTCCATGGCCGGCCACTCCCCGCCCCGCCCGACCGTCAACCTGGCCCGCGGCCGCACGCCGGGGCGTCGGTACGGTGGACGCATGACCGGCACCAACCGTCTGGCCGACGAGACCAGCCCGTACCTCCGCCAGCACGCCGACAACCCGGTCGACTGGTGGCCGTGGGGCTCCGAGGCCTTCGAGGAGGCCAGGCGGCGCGACGTGCCGATCATGCTGTCGGTCGGGTACTCGGCCTGCCACTGGTGCCACGTGATGGCCCACGAGTCCTTCGAGGACCCCGACGTGGCCGCGGTGGTCAACGAGCTGGTCGTGCCGGTGAAGGTCGACCGGGAGGAGCGGCCCGACGTCGACGCCGTCTACATGGAGGCGACCCAGGCCATGACCGGGTCGGGCGGGTGGCCGATGACGGTCTTCATGACCCCCGACGGCGAGCCCTTCTTCTGCGGGACGTACTTCCCGAAGGCGCCCCGCGGCGGCATGCCGGGCTTCGTCGACGTGTGCCGGGCCGTGGCCCAGGCGTGGCAGACCAAGCGCGACGACGTGACCGCCCAGGCCGCCAACCTCACCGAGCACCTCCGCAGCACGATCGCCGCCCCGCCGGGGTCGCGGCCGGTGCCCGGGGCCGACGCCGTCGACGCCGCCGTCGCCGGGCTGCTCCAGGCCCACGACGACGGGTGGGGCGGGTTCGGCCACGCCCCCAAGTTCCCCCAACCGGCGTCGGTCGAGCTCCTGCTGCGGGCGGCCGCCCAGCCCGACGAGCCCCACGCCGCCGACGCCCTCGCCGCGGCCACCACCACCCTCGACGCCATGGCCGCGGGCGGCATCTACGACCACCTCGGGGGCGGGTTCGCCCGCTACTCCGTCGACGACCGGTGGCTGGTGCCGCACTTCGAGAAGATGCTGTACGACCAGGCCCTGCTGGTCCGCAGCTACCTGCACGCGTGGCTCCTGACCGGCGAGGCCCGCCACCGCCAGGTCCTCGACGAGACCATCGGGTACGTGCTGCGCGACCTTCGCCACCCGGCGGGCGGCTTCTTCTCGGCCGAGGACGCCGACAGCGAGGGTGAGGAGGGCCTGTTCTACGTCTGGACCCCCGACCAGGTGCGCGAGGTGCTGGGCGACGACGCCCCGGTGGCGCTCGACTGGTGGGGCGTCGTCGAGGGCGGGAACTTCGAGGGCCGCACCATCCTCAGCCGCCTCCACGCCCGGGGAGACCTGGCCCGCCCGCCGGCGGTGGAGGACGCCCGCCGGCGCCTGTTCGACGCCCGCGAGGGCCGCGTCCGTCCCGGGCTCGACGACAAGGTCCTGACCGAGTGGAACGGCCTGATGATCTCGTCGCTGGCCGAGGCCGCGGCCGCCACCGGCGAGGCACGATGGCTCGAGGCCGCGGTCGCGGCCGGCGACTTCCTCTGCCGACGGCTGCGCACCGCCGAGGGCCGCTGGCTCCGCTCGTGGCAGGCCGCCGACCGCAGCCCCGACGCCGAGGGCCGGGCCGCGCACCTCGCCTACGCCGCCGACCACGCCGCCCTCGTCGACGCCTTCACGCGCCTGGCCGAGGCCACCGGCGAGGCCCGCTGGATCGACGAGGCCCGCACCACCGCCACGTCCCTGGTCGAGCTGTTCCGCGATGCCGAGGGCTCGGGCTTCTTCACCACGGGGCGCGACGGCGAGGCCCTCGTCGCCCGCACCAAGGACCTCCAGGACGGGGCCACGCCCAGCGCCAACAGCCACGCCGCGTGGGCCCTCCTCCGACTGGCCGCCCTCACCGGCGACGACGACCTGCGCACCGCGGCCGAGGAGGTGCTCGGCCTCCTCGGTCCGCTGGTCGAGCGCCACCCCTCCGCCTTCGCCCACCTGGCCGCGGCCCTCGACCTGCACGCCCGGGGCGTGACCGAGGTCGTCCTCCCCGGTCCGGCCACGGAGCTGCTCGACGTGGTCCGCGCTCGCTGGCTGCCCGCGCGCCGTGGTCGCCTGGGGCGAGCCCTACCCGTCGCCGCTCTGGGAGGGACGGGAGCCGGGGCGGGCCTACGTGTGCGAGGGCTACGTGTGCCGGGCCCCCGTCGACGAGCCCGCCGCGCTCGTCACCGCCCTGGACGGGTAGCCGGCCAGACCCGACACCGGCGCGGCGCGCCCGCCCTCGCCGGCCCTCCGATCAGACGCCCACACCGATGGCGTCGGCGACCAGGCCCAGCACCAGGGAGGCCCCCACGAGCGCGGCGCTGGCGGTCACGGCCCGGTCGGCCACCTGGGCCGCCGGCGCCGGTCGAGGAGCACCCGACGACGCGAGCGCTCCGACCGGGGCCGGGGTCGGTGGACCGGCCACCGCGCCGATGCCGGCCACCCCGGCGAGGAGCGCGGCCTTGGCTGCGACCAGGGCGACCCACAGCGTCGACGGGTCCTGCACGACGGCGCGGTCGCCTCGACTCCCGGACCCCTCGGTCAGCTCGATCGCGGTGAGACCGAGGCCCGACAGGGCCACGACGGCGACGAGCACGTTGGGACGGGACCGCACCTCGGCCGCCACCGATCGGATGGGGGCGGGCACGACCCGGGCGGCCCGGGCGGGGACCATCGCCAGCACCAGCGCCCCGAGCCACCCCACGGCCGCGGCGACGTGCACCGCACCGACGACGACGGGGACCAGGTCGACCACGGCGCCACCGTACGGCCGCACCGGGGGCGGTCGGACGTCGCCCCCGGGGGAGGCCGCCCCTGGTCCGGACGCGACGGAGCCCGGCCGTGCGCAGGGCACGACCGGGCTCCATCGGGGTCACCGGCACCGGTGCGGCGGTGCCGGTGAGGTCAGGGCGTCCTCAGAGGAGGCCGAGCTTGCTGGCGCAGGACGGCCAGGCGCCCCATCCCTGCGAGGCCTGGACGCGGCTTGCGACCGCGATCTGGGCCGCTCGGCTGTTCTCGTGGGGCATGCCCTGGCCGCCGTGGGCCTGCCAGGTCCCGAGGGAGAACTGGAGGCCGCCGTAGTAGCCGTTGCCGGTGTTGATGGACCAGTTGCCACCGGACTCGCACCCGGCGAGGGCGTCCCAGGGGCCGCCGCTGGCGACGGGCGGGGCCGCCGCCTCGGCCTGGCGGGCGGCCTCGGCGCGACGGGCCTCCTCGGCCCGACGCTCGACCTCGGCCCGCTCGGCGGCGATGCGCTCGAGCTCGCGGACCTGGTTCCGGTTGGCGGCGGCGACGAACGAGCAGGACGTCGCGATCGTGGTCGGCCTCGTCGGCCCGCTGGTCGGCGGCCCGTCGGGGCGGGAGCTCGTCGGCGGGGAGGACGGCCGCGGCGGACACGGCCCGCCGGGGCCCGGCCGCACGGCTCGGGGTGTCGTCAGCGGCGGCCGGCCCGAAGGCGGTGGCCAGTGCGACGGCGGTGAGGGCGACGGCGCCGACAGGGACCCAGGTCCGGCGGGACCTGGCACGCTGCGGCGCCGAGGGACTCGGGGGACGCTCGGACGAGCGCCCCTGACGCGAGGAAGCCACTTGAGATGTCTCCTTGGTGGGGGTCGGTCAGCCCCGCCACTCCTCGTGAACATGAGCACAAGTGGGCCGGGCGAAGGACAAGTGTGCCCCCCTGAGCAGCGAATCGTCACACGATCGCAACGTGACATCAGCCACCCACCAGGAAGTCCCTGGCCAGAGCGGCACTTTACGTCACCTTTTCGCAATGATCGGGGGGCGCGATCGGGCCGAGATCGGCCGGGACCCGCGGTCGGACGTCAGGGCGCGGGCTGCCAGCGCCCCCGGCGCACCACCTCGTCGAGGGCCGGGCGGGGCCGCGCCTGGGACCGCCCGGGCCGGTCCGGGGCCGGCCACCCGAGCGAGACGGTGCCCACCGCCCGCCACCCCTCCGGGACGCCGTGGGCCGCCAGCACGGCCTCCTCGGCCGCGAACAGGCCGAACAGGCAGGCGCCGAGGCCGACGTCGACCGCGGCCAGCAGCAGGGCCTCCACCGCCGCTCCCCCGTCGACCCACCAGTACGGCACCGGCCAGGCCGCGGTCCCCTCCCCCAGCCCGGTGGCCGCCTTGTCCGGCTCGGCGTAGCGCGCCACGTAGGCCTCCGGGTCGACCAGCACCACCACCAGGACCGGCGCCGTCACCAGCCCCGGCCAGGCGAAGCCCTCCCGCCGCTCCGGGGGGAGGGTCAGGTCCCAGTAGCCGGCGACCGCCTCGGGCTGGTCGAGCACCAGGAACCGCACCGCCTGGGTGCTGCCGGCCGAGGGAGCGCGACGGGCCAGGTCGAGCAGGCCGTCGACCACGTCGGCCGGGACGGGGTCGGGCCCGTAGGCACGGACCATGCGCCGACGGCGCACGGCATCGGAGAGCTCCACGGCGGGGACGACGCCGACCGTGCGGCGTCGGCGGGCTCTAGAGCAGCTTGACCAGGTCGTCGGCGAGGGCCCAGCCGAACCCGACCAGCGACTCGCCCTTGGTCTCGTCGATGTCGTCGAACAGGGCCTCGACGTCGGCCGGGATGGCCTCGGGCTTGGCGCTGTCGTGGTCGAACACGAGGGCGGGGAGGTCCGAGGCGCTCACCTTGAAGGCCCGCTCGTCGTAGGCGCCGGCGGGGACGCCGAAGCGCTTGGCCAGGCGGCGACCCCAGGCCCGCTCCTCGCCGGTGGCGATGTAGTCGGGGCGGGGGACGATGTCGGTCAGCGACCGGAAGGCGTCGAAGCCCGACGCGGTGGCCAGCCGGGTGCCGACGAGGACGTCCTCGTCGGGGAAGGCGAGCACCGACCGCCGGAGCTGGTCGGTGATCATCTGCCGGAGCACCGTGTCGCGCTTGGCGGTGCGCTTGATCGAGGCCAGCCCGATGAGCACGGAGGGCGTTCCCCCGATGCGCTCGAGCGTGCAGAACGAGAAGCCCTTGATGCGTCCGTTGTCGCGGGCGAGGGTGACCAGCACCCACTCCTCGCACTGCTTCGACAGCAACCCGGCCTCGTAGGCGCGGGGCCCCGCGGCGCAGAGATCGGCCATCTCGGCCAGCTCGGCGTCCGAGAGAGCGGTGCAGTCCTTGGTCTCGACCTCGATGGCCATGTCGGTCCTTCACCCTCCGGTGGCGGCGGCAGTGGGCCCTACAAGTCCAGTCGGCCAGCCGCTCCCATGCAAACCGGCTGGTCGCCGGGCCTCTGGAGGGCCTGTGGGGCGCTCAGGCGGCCGGGACGGGGCGGGCGGCGAGGATGCACTCGGCCCCGAACAGCACCCGCAGCTCGGAGATCAGACCGCTCGACCCGTCGACCCCCCAGGCGTCCGGCAGCTGGACCACCTGGTCGCCCATGTGGAGGTACACCGTCGCGTCGCCGGGGAACTTCACGAGGACGTCCTTGAGGTCGCGGACGCGCTGCTCCGAGAGCTGGTGGGGCGGCACCCGGAGCCGCAGGGGCGGGCTGTCGGAGAGGTCCTCGCACGGGGTGACCTCCATGGCGATCAGCTTGGGCTGGTCGTCGCGGGTGTCGACCCGGGCCTTCATGGTGACGACCAGGTCGTCGGCGAGGACGTGGCCGATGGTCTCGAAGGTGCGGGGGAACACGGTCACCTCGACGCTGGCCTCGAGGTCCTCCAGCACGAAGACGGCCATGCGGTCGTTGTTGCGGGTGAACTTGTGCTGGAGGCCGGTGATCACGCCTCCGACGGTCACGACCCGCTCGCGCTCGCGCCCGTCGCGGCCCTTGGGCGGCGGTGGCGCGTCGACGACCTCGCCCGCCTCGGCCGCCTCCGCGCTCTCGATGAGGCCCCGGATGGTGGTCTCGGTGCGCCGCCGGAGCGCGTCCTCCAGGCCCATGATCGGGTGGTCGGAGACGTAGAGGCCGAGCATCTCCTTCTCGAAGCGCAGCTTCTCGGACTTCTCGAACTCCACCTCGGGGATGGCGGGCCGGTCGTCGAACGCGGCACCACCGCCCGCGCCGGCTCGTCGAAGAGGGACATCACGCCCTGGTCCTCCTGGCGCCGCCGGGCCATCGTCATGTCGACGATCGGCTCGAACACCTGCGAGGAGCCCCTTGCGGGGGTGGCCGAGCGAGTCGAAGCCGCCCGCCTTGATCAGCGACTCGACGGCGCGCTTGTTGAGCACCGGCAGCGGCACCCGGTCGCAGAAGTCGAAGAAGTCGCGGAAGGGCCCGTTCGCCTCCCGCTCGGCGACCAGCTGGGCGACGAGGGCGCTGCCCACGTTGCGCACCGCCGACAGCCCGAACGGGATGACCTCGGTGCCGTCGTCGAGGCGGGCCGGCTCGAAGTCGGCCTTCGACCGGTTGACGTCGGCCACCAGCACCTTGATGCCCATGGTGCGGCACTCGTTGAGGTAGACCGCGGCCTTGTCGAGGTTGGTCTTGACGCTGGTCAGGAGGGCGGCCAGGTACTCGACCGGGTAGTTCGCCTTGAGGTAGGCGGTCTGGTAGGCGACCAGGCCGTAGCCGTAGGAGTGCGACTTGTTGAAGGCGTAGTCGGCGAAGTTCTCGATGATGTCGAACAGCTGGGTGCCGAGGGCGGCGCCGTAGCCGGTGGCCTCGCAGCCGTCGACGAACTTGGTGCGCTCCTGGGCCATGACCTCGCGGTTCTTCTTGCCGCACGCCTTGCGCAGGTTGTCGGCGTCGGCCAGCGAGTAGCCGGCGAACTTCTGCGACACCCGCATCATGGACTCCTGGTAGATCATCAGCCCGTAGGTGTCCTCCAGCAGGTCCTTGGCGTCGGGGTGGAAGTAGGTCACCTCCTTGCGCCCGTTCTTGATGTCGGCGTAGTCGACGTGCATGTTCACGCCCATCGGCCCCGGCCGGTAGAGGGCGACGAGGGCGCACACGTCCTCGAAGGTGGTGGGGGCGAGCTGGCGGAGCAGCTGGCGCAGGCCGCCGCCCTCCATCTGGAACACGCCGATCGACTCGCCCTTGCGCAACATGGCGTAGGTGGGCTCGTCGTCGAGCGGAGGGTCGTCGATGTCGACCTCGTCGCCCCGGAAGCTGCGGATGATCTCGAGCGCGTCGGTGATGACGTCGAGGTTCCGCAGCCCGAGGAAGTCCATCTTGAGGAGACCCAGCTCCTCGACGCCGCCCATCTCGTACTGGGTGACGACCGGTGCCTCCTCGAGCGTCTGGCCGGGCCCGGGCTTGCGCTGGATCGGGAGGTACTCGGTGAGCGACTGGTCGGTGATCACCACCGCGGCGGCGTGGATGCCGTCCTGGCGGCGCAGGCCCTCGAGGCTCTTGGCCACGTCGACGACGCGCTTCACGTCGGCGTCGTCGTCGTACATCTTCCGCAGCTCGGCGGCCCGCTGGTAGCCGTCGACGAACTTCTCGTGCTCCTCGAGGCAGGCGTACAGCGGCGTGTCGCGGCCCATCACGAGCGGGGGCATGGCCTTGGCCACCTTGTCGCCCACCGCGTAGGGGAGGCCCAGCACGCGGGCCGCGTCGCGCACCGCGGCCCGCGCCTTGATGGTGGAGAAGGTGACGATCTGGGCGACGTGGTCGCGGCCGTAGCGCTCGGCCGCGTAGCGGATCATCTCGTCGCGGTAGCGGGAGTCGAAGTCCATGTCGATGTCGGGCATGGAGATGCGGCTCGGGTTGAGGAAGCGCTCGAACAGCAGGTCGTACTTGATGGGGTCGAGGTCGGTGATGCGGAGGCTGTAGGCCACCGCGCAGCCCGCCGCGCTGCCGCGGCCCGGGCCGACCCGGATGCCCAGGTCGCGGGCGTGCTTGATGAGGTCCCAGGTGATGAGGAAGTAGGCCGAGAACCCCATGTCGTCGATGACCTTGAGCTCGTAGGCGAGGCGCTCGACGACCTTGTCCGGGAGCTCGGCGCCCCAACGCTCGTGGGCGCCGGCGAAGGTCAGGGCCTTGAGGTACTCGGTGTCGGACTCGTAGCCCTCCGGCAGCGGGAAGCTGGGCAGCCGGGACTCGCCGAACTCGATCTCGACGTTGGCCCGCTCGGCGATCCACAGCGAGTTGTCGCAGGCCACCTCGAGGTCGCGGAACAGCCGCCGCATCTCGGCCGCGGACTTCAGGTAGTGGCCGTGGCCCTTGAACTTGAACCGCTCGTGCTCGGTCTGGGAGATGAGGGCGCCGGTCTGCACGCACAGCAGGGCGTCGTGGCCCTCGGCGTCGTGGGCGTGGGTGTAGTGGCTGTCGTTGGTGGCCAGCAGGGGCGCACCGAGGCGCCGGGCGATCTCGACCAGCTGCGGGTTCGTGCGGTGCTGCTCGGGGATGCCGTGGTCCTGGAGCTCGACGAAGAGGTTGTCGCGCCCGAAGATCTCCTGCAGCCGGGCCGCCTTCTGCAGGGCGGCCTTCGGGTCGCCGGCCATCAGCGACTGGAGGACGTGGCCGCCCAGGCAGCCGGTGGTGGCGATGACCCCCTCGCTGTGGTCGGCGAGGGTCTCCCAGTCGACCTTGGGCTTGCGGTAGTAGCCCTCCATGAAGGCCCGGGAGCGACAGCTGGATCAGGTTGCGGTACCCGACGTTGCTCTCGGCCAGCAGGGTCAGGTGGTAGTACGCCTTCTTGCCGCCGTCGCCCTCGCCCCCGGTGTCGTCGACCTTGCCCCGGGTCTGGATCCGCTCCTCGCGGTGCTCGTGGGCCATGTAGGCCTCGAAGCCGAGCACCGGGTTGATCCCCTGGTCCTTGCACGCCTTGTAGAAGGGCAGGACCCCGTACATGTTGCCGTGGTCGGTGATGCCGAGCGCCGGCTGCCCGTCGGCCGCCGCCGCCGCCACCAGCTGCTCGACGCGCGACGCCCCGTCGAGCATCGAGTACTCGGTGTGCGTGTGCAGGTGGGTGAACGAGTCGCCCACGGATCCTCCTCGGGACCGGCGACGTCGGTGGGGCCGGCGTCGCGCCGTCGGTCCACAGCGCTGTCCACAAGGGTTGTCCCCACCCTGTGGACGAATGACAGCGCTGTGATTTCGGACCGTACCACGCCGGGCCCCGGCCGCCTCCCTGGGGGCTCGACGGACGGCCCGACCGGCCCGACGCGGTCCGACGCCGGAGCGACGGCTGGTACCCTCCGCGACGCATGTCCGGTGCGCCGCTCCCCCCTCCCGCGGCGTGAGCGCCACCGCCTCCTCCCCCACCCGGCCGTCCTCGCCGGCGGACCGCACCGGCCCCACCGGGCTGCTCGCCAACCTGCAGGTGCTGCGCCTGGTCGCCGCCGCGGTCGTGCTCTTCGGCCACACCGTCCACGAGGCCGAGGCCCTCGACGGCCGCTTCACCGAGCGGTTCCCCGGCGGGCTCGACTACGGCATCGGCGTCGACGTCTTCTTCGTGATCAGCGGCGTCGTGATGATGCTCACCTCCGACCGGCGCTTCGGTCGGCCGGGCGAGACCGTCCGCTTCTGGACGGCCCGCCTGGCTCGGGTCGCACCGCTGTACTGGCTGTTCACCGCGGCGATGGTCGTCGCCACCGTCGTCGTGCCCGAGCGCCTCGAGCACGGCGACCTGACGCCGGGCCGGGTGCTGACGTCGGTCCTCTTCATCCCCTGGGACGACGGGACCGGAGCGATCCGACCCGTGCTGCGCCTCGGGTGGACCCTCAACTACGAGGTGTTCTTCTACCTCCTGTTCGGTCTGGCCCTGCTGTGCCGGAGGCGGAACGTCGCCCTCGCGGGGCTCACCGCGACCTTCGTCGGGCTGGTGCTGCTGCACCCCCTCGTCCCCGACACGTGGTGGCCGCTCCTGGCGTGGACCGACTCGATCATCCTGGAGTTCCTGTTCGGGGTGGGCGTCGGCCTGGCCGTCCGCCACGGGCTCCGGCTGCCCCTCCCCGTCGCCGGCTTGTTGGCGGTCGCCGCCGTCGTCGGCTGGGTCGCCGAGCGCGACCTCGACCTCCCCCGCCCCGTGGTCCTGGGCCTGCCCGCCACCGCCCTGTGCCTCGCCGCCGCCTGCGGTCCGCAGATCCCGTCGGAGCCGCGCTGGGCCCGCGCCCTGCTCCTCGGCGGGGCGTCGTCGTACGCGCTGTACCTGGCCCACCCGTTCGCCATCAACGCCGTGCTGGTCCCCTGGGAGCGCGCCGTCGACGGGGCGGCCTGGCTGTTCGTGGCCGTGGCCGTCGTCGTGGCCGCCCTGGTGGCCCTGGCGGTGCACCTGTGGGTCGAGCGCCCCCTCCTGGCCCGCACCCGGACCTGGCTGGTGCCCCGCTCCCCCACGGAGCCGAGCCGTTAGGCGAGGCGACCCGACAAGCACGGTGCCGTCTGCGGCGAAGCCGCACCATGTCGCCGCGAGACGGGCGAACGATCCGCTCGAGTCCCAAGCCGAGCCGCAGGCGCGCCGGTCCTGGCCCTAGAGGTAGGTCCCCGGGCCGGGCTCGCCGAGGTGGGTGCGGCCTTGCCCAGGACCCTGTCCAGGAGCCTGACCGGGGCCCGACCCGGGCGGCGGGGCCATGCCGGGCGGCAGCTGGCGGCGCATGTCCTCGAGCTGGGCCCGGGCCGCCATCTGCTGGGCGAAGAGGGTGGCCTGGATGCCGTGGAACAGGCCCTCGAGCCAGCCGACCAGCTGCGCCTGGGCGATCCGCAGCTCGGCGTCGCTCGGCGCCGCGTCCTCGCCGAACGGGATCACGACCCGCTCCAGCTCCTCGCGCAGGTCGTCGGAGAGGGCGCTGCCGAGCTCGCGCGACCGACGTCGTCGTAGATCTCCTTGAGCCGCTCGCGGGCGGCGTCGTCGAGGTCGGCGTCGCGGACCTCCTCGAGCAGCTGCTTGATCATGGAGCCGATCCGCATCAGCTTCGCCGGCTCCTCGACCGACTCCCGGCGCTCCTCGCTCCTCGCGACCCCGGGGGTCGACGAGCTCGCCTGCACGGCGGGTCGGGGTCGTGGGGCTGACGTCGGTCATCGGCTCCTCCTCGGATCTCGCGGATGGGTCGCCGCCTCGCGGTCGGCTCTCATCGGGCGGGACGCGCCAGGGTAGGCGCTCGCGCGGCCGCCGTCCGGCCGTCGGCGGTCGCTCAGGCGGTGCCGACGAGGCAGGGCACGAGCATCTCGGCCGAGGTCAGCGAGCCGTGCCGCCCGACCAGGACGAAGGGGCCCGAGTCGGCGTCGTCGTGGAAGCGACACCGGCTCGCGGGCCACCAGGGCCACGTCGCCCAGGCGGGCTCGGGCGGCGTCGGTGATCGACGGGCCCCACCAGCCGCTCCTCGACCGTCTCGTCCCGGGTGACGACCCAGGCCTCGCCGGCGTGGTGGGCCTGGGCCGCCTCGTGCAGGGCCGCGGCCCGGCCGGGGCGGGCGTGCAGCCAGCGGAAGCGCCCCTCGCCCGACTGGAACGACACGTGGGGCACCAGGTCGGGGTGCAGGTGGCAGATGTTGTCGCCGACGTGGACCTGGCCGTGGTCGGCGGTGACGACCAGCGCCGGCGCCGGGGGGCAGCACCGCGAGCACGTCGGCGACCAGGCGGTCGGCGAACGCGACCTCGGCGTCGTAGTGGTCGCCCAGGCCGTACTCGTGGGAGACCTTGTCGACCCCGTCGTAGTAGGCGTAGAGGAACGGCTCGCCGGCCCGCAGCAGCAGGCCGATCTCGGTCACCAGGGTGGAGGGCACCCGGTAGCCGTTGAAGCGGACCTCGCGACAGGTGGGCGCCGCTGAACCCGGAGGTCGCGAACTCGGCCTTGGTGACGACCGCGACCCGGTGACCGCACGAAGGCGGCGTGGGGCTGGAACTCCTCCGGGTCGATGCGACGACGGGCGTCGCCGGCCGGGCGTGCTCCAGCGCAGGATGTTCAGCACCTCGTGCGTCGACGGCCACCCGGTAGCCGACCACGCCGTGCTCGCCGGGGGTGAGGCCGGTGGCGATCGACGTGAGGGCGGTGGCGGTGGTGGTGGGCGTGACGCTGGTGATGGGGCCGCCGGCCATGGCGGACAGCGTCGGGGCCAGGTGGCGCCGCTCCTGGAGCTGGTCCCACCCCAGGCCGTCGAGCACCAGCAGCACGACCTGGTCGGCCTCGACCGCGGCGGCGGGCAACCAGGCGGGCACCTGCGGGCCCGGCTCGAGCAGGGCGGGGACGAGGCTGGCGATGCACGCGCCGCCGTAGTCCGGCAGCAGGGGATGGTCTCCCACTCGAGCCCCTTCCTTTCCCCCGGACCTCTCCCGGGCCAGTGCGGACCCTATCGGCCGCCCCGACGCCACCGGTAGCCGGCGGACCGGGTCAACGGCGACCCCCGACGACCCGTACCATGACCGCCGTGAAGGTCTCGACCCGCGGCGACTACGCATGCCGCGCCCTGCTGTCGCTCACCCTCCACCCGGAGGAGACGCCGACCGTCGGTGCGCGACATCGCCGAGCGCACCGGCCTCCCCCAGCCCTACCTCGAGCAGATCCTGCTGGCCCTGAAGGGCGCCGGGCTGGTCCGCTCGAAGCGCGGCGTCGGGCGGCGGCTACGTGCTGGCGCGGGACCCGGCGGAGATCACCCTCGCCCAGATCGTGTCGGCCGTCGACGGACCGATCGTCGTCGGCGACTTCGGCGAGCCGCACCAGAACGGCGCGTGCGACCACGAGGGCCAGTGCGTCCTGCTCGCCGTCTGGGCCGACGCCGGCCGCCAGATGCGCACGCTGCTGGAGGCCCGCACCCTGGCCGACGTGGCCGCCATCACCCGCGGCGAGGCGGCCTGGCCCGAGCCCGCCACCTGACGGTCACCGCCCGCAGCGGTCGCACCACCGGCGCGATCAGGTCACCGTCTCGCGACGCCGCGGCTCGCCGCACACCGATGCCGTGCTCGTCGGTCGCGCCTGACGGCCGGCTCAGTGGGCGAGGTCGACCGGAGCTCGGCCAGCACGCCGGCCAGGTCGTCGGGCAGCGGGCTGTCGAAGGCGACGCCCTCGCCGGTGCGGGGGTGTCGGAAGCCCAGGTGGGCGGCGTGGAGGAACACCCGGGGCGAGGCCACCCGGGAGCGACCGCCGCCGTAGCGCGTCGTCGCCCACCACCGGGTGGCCGATGGCCTTCATGTGGACCCGGATCTGGTGGGTGCGGCCGGTCTCCAGCTGGCAGGTGACCAGCGCGGTGGCCGACGGCTGGTCGAAGGTCTCCTGCACCTCGTAGCGGGTGCGGGCCTCCTTGCCCGTCGGCGCGGACCGCCATCAGCGTCGGCTGCCGGGGCGACCGACCGATCGGGGCGTCGACCAGCCCCTGCCGGGCCTCGGGGTGACCGACGACGAGGGCGGTGTAGCGGCGGGCCACCGTGCGGGTCGAGCAGCTGCTCGACCAGCGAGGCGTGGGCCTCGGGGGTGCGGGCCACCACGAGCAGCCCGGAGGTGTCGCGGTCGAGGCGGTGCACGATGCCGGGCCGGTCGGGCTCGCCGACCTCGGCGATCTCGGGGTAGCGGGCCAGCAGCCCGGCAGCGAGGGTGCCGCGGTCGTGGCCGGCCCCGGGGTGCACGACCAGGCCCGGCCGGCTTGTCGACGACCACGACGTCGTCGTCGACGTACACGCACGGGCACGTCGACGTCGGGTTCGGGGGCCAGCCCGGGCGCGGTCGGCTCGGGGAGGTCGACGGTGACCACCGCGCCCTCGGCCACGCGCAGCGAGCCCTTGGCCTGGACCGCGGTGTCGACGGTGACCCGGCCGTCGGCGAGGAGCGACGCCGCGTCGGCCCGGCTCACGTCGCCGACCAGCGCGACCACCCGGTCGAGGCGCTGTCCGGCGAGGGCGGGGGGGACCGTCTCGCTGCGGGGTGGGCTCACGCCTGGGCGTCGGGCAGCGGGGCGCGCATCGACACCAGGACCAGGAGGATCGCCCCGATCACGATGGCGGCGTCGGCCACGTTGAAGACGGGCCACCACTGGAGCGTCGATGAAGTCGACGACGGCACCGCCCATGAAGCCGGTCTCCTCGCCCCACGGCCCGGAGCGGAAGGCCCGGTCGATCAGGTTGCCGATGGCACCGCCGGCGACGAGCCCGGCGGCGACGGCGCCGCCCTTGGTGTCGCTGTGCCCCGACCAGAGCAGCCAGCCGACCACGGCGAGGGCGAGCACGGCGATGAAGGGCCCGAGCTGCAGGTCGTCACCCAGGCTGAACGCGGTGCCGGTGTTGAACGTCAGGCGGAACCGGAGGGAGCCGATGACCTCGACGAACGATCCGTCGCCCAGGCGGGACAGGGCCCACTGCTTGGACAGCTGGTCGACCACCACGACGGCGACCGCCAGGGCGATCACCAGCGGGGCGCGCAGCACCCGGCGGAAGCCGGTCGCGCGGGGTGGGACGGGACGGGGTCTGGGTGGGCCGCGGCTCAGCGGCGGCCGAGACCGCCGATCTTGTGCTCGACGCGCTCACGGGCCCAGGGTATCGCCTCGAGGCGCTCCTTCGGGATGGGGTCGCCCGAGATCTCGCAGATGCCGTAGGTGCCGAGGTCGATCTTGGCCAGGGCGTGGTCGATCTCCTCGACCGCCTGGCGGGCCTGGGCCGACAGGGCCAGGTCGCGCTCGCGCTCGACGGCCAGGGTGTCGCCCTCGCCGGACTCCTCGTCGAACTGGACGTCGCCGGGGTCGACGTCGGCGACCAGCGAGTGGGCCTCGGCCTCCAGCGTCTCGGCCTGGCCCAGGTAGGTGGCCCGCTCCTCGACCAGGGCCTTGCGCTGGTCCTCCAGGAACTTGGCCGTGAACGGCGACTTCACCTTCGGCGCGGCCTTCGCCGGCGCCGCCTTCTTGGTCGCCGCCTTCTTCGCCGGCGCCTTGGCCGGGGCGGGAGCGGCCTTGGCCGCCGCCTTCTTGGCCGGGGCCTTGCTGGTTGCCTTCTTGGCCGGCGCCTTCTTGGCCGCACCGGTGCTTCGGGACGGAGCCATCGGCTCTCCACCTTCCGACTGGTTCAAAGGTGGCGCAGCATAGCGACCTCGACGCGTGAGGACCTGCGCGGACAGGTCGCCCGTCTCGCGGCGACATCGTGCGGCCTCGCCGCAGACCGACGCCGTGCTCGTCTGGTCGCCTCGCCCGTCGGCTCGGCTCCTGGCACCCTCGCCTCGGCCCCCGACCGAACGGATCTGCTGGTCGGGGGGGCGGACTCGTATCGTTGCTCCATGCCGTTCGGACCCGTGGAGCCCACGCTCGACCTGGTCGCGCTCGAGGAGCGCGTCCTCGCCCGGTGGCGGTCCGAGGACATCCCGGCCCGGGTCCGGGAGCTGCGGGCCGATGGCGAGCCGTGGGTGTTCTACGAGGGCCCGCCCACCGCCAACGGGCGTCCCGGGCTGCACCACGTGTGGGCCCGGGTCTTCAAGGACATCTTCCCCCGCTTCCAGACCATGCGCGGCCGGGCCGTCCCCCGCAAGGGCGGCTGGGACACCCACGGCCTGCCGGTCGAGCTCGAGGTCGAGAAGGAGCTCGGCCTCCGCTCCAAGCACGAGATCGAGGCCTACGGCATCGCCGAGTTCAACGAGCGCTGCCGGGCGTCGGTCCACCGCTACGTCGAGGACTGGACCTCGCTGACGCGAGCGCTCGGGGACCTGGATCGACACCGCCGACGCCTACTGGACCCTCGACCCGGCCTACGTCGAGTCGGTGTGGTGGCTGGTGAAGCAGATGTGGGACGCCGGCCTCCTCTACGAGGGCCACCGCGTCACGCCCTACTGCGGCCGCTGCGGCACCGCCTTGTCCAGCCACGAGGTGGCCCAGGGCTACCAGGACGTCGTCGACACCTCCGCCTACGTCCGCTTCCCGATCACCGGCGGCTCCGACGACCAGGTCGCCCGCCTCGACGGCGCCGACCTCCTCATCTGGACCACCACCCCGTGGACCCTCATCTCCAACGTCGCCGCCGCGGTCGGCCCCGACATCACCTACGTGCGGGTGCGCAGCGGCGGGGGTCGCGACCTCGTCATGGCCGAGGCGGCACGGGCCCGGCGGTACCCGGAGGCCGACGTCGTCGACACCTTCGTCGGCTCCGACCTCCAGGGGCTCCGCTACCGGCGGCCGTTCGACGTCGTCGGCGGCGAGGAGGTGGCCGAGCGGGGCGAGCGGGTCGTCGCCGACGGCTACGTCACCACCGACGACGGCTCCGGCATCGTCCACCTGGCCCCCGCCTTCGGCGAGGACGACTCGCGCATCGGGCGGACCTTCGACCTCCCCGTGCTCAACCCGGTCGACGTCGACGCCGCCTTCGACGCCACCGTGCCCGCCTTCACCGGCCGCTTCGTGAAGGACGCGGACGTCGACATCCTCGCCGACCTCGACGGCCGCGGCCTCCTGGAGGCCACCGAGGGCTACGAGCACAGCTACCCGCACTGCTGGCGCTGCGGCACCCCGCTCATCTACTGGGCCAAGACGTCGTGGTTCGCCCGCACCGAGGCCCGGCGCGACGACCTCCTCCGCGAGAACGACCGCATCGGCTGGCACCCCGAGCACATCAAGCACGGGCGCTTCGGGAAGTGGCTGGAGTCGAACATCGACTGGGCGCTGTCCCGCGACCGCTACTGGGGGACCCCGCTGCCGATCTGGCGCTGCGCCGACGGCCACGACACCTGCATCGGCTCGCTGGCCGAGCTGTCGTCGCTCACGGGTCGCGACCTCGCCGACCTCGACCCCCACCGCCCCTTCGTCGACGACGTCACCTTCCCCTGCCCGCAGTGCGAGCAGACCGCACGCCGCCTGCCGCCCGTGCTCGACGCCTGGTTCGACTCCGGGTCGATGCCCACCGCGCAGCACCACTACCTCGGCGGCGACCAGCCTCCTCAGGCCTTCCCGGCCGACTTCATCTGCGAGGCGATCGACCAGACGCGGGGCTGGTTCTACAGCCTGCTCGCGGTCAACACCCTGGTGTTCGGCACCACCCCCTACCGCAACGTCGTGTGCCTCGGGCACATCGTCGACGAGGAGGGGCGGAAGATGTCGAAGTCGAAGGGCAACGTCATCGACCCGTGGGACGCCTTCGGCCGCTTCGGCGCCGACGGCCTGCGGTGGTACTTCTTCTCGGCCGGCCAGCCGTGGAGCCCCCGCCGGGTGTTCGACGACGCCATCCGGGAGAGCACCCGCCAGACCCTCATCACCCTCTGGAACGTCGTCGGCTTCTTCGCGACCTACGCCGACCTCGACGGCTGGACCCCCGACGGCACCGGGCGGCCGGAACCGACCCACGTCCTCGACCGCTGGGTGCTCGGCGAGCTCGACGCCACCGTGGCGACGGTGACCGAGGCCCTCGAGGGCTTCGACGCCCTCACCGGTGCCTCCCGCCTGGCCCGCTTCGTCGACGACCTCTCGAACTGGTACGTCCGGCGGAGCCGCCCTCGCTTCTGGGGCGCCGGGGACACCCTCGCCCACGCGACGCTGCACCACTGCCTCGTGGTCACCTCGCAGCTGCTGGCGCCCTACTGCCCCTTCCTCGCCGACGAGGTGCACCGCACCCTCACCGGCGCCGACTCGGTGCACCTGGCCGACTGGCCCACCGCCCCGGATCCCACCGCGGAGGCCGTCGAGCTCGCCGAGGGGATGGAGGTGGCCCGCCGCCTCGTGGTGCTCGGGCGCTCGGCCCGCACCGACGCCAAGGTCAAGGTGCGCCAGCCCCTCCCCCGCGCCCTCCTCCTGCACCGCGAGGGGACCCTCACCGGCGAGCTGGCCGCCGAGGTGGCCTCGGAGCTCAACGTGAAGGCCCTGGAGGAGGTCGACACCCTCTCGGACCTCATGACCTGGCAGGTCGTCCCCAACTTCCGGGTCCTCGGACCCCGCCTGGGCCCGAAGCTGCCCGAGGTCAAGGCCGCCCTCGCCGCCGCCGACGGCACCGCCCTGCACCACCAGCTGGAGGCCGAGGGATCGATCGAGGTCGCCGGCGAGCGGCTCACCTCCGACGAGGTCGAGCTGCGGGCCCACGGCCACGAGTCCTTCGCCCTCGCCGAGGACGGTGGGTGGGCCGTGGCCCTCGACCTCACCGTCACCGACGACCTGCGGTCCGAGGGCCTGGCCCGCGAGCTGGTCCGGGCCGTCAACGACCTCCGCAAGGAGGCCGGCCTCGAGCTGTCGGACCGGATCCGCCTCCACATCGACGGCGATCAGGCCGTCACCGCCGCCGCGACCACCCACGAGGGACCGATCGCAGGCGACACCCTCGCCCGCGAGGTCGTGGTGGGGGCCGACGGCGCCGGCGCGTCGGAGGCCGTGCGCGACCTCGACCTCGACGGCCTGTCGGCCCGCATCGGCCTGGCCCGGGTCTAGTGCCCGCTCCCGAACCCTCGGGTCAGGAGGGATCAGCGGCGGCGACCGAAGAGGCTGCGCCGATCGCCCTGGTCGGGGAACGGCGTGCCCTGGGCCGTGTCGCGCGGTCCGAGGGGCTCCTCGTCGTGCATCGCCTTGCGCAGCTCGGCGAGGAAGTCGTCATCGTCATCGTCGGGTGCGGCCGCGCCCGGCGGGGCCGGCTCGACCACCGGCTCCGAGCCGTGCTCGACGTCGGGGGCGGCCTCGGCCTCGGCCTCGGCGTCGGGGGCCGACGATGCCTCGACGGCGTCGGGTCCCTCGTCGGTCGCGGGCTCGGCCGGGGTCGGCGCGTCGTCGGCCTCCCCCTCGACGAGGTCGGCGGCGGGGACCGCCTGGGTCTGCTCGGGCTCGACGGCCTCGGCGACGTCGTCGGTCGGTGCCACCGGCATCGGCTCGGGCGCGGTGGGCGCCGTGGGCGCGGTCACGTCGGACACGCCGGTCGCCTCGGTCACGCGGAAGGCATCCGGGTGGTCGAGCAGCGACTGCAGCTCGCCGATGGCGGCCTGCACGACCTCGCGCTGCTCGTCGACGTGGCGCTCCAGCACGACCACATCGCTCTGCAGCGCGGCCCGCACGCCCTCCAGCTCGGCGATCTCCCCCTCCAGCGCGGCGCGCCCGGCCTCGCGGGCGGCGGCGACCTCGACCTCGGCCTGCTGCGACGCCTCGGCCGCGGTGCTGCGCGGCGTCGGCGACGATCCGCTCCGCCTCCTCGCGGGCGGCGCGCACCTCCTCGTCGGCGGCCCGCTGGGCCAGGATCAGGGCGCGGTGGATCTCGTCCGCGTCGGGCCCGCCGGCGGCCCCCTCGGGGGCGGCCACGACGCGGTCGTTGGCGTCGGCCAGCTTCCGCTTCAGCTCGGCGACGCCGAGCGCGATCTGGTCGAGGAAGGCATCGACCTCATCGGGGTCGTAGCCCCGCTTGACGATGCGGAACTCCTTGGAGCCAGCGAGGCTGGAGGACAGGTCCATGCCCGGGATGGTAGTCACCCACTGCCGCATGTCAGGGGCGACGAAGCACGGGAGCCCCTCAGCAGACGAGCCCGCGCACCACCGTCACCACGACGAGCACCACCAGTGGGGCCACGTCGACGGAGAGCGAGCCCACCCGCACCGGTGGGGCGAGGCGCCGGACGGGCTCCACCACCGGCTCCACGACCGCGACGAGCCCTCGCCGGAGCGACTCGAGGGTCGACCCGGCGTCGGCCGGGAACCAGCTCACGACCACCGCCGCGACCAGCACCAGCTGGGCCGCGAGGGTGGCGAGGCAGAAGGCGGCGACGAGCGCCCCCATCAGCGGGCGTCAGTCCTCGTAGCCCCGGTCGCGCAGCCGGGTGCGCTCGTCCTCGGTGACCTCGATGTTGGCCGGGCTGAGCAGGTACACCTGGCCGTCGAGCTTCTCCATCCGCCCTCCCAGGCCGTAGCAGAGGCCGCTCGAGAAGTCGATGAGCCGGCGGGCGACCTCGCGATCGGCGTGGCGCAGGTTCATCACGACCGGCTGGTTGCCCTTGAAGGTGTCGGCCAGCTCCTGGGCCTGGTTGAACGACGAGGGCACCACCAGGCGGGGCCGGGCGCTCGACGCGACCGGCATGGGACGGACGACGGTGGTGCGGCTGCGGCCGCCCAGCCCACCGGCCGGGGTCACCGCGCCGATGCCGGCCGCGGCGCCCACCTGGGCGGCGAAGTCGTTCGCCTGCGGCTCCGCGGGACGGGCCGGCCCGAGCGGGCGGACCCCGCCGACGCCCGGCTCGTCGGGGTAGGACGCCGCGCTCGCCCCACCCGGGTACGAGGGCGAGGGGGTGCCGCCGGGGTAGGAGGTCGAGGCCCCGCCGGCGCGGGGCGCGGGGCGAGACGGTGCAGGATCGTCGTAGCCCGCGTCGTAGTCGTCGTACTCCTCGTCGGGCCCGAGCCCCAGGTACAACATCGCTTTGCGCCACATGGTCGCCATCGAACCTCCTGGTCGGGGAGCCTAACCCGACCGGCCGTCGGGAACGGGTGGGGGGGCCGGCGCGCGGGGACCGAACAGCGCGGTGCCCACGCGCACCAGGGTCGCGCCCTCGGCCACGGCCTCCTCGAGGTCGTCGGACATGCCCATCGAGCGCTCGGGCAGGGCCAGGTCGTCGGCCAGCGTCCGCAGCCGGCGGAACGAGGCGGCCGCCCCGTCGTGGCCGACCGCGGCCACCGTCATCAACCCCCGCACGTCGAGGCCCTCGGCCCTGAGGTCCGCCACCAGCGCGGCGGCGTCACCGGGTCGGCAGCCGCCCTTGGTCGCCTCGTCGGAGGTGTTCACCTGGGCCAGCACCGCGGCGCCGGGGGCCCGGCGGGCGATCTCGGCCCCGAGCTCGGCCCGGTCGACGCTGTGCCACAGGGCGACGTGGCCCGCGACCTGCCGCACCTTGTTGCGCTGCAGCCGCCCGACCCAGTGCCAGCGGACGTCCGCCGCCGCGGGGGCCGCCGCCTTGACCACCAGCTCCTGGGCGTAGCTCTCCCCCAGGTCGCCGCAGCCCGGCCGCGGCCGCGGCCTCGACCGCCGTCGCGTCGAAGCCCTTGGTCACCCCGACGATGCGGACCCGGTCGGGGTCGCCGCCGGCGGCCTCGATCCGGCGCCGGACGTCGGCGACGCGACGCGACAGCTCCTCGGGGGAGACCCCGCAGGGGATCAACGGGATCCGGCCCCGTCGTCGATCCACGCCACCGTGGCGACCCGTCCGGCCTCACCACGCGCCCGGAACGACCAGTACCGCTCCGCGTCGCACGCGGTGCACGCGCCCTCGTCCACGACGTCGAGCACGCCGACCTCGGCCAGCGCGGCCCGCACGCCGGCGGTCACGTCGAGCGCCGGGCGGCCGTCGGTGGTCGTGGCCCGCACGCCGTCGCCCCACCGGTCGGCGACCGCCCGCAGGTCCGCCTCGCCGAACTCGTAGCAACCCGAGCGGATCGAGGGCCCGAGCACGGCCCGCCGCGGCGGCGCCCCCAGGCCGGCCATGGCCGTCGCCGCGGCCCCGACCACACCGGCCACCAGGCCCCGCCAGCCGGCGTGGGCCACGCCCACCGCGCCGTCGCCGACGAGGACCACCGGGACGCAGTCGGCCGTGGTGACGGCGACGACCGCACCGGGCACCGACGGTGACCGCGGCGTCGGCGGTGGCGCCGGCGTGCTGGCCGGGGTGCTCGACGACCACCACGTCCGCGCCGTGGACCTGGTGCAGCCACGTCCACGGTCGGTCGACCACGGCCGCCCGGCGGCGGGCGAGCACCTCGGGCGCGAGCCCGACGGCCAGGTCGCCGTCGGCCGGGTGGTGGTCAGGGAGCGGACCCGACCGCCGCCCGACGGCGCGTCGGACGGGGGCTGCCCCGGGGGACGGTCGGTGCCGTCCCTCAGCGGAGGAACGACGGCACCTCGAAGTCGTCGTCGCCGTCCTCGTCGTCGTCGTCCGCGTGGCCGCCCCCGCCGAAGAGGTCGGTGACCGGGGCGGGCGGCGCGTCGGAGGAGGCCTCGTCGCCGTTGCGGCCGCGACCGCGGCCCTCCTCCCAGCGGTCGAAGCCGGCGGCGATGACGGTGACCCGCACCTCGTCGCCCATCTCGTCGTCGATCACGGTGCCGAAGATGATGTTGGCGTCGGGGTGGGCCACGCCGTGGATGACCTCGGCGGCCTCGTTGACCTCGAACAGGCCCATGTCGCTGCCGCCGGTGATGCTGAGCAGGATGCCGCGGGCGCCCTCGATCGAGGCCTCGAGCAGCGGGCTGGAGATGGCGTTGCGGGCCGCCTCGAGGGCCCGCCCCTCGCCGGAGGCGTGGCCGATGCCCATCAGGGCCGAGCCGGCGTTGCTCATGATCATCTTCACGTCGGCGAAGTCGGTGTTGATCAGGCCGGGGGTGGTGATCAGGTCGGTGATGCCCTGGACGCCCTGGAGGAGGACCTCGTCGGCCATCTTGAAGGCGTTGAGGACCGAGGTCTTCTCGTTGGAGACGGTGAGCAGCCGGTCGTTGGGGATGACGATCTGGGTGTCGACCTTCTCCTTCAGCTTCTGGATGCCGGTCTCGGCCTGGACCGACGCGGCGGCGGCCCTCGAAGGCGAAGGGGCGGGTGACCACGCCGATGGTGAGGGCGCCCAGGCTCTTGGCCATCTCGGCCACGACGGGGGCGCCGCCGGTGCCGGTGCCGCCGCCCTTGCCGGCGGTGATGAACACCATGTCGGCGCCCTTGAGCACCTCCTCGAGCTCGTTGCGGTGCTGCTCGGCGGCCTGGGCCCCGACGTCGGGGTCGCTGCCGGCACCGAGGCCACGGGTGAGGTCGCGGCCGATGTCGAGCTTCACGTCGGCGTCGCTCATCAGCAGCGCCTGCGCGTCGGTGTTGATGGCGACGAACTCGACGCCCTTCAGGCCGGCGTCGATCATCCGGTTGACGGCGTTGCACCCGCCGCCGCCGATGCCGACGACCTTGATCACCGCCAGGTAGTTCTGCGGGTTACCGGCCATTGGAGCTCCATTCTGATGACGCGCGGCACGGTCGGCCCCCAGGGCCGACCGTCCGATGACCCTCGACCTCGACTTGAGGATGAGGGTTATGTAAAGTTCTGGTGCGGGTTGAGACTTTACGCACAGGATCCGTCCGCGGTCAAGACCGGTGCGGTGGGCACCCGCACGTCGATGCGGCAGCCGTCCTCGGGTCCGGCGTCGGCGGCCACCGCCTCGGCCGCGGCCAGCTTGGCGGCCAGGTCCGACCCGTCGCCCAGCACCACCAGCTCGCCGCCGGCCAGGGTGAGCTGCTGGCCGTCGGGCCCGGACCCCGCTCCCCCGACCTCGGCCCGCACGCCGTCGGGCAGGCGGCTCAGGGTGCGCAGGACGGCCCGGTCGGCCTCGGGCGAGGCGGGCACCGGGGGCGACCTCGGCCAGACCCTCGAGCACGAGCAGGTCCGGCGCCTCGGGCACCACCTCGAGCACGCGGCCGGAGGCGTCGACGACGGCCCACCCCCCGGCGTGGGCCTGCGTGGCCAGCGGGGTGCGCTCGGTGAGCACGACGCGGACCGTGCCGGGCCACAGCCGGGAGACCCGGGCCTCGTCGACCCACGGCAGCGCGGCGAGGGCGGACTCGGCGCCGGCCAGGTCGACGCCCACCAGCGGATCGCCGGTGCGGATCCCCGATGCCGCCGCGGCCTCGGCCTCGGCGGTGCGGCCCGCGCCGACGACCTGCACCCGATCGACGTCGAAGAGCGGGCTGCGGAGCACCACCAGGCCCCACACCACCGCGCAGACCACGGCCAGCAGGACGTTGAGTCGGCGCAGGCGTCGGCGACCGGCGGTGCGCGCCACCTCGACCCGCCGGGCGCGGATGCGCGGGTGGGTGCTGGGTTCGGCGGGCGGCGGGCTCGGCGCGCGCACGGCCGGACGGGGCCGGACGGGGGTCTTGGTCGTCACGATCCGTCCCCCGGCCAGGTGAGGCCCACGAGACGGGTCTCGGGGTGGAGGCGGACGCCCGAGGTGGCCTCGACCCGGTCCGCGACCTCGCCGCATCAGGGCCAGGACGTCGGCGGCGCTCCCGCCCGCGTCGGCCTGGATGAAGTTGGCGTGCTTGTCGGAGACCGACGCCGTGCCGATGCGCAGGCCCTTGGCCCCGGCGGCGTCGATCAGCCGGCCGGCGGAGTCGCCCTCGGGGTTGGTGAACACCGACCCCGCGTTGGTGCCGCCGGGCTGGTTCTCCCGCCGCCACCGCACGATCGCCGCGATCTCGGCCTCGGCCTGCTCGGCATCGCCCCGGGCCAGGGCGAGCTCGGCCTCGACCACGACCTGCGTGGCCCGCACGGCGGACCGGCGGTAGCCGAGGTCCAGGTCCGTGGCAGCCAGGGTCGCGGGCACCGCACCATCCTCGCCGTTCCCGAGGTCGACGACGCGGATGGTGCGCAGCGTCGCGGCCATGTCGGAGCCGTGGCCCCCGGCGTTCATCCGCACCGCTCCACCGATCGAGCCCGGCACGCCCGACGGCCCACTCGAACCCGGTCAGCCCCGCCGCCGCGGTGCGACGGGCGACCACCGGCAGGCTGGCCGCGCCCCCGGCGCGCACCGTGGTGCCGTCGACCTCGACCCCGGCGAAGGCCGGGCCGAGCACGACCGCGATGCCGGGGAAGCCCTCGTCGGCGACCAGCAGGTTCGACCCCCGACCCACCACCAGCGTCGGCAGGTCGCCGGCGGCCACCGCTCCGGCCACCGCGGCCAGGCCGGCGACGTCGTCGACCTCGACGAGCAGGGCCGCCGGGCCCCCGACCCGGTAGGTGGTCAGCGGGCCCAGCGGCGCGTCGCGGCGGGCCGCGGCCCCCAGGCGGGACGCCGCGGCCTCCACCGCCGCGGTCGCGCTCTGCTGCCCGGTTCGCTCGCTCACCGGCGTTCCCGGTCGGCCAGCCGGACGAGGAGCTCGTCGGGCACCTGGGTGATGTCGCCGGCCCCGAGCGTCAGGCAGAGGTCGCCCGGGCTGCAGCTCGTCGACGAGGAGGTCGAGCAGCGCCTCGCGGTCGCCGACGTCCCGGACGTCGAGCTCGGGGTGGGCGGTGCGAGCCGCGTCGGACACCAGCCGGCCGGTGACGCCCGGTCGGGGCTGCTCGCCGGCCCCGTCGACGTCGGTCACGACCACGACGTCGGCACCGACGAACGAGTCGGCGAAGTCGCGCCAGAGGTCCTCGGTCCGCGAGTAGCGATGGGGCTGGAAGGCGACCACGACCCGCGCCCAGCCGCCCTGGGCCGCGGTCGAGACCACCGCAGCCACCTTGCCCGGGTTGTGGGCGTAGTCGTCGACGACCACCACCCCGGCGGCCTCGCCCCGGAACTGGTAGCGCCGGGCGACGCCGGCGTAGCGGCCGAGGGCCGAGGCCGCCGCCTCGAACGGGGCGCCGACCTGGAGGCCGGCCACCAGTGCGGCGGTGGCGTTGCGGGCGTTGTGGAGCCCGGGGATGGGCAGGTCGATCTCGCCGAGGCGCCCGCCGTCGTGCTCGACCGCGAACCGGGTGCCGACCCGGTCGACCTCCACGTCGACGATGCGGTAGGTCGGCGCCCACGGCGGTGCCGTAGGTGATGGCCCCCCGACGGGCGGCGAGGGCGGCGGCGTGGGGCTCGTCGGCGCACACCACCGCGACCCGGGCGCCGACCACGAACCGGTCGAAGGCCTCCTCGATGGCGGCCAGGTCGCCGTAGTGGTCGAGGTGGTCGGCCTCCACGTTGGTGACGACCGCGACCTCGGTGTCGAGCTCGGTGAAGGTGCCGTCGCTCTCGTCGGCCTCGACGACGAACAGGTCGCCCCGACCCCACACCGCACCGGTGCCGATCTCGTTGACGTCGCCGCCCACGATGAACGACGGCGCCAGCCCCGCCTCGACCAGCACCAGGGCCAGCATCGACGTCGTGGTGGTCTTGCCGTGGGTGCCCGAGACCGAGAGCGTGCGGCGCACGCGGGTGATGGCGGCCAGCACCTCGGCCCGGCGCAGCACCGGGATGCCGCGCTCGCGGGCGGCGGCGACCTCGGGGTTGCGCTCCGGGATGGCCGTCGACACCGCCACCACGTCGGCCCCCTCGACGTTGGCCGCCTCGTGGCCGACCGCCACCGTGACGCCCTGGGCCCGGAGGCGGTCGAGGCCCGGCGACGGCTTCATGTCGGACCCCGACACGCGGTGGCCCATCGAGGCGAGCACCGACGCGATGGCGCGCATGCCGGCCCCGCCGACGCCGATCGACGTGGACGTGCAGCGGCGGCCCGTCGAGGTCGAGCGTGGTCGTCGGCTCAGGCACCGGCCACCTCCTCGACCAGCGCGGCCACCCGGTCGGCCGCGTCGAGGCGGGCCTGACCCGCCATGGCCGCGGCCATCGCCTCGCGCCGCGGCCGCGTCGTCGACCAGGGCGGTCAGCTCGGCCTCGAGGCGGTCGACGTCGAGGTCGGCGTCGGGCACCACCACGGCGGCGCCGGCCTCGGCGAGGACGCCGGCGTTGGCCGCCTGGTGGTCGCGGGTCGCGATCGGCAGGGGCACCATGATCGCCGGCACCCCGAAGGCGGCCAGCTCGGTGCAGGTGCCGGCGCCGGCGCGGGTCACCGCGACGTCGGCGGCGGCCAGCGCCACCGGCATGCGGTGCTCGTAGGCCACCAGCTCGTAGACCAGGCCCCCGGCCGGCAGGTCGGGCGGGTCGGCGGCCAGCGCGGCGTGGTCCCGGCGGCCCGACACGTGGCGCACGGCGACGTCGCTGCGGTCGCGCCACCGGTCGGCCAGCGCCCGGACGGCCGTCGTTCACCCGGGTCGAGCCGAGCGACCCGGTGGTCACCAGCACGACGGTGCGGTCGAGCGGGAGGCCCAGCTCGCCCCGGGCCCGGTCGCGCACCTGGGGCCCGTCGGGGCCGCGGCGGGCCTCGGCCTCGGCCACCAGGTCGGCGCCGCAGGGGGTTGCCGGTGACCGTGGCGCGGGGCAGGTCGGTGCCCGGGAACGACACCGCGGCGGCGCGGCTGAAGCGGGACAGGAGCCGGTTCACCGCGCCGGCCCGCACGTTCTGCTCCACCAGCACCAGCGGCACGCGGGCCAGCACGGCCCCGAAGGCGCAGGCGAAGGCGGCGTGACCGCCCAGCGAGATCACCACCGCGGGGCGACGGGCCCGCACGATGCCGATGCCCCGCCACGTGCCCCGCAGCAGGGCGACGGCGGCCCGCAGCTGCGCCATGCCGGGCTTGCGCGGCAGGCCCGCGACCCGGCAGCTCGTCGAGCCCGAAGCCCGCGGCCGGCACCATCTCGGCCTCGACCCCCCGGTCCGAGCCCACGAAGTGGATGCCCGCGGGGTCCTGGCCCCGCGTCGACCAGCGCGGCGGCCACGGCCAGCCCGGGGACGAGGTGGCCCGCGGTGCCTCCCCCGGCGACGAGGACCCGGGTGGGGGCCGTCACCGTCGGGCCGGCGACCCGGAGGGGCCGTCGAGGGAGCGCGGGTGGCGGGCGATGTTCAACAGCATGCCGACCGCGACCATGGTGACGAGCAGCGACGAGCCGCCGTAGGAGATGAACGGCAGCGGGACGCCGGTGTTCGGCACCAGGCCGAGCACGACCGCGATGTTGAGGAACGCCTGGGCCACCAGCCAGGTCGTGATGCCGGTCGCGACCAGGGCGCTGAAGCGATCCGACGCCCGCACCGCGGCCCGGACCCCGAGGAAGGCCAGCACCACGAAGAGCAGCACCACGGCGAGGGCGCCGATGAGGCCCAGCTCCTCGCCGATGATGGCGAACACGAAGTCGGTGTGGGCGAAGGGCAGGTACCCCCACTTGGCCTTCGACTGGCCCAGCCCGAGCCCGGTGAGGCCGCCGTCGCTGAGGCCGACCCCGGCCTGGATGGCCTGGTAGCCGCTGTCGCTCTCGTTCGACCACGGGTCGAACATGGCCAGCAGCCGGCGGCGGCGGTAGGGCTCGAACCACACCAGCAGGGCGGCGGCCACGCCGACCACCACGCCGAGCAGCCCGAGGGCCCGCAGCCGGGCCCCGGCCGCGAACAGCATCGACGAGGGCGATGGCCGCGATGACCAGGGTCGTGCCCAGGTTGGGCTGGAGCAGGATCAGCATGCTCACCCCGCCGACGACCCCCACCACGGGCCACAGGGTGCGCCGGGGATCGTCCATCTCCCGGCTGCGCCGGGCCAGCAGGTCGGCGATGAACAGGATCAGCGCGACCTTGGCCAGCTCGGACGGCTGCAGCTGCAGCGGGCCGAGGGCGACCCAGCGCCGGGCGCCGTTGATCTGCGGCCCGACCACGAGCACCGCCATCAGCAGCACCGACGACCCCGAGCAGGCCGACGCGGCACCAGCGCCGCCAGGTGGCCCGGTCGCTCCACAGGGCGATCGCCCCGCCGACCAGGCCGAGCACGGCCCAGATCCCCTGGCGGATCGAGTACGCCCACGTCGACTCGGTCTCCTCGAGGGCGGCGAGCGACGACGACGAGATGACCATCACCAACCCGAACGACACCAGCACCCCGACCAGGAGGAGCAGGACGGTGAAGGTGCCGGTGGTGGTGCCCGGCGGGGGGCCCACGGTCGGGCAGGTGGATCCGGCGCGGCGGCGCCACGACACCCACCGCGTCGGGTCGGCGGCGCTTGCCGGGGAGGGCGACGGTCACGGCGCGACCTCCTGCGGGTCGATGACGGCGACGGGGACGCCGAGGGCACGGAGGGCGCGGACGAAGTCGTCGCCCCGCTCGCCGTAGCCCCGGTACCAGTCGAACGAGGCGCAGGCCGGCGAGAGCACGACGGCGTCGCCCGGCCGGGCGAGGTCGGCCGCGGCCGCGACCGCGTCGTCCATCGAGGTGGCGACGGTCACCGGCCGCACGCCGGCGAAGGCGGCCTCGACCTCGGCCGCGGCCTCGCCGATGGCGACCACGGCCCGGAGGTGCGGGGCGGCGTCGGCCAGGGCCGACAGGTCGAGCCCCTTGTTGCGGCCACCTGCGATGAGGACGGCGGAGTCGAAGCCGGCGACCGCGGCCAGGGTGGCGTGGGGTGCGGTGGCCTTGGAGTCGTCGTACCAGCGGACCCCGCCCGCCTCCCCCACCAGCTCGACGCGGTGCGGCAGGCCGCGGAAGGCGCGCAGGGCCGACGCGGTGCCCTCGGCGCTGGCGCCGACCTCGCGGGCCGTCGCCGCCGCGGCCAGGGCGTTGGCCAGGTCGTGGGGCAGGGCGCGGTGCAGCTCGGCGCGCCGGGCGACGACATCGCCGGCCGGGTCGCGCAGGGCCTCGGGGTCGACCGTCCAGTGCCCGGCGCCCGTCGGCGCCGGGCCGAGCCCGAACGTCTCGACCCGGGGCAGGCCGGCGGCGTGCCCGGCGACCACGGGGTCGTCGCGGTTGGCCACCGCCAGCTGGTCGGGTCCGAAGTCGCGCCAGATGTTGGCCTTGGCCGCCTCGTAGCGGGCCAGGTCGACGTGGACGTCCTGGTGGTCGGGGCTGAGGTTGAGCCAGCAGCCGGCGCGCGGCGCGAAGCGGCGGAGCGGGGCCAGCCGGAACGACGACGCCTCGACGACGAACACCTCGGGAGCGGGGTCGTCGATGGCCTCGACGAGCGGCACCTCGGTGTTGCCGGCCTCGACCGCGGCGACGCCCGACGCGACGAGCATCGACCGGACCAGCGTCGTGACCGTGGTCTTGCCGTCGGTGCCGGTGATGGCGACGCAGGGACGGTCGTCCCAGGCCGAGGCCAGGTCGAGCTCGCCGACGACCGGCACGCCGTGCTCGGCCGCCACCGTGAACGCGGGGTGCGCCTCGCCCAGCCCGGGGGCGGGCACCAGGGCTCCGGCCCCGGAGAGCACGGCGGCGAGCCCGTCGGCGCCGGGCGCCTCCACCAGGTCGACCCCGAGGTCGCGGGCGAGGGCCCGGGCGGCGGCACCGGGCGCGTCGTCGACCAGGGTGATCGGCACGCCGCGCCGGACCAGCGCCCGGGCCACGGCCCGGCCGGTGACGCCCAGGCCCATCACGACCGTCGGCCGGTCGGTGGGGCACGGCGTCGCTCGCAGCGCTCGCTCACTGGCCGGTCAGGTGGATGTAGTCGGCGAGGTAGAGCCCGACGGCGATGGCGGTCGACAGGCCGGCCAGGATCCAGAAGCGGACGATGATCGTCGTCTGGGGCCAGCCCGCGAACTCGTAGTGGTGGTGGATCGGGGCCATGCGGAACGGCCGCCGGTGGAACACCCGGAAGGCGAACACCTGGATGATCACCGACATCGTCTCGAACACGAACAGGCCGCCGATGATGGGGAGCAGCAGCGAGGTGCTCAGCAGCAGCGCCAGGCCGGCGAGCCCGCCGCCGATGGCCAGCGAGCCGGTGTCGCCCATGAAGATCCGGGCCGGCGTGGCGTTCCACCACAGGAAGCCGGTGGTCGCCCCGACCAGCGCGGCGGCCACGACGGCGATGTCGAGGGCGTCGGGGATCTGGTAGTCGGCCACGACCCCGTCCTGCCCGGCGTTGCGGAACGCCCAGAAGGCGATGAACACGAAGGCGCCGAAGGCGAAGATCGCCGACCCGGACGGCGAGGCCGTCGAGCCCGTCGGTGAGGTTGACCGCGTTGGTGCACCCGACGATCAGCAGGACGGCCCAGCCGCACCACAGGATCGGTCCCATGTCGACGCCCTCGAAGTTGTCGAACCGGGTGAACGACAGGGTGGTGTGGACGTCGGTGAGGGTGACGCTCAGCACCGCGAAGCCGACCGCGACCGACAGCAGGCCGATGCTCTTGGCCGCCTTCGACAGGCCGAGGTTGCGCTCCTGCGAGACCTTGATCCAGTCGTCGACGGCACCGACGACCCCGGCGCCGATCACCAGGGCGACGAGCAGGACGCCCGAGTCGGTGAACCCCAGCCCGGGCCGGGTGTGGGCCACCACGTAGCCGACGACGGTGCCGGCGACGATGGCGATGCCGCCCATGGTGGGCGTGCCCGCCTTCTTGCGGTGGGCGTCGGGGACGTCCTCGTGGATCGGCTGGCCGATGCCGCGACGGCGCAGCCAGACGATCAGGAACCGGGTGCCGACCAGCGACGTGGCCAGACCCAACCCGGCGGCCATGAGCAGCGCGATCACCGGCCGCCCCTCTGCTGGAGGAGCTCGCGGGCGATCTCGCGGTCGTCGAAGGGCAGCGAGCGATCGCCCACGGTCTGGGTGGTCTCGTGGCCCTTGCCCGCGATCAGCACGACGTCGCCGGCCACCGCACCCTGGAGGGCGGCGGCGATGGCCGTGCGGCGGTCGGGCTCGACCAGGAGGTCGGTGGAGGCGGGGATGCCGGGGAGCACGGCCTCGATGATCGCACCTGGGTCCTCCGATCTCGGGTTATCCGAGGTGAGGACCACCCGGTCGGCCCCCGCCGCGGCGGCCCCCATCAGCGGGCGCTTGCCCGGGTCGCGGTCGCCGCCGCACCCGAAGACCACGGTCAGCCGACCCCGGCCCACCTCCCGCAGCGCGGCGATCACCTGGTCGAGGCCGTCGGGGGTGTGGGCGTAGTCGACCAGGACGGCGAAGGGCTGGCCGGCGTCGACCGGCTCGAGGCGGCCGGGCACCGGCGGCACCTCGCCGAGGCCGCGCACCACCGTGGTCGGATCGATGCCGGCCGCCACCGCCATCTCCGCCGCCACCAGCGCGTTGCGGACGTTGAAGCGGCCCGCGAGCGGCAGGGAGACGTCGAGCCCGCGCCACCGGAACCGGCTGCCCGGCGGCGTCGAGGGCGAGCTCGTCGACGTCCACCAGCCCGACCGGCGTCGTCGGCACGAGTGCGCTGTCGTACAGCAGGCGACCGTGGGCATCGTCGGCGCACACGACGGCCCGGTCGGTGAACGTGGGGGTGAAGAGCCGGGCCTTGGCCGCGAAGTACGCCTCCATGGTGGCGTGGTGGTCGAGGTGGTCGGGGCTCAGGTTGGTGAAGCCGGCCACGGTGAACCAGGTGCCGTCGACGCGGTGGAGGTCGAGGGCGTGCGACGACACCTCCATGGCGACCGCCCGCACGCCGGCGGCGCGCGCCTCGGCGAGCTGGGCCTGGAGCTCGGGTGCCTCCGGGGTCGTGCGGGCGCCGGTGAGCGTGCCGATGACGGTCGAGGGCCACCCGGCCGCGGCGAGGATCGACGCCAGCAGGTGCACGACGGTGGTCTTGCCGTTGGTGCCGGTGACGCCCAGCACCACCAGGTCGCGCGACGGGTGGCCCGCGACCTCGGCCGCCACCGGACCCATCGCGGCCCGCACCGACGGCACCCGCACCTCGGGCACGCCGAGGCCGAGCGGGCGCTCGCAGAGGAGGGCCACCGCGCCGGCGGCGACCGCGTCGGGCGCGAGGTCGTGGCCGTCGCGCCGGGCTCCGGGCACGCAGCAGAACACGTCGCCCGACCGCACCGCTCGCGAGTCGTGGGCGGTGCCGGTGACCACGACGGTGGCGTCACCGTCGAGCTCGGCGGGGCCCGCGGCCTCGGCGGCGCGCACCACGTCGGCGACCGTCGAGGGGCCGTCGGATCCGTCCCGGTGGGAGCCGGCCCGCATCACTGCTCCCCCGCAGCGTCGCCCGCGTCGTCCTCCCCCCCGTCGCCGGACGTCGGGTCGTCGGCGTCGTCGGTGGGGTCGTCGTCACCGGCGCCGGCCGTGCCGGTCGAGCCGCCGACCTCCTCCTCCCGGGGGCTGGGCGTGCCCGGCACCGGGGTGTCGTCGACGTCGGCGGCGGAGTCGGAGAGCTCGGGCACGTCGGTGACCTGGCCGCCGGCGGTGGACGGGATGTCGAGGCGGCGGAGGGCGATGCGGGCGATGTCCGAGAAGGCGGGGGCGGCGACCTGCCCGGCGTAGATCGACATGCTCGGGTCGGGCTCGTCGACCACCACGATCACCGACAGGTCGGGGTTCTCGGCGGGCAGCAGCCCGGCGAAGGTGGCGATGTAGTGCATGCGACCGTCTTCGTCGCGGTAGGTGCCGTTCGGCTGCGGCTTGCGGGCGGTGCCGGTCTTGCCCGCCACCTCGTAGCCGGGCACGGCGGCGGCCTGTCCGGTGCCGCGGGCCACCACCTGGGCGAGCATGGCCCGGACCTGGGCCGCGGTCTGCGCCGAGACGACCCGTCGCGGCTCACCCGAGGGAACGGCCTCGGTGCTGCCGTCGGCGCGGGTCACGCCCCGCACCAGGCGGGCCGGCACGTAGGTGCCGTCGTTGCCGAGCACGTTGAAGGCCTGGAGCATCTGGAGGGCGGTGACCGAGATGCCCTGGCCGATCGGGATCGAGCCGATGGCGGTGCTCTGCTCGTGCCACTGCTCGGTGGGGAGCAGGATGCCGGAGGACTCGGCGGGGAAGTCGAGGCCGGTGCCCTCGCCGAAGCCGAAGCGCCGGAGGTACCCGTCGACCCGGTCGGCGCCCAGCTGCTGGGCCAGCATGATCGTGCCGACGTTGGACGACGTGGCCACGATGTCGGTGACCGACCAGCTCGACGTCGGGTGCGGGTGGGAGTCGGTGAAGAGGTGGTCGCCGACCTGCCGGGAGTCGGACACGTCGAGGACCGACTCCGGGGTCACCAGCCCCTCCTCGAGCGCCGCGGCCACCGTGATCACCTTGTTGACCGAGCCCGGCTCGTAGACGGTGGTGAGGGCCAGGTTGTTGGAGGCGGGGACGAAGCCGCCGGTCTCCTCGTCGCCCTCCAGGTTGGCCAGGGCGAGGATCTCGCCGGTCGAGGGGCGCGACACGATGGCGATGCCGCCCTGCGCGCCGGCCCGGGCCAGGTGGTCGGCGAGGACCCGCTCGGTCTCGTACTGGAGGGACTGGTCGAGGGTCAGGGTGACGTCGGCCCCGGGCCGGGCCTCGACGATGCGGCGGCGCGAGCCGGCGATGGCCCCTCCCCCGTCGACCTTGGCCCGCTCGTAGACGACCTCGCCCTCGGCCCCGGTCAGGAGGTCGTCGAGCTGGAGCTCCAGACCGCTGATGCCCTCGGCGCCGTCCTCGCTCACCGTGCCGAGCACGGAGCGACCGAGGTCGTCGTTGGGGCGGAAGCGCTTGAACTCGTCGAAGGTGGCGATGCCCCGGATGTCGAGGGCCTCGACCTCGTCGGCCACCTCGTCGTCGAGGGTGCGGGCCAGCACCACGAACTTCCCGGTGCCACCCACCTTCTCCTCCAGCTCGTGCCGAGGGAGGTCGAGGACGGGGGCGAGCCGACGGGCGACGTCGGCGGGGTCGTCGATCAGGCTGGGGTCGGCGAACACGGTCCGGCGCTGCACCGACAGGGCCAGGGCCTGGCCGTTGCGGTCGAGCAGCGAGCCCCGGCCGGCGGGCAGGCGGACCGAGGCGACCCGCTGGAGCTCGCCCTTGGCCCGGAAGCGCTCGGGGCTGCGCACCTGGACGTCGACCAGCTTCAGGGTGACGACCCCGAACAGCAGCACGGCGACGGCCGGGAGCACGAGCATCCTGCGCCGCAGGCTCGACGGCGGCAGCGGCACCCCGCCGTCCCGGCCCTGCACCCTCCGGCCCGGCGCCGGGCGACGGGCCGAGGCCGGCACCGCCCGGCGGGGCGCGGAGGGCAGGGTGGGAGCAACGGGCCGCGACGGGCGGGCCGGGCGCGGGGCACGGGCCGGACGGGCCGACGACGCGCTCGCCGGCCGGGCCCCCGGCGCGGCCCGACGGGCGCGGGGGGCGGGACGGGGCGCGGGTCGCTGCCCGGTGCGCTCGGCCCGGTAGGCATCGAACGCACCGGAGACCGGGGGCCTCGGCTTCATCCCTGCGACCCGGCCCCGTCCTCGGTGATGGGCCCGCCGGCCCGCTCGTCGATCTCGTCCTCGCCGGCGCCGCCGTCGTCGGCGTCGTCGGTGGTGGCGTCTGGACCGGTGGCCCGCTCGGCCGTCGACGCCTCGGCGCTGCCGTCGGGGCGCGGGGCCAGCCAGGTCACCTCGTCGGGGATGTCCATCCCGGCGGCGCGGGCGCTCTCGACGATGCGCGCCGGGGACTCGAGCCGGGCGACCTCCAGCTGGAGGGCCTCGTTGCGGGCCGAGCCCTCGCGGATCTGGGTGTCGACCCGGTCGAGCTGGCGCTGCCGGGCCACGATCACGGTGTTGAGCCCCGCGGTGCCGAGCAGCACGACGAAGACGACGATGGTCACCACGACCACCACGGGACCGCCGATGCGGCTCCGGGGCGGCGAGACGACCTCGAGGTGGGGCCGGGTCCGCGGGCGCGGCGCGCTCCGGGCCGGGGCCAGGCGGGGGTCGCGCCCATCAGAGGGCCTCCACCACGCGGAAGCGGGCGCTGGCGGCCCGCGGGTTGGCATCGAGCTCCTCGGCCGTCGCCACCCAGGGCTTGCGGCGGATGAGGCGGGCGGTCGGGGTGGCGCCGCACACGCACGGCAGCCCGGGCGGGCAGGTGCACCCGCCGTCGGCCGCGTTGCGGAAGCGCTCCTTGACCATCCGGTCCTCGACCGAGTGGAAGGCGATGACCCCGAAGCGACCGCCCGGGGCGAGGGCGGCCATGGTGGCGTCGAGGGTGCGGTCGAGGGTGCCGATCTCGTCGTTCACGAGGATGCGGAGGACCTGGAAGGTGCGCTTGGCCGGGTCGCCCCGGCGGCGGCTGGCCGCAGGGACGGCCGAGCGGACCGCCTCGGCCAGGGCCGCGGTGGTGCGGGGCTCGGCGTCGAGCACGGCGCGGGCGATGCGGCGGGCGTGGGGCTCGTCGCCGAGGTCGCGCAGCGCCCGGGCGAGGTCGTCCACGTCGATCTCGGCCAGGAGGTCGGCGGCGGTGCGGCCCCGTCCCTGGTCCATGCGCATGTCGAGCGGACCGTTGCGGTCGGGGCGGTAGCTGAAGCCGCGCTCGGGCCGGTCGACCTGCGGGGACGAGACGCCGAGGTCGGCCAGGGCGGCCACCACCGTGTCGACGCCGGCCGAGGCCAGCACCGCCGCCAGCTCGTCGGAGCGGGCGTGGTGGAGCTGCACCCGGCTGCCGAAGCGGGCCAGGCGCTCGCCGGCCACGGCCAGCGCGTCGCGGTCGCGGTCGATGCCGAGCAGGGTGAGGCCCGGGTGGGCGTCGAGGAGCAGGGCGGCGTGGCCGCCCAGGCCGAGGGTCAGGTCGACGTAGGTGCCGTCGGCGACCGACCCGAGGGCGTCGACGACGGCGGTGGCCAGGACCGGCACGTGGTGCCCGTGGGCCTCCGGTGCGGGGCGATCGATCACGGTGGCGACCATCCCTTCAGCCCTCGAGGTGCTCGGCGAGGTCGAACGTGCTCTGCAGGAGCCCGATCGTCGCCCGGTGGTCGGCGGCATCGTCGGGGTCGAGCGCCAGCGCGGGCCACAGCTCGACCCGGCGGTCGAAGCCCTGGAAGCGGACCTCGCCGTCGATGCCCACCAGGGCGCGCAGCTCCTCGGGCAGGACCAGCCGGCCCTGCACGTCGAGGCGCATCTCGCTGGTGGTCGCGAACAGCTCCCGCAGGACCGCGTCGGGCTCGGCCTCACCGGCGGTGGCCAGCGCGCGGCGCATGTGGGCCACGTAGCGGTCGAACTCGACGAGCGGGAACGCCGCCAGGCAGCGGTCCTGCCACACCGTCAGCAGGCCACCCCCGGCGAAAGCAGGGCGGAAGGAGGCGGGCATCACCACGCGCGACTTGGCGTCGACCCCGTTGGTGTGGCGACCGCACAGGCGCAGCACGTCGGCCCCGGCGGGTGCCGGTGCCGTGGTCGTGCCGACCGACGCGGCGATCGCGGTGTCCTCCTGCCCCATGGCGGCGACACTACGCCCCCCACTCTGGGCAGTCAACCCACTTCACTGCACAAACATGGGATGAGATGGGCCAGGTAGGACGATACAGGGCTCGCTCGGCCGCGCCACCCTCCGCGGCGGTCCACCCCGCCGCTGGATCGGCGGCGGTCAGGCCGTGGCGAGGGCGTCGAGGAGGGCGTCGACCAGGACGTCCTCCGCGACGGGGAGGGCCGCCGCCCGGTCGCGCACGTCGGCCGCGGCCGCGACGCGCGCCGCCGGGTCCAGGGCGAGCAGCCCCAGCAGGCGGTCCGGCTCCCAGCGCAGCAGGGCCGCGGTCTGGAACCGGGCCCCGGCCCGGGTCCGCCGCTGGGCCAGGCCCACGACCTTGGCCTCGCCGACCCGGACCTCGCCCGCCCCCAGCCCGGCGAAGCACACGAGCGACGACCACGGCGTGGTGATCAGCCGCCCCCGGTGGACCACCGGGTCGCCGACACCGACCGACACCAGGGCCCGGGCCCACGCGTCGCCCACCCAGTGCGTCGCGCGGGCCACGTCGTCGTCCCACCGCGGGTCACCGGGCGGGATCACCACGTCGACCCACACCACCCCACCGGGCTCCACCAGGACCGCCCCTCCCCCGCTGCGACGGCGCACCACGTCCACGCCGGCCGCCGCCGCGGCCGCGTGGTCGACGACCGCATCGGACTGGGTGCTCCCGAGCACCACCGCCGGACGGGTCGCGCGGTGGACCCACACCTCCCGTCCGCCGGCCGGGTCGCGACCGTGCAGCTCCTCGGCGGTCCCCTCGATCCGCTCGACCCGCCAGCCGCCCCCGCGGCTCACCCCTCCATCCCGTGGCGGGTCAGCTCCCAGCGCTCGACGGTGAGCGCGGCCAGCCGGTCCGGGTCCGGCGAGGGCACCAGACCCACCCCGTCGGACACCGCGACGCACCCGTCGGCGTCGGCCTCGACCGGCTCGACCACGTCGTCGGCGAAGAGGAGGGAGGTCGGTCCGACCATGCCCGGCCCGGGGACGTCGGCCCGGGCGGCCAGGAGCCGGGCCACCGCCCGCCCGACGCCGGACTCCAGCATCCCGCCGACGTGCAGGCGCCACGACGCGGCCCGGGCGCGGGCCGCGGCCTCGATCGTGCGCTGGATCCCCCCGAGGCGGGCCGGCTTGAGCGTGAGCACCGAGCCGGCCCCCACCGCCAGCGCACAGGCCAGCTCCGACGGGCTCGACACCGCCTCGTCGAGGGCGATCGGCGTGGTCAGCAGGCGGGCCAGGTCGGCCGACGTCGGGAGGTCGTCGGGCGACGCCGGCTGCTCGATGAAGTCGAGCCGCAGTCGGTCGAGGTCCTTGATCTCGGCCACGTCGCCGAGGCCGAACGAGCCGTTGGCGTCGGCCGCGATGCCGACGCCGGGGCAGGCGTCCATCACCGCCCGCACCGGCTCGACCGACCAGCCGGGCCGGATCTTCACGACCACCAGCGCGGCGCCGGCCTCGACCGCCTCCTCGGCCGCGGTGACCACCGCACCCACGTCGTCGGCGAAGCCGACCGCGACGCCGAACGGGACCCGGGCCTCGACCCCGAGGACCGAGGCCGCGCTGGCGCCGGCCCGTCGGAGCTCGAGGTCGTGGACGGCGTCGCGGACGGCGCCGGTGGCCATCGGGTGCCCGGCCAGGTCGGCCGGGACCTGGTCGTGGAGCAGACGGGGCACGAGCACGCGGCGCAGGACCCACCAGGCCCCCTCGGTCCACTCCGACGAGTAGCCGGGCCGGCTCAGCGCCGGGCACTCGCCCCAGCCGGTGAACCCCTCGTCGTCGGTGACCGAGACCAGCACCACCTCACGGATCTTCTCGGTGCCGTGGGCCGCGACGTGCGGCGACGTGGAGGGGCAGCGCCACCCGGTGGAGGGCGACGCACTCGATCGTCACGCGACCTGGAGGTAGGGCTCCCAGGGGGCGGGCACCACCCCCATCGCCGCCGTCACCCAGAGCGGACCGCGGGGCGGCCCGGGGTCGCTCCGCAGCCGGAGGCCGCAGTCGGGGAGGAGGCGATCGCCCTTGCGCACGTTGCAGGTGCGGCACGCGGCGACCACGTTCTCCCACGTGTGCCCGCCGCCCCGGCTCCGGGGCAGCACGTGGTCGATCGTCTCGGCCCGCGAGCCGCAGTACTGGCAGCTGTGGGCGTCGCGGGCCAGCACGCCGCGACGGCTGATCGAGACCTCCCGGTGGTACGGCACCCGCACGTGGAACCGGAGGCGCACCACCGACGGCACGACCAGCGCGAGGCGCTCGGAGTGGAGCACCTCGCCGCTGTCGTGGACGCTGTCGGCCCGCTCGGTCAGCACCAGGACCGCGGCGCGCCGCCCGGCCACCACGCTGAGCGGCTCGTACGTCGCGTTCAGCACGAGCGCCCGGACCATGGGCGGTGACGCTACCCCCGGTCGGGGACCGGTGCGGGGAGGGTTCTCGAGGTACTGTCAGGTCTCGTCGACGGCCGTGCGGCGACGGCGGGCCCGGAGGGCGAAGGCGCCGACCACGGCGACGATGCCGGTGGTCGCGGCGACCGGCACCAGCGCGCCGCCTCCCCCACCGCCGTCGTCGGTGACCGAGACGGTGCCGCCGGGGTCTCCGCCGGCCACCTCGTCGGAGCCGTCGCCGGGCCCGCTCGCTCCCGACGTCGGGTCCCCGTCGGCATCGCGGTCGTCGGGATCGGCCTCGGCGCCGGGCGCGGTCGTGGTGGTCGGACGGGTCGTCGTCGTGGTGGACGCGGTGGTGGACGGCCGCTCGCCCGGACGGGTGGTGGTCGACGCGGCTCGGACCGGCGCCGCCTCCCCCGGGTCGGCTCGTCGGCGGTGCCGTGGTGGCGGTCGGGGCCGTCGTCGCCGGAGGACGGGTCGTGGTGGTCGTGGCCGGACCCGGGCAGAGGGTGGCGGCCGACGGCCGGGAGGCCGACCAGGTCTGGCTCCGGCCCCACCGCCAGGCCTCGACGCGGGTCGGCGCCGGGCTGGTCGACCCCCCACCCACCGGCGAGAACCGGTACCCGGGGAAGTACTGCCAGTAGTCGGGGGCCAGGCAGGTCAGGCAGCTCGACCCGGTCTGGCACCCCAGCTGCTGTCCGTCGCGCGGGTTGGTGAGGCCGCACACGGCGCGGGCGCCGCCCTCGACCGAGCCGAACCCGCTCGTGATCGGCTCGAGCCCGGCCCGGGCGAGGACGTCGATGCCGTCGCCGCCCGGGGCGACGCAGGTGGTGAACCGGCTGGAGGGGAAGTCGACCAGGACCGCGATGCGGTCCGACCCGACCTGGCAGACCGGCTCGGGAACCGCGCCGACCGATCGCGCCGGCGGGCCGGCCGCGGCGGCGGGCGCGGTGCCCACCGCCAGGCCGGCCAGGGCCAGGGCCGAGCGCGGCCGAGCAGGCGCACCGCCCACCGGCGGAGCCGCACGGGGACCACGATCAGGCCGGGGCCGGGTCAGTCCCACGTACTCGCCGCTGCCGACGATCAGCATCACCAGGCCCTCCGGCGACCGGCCCCGGCGGATCTCACCGACCCAGAAGTCGCGGCCGGCGACGTCGGTCGGACGTCGCAGCAGCTCCTGGTAGAAGCCCTGCACCATGTGCTGGAGGCCCTCGGTCGAGCCGAGCAGCGAGCGGGCGACCTGCGTGCGGGTGCGTCCGGCGGTGAGCTGGCCCAGGGCCCAGGTGGTGCCGGCGGGGTCGGCGGCCCGACCGAGGGCGTCGAGGTAGACGGCGTCGACCCAGTCGGCGTCCACGCCGTTGCCCTGCTCGTCGAAGTACGTCGGTGCCGCCGAGGAGGGCGGCGGCGGCGTCGAGGCGACGACCGGAGGTCACCAGCGGACCGCCGGCGGCGGCCTCGGCGTCGGTCGCGGTCGCGACCGAGGTAGTCGGTGGCGAGGCGGTCGACGACCCGTCGGCCGTACTCGGACGTGCCGGTCAGGCGGCGCGACACCTGGGCCGGCGACATCCCGCCGTCGAGCTGGCCGACCCAGAAGTCGGCGCCGGCCTCGTCGCTGAACCGCGACAGCAGGTCGAGGTAGTGGCCGTTGACGAGGCGGCGGTTGTTCGCCGGGGCTGAAGGTGCACCGCACGGCCCGGTGTACCGGTAGGGCCACACGCCGTCGGCGGCCATCAGGCCCTGGATGGCCTGGGTGGTGCCGAAGGTGTTGAGGCCCCAGGCGTCGCCGGGGCCGGCGATGTGGCCGTCGCCGGCCTGGCGGTCCTCCAGCGCGCCGGCGGGCGACGGGAACGGCTGGCCGATGAAGCGGATGTCCGCGAGGCGATCGCCAGTCACCCGAGTCCGGGTCGCAGATGACCGACGCCGGCGGCCAGGAGGCCCAGTGGCGGTCGAGTTCGGGTTGCCGTCGTCGAAGCCGCCGGGCCAGTCGCCCGTCCAGGTCTGGGTCCGGGCGAGGAAGGCCAGCGCGTCGGCCACGACGTCGCCGTCGGCCTCGCCCGCCACCGCGAGGGCGATCACCGCGGCCGCGGTCACGTCCACGTCGAGGGAGGGCATGGTCGGGTCGCCGGTGTAGCTGAACCCGCCGTCGGGCTGCTGGGCGGCCTCGATGGCGGTGACGAGGGCGGCGGGCACCGGCTCGCCGGCGGCGGCCAGCGCCCACAGGGCGTAGACGCGGGCGGTGAACACGCTGGCCAGGGCGGCGTAGTCGCCGGTGCCGGCGGCGGCCTCGATGGCGGCGATCAGGTCGACCGCGCCGGCGGTGTCACCCGAGGGGTCGACGTCGGTGGGGTCGAGCCCGAGGGGCACGGTGACGAGGCTCACGACCTTGGCCGCCTGCGCGGCCTTGGCCGACACGGTGGCGCCGGCATCGCCCTGCACGGAGTCGATCCAGTCGTCGAGCCCGTCGAGCGGGTCGAGACCGCCGGCGGTGGTGACCGCGGTGACCGCGGCCAGGGCCTCGGCCTCGTCCCAGTCGGTGCCGGACTGGCCGGCCGCGGCCAGGGCGAGGATGGCGTCGGAGGTCTCGAAGCCGGGGAAGCCGGCGACCTCGAAGCCACCGTCGGCCTGCTGCTGGCCGTCGAGCCAGGCGACGGCTGCGTCGACCGTGGCGCTGGCACGGGGCTCGCCGGGGGCCGAGGCCGCCGGGGTGCCGATCGCAGGAAGGGCCGCCATCGAGACGACGGCGGTGGCGAGCAGACGGGTGCGCACGCGCATGGGGATTCCTCCTCGCTCCCATTCCACGGGGAGCATCGGGGGTCGGCGCGGGGCGCCGACCGGGGCAGGGACCGGCAGGGCCGGTGGCAGGGGCGGGTTTCCTGGCTCACGACCCGGAGGGGTCGCTCACAGCTGCGGGTCAGCGCCGGACTCACACCGGCTTCCCCCGTCGTCCCGGGTTGTCGCGTCCCGGGCCATGACCGCAGGCAACATCCGGGTTGCCTGCGACCTCTGCTGGGGCCGTACCGTACTTCGCGCGTGACCAGCCCCCTCCACTCGGTGACCTGGCTGGTGTGGGCGATCGCCGTCACCACCTCCCTGCAGCTGGCGCGCAACCCGCTGCTGGTGGCGATCGTGCTGGCCGTGGTCTGGTTGGTGGTCGAGACCCACCGGCGGCCCGGGGCCCTCGCCCGGGCCTTCCCCGTCCTGCGTCGCCATCGCGGTGGCCTTCGGCCTCCTCCGCATCGTGCTGATCGGGCTGACCACCCCGCTGGAGCCCGGCGCCGCCGGCGTGCTCGTCACCCTGCCGCAGCGCCACGCTGCCGATCGCCCTCGGCGGCTTCACCGTCGGCGGCGCGGTGTCGACCGCGGTCGTGTTGCAGACCGCGATCGACAGCCTGGTGGTCGTCGGGATCATGGCCGGCTTCGGCGCCTTCAACGCGGTGGCCTCGCACCACGAGCTGCTCGCGGCCGCCCCGCGGGCCTTCCACGAGCCGGGACTGGTGCTGACCGTCGCCCTCGCCTTCGTGCCCTCGACGCTCGACGCCGCGAGCGCCGCCCGCGAGGCCGACCGGGCCCGGACCGGCGGCCGTGCCGATCCGGCGCGGCCGGGCCGTCCGGCTGGCGGTGCCCGTGCTGGAGACGGGGCTGGAGCGGGCCCTGCGCCTGGCCGAGTCGATGGACTCCCGCGGCTACGGGCGGGCGCGCGCCGGTGCCAGCGACCACCTCGCGGTGGGGCTCGGCCTGGTCGCACTGCTCGGCCTGGGCGGGGCGGTGCTGGCCCTCGTCGGGCAGTCGGGCGGGGCCGCCGCGGCTCTGGCCGGCGTCGGCGTCGCCGCGCTGGTGGGCGCCGTCGTGGTCAGCGGTCGGGCCGCGCCGACCCGCTACCGGCGGCGGCGACTGGCCGCCATCGACGCCGCGGTGATGGCCGCCGTCGTGGCCGTGCCCGTCGTGCTCGGCGGTGTGCGCGGTCGTCGGCGTCGACGACCTCACCTGGGACCCGGCGGTGCTCCCCCTCACCGCCCCCGGGTTGCCGATCCTGCCCGCCCTCGTGCTGGCCGGCCTCGCCGTCCCCGCCCTCGTCCGCCCCCTCCCCGCCGAGGGGGATCGGGTCGATCGGGCCGTCGCGCCGTCGACGACGCCCGCTCCCGACGCCAGCGGCCCCGGCGCCGACGCAGGCGGCGACCCGATGACCGCCCCGGTGCGGTGGGAGGGGGTCGGGTTCGCCTTCCCCGACGGTCCCCCGGTGCTGGCCGGCATCGACCTCGAGGTCGGCCGACGGCGAGGTCGCGGTGATCGTCGGGGCCAGCGGCTCGGGCAAGAGCACGCTGCTGCGCACCGTCAACGGGCTGGTGCCCCACGCCAGCGGCGGGCGCTTCCGCGGCACCGTGGTCGTGGGCGACCGCCCGCTCGACGGGCACCGGCCCCGCGACCTGGCCGACGTCGTCGGCTTCGTGCACCAGGACCCCGAGGCCCAGTTCGTCGTCGACGAGGTCGAGCACGACGTGGCCTTCGTGCTCGAGAACCTCGGGCTGGCCGAGCGCCGACGATGCGCCGGCGGGTCGAGGAGGTGCTCGACGCCCTCGGCATCGCCCACCTGCGCCACCGCTCCCCGTCGACCCTCTCGGGCGGCGAGCGCCAGCGCTGCGCCGTGGCCGGGGCGCTGGCCGCCGGTCCGCCGGTGCTGGTGCTCGACGAGCCCACGTCGATGCTCGACCCGCAGGGGGCCGACGACGTGCTGGCCGCGGTCGCCCGCCTCGACGACGACCTGGGGACGACGGTGGTGCTGGCCGAGCACCGGCTGGAGCGGGCCGGTCCCCTCGCCGACCGGGCCGTGATCCTCGACGGCGGGCCGCGTCGTGGCCGACGGCGACCCGGCGTCGACGCTGGCCGACGACCCCGCCGCGCCCCCCGTCGCCCACCTCGGGCGGCTGCTGGGGTGGGACCCGCCACCGCTGACGGTGCGCGAGGCCCGGCGCTGCGGCCCGGCGCCACCCCCCGGCCGCTCCTCGTGCCCACCGTGGTCGGACCCCCCGGCCCCCGGCGCCGGCGCTCGTCGCGCGCCCGGTCGCTCGCGGTCGGCCACTCCGGCCGGCCCCCGGTGGTGCGCGGCATCGACCTCGACGTGCACGAGGGCGAGGTCGTCGCCCTCCTCGGCCGCAACGGCTCGGGCAAGACCACCCTCCTCCGGGCCCTCGCCGGACTGGCCTCGCCCGCTGTCGGGATCGGTCGACGCGGGAGGTGCCGGTCGCCCTACGTGCCCCAGGACCCGTCGAGCCTCCTCTTCTCCCCCACCGTCCGGGCCGAGGTCGCCGAGACGCTGCCCGGCTCACCGGCGTCGACCTCGCCGCGGTCGACCGCTGGCTCGACCGCCTCGGCCTCGACCGACCTCGCCGACCGGCACCCGCGCAGCCTCTCGACCGGTGAGCGCCAGCGGGTCGCCGTCGCCGCGGTGGCCGTCGGCGGCGCCCCCGTGCTGCTGCTCGACGAGCCGACCCGGGGGATCGACGCCTCGTCCCGGCGCGTCTCTGGAGGCGGCCGCCACCGCCCACGCGGCCGGGGGCGGGGCCGTCGTGCTGGCCACCCACGACCTCGAGCTGGCGGCCCGCTGCGCCACCCGCGTCGTCGTGCTGGGCGGCGGCGACGTGGTGGCCGACGGCCCGTCCCGCACCGTGCTGGCCGGGTCGCTGTTCGCCCCCCAGGTGCTGCGGGTCCTCCCGCCGCACCTCACCGTCGACGAGGTGCGGGCCCACCTGCCCACGGCCTGCCCGCGCCGGGCTGGTCGGCGCCGAGCCCATCCGCCGGACCCGGCCGATGACGACGACCCGCATCGCCCGCCGGTGGTCGACCCTGGCCTACCTGCTCGCCAGCGTGGTCGGCGCGGCTGCGTTCCTCTACCCGTTCTGGCTGCCGGCCGACGCCGCCATCGGCACCGCCCACGCGGCCGACGCGCCCGTTCATCGCCGGCGCGGTCGGCGGCCTCGCGCTCGCTCGCGGTGCTGCTCGACGTCCGCTCCGGGACGATGAGCGGGGCCGACGTCGCCCTGCTCGGCATGCTCGGCGCCATGGCCGGCCTGCTCCGGCTGGTCGACCTGCCCGGCGGCGGCAGCGGGATCTTCTTCCTGGTGCTGCTGGGCGCGGCCGCCTTCGGTCCCCGGTTCGGCTTCCTGCTCGGCCTGTTCTCGATGGCCGTCAGCGCCCTGCTGACCGGCGGCGTCGGACCGTGGCTGCCGTTCCAGATGCTGGTGCTGGCCTGGCTCGGCGGCCGGGTTCGGCGCGCTGGGCCGCACCACCCGACGGCTCGCCCCGGCGGTCGAGGTCGCCGTGCTGGCCGGCGCCGGCTGGCTCGCCGCCTTCGCCTACGGGCTGCTCATCAACCTCTGGTCGTGGCCGCTGACCCCGGGCGAGGGCGACCTCCAGTGGTCACCCGGCATGGGCGCGGTCGACGCCGCGCAGCACTACTGGTCGTTCTACGTGAGCACGTCGCTGGTGTGGGACGCGGCCGGCGCGACCGCCAACCTGGTCGCCATCGTGGTGCTGGGCCGTCCCGTCCTGCGGTCGCTGCGGCGCTTCGCGGCCCGCCTCGACCCGGTCGTCGAGCTCGACGCCGACGAGGTCGCCGACCCCGGTCCACCCACCGCGGCCCCGTTGCCCGCAGTGACCTGACCCGTCGCGTCGCGGTCCGTCGCGGTCAGCCGCGACCCGGAGGCCACTCGCGGAGCCACCGGAGGAAGGTGATCACGTCGGCGGGCGCCGGTGTCGTCCGCTCGGCGCCGTAGGCGGTCTCGACGCGGAACCGGAGCCACGGCGTGGCCGCCGCCGCGGCCCGCCGACCGGTCCACCATCGGGCCGGCAGGAGCCGGGCACCGGCTGCCACCGCCGTCGGCCACAGAGCCGGTCGAGTGAGCACGGCCCGGCCGACCGCCTTCATCTCGTCACGCTCGGAGGTCACGCCCGCAACCTACCGGCGACGGCTGCCGCCGGATCGGGTCCTCATCTCGTCCAGCCTCCACGCCGTCGACCGTCAGTCGTCGAGGAGGCGCCAGGCCACGGCACCGGCGCCGATGAGGGGGCCGGCGTCGCCGAGGCCGCCGGGGCGGATCTCGGTGCCGCGGCTGAAGTCGAGGCAGGCCCGCGCCGCGATCTCGGCCCGGGCCGCGGCGAAGAAGGCGTCGCCGTAGCCGAGGGCGACCGAGCCCGACACGACGGCCAGGCGCAGGTCGAGCAGGTTGGCGACGGTGGCCACCCCTCGTCCGACGAGGCGGCCGGTGCGCTCCCGGACCTCGGCCGACGCCTCGGCCGGGGGTCGTCCGGTCACCGCGGCGATCGCCGTGCCCGACGCCTCGGCCTCCAGGCAGCCGCGTGCACCGCAGCCGCAGGTCCGCCCCTCGGGCTCGACGATCACGTGGCCGATGTGGCCGGCGTTGCCCCCGGCGCCGTCGAGCAGTCGACCGTCGAGGACGATCCCTCCCCCGACCCCCGTGGACACGACCATGGCGATGAAGTCCTCGATGCCGGCCGCGGCGCCGACCCACCCCTCCCCCAGGGCCAGGGCCTTGGCGTCGTTGTCGACCGCCGCCGGCCTCCCGGTGTGGTCCTCCAGCACGCGCTGCAGCGGGAACGAGCGCCAGGCCGGGATGTTGAGCGGCGAGACCTTCGTGTCGACGTTCGACATCTCCATCGGCCCCCCGCAGCCGACGCCCACCGCGGCGACGGTCTCGCCGGCCAGGACCTCGTCGACGAGGCCGAGGAGCCGGCCCGCCAGCGCGTCGCCGTCGAGCGTGAGGTCGGTGGCGACCTGGCGCCGACGCAGGAGCTGACCGTCCCGATCGACGATGCCGACGGCCATCTTGGTGCCGCCCACGTCGACGGCCAGCACGGTGTGCGCGGTCACGCGACCCACCGTAGGGGGAGGCGGCCCGCCGCGGCCCCGCCCGTCCCTCTACCCTTGGGCGGACCCGGAGGAGGTCCCGTGGCCCAGCCCACCCCCGTCGACCCAGCCAGCACGCCCGAGATGACAGCCGGCGAGGTCGCCGACCGGTGCGCGCGCATCGTCGGCAACGTCTCCCGGGTGATCCAGGGCAAGGACGACGTCGTCGAGCTGGTGCTGCTCGCCGTGCTGGCGTCCGGCCACGTGCTGGTCGAGGACATCCCCGGCGTCGGCAAGACCAGCATGGCCAAGGCCCTGGCCGCATCGATCGACGGATCGTTCGGCCGCATCCAGTTCACCCCCGACCTCCTTCCCTCCGACGTGGTCGGGGTGAGCGTCTACGACCGCCGCGACGCCACCTTCGACTTCCGGCCCGGTCCGATCTTCGCCAACGTCGTCCTGGCCGACGAGATCAACCGGGCGTCGCCGAAGACGCAGTCGGCTCTCCTCGAGTCGATGGCCGAGGGCCAGGTCACCGTCAGCGGCGCGACCTACATGCTCGAGCCGCCGTTCCTCGTGCTGGCCACCCAGAACCCGGCCGAGCACGAGGGCGCCTACCCGCTGCCCGACAGCCAGCTCGACCGGTTCCTCCTGCGGGTGTCGATGGGCTACCCCGACCCCGCCTCGGAGGTCGCGGTGCTGGCCGACGACGGCGGCGAGGAGACGCTCCCCGGCCCTGCGCCCGGTCGTCACCGCGTCGGACGTCGTGGCCATGGCCGAGGCCACCCGGGCGGTGCACGTGGCCCCCGCCCTGCGCCGGTACCTGGTCGAGGTGGCCACCGCGACCCGGGCCCACCCCCGGCTGGCGCTCGGGATGTCGCCCCGGGCCACCCTCTCCCTCCAGCGCACCGCCCAGGCCCGGGCGATCGCCGACGGGCGCGACTTCATCGTCCCCGACGACATCAAGGCCCTCGCCGCGCCGACCGTCGCCCACCGCCTGATGCTCGCCCCCGAGGCCGCCCTGGCCGGCTCGTCCCGCACGCAGGTCGTGGCCGACGTGCTCGACCGGGTGCCCGTCCCCACCGCGGCCCGGGCCCGTCAGTGACGGCGGGCCACCTCGGGTGATCACCCGGGCCGGCGTCCTCCTGCTCGTCGGCGCGGGCATCACCGCGGTCGGGGGCCGCTTCCTCGGCCTGGTCGAGCTCTACGTCCTCGCCGGGGCGGCTGCGCTGCTCGTCGGGCTGGCCGCCCTGCGGGTGATCTCGGCCCGACCCCGGCTGCTGGTCCACCGCTCGTTGCGCCCGGGCCGGGTCCACGTCGGGGCTCCCGCCCGGATCGAGGTCGAGGTCACCTCGGCCGGCCGCCGCCGCACCCCGGTGATCGGCCTGGTCGACCCGGTCGGGGGCAGCGCCGGGGCCCGGCTGCTGCTCGCCCCGCTCGATCCCGGGGGCTCGGCCCGGGCGACCTACCGGCTCCCCACCCGCCGCCGCGGTGAGGTCGCGGTCGGGCCGCTGCGCGCCGAGGTGGCCGACCCGTTCCGGCTGGCCCGCCGCGACCGCATCGTGGCCGACCGCGTGACCCTGCTGGTGCTCCCCCGCGTCGACCCCGTCCCGCCCCTCCCCCGGCCCCCGGGCTCGGAGCCCCTGTCGGGCCACGACCCCCGGCCCGACCTCGGGCGGGCCGGCACCGAGCTCCACTCCCTGCGGCCCTACGTGGTCGGAGACGACATCCGGCGGGTCCACTGGCCGGCCAGCGCGAAGGTCGACGACCTGGTGGTCCGCCTCGACGACGAACCCCGCCAGGGACGCGTCACCGTGGCCCTCGACGTGCAGGACGGGCGAGCCGACCCCGAGGCCTTCGAGGAGATGGTCTCGGCCGCGGCGAGCATCGCGGCCAGCCACTGGCAGCAGGGCGACACGGTGCGGCTGCTGCTGAGCGACGGCCGCGACTCCGGTCGGGCGACGGGCCAGGCCGCCTTCGACGTGCTCCTCGAGATGCTGGCGATCGCCCGCCAGACCCCGGCCGCGAGCATGGGCCGGCTCCTCGGGCGCACCGACCTGGGCCGGGACTCGGTGATCGCCGTGGTCGGCGCCCTCGACGACGTGGCCCTGGCCTCGCTGCCGTCGCCTCGGCGGCCGGCCGGCCGGGCGATGGGCCTCACCGTCGTCCGCTTCGGCGGATCCGGCGACGCGACCGCGACGGGCGGGGTGCGCACGGTCGCCGGCGTCCGGGTGGTCGAGGTCGACGCCCGCGAGGGCTTCGCCGCCTGTTGGACGGCATCGGTCCGCGCTCGCCGGCGCCGACCCGGGATCGCGGTGGGCCGATGACGGCGACGACCGCCCCCCGCCCCTCGGCGCCGGCACCGGAACCGACGCCGCGTGCCGCTCCCACCGACGACCTCGTGAGCCCGACGGGCCCGACGGGCCCCTCGGCCCGGCCCGGGGCCGGGGCGACGATCGCGGCCGAGGTGCTCCTCGCGGCCACCACCCTCATCGCCGTGCTCGGGTTCCTCCGACTGTTCCGCGAGGCCGCCGCGATCGGGCCCCTCCTCGCCGCCGCCGCGACCGCCCACGTCGTCGCCGTGGCCGCCCGCCGCCGGGGTCTGCGGCTCGGGGGCACCCTCCTCGCCACCCTCGCCGCCTTCGTCGTCCAGGTCTCGGTCGTGCTGTACCCCGGCCCATCGGCCTTCGGCCTGCCGACCGGGTCCACCCTCGACGCCGTCGGCCGCGACCTCGACCGGGCCTGGTCGCTGTTCGGCGAGGTCACCGCACCTGCGCCCCGCGCCCGCGGCTTCCTGCTCGCCGCCACCGTCGCCATCTGGGCCGCGGCCAGCCTGGCCGACTGGGCCGCCTTCCGGGTGCGGGCGATCGCCGAGGCCGTGCTGCCGGCCGTCGCCCTGTTCACCTTCTCCGCCATCCTCGGCGAGGGCCGCGGCGGGGTGGCGCTGGCCGCCGGCCTCGCGGCGGCCGCGTTCGGCTTCGCCCTGGCCCAGCGGGTCTGGCACGACGCCCGCACCCCGTGGGTGGGCACGGCGCGCAGGGGCCGCCGCGCCCAGGTCGGGTTGGGCGTCCTGATGGCCGGCGCCGCGGTGGCCGTGTCGGCGGGGGTCGTGCCCCACCTGCCGGGCACGCAGCAGGACGCGCTCCTCGACTGGCGGGCCGACGGACCGGGCAACCGCCTGACGGTCAGCCCGCTCGTCGACATCCGGTCGCGGCTGGTGCAGCAGTCCGACACGGTGGTGTTCACGGTCGAGGCCGACCAGGCCGCCTACTGGCGGCTCACCTCGCTCGACAGCTTCGACGGGACGGTGTGGTCGTCGAGCGAGTCGTTCTCGCGCGCCGACGGGCGCCTGCCCGGCGTCCCTCCCGACGCCGCCACCCGCCGGGTCGACCAGCGCTTCAAGATCGAGACGCTGGGGTCGATCTGGGCTCCGGCCGCGCTGACGCCGGTCGAGGTGGCCCGGTCGTCCACGCCGCTGCGCTGGAACGGCGAGCTGGCGACGCTCATCGTCCCGGTGGCGGTCGAGTCGATCGACGAGGCGACCTACCTGGTGACCTCCGAGGTCCCCAGCTTCACGGAGGACGACCTCCGCCAGCGACTCCCGGAGCGCCTCCCCGACGACCTGGCCGCGGCGACCGACCTCCCGTCCGGCATCCGTCCCCTCGTCCGGGACCTGGCGGCCGAGGCCGTGGAGGGCCGGGGGACGTCCCCGTACGAGCGGGCCGAGAGCCCTGCAGGACTGGTTCCGGACCAACTTCGAGTACGACATCTCCGGGGTCGCCTCCGGGCACGGCCAGGACGCCATGGTCGCCTTCCTCCAGGCCCGACGGGGGTACTGCGAGCAGTTCGCCGGCACCTACGCGGCCATGGCCCGCAGCCTCGGCATCCCGGCCCGGGTCGCGGTCGGCTTCACCCCGGGTGAGGTCGCGGGCGACGAGCGCACCTACACGGTGCGGGGCCGCAACGCCCACGCCTGGCCCGAGGTGTTCATCCCCGGCGCCGGGTGGGTCGGCTTCGAGCCCACGCCGGGCCGGGGCCAGCCCGGCGCCGAGGAGTACACGGGCGTCGACCCCCAGCAGGCCGAGGCGACGCCGATCCCCACCTCGACCACCACGACCCTCGCCACCACCACGACCGGACCGGCCGGCCCGACACCCGAGGCCGACGAACCCCCCGTGCGGGCCGGGGCCGCCCCCGTCACGGCCGAGCCCGACGAGGAGCGATCGCCGATCGTGACCGGTCTGTCGATCGCCCTGGTCGTGGCCGCCGCGGTCGTGGTGGCCGACGTCGTGCTGCTCGCGGCCATCCGGGTCGTGAGGCGTCGACGCCGACGCTCAGGCCGGACGGTGTCGTCCCGGGTCCGGGCCGCATGGGCCGACGCCATCGAGGCCGTCGCCCGCACCGGGCCGAGGCCCCGAGCGGCCGAGACGCCGACCGAGTACGCCCGCCGCGCCTCCCCCGTGCTGGGGCCCGACGCCGACGCACTGGCCCGCCTGGCCGCCCTCACCACCGCCGCCACCTGGGCCCCGGACCACGGCGCGGCCCAAGCCGAGGCGGCCGCCGACGCCGACGCCCTCGCCGCCCGCGTGGCCCGGCGGGTGCGCAGCCAGCTCACCTGGGGTCAGCGCGTGCGAGCCGCGGTCGACCCCCGCCTCCACCTGTGGGGCTGGGACCGCCCCTGACCTGCGTGCCGGTGGGCGCGGGGACGGTCCGGCCTAGCGCTCTTCCTCGTCCTCGCGGCGGATGCGGCCGCGGGCCCGCTCGGTGGCCTCGCGCAGCGAGTCGCCGAAGCCCCGGTCGCGCAGCGACTCGGTGAGGTGGTCGACGCCGGCCCGCCCGAGCTTGCGGAGGTGGCGCTCGAACCACAGGGCGGAGGCCAGCATCACCACGAAGCCGGCGAAGGCGACCAGGAAGCTGTGCTCGAAGGCCAGGGCCGCGACCAGCACGCCGACACCGACCACGAACACCGCGGTGGCGATCTTCATCAGCCGCACGTGGTGGGAGTAGAGGCTGTGGTTCCCGATCTCGCCCGCGAGGTGGGGATCCTGCGCGTAGAACTGCTGCTCGATCTGCTGCAGGATCCGCTGTTCGTCTTCTGAGAGCGGCATGTCGATCCCTTCACCCCGGCCGCGAGGGTGGCCCAGCCCCTCGGGCCGAGGGCAGTCTCTCACAGCCTCCAAGCGCTCACAACGCGCCCGGGTCGGTCGTCGCCGCGTCGGGACCCCACTGCTGATCTCCCCGGCGGCGGACCCGGATCCCGGTCGGCCCGGCGAGGCTCGCGGGCACGACCGCGTCGTCGCCGTAGCGGGCCCGGACGGCGTCGATCGCGTCGGTCGCGGCGCTCCACCCGGCCGCGTCGGGGCGGACCTCGTCCCCCTCGTCGACGACGTCGTCGAGGAGGCTGAGCTGCTCGCCCCCGCCGGCCGCCGTCGCGCCGAGGCCGCTGACGCCGACCCCGAGCAGACGGACGCCCGGGCTGACGTCGACCGCGGCGAGGAGCGCCTTGGCGACCCGGGCCACCGCCGGACCGGTGGCCACCGGCGTCGGGGGCGTCGAGCTGCGGGTGATGGTGCGGAAGTCGCCGAAGCGGACCTTGATGGTGACCGTCCGGGCCGCTCCGCCGTGGGCCCGCAGCCGCCCCGCCACCGCATCGGCCATGCGGACGGCCTCGCGGCGGAGCTCCTCGGGATCGAAGCGATCGGTCGGGTAGGTCTCCTCGTGGCTGATCGACTTGATCGCCTGGTCGGGAACGACGGCCCGCGGGTCGACGCCGTGGGCCAGGTCGTGGAGGTGGCGGCCGTGGGCCCGGCCCACCGACGACTCCAGGGCGGCGAGGGGCAGCTCGGCGAGGTCGCGCACCGTGCGCACCCCGTAGCGCTCGAGTCGGGCGAGGGTCGCCGGTCCGACGCCCCACAGCGCCTCGACCGGCAGGGCGTGGAGGAAGGCGAGCTCCTCGCCCGGGGCGATCACCGACACCCCCGGCCCGAACACCGGTCCCTGGCGCGACGGGCGGGGCTTGGCCGCGTTGGTCGCCAGCTTGGCCAGGAACTTCACCGGTGCCACCCCGACCGAGCAGGTCAGCCCCTCCTCCTCGAGGATCCGCGCCCGCAGGGCGTGGGCGATGGTGGGTCCGTCGCCGTGCAGACGGCGCGAGCCCGGTGACGTCGAGGAACGCCTCGTCGAGCGACAGTGGCTCGACCAGCGGCGTGGCCGAGCGGAGGATCGCCATCACCCGCCCGCTGACCTCGCTGTAGTGGGCGTGGTCGCCGTCGAGGAACACGGCCTCGGGGCACAGCCGCAGGGCCCGCGACGACGGCATGGCCGAGAACACCCCGTAGGACCGGGCCTCGTACGACGCGGCCGCCACCACCCCCCGCGGACCGGACCCGCCGACCACGACCGGACGACCCCGCAGCTCGGGGCGGCGCAGCAGCTCGACCGACACGAAGAACGCGTCCATGTCGACGTGCAGGATCGTGCGGTGGGCCTCGGCGTCCAGACCCCCCAAGGTACGGCAGCCCGGCTGCGTCAGGAGGTGGCGCGCGTTGCGGTGACTCGTCGTCGGTCGCGGGTCGCGACCGCCGTCGGGTCAGGCCGCGGGTGGGCTTCTGGCGGCGGGTGAAGGTGATGGCGGTGGGGTCGAGGCGTTCGCCGGTGGGCCCGGGGCAGGGGGCGACGTCGGGGACGTCGTCGGGGGTGGGTGGTCGGGCCCGTGAGGCCCCGGATATCTCTTGGCCGTAGCGGTCGGTGAACCGCAGGCCACCGGGCGCGTTGGCGTCACCGGTGATGCCCAGCTCACCGCGGTGATGGGCCCGGTGATGCCTCGGACACAGGCACACCAGGTTCCAGACGTCGGTCGGACCACCGTCTTCCCAGTGGATGATGTGGTGGACCTCGAGCCACATGCCGCCGTCGCAGCCCGGCACCCGACATCCCTGGTCGCGGTGCTCGACGATGCGCCGCACCCGATCCGGCACGGTGCGCTGCGACCGTCCGACGTCGACGGGTGCGCCTTGGGACCAGCCGACGATGCGGGCATCGGCGTCACAGGTCATCAGCCGGCGCAGGCTGTCGGGCAACGTGGTGCCCATGGTGGTCGAGGCCCGCCAGGCCCGCTCGCCGGCGGAGGGGCGTTCGAGGTGCACCAGCACCTGAGCCCGCACCCGACCCAACGCCGCGGCACCACTGTTCGCGATCGCCGAGCGCACCACCCCCATCAGCGCATCGGCCCACGACGGCAACCACGACGCCCGACCCGACCCATCCGGCAGCGGTCGGTTCGGCGGCGCCGTCGCCAGGGGCGGCACCGCTGGAACGGTCGCCCGGCTCGGTCGCGTCGGCGTCGTCCCGAGGCGCGGTCCCGTCGGCCCGAGCGGCCTTCGCGGTGGCGGCCTTGGCTGCGGCGGCCTTGTCCCGTGCGGCCTTGCGGCCGGCTTCGATGAGGCGGTCGCGTTCGGCCCGCCAGGCGGCCTCGACCTCCATGCCCTCATCGGCGGGGAGCTTGATCTGCGCCCACCACTGACCACCGTCATCGGTGCCGAACGCGACGGACCGCTCCACCCCACGATCCGGGGCCTCCGGCACCGGCTCGGCAGGGGTCGGCTCCGGGGCGTCGTCGCGCTCAGGGGCGTCGGTGTCGAAGTCGTACTCCTTCGTCGAACGCACCAGCTGGGCCACCGTGGCCGACTCGGCCATCTCCGCCACCGACGCCTCGAACTCCGCCGGCACGAAGCGGGCCACCACCGCCGCCTGATCGACCGAGATCCGCCCCTCGGAGAACCGGCGCATCGTCTCGGGCAGCTCACCAGCCCGACGAGCCAACGCCACGATCCGCTGCGCCGCCACCCGCGACACACCCGCCCGCACCATCACCCACTGCACCGGCGTGTAGATCCGAGACCCCGACCACTGACCCCCCGCCAACGCCTCCGCCACCAGCTCCACCAACCGGGCATCCGCCGCGTTGCGCACCCCCGCCACCACCGCCACCTCACGCTCCAACACCACCACCGACCGGGCCCCACCGACCCGCCGCGCACTGCTCGAACCGCCAGATCCGTCCATGCCCCCAACCCTACGAAGGGGGTATGACAACGAAGCCGAACGCGGCGCCGACCGAGGGGGCTCAGTCGCCCTGGAGGCCGTGGAGCCAGGCGGCGGCGTTGTGGCCGAGCTCGTCGGTGGCGTAGCCGCCCTCCTGGAGGACGACCGTCGGGAGGCCCAGCTCCCGCACCAGGGCACCGCTGCGACCGAACCCGTCGGTGGTCATCGCCAGGTCGGCGATCGGGTCCCCGTCGAACATGTCCAGCCCCAGGGAGACCACGAGCAGGTCCGCACCGAACCGGTCGACCCGCTCCAGGGCGACACCGAGCGCGGCCAGCACCTCGTCGTCACCTGCGCCTTCGGGCAGCGGAAGGTTCACGGTGGACCCCAGCCCGCGGGACGTGCCGGTCTCGTCCGCCGCGCCCGTGGTGTACGGGTAGGCCCGGACCGGGTCCGCGTGCAGCGATGCGAACAGGACGTCGTCGCGGTCGTAGAAGATCTGCTGCGTCCCGTTGCCGTGGTGGTAGTCGACGTCGAGCACCGCGACCTTCGCCCCCGCCGTCGACGGCGTGCTGGGCGACGATCGCGGCGTTGTTGAAGAAGCAGTACCCGCCGTACACCGCAGTGGCCGCGTGGTGCCCCGGCGGGCGACAGAGGCCGTACGCGGCACGGTCACCGTCGTGCAGCACCAGCGCCGCCGCGGTCAGCGCGACGTCGACCGACGATCGGGCGGCCCGGTAGGTGCCCGACGTCAGCGGGGTGGTCGTCTCGAAGCACCACCACCCCAGCCGGGCGGTGACGGGCGTCGGCTCCTGGGCGGGGCCCATGCCGTCGCGCAGGGCGGGGTGCGCGAACACGTCGGGCACCACGTCGTGGGTCGGCCCGCATGCCGACTGGTACTCGGCCCAGGCCGTCGAGAGGAACTCGACCAGACCCGGGTCGTGGACCGCCTCGATCGGCCCGGTCCCCCAGCGCTCGGGTGCGACCTGATCGAACGCGGGATCGGCGGCAAGCGCGGCGTGGATGATCTCGGCCCGACCGGGGTGCTCGAACGGCGGCTGGAACCGCGACTGCTCGAGCTCCTTCTCCGGCGCGTGGAGCGAGTGGTCCTCCGAGTACACGAACCGCATCGACCCATCATCTCCCGACGACTGCACCCTCCGACACCGCGGGCGACCGACGGGGAGGGTGCCGCCGCAAGGACCGGGGGCGCCACGGCCGCGGGCCGTCGGTCGGCCGCTACTCCCCCAGTCGGTGGACCGTCACGTCACCGCCGGCCAGGGTGCCCTCGACCCGGTAGGCGAAGGTGCGCTCGCCCTCCCACGGCTCCGACAGCCACTCGCACAGCGGCTCGCGCACCCAGCGGGGGGCGGCGCCGAGCAGGTCGCGGCACTCGTCGGCCAGCACGAACCGGGCCGCGACCACGATGCCGTCGGGGTCCTCGACCCGCAGGTCGCCGTCGAACACGGTGGCCCGGTGCGCCTCGACCGCCAACCGCCAGCCCATGTCGGGCGCCTCGGCCGTGATCCGGTACGTCGGGCCCTCCCACGACGCCACGACGAGGCCGGTCTCCTCCTCGACCTCGCGGGTGAGCCCGCCCCTCAGGGTCTCGCCGGGGTCGATCACCCCACCCGGCGGCGACCAGTCGAGCCGGCCGTCGCGCCGACGGTTCTGCACCAGGAGGAGCCCCTCGTCGGACGCGACGATCCCTCCCCCGACCAGCCAGTCGCGCATCAGCACCCCGACGCGCGCCGACCAGCGACGCCGGACCGCACCGTCACAGCGGGATGTCGAGGGCCCCGTCGAGGCCCCCCTCGAGGCCGTGCCACCACTCCCGCTCGGCGCGCATGGGGTCGTCGACCACCTTCGCCTCGCCGGCCCTGATCCACAGCGTCGCCCTCCGCTCCGGCTCGTAGGCCGGCCACTCCCCCACGTCGGCGGGGGCCGGGTCGTCGGCGCCGGACGCGAAGGAGGTCCACGCGTCGGCCATCCGCCGGGCCAGCTCGCGCCGCTCGTCGGTGATCTGGCCGACCAGGATCCCGGTGCCGGGCTGGTCGAGGTTGTCGAAGGTGAAGGGGATGTCGAGGGCGTGGCAGGAGCCGAGGTGGTCGGACGCCTCCGCGAACAGGTACATGCGGGCGGTCGCCCCGGCGGACGTCTGCGCCTCGGCCAGGCGCACGGCCGGGATCCGGAACACCAGGTCGGTCAGCAGGTCGAGCCACCGCTCGGGCGAGCCCATGGCCTCGGTGCGGGCGTAGGCCCCGAGCATGCTGCCCTCGCCGCGGCCCACCATCCGCTCGTAGGCCGTGGTCCGCGCCCGCAGGCCGTCGTCGTCGACCTGGGCCAGCCGCGGGTCGATGAGGGGGAAGAGCCGCATCTCCTCCAGCGTCGTCCCGATGAGCACGTCGACCTCGGCCGCGACGCCGTCGCGCAGCGCCTCGATGGGTCGCCGGGGCACCTCGTCGGAGCCCAGCACCGGCTGCCACGGCAGGCCGAAGGTGCCGCCGTCGGTCCGAGCGATGGACGACTGGGCGACGAGGAGCTCGTCGAGGGGCACCGCCCGCAGCGCGTCGACGTCGCCGTCCGCCACACCGGCCGCCTCGAACAGCCGGGACGCGACCTTGGCCGCGTGGGCCTCGGGGTGGACGTTGTGGCCGGCACCGCTCTGGAGGATCGCTCGGTGGAAGAGGCCCTGCGCGCCCGGCGCGGCCATGAGGGTGCCGATGCTCATCGCCCCGGCGGACTCGCCGAAGACGGTGACGCGACCGGGGTCGCCGCCGAACGCGGCCGCGTTGTCGCGCACCCACTCGAGCGCGGCGACCTGGTCCATCAGCCCCCAGCACCCGCTGCCGGGCTGGCCCGGCAGGTGCAGGTAGCCGCTGGCGCCCAGGCGGTAGGCGACGGTCACCACCACCACGCCGCGGTCGGTCAGGCGGGTGCCGTCGTACCAGGTCATGGCGGGGGTACCCGTCTCGAACCCGCCGCCGTGGAACCACACCATCACCGGCGCCGACCCGTCGAGGTCGGGCGAGAACACGTTGAGCCACAGGCAGTCCTCGCCGACCTCCAGCCCGCCCGAGCCGAGCGACGTCTCCAGGATCGACGGGTTCTGCGGCGCGGCCTGGCCGTCGCGGGTGCACGTCCTCGGCTCGGTCCACGGCTCCGGAGGGCGGGGCGGGGCGAACCGGCCGTCGCCCGACGTCGGCGCCCCGTACGGGACACCGCGGAAGCACCTGACGGTGCCCAGGTCGGTTCCGACGACGGGCCCGTGGGTCGTCGTCACCTCGATCGGCGCGACGGACGGGACGGCTGCGGTCATTGCTCCCCCTGGGGTGCGACGGCGGACGGGGCGAGCGTAGAGGCTCCCCGTCCGCCGGGGGCGCGGCCCGGCCTCGACCCGGCCGGCGCTCCGCCGGTCTCAGCCGTTGGCGCGGGCGGGCGGCGGTCGGCGCAGGACCCGGTCGCGGATGCCCCACCAGGTCACCAGCCGGAGCGCCTCACCGACGATCGTCAACGACATCTTGGAGGTGCCGCGGATGCGGTCGTGGAACGTGATGGGGACCTCGACCACCCGGTGCCCGTTGCGCACCAGCGAGTAGGCCATCTCGACCTGGAAGCCGTACCCGTAGCTGGTGATCGACTCGAGGTCGAGGCTGCGCAGGGCGGCCGCGGTGTAGGCCCGGTAGCCGGCGGTGGCGTCGTGGATGCCCATGTTCAGGCAGAACGACGTGTAGGCGTTGCCGACCTTGGAGATGGCGAGGCGGTGCCGGGGCCAGCCGGGCACGCTGCCGCCGGGCACGTAGCGGCTGCCGATCGCCAGGTCGGCGCCCTGCTCGACCGCAGCCAGCAGCTCGGGCAGCGCGGCCGGGTCGTGGGACAGGTCGGCATCCATCTCGACGAGGACGTCGAAGCCCCGGTCGAGACCCCAGGCGAACCCGGCGCGGTAGGCGGGGCCGAGGCCGCCCTTCTCGGCGCGGCGGAGGACGTCGACCTGGCCGACCTCGGCCGCGACCGCCTCGGCGAGGTCCGCGGTGCCGTCCGGGCTGCTGTCGTCGACCACGAGGATGTGCGCCTCGGGCACCGACGCGCGGACCCGGCCGATCACATCGGCGATGTTCTCGGCTTCGTCGTAGGTCGGGATGACCACCAGCACGGACACGACCGGCAACTCTAGGAGCCGAGCCGACGGGCGAGGGCGACCCGCGACCACGGCCTCGTCGTGCGGCGACGCCGCGCGATGCGATCGCGAGACGGGGGTCTCCCCGCCGAGGCTCCCGAGGGTCGCCCCTGGTGGGGGGCGATGCCGAGCAGCCCGGGTGGGGGCCGGGCGGGGGACGGCACTACCGTCGACCCCGATGTCCGACCGCACCGACACGACCGGCTCGAACGGCTCGGCGGCGTCGAACGGCTCGACCCCGTCGGCGGGCGCGGGCCGGTCCGCTCGCCCGTCCCGGACCCCCGTCACCGACGACGTCGCCCTCCCGTCGGCCGCCCCCTCGACCGGCGCCCGCGTGCTGGCGGTCCTGTCGATCGTCGTGGCCGGCATCTGTGGCGGCCTGATCGGCTACGGCATCGTCGACCTCCAGGTCAACGAGCCCGGCACCGAGGGAAGCCCCGTCGGTCCGGCCATCGGCGCGGTCGTCGGCGCCCTGGTCGCGGCCATCGGCGTCGCGGTGGTCGCCGTGCTGGTCCTCCGGGCGATGACCGAGTGGCAGACCATCGAGCAGCGGGCGGCGGCCACGGGCACCGACCCGCGGTCGGCAGCCGGTCGCCGCCGGCGCTGACGGTGGAGGCCCGACCGACCCCTGCGGAGCTGCGGGACCTCGCCCTGGTGGTGGCGACCGCCGCCGCCGAGGTGGTGGAGGCCCGCGCCGGCGCTCCGGACCTCCGCGTCGAGGCCAAGTCCTCCGCGACCGACCCGGTCACCGAGGTCGACCGCGCGGTCGAGGCCCAGCTGGTGGCGGCTCTGCTCGGCGCCCGACCCGACGACGGGGTCGTCGGCGAGGAGGGTGCGGACCGGGCCGGCACCTCCGGGGTGCGGTGGATCATCGACCCGATCGACGGCACCGTCGACTTCGTGTACGGCATCCCCGGCTGCAACGTCTCGGTGGCCGCCGAGGTCGACGGCGAGGTCGTCGCCGGGGTGGTGGTCGACCCCCTCCACCGCGACGCCTTCGCCGCGGCCCGGGGCGAGGGCGCCACCCGCAACGGCGTCGCGATCCGCTGCACCGAGGTCGTCGACCCCGCCCATGCCCTGGTCGGCACCGGCTTCGGCTACGACCCGGCCGAGCGGGCCCGCCAGGCCGCGGTCCTGGCCCAGGTCCTCCCCCACATCCGCGACATCCGGCGCATCGGAGCCGCAGCCGTCGACCTGTGCTGGGTGGCCTGCGGCCGCCTCGACGGCTACTACGAGCGCAACCTCAAGGTCGTGGGACTGGGCCGCCGGCGCCCTGATCGCGGCGGAGGCCGGCGCGGTGGTCGGCACCGTCGACGGGTCGCCCCTGCCCGAGGGCCTGCCCGACGCGTGCATCGTCGCGGCCGGCCCCGGGCTGTTCGGCGGGCTGCACGACCTGGTGGCCGCGGCGACCGCAGCGGCCTGACCTGCCCCGAGGCGGCCGGTGCTGCGACGGCACCGACCGGGTGGTGCACGACACGACCAGGCGCCATGAGGCACGATGCAGGGGTGGCGACCCGCATCCTGACCGTCGAGGACGACGAGCGCATCCGCACCGCCGTGAAGCTGGCCCTCGAGGACGAGGGCTGGAAGGTCGAGGAGGCCGAGACCGGCGAGGAGGCCCTCGAGCGCTTCAACCAGGCGCCCGACCGACGTCGTGCTGATCGACATCATGCTGCCCGGCGTCGACGGCTTCGAGGTGTGCCGGTCGATCCGCCGCATCAGCGACGTGCCCATCATCATGGTCACCGCCCGCGACGACACCCACGACGTCGTGGCCGGGCTCGAGGCCGGCGCCGACGACTACCTCACCAAGCCGTTCGCCCCCAAGGAGCTGTCGGCCCGCATCCGGGCCCTGCTGCGCCGGGCCCGGCCCAGCGACTCCGGCGGCCACCCACCTCCGCTTCGGCGACCTCGAGATCGTCCCCGAGGAGGGCGTGGTGCGCCGGGCCGGCGAGGAGGTCCACCTCACCAAGACCGAGTTCCGGCTGCTGCGTCGAGCTGGCCAACAGCCCCGGCCGGGTGCTGTCGCCGGGAGGTGCTGCTCGAGCGGGTGTGGGGCCACGGCTACTTCGCCGACGGCCGCCTGGTCGACGTCCACGTCCGACGGCTGCGCACCAAGGTCGAGGCCGACGCGGCCAACCCCCGCCACGTGGTCACCGTGCGCGGCCTGGGCTACAAGCTGCAGACCTGAGCGTGACGTGACCGACCGGCCGCGATGCGCCGACGGCGCCGCGCACCGTGGCGCACGGCGCTGCCCCCGCCTCGGGCTGCGGGCCCGCATCACCTTCGCCTTCGCGCGCGAGCACGGCGCTCCTCGCCGCCGCTCCTCGCCAGCACCACCTGCGGGCTGACCCGCGAGAACCTCATCAACCAGCGCGAGGCCGGCGCGACCCGCCAGGCCACCCGCAACGCCAGCTCCCTCAGCGCCCTGCTCGAGGCGTCGCCGACCGACGAGGACATCCGCCAGGCCCTCCGCGACCTGCCCAACCCCAGCAACGCCCGGCCGATCGTCGAGCGCCGCAACGAGGACGGCACGTGGCGGGACGTGCCCCTCCAGCCCACCGTCGGCGGCGAGGTCATCCCCGACGAGCTGCGGGCGTCGGTCGAGGACGGCGTGGCGGCGCGCATGCGCATCGAGATCGACGGCGAGCCCGAGCTGGTGATCGGCATCCCCAGCGACGACGGGCTGTCCGCGTACTACGAGGTCGTGTCCCTCCAGGACCTGGAGGACACCCTGTCGCTCGCTGGCCGTGTCGCTGTTCGGCGCGTCGATCGTCACCACCATCGCCGGCGGCGCGCTCGGGCTACTGGGTCAGCCGCCGCACCCTGCGCCCGCTGGCCAACGTCGGCCTGGCCGCCGAGGCCATCGCCGGCGGCCGCCTCGACACCCGGCTGGAGGGCACCGACGACCCGGACCTCGACGTGCTGGTGACCTCGTTCAACCACATGGCCCAGGCCCTCGAGGAGCGCATCGACCGCGACGGCCGCTTCGCGTCCGACGTCAGCCACGAGCTGCGCTCGCCCGCTGATGACCCTGTCCGCGTCGGTCGCGGTGCTGGCCTCGCGCCGCGAGGAGATGCCCGACGACCCGGCCCGCTCCGCCCTCGACCTGATGGAGGCCGACGTCGCCCGGTTCCAGCAGCTGGTCGACGACCTGCTCGAGATCTCCCGCTTCGACGCCGGCGTGGCCCGCCTGTCGCTGGAGGAGGTCCGGCTGCCCGAGCTGGTCGCGCCAGGCGGTGGCCCAGCGCCGGCCGAGTCGCCGACGCCCAGGTCGAGATCGACGCCGACCTGGCCGGGCATGGTCGTGCGGGCCGACAAGCGCCGCCTGGTCCGCGTCCTCGACAACCTGCTCGACAACGCCGACGCACGTACGGCGGCGGAGCCACCCGGGTCGTCGCTCGAGGCCGCCGGCGACAGCGTCCGTGATCGCGGTCGAGGACGCGCGGGCCGGCGTGCCCGAGGAGGACCGGGACCTGCATCTTCGACCGCTTCTCCCGCGGCGCCGGTGGCCGGCCGTCGGAGCGCGTCGGGCGACGGCGTCGGCCTCGGCCTGGCCCTCGTCGCCGAGCACGTCGCGCCTCCACGGGGGCCGGGTCTGGGTCGAGGACCGCCCCGACGGCCAGCCCGGCGCCCGCTTCGTCGTCGAGCTGCCGGTGGCGTGCGACGAGCGCATCGAGCCGACCGACGCGAGCGTCCCGTGACCCGGTCGGCCGCGCCTCGGTGCCGCGGTCGGCCCGGCGCGCTGCTCGGGCTCGTCGGCGCCCTGCTGGTCGGCCTGCGGCATCCCGACCGAGAGCTCGCCCCGGGCGCTCAACGACCCGAACACCACCACGACCGACGGCACCGGCGGTGGTGGGCAACGCGGCTCGGGCCGTCCGTCTACCTGAGCCGGGGACGGCGCCGACGAGGAGCTCGTCGACGTGGTCCGGGGCCTCGACTCGGCCGCCCTCACCCACCACGGTCCTCGAGGCCCTGCTCCAGGCCCCCAACGAGGCCGAGGCCGAGCGCCAGCTCACGACCCTGATCCCCGCCGACACGACGCTGGTCTCGGCCCAGCTCGACGAGGAGACCGACCTCCTCACCGTCGAGTTCTCCGAGGAGCAGTGGCAGAGCCTGTCCGGCGACACCGCGACGGAGGCGTACGCCCAGGTCGTGCTCACCGTCACCCGCCTCGACGGCGTCAGCTCGGTGCAGTTCGTGCTCGACGGCGAGGTCATCGACCGCACCGACCGCCGGAGGGCAACCTGAAGGACGTGGTGACCGCGGCCGACTACCGCGCCCTCGACCCCGAGCTGACCGCGCCGCCCCGTCGGCGGTCAGGCCAGGAAGATCTTCCCCACGTCGTGGAGGTCGGGCGCGCACCACCTTGGGGCGGCCGACGGCCTCGGCCGATCGGCACCCGCACGATGTGCCCGGCACTGGAGGGCGACCATCGTGCCCCAGGCGCCGTCGGCCGCGGCCTCGGCCGCGGCGATGCCGAAGCGGGTGGCCAGCACCCGGTCGAAGCCGCGGTCGGCGTCCCGCCGCGCTGGACGTGGCCCAGGATGGTGACCCGGGTCTCGATGCCGGTGCCGGCCCTCGATCTCGGCGGCCAGCAGGTGGGCGATGCCGCCGAGGCGCTGGTGGCCGAAGTCGTCGACCCCGTCGTCGGGCAGCTCGATCGTGCCCGGCGACGGGCGTCGCCCCCTCGGCCACCACGACGATGGTGGCGTAGCGACCGTGCGGCGTGACGGCGCTCGATCGCGCTCGCACACCTCGTCGATGTCGAACGGCTCCTCGGGGACGAGGATCATGGTGGCGCCGCCGGCGATGCCCGGCCCAGACCGCGATGTGGCCGACGTGGCGGCCCATGACCTCGACCACGCATCACCCGGTCGTGGGACTCGGCGGTGGTGTGGAGCCGGTCGATGGCCTCGGTGCAGATCTGCACCGCGGTGTCGAAGCCGAAGGTCATCTCGGTGGCGGCCGATGTCGTTGTCGATCGTCTTGGGCACGCCGATGCACGGGGACGCCGTCGTCGTGCAGGTCGCTGGCGGCGCCCAGGCTCCCGTCGCCGCCGATGACGACGAGGCCGTCGAGCCCGTGCCGGGCCATGGTCGCCCGGACCACCTCGACCCCGCCGTCGACCGCCGTAGGGCTGGTGCGCGGCAGGTGCCGAGGATCGGTGCCGCCCCGGGGCAGGATGCCCCGGCAGCGGTCGATCGTCGAGCAGCTCGTAGCGGTCCTCCATCACGCCCGCGCCAGCCGTCGCGGAAGCCGATGCACGGTGCCGCCGTGGTCGCGCTCGACCTTGCGCACGACGGCCCGGATCACCGCGTTGAGGCCCGGGCAGTCACCGCCGCTGGTCAGGACCCCGATTCGCACTGGTCTGCTCCCTGCCGGCGGACCGGCTCGACGTCGACGCCGGTGCGGCGCGGCCGCTGCCGACGCTGCCGGCATCGTCCGAGCCACGTCGGTAGCCGTCGCCGCCCATGGCCGTCGTCATCGCCCTCGACGCCGGCACCACCGGGGTCCGGGCCTTCGCCGTCGACGAGGCCGGCCGGCCCGTCGGCTTCCGCTACCGGGAGTTCACCCAGCACTTCCCCCGACCGGGGTGGGTCGAGCACGACCCGACCGAGATCTGGACACGCGATCGTCGCGGTCACCACGCCGAGCTGATCGCCGCGCTCGGCCAGCCGGTGGCCGCCATCGGCATCACCGACCAGCGCGAGACCGTGGTGGCGTGGGACCGCCGCACCGGCCGCCCCCGCCACCGGGCCATCGTCTGGCAGGACCGCCGCACCGCGGCCCGCTGCGACGAGCTGGCCGCGGCCGGGCACCTCGCCGCTGCGTCCGCGCCGACCACCGGCCTGGTGCTCGACCCGTACTTCTCGGCGTCGAAGGTCGAGTGGCTGCTCACCGAGGGCGGCGTCGCGGCCGACGACCGACCTGTGCGCTCGGCACCATCGACACCTGGCTGCTGTGGAACCTCACCGGCGGCGACGGTCCACGCCACCGAGCCGTCCAACGCCAGCCGCACGATGCTCTTCGACATCCGCGACCTGGCGCTGGTCCGACGAGCTGTGCGACCTGTTCGGCGTGCCCGCTGCGCGTCGCTGCCCGAGGTGCGGCCGTCGTGCGGGCCGCTTCGGCGTCACCGCCGAGCGACACCGGGCTGCCCGCCGGGCATCCCCATCAGCGGCATCGCCGGCGACCAGCAGGCGGCGCTGTTCGGCCAGGCCTGCTTCGCGCCCGGGCATGACCAAGAACACCTACGGCACCGGCTCGTTCGTGCTGATGAACGTCGGCGACACCTGCCCCGAGCCGGTCGACGGGCTGCTCACCACCGTGGCCTGGTCGCATCCCCGACGGCGCCGGCGGCACCCGCACCGACTACGCCTTCGAGGGCGCCATCTTCTCGACCGGCTCCGCCGTCCAGTGGCTGCGCGACGGGCTCGGCATCATCGACGACGCGTCCGAGGTCGGGCCGCTGGCCGAGACCGTCGCCGACGACCGACGGCGTGTTCCTCGTGCCGGCCTTCACCGGCCTCGGCAGCCCGTGGTGGGACCCGTACGCCCGGGGCACGCTCGTGGGCATCACCCGCGGCACCACCCGGGCCCACCTCGCCCGGGCCGTGGTCGAGTCCATGGCGTTCCAGACCCGCGACGTGGTCGACGCCATGGTCGCGGCGTCCGGCCACGCCGGTCGCCGAGCTGCGGGTCGACGGCGGCGCCTCGGCCATGGACCTGCTGCTGCAGACTCCAGGCCGACCAGCTCGGCGTCCCGGTCGCGCCGGCCGCCGTGTCCGGAGACCACCGCCCTCGGCGCCGCCTACCTCGCCGGCCTCGCCGAGGGCGTGTGGTCCGACACCGACGAGCTCGAGGCGCTGTGGTCGGCCGAGGTCACCGTGGCCCCCTCTCCGGACCGGGGCGACGCCGACCGCCTCCACACCTCGTGGCTGCGGGCGGTGGAACGAGCTCGGCACTGGGCCGAGCCGGACTGAAGGTCCTCCTGTCAGGTCAGACCGACGGCAGGGGTGGCGACCAGCGACCCCGACGACTCAGGGCCGGTGACACCGGGGTCCGCCGGGGCGCACGCACCAGACCCGTCTTGATCAGGCTGGGAGATGCGATCGGATGGGGCATGGGGGTTGACCTCCTGGGGTGGGGGCTTCTTGGGGGGATCTGTCAGCTGGCGGCGCTGGGGTGGGACCGACGGGAGCGGGCGACGCCCACCTCCCGGGCCCGGGTGCCGGCCACCCGGGCGAGGGCGGCGACCTGGCGGCGCTCCTTGGCCCGGAACGGGGTGCCGCTGCGCCCGCCGACCAGGGCCAGGTCGACCGCCGGGCAGCGGGGCCCAGGCCACGTCGCCCGCGCCCAGCAGGGCGTCGTCGCCGCCGGCCCGGGCGCCGGCCACGAAGGCCGCCAGCCAGGCATCGCTGGGGGCGGCGCCCGACACGGCCCGGACCTCGCCGGAGCGGAGGTCGACGACCGCCGACCACGACATGCCCAACGTGCGACCGCCGTGGATGACGAGGGCCCGGAGGAGCTCGTCCATGGTGTCGGCGCCGCAGATGATGGCGGCCGTCTCGAGGGCGTCGAGGCGAGGGTCGCGACCGGCGGCGTCGGCCGGCTGCACGTCCTCGACGTGACCCCGTCGACCTGCCTGCATCTCGGCCACCAGCAGGTCGACCGAGCGTGCCCTCGGGCAGGTGCGACGACGAGCTCGTCGACGGCCACGCCGTCGCCGGTCTCGAGGATGTCGATGCCGACCACGTCGCCTCGGACGGCGCCGATGCGGCTGGCCACCGCGCCCAGCGCACCGGGGCGGTCGGGGAGCCACACACGCATCACGTAGGTCTCCATGGGGGTGGAACCTACGAAGCACGTGTGAACACGGTGTTTCCCGGCAGCGAAGGCACCGTTGCCTCTCCCGTGCCGGGCGTGGGTCAGTTGACCGGGCGGTCAAGGGCAGTAGCGTGGGGCGCCGTGGACCAGGACCCTGACCGGAGGCTGACGCCCCGCGGCGAGGAGCGGCGACGCCAGCTCATCGACGTACGCGACGCGCCGGTTCGCCGCACAACGGCTACCACCCCACCTCGGTCGCCGACGATCGTCGACGCGGCTCGGCGTCGGCAAGGGCGTCTTCTACTGGTACTTCTCGTCCAAGGAGGACCTGCTCGCGGGAGATCCTGCCGGAGGGCCAGAAGGACCTACGGCGGGCGCCAGCGCGACGCCATCGCCGACGTCGACGACCCGGTGGAGCAGCATGGAGCTGGGCATCCGGGCCGGCATGGAGTGGATGGCGGGCACCGCGACCTGCTGCCGGCTGATCGCAGTTCGCCGCGCACCGACGACCGCTTCTCCGCCGGGCTGCGCAGGGGCGAGCCAGGCCGCGGTCAGCCGACGCCGCCGCGCCACCTCCAGCGAGGCCATCGACGAGGGCCAGATCCCCGAGGCCGACCCCGACCTGCTGGCCCACGCCATCCTCGGCGTCACCCACCACCTGTGCGCGACGCTTGATCCACGCCGACCCCGAGCCGACGCCACCCCGGTCGTCGACGCCGCGGTGCGCTTCTGCCTGGGCGGCATCCGACGGCCCCGCCCCCGCCCCCACCACGTCCTGACCGCAGTCGACCGGCGGCGCTAGCCGAGCTTGGTGAGGGCCTTGCTTGAGGTTGCGGATGGCCTGGCCGATGCGCTGCTCGTTCTCGATGAGGGCGAAGCGCACGAGGCCCTCGCCGCCGGGGCCGAAGCCGACGCCGGGCGAGGTGGCGACCTGCGCCTCCCGCACCAGGAACGAGCAGAACTCGACCGAGCCCATCTCGCGGTACGGCTCGGGGATCGGGGCCCAGGCGAACATGGTGCCCATCGGGGGGCTCGATCTCCCAGCCGATGCGGTTGAGGCCGTCGCAGAGGGCGTCGCGCCGGCGCCTGGTAGATCTGCTGGACCTCGGCCGGGTGGTCCTGGGCCTCGTTGAGGGTGACGGTGGCGGCGATCTGGATGGGCTGGAAGGTGCCGTAGTCGAGGTAGCTCTTGAGCTTGGCCAGCGCGGCCACGACCTCGGCGTTGCCCACCAGGTAGGCCACCCGCCAGCCGGCCATCGAGAACGACTTGGTCATGGAGTACAGCTCGACCGCGCACGTCCTTGGCCCCCTCGGCCTGGAGGATCGACGGCGGCTGGTAGCCGTCGAAGCCCAGCTCGGCGTAGGCGTTGTCGTGGACGATGACACGATCTCCTTCTCGCGGGCGAAGTCGACGACCCGCTGGAAGAAGTCGAGGTCGACGCAGGTGGTGGTCGGGTTGTGCGGGAACGACAGCGACGATCACCCGGGGCTTGGGCCACGAGTACTCGTCAGGCCTCGGCTGATGTTCGTCGAAGAAGTCGCGTCGCCGTCGCCCATCGGGATCTCCCGCACGTCGGCGCCGGCGAACAGCGGGCCCCAGATGTGGATCGGGTACGACGGGCGACGGGCACGAGGGCGGCGTCGCCCGGGCCGGAGCAGCACCCACATGAGGTGGCTGAAGCCCTCCTTGGCCCCGATGGTGGTGATGACCTCGCGCTCGGGGTCGAGGGCCACGCCGAAGCGGCGGATGTAGAGGTCGGCGACCGCCTCGCGCAGCTTGGGGATGCCCCGGCTCGACGAGTAGCGGTGGTTGCGGGCGTTGTGGGCCGCCTCGGCCAGCTTCTCGACCGCGATCTCCGGCGACGGGCAGGTCGGGGTTGCCGAAGCCCGAGGTCGATGACGTCGTGCCCGTCGCGCCGGGCCTCCACCTTCAGCCCGTCGATGATGGTGAAGACGTACGGCGGCAGCGACGTGATCCGGCGGAACTCCATCCCGGCACCCTACCGGTGGGGGTCGGGCGCGGCCGAGTGCGAAAGGGGCGCGAAGATGCGACCCATGGACGCTGAGCAGCCGATCGACGTGGTGGTGGAGATCCCCCGCGGGAGCCGCAACAAGTACGAGCTCGACCACGCCACGGGGCGCATCCGGCTCGACCGGCGGCTGTTCTCGGCCACCGTGTACCCGGCCGACTACGGCTTCGTCGACCACACGCTGGGCGAGGACGGCGACCCGCTCGATGCCCTGGTCATCCTGGACGAGCCGACCTTCCCCGGGTGCGTGATCGGCTGCCGCCCGGTGGGCGTGTTCTGGATGGAGGACGACGCCGGTCCCGACGCCAAGATCATCTGCGTCGTCGACGGCGACCCCCGCTGGGAGCACGTCCAGGACATCGGCGACCTGCCCGAGCACCTCACCGAGGAGATCGAGCACTTCTTCGACGATCTACAAGCAGCTCGAGCCCGGGAAGTGGGCCAACACCCGGGGCTTCCAGGGCGTGGCCGAGGCCCGGGCCGAGATCGCCGGCAGCCTCCAGCGGGCCATCGACGAGGACTACCACTGACGACCTTCGCGGTCGATCGCCCGTGTCGCGGCGACATCGTGCGGCTTCGCCGCACACCGACACCGTGCTTGCCTGGTCGCCTCGCCTGTCGGCTCGGCTCTGAGGACCTTCGCGGTCGATCGCCCGGGTCAGGTGCAGGAGCGGACGGCGGCGTCGATCTGCGCGGTCTGCTCCGGCGTGGGCGAGGCGCCGCTGAGGAAGACCTCCAACGGGATCACCGCGACGACCTGGTCGGCCGCGCAGCGGGCCTGGTCGGTCGGCCACCCGGACTCCTCGAAGGTGGTGCGCAGCTCGCTGCGGACCACCGGGAGGGCGAGCAGGTCCTGCGAGACCTCACCGTTCGACCCGGCGTCGCCACCGGGGTCGCAGGCCTCCACCCGGATCGAGCCGTCGACCAGCTCGACCGTCGCCGACCCGGCCGGGCCCGCGTTCGCCCATGCCTCGAGCGCGACCGCCAGGCGGTCGGTGGCCGCGGCGTCGTCGCCGACGACGCGGGCCCGCACGCAGGTGGTCCCCTCGTCCCGGTAGGAGACGAAGGCGTCGCCGCCCCAACCGTCGACGGTCCGGAGGGCGTCGGTGGCGCGACCTCGGGAGGCCAGCATCAGGTACCAGCCGAGCGGGCCGACGACGTCGGTCTCCACGTCCTCCGCGCCCTCGGGCGCCGACACCTCGACCTCCTGCACCTCGGTGCGGACGGTGCCCCGGGCCGACGGGTCGAGCAGCTCCTCCTCCGTCGGCGGGTCCTCGAGGAGGTCGTCGATCACCTCGGGACCCTCCAGCCGGGTCAGGTGGTCGACGATGCCCGCGCCGAGGGTGTACGGGGCGGCGAAGAGGGTCAGCAGCGCCGGCGGCACGTCCTCGGCCAGGGCGGCCTCGGCATCGTCGCCGACCGTCTCGGTCTCCTCCTCGTAGGCGGTGCGCTCCTCGGCGGTGAGGCGGTCCTCCACGAAGGCGTCCTCGATCCGCTGGGCATCGCCCTCGGCGAGGGCCCGCAGACCCTCCGAGCGGTCGAAGTCGGGATCGGCGATCCGCTCGAGGTCGAAGTGCTGGTCCTGGAGCACGTGGGTCAGCTCGTGGGCGATGGTGACCCGCACCCCGGGGGTGAGCTCGGTGCCCCGCACGTAGACGACCTGCTCCTCGGGCACGTAGTAGGCGAGGGTGCCCTCGCCCTGCAGGGTCTCGCCGGCCTGGCCCAGGTCGACCTCACCGTGCACGAGGCCCATGGCCCGCAGCACGGCGACGAAGTGCTCGGCCTCCTCCTCGGCCTCCTCGGTCATCTCGTCCTCGCCGCCGGTGGCCTCGTCCTGGTAGTCCTCCTCGGCGAGGAAGCGCACGGTGACGGGGTGCTCGAAGGCGAGGTCGCGCTCGGTGGCGACCCACTCGGCGATGGGGGCGACCCGCTCGTCCCACACGTCGGGGTGCGGCGGTTCGGTGGTCGCGGCCCGTTCCGCGTCGTCGGCGTCGTCGGAGGTCCCCAGCACGCGGGGGACGACGACCGCGGCGGCAGCCAGGGCGACGAGCAGGACCACCGCGACCACCCCGACGAGGACGAGTCGGCCGCCGCGCGACGGGGCGGGGGCCGGAGCGGGGGCGAACGGACCTGGCGGCCCGCCGGCGCCCGGCCAGGGTGGCAGGCCCGGAGGGCCCTGTGGCGGGACGCCGGGGCGCCGTGGGCGGGAACCCGGGGCGCCGTGGGGCGGGAACCCGGCAGGTCCGGCGGGCGGGCCGCCCGCGAGCGGCGGGCTCGGGTCGAGGGTGGTCCCGGTGCCGACCGCGGCCTCCGGCGACGACGGCGGCGGCGGGCGGAACAGCGACGTCCCCTGGGCCACGACCGGACGGGGCGGGAAGGCCATCTCGTCCAGCGGGTCGGCTGCGGGGATCCGGGCCGCGGGCCGCGAGTCCGGCGATCCCGAGAACAGGGCACCACCCGAACCGGGGACCGGCGGAGCCGGTGGCGTGGTGGGTCCGGCGAGGACGGGGTCACCCGGGGCCGGGGGCACCGGCCAGCCCGAGGCCGGGCCGGGCGCGACGGGTGGCGCAGTGACCGACGCGGCGGCGACCGTGCTCCACGGAGCCGATGCGACCGGGTCGGTCGTCGTCGGACCGGTCGGGGCCTGCGGATCCGGAGACGGGGTGACGTCCGGCGCCGGGGGCAACGGGTGCGACGTCGGGCGCAGCGCCTCCACCGGGGGCGCCGGCGCCCGGTCGGCGCGGGGCGGCGGGGCCGTCGGCACGGGCGGCGGCACCGTCTCGGGCCGGGCGAACGGTGGGGCGAACGGGTCTTCGACGACGGGCCGAGGAGGCGGTGTCGGGGCGGCGCGGCGACGAGGCGTCGGGTCGACCGGCGCGAACGGGTTGCGCACCTCGTCCTCGATCGGCCGGGAGAGCAAGGGCGGCGGCCCATCCGTGCGCGGCGCGTCCCCCATCTCCCCCACGTCCCCCTTCTCCATCCCGTACCGATCGGCCGAACGACCGCGGAGGTGAGGACTCTGCGTGTGACGTCGTCGTCAGGTGCGGGCCATGGCCAGCAGGGCCGCGCCGACGGCACCGGCCCGCTCGCCCAGGCGGGCGGGCACGATGGGCACCTTGGGGCGCCGACCGGCACCGACCACCCTCCTCGCGACCTCGTCCCGGGTCCGGTCGATGAAGAGGTCGGCCTCCTCGCTGACGCCTCCCCCGATCACCACCACCTCGGAGTCGAGGATGTTGAGCAGGTTGGCGATCCCCAGCGCGAGCCAGTCGGCGAAGGTGTCGAGCACGGCCCGGGAGGCCGCGTCGCCCTCGCGGGCGGCGGCCACGATGTGCTCCCCGCGGACCGCGTCGACGGACCCCCCGGCCGCGACCACGAAGCCGGCGTCGGTGGGTGCCGCCCCCGTGCGCACGGCCTCCCGGGCCAGCCAGCCGAGGCCGTTGCCCGACGCGAAGCGCTCCCAGCACCCCCGCTGCCCGCAGGGGCAGAGGGGCCCGTCGGGGTCGACCACCATGTGCCCCAGCTCACCGGCGAAGCCGAAGGCGCCCCGCAGGACCTCGCCCTTGACGGTGATGCCGCCGCCGATGCCGGTGCCGACCGTGACCAGGACGGAGTGGTTCCGACCCCTCGACGCTCCTCGCTCGTGCTCGCCCCACGCCGCGCAGGTGGCGTCGTTGTCGACGACGATCGGCAGGCCCAGTCGCTCGCCCACCCGCGCCGCGACCGGCTCTCCGACCACGCCGGGGAGGTTGGGGCCGTAGAGGAACATGCCGGTGCGGTCGACCAGGCCGGGGGCTCCGAGCCCGACGGCGCGCACCGCCCGTCCCTGCTCGGCCAGGTCGGCCCGCAGGCCGTCGACCAGGGCCACGATGACGTCGACCAGGTCGGCACCGTCGGGCGTGGGCACCCGACGTTCGGCCAGGGCCACCGGACCGTCGTCGCCCGGGTCGAGGGCCACGCCCAGCAGCTTGGTGCCGCCGAGGTCGAGTCCGATGACGGCCGGGTGCGGGTCGCGGTCGGTGGTCACCCCTGCTCCGGCGTCAGTACCGGAGGAAGGCGCCGATGCGCCCGTGCACGTCGAGGTCGGCGTTGCCGACGACCATCTCGACGTGGGCCCGCTGGGCGAGCGCGTCCTCGATCGCCTCCTCGACCACGTCGTCGACCCGGCGCAGGGTGGAGTCGTCGTCGCGGTGGGGTCGGGTGGCGAACAGGGCGCCGGTCGACTCGCAGCGCCAGCCCTCCTCGGCGAACCCGTGGGAGACCAACAGGGACTCCACCCGGCGCTCGCCGAGGGCGGCGAGCACCGGCCCCAGGCCGGCGACGGCGCGGCCTCCGGTGCCCAGCAGGTCGAGCATGCGGCTCACCATCCCGGCCTCCTTGGCCCGCTCGGTGGCCTCCTCGATCTCGCCGACGGCGGTGGTGATGACGTCGAGCGACGCCTGCGGGGTGACGTTGATCGGGCCGGTCAGCCGCTCGCGGAGGTACGGGTGCAGGGCCGCCTCGACGTCGCGGACGAGGTCGTCGGGGGCGCCGATGCACAGGTGCTCGAACCCGGTGCCCTGGTACACGGAGAAGGCGAGGGCCGCCGCGGTCCGCACGTGCGAGGCGGCGAGGGCGTCGGTGTGGCCGGAGGTGTCGCCCCGCTCCTTCTCGCCCCGCAGGTCGTAGTCGCGGGTGCTCTCCCCCGTCGCCTCGGTGTGCTCGACCAGCTCGTCGAGCTCGAACACGAACATGCGGGCCCGCTGGCGGTCGACGAGGAGGACCCCGAAGCGGCGCTGCTCCTGGGCGATGGCCTCCAGCTGACCGACCGCGGGCTGGTCGTTGACCACGACCCGGCTGCGCACCCGCACCGGCAGGGGGACGACCTCCCACAGCCCCTTGGAGCTGCAGGAGAACAGGGCCAGCCCCCGCACCCGGGAGCGCTCGAAGCCTCCGTGCACGTAGGACTCGATGCGGTCGAGGTCCTTCGCCACCGAGGAGGTGCCGTTGGCCCGGGTCCGGGCGGAGCGGAGGACGCCGTCGAGCTCGTGGTCGATGTCCCGTTGGGTGAGCAATCGTCGACCGTCGACGTCGAGGTAGCAGGTGGTGACCGGAGCTCCCTCCCCCTTGAACCCGGCCAGCGTGTGCAACGTGTCCTCGCTGATCGCAGTCACGGAACCTCCCGGTCGTCGACGGAACCCGATCGTAGGCATGCCACAGGGGGCCTGCTGGCGGCGGAGCGAGATCCGGCGTCTCCGGGGCGATCCGGGGTCCCGCCACGGCGTTCGTGGGCGGCGGCGCCGCTCGATGCCGCGCGGACGGACGACCCGGCCGCGCCGATCGTCAGGAGACGGAGATGTGCTCCAGGCCGTCGCCGTCATCGTCGTCGGGCCCGCCGGAGCCACCGTCGCGGCCGGCCGCGGTGCTCGCGGTCCGCGCCGCCCGGGCCGCGGCCGCGCTCACCGAGCGCACGATCGAGCCCAGCCGCTCGGCGACGTCGGGGTCCTCGACCATGGCCTCGGCCACGTCGAGCAGCGCCCGGGTCGCATCGATCGCCTCCCGGGCGGCGGCCTGGAGGGCGTCGACGCCCGGTGGGCGCGACGGGGGCGGGTCGGCCCAGGCGCCGTCGTCGGCGGTGCCGTCGGTGCTGTCGTCGTCGGGATCGTCGAGGCTCATCGCCGTCCCTTCCCGCGCGACGAGCCGTCGGCGCCGAAGGTCACGCGGAGGCTGCCGTCGCGCAGCTCGGCGCCGGTGATCTTGCGGCGCTGGAGCGAGTCCGGCAGGAGGATCGCCCGGCGGTAGGGGCCGACGGCCACCAGGAGCTCGTCGCCGTGCCGGCCGAGGTCGAGCTCGTCGCGCTCGGCGAAGGGGAGGTCGAGGTCGAGGTGGACGTCGTCGCCCTTGGTGTGGATCCGCATCGGCTGGCCGTCGTGCAGGCGGGCGCCGGGGTCGGTGTCGCCGTACAGCACGTCGCCGAGGGCACGCAGCCGGTCGAGGCCGACGACCTCCTCCTCGGCCAGCTCGGCCTTGAGCACCGGGAGCGGGGCGAAGCCCTTCTCGATCTCGGCCAGGTGCTCGGCGTGCAGGGCCTTCCACCGGTCGAACCAGGGGTCGGACACCCCGTCGGGCAGCAGCCGGTTGGCCACCACCGCGTCGACGCCGTAGCCGAACAGCGAGAGGTAGGTGGCGGTGCGACGGGCCTCGGCGATCACCATGCGCTCGGGGTTCACGACCAGGCGGACGCTGGTGCGCTCGGTGTCGGCGAGGACCTCCTTCACCCCGTCGAGGCGGGCGTAGAAGCGCTCGGCCGAGCCGAACACGGCGTCGCCGGCGACCGGCAGCGAGGTCACGCGCGACAGCACCGGCGAGAGCGCCCGCGACAGCCGCCGACTGGTCGGGAACACCCGCTCCATGTACCAGCGGAGCACGTCGGGCAGGGACAGCAGCCGGATGGTCTCGGCCGTGGGCGCGCAGTCGACCACCACCACGTCCCACTCGCCCGAGTCGGCGTAGGACTTGATGTCGACCAGGCCGAAGACCTCCTCCAGCCCGGGCAGCAGCGACAGCTCCTCGGCCGCGATGCCCTCGACGCCGGCCCACTCGAAGACGTCGACGAGCCAGGACTGGATGTCGGCCCAGGCCTCCTCCATGCGCTCGCGGGCGTCGAGCTGCTGGCCCCAGAGCCCGTCGGTCACCGGCGTCGGCAGGTGGCCCAGCTCGACGTCGAGCGAGTCGGCCAGCGAGTGCGCGGGGTCGGTGGACAAGACGATGGTGCGGGCCCCGGCATCGGCGCAGCGCAGGGCGGTGGCCGCGGCGACGGTGGTCTTGCCCACGCCCCCCTTGCCGGTGAAGAGCAGGGTCCGCCCGTGGCTGACGGGGCGGCCTGACGTCACGTGGCGGTCCCGTCGTGGCCCTCGACGCGGGCCTGGAGCTCCTGGAGGGCGGTGTGGGTGATCTTGTGGGCCGTGCGGCGCTTGATGAAGCCCGGCAGCGGGAGGGCCAGCTCGACCTCGAGCTCGTAGGTCACCTCGGAGGTGCCGTCGCCGTTGTCGGTCAGCTCGTAGTGCCCGTCGAGCACCTTGGTGGCGTCGCCCTCGGTGAGGCGCCACGACAGCCGGCCCGGCACGGCGTGGTCGTAGGCCAGCGTGTACTGGGTGCTGTAGCCGAACCCGGCGGCCCGGAACCGGGCCGACGCCACCCGCCCCTGGTCGTCGCGGGCGAGCACCTCGGCCCGCTTCAGGTCGCGGGCCCACTCCGGGTAGCGCTCGATGTCGAGCAGCACCGTCATCACCTCGTCGACCGGAGCAGCGATCGTGAGCTGCTCGCGCACCGAATCACCCATCGGGGGGCGCCTCCGTTCCACGTCCGTCGGATCCGAAGTCTGGCCCATCGGAGCCGTCCCCGGCGGACCGTGCCCCCGTCTGGGCCACGTCGGGGTCTGCCTTCGGTGGGAAGGTGCCGTGCCGCGCGCCCCACAGGCCGGCCAGGCCGAGCGACCACATCGGGGCCAGCACGGAGAAGGCCACGAACGGCCGGATCATGGTCACCACCAGCGGCACGACCGTCTGCACCGCCACCGAGGCCATCATCGTGAGCTGCACCGCCCGGGGCGCGCAGCCGGCGAGGAAGTAGAGGCCGCCGACGCCGATCGCCTCGGTGCGGCTGCGCTGGACGGCCAGCAGGAACGCGGCCAGGAAGGCGGCGCTGCCGAGCACGAACATGACCAGGCCGGGGATGGCCGACAGCAGGAAGTCGCTGCGGCTCCCGGTGGCGGCGTTGGCGATGGCGGTGACGCACGAGACGACGGTGCCGGCCCACGACAGCCGGACCAGCAGCCGGCCGTCGCCGCCGCCGGTCGGGACGCGCCGCTCCCACGGCGTCGCCCGCCGGTCGGCCACCGTCACCGGAGCGCCACCCGGTCGCGGCCGTCGGCGTCGGAGCGCAGCGGGAGGTCGACGGCCCCTCCGGGCAGGTCGTCGCCGCAGACGGTCGTGGTCGGCCCGCCGCAGGAGATGCTGCGGCCCGGGAGCGGGCGGCCCCATCGACCGGCCGGCGAGGGGTGGACCACGGGGCCAGCCGCCACCGGGGCCGGCACGCGGGCGTCGACCCACGTCGGGACGACGGGGACCGCGAGGGCGGCCAGGTCGCGCCCGGTGGCCGGGTCGGGGAGCCCGAGGCTGATCCCGAGGGCCAGCGGGCCGAGGCCGGCGTCCTCCCGCAGGCCGGGCGCCGTCCGGCGGGCCAGGACCCGGGCCGCGGCGCGCTCGACCGGGGCCGCGCGGCTCGCCCGCGGCCTGCACCCGGCCGTGGCGCAGCAGCGCACGGCCCCGGCGGCTCCGGCCGGCCCGGTCGCGCAGGGCGGAGGCGATGTCGGCCCACGACGACGCGTCGGCCACGACGAGGTCGGGAGACGCCGCGAGCGGGAGCACGGACGCCGCCGGACCACCCCCGACCGCGGTGACCAGCTGGGCGCCGGCCAACGCCGGCCACCACCGACCCACCAGGGCGCTCGCCACCGGTGCGCTCGCCGCCTCGGCCGGACCGCTGGGGAGGGCCAGCACGCGCCCGGGGCCCCACGGGCCGACGACGGGGAGCAGCCACCGCTCGACGGTGCGGTGCGCCCACAGCAGCTCGCCGTGGGTGACCACCCGGCCGCCGCCCACGACGGCCGGGTCGTCGGGCGCCAGCTCGGCGACCGAGTGCTCGTAGGCGTCGGGCGAGCGGTCGGGTCCGGGCGGTTCCGGGGCGACGAGGTCGCCGAGCGGGATCGACATCGCCCTGGTGACCAGCCCGTCGTCGCCGAGCACCGCGACATCAGCGCTCCCGGTCGATGCTGCGCTCGTCCCCGGCAGGGCCAGCGCCGCACCGGCCGACAGCACGGCCACCTCACGGCCCAGCTGGACCGCAGGACCGGCGGCCGACGCCGGGACCTGCACGACCGCGCCCGCGCCCACCCCGGCCGCGCCCAGCCCGAGGGCCAGGGCGCGGGCCTCGGAGGCGACGTCGGCCCAGGACGGGCCACCGGGTGCGTCCGTCGCCGGTCGTCCCCCGTGGCCCCGCAGGGCACGGACCGCCGCGGCCACGAAGGTGGTCGGTGGGGTCACTCCGCGATCCTGCCGCCCCACCCCACCGGCGTCGAGTCAGGACCGCAGGGGCACCGCTCGGGGCCGGGGCCCGGACGGGTCAGGGTGCGACCTCCTGCAGCGCGGCGGCGAGGATCCCGGCCAGGCGGTCGTAGGCCAGCTCCTCGACGGTCCGCCGTCGGGCCGCCTCGCCGGTGCGGCGACGGAGCTCGGCGTCGCCGAGGTAGCGGTCGATCGCCCGGGCCACGGCCTCGACGTCGGTCGGGTCGGTGACGACGGTGCCGGTGATGCCGTCGGCGACGGCCTCGGCCGACCCGCCGCTCGCTCCGGCCACCTGGGGCACCCCGCACGCGGCGGCCTCGAGGAACACGATCCCGAAGCCCTCCTGCTCCAGACCGGCCCACCGGTCGCGGCAGAGCATCGCGAAGACGTCGGCCATCCCGTACAGGTCCGGCTTCTCGGCCTCGTCGAAGCGGCCGAGGAGCTCGACCGGCGCGCCCGTGCGCTCGATGCGGCGGCGCAGGCGAGCCTCGTCGCGCCCCTGCCCGCCGATGAGGACGCGGAGCCGAGGGCGGGTCGACGCCAGGGCCGCGGCGGCGTCGATCAGGACGTCCATCCCCTTGCGGGGCACCAGCCGGCTGATCGACACGACGACCTCGTCGTCCACGGACAGGCCGTGGCGCGTGCGGGCCGCGGCGCGCTGCTCAGGCGTCGGAGGCCGGAAGCGCTCGGTGTCGACGCCGGGGGGCACGACGACGACGGGAAGGCCGCGGCGGGCGGCCCGCTCGGCCTCGTCGGCCGGGTAGCCGCCGGCGGCCACGACCAGCTCGGCACCCACCAGCACCCGGGCCAGCGCCGGGCGGGTGAACGGCACCCGGCCGGGGACGGTGACCTCGGCGCCGTGGAGGACCACCCCGTACCGGTGGATCGAGGTCGGGACCGAGGCGGCCGAGCGGGAGGGCCGGGTCGAGCAGCACCAGGCCCGCACCCACCTCGTCGGCGAGGGCGTCGATGCGGGACGCCAGGGCGCGGGTCGGCAGCAGCACCTTGGAGTCGACCCGCTCGATGCGGTGCTCCTGGGTGGCGTCCCAGGCTGCGGCGTCCGGGTGGGCGGTCGTGAGCACCGTGACGTCGTCGGGCGGCAGGCGTCGCCACAGCTCCCAGAGGTACTGCTGGATGCCGCCGTCCTTGGGTGGGTAGTCGTTGGTGACGAGCAGGTGCCTCATCGTGGGACGGGGGCTCCGGGGTGGGCGGCGGGGTCGGCGGGGCTCCCGTCGCGGCGCGGCGCGCTCGGGAGGTGGGCGTCCGAGGATCGCGGCTCGGGCGCGGCGGCGTCGAGCTCGGCGCGGACCTCGGGCGACGTCGTCGGGGGCAGGGCGTCGAGCAGGTCGGGGCGGCCGAGGCGGCGAGCCGCCCACGCCGCGTGGGCCGCGAGCATCGCATCGTCGCCGGCCAGGGCGGCGCGCAGCGCGGCCGCGACCCGCTCGTCGGCGGGATCGCCGACGTTGCCGAGGGCGACGAGGGCGTTGCGGCGCAGCCAGCGTGGGTCGCGCCCGGCGATGTACCAGCGCCCGTGTCGGGCGACCAGCGTGGCGTCGTCGACGGCCAGCAGGTCGAGGAGGTCGACCCAGGGGCCCTCGCCGGCCGGGACGTCGTCGACGCCGACCGCGGCGTCGCTGCCGTCGTCCGCCGGCCTGACCGGGCCGCGGCGGGTGCGGCGCAGCTCGACCCGGTTCGGCGGGCACACGTCCTGGCACTCGTCGCAGCCGTAGATGCGGTCGCCCATGGCGGCCCGGTGCTCGCGGGGGATGTCCCCCGGCGCCTGCACGATCCAGGCCAGGCAGCGGCGGGCGTCGACCACCCCGGGGGCGACGATCGCACCGGTCGGGCAGTCGGTGAGGCACCGGGTGCACGACCCGCACCCGTCGGCGACCGGCCCGTCGGCGGTCGGGGCGAGGGGGGCGTCGGTCACGACGCTGCCGAGCACGAACCAGCTCCCGGCGGCGGGGAGCAGGAGGAGACCGCTCTTGCCGTACCAGCCGAGACCGGCCCGGTGGGCGACCGGGCGGTCGACGAGGTGGTTCTGGTCGACGACCACGACGGCCGCGCCAGCCCTCGGCCCGGAGGAGCTCGGCCACCCGCTCCAGCGCGTCGGCCAGCTCCCGGTAGTGGGAGCCCCAGGCGTAGCGGGCGACCCGGCCCTGGGGGCCGCCCGCCGGCGCGGGCGGGACGTCGCCGTGGCCGTAGGCCCACGCCCCCGCCACCACGGCCTGCGCCGACGGCAGCACCGTGCGGGGGTCGGTCGAGCGCTCCGGGTGGCGGTAGGTGAAGGCCATGCCCGCCGTGGAGGCCGGCCGCCTTGCGGGCGACCAGGGCGTCGCGGGTGTCGACGAGGGGCTCGGCGGTGGTCACGCCCACGGCGTCGAGGCCGGCGGCGAGGCCGGCGGCCACCGCCCGGGCCGCCAGCCCGGCGTCGCGACCCGTGGCCGGGGACGGAGCGTCGACGGGACCCATGGGGACCCATGGTGGGTCGGGCGGACCCTCGTTGTCACACCCCCTCTGCATGATGCGGGTCGGATCCCCGACGCGCCCCACCCCCAGGAGGCCTCCATGGCTGCCCCCGATCCGCTCCGCATCAGCTGCGACGAGTGCTCGCTCCAGCACAGCGATGCCTGCGCCGACTGCGTGGTCACCTTCATCTGCTCCCGAGAGCCCGACGACGCCGTGGTCGTCGACGTGGCCGAGCTCCGCGCCCTGCGAGCGCTCGGCGACGGGGGCCTCCTGCCGCAGCTCCGCCACGCCGGTGCGGCGGCCACGGCTGCGACCGTCCCCCGATGAGCCGAGCCGACAGGCGAGGCGACCAGCCGAGCACGGTGTCGGTCGGCGGCGACGCCGCACGATGTGCCCGCGAGCCGCAGCACATCTCTGCGCACGTCCCGACGGTCAGGCCCCGCTACCGTCGGGCGTCCCCCGCCGTCGGAGGTCGCCGTGCCCACGCCCCACAACGCCGCCTCGCCCGGCGACTTCGCCCCGGTCTGCCTCATGCCGGGCGATCCCCGCCGGGCCCGCCACATCGCCGAGACGTTCCTCACCGATGCCCGCCTCGTCACCGACGTCCGGGCCGTCGAGGGCTTCACCGGCACCTTCGAGGGCACGCCGGTGTCGGTGATGGCCCACGGCATGGGCATCCCGTCGTGCTCGATCTACGCCACCGAGCTGGTGCGCGAGTACGGCGTCGAGCGCCTCATCCGGGTGGGCTCGTGCGGCTCCCTGCGCGACGACCTGCCCCTGCGCAGCGTCGTGGTCGCCCTCGGCGCGTCGACCGACTCGAAGGTCAACCGCCTCCGGTTCGGGGGTCACGACTTCGCGGCGGTGGCCGACTTCGACCTGACCCGGGCCGCGGTCGACGGTGCGGCCGCGCTCGGCATCGACGTGCGGGTCGGCAACGTGCTCAGCTCCGACCTCTTCTACGCGCCGGACACGTCGGTGACCGACCTGGCCACGTCGCTCGGGATCCTCGCGGTCGAGATGGAGGCCGCCGGCCTGTACGGCGTCGCGGCCGAGACCGGGGCGCGGGCGCTCACCCTGCTCACGGTGTCCGACCACATCCCCAGCGGCGCGCAGCTGTCGCCCGACGAGCGCCAGACCACCTTCGACGACATGGTCCGCATCGCGCTGGCCGCGGCGACCGCCACCTGACCCTCGCGGCGTCCCGCCTCGTCCCGCCCCCGGCGCGGCGGGTGTGCTCACATGGCCCCATGCGCTTCTCGGTCTGGCCGTCGTCGTTCGTCCCCTTCGCCCACATCTCCGACGTGGTGACCCACTGCGACGCCACCGGCTGGGACGGCGCCTACGTGATGGACCACTTCATGCTCGACCGCGACGACGACGCGGTCGACGACGCCCCCCTGCTCGAGGCCTTCACCCTGCTGTCGGCGCTGGCGGGCCGCACCGAACGGCTGCGCCTCGGGCCGCTGGTGCTCGGCGGCACCTACCGGCACCCGGCGGTCGTGGCCAAGAGCGCGGTGAGCCTCGACGCCATCACCGGCGGTCGGTTCGTGCTCGGCCTCGGGGCCGGGTGGCAGGTCAACGAGCACCTGGCCTACGGGATCGACCTGTTCGACACCCGCACCCGCCTCGACCGCTACGAGGAGGCGTGCGAGGTCATCCGGTCGCTCCTCCACTCCGACCGCACGACCTTCCACGGCGAGCACTACTCGTTCACCGACGCGCCGTGCCGTCCGACCCCGCCCGAGGGCCGACTGCCGATGCTGATCGGGGCCAAGGGCGAGAAGCGGGGCCTGCGCATCGCGGCCCGCTTCGCCGACGAGTGGAACTCGTGGGCCACCGTCGAGCAGCTCCGCCACCGCAGCGAGGTGCTCGCCCGCCACTGCGACGACGTCGGGCGCGACCCGGCCGAGATCCGACGGTCGACCCAGGCCCTGGTGCGCTTCGTCGACGACCCGGCCGAGGCCGAGCGGCTGCGGGCCGTCGACCACGACCGGCCCCACCTGATCGGGTCGTCGGCCGAGATCGTCGACCAGGTCGGCGCCTACGCCGAGGCCGGCCTCGACGAGCTGATCGTGCCCGACTGGTTCAGCCCCGACGTCGCCGCCAGCCGCGACTTCCTCGACCGCTTCCACACCGAGGTCGCCTCCGCCTTCCGCTGACCGCGGCCGGCCCGGTCACCCCCCGAGCGAAGTGGCCCGCGATCCGGGCCCCAGCGCCCCACGAACGCGAACCACTTGGCCACCCCGGTCGACGTGGCACGCGACCCGCGGGCCAGAGCCCGACGAACGCGAACCACTTCCGCGACGGGACCACGGCGATGGCGACGGCGACCTCGCCGGTGCTCAGCGCAGCAGCCAGGCCGCCACGTCGGGCGGGGCGAGCGCCTCGACCACCTCGACGCAGCGGGCCTCGGCGTCGGCTCCGAGGGTCCGTCGTCCGTCTCCGGGGGTGCCCGAGCGGAAGAACAGGCCGTGGTCGCGGAGCACGCCCAGCCGGTCCGGCACGTAGGTCGCCGTCCGGGCCCGCATGGCCTCGAACGACAGCGCCGCGACCAGGGATGGCCGCACGTCGGGGGCGAGGTCGACGTGCAGGGCCTGCGCCAGCCGTCCGAGCTCCCCGTCGAGGTCGTCGACCAGGTCCCGGTGGTGCACCAGGTGGACGTCGATCGTGCCGCGACGAGTCCAGGCGTCGGTGACGTGGTGCACCAGGCCGGGGAGGGTGTCGAGCTCGACCTCGGGGCCGACGCCGGGGGCGAGCCAGCCCTCGACCCACTCCTCGACGTCGGCGACGGGCGCCGGACCGACCGGCCGGCCCCGGAGCTCGGCGGAGCGACGCCGGTCGATGTTGAGGGCGTGGTGGTGCAGCGACACGGCCACGTCGAGGGGGTGGCGCCCGACGACCACGTGGTGCACACCGGGGTGGAGGGGGATGCCGGCCAGCGGTGTGTGGGTCTTGATCACCCGACGGTGCGGCTGGGCGTCGAGGCGGGCGAGGACGTCGGCGACCGGCTCGACGTCCCAGTCGAGCCAGGGCGACAGCTCCGACAGGGGCGCGGGGAGCTCCGGGCCGTGGACCAGGTGCAGGCAGGCGGCCTGCACCCAGGTCGTCCCGCACTTCGAGCGGGTGCTCACCACCACGTCGCCGGCGCGGGGCCGGTACCCGTCCCACCGGTCCTGCGCCTCCGACGCGTACCTGCGCTCGGGTCCGACCTGTGCAACCGCCTCGGCCGGCGCGATCGATGGGTCGGCGAAGCCGGCGGGAGGCGGGTCGGCGGCGGTCATGCGGTGGGGGCGGCCGGGATCGAACCGACGACCTTCCGGGTGTAAGCCGGACGCTCTCGCCAACTGAGCTACGCCCCCGAGGACCGCTCGACGCTACTCCCGCGACCGCCGCGAGCCGCCCGCCGCGCCGGTCACGGCGTGGTCGGGCTAGTGCGCGGCGCGGCCGAGGTCGGCCGCCGGTCCCGGCTCCATGGCCTGCTGGTTGCGGGCCATGGCCACGAACGCCGAGGCGGTCTCGTGCTGGAGCTCGGGCAGCTCGTGGGGCTGGAACCAGCCGACCTCGGTGATCTCGGGGCTGACGGGCCGGGCGTCGGCAGGGTCGACCCCCGGCGCCAGACGGGCCCGGAACACCACGTCGACCCGCTGCGGGATGGGGTCGACGACGACCGCGGGGTCGCCGATCAGCACGACGTCGAGGCCGACCTCCTCGCGCACCTCCCTGACCGCGGCGGCCGCCGGCGGCTCGCCCTTCTCCAACAGACCGCCGGGCACGCCCCACCGGCGGCGGTAGACGTGGCCGACGAGGAGCAGGGCCCCGTCGGCCCGCTCGATGAAGACGACCGACCCCACCGTGAACGAGGGCGACGCGACGCGGACGATGAGGCGCCGGGTGCCCGTCGGGAGGCGACGGAACACCCGCAGCAGGGTGCGATGGACACCGTCTCGCATCGGGTCAGCCTACGGAGCCGAGCCGTCAGGCGAGGCGACCCAGGAGCACGGTGTCGGTGAGCGGCGAAGCCGCACGATCGAACCCCGACGCGGGCGATCCTCTGCGCCAGCCTCAGAGGTCGGCGGCCTCGACCCCCCGCCACCGCGGCAGGGGACCCACCGCGGCGAAGCGGCTGGCCAGGTCGTCGACCAGTGCCTCGGTGGCCCCGGCGACGACCGAGCGGCGGACCGGTGACGCGAGGTCGTGGAGGGGGCGACCGTCGAGACCGCGGACCACGGCCCCGGCCTCCTGGCAGATCAGGACCGCGCCGAGGTAGTCCCACGGGGCGAGGCCGTCGCCGCTGCAGTCGAGGAAGCCGTCCAGTCGACCGGTCGCCACCGCGCACAGGTCGAGGGCGGCGGCGCCGAGGGCCCGGCACTGGGCCCAGCCCAGGTGCCGGGCGGGCAGCCCGTTGAGCCCGACGATCGCCCGACGCAGCTCGGTGCACCCGCTGGCCCGGACGGGCCGGCCGTCGACCTGGGCACCCTGGCCCCGGACGGCGGAGGTGCGGGTGCCGTGGACCAGGTCGTCGACCAGCGCCACGCGGGGTCCCTCCGCGTCGATGACGCACAGGCTGGTCGCCCACCACGAGATCCCCCGCTTGGCGTTGGTGCTGCCGTCGAGCGGGTCGATGACCACCGTGAGCCCGTCGTCGGTGCGGTCGGTCCAGCCGCTCTCCTCGCTGAACACGGCCAGCCCGGCCGCCTGCAGCACGGCGATCGCGGCCGCATCGGCGGCCAGGTCGCTGTGGTGCTGACCGGGCACGTCGCCGGTCTCGCCCCAGTCCGTGGTGGCCCCCAGCGCCTCGGCCACGGCCGCCGCCGCCGCCGCCAGCACGTCGAGGAGCTCGTCGTCGGTCACGGCGTGACGGTAGCGCCGGCCACGGTCGGCGCCGGGCGGCCCTTCCTCGTCGTCACACCGGCGTGGCAGGCTGGAGCGGCCCCCGTCGAGGAGCCGCGCCGACAGGCGAGGCGACCAGACAAGCACGGCGTCGGTGTGCGGCGAAGCCGCACGATGCAGCCGCGAGACGGGCGACCCATCCGCGCACCTAGTAAGAGGACCCTGTGGCCGTCATCGATGTCGCCGGCTTCGTCGCCGAGCAGAAGGAGCACGCCATCACGCACGGCTTCCACGTGCACGATGAGCGGCACTTCGTCGAGACCTACTCCCTCCGCCAGGCGTGGGAGGTCGATCTGCACCCCGAGGAGGCGTGCGGCGGCCCGCTCGACATCCACCTGGCCCTCGAGGTCGATCCCCGCGTGCTGCTCTCGTTCGAGGACCTGGTGATGGAGCTCGACGAGGGCGACGACCCGCCCGACCTCCACCGCTTCCCGCTGCACTTCTCGTGGTCGCTGCCGCCCCTGGCCAACACGCCCGGACCTGCTGGTGCTGGCCACCGACCTGGCCGGCATCGGCGGCACCGACCTGCCGCTGGAGGTCTCGGCCATCGACTCGTTCGCGTCCGTCACCGATGCGCGCCGAGCGCAGCGTCGGCATCGTGGGCCGGGTCGAGGTGTCGCTGTCGGAGGTCTACGTCGGCGAGCGCGAGCTGCTGTGCGCCGAGCTCGACCGGGCCATGGAGGTCAGCCGCTGGCTCCTCCACCACAGCGAGCGCTGGCTGGGCGCCGAGGGCTGAGCGCGGCCGCGGAGAGGCCCGGCCCGAGCGAGCCCGAGCCGGGGAACCCGAGCCCGGTGCCCCCTGGCTGGGCCGGCACCAGGTGATGGGGTACCTGGCACCGACCCACCCGGGGGCACCGGGTCCGTCAGGTGGGCGACCCTCGACGGCGACCCACCCCCCCAGGGTGAGCCTCCGCGGTCGGGCCGACCGTCCGGCCGCCGTCGTGGCATGGATTCCCCCCAGGCCGCGACGACGAGCGTTGTGTGCCCTCACCGTCGGCCGCGCCACGCTCGGGCTTGAGCCTCGCGCCGAATCCGTCTCTGACCAGGGCCTTTCCCCCTGACGCCGACGCCGCGCCGCTCCCGCGCCACCTCCCCCGCCCCGCGGGCTCCGACTGCCCCGCACGCCGCTCCGTGGCCGCGAACCGACGCTCCTGGCAGGTCACCTCCGCCACGGTCGGGGACCGCAGCCGGAGCTCGCCGGCTCACCGCCACGACCGCTGGCGACGAGGGCGTCAGCCGTCGCCGAGGCGCCAGAGGGCTTCCTGGGCCATCGAGGCGACCAGCCGGCCCGCTTCGTCGTAGAACCCGCCGACGGCGAGGCCCCGGGAGCCGACGTTGTTGATCGGGCTGGCCTGGTAGCAGTGCCACGCGTCGGGCACGAACGGGCGGTGGAACCAGATCGAGTGGTCGAGGCTGGCGGCCTGGAACCCGGGCCCGAACCGCAGCGGCGTCCCGGGCGGGCGGGCCGCGGCCATGAGCCCCATGTCGGACATGAAGGCCAGGGCGCAGGCCCGGATGACGGTGTCGTCCTCGACCGGCACGCGCATGCGCACCCAGTGCGGAGGTCCGAAGAAGGCCGCGCTCTGCGGCGGGACCCGCATCTCGAAGCGGTCCGACAGGCCGCCGATCTCGCCGACCGCGGTGCACTCCTCGACCGGCGGCATCGGCGGCGCGGGCGGGTGCTGGTCGACGCCGGGCTCGGTCACGTGGAACGACGCCAGCATCTCCAGGATGACCTTGCCCTCCTGGACGGCCGTGACCCGGCGGGTGTCGAAGGAGCGGCCGTCGCGGGTGCGCTCGACCACCATCTCGACGTCGACCCCCGGACGTCCGCCCCGCACGAAGTAGAGGTGGAGCGACTGCGGGTGCTTCAGGGGGTCGACGGTCGCCGCTGCGGCCGCGAGGGCCTGGGCCGCGATCAGCCCGCCGAAGAGCCGCCCGTCCTGGTTGGTGCCGCCCGGGTTCCGGGCGACGAACGTGTCGGTCTCGCCGGCCCGGTCGAGGTCGCACAGCCGCGCGATCCAGCTCGGCTCCCCCTCGCCGGTGGGCACGCGGTCGTCGGCTGGCGTGGGGGCGTCGGCGCGGTCGGGAGCGGCGGCGTCGGAAGGCGGGTCGGGCACCGGCGGACGGTACCAACCCGATCCTCCCCCGACCCCCGAACCGGCTCGCGAACGTCAGCCCCTGACCCCCAGAACGCGAGCCACTTCACCTCCCGTCCCGAGCTGGCTCGCGTCGTGACCCAGGACGGGCACCACCGCGGACCGCTCGGGGGGCGCCCGTTGGCGGCGGACCGACGTAGGTCAGGCGAGGCGGCGGAGGGCGCTGAAGAGGACGACGGTGCCCTCGCCGAAGCGCTCGTCGAGCTGGGCCTGGAGGTCGGGGAGCCGGGGCGACGATCTGGAGGTGCACCTGGTTGCCGACCTCGGAGATGGACGACATCAGCACGGTCGCGCCGGCGTCCTCGACCAGGGCCGTCGCCTCGTCCCGGGCCTGCTCCAGCTCCCGGTAGGTGTGCTCGGCCGAGGTGATGCAGGTCGCGCCGCCCCACAGGTCGCGCAGGGCATCCTCGGCGCCGGCTTCGACGTCGGGTCCGCCGGCGACGGCCACGACGTAGATCCCCCCGGCTCCTCCGCCCGCCTGCTGATCGCCCGGGGTGTCGGCCATCCAGAGCCCGGCGAACCCGTCGACCGACCGGGCCTCGTCCAGTGAAGGCGTTCAGCCGCGTCGATGCCCCACACCGCCGGGTCGGCGGTCGGCCACCCGCCCTCGGGCTCGGGGCACGGCGCGGTGAAGTCCGGATCGAGGTCGGGCGGAGCGTCGAGGAGCTCCGGGTCGTCGCTCGGGTCGACCGTCGCGGCGGCTCGGTGAGGGTGAAGGTGGTGCCGTCGAAGGTGCCGATCACCTCGAAGTCGCCCCAGGTCGTGCCGGCGGCGGACTCCTCTCCCTCGACCGTCGGCCCAGTCCCACCCCTCGATCGGCGGGCCACCGCACTGCGGCGGGAGCGACGTCGGCCACCCCGCCGAGGCACAGCTCGGGCCCGTCACCGTCGTCCAGGACGGTGGCCGCGACGAAGTAGCGGAGCCTGTCGTCCTCGCGCCGTCGCCGTCGCCCTCCCCGGTCGTCGCCCTCGGTGCTCGCGCCCGGCCCCTCGTCGGACGAGCCGCCGGCAGCGTCCCGAGCGCCAGATCCAGGCGTCGCCGAGCAGCTCGGGCTCGTCCGACCGGACCAGTCGACGCCGCCGACCACGACCGCGTCGATCCCGGCGGTGTGCACCTCGCCGGCCCAGGCTCTCTCGTGGAGACCGCGCCCGGGGCCTCGTCGAGGCCCGGCATCGTCGTCCACGTCCTCGGTGGTGGTGTCGAACAGCCAGCCCGCCGGCGCGTCAGAACGCGGCCGTGGTCGCCCGATGACCCCCGCCGTCCAGCCGACGTCGTCGTCCGACGGGGACCGGCGGGCAGGTCGCGCCAGGTCTGGGTCGCGGTGTCGAAGATGCCGCCGTTGGGGTAGGTCCGGCCCCAGCCGTTGACCTCGCCACCGTCGGCGCCCCCCGGATCGGGGCTCACCAGCAGACCGTCGGCGGCGACGAAGGGGGGCTCGAGGATCTCGGAGTCGGGCAGCCGCTCCCACTCCCCGGTCGTCGAGGTCGACCCGAGCCCCGATGACGAGCGACGGCTCCTCCGACCCCGGGTTGGGCACCAGCTCCTTGCCGAAGACGTAGAGGTACGGCGCCGACCACACGGCCGACCGGTCGTACAGTCGGGCAGCGGCGCAGCGGGGAGCTCGGCCCAGCGGCCAGTCACGGGATCCCGCACCAGCAGCGGGCGCACCCCGGCCTCGTCGGAGCCGGGCACGAGGACCTCCTCGTCCTCGCCGCTCGTCACCAGAGGAGTACCAGCCGCCGGCGCCGGCGCCGGCACGACCACGCTCGGTCCACACGTCGTCGGCGACCGAGCTACGACGACCAGGGTCCCGTGCTCCGTCGTTGATCCGAGTATCGCCAGACGGACCGACGGTCCTGCAGCACGTAGACGTCGTCGCCGACCACCGCGACCGATGCCGCCGAGCATCGGCTCGGCGGCATGGGTGCGATCGATCGCCACTCGCCCGTCTCGGGGTCGAGGGCGGCACCGTCGGTGAGCAGCTGGTCGGGCTCCGGGGCCGATGCAGTCGGCGCCCGGCGGGCAGGTCCACGTCGTGCCGCCGAAGACGAGCAGCTCCTCGCCCGTCCACGCGCTCATCACGCCGTCGCGGGGCGACAGGGGCGGGTCGGGGAGGCGCTCCCACTCCTCGGCGGGCGGATCCCAGCCGTCGGCCGACCGGTCCGGCCTGGACCTGCTCGCCGTCGTCGCCGTCGCCCATGGCGATCACGGCCGCGGCCCCGACGACGGCGACCACCAGGGCGGCCGCGACCGCCCACCACGCCCGCGCGCCCCGTCCACCACCCGACCTCGCGCCGATCGGCGACGCGCCCTCCTCGGCCCGGTCGACGATCGCCTGCCAGGTCGCGTCGTCGGCGGGGGTGCCGCCGTGGCGCCGCATGGCCTCGACCCAGCGGTCGTCGAGCCCGTCGCGAGGCGGAACGGCCGCCACGCGAGGCCGGGTCGGCGACCGGCGCCGCGACGCCGGAGGCCGTCGGGTCGCGGGGACGTCGCGTCGGACGGCCGGTCGGAGGACGAGACGTCGTCGGACGCGATCGGGCGTCGTCGTCGGAGGTGTGTCGGAGGTCATCGGCGGTCCTCCAGGAGGTCCGAGAGGCGGCGGGCCGCCCGGTGCAGGTGGGTCTTGACCGAGCCCGGCCGCACGCCCAGCGCGTCGGCCACCTCGGTGTGGGTCAGGCCGAGCTGGAAGTGCAGGACGGCGCACTCCCGCTGGCGCAGGGGCAGCTCGAGCAGGGCGGCGGCCACGGCTCGGGCGTCGTCGGCTGCGGTGGCGCCGTCGGCCGGATCGGCCACTCCCCCGGACACGACGCGCAGCGGACGGGCCCGCTCGGCCGTGGCCTGGCGGCGGAGGGCGCTCCTGGCTCCGTTCACGACGCTGCGCCGCAGGTACCCGATGCCCGCCTCGGGGTCGTCCAGCGGCTCGCGGCGCCGGTACAGCCCGGCGAAGGCGTCCTGGACCACGTCCTCGGCCCGGGCCGGCGAGCCCAGCACCAGGGTGGCCAGGCCGACGAGGTCGCCGTAGCCCTCCCGGTACAGCCGCTCGACCAGGGCGACGTGGGCCGCCCGGTCCGCATCGCGGTGCCGGTGTCGACGTCGCCGGCGACGGCATCCGCCCTGCCCGCTCCCCTGTCGGGGGCCACCTCGTCTCCCACTGCGCCCAGCATCACCCAACCCACGCCGCAGCGGGCGGATCGGTTGACACGTCCCGTCCGCCTCCGCGCGACCCGACGTCCCGCCCGCGACCGCCGCCACCTCCGAACTGGCCCGCGAACGTCGGCCTCTGGCCCCCGGAACGCGGGCCACTTCGGGGGTGGCGAGCTCTCCTCAACCGGATGGTTGACAACGGCGGAGCCCGGGCGTACGGTCGTCCTCAACCACACGGTTGAGGAAGCGGAAGGAGGCGAGGTGAGCGATGACCAGCTGTCCCGGGTGTTCGCGGCCCTGGCCGACCCCACCCGGCGCGACATCGTCGCTCGGCTCTCGACCGACGACGCCACCGTCGGCGAGCTGGCCGAGCCCTACGACGTCTCGATCCAGGCCGTCTCCAAGCACATCAAGGTGCTGGAGGAGGCCGGCCTGGTCACCCGCTCCCGCGACGCCCAGCGCCGCCCCGTCCACCTCGACGCCGAGGTGTTCGACCTCATGACGAAGTGGATCGAGCGCTACCGGAGCCAGGCCGAGGAGCGGTTCCGCCGCCTCGACGACCTCCTCGCCGACCTCGCGGTCGAGGCCGGCGAGGCCACCCCCACCACCCCACCCCACCAGCAAGGACAGGCATCATGAGCACCACCACCGGCAACGACACCCGCATCGAGGCGTCGCCCGACAACCCCACCATCACCATCACCCGCGAGTTCGACGCCCCCGTCGAGCGCGTCTTCCAGGCCCACGTCGACCCCGAGCTGTACGCCCGGTGGATCGGACCCCGGCGCCTCGAGACCCGCATCGAGACGTGGGATGCCCGCACCGGCGGCGAGTGGAGCTACCGCGCCTTCGACGACGGCGAGGAGATCGCCGCCTTCTACGGCTCGTTCCACGAGGTCCGGCCCAACGAGCGCATCGTCCAGACCTTCACCTTCACCGGTGCCCCGGACGGGGTCAGCCTCGAGACGGGCACCTTCGAGGACCTCGGCGACGGGCGCACCCGCTTCACCGGCCTGTCGGTGGTCGAGTCGATGGAGATCCGGGACATGATCCTGGCCAGCGGCATGGAGTCCGGCGTGGTCGAGGGCTACGAGGCGCTCGACGAGCTGCTGGCCGAGGGATGAGCGACGCACCAGTGCCCTACGCCGACGCCCACCGGGCGATCGCCGGGGTCTTCACCGAGCGCGTGCGCGGCGTGGCGGCCGACGGCTGGGACGCCCCCGCCCCGTGCGAGGGCTGGGTCGCCCGTGACGTCGTCCGCCACCTGGTCGAGTGGTTCCCCGGCTTCCTCGAGGGCGGCGCCGGGATCACCATCGCCTCCGGCCCGTCGGTCGACGACGACCCCGTCGGCGCCTGGACCACGCAGTGCGAGGCCGTCCAGGCCATCCTCGACGACCCGGCCACGGCCGATCGGGTGCTGCACAACCCCCACATCGGCGACGTGCCGCTCGCCCGAGGCGATCGACCGCTTCTACACGGCCGACGTCTTCGTCCACACGTGGGACCTGGCCCGGGCCACCGGCCAGGACGAGACCCTCGACCCCGAGCGCTGCGCGGAGATGCTCGCCGGCATGGAGCCGATGGACGAGGTCCTGCGCCAGAGCGGCCAGTTCGGCCCGAAGGTCGACGTGCCCGCCGACGCCGACGTCCAGTCCCGCCTCATCGCCTTCGTCGGCCGCAATCCCCGGCCAGCCTGACTCGTCCGCCCTGGCGTCGGCCCTTCATCCGACCGGGCGGCGGGACCGGCCGGACGCGGTGAGGAGGTCGCCCCACGGGTCGATGCTGCGCACGATGGGCGACCAGCCAGGTCCCCCGTGGGTCCACATCGGCCAGCCGACGATGTGCTCGCGCAGACGACGGGCCACGTCCACCGGCGGCTCGAACGGCACACCGAGGCCGACGGCGACGTCGTGTCCGTGGAACGCCAGCTCGGCGCCGCCCCGTGGCAGGAAGTCGGCCGCCTCGCCGACCACCGGCTCGGGCGACGGAACAGGATCGCCCGATCGTCGGGGTCGGCCTCGACCACCGCACCGATCAGCAGGCGGGTCGCCGATCCGAAGCGACTCGACGAGTCGCCCAGGCGTCGCCGACGACCCCAGCGTCAGGTCGGTCCCGACGTCGGGGTAGGCGTCGGTGCGGCGCGATGCCAGGAGGAACGCAGCGCCGTACACGCAGTCGACCAGGTGGTCGGCCGTCCGGGTGCACGACCAGTCGACCGTCCCGGCGGGCGCGTGCCAGTCACGGCCCGCCGCGTCGAGCCAGGAGGACGCGACCTGCTGGCTCAGCCCCCGCAGGTCGTCGACGCCGAAAGGCTCACAGCCCGCCGCCATCCTCCGATCCTGCCCGAGTCCCCACCCCGCCCGCCAGGGCCGAGTTCGAATCGAGCCCGACGCGCCGACGTCGCCATGGCAGCATCGCGAGGTGCGAACGACCATCGACGCAGACGGACGAGTGGCGATCCCGAAGGCGCTGCGCGAGCTACTCGGGATCCGGCCCGGCGAGGTGACCATCTCGGCTGACGGGCGTTCCCTGCGGATCGACCCGATCGCCCGAGATGACCTCGTGGAGGAGGACGGCCTCCTCGTGATCCCATCGACCGGATACACCCTCACCGACGAAGACGTGGACGAGCTCAGATCCGGCCGACGTTGCCAACCGAGGGGTCGCCGCTCAGATCGGGTCGATGCGGTCGAGGCGGAGGCCGTCGGCGTCGCGGGTGACCTCCATGGCGAAGGCGAACCGGTCGACGTCGGTGGCGTAGGCGATGTCGTCGGGGTGGACGTGCGCGTCGCCCAGCAGGAGGGTGCGGGCGGCCTCGTCGGTGGCGGCGACGGCCCGACCGACCGCCGCGGCATCGGCGGGCGATCCCGTGCGCACGGCCTCGACGTAGGCCGCGGTGAGGCGGTCGTCGGTGCCGGGCCGGTCGTCGCGGTCGGCGAAGTCGCCGGTGATCACGTAGGTCGGCTCCCCGAGTCCAGATGACCGCACCGCCGCCGCGGTCGCCGACGCCGTCACCAGACCGGTGGCCCACAAGCCGCGACGCCGACCCGGCGGCGACGACACCTCTCGTGCCGGCCGAGGTGCGCTGGACCACCAGCCGCCCGGCGAGGTCGGCCTGCGACGCCATCACCGGCGAGTTCGGCAGGTCGAAGCCGTCCGGCCGCAGTCCACCGTCCTCCCCCATCGCCACGCAGCCGGGGTGGGCGGCCTTGAACGCGAGCGCGTCGTCCACACCGTCCACCAGGTACACGTGGCGGGCCCCGGCGGCGAGCGCGTAGGCCGCGGTCGAGAAGGCCCGGATGACGTCGATGACCACGACCGGCCCATCGACGCCGACCGCCTGGTCGTTGCGCACCATGCGAGGTCCGCCCCCACCCCCGCCCTCGTCTCGCACCGTCGTCCTCCTGTGGCTGCGTCGGTCTCGGTGGGCCTGGTGGGGATCGAACCCACGACCAAGGGATTATGAGTCCCGCGCTCTGACCACTGAGCTACAGGCCCCGACGAGCCCGCACGGTACCCGAGGGCCCGGGCGCGGCCGGGAGGCGGCGCCGACGAGGAAGCCCCCGTCGGGTCGCCGCCGCGCTCCCACCAGTGGCTCCGGGGGTGGGGCTCGAACCCACGACAAGCTGATTAACAGTCAGCTGCTCTGCCAGCTGAGCTACCCCGGAAGGAAGCGTCACGGTAGCAGAGGCCCCCCGGCGCTCCCCACCCCAGATCCGGTCGCCCGGACCCTCCCCGTGCGCGAGGCTCGGCCCATGCGCTTCGTCGTCGGAGTCCTGCTCGGCACCGCCCTCGGCGCGGTCGCGGTCCGCTTCCTCCGCCCGCAGACCACGCTCCCGGCCGCCCTCAAGGGGCCGTCAGGCTCGGGGACGACGGCCGACTCGGGCCCGGTCGTCATCGACGTCACCGACGCCCCGCCCGACCCCGCCTGACGATCCCACGAAGCCCGCGGCGTCGAACCCCGGGGAGCGACGCCCGGCACGGCTGATCCGTCCTTCTGTCCGTCCTGGTGACGCGCACCGCGCCACCAGGACGGACAGAACGATGCCCGGCGGTCGGAGCCCAGCGCCCAGGGACGCGGCCGACGGCGGTCAGCCGCGGCGGGCGACGAGCGCGTCGGCGGTGACCTCGAGGTGGCCGACGTGCTGGTACAGCTCCTCGACCACGTGGAGGACGAGGGAGTCGTCGCCCTCGTCGCCGTAGAGGAAGGCCCGCATCTCGTTGGGCCGGCCCTCACCGGCCGCCAGCCGCGCCAGGTGACCCGGCACCGCGGCCTGCGCGGTCTCGATCAGGCCGACCAGCTCGGCCCGCCCGGCCTGACTCGCGAACTCGGAGTCCCGGTCACGTTCGGTCGGGTCGCCGAGCCCGACGTGGCCGAGCCAGAACTCGCACAGCACGGCGCAGTGGGTCACCAGGCCGCTGACGCTGTTGGTGTCGGGACCGAAGGGCCGGATGGTCAGCTCGTCGTCGGCGACGCGGTCGAGCACGGCGGACATGTGGCCGAAGGCCCGGTCGAGGTACGCCTGGGCGACGTGGGGGGCGATCATCCCCGCATCCTCGCGAAGCGATCGACGCGAGCGCAGCGGAATGCGACCACGGCCCCGCTTCCGGCCGCCCTCATCCCCCGCCCGCGTGGACCACGGTTGCCAGAACATCCGACGCGGCGCGGCGGTCCCGACGCTCGTCGAGGGCCGGTCTCAGTCGCCGTCGAGGTAGTCGCGGAGCTTCTGGCTGCGGTGGGGGTGGCGCAGCTTGGCCAGCGTCTTCGACTCGATCTGGCGGATCCGCTCCCGGGTGACGCCGAACTCCCGCCCGACCTCCTCGAGGGTGCGGGACTGGCCGTCCTCGAGCCCGAACCGCAGGCGCACGACCTGCTTCTCGCGCTCGTTGAGCTCGCTCATGGCCTCGACCACCGCGTCGACGAGCATCTTGCGGGCCGCGGCGTCGGCGGGGGCCTCGGCCTGGAGGTCCTCGATGAAGTCCGACAGGTTGGAGTCGTCGGCCTCACCGACCGGCGAGTCGAGCGAGAGCGGGTCCTGGGCGATGCGCAGGATCTCGCGCACCCGGCTCGGGAGTCATGTCGACCTTGGCCGCCAGCTCCTCGACGGTGGGCTCGCGCTCGAGCTCCTGCAGCATCTGGCGCTGGATGCGGTGCACCTTGTTGATCGACTCGACCATGTGCACCGGGATGCGGATGGTGCGGGCCTGGTCGGCGATGGCCCGGGTGATCGCCTGGCGGATCCACCACGTGGCGTAGGTCGAGAACTTGAAGCCCTTGGTGTAGTCGAACTTCTCGACCGCCCGCATCAGGCCGAGGTTGCCCTCCTGGATCAGGTCGAGGAGCTGCATGCCGCGGCCGACGTAGCGCTTGGCGATCGAGACGACGAGGCGCAGGTTGGCCTGGATGAGCTGGCTCTTGGCCTCCTCGCCGTCGCGGGCAGGTGCGCTCGAGCTTGCGACGCTCGGCGAACGGGAGGGACTCGAGCGAGTCGGCGGCCGACAGGTCGGCCAGGCGCTCGGCCGCGGCCGCGCCGGCCTCGATGCGCTGGGCCAGGTCGACCTCCTGCGGACCGGTCAGCAGCGGCACCCGGCCGATCTCCTGCAGGTAGATCCGCACCGAGTCGGCGGAGCCGGAGCCGACGTTCGACGCGCCGGTCGAACGGGTGTCGATGCGAGGTGGGCGCCTCGTCCTCGCCGGGCGCCCGGGGCGGCCGGGACTCGATCACCCGATCGACCGAGGGCGGACCCACGATGGGCACCGACGACGAGGGCGGCGCAGGCGGGGGCCGGTGCCGCGTCGATGCCTCGGTGACGGCGCGATGTCCGACCTCGGACCCCTCCGTCGTCGAGACGACGGTGGGAGGCACTGCCCCTGTCGCACCACCGGTCATGTTCTCTCCTCGGCCCTCTCCGCGAGCCAAGTTAGCAACTGATCCTCGGCCGCTGGGTCGGGACGCGCGTCGGGCCCGACCGCTTCGAGCCGGGTGAGCAGCCAGCTCAGCGACGGCTGCAGGTCGGCGGGGTCGCCGCCCGAGCGCAGCTCCATGCGCAGGCGCTGCACCTCCCGCTGCCCGGCCAGCCGCAGCAGGATCCGGCGCACGTCGGCGGGGACCCCGGTCTCGTCCTGGGCGGCCAGTCGGCTGAGGAGGTCGGCCTCCTCCGGCCCGGCCGCCTCGATCGCGGCGTGGACGTCGCCGCTCGGCGTCGCGCAGGGCCCGGTAGGCCATGGCGTGGAGGTCGTCGTCGAACAGCACGTCGTCGAGGAGCGGCAGCATGACCGGTCCCCGCTCGGCGTCGCAGGCGAGGCGCAGGGCGACGGTCTCGGGCGTGTCCCGCCGCTGCCCGACCCGCACCGGCGGGGGCGTCGGCACCGCCACCCGCCGCCCCGAGCGCAGCGACGCTCGGAGCTGGCCGACGTCGACCCGGCAGCGGTCGGCGACCTCCATCACGTACTGGTCGCGCACGAGGTCGCTCGGGTGCTCGGCGATCACCGCCAGGGCGGCCTCGGCGGCCCGCACCCGCCCCTCGGGGGTGGCGCAGGCTGCCGTGCGGCGAGCGACCCGCTCGACCCGGAAGCCGAGGAACGGCGTCGGCTCCGCGACCGCGGCGCGCAGCCGCTCCGGGTCGGAGCGGGCGAGGTCGCCGGGGTCCGCCCCCGGCGGCAGGTCGGCCACCGCCACCTCGAGCTCGTGGCGCTGCTCCCACTCGTAGAAGCGCTCGGCGGCGGCCATGGCCGGCGGCGTCGGGGTCGAAGGCCAGCACCACCCGCCGGGCGAAGCGCTTCAGCACCCGGACGTGCTCCTCGGTGAGCGCGGTGCCACAGGTGGCGACCGCCCGGGCGACGCCCGGCGCGGGCGAAGCCGATCACGTCGGTGTAGCCCTCGCAGACGATCACCTCGTCGGCCTTGACCACCGCGTCCTTGGCCCAGTTGAGGCCGTAGAGCACCTTGCTCTTGTCGTAGAGGGGCGTCTCGGGCGGTGTTGCTGGTACTTCGGGCCCTCGCCCCCGGGCATGACCCGGCCACCGAAGCCGATCGGGTCGCCCTGGGCGTCGAAGATCGGGAACAGCACCCGGCCCCGGAAGAAGTCCTGCTGGCGCCCACGGCGGTTCAGGAAGCCGAGACCGGTGTCGGCCAGCACCTTGGCGTCGAGAGCGACAGGTGCCGGACCAGCTGGTCCCAGTCGTCGGGGGCCCAGCCGATGCGGTACTGCCGCACCGTGTCGCCGTCGAGGCCCCGACTGCGCAGGTAGGCCCGGGCCGCGTCCGGCGTCGGGCGCCGGTCAGCAGGCGCTCGTGGTACCAGTCGACGGCCCGCCCGATGGCCTCGGTGAGCCGGGCCTTGCGCTTGCGGCCCTCGCCCTCGACCTTGTCGGTGTAGCGCAGGGTGATCCCGGACTGGCCGGCCAGCCACTCCACCGCGCCCACGAAGTCGAGGTGCTCGATGCTCCCGGACGAAGCGGATCGACGTCGCCCTTGGCCTGGCAGCCGAAGCAGTAGTAGAGGCCCTTCTCGGCGTTGACCGAGAACGACGGCGTCTTCTCGCCGTGGAACGGGCACAGCCCGATCCAGCGTCGGCCCACCCGCTTGACCTGCATGTACTGGCTGGACCACGGCGACGATGTCGGCGCGCTCGCGGACCGCGCACCACGTCCTCGTCGACGATGCCCATCAGCACCCCGGCACCGGCACCGGGCGGCGGGCGCGAGGACGGCGGTCACGTCGGCGGACGGTACCAGCGGCTCCGGCCCGGCGACCCGGATCGGGCGATCAGGCCTTCGGCCGAGTCGGGGTCGCCGACGGGGTCGTCGGGGTCGACCGTCGGCCAGGCTCGCCTCGACGGTCGTCGGCCACCGCGGCGGGACCGCCGCCGCCGTCGCCGTGCGCCGTCATCGGGGCCGCGCCGTCGCTGCGGTCGGCGAGGAGCGAGGCCACGATCGTGACGGTCAGGATGACCGACGATGATCAGCGAGCGACAGCCACGTCGGGAAGTGGAAGTCCTCCGGTCGGGAAGTCGAACTGCTCGCCGGTGAAGGTGAGGATCATCTTCGTGCCGACGAAGGCCGAGGATCGCCGCCGAGGCCGTAGTTGAGGTACCGGAAGCGGTCCTGCATGCCGTTGAGGCAGGAAGTACAGGGCCCGCAGGCCGAGGATGGCGAAGGCGTTGGACGAGAAGACGATGAACGTCTCGCGCGACACGCCGAAGATGGCCGGCACCGAGTCGACCGCGAACACCACGTCGGTGGTCTCGACCATGATCAGCACCGCGAACAGCGGGGTGGCGAGGCGCGCCGTTCGATGCGGGTGAACAGCTTCTGGCCGTCGTACTTGTCGGTCGACGGCACGACCTTCCGCACGGCGCGCAGCACGATGCTGTTGTCGGGGTCGATCTCGTGCTCGTCGTGGAAGGCGATCTTCTGCGCGGTGTAGAGGAGGATCAGCGCCGAAGACCAGCAGCGTGACGGTGAAGCGCCTCGATCAGGGCCGAGCCGGCGAGGATGAAGATCGCACGCAGCACCAGCGCGCCGAAGATGCCCCAGAACAGGGTGCGGAACTGGTACTTCGGCGGCACCGCGAAGTAGCTGAAGATCACCGCCCACACGAACACGTTGTCGATCGAGAGGCTCTTCTCGAGCAGGAAGCCCGAGATGTACTCGCCGGCCGCCTTGGCCCCGACGTCGACGCCGTGGGCACCGGTGGCGGGGTCGATGCCCGAGGTCGAGCCGATCCAGTAGATGACGCCGGTGAAGGCGAGGCCGATCGAGATCCAGACCGCGCGTCTCGATGGCGGCCTCCTTGAAGTGGATCTCGTGGGGCTTGCGGTGCACCACCAGCAGGTCGAAGACCAGCAGGAAGGTGATGAAGATCAGGAGCGCGCCCCACTCCCACGGGTGGATGTCGAGGTCGACGAACTTGTCGGAGCTCGACCCACCGGCCGCGAGGAGGAGGGAGGGTGACATGGGGTTCGTGGGCTCCGAGGGTCGGGGATCGGGGATCGATCGGTCGATCTACCGGGAGTCTCTCCACCTGACCACGCTCGAACCGTGGCCAAGCCGACCGCCCCGGGTGGCGAGGCCACCGTGCTGACGTTGCGGTCGTGCGGGATACTCCCTCCCGGACCCGCACAACCTACCGCCCGGCGGGCTCCCCACGGCACATCACGCCGCGGGGAGGCGCCCCCTACAACCCCAGCCGGGCGCCCACGTGGTCGACCAGGCCCTCGATCGGGACCCGCTCCTGCTCCATGGTGTCGCGGTCGCGCACCGTCACCGCACCGTCCTCGACCGAGTCGAAGTCGAAGGTGACGCACAGCGGCGTGCCCAGCTCGTCCTGGCGGCGGTAGCGCCGCCCGATGGCCTGGGTCTCGTCGTAGTCGCACATGAAGCGGTCGGCGAGGGCGGCGAAGACCTCGCGCGCCGGTCCGGTGAGCTCGGGCTTCTTGGACAGCGGCAGCACCGCGACCTTGTACGGCGCGAGGCGGGGGTGGAGGCGGAGCACCACGCGGGTCTCGCCCCGCACCTCCTCCTCGTCGTAGGCGGCCAGCAGGAAGGCGAACGCGGCCCGGGTGACCCCGGCGGCCGGCTCGATGACGTGCGGCGTGTAGCGCTCGTTGGTGGCCTGGTCGAAGTGGTCGAGCTTCTCGCCCGACGCCTTGGCGTGGGCCGACAGGTCGAAGTCGCCGCGGTTGGCGATGCCCTCGAGCTCGTCCCAGCCCCAGGGGAACAGGAACTCCACGTCGCTGGTGCCCGACGAGTAGTGGCTGAGCTCGTCGTCGGCGTGGGCGCGGAGGCGGAGCTTGTCGGCCGGCATCCCGAGGTCGAGGTACCACTGGTAGCGGGCGTCGCACCAGTAGCGGTACCAGTGGTCGGCCTCGTCGGGCGGGACGAAGAACTCCATCTCCATCTGCTCGAACTCGCGGGTGCGGAACACGAAGTTCCCCGGCGTGATCTCGTTGCGGAACGACTTGCCGATCTGGGCGATCCCGAACGGCGGCTTCTTGCGGGCCGTCGTCATCACCTGGGTGAAGTCGACGAACATCCCCTGGGCCGTCTCGGGGCGCAGGTAGGCGGTGGCGCTGGAGTCGGCCACCGGCCCGGCCTGGGTCGAGAACATCAGGTTGAACTGGCGCGGCTCGGTGAAGGTGCCCCGCTTCCCGCACGACGGGCACTGGTCCGGGTCGTCGAGCTTGTCGAGCCGGAACCGCTCCTTGCAGCTGGTGCAGTCGACCAGGGGGTCGGTGAAGCTCTCGAGGTGGCCGGAGGCCTCCCACACCGCGGGCGGGGTGAGGATCGAGGCGTCGAGGCCGACGACGTCGTGGCGCTTCTGCACCATCTCCCGCCACCACGCCTCCTTGACGTTGCGCAGGAGCAGGACACCGACCGGGCCGTAGTCGTAGGTGGACCGGAAGCCGCCGTAGATCTCGGCCGAGGGGAACGCGAAGCCCCGCCGCTTGGACAGGTTGACGATCGTGTCGAAGAGGGCCGGATCGGCGTCCGGTGAGCGGTCGGTGGCCATCGGGCGAGCGTACCGCCGACGTCTCGGAGCCCTCCCGTCCGTTCGGGACGTGGCCGTCGGGCGACCCCTCCCCCGGCCTGACCATCCGGTCAAGTACGGTCGTCGCCGTGTCCGACCTGTTCAGCATCGAAGGCAAGAAGGCCCTCGTCACCGGCGGCAGCCGGGGCATCGGTCTGATGATCGCCCGCGGCTTCGTCGAGGCCGGCGCCGAGGTGTGGATCTCCTCGCGCAAGGCCGACGTGTGCGAGGAGGTGGCCGCCGAGCTCTCGAAGGTGGGCACCTGCCACGCCGTCGCCGCCGACCTCTCCCGCGAGGACGAGGCCCGGCGCCTCCTCGACGAGGTGGGGGGTCAGACCGACCACCTCGACGTGCTGGTGAACAACGCCGGCGCGACGTGGGGCGCGCCGCTGGAGGAGTTCGACGACGCAGCCTGGGACCGCACCCTCGACCTCAACGTCAAGGGCGTGTTCCACACCACCAAGTTCGCCCTGCCGCTGCTGCGGGCGCAGGGCAGCGCCGAGGAGCCGTCGCGGGTGATCAACATCGGGTCGATCGACGGCATCCACGTGCCGATGCTGGAGACCTACTCGTACTCGGCGTCGAAGGCCGCGGTGCACCAGCTGACCCGCCACCTGGCCTCGAAGCTGGCCCCGGTGGTCACCGTCAACGCCATCGCCCCCGGCCCGTTCGAGTCGAAGATGATGGCCGCCACCCTGGCCGCGGCCGGCGACCAGATCGCGGCCTCGGCCCCCCTGAAGCGGATCGGCCGGCCCGACGACATGGCCGGCACCGCCATCTTCCTGGCGTCGCGGGCGGGCGCCTACCTCACCGGCACCGTGATCCCCGTCGACGGCGGCATCGCGACCTGCCGCTGACCCGAGAGGACCCACGTGCCCGACGACGACACCACCGCCTGGCGACCCGACGACGAGTCGCAGGACGCCACCCGGGCCTGGGCCACGGGCTCGGAGCCCGCGACCGACCCCTCCCCCGCCGACGGGCCGGGGTCCGACGCGACCAGCTCGTGGCGGCCCGAGGACGCCGGTCCGTCCACCCCGCCGCAGGGCACCGCCGCCACGCCCCCGCCCGACGCGACCCAGGTGATGCCGGCCGGCAGCTACACCGTGCCCCCGCCCACCGACCCCGCGGGCCAGCCGGTGCCGGCCGGTGCGGTCCCGCCTCCCGCCCAGGGTGAGGGCGGCGGGAAGGGCGTGCTCATCGCCGCCCTCGTCGTCGTCGGGATCGCCATCGTCGCCATCGCCGCCCTGCTGCTCGTGAACATGGGCGACGACGACGACACGCCCGACACCACCACGACGTCGTCGACCACCACCGAGTCGACCACGACCACCACGACCGAGCCGTCGTCGTCCACCACCGAGCCGACCACCACGACGACGACCGAGCCGCCGACCACGACCTCGACGACGACCACCAGCACCACGACGACGTCGACCACCACGACCACGACCACCACCCCGACGACGTCGGAGCCCGGCCCCGACGAGGAGGGCGTGTGATGGCACCCACCGTGGCAACCGAACGACCGACCTTCGACCTGCTCTCGCCGGCCTTCTACGGCGACATCGACGCCATGCACGCGGCGTTCCGGTGGATGCGGGCCAACGAGCCCGTCTACCGGGACGAGGCGAACGGTCTCTGGGGGGTCACCCGCCACGCCGACCTGCTCGACGTCGAGCGCCGGTCCGACGTGTTCTGCTCGAGCCGCGGCTACCGCTCCCACCACGAGCCGGACGAGACGAACATGATCGCGATGGACGATCCGGAGCACCTCGTGCAGCGCCGGCTCGTCAACCGCCGCTTCACGCCCCGCGCCGTCGACGGCCTGGTCCCCTACATGACCGACCTGATCGACGACATCCTCGCCCCCGCCCTCGCCGGCGGGCGGATGGAGGTCGTCACCGACCTGGCCGCGCCGCTGCCGGCTCGGCTCACCGCGCACCTCCTCGGCTTCGACGAGGACCTGTGGCCCTCGATCCGCACGTGGTCCGAGCGGATGATGCGCTACGACGAGACCGACACCGACCCGGCCGTCGCCACCGCGTTCATGGAGGCGATCATCGAGTTCGCCCCCGTCCTGGGTCAGGTGGCGGCCGAGCGGGCCCAGTGCCCCGCCGAGGACCTGGTGTCGGACTGGGTGCAGGGCGAGGCCAAGGGCTGCCCGTTCGACCAGGCCCGCCTCATCAACGAGGCCGGCCTGGTGATCTCGGGCGGCGCCGAGACGACCCGCACCGTCATCAGCCGGGGGCTGGCCGCCTTCTGCGAGCACCCCGACCAGTGGGAGGCCATGGCCGCCGACCCGTCGCTGGTGCCGGCCGCGGTCGAGGAGCTGATCCGGTTCGTGACGCCGCTGAACAACATGTTCCGCACCGCGACGCGCGACGACGCCATCGGCGACCAGCCCGTGGCCGAGGGCGATCGCATCGCCCTCCTCTACCCGGCGGCCAACCGCGACGAGACGGTGTTCGCCGACCCCGACACCTTCGACATCACCCGCGACCCCAACCCGCACATCGCCTTCGGGCGGGGCACGCACTTCTGCCTCGGGGCCAACCTGGCCCGCGTCGAGCTCCAGCTGCTGTTCGAGCGCCTGTCACAGCGCATCACCGACCTGCGCGTGGTCAGCCCGCCGGTGATCGAGGACAACATCTTCGTCGGCGCCGTCCAGCACTTCGAGCTGGCCTTCACCTCCCGCTGACCGCGGGGCGGCGACGCGACGCCGCGCCCGAGGTCAGCTCCCCCGGGCGATCCACTCGTCGAGGTGGGGGGCCTCGTCGCCGACGGTGGTGTCGTCACCGTGGCCGGTGTGGACGACGGTCTCGTCGGCCATGGGCAGGATCCGGTCGCGGATCGAGTCGATGATCGTGTCGAAGCTGGAGAACGACCGGCCCGTCGCGCCGGGGCCGCCCTTGAACAGGGTGTCCCCGGAGAACAGGACGTGGGCCTTGGCGTCGTGCAGCACGATGCCGCCCGGGCTGTGACCCGGCGTGTGGATCACCTTGAGGGAGCGACCACCGACCCGGATCACCTGCCCGTCGCGCATCGGCGCGTCGAACGGGCGGTCGGGGTGGATGGCCTCCCAGAGCATGGTGTCGGACGGGTGCAGCCAGATCGGGGCGTCGAGCGCGTCGGCCAGGGCGGGGGCGGCGTTGATGTGGTCGTTGTGGCCGTGGGTGCAGACGATCGCCACCACCCGTCGTCCGTCGACGCCCTCGACGATCGGCTCGTGGTCGTGGGCGGCGTCGACGACGATGCACTCCTCGTCGTCGCCCACGATCCAGATGTTGTTGTCGACCTGGAAGTCCTCGCCGTCGATCGAGAACGTGCCCGACGTGACGACCTTGTCGACTCGGGCGGCCATCGGCGCCTCACTGGTCGATCACCACGACCGAGCGGAGGACCTCGCCCCGCTCCATCTTGTGGAACGCCTCCTCGACGCCGTCGAGGGGGATGGTCTCGCTGACGAAGGCGTCGAGGTCGAGCCGCCCCTGGAGGTAGAGGTCGGTGTAGAGCGGGAAGTCGCGGCTGGGCAGGCAGTCGCCGTACCACGAGGGCTTGAGCGCCCCGCCCCGCCCGAAGAAGTCGATCATCGGGATGTCGATGCGCATCTCCGGGTTGGGCACGCCGACCTGCACCACCGTGCCGGCGAGGTCGCGGGCGTGGAAGGCCTGCTCGAACACCTTGGGGTTCCCGACCGCCTCGATCACCACGTCGGCGCCGAAGCCGCCGGTGAGCTCCCGGATGGCCTCGACCGGGTCGGTCGACGACGCGTCGACGGTGTGGGTGGCCCCGAAGCCCTTGGCCAGCTCGAGCTTGCCGGGATCGAGGTCGACCGCGATCACCTTGGCCGCACCGGCCAGCCGGGCGCCGGCGACGGCGGCATCGCCGACCCCGCCGCAGCCGAACACCGCCACCGTGTCACCCAGGCCCACGCCACCGGTGTTGATGGCGGCGCCGAGGCCGGCCATCACCCCGCAGCCGAGGAGCCCGACGGCCTCCGGGCGGGCCCGGGGGTCGACCTTGGTGGCCTGCCCGGCGGCGACGAGGGTCTTCTCGGCGAAGGCCCCGATGCCCAGCGCGGGGCTGAGCTCGACGCCGTCGAGGGTCATCTTCTGGGTGGCGTTGAACGTGGCGAAGCACAGGTGGGGCAGGCCCTTCGCGCACGCCCGACACGACCCGCAGACCGCCCGCCAGTTGAGGACCACGAAGTCCCCCGGGGCGAGGTCGGTGACGTCGGGGCCGACCGCCTCGACGATGCCGGCCGCCTCGTGGCCGAGCAGGAAGGGGAAGTCGTCGTTGATGCCGCCCTCCCGGTAGTGGAGGTCGGTGTGGCACACCCCGCAGGCCTGCACCTTCACCAGGGCCTCGCCGGGACCGGGGTCGGGCACCGAGATCGTCTCGAGGCGGACCGGCTCGCCCTTCGCCGTCGCCACCACTGCACGCACCTCGTGGGCCATCCCTGGTCCTCTCCTCGGGGGGTCGAGTCGCCCCACCGTACCGACGCCCCGGGAGGCGCGCGGCCATCCATCTGGACTCGTGACCAGGCACGCGGCCCGCCCGACCGGGGGCCGGCCTCAGGGGTCGAGGTGGTGGGCGGCCTCGGTCGCGCCGGCGATGATGCGCCTCCCGTAGGCGGAGCACGTCTCCGACACGCTCCACGGAGCCGGCGGCACCGGGGTCCCACCCTTGCGGATCGCCGCCCAGTGCTCGTTCACCGTGATGTCGGCGATCATCCCCGGGGCGAACGGCATGGTGAGCATGAGCTCGTAGACGAGCACCGAGAGGCTCGGCGTCGTCGCGGCGCGCGAGAACGTGAACAGGCCGAAGCCCCAGTCCTCGATCACGTAGGTGCCGCCCGGGCGCAGGCGGGGGAAGAGGATCTCGAAGGTGGAGCGGGTGAGGTCCAGCAGGTGCGAGGCGTCGTCGATCACCAGGTCGGGGGGCGTGTCGCCGAAGTCCTCGTCGAGGATGCGCTCCAGGGCCGCGACGTCGGTCTGGTCGGTGCCGTAGTGGAGGCGCACGACGTCGCGGAGCCCGTGGTCCTCGACGAACCGGTCGAGCTCGGCCACCCGTGTCGGCGTGATGTCGAGCGCCACCAGGCGGTCGGGGTGCAGGAGGTGGGCCAGGAACGCCGTGCTGCCTCCCTGGTAGATCCCGAGCTCGAGCACGTTCCGGGGCCGCACCTCCTCGAGGAGGTCCACGTAGCGCTCGATCATCCCCCTCGACTTCATCAGCCGCAGCAGGCCCCGGTCGTCGGGCGCGCCGAGTGCCTTCACCTCGAAGGCCGCGCCGTCCACCACCAGGGTCTCACCGTCGGGCCAGTGCAGCCGTGATCCGAGATCACCGCCACCACCTTGGACTCCTGAGCTGCTCATGGTCTCCTCTCGCCCACAGGGCCGCTGTCTACAACGGATCGCACCACTCGAGCTCCGATGCTCCGAACGGGGGCCGGATGATGAGATCCATGTCGTCGAGCTCGATCGTGAGGTGCCCACCGTTGACGGGGCGGAACGTCACCGGCTCGGCCCCGACCTCCGCCCCGACCCGCGTCACGATCGACACCGGGCCCTGGAGGTCGAAGGTGGTCCCTCGCTCCGGGCTGATCTCCAGGGGACCCGTCTCGACGCGGCACTCGGCACCGAACGCCGGCAGCCGGCGCTGGGCCACGCCGAGGCGGACCCGCATCTCCTCCTCGATCCTCGGCGTGAGAGGTGTCGAGGCGTCACTGCGCAGCTTGCCGTCCTCCTGGAGGCCGAGGAGGAACCCGATGTCGACCTCGTCGATGATGAACGGGTTGGGCAGGGGTCGCACGTCCGGAGGGACGTCCTCGGCGAACGACGCCCGGGTCACCGAGTAGAAGACCCGCCGGTGCTCGGCGAAGTACGCCTCGCCGTACCCGGGACTCTCGAAGTCGGTGGCGTTGCCGGGGATCGGGATGACGAACGCAGCCAGCGCCACCACCATCAGGGCGGGCCACCGCCGTCGGAGGACGTCGGCACCCAGCGCGATGAGGGGCAACGTGAGCGCGGCGCCGACGTAGACGTAGCGGCTGGAGCGGGCCGCGTCGGGTCCGAGGATCCAGCGCCCGAGCGCGGTCGAGACGGAGAAGGCCACGCCCGCCACCGCCAGCCCGACCGGGCCGGCCAGGCGGCGACGCGCCTCCGCCACGGGTGTGGTGAGGAGGAGTCGGGCGACGCCGACCACCAGCATCCCGGCCAGCACCAGCGCGATCGGCCAGTACCTCCCGAGGCCCATGAACACGCCGACCACCCCTGAGACCACCCACTCGACGAGCTCGCCGAGGGGCGGACGACCGCCCAGGGCCTCGGTCTGGGGATCGGCCAGCACGACCCAGAGCCCGTAGGTGGCGGCGAGCGGCACCGCCTGGACGAGGGCAGCCCGCCACCCTCGCCGCAGCAGGGTGGCCACGGCCACGCCTGCCACCATCACCACGCCGACGCCCGAGCACATCAGCGCACCCAGGCCTGCCGCCAGGCCGAGGCCGTCCCGCCAGGCCGGCATCGGCGGGTCGTCGGCCACCAGCAGCAGGTGCACCAGGCCGAACGCGAGCGACCCGGCGAAGCCGATCTGGAACGCCCAGATGATGTCGTCGGAGCCGGGACCGAAGAGGACGAGCGCGGCTGCGGCCGCGGTGGCGAGCCACGGGTCGATCTCCGCCCGACGCATCACGGCCCGCAGAAGGATGACGACCGTGACGTGGAGGGCGACGAGCACCGCCTGGTACGGCAGGTACGAGCGAAGCCCGACGAGGTGCCACAGGACGCTGTAGGAGATCGCGGGCAGCGTCACCCAGTGCGCGTTGTTGGGCTCGAACAGGCCACCGAAGCCGTCGACGTCGCGCCCGGCGATCATCGACCACTCGTCGCTGAGGAACCACCGGTGGCGTCCCAGCACCAGCAGGATCAGCGGCGCGGCGACGACCAGGTAGGCGACCAGCGCGAGCAGGGAGGTGCGCTCGGCCGACCAGCGCCGGGTCGCCGGCGGCGGGTCGGCGTCGCCCGGACGGTCGGCGGCCGCGAGCGTGCCCGTCTCCTCGGATGGATCCATCGGGTGCGACTGGCTCCGTTCGGTGGTGGACGCGCAGGGAGCGGGCGGCCGTGCCGGCGGTCACCGGGCTCGCCGATCGTAGGAGGTCGCGGCGGCGACGGGTGCCGCCACCTGGTGCCCCCGGGTGGCCCCACCGTCGCCATCCCTCGCCGCACCTGCACCCGCACCGGGTCCGGGTCGGGTGTAAGGCCCCCTTGACAGATCCGTGGAAGAAGGGCGATCATGCGGCCGTGCTCGTCTGCCACTGCCGGGCGGTCAACGACCGCCAGATCGAGGCCGCCGCCCTGTGCGGTGCCGGATCGCTGCGCGACGTGGTCGTGGCCTGTGGGGCCGGCGGGGTGTGCGGCGGCTGCCGACCCGCCATCCGGGAGATCCTCGATGAGGTCGTCGTCTCCCTTCCCACCACCGCGGCCGTGGCCTGATCCCCCTGGTCACGCGCGGGTGACCGTCCGCTGACAAGGCACCCACACCCCCCGTCGGCACGCCATGATGGGGGGACGGAGCGCCGCCCCGGGCGACCCGGCCGACCCAGGAGGCAGTCGTGCAAGGCGACCCCGCGATCATCGAGCTCCTCAACGAGGCCCTGACGGCCGAGCTGACGGCGGTGAACCAGTACTGGGTCCACTACCGCATGCTCGACAACTGGGGCCTCGACCGCCTCGCCCACCACGCCCGCGAGGAGTCCATCGACGAGATGAAGGACGCCGATCACCTGATCGAGCGCATCCTCTTCCTCGAGGGCACCCCCAACATGCAGCGCCTCAACCCGGTCAAGGTCGGCGAGGACGTCCCCGAGCAGATGGCCTCCGACATGGTGCTCGAGAAGGCCGCGGTCGAGCGCTACAACCGGGGCATCGCCCTGTGCGTCGAGAAGGGCGACAACGGCACGCGAGCGCTGCTGGAGTCGATCCTGGTCGACGAGGAGGCGCACCTGGACTGGATCGAGGCCCAGCTGGGGCTGATCGAGACCATCGGCCTGGAGCGCTACCTGGCCGAGCAGATGCACGGCGAGGGCTGATCACACCGCCTTCCCACACCGGGGAGGCCCCCCCGTTGTGACGCCGGGTCGCTGACCCGGCACGCGTCGTGTCGATAGGTTCACGTGGTGGCCCTCGCCGGCTCTGTGCCTCGCGTCCTCCTGGAGCGCTACGAGCTCCGTGAGCTGGCGGGGCGCGGTGGCATGGGCGAGGTGTGGCTGGGGTGGGACCGCCGCCTGCAGCGCGACGTCGCCGTCAAGCTGCTGCTGCCCGAGCTGTCCGCCGAGCCGTCGTTCCGCGAGCGCTTCGCCCGGGAGGCCCGCTCGGCCGCGCTGGAGCACCCGAACATCGTCGACGTCTACGACATCGACCAGGACGGCGACACCCTCTTCATCGTCATGGAGCGGTTGCCCGGCCCGTCGCTCGACCTCCGCCTGGCCCAGGGCCCGATGACCGACGACGAGGTGCTGCGTCTCGCCGCCGACATGCTCGCCGGCCTCGGGGCCGCCCACCAGGACGGCATCATCCACCGCGACATCAAGCCGGGGAACCTCATCCGCTCGGCCGGCGGACGGTGGAAGATCGGCGACTTCGGGGTCGCCAAGGACCTGGCGTCGACCGCGACCCTCACCATGGTCGGGGTCCCGGTGGGCACCCCCGCGTACCTCGCCCCCGAGCAGCTGTCCGGTCGACCCGCCACCCCGGCCACCGACCTGTGGGCCGCCGCGGTGGTGCTGCGGGAGGCGCTGACGGGTCGGCGGCCGTTCCCCGGCGAGGACCCCATCGAGGTCGCCCACGCGGTGCAGCACGTCCCGCTCGCCCCCCTGGCCACCGAGCGCCCCGAACGTCGACCACCACGTGGCCGCCGCCCTGGATCGGGCCCTCACCGCCGATCCAGCCCTGCGCTTCGCCAGCGCAGGGGCGATGCTCGCCGCGCTCGAGGGCCGCCCGTCGGCGGTCGCGACCGCAGCGGTGGGATCGGCAGCGGTCGACCCAGGGGCGCCCCCGTCCCACGCGACGGCCGTCGTCCCCGCAGGGGTGACCGCCGCGGCGGGCGCCGGCTCGGCGACGACCGGGGGCGTCGCCGCCCCCGCGGCCTCACCACCCCCGGCCCCCGTGCCCGGGCCGCCCCCGACCGACGGGCACTCCGCGGTCGTCCGGGCCGGCGCGGTGGCCGTGCTGGTCCTGGCCGTGCTCGCGCTGCTCTTCCTCGTGGGCGTGGCCATCGGGCTGGTGATGGTCGGCGGCGACGACGACCCGGCCGACGAGCCGGGCACCACCATGACCACCACTCCCACGTCGCCGGGGTCCGACGCAGGCACGGTCGGTCCGACCTCGGGACCCGGCGCCGACCCGGCGGGTGGCGACGAGGTCGCGCCGCCGGCCACGTTCCCGGACCAGCAGCGGCAGACCACGACGACCAAGTCATCGGACGATGACAGCGACGACGGCGCGTCGCCGCCGGGCGGGTCGGTGGGTCCCGGAGCCGACCGCCACCACCGACGGCGGCTGACGACCGCGGCCCCTGACGAGCCCCGGGGTGCCGGGCTCGGTCACCGATGCGGCCGCGGTCAGGCCCCGGCGCCGAGGCGGGCGCCGTCGGGGGCGACGCCCAGGTCAGCGGGCGCGCTCAGGTGAGCGTGGCGGTGAGCTCCAGCGCCTCGACCAACCCGTCGTCGGCGACGTCGCCGACCCGATGGCGGGCGACGGCCGCGGCCTCGGGCTCGGCGTTGCCCATGGCGATGCCGTGACCGACCAGGGCCAGGGCCTCGGCGTCGTTGCCACCGTCACCGACCATGGCCACCTCCGCGAGCGAGACGCCGGCCAGCTCCGCCAGGTGGGCGACCCCGGACGCCTTGGTGGTGTCGGCCCGGGTGATCGACACGAAGGCCACACCCGGCATGGCCGGGGAGGTCGCCGAGTGCCCGACCGTGCCCGCCGGGGCGAGGGCGCGGGCCTCCGTGGCCTGGGCCACGTCGACCACCAGCTGGGCCCGCACGATGTGACCGTCGAGCACCTCGGGGCCACGGCGCCGGTGCTCGAGGCCGAGCATCTCGGCATGCTCCGCCGCGAAGGGGGCGTCGCTGTCGACGGCCAGCTCCCGGTCCGAGTAGAGCTCCAGGACCCAGTCGCGCTCGGCCGCCGCGGTCACCAGCTGGGTCACCGCCGCCTCCGGCAGCAGGCGGTGGTCGATCTCCCCCGAGCCGGTGTGCACGAGGCTGGTGCCGGACTGGAAGAGGTGCCAGCCGTCGGGATCGAGGTGGCGGGCCCAGTCCCACGTGAGCCCGAAGGCGGGTCGAGCGGTGGCGAGGGCCAGGTGCTGCCCCCGGTCGACGGCGCGGCGCGCGGCCGCCCAGACCGCGTCGGATGGCTCGCCGGAGGACCCCACGAGGGTGCCGTCGACGTCGATGAAGACCAGGGGGAGCACCGCCAGATGGTGGAGCCCGGAGCCAGCCCGGTGCCAATGCGGCGACCCCGGCGGCGCCGGTGCAGACGTCCGGTCGTGCCGATGCGGTGGCATGCTGCCGCGATGACGAGCCCCGACGAGCGATCCACCGACGGCGACCTCGAGGCGTTCCCGCACGGCATCGCCTCGTTCGACCCGACCAGCTCCGGCGTCCTGCTGTGGGCGCGGACCGAGGTCGGGCCCCGGGTCGGGTGGACGGTGGCTCGCGACGAGGCCCTGGCCGACGTGGTCGCCTCCGGCGAGGTCGACGTCGACCCCGAGGCCGACTGCACGGCGACCGTCGACGTCGACGGCCTCGACCCAGGCGACCACCTACCACTACCGGTTCGAGGTCGACGGCCGACCCTCCCCCGCCGGTCGCACGAGGACCCTCCCCGACGGCCCGATCGACCGGGTCCGACTCGGGATCGTGTCGTGCGCCAACCTGGCCCGCGCCCCGCTCACGGTCTACCGGGCGATGGCCGGCATCGACGACCTCGACGTGGTGCTGCACCTCGGCGACTACATCTACGAGGACGACGGGGCCAAGGGCGACATCCCCGTCGATCCCCCGCACTACCTGGTCACCGTCGACGACTACCGCCGGCGGTACCGCCAGGCCCGCTGCGACCCCCACCTGCTCGCGCTCCACCTCCGCCACCCGGTCGTCGCGATCTGGGACGACCACGACGTGGCCGACAACGCCTTCGACACCGGCGCCAAGGCCCACGACCCCGAGGAGCACGGCCCGTGGGAGGACCGGCTCGCCGCCGCCACCCGCGTGCGCCAGGAGTGGGTGCCCGCCCGCCTCCCGGACCCGGAGGACGCAGGACGGCTCTGGCGCTCCGTCCCGCTCGGCGACCTGGCCGAGGTGGTGCTGCTCGACACCCGGCTCGGCGGGCGCGACGAGCAGCCCGACAGCGACGACGGCGACCTCGACGCGCCCGACCGCTCGCTGCTCAGCGACCGAGCAGTGGACGTGGGCCGAGGAGCGGATCACCGATCGATCCCGTCCGTGGGTCGTCGTGGCCAGCCAGGTGCCGGTGTCGGAGATGGAGATCCCGATGCCCGAGGGACTCGACCTCGACGGCCCGCTGCCCGACGGCTACACCCTCCAGCAGGGCAAGGCCATCTGCACCGACCAGTGGGACGGCTACCCCGCCGAGCGCCGTCGCCTCGCCCGCACGCTGGGGCGGAGGGGCGGCGGTGCGGTGATCGTGTCGGCCGACGTCCACTCGTCGTGGATCTTCGACGGCCCCTTCGACGAGGGCGGCACGCCGGTGGCCGGAGAGGTCACCGGCAGCAGCGTCTCGTCCACCACCATGGGCGGGAACCTGGGGCGGATCGCCACCGCGGTGGCCGAGCGCGTCGCCGACGCCATGGACCACGTCCGCTGGGTCGACCTCGACCGCCACGGCTTCCTGGTGCTCGACGTCACCGAGGAGCGGGCCCGCGCCGAGGTCTGGGCGGTGGACCCCGACGATCGCGAGGCCCACGCCGAGCGGCTCACCGCCTGGGACCTGGGTCCCGACGCCGGCGCCCGCTGGAGCGAGGCCGACGAGGAGGGCGACGATGCGCCTGCCGGTCCCGACGTGATCGAGGGCCCGCCCCCGGTGGGCGACGTCCCTCCGCCGCCGGGGCGCGGCCGTCGCCGGCTGGTGGCCGTCGCAGGGGCAGCCGCCCTCCTCGCGTCGATCTGGGTGCGTCGCCGGCGACGCTGAGCGCAGCGGCGCGCCGCGCCCGGCACGACCCGAGCGCCCGAGGGACCTCCGACCCTGGACCCGGGCGCCCGACCTCCCTAGCGTCGCGGTCGTGACCGATGACGCGCCCCCCGCCGAGATCCTGTCCGACGACGAGTGCTGGTCGCTGCTGGCCGGCGAGGAGGTCGGCCGCCTCGCCATCTCCATCGCCGACCACCCCGACATCTTCCCGGTCAACTTCGTCGTCGACCGGGGAGCGGTCGTGTTCCGCACCGCGGAGGGAACGAAGCTGGCCGCCTCGGTGCTGGGCGTCGCGGTCGCCTTCGAGATCGACGGCTACTCGCCCGGGTCGGGCCAGGCCTGGAGCGTCGTGCTCAAGGGTCGGGCCGAGGAGATCGAGACGATGGACGAGATGTGGGCGGCCCTCGACCTGCCCCTCTTCCCGTGGCACGCCACTCCGAAGAACCGCTACGTCCGGATCGTGACGGAGCAGGTGACCGGCCGCCGGTTCACCGTCCGCGACGACGCCCGGGGGCTCTGACCCGACGGCCCTTGACCGCGCGGTCAAGGTTCGGGTTACGCTGCCCCGGTCCGATCGCGAGCCCAGGGGCTGACATGACCGACACGACCGAGACCGCGCCCACCGACGACGGCTTCCTCGTCGAGCTGCAGAGCTGGCTCGACTCGGAGTGGGACCCGGATCTCACCGTCGCCGAGTGGTGGGAGAAGATGGGCACCGAGGGCTGGTCGGCCCCCGCCTGGCCCGAGGCCCACTTCGGCCGCGGGCTCTCCCCCGCCGACGCCGGCCGGGTCGCGGCCGCCATCGCCGCCCACGGGGCGCTCGGAGCCCCCGGCGGCCTGGGCCTGCTCCTCGCCGGACCGACGATCGTCACCCACGGCTCCGACGAGCAGAAGAAGACCTGGCTCCGCGACATCGTCACCGGGCAGCAGGGCTGGTGCCAGCTGTTCAGCGAGCCGGGCGCCGGCTCCGACCTGGCCGGCCTGAACTCGCGGGCCCTCCGCGACGGCGACGAGTGGATCGTGAACGGCCAGAAGGTGTGGACCTCGGCCGGCCACGTCGCCGACATGGGCATGCTCATCGCCCGCACCGACCCCGACGCCCCCAAGCACAAGGGCATCACCTACTTCGGCATCGACATGCACCAACCGGGCATCGAGGTCCGTCCGCTGAAGGAGATGACCGGCCGGGCGCTGTTCAACGAGGTCTTCCTCACCGACGCCCGCACCCCGGCCGACTCCGTGATCGGCGACTACGGCCAGGGCTGGATCGTGGCCAACACCACCCTCGCGTTCGAGCGCGCCGGGCTCGGCGCCGGCAGCGGCCATGCCGCCGCCTCGCTCGCGACCCCCGGCACCGTCGCCGGCGACCTCGACCGGCGGGCCGGCGACTTCGTCAGCGGCCGCCGCCGCGGTGGTGGCGGTGGCCCCGGCGGCCTCGCCGGCGCCTACGGCCTGATCCTCGAGACGGCGAAGGCCACCGGCCAGATCGACGACCCGCTGGTGCGCCAGGGCCTCATGCGGCTCCACAGCCTCAACGAGATCGCCCGCATCGGGGGTCAGCGGCTGAAGGCCGAGAAGCGCCTCGGTCGCGACATCCCCGGGTACGGGAACATGGCCAAGCTCTCGATGAGCGACATCCTGCGCCTGTCCCGCGACCTCGGCCTCCAGGTGCTGGGGGCGGCCGGCACGATCCACTCGTACAACGGCGAGGGCGGCAAGACCGACGACCTCCCGGCCATGCGGGCCTTCCTCACCGAGATGTCGCTGTTCGCGCAGGGCCCGCCCATCTACGGCGGCACCGACCAGATCCAGCGCAACATCATCGGCGAGCGGGTGCTCGGCCTCCCCAAGGAGCCCGGCCCGGCCCGCGACACGCCGTACTCCGACCTGCCGAAGAACGGCTGACCCACCCGAGGCACCGGCTGACGGGCCTGGCCCCGTCAGCCGGTGCACACCCTCCGCGAGGGTGTCAGGTCCTCGTGCGGAGGGTCGGGCGGAAACTCCCCCTCCGCGTGATCACCCAAACCACGCTGAGAGAGGGCGCCCACCGTGCCTCACGCGGCGACGAGCGGGGTCGGGTCGTCGACGTCGGCCCGCATCCGTGACCGCAGCCGGGACAGGGCGGCGCTGATCCAGCGGGACACCTGCATCTGGCTGACGCCGTAGCGGTCGGCGATCTGGCTCTGGGACTGCTCCTCGAAGAAGTACAGGCCCAGCACCGCCCGGGAGCGCCCGTCGAGGTGCCCGACGGCCGCGGCCAGCGCGGCCCGACCGTCGGCCAGCTCGATCTGCTCGTCGGACGAGGGGAGCTCGACCCCTCGGCCGCCGTCGTCGCGGGCGGGGGCGTCGAGCGACACCGTGCTGCGGGCGCGGACGGCCTCCTGCGCGAGGAGGAGGTCCTCCTCGGGCATCCCCATCCGCGCGGCCACCTCGGCGACGGTCGGAGCCCGACCGTTCTCCATGGTCAGCGCCTCGGCCGCGGCTCGCGCCGGGCCGGTGATGTCGTGGACGGCGCGAGGGACCCGGAGGGCCCATCCGTGGTCGCGGTAGTGGCGCTTCAGCGCGCCCACGATGGTGGGCGTGGCGAAGGCCGGGAACGGGATGCCCCGCCGGCAGTCGAACCGGCGCAGGGTGGCGATCAGGGCCTCGAAGGCCACCTGCTGGAGGTCCTCGAGGGACTCGCCCTCGCGGCTCAGCCGGCGGGCGATGGACAGGGCGTAGGGCCGGTACTCCTCGACCAGCGCAGCCAGCGCCTCGTCGTCGTCGTGGTCCTGCAACCGCACGTGCAGGAGCCAGACGTCGGGGTCGACGGCCGGTCGGGTGTCGTCGTGGTCCTCGCGGTCGACACCGCGGGGGATGGTCGCCTCCATCGTGCGACGGTCGGATGCCGACGCGCGAGGGGACGGGGAAGAGACGGCGCGGCTGTTGCGCGCGCCGGAAGAGGAGCTTCGCTCCATGAGTTGCTCACCTCGGATACCTATTCGTGCCCGCACGAACAGTGACACTCGTGGTCTGAACATCACGTGGGAACGCTGCAGGGCAACCTACCCATGGTCGCGCCGGACGGAAACCTCATCCCGCGGGCCGACCCTCCCGCAGCTCCGATCAGCGCTGCCAGGCCCGTCCCCGGACGCGACGACGCCCCGACCGTGCACGACGTTGTGCAAGGCCGGGGCGTCGGACCGCGGGCGGCGCCTACTGGTTGGCGCGCTGCTCGGCCTCGTGGGCGGACGCCTCGGCGCGCGCCGCGTCGGCCTCGGCCTCCTTCTTGGCCACGTCGCGCTGGGCCTCGGCCTTGCGCTGCTGGGCCTCGCCCTCGTGCTTGAGGTCGTCCTGACCGGTCAGGGCGCCGGCGGCCTCCTTGACCTTGCCCTTGGCGTCCTCGACGACGCCCTTGACGCCTGACTTCGGGCCGCTGTTCTCGTTCGGCATCTGATGCCACCTTCCTCGTGGGGTCGGTCGATCCCCTGCCCCGGCCGTCGCCGCGGAAACGGGCGGGCGACGAGTCGGTGGCACCGGGGCGGGTCCTGCCGCGGTGCGCGTCGAGTTTGACCGCGGACAGCGCGGGGAGGACCCCTGTCGATGCTGCGACCACCTGGTGCATCCGAGACCTCGAGGCTGATCCTGGCGGCGCGCCCGGGCCAAGGCGCGAACGCCGCCGCCATGGCCGATGCCGCGTTGGACGACCTCGGCCTCGACGGGATCGCAGCCGCCCACGTCGTCGACCGGGCCGCGACCCCGCTGCTCACCCGGGGTCCGCTCGGCGCCGACGTGGAGCGGCTGCACTTCGAGCTGGGTGAGGGTCCGGGCCTCGACGCCCGGGCGCTCGCCCGACCCGTCGTCGCCGAGCGCATCGTCGATGACCCTCGCTGGACGGCCTTCGCCGCCGGAGCGGCCGACACCGGGATCGGATCGGTGTGGGCCTTCCCCCTCGTGGTGGCCGGGGCGACCGACGGTCCTGTCGGCTGGGTCGCGTTCTCCCGGCGCCTGGCCGGTCCCCTGCCGTGGCACTCGGCCGGACAGCTCGACCTGGTCGCCGCAGTGGTCGGCCACCTCTCGGTGAGGGCCTCGGCCGTCGGACGGCGACGCGGGCCCGACGAGGGCCTCGACGACCTGACCCGCGACGTCGTGCACACGGCCACGGGGATCCTGGCCCAGCAGCTCGGGATCGGCCTGGATGGGGCGGCGTGGCAGCTGCGGGCCACGGCCTGGACGGAGGGCCGCAGCCTCACCGAGGTCGCCGCCGAGATCGCAGGCCTGGGGGCTCGCAGCGACGGATGAGGTGACGATGCCAGGGCGAGCCGACGCCTGTTGGTGTCGGGACCGGCCGCTCAGCCCTCGACGGCCGGCTGCGACTCCTCGGTGGTGGCCGTCGGCGCAGGGCTGTTCCCCTCGACGACCCGCTGGGCGACCTCGCGGAGCTTGACGTTCATGCGCTGCGACGCTCGGCGGAGGATGGCGAACGCCTCCTCGTCGGTCACGCCCTCGCGAGCCATGAGCATCCCCTTGGCGGTGGCGATGACGGTGCGGCTCTCGAGCCCCTGTCGGAGCCCGTCGACCTCGCGGGCGTTGGTGAGGGCCAGGGCGGCGTAGGCCGCGAACACCCCACCGACCTGGTGGTCGGACTCGTCGAAGGCCTTGAGGTCCTTGGCGTACAGGTTCAGGGCGCCGACCGTCTTGCGGTCGTCGTAGAGCCGGAAGGAGAGCATGCTGCGCACGGGCGTCTCGGCCGCGGCCCGCGCTGCGAACTCGGGCCAGCGCACCTCGACGCGCATGTCGGCGATCTCGAAGACCTCGTGCTCCTCCATCGCCTCGAGGCAGGGGCCCTGCCCCGTCGCGATCTGGATGTCGTCGACCTCGCACGGCAACGGGTCGCTGACCCCGGCCGTGCGCACGTCGCCGCCCTCGATGAGCATCACCCCGCAGTGCTCGCAGTTGGGGATGGTGTCGACGGCCAGCTCGGCCACGCGGGCCAGGACCTCGTCGAGGCCGTCCTCGGCCATGAGGGTGCGCGACACGGCGCCGAAGAGCGCAGCGAGGTCCTCGTCGTCGGTGGTGGCCGGGGTCAGCGGCGGCTGGCCCGGATCTGTGCTGCGTGGATCCATCGGTGGTGAGGGCGTGCGGGCCGCCGACGGCGGCCGAGGGCACCGGGTGAACATATCGCGGCCGAGCCGTCGCAGCGACGCCCGCCGCCATGTCGTCGTCTTTAGTGCTAAATCCGTCGCCGGGCGCTAGCGTGAACCCGTGGCCGCTCCCGAGACCGATGACTCGTTGAGCCTCACCGATGCCGCCGACGCCCTCGGCGTCCACTACATGACCGCCTACCGCTACGTCCGCACGGGTGTCATCGAGGCGCACCGGGAGGCCGGTCGCTGGGTCGTCCCCCGTCGTGAGATCGACCGCGTCGTGTCCGAGCGGACGGCTCCGGCGACGGCGCCGGCGCCTCGTCCGCGCGCCGAGCGGGCACCGCGACTCGCCGACCGACTCGTCGCCGGCGACGAGCAGGGCGGCTGGCGTCTGGTCCAGGACGCCCGCGTCAGCGGCGACGAGCTCGACGACGTCCTGCTGGAGCTGGTCTGCCCGGCCCTCCACCTCGTCGGCGCCCGGTGGCAGGCCGGGTCGGTCAGCATCGCCGAGGAGCACCGGGCGACGGTGGTGGCGATGCGCCTCATCGGCCGGATCGGCGAGACCGCGACCCGGCGGGGACGGCCACGCGGCCACGCGCTGCTCGCCACCGCGCCGGGCGACCGCCACGGGCTCCCGACCGCCGTGGTCGCCGACCTGCTGCGCAGCCGCGGCGTCGTGACCGTCGACCTCGGCGCCGACACGCCGGCGCGGGAGATCGCGTCGGCCGCGGCCGCGACCGATGGGCTCCTCGCCGTCGGCCTCTGCGCGACCAACCCGCTCGACGCCGACGGGGAGGCCGCGCTGCGCGAGGCGGTCGAGCTCGTGCGGGAGGTCACCGACGTCCCGATCCTCCTGGGGGGAGCCGCGATCCACGGCGCTCCCCACGCCACCCGCCTGGGCGCCGACCGATGGACGGCAAGTGCCCACGAGCTGGTCGCCGCCGTCGTGGGCACGGACCCGATCGAGCGGGAGGTCGACCGTTGACCGGCACCGAGACCCGGGGCCTCGTGTGGTTCCGGCGCGACCTCCGCCTCGACGACAACCCGGCCTGGGCCGAGGCCACCTCGACCCACAGCGAGGTGGTGGCCCTCTACGTGCTCGACGAGCGGCTCCGCCGGGCCGCCGGCGACCTCCGTTGGCGTCAGCACCTCGCCGAGCTCCACGCCCTCGACAGGACCCTCCGCGACCACGGAGGCCGCTTGCTCGTCCGCACCGGCGAGCCCGCGACCGTCGTCGACGAGGAGGCCCGTCGCCTGGACGTCGCCACCGTGCACTGGAACGCCGACGTGACCCCGTACGCCCGCGCCCGGGACGAGGCCGTGGTGGCCGCCCTCGACGTGGAGGCGCGCACGCAGTGGGGCGGTCTGGTGCTGCCCCCCGGATCGGTGACCACCGCCGAGGGCCGGGTGTCCCGGGTGTTCACCCCGTTCTGGCGGCGGTGGCGGGCGACCTCGTGGGACCGGTGGCCGGCTGCAGGCGACGCTCGGCTGGGCGACGATCCCGGTGACGGCCTCCCCGAGATGGAGGGCTGGCCGGTCAGGACCCCGGGCGAGCACGCCGCCCTCGACGAGCTCCACCGCTTCCTCGACGGCCCGGTGCAGGACTACCGCGATGCCCGCAACGACGTCGGGCACCCGTCGACCTCCGGCCTCTCCGCCGCGCTGCGGTTCGGCACCCTCTCGCCTCGACGCGTCGTCGAGGCCGCGGGCGGCCCCCACGGCGACGGGCCCGGCGAGGCCTTCGTCCGCCAGCTCGCCTGGCGGGACTGGTACGCCCACCTGCTCCACGAGCGCCCGGAGATGGTGCGCGAGCCCCTTCGTCCGGAGGACGCGACCATTCCGTGGCGCGACGACCCCGACGACCTCGCCGCCTGGCAGGAGGGTCGCACCGGCTTCCCCCTCGTCGATGCCGGCATGAGGGAGCTGGCCGCGACCGGCGACATGCACAACCGGGTGCGGATGGTCGCGGCGTCGTTCCTGGTGAAGGACCTCCTGATCGACTGGCGGGCCGGCGAGCGCCACTTCCGGCGGCTGCTGGTCGACGCCGACGTCGCCCAGAACGTCGGCAACTGGCAGTGGGTGGCCGGCACCGGCCCCGACGCCGCCCCCTACTTCCGGGTCTTCAACCCCGTCACCCAGAGCCGCACCCACGACCCCGAGGGGCTCTACCTGCGGCGCTGGGTGCCGGAGCTGGCCGGGCTCGACGACGCCGCCATCCATGCACCGTGGGAGGTCGGGCCGCTCGAGCTCGCCGCGGCCGGCGTGGTGCTCGGCGACACCTACCCCGCCCCGATCGTCGACCACGCCGAGGCCCGCCAGCGGGCCATCGCCGCCTACGAGACCGCGAGGGCGAGCTGATGGCCATCGTCCTCGTCACCGGAGCGAGCGGCTACATCGGTGGTCGCCTCGTCCCCGAGCTGCTCGCCGCCGGACACCAGGTGCGCGCCATGGCCCGCACACCGGCCAAGCTCGCCGACGCCTCCTGGCGGGACGACGTCGAGGTGGTCGAGGGTGACGTCACCGATCCTGCGTCGCTGGACCGGGCGCTCGCCGCCGTCGACGTCGCCTACTACCTGGTCCACTCCATGGGGGGCGCCGCCGCGTTCGACGAGGCCGACCGCGACGCGGCGGCCACGTTCCGCGACGCCGCCGCCCGGGCCGGGGTCGGTCACATCGTCTACCTGGGCGGACTCGGCGTCGACGACGACCCGACCCTGTCGCGCCACCTCCGGAGCCGCCACGAGGTCGGTCGCGTGCTGGCCGACGGCGAGGTGGCGGTCACCGAGCTGCGCGCCGCCCTCATCATCGGGTCCGGCTCGGCCAGCTTCGAGATGCTGCGGTACCTGGTCGAGGTCCTGCCCGTGATGGTGACGCCCCGCTGGGTGGAGAACCGCTGCCAGCCCATCGCCGTGCGCGACGTCCTCCGCCACCTGGTCGCCGAGGCCTCCCGGCGGCCCGACCACTCCGAGGTGCGGGAGATCGGCGGTCCCGACGTCCTCACCTACCGGCAGATGATGGCGACCTACGCCGAGGTGGCGGGACTCCCCCGCCGGATCGTCATGGCGGTGCCCGTCCTGACGCCCAAGCTGTCGTCTCGCTGGGTCGGGCTGGTGACGCCCCTGCCGTCGAGCCTGGCCCGCCCCCTCGTCGAGAGCCTGATCAACGAGGTGGTCGTGACCCGGCCCTCGGACCCCCTCCCCGGCCCGGATCCCCTGTCGTTCCGCCGCTCGGTCGAGCTCGCCCTGGACCGCTCCGCCGAGCTCCAGGTCACCACCCGCTGGTCCGATGCCGGGCTCCCCGGCCGCTCGCCGGCCCTCCCGCTGCCCACCGACCCCGACTGGGCCGGGGGCAGCGTCTTCGTCGACGAGAAGGAGGTCGTGGGCCATGCCTCCACCCAGGACGTGTTCACCGCCGTCACCGGCATCGGCGGCGACCGGGGCTGGTACGCGGCCTCGGTGCTCTGGACGGTGCGGGGGTGGCTCGACAAGCTCGTGGGCGGGGTGGGCATGCGTCGGGGTCGGCGCCACCCCGACGACCTGTGGGTCGGTGACTCGCTCGACTTCTGGCGGGTCGAGGCCATCGAGCGACCGCACCTCCTCCGCCTGCGGGCCGAGATGCGGCTCCCGGGGGACGCCTGGCTGGAGTGGCAGGTCGACGAGTGCCTCGAGGGCGTCCGACTGGGGCAGCGGGCCATCTTCTCGCCCAGAGGGCTCACCGGTCGGCTGTACTGGTACGCGTTGCTCCCGTTCCACGGTGTGATCTTCGGACAGCTCGCCCGGGCCCTGATGGCCACCGCTGAGGAGAGGACGCATCCATGAGGCTGGTGGTCCTGTGACCTGGCTCGTGCTGATCGGATGGCTCGCCGGATGGGTGCTCCTCTGGCAGGTCCCGCGCGTCCGCGCCCCGCGCCTCCCGGTGGACGGTGCGCGGGTGTCGATCGTGATCCCGGCCCGGAACGAGGCCGACCGACTCCCCGACCTGCTGGCCTCCCTCCACCGGCAGTCCCTCGTGCCCCACGAGGTGGTGGTCGTCGACGACGGGTCGACCGATGCCACCGCGGAGGTGGCCGCGACCGCGGGGGCCCGGGTGCTCGCCGCGCCTCCCGTCCCCGACGGGTGGACGGGCAAGTCGTGGGCCTGCGCCACCGGCGCCGACGCCACCGACGGCGACGTGGTCGTGTTCCTCGACGCCGACGTGGTGCTGGCCGACGACGCCCTGGCCGCGGTCGTGGCCGCATGGCGCGAGGGCGGGGGGATGGTGTCGGTGCAGCCCCACCACCACCCCCGTCGTCCCGTCGAGGCGCTGTCGCTGCCCTTCAACGTGATCGCGGTGATGGGCCTGGGCATCGGGTCGTTGCTCCCGCCCCGCCAGGAGTGGGGCGCGGCCGGACCGTGCCTCGTGCTGGCCCGCCGCGACTACGACGCCATCGGAGGCCACCACGCGGTGCGCGCCGCAGTGGCCGAGGACCTCGCGCTGGCGGAGCGGGCGGTCGCGGCCGGGCTGCCGGTGCGCTGCCTCGGCGGCGGGTCGCTGCTGCACTTCCGCATGTACCGCGACCTCCGGGGCCTGGTGGAGGGCTGGGGGAAGAACGTCGCGACCGGTGCCCGTCACACGCCGCTCCTGCGGAGCCTCGGCACCGTCCTGTGGATCACCGCCCTGCTCACCCTGGCCCTGCGGATCCCCGGCCTCCCGCTCGCATCGGGGGGCGCTCTCTACCTCGCGGTGGCCGTCCAGGTCTTCCTGCTCGGTCGCCAGGTCGGCCGCTTCGGGGCCGCCGCGCTGGTGTGGCCGGTGCTCCTCGCCGGCTTCGTCGCCGTGTTCGCCCTCTCCGCGGCGCGGACCGTGCTGCTGCGTCGGGTCCGCTGGAGCGGCCGCGACGTCGTGCTCGCGGCCCGACGCTGAGCACCGCTCGTGGTGGTCGACGTCGGTGACGGCGTCGCGGTGGCGCTGTCCTCGGTGACGTGGTTCGCAGCCTCGTTCCTGATCGGCTGGGTCGCGGTCCGGTGGCCGGCCGAGGTGCTCGAGCCCGGCCCGGTCACCCGCCTGCGGGCGTGGGAGCGGTCCGGCGCGACGTGGCAGCGACGGCTGCGCGTGCGGCGGTGGAAGGATGCGATCCCCGAGGCCGGCGATCTCTTCGCCGGCGGTCGCTCGAAGCGCCACATCGGTGGGCGGTCCACCGCCGAGCTCGAGTCCTACCGGCGCGAGACCGTGCGCGCCGAGCGCGTCCACTGGTTGATCCTGTCCACCACGCCCCTCCACGCGGTGTGGTGCCGCCCACCGCTGTTCGCAGGCATGGTCGCCTTCGGCGTGCTGTTCAACGCACCCAGCATCGTGATCCAGCGCTACAACCGAGGCCGGCTGGACGGCGTGCTGGCCCGACGGGCGCGGCGGAGCTGACGCCCCCGACCGATCCACCGCGAACCGGCTCGCGAACGTCGACCCCTGGCCCGCAGGACGCGAACCACTTCGGGACCGGCGGTGTCCGAGGGTCAGGTCAGCGGCGACGTGCCCTCGTCACTCGAAGGCGCGGCCCATCTCCTGGAGCACCGGCAGCATCGACTGGGGCGAGTCGGGGGCGAGGGGCGCCGGCTCGTAGGTGACCGACCGGAGCGTGCCCGTGTAGGGGTACGGGCCGTGGGCCTCGTAGAGGCGCCACACCACCGGCGAGCGGCGGTCGATCCCCACGTCGATGCCCTCGAAGGGCGCCATGCCGTACAGGCACGGCCAGCCCTCGGCGGTCGCGACCACCTCGCCGTCGACCCGGAGGGTCGGGTCCCACATGCCGCCGCCGGGAGCGGCGAGGTCGAGCACGATCTCGTGGCTGCCCGGCCCGGGCCGGGGGGCGTCGAGCACCCGCAGCCGCCCGCAGCCGTCGTTGTGGGCCGCGTGCAGCCCTTCGCCGTCCAGCCACACCGCGTAGCCCCCGCCCTGGTCGCCGTGGGCGACCAGGATGCCCTCGTCGTCGGCGGCCACGTCGAGGGCGATGGTGATGGTGCAGCCCCGAAGGAACACCAGCTGCAACGAGCGCCAGCGCTCCAGCGTCGGCGTGCCGGGCAGCAGCGTGACCGGTCGCTCGAAGCGGGCCTGGGTGGGCGGCCGCAGCAGGTACTTCACCATCGTGCCCTCGTCGAGGGGGTACACCTGGCCGGCCCAGGCCGCCTCGTCCCACGCCGCCACCATCTCGGCCAGCACGCCGGGGTGGGTGGCGGCCAGGTCGTGCAGCTGGGTCGGATCGGCCTCGACGTCGTAGAGCTCCCACTCCGCCTCGTCGAACGGCGTCATCGGCTGGTGGAGGGTGACCGCCTCCCACCGGCCGCGCCGGAAGCCCCGGTGGCCGATCATCTCGGTGAGCTGCTCGGGGTGGGTCGAGGGGTGGGCGGTGTCGGCCAGCACCGGCACGAAGCTGGTGCCGTGCATGGGCCGCACCGCGTCGTCGAGGGTCGACGGGTGCGGGACGGCGCACAGCTCCAGGAGGGTGGGCAGCACGTCGGTGACGTGCTGGTACTGGGTGCGCCGCTCCCCCGCCTGGCCGGGGATCGGCCCGCGGACCACGAACGGCACGCGGTGCCCTCCCTGGTGGGCGTTGATCTTGTAGAGGCGGAACGGGGTGTTGCCGGCCATGGCCCAGCCCCGCGGGTAGTGCGGCATGGTCGTCGGCCCGCCCATCTCGTCGATCCGGGCCAGGTCGGTCTCCAGGTCGGAGTCGGCCATCAGGTGGACCATGTACGACGCGGTGCCGTCGGCCTCGCCCTCCCGCGAGGCCCCGTTGTCGGACGTGACGATGAAGATCGTGTCGTCGAGCTCCCCCATCGCCTCCAGGGCCTCGACCAGCCGCCCGACGCTGCGGTCGACCGAGCCGACCATCGCCGCGAACACCTCCATGTAGCGGGACGCCAGCCGCCGCTGGGTGTCGCTCAGGTCGTCCCACGCCGCGACCTCGTTGCCGGGCTCGGCGTTGCGGGGCGCCAGCTCGGTGTCGTCGGCGACGATGCCGAGGTGCTTCATCCGGGCGAACCGCTCGTCGCGGAGCGCATCCCACCCGCGGTCGTAGTCGCCGTGGTGACGGGCGATGTCCTCGGCCCGCGCGTGCAACGGGGCGTGGACGGCACCGTGGGCGACGTAGAGGAAGAAGGGCCGCTCCGGGTCCGACGCCTTGGCCGCCTTGAGCATGCCGACGGCCCGGTCGGTCATGTCGTCGGTGAAGTAGTAGTCGTCCGGGTAGCGATCGACCTCGACGGCGTGGTTGTCCTCGATCAGCCGGTGCGGGTGGTGCAGGTTCGTGAAGCCGTCGAGGAAGCCGTAGAAGCGGTCGAAGCCGCGCTGGCAGGGCCAGGCGTGCCGGGGCCCGGCGTCGTTGGCGTCGGAGTCCTTGGCCAGGTGCCACTTGCCGACCATGGCGGTGAACCAGCCCGCGTCGCGGAACACCTCGGCCGCGGTGGCGACGTCCGACGCGATCTCCATCGCGTACCCGGGGAAGCCGGGATCGCTGTGGGCGACGGTGCCCACGCCGGCGGCGTGGGGGTCGAGGCCGGTCAGGAGGCTGGCCCGGGTGGGCGAGCACATCGGGGTGGAGTGGAAGTCGGTCAGCTGGAGGCCGGCCGCGGCCAGCGCGTCGATGTGCGGGGTGGGGATCTCCGACCCGTAGCAGCCCAGGTCGCTGTAGCCGAGGTCGTCGACGAGCACGACGACCACGTTGGGCCTCCCGGCCGCCGAGGCCCGCTCCGGCCACCACGACTCCGAGCCGGCGAAGGTGCGCCCGACCCGGCCTCCGAAGCCGGGGTAGCCGCCGTCCGGGCGGGGCGGGGTGTCGTGGGCGACGGCGGGCGAGGAGGGCATCCGGACCTCGGGTTCTCGGGGGTTGGGCGCCCGCATGATGCCACCGCTCGCCTGTGGCCCGCGGTGGGTCGCCCCCTATCGTGTGCGCCGTGCAGCCGATCGTGAAGCGGGCCGCCCGCAGCGCCTACGGCGCCGTCAAGCCCCTGCTGCCCTCGGGCACGCGCGGCTACCCCACCCGTGCCGGCACGGTGTACTTCGACGTGTCCGAGTCGCCGATGATGCTGCGTCGGGTGCTGCGTCGCTACGAGGTCGACAAGCACCGTCTCCTCGGCCGGATCCTGCGACCTGGCGACGTCTTCGTCGACGTGGGGGCGAACCGGGGCGACTTCTCCGTGCTCGCCGGCCGGAAGGTCGGCCCCATGGGCCGGGTGATCAGCGTCGAACCCGAGCCGACGAACGTCCGGTGGCTCCGCGAGGCGCTCGCCGCGAACGGCATCGACGACGTCGTCACCGTGTGCGAGTGCGCCGTCAGCGACGGCGAGGGCACCGCCACCCTGCACGTGTCGAACCGCAGTGGCGCCCACTCCCTCATGACCGAGCAGGAGGGCTCCGGGGAGGACATCACCGTGCCCACCCGCACGCTCGACCGACTGCTGGCCGACGAGGGCGTCGAGCGACCGCGGGCGGTGAAGATCGACGTCGAGGGAGCCGACCTGCTCGTCCTGCGCGGTGCGACGGAGCTGCTCGCCGCGACGGAGCCGCTCGTGCTGCTGATCGACCTCCACCCGCACCTCGGTGCCGATGTCCTCGCCGCGCAGGACCTCCTCACCAGCGCCGGCTTCACGCTCCGCGACCCGCACGACCCGGGCGCGACCGTGGTCCTCGCCGGCGACGAGCGCGAGGTCGTCGCGGTCAGGGGTTCGGTGACCGGTCTGACCGGCTGAGAGACCGCGACGACCCATCCACGCCGATCCCGGCGTCCATCTCGTCGATCACCGTGTACTCGCTCTGGGGCGACCCCACGCGATGGGCGGCCCGGCCGAAGAGGTGGGCGGCCACCGGGTTGGTCAGCAGCTGGAAGGCGACCGCCAGCCCGATCTTCGCCACGTCCGAGAGGTCGTCGACCCGGAGGGCGGCGCCGGTGAGGCACAGGCTGATCCCGAGCGTGGCCGGCTTGGTGGCCGCGTGCATCCGGGCGTACACGTCGGGCAGCCGCACCAGCCCGAGGCCGGCGACGAGGGCGAGCACCGACCCGCTGATCAGCAGGACCGCGGCAACGACGTCGAGGGGCGTCACCGTCCCCTCCCCAGGTAGCGGGCGACGGTGGCGGTGGTGAGGAAGCCGAGCAACCCGAGGACGAGGGCCACGTCGACGAGGACCCCGTCGCCACCGGCCGCGACGACCACCGCCAGCCCGCTGATCACCACCGTCGTCAGGGTGTCGAGGGCGACGGCGCGGTCGACCACCCCCTCCGAGCGCAGCGCCCGCCAGAGGCAGAACCCGGCCGCGACGACCAGGAGCACGCCGCACACCGCGACCACGACGCTCACGGTCGACCGTCCGTGGTCGGGGTGAACGCGGCGTCGACCCGCCGGTGCAGGTCGAGGACCTCGGCGCGGAAGTCGTCGAGGTCGCCGAGGCCGAGGACGTGCACGTCGAGCAGGGGCGGGTCGAGCGTCGCCGAGAGGGTCAGGGTGCCGGGGGTCAGGCTGATCGAGTTGGCGACGAGGGTGGTGACCCACGACGACGCGGTCGCCGGGAGCTCGACCCGCACGATCCCTGCCCGGAGCCGCTCGGGGGTGGGCGCGAGGGTGGTGACGAGCACCGCCCAGCTCGAGGTCACCAGGCTCCAGCCGACGAAGCCGGTGAGCCGGGCGACGGCGAGGAGGTGGACCCGATGGCCGCCGACCGGAGGACGGAGCGGCACCAGCCCGACCACCAGCCCGGCCACCAGCGCACCCCCGAGCACGTTGGCGACGCTCAGGTCCCCCATCAGGAGCACCCACACCACCACCAGGCCGACGAAGGGCGGCACGCGCACCGCCGCCCCCCTCACGGACCCTCCCCCACCAGGGCCGCGGCCGGGGCCGAGAGGTCGTCGGCCGTGCGCTCGCACAAGCCGTAGAGGGGTCCTGCGGCCAGCGCCAGGGCGAGGGTGACCCCGACCAGCGCCGTGGTCGACGCCGCCATGGTCGGGTGCCGGCGGAGCACCCCCGGCTCGAGGTCGGTGCCGTCGGCCGGCGGCTCGCCCCAGAACGCGCCGAGCCAGATCTTCGTCATCGAGACCAGGGTCAGCAGGCTGCCCACCAGGGCCGCACCGAGCAGCAGGTACTGCCCCGCGTCGGCCGTGGCGGAGACGAGGCCCAGCTTGCCGACGAAGCCGCTGAAGGGCGGGAGGCCGGCGAGGCTCAGAGCCGGCAGGGCGAACAGCAGGCCCAGCGGAGCCGAGCGGCGGGCCAGCCCGCCGATGCGGTCGAGCGTGCCGGTGCCCACCGACCGCTCGACGATGCCCTCGACGAGGAACAACGACGTCTTCACCGGGATCTGGTGGAGCAGGAAGTACACCGTCGCGGCCAGGGCCGCCGGTCCGCCGAGGGCCAGGCCGAGCACCATGTAGCCGATCTGGCTCACGATGTGGAAGGACAGGATCCGCTTGATGTCGCCCTGGGCGATGGCGCCCAGCACGCCGATGATCATCGTCAGGCCGGCGACGACCAGCAGCAGGGTGCGCAGCTCGTCGGGGAAGAGCTGGGTCTGGGTGCGGATCAGGCAGTAGACGCCGACCTTGGTGAGCAGCCCGGCGAAGACCGCGGTGACCGGGCTGGGCGCGGTCGGGTACGAGTCCGGCAACCAGAAGAACAGCGGGAAGACCGCGGCCTTGATGCCGAAGGCGATCAGCAGGAGCAGGTGCAGGCCGGTGCGCACCCCGGTGTCGAGCTCGCCCAGCGCGGCGGGGAGGTCGGCCATGTTCAGCGTGCCGGTGGCGGCGTACACCAGGCCGACGGCGAGGAGCAGGAGCAGCGACTCCACCACGTTCAGCACCACGTAGGTCGTGCCCGACCGGATCTGGCTCGGTCGGCCGTCGAGGGTGAGCAGCACGTAGCTCGCCATGAGCAGGATCTCGAAGGCGACGAAGAGGTGGAACAGGTCGCCGGCGACGAACGCGGCCGCGACCCCGGCGGTCAGGACCATGTAGGCGGGGTGGTAGTAGGGCGACCGCTCGTCACGGGCCCTCGCGCCCATGGCGAACACCAGCACGACCAGCAGCGACCCGATGGCCACCACCAGCATCAGGCCCGCCAGCCGGTCGACGACGTAGGTGATGCCGATCCGTCCGGGCCACCCGCCGACCTGGGCGACGAGGGCGGCGTCGTCGCGCTCGACCTGCACCAGCAGGGCGACCGCAAGGCCGAGCGTCGAGGCGAGGGCGGCGATGCTCGTGACCCGCTGGACCACCGCACGGCGGACGGCGAGCAGGTCGACCGCGGCGGCGACGAGGGGGATCAGCACCAGCAGCGGGATGGCGTGGTTCACGACGACTCCGGCGGGTCGGCGAGGGCGGCGTCGGCGGCGTCCTCGGCCTCGACGTCGCGGTCGCCGCCGCGCATCTCCCCGACGGGCCAGGCGGCGGTCCTCGAGGTCGTCCTCCACCTCGTCGTTGCCGTCGATCGTCCAGCTCCGCCAGGCCAGCGCCAGCAGGAACGCCTGGAGGGCGAAGCCGATGACGATGCCGGTCAGCACCAGGGCCTGCGGCACCGGGTCGGTGGGCTCGCCGGACCGACCGATGATGGGCGCGTCGCCGGCCCGTCCGCCGGTGGCCACGATGAGCAGGTTCACCGCGTTGCCCGAGCACGCGCGACGCCCAGGATCAGCCGGGTCAGCGTGCGGTGGAGCAGGAGGTAGACGCCGACGGCGACGAGGACGCCGATCAGGAGGGCGAGGGCGACGCTCACGGCGTCGCCCCCTCACCGGCGAGGGCCGGGCAGGTCCGCGTCGCCGAGCGGGGACTCCGCCCCCTCGGGGCCGACGTCGCCGCCGACGGCGGTGGCATCGTCGGCGCCCAGGTTGGCCAGCATGCTGAGCACCACGCCGAGGACCAGCACGTAGACGCCGAGGTCGAACACGGCGGACGACACGACCTTCACCGCGCCGATCACCGGCGGGTGGAACGTCACGACCGCCGACTCGAGGGCATCCTGACCCAGGAGGATGGGGGCGACGGCGGTGCCGGCGGCGATGAGCAGGCCGATGGCGATCAGGCTGGTGCTCGGCAGGCGCGACGGGCGCTGCAGCCGGGGGACGCCCCCGGCGAGGTGGCGGAGGACGAAGGCGGAACCCGCGACCAGCCCACCCGCGAACCCCCCACCCGGCGCGTTGTGGCCCCGAGCCAGGAGGTACACCGAGACGACGCAGCGCGACCGGGAAGACGACCCGGGAGATCTGCTCGAGGATCACCGACGGCTCGGCCGGTGGCGCCGCTCCCCTGCCGTCGCCGGCCCGGCGGGCCCCCCGGACGAGGCTCGCGATCCCCACCGCGGCGATGCCGAGCACGGTGATCTCGCCCATCGTGTCGATGCCGCGGAAGTCGACGAGGATCACGTTGACCACGTTCTCGCCACCGGCCTCCTCGTAGGACCGCTCGGTGATCTCATCGGCCACCGGCGCGTCGCCCGGGGCCCGGGCCGTGCCGGCCACCAGTGCGAACCCGGCCACGGCCACACCCACCGACGCCGCCAGGCCGATCCGCAGCGTGCGGGGGGCCCAGCTGGGCGGCGGGACGTCGCCCTCCGGGAGGTGGCGCAGCACGAGCAGGAAGACGACGATCGACAGGGTCTCGACGAGCACCTGGGTGAGGGCGAGGTCGGGCGCTCCGTACAGGGCGAAGATCGAGCGCGACCCCGTAGCCGACGACCCCGAGCAGGAGCGCGGCCGCGAACCGTCGGGTGGAGGCGGGGATGGCCACCGCCACGAGGGCGGTGAAGGCGACGAGGACCACCTCGACCCACGAGTCGGCGGCGACGGTGCCGCCGGGGCCGACCTCGACCCCCGACACGAGGGCCACCGCGAGGGCGGCGACGACCACCGTCGAGATCACCGCCGTGTACGCGGGGAGCGACCCGCTCTGCACGACCCCGGTGACGCGGCGCGCCCCCGACAGCAGCCCGTCGAGACCGGCGGCGAAGGCCCGCTCGCCGGTCGCGCGCCCGCGGGCAGCGACCGGGCCCGGAGCAGCAGGTGCAGCGCCGACGCCACCGGCGAGGATCAGCGCGGACAGGAGCACCGGGGTGCCGAACCCGGCCCACAGGACCAGGTGGGCGTGAGCGTCGTGGTCGAGCGCCTCGGTGGCGACGGTCAGGCAATCCTCCAGCGACGCCCGGGCAGCAGGCCGCAGGACCACCGAGCCCGACGGCCAGCACCGCCGCCGGCAGCACGAGTCCCGGCGCCGGGGCGTGGTGGACCGTCGCCGCCTCCGCCGGGTCGGTGCCGGCGTCGGTGAACACGCCCATCCACCAGCGGAGCGTGTAGGCGACCGTCAGGACCGACCCGAGCACCACGCCCGCGAGGGCCACCGACGCCCAGCCACCGTCCGCGTGCAGGAGCGCGTCGAGGGCCGACTCCTTGGCCACGAAGCCGAGCAGCGGCGGCACGCCCGCCATCGACGCCGCGGCCACCGCCCCGATGCCGGCCAGGACGGGGACGCTCCGCCCCACCCCCGACAGGCGCCGGACGTCCCTGGTCCCGGTGGCGTGGTCGACCGCGCCGACCACGAGGAACAGCACCGACTTGAACAGGGCGTGGGCGAGGAGCACCGCCACGCCGGCGGCCGTCACGGCGGGGTCGCCCACGCCGAGCAGCACCACCAGCAGGCCGAGCTGGGACACCGTCCCCTGGGCGAGGAGCAGCTTGGCGTCGTGCTGGCGCAGCGCGCCCACCCCGCCCACGAGCATCGTGGTCACCCCGACCGCCACGACGACCGGCCGCCACCACCCGACCTCGCCGAACACCGGACCGACGCGGGCCAGCAGCACGATGCCGGCCTTCACCATCGTCGCCGAGTGCAGGTAGGCGCTCACGGGCGTGGGCGCGGCCATGGCCCCGGGGAGCCAGATGTGGAACGGCACCTGCGCCGACTTGGTGAACGCCCCCAGCAGCACCAGCACCAGGCCGACCTCGACCGCGGTGCCCCCCGGTGGCGCCTCGGCCCACGCCGCGAACGACGTCGTCCCCGCCTCCTGGCCGACGAGCACCAGGCCACCCATCAGGGCCAACCCGCCGGCGGCGGTGATGAGCAGGGCCCGCTGTGCCGCGGCCCGGGCGACCCCGTCGTCCTCGTGCAGGCCGATGAGCACGAAGGACGTGATCGACGTCGCCTCCCAGAACACGAAGAGGGTCCAGGCGTCGTCGGCCAGGACCAGCCCGAGCATCGAGCCGGCGAAGGCCGCGTAGGTGCCGGCGTAGCGGACGAGGCGATCCGGGGGCTCGCTGCAGCCGAAGTAGGGGACGGCGTAGGCGGCCACCAGCGCCCCGACCCCCGTCACGATCAGCGCCATGAGGAGGGCGAAGCCGTCGAGGCGGAAGGAGAAGGTGAGGTCGAGGGCCTCGACCCACGTCCACCGCTGGGTCGGCGTCGCGCCGTCGAGGACGTCGGACGCCTGCGTCGCGGCCCACACCAGCCCGACCGCGGGCGCGACCCCCGCGGCGACCAGGGCGACCCGTGCACCCACCACCCGACCCGTGGCCAGCACGACCACGGCGACGGCCAGGTGGAGGAGCAGGACGAGGGTCATTCAGCGATCCCGGGGGTCGGCAAACGGATCGCCGACCAGACTTCCCGGCACACCCTGTCGGTCGACCGTACCTGAGGCGGGACCGCGGCCGTCCGACGCGAAACAGGATGTTCACACGTCGTGCAGACGCAGCGCGCGTGCGAGCGCGCCGCGTCGCCGTTCGTCAGTCGTCGGCGGGGACCTCGGGGCCCACGTGGGCGTCGTGGTCGGCCCGAGCCCGCACGACCGCGAGGAAGCGGTGGACCGCTCCCACGGTGGCGAGGGTGCGATGCGAGTCGAAGATCTCGAACGCGTGCTGGGCGCCGGGGAGCTCGGCGTAGACCACCGGCTCCTTCGACTCGGCCCGCAGCATGGCGACGAACGAGCGGGCCTGCTCGACCGGCACGAGGGTGTCGTTGGCTGCCGTGCACGACCATGAACGGCGGCGCATCGGGACCGACCCAGCTCATCGGCGACGCCGCCTCCCACGTGGCCCGGTCGTCGACCAGCTTGGTCTTGAGGACGTAGTCGGCGAGGAACTCCTCCATCCCGACGAGCCCGGTGCCGTCGCGGTTGGTCCAGTCGTAGACGCCGTAGAAGGGCACCGCCGCGACGACCGAGGTGTCGGCCTCCTCGAAGCCGGGCTGGAACGCCGGCTCGTTCGGGGTCAGGGCCGCGAGGGAGCTGAGGTGCCCGCCGGCGGAGCCTCCGGTGATGGCGACGAAGTCGGGGTCGCCGCCGTAGTCGGCGATGTTCTCCTTGATCCAGGCCAGGGCCCGCTTCACGTCGACGATCTGGTCCGGCCAGGTGCTGCGCGGGCTCAGGCGGTAGTTGATCGACACGCACACCCAGCCCCGCTCGGCCATGTGGGCCATGAGCGGCATGGCCTGCTGCTCCTTGTTGCCGATGACCCACGCTCCGCCGTGGACCTCGAGCAGCACGGGCGCCTTGGCGTCGGTCGGGAGGTCGTCCCGGCACCACACGTCGAGGTGGTTGCGCCGGGCGTGATCGCCGTAGGGCAGGTCGCGGTGGCGACGCCAGGTCTTGGCGTGAGGGGTCAGCGGGCCGGTGACCAGCCGCCGGCGCAGCATGCTCGGATCGACCGCCGGCAGCGGGTCGAGCGCCGGTGTCGGCCGCGTCGCCGAGGCCCTCGTCGAGGGCGGCGTCGTAGACCTCCCCGGCGTGGGTGGCCTGGGCGCGGAGTCGCACCAGGGTGGCCCACGACCCGAGCGAGAGACCCAGGCCGACCAGCCCCGCCCGGGTGCGCAGCGCACCCCGCCCGGCGAAGACCGCGGTGGCGGCGGCCTGCCACGCGATGGCGTGGATGGGCAGCTCGGAGGTGATCCACCCCGGTCCGAAGACCGCGACCGCACCGCGACCCTTCCGGGTCAGCGGGTCGCGGGCGTTGGCGGTGTTCAGCGCGCCGACGGCTGACGCCACGAGGTAGGAGCGGCCGGCCTTGCGGCGCCGGGCCTGGCGGTCGTCGGTGCGGGAGGTCGCGGGCATCCCCCATGGTCGCGCACCGGGGAGGGCGACCGCACCGTGGCCCGGCACGTCCCGACGAGCAGGGGTACCGTGACCCCCGCCACAGAGCCGAGCCGTCAGGCGAGGCGACCAGACAAGCACGGCAATCGGTATGCGGCGAAGCCGCACGATGTCACCGCAAGACGGGCGATCACCCGCCCACACCTACAGAGGAGGGTCCGATGACCCGGTACCTCGTCGTCGCCCACAAGACGCTGGTCGGGCCGCACCTGCTCGACCTCGTCGAGGAACGGGTCCGGTCGGAGCCCTGCGACTTCCACCTGGTCGTCCCGGCGGTGCACCCGAGCGGGCACGCCTGGACCGAGGGCGAGGTCGAGGCGGCCGCCGCGGCCCGCCTGGCCGAGGGCCTCGAGCGCTTCGCGGACGTCGGCGCGACGGTGACCGGCCAGACCGGCGACGTGAACCCGGTGAACGCGGTCGAGGACGCGATCCGCGACAACCTCTACGCCGGCGGCACGCCGTTCGACGAGGTCATCGTGTCGACGCTCCCCCATGGCCCGTCGCGCTGGCTGCACCTCGACGTCGTCAGCCGGCTCCGCAAGCAGATCCGCCTGCCGGTCACCCACGTCGAGGCCGCCCCCGCCCGGGTCTGATCTCCCGCCGACGCTTCCTGACCTCGAGCGGAGCGGCGGACGTCGGCTCGGACGTCAGTCGTCGGAGGGCGGGGCCATCAGGCCGGCGGACAGGGCGAGGGCCATCGCCATGTCGGCGGCACGCTCGACCGCGAGGGCGAGGTGCTGGTCGGCCAGCGTGCCCTGCCCCTTCAGCGGCGGGCTGCCGAGCGAGCGGACGACGACGGTGGCGTCGTTGGCGCGGGTGATGGGCTCGGCCGGGTCGAGCGGGGCGTAGGGACGCCAGAGGTCGGCGCTCTTGACCTTCTTGCCGCGACGACGCCGCGACCCGGCTCGTGGCTGCTGCGTCATGCGACCACCTCTTCCTCGGTGAGCAGGGTGTCGGGCCGGAGGCCGAGGGCCACGCGCAGCTGGTCGGCGTCGAGGTCGGCCAGCGAGCTCGACTTGGGCAGGACGAGGTCGGCGATGTGGCGCTTGCCGGCCACGACCTCCTCGACCCGCTCGTCGACGGTGCCGGGGCACACGAGGCGGTGCGAGATGACGGTGCGGGTCTGGCCGATGCGCCACGCCCGGTCGCGGGCCTGGTCCTCGACGGCCGGGTTCCACCAGCGGTCGTAGAGCACGACGTGGTTGGCGGCGGTGAGGTTGAGGCCGGTGCCGCCGGCCTTCAGCGACAGCACCAGCGCGCCGGGCCCCTCGCCGCGCCTGGAAGTCCGCGACCATGCTGGTCGCGGGCGCCCCGGGCCAGGCCGCCGTGGTAGCAGGCGATCGGGCATGCCGGTGACCTCGGTGAGGTGGTCGGCCAGGCGCCTGCCCCACTGTGGCGAAGTGGGTGAAGATCAGCACCTTCTCGCCGGCGGCGAACACCGACTCGACGATCTCCTCGAGCCGGGCCAGCTTGCCCGAGCGGCCGGCCAGCGGCCGGCCGTCGTCCTGGTAGGCGGCCGGGTGGTTGCAGATCTGCTTGAGCGCGGTGATGGCGGCGAGGATCGCGCCCTGCTTGGGCTCGCCGCCGCCGTCGGCGCTGGCGTCGGCGACCAGGCCGTCGAGCACGGCCTGGTAGAGGCCGATCTGCTCGGGCGTCATCGTGCAGTGGTCGAGCTCGTCGATGCGGTCGGGCAGCTCGGCGGCGACCTCGGGCTCGCTCTTGGTGCGGCGGAACACGAGGATGCCGTTGAGCGCCCGCAGCGCCGCCTCGCCCTCGCCCGACAGCTGGGCGATGAACGCGGGCCGGGGGCCGACGAGGCCGGGGTTGGTGAAGTCGAGGATGGCCCACAGGTCGCCGAGGCCGTTCTCGATCGGCGTGCCGGTGAGGGCGATGCGGGTGCGGGCCGGGATGCGGCGCAGCTGCTGGGCGGTCTCGTTGGCCGGGTTCTTGATGGCCTGCGCCTCGTCGAGCACGACCCGGCCCCAGGTGATGGCGGCCAGGGCCTCGACGTCGCGGACCGCGGTGCCGTAGGTGGTGATGACGACGTCGGCGCCGGCGACCGCGTCGGTCGAGCTCGTGGCGCCGCGGCGCGCGGCTGGCGCCGTGGTGCACGACGCACCTCGAGGCCGGGGGTGAAGCGGGCCGCCTCGGCCGCCCAGTTGCCCACGACGGCGGGCGGGGCGATGACCAGGGCCGGGCCGTCGCCGGCGCGTGCGGGCCAGGTGGGCGAGCACGGTGGGCGTCTTGCCGAGGCCCATGTCGAGCGCCAGGCAGCCGCCGAGCTCGACCGCGTCGAGGAAGCCGAGCCAGGCGAGCGCCTCGGCCTGGTAGCTGCGCAGCTCGCCGACGAAGCCCGTCGGGCGGGTGACCGGGTCGGTCGAGACCGTCGGCGCCTTGCTCGAGCAGCTCGGTGGCCCAGCCCGCGCCCTCGACCGTGACGCCGCCGGCCGAGCGGCGGTGCCCTCGAGGCCGACGGCGTGGCGCAGGATCTCGGCGCCGGTGAGCTGGGTGCTGGTCGGCCCGCTCGGCGAGGGCGGCGGCCGCCTCCTTCAGGTCGACCCGGTCGAGCTCGACCCACCGGCCGCGCGAGCGCACCAGCGGGCGGGCCTCGGCGGCCAGCCGGGCGATCTCGGCGGCGGTGAGCTCGACGTCGTCGAACAGCACCGACCAGCGCACGTTGCGCGAGCTGGTGGGCGCCGACGACGCGTGTCGCCGGTGGGCTCGGCGAACAGCCGCAGCGCCGGCCGACGGCTTGCGCCGCGACAGCGGCGGGCACCCGGACGTCGAAGCCGGCGGCCTCGAGCGACGGCGCCGGTGACGGTCATGAGCTCCCACGCCTCGTCCTGGCTCAGGTACACCTGGCCCCGGCGGAGGGCGCCGGCGCGCAGCAGGGCCGGGAAGATCCGCTCGAGGCGGGCCAGCTCGTCGGCCAGCGGCCTTGGTGGCCTTGCCGTCGGCGAGGGCGACCTCGATCGGCAGCAGCGTGCCCTCGGCACCGGGGCCCAGGACCGACAGGAACCAGGCGTCGCCCTTGTCGGGCGGGTCGAGCTGGACCACGAGGCGTGGGCCGACCGGGGTTGACGACCGGCTTGGCCCAGCGCTCGATGCCGCTTGGACACCTCGGCGCCGGCCGCGACCGGCGCCTCGAACGGCGAGCCGTCGAGGCGGGTGACGACGGCCTCGGCCACCGCCGCGGTGGTGCGGGTCGACGGGCGGCGGCGCCGGCAGCTCGAGGCGTGCCGGCCGCCTCGCGGACGATGGCGTCGACCACGGCGCCGAGCACGTCGCGGGTGACGGTCTCGGGGTCGGCCTGCCGGACAGCGCCGTGACCGGGCCGGGCATGGCCTCGGCGAGGCGGTCGACGCTCGGCCTCGTCGACCAGGGCCGGCACCCAGCGCACCGACAGGTCGAGGCCGGCGCCGTCGGCGGCGCTTGCGCCGCGGCAGGGTGGGCACGAGCGCGCCCCGGGCCACGAGGCGCACCGCGGCGACCGCCACGCGGCCGAGCCAGGCCGACGCTGGCGCCGACGCCCGTCGCGCTCCGAGGCCGCCGCCGACGGCGACCAGCCAGCCGAGCGACGTCGGCCACCGGGATGCGACAGCGCCGCGGCGCGGACGCCGCCGGGCAGGGGGACGCCGGCGTGGACCGGCTCCAGCCGACGCTCGGGCCACCGATGGCCTCGAGCCGGTCGGCCAGCTCGTCGTTGGTCGCCGGCGGCACGCCGGGGCCGGCGGCCCACACCACGACGTCGCCCGCGCTCCACGACGCCTGCAGCCGCACCTCGCCCGCCGGATCGGACACCAGACCGGCCGCCACCGAGGCGACGGCCCGGCTCAGCAGCGTCGTACGGCGGCCTCGAGGTGGGCCAGCTCGGACTCGAAGTCGGCCACCACCAGGGCCCGCTCGCGCCCACGGAGCGACCGGGCGGCGTCGAGCTGGTCGTCGACGTCGTCGATCAGCCGCTCGAGCAGGCGGAGGTGCTCGCCGGGCGCGGCCTCGAGGAGCGCCCGCTGCTCGTCGCTTGCCCTGCCCTCGGCGGCGGCCCAGACGGCCGCCTCGAAGGCCTCTCTCGCATCATCCATGCTGGGACGGCGCTCCCTGCGCCGATCCCCCCGTCCCGCGTGGTCCGGAGGGGAAAACCTCTTGGCGGCGGCGACGTCTCGGAGGGTCGGACCGACCGGCTCCACCGCCCGTGGGCGGGACGTCGCGCCCCGTCATGGTAGCCCAGGTCGCCCCGGGTGCGAGCGACCTGGGCGACGTGACCCTCGTCATAGGGGTCCGACGGCGTCTGCTGGCACCACCGCACCGTCGGGGCCTGCGATCATGTCGCCGAGCGATCACCCGCCTGACACATCCCTGCAACGGTTCTGAGACCACTCTTCCATCGTGAGCCCCGCACCCGGCCGCCACATCGTGATCAGCGTCCGCCTCCCGAACCGCCCCGGCGCGCTCGGGTCGGTCGCGTCGCGGATCGGGGCGGTCGGCGCCAACATCACCGACGTGTCGGTGGCCCGCGAGGACGACCAGGCCGTCGACGAGTTCCACCTCGACCTGCCCGACGCGGGACAGGTCGACACCGTGGCGGTGCTGATCGACGAGCTCGGCGAGGTCGACGGCGCCCGCATCGACCACTGGTACGACGGTGGCGAGGGGTGCTGCGCCCGCTGAGGCCGCGAGCGCATCGGACGCACGCCGGGTGCACCGGACCCGGCGTGGGGGCGTCTCCGTTCAGCCCGTTCAGCCCGGTCCGGCCAACCGCCAGGTGCCCCGCCCGGCCATCTTGGCCGCGATGAGCGCGGCGTCGGCGCGGTCGAGGACCTCCTGGGGGTGCTGCCCGGGTGCGCCGACCGCCACCCCGATCGACGCGCCGATGACCGTCGGCGGACCACCCAGGTCGGCCGGGCGACCGACGGCGTCGATGATCCGCCTCGCCAGGTCCTCGGCCGCCGCCTCGTCGCACCCGACGGGGCAGAGGATCACGAACTCGTCGCCACCGAGGCGGCCGACGGTCGTCCCCTCCGGCACCTCGGCGCGGATGCGGTTGGCGACCACCTGCAGCATCCGGTCACCGGCGGCGTGGCCACGGCTGTCGTTCACGGCCTTGAACCCGTCGAGGTCCACGTAGAGGACGCAGTGGCGGTCGTCGCCGGCCTCCTCCCGACGCCGATCGAGGAGCTCGAAGAACCGGGCCCGGGACGTGGCACCGGTCAGCACGTCGACCCGCGCCGCCTTCTCCAGCAGGACCACGTTGGCCCGGTACTGGAGCACGAGGGCGAGCGCCCGGCGCATCGTGGCCAGGGCGTACTGGTGGCCGGACGTGCTCGGACCACTCTCGGTCGACCAGATGACGATGCACGCCGGCGCGGAGCTCGACGTCGGGTCGGGCACCGGCGCGGCGACGCAGCCGACGTAGCCGGCCCGCATGGCCCGGGCCAGCAGGTCGGGCCCGACCGCGTCCTCGGCGTCGTCGGCGGTGATGTCGTCGATGACGACGTCCCGGCCCTCGGCCACCGCGAGCTCCCACGGCGTCGCGCCCGTGACGGGCTCGTCCCCGCACAGCGCCGGCATCAGGCCCTCGCTGGCCACCGCCGGTCGGTCGCGCCCGCCGTCGAACACGATGGCGTAGCCCTCCACCGGGTGCCGCCACCGGCCCATCTCGAGGATGAGGCGGGCGAGGGGCACGAGCTGCTCGCCGCCGGTGGTCGCCTCGAGCAGCCGGTCGGTGAGCACGAGGTCGCCCGCGACGCGGCAGGTGAGGAGCATCCGGTCCTCTCCCCCCGTCGAGGCGTTGACCTCGAGGGTGACCCACCGCCCCTGCACGTCGGCGATGCGGTACAGGGCGGGCGTGATGGGGGTGGCGTCGAACTTGCCGGCCGACGACAGGGCGATGACCTCGATCGCCCGCAGCATGTCCTCGGGGTGGACGTAGTCGGCGAGCGAGGAGCCCAGCACGTCCGGGAGGGGGTGGCCGAGCACGCGGGTCATCGACGCGTTGGCCCACAGCAGCGTGGCCGCGGTGTCGATCACCACCACGACGTCGCTCGACTGCCCGAGCGCGTCCACGAACCAGGACGCGTCGGGAGACGGCACGGCCCCCCCGGGCGCTCCCCCACCCTCCGTCATCCAACCTCCCTGCACACGCAACCATCGGCCTCGATGGCGCAGGCTGTGAGGTTACGCCGCGCGACGCCGCGCCCACGCAGCGAGTCCGCTGCCGCGCCGGCGACCGAATCCCGGCGCCGGCGCGCCGAGGGCCTCGGTACGGTGCGGCCGTGCCCGCCACCACCCCGGACGGCGTCGTCGTCCTGCTCACCGATGCCGTCTCCGCTCCCTACGACACGGACCTCGACCCCCTGGTGGCGGCGTTGTCGGCCGCCGGCCTGGAGGCCCGCGTCGTCGCGTGGGACGACGACGACGTCGACTGGGACACGCCCAGCCTGGTGGTGATCCGCTCCACCTGGAGCTACACCGAGCGGCTCGACGACTACCTCGTCCGACTCCGTCGCATCGCGGCCCGGACCGCCCTCGCCAACCCGCTCGCCGTGGTCGAGGCGACGGTCGACAAGGGCTACCTCCTGTCCCTCGTGGAGGCGGGCGTGCCCGTCGTGCCGACCGAGGTCGTGCGACCGGGCCAGGAGCTGGTGGTGCCGCGCGGCACCGAGGTGGTGGTGAAGCCGACCGTGTCGGCCGGGGCGCGCGACACCGGGCGCTACGGGCCCTCGCAGCACGCCGAGGCGGAGGCCCACGCCCGATCGCTGCTCGACCGGGGCCGGGCCGTGCTCGTCCAGCCCTACCTGGTGGCGATCGACGAGGTCGGCGAGACCGGGCTGGTGTTCGTCGGCGACCGCTTCTCCCACGCCTTCCGCAAGGAGCCCCTCCTGCACCCGCACGCGCCACCGGTGGGACGGCCGCGCGACGCGCCGATCACGCCCCGGGAGCCGACCCCCGCCGAGCGGGAGGTGGCGGAGGCCGCGCTCGACGCCGTCGCCGGCCTGGCGCCGGGCGTCGGACGGGCCGACCTCCTCTACGCCCGCGTCGACCTCGTGCCGGGCCCGGGTGGACCGGTGCTGATGGAGCTCGAGCTCATCGAGCCGTCCCTGTACCTCCACGTCGACCCGACGGCGCCGGCCCGCACCGCGGCCGCGATCGCCGACCGCCTCGCCGCGAGCTGACCGACCGACGCCCGGGAGGTGCGCCGTCACGTGGTCGGGAGGTGCACCGCCAGCCAGCGGGTCCCCGGCTCGGTGCGCAGCAGACGGTGCGGCGTCCCTCCAGGGATGAGCAGCCAGTCACCGACGCCGAGGACGAGCACCTCGCCGTCGACCTCGAGGTCGGCCGCTCCCTCCAGCACGACGACCCACTCGTCGTGGACCTGGTCGAAGGCGACCGGCTCGAGGGTGCGACCGCTGGCGATGTGCTCGATGACGACACCTCGGTCGCGCAGCAGCGGCACGACGTGCTCCCCCACCTCGGGCGCCGACGTCCCGTCCGGGAGCCGGCCTCGCACGATCTCGCCCACGCCCCGGACGGTACCCGTCGGGCTCCGATGGCCCTGCTACCCGGCGAGGGCGGCGTTGCTCGACGCGATCAGGTCCTCGTACGCGCCGGCGAGCTCGTCGAGCGCCCGGGCTCCGTCGCCCTGGAACGAGGGGCCGTGCATGATCGCGAGGGTCGTCGGCTCGAGCTCGCCGAGCCCGCGGAGGGTCGTGGCCGGTGTGGGGGGCGAGGCAGGTGGCGCCGAACATGCCCTCGGCCGCGAGCGCGGGTCCGACCACGTCGTCGGTGACGAGTGCCGGTCCGCTGCCCACCTGGCTGAAGAGGTCGCCGCACAGGAGCGTGCGGGTGGTCTCCTCGAAGAGGACCTGGGCCTCCCACCCGTGGGGCACGTGCGGGGTGCAGATCTGGCGCAGCCGCTTGCCCCCGATGTCGAGGACCTCGTCGTCGCCGAGGACCCGGGGCGGGCGGTCGCACATGTCGTTCAGCGACACGTCGCAGCCGAGGCCGTTGAAGACGACCTCGCTGCCGGGCGCGGCGGTCAGCCACGCGTTCATGGCCCCGCACTCGTCGCCCTCGACGTGGCCGAAGCTGATCCAGCGCAGGGAGGCGGGAGGCAGGACGGTGGCCACCGCCTCGCTGACCAGGGGGAAGAGCATCCGCATGCCGGTGTGGAACAGCAGCGGCTCCTCCCCGACGACGAGGAACTGGTTGAAGGTGAACCCCTCGGGGCTCACGTCGGGGATCCACGTCGAGATCCGGTAGATGCCATCGGCGATCTCGTCGACGGAGGGGCTGAAGGGTTCTGGGTTGGTGCTCATGCCCTGGTGGCGTTCAGGGCCGTCCGATCCCGTTCAGTCAGGACTGAACGATCCACCGGATGTCGTCCACGGTCGGGTCGTACGCGCAGTAGGTGCCGGTGCGGACGCCCCGGTCGAGGGCGGCGCCGCGGTCCGGGGAGGGCCTCGGCACCCGGCCGGTCGCCGCCCGGAGCGCCCGGGTGACGTTGAGCCGGGCCCGCTCGGACGCCGAGGCGGCCCTGCGCTCGCGGCCTCCGAGACCGAACGCCTCGGCCAGCTGGGCGACCAACATGCCGATCTCCGCATCGACCGCCTCCGCCGCATCCAGGCGGCCCGCAGCCAGGGCGTCGTCGGCCTCGGCGCGGAGCTCCTCGATGCGATGCCGGTACGCGGCTCGGGCCTGCGAGTCGAGCACGGGACCGGCGTCGCCCAGCTGCCGTCGTGACGGGCCGTCGGGGTCGACGCCCTCGACCCGGTCCACCAGGTCGAGCGCATGGCGCTCCGCACCGGGGTGCGCCACGAGCTCGGCGAGGTACCGGAGGCCCTTGGAGTCCCTCAGCCGGGCGCTGGTGCCGTCGTGGGACACGGCCCACCACGAACCGTCTCTCGCCAGGCGGGCCTCGCCGCCGGGGGTCGATCGGAGCGCGTGGTCGTCGGTCCCGAGGTGCTGGAGGAGCGCGACGTCGTCGGCGGGCAGGTGGACGTCGAGGGTGGCGAGCAGCGCGGTCGCGCCCGCTGCGTCGAGGCGGGCACCCGCCCGGTCTCCCCCGTCGGCCCGCACCCCGGCGAGCTGCACCAGCAGGCCCACCCGCAGCCACGGCAGGCGCACCGGATCGGCCTGGTCGAGGGCGTCCTCCAGGAGCACGACCGTCCGGCTGCGGTCACCGGCCGCGAGCGCATGCCCTCGCCCGGGCCGACGCGGCGCGGGCGCGCAGCGAGGCGACCTCGAGGCCGTCGACCCGCTCGCCCAACCGGTCGGCGGCCGCCACCGCCTCGTCGACGGCCCCCGCTGCGAGCTCGGCGTCGACGAGGAGCGCGAGCAGCTCGACCGCGCGCAGCCTGTCCTCCCCGACGTTGCGCAGCCCCCGCTGCGCGGCGGCCCGGGCCAGCGCGTGGTCGCCTCGGGCGAGGTGCAACCGGGCGGAGGGCAGGAGCGCCTCGAGCGCCTGGTCCCCGCCCGACGAGCAGCTCCTCGGCATCGGTGAGCCGGCCCTGCCGCACGCGGAGCTCGGCCAGCACGATGGCCGGGTGCCACGCCGGCGTCCCCATGGCGGTCTCGAACTCGGTCTGGGTCGCCAGCAGCAGCGCCTCGGCCTCCGACCACCGGCCGAGCTCGATGAGCAGCGATGCCTGCACGCTGGCGCAGTGGCTGCTGAGGAACAGCGGCCCGCCGGGCGTGGATCCCAGCAGGCCCCGGACCCGCAGCGGCTCAGCCCACGAGGCGGCCCGTTCGAAGTCGGTGGCGAAGTAGCACGCGGTGAAGAACGAGCAGACCGAGCGGGCCGAGAGGTCGGGGTCGTCGGCGGGGCCGCAGGCCAGCGCCATGGCCTCGTCGAGGAGGGCCATGCCCTCGGCGATCCGACCGGCCTGGACGTGGGCGAGCCCACCGTCGGCGAGGGCCTTGGTCTCGAGGTTCAGGTCGCCGAAGCGACGGGCGAGGGCAAGGGCGGACTCGGCGTCGACGAGCAGGGCGCCCGGGTCGTCGCGGTCGCAGCCCATCCCGGCCACGGCCACCCAGCCCTGCTCGAGGCACGGGGGCTGGTCGGCCACCAGCCGGCGGGCCCGGGCGAACCACGCCCGCCCGACCGTGAGGTTGCCCAACCCGTTGGCGAAGGCGTCGCCGAGGCGCACGCACGCCATCGCCGCCCGGCAGGGCTCGCCCGCCGCGGTGAAGCCCTGGATCGCCGTCGAGAGGTGGGCGACGACGGCATCGACGTCCCACCGGCCGAACGCCTCGTCGGCCGCGGCCAGGGCGTCCTCCGCGTCGGTGATCGACGACATGCCCGACAGGTTCGCACGACCCGAGCGCCTCGTCCGCCGGTACCGTCGGAACATGGCTCCGACCCCCCGCCTCGCGTCCACCGTCGCCCTCGTCACGGGGGCCAGCAGCGGCATCGGGGAGGCGACGGCCGAGGCCCTGGCCGCCGAGGGGGCGACCGTCGTCGCCGCGGCCCGGCGCACCGACCGCCTCGACGCCCTGGTCGGTCGCATCTCCGACGCCGGCGGCACCGCCGAGGCCCTGGAGCTCGACGTCACCGAGCAGGCCGCGGTGTCCGGCGCGATCGACGCACTGGCAGAGCGGCACGGTCGGCTGGACGTCGTCGTCAACAACGCCGGGGTGATGCTGAACGGCCCGATCGAGGGCGCGCCGCTCGACGAGTGGGAGCGGATGGTCGACCTCAACGTCAAGGGCCTGCTCTACGTCGCCCACGCCGCCCTCCCCCACCTGCTCCGAGCCGCCGCCTCCGACCCCCGCCACGTCGCCGACCTGGTCAACATCAGCTCGGTCGCGGGACGGGTCGCCCGGCTCGGGTCAGGCGTCTACAACCTGACCAAGCACGGCGTCGGGGCCTTCAGCGAGTCGCTGCGGCAGGAGGTGACCGAGCGTCACGTCCGGGTGTCGCTGGTCGAGCCCGGTGCGGTGGCGACCGAGCTCGTGGGCCACATGCGCGACGAGGTCCAGGCCGGCTTCCACCGTCGGTTCGACGGCGTCGAGCAGCTCGAGGCCGTCGACATCGCCGACGCCATCGCCTACGTCGTGACCCGCCCCCGTCGCATGGCCGTGAACGAGATCCTCATCCGCCCCACCGAGCAGCAGGGCTGACCGACCGCCCGTCGTCGGTCCGCGGACGGGACCGACGACGGGACGGTGCGACGACCCGCCGGCCTCTACGCCGTGGCGGTGGGACTCGGGGACGGGCTGCTCGGTGATGATCTCGGTGGCCACCGGAGCGCCGTCGAGGTCGTTCACGGAGGACAGCCAGAGGTTGTCCCAGTCGTCGTGGTCGGAGAGCACGGTGAGGGCGGCGTCGGCGTTGATGTCGACCGCGACCGTGCCGGGGTCGAGCACGCTGTTGCCGTTCCAGTCGAGGGCCACCCCACCGCAGACGCCCGCCGCCTCCGACAGCGCGTTCTCGTTCGAGCGAGGCGCGCGCGCCGGTGGAGAAGTCGAGCACGCCGTCGCCGGCCACGTTGCAGTTCGTGTCGATGCCCGGGAACTGGTACCGGTAGTTCATCACCGAGTTGTAGTTCGGCTTGTTGTTCGTGTCGACGTTGCCGCCGTGGCGCAGCCCGAGGTTGTGCCCGACCTCGTGCATGATCGTGTTGGCGATGTTGACGTCGGAGTTGTAGCACTGCAACGAGACGATGAGGTCGTCGCCGTAGATCTCCGCCTGGCCCGAGCTGCCGGACGTCGAGTTGTACCGGTGGGGCATCAGGACGTAGTGGAAGTAGCCCTCGCGGTTGCGGCGAGAAGCGGGTCGCCTTGTAGCCGAGGTAGTCGGCGCCGCTCACACCGCCGGCGATCACGCCGTCGGCGTCGGCGATCGCAGGCTGCCGCCGGTGAACGCGCCGCCCTGGCCGTAGTCGTTGATGACGTTGATGCCCGTCGTGCCGTCGGGGTTCGCGACCGGGGCCGCCGCGAACGCACTCGTCAGCCGGGTGATCGAGCCCGCCGTCGGACGGTGGGTGTGGGTGCCGCACTCGAGCGAGTCGTCGAACCAGTCGTACTCGAACAGGAGGTCCTTCTTGACCGGCTTGGTGCCCGAGCGCAGGGAGGTTCAGCCCGGCGGTCGTCCCCAGGGTCTCGTCGCCGTCGCCGATGCCGTCACCGTCGGTGTCGACGACCGCGGGGTCCGTGCCGGTCTGCGCCGCCGACACGAAGGTGCCGGTGTCGGTCTCGACCGCGTCGGGAAGGCGGTCGCCGTCGGTGTCGGTGGGCGGCGACGCAACCCTTGGTGGTCCCGGCCCCGCCCTGCGGGCCCGTCGTGACGTTGCCGCTGACGCGACCGGATGCGGCCAGGTCGCCGCCGAAGTTGCCGCTCCAGGCACCGGTCGAGTCGTAGGCCGTGACCGCCAGGGCGTAGGAGGTCGACGCGGCGAGGCCGGTGAGGACGCAGCTGGTCGAGCTGCCGGGGGCCTGGGCGATCTCGACGCCGTCGACCTCGATGCCGTAGGAGGCGACCGTCTTGTCCGCGTCGGGCGTCGCCGCCGGCCAGCTGAGGGTGACCAACGGTCCCAGGGACGTGGTCGACAGCGCCGCCCCGTTCGGGAACAGCGGCGCGCACGCGGCCAGCACCCCGATCAGGAACAACCCCACCGCCACGGTCCGTACGCGGTTCTTCATGACATCTCCCCCAGGTTCACGGATCGAGCTCTCCAATGGCTCGTCGGCCAGGAGTCTGCCACCCTGAGTGGTTGTGACCGACAATCCCGCGCCGCTGGGGTCACGGAACCTCCAGCGCCTCGGGGGGCGGGGTGCCGTCGGGGAACCAGAAGTACATCTGCTGGGTCGCGAAGGCCACGAGGGCGAGGTCGTCCCCCTTCGGCCCCGGTCCCCAGATCGCGGTCTCGACCGACGCGTAGCCGTCGGCGGCGACGTGGGCCGCGTTGTGGCTGAGCAGCCACCCCGGTCGGAGCGGCCCGACCAGGTGCACGGTGAGGTCGACGCTGGGTCCGAACCACTCGTGCTCGGTCGGCCCCAACCGGTGGTTCACGCCGCCGAGCATCAGGTCGGAGAGGGCGAGGACCGCGCAGGGATCGAGCTCGCCGTCGATCGGGACGGCGCCGTCGCACCGAGGGGGCGGGGGCACGTCGAAGCGGTACCAGGCCGCCGACTCGGCACTGGTGCGGGGCGTCGGGTCCCACGGGGGCAAGCCCATCGCGGCCCGTCCCTCGATCACGTCGTCCCAGAGGGCGAGCCGGTGGTCGGGGTCCCACCCGGCCTCGGGCGGGGGTGGATCGCGGAACGAGGGGCACTCGTGGGGCGGGGGCACCTCCGGGGCCGCCGGGCCGACGAACTCGTACCCGGGCCGCGACGCGCCGAAGGCCCCGACGGCGGTGAGGCCGGAGGGGGCCCCTGCGCCCCGCAGGTCGACCCGGGCGTGCGACTGGGTGCGCCCGGAGCGGAGGAGGGTCACGTCGGCCTCGACCTCGCCGGACGGGACCGGCGCCACGAACATGCAGTGCAGCGACCGCAGCCGCTGGTCGGTGCGACCGCCGTGGTGGTCGGCCACCTCGGCCGCCATCGCCCGCGCCGCGACCGCCGCGCTCAGCCCGCCGAGGGGGACGTTGAAGGCGGTCCACACCTCGTCGACCGATGCCGTCCACCGCCCGGGCCGGTCACCGTCGGACCGGACCTCGACGCTCGCCCAGGGATCGAGTTCGCCCACGACCCGACCCTACGGCCCGCGATCCCCGACTCGAACACGTGATTCGTCCCACCCGGCCGTGCGGCACGATGGGGCGGTGGAGCTGTTCGGTCCGGCGGTGACGAGGTGAAGGTGCTCGTGCTGGCCGACACCCACGTGCGGGCCGACCGCGGTCGCACCCTGCCCGACGCGGTGTGGGCCGCGGCCGACGACGCCGACGTGGTGCTGCACGCCGGCGACGTCCTCACCGGCGACCTGCTCGACGACCTCGCCCGGCGGGCACCGACCCACGCGGTGCTCGGCAACAACGACGTCGGCCTGCGAGCCGCGCTCCCGGAGGTGCTCGAGCTCGACCTGGACGGCGTGGCCGTCGCGATGGTCCACGACTCGGGGCCGTCCGCCGGGCGTGCGCCGGTCGCCTCCGCCGACGGTTCCCCGAGGCCGACATCGTCGTGTTCGGCCACTCGCACCTGCCCCTCGACGAGGTGGGCGTCGACGGGCAACGGCTCTTCAACCCGGGAAGCCCCACGGAGCGACGGCGGGCCCCGACCCGCACGTTCGGGTGGCTCGAGCTCGAGGGCGGGCGCACCCTCGCCCACCGGATCATCGACGTCGTCTGAGGGGCGGGGATCGCCCTCCGATCCCGTGCCGGGCGGGCTCCCCGGTCGCGGGGGACACTGTGCCGGTGCGACCACGACCGCCCCGCATCGAACCCGGCCCCGGACAGGAGTCGGTGTGGGACTACCCGCGACCGCCCCGACTCGAGCGCAGCGACCGCCACGTGCGGGTCGTGCACGGCGGCGTGGTGGTCGCCGACACGGTGAAGGCCTGGCGCGTGCTGGAGACGAGCCAGGCGCCGGGCTGGTACCTCCCGCCCGACGACGTGGCCATGGAGCACCTCCGCCCGGTCGCCGGTCGATCGTTCTGCGAGTGGAAGGGGCTCGCGTCCTACTGGGACGTGGTGGTCGGCCCGACGGTCGTCGAGCAGGCGGCGTGGAGCTACCCGCACCCGACCGAGGCCTTCACCGCGATCCGCGACCACCTCGCCTTCTACCCGGACCGCGTCGACCTCTGCGAGGTGGACGGCCAGCAGGTCCAGGCCATGGAGGGCGGCTTCTACGGAGGGTGGATCACCCCCGACGTCGTCGGCCCGTTCAAGGGAGCGCCGGGCACCCTGGGGTGGTGACGGCCGTCGGCGGACCGGGACGGCGGGAGCAGGGCCGACCCGGCGATCGGCGCCACCGCCGTTCACCCGCCGCGGGGACCGGCGGCCTCTGACAGCATCGGACGATGAGCGAGCCGACCGCCGACGCCGCGCCGGCGCGCCCCACGTTGCAGGAGCTGTCCGACCTGACCGGGAGGGTCGCGATCGTGACCGGCGGATCGCGCGGCATCGGGCGGGCCATCGCCCAGCGGCTCGCCGAGGCAGGAGCCGACGTCGTCGTCGCCTCCCGCAAGCTCGACGCGTGCGAGGCCGCAGCGGCCGAGATCCGAGCCTCGACCGGGCGGCGCGCCGCGGCGATCGCGTTCCACGCCGGGCGTTGGGACGATTGCGGCCGGCTCGTCGACGAGGCCGTCTCGACGATGGGTCGCCTCGACGTGCTGGTGAGCAACGCCGGGATGTCGCCGACCTACGACCGACTCGACGCGGTGACCGAGGAGCTCTACGACAAGACCGCGGCGGTGAACCTCAAGGGTCCGTTCCGGCTCGGCGTGCTCGCCGCGACCCACATGGCCGGCCACGACGGAGGCTCGATCATCAACATCGGCACCGCCGGCTCACTCGTCGCCAGCGTGCACGAGCTCCCGTACGCCTGCGCCAAGGCGGGCCTCAACGCCTTCACCATCGGCCTGGCCGAGGCGTTCGCGCCCACCGTGCGGGTCAACGCCATCCTGCCGGGACCGTTCCGCACCGACGCCACGGTGGCGTGGGCCGACCACATCGGCCCCGACGTCGTCCCCCTCGGCCGGATCGGCGAGCCCGACGAGATCGCCCCCCTCGCCGTCCACCTGGCGTCGGCCGCCTCCAGCTACACCACCGGCGCCATCATCCGGGTGGACGGAGGCATCACCCGCAAGGTGTAGCGGCCCCTCCCGCCTGGCGACGCCTGCGTCCCACGGCCCGACGCGCCGCTCCCGGCCGATGGCCTCGCCTCCGCCGGCCGGTCGATGACGGGTGGGCCGTTCAGGTCCGGCACAGCGGTTCGCCTCCAGATCGTCACGGGAACCTCCTCTCCGGTGGCGGGATCGCGGCCGACGCCCGGTAGCGTGCCTCCTCCCCTCGTCGCTCGGAAGAACCCCCACCGCATGAAGACCCTGCCTGTCGCCGACCACCGCCACCGCCTCGAGGCCCTCCGGGCCGAGACCGTCGAGCGCCTCGCCGCCCTCCGGGTCGACGACGCGACCCTGAACGAGATCGGCACCGACGTCGGTGCCGGCGACGACGAGGGCGGCTCCGAGGCGGACACGTCCCTGGTCGAGCGCGACAGGGTCAGGGCGCTCATCGCCGAGGAGGAGGAGCAGCTGGTCGCCACCGACGAGGCGCTGGCCCGCTCCCGGTCGCGCGGGTGGGAGCTCTGCTCCGACTGCGGCGGCCCCATCGGCGAGGCCCGCCTCGAGGCCATCCCCACGACGTCGGTCTGCGTCACCTGCAAGGCCGGCAGCCTCCGCCAGTAGTCGCCGGCAGCCGCCCCGGCCCCGGGCTCAGGCCACCGGGGCGGGGACCGGATCCACGACGACGGCCGTCGCCGCCACGCCGGGCCCGCCTTCCCACTCGACGACCTCCAGGGTGCCGGCGACGTGGTCGTGCGCGGCCCGTCGGCGCGGGCCGACGACCATCGGGATGAACCCCAGGCCGAGGATGAAGCTGAAGGGGAACGCGAGCGTCCGCAGGGCGGCGCGGCGGGCACCGACGGCTGAACCGTCAGTGGCCACCACCCGGAGGCCGACGAGCCCCTTGCCCACCGTGCGCCCCGACACCCCGATGCTGAGCCAGAGGTAGAGCAGCCACCAGCCGCCGTAGGCCAGCGCCCAGCCGAACCCGCCGTTGCGGGCGGGGTCGAAGTCTCGACCGGTGAACAGCTGCACCAGGAACGTCGCCAGCGTGACGCCGAGGCTGAAGAGCACCGAGACGACCGCGGAGTCGGCGAGGAAGGCGAGGAGGCGACCGAGCGGGCCGGCCGGCCGAAGTCCTTCGCCCGCCGGCGCCGACGTCTCGGCCCGGCGCAGCACGCGGTCGATGATGCGGCAGAGGACCGTGTCGATGGCCAGCACCTGCCGCCGCGCCGTGTTCAGCACCCGGGCGGCCAGACCGGTGGTCGCCTCGGCGACGATCTGGTCGATCCCGGCGCGGGCGGCGAGCGCTCGCACGTCGACGTCGGTCAGCACGGCGTTGAGATCGACCCGCGACAGGAGGGCGTCGAGGTCCACCCGCTGCATCAGCGCGTCGACGTCCACCCGTGACATCAGGGCGTCGACGTCGAGGCGTCCCACGAGCGCGTCGAGGTCGAGGCGACCCACGAGTGCGTCGAGGTCGATGCGTCCCACCAAGCCATCGACGTCCACCCGCTGGATCAACCCATCGACGTCCACCCGCTGGATCAACCCATCGACGTCGACCCGCTGGATCAACCCATCGACGTCCACCCGCTGGATCAACCCATCGACGTCGACCCGATCGATCACCGCGCCCACGTCGACCCGGTCGATCACCGCCGCCACGTCCAGCCGATCGATGAGGTGATCGAGGTCGATCCGCTGCACGAGGTCGTCGGGGTCGATGGCGTCGACCGCCTTCGGGACGATCGCCCCGAACACCCGGTCGATGGGAGATGGCATCAGGCCTCCTGCTCGTGGGAGCGTCGTGGCCGAGGGGCCCGATCCGACTCGTGGCGTGGTTCCGTGCGCATCGTCGTCCCTCCCCGGACTCCGGTCCACCCGGAGATCGCCCCCATGATGGACCGCGGTGCGGTCCGCCGGATCCTCCCATCCGGGTGACTTCACCCGATCGGGCACGACGCCGTCGGGTCCGCGCCGCCGGTCCGCCCCGCCCGGGGCCCGCCCGACGCGAGGATGGGGGCGATGACGACGACGGGGGCGCAGCTCGACCACGATCGGCCTGCCGACGAGGGTCCCCGGGTCGTGCGACTCGGCCGCTCACCCGGTCGGCGACGGCTCGTGGCCACCGCCCTCGTCGCCGTCCTCCTCTTGTGGGGGACGTTCTGGGGCCAGGACGACGACTTCCCGTTCGGGCCCCTGCGGCAGTACTCGACCGCGACCGACCCCGACGGGCTGGTGTGGGTGACCCACGCCTACGGGCGCTTCGACGACGGCATCGAGCGCCCGCTGCTCGAAGGCGACATCGGCATGCGGATCGCCGAGTTCGACGGGCAGTTCCACCGGATCAAGGACGAGCCCGAGCTCCTCCGCCCCCTCGCCGACGCCTACCACCAGCGCCACCCCGAGGGACCCCGGCTCGTGCGGCTCCGGCTGCAACGTGACGCCAAGAAGCTCGAAGGGCGGGAGGTCGTGGGCCGACGGACGCGGATCGCGGCCGAGATCTGGGTCGCCGACGAGGGCGGGTTCACCACCACCCGGCTCTACGGCCGGTTCCGGGACGAGGACGAGCGCCGGCTCGATCCCCTGGAGCTGGGCCTCCCCCGCGAGGAGTTCGACCGCCTGGTCGCCGATCCGTCGCCGGACCTCCTACGGCGGTTCGTGGCCGACTGGCGCCGGGTCAACGCCTCCGCCGCCGACTCGCTGCTCGGCCTGACGCTGCGAGCCGAGCACGTCCGCCTCGACGGTGGCGAGGTCGTGGAGGAGACGACCGACGTCGTGGACGAGGTGGACCTGTGACGGTCTCGGCCACGACGCCCCGTGGGGTGACCGGAGCGGTGGACGGCGCGGGACGGGCGGGCGCGGTGACCCGGGTCGGCGCCTGGCTGACACCCGCCCTGCCCCGGAACCGCCTCGCGGTGCTGCGGGTGATCGCCTACGGCTTCGCCCTGCTCTACGTGTTCCGGCTGAACCTGCTCCCCGTCCACCACGCCGCGCTCCCCTCGGAGCTGTACCAGCCGCTGCAGATCGCCCGGCTGGTGCCCATCGTCCCCCGGGCCACCCCCACGGTGGTGCTGATCTGCCGGCTCGCCCTGGTCGCCGGGGTCGTCACCGCACTGGCCGGGCGGCTGCCTCGCACCTCGGGCACGGTCGTCGCCCTCGCCTACGGCCAGTGGCTCCTCATGGCCAGCTCCTACGGCAAGGTCGACCACGACCAGCTCGGCTTCCTGCTCCTCCTGTTCGCGCTGCCGACCGCGGGGAGGCTGTCGCTGCGCGACGGCACCCTCGACGAGCGCGCCGGCTGGGTGCTGCGCCTCACCCAGCTCGGGGCGGTGGCGACCTACTTCCTGTCAGCGCTGGCGAAGCTGCGGTTCGGCGGTCCCGAGTGGGTCAACAGCGGCACCCTGGCCCGGGCCATCGCCCGGCGCGGGACCTTCGTGGCCGACGCGGTCGCGGAGATCCCCCACTTCGTCCACGGTGCCCAGTGGCTGGCGCTGACCGCCGAGCTCCTCTCGCCCCTCCTGTTCGTCCCCCGCTGGACGAACAGGCTGGTGGTGGCCGCCTTCGGGTTCCACGTGGTGACCTTCGCCTTCCTCACCATCGGCTTCTGGCCCCACCAGGTATCCCTGCTGGCCTTCCTCCCGCTGGAGGCCGTCCTCGGCTGGCGCCTCTGGGACCGGTGGCGCACCGGCGGTGACCAGCACCCGGACGCTGCGGCTCCGACCCCGTCGGCCACGACCACCCCGTCCGCAGACGCTCTGACGAGGAGGCCAGGCCGATCTGACCGCACGAGACCGGCCTCTTATCAGATAACCTCCTAAGTGATAACAAGGAGGTGGGTCGATGTCGGATCTCAGACGCACTGATTCGTGGCCATCGCTGACCTACGAGTCCCATCCCTGGAACGCAGACGGAGCGGGACCGGCCTCCCGTACCGCTCGACGGAGGGTGCGTGGCCCCTACACGGCCGCGATCGTCCCGCCCATCGCCGAGCGACCCGTGCCTCTGTCGGGCGAGCTCGCCGCGGCGGTCGACGACGCGGCCGCGGAGGTGGCCCGCTTCGATGCCGAGATCGGCCACGAGATCGCACCCTTCTCGGCGGTCCTCCTCCGCTCCGAGTCCGCGGCTTCGTCCAAGATCGAGAACCTCACCGCCTCGGCCCGCGCCATCGCCGAGGCCGAGCTGCACCACCACGGCGGACGGAACGCGACGCTGATCGTCGCCAACGAACGGGCGATGACCGCGGCCATCGCACTGGCCGAGCGGATCGACGCCGACGCGATCCTCCAGATGCACGACGCCCTGCTCGGCACGAGCAACCCGGCCATCGCCGGCCGCTGGCGCGACCAACAGGTGTGGATCGGCGGCAGCGACCTGGGGCCCCACGGTGCCCTCTTCGTCCCACCCCACCACGGTCGGGTCGAGGCGGGGATCGCCGACCTCCTCGCGTTCATCGCCCGCGACGACGTGCCCGTCCTCGCCCATGCCGCGCTGGCCCACGCCCAGTTCGAGACGATCCACCCGTTCCCGGACGGCAACGGCCGCGTCGGACGCGCCCTCGTGCACGCCCACCTGCGCAACAAGGGCCTCACCCGGACGGTCACGGTCCCCGTCTCGGCCGGCCTCCTCACCGACACCGACGCCTACTTCGAGGCCTTGACCCGCTACCGGGAGGGTGACCCGGCCCCGATGATCTCGGCGTTCACCGATGCCGTGTTCCGGGCCCTCGCCAACGGCCGCCGGCTCGCCTCCGACCTGCACGCCGCCCGCGATGAGTGGACGTCCCGGATCCGGGCCCGGCGCGACGCGCACGTGTGGCGCGTCGTCGACGTCTTGTTCCGCCACCCCGTGGTCGACGCTCGCCTCATCGGCGACGAGCTCGGCATCGAGCCGACGAACGTGTACCGCGTCCTTGCTCCGCTGGTCGACGCCGATGTCCTCGTCGAATCCACCGATCGCAAGCGCAACCGGTACTGGCGAGCGCCCGACGTGCTCACCGCCCTCGACGACTTCGCCGCCCGCGCCGGCCGCCGCAACCACGCCACCCGCTGACCCAACACCACCAGACGCCGGGCGCCGGGCGGGGTGACCTCCGCGCGCTGGTGCGAGGATGGCGGCCGTCCCGACGACGACGCACCTGGAGCACCCGATGCGCACCAGCACCACGGGGTCTCCCGGCCCGGATGCCATCGAGGTCGCCGCCGGCTGCACCCTCGCCGGCATCGGGGCGCTCCACGTGGCGTGGGGGCTGCGGCTCCCCCTGGGGGGCGGCGACCCGGGCCGCTGGGCCGACGCCGTGGTCGGATCGTCCGACCTGCCCTCCCCCGCCGCGTGCTTCGCGGTGGCCGGCGCCCTGGGCGCGGCATCGGCGCTCCTCCTCGGGGTGCCGTCCCGAGCCCCGGTCGTGCGGGACGCCGGTCGTCTCGGCGTCGCCGTCGTCCTCGCCGGGCGCGGCGCACTGGGCCTGTCGGGTCGGACCGACCTGGTCGCACCGGGGCCCACGTCCCCGACCTTCCGACGCTGGGACCGCTGGCTCTACACGCCCCTGTGCCTGACCCTGGCCGGCAGCCGCCGCCCGAGCCGCGGTCCGAGGCCGGAGGGACGCCCGCCACCAGCCCTGATCGGACTCGGCCCGAGCTCAGGGGGAAGGGGCGCGGGCTCGGCTGCCCGCTCGGCGCGTGCCGTTCCGCAGTTCGAGTCGTCCAGGTTCCGGCGACCACACCCGCTCACGACCACCGAACCCGCGCTGACCAGGTCACACCACGGCAGTAGGTTGCGGGCAGACCCAAAGGGGAGGGACCCGATGGCGCACCGCATCGACCACGGCACCCGGCGCCGGCAGCTGATGGGTGCCGCGGCGCTGCTCACCCTCGTGGTGCTCTTCGTCTCCGCCCCTGCGACAGCCCAGGAACCGGCGCCGACACCCGCGACCATCAGCGCCGTCCTCGACGGCGACCTCGCCGGCATCCAGGCCACCGTGGAGTACATGCCGGGCCTCGGTTCGATCGAGATGGCCGCCGTGCTCGAGGTCGTCAACGAAGGACCCGACCCGGTGGACGTCGAGATCCCGATCGGCACCCTTCTGGTCACCGACGACGAAGCCGACCAGACGATGGCGGTCCTCGGCCCGTTCGACCCGGGCCGCAACACCCCATCGACCGACCTGGTCGCCGCGGCCGAGGCCGGCACCCCTCCGACCGTCACCGCAGAACCTGGCACCTCCCACCACCCGCTCATCCTGTTCTGCACCGAAGCCGACGACACCGCCCCGACCGAACCGACACCGATGGACCACCTCGGCCTCGGCGAAGAACCCCTCCGAGCCGTCCTCCGCACCTCAGCCGCGACCAGCGAGCGCGAGCTCGACCCGTTCACGCAGGACGCCGTCTGGTGGGTCACCGACGACGTGACCGACCCCGTCCCCGACGCCCTCGCCCCGCTCCTCGTCGGCGTCGACACCGCCGCGTTCGCCGCCGAGCCCTACCGGGTCATCCCCGACACCGGGTACGTCCCACGCTGGGCCCGCGGCGGCGTCGCAGCCGAACGCTACGACGCCGACGGCGACCCGGACCCCGGACTCACCGGGACGACATCACCCCCCGGTGCCGACGGTGGACTCGGGTTGCTGTGGATCGGGCTGGCCGCTGCAGCCGTCATCGTCATCGCCGTCCTCGCCGGCCGGCGCGGAACACCCGCCGCCACCCCCGCCCGGGCCGCCGGCTGGTACCCCGACCCCTGGGGGACAGGGACGATGCGCTGGTGGGACGGGCGGAGCTGGACGACCCACGTCCGCACACGAAGCTGACCGGACGAGCAGCCCCGGTCTAGAGGACGCGGGCCTGGTCCGCCGTTGCTGTGGCTGGTGACGGGTGGTCACGAGCGGTGTACAACAGGGTGGTTCCTGGGGGGGTGCATGACGGCTCCGCACGAGGTGGCTCAGACGAAGTACGTCGAGGTGGGCGACGCCGCCGTCGCCTACCGGGTGATCGGCGCCGGTCCGCGTGACCTCCTGTACTTCTTCGGGCTGGGCAGCCACGTCGACATGTACTCCGACGAGGGCGTCCTCGGTGGCTTCCTCGATGCGCTGGCGTCGTTCAGCCGGGTCATCTTCTTCGACCGTCGGGGAACCGGCGCCTCGGACCGCCTGGCGATCGACGCCATGCCGGCCTGGGAGGAGTGGGCCGACGACCTGCGCGCCGTGCTCGATGCCGTCGGGTCGGAGCGGACCGCGATCTACGCCCCGCTCGACGCCGGGCCGATCGCGATGCTCTTCGCGGCGTCCCAGCCGGAGCGCGTCAGCGCCCTGATCGTCGACAACACATCGCGCGCGGCCTCTGGGCCGACGACTACCCGATCGGCATCCAGCAGGAGATCGTCGACGCGATCGTCGAGACGGTGGCGTCGCTCTGGGGGACCGAGGAGTTCCTCGCCATCACCAACCCCGGGCGCGCCCTCGACCCAGAGCTGGCCCGTGCCTACGCCCGGAGGCTCAGGGCGGCCGCGACGCCTCACAACGCCGCCGCCCAGGTCCGCTACTTCATGGAGACGATCGACGTGCGTTCGATCCTGCCGTCCATCCAGGCGCCGACGCTCGTGCTCCACGCGCGTGAGAACCCGCAGTTCCCCGTGGCGCACGGCCAGTACCTCGCCGATCACATCCCCGGGGCAAGGCTGGTCGAGGTGCCTGGGCGCGGACTGGCTCCCGACGATGACGTCTTCGCCCTCATCGTCGAAGAGATCGCGGTCGTGCTGACCGGCGAACGTCCGGTCGTGGAGACCGATCGTCTGCTGACGACGGTGATGTTCACCGACATCGTCGCATCGACCGAGCGCCTCGCATCTCGCGGGGATCGGCGTTGGAGGGCGACGCTCGACGCCCACGATCGCGCCGTGCGCGAGCTGCTCCACCGGTTCCGGGGGCGGGAGGTCAACACCACCGGCGACGGGTTCCACGCGTGCTTCGACGGGCCGGGTCGGGCGATCGCCTGTGCTCGGTCCATCGTCCGCGCCGCACGCGACCTCGATCTCGAGGTGCGGGCCGGCCTGCACACCGGTGAGTGCGAGGTCAGAGGCGATGACCTCGCGGGCATGGCCGTCCACCTGGCGGCCCGGATCGGGGACGTCGCCGGGCCCGGGGAGGTGTGGGTGTCGGCCACCGTCAAGGACCTGGTCGCCGGTTCCGGCGTCGACTTCGTGGACAAGGGACGACCAGCAGCTCAAGGGCATCCCGACCGCGTGGCGGCTCTTCGCCGTGGCCGAGCTCCCCTTCGCCGTTGCCACACCGCGGACCAGCCGCCCACGGTCGGTGCTCCCGCCGGGTGAGGAGCGCGAGGGCCCTATCGGTCAGGTTGGATCGTCGCGACATCGATGTCCGATCTCAGGGCATCGAGTTCGGCCCGGGTTCCGGCGACCACCCGCGGGGGCTGTCGGTCGATCACCGAGGTGCCCTGATCCGACCCGCGTCGACGCCGGCTCAGCCCCCACACGAGGGATGCGACCAGCAGGAGAGCAAGAGCAGCGACGGCCCGATCGGCGCTCGCTGCCGCACACGCCGTCTCGGCCGACGTGCCACCGATCGGGTGGTCCGACCCACCCCCGAGGCCCGGGTCGGCACCCCACAGCGACGAGACCGGCGACCCACACGACGCCGTGCGGAACTCGGGAAGTCGGAGCCGACGCGGTTCAGGTAGACGGCCTCCACGGGACGAGCAGCAGGCGCACACGCAACCGCGACCACCGCGACGACGAGGACGGTGCGCGACGATGCCCTTCCGCTGACCGGTTCACACCCATGCGACGACCGACCGCCTCCCCTGGTTCCCGGTTCGCGGCCGAGGGCCCGACGCCGCAGACGTCGGGCCCTCGCCGGTCAGGAGATGAGGTGGTCGCTCAGCTGCAGCCGCTGGTGCTGCCGCAGCTGGGGCAGGCGTGGCAGGAGCCGGCCCGCACCATCTGGACGCCGCACTGCATGCAGTACGGGGCGTCGGACGCACGGGGCTTGGGGGCCGCCTGGGGCACCGACGGGGCCGGGGCCGGGTCGAGCACGCCGGCCCGCTCCAGCAGGCTGGGCTGCGACCCGGGGCCGGCGGCATCCTCGTCCTCGAGCTGGCGGGCCAGCTCGGAGGCCGACGGCACCGACTTGGGGTCGGCCGGGATGTCGGAGCCCTGGCGGCTCTCGGTGACCGTCTCCTCCACCCCGGGCAGGGTGGGCTGGGTGCGCTCCGACACGGTGAGGATGCCGAGCTCGGCCCGCTCCTCGTACGACAGGTACTCCACCGCCAGGCGGCGGAACATGTAGTCGACGAGCGACGAGGCGATCCGGATGTCCGGGTCGTCGGTCATGCCGGCCGGCTCGAAGCGGGTGTTGGTGAAGGTCTCGACGTAGGCCCGCAGCGGCACGCCGTACTGGAGGCCGTAGGAGATCGACACCGCGAAGGCGTCCATGATCCCGGCCAGGGTCGAGCCCTGCTTCGAGATGCGGATGAAGATCTCGCCCGGGCGGCCGTCCTCGTACTGGCCGACGCTGACGAAGCCCTTGCAGTCGGCGACCCGGAACTCGAAGGTGCGGCTCTCGCGGGACCGGGGCAGCTTCTTGCGCACCGGCTCCTTCACCGTGACGACCTTCTCGACCACCTTCTCCACGACCCGCTCGACGACCTGGCCGGCCGACGGGGCATCCTCGGCGCCGTCCTTCTTGGTCATCGAGAGGGGCTGGGACACCTTGCAGCCGTCGCGGTAGATGGCGATGGCCTTGACGCCCATGCGCCACGCGTCGATGTGCAGCTGCTCGACGTCGGCCACCGAGGCCTCGGTCGGCATGTTGACCGTCTTGGAGATGGCACCGGAGATGAAGGGCTGGACCGCCGCCATCATCTTCACGTGGCCCGAGGTAGTGGATGGTGTTGTCGCCCATCGAGCAGGCGAACACGGCCATGTGCTCGGGGACGAGGTGCGGGGCCCCGACGATGGTCTTGTGCTCGTCGATGTAGCCGACGATGTCGGCGATGGCCGACGGGTCGTAGCCCAGGTTGCGCAGGGCCCGGGGCACGGTCTGGTTGACGATCGACATGGAGCCGCCGCCGACCAGCTTCTTGGTCTTCACCAGGCCCAGGTCGGGCTCGATGCCGGTGGTGTCGCAGTCCATCATCAGGCCGATGGTGCCGGTGGGGGCCAGCACCGAGGCCTGGGCGTTGCGGACGCCGAACTCGGCGGCCAGGTCGCAGGCCGCGTCCCATGACTGCTGGGCCGCGCCCAGCAGCTCGGACGGGACCAGCTCCTCGTCGACGTCGGCCGCCGCGCTGCGGTGCATGTCGAGCACCCGGAGCATGTGCTCCTTGTTCTCGTCGTAGCCGGCGAAGGGGCCCATGCGGGCCGCGGTGCGGGCCGAGATCTCGTAGGCGTGGCCGGTCATCAGGGCGGTGATGGCCGCGGCCCACGCCCGACCCTCGTCGGAGTCGTAGGGGGCGCCGGTGGCCATCAGCAGGGCACCGAGGTTGGCGTAGCCGAGGCCCAGCTGGCGGAACTTGCGGCTGTTGGCGGCGATCGGGTCGGTCGGGTAGTCGGCCCGGCCGACCAGGATCTCCTGGCCGGTGAACATGACCGCGCACGCCTGCTTGAACCCGTCGACGTCGAAGCGCCCGTCGTCGCCGAGGAACGACAGGAGGTTGATCGAGGCGAGGTTGCAGGCCGAGTTGTCGATGTGCATGTACTCGCTGCACGGGTTCGACCCGTTGATGCGATCGGTGTTGGCCGAGGTGTGCCAGCGGTTGATGGTGGTGTCGTACTGCATGCCCGGATCCGCGCACTCCCACGCGGCCTGGGCGAACTGGCGCATGAGGTCGCGGGCCCGGACGGTGCGCACGACCTCGCCGGTGGTGACGGCCCGCAGCTGCCAGTCGGCGTCGTCGACGACGGCCTGCATGAAGTCGTCGGTGACCCGCACCGAGTTGTTGGCGTTCTGGTACTGGACCGACGCCATGTCCTTGCCGTCGAGGCTCATGTCGAAGCCGGCCTGCTCGAGGACCCGGATCTTCTTCTCCTCGCGGGCCTTGACCCAGATGAACTCCTCGACGTCGGGGTGCGACACGTCGAGGATCACCATCTTGGCGGCGCGACGGGTCTTGCCGCCCGACTTGATGGTGCCGGCCGACGCGTCGGCGCCGCGCATGAAGCTGACCGGGCCGGAGGCGGTGCCGCCGCCCTTGAGGTGCTCGGCCGACGAGCGGATCTTCGACAGGTTCACGCCGGCGCCCGAGCCGCCCTTGAAGATGGTGCCCTCCTCCCGGTACCAGTTGAGGATCGAGTCCATCTGGTCGTCGACGGAGAGGATGAAGCAGGCGCTCGCCTGCTGCGGCACGCCCGGCACCCCGATGTTGAACCAGACCGGCGAGTTGAACGCGGCCTTCTGGGTGACGAGGAGGTGCTTGAGCTCGGCCCGGAAGGTCTCGGCCTCGTCGTCGCTGGTGAAGTACCCGCCCTCGCTGCCCCACGTCGTGATGGTGTCGGCGACCCGGTCGATGACCTGGCGCAGCGACGACTCGCGCTCGGCGGTGCCCAGGGTGCCCCGGAAGTACTTCTGGGCGACGATGTTGGTGGCGTTGACCGACCAGGTGGTCGGGAACTCGACCCCGAGCTGCTCGAAGGCGACCGACCCGTCGGCGAAGTTGGTGATGCGCGCGTCGCGCTGCTCCCAGGTCAGCTCGTCGTAGGGGTGCACGCCGGCGCGGGTGAAGTGGCGGCGGATGCCGATGCCGGTCTGCTCGGGGGCGAGGGCCATGGTGCGCTCCTGGGGTCGTGGACGGCGGGCGGACGTCCGTTGTGGTGCAGTCGCCGGGCGCGTCCCGGCCCGCCGTGGGCCACCCTGCCCCCCGACGACTTCGACCACAACGTGTTGTGCCTCTCTGACGCCTCGGCCAGCCGAAACCACAAGATGTGGACGTGAGTGATCATTACACCAGGGTAATTACGTCGGTGTCAACGAAGGTCCCGGCGCGAACTCCCAGGTCAGGGGGCGTTCGCGAAATCTCCCGCGCACGGGCTTCCGCGACCACCCCCAAGGACGTTGCCCCCGGTGACGGGGACTGGCGACACCCTCCCGTTCCGAGAGGGCGCCGGGACCTCCGTTGGACACCGGAGGGCACCCTAGAGAGGCAGCCTTGTGGAACGGAAGGGGAACAGCCTGTGGATTCCCGTGGACATCGCGGTGGATTTCCCCGACTTCGTCCACAGCCCTGGGGACGAGCGCGGGCCGGTCCCCCGTCGCCGACCCGGGTGGGGCCGGCGGACGAGGGACCGGAGCGTCGGGTCGGCGCCAGACGGCGACCCGGGATGAGGGCCCGTCAGGCGGCGGAGGCCTCGATGGCGATGTCGATGGTGACGACCTTGCCGACGAGCACGCCGCCGGTCTCCAGCGCCTGGTTCCAGGTCAGCCCGAAGTCCTCGCGGTCGAGCTCGACCCGACCCTCGAAGCCCACGACCTGCTGGCCCCAGGGGTTGGTGCCGAGGCCGTTGTAGGTGGCGGTGAAGCTCACCGGGCGGGTGACGTCGCGGACGGTGAGGTCACCCTCGAGGGTGAAGCGGTCGCCCTTCAGGTCCTTGGCGCCCGTCGAGCGGAAGGTGATGGTCGGGTAGGTCTCGACGTCGAAGAAGTCGGGGCTGGTGAGGTGGCCGTCACGGTCGGTGCTGCCGGTGTCGACCGACGCGGCCGCGATGGTGATCTCGACCTGCGAGGCCAGCGGGTCGTCGGCGAAGTCGATCGACCCCTCGACCTGGTTGAACCGGCCGCGGACCTTCGAGACCATCATGTGACGGGCGGAGAAGGTCAGCTCCGAGTGGCTGGCGTCGACGGCGTAGCGGCCGGGGGCGGGGAGGGTCAGGCCCTCGTAGGTGCGGGTGGCGGGGGTGGCGATGTCGGTCATGTCGATGTCCTCTGGTCAGATTGTTGCGCTCGCAACTATCTCCCACAACACCATCGCGCCCCCGGTATTCCGGGGTCGGGCAGAATGTCCGGCGTGACCGACACCGTCGACGTCGAGGAGGGGCACGACCTGCTCCACGACGAGCGCCTCACGGCCACCGGCCTCCTGTTCGAGGCGTCGTGGAGCCTGCTCGACCGCCTCGAGGCCCAGATCGGCGAGCACGGCCTCGGCCGCTCGGAGTTCGAGGCGCTGCTGCGCCTCTCCCGCAGCCCCGAGGGCCGCCTGCGCATGACCGACCTGGCCTCCCAGACCAACCTCTCCGCCAGCGGGCTCACCCGGCTGGTCGACCGCCTCCAGGCCCGTGGGCTCGTGACCCGTCAGGCCGACGCATCCGACGGCCGGGGGCTCCTCGCCGAGGTGACCGCGCCGGGTCGCGCGCTCGTGCTCGAGGTCATCCCCGGCCACCTCGACCTGATCCAGCAGTGGTACGTCGACGCCCTCTCCCCCACCCAGCTCGCCGCGCTCACCGACGCGCTCCGGGCCGTGCGGGCCCGGGTCCGCCCCGGCGCCGAGGCCGGGCTCGACCAGCCTCCCGCGGCCTGACGCGGACCCGGCTGGGTCAGCCGGGTGATGCCAGCGGGGCCAGCTCGACCGGGATGCCGTTCAGCACCGCGTTGCCCGACAGGTCGTCGACCACCTGGTCGTCGGTCAGGACGTTGCTGTTGACGCCGGCGTAGCGGGCCGCCACGCCGAGGCGCGACCCCGGCATCCCGTGCCCCCACCCGTGGGGGAGGCTGACCACGCCGGGGCGCACCGCGTCGGTGACCTCGACCACGACCTCGAGCTGGCCCACCCGGCTGCGCACCGCGGCGGTCTCCCCGTCGGCCACACCCAGGCGGGCCGCGTCGTCGGGGTGGACGTGCAGGGTGCAGCGGGGTCGGCCCTTCACCAGCACCTCGACGTTGTGCATCCACGAGTTGTTCGAGCGCACGTCGCGGCGGCCGACGAGCAGCAGCCCGTCGTGGTCGCGGTCGAGCGCGCCGTGCAGCCGGTCGAGGTCGGCCAGCACCGCCGGCGGCGCCAGCTCGACCTTGCCGGTGGGCGTGCGCAGCACGTCCGGGAGGCGGGGCTCCAGCGCGCCGAGGTCGACGCCGTGGGGCGCGGCCCGCAGGGCGGCCAGGCTCAGCCCGTCCGGGCGGTCACCGAACCAGTCACCGTAGGGACCGCTCCGCAGCATGAGGTCGAGGACCCGGGCCGGGCCCCGCTCGTCGCCCAGGGCGGCCTTGATCTCATCCGCGTCACGGCCGTGCAGCGGACCGTGCTCGTCGCCGACCGCGGCACCGACGAGGGAGTCGAGGACCAGGTCGTCGACCAGCGCCGGATCGCCGTCGGGACCCATCCCCTGCGCCACCAGGGCGAGGCGGGCCAGCACCTCCCACTCGTCGGGCTGGTCGTCGGGGCGGGTCAGCACCGGGTCGCTCCAGTTGGCGACGTTGCGGATCGCCAGCTGGAGCAGGGCCAGGTCGTAGTGCGGCTTCTCGAGGGCGCTGGGCACCGGGAGGATGACGTCGGCGTGCCGGGTGGTCTCGTTGAGGTAGATGTCGACCGACACCATGGCCTCGAGCGACCCCAGCGCGGCGTCGAGGCGCTCGCTGTTGGGCGTCGACAGCACGGGGTTGCCGGCCACGGTGACCAGGGCCCGGATCTGCCCCTCGCCGGGGGTGTCGATCTCCTCGGCGAGGCAGGCGACGGGCAGCTCACCGAGGGACTCGGCCAGGCCCCGCACCCGGCTGTGCCGACGGCCGAGGCGCACGCCACGACCGCTGCCCGGCTTGCCGCGGGTCGTCGACGAGCCGGCTGCGGGCCGGGTGAACATGGCCCCGCCGGGCCGGTCGAGGTTGCCGGTGAGGACGTTGACCACGTCGACCAGCCAGGACGCGAGGGTGCCGAACTCGGCGGTGGTGGTGCCCATCCGCCCGTAGACCGCGGCCGTCGGTGCGGCCGCCAGGTCGCGGGCCAGGCGGCGGATCGTCGGCGCGTCGATGCCCGTGGCGTCGGCGACGGCCTCGGGGGTGAACGGCGCCAGCGCGGCCACGGCCTCGTCGACGCCGGCCAGGTGCGGCCCGGCCGGCCCGAGGTCGACCAGGCCCTCCTCGACCAGGGTGGTCACCATGCGCGGCGAGCAGGAGGGCGTCGGTGCCGGGACGGATCGGCGACCCACTCGTCGGCCAGGTCGGCGGTGCGGGTGCGGCGGGGGTCGACCACCACCAGCCGGCCACCCCGGTCGCGGAGGGCCTCGAGCCGGCCCGGCCAGTCCGGCGCGGTGGCCAGGCTGCCGTTGGACTCGACCGGGTTGGCCCCGAGCAGCAGCAGGTGGTCGGTGCGGTCGATGTCGGGCACCGGCGACCGTGAGCGCGCCGCCGAACAGCAGCGCGGAGGAGATCTCCTTCGGCCGCTGGTCGACGGTGCTGGCCGAGAACACGTTGGGGGTGCCCAGCGCCGCGGAGCAGCGGCCGGAGGTACAGCAGCGCGGAGATGTTGTGGGCGTTGGGGTTGCCGACGTAGACGGCGAGGCCGTCGCGCCCGTGCGCGCTCGATCACCCCGCCGAGCAGACGGTCGACCTCGGCGAAGGCCTCGTCCCAGCCGACCTCCACCATCTCGCCGTCGCGCCGCACCAGCGGACGGCGGAGGCGGTCGGGGTCCTCGTGGAGCTGGCGGAGGGTCGAGCCCTTGGGGCAGATGAAGCCGTGGCTGAACACGTCGTCGCGGTCGCCCCGGATGCGGGTGACGCGCTCGATGCCCTCGTCGTCGCGGGCCACCGTGACCTCGAGGCCGCAGCCGGCCTCGCACAGGGGGCAGGTGCGGAACGCGGTCCGGGTCGGGACGTCGGTGCTCGCCTCGGCCGCGGACCGGGTGGTTGGATCCAGGACGGTCATGGCACCCCACTGTGCCACCCCCATCGTGCGGGCGCCTCGACCCCTCGGGCCGTGGGCGCGACGCGGCGCCGTAGGGTGCCGGGGTGCGCCAGCTCCTCCCGCACCCCGCCGAGGTCGACCTGGCCGAGGCCCTCGCCGACGAGCGGGTCGGACCCGACGGTCGCCCGTGGGTGCTCGGCCTCATGGTCGCCACCGCCGACGGCGCCGCCTGGGTCGGAGGGCGGACGGGCCACCTCGGCGGCGCCGCCGATCGGGAGGTGTTCCTGACCGTGCGTGCCCTCGCCGACGTCGTGGTCGTGGGGGCCGGCACGGTGCGGGCCGAGCGCTACGGGCCGGTCCGCACCCCGCCCGAGCTGGTCGAGGCCCGGACGCCGACGGGGACAGCCGCCGCACCCCCGGCTCGTCGTGGTGTCCGGCCGCCTCGACCTGCCCGACGACCTGCGGCTCCTCGCCGAGGACGACGGCACCGGTCCCCCTCCGGTCGTCGTCCACCCCCCGGGTGCCGACCCCGAGGCCCGGCGACGCCTCGACGGGAAGGTCGAGCTGTGGGAGGTGCCGGGCGGCCCGCAGGGCGGGGTCGACGTGGCCGCCGTGCTCTCGGCCATCGGCGCGACCGGCGCCGGGCTCGCGGTGGTGGAGGGCGGACCCTCCCTCAACGGCCACCTGTCGCCGCGGACCTGCTGGACGAGATGTCGCTCACCCTCGATCCCCGCCTGGTGGGCGGCGACGCGGCGCGCATCGTGGCCGGGGTCGGAGACGGCGGTCCTGCGCCCGTGGCGGACCGCCGCCCTGCTGGAGGAGGCGGGCACCCTGGTCTGGCGCCTGCGTCCGCGACCGGACCTGACCCGGCGGGGCGACCGGCGCCCGGTGGCGCGCGGTCTACGCCTCGGCGTGGGTGCTCTTGGTGAGCGAGCGCGGCAGCTCGTCGGCGAAGTCGTCGACGCCGGTGAAGTCCTTGTAGACGCTGGCGAAGCGCAGGTAGGCGACCTCGTCGAGGTCGCGGAGGCGCTCGAGCACCGCCAGCCCGATGCGGGTCGACTCGACGTCGCCGCCACGTCGGCGGAGGCTGTCCTCGACCCCGGTGGCGAGGGCGTCGATCTGCTCGGGCGGTCACCGGACGGTTCTTGGCCGCGGCCACGCACGCCCGGCCACGACCTTGTCGCGGTCGAACGGCTCGCGGACGCCGGTGGTCTTCACCACGACCAGCGGCGCCTCGTCGACGCGCTCGAAGGTGGTGAAGCGGTGCCCACAGCCGAGGCACTCGCGACGCCGTCGGATGGCGCTGCCGTCGTCCGACGCGCGCGAGTCGACGACCTTGTCGTCGAGGGACGAGCAGTCCGGGCAGCGCACACGGCGACGCTACCCGGCGGGGATGCGGCACCTCATCGCCGACCTGGATCGCCGACCCGCCACCGCTCGGCGATCATCGCCTCGACCAGCGGGCCGGACGTCGCCCGCGGGGTGCACCTCTCGGGCCAGGGTCCACAGCGTGTCGCCCGGACCGGCCTCGACGACCACCGTGCGGGCCCTCGATCGGCGCCGACTGCGGAGCGGCGAAGCGGGCCGGCCGCCCCGGCCACGGCGTCGACGGCGCAGCCAGCCGACGGCCAGGACGGTGACGAGGAGGAGGCCGGCCACCAGCCGGCGTCGGCGGTAGGTGGCGGCCATCGCCTGGGAGGAGCGGCCGCCGGGGAGGACCCGGAGGGCGGGGCGCCCGACCGGGCGGGCGACGGGGAGTGGCGCCGACCCGAAGGCGGGGCGGGGCTGCGGGCTGGGGACGATGACTGCGGCCATGGGGACATCCTCCCTGGGGGGTGTGACAACGAAGCCGGGGGCGGCGCTCGGGAACGCCTGTTCGGCACACTCTGCCCGAACACCTGTTCCAGCGTCAACCCCTGGAGCGAACAGGTGTGCCCCGCCGTCTCGCCCGCGACGCGGGAGAACAGGTGTTTGGCGCGTGCGACCACCTCGTGCTACGGTCCACGTACACCCGTTCGACAGGAGCTCCGCCATGGCCACCTCGCACCAGCTCACCGCCCGGCAGCGCCAGATCCTCGAGTGCATCGAGTCCGCCATGCGCGAGACGGGGTACCCGCCGTCGGTGCGCGAGATCGGCGAGTCGGTCGGGCTCACCTCCCCGTCCACGGTGCACAACCACCTGGCCACCCTGCAGAAGCGGGGCTACCTGCGCCGCGACCCGAGCAAGCCGCGGGCCATCGAGGTCATGTGGGACCCGATGTCCGGGCGGCGTGGTCGAGCGGCGTCCCGTCCGCCACGTCCCGATCGTGGGCGACGTCGCCGCCGGCACCGACGTCCTGGCGGCCGAGAACATCACCGAGTCGATGCCCGTCCCGGCCGACCTCACCGGCGAGGGCGACCTCTTCATGCTGCGGGTGCGGGGCGACTCCATGATCGACGCCGGCATCCTCGACGGCGACTACGTCGTGGCCCGCTCCCAGCCCGACGCCGACCGGGGCGACATGGTGATCGCCGGCATCCCCGGCGAGGAGGCCACGGTCAAGACCTTCCTCCGCAAGGGCGGCAAGGTCATCCTCCGCCCGGCCAACGAGCGTCTCGACCGACATGGAGTTCGAGCCCGACGAGGTCACGATCTACGGACGGGTCGTGAGCGTCCTGCGGCGCGTCTGACGCCCGCCTGGCCCGTCCGAGCGGGCAACGGCCCCGCTCGCCGACCACACTGGGTGGTGTGCACCCGGCACGTCGACTGCTCGTGGTGGTCGCCGCATCCGTCTTGGTCGGCGCCGCCCTCCTGGCCGTGACCGGCGCGGTCGGGCGACGGACCTGGGCGGCCCGGGCCGGGGCCGGCACCGACGTGCCGTGGAACCTCGACGCGGTGGGGGCGCCGATCGCGTGGGAGACCACCACCGGCGCCGGGGTGGCCGTGGCCGTGATCGACACCGGCGTCGACGCCCGGCACCCCGCGCTGGCCGGCCGGGTCCTCGTCGCCCTCGACTGCGTGGGCGCCGACGGCGACCCCCGCCGCTGCCAGGTCGGCGGCGACACCGACCACGACGGCCACGGCACCCACGTCGCCGGCATCGTCGCCGGTGGGGCGGACGGTGATGCCCTCGGGGTCGCACCCGAGGCCGACCTGATCGTGGTGCGCGCCCTCGCCGACGACAGCTGCGTCCAGCGTCCGTGCGGCGGGTCGGGGCAGGCCGGTGACGTCGCCGCGGCCATCGATCGGGCGGTGCAGGAGGGCGCCCAGGTCGTCAACCTCTCCCTCGGCGCCGGTGTCGGCGGGGTGGACCAGCGCGTCATGGCGGCCATCGACCGGGCCTGGGCGAGCGGGTCGGTGGTCGTCCTGGCCGGGGGCACCCGCTCGGCCGTCTCCGACGTGGGCCGCGACACCCCGGCCGTGGTCGTGACCGCGGTCGACCACGATGGACGGATCGCCCCCTACGCCACCGGGGTCGGATCGGCCCGGTGGGCGCTGGCCGCGCCCGGCGGGACCGCCCGCACCGACCAGGGCGACGGCTGCCACCGGCGACGACGCGGTGCGCTCCGCCGTCCCCGTCCCGGCCGGCGAGGTCGAGGCCTACGGCTGCCTGGCCGGCACGTCGATGGCGGCGCCGCACGTCAGCGGCGCGCTGGCCCTGCTCCTCGCCCAGGGCCTGGGGCCCGAGGCGGCGATCGACCGCCTCCTCGCCACCGCCACCGACGCCGGCGTCGACGGTCGCGACGACCTCTACGGCGACGGTCTCCTGCTCCCTCGACCGGGCCACCGCCACCTGAACCGTCCTCAGGTGATGAGGGCGAGCAGGGCGGCGTGGCAGGCGTCGAGGTCGGCCCGCTCGACCCGCTCGTCCACGGTGTGGGCCAGGGTCGGGTCGCCAGGGCCGAGGTTGGCGGCCGGCACCCCGAGGGCGGAGAAGCGGGCCACGTCGGTCCACCCCAGCTTCGAGCGCACCTCCAGCCCGTGGCGCTCGATCACCGAGGCCAGGAGGGGGTGGTCGACCGCGGGGGCGGCCGCCGGGGCGGCGTCGACGAGGGTGACGGTGTCGCCCTCGTCGAGCGCGGGGGCGATGACGTCGCGGACCACGGCCTCGGCCTCGTCGACCGTGCGGTCGGGGGCGAAGCGGTGGTTGAGCGTGACCGTGGCCAGGTCGGGCACGACGTTGGCGGCCACTCCCCCGCTCGACGGCGACGGCCTGGAGCGCCTCGCGGTACTCGCACCCGGCGAGCACGGGGCGCCGGCCGGGCCAGGCGTCGACGAGGGCGAGGAGCGCGCCGAGGCGGTGGATGGCGTTGCGGCCCATCCAGGGCCGGGCGGTGTGGGCCCGGGCCCCGGCGAGGGCGACCTCCATGCGGAGCGTGCCCTGGCAGCCGGCCTCGATGGCGGCGCCGGTCGGCTCGCCCAGGATGGCGAGGTCGCCGGCCAGGAGGTCGGGCCGGATCTCGACCAGCTCGGCCAGCCCGCTGTGCACCGCGGCGACCTCCTCCCGGGCGTAGAACACCCAGGTCACGTCGACGGCCGGGTCGGTGACGGTGCGGGCCAGGTCGAGCATCACGGCCAGCCCGCCCTTCATGTCGGCCGACCCGACGCCCCACAGGGTGTCGCCCTCGATGCGGGCGGTGGCGTTGCCGGCGGCGGGCACGGTGTCGGTGTGGCCGGCGAGCACGACGCGCTGCTCCCGGCCGAGGGTGGTGCGGGCCACCAGGTTGTCGCCGACCCGGGTGACCTCGAGGCCGGGCACGCGCCCGGAGGTCGGTCTCGAGCGTCTCGACCAGCGCCTGCTCGTGGAAGCTCTCCGAGGGGACGTCGACCAGCTCGGCGGTCAGGGCGAGGAGGTCGGTCACGGCGCCCAGGGTAGGGGTCGTCGTCCCGCGAGCCCCGACCCGTTCTGTCCGTCCTGGTGACGCGCAGCGCGCCACCAGGACGGACAGAAGAGGAGGTGCCGGTGCTCGGCGGGCGTGCCCAGAGCGGCCCGCACCGTGCGGGCTGGGTCGCCTCGGCCGTCGGCTCGGCTCCTATCCTCGGCCTCCGGCCCCCAGGAGGAACCGTGAGCACCGCCCCCAACCCGTCCGACCCGACCGACCGATCCGCCCGCGGCATCGGTCTGGCCACGATCTCGGCGCGGGGCGACGGCACCAAGGTGCTCGACACCTGGTTCCCGATCCTGGGCACCGGCGCCGAGGCCACCGAGGCGGTGGCCGCGGTGCTGGCCGGGTCGGACGCCGACGCGACGGCGACCGGGACGACCGTGCTGGACGTCGCCGCGCTCGAGGCGGCCTGGGCCCAGGGCGGCGAGCACGCCGACCTCCTCGCCGGCCTGGCCGCGTCGCTCGCCCGCCCCGACGGGGGCACGGGGCTCGAGGTGCGGCGGGTGGCCGTGGCCACCGTCATCGCCGACCTCGACGCGGCCCCGGTCGACACCCACGACGTGTACCTCCGCCTCCACCTCCTGTCGTCGCGCCGGGCCGAGCCGAACAGCATCTCGCTCGACGGCGTCTTCGGGCTGCTGGCCAACGTGGTGTGGACCGACCGCGGCCCCGCCGACCCCGACGGCTTCGAGGCCGAGCGCACCGCCCTGCGGGCCCGGGGCGAGCACGTCGACGTGATCGGGCTCGACAAGTTCCCCCGCCTCACCGACTACGTCATCCCCTCGGGGGTGCGGATCGCCAACGCCGACCGGGTGCGCCTGGGCGCCCACCTGGCCGACGGCACCACCGTGATGCACGAGGGCTTCGTGAACTTCAACGCCGGCACCCTCGGCACCTCGATGGTCGAGGGCCGCATCAGCCAGGGCGTGGTCGTCGACGCCGACAGCGACATCGGCGGCGGCGCCTCGATCATGGGGACGTTGTCGGGCGGCGGCAAGGAGCGCATCCGCGTGGGGCAGCGGTGCCTGCTCGGCGCCAACGCCGGCATCGGGATCTCCCTCGGCGACGACTGCGTCGTGGCCGCCGGCGTCTACATCACCGCCGGCACCCCCGTCACGACCCCCGAGGGCGACGTCGTGAAGGCCAAGGAGCTGTCGGGCCGGGACGGCCTGATGTTCCTCCAGAACGGGGCCACGGGGGTCATCGAGGTGCGCGCCCGCAAGGGCAGCTGGGGCGAGCTCAACGCCGCCCTCCACGCCAACTGACCGACAGCCTCCCGGCTCCCCCGCCCGGTCTGGCAGCCTCCCAGGGCGCGGGACAGCCCACTCAGGGCGGCCCGGACGCACCGAGGAGGGTGGCGCGGCGGTTCAGCCGGTGGGGAGGGCGACCCCGAGCGGGGTCATCACCAACGGGGTGGCGACCCGCCCGCCGACCCCTGGTTCGGCTGCGGCCACTGCTGGCCGGGCGGCCACTGCTGGGGCTGGGGCTGCCACTGCGGTTGCCCCTGCGGCGGCCAGCCTCCGGGCCCGGCACCAGGTCCGCCGCCCCATCCGGACGGCGGCGGTGGGGGACCCATCGCCCGCTTGGCCCGGCCCCGGACCCGGGCCAGGATCACCGCTCCCAGCACCGACAACATCAGCGAGACCACCACGACCACGAGAGCGCGCTCGAGGCCTTCGCGCAGCTTCCGGAACGGGCTCTCCGACACCACGATGGCCGAGCGCTCCGGGTCGAGGCCGGCTCCGGCCGTCTCCAGGATGTAGTCGCCGGGCTGGTCGAAGCGCACGGTGAGGAGGGGGACGTACTGAGCCCCGTCCTGCTCGAGGTCGTTGAGGCCCTCGTACTCGCGCAGCTCGAGGGGCTCGCCGCCGCCGGCGGGGCGGATCACGATGCCGAGGCGTTCGATCAGCTCGTCGCGCTCGTCGATCGAGTAGATGATCACCGGCCCCGAGTAGGCGATGGTGTAGCCGCCGGGCTCGAGGATGGTGAGGATCTGGTCCTCCCCCGCCTGCACCAGGCTGGCGTCGAACCCGGCCCGCTGGGCGTCGCTGAAGGCCCGACCGACGAGGATGCCCCCCAGCACCAGACCGAGCAGGGCGACGGCTGCGGCGGCCGCGTACCACCACCCCGATGGGCGGATCGAGGGACGGGCGAAGGGTGCGGCCACTCAGGTCGGAGGAGGCGGTCCGCCCCACCCGGGCGGAGGCGGCGGGCTGCCCGGTGCGGGAGGAGGAGGCGGCGGGGCGCTGGACCCAGGCGGGGGAGGCGGCGGGGCGCTCGACCCCGGCGGGGGAGGCGGCGTGCCGTAGGCCGGGGGCGCACCCGGAGCCTGCGGCGCACCGTAGGACGGCGGCGGTGGGCGCCGTACGCGGTGGCGCGGGCTGAAGCCACCGTAGGCGGGCTGGGCGCCGTACCCGCCCTGCGGTCCGTAGGCGGCGAGGTTGGCCTGGCGGATCTGCTTCTTCGAGCGGCTCCGCTTGACCAGCAGCACGATGAAGATGATGAGGGCGATCAGGAACCCGATGGTGCCGACCAGGAACATCAGGCCGATGCCCTTGCCGGCCTCGGAGATCGGGTTGCCCTTCCCGACGAGGAAGGTGCCGCCACCGCCGTCGAGGGCCTCGGCGGTGATCTCGTACTCGCCCGGCTCGTCGATGTTGAAGGTCCACACCGCCGCGGCCTCGCGCGACCCGCTCCCGTAGCTGAGGTCGCCGTCGTAGACCTCGGTGGTGACGACCTGGTCGCCCTGCGTGACGGTGACGTTGGTGAGCGGGGTGGTCGTCAGGTCCCCGACGTCCTCGCGCTCCAGCCACACGCGGTAGCCGCCGGACGACTTGAGGTCGACGGTCGTGGGCACGCCGGACTCGATGCGGGCGAAGTTGTCGAAGGTGTCCTCGGCCCGCTGGACGCCCTGCACGGCGAGCACGACGGCGCCGATCGAGAAGGCCACCCAGATCAGGATCGGGATGAGGAAGGCGAGGCCTCCCGGCTTCGGCTTGGCGGGGATGGAGCTCATGGGGGGTGCTCCCGTGTCGGGACGGTGCCGCGTGGCGGCCCCTGCGGTCGGTGACCGGCCCATCCTTCCACGGGCGGTCCCGCCTGAGGGGCGATCGGGCCCGGGGTCCCTCCCCCGGTCGCCGCCCCTCAGAGCGCCGGCGAGCCGACCGGCGAGGTCGTCGAGCCGGTCGTCGGGCACGACCAGGGCCAGGCGGACGAACGGGACCCCGAGGGGCCCGTAGGTCTCCCCCGGCGTGGCCAGCACGCCGGCCCGTTCGGCCAGCACCCTCGTGAGGTCGCGGCCGTCGCCGGTCGGCGCCGGCACCCACAGGTAGAACGCTCCGGCCGGCCAGGCGACGTCGAGCCCGCCCCGACGGAGGGCGTCGACGACCACCTCGATGCGGTGCCGGTACCGCTCGCGCTGGGCGTCGGCGTGGACGTCGTCGTCGAGGGCGGCGGCACCGACCTCCTGGACCGGGCCGGGCACCAGGAACCCGGCGTGCTTGCGCAGCTGGCCGAGGTAGGCCACCAGATCGGGGTCACCGGCGTAGAAGCCGACGCGCAAGCCGGCGAGGTTCGACCGCTTCGACAGCGAGTGCACCGCGAGCACGCCGTCGAGGCCCGTGCGAGAGGATCGTCTGCGGCGGCCCGTCCCAGGTCAGCTCGGCGTAGCACTCGTCGGAGACCACCGGCACGCCCCGGGACCGGCCCCACTCGGCCGCGGCGGCGAGGTCGTCGAGGGCACCGGTCGGGTTGCCAGGGCTGTTCGACCAGAGGCACAGCGCCCGGGCCGCGTCGGCGGGGTCGATGGCGTCGAGGTCGAGCGCACCGGTCGACGTCGGAGGCACCGGCACGGCCCGGCAGCCGGCGAGGCGGGCGCCCATGTCGTAGGTCGGGTAGGCGATGGCGGGGTGCAGGACGGTGTCGCGCTCGGGGGTGCGCAGCCGCAGCCAGTGCGGGAGCCCGGCGACCAGCTCCTTCGAGCCGATGGTGGCCGCGACCCGCCCGGGGTCGACGGTGACGCCGAAGCGCCGCTCGATCCACCCGGCCGCCGCGGCCCGGAAGCGGGGGGTGCCGATCGACGGCGGGTAGCCCCGCGCCGTCTCGGACGACGCGAGCACCTCGGCGACGAAGGCCGGGGGCGGGTCGATCGGCGTGCCGATGGTGAGGTCGATGACGCCGCCGGGATGGCCGGCGGCCGCGGCCCGGACGTCGTCGAGGGTCTCCCACACCAGCGGGGGCGGCTCGAAGCCACCGCCGCAGCTCACGGTGCACTCCGTGACGCGGATCGCTCACGGCGCCGACTCCGGCAGGACGATGGTGACGTCGACGTGGGCGTCCGGCGCAGGGCCGGCGACGGCCACGATCCTCCCCCCGCTCCGGCCCACGTCGATCAGGCCCGCCCGGTCGAGGCGGACGTCGACCGCGGGACCGTCGTCCGACCCACGCCGATCGAGCCAGGAGCGCCCGTCGTGGCCGGCCCGGAACAGGCCCTCGACCACCGACGAATCGCCCTCGGAGAGGGCGGCGTCGAGCTCCCGCAGCACGGCCCGCACGTGGGCGATGCGGGCCTGGAGCGGCTCGCGGTTGGCCGATGCCATCTCGGCCCCGAGGGTGGGGTGGCCTCCGGCGACGCGGGTGAGGTCGGCGAAGGACCCGGCGGCGAGGGACCGGGCCAGCGCCGAGCGCGACGTGCCGTCGAGCACCCCGGCCACGGTGGCGGCCAGGACGTAGGGCAGGTGGCTGACCAGGGCCACCGCGGCGTCGTGGTCGGCGACGGTCACCGGGACCACCTCGGCGCCGGTGGCCAGGGCCACCTGCGCCACGGTGATCCACCGGTCGAGGTCGACGGGCTCGTCGACGGCCAGGGCCCAGCGGGAGCCGCGGAACAGGGCCGGGTCCGACGCTCCCCACCCGACGTGCTCGGTGCCGGCCAACGGGTGACCCGGCACCACGACGGACGGGTCGGCGAGGGTCGCCGCGGCGGTGGCCACACCCCGCTTCACCGAGCCGACGTCGGTGATCGTCGGCACCGGCGCACCGGGCGGCAGCGCGGCGATGGCCCGACCGACCCGGCCCAGCACCTCGGCCATCGCCGGGAGGGGCACGGCGATGACGACGACGTCGCAGGCCTGCACCAGCCCGGCCAGGTCGTCGACGACCTCGATGCCCTCGGCGACGGCGCCGGCACGGGCCTCCTCGGCCCGGGTGGAGGCGAGGACGCGATGGCCGGCGGCGCCCAGGGCCCGGGCCACGGACCCCCCGATGAGCCCGAGGCCGACGATGCCGACGGTCGAGGGCGCACTCACCGGGCCGCCCTCCACGCCGGGTACGACCCCAGCCGCTTGACCTGGCACCCGAGGGCGTCGAGGTCGGCGAGGGCGCCGCTCACACCGGGGTCGGTGCGGTGGGCGTCGAGCGTGAGCACGAAGCAGTAGATCCCGAGGCCCTGGCGGATCGGCCGGCTCAGGATGGTCGAGAGGTTGACCCCTCGCCGGGCGATGGGCTCGAGCACCTTGAGCAGGATGCCGGGGACCTCCGACGGCGGGGTGACCACGATGGTGGTCTTGTCGTCGCCGGTGGGCGGGCCCTCCTCGCGGGCGACGAGGGCGAAGCGGGTCTCGGCGCCGTGGTAGTCCTCGACCGAGCTCTCGATCGTGACCAGCCCGGCCAGCGCCCCCGCCTTGGCCGAGGCGATGGCGACCAGCCCGGGCTCGCTCGACTCGGCCACCAGCCGGCAGGCCTCCGAGGTCGACGACGTCGGGCGGCACTCGAGGCGGCGGCTGCCCCACCAGCGGGTGCACTGCGCCAGGCCGACCGGGTGGCTGAGGACCACGGCCGGAGACGAGTCGTCGCCCACCCGGCGCATGGCATCGAAGGCCACCGGCAGCACCACCTCCTCGCGGATGACCACCGACTCGGTCTCGAACACCACGACGTCGACGGTGCCGGTGACGCCGCCCTCGATCGAGTTCTCGAACGGCACCAGCCCCATGTCGCAGCGGCCGGCGTCGACGTCGTGCACGATCTCCTGCACGGTCGGCCGGGGCGAGAACGCGGCGCCCGGCGGCACGGTGCGCAGCAGGTCGGTGGCCGCGTGGGCGAAGGTGCCCTCCGGTCCGAGGTACTCGACGGTGGTCACGATCAGGCGGGCGTGGCGCCCGGCCCGCCGAGCAGCGCGGCCCGCTCGCCGTCGGTGGACTGCCGGCCGACCGACGCCGGCGGCTCGGCGAAGGCCGCGACCACCTGGTCGCCGGCCCAGTGCGGGTAGGACCCGACGACCTTGATCTGGGCGCCCGCGGCCCACAGCTCGTCGATGGCGGCGACCATCCGTGGCTCGGTCAGGTGCGCCTCGGCGGTGACGAGGAAGCAGTACTCGGCCGCCGACCGCAGCGGCCGGCTGTGGAGGCTGACCAGGTTCACGCTGTGGGTGGCGAAGGCCTCGAGGAACCGCCGCAGGTTGCCCGAGCGGTCGTCGGGCTGGGTGAGGACGAGGGTGGTCTTGTCGCGACCGGTCGGCGCGGCGACGTGCTGGCCGACCAGGAAGAAGCGGGTGCGGGCCTCGGGCATGTCGTCGACCGACGCGGCCACCGGCACCAGTCCGTAGGTCTCGGCGACCTCCCGAGGGGCGAGGGCCACGAGGCTCCGGTCGCCGCTCTCGGCGACGATCCGGCAGGCTTCCTGGGTCGAGCCGGTGAACCGGGTGACCAGCCCGTTCTCCCGGATGAACCGGTGGCAGTGCTCGATGGCCCGGGGCGCGGAGATGGCCACGCGGGCCTCGGCCGGGCCGTCGGTGCGGGTGCGGAAGGCGTCGAGGGTCTCCGAGACCACGACCTCCTCGCTGACCGACACCCGCGAGGTGCCGAACACGAGCCGGTCGAGCACCGCGGTGTTCTCGCCCTCGAAGGAGTCCTCGACCGGCAGCAGCCCGACGCAGCCCGGGGTGCTCTCGACCGTCTCGAGGACCTCGGCCACCGTGGCCATCTCCAGCACCTCACCCGGCTCGACGGTGGTCAGCTCGTCGATCGCCCGCAGCGACAGGGGTCGGTGGGAGGACAGGTGGAGGAGGACGGGGTTCTGCATGGCCGCGGCGACGTTAGTTCGGTGCCGTCGGCGATCCCTCGGTCACGAAGGACGCCAACCGGGACCGGCCGGCGTCGTCGAGGCGGGCCCGGACGGCCATCCCCTCGTCGGTCGCGGACTCGGAGATCACCTCGCCCTCACGGTGGATCTCGGCCAGCACGTCGCCCCGCGAGTAGGGCACGAGGAGGTCGACCGGCGCGGTCAGGGCCCGGAGCCGGTCGGAGATGGCGTCCAGCAGGTCGTCGATGCCCTCGCCGGTCACACCCGACACCGCGACCGAGCCGGGGTGGCGGTCGACGAGCCGCTTCCACTCGCCGGTGAGGTCGCGCTTGTTGAAGCACAGCAGCTCGGGCACGTCGCCGGCGCCGATGGTGTCGAGCACCTCGTGGACCGCGGCCATCTGGAGGTCCGGGTCGGGCGACGACGCGTCGACCACGTGGACGAGGAGGTCGGACTCGGCGGCCACGTCGCAGGGTGGACTTGAACGCCTCGACCAGCTGGTGGGGCAGCTTGCGCACGAAGCCGACGGTGTCGGTGACCAGCACGCCCTCGCCGCCGGGCAGCTCGAGGCGACGGGTGGTGGCGTCGAGCGTGGCGAAGAGGCGGTCCTCGACCAGCACGTCGGCGTCGGTCAGCGTGGTTCAGCAGGGTCGACTTGCCGGCGTTGGTGTAGCCGACGAGGGCGACCTGGCCGACCCGGCTCCGGTGGCGGGCCTTGCGCTGGGTCTCGCGGTGCCGGGAGATCTCCCGCAGGTCGGCCTCGAGCTTGTGGACGCGGCGCAGCACGCGCCGCCGGTCGACCTCGAGCTGGGTCTCGCCCGGGCCACGGCGGGCGCCGAGGCCGCCTCCTCCACCACCGGCCTGCTGCGACAGCGACCCGCCCTTGCCCCGCAGCCGGGGCAGGCGGTACCGGTGCATCGCCAGCTCGACCTGGGCCTTGCCCTCCTGGCTGGAGGCGTTCTGGGCGAAGATGTCGAGGATCACCGCGGTGCGGTCGATGGCGGTGCGGCCGAGGGCCTTCTCGAGGTTGTTCTGCTGGGCCGGGCTCAGCTCGTCGTCGAACACGACGGTGTCGCAGTCGACCGCCTCGGCCAGGTCGCGCAGCTCGGAGACCTTGCCCTTGCCGATGTAGGTGGCCGGCTCCGGGCGCGAGCGACGCTGGACGACGCGGCCGACGACGTCGGCGCCGGCCGTGTCGACCAGCAGCTCCAGCTCGTCGAGGCTGGCCTCGGTGTCCTCGTCGAACGCGGGCGGCAGGGTCACGCCGACGAGGAGGATCTTCTCCCGGAAGGTCCGCTCGATGAACGCGCCCGACGTGCCGCCGAACTCGCCGAAGGCGCCGCGGTGGGTCTCCTCGCCGGCGTCGACGTCGTCGCGGCCATCAGCCCGGCCGAGGTCGTCGTCGACGTCGGCCAGCACCGCGGGCTCGTCGACGTCGTCGAGGTCGTCGAGGTCGTCGCTCCTCGGTCGGATCCGGAGGGGGTCACGAGTCGACCTCCACCGTCGCGATGCGGACCGACGGGCCGCGGAGCGTCATCCGGTCGCCCACGCCGACCGCCACGTCGCCGCCGGGCATGTGGACCGTGACCTCGGCGCCGACGAGGCCCCAGTCGTGGGCGGCGCGGGCCGCGGCGGTGGCGCCGGTGCCGCACGCCTCGGTGGGGCCGGCCCCCCGCTCCCACACGACCATCGTCAGGGCGTCGGCCTCGCCGGGGGTGGGGGCGATGGCGTGCACGTTGATGCCGCCCGACCACCCGGCCTCCCACCGCGGCCCGGCCGCGGTGATGTCGACCGCCTGCGGGTCGTCGACGAGCAGCACGAGGTGCGGGTTGCCCAGGTCGAGGAGCCGCTGGCGCAGGGGCTTGGCCGCCAGCTGGTCGGGGGTGTGGCTCGCCACGTCGTCGGGGCCGAGCGGCCGGTCGGCCACGGGGCCGGGCCCGGCGGGACCCATGTCGACCGACGCCACCACCGTGGCGGCGTCGGGGCCGGGGCGGACCGACACCGTGCGGTCGCCGCCGTCGGTGGCCACGAGCAGGTCGGCCTCGGCCACACCCCGCCGGTCGACCTCGGCCTGGGCCAGGCACCGGATGCCGTTGCCGCTCATCTCGGCCCGGCTGCCGTCGGCGTTGAAGAGCGTCATCACCAGGTCGACGCGGGCGTCGTCGGTGGCGCCGAGGAGCAGGCCGTCGGCGCCGACGCCGCGGTGGCGGTCGCACCAGCGGCGCGCCTCGGCGGCTCCGACCCCCGCGAGGTCGGACGCGGGACCGAGCAGCACGAGGAAGTCGTTGCCGAGGCCGTGGTGCTTGGTGAGTCGGAAGGTCATGGGCGCGGAGGAGGGCCGTCGGACGGGACCGGGCCAGTCTCGCAGGCCGAGGGGCGGACGCGACCCTGGGATCCGGTCGGGGGCGGGCATCCCCGGCAGAGGTCGGTCCCGCCTGGGCATCATTGACCCAGTTCCCCCACCTCTGGAGGTGTCATGGAAGCGGACCTTCCCCGTCGGCTCGGTGCCGAGCTCTTCGGCACGTTCTGGCTGGTCCTCGGCGGATGCGGCACCGCGGTGCTCGCCGGCGTGCACGTCGGCTTCGCCGGCGTCGCCCTCGCCTTCGGCCTCACCGTCCTGACCGCGGCCTACGCCGTCGGCCCGATCTCCGGCGGGCACTTCAACCCCGCCGTCACCGTGGGTCTCGTGGTCGCCAAGCGCTTCCCCCCCAAGGACGCCCTGCCCTACATCCTCACCCAGATCGTCGGCGCGATCGTGGCCGCCGCGGTGATCCTGCTCATCGCCGACGGCCGGCCCGACTTCTCGACCGAGGGCAACTTCCTCGCCGCCAACGGCTACGGCGAGGACGGCTCACCCGACGGCTACAGCCTGCTCGCCGGCATCGTGACCGAGCTGGTGCTCACCTTCGGCTTCCTGATCGTGATCCTCGGCGTCACCTTCAAGCGCCACTCGACCGCGGTCGCCGGCGTGGCGATCGGCCTGGCGCTGACCCTCATCCACCTCATCTCGATCCCGGTGACCAACACGTCGGTCAACCCGGCCCGCTCGATCGGTCCTGCGATCTTCGTGGGCGGCGATGCACTCACCCAGCTGTGGATGTTCATCGTCGTCCCGCTCGTCGGCGGCGCGCTGGCCGGCCTGGTGGCCCCGGCGCTGTTCGGCTCCGACGAGGAGGACGACGTCGCCGGCGTCGCCAGCTGACCCGACCTGGGTGCCGGTGGCGACACGGTGTGTCGCCACCGGTCCCGACGTCCCTCCCGACGGGACCCTCGGCGGACCGACGCCGGGCCTGGTCAGATCAGAGGTCGAGCCCGAAGCAGCGGGTCGAGGTGCTCCCGGCGTACTCGCCGTAGGGCACGACCCGGTACCAGCCGGCGCCCTCGTAGAACGCGAGCGCCTCGGGCTGGCGGGTGCCGGACTCCAGCACCAGCCGGCCGGAACCCGAGGCCCGGTGCCACCGCGACGAGGTGGTCGAGCAGGGCCCGGGCCACGCCCCGGCGCCTGGCGTCCTCGGACGTGTACACCCGCTTGATCTCGCCGATGCCGTCGGACCCTCCGGGCAGGCGGCGCAGTGCGGCGCAGCCGACCGGCACCCCGTCGAGGCGGGCCACGACGAACACGCCGACGGGTCGGGTGACGGCCTCGGCGACGACCGCCCAGCCCGGGTCGCCCGGCGGGCAGCGCCGGTGGGGCCGGTCGGGCATCGGGCCCCGGGTCGTGGCGCCCGTCGGTCGGGTCGACGTCGGCGTAGCGACGCTCGACGTCCGTCGGCCATGAGGTCGAGCAGCACCCGGGCATCGGTCTCGCCGTACGCCTCCTCGGCCACGGTGACCGCTCCCGGCGTCGTGACCGGTCCGTGAGCCCGTCCGCGGGCGATTCGCCGTCGATTCGACGGCCGACGGCCTCGGATCGGAGGGATGGGCCGGGCTCGCTCACCGGCGTGAGTGTGCCCGTCGACGCGCCCCGGACGCCACCACGATCCCCGGACCGGCGCTCAGGTCGCCGCGGCGAAGCCGGCGGCGACGGCGGCGAGGACCGCCTCCATCGCCTCCGACGGGTCGTGCTCGGCATCGACCCAGGTGATGCGGGGGTCGCGTCGGAACCAGGCCCGCTGGCGACGGGCGAAGCGGCGGGTCCGACGGATGGCCAGGTCGACGGCCTCGTCGAGCGGCATCTCGCCGCGGCGGTGGGCGATCAGCTCCCGGTACCCGAGGGCCTGGGCTGCGGTGCGGCTCAGCGGGTGGGGCAGGGCGAGGAGGGCGTCGACCTCCTCGAGGAACCCGTCGGCGAGCTGGGCGGCGTAGCGGGCCTCGATGCGCTCGGCGACCACCGGCTGCGGCAGCCGGATCCCGACCTGCGGCACACCTCCGGGACGGGCCTCGAGACCGGGACCGAACGACGAGAACGGGCGACCGCTGCCGAGCGTGACCTCCAGGGCCCGCACGATGCGGCGACGGTTGTCGGGCTCCATGCGTGCCGCGGCGACCGGGTCGAGGGTGACCAGCCGAGCGTGGAGACGTCGGGTGTCGGGCTCGGCCTCGACCTCGGCCCGGGCCTCCGGGAAGCGACCCGGCACCTCCAGGCCGTCGATCACGGCCTGCAGGTAGAGGCCGGTCCCGCCGACGAGCAGGGCCCGTCGTCCACGCTCGGCGATGTCGGCCAGGGCGGCGTCGACGTCCCGCTGGAAGCGGACGACGGAGTAGTCCTCCCACGGGTCGATCACGTCGAGCAGGTGGTGGCGCACCTCGGCCCGCTCCGCCGGAGTCGGCTTGGCCGTGCCGACGTCCATCCCCCGGTACACCTGCATCGAGTCGACCGTGACCAGCTCGACGTCGGCCCACCGGCGGGCGACCTCCAGGGCGAGCCCCGACTTCCCCGACGCGGTCACGCCGACGAGCGCGACCGTCGGCGGTCGGAGGCGATCGGGCGCAGGGGGCACGCGGCCATGATGCCGGGCCACCGTCGATCGGATGGACCTGGATCAGCCGTGCTCGGCCAGCCAGACCTCCAGGTCGGCCGCCGGCTGGGGGCGGGCGAAGAGGTAGCCCTGCACCACCGGGCACCCGAGGTCGGCCACGACCTGGAGCTGCTCGTCGGTCTCGACCCCCTCGGCCACGCACTCGAGGTCGAGGGCCCGGGCCAGGTCGACCACCGTCCTCACGATGGCACGGCTGCGGGGCTCGTCGCCGGCGTGGATCACGAACGAGCGGTCGAGCTTCACGGTGTCGACGGGCAGGCGCTGCAGCCAGCCCAGCGACGAGTAGCCCGTGCCGAAGTCGTCGATGGCGATCCGGCACCCGAGCGCGGCCAGCTTCCCCAGGCAGTCCGCCGCCTCCAGGGGGTCGGGCAGGATCCCGTGCTCGGTCACCTCGAAGCCGATGAGCGCCGGGTCGACGGCGGCCTCCTCGATGTGGCGCCGGGCCTGGTCGACGATCAGCGACGAGCCGAGCTGCAGGGGCGACAGGTTCACCCACGTCACCACCGTCCGGCCGCCGGAGCGACCCCACCGGGTGGCCTGCCGGCACGCCTCGCGCAGCACGACCTCGAACACCTCGGCGACCAGTCCGACCTCCTCGGCGACCGGGACGAAGGAGGCCCGGTGAGAGGGACTCGCCGTCCTCGGTCCAGCAGCGGGCCAGGGCCTCGACGCCCGACCACCGCCCGGTCGACGAGCCGGATGGCGGGCTGGAAGTGCACACCGACCCGGCCGGCCTCGAGCGCGGACCGGAGCTCGGCCTCGACCCGCACCCGCTGCGGCCCCGACGGCCAGCAGCTCGGCGTCGAACATCTCGACCCGGCCCCGACCCAGGTCCTTGGCGTGGTACAGCGCGGCGTCGGCGTCGCGCACCAGCGCCTCCGGCTCGGCCGACGGAGCCGACTCCTCGATGCGACCCGCCGGCGCTGGCCCGGAGCACCACCCGGGTGCCGTGGATCTCGTAGGGCTCGCCGATCACGGTGAGGAGCCGCTCGCCGTAGGCCAGCACCTCCTCGGCACCGGCCGCGTCGGGCAGGAGGACGGTGAACTCGTCGCCGCCGAAGCGGGCGACGACCGCCGGCGGCTCGACCGCGGCGCCGAGGCGCAGCGCCACCGCCCGGAGCAGCTCGTCGCCGAAGGCGTGCCCGAGGGTGTCGTTCACCAGCTTGAAGCGGTCGAGGTCGATGAACAGCACGCCGACGGCACCGCGCGCCGACGGCCCGGCCGAGCTCCTCGTCGAACAGCGCCCGGTTGGGAGGGCGGTGAGCGGGTCGTGGGTGGCCTGGTGGCGGAGGGCCTGCTCGCGCTCGTGGTGGTCGAGGGCCACCGCCGCGAGCCGGGCGGCGGCCAGGAGCACCCGGTTGTCGGTCTCGCCCGGCGTCCCCGTGCGGGACGAGTACACGTCGAGCGACCCGAGCAGCCCCCCGTGGACGACCGACCGGACCGGAAGCGACCACACCGCCTCGATGCCGTGGGCGTCGAGCAGGTCGTGGAACGGCGCCCAGGCCTCGTCGCGCTGCGACCTCGGGCACGATGCGGGTGACGTCGCGGGCCAGGACCGCGCCCCCGGCGATGCCGTCACGGTCGATGGGCACGTGGCGGACGGCGTCGACGAGCGCCTCGGGCGGCACGCTGCCCACGCCCCGGACGCGACGCCGACCCCGCTCGTGGTCGGCGACGCCGACCGCCGCGACCACCCCGGGCGCGTGGTTCTCGACCAGGGTGGCGATGCTCCCGAGCACGACCTCGAGCGCGGCGCCGGCGCCGAGGCGGTTCAGCACCCACATCTGGTCGGCGAGGACCGACAGCTCCTCGCGCTCCTCGCTGCGGCGGCGGACGACGAAGCAGTAGAGCAGCACCGACGGGTCGGCGAGCCGGTTCTCGGCCTGCACGATGAACGGCTCGATGCCCCGCCCGAAGTCGAGGTCGATCGGGATCGGCATGGTGCGACCGTCGCTCGACAGCGAGCGGGCGAGCGTCTCGGTGGCGACGCGTCTGCTCGCTCGGCACCGAGGAGGTCGACCACGGAGGTGCCGACGAGGGCGCGCCCTCCGGTGAGCTCGTCGATCTCGGGGCTGGCGAAGCGCACCACCAGGTCGGCGTCGACCGCGAGCAGGGCGACGGGCCCGCCGTCGGGGTCACGACGGCGATCGACCCAGCGGGCCAGGAGGATCGCCTCGGCCTCGGCCGCGATCAGGCCGGCCATGTGCTCGACGTCGGTGCCGCCGACCGCCTCGACCTCGGCCACGACGAGGCCCTCGATCTCCACCGGGCTGCGGACGACGGCCTCGGTGCGGTCGACGTCCTCCTGGTCGCGACCCGGACCGGCCGCGAGCCGACGGGCGGGACCGTCGACCAGCCAGATGCGGGTGCAGGCGCCGGTGATGCGATCGGCCAGGCCGACCACCGCGTCGAGCGCGGGGTCGTGGACCGCGTCGAGGACCCCGAGGGCGTGCAGCCAGCCCGCGACGGCCGCGCTGCTCCCAGTCCTGGGGTTCCACCTGCGCCACCCGCTCCCCCTTCCGACCGCAGACAGCGCCCGCGAGCATACGGCCCGCGTACCGTGCAGGCAGGGACGATGCGGCTCGCGGCACCGCCGTGAGCGTCGGCGGCGCTACGCGGAGACGACGGGGATGCGGGTGCGGTGACGGGCGGGGGCGACCACGTCGACCAGGTCGCCTCGAAGGTGGTGCGAGGCGGCGCCGGTGACCCGCACCGTGGCGTAGCTGCCGACCCGGAGCGGGGTCGGCGACGCGAAGTGCACGAGCTTGTTCTGGCGTGGTGCGGCCGGTGAGGACGCGTGGGGTCCTTGCGGGACGGGCCCTCGACCGTGACCTCCTCGACCCGCCCGATCGCGGGCCGCGTGGCGGGCCACCGCGGTGCGCTCGACGACCACCCGCAGCCGCTCGAAGCGCTCGGCCACCACCTCGGGGGCGACCTCCTGGTCGGCCATGTCGGCCGCCTCGGTCCCGGGGCGGGGCGAGTAGATGAACGTGTAGGCCGAGTCGTAGGCGGCCTCGGCCGCGACCTCGAGGGTGCGGGCGAAGTCGTCGTCGGTCTCGCCGGGGAAGCCCACGATGATGTCGGTGGTGACGGCGAGGTCGTCGATGGCGGCGCGGGCGGCGGCCAGCCGCTCGAGGTAGCGCTCGGCGGTGTAGCCGCGGTGCATGGCGGCCAGCACCCGGTCGCTGCCGGACTGGAGCGGCAGGTGGAGGTGGTTGCACACCTCGGGCACCTCGGCCATGGCCGCGATGGTCTCGGGCCGGAGGTCCTTGGGGTGGGGGCTGGTGAAGCGCACCCGGCGGATGCCCTCGACCGCGCCGGCGGCCCGCAGCAGGTCGGCGAACAGCGGCCGCACCCGGACGTCGTCGCCGGCCTGGCGGGCGGCCAGGGTGAGGTCGCGGCCGTAGGAGTTCACGTTCTGGCCGAGGAGGGTGATCTCGGTGACCCCGTCGGCGGCGAGCCGCTCGACCTCGTCGACCAGGGCCTCGAACGGGCGGCTGATCTCGGGGCCCCGCACCGCGGGCACGATGCAGAAGGCGCAGGAGTTGTCGCAGCCGACCTGGATGGTGACCCACGCCGCGTGCTGCTGGTCGCGCCGGGCCGGCAGGGCCGAGGGGAACATGGTGGCGTCGTCGGCCACCGCGGCGTCGAGGATCTCGGTGATCGGACCGCCGTCACGGGCGGCGGCCACCAGGTCGGCGGCCCGGTGGACGTTGTGGGTGCCGAGCACCACGTCGACGTAGGGCGCCCGCTCGCGCACGCCGTCCTTGTCCTTCTGGGCCAGGCAGCCGCTGACCACGATCTGGAGCCCGGGCTGGGCGTCCTTGCGGGACTTGAGGTGACCCGAGGGTGCCGTAGAGCCGGTTGTCGGCGTTCTCCCGGATGCAGCAGGTGTTGAGGACGATGACGTCGGCGTCGTCCTCGCTGGTCGCGGGAGCCATCCCGTCGGCCTCGAGCTGGGCCGCGATCCGCTCCGAGTCGTGCTCGTTCATCTGGCACCCGAAGGTGCGGATCAGGTAGCGGCGCGAGCCGTCGACGTCGGTCATGGCGGAGCGAAGTCTACGGACGGTCCTCGTCCGGACCCGATCCCGCTGCGGTCACCTCGGCACCCCCATGGGGTGAGGGTGCAGCGCGGCCCGCCCGGGAGGGTGTGCCCGGACGGGCCGCGAGCAGACGAGCGGGCGGCAGATCAGCTTGGGGCAGGACCGCCGCCCGCTCGGAGGTGGCCGGGTCGGAGGCGGAGGCCGACCCGGCCGGACCGGTGCGACGACCCCCGTGGGGTCGTCGGATGGATCAGTCGTCGAGGCTGATGGGCTCGTCGAGGTTGATCGGTTCGTCATCGAGCTCGCCCATGAGGTCGTCGCCCTCCTCGGCCTCGGCACCGATGCCCGTCTCGCGGAGGACCCGGTCGGAGATGTCGACCATGATCTCGGCGTTCTCGGTGAGGAACGTCTTGGCGTTCTCCCGGCCCTGGCCCAGCTGCTCGCCCTCGTAGGTGTACCAGGCCCCCGACTTCTTCACGATGCCGAGGTCGACCCCGATGTCGAGCAGGGAGCCCTCACGGCTGATGCCCTTGCCGTACATGATGTCGAACTCGGCCTGCTTGAACGGCGGGGCGACCTTGTTCTTCACCACCTTGACCCGGGTGCGGTTGCCCACCACCTCGACGCCGTCCTTGATCGACTCGATGCGGCGGATGTCGAGGCGGACCGACGAGTAGAACTTCAGCGCCCGCCCGCCCGGGGTGGTCTCGGGCGACCCGAACATCACGCCGATCTTCTCCCGCAGCTGGTTGATGAAGATGCAGATCGTCTGGGTCTTGCTGAGGTTGCCGGTGAGCTTGCGCAGGGCCTGGGACATGAGGCGGGCCTGGAGGCCGACGTGGGTGTCGCCCATCTCGCCCTCGATCTCGGCCCGGGGCGTCAGCGCCGCCACCGAGTCGATGACCACCACGTCGAGGGCCCCGGAGCGGACGAGCATGTCGCAGATCTCCAGGGCCTGCTCGCCGGTGTCGGGCTGGGAGATCAGCATCTCGTCGATGTCGACCCCGATGGCCGCGGCGTAGATCGGGTCCATGGCGTGCTCGGCGTCGATGTAGGCGCAGATGCCGCCGTTGCGCTGGGCCTCGGCCACCACGTGCATGGCCAGGGTGGACTTGCCCGAGGACTCGGGCCCGTAGATCTCGATGACCCGGCCCCGGGGCAGGCCCCCGATGCCGAGGGCGATGTCGAGGGCCATGGCCCCCGTGGGCACCGACTCGATGGCCATCGAGCCCTTCTCGCCCATCTTCATGACCGAGCCCTTGCCGAAGGCCTTCTCGATGCTGCCGAGGGCCATCTCCAGCGACTTCTGACGATCCATGACCGGTGTCCTTTCGGGGGTGGCCCTCCAGCGGGCCGTTGCGTGGGTGACGGCTGCGGAGCGCCGCAGCGAGCGATGGGGAGACCGTACGGAGGGGGTGTGACAGTGAAGCCGGGGTGTCACTCAGACCGACGTGACACTGAAGCCGTCGACCCGATCGGCACCAGCCTGGCACCCCCCGGGAGCGAACGACAGCACCGTAACTTCGAACAGTCGTTCGGTCAAGGACCCACGCCCCGGAGCGCCACCCGGGTACCCTCCGCGTCCGTGGCCACCCGACCCCGGGGCCGTCCCGCCGCGGACGACCCGACGACCGTGTCGACCGAGGCGATCCTCGACGCCGCCCTCCGGGCCTTCGCCGAGCGGGGCTACGACGGCACCTCGGTGCGGGAGGTGGCCCGCTCCCTCGGGGTGAGCCACAACCTCATCCCCCAGCGGATCGGCAGCAAGGACGACCTCTGGTACGCCGCGGTCGAGCGGGGCTTCGCCGCCCTGTCCGTCGCCCTCGTCACCGCCATCGCCGAGCTCGACGAGGCCGACGACCTCGACCGGCTCCGGGCCCTCGTCGTCCGCTTCATCGAGGCCAACTCGGCCAACCCGGCCCTGCTGCGCATCATCACCCAGGAGGCCGCCGCGCCCGGTCCCCGCCTCGACCACCTGTTCACCACCTACATCGGCCCGGTCCACGAGTTCGGCTCGGACCTGCTCCGCCGGCTCAAGGCGTCGGGCGAGGTCCGCACCGACTCGGCCGCGCTCGTGTACTTCCTGATGACCCACGGCGCGGGGGGCCCGGCGGCGCTGCCCGCGCTCGCCGAGCGCTTCGGCGAGGAGCCCGCCGACGCCGACCCGGAGGCCGCCCACCGGCGGGCCGTCGAGGCCACCGCGATCCTCTTCGACGGCCTGGTCACCTGAGCGCCACCCATATTGACAACTGTCACGAGCGCGCCCATGCTGCGCTCATGGACGCACTCCGCCGCAAGATCGTCACCGACGTGGAGGCCGTCGGGGGCCGCCACGACGAGCCCGAGATCTACGACGGCGATCCCGGCGACCCCGGCCTCACCGGCGGCCCCGGCAGCATCTCGTGGGAGGTCAACGGCGACATCGCCGCCGTCGGCCTCGCCGGGGCGGGCGCGGTGATCATGGAGGTGCTCCACCCCTCGGTGATGGCCGGCGTCGCCCAGCAGTCGTCGTACCGCACCGACCCGCTCGGCCGGGCCCGCAACACCCTGGGCTACGTGCTGCGGACCACCTTCGGCTCCACCCCCGCCGCCACCCAGGTCATCGAGCGGGTGAAGCGCATCCACTCGCACGTCGACGGCACCCGCCCCGACGGCGTGCCCTACCGCGCTCTCGACCCCGAGCTCATCGCCTGGGTCCACACCTGCATCCCGTGGGCGATCATGACCGCCTTCGACCGCTACCGCCGGCCGCTCAGCGACGCCGAGAAGGACCGCTACCTCACCGAGCAGGCCGTCGTCGGGCGCATGGGCGGCGCCGACGAGGTCCCCGAGACCGTCGCCGAGCTCCGCGACTACGTCGAGGAGATGCGGCCCCGCATGGCCTTCACCGAGCAGACCCGGGAGTTCGTCGACTTCCTGGCCGGCGACAGCGACGGCGAGTTCCGGGCCGGCGCCCTCGGCCAGCTCAAGGGCCGCCTCGGGATCTCGGCCTCGATGCTGCTCATGCCCACCTGGGCCCAGCACCTGACCGGCACCTACCAGCCGCTCCCGGTCAGAGCCGGCTACCTCGAGCCCCAGTCCCGGCTCACCGCCCGACTGGTCGCGTGGGCGCGTGCCGGTGCTCCCCTGCCAGGAGATGGCCGAACGCCGCGCCCTGGCCACGACGGCCGTGCGCCACCCCGAGGTGGCCGCGGCCGTCTGAGCGCGGCGCGCAGGCGGCGAGCGCGCCGGTCAGACGACTCGGCGCGCCCAGCGGTCGGCGAGGGTCATCCGTGGGGCGCCGCGTCCTCGTGCGTGCCCGCCGTCGGGGGGCTGGCCCGGTTGCAGCGGCCCGATGCGGTAGGGCCGCATCATCTCGTTGTCCTCGTGCTCGACGATGTGGCAGTGCCACACGAACTGGCCCGCCGAGGTGAAGCGCATGCGGACGCGGGTGACTCTCACCCGGGGTAGGAGATGACCGTGTCCTTGAACCCGCCCTCGTGCGGAGGAGGGGGGACGGGCGACCGGACCGGACGACCCGTCCGCCGGTCGAGGGGTTGCCGGTCGACGACCTGGAACAGCACCTCGTGGATGTGGATCGGGTGGGCGTCGGCCGTGAAGTTGTAGAGCTCCCACACCTCGGTGTCGCCCACCGCCGGGTTCTCGGGGTCACCGCTCCCTCCGACTCGCGGGCCTCCACCCGCAGGCCGACGGCGGGGTCGAAGGATCGCCGAGCAGGGCGGCGACCGGGATGTCCGGCGCCGGTGGCATGGCCATCTCCTCCACGAGGGCGAGCGGACGCTCGTCCGGGTGACGGGGGTCGTCACCCCACCGATCGCGGGCATGACGAGCTGGTCGGGCGGGGTCGACGGATCGACGAACCCCGGGGCACCGGCACGGTCACGCGGAGCTGGAGCACCTGTCCGGTCGTGCGGGGATCGGCCGGTCGGAAGCCACCGCCCCCGAACGGGGAGTCGGGGGCCCGGTTGAGGAGGACGGCCGTGGAGCCGACGCGCAGGCGGGAGAGGTCGACGATGAGGTCGGCCCGCTCGGCCGGGGCGAGCAGCACCTCCCGCACCGGCAGCGGTGCCGGGAGGTAGCCGCCCTCGTTCCCGATCTGCCACATCTCGACCTGGGGGTCGTCGAAGCGGAGGATCAGGAACCGCGAGTTGCAGCCGTTCAGCACGCGGAAGCGGTACCGGCGCGGCTCCACGTCGAGGTAGGGCCAGGTCCGGCCGTTGACCAGCATCGTGTTCCCGAAGAACTCCGGGTTCCAGATGGGCGACACGTCCGTCTCGGGCAGGTACGGGCCCCCGTAGCCGTCGAAGAAGGCGCGCGAGTCGGGGTAGAAGAGCGAGCCGTCCTCGTGGAAGGAGCGGTCCTGGATGGCCAGCGGGATCTCGTGGTGCCGGGTGCCCGGCTCCTCGCCGAGCTGGGCGCAGGGCCGGGCAGCCGGCGGCGCAGGCCCGGGCAGCACGGCGGGAGCCCCGGTCCCGGCCACCGTCGGGTTGTCGGCGGGATCGTCGCTGCGGATCAACCAGAAGCCCGCAGGGCCGGCGTAGACGTTGAGCCGGGTGATGCCCAGGCTGTGGTCGTGGTACCAGAGGGTGGACGGCACCTGGTCGTTCGGGTAGCGGGACGTGACCCGACCGGCGCCCCACGCCACCCCCGCGGCCGCCGCCTTGGCCGCGAAGAAGTCGTGCCACGTGCCGACGTGGGCGTAGCCCTCCGGGATGTCGACCGCGTCGGGCAGGTACCAGGCCTCGGCGTAGCCGTCGCTCCAGTCGTCGACGCCCGCCATCCCGTGCACGTGGACGGCGATGGGCACCGGCCCCGTGTACGGGCCGGGCGGGGAGGCGGGCTCGGGTCGCATGTCGCGTCCGTCGACGCCGCCGGGCGGGTTCGCCCAGTGCAGCGTCGGATCGACGGGCAGCAGGTGGGGCAGGAAGCGCCCTGACCCGTCGACGAGCTCGTTGATCCACGACACGGTGGTGGCGGTGCCGCGCGTCGCCTCGATGGTGAACGCGGGGTAGTTGAACGTCGCCGGGTGGGCGATCGAGCCGTAGCCCCAGACGGTCGTCGGCGGCAGGCCGTCCGGGAGGATCTGCTGCGTCAGCTGCCGGACCGCGATCTCGTAGGTGTCGGCGGCGGTGGTCGGCATGGCGGGAGGGATCACGAGCGGCGACTGGAACAGCGGGATCGCGCGCGGTGACAACGTCCCGCCCGGGATGGGCGCGGCGAACACCTTCCGGAGCCCGGTGGATGTCGGCACGTAGAGCGCCAGCGCCCCCGCCGCGGTGATCTGGAGGAAGGACCGTCGGCTGAGCCCCGACCCGGTCCCGACCCCCGCCGGAGCGCCTCGGGCACCGACGTGTGGGTTCGACGTCTCGGCCATGATGAGCTCCCTCCCTGGGGGTGCGCGCACCGTACCCAACGTGCCGGGAGCCTGCTCGGCGACGGCGGTCGGCTGCGCCCCCGGACGCCGCCGGCCGCTCGGCGCGCGCATCGTCCCTGCTGAGAGCGGCGAGAGCTCGGGAGCTGGACCTGCTCGCCGGTGGACCAGACGGTCACTCTGGGTGGTGGCTGCTCGTCGACCCGGGGCGCCCCGTCGCGATCACCGGCGCCGCGCCCGGGCGACCCCGGGCGCGGCGCGGGCCTCCGCCTGCCGTCAGGCCTGGGCCACCGCCCGGTAGACCGTGACGGTCCCGGTGACCTCGTTGCTGACCAGCAGCAGGGGGCGGCCTCCCGGTGCGCGGTCGGCGGGGACCAGCTCCATGCCCTCGGGACCGCTGTCCGGTCCGACGGAGCCGTCGAAGGTGCGGGGGTTGGTGTACTGCACGAACCGGGCCGCGGCCGGATCGGTCACGTCGTAGACCGCGACGCCGCCGACCCGCTCCAGGCCCACGAAGGCGTAGGTGCGGCCGTCGACGTCGCCGACGGTCACCGCCTCGGGCTCGGGCCCCTTGTCGTCGCTGCGCGAGTCGAAGTTGTCGGCGTCGTTGTTCGAGTTGAAGAACTCGGGGTTCGCCGCCGCGGTGATGCGCTCGAGGTCCGCGCCGCTGTCGAAGACCCGGCGACCGGTGCGGGCGTCCCAGATGGAGAACGAGCGGGTGCCGAAGGTGGTGATGCGATCGAAGTCGCCGTCGCCGTCGGTGTCACCCGAGGCGGTGGTCGCGTTGAGGCGACCGAGCACGCCGTTGGCCTTCAGTGCCGCCGCGTCCGGGAACGCCGTCGGGTCGAGGACGTAGCTGCTGCTGCCGATCCGGGCCGGCTCCTCGAAGTCCCCCACTCGCGGGCGTCGCCCTCGTTGGCGGTGACGTAGTAGCGCCCACGGCCGGTCTCGAGGGCGGCGATGGCGTCGGGCATCGGGAGACCGATCACGGGGTGGTTGGCGATGGCGATGGCGCCGTCGCGGTCGCTGGGGTCGAGGCCGTCGCCCTTGGCGTAGTCGCGGGCGGTGAGCGAGTCGATGCGGACGATGGCGCCGGTCGCCAGGTGCACGGTGGCGACCGCGTTGTTCTCCTGCAGCGTCACGTAGGCGACGCCTGCGCTCGGGCTCACGGCCACGTACTCGGGCTCGAGGTCCTGCGAGACGCTCGCCCCTGGGCCGAAGATGCGGACGCCCTGGTCGATCTGACGGTGGCGCCACCCGCCCTCGTCGAAGGCCCGGAACCCGGCCTGGCGCACCCTTGCCGGCCGGCGCAGGCCGTCGGCGCTCGACAGGGTCGTCGTCACGATCGTGACCGAGCCCTCCGGGTCGACCGAGTAGTCGTCGTTCGGCTCGCCCTCGTTGGCGGCGACGACGTACCGGCCGTCGGGGCTGAACGTGACCATGTCGGGGAGGGCACCGGCCGGAGCGGTGTCGATGACCGCGCCGTCGAGGTCGAGGAACACGATCTGGCCCGGGTCGGTCTTGACGTCGGCTTCGACCGCGGCGACCACGGTCCGGCCGTGGACGTCGACGCTGTTCACGCCACCGCCGTACGGCGACATGTCGACCCGGCCGGCGAGGACCGGCGACGCCGGGTCGGTCAGGTCGACCAGGTCGACGGTGTTGTCGAGCGCGTTGACCGTCACCATCGTGGTCCCGCCGAAGGCGACGATCTCGGTCGCACCTGCGCCCAGGCCGGAGTCGTAGCGACCGACGACCTCGAGGGCCCACGGTGCCTCGACCGCGGTGCCGGGCGCACCTGATCCGACCGACGGCTCGGGGTGCGGGGCCGACGGGCGGCAGGCGGCGACGCCCACCACGAGGGCGAGGCCGACGGCGACGGAGCGGGCACGAGCGGGCATGGGGTCTCCTGGGTCCGGGGGTCGGCCGGATCCTCCGAGACGGCGGTGGCCCCTCGGAGAGCACCAGGGAGCGGGCAGGGGACGCTTCGGTGAACACATCGACGCCGGTGTGGTGGGCCCGTCGCGCGACGTGGTCGCGGCGGCAGGGCCGGACCAGGCGCGCGACGCTGCGGCGCAGAGGACGGGCGGGTCCCGGTCCGGGTCCGCCGACGACGACGCCGAGGAGGACGACGTGGATGCCATCGACGTGGTGACGGAGGCCTTCGGCCGCATGCCCGAGCACGTGCACGAGGCGGTCGACGGCCTCGACGCCGACGCCCTGGCCGCCCAGCCCGAGGAGGGCGCCAACCCGATCGGCTGGCTCCTGTGGCACCTCACCCGGGTCGAGGACGCCTACGTGGCCGAGCTGACAGGGACGCCGCAGCTCTGGGTCGAGGGTGACTGGGCCGCCGGGTTCGGCCTCCAGCCGGACCCGGACGAGCACGGCTACGGCCACACCCCCGAGCAGGTCGCGGCCGTGCGCCCCACCGGGCCCGACGTGGTGGTCGGCTACCACGCCGCCGTCGCCGAGCGCACCGCCGCCTACCTCGGCGGCCTCTCCCCGGACGACCTCGACCAGGTCGTCGACGACAGCTGGGACCCGCCCGTCACCCTCGGCGTGCGCCTCGTCAGCATCATCGACGACCAGGCCCAGCACGCCGGGCAGGCCGCCTACGTGCGAGGCCTGCTCGACCGCCGATGACGCAGGCCCCGCCCCTGCGCGCCCTCGTCCGATCTGACGCAGCCAGGGGCCATCCGTGGCCCATCAGTGCACCGGAACCACCCCGGCGCAGCGCAGCGCCGTCCGCCCGATGTGGCACATCCGTTCTGAGCACGTCAGCGGCCATCCATGGCCGCTCACGGACCAAGAACCACCAGACCCACCCCGACCGGTTCTGGGCACGTCATCGGACACCCATGACCGCTGACGCGCCCAGAAGGGATCCGCCATGGCAGCGGTCGCGTCACCCACCCAGAGGGACGGAGGCGAGGGTCTCGTAGCGAGCGTCGGCACCGAGGTGGCTGCGGACGAGGTCGAGGTGGTCGACGGTCCACGACGGCCGGGTGCCGCCCAGCAGCGGCAGGCCGGCCAACGTCGCCGGCACCCGCTGGCGACGGCCGACCCGGGCCAGGGTCAGGTGGCCCCGGAAGCCCCGCCGCTCGTCGCTCCCGATCGCATCGGCCACGGCATCGGTGAGCGCCTGGCCCAGGTCGTCGAGACCGTCGACGGGGACGGCCAGCACCCCACCGAACCGCATGGTCACCACTCCCAGCGACGCCTCGACGGGAGCGGCCTCGGCGGCGACGGCTCGCACCGCGGCCTCCACCGGGTCAGGGTCGTCCACCTCCCCGGCGAAGGCCAGGGTCACGTGCAGGCGGTCGGCGGGCAGCCAGCGGACACCCTCGGGCGCGAGCTGGTCCGCCGCCCACTCGACGATCTCGTCCCGCATCTCGTCCGGGGGCCACGCGGCGACGAACAGGCGCACGTCCCCACCCTCGCACGTCCAGGTGGGATCCAACCGGGCCCGACACCACCGTTCTGTTCGCCAGATCCGCGCATCCCTGCACGCTGGGTGTGTCAGAACCGAGCCCGCCGACCCGCCCGTTCTGTTCGCCAGATCGCGCATCCCTGCACGCTGGCTGCGTCAGATCGGATCCAGCGACGTCGGACCGGCCGCCGGATCAGCGGGCGAGGAGGCGCTGGCGGAGGAAGCCCATGCCCGAGATCACCGAGAACTGGCGCACCCGCAGGCGGTCGCCGGGCAGGCGGAGGCGGATCGACGACACGTCGCCGTCGATGTCGACCCCGACGAACACGGTGCCGGGCTCCTGGTCCTCCTGGGGCTCGGGGCCGGCGACGCCGGTGAAGGCCAGGCCCACGTCGGCCTCCAGCACCCGGCGCGCCCCGGTCGCCATCGCCTCGGCCGCCTCGGCCGACACGACCGGTCCCTCGGGCACGCCGAGCAGGTCGAACTTCACCTCCGACGCGTACGACACCACCGCACCCCGGAACACCTCGGACGAGCCCGGCACGTCGGTCACCCGCGAGGCCGCCATCCCGCCGGTCAGCGACTCGGCCAGGCCGAGGCTCAGGCCGGCATCGCGGAGCAGGCCGATGCACGACGCTCTCCATGGTGTCGTCGTCGATGCCGAAGATCAGCTCCGGTCCGAGGACGCCACGGACCTCGGCCTCCTCGGTGGCCAGGAGCAGGTCGGCCTCGGCCACCGTCGGCGCCTTGGCCGTCAGCCGCACCTTCAGACCCTCGATGCCGGAGGCCAGGAAGGCGATGGTGGCCGCCCCTCCCCCGCTCTCGGCGGCCCGGTCGAGGGCCTCGATGCGGCCGGCCAGCTGCTCGGCCAGGCCCGACTCGCTCTCACCCCACGTCCGCAGCACCCGGCTGCGGATCACCGCGGCCTCGCCCGACCGGGCGATGAGGTCGGGCAGGATCGCCTTGGTGACGATCTCCTGCATCTCGTAGGGCACGCCGGGCACGGCGTAGATGACCTTCTCGACCGGGGTGCCGTCGGGACCGGGTCGGGTGACCGGGCAGATCAGTCCGGGCGCGGTGCCGGGCTGGGGGTCGGCGATGGCCGTCGCCCCCACCGGCACCTCGGCCTGGCGGAAGTTGTTGGCCGGCATGGTGCGGCCCCGCCCCCGGAACATGCCCTCGATGCGGGCGGCCACCTCGTCGTCGAGGTCGAGCCGCACACCCATCACCCGGGCGAGGGCATCACGGGTCACGTCGTCGTGGGTCGGGCCGAGCCCACCGCAGACGATCACCGCGTCGGCCCGGCCGATCGCGTCGTCGATCTCGGCGACGATCCGGTCGAGGTTGTCCCCCACCTTCGTCTGGCGGAGCGAGTCGATGCCCGCCATCGCCAGCTGCTCCCCGATCCACGAGGAGTTGGTGTCAACGATCTGGCCGAGCAGCAGCTCGGTCCCCACAGCGACCACGTCACAGCGCACGCCGGCACGGTACCGGGCCGAGGGAGGGTCGGCGGACGATCGATCAGGTCGGCGGGTCGAGGCTCACCAGCACCGGGCGGTGGTCGGACACCGTCGACCGCTCGACGCCGCGGTAGCGCCGACGGAGACCGCCGGCGACCAGCACGTGGTCGATCCCGTTGCCCTTCAGCGTGGTGGCCGTCCAGGGGTCGCTGGCGAACCGCAGCCGCCGGCGGAGCCCGAGGCGCCGCAGGACGAGGGCGAGCTCGACGGCCTCCTGGTTCCAGTCGCCCAGCACGACCAGCGGCCCGTGCTCCCCGGCGGCGAGGGCCAGCACCGCCTCGGTCTGCTCCGCACGGGGGCTGCCGTGGCCCCGCACCCGTGAGCCGATCCCCCCACCGTCGGTCGACAGGTGGAGGTTGATCACCGTCACCTCGTGGTCGGCGACGCCGGTCCGCACGAGGTGGGCGACCCGCGGCTCCACGCCGTCGTCGGGCAGCGCCACGACCCGCTCGTCGGTGAGCGGCGACGTCGACAGCAGGGCGAGGCCGAAGGGGCTGTGACGGGTCGGATCGGCCAGGCGGACCAGCCTGGGGTGCTCGGCGGGGAGGGCAGCGGCGAACGCGCCGTGGAAGGCGAGGCCGTGGCGCTCGTCGAGCAACCGGAGCAGCTCGGGGACGTCGCCCTCGTGGACCTCCTGGAGGGCCACCACCTCGGGCTCGGTCCGGGCGACGGCCTCGGCCACCTCGTCCAGCCGCTCGAAGGTGGCCCCCGGCGGCGACGCACCCCAGCGCCGGCCGACCGCGCCTCGTCCCACGTTGAAGGTGAGGACCCGGGCGGGCGGCGAGGAGGGCACCCCTCCAGCCTGCCTCGTCAGGCCGCGAACCGGAGAGCGAGACCGGGGCTCGAGGACGGGGGTAGCGTGGGTCACCGCCGGGCGGAGGTGGGGGGCCGGTCCGGCACCAACCGAGGCGACCCCCATGGCCCCCATCGACCACCCTCGCCGCCGCGCCGGCGACCACCGGCCATGGCTGGTCGCGCGGTCCGCCGACGGTGGTGCCCGCGGTCGTCCGCCACGACGTCATCGCCGCCCTCGACCGCCGCTGGGAGGTCCGGGTGACCACCCTGGAGGCGGGAGCCGGGTTCGGCAAGTCGATCGCCCTCGGCCAGGCGCTGAGGGCCAACCACTCCCAGCCCCGTGGGATCGACGCATGGGTGTCGTGCCGGTCGGGCTGCGACACGCCCGAGGCGCTGGCCCGCACGGTGGCGGCGGCCTTCGGATCCCTCCGCTCCGACGCCCCCGACACCAGCGACCAGGCCGCCGACGCCGATGGCGTCGACCCCTCCGCCGACGGCGACGACCCGGTCCCGCTCGACCTCGCCTCGCCCGCCGCCGCCATCAGCCCGCTCGATGCCTGCCTGGTGCTCGACGACGCCGAGCTGCTGACGGACGCCTGCGTGGACGCCCTCGACGACCTCGTCCGGCGGGGCCCGGCCAACCTGCACCTGGTGATCTCCGGTCGCCGGCTCCCACGGCTGTCGTTGGCCCGGCTGCGAGCGGCGGGCGACCTGCTCGAGCTGGGCGAGGACGACCTCCGGCTGTCGGACGGAGAGGTCGCCGCCCTGGCCGACGCCATCGGGTCCCCGCCGCCCACCGCGGACCTGGCCGGGTGGCCCGCCCTGGTGCGCCTCGCCCTGTCGGCGTCGGCCGGTGCGGTCGCCGACTTCGTGTGGGAGGAGGTGATCGATTCGCTCGACGACGCCCAGCGCCGCATCCTCGTCGCGCTCGGCGCCCTGCGCAGCGCAGCACCCGGGGCGGTGGCCGAGGTCTCCGGCGTCGACGTCGACCCCGAGCAGGTCGCCACGCACCTGCCGTTGGTCGCGCGGGTCGGAGACGACCTCGTCGCCCACGACATGTGGGGCCCGTACGTCGAACGGCTCCTCCCCCCGCCGAGGTCGAGGCCATCCGGCGACGGGCGGTGTCGGTGCTGCTCGACCGGGGCGACCTCACCGCGGCCGGCGACCTGGCGATCGCCGTCGGCGACGACCGGGTCCGCGACCGCGGGGCCGTCGACCTCGTGCGGGCGACGCTCGGCAGCCTCCCCGTCGACGTCGCCGACCGCTGGCGGGCCAACCTGCCTCCGGGGCTGGCACGGGACCTCCTCGCCGCGGCGGCGGCCCACGCGCGGGCGGTCACCGATCCCCCGACCGCCGACCTCGACGCCCTCATCGAGGGCTTCCGGGCCCGCGACGATGCGGCCGGAGAGTCGGTCAGCCTCGCCCTCGCCACCCTGGCGGCCGAGGCCAACGGCGACCTCGGTCGGCTCCTGGCCCTGAGCGGACCGGCCCGGGCCCTCTCGGCGCGCCACCCCGACCCGCTGCTCCGCCTGCTCGTGGGCGCCGTCGACGCCGCCACCGCCGGCCTCACCGGCGACGTGGCCGGCGGCCTCGCCGTCCTCGACGGCGACCTGGCCGACCTCCCGATGGCCGGCCGGCCGGAGGTCCTGATCCGCCTCCACTGGCACCTCCTCCTCCTCGCCGGGCGGGCCGCCGATGCGGCCGCGGTCGCGCACGCCCACCACGCGCACCGGGCGATGCCCGTGAGCCGCGAGCTGGAGGGCGTCGCCCTCTGGTTCGACGGCGACCCCGGCGGCCTGCCCCGCAGCAGCGTCGACATCGGGCCGGACCGCTACGCCGCCCTGAGCGAGCGCGACCGCTTCGACCAGGCGGCGCTGATCGCGGTGCTGGCCGCCTCGGCCTCGGAGACGGACGCCGTCGACCTCGCCGTCGGCGCCCTGGAGCGCTCGGCCCTCGGCGACGCGCCCGGTGACGCCGCCCAGCTGGCCTGCGCCCGGGCCGCGGCCCGCATCGTCCACCACGACGAGCCCGGCGCCCGCGCCGTCATCGACGCACTGGTGCAGGCCGACGCCATCGACCCGGTGGCGGAGCCGCTCCTCCGTCGGTCACTCGCCATCCCCTACGTGTGCTCGCCGGCGCTGCGCGACCGATGGGACGACGCACGACCTCGGTCCCTCCCAGGTCCGCACCCGGGAGGTCGCCCGGATGCTGGTCGAGGCCCGCGCCGGCCGCCGCCCCGACGACCCGTCGTCGACGGGGGCGGTGATCACCGCCCTCCCCCTGCCCTGGTCGGTCGAGCTCGCCGGCTGGGCCGTGGGCTGGGGCCGGACGTGGGGGCACGCCCTGGTCGCCGAGCTGGCCGAGCGGTACGGCGACGCGGTGGTGGACGAGGTGGCCTCGCTGGCGAACGTCGGCGGGCTCCCGACCCGCCTGACCCGGGGCATCGAGGCGGTGGCCTCCGCCCTCCCCCGGCGGCCCGCCGGACGAGCTGGAGGTGAGGGTCCTCGGGCCCCTGGAGGTCACCCACGACGGGGAGGTGTCCACCGCCCCGGCCCTGCGGCGCGGCCGGGTGCGGGAGCTGCTGTGCGTCCTCGTGGTGGAGCGGACGGTGACCCGCGACCGGGTCCTCGACCTGCTGTGGCCCGACTTCGACCTCGACCGGGCCCGACCGAACCTGCGGGTCACCCTCACCCACCTCCAACGGCTCCTCGAGCCCCGGCGGCGGACGGGCGACCCGCCGTACTTCCTCCGCGCCGACGGCGAGCACCTCCGCCTGGTCGCGGTGGCCGGCCTCGACGTCGACCTGTGGCGGGTCGAGCAGCACCTGGACGAGGCCGAGGCCGCCCGCCGGGAGGGCGACTCCGCAGCCCGGGTCGCCGCCCTCCGCGCCACGGCCGACCGCTGGCGCGGCGACCCGTTGCCGGACCTCGACGGCATCGCCCGCCTCGCCGGGGTCGGCCGGCAGGTCTCCCGCCGTCTGGTCGACGCCACCCTCGACCTGGGCGAGCTCGAGCTGGTGCTGGGCGACCACGCCGCGGCCGCGACCCGTGCCGCCCGCGCCCTCGCCGCCGACGAGCTCGACGAGCGGGCCCACCGGCTGGCCATCGCCGCCGCCCTGCAGCGCCGCGACCCGGTGGCGGTGACGACCGCGACGGGGAACCTCCACCGGGCCCTCGACGAGCTCGGGGTCGAGCCGGAGGCCTCGACCGCGATGCTGCTCCGCCAGGCCACGGCCCGGCGCGGCGGGCCCGCGGTGGACCTGCGGGACCCGGATCCACGGTTTCCCGCCGACGGACGGGGCGTCGTAGGTTCCAGGCGTCGCTGACCGCTCCCCGGAGACCCGCCATGCGCAGCCCCAAGGACTTCTTCCGCCCCCTCGCCGTCGGCGCCCCGGAGCCGGTGCGGGAGATCCCGTTCCGGCCGTCGCGGATGATCCACTTCTTCCCGCCGCGCAACGAGAAGATGGTGGCCAAGGTGCCCGACATCGCCGCCAAGGTCGACGTCCTCCTCGGCAACCTCGAGGACGCCATCCCGGCCGACGAACAAGGAGGCGGCCCGCGCCGGGCTGGTCGAAGGTGGCCAAGAGCATCGACTTCGGCGACACCCAGCTGTGGACCCGGGTCAACAGCCTCGACTCGCCGTGGGTGCTCGACGACCTCACCACCCTGGTCACCGAGATCGGCGACAAGCTCGACGTGATCATGGTCCCGAAGGTCGAGGGCGCCCGAGGACATCCACTACGTCGACCGCCTGCTCGCCCAGCTCGAGGCCCGGCCGGGCTCACCGAGCCGCTGCTCGTCCACGCCATCCTCGAGACCGCCCGCGGCGTGGCCAACGTCGAGGAGATCTGCGCGGCCAGCCCCCGCATGCAGGGCCTCTCGCTCGGCCCCGCCGACCTGGCCGCCAACCGCCGCATGAAGACCACCCGGGTCGGCGGCGGCCACCCCGGCTACCTGGTGCGCCAGGACCCGACCGACGGCGACATCGACGAGCGGCCGCGCGATCTACCAGCAGGACCTGTGGCACTACACGATCGCCCGCATGGTCGACGCCTGCGTCGCCAACGGGATCCTCCCGTTCTACGGCCCCTTCGGCGACATCAAGGACGTCGTCGCCTGCGAGGACCAGTTCCGCAACGCCTTCCTGCTCGGCTGCGTCGGCGCCTGGAGCCTCCACCCGGTGCAGATCGACATCGCCAAGCGGGTCTTCTCGCCCCGACCCGGCCGACGTGGCCCACGCCCGCGAGGTCATCGAGGAGATGGGCGACGGCACCGGCGCCGTGATGATCGACGGGAAGATGGAGGACGACGCCTCGGTGAAGCAGTGCCACGTCATGGTCGACCTGGCCCAGCAGCTCGCCGACCGCGACCCCGAGCTGGCCGAGGCGCTACGGCTTCGCCGGCTCGGAGGCCTGACGATGAGCCGACGCCGACCCTCCGCCCCCGCCGCTCGGTCCTCTACATGCCCGGCGCCAACGAGCGGGCCCTCGAGAAGGCCAAGGGCCTCGCCGCCGACGCCCTCATCTTCGACCTCGAGGACGCCGTCGCCCCCGACGCCAAGGCCGAGGCCCGCGAGCGGGTCTGCGCCGCGGTCGCCTCCGGCGAGTACGGCGCCAAGCGAGAGCTGACCATCCGGGTCAACGGCCTCGACACCCAGTGGCACGCCGACGACCTCGCCGCCGCCGCCGCGGCCGGCCCGGCCGCCGTCGTGGTGCCCAAGGTCGACTCGGTCGCCGACGTCGCACGCCATCGAGAAGGGCCTCGAGGCCGGCGGCGCCCCCGACCACACCACGATCTGGGCCATGGTCGAGACGCCGGTCGCCATGCTCCACGCCGAGGAGATCGCCGCCGCCTCCGAGCGGCTCACCGTGCTGGTCATGGGCACCAACGACCTGGCCAAGGAGCTCCACGCCGAGCACGTGCCCGGCCGCCAGCCGCTGCTCACCGGCCTCGGCCTGTGCCTGCTGGCCGCCCGGGCCACCGGCAAGGTGATCCTCGACGGCGTCTACAACGACATCAAGGACGCCGACGGGCTTCGAGGCCGAGTGCCTCCAGGGCCGCCAGATGGGCTTCGACGGCAAGACGCTGATCCACCCGAGCCAGCTCGAGCCGGCCAACGCAGGTCTGGGCCCCGACGGCCGAGGCCGTCGACGACGCCCGCGGCGCTGATCGCCACCTTCGAGGAGGCCGATCGCCGCCGGCAAGGGCGTCGTCACCCACAACGGCCGCATGATCGAGAACCTGCACGTCGACAACGCCCGCCGCATCCTCGCCCTCGGCCGACGCCATCGCCGACCTCTCCGCCGGCTGACCCTCGCCCGGCCGGCTGGGCCGGAGCCGGTCCGTCGACCGCCCGGCCTCCTGGCCCGTGACCAGCAGCCCGAGCGACGACCGCCTCCCGTTCTGGTGCGCCAGGGGCTCCATGACCTCGTCAGAACGGATCGGGGCGACCCGGCCGCGGGCCAGCTCGCGGGTCCGAGGTCGTCAGGCGGGGTCGAGGACGACGACGGGGATGACCCGGTCGGTCTTGGCCTCGTAGTCGGCGAAGCCGGGTGCGATCTCCTTCTGCGCCGCCCAGATGCGCTCGCGCTCGTCGCCCTCGGCCACCCGCGCCCGGTAGGGCCGGGTCTCGGTGCCGACCTCGGCGGTGACGTCCGGGTTGGCCACCACGTTGTGGAACCAGTCGGGGTTGTCGGGTGCCCCGGCCTTCGACGCGAAGATCGCGATGGCGTCGCCGAGGTCCTGGTACATCAGCGGGCTGACGCGCTCCTGGCCCGACTTCGCGCCGGTCGTGTGGAGCAGCACCATGGGCGCCCCCTCGAACATCCCGCCGACCTTGCCGGCGTTGGCGCGGAACTCCTCGATGATCGAGGCGTTGAAGTCGTTCATGTCGCTCATGGGCGGAGGCCTCCGGCAGCGGGTCGATGGCGTGCCCGGAGGACGGTACCGGGACGTCCCGCCGACGCCGACGTGACCGCTCAGATCAGCCGGCGCGGCCGGGGAAGGGCCAGGTGAAGGTGACGAGCTGGCCGGTGCCGGAGAGGGTGACGTAGGCCGTCGAGCCGTCGTCACCGGCGAAGCAGATGTTGGTCGTGAGGGGGTCGGCCATGGGCAGGAAGGCGCTCTCGCTGCCATCCGGCGAGAACGCCGAGATGCCCGGCGTCGAGCCGAGCGTCGCCACGCAGACCCACCCGTCGGCGTCGACCGCGAGCGAGTCGAACAGCGCGCCGCCGCCCGGGTCGCCCAGCAGCTCGGCGCCCTGGGGCGAGGCCAGCCCCGCCCCCGAGAGCTGGCCCGGGCCGTCGACGTTCCACGCGTGCACCCGGCCGGTGTGGGTCTCGGCCACGTAGAGGCGACGGCCGTCGGGCGACAGGCCGATGCCGTTGGGCGCGTCGAGGACCACGGCCTCGACCAGGCCGGAGCCGTCGGGCCGGCACCAGTGGACGCCGGTGCGGTCGGAGCTGCGGTCGAGCCGCACGCCGTGGTCGGTGAACCAGATGCCACCGTCGGCGTCGACCACGAGGTCGTTGGGGGCGCGCAGCGGGTGGCCTCCGCTCTCGGTCGCCAGGGTCGTGACCTCGCCGGTGGCGACGTCGACCCGCTGGAGCGACCCGTGGCCCGGCCAGGACGCGGGGGGCGGCGAGCCGGGGAAGGTCATGCCCAGCAGCTCGTGCCAGTCGAAGCAGCCACCGTTGTTGGTGACGTAGAACGCGCCGTCGGACCCGAGGGCGAGCCCGTTCGGACCGCCCCCGGTCTCGGCGACGGTCGACGTCGATCCGTCGGGCTGCACCCGGGTGAGCCGCCCGGCCTTGATCTCGGTCAGGACGATCGACCCGTCGTCCATCGCGACGGGGCCCTCGGGGAACGACAGGCCGGTGGCGACGACGCGCAGGTCGGCGACCTCGAGGGTGCGGGTGTAGCTCGGGAGCAGGCACGGACGGGAGTGTCGCAGGAACCCCGACGTCGTGCTGACGGGACGATCCTCGAGGCTGTGACCTGGGATGATGCCGACTCCGCCGGAGAATCTCTCGCCGGGCTGTCGATCGCGGGCCGGTGCCGTTCGTCGAGAGGGGTGGAGAGGCCGGTACCGTGCCGGTCTCCCGCCCCAGGAGGAACCCCCGATGACCCAGTACCTGCTCAGCGTCCACGGCCCCGCCGACCCCGAGGAGCTCGCCGCCAGCATGACCGAGGAGGACATGCAGGCCGCGTTCAAGGCCGTCGACGAGTTCAACACCGAGCTCCAGGCCGTCCGGCGTCTGGGTGTTCGCCGGCGGGCTCGAGCCGTCCGACCACCGCCACGGTCGTCGACGCCGACCGGCGACGCGGTCGTCACCACCGACGGCCCCTACCTCGAGACCAAGGAGCATCATCGGCGGCTTCTGGATCGTCGAGGTCCCCGACCTCGACGCCGCCCTCGCCCTCGCCGCAGAAGGGCTCGGCCGCCTGCCAGGGCGCCGTCGAGGTCCGCCCGTTCCAGTCCGAGTAGCCGGGTCCGACGCCGTGCCCCCACGCCGCCCGCCGACCGATGCCCAGGACGTCCTCGCCGAGGTCTTCCGGGCCGAGTCGGGCAAGGCGATCGCCACCCTGGTCCGCCACTTCGGCGACATCGACGTCGCCGAGGAGGCGGTCCAGGAGGCGTTCGTCGTGGCCACCGACGACGTGGCCCGACCGGGGCATCCCGCCCAACCCCGGCGGCGTGGATCACCACGACCGCCCGCAACCGGGCCATCGACCGCCTGCGCCGGGAGTCCACCCGCGACGCCCGCCAGACCCAGGCCGCGCTCCTCGACGAGCGCGACCCGCCCGAGGAGGTGGGACCCGTGCGCGACGACCGCCTGCGCCTGATCTTCACCTGCTGCCACCCCGCCCTCGCCCCCGAGGCCCAGGTGGCGCTCACCCTGCGCCTGCTCGGCGGCCTCCAGACCCCCGAGATCGCCCGCGCCTTCCTCGTGCCCGAGGCGACGATGGCCCAGCGCCTGGTGCGGGCCAAGAAGAAGATCAAGGCCGCCAACATCCCCTACCGGGTGCCCCGCGACGCCGACCTGCCCGACCGCCTGCGCCCGGTGCTCGCCGTCCTCTACCTCGTCTTCAACGAGGGCTACACGCGCCAGCGCCGGCGACGAGCTGGTGCGGGCCGACCTCTGCGCCGAGGCGATCCGCCTCACCCGGCTGCTGGCCGAGCTGATGCCCGACGAGCCCGAGGTGCTCGGCCTGCTGGGGCTGCTGCTGCTGACCGATGCCCGCCGCGCCGGCCCGCACCGGACCCGCCGGCGAGCTCGTCCTGCTCGCCGACCAGGACCGCTCGCTGCTGGGACGCGCGACCTGGTCGCCGAGGGCCAGGCCCTCGTCCGCGCCTGCCTGCGGCGGAACCAGCCCGGGCCGTACCAGGTGCAGGCGGCCATCGCCGCCGTCCACAGCGACGCCCCCGACCGTCGCGGACGACCGACTGGGACCAGGTCGTCGCCCTCTACGACCACCTGCTCAGCGCCTCGCGCCCACCCCGGTGTCGCCCTCAACCGGGCCGTCGCGGTCGCCGAGCGCGACGGGCCCGAGGCCGGGCTCGCCCTGGTCGACGGCCTCGCCCCTCGACGGCTACCACCTGTTCCACGCCGTCCGGGCCGACCTCCTCGAGCGGCTCGGCCGGCGCGACGACGCCCGGACCGCCTACGACCGAGCCCTGGAGCTGGTCGGCACCGCGCCCGAGACGGGCGCTGCTCACGACCCGCCGGGCCGCGCTCGACCGATGACGTCGGCCGTCAGGTGGCGGCGCGGTGTCCGAGGGTCGTCGCCGCCTGCCGGCCGTCGAGCAGGTACTGGGCCCCGCTGACGAGGGTGAGCACGACGGCCACCCACAGCGCGACGTTGGCCAGGCCGGGGTGGTCGACGGTCAGCGGCACCAGGGCGAGGGCCACCGCGACCTCCTGGACCACGGTCTTGACCTTGGCCAGCGGGCGGGCGGGCACGGCCAGGCCGGAGCGTCCGAGGTGGGTGCGGAACACCGAGATGGCCAGCTCGCGGGCGGCGATCAGCGCCACGGGGAACCACGAGAAGCGGTCGGCCGCGACCAGGGCGAACAGGGCGCCCAGCACCAGCACCTTGTCGGCCAGCGGGTCGAGGAACGCCCCGGACCGGGTGGTGCCGTGCCGACGGGCGAGGGCGCCGTCGATGCCGTCGGTGACGGCGAGGATCGTCCACAGGGCGACCGCCCCCCAGGAGGAGGGCTCGCGGACGATCATCACCAGCAGCGCCGGCGAGAACAGCAGCCGGATGATGGTGACCGCGTTGGCCGGCGTCATCAGCGCCGAGGGGCCGTACCGGTCGTCCGGGAGCGGGGGGCCGAGGGGGGCCGTCACCGGTGATCCCTGGTCGTGCCTCGTCCATGGAGGCGCCATCCTGCCACGCGGTGGCTCGCACGGCCCTCTGACCCCGACGGGCCGATCGCGTCACATCCGTCGTACCAGCAGGCGCGGACGCCCAGGCCGGGGCGTCAGGCGGCGTCGAGGTCCGGGCCGGCCGAGCCGACCACGGTGAGCGGGGCGACCTCGCCGACCGGCAGGTCGACCGGCACGTGGACCACGCCGTCGATCTCCGGGGCCTCCCGATGGGTGCGGCCCACGCCGGGGGCGTCGACCAGCACCTCGACCCGCTCCCCCACCAGGGCGGCCCGGCGCCGCTCGGTGATGGCGTCCTGCACCTCGCGCAGCTCGGCCAGGCGGTCGGCGACCAGGTCGTCGTCGACCCGGCCGTCGAGGTCGACCGCGTAGGTGCCGTCCTCCGGCGAGTAGGAGAAGAAGCCGCACCAGTCGAGCTCGACCTCCTCGACGAAGCGGAGGAGGGCGTCGTGGTCGTCCTCGGTCTCGCCCGGGTAGCCGACGATGAAGCTCGACCGCAGGGCGGCATCGGGCAGGTCGCCGCGGATGTGGTCGATGCGGGCCCGGAAGCGCTCGCCGTCGCCCCACCGACGCATGCGGCGCAGCAGCGGGCGGGACACGTGCTGCAGCGACAGGTCGAAGTAGGGGACGCCGGTCGCGCCGATGGCCTCGACCAGCGCGTCGGTGAGGTCCGACGGGTACAGGTAGAGCAGCCGCACCCGCTCGACCCGCTCGGCCACCTGGGCCAGCAGCGGCACGAGGCCCCTCTCCCCCACCCCCTGGTCGCGGCCGTAGGACGCCAGGTCCTGGGCGACGAGGACGATCTCCCGGGCGCCGAGCTGGTCGACCTCGGCGAGGATCGACTCGGCCGACCGGCTGCGCTGCGGGCCCCGGAAGGTCGGGATGGCGCAGAACCCGCACGCCCGGTCGCAGCCCTCGGCCACCTTGACGTAGGCCCACGGCGCGGTGGCCGCCGGGCGGGGCAGGTTCAGGAGGTCGAAGTCGGGCAGGGCCGGATCGGTCGCACCGCCGACCCGGGGCCGCAGGAGGACGGGCACGGTGGTGCCCGACGTCGCGGCGGGTGCGTCGTCGAGCAGCGAGTGGCCGAAGCCCACCACCGCGTCGACCTCGGGCAGCTCGGCCGCGAGCTCGTCGCCGTAGCGCTCGGCCAGGCAGCCGGTGACCACCAGCCGGGCACCGTCGCGGCGGGCGTCGGCCAGGCCGAGGATGGTGTCGATCGACTCCTGGCGGGCGTCCTCGATGAAGGCGCAGGTGTTGACCACCACCACGTCGGCATCGGCGGGGTCGGTGGTCGGGGCCAGCCCGTCGGCCAGCAGCCGCCCGGTCAGCTTGTCCGAGTCGACCTGGTTCTTCGGGCAGCCGAGCGTCTCGACGTAGAAGGAGCGGCCAGGCACGAGGATCCAGGCTACCGGCGGCCTCGGACCCCAGCGCCTCACGGCGACGAGATCTCCCGGGAGGCGCGATCCGACGACGGCGCCGCCGGTGCGGACGGGCTCGACGGGGTCGCCGGCAGGTGCGCGTCCCAGATCGTCCCTGGCGGTAGCCTCGACCGGCAGCCCCGGAGCCGACCCACCTGATGACGACACCTGCTGACGACAGACCAACGGCAGGCGGCGGAGCCGGAGCCGAGGGTCGTGCGGCGACGGTCGGCCTCGGCGGACGTGGCCGGGCGGATCCCCGGACTCGACGGCGTTCGTGCGGTCGCGGTGCTGTTCGTCGTCGTCTTCCACCTCTGGCCCCACCGGGTGCCCGGGGGCTTCCTCGGCGTCGACGTGTTCTTCGTCACCAGCGGCTTCCTCATCACCACCCTGCTGCTGCGGGAGCGGGATGCGAGCCGGCCGGGTCGACCTCACCGAGTTCTGGCGGCGACGGGCGCGCCGCCTCCTCCCGGCTCTCCTGCTCGTGCTCGCGGTCAGCCTCCTGGCGGCACGCATCGTCGAACCCGACCTGCTCGTCGACAGCCCGCGCCAGGTGGTGGGGGCGGTCACCTTCAGCACGAACTGGGTCGAGATCGCAGCCGGGTCGGACTACTTCGACGACACCTCGCCGAAGCTCTTCGTCACGCTGTGGTCGCTCGCGGTCGAGGAGCAGTTCTACGTGCTGTTCCCGCTCGCCCTGCTCGGGCTGCTCGCGCTCACCCGCCGCCACGTCGTCGGCGCCCGGGTCGCGGTCGGCATGGCCCTGGCATCGGCGCTGCTCATGGCGCGTGCTGTACGAGCCGGGCACCAACCCCACGAGGGTCTACTACGGCACCGACACCCACCTGTTCGGGGTGATGCTGGGTGTCGCGCTGGCGTTCGCGCTTCGCCGGCGACCTGGGGGTGCTGTCGCGGTGGCGCTGGCTGCGGCTCCGGCGGTGGGTCGGCTTCGTCGCGCTGGCCGTCCTCGTGTGTCCTGATGCTCGTGGTGGACGCCGGCTCGGACCTCGCGTACCGAGGCGGGATCCTGCTGGCGTCGCTGCTGACCGTCGTGGTCCTGGCCTCGCTCCCCGGGCCGCGAGAGCGCGTTCATCGTCACTGCACGAGTGGCGGCCGCTGGCGTGGGTCGGCGAGCGGTCCTACGGCATCTACCTCTGGCACTGGCCCGTCATCCTCATCACCATCGAGCTGCTCCCCCCCGCCGCGCCGGGTGCCGCCCTCCCCGTGACGACCGCGATCATCGCCCTCGCGCGCGACGCTCGTCCTCGCCGAGGCGTCGTTCCGCTGGGTGGAGGTGCCCATCCGCCAGCACGGCTTCGGTGTCGTCGGCGACGCCCTCCGCCGCTCGCGCCCGGTCCTCGTGGGCGGCGCGAGCGGTCGTCGTCCTGCTCGCGGTCACGCTGGTGACGGCGCCCGACAAGACGGCGGCACAGCGGTCGGTCGAGGAGGGCCAGCGGCTCATGGCCGAGCAGGCGGCGACCACCGGCTCGGCCAACCGGTGGCCGGCGGGTCCGGCGACACGTCCACGACAGCTCCTCCCGATGGGGCCGTCCAGGCGGCCTGGCCCGAGTCGGACCCGGTGCCGCCCGGCGAGCTGGTGGTGGCCTTCGGCGACTCGGTCGTCTCGGGTGCCGCGCCCGCCCTGTACGAGCGGTTCCCCGGGATCCTCATCGACGCCGAACCGATCCGACAGTGGCGTGAGGCCCCCGCCGTCGTCGCCAGGGCGCTGGAATCGGGCGCAGGCCGGCCCGCGGTGGTGCTGGGCTTCGGCACCAACGCCGGCCTCCAGTCCGAGGAGTCGAGGGGGGCGCTGCGCAGCGTGCTGGACGCCCTCGGGCCCGACCGGCGGGTCGTCCTGGTCAACACCGTCGGCGTCAGCGACTGGGTGCCGTCGACCAACGAGACCCTGGCGGAGATCAGCGCCGAGTACCCCAACACGATCGTCGCGGACTGGCACGCCATCGTCGCGTCCGACCCCGGTCTGCTCCACGACGATCGGACCCACCCCAACCTCGAGGGGATCGACGTCTACGCCGATCTCATCGCGCGCTCCTTCGAGCAGCTCGGCCCCCGCTGAGGCACGATGGCCGAGCGGCGGCTCCGAGCACGGCTGCATCCGCATGGCCGACGCCCCGGCCAGGCAGGTGTTCGACGACCTGCCCGTCGGCGCCGTCGTCGAGGTCCACCCGTAGGCTCACGCGCACCGCGCTCGTCGGCTCGGGGACGGATCCAGCGAGGGGCAGCGATGACGCGACGCGACGACGGCCCTGACGAGACCGCCCTCGACGCTCCCCCGTCGGTGACCCCCCGCCAGGACGGGCCGGTGGTGGTCGAGGGCACGATCAGCCTGGTCGGACCGCCGACGGATGGCCGTCGAGGAGCACTCCGGACGCACGTTCCTCTGCCGCTGCGGCGGGTCGGCCGACAAGCCCCTCTGCGACGGCACCCACAAGCGCATCGGCTTCACCGCGCCCGGCGTGCCGGTGCCCCGCAAGCCCGACCGCCCCTGACCGAGCCGTCGGACAGCGAATCGACGTCGAATCGTCGTCCGACGACCTTCACGCCCGTCCGACGGCCGACCCGACGCCAGCGAATCGACAGCGAATCGACGCCCTCGGACGACAGCGAACCGACCTCGGACGCCAGCGAATCGGCCTCGGACCATCCTCCGGCGGCGTCGGGGGACGGTCGGTACGGTCACGCCGTGCAGCACGCCCTCTACTTCGCCCCCTTCGCCGAGCTCAGCGACCCCGAGGCGCTGCTGGCGGTGGCGGTCGCCGCCGAGGAGGCCGGGTGGGACGGGCTGTTCCTGTGGGACCACGTCCTCCGCGACCCCGAGGAGGCCCGCGACATCGCGGACGTGTGGACGATGCTCGCAGCCGTCGCGCTGCGGACCGAGCGTCTCCGCCTCGGACCCATGGTCACCCCGGCGTCACGGCGACGGGTCTCCACCCTGGTCCGACAGGGCACGACCGTCGACCACCTGAGTGCCGGCCGCCTCACCGTCGGCCTCGGACTCGGGGTCGACACCGGAGGCGAGCTCAGCCGCTTCGACGAGGTCGTCGACCCGGTGACCCGGGGCGAGATCCTCGACGAGGCAGCCGACGTGCTGGCCCAGGCCTGGTGCGGTGAGCACGTCGAGCACCACGGCCGCCACCTCACCGTCGACGGCGTCACCTTCACCCCCCGGCCGGTGCAGCGTCCGTCGATCCCGCTGTGGTTCGCGGCCCGTGACGACGCGCTCAGGCCGGTGCGGCGCGCCGCCCGCTACGACGGGCTGTTCATCATCGACGTCGACCTGGCGCAGCTGCGCCGGGCGTTGGCCGAGGTGGTCGACCGTCGCGGATCGCTCGACGGCTTCGACGTCGCCGTGCGGGTCTCCCCGATCGACGACCCGGCGCTCCTGGAGGAGCCCGGCGTGACCTGGGCCATGCACTCGTTCCCGGCGGTCGTGCCGGCCGACGAGCTGTTGGCCTTCGCTGCCGCCGGACCGCCCCGCTGACGGCACCGGCGGCCGCCGGTCAGAGGGAGCGGGCCAGGCGGGCCGAGAGGTCGTTGCACTCCTCGCACACCGAGTCGGGGATGGCGCCGTACCGCATCAGCAGGGCGAACACCCGGCAGCCGAGGCAGAAGCCGAGGAACGCCTCGAGCGACGCGGCCACGGTGATCGCCCCGGCAAGGCCACGGGAGAGGGCACCGGCGTCGAACGCCACCACCGCGACCAGCGCCGACACCGACAGCAGCGCGCCGATGCCCTGGGCGAAGCGCTTGGGTGGACCGGGGGTCGGACGGGCCTCGACGGACAGCCGGGGGCGCACCACCCGGGTGACCAGCTGGCCGAGCGGGCTCAGGGTCGGACCGGTCAGCACCCGGGCGACGAACCCGTAGGCGAGCACCACCACGAGGGGCGTCCAGCCGGTGACGACGTAGGCCGCGCTCAGCACGACCGCGCCGCCCGCCACCAGGCGGGCCGACACCTCGTCGACCGGGTTGGGGAACGAGAACAGAGCCACGGCCGAAACCCTACCTGTTGGGTCAGGAATTCCACCACCCAACCCGGTCCGCACGTCGAGACAGGACCGATCTGGGCGCGGATGGCGTCGTCCGGACGACCCGAGCCGCGCCCAGGACGAGCCCCGGCGCGCCGAGCCCTGTCAGAAGGGGGCGTCGGTGGCGGACGGACCGCCGGGGGCCGAGCCGGGGCCGACCGGCGCGGGCTGGTCGAGGTCGTCGCCGCCCCCACCGCCCCCTCGCCCCTCGAGCTCGTCGACCGTCATGAGCACGTCGCGGGCCTTGGAGCCGACCGAGGGGCCGACCACGCCGCGCTGCTCGAGCAGGTCCATGATCCGCCCGGCGCGGGCGAAGCCGACCTTGAGCTTGCGCTGCAGCATGGAGGTCGACCCCAGCTGGCTGCGGACGACCAGCTCGGTGGCCTGGGCGAGGAGGCCGTCGTCGTCGTCGTCGCCGGAGCCGCCGCCGCCCATGCCACCGCCGGAGGCGAAGCCGGGCTGGTCGTCGGTGCCCTGGACGGTGTCGTCGTAGACGATCTCGGGCTGCTGGCGCCGCCAGTGGGCGACGACCTGGCGGACCTCCTCCTCGGTGACCCACGAGCCCTGCACCCGGTGCGGGACGCTCGACGACGGGCCGAGCAGGAGCATGTCGCCCTTGCCCAGGAGGCGCTCCGCGCCCTGCTGGTCGAGGATCACCCGGCTGTCGGTGGCGCTCGACACCGCGAACGCCCAGCGGCTGGGGACGTTGGCCTTGATCAGACCGGTGATGACGTTCACCGACGGCCGCTGGGTGGCGATCACGAGGTGGATGCCCACGGCCCGGGCCTTCTGGGCGATGCGGGTGATCGACTCCTCGACGTCGCGGGCCGCCACCATCATCAGGTCGGCGAGCTCGTCGACCACGACGAGGATGAACGGCAGCCGCGGGTACTCGGGGTCGAGCTCGGTCTCCGGCTGGAGCTCGCCCCGGTCGAAGGCCGCGTTGTAGCCGGTGATGTCGCGGAAGCCCACCGCGGCGAGGAGGTCGTAGCGACGCTCCATCTCCCGCACCGCCCAGGCGAGCGCGTTGGCGGCCTTCTTGGGCTCGGTGACGACCTCGGTGAGCAGGTGGGGCAGCCGGTTGTACTGGCCCATCTCGACCTGCTTCGGGTCGACCAGGATCATCCGGACCTGATCGGGCGTGGCCCGCATCAGCACCGACGTGAGCAGCGAGTTGATGCACGACGACTTGCCGGCGCCGGTGGCGCCGGCGATCAGCACGTGGGGCATCGACGCCAGTGGCGACATGACCGCCTTGCCGTCGATGTCGCGCCCGACCGCGACCTCGAGCGGGTGGGTGGCGGCCCGGGCCTCGGGGCTGGCCAGGATGTCGCCCACCGTGACCAGCTGCTTCGAGGCGTTGGGGATCTCGACGCCGATGGCCTGCTTGCCGGGGATCGGGGCCAGGATCCGCACGTCGGGGGTGGCCATGGCGTAGGCGATGTCGCGGTGGAGGCTGGTGACCCGGGCGACCTTCACGCCGGGGCCGAGCTCGAGCTCGTAGCGGGTGACGGTGGGCCCGACGGTCATGCCGACCAGCCGGGTCTCGACGCCGTGCTCGGCCAGGGCGTGCTCGAGGTGGCGGCCGGTCTCCTCCACCGCCTTGCGGTCGACGGCCTGCGATCCGACCCGGTTCAGCAGCTTGGCGGGGGGCAGCTTCCACGCCGAGGGGGCTGCGCCCGGACCCAGGTCGAGGTCGAGCTGCTCGGGCTCCGCGTCGGGCTCGGGGGCGGGGGCCGGGGTGGTCGCCTTGCGCCGCTTCCGGGGCGGGGCGGCGAGGGCCGGGTCGGGGTCGGCCTCGAAGTCGTAGATGCCGTCGCCGTCGCCGCCCGCCCCGTCGGTCAGGTCGAGGGCACCACCGAGCTCGAGGCCGTCGGCGCCGCGCGAGGCGCCACCGTCGTCGCGGTCGGCGTCGAGGCGGAACAGCGACCCGAAGGCCCGCCTGACCCCGCTCGCCGCGGGCCGGGCCCCGGTGGCCACGCCCTGGGCGACCTGCTGCGATGCGTCGCGCAGGTGGACGTCGGCGACGAGGACGACGCCGGCCACCACCACCAGCAGGAGCACCGCCAGCGCGCCCCCGGTGGCCAGCAGGCCGACGAGCGGCGCCCCGATCAGCGCACCGACGAACCCGGCGGCGTCGACCAGCTCGTCACCCGGGGCGTCGAGGGCGGGCGCGCCCCGGGCCAGGTGGAGGAGCCCGAGCACGCCGACCGCGAGCAGCACCCCCCCGAGGGCGCGGCGCGCCGGTCCGTGCGCCGCGGGCGGGATCTCACCCGTCTCGGGATCGACCTCGACCGGCGGGGCGGTGCGGCCCCGGATGAGCAGGGCCCCGGCCACCAGGAGGGCGGGGGGGACGACGACCCGGGCGACGCCGACCAGCAGCCCGACGCCCCGGGCCAGGCCCCGACCGAGGGGGCCGGCCAGATCGCCGCCGTAGATCCCCAGGGCGGTGACGATGGCGAGCAGGATCAGGACCAGGCCGGCCAGATCGGCCCGGTGGCCGTCGGTGGCCCGCGACGTGGCCCTCGCCACCCTGACCAGGGTGGGATCGGGCGTCGGCGGGCTGGGGCGACCCCGGCCGCCGGTGCCCTTGGCCGGGGCGCGGCCCTGGCGCGCCGTGCCCTTGGCGGCGCCGCCCTTGGACGACGAGGCGCGGGAGGACCCGGACTTGGCCGACGACGACCCGGAGCCGGTGCCGCCGGACCGACCCCGACCCGCCGAGCGGGGGCTACGGCTGGTGGCTGTCACAGTGACCCGACGCTACCAGCGCACCACCGCCCCGGAGCGGACACCCGCGCGCCCCCCACGGGGTGCGGGCTCCCGAAGACCGCAGCGGTAACGTGCCCGGGCACCGTCGACCGACGCCCGCGACCGGGCAGGAGGGGCCGTGGCCCGGCCAGGAGAGCGAACCCAGCGCACGGGGCCCGGGGCCAGGACCGGGGGCCTCCAGGTGCTGTACGTCGCGGGGTGGGGCAGGTCCGGCAGCACCGTGCTGAGCCGGGTGATCGGTGGCACGGGGGTCCTGGGCCTGGGCGAGGTCCGCTGGGTGTGGCGCCGGGGCGTGATGGCCCGGCAGAGCTGCAGCTGCGGCGCGACGTGGGACGGCTGCCCGGTGTGGCGGCCGGCGGTGGAGGCCGCCATCGACGGCATCGCCGACGACCCGGTCGAGGCCGCCGAGCGCCTCGACGCGCTGTCGATCGCCGCGTTCCGTGCGCTGGAGCTGGGCCGACGCTCCCACCCCGCGGTGAGCGAGTACGTCCCGGTGCTCACCCGGCTCTACCGGGGACTGGCCGAGGCGTCCGGCGCCGAGATCCTCGTCGACTCGTCCAAGGCCGCCGGACCCGCTCTGCTCGCTCGCCGGACGGGCATCGACACGACCGTCCTCCAGATGGTGCGCGACCCACGCGCCGTGGTCTGGAGCCACGGCCGGGCCAAGGCGCCACCGGAGGGCATCGTCGCCGACGTCTCCCCCGTCCGTCGACCGTCCTACGTCGCGGCGCGCTGGCTGGCCCGGAACGCCGCCGTCGACCTCCGCGTCCGACCCGACGTCCGCCTGCGCTACGAGGACATGGTCGCCGCGCCGGACGCGGCGCGGGCGGCGGTGTCCGACGCCCTCCGCATCCCGGTCCCCACCGGACCCGAGCTCGAACACGGGATCGCCGGCAACCCGGGCCGCTTCGGCTCGACCCCGCTGGCCCTGCGCCCCGACGTCGAGTGGCAGGACCGCCAGCCCGCCGGGCAGCGTCGGGTGTCGACCGCCCTCGCCCTGCCGTTGCTCCACCGCTACGGGTACCCCGTGCGCCCCTGAGGGCCACGCCCGGGCGGCCGGACCAGGGCGGTCCCTGCCGCCTCAGACCTCCATCACGACGGGCACGATCATCGGTCGTCGCCGGGTGCGGTCGTTCACGAACCGGCCGGCCGAGCGGCGCACCACCCGCCGCAGCGTCTCGATGTCGTGGTCGGGTCGTCGGCCAGCGCGGCCTTGACGTCCTGGGCCACCAGCGCCGCGGCACTCGTCGAGGAGGTCCTCGGCCTCGGCGGCGTGCACCCAGCCCCGGGTGATCACCTCGGGCCCGGCGACGATGGCGGCGGCGTCGACGTCGACGGTGACGATGACGACGACCACGCCCTCCTCGGCCAGCACCTGGCGGTCGCGGAGCACGCCGTGGCCGATGTCGCCGATGCCGATGCCGTCGACGTACAGGTAGCCGGCGGGCACCCGCTCGACCTTGCGGAGGCCCTCGTCGGTGAGCTGGACCCGGTCGCCGTCCTCGCACAGCAGCACGTGGTCGTCGGGCACGCCCATCTGCGCGGCCGAGCGCGGCGTGGGCCGACGAGGTGGCGGTACTCGCCGTGGACCGGGATGAACCACTTCGGCTTGGCGATCGAGAGGAGGGTCTTGAGCTCCTCCTGCTTGGCGTGGCCGGTGGCGTGGACGTCCTCGATGCCCGAGTGCACGACCTGCACCCCGAGGCGGACCAGCCCGTCGATCACCTTCGATGACGTTCATCTCGTTGCCGGGGATCGGGTGCGAGCAGAGGATCACGGTGTCGTTCGCGTCGAGCTTGAGCCAACGGCTCTCGCTGGCGGCCATCAGCGACAGCGCCGACATGGGCTCGCCCTGCGACCCGGTGGAGATGACGCACACCTTGCCCGGGCTCGAGGTCGCCGACGTCGTCGATGTCGCGCAGGTGCGAGTCGGGGATCTTCAGCAGGCCCATCTCGCGGGCCAGCCGCACGTTCTTCTTCATCGACAGCCCGAGGGTGGCGACCACCCGGTCGAAGGCGATGGCGGCGTCGGCGATCTGCTGGATGCGGTGGATGTGGCTGGCGAAGCAGGCGGTGACGATCCGCCGGCCCTCGTTGGCGTGGAACAGGTCGTACGAGCACCTTGCCGACCGACGTCTCGCGAGCGGGAGTGGCCGTGCTGGTCGGCGTTGGTGGAGTCGGACAGCAGCAGGCGGATGCCCTCGTCCTCGGCGATGGCGCCCATGGCGGCCGAGGTCGGTGAGGCGCCCGTCGACCGGGGTGAGGTCGAGCTTGAAGTCGCCGGTGTGGAGGATGGTGCCCTGCGGCGTGTGGAACGCGGTGGCGAAGCCGTGGGGCACCGAGTGGGTGACGGGGATGAACTCGCAGTCGAACGGGCCGAACTTCCGCCGCTCGTTGTCCTTGACCACGATCAGCTCGGTGCGGTCGAGCAGGCCGGCCTCCTCGATGCGGTTGCGGGCCAGGCCGAGCGTCAGCGCCGAGCCGATGATCGGGAACGACAGCTCGCGCAGGAGGAACGACAGGGCGCCGTGGTGGTCCTCGTGGCCGTGGGTGACGATGCAGCCCTCGATGCCGGTCGCCCCGCTCGAGCAGCCAGGTGAAGTCGGGCAGCACCAGGTCGACGCCGAGCATGTCGGCGTCGGGGAACATGAGCCCGCAGTCGATCAGCATGATCCGGCCGTCGATCTCGATCGCGGCGCAGTTGCGGCCGATCTCACCGAGCCCGCCGAGGAAGGTGACGGGACGGGGCTGCGGTCATCAGAGTCGTGCGGTATCCCGAGGCTCGGCACGAGCGACGGCGCGACGCGGCGGCGCGTCGGCGGTGCCCTCGGGGGCCGGGCCGAGCGGCAGGCGGCACTCGCCGACGGGCACGCCGAGCACGCCCATCAGCGACCTTGACGGCCTGCGAGAACACGCAGGTGTCGCTGTTCATGAAGCGCGTAGACTGGGCAGCAGGCGCGGCGTTGAGCGCCCGGGCGGCGGCCACGTCGCCGGCCTCGAAGGCGGCGAACATCTCGGCCTGCACGGGCGCGGTCCAGTGGCTCGACACGCCGACCACGCCGACCGCGCCGTAGGCGAGGAAGGCGAGGGTGAGGGGCTCGTCGCCGCTGTAGACCTCGAAGCCGTCGGGCGCCTCGGCGATGAGGGCCGCGGTCGCGGCCGGGTCACCGCCGGCGTCCTTGAGGGCGACGATCGTGGGCACCTCGCGGGCGAGGGCGAGGGTCGTCTCGGTGCGCCAGCGCGCGGCCGGTGCGGCCGGGGACGTCGTAGAGCATGACGGGCAGGTCGCTCGCCGCGGCGACGGCCCGGAAGTGGGCCGCCAGCCCGGCCTGCGTGGGCTTGTTGTAGTACGGCACCACGGCGAGGATCGCGTCGATGCCGACCTCGGCCGCGGCCTCGGTCATGTCGACGCTGTGGGCGGTGTCGTTGGTGGTGGCCCCGGCGATGAGCGGCACGTCGACCGCCTCGCGGACGACCCGGAACAGCTCGATGCGCTCGTCGTCGGTGAGCACCGGGCTCTCGCCGGTGGTGCCCGCCACGACCAGGCCGTCGTTGCCGTGGTCGACCAGCCACCGGGCCAGCTCGCGCGGCCGCCTTCGACGTCGAGCGAGCCGTCGGCGGCGAACGGCGTGACCATGGCGGTGAGGACCCGCCCGAAGCGGGCCATCAGCGGGTGCGGGGACGGTCGGACATCGGCATCGACCCTACCGCGTCCCAGCACCCGGCCGCCGTCCCGCGACGGCGAACCGTCCGGCACGCGGCGCCGGGCCGCCGACGGTGGCGCCAGCGGCCGTCGGGCGGCTCCCACGTGGCGTCGAGTCCGGCCAGCTCGCCGGCCGGACGATCAGGCGGTCGGCGAGCCGTCGGCCGACAGCTCGCCGCTGGCCGAGGGCGAACATCTCGTACTCCTCGCCGGTGTCGGTGCATGTCCTCGAACTGGATCACGCCGAGCTCCTCGAACTTGGTGCGCAGCCAGCCGTCGGCCGCGTCGAGCAGGCCGAGCTTCTTGCAGTTCGGGACGATCTTGGTGAAGAGCATCTGCTGGAAGAGCTGGCGGGTCGGGGCCTGCACGACGAGCGGGCAGGACCTCGGCCGGGCGCACGCCCATGCGCTCCCAGACCTCCTGCTGGAGGAAGCGGTCGCGCATGCGCACCGCCGCCTCGAAGGCGAACTCCTGGCGCTCGCGCAGCTCGGCGTCGGTGAGCTCCTCGTAGTACTCCTTCAGCGAGAGCACGCCGAAGGCGACGTGGCGGGCCTCGTCGCTCATCACGTAGCGGAGCAGCTGCTTGAGCAGCGGCTCGGTCGTCATCTGGTGCATGAAGCCGAAGGCGGCGAGGGCCAGGCCCTCGACCATGATCTGCATGCCCAGGTAGGTCATGTCCCAGCGGGAGTCCTCGACGATGTCGTCGAGGAGCAGGCCGAGGTGGGCGTTGATCGGGTAGTGGCCCGACGAGCTTGGTGTCGAGGTACTTGGCGAACACCTCGACGTGGCGGGCCTCGTCCATCACCTGGGTGGCGGCGTAGTACTTGGCGTCGATCCACGGCACCGTCTCGACGATCTTGGCCGTGCAGATCAGGGCGCCCTGCTCGCCGTGCATGAACTGGCTGAGGCGTCCAGTTCTGGATCTCGACGCCGAGCTGGAGCCACTCCTTGTCGCCCCACTTCTCGAACGGGGTGCCGGTGATGTCGATGTCGGCGTCGAGCGCCAGGCCGGCGGCCTGGTTCGCCATCACGACCTGCTCCTGGTCGACGTCGGTCTCCCACGGCAGGTCGGTCTCGCCGTTCCACTGCGAGGTCTTGGCCTTCTCGTAGAGCTTGTCGAGGGGCTTGCGGGCGCCCTTCTCGTAGTCCCACGTGAAGATGGCGTCGGCGTTGTCGGCGACGGACCGGATCGTCTCGTGGACGTCGGAGTTGGTGATCGACAGGATCTCGGCCAGGTCGTTGACGTCGGCCCGGCCGATGATCTCCTCGTTGGAGCGCATCTCTGCGGGCGTGGCGTCGGTGGTGGACATCGGTGCTCCTAGCTGTGGATCAGGGTGGCCGAGGACGGGCCGTGGGTGGCGGAGGGGGCGAGGGCGGGGACGACGTAGCTCCGGACGAGCCGGTCGCAGACCTCGCGGTCGGACAGGTCGAACGCGGGCGTCGGGTTCACGAGGGCGGAGAGGAAGATGCGGGCCAGCCACTCGGCGGCCCATCCGGCGGATCCCGGGTCGGGCAGGAGGTGCACGAGCGACGGCGCCACTGCACGACGGACGACCCGCAGCAGGCCCTCGCACTGGCTGAAGGACAGGACCGGGACCGCGACCTCGGGTTCGTTGGCGAGGATGTAGCGCACCGCGGCGTGGTCGACCAGGTGCACGGCCGCGGCGTGGAGGCCGCCGGCGAGTGCGTCGGCGAGGTCGTCGGACCCGGCGAAGGCGTCGGTGACCCGGTCGAGGAAGCGGGCCAGCTCGCGGCGGGCCAGCAGGTCGAAGAGCTGGTCCTTGCCGCCGGGGAACGACCGGTAGAGCGTCGCCCTGCTGATCCCCGCAGCCCTCGCGACGTCGCCGAGGGTGGTCTTGGACAGGCCCCAGCGCGCGACCAGGTCGAGGGCGGCGTCGAGGGCCCGCTCCTGGGCGGGCGTCGTCACCACGACCGTCGGCGTCACGGGATGAGACACTACGACGAGAACTGTCTCACTGGAATGAGAACTCGGTCACATCGGCGGCCGACGCGGTCACCCCCGGTCGGGCCCCGGGCGGACGACACCGGCGAGGATCTGCTCGCGCACCAGGCGTCGGACCTCGGCCCGGTCGTCGAGGTCCCACTGCCCCGCGGCCATCAGGAACGACAGCACGTTGCGGGCCAGCCACTCGGCCGCCTCGTCGGGGTCGACCCCCTCGGCCAGGTCGACCTCGTCCAGCAGCGGCCGGATGTAGGTGCGCACCGCGTCGAGCACGAGCGGCGCGCTCTGGCTGAGGTGGGGCAGCAGCCGCTCGGGCTCGGTGTCGACCACCTTCTGGAACACCTCGTGCTCGGCGAGCAGCGACCGCCCCCGGACGATGCCCTCCTCCAGCCGGGCCGGCAGGTCGTCGATCGTGTCGAGGTGCACGGCGAGGGTCGTGAAGTAGCGGCTCACCTCGTGGGCGACGGCCTCGGAGACGACCTCCTCGCGGCCGCCGGGGAAGTGCCGGTACACGGTGGCGCGGGCGAGTCCGGCCTGGCGGGCGACCTCCTCGACGGTCAGGCGGTCGAGGCCCGTCCGGCCGGCGGTGACGACCGCGGCGTCGAGGATGCGGACCCGTGCGCCGCCGTCGGCGTCGTCCGACAGGTCGATGACGCCGGCCGGTCCGGTGCCCGTCGCGGGCTCGTCGTCGACGGCCCCTGGCTCGCCCTCCCCCGCCGTCACGGCTCGACGGGGGCGTCGAGGCGGGGGTCGCCCGGTCCCGGCTCGTCGTCGGGGTCGGGGGCATCGGGGTCCGGTGGCCCGTCGGCCCCACGGAGGTCGAGGACCGACCGGTCGCGCTCCCGGGCCCGACGCCGCAGGATCAGCGGGTAGCCGCAGCCGGCGATGGTGGCGAAGATGAACCACTGCGCGGCGTAGCTGAGGTGGGAGCCCTCGTCGTCGACGTCGGGGAGGCCCAGCACCGTGGGCGAGGGGTCAGGGGCGCCCGGCTCCGGCTCGGTGAGCTGGAGCCACACCGGCAGGAGGTCGCCCTCGACCTGCTCGTCGAGGCGGTCGAGGTCGATGCGGGCGAGGCTGGTGACGACACCGTCCTCGGGGTCGCTCGCGCCGAGGGTGCCGCGGGTCTGGGTCGGGTGCAGGAGGCCGGTGAGGTCGACCTCGCCGGAGGGCACGACGTACTCGTCGGGCACGGCGGTGTAGCGGCCGTCGTTGCTGATCCACCCCCGGTTCACGGCGACGACGCGGCCGTCGTCGAGCTCGAGCGGCACGACCACCCACGACCCGGGCCGGTCGTCGAGGCTCCGGCCCCGGATGAGCACCTGCTCGTCGGGCCGGTAGGTGCCGGTCGCGGTGGCCTGCCGGTCGACCACCGCGTCGAGGTCGCCGTCGTCCCCGGCGGGCACCAGATCGTCGATCGGCACCGGTGCGGCTGCGATCCGCTCGGCCAGCCGCTCGTTGCGGTCGCGCACCTCGTCCAGCCGGCGCAGCTGCCAGAACCCGAGGCTGACCATCAGCACGACCAGCGCGGCCACGAAGAGGTGGGAGACGATCCACCACGGGCGCAGCGCGAACCGGTACACGCCAGAACCCTACGGAGCGCCCCGCCGAGGCTCCACTCCGGCCCCCGAAGGGACGACGGGGCCCCCTCGCTCGACCGTGCGCCAGCAGCGGCCCGGTGGACGGCCCGGCGGTCGGGCCGGCGGTCGGACCGGACGGGTGCCTGGCATGATCGGGGCTTGCCCTCCGAGCCCGACCCCGAGCCGCCTGCGGCGGACGCCGAGCCACCGACGCCCGACGACGGATCCGCGCCGGCCGCGGCACCGGGCAGCCCCGGCGAGGATGGCGAGGCCGACGACGCCGGGCGCCGACCGACCGGGCCACCCAGCCCGGCGGCCCGCAACCTGGTCGTGGGCCTGGCCGTCTTCTTCTTCGCCATCAGCCTGGTCGGCGACAGCCTGCTGTCGTACCTGGTCGACCGCCACCCGGCCTGGTTCATCGCCCTCAACGCCCGCAACCGCAACCTGGTCCTGGCCAAGCCGTACCTGGACTGGTGGAGCTTCTTCCTGCATCGGCACCGTGCGCCTGCTGGTCTCCGACCCCCTCTTCTTCCTGCTCGGCCGCTGGTACGGCGACGCCGGGGTGCGCTGGATCGAGCACCGCAGCCCCACCTACGGCCCGATGGCCCGGGCCGCCGAGCGCTTCTTCGGGAAGGCCGCGTACCCGCTGGTGGCGATCGCCCCCAACAACTACGTCTGCCTCTTCGCCGGCGCCGGGGGGATGGCCATCCCGGTCTTCTTCGCCCTCAACATCGGCGGCACGGCCGTGCGGCTCGTGCTCCTCTGGTTCGCCAGCGACCTCGTCGAGGCCCCCCTCGACTGGCTCCGCGAGCTCATCACCGAGAACCGCCTGCCGGTGCTGGTCATCAGCGTCGCCGCGGTCGGCATCTCGTTGTGGCTCGACCAGCGGGCCGGCGGCACCGAGGTCGGCGGCCTCCTCCACATCGACGAGGAGATCGCCGAGGAGGAGGCGGAGGCCCGGGAGGCCCGGGCGACGGGGACCTCGACCACTGAACATGGCGAGACCTGACGACCGCGGCAGTCGCGCCGGCCCAGGGCGCTGCGACCGCGGCGCCGTCGAGCAGTCGCCCGCCCACGGGCTTCTGTCAGTCGGTGAGACCGAGGAGGGCGTCGAGCCCCACGGTGACCCCCGGGTGCTTGCCGACCTCCTTCACCGCCAGCACGACCCCGGGCATGAACGAGGCCCGGTCGTAGCTGTCGTGGCGGATGGTGAGGGCCTGTCCCGTGGTGCCCAGCACGACCTCCTGGTGGGCGACCGCCCCCCGCACCCGCAGCGAGTGCACGCGGATGCCGGCGTGCTCGCCTCCCCTCGCCCCGTCGAGGATGGTGGAGGTGGTGGGGTCGTCGGCCCAGGTCGCGGAGGCTGCGGCCATCCGCTCCGCGGTGGCCATGGCGGTGCCCGACGGGGCGTCGACCTTGGCGTCGTGGTGGGTCTCGATGACGTCGGCCGTGTCGAACCACGGGGCGGCCAGCTCGGCGAAGTGCATCATCAGCACCGCGCCGATGGCGAAGTTGGGGGCGATCACGCAGTTGCTGGTGGTGAAGTCGGCGCGCACCCGGGCCAGGTCGTCGTCGTTGATGCCGCTGGTGCCCACCACCGCGTGCACGCCGTTGGCTGCGCACCAGGCCATGTTCTCCCGGGCCGCGTCGATGAGCGTGAAGTCGACGGCGACGTCGGCACCGGCCCGGGCGAGGGCCTCGGCGTCGCGCTCGATGTGGAGATCGGTGTCGAGCCCCGTCACCTGGCGGAGGTCGATGCCCATGTGGTGCGGATCGACCGCCGCGACCAGCTCGAGGTCGGGATCGTCGCAGACCGCACGGCAGACCGTGCTCCCCATCCTCCCACCGGCACCGAACACCGCGACGCGCAGGCCCATGGGGCCGCACGCTACCGGAGGGACGCCCTCAGGACGGCGGTGACGGCATGTCGGCGGGCGGCGCCGGCGGCGGAGCGGGGGGCGGCGGCGGTGACGGCGGCGCGTCAGCCGTGGTCGGCGGCTCGGGCGGGGCGGGCGGTGCCGGAGGCGCGGGCGGTGCGGCGCGGGGGACGGTGAGCGGTCCGGTCACAGGAGGGTCGAGGGGACCCAGGGACCCGCCCGGGCTCGGCATGGACGCCGGGTCAGGCGCACCCGGCGGCGACGACAGGGTGCCCGGGATCGGAGCCGCCGCGGCGGGGGCGTCGGACAGCGTGCCCGGGATCGGGGCCGCCGCGGCCGGCACGTCCGAGAACGTCCCCGGCATCGGGGCGCCGGGGGCGGGCGGTGCCCCCGGGACCGGCGGCGGGGTCATGCCGCCCGGAGCGGTGCCGGGCGAGGCGAACGGCATCGGGACCTGCGTCCCGTTCTGCTGCTCCCACTGCTGCAGCTGCTGGATCCGCACCTCGACCTCGGCCGCGGCCCGGGGGTCGCGACCCATGCGGTCGGCGTAGACCCACTGCCCCAGCTCCTTGAGCCAGGCGTCGGCGGCCTTGGCGTTCTGGGCTCCACCCACCTGGCTCGTGGCCTGGTTGAGCTGGGTCTCGGCCTGCTGGGCGAGCTGCTTGGCCTTGTCGAGGAATCCCATCGTGGCTGCTCCTATCGGGCTGCGTGCACCCGCAGCATGCCCCATCCATCGGCCGCCGGGGGCCGCTTCGGAGGGGGCGCCCTCCCCGACCTGGACGGGCGCGGACCCCTCGCCGTCTCGCGGCGACGTCGTGCGCGTCGCCGCACACCGACGCCGTGCCGGCGACCCGGGCGGGCCCCTCCCCCGACCGGGCCGGTCGCCGCCGTACGCTCCCCGACGACCGGGGCGTGGGCCCTCGGGATCGGAGCATCCGATGAGGTCGAGGCCGGGCCCGCACCACGTCGCCGCCGCGCTGGCCGCGGTCCTCACGCTCTCGGTCGCGACGACGTCGTGCAGCGACGAGGCGTGCCCGGCGCCGCCGAGCAGCGCGATCCCACGGTCGTGGCCACGACCGACGGCGACGCGACGACCACGAGCACGACGACGACCTCGACCACCGCTCCTCCGCCTCCCACCACGACCGAGCCGCCACCGATCGAGCTGACGCTGGCCTTCGGCGGCGACGTCCTCACCCACCTCCCGCTCGTCGGGACCGCTCGCGACCACGGCGCGGCCGTCGGCGCGGCGTACGACTTCGGGCCGCTGCTGGCGCCGCTGGCCCCGGTGGTCGGCGCGGCCGACCTCGCCCTCTGCCACCTGGAGGTGCCGCTCGTCGCCGACGGCCAGTCGGTGTCGGGGTACCCGAGCTTCCGCGCTCCGAGGGAGCTGGCGCCCGCCCTCGCCGCCACCGGCTACGACGGGTGCTCGACCGCGTCGAACCACAGCCTCGACGGGGGGATGCCCGGCATCGGCACGACCCTCGACACCTTCGACGCGACCGGCCTCGGCCACGCGGGGACGGCACGGAGCGCGGAGGAGGCGGCGACCCCTCGGATCTACGACGTCGAGGGGGCCCGGATCGCCCACCTGTCGTACGCCTACGGGTTCAACGGCTACCAGCTGCCCACCGATGCGCCCTGGGCGGCCAACCTGATCGACGTCGAGCGGATCGCGGCCGACGCCCGGGCCGCCCGGACCGCGGGCGCCCAGCTGGTGGTGGTGAGCCTCCACTGGGGCACCGAGTACCGCAGCGACCCCGACCCGGCCCAGGAGGACGTGGCCGCCCGCCTCGCCGCGGTCCCGGAGGTCGACCTCGTGATCGGGCACCACGCCCACGTCGTGCAGCCCGTCCAACGGGTCGGCGAGACCTGGGTGGTGTTCGGCCTCGGCAACCAGATCAGCAACCAGTCGGACGCTCCCCGGCGCGACGGGCTCACCATCGTGGCGACGGTCGGGGGCCCGCCGGGCGGACCGCTCGACGTGGTCGGGCTCGAGGCCGTGCCCACCTGGGTCGACCTGCCCGTGCACCGGGTGGTGCCGGTGGCCGAGACCCTCGCCGACCCGGGCCTCGACCCGGCCCGGCGGGCCGAGCTGGAGGCCTCCCTCGCCCGCACCATGGAGGTCGTCAACCGCCGCGGCGCCGGCATCCCGATCGCCGCCTGGTCCTGACCCCCCATCGAGCACCGCTCACGGAACGAGGGGTCAGAGGCGCTGGCGGCGGCGGACCGGGCCGACGGCCACCACCGTCGGCTGGACCGCGAGGCGGCGGGCGACCTGCCGCACGTCGTCGACGGTGACGCGCCGGTAGGCGTCGATCCGGTCGCGCGCCGGCCGGGCGCCACCCCGCTCGAGCTCCTCGATCGCGACCCGCCACGCCCGGGTCGCGGTGTCCTCCAGGGCCAGGGCGTACGAGCCGGACAGGTACCCGGTCGCCACGTCGACCTCGTGGGCGGTGGGCCCGTGCTCGGCCAGGTCGGCGACCTCGGCCGTGACCAGGCGGCGGACCTCGTGGACGTTCGACGGCGAGGTGCCGGCGTAGGCGGTGAGCGCACCTGCGTCGGAGTGCAGCGACAGGCTGGCATCGACCGCGTAGGCGAGCCCGCGCTCGTCGCGCACCACCCGGAAGAGCCGGCTGGCCGGGCCTCCACCGACGATGTGGGCCAGCACCGACGCCGCCTCGCGCTCCGGGGCCGAGACGGCCCCGAGGGCCCAGCCGAGCACGAGGTGGACCTGCTCACCGGGGCGGCGCAGGACCTGCGTCGTCGGCGCGACCGGCGCCGGCGGCCGCCGGGGCTCGGTGCAGTCACCTGCGGAGGCACTCCGAGCGGTCGGACCGGGCCCACGCCTCGTCCCACCGCGCCACCGCGGCGACGACCTCCTCGTGGTCGACGCGGCCCGACGCGGCGACGACCATCGCCGAGGGTCCGTAGTGGGCGGCGTGGAAGGCGTCGATCTGCACCCGGCCCATCGCGGCGAGGGTGGCCCGGTCGCCGATGACCTCCCGCCCGAGGGGGTGGGCGCCGTACAGGGCCGACGCGGTGAGCGTGTGGGCCCGGTCCTCGAGGTCCTCCTCGGCCTGGGCCAGCTCCTCGAGGATCACCCGGCGCTCGACCTCGACGTCGTCGCGGCGGAGCGCCGGATCGAGGACGAGGCGGCCCAGCAGGTCGGCCGCGAACCCGGCCTCCTCGGCCGGGACCCGCAGCTGGACGGCGGTGCGCTCGCGATCGGTGACCGCGTCGAGGTCGCCGCCGCGGCGGTCGATGGCCTCGGCCACCTCGGCCGCGGGCAGGTCCGGGCTGCCCTTGCAGAGCAGGTGCTCCAGGAAGTGCGACGCGCCGGCCAGGGGCCGGGGCTCGTCGCGCCCGCCCACCCCGACCAGGGCGACCAGCGTCGCCGAGGCCGCGCCCGGCACCGCGTCGGTGACGACGCGCCGGCCCGAGGGGAGGGTGGTGACGACCGGTCCGTCGACCGCCACCGGAACGGGTCCGGACGCGGCGGCGCCGGGGACCTGTGGGTCCCCGGCGCCCTCCACGTCAGACGTCGCGGTCAGCGGCGACGACGGCGGCGACCGCCGTCGCGGCTCTCGCCGCTGCTGCGGTCGTCGCCCGCCGGCCCGAGGTCGCCGAACTCGGCGGCCACCTCGGCGTCGAAGGAGTCCTCGAAGGAGACCTCGTCGGCGTCGGCCACGGCCACGGTGCCCTCGCCACCACCGGAGCTCTCGCTCCGCTCGGGCCGGGCACCGCGATCGCCACGGTCGCCGCGCTCACCACGGTCGCGGCCTCGGCCGCCGCGGTCGTCACGGTCGCCGCGCGGCTTGCGCTCCTCGACGGGCATGTCGGCGGGGGTCAGCGACACCTTGCCGTTCGGGTCGACGTCGTCGACGCGGACCTCGATCTCGTCGCCCAGGTTGACCACGTCCTCGACCCGGTCGATGCGCTTGCCGCCACCGAGCTTGGAGATGTGGACCAGGCCGTCGCGGCCCGGGAGGATGTTCACGAACGCACCGAACTTGGTGATGTTCACGACCCGGCCCTTGTAGACGGCGCCGACCTCGGCGGTCGGCGGGTCGAGGATGAGCTTGATCTGGCGCTCGGCCTCGGCCACCGCACCGCGATCGGTGCTGCCGATGGCCACGGTGCCGACCGTGCCGTCGTCGTCGACGCTGATGTCGGCGCCGGTCTCGGCCTGGATGGCGTTGATGACCTTGCCCTTGGGCCCGATGACCTCGCCGATCTTGTCGATCGGGATCTCGAAGCTGATCATCTTCGGGGCGGTCTCGCCCACGTCGGCCCGGGGCTCGGGGATGGTCGCGTTCATGACCTCGAGGATCTGCATCCGGGCCTCGCGGGCCTGGTCGAGGGCCGCGGCCAGGACGTCGGCCGGGAGGCCGTCGATCTTGGTGTCGAGCTGGAGGGCGGTGATGAACTCCTCCGTGCCGGCGATCTTGAAGTCCATGTCGCCGAAGGCGTCCTCGGCGCCGAGGATGTCGGTCAGGGTGATGAAGGTGTCACCCTCCTTGACCAGGCCCATGGCGATGCCGGAGACGGGCGCCTTGATCGGCACGCCGCCGTCCATCAGCGACAGCGACGACGAGCAGACCGAGCCCATCGAGGTGGAGCCGTTGGAGGACAGCACCTCCGAGACGAGGCGCAGGGCGTAGGGCCACTCCTCGAGGGAGGGCACGACGGGCAGCAGGGCCCGCTCGGCGAGCATGCCGTGGCCGACCTCGCGGCGCTTGGTGCCACCGATGCGGCCGGTCTCGCCGTTGGAGTAGGGCGGCATGTTGTAGTGGTGCATGTAGCGCTTCTTGGTCTGCAGCGACAGGGTGTCGAGCATCTGGTCCATCTCGCGGCATGCCGAGGGTCAGCACGTTGAGGACCTGGGTCTCACCCCGCTGGAACAGGCCGGTGCCGTGGGCGGTGGCGATGACGCCGACCTGGGCCGACACGGGACGGAGGTCGCGGGGACCACGGCCGTCCATGCGGAGGCCCTCGTTCGACCAGGCGCTCGCGGATGACCTTCTTGGTGAGCCGACCGGATGGCGTTCTTGACCTGCTTGTCACGGCCGGCGAAGGGCTTCCCGTCGGCGGTGAGCTCGGCGAGGATCCGGTCGCGCAGGGCGGTGGTGGCGTCGTTGCGCTCGGTCTTGTCGTTGATCGGTGTTGGCCGGTGAGCGACGTCGTCGCGGCAGGCGTCGACGGCGGCGAGGACGTCGTCGTCGTAGTCGAGCTGCGACTCCCACTTGAGGGCGGGGCGCACGCCCGGCCTCGGCGACCAGCTCGGCGCTGGAGCTCGATCGACTCGCCGATCCAGACCTTGCACTTCTCGAGGCCGTCGGCGATGACCGCCTCGGTGACCTTGGGGGCGCCGGCCTCGTAGTAGGCTCCAGGCCTTCTCGGTGCCGTTGCCCTCGACCATCATGATGGCGACGTCGCCGTCACCGACCGAGCGACCGGCGACCACCAGCTGGAAGGTGGAGTCGTCGAGCTCGTCGAAGGTGGGGTGCGGGACCCACTCGCCGTCGGTGGAGTAGGCCAGGCGGACGGCGCCGAGCGGGCCGTCGAACGGCAGGCCCGACAGCATCAGGGCGGCCGAGGCGCCGTTGATGGCGATGACGTCGTGGGGGTTGACCTGGTCGGCACCGATGATGGTGGCGACGACCTGGGTCTCGTTGCGGTAGCCCTCGGCGAAGCTCGGCCGCAGCGGGCGGTCGATCAGGCGGCAGGTGAGGACGGCCTCGTCGGAGGGCCGGCCCTCCCGGCGGAAGAACGAGCCGGGGATCTTCCCGACCGCGTAGGCCTTCTCCTCGACGTCGACGGTCAGCGGGAAGAAGTCGATGCCCTCGCGGGTCGACGTCGTCGCCGTTGGCGGTGACGAGGGCCTGGGTGTTGCCGATGCGGGCGACGACGGCGCCCTGGGACTGGGGGGCGAGCACTCCGGTGGAGAGCGTCGAGGGTCTTGTCGGTGCCCGAGATGGGCGCCGGAGACGGTGATGGCGTCAGCCATGGTGTCTCCTCTCGGGGCGCTGTGCGCGACCCCGGTCGGTGCGCCAGGTGGGCCAGCTCCCAGTCGGCATCCCCTCGACCCCGGTGGTCGAGACGAGGGCGACCGGCAACTGATCCGTTCCCGTGCGCAGGTGTTGTGGTTGGAAAAGAGCGACGAGCGGCCGGCTGGCCGCTCGTCAGGTGGTCTCAGCGGCGCAGGCCGTGGGTGGCGATGATCGCCCGGTAGCGCTCGACGTCGTTCTTGGCGACGTAGTCGAGCAGGTCGCCGGCGCCGACCGACCAGCATGCAGCAGCCCCCGTCGGCTGTGGAAGTCCTTCTTGTGGACCTTCAGGTGCTCGGTCAGGTGCTCGATGCGCTGCGTGAGCAGGGCGATCTGCACCTCGGGGGAGCCGGTGTCGGTGTCGTGGAGGCGGTGCTCCGCGATGACGCCAGGCTTGTCGCGGTCGGTGATCTCGGACATGCGGTGTCTCTCTGGTGGGGCGGGCACCCGAAGGCGCCCGTGTGGGTGTCGGACCCGGCTCCCCGACCGTGTACTGCTCCGCGGCAGCCGCGACGCATCAGGGGGCGGTCGCTCGGCGCGCGAAGGCGCACCGAACCGTCGTCAACCGTAGCAGGGGCCTCCCCGATCGGCCCACATCCGGCGGGGGTGCAGCACCGCCCCTGGTCAGGGTGCCGGGGTCGGCGCGCCCTCGCGTCAGGCCGGCAGCCGGGTGACGTTGTCGGGCAGGTCGTCGATCAGCGGTTCGACGGGGGTCGTGTCGTGGAGCGACTCGCGGATCGTCCAGCGGTACTTCGGCCGCTCGTGGCGGGGCAGCGTGTCGGGCACGTCCATCGGCGGCGAGAGGGCCAGGATCCGGGCGTCGGGGTCGAGGTAGGCCGCGTCGAGGTCGTCGTAGGACGCCTGGTCGATGTAGCCGACGCCGGGCAGCCCGAGGTCGACGGCGATGCGGTCGGCGATCCGGTGGCCGACCGGCGCGGTGAGCAGGTGGTCGAGGATGGCCGGGAGGGCGTTGGGGTCGCGCAGCAGCCACGAGTGGCCGGCCTTCTGGAGCGTGACCAGGGTCCCCTGCCCCCGGGACGCGGCGTCACGGGCGGTGGCGAGGGGCACGGCGACGTCGCGCTCGCCGTGGATCACGACGAGGGGGATGCCCTGCTCCGCGATGCGGTCGAGCATCCAGCCCGGTCCCCCGCGAGCGCAGGATCGACACCGCGGGCCCGAGCATGCGCCACGGGCGGCGGGCGTGGCCGGCCAGGACGGGGGCGTAGAGCCGGGCCAGCTTGGCCGCCTGGCGGGGTTCGCGGAGGAACGGCACCGTGGTCACGCTGTCCACCACCAGCACCGCGCCGACGCCGGCCAGCAGGGGCGGCGACACCCGGAACAGGTCGACCATGCGATCCCACGTGTCGCCGACGATGGCGTCGATCAGCACCACGCCGATCGCCCGCTCGGGCTCCTGGGCGGCCAGCTCCGTCACGAGGCGGCCGCCCATCGAGTGGCCGGCGAGCACCGCCCGGCGGATGCCCAGCTCGTCGAGCACGCGGGCCAGCAGGCGGGTGTAGTCCTCCATGCTGGCGCCGCTGGTGGGGAGCCCGAGGGTGCCGCCGTGGCCGGCGGTGTCGATGGCGATCACCCGGAACCCGGCGCCGACCAGGCGCGACAGGGTCTGGGCGTAGAGCATCCCCTCGGCGGTGAAGCCGTGGACGAGCACGAGCGGCACGCCCCGTCCGCACACCGCGAGGCCCACCTCGTGCCCGTCGGACAGGGTGATCTGGTGGCGGGCCAGCCGGGGCAGGCGCCGGTGCCGGATCTGCTCGGGCCGTCCGGCCGGCCCGATGACCGGGGCGTCGTCGGGCGACGTCTCGACCTGGGTGATGTGGGCGGCCGAGGCCCGCCGATCGGGTCCGCCCCGTCGTCGACGGGCGCTCCTGGACATGTCTCCAGCATGCCAGTCACTGCCACGACCGCTGCTCATCCCCCACCCATCGGTCAGGTCTCCCCTCCCCGTGAGCACGTCGGCGACCCGTGGCCGCGGCCCGTGGTCGGGGGTCCTGGAGCAGGGCGCGGCCTCCCGCCGTACAGTCGACGGCATGGACGTCCTCGTCCTCGTCGGGGCCTCGGTCCCACCCGAGCGCCTGCTCGCCCGGGCCCGCCACGTCGTGCGCCTCGCCGGCCCCGAGATCGACCCGCAGTCGATCGCCCTCGCCCGTGGCAGCCTGCCCCGCGAGGTCGGCGTGCACGGCCCCGGCGACGACGCGGTGGCGGTCGCCGAGGGCCTCCACCGGGCCGGCCTGCCCACGGTCCTCTACGCCGACGGGGCGCCGACGGGCGACCCCCGACTGGCCGGCGTCGAGGTCCGCCCGACCGTCGACGTCGACCTCCTGCCCGCGGCCGACTCCCTGCTCGACCTGGTCGGCGACACCCCCCTGGTGCACCTGCACCGGGTCGGCCGGAGCATCCCCGGGCAGCTGCTCGGGAAGCTGGAGATGCTCAACCCCGGCGGCAGCGTGAAGGACCGGCCCGCGGTCGCCATGATCGACGCGGCCGAGCGCGACGGCCTGCTGCAGCCGGGGGGCACGATCGTCGAGCCGACCTCGGGCAACACGGGCGTCGGGTTGGCGATCGTCGCCGCCCGCCGTGGCTACCGCTGCACGTTCGTCATGCCGGACAAGATCGCCCCGGAGAAGGTCGCCCTGCTCCGGGCCTACGGCGCCGAGGTCATCGTCTGCCCCACGACGGTGGCCCCCGAGCACCCCGACTCGTACTACTCGGTGTCGGACCGCCTGGTGCGGGAGATCCCCGGCGCCTTCAAGCCCGACCAGTACCACAACGCCGCCAACCCGGCGGCCCACGTGGCGACCACCGGACCGGAGATCTGGCGCCAGACCGAGGGCCGGATCACCCACTTCGTCGCCGGCATCGGCACCGGGGGCACGATCACCGGGGTCGGCCGGGCGCTGAAGGCCGCCGACCCCGACGTGCAGATCGTCGGCGCCGACCCCGAGGGCTCGGTGTACTCCGGGGGCAGCGGCCGGCCGTACCTCGTCGAGGGCATCGGCGAGGACTTCTGGCCGACCAGCTACGACCCCGACGTCGTCGACCGGGTCGTCGAGGTCAGCGATCGCGACTCCTTCCTCACCGCCCGACGGGTCACCCGGGAGGAGGGCCTCCTCATCGGCGGGTCCGGCGGCACCGCGGTGTGGGCGGCCCTCGAGGTCGGGCGCGACGCCGGACCGGATGCGGTGGTCGTCGTGCTGCTCCCAGACTCCGGCCGGGGCTACCTGTCGAAGCTCTACAACGACGAGTGGATGGCCGACTTCGGCTTCCTCCACGGGCGGGGCCAGACCGCGGGCGACGTCCTGGCGACCAAGGGCGGCGACCTGCCGGCTCTGGTGCACGCCCACCCCGACGAGACGGTGCGCGGCCACCATCGCCCTGCTCCGCGAGTTCTCGGTGTCGCAGGTGCCGGTGGTCAAGGCCGAGCCGCCGCTCGTGGCGGCCGAGGTGGTGGGCGCGGCGCACGAGCGCGACCTGCTCGACCTCGCCTTCGACGACCCCGGCGTGCTCGAGCGACCGATCGGGGAGGTGGCCAGCCCTCCGCTCGCCACCGTCGGCATCGGGGAGCCGGTGGACGTGGTGGTCGAGCGGCTCGACGGGTCGAGCGCGGTGCTGGTGCTCGACGCCGGCCACCCGGTCGGGGTGCTCACCCGGTCCGACGCCCTGTCCTTCCTGACCAGCCGGACCGGGTCGTGACGGTCGGCGACGGCTGGGGCTTCGAGACCCGGGCCATCCACGGCGGCCAGCCCCCCGACCCCGTCACCGGCGCGGTCGTCCCCCCGATCAGCCTGGCGACGACCTTCGCCCAGGACGGCGTCGCCCGACCCCGCGGGTTCGAGTACTCCCGCTCGGGCAACCCGACCCGGGCCGTCACCGAGGCCGCGCTCGCCGGGCTGGAGGGCGCCGCCCACGGGTTCGCCTTCGCCAGCGGCCTCGCGGCCGAGGACGCCCTGCTCCGCCTCCTGTCGCCGGGCGACCACGCCCTCCTCTCCGATCGACGCCTACGGCGGCACCTACCGCCTCGCGGCCCGGGTCCACGGGCCGGCCGGGATCACGGTCGACACCGTCGACCTCAGCGACCTCGACGCCCTCGACGCGGCGTGGCGCCCCGGCACCCGGGTGGTGTGGGTCGAGACGCCGACCAACCCGCGGCTGTCCATCGTCGACATCGAGGCCGTCGCGGCCCGGGCCCACGACCGCCGACGCGCTGTGCATCGTCGACAACACCTTCGCCACCCCGTACCTGCAGCAGCCGTTGGCCCTCGGGGCCGACGTCGTCGTGCACTCGGCCACCAAGTACCTCGGCGGCCACTCCGACGTGGTGGGTGGCTTCGTGGCCACCGATGACGACGCGCTGGCCGAGCGCATCGGCTTCCTGCAGAACGCAGCCGGCGCGGTCCCCTCGCCGTTCGACTGCTACCTCGTGCTGCGGGGCGTGAAGACGCTCGCGGTGCGCGTCGAGCGGCAGTGCGACGACCGCCGCGGTGATCGCCCGGGTCCTCCACGAGCACCCCGCCGTCGCCGACGTCCTCTGGCCCGGCCTCCCCCACCACCCCGGTCACGACGTGGCGACCCGCCAGATGCGGGGCTACGGCGCGATGGTGTCGTTCACCATGGTCGACGGCGAGGAGGCCGCGGTGGCCGTGGCCGAGGGCACCAGCCTCTTCACGCTGGCCGAGTCGCTCGGGGCGGTCGAGTCGCTGATCGAGCACCCGGCCCGGATGACCCACGCCTCGGTCGCCGACGCGCCCGGGGCGGTCGACCCGGCCCTCGTCCGGTTGTCCATCGGCCTGGAGACCGCCGACGACCTGCTGACCGACCTCCAGGGCGCCCTCGACCGAGCCTCCTGACGCCCCGGCCACCCGTCGCCGGCCAGCCGGCCGGCGGTCAGCCGGCGAGGATGGCGCGGGCGTCGTCGCAGTCGCGGGTGATCTGGGCGACCAGGGCGTCGACCGAGTCGTACTTCTCCTCGCCGCGGAGCCGGGCGACGAACTGCACCGCGACGTGCTCGTCGTAGAGGTCGCCGGCGAAGTCGAGGAGGTGGGCCTCCAGCAGCGAGGCGTGGGCCTGCTCGTAGAAGGTCGGCCGCCGGCCGAGCGAGATGGCCGTCGGGTGACGGGACCCGTCGGGCCGGACGAACCACCCCGCGTAGATCCCGTCGGCGGGCAGCAGGATCTCCCCCGGCACCGCCACGTTGGCGGTGGGGAACCCCAGCTCGCGACCCCGCTGGTCGCCGGTCGTGACCAGGCCGCGCACCTCGTGGGGACGTCCGAGCAGAGCAGCCGCGGTCGCCACGTCGCCGCCCACGAGGGCCTGGCGGATCGCGGTGGACGACACCTTCACCTCGGGCACCTCGTCACCCGTCCGCGACGCGTCGGCCCAGACGGCGGCCGCGTCGGCCCCGACGTCACGGGCCGAGCGGAGGCCCAGGCCCTCGACGGTGAACCCGGCGTCGGCGCCCATGCGCCGCAGCAGGTCGAGGTTGCCCTGCCGCTTGTGCCCGAAGTGGAAGTCCTCGCCCACGACGACGGCCTCGGCCGCGAGGCAGCCGACGACGATCTCGTCGACGAAGTCCTCCGCGCTCTCTGCCGCCCGGGCCTCGTCGAAGCGGACGACCACCGTGACGTCGACACCGGTCGAGGCGAGCAGCTCGAGCTTCTGGTCGAGGTCGGTCAGCAGCCGGGGCGCGGACTCGGGGCGCACCACCATCGCCGGGTGGCGGTCGAAGGTGACGACCGCGCTCCTGATGCCCCGCTCCGCGGCCAGGCGCCGGACCTCGGCGATGACGGCGCGGTGCCCCAGGTGCACGCCGTCGTACGCGCCGATGGTGACCGCGGCGCCGACCTCGGGTCGGGGGAAGGGCGCGGTGGCGCGGATGATCTCCACGGCGGGCGACGCTACCGGCACGACCCCGAGGCGCACACATGCCGGCCGGTGCCGCGCCCCGTCGACCCTGATCCCCCGTGGCGGGGACCACGACGGCGAGAACCCGCCGACAGCCGCTCCGCCCGTCGTCAACCCTGATCCCCCGTGGGCGGGGACCACGACGGCGAGAACCCGGCCCGCCGGAATCGGGTCGCGGGAACTCCAGCGCCCCGAGAGCGTCGGGCTGCCACCATCTGCGACCGTGACCTCGTTGCTGCCGATCCCGCCCGATCCCGCCCCGACGCCGCCCTCCGCGGGGAGCACGGTGCGCCGCGCGCCCGGCCGGGCCCGCTACGACCGCGCCGCGTCTCGACGCGGTGCTCGACGCTGGGTGGATCGCCCACGTCGCCTTCGCGATCGACGGCGAGCCGTTCGTGGTGCCGATGGTCTACGCGCGGGACGGTGACCGCCTGCTGCTGCACGGCTCGGTGGCCTCCCGGGCGATGCGACACGCCGACGCCGGCTTCCCGGTGAGCGTGGCGGTGACCCACGTCGACGGCCTGGTCCTGGCCCGCTCCGCGTTCCACCACTCGGTCAACTACCGCAGCGCGGTCGTGCGGGGCGTCGCCCGACGGGTGACCGACCCGGACGAGCTGGCCGCCGGCTTCGCCCGCCTGGTCGACCACGCCGTCCCCGGCCGCTCCTCGGAGGTGCGGGCCCCGGACGGCCCCGAGACCCGCCAGACGATGCTGCTCGCCGTCGACGTCACCGATGCCGCGGTGAAGTCCCGGAGCGGCGGACCGATCGACGACGAGGCCGACCTCGACCTGCCGGTGTGGGCGGGGGTCGTCCCGCTGCGCACCGAAGCAGGCGCCGCCGTGCCGAGCACCGACCTCACCGACGAGGTCGCCGGGACCACCGGTCCGCCGGTCACGGTCACGGTCCCGGGCCGGGCCCCGACCCCGGGCTGACCGCTCCCAGCCACCGCAGCACCCTCGCCGCCTCCTCCCCCTCCGGGGGGACAGGACTGCCGGAACGTCATCGGTCGCCGCCACCTCGCTTCTCGCCACCCGGCTCCCCGCTCAGGGGACCAGGGCTGCCAGATCGCGCACCGTCGGAACCGGCCCGCTTCTCGCGGCTCCTCCCCTGCTCGGGGCACCAGGGTTGCCAGAACGGCCGTGGCGTCAGCCGGCTGGGGGGATGACGACCTCGGGCTTGGCGGTGGTGCCCTTGTGGGCGACGTACACCGCGAGCAGCCCGCCGGCCGCGTCGAGCACCGCCCACGGCCCCTCGCCGTCGGCCGGCAGGCCCAGGTCGGCGCGCTCGAGCACCTTGCCGTGGCCCACCGCGACGGCCACGTCGCCCTCGACCACCACCGGGTCGAGGTGCCCGACGGCGGCGGCCACGGGGAGCAGGTGCTCGGGCGACAGCGCGTCGAGGGCGACGGCGTCGGCCTCGGTGAACCCGCCGACCGCGGTGCGGCGCAGGGCCCGCAGGTGGGCGCCGCCCCCGAGGGCATGGCCCAGGTCGGCCGCGAGGGACCGGACGTAGGTGCCGGAGGAGCACTCGACGACCGCCCGCAGCACGCCGGGCTCGCCCGGGACCTCGTCGAGCGTGAAGGCGTGGACCGTCACCGGTCGGGCCTCGCGCTCGACCTCGATGCCCTCTCGCGCCAGCTCGTGCAGGCGCCGCCCGTCGACCTTGAGGGCCGACACCATCGGGGGCACCTGGAGGATGGGCCCGGTCAGCTGCTCGGCCACGACCCGGCGGGCATCGGCCAACGTCACCCCGTGCATGTCGTGGGTGGCGGTGACCTCGCCGGCGGCATCGAGGGTCGACGTCTCGACACCGAGCACGATCTCGGCCTCGTAGGTCTTGCCCAGGGGGGTCAGGTACCGGAGCAGCCGAGTGGCCCGGCCCACCCCCAGCACCAGGACACCGGTGGCATCCGGGTCGAGGGTGCCGGAGTGGCCGACCTTGCGGGTGCCGAGCAGCCCCCGCGACCGGGCGACGACGTCGTGGCTGGTCCACCCCGCGGGCTTGTCGACGACCGCGACCCCGTCGGGGCCGGGCGCGCGGGGCGTCAGGACGGGGCCTCGCCGATGGAGTTGAGCCCTCGGAGGACGTCCTCGATGCGGGCCGCGGAGCGGAGGACCGGATCGGGCTCGAAGGCGAGCACGGGCGTGCCCTTGAGCCGGGTCTCCCGGTTGATGGCCGACTGGAGCCGGGGCCGCAGCTCCTCGAACACCGCGAGCACGTCGTCGTCGGCATCGGGGCCGTCGAAGACGTCGAAGTGCACGATGGCGTGGGCCAGGTCGGCGTCGCAGCGGACGTCGGTGATGGTGACCCCGAGCAGCCGCTCGTCGTCGATCCGCTCCAGGGCCTCGGCCAGCACCTCGCGGAGCAGCTCGTTGACCCGGGCCATCCGGGGGTACTGGCGGTTGGGGGTGCGCTTCTTCACTCTGTGTCCTCCTCCATCCATGCCCGGGTGGCGTCGAGCACGTCGACGCCGGGCCGGGACCACACGAAGCGCTCGACCTCGTCGAGCACGTTGTCGACCTGTGCCGTGCTGGCGCTGACCACCGCGAACCCGAGGGCGGCCCGCTGCCAGGTGTCCTGGTGGGCGACCTCGGCGGCCGAGATGCGGAACCGCTGCCGGACCCCGTCGAGGATCGGCCGGACCTCCGCCCGCTTGGCCTTCAGCGACCGGCTGGCCGGGAGGTGCAGCTCCATGCAGAGGCTCCCCACGACCATGGCCAGCACCCTACTGGCGCGCCGCCCGGAGGCGGGATCGGGTTGGGGCAGACCCGATCCGCCGGCTGCAGGGCCGGCGGATCGACGCCGCATCAGGTCCGGGGGATCTCCCGCTCCTCGAAGGTCTCGATGATGTCGCCCTGCTTGAGGTCCTGGAAGTCCGAGAGGCCGATGCCGCACTCGAAGCCGGTCTGGACCTCGCGCACGTCGTCCTTGAAGCGCTTCAACGAGTTGATCGCGCCCTTCCAGATGATCGTGCCCTCCCGCAGGAAGCGGACCTTGGAGCCACGGGTGATGGTGCCGTTGGTGACGTAGCAGCCGGCGATCGCACCGATGCGGGGCACCCGGAAGATCTCCCGGACCTCGGCCTCGCCGGTGACGACCTCCTCGAACTCGGGGGCCAGCATGCCGACCATCGCGTTCTCGATGTCCTCGATCAGCTTGTAGATGATCTCGTAGCTGCGGATCTCCACCGACTCCTGGGCCGCCAGCTCGCGGGCGAGGCGGTCGGGGCGGACGTTGAACCCGATGATGGTGGCGTTGGTGGCCACCGCCAGCTGGATGTCGTCCTTGGTGATGCCACCGACGCCGCGGCGGGCGAAGGCCAGCTTCACGTCGTCGCGCTCGAGCTTCTTCAGGCTCTCGGTGACGGCCTCCAGGGAGCCGTTGACGTCGGCCTTGACGATCACGTTGAGCGTCGCGGCCTCGCCGGCCTGGATCTGGCTGAAGATGTCCTCCAGCTTCATGCCGCCGGTGGCGACCGCGGCGGTGCCCGAGATGGACGCCACCCGCTGGTAGTGCTCGCGCTGGTCGGCGACCTGGCGGGCGGTCTTGTCGTCGGGGGCGACCACGAAGTCGTCTCCGGCCGACGGCGACGTCGGACAGGCCGAGGACCTCGACCGGCGTGGAGGGGCCGGCCTCCTTGATCTGCTTGCCGTTGTCGTCGATGAGGGCCCGCACCCGGCCCCAGGCCGCGCCCGCGACCAGCGGATCACCGACCTTGAGGGTGCCGCGCTGCACGAGCAGCGAGGCCACGGGGCCACGACCGACGTCGAGGTGCGACTCGAGCACCACGCCCTTGGCCCGACCGGCGGGGTTGGCCACCAGCTCCTCGACGTCGGCCACCACGAGCAGCTGCTCGAGCAGGTCGTCGATGCCGAGGTTCTGGAGGGCGGAGACCTCGACCATGATCGTGTCGCCGCCCCACGCCTCGGGGACGAGCTCGCGCTCGGCGAGCTGGCTCATGACCTTCTGCGGGTCGGCGTTGTCGCGGTCGATCTTGTTGATCGCGACCACGATCGGCACCTCGGCCGCCTTGGCGTGGTCGAGGGCCTCGAGGGTCTGGGGCATGACGCCGTCGTCGGCCGCGACCACCAGGACCACCACGTCGGTGGCATCGGCGCCGCGGGCCCGCATGGCGCTGAACGCCTCGTGGCCCGGGGTGTCGATGAAGGTGATCTTCCGGCCGTCCTTGACGACCTGGTAGGCACCGATGTGCTGGGTGATGCCACCCGCCTCGCCGGCGACGACGTTGGCGTTGCGGATCTGGTCGAGCAGCTTGGTCTTGCCGTGGTCGACGTGGCCCATGACGGTGATCACCGGGGGACGGTCGACGGCGTCGTCGTCGTCCTCCTCGTCGAGCTCCTCGACGCCCAGGCGCCTCTGCAGCTCGACCTCCTGCTCCTCGCCGGCGTTGACGAGGCGCACCTCGGCGCCCACGTCGACCGCGAACAGCTCGATCATCTCGTCGGTCAGCGACTGGGTGGCCGTGACCATCTCGCCCTGCTGCATGAGGAAGCGCACGACGTCGGCCGCGGTGCGGTTCAGCTTGGGACCGATCTCCTGCGGGGTCGAGCCCCGCTCGATCACGAGCTCACCGTCGGGGACGGGCGCCTCGGCCGGGGTGTACTCCGGCATGTCCATGGGCCGCAGCTCTTCGCGGTTGCGACGACGACGCCCCTTGCGGCGCGGAGGCCGGCGACCGGCCGGACCACCGGGACGACCGGGGCCGCCACCGGGACCACCGCCGGGAGGCGGCGGACCGCCCATGGGGCCGGAGCGACCGGGACCGCTCGGGCGCGCACCGGGGCCGCTCGGGCCTGGACGGCTCGGGCCGCCGGGACGGCTGGGGCCGCCCGCACGGGTCGGGGCCGGGCCGCGCCCGCCCAGACCGGGGGGCGGCGGGATCGGCCGACCGGACATCCCACGAGGGGGACCGGGGGGCGGCGGGATCGGCTTGCCCGACGCGCCGCGGGGCGCGTCCTCGGGCGCGGGGCGGGGCATGGCCCGTCGGGCCGCGGCGCTGCCGGGACCAGCAGGACCGCCGGGGCCACGGCCAGGTCCGGCGGGGCCGCCGGGAGCGGCGGGACCACCAGGCGCAGCGTGACCACCGGGGGCGGCGCCGGGCCCGGGCGGGGGGCCGGCGGGTCGCGGCGGGGCGGGGGGCGGCGTCGCCCTGCGGGCCGCAGGCGCCTCGGGCGCGACCGGCGGGGCCGGGCGGGGCGGGCGACCGGAGCCGCTGGAGGTGACCATGCGACTGGCGTCGATGGGCGCCACCGGGCGCGGCGTGACCACCTGCGGGGCCGGCGCGGGGGCCGCGGGTGCAGGGGCGGCCGGCGCGGCCGGTGCGGCCGCGGCCGCCGGGGCCTCGGGCTCGACCACGGGCTCGGGCGCCGGGGCCGGGGCCTCGGGCGCGCGCCGGCTCGGCCTCGGCGGCCGGGACGACAGGGGCCGCGGCCACGGGGGGCGCGACCTCGGGGGCCTCGGCCACGGGGGCCGCGACCTCGGGCGCCGGGGCGGGCTCCTCGACGGGGGCGGCCTCGCTGGAGGCCGGCTTCCCCTTCGGGGCCTTCTTGCTGGGCTCTTCGGGCTGCTCGTCGCGGACGAGGCCCTCCCTGTGCGCCTTGCGGCGCACGCGGTCGGCTTGGGCCTCTTCGACGCCGGAGGAGTGCGTCTTGACGCCGATGCCCAGGTCCACGCAGAGCTCCAAGGCCTCCTTGTTCGTGAGGCCGAGCTCCTTCGCGAGCTCGTGGACTCGGATCTTTCCTGCCAAGGTCGGTTGCCAGCCCTTCGGGTTCGTCGTCCGTGCCGGCGCGCACGGGCCTTCCATCCTCGCGCACCCGTGAGCCCTGCGACGAAAGCCCGTCGCAGTCCCCAGGGGGCGCGTCGCCGTGGTCACCGGCCACGACGACCTCCATCATGCCGGGTCAGCCGGCGATGTCCTCCACCAGATCGGACGCGGCGTCGGGGCGCACCGACCCCCGCAGCGCCCGGCCCCAGATGCCCTTGCGCGCCGCGAGCGCCGCGCAGGCGGATCCCGGGCACACCCAGGCGCCCCGGCCGGGGAGGTCGCGCCCCACCGCGAGGCCGCCGTCGGCGGTCCTGACCACCCGTCGGAGCTCGCCCGCGGGGGCGCGCCGGCGGCACCCCACGCAGGTGCGCACGGGGCCGGAGGTGACGGCCGGGGCGGGCGGGTCGATGCCCGCCGGCCCGGCCGCCGCGCCGGACCTACGACTCAGCGGTGCCGTCTTCGTCGTCGGAGGTGCTCTCCGCGTCGTCGCCCGCGGCGTCGTCGGAGGTGCTCGTCCGCATCGTCGCCCGCGGCGTCGTCGGCGTGCGTCGGCGTCGTCGCTCGTCGACGTCGTCGGCGGCCGTCGGCTCGTCGGGCGGCGGCGCTCGTCGCGTCGGCGGCGGCGTCGGCCTCGGGGCCAGCGTCGTCGGTGGCATCCGCGTCCGGGGCGTCGGTGGCCTCGGCCGCCTCGGCCTCCTTCTGCTCGGTCGCCTCGGCCCACGCCTCGGCCGAGAGGGCCTCGCCGCCCTCGGCGGGCTGCCAGACCTGCTCACCCGTCGCCGGGTCGGTCACCCACTCGCCCTCGGCCCAGTCCTGGTTGGCGTAGGCCTCCTCCTCGGCGAGCTGGGTCTCGGACTTGATGTCGACGCGCCAGCCGGTGAGGCGGGCGGCGAGGCGGGCGTTCTGGCCCTCCTTGCCGATGGCCAGGGACAGCTGGAAGTCGGGGACGATCACCGTCGCCACGCCGGTCTCGTAGTCGAGCCGGACCTCCTTCACCTTGGCCGGGGCCAGCGCCTTGGCGACGAGCTCCTCGGGGACGTCGGTGAAGGGGACGATGTCGATCTTCTCGCCGTTGAGCTCGTTGACGACCATGCGCACCCGGGCGCCGCGGGCGCCGACGCAGGCACCGACGGGGTCGACGTTGGCGTCGTTCGACCACACCGCGATCTTGGTGCGGTGGCCGGGCTCGCGGGCACAGGCCCTGAGCTCGACGATGCCGTCGGCGATCTCGGGCACCTCCATCTCGAAGAGGCGCTTGATCAGGCCCGGGTGGGTGCGGCTGACCACGATCTGCGGGCCCTTGGCGGTCTTGCGGACCTCGACGATGTACGCCTTGAGGCGGGCGTTGGCCTGGGGACGCTCGTGGGGCACCTGCTCGGCCTGGGGCAGCAGGGCCTCGACGCCGCGGTTGAGCTCGAGGAGCGTGTAGCGGGAGTCGCCCTGCTGGATGATGCCGGTGACGATGTCGCCCTCGCGACCCGAGTACTCCTCGTACTTCATCTCGCGGTCGACCTCGCGCAGGCGCTGGTTCATCACCTGGCGGGCGGTCTGGGCCGCGATGCGCCCGAAGTCGGGCGGGGTGACGTCGAGGAACGGGCCGACCGGCTCCCCGTCCTCGTCGAGGTCCTGCGACAGCACCCGGATGTCGAAGGTGTCCGGGTCGATGGTGACCCAGGCGTACTCCCGGTGGTCGGGCATCTTCATGTACGCCATCTCCATGGCGTCGGCCAGGGCGCCCATCAGCGTCTCGGACGAGATGCCACGGTCGGCGGCCAGGGCCTGGAGGGCCTCCATCATGTCGAGCTTGCGACTCATGGCTTCGCTGCCTTCTGCTTGGCGGATGGTGACGGGGTGCCGGCGGCGTCCTTCTTCGGGCCGCCCTTCTTCGGGGTCGGACCCCACTCGAAGACGGTGCGGGCCCGCTCGACCTGCTCGTAGCGGACGGTGACGACGTCGTCGTCGGTGCCGCCCTCGGGGCGGATCGACGCGGTGGTCTCGTCGGCGGCGGTCAGGGTGCCGCGGACCCGACGGGGGTCGGTGCCGGCGGTGGTGCGGACGTTGACGACCTCGCCGACGGCCCGACGGAAGTGGTCGGGGGTGCGCAGGCGGCGTTCGAGCCCCGGGGTCGAGACCTCGAGGGTGTAGCGGCCGGGGACGGGGTCGTCGTCGTCGAGCAGCCGGGAGATGCGGCGGGTCAGGCCGGCGATCGCGTTGAGGTCGAGGCCGCCCTCCCGGGCGACGGTGACGCGGAGGATCCCGCCCTCGAGCTCGACGTCGACCAGCTCGACGCCGTCGGCCTCGCAGACGGGGAGGGCCAGGTCACGGACGCGCTCGATGGTGCCCATGGCGTCGTCACCTCCTCGTCGCTGCTCGTTCGTATCGGACCTGTGTGCTGTCAGTAGAAAGGCGTGGGCCGGAGCCCACGCCTTGGATCAGCGTCCCACCTCACGGGTGAGGCCGCCATCATAGCCGGGGTGCCCCCTCCGAGGGCAGGCGGGATCGCGCTGCACCCGCCGGCGTCAGTACGCGCGGGCGACGGTGGCGACGCTGTCGGGGTCGTCGTCGCTGGTGGCGACGTCGCCGTCGGGGTCCTGCAGGCAGCGGACGCTCACCGCGTCGGCCTTGAGCGCGGCCAGGCCCTCGTCGTCGAGCAGCCCCCAGCGGATGCGGGCGAAACCGGTGCGGGCCGCCTCCAGCGCCTCGGCCACGGAGGTGACGTCGACCGTGCGGTCGTCTCGTCGGGTGCGGGCGCCGGCCAGCATGTCCTCCTGCATGGCGTCGAGCTGGTCGGCGACGTGGGCGGGCAGCCCCGCGAGGGCCACGGTGGCCTTGCCCTCGACGTCGCGGCGCACCACGGTGGCCTGCTCCTGCTCGAGGTCGCGGGGACCCAGCTCGATGCGGATCGGCACGCCCTTCAGCTCCCAGGTCGTGGCCCGGCGGCCGAAGCCGACGTCGGTGCGGTCATCGACGGTGACCCTCACCCCGGAGGTGCGCAGGGCCTCGGCCAGGAGCCGGGTCCGCTCGGCCACGCCCTCGCCGTCGCGGACGACGAGGATCACCACCTGGGTGGGCGCGATGCGGGGCGGGATGCGCAGGCCGGCGTCGTCGCCGTGGGCCATGATCAGCCCGCCCATCATCCGGGTCGACACGCCCCACGACGTGGTCCAGGCCAGCTGCTCGGTGGCCTCGGTGTCCTGGAAGCGGATGTCGAAGGCGCGGGCGAAGTTCTGGCCCAGCTCGTGGCTGGTGCCCATCTGGAGGGCCTTGCCGTCGCCCATCATCGCCTCGGTCGTCATGGTGTTGGTGGCGCCCGGGAAGCGCTCGTCGGGGGTCTTGCGGCCGACGATGACGGGGATCGCCAGCTCGCGCACCATGAAGTCCTCGTAGACGTCGCGCAGGATCCGGTTGGCGTAGGCGGCCGCGTCGGCCTCGGTGGCGTGGGCGGTGTGGCCCTCCTGCCAGAGGAACTCGGTGGAGCGGAGGAAGATCCGCGGCCGCAGCTCCCACCGCACCACGTTGGCCCACTGGTTGAGCAGCATCGGCAGGTCGCGGTACGACTGGATCCACCGGGCCATGTACTCGCCGATGACGGTCTCGGAGGTCGGCCGCACCACCAGCGGCTCCTCCAGCTCCTTGCCCCCGCCGATGGTGACGACCGCCAGCTCGGGGGCGAAGCCCTCGACGTGGTCGGCCTCGCGGGTCAGGTAGCTCTGGGGGATGAAGAGGGGGAACGACGCGTTCTCGGCGCCCGCGTCCTTGATGCGCCGGTCGACCTCGGCGACCATCCGCTCCCAGATGGCGAACCCGTAGGGCCGGATGATCTGGGTGCCCCGGGCCGGTCCGTTGTCGGCCAGCTCCGCCTTGGCCACGATGTCCTGGTACCAGCGGGGGAAGTCGTCGGCCTGCGGGGTGAGCACGGGGGGCTTCGCCATGGACGCCGATGGTAGGGGCCGCCGTCCCCCGGCCCCGATCCCGTTGGCCGTCCGCCCCCGTCACCGGCCCTCGAGCGCGGACCGTCGCCCCGAGCCGATCCGCGCCACGTCGTGGTCGGTTCCGGTTCGCGACCGGCGGGAGACGGGTGGGTCCGAGACGAACACATGTACGCCCGAGGGGGTAGGGTGGGGACGTGCCCACGCTGACGACGACCCCGTTCCAGCCCTCGCTCCTGGCGGCCGGGCCCCCCGATGCCGCCCGGCCGCTGCACGAGGCCCGACCACACCGAGCTCGGCCGAGGGGCGTGGGTCGACGTGCTCGCCGGCCTGGGTCGGCCGGCGCCGACGCCCTGTTCGACCACGCTCCACGGATCGGTGAGCGTGGCGGCACCGCGAGGTCCCGATGTACGGGCGGGTGGTGCCCGAGCCCCGCCTCACCGCCTGGTGGGCCGACGACGAGGACGGTCCGACCGCGCTCGGACCGGGCCCCCGCCGCGCTGCGCGACCTCCTCCCGCTCCTCGGCCGAGCACTACGGCCAGGCCTTCGACTGCATCGGCCTCAACCTGTACCGAGACGGGCGCGACTCGGTCGCCTGGCACGGCGACCGCACCGAGCGCGGGCGGGCGGTCACCACGGTCGCCGTGCTGTCGCTCGGCTCGCCCCGCCGGTTCCTGCTGCGTCCCGCCGGCGGAGGGCCGTCCCGCGCCACCTGGATGTTCTCGGGTGACCTGCTGGTGATGGGGGGGACCTGCCAGCACACCTGGGAGCACTCGATCCCCAAGGTCGCCCACGCCGGTCCCCGCATGAGCGTGACGTTCCGCCACCGCCGGCCCCGCACCGCCGCCGTCTGAGCCGATCGAGGCACCGACCCGGCCGCACCGCGACGGGGTGTCGTCCCCGGCCGGGCGCGGCCGCCGAGGCCCCGGCCGCGGGCATGCTGGTCCGGTGCCCGACGCGCACCGCTCCCCCACCCCGGACGACCTCGCGACCGGCCCGGACCTCGATCCGGGCGAGCCGACGCGCTCAGGCCGGCCCGATCCCGACGACACGGCCCACACCCGCGAGCCCGACCTCTCGGGGGTCGAGCTGCCCGACGAGACCCCCGACGAGCGGCGCGACCGACTCCGGCGCGCCGCCTACGCGGCCGAGCTGGCCACCGGGCGCCGCGAGCGCACCGGGCGAGAGGCGCGGCGCCACATCGTCGTCCGCCTGGCCATCATCGGCGCCGGCGCCCTCGTCACCGTGCTCGGCCTGCTCATGCTGGTGCTGCCCGGCCCCGGCATCGTCGTGGTCATCGCCGGCCTCGGCATCCTCGCCACCGAGGTCGCGTGGGCGGAGCGGCTGCTCGCCTACGCCAAGCGCAAGGCCCGCCTCGACAAGGTGACCTCGCAGGCCCCGTGGCTGAAGCCGGTCGCCATCGGGATGACGGTGCTGGCCGTCGGCGTGTCGACGGCCTACGCGGTGCGCTGGCGCTGAGGGCACGGCGTTGCCCCTGATACCCCGGAGGGGTATCGTGCGGGGGTGGCCGGCTACGAGATGAACAAGCAGGAGCTCCTGGCGCGCCTGCGCCGCGTCGAGGGGCAGGTCCGGGGCATCGCCCAGATGGTCGAGGACGACCGCTACTGCATCGACGTCCTGACGCAGGTCTCGGCCGCGACCAAGGGCCTCCAGGGCGTGGCCGTGGGCCTCTTCGACGACCACCTGCGCCACTGCGTCGCCGACGCGGTGGCGGAGGGGGGCGACGAGGCCGAGGCCAAGCTGTACCGAGGCCACCACCGCCGTCGCCCGCCTGCTCAAGACCTGACCCGGCGAGGACCGTCGGACCTCGCCCGGCGGCTCAGCAGAGGCCGAGGCGGCGGCCCAGGTCGCTCTGGATGACGCCCTTGGGGTCGGCCCGGTCGCGGACCGCCCGCCACTCGTCCGAGCCGGGGGTAGGTGGCGGCCAGCAGCTCCGGGCGCATGCGGGAGTCCTTGGCCAGGTAGAGGCGGCCCCCGGCCGCGGCGACCACCTCGTCGAGCCCGTCGAGGATCCCGGCGAGGCCCTCGACGGTGGCCGGGACGTCGACCGACAGGGTCCAGCCCGCGAGGGGGAACGACAGCGGCCCCGGGTTGGCCGGGCCGAACCGCTTCAGCACCCCGATCAGCGTGGGCACCCGGTGGTGCGCGAGCGACTCGGCGACCTGTCGCAGCGCCTCCTCGGCACCGAACGGCACCACGCACTGCCACTGGAGGAAGCCGCTCGGCCCGTACAGGCGGTTCCAGTCGGTCACGCCGTCGAGGGGGTGGAAGAAGCGGCTGAGGGACTGCACCTCGTCGCGCCGGCGGTGGGGCGACTTCCGGAACCAGGCCTCGTTGAAGGTCTGGATGCGCCACCGGTTGAGCAGCCGGGACGGCACGACCGGCGGGACCCCGACCAGAGGCTGGGGGTCGAAGGCGAGGGGATCGCGTCGCTGGCTGGCGGGGCAGCTCGTCGACGTCGCGCGAAGCGACCACGGGTGATCACCGACCGGCCGCCGCGACCCCGCAGCGGCAGCAGGTCGACCCAGGCGACGGTGTACTCGTACTCGTCGTCGCCGGCCGCCAGCGCCGCCATGGTGGCGTCGAGGTCGTCGGTGCGATCGGTGTCGACGAGCGTGCGGCTGGTCTCGATCGGCACCATCTGCACCGTCGCGTCGACGACCGCGCCGGTCAGCCCCATCCCCCCGGCCGTGGCCCAGAACAGGTCCGGGTCGTGGTCGGGTCCGACGGTGACGGTGCCGAGCCCGGGGTGGCGAGCGTGATCGCGCTCAGGTGCTGGCACCAGGAGCCGGCGCGGTGGTGGTTCTTGCCGTGGATGTCGGAGGCGACCGCACCGCCCACCGTGACGTACCTCGTGCCGGGGGTGACGGGCACGAACCACCCGCGGGGCACCAGGGCCCGCATCAGCTGGTCGAGGCTCGCCCCGGCCGCCACCCGGAGCCGGCCCCCCTCGGGGTCGAAGGCGCCCACGTCGTCGACCATGGTGGTGTCGACCACGCGACCGCCGGCGTTCTGGGCCGCGTCGCCGTAGCTGCGTCCGAGCCCCCGGGCAAGGGTGCCGCGGGCGCCCGCCTCGGCGACGGTGGCCGCCAGCTCGGCCGGGGTCAGCGGGGTGAACACCTCGGCGCCGCTCGGCGCGGTGCGGCCCCAGCCGCTGAGCTCCTTGTGGGCCGTCATCGGTGCACCCTCGGGCGTCGAGCTCGCTCATCGCGCTCACGCGGCCAGGACCCCGAGGCCGAACACCACCGCCCAGACGGCCCCGGCCAGGAGGAGCATGCGGTCGCGCAGCACGAGGTCCTCGGGGGCGCCCCCCTCCCCCGCCTCCAGCAGCTGGGCGTACCGCAGCACGGCGGTCGCGAAGGGCACGATCGAGATCTGGTACCAGGGGAACGAGACGTCGGCGATGTCGGCCCGCTCGAAGGCCCACAGGCAGTACGCGACCAGGACCACGCCCGAGCTGACCGAGCGCAGGTAGGCCAGGAACTCCGGGGTGTAGCCGTCGAGGACCCGACGGTGGTTCCCGGCGTCGGCCCCCATGGTGACGACCTCGGCGTGGCGCTTCCCGACCGCCATGAACAGCGACCCGAACGAGGTCACGATGAAGAACCAGTTCGAGATGGGCACGTCGGTGGCCACCGCGCCGGCCACGGCCCGCAGGACGAACCCCGACGCCAGCGCCACCACGTCGAGGATCACGACGTGCTTGAGCACCGCCGAGTAGGTGGTGGTCAGGGCCACGTAGCCCACGACGACGAGCGCGAGCTGGGGCCGGACCGCGACGCTCACGGCCAGCGACGCCAGGGCGAACACCGCGGCGGCGGCGAGCGCGAACCCGATGGACAGCTCCCCGGACGCGATCGGCCGGTGCCGCTTGGTCGCGTGGGCCCGATCGGCCTCGACGTCGTGGGCGTCGTTCACCAGGTAGGTCGCGCTGGCGGCCAGGCAGAAGGCGACGAAGGCCCCGATCGTGGCCAGCAGGTCGTCGGGGTTGCCGAGCACCCCTGCGGCCCCGGGTGCGGCGAAGACCAGGAGGTTCTTGACCCACTGCTTGGGCCGGCAGGCGACCAGGAGGGCGAGGGCCGGCCCCCGCCGCCGTTCCGCCACCGGCGTCGGCGCCGGGGCCTTCACCGGGCGAGCTTCCGCCACAGCGGGCGGGGGACGACCCTCAGCACGCCGAACAGAGCGGCCAGCACCTTGGGCGACCACACGGTGTGCTGGCCGCGCCGGAGGCCCTCGACCACGTCGTCGGCGACCGCGGGCGCGGTGGTCGAGAACGGGGCTGGCGTCCATGCCCTCGGTCATGCGGGTGGTGACGAACCCGGGGCGCACGACCATGACCCGGGCGCCGGTGCCCCGAAGGGCGTCGCCCAGGCCCTGGGCGAAGCCGTCGAGCCCGGCCTTGGTCGAGCCGTAGACGAAGTTGTCGCGCCGGGTCCGCACCCCGGCCACCGACGACAGCACGACCAGCGTGCCGTGGCCCTGGCGCCGGAGGTGGTCGGCCACGAGGAGGCCCGACCGACACCGCGCCGGTGTAGTTCACGGTGACGGCCTCGACCGCGGCGGCGGGGTCGTGGTCGAAGGTGTCCTGATCGCCGAGGACACCGAAGGCGAGGACCACCACGTCGAGGTCGCCGCCGTCGAACGCCGTCTGGAGCACCTTGGCATGGGAGTCGGTGGCCGCGGCGTCGAAGTCGACCACCTCGACCTCGGCCCCCGCGCCGCGCAGCTCGGCCGCAGCCTCGTCGAGGCGCGGCGAGGGCCGGCCGGCGAGCACCACCCGGCGGCACCGGTCGGCGACCAGGCGGCGGGCGATGGCCACGCCGATCTCGGACGATCCTCCCAGGACGAGGGCGCTCTGCACCCCGCCGGTGCTGTCACGCATGGTCGTCGTCCGTTGGCACGACCCGCGACTCTACGCGGCCGGGCTGCACCGCGACCGCACCCGTCCGCCCTCCGCCGGCCACCGGACGCCGGTCCGGATCAGCCGTCGATGCGCTTCTTGATCAGCTCGACGCGCTGCTCGCTGGCGTTCACGTCGTCGCCCTGCTCGCGCAGCAGGCGGGCCCGGTCGCGCTCGGCCTCGCGGGTCGCGACCGCGGTGTCGACCCGCTCGAGGGCGGCGTCGACGCCGTGCTCGGTGATGAGCTCGGCCCACTCGACCAGGGCCGAGACCATCTCGTCCTCCGGGACGACGGCGACGTTGGTGCCCTTCACGAAGAGGTGGCCCCGCTTGTTGCCGGCCGCGATGCCGATGTCGGCGTCGCGGGCCTCGCCGGGGCCGTTCACGACGCAGCCCATCACCGCGACCTGGAGGGGGATCTCCTTGTCGGCGAAGGCCTCCTGCGCCTGACGGGCGATCTCGATCACGTCGATCTCGGCCCGGCCGCAGCTGGGGCAGGCGATGAGGTCGACGTTGGTGCGCTCGCGCAGGCCGAGGGTCTCGAGCAGCATCCGGCCCGGCCTTGGCCTCCTCGACCGGGTCGGCGGTGAGCGAGTAGCGGATCGTGTCGCCGATGCCCTCGGCCAGCAGGGTGCCGATGCCGACCGACGACTTCACCAGGCCGCCGGGCAGCGGGCCGGCCTCGGTGACGCCGAGGTGCAGGGGGTGGTCGACCGTCTCCGACAGCAGCCGGTAGGCGTCGATCATCAGCGGCACGCTCGAGGCCTTGACCGAGATCTTCACGTCGTCGAAGCCGACGTCGGCGAAGTGGGCCAGCTCGATCTGGGCCGACTCGACCATGGCCTCGGGGGTGACCACGCCGCCGTACTTCTCGTAGAGCTTGGGATCGAGCGAGCCACCGTTCACGCCGATGCGGATCGGGACGCCCCGGTCGTGGGCCTCGGTGGCCACGGCCTTGATGTGCTCGGGCTTGCGGATGTTGCCCGGGTTGAGCCGCAGGCAGGCCACCCCGGCCTCGAGGGCGGCCAGACCCATGCGGTGGTTGTGGTGGATGTCGGCCACCAGCGGCACCGGCGAGCGGGGCACGATGCGGGCCAGCCCGGCCGCGGCGTCGGCGTCGTTGCAGGTGCAGCGCACGATGTCGGCCCCGGCCGCAGCCAGGGCGTAGATCTGCTGGAGCGTGCCGTCGACGTCGGCGGTCTTGGTGGTCGTCATCGACTGCACCGAGACCGGGGCCCCTCCCCCGACGGTGACCGGGCTGCGGGAGTGGGCGAGGGTGACGGCCCGGGTCGGACGGCGGTCGGCGGTGCTGCGGACCTCCATCAGTTGACCGTCAGGGGGTTGGCGATGTCGAGGTACAGGGTCGACACGAAGATCAGCCCCAGCACGACGACCACCGCGTAGGTCATCGGGAGGAGGCGGGCCACGTCGGCGAAGTAGCGGTGGTCGAGCCCCTTCCGCCACTCCTGGATCTTCTCGTAGATGGCGATGGCGACGTGCCCACCGTCGAAGGGCAGCAGCGGGAGCAGGTTGAACAACCCGATGAAGATGTTGATCATGGCGAACAGCAGGACCAGCGCGGCCAGGCCGCCGCCCTCGCCGGCGTCGACCCCGATGCGGAACACGCCCAGCAGCGACAGGAGCCGGTTCTCGCCCTCGGGGGCGTCGTCGGCCGACGAGCCCGACGACGACGAGGCCGGCGCGGTGGTCGCAGGGGCGGCGTCGGGGTCATCGGCGGGCGCCTCGTCGCCGGCGTCGGCGACCTGGCGACCGAAGTCGGCGACCCCGCTCGGGGTGAAGAAGCTGCCGAGGGCCTTCACCGACTCGACCGAGATGGTGCCCAGCTCGCGGAACGTGGCCGGGACGGCCTCGACCGGGCCCAGGCGCTCGACGGGCAGCGAACCGCTCACGCCGAGGAACCCGATGCTCGGATCGGTCGGGGTTGCGGCCCAGCGTGACGGCGACCTCGCTGCGCCTCGCCGTCGCGCACGACGGTCAGCACGACCTCCTCGTCGGGCCGGTCGGTCACCTCCCCGCGCAGGTCCTCGAAGGTGGCGATCGGCTCCCCGTCGACGGCGACGACGCGCGTCACCCTCCTGGAGCCCGGCGGTCGGCCGCGGCGCTGTCCGGCGCTGACCTCGCCGACCTCCCACCGGCTCTCGTCGGGCGAGGTGATCGACCCGCCCGACACGCCGAAGCCGACGAGCAGCCCGTAGATCAGCACCAGCGCGAGCAGGAAGTGCATGGTGGAGCCGGCCACCGCGACGCCGAAGCGCTGCCAGAACGGCTGCTGGCGGTAGGTGCGCGCCTCGTCGGCGGGATCGACCTCCTCGATGTCGTGCATGCCGATGATCTTCACGTAGGCGCCGGCCGGGATGACCTTGAGCCCGTACTCGGTCTCGCCCCGGCGGATCGACCAGATGCGGGGACCGAAGCCCAGGAAGAACTCGGTGACCTTCATGCCGGCCCGCTTGGCCATGACGTAGTGGCCCAGCTCGTGCAGGAAGATCATCACGATGATGCCCAGGACCATGACCAGCCCGTAGAGGCCGGTGGCGGCGGTGAGCCAGACCAGCAGGCCGAGGACGACGGCCAGCCGGGCCCACTGGCCGCCGGTCATGGCCGTCGGGCGACGGCTCCGGGCCGCGCCGGCCGGAGCGCGGGCGCCGGGCTCGGGTGCTGGGGACTGGTCGAGGCTCACCGACGGCTCCTGCTGGCCTCAGGTCCGGTCGGCGATGATGCGGCGGGCGACCGTCGCGGCCCCGCCGATCGACCTCGATGACGGCCTCGGCGCTGTCTGGGACCTCCCCATCATGCCGCGAGAGGGACGGCGTCGAGGACGTCAGGGATGTCGATCCAGCGGATCGCGCCCGTCGAGGAAGGCCGCCACCGCCACCTCGTTGGCCGCGTTGAGCCACGCCGGGGCGCCGTCCACCGGCCCGGCCGGCCTCGTAGGCGAGGCGGAGGCAGGGGAAGGCCTCGAGGTCGGGCGGCTCGAAGTCGAGCCGGCGCAGGGCGGTCCAGTCGATGCGGCCGAAGGGCGCGGCCAGGCGGTCGGGGTAGGCCAGGGCGTACCCGATCGGCAGGCGCATGTCCGGCAGCGAGAGCTGGGCGACGGTGGCCCCGTCGGTGAACTCGACCATCGAGTGCACGATCGACTGGGGGTGCACCACGACCTCGATGCGGTCGTAGTCGGTGCCGAACAGCTCGTGGGCCTCGATGACCTCGAGGCCCTTGTTCATCAGGGTCGACGAGTCGACGGTGATCTTCGGGCCCATCGACCAGGTCGGGTGGGCCAGGGCGTCGTCGACGGTGACGTCGGCCAGGTCGGCCCGGGTGCGGCCCCGGAACGGGCCCGCCGCTGGCGGTGAGGACGACGCGCGGCGACCCGGTCGGGACCCTCGGGGTCGCCGCTGCGCAGGCACTGTGGATGGCGCAGTGCTCGCTGTCGACCGGCACCAGCTCGGCGCCCGGGGTGCGGCGGACCCGCTGCACGACGGGGCCGCCGGCGATCAGCGACTCCTTGTTGGCGAGGGCCAGGCGCCGTCCGGCCTCGAGGGTGGCCAGGGTGACGTGGAGCCCGGCGAAGCCCGACGACCCCGTTGACGCAGACGTCGGCCTCGGCGCCGAGGCTGGCCAGGCCGTCGGTCCCGGCCCGCACCTCGACGCCCGGCAGCGAGGCGGCGACCTCGGCGGCGCGCGGACTCGTCGGCCACCGCGACCACCTCGGCGCCGGTGGCCTTGGCCTGGGCGACCAGCAGCTCGACGTTGCCGCCCCCGGCGCCGAGGGCGACGACCTCGTAGCGGTCGGGCTCGGCCGCCACGACCTCGAGGGTCTGGGTGCCGATCGAGCCGGTGGACCCGGCGAGGGCGACGGTGGTGGGACTGCTCACGACCGGCGCGACGGTCACGGGACGGAGCACGGGGACGGCCCTCAGGCGAAGGCGCCGATGCCCCAGAACACCGTCGCGTAGTACACCGCGGGGAGCACGAAGAGCAGGGCGTCGAAGCGGTCGAGCATGCCGCCGTGCTCGGGCAGGAGCGACCCCATGTCCTTGATGCCGAGGTCGCGCTTGACCAGCGACTCGCAGAGGTCGCCGAGCGGGGCGGCGCACGGCGGCGAAGATGCCCGATCTGCAGCGCGGCACCGGGGCCGTCGAGCGGCGCGACGCCGAACGAGGCCGACCACGACGATCATCACGAAGAGCGAGATCAGCATGCCGCCGACCAGGCCCTCGACGGTCTTGTTGGGGCTGGCGTCCGACGAGGGGTCGGGTGCCCATCGACCGCCCGATCGACGCAGGCCGCCGACGTCGTAGGCGACCGTGGCGACGATGGCGGCGAGCAGCAGGCCGATGCCGTCGGGCTGGCTCAGGAGCAGCGCCGCGAACGACCCGAGCCCGCCGATCCAGACGCACGCCGAGCAGGGTGACGCCGACGCTCTCGACCACCCGGGCGTCGCCGTCGGCGCCGACGAGGTGCCAGGCCAGTGCGGCCGCCACGGTCAGCACGATGAGCAGCGGGTAGGCCTCGATGCCCTTCCAGTAGACGGCGAACGGGTAGCAGACGGTGGCCACGATGCCGAACAGCGCGGCCGGGCGGTACCCGGCCCGCCGGACCGCGTTCTGGTACTCCACGATGGCCATGACACAGGATCACGGCCACCAGGACGACCGCCGCGGCCGGGCCGACGGCGAAGGCGATGAGGGCGACGGCGGCGAAGGCGAGGCCGACGCCGATGGCGACGGGCAGGTTGCGCCCGGCTCCGCCGGAGCTGGGCGGGCCCTGCTCGACCGACGGCCGGGGCGGAGGCTGGCGGCGGCCACCCGTGGGACCGATCGGCTCGGGCTCCGGCTCCGGGTCGAGCTCGTCGAAGGAGTAGATGTCGTCGTCGGTCGGGCGGTCGAGGTCGAGCGCGCCGACCCGGACCTCGTCGCTGATGTCGGCCAGGTCGTCGAAGCCGCTGTCGCCCCAGGCGGCGTCGGCGCCGCGCCAGTGCACCGCGGGCGTCGACCCGCTGACCGGGGCGTCGTCGCCGGCGAGCACCCGCGGCAGCTCACCGGTGCCGGGCTCGGTCCAGTGCGGGAGCTCGACCTGACCCGAGGGCTCGTCCTCGAAGCTGAACACGGTCTCGGGCTCCTCGGCCCAACCGCCGTCGGCGTCGAACAGACCGGCGCCCTGGTCGTCCTCGTCGGCGCCCTCACCGCCGACGGCGGCGACGGAGGGGACCTCGGACGAGTCGTACAGCGCGGCGTCGAAGAAGCCGGCCTCCTCGTCCTCCTGGTCGCCCAGGGTGCCGGCGACGGCGTCGTCGGTGATGTCCGCGACCACGGCATCGTCGGACACGTCGACGTCGACCACGCCCACCTCGGGGCGCTCGGCGACCTCGGTGGCGTCCCCGACGCGCCGACGCGTCCAGGTCGTCGACGTCGTCGTCGGCGAGGTCGTCCGCCTCGGCCACCTCGTCGGCGGGCGCGGCCGGCGCGGCGGGCGCGGCAGGCCCCGAGCGGCTGAACAGCCGGCGGCCCCGCCGCCGGACGTCGACGTCGTCGCCCTCGGAGGGTGCCGCATCGGCGACGTCGGGGGTCGAGTCGGCCTCGGAGGCGACCGCGGCGACGTCGTCGGCCCAGGTCACCGAGCCGGTCGGCTCGTCCCAGGTGCCGTCCCACGGATCGTCGTCGTCGTCACCGACGAAGTCGTCGGCCCAGGCCAGGCCCGACGGCTCGTCGCCCTCGGACGCGTCGACGACCGGCGTGGCCGCCGTCTCGCCGGTGGACCAGGCGACCACGTCGTCCTTGGGGTCCTCCCAGCCGGGCTCGGCGTCGGCCCAGGCCCCGGTGTCGGGCCAGGGATCGTCGCCGCCGTCGTCGTCGGCCGGCGCCGGATCGTCCCAGGCGGGAGCGGGTCGGGGGTCGAAGCGTCGACCCGACGCCGGGCGCACCGCGGCCGCGTCGCTGGGGTCGGCGCCCGCGTCGAGCGGGAACCGCAGGGCGGGCCGGGGACCGACCGGCGGGCGGGTCGGGCGGTCGCCGTAGCGCGGCACGTCGCCACCCCGACGGGCGGCCACGTCGCCCCGCTCGATGGCCTCGGCGGCCTCCTCGGCGCCGATGATGCGAACACCTTCGGCCGGGTCCCCCGGTCGGGGGGCGTCACGCCTGCGGTCGTCGCCCATCGCTCTCCTTCGGTCGTGCGGCCCGGGACGGGGGCACCTCGCGCCGACCCCGGGGGGCCGGTGCGGCGGCGTCAGTCCTCGAGCAGCTCGGTCTCTTTCTGAGCCAGGGATTCGTCGATCTGGGCCTCGGTGCGGTGGGTGAGCGCGTCGATCTCCTTCTCGGCCCGGGCCAGGTCGTCCTCGGAGAGGTCGCCGTCCTTCGCCATCGCCTCGAGCTCGTGGCGTGCCGTGCGGCGGACGTTGCGGACCGACACCCGGTCGTCCTCGGCCATCTGCTTGACGACCCTGACGAGGTCCTTGCGCCGCTCGCCGGTGAGCGGCGGGAACGTGAGGCGGATGACGGCGCCGTCGTTGCTGGGGTTGAGGCCCAGGTCGGAGTTGCGGATCGCCTTCTCGATGGCGGCCATGGACGCCCTTGTCGTAGGGCGAGATGACCAGCATGCGGGCCTCGGGCACCGAGATGTTGGCCATCTGCTGGAGCGGGACCTCGGAGCCGTAGTACTCGACCGGCAGCTTCTCGACCAGGCCGGGCGCGGCCCGCCCGGTGCGGATGCCGGCGAACTCGGCGCGGGCGTGGGCGACGGCCTTGGTCATCTTCTCCCGGCCTCGTCGAGGACGAGCGACACATGTCGTCGCTCATCGGCGAGCGTGCGGTCGGTCACCGGACCAGGGTACCGACTCCCTCGTCGCCGTCGAGGACACGCCGGAGGTTGCCCGCGGTGGTCACGTCGAACACGACGATCGGGAGGTCGTTGTCCATGCAGAAGGTGATGGAGGTGGGGTCCATGACGTTGAGGCCCCGGTTGAGCACGTCCATGTAGGTGACCTCGTCGAGCTTGGTGGCGGTGGGGTCGAGCTTGGGGTCGGCGGTGTAGACGCCGTCGACGCCCGAGTGGGTGCCCTTGAGCACCGCTTCGGCGTCGATCTCGGCCGCCCGCAGCGCGGCGGGGGTGTCGGTGGTGAAGAACGGGGCTGCCGAGGCCGCCGGCCAGGATCACGACCCGGCCCTTCTCGAGGTGGCGGATGGCCCGGCGCCGGATGTAGGGCTCGGCGATCTGCTCCATGTGCACCGCGGACTGGACCCGGGTCGGCTGGCCCGAGCTGCTCGAGCGTGTCCTGGAGGCCGAGGGCGTTGATGACCGTGGCCAGCATGCCCATCTGGTCGGCCTGGGCGCGGTCCATGCCCTCGCCGGCACCGATCTGGCCCCGCCAGATGTTGCCGCCGCCGACGACGACGGCGATGTCGGTCTCGAGGTCCTCGCGGACCTCGACGATCTCGTTGGCCAGCTGCCGGACGATGGCGCCGTCGATGCCGAAGCCGCCCTCGCCGGCGAAGGCCTCCCCGGAGAGCTTGAGGACGACCCGCGACCAGCGAGGCTCGGCCATCGGAGCGTCAGGCCCCGCCGACCGACGACCTGGGCGAACCGGACGATGTCGGCGTCGCCGAGCAGCGCCTTGATCGTGACCTTGTCGTCCTTGACGAAGCCCTGCTCGAGGAGCACCCGCTCCTTGAACCAGCCGGTGAGGCGCCCCTCGACGATCTTGTCGAGGGCGGCCTCGGGCTTGCCCTCGGCCCGGGTGATCGACTCGAGGGTGGCCCGCTCCTCGGCGACCTCGGCCTCGGGGACGTCCTCGCGCCGGGTGGCGGAGGGCTTGGCGAAGGCGATGTGCACGGCGATGTCGTGGGCGACCTCGGTGGTGCCGCCGTCGAGCTCGACGATCACGCCGTTGACGCCACGGCCGTCCTGGCGGTGGATGTAGGAGTCGATGACGTGGCCCTCGGCCGCCTCGACCCGGACCACCTGGCCCAGCTCGATGTTCTCCTTGAGCACGACCTTGAGGTCGTCGATGGCGTCGGTCTTCGAGGACGCGGCCTCCTCGCCCTGGAGCGCCACGAGGGTGGCGATCTCCTGGACGAGGGTGGTGAACTGGTCGGACTTGGCCACGAAGTCGGTCTCGCACTTGAGCTCGACGATGGCGGCGACGCCGCCTTCCTGGGCGACGGCGACGGTGCCCTGGCTGTTGTCGCGGTCGTCGCGGGTGGCCGCCTTGGCCAGGCCCTTCTCACGGAGCCACTTGGCCGCGGCCTCGGGGTCGCCCCCGTTCTCGGTGAGCGCCTTCTTGGCGTCCATCATCCCGGCGCCGGTGGACTGGCGCAGGGCCTGGACGTCCTTGGCGGTGAAGTCGGCCATCGGCTACGCCTGCTCCTCGGTGGTCTCGGCGGCGGGCGCGTCGGCCTCGGGGGCGTCGGCCTCGGCGTCGGCGGGGGCCTCGGCCTCGGCGACGGGGGCCTCGGCCGCGGCGGGCTCCTCCGCGGCCGGAGCCTCGGCGGGCGCAGCCTCCTCGGCGGGCGCGGGGGCCGGAGCCGGCGGGGTCGCGGGCACGCCGGCGGCGAGGCGGGCCTCGCGCTCGGCGGCGGCCACCGCGGCCTGGCGGCGGGCCTCGGCCTGCTCGGCGGCGACGCGGTCCTCCTCCTCGGCGGAGCGGACGACGCGGGCCGCGGCGCCGCTGCGCTTGGAGGCGATCAGGCGGCCCTCCTCGACGGCGTCGGCGATGATCCGGCACATCAGGGTGCCGGAGCGGATGGCGTCGTCGTTGCCGGGGATGACGTACTGGATGACGTCGGGGTCGCAGTTGGTGTCGACCACGGCGACCAGCGGGATGCCGAGCTTGTTGGCCTCGGTGACCGCGATGTGCTCCTTCTTGGTGTCGAGCACGAACACCGCGTCGGGCGCCTTCTCCATCTGGTGGATGCCGCCCAGGTTGCGCTCGAGCTTCTCGAGCTCGCGGCTGAGGAGGAGGGCCTCCTTCTTGGGCATGGCGTCGAACTCGCCGGAGGCCCGCATGCGGCGGTACTCCTGCATCTTGGCGACCCGCTTGGAGATGGTCTCGAAGTTGGTGAGCATGCCGCCCAGCCAGCGCTGGTTGACGTAGGGCATGCCGCACTTCTCGGCGTAGCTCTGGACCGGGTCCTGGGCCTGCTTCTTGGTGCCCACGAACAGGACGGTGCCGCCGTCGGCGGTCATGTCCCGGATGAACGTGTAGGCGGTCTCGAGGCGCTTGAGCGTCTGCTTGAGGTCGATGATGTAGATGCCGTTGCGGTCACCATGGATGAACCGCTGCATCTTCGGGTTCCAGCGCCTCGTCTGGTGCCCGAAGTGGACACCTGCCTCGAGGAGCTGCTTCATCGTCACGACGGGCTGATCCACGTCGATCTCCTTTCCCAACGGTTTCGCGTCACCCGGACCTGACGCCTTGCGGCGACCGTGGGGGGTCCGGGCTGTGAGGTGTGGTTGCGGACGCGCAGGGTTGCGCGGCCGACGGACGAGTGTAGGCGTCGCCCCCCGGGGCTCCGCCAGCCGGAGGACGGTCCTGCGGGCGTCTCACCCGGCCGGTGAGACGCTGCGCCGGCGCCGCGAGCCGATCAGGGGAGGACGGCGATGGCCTCGACCTCGACGAGGAGGTCGGGCTCGGCGAGGGACGCGACGCCGATCATCGTCATGGGCTTGGTGGGGTCGATGCCGTGGGTCGCGGCGACGCGCAGCGCCCCCTCGACGAACGGCCCGAGCTTGTCCTCGGTCAGGTTGACCACGTAGGCGGTGACCTTGGCGACGTCGGCGTAGGTGGCGCCGACGCCGTCGAGGGCGGCGAGCAGGTTGGTGTAGGCCTGCTCGACCTGGCCGGCGAGGTCGCCGGCGCCGACCTGCGAGCCGTCGGCGGTGCGGGCCACCTGCCCGGAGACGTAGACCGTGCGGGTCCCGGTGGCCACCCCGACCTGGGCGTAGCCGACGGGATCCGGGATCCCGGGCGGGTTGACGAGCTCGACGGGCATGCGGGCCTCCTGGGTAGGGCGGGTCCGGCCCTGCCTAGCGGACCGGGGCCGCGGTCGCGGCCGACCGGCCCGGCGATGCCGAGGTCTGGCTGTCACACCTGCTGGGTAGGGTCGCCCCACGCTCGTCGGTCGGCGTCAACGACCCTCCGCTCGCTCCGTGCGCGGCTTCGCCCGCGCCGTCTGCTCCGGAGGGCTCCGTGCTCGCCACCGTCACGTCCGCCACCATCCTCGGGGTCGAGGGCCGCCCCGTCACCGTCGAGGTCCACGTCGGGCCCGGCCTGCCCGGGTTCACCGTCGTGGGGCTGCCCGACGCGTCGTGCCGCGAGGCGCGCGACCGGGTCCGCGCCGCGATCCTGTGCTCGCAGCTCGAGTGGCCCAACCGCAAGGTCACCGTGAACCTGGCCCCGTCGTCGGAGCGGAAGATCGGCAGCGGCCTCGACCTGGCCATCGCCCTGGCCCTCCTGGCCGCCACCGAGCAGGTGCCGATCCAGGCCCTGCACGAGCTGTCCGCGGTGGGCGAGCTCGGGCTCGACGGCACGTTGCGGCCGGTGCCGGGCACGATCTCGGTGGTCGACGCGCTGCCGTCGGGCACGGCCCTGGTGCCCGCGAGGTCGGCGGCCGAGGCCCGGCTCGTGGGCCGCCACGTGGTCCGCCCGATCACCCGCCTGGCCGAGGCCGTGCTCGCGCTCCGGGGCGACGAGGCCTGGCCCGACCCGCCCGAGCCGCCGGCCGCGCCGCCGGAGCCACCGCCACCCGACCTCGCCGACGTCCGGGGCCAGCCGGTGGCCCGCCAGGCGCTGGAGATCGCGGCCGCCGGCGGGCACCACCTGCTGCTCGTCGGCCCGCCAGGGGCGGGAAAGACGATGCTGGCCCGACGGCTGCCCGGGCTGCTGCCCCCGCTCGGCCAGGCCGACGCGCTGGCCGCCACCCGGTGCTACTCCGCGGCCGGGGTGTCGGTGCCCGGAGGTGGCCTGGTGACGCGCCCGCCCTTCCGGGCGCCGCACCACTCGTCCACCATGGTCGCCCTGGTCGGCGGGGGCACCGCGTCGCTCCGGCCCGGCGAGCTCAGCCTGGCCACCGGAGGGTGCCTGTTCCTCGACGAGATGGGCGAGTTCCCGCCCACGGTCATCGACAGCCTCCGCCAGCCGTTGGAGGAGGGGGTGGTGCGCGTCGCCCGGGCCCGGGCCTCGGTGACCCTCCCGGCCCGGTTCCTGCTCATCGCGGCCACCAACCCCTGTCCCTGCGGGCACGCCACCGAGCCGGGCGCGTGCCGGTGCTCCGACGCGGCCCGGGCCCGCTACCGGCGACGGTTGAGCGGGCCCGTGCTCGACCGCTTCGACCTGCGGGTCGAGGTCCACCGGCCCGATCCCGGCGCGCTGCTCGACGGGCAGCGGGGCGAGGGCACCGCGGAGGTGGCCGAACGGGTGGCTCACGCCCGGGCCGTGGCCGCCCTCCGCGGGGTGGCCGCCAACTCGGCCATCCCGGCCGAGCGGCTCGACGACCTGGTGCCGCTCGACGGCGCCGCCACCCGGATGCTCGAGACCGCCCTGCGCCAGGGGCGGTTGAGCGCCCGCGGCCTGGCGCGCGTCCGACGGGTGGCTCGCACGGTGGCCGACCTCGACGGCATCGATCCGGAGGCCCCGCTCGGCGCCGAGCCGGTGGCCCTGGCCATGGCCCTGCGCAGCGACGGGTCCGGGTTCCTGGAGACGGCGGCGTGACCGGGTCCGAGGCCGACGGTGGGGCGGGCGCCGAGACGCCGCGGTCCGACGGCGAGGTGCCCGAGGCGGCGTGGTGGGTCGCGCTGTCGGGTCTGCCGGCCATGGGCCCGGCCCGCCTGCAGGCTCTGCGCGGCCTCTTCACCGGCGAGGAGGCGTGGACCGAGGTCCTCGCCGGTCGGGCCACGTCGCCGGCTCCGGTGGCCGAGGTCTGCGGGCGCCGGGCCACCGACATCGCCGCGGGGTGGGCGAGAGCGGCGGGCAGCACCGACGTGACCGAGGTGTGGAGCGCCCACGCCGACCTGCAGGTGGCGGTCACCGGTGACCCGGGGTTCCCGGAGCGGCTGGCGCTCGACGTCGACCCCCCGGTGGTCCTCTTCGCCGACGGCGACCTGAGCTCCCTGACCGGGCCGACGGTGGCGATCGTCGGCACCCGTCGGTGCACGCGGGCCGGGGCCGACACCGCGAGGGAGATGGGGCTCGCCTGCGCTCGGGCGGGAGCCTGCGTCGTCTCCGGTCTGGCGGTCGGGATCGACACCGCCGCCCACGAGGGCGCGCTGGCCGCCGGGCGTGGCGCAGGCCGACCCGTGGCCATCGTGGGCAGCGGCCTCGACGTCGTGTACCCCGCCCGGAGTCGGAGGCTGTGGGAGGCCGTGGCCCGCGAGGGCGCGGTGATCAGCGAGTACCCGCTCGGCACCGAGCCGGCCCGCTGGCGCTTCCCGGCCCGCAACCGGCTGGTGGCCGCGGTCGCCGACGTCATCGTCGTGGTGGAGTCCCCCCGGACGGGCGGGTCGATGTACACGGTCGACGAGGCCCTGCGGCGCGAGCGCACCGTCCTGGCGGTGCCGGGGTCGGTGCGCTCGGCCGCGTCGGCCGGCAGCAACTGGCTGCTCAGCCAGGGCGCGGCGCCGGCGTGCTCGGTCGACGACGTGCTGGTCGCCCTCGACCTCGAGCCGCGATCAGCCGACGGCGGGTCGGTGCTCGACCCGCGCCCCCGACCCGACGGCGACGGCCGGAAGGTCCTCCGGGCGCTCGGCTGGGAGCCGGCCGGGCTCGACCTCCTCGCCCAGCGCACCGGCCTCGCCCTCGGGCCGCTGGCGGTGGCGGTCGACCGCCTGGAGGTCGACGGGTGGGTCGACCGGATCGGCACCCGAGTCGAGCGGAGGTCGGCACCGTGAGCGTGACCGTGGCCGTCCTGGGGCTGGTGACGTGGCTCGCCCTCGGCACGAGCGTCCTCCTGGGGGCCGTCATCGGCAGTCGCGGGGGTGGTCAGCCCACCAGGCCCCGCACGAGGCGAGAGCGGCCGCCGGCCGCGGGGACCGGCGACCGGCCGCGCGACGGGGGCGCGCCGCGACCGATGTCGCTCCCGGTCGAGCCTCGCTGGCCGGGCGGTCGCGGGTCACCCGGCCGTCGATCCGTGCCTCGGGTGCGGCAGGGACGCGGCAGGGAACGCGGCAGGGGTCATCGGAGCGGGCGGTCGCCCCCGGTACCGTCGGTGCCGTGGCCTGGGAGATCGACCTGTTCCTCCAGTCGCTGACCAGCGTCGGCCCGGCCACCGTCGCGGCCTACCGGACCGACCTGACCCGCTTCACCCGGTGGGCCGGCCGGCTCCAGCTCGACGGCCCGGTCGGCGTCGACCACCGCACCCTGCGGCGGTACCTCGCGTACCTGTCGAGCTGCGGGTTGGCCTCGCGCACCATGGCCCGGCACGCCAGCTCGCTGCGGCGGTACTTCGGCTGGGCGGCGCGCACCGGCCGCATCCCCTCCGACCCGTCGTCCGACCTCAGCGCCCCGAGGGGCGAGGGGCGGCTGCCCGAGGTCCTGCGCGCCGAGCAGATCGACGGCCTGCTCGACGCCGGGCCCGAGCCCGACGACGCGACCGAGCGGGCCTTCCGGCGCCGCGACGACGCCGTGCTCGAGCTGCTCTACGGCAGCGGCCTGCGGGTGTCGGAGCTGTGCGGGATCCAGGTGCGCGACATCGACCTCCCGCGGGGCCGGGTGGTGGTGATGGGCAAGGGCGCCAAGGAGCGCGTGCTGCCGGTCAGCGAGCCGGCCGTCGCCGCGGTCCGGGCCTGGTTGCCGGTGCGCTCCGAGCTGGTCGGTGGGGCCGATCCGGGCGTGCTGTTCGTCAACCGTCGGCTCCGGCCGCTCACGCCGCGCGACGTCCGTCGCGTGGTCGACCGGCGGGCCGCCGACCCGACCCACCCCCACGCGCTGCGCCACAGCTTCGCCACCCACCTGCTCGACGGTGGCGCCGACCTGCGGGTGGTGCAGGAGCTCCTGGGCCACGCCGACCTGGCCACCACGCAGGTGTACACCCACGTCAGCCGGGAGCGGCTCCGGCAGGTGCACACCGACACCCACCCCCGCGCCTGACCCGGCGGGCCGCCGCCCTGCTGGTCGCCGCCGCGTCCGTGGCCTCGATGGCGGTCGGCGCATCATCGGTGGGCGCGCCCGCGGGCGCGCAGTCGATGGAGCCGGTGGTGTACTCGCCGCCGGTCGACGCGCCGGTCACCGACCCGTTCCGGCCCCCGCCGCAGCCGTGGCTGCCGGGCAACCGGGGCGTCGAGTACGCGACGGTGCCGGGCACCCCGGTCCGGGCTGCGGCCAGGGGCGAGGTCACCTTCGCCGGGGCGGTCGGCGGTGACCTGCACGTGACCGTCGCCCACCCCGACGGCGTCCGCACCTCGTACTCGTTCCTGGCCGAGGTGCGGGTGGTCGCCGGGCAGCGGGTCGAGCGCCGCCAGGTGGTGGGCGTCGCCGGCTCGCGGCTGCACGTCGGCGCCCGCCGGGGCGAGACCTACATCGACCCCGAGTCCCTGTGGGGTCCGACCGGACCCCCGTGGGTCCGCCTCGCCCCCCTCGACGGAGCCGCCGACCCGACCGACCGCCAGGTGCGCCGCGCCGTGCGGCCATGGGCGCCCCCCGGAGGCCGGCGCCCCGCCGAGACGCTCGGCCCCGGTCCCGCACCTCCGGGCCCCGCCGTGGTGAGCGCGCCGTTCGTCGACGAACCCGGTCTCAGCGGCCCTGGAAGTCGGGGGCGCGCTTCTCGAAGAAGGCGCCCATGGCCTCGGCCATGTCCTTGGTGGTGAACATGACCGACTGGGCGACGCCCTCGGTGTCGAGCTGGGCGTCGAAGCCGGTCTCGAACGAGCGGTTCAGCAGCCGCTTGATGTGCTCCATCGCCAGCGGTGGCCCTGCCGCGAGGCGGGACGCCCAGTCGTCGACGGTGGCGTCGAGGTCCTCGGGCGCCACCACCCGGTTGAGCAGGCCGAGCCGCTCGGCCTCCTCGGCCGACAGCACGTCGCCGAAGAGGGCCAGCTCCTTGGCCCGGTGCAGGCCGACGAGGCGCGGCAGCAGCCATGCCCCGCCCATGTCCGTCGAGAGGCCCCGCTTGGCGAAGATCGCCGAGAAGCGGGCGGTCGACGACGCGATGGTCAGGTCGCAGCCGAGGGCCAGGTTCAGGCCGGCGCCGGCGGCGATGCCGGGGATGCGGGCGATCGTCGGCTGCGGCAGGTCGTGCAGCGCGGTGGCCAGACGGTGCAGCCGGCGGATCTTGGCCGGGCCGTTGCGGTCGTGGATGACCGGCGGCGCACCCAGGTCGGCACCGGAGCAGAACTCGCCGTTCGCGCCGGTGAGCACCACGACCCGGTCCTCGCCGCCGCGGTCGGCGATCTCCCGGAAGGTGTCGACCAGCTCGATGAACATGTGGTCGTCGAGGGCGTTCTTGACCGCGGGCCGATCCATGGTGACGGTGACGACGCCGTCCTTGCGGGAGACGGTGGTGGACTTCCGGTCGCTGTCGCTCATGGCGCGCACGCTACCGACACCTGGGTCACCGGGCGTGCGCCGCCCTAGCGTGGCGTCGATGGGCTTCAACCCGCACCACCCGACCCGGAAGGGCCCGGCCGACTACGCCCTCGTCGCGGCCGCCCTCCTCGTCTGCGTGGCCCTCGTGGCATGGGCCCTCCTCGGGTGACCGACCGGTGACCGCCCAGCCGTCCCGGGGCAGCCGTCGACGCCCCCGCCAGCGCCTCCCCGAGTGGGCGTCCGGCTCCTCGACCCTCACCGACGAGCTCGACGGCGTCCCCGTCGAGGTCCAGTCGATCCAGCCCTACCAGGCGCTGAAGACCTACCTCTGCCCGGGGTGCCACTCCCCCATCCACGCCGGCGTCGGCCACCTGGTCGTCGTGCCGCTGGTGGCCCCGGAGGACCGCCGCCACTGGCACCGCTCGTGCTGGTCGCGCCGCCACCGCCGCCGGGCCCGCTGAACGGCCGATGCCCGACGACGACCACGAGACCTCCGGCCCCCCGGACGACGGCGCGCCCGAGCCGGCGCGGACGTCGCCGCCCGAGGACTCGCCGGCCGCAGTGCCGGTCGAGAGCGCCCGCACACCGGATGCCGATGCTCCCGACGCTCCGACCCAGGCCGACGAGACGGCCAGCGAGCCTGACGCCTCCGCCGTCGGCGTCACGAGCGCCGGGGGCGGGATCGACGTGGCGGTGCTGGCGGCGACGATCGTGCCCGCGCTCGTGCTCGCGATCGCCGGCTGGCAGCGCCGGTGGACCACCGACGACGCCTTCATCAACTACCGCATCGTCGACCAGCTGGTCGCCGGCCACGGCCCCGTCTACAACGTGGGCGAGCGGGTCGAGGCCTACACCAGCCCGGGCTGGCTGGCGGCGCTGACCCTGGGTGAGGTGCTGCTGCCGCTGCGGCTCGAGCACGTCGCCATCGCCCTCTCGCTCCCCCTCGCCGCGCTGGGCATCGTCTGGATGGGTCTGGCCTCCCGGCGCCTGCTGGCCGCCGCCGCGCCCTCCGGGGCGGTGTGGCTGCCGGCCGGCACCCTCGTGCTCGTCGCCCTCCCCGCCCTGTGGGACTTCTCCACCGCCGGCCTCGAGACCGGCCTCACCCTGGCCTGGACCGGGCTGCTCGCCCTCGGGCTGTCCCGGGCGGTCGAGCACCCGGAGGACACCCCGGCCTGGGCACTGGTGGTCGCCGGGGCCGCGCCGCTGATCCGCCCCGACGCGACCATCGAAGGCGCCGCGGTGCTGCTGTTCGTCGTGGTCGGTGCGTGGCGTGGCGCAGGCTGGCGGCGCGCCGGCCGCCACGTCGCTCGTCGCCGCGGTCCTGCCGGTCGCCTACCAGGTGTTCCGGATGGCGTTCTTCGCCGCCCTGGTCCCCAACACCGCGCTGGCCAAGCAGGCGACCGCCCCCCACGTCGAGGAGGGCTGGGCCTACGTCGTCGACCTGGTCGGCACCTACCAGCTGTGGATCCCCCTGGCCGCCCTCGCGGTCGCCGCCGTCGTCGTCGGTCGACGGCTCTCCGGGCGGTCCCTCGTCGCGCGTGGCGCTGCTCCCCGCGCGCCGGGCTGCTCCACGTCGGCTACGTGGTCATGGCCGGGGGCGACTACGCCCACGCCCGCCTCCTGCTGCCCCCCTTGTTCGCGCTGGTCGCACCGGTGGCGATGCTGCCCGTGACCCGTCGCATCGCGGTCGCCGCGCCCGTCGGCGTGCGTCGCCGTGTGGGGGGTCGTCGCCGCCGGGTGGCTGCGGCCCGGCGAGGCGGTGATCGTGAACAGCTCGATCATCGCCGACGGCCGATCGGCCATCGTCGGCCACCTCGACGTCGACCACCCCGTCACCGCCGAGGAGCAGGGCTGGGGCCGCGGCGGCACCCGGGCCGCGGAGGTCACCGCCGACACCGTCGTGGTCGACCGCAACGTCGTCCCGGCCCTGCCCCCGGCCGACCTCCGCACGCCCGCCACCGCCCAGTTCGGGATCGGCGTCACCGGCTACTCGGTCGACCTCGACGTGTTCGTCATCGACCGCCTCGGCCTGGCCGACCCCGTCACGGCGCGCTTCGTCGTCGAGGAGGCCGGCTTCATCGGCCACGAGAAGCCGATCCCGCAGGCCTGGCTGGCCGCCCGCATCTCGACCGAGCCGGTCGATCCCGCCCTGCTCGGCGGCGACGGCTTCGCCACCACGCTGTTCACGTCGAGCGCCGGCTCGTGGGACGACGACGTCGAGGCGGCCCGGGCGGCCTGGGAGTGCCCGCCCCTGCGGGAGCTCCGCGACGCCACCCGTGAGCCGTTCACCGTCGGCCGGGCCTGGCGCAACCTCTGGCGGGCGCCCCGCCTCACCCGGGTCGAGGTCGACCCCGACCCCCACGAGGCCCTCGCCGACCTCTGCTGACGCGGCTGCGTCACCCCGACCCACCCACCGTTCTGTGAGCGGGTTCGGCCGGATGTGGCACCAAGCCGCTCACAGAACGAGTCCGACGGGCGTGGGTCAGGCCGACGACGACGTCGGGCGCGGTCGGACCCCGCCCCGGGGAGGGAGGCGGGGTCCGCCGGGACGCTGGCTCGGTGGTCGGGTCAGCGGTACATCAGGCGCTCGACCGAGGCGCCGGGCCGGTACCAGAAGATGTCGGCGTTGGTGCCGACGAAGCGGCCGATGATCGGCGTGTACGTCGCCGGGACCTCGGTGTTCAGCAGCGGCGCCACGTGGTCACCGGCACCGGCCACGTCCCAGAAGATCGCGTCCTGGCCGTTCGGCACCCAGATGTGGGCGACGCCCCAGTTGCCGGCGGCCGGCAGCGGGGTCCCCGCGAAGGGGATGTCGTGGGAGCTCGACGTCCAGGTGCCGTCACCGTCGCTGTGCCACACGGTGCTGAGGCCGTTCGACCGGTACCAGAGGATGTCGTCGACGGCGGCTCCGCCCTGGGTGAGCTGCTGGACGACCGGCTGGTAGGTGCCGAACACGGCCTGCGGGTGCACACCCTTCTGGCCGTTGCACGTCAGCAGCCACAGCTGGTCGGCGACCCCGCCGGGGCCGTACCAGAACACGTCCTGGCAGACGCCGGCCGAGAAGTGGCCGACGAGGGGCTGGGTGCCGGCCGGCACGTTCACCGCGTTGGTGATGTAGGCGCCGCCGTTCTCGAACGACCACACCGTCCCCGCGCCGCCTCCGGGGGGTGCCCAGATGACGTCGTCGTGGCCGGCCAGGTCGTCGAGCACGACCGGGTCGTACACGCCGTTGATCGTCACCGGCAGCGAGGCGAAGGCGCCGCCACCGACGTTCTGCCAGAGCACGTCGAGCTGGCCGCCCGGGCCGTACCACAGCACCTCCTCGAGGCCGTCGCCGACGAAGTCGCCGACGACCGGCTCGTAGGTGCCGTTGACCGCCTGCAGAGCCTGCTTGGCGAAGGTGCCGTCACCGTTCGACAGCCAGAGGTGGTCGGCTCCGGCGCCCGGGGCGTACCAGATGACGTCGTCGTGGGTGCCGGGGCCACCGAACTCGCCCACGACCGGCGTGTAGGTGCCGTTCACGCCGAGGCCGGCGGTCCGTTCGAGCCAGAACACCTGGGCCGGGTCGACCGCGGCGGCGGGTGAGCCGGGCGCCAGGGCGGCCAGCGCCAGCAGGGCGCCGACCAGGAGGGAGCGGAGGGGGAGCTTCATGTCGGTCTCCTTCAGGAGGGGTGGGACCGTCCTGACCGCTCCGAGGGTCGCGACCTGACACCCCGGGACGGGGGTGGGGTCCCCGGCCGCTCGCCCACCCAGCACGAAGGGGCCTGTGAGGTGCCGCGGGAGCCGTACCGGCGCGTCGATCGGGCCGGGGAACGGCACGGATCACGCGCCAGGACGGCACCGGGCCTGGGTCGGACGGCAGCCGACGATCGCCTCGGCACCCCTCCTCCCGCCGGCGCGCTCAGAAGGCGGCTTCGATGACCTCCAGGTCATCGCCGAGGATGGCCACCACGTCGAAGCGGACCTCGACCCCGCGCACCTCGTGGGCCGTCAGCCACGCCGACGCCAGCCGGCGGATGCGGGCCTGCTTGGTCGGCGTCACGGCCTCCGCCGGCGAGCCGTAGGCCGCGGTGCGCCGGGCCTTGACCTCGCAGAACACGATCGTCCGCTCCCGACGGAGGACCAGGTCGATCTCGCCGTTGCGCCCGTCGCGCCAGTTGCGGTCGAGCACCTCCCAGCCACGCGGCCTCGTACCAGCGAGCGGCCCGGGCCTCCCCGTCGGCCCCACGGGCGCGCCGCGGATCAGGCCGTCGCTCGCCTCCGCCTGCCGCCACCGACCGAGGTCAGCGGAAGCGCTTCTCCTTGACCTTCGCGGCCTTGCCGATCCGATCACGGAGGTAGAAGAGCTTGGCCCGGCGCACGTCGCCGTGGGTCACCAGCTCGATGCGGCTCACGTTGGGGGTGTACAGCGGGAAGGTGCGCTCGACGCCGACGCCGTAGCTGACCTTGCGCACGGTGAAGGTCTCGTGGACCCCGGAGCCCTGGCGGCGGATGACCACGCCCTGGAACACCTGCACCCGCTCCTTGTTGCCCTCGACCACGCGGACGTGGACCTTGAGGGTGTCGCCGGCCTGGAAGTCCGGGACCTCGTCGGTGCGGGCCTCACGGCTGGTCTCGATGGTGGCGGTGTCGATGACGTCGAGGCGGTTCATGGCGCGAATGGTTCCTTGCGAGTCGAGTGCTCGTCTGGCCGCAGGGTCGGCTCAGGGGCGACGGGCAACGCTAGTCGTCGTCCCCACCAGCGGGAAAGCCGAGCCGGTCACCGAGGCCGTCCACCGGGGGGTGCTCGGCCATGAGCGCCCGCTCGTCGTCGGTCAGACCGCCCCTCGCCTCGACCAGGTCGGGACGCCGGGCGACGGTGCGGTGGAGGGCCTGGGCGTGGCGCCACCGGGCGATGCGGCCGTGGTCGCCGGAGCGCAGCACCTCGGGGACCTCGTGGCCTCGCCACTCGGCGGGTCGGGTGTACTGCGGGTACTCGAGCAGCCCGTGGGCGAAGGACTCCTCGTCGGCGGAGGTGTCGTTGCCCATCACGCCGGGGACGAGCCGTCCGACGGCCTCGAGGACGACCATGGCGGCCACCTCTCCTCCGGCGAGGACGTAGTCGCCGATCGACAGCTCGCCGTCGACGACGTGGGCGCGCACCCGGTGGTCGACGTCCTCGTAGCGACCGCACAGCAGGGAGAAGCCCCCGCCGTCGGCCAGCTCGCGGGCGTAGGCCTGGTCGAGGCGGCGACCGCCGGGGCCGAGGAGCAGCAGGGGCCGGGGTGGCTGCACCGCCTCCACCACGGTGGCCAGCGGTTCGGCCATCAGCACCATCCCGGCACCACCGCCGAACGGGGCGTCGTCGACCGACCGGTGCGGGTCGTCGGCGCCGGCGCGCAGGTCGTGGACCCGCACGTCGAGGAGGCCCCGCTCCCTCGCCTTGCCCAGGAGGCTGAGGTCGGCGAAGCCGTCGACCATGGCCGGGAAGATGGTGAAGACGTCGATCCGCACGGCGCTGGTCAGGCCTCGTCGGCCGGTTCGCCGTCCTCCGGGCCGTCACCGGACGCGAGGTCGAGGAGGCCCTCGGGCGGGTCGATCACCACCCGCCCGGGCAGTCCCGAGGCGTCGGTGATGAACACGACCGGCACCAGGGCGCCGGAGTCGAGCACCAGCAGCTCGTGGGCCGGGTTGTCCTGCACCGACTCGACGATGCCCACGGGCGTGCCGTCGGGCAGCACCACCGCCGCGCCCACCAGCTCGTGGACGAACAGGGCCTCGTCGGTCGGCAGCGGCTCGGCCCGCAGCACCGCGCCGTGCAGGGCCTCGGCCTCGTTGCGGTCGGCGAGGCCGTCGAAGGCGACGATCCAGCGGTGGTGGTGGGCCGAGGAGCGGAGCACCTCGCGCTCGACGTCGTCGACCCACAGGCGCGCCCCGGCGGCGACCCGCTCGGTGCGGTCGGTCGTGAGCGCGACGAGGACCTCGCCCTTGATGCCGTGGGCCTTGTCGATCCGCCCGACCTCGAGCAGACCGTCAGGTCGCATGGGCAGCGTCAGTCGACGAACTCGATGGACACGCCGGTGTGGCCGTCCTTGGCCGCCGCGGCGCGACCGACCGAGCGCACTGCGTTGGCCAGCCGGCCCCGCTTGCCGATGACCCGGCCCATGTCGCCGTCGGCGACGTGGACGTTGAGGGTGACGCCGTCGGAGTCGTCGACCTCGACCCGCACCCCGTCGGGGTCGGCCACGAGGGCCTTGGTGAGGTACTCCAGCACCGCGACCGCGGTGTCCGGGGCGAGGGTGACCGGACCGTCGGTCGCGTCACCGTCGGTGGCGTCGCCGTCGTCCGACGCCAGGTCGTCCGAACCGATGTCGCTCATGCGTCGGCGGCCGCAGCCTCGACCGGGCGGTCGTCGGGACCGGAGGGCTCCAGCGGCTCGGGCTCGGTGCCGTCCTTGAAGTGCTTCCACGCACCCGAGACCTCGAGCAGCTTCTGGACCCGCTCGGTGGGCTGGGCGCCCTTGCGCAGCCAGTCGACCGCCTTCACGTTGTCGATGCGGATACGACGACGGCTCGCGGCGGGGCTGGTAGGTGCCGATGATCTCGATGAACCGGCCGTTGCGGGGCGAGCGGCTGTCGGCCGCGACGAGGCGGTAGGTCGGCTGCTTCTTCTTGCCCATCCGCATGAGGCGGAGCTTCACGGCCACGGTTCGTTCTCTCTCTGTCGAAGTCTCGGGGCGCGTCGTGCGCCCGCTCGGGGCTGACCCCGGTCGTCTCGGCCCGCGAGGGCCGGCCTGCCATGCTGCCCGCTCGGGGTGGCGACGGGCAAGTGCGCCCCGCCGCCCCGGCTACAGGCCGGGCAGCTTGAACTCGCCGGCCCCGGGGTCGGGGAGGCCGGGGACGCCGCCGGCGGGGAGCTTGGGCAGGCCCTTGGGCAGGCCGCCCTTCGGGGTGGTGCGCCCGCCGCCCTTCTTCCCCTTCTTGCCCTTCTTCGCCTTCTTGGGGCCCATGCCGAAGCTCTTCATCATCTTCTGCATCTGGCGGAACTGCTCGAGCAGGGCGTTGACCTCGGTGACGTTGGTGCCGCTGCCGGTCGGCGATGCGCTGGCGACGGGAGCCGTCGATGAGGTCGGGCTTCTGGCGCTCCTCGACGGTCATCGAGGTGATCATGGCCTCGATGCGGTTGAGCTCCCGGTCGTCGATCTCCTGGTTGCGGAGCTCCTTGGGCACGCCGGGGAGCATCCCGATGAGGCCGGAGATCGGTCCCATCTTCTTCACCTGCTGCATCTGCTCGAGGAAGTCCTCGAAGGTGAACTGACCCTCCATCAGGCGGGTCGCGGCCTCCTCGGCCTGGGCCTCGTCGAAGTGCTCCTTGGCCTTGTCGATGAGGGTGAGCACGTCGCCCATGCCGAGGATGCGCCCGGCGAGGCGGTCGGGGTGGAAGAGGTCGAAGTCGGCCAGCTTCTCGCCGTTGGAGGCGAAGGCGATCGGGCGGCCCACGACCTCCTTGACCGAGAGGGCGGCACCGCCGCGGGCGTCGCCGTCGAGCTTGGTGAGGATGACGCCGTCGAGCTCGAGGGTGGCGTGGAAGTTCTCGGCCGTGGTGACCGCGTCCTGGCCGGTCATGGCGTCGACGACGAGGAACGTGTAGTGCGGCTGGGTCACCTCGGCGATCTGGCGCACCTGCTCCATGAGCTCGGCGTCGATCGAGAGGCGGCCGGCGGTGTCGACGATGACGACGTCGCGTCCGAGGCGGCGGGCCTCGCTGATGGCGCTCTGGGCCACCTCGACGGGGTCGCCGCCCTCGCCGCCGATGGCGTCGTCGCGGGACACGACCGGCACGTCGACCTGGCGGCCGAGGGTGCGCAGCTGCTCGATGGCCGCCGGGCGCTGGAGGTCGGCGCCGACCAGCATCGGGTTGCGGCCCTGGGCCTTGAACCAGCGGGCCAGCTTGGCCGAGGTGGTGGTCTTGCCCGAGCCCTGGAGGCCGGCCATCAGGATGACGGTCGGGGGCTTCGGCGCGTAGGTGATGCGGAGGGTCTCGCCGCCCAGGGTGCTGATGAGCTCCTGGTGGACGATGTCGATGACCTGCTGGGCCGGGTTCAGCGCTCCGGAGAGCTCGGCGCCGAGGCAGGCCTCCCGCACCCGGGACACGAAGCCCCGGACCACGGTGAAGCTGACGTCGGCCTCCAGCAGGGCCAGGCGGATCTCTCGGAGGACCTCGTCGACCTCGGCCTCGCCCAGGCGGCCCTTGCCGCGCAGGCGGGTGAAGATCCCCTCGAAGCGGTCGGTCAGTGCGTCGAACATGCGGCTGGCGATGCTACCCGGCGGACCCCGCGGCCTCCGACCCACCCCCGGGCCCGGCGGGACGGGACCACCCGGTGGCCGGGCGGCCCGGTGCGGTTCGGGGGTCGTCAGGGGGCGAAGCCGGCGTTCGGGTCCTGCGCCCCGGAGCGGGCGTCGACCTGGGCCCGGATCTTGTCGCGGAGCTCGGCCCCGGTGGTCGGTGCCACCAGCAAGCCGACCGCGATCCCGAGCAGGAAGACGACGAAGCGGTTGTACCCCATGATCCGGGCGGTCAGGAGGGTGAGCCGGAACGGGGCGGTGAGCAGGCGGAACAGCCACATGGCCGCCACCGTACCCACTCACCGGTGCCACACTGCGGGCCGTGGACGTCGGGACGGCAGCGGCAGGCGCGTGGTCGTCGGGCATCAGCATGTACTTCGTCGCCGCCCTGCTCGGCCTGGCCGGCCGGTGGGACTGGGTCACCAGTCCCGACTGGCTGCAGGAGCCGTGGGTCATCGCCGGCGCGCTGGTGCTGGCCGTCGTCGAGCTGGTCGTCGACAAGGTGGCGTGGCTCGACAGCGCCTGGGACGCGGTGCACACGGTGCTGCGTCCGATCGCGGGGGCCGCGGTGTTCTCGGCCACCGGCGACGACGGCACCTCGTTCGGGGCCATCGCCACCGGTGCCCTCCTCGCCCTCAGCGCCCACGCGGCCAAGGCGTCGGTGCGGGCGATGGTCAACACGTCGCCGGAACCGGTGTCGAACGTCGTGGTGAGCACGACCGAGGACGGGCTGGTGGCCGCGCTGATGGCGCTGGCCATCGCCTACCCCACCGCGGCGCTGATCGTCACCGGCGTGCTGGCGGTGGCGTCGGTCGCCACCGCCGTCGTGCTCGTCCGCACCGTCCGGCGCCTGCAGCTGCGCCTCCGGGCCCGCCGCGTCGCTCGCCGGGCCGAGCAGGCCGCGGCCCGCGCCGGCCCCGCTCCCCCACCGCGCCCCTGACGCCCATCGACTCGTCCCTTGCGGACTGGTCCCGCGACCTGCGGGTCAGGGGCCGACGAACGCGGACCACTTCGACGGGCGTGGCGCGGTCGGTGCGGGTGACCGTCACGACGGCGATGCCGACCGTGCGACGTCAGGAGGTGGCGAAGAGGGCGTCGACGAACTCGTCGGGGTCGAAGGCGATCAGGTCATCGGCGGTCTCGCCCAGGCCGACCAGCTTCACCGGGATGCCCAGCTCCTCCTGGATGGCCACGACGATGCCGCCCTTGGCCGAGCCGTCGAGCTTGGTGAGCACCACCCCGGTGACGTCGACGGCCTCGGTGAACACGCGGGCCTGGGCCAGGCCGTTCTGGCCGGTGGTGGCGTCGAGCACGAGGAGCGTCTCGGTGACGTGGCCCGGGTCCTTGTCGGCGACGCGCCGCACCTTGCGCAGCTCCTCCATCAGGTTCGCCTTGTTGTGGAGGCGCCCGGCGGTGTCGGCCAGCACCAGGTCGGCGCCGGTCGACGCGGCCTTGGTGATGCCGTCGAACACGACGGAGCTGGGGTCGGCCCCCTCCGCGCCGCGGACCAGGGTGGCCCCGCAGCGCTCGGCCCACGTGCCCAGCTGCTCGGCCGCGGCGGCCCGGAACGTGTCACCGGCGGCCATCACGACGCTGCGCCCGACCTCGGCCTCGCGCTTGCCGATCTTGCCGATGGTGGTGGTCTTGCCGACGCCGTTGACGCCGACGAACAGCCACACGTTGGTGCGGCCCTCGTCCCAGCGCAGGCTCCGATCGGCCACCGACAGGCGGGCCTTCATCTCGTCCTTGACCGCGTCGAGCAGGGCCTGAGGCTCCTCGATGCCCTGCTCCTTCACCCGGGCCCGCACCGCGTCGAGCAGCTCGGTGGTCGGCCCGACGCCGACGTCGGCCCGGATCAGGGCCTCCTCGAGGTCCTCCCAGGTCTCGTCGTCGATCGCCGAGCGGGAGAGGATCGAACCCAGGTAGCCCGACACGGTGCCGCGGGCCTTGGCCAGCCGCTCCCGGAAGCTGGGCCGGACCGGGGCGACGACCTCGGCCGGCGGGGCCTCCTCGACCTCGGCGGCGGTCGGCGCCTCGTCGACGGCGACGCCGCCACCCCCGTCGCCCTCGTCGGTCGCAGCGGGGACCGGCTCGCGCCGGGTGGGTGGGGTCTTCGGCGGCGGCGCCAGCGGCGGCTCGAGGGTGGGGCGCCGGTCGCGGGCCCCGGGCCCGAGGCGCATGTACGCGCCGATCGCCCCGAGGACGACCACGAGGACGGCGATGACGATGAGGGCGGTCTGCATGGGAGACCGATGCTACGGACTGGAGCGGACAGCTCGCCCCTCCCGCGGCAACAGGGTGCGGCTCCGCCGCCGACCGACACCGTGCTCGCCTGGTCGCCTCGCCTGTCGGCTCGGCGTCTACGCGGGTGGGTCGCCGGTCCGATCAGCCGGCTGACCGGCGGCCACGTCGCCGGAGAGGTCGGAGTCGACGTCGGGCCCGTCGACGGGGGTGCGGGCGAACGGGACGATCTCCTCGGCCAGCCAGTCCCAGACCGGGCCGACCTCCTCCACCCGGTAGTGGCTCCCGTCGGGGCGGAGGACGCCGTCGCCGAACGGTGACTCGACGAACTCGCCGTCGGGGCACAGCAGGTCACCGAGGGGCAGGAACACGGCCCGCGACCCGAGGTCGTCGGCGTAGCCCTCGATCACCTCGTTCACCCACGCGACCTTCTCGGGGTCGTTGCGCTCGCTGTCGGCGCCGCCCAGCCGCGGGTTCTGCTCCTGCATGCAGGGCAGGCCCACGAACGCGAAGCGCACGTCCGGCTTCACCTCGAGCACGGCCTCGACCCCGGAGTCGAAGCCGTCGCGGATCGCCGCGGCCATCTCCGGTGAGGGGCTCTCGATGATGTCGCCGCCCACCTTGTGGTCGTAGACCTCCCAGGCTCCGTACTGGATCATCACCACGTCGGGCTGGGCCGACGCGACGCCCCCCTGCCAGAAGGCCTGCCAGTCGCCGCAGGCCTGGGCCGAGGTGTTCACCACGCCACCGGTGAGGGCGAAGCCGTCGACGAGGCCGCAGCCGAGGATCGCCCGGGTGTTCACCTTGATCGAGTCGGGCACGGGCGGGGCGTTCCAGCTCAGCGTCAGGGCCACCGAGTCGCCGACGACGAGCACCCGCACGGGTCGGTCGTCGGGCACCGCCGGCAGGCCCGTGGTCTCCACCAGCTGGCGGACCTCCGCAGGGATGGTGGCCACGGTGGTGTCGGGCAGGTCGGGCACACCGGCCGGCAGGTCGGCCAGCTCCGGTGGCAGTCCGGCGACGGTCTGCTGCCCGTCGGAGGCCGGGACGCGCAGGGTCGCGGCCACCAGCAGCCACACCACCAGCCCGGCCGCCACCGCGACGGTGGCCGGGCGCGAGCGGCCGACGCCGGGGAAGCGCAACCGGAGGCCGTCGACCCCGCCGGCGCGGGCGGGGGCCTCGATCAGCCGGTACGAGGCCACCGTGAACAGGACCGCCACCGAGGTCCGCAGGGCGAACAGGGCGAGGTCGTCGGCCAGGGTCCCGGCGTCGAGGTGGGTGCGCTCGGGGGTGAGGAAGACGTTCACCGGCCAGTGCCACAGGTACAGGCCGTAGGACACCTGGCCGATCGCCACCAGCGGCCGGACCGCGAGCAACCCGACCACCGGGCAGGGCGGGGCGGGGGATGGCGATGGCGGCGACCAGGCCGGCCGTGGCGAGGGCCAGGCCGAGGAAGCCACCGCGGTACATCCAGGCGTCGCCCTCGGCCACCGTCAGGTAGGCGAGCAGGACGAGGCCGGCCCCGACCACACCGGCGACGCCGAGCACCTTGCGGAAGCGGTGCAGCGGGCACGAGCACCGCCACGCAGGCCAGCACCGCCCCCACCAGGAGGGAGTGGGCCCGGGTGTCGGTGCCGTAGTAGGCGCGAGACGGGTCGCCCGGACCGGAGGCCAGGTGGGCCATCCACCCGGCCGAGGCCAGCGCGGCGACGGCGAGGGCGCCGGTGAACACCTGGAGCCGCCGCTTGCGGAGGTGGCCGAGGGCGAGGGCGGCGACGAGCGGGAACACCACGTACCACTGCTCCTCGACCGACAGCGACCAGAGGTGCCGCAGCGGCGAAGGGGTGCCCGCGAAGTACGACTGCTCGGTGAGGATGAACCGCCAGTTGGCGACGTAGAGCAGCGAGGCGAGGCCGTCGCCCCGGAGCTGGGCCCGCTGGGCCGGGTCACCGAGGAACGGCGCCGCCACCGACACGCCGGCCAGCAGCACGAGGAGGGCCGGGAGCAGCCGGCGGAGCCGGCGGTTCCAGAAGGCCCGCAGGTCGACCCGCCCGGACAGGACCCGCTCCCGCAGCAGCAGCGTCGTGATCAGGTACCCCGACAGGACGAAGAAGACGTCGACGCCGAGGAACCCACCAGGCATCCACGACACCCCGCCGTGGAAGAGCATCACGCCGACGACGGCCACCGCCCGCAGCCCGTCGAGGGCCGGGACGTGCGCGAGGGTGCGGCGCCTCTCTTCCGCCGGAGGTGCCACGGGGGCTGGTGTGACAGCGGCCATGACGCCGACCACAGTAGCGAGCCACCCGCGGCCGACGACCGACACGAGACGGCGCCCCGAGGGGCGCCGTCAGGTGGTCGTCGATGGGTGGCGCCGTCCGCCGCCGCCCCGGAGGGGCGACGGGACCGGGTGGATCAGCCGGCCTCGCCGAGGGTGGCGTCGACGGAGATCTCCTGGCCCTGGCGGTCGACCGAGAGGGTCACGTCGCTGCCGGGCTGGCGGCTGCGGACCGCGGCGACCAGGTCGGAGGCCGAGCCGATGGCCTCGCCGTCGACGGCGGTGACCACGTCGCCCTGCTGGAGGCCGGCCGCCTCGGCCGGGCCGCCGGACTCGATCTGCTGCACGAGCGCTCCGCTCGTCCCGTCGGTGGGGTCGGCCACGCCGATGCCGAGGTAGCCGTTGGTGATGGGCTCGCCCGCGACCAGCCGCTCGGCCACCGACACCGCGGTGTCGATGGGCACCGCGAAGCCGACGCCGTCGTTGCCGCCGCCCTCGCTGGCGATCGACACGTTGACCCCGATCACCCGGCCCTGCCGATCGGCCAGGGCACCCCCGGAGTTGCCCGGGTTGATGCTGGCGTCGGTCTGGATCATCGAGCCGGCCCCGTTCGGGGTCTCGACGGTGCGACCGACGGCGCTGACGATGCCGGACGTGACGGTCTGGTCGAGGCCGAAGGGGCTCCCGATGGCCACGGCCAGCTGTCCGACCTCGACCGGTCTCACCGGTGGCGAGCGCGGCGGCCGTCAGGCCCTCCGCCTCGACCTGGATCACGGCGATGTCCGAGCCGGCGTCGGCCCCGAGCACCGTGCCGTCGACGGCGCGGCCGTCGGCGAGGCGGACGGTGAGCTGCTGGGCACCCTCGACCACGTGGGCCGCGGTCATCACGTAGCCCTGGTCGGCGTCGTAGACGAAGCCCGAGCCGAGGCCCGAGCCGGTCTCGATCTGGACGACGGCGGGCGAGAGGGTGGCGGCCACCGCGGCGACCGGCTCGTCGGTCTCGGAGCCGACCACGGTGGGGGCGGTCTGGCCCGCAGCCGACGGGGACGGGTCGTCCGCGATCTCCCGGCCGATGGCGACGCCGGTGCCGCCGAGGGCGAGCGCGGCCACGAGGGCGAGCCCGGCGACCAGCAGGCCCGTGCGGGCGGCCTTCGGGGGCCGGGCGTGGGGGGGCATCGCCGGCGGCGGGCCGGCCGGGGTCACCGGTCGGGGCGGCACCGGCGGAGCGGGCGGGTAGGCGGGGCCGGATGCCGGCCACGACGCGGTCGGCGCCGGTCGGTCCTCCAGCAGGAGACCGGTCGCGCCCCACGGGGCGGTCTCGACGCGGGTGCGGTCGGTGTCGGACCCGTGCGGGGACGGGGTGGCGGACGGCCAGGACGACGTGGGCACGGTGGGCTCCTCAGGGTCGAGCGGATGGGAGACCGGATCACGCCGCACATCTGCTCGGCAGGGCGTCGCAGAGGAGGGCACGGTGCTGGATCGCCTCGCCTGGTCGGCTCGGCTCCGTGGCACGGATCGGTGGGTCTGGGCCGGAACCTACGGAGGCGGCGCGAAACCCCCGGTAGGGCCGAGGGCAAGATCAGCGAAGGCGCGCCGAAACACCGGTGAAAGCGGACCTGGGAGCCGGCTGGGAGCCCGGCCCGGACGGGTCCGGCCGGGGCTGTGAGACGTGGGGTCGGTCAGCGCGGGGGTCGGAGGTACAGCTCGCTGGACACGAGGAGGGGCAGCAGCACCTCGCGCACGTCCCGGCTCGCCGCGTAGGTCGCGGACCAGGCTGTCGAGCTCGGGCGACGTGGGCGCCCGGCCGAGCACCGTGTCGACCTCCTCCGTCACCCGGGCCCGACGTCCCTCGGTCGAGCCGATGAACGAGCGGGCGACGGTGGCCCGGGTGCGACCGGCGGCCAGGGCGGCGACGAAGTGGGCCCGACCCCCGGCGTCGGCCGGTCGGCCCAGGACGTCGAGGTAGAGCCCGTCGACGAACCCGGCCGGGGTGCCGCCGTTGCGGTTCAGGTACTCGGTCGAGGAGAGCACGACGGCGTCGATCCGCTCGAGCACCGTGCCCCCGCCCAGGACCGTGCCCCAGTACGCGCCGGCCGCGGCATCGGTGCCGCGACCGAGGTAGCGCTGGTAGGAGCGGTCGGGGTTGCGGCGGCGGTTGGCCTCGGCGGAGTAGGCCAGCGTGCGGACCAGGTTGACCCGGCTGCCACCGGACGCCAGGTAGGCGCTCCAGTGGGCCAGGCCGCCGCTGTCGGCCGGGCGACCCAGGAGCTCCCGGTAGAGCACGTCCACGTAGGGGCCGGGGGCGACCGGCTGGATGGTGTCGATGTCGGCGGCCACGCAGTCGGCGGGGACGATGACCGGGTTGCAGCGGGCGACGGTGCCGCCGGGGATCTCGACGACGAAGCCGGTGCCGAACTCCTCGGCGTAGCCGGGGACCGGGTAGTCGGTCGACACCCACTGTGCGCCGCTGGCGAAGGCGGCGTCGCGGGCGCTCGTGTCGCCCTCTCGGGCCTCGAGCGTGTCGGCGTCGGAGCGGGTCCTCACGACGTAGCCGTCGGCGACCAGGTCGGCGATGGCGGCCTGCGAGCCCCGGGCGTCGTTGCGCTTCACGAAGGCGGCGTCGTCCTGGCCGGGCTCGGCGTTGGTGAACATCACCCGTCCGGCCAGGCTCGGGTGGCCGGAGAGGTAGTCGGTGCGGTAGCCGCCGCCGTTGTCCATGAGGAACATGACCTTGCCGCGGCTGTCCTCGAGGGTCGGCCACCCGTCGGTGAGCACGGCGTCCTCGAGCGTGTCGTGGCTGCCCCGGACGTCGTCGGGGGTGATCACGTCGTCCTCGTCGACGACGGTGCGGATCTCCGCGTCGAGGGCGTCCATGGCCGCCGCGTTCCACGGGTCGGGCACGGTGAACTCGAGGTCGCCCACGACGAGGGGCGTGTCCTTCAGCTCGAGGAGGATGGCGATCGGCATGTGGGTCGGGTTGGCGTCCGACCAGCCCTCGACCGCCTCCAGGCAGGCCACGAGCGACAGGCACGTCGAGCGGTAGTCGACGTCCTGCACGTGCAGCACCTTGGTGCCGGGCAGGTTCATCGCCGGGTCGTACGGGCCCTCGCCCGCCGCGGCGCGCAGCAGCGGGTTGGCGTACTTGCCGCCGACGTCGTCGCGGAAGACGTCGAGCTCGATCTGACGGATCTTCTGGTCCGAGAACTGCTCGGGCAGCGGCGCGTGGGCGTACTGCATCTGGTCGTCGGCGGCACCGATGACGCCGCGACGGATGGCGGTCTCCGCCGGCGACGCGGCGAGGTGGTAGCTGTTGTGGCTGCCCACGACCTGGATCTCGTTGATCCGGAGGCCGTCGGCCCCCGCCGCCCCCGCCGGCGACGGGCCGAGGGTGGTGGTGGCCGCCGTGGTGGCGGCCGCGAGCAGTGCGGTGGCGAGCAGGGCGCGCGCCCTGCGGGGCCGGGTGGCCATTCGGTGTCCCCCTGGTGACGTGCGGATGACGGCGGAACCTACCTCGCCCACACCCGGCGGGTGGGGCGACCGCGTCCGTGTCAGGTCCCAGGAGACGAGCCGACAGGCGAGGCGACCAGACAGGCACGGCATCGGTGTGCGGCGAAGCCGCAGGATGTGGCTGCGAGACGGGCGACCTACCCGAGACCGCCCCCAGGGGTGAAGGGGGTGACGATGCCGTGGAGCGGGCTGCCCTCGTCGTCGACCGGACCGTGGGCCCGGAACCACTCGGTGCCCATGGCGGCCGCGAAGGTGTCCTCCGGCATGGCCAGGAACCAGTGGTCGTCGGCGACCTGGCTGCGGTGGTGGCGCAGCGCCTCGCGCTTGCGCAGCGCGACGGAGGAGACGTCGGCGGTGTGGGTGAGGAGGTGCTCCTCCAGGCCGATGTCGATCGACGTCGGGCAGCTCGACGCCCTCGGGCAGCTCGGTCTCGGCCAGCTCGCGCTGGGCGGCCATCATCTTGTTGGCCGCGGTGCGGTTGATCGTGCCCTCGAGCACCCGGGTGACACCGGCGAGCTCGGCGGCCCGCATGCCGACCCGGTGGACCTGGATGTGGTCGGGGTGGCCGTACAGGCCGTTGTCGTCGTAGATGGTGAGCGCGTCGGCGCCCTCCTCCTCCAGCAGCGCGGCCAGCCGTCGGGCGGCGGACTCGACGTCGGCCTGCCAGAAGGTCCACGGCTCGTCGTTGGTCGCGTCGCCCATCATCCCGGAGTCGACGTAGCCGAGGAACGAGATCCGGTCGATGCCGAGCACCTCTGCGGCCGCGTAGACCTCGGCCGAGCGGCGCAGGGCCAGCTGCTCGCCGTCCTCCAGCACGCCGGGGACGATCTCGCCCCGCTCGCCGCGGGTCGCGATCACCAGCACCACCCGGTGCCCGGCCTCGGACGCGAGGGCCATGATCCCCCCGGTGCCGATGGCCTCGTCGTCGGGGTGGGCGTGGAAGCAGACCAGCGTTGCCATCGCCGGTGGACGCTACCCGTCCGTCCCCGGCCGCCCCACCCGGACCGCTGGCCGGGTCCCACGACGGGGAGAGGGCCGCCCTCGCGATCCCACCCGTCTCCCGAGCCGGCGCGGGCGACGACGACGCCGTCGGGCGACCAGATCCTCGACCGGGCGGCGGCATGCTCGTAGCCCCCGCCGGTGGACCCGGCGAAGCTGGCGACGACCACCCACACGTGGTGGTCCGCGGCGATGCGACGGGCCCGCTCGTCCTGCACGCCGGCGTCGTCGGCCGAGTCGAGCACCCCGGCGACGTAGGCGTCGATGCCCAGCCGCGCCGTGCTCGCGGCGTGCTGCGGGATGCCGGTGTCCTTGCAGATCGCCAGCCCGAGGCGCCACCCGTCCACCTCGACCACCGCAGGCTCGTCACCCGGGGTGAAGCGCACCGCCTCGGCGTCGCCCAGCCACATCTTGCGGTAGGCCACGGTCGCGCCGTCGCCGTCGACGGCCATCACCGCGATGTGCTCGCCGGCGTCGGTGGCGACCGGCGCGCCGACGAGGGCCAGCGAGCCCGTCGTCGGCGCAGGCGTCGACCAGCGGGTCGAGCCTCGGGTCGTCGATCGACACCACCGGCGCGTCCAGCTCGTACCCCGTCAGCGACATCTCGGGGAAGACCACCACCCGGGCGGCCGCCGTCCGGACGAGGTCGGCGTGGATCCGGGCGTTGGCGGCGACGTCACCGGGCACGCAGAGGGGCTGGACCGCAGCGACGACCAGCGCGTCCCGCGCCCGAGCACCCACGCTGCGATCCTACGGGTCGACGGCGGACCGACCGTCAGGTGGGCCAGGCGGCGCGGAGCTTGGCGTAGGTGGCGGCGAGCGGCTCGGGGAGGACCCGGGTCTCGGCCACCGACGGTCATGAAGTTGGCGTCGGCCGCCCAGCGGGGCAGGACGTGCACGTGGAGGTGGTCGGGGACGCCGGCCCCCGCCGCCGAGCCCAGGTTGAGGCCGACGTTCACCCCGTCGGGTGCGTACGCGGCGCGGATCGCGGCGACCGCGTCGGTGACCGTCGCCCACAGCTCGGCCGCCTCGTCGGCGGTCAGGTCGGGGAGGTCGGCGACCGCCCGGGTCGGGAGCACCAGGAGGTGACCGGAGCCGTAGGGGTAGGCGTTGAGCACGACGGCGACGCGCGCGCCGCGGTGGACGACGAACGTCTCGTCGTCGGGTCGGGCCAGCACCCGCTCGAACAGGCTCAGGCCGTCGGCGTCGACGTGCAGCTCGGCCGCGTCGTCGCTGACCCGGGTGATGTACTCCGTGCGCCACCCGGCCCACGAGCCGCGCCAGCCCCGGCGGCGGCCCGCCCCCGGCCTCCGCCGCGGTCGGCGTCATCGGCCGCCGGTCTCGGTCATGATCTCGATCCGCAGCCGCTCGACGAACTCGTCGCAGTCGACGCCGCGCTCGACCTCGCCGCCGCGGGGGTTGACGCCCACCGTGCCGGCCTCCACGTCGTCGTCGCCCACGACGAGCACGTAGGGGATCTTCTCGCCCTTGGCCTTGCGGATGCGGTTGCCCAGCTTCTCGGTGGCGTCGACCACGTCGGAGCGGAACCCCTCGGCGCGCAGGCGGTCGGCGAGACGGTCGGCGTAGGCGAGGTGGTCGTCGCGGACGGGCAGCAGGCGCACCTGCACCGGAGACAGCCAGAGCGGGAAGGCGCCGGCGTAGTGCTCGAGCAGCACGCCGAAGAACCGCTCGACCGACCCGAACAGGGCGCGGTGGATCATCACCGGGGTGTGGCGGGCGCCGTCGGTGCCGACGTACTCCAGGCCGAAGCGCTCGCCGTTCTGGAAGTCGAGCTGGATCGTCGACATCTGCCACGTGCGGCCGATGGCGTCCCGGGCCTGGACGGAGATCTTGGGGCCGTAGAACGCGGCGCCCCCTGGATCGGGGACGAGCTCGAGGCCCGACTCCGTCGCGACCCGCTCGAGGACCGCGGTGGCGTCGGCCCACTCCTCGTCGGTGCCGATGAACTTCTCGGACTCGTCCCGGGTCGACAGCTCCAGGTAGAAGTCGTCGAGCCCGTAGTCGCGGAGCAGGTCGAGGACGAACTGCAGCAGGCTGGCCAGCTCCTCGTCCATCTGCTCGCGGGTGCAGAAGATGTGGGCGTCGTCCTGGGTCATCCCCCGCACCCGGGTGAGCCCGTGCACCACGCCGGACTTCTCGTAGCGGTACACGCCGCCGAACTCGAACAGCCGCAGCGGGAGCTCCCGGTAGCTGCGCAGCCCCGACCGGTAGATCAGGCAGTGGAAGGGGCAGTTCATCGGCTTGACGTAGTAGTCGGTGCCCCCCGGGCCGCCCTCGTCCTCGAAGTGCATGGGCGGGAACATGCCGTCCGCGTACCACTGGAGGTGGCCGGACACCTCGAACAGGGTGCCCTTGGCGATGTGGGGCGTGTAGACGAACTCGTAGCCGGCCGCCTCGTGGCGCTTCCGGCTGTAGTCCTCCATCAGCCGGCGCACGAGCCCGCCCTTGGGGTGGAAGACGGCCAGGCCGGAGCCGATCTCGTCGGGGAAGCTGAACAGGTCGAGCTCGGCGCCCAGCTTGCGGTGGTCGCGCTTGGCCGCCTCCTCCAGCCGCTCCATGTGGGCGTCGAGCGCCTTCTTGGAGTCCCACGCCGTGCCGTAGACGCGCTGCAGCTGGGCCCGCTTCTCGTCGCCCCGCCAGTAGGCGCCGGCGATGCGGGTGAGCTTGAAGTGCCCGAGGTGCGCCTTGGTGTCGGGGACGTGAGGACCACGGCACAGGTCGATGAAGCCCGGGTAGCCGGCGAAGGGCCGGTGCGCCTTGGGCGCCGCCGGCGGGTTCTCGTAGGTGCGGGACAGGCCGGGCTCGGTGACCGACGTCGGGTCCTCGGCCTCGCCGTCGATGATCTCGAGCTTGAACGGGTGCTCGGCGAAGATCTCCCGGGCCCGGTCGTTGGAGATGTCGTCGCGGACGAAGGGCTGGCTCTCGGCCATGATCTCCCGCATCCGGGCCTCGATGCGGGTGAGGTCGTCGGGTGCGAACGTGCCGGGCCGGCCGTCGGTGCCGAGCGGGAGCTGGAAGTCGTAGTAGAAGCCGTCCTGCACCGGCGGCCCGATGCCGAAGGTGGCCCCCGGGAAGAGGTCGAGCACGGCCTGGGCCAGCACGTGGGCCGTCGAGTGCCGGATCGTGAACAGGCCCCGGTCGCTGTCGGCGGTGACGATCTCGACCGCATCGCCGTCGTCGAGGGGCCAGATCAGGTCGCGCTCGACGCCGTTGACGACGCCGATCACCGCGGCCTTGGCCAGACCCCGACCGATCGACCCGGCGAGGCCGCCGACGGTGGTCCCCTCCTCCACCGTGCGGAGCGATCCGTCGGGGAGCGAGATGGAGATGTCGGCCATGCGGCGACAGTACCGGCGCGGCGACCGGCCGGCCCCCGGAGCCCGGTCGGACCCGTCGGCCGCCACGTCGCGACCCGGCCGACGGAGCGCCGCGGGCGACTGGGCGGTACGGTCCGGGCAGCCGACGACGAGGAGCGCAGCGTGAGCGACGGCACGGCATCGACGACCACCCCTGCGGGCGGGGAGCCGCCCGGCGAGGCGTGGGACGGCGACCGGGTGGCCCGGTGGCTGCGGATGGCCGAGGGCCTGGAGCGCCAGCTGTCACCCGTCTCGGACGTGCTCTTCCGCACCGCGGCGTTGCAGCCCGGCGAGCGGGTGATCGACGTGGGGTGCGGCACCGGGCCGACGACCCGCCGGGCCGCCGAGGAGGTCGGCCCGACCGGGCGGGTGGCCGGACTCGACATCTCCGGCGAGATGCTGGCCGCGGCCGCCTCGGTGCCGATCGGCGACGGCGCCGCGCCGATCGAGTGGATCGAGGGCGACGTGGCCACCGCCGACGTGGCCCTCCCCGAGGCCGACGCCGTCATCTCCCGGTTCGGGATCATGTTCTTCGCCCACCCGGTGCACGCCTTCGAGCGGCTCGCCGCCCACGCCCCCGGCGGCCGGCTCGCCGTCGCGGTGTGGGCGCACCGCGAGCGGTCGGACCTGTTCGAGGTCCCGATGCGGGCCGCCCTCGACGAGCTCGATCGGCGCGGCATCGAGGCCGCCCACCCACCCCGCGACGGTGGTCCCTTCTCCCTCGGCGACGAGGAGGAGGTGCGGGCGCTGCTGGAGGCGGCGGGCTGGACCGGCGTGTCGTGGGAGCCGCACGGCCTGCGGCTGCTGCACGGCGGCGGGGTCGGACCCCGCGAGGCGGCGGTCGCCTCCCTCGACTTCGGCCCCACCCGCTTCGTCACCGCCGACCTCGACGACGACGACCGGGCCGCGGTCACCGACGCCATCGAGCGGAGCCTCGCCGACCACCTCGACCGCTCCGGTCGGGTCGTCCTCGGCGGCGAGGTCATCGTCGTCACCGCTCGCGCCGCCTGACCCGTCGCGGCGTCGCCGCGGGACGCTGGCCGGGGCCAGCGGCGCGACGGCCGCCGGTACCCTCCGGACCATGCGAGGTCGCATCCGCCGGACGTGGGAGTCGCTCGTCGGCACCGCCGACCTCCGACGGCACGTCGACGCGCTGGAGCACCGCCACGCCGACCTGCGCCGTGACTTCGCCGGCATGGAGGCCGCCCACCACGAGACCCGGGGCCTCGTCGACGAGCTCGCCCTGCACCGCGACCTCCTCGCCTTCGACCTCGTCCTCGCCGCGCTGCCGGTGACCCCCGGACCGACCGTCACGGTCGTCCTCGCCACCCGAGACCGGGCCGGGCTGCTCCCCCGCGCCATCGCCTCGGTCGAGGCCCAGACCTACGAGCGATGGGAGCTGGTGGTGGTCGACGACGGCAGCACCGACGGCACCGCCGACCTGCTCGCCGGCATCGACGACCCTCGGGTGGTGGTCGTCCGGGGCGCGGGCGAGGGCTGCTCTGCGGCCCGCAACCGCGCCCTCGACGTGGCCGCCGGCGACATCGTCACCTACCTCGACGACGACAACGTGCTCCACCCCCGCTGGCTGGAGGCGGTGGTGTGGGGCTTCGACCGGCGACCCGACGTCGACGTCCTCTACGGCGCCCGCATCGCCGACGACTACGGGCGCACCCACCGCGAGCCGACCAGCGGCACCCCCTGGGTCAACCTGCTCCGGTGGGACCGGGCCCGGCTCGAGTCCGAGAACCTCGCCGACATGGGAGCGCTCGCGCACCGCGCCGGGCTCCCCGACGCCCGCTTCGACCCGTCGCTGGTGTGCAGCGGCGACTGGGACCTGCTGCTGCGGCTGACCGAGCACCGCGACCCGCTGGTGCTGCCGGCCGTCGCGTGCATCTACACGACCGACTCGTCCGGTCGGCTGTCCGACGAGCACGGCCACGACCACTGGGACGCGGTGGTGCGCGACCTGCTGGGTCGCCGCCGCGCCGAGCGGCGCGAGCCGCAGGAGGAGCCGACGTGACCGTGGTCGTCGTCGCCCTCGACGCCGCCGACCAGGAGATCGTCACCTCCCTCGCGGCCGAGGGTCGGATGCCGACCGTGGCCCGGCTCCTCGCGGCGGGGCGACCGCGCTGGTCGACAACCCGGACTCCCTCTTCGTCGGCGCGGTGTGGCCCACCTTCGCCACGGGCCTGTCGCCCGTGCGCCACCGGTTCTCGAACTGGGAGCAGATCGACCCCGGCACCTACCACCGCCGCGAGACCAGCCCGACCGAGATGGCCGGCGACTGGTTCTGGGAGCGGCTCAGCGACGCCGGCCGCCGGGTCGCGGTGATCGACGTGCCGCACACCTGGCCGCGGCGACCGGTCGACGGCGTGCTCGTCTCCGAGTACGGCTGCCACGACCGGCACTTCGGGCTCCGCACGCACCCCGCCGAGCTGGCCGCCGACCTGGTCGAGCGCTACGGCCCGCACCCGGTGTCGGGCCTCGACACCTTCGCCGACGCCAGTTCTGCCCCGACGACGTGGTGCACCGGGCCGGCGACCTGCGCACCGGCGACGAGGACGCCGGGGTCCTCGCCGACCACCTCGCCGGCGTCGATGCCAAGGCCCGGCTCAGCGCCGACCTGCTGGCCGAGGGCGGGTGGGACCTGTTCGTCACGGTCTTCGGCGAGTCGCACAACGTCGGGCACCAGCTGTGGCACGTGCACGACGAGACCCATCCCCGGCACGACCCCGCGGTGCGGGCCCGCATCGGCGACCCGCTGACCACGGTCTACGAAGCCCTCGACGACGGGATCGCGACGGTGCTCGCGGCGGCGCCGCCGGACGCCACGGTCGTGCTGCTGCTGAGCCACGGGATGCAGGCGCACCACGACGGCACCCACCTGGTCGATGCCCTGCTGCACCGCCTGCACCGGGCGCGCCAGGTCGGACCGGAGGGGGCGCGCCCCGCCGCCGCGGCACGGCGGCGGGTCGAGGAGGCCGCGGCGGCCGCCGTGCGGCGACGCGTTGGGCGACCGGCCGGCACCGCGACCGCGCGCCGGGGCACCGTGGCGGGGGCCGGCCTGGCCCCAGGGGCGCTGGGCGAGCGGGTCGACTCCCGAGCCCTGGCCCCGACCCTCGCCGCGCTGTGCGGGGTGGAGCCTCGACGGGGTCGACCTCCCGCCGCTCCTGCCGGTCGCCGACCGCACCCCCGCGTCGACCTGAGGTCGCGGCCCGAGCCGACCTGACGTCGCGTCCGGAGCGACCTCTCAGCCGCTGCGGCGCGCGCCGGCGAGGGCGGCGGCCGCGGTGCGGCGAGGATGCTCCTCGTCGTGGCCGGCTCCGTTGCCGTTGCCGTTGGCGCCGGCCGCGTCGGAGACGTCGATGGGCGGGCCGATGCGGGCGACCTCCGTCGGCGCCACCTCGGCCTTCTTGGTGGCGTACTCGTCGACGTAGTCCTGCCCCGACATCTCGCGGATGGAGAACATCACCTCGTCGATGATCTGTCGCAGCACCATCCGGTCGGACGCCCGGTCCATGTAGCGCTCGACGCGCACCGGCCGGCCGAACCGGACCACGACGGGACGGAAGAACGCCGGGGTGCGGGCCTCGGGCGGCATGACCTCGCGGGCGCCGCGGATGCCCACGGGGATGATCGGGGCACCGGTGCGGAGGGCGAGCCGGGCCGGGCCGGTGTGGCCCTTGTAGAGGCGGCCGTCGCGGCTGCGGGTGCCCTCCGGGTAGATGCCGAACAGCTCGCCGCGCTCCAGCACGCGCTGGGCCGCGCCGAGGGCCCGCTCGGCGGCGCTGCCTCCGCCCCGGTCGATCGGGATCATCCCCATGGCCGGGAAGAGGTGCTTGGTCTTCCACGAGTCCATGTACTCGGCCTTGCCCACGTAGGTGATGCGACGGGGCAGCACGGCGGGGACGAAGAAGGAGTCGAGGACCGAGGTGTGGTTGGGGCAGATGATCGCCGGCCCGTCGGTGGGCACGTTCTCGATGCCGCTGGTGTGGAACCGCCAGGCGAACTTGAACGTGGGCGCGATGATCGCCTTCGCCACCGGGTACAGCTGACCCGCCTCACGATCGGTCGGCGCCACCTGTGCATCGTGCCACAGCAGACCGCCGCACGGGTGCGGGCCGAGCGGGCCGGCCGGGGACCTCAGGCCAGGTCGATGCCCAGGAGGCGGGCGGCCGACGAGACGCCCCGACCGTCGCGGACGGCGGCGTCGACGGCGGCCACGGCCGCGGGGGTGTCGAGGTCGTCGTCGAGCGCGGCGCGCACCTCGTCGAGGGCGGCGTCGCCGGCGCCGGCGCCCCGCCACCGCGCCAGGCGCTCCTCGGCCTCCGGCAGGGCGGTGGCGTCCCACTCCCACTCGGTGCGGTAGTGGTGGGCGACGACGGCGAGGCGGATGGCCATCGGGTCGTGCGCCTTGCGGAGCTCGCTCACGAACTCGAGGTTGCCGAGCGACTTCGACATCTTCTCGCCGTCCATGCGGACCATCGCCTGGTGCATCCAGTGGCGCACGAACGGCTCACCGGTCGCGGCCTCGGACTGGGCCGCCTCGCACTCGTGGTGCGGGAAGATCAGGTCGGCCCCGCCGCCGTGCAGGTCGATCGTCGTGCCCAGCTCGCGCAGGGCGAGGGCCGAGCACTCGATGTGCCAGCCGGGGCGCCCCGGCCCCCAGAGCGAGTCCCATGCCGGCTCGTCGTCGGCCGACGGCTGCCAGAGGACGAAGTCGAGCGGGTCGTCCTTGTTCGGGTCGTCGGGGTTGCCGCCCCGCTCGGCCGCCAGCCGCAGCATCTCGTCGCGGTCGTAGCCCGACAGCGAGCCGAACCGCGGCGACGACGACACGTCGAAGTACACCGCACCGTCTCGGACGTAGGCGTGGCCCTGGTCGATGACCATGCCGATGAAGCCCCGGATGTCGGGGATGGCGGAGGTGGCCCGGGGTTCGCTGGCCACGGGCAGGAGGCCGAGCGCCTCCATGTCCTCGTCGAACTTGGCGACCTCGGCCGCGGCCAGGTCGAGGTAGTGGACGCCGACCTCCCGCGCCTTGCGCAGCATGTCGTCGTCGACGTCGGTGATGTTCCGCACGCAGCGGGTGTCGTGGCCGAGGTCGCGCAGGCGGCGCTGCAGCACGTCGTAGGCGATGTACACCGCGGCGTGGCCGATGTGGGTCGCGTCGTACGGCGTGATGCCGCACGTGTACATGGTGACGACGGGGCCCGGCTCGAAGGGGACGACCTCTCGACGGGCGGTGTCGTAGAGGCGCATCGGCCCCTGGGTGCCGGCCACGGTTCCCGCGGTCCCTACGACGCGGCCTTGCCGGCCGAGGGAGGCGCCGGCGCCTTCTCGGCGGCGGCCTTCACCTCGGCCAGCGACCGGGGCGGGATCGCCTGGTCGAGGCCGGTGAAGCGGATGGCGACCCGGGTCTTGTAGCGGACGTTGACCTGCAGGAGCACGGCGGCGAAGGCCTCGATCGGTGCCGCGTTCGACAGCTCGCCGGAGTCGAGGGCCCGGAGGTCGGGCAGCGAGGAGACGATCTTGATCGTCTCCTCGGTGGCCTTCGGGTGGTCGGAGCAGACGAGCACGTCGGACTCGATCGGGTGGGCGATGTCGCCCAGCTCCTTGGCCGGCACGTGGTGGAAGGCGGCGGCGACGTAGGACCGGGGCACGGCTGCCTGCACGCTGGCGGCGACCGAGCCGCGCGGCGGGACCAGGGGCTGGAACTCGTGGCCGACCTTGGCCAGCGCGTTGGCCATCGAGATGACGACCTTGCCCGGCCAGGGCGTCCTGCACCGACTTCGCAGTCGAGCCGGCCGCGTCCCACGGGGTGGCGATCACGACGACGTCGGCCTGCGCCGCGCCCTCGTTGTCGGACGCCTCGATGTGGAGGTCACGACCCGGCCACCGGGCGAGCAGCTTGTCGGTCACCTCCATGGCCCGGTACTTCGACCGTGATCCGATCACCACGTCGTAGCCGCACGACGCCAGGCGGACCGCCAGACCCGAGCCCGCAGGCCCGGTCGCTCCCAGAACTCCGATGCGCATGGCGGCACCCTATTGGCCGTGGCCGGACCAACGGCAAAGTCGACGCCGGCGTCGAAAGACGGCCCGCCACCCCTCCCCACCTGCGACCCCCTCACCGGGTGGGAGTCGCCGGGGGCCGACGCCGCGGTCCACGATGCTGCCGTGGACGCCGACGACGACCTCGCCCCCCACCCGGCCCTCGTGCTGCGCGACGTCTCGGTGGTCCGCGACGGCCGGGCCCTGCTCGACGGCATCGACTGGACGGTCCGCGCCGGCGAGCGATGGGTCGTGCTCGGACCCAACGGCAGCGGCAAGTCGACCCTCCTGCGGGTGGCCGGGCTGTGGCTGCGCCCGACCCGGGGCCACGTCGAGGTCGACGGCGAGGTGTCGGGTCGGACCGACGTCCGCACCCTGCGGGCGCGCATCGGGTACGCCAGTGCCGCCCTGGCCGACTCCCTCCGCGCCGACGTGACCGCGCTCGACGTCGTGATGACCGGCCGCCGGGCCGCCCTGGAGGCCTGGTGGCACACGTGGACCGACGACGACCGCGACCGGGCCCGGGTCGAGCTGCGCCGGGTCGGGGCCGACGCCCTGGCCGGGCGCACGTTCGGCACGCTCTCGTCCGGTGAGCGCCAGCGGGTGCTGCTGGCCCGTGCCCTCGCCGGGTCGCCGGCCCTCCTGCTCCTCGACGAGCCCGCGGCGGGCCTCGACGTCGGGGCCCGCGAGGACCTCGTCGACCGGCTCGCCGTCCTGGCCGCCGACCCGGGCGTGGCCCCCACCGTGCTGGTCACCCACCACGTGGAGGAGATCCCTCCGGGCGCCACCCACGGGCTCCTGCTGCGGGACGGGCGGATCGTGGCCTCCGGCCCCATCGACGAGGTGGTCGCCGACGACCCGCTGTCGGCCTGCTTCGACCAGTCCCTCGTCGTCACGGTCGAGGACGGCCGCCGCACCGCCCGCCGTGCGACCGACGGGTGACGTCGCGGCGTCGGCTGGGTGACGTCCCCGGCCGGTGCGGCGACGCCCGGCGGCGTGGGCGTCCGGGGCGGAGCCAGTACCGTGCGGGACGATGACCGACGACACCGTCCAGGGGATCGACGCCGCCGCCGTGACCACGTGGTTCACCGAGCGCGTCGAGGTCACCCCGCCCCTGTCCTTCGACCTGATCACCGGCGGCCACTCGAACCTCACCTTCAAGGTCACCGACGCCGAGGACCGGGCCTGGGTGCTGCGGCGGCCACCGCTGGGCCAGGTGCTCGCCACCGCCCACGACATGGGCCGCGAGCACCGCATCATCAGCGCCCTCGCCCCCACCGACGTGCCCGTCGCGCCGACCATCGGGCTCAGCGCCGACGACTCCGTCAACGGCGCGCCCTTCTACGTCATGGACTTCGTCGAGGGGCACATCGTCCGCAACCGGGCCGCGGCCGAGGCCCTCGACCTGAAGGCCCGCACCAGGGCCGGCGAGGACCTCGTCGACGTGCTGGCCCGCATCCACGCCGTCGAGCCGGCCGCCGTGGGCCTCGACGACCTCGGCCGCCACGAGGGCTACATCGAGCGCCAGCTCAAGCGCTGGTACGGCCAGTGGGAGAAGTCGAAGACCCGCGAGCTCTCGGCGATCGACGAGGTGCACGACGCCCTCCTCGCCGCCGTGCCCGAGCAGCAGGGCGTGTCGATCGTCCACGGCGACTACCGCCTCGACAACTGCATGCTGGCCGACGACGGCACCGTGGCCGCGGTGCTCGACTGGGAGATCTGCACCCTCGGCGACCCGCTGGCCGACATGGGCCTGCTGCTCGTGTACTGGGCCGACCGCGACGACCCGTTCAGCGCCCTCCCCGATGCCGCCACCACCGTCGACGGCTTCCCGACCAAGGCCGAGCTGCTGGCGCGGTACGCCGAGGTGTCGGGGCGCGACGTGTCGCGCATCGACTTCTACGTCGCCTTCGGGTACTGGAAGCTCGCGTGCATCCTCGAGGGCGTGCTGGCCCGCTACATGGGCGGCGCCATGGGCTCCTCCGCCTCCGGGTGGGAGGTCTTCAAGCAGCAGGTCGACAGCCTGGCGGTCGCCGCCCACAGCACCCTGGCGGGCACCGCTCCCGGGTCGCCCTGATGGTCGCCGGCATCACCTGGTTCGAGCACCGGCCGCTGGTCCGACCCGTCCTCGTCGTGGCCCTCGAGGGCTGGATCGACGCGGGCATGGCGGCCGCCGGGGCCGCGTCGACGATCCTCGGCGAGCTCGAGACCGAGGTGGTCGCCACCTTCGACGCCGACGAGCTCCTCGACCACCGGGCCCGACGCCCCGTCCTGCACCTCGTCGCCGGCGTGTCCGAGGAGCTGAGCTGGCCGACCATCGACGTCCTGGGCGCGACCGACGCCGCCGGCAACGACCTCCTGATCCTCGCCGGGCCCGAGCCGGACCACTCGTGGCGGGCCTTCGGCCACGCCGTGATCGACCTGGCCACGCAGCTCGACGTCCGCATGGTCGTCGGTCTCGGCGCCTACCCGGCGACGGTGCCCCACACCCGGCCGGTCCGCCTGTCGATCACCGCCGGCTCCGAGGAGCTGGCCAGCCGCTGGCCCTTCCTGCGCGGCACCCTCGACGTCCCCGCCGGGGCCCAGGCCGTCGTCGAGAGCTTCGCGTCCGACGCGGGGATGGAGTCGCTGACGCTGTGGGCCCAGATCCCGCACTACGCGTCCGGCGGTCCGTACCCGTCGGGCAGCGCCGCGCTGCTCGACAACCTCGAGGTGGTGGCCGGGCTGCAGGTCCCCCGTGGCGTGCTGGAGCAGGAGGCCGCCGACACCGTCGCCCGGCTCGACGCCGCCATCGCCCGCAACGACGAGCACACGGCCATGCTGCGGGCCCTCGAGGCCGATGCCGACGAGACCCCCGACCAGGGGATGATCCCCTCCGGCGACGAGCTGGCCGCCGAGCTGGAGCGGTTCCTCCGCGACGAGGGCGGGACCTGATCCCGTGACGTCGTCCCCTGCGGTCGGGGCGTGCACCGTCGCCACCCGCAACTACCTGGCCGACGCCCGGCTCGCGGCCCGGTCGTGGTGCGACCACCACCCCGGCGCGCCGTTCACGATCCTCGTCGTCGACGGCGACGTCGGCCCGCCGGCCACGTGGGTGCACCGCGACGTCGAGCTGGTCACCCCGTCGCAGCTCGGCCTGGGCGACGACGAGCTCCTGGCCATGGCCGCGATCTACGACCCGGCCGAGCTGGCCTGCGCCCTCAAGCCGCTGGCCCTGCGGCGCACCCGGGAGCGGGCCGACGTCGCGGTGTACGTCGACGGCGACGTCGAGGTGCTGGCGCCGATGCCCGAGCTGCTCGACGCGGCCGCCGACCACGACGGTGGTGCTCGTCCCCCACGTGCTCGACCCGGTGCCACGAGACGGCCTGCTGCCCGACGAGGCCGGCCTGCTCGGTGCAGGGATGTTCAACGGCGGGCTGCTCGCCTGCGGGCCCGGGGGCGACGCGTTCCTCGACTGGTGGGAGGAGCGCCTCCGACGGGACTGCCTCAACCAGCCCCACCTGATGCTCCACGGCGACCAGCGGTGGCTCGACTTCGTGCCGGTGCTGTTCGACCACGCCATCCTCCGCGACCCCGCCTACGACGTCGCCTACTGGAACCTCCACGAGCGCCCCACCGCCTGGGTCGAGGGCCGGTTGTGCGTGGTCGACGAGCCGGTGCGGTGCTTCCACTACTCCGGGCTGACCGACGCCCGCCCGTGGGTGCTGAGCCGGTTCACGGGCGACCGGCCCCGCGTCGCCCTCGCCGACCTGCCTGCGGTCGCCCGCCAGTGCCGGGGGTGGCTGGCCCGCCGGCGCGCCGTCGACGCCGAGGCCGACCGGGCGCTCGGCTACGCCTGGGGCACGACCGCCCGCGGCGTCCCCGTCGACCGCGCGGGCCCGGAGCCTGGTGCGCGCCGCGCTGGTCGCCGCCGAGTCCGACCCCACCCGTGCGACGCCCGCTCCCCCGCTCCCCCACGACCCCGACGGCGGAGAGGCCTGGGAGGCCTGGCTGTCGTCGCCCGACTCCGAAGGCGGGGTCAGCCGCTACCTGATGGCGCTGTGGATCGAGTCGATCGAGCTCCAGCGGCGCCACCCCGACGTCGCCGGGTTCGACCGCCCTGCGTTCCTGCGGTGGGCCGCCGGCCCCGACGCCGACGGCGCCGAGATCCCTGAGCGCTTCCGCCCCACCCCCGAGGAGGTCAGCGTGCCCGGCTCCGACGGCTCCACCCGACCGCACCGCCGACCACCCCGCCCCGGCGCGGTGGCCCAGACCCCCGTCGAGGCCATCGGACGGGCCCGGGCCGCGCTGGCTGGCGCCGATGACGACACCGGCGGCCACGGGGTCGGTGACGTCCTCGACCGGCTGCGGGGCGACCGCGGCCGCCGGTCCGACGAGGTCGCGACCGCGCTCCTCGAGGCGGTGGAGGTGCTGGCCGAGCGCCTGGCCGACCTGTCGGACCGGGTCGACCGCACCAACGACGGCCTCTACGAGCAAGCCCTCCGCGGCGACGACCTGGCCGACGCCGACGCCGCCCTCACCGACGAGGCCGAGGCGCTGGGCCGGCGGCTGGTCGAGGTCGAGGCCGCGACCGCCGACGCCCGCGAGGAGCTCGTCGGCGCCCAGGAGCAGGACCGCATCACCGCCACGATCCTCGCCGACACCGAGACCCGGCTGGCCGCCGAGCTCGACGACGTCCGCCTCCGGCTGGCCAAGCTGGCCCTCGGCGACACCCCGGACATCCCGGACACCCCAACCCGCCCCCGATCCCAGGAGGACACCGACGTGCCGCACCATCCAGACGAGGCCGACGCGTGAAGGTCGACGGAGGCGTCGGCGGCGACCTGGCCCACGTCCCGGCGGGAGCCGCCCTGGCCGAGGCCGCGGGCTACGACGGCATCTGGGCGGCCGAGACCAACCTCGACCCGTTCCTGACCCTGCTGCTGGCCGCCGAGCACACCGAGTCGATCCAGCTCGGCACCGGCATCGCGGTGGCCTTCGCCCGCAACCCGATGACGCTGGCCCAGTCGGCCCACGACCTCCAGCGCTACAGCGAGGGCCGCTTCCTGCTCGGCCTCGGCAGCCAGGTGAAGCCGCACATCACGCGGCGCTTCTCGATGGAGTGGAGCCGGCCGGCGGCCCGCATGCGCGAGATGATCCTCGCCCTGCGGGCCATCTGGGCCACCTGGAACGACGGGGCCGACCTCGCCTTCGAGGGCGAGTTCTACACCCACACCCTGATGACGCCGTTCTTCACCCCGCCGCCGTCGGAGCACGGTGCACCGGAGGTGTGGCTGGCGGCGGTCGGACCCAAGATGACCCAGGTCGCAGGTGAGGTCGCCGACGGGCTGCTCGCCCACGGCTTCACCACCGCCGAGTACCTGCGCGACATCACCCTGCCGGCCCTCGAGGAGGGTGCGGCGGCATCGGGGCGCAACCGGGCCGACGTCGGCATCTCGCTGCCGGCGTTCGTGGTGACCGGGGTCGACGAGGAGTCCACCGCGGCCGCGGCCAAGGGGGTGCGGGGCCAGATCGCCTTCTACGGCTCGACCCCTGCGTACCAGGGCGTCCTCGCCCACCACGGGTGGGGCGACCTCCACGGCGAGCTCAACACCCTCTCCAAGCAGAAGCGCTGGGCGGAGATGGGCGAGCTGATCGACGACGACGTCCTCGACGCCTTCGCCGTCGTGGCCGAGCCCGACCAGGTGGCCGACGGCCTCCTCGCCCGCTTCGGCGAGCACGTCGACCGGATCAGCTTCTACGCCCCGTACAAGGGCGACGCCGACGTCTGGACGTCGATCCGCACCCGCCTCCAGGCCGCCTGACCCAACCTCCCGTCCTGTCGACCATCCTGGGCCGCCCCGGCCCACCAGGACTGACAGGACCCTGGACGCGCCGGAGCCCCGACGCCATTGTCGGGGCTCCGGTGGGCGGATCGCCAGGCATGGCCCCCGCTCGGGCCCGGTCGTGACCGAGGCCCCTGTGCCCTCACTCCGTCGGCAGCGGCGCCGTCGGATCAAGGTCCGACCCCGTCACCGGGGCGGTGGGTCAGGCCGTGCTCACGCGTTGACGAGCGCGGCTGACAGGTACTGGTCCCGGCAGAGCGAGCGCTGGAGCTTGCCCGACGAGGTCTTCGGCAGCGTGCCGGCGGCCACCAGCACGACCTCCCGCGGCGGCGAGGCCGACCGAGCGGCGGACCCGCTCGGAGACCTGGTGGCGGACGTCGTCGGTGCCCTCGGCCCGCACCTCGGCGACGACCACGACCTCCTCGCCGCCCCGTCGGCCCTCGACGCCGATGGCCACGACGTTGCCGGGGCGGACGCCGTCGACCTCGCTGACGACCCGCTCGACGTCCTGCGGGAAGACGTTGCGGCCGCCGACGATGATGACGTCCTTGATGCGGCCGCAGATCACCAGCTCGCCGTCGACGAGGTAGGCGAGGTCGCCGGTGCGCAGCCAGCCGTCGTGGAAGGCGTCGGCGGTGGCGTCGGGACGCTTGTAGTAGCCGGGCGTGACCGACGTGCCGGAGATCTCCAGCTCACCGACCTCCCGCTCCTTCAGCACGGTGCCGGACTCCGGGTCGACGATCCGCATCTCCAGGCCCGGGACCGGCTTGCCCAGCAGGGCGAGGCGGCGGGAGCCGTCGGCGCCCGGCTCGACGGGGGCGGCGTAGCGCTCGGTCTCGAGCACCCGCGCGTCGACCCAGTCGGTGCACAGGCCGCGGCCCGGCTCGGGGAAGGCGCCGGCGATGGCCACCTCGGCCATGCCGAAGGCGGGGAACAGCGCGCTCGGCGCGAAGCCGTGGCGCTCCCCGGCGGCGATCAGGGCCTCCATCGCGTCGGCGTCGACCGGCTCGGCCCCGTTCAGCGCGACGCGCATGCGGGAGAGGTCGAGGCCCTCGAGCCGCTTCATGGCCCGGGTGGCGAGGATCCACGCGAAGTTCGGGCCCGCGGTGGCGGTGGCGCCGAAGTCCGACATCCACCTCACCCAGCGCGACGGCGAGGCCATGAAGTCCTGCGGGCCGGCGAGGGCGAGGTCGCCGCCGTTGGTCATCGTCAGGCACAGGATCCCGACCAGGCCCATGTCGTGGTAGAGCGGCAGCCAGGAGACGAGGACGTCGTCGTCAGGGTCGTAGCTCGTGACCGTCGCGATGGCGTCGAGGTTGGCGCACATGGTGTGGTGCGGGAGCATCACGCCCTTGGGCTCCGAGGTCGAGCCGCTCGTGAACTGGAGGACGGCGAGCGACTCCGGGGTGACCTCGGCGGCGACGAAGTCGTCGGCCGAGCCCTCGAGCTCGTCGAGCGTCAGCATGACGGGGTCGCCGGGCTGGGCCTCGATGAACGGGGCCAGCTGCTCGTCGATGAGGACCATGGCGACGTCGCCGCGCACGAGGCGGCCCCGGGTCTGGGCCACGAACTCCTCGATCGAGCCCATGCGCATCGGCAGCGGCATCACCATCACGGTGCCGCCGGCCAGCCAGGTGGCCTGGATGGCGGTCACGAGCCGCCGCGACGTCGGGCCGAGCAGGGCCACGTGGGAACCCGGGCCGATGCCCCGTGCCTGCAGTCCCGCCGCCATCGCCCGGGCGTCGGAGTGGAGCTCCGACCAGGGCACCCGCTCGGCGTCGTCGCCGCTCAGGAAGGTGATGGCGCCGCGGCCTCGCCGGGCCGCCGCTTCGATGCGCGAGGAAAGGGTGTGCACGACCCGTCGGACCAGGCACGTTGCGATCGGGTTACACACGTGTCGTCCTCGGGTTGCGGGGGGGTCGGCGGGGGGCGTCCGTCCCCCACTGCCCCGGATGGGCCACCCTGCACCACTCCGTCTGACGGCCAACGGCCTACGGGCCGACCGCGGCCCCTGAGTACCGTGCTGTCCCATGGCCGAGACCGCTGCCCCCGACCCCGACCAGCCCGCCCACCGCTACTCGGCCGCGCTCGCCCAGGAGATCGAGGCCCGCTGGCAGGACCGGTGGGAGGCCGAGGGCACCTTCGAGGCACCGAACCCCGTCGGCGACCTGAGCAAGGGGTTCGACGGGGTGTCCGAGCGGCCCAAGGCGTTCGTGCTGGACATGTTCCCGTACCCCTCGGGCGCGGGGCTGCACGTCGGCCACCCGCTGGGGTTCATCGGCACCGACGTCTACACCCGCTACCTGCGGATGACGGGCCACAACGTGCTCTACACGATGGGCTTCGACAGCTTCGGCCTGCCCGCCGAGCAGTACGCCCTGAAGACGAACACGCACCCGGCGATCACCACCGAGCAGAACATCGCCACCTACCGCGGGCAGCTGCGCCGCCTGGGCCTCGGCCACGACCGGCGTCGCTCGATCGAGACGACCGACCCCGCCTACTACCGGTGGACCCAGTGGATCTTCCTCCAGCTGTTCGGGTCCTGGTACGACGCCGACGCCGGACGGGCCCGACCGGTCGCCGAGCTGGAGGCCGAGCTCGACGCCGGCACCCGCTCCCCCGCCGCGGGCACGAACCCGTCGGGGACGCCCTGGTCCGAGCTCGACGTCTCCGGCCGCCGCCGGGTGCTGAACGCGCACCGCCTCGCCTACCTCGACGAGGTGCCGGTCAACTGGTGCCCGGGTCTCGGCACGGTGCTGTCGAACGAGGAGGTCACCGCCGACGGCCGCTCCGAGCGCGGTGACTTCCCGGTCTACCGCCGGCCGATGAAGCAGTGGATGCTGCGCATCACCGCCTACGCCGACCGACTGGTCGACGACCTCGACGGCCTCGACTGGTCCGACGCCATCAAGACCCAGCAGCGCAACTGGATCGGCCGCTCCACCGGTGCGCGGCGTCACCTTCGCCACGCCGGCCGGCGACCTCGCCGTGTTCACCACCCGGCCCGACACGCTGTTCGGCGCGACCTACATGGTCGTCGCACCCGAGCACCCGCTCGTCGAGGCGCTGACCACCGATGCCTGGCCGGAGGGCACCCAGCCGGCGTGGACCGGCGGCGCGGCGTCGCCGGCCGAGGCCGTCACCGCGTACGTCGAGGCGACCCGCAACCGCTCCGACCTCGACCGCCAGACCGAGGGCAAGGACAAGACGGGCGTCTTCACCGGCTCCTACGCCACCAACCCGGTGAACGACGAGCCGATCCCCGTGTTCGTCGCCGACTACGTCCTCATGGGCTACGGCACCGGGGCGATCATGGCCGTGCCATCGGGCGACCAGCGCGACTTCGAGTTCGCCCGCGCCTTCGGCCTGCCCATCGTCGAGACCGTCGCCCCTCCGGAGGCGTGGTTCGAGGGGCACGGCCTCCCGACCGGGGCACCGACGTCGGAGTGGCCCTGCGCCTACAACGGCGACGGGCTGGCGGTGCGGTCGGCCAACGCCGACGTCTCCCTCGACGGGATGGCGGTGGCCGAGGCCAAGGCCACCATCACGGCCTGGCTGGAGGAGAAGGGGCTCGGAGAGGGCACCGTCCAGTACAAGCTGCGCGACTGGCTGTTCAGCCGCCAGCGCTACTGGGGCGAGCCGTTCCCGATCGTGTTCGGCGACGACGGCGAGCCTCAGGCGCTGCCCGACTCGGCCCTGCCGCTGACCCTGCCGCCGATGGAGGACTTCACGCCCCGCACCTCCGACGACGAGGACTCCGAGCCCGAGCCCCCGCTGGGCCGGGTCGACGAGTGGGTCGCGGTCACGCTCGACCTGGGCGACGGTGAGGGCGAGCAGGCCTACCGCCGCGAGACCAACACCATGCCGAACTGGGCCGGGTCCTGCTGGTACGAGCTGCGGTACTGCGATCCCGCCAACGCCGAGGTCTTCGTCGACCCGGCGAACGAGCGCTACTGGATGGGCCCGCAGCACGACGGCGACTGCGGCGGCACCGACCTGTACATCGGCGGCATCGAGCACGCCGTGCTGCACCTGCTCTACGCCCGCTTCTGGCACAAGGTGCTGTTCGACCTGGGCCACGTGTCGTCGTCGGAGCCGTTCCGCCGCCTGTTCAACCAGGGGATGATCCAGGCCTACGTGTACCGCGACGACCGGGGCTTCCCGGTCGAGGCCGCGGACGTCACCGAGCGCGACGGGCGCTGGTTCCTCGGCGACCAGGAGGTCGCGCCGCGAGCTCGGGAAGATGGGCAAGTCCCTGAAGAACTCCGTCACCCCCGACGACCTGTGCGCCCAGTACGGCGCCGACACCCTGCGCCTGTACGAGATGTTCGGCGGGCCGCTCGACCAGAGCCGGCCGTGGGACACCACCGCGGTCGTCGGCATGTACCGGCTGCTGCAGCGGATCTGGCGGGTGTTCGTGGACGAGGACTCCGGAGCCCTCCGCGTCGACGACGGGGCCGACCCGTCCGACGACACCCAGCGGGTGCTGCACCGCACCATCGCCGCCATCCACGACGGCATGCAGACCCTGCGCTTCAACACGTCGATCGCCCGGATCACCGAGCTGACCAACCACCTCACCGCGACCTACCCCGAGGGCGGCACGCCCCGCCCGACGGCCGAGGTCCTCGCCCTGCTGCTGGCGCCGCTGGCCCCGCACCTGGCCGAGGAGCTGTGGGCCCGGCTGGGCCACGAGGGGTCGCTCGCCTTCGAGCCGTTCCCGGTGGCCGACGAGCAGTGGCTGGTCGACGACACGGTCGAGGTGCCGGTGCAGGTGAACGGGAAGGTCCGCGGCCGGGTGGTCGTCGCCGCCGACGCGGACCGCGACGCCATGGAGGCCGCCGCCCGGGCCGACGCCAAGGTCGCCGCCCTCCTCGACGGCGCCACCGTCCGCAAGGTGATCGTCGTCCCCGGCAAGATGGTCAACTTCGTCGTGGGGTGACGTCCGGGCTCAGGCGGGGTCGAGGAGCACGACGGGGATGACCCGCGTCGTCTTGGCCTGGTACTCGTCGTAGGCGGGCCAGACCTCGGTGGCCCGGGCCCACCACTCGTCCCGCTCGTCGCCCTCGAGCGGGCGGGCGACGTAGTCGCGCACGACCGGTCCGTCCTGGAGGGTGACGTGCGGGTCGTCGACCAGGTTGAAGTACCAGCCCGGGTGCTGCGGCTGGCCGCCCATCGAGGCCAGCACCGCGTAGCGGCCGTCGTGCTCCACCCGGATGACGGGGGCCTTGCGGGCCTTCCCCGACCTGCGCCCGAGGGTGGTCAGCACCACGCAGGGCGCGCCGCTCATCGTCAGGCCCTTCGTCCCCCCGGACGACTCGTAGCGCTCGACGTGGTCGGCGGCCATCTTCCAGGTGCCGGGCTCGTACTCGGCGTCGATCGGCATCGGGCGTCCTCCGGGGGTCGGATCTCAGCGGCCTGGCGTCCTGGCGGCCGGCGGTCCGGCGCACCGGCCGCCACGGGTCACCGGCGGCAAGGGCGAGGACCGGCGCGGCCCCGAGCAGCAGCAGGGACACGGCCAGCGCCGGTCCGACGAACCGGTCGAGGCCGGTGCGCTCGAAGCGCCAGCCCGAGTCACCGTGGCGACGGACCTGGAGGAGGGTCCTCCAACCGAAGCCGACGAGGGCGAAGGCGAGGACCGAGACGAGGGCGAACGTGGAACGCAGCACCTGCGTAGGATGCGAGCACTTGCTCGTGTTCGTCTACTCGCTTCTGCCGTGACCGCTCCCGCCCTCTCCCCCCAGCTGCGGCCTCGCAAGGTGCCGCGCCAGCAGCGGGCCCTCGAGACCCGTGCTCGCATCCTCGACGCGGCGCAGGCCGTGTTCCAGGAGCACGGCTACGCCCACGGCACCACCAACCGCATCGCCGAGGCCGCCGGGCTGTCGGTCGGGTCGCTCTACCAGTACTTCCCGAACAAGGACGCGATCCTGGTGGAGCTGGTCGACGCCCACATCGACGGCCGGCACCGACGCCGTCTCGGCGGCACTTGCGTCGACTGGCCCGGGTCGACGAGTCCCTCGCCGACGGCTCGGCCTCGCCGGATCGGGTCCGATCGGCCGCAGTCGGGCGCGGTCCGCTCGACGCGCTGGTGCGCCCGGTGGTCGACGCCATGGTCCGCCTGCACGCCACCGACCCCCGCCTCCACCGGGTGCTGTTCGAGGAGGCTCCCCGGCCGCCCGAGCAGCTGGCCCGGCTGCGCACCCTCGAGCGCGACCTCACCGACCTCCTCGCGGCCGTCCTGTCGGACCACCCCGAGGTGCGGGCGACCGATCCGCGGGTCGCGGCACGACTGGTGATCGACACCATCGAGTCGCTCGTCCACCGCATCGCCACCGACGACGCCTCGGGCATCCCCCAGCCGGTGCTGGTCGACGAGATCACCCACATGGTCGTGGCCTACCTCCGCACCCCCCGACCCTGACCATCGGCGTCGTCAGAGGGGGAAGCGGCGGGCGATCCAGTCGGCGAAGAGGGGGTCGACGAGGCGGTGGCGGTCGCCGTCCTCGACGAGGTGGCCGCGCTCGACGAGGCGGCGGCGGGCGTGCTGGGCCGTGCCGGTCGGGAGGTCGAGCACCTTGCCGGCCCGACCGAAGACGCTGCCGCCGGAGGCGAGCACCCGCAGCACGGGCTTCTCGCCGTCCTGGAGGCTGGAGTACAGGCGCTCGTGCCCGTCGGCGGTGGCGGTGCGCACCCCGTCGAGGGCGGCATCCCACGTCGCGGTGGTCGCCTCGCCGCCCCGGTCGACCAGGCGCCAGGCCGCGTCGGCCAGCTGCATGGTGCGCTGCGGGTGCCCGGCGGCGAAGGCCGCGACCCGGGTCGCGACCGGGCCGGCCCGGCGCCCGGTGGCGGCGAACCCGTCGGCCACGATGTCGACGACGTCCTCGGCCTCGAGGGGTCCGATCGGCACCAGGTCGGCCTGGGCGTAGAACGGCTGGGCCTGGTCGGTGAACAGCATCCGCATCGTCGACGGCTCCGACCCGGCGAACACCAGGCCGAGGTCCTGGTAGTGGTGCTGGAGCGCGGTGCGGAGGAGGCCGGCGGCTCCGTCGACCCGGGCGATGCCGGAGAACTCGTCGAGCAGCACGAGCGTCGGGGTCTGCTCGGCCGTGCGGGTGAGGACGTCGAGCAGGGCGTGGGTGGTCAGCAGCGGGTCGGGCCGGTCTCGCCCCACCGACCGCAGCTCGACGCTGACCAGGCCGAGGTGGAGCGAGGCCGAGGCCGCGACCTTCGCCGCCCGGTCGGCGAACGAGCCGGTGACCCGGGCCAGGCCGGCGTCGAGCCGGGCGGCCACGTCGGCGATCGACGCCACCTCGTAGAGGTCGACCCACACCACCGCGACGCCGGCACCGATGACGTCGCGGGCGACCCGGCGCAGCACGCTCGTCTTGCCGTACCGGCGGGGCCCGAGCAGGGCGGTGACGCGGTGCTCGGTGACCCGCTCGACCAGGTCGGTGACGAGGTCGTCGCGGCCTCGCACCTGGTCGGGTTCGAGGGGCCCCTGGTAGGGGAACGGCGAGACGTCCACGCCCGGATGGTACTGCTGAGCAGTACCCCTTCGCTACCGTCAGGCAGTACCAGCTCGGGCGGTCAGGGCCAGCACGTCGACACTCCGGTCGGCCGGCGTCAGCCGGCGGGCTCGAAGCGGAGGTCGGCCTCCGACCAGTAGGCCCGCAGCGCGACCAGCCGACCCGTCGGCGTCGACCCGGTAGGTGAACACGCCGTCGACCAGCACCCGGTTGCCGTCGGGGAGCGTCGTGGTGATGGTGCCGACGTTGGCCACCTCGTCGCCGGCGACGTGCGACCGCTCGATGGCGAAGCGCACCTGGTTGGGGGCGATGGCGGCGTCGAAGAAGGCACCGATGCCGTCGCGGCCCCGGTGGCCGTCACCGATCGGGTCGAACATCGACACCCCGATCGGGTCCTCGACGAGGGCGTCGGGCGCGAACAGGTCGAGCCAGCCCTCCCGGTCGCCGGCCTCGACCGCGGCCATCGACCGGCGGGACGCGGCCAGCGCGGGGTGGACGTCGGGTGGGGTCGGTTCGGACTCGGTCACGGGGCTCCTTCGGCGGGACGTCGACGCGGGCGACGGCGGTGGGCGAGCCGCACGGTAGTCACGCGCGGGGCCGATCGGGCCGCGCCCGGAGGGGATGGATCCCTCGGTGCGGCCGCGATCCCAGGTGCGACCTCGGGCTGGGTCGACGACGATGGGGCGGTGCTGGACGTGACCGCCCTGCTGACCCCGGAGCGCGACGCCCTCCTGCGCCTCCTCGCCGGCCTCGCGCCCGACGACTGGGACCGTCCCACCGAGTGCCCGGCGTACTCGGTGAAGGGTGTCGCGACCCACGTGCTGGGCGACGACCTCTCGCTGCTGTCCCGCCAGCGGGACGAGGCCACCAACGGCGTCCTCCTCCAGGCCGAGGAGATGCCGGGCGCCGACTTCCGCTCGATCCTCGATGCGTTCAACGACCGGTGGGTGGCCACGGCCCGGTTCCTCAGCCCCGAGCTCCTGGTCGACCTGCTGCGGGTGTCGGGCGAGCGGACCGCGGCGTTCTACACGTCCGTCGACCTCGCCGCCCCGTGCGAGCCGGTCGGGTTCTTCGGCTCCACCGGCGAGCCGTCGCCCTACTGGCAGGCGATCGCCCGCGAGCTCGTGGAGCGTTGGGTCCACCAGTCGCAGATCCGCCGGGCGTTGCGGATGGGGAGCCTGGCGGAGGACTGGATGGTGCGCGCCGGCGTCGACATCGTCGCCGCGGCCGCCGGGGTCGAGGCGGACCTCCGGTCGGGCGAGTGGTGGATCGGGCCCCTGTGCGTCGGCGACACCTCGCAGACCGCCGACCTCCTGACCCGGGCCCACTCGGAGGAGCGGATCCGAGCGCTCGTCCGGGGCCCCGACGCGGCGGTCGACCTGGCCGCTGCGAGCTTCGGGCGCTGAGGACGACGCCGGCCGATCGACACGACGGCTCCGCCCCGATCAGCGCGACATGGGGCGGATGACCTCGGCCGCGAAGCGGGCGACGGACTCGTCCTGGTGCCCGGGGTCCGACGGGTCGCCCGGGTAGAAGTACCAGGGCGTGGTGATCACCTCGGTGAGCCCCGCCTCGCCGACCTCCTCCATCGCCTCGACGGTGGGGGCGACGAGCGGCGTCGCCTTCACCGCGAACTCGCCGTCCGGCGGCACCACCGCATCGGCCCCCGCCTCCTCGCGGAAGCGCTGCAGCCGACCGACGAGGTCGCGCAGGTCGTCCACCCCGACCTGGGCGCCGATCCAGCCGTCGGCCCGACGGGCGGCCCGGCGCAGCGCGGCGTCGGAGTGCCCGCCGACGTGGAGCGGCACCGGCACCGGCGGCACCGGGTCCGACCGCAGCCGACCGAAGGAGAAGACGTCGCCTCGGTGCTCGACCCAGCCCCCGGCGAGCACGGTCCGCAGCACGTCGAGCTGCTCGTCGAGCCGCGCCCCGCGGCCCGCCATCGGGATGCCGAGCCACTCGTACTCCTCGGGCATCCAGCTCATGCCGACGCCCAGCTCGACCCGTCCGGGGAACAGCGACGCCGCGCTGGCGATGGTCTTCGCCACCAGCAGCGGGTGGCGCAGCGTCAGCTTCACCACACCGGTGGAGAGGACGAGCCGCTCGGTCGTCGCCCCCACTGCGGGCAGCGCGACCCACGGGTCGAGCCACGGCGCGTCGAGCGGCCAGAACCGCTCGCCGTCGCCGGTGAACGGGTACGAGCCGGTGACCTCCTCCGGGGTGAACACCGACTCCGGCAGGCAGAGCCCGTGCCACCCGCTGTCGTCGGCGATGCGGGCGAGGGGCAGGAGCCGCTCCGGCGGGCACATGGGCAGGGCGAGGGTGAAGCGCACGGGGCGGCAGTCTGGCCGATCGGACGGTGGTGTCGACCGTTCGGGCGCGGCGAGCAGGGCCCGACACGGGCCGTCGCAGGGGTGACGATCGCGGCCGACGGGAGGACTGGTCGAAGCGCCCCAGATCGATTCGGACCGACCTCGGACCGGTGCTACGGTGATCGCTCCCACGGGGCTATAGCTCAGTTGGTAGAGCGCTTCCATGGCATGGAAGAGGTCAGGGGTTCGATTCCCCTTAGCTCCACTGGTCCCGGCGGCGACCGCAGCGTGCGGCCGCGCGGTTTTCACATCCTCACAATCGGGCGACGGCGGCCGACGGGAGGGAAAGCCGAACGTCGACACGCGGGGGGACCGATGGGACGACAGGCATCCACCAGTGCGAGCACCAGGTCCGGGACCAGGGTGTTCTCCATCCGACGGAAGGTCGCGGCCGCGCTGCTGCTCCCCGTCATCGCCGTGGCCGCCCTGGCGTGGTCGCGCGTCAGCGACGCCCGTGAGGAGCGCGACGAGGTCGAGGCCCAGACGGCCCTCGCCTCGGCGATCCTGACCCCGGGCGGCGCCCTCGACGCCCTCGTGGTCGAGCAGGGCCTGCTGGCCGCGACGGCGGTCGGCTTCGGCGCCAGCTCCGGCATCCCGATCACCGACCCAGCCGAGGCCGAGCGCCTGTCCGACGAGGCCCTGGCCACCCTGCGCGACAACCTCGAGCACGGCAGCCCTCAGGCCCGTTCCGCGTTCGAGGTCGTGCTGGGCGGCATCGACGAGGACCTCGCCGCGGCCCGGCAGGCCTTCTCGGAGATCCCCGAGCCCTACAGCCTCGGCAACCTCGACCAGGCCAACGAGGTGTACGACATGTACGCCGAGAGCCTCTGGGGCATGACCCACGCCATCGACGCGGTGACGGCCCAGATCAACGACCCCGAGATGCGCACCGCGGCCACGCTGCTGGCCGAGGTCAGTCGCATGCAGTTCGCCTACAGCAAGCTGATCCAGCGCACGGCGACCTCGTATGCCGGCGGCACCATCACCCAGGGCTTCCAGCGCGACAGCATCGTCCGCTGGATCGAGGTCTACGAGCGGAACCGCAACGACATCATCCGGTTGGAGGACGGACCCTGGTCCGACCAGGTCGAGGCCTTCGCCGCGCTGGAGCCCTACACCCAGGCGTCGCGCGATGGCGGCCGCCGCCATCAGCGGGCAGGAGTTCGACCTGGGCGCCTTCATCGAGCTGACCAACGGCCTGGGCGACATGGACACACAGGTCGACGGCTCGCTGCGAGCGGTGAACGTCGCGGCCAACGAGGCCCTGTCGGCCCGCATCGACGAGCTCCGCACCGAGGCCGACGACACGGTGCAGCGCTACACCATCGGCGGTCTGGTCCTGATCGCCCTGGCCCTGATCATCGCCCTGCTCGTCGTCCGCAGCATCACCCGGCCGATCGCCCAGCTCACCCGCCAGGCCGACGCCATGGCCAACGAGGGCCTGCCCGGCGCGGTGCAGAGCGTGCTCGCCACCCCGCTCGGGGCCGACGTCCGCCTGCCCGAGCTCGAGCCGGTGTCGGTGAGCTCGCGCGACGAGCTGCAGGACGTCGCCGACTCGCTCAACCAGGTGCAGCGCTCGGCGGTCGACCTCGCGGTCGAGCAGGCGACGCTGCGCCACGCCATCGCCGACTCGCTGGCCAGCCTCGGCCGGCGCACGCAGGGCGTCATCGACGAGCAGCTCGACCTCATCTCCCGGCTGGAGGCCGAGGAGAGCGAGCCCGCGGTGCTCGAGAACCTGTTCCGCCTCGACCACCTGATCAGCCGGGCCCGCCGCAACGCGGAGTCGCTCGTCATCCTGGCCGGCGCGCCCAGCGCCGGTCGACGACGACGAGGCCTTCCCGATCGTCGACGTGGTGCGGGCCGCGCTCAGCGAGGTCGCCGACTACCAGCGGGTCACCCTCGACCACGTCGACCCGGGCGATGTCTCCGGCGGCACCGGGGCCGACCTGTCGCACCTGCTGGCCGAGCTCCTCGAGAACGCCGTGCAGCACTCCCCCACCGGTTCGATGGTGCAGGTCATCGGTCGGGACTACGGTGACGCCTACCGGATCACCATCGTCGACCAGGGCCTGGGCATGTCGCCCGAGGCGCTGGCGACGGCCAACCGGCGGTTGGCGGGCGAGGAGGACTTCACGGTGGCACCGTCTCGGTACCTCGGGCACTACGTGGCGGGCACGCTGGCCGAGCGCGTCGGCTGTCGCGTCGAGCTCACCCGGGCCGGCCAGAGCGGCATCACGGCGACCGTGAGCCTGCCGCACTCGCTGCTGCTCGACGGCGACGAGGTCGATGTCATCCCCGAGCGCAGGTCGACCGTCGACCTCACGGAGGTCTGAGCATGACGCCGGGCGGCTCCAGCGCAGGACGGCGACGGGTCCGTCCGTTCGTCGTCACCGGGGGGCGGGCCGCGCCCGTCATCGACCTCCGGATCGAGTCCATGCTCGCCACCGTGCGCGGCCTGATCCCCACCATCCACATCGGGCCCGAGCAGGAGTCCATCCTCCAGCTCTGCACCACGCCCCGCTCGGTGGCCGAGGTCGCCGTGCACCTGGGGCAGCCGATCGGCGTGGCCCGGGTGGTCGCGGCCGACCTGGTCGCCGCCGGCCTGATGCGGGAGCACACCCTGGTGGGCAACGCCGACTCCGCCCTCCTCGAGCGGGTCCTCGGCGGCATCCGCGCCCTCTGACCTACGCGTGCACCCACTCCAGGCGGGGCACGTCGGCCCACAGCCGCTCGAGGTCGTAGAAGCCGCGCGCTTCCTCGACGAAGACGTGGGCGACCCAGCCGCCGTAGTCCATCAGGACCCAGCGCCGGTCGTCGAGGCCCTCGATGCGGAGGGGGCGGCTGCCGTCGTGCTCGGCGACGCGGACCTCGATCTCCTCGACGATGGCCTTGACCAGCCGCGGGTTGGGGGCGCTGGTGACCAGGAAGACCTCGGTCACGCCGAGCACGTCACCCACCCGCATCAGCACGGTGTGGGTGCCGCCCTTCTCGTCGGCGGCGCGGGCCCCGGCGATGGCGGCGGCGTCGATCTCCACGGTCGCGGGACCGACCGCGACGGGCGCGACAGGCGCGTCGCCGGCGTCGTCCGCGTCGGGGGCGGTGGAGGTCAGGTCGTCGGCCACGTCACCCACCTTCCTCGAAGCGGTCGAGCGTCGTCGAACCGAGGGTGATGACCACGTCGGCGCCGGCCTGCTCGGCCCGCACGGGAGACATCCGCTCGACCTCCACTCCCTCGCCCAGCACGAACGCGGCGCGCTCGGCCGCGTCGCGCCACTCGCTGCCGCTGTACTCCACGACCGTGCCCTCCTCGCCGAAGGCGGCGGCGTTGCCCAGCGTGGTGAGGGCCGCGCCCTGTCCGATGAGCTGGCGCATCAGCTCGCGGGGGATCTCGTCGTCGGGCGACGATCCGTTGAGGAGGACGAGCTCCCACCGTCGACCGGGGCTGGGCGAGGTCGGGTAGGGCACCGCGTCGAGGATCTGGTCGTCGAAGCCCTCGGCCGGGACGTAGGGCGGGTCGGGTTGGTCGGACTCGGGCGGCAGGGTGACGTTGAGCGTCTGGACCATCGCCTCCCCCGAGGCGAGGGTGCGGATGAACGGGCCGATGTCGGTGAAGCCCTGACCGACACCGGTCTCGATGCCGGCCTCGCCGACCGCGGCGAGCCACGCCGACCACACCAGCTCGTTGCGGGCCAGGCGGGCCAGCTCGTCCTCGCCCCCGGCCGACGCCCGCAGGTAGGGGCCGACCTGGTCGGCGGACAGCTCGACCGGTCCGGCGGGGATGGTCTCGCCGTCGTCGGTCAGCACCGGGTCCGGGTTGTCGATCGCCAGCGGGGCGACGGGCGCGGTCAGCGACGCCAGGCTCTCGTCGTCGATGGTGACGACGTTGTCCATGGGGATCCCGACGTTCAGGAGGTCGGCGACCTCGCGCACGTACAGCTCGTCGCTGCTGTTGGCGGCGACGACCGACAACCGGTCGAACAGGAACTTCTGCTCCCGCACCTTGGTGTTCATGGGGATCTGCAGCACGGTGCCGCCCGCCTCGCCGGCCCCGAGGGCGAGCAGGGTCGTGGCCGTGATGGTGCCCTCGTCGTCGCGCTGGAGGACGAGGCCGGTCTCGGTCGGGACCACGAGGGCCCGGTAGCCCGGCTCGTCGGGGTCGGTGCCGCCGACGACGACCTCGCCGCCCTTGCTGTCGAGGAGGCGCTCCTTGCCCACCCATGCGAGGGCGGGCACCGCTGCGACGAGCAGGGCGAACACGGTGCCGAAGGCCACCGAGCGCAGGGTCACCCGACGGAGTCGGACCTCGGGGACGGGTGCCGATGGCTCCGGGGCGGGGGCGGGAGCGGGAGCCGGGGCATCCTCATCGGTGCGCGACCGGGACGCGACCGCGGCCGCGGCGGCCGGCCGGGTGTCGACCGCGGCAACCGGCTCGTCGGGACCCGTGGCGGAGGGCTCGTCGTCGGCGGACCCGGCGCGGTCGGGCTCCACGGCGTCGGTGGTGGCAGCGGCGTCGGTGGTGGCGGCCGCGTCGGGTGGTGGTGGCATCGGTCGCCTCGTCGTCGACCTCATCGGCCGCCGGCGCGTCGGCCTCGGACGCATCGACCACGTCCGACTCGGCGGTGGACGGCGCGCCATCGGGATCGGGCTCTTCGGCGGGTCCGACGTCGTCGGCGGTCTCGTCGAGGTCGATGGGATCGGCCGACCCGTCGGCTGCGTCCGTGCCGGAGGCGGGAGCGAAGGTGGACGCGGCCGCGGCGGTGCCGCTGGCGACGGCCGCGTCGGATGCGGACGCCTCACCCGGCGTCTCGTCGTCGGCTGCCTCCCCGGCGCCTGCAGCCGAGTCGACGGGCGGGTCGCCTCCGGCGACGACGTCGTCCCAGTCGCCCCAGGCCTCGCCCCAGTCGTCGTCGGGATCGCCGTCGTGGTGGGAGTCGTCGGCGAGGTCGTCGACCACCGCGTCGACATCGTCGGCGTCGGTCGGGGCCGGCCCGGCGTTGCGCACGGGGAACACGGCGGCGGCGCCGGCCGGCGCGGACGCCGATCCACCTCGGGCGCCGGGGTCGTCGTCGGCCAACAGGTCGGCCACCTCGACGGGTCGGGTGGGCTCGTCCGCGGTGTCCGTCGCATCTGCGCTGCGGGGAGCCGGCCAGCCGGGACGGCGGCCCTTGCGGGGCCGCTCGGGCTGGGGCTGCACGGGGGCGGGGCGGGCCGCGATGGCGACGACCGACGGCCCGTCGGGGGTGCCGGTCGCGCGCTCGTCGGACCCCTCGTCGGGGTCGTCGGACAGGACGAGGTCGTCGCCCGTGTCGGCCAGCATCGCGGCGAGCCGGGATGCAGCGTCGGAGCGCGACCTCCTGCCGTCGTCGGACGGCGGCTCGCTCATCCGGCCCACGATAGAGGGCGCCCCGCCCCCGGCAGGTGCCACCGAACGAACGTCGGTCACCGAGGGTGGCCCGACGAGCGCCGAGCGGAGCCTCAGGAGCCGAGCCGATCGGCGAGGCGACAGACGAGAACGGTGTCGGTCGGCGGCGAAGCCGCACGATGTCGCCGCGAGACGGGCGACCTACCCGCGCAGCCCTACGACCGGTAGAGCCGGTGCCGGGCGATGACGTCGATGACCGCGGCCGGCACGAGCACGTCCAGGGGAGCACCGGCCGCGACCCGCGCCCGCAGGTCGGTGCTCGACACGTCGAGGCGCGGCATCGGCACCACGACCGCCTCCGCGCCCGGGGGCAGCACCGGTGGCCCACCGTCACGGTCGACGATGGCCAGCCGGGCCAGGGCCAGCAGCTCGTCGTAGCGGTGCCACGTGGCGAGGCCGGCCGCAGCGTCGCGCCCGAGCACCAGCGTGACGGCGACGGACGGCTCGGCCGCGCGCAGGGCCGCGACGGTGTCCACCGAGTACGAGGGGCCGGGGCGCCGCACCTCCACGTCGCTCGCCCGCACGCCCTCGAGGCCCTCGACCGCGGCGGCGACCATCTCCATGCGCACCTCGGCCGGGGTGACGGCCCGGGCGCCGGACTTCTGCCACGGATCCCCGGCCGGCACCAGCAGGACCTCGTCGAGGCCGAGGGCGTGGCGGGCGCTCACGGCCGCCACCAGGTGACCGATGTGAGGGGGGTCGAACGTGCCGCCGAGCACGCCGATCGCCCGGCCCGACGGCTCAACGGTGACAGGAGTCACCGGGTGGGGAGGAAGCCGAGGGGTAGCGCCACGGTTGAACCGTAGCCACCCCCCTCCGGGAACCGGCGGAGTGCATCCGCAGGCCCGCCACCGGACGGAATACCGGGAGGGCGACGTCAGTTGAAGGATACGCGATGAGCGATTCAGTTGGTCAGTACTTGAACGAGATCGGCCTGGTCCCCCTCCTCACGGCTGATGAGGAGAAGGAGCTGGCCCAGGTCATCGAGAAGGGTGTCGCCGCACGCGCCCGGCTCGCCGACGGAGAAGACTCCGCCGAGCTGCGCCGGGCCGACCGCGACGCCGCCCGGGCGAAGGACCGCTTCATCCGGGCGAACCTCCGCCTGGTGGTCAGCGTGGCCCGCCGCTACCCCCTGCCCCCGGGCATGGAGCTCCTCGACCTGGTCCAGGAGGGCAACATCGGCCTGGAGCACGCCGTCGACAAGTTCGACTGGCGCAAGGGCTTCAAGTTCTCCACCTACGCCACCTTCTGGATCCGCCAGGCCATCGGCCGGGCGCTCGACCAGAAGGCGAGCCTCATCCGCCTGCCGGGTGACCGCTCGGCGAGCCTCCGGGCCGCCCTGCGCCAGGTGTCGGGCGACGGCGACGAGCTCGACGACGAGCACGCCACCCTGCACCGGCTCACCACCCCGACGTCGCTCGACCGCACGGTCGGCGACGACGACGGCAACGAGCTGATCGATCTCCTGGCCGACGACAACGCCGGTCCCGAGACGATCGTGATGGCCCGGGCCGAGGAGGACTACGCGACCAGCCTGCTCGAGGTGCTCGAGCCCCGGGCCCGGTACGCGGTCGAGCAGCGCTTCGGCATCAACGACGGGCGCAAGCGCTCGTACCGCGAGGTCGGCGACGAGCTGGGCGTCACCGCCGAGGCCGCCCGCCGCCTGGTGAAGCGGGCCGTCCACACCGTGCGCTCCGAGGCCGAGGCCCGCATCTCCGCCGCCTGAGCCACCGCCGCCGCCGAGGGCCCTCCCGCCCCCGCGGCGACGGCAGCCACAGCGCCCAGGTCCTCCGACGACCGCGCCGACGGGTCCCGCCCGTCGGCGTCAGGTCGTCCGGGACGTGCGCAGCTCCTCGGTGGACGTTCTGCATCACTTCGCCCCTCGGATCCCCGGTCCGATGCGCGATGTGAACAGGGACTTCGGGTGGCATCCCGCCTCGACTGCGCGATTCGCGCTTTGCGTTCCCTGCTCCGAGAGGCCACGCTTTCCCCATGCTCACCGTCGAGCGAGACCCCGACACCCCTGACACCCCTGCCAGCCCCGACCTGCCGACGGCCGACGAGGCCTGGCGGGCCCTCCCCGCGGCCCAGCAGCCGGCCTGGCCCGACGAGGCCGCGGTCGCCGTCGGTCGTGAAGGAGCTCTCCGCCCTGCCGCCGCTGGTGTTCGCGGCCGAGAGCCGCGACCTCACCGCCGCCCTCGGTCGGGTGGCCGAGGGGCGGGCCTTCCTGCTCCAGGCCGGCGACTGCGCCGAGTCGTTCACCTCGTTCAGCGCCGAGTCCGTGCGCCGGCGTCTCCAGCTCATCCTCCAGATGGCGGTGGTGCTGACCTACTCGTCGGGTGTGCCCACGGTGAAGATCGGCCGCATCGCCGGGCAGTTCGCCAAGCCCCGCTCGGCCGACACCGAGACCAAGGGCGATGTCACCCTCCCCTCGTTCCGGGGCCACATCGTCAACGGCGACCCGTTCACGGCCGAGGCGCGGGTGCCCGACCCGCAGCGACTCCTCCGGGCGTACCACCAGTCGGCGGCGACGCTGAACCTGCTGCGCTCGCTGACCCGCGGCGGCTTCTCCGACCTCAACCGGGTCCACTCGTGGACGCAGGACTTCGTCACCGCCACGCCGCAGGGTCGGCACTACCAGGTGCTGGCCGACGAGATCGGGCGCGCCCTGCAGTTCATGACCGCCTGCGGGGTCGACACCGCGTCGCTGCCCACCCTGCACCAGACCGACTTCTACACGAGCCACGAGGCCCTCCTGCTCGCCTACGAGGACGCCCTCACCCGGCGCGACCCGATGAGCGGCGACCTCTACGCGACGTCGGCCCACACCGTGTGGATCGGCGAGCGCACCCGCCAGCTCGACGGCGCCCACGTGGCCTGGTTCGCCGGCATCGCCAACCCGATCGGGTGCAAGGTCGGTCCGACGGCGACGCCCGACGAGGTGCTCGAGCTCTGCGAGCGGCTCAACCCGCAACGGGTCCCGGGCCGGCTGACCCTGATCACCCGCATGGGCGCGGGGAAGATCGAGGACGGGCTGCGGCCGCTGCTGGCCGCGGTGCGCGACGCCGGGCACCCGGTGGTGTGGGCGTGCGACCCGATGCACGGCAACACCATCACCGCCGAGACGGGTCACAAGACCCGCAAGGTCGACGACATCCTCGACGAGATCGCCGGCTTCTTCCGGGCCCACGCGGCCGAGGGCACCTGGGCCGGCGGCATCCACGTCGAGCTCACCAGCGACGACGTCACCGAGTGCCTGGGCGGCTCGCACGAGATCCTCGAGAGCGACCTCGACACCCGCTACGAGACGGTGTGCGACCCCCGGCTGAACGGCCGGCAGTCCCTCGACCTCGCGTTCCGCGTGGCCGAGGCCCTCCGCGCCCGCGCCTGACCCGCCCCGCAGGGCCGGCGGGACCAGTTCGCCAACGACACCGAACTGGTCCCCCACCTCCGACCTCCCGCGCGGGATCGCGGGACCAGTTCGTCGTGGGTTGGGGGTCGTCCCCCCCGGCACGGCGTCTCCGATGATTCCGGGTGGAGTTGGAGGGAAACGGTCCTGGTCAGGGGTGGCGCGGACGTGACGAAGGTCCGGGGCGGGGAATGTTGACCTACATGATCAGGTTTGTCACTCTTGTGGTCCCGGCCGGGCGCGCGACGCCCGCCGGACCCACCGGATCCACTCCCCCGAGAGGCCTGCGATGCTCACCCACGAGATCGATCCCGAGCAGCTGGCCGACATCGAGAAGTTCGAGACGATGCTCGCCCGCCACCTCGCGGACGACATCGACGAGGACGCCTTCCGGGTGTTCCGGCTGAACAACGGCATCTACGGCCAGCGCCAGGGCGGCCACAACCAGATGGTGCGGGTGAAGATCCCCTACGGGTCGATGCTCCCCGACCAGCTCGAGATGTTCGCCGACCTGGCCGACGAGTTCTCCCGGGGCTGGGGTCACATCACCACCCGGCAGAACGTGCAGTTCCACTACGTGCAGCTGGAGAAGGTCCCCGAGGTCATGCGGCGCCTCGCCTCGGTCGGGATGACGACCCGCGAGGCCTGCGGCGACACCGTCCGCAACGTGCAGGGCTGCCACCTCGCCGGCGCCTGCCCCTTCGAGCACCTCGACATCACGCCGTGGGCCGAGGCCGCCCACCAGCTGTTCCTCCGCCACCCGCTCGGCCAGCGCCTGCCCCGCAAGTTCAAGATCAACTTCTCCGGCTGCGCCACCGACTGCGGGCAGGCCATGTTCAACGACGTCGGCGTCATCGCCGTCACCCGCACCCTCGACGACGGCACGGTCGAGGCCGGCTTCCGGGTCTTCGTCGCCGGCGGCCTCGGCGCCAACCCGCACCCCGCCCTGGCCCTCGAGGAGTTCACGCCCCGCGAGGAGCTGCTGGCCACCTGCGAGGCGATCCTCCGGGTGTTCAGCAACCACGGCAACCGCGACAACAAGCTGCGGGCCCGCCTGAAGTGGCTGGTCGACACCATGGGCTGGGACGAGCTCCAGGAGCGCATCCTGAAGGAGCGCCGCCTGCTCGTCGCCAGCGCCACGTGGCCCGGCGGCATCCCCGCGGAGGTGCTGAAGGCCGGCGACGCCCCGGCCGGGCGCTCGGCCACCGTCGACGCCACGCCCATGGGGCAGGGCACGCCGGTCGCCATCCGCTCCGGGGCCTACGAGGCCTGGGAGTCCGCCAACGTGGTGCGGGGCGAGGCCAAGGGCACCGTCTCGGCCTACGCCTGGAGCCGCCTCGGCGACGTGACCTCGGCCCAGTGGCGGGCCCTGGCCGACATCCAGCGCGAGATGGGCGCCGACGTGCGCCTCACCAACCGGCAGAACCTCGTCTACCGGGGTCTCTCCGAGGGCCAGCTCCCCCGCCTGTTCGAGCGCCTGACCGAGATCGGCATGGCCGAGCCCGGCGCCGAGCTGGTCCGCGACGTCGTCGCCTGCCCCGGCGCCGACACCTGCAACCTGGCCGTCACCCAGAGCCGGGGCCTGGCCGCCGCCATCGGCGACGAGCTCGACCAGGAGGGTCTGGGCGAGGTCGGCGGGCTGCGCATCAACATCTCCGGCTGCACGAACTCGTGCGGCCAGCACCACACGGCCGACATCGGCTTCTACGGCGCCGAGCGCCGGGCCCACGGCACCTCCGCCCCCGGCTACCAGATGCTGCTGGGCGGCTACGTCGGCGCCGAGTCGATCCACTTCGGCCAGCGGGCCCTGCGCCTCCCGGCCAAGTCGGCCCCCAAGGCCGCGGCCGCGGTCGTCCGCCGCTTCGACGACGAGCGCGAGGCGGGCGAGTCCTTCCGCTCGTGGCTCGACCGCTCCGGCGGCGCCAAGGGCGTGGCCGAGGGCCTCGAGGAGTTCGGCGTCTTCCCGACCCCGGACGAGAACCCCGACTACTACATCGACTACGGCGAGACCGGGCCCTACGTGGCCGAGGTCGGCGAGGGCGAGTGCGCGGCCGTCTGACGGCACGGCGGACGACGAGACGGACCTGACGGCACGCGAAGAGAACGAGACGCCGAGGAGCACCATGAGCGCACTGACCGGACCCGGCATCGGGCCCCTGTCCATCCCGGACTTCACCGACGACGAGCTGGCCGAGCTCAACCGCGAGTTCGACCGCCTCCCGGCGTCGAAGATCATCCAGTGGGCGGTCGACACCTTCGCGCCCCACCTGTGCCTCACCGCGTCGTTCACCGATGCCGTCCTCATCGACCTCGCGGTGAAGGTCGACCCCGGCATCGAGGTCGTCTTCATCGACACCGGCTACCACTTCCCCGAGACGCTGGAGACGGTCGAGGAGGTCCGGCGCCACTACGGGCTGAACCTGCGGATGATGACCGTGGCCCGCCAGGCCGAGGAGCTGTGGGCCGCCGACCCGGAGAACTGCTGCTCGGCGGTGAAGGTCGGCCAGCTCGACCGTGCCCTCGCCGGCAAGGCGGCCTGGATGAGCGGCCTGCGCCGCGACGAGGCCGGCACCCGGGAGACCGCGCCGATCGTGGTGCGCGACCTGCGGGGCCTGGTGAAGGTCAACCCCATCGCCAACTGGTCCGACCTCGACGTGCAGGGCTACATCGCCGACCACGGCGTGCCGGTCAACCCGCTGACCCAGCAGGGCTACCCGTCGATCGGCTGCATGCCGTGCACCAGCAAGGTCGAGGACGGCGAGGACGCCCGGGCCGGTCGCTGGCGGGGCTCCGACAAGACGGAGTGCGGCCTCCACATGATGTGAGGCCCCCGGCCCCGGGGCCCGCCGCAACCCATCCGTCGTCTGGCGCGTCCTTCGCGCCGCATCCCGGCGCCGGATCACGCGCCAGTTCGAGGGTGGGGCGAGTCGGGAGGGCGGGGACGTCGGACGGGTGGCGTCGCGCTCAGCGGGACAGGCCGGAGAGGCCGTCGCCGAGGACGCTGGCGCCGATCAGCACCAGGATCACCATCGTCATCACCGCGCTGTGGTCGACCATGAACTCCCGGAGCCCGGCGAGGAAGGTCGCGGCCCGCTCGCCACCGACCAGGTGGGCGATCACCGCGCCGAGCACGACGGCCGACGACAGCAGCACGAACACCCCCACCGCGAGGGCGAGGTCGGCGCCGTCGACGCCGGTCTCGACGATGGCCGCGCCGGCCGAGGCGACCAGCACGATGTTCTTCGGGTTGGCGGCCGACAGCAGCAGGCCCAGCACGACGGCCCGGCCGGCCGAGGCGTCGCCGACGGAGTCCATCCACCCGGGCGTCTCGACCTCCTCTCCGTGACGGGGCCGGGACAGCCACTCCCGCAGCCCCAGGACGATCAGCCCGCCACCCGCCAGCACCCGGAGCCAGTCGGCCGCCGCCGAGGTGGTGGAGTCCGGGTCGTCGGCCCCGCCGACCAGGAGGACGACCAGGGCGGCCAGCGCGGTCAGGCCCACGACCCACCCGAGCGCGAAGAGCGGGCCGTTGCGACGGCCGTGGGCCCCGGTGAGGATCAGCACCAGGCCGATGACCGGGAAGGGGCTGAGGGCCACCGCCACGGCCAGCGGCAGCACCGCCCCGATCGCGTCGACGAGCACGCAGGCCTCCCTGGCTCAGGCGCCGACGTCCCCGGCCACCGGTCCGCACCGTACCGCCGGCAGACCATCCGCCGTGGCCCCTGGGTGACCGACGGTGGCCTGGGCGAGCGGCAACCGCCGCGATCTCGCCCGAACGAGGTGCAACCGCTTGTGCCCACGTTCGGGGTGTGCTCATGGTGGTCATGCGGGCGGCGGCCTCCGGTGCCGACCGCCGCAGCGGGAGACACCATGAGAGCCATCAGTGTTGCTTTGGGCTGCGCCATCGCCCTCGTCCTGGCCTCGCCGGCCGGGGCGGCGCCACTCGAGCGCGAGCGCTACCTCGACGAGGGCGTGGAGACCTTCACCGACACCGAGTGCGGGGCGCCGATCACCATCGAGCGCAGCTACAGCTTCTCGGGGCTGTTCAACCTGAAGGCGGGCCGCGCCGGTGACCCGACGCCGTACTACTTCGACAACTACGAGGGCTTCGAGACCTTCACCAACGTCGACACCGGCGCGACGGCGACGTTGAGCCACAACGGCCTGTTCAAGGACGTGAAGATCGAACACCTCACGGGGACGATCTACCGGTTCACCGCCATCGAGGCCGGGCAGCCCGTCGCGGCTCGGGGCCCCGACGGCAAGCGTCTCATCTTCGATCGGGGTCGGATCCGATACACCTTCTTCATCGACACCCTGGGTGACAACGACATCGACAACGACATCTTCCTCGGGGAGGACGAGCCGCACGTCGCCGGACCCCACCCGATCTTCCTGGGTGAGGCCGACTTCTGCGACCTGCTCGACCTGCTCCGCTGACCGGCGTGCGGTGCGCGGTCCGGCGGGGACCGCGCACCGCCGCCGTCAGCGCTTGACGTTGAGGGTGAGGCCGTCGCCGACGGTCATCACCACGGTGTCGACCCGTTCGTCGGCCAGGGCGTGGTCGTTGTAGGCCCGGATGGCGGCGGTGTTGGCGTCGGTGGCCTCGGGGTCGACGACCCCGCCGCCCCACAACGTGTTGTCGACCGCGAGCACGCCGCCGGGCCGCAGACGCGGCACGAGGGCCTCGTGGTAGCCGATGTAGCCGGGCTTGTCGGCGTCGACGAAGGCCATGTCGAGGGGCTCGCCGTCGCCGAACAGGTCGCCGGCGAGGGTCTCGGAGCCGGGGCCGATCCGCAGCTCGATGCGCTCGTCGACGCCGGCCGAGGCCCAGGCCGACCGGGCGAGGGCCGTCCACTCCTCGCTGATGTCGCAGCAGATGAGCCGGCCGTCGTGGGCCAGCCCGCGGGCGATGGCGAGCGACGACATGCCGGTGAAGGTGCCGACCTCGACCGCCCGCCGGGCACCGGTGATGCGGGCGAGGAGGCCGAGCAGCACCGACTGGTCGGCGCTGACCTGCATGCCGGAGATGTCGCCCAGCGCGGCCGTGCGCTCGACCAGCCCGGCCGCCACCTCGTCGAGCGGCTCGGAGTGCGACGTGACGTACTCGGCGAGGACGTCGGACAGCAGGAACGATCGCGGGCTCATGCGTGCATGGTCCCACGGCCGGAGGGGGCCGGCACCCTCTCGGCCCGACGAGTGCCGTCGGACCTGGCGGTCAGGGCTCGGGGTCAGGCATCGGGCCCGGAGCGGCCACGGGTCGGCCGACGGTGAGCCGGGCCATGACGTCGGGCGCGAAGGCGGCGCCGATCTGGTGGTCGACGCGGGCGCCCATCCCGTCGAGCACGGTGGCGAAGAAGCAGCGCGCCGCGACCGCGAACACGACATCCGCGATGTCGTCGTCGGAGAGGCCGACCGACCGGAGGGCCTCGACGTCGTCGGCATCGACGACTGGCCGGGTCTCGGGCCACCTTGTCGGCGAAGGCGACCACCGCCCGGTCGGTGGCGTCGAGCGTGCTGCCGTCGGGGTGGGCGGCGAGGGCGGCGACGGCGTCCTCGTCGGCGCACACCTCGCGCAGCATCAAGGAGTGCGCTGCGGTGCAGTAGGTCGACCGCCGGGCCCGTGCCGCGGCGATGGTGGCGATCTCGAAGCGGCGCCGGTCCATCCCGCCCGAGACCGCGGCGCTCAGGGCCAGCCAGGCCTCGGCGACGTCGGGTCGGGAGACGAAGGCGGCTGCGTAGTTCGGCCGGAAGCCCCATCGGGACTCCTGGCCGTCGAGCCACTCGCGGGCCCCGTCGTCGCCGCTCGGTCGGGGGTTGACCAGCATGCGCGCTCCTCTCCGACGTCGGCGGCCGAGCGTAGGTCCGCAACCGCGCCAGTGCCGCCGGCGCGAGGGCGGCGGCCCCTCCCCGAGCCGAAGGGCGCCGACTGTCGCGTGCGGTGGTGCGTCCTCATCGACGTGGCCGAGGCGGCGGCCGACGGTGGACACGTGCGACGGCGGCACGCCCCGGGGTGATCGAACGGGGTCGGATCACGGCGGCGAGGTGTCGGCGTCGAGGCCCGGTCCCCCGACCGGGCCTCGACGCCAGCTCGTGTCCGCCGTGGATCAGAAGCGGTTGAAGTACGCGGTCGACGCGATGAGGAACGTCGTCAGGTTCACGTTGCTCTGCGGGGTCCAGGTCGACAGCTCGGTCGGGGTGGGCACCCGGCGGATGAAGCCGAAGAAGCTGATGATGACGTCGATCCGGACCTTGTTGGCCGTCTTGTACTCGGACGACTCGGAGAAGCCGACCATCATCTCGCCTCGGGTCCGGCGGCCCGAGTCCAGCTCTGCGATCCAGAAGGAGCGGCCCGAGGGGTCGGGGGCCCGGCCGAGCACGTTCTGGTACACGAGGTCGACGTACTCGCCGTTGGTCAGCGAGCCGTAGCGGTCGATGAACTCCGACGACGACGCCATGATGTTGGCGATCCGCTGGAGCGACCGGCCGGTGTTGACCTCACCCCACCAGTAGGCGAGGCCCGGGGTGTCCGGGTTGCGCAGGAAGAAGGCCGAGTACAGGCGGGTCACGCCGCCGGTCTTGGCCTGGTAGGCCGAGCCCTGCACCAGGTCGCTGGCGTACTTGCCCGGCGTGCGGGTGTTCAGGTTGAGGCTCGACTGGCCGGCCTGGAGCTCCGACGAGGTCGGCTGACGCCGGTGCAGGTCGAGGAAGCTCTGGCGCACGAAGGTGGCGGCGTCGCTGTGGCCGCCGTACTTGCGGGTGGTGCGGTTGACCCAGTTCGTGTACGTGCCGAGGCGGGTGTACACGCCCGGGTACCCCGCCTGGGCGCAGCCCGCGCCCCACGACGTGATGCCCATCTGCACCCACACCGAGCCCTGCCGGTAGAACAGCGGGCCACCGCTGTCGCCCTGGCAGGTGTCCTTGCCGCCGCCGGCGACACCGGCGCACACCATCGACGAGGAGTAGAAGTACGGGCCGTAGGCGTTGGTGCACCCGGTCGTCGAGTAGAGCGACACGGTCACCTGGCGGAGCAGGCCATCGAGTGGCGGGTTCCCGCCTTCGAGGGTGTCGCCCCACCCGGTCGCCGTCACCGCGGTGCCTGCGGACACGACACCTCCCTGCCCGATGATGGGCTGGAAGGGAACGCCTGCGGGCGCGGCCGACGCCAGGCGGATGAGGGCGACGTCGTTCTGATCGGTGTCGTAGTTCCAGCTCGGGTAGATGACGAGCTGGGCGGCGTTGATGATGGTGCCGCCGCTGTTCATGTTCTTGCTGCCGACCCGCACCTGGATCTGGCCCACGGACGGGCTCCACCCGTCGTCGCTGAAGCAGTGGGCCGCGCTCAGCACCCACGTCGGGGTGATCAAGGTGCCCCCGCAGAGGTGGCCGAAGCTGGTGTGGCGCACGCTGACCATCGAGGGCCACGTGCCCGCGGCCGTGGTCGTCCCGCCGACGATGCGGGAGTCCCGATCGACGATCAGGTCGTCCTCGAACGCATCGGGAGCGACCTGACCCTCGACCCCCGGGTCGGCCGGGGCGTCCTGGGCGCCGGTCGGGCCGACCGGCACGAGCATCAGCCCGACGGCGGCGACCACGGCCATGGTGGCGGCGAGGGCGGCCCGGAGGCCGCGGCGATGCGGTGCGGTGGTGGTCATCAGGTCTCCCGTCCTCCCGGCGACGGCGAGTCACGTCGGCCCGGGGGCGCCGAACCTACCACCGAGCGTGAAGGCCGACCCCAGCGGCCCCCCTCCCGTGACGTCGCACACATTTCGCTTGACCGTCACTCCAACTCGTGGTTGAGTGCCACTCAAATGAATGACACCCGCTCGTACTCGATGACCACCCGCAGTGCCGCCGCCGAGGCCACCCACGCCCGCATCGTGGAGGCCGCGACCGAGCTGTTCCTGGCCCATGCCTACGCGGAGGTCACCCTGGCCACGATCGCCAAGGCCGCCGGGGTGTCGCACCAGACGGTGCTCAACCACTTCGGGTCCAAGGCCGGCGTCGTCGCCGCGGTGGCCGAGGTGATGCGCGACCGGACCACCACCGCCCGCCTCGCCGAGCCCGGCGACCTGGCCGGCGCGGTGCACGCCCTCGTCGGCGAGTACGAGCGGATGGGCGACGCCAACGTCCGATGGGCGATCGAGGACCTCCCCGAGCTCGCTCCCCACATGGCGGGCGCCCGGGCCGGCCACCAGCAGTGGCTGGCCACGGTGTTCGACGCCGACCTCCCCGACGACCCCGAGGCCCGGAGGCGGAGCGTCAACGCGCTCCACGCCGCCACCGACGTCTTCACCTGGAAGCTGCTGCGGCGCGACCTGGGCCTCGACCGCGACGAGACCGAGTCGACGATGACCGCCCTCGCCGCGGGCGTCCTCGGGATCGACGTCCCGTGACCGTTCCCCCCACCGGCCCCGAGGCCGGCTCACCCCCTGGAGACCCCACCATGACCACCACATCCGCCCCCGCCCCCACCCGCCGGAACGCGGCCGGCCCGACCGCCGACGAGCCCCGTCGCTACCTCTTCGCCCTCGTCGACGGGGGCGGCACCGTCCCGCCCGAGCTGGGCACGGCCCGCCGCCTCGTCGAGCGGGGCCACTCCGTCACCGTGCTGGCCGAGGAGTCCATGCGGGCCGACGTCGACGCCACCGGCGCCACCTACCGGCCGTGGACCCTCGCCCCGAACCGGGCCACCCGCCTCCCCGCCGACGACCCGTACCAGGACTGGGAGTGCAAGACCCCCTTCCAGCTCATCGACCGGATCATCGAGACCCAGCTGGTCGGACCGGCCGAGGGCTACGCCGCCGACCTCGACGAGGCCCTGGTCGACGTCCGGCCCGACCTCGTCGTCAGCTCGTCGTTCGCCCTCGGGGCGATGGTCGCGGCGGAGGCGGCCGGCGTTCCCTACGACGTGCTGCTGCCGAACGCCTACATCCTCCCGGCGCCGGGCATGCCGCCCTTCGGCCTCGGGCTGACCCCGGCGCGCGGGCCGCTCGGTCGCCTCCGCGACCGCACGATCACCGCGCTGGTCGGCCGGATGTGGCGCAAGGGCCTGCCCGGGCTCGACGCGGTGCGCGCCGCCCGCGGCCTGCCCGCGCTCGACCCGTCGACCGGCATCTTCGGCCAGATCCACGCGGCCCGACGGGTGCTGGTGCTGACGTCCGAGGCCTTCGACTTCCCGGCCGAGCTGCCCGACCGGGTGCGCTACGTGGGCGCCGTGCTCGACGACCCGGCCTGGGCCGAGGCCGGGTCCTGGACGCCGCCTCCGGGCGACGACCCGCTGGTGCTGGTGGCACTGTCGTCGACGTTCCAGGACCAGGCCGGGTGCCTCCAGCGCATCGTCGACGCCCTCGGCGAGCTTCCCGTGCGGGGCCTCGTCACCACCGGCCCCGCGCTCGACCCGACCGTCGTCCGGGCCCCGGCCAACGTGCAGGTCGTGGCGGCCGCGCCGCACTCCCAGGTGCTCGACCACGCCGCCGCCGTCGTCACCCACGGCGGGCACGGCACCGTCGTCCGGGCCCTCGCGTCAGGCACGCCGATGCTGGTCCTCCCCCACGGGCGCGACCAGGCCGACAACGCGGCCCGGATCACGTCGCGGGGCGCCGGGCTGTCGCTGAAGAACGGCGCGTCGTCCAAGGCGATCGGCAAGGCGGTCACCCGGCTGCTCGACGACCCGGCGTTCGCGGCCGGGAGCGCCCGCCTCGGTGAGGTGATCCGCCGCGACGCGGCCAGCGGCGCCCTGGTGGCCGAGCTCGAGTCGGCCCCCGCCCGCACCGCCCGCTGACTCGGTGCCGCTCGACCCGGGTCGCCACCGCCCGAGCGGTGGCTCGACGGCGGCGGTCAGGCCAGGTGGTCGATGAAGCGCTCGAGCTGGCGGAGGTTGCGGCACTCGAAGACGCCGTCGCAGTGGGTGGCGTACTCCCCCACGATCGAGTCGCCGGTGTCCCAGTAGCTCTTGGGCTCCGGGTTCAGCCAGTAGACGTGGCGGGCCCGGTTCTGCATCTCCTTGACCACCCAGGACTGGGAGGCGTGGTAGTTGTTCCGGGCGTCGCCGAGCAGGATCACCGTGGTCTTGGGGCTGATCTCCTTGCCCCAGCGCTGCCAGAACACCTCGAAGGCGTGCCCGTAGTCGGAGTGCCCGTCGACCCACACCACGTCGGCCTCGGTGTTGACCCGGTGGATCGCCTCGTTGATGTCCTCGGTGCCCTCGAAGAAGCTGGTGACCTCGTCGATGCCGTCGATGAAGGTGAAGGCCCGCACCCGCGAGAACTGGTGGCTGATGGCGTACACCAGCATCAGGGTGAAGCGGGCGAAGGACGGCGACCGAGCCGGAGATGTCGGCCACCACCATGATCTCGGGCTTGTTGGGCCGCGGGTAGCGGAACTTGGGGTCGGCCGGCACGCCGCCGTAGCTGAGCGAGTGGCGGACGGTGGCCCGGAAGTCGAGCGGGCCCTTGCGCCCGTGGCGGCGCTTGCGGGCCAGGCGCACGGCCAGGCGCCGGGTGAGCGGGTACAGCGCCTTGCGGAGGTTCGCCATCTCCTCCCGGCTGGCGTGCATGAAGTCGACGTCCTCGGGCAGCGGCTTGCGCAGGGTGCGGGCCATGGCCTCGACCCCCCGGTCGGCCACGAGGCGACGGCGGATCTCGGCCTCGACCTCCCGCTTGAGGTCGTCGATGCGGCTCTGGAACTCGTCGCGCTCGAGGCGCTCCTCGAGGGCGGTCATGTCCATGCCGTCCTCGGCCGCGTTCTCGCGGGCCTGCTGCATGAGCTTGTCGAGGACGGCGTCGAGGTCGAGGTTCCGCAGGGTGCGGTAGAGGTAGTAGGTGCCGCCGACCGGGCGACCGGGCTCCATGCCGGCGAAGCGCTTCACCGCCTGGCGGGCCAGGGCGCGCAGCATGGCGTCGTTGCCCTGGAGCAGCGCCTGGTAGAGCATCTGGGCCAGCTCCTCGGGGGTGAGGGCCTCGCCCCCACCGCCGGAGCCCCGGCCCTCGCCGTCGCCCTGCCCGGGCAGCTGGCCGCCCTCCATCTCGTCGAGGTCGAGGTCGCTCGGGCCCAGCGGCGAGTCGTCGTCGATGGCGTGGTTGGCGCCCCGCAGCGAGAAGTACACCTCGAACACGGTCTCGAAGGCGCGCCAGTGGGCGTTCGACTTCACGAGGGTCGCGCCGAGGGCGTACTTGAACGCGCTGCGGTCGTCGAGGGGGATGTGCTTGACGGCCTCGAGGGCGTCGAGGTTCTCGGTGAGGCTGACCGGCAGGCCGGCCTCGCGCAGCTCGACGATGAAGCCCGAGAGCAGCTGGAGGAGGGCCTCGCCCGACGCCGCGGCCGCGACGCCGTCGACGCCGTCGACGTCGGTGGTCGGCGGGGTCACGGGACCCGGCTCACTTCGGGTCCGGGGGCGAAGGCCTTCATGCCGCTCTGGTCCGACGCCAGCTCACGAGCGGCCTTGGCGATGTCGGACTGGTACTTGAGCAGGATGTTGGCCGTGCTGGTGGCGGTCTCGGAGTCGACCTCGGTGACGCCGAGCAGCATCAGGGTGCGGGCCCAGTCGATGGTCTCGCTCACCGACGGGGCCTTCTTCAGCTCGAGCTGGCGGATGCTCCGCACGATGCGGGCCACCTGGTCGGCCAGCGCCTCGGTGATGTCCGGCACCTTGGCCAGGACGATCGCCTTCTCGCGATCCATGTCGGGGTAGTCGACGTGGAGGTAGAGGCAGCGCCGCTTGAGGGCCTCGGACAGCTCGCGGGTGGCGTTCGAGGTGAGGAACACCATCGGGATCTGCTTGGCCGTGACGGTGCCCAGCTCGGGGATCGACACCTGGTACTCGGAGAGGATCTCCAGCAGCAGGGCCTCGGTCTCGACCTCGACGCGGTCGACCTCGTCGATCAGGAGCACGACCGGGTCCTCGGACCGGATGGCCTCGAGCAGCGGACGCTCGAGCAGGAACTCGTCGGAGAAGATGTCCTCCTCGACCTCGTTCCAGGTGGAGTCGTCGGTGCGCTCGGCCTGGATGCGGAGGAGCTGCTTCTTGTAGTTCCACTCGTAGAGCGCCTTGGACTCGTCGAGGCCCTCGTAGCACTGGAGGCGGATGAGGCGGGCGCCGGTCATCTCGGCCACCGACTTCGCCAGCTGGGTCTTGCCGGTGCCGGCCGGGCCCTCGACGAGGATCGGCTTGCCCAGCCGGTCGGCCAGGTAGACGATGCCGGCGATGCCGTCGTCGGCGAGGTAGGTGGCCTCGCGCAGCCCGTCACGGACGGCGTCGACGGACTCGAAGCGGGGCTCGCTCTCAACAGCGGTCATCGCGGCAGCGTACCGGCCTGCTTGACCGTGCGGTCAACCGACATCGGCGTCGACGTCGACGTCGTCATCGGTCGGGATGTCAGACGAGGAGGGGGACGTAGTCCGAGGTGGCGTGCGAGGGGGCGAAGAACCAGCACTCCAGCGCGTAGCGCACGTCGGTCATCTCCTGCGGCAGGTGGGTGCGGTGCAGGAGCCGCTCGTCGAAGATCAGCGCGTCGCCGGGCTCGAAGGAGGGGACGACCGTCGGCGTCTCCTCGGCGATCCGGTCGACCAGGTCGTAGTCGATCGAGTGGGTGCTCATGACCCCGTCGACGGGGAGGATCTCCTGCATGCGCTTGGGGACGATCTCCAAGCCTGCGGTGGGACGATCGCCACCGCACGGGGTGAGGGCGATCCAGATGTTCATGGTGCGCACGTCGGAGTCGTAGAAGGCCCCGTCCTGGTGCCAGGCCACCATCCGCCACTCCGGCTGGGAGCGGCGCAGCGTCGACTTCTGGAGCGAGAAGAACGGCCGGGCCCCGAAGTGCTCGGTCATCATCTCGACCGCGCCGACCTCCTCGAGGGCGTCGAGGGCGACCGCGGTGGCCCGGGGCGAGTCGGCCAGCCACACCCCGCCGTGGGTCATCACCATGTTGCGGAGGACCTGGGTCTTCATGGGGGTGGGGGTGTCCATCGGGGCGAACGCCCCGTCGGCGTCGACCGGGGGCTCGTCGCCGGTGTGGGCGTCGTGGGCCAGGTCGATCACCTCGCGCACGACGGCGGCCTGCTCGGGCGAGAACAGGTTGCGCACGATCACCGCGCCGTGGTGGGCCACGCCGCCTCCGATGACGGCGACGTCGACCTCGTCGCGGGCGACCTCGGGGAGGCGCCCGGCGATGTCGGGGAACGGGTCGGCGTAGGCCGGCGGCCACGGTTCCCGGGGGGTGGCGGCCTCGGCCCGCAGGACCGCGCCCGACCGGCGGAGGTCGATCAGCGCGGCCTCGACGGCAGGGTCGCGCTCGCTCCGGTTGGCCTCGGTCAGCAGGGCGATGGCGGCCTCCACGGCCCCGTCGCCGGCCAGCCGCCGGGCCTCGATGATCTCGGGCCGCAGCTCCGCCGGGTGGCCGGTCGGTGTGGTCGGGTCGGCCGCCGTGGTCGCGGCGGTCGCCGTCGATGCCGCCTCCGCACCGTCCCGTCGGTGCTGCACCCTCGGCCGGCTCGGACGAGCCTCGGAGGCGGCGGCGGAGGCGGTCGATGGTCGACATGGGTCCCCTGGTCGGACGGCGGCTGCGATCGACTCGGCGGCGCGGGCGCCACCGTGGCCCCGAGGGTACTCAGCCCGCCCCGACCCCCGGAGGGTCGAACGTCCCACGTGGACCAGGACTGCCAGAAGGTCTGCGCCGCCCGCGGGTCAGCCGCGGGTCAGCCTCGGGTCTGGCCGTCGCCCCGCACGACGTACTTGGCGGTGGTGAGCTCCCGGAGGCCCATGGGGCCGCGGGCGTGGAGCTTCTGGGTGCGAGATGCCGATCTCGGCGCCGAAGCCGAACTCCTCGCCGTCGACGAAGCGGGTCGAGGCGTTGACCACCACCGCGGCGGCGTCGACCTCGGCGGTGAAGCGGTCGGCGGCGGCGAGGTCGCGGGTGATGATCGCCTCGGAGTGGCCGCTGCCGTAGCGGGTGATGTGGTCGATGGCGTCGTCGATCGAGTCGACGACCCGCACCGCCAGCTTGAGGTCGAGGAACTCGTGGGCCCAGTCGTCCTCGGTGGCCTCGCCCACGCCGGGGAGCAGCGGCCCGGGTGGCCGTCGTCGCCGACCAGCTCCACCCCGTCGAGCGCCGCGGCCGCGGCGGGCAGGAAGGCGTCGGCCACGTCCGCGTGCACCAGCAGCGTCTCGGCCGCGTTGCACACCGAGGGCCGCTGCGTCTTGGCGTTGACGATGATGCGGCGGGCCATGTCGAGGTCGGCCGAGGCGTCGACGTAGACGTGGCAGTTGCCGTCGCCGTCGATGACGTAGGGGACGGTGGCGTTGTCGAGGATCGAGCGGATCAGCGACGGCCCGCCCCGCGGGATCAGGCAGTCGACGAAGCCCCGCTGCTGCATGAACTCGACCGCCGCCTCGCGGCTGGTGTCGTCCACCAGGACGAGGGCGTCGGCGGGGAGGTCGACCTTCTCGTAGGCCTCGCGCAGCACCGCCGGCGATCGCGAGGTTGGAGCGGATGGCCCCCGACGATCCCCGCAGGAAGGCGACGTTGCCCGACTTGAGGCACAGGCCGGCGGCGTCGCTGGTGACGTTGGGGCGGTTCTCGTAGATGATCGCCACCACGCCGAGCGGCACCCGGACCCGGGAGATGCGCAGCCCGTTGGGTCGCACCCAGCCGTCGAGGACCTCGCCCACCGGGTCGGCGAGGCGACGCCACCTGTCGCAGCCCGGCGGCCATGGCCTCGATGCGCCCGAGGTCGAGGCGGAGGCGGTCGACGACGGTGGCGGACGTCCCCGCCTCGGTGGCCGCGGCGACGTCGGCGGCGTTGGCGTCGAGGACCTCCGGCGCCCGGTCGACCAGGAGGTCGGCGGCGGCGAGGAGGGCGGCGTCGCGCTGGGCGGTCGACAGCCGGGCGACGACCCGGGACGCGGCCTTGGCCCGCCGGGCCTGCTCGGGGATCGACTCGTTCGACGTCGGCGCGCTCACCCGCCCAGCGTACCGACCCCCCTCCCCCGCCTCCCATGGCGGGCAGGGCGGGGGCGTCGGGGCGGGGCGGTGGTGCGGCAGACTGCGACGATGCCGACCGCGCGCCACGCGACCCGTTCCGACGTCGAGGCCGTGGGCCGTGCGCTGGCCGGGGCCTTCAGCACCGACCCCGTCTGGCGGTGGCTGATCCCCGACGACGCGCGGTGGGATGCCAAGGCCACCCGGTTCTTCGTCCGCGAGGTCGCCACCCGCCTCCGCCTCGGCCACACCTACACCACCGATCACCGGGCCGGCGCGGCCCTGTGGGCACCCCCGGGCTTCTGGCGCGAGGGCTGGGCCGACCAGATGCGCGCCGCTCCCGCCGCGTTCGGGCTGTTCGGGCTCTCGTCGGCCGCCAAGCGCGGGATGGCCATGCTCCGCGAGATCGAGCAGGCCCACCCCGAGGGCGACCACTGGTACCTCGCCGTGCTCGGCACCCACCCCGACCACCAGGGCACCGGTGTCGGAGCGTCGGTGCTCGCCCCGGTCCTGGCCCGCTGCGACCTCGACGGCACCCCGGCCTACCTGGAGTCGTCGAACCCGGAGAACGTCGCCTTCTACAACCGCTTCGGCTTCGAGGTCACCGGCCAGGTCACCCCCGACGGTGGGCCGACGCTCGACCTGATGTGGCGCGAGCCGCAGACCCCGTCGGACGGCTCGGGGTGATCGCCGACCCGGGGCTCGACGCCGCGGTCGAGGCGTTCGAGCGGACGCTGACGCCCATCATCCAGACCCTCGCCGGCACGGTGGAGGGCGTCGACCCCGAGGCCCTGGCCGGCGACGTCACCCGAGAGGCCTTCAACCTGGCCGCCGCCTTCGTCGACTGCGACGACGTCCTGACCGACGCCGAGCTCTGGTCGCTGCTGGTCATCTTCGGCCCCCGCATCGGGGGCGAGATGCTGCGCTCGACGCCGGCCGACCTCCGCCGCAGCGGTCTCGTGGCCGGGCGCCGGACGTGGCTCGACACGCCGTCGACGATGCTCGACCTGCTGGCCCGGTACGACCGGCGCCACGCCACCGGCCACGCCCGCACCTACCACGACCGGGCGGTGGCCATCGCGTTCGCGGTGGCCGCCCTCGACCCGTACACGACCGAGACCGAGCTGCGGGCGATCGAGCGGTTCCGGACGACGATGGCGGGCGGCGGGCGCGGCCGGCTCGGACAGCGCGGGCCCCGGCGTGCCCGACCCCGCGACCCTCGGCGCCGCGCCCGGCTCGACCGACTCGGCCGCCGGCCCGCCGGTCGAGGAGCTGGAACCGCCCCGACCGCTCGACGAGCTGATGGCCGAGCTCGACGACCTCATCGGCCTGCGAGGCGTGAAGGCCGAGGTGAAGCTGGTCGCCGACCTCATCCGGGTGCAGAACCTGCGGCGCGAGCGCGAGCTCCCGGTGGTCGACCAGAGCCGCCACCTGGTGTTCGCCGGCAACCCGGGCACCGGCAAGACCACCGTCGCCCGGCTGCTCGCCCAGATCTACCGCACCCTCGGGGTGGTCGAGCGGGGCCACCTGGTCGAGACCGACCGCAGCGGGCTGGTCGCCGGGTTCGTCGGCCAGACCGCCACCAAGGTCGTCGAGGTGTTCGACCGGGCCGACGAGGGGGTGCTGCTCGTCGACGAGGCCTACGCCCTGGTGCGGGGCGGCGGCAACGACTTCGGTCGGGAGGCCATCGACACGCTGGTGAAGCTGATCGAGGACCGGCGCGACCGCATCGTGGTCGTCGTCGCCGGCTACCCCGACGAGATGTCGGACTTCATCGGGGCCAACCCCGGGCTGCGGTCCCGCTTCCCGAAGACGATCCTCTTCGACGACTACAGCACCGACGAGCTGGTGGCGATCGTCGGCTCGCTGGGCGAGAAGAACGGCTACCGCTGCGACGAGGAAGCGGAGGCCAAGGTGCGGGCGTGGTTCGACGCCCAGGCCCGCGACAAGGGCTTCGGCAACGGACGGGTGGCCCGCAACCTGTTCGAGGCCGCGGTGGCCCGCCACGCCAGCCGGGTCGTGACGCTCGAGTCACCCACCGACGACGACCTCACCACGCTCATGGCCGACGACATCCCCGACCTCGACGAGAGCGCCGACTCCGCCATCCGCCGCACCCCGCCGGAGGACGGGGCGGCCGACGAGCCGGCCGAGCTGCTCGATCCCGCCGGGCCCGAGCCGACCCCGCCGACCACCTGACGCGAGGTCGCCCGGCCCCTCCCCCAAGCGGCCAACGTTTCTGACACACCAGGCGCTCACCCCTGCACGCTCCCGCGAACAGAACGGCGAGCACCTGCGCGGGCCACCCTTCTGACCCACCAGGCGCTCAACCCTGCACGCTCCCGCGAACAGAACGGTGAGCGCCCCAGCATGACGGGTCTGTTCCTCAACCGAGCGTCGAGTCCGACGCTGCGACAGCCCGCACGGCCTGGCTGCCCGGCGAACGCCGACGTCGGGCGCCTGCGCCTCCGGCCCGGAGGTCTGGCCTGGCGTCGGGATCGCAGCGGTGACCACTACCGTCACGACATGCCCCCCCGGCTGGCCCGCCTCCTCGCCATCGTGGCCGCCGTGGTGCTGGTCGTCGGCGCCTTCGCCCTCCGCGGCGCCCTCTCCGGCGACGACGAGGAGGGCGTCACCGCGGGCTCCGGCTCGGGCTCGGGGACCGAGCCGAGGGGTCGTCGGACGAGGGCCAGTTCGACGGTGCTGTGCGACGACGACCTGGGCGAGGCCGCGTGCGACGCCCTGGACGACTCCGCTCTGATCGACGATGTCGAGGTGGTCGCCCGAGGCAGCGTGGCCGGCCTGCTGGAGGACGAGGACGGCGACAGGTGGGACGCCTGGCTCACCCTCGACCCGATGCCCGGGGCGCATCGATGCCGAGCGGGCCGAGGACGGGCTGCCGCCGCTGACCGACCTCGAGGCCCTGGTGCCGGTCGCGTCGTCGACGCTGGCCGTCCTCACCTACGGCGACTCGCCGTTCACGTGCGCCACGACCGTCACGTGGAGCTGCCTCGACCGAGCCGGTCAGGCCCGAGGTCGCGATCGCGTCCCCGTCGACCTCGGTCGGCGCGGTCAGCCTGGCAGCCGGGGCTGCGGCGTCGATGGGACGCACGGACTTCGGCAGCGCGTCAGTTCGAGGACCGACCCGGCGCGCGACGACCTCGCCGACCTGCTCGACGAGGTCCGCCCGGCGGCGGTCCCACGACCGCGACCAGACAGGGCCGATGCTCCAGCCGGGGCGCACGTCGGCCGCCGTCACGACCACCGGCCTGGCGGATCTCCGGGCCGGCACCGCCCAGGGACGAGGGCGTGGACTGCGCACCGCAGCGCTCACCCCGAGGTCACCGTCGGCGTGGTCCTGGCCGGGCTCGGCCCGCAGGCCGTCGACGCCACCCGAGCGCTGGAGAACCTCGTCACCGGCCAGACTGTCGGCGACGCCTTGGCCGAGGCCGGTTGGGACGGCGCCGCCCTGCTCACCACCGGCCTCCCCGACCCCGACGTGGTCTACGCCATCCTGGAGGAGCTGTCCTGATGAAGACGAGGCGAGCGCTGGCTGTCGGGGTGCTCGCCGCACTCCTGGTCGCGGCGTGCAGCGGTGGGGGCGACGACGGCTCGGCCGAGGTCCGCGAGGGCGGGGGCGAGGGCAGCGGCTTCGGCGATCCGGGCGACTGCGTCGTCGTCGACCTGGCCGTCTCGTCCGAGAAGGCCACCCTCATGTCCGAGCTGGCGCGCGAGTTCAACGGCTCCGACGCCGCCGACCTCGGCGGCGGCGAGTGCGCCTTCGCCCGTCCGCAGACCAAGGCGTCGGGCGCTCGCCGCCAACCTGCTCGTCGAGGGCTGGGACGAGGACGCCAACGGTCCCCGACCCGTGGTGTGGTCGCCGGCCGCGTCGACCTGGGGCGCGGTCGTCAACCAGCGCCTGACCGACGACGGCCAGGAGCCGATCGTCGGCGAGGCCGACCCCGTTCATGCAGACGCCGCTCGTGATCGCCATGCCCGAGCCCATGGCCGACGCCCTCGGCTACCCCGAGACGCCGGTCGGCTGGTCCGACATCCTCGCGCCTGGCCCGCGACCCCGAGGGCTGGGCCGCCTACGGGCACCCCGAGTGGGGGCCGTTCCGCCTCGGCAAGACCAACCCCAACTTCTCGACCAGCGGCCTCTCGGCCCTCATCGCCCAGGCGTACTCGTCGGCCGGCAAGACCGAGGACCTCACCGGCGAGGACCTGGCCGACCCCGAGGCCGAAGCGGCCGCCCGGGCGATCGAGTCCTCGGTCGTCCACTACGGCGACACCACGCTGACCTTCCTCAACAACTGGTACCGCACCGACGAGCGGGGCACCTCGCTCACCTACGTGTCGGCCGTGGCCGTCGAGGAGAAGTCGGTCATCGACTACAACCGCGGCAACCCCGACGGGATCCTCGACGCCGGCGAGCGGCCCGGAGCCGCCGCAGATCCCGCTGGTCGCGATCTACCCGACCGAGGGGACGCTCTACTCCGACAACCCCTTCATCGTCCTCGACGCCGAGTGGGTCAGCGAGGAGGAGAAGGAGGCCGCCGCCCTCTTCGAGGACTTCGTGAAGACGCCCGGAGAACCAGGAGAAGGTGCTGGAGTACGGGTTCCGCCCCGGCAACCCCGAGGTGGCCGTCGGCGACCCGATCACCGCCGACCTACGGCGTCGACCCGAACCAGCCGAGCACGCTGCTGGAGATGCCCGAGCCCGCGGTGATGGTCGCAGCTGCTCGACAACTGGGCCGAGCAGCGCAAGAGCGCCCGGGTGCTGCTGGTGCTCGACGTGTCGGGCTCGATGGGCGACCAGCCGGCGGCGACGGGCGCACCAAGCTCGAGCTGGCCAAGGACGCCGCCATCGAGGCCCTCGACGAGTTCAAGGACGACGACCAGGTCGGCCTGCGGATCTTCACCACCGACCCAACGACGGCGACCGGCCCACCATCACGACGGTGCTCGACCCGGTCGCCCATCGGGCGCCAACCGCGAGCGCCTCCGCACCGAGATCGACGCCCAGTTCCCGCGCAACGGCACGCCGCTCTACGACGTGACCGGTGCACGATGCCTTCGACGACGCCGTCGACGGCCTACGACCCGGCGCTCATCAACGCCATCGTCGTCCTGCTCACCGACGGCCGCAACGACGACGGCGACGACCAGCGACGACGACGCAGCAGCTCGAGGAGCTGCTGGCCGACCTGCGGCGAGGGCACCACCGGCGAGAACGTCCAAGCCGATCCGCATCTTCCCCATCGCCTACGGCGACGGCGCCGACCTCGACGTGCTCGAGGACATCGCCGAGGCCACCAACTCCACCGTCTACGACGCCAGCGACCCCGACCACCATCAACCGGGTCTTCACCGCCGTCGTGAGCAACTTCTAGGGATCGGGCAGGTGGCACGCTCGTTCCGCGACCGGTTCTGGTCGCCGCCGGTCGCGCGGGTCGTCACCTCGCCCCGGTCGATCCTCCTGGCCGGAGGCGTGGCCGCCCTCGCCGTCGTGGCCACCGCCCCCCTGAGCCTGCCGCTGCTGGCCGTCGGCGCCATCGGCGCGGTCGCCGGCGGTGCGGCCTACGGCGGACGGGTGCTGCTGGCCGTGCCCCGGGACGGCAGGAAGGGCCCCCGGCCCGACCCGTTCGCGGTGCAGGAGCCGTGGCGCCGCTTCGTCTCCGACGCCATCGACGCCCGTCGCCGCTTCGACGAGGCCATGAAGGCGACGAGCAAGGGGCCCCTGCACGACCGGCTGTCCCAGATCGGCTCCCGCCTCGACGACGCGGTGGACGAGATCTGGCGCATCGCCCGGCAGGGCAACACGCTCGTCGGCGCCCGCCAGCGGGTCGACGTCGACGGCGCCCGGCGGGAGCTGGCCCAGGTCGAGGACCAGGCCGACGAGCCGTGGGCCCAGGGCAGCCGGCTCCAGCAGACCGCCGAGGCCCTCCGGGCCCAGGTCGCCAGCGCCGAGCGCATGGAGATCGTGATCGCCGACGCGGTCGACCGGCTGCGGCTGCTCGACGCCCGGCTGGACGAGGCGGTCACCCGGGCCATCGAGCTGTCGACCGGCGCCTCGTCGCTCAACGCCCGCGCGGTCACCGGCGACGTCGACGGGATCGTCACCGAGATGGAGGCCCTCCGCCTCGCCCTCGACGAGGCCAGCGCGGCGGGTCGGGGCGGCGCCGTCGCCGGGCCCGGCCAGGACGTCGCCGGGGCACGACCGGGCGCGCCGGGCACGACGGGTGCGGCGGCGCGACGCTCCGGCCACCGACCCCTCCGGCGGCGCCCAGGAGGGCTCGGCCGGGTCGACCGGCTCGTGACCCCCTCGCCCGGGTCCGGGCCGCCCCCGGGACTGGGCCGACGAGCTGGACGACGTCGCCGCGCTGGGCCGGATGGCCGAGGAGCGCGACCTCGCCGAGGCCCGCGCCAGCGAGGACGCCTCGCGCTCCGTCCAGGTGCAACCCGACCTGACCGAGGCCCTCGCCGCGGAGCCGCGAGCCCCGCCGCAGCCGACTGCTGAAGGACAACCTGGTCGTCGCGGCCGGCACCGCCCTGTCGCGGATCACCGGCGTGGCCCGGCTCGCTGGTGGTGTGGGGCCTGGCCCGCGACCTGGGCGACGTCTACCTGCTGGCCAACAACACGCCGAACATCATCTACGAGCTGATCCTGGGCGGGATCCTCACCGCCACCCTCGTCCCGCTGTTCACCGAGCACCTCGAGCACGACGACCGGCGCGCCACCGATGCGGTGGTGTCGGTGACGCTGGTGGCCCTCGCCGCGCTCACCGCCCTGGCCCTCGTCGCCGCGCCGGCCCTCATGCTGCTCTACGGCCAGAACGTCGACCCCGACGTCGACGCCGCCGCCTTCCGCCGGGTGGGCATCGCCCTCAGCCTCCTCTTCGTCCCCCAGGTCTTCTTCTACGGGGCGATGGCGCTCGGCTCGGCGCTGCTGAACGCCCGCCGTCGCTTCTTCGCCGCGGCGTGGGCGCCGGTGCTGAACAACGTCGTCGTCGTCGCCGTCCTCGCCCTGGCGCCGACCCTCGTGTCGGGGCCGCTCGACCTCGAGGAGGTCGACGACGACACCGCCCTCCTGCTGCTGATCGGGCTCGGCACCACCGCCGGCATCGCGGCCATGGCGCTGTCGCTGCTGCCGGCGCTCTGGCGGGCCGGGGTGCGGTTCCGCTTCCGCCCCCAGCTGCGCCACCCCGCGGTGCGGACGGCGGTGCAGCTCTCGGGCTGGACGCTCGGCTACGTGATCGCCAACCAGGTCGCAGGCCAGATCGTGCTCGCTGCTGGCGGTGAGCGACCAGGGCACGGTGCGGGCGTACCAGACCGCCTTCATCTTCTTCCAGCTCCCCCACGGCCTGCTCGCGGTGTCGCTGATGACCACGTTCCAGCCCGACCTGGCCCAGTCGTTCGTCCGGGAGCGGTGGGACGAGTACCACGCCCGCCTCCTGCAGGGCCTCCGGCTGCTCGTGGTCGTCGTCGCCCCCGCGGCCGCCGGCTACCTCGTGCTGGCCGCCCTCGCCGTCCGCCTGGCGCCGGGCACCGCCTACGAGGACGGCTCCGCCGATCGACGTGGCCCGGGCCATGGTCGGCTTCGCCCCCGGCCTGCTCGGGTTCTCCGTGTACCTGTTCGTGCTGCGCGGCTTCTACGCCGTGCAGGACACCCGCCGACCGTTCTGGATCAACCTGGGCGAGAACGCGATCAACGTCGTCGGCGCCCTGGTCCTCACCGCCGTCACCGGGCTGCTGATCGGGCTGACCGCGGCGTACTCGGTCGCCTACCTGCTCGCCGCGGTGGTCGCCCTGGTGGTGCTGCTGCGGCACCTGCCGCCGGGGTTCGACGTCCAGGGCCTGGTCCGCACGGTCGGACGGACGCTCGCCGCGTGCGGCGCCATGGCCCTCGCCGTGGTCGTCGTGGTCGTGCCCCTCGTCGGCGTCGACGGCGACCTGCTGCCGTACGCGCTGGTCGCCGCGGTCCCCGTCGGCGGGGTCGTGTACGTCCTCACCGCCCTGGCCCTCGGCGTCGGCCGCGACGCCGGGCTCGCCGGTCGCCTCCCCGGCCCCCTCGGCCGCCTCGGCCCCTCCACCTGACCGGCTCGTCCCGTGTGGCGCCCGGCACTGCGGGGACGGGCGCGGAGGGCGGTCGGTATGCTCGCCCCATGTTCAAGCTCTTCAAGCGTTGGTGGGCCTACCTGACCGCCGGTGCCAACCAGAAGTTCAACGAGAACGCCGACCCCAAGATCCAGCTGGAGCAGGCCATCGCCGAGGCCCAGCAGAACCACCGCACGCTCACCGAGCAGGCGGCCAACGTGATCGCCCAGCAGAAGCAGACCGAGCTGCGCCTCAACCGGTCGATGGAGCAGCTGGAGAAGCTGAACGGCAACGCCCGCCAGGCGATCCTCATGGCCGAGGAGGCCGCCAAGGCCGGCGACGCCACCAAGGCCGAGGAGTACACCCGGGCCGCGGAGACCATCGCCAACCAGCTGATCACCACCGAGGCCGAGGTCGAGGAGCTCAAGACGCTGGCCCTGTCGTCGACCCAGGCGTCCGACCAGGCGAAGGCCGCGGTCGCCCAGAACGGCATGCTCCTCCAGCGCAAGCTGGCCGAGAAGCAGAAGCTCCTGAGCCAGCTCGAGCAGGCGAAGATGCAGGAGCAGATGAACACGGCCATGGAGCAGCTCTCCGCGACCGTGGGCGACGAGGTCCCGACCCTCAACGAGGTCCGCGACAAGATCGAGGCCCGCTACGCCAAGGCCAAGGGCATGTCGGAGCTGCAGGGCTCCTCGGTCGAGGGTCGGATGCTCGAGGTCGAGCAGGCCGCCCAGAACACCCAGGCCCAGGCTCGTCTGGCCCAGCTCAAGGCCGAGCTCGGCCTGGCCCCGGCCGAGGCCGAGGCTCCCGCCGCGACCGCCGACGCCACCCCGTCGGCCGAACCGGCCGCCGCGGCCGAGCCGGCCAGCGAGCCCCAGCCCGGGACCGCCTGAGCCACCTGCCCCGTTCTCGGGGCTTTGGTCCATCGACAGGCGGAGGCCCCGGGCTCACACTCGCGTCATGGACCGCCTCTCCACCCTCGACGCCGAGTTCCTCCACCTCGAGGACCCCCGGACCCACCTCCACATCGCCGGGATCGCCGTCTTCGAGGCGCCCATGCCGACGATCGAGGAGCTCACCGCCCTGGTGGTGGGCAAGCTCCACCTCATCCCCCGCTACCGCCAGCGCGTCCGCTCGGTGCCGCTGGAGCTGGGACGACCGGTGTGGGCCGACGACCCCGACTTCCGGATCGCCGACCACGTCCTCCACACCGCGCTGCCGGCCCCGGGTGACGACGCCGCCCTCGACCGGCTCATGTCGCGCCTCATGTCCCAGCCGCTCGACCGCGAGCGACCCCTCTGGGAGGCGTGGATGGTGGAGGGCCTGGCCGACGGTCGGTGGGCCCTGATCTTCAAGGTGCACCACTGCATGGTCGACGGCGTCGCGGGCGTGGGCCTCCTCGTCGCCCTGCTCGACGTCTCACCCGACGTCGAGGCACCCGAGCCCCTCCCCTGGCAACCCGAGCCCGAGCCCTCCGGTCCCGCCCTGGTGGCCGGGGCGTGGGCCGGCCTCGTCGGTGACTCGGTCGCCCGAGGGGGACGGGCGCTGCGCACGCTCACCTCGCCGCGCCATGCCGCCGACGCCGCGGTCAGCACGGTGCGGGGCATCGCCCAGTACCCCCGCCACATGGGCACGCGGGCCGCGCCGTCGCTGGCGTCGGCGATCGGCCGCCACCGGCGGTGGACCCACGTCTCCGCCGAGCTGGGCGAGGTCAAGCGCATCGGCAAGGCGATGGACGCCACCGTCAACGACGTCATCCTGGTGGCCGTCACCGCGGGGTGGCGGACCTACCTGGAGCACCGGGGTGACCCCGTCGAGTCCGCGGTCCGGACCCTGGTCCCCGTCTCGGTGCGCCACGGCGACGGCGAGGGCGTGCCCGACAACCGGGTGTCGGCCCTCCTCGTCGAGCTCCCCACCCACCTCGACGACCCCAAGGAGCGCTTCGAGGCGGTGCGGGCCGCGATGGTCGACCGCAAGGCGTCCCACATGGCGGAGGCGGGCGAGTGGATGACGAGCGTGGGCGACCTGGTCCCGCCGATGCTGGTGGGCACGGCCAGCCGCCTGGGGATGAAGGCCCTGCAGCGCCTCCCCCAGCGGTCGGTCAACACCGTCACGACCAACGTGCCCGGCCCCCAGTTCCCGCTCTACTGCCTCGGGCGGGAGATGGTCGAGTACCGCCCCTTCGTGCCCATCGCCCACGGCGCCGCGGTCGCCACCGCGATCCTCTCCTACAACGGCCACCTCGAGTTCGGCATCACCGGGGACGAGGACACCGCGCCCGACATCGACGTGCTCGCCGCCGGCATCGCCCAGGGGCTCGAGGAGCTGGCCGAGCTGGTCTGAGCTCGGCCCACGGGTCTCGGGTCTCGCTCCGGCCGGGATGCGACATCTCCGCAGTCGCACCGGCGACCCTCCATTCGGGTCCTTGGTCCCTGGGCGGTCGCGTGGGGGCTTCGTAAGGTCCTTGGGAGATCCGAGCTCGAGACATGGGTTGGTCTCACCTGAGCGTTTCGCGGCAGCGAGGGGTCGATGATGGTGGTCAGAGCGGTGTGGCGGACGTTGGTGGTGGCGTTCGGTGGTGGTGGTGGGTCTGGTGGCCCCGTCTGTGGCGACGGCGGAGGCCACCACGAGCGCTGCCGGGACCGGCAGGGTGAGCTCGGAGGACGGGTGCTTCGTCCTCAACGCGTTCGAGGTGTTCCTCGATCGGGCACCGACCCAGGACGAGGTGGCCTCCTGGCAGGCCCGGTTCGACGCGGCGGTGCCGAGGTCGCGCCTGCCCGACGAGCTCGCCAACTCGGATGAGTGGCTGGGGGTCGTGGTCGAGGGCCTCTACGACCAGGCCCTCGATCGTCCCGCGGACCCGGCGGGCAAGCGGTTCTGGGTCGCTCAGCTGCGCGCGGGGGCGTTGGTCAACCGGGTCGGGAGCCTCATCTACGGGTCGGACGAGTTCTTCCAGAACGCCGGGGCCACCAACGCGGGGTTCGTCACCGACCTCTACAGCCGGATCCTGTTCCGGGCTCCTGATCAGGCCGGCCTGGACTACTGGCTCGGTCAGGTCGAGACCCGTGGTCGAGGTCAGGTGGCGTCGTCGTTCTTCGCGTCGGTCGAATCTCGGACCACCCGGGTCACCGACCTCTACGGCCAGCTGTTGGGCCGGGCCCCGGACTCGGCGGGTCTGGCGTTCTGGGCGGACCAGCTGCGCACCGTCAACGACGTCCGTCTCGCGGTCCTGCTCGCGTCCTCCCAAGAGTTCTACGACATCTCCCAAGCCCTCTGCCCGACCGAGGGCCTGTTCGGCTGGGGCTTCAACGGGGCCGGCGCCGGGACCGTCTGCGGACCTCCCCGGCGTCAAGGACGCACCTGCGGGCCTGGACCGGCTGGGCCACCGCCTCCGCCGGCGGCGTCCATCGGTCAAGACCGACGGCCTGTGGGCCTGGGGCAGGCAGGGCCACCGGGCCGGGACCACGGCACGGGTCCCCACCCAGGTCGGCACCGCCACCAACTGGGCCACCATCGCCGCCGGCGGCGATCACTCCTTCGCCGTGCGCAACAACGGCACCCTGTGGACCTGGGGCCAAAACGAGCACGGGGCCACCGGGCTCGGCACCACCAACGGCGGCACGCTGGTCCCCACCCAGGTCGGCACCGCCACCAACTGGGCCACCGCCGCCGCCAGCCCCTTCCTCTTCCATTCCCTCGCCGTGCGCACCAACGGCACCCTGTGGTCATGGGGCAACAACGAATACGGGGCCACCGGGCTCGGCACCACCACCGGCAACACGGTGGTCCCCACCCAGGTCGGCACCGCCACCAACTGGGCCACCGCCGCCGCCGGCGGCAACCACCATTCCCTCGCCGTGCGCACCAACGGCACACTGTGGGCCTGGGGCAACAACGAGTACGGGGAAACCGGGCTCGGCACCACCACCGGCACCACGCTGGTCCCCACCCAGGTCGGCTCCGCCACCAACTGGGTCCGGCCACGGGTCACCCTCGGCCCGGCGCGGCGCGCGTCAGGCGGGGAGGACCACCAGGTCGTCGCGGTGGATGACCTCGTGGGGGACGCCCTCGGGGAGCTCCGCGGTGCGGACGCCGGCGACCTCCCGCAGGCGACCGGCCGACAGCCCGACGATCCCCTTGGCGAACACCGACCCGGCATCGTCGGCGATCTCGACCGCGTCGCCGGCGCCGAAGCTGCCCTGGGCGCCGACCACCCCGGCGGGCAGCAGCGATCGCCCCTGCTCCTCGAGCGCCCGGCGCGCGCCCCAGTCGACCACCACCGTCCCCGACGACGAGATGGCGAAGGCGATCCACAGCTTGCGGGCGGTCAGCGTGCGCGACCGGGGGCGCACCACGGTGCCCACCCCGGCCACGTCGGCGAGCGCGTCGGCGACCACGCCGGGCCGGTCGGCCGCCGCGATCACGGTGCGCACCCCCGACCAGGCCGCGATCTTGGCCGCGGCCAGCTTGGTGGCCATGCCGCCGCTGCCCCGCACCGAGCCGGCGCCCCCCGCCAGGGCCTCGAGCGACGCGTCGACCTCGAGGATCTCCTCGATCAGCGAGGCCGACTCGTCCAGCCGCGGGTCGGCGGTGAGCACGCCGGCGATGTCGGTGAGCAGCACCAGCGCCTCGGCCCTGACGAGGTGGGCGACCAGGGCGGCGATGCGGTCGTTGTCGCCGAAGCGGATCTCGTCGTCGGCGATGGCGTCGTTCTCGTTCACGACCGGCACCACCCCCAGGTCGAGCAGCCGGGTCAGCGTGGCCCGGGCGTGGAGGTACTGGTCGCGCACCGCGAAGTCGAGCGGGGCCAGGAGCACCTGTCCCCCGATGAGGTCGTGGGCGGCCAGGTGGCGGTCCCACACGCCCATCAGCCGGCTCTGGCCGATGGCCGACACGGCCTGGAGCGTGACCGGGTCGCGGGGGCGGTTCTCGGCCAGGCCGAGGACGGGCAGCCCGGCGGCGATGGCGCCGGAGGTGACGGCGACGACCCGGTGGCCGTCCTCCCGGACGGAGGCGATCTCGGCGCACACCTTGGCGATGGCGGCCTCGTCGATCGCGCCCCGCTCGTCGGTGAGCGACGAGGTGCCGATCTTGACCACCACGGCCCGCGACGAGGCGCGGGGGACTCGTCGCTCGCGGCCATCCCGTCAGCCTGACCCGCCGACCCGGCCTCGGCGAAACCCGTTCAGCCGGTGACGTCGTCGGGGGTGTAGTCGAAGGCGAAGGCGCCGATGCGCACGAGGTCGCCCTCCTTCGCCCCGGCCCGCGACAGCGCCTTGGGCACGCCGAGGCGATCGAGCCGCTCGCGCATGTAGGCCTGGGCCTCGGCCGTGGTGATGTCCGACAGGGCCACCGCCCGCTCGGCCGCCCGGCCCACGACCCGCAGGGCGCCGTCGTCGTCGCGCGCGATCGAGATGCCGGTGGCCGCGGGGCGGTGCACCACGAAGCCCTCGCCGACGTCGGGCACCTCCCGAGCCTCCGCGACCAGCACCGCCAGCCGCCCGACGAGCTGGCGGAGCCCCTCACCGGTGACCGCCGAGATCTCCATCTCGACGTCGGCACCCGGTGCGCCCTCGCCCTCGGCATCGGCGGACTCGGCGTCGTCACCCGCGTCCGCGTCGCCCTCCCGCGCACCAGCGAGGTCGGCGCGCGACCCGACGACCACCCGGGGGCGGTCGAGGAGGTCGGGCTGGTAGGCGCCCAGCTCGGCCAGCAGGATGCGCTCCTGCTCGGCCGGGGGGTGGAGGGCCAGCGGCGACAGGTCGACCAGCACGCACAGCACGCGGGCCCGCTCGACGTGGCGGAGGAACTGGTGCCCGAGCCCCCGCCCCTCGCTGGCGCCCTCGATGAGGCCGGGCACGTCGGCCACGACCATGTCGCCGTCGTCGAGGCGCACGACGCCCAGGTTCGGCTCGAGGGTCGTGAAGGGGTAGTCGGCGATGCGGGGCTTGGCCGCCGAGATGCGGGAGATGAGGGTGCTCTTGCCCACGTTCGGGAACCCGACGAGGGCGACGTCGGCCATCAGCTTCAGCTCGAGGTCGAGCCACTGCTCCTCGCCCGCCTCGCCCTGCTCGGCGAAGGTGGGGGCCCGCCGCCGGTTGGACAGGAAGCGGGCGTTGCCCTTGCCGCCCTGGCCGCCCCGGGCCGCCTGCCAGCGGTCGCCGTGGTGCACCAGGTCGACGAGGACCTCGCCGTCGAGGTCGCGCACGACGGTGCCCGGAGGGACGTGGACCTCGAGGTCGGGCCCGGACCGCCCGTGACGGCGCTTGCCCATCCCGTGGGTGCCGGACTCGCCCCGACGGTGGGGGTGGTCGCGGAAGGCCAGCAGCGACGAGACGTTGTGGTCGGCGACGAGCCACACCGACCCGCCGTCACCACCGTCGCCACCGTCGGGTCCGCCCCGGGGCACGTGGGCCTCGCGGCGCATCGACACCGAGCCCGCGCCGCCGTCACCGCCGCGGGCGTTCAGCTGGGCATGGTCGACGAACACGGACACGACGGGGCAGCCTACCGACGCACCCCCCGACACCCCCCGACCGCGACCTGGGCGCCCGCTCGCGCCGCCGGGTCGCCGTGCGGGCTCGGACGCGGACGAGCCGCCCATGAGGGCGGCTCGTCGCAGGATCAGTGGGTGGTGCGGCGGCGGCGGCCGGACCCGGGCTCCGGGTCAGGGAGCCTCCTCCTCCACGAGGTGCACCGGGTCACCGATGACCTTGGCCGACCACGTCGTGCGGTCGGTGACCGAGCCCGAGAAGTTGTAGCGGATCTTCCACCACTGGTTGTCGGTCGGCGGGCTGTAGCCGGTGAGGTTGATCCGGATCCGCAGGCGCCGTCCGTTGAAGGGACCTGGGGAGCCGGCGACGCTGATCTGGGTCACGTTGGTCGCCGACTGGTGGGCGCCACCGCCCTCGCTCGTGTCGTTGAAGCTGGCCCAGCTGAAGGTCGCCTGCGTCCAGCTGTTCGTCCCCGTCGGACGCAGGATCTCGATGTAGTTGCCGCCCTCACCCGGGTCGTACAGCTCGATCTCGAGCGTCTTGCCGACGTGCACCGCGGCGATCTCGGAGAGGAAGAACTCGGCGGTGGGTGTCGTGGCGGCAGCTCGCACCGAGATGGCCTCCTTGCCGTACACCCGTGGGCACATGGCGTCGTTGCGGCCGTCGCACAGCGCGTTGCCGGAGGCACCCTGGTACTTGGCGACCAGGCCCCACTGGTTCGATCCGTCCGCGGTGGTGCCTCCCAACCCGCTGTTCTGGACCCTCAGGATGTACTTGCCGTCAGGCATCCCCGTGGTGATCTCGCACAGGCGGTTCCACCGCACCGAGCCGAGGTACCCCGCGTAGGCCGGGTCGAACGCCGTGTTCTGGCTGTACACCTGCTGGCAACCGCTCACGATCGGGTTGTCGGTGTCGTCGAGCGGGGTGCCATCGGCCGCGTAGAGCGTGAAGGTGTAGTCCTCCGTGCCTGCCAGCCGGAAGTCGTCGATCCCGGCCTCGGTCGGCGTCGTGCAGTTCTGCCCCGTCGGTTCGCGGTAGCGGAAGCGACGGTTGTTCGTGTAGCTGTACGTGGTCTGCTGACCCGCGTCGAGGGTGTTGAGCGCTCCCCAGGTGACCGACGTCGAGCCCGTGTTCGTGTCGATCTGGTACTGCTTGGGCCCGGTGATCGTGATCGTCCCGCTGCCGCCGGTCCCGGTGCTGCCGAGGGTGACCCAGACGGTGCCGGTGCCTCCGTAGGTCGGCGTGCAGGTCTCGGGCCCGCTCGGGGTGGTGCCCTCGTTGTAGCGGGGGTCGTACAGCATCACGTCGATGTTCGACGTCCGCGAGGCCTTGGCCTCGATGTACAGCTCGTAGCCGCGGTCGCGGTACTCGACGTTGGGCGGGGCGTGGAGTGGAGCAGGTCCCCAGCGACACGCTGCCGCGATCGAAGTCGATGCTCTGGTGCCGGTCGCCGTTGATCTTGTTCGTGCAGGCGGGGTTGACCGACTGGTAGAGGTACTCGGCGCCACCGAACGTGGTGTCGCCCGCCAGGAGGGTGCCGGTGCCGAAGAAGTTCCGCGGGCTCCCGAGGGGCACCGGCTCGACGTACTCGGCGAGCGAGTCACGCCCGATGGGGATGCGTCGGCCGCTCAGCGCCTCGTAGAAGTAGCTGCCGACGCTCGGGTCGCTGATCTGCACCCGGAGCCGGTTCTCGTTGCCCTGCACCTGCGAGACCGAGACGGTGATGCCGTCGACGCCGTCGATGAAGCCGTTGCGGGCCGCGGCCTCGAGGGCGTAGTCCTCGGCCTTCTCGAGGTCGGGGAGCCAGACCACGCCGGCCAGCGCGGCGGCGTCGGCGGCCTTCTGGATGGACGCGGTGCGGTTGTACCAGTAGCCCACGTCGACCGAGAAGCCCACCATGAGCAGCAGCGGCACCAGCAGCAGCGCGAACTTGAGCAGGATGAAGCCACCCTGGCGCTGGGCGAACTCGGTCGTGATGACCCGGGACGGTCGGGGGGTGTGTCCGATCCTGATGCTCATCCCGTGCTCTCCTCGGGCTCGATCCGCATCGCAGCGGTGCGTTCGATCGTCAACGACTGGCCGATGATCTTGAAGTCGTTCTCCTGGCGGAGCCGCACGTACACGCCGACCGTGTCTGCGGTGAGCTGCACGGAGTTGCGGTCCGTCGGGCACCAGCCCCGTCCGGACGCCGCGTTCAGGCAACCGGTCGACGTGTAGTCGAGGGAGTTCCACGTCGTGGACATGGCACGGAACGCATCCCCCTGGATGATGTGGCACCCGCCGACGGCGCTCGCGGTCTCGCAGGCCGCGGGGACGTTGCCGCCGTTGGCGGCGGTGACGCGGAAGATGACGACCCGCTCGACGTTGTCGATCTGACCGCTCGAGATGAGGTTCGCCTTCATGCCGGTGAGGGCGGCGAAGTCGGCCTGCACGAACTTGCCCTGGCCGGAGGCGACGCGGGCCCCGGTGCGGGTCGCCTCGGTGGCGGAGAGGCCCGCACTCCACCCGCGGCCGTAGTCCCAGGCTCCGGCGACCAGGCCGACGAGGATCAGGGACACGAACGCGAACTCGACCAGCGCGGCGCCGGAGTCACGCCACCGACTCCGATCGGAGCGTTCCGGCGTGCGGTCGGTCCGTCGTCCTGCGCTCATCCGCAGTCGCATCAGCGCTCCCGCGGCTCGAGGCGGATCACCGAGGAGTCGGTGATGGTGGACGTGTCGGCGAAGATCTTCGTGACCCAGTCGTGCTCGTACTTGATCCAGACCCCGACGTAGTCGGTGCCGAGGACGTCTCCTGCGGCGGGACCGTCGCTGCGGGAGACGTCACGGGTGTTGGGGCACCAGAAGCGGTCGGGGCTGAGCGAGCTGACGCATCCCCACTGGGTACGGGGCCGGGTGAAGTCCGTCGGCGTGTAGAAGTTGCAGGCGCCGGAGACCGACGCGACCTGGCACGAGGCCGAGGGCTCGGTGCCGACGCCGCTGGCCTTGTAGACCACGATGGCCTCGATCTCGTCCTCGTCGAGGGCGGTGATCTCCTTGCGGATCGACTGGATGACGCCGTAGTCGGCCATCACGTCGTTGCCGGAGGCGCTGGCCATGCGGGATCCGGAGCGCACCGAGTGGCCGACCGCGAGATCGTCGTTCATGTAGAGGCCGATCTCCATGATCCCGAAGACCAGGAGGAAGAAGACCGGGATCACGTAGGCGGCCTCGATCAGCGTGGCGCCGAGCTCGCGGACCGAGCCCTCGGACCCCGGCACGAGGTCACGGTGGGCGAGGCGCGGGCCGCGCGGGGCCCGGTCTCGTCGCCCGGAGGGGGGGTTCACGCCTTCGGCCATCCGCTCCACACCCCCCACGTCGGCCGTGGGCTGCGGATCTTGAGCGATCGACCACAGAGAGTGCGCGGCCCCCACCCGTCGCCCGTCGGTCGCCGCTGCCCGGTTACTCACAGCGTCCATGCTGCCACAACATCACGCTCCGCGCTCGTCGCCCACTGCACGTGATGTCGGGTAGGCCGATCGGCCCAGGTCAGAGGCACATCCGCTGGCCTGTCACACCCCCTCCGTAGGGTTGGCGGCATGGAGGAGATCGCCGTCGCCCACGCCGCCGTCCCCGTCGGCCCGCCCGGTCTCGAGCTGGCCGAGCGCCCCGACCGCGAGGCGGGCACCATCCGCCGGCGCGCCCCGGGCGCGGCCCACGCCGACGGCGCCGGGCGCCGGGCCGTGGCCGAGGAGCCCGACCGGTTCCGCACCTGCTTCGAGCGCGACCTCGACCGCATCCAGCACTCGAAGGCGTTCCGGCGGCTGGCCGGCAAGTGCCAGGTGTTCGTCTCGCCCGACGACGACCACCTGCGCACCCGCCTCACCCACGCCATCGAGGTCTGCCAGGTCGCGGTGAGCATCGCCCGCCCCGTCGGGCTCGACGTCGCCCTCACCGCGGCGGCCGCCACCGGGCACGACTGCGGCCACGGCCCCGCCGGCCACGCGTCGGAGGGCGCCCTGTCCCCCTTCGTCGAGGGCGGCTACCACCACGCGGTGTACGGCGCCGACGTCGTGCTGGCGCCCGCTCAACCTGTGCGAGGAGACGCTCGACGCCATCCGCAACCACTCGTGGAACCGGCCCGGCGCCCGTCACCGCCGAGGGCGAGGTCGTGGCCTGGGCCGACCGCATCGCCTACGTGTGCCACGACTTCGAGGACGCGGTCGGCGGCCGGCATCGTCCGCCCCCACGACCTGCCCGACGCGGTCAGCGCGGTGGTCGGGCGCGACCGTCGCACCCAGCTCCACCGCTTCATCACCGCCATGGTCGAGACCATCGCGGCCACCGGCACGGTCGCCCTCCGCCGGCCCGAGGCCGACGCCCTCGACGCGTTCCGGGCCTTCAACTACGAGCGCATCTACCTGCGGCCCGAGTCCGTCGAGCAGGCCGACCGGGCCGCCCGCCTGATCGCCGGGCTCACCGAGCACTACATCGCCCACCCGTCCGACCTCGGCGGCGACCGGGTCGACCTGCGCCCCGGCCACCCCGACACCGTCGCCGAGGCCGTGCGCTACGTGAGCGGCATGACCGACCGCTTCGCGGCCACCGCCGCGGTCGAGCTCCTCGGCTGGAAGGAGAGCGCGCTCCCCCGCAGCGCCTGAGCGCCCCGGTCCGTCCCGCATCGTCAGGCCGACGGCCTCCTGTCGGCGGTGTCGCTGCCCCGTCGGCGTCCGTCGCGGCGAGTAGGTTCCTGCCACCGTGAGCTCGGCCGCCCCGGAGCCCCGCACCCGCCCGCCGGGCGCCGACCTGCGCCTCCTCGTCCCCCTGCGGCCCATGGGCCCGATCGAGGTGCTCGACCGGGCCACCCACGTCATGCGCACCCGCGCCGGCGACGTGCTGGCCATCAGCGCCACCGTCCAGCTGCCGCTGTGGCTGATCCTGGCCCTGGTGCTCCGCGACGACTGGGCCGCCGGCGTGGCCGACAACCAGGCCTGGTTCTGGCTGGCGATCTTCCCCGACCCGGTCACCCTGGGCCTGCTCGCCGACCAGACCGCCGGCGAGAGCACGGTGGGCGTCGTGTTGGCCCGGGCGCTGCCGTCGTGGGGTCTGGCGGTCATCGGGGCCGCGTGCGGCGCGCTCGTGCACGACTGGGCGCCGGGGCATCCCCACCACCGGCATGCAGGCCCTGGGCCGGGTCGCCCGCCGACTGCACGTGCTCACGCTGCTGTGGGCCATCGTCCACGCCCTCGAGATCGTCACCTGCATCGGGGTGGTCCTCGGCCCGCTGGTGTTCGGCATCGCCGCCCCGCTCTGGGCCATGGAGGGCACCGGCGGCTGGCGAGGGGTCCAGCGCTCCTGGTCGCTGTCGATGCAGCGCATCGGCCCGTTCCTGCTGTCGATCCCGGTCGCCACCCTCGTCGCCGCCATCACCGGCGGGGTCGTCGGGGCGGTCGGGCTGGGCATCGTCAACGCCCTCGCCGGCGGGTGGGTCGATGCCGGCGGAGCCGCGGCCACCGCGCTCGCCGCGGCGCTGCCCCACCTGGTGCTCGACCCGCTGCTGGCCCTGTCGATGGCCCTGCTGGCCCTCGACGCCAAGGTCCAGGTCGAGGGCTACGACCTGGTGGTCGAGCTCGACGAGGCCGAGGCCGCCGACCGGCTGCGGGGGCTCGGTGCCTGAGGGCGGCGCACGACGGCGGCACCGGCGGCAGCGGGAGCAGGCTCGGGGGCCTCGACGCCGCGCCCGCCTGGCCACGGTGCTCGCCGGGCTGGCCCTCGTCGTCGGCGGCGCACCGTCGGTCGCTGCGGTCGCGGCCACCGGCGCGACCCCGGCCCGCCAGGTCGAGGGCGACGGCCCACAGCTGCCCGTGCGGCCCGAGGCCGACGACGCCCTCACCCGGGAGCGGGCCGCCGACATCCTCGACGGCGACGAGTACCAGGCCCCGACGCCCGAGGGGGAGACGGCCGGCGACCGCCTGCGCGAGTGGCTGGGCGATCGCCTGCCGTCGTTCGACGGTGCCGGCCCGGCCTTCGACGGGGCGGCGTGGATCGTGACCGGTGTGGTCCTGCTCGCCGCCGTCGGGGGGCTCACGTGGGTGCTCGCCACCAGCGCCCGACGACGGCGGGCGCCCGATGACGACGACGACCTCGACAGCACGGTGGAGGTCGCGCCGCTCCGCTCGCCGTCGGAGTGGGCCGACGAGGCCGCCCGGTGCACCGCGGCCGGCGATCACCGGGGTGCGGTGCGGGCCCACTTCCGGGTGCTCACCTCGACCCTCGCCGAGCGCCGGCTGGTGGCCGACACCCCGGGGCGCACCGCGGGCGAGCTGCGCCACGACGTCGCCGAGCGGGCGCCCCGCACGTCGGACGCGTTCGACGCCTCGGCCACCTTGTTCGAGGAGGTCTGGTTCGGCGATCGTCCGGCCGGCCCACCCGAGACCGAGCGCGCCGCCGCGCTGACGCAGCAGGTGCTCCGCGCCGCCCCCCGCCGATGGCGAGGCGACGGCGAGCCGTCCGACGTCGACGCCGACCACGACGACCGCGACGACCGCGACGACGGGGCACCGTCCGCCGCACCTCCGCCGGGAGGTGACCCGGGATGAGCCGCCGCCGGGGCCTGCTCGTCGGCGGCGCGATCGTCGCCGTGCTGCTGGTCGATCCTCGCCCTGTCCGACCCCACCGAGGACCGCTACGGCCGACCTCCGCTCGACCCGCGCGGCACCGGACCGCAGGGCACCGCCGCCCTGGTCGAGCTGCTCCGCGAGGAGGGCGCCGAGGTGCGCATCGGCCTCCCCGACGCCGGCGACGACGTGGTGCTCCTCCTGTCGGACACGCTGGGCGGCGACCCCGCCGATGAGCTGCGCGAGTGGGTCGACGACGGCGGCACGCTCGTCGTGACCGACCCGCTCTCGACGTCGAGCGCGCCCGTCGGGGAGATCGGGGGCGAGACCTCCCGTCCTGGCGCCTGCTCCGTCCTGGCCCTCGCCGACCTCGATGACGTGCAGCCGCCGCTCCCCCTCGCCTACGACGTCCCCGCCGGGGCGTCGGCCTGCTTCACCGAGGGCGGCGGCAGCGCGGGCGTGGTGGTCGAGGAGGAGGGGTTCGGCCTGCGGGTGTCGGTCGCGTCGCCCGAGCCGCTGACCAACGAGTGGCTCGCCGACGTCGGACAACGCCCCCTTCGCGACGCGGCTGCTGGTGCCCTACCCCGGGGCGCGGGTGCGGGTGATCGACCCCAACCGCTTCTACGGATCGACCGAGGACGTCGGCGACGGCACCGTGCTCGGCGCCCTCCCCCGCCGGATGCGCGACGCCGTCGCCCAGCTCATCGTCGCCTTCGTGGCGTGGGGGCTCATCCGGGGCCGGCGGCTCGGACGCCCGGTCGACGAGGAGCTGCCGGTCCCGCTCCCGGCATCGGACCTGGTGCTGGCCTCCGGACGGCTGCTCGACCGCAACGGCGACGCGGGCGATGCCGCCGAACGGCTCCGCCGACGGGCGCGCCGCGACCTCGGGGTCGTCATGGGGCTCGGCGCCGACCCTCCGCCGACCGAGCTGGCCGACGCCCTCCACCAGCGCGGCGGCGTCGCTCCCGAGCTGATCCACGCCGCCCTGCTCGTCCCCGTGGTCGACGAGGCCGACCTGGTGACCACCTCCGCCCAGCTCGACCGCCTCCGCGCCGAGCTCCGCCCATGACCCGCCACCGCCACCACCCCCGTTCTGTCAACCCTCGTCGGCCGCATGGGCCCATCAGGGCTGCCAGAACGACCGCGACGCCGACGACCAGCCCCCTCGACCCCACCGACCGCCGCCGCCGAACGGAGCCCCAGCCATGACCGACCTGCCGCCGCCCGGAACCCCGCCGCCGTCCCAGCCCGGGTGGGACGGCCCGCCGCCCGCGCCGACGCCCGACTGGGTGCCCGGAGGCCCGGCCGACGTCAGCGCCTCCGGCCCCACGCCCCCGACGGCGCCGACGCCCCCGGTGGCCCCGGTCGCCCCGGTCGCCCCGGTCGCGCCGGTCGCGCCGGTCGCCCCGGTCGCCCCGGTGCAGCCAGCAGCCCCGGCGGCACCGGTCGCCCCCGTCGCACCGGTCGGCCCCTGCCGGGCCCACCGCCCACGCCCACGCCGACGACGGGCGGGGGCTGGTCCGCGACGTCCGGGACGAGGTCGCCAAGGTCGTCGTGGGCCAGGACCCGGTGCTGGCCTGCCTCCTCGCCGCGCTGCTCGTGCGGGGCCACGTCCTGCTCGAGGGCGTCCCCGGCGTGGCCAAGACGCTGCTGGTGAAGACCCTGGCCGCCGCGCTCGACCTCGACGTCAAGCGCATCCAGTTCACGCCCGACCTGCTGCCGTCGGACGTCACCGGCCAGCTGGTGCTGCAGGGCGGCACCGACTTCGCCTTCCGGGCCGGCCCGGTGTTCACCAACCTGTGCCTGGCCGACGAGATCAACCGCACCCCGCCCAAGACCCAGGCCGCCCTGCTGGAGGCCATGGAGGAGCGCCAGGTGTCGGTCGGGGGCGAGACCCGGCCGCTGCCCGAGCCGTTCGTGGTCGTCGCCACCCAGAACCCGGTCGAGTACGAGGGCACCTACCCGCTGCCGGAGGCCCAGCTCGACCGCTTCCTGTTCAAGGTGGTCGTGCCGTACCCGGTCGCCGAGGCCGAGCTCGCCATCCTGCAACGGCACCACCACGGCATGGACGTCCACGACCCGATCTCGGCCGGGGTCCGCAAGGTGGCCGGGGTCGCCGACATCGAGGCCGGCCGCCGGGCCGTCGAGGCGACGCGGGTCGACGAGGTCATCCTCCGCTACATCGTCGCCCTCGGTCGGGCGTCCCGGGAGGCGCCGTCGGTGTCGCTCGGCGTGTCGCCCCGTGGCGCGGCCGCCCTCCTCCACGCGACCAAGGCGTGGGCCTGGCTGTCGGGACGCGACTTCGCCACCCCCGACGACGTCAAGGCGGTGGCCAAGCCGGCCATCCGCCACCGGCTCCAGATCCGGCCCGAGGCCGCGCTGGAGGGGCTGACGCCCGACCGGGTCATCGACGGCCTCCTGGCCACGGTCCCCGCTCCCCGCTGATGCCGGCGGGGACGGGACGGCTGGCGCTCGCCTTCGTCGCGCTCGCAGGGCTGCGCCTGCTCCTCCCCGACGACCTCGCGGTCGCCTGGTGGTGGGGCAACGTCGTGCTCCTGGTGCTCGCCGCGGTCGACATCGCCCTCGCCCTGTCCCCCGCCCGCCTGGAGGTCGGGCGCGACCTGCCCCGCCAGGTCGCCCTCGGTGCGACCTCCCGTTCGGCCCTGATCGTCCGCAACCCGACCGGCCGCACCGCCCGCCTGGCCGTCGCCGACGAGCTGGCCCCGTCGCTGCGAGCCGACACCCGGCGCTGGCGGGTCGTCGTGCCCGGCCGCAGCGAGGCCCGGATCGACACCCGCATCCGCCCCGGCCGACGGGGCGCCTTCGCCCCCACCCGGGTCACGCTGCGCTGCATCGGCCCGCTGCGCCTCGCGGCCCGGCAGGCGACGATCGACGTGCCCGGGCAGCTCAAGGTCGTGCCCTCCTTCCCCAGCCGGGCCGACGCCGAGCTCCGCCTGGCCCAGGCCCGACGCCTGGAGCTCGGGGTGCGCACGGTGCGGCTGCCGGGCACCGGCACCGACTTCGACCAGCTGCGGGACTACTCCCCCGACGACGACTTCCGGCGGATCGACTGGGCCGCCACCGCCCGCGCCGCCCGGCCCGTCGTCCGCACCTACCGGGCCGAGCGCAACCAGACGATCGTGGTGCTGATCGACGTCGGCCGCACCACCGCGGGACGGGTCGACGACGTGCCCCGCCTCGAGCACCTCCTCGACGCCACCTTCGCCCTCGTGACGGTGGCGACCGGTCTGGAGGACGGGGTGGGGGTGGTCGCCTACGACGACCGCGTGCGGGCCTCGGTCCCGCCGTCGCACCGCCCCGACCAGCTGGCCCGGATCGTCGACGCCGTCTACGACCTCGAACCGGCCCTCGTCGAGACCGACCACCGCGGCGCCCTCGCCCACCTCAAGGCGCGGCACCGGCGGACCACCACCGTGGTGATCGCCACCGACCTGGCCGAGGCGACCGTCAGCCAGACCCTGCTGCCCGCTCTGCCGATCGCCCTGCGCGACAGCCGGGTCATGGTGCTGGCCGTGCGCGACCCGGAGGTCGAGGGGTGGGCCGATGCCCCCGCCGACGACGACGAGGCCGCCTTCCTGCGGGCCGCGGCCACCTCCGCCCTCGACGAGCGGGCCCGCCTTGCGGCCCGGCTCCGGGGCCTCGGCGTCACCGTGGTCGACGCCCCGCCCGGCCAGCTCGCCGGCCGCCTGGTCGACGCCTACCTGTCCTCCCGCTGAGCGACGCGCCGAGACATGCCGGCCGAGCCAGGCCGGATGCTCGATTCCGGTCAGAACGCCACCGCCACGGTGGCAAGCTGACCGCGATCCACCCGGGGCGGCGGATCCCGCGCGGTCAGATGGGCGAGGAGGAGGCCGGGGTGGCGAGGGCGGCGGGGATCTCGGGGCGGGTCGGGCGATCGACGACGGGGGCGAGCGGGTCGATCGGCGCCCAGGTCGGGCGGAGCTCCTCGAGGGCGCCGGTCCAGCCCTCGGCGACGGCCTGGCGACCGAGCACCAGCATCCACACCAGGTAGGCGGCACAGACCACGACGCCGATCCCCACCCTGATGCCGGCGGGGATGGCCGGGGCCCCGGTCACGAACCCCTCGACCAGGCCGGCGCCGAGGAACCCGAGGGCGGCCCCCATCAGCACCGTCACGCTGCGACGGCCCTCCTCGCCCAGCGCCTGCGGCCGGCTCCGGTCTCCCGGGACGAACAGGGTCCAGCCGATGCGCAGCCCGGCGGCCCCGGCCACGGTGATGGCCGTGACCTCCAGCAGGCCGTGGGGCGCCACGTAGGTCACGAACACGCTCCAGAACTCGCCCCGCTGGAGGAAGAGGCCGGCGACCGCACCCAGGGCGCAGCCGTTGTCGAACAGCACCATCGCGCCCGGGATCGCGCCGAGGGCACCCAGCCCGTAGGCCAGCACCGCCACCTGGATGTTGTTCGTCGTCACCCGGCTGAAGAACACGATCGACGGGTTCTCCGAGTAGTAGGCGACGAAGTCCTCCTCGGCGTAGATCTCCTGGTACGACTCCGGGATCACCAGGTCGAGGCGGTCGGGGGCCAGCCACAGCACGAGGGCGACCACGATGGCCGGTCCCCAGAACAGGAGGGTCGCGGCGGCGAGCTGGCGACGGCAGGTCCACACCGCCGCCGGGAAGGTGACGCCGAGGAAGCGCCGGACGGTGGCCAGCCGGGCGACCCGGGCTCCGTGCACCGCGGCGTGGCTCGCGGCCACCACCGTCGAGAGCCGACGGATGAGGGCCGGGTCGCGGTAGGTGGTCCGGGCCTGCGACAGGTGGAAGGTGACCTCCTGGTAGCGGCGCAGCAGCTCGTCGACCTCGGCACCGCTGAGGTCGCGTCGCCGGCCGGCCCGCCGGGCCAGCTCGGCCGTGCGCTGCCACGCCGGCTCGTTGAGGGCGATGAAGCGGTCGACGTCCACCGGGGCGGTACCGTACCGGGCGATCGGCGGCGCCCCGGGCCACCCGTGGTGACCCTTGCCGATCGTTCTGCCGATCGTTCCGCCGGTCGACCCGCCGAACGCCCGCCGTCCGTCGCACCGGACCCGCCCGCACCACCGCTCCACCCGCCGTCCCCGGCTCCCCCACCGGACCGACGCCCCGAACCTCCGAGGACACCGTGCCGAGCTCCGGGTTCCGCATCGTCACCCCCGAGGCCGTCGAGCTCGACCTCGACGCGGCCGGGCTGGCGAGCCGGTTCCTGGCCTTCCTCCTCGACGTCACCGTCGTGCTCATCGTGCTGTTCGCCGTCAGCAGCGTGGTCGGGACGATCGGCAGCTCGGCCGGCGGCGAGGTGCTCGGGGCGGTCATCGGCCTGGTCGCCACCTTCGGCGTCCTGCTGGTGTGGCCGGTGGCGTGGGAGGTCGGCACCAAGGGGCGGTCGATCGGCAAGATGGCGTTCGGCCTGCGGGTCGTGACCGTGGAGGGCGCCCCGATCAAGGTCCGCCACGCCCTGGTGCGGGGCCTGGTGGCGCTGGTCGAGATCACCTTCTCGTTCGGGGTCATCGCGGTGGCCATCGCCCTCGGCAGCCGCCGCTTCCGCCGCCTCGGCGACCACCTGGCCGGCACGGTGGTCGTGCGCGAACGGGGCGCGGGCGCCGACAAGGCCCTCCCCCGTCGCTTCCTGCCCTACCCGGGGTGGGAGGTCTGGGCCGCCCGCATCGACGCCACCCGCCTCACCGCCGACGACTACCGGCTGATCCGGTCGTTCCTGCTGCGAGCCTCGTCGCTGCCGGCGCCGGTGCGCGCCGAGCTGGGGTGGCGCCTGGTCCGCCGGGTGCTGCCCCGCGTGGGGCTCGACCCCCGGATGGTGACCGACCCGGTCGTCGCCCAGGGCGCGCTGATCGCGGTGGCCTCGGCCTACCAGGACCGCTTCGCGACGACGGGCACCGTGGCCGCCTAGGCCGGCCGCCTGGGGCCGGACGCGCCGATCGGCGGCCCGTGGGCCGCCGATCAGGGTGGAGGTGGGCGGGCGGCGCGGTGGCCGCCGGTGTCAGCCCTCGTCGGGGATGATGTCGACCAGCTTGCGACCGCGGCGACGGCCGAAGCGGACCCGGCCGGTGGCGGTCGCGAACAGCGTGTCGTCGCCGCCGAGGCCGACGTTCTCGCCGGGGTGGAAGCGGGTGCCGCGCTGGCGGACGATGATCGACCCGGCCGGCACGAGGGTGCCGTCGTAGGCCTTCACGCCGAGGCGCTTGCTCTGGGAGTCACGGCCGTTCCGGGTGGAACCGCCGCCCTTGGTCTTCGACATGGTGGCTCAGCCCTTCTTGATGCCGGTGATCTCGACGGTCGAGTACGACTGCCGATGGCCCCAGCGCTTCCGCTGGTTGCTCTTGTTCTTGTACGTGAACCCGACGACCTTGGGACCCTTGGTCTCGGCCACCACCTTGGCGGTGACCGACGCCTTGGCGAGGGCGTCGGGGGCGGTGACGACGGTGTCGCCGTCGACCAGCAGCAGCGGGGTGAGGCTCACCTCGGTGTCGACCGGGCCCAGCTTCTCGACGTCGAGGCGCTGCCCCTCGGTCACGCGGTACTGCTTGCCGCCGGTCTTGATGACTGCGTCCATGGCTCGTCTCAGGTGCTCGGGTTGATCGAAAGGGGGCCGCAAGGGCCGACGGGCAAGACTAGCGGCCGGTCCTCGGACCGCCCAACCCGCTGGCGTCGGCCGGCGGTCAGTCGCCGGGGTAGATGGCCTCGTCGAAGACCACGCCGCGCCCCGCGCAGACCGTGCAGGTCTCGGCGAAGGACTCCAGCAGCCCCTCCCCGATGCGCTTGCGGGTCATCTCGACCAGGCCCAGCTCGGAGATGTCGAACACCTGGGTGCGGGTCTTGTCGCGGGCCAGCGCCTCGCGGAAGGTCTTGATCACCGCGTCGCGGTTCTTGGCGATCTCCATGTCGATGAAGTCGATGACGATGATCCCGCCGATGTCGCGCAGGCGCAGCTGGCGGGCGACCTCCTCGGCCGCCTCCAGGTTGTTCCGGTAGACGGTCTCCTCGAGGCTCGACTTGCCCACGTTCTTGCCCGTGTTGACGTCGATGACGGTGAGGGCCTCGGTGTGCTCGATGATGAGCGACCCACCCGACGGCAGCCAGACCTTCCGGTCGAGGGCCTTGTGGAGCTGCTCGTGGATGTGGTGGGACTCGAACAGGGGCAGCGGCTGGGTGGTGGTGTCGTACAGCTCGACCCGGTCGACGAGCGCCGGGTTCACGCTGCCGACGTAGTCGCGCACCTCCTCGAAGAGGGCCGGGTCGTCGATGACGACCTTGCGGAACTCCTTGCTGAACTCCTCGCGGATCACCCGCACGGCCATGTCCGGCTCGCGGTACAGCAGGGTCGCGCCCTGGTTCTTCGACTTCTGGGCCAGCGCGTCGATCTGCTCCCACTGGCGGGCGAGGCGGGCCACGTCGGCCTCGATCTCCTCGGCGGTGATGCCCTCGGCCGCGGTGCGCACGATCAGGCCGTGGCCCTTGGGGCGCACCTTGTCGAGGATGTTGCGGAGCCGCTTGCGCTCGTCGTCGGGGAGGCGCTTCGAGATGCCGTAGGTGGTGCTGTTGGGCACCAGCACGACGAAGCGCCCCGGGAGCGACACCTCCTGGGTGAGGCGGGCCCCCTTGTGGGCGATGGGGTTCTTGGTGACCTGGCAGAGGATGGTCTGGCGGGCCTTGAGGATGTCCTCGATCTTCGGCTGCGACTTCTTCGGGCCGTCGTGGTCGTCGGGGTCGACCCGGGTGTCGCCCCGGTACAGCACCGCGTTCTTCGGGGTGCCGATGTCGACGAAGGCGGCCTCCATGCCCGGCAGGACGTTCTGCACCTTGCCGAGGTAGATGTTGCCGTGGATCTGGGCGACGTCGTCGGCGGGCCGGGAGACCTGGTGCTCGATGAGGGCCCGGCCCTCGAGGATGGCGATCTGGGTGGCCTCGGGCCGGACGTGCACCGCCATCAGGTAGCGGCCCACGGCCTTGCCCTTGCGCTCGCGACCCCGCCGCTGCTCGAGGACCTCGTCGTCGAGCTCGATGGGGGCGACGTCGGTCGCGGCGGTGACCGGCGTGGGCTTGGGCCCGCGACGCCCGCCCTGACCGCCCTGCTGGCCCTGGCCGCCACCGCGCCCCTGGCCCTGCTGGCCGCCACCGTGGCCCTGGCCCTGGCCGCCGCGGAGCCCTGACCCTGGCCGGCACCCTGCGAGCCGTCGCGACCCTGGCCGGATCCCTCGGCGCCGTCGCGGCCCTGGCCGCCCTCGCCCTGGCCCCGGTTGCGACCCCGGCCGCCACGACGTCGGCGCTTCCGGCCCGTCGACGAGCCCTCGCCGTCACCGCCCTCGGCCGGCGCGTCGGCGTCGGACGGAGGGGCCGGCCGGGTGTCACCGATCTGGGGCTTGCGGGCCGGCGCGGCGTCGACCGCGGCCGGGGAGGCCGCGGTCTCGGCCGCCGGGCGTCCGTCACGAGCCGGGCTGTCGGAGCGGTCGGCCTTCGGGGTCCGGTCGTCGTCGCCCTGGCCGGCTCCGTCGGATCGACCGCGGCCACCGCCGCCGGACCGGCGACCGTCGCCACCCCGGCCGCCGCCACCCGACTCGGAGGTCGTCGCATCGTCGGCGGACGCCAGGTCATCGCCGGCCGCGCCCTCGGTCGAGGCCGCCGAGCCGCCACCGCGGCCCCGGCCGCCCCGGGAGCGGCGGCGACGGTTCCCGCCCGAGCCGGAACCCGATCCGGCGGCGGCGTCGCCATCGGCCGTCGACCCGCCGTCGGCGGACCCGGACGCCCCGGAGGGGGCGGATGACCGCGACCCCCGGCCGGCGCAGCGCCGGCCGCAGGTGCGGCCGCGGACGTCGTCGTCGAGCCCGCCCCGCCGGAGCGGGAGGTCGGAGCCGACGGATCAGCCGGCGAAGGAGGTCGAGGGCTGTCGGGGGTGGGGGCGGACGACCCGACGGGGGTCGGGGCGGGCGCCTGGTCGGCGTCGGACATCGTGGAGGTCCCTTCTCATGACGCACGCGCCTCGGCGTGCGGAGCAGACGGCCCACCGACCCTGGGGGCGATGTCGCCGGCCGCGGAGGTCGCGGCGGCGAGGTCGCCCGGCACCAGGGGTTCGGTGCGGGTTCCGTCGTGCTCTGTGAACTGGTGGGTCCTGCGCACCAGGCCCTCCGCGGCATCGTCGCCGAGGAGGGTGATCAGCTCGCTCGGGCGCAGTCCCCGGTCCTTGGCGGCCAGCTCGGCGACGAGCAGGACACCACCGGTGGGGGTGGCGAGGGGCTGGAGGTGGAGCAGGTGGGGACGGACGTCGTCGGTGACGTCCTTCCCCTTGCGCTGACGGGTCACGACCAGCTCCGGCGCGGCGAGGAGGGCCTCGACGCGGGCGGAGAGCGTCGGGAGGTCGAGGCCGAGGACCTCGATCTCCCAACGGCTGGCGATGACGGCGTGCTGCAGCGATGGGGTGCCGGGCGCGACCGGGCCGACGGCCGTGACCGCGAGGCCGCGGGGCAGGACGTCGGTGAGGCGCGTCGGGCAGGGTGGTGAGGTCGACCTCGGTGCCGTCGACGAGATCGACGTCGAGGTACTCGGCCAGCGACTCGTGGCCGGTCGACAGGGCGAGGCCGAAGTGGAGCTTGGGGCGGGGCGAGAAGCCCTCGCTGCGGGCGACGGGCAGCGCGGCCCGGCGCAGCACCCGCTCCCAGATGCGGGCGAGGTCGCGGTGGCTGGTGAAGCGGACCTTGCCGAGGCGGGTGAAGCGGATGCGGATGCGCATCAGCCGACCCCCGCCGGGGTGGGCCGGGGCCCGAGCGACACCGGGACGCCCTGTGACGCTCCGGTGCCCTGGCTGCCGCCCGCGGGCGGCGTGGCGTTGGCGACGACGTGCTCGATGCCGTACCCGGTGCAGGCGCCGCAGTCGTAGCAGGGGGTCCAGCGGCAGTCCTCGAGGCCGACCTCGTCGAGGGCGTCGCGCCAGTCCTGCCAGAGGAAGTCCTTGTGGAGGCCGGCCGAGAGGTGGTCCCACGGCAGGGCCTCGTCCTCGAGGCGGTGGCGGTACACGAGCTCCTCGACGGTGAGGCCGGCCCGGTCGAGGGCGTCGAGCCAGAGCTGGAGGTCGAAGTGCTCGCTCCACTCCTGGAACGTGCCGCCGTGGCGCCAGACGTCCTCGATGACGTCGGCGAGGCGGCGGTCGCCCCGGGACATGATCCCCTCGACGGTGGTGGCCTTCGGGTCGTGCCACTTGAGCTGCACGCCGCGGTCGCGGCGCAGCTCGTCGCGCAGGAGGCCGACCTTGCGGTGGAGCTCCTCGCGGGTGTTCTGCCCGAACCACTGGAACGGGGTGAACGGCTTGGGCACGAAGCCGCCGATCGACACCGTGACCGACGGGTTCTTGTGGTACTTCCGGCCGATCTCGACCACGTTGCGGGCCAGGGCGGCGATGCCGAGGGTGTCCTCGTCGGTCTCGGTGGGGAGGCCGATCAGGAAGTACAGCTTCATGCGCCGCCAGCCCTGCGAGTAGGCCGACTCGACCGCCCCGTAGAGGTCGTCGTCGCTGATGAGCTTGTTGATGACCTGGCGCATCCGCCAGGAGCCGCCCTCGGGGGCGAAGGTCAGGCCGGTGCGGCGGGCCCGCTGGATCTCGGCCGCGATGCCCACCGTGAAGGCGTCGACCCGCAGCGACGGCAGCGACACGCTGATGTCCGAGGCCAGGCCGCCCACGCTGCCCCCGCAGTCGAGCGAGCTGCCCGGCCCCTGGGGAGCGGGTGCGTCCTGAGTGGCGCTCGTCGCTGCGTCGGACGGCGATTCGCCGTCGATTCGCTGGCCGACGGGCTCGGGCGAGGCGCCGGCGGAGGGCGGGGCGTCGCCGGCGACGATGGCCGAGACGACGGCCTCGATGCCGGAGAAGTCCGCGGTCGACAGCGAGGTGAGCGCGACCTCGTCGTAGCCGGTGCGGCGCAGGCCCTCGGCGACCATGGTGCGGACCTGGTCGGCCGGGCGCTCGCGCACCGGTCGGGTGATCATCCCGGCCTGGCAGAAGCGGCAGCCGCGGGTGCAGCCCCGGAAGACCTCGACGTTGAGCCGGTCGTGCACGACCTCGGTGAGGGGCACCAGCTGGTTCTTCGGGTACGGCCAGTCGCCCAGGTCGGCGATGGTGCGCTTCTCGACCAGGTCGGGCGCGGCGGGGTGCACCGGGCCGGTGCCCAGCAGGCGTCCGTCGCCGTCCCAGGTGCTCTCGTAGAGCGACGGGACGTAGACGCCCTCGATGCCGGCCAGCCCGGCGAGGGCGTCGAGGCGAACCACCGGCTCACCCCCGGCCCGCCGGGCCTTCCACGCGGCGAGGACCTCGGTGATCTCGCCCACGGCCTCCTCGCCGTCGCCCAGCACGACGAAGTCGAGGAACGCGGCGATGGGCTCGGGGTTGTAGGTGCAGTGGCCACCGGCGCCGATGAAGAGGTCGTCGTCGGTGCGATCGGCCGCCCGGATCGGGCAGCGGGCCAGGTCGACCATGTCGAGCAGGTTCGTGTAGGTCAGCTCGGCCGAGAGGTTGAAGGCCAGCACGTCGAAGGCGGCGGCCTCGAGGTGGGTGTCGACCGAGAAGAGCGGGACGTCGTGGGCCCGCAGCTCGATGCCCAGGTCGGTCCACGGCGCATAGGTGCGCTCGGCCACCGCATCGTCGCGCTCGTTGAGGATCTCGTAGAGGATCTGGAGCCCCTGGTTGGGCAGGCCGATCTCGTAGGTGTCGGGGTACGCCAGCAGCCACGCCACCTTGGCCGGGTGGTGCTCGGGAGCCTGCGCGCCGTCCTCTCCGCCGATGTAGCGCGCCGGCTTGGACACCCGGGGCAGGATCGGCTCGAGCCGCGGCCAGACAGACGACATGATCAGGGGAAGTCTACCGACCACCCCCTCCCCGCCCGCGATGCCCCCTCGGCGTCGTTCTGTCCATCCGCTCCCCCTCCGACGCTTCTGTCCGTCCTGGTGGCGCGCAGCTCGGCACCAGGACGGACAGAACGACGCGGGGTGGTGATCGGGGGCTGCCGCTGCCTCCGTGGGACGATCGCGGGATGCGCCACCGGATGGAGGGGATCATCGCCGCCGCAGGCTTCGCCTCCGGGGACCGGGTGGTGGTCGGGCACTGGGCCGCCGGCCCGCTCGGCCCCATGTCGGATGTGATGTGGGCGGCCCCCGACGGCACCCGCACCCTCTTCGCCCCGACCGACGCGGTCGCCACCTTCATCACCGCCGTCTACGACTTCGACGAGGTGGTGGTCTGTCCCCTCCGGGTCGACGGCGGCGCCCGCGGCCTCGACGTGGTCATCGGCGGTGGGGTCGCCGACGGGGAGGGTCGGTCACCCGGGGGCGATCGGTGACGGCGGCCGACGGACGATCTCGCTCCGATCCGGACCGGGCTGGCGGATCCCGCCGTCCCGGCGACCACCCGCCCTCACCCGGTTCATCGAGGCGCCGATCGCACGGGCCTTCATGGGCGTGCGGACCTACGGCGTCTCACCCCGTGGCGTGCGGGAGTGGTACCAGGCCACCGAGTGGCGACCAATCGCCTCGGCCTCGGCGTCGATCGACGGTCGGCGACCTGGGGCGATGCGCCCGATCGACCCTCCGTGCGGCTTCGGCTTCAGCGAGCCGCCCGAGCGCCCGTCGCTGACCGTCGTCCGTCCCCTGCCTCGAGGACTCCGACCGGCCGCTGACGCGGTGCTCGCCGACCTTCCGCGACCGGATCGCCGCTCCGATGGACCCGCGTCCGCCCGACCGTCGGCTCGACCGGCGCCGGGCGATGAAGATGCGACGTCAGGGCCAGGCGTAGATGGGGGACGACATCGGTGGCCGCGCCGCCGGTGCGTGCCAGGGCGACGCACTGGTCGGCGCCGGTCACGCAGTCGAACCTCTCCCTCCGGGTCACCGACGAGACGACGGCCGAGCTCGGGTCGAGCGGTCACCAGCGGGCCAGGTCGGTGACCGGACCAGGTGACGACCGAGCTCGGTCCAGCCCAGCTGGACCTGCGTACGGTGACCGCACGGTCAGGAGGAGGACCTCCCCGAGCACGGCCCACCCGAGGCCGCCGACCGCCCTCGCACCCGCACCCACGCGATGCACGCGTCGGCTGCGGGGCACGACACGTCGCGCATCGGCGGGGCGTCGGGGACCGGGGCGAAGGCGGTCTCGGCCCACGAGCCCTTCAGGACGCACCCGACGCGACCAGGACGAGCACCAGTGCGGCTGCTCCCGCGCCGAAGGCACGGCGTCGCCGCCGCCGCGCCGAGGTCGCGCGCCGTCCGTCGTCCACTCATCGTTCCGCCTCCGGTGTCGCCGTCTGGTGACTCGACCGTACCCGGCCGACGTGACGGCCGGCACGTGTCCGGGCGAACGTCGGGTGGACCTCGACGAAGGCCTCGGCTCGACCATCGCGGGCATCCGATCTGGCAGCCCCGGTGGGCCACCACCGCCCACCAGGGCTGCCAGAAGGCCGGTGGTCAGCGGAAGCGGCGCATGTGGACGTTGACGACCAGGCCGAGGGCGATGAAGGCCATGATCGTCGACGATCCGCCGTAGCTCATGAACGGCAGGGGGATGCCGGTGATCGGCATGATCCCCATGGTCATCCCGACGTTCTGGAACACCTGGAACACGAAGAGGGCCAGCACGCCCATGCAGATCATCGTGCCCGCGTCGTCGCGGGCCAGCTGGGCCGTGCGCCAGATGCGCCACACCACCAGCGCGTAGGCGCCGAGCAGGAAGCCGGCCCCGGCCAGGCCGAGCTCCTCGCCCACCGCGGTGAAGATGAAGTCGGTGTGCTGCTCGGGCACGTTGCCCAGCCGGGTCTGCGGCCCCTGGAACAGCCCCTTGCCCTGGATGCCGCCGGAGCCGATGGCGATCTTCGACTGCTCGAGGTTCCACGCCGCGCCCCGGATCTCCTCCTGGGTCTTCGGTCGCTCCTGGCTGGTGAAGACCGTCAGCCGGTCCTTCTGGTAGTCGTCGAGCACGCCGCTGGTCAGCACCAGGGTGGCGAAGAGCACCGCGCCCACCCCGAGGAGCACGAGGAACCGGCCCCGCACCCCGGCCGCCACCAGCAGCGTGAACGTGATCGCCACCGACACCAGGGCGGTGCCGAGGTCGGGCTGGAGCAGCACCAGCACGATCGGCACACCGCCGACCGCGAGCAGGATGCCGAGACGGCCCAGGTCGATGTCACCGTGGAACTGGGTGGCGACGTAGGTGAAGCCCAGGATCAGCGCGACCTTGGCGAACTCCGACGGCTGGAGCTGGAACGGCCCGAGGGGGAACCAGCCCTGGGTGCCCGATCGGCTGGAGCCGACCACGAGCACGGCGGCCAACAGGAACACGGTGCCGCCGTAGATGATCGGTGCCCGGTCGAGGATGGCCCGGTAGTCGATCAGCGCCGTGACGGCCATGGCGAACAGCCCGACGACCATGAAGAACGACTGCCGCACGAGGAACGACGTGTCGAACGGCTCCTCCGCGCCGCGCGTCGCGCTGAACACCATCAACACGCCCAGAGCGGAGATCCCCAGCACCGACCCCACCATGACGCCGTCGATGTGGTGCCAGATCGCCGACGGGTCGCGCCGCATCGACGCGATCGGCTGGCGACGAGGGACGGGGATGGAGGCCATCAGTCGCTCGACACCGCGACGGGCGGGACGAACTCCTCCTGGGCGGCCTCGACGTCGAACCAACCGCCCGCGGGCGCCTTGGGTGCCGTCTCGGCGAAGGTCTGGATGTCGCACCCGGCGGCGGCGAAGGGCTCGAGCACCCGACGGGTCAGGGGAGCCGCAGCCGCGGCGCCGAACCCGGACTCCTGGAAGACGGTCGCCATGGCGATGGTCGAGGTGCGCCCGTCGAACGGGGTGGGGGCGTAGGCGGTGAAGAGCGAGGTGTCGTTCTTGTCGTTGACCTGAGCGGTGCCGGTCTTTCCCGACACCGGGCAGGCACCCTGGTCGAACCCGTTGAAGACGGTGGCCGCGGTGCCGGTCTTCGTCACCCCGTCGAACCCCCGGAGCATGGACTCGCGCCAGCCGCCCGGCATCTCGACCTGGCCGATCGCCTGCTGCTCCATCACCCGCACGTTGCTGTCGCTGGCGTAGTCGGTGGTCTGGAGCACCAGCTGCGGGAGCCACAGGGTGCCCCCGTTGGCCAGGGCTGCGTAGCCGTTGGCCAGCTGGAGGGGGGTGGTGAGCACGTCGCCCTGGCCGACCATCATGTTGCCGCTGGTGCCCGCCTGCCAACGGCCGTTCGCCTCGATCGCCTCGGGATCACCTTCGTTGATCCTCGCCGAGAACTCGAGCAGCCAGTTGGGCGTGGGGATGCGACCGGGAGCCTCACCCGGGAGGTCGACGCCGGTCTTGGATGCCAGGCCCCACCGCTTCATCGACTCCTGCATGGCCTCGTCGCCGATGTCGCCCCGTCGGCGCCAGGAGACGTCGCCGATCCGGTAGAAGTACGTGTCCGACGACTCGGTCAGGGCCTGCTGGAGGTCGACCGAACCGCTCGGGACGGCGCCGGCGTTCTGCGCGTAGCAGTTCGTCTGATCGGCCGGGACGCTGATGTCGCACTCGTCGCTGTAGGCGTACTTGCCCGTGTTGTCGACGAACACGTACTCGGGCGTGATGATGCCGTTGTCGAGTCCGGCGTAGGCGCTGAACAGCTTGAACGTCGAGCCGGGCGCGTACTGGCCGGCGATGACCCGGTTGAGCAGCGGGTCGTGGTGCTCGTCGACGCGCTCCTCGTCGGTGATGGCCTCGTAGTCGCGACGGGAGATGCCACCGATGAAGAGGTTGGGGTCGTAGGTCGGGTACGACGCCATGGCCAGCACCTGGCCGTTGCGCGGGTCGAGCGCGACCGAGGCCGCGCCGGGCGGATCGCAACCCCCCTCGAGGAAGCACCCGTTGTCGACCTTGCCCTGACGGCGGGCGACCTCGGCGGCCAGGCCCTTCTCCATGATGAACTGCAGGTTGATGTCGACGGTGAGGTAGACGTCGCGGCCGGGGACGGGCTCGCGGCGCCGGTCCTCCAGCTCGCGCACCGGACGGTTGCGGGCGTCGACCTCGTACACCACCAGCCCCGGGGTGCCCCGCAGCTCGAGCTCGTAGCCCCGCTCGATGCCGGTCTTGCCGATCTGGTCGTCGTTCTCGTAGGGCTTCTCGGTGTTCTGGAACTCGTCCAGCTCGTCCTCGGTGATGGCGCCGACGTACCCGAGGGCGTGGGCCAGCAGCGCGCCGTAGCGGTACTCGCGGGCGGTGACCCGCTCGACGGCCACCGTCGGGAACTGGTCGGCGTCCTCCCGGATGGCGACCTCGAGCTCCTCGCTGATGCCGGTCGCGACCGGCACCGGCTTGAACTTGCTGAACCGCGGGTCGTTGAGCCGGTCGCGCAGGGTCTCCTCGGTGACCGCGACCGGGGGCTGGACGTCGACCTCCCGCTCACCGTCAGGGTTGCGGGCCCCGGTGGCCACGCCTGCGGGCGGCAGCATGCGGGGGTCGATCTCCTCCTCGGACTCCTCGGCGGTTCCCTCGTCGGTGGTGGCCTCGCCCTCGTCACCCGCCGTCTCGTCGCCGGTGGCCTCGTCACCGGTGGCCTCGTCGCCGGCGGTCTCGTCACCGGTGGTCCTCGTCGCCGGTGCCCTCCGCATCGGTCTCGTCGCTCGGCTCCAGCGGGTCGGCCACCGCACCGGGGTCGTTGGCCACGCGCTGGCCGTCGTGGATGAGCAGGGCGTCGCGGTTCAGCTCGTTGGCCAGGCGGCGGAGCACCTCGCTCTGCTCGGGGGCGTCGAGCGCGTCGAAGGCCTGCCAGCTGATCGTGACCTGGATGACCCGCCGGTTCTGGACGAGCGCCTCGCCGTTGCGGTCGAGGATCCGCCCCCGTGGCGCCTCGAGGATCACCTCGCGGGTGCGGTTGTCGCGGGCCGCCACCTCGTACTCGTCGGTGGTCAGCACCTGGAGGTACCAGAGCCGGGTGAAGAGCGCCGCGAACAGCGACAGGGCCACGATGCCGAGGACGTGGTGGCGGGCGCGGGGGTTCGAGGGGGTCATCAGGGGCTCATCAGCGGAACACGAAGCGGTCGCGGCTGCGGGCGTCGGAGTCCGGCCCGTAGGCCCACCGCACCGCCCAGCGCATCGGCTTGCTCAACAAGGCGTTGATGACCGCGATGACGGCCACGATAGTGGGCAGCTCCCCCGCATCGACCGTCACCCCGAACACCACCGCGACCGCGGCGTAGAGCAGGGTGCCGGCCGCCGAGGCCAGGATCACCAGCCCCGTCGTGATGATCCACGACGAGCGCAGCACGTAGTCCTTGGCCATGCCGACGCCGTAGCCCACGAGGGCGAGGGTGAGGGCCGAGAGACCGGCGGGGGTGTCGAGCAGGAGGTCGAAGGCGAGGCCGGCCGCGAAGCCGGCGATGGCACCGCGCTCGGGGTCGGTCTCCAGCCCGGCGCAGATGGCGAAGAGCAGGACGATGTTGCCGACGCCCACCCCCACCGCCAGCGGCGACACGAAGGTCACCTGGAGCAGCAGGGTGACCAGCACCACGAGGGCGAGTCGGGCCGGGACCACGGTCAGCTGCAGTCCTCGTCGCAGAGCAGGACCGCGACGTACTTCAGCCCGCTCAGGTTCGCGGTGGGCTCCAGCACGAGGGTCTGCTCGGTGCGGTCGTCGGTGCGCCCGACCGACTCCACGGTCCCCACGGGGATGCCGCCCGGGTAGGGCCCGTCGTAGCCACTGGTGACGGCGAGGTCGCCCCGCCGTACCTCGGTGCCACCCTGGATCCCCTCGTCGACGACGAGGGTGCCACCGGTGCCGGCGGTGGCGATGCCGACGTCACGGGCCTCGACCAGCTTCACCCCCACCCCCGGGAAGTCGGGGTCGGTGATCAGCTGGATGTAGGAGCGGCCGCCCTCGACCCGCACCACCCGGCCCACGAGACCGGCGTCGGTGATGACGGCCATGCCCCGCTTGATGCCGGACCCGGAGCCCTTGCTGATGCGGAGGGTCGAGTCGAAGCTGGTGAGCGGGTCCGAGAGCACCTCGGCGTAGACCCGGTCGATGTCGTCGGGCACCGGCAGGTCGAGCATCCGACGCAGCTCGTCGTTCTCGGCCACCGCGGCCTCGGCCTCGGTGCGCTCGCCCTCGAGCTCGTCGATGCGGCGCTGCAGTCGCCTGTTCTCGTCCTCGAGGTCGTCGTAGCCGGAGATGCCCTGCCACCCGTTGCGGAACGGCGAGGCGATGGCGTCACCGACACCCCGCAGCGGCGAGAAGATCGTGCCCAACCCGCTCTTGAGACCCTGCACCGGACCGGAGTCGCGGTAGTCGAGGGTCAGCACCGTCAGCGACGCGAGGACCAGGAGGATCAGCGTGAAGCGCGAGCGTCCGAAACGCCGGGAACGGGGCACCGGACCTGGGACGGACTAGGTCTGCGGGTTCGAGGAGAACAGCACGCCCTTCAGCGCCTGGAACTCCTCGAGCGACTGCCCTGAGCCGATGGCCACGCAGTGCAGCGGGTTGTCGGCGATGACGATGGGCATGCCCGTCTCGTGCTCGAGCCGGTGCGACAGGCCGTGCAGGAGGGCGCCACCGCCGGCGAGGACGATGCCCGTCTCCATGATGTCGGCCGCCAGCTCGGGCGGGGTCTTGTCGAGGGTCACCTTCACCGCGTCGCAGATGGCGGCGACCGGCTCCTCGATGGCCTCGCGGATCTCCTCGGTGGTGGTGACGATGGTCTTCGGCAGACCGGTCACCAGGTCGCGACCGCGGATCTCGGCGTGGAGCTCCTCCTCGAGGGGCCAGGCCGACCCGAGGGCCATCTTGACCTCTTCGGAGGTGCGCTCACCGAGGGCGAGGCTGTACTCCTTCTTGATGAACTGGATGATCGCGTCGTCGAGCTCGTCGCCACCGACGCGCACCGACTGGCTGGCGACGATGCCGCCCAGCGAGATCACCGCGACCTCGGTGGTGCCGCCGCCGATGTCGACGATCATGTTGCCGGTCGGCTCCTGCACCGGCAGGCCGGCGCCGATGGCCGCGGCCATGGGCTCCTCGATGATGTAGGCCGGCTTGCGGGCGCCGGCGTACTCGGCGGCCTCCTGCACGGCCCGCTGCTCGACCCCGGTGATGCCCGACGGCACGCAGATCACCATGCGGGGCTTGGAGAAGCGCCGCTGGTGCACCTTGTGGATGAAGAAGCGGAGCATCTTCTCGCAGATCTCGAAGTCGGCGATCACGCCGTCCTTCAGGGGCCGGATGGCCTCGATGTGGGCCGGCGTGCGCCCGATCATCCGCTTGGCCTCGGTGCCCACCGCCAGCACGCGCCCGTCCTTGACCGACACCGCCACCACCGACGGCTCGTTGAGGACGATGCCCCGCCCCCGCACGTAGACCAGGGTGTTCGCCGTGCCGAGGTCGACGGCCATGTCGCGGCCCATGAGGGAGGTGATGGGGTTGTCGGACACGAGACCTCCGGGGGGCGCGGCGGGGACCGGCGCGTATGGCGCGAGTCTACGCACTGTCATCGTTCCGCAACAATCGCCCCACTAGCCGACGATGTGAGCCGAACGGTGGATCCCCCATCGAGCCTGGTCAGGCGGGTCTCACCCTCGACCCCGAACGTGAACCGCACCGTCAGAGGTGCCCGATGTCATGCCGATGCGCCGTCTCCGCGGGCCGCCGGCGAGCCCGGTCGGGCCGTCGGGACCCGTCGGATGTCCCCCGTCAGGCGCTGACCCGGTCGCCGAACCAGAGCGCGATCTCGCGCTCGGCCGACTCCGGACCGTCGGAGCCGTGGACGAGGTTCTCGGTCGTCGTGGTGGCGAAGTCGCCCCGGATCGAGCCGGGCTGGGCATCGGTGACCTTGGTCTTGCCGATGACCAGGCGGCACAGCTCCCAGGTGTCGTCCTCGGGGCCCTCGACCACCATGGCGAACACGGGCGAGCGGGTGAGGAACGCGACCAGGTCGCCGTAGAAGGGCTTGTCGGCGTGCTCCTCGTAGTGCGCCTGGGCCAGCTCGGTCGAGGCGGTGCGCAGCTCGCCGGCGATCAGGCGGAGGCCCTTGCGCTCGAGGCGGGACACGATCTCTCCGACCAGGCCGCGCTCCACGGCGTCGGGCTTGGCCATCACGAAGGTGCGGTGCGTCATGGCGGCGACGGTAGCCCTGCGCCCCTCCCCCGCCCCAAGCCGCCGGACGGTGCTCGGCTCGTTGGCGGTCAGTCGCCGAGGTAGCCGTTCCAGGCGCCGTCGGGGTGGAGGGTGAGGATCTCCGCGCCGTCGTCGGTGACGACGAGGGTGTGCTCGAACTGGGCCGTGCGGCGGCCGTCGACGGTGACCGCGGTCCACTGGTCGTCCCAGATCCGGTGCTGCCACGCCCCCACCGCGATCATCGGCTCGATGGTGAAGGTCATCCCCGGCTCCATCACCACGCGGGCGTCGCGCGGCTCGAAGTAGTGGAGGATGTGCAGCCCGGTGTGGAACTCGTGGGCGACGCCGTGGCCGGTGAAGGCCCGCACGACGCTGAAGCCCTCGGCCTCGGCGTGGGTCTGGATGGCCTTGCCGATGTCGCTGGTGGGCTGACCGGGGCGCACGGCCTCGATGCCCTTCTCCAGGCACTCGCGGGTGACCCGCACCAGGCGGCGGCTGAGCTCGTCGACGGTGCCGACGAGGAAGGTCGCGTTGGTGTCGCCGTGCACGCCCTCGCGGAACAACGTGACGTCGAGGTTGACGATGTCGCCGTCGCGCAGCGCCCGGGAGTCGGGGATCCCGTGGCAGATCACCTCGTTGACCGAGGTGCAGATCGACTTCGGGTACGACGGCTCGCCGTAGCCGAGCGGGCTCGGGTAGCCACCGGCGGCCACGCAGGCGTCGTAGCAGAGACGGTCGAGCTCGTCGGTGGTGACGCCCGGTGCGATGGCGGCCCCCACGTCGCGGAGGACGATCGCGGCATCGCGTCCGGTGCGACGCATGGCGTCGAGGGTGGCCGCGTCCTGCACGTCGGGGACGTCCCGCCGGCTCTTCCCCCCGTGGGCCGCGTAGTGCGGGAGCTCGACGCCCTCGGGCAGCGGGGCCCTGGGGGCGACGGTGCCGGGCCGGATCCGTTCATAGGACGGGCCGTGGCAGCGCTTGACCTTGCGGCCCGAGCCACACCAGCAGGTGTCGTTGGCCCGGAGGCGGGTGGGGTCGAGGGTGGCGGAGCGGGTCATGCGGTCTCCCGGGCCCGGAGGGCGGCCCGCACGGGGCCGGCGACGTACAGCGAACCGGTGACGAGGACGAGGTCGTCCTCGGTGGCCACCGCGAGGGCGCGGTGGACGGCGTCGACGGGGTCGGGCACCGACTCGGCCACCGCACCGAGACCTTGGGCGACGCCGGCCAGCGCGGCCGACGACAGGGCCCGGGGCGAGTCGGGCGAGCAGGCCACGACCATCCCGGCCTCGGCCGCGCCGAGGGCCCGGAGGACCGCCTCGGGGTCGCGCCCCTCGAGCAGCCCGACGACCAGCAGCACCGACCCGGCGAGGGTGATGTCCTCGGCCAGGGTCTGGGCGGTCACGGCCGCACCCTCGGGGTTGTGGGCGGCGTCGACGACCACCGTCGGGTGGCGGGACACGACCTCGAAGCGCCCCGGGAGGGTCAGCTCGGCGAAGGCCTCCTCGACCACCTCGTGGGCCTGCGGCCGGCCGAGGAACGCCTCGGCCGCGGCGACCGCGACGGCGGCGTTGCGGGCCTGGTGGGCGCCGTGGACGGGCACGAAGACCTCGTCGTGCTCGGCGCCGGGTGTGCCCAGGTCGACCAGCCGACCGCCGACCGCGACCCGATCGGCCACCACGCCGAAGTCGTCGTCGCGCACCCAGGTGGCCGTGGCACCGGCAGAGGTGAAGGTCGACCTGAGGTCGAGGTCGGTCTCGCCCAGGACCAGGACCTCGGTGACGTCGGGCTTCACGATGCCGGCCTTCTCCGACGCGATGGCCTGCCGCCAGCCCGGGCCGCCGTCGGTGTGGTCGCGTCCGATGGTGGTGCACACCGCCACGGTGGCATCGGCGACGTTGGTGGCGTCGTAGCGACCCAGCATCCCCACCTCGACCACGGCCACGTCGACCGCGACCTCGGCGAACCAGCGGAACGCGGCGGCGGTCACGATCTCGAAGTACGAGGGCACCACCCCGGCGACCTCCTCGACCGCGGCGACGGCACCGATCAGCTCGCCCAGGGTCTCGTCGTCGACGGGCTCACCGTTCCACGCCAGCCGCTCGTTCAGCGACTCGAGGTGCGGGCTGGAGTAGGTGCCGACCGACAGGCCCTGGGCGCTCAGCAGGCGGGTCACCATGCGGGCCACCGACCCCTTGCCGTTGGTGCCGGTGATGTGGATCACCGGGTACGCGTGCTGCGGGTCGCCGAGCACGTGCACCAGCCGGGCCATGCGCTCGAGCGACAGCCCCTCGACCTTCCCCGCGGTGGCCTCGAGGTTGGTGTGCGCGTCGAGGTAGCGGAGGGCGGAGTCGATGTTCACAGCCCGCCCACGCTACCGGCAGCCCGTCCGGGAACGTCCCGAGCTGGGGGATCAGGCGGTGCGGGCGAGGAGGTCGTCGGCGGCGTCGATGGCCCGCTCGCGGGCGACCTCGGCCAGCTCCTCGGCCTTCTCGGCCAGCTCCTCGGCCCTGACCCGAGCGATGGCCGCACGGGGGCGAGCCGACTCCAGGGCGACCTCGGTGAGGTCGAAGGCCTTCTCCCGGGCCGCCTCGGTGAGCGAGCGGACGTGGGGCCGGGTCGCGTCGGCGATGTCGAACAGCGACGCCGAGGCCCGCTCGGTGAACTCCTCGACGTGGGGCAGGGCCGCCTCGGCCGCGTCCAGCGCCCGCTCGACCGCGCTCTCGACCCGCTCGGACACCCGGCCCGTGACGCGGGCGAACCCCCGTCGGCGGGTCGACGCGGCGGCCGCCGCCTTCCGGCCCGCCCGCCACTGGAGGAAGAAGCCGACGCCGGCGCCGACCGCTGCGCCCTCGGCCGCGCCCTTCAGCACGTCGGGGGCCAGCTCGCGATCGGGGTCGGGAGCACGGGTCGCCTGCACCGCGGCGACACCGCCGCCCACGACACTCCCGATCAGCGCACCCTTGATGGCCTTGTGCACGGCAGTCCTCCGGTCCAGTTGACGAGGCCTCACTGCCCCGTCGAGCGGACGCTCACGCTACTCCGCGCCCGCTCCCTCGTCGGCGGTCGTCGCGCGATCGAGGGCCTCGGCCACGAACGGCCCGGGTGGGAAACGCCGGCACCGGTGAGCACGGATGACGCAGGACGTCCGGCGCGGCATGGCACGAAAGGGTGCCTCCCGCAAGGAATCTCCCCCGCAGGGCGACAGCCGAGTGGCCGACGCGCACGCAGCGCGTGCGGCCACGTCGGGCCGGGGGCGCGGCTCCGGACACCCGGCGGCGCTCGGGCCCGCACCCTCGCACCGGGCCCACGCCACGGCCCCGCACCACCGGGCCGGGCCGAGGGTCAGCTGGCGGCGCGGCGGGGGCGGGGGGTGCGGCGCTCGGCCGTGCGGGGCACCAGGGTGGGGTTCACCTTGTCCCTCACGACCTCGGCGTCGATGACGCACTTCTCGATGTCGGTGCGGCCCGGAAGGTCGTACATGGTGTTGAGCAGCACCTCCTCGAGGATCGCCCGCAGGCCACGGGCGCCGGTGCCCCGCAGGATGGCCTGGTCGGCGATGGCCTGGAGGGCGTCGTCGGTGAACTCGAGGTCGACGTTCTCGTACTCGAAGAACTTCTTGTACTGCTTGGCCAGCGCGTTGCGGGGTTCGATGAGGATCTGGACCAGCGCGTCGCGGTCGAGGTTCGACACCGCCCCGATGACCGGGAGGCGGCCGATGAACTCGGGGATGAGACCGAACTTGAGGAGGTCCTCGGGCAGGACGTTGGCCAGGACGTCGCCCATGTCCTTGTCGGCGGCCCGGCGGATGTCGGCACCGAAGCCGACGCCCTTGGCCCCGGCCCGGCTCTCGATGATCTGGTCGATGCCGGCGAAGGCGCCGCCGCAGATGAACAGGATGTTCGTGGTGTCGACCTGGATGAACTCCTGGTGCGGGTGCTTGCGCCCGCCCTGGGGAGGCACCGAGGCGACCGTGCCCTCGAGGATCTTCAGCAGCGCCTGCTGCACGCCCTCGCCCGACACGTCGCGGGTGATCGACGGGTTCTCGGCCTTGCGGGCCACCTTGTCGATCTCGTCGATGTAGATGATCCCGGTCTCGGCCTTCTTGACGTCGTAGTCGGCGGCCTGGATCAGCTTGAGGAGGATGTTCTCGACGTCCTCGCCCACGTAGCCGGCCTCGGTGAGGGCGGTGGCGTCGGCGATGGCGAACGGGACGTTGAGCAGCCGGGCCAGGGTCTGGGCGAGGAGGGTCTTGCCGCAGCCGGTGGGCCCGAGGAGGAGGATGTTCGACTTGGCCAGCTCGACGTCGTCGCCGTGCGAGCGGGTGGTGCCGAGCTGCACCCGCTTGTAGTGGTTGTAGACGGCGACGGAGAGGATCTTCTTGGCCTGCTCCTGGCCGACGATGAACTCGTTCAGGAACTCGAAGATCTCGCGGGGCTTGGGCAGGTCCTCGAGGCTGAGCTCACCGCCCTCGGACAGCTCCTCCTCGATGATCTCGTTGCAGAGGTCGATGCACTCGTCGCAGATGTAGACGCTCGGGCCCGCGATGAGCTTCTTGACCTGCTTCTGGGACTTGCCGCAGAACGAGCACTTCAGCAGCTCGCCGCCTTCTCCGAACTTTGCCACCAGGGATCCCCTCGGTCGGTTGTCTGTCGGCTACCCGATCAGCTCGCAGCCGTGATCGGACCGGTGCGGTCGACCACCTCGCGCGAGGAGATCACGTCGTCGATGATGCCGTACTCCTTGGCCTCCGGCGCGGACAGTACGAAGTCCCTGTCGGTGTCGCGCTGGATCTTCTCAAGGTCCTGGCCGGTGTGGCGGGCCATGATCTCGTTCAGGAGGTCGCGCATGCGCAGGATCTCCCGGGCCTGGATCTCGATGTCGGACGCCTGGCCGCCACCGCTCCCCCACGGCTGGTGGAGCAGCACCCGGGCGTGGGGCAGGGCCATCCGCTTGCCCGGCGTGCCCGCCGCGAGCAGCACCGCCGCGGCCGAGGCCGCCTGCCCGTAGCAGATCGTCGCGATGTCGGGCTTGACGTACTGCATGGTGTCGTAGATCGCGAACAGCGCGGTGATGTCGCCACCGGGGCTGTTGATGTAGATGTTGATGTCCTTGTCGGGGTTCTCCGACTCGAGGTGCAGCAGCTGGGCCGACACCAGGTTGGCGATCGTGTCGTCGATCGGCGTGCCCAGGAAGATGATGTGGTCCTTGAGCAGGCGGGAGTACAGGTCGAAGGCCCGCTCCCCCCGGTTCGTCTGCTCGACGACGGTCGGGACCAGGTAGTTGTAGACCGGCTCCATCAGCTGTGGCTCTCCTCGACCTCGTGGTCGTGGTCGTGGTCGTGACCCTCGTGGTCGTGGTCGTGACCGTCGTGATCGTGGTCGTGATCGTGGTCGTGCTCGGCGTCGGCGAGGAGGGCCTCGCGATCGAGGACGGTCCCGTCGCGGTCGACCACCTCGACCCGCTCCAGCACCCAGTCCATGGCCTGCCGGGTGCGCATGTCGGAGCGTACCAACGGCAGCTGGCGGTTGCGTTCGAACTGCTCTCGCACGCGGTCGGCGGGTTGGCCGACGCGGACCGCCACCGCCTCGATCTCGGCGTCGAGGTCGTCGTCGTCGACCTCGAGCCCCTCCGCGGTGGCCACCGCCCGCAGGGCCAGGTCGACCCGGACCGAGCGCTCGGCCGAGGTCCGCAGGTCGTCGCGGAAGGCCTCGGGATCCTGCCCGGTGATGCGCATGTAGTCGGCCAGCTCGATGCCCTGGGCGCCGAGGCGCATGGCGAGGTCCTGCAGGCGGGTCTGCATCTCCGACTCGATGAGCGGCTCGGGCGGGTCGTCCTCGACCAGCTCGGCCAGCGCCTCGGCCACGGCCTCCTGGAGGGCCATGCGGGCCTGGGCCTGCTTGACGCCCGCGAGGCGGGTGCGCAGGTCGGCCCGCAGCTCGTCGAGGGTGTCGAACTCGGAGGCCTGGGCGGCGAAGTCGTCGTCGAGGTCGGGCAGGACGGTCTCGCGGACCTCCTTGACCGTGACCTCGAAGTCGACCGGCTCGCCGTCACCCGGGTGGGTGGAGGAGAACGTCAGGGTGTCGTCGACCGAGGCGCCGGTGAGCGACTCGTCGAGCTCGGGCACGACGCTGCCGGACCCGACCCGGTACTGGTAGCCCTCGGCGGTGAGGCCCTCGATGGCCTCGCCGTCGCGGGAGCCGGTGATGTCGATGGTGGCGGTGTCGCCCTCGATGGCGGCGCGATCGACGTCGGCCAGGGTCGAGAACTGCTCGCGCAGGTGGCCGACGCGCTCGTCGACCTCGTCGTCGGACGGCTCGGGCGAGTCGATGACGACCCGCAGCGAGCCGTAGCCGCCGACGGTGACCTCGGGGCGGACCTCGACGACGGCGTCGAACACGACGTCGCCTTCCTCCTGCCCGGCGGTGATCTCGATCTCCGGCGGGGCGATGGCGTCGACCTCGTGGGTGGCCAGCGCCTCGGCGTAGTACTCGGGCAGCGCGTGCTGGAGGGCGTCGCCGCGGGCGGCGTCGGAGCCGAGCCGGGCCTCGAGCACCTTGCGGGGGACCTTGCCGGGCCGGAAGCCCGGCATCCGGACCTCCCGGGCCATGCGCTTGAAGGCGGCGTCGACCTCGCGCTCGAAGTCGTCGGAGGGGACCTCGACGCGGACCTTGACCTTGTTGCCCTCGACGGGCTCGACGGTGGACTCCATGAGGGCGCCCACTGTACCGGGACGGGGGCGGAGGCCCGGCACCCGGATGGGGCCCGCGCCGGGACGGCGTCGGGGCTGGGCCGGCCGTCGCCCGGACCTCCCCCGGGAGGACCGCGGGTAGCGTGCGCGGCCGTGACCGACGGAGACGCCGCGACCCCGCCCGACGCCCCCGGCGGTGCGGCCGCAGACGCCCCGCCGACCGGGTCCGCGCCGGGCCCCGACGCCGCCGCGCCGGACCCCGCGCTCGTCGCGTTCGCCGACCGCATCACGTCGGGCTACGCGGCCGAGGGCGCGGCCATCGACCTCGGGCGCGCCCTCCTCGGCGGGGAGGTGGTGCCCGGCGCGGTCGTCCAGCTGCCCCTCGCCATGGGCACCCGCCACGGCGTCGTCGCCGGGGCGACCGGCACCGGCAAGACGGTCACCCTCCAGGTCCTGGCCGAGCAGCTGTCGGTCCAGGGCGTGCCGGTCTTCCTCGCCGACGTGAAGGGCGACCTCACCGGGCTCACCGCGCCTGCAGCGCCGGGCGACCGGCGCATCGACGAGCGGGTGGCCCAGCTCGGCATCGAGTGGTCGCCGGCCGCCAGCCCCGTCACCTTCCTGTCCCTCGGCGGGCAGGGCCCGGGCCTCCCGCTGCGCGCGCGTCGGTGTCGTCGTTCGGGCCGCTGCTCATGGCCAAGGTGCTCGACGTCAACGACACCCAGCGCTCGGCCCTGTCACTCGTGTTCCACTGGGCCGACGCCCAGCAGCTCGCCCTCGTCGACCTGGCCGACCTGCGCTCGGTGCTGCTGTGGCTCGACGGCGACGAGGGCAAGGCCGACCTCAAGGGCATCGGCGGCGTCTCGACCGCCACGCTCGGGGTGCTGCTGCGCAAGATCACCGAGCTCGAGCAGCAGGGCGCCGGCGCGTTCTTCGGCGCCCCGGAGCTCGACATCCTCCACCTGCTGCGCACCACCGCGGACGGCAGGGGCGTCATCAGCTGCCTGGAGCTGCCGGCCGTCGCCGACCGGCCTCGGGTCTTCTCCACCTTCCTCCTGTGGCTGCTGGCGGAGCTGTTCGCCGAGCTGCCCGAGGTCGGCGACGTCGACGTCCCGAAGCTGGTGTTCTTCTTCGACGAGGCCCACCTCCTGTTCGCCGACGCACCGGACGCCCTGGTGGAGCAGGTGACCCAGACGGTGCGGCTGATCCGGTCGAAGGGCGTCGGCGTGTTCTTCGTCTCGCAGCTGGCGACCGACCTGCCCGACGCCGTGCTGGCGCAGCTGGGGAACCGCATCCAGCACGGTGTCCGGGCGTTCACGCCGAAGGACGCGCCGCGCCCTGAAGGCGACGGTCGACACGTGGCCGACCACCGACGACTACGACCTGGCCGAGGACCTCACCCGCCTCGGCATCGGCGAGGCGATGGTGACCCTGCTCGACGAGGACGGCGTGCCCACACCGGTGGCGTGGACCCGACTGCGGCCGCCGGTGTCGCAGATCGGCGCCGTCGCCGCCGAGGCGGTGTCGGCGGCCGCCGCGGCCGACCCGCTGATGCCCACCTACGCGACGGCGGTCGACCCGGCGTCGGCCCACGAGGCCATCACCGCCCGCCTCCAGGCGGCGACGGCCGACGAGGCGTCGCCACCCGTGGCCCCGACCCCTCCGCCGACGACACCCGAGGCCGCGCCGAAGGCCCCGAAGGCCCCGAAGGCCCCGAAGCAGAAGGCCGACGACGGGAGCATCGTCACCGACTACCTGCGCTCCCGCGAGGGTCGCAGCATGGTCAACCGCGTCGCCCGCGAGCTCCTCGGCGTCCTCACCCGCAAGCGCTGAGGGCTCGTCCGCCTCCGACCGGACGCTGCGTGGCGATCGCGTTACGGTGGCTCGGCCCCAAGCCCCACCTGCTCGTGATCGTCGCCTCCCTCTCCCCCGCCCTCGCGCCCCTCCTCGTCGCCGCCGTCGTGCTGGCCACCGCAGGGGTCGCCAAGCTGCGTCGCCCGGCGGCGACCGGCCTGGCGATGGCCCGAGCCGGGTTGCCCGGCTCCGACGCCGTGGTCCGGGCCCTCGGGCTGGCCGAGGTGACGGCGGCTGCGCTGGCGGCCCTGGTCGGAGGCGCGACGGCGCTGCTCCTCGTCGCCGCCTACCTCGCCTTCGCCGCGTTCACCTTCGCCCAGATCACCCGCGAGCGCCAGGGCGGCGACGCCGCCGACTGCGGCTGCTTCGGCGATCGCTCCGCGCCCGTCGGCCCGCTGCACGTCGGGGTCAACCTGTCCCTCGCGGCCGGCGCGGCCTGGGCCGCCGCGGTGGGGTCCGAGGGACTGGTCCAAGGCCTCGCCGACGACGCCGGGGCCGCGCTCCTGACCGCGGCCCTCGCCCTCGTGGCCGCAGCCGGCGTGCAGGCCCTCCTCACCGACCTCCCCCGCCTCCACGCCATGCGGGCGGCGACGTGACCGCCGCGGTCGTCGCCCTCGGCATCGTGGTGGCCGTGCTGACCCTGCTGGTCGTGGGGCTCCTGCGCAGCCACGCCGACATCCTCCGCCGCCTCCACGACCTCGACGGCGGCATCGACGAGGGCACCGGCGCCACCACGGCGGCGTCGACGGGTGGGCCCCGCACGGTGCGGCGCGACGAGTTCCAGACCTTCCCGGAGGTCCAGGCGCCGCCCGAGCGCGAGGGCTTCACCGACAGCCGCGACCTGGTCGGGGTGGGCGTCGGCGACGACGCGGTGACCATCCGGGTGACCGAGGTCGAGCATCGCACCCTCGTCGCCTTCCTCTCCGGGACCTGCCTCACCTGCCAGCGGTTCTGGGACTCCTTCCAGAAGCCGGCCAAGCTGGGCCTGCCCCGCGACGTCCGACCGGTCATCGTCACCAAGGGCCCCGACCAGGAGAGCGCGGCCACCATCGCCGGGCTGGCCCCGGCCAAGGTCCCCGTCGTCATGTCCAACGACGCCTGGGTGTCCTACGACGTGCCGGGCTCGCCGTACTTCGTCCTCGTCGACGGCCGCACCGGCAAGGTGCAGGGCGAGGGCACCGGCATCGACTGGCCCCAGGTGAAGGGCCTCCTCACCCAGGTGACCGACGACGCCACCTACGCCGACGAGCTCGAGTCCCGCCGGGTGGCCAAGCCCTCGGCCGACGACGAGCGCGAGCGGCGGGTCGACCAGGAGCTCCTCGCCGCGGGCATCGGGCCCGGAGATGCCAGCCTGTACGGCGAGCCGGGCGAGCCCGCCCCACTCGACCCCGACGCCCGCACCGACGCCACCCCCACCACCGACCGGCGGAGAGGATGACATGAGGATCGAAGCCCACGGCATCCGAGCCGAGCTGCCCGCCGGGTGGGAGGGCCGCATCTCCCGCCGTCGCGACGACGGCGCCATCGGCGTGCGGCGCGGCACCACCACCATCGAGCGGTCGTCGACCGGCCCGGTCATGCACGTCGCCAACTTCGCCCTCCCCGAGGAGCGCGGCGACTTCGGCAGCGGCGCCGTCGACCTCATGGGCTCGGGCCACGTCCTGCTCGCCCTCGTCGAGTACGGCGCCGACAGCGTCGGCACCGCCCTGTTCGCGACCGTCGACCGCGTGCCCCGCCTCACCCCCCGCATGTTCAGCCGCCAGGCGCTGCAGCGGGTCCAGAAGGAACAGGCCGGGGTGCAGCGGTTCTTCACGCTGAACGGCCGGGCCTTCTGCCTCTACGCCGTGCTCGGCGACCACCGCGAAGCCACGCGCCTCGCCCGGACGGCCGACTCCGTCGCCTCCGGCTTCCGGGTGACGGCCCGGTGACCCCCGCCTCGACCTGCCCCGGAGGAGCCCGCCGATGAGCCCGCTCGACCTCGTCCGCCGACGCCGCGGCCCCGCGTCGGGACCCGATGCCGCTCGACCGGCCTCGGCGACCGCGACCGCCACCGCCACCGCCACCGCCACCGCCACCGTCGAGCGTCCCCGTCCGACCGGCACCCTGGCCGAGCGGGTCGTCGCCCGGGCGTCGTCGGTCCTCTCCGGCGGCCACAGCCGGCGCCGGTTCCTCGCCCGCACCGCGGTGGTGGGCTCGGCCCTCGCCGTCGACCCCCTCGGGTTCGTGATGAAGCCGGGCACCGCCTACGCCGCGGTCTGCGGCACCTGCAGCGACGGGTGGACGGCGTTCTGCTGCACGATCAACGGCGGCCGCAACTCCTGCCCGCCGAACAGCTTCGTCGCCGGCTGGTGGAAGGCCGACAACGCCGCCTACTGCTGCGGATCGGCCCGGTACATCATCGACTGCAACGCCACCTGCCCGACGCAGTGCAGCTGCCGGTGCTCGGGCGCGTCGTGCGACGGCCGCCGCACGTGCTGCAACCAGTTCCGGTACGGCCAGTGCAACCAGCAGATCTCCTGCTACGGCCCGGTCGTCTGCCGGGTGGCCATCTGCATCACGCCGTGGGCCTACGACCGGTCGTGCTCGACCTACAACCTCACCGACAACCGCACCTCCACCCACGGGGCGGCGTGCCTGTCGAACGAGTGCGACTCGGCGATCACCCGCCGCTACTACGCCCTCGGTGGGCCGGCCGGGTTCCTCGGCATCCGCCGCACCGTCGAGACGGCGACCCCCGACCGTCGTGGGCGCTACGCCGTCTACCAGGGCGGGCGCATCTACTGGAGCGCCTCGACCGGCGCGCGAGAGATCCACGGCTCGATCTGGGACGTCTGGGCTGCGGCCGGCACGACCAGCGGGGCCTTCGGGTTCCCCACCACCGACGTGGTCACCAGCACGGACGGCCGGGCTCGGTACTCGCGCTTCCAGAAGGGCGGGATCTACCGCTGGTCGGCGGGCACCTTCGGCATCCCCGACCCCTACCACCAGGTGTTCCTCCGCTACGGCGGGTCGAACGCCAGCGGCGCCCTCGGCCTGCCGACCTCGCCGATCCGCCGGTCGGGCGACGGCCGCAGCCTCTACCTCAACTTCGAGCGGGGCCGGATCTACCGCCGGGGCAGCCTCGTCGTGGAGATCCACGGCGCCATCTACACCCGCCACGAGGAGCTGCGAGGCGTCTACGGACCCCTCGGCTACCCGGTCACCGACGTCGGCACCCTGTCCGACGGCCGGGGCCGGGCCACCATCTTCGAGCACGGCGGCGTCATGTACTACACGAGCGGCACCGGGGCGCAGGCCGTGTGGGGCCCGCTGCTCGACGCCTACCTCCGCTACGGCGGCTACACGTCCGACGCCCTCTACCCGACCACCACCGCCGCCGACGTCGGCGACGGCCGGGGCCGCACCTTCCAGACCCAGACCGCACAGGTCTGGTGGACCTCGACCACCGGCGGCCGGGTCGTGCCCCGGGGGCTCGTCGAGATGTACCGGGCCCAGGGCGGCCCGGGCGGCTCGCTCGGCTACCCGAACGGCGACGTCCAGCGCCTGGCCGGCGGCTCGCTCCGCCAGTCCTTCGAGGGCGGCACGCTCACCTACGACCCCTGACCTGCATCACATCGGCCCAGGGGCCCGGTGACGGGCTGACCTGGGCCGATGAGGTGGAGCGGGTGACGGGAATCGAACCCGCATAGCCTGCTTGGAAGGCAGGGGCTCTAGCCATTGAGCTACACCCGCGGGGCCACCGAACCTAGTCGCTCCACCGCCGGTCACCGCCGCTGGGCGACGGTGCCCAGCGGCCGGTCGACGGGCTCCGCAGCGGCTTTCGCTCGCGGAATGTGCAAGAGTCGTCACCATGAGTGAGGGCGCGGAGGGGTCAGCGAGTCGCAAGCGGCCCCGGCAGGCCCCTGACCTGGACAAGGCGCCGCTGGCGCTCTGGCTCGTCGCCATCGTGGCCCTGGCCGCGGCCGCTGGCGTCGGCTACCTGGTCTTCGGGCGCGACGATCCGACCCCTCCCAGCCAGGGAGCGGCGCTCACCATCGGCGACGCGGCCGCGGTGCTGATCACCGCCGCCGAGGCCGGCGGTGGCCTGGTCGAGCCGGCGGAGGACGCCGAGATCACGGTCCTGACCCTGGCCGACGCCGACACCGACGCGAGTGCGTCGGCCGCCTGACCGACCTGGGGCTGCTCGCGTGGGATCCCCTCGCCGGCGGCACCGAGGGGGCGCTGGCCCGGCGGGTGCTGGTCGACGGGGCCGGGGCCTCGCTCAGCCAGGAGGTCGGCCCCTGGTCGGCCGACGACCTGGCCGAGGTGCGCGACGCGGTGGCCGACTGCCCGGAGATCCCGCTCTCGGGCGAGGTCGGTGCGGGCACTGCCCAGCTGTCGGTGCGCGACGCGGCAGCCGAGCTGGGCGACGACACCCTGCTCGTCGAGGCCGCGATCGTGGCCGACGACTCCGCGACCATCAGGACCACGACCGCCGAGGTCTGGGTGCGCGACGACCTCTCGTCGACCATCGCCCGCAGCGGCCCGACCGGCGCCGCCGGAGCACCGCCCGTGGACGACGCCCGCCTCGCGGCGCTGGCCACGGCGAGCGACGCCCGGTTGGAGACCGCCCTCGAGCAGGTCTCCTGACCGATCCGCGAGGGCGATCCGGGCCCTCCGCTCGACCTCGACTCGAGCGCGACGGACCTCCGCCTCGCGATCGTGAGCGGACCGTCCGGCGTCAGGCCGAGCGGTTCAACCAGCGGGTGCCCTTGTCCAGGCGGGTGCGCAGCTGGGTGACGGTCGCCTCGGTGACCCGGGTGATGCCCGACAGCCGGTTGAGCTCGGCGTTGACCTGGGCGTGCGACCACCCGGTCGAGCGCACGAGGTCCTTGGCCAGGTCGGCGTTGAGGTCGCGCAGCCGCTTCTTGTCCTGCGTGCGGGTGAGGGTGCCGACGCCGCCGTCGGCCCCGGCCGGGTCGACACCCAGCAGCGCCGGCGGCGGGGCCAGCTCGAGCTCGAACCCCTCGCCGTCACCGGGGTCGTCGTCGATGTCGTCGTCGAGCTCGGCGCCGAGGACGTGGTCGGTGGCGACCGCGGAGATGGCTGCGAACAGCGACATCTGCTCCTCGGCCCCGACCTCGTCGGGCACCGCGTCGAGGTCCTCGCCGGGGAAGGCGTCGTCGGGCTGCGCCCGCTTGCGGAGGGAGTGCCGCCGCTGCTCGGCGATCCCGTCGGCCAGGCGCCGCAGCCGCGGATCGTCGGGGATGAACAGGTAGGCCTTCTGCTGGGGCACGCCTCGGCGTCCACCGCACGAGGCGCCCGACGGCCTGGCGGAAGAACAGCTCGGTGGTGGTCGTGGTGGCGAAGACGCCGACGCGCAGCCGCGGGATGTCGACCCCCTCCGACACCATGCGCACCGCGACCAGCCACGGGTCGCGACCCTGGGCGAACAGGGCGATGCGGCTCGACGCCCGGGGGTCGTCGGAGGTGACGACGGTGGCTCGGGTGCCGAAGCGAGCCCGGCAGCAGCTCGGCGATGCCGCGGGCGTGGTCCTGGTCGATGGCGATGATCAGACCGCCCGCCTCGGGATGGCTCTGGCGCACCTCCATCGAGCCGGGTCGTGCGCCGAGCGCAGCACCGTCGGCAGCCACTCGCCCTCGAGCGACAGCGCGGTGCGGAGGCGCTGGCTGGCCCGGGCCTGGTCGAGGGCGTCGTCGAAGCTGGCCTCGTGGACGGTGCCGTCGGGGGCCGACCACTCCATCTGGCCGTTGGTGCGGGGGAAGTAGACGGGTCGCACCACGCGCCCGGTCCGACAGGGCGTCGCCGTAGCCGTACTCGTAGTCGGGCCGGGCCTCGTCGAGCGTGGTAGTCGACGAACGGGATCGCCCTGGTGTCGGAGCGGAACGGCGTGCCCGAGAGGGCGAGGCGCCGGTCGGCGCCCTCGAAGGCGATCCGCACCGCGTCGCCCCACGCCCGGTCGTCGGCCGCGTGGTGCAGCTCGTCGAGCACCACGAAGGCGTCGGCGGCCAGCGGGCGCAGGACCGACGGCGCTGGTGGCCACCTGCTGGTAGGTGGTGACGATGCCGTGCATGTCGCGACGGGAGGGCGCCGTCGGCCGCCGACCACGCCGGGTCGAGGTGCAGGGCGAAGCGGGCCGCGGCCGGCCGCCCACTGCGACCTTCAGGTGCGCGGTGGGCGCCACGACGACCAGCCGGGCCGGGCCGCTCAGCCAGGTACGTGGCGGGCCGCGGTGAGGGCGAAGGTGGTCTTGCCGGCCCCCGGCGTGGCGACGGTCAGGAAGTCCGGGCTCGACGACCCGAGGAAGCGGTCGAGGGCAGCCTTCTGCCAAGGGCGGAGTCGGACGGAGCGGGTCATCGGGGACCGCCGAGTGTGGCACGACCCCGGACCCGCGCGGTGCATCCGAGCGACCCTCCCCTGGTCGCCACCGGGCTACGCTGCGGCCCCCTTCCGACCCTGGAGACCGCCGTGAAGACCGAGACCGCCCGCATCGACATCGACGCCAGCCCCGACGCCGTCTGGGCCGTCGTCGGCGACTTCGGAGGCCTCGACAGCTGGATGGCCGGCGTCGACGCCTGCGACGTCGAGGGCGACGTCCGCACCGTCCACACCATGGGCATGGAGATCAAGGAGACGCTCGTCGCCAAGGACGACGCGGCCCGCAGCATCACCTACTCGATCATCGAGGGTGCGCCGGCCGAGTCGCACCAGGCGACCATCGCGGTGGCCGACGGCGCCGACGGCGGCTCCGCCGTGACGTGGGAGGTGTCCGTGGCCCCCGACGAGATGGCCGAGCTGTTCGTCGGCATCTACCAGGGTGCGCTCGACGCCCTCAAGGGCCACATCGAGGGCTGAGCCCTCCCGCCCGTCCGGGGTCCTCGCGACCCCTTGCCATGGGAACACGTGTTCGCTACCGTCCTGTCGGTACCCCGAGCACGTGATCCCGCCCCGGCCCGCCGGCACCCGCCCGGGCCGGGGCGCCGGCTCAGCCTCGTGATCCCCGGCGCCGCCAGGCGGGTGGGTCAGACGACGGGCTCCGACGCGAACAGGTCGAGGCCGAGCTCGTCGGCCAGCAGCTCCGCGGCCAGCTGGCCGCGCACGCTGTTGCCGGCCCGGTCGAGGCGAGGCGAGAAGGCGCCGAGCGCCCCCTTGCCCGGCGACACCATGACGATGCCGCCCCCGATGCCGCTCTTGCCCGGGAGCCCGACGTCGTAGAGCCAGTCCCCCGTCGTCTCGTAGAGGCCGGAGGTGGCCATCACCGCGAGGGTGCAGCGGCACGAGAGGGCGTCGACCACCCGCTCGCCGGTCCGGGGGTTCACACCGCCGTGGGCGAGGGTGGCGCCCATCGCCGCCAGGTCGACGGCGGTGACCTCGAGGCAGCTCTGGCGGGTGTACACCTCGACCGCCTCGTCGGGGTCGACGGTGAGCGCACCCGACGCGTAGAGCAGACGGGACAGCGCCCGGTTGCGGTGGTTCGTCGCCCGGGCCGACTCGAGGGTCGCCTCGTCGAGCGAGAGCGAGCGCCCGGCGAAGCTCGACAGCACGTCGTGGAGGGTGTCCCACCGCTCCTCCATCGAGGCACCGGGCACCGCGCTGGCGGTGACGATCGCCCCCGGGTTCACCATCGGGTTCGTCCGCCCGTCGGTCACCCGCTCCACCGCGCTGATGGAGTTGAACGGGAGACCGGTGGCGTTCACACCGATCAGGTCGCGCACCGCGTCGACACCGACCAGCGACGCCACGAAGGCGAAGGTGAACGGCTTGGCCACGCTCATGATCGTGAACGGCACCTCGGCGTCGCCGGCCGTGCCGACACCGCCACCGACGCCCGCCACCGCCAGCCCGAAGCGGTTCGGGTCGGCCGCGGCCAGCGCGGGGTAGACGGTCGACACCTCGCCGTCCTCGACGGGGAGGAACCGGCGGTAGGCCTCGGCCAGCACCTCGCGCACCCGCTCCTGCGGCGGCAGCGCGCCGTGGGAGACGAAGGGCGCGTCGCTTCGCACCGGCACCCGCCACCCGAACGACCCCGACGGCCTCGTCGCGTCGCCGTCGCCCAGCCGCTGGTCCGAACCGTCCGTCACCACGTCCTCCTCGGTCACCCGTCGCATCGCAGGGCCGACCCCTGCCGCGATGGCGGGTCTACCACGGCCCCCGGACGACACCCTCCGCCCCCGAGGCCTGCCACCGACTCACACGGCCCGCAGGATGCGGACGTGCGACCCCACGAGGAGCGCGCCGGTCGCGCCAGCCACCTCATGGCATCCGGACCTGTGGACGATCGGGTCAGTCGAGCTTCGGGGCCAGGACGTCGGCTCTGCCGTAGTGGCCGGCGACGTCGAAGTAGCGCTTGGCGTGCAGAGCGTCGCGGAGGTCGCAGTCAGCGGTGACGATGCCCACCTCGTCGTACAGCGGCCCGGCGATGACGTCGCCGCCGGGCGAGACGATGCAGGCGCCGCCGCGGCCCATGACCTCGACACCCTCGGGGATCGACACCGGGAAGTCCGACGGGAAGGCGGAGGCGGGGATGAACTGGGGGACGCTGACCACGAAGGCGCCGGCCTCGATGGCGATGTGGCGCATCGACGCCACCCAGCCGTCGCTGTCATCTGCCGTCGGCGCGAGCCAGATCTGCGGGCCGCCCTCGTAGACGCGCCAGCGGGCCAGCGGCATCCGGTTCTCCCAGCAGATCAGCCCGCCGACCCGGCCGACGCCGGGCAGGTCGACGACGTGGAGGTCGTCACCCGCCCCGACGCCGTGGAAGAGGCGCTCGTGCATCGTCGGCATGAGCTTGCGATGGCGCGACATCAGCCCTTCGGGTCCGATCACCAGCAGCGTGTTGTACAACGAGCCGGGGCGGTCGTCCTCCCGCTCGTTGACGCCGATGGCGATGTGGACGTCCCGTTCGGCGCAGGCCTTGGCCAGACGATCGACGAGCGGTCCGTCGACATCGACGCTCGAGGCCCACATCCGCTCCCACAGCTCGTCGTACTCACTCGACCAGGACGTCGCCGTCGCGGCCCACGAGCCGCTCGGGTAGAGCGACACGAAGCACTCGGGGAAGACCACCAGCTTGGCGCCACGATCGGCGGCCTCGGCCACCAGCATGATCGCCTTGTCGACGGTTGCATCGGCGTCGAGCACGACGGGCGTGTCCTGCACTGCTGCGATCCGCACCGTGTCGAACGTCGTCATCGCCGGAACCTACCCGGCGTCGGACGGCGACGTGCACGCCGACGTGCTCCGTTCAGCGCCTCCGGCAGGATTCGAACCTGCGACCGTCGGATTAGAAGTCCGCTGCTCTGTCCAGCTGAGCTACGGAGGCGTGCGCCTCGGGCGACGACCGGCAGCCCGGCGCCGGACCCACGGCGGCCTGGCCATGGTACGAGGCGGTCAGGTCCGGCCCGGGTCCCGATCCCGCCGCCCAGGCGTCGAGGTGGCCGACGACACGGGCCCGAGCCGGGTTGAGCCCGGTACGGACGGGCAGTGGCGGGGACATGGATGCAATCACCCTGCTCAAGGACGACCACCGCGAGGTCGAGTCGCTGTTCAAGCGCTTCGAGAAGGCGGGAGACCGTGCCTACGTGCAGAAGCGGGACCTCGTCGACCGGATCATCGAGGCCCTGTCGCGCCACGCCGCCATCGAGGAGCAGCTGTTCTACCCGGTGACCCGGGCGACGGTCGACGACGTCGATGACGTCGTCCTCGAGAGCCTCGAGGAGCACCACGTCGTGAAGTGGCTGCTCGGCGAGCTCGACGGCATGGACCCCGAGCACGAGCGGTTCGACGCCAAGGTGACCGTCCTCATCGAGAACGTCCGCCACCACGTCGAGGAGGAGGAGGACGAGTACTTCCCCAAGGTGCGCGACGAGCTGGGCCGCAAGGCGCTGACCGAGCTCGGCGACGCCATGGAGGAGGCCCGCAAGGGTGCTCCGACCAAGCCCCACCCCCGCTCCCCCGACACCCCGCCGGGCAACCTCGTGGCCGGCGCGGCCGCCGGGGTGACCGACAAGGTCACCAGCACGGTGTCCGGCATGGCCCAGGGCGGGCTCGCCGCGGTGCAGGACGTCATCGACCGCGTCCGCGGCACCCGTCGCCGCCGCCCCGCCCCGAAGGGGTCGTCGACCGCCCGCCACACGGCCCGGTCGGTCCGCAAGGGCGCCGAGGGCGTCCTCGACGAGGCCATCGACGCGGTGAAGGAGGCTCGCGACGCGGGCGAGACCGCCACCCGCAAGGTCGGCGCGGCCACCCGAGCCGGCGCCAAGGGCGCAGCCGCCACCGCGAGCACCGCCAAGACCGAGGCCAAGCGCACGACGACCACCGCCAAGCGAGCGGCCGGCCGCGCCAAGGCCACCGCCAAGGGCGGCGCCACCCGCACCACCTCGACCGCCAAGAGCGAGGCCAAGCGCACGACGACCACCGCCAAGCGAGCGGCGGCGCGCACGCGGTCCACGGCCAAGGGCGGCGTCACCCGCACGACCACGACGGCCAAGAAGGCCGCCCGCACCACCAAGCAGGCGGCGGCCCGGGCCAGCTAGCCCGAGATCGCGGGCCCGCCCGGCCGCCCTCGGGCGGGCCCGCTCCCCTCGCGACGGCGACAGCACGGAGGACGACGCAGTGATCGACCAGATGAGCGACAAGACGGTGGCCTTCCTCGCCACCGAGGGTGTGGAGCAGTCGGAGCTGACCGAGCCCTGGCGGGCGGTGCAGGGCGCCGGCGCCAGGACCCGCCTGATCTCCCCCTCCAAGGAGGTCCAGGCCTTCAACCACCTCGACCAGGCACAGCTCTTCGAGCGCGACGTCGACGTCAGCGAGGCCCACGCCGACGACTTCGACCTCCTGGTGCTGCCCGGCGGGGTCGCCAACCCCGACGCCCTTCGCACCGACGATGACGCCGTCCGCCTCGTCCGCGAGTTCGCGGATGCGGGCAAGCCCATCGCCGTGATCTGCCACGGGCCGTGGACCCTCATCGAGGCCGGCGTCGTCCAGGGCCGGACCCTCACGTCGTGGCCCAGCCTCCGCACCGACCTGGTCAACGCCGGCGCCACGTGGACCGACTCCTCCGTCGTCGTGTGCGACGACGGGCCCGGCCCGATCGTCTCCAGCCGCAACCCGGACGATCTCCCCGCCTTCTGCGACGAGCTGCTGCGGCAGCTGTCCCCCCGGTAAGGCAGCGCGTGGCGGGCGGGACCGCCGATGCCGATCCGGTCGAGGCCGCGCCGGCCGTCGCCGAGCGCGTCGCGGCGTCGGCCGGCCTGCACTACGCCGACCAGGAGGCACCGGGGATCCGGCGGACCCGTCGGGGCAAGGGGTTCTCCTACGTCGACCCCGCAGGACGGGCCATCGGCGATCGGGACGAGCGCGAGCGCATCGCCGCCCTCGCCATCCCGCCGGCCTGGACCGACGTCTGGATCAACCCCGACGCCGACGGGCACATCCTGGCGACGGGCCGGGATGCCCGCGGCCGCAAGCAGTACCGCTACCACCCGCGCTGGCGGCAGGTCCGCGACGAGGCCAAGTACGAGCGGCTGGCCGACTTCGCCGACGCGCTGCCCGACGTGCGCGGCGCGGTCGACGCCGACCTCCGCCGGCGGGGCCTGGTCCGCGACCGCGTCGTGGCCCTCGTGGTTCGCCTCCTCGACGACTCGCTGATCCGGGTCGGCAACCCCGAGTACGCGGCGGACAACGGCTCCTACGGCCTCACGACCCTGCGCGACTCGCACCTCGAGATCGACGGCGACCTGCTCACCTTCGACTTCACCGGGAAGTCCGGCATCGCCCAGCGGGTGCAGATCGACGACCCCCGCCTGGCGCGCCTGGCCGCCCGCTGCCACGAGCTCCCCGGCAAGCAGGTCTTCGCCTTCCTCGACGACGAGGGGCGGCCCGTCCCCGTCACCTCGACCGACGTCAACGACTACCTCCGCACCCACATGGGACCGGAGGTGAGCGCCAAGGACTTCCGGACGTGGGGCGGCACGACGGTGGCGGCCGCAGCCCTCGCCCTGGGCGGCCCTCCCGACGACGAGTCCGACGACCGCGCCGTGCTGGCCGCCCTCGACGTGGCCGCGACCGTGCTCGGCAACACCCGCGCGGTGTGCCGGTCCTGCTACGTGCACCCGAGGGTGATCGACGCCCACCGCTCCGGCGAGCTGAAGGCGGCCTGGGCCGCCTCGCGAGCCGGGGTGAACATCAGCCGACCCGAGCGCGCCGTCCGGCGGGTGCTCGACTGACGCCGTCCACGGGCGGTCGTCGGGGTCGCGGACCCGGGCGCGCCTCGGTCCGGGTCAGGCGGGGACGGCGTGGCGGCGGGCCCGGCGCACGGCCGAGAGGCCCTCCTGCGCCGCCAGCACCAGCAGGAACTGACCGACGGCGACGGCGGCGATGGAGGCCCCGCCCGCGGTGCCGTGGTGGAAGCTGATCAGCAGCCCGAGCACGACGCTCAGCGCGCCCAGGCCGACGGCCACCAGCATCACCAGCGGCACCCGGCGGACGAGGAGGCCGGCGGTGGCCGGGGGTCCGATCAGCAGGCCGAAGACCAGCAGGGTGCCGATGGCCTCGAACGAGGCCACGATGGCGACGGCCAGCAGGGCGAGCAGGGCTGCGTGGGCCAGGGCCGGCCGCATGCCGAGGGTGCGGGCCTTGTCGGCGTTGAAGGCCAGGGCCATGAAGGGCCGGTAGAGCAGGAGCGCGACGACGACCACCAGCGCAGCGGCGACCGCCTGGCCCCGGAGGTCGTCGGTGGTCACACCGAGCACGTCGCCGAACAGCAGGGCGGTCACGTCGGTGGTGAAGGTGGTCGAGCGGGAGATGATGATGACGCCGGCGGCCAGCATCCCGACGAAGAGCAGGCCGATGCCCACGTCCTCCCGGACCCGCGGACCGGCGACTGACGACCGTCACCGCGCCGCTCATCACCAGCGCCGACACCAGCGCGCCGATGGTCGGGCTGAACCCCCACAGGGTGGCCAGGGCCAGCCCGGGGATCACGCCGTGGGCGAGGGCATCGCCGAGGAAGGTGAGGCCGCGCAGCACGATCCAGGTGCCGACCACCGCGCAGGTCGCGGCGGCGATCAGCCCGGACAGCAGCGCCCGCTGCATGAACTCCGGTTCGAAGGCCTCGAGCAGTCCGTCCAAGGTCGACCCCCTCAGCCCAGTGCGGCGGCGATGCGGCCGGCGTTCGCGGTGACCATGCCGACGTAGGTGTCGCCCTCCTCGCCCTCGGCCGCGAGCGACTCGGTGAGGAGCGGGACGACCTCGAGGCCGCCCGCCTCGTCGGCGAGGGTGTCGGCCAGGTCGGTCGAGGCGGTCGCGTCGGTGAACACGACCTCCACCCCCGCGGCCTCGACGTCCTCGACCAGGTGCTGGAGGTCGGCGGCGCTGGCCCCGCCCTGGGTCGCACCGCCGGGGATCACCACGCCGACGACGTCGAAGGCGAACCGGTCGGCGAAGTAGGCGAACACGTCGTGGTTGGTGACGATGACGCGCCGCTCGTCGGGCACCACCGCCAGGGTCTCGTCGACCTCGACGGCGAGGGCGCGGAGCTCCTCCTGGTAGGCCTCGGCCTGCGCCGCGAGCTCGGGCGTGTCGAGGGCGGGGACCTCGGCGGCCAGGAAGGCGACGATGCCCTCGACCGCGTCAGCCATGCGATCCGGATCGGTGAAGAAGTGGGGGTCGACGTCGCCGGTGCCATGTCCGTGGTCGTCCTCCTCGGTCGCAGCCTCGTCGTCGTGCTCGTCGCCCTCGGTCGCAGCCTCGTCGGCGTGGTCGTCCCCCTCGGCAGCGTGGTCGTCGCCCTCGTCCGGGGCTCGTCGTCTGGCGTCGGCCCGGCCCAGCTCCAGGGTCTCGACGCCGGTGATCGCCTCGTGCTGGGGCACGCCGTCCTCCCGAGCAGCCTCGAGCGGGTCGAGCAGGCCCGCCTCGAGTCCCTCGCCGTTCACGATCACCGCGTCGGCCGTGCGGAGGTCGTTCACCTGGCGGGCGGACAGCTGCATCTCGTGGGGGTCGGTCCCGGCCGGGATCAGCACCTGGACCTCGGCCGCGTCGCCCACGACCTCCTGGACGACGTCGCCGAGCACGCTGGTGGTGACGACCAGTCGGACGTCGGATCCGCCCGACCCGGCGGTGGTGTCGTCGGACCCGCAGGCCGCGACGACGAGGAGGACGGAGAACGGCACGAGGGCTCGGAGCAGGGCGAAGGGGCGCACGGGGTTCGGAGGGGCCGGGGACGGGACCGGGCGCCACCGCCCGGTGGAGCCGGACGGGACCCTAACTTAGAATCATTCTCATTCGCAATCGGCGATAGCGTGACCAGACCGTGCCCGCCGCCTCCCCCACCTCCGCCTCCCGACGCCCTCGTCGCGGTCGACCTGCGGCTCGGCTACGACGACCACCTGGCCCTCGCGCCGGCGTCGTTCTCCATCCCCTGCGGCGTGAGCGTGGCCCTGATCGGTCCCAACGGCTCGGGCAAGTCGTCGATCCTGCGGGCCGCCGCCGGCCTCCTCCCGCCCCAGGCGGGCACGCTCTCGGTCGCGGCGGCGACGAGGCCGGGCGGGGTCGCCCTCGTCCTCCAGACGACCGAGGTCGACCGCACCCTCCCCCTCACCGTCGGCGAGGCGGTCGCGATGGGCCGCTACCCGCACCTCGGGCTGCTGCGCCGAGCCGGTCCCGCCGACCGGGCCGCGGTCGACCGGGCCCTGGCCCGCATGGACATCGCCGACCTCCGGCGTCGCCAGATCCACGAGCTCTCCGGGGGGCAGCGCCAGCGGGTGCTGGTGGCCCAGGGCCTCGCCCAGGAGGCCGACCTCCTGCTCCTCGACGAGCCGGTGACGGGGCTCGACGTCGTGTCCCGCACCCTGATCGACCGGGCGGTGGAGGCCGAGCGGGCTGCGGGCCGCACCGTCCTCACGACCACCCACGACCTCGCCGACGCCCGTCGGGCCGACATCGTGCTGCTGCTCGCCAACCGCCTCGTCGCGGTCGGGGCGCCCGAGTCGGTGCTGGCACCCGAACCCCTCCGGGACGCCTACGGCGGTCGGCTCGTCACCATGGGCGACGACGTGGTGCTGCTCGACGACCCCCACCACGGCCACGCCCACGCCCACCCGGGCGGGCCGCGCACCGGCGTCTCCGGTGGCGAGGACGGCACGACCATGTGACGACGGCGGTCGCCCATGCACGATCCGCCGCGACCCCGATGCGACACTTGTCATGAGATGACGAGCGGCAACGGCAGCACCAGTGGGCGATCGGATCCACGAAACCCCAGGCCCTGCCTGGCGCGCGGCCCTCGTCCGCCCCTGCGACGTCCCCGCCGGCCCACCGTCCTCGGAGCCCGGATCCCGGATCGCGCCTCAGTGATGTTGCACTCGGGCCGATGTTTGTTACAGTTCCGTGACCGTTCGCGCGAACGGCCACCTGTCCCGCACCCCCCCTGGAGCCCGTCCCCCGTGCGCCTGCGCCGCCTCCCGTTCATTCTCACCGTCGTCGCGGCCTTCGCGATCGTGGCCTTCGCCCCGCTCGGGGCCAACGCCGAGACCGAGACCGAGCAAGAGCGCGACCGGGTCCGCCAGGAGCGGGCCGCCGCGGCCGCCAACGTCGACGCCCTCAACGGCGACAAGGCCGAGGTCGAAGCCGCCCTCGCCGACCTCAACGAGCGGGTCGACGCCGAGGAGGCCGCCCTGAGCGCGGCCCAGGCCGAGGTCGACAAGGCCGAGGCCGACGAGGCCCGGGCCCAGCAGGGCATCCGCGACACCACCGCCCGCCTGGCCGGTCTCGAGGACCAGCTCCGGGCCCAGATGATCGAGGCCTACGTCAACCCCGAGGGCGACACCATGAGCTCCGTGCTCGACGCCACCTCGGCCCTCGACGTGGTCACCCGCCAGGCGATCCTCGAGGGCCGCACGGCCGACGACGAGGATCTCGCCGACCAGGTCCGTGCCGCCCAGACCGAGCTGCAGGCCCAGCGCCGGGCGGCCACCGCCGCCGGCGAGCGGGCCACCCGCAAGCGCGCCGAGGTCGAGGATCGACTGGCCTCCGTCGAGGACGCCCGCGACCAGCAGCAGGGCTTCGCCGACCAGGTCCAGGCCCGCATCGAGTCCGAGGTCGCCCGGGCCATCGAGCTCGGTCAGCGCGACGCCGAGCTGTCCCGTCGGATCCTCCAGGAGCAGGCCCTGCTCCAGGCCCAGCTCCTCGCCGCCCAGCAGCAGCAGCAGGCCCAGGCAGCCGCGGCGGCCGCAGCCGCCTCCGGCCCGACCTACGACCCCGACGGTGGCGAGTCCGGCGGCCCGGTCTCCCCTCCCGGCGGCGTCACGGGCGCCGGCACCGGCACCGGTGGCATCTCGCTGTGCAACGCCGGCGGCATCACCGTGAACTGCCAGATCGCCGGGCAGGTCCGCTCGATGATCGCGGCCGCGGCCTCCAGCGGCGTGTCGCTGTCGGGCGGCGGCTACCGCGACCCGGCCCGCCAGATCGCCCTCCGCGAGCAGAACTGCGGCAGCAGCTACTACGCCATCTACCAGATGCCGTCGTCGCAGTGCTCGCCCCCGACGGCCCGCCCCGGCAGCTCGCAGCACGAGCTCGGCCTGGCCATCGACTTCTCGAACTGCAGCAGCCGCGGGTCCGCCTGCTACCGCTGGCTGGCCGGCAACGCCTCCCGCTTCGGGATGTACAACCTGCCGTCCGAGCCGTGGCACTGGTCGGTGAACGGCAACTGACCCACCGGTCGCCTGCGCCCCCTCCCCTCACGGATCGGGTGGCGCCCCACCGGGGTCCGGCGACTAGGGTCGCCTCCCTGCGCCTCTAGCTCAACGGCAGAGCAACGGACTCTTAATCCGCAGGTTCTGGGTTCGAATCCCAGGGGGCGCACCACCCGGAAGCCCTTGCAGCGCAAGGGCTTCCGCCGCGTCTGGGCCCTGGTCGGACGGGTGGATCGAGAAGTACATCGCGACCGCCAACCGCGATGTACTCCTCCGATCGCACTCCGATGTACTTCGCGATGTACTCGACGTAGCGCTGGTGGGCTCGGTCGCCGCTCGATGGCTGCGTCGACCCGCCCGGCGGGCTCCCGAAGCCGTCCTCCCTCCTCGATCGCGCCGTCATCCGGCGCAGGAGGACGTCGGGATGGCGCGCACACTCGCCGACCGCTTCAACAGCAACGTCGACCGCTCGGGCGACCACCACCTCTGGACCGGCTCGATCAATGCCGCACGGGGAACCGGGCAGATCCGAGTCGACGGACGGACTCATGACGGCACACCGCGTGGCCTGGGAGCTGGCGCACGGACCGCTCCCCGACGGTGGCCGGGTCCATCCGTGCGCCGACGAGCCATCTTGCGTGCGGGTCGAGCACCTGGTGGCCGACCGCGGGACAGGCAGCCCTCGGAAGCGACGACAGCGATCGGCTCGGGGTGGTGGATCGAAGCGCGAGATCAGGGACGGCGTCTGGGAGCTGTCGGTGTCGGCCGGACGTGGACGTGACGGCGAGCCGAAGCGGGTGTTCCGCAGCTTCGTCGGCTCGACGACCGAGGCGACCAAGGCACTCGCCGCCCTCGTCGCCGAGGTGGGTGACGGACGCGACATCCCGGATCGCAGCCAGCGGGGCACCACCGTCGGCGAGCTCCTCGAGGGGTACCTGGCCTACCTCCGGGACCACAAGGGTCGTCGTCATTCGACGCTCGTCCGGTACCAGGGCCTGGTCGACCGCTGGATCCTCCCCACACTCGGCGACCAGGTCGCCGACAAGGTGCTCCCCGACGACATCGAGGCGGCCCTGGGTTCCATGCGCGCCGCCGGCCAGAGCCAGAGCTCGATCCACCAGACCTTCACCTTGCTCAACGGCACCTTCAAGTGGGCCCGTCGCAACCGGACGATCCGCCGCAACCCGATGATCGAGGCCGAGGAACCCCGAAGCACCGCCGTGCGCCGCGAGGTCACCCCACCGGACATCTCGTCCCTCCTCGCCCTGCTGGCCGCGGCCAAGGAGGACGACCGCGAGCTCGGTCTGCTCTCCCACATCGGTGCCGTCACCGGCATGCGGCGGGGCGAGCTGGCCGGACTCCGCTGGTCGGCCATCGACGTGGCCAACTCGCGCATCCGCGTCGCCACCACGGTCAACGATGCCGGCGGCACCGTGGTCATCAACGACACCACCAAGACCGGCAAGCCCCGGACGGTCGGCGTCGACGCTCACACCATCGAGCTGCTCCGCCGCCATCGGCAGGAGATGGAGACGCGGGCCGCCCGCTGCGGCGTGACGCTCGTCGACGACGCCTTCGTCGCCAGCCACTCCCCCAGCTGCGCCACCCCCGTCCGACCGGAGTACCTCACCCGGCGCATGCGTCAGCTGCGCAAGGCCCTCGGCCTCGAAGCGGCCGAGTTCGACGCCACCCTCCAGGCCCTCCGCCACTGGGCCCAGACGACGCTCACCGAGGCCGGGTACGACTCACGCCAGATCGCCGCCCGCGGCGGCCACACCGAGGCCGTCATGAAGGCCGTCTACATCCACCGCACCGCCGACTCCGAGCACCGCATGACCACCCACCTCGGCCGTCTCCTCGCCGGCGAGGAGTGAACCAGGGGTGTCATCGAACGGCACTTCTGCCACGGTCCTGATTCGAGACCCGCGCTCACGAGATGCGCGCAGGCGGCTGCCCAAGTTGGGAAGCAATGTGCAAGGCACTTGCCGCCGCGCCGACTGGCGGTCGTGCTCCCGTTCATGGGCGAGCGAACCGATCTCGACCCAGCGGGAAAGTACGTTGCTCGGGTGGCCCCGATCGTCTCCCGGCCAGGATGACTCCAGCCGTGCAACGGAGCTCTCTACTGGATGCCCGGCTCACGGCACGTCCTCGACCACTCAAGGTGCTGCGGCGAACGGGCGGGATCCTTGTAGCGCTGTCGCTCTTGATCACCGGCTGTGGCTTGCTCACTCCCGACAAGGAGCCGATGTACGTCCGTCAGTCTCAGACCCGACCGTGTGTCTCGTGAGTCTTGAACGCCCCCGTACCTGGTGTGGCGCGACCGAGGAGGCGGAAGTCGATCCCGCGTATCACCTATTCGAGGGTCGGCCGATCGGCTGGTTCGAAGCCGGCACATGTGTCTCGGCCCGCCACGGGCAGGTCGACTGGCATGTCCGAATGCCGGTCGTTCAGGTTCGACCGGAGAGCCGCTCGACGTGCCTTTGCACGCCAGGCCTCGGCCGACGGGGACGTCGCCCGCGGATCGGCACTCGTTGGCGAGGTCGGCGAGGCTCGAGCCAGGGCGCGAGGCGGCTCGTCAGGGAGTACACGACCGGCCCCCGACGTCAGCGCAGCTGACGGCTCGGCCCGGTGCACTGCAGCCGAGGTGATCGTCGGCCGATCCTCCTCGGTGAAGGTCGGCGCGCGAGGCTCGTCTGCCGGAGCGATCGCCGCTGCGTTCGAGCGTTCCGTGTAGCGGGGACGACGAACGGCTGTCGAGTGTCCATGGTCGGGGGACCCCGACGGGTCGACTGGTCACCATCCGCTCGAGGATCTCGTCGTGCGCCATCGGTCGAGCACTCGCCGATTCGAACAAGTACGTCTGGAGCTCCGCGGGTGCGGATCATCCACATCAGGACGTTGCCTGACGTGGAGGGACGTCGATGACTGGTCGCGTTCGAGGTCGCCGCAGCGAACAGTGCGGAGTCGTAGGCGCGATCGCTCGACGCGTCCGACGTGGTCGGCCGGTCGGCGGCAGCGTTCCCGGGCATCCCGACCGCCGGCTCCGGACCGGCGCGTCGGTACGAATCGGGATCCCGGTACAGCGAGCCGTCGGGACGAGAGCCAGCCTCGTAGGGTTGAGCACCCGCCGCCTCGCTCTCGTCGGACAGACTCGACCCGTACGACGGCGCCGAACGCAGATCAGGTCGACCTCGGCGTCGAAGCCGAGCAGGTGCCGCCGGCGGTGACGCCGTTCACGTCCCAGAGGGCGGCGTACTGGTCCTCGGTGGTGGCGATGCCGGTGCGGTAGGGCTCGCCGGTGGGCTCGTCGGCCAGCAGGCGCCATCCGTCGCCCTCGGTCGGCTGGGGCCCGTCGCGAGCGGCGTCGGCGGGATCGGCACCGTCGACGCACAGGCGAGGGTCGGCGTGATCGGCCAACGGGTCCAGGCGCTCGTCGTCGAGCACTGCGACCCATGCCTCCACGCGGCCCCTGGTGGGATCGACATTGACGGTCTCCACAGGCGTGAACCTCGACGCTGACGGTGCCGTCCGTCGACGGAGACGACCCGGACGTCGGGGCTGCTCGATCGCCTGGCGCTCGTCGACCCGCTAACGGGATCCACCCGTCGGTGCGGTCGACCGGATCTCGAGGTAGGTGGTGCCCCCAGTCCGACCCCTCGACCGGGAGCTGTTCCCACGTGCCCACCGTCGCGGTGAGCGTGGGCGGCGATCCCGCGTCCGGGTCGCCGGCCAACCATGGTGGCGCTCACCGTACGGATCGCCGCCCACCGGACCTCCTCGGGCGGACCGGACCGACCCTGCCGAGGGCCGCGGCGACGAGGAGGATCCGGAGTCGACGCACGCACAGGAGATGTCAGACGCCACGGCGGGCACCGGGGTTCCCGCCGTCGTGCCCGTACGGGCGTCGTGACGGCGGCCGAGATCGAGCTGGCCAGGCGAGTCGTCGACCGGGCCGTGGGGCGCACCATCGTCGCCGTCCACGACCACGGACGCCGTCCGCCGGGCACCCCAGGAGCTGAAGGCCCGACCGATGCCGTTCGGCTCGCCCAGCCGAGGCGAAGGCCGTCACGTACCGCCGGGAGCGGGCGGGTTCGTCAGGCTAGGGCCGCTCGGTGAGTTCGAGCTCGTTGGCGTAGGCGAGGAGGGTGGCTCGGTCGATGTTGTAGCCGATCAGCTCGATCTGCACGACGGCGAGCTGCGCAGCCAGCGGAGGCGGTGGTCCGGTTGTCGCCTAGTTGGGCGGCGCCGTGAGGGCCGTGAGTCGACGCGGATCGTGAGCTGTTCGAGGGGCAGGCCGAGGTGGGTCTCGGCCAGTCTCCAGCTCTTCGGTGAAGGTCTCCTCGTACCGGGGAGACTCGACGATCGTGATCCGCACCGCCTGGCCGGGTGCGGGAGCTCGATCGTTGGGTGGAGATAGCGTCGCCGGCGGGCCGGTGAGACGTCGTCGGAGGGCGTGCCGCCGTCGAGCGACGGGATCGGGCAGGATCCTGCGGCGACACGTCTTGGCCGGTCTGCGACCAGCGGCTCGGGCTCTCGACGAGCTCGCCTGCGCGCCGGCTTCGGCGGCGACGTGGAACACGGTAGTCCACGCGCTGAGGCACGTCTGCCTCCACCGACCGAGAGCCGATCGAGCTGGTTGCCGTCGGTGACGAGCACCGTCAGGCGATGGCTCGCTTGACCGCGCGTCAAGGTGGTCTACGACAGGATCCGTCGCCGGGCCGTAGCTGCGACGAGCTGACGGTCCACGGGCGTCACCGAACGCTCGTCGTGTCCCGGCATCGGTCGCAACCCGGGCAGCCGGCCACGGATCGACGGCAGCCGATGGGCGACGAACTCGTCCACGGTGCGAGCCGATCGCCCGGACTCGTCGCCGGTCGACTGCTTCCGGCGCCGGAGGTCGAACTCGACCGCCGAGGTGGTGGCGAGACCGGCAGCGCGGCCGGTCCCGCCGGAGCGACGAACCGCTCGATCGTGCACCAACCCGATCACCAGCACGGTCGCCGCGGCACCGCGACCGTGCCCGATGAGTCGCCGGCGACGACGGCCGCGGCAAGCCAGGTCGCGCTCCCGACGTCATCAGCGTGAACGGCCGAGGCGACGTCCTCGTACTGGCGGGCGGCACGAGGAACGAGCCAGGCGTCGCCCTCGGCCCGCCGGAGCGCCAAGCTCACGCGTCCGCCGTCAGCCGAGGCCGGTGGCACGCCGATGGCCACTGACGTGCCTCGTCCGCGAACGTCCGGCCGATCACCTGGTCAGGTAGTCCACGACGCAGCGGTCATCCATCCCGTCCGGGGCGTGCCCTACCTCCGCGACCACCCGGACACTCTCGACTGCAGCCGTCGGCATCCCGAGGCCGACGACGACGAACATCACGACGGCGGCCGTCAGGACACGTTGTCTCGTTCCCTCCCGATGGCCGACGGCTGGGGGGCCCTGGAGCAGCGACGCCGCGATCGGATCGACAGCCCCGACGGCACGCGACCCATGAGGCGGAGGTCGCCCGCTCCGCGCGGAGCTTCGCACCGAGGTCCGTACTCGCCGTGTGGTCGTGATCGAGGACGACGGCTTCGAACGCATCGTGCTCAGCGCCGACGCGTCGCACGGCGAGGTCGTGGTGGCAGCACGGCCGTCGGAGGACCGCTCGACCAAGGCGGTGCTGTTCGCCCTCGACAGCGAGGACGCGGAGGGCCCCTTCGTGGGCATGGAGCTTGTCGACCGCGGGAACTCGGTCGCTGGGCTCTCTCTGCTCGAAGGTCACCGTCCCCGACTGTGGGACGACACCCCCTAGTCCTGATTCGCTAGCCGGCGGAGTCGGCGGGATGAGCCTCGAGCCACTCCGCCAGCGCCTCCGCCACCGCCTCGGCGAGGGTCACGTCGAGGTCGATCGCTCGCTTCTTCACGTCCACGACGAGGCGCGCCGGGACCCGGGCGTTGAGCTGACGCAGCTCCGCGCCGGACCCTCCACCGTCGCCGTCAACCGGCATCGGGACCGCACTCTCGCCTCACGCCTGCGCACGACCTCACCACGGCGACGCTACCCAACCCAGCCCCCACCGCCCGCACCCTCCGCACCCACCCCGCCACCCAACCGCCCTCCCGGCCCACCAATCCCGCCTCCTCCCCAAAAATCCTCCCCTCCCCCGCGAACAACCGCCCCCTTCACCGGCCTAGGCCTCCATGGGACAGGCGAGTGCATTTCGGCGTGTCGTATCCGGAGCACGACCCACCTCGGGGGTGGGGTCGTGATGCGGGTGACGACGCTCAAGGCGGCCAAGGGTCGCCTGGGCGGGCTGCTGGCGTACTACGCGGGGTTGGCCGAGGACCGGTCCCGGTCGGGCCCGGGGCGGGGGCCGGTGGACTACTACCTGGACCCGAACGAACCACCCGGACGGTGGTGGGGCCGCGGCCGTCACGCCCTGGGCCTCGACGGGGAGGTCACCGGCGAGCAGCTGCGGGCGGTGCTCGAGGGCCGCCACCCCGTCACCGGCCGGCCGTTGGGCCGCCGGTTCGGCGACGCCTCGGCCCGAGGGTTCGACGCCACGTTCTCGGCGCCGAAGTCGGTGTCGGTGCTGTGGGCGGTGTGTCCCGACGCCTGGGTGCGGGCCGAGGTCCTCGCCGCCCACGACGCCGCCGTCGACGCCGCCCTCGGCTACCTGGAGTCGCATGGGGCGGTGACCCGGAGAGGCAAGGACGGGGTGGCACCAGGTCGACACCAAGGGCCTGACGGTGGCGGTGTTCCGTCAGCACACGTCGCGGTCGATGGACCCGCAGCTGCACACCCACGCGGTCATCGCCGGCAAGGTCCAAGACACCACCGGCCGGTGGTTGTCGCTCGATGCCCGGTTCCTGAAGCGCCAGCAGCGCAGCATCGGCTGGGTCTACGGCGCCGCCCTCCGCACCGAGCTCACCAGCCGCCTCGGCGTGGAGTGGGGGCCGATGGTCGGCGGCCACGCCGACATCGTGCGGCCTGCCCCGACCGGTGCTGGACGCGTTCTCGAAGCGCACCGCCCAGGTCGACGTCGCCCTGGACCGGCTGATCCGGGCCTGGTCCGCCGAGCACGACGGCACCGATCCCGACCCGCGGACCATCGCCACCCTCGAACGCCGGGCCGTGCTCGCCTCCCGGCCCGGCAAGACCCACGGCATCGACGCCGCCACCCTGCACGACCAATGGGAGGGCGAGGCCAGGGCCGTGGGGTTCGACCCCGATCGCACCCTCGCCGTGCTGGATGGACCGGCGCCGGTGGAACGGATGACCGACGAGCAGATCGTCGCCGAGGCGATCAGCCGCTGTCGAGGAGGAGGCATCGACGTGGCTGGAGGCCGACCTGGCCCGCCACGTCGCCACCCTCCTCTCCCCCACCGACCCCACCGCCACCGACACCATCGCCCGCATCGATCGGCTCGCCGCCGTCGCCGCCGGGCGATGCGTCGAGCTGACCCCGGAGGCACCGGCCTGGCGAGCACGTGCGACGGGACGGGCGGCCCGTCACCGAAGCGGTGACCGACCGGCACATGACCACCCAACGGGTCCTCGACCAGGAGACCGACCTCCAACACTGGGCCACCCACGCCATCAGCCCGGCCCCGGTCGAGCGGACCGACCCCCAGGGCGAGGCGGTGCGGGCCATCGCCGGACGGGACCAGCTGGTGCTGGTCGTCGGCCCCGCCGGCACCGGCAAGACCACCGTCACCGCCCGGGCCGTGCGCGCCCTGCAGGCCGATCGGCGCCCGGTCGTCGGCCCTGGCACCATCCGGCAAGGCCGCCGACGTGCTGGGCCGAGAGGCCGGGTGCGAGGCGACGACGGTGGCCGGGTTCCTCACCGCCCACCACCACCGACAGAGTCCGTGGCCGGCGGGGACGACCGTGATCGTCGACGAAGCCGGCCATGGCCGCCACCGACGACCTCCACCACCTCGCCACCCTCGCCCACACCCACCACTGGCGGATCGTGGCCGTCGGCGACCCCCACCAGCTCCCCGCCGTCGGACGCGGCGGCGTGTTCGCCCACTGGATCGACACCCTCCCCCACCACCGCCTCGACACCCCCCGCCGGTTCACCGAAGCGTGGGAAGCCGCCGCCAGCCTCGCCCTCCGAGCCGGCGACCCCGAGGCCGCCGACCTCTACGACCAGCACCGGCGCCTCGACACCATCCACCCCGCCCTCCTCCCCGAGCGGGTCGCCATCCAGCACCGCGCCCACACCGACCGAGGCCGCACCGTGGCCATCACCACCTCGACCGCCGACACCGCCCGGCGGATCAACCAGGCCATCCAGAGCGACCGCAGCCGCGGCCACTGGCGACGACCCACCACGTCCTGCTCGCCGACGGGACCAGGGTCGGGGTCGGCGACCGGATCGCCACCCGCCACAACCACCCCGACCTCCGGACCGACACCGGCGAACGAGTCCGGAACCGCCACACCTGGGACGTCACCGACATCCACGCCAACGGCGACATCACCGCCACCCACGACACCCGAGGCACCGTCCGACTCCCCGGCGGCTACGTGTCCCGGCACGTCGAGCTCGGCTGGGCCGTCACCGGCTACGGCACCCAAGGCGACACCGTCGACATCGGCATCGCCGTGCTCGAAGCCGGCACCTCCCGCAACGGCGCCTACGTCGCCCTCACCCGAGGCCGCCACTCGAACTCCGCCCTCATCGTCGACCCCACCGGCCTCGCCCACCCCCGAGACGCCCTCGCCGACGATCCTCACCCGCACCCCCGCCCGATCCAGCGCCCTCGCCATCCTCCACCGGCTCCGACCCGGCACGGAGCTCACCGCGCCCGTCCGAGGTCTCCGCGGCCATGAGCAGGCGACGGAGCCGCACCCGCTCGGCGTCACCCCGGGAGACCCGACCGCCGGGGCGAGAGACCGCGAGACCCAGGACAAGGTCGACAAGATCCAAGCCCGCCTCGACCGCCTCCAAGAACCCCGCCGACGGGACGGCCGAGGTATCGACCTCGGCCGATGACGCAGGATCCGTCACCCCAGGCTCCAGCGACGCAGCTGCACCGTGGCGGGGCCGAGGCGGGCGTAGGCTCTTCGACGTCGAGGCCGACGACCACTCCGATCGAGACGAGGCAGCAATGGCACCGGGCGGCAGCCCGGCCGCCCTCACCCCGGTGTCGAGCCATTCGCGTCGGTGCCGACCGTTGTCGTCGGTCGAGGCGCCGCTGATCGACGCTCTCACCGCCGACGAGGACGACGCCTTCGCCGCGCGATCGACGAGCCGAGGTTGTCGTCGACACGGGCGTCTTCAGCGTCTCGCTGAGCCGACGCCGCCGAGCCCGCCTCATCGCCTCGACCCCGGCTGGGACCGGCCAGCAGGTCGACCTGGCTGCGGCCACCGTGAGCGGCTCCACGGTCCGACGCCCTCGTCGCGGAGTGGGGTGCAACCTCGTCCGCCGCAAGTCTCGACGAGCCATCGTCGCCTCCAAGGAGTGGGCTGACCGCCCGGACCACGATTCCGAGCTCCGCCGCCTTCTCGACAGCCATGATCCGGGATCCACATCTGACGCCGGAACCTTCGGGTGACGGCGTGCCTCGGTCATGTACGTTGTCGCACCGTTCTCGTCACGACCGCTCGCCGCGCTGGCGACACGCCGAGATCGCAATCGACACCACCAGCCCCGCATCCGTGGAGAACCTCGACGTGGAGCCGGACCTCACCTGGGAGACCGCGACCCTGTCTGCTGACGGGTTCACCCTCACCTTCCACGTCGGCTCCCGACCAGCTGGACCGGTGCGAGCAGACCATCGAGCAACTCGTCGAGTCCGACGACCAGGTCGTCGTCGCCTTCGAGGACACCACTCCCCCGCCAGAGGACGGCGAAGGAGTGGGCTGCATCGATGCTCAGCAGCCAGACCGTCGAAGTCGACCGGCACGCCCCTCGGCGACCGTCCCGTCCTCGACGGCATCCGACAGGACCCTCGCACCGTGTTTCGGGAGGCAGACCTCGTCGAGGTCACCTACGTCCCTGAGGGGTTCGGGCCACCCACGCCCCCGGACGAACATGGACCTCACCTGGTGGCTTCCAACCGGATGGCCACGACTGGTACTTCGCCGTAACCAGACCGCTGAAGGCACGGTGACACCCTCGCCCGACTCCCGTCACGGTGAACGGCATCGATGGCGAACGATCTCCCAGAAAACCATGGAGACGATCCGCTTCCAGCTCGGCGACCGATGATCAACGTGTGGGCGAGATGCAGCCCCGACTTCGCACCGACGAGCTGCTTCGAATCGCCGAAGGCATTCGCCTCCCAGCCGACTGATCGGCCGACCGAGCGTCGCGAATCCGGAGCGGCGGCAATGGTTGCTTCGGCACCGTCTCGTCGATGACGCGACACGCCGAGCCCGTCTGGCAGGCGATCGAGGGGTCGGAATGCACGGCTCTCTGGGGGATACCTGTCGTCCGTTCGCCTCTGTGCGGGGTCAAGCGCGCGGCGGATGGAGGGCTCGAACGTCGCTCGCCGAGAGTCGTCCAAGCCGCCAACGATCTTCGATGATGGGCCAGCCTCTCTCCTCGAGCGCACGACGAACCTTGGTACGGCTCGACTCGATGAGAAACGGCTCCTGCTCACCCTCGATGTCGACGAGCGACACGCGAACGCACAGCACGCCCGTACTGATCCGCACGCCGACCAGCTCGGTCCTCGACCGCTGCACCCTCACCACCCTCGGAGGCCGGAACCCCTCGCTGATGGTGATCACGTCATCGGTCACCGTGAGCTCCCCGCTCGGCGCGGACGACTTCGCACCCCAGCGGTCCCCGATGCCGCCGGTGATGGTGATCGGGTCCACCGTCCGGATCGTAGACACGGCTTCGACCCGTAGATTCGGTGAGACAAGCGCGTTGTCGCCATCAGCCGCCGGCGTCCAGAGGCGTCAACCGCGGAACTCAACCGCGTAACTCCCCGGGATGTACCGGTACTGAGGGGTACTGGACGACATGTCGGCCGGACAGAACAGCAGGTCAGAGCACAGATCGGGACAGAACGACAACGTTCGCCCCGGGCTCTTAATCCGCAGGTTCTGGGTTCGAATCCCAGGGGGCGCACCACCCGGAAGCCCTTGCAGAGCAAGGGCTTCCGTCGCGTCCCGGGCCCTGTTCGGTCGGGTAGATCGACACGTACATCGCGACCGCCGACCGCGATGCCGGGGGTGTAGAGCGGTTCGTTGCACTGGTCGGCGACGAAGTCGAAGACCTCGTCGCCGGGCTGCCTGATCTGGACCTCACCCTCGATGTGGATCACGGGTCCGAGGTCCCTTCTCTCCGTGGTGGGGGTGCAGTCCCGCGACGACGATCGACCGACCGAGCCTGATCCTTGCCGCCGGCGAGTACCCCAGAAGTCGTGGTTCGATGACACCCTGGGGGCGATGGCAGCGGCAACGCGAGCTCGTACGGTGCGCTCGTGAGGACGTGTGCCGTGCTCGTGGACGTGGCGGTGGCTGCCGTCGCGCTGGGCATCAGCGTCTGGGTGCTCGTGGACCAACAGGTGACCAGGGACCTGCGGGAGCCCGACTTCCTGGCCTACCTGCTGCTGGCGGTCTACAGCGGATCGGCGGCCGTGCGCCGCGGGTGCCGCTCTCCGCGGTCGTCGCCGGCCTCCTGGCGGGGGTCACGTACGCCAGCCTGCAGTACCCCCTGGCGCTGACCCCGGTGGTGCTCCTGCCCGTCTACACCGCGGGTTCGATGCTCCCGGCTCGGCGAGCCCGCCAGGTCCTGGTGTTCGGCATCGTGGTCGCGCTGGCGGGCACCATCGCCAGCCCTGGCCCGACCGATCCCGCCGTCCCGACGTTCGTCGCCCTGGCCTGGCTCCTCGGCAGCAACGTCGGCAGGCAACGCGCCTACACGGCAGAGCTGGAGCACCAGAACGCACTCCTCGCGCAGGCGCAGGTCGAGCTTGCGGACCGTGCGGTCGGCGAGGAGCGCCTTCGCCTCGCGCGAGCTGCACGACGTCGTCGCGCACACGATGAGCGTCGTCGCCGTGCACGCCGGAACCGGGCGCATGGTGGCCGACCGCGATCCGGCGGCGGCGAAGGAGGCGCTGGCGACGATCGAGACCGCCACTCGTGCCGCGCTGCTCGAGATGCGCCGCCTGCTCGGCGTCCTACGGGGGGCAGACGGCGACGGTGCCGGCTCGCTCGCGCCCGTGCCCGGGCTGCGCGACCTCGATGCGCTCGTCGCCGAGGTGGTGCGCTCCGGTGTCGAGGTCGACGTCCGCATCGAGGGCGACCGACCAGAGGTCCCGGCGGGCGTCGACCTCTCCGGCTACCGCATCGTGCAGGAAGCGCTGACGAACGTGCTCAAGCACGCAAGCGGCGCGAAGGCCGTCGTGACCGTGCGCTACGCGAACGACAGCGTCACCGTCGAGGTCGACGACGAGGGCGCACACGGGCGCAGGACGACGGTGCCGTCAACGGGACGGCACGGCCTCGTCGGCATGCGCGAGCGTGTCACGATGTTCGGCGGCGAGCTCCAGGCGGGCCCGCGGACCGGTGGGGGCTTCCGGGTGTCGGCCCGTCTGCCGTTCACGGAGCGGGCATGACCGTGCGCGTCGGCATCGCCGACGACCAACCGCTGATCCGCACCGGGCTCCGGGCGATGATCGAGCACACCGATGACCTGGAGCTGATCGGTGAAGCTGAGGACGGGGACCAGGCGATCGACCTCGCGCGCCGGCACAGGCCCGACGTCGTGCTCATGGACATCCGCATGCCCGAGAGGGATGGCATCGACGCCACTCGCCGCATCACCGCGGAACCCGACCTCGCCGGGGTGCGGGTGCTCATCCTCACGACCTTCGACCTCGACGAGTACGTCTACGCCGCCATCAAGGCCGGGGCAAGCGGCTTCGTGCTGAAGGACGCGCCGCCGGAGGAGGTCATCGACGCCATCCGCATCGTGGCCCGCGGCGACGCTCTCCTGGCGCCGAGCATCACCCGCCGACTCATCGCAGACCTCGCGGCGCGACCCGACCCCGACCGCGGACCGCCGCCGGAGCTGGGCGCGCTCACCGGTCGCGAGCGTGAGGTGCTGGCACTGGTCGGGCAGCGGGCACTCGAACGCCGAGATCGCCGAGCAGCTGTTCATGAGCCCGGCGACGGCGAAGACCCACGTGAGCCACGTGATGACGAAGCTCGACGCCCGCGACCGCGCCCAGCTCGTCGTGCTGGCGTACGAGAGCGGGCTCGTGAGCCCTGGGGAGTAGCCGAGAACGCACCTGCTGGCCGACGACCGATCGCCCTGGATCCGTCACCCTCCATTCGTGCTCGGCGATGTCCGCCCGGCGAGAAGGAGGAGGCGATGGCCGCCATCGAATTGCACGGCCTGACCAAGCGGTTCGGCAACCTGACTGCCGTCGATGGGCTCGACGTCGAGCTCGAGGCCGGCACGATCACCGGCTTCCTCGGTCCCAACGGCGCGGGCAAGACGACGACGCTGCGCATGCTGCTCGGCCTCGTGGAACCGACCGCTGGCACTGCAACCTTCGACGGTCGACGCTACGTCGACCTCGAGGATCCCGTCCGCCACGTCGGCGCGGTGCTCGAGGCATCGAGCTTCCACCCAGGTCGGCGGGCCCTCGACCACCTACGGATCCTGGCGTCGGCCGCCGGGCTACCGGCCGGACGTGCGGCCTCGGCGCTGGCGCAGGTCGGGATGGACGAGCACGCCCGGCGCCGCGTCGGTGGGTTCTCGCTCGGCATGCGCCAGCGGCTGGGCCTGGCTGCTGCGCTCCTCGGTGAGCCGTCCGTGCTCGTCCTCGACGAGCCGGCCAACGGCCTCGATCCCGAGGGCGTGCACTGGCTGCGAGACTTCCTCCGGTCCCAGGCCGCGGCCGGCCGGAGCGTGGTGGTGTCCAGCCACGTGCTGGCCGAGGTCGCCCAAACCGTCGACCACGTCGTCATCGTGGACCGGGGGCGGTTGGTGACCAGCGCGCCGCTGACCGAGCTCATGGCGCGGACAGCCGGTGCGGTGGTCGTGCGCACACCGAACGCGGGCAGGTTCTCGGCGGCGCTCGCCTCCCACGGCATCGACGCGACGGTCGCCGGCGACATCGTCAGCGCCACCGGCACCACCCCGGAGGAGGTGGGTGCCGTGATCGGCTCCATCGGCCTCGAAGTCCACGAGATGCGCCTCGAGCGACAGAGCCTCGAGGACGTCTTCTTCTCGCTCACCGCCAAGGAAGGATCGATCTCGTGAGACGACTCGTCCACACCGAGCTGCTGAAGCAGCGCACCACCCGCACGTTCGTGTTCGGCGTCGCGTCGACACCCGTGATCGGCGCGCGCGTCACCTACGCCAACTACTCGCTCGCCGGGAAGCAGGGCAACGACCCCCTCGGCCCGCACAGCTTCGTCCAAGCCCTCGGCGCGCCGGCCAGCATCGTCACCCTGATCGCGCTGCTGCTCGGCGTGCTCGGGATGGCCGGCGAGTACCGACACCACACGGTGACGACCACCTTCCTGGCCACACCGCGTCGCGATCGGGTGGTGGTGGCGAAGCTCGTCGCCCACGGACTGACCGGCGCGCTCATGGGGTTGGCGACCGTGGCGGCCGCCGCACTCGTCGCGGTGCCGTGGCTCGCGTCGAGCAACGTCGCACTGGACATCGACGGCGAGGTCGTGCGGGTCGCGGTGGGCATGGTCCTCGCGCCCGCCGTGTACGCCGCGCTCGGCGTGACGGTCGGGGCGCTGGTCCGCAACCAGACCACGGCCATCGCCACCGTGCTGGTCTGGCTGCTGGCGGTCGAGGGCATCCTGGGCGATGTCTTCCACTCCGCCGCCTTCGTCGACTGGCTGCCCTCGGCCCTGGGGGGCGACCTCACCTACGCGGGCAGTGGCCACCCCGACCTGGCGATTCCAGTCGCCGGTGCTGCGCTCCTCGCCTACGTGCTCGTGTTCGGGTTCCTCGGCGTGCGGCTCACCGTCCGCCGGGACATCACCTGAGGCCACCACGAAGCCGTAGGCCTTCATGGCGTCGTGGATGGCACGGCTGGTCAAGGCTCGACCGCGCCGCAGCAAGTCTCATCGCGGCGCGACGCGTGTCCCGGACCTCGCCGATGAGACTGTGAGATGCTGCTGCTGAGCGGAGGCCGACGGGATCCGACAGCCGGATGGCCGCGAGGAGAGGAGGCGCCGATGCGCCGGATGGCGGTGTCCGTGTTCGCGCTGGCGGCGGTGGTGGCGGGGGCAACCGGTTGCGTGCCCCGTCCGCACCATGAGCTCCTGGTGACCAGCGGTGGCGACGGTGTCGACGCGGTGCCGGGTGATGGCGTGTGCGAAGCGACATCAGGGGCCGGCGACTGCACCCTTCGGGCTGCCGTGCTCGAGGCCAACGCCCTGTCGGCCGGGTCACCGGTCTCGGTGCGGGTGACGGTGACGCTGGACGTCGATGTCACGCTGGGCTTGGCGGGGGCCGGCGAGGATCTGGGCGCGACGGGCGACCTGGACCTCGACCTCGGGGCGAGCGAGGTGCGGGTGGATGGTGCCGGCCACCACGTGGATGCGAACGGGCTCGACCGCGCCTTCGATGTGCGGACGGGGAGTGTCGTGCTCGACCACGTCGTCGTCACGGGCGGCCGGTCGGTCGGCCCCGGCGGTGGGATGCGCACCGCCGAGGGCACGACGACGAGCGTCGTGCGCAGCACCTTCGTCGACAACCGGTCGACCGTCCACGGCGAGTGCTTCGCCAGCCACTACTTCGACGGCTGCCAAGTGACGGGTTCGACCACGTACGGCGGCACCAGCCCGATCGGTGGCGGCGCCATCTCGAGCGCAGGGCGGCTGGCCGTGGTGGCGTCCACGTTCGAAGCCAACGCGGCCGACTCCGACGTCGATCCCACGTGTCGGACCGGGTCGCCGCAGTGGGCGACGTGCCCTGCGACGTGGGGAGGCGCCATCCAATCGACGGGTGAGCTCTACGTCGGCATCTCGACGTTCGTGCAGAACGACGTGGTCCTCCCGTGGGAAGGCGTGGAGCTCAACGGGGAGGTTCAAACCCACCCGTACGAGACCTACACCGAGTGGTTCGGTCCGGCCATCCATGCATCGGGTCCCAGCCAGGTCGTGTCGAGCACCGTGGTCGACGACCGACCAGAGCCGGCGAGGGCGGTGGTCGCCGCGACGGTGCGGACCTCGATCGTGGTGTCCCCGTCGTGCGGGACGCCGGTGATCGATGCCGATCACAACCTCCGCTCGCCCTTCCCCTGCGGTGCTCCCGCGCCATCCGGCCTCGGCGAGCTGGCGGACAACGGTGGGCAGACCCGCACGGTGCTCCCGGTGGCCACGTCGCTCGCGGTCGATGCCATCCCGTGGGAGAGCTGCCTGGGCTACACCGCCGACCAGCGCAGCGAGCCGCGAGTCGAGGGCCAGCCCTGCGACATCGGGGCCGTGGAGCGACAACCGTCTGACCCCTGATGCCCGAAGCGGACGGCGACCGGAGGCATCGGGGGCTGTGGAAG
>CAVURR010000004.1:0-315296 GCA_963743955.1 uncultured Iamiaceae bacterium
GCGGAGCACGACCGGCACGAGGATCTGGTCGTGGTGGATGCGCGAAGTCGTAGATGCCGGCCTTGGCGATGGCCGTGGCGTGGTCGGCGAAGTCGGGGATGCCGGTGCCGGGCATCTCGAAGTCGCGCACCTGGCGCTCGATGGCCATCGACCATCGTCGACGGGTCGATCTCGAGCGCGGCGGAGACCAGGTCGCGGTAGAAGAGGTAGTGCAGGTTCTCGTCGGCGGCGACCCGCGCCATCACCGCGTAGCCGGCCGGGTCGTCGAGCAGCTTGCCGGTGTTGCGGTGGGCGATGCGGGTGGCCAGCTCCTGCAGGGCGACGTAGACGAACCCGTCGGCCGCGCGTCGGGGGCTCGGGCACCTCGCCGTCGCTCACCTGGGCCATGCGGGCCCGCTCGAGCTCGACGGGGTCGACAGCCGGGTGACGGTGAGGTAGTCGCGGATGCACGATCGAGTGGCGGCCCTCCTCGGCGGTCCAGCGGCGGGCCCACTCGCCCCACACGTCGTCGCGGCCGAACATCCGCTCGATGTCGCGGAAGTAGTACGGCAGGTTGTCCTCGGTGAGCAGGTTCACGAACAGCGCGCTGCGCACCCCGGGCGCGAGCGTCGGTGCGTCGGGCTCCATCGCCCTCGGCGACGAAGTCGCCGCGCCGCGCTCCACGGCACCAGCTCGTGGGGGAACCACTCCTTGGTGGTGGCGAGGTGGCGCTCGAGCGAGCCGCTCGGCGTCCGGCGTGAGGTCGTCCAGGAGTGGCGATCGTCCATACCCCCAGCCTACCTACCGGTAGGTAGGCGTGTCTACCTACCGGTAGGTAGGCATGCGTCACAAGGATATTTGGCAACCGGGATTCCGGCGCCCCACGAGGGAGACCCCTCGCCGGCCATGGCAGACGCCCTGGGAGGCCGACCAGCCAGGACGGAACTGCTCGCGCCAGCGGCAGAGCTCAGGCCGCCGAAGCCGGAAACGCCGCCGGGAACCGAGAAGAGGCGGCGCCCCACCCAGGGCGCCGCCTCCTCGATCGATGCGGATCCCGCCGGGATATCGTCGCCTGCGTCAGGCGTTGCGGCGACCCCAGGGGCTGAAGCTGTTGCCGGCCGCCTTGTAGACCTCCGGGCGATCTGTCGAGTTGATCTTACGGATCGACACCTGGTTTCCAGGTGTAGCCCATGCTGCGCACGGTGGGCTCCCACGTGCACGGTTGAGCTCGAACGGGACCCCATTGCCACGCCGGAGCTGATCGCCTCGGGGTTCAGGCCCAACTCGCCGTCGGCGACCCGGATGGCCTTCGACTCAGCCCAGCTCGGGAACCACTTGGTGATGGCATCCCGGGACTCCGCCTCCGGTGTGCACCCGCTGGCTCCCACCAGCAGGGCGACGGCGGCGACGAGGGGCAGGATGATGCGCTTCACGGGTTCGAGGGACTCCTGGATCGGTGATCCGCCTGCCTGGGATCCCGTCCCTGCAGCACAGGGTGTGACGGGAAGCGGCGTGGAGGTGCGCATCCCCCCGGGCCGGTGCCCGGACAAGGGGGAGGCCACCCCGCTGGCGGCTGAACGGCGTCACCATATGACGAACCGGTTACGAAAGGCAAGGTGGTGTGACATGTCTGGCAGCCGGGGGACGATGCCACGCTGCGGTGACGGTCCGAGCCAGGGAACCAGCGGGCTGGGTTCGATGGGGCCCGGTTCGGCCTGGTCAGCCGGGGTCGCACGACCGCCGGGACGAGAGGGCGGACGGCGCCGATCGAGCCGAGGCGGACGGCGACCGCCGCCCTCGGCGGATCGGCTCGGGTCGGGCCGAGGTCGGGCCGCCACCGCCCCGGCCCGGGCGTGACCGCTCCGACCGGCGGGACCGCCACCGTCGGGACGTACTGTGCCGGCATGTCCGCCCCCTCGTTCGTCCGCCCACGCCTCGGCTGGTTCCTGCTCCTCGACGGCGGCCTGGTCGCGCTCTCCGCGGTCGCCCTCAGCGAGGACGCCCACGAGGCGGCCAACGAGGTCGTGTCCCTCCCGCCCCGCCCGGCCCTCCAGCGGCTGCTGGTGTTCGCCGTCGGCCTGCACGTCGCCGAGGCCCTGGTGGCCCGCCGCCTCGCCCGTCGCCACGGGCTGCCCGCCGGACGCTGGGCCCGGCAGACCTTCGTCGTCGGCTTCCCCTCCCTGCTCGCCCTGCGCCGCACCGCCCGCGGCTGACCGCTCGAGCGCCCGGCCTTCGGCGTCGATCAGGGGTAGGCGGCCGCGAGCGTGGTGCGACGGCACCGCCGTCCGGCCCGCGGCCTCGCCCATCGCCGCGGCCGTGGACAGGACGGCACTCCGGGCTCGGCCAGGTGGGCGTGGACCCGCACCACCGACGCGGGCAGCACGCTCCGGCGCGGAACGGCTCGGGACCGGGCGAGACGGGCGACGGCGCGTACCGCCGCCATGAGCCCTCGCCGAGGGCGGTGGCCAGCTCGGAGGGGGCGGCACGCCCCGCAGCGGTCTCGGCGGCGGTGGTCTCGGCCGCGTGAGCCGGGGATCCGCCGCCCGGCAACCCGTCGGCCCGACCCGACCGACCGCGGGAGCCGTCGCCGAGGCCGGGCCCAGGACGGACGGCCGCCCCGCCCCCACGGCCAGTCCGCCGGTGCCCCCGACCAGCGCGACCAGCACCGCAGCCGCGGCCAGCGCCCGGCGCCCGACCGCCCAGCCACCCCGAGCCGGCCTCCTCCGCTCCTCGGGTGTCGACCTCGGCGCCGGCATCGGCGTCGCCCGGGGCGGGGCGACGGGCAGCGGTGCGGACGTCGCCAGCACGGCCTCCATCTCGGCCAGGGTCATCGTCGGGACGGCCTCGAGGGTCGCGGGCTCCTCGCTCAGGATGCGGGCACCGAGCGGCGTGGTGGGCGTGGTCCAGGGGCTGGAGGTGCGCAGGCGGGACATGGGTCTCCTCGTCGAGATGTCCCATTCCTCCCACCGCCCGCTTGAGCCTCGGTTGGACGTCGCTGGAGCCCGCGGTCCAGGCCGGGCACGGCCGCGGGCGACCCCGGGCGCGGGAGCCCCGCCGACCGGTGGGTGGGCGGGGTCTCGGTGCCGCCCTGGGGCCTGGCACGCGGAGAGGGTGGGATTTGAACCCACGGACCAGGTGTGACCCGTCACCTCCTAGCAGGGAGGCCCGATCGGCCTGACTCCGGCACCTCTCCTCGGCCTGCCGATGGTAGCGGGGCACCACGGCCGGTCCCACGCCATCGGACCAGGCCGGTCGGCGGCGTCCAAGCGATCCCCAAGGGCGGCCCAAGCGCCCCCCTCCAAGGTGACGGCACACCGACGGACCCACCGAGGAGAACCACCGTGATCACCACCCTCACGACCCTGCCCGCACCCGCACCCCAGGGCGCCTCGCCCTCTCCGCCCTGCTGGCCACCGGCCTGCTGCTCACCGCCTGCGGTGACGACGAGCCCGATCAGCCGGCGGCCGCCGAGACGGCCGAGACCACCGAGGCCTCCGACCACTCCAGCACCACCCACGCCGACGACGACGCCGAGCCGGCTGCCGTCGAGGACGGCGTGCTCACCGTCGAGGTGACCGACTACTCCTTCGGTGACCTGCCCGAGACCATCCCGGCCGGCACCCGCCTCGACCTGACCAACACCTCGTCGGTCGAGTTCCACGAGCTGGTCGCCTTCCGCCTCCCCGACGACGAGGAGCGCTCGGTCGAGGAGCTCCTCCAGCTCGCCCGAGGAGGAGCTCGAGGCCATCGTCGGCGGCCCGCCGGCCACGGTCGTGCTCGCCGGTCCCGACGGGGCCGAGTCCACGACGGCACTCGGCGACGGCACCCTCGCCGAGCCCGGGCGCTACGCCATCATCTGCTTCATCCCGACCGGCACCGACCCGGCCGTGTACGAGGAGGCCGCCCAGAACCCGGAGGCCGGCCCGCCCGAGCCCGGTCCCGACGCCGGTCCCCCGCACTTCGTGCACGGCATGCACGCCGAGATCGTCGTCGAGTAGCGCCATGCCCGCCGAGCCGTCCCTCGAGCTCTCGCGGCTCGACCGATCCGACCACCCCGGTCCCGCCCTCCTCCCCTCCCCCCGGGCGGGCGGGGTGATCGGCGAGGTCGCCGCCCTGGCACCCGACACGTTCGTGGTGCCGGGGTGGCGGCCCCGTGCCCGGCACCGACCTCGGCCTCCAGGCCGGCACCCTCGTGGTGCGGGGGACGGCCACCACGATCGTCGACACCGGCCTGGCCGGACTGGCCACCGACTGGCTCAACGCGGTTCTGTCGCTGGTCGACCCCGCCGACGTGCGGTGGATCGTGCTCACCGGCGACGGGCCCGCCCACACCGGAGGCCTCGACGCCCTCCTCGCCGTCAGCCCCGACGCCACCGTGGTGGCCCTCGACGGCCGCCAGGGCCGGCTCGACCTCGGCGACCGCACCCTCCACCTCGTCACCGACGGCGCCGGCCACCCGGCCGTCGCGGTGCCGGACCGAGCGGTGGTGTGGGCCGACCTGGTGTCGGGGGCCTTCGCAGAGCCGACCCCCGACCTCGCCGCCGCCAGCGACGACGACCTGCTCGACGCCCTCGCCCACCGCAGCACCCACCCGACGCCGGCCCGGGTGGCGGCCCTCGCCGCCCTCGCCCCCCGGGTGCTCGCCTCGCCGACCGGGCCCACCGCCGCGGGCGCTCGGTGGCCCGGGCCCTCGACCTGCTGGCGACGGCGCGCGACCACCGCCCGGCGGTCGCGCCGTCCACCGCCGACCTCGTCGCCCGCCTCCCGTCCGCTCCCGACGACGGCCCGGTGCCCGACGGACGCCGGTCCGGATGCCGGACCGGATGCCGGCGACGGCCACCGCGACGGCGACCGCCGCGGGCGGGTCGACGGGCGCTCCCGCTGACCGGGCTGCAGGCGACGTCCAGCAGGCGAGAGGACCCGAGCCGCCACGGTACCGTCGAGCGCGGTGGGGACACCGGTCGTCGAGATCCGTCTCCTCGGCCCGGTCGAGGTCGAGGTCGACGGCGAGAGGGCTGACCTGCGCGCCCGCCTCCCCCGCAGCCTGGTCGTCGCCCTGGCCCTCCAGCCGGGGCGGGTCGTGGGGGTCGACGCCCTCGTCTCGGCCCTGTGGGGCGACGAGCCGCCCGGCTCCGCCCTGGGCACCCTGCAGTCGTACGTCTCGACGGTGCGCCGCTCGCTCGGCGACCGGGGACGCACCGCCCCGCTGCTCGACCGGCGCGGCGACGGCTACGTCCTCGACGTCGACCCCGAGTCGGTCGACACCGTGCGGTTCGAGCGCCTCGTCGCCGACGCCCGCGCCGCCGCCCCCGCCGAGGCCGAGGCCCTGCTCGACGCGGCCCTGGCGCTGTGGCGGGGTCCGGCCCTGGCCGACGTGGCCACCGAGGGCTTCGCCCGCGGGCCGGCGACCCGGCTCGACGAGCTGCGCCTCGAGCGCGCAGGAGGCCCGCATCGCCGCCGGGCTGGCCCTCGGCCGCCACCAGGCGCTGGTCCCCGAGGTCGAGGCCCTCGTCGCCCAGCACCCGCTGCGGGAGGGGCTCACCGCCCAGCTGATGGTGGCGCTGTACCGATCCGGTCGCCAGGCCGACGCCCTGCGGGCCTACGAGCGCACCCGCAGCGCGCTGATCGACGAGCTGGGCATCAGCCCGTCGGCCGACCTGGCCGACCTCGAGGGCCGGGTGCTCCGCCAGGACGTCGAGGGCTCGCCCCACGCGCCGCCGATCACCGCCTCGCCCGGCGGACCGACCTCGCCGTCGGGCGACTCGCCCCACCACCGAGCGGCGGACCGACACCCACGCCGACGGAGGTGCCACTGCCGACCGGGGGCACCGACGCCGTCGGCGGCGACGCAGCACCCCCCGACGACGGCACCGCCCCCCGGCGACGCAGCACCGACCGCACCCTGGCCGACCTCGCCCCGGTGGCCGAGCTCCCCCTCCCCCTGGAGGCGGCCCGCGGCGGACGCCGGCTGGCGCCGCTCGTCGGGCGGGAGACGGAGATGGGCCGCATCACCTCCACCTGGTCCGACCCCGGCGCCCGTCGGGTGCTGGCCGTCTCCGGCGACGCCGGCATCGGCAAGTCCCGCCTGGTGGCCGAGCTGGCCACGGTCGTGCACGGCGACGGCGGGCTGGTGCTGTGGGGCGCGTGCGCCGAGCAGGGCGGGTCGGCCTACCGCCCGTTCGTCGAGGCCCTGCGCCCCCTCGCCATCGCCCTCGCCGCGCAGGGGCCGATCACCGCGGGCGCCCTCGGCCCGGGTGGACCGCACCTCCTGCGCCTCGTCCCCGAGCTGGCCCCGGGCACCGACGCCGGCGAGCCGACCTCCACCGGCGACGAGCGCGGTCCCCTCTTCGACACCGTCACCTCGGTGCTGCGCCACGCCACCGCCGGCCGGCCCACCCTGCTGGTGGTCGACGACCTCCACTGGGCCGACGCGTCGACGTGTGCCCTGCTGGTCCACCTGGCCCGAGCCCCCGAGCTGGCCCACGTGATCCTCGCCGTCACCTACCGGGCCGCCGAGACCACCCACCCCGAGCCCGCGGCGCGGATGCTGGCCGAGCTCCGTCGCCTCCGCGTCGTCGAGCAGGTCCCCCTCGCCGGGCTCGACGCGCCGGCGACGGCCGAGCTGGTGGCCGCGCTGTCCGTCGGCGACGAGGACGGCATCGACCCCGCCCGGGCCGCCGAGCTGCACGACCGCACCGACGGCAACCCCTTCTTCGTCGAGGAGCTGGTCGCCCACGAGCGGGAGGCCGGCGGCGAGGGCCTCCCCGTCGCGGTGGTCGACATCGTCGAGCGGCGCCTCGCCGACCTCGACCCCGAGCACCGCCGGGTGCTGGCCGCGGCCGCCGTGCTCGGCCGGGCCTTCGACACCGCGCTGCTGGCCGCCACCGCCGACGTCCCCGAGGCCGACCTCCTCGACCCCCTCGACGAGGCCATCCACCACCAGCTGGTCACCGAGGCGGCACCGCCGGTGGGTCGGTTCGAGTTCGCCCACGCCCTCATCCGCGACGGCCTCCTCGACGGCATGACGGCCCTCCGCCGCAGCCGCCTCCACCTGGCCGCGGCCGACGCCATCGACGCCATGGGCGCCCCGCCCGAGCTGTTCTCCCAGCGCTCGCACCACCTCGTCGCGGCCGGATCGGCGGTGCCGACCGAGCGACTGATCGCCGCCCTCCACGCCACCGCCGACCAGGCCCTCAAGGTCGCCGCCTACGACGAGGCCGAGGCCGCGTGCAGCCTGGCCCTCGAGCGGATCGACCTGGCCGAGGGCAGCGCCGAGGCGGTCGACATCCTGCTGGTGCTCGGGCTCGTGCGCATCGCGGTCGGCGACCTGCCCGGCGCCCGCAAGGTGTTCCGCTGGGCCGCCGACGCGGCGCGGGCCCTCGGTGACGGCCGCCGCCTCGGGCTCGCCGCCACCGGCCTCGGCACCGGGTCGGGCGTCGGCGTCGCCTACGAGCTCGGCGTGGTCGACGAGGAGCGGGTGGAGTGGCTGGAGGAGGCCCTCACCCTGATCGCCCCCGACGAGGTCCACCTCCGCACCCGCTTCCTCGCCCACCTCGGCGTGGCCCTCTACGACGGCGACCCCGTGCGCCGGGGCGAGGTCACCGCCGAGGCCCTGGCCCTGGCCGAGGAGCTCGGCGACCCCACCTACACCTCGGCGGCCTACATCGCCCGCCGCATCGACCTCTGGACCCCCGATGCCGACCTCGACGAGCGCCTCGAGGTGGGTGAGCTGGCGATCCGCCACGCCGACGAGGGCGGTGATCCGCTCTACACGATCGTCACCCGCATCGCGGCCCTGGCCGACCTCCTCGACGCCGCCGACCTCGACCGCTACGACGAGCTCCACGCCGAGGCCGAGGTCCTCGCCCGACCGCTGCGCCAGAAGCGGTGGGACTGGTTCCTCGACGTGAGCCGGGGCTGCCGCGCCCTCTCCCGGGGCGAGTTCGAGGAGGCCGAGGCCACCATCGACGGCGCGCTCGAGGGGGTGGGCGACGCCATGGGCACGGTGCCGGTGCTCACCCACGCCGCGGCCCGCGTCGTGCTCGACCGCGACCTCGGCCGCCACGCCGACATCATCGAGATGGTCACCGTCCTCGCCGCCGACGCGGTCGGCCCGCCGCCCTCGGTCTTCGTCGCGTCGACCGCGGTGATCCTCGCCGAGATGGGCGACCTGGAGGGGGCGGCCGCCCTCGCCGGCCCCTACCTGGCGGGCGACGTCGAGCACATGCGCCCCGACTACCTGTGGGCGATCACGGTGGGCTGGTTCGCCGAGGTCGCCCACCGCCTCGACGACGCCGAGGGCGCGGCCCGCTGCTCGGCCCTGCTCGTCGGCCACGAACGCCGGCTGCTGGCGCTGGGCGGGTCGGCCGCCGGCGGCCTCGGCGCCCGACCCGCGGGGACTGGCGGCGCTGACGACCGGCGACGTCGACGAGGCCGTCGCCCTGCTCCAGCAGGCCCTCGACGACCACCGCCGGCTGGGCCTGCGCCCCTGGGCCGTGCGCAGCGCGGTCGAGCTGGCCGCCGCGCTCCGGCGTCGCGGCGCGGACGGCGACGAGGCTGCGGCGGAGGCCCTCGACCGGGAGGCCGCCGAGGAGGCCGCCGCCCTCGGGATGCCGCTGCCTCCCGCGCCGAACCCGCCCGCCGGCTGACCGGAGCCCACGCCCGCGCCGACCGACGGGCGCGCCGGCACCACCGCCCCGACGCCGGCGTCCCGCCTCCCGAGCCCACGAGCGCCGGAGGGACGACCGGTAGCGTGCGAGGACCCCGCAGCCCACCCAGGAGAGCCAGGTGTCCAGCGACCGGATGCGCTTCGGCGCGTTCCTCGGCCCGTACCACACGGCCGGCGAGAACCCGACCCTCGCCCTGCACCGCGACCTCGGCATCGCCGCGGCCCTCGACCGGTTCGGCTTCGACGAGCTGTGGGTCGGCGAGCACCACTCCGGCGGCAGCGAGATCATCGGCTGCCCGGAGATCTTCCTGGCCACCGCGGCCGAGCGCACCCGCAGCATCCGCCTCGGCACCGGCGTCGTGCCCGTCGCCTACCACAACCCCCTCTGGGTGGCGGAGCGGATCGTCCTGCTCGACCACCTGACCCGCGGCCGGGTCATGCTCGGCCTCGGCCCCGGCGGCGTCGTCACCGACTCGCTGATGGTGGGGCTCGCACCGGAGGACACGCGGCCGCTGATGGAGGAGGGCGTCCGCTGCATCACCGCCCTGCTGCGGGGCGAGGCCGTCACCAGCGACACCCCGATGTGGACGCTCCGCGACGCCCGGCTCCACATCCAGCCCTACTCCCCGGACCTCGAGGTCGCGGTGTCGGTGGTGGCGTCGCCGAACGGCGCCCGCCTGGCCGGCGACCACGGCCTGTCGATGCTCTCGATCGGGGCGACCCAGCCCGCCGGGTTCGAGGCCCTCGCCGGGCACTGGGCCATCGCCGAGGACCACGCGGCCCGGGCCGGCACCACCGTCGACCGGTCGCGCTGGCGCCTCCTCGGCCTGCTCCACATCGCCGAGACCCGCGCCCAGGCCGAGCGCGACGTGGCCCACGGCATCGAGGCCTGGTTCCGCTACTTCCAGCAGACCGTGGCCGTCCCCCAGGTCGACCTCGGCACCGCGGCGACCGTCGGCGAGATGATCGACTACGTCCGCGAGTCGGGGCTCGGGGCCATCGGCACCGCGGACGACGCCGTCGCCCAGATCGAGCGGCTCCGCGACCAGTCGGGCGGGTTCGGCGCCTACGTCACCTTCCTGCACGAGTGGGCGAACCCTGACGCGACCCTCCGCAGCTACGAGCTGCTCGCCCAGCGGGTCATGCCCGAGGTCCAGGGCCACGGTCCGGCCGGACGGGCGGCCGCGGCCAGGGCCGCGACCCGACGCGAGGAGCTGTTCGGCACCGTGGTCGCCGCCCACGACGCCGCCGTCGCCCGCCACCAGGCCGCGCCCTGACCGCTCCACCGTGACCGCGGCCCGCCCGCCGACCGCCCTCCTCGTCGGGGTCCTCGGGGTCGGTGTCGTCGCCGCCGGCACCTCCGCGCTGATCACCCGCGAGGCCTACGACATCGCCGGCGGAGGGACGACCGCGCTCGGCCTCGCCCTGGCCGTCGCCCGACTCGCCTTCGCGTGCGTCCTCACCGCCCCGGCCTGGTTCCTCCGCCGGACGCCGCCCACCACCGAGGCGGTGGTCTCGGTCGCAGGCGTCGCCGGCGGGGACGGCTCCACCTCCGACGTCCGGACCGGTCCGGCCCCGCGGCTGCCCCCCGGCACGGGGTGGGCGACCCTGCTCGGCGGCGCGCTGCTCGGACTCCACTTCGCCACCTGGCTGCCGTCGCTGGCCTTCACCTCGATCGCGGCCAGCACCACCATCGTCTGCACCGGACCGGTGTGGGTGGCCCTGATGCTGTGGGCCGGGCGGGGCCAACGCCCCTCCGCGCTCACCGCCATCGGGATCACGGTGGCGGTGGCCGGCGGGGCGCTGGTCGCGCTGGGTGAGGTCGAGGGCCTCGGCGAGGGCTCGGCCCCGCTCCTCGGCAACGCCCTCGCCCTCGTCGCCGCCATCGCCTACGCGGCCCACCTCCTCGTCGGCCAGCACGTGCAGGCCCGGGGCCTCGGGCTGTGGCGGTGGACGACGGTGGTGACCGGCGTCGGCGCCCTGACCGTGCTGCCCGTCGCCCTGGTCTCCGGTGCCCGGGCCGACGACCCGGCCCCGCCGATCGGGTTCTGGGTCGCCGCCCTGGCCCTGACCCTGGTGCCCCAGCTGGTGGGCCACTCGTCGTTCACGTGGACGGTGCGGTGGCTCAGCCCGACCCTGGTCTCGGTCGTGATCCTGCTCGAGCCGGTGATCGCCACCGTCGCCGCCGTCTCGCTCTACGACGAGGTCCCCGGGCCCGGTCGTCCTCGTGGGCGGCCTCGTCGTCATCGCGGGCGTGGCCGTCACGACCGTCGCCGAGCAGCGCGCCGTCGCCACCGCCGTGGCCTCCGAACCCCCCGGCTGACCTCGCCCGCCGCCGCGGCGCGCGCGGCCGGGCCACGCCGCCGCAGCGTCAGGGCTGACCTCGCCCTGACGTGCTGCTTTTCACACCCGACGGGCACGGTCCGACCCCTCACCGACCATGCCGCGGGGGCCGACGAGGAGGAGGTGACCCGCTGCCGCCGCCTCCGCGCCCACCGGACGGTCGGTCGCGCTCTCGCGGTCGGCCTCGTCCTCGCCCTCGGGCTGACCGCCTGCTACCCGACGCCGCAGGAGGGCGCCTGGGTCACCTCCCAGCCCGGTCTGCGGGTCGCGGTGCAGGCCGACTCCCTGGTGGCGATGAACGACGAGCAGTGGGAGTCCGGATCGCTCGCCCGGAACGGGTCGCTGGCGATCTGGTCGGTGTCCGGGTCGCAGTTCCACCACGCCGGCGCCTGGATCAACCAGGTCACGCCCCGTCCCGACGTGTTCGTGATCGCCCAGGGCCTCAACTCCATCCAGCAGGGGTGGGTCGCGTGGGACGAAGCCCAGCTCGACCGGACCATCTCCTACGCCCGCCACGCCGGCCTGGCCCCGCGCATCCCGTGCATCGTGCTGGTGACCATGGCCCACGGGGCTCAGGCCAACCCGTGGTTCGCGGGCGAGGCCCGGCGGGGCTCGTTCCACATCCGGAACAAGGCGGCCTCGTCGTCGGTGTTCCGCCTGGCCGAGTGGCGCAACCTGGCCATGGCCCACCCCGAGTGGTTCGTGGCCGACCAGGTCCACCTCACCCGAGCCGGCTCCCGCGCCTACGAGGCCCTCATCACCGACGCCGTCAACCGCTGCTGACCGTCCCCCCGCCACCTCCCCTCGGGGTGGCGAGCGTCACATCCGGTGTGCCACCCTGACCGGATCGCAGCAGCTCGGTCCCTTCCCCGGGTGGTGGTGGTCGGCCTCGTGGCGGTGGTCGCCGTGCTCGGCGCGGCCGCCCCGGCCACGGCCAACCCGCCCGCGCCCCCTCCCCAGCCCCCCACCGTCAACGCCCCGGCCGACACCTACCGGGGGCGCACCGAGGCGTGGGTCCGCACCCGCGCCTTCCCCGCGCTCGTCGACCGGGCCGCCACCGACGCGGACGCCCGCTTCTGGGCCGACCGGGCCGTGCGATCGTCGCCCGCGGCCGTCGCCGTCCACATCGGGACCTCGCTCGACGGTCGGGGCGTGCAGGTCGGGATGGCCTACCGGCAGGTGCTCGACCGCGACCCGTCCGACGCCGACCGCCGGTTCTGGGCCGACCGCCTGATCGGGGGGTGGAGCCACGACCGGCTGGTGGCCTTCCTGCTGTCGTCGCCCGAGCAGGCCCGCCGCTTCCCCGCCGACCCCGACTGGGTGTCGTTCGCCTTCGACCGGGTGCTCGGCCGCACCGCCACCTCCGCCGACCGCACGTGGTGGGCCGGCCAGGTGGCGTCGTCGGACCGCAACTGGGTGGCCCGCCGCATCCTCGCCGCCGGTGAGGCCCGGGGGCTCGCCGCCGACGGCATCTACCTGGCCGTGCGGGGCCGAGCCCCGACCGCCGGCGAGCGGACGGTGGCCTCGGCCCGGCTCCGCGACACCGCAGGAGACCTGATGCGGGTGCGGGCCGAGGTGGTCGCCCCCCTCGCCCCCGCCGGGTACCGGGTCGGCGTGGTCGGCGACTCGGTCGGCTTCGACCTGGTGTTCCGCGCCCAGGGCGAGTCCCTGCCGGCCACCGTCATGGGCACGGGCGCGCAGCGGCCGGTGGGCTCCGGGCGCCTCGGCTGCGCGGTGCTGTCGGACCGCTCCGGCTACCGCTGGCCCCGCGACCCCCAGCTGGCGACGTCGCCCTCCGGGGCCGACTGGGGCGAACCGGCCGACGGGCGCTGCGACATCGAGACCCCGCTGCTCGAGGACGCCCTGCTCGACACCCGGCCGCAGGTGATCGTGTGGCAGGTCGGGTCGTGGGAGTGGACCCGGGTCATGCGCCCGAACGGCACGGTCATCGGGGCCATCACCGCCGAGATGCGCGAGGAGGTCGCCACCGCCATGGTGCGGCGGATGGACGGCTGGGTCGCCCGGGGCGTGCGCAAGGTCGTGCTGCCCCGAGTGGGCCTGCGTCGGCGACCTCTCGGCGCCGGTCTTCCAGGCCCCGGGCTACACCCGGTTCGTGCGCTCGATCCTGGCCGAGGTCGTGGCCCGCCGGCCCGCGGTGGCGACCATCGCGGCGACGCCGCCGCAGGTCTGCATCGGCGGCGATCCGACCGCGGAGCCCACCGAGGACCACCGCATCGCCCGCGGCGACCAGTTCCACTGGGCCCGTGGTCCGCAGGGCGCGGCGTGGGGCTGGAAGATGTGGTTCGCCCCCGCCATCGCCGACCTCGGCGGAGTCGTCTGACCACGGCCGAGCGGCGCGACGGCAGGCATGCGTGGCTGTGTGCTTGACCGATGGGTCAAGTTAGGGTGATCGGGTGCCAGTGAGCAGGTGCCGGTGAAGCAGGAGCAGGAGGACGCCTCCGAGGAGATCCTCGAGGTCGCGCCCGGCATCCGCCGGCTGCAGCTCCCGATCGACTTCACCGGCCTGGGCCACGTCAACTGCTACGCCCTCGAGGACGAGCGGGGCTTCGCCCTGGTCGACCCCGGCCTGCCCGGGCCCCTGTCGTGGGAGTCGCTGCTCGGCCGCCTGGCCCTGGCCGACATCCCGCTGCGCCGGGTGCACAGCGTCGTCGTCACCCACTCCCACCCGGACCACTTCGGCCAGGCCGCCCGCCTCGCCGAGGAGACCGGCGCCGAGATCATCGCCCACGAGCGGTTCCGCACCCTCTTCGACCGGCTCGACATCGACGACCGCGAGCTCGAGCGGGCCGACGTCGAGTCCGATCCCGAGGTGCTGCTGGAGGCCTTCCTCGAGCGGGTGACCACGCCGCGCCCGTCGCCGTGGGGAGGCGAGACCCTCGGTCCCCCGCCCGAGCGGTTGGCCGAGATGCGCTCCCACGGCGTCGACGCCATCCGCTGGCTCCGGGTGCCCCCACCGGCGCACGCCATGGCCGACCTCGACCGGGTGCGACTGGGCGGGCGGGAGTGGGTCGGCCTCGACACCCCCGGCCACACCGACGACCACCTCTGCCTCTACGACGCCGAGGGCGGGGTCCTGCTCTCGGGCGACCAGGTGCTCCCCACCATCACGCCCCACGTGACCGGCATGGTCGAGGACTCCGTCCAGCGGTTCGTCGACTCGCTCGACCGGCTGGCCGGCCTCGAGCACGTCGAGCTGGTGCTCCCCGCCCACGGCCACCCGCTGACCGACCTCCCCAAGCGGGTCGAGGAGATCAAGGCCCACCACGAGGAGCGGCTCGACGCCCTGCGCGGCTACAGCGAGGAGCTGGGCTGGGCCAACGTGACCGACCTGTCGCACAAGCTGTTCAAGCCCCGGTCGTGGGGCGGCATGGCCGAGGACGAGACCTACGCGCACCTCGAGCACCTGCGCACCCACGGCCAGGCCGAGGTCCGCGAAGAGGCCGGCCAGCTCCTCTACAAGGTCTGAGCCGAGCCGTCGCCCGGCCCCCGGTCGTTGACAGGGCGCCGCCCACCGCTCAGCATCACCGCCTGATGGCGGTCGCCTACGTCCCCCGGTCCGGTGAGACCTGGCGCGACCCGTTCGGGATGTACGCGGACCTCCGCGACCACGACCCCGTGCACCACGTCCCGGAGACCTCCCCGGGAGCGGCGGACGACTTCTTCGTCCTGTCCCGCTTCGAGGACGTCTTCCGGGCCGCTCGCGACACCGCGACCTTCTCGTCGGCCCACGGCCTCACGCCCACCTACGGCGACATGGAGCTGGCCGGGCTGGGCGACGTCGCGCCGATGGTGATGCTCGACCCGCCGGCCCACACCGACGTGCGCCGGCTGGTGGCCCGGGGCTTCACCCCCCGGCGGGTGCAGGAGATCGAGGACGAGGTGCGCGCCGTCGTCGTGACGCGGGTGGAGAGGCTCCGCGAGATGGGCCGGGCGGACGTGACGGCCGAGCTGTTCGGTCCGCTCCCCAGCTACGTCGTCGGGCTGTACCTGGGCGTCCCGCCCGAGGATCGGGAGCGCTTCGACCGCTGGACCGACGCCATCGTCGCCGCCTCGGCGGCCGGTGACGTGCTCCGGGCCCCGGACGCGGTGGGCGAGCTCGTCGCCTACTTCAGCGAGCTGGCCGATCGCCGCCGACAGCAGCCGGGACCCGACGCCTTCTCCTGCCTCGCCGAGTCGGGCGCCGACCTCGTCACCCTGCTCGGCTTCGCCTTCACCATGGTCACCGGCGGCAACGACACCTCGTCGGGCCTCCTCGGGGTCGCGGCCGAGCTCCTCACCGCCCACCCCGACCAGCGGGCCGAGCTGGTGACGGACCCCGGCCTCGTGCCGCAGGCGGTGGAGGAGCTGCTCCGCCTGTCGTCGCCGGTGCAGGGCCTGGCCCGCACGGCGACGGTCGACGTCGAGCTGCACGGCACGACCATCCCCGCCGGCCGGAAGGTGCTCCTGCTCTACGGCAGCGGCAACCGCGACCCGCGCGAGCACGGCCCCGACAGCGAGGTGCTCGACGTCCACCGCACCCCGACCCGGCTGCTGACCTTCGGGTCCGGGGCCCACCACTGCCTCGGCGCGGCGGCCGCCCGGCTGATGGGACGGGTCGCCCTGGAGGAGCTGCTGGCCCGCTGCCCCGACTTCACCGTCGACGCCGAGGCCGGGACGTTCGCCCCGGGCTCGTTCGTCCGTCGCTACGCGTCGCTGCCCTTCGACGCCACCGGCCTGGCGACCTGAGATCAGCCGGCTCGCCGGCGCCTCCGACGGAGCATCCGGCTGAGGCCGGCGGCCGCGGCCAGGGCCAGCCCGACCACGAGCGCCCCGGTGGTCGCGGCGCCGGAGCCCTGGTCGAACGCGGCCGCCTGCTCGACGTCGCGCACCGGGTCCCACGGCGGGTCCTCGTCCGGCCTCGCCGTCATCGGTCGGGACGTCGGGGTCGTGGAAGGTCGCTCACCCTGCGAGCATCGCCGCTCCCGACCGCCCCTGCCGAGCCGTCGCCCGGGGGATCCATCCCGTCGACCGACCCTCGCGGCCGCCCGGTGTGCCACGGTGGGCGGCGGTGAGCATGCGAAGGCACGGGCAGCCGATGGGTGTGTGGGCGGTCACCGCCGTCGCTGCGATCCTCGGCGTCGTCGTCGCCATCTGGTTCGAGCTGATCGAGCTGGCCGTGAAGGAGGGCACCGAGGAGCTCTGGGACGGGCTGCTCGGCACGGACGAGCATCGCTGGTTGGTCGTCCCCACCGCGACCGTCCTCGGTGTGGCCTACGCAGCCCTCCTCCGCGCGCAAGGCGAGCCACGCCTGGTCGACGAGGAGCCGGGCATCATGCCGCCCGACCCCGATGCACCGGTCGACGCCGGCGCCGATGTCGCCGACGGAGCCGCGGACACCGCCGACGCCGACGCCCCGGGAGCGGCACGCGAGGACGTCGGCCGCATCGCCGTCACGGGTCTGGGGAGCCTGCTCGCAGGCGCCTCGCTCGGACCGGAGCAGATGCTGGTGCAGAGCTCGGGGGCCATGGGGACGTGGACCGTCCGACGGCTCTCGCTCACCGCCATCGCGGCCCGGGCGCTGACCCTCGCCGCGGTCGGAGCCTTGATGGTGGCGTTCCTCGGGTCGATGGTGATGGTGGCCCTCCCGCTCCTGATCGCGTTCCAGCGCCTGAAGCGGCTGCCGCTCGAGGTGGTGGTGCCGATCGTCGTGGCGGGGCTGACGGCGTGGTCGACGCTGTGGCTGCTCGACCGCCAGTCGATGGGCTTCGGCTCGATCCCCACGCCTTCGGACGTGGCCGCCGTCGACTACCTCGCCGCCGCCGCGACCGGGCTCGCGGTCGGCCTCCTGGCCCTGCTCCTCGGCCGCCTGCTGCGCCTGATGCGTCGAGGCGCAGCGCTCGTCGACCGCACCTGGCCGTGGTGGCTGGCGGGAGCCGGGTTCGGCCTCGGCATCGGCCTGCTCTACCTGCTCGGCGGGCCGTCCGTGGAGTTCACCGGCTCCACGGGGACCGCGACCCTGGTGAGCGACCACTCCGGGGACGGGGCGTGGGTGCTGCTCGGGTTGGCCCTGGTGAAGGTGACCGTGACCGCGTGGTCGCAGGCCACCGGGTACCGCGGTGGCCTCTACTTCCCGTCGATCTACGCCGGCGTGGCGACGGGACTGGCGATCGGGTCGGCCGCGCCGTCGCTGGCCGGTCCGGGGCCGATGGTCGGCGCGGTGGCCGGCATCTTCGTCGGGTTGGGCCTCCCGAACGACCCCGACGGCGACCGCCAGAGGTACGTGGCCGCCGTCGTGTCGACGCTGCTGTTCCTCATCGCCCTGCTGCCGCTCGCGGTCATGCCGTTGGCGCTGGTCGCCATGGTCACCGCGGTCGGCGCCAACCTGCTGGTGGTCGTGGTCCTCCGCCGCCGCCCGCACCCGTCAGCCGTCGCCACCGGGTGAGCGGCGGGTCGCAGCCCGGTCAGACCGGGGGGATCCACCCCGTCGACTCGGCTTCGAGGAGGGTCGCCAGCGAGCGGAGGTAGGGGTCGTCCCATTGCACCGACACGACGTCGTCGAGGTCGACCACGGTGGCGCGGCCGCTCCACCGGGCCGACGTGTCCACGTCGCGCAGCACGACGCGCTGGGCGTCGACCGAGGTGATCCGACCGACCTGTCCGGTGCGCGAGCCCGTCGCCGCCACGTGGACCATGACGAGGACGCCCTCGTGCTGGAGCGACGCGAGGAGGACCCGCAGGTCGGTCAGCGACCGATCGATCGCCCACAGCCGTTCGCCGGTCAGGTCGGCGAGGCGCACCGCGGGGTCGTCGGGCCGGAGCTCGTCGACGCGGAGGAGCTCACGGTCGTCGATCCACCGGAGCCCGGCGACGGGCACGTGGTCGTGGATGGGGGTGAGGATGATGCCGCCGTCGTCCGAGGCCCGCACGATGCCGTCGAAGACGTCGTGGCCCCGGTCCCACTCGACCTTCACCATCGGGCTCGGCACGTCCAGCTCCACCCGCTCCACGGTCAGCGAGCGTACGGCGTCGGGCCGTGGCCGGAGGGTCGGGATCGGCCGACGCCGGCGCGACCCGGGTCCGACCGTCGTTGCCGGGGCCGAGAGGGTCTGGTTCACTTGCCCGGCCGCGGCCCGGGCGGGCCGCGGCCGACAGGAGCCGATCCGCATGTCCACCCGCACCACGCCGTCGGTCCTGCCGGCCAGCCCGGAGGACCGGGACCGCGCCACCGCGACGTTGGTCGCGGCCTTCGTGAACGACCCGCTGACCCGGTGGATGTTCCCCGACGCCGAGCAGTACCTCCGGGTCTTCCCCGAGATGCTCGTGCACTTCGGCGGAAGCGCCTACGACCTCGGCACCGCGCACCGCACCGACGACCGACGCCGGGGTCGCGCTGTGGCTCGCCCCCGGCGAGACCGTCGGCGAGGAGGCACTCGGAGAGCTGATGGAGCGGGAGCTCGCGCCCGATCGACTCGGGGAGGTCTTCGAGTTCCTGGTGCAGGTCGGCGAGGCCCACCCCCAGATCGAGCACTGGTACCTCCCGGTGATCGGGGTCGACCCGGTGCGCCAGGGCAGCGGCTACGGCTCGCTGCTGCTGGCGAGGACCGTCGCCGAGATCGACGGCCAGGGCGTGGCCGCGTACCTCGAGTCGTCGAACGTCGCCAACATCCCGCTCTACGAGCGCTTCGGGTTCGAGGTCATCTCCGAGATCCAGTCGGGCGACTCCCCGACCATCTGGCCCATGCTCCGCCCCGCCCGTCCCTCGACCTGACCGACCCCGAGCGGAGGGGACTCGGTCCCACGATGTCGAGAGCCCGGGCCATGGGCCCGGGCTCTCCTTCGTCGTCGGGTGAGGTCGAGCTCAGCTGGCGTCGCGCCGGTAGAGCAGGAAGGTGCCGACGGCCAGGCTGACCAGGGCGTAGCCGGCGAAGATGAGCGGCGTACTGCGGGCGGGCGAGCTCGTCGGCGATCACGACGGGGGCCTCGAAGCTGCGGACCGGCGTCGAGGAGGCGGTAGCCGGCGCTGAAGGGCAGGAGGTGGCGGACGCCCTCGGGGAGGATCGGGGCGAACAGGCTCTCGACGACGAACGACCACATCAGGAGGCCGGTGATGGCGGCGGCGCTGTGGCGGACGATCATGCCGACGCCGAGGCCGATGAGGGCGGCGAGGACGATGTAGAGCAGCGCCCACAGCGCCCGGGAGGTGAGGTGCGATCCGCTGCCGAGCTCGACGCCGCCGAGCGCCGCGCCGGCGAAGCCGGCGATCATCCCGGTCGACACCGAGGGCGAGCCCGACCACGGCGGCGGTGGTCGTCTTGGCGGCGACGATCACCCAGCGGGCGGGGCGGGCGGCGAGGGTGACGGCCAGGGTGCCGTGCTGGGCCTCACCGGTGAACATGAGGATCCCGGTGACGCCGGCCAGCATCGCCACGAGCGGGAGCGGGTAGATGAACAGCTCCGAGGCGGTGAGCGTCGGGTCGGTGGCGGTGGCGGCGAGGCCCCCGGCGATGACGGCGCCGATCACGGCGGTCAGGGCGAGGATCACCTTGTTGGCCCGGAGGGCGGTGAGCTTGATCCACTCGCTCCGCAGGGCGGCGGGCACGGCTCGGACGTCGTCGGACGGGGTGCGGACGGCGGTGCGGTCGGTGGTCGTCCAGGGGATGGTGGGGCTGGTGATGTCCATGGTTCTGGTCCTTCTCGGGTTCGGGGTGGGCGTGGGCGGCAGGGGGTTCAGGCGGAGGCGAACTCGGCGGAGGCGCCGGTCATGTCGAGGAGGGTGTCCTCGAGGGACGGGGCGATCTCGCTGAGCTCGACGAGGCGGATGCCGTGCTCGAAGGCGAGCTGGGAGACGGTCGGCCTTGGTGGCGCCGCGGACGACCAGCCGGTCGCCGGCGGTCTCGACGGTGAGCTGCCGGGCCGGCCAGCACCCGGGCGAGGTCGGCGGGCTGGGGCGTCTCGGCGACGACGGTCGCGGCCTGCCGGGCGGTGATCGCCTCGACGGTCTCGGCGGCGAGGAGCCGGCCGCCGCCGACGACGACGAGGTCGTCGGCGAACATGGCGAGCTCGCCGATGAGGTGGCTCGACACGAACACCGAGCCGCCGCGGCGGGCGAAGTCGGTGAGGTGGTTGCGGAGCCAGCGGATGCCGTCGGGGTCGAGGCCGTTCGACGGCTCGTCGAGCAGCAGGACCTGCGGGTCGCCGAGCAGGGCGCCGGCCAGGGCGAGGCGCTGGCGCATGCCGAGGGAGAAGCCGCCGGTGCGCTGGTCCGCGGCCGACTCGAGGCCGACCTCGGCCAGGACCTCGTCGACCCGGGCGGCGGGGATGTCGCTGAGTGGCGGCCATGGCCCGGAGGTGGTTGCGGGCGGTGTGGCCGGGGTGCATGCAGCGGGGGTCGAGGACGGTGCCCACCAGCCGGGCCGGGTGGCGGAGGTCGGTGTAGCGGACGCCGTCGTAGCGGACCTCGCCGCGGTCGGGACGGGTGAGCCCGACCATCATCCGCATGGTGGTCGACTTGCCGGCGCCGTTCGGGCCGACGAAGCCGGTGACGCGGCCGGCGGCGACGGTGAAGGTGAGGTCGTCGACGGCGGTGCGGTCGCCGTAGTGCTTGGTGAGTCCGGTGACGGTGATCATGAGGTTGCTCCTGGCTGGTGGTGGTCGTGGTCGTGGGGGAGGACTGGCTGCTCGACCGCCGTCGGGGACGGGAGGCGGGTGAGCGAGAGCAGGGTGATGCCGAGGTCGCGCAGCTTCTGGAGCAGGCCGTGCAGGGCGGCCTGGTCGACGACGGGCCCGCGGATGACGGTGGTGCCGTCGTCCTCGTCGGTGAGGGTCATGCCGTCGAACCAGGCCGCCCAGCGCGTCCGAGGTGGCCGCTGACGCGGATCTCGTAGTGCGGGGTGCGGGCGTGATCAGCCGCGCGGTGCCCGTTCGCCGGCTCGGTGGTGCGGTCGTCGGTGCTCACGAGGGTGAACGTACGAACGGACCTGGTGAGCGCACATCACACGATGTGGTGATCGCGGTGGTGAACCGGTCGAGCGGCCGGCAGACGCCCTGGTCAGAGGCCCAGCTCGGCGGCGCGGGTCACGGCCTCGCGCCGGTTGGTGGCGCCGAGCTTCGTGTAGATGTGCTTGGTGTGGGTGCGCAGCGTGTTGAGCGACACGTGCAGCTCCCGGGCGATGTCGGGCCCGCTGAGGTCGCTGCGCAGGAGGCGGAGCACGTCGAGCTCCCGGTCGCTCAGCTCGTCGGGATCGGCTGACCGCGCCCGCGGACGGGCCTCCGGAGCCTGGAGCGACCCGAGCAGCCGGCGCGCCCGGTCGCCGGCCTCGCCGTCGAGCGATCCGAGCAGCCCGACGACGGCGGGTCCGGCGTCGAGGAACGTGCGCACGTAGCCCTCGGCGCTCGGCTCGGGCGAGGGCCTCGCGCGAGCGTCGCGCTCGGCCTCGTCGTCGCGGCCGGCGGCGTGGTGGGCGAGCGCGAGGGCCACGAGGATCTCGATCGCGCTCCCCCAGCGCTCGCCGTCGTCGGCCGCCGCCAGCAGCCGCCCGAGCAGCCGGGTCGCGTCGCTCGAGGTCGTCGGCCGATCCCCGGGCGACCAGGACCCGGGCGAGGGTGAGGTGCTCGAACTCGCGGACGTAGGTGAGCTCGTCGTCGGCGGCGAGGCCGCTGGCCTCGGCCCAGCGCGATGCCGGCGTCGAGGTCGCCCGAGCTCGACTGCGACCCGGGCCTGCAGGGCCGCGACCGGTCGGACGGGCGGGGAGAAGTCGGTGTCGTAGCGCGGCCTCGGCCTCGGTCGAGCAGGTCGAGGGCCGCCGTCGAGGTCGCCCTGGGCCTGGTGGAGCCGGGCGGTCGCGACGCGCCAGCGGTAGGGGTGCTGCGGGAGGCCCATGTGCTCGCCGAGCTCGGCGCTGGCCTCGGAGGTGGTCGGTCGGCGGCGTCGAGGTCGTTGCGCTCGATGGCGAGCAGGCTCAGGCCCGACGTGCATGTCGGCTGCACCTCGGAGGCCGGGGTGCTCCGACGGCGTGGCCGCAGCGCCGCGCTCGAAGGTGCGCTGCGCGTCGCGGAGGCGGCCCTGGGTGATCTGGATGTCGGCCAGCGCGAGCGAGCAGCCCATGACGTCCGGCAGGTAGTCGCCGGCCTCGAAGCAGGCGACCGACTCGGCGTAGCGCTCGCCGGGCGACCGTCGAGGTCGCCCCGGGTCCAGTGCGCCAGGCCGAGCAGTGCCGCGGCGGCGCCTCGTTGGAGCAGGTCGTCGTCGCCGGCGAGGTCGAGGACGCGCGTCGGCGTGGCCGATGGTGGCGTCGACGTCGCCGGCGAGCAGGGCCAGCCCGGCTCGGTGCACGGCGGCCATGGCGGGAAGACGGGCGAGCGCCTCCTCGTCGAAGACGATCGGGGGATCGTCGGCGGTCGAGCCAGCGACTCGACGATGCTCGAGCAGCGGTTCGAGCCCGGTCGGGTCGCCGGTGGCCATGCGGGCGCCGACGAGGGCCATGGCGAGCACCGGTCGGTCGACGAAGAGGTCGGCGGGCAGGGCCTCGAGCCAGCTCCGCAGCTGCGCCTCCTGGCGGGCCCGCTGCATCGCCGGCGCGGCCCGCTCGATCAGCTCCGCGGCACGATCCGGGGTCGCCGCCCGCCAGGGCGTGGGCGATCGGCCTCCTCGGGCTCGCCGTTGGCGGCGTACCAGTCGCTCGCCCGGCGGTGCAGCTCGGGCACCCGGTCGGCGTGCTCGTCGAGGAGCCGCGCCCGGAGCACGTCGCCGAAGAGGTGGTGGTACCGGTACCAGGTGCGGCGGTCGTCGAGGGCGACGAGGAACAGGTTCGACCGGTCGAGGTGCTCGAGGGTCGCCCTGGCGTCCTCGACGCCGGTGACCGCGGCGCACAGCGGTCCGGTGAGCCGGCTCGAGGATCGACGTGTCGAGCAGGAAGTCCCGGACCTCCGGGCGTCTGGCGCTCGAGGACCTCGTCGGCGAGGTAGTCGAGGATGAAGCGGTCGTCGCCGGCGAACTCGGCGACGAACGCGGACGGGTCGTCGCCGGCCCTGCATCGACAGGGCGGCGAGCTGGAGCGCCGCGATCCACCCCTCGGTGCGGGCCTCGAGCACGTCGACGTCGGCCGGCGGTGAGGGTCAGGTCCATGGCGTCGGCCAGGTACGCGGCGGCCTCGTCGGCGGTGAAGCGGAGGTCGGCGGCGCGGACCTCGAGCAGGTCGCCGTCGGCCCGCAGCGACGCGAGCGGCAGCGGCGGGTCGGCGCGGGTGGCGATCACCAGGCGGATCTGCGGCGGCAGGTGCTCGAGCAGGAAGGCGACCGACTCGTGGATCTCGGCGGACTCGATGACGTGGTAGTCGTCGAGCACGAGGACGAGGTCCGGCGCCGCGGTCTCGAGGTCGTTGATCAGGGTGGCCACGACCACGTCGAGCGGCACGCCGGGCGCCTGGAGCAGCGACCCCGCGTCGGAGCCGCAGGTCGGGCGCGGCCGCCTCGAGCGCCGCGACGACGTAGGTCCAGAACCGGACGGGGTCGTCGTCCCGCGGATCGAGCGAGAGCCAGGCGGTGGCGTCGTCGTCGGCGAACCAGTCGGCGACGAGCGTCGTCTTGCCGAACCCGGCCGGGGCCGAGACGAGCGTGAGCGCCGGTGGCGGCTGCGCGTCGGCGAGGTCGCCGAGCCGGGGGCGGGCGACGAGGGTCCGACGCCGCCGCGGCGGGTGCAGCTTCGTCGCGAGCAGCGGCGCGGCGGCCGCTCCTGCATCCGCGGCCGTCACCCGGCCGACGGCCCGGCGCCGGGGTGCGGCGCGGACGTGCATGCGCTCGCCGGCCTGGCCGAGGAGGCTGAGGATCTCGACGGGCTCGTCGCCGGCGGCGCCGAACCAGTGCGGGACCGCGGTGTCGAACTCGGCGACCTCGCCCCGGCCCATCGTGATGTCGTGGTCGGCGACGATGAGCCGCATCTCGCCGGCCAGCACGTAGAGCCACTCGTAGCCCTCGTGGATGCGGAGCTTCGGCTCCTCGCTGCTCGGCTCGATGATCACCTTCCACGCCTGGAGGCCGCCGGCCTGCCGGGTGAGCGGGATCACGACCCGCCCGTTGCGATCCTGGGGCACGAACTGGACCCGCGGGTCGCCGACCTCCGGCGCGCCGACCAGCTCGTCGAGCGGGACCTGGTGGGCCTCGGCGATCGGCAGCAGCAGCTCGAGGCTCGGCTTGCGCTGCCCGGACTCGAGCCGGGACAGCGTGCTCTTCGAGATCCCGGTCGCCTCGGACAGCTCGGTGAGCGTCACGCCCGCGCTGGTCGCGGACCCGGCGCAGTCGCGGGCCGACCTCGGCCAGGACGGCAGCGAGCGATGACGTTCCCTCCACTGCGACAGTTGACCACGCGTTCCCAGAACCAGCAACGGCCGGTTGCCAGATGCGCGACGCCGGGGGACGCTCACCTCGGAGGTGATCTCAGATGGAGACGACCGAGAGCTACGACGTGGTGATCGTCGGCGGCGGAGCCGCCGGCCTGAGCGCAGCACTGGTGCTGGGCCGAGCCCGGCGCCGGGTCGCTCGTGGTCGACGCGGGAGCGCCCCGCAACGCACCCGCCGCGCACATGCAGGGCTTCCTGTCCCGTGACGGGATGCCGCCCGCGCGAGCTGCTCGCCGTCGGGCGCGCCGAGATCGCCGGCTACGGCGTCGAGCTCGTCGACCGACACCGTGGTCGGACTCGAGCTCGACCGCCGGCGGCGACGCTCCAGCGCGGTCGAGCTCTCGTACCGGGTCCGCCTGGCGAGCGGTCGCGAGCTCGACGCCCGGCGCCTGCTCGTCACCACCGGCGTGAGCGACGACATCCCCGACATCCCCGGCGTCCGCGAGCGGTGGGGCCGCGACCTGCTGCACTGCCCGTACTGCCACGGCTGGGAGGTCCGGGACGAGCCCCTCGGCGTCCTCGGCTCCATCCCCGGGTCGGTCGCAGCACGCGCTGCTCGTCCGCCAGTGGTCCGACGACGTCGTCTTCTTCGCCCACACCTACGAGCTGACCGACGTCGAGCGCCGCCAGCTCGACGCCCGGGGGATCACCGTCGTGACCGGCGAGGTCGCCCGCCTCGTCGTCGACGACGACCGCCTCCGCGGCGTCGAGCTCGCCGACGGCCGCGTCGTCGAGCGGACCGCCGTGTTCGTCCGACCCGGCATCCACCCGCACCCCGACGGGCTGCTCGCCGGGCTCGGCTGCGAGTTCGACGACACCGGCTTCGTCGACGACCGACGCGCACCGGCCGGACGACCAGCCCCGGCGTGTGGGCGGCCGGCAACGTCGCCGATCCCCGGGCCCAGGTCATCACCGCGGCCGGAGCCGGCTCCGCCGCCGCCATCGCCATCAACGCCGACCTCGTGCAGGCCGACGTCGAGCGAGCCGTCCGGGCCCACGACGGCCTCAGCCCCACCCCGGCCGCCGCACGCTGACCCCGATGGCACCCCGCCCAGGCGGCAGGTGCGCCGTGCCGCGGCTCCCCTCGCAACGCGCCCGTCGGGAGGGCGGCTACCCGTCGGGCGTGTAGGGCGGGGCGACGCCCCAGCCCCAGCGGGGGACCGGCGCGTCCTCGACCACCGACGCCCCGGGCGCCGAGTTGCTGAGCGCCAGGCGGGTCCCCCACTCGACGTAGCCGACGAAGGCAGCTCTGAACTCCGGGTCGTCGGGGAGCCCGGCGTCGTCGGCGGCCCTGCTCATGAGGGTGGCGAACCGGAAGCGCTGCTCGGCGGTGATGCCGAGGTCCCGGTGGTGGTCGAGCATCGTCCGGTACCCACCGCGCTGTTCGGTGTAGGTCGGCGGACCGCCCATCACCTCGGACCACCAGAGGGTGACGTCGGCCCGATGCTGCTCGCTGACCCCGCCGGGGAACATCGGCGAGAGCAGGTCGTCGGTCTCGACCCGGTCGTAGAAGGCGTCCAGGAGTCGGCGGAACGCCTCGGCCCCGCCGGCCCACTCGTACAGGGTCGGGTCCTCGGCCATGGCGAGATGCTAGAGGCGCCGCCATCGGCGACTCGGCGGTCAGCCAGGACAGCTGGGGTTCGGCGGAGCGGGGGGGATTCGAACCCCCGGGGCCTTGCGGCCCGCCGGTTTTCAAGACCGGTGCATTCGTCCGCTCTGCCACCGCTCCGGGCCGCACGGTAGTGCGCGGCCGACGACGGCCGCCCCCGATCCGACCCCTGGAGCTCGGAGCCGACCGACGGGACACCGCCGGCTCAGGCCGGGGCGTCGGCGCGGCGGGGCTCGTCGCCCGAGCCGAGGGCGCGCCACAGCTCGAGGTAGGTCGGGTGCTCGAGCTCGTCGGGCACGTACCCGGCGGCGCGCAGCTCCTCGTGCATGCGGGGCAGGTTGCGCCACGGCACGCCCATGTCGACGTGGTGGGCCAGGTGCCAGCCGATGTTGTACGGCACCATGAAGAACCGGGCGACGAGGTGCTGGCGGACCGTGTGGGTGGTGCGGCGGCGGTCCTTCGACTGCTCCATGCCGCCGTGCTCGGCGATGGCCCGCAGGCGGTTGATGACCCGCCAGCTGGTCATCCACGGCAGGAACCACAGGAACACGTAGAGCTCGGGCCGCCCGAACGCGGTGGCCACCGCGAGCAGGCCGACCTGCACGAGCAGGATCCGCCGGGCGTGGGTGCCGTAGCCGGGGAGGCGGGCGCCGCGCACGACGCTCTTCAGGTTCTTCCAGCCGGAGATGCCGACGGCGTCGCGGGTGAGCTTGCGGCGCAGCGAGGCCCGGCTGGTGGGGTAGCCCACGTAGAGGTTCATGTCGGGCTCGTTGGGCCCGAACTCCTCCTTGTGGTGGGCGATGTGGCCGCGCCGGTAGATGTCGGTCGAGATCCACGCCGGGTACCCGACGATCCAGCGGCCGACCCAGTCGTTGACCCGCTTGTTCGGGAACAGCAGCCGGTGGGCGGCCTCGTGGGACAGCGACGGCGAAGGCGGCCATGGTGCGGCCCATCCACACGAAGGCGAGCAGGTAGACGAACGGGTTGGCGACCCATGCCGCCAGCACGATCAGGCCGACCGACTGGAGGTAGACGCTGATCACGGCGGCGACGTTGCGGGCCACCGGGATGCGGCGGAGCTCCTCGCGGATCGGCGGCAGGGCCTTGCCGGACGGGCCCAGCCGGTCGGTCGGCAGGACGTCGGGGAGCACGTCGGGCGACGGCACCATCGTGGGGCGGGGCTGCATCGTCGTGGCCACGGAGTGCACCTTACACTCTCACGACAGCCGTCGCTAGACCGTAAGGCCGGACGAGGTCCGGCCTAGGCTGCGGCGGTGGCCGTCGCCCCCACCTCCTCCGTGCCGTGGATGCCCGACGAGGAGCCGCGGCTGACCACCCGGTCGGTGCTGGCGTCGACCCTCCTCGGCGTGCGGCCGCCGGAGCTCCCCACCATCGTGCTGGTGCGCTCCTGCGGGCTGTTCGGCATCAGCGACGGCACCGCCCGCGTCGCCATCAGCCGCATGGTCGCCGCCGGCGAGCTGGTGCCGACCGACGACGGCTACGCCCTCACGGGCGCGCTGCGCGATCGCCAGGAGCGCCAGCGCCTGAGCCGCCACGGCACCACCCTCCCGTGGTCGCCGGGCGACCCGTGGCGCTCGGCAGTGGTGACCGCCGAGGGCCGCTCCGCCGCGGACCGGGCCGCACTGCGCCGGGCCGCCCTGGCCCTGCGCCTGGCCGAGCTCCGCGAGGGCGTGTGGCTCCGCCCCGACAACCTGCCACCAGGCGAGCTCCCCGAGGCCGAGGCGGTGGTCGCCGGCCAGACGCTCGCCCTCGGGTCCACGCCCCGGACCGACGAGGTCGCCCTGGCCGCCCGGCTCTGGGACCTCGACGGCTGGACCGCCCGGGCCGGACGGCTCGGTGCCGCCATGGACGCCTCCCTCCCCGCCCTCGAGGCCGGCGACCGAGGTGCCCTCCGCCTCGGCTTCGTCCTGTCGGCGGCCGTGCTCCGGCACCTGCTCGCCGACCCCCTGCTGCCCGCGGCCCTCGCTGCCCCGCGGCTGGCCCGGCCCCGCCCTCCGCGCCACCTACGACACGTGGGTGCTGGCGTTCCTCCGGGTGTGGGGCGAGTGGTCCCCTGCGACGGTCAGCCCGACCGGGGCCTGAGCGTCGGATCGGCCCCGCCGCGGCCAGCCCTCAGCCGTCGTCGTCCTCGCCGGCCGCGTCGCGCTCCTCGCCCACCACCTGGAAGTCGGCGTCGAGCTGGACGTCGACCTGGGTGCCGTCCTCGAGGGTCACCTCGACCTCGTAGAGGCTCTCCTCGTCACCGACCTCGGTCTCGGTGACCGTCCCCTCACCGGTGTGGGCCAGGGCGGCGGCACTGGCCTGGCGCAGGGCGTCGCCGGTGATGGGCTGCTCGTCGTCGTCGCCACCGATGGCCATCGCCGTCGCCACCGGCGACCGCGAGGGCAGCAACCGCCGCGGTGCCCAGCATGATCTTCGTCCTCGTCCTCATGTCACGTCCTCCTGTGCGCTCAGGGTGCCACGACCCACCTGAAGGCCACCTGACCGGGGCGGCGGTCATCGACCGGCCACGACCTCGACCAGCTCGACCAGCCCCTCGCCGCCCTCGACCTTCTCCTCCAGGACCACGCCGACACCGGGGGCGTAGGTCTTCTCCTCGACGACCTCGGGCTCGAGCGGGTTCCACTCCCGGGTGCGCACCAGGTCGGTGTAGGTGTGGCCCGCGACCTCGACCGATGCCGGCGCCTCGACCACCTCGGCCAGGTCCTCTGCCTCCCCCGCGAAGTACTCCTGGCGGTAGGCGTCCCCGGGCGTGGGGTCGGCCGGCATCACGATGCCGGGGAGGGCGCCGTCGACGCCGGCCTCCCACGACCCGTCGGTGCTGACCACCTCGCCGTCCTCGATCTCCTTCGAGTCCTCGCCGAGGTACCAGACGCTCCCCTCGGCGTCCTGGGCGAACCAGTCGAACGTGTCCTCCACGACGGAGCCGTCGACCGACACCCGGTCACGCACGACGGTGGCCTCGATGCCCATCACCGTGCGGGTCTCGGTGAGGACCTCCACCTCGATCCGCTCCGTCTCGCCGTCGTCGGTGCCCTCGTAGACCCAGCGGGTCCCGGGGACGAGCGGGAAGTAGGGGTTGTCGACCTGCGCCACGAAGTCCGCCGGGTCGAGCTCGGGTCGGTAGTCACCCCCGTCGCCGGGGTCGATGACCGGCTCGACCACCGCCGCGGTGCTGTCGGAGCCGTCGGCACCCGCCGTCGTGGACGGAGACGAGTCCGACCCGTCGTCGGAGCAGGCGGCCGCCGGGAGGACGAGGCCGATGGCGAGGGCCAAGGCGAGGGCACGTGATCGGTGGGCACGCATGGGAGACCTCCGGGGTCCGGGTGCTGCGACGCGGCCGACGGTACGGGTGGGCGGCTGACCCCCCGCTGAGCGCGCCATCTCCGACCGCCACCACCGGTCAGCAGGGGTTCAGCGGCGGCGGCGAGACTGGGCCCGACCCGGAGGCGCGGTGAAGCTGCTGCTCGTCGAGGACGACCCGAAGATCGCGTCGGCGGTGGCGCGCGGCCTGCACGCCGAGGGCTACACGGTCGAGACCGCGGACGACGGGGCCACCGGCCTGTGGATGGCCCAGGAGAGCGGCTACGACCTGATCCTCCTCGACCTCATGCTGCCGGGGCTGAACGGGTTCCGCTTCTGCCGCGAGCTGCGGGCCGGGGGCGACTGGACGCCGATCCTGGTGCTCACGGCCAAGGAGGGCGACCTGGACGAGGCCGAGGCCCTCGACCTGGGCGCCGACGACTACCTGACCAAGCCGTTCTCCTTCCCCGTGCTGGTGGCCCGGGTCGCCGCCCTCCTCCGGCGGGGCACGGTGCGCCCGCCCGACCCCGGTCGCGGTGGGCGACCTCCGGGTCGACGTCACCGCCCGGCGGGCGTGGCGGGGGGAGGAGGAGGTCGCGGCTCACCACGCGGGAGCTCGACGTGCTCGCCCACCTCGTGCGCCACGCCGGACAGGTCCGCTCGAAGGCGGAGATCCTCGACGCGGTGTGGGAGAGCGACTTCGAGGGCGACCCCAACATCGTCGAGGTGTACGTGCGCCGGCTGCGACGAGCCGTCGACGAGCCCTTCGGCCGCCGCTCGATCGAGACGGTGCGGGGCGCGGGCTACCGGGTGGTCGACGATGCCTGACCGACCGACCGGGAGCTCGCGTCGCCGGCGCAGCGTGGGGGTGCGGGCTCGTCTCACCGCGGCGTCGGTGGTCGCCGTCGCGCTGGTCCTGGCCGCCATGGCGGTCGGTGTCGTCGCCCTGCAGCGGCGATCGCTGATGGAGTCGCTGGACGAGGCCCTGAGCGACGAGGTCGCGGGCCTGGCCGAGGCGGTGGCGGCCGACGGCGAGGGGGCCGACCTCACCGTGCGGGGCGACGACGACCTGGTGGCCCAGGTCGTGGTCGACGGCCAGGTGGTCGCGGGATCGCCCGACGAGCCGCTGGCCCCGCTCGACGACGCGGCCGAAGGCATCGAGGACGACGAGGTCCAGCTGTCGACGACCGGCGGCGTGGCCGACCTCGACGGCGACCAGCGGGTCGCGTCGGTGGCCGTGATCCTCCCCGACGGCCGACCGGCGACGGTCGCGGTGGCCGCCCCCCTCGACGACGTCGACGAGAGCACCCGCGCCCTCGCGGTCGCCCTCGCCGTCGTGGTCCCCCTCGCCCTGGGGGTGCTGGCGGTGCTGGTGTGGTGGCTGGTCGGACGGGCCCTGCGGCCGGTGGAGTCGATCCGCCGCGAGGTGGCCGACATCGAGGGCCACGAGATCCACCGACGGGTGCCGGTGCCCGCCACCGACGACGAGATCGGACGGCTGGCCCGCACCATGAACGCCCTGCTGGACCGGCTCGAGGCCGCGGCCCGGCGACAGCAGGCGTTCGTCGCCGATGCCTCGCACGAGCTGCGGACGCCGCTGACCCGCATGCGCTCGGAGCTGGAGGTCGACCTGGCCCACCCCTCGACCGCGGATCCGGGCGCGACCCACCGCAGCGTGCTGGAGGAGGTCGACACCCTGCAACGCCTGGTCGACGACCTGCTCGTCCTCGCCCGCCTCGACGGCGCCGACCCCGCCCGACCCGCCGCCACCGTCGACGCGGGCGACCTGGTCGCCGAGGAGGTCGCCGCGCTGGCCGGAGGCCCGCCCGTCGCGGTCTCCCCGGCCCGGCCCGGCACCGCCGTGGTGCTGGGCGACGCGACCCAGCTGCGCCGCGCGCTGCGCAACGTGCTCGAGAACGCGGTCCGCCACGCGGTCGCGGCCGTCGAGGTGGACGTGACGGTGACCGACGCGCGGCCGGGGGACGACGAGGCCACGGGCCGCCCCGACGACCCCCGGCGGTGGGTCCGGATCACGGTCGACGACGACGGCCCGGGCATCCCGGCGGACGACCGGGACCGGGTGTTCGAGCGCTTCGCCCAGGTCGATGCGGCCCGGTCGGGCGGTCAGGCCGGGCTCGGCCTGGCCATCGCCCGCGACATCGTGGTCCGCCACCGGGGCCGCATCACGGTCGAGGACGCGCCCCTCGGCGGGGCCCGGCTCCGCCTCGACCTGCCCGCCGCCACGCCCCACATGTCCTAGACAAGTTCTAATACAAGTTGTAGACAAGTGCCGTGGACGTCGGGACGGTGCTGCTGGTCGGGGGATGCGCGCTGCTCACCTCCGCGCTCACCGCCATCCTGGGCTTCGGGGGCGGGGTGGTGCTCCTGGCCGTGCTGGTCGCCTTCGTCGAACCGCTCGTCGCCATCCCGCTGCAAGCCGCCATCCAGGTCGTCTCCAACGGAACCCGCACGATCGTGCGTCGGAGCGACGTCGACTGGTCGGTCGTCTGGCGCACGTCGTTGCTCCTCCTCCCGGCCGGGGCGCGTCACCCTCCCCCTGGCGCGCCGCGCTCCCGAGGCCGTGCTGCAGGTCGCCATCGCCCTCGCCGTGCTCGCCGCCACGTGGCTGCCGGAACGCCGGTCCCGACCGCTGCCGGCGCCGAGCCCGTGGGGCTGGGTCGGGCTGGGCGGGGTCATCGGCGCCCTCAACCCCGTCGTCGGCGCGACCGGACCCCTCGCGGCGCCCTTCTTCAGGGCGGGGACCCGCGACCGCCTCGGGTTCGTCGGCACCTTCGCCGGATCGCAGGTCGCCGGCCACCTGGCCAAGCTGGTGCTGTTCGGGTCGGTGGGCCTGCTCCCCCTCGCCCAGGCACCGGCTGCGGCGGCCGGGATCGTCGGCGTCGTGGTCGGCACGTGGATCGGCAGCGCCGTCCTCGACCGGATGTCGGAGCACCGCTTCGACCGGCTCTACCTGGTCGCCATCACCGCCGTCGCGCTGTGGCTCCTCGTCGACGCCCTCCGGTGAGCGCGCCCGACGCCCGCCGACAGCCGTCCGGCGCCGACGCCGGTGGGGATGGGATTCGGAGCGGGGTGGGGACCGACCCGCCCGTAGCCTGCGACGCCATGGCCACCGCCACCCCCGCGTCCCGCTCCGGCGGTCCCGCCGACCCCACCGACCCGCCCGGCCGCCCCGGGCGCGGTCGACCCCCGGCCGCCGCTGCGTCGACTCTGGGCCTACTCGCGGGGCCACCGCCGCACGACGGTCGCCGCCATCGTCTTCACCGTCCTCAACAAGCTCGCCGACGTCATGCCCGAGCTGCTGATCGGCGCCGCGGTCGACGTGGTGGTGCGCCAGGAGCGACTCCTTCGTCGGCCAGGCCCTCGGGATCGAGTCGCTCACCGGCCAGCTCACCGCCCTCGCCGTCATCAACGTCGGCGTGTGGATCGTCGAGTCGGCCACCGACTGGGTGGCCCACCTCCTGTGGCGGAACCTGGCCCAGACCATCGAGCACGAGCTCCGGATGGACGCCTACGGGCACGTGCAGGACCTCGAGCTGGCCTGGTTCGAGGACCAGTCGACCGGCGGGCTGATGTCGATCCTGAACGACGACGTCAACCAGCTCGAGCGGTTCCTCGACATCGGCGCCATCGAGATCATCGGCGTGGCCATGAACGTGGTCTTCGTCGGCATCGTGTTCTTCGTCGCCGCGCCGATCCTGGGTCTGGTCGCGTTCCTCCCCATCCCCGTCATCATCTGGGGCTCGGTGCTGTTCCAGCGCCGGCTCGAGCCCCGCTACGCCGAGGTGCGGGCCGCGGCCGGAGACGTGGCCGGCGGTCCTGGCCAACAACCTGGCCGGCATCGCCACCATCCGGGCCTTCACCGCCGAGGACCGGGAGGTCGAGCGGGTCCGCGGGTCGAGCCAGGCCTACCGCGAGGCCAACGGACGGGCCATCAAGCTGTCGTCGGCCTTCATCCCGATCATCCGCATGGCGATCCTGGCCGCCTTCACCGCCACCCTGCTGGTCGGCGGCCGGGCCACCCTCGAGGGCGACCTCAACGTCGGCGTGTTCTCGGTGCTGGTGTACATGACCCAGCGGCTGCTGTGGCCGCTCACCCGCCTGGGCGAGACCTTCGACCTCTACCAGCGGGCCATGGCCTCGACCCGGCGCATCCTCGACCTGCTGGCCGTCGACCCGACCATCCGGCCCGGCGCCGCGACCCTGCCCGAGCCCGGTGCGGGGCGAGGTGCACTTCGACGCGCGTCGGCTTCGCCTACGGCGACGGCGGGCCGGTGCTCCACGGCCTCGACCTGCACGTCCCCGCCGGGCAGACCCACGCCATCGTCGGACCGACCGGCGCGGGGAAGTCGACCGTCGTGAAGCTGCTGCTCCGCCTCTACGAGCCGACCGAGGGTGCGATCCGCATCGACGGCACCGACATCCGCGACCTCACCTTCGGGTCGCTTCGGGGGGCGATGGGCTACGTCGGCCAGGACGTCTTCCTCTTCCAGGGCACGGTGCGGGAGAACATCGCCTACGGCCGGCCCGACGCCACCGACGCCGAGGTCGAGGCCGCGGCCCGCCTGGCCGAGGCCCACGACTTCGTCACCGAGCTGCCCCAGGGCTACGACACGATCGTCGGCGAGCGGGGCCAGAAGCTGTCGGGCGGGCAGCGCCAGCGCCTCTCGATCGCCCGGGCGATCCTGCGCGATCCCCGCGTGCTCGTGCTCGACGAGGCGACCTCGGCCGTCGACAACGAGACCGAGGCCGCCATCCAGCGCTCGCTGGAGACGGTCGGCCACGACCGCACGGTGCTGGTCATCGCCCACCGCCTCTCGACCATCCGCCACGCCGACCGCATCCACGTCCTCGAGCGCGGCCACCTCATCGAGTCCGGCACCCACGACGACCTCGTCGACCAAGGCGGCCTCTACGCCGCCCTGTGGCGCGTCCAGACCGGCGAGGCCACCACCGCCATCGACTGACCCCGCCCAACCCGGCCACAGACGATCGGTCGACCACCGACCACACCAGATCGCGCCGAGCGCCCGGCGTGACCCGGCTCTGCCGCTGGGGGTCTGGGGGTCTCCCCCAGACGAAGCGCCGCGTGGGCGAGGAACGAGGCCTCCGGCTCTGGGACGACCTTCAGCGCGAGCGCAGCGAGCACGCCAAGTTCGAGGAACGGAGCGAGCGCCAGCGAGCGAGTGACGCGAGAGTTCGCGAGCGTCAGCGAGCGAACATCATCAGCCACTGCTCCAGGGAGTCGGGGCGGAAGACGACGTTGCGCTGGCGGACCTCGGCCATGGCCGCGGCGGGCTTCTCCGAGTAGAGGTGGCCGGGGTAGAGCACGGCGTCGTCGGGCACCTGGGCCAGCCGCTGGGTGAGCGACATGTACATCTGCTCGGGGTCGCTGCCGGGGAGGTCGGTGCGGCCGCAGCCGTCGAGGAACAGCGTGTCGCCGGCGACGAGGCGGCCCTCGACGAGGAAGCACTGGCTGCCGGGGGTGTGGCCCGGGGTGTGGATCAGGGTGATGGGGATCTCGCCGACCATCACCGTGTCGCCGCTGCTGTGGGCGACGAGGTGGTCGACGCCGACGCCGGTCGAGCGGGTGACCCACTCGACCTCGTCGCCCTGCACGTGCACCGGCACCTGCTCGCGCTCGAGCAGGTCGGCGATGCCGCTGATCGGGTGGCCCATCAGGCTGCCGCCGACGTGGTCGGCGTGGTAGTGGGTGGCGAGGGTGCCGACCAGGCGCATGCCGTCGGCGGCGAGCAGGTCGAGGATGCCGGGGACGTCGTAGGCGAGGTCGACGGCGACGGCCTCGCCGGTCTCGCGGTCGCCGATCAGGTAGACGAAGTTGACCATCTGCTGGGCGATGGGGTCGTCCTCGGCGACGTCCATCCCGGCGAGGATCTGGCGGAAGTAGAGGCGGTCGGCGTCGGCCATCCGGTCATGGTGGCACGCCGCGGTGCCACCGCCACACCTGCCGCCCGACCGGGGGACGGTGTCGGGATCAGTCGTCCAGCTGCTCGTGGAGCCAGGCCAGCACCTCGGCCCACTCCTCGCTGCGGGTGTCGATCACGTCGTTGTGGTCGACGCCGGAGCGGATGATCGAGGTGACCCGGTCGCCGGCCTCGTCGGCCCGCACCGCGTAGGCGCTGCTCTGGCGGGCCGGCACGATCGGGTCCTCCTCGCCGGCGACGAGGAGCTGGGGGATGTCGAGGGGCAGCCGCTCGGCCGGCGACGCGACGAGGTAGGGGTCGTCCTCCTCGTACCCGGGCGGTCCGCCCATGAGCTCGTCGACCGCGCCGCCGGCGAGCTGCTCCTCGGAGCCGGCCACCAGGTGGGGGATGCCGGCCAGCGACGCCACCGCGATCGGGCGCACGACGGGGTCGGCCCCCGGAGCGCCGTCGGGCAGCCCGGCCCGGGCGCCGGCCCACAGCGCGAGGGTGCCGCCGCCGGCGTGGCCGAGCACGACGACGTTGGACGCGTCGAGGTGGCGCTCCTCGGCGACCTCGGCCACCTCGTCGACCGCGGCGGCCACGTCGTCGAAGGTCTCGGGCCACCCGCCGCCGTCGTCGGTGGGGCGGTGCTCGACGTTCCACGCCGCCCAGCCCTCCTCGACGACCGACTCGACCAGCGCGTCCATGGCGTGCCGGTCGACGTCGGACCGCCAGAACCCGCCGTGCACCAGCACGACGACGGGCACCTCGGCGTCGCCCTCGGGACGGGTCAGGCCGACCCGCTGCCGGGCCGACTCGCCGTAGGGCAGCACGACCTCGGCGGGGAGGGCGTCCTCCTCGCCGTCGCCCTCGTCGGGCGAGCAGCCGCCGAGCACGAGGGCCGCGACCAGCGCCACGAGGACGGGCAGCGACCGGCGCGGACGGATCGGGCGCCCTGGTCGACCCGGTCCCGCGCCTCGGGCCGGCATCACCCGCCCCCGCCACCGCCGACGGTGGTCGTGGGGCCGACGACCTCGACCTCGCCTCCCCGCAGGTGGAAGGGCACGGAGGTCACGACGGTGTTGGGGCGGGTCCGGAGCCGGGTGCGCAGCACGAGCGCGCTCTGGTTGTGGAGGAGCTGCTCCCACCAGTGGTCGAGCACGAACTCGGGCAGCACGACGGTGATGAAGTCGTCGGCGACCTCGTCGTCGAGCTCGTCGACGAAGCGCATGATCGGCCGCTGACAGCTCGCGGTACGGCGAGTAGAGCGGTGCGCAGCTCGACCGGGATCTCGTGGTCCTCCCACTGCCGCGGTGATGCGCTCCTGCTCCTCGGCGTCGGCCACGACCGTGACGGCGACGAGCCGGTCGGGGTTGCAGCGAGCGGGCGTAGGCGATGGCCTCGAGCGACGCCCTTGGTGACCCGGCCCGACCAGCACGACGACGGTGTGGGTGCGGCGCCGGACCTTGTAGCCCTCGGGCGACGGCGCAGGCGCGCGGTCCACCCGCTCGTAGTGGCGGTGGATGCGCCGGAAGACGCATCACGATGAGCGGGATCACCACGACCGGGATCCAGGCGCCGTCGGTGAACTTCGAGACGACCACGACCACCAGCACGATGCCGGTGGCGACGCAGCCGACGGCGTTGATGACCAGGCCCCGCTGCCAGTTCGGCTCCTCGCAGCCGCAGGTGGTGGCGGACCATGCCGGCCTGGCTGAGGGTGAAGCCGGTGAACACGCCGACGGCGTAGAGCGGGATCAGGGCGCGTGACCTGCGGCCTGGAAGACGACGATCAGGACGCCGGCCATGCCGGCCAGGACGAGGATGCCGTTGGAGAACACCAGCCGGTCGCCCCGGTTGGCCAGCTGGCGGGGCAGGTAGCCGTCGCGGGCGATGATCGAGCTGAGGCCGGGGGAAGTCGGCGTAGGCGGTGTTGGCGGCCAGGATCAGGATGGCGAAGGTGCCGAACTGGAGGACGTAGTAGAGCAGGATCGCCCTGCGCCGAAGACGGCCTCGGCCATCTGCGACGAGGACGGTCTCGCCGCTCCTCGTCGACCACCGGCTTGAGGTGGTGGGCCAGCATCGAGATGCCGAGGAAGCCGACGGCCGAGGATCGCCGCCATCATGATCGAGGGTCTGGCGAGGCGTTGCGCGACTCGGGCTTGCGGAACGCGGGCACGCCGTTGGAGATGGCCTCGACGCCGGACAGCACGACGGCGCCGGACGAGAACGCCCGGAGCAGCACGAACAGCGTGGCCGCGTCGGCCAGCGTCGTGCTCCTCGGCGAAGTGCTTCGGCCAGCTCGGCGCTCGGTCGTTCGAGCTCGCTCGAGGTCGCCGGCGAACACCTTGTAGAAGCCGCCGACCAGGAAGCAGCGCGAGCATCGACGACGTAGAGGTAGGTGGGGACGGCGAAGACCTTGCCCGGACTCCTTCACGCCCCGCAGGTTGCCGAGGCTCATCACGCACGACGAAGAACACGGCCAGGCCGACCCGGAGCGGCGGCGTCGTCGTTGAAGTCGAACGCCGAGCCGATGGCCAGCACGCCGGCCGAGATCGACACGGCGACGGTGAGCGTGTAGTCGACGAGCAGCGAGGCGCCGGCGACGAGCGCCGGCGATCGGGCCGATGTTCTCGCGGCTCACGACGTAGGCGCCGCCGCCGTCGGGGTAGGCGTGGATCGTCTGGCGGTAGCTGATGGCCACGATGACCAGCAGGATCACCGCGACGATGCGCGATCGGGCACCAGGTAGCTGAGTGCGCCTGCGGGAACGCCACCGCCGTCAGCAGGACGAGGAGGATCTCCTCGGTGGCGTAGGCCGTCGACGAGATGGCGTCGGAGGCGAAGACGGCGAGGGCGGTGGGCTTGCCGAGGCGCTGGTGCTCCTCCTCGCTGCTGGCGAGCGGCTGGCCGACGAGGATCCGCTTGAACGATGGAGGCCATCGGGCATCCTTCGACGGCCGGCGCCGACGGACCGGGCGATCGTACGGTCCCGAGCGCCGCGGCAGACAGTCCGGACCGCGCGGAGCCGGTCGCCGACGCGGCCGACGGTCCGGACGCCGGACGCGATCGCGACAGGTTCCGACAGGGTGCGGCGGCCGGCGACCGCGGGCTTAGGCTCCGCCGCCGTGCCCTCGCCGGGCACCAGAGGTGAGGTGAGCGCCGTGCACGTCGTCGTCGTCGGCTGCGGGCGGGTCGGTTCCGGCCTGGCCCGCACGCCTCGAGGACGAGGGCCACACCGTCGCCGTCATCGACCGGCGGTCGAAGGCCTTCAGCCGCCTGCCCGAGGACTTCGCCGGCCGCACCGTCGTCGGGCGTCGGGTTCGACCGCGACCGCCTGCGAGGCCGCCGGCATCGAGGAGGCCGGCGCGCTCGCCGCCGTCACCAACGGCGACAACTCCAACATCCTCGTGGCCCGGGTCGCCCGGGAGACCTTCGGGATCGAGCGGGTCGTCGCCCGCATCTACGACCCCCGCCGGGCCGCGATCTACGAGCGCCTCGGCATCCCCACCATCGCCACCGTCGCAGTGGACCACCGAGCGGGTGCTCCAGCGGATCCTGCCCGACGCCCCACCGTCGAGTGGATCGACCCCAGCGCCAAGGTCGTGCCTCGTCGAGCGCATCGTGCCCGCCGGCGTGGGCCGGCACGCCAGGTCGCCGACCTCGACGTCCGACGGCCACGCCCGGGTCGTCGGCGTGACCCGGCTCGGCGATGGCCCAGGTCGCCGGCCTCCGACACTCGTGCTCCAGGACGGCGACGTGCGTCCACGTCGCCGTCGCCGGCGACGCCATCGACGCGCTTCGACGCAGCACCTCGCCGGCGGCCCGCCGAAGGAGGACCACTGATGCGCGTCGTCATCGCCGGCGGCGGCAACGTCGGCACGTTCATCGCCGAGCGACCTGGCCAAGGCCGGCCACGAGGTCACCATCGTCGAGGTCGACGCCGACCGCGTGGCCGAGCCGCCGAGCGCCGCGGCGAGCCCGCCGGGCGTGCACTGGGTCGTCGCCGACGCCTGCGAGGTCACCGAGCTGGCCCGGGCCGACGTCGACCAGCGCCGACGTGGTCGCCGCCGTCACCGGCGACGACGAGGACAACCTGGTCATCTCGCTGCTGGCCAAGCAGGAGTTCGCCGTGCCCCGCGTCGTGGCCCGGGTCAACAACCCGAAGAACGAGTGGATGTTCAACGAGATGTGGGGCGTCGACGTCTCCGTCTCCACCCCGCACCTGCTCACCGCCCTGGTCGAGGAGGCCGTGTCGGTCGGGCACGCCTCGTCCGCCTGCTGTCGTTCGAGGGCGGCCGGGCCCGCCTGTCGGAGGCCACCCTCGCCGACGGACTCGCCGGCCAACGGCAAGGACCTGGCCGAGCTCGGCCTCCCCCGCGACTCCACCGTCGTGGCCGTCCTCCGCGACGACCACGTGATCGTCCCCCGCGGCGACACCGTGCTGCGCGCCGGCGACGAGGTGCTGGTGCTCACCACCCCCGAGGTCGAGGACGAGGTCGTCACCGTCCTGCTCGGTGCCGGTGGCGCCGTCGGCGGCCGCGACTGATCCGACCGGGTCACCGCCCGGCCAGGCCCGCCGCCCGGGCGGCGGTCAGCCCAGCAGGGTGTAGGCCGGGTTGAACAGCACGAGCCGTCCGCCCTCGCGGCGGGCCATGCCCTCGACCCGCAGCGACCGACCCGGGTCGAGACCGCCGACGCGCTTGCGCCCGGTGAACACGGCCACGGCCCGCCCGGACCCGTCGTCGACGGTGACCTCGAGCGACGGAGCACCGGCGCGGGGCACGACCTGCAGGCCCGCGACCTCGCCCCGGATCGTCACCCGACCCCGCTCGGCGGCCTCGGCGATCGGGGTGGCGTCGTCGTGGCGGAAGCGGTCCTGGAGGCGCTCCGCGTGGAGCTCCTCGTTGGTCCGGGCCATCCGCTTGCGCAATCCCTCGAGCACGCGCGCCAGCGTCGCACGCCGACGCCGACGACGCCCACCCGGCGCCACCCCGAGCACCCGGCGGGGACCACCACTACGGTGCCGCGCACGGGGGCGACCCCGGGGTCACCGGACCCGCACAGCCGAGGAGACGAGCCCATGGGCTTCCTGGACAAGCTGAAGAAGAGCACCGCCGACGTCACCGACAAGGCGCGCGACGTGGCGACCGAGCACGGCGACAAGATCGACGACGGCATCGACAAGGCGGCCGACCTCGCCGACGACAAGACCGGTGGCAAGCACACCGACAAGATCGACAAGGCGGCCGACACGGCCAAGGGGATGGTCGACAAGCTCGAGGGCGACGGCTCCAAGTAGGCCTGCGGGCCGGGGTCGGTCGACCGGCTCGTCGGCCCGCCTCCTGCTCCTGCTCCTGACCTCCGGGTCGGAGGGCGCCTACCGAAGGTCCCCGACGGCGAGGTCGTGCGGATCGAACCTCCACGGCCGTCGGGGCAGGCGGTCGCGGTCGAACGCCCGCAGCAGCGCCTCGTCCGCGGGCACCGTCCCCTCCGGCGCGAGGCCCAGCGACCGGAGCAGCGCGGCACGGACCTCCCCGGGCGACCGGCCGTCGCGGCCCAGGTCGGCGAGGGTGCGCGCGCCGTGGCGCTTGGCCAGGCGCTCGCCGTCGGCCCCGACCACCAGGGGCACGTGCAGGTACGCCGGGACGGGCAGGTCGAGCAGCGCGGCGAGGTGCGCCTGGCGCGGCGTCGAGGACAGGAGGTCGTCGGCCCGCACCACCTCCTCCACCCCCTGGGCGGCGTCGTCGACGACCACCGCCAGGTTGTAGGCGGGGAGGCCGTCGTTGCGGCGCAGCACGAGGTCGTCGACGACCGCACGCACCCGGCCGTGGAGGGCGTCGACGACCTCGACCTCCACCCCGTCGGCCCGCAACCGCAGCGCGGGCGGCCGCCCCTCGTGCTCGCGTGCGGCGCGCTCGGCCCCGGTGAGGGTGCGGCACGTGCCGGGGTACGCGCCCTCCGGCTGGTCGTCGTGCGGGGCCCGGGTCGCCTCGAGGATCTCGCGCCGGGTGCAGTAGCAGCGGTAGGTGAGGCCGGCCCGCTCCAGCGTGGCCAGCGCGTCCTCGTAGAGGTCGCGACGCTCGGACTGCCGGACGACGGGCCCGTCCCAGTCGACCCCGATCGCCGCCAGGTCGGCCAGCTGCCCGGCCTCGTGGTCGCGCCGGGCACCGGGGTCGAGGTCCTCGCTGCGGAGCAGGAAGGGGCTCCCCGACGAGCGGGCCGCCAGCCACGCGACCAGGGCCGTCCGCAGGTTCCCGACGTGGAGGGGACCGGTGGGGCTGGGGGCGAAGCGGCCGGTGGGCACGGCCCCGATCGTCACACACGACGCCCGGCCACCCCGCCCTCGGATCCGACCAGGGGACGGTGCGTCCGTCAGCGCGCGGGTGTCGCCGATCTGGGCGACGAGCAGGGCCGCGGCCTCCCGGCGGGTGCGGGCCCCGAGCTTGTGGCGAGCGGTGCGCACGAGGGTGTCGACCGTCGAGCGGGCGACGCGGAGCCGGGCCGAGATCTCGGGGGTGCTCAGGCCCTCCGCGACCAGGAGCAGGACCTCGACCTCCCGCTCGGTGAGACCGGAGGGGTGCTGTGCGGTGGGGCTGCTCCCCGAGGCACCCAGGAGCCGCAGGCTGGCCCGGGCCCGGGCCAGCAGGGGGCGGAGGTCCGCGCCCCCCGCCTCGGCCGCCAGGTCCTCGAGGACCTCCCGCGCCTCCGCGGTGCGCCCGTCGAGGCGCAGCGCCTCACCCAGTGCCCACCGGTTGCGCCGCTGGTTCCGCAGCATGCCGCCCTCGGCGATGGCCCGGCGGAACAGCTCGACGGCGGCTCCCGGGTCACCGGCGAGCAGGGCGTCGACGCCCGTCGGCCTCCGCGGTGATGGGCTGGAGGAGGGGGAACGTCGACACCGGCCGGGCGACGACGGCGGGGGTCGCACCGTCGAGGGCCGCCCATCGGGCGGTGGCCGCCGCCGCGGCCTGGGCCGGGAAGTGCGTCGGCGGACCGGCCGCGGCGACCAGGGCGTGGGCCGTCGCCTCCTCGGCCCGACCGGCGACCAGGAGGACCTCGGCCCGCGCCCACGCGACCACCCGGTCGCCGTTGGGCTCGGTCGGGCTCGCCTCCGCCTGGGTCAGGGCGGCCTCGGCCTCGACGACCCGTCCCCGATCGGCCAGACCCATCGCGACCATGCCCCACGACGCCCGGTGGAGCCGACCCGGCGGGATCGCCAGCAGCGCGGCCCGGGCCCGGGTCAGCACGTCGTCGCTGGGACCCCGGGCGATGAGGGCGTCGACGTTGCGGTGCACCTGCAGCGCGTGTCGGGCCTCGGAGTCCTTGGGCAGCACGCCGATCCCCCGCGCCAGGACGCTCTCGGACCGGCCGGGGTCGCCGTAGAGCAGGCTGGCCTGGGCGACGATCTCGGTCAGGAGGGCGATCTCCATGTCGTGGCCGGTGGCGAGGGCCTGGTCGAGACCGGGCAGCAGCACCTCGGGCCAGGCCGGGTCGCCCGTCAGCGCCATCCCCGCGCCCCGGAGCATCCGGGCCTGGAAGTCGCTGTCGGGTCGGGCCGCGGCAGCCCGCTGGGCCTCGTCGATCACCCCCTGCGCATCGGCGCCGGACAGGGCCTGGGCGGCCGCCCGCACCGAGCGCAGGGCCACCTCGTCGGCCGAGGTCAGGTCCCGGGCCTCCAGCGCGGCGTCGACCACCTCGCGGCGCCTCGGTCACCACGCCCTGGTTCAGCAGCAGCGAGGCGCGGACGGCGACCAGGCACGGGGCGCTCAGCAGCGAGGCGTCGGTCGCGGTGACGTCCTCGACCAGGCGGGCCGCGTCGGCGGTGCGTCCCGACCGGGCCAGCGCGGTCGCCGCGTCGGCCGTCACCCTCGCCCGATCGCGCGGCTCCGCGGTGCGCGCGACCACGGCGAGCAGATCAGCCGTCCGGCTGCCGACCTCGCCGCCGCCCCTCGCTCCGGACGCCAGCTCGGCCAGGGCGAGGCGCCGGGCCCGCGCCGGCTCCCCCGCGGCCATCCAGTGCACGGCGGCCTCGGAGGGGTCGGAGGTCTCCTCGGCGACGTGGCGGTGCGCGTCGCTGATCTCGGCCTGGGAGAGCGCGCCGCGCACGGCCACCAGCACGAGCGGGCCGAGCGCGACCTCGCCCCCCTCACCGATGCACGGGAAGGGGAGGTCGGACAGCTCGAGGGCGACGATCGGTCGCACGTCGCGCACCGGGACCCGGCCCCCGGCGGCCACGGCCCGGGCCATGATCCGGCGCGCCGCCGGCGAGAGGTGGCCGACCGCAGCCGCGGCGCGCGCATCGACCCCGTCGGCCGCCGCCGCCCGCCGGGCCGCCACGAGCAGGGGCCGGGGCCAGCCGCCCGACGCGCGCACGACACCGGCCACGGCGGCCGCCGGGAGGCGCTCGATGGTGCGGGCGAGCTGTGCGGCCGACGTGGGGTCGAGGGGCCCGAGCACCACGCGGTGCTGGTCGGTGCGGTCGTCGGCGCCATCGGCGTCACCACCCTGGCTCGGAGGCCGATCGTGGTCGGTGGGCGACTGCTCCGGGTCGTCGGTCGACGCGGGCGCCTCCCCGCGGTCGTCGACGACCTCGCCCCGCACGACGGGCACCTCCGCCGCGAGGAGCTCGAGGGCCGCATCGCTCGACGGGTCGAGCCACTGGGCGTCGTCCACCACGACGACCTGCCCGGCCAGCGCCGCAGCCAGCTCCCGGGCCACCGTCCGCGGGTCCCGGGAGGCGGGGGTGCGCCCGAGCAGCGCGGTGGCGGCGAGGAGCGGCCGGTCGCGGCACAGGTCGAGGCCGGCGACCGATGCGACCGGACGACCGGGGGCGCGACCGGCGGCCCGCAGCACCGCGCTCACCCCCGAGCCCGACGGACCGACCACCCGCACCGTGCCCCCGGCTCCCACCCCGGCCACGATCGCAGCCACCTCCTCCTCCCGACCGACCAGGGTCACCTCCCCCGACCAGGCCGGGGCCACCGACCGGTAGGCGGTCTGGGCCGCCAGCACCCGACCGACGGCGGTGCCCAGGGGGACGTCGCCGAGCGTGGCCCGGGCCGCCTCGATGCGGCGGTAGGCGGTGCGCACCGACACGTGGAGCTGCCGGGCCGCGGCCCGGACGGAGGCGCCGTTCCCGAGGGCCACCAGCAGGCCCAGCTGCCCGGGGTCGAGCAGGGTCACGGGATCCGGCGCCGGGAGGGTCTCGTCGGGCCGGTCGACGGGGCCCAGCCGCTCGAGGTCGGCCACCAGCCGGGTGCGCAGGTCGGCGTCGGTCACCACCGCCACCACCGCCATCCCCCGCAGCCGGGCCTCGACCAGCTCGGCGGCGCCGGCCTCGTCGCTGACGACCCGCGACACGGCGACCCCCTGGCCGCCCAGCCACCAGGGTGCAGCCGGCGGGCGGTCGGAGGTGGTCCAGCCGGCCAGGCCCAGCAGCGCCCCGGCGCGGGACGCGGACCCCGTCTCGCCCACGACCACCGCGCTGCCGAGGTCGCGGCGACCGGTGTGGGGGGTGGCGAGGTCGGTCATCCGCCCGGCGGCTCCGGCGCCCGCCCGAGCGCCGCCCTGAGGGCATCGCGGCCGGTGTAGCGCGGCTGCCAGCCGAGCTGCTCCTTGGCGCGCGACGTGTCCATGACCGCCGGCCGGCTGGCGGCCTCGGCCCACTCGGTGACGGGCGGGACCGCCCTCGGCAGCGGCAGCGAGGCGATGCCGCGGGCGACGGGCTCGACCAGCGGCGCGGGGGATCCGCAACGGGGCGAACCCCAGCTCGCGGGCCACGTCGGTCGCGCTGAGCAGGCCGTCGCCCGCGATGTTGTACGTGCCCGGCGGACCGGCGCCGACCGCGCACAGCTGGAGGGCCTGGCCCACGTCGTCCTCGTGCACCAGCTGGAGCAGGAGGTCCGGCACCGGAGCGGGGATGCCCACGGGCAGCGCGGCCAGGGCCCGACCGGCGGCACCCACCAGCGACGAGAGCAGCGGCGGGATGTCGGCCTTGGCCCCGACGGTGTGCGGCCCGACCACGACCGGCGGCCGCAGCAGGTACAGGTCGAGCCCGGGCAGGTCGGCCACCTCCTCGGCGATGCGGGCCTCGAGCTCGGCCTTCTCCTGGGCGTAGAACAGGTGGGCCGCCGGGCGGGTCGGCCAGTCCTCGTCCATGCCCAGCGGGTTGTCGGGGTGGAAGCCGTACGCCGCGACCGACGAGGCGTACACGAACCGCCGCGCCCCGGCCGCGCCCGCGGCGCGGAGGGCGTTGACGGTGCCGTCGACGTTGATCTCGCGGGTGACCTCGCGCGACGCGGTGCCGGCGACGAGGAAGGCGAGGTGGACGACCACGTCGGCCCCGTCGAAGGCCTCCTCGAGGGCGGCGCGGTCGCGGACGTCGCCGCGCCGGTACTCCATCTTCGACCAGCCGTGCTCGGCCGGGTCGAACGGGCGGCGGGCGATGCCGATGACGCGCCCGACCCGGTCGTCGGCCTCCAGCCGGGGCATGAGGCCGAAGCCGAACGTGCCGGTGGGTCCGGTGACCGCGACCGTCAGCGGCGCGTCGGCCCGGCCGGTGGCCGCGCCCTTGCCCTTGGTCGCGCCCTTGCCCCTGGTCGCGCCCTTCGCGCCGCCCTTGGCCGGCGCGTCGTCAGGATCCGCCGAACCCTTGGACGTGCGCTTGCCCCGCCGAGGAGCCGACGGGTCCGGATCCGACCCCATGGACGGACGGTAGCCCGACCCGGCTGGCCGGGGTGTGCCCGCGTGACGCCCGGCCCTCACGGACCCGGGCACCGGCCAGGCGCCTGACCGGGTCGGCGCACGAGGGCCGCAACGCGCCCAGACTCTGCCTCCACGGTCCGCCGGGGCCGATCCCGACCTCCGTCCGGAGAGGCAGCCATGACGACCGAGCCCGACCCGCACACCGCCGACGCCGAGCCCGGCGCGCCGGCGCTGCACGCCATCGCCGACGGCGTGCACGCCTGGGTGCAGCCCGATGGGTCGTGGTGGCTCAACAACGCCGGGATCGTCACCGACGGCACCGCCACGCTGGTCGTCGACACCTGCGCCACCGAGCCGCGGACCGTGCGGTTCCTGGCCGCCGCGGCCGAGGTCGCCCCCGCTCCAACCGTCGCGGTCAACACGCATGCCCACGGTGACCACTGCTACGGGAACGGCCAGCTCCCGACGACCGCGACCCTCATCGGGCACGAGAACATGCGCCGCACGCTGCTGGCCGACCCGCTCATCGACGGCTGCCCCCCGGTGTGGTCGCCGGTGCCGGACTGGGGGGCGGTGACGCGGCGGGTCCCGGACGTCACCACCACCTCCGACCTCACCGTGCACCTCGGGGACCGAGCCGTCGAGGTCCGCCACCCGGGCGGCACCGCCCACACCGACGGCGACCTGGTCGCCTGGGTGCCCGACGTGGGTGTCCTGTTCACCGGCGACCTGCTGTTCCACGGTCTCACCCCGCTCGTCTTCCAGGGCTCGGTCGAGGGCGCCCGACGCAGCCTCGACTGGATCGCCGCGTTCGAGCCGCTCCACGTCGTGCCCGGCCACGGGCCGCCGCTCGACGGCAGCGACCTCGACCGGGTGCTCGACGAGCACGACCGCTACTACGACCTCGTCCTGCGCACCGCCCGCGACGGCATCGCCGCCGGGCGGTCACCGCTGGAGGCCGCCCGCGACGCCGACCTCGACGCGTTCGCGGCGTGGGCCGACGCCGAGCGGATCGTCCTCAACCTCCACCGGGCCTACGACGACCTCGGCGGCGGCACCTTCGACGTGATCCAGGCCATCGGCGATGCCATGGAGTGGAACGGCGGGCCCATGACCACCCACGTCTGCTGCTGGCCCTGACCGCCGCTCGGCGGCGCACCGACGGTCGAGCGGGACCGCCATCGCCGGAGCGCCCCGCCGGTCTGGTCCGGTCGTCCGCGGCGCGGCCGTACGATGCCAGCCGTGACGACATGGCGTCCGTGCGCAGACGGGCAGGGGGAGACGCCCGACCGCGGCGTCGGCGCGTCCCGGGACCTGACTGCATGAGGGTGCTGCTCTGCGGGGTGCGGGGCTCGATGCCCGCCCCCGGCATCGACTTCCACCGGGTCGGCGGGCACACGTCCTGCCTGGCGGTCGAGGCGCCGGGTGACCGCATGCTCGTGCTCGACGCCGGGACCGGGTTCACCCGCCTCGCCACCGAGCTCGGGGGCCGCGCCCTGCGGGGCTCGGTCCTGCTCACCCACCTCCACTGGGACCACTGGCAGGGCCTGCCGTTCCTCCCGAACGCGGATCGCGACGACGCCGAGGTGTCCCTCCTCCTCCCCCGCCAGGGCGACGCGTCGGCCTCCGACGTGCTGGCCCGCTCGATGTCGCCGCCGCACTTCCCGATCGGCCCGACCGGCCTGCGCGGCAGCTGGAGGGTGGCATCGCTCGACGACGGCACCCACCTGCTCGAGGGGTTCGAGGTGACCGCCGCGGACGTCGCCCACAAGGGCGGCCGCACCTTCGGGTACCGGGTCTCGAACGGGGAGGCGACGATGGCCTACCTCCCGGACCATGCCCCGAACATCGCCGGCGCGGCGGAGCTCGAGGCCGCCGAGGGCCTCGTCGAGGGGGTCGACGTGCTCTTCCACGGGGGGCAGTTCCTCACGTCGGAGCGGGAGCGGGCCGACGCCTACGGGCACGCCACGGTCGACGACGCCGTCGGGCTCGCGGCCCGGGCCGGGGTCGGACGGCTCGTCCTCGTCCACCACGCGCCGACGCGCACCGACCAGGAGGTCGACGCCCTGGCCGCCGCGCTGGCGGACTCCGACGTCGAGGTGGTCGTGGGTCGCGAGGGCGATCGGATGGTCATCTCCCGTTCATGAGATAGACTTGCACTGTTCACGCGATGTGGGCCTGTCGGCCTATCCCTGAACCGCACCAGCCGGTAGACAGGCCTTCGTTGCAGATGTGGGTGCTGGGTGCACCCGCGGCTGCCTGGGGTGGAGGACGAGCCGATGGCCATGCACATCCGTCGTCGCCGGTTGGCGATCACCGTCGCGCTGCTGATGGGGGTGCAGGTCGCTCTGGCCTCTCCCACGTCCGCCGTCGAGACCGGGACCTTCAAGGTCGACGTCGACGGTGTCACCGTCGGCGCGGCACCGGAGGCCTTCGTCGGCGACGCCGACGCCGCGCTCCTCATCCGGCTCACCAACACCTCGAGCTCCCAGGTGCTGGGCGCCGCCGACGTGCAGGTCCCCGCGCCGTTCGCCCTGGTGGCGGCGCCGGACGACGCCGTGGCGGGCGGCCCGGTGATCGAGCTGCGCGACCTCGGCCTCGCCCCCGGCACGTCCGTGGACGTGCCGGCGACGGTCGACGTGCAGACCTGCACGGCCGGCGCGACCAGCCCCTTCGGCGCCCACGCCACCGCGGGCGGCGACCTCACCGGCGCCGTGCTCTCCCGGGTCGAGCCGTCCGACCTCCAGGTCGACCTGGTGGGGACGTGTGGCCTGGCCTTCGTGGCCCAGCCCACCGACGCGACCCGCGGCTCCGCCATCACGTCCGTGCCCTTCGACCCCACGGGCGCACCGACCGCCGTCGAGGTGACCGACGGGTCGGGCCTCGCCCGGGCCACCTCGTCAGGTGTGGTCGTGACCCTCACCGCGGTCAACGCCGCGATCCCGGCACCCGCCCTCGGCGGGACCACGGAGGTGGCCGCGGTCGCCGGCCTGGCCACGTTCGCCCCGGGGCCGACGCTCGACGAGAGCGCCTACGGCTACGGCCTGGTCGCCTCCAGCCCGTCGATCGCCGAGCCCGCCACCAGCGCCCCGTTCGCCATCGTGGGCGACCAGGTGAGCTGCCCCGCCGGGGAGCCCTGCATCGGCACCGCCACCGCGAGCGAGGGCGGGTACTCCGTGTCGGCGTCCTTCGGCACCGGGCCGAACGCCGCCGACCTCGTGGTGTCGCTGGGCGCCGCCGACGCCCCCGACTTCTCCTGTGCCCGCTACCCCCGCCCGGCCGACGCGGTGATCTCGCAGTTCGAGTTCCTCGGCGGCAGCGGTGACGGGCCGGATCGGCACCATGACGACGGTCATCCCGGGGGCGACGCGCCCGCTCAGGACCTACGAGGCCTGCTGGGCCGCGCCGTACCCGTTCACCACCGACGGCGGCCTGGCGTCCACGGTGCAGGGGACCAAGCCCGGGACGGGTGAGCCGCTGCACGTCGGCATCGTGCCGGACTGCACGGCCACGCCGGTGGACGCTGCCGTGCGTGAAGAGCCGGACGTTCGACCGACGGACGAGGTCGGTCACCGTCACCGTCCTCGCGACCGGAGACGATCCCTGGCGGTACTGACCGACGGGACGGGGGGCGCGATCGGGGGCACCCGGTCCCCTCGACGCGCCGTCACCCTGGTGTTCTCCGACATCAAGGGGTCGACGGCACTGGCCGAGCAGCTCGACGCGGAGGCCCTGCGCACGCTGCTGACCCTGTACTTCGACGAGATGTCCGCGGTCGTCGAGGCCCGGGGCGGCACCGTCGTCAAGATCATCGGCGACGCCATCGTCACCGTGTTCGACGCCGCCCAGGACCCGGCCCTCGCCGCTCGCGACGCGACCCGGGCCGTGATCGACTGCCGGGCGGCGTTGGCGGGGCTCAACGACCACTTCGCGGTGACCTGGGGCGTCCGCATCGAGAACCGGACCGGGGTGGCCTCGGGCAGCCTGTCGGCCGGCGAGATCGCCGAGGCGGGGACCGATGCCGAGGTGCTCGCCGGCGACGTCATCGGGGCGGCCGAGTCGCTGGAGTCCGCCGCGCCCGCCGATGGGGCGCTGATCGATGCCGCCACGATGGCGCTGGTGGGCGGGGCGATCGAGGCCGAGGCCATCGCCCCGGTGCCCCGCAAGGGAGGGACGGGCACCGTCGACGCCTGGCGGTTGGTGGCCCTGACCGACCCCGGCGACGCCACGGCGTCGCCGGCCGCGGCGTCGACCGTCACGTGCCCCGGCTGTGGGGCCGCCAACGATCCGCACGGGTGGCGGTGCTCGACCTGCGATGCCCTGCTCGGCGCCGGCGCAGGCGCCGGCGGGGTCGGGAGCCGGCGCACGGTCACCGTCCTCTTCGCCGATCCGACGCCGATCACCGTGGACGGCGGGCCGCTCGGACCGGACGCGACGCGGGTGGTGATGTCGCGCTACTTCGAGGTGATGCGCCCGATCCTCGAACGCCACGGAGCGACGGTGGAGAAGTTCATCGGCGACGCGCTCATGGCGGTGTTCGGCCTGCCGGTGCGCCACGAGGACGACGCCACCCGGGCGGTGCGGGCCGCGGCCGAGATGCAGGCGGCACTCGGCGACCTGAACGACGAGGTCGAGCACGGCCTCGGCGTGCGGGTCGCGAACCCCATCGGGGTCAACACCGGGAGCGTCGTCGCCGGCGACGGCTCGACGCGGCAGCGCTTCGTCACCGGCGATGCCGTCAACGTCGCCGCCCGCCTCGAGCAGACGGCCGGACCAGGGGAGGTGATCCTCGGCGGGCTGACCCGACGGTTGGCCGGTGGCGCGATCGAGGTCGAGGCCCTCGAGCCGCTGGTGCTCAAGGGGAAGGCCGAGCCCGTCGCCGCCTTCCGCCTGGTGGGGGTGGTCGACGCCGCGTCCGGTCGGTCCGGCCCCGGACCGCGCCACGACCTGCCCCTCGTCGGCCGGGACGCCGAGCTGGCCGAGCTCCGCCGCGTGCTGGGCGACGCCGTCCAGACCGGCCGGGCCGGCCGCGTCACCCTGATCGGCGATGCCGGGGTCGGCAAGAGCAGGCTCGCCGAGGACTTCCTCGCCGACGCCGGCCGGAGTGCCCGACTCCTCCGCGGGCAGCTGCCTCGCCTACGGCGAGGGCATCACCTTCTGGCCGCTCGTGCGGGTGGTGCAGGACGCGGCCGGCATCGAGGAGGGCGACGACGCGCCGGTGGCCCGGCGCCGGCTGGCCACCCTCATCCCCGACGAGCCCGACGTCCTCGACCGGGTGGCCTCCCTGGTCGGCCTGGTCGACACCCCCTTCGCGGTGCCCGAGCTGGTGTGGGCGCTGCGGCGGCTCCTGGAGCGGCTGGCCCGGTCGACACCGCTCGTGGTCGGACTCGACGACGTCCACTGGGCCGAGCCGACCCTGCTCGAGGTGGTGGACCAGCTCGTCGAGTCGGTCCGCGCCCCGGTGCTGTTCCTGTGCACCGCCCGGCCGACCGTGCTCGAACGCCACGCCACGTTCGTGGACGCGGCCCCGGCGGTCTCGCTGCAGCCCCTCGACGACGAGCAGTGCGAGCACATGCTCCGCCTGCTGCTCGGGGGCTCGTCGGTCGACGACGCGGTGGTGGACAGGATCGTGGAGGTCGCGGCGGGCAACCCGCTCTTCATCGAACAGCTGCTCTCGATGCTGGTGGACGACGGCCGCCTGCGCGAGGACGACGGGAGCTGGGTGCTCGTCGGCGACCTCGCCACGCTGGAGGTGCCGGCCAGCATCGAGGCCGTGCTCACCGCCCGCCTCGACCGGCTCACCGCGCCGGGGCGCGACACGATCGAGCCGGCGTCGGTGGTCGGCCGGGACTTCCCGGTGGAGGCGGTGCGGCACCTGGTGGCCCCCGCCCTCCGGCCCCACGTCGACGACGAGCTCCGGGAGGTCGCGGACCGGGGTCTGATCCTGCCCGTCGACGACGAGGACCCGGGGTACCGCTTCCAGCACCAGCTCATCCGGGACGCGACCTACAACGGGCTGCTGAAGCAGCGGCGCGCGGTGCTGCACGAGGACTTCGTCGACTGGGCCGAGGCGACCAACGCCGCCCGGGGGCGCACCGCGGAGGTCGACGAGATCCTCGGCTACCACCTCGAGCAGGCCCACGGGTGCTGGCGCGAGCTGGGGATGCTCGACGACCACGCGGTGGAGCTCGGGGTGCGGGGGTCGCACCGCCTGACCGGGGCGGGCGAGCGCGCCCTGGCCCGCGGCGACATGTCGGCGGCGGCCAACCTGCTCACCCGCGCCGCAGACCTCCTGCCCGACGACCACCGCGGCCGGCACCGCGCCCTGCTGCTGGCCGGGAACGCCCTGCACGAGACCGGGTCCTTCGACCGGGCCGTCGCCGCCTACGAGCAGTCGGCGACCGCCGCCGCCGCGGACGGCGACGACGCCGCCGCGAGCGGAGCGCGCATCGAGGGCCTCCGGCTGCAGTACCTGATCGGCCGGGTGCACGACGCCGACCTGGTGGCGCGGGAGGTGGCGGCGGCCCTCGACCAGGTCGGCCCCTCGGGCGACCCCGACGCCTCCAGCCGGATCTGGCAGCTCCAGCTGAACCTCGACATCGCGGCGTGCCGGTGGGAGGCGGCCCATCGGGCCGCGGACCAGGTCATCGACCAGGCCCGGCGCGCCGGCAACGACCTGCTCGCCGTGCGCACGATGCCGCTCCTGGCCTTCCTGGCCCAGAAGGGGCCCATGCCCGTGTCCGAGGCCGTCGGCGCGTGCACGGCCATCCTCGACCAGGTCGCCCACGACCGTCGCTCCACGAGCCTCACCCAGCTGGAGCTGGCGCTCCTGTCCGCGATGGCCCTCGACGTCGAGCGGGCCCGTCACCTGTGCGCCGACACCCGCAGCGCGCTGGGCGAGCTGGGCTGGGAGATGCAGGCGGCGCTGGTCTCGCTCAGCTCCGGACCCATCGAGCTGCTCGGCGACGACCCCGTGCGGGCCGAGGCCGAGCTGCGTCGGGACTACGAGGCGCTCCAGCGGATGGAGGAGCGCAACTTCATCTCGCTCACCGGCGTGCTGCTCGCCGAGGCGGTCTACCGCCAGCGGCGCTTCGCCGAGGCGGCCGAGCTCGTCGAGCTGGCCCGGGAGCTCGCCGCCCCCGACGACCTGGCGGTGCAGATCCTCGTCCGGACCGTGTCCGGCAAGGTGGCGGCGCGCGACGGCGACCCCGACGCCGGGGTCGCGCTGGTGGACGAGGCGGTGGCGCTCATGGCCACCACCGACGACCCCTCGGGCCTGGGCGATGCCCTCCTCGACCAGGCCGAGGTGCGCCAGCTCGCCGGCGACGACGCCGGCGCGGCGACGGCCGCGTCGACGGCCCGGGCGCGGTACCTCGACAAGGGCAACCTGGCCGGGGTCCGCCGGGCCGAGCGGTGCGCCCACCGCCTCGCGGCCGGTCTCGACGCCCTGGCGGTCGGAGGGCCGGGGTCGTGACCGGCGCCGCCGGCTCGCCGGGGCCCCTCGCCACGCCGACCGCTCCCACGCCCGTGGCCCCCACCCGTGCCTCCCTGCGGATCCTCCACGTGTCGGACCTGCACTACTCCCTCCCGCAGCTGGACTGGGTGGTGCAGGCGGCTCCGGACTTCGACCTGGTCGTGCTGTCGGGCGACCAGCTCGACATCAGCTCGCCGGTGCCGCTGGACGCACAGATCGCGGTCATCCTCGAGTACCTCTCCCTGCTGCACCGCGCCGGGAAGGTGGTGGTCAGCTCGGGCAACCACGACCTGACGGGCCCGGACGCCAACGGTGAGCAGGCCGCGCTCTGGATGGACGAGGTGCGGGCCGCGGACATCCCCACCGACGGCGGGTCGCTGGTGCTCGACGACACGCTGGTCACGATCTGCCCCTGGTGGGACGGTCCGGTCGGTCGAGAGGCGGTCGACCGGCAGCTGGCCCGGGATGCCGCCCGCCGACCCGCCCGCTGGATCTGGGTGTACCACTGGCCACCCCTCGGCTCGCCCACCTGCTGGACCGGCCGCACGCACTACGGCGACGCCGACCTGGTCGGCTGGATCGACGCGCACCGACCGGACCTGGTGCTGACCGGGCACGTCCACCAGCCACCCTTCAAGCCCGACGGGGCCTGGGTCGATCGCATCGGCGGGACCTGGGTGTTCAACCCCGGACGACAGACCGGGCCCACGCCGGCCCGCATCGAGATCGACACCGGCTTCGGCGACGCCTGCTGGGTGTCGATGATGGGCCGCGAGGAGGTCCTGCTGAGCGCCGAGCGGGGCCCCGAGCGCTCGGTGTTCTGAGCCCGGAGCGCGACCGAGGCTGCGACCTCACGCCGCGACGCCGCCGACGCCGCCGACCGTCAGTACTCGGGGACGGGGTCGCGCGCCGAGCCGGGCTGGGGCGGGGGGCCGTCGTGGTCCACGAGGCGGCCCAGGACGTCGCCGACCATGTCGAGGCCCGGCGCACCGGCGTACTGGTTGCGGAGGTCGGCCAGGTAGCGGGTGATGACGTCGAGCCGAGCGGCGAGCCCCTCGGCCAGGAACAGCAGGACCTCGGGGCTGCTCAGCAGGAAGGCCCGGCCGTCGGCGGCGTGGCGCAGCCGGACCGGCGAGGCGGCCACGATCGTGGCGCTGTGGTCGGAGTCGAGGAGCACCGAGATCTCACCGAAGGCGGCACCCGGTGCCTCGATGCTGCTGATGCGGATGCCGTCGCGGAGGACGTCGACGCGACCCGACACGAGGACCCACATCGAGCCGGTGCGGTCGCCCTCGCGCAGCAGGACGTCGCCGGCGGCGAGCTCGACCTCGGGCAGGTGGCCCGTGATGTCCAGCAGTCCCGTCATCGGCGCATCGTACCGGTGGGCCACGGGGGCCGGTGACGGCCGAACCGGGGCGCCGCGGCCGCGGCCGGCTACTCGCGGGGGAGGGACTCGAAGCGGGTGAGGTGGGCGAGGAAGCTGAGCCGCACCACGCCGGTGGGCCCGTTGCGCTGCTTGGCCACGATCACCTCGGCCAGCCCGGCGTTCTCCGGTGTGGGCTCGTAGACCTCGTCGCGGTACAGGAACATCACGATGTCGGCGTCCTGCTCGAGCGACCCGGACTCGCGGAGGTCGCTCAGCATCGGCCGCTTGTCGGAGCGCTGCTCCAGGCCACGGTTCAGCTGGGCCAGGGCGACCACCGGGCACTCGAGCTCACGGGCGAGGAGCTTGAGGCCTCGGGAGATCTCGGCCACCTCGACCTGGCGGCTCTCGGCGTTGCTGCGCCCGGTCATCAGCTGGATGTAGTCGACCACCACCATCCCGAGGCTGCCGACCTCGCTGCGCAGGCGGCGGGCCTTGGAGCGGATCTCCATGATCGACACGTTCGGGTTGTCGTCGATCCAGATCTTGGCGTCGCCCAGGCGGCCCATGGCGTTGGCGATCGAGGTCCAGTCGTGGTCGGAGAGGCGGCCGTTGCGGATCTTCTTCGAGTCGACCCGGGCATCGGCGCACAGGATGCGCTGCACCAGCTCGAGCTTGCTCATCTCCAGCGAGAACAGGAGCACGGCCGCGTCGCCCCGCATGGCCGCGTTGGCGCGATGCTGAGGGCCAGGGCGGTCTTGCCCATGGCGGGGCGGGCGCCGACCACGACCAGCGCGCCGGGCTGGAGGCCGGCGGTCATCTCGTCGAGGTCGTAGAAGCCGGTGGGCGTGCCGGTGATCTCCGAGCCGCGGTCGTGGAGGTCCTCGATGCGGGTGAGGGTCTCGCTCAGCAGGTCGGTGAGGCGGGCGGTGGTGCCCTCGCCCTCGTGGCGGGCGATGTCGAACACCAGCGACTCGGCCTCGTCGACCGCCTTGCGCACGTCCTCGGGGAGGCCGTAGGCGGTCTCGGAGATGTTGCCGGCCGCACCGATGAGGCGCCGCAGCAGGGCGTGGTCGCGGACGATGCGCCCGTAGTGGGCCGCGTTGGCGGTGCCCGGGGCGTCGGCCTGCAGCTCGACCAGGGCCGCGGTGCCCCCCGCGGCGTCGAGCAGGTCGCGCCGGCGGAGCTCGTCGGCGACGGTGATGGGGTCGGCCACCTCGCCCTTGGCGGTGAGGGTGGTGATGGCCTCGTAGACGTGGGCGTGGGCCGGCCGGTAGAACACGTCGGCCCCGGGGACGACCTCGGCCGCGGCCGCCACCGCGTCGCGCGACAGCAGGAGGGCGCCGAGCAGCGCCCGCTCGGCGTCGAGGTTGTGGGGCGGCACCCGGGACCCCGACTCCTGACGGGCCCGCGGCCGCTCGCGCTCGAACGGGGGCGGCTCGTCGTCGAAGATCGGGGCGTTGCTCATGAACAGGTGGCCTCGGTGAGGGCGTGGGTGGGGTCCGGGGGGCGGCCGGACGGAACGGGGACGGGGGCCGACGAGGGGACGGGCCCTCGGCACGTGTCCCCCCTCGCCCCCCGGCGCACCCACGCCGTCGGACCGCACCACCTCACCCCAGATCGCCTGGGGAAGGGAAGGGGTACGACCTGTGGATCTCCGGTGGACGACGGACCCCGATCGGTGGACGACACCGTGGACAGCGTCGTCGCTGACCGTCGCCGGGGCGCGGATGCACGACCCCGCGGGCGCGCCGCAGGGACCGGTCGCCGGTGGAGCGGTGGTCCGACCCGCACGGCGGGTCGGACCACGGGGGCATCAGGCCCCGACGACCTCGATGCGGACCGGGAACTGCACGTCGGGGTGCAGCCGGGCCGTGACCTGGAACTCGCCCGTGGTCTTGATGGCGTCGTCGACGACGAGCCTGCGCTTGTCGACCACGATGCCGGTCTGGGCCTCGATGGCCTCGGCCACGTCAGCGGCGCCGACCGAGCCGAACAGCCGACCCTCGCCGCCGGCCTTGGCCGTCACGGTGATGGTGGCCGGCACGAGGGTCTTGGCGATCTCCTCGGCCGAGGCCCGGTCGACCGCGTCGCGCTCGGCCCGCCGACGGCGCATGCCCTCGGCCTGGCCCTCGGAGCCCGCGGTGGCCTTGACGGCCCGACCGGTCGGGAGCAGCAGGTTGCGGGCGTAGCCGTCGGCCACGTCGACCACCTGGCCCTTGGTGCCGACGCCGTCGACGTCGGCATGGAGCACGACGCGCATCAGGCCTCGACCTCCTCGACCTCGGTCTCGGTGGTGGGCACGTCGAGCTCGCCCTCACCGGCACCACCGCTGGGCGGCGGCGCGGTCGGGCGCGGCATCGGGCCGTCGGGGCGCAGGCCCCGCTCGCCGCGGTCGCGGCCACCGCCACGCTGCTGCGTGATGCGGTTGGCGTACGGGAGCAGCGCCATCTCGCGAGCGTTCTTGATCGCCATGGCGACCTCGCTCTGCTGCTGGGCGTTGTTGCCCGTGACCCGGCGGGCCCGGATCTTGGCCCGGTCGGACATGAACCGCTTGAGCAGGTTCACGTCCTTGTAGTCGACGTACTCGACCTTCTCCTGGCTGAGGACGCTGATCTTCTTCTTGCTACGCCGGGCGTTGTCCTTGTTCTTGCCCCGCTTGGGCTTCGCTGCCATCAGAACGGCTCCTCATCCATGTCGCTGCCACCGCCGTACCCGCCACCGCCACTGCTGCTGCCGCCGTTGCCTCCGCCGCCACTGCTGCCGCCCTCGCCACCGCGGCCGCCACCGCTGGGGGCGCTGCCGCCGCCGCTGTAGCCACCACGACCGCCGCCACCGCCACCGGCGGGGCCGCTGCCGTCGCCGTCACGGCGCTCGTTGCGCGAGATCTGGGCCGTGGCCCAGCGCAGGCTGGGGGCGACCTCGTCGGCCACCACCTCGACCTTGGAGCGCTTGTCGCCCTGGTCGGTCTCCCACGAGCGCTGCTCGAGGCGACCGGACACGACGACGCGCGAGCCGCGGCCGATGGACTCGGCCACGTTCTCGGCCATCTGGGCCCAGCACTTCACGTCGAAGAAGGAGGTCTGCTCCTCCCACTCGTTGCTCTGGCGGTTCTGCCAGCGCCGGTTGACGGCCAGGCCGAAGGTGGCCACGGCCTGCCCGCTGGGGGTGAAGCGGAGCTCGGGGTCGCGGGTCACGTTCCCCACGAGCGTCACGGTGTTGTCTGCTGCCATCGGTGTCGGACCTCCGGACTACGCCTCGGCCGAGGCCGGGGCGGCCTGCTCGCCGAGGAGGCCGCGTCGGGCGGCCTCGTGGTCGGGCAGGCGGATGAGCTTGTGGCGGACGACCTCGTCCGCGAGCCGCAGCGTGTTCTCGGTCCGGTCGAGCGCGCTCGGCTCGGCCAGGATCTCGAACACCACGTAGAAGCCCTCGTTCTTGTGGTCGATCTCGTAGGCGAAGCGGCGCCGGCCCCACTTGTCGGTGGTCGCCGTCGTGCCACCTGCCTCGGTGACCTGGGCGTGGATCTTGTTGATCACGCCCTGCACGGTGGACTCGTCGAGGTCACCGTCGAAGATGACCATCAGCTCATAGGCTCGCATCGCGAGCTCCTCCCTGTGGACCCGGCGTCGGCCGGGGCCCCGGCTGTCGGGGCAGGGTCGATTGGACCGTGCGACTCTACGGGAGAACGGCGGTCGCCGACGAACCCGCGGTGGTGGCTCGGGCGTCGGGGGCGCCGTTCGTCCATGGATCCCATCATGGCGACGGGGTGTGACAGCGAAGGCCGGCCGACGTCGCTCGCGGCGCCGGCCACCCCCGTGACACCACCATCACGGCACGGTGACGCGGCCGGTCGACACTGCCCCCGAGCGGGGATCCAGCCGATGGGAGCAGTGACGCATGCCACCGAAGAAGAGCGCCGCCAAGAAGTCCGCCGCCAAGAAGGCTCCCGCCCGCCGCCGGGCGGCGCCACGGTCCTCGGGCGGGATGCCCGACCGCATCTTCGCCCAGGTGTCGCCCCGGTCGGTCGGCGGCGTCCCGCTGTTCCAGGCCAGCGGGGTCACCGCGGAGAACGTCGTCGCCTACGCCTCCGAGGACGCCGTCATCGCCGAGGCGGTGTCGCGCCTGCACGGTGCCGGCTTCGAGGTCCTCCAGACGTCCCGCACCACCATCAACATCGCGGGCCGCGCCCGCCTCTACGAGCAGGTGTTCGGCACCACCCTGGTGATCGAGGACCGCCCGGTCATCAAGCCGGGCGGCGTCGAGGACGTGGCCCAGTTCATCGAGACCACCAACAGCGACATGCCCGGCCTGGTGCCCACGGAGGGCACCGAGATGGCCGACGTCATCGAGGGCGTCGCCATCGAGGAGCCGCGCTACCCGATGGCGCCCAACGCCTTCGCCCCGCCGGTCGACTACTGGCACCTCGACGTGCCCGGCGACGTGTCGCTGGGGATGAACGCCGACAAGGTCCACCGCAGCGGCATCACCGGCAAGGGCGTGAAGGTGATGATGACCGACTCGGGCTGGGAGCCGCACCCCTACTTCGTGCAGCGCGGCTACTCGTTCAGCCCGACCATCGCCGGCCCCGGCGCGGCCAACCCCGGCGTCGACGAGAACGGCCACGGCACCGCCGAGTCGGCCAACATCTTCGCCGTCGCCCCCGACGTGTCGTTCCAGATGCTGAAGATCAGCTTCACCAACACGACCGCCGGCTTCAACGCCGCCGCCGCGACCGCCCCGCACATCATCTCCAACAGCTGGGGGTCGAGCATCCAGTTCGGTCCCCTGTCGGCGGCCAACCTGGCCATGGCCGCGGCCGTCGCCGCGGCGGTGGCCAACGGCATCATCGTCGTCTTCTCCGCCGGCAACGGGCACTGGGGCTTCCCGGGCCAGCACCCGGACGTCATCTCCGCCGGTGGCGTCTACATGAAGGCCGACGGGTCGATGCGGGCGAGCGACTACGCCAGCGGCTTCGTCAGCAACATCTACGCCGGCCGCCAGTCGCCCGACGTGTGCGGCCTGGTGGGGATGCAGCCCGGGGCCCGCTACATCATGTTGCCGCTCCCCTCCGGCTGTGCCATCGACGCCGGTGCCCCCGGCGGCTCGCACCCCAACGGCGACGAGACCACCGCCACCGACGGCTGGGCCGCCATCAGCGGCACCTCGGCCGCCGCCCCCCAGCTCGCCGGTGTGGCCGCGCTGATGAAGCAGGCCTGCCCCAAGCTGACGCCGGCCAAGGTCCGCTCGATCATGAAGGCCACCGCCCGCGACGTCACCGTCGGCTCGAGCCACTCCAACACCCCCGGGGTGGCGGGGCCCGGGCCCGACACCGCCACCGGTCGCGGCCTGGTCGACGCCCACAAGGCGGTGCTGTCGGCCAAGCTCTCGTGCCTGCCGATCATCCAGCCCATCTCGGTCGGCCCGGTCGTCATCCAGCCCATCCGGCCCGTCCAGCCCATCCGACCGATCGTCCCGATCCAGCCCATCGAGCCCATCCAGCCGATCCAGCCGATCGAGCCGGTGATCCCGGTGGCCCCCATCCGGCCCATCGAGCCGATCGTGCTGCCGCCGCCGATCCAGCCCGGACCCGCCGACGCAGGCGGCGCCCCGGCCCCTGAGGCAGGGGTCGGCCTGACCGCCGAGGACGTCGCCTACCTGGAGCAGATGATCGTCGACTCCGGCGATGACCTCGGGCTCTGATCGGTCCACTCCCCCGCAGGGCGACCCGGCGCGACGGTGCCGGGTCGCCCTGGTGGCCGCCCCCTTCGGCTCGCTCGAACGACCGGCGCTGGGCCTCGGCCTGCTCCAGGCCGCGGCCCGGCGCGACGGGCACGACTGCACCGCCCACCACCTCACCTTCGCCTTCGCCGACCAGATCGGCGTCGACGACTACCAGTGGCTCTGCAACGAGGTGCCCTACACCGCCTTCGCCGGCGAGTGGGTCTTCGCCGCCGCCGCCCACGGCACCGACCTCGGGGCCCACGCCTACGTGTCCGACGTGCTCCGCGACACGTGGTGCCTGGACGACGAGTCGGTCGCCCGCGTGCTCCGCGTGCGCGCCGCGGTCCCCGCCTTCCTGGCCCACTGCCTCCGGGAGGTGCCGTGGGACGCCTACGACGTCGTCGGGTTCACGTCGACCTTCCAGCAGAACCTGGCATCGATCGCCCTGGCCCGGGCGGTCAAGGCCGCCCACCCGCAGGTGACGACCGTGGTGGGAGGGGCCAACTGGGAGGGCCCGATGGGCCTGGCCCAGCACCGGCGCCTGCCGTTCGTCGACGTCGCCTGCCGCGGCGAGGCCGACCACTCGTTCCCGACGGTCCTCGCCGCCCTCGCCTCCGGTGGGGACCTCGCCACGATCCCGGGGGTCGTCAGCCGGGCGGCCGACGGCACGTCGGTCGAGGGGCCGCCGGCGGAGACGGTCCAGGACCTCGACGCCCTGCCCGTGCCGGAGGTGGCGGACTGGGTCGCGGCCCGGGCTCGCTCGACGGCCGCCGCGTCGACGAGCCCGCTGCTGGTGATGGAGACCTCGCGCGGCTGCTGGTGGGGCGCCCACTCCCACTGCACCTTCTGCGGCCTGAACGGCGCCGGCATCGGCTACCGCAGCAAGTCGGCCGACCGCGCCCTCGACGAGCTCGACCTCCTCGTCGCGACCACCGGCGCCCAGCGGGTCGCGATGGTCGACAACATCATGGACATGCGCTACCTGCGCACCTTCCTCCCCCGCCTGGCCGAGCGCCCCGACGACCTGGAGGTGTTCTACGAGGTGAAGGCGAACCTCACCTCGCCCCAGATCGCCCAGCTCCGCGCCGGCGGGGTGACCGAGGTGCAGCCGGGCATCGAGAGCCTGAGCGACCACGTCCTCGACCTGATGCGCAAGGGCACCACCGGCCTCCGCAACATCGCCATGCTCAAGTGGTGCGCCGAGCACGGGGTGACCCCGGACTGGAACCTGCTCTACGGCTTCCCCGGCGAGACCGCGGACGACTACCGGGAGATCGCCGAGGCCATCGCCGCCATCGGCCACCTGACCCCGCCGACCGCGTGCGGACCCATCCGCCTCGACCGGTTCAGCCCGTACCACGACGACCCCGCCGGCCACGGCATGACCGCGGTGAGGGCGATGGCGCCCTACCGCCACCTGCACCCGTGGCCGGCCGACGTCCTCGACGAGGTCGCGTACTACTTCGACTTCGACTACGCCGACGGGCGGGGCGCCGACGACCACGTGCGCGCCGTGCGGACCGCGGTCGACGCCTGGCGGGAGGGCGGGCCCACCGGCGAGCTCCTCCAGACCGTCAGCGAGCCCGACCGGGTCGTGCTGGTCGACACCCGGGGCGGCCCGGTGACCCGGCACGAGCTCCTCGGTTGGCGGGCCGCGGCCTACCTGGCGTGCGACCGGCCGCGACCGGCGGAGGAGCTGCTCGCCCTCCCCGAGCTGGCCGGCGTGACGCCCCGCGAGCTGGCCGAGCTGGTCAACCGCGCCGTCGCCGACCGCACCATGCTCGTCCGGCGACGCGCCTGCCTCTCCCTCGCCGTGCGCCACCCGGCCCGTCGGCCCGACAGCCCCCTGCGCCTGTCGCGTCGCATCCCCGTCCTGTCGGCATCGGCGCCCACGCGGCGCCACGGCGACGCCCGGTCCCCCGGCCGAGGAGGCCCGGGTCCCCGCCGCGCAGGCGTCGTAGGGTCGGACCATGACGGTCGCGCTGGTGGTCCTCGAACCCGCCCCCGGGGCGCCGCCGCCGGAGGAGATCACCGCGGCCACCATCGACCGCTGGGCTCCCGACCCCGAGCGCGCCGAGCGGCTGCGCTCGCACCTGCGCGAGGCCGGGTGCGAGGTCGGACCCCTCGTCGGCCTCAGCTTCTCGGTCACCGCGCCCGACGCCACCATCGAGGCGGTCATCGGTCCACCGACCGACGACGGCTGGAGCACGTCGCAGCTCCCGCGCGAGCTGGCCGAGGCGGTGCAGGCGGTCACCACCGGTCCCGAGATCGACTTCGGACCGGTCGAGCACCCCCCCGAGGGACCGTCGGGCGGGGAGCCCTTCGTGTGATCTCCCCCGCGGCCGCCACCCTGGCCCGCGGGCCCCTCGCCCGGGCCGGCGGCGCGGTGGTGGTCGACGTGCCCGGTGGCGTCGCCGACCTCCGACGCGACGTGGCGCAGGGCGCCCGCGGCGCCTCCCGGGTCCGCCGGGCGATGCCCCACGACACCCGCAAGGGCGACCCCGACCGCTCGCTGCTCTCGATCGCCGGAGGCCCCGGCCTCGACGAGCTGTACGTGGGCGGGGACCTCGCCGACCTGGTCTCGACCGTCACCGGAGCGCGCTGCGTGCCGCTCGGCGCCCGCGCGAGCTACTCGGGCTACGGCCCGGGCGACCACCTCGGGCTGCACCGCGACATCCCCGGCTGCGACGTCACCGTCATCGTGGTCGTCGACGACACCGGCGACGAGCGACGCCGCCCCCACCCCCTGTGGACCTGGCCCGAGCGGGCCACCGAGGAGCTGGCCGCCATCCGGGCGACGCCGCGCCGCGGCCGGCGGGCGGTGCGGGCCCGCGCCGGCGAGGCCGTCGTCGTGCTGGGCAGCGTCGTCCCCCACCAGCTCCCGACCCTGCCCGCGCACCAGCGCCGCGTCATCGCCCCGCTCTGCTTCACCGCGGGCTGACCGCCTCTCCGCCCGCACCGTCCTCCCCGACGAGGTCGACGAGGAACGTCCGCAACGAGTCGCACATCGGCTCGATCCCGGCCAGGTGCCGCGTCGTCGACCGCGGCGACGCCACATCGACGGTCGCCGCGACCCGGCCCCGCACCTCCCCGTCCTCCACCCACACGGTGAGGAGCCACGCGGCACGCCGCTCGACGGTCGGGCCCATGGCCTCGACGGTGGCACGGCCCCGTCACGCCACCGTCACCCGAGCGGCACCCGAGCGGCTCCCGAGCGCTGCGGTGCTCGCCCCGCGGCCCAGGCCCAGGCCTCAGGCGGGCGCGACGGCCCCGATCGGCACCAGGTGCGCCTGCAGTCGCGGCGAGGGGTCGATCCCCAGCTCGCGCCGGAGCAGACCCCGGTAGCGCTCCGCGTGGCGGATCGCCTCGCTGTGGTTGCCGCAGGCCACATGCGCCCGGATCAGCGCCGAGCGCGGCCGACTCCCGCAGCGGGTCGGCCTCGACCGCGGCCAGACCGGTGAGCACCGCCTCGGTGGGGCGGCCCTGGTCGATCTGCAGCTCGACCAGGCGGTCGAGGGCCGCGAGGGCGAGCTGGCGCAGCCGCTCGCGCTCGAACACCAGCCAGGAGTCCCAGTACCCGGGCAGGAGCTCCCTGGCCAGGCCGGTCGCGTCGACCTCCGGCGCGGGCTCCGACGCGTGCTGGTGGAGCACCCGATCGGCGAGGACCTCCAGCTCGCGGACGTCGACGAGGACCTCCGGGCCGAGGTGGAGGTGCTGCCCGTGCGCCGTCACCAGCCGCTCGTCGACCCGACGGAGCCGCCACAGCGTGCTGCGGAGGTTGGCCGCGGCCTGGGTGTCGGACGTGTCGGGCCACAGCGATCCGGCCACGAGGGACCGGTTCGGGCCCATCGGATCGTGCAGGGCGAGGTACGCCAGCACCCGTTCGGACGTGGCCGGGAGGACCGGGTCGCCCGGCGCACCGTCGAGCCGGAACCCGCCCAGCAGTGACAGCCGGAGCCTGGGGACCGGCGCGGACAGGTCGCCGGTCTCGCGACCGGAGGGTGCGGTCTCGCCGCACACCGATGCCCTGTGGGTGGCCATGGCAACCCGACCTCTCGCCCTGTCCCCGCCGACGGGCACCCTACGCCCGACCACCGAGGGTGACCAGGGGTCGCCACGACCACGGATCGTCGGAGCGACCGACTTCACACCTGTGCGCACCGAGACCGTCCGCCCCGCCACCCCCCGGCGTCACCCGGCCCGTCGAGCCGCCGTCGAGCGGATCCGAGGGGATCAGGCAGGGGTCAGGTGAGAGGGGCGCAGGCGCCCCCGACCTCCACCCGGGCGGTCGAGCCCTCCGCCAGGCCGATGTCGTCGAGTCCGCCCTGCGGCACCTCCAGGGCCATCCGGTAGGGCCCCGTCGGCGGGTAGGTCGGGCACGACTCGGTCTCCGGCGGGCACGGGTCCATGTCGGCGGTCGACACCACCGCCCCCTCCGCGTCGAGGTAGGCGATCGACAGCGGCAGCAGCGTGTCCTTCATCCAGAAGCCGCCCTCGTCGTCGGTGGGGAAGGTGAACAACATCCCGTCGTAGCCCCCGAGGGCCTCGTCGGTGACCCGCATGAGACCCTGTCGACGCTGCTCCGGGGTCTCGGCCAGCAGCACGCACAGCACGACGTCCTCGCCATCGGGTCCCTCGACCACCCGGATCTCGACCTCACCGAAGCCCGGGATGGCGGTGCGGCCCTCGGCCAGAGGTCCGGTGACGGCCGGCAGCGACTCGGTGGGCGCCGCGGTCAGAGGCGGGCCCGACGCGGCCTCGGTGGTGGAGGTCGGCGCCAGCTCCCCGTCGGCCGCCTCGTCGTCGTCCGCGAGGACGCCGAACAGCGCCACCGCGAGGACCACCGCCCCGGCGGCGACGAGCAGCCGGGGCAGCCAGGTCCACAGGAGGTCCGCACGCGGGGAGGCCATGGGGCCATCCTGCCCCACCCGCGCCCGCGGCCCGGGCCGGCCGCGACGCTGCGGCCGGCGACGGGATCAGCTGGCGGCGCCGTACAGGCCGAGGGTCTCGGCCACCTCGGCCGAGAGGTGGTAGCTCTCGTCGGGGCCGGGGAAGGCGCCGCTGCGGACGTCGGTCGCGAAGGAGCGGAGGGCGTCGACGCTGTCGCCCCCGATGGCGGCGTAGCGGCGGACGAACTTGGGCGCCATGCGCTCCTCGATGCCGAGGACGTCGTGGTACACGAGCACCTGGCCGTCGCAGTGGGGGCCGGCGCCGATGCCGATGGTGGGCACGTCGACCGCGTCGGTGACCAGGCGGGCCACCTCGTCGGGGACGCCCTCGAGCACCAGGGCGAAGGCGCCGGCGTGGGCGAGGGCCTTGGCATCGGCCACCAGCTGCAGCGCGGCCTCGCTCGAGCGGCCCTGGACCTTGAAGCCGCCCATGGCGTGCACCGACTGCGGGGTCAGGCCGATGTGGCCCATGACCGGGATCTCGGCGTCGACGATGGCCTCGACCATCGGCAGCCGCTTGCGGCCGCCCTCGAGCTTCACCGCCCCGGCGCCGGCCCGGACGAGGGCCGCCGCGTTGCGCACCGTCTCGGCCCGGTCGACGTGGTAGCTCATCCAGGGCAGGTCGCCGACGATCAGCGCGGCCGGCTTGGCCCGGGCCACCGCGGCGGTGTGGTGCGCCATGTCGTCGACGGTCACCTGGAGGGTGTCGTCGTAGCCCAGCACGACCATGGCCAGGGAGTCGCCGACCAGGATCATGTCGACCCCGGCGGCCTCGGCCTGGCGGGAGCCCGGCGCGTCGTAGGCCGTGACCATGACGAGGGGATCGCCCCCGTCACGGACCTTCCGGGCCCGGATCGCGGGAGCGGTGATGGGTCGGCGGGGAGCGCCGTTGGTGGTCGAGCCCATGCGGGAACCTCCTTGTCCGTCCAGCGCCTGTGTGGCTGCCAGCGGTGACCGGAACCGTACCGGTCGCGACGTCCAACGCTCCAGTCGGGTGCCGTCATCCGCCGCGGTCGGTGGATGCGGTCACACCGGGCCGATCGACGGGCGGGCGGAGCGTCACCGGGGCATGACCCGGCGCTCTACCCTGCGCACCGTGGAGACCGGCACCTGCGACAGCTGCGGCGAGGACGACGCCGACGACCTGGTGGCCCTGCACCGCCTGTACGTCACCCCCGAGAGCTGGGACCAGGAGGGCTCGGTGCGCCGCGACCCCGACGTCGAGCGCTGGTGCGCGGCCTGCCGCACCCACTACCCCCACGAGCGCCGGTCGACGCCTGATCAGCCGCCGGGGTCGGCGCCCGCTCCGCCGGCCCCGCGGGTCCGCGCCGCCGGCGGCCGGGGTCGACGGCTGGGTCTCGGGGACCGTCGCCTCGGGGACGGTCGCCTCGGGGGTCGTCGCCTCCGGTGCCGCCGCCCGTGCCCACCGGTCCCGCCGGTGCCGTCGGTGGACGGGGTCGAACCGGTCGAGGGCGTCGACACCGTCGGTGCGGGGCGGTCGCTGCCCAGGCCGAGCTCGGGGTCGAGCGTCACGGCCGGCCTCGATGTCGTCGGGCTCGGTGAACTCGCTCGGCTCGGTGCCGGCGAGGGCGGACTCCATGTACGCGCTTCCAGATCCGGGCCGGGATGTTGCCGCCGGCCACGGTCTCGCCCTGGACCGACGTCATCGGCGGCGGGATCGGGTAGCCCATCCACACCGCGGTGGTGACCTCGGGGTGTAGCCGACGAACCAGGCGTCGTAGTTGTTCGACGTCGTCCCCGTCTTGCCGGCCGCGGGCCGACCGATGTCGGCCGCGGTCGCCGGTGCCGTCCTCGATCACCCCCCGGAGGGTGTGGGTGACGCGGGCGGTCTCGTCGGCGGTGAGCACCTCGCGACGGTCCGACGAGAACTCCTCGACGAGGGTGCCGTCGGCCCGCTCGACCCGGGTGATCATGCGCGGGGTGATGGCCGTGCCCTGGTTGGCGAAGGTGGAGTAGGCCGCGGCCATGTCGAGCACCGACACCTCACCGGCGCCGAGCACGAGCGACGGGACCATCCGCTCCTCGGGGAACTCGGTCGCCACCCCGAGCTCGTTGGCCAGCCGGACCACGTTCTCGGGGCCGAGGTCGATCATCAGCTGGGCGAAGGCCGTGTTGGCCGACCGCGCGGTGGCGTCGATGAGGGTCGCGGTGCCACCGCAGCAGCCGCCGTTGACCTCCCAGTCCGTCGCCGTTGTTGGCGTCCGGGAAGACCTTCACCGACGGGCTCTCGACCAGCGACTCGATCGAGTAGCCCTCCCGCACCGCCTCGGCGACGGCGAAGGCCTTGAAGGTCGAGCCCGGCTGGCGACCGCTGCCACCGCCCCGCTTGCCGAGCGGCCAGGTTGACCTGGTCGGTCGAGTAGTCGCGGCCGCCCATCATGGCCACCACCCGGCCGCCGTCGTCGATCGACACCAGGGCACCGGCGGGGTCGTCGGGCTGGTCGAGGGTCTGCGCCACCGCCTGGTACGCCTCGTTCTGGGCCGCCATGTCGATCGTCGTGTACACCCGCAGGCCGCCGCCGAACACCGCGTCGGAGCCGTACCGCTCGGTCAGCTGCTTGCGGACCTCCTCGACGAAGAAGTCGGCCCCGACGTTCGACGCCGCCGGGCGTGACCTCGACGCCGTCGGACGGGGCCCAGAGGGCCAGCGCCGTGGAAGACGTCGAACTCCCAGGCGTCGGAGAGGTCGCGCTCCTGCTCGGTGATGTAGCCCTCCTGGAGCATGGCGTCGAGCACCGTGCGGCGACGGCGCCGGGCCTCCTCCGGGTAGCGGTAGGGCTCGGCGCTCTGGGGGGAGCGGATCAGCCCGGCGAGCAGCGCGGCCTCGGGGAGGCTGAGCTCGCCCACGTCCTTGGTGAAGTAGGCCTGCGACGCGGCCTGGATCCCGTAGGCGCCCCGCCCGAAGTAGATGGTGTTCAGGTAGTTCTCGAGGATCTGCTCCTTCGGGATCTCCTGCTCCAGCTTGATGGCCATCACCGCTTCGCGGATCTTGCGGTCGAGGGTCCGCTCGTTGGTGAGGTAGACGTTCTTGACGTACTGCTGGGTGATGGTCGAGCCGCCCTGGCGCGACGCCGAGTTGCCCCGGATGTCCGAGCAGGGCGGCGCGGGTGATGCCCACCGGGTCGACGCCGCCGTGCTCGAAGAAGTCACGGTCCTCGGCCGAGATCACCGCGTCGATCATCACGTCGGGCACCGCGTCGAGGCTGACGTTGACCCGGTCCTCCTCGCCGTGCAGGGCCGCGATCGACCGGCCCTCGGTGCACTGGCCGGGGCCGACGTCCGACGCGCAGATGAAGGTGGTCTGGTCCTCGGTGGGGACCTCGGTCGGCAGCTCGATGCGCGACACCACGTAGCCGGCGCCGGCCACCGCCGACACCGCGACGAGGGCGAAGGCGAACAGCAGGCGACGCCACCGCCAGAGCAGGCCGCGCCGCTTCACGTCGCCCCGGCGCGTGGTCTTGAGGTTGTCGGCCGAGATCGGGCGGCGGCGTGGAGGCATGGGACCAGGGACGTCGGAGGGCAGGGGTCCGCCGGGAGGGTCCGCCGAAGAGCCACCCGGGACCGGGTCAGGCTACCGGCTGGGGGGCACGCCGATCCGGTCGCGCCCCGGCGGGCGGCTCAGGTCGCGGTCTTGCGGGTGGGCTCGCCCCGGCCGAGGGCCCAGGTGCGGAACAGGTGGTTCCACCCGCACGACGGGCACACCTCGACCACGTAGCAGGTGAACGAACCGGCCCGGCGGTTGAAGTCGCGCAGCTCCGACGCCTTGGTGATGCAGCGGCCGAAGGCCGGCAGACGGGGCCCGAACACGTAGCTGACCAGCCGGATCTGGTCGTCCTCGCAGATGGGGCAGCCGATCTCGGTCGGACGCCCGACCTCGCGCGCCGCCCGCATCAGCTCGGGGTGGGCGTCGCACACGTCGTTGCGGGCCAGGCGGCCCCGCTTGTGCTCCGCGATCAGGTGCCGCCGGGCCAGGCGGTAGTCGATGGCCCCGCCGGCGCGGGCGCCTCGCATCTGATCGGGCCGGAACGACACGCCGCGAGGCTACCTGTGCCCTCCGAGCCTCCGCGGCCGTCCGGCGCTCGCGCCGCCCGACGGCGTCAGCGAGCGGTCAGATGCCCTGCTTGCGGGCCCGCATCACCAGGGTCGGCGGCACCCAGTCCATGGCGTCGACCCACGTGCCCTCCGGGGCGAGCGACCGCTCGGCCGCGGGCTCGAGCAGGTGGTCGACCCGGAAGTTCGACCGGGTCAGCGAGGTGAAGAGCTGCGACACCGTGCGGGGCACGTCGGTGACCCGGTCGCCGCCGCGGTCGACGTCGTAGGGAGCCGGGTCGGCGTAGCGACGGCGGAGGACCGGCGGCGAGCCCGTCGGGCCGTCCAGCCGCCGCGACCCGGCGACCAGCATGGTGAAGGCGGGGTGCGGCACGGAGAACACCAACGGCGCCTCCTGCTTCAGCACCCGATGGACCTGCCGGAACACCCGGTCGAGGTCGGGGACCTCGGCCAGGGCGTAGGCCGAGTAGGCGACGTCGATGCCGTCGCCGCGGACGAAGGCCAGCTCGGCCGGGCTGGCCTGCTGGAGCTCGATCTTCACGTCGGCCGCCTCCGCCGCCTGGCGGGCCACCTCGAGCTGCTCGGCCGACGGGTCGACGGCGATCACCTTGGCCCCGGCCCGGGCGAAGGCGATGGCCGCCGCACCGGCACCGCAGCCGAGGTCGAGCACCCGCTTGCCCTCGAGGTTCCCCAGCAGCCGGAGGTCGGTCTCGGTCGGGATGCCGGGGCCGTAGGTCGCGACCTCGTGGGAGCGCTCGACGCCCGCCGGCGCCGCCGCGGTGTAGCGGCTCCACGCCGGGGCTCCCGGAGCACCGGATGCCCCTGCCGCACCGCCGTCGGGTGCCCCCGCAGGCGCTCCTCCAGGGGTGGCGGGAGGAGGCGGAGGGCTGCCGGGGGGGACGTCGGACATGCCCCGAGTCTCGCGACGCCCACCCGCGGCCCCGCGGATCCCGTCCCGACGACGAACCGAGCACGGAAGTGCGCCCCACAGGCCCGACCTTCGTGCTCGCTTCGAGGGCGGGTGCTGCAGGAGCGCGGTCAGCCCTGGGCGCGCTCGCCCTTCGCGGCCTTCTCGACGATGGCGGCGATGCGGCGCTGGCGGGTCTCGTCCTTGGCCGCGGTGACGATCCAGCCGAGCATCATCTTCCGCGGGCTGGCCGGGAACGCGTCCCAGCAGGACCCGGCCTCGGGCACGGCGTCGAGGGCGGCGGCCAGGTCCGGGGGCTCGATCAGGTCCTCGACCTGGTCGAACAGGGTCCAGTACCCGTTGGCCTGGGCCGACCTCGACGGCGCGACGACCGGCGTCGGCCATCAGCCCGGCCGCCTCCATGTCGGCGACCCGCTGCTTGTTGAGCCGGGTCCACGAGCTCTTGGGCTTGCGGGGCGTCATCAGCTGGAGGCCCCGCTCGTCGTCGAGGCTGTTCACGGTCGAGTCGATCCAGCCGAAGCAGAGGGCCTCCTCCACCGCCTCCGGGTACGGGCACGCCGGACGCCCGGTCGGCTTCTTCCACGAGCAGAGCCACACCCCGCGCTCGGATGCGTGGTTCTCCGCCAGCCAGGCCCGCCAGGCGGCCCGGCTCTCGGCGTGGAAGACCGGGAGGTCGAACTTCCACGTCGCCGGGTGCTCCGACGCCGACGCCGGCACGCTGCTCATCGCTGTCGTCAGGTTCAGGAGGTCAGAGGCCGGCGGGGAGCATGACCTCGACGAGGGCGGGGCCGTCGGTGGCGAGGGCCCGCTCGAGGGCGGCGGTGAACTCCTCGGCGGTGGTGGCCCGCTCGGCGGGGACGCCCAGGCCCTGGGCCAGGGCGCAGAAGTCGATGTCGGGCCGGCTGAGGTCGAGCATCGCCAGCGCCGTGGGCCCCGGCTCCTCGGCGCCGACCCGCTGACAGCTCCATGTTGAGGACGGCGTAGGACCGGTTGTTGAGGATGATCGTGGTGACGTCGAGGCCCTCGCGGGCCTGCGTCCACAGCGACTGGATCGTGTAGAGCGCGCGAGCCGTCGGCCTGGAGGCTCACGACCTTGCGGTCGGGGCAGGCGACGGCCGCGCCGGTGGCGACGGGCATGCCCTGGCCGATGGCGCCGCCGGTGAGGGTCAGCCAGTCGTGGGGCGGGCACCCGGCGGTGGCCCCGGCGACGAACAGCCCGGCGGTGTTGCCCTCGTCGGAGACGATGGCCCCCTCGGGCAGCAGCGCGCCGAGGGCGGCGGCCATCGACTGCGCGCGTCGAGCGGCGCCGGTGGGCGCGTCGGGCCGGGCGGCCGCTGGCCCGGGCGACGTCGGCCGGCGCGCCGAGCGCGTCGGCCAGCGCCGAGCAGGGCCGCCGACCGGCGTCGTCGGCGCCGTCGCCGAGCACGTGGACCTCGCAGCCCTCGGGCACGAGGTCGCTGGCCTTGCCCGGGTAGGCGAAGAACGACACCGGCGCCTTGGCGTCGACCAGGACCAGGTGCTTCAGCCCGTCCAGCTGCATCTCGGCGAACTCGGCCAGGTAGCCGAGCCGCTCGACCGCGGGCAGCCCGGCGCCCCGGCTCGAGCCGGGCCGGGAAGGTCTCGCACAGCAGCTTGGCGCCCGTCGCCGGCGGCGACCCGGGCGGCGGCGACCAGCCCGGCCTCGCCGCAGCGACCCGGCCGCCGACGAGCAGCGCGGCCGGCTCGCCGCGAGCGCAGGACGTCGGCCACGACCGCGGCGACCTGGTCGGCGTCGACCGGCGGCCGGCGGCGCGGGCGCGACCGGCGCGGCCGGGCTCGCGCGCCTCGGACCACGACACGTCGGCCGGCAGGATCAGGGTGGCGACCTGGCCCGGGCCGGACCATGGCGGCGGCCACCGCGTCGGCGGCGTCGGCCGCCACGTCGTCGCTGGTCGCGCGAGGCGCGGACCCAGCCCGTGCAGCCCGTTGGCCAGCGCGCCTCGATGTCGCTCTCGAGCGGCGCGTCGTACTGCTTGTGGTAGGTGGCGTGGTCGCCGACGATGTTCACGACCGGCGTGAAGCCCCGGCGGGCGTTGTGGAGGTTGGCCAGGCCGTTGCCGAGGCCCGGGCCCGAGGTGCAGCAGCGTCGCGGCCGGCTTGCCCGGCCATGCGGGCGTAGCCGTCGGCCGCGCCGGTGACCACGCCCTCGAACAGGCCGAGGACGCCGCGCATCTCGGGCACGTCGTCGAGGGCGGCGACGAAGTGCATCTCGGAGGTGCCGGGGTTGGTGAAGCACACGTCGACGCCGCAGTCGACGAGGGTGCGGATGAGCGCCTGGGCGCCGTTCATGGGCTCATGGTCATCGCACGTTGGTCGGGCGGAGGCGGTCGACGGCGTCGGTGGGCAGGTCGGGCACGTCAGAGACGTGCCGGGGTTGAGGATGCCGTTGGGGTCGAAGGCGGCCTTGATGCGCCGCATGAGCGCGATCTTCGCCGGGTCCTCGAGCTCGAGGAAGTAGCGCCTGCTTCTCGGTGCCGATGCCGTGCTCGCCGGAGATGGCGCCGCCGAGGTCCATGCCGGCCCCGAACACCTTGTGCAGGATCGCCTGCGCGCACCGTCGGCGTCGGGCTGGAAGACCGACAGGTGCACGTTGCCGTCGCCGGCGTGGCCGCAGCCGGCGATCCACGACCCGCGTCTCGGCGGCGATCTCGCGACACCGCGGCCATGAACTCGGGGATCGAGGCCCGGGGCACGACCACGTCGATGATGTCGTCGGCGCTGTTGGCCTTGGCCACCCAGAACGCCTTCTCGCGGGCGTCGATGAGGCTGGCCGCCGGCCGCCGGCGGCAGCACGTAGACGTCGATGGCGCCGAGCTCGCCCAGCAGCTCGGCCACCAGCGCTCGACGTCCTCGTCGAGGCGGTCCTGGTCGTGCGGTTCTCCAGCACGACCACCAGGTAGGCGAGCGCGGTGTCCTTGATCTCCTCGGGGATGCCGAGGTCGAGCCCGACGTAGGCGGTGGCCGCGGCCATCGTCATCAGGTCGATGTACTCGAGGATCAGCGGGCCCGACGCCGCGAGCCGACGATCCGGGGCACCGCCGTGGTGACCTCGTCGAGCGTGGCGAACGGCGCCAGCACCGTGGCCGAGTGCTCGAGGCGGGGCGTGGAGCTTGAGCGTCACCTCGGTGACGAGGGCGAGGGTGCCCTCCGAGCCGATGATGAGCTGGGTGAGGTCGTAGCCGGTGGTGGCCTTCACGACCTTGCCGCCGGTGCGGATCACCTCGCCCGACGGCCAGCACCGCCTCGAGCCCGAGCACGTGGTGGCGGGTCACGCCGTACTTCACGGCCCGCATGCCGCCGGCGTTGGTGTTGACGTTGCCGCCGAGGCTGGCGCTGTACTCGCCCGGGAAGACCGGGTAGACGAGGCCGAGGGGCGGCGAGGGCCTCGTCGAGCTCGTCGAGCGTGCACGCCGGGCTGGACGACGGCCATGTGGTTGTCGGTGTCGATCTCGAGGATCGCGTTCATGCGCTCGAAGCGAGACGACGATGCCGCCGGCTCGACGGGCGATGCACGCGCCGGACAGGCCGGTGCCCGAGCCCCGGGCGGTGACCGGCATGCCGCGCTCGTCGCGCGACCGCGCAGCACGGCGGCGACCTCGGCGGTGGTCGCCGGGCGCACCACGGCGACGGGGCACCACCGCCGTCGGCGGTGAGGGCCTCGTCGTGGGTGTAGTCCTCGGCGATGGCGTCGCCCTCGGCCACGTGGGCCTCGCCCACCGCGGCGAGGAGGGCCTTCCGCAGGTCGTCGCTCAGCCCTGATCGGGTCGTGGTGTCGGCCATCGCAATCGTCCCCTGATCTCGCCCGGCGCGTGCGCGGCCCGATCATGGCACGGCCCCACCCCCTCTCGTACTGGTCCCTCGATCCCGCACCAGAGCGACGGATCGCGGGACCAGCTCGAAGGAGGAGGTCAGCCGGAAGCGTGCTCTGGGGTCAGGTGGGCGTGCTGTCGGGCTGGTCGGCCCACCAGGCGTCGAGGCGGAGGCCGGCCTCGTCGGGGCCCAGCGGGCCCTCCTCGATGCGGAGGTCGGTGAGGAAGCGCATGGCCCGGCCGACGATCGGACCGGGGCCGACGCCGAGGCGCTCCATCACCGCGGTGCCGTCGAGGTCGGGGCGCAGGGCCTTGAGCTCCTCCTCCGCGCCGAGCTCGGCGATGCGCTCCTCCAGCTCGTCCATCCGACGGCTCAGCACCTGGGCCTTGCGCTTGTTGCGGGTGGTGCAGTCGCAGCGGGTCAGCTCGACCAGCTCGTCGAGCAGCGGGCCGGCGTCGCGGACGAAGCGGCGCACGGCGGAGTCGGTCCAGCCCAGCCGGTAGGTGTGGAAGCGGAGGTGCAGCTCGACCAGCTGGGACACCGCGTCGACGTCCTCGTTCGAGTAGCGCAGCGCCTTCATGCGCTCGCGGGTCATCCGGGCCCCGACCACCTCGTGGTGGTGGAACGACACGCCGGCGCCCTTGGTGAACGAGCGGGTCTTGGGCTTGCCGACGTCGTGGAAGAGGGCGGCCAGCCGGGTGATGCGGTTGGGGCGCCCCTCGTCGTCGCGGGCGCGCACGTTGGCCACCACCGCGATGGTGTGGCCGAGCACGTCCTTGTGGTGGTGGATCGGATCCTGCTCGAGGCGCATGGCCGGCAGCTCGGGCAGGAACTGGTCGGCCAGGCCGGTGTCGTGCAGGAACCACAGCCCGGCGCTCGGATCGTCGACGACGATCAGCTTGTCGAGCTCGTCGCGGATGCGCTCGGCCGACACGATCTCCAGCCGGTTGCTCATGGACTCCACCGCGGCCACCAGCACCGGGTCGGGGTCGAGGCCGTACCCGGCGATGAAGCGGGCGGCCCGCATCATCCGCAGCGGGTCGTCGGAGAACGACTCCTCCGGCGAGAGCGGGGTGCGCAGCCGGCCCTGGGCGAGGTCCTCGGCACCACCGTGCGGGTCGACGAGGCGGGGCTCGGGCACCTCGAGGGCCATGGCGTTCACGGTGAAGTCGCGACGGGCCAGGTCGTCCTCGACCCGGTCGGAGTACGACACCTGCGGCTTGCGGCTGTCGGTCGTGTACGCCTCGGCCCGGTGGGTCGTGATCTCCACGTCGCGCCCGCCGATGCGGCAGCCGATGGTGCCGAAGCGGGCGCCCTGCTCCCAGGTCGCGTCGGCCAGCGGCCTGACGATGGCGAGGATCTGCTCGGGCCGGGCGTCGGTGGTGAGGTCGATGTCGCCGTCGGGGCCGAGCTCGCGGCCCACGAAGTGGTCGCGCACGATGCCGCCGACCAGGTACAGGCGGTGCCCGGCGGCGACGAAGGCGTCGGCGAGGGGGCGCACCTCGTCGAGGGTCGCCTGGAAGCGGGCCGGGGTCACCCGATCACGGTAGTGGCGAGGACCCCGTCGCCTCCGAGCCGGATCCCTGGTCGGCGCGTCGGTCTCCGTGCGGTGGCGTCGACCCGCCGACGCCAGGGGCCGGACCACCGAGCCACCGCACCGGTCGGACGACGAGGGCCCCGGCGCGCCACGCAGGGGGCCGGGCGCGCCGGGGCCGTTCCGGATCCGGGCGCGGTCGCGCCTCGGTCCGGAGACCAGGAGGGACGGGTTCGCCGGAGCCGCAGATCGCTCGGCCCACGGGATCCCCCGTGCCTCGTCCGGGACGGCTCTCGTGTCGGACCGCCAGGGCAACCGTCGCGCCGCGTGCCGTCCAGGTCAACGACTTCGCGTCGCCTCCCTCCCGTGACCCCTGCACGCGGTCAGGTCGTCGGGAGGTCCGGCGGACGCTCGATCACGCATGGCACCCGTTCAGACGCAGCAGACGTCGATCTGGTTCTCCCCGTCGTTCCGCAGACGTACTGGCGCGTCGATCGCGCCGCTGGCCGCGCCGGATCACGCGCCACTTCGGACCGACGACTCGACGACGAGCTCGGCTACGCGACTCGGGCGGGGTGGATCAGTAGGCGGCGGCCATGCCGGACTGCTGCATGGCGATGCGCAGGTCCTCGGGGCGGGCGGCCGAGGCCACCGCGTCGCGGACGCTGATGATCGTGTCCTGGTACAGCGACAGCAGGGCCTGGTCGAAGGTCTGCATGCCGTGGTACTCGCCCTCGCGCATCAGGGCCTCGAGGGTCTGCTCGTCGGCGCCGGACGGCGATGGCCTCCGACATCTTCTGGGTGCCGACCAGGGCCTCGACCGCCGGGACGCGGCCACGGCCGTCGACCCGGTCGAGCAGCCGCTGGGCGACGACGCCGCGGAGCACCTGCGAGATCGAGTAGCGGGCCTGGCGCTGCAGGTGCGGCGGGTAGAAGTCGACGAGGCGGCTGATCGTCTCGGCCGCCGAGAGGGCGGCCATGGTCACGACCACCAGCCGGCCCGACAGGGCCTGGCCGACGATGCGCCTCGACCGTCTCCGGGTCGCTGGGCTCGGCCACGAAGATGACGTCCGCGTTCTGGCGGCCGACGTGGCGCAGGGCCTCGGCCGACGACACCGCGTCGGTGCCGATCTCCCGCTGGCTGATCAGCGACTGCTTGTCGGCCAGGAGCACCTCGATCGGGTGCTCGATGGTGACGATGTGGCGGGCCCGGGTGGCGTTGACGTGGTCGAGCAGGGCGGCGACGGTGGTGGTCTTGCCGGAGGCGGCGGGACCGGCGACGACGATGAGGCCGCTGTCCTCCATCGCCAGCTTCTCGACGATGGTGGGCAGGTTGAGGTCGGTGATCGCGGGCGCACCGGGCACGACCCGGCGCACGGCCAGGCTCAGCGAGCCGCGCTGGCGGAAGACGTTGATGCGGAACCGACCGACGCCGGCGACGCTGTGGGCCACGTCGACCTCGCCCACCTCCAGCAGCTCCTCGGCCTTCTGCACCGAGAGGAGCTCGGCGAGGATGGTCTCGACCTCGGTCGGGCCGATGGGCTCGAGGGTCGGTCGGCTGGAGCTGGCCGTCGATGCGGATGTGGGGGGCCGACCCGACCTTGACGATCAGGTCGGAGCCACGGCGCTCGGCCAGGTGGTGCAGCAGCTGGGACAGGTCGGGCACCGGGGCCTCCTTCGATGGGGGAGATCGCCGCGGGACCCGGCGAGCCCTCCAACCGTCGGCACCCGGCGCGCCGATGTGAGCAACGTCACTGTGCGTGGGCAAGGACCCGGCTCGCCGTCGCCGCCGGCCGGGCCGCGGGGCCGCCAGCCGTGAGCTCGTGTTCAGGTCCAGGTCAGACCGGTGTCGGCGCCGGTCAGGCCCCGGTGATGCGACCGTGCACCCGGGCGGCGGCCGCCACCACCTCGCCCCCGGGCCCGCCCGAGGTGGACCGCTCGGGACGGTGGTCGACGTCGAGCACCCGGGCCAGGGCGGCGCCGGTCGACGCGGCCAGGCCGTCGAGGTCGTAGCCGCCCTCCAGGAACAGGAGCCGGCGCCCGGCCGGGGCCACCGCCAGCAGGTCGCCGGTGATGTCGGCGAAGTCGCCGGAGGTCAGCCCGAGGCCGGTGAGCGGGTCGGCCCGGTGGGCGTCGAAGCCGGCCGAGATCAGCAGCCAGGTCGCGCCGTGGGCCTCTGCGGCGGGCAGGACGAGCTCGTCGACCGCCCGGCGGTAGACGTCGCCGGTGGTGCCGGCCGGGAGCGGCACGTTGATCGTGGACCCGGCCCCCTCTCCCGCTCCCGTGTCGGTCAGCGCACCGGTGCCGGGGTACAGCGGCCACTCGTGGAGCGACACGTACAGCACCCGGGGATCGCGCCAGAACACCTCCTCGGTGCCGTTGCCGTGGTGGGCGTCGTAGTCGACCACGACCACCTTCTCGCCCTCGTCGGCCAGCGCGGCGGCCACCACCGCCACGTTGTTGAACAGGCAGAACCCCATCGCCCGGCGGGGGGTGGCGTGATGTCCGGGCGGGCGCACCGCGCAGAACCCGGCATCGCCCTCGCCGGCCTTGAGGCGGTCGACCAGCTCCAGCCCGGCGCCGGCCGCGAGGCGGGCCGCGACCATCGACCCGGGACTCATCGCGGTGTCGCCGTCGATGTCGCCCCCGCCGGCGGCGTCGAAGCGGTCGAGGGCCTCGACCAGCCGACGGTCGTGGACCCGGGCCAGGTCGTCGTCGGTCGCCATCCGCGGCTCGATGCGGACGACGGCCTCGCCCAGGCCGGCGGCCTCGATGCCGTGCTCGACCGCGTCGAGGCGGGCGGGCCGCTCCGGGTGGCCGCGGCCGACGTCGTGGCCGTGGAAGCGGGGGTCGGACGCGACGAGCAGCGTCACCCCGCACCTCCCCGCCCGGCGGCCGAGGAGACCCTCGGACCGATCAGCTCCTCGGCGCGCCCTCGGAGCGGTGGTGCGCCGTCACCCTGCGCACGCTACGGCCGCCGCCCACGTGGCGCTACCCGGGGCCCGCGCCCCCCGTCGACGTCGGTCCCGGGCGGGTCGAGTGGTCGGGGCGGCCGTCCGTCGGTCGCCGGACCTCCCGCTCCGGGTCCGCGTCCCGTCGCCGACGGCCGCCCGACCGTAGGCTCGCCGGTGCCGTGGACGCTGCCGATGCCCTCCCCCCGCCGAGCGCGGGTCCGTCCCAGGTCGGTCGGCATCCGAGCGCCCGGCGGGCCCCGTTCGGCTCCCCCACGGCCGCCGGCCGCACCCTCCGCACCGCGAGCTGGCGCGGCCGCGACGACATCCTCCTGGTGGTGCCTCGGCCCGGGGCGCACCCGTCGCCCACCGAGGTCGCCGCCCTCGTCGGCGCCGCCCGCGAGCGCGGCATCCGCCGCCTGCTGACCGGTGCCCTCGCGCCCGCCGAGCAGGCGACGTTCCGCGATGCGGGCTTCGACGTGCACGACCGGCTGCACCTGCTGGCCCACGACCTCGAGTCGGTCCCCCACGTCGCCCTGCGGGGCGACGTGAAGCTGCGCCGGGCCCGGCGCGGTGAGCTCGGGGCCGTCCTCGCCGTCGACGGTCGCGCCTTCGACGGCTTCTGGCGGCTCGACCGGGCCGGGCTCGACGACGCCATCCACGCCACCACCTCGGCCCGCGTGCGCGTCGCGGCCGACCGCAACGGGGCGGTCGTCGGCTACGTGGTCACCGGCCGCTCGGGCGACCGCGGCTACGTCCAGCGACTCGCGGTCGACCCCACGGTGCGCCGGGCCGGCATCGGGGCCGCGCTCGTCGTCGACGGCCTCCGCTGGCTGCGACGCCGCCACAGCCTGTCGGCGGTCGTGAACACCCAGGTCGCCAACGACGGTGCCCTCGCCCTCTACCGCCGCCTCGGCTTCGTCCTGCAACCGGACGGGCTGACGGTCCTCACCCTGCCGCTCACCGAGGCCGGGCCGCCGGACCTCGGCGGGCCCGGGGACCCGTGGTGACGACCCGACCCGCGTCCCGACGCCGCACGCGGATCCGCGCCCTGGGAGCGGCGGTCGCCGTCGTGGCCCTCGTCGCCGCGACGTCGCCGGCCACGGCCGCCGGTCGACCGGCCTGCTCTCGCCGACGCGGGTCGACGCACCTCCAGGACGACGCGGTCTCGCTCCGGGGCACGTTCCAGACGCCGTGGGTCCCGCGGGACGGGACGTGGCAGCTCGACCTCGAGGTCGCCGACGCCCCACCCGGCGCCCGGGTCGAGGCCACCCTCCACCCCCGCATCGAGGACCGCGAGACGTTCAACAAGGCCCTGTTCGGTCTGGTCGAGGGCGACCGGCGGGCCGGCGTCCCCCCGGTCGAGCTCGACGCCGCGCCGACCGCGGCGTCGGGGGCCCGGACCGTCACCCTGGCCTTCTCGCTGCGCCAGGAGCCGGGGGAGACCATCCCCGGGTGGGCGTTCCTCAGCCGGGGCCTCCAGGTCGGCGTCCACCCGGTGCTCGTCCAGGTGGTCGATGCCGACGGCGCGGAGCTGACCCACACCGTCGCCTTCCTCACCCGCGTGGCCTCCGGGGGCGAGCCGGGCGCCGACGACGACCCCTTGCTGGTCGCACCCGTCATCGGGCTCGACCTCCCCGCGGCCGACGAGACGTCCACGGGAGCCGGGGCCGAGGGGGACGGGACCGATCCGGACGAGTCCGAGGGCGGGACCGAGGGCGACGACACCGGGGGCGACGACGCGACGACCACGACCGCCGAGTCCCCCGACGCGACGGACGACGCCCCGGACCCGTCCGACGACGATCCGAGGACGACGACTCCGACTCCGACGCCGAGTCCGCCGAGGAGGGTGGCACCACCGGTGACGACCCGATGGTGATCGACCCGGACCGACTGGCCGCGGCAGCCGAGCGGGTCGACGTGGTCGCCGACGGCCTGCTCGCCACCCCCGACCTGCCCGCCACCCTCGTGCCCCGCCCCCGCCTGGTCGAGGCCCTCGGCACCGACCCCGACACCCGCAGCGCCCTGGGCTCGCTGCGGCGCGCCAGCCGCGGCCGCCAGGTCGTCGACGGCACCTTCGTCGAGGTGGCCCTGCCCGCCTGGGTGGCTGCCGGCCTGTCCGAGGAGCTGGCCCGCCAGCGGGAGTGGGGCAACGTCGCCCTCACCGAGGGCCTCGGCCTGGTCGACAGCAGCACCTGGGACGCCTCGACCGGCCTGACCCCCGATGCGGTCGGCCAGCTGTGGCCGGTCGGCATCCGCTCCGCCATCCTCCCGGCCGGATCCATCGACGGCGCGTCGCCGCTGCGCCCGTTCACGCTGTCGGCGGGGTCGTCGCGCACGGTGCGGGCGGTGGAGGTCCACGAGAGCCTGTCGCTCGCCCTCACCCGCAGCACGGTCCTCGGGGAGGCCGACCCCGTGCTCGACGAGGGGGCCTTCGCCGCCGAGCTCGCCCTCACCGACGAGGCCACCGAGGACCGGGCCGCCGTCGTCGTGCGCCCGCCGACCACCTGGCCGAGCGACGAGGAGGCCCTCACCCGACTCGGCGCCCTGCTCCTCGACCCGATCGCCCCCGTCCGGCCCGTGACCGTCAACCAGCTGCTCGACGAGGTCGACCCCTCCGGGGCCGCCACCACCCGGTCTCCCGCACCCGTCGACCTCGGCACCTGGCCCGAGCGCCTCGACCTCGCCCGCAGCCGCATCGCGTCGTACGCCAGCCTCGCGACCGACGACGTCGAGGAGGTCGCCGAGCTCGACCGCCGGCTCCTCGTGTCGGGCGACGTGGCCCTCACGACCGACGAGCGCATCCACGAGGCCGACGTCGTGCTCGCCACCCTCGACACCCGGTTCGCGGCCATCGAGGCGCCCGCCCGCCAGACGATCACCCTCACCGCCCGCGACGGCCGCCTGCCCCTCACCCTGCGCAACCAGCTCGACGTGCCGGCCACCGTCGCCATCGAGCTCGACGCCGCCCGCCGCGTCGACCTGCCCGACGGACCCCGCATGGTCGTGGAGCTCCAGCCCGGCACCAACCAGATCGAGATCCCCGTCCACACCCGCGTCCCCGGCGACGCGCCCATCGACATCACCATCCGCACCCCCGACGGCGCCGTCACCCTCGACGAGGTCCGCTACACGGTGCGGTCCACGGCGGTGTCCGGCATCGGCCTGATCCTCTCGATCGGGGCCGCCGCCTTCCTGCTGCTCTGGTGGGCCCGCCACTGGCGCCGGGCCCGTCGCGCCCGCCACCGGGCCGGCCACCCCTCGGCCGGCGAGGGCACCGCGGCCGACGGCACCGCCGACGCCCACGACGACGTGCACCCCGACGACGACGCCGGTGATCGGGCCGACCCGGTCGAGGTCGGCTCCGGTCCGGACGGCGGGGACCGGGCCGACGAGGGTGGGCGGGCGTAACCTCGCCGACGCGGCCCGGGTCCGACGTCTTTCGGCGCCGCTCCGGGCGCCCCCACCGACCCCCAGGAGCGATCGATGGCCAACGTGCGCCTCGTGACCGACAGCTCGAGCGACCTGCCCCCCGACGTCGTCGAGGCCCACGGCATCGTCGTCGTCCCCCTCACCATCCGCTTCGGCGAGGACGAGCTGACCGACGGCGTCGACCTCAGCGCGGCCGACTTCTACGCCCGCATGGCCTCCTTCGACGGCCTGCCCGAGACCGCCGCCCCCGCGCCCGGGGCCTTCGAGGCCGCCTTCCGGGCCCAGGCCGAGGCGGGGGCCGACGCGGTCGTGTGCATCAACCTGTCCTCCGCCCTGTCGGCCACGATGGTGTCGGCCCAGAACGGCGCCCGAGCCCTCGAGGGCGAGGTCGACGTGCGGGTCGTCGACTCCAAGTCGATCACCGCCGGGCTCGGCACCATGGTGCGCCTCGCCGCGCAGGCCGCCGAGGCCGGGGCGTCGGCCGACGAGATCGTCGCCCTCGTCGAGGACCTGCGCGAGCGGGTGCACGTCTTCGGCGGCCTCGACACGCTCGAGAACCTGAAGAGGGGCGGTCGCATCGGCGGCGCCCAGGCCATGGTCGGCACCCTCCTGTCGATCAAGCCCATCGTCGACATCAGCTCCGGCGCGGTCGAGGAGGCGGCCAAGGTCCGCACCCGCAAGAAGCAGATGGTGGCGCTGCGCGACCTCCTGCTGAAGTCCGGCGAGGTCGAGCACCTCACCGTCTGCGACGGGCTGGCCAAGGACGTCGACGAGTTCTTCGAGGTGATCGCCGAGGTCCACGACCGCGACCGACCTCGGCCGCTCGACCATCGGGCCCGTCATCGGCACCCACGGTGGACCGGGGATGATCGGCCTCACCTGGATCGACAAGGCCTGAGCCGGCGCCGGCCCAGCGTCGGCGACCCACGGCCGCACCCCGACGGCCCCTAACGTCGCCGGGATGGCAGGCCCCCCTGAACCCGGCGCGCCCGCGCCGGCCCGGGCGGGGACGGTCCTCGCCGGGCGCTACCGCCTCGACCGGCCCCTCGCGGTCGGCGGCATGGCGCGGGTCTGGGAGGCCCACGACGAGGTGCTGGGCCGTCCCGTCGCGGTGAAGGTCCTGCTCGACCACCTCGCCGCCGACGAGTCGTTCGTCGCCCGGTTCCGCGCCGAGGCCCTCGCCGCCGCCCGCCTGGCCCACCCCTCGGTGGTGTCGGTGTACGACACCTGCTCGGGCGAGGGCACCGAGGCCATCGTCATGGAGCTCATCGACGGGAGCACCCTGCGCCAGCGCATCGACGAGGGCCCGCTCGACGCCCGCGCCGCGGCCCGCATCGGTGCGCGCATCGCCGAGGCCCTCGCCGTCGCCCACCGGGCCGGCATCGTCCACCGCGACGTCAAGCCGGCCAACGTCCTGCTGGCGACCAACGGACGCGTCGTCGTCACCGACTTCGGCATCGCCAAGGCCTCCGAGGCCGTCGACCTCACGACCGACCAGCAGATGCTCGGCACGGCCAAGTACCTCGCCCCCGAGCAGGTCGAGGGCAAGCGGGTCGACGGGCGTGCCGACGTCTACGCCCTCGGCGTCGTGCTCTTCGAGATGGTCGCCGGCGAGGTCCCCTTCCGCGCCGACACCGAGGCCGCCACCGCCCTCGCCCGCCTCCACCACGACCCCCCGCCGCTCCGGTCGAAGCGGAACGACGCCGACGAGGGCTACTGCGCGGTGGTCGACCGGACCCTCACCCGCGACCCCGACGAGCGCTGGCCCGACGCGGCCACCCTGGCCCGCGCCCTCGGTGCGGTGGCCTCGGGCCGGGCCCCGGCCCTGCCTCCCGTCGGGACCCCGACCGCGGAGCACCGACGGTCGCCGGCGGAGCCCGGCGCGACCTCCCCCGACCGGCGCCGTCCCCCGGCCGGCGCCGCCGACGCCGTCGCCCCGAGCGACCCACCACCGCCAGCGGCGCCGAGCTCCCCACGGGCGCCCGCCGACGGGGCCGACGGATGGCGTCCCGGACCCCCTCCCCCACCGGCGTCCGCGTCGTCTGCGCCCGCGCCCGACCACGTCGTGCCCGCGCCCGCCCGGGCCCGGCGGGTCCCGCGCCCGCTGCTGCTCCTGGTCGTGCTGGCCCTGCTGGTCGGCGCCGTGCTGACGTGGCGGGCCGCGACCGGCTCCGACGGTGCCGCCCTGGCGGTCGAACCGCTCGCCTTCGACCCCTTCGGCACCGACGGCGAGAACGACGGCGAGGCCGCCCTCGCAGTCGACGGTGACCCGGAGACCGCGTGGCGCACCGAGCGCTACGACGACCCCGACGTCGCCGCCTACAAGGGCGGGGTCGGGCTGCTGCTCGACGCGAGGACCGAGCACGGGTTCAGCCGCCTGGTGGTGGGCTCGACCTCCGCCGGCTGGTCCGCCGACGTCTACGTGCTCGACGCGCCCCCGGAGGGCGGCATCGACGACTGGGGCGAGCCCGTCGCCGGCGCCCGCGACATCGGCAGCTCGTGGGAGCCCGACCTGGGCGGGGCCCGCGGTCGCGTGGTCCTGTTGTGGATCACCCGCACGGGGGATGATGGACGGGTCTCGATCAGCGACGTCACGGTGGAGGGGAGCAGGTGAACCGGGTGCCAGGACCCGACCACGACGCGGACATCCTCGCCGCGGCGCAGGCCGGGGACCGCGACGCGCTCGACGCCCTGCTCCGCCGCCACGAGCAGCAGCTCCACGCCCTGTGCCGGCGCATCACCGGCGACCCCACCGACGCGCTCGACACGCTGCAGGAGGCGATGATCGCCATCGTCCGGGGCCTGCCCCGCTTCGACGGCCGGTCCAAGGTGTCGACCTGGATGTACCGGATCGCGGTCAACGCGTGCCTCGACCACCTGCGACAGCGGCGGCGGCGTCCCACGGTCCCCCTCCCCGAGCACGAGTCGGCCGCGACCGGCGCGACCTCCTTCGACGACGCGGTGGCGACCCGCACCGACGTCGACCGGGCCCTCGCCGCCCTCCCCGACGAGTTCCGCGCTCCCATCGTCCTGCGGGACGTCCTCGGCCACGACTACGCCGAGATCGCCCACATCCTCGACATCCCCGGCGGGACCGTGCGCTCCCGCATCGCCCGGGGCCGGGCCCAGCTCGCCCGCCACCTCGGGAACCAGACCGACCCCGACGAACGTCCGAACCAGTTGCCATGACCCCTGCCGATCCCCCTGCCGATCCCCCTGCCGACCCCGACCCCGACGACGCCGTCGACCGCGAGCCCACCGACGACGAGCTCGCGGTGCACGCCGTGCTCGACGGCGAGGCCACCGCGACCCAGCGTCGACGGGTGGCCGGCGATCCCAGCCTGCGGGCACGGGTGACCGAGATGAAGGCGGTCGTCGACCAGGTGGCGGCCCCTCCGCAGGCCCCCGGCGACGATGTCTTCGAGGCGATCCGGGCCGCCGCGGCCACCCACCTCGGCGAGGCCGAGGAGATCGTCGACCTGCGCGACGACGCCCCGGACGACCCCGCGCCTGCGGTCGAACCCGGCGACTCCCCCTCGGACGCACCGGCGGCCGCGTCCGACCACCCGCCGGAGGCCGACGACGTCGTCGTCCCCCTCGACCGACCCCGCCGCGAGCGCCGCCGGCGGTGGCCGGCCCTGCCCGCGGTCGCCGCCGCCGTCCTGGTGCTGGTCGCCCTCGGCGTCGGGCTGATCGTCACCGCCGGCGACGAGGGATCGTCCGACTTCACCGCCGTCGGCAGCTCCGTCGGCGACGACAGCGGCGCGGGGGCCGGCGGGGCGACGGAGGAGTCCGCCGAGGACCAGGCGCGCCAGGAGAGCCAGGGCGAGACCGCGACCGACGCTCCCGCGACCACCTCCGCCCCGTCGGCCTCCGGCGACGACGGGGACGGGGCGACCGGCGACCTGGCCCCCCAGGCCTCGTTCCCCGACGACGCCGCGCTCCGGGAGGTCCTCCAGGAGGTCGACCCGGCCACCCTCGTCCTCGACCCGGGGCCGGAGGGGTTCGAGTCCGACCGCCTCGCCGGCAACCTCCGCCGAGCGGAGGACGACGACGTCGTCCGGTGCAGCTCGGTCCTCCAGTCGTCCGACCCCGGCATCGGCCCGGCCCAGGCCGCCGTCGTGGTCGACGTCGCCGGCGAGACGGTGTACGTCCTCAGCTCCCCGCTCACCGCCGACGACGGGGGCACGGCCACGACGCTCCTCCACGCCCTCGACCCGGTCAGCTGCGTCCCCCGGTTCGCGGTCCAGCGCTGAGCCGACAGCCCGGTGCTCGCCCCATCGGGCACCGCCCGGCGGCCAGGGCGGGACAGCACCGCTAGGCTCCCCCGCCGTGCCCGAGCCCCCCGCCCCGCCCCCGCCCGCCGGCGGCTCCGACTGGCCCGCCCAGGTCACCGACCTCATCGTCAACCTGGTCGACTCGGTCAAGGACAAGACCGGCGGCCCGGCCACCTCGATCGCCCGTGGCCTCGTCTACGGCACGCTGGCCGCCATCGTGGGCACCGCCGCCCTCGTGGTCTTCATCATCCTGCTGGTGCGCGCCTTCGACGTCATCGCCCAGATCGTCCTCGACGCCGCCGGCCTCGACGAGCCCGGGCGCTCCACCTGGATCGCCCACCTGCTCACCGGCCTGCTGTTCGCCGGAGCCGGAGCCGTGCTCTGGCGCAAGGGCACGCAGGGCGCAGCCGCCTGACGGCGGAATGCGCACCGGGTCCCGCCTGTTCCAGCCACCGGACCCGTCGGACGAGAGCCGTCACCGGGCCACCCACCTCGGAGAGCGCACGTGACTGACGTCCACAAGCTGATCATCGTCGGGTCCGGGCCGTCGGGCCTGACCGCCGCCATCTACGCCGCCCGGGCCAGCCTGGCGCCCCTGGTGCTCGAGGGCGAGCCGTCGTCGACCACCGACCAGCCCGGCGGTGCCCTGATGACCACCACCGAGGTCGAGAACTTCCCGGGCTTCCCCGAGGGGATCATGGGGCCCGACCTCATGCTCAGGTTCAAGGAGCAGGCCGCCCGCTTCGGCGCCGACCTCCGGATGGAGAAGGTCACGCGCGATCGACCTCTCGGCCCGCCCGTTCCGCCTGTGGGTCGGCGACCCCGAGGCCGCCGAGCCCACCTACCGCGCCGAGGCCGTGATCATCTCGACCGGCGCCCGTCCGGTGATGCTCGGCCTCGCCGGTGAGCAGGAGCTCGTCGGCCACGGCGTGTCGACCTGCGCGACCTGCGACGGCTTCTTCTTCCGCGACCACGACATCGCCGTGGTCGGCGGCGGCGACTCCGCCGTCGAGGAGGCCCTGTTCCTCACCAAGTTCGCCCGGTCGGTCACCATCATCCACCGCCGCGACGAGCTGCGGGCCTCCAAGATCATGCAGCGATCGGGCCCTCTCCCACGAGAAGATCCAGTTCGCCTGGGACTCCGTCGTCGAGGGCATCGAGGGCGAGGGCACGCTGCAGGCGGTGACGCTCCGCAACGTGAAGACCGACGAGGTCAGCACCCTGCCGGTCACCGGCCTGTTCGTCGCCATCGGCCACGTGCCCAACACCGACGTCTTCAAGGGCCAGATCGCCATGGACGCCGGTGGCTACATCGTCACCGACCCCGGCACCCGCACCGACGTCGAGGGCGTCTTCGCCTGCGGCGACGCCGTCGACCACACCTACCGCCAGGCCATCACCGCGGCCGGGTCGGGCTGCCAGGCCGCCATCGACGCCGAGCGCTGGCTCGAGCTGCAGGGCTGACCGCCACCCCGCGAACAGCCCGGGAAGGCTGAGGCCCTCCCCGGCGTTGCACCCCCTGCGGCCACGGGAACCGAACCCCGGGACCGCACACCCACAAGGAGACCCCACACCCATGGCTGTCGAGACGCTCAGCACCGCAACCTTCGACGAGACCGTCGCTTCGTCCGACCTCCCGGTCCTCGTCGACTTCTGGGCCGAGTGGTGCGGGCCCTGCAAGGCCATCGCCCCGATCCTCGACGAGATCTCGACCGAGCACGGCGACCGCGTCCGCGTCGCCAAGCTCAACGTCGACGACAACCCCGACATCGCCCGGCGCTTCGACGTGATGAGCATCCCCACGCTCATCCTCTTCAAGGAGGGCACCGCCGAGGCCCGCCTCGTCGGCGCCAAGGGCAAGCACCAGCTGATCGAGGAGATCAGCCCCCACCTCTGATCCCGGACCCCACCCGGATCCCGACGCCGCCCCGACCTCTGGGACGTCCGCCGGCAGGTCGCCCGTCTCGCGGCTCCATCGTGCGGCTTCGCCGCAGACCGATGCCGTGCTCGTCTGGTCGCCTCGCCTGGCGGCTCGCCTCCTGAGGTCGGGGCGGTGCTCGTCCCGGGGGCGGGTCCCCGGATCCGGCTGCGCCGACCGGGCGAGGGCGGGCCGGCGCAGGGCACGCTCTAGCCTGCGACGGTGCCCGACGCCCCCCTCCCCCTCCGCCCCGGTGCGTCGGGCCCCGCCGTCCGCGACCTCCACGACCGGCTGCGTCGGGCCGGGTTCGCGGCCGAGGGCGACGAGGGCTACGGCCCCGCCACCGAGGCCTCCGTGCGGGCCTTCCAGGCGGCGCGCGGGCTGCGCACGGACTCCGTCTGCGGGCCCGTGACCTGGACGACCCTGGTCGAGGCGGGCTGGCAGCTCGGTGACCGGCTGCTCTACGAGCGGGTCCCGATGCTGCGGGGCGACGACGTGGCCGACCTCCAGGCCCGCCTCGGCGGCCTGGGCTTCCTCGACGACCGCGTCGACGGCTTCCTCGGCCCCCACACCCGGCGCGCCATCGAGGACTTCCAGCGCAACTGCGGCCTCACCGTCGACGGCATCTGCGGACCGGAGAGCGTCGCCGAGCTGGCCCGCCTGGCCCCCCGCGCCCCCACCGAGGTCAAGGCCGGGGTGCTCGAGCGGGCCCGGCTCCGGGCCACGCCCCGGCAGCTGGCCGGCCGCAGGGTGCTGGTGGGCGACCTGGGCGGCGTCTCGGCCCTGGCCACGGCGGTCGAGAGGGCCCTCCACGCCGGAGGGGCCCAGGTCGCGATGACCTCCGATCCCGACGGCTCGGCCCAGGCCCAGGAGGCCAACGCCCTCGGCGCCGACCTCTACCTGGGCCTCACCATCGGCCCGTCCTCACGGTGCGCCTACTACGAGACCGGGGCCTTCCGGTCCGACGGCGGCCATCGGCTGGCGGCCCGACTGGCCGACCTGCTCAGCGCCCCCTCCGGCCTGGGCCACCCCGTCGAGCTGAGCGGGATGCGCCTCCCGGTGCTCCGTGAGACCCGGATGACGGCGGTGGTGTGCGAGCTCTCCCCCCTCGAGTGGTGGTCGAGCACACCGGCGGGCTGTCGGACCTGGTCCGGGCTGCGGTCGGGGCCTGGGTCGCCGACCCCCTGGCCGCCGTCTGACCCCACTCGCGACGGGCGGGAGAGGTGATCCGTACCCGCGGCGACATCGTGCGGCCTGGGACCTCCGACGACCGCGCTCCGGGCTTGTTGACACCGCGTCACCACGCGCCGTGCCCCTGCGGAGCGGACCGTGGTGGCCTCGCTGACGACCACGGCAAGGTCTCAGCCCGCGCGTGAGGGTCAGGATTGTCCACCGGCTTTTCCACACCCTGTGGTCAACGGAAGAATGAGGTTCACTCGTTGACAGAAGTGTCGTCCGTCACCTTCCCGACAGTCGTCGTGGACGGTGAGGGTCGCGCCGATGCGCGCCGCCAACCACGCGCCGATCCCAGCCCGGCGGTCGACCATCGAGCGCCGCGCCGGGCAGCGGTCGGACGCACCGGAGGCACCCGAGCCGGCCGCCAGCCGCCTACTCGTCGTCGGTCGCGGTCGGGTCGGTGATGAGGCGGTAGATGCGCTCGAGGTCCTCGATGGTGGCGAAGTCGATCACGACCTTGCCCCTCTTGGCCCCCATGGAGACCGACACCCGGGTGTCGAGCCGGTCCGACAGCAGGCCCTCCAGCTCGAGGAGCCCGGCGGGACGGGTCTGGCCCGGCTCGGGCCGAGGCGGCGGCCGGCGCGGGGGCCTCCGGGCCGGCGTGCTGGGCACGGACGGCCTCCTCGACGTCGCGCACGGTCAGCCCGTCGTCGACGGCGGACCGGGCCAGCTCCTCCTGGAAGGCCCGGTCGGGGCTCCCGAGGAGGGCGCGGGCGTGGCCGGCGGTGAGCTGGCCGTCGCGCACCATGCGCTGGATGGCGGGCGGCAGCTGGAACAGGCGCAGGATGTTGGCGACCGCCGAACGGGAGCGCCCGACCCGGCGGGCGACGTCCTCCTGGGTGAGGCCGAAGTCCTCGATCAGCTGCTGGTAGGCCCCGGCCTCCTCCAGCGGGTTGAGGTCCTGGCGGTGCAGGTTCTCGACCAGGGCCTGCTCCAGCGACGTGCTGTCGTCGATGGGCCGCACGACGGCGGGGATCGTGGTCAGGCCGGCGCGACGGGCCGCGCGCCAGCGCCGCTCCCCCGCGATGAGCTCGAAGCGCTCCCCCGCCGGGCGCACCAGGATCGGCTGCAGCACGCCGATCTCGCGCACCGATGCCGCCAGCGATGCCAGGGTCTCCTCGTCGAAGTGGCTGCGCGGCTGGTGGGGGTTGGGATCGATGTCGCTGATCACCAGCTCGGTGAGCCCCGCCGTCACCGGCGTCGGCACCTCGTCGGCATCGCTCCCCGGGATCAGGGCGTCGAGACCCCGTCCGAGACCGCTACGCCGGGCCACGGCTGACCTCCTTGGCCAGCTCCCGGTAGGCGATGGCCCCCCGGGAGGAGGGATCGAAGGCGATGATCGGCTGCCCGAACGACGGAGCCTCCGAGAGGCGCACCGTGCGGGGGATCACCTGTCGGCAGACCTTCTCGCCGAAGTGCTCCCGCACCTCGTCGACCACCTGGTCGGCCAGCTTGGTCCGGGCGTCGTACATCACCAGCACGATGGTCGACACCGCGCAGGTGGCGGTTGAGGTTCTTCTGCACCAGCGCCACGTTCCGGATCAGCTGGCCGAGCCCCTCGAGGGCGTAGTACTCGCACTGGATCGGGACGAGGACCTCCTCGGCCGCGGCCATGGCGTTCACCGTCAGCAGGCCCAGCGAGGGAGGGCAGTCGATCAGGACGTAGTCGAAGTCGTCGCGCACCTGCTCGATCGCGTTGCGGAGCCGCATCTCCCGGCTGAAGGCGGGGACCAGCTCGATCTCGGCGCCGGCCAGGTCGAGGGCCGACGGGGCGACGAGCAGGTTGCGGATGGCGGTGCCCTCCAGGCAGTCCTCCATCGGGGCGTCGTGCAGGATCACGTCGTACATCGACGTCTCGAGCTCGCGCACGTTGATGCCCAGCCCGGTGCTGGCGTTGCCCTGCGGATCGAGGTCGACCACCAGGACCCGGTAGCCGAGGTCGGCCAGGCAGGCGCCCAGGTTGACCGCGGTGGTGGTCTTGCCGACGCCGCCCTTCTGGTTGGCGATGGCGATGACCCGGGGCAGGCCGTCGCGCGGCAGATCGTCGGTGGCGTCGGTGGGGGAGGGAGCGGGCGCGACCGGCTGCTCAGCAGCCGGCGGGGCCGCCGGGGCCGCCGCCTCCGCGAGCTCCTCCTCGTCGCTCTCGGCCGCCCTCAGCGACTCGAAGATCGCCCGACCCCGATCCGCCACGGGATCTTGCTGATCAGTGGACGACACGGCCGCCATCCTCGCGGGGTGGGGGGCCGGGCGCAAGCACCCTCGACCAGATCCCCTCCACCCTGGGGCGTCAGGCCGCCGCGATCGGGCCGTGGCGGGGGACGGGACGGAGCCAGGGCCCGCCCGTCGACGCGGCGGGGACGGCACTCCTCCTGCGACCCGCGGGTCCATCGGCTCCCTGTGTTCCACGTGGAACATCGACGACCCGGACCGGCGAGAGGACACGTCGCCCTGTGGAGGCGAGCCGATCGGCGAGGGCGACCCGACGCGTCACGGGATCGGTGTGCGGCAGGCCGAGCCATCTCACCACGCGACGGCCGACCTCTCCACGCCCCCGTCACGAGGGCTGTGACAGACGGGACCATCGACCCTGCTTCGCTGTCACACCCCCTTGGCACAATGGAGGCATGCCTGGACAGCTCGACCTCCTCCCCCCGCCAGGGGACGTCGACGAGCCTTGGGTCATCGATGAGAAGACCCGGGTCGTCGGACGTCGTGGACTGGCGAAGGCCCGTGCCGCACTCGACGAGGCCCGTTCCCGCCTCGACCACGCGGCCTGACGCACAACCGACACGCCACCGGCCACCGGCGATGTGGTGTCCGGCCACGTCCCTGAGCACGGTTGCGGCGGGGACGAGGGTCGCCGCGCCCTCGAGCTCGGTCACGACGCCCAGCGCCGCGGGCCAGGCTTCGCGGGGCGCGGACTCCTCGCGACGGCGGGAGACGCCCCCACCCGCCGATCACGTCGGTCTCCACCCTCTCGGCCGCTCGTCGGCGGGTTCGCTCCACCCAACGGCGGCGGCAGCACCGTCGGCGTCGTGCCTCGATCGCCAGCGTCCACCTCCGAGCGTCCGACCGGTCGGGCACAGCCGGGATGAGGTCGGCGCGGTCACGCCCATCACCTGCAGGGGGTGGCCGGCCGGGTCAGCGATGCCTCGGGGATCGACCGCATCGCGTCGCGACGTCCATCGGGTCGTCCGGGTGGCCGTCCCGTGTGCCGAGGAGGACCCGTCCTCCCGGTGAGCGCCCCTGGCCACCCACCACCCGAGGCCGAGGGAGGTGACTGGTGGACGTCGACCCCCGGGAGGCCGGCTGGGCGGCGATCCTTTGACCGCCATGGGGACGCACCCGACCGTCGGATGTTCCACGTGGAACAGCCGTCGTCTGCCCAGGGGATCCCGAGGACACGTGCGGGACCTGACCTTGGCCGATCACGGAGCTGGCCCCCCGGCAGCGACCGGATCTCGGACGGGGACGACCCAGGCAGTGGGGCCGGTCTCCGACATCTCGCTCACGCCCCGGACCCGAGCCCGATGGCCACCACCACGGCCACTCGGCCCGGCCACCACCACAGCGGGACCCCGGGCCGGGCGCTGGGCCTGGCACCTCCACACCGGGACCAGCCTCTCCGAACGATCTCCTGCCGCCTCGGCGGCCCAGCGCGAGAGCGCTCTCCCGACATGGCCCTCGGCAGCGACAGCCGGCTCCGGGGTGTTCCACGTGGAACATCGGCGCTCCGGGGTCATCCACGATCAGGGGACCGGAGGGAGACTCTCCCTGGTGTCGCCCGGAGCACGACCACCACCACCCGTGTGCTGCGACCAGCGCACCGACGGTCGGAGCCCGCACCTCCCGGTCCCGGATCGGCATCCGCCAGATCCCGGACCCGACCGGCCAGGGCTCCTGGCCACGAGCCCGAAGCGGTCCACGGGCCCAGGGGCTGCCCCGGCCGGGTCCATCGGCCCCGCCACCTGCAGGCTCTCCCCAGGACACCCGGCCCCGGCCGGGGAGGGCGGCTGATCAGGGGTGGCGGCCAGCAGGTCCGCATCCGAACGTCCCTCCCTGGGCGACGCCCACGCCGCGGGGCGATGTCTGGGCCCCGATCGAGGGAAGGTCTGCGGCGCAGGCCCGGAGGGCGATCGAAGCGGGACAGCGCTGCCGCCAGGGGCCCGATCCGGATCCCACGCCCGCACGCAGGACGGACGGCGGCCGTCGTCGGGACCAGCTCCCGGGCGGAGGTCGCTCCCGGCGACCGAGCCGACCGGGCGGGACCCCGACAGGCGGGCGGAGGCAGGAGCCGCGGCTCGGTCGCCCCTGCCCTGGTCAGCGCGGCTGCCAGCCGGTCGTCTGCACGACGCGGAGCGGGCGGGAGCGGGCGGAGATGCCCGGTGAGGGTCGCCGGTGGCCCCGCCGTCACGATGGGAGCGAGCTCCATGAGGGCGGAGCCTTCGCAGGGCTCCCCGTCCGGCGGACGCCGGGGCATCCACTCGAGAACGCCACACGGGCCGCGTGCGCGCCGTGCCCCGCCGGGCATGTGAGGCCGCGACCCACGGCCACGCCCAGGGCCAGGCCGGCTCGGACGGGCGACCGCACGGGCGCTGCGGCCTGGCGATCCTCCTCGGCAGCGGGGTCTCGGCCTTCTCCACCCGGGCCACACGGCGGGACGCCCGCGCCAGCACGGAGTCAGCGCCACACCGGTGGCAGGCACGCACCCGCCCCGGGCCGATGGGAGCCACCTCGACCCCAGGACCACCGCAAGACCGCCGTCGCCAGCAGTCTGATCGCGGGCGTCCACGGGCGTCCTGGGTCGAGGCCCCGCATCGTCGCCGCCATCGGCCGCCCCCGGCCTGCTCCCCGAGGGTGCGCCACCCAGGACGACCACCCCTGCATCGGTGCACCGGCCCCCGGACCGACCCCGACGACCCAGACCGCCGGCTCACGATCCGACCACCGCCCGAACGGCCAGAGCCATCGCCCGACCCGCTGCGGTCATCGACCGACCGCCCGTCGACCCGGGACGGGCCACGACCGGGGCCGTCGTCGCCGCGGATCACCACGTCACCCGGCCGGTCGGCACGCTCAGCCCCCTGACGTCCCCGCCGCGGGAGGCCTGCCCAGCCCCGACCGTCCGCGACCGGCCACCAGCTGCCCGGACCCGGCCCGGTCGACCCAGGGAGGGCACCGGCTCGACGACCGCTCCGCCCCGCGGCCAGCAGCCCGGGAGGGCGAGCCGCTCGGGGCGTCCTGGACGGTCCCCGCGGCCGACCGAGCCGGCTGGAGCACTGTGCCCGACCGGCCCTCGCCGCTGCCGATCACCTGCACGCGACCGTGGTGCACGACGGATCCACCGGTCGCGCAACCCGGGACGCGAGGCCCGCCCGATGCGCCGGGGTGGTCGCCGCCAGGTCGATGGAGCCTCGACGACCGACAGGCGGCCGCGCCTCGTCGGCTCCCCGGCGGGTCACCGACGACCGTGCGGACGTGGCGCAGCCGAGCTCGCCCCGCGGCCCCGACGCGGCCGGCCTCGACAGCCTCGGGACCCGACGCACCGGCCCGGAACGCCACCGCACCAGCCGGCGGATCGTGCGACGCGCGGGACGCCTCCATCTGGCTCGCCCGCCGACGGAGCAGGCGACGGTGCCGCGGACGGGGGAGGGGAGTCGCCGTCGAGGCTGCTCGGCCAACCCCGTCGGCCCAGGCTGTCGCGCACCCGGTCGACACCCCGCGACCGGCCGCCGACCCGATCCACCCGCGCCCCAGGCACGCAGCCGGGCACCTCGACCCGGTCGCTCGTGCTCACCGAGGTCGATGAGCCGCCGCCCGTCGGGCGTGACCTGGGTCGAGCCCCGGCGTGGCTGTTCCACGTGGAACATCGGCGATGGCGACTCCGGAGCGCCGGGTGCCCGTCGCCCCACCACCTCCTCGTGGGGCCGAGCCGTGGTGCACCGGGCCCGGCGCCACCGCGCGCCTCCGAGCGTGCCTCCAGGGCGCGCGCACGTTCGTCGCCTCCACCCCGGGCTCGAGGCGCACAAGGGGCCCAGGCCCCCGCCTCGGCCAGGGCGCGTCACCGCCGAGCACTCGACCCGACGACCGCTCCCGAACCCTCATCCCGACGCTCGACCAGCGCGCGTGTGTTCCCTCAGAAGAGGGGCCGTCGCTCCGGGATCCCCGGCCGACGGGGCAGCTCGGCGGGGCACGAGGCCACCTGCCGGAACCGGGCATAGGTCGCGCCGCCGCTGGTCACGACCTCGTCGAGGGCCAACCCCAGGCGCTCCAGGCCCTGGGCCGGCCAGCGGTCGCCCTGCGATCCGGGCGGCTCGCTCACGACCATCACCCCGCCGACGCGCAGGAACGGCGCACCGGCCTCGGCGGTGACCGCCGGGGCCCCGAAGCTGCGGGCCGTCACCACGTCGGCCGACCCTCGCAGGGCGGGGTCGTGACCCAGCTCCTCGGTGCGGCCCCACCGGACCGACACCCGCCCACCGAGGTCCAGTGCGGCCACCTCGACCTCCAGGTAGGTGCACCGACGCTGGCTGGCGTCGACGAGCACGATGTCCGAGGCCGTCCACGGGCCGCAGGCCAGCACCAGCCCCGGGACACCGCCTCCCGAGCCCAGGTCGACGACCCGGTCGGGGGGAGGACCACCCGCGGCCGCCGCGAAGCCGAGGCCGTGGGCGATCAGGTCGTCGATCGAGTCGCGTCCCAGCAGGTCACGGGCCTGCTGGCGCGTCAGAGCCTCGTGCAACGGCGACGAGGGGCCGCTCATCGCGCCGCGGCCGGACGCTGTCGACAGGTCGTCAGTCGGGGAGGACGACGACCCGGCGACGGGGCTCGGCCCCCTCGGAGGTGGTCTGCACGCCGTCGATGTCGTTGATGGTGTCGTGCACGACCTTGCGGTCGGGGGGCGACATCGGCTCGAGGGCCTTGGCCCGGCCGCTCTCGCGGACGTCCTCGGCGACGCGGGTCGCGAAGGCCACGAGGGCCTCGCGGCGGCGCTCGCGGTACCCACCGATGTCGATGCGCACCCGGCCCTCCTGGCCGTCCGGCGCCTTGCGGTACACGACGGTGCGGGCCAGCTCGCCGACCGCCTGCAGGGTCAGGCCCCGCGGTCCGATGAGCAGACCGAGGTCGGCCCCGTTGACCTGCACCTCCCGCGTCTCCTCGTCGACCTCGACCACGTCGATGGTGGCCTCGGCGTCGAAGGCCTCCACCAGGCCGGCGAGGAAGTCCCTCACGCACGCGACGTGCTCGTCGAGGGGCAGGATGTCGGTGTCCACGTTGTCTCCTTGGCGCGGCCGGTCGACCGCCTCGGTCTTGGGCGGGCGCGCTGTGCTGTCGGCATCGGGGCGGGAACGCCCCTGGTCACGGCCACCGCCGTCACCGCCACCGCGGCGGCGTCGGCGACCCCCCGAGGACCCGCCCTCGGCGGGCTCGGAGGTCGGAGCGGTGGCTCCCGCCCCCTCGGTCGTGGTGTCGGTCGTGGCCGGGGCGCCACCGCGGGAGCCGCCCTCGCCGCCTCGGCCGCGGCCACCACCGCCACCGCTGCGGGCACCCCGCTTGCGGTCGCGGCGCTCCTGCTTGGGCGGGTGCGGGCGGGGCACCACGCGGGCGCGCACCCGGGCCTGGCCCCGCGTGCGGCCGAACAGCCCCGGGCGGGGCTCCTCGACCACGTCGATCTCCGCGTCCGACTCGTCGACGCCCAGCTGGTCCAGGGCCTGGTCGGTGGCCTCTCGGACCGTGCGTGCCGTGATCTCGACCCATTCCACCGTGGCTACTTCCTCTTCTTCTTGTTCTTGGATCTGTTCGTGCTGGACGGCGCGGGAGGCCGACTCGGGGCCTTGCGCGACGGGCTCCTGGTGGCCGTGGCCGTGGTCGAGGCAGCGCTGTCGGCTGCGTCGTCGGCGCGCTCGGCGCTGGGCTTGCCCGGGAGCTGGATGAGACCCCCGAGGAGGCTCCGGCCGCCGGTGGGCACCGTGTCCTGCCTGGTCAGGGAGTCATCGCTGCCCTTCGACCCGTTCTTGGAGGCCGTCGCGGCGCCGTCCTTCTTCGAGGCCGACTTCGCCCGTTCGGCGATCAACCGCTCGCGATCGGCCTTCGCCTTCTCGCTGTACATCGTGTGGGTGATGAACGCCTGCTGGCCGATGCGGTACAGGTTCGACACCAGGAAGTAGAGGACCAGGCCGGCCGGCAGCGTCAGCGAGAAGAGCGGCAGGAAGAACGGCATGATCTTCATCAGGGCCTGCTGCTGCGGGTTGATCTGCGTCTGCTGGCCGGCGGTGCGCGACTGGATCTGACGCTGCTGGTACCAGGCGGTGACGGCGATCAGCAGCACCAGCACCAGGTAGGGGAGGGCGTTCACGACGCCCTCGTTCAGCTGCTTGGTGAAGGTGGTGGCCAGGTCGAGGCCCAGCCACCGCATCTCGCGGGTGGCGGAGAGGTCCTTGTACAGGTTGGTGGTCTGGTCGACGTACTGCGGGTCGAAGGTGCCGAAGCCCGCGAAGAACCCCCTGCTCTCGGGGTTGCGGGCCGCGGTGCCCATGGCCACGCCCATGTCGTGGCCGTAGGGCTGGAGCTGGGTCAGGCCGTGGAGGACCCGGTAGAGGACGATGAACACGGGCATCTGCACGAGGAGCGGCAGGCATCCACCCATCGGGTTGATGTTGTGCTCCTTGTAGAACGCCATCATCTCTTCGTTGAGCTTCTGGCGGTCGTCCTTGTACTTGACCTGCAGCTTCCGCAGCTCGGGCTGCAGCTGCTGCATGGCGATCATCGACCGGGTGCTCTTGAGGGTGAGCGGGGTCACGATCACCATCACGCCGAGCGTCAGCAGGATGATGGCGCCGCCGTAGGACGAGGTGATGTCGTAGAAGAACGACAGGGCGGACGCGATGCCGTCGAAGAGGAAGTCCATCAGGCGATCCGATCAACGGGTCGGGGCTCGGGAACGGGATCCCACCCGTGCCCACCGAGGGGGTGGCAGCGGCTGAGGCGCCGGAGCGCCAGCCACGTGCCGCGGCCGGCGCCGTGGCGTCTCGACGGCCTCGGCGGCGTAGCACGAGCAGGAGGGCTGGAACCGGCACGGCGAGGGCCGCCCGGCCCGCACGGCCTGGTAGCCGTGGATCAGGCCCAGCAGGGCACGGGCCGGCTGGCGCGGCCGGTCGACCGCGCTCATCGGGGCTCCACGGGGCGCTGTGCCCTGGCCAGGGCACTGAGCAGGTCGCGGCGCACGGTGGGGAAGGGGGCGGTGGCCACGGCCGGCCCGGCCGACAGCACCAGGGCGCCCGTGGGGACGGCACCGGTGGGCGCCAGCTCGTCGAGCAGGGCGCGGAGACGGCGGCGGATGCGGTTGCGGACCACGGCGGAACCGGTGCGGCGACCGATCGCGAACGCGACGGAGCACCGGCCGTCGGGCGATGGCCCGAGCCAGCGGACGCTCACAGGACCCGACCGGCCCCGTTGTCCCTGTGAGCGGACGGCCTCCAGGGTGCGACGGTCACGAAGCGGCGCGATCAGGCCGACAGGCGGGCCCGGCCCTTGAGGCGGCGGCTGCGGATCACGGCCCGCCCGGCGCGGGTCGACATGCGCTTGCGGAACCCGTGCCGCTTCGCACGGCGTCGGACGTTGGGCTGGTAGGTGCGCTTCACTGCTCTCCTCCTCGGACACCGCGTCCTCCTGACCGGACCTCACCACCGGTGGGCGGGTCGCACACCGATCCGACGGGGCCGAACGCCCCGGGCTCGGACCGATGGTCAGGCGCGGGGGCCTCGTGAGTCCACGAGACCGGAGGCAACGCTAGATGGCGCCCGTGAACTCGGGCAACACCGCTGGACCGGCGTGGGTCGATCGCCGTCCCGCGGCGGCCTCCTGCGCCGTGGTCGCGACCGACGCCGGGACGTCCGATCACCCCGCCCATCGGCTCGCCGGCGGTCCCGCGGGCGTGGCGTCGATGTCCCCTGCTCGACACCGTTCCGTCACCTCGAGCCCATGACCAGGGACGACGACGCCCTTGCACAGGCCGCAGACGGCGGTGGTACGGTCCGTCCCTCGCAGCCGTCCCCCGCTCGACCCGACGGCCGCCAGCATGACGACGATCCGCCAGCGGCGGAATCCCCGTCGTTGTCCACATTCTGTGGATTCCCGTGTGGACGAGGGGAAAGTGGAGGACAGCCGAGACGTGGGCGACGCCGACCACCTCTGGGGGACCTGCTGCGACTTCCTGCGCGAGCAGGTGACCGACGGGGTGTGGAAGTCCACCTTCCAGGGCATCCGCCCGGTGGGGGCCGACGACAACCGCCTGGTCATCTCCGTCCCGAACGGCATGGTGGCCGACCGCATCCACGGTCGGTACCGGTCCCTGGTCGACGAGGCCCTGCTGGCCGCGAGCGGCACCGCCCTCGACCTGGTCGTCGAGGTCCACCCGGTCGGCGACGCCGACTCGACCACCGCGGGCGACGACACCGACTCCCTCGGTGGCGACGCGTCGGGCGACGGGCTCGGGCCCACCGCCGACGGCGACCGACCCCGCGACGTCTCCTCCACGGGCGGCGAGCCCGTCCACGCGCCGTTCCCGACCACGGAGGCCGGCGCGTCACCGTCGACGGACTCCATGTACACCTTCGACGACTTCGTGATCGGCAGCTCCAACCGCTTCGCCTACGCGGCGTCGATGGCGGTCGCCGAGAAGCCGGGCCTGTCCTACAACCCGCTGTTCATCTACGGCGACGCCGGGCTGGGCAAGACCCACCTGCTCCAGTCGATCCGCACCTACATCGCCGAGAACTACCCCGACAAGGTCGTCCGCTACGTCTCGGCCGAGGGGTTCCTCAACGAGTTCATCGAGAGCCTGCGGCTCAAGTCCCAGAACGAGCTGAAGCGCCGGTACCGCGGCGTCGACGTCCTCCTGGTCGACGACATCCAGTTCATCGAGGGTGCCGAGCGCTTCCAGGAGGAGTTCTTCCACACCTTCAACGAGCTGCACTCCCGCCGCAGCCAGATCGTGCTGACCTCGGACCGCTCGCCCGACGCCATCGCCACGCTGGAGCAGCGGCTGCGGAGCCGGTTCCGCATGGGCCTGATCACCGACATCCAGCCGCCCGACATCGAGACCCGGATCGCGATCCTCCGCAAGAAGGCCGACCGGGCGCCGATCCCCGTGCCCGACGACGTGCTGGAGTTCATCGCCACCCACATCACGGGCAACATCCGTGAGCTCGAGGGGGCCCTGACCAGGGTCGTCGCCTACGCCAACCTCTACCAGCGCGACCTGGGCGTGAGCCTGGCCGAGCAGGTGCTGTCGGACATCCTGGGCGACAGCCAGGGCCGCACCGTCAGCCCCGCGATGATCCTGGAGAAGGTGTCGGAGCGCTACGGCTTCAGCGTCGAGGAGATCACCGGCAAGAGCCGCCGGCGCCCGCTGGTCACCGCCCGCCAGGTGGCGATGTACGTCATCCGCGAGCTGACCGACCTGAGCTACCCGGCCATCGCCCGCGAGTTCGGCGGCCGCGACCACACCACGGTCATGCACGCGGTGTCGAAGATCGAGGCCCTCATGGCCGAGCGCAAGGCGATCTTCCACCAGGTCCAGGCCCTCGTGCAGGAGCTGCGGAAGGGCACGACGTGAGGGCGGCGGCCACGCCCCGGGGCGCGCGCCTGTCCTGTGGACGCGCCGTGGACCACCGTGTGGGCCGCCGGTGGACCGACGGGGGAGGGGCGAGGGACCACCACGACCCCGCGGGGGACGACCGAGCGCCCATCCGCGCCGGGCCCGACCCGGCTGTGGAAGCCTGTGGACGCCTGTGGACGGCGCACGACCGGTCTGACCTGCGGTTCCGGCCCGTCATCCACTGTCCACAGGCCCTACTACTCCCACGACTCTGATGACATCCATCCTGTGGGAGGCTGCACCACCGCCCCTGCGGCGCCCCCTCCACCCACACCCCCTGCCCGATGCAGAGAAAGCGAGCCACGACGGTGAAGTTCCGGTGTGAGCGTGACGAGCTGGTCGAGGCCCTCGGCACCGCGGGCCGAGCCGTGGCCAACCGGGGTGGCTCCCTGCCGGTGCTCTCCGGGGTGCGGCTCGAGCTCCGCGGCGACGACCTGTCCCTGACCGGCAGCGACCTCGACCTGACCATCGCGGTCACCGCGTCGGTGGCCGGCGAGGACGACGGCGTGGCCGTGGTGCCGGCGAAGATCGCGTCCGACGTCGTGCGGTCGCTGGCCTCGGGTCGCGTCGAGGTCGAGGTCGACGGCGACGAGGCCCACATCACCTCGGGCCGGTTCACCTCGTCGATCCGCCTGCTCCCGGCCGACGAGTTCCCCCGCCTGGCGGCCCCCGCGGACAACGCGGTCACCCTCAGCGGCTCCGAGCTGTCGTCGGCGCTGACCCAGGTGGTGCGGGCCGCCAGCTCCGACGACGCCCGTCCGATCCTCACCGGCGTGCTCATGGCCTCGGAGGGCAGCGGCCTGCGCCTCGTCGCCACCGACTCCTACCGCCTCGCGGTCCGCGACCTCGAGGGCTCGGCGGTGCTGGACGAGGGCCAGACCGTGCTGGTGCCGTCACGGGCGCTGCGCGAGCTCGACCGGGCCCTGGGCGACGGCGACGTCACCCTCCGCCTCGGCGAGCGGGAGGCCACCTTCGAGGTCGGCACCACCCGCGTCACCACCCGCCTCATCGACGGCGAGTTCCCCAACTACCGCGGCCTGATCCCGTCGTCGTACCCGAACCGCATGGTCGTCTCTCGCGAGGCGCTGGGCGACGCGGTGCGCCGGGTGCGGCTGATGGCCCGGGAGGCGACCCCCGTGCGCCTCACCATGGGTCCCGACGGGCTCGAGCTGGAGGCCGTCACCCAGGACATCGGCCAGGCCAGCGAGGCCGTCGACGCCACCTTCGACGGCGCCGAGCTCACCGTCGGCTTCAACCCGGACTACCTGCTCGACGGCATCGAGGTCGCCCCCGGCGACGAGGTGGTGCTGGAGACGACCGACGCCAACAAGCCCGCGGTGCTGCGGGCCACCGGCCGAGACGACTTCCTGTACCTGCTGATGCCGGTGCGCATCTGACCTCGGTCGCCGTCGCGCTCGCCGTCGCCGCCGACCGTCGCGTGACCTAGGTGCACCTCGACCGGGTCTGGCTGACCGACTTCCGCAGCTACGCCGAGGCCGAGGTCGCCCTCGCGCCCGGTCTCACCGCGGTCGTGGGGGCCAACGGCCAGGGCAAGAGCAACCTCCTCGAGGCCATCGGCTGGCTCGGCGGTGTCCGGTCGTTCCGGGGCGCGCCGGTCGAGGCCCTCGTCCGCGTCGGGAGCCGACCGCGCCATCGTGCGCGGTGAGGGACGGCGGGGCGAGCGCGCGCTGCTGGTCGAGTGCGAGATCGCTCCCGGGGGTCGCAGCCGGACGATGGTGAACAAGCAGCCGGTGCGGCGCACGCGCGACGGGCTCGACGCCCTGCGGGCGGTGGTGTTCGCCCCCGACGACCTCGAGCTGGTGAAGGGTGGCCCGGGCGAGCGGCGGCGCTACCTCGACGACCTGCTGGTGGCCCTCGACCCCCGCGTCGACGCGGTGCGTTCGGACCTCGATCGCATCCTGCGCCAGCGCGGTGCGGTGCTGAAGCAGTCGGGCGGTCGCCTGACGCCGGAGGTCGAGGCCACCCTCGACGTGTGGGACGCGCGGCTGGCCCAGGCCGGCGACGCTCTGGCCGACGCCCGGTCGGCCCTGGTCGACACGGCCGGTCCCGTCGTCGCCGGCGCCTACCGCGACCTCGCCGGCGAGGGTGAGGTCATCGCTCCGCTACGAGCCGCCGTGGCGTCCGGGTGGGCTGCTGGCCGCGCTGGCGGAGGCCCGGCGCGACGAGCTGCGCCGCGGCGTGAGCCTGGTGGGCCCGCACCGCGACGAGCTCGAGGTGGCCCTCGACGGGATGCCGGCCCGCACCCACGCGTCGCAGGGCGAGCAGCGCAGCGTCGCCCTGGCCCTCCGGCTCGCGGCCGCCCGTCGCATCGCGGCCGTCCTCGACACCCCGCCGCTCCTGCTCCTCGACGACGTGTTCTCCGAGCTCGACCCCGAGCGCTCGGCGGCCCTGCTGACCCACCTGCCCCCGGGCCAGACCGTGATCACCACCGCGTCCGGCCTGCCCGCCGGTGCGATCCCCGAGGCCGTCCTCCGCGTCGCCGAGCGGCACGCATCACCCCCGAGGCCTGAGCGGCCCCGTCCACCGTCGGGCCACGATCGAGCGGGGCACGGGAGGACCACTCGTGGCAGCATTCGCGGATGCGGCGAGCGGTGGTGGTCTCGGTGGTTGTTGCCGTGCTGGGTGCAGGTCTGGTCGGGACGGGGGTCGGCGGGGCCCAGGAGGCCGGGTGCACGTCGGTGCCGATCGCGGTGGTCGCGGGCGGACCGGACGCCCCGGGGAGCCCGGGCACCGATCGCGTCCACGCGTACGGTGCCTTCCCCTTCCCGATCTCGTCCGGGCCCGACGCCGTCGACCTCGACGGCGACGATGCCGCCGACCCGGTGCTGGTGCAGCCGGACGGATCCGTCACGCTCCAGCTGGCCGGCGGAGACCTGACCTTCGCGGTCGCCGGCTCGGCGCTGTGGGCCGGCGGGGTGGGCTCGGCGCCGCTCGACGGGATGGCCGACGATCTCGTGGTCTTCGAGGTCGAGGGCGACGGTGACAGCACCCCTCTGCCGACCGGGCGGTCGTGGATCATCCGCGACCCCCTCGCACCCGGGATCCACGACCCGCGCTCCGTCGGGGTCGAGGTCGACGGCGGAGCGGCGTTCACCGGCGCTGACCGCGACGGGGACGGTGTCGAGGACCTGCTGATGGTGTCGTTCGCCGCCGGCGGGGATCCCCACCGGGGCACGACCCGGGTGGTGTCCGGCGCCGCGGTCGACGCGGCGCCCGCAGGCTCGGCGGTGCCGGCGTCGGCGACCCTGTCGACCGTGCCCGGGGTGCTCGACGGCTTCGCCCGCATCGACGGCGAGGACCTGACCGATCCGGAGGGGATCTACCGGCGCGAGGGACGCATCGTCACCCGCACACGGACCGCGGGCGGCTGGGAGCTGCGCGTGTCCGACGGGTCGGTCGTGCGCACCTACACCACCGGCACCGGCGGTGAGGCGGCCACGTTCGACGATCGCCCCGTGGTGTTCGCGTGGGTGGCCGCCGAGGGCACCTACCTCTCCGCGTCCATGTTCGAGACGACCTACTGGTGGGACCTCGACACCTGCGTCGCCCCGACCTCGACCACGACGACGACCGTGCCCGCACCGGCCACCGCCCCGGCCGCCCAGCCGATCACCGCGGCGGCCCAGCTGACCGGCTGACACCCGACCTCCCGGTGGCCCTCGGGAGCGTCGCGGCGGGCGTCCAGCGGATCGCCGGACAGGTCACCTGCGCCCGACTCCGCGAGGATGGGGACGGTGCCGTGGGAACGACTCACCACCGGCGACGGACCTCCGTCGCGACCGACGCGGTTGGGCGACGCGCTCGACCGGGTGCTGGCGGGGCTGGGCGCCCCGTCGGCCTCGTCGCTCGACGTCGTGGTGGGGGCGTGGTCCGACCTGGTCGGGCCGGCCGCGGCGGCCGCGCTGCGGCCGGTCGCGATCCGTGACGGGGCCCTCGTCGTGCGGGCGTCGGACCCGGTCTGGGTGGGGCAGGCCCGCTGGCTCGAGGGGGCCGTCGTCGAGGGCCTCGAGCCGCTCCTCGGCGCCGGCGTGGTGACGGCCCTCGTGGCCCGCAACGACCCTGGTCAGGGGCCTGCCGGCGAGCAACGGCGCCGCTGACGGCGACGGTCTCGGCCCGCCCGGTCCGGCCGTCCCCGACGGCCGGTCGGAGCACCCGTCCGAGGCCCCGGGATGCGCCTCGCCGTCACACCCGGCTGGTAGGATGGGGCCCATCGTGAGTGCCTGTCTCTGCAAGGGTTCCGCTGCTCCGGAGACCCTGGCGGAAGGCACCTCGGCCGGCTCACCCCGGCTCCCTTCCCCCCTCGTGAGCTCGCCGCTCTCCGCCGTTCTCTGAGAGGCCGCGCCGTGTCGCAGACCACCGCCACCACATCCAGCTACTCCGCCAGCTCGATGACGATCCTCGAGGGCCTCGCGCACGTCCGCAAGCGCCCCGGCATGTACATCGGCGGCACCGGGATCTCCGGGCTCCACCACCTCGTGTGGGAGGTCGTCGACAACTCCGTCGACGAGGCCATGGCCGGCTACTGCGACCGCATCGACGTCACCCTGCTGGCCGACGGCGGCTGCCGGGTCGTCGACAACGGCCGCGGCATCCCGACCGACGTCCACAAGGAGTTCAAGCTCACCGGCGTCGAGATCGCCCTCACCAAGCTGGGCGGCGGCGGCAAGTTCGGCGGCGACGGCTACAAGGTGTCCGGCGGCCTCCACGGCGTGGGCGTCTCGGTGGTCAACGCCCTGTCGAGCAAGGTCGTCGTGCGAGGTCGACCGCGACGGCAAGCGCCACGAGATCGAGTTCGCCGACGGCGGGGCGAAGAAGACCAAGCTCACGGTGGTCGGCGACGCGCCCCGGGGCCGCACCGGCACCACGCGTCACCTTCTGGCCCGACGCCACCGTGTTCGAGACCACCGAGTTCGTCGGCCCGCACCATGCTCGAGCGCTTCCAGATGATGGCCTTCCTCAACAAGGCGCCTCGAGATCCGGTTCAAGGACGAGCGCGACGGACCACGACCACGAGCCGGTCACCTACAGGTACGCCAACGGCATCGTCGACTTCGTCAAGCACGTCAACGCCACCAAGACCCCGCTGTTCAGCCGGGTCGGCTACATCGAGCAGAGCGAGGACGACGCACGAGGTCGAGCTCGCCTTCCAGTGGAACGAGGGCTACCAGACCGACGGCCTGCACAGCTTCGCCAACGGCATCGCCACCATCGAGGGCGGCACCCACGAGGAGGGCTTCCGGGCCGCGCTCACCACGGTGATCAACAAGTACGCCCGGGCCAAGGGCCTGCTCAAGGAGAAGGACCCCAACCTGGCGGGCGAGGACGTCCGCGAGGGCCTCACCGGCATCATCTCGGTGCGCCTCCGCGAGCCCCAGTTCGAGGGCCAGACCAAGGCGCAAGCTCGGCAACCCCGAGATCAAGACCCTGGTGCAGCGGGCCACCAACGAGAAGCTGGCCGACTGGTTCGAGGAGCACCCCACCGAGGCCAACAAGATCGTCAAGAAGGGCATCAACGCCCAGCGGGCCCGGGCCGCGGCCCGCACAGGCCCGCGACGCCACCCGCCGCAAGTCGGCGCTCGACGGCGCCGGCATGCCCGACAAGCTCACGCGACTGCTCCAGCCGCAACCGCAACGAGTGCGAGCTGTTCATCGTCGAGGGCGACTCCGCCGGCGGCTCGGCCACCAGCGCCCGCGACCCGCGGATCCAGGCCATCCTGCCGATCCGCGGCAAGATCCTGAACGTCGAGCGGGCCCGCGCTCGACAAGATGCTCAAGAACAACGAGATCCAGGCCCTCATCGCGCGCCATCGGCGCCGGCTTCGGCGCGAGGAGTTCGACGTCGCCAAGATCCGCTACGACCAGGTGATCCTGCTGTGCGACGCCGACGTCGACGGCAGCCACATCCGCACCCTGCTGCTCACCTTCTTCTTCCGCCACATGAAGGACCTGGTCGAGCAGCAGCCACGTGTACATCGCCCAGCCGCCGCTGTACTCCACGGTGGTGGGCAAGGAGAAGGTGTACCTCAAGGACGACGCCGCCAAGAACGCCTTCCTGGCCGAGAACCCCAACCACAAGAAGGAGTTCGCCCGGCTGAAGGGCCTGGGCGAGATGGACTGGGAGGAGCTCAAGGCCACCACCATGGACGCCGGCCAGCCGCACCCTGCTCCAGGTCTCCGTCGAGCAGGCCGCCAACGGCCGACACCGCCATCTCCACCCTCATGGGCGACGACGTCGAGGCCCGCAAGAAGTTCATCCAGACAGAACGCCAAGGACGTGCGCTTCATCGACATCTGAGGCGACGGCACCCGCACCCGACCGCCACGACCCGAGGACACGCATGACCGACGACGACCAGACCCCCGACCGCACGGCGCCGACGACGGCTCGACCCGACGATCACCGCCTACGGCAGCATCGAGCCGATCGAGATCGAGGAGGAGATGGAGCGGTCGTTCCTCGACTACTCCATGTCGGTCATCGTGTCGCGGGCCCTGCCCGACGTGCGCGACGGCCTCAAGCCGGTGCACCGCCGGATCCTGTGGGGCATGCACGACGTCGGCGCCCGCCCCGACCGGCCGTTCATGAAGTGCGCCCGCGTCACCGGCGAGGTCATGGGCAAGTACCACCCGCACGGCGACGGCGCGATCTACGACGCCCTGGTCCGCCTGGCCCAGCCCCACTCGCTGCGCCACCCGCTGGTGTCGGGCCACGGCAACTTCGGGTCGCCCGACGACGGCCCCGCCGCCGCCCGCTACACCGAGTGCCGCCTCGCCCCGCTGGCCATGTCGATGCTGGCCGACATCGACGAGGACACCGTCGACTTCGGCGACAACTACTCCGGTGAGTTCCAGCGAGCCGCTCGGTCCTGCCCAGCCGCTTCCCCAACCTGCTGGTCAACGGCAGCCAGGGCATCGCGGTGGGCATGGCCACCAACATCCCGCCCCACAACCTGGGCGAGATCATCGACGCCACCATCCACCTGATCGACAACCCCGAGGCCACCCTCGACGACCTGGTCAACGCCCAGATCGTCAAGGGCCCCGACTTCCCGACCGGCGCCCTGATCATGGGCAGGCCGGGCATCCTCGACGCCTAGCGCACCGGGCGCGGCTCGATCCGCATGCGCGCCGTGGCCGAGATCGAGGAGACCACCCGCGGCGGCGACCGCATCGTCGTCACCGAGCTGCCGTACCAGGTCGGTCCCCGAACCGTGCTGGCCAAGATCAGCGAGCTGGTGGCCACCAAGGAGATCGAGGGCATCTCCGACGCCAACGACGAGTCGTCCGGCGGCAACACCCGCATCGTGATCACCCTCAAGCGCGACGCGCCGGCGCTGGTGATCCTCAACAACCTCTACAAGCGCACCCCGCTGCAGACCTCGTTCTCGGTGAACACCGTGGCCCTGGTCGACGGCGTGCCCCGCACGCTCAACCTGCGCGACGTCGCTCGTGCCACTACATCGAGCACCAGGTCGAGGTCATCACCCGCCGCTCCGAGTTCCGGCTCAAGAAGGCCCAGGACCGGGCCCACATCGTCGAGGGCCTGCTCAAGGCGCTCGACCTCATCGACGAGATCATCGCCACCATCCGGGCCTCGGCCGACAAGGCCGCGGCCCGCGACGCGCTGCAGGCCGCGCCGTTCGAGTTCAGCGAGGTGCAGGCCGAGTACATCCTCGACATGCAGCTGCACCGCCTCACCCGCCTGGGCCGGGCCCAGCTCGAGGAGGAGATGGAGGAGCTGCGGGCCCGCATCGCCGAGCTCGAGGCGCATCCTCGGCGATCGCGCCGTGCTCGATGAGCGTGATCAAGGACGAGCTGGGCGAGATCCGCGAGCAAGTACGCCACCGACCGCGTCCGCAGATCACCTACGACCCGGGCGAGATCGACCTCGAGGACCTCATCGACGACGAGGACCTCATCGTCACCATGTCGGCCAAGGGCTACGTGAAGACCGTCTCCGTCGACGCGTTCCGGAGCCAGGGCCGCGGCGGCCGCGGCGTCGCCGGGCGCGAAGCTCCGCGACGAGGACTACATCGCCCACATCGTCACCACCACGGCCCACGCCTACCTGCTGTTCTTCTCCAACCGCGGGCGGGTGTACCGCCTCAAGGCCCACGAGATCCCGATGAAGGAGCGCACCGCGCGCGGCACCGCCATCGTGAACCTGCTGCCGCTCCAGCCGGACGAGAAGATCCAGGCGATCATCGACACCCGCGACTACGAGACCAACCAGTACCTGTTCTTCGCCACCCGCAAGGGCCAGGTGAAGAAGACCCGGTTCACCGAGTACGACTCGTCGCTGCGGGCCGGGCTCATCGCCATCAACCTCCGCGACGGCGACGAGCTGGTGAAGGTCATCCCGTGCAACGACGCCGACGACATCTTCATGGTGAGCCGCGCCGGCATGACCATCCGCTTCTCGCAGGACGACGTCCGGCCCATGGGCCGCTCCACGGCCGGCGTGCGCGGCATGAAGATGAAGCCGGGCGACGAGGTCGTGTCGCTGCGACGTCGCCCGCGACGACACCACCATCCTCATCGTCACCGACGCCGGCTACGGCAAGCGCACCCAGCTCGAGCAAGTTCACCCGCAGGAACCGCGGCGTCCAGGGCGTGCGGGCATCAAGCTCACCGCCACGCAAGGGCTCACGTGGTCGCCGCCTTCATGGTCGGCCTCGACGACGAGATCTTCGTGATCGCCTCCGGCGGCATCGTCATCCGCATGGGGGTGCGCGACATCTCCTCGCAGGGTCGCGACGCCACCGGCGTGCGGGTGATGAACCTCGACGAGGGCCGGACGGTCGCCGCCGTCGCCCCGGTGCTCGTCACCGACGACGCCGACTGATCGCGCCGTCGGCCCCGCCTGTGGGGTCGGCGGGCCACGGTCCCCCCACCACGGCCTCCGGGTCGGATCGCCCTCGACGGGCCGCGCATCGTCGATCCCGGAGGTCCGGCCCGTGTGCTGCACCACCGCCCCCACCCCGTCCTCCCACCCGGGCCGGGCTCCGACCCCGGCTCGCGGAGCGCGAGCGCGGCCAGGCCACACCGATCGTCGCCGTCGCCCTGGTGCTGGCCGGCCTGGCCGCGCTGGCCCTGGTGGCCCACGGGGGTCGGGTCGTCGACGCGGCCCGGGCCCGCACCGCGGCCGATGCCGCCGCCCTCGCCGGCGCGGCCGACGGCCGGTCGGCTGCCGATCGCCTCGCCGCGGCCAACGGCGGTCGCGTCACCTCGTACCGCGCCGAGGGCGACGACGTGGTGGTCGCGGTGGTCGTCGGAGAGGCCACGGCCCGGGCCCGGGCCTCCCGCGACGGCACGTGGTGCGGCTTGACGGGGCCGGGCATCCCGTACACTCCGGGTCCATGCCCGTCGAGCCCGGGCTAGGTGCTCCCGTCGATCCGGCCCGGGCGCCTGGCGCCCGCATCCCCACGCCCACGCAGCGTCGCCGCCGCCCCGCGTCCCGTCGCCGCCCCGGTCGACGACGAGCAGCGTCGCCGTGGCCGCCCCCGTCGGCGCGGCCGTCGCGTGCGCCGGGTCGTGCGGCGCGTCGAGCTGTGGTCGGTGCTGAAGATCAGCATCGTGTTCAACACGGTGATGTTCGGCATCGCCCTCGGGGCGGTCGCCGTGCTCTGGGGGCTGGCCACCACCACCGGGCTGGTGGAGGACCTCGAAGGCTTCCTCCGCGACTCGGGCTTCGAGGACTTCCGCTTCGAGGGCGACGTGATGTTCCGTCAGGTCGCGTTCATCGGCGGGGTGGTCACCTTGGCCGTCACCGTGTTCACCGTCCTGGCCGCGGCGCTGTTCAACCTCATCAGCGAGGTCACCGGTGGGGTGCGGTTCGTCGTGATCGAGGAGATCCTCGAGCGCCCCGACACCCACCCGGCCGCGGCCGCCGAGGCGACGGCCGCTCCCACCCTGGCCCCGCCGTCGGCCCCCCCGACCCGGGTCGACGAGCGCCTGCCGGCCGAGGTGCCGGGGTCGGCCCGCCCGCCGCGTGCCGCCCGCGGCGCGGCCAACGGCGACCGGGGCGTCGCCGGCCGCAACGGGAAGGCACCGCGCCGGCGTCCGGCGTCCGCGTCCCGTCCCGAGGGTCCGGCGTCGGCTCCGGCACCCTGACCGCTGCCCCGACCGGCGCCCTGGCCCGGCGCCCTGTCGAGCTCCGGTCGCTCCCCTGCCGGCCGCCGGAGCACCCCGCCCCCGCCCACCGCGTCGGCCCGTTTGTCGGGTGGCGATCGCCGAGGGCAGCCGGATAGTGTCGGCCGACCCGGGGCTATAGCTCAGTCGGTTAGAGCGCACCCCTGATAAGGGTGAGGTCGCTGGTTCGATTCCAGCTAGCCCCACGTGCAGACGGAGACGCCCGTGGACTGCGTGCGACGACGACCTGGTCCCGAGGCGGAAGCGCCGCTGTGGACGGGTCGGACCCGCACCGGTCCGGGGTGGGCGCCTCCCCCTCGACCTCCCGGGAGACCTCTCGTGACCCTCCTCCGACGAGCGCTGGTGGCGCTCGGGCTCGCTGGGTTGGCGGCCGCGTTCGTGCGGCTCCGTGGGTCCGGCGGCACCCCGCCGCAGTCGGGGGCTGGCGGGAGCTGTCGGGCCCCGACCTGCGCTGATGCGGGCGGCGGTCTGCGGTCTGGGCGCGGTCGGTGCCCGCGCCGCGCGCCAGCTGGCCTCGACCGAGGGTGTCACCGAGGTCGTGCTCCGCGATGCCCTGCCGGCCCGCCTCGCCGAGGTGGCTGCGTCGCTGGGCGACGTCGCCGCACCCGAGGGCGCGGCGATCACGGGTCCGCCCGAGGCCGACGTGGTGGTCCTCGCCCTGCCCGCCGGCGGCCACGCCGCCGCGGCCCTGCCCCTCGTCGAGCGCGGCATCCCCGTGGTGTCGACCTCCGATGCGGTCTCCGACGTGGAGGCCCTGCTCGACCTCGGACCCCTGGCCGAGGCCAAGGGCGTGAGCCTGGTGGTGGGAGCGGCGTTCTCCCCGGGGCTCACCTGCCTCCTGGCCCGACACGCGGCCGATGCCCTCGACGAGCGTGGGTGAGGTCCACGTGGCCCGCCTCGGCACCGGCGGCCCGGCCTGCGCCGCGCCAGCACCACCGGGCCCTCCGCGGGGGCGCGGTCGACTGGCGGGCCGGCGGGTGGCAGCGCCGCAACGCCGGCTCGGGCCGTGAGCTGCTGTGGTTCCCCGATCCGGTCGGCGCGGCCGACTGCTACCGGGCCGGGCTGCCCGACCCGCTGCTGCTGGTCAACGCCCTGCGCGGCGTGCCCGCCGGTGCGGACCTCGAGCGGGTGACCGCCCGTCTGGCCGCGACCCGTCGGGATCGGCTCACCTCCCGCCTGCCCATGTTGCGTCGACCCCACCCCGAGGGGACCATCGGCGCGGTGCGGGCCGAGGTGCGGGGCCGCGGTCGACGGCCGGTACGAGACGATCGTCTACGGGGCCTTCGACCGACCGGGGGTCGCGGCGGGTGCGGTCGCCGCGGTCGCGGCGGTGGCGGTGGCGCGCGGTGAGGCCGGTCTGGCGCCCGGCGCGAGCGGGCTGGCCGGGTCGTCGCGGGCACGCGACCTGCTGGCCGAGCTGGCCGTCCGCGGGGTCAAGGCGGCGGCCTTCACCGGCTGAGCGGCCCGGCCGGCGGCACCGGCCGGTCCCGCCGCGATCCGGCGGCGACCTGCCGGACGGTGCCGTCGAGAGCACGGTGCGACCTCGTCGGCTCCACCCGCCAATGTCACCCATGAGGGTCGATCGGCTCTTGTGCGTGAGAACCCTGTCACTTATTGTTGCTCTCCGTTCCCGTGTGGTGACGGAGAGTGTGGGCCGTTCGACCTATGCCTCAGTCGTCCTCGGGGGGAGCGGCCCTCCGGGCCGAGGGATGACAGGGCGACAGGAGCTGCGATGTCCACACTGGATGAGGCCGAGGTCCACAGACTGATCGAGGAGCACCTGCCGCTCGTTCGTCACGTCGTGTTCCAGGTGGCGGTGCACTTCCCCCGCCACGTCGACCGGGACGAGCTGGCCACCGCCGGCGCCCTGGGTCTGGTCGAGGCCGCCCGTCGCTACGACGAGTCCCGCGGCGTGCCCTTCGACCGCTTCGCCGCCCAGCGCATCCGGGGCGCGATCCTCGACGCGGTCCGGGCCGCCGACTGGGCGCCCCGCTCGGTCCGCACCCTCGCCCGCAAGCTCGAGCAGGTCGAGCAGCGCCTGGCCACCAAGCTGGGCCGCCTGCCCAACGCCCACGAGAAGGCCGAGGCCCTCGGCATGGAGCCCGACGAGCTCCGCCGTCTCCAGGACCGCATGTTCCGCTCGGTCGTCCTGGCCCTCGAGTACGAGGTGACCGACGAGGACGAGGAGCTCACGCTCGTCGACGTCCTCGCCGACGACCACACCAAGGAGCCCTCCGAGGAGCTCGAGACCCGCGAGCTGCACGCCTACCTGCGCGACGCGGTCGACCTGCTGCCCGAGCGCCACCGGCTGGTGATCGTCGGGTACTTCCTCGAGGGGCAGAAGTCCCAGGACCTCGCCCAGCTGCTCGGCGTCACCGAGTCGCGCATCTCGCAGCTGCGCTCCGAGGCCCTCGCCATGCTCAAGGGTGGCATCGAGGCCCAGTACGAGCCCGCCGCCGACGAGGAGCCGGCCGGGCGCGTCGCCCGTCGCCGGGCCGGGTACGCCTCGGCCATCGCCGGGGCCAGCGACTGGCCCGACCGCCTCAGCGCGATGCCCCTGCACTAGGGGGCCGCTCGAGGACCGCGGGTCCTCGGACGAGCCGGAGACATCGGAGCCAGCCCTCGCGTCGCGCCCCTGCGGCGACGGGACCCGACGTCACCCGAGCCCGTGAGGGGCTCGACGTCGCCCGGCACCACCGCGGGGTCGGGGCACGGCGGCCCAGGTGGGTGGTGAGGTCGGGAGAGGCGATCGCGGCGGTCATCGGAGGAAGGCGAGGAGCGAGGGGAGGCGGAGGCGGCCGGCGGTGCGCAGTGCGGTGCCGAGCAGCACCTCGATGCTGCCGGGGTCGAGGTCCTCGCCCTGGCCGGGGGCCTGCAGCCGGGCGGCCTCGGGTGGGGCGGTGGTGAGGCAGCTCCCGAGCGCGGCGCCGGTCGGGACCAGCGCGGAGGCGACGCCCGCGGGGTCGAGGCCACCGGTGTGGGCCAGCTCGGCCAGCCCGGCGCGGCAGGCCTGGGCGATGCGGTGGCCGTGGAGCTCGATCTCGGTGACGACCGTCGCGAGGCCGTCGTGGTGGTCGCGGAGGATGGTCCCCCACGGCGCGGGCGCCGCGGCCGCGACCTCCCGCAGCGACGGGATCCCGTGGGCCGCCTTCAGCCCCAGGAACCCGACCTCCGCGGCGCGCACCAGGTCGGCCTCGCGGACCCGGGCCCGGCTGGCCTCCAGGTCCTGCATGGCCCACTCGAGGAACCGCACCTCGCGGTTGTCGAGCACCAGGCCCAGCCCGACGAAGCGGAAGCGCAGGTGTTCCAACAGCCCTCGCTCGTTCTCCAACGCGTGGACGAGGCCCTCGAGCCCCCGCTCCCCAGCAGACACGTCTCAACCATCGGTTCCGCGCCCCGGACAGTTGAGGTCGGAGAGCGACGAATCAGTCACTTTCCGTGGTGTCTGAGGGGGTGAGGGGTGGTGCGGCGAGGGGTGGGGGGGCCAGGGCCCCGGAGCGCACGACGACGATGGCGGCGCCGATGGCGGTGGCCAGGGCCAGCGAGGTCAGGGCCCGCTCGGTGACCGGGGCCAGGTCGGTGGGGAGCTCGACGTGCCACAGGACCCCGAGGCGGACGACGGCCCACCCGCCGACGGCGGCCGCACCGGCCAGCGCGCCGACGGCACGGACCACGCGTCCCCGCTGCATGACGGCCAGGGTGCCGCCGACCACCGCGATCGCAGGGAGGACCACGACGAGGGCGGACGTCGGCGCGCCGGGGGGGCTGGCGGCGCGCTGGGCCACGCCGGCCACGAGGCCGCCCACCCCGCCGACGAGGACGGCCACGCCGGCCACGGTCACGGCCGGGAACCGGGTCGACAGCAGGACGATCGCCCCTGCCACCACCGCCACGCCGACCAGCCAGGGGATCGGCGACGGGGCGTCGAGGAGGCGGTAGCGGCCCTCGATGGTGACGTCGTCGCCGTCGACGACGATGGGCACCTCCCAGAGCCGCCCCTCGTCGGTGCGGGCCGCGGGGTCGACCTCGCCCCCCATGTGGTGGATGCGGTGGTCGTGCCAGGCCCAGCGGCCGTCGGTGGCGACGGTGCGCCAGCGGGGCTCGGCGTCGGCGTCGAAGGTCTGGCCCTCGCCGGTGCGGTCCCGGCTCTCGTTCAGGTACGCCGCGGCCGACGCCTCGTTCTCCTCGACGGTGCCGTCGGGTCCGAACCGGAGGTAGGGCTCGCCCGAGTAGCCGGGGACCTCGGCGGTGTGGCCCTCGTCGACCTCCAGGAGGAGGAAGCCGTCGCCCCCGACGATCGACACGTCGATGACATCGGTCTCGGGCACGACCGCGGTGACCTCCGAGCGGAAGTCGGTCGGCGCGGGCGCGTCGGCGGCGGCGGGTGTGCCGCCGAGCAGGACGAGTCCGAGGGCGAGGAGGACGACCCGGAGCGGCCGGAGCCGCAGGACCCGGGAGCGAGAGGGGATCACCCGACCATGATGGTGCGCCGACCGGTCAGCGGCGGACGTCGCCGCCACGCGGCGACCCTGAGGTCGTGAGCGCCCAGAGGGCCGCCGAGCGCCACGCGCTGCGACCCGACGGTCAGCGGCGGGCGGCCGGGCCGCCGACGAGTCCGAGCAGCTCGTCGTGGATGCGCCCGTTGCTGGCGATGCCTCCACCCCGGCCGGGGTCGACCTCGCCGTCGAGCGAGGTGAAGCGGCCACCGGCCTCGGCGAGGATCACCGGCATCGGGGCCAGGTCGTAGAGCTCGGCGGCGGGGTCGACCATGCCGTCGGCCCGGCCGGTGGCGACGAGCACGTACCCGTAGCCGTCGCCCCAGGTGCGGATGTGGGCGCCGGCGTGGTGCACGGCGAGGATCGCCCCGTCGGCCCAGGGGGTGAGCACGCTGGTCGAGATGTAGGCCTGGCTCATGTCGTCGACGTCGCTGACCCGGGCCGGCTCGCCGTTGCAGAAGCAGCCCAGGCCCCGACCGGCCCACACGGTCTCGCCCAGGGCCGGGATGTTGATGACGCCGACCGCGATGCCGTGCTCGTCCTCGACGGCGAGGAGGTTGCTGTAGAGGGGCACGCCGTGGGTGAAGGCCTTGGTGCCGTCGATCGGGTCGAGGATCCACCGCCGGCCGCTGGTGCCGAACGTCTCCGGCTCCTCCTCGCCGAGCACGCCGTCGTCGGGGTGGCGGACCTCGAGGACCGAGCGGATCAGCCGCTCGGCCTCCTTGTCGGCCTGGGTCACCGGCGTGCCGTCGCCCTTGCTCTCGATGGCCAGCTCGGGGTGGCGGAACCAGCGCAGGGTCGCATCGCCCGCCATGCGGAGCAGCTCGACGGCCTCGGCGACGAGGGCGGGGTCGGCGGCGGGCGCGTCGGTGGGGGCGTCGGCTGCGGTCATGGCCGCATCATCGCGGGGCCTCGCGACCGCCCGCATGCGGACGGACGCCTGGGGCGGCGGTCTCAGATGCCGACGACGGTGCGGTACTCGTCGCCGATGCGGATCATGGCGACCATGTCGGCGACGTTGTTCGACCCGGCCCGGATCAGCCCCGACCAGGTGCTCATGTCGGCGGCGGTGGGCATCCGCTTCAGCATGCAGTGGTGGGCGCAGGCGACGGCCATGTCGACCGAGCGCAGGGCCCGGTTCTCGGGCGAGTCGGAGAACTTCACCATGACCGCGCCCCGGCTGCGGCGGCCGGCGTCGAGCTCGCCCGTCCAGTAGGCGAGGCCCTCGGCGTCGGCGCCCCGGCCGAGCACGTTCTGGTAGATCCGGTCGACGAAGTCTCGGTTCGAGAGGGTGCCGTAGCGGTCGATGAACTCCGGCGAGCGGGCGAAGGCGTCGGCGATGGCGGTGAGCGGGTAGCCGCTGGTGCGCCGGTCGACCCAGTAGGTCATGCCCGGCCGCGTCGGGGCTGCGGAGGAAGAACGCCTGGTAGAGGCGACCCACCGCGTGGGTGCGGGCGTCGCACTCGGCCGAGGTGAGGATGTAGCTGATGAACCACTGCGGCGTGCGGGCGCCGGAGTCGAGCTGCTCGGTCCAGTAGGCGAGCTCGGAGGTCGAGGGGGCCCGGCCGAGGAAGTCCGCGTACTGGCGGCGGATCAGGTCGCCGGAGGTGGTCCACGGCACGAAGGTCTCGGGCGGGACCGCGGGGCCGATGCGGGCCGGCTGCGCGTTGCGGAGCGACTCCCGCGGGTTGACCGACGGCGACGACCACAGCCGCTGGGTCTCGCTGGAGAACGATCCCGTGGCCGGCTTGCGGATCTCGAAGTGGAGGTGGGCGCCGCTGCCCTCGGCGTTGCCGCTGTCGCCGCAGTAGGCGACGTGCTCGCCCCGGCTGACCCGGAGGCCGCGGGCCGCGGTCGGGGTTCGATGGCGTACGGCGCGAGGCGCGGGCCCCAGGCCGTACGCGGCCGGGTTGCGCCCGTCGTCGGTGCCGGGGCGTGTCGTTGTTGATGTGGAGGTAGCAGTAGAACCAGCCGTCGTCGCCCTGGATGTAGAGCGAGTTGCCGCCGCTGCCGTGGCGCATCTCGACGACGGTGCCCGCCACCACCGCGACCATCTTGGTCATCTTCGGGGCCATGAGGTCCTCGCCCTGGTGCAGGCGGGAGCAGCCCGAGCGGCACGCGCCGTAGGTGTCCTGGTTGCGGGTCCAGGACGTGGCGCTGTTGGGGAAGATCGGGAACATGATCCCGCGGTCGGGGCTCTCGGTGAGGAGGGTGCCGAAGCTGCGGGACTGGGCCGACGGCGGCCGGGTGTCGTCGAGCTCGAAGCCCTCGTCGCTCTGGGTCAGCGGATCGGTCGGCGCGGCGCCGAACCCGGCCTGCTGCGCCAGCGACGGGAGCCCACCCAGGGCGAGGACGCCGCCGGCTGCGGCCCCCCCGACGAGGAGGTGGCGGCGGCTCAGACCACCCGCGAGCAGCGGGCGGGTCGGCTCGGACGGACCGGACGAGGGGAGGGGCATGGGGTGCGGGCCTTGCGGGTTTCGGCGTGACGTCGGGCGGCGGCCCTCGACGGGTGGCTGTGCCCCCCGCCCTCGGGCGGTGTCAGATGTGTTGCGGTCATGTTACGACCGGAGCGGTGCGAGGGGAAGCCGGGAGCGGTCGTCCCGGCCCTTCTCACCCGTTCTCAATCGGAGGCGATCGAGTACTCTTGAGCGCCGTGCCCGTCGCTGCCCACCACAGCCCCTCTGACCTCGATCTCGAGGTCGGCCACCGCGTCAGCGCGGCGGGGCAGCGCTACACCGCCAACCGCCAGGCGGTCGTGCGGATCCTGGCCGAGGCCGACCGTCCGCTGACCACCGCCGAGGTGGTGGCGGCCGGCGAGGGCCTGGCCCAGAGCTCGGTGTACCGCAACCTCAGCGTCCTCGAGGCCGCCGGGGTGGTGCTGCGGATCGCGGGCGGCGACGAGTTCACCCGCTTCGAGCTGGCCGAGGACCTCGCCGGGCACCACCACCACCTCATCTGCACCGACTGCGGGATCGTGGCCGACTTCACCGTCCCCGCCGGGGTCGAGGAGCACCTCGAGACCGCGCTCTCCCGGGCCGCGGCCGACGCCGGCTTCGTCGCCGCGCACCACCGGCTCGACCTCGTCGGCCGCTGCGCGGCGTGCACGTGAGCGAGCGCAGCGGCGAGGCGACGACAGAGGCGGCCCGGCGGCGCACCTTCGCCATCATCAGCCACCCCGACGCGGGCAAGACCACCCTCACCGAGAAGTTCCTGCTCTACGGCGGCGCCCTCACCACCGGGGCCGGTTCGGTGAAGGCCCGGGAGGGCCGCCGGTCCGCGACGTCGGACTGGATGGAGATGGAGCAGAAGCGGGGCATCTCGATCACCTCGACGGTGCTGCAGTTCCCGTACCGCGACTGCGTGGTCAACCTGCTCGACACCCCCGGCCACCGCGACTTCTCCGAGGACACCTACCGGGTGCTGGCCGCCGCCGACGCCGCGGTGATGGTGCTCGACGCGGCCAAGGGCATCGAGCCCCAGACGCTGAAGCTGTTCGAGGTGTGCCGGGCACGAGGCCTGCCGCTGCTCACCTTCATCAACAAGTGGGACCGCCCCGGCCGCGACCCGCTCGAGGTCATCGACGAGATCGAGCAGCGCATCGGCGTGGTGCCGCACGCCGGTCACCTGGCCGGTCGGCATCGCCGGCGACTTCCGCGGCGTCGTCGACCGGCGCAGCGGCGACTACGTGCGCTTCACCCGCGTCGCCCGGGGCGCGACCGAGGCGCCGGAGGAGGTCCTCGACCGCCGAGCGGGCCGCCGAGACCGAGGGCGACTCGTGGTCCACCGCCGTCGACGAGCTGGCGCTGCTCGACGAGGTCGGCGCCGAGCACGACGACGAGCTGTTCCGGGCGGGGGAGACCTCGCCCACCTTCTTCGGCTCGGCCCTCACCAACTTCGGCGTCCGGCTCCTGCTCGACGCGGTGGTCGACCTGGCCCCGTCGCCGACGCCGCGCGACGACGCCGAGGGCAAGCCCCGCCCGCTCGACGACCCGTTCTCGGGCATCGTGTTCAAGGTCCAGTCGAACATGGACCGGTCGCACCGCGACCGCATCGCCTACCTGCGGGTGTGCTCGGGCCGCTTCGAGCGGGGCATGGTCGTCACCCACGCCCGCACCCACAAGCCCTTCGCCACGAAGTACGCCCACTCGGTGTTCGGCCAGGAGCGGGAGACCATCGAGGTGGCCTGGCCCGGCGATGTCGTCGGCCTGGTCAACGCCACCGACGTGCGGGTCGGCGACACCCTCTACCTCGACCAGCACGTCGCCTACCCCGAGATCCCCAGCTTCGCCCCGGAGCAGTTCGCGGTGGTCCGGGTGCGCGACACGGCCAAGGCCAAGCAGTTCCGCACGCGGCGTCGCCCAGCTCGACGAGGAGGGCGTGGTCCAGGTGCTGCGCGACCCCGAGCTGGGGCGACTCGGCGCCCGTCCTCGCCGCGGTCGGGCCCGATGCAGTTCGAGGTCGCCGTCCACCGCCTGGAGACCGAGTTCGGAGCGCCGGTCGAGCTCAGCCCCACCTCGTACACCGTGGCCCGCGTCACCGACGCCGAGAGCACGCCGACCCTGCGCGGCATGCGGGGCGTGTCGGTGCTCGAGCGGGCCGACGGCACCCGCCTCGCCCTCTTCGAGAGCCGCTTCTGGCTCGAACGGGTGGCCGCCGAGCAGCCCGAGCTCCGGCTCGATCCGCTCGTCGGCAACGAGCTGGGCGGGTAGCGGGGCCGACCCCGGCCGTTCTGTCAACCGTGCGTCCCCCGACGGCGGGAGGAGGGTGGCCGGAAGCGACCAGGCGCGACGACGCCGCCCGGACGAGGGAGAGACGTCCGGACGGCGTCGGGCGTGACCCGAGCTCTCGCTCGGGATCAGAGGGTGATCAGAGCCGGGCGCACTGGTCCTCCTTGTTGCCCTGGACGATGTTGCTGCCGCCGGTCGGGGCCGGGACGTTGCCCTTGCACTGGAGGTTGCCGTCGACCCGGTTGCCGCGGGCGAGCGAGCCGCCGGTGTTGGAGAAGAGCTGGATGTCGCTGCCGACCGCGTTGCGGGCGACGCCGACGTGGCCGGTGTTGGCCTTCAGCTGGATGCTCCCCTCGACGCGGGAGTCGGCCACCTGGACCTGGCCGCCGGCCTCGAGCTGCACGGAGCCGCCGACCCGGCTGCTCTCGCGGATGGTCACGAGGGCGTGGCGCTGGGACTGGACGTTCCCGCCGACCACGGTGCGGGTGGCCCGGAGGGTGCCGCCGCGGTCGATCTCGACGTTGCCCTGGACGCGGGTGCCGTTGAGGGTGCAGCTCGCCCCCTGGGGGACCTTGACGTCCTCGACGGTGATGGCGCCGATGGTGCCTCGGCAGGCCTCGGGGTTGGCGTTGGGCTCGCAGGCCACCAGCCCGGCGCCGGCGGCGAGGGCGATGATGGTGGGGGCGAGGGCTCGACGGACGGTGGTGGACAGCATGGTGGATCTCCTGGTGTGCGGGGTGGGGTGGGTGGTGCGAGCAGCAGGGTGCGGCCCCGCGGTGAGCGACCGGTGAGGACGGGGTGAGACATCTCTCATCGCCGGCGCGCCGGGGCCCCGGTGCCTGTGAGCCGACGATGGTCGGGCGGCGCGTCGGGGCTGACGCCACGTCCAGGTCGGTCTGGTAGCCCGGGGGGATGGACGTGCTGGAGGCCATGGCGACCACCCGGGCGATCCGGCGGTACCGGCCGGACCCGATCCCCGACGACGACCTGGGCCGGATCCTCTGGCACGCGACGCGGGCACCGTCGGGCTCGAACCGCCAGCCGTTCCGGTTCCTCGTGCTGCGCGACGGGCCGGCGGCGCGGGAGGCGAAGGCGATCCTCGGCGAGGGGTTCCGCGCCGCGTGGGCGACCAAGGCCGGCGACGACGGCTACCGCGAGGGCTCGGGCGTCCGGGCCGACAGCCCCAAGGCCCGCATGGCTGCGACCATGCAGCACTTCGTCGACCACGTCGAGGAGGTCCCGGCGATCGTCCTGGCCTGCTACGGCCGGCACCGGGCCCAGAACCCCACCGAGGGCGCGTCGGTGTACCCGGCGTGCCAGAACCTCCTGCTCGCGGCCCGCGCCCTCGGCTACGGCGGGGTGCTGACGATGTGGCACGCGCTGGTCGAGGACGACCTGCGGGCTGCCGTCGGCCTCCCCGACGACATCGCCCTCGCGGCGACGATCTGCCTGGGTCGTCCGGTGGGAGGCCACGGCCCGGTCCGTCGCCGCCCGGTGCAGGAGCTGGTCTACGACGACCGGTGGGAGCAGCCCGCGCCCTACGTCGCGGACCCGCCCGGCACCCGCTTCACCTCCGCCGGTCCGCCCCGCGCCCGCTGACCGTCCGTCCCACACGGACGGTCGTCAGCGAGGTGCCGGATCGGCAGGGACGGGCCTCAGGAGGGGGAGGGGGGCGCGTCGGGGTCGACCGCGCCGGAACCGATGTCGAGGCCGTCGAGGCGGGCCTCCACGCGACCGAGGGCCTGGGCCATGCGGTCGACCGAGTCGCGCAGGTCGGCGCTGGTGACCACGTCGCCGAGGGCGATGCGCACCGCGGCGAGCTCCCGGGCCAGGTACTCGGTGTCGGCCTGGGTGCGGGCGTTGACCTCGCGGTCGACCTCGGCCTGGCGGCGGTCGCGGTCGTCCTGGCGGTTCTGGGCGAGGAGGATCAGCGGCGCGGCGTAGGCGGCCTGGGTCGAGAAGGCCAGGTTGAGGAGGATGAAGGGGTACGGATCCCAGCGGTACCGGACGACGAGCACCAGGTTGAGGGCGATCCAGATGGCGACGACGATGGTCTGGCCGACGAGGAACCGCGCGGTGCCGAGGAAGCGGGCGATGGCCTCCGAGAACCGTCCGAAGGCCTCGGGGTCGTAGAAGCCGCTCCACTCCAGCCCCCGGGCCGGGCGCGACAGGTCGGTGCGCTTCCTCGCCATGTCAGATCACCTCGCCGGCGGCGTGGCGCCGCCGGTGTCGGCGCCAATCGGGCGGGAGGACCTTGTCGAGCACGTCGTCGACGGTGACCGCGCCGATGAGGCGGTGGGCGCCGTCGCACACGGGGACGGCGAGGACGTCGTAGGCGGCGAGGCGCTCGGCGATCTCCCGCAGGGGCATGTCGGGGGGGACGGGCTCGGGGTCGTCGGTAGACGCAGTCGGCCAGGGTGGTCGCCGGGGCCTCCCGCAGCAGGCGCTGGAAGGGCACGGTGCCGATGAACCGACCGGTCGGCGTGGTCGTCGGGGGCTGGACGACGAAGACCTGGGCGGCCAGCTCCATGGGCAGCTCGGGGTCGCGCATGGTGGCCAGGGCCTGGGCCACCGTGGCGGTGGAGCGCAGGATGAGCGGCTCGGGGGTCATGAGCCCGCCGACGGTGTCCTCGCCGTAGGCGAGCAGGCGGCGCAGCGGCGTCGACTCCTCCGGTTCCATGGCCGCGAGGAGGCGCTGGCGTTCGTCCTCGGGCATCTCGCCCAGGAGGTCGGCGGCGTCGTCGGGCTCCATCTCCTCGAGGACGTGGGCCGCCCGCTCGAGGTCGAGCTCGCCGATGAGGCGGATCTGCTCGTCCTCGGGCAGCTCCTCGAGCAGGTCGGCGAGGCGATCGTCCTCCATCAGCTCGGCGAGTCGGCGGCGCTTGGCGTCGGGGAGGCTGCGGATGCGCTCGGCCACCGCGGCCTGGTGCATGTTCCGCAGCTCGGCGACCTCGGCGTACTCGGGGCCGGCGTCGAAGCGGGAGGCGACGTCGCCCCACTCGACGACGTGGGGTGAGCGGCGACGCAGCGGGCCCCGGCCGCCGAGGGCCACGGCCACGACGAACCAGAAGCCGGTGCGGGTCGACTCCTCGATGGCGGTGTCGACGATGTACTCGTCGCCGACCTTGGTGCCGTGGAGGTCGGCGACGGCCAGCTTCTCGCCGGGCCGCTGGCGGAAGGGACGGACGTCGATGGTGCCGGACCGGAGGCGCACACCGGTCGGGTCGATCTCGCCGAGGCGGGCCTCGTTGACGAAGATCCGGCGGCGCTCGACGGTCGCGACGAGCCCGAGCACCCGGGCCGGGTCGGCCCCCGACGGCACCAGCACGACGTCCTCCACGCGTCCGACGGCGTGGCCGTCGCCGTCCAGCAGCGGCAGCCTCACGAGGCGGGAGACGAAGATCGGACCGGGCACGCGGGAACGCTACCCGCGAGGCCCCTCCCGGCGGCCAGCGTTCCGGGGCCCCGGCGGGGTGTCCCAGGAGCGCCGGTAGGCTCACGGCCTTCGCCGACCGGAGGGAGGGGCCGACGCAATGGTGGACATCGCCGACGCCTCGCACCGGCTCCGTCGGATGTCGGGCCGCGATCCGCACGAGGCCCACCGGGCGGCGACGCCGCTCGAGCTGTTCTTCGACCTGACCTTCGTCGTCGCCTTCGCCGCCGCCGGCAGCCAGATGGCCCACGCCCTCGTCGAGGACCACGTCGGCAGTGGCGTGGTCGGCCTTCTGCTTCTCGGTGTTCGCGATCTGCTGGGCCTGGATCAACTTCACCTGGTTCGCGTCGGCCTACGACACCGACGACTGGGCCTTCCGCCTGCTGACGATGGTCCAGATGGCGGGCGTGGTCATCCTGGCCCTGGGCCTGCCGGAGGTCTTCGCGTCGGCGGCCGAGGGCAACGAGCTGCGCAACGACGTGATGGTCGCCGGCTACGTGGTGATGCGCGTGCCGATGCTCGCCTTCTGGGCGCGCGTGGCGCGGCAGGACCCGTCCCGCCGGCAGTGCGCCCAGGTGTACATGGGCACGATCCTGGTGAGCCAGGTCCTGTGGTGCCTCCTGGTGGTCCCCGACCTCCCGATCCCGACCTTCTTCGCGGTCGCCGCCGTCCCGCTGCTGATCGAGCTGGCGGGCCCGGTGATCGCCGAGTTCCGCTTCGGGGGCACCCCGTGGCACCCGCACCACATCGCCGAGCGCTACGGCCTGCTGACGATCATCACCCTGGGCGAGGTGCTGATCGGCACGGTCGCGGCGATGTCGGCCTTCGTGAGCGACCCCGAGGTCGGGTGGACCGTCGACGCCGTCGTCGTGCTGGGCGCCGGCATCGTGCTGACCTTCGGGATGTGGTGGTCGTACTTCGCGATGCCGTGGGGTGAGCTCCTCGCCCACCACCGGGAGCGATCGTTCTTCTGGGGCTACGGCCACATGCTCATCTTCGGGAGCATCGCCGCCACCGGGGCCGGGCTCCACGCCGTCCAGTACGCGCTGGAGGACCACTCGCAGCTCGGGACGACGGGCACGATCTACACGGTCGTCGTCGCCCGTCGCCGTGTTCACGCTGATGCTCTACCTGATGTACTCCGTGAGCATGCGGGCCGCCGACCCGTTCCACCTCACGCTGCTGGCCGGGACGGCCGCGTGCCTGGGCGCCGCGGTCGTGCTGTCGGGCGCGGGAGCCTCGCTGGCGACGTGCCTCGTGGTCGTCGCCCTCGCCCCGCTGGTCACGGTCATCGGCTACGAGACCGTCGGCCACCGCCACGGCCAGGAGCACGTCGAGCGCCTCCGGGCCACCTCCAACGACCACTGACGCCCACGTTCTCCGACGCGGGGATCAGGCGGCCCGGGCGACGAGCCGGGTCAGCTCCGGGACGATGTGGCGCTCGATGCTGAAGTGGCCGGCTCCGGGGACGACGACCAGCGCGGCGCCGGGGACGATGCGGGCGGTGTGGCGGGCGTGGACGACGTCGCAGAGGAGGTCGCGGTCGCCGTGGAGGACCGTCACCGGGCAGGTGATCGCGGCGACGTCGAAGCTCGACCAGCCGGGGCCGTCGGCGATGCGGTCGTCGACGTAGCCGGCGAGCCCGTGGGTCGACATCTCCCGGAACCCGGCCATCGCGGCACCCATCCACTCCGGGTCGGCGAAGAGGGCGGCGTCGGTCGGGGCCAGGACCGGAGCCATCCCGCCGTCGAGGAGCTTGGCGAACCCGGCGCCGTAGGCGTCCTGCGCCGCCGCCATCGCCGCCTCCCGATCGGGTGCGTCCCAGACGGCCTGGACCTGTGGTCCGTGCATCGTGGCCCGGGCCGGGCCATGGGCCATGTCGGTCACCGCTCCGCACGCGACCGCGCCGCGCACGCGGCTCGGAGCGATCGCCGCGGCGGCCAGGGCGTAGGCGCCCCCGGTGGACACGCCGACGGTCAGGAAGCGATCGAGGCCGAGGTCGTCGGCCACCGCGAGGAGGTCCGCGACGCCGTCGGCGATGCTCCGTCCGGGGTGCGGGTCCGACAGCCCGTACCCGGGGCGGTCGACCCCGACCAGGCGGAGACCTGCCGCGCGGGCAGCCGCCTGGAGCCACGACCGGCTCGAGACGGCTGCCGGGACCGCCGTGGCACCAGAGCACCACGTGAGGGGCCTCCCCGCCGAAGTCGTGCACACCGACCGGCCGACCGTCGACCGTCCGGATGGTCAGGTCCCCGGGTCTCACGTCACCCCCCGGGGCGGGGGGTGAGGGGGAGGTCGGCCTCGTACACGTCCTCCCAGACCTGGTCGTCCTCGTCCCACACCCGAGCGACCCACGTGAGCCCGAGCCGGGCGATGACCGCCCGGGAAGCCGCGTTGCCATCGGTGGTGGACAGGCGGGCTCGGCGGGCTCCGCGGGCGAAGGCCCAGGCGAACCACCCGGCGGCGGCCTCGGTGGCGTACCCCCGGCCCCGGTCGGCCTCGGCCACCGTGTACCCGGCCTCGACGATGCCGTGGACATCGGGCCGATCGTGCCCGCCGACGTGCCCGACGACCCGCCGGCCTGTCGGGCTCGTCGGATCGGGCACGACCATGCCCCGCACGAGCCACGGCGCGACGTCCGGGTCGCCCTCGAGCTGCCGATGCCGGAGGCCGGCAGGGAGGGTGGCCACCAGCTCGGCGGAGACGGTGGCGACGTCGGGCCAGTCGACGTCGCCCTCGCGCTCGGCCATCGATGCGAGGACGCGCCGGGGGATCACCACCAGCTCCATCCGAGCCGTTCGGATCGGATCGTCGGCGTCCGGCGGGGGGCTCGATCCCGAGTCCATCGCATCGATCATGCCGAGCCGGGGACGACCGGCCACGACGAGATGCCGTGGGGTCTGGGACCGACCCCGGTCTACGCTTGCCTCTCCACCCCGCCGGCCCATCCGTGACGCCGGCACCGGGGGACGTAGCTCAGCTGGCTAGAGCACCTGCTTTGCAAGCAGGGGGTCGTGGGTTCGAGTCCCATCGTCTCCACCACAAAAGCCCTGGTCAGAGCCCTACGGGCCGACCGACCTCCGAGGGTCAGCCCCCGAGGTCCGCGAAAAGTCCGCGAGACGAAATGGGACCCTCGGGAAATCCTGTGACCCCGCGACATCCGCCGGGACGGACCGGCACGATGAGGCGGCATCCCGGTGGAGCTCGTCGAGGCGGGCGGTGAGGGCCTCGTCGAGCTTCGGGAAGAGGTGGCCGTAGCGGTCGAGGGTGACGGTGATCGATGAGTGGCCGAGGCGCTCCTGGATCGCCTTGGGGTGCGCGCCGAGGGCGATGCAGAGGGCCGCGCACGTGTGGCGGAGGTCGTGGAACCGGGTGCGCTCCGACAGCCCGGCGGCGCGGACGGCTGGCTTGAAGGAGCGGTTGTAGAAGTTCTTGTGGTGGATCACGCCGCCCTCGGGCGAGGTGAAGACGAAGCCGTCGGTGTCGTCGCCTCGACCGGTGAGGTGGGCGCGCAGCTCGTCGGTCAGAAAGGGCGGAAGCGTGACGGATCGTCGCTCGTAGGTCTTGGGCTGTCCGAAGACGAGGCCGTGGCCCTGGACCTCGGTGACGGACTCGGCGATGGTCAGCCGGCCGGCCTCGAGGTCGGTTCGTCCCAGCCGAAGCGCCTCGAGCTCACCTGCCGCGCAGACCGGTGTAGGCGGCGACCCGGATCATGGTCGAGTACCGAGGGTCGATCGCCTGAGCGAGGGCCTCGACCTGCTCGGCGTCGAGGAAGACCATCTCGGCCTTCGGTGACGGCGGCACACGGACGCCGTCGCACGGGTTCGAACGGATCGCACCCTCAGCCTGGGCGACGGCGAGGACGAGACGGAGAACCTTGCGAGCGCCGCGCACCGTTCCCGGCGCTGAGCCCGCGGCCACCTTGTCGGCGATGAAGCGGCGGACGTCGCCGGGCGTGATGGCCCCGACGGCTCGGTCGGCGAAGGTGGGCATGACGTGGACGCGGAGCATCCCTTCGTAGTCCGCTCGGGTCTTCGGCTTCAGGTGCGACGCGCCGGCGAGCCACTCCTCGGCCCAACGGGAGAACAAGGTCCGGCCGAGACGCGGGTCGACGTAGTCCCCACGGTGCAGCTCGCCCTTCACCGACGTGAGCCAACGGTCGGCCTCAGCACGAGTCCGGTGCCGCTTGACCCGCTCCCGTCCCGACGGATCCCGGTACGAGGCTTCCCACCGCCCGCTCTCGAGCTTCTTGACCGCCATGACGTCGACCTCCACGCGCATCCGGCCGCAGGGGACCGGGAGGGAAGGTCGATGTCACGCCACCGACGAGCGGATCAATCCTCTCACGGCGAAACCGCGCCGACGACTCGTTGCGCGGGAGATCACTCCGATCGAGCCGTCCGGGACCACGAGCGCACGTCGTCGGAGAGCCAGAGGCGGCACCGACCGCGCTCGATCCGCGGTTCAGGGAAGTCGGGATAGCGGGCCCGGTAGACGCTGATGACGTTGGCGGAGGCCAGTCCCAGCAGCTCGGCGACCTGGGCTGCGTCGAGCAGGTCGTCGGGATCGATCAGGTCGGCCATGCGGCGGAAGGTAGTTGACTCAGATCAACGCCTGTGGAACGGTTGATCTCACTCAACAAGTGGCCCCGGCGCAGCGGCAACTGCCCGGGGCCGGCCGACGCCTACGAGGAGGCGACGACGTGGACGACGTTACGCGCCCGCACGCTCACGGCATCCCGGAGGCCTTGCTTGCGGAGGTGGATCGACTGGCTCTCCACGGATCGGCTGTCGTCGTTGCCGCACGGGCTTGGTCTGCCGAGGTGTCTCGGGTCGTGGCTGAAGTCGAGGTGCATCTCAGAGAGCTGGGCGACGATGACCACCGGGCCGCCGCATCGGTCGCTCGGCTCGACGTGCTGCTCGACCTCGTCGACGAGCTCGCTGCGGTCGGTCCGCTCGGGCCGTGAGCGTGGCCGGCCGGGTGGGACGCGAAGTGCCTGGTATCGGAGTCGTGAGCGACGACTACGACCCGAAACCCGATCCGAACTACGACTCGAATCACGACTCTGGTTCGGACCGGCTCGGCAGTTCTGGCTGCTGCCGCTGCGAGGTGTTCCGGACGGGATCCGCGGGGCTGTCTTGCGTCATCGGGCCCGGCACCACGAGCCGGAGCCTTCGACCGCCGGACTCGGCGTCCAGGGGATGCAGACGGCCGTGGCAGGTTCGGTCGGCGTCCCCGGAATGTTGCTGTGTTGCTCCGGGCATCTTGGCGGCCGGTGACGGTACACGGACGCTCTCCGTGCTCGGGCGGGCTCATGATCGACGGTCCTGGACCCGGCCGAGCGACGGCCGCAGGTTCCCCGAAGGGGAACCTGCAAATGTGTGACCGCGGGATCGGGGTGCTTGGGGAGGGCGGTGGCTGGTGGGGCCGGGGCCGGCGGGGAGGACGGAGGGTGGTCGGTGGAGGCCTGGGAGGGGCGCACGGGGTGGGGTGTGGTGGTGTTGTGGGGCGGGCGGCGGCTGGGGGTGGCGGGGTAGGGGCTCGTGAGCCTTCGAGGTCAGTCCGGTTGGTGTGCCCCCATCCGGGCGTGGGGGGCTTCGTCCCGACCGGCGGACGCTCAGCGGGTCCGTCGCGCCGGAATGCACTCGTCTGTCGAGCTGGTGCGGTGAGGTCGGGGGCGTGGGAGGCGGAGGCGGGGGTGCGGTGCTGGGGAAGGAGGGGCGGGTGGCGGTGGGGTGGTGAGGGTGAGGGGTGTGCGGGTGTGGGTGCGCGGTGGGGTGGTGAGGGAGGAGGGGCGTCCGGTTGTGGGTGCGGCGCGCGGTGGGGTGGCCAGACCACTCTCACCGTGGCCGGCTACGACTCGCGCCAGGTCGCCGCTAGCGGTGGCTGGAACCGAGGCCGTCGTGAAGCCGTCTACATGCACCGCACCGTCGAGTCGGAACACCCAAGACCACCCACCTCGGCCAGCATCCGGGCCAGCGAGGAGCAGCCGAGGGGGTGTCATGAACCGGCACTTTCACGGAATGGCAGGTTTCCGAGTGGGCTGACTGAACCCCGTCGGTGAGCGGGACTGGAACGGCCGGGCCTCACCGGCTCCATGCCCTCGAGACGAGGACCAGGCCGAGATCGTCGGGTCTATGGTCCCTGTCCACCGCTCACAACGTGGTTGGCTGGCTCGCCGAGCTATCTAGGAGTGCACATGACCGACGATCGATGAGCTGACCGAGCTGGCGTACGAAGGCAGCAGTCATCCGCTGACGACGACTCCGGTGGTCGGGACTCCGGGGTGACCTATGCCGATGTGCTGGCCCCGGGCACAGAGGAGCTCGCGTCGGCGAGGTCCGGGTGACGATCCTGGGCAGCGGCGATCCGTTCGTGAAGAAGTGCCAGGCCTCGGCGTCGGTGCTCATCGAGGTCGGCAACGAGCAGCACGACCTGTTCTTCTTCGACCTCGGCTCGGGTTCGCTCGCGAACTTCAACGGACTGCGTCTGCCGGTGACGTCCACCACCAAGGTGTTCATCAGCCACCTGCACGCCGATCACGTCGGCGACATGCCGACGCTGTTGTGGAGCCTGGCCAAGAGCGGTCGCCGTGACCCCGTCGAGGTGTGGGGTCCCGCCGGTGAGCACGATCCCTCGGCACCCGCGCCTACGCCCGGCACCTCGAAGCGGCGCACGCCTGGGACTTCGAGTCGATGTGCGGGCACCCCGGCCAGTCCGGCGCCCGCATCATCGCCACCGAGGTCCCCTACGACCGCACCGCGACGGTCTACGAACGCAACGGGGTCACGATCTCGTCGTTCCCGGTGATCCACATCATCAACGGCGCGGTCGGATACCGCCTCGACTACGCCGGGCGCAGCGTCGTGTTCTCCGGCGACACCCGGCCCTGCCACCCACTGGTCGACGCCTGCGACGGCGCCGACCTGCTCATCCACGAGACCTTCCCGTCGGCCCCGGTGTTCGCCCAGAAGGCCGGCGTCCCCCAGAGCCTCGCCGAGGCGATCGTCAACGGCGCCCACACCAGCCCGACCATGGCCGGCAAGGTGTTCGAACGGGCCGGAGCACGCATGTCGGCGATGTGGCACCTCGCCGTCGACCACGAGACCGTCGGGCCCGCCTACGCCGAGATGCGCACCCAACACGACGGACCCGTCGTCATCTCCCAGGACCTCACCGTGTTCAACATCACCGAGCCGACGCGGTCGTCGCCCGCCAGGCCACGCTCGACCCCTTCGCCTGGCCCGTCGTCGGCCAGTCCAACGAGACCGGACCTCCGATGTCCGCACCTCACGACCCACCCGCCTGGTGGGCCGACGCCCTCATCACCGACTGACCAACGGCCTGCCCCCTATCGCCGGGACGGTGCCACCTGCGGGCCGTCACGCATCGGACATTGATGACGCGAACCTGGCTCCTCTAGGGGTCCTCCGGGCGGCCTGCGAGTCGGGACCGTCCGTGAGGTCGGGTGGCTCGATGAAGGTTGCGCCCTCGACGTCGATCGGGCCCGGGGTTCGCATGCCGCTCACGGTGACCGGTCCCTCGAACACGCAGCCGGCGAAGGAGACGCGCCAGCCGGTGCACGTCAGGTCTGTCAGGTCGACCCGGTCGGCGAAGTGGCTACCGCGGAGGGAGAGGTCGGCGATGGTCGAGCCGGAGAGATCGACCGGGCCCGCAAACCGGGCGGTGGTAATCCTGCGCGCCAGGTGTCGCCGACCGACTCACCCTCGCATGGCACGGTGGCGTTGCGCATCGTGAACGGACCCTCCACCCGGTTCATCGACTGGATGCCGCGGTGGAAGTGTGCTCCGTCAAAGTCGGCCGCGCCGCCGTAGGACTGCCCAAGGTAGGTCGCTCCGGTGCACTCGATGCCGCGGGCATCGACGTCCGATTCATGGGTCCCGAAGGAAGTGCGACGGCCGGTGAAGCGCGACCTGGCGTAGGAGACGGATCCGACGAAGGTGGTGTTGGCGATGTCGAAGTCGCCGTCGGCGAAGACACCGTCGAGACGGGCCGAACCCTCCACGCGTGTCCACATCAGTCGAGTTCGTCCCGTGAGCAGGCAGCCGTGCAGGTCGAGGTCACCCGCGACCACGAAGCGATCGCGAGCGCTTCGACCGGTGAAGCGAAGATCGTGAAGGTGTGAGCCGTGGAGGTCGATCGGGCCCCATCCGCCGCACTGACCGATGGCCTTGACCGTCGTGACCACGCCCGGCGAGGGGCGTGGTCGACGCTTGGCGTCGGCTGGCGGCAGGGGGCGGGCGGCGCGGACATAAGTGCACAACGCAGCGAGCGCGGTCGGGCGGACGGACTCGTCGGTTGTACCGTGGGCGACAAGGGCAGCGACCGCATCGATGAGATCGGATGGCGCCTGTGTTCCGATGATCTGGGTCGCCACCTCGATGAGCGCCTGCTCGGCTGCTCCGACCTGGGTAGGTGTGGGCGGAGTGGGGGGCGCGACCGGAGCGTGGAGCACGCCGCCGCGGTCGAGGTAGGGGTGCGTGTGCATCGGGGCGAGGACGACGTGGTCGTCGATCGTGCTCCACCTCCCACAGGGCATTCAAGAAGCGCGGCGGGGCGGCGACGATCTCGGCCCATGTGGCACCAGGGAAGGCGACGACATCCCAGCGATCGGAATCCCACTGACCAAAGCAGCCCTCAAAGGGGAGCCACACGAGCAGGCCGTCGGCTCGATGACCTCGCACTCGACCACAAGAGAGTCCGCTGGGACCTGGTAGCTGCCGCCGTCGTCGCGGTGCGGGTCGTTGATGTCCCACTCCTGGCCATCGCTGTCGACCGCGTGCATGACTCGCTTCGGCGCAGCGCCGAGGACGAGGCGGCCGGCCGCCGCCTGCCCCGGGTCGTGCTCGAACTCGAAGTCATCGGCCAGCGCCTGCCGCGTGCTTCCTCGGGCAGTGGATGCTCGATCCCGCGAGATCTGGATGCCGCTAGAGCCACCCCGCAGAGCCTGACACACGCGCCGAAGCAGACACCTCCGCATGGGTGTCCCCTATCGCCGGATTGCCGGCGCACCGAGCCGTCGGCGATCGATGATGCCCCTCAAGTCGCTCAGCCGACGGGGAGCGGCCAGCGATCTGCATTCCAGGCGTACACATCGTCGGCGCCGTCATGGTCGCCGAGGACAAGCCCGTCGAGGCTCGTGACCGCGGCGACTCGGCGTCCGCCGTCGGAGACTCCACCGTCGAGCACGCCGTGGCGGCCTGCGGGGAGTACCTCGATCTCCGCCCCCGTGTCGAGGTCGGCGATCACGACGGGGAACTGGTTCGACCCTTCGTAGGCGGAGTACACGACCGAGCCTCCGTCGCCGCTGATCTTCCCCGTCCCTGCCCCGGTGCGGGCCCGGCTGACGCGGGTGAGACGGTCCGTGTCGCTGTCCCACACGTAGAGGTGCCAGAAGTCGGAGGGGTCGCCAGGGATGATGTCTTCGGATGAGGAGGCGAAGACGACGCGGCTTCCGTCGTCAGAGATCGACGCGAAGTCTTGGGGGTGGTCGCCGGTCACCAGGCGGCGGTGGGTCATTGTTTCGAGGTCGAGGACGACGAGATGGCTGTCCTCGGCACCTTCGTCCCACATGTAGGAGCTGTAGAGGACGTGTCGTCCGTCGCCGGCGATCATCGGCGCACCGATCTCCTCGTCCTCGTCGTTCGTCAGCATGGTCGCCGTCGAGGTCGAGCGCTCCCACATGAACACTTCGGGGCCGCCGAGCGTCGACTCGGTGGAACCGGCCACCACGATGCGGTCCCCGTCGTCGGAGATCGAGGGGATGCCGTGCTCCTCGTGAACAGGCGCGTAGGACCTCAGCTCGATCTGCTCGTCACCGATCCGGGTCGTGGTGCCGGTCGAGCGGTCCCACACGTAGACAGGCCACCCGGGCCCGGACCCGGCAGGGACGAGGTTGCTGGCCCCGGACGTGAAGACGATGAACCGTCCGTCCGCGGAGATGTCGGGGTGGCGTGAGGAGTGGTTCCCAGCCGTCACCCGCGTGACCTCGTCGGTCTCGAGGTCGATGGTGACGATGTCCCACACATCGGAGTCTGCGATCTTGATCGCCGCGGCGACGTGCCGTCCATCGGCGGAGATCGAGACGTGCTTGGGCGAGGCGTCGGACGTTCCGTCCGTGAGGAGGCGGAGCGGCCGCCCACAGTTGGCGATCGCTCGGCTTCGCAGCTCTGGTGCGTCGGCGAGCACAGCGACGAGGTCCAGCTCGGTCCCTATCGTGAGTCGCCCGGCCCAGTAGCTGCGGGCGGCCTGTTCGGGTGAGCGTTGCAGCACAGTTTCGAACACTTCTCCGGCTCGACGACCACGCGCCTCGCCGGTCATCAGGAGGACGTGGGCCACTCGGGTTCGCCCGGCCCGACGGACCTCACCGACCCAGAAGGCTCGGCCGGCCGGGTCAGGATCACGGCGCAGCGCCCTGCGGTAGAGGCGATCGACGTATCCCTCGGCAGTGCTCCCCGCCAGTCGGTATGCCTCGGGCGACCCCCAGATCAGCGCTCCGACCCACCCTTCGGACGCGCCGTCTCGCAACCGCTCCGCCCAGAACCTGCCGCCGGCATCGTCCGGCTGACGGCCCAGAGCATCGTCGTACTGCCCTGCCGCCCGAGGGATCAGCCAAGAGTCCCCGTGAGCAAGCCTGGCGGCGATCGAGCCCGGCGTCCCGCCCGCAGCAAGGTGCGCAGCGCCCGACGCCAACGAGTCCTCGTCGGCCCACGTGCGCCCGATCACTTGGTACAAGTGATCGACCATGCATCGATCATCAGCTGCGGTGCGCGCCCCCCGGTCCCAGACGAGATCCGTCCGAGCCCCGGCGACCACTCCACTCGACAGCACCAGAGCAACCACCACGACGGGCGCCACCAACGCCGTCGACATCCGACTCATCGTTCCCCCAAGGCCGTCACGTCGGGCAACCTAGTGGCCGCAACCCCCCGCCCAGTAGTCACGCAACCGCTGTTCGCAGTCGTCGTCGATCAGCTAGGCGGCTGAGGGCCACAGCCCAAAAACCGTCCCTGAACGCCGGATCGAAGACGGCCGAGGAGGCGTCAGATCAAGGGGAGCGACGAGGCTCTCCGCGCACGGACTCGTTCGGTACCGAGTTGGAATCGAACGCACCCGACGGTTCACGGACGGAGCAGGATCTGACCCATGGCTCGTACCGGTCGCGATCTCACCTGGGACACGATGTGCGACTTCGCGGAGCGCCTCAATCGCTCGGGCCGGGCCGACAGCCTCAAGGTCCGCCCGATTCGGCGCTTGCGCTGGTTCGGTGCCTTGCGCGAACAGGGACTGTGGATCGGTGATCGCTGGACCGACGTCTACGAGCCGGTTCGGCACCGGTGGCTCTGGAGCTCGAAGTGGCGAGAGATGCAGCCGGTGACCGAGGCGACGAACAACATCGGTCGATTCGTCAGCGAGCGCCCGGACCTGGCCTAGGTCCGCCAAACGTGGCCATCCTGCGGACAGCCGAACGCCTCACGCACGGCCGTCGCCGCGTCCCCCCAACGCCGGGTCGTTGGGGCACTTCGGCCGTCACGCTTCGGCACTCCTGGGATGGTCCGCCCGCGGCAGACGTTGTTGCATCGCATCTCGACTCCAGCGCTGCCGCACACACACCGGAAGTCTCGTAGGAGCGAACTAGCGGGGCGCCGGTCTGGTCGGTCACACCCGATCCACCGAAAACGCCTCGCAGCTTCCTCAGCTCGGCATCGCCGCGCTCAGCCACTGATGATGCAGGTCAAGTCGGAGAAGTACTCCCCCTCGGTGCCTCCGTCGACGTGGATCGTGAGGCCGTCGTCGGATACAAGCGTGCCCGTGAACCCGATGCCCTCGCCGTGCGACAGTGCGTGGACGTCCTTCAGCGTGATCGTCCCTCGGCCCTCACCGCCCGCCCACGTCCTCAGGGCGGCGTGATTCCCCTCTGCGACGAGACCGTCGAAGGTCGAGGTGCTCACTGCCTCACACTCGTGGTCGACGGTGAATGTCACGTCGTACTGATCGCCGGGTGAGGGCTCCGCGGGCCGGTCGGCGACGCGCCACGCGGTGAACCCACCGACGGCGACGAGCAGCACTGCGAGCATGACGACGCCACGGGACCGTCAGATCGGTTCGCGTCGCTCCCGACGCGTCGCGCAACGCATCGTCATCGTCGCTCGATCTCTTTGCCACGGCTTCCCATCGGCCCCTCGCCCGCCTCGATGAACGGCGAACGCACTCGTGGGAGCATCGCCAAACGCCGGCTCCATGCCGTGACCCGGGGGCGGAGCTTCGAGCTACGAGGCCTCGAAGTGGCCGAGACCGCCACCTGGAAGTCCGACCCAGAGCTCACCGTCCGGTCTCGTCACCTGCCAACCTTCGTAGTGCGGGTTGACTGGCACGACGATCCCATCGCCGCTCTGAAAGTCAATGACCAGCTCCCCGCCCTGGGTAGCCCGCAGGACCTCCACGATCTGAAACAGGAGGGGTAGGGCTTCGGCCGCCTCGTAGGCCACGTCCCCAGGAGGCACCCAGACCGGCTCACGCCCAAGCCGAGAAAGGCGGAACGGCTGCTCGATCCTCACCTCCGTACCGTCTCCGAGCAGCAAGGTCCGACCGTGGTCGATTCGGATTTGCGTCACCTCAGGATCCGCGACGGGCATCGTCACGCCTGACGCGTCCTGCTCCACACGATCAACGCTCGGCACGGCGCCAATAGTGCCATCGCGTCCCAGAACGCCGGGTCGAGGTCACCGTCGCGACGCTGTGTCCGTCTGGGACCTTGTGGACACCTGGGAGGCCCACCTGGGTCGATCTGGCCGACCGATCAGCTCGCGTCGTCGCGGACGGCCGCTCGAGCATCGGCCACGGCCTGCGCGTGAGTCCGTGCTGAACGCCTCCGTGATAAGTGGCTCCAACGAAGCAGCAAGATCCCAGAGCGCCCGTTGCTCGGCCTGATCCTCGAACGGCAGGGAGTCAGCGGTTCCGTCTCTCTCCCATCGGCCCAGAAGGTCAGCAAGCACCACCGCCTCCTCGTACCGCATCGACAACGTGGCAGGCGGGCGATCCGAGGTCATGCCACATCCTGCCCGGTGCACCGTCCCCAAACGCCGGGACTGAGCGTCGACCACCTACCCAGTGGGATGGCGTCAGTCGTCTGTGCCCCGACGCTCGATCTCATCCTCAACGACTCGCCGTCTCGCCCTCCACGCTCGCGCCGCCTTCGGGCTGCGGCCCAACCCCTTCGCCAGGGCCTGGTTCTCACGCTCCCTGGCGAACCTGGCCCGCGAATCGAGTTCATCGGCGGTGAGGCCTGGCAGATCTCGGTCCCAGTTCTTGAGCATCGATCGCCACTTGTTGGCCACGGGAGGAGTACATCACGGGGCGGGACGGGGATCCTTCAGATTCCCCTGCGCTGGTGTGCGTCAACCAATCGTGGACCGTCCGTTACCGCCGGGTCGGGCGCCTGTCGAGGGCCTTGCGCTCTAGGTTGAGTCGATGCGGCTGCCGGCCTCCTGTCGGTTCTGCGAGGAGACAGTGTGACGGCTCGTCGAGCAGTCCTCGTTGTGGCTGCCGCGATCGCCCTACTGCTGATCGGTGGCGGGGTCCGGGACCTGCTGGTCGTCGACCACCGGCCCGCAGTCCTCGGCCGGCTCGACGGCCTAGGTCTGGCGATCGGACTCGCTGGGCTCGTCTGTGCGGGGCTTTGGTGTCTCCGGGCGGTTGTTCGGGGCTGGGCCACTCCAAGTATCCGCAGCGCCGCCGGGGTGCTGGCGGTTGCTACCGCCATGCTCGTCGTCGTCGAGGTCCTGACCTTCGGTATGTCGGCCTACTGAGCCCTGCGTACCGAGAGTCGCCGCGGGACGCGTGGTGGCGGATCCAAGCAGTGTCGAGGACCGTCTCCTACCGCCGGGTCGACGGCGCGTCGACACCGCTCCGGTCCATTGGGTGCAGCCGATGAGTGGCGCGCCGCCTGCACCCGAATGGAGCTTCCTTGAGCCGCCGCGTCCCAATCAGGACGGCAGCGTGAAGAACGTCGACGCGAGCGCTACCACCAGCACCGCGCACCCGATGAGTATGCGATTGCGCGACGTATGGTTCGCCGCGATTGGGGAGGGTGGCTCCGACGGCGTCGTAGTGGCGGGCTCCTTTGCCCATCGATCGATGCACGCGGCGGCCGTCTGACGATCCTTGACGTCGAGCGCGATGACCTCAACTGCCTTCGACGGAACGGGCGGTCGGGCACTGGGGTCCACTGGCCAACACAGCTGAGGCAGCGCTTGCGGGATCCCGATCGGTTGCCGGAGTTGGATCATGCAGGTCCTACCGAACAGGCCGGGACAGAAGGTGGTCGCACGAGGCGCCCACTCCCTGAAGGGCGCATCCTGAGCCTCGTCCACCCAGGACCGATGCAGATCAACCGGCTGCGCGACAACGCCCGGCGCGTCGATCGTCAAGATGTCGCCGTCGATGGACAACCAGCCGGGTGAGCGGTACGCGACCAGAGCGGTTCGCCCTCGCCATGCGAACTCGCCCAGCAGGTAGCCAATCGCACCGAACGCGAAGAAGAACCCGAGGGATGCCGCTCGCCCCCCCTCGCCGGGCGCGGGGTCATCGGCGACGAACGCGACCGCCGCCCCACCGGCGTACGCGATGAAGACGGCTGCAGCCACGGCGCACATCAACGACAGCACCACGAGCCCTACTCGCCCACGGCGACCCAGCTCGAACACCGCGGTACCGGTCCCGGTTCCTTCCAACGCTCTCCTCAGCTGACGGTGAATGGGTGGTGGCCAAGCACCACCCACAGGCTGAACGTACCTCCGCTGCGACCGCCCCTGAACGCCGGCTTCGAGGCACCTCATTGCGGGCTCAGGAGGATGCGCCTGCGACCTCGCGGGCGATCGCGATGAGCTCTTCGGTGTAGTCCTCGACCGCGCGCAGAAGCGCGAGCATGCGCTTGTCGAGCGAGCCCCAAGGGCGCTGCGGTACTCCGGTGACCGGATGCGGGCTGTCGACGACCTCCGCCACCTCGACGTCGAAGGTGAAGTTCAGATCCAGGTCCTCCCGGCGCAACACCCCGGGCGCCAGCTTGCGAAAGCTCGCAACAACCCCATCCTCGGGGACGACCCCGACTCGGACGTCCAAGTCCGCGATCTCCGAACGATCTACGACTGCGTTCGCCTCCGCAAGAAAGGGTGCGATGAGATGCGCCGTCCGGTGGCGATCGACTCTTGCGAGGTCGTGCAGGATTCTCAGGCAGTTCCACTCGGGCGAGTTCGCCATGAACGGCTGAATGGCCGCAAGGGCTTCCTGCACCTCGGGCGAGAGGGCACCGAGGCGCCGACCCGCGGTGCCTCGCCAGGAGCTCTCGTCTAGGCAGATCGGCCATTCAAGACGTTCAGCATTTGGCGGAGGTCGCTGTTGCGATTCAAGCACGGCAACGGCGTAGAGGCAGTTGTCGAGGGCCGCTCGTAGCTGATAGAGGAACTCGCCGAGCAGCAGGGAGAGCTCAACCGGGAGGGACTCGTCCTCGACAACCTTCACAAGTCCGGCGCCTGCGTCGTCGATCTCAACCACAACGCGCCGCGGCCTCCTCTCCAGGTGTGCTGCCCAGACTTCGCCGAATCGAGTGCGATGCGTTGCCGCGCGGTCGATCCGGGCTCGCATCAGGGTGATCTCGGGCGGGGCGTCGATCGAGCTGCGCCGGTGTCCGTAGTCGGTCGCCACCGGACCCATGCTGCCCTACAGCCGTCGGACGCAGCGCCTCCCATCGCCGGGTCAGCGTTCACATCCTTCGGGCCAACCCCTACCGCCCGGATGTGACGCTTCTCGTCCTGCGATCATCCAGCCATGGCGACCGATGCTCAAGGCTTCGCTGCATTCTTGGCGGCCGACGTCCCGGAGGCAGCGCCCGTGCTCGACGAGCACCTTGCCGACAACGACGGCGAGCTGTTGCTTCACCCACTGATGGGTGATCCTGTATCGATTGGCGATCGCACTGATCGGCGGCGGCGGGAAGAGGTCCGCGAAAAGTCCGCGAGATGGGTGACATCAGGGGTGACGGAGCGGTACTGGCGGACACAGGATCTGGCCTCTGACCTGCGGTGATGCGGTCTGACCTGGTGCGGCGAAATGCCCCTGCCGACTTTGCAAGCAGGGGGTCGTGGGTTCGAGTCCCATCGTCTCCACGACTGTTGTGAGAATCACAACGAAATCGGCCTGCTACCGCTGGTCAGGGGCAGGGTGTGAAAGACGACACGAAGAGTTCCTCGGGCCAGCCCGGCGCCAGGGACCAAGTTGTCACCCGATGATGCGGCAGTCCCCTCGGCGCGCAACCCCGCCTGTCTGGAGGTGGCCGGCGACGGTCCGGTGATGAACCGGTTTGAAGCCGTGCCCAAGTGTCCGCCAAGGTCGTCGTTTCAACCACGCAACCCGCTTCGCGTTGCCGTGTTTGGCTACTTGTCGCCGGTCGGCCGGAGGAGTTGCACGGGGTCGCCGACGTGGATGGTTCCGGGGCGGAGGACGTCGGCGTTGAGGGCGAGCTTTCCGTCGAAGCGGGCGATGATGTCCTTCAGCACCGCTCGGTCGACGGCGAGGGTGTCGGGGTCGACGGTGGTCATGGGGCAGCGGCTCCGGCGGGAGTCCAGGGCGATGATGACGTCGCCGATGTGGAGCTCGGCGCCGGGCCAGGTGATCTCGTCCATGCCGTCGACGCCGTCGATCACGATGTTGGGGCGGAGCCGACGGATGTCGCGCCCGAACGCGGCGACCGCACCGTCGGTGGCCACGAGGAGGGGGAGGACGTCGAAGCGCTCGGGGCCGTCGTAGCGGGCGAGGGTGGCGTCGGGGCCAGCGGCGGCTCGGACGCGCTCGAGAACGTCGGGTGAGGTCCATGGTTGATCGTCGACGAGGGGTTCGCCGTCCGCGCCGAGGGTGGCGTGGAGGCCGAGCAGGTTGTGGTGGCGTCGGGAGGTGCGAACACCTTCGGGGCCGCGCACGTGCACGATGCGGTCGCCGGTGATGCCGTTGGTGGTGATCTCGGCGGTCTCGAGGCGTTCGCCGGCGAGGGTCTTGACGGGGTAACGCCACAGGGCGCCGACGGTGAGGGTCATGTTGGGGTCGTTTCGAGGAGTTGTTGGACGGCGGATCGTGCCGCTCGGACGGGTTCGGTGCTGGCGAAGGTGGCGCATTGGACGATGGCCCCGTCGAGGATGACGGCGAGGGCGGCCGGAAGCCATGGGGGTGCGCTCGGGTGGTCAGCGCGTGGCGAGGGCGGCGAGGTGCTCGATGAGGTCGCGCTTGTGCGCGGCGATGATCGTGCGGTGGGAGTCGTCGATCTCGCTGGTCTCGGCGAGGGAGTTGATGAAGGCGCAGCCGCGGTAGCCCGGCGTGGTGACCCAGTCTGCGATGGCATCGAACGGGGCGAGCAGCGGGTCGGCGCCCGCGGCGATGTGGCGGTCGACGGCGGTCGTGAACCACGCCATCCAGGTGTCGTGGCGGTCGGTCAGCCAGGCGGCCACGAGCTCGCGCTTGGATGGGTACATGGCGTAGAGCCGCCGCATCGAGACACCGGACACGTCACGGATGTCGCCCATGACCACACCGGTGATGCCGTGGGTGTAGAACGACTCGTCGGCGGCGCTCAGCACCGCCCGTCGGCACTCGTCGATCGACATGGTGGCGGTGGGACTCATCGCAGAGGGAGCCCGCACGTCTTCCGTCGGGACGGGGTCCGAAGACCCGTCGCTCGGCGTGCGTGATCGAGACGTCGTTGATGCTGGCCTCGCGGCGCCGCATGAGGCCATGTTCGTCCAGCACCTTCTGTTGAGCGGACGCCTCGTCGAACGGTCGCAGGGGTGGTCTTGCGACCTCTTCATCGGGTGGCTCCTCATGCTGAGAACGTCTAGTCTCGCAGCGTATGAGAACGAGCATTCTCACGTCAAGGCCGCACCGCTGTCGGGAGGTTCCTCGTGAGCGAGAGCGCCGAGCCTGACCGTGTCCCGATGGGCGACCTCGTCGCGCCTCGTTTGCGTGCGCTGATCGTCGCGATCAATCCGTCGACCCGGTCTGCCGACATCGGGTACTCGTTCTCGTCGCCAGGCAACCCCTTCTGGCGCCTGCTCCATGAATCGGGATTGACGCCGATCCAGCTCGAGCCGAGCGAGGAGCACCGGTTGTTGGACTACGGACTCGGACTCGTGTCGACCGTGTCCGCGCGCCACGCCGTCGTCGGGCGCGCTCTCGCTCGCCGAACGGCGCGCCGGAGCGGCGCATGTGGTCGACACCGTCGAGCGATACCAACCGCGAGTCGTTGCCCTGCTCGGACTCACCTTGTACCCGGTCTTCTTCCCTTCGGGCGGGTCGCGCGGTCCCGGCCTCAAACCCGAACGCATCCATGGCGCCGAGGTCTACGTGTTGCCCAACCCCAGCGGCCGCAACAGGGCCTACCCGGGGTTCGAGCGCAAGCTCGTCTGGTACCGAGACCTCGCCACGCACCTCTCCGCGGGCGGGGTGCCCAACGCCCCAGTAGGTGGTTTCCACGGAAGGTAACTGCCTCGGTCTACGATCCATTCCATGGAATCTATGCATGCGTCGTCCGAGGTCCCATCCGTCGAGCTCACCTGCCTGTTCAGCGATCTCGTGCGGTTGGAGACCGAGCTGTGGGATCGGGTCGATCGCCGGCTTCGCGAAGATCACGACCTCCCGCTGTCCTGGTTCGAGCCGATGCAGGTGATGGATCGTTTCGTGGACTGCCGAGTCGTCGACATCGCCGAGGAGCTGTCGATCACGGTGGGCGGGGTGAGCAAGCTGGTCGATCGCATCGAGCGCGCCGGCTGGTGCGCCCGTGCCCCGAACCCCAACGACGCCCGATCGTCGATCGTCACCCTCACCCGAGCCGGACGACGCGTGCTCAGCGCGGCCAAGGGCTCGTGCGACGACGAGCTCGCAGTCCGGCTGGGTGTGGCGGTGTCGTCCGAGCGGCTTGCGTCGTTCGCGTCGACCGTGCGAGACCTGCGGCGACACGTCGCCGACCAGCAGGGGAGTGCCCGGTGACCGGAGTCCCGACGTCGATGCGGGCCGTCGTGCTCGACGCGCCAGGACCGCCTGAGGCGCTGCAGATCCGTGAGGTGCCCGTACCGCTGCCCGAACGGGGCCAGGTGCTGATCAAGGTCGAGGCGTTCGGGCTCAACCGCTCCGAGCTGCACACTCGGCTCGGCCTCGCGGACGGGGTGACGTTTCCTCGTGTCCTGGGCATCGAGGCCGTCGGCACCGTCGTGAGCTGTCCGGGCGGTGAGCTCGCACCGGGCGCGCAGGTCGCCGCGTTGATGGGTGGCATGGGCCGCACGTTCGACGGCGGCTACGCCGAGTACACCTGCGTGCCCGTTCGCCAGACGGTTCCCTTCGCCAGCGATCTCGACTGGGCCACCCTCGGCGCGGTACCCGAGATGCTCCAGACCGCGCACGGTTCGCTCACGGTCGGCCTCGACGCCCGACCGGGCCAGTCGATCCTGATCCGAGGCGGCACCTCCTCGGTCGGAATGGCGACCGCGGTGCTCGCCCGGCGGCTCGGCATGACCGTGCTCTCCACCACCCGCAACGCCGACCGTGCCGACGTCTTGCGCGAGATCGGTGTGCAGCACCCGTTGGTCGACGACGGCGACGTGGCCGCGCAGGTCCGTCGGCATCTCCCCGACGGCGTCGACACCGCACTCGAGCTCGTCGGGACACCCACGCTGCCCGACACGCTCCGAGCGACGCGGGTGCACGGCGTGGTGTGCTTCACCGGGATGTTGTCGAACCAGTGGACCGTGCGCGACTTCTACCCGATCGAGTACCTGCCCCGGGGCGTGCGGCTCACCGCCTACGGCGGCGACGCCAGCGACCTGCCGCCCGCCGTGCTACAGGAGTTCCTGGACGCGGTTGCCGCCGGCGAGGCCCGCGTCCCGATCCACCGCACGTACCGCTTGGACGAGATCGCCGAAGCCCACGCCGACATGGAAGCCGGGCGAGCGACCGGAAAGCTCGTCGTGCTTCCGTAACGTCCGCCGTGTCCCGCATCAGGAAGCTCGCACATCTTTGCCACCGTGCATGCAGGTGCTCAGGTCGACGGTGGCCATCCTCGGCGGCGACGGATCGGTACGCCGGCGCGCCGGAACTCGCGGGCGAGGGTCTTTGCGTCGACGTCGAACTGGGCCGCGACGACCTGCAGAGGCTCGCCCGACCCGTAGATCTTCGCGGCCTGGCTTACGGAGCTGTCGGTCATCTTGCGGACCGTCTGCCGTCGCTTGACGTAGCGGCGGTCGAGGTGGCTGGATGATCGTCGTCCGGTTGACGCCGATCTGCAGCGCCAGCGTGTCGATCGACGACCCCGCCAGGTAGTCCCGCACGAGGTCGTCGACGGTCGCCTCGGAGAGCCGTCGTTGCACAGGGCTTGAAAGCCGTCCCTCTGCCTCCGGAACCACCTCCGACGCGCCCGCCGAGCCCGATTTCGCGTGTCAGCGAGGGTCGCCCGAGGGCGTCGCGGTCGCTGCGACCCCTGTCCTGCAAGGGCTTCCACGAGTGGCGGAGGTTTGAAAGCCGTCCCCAAAGGTCCACCACTGCGGACGCGCTGGTCACAGCACTGCAGCTGCCTTCGAAGCGCGCGGCGGGAGGTCGGGAGCTCCGTGTCTTCCTGAGCTGGGACGGTGGTGTCAGAGGCCGGGGAGGCGGGGTTGCCCGGCGCTCTCGTACGGGTCCTCGTCGGGTCTCGGGGGCCGCTGCTCCCGGATCGAGCTCCACGCGGCGCGCAGGTCGTCGGTCGGGAGGTAGGTGCGGCCCCGCTTCTCGCCCTTTGGGGCGAGGACCCCGGCGTCGACCAGGGCCTTGAGGTCGCGGCGTCGCCGAGTCGTCGGAGATGTCTTCACCGGCGCCGTCGAGGACGAGCTTCTTGTACAGCGACCGCTGGAGCCGCCAGCCCCGAGCGGCGTCGCACAGAGCGGCGATGCTGCGGTCGGGGACGCCCCGCTCGCGCACCAGTCGTTCGCATCGGTCCCAGAGAGCGTCGGTCTCGTGGATCCGGCGCTCCAACGTCCGGGCCTGTCGGAAGTGGGCGGTCAGGATGAACTCGATCCAGGGACGCGTGTCTCGGCCGGGCGTCCAGCTGCCCTGAGCGACCTCGGTCAGGACGGCGTAGTAGCGGTCGGTGTTCCGTCCGAGGTACTCCTCGACGCTGGAGAAGACCGGTGACAGCACGCCAGCGCTTGCGAGCACGTAGGACTGGAGGCAGCGCGCCATGCGTCCGTTGCCGTCGGAGAAGGGGTGGATCAGTGTCAGGTTGAGGTGCGCCACGGCGGCCCGGATGAGCACATGGCCGGTGTCGTCGTCGATGGACGCCACCAGCTCGTCGATGAGGGGCTCGACCACCTCCCGATCGGGTGCCTGGTAGACGACGTCGCCGTTCTGGTCCTCGACCCAGATCGCACCGGGGCGCCACTGGCCGGGGTGCTTGGCCAGGTCGTACTTGAGCAGCATGAAGTGGAGCCCCCGCAGCAGCGACGCGTCGACCGCCGGCGGGTTGTCGGCCAGCTGGAGGACGTACGTCATCGCATCCCGGTAGCCAGCGATCGCAGCGGTCGTCTCCGCGTCAGCATCGAGGGGCGCCTCGCCCTCGATGACGGCGGCGACGTCCTCGACGGAGGCGTGGTAGCCCTCGATGCTGTTCGAGCCCTGGACGGCACGAGCGAACGTCGTGCGCCGGAGCGTGCCGGTCCAGCGCCGTGGCTCCGCGAGGAAGAAGCGGAGCTCTCGGCGCTGCTCGTCGATCCGCTCGAGGACGGCGAGATCGGCGTCTCGCAGGACCGGGGGCCGGTAGATGTCCACCAGCCCACGCTAGGCCCGCCACAACCCCAATGTCGATAAGTAATCTGGATATAAACCCGATAACCCGATCGATATCCGCACGAGGGGCGACCTACCCGAAGCTGATGCTGATCGGCCGGGTGGCGATCCAGATCGCGGCGCCCACGAAGACCACCGCACCGACCCCGAGCATCGCCTTCCTCGTGCCGTCGCCCTGCAGCTTCGTGCTCAGCCCGGCGAAGAACAGGACGATGGCGAACATCACGACGCCGAGGACGTAGGTCGTGGCCCGCTCGATGTTCGTGCGCACCCGAGCGGACAGGACCTCCGCCTCGGCATCGAGCCGCTTGGCTTCGGCCGCTGACTCCAGGCGGTACTCGGGCATGGCGAACGGCGTCGGTGGGGCCTCGGGGTCGGTGAACGGGTCCTCGTCGACCCATGCCTCGAACGCGGGCTGGAACTCGGGACGGAACCGGGCCTCGTAGAAGTCCGCCAGCTCCTGGTCCTCGGCCGCGGTGGCGTCGACCCACTGGATGAAGGTGGCGATGTCGATCTCGGTCTGGGCCTCCGACTCGCTCTCGGCCCGGGCGGCCTCGATGCGCACCGCGTTGGCGCGCGTGGCCGTCTTCGCCTGCTCCCCGTTCCAGCGGGCGGCCTGGTAGCTGCTCCACGCCGTGCCGACGACGGCGAGGCTCAGCAGCACGGTGGCGACGATCTCGATCGGCTCGGACCTGGACCCGTGGTCCTCCCGACCGGCCACGGGCTACCTCCGCCCCGACTCGTCGCAGGGGATGGTCACGTCGGCCCCCGACACCTCGATCGCCTCGTCCATGAGGATCAGCGCCCGCTCCATCGCAGCGGGTCTGAGCCCTCCGGGGCCGTCGTGCACGGGATCGTCGAGGAAGCTGAGCAGGAGCAGCATGGCCACGATCACCGACACGACGCTGCCCATGTAGAGGCCCTGGATCAGGCGCGCGCTCCCCGCTGTCGGCGAAGGCGAGGAGGTAGAGGACCACGATGCCGCTGATGAAGAACAGCACGATCCACAACGGCATCGGGATCACGCCGGCGGCACCGTGGATGCGGTCCTGGCGGGCCAGCTCGCGCTCGGAGGTCTGGTCGAGCCACTTCCCGAAGGCAGCCTCCTCGCTCGCCGTCTGCGGCTCCATCTCGTCGGTGATCCGGAACATCTCGGCCCCCCACGGGTTGATGGCCTCGCCGAGCGTGCCGTCCTCCATGGCATCCCACTCCGAGGAGACGACGAAGCGGCCGTAGCAGACCAGAGATCCCGGTCATCTCGTCCCCGGCGGGCTCGGGCAGGAGCTGGGCGGTCTCGACCTGCTGGGCGAGCGTCAGCGCCTCGGCCTCCGCTCCCGACCGCGACGCGTCGTAGCTCTCGAAGGCCAGGAAGATCAGGAACCCGAGCAGGACCGAGAACCCGGTGGCCAGCACGCCGAACACGCCGGCGGCGCGGTCGCCGTCGGCGAAGTAGCCGCCGTCGGGCGCCCGTCGACGAGCCACGAGCATCGCCGAGATCGCCAGCGCCGAGGCGCCGAGCACGATGAGTGCCGCCCACACGAGGTTCATCGCCGACGGCCCTCGGTCCCGGTGCGTGTGGGGTCCACCCGTGTGTCCGTCACGTGGTCACGCTCGCCCGACGACCTCATCTCCACGGCAGCCCGTGGACGAGACACCGCAGCCAGCCGCACGGACGAACTCTACGGCGCGCCCTGGTGGTGCGTTGGGTGTTCGACGGGTGTCCGGCGTGGTGCGATGCCGGTCCCTCGGCCCGCCGTGGCGTCGTACGCTCGTCGCCGTGTGGGCCGGCGAGGCGCCCAGGGTGACGCCAGCCGGTCGACGTGGGCCGACGACCGGGAGGGCGCCGATCGTGATCGAGGACGTCGCCGACGAGCTCCGTGACCGGGCGCTGGCCGCGCCGGACGCGGGGAGCTACTTCGCCGCCATGTACGCACGGGTGACCCGGCGGATCGCGGCGGGGATCGCCACCGGGCAGTTCGAGGACCCCGACCGGATGGACCGGTTCGCGTCGACCTTCGCCGGCCACTACCTGCGGGCGGTGGCCTCACCCGATGAGGCCCCGCGCTGCTGGCGGGCGTCGTGGGACGTCGCCGACGACGCCGGCCTGCTGATCGTCCAGCACCTCCTCCTGGGTGTCAACGCCCACGTCAACCACGACCTCGGCCTCGCCGTCGTCGACCTCGCCGGCCCCGCACCCGCCGACCTGGCCGCGATCCGACCCGACTTCGACGCGGTGAACCTGGTGCTCGCCGACACCCAGGCCGACGTGATGAGGGACCTCGGTCGGGTGTCGCGCTGGACCGGCCTCGCCGACCGACTGCTCGGCGGCCGGCTGTTCCACTTCTCCCTGACGGTCGCCCGGGATCAGGCGTGGCGCACCGCCGAGCGGCTGCACGCCAAGGACCCGAGCGACCGCCCGGCCGACGTGGCCGAGCTCGACCGCCTCGTCAGCGTGCTCGCGTACCGCATCACCCGCCCTTCGTCGCTCGCCACACCCCTGCTCCGCCTGGCCCGGCGGCTCGAGGAGAGCGACCACGCGTGGGTGGTGCGGGCGTTGCTCGGCGACGACGCCTGAGGACGCACCCTTCTGGAGGTCTGCGAGACCCGTGGGGCCGTCCTCGCTGCACGTCGGCGGGCTCCTACAGGCCCGTCACGACGCCGCAGCCGTAGCGCGAGCCGGCGTCGCCGGTGCGGGCGGTCCCGGCGGGGTCGGCGCTGTTGAACCAGCCGTTGGGATCCTCGTACTTGCCGCCGCCGAGCGGCACGTTGGCGAAGTTGTCGGCGCCCACGTGCAGGACCACGGCCGATCCGTCGGCGTCGAACAGCTGGCTGACGCGGAACCGGTGGGTCTGGAACACCATGCGGGCCCGGCCGTCGTTCGCCACCAAGACGCTCGGGAGGTCACCGGTGTGGCTCCCGTGGGTGGCCCCGGACAGGTTCCAGTGCCCGCCGGCGGTGGTGAACGGCGCCACGCAGGCCCCGGTGGTGTGGACGTGCAGGCCGTGGAACGATCCCAGGCCCGGGGCGTCGGCGGGGAGGCGCAGATCCACCACCACGGTGTCGGCCCAGCCCTCCGACTCCGACGAAGGTGACGGTCCCGACGGATCGGCCGCCGGCGTCCCGGAGGGCCGCGTGCGCCAGCGATCCCCGTGCGTCGGCGGGCGAGCCGAACCCTGCGACGAGCGCCACCGTGACCACCAGGGCGCTGGCGAGCCCCCCGATCGCCCATCGCCTTCCATGCTCTCTGTGCCTGTCCATGCGGGCCTCCCAGCCTCGTCGAAGTGCTCCAGCTGTGACCGATGATCCCGACGGTGCGTGTACCGACCACATCGGTGAGACGACGGATTCAGCTGTCACCACCACTCGAACGTACGAAGCGGTGACGTAGGCCCATCCGTGAGATGACTGATCCAGCCCGCGATGAGCGAACACGAGGTGTCATCGGGCGCGGATGTGGAACGGCGCGCCGCCGACAGGACGGTTGACGACGAGGCCGACCGGGCGGGGGACGGTGCGTGAGACGGGGGTGAGGTCGAGGCGCTGGGCGATGCGGGAGATCATCAAGGTGAGCTCCATCTGGGCGAGGGCGAAGCCGAGGCACATGTGGGGACCGCGTCCGAAGGGGATCCAGGCCCGGTCGTTGATGGCCTTCTGCTCGTCGGTGGGGTCCAGGTGGCGGTCGGGGTCGAACGCGGTGGGGTCGGTCCATGCGTCGGGGTCGCGCCCGGCAAGGTGCGGTGACCATGCGATCAACGTCCCCTTCTTGATCGTGTGGTCGCCGATCGGTGTGGGGCCGGCGGCGACCCTGGCGCCGATCAGGCCGGCCGGGTGCAGGCGCAGCGATTCGTGGACGACTCGCTGCGCGTACTCGAGCCTGGCGACGGTGGTGTGGTCCGGCGCGACGCGATCCGTCGCGGGTGGACCGAGGACCTGGTCGGCCTCGGCGCGGAGCCGTTGCCAGACGCTCGGGGTCGAGGGCCGCCCGCCACAGCAGCCACGCGAGGGTCGAGGCGGTGGTGTCGTAGCCGGCGCCGATGAGGGTGTCGACCTGGTCCCGGATCTCGGCGTCGGTGAGGGTGTCGTCGGTGGAGAGGACCTCGAGGATGTCGAAGGGGTCGCCGCTCGGGTTGGCCCGGCGGTCGGCCAGCTCCTCGTCGATGATCTGGTCGATGCGACGGCGGTCGGCACGGACCCTGGCCCGCTTCGTGAACGGGATCGGGTGGGGGAGCTGGTGGAGGCCGGGGGCCTCGATGAACGCCTGCGCTCGGAGGAAGAGCTGGCTGAACTCGTCGACGCGTGCTGCGAGGCGCTCGCCGAAGAACGCGTGGAGGGTGACGCCGAGGATCAGGTCGCGGCCGGCGGGGTAGAGGTCGATCGGGCGACCCGGCGGATGATCGGCCAGTCGGTCCACGACCCGGTCGATCGCCGCGTCGGTGCGATCGACGATCATCGGGATCCACCGGTTGAGGCGGGGTCGGGTGAACGCTCGCTGGACGGCACCGCGGCGCCGTCGGTGGTCGTCGCCGTCGGACACGATCATCGATCCCTTGCCGACGACGAAGCGCACCCCGATCACGTTGAAGCGGTGGTTCCAGCGGAACGCATCGGCCTTCATCGAGGACATCTGCTGGATCAGCGCGGGGTCGCCGATGACGACGATCCGGACGCCGGGACCTCCGAGCTCGCAGATCGGACCGAAGGTGGCGCGCAGGTCGTCGAGCGCAGGGGCGAGGTCGCTGAACAGGTGGCGGACCCGCCGCAGGTTGTCCAGGCCGCGTGGCCCGGGGGGCCGCCTGGTTGACGTGGGTGTGCCCATGGACGGGACGGTAGGGATGGGCGGAACGGGCGCACATCCGTGAGATGACGGATACAGGCTCGGATGACCGGTCGTACGCTGCCCCGGGTGGACGGGAGAGCGAGCGACGTGGGGCTGACCACGGTCGTGTTCGCCGACGTCGAAGGTTCGACCGCCCTCATCGACCGGGTCGGCGACCGCGGCCGGGACCGAGGCGGTCAACCACCAGCTCGACCGGGCCCGGGAGCGGATCGACGCCTATGGCGGTCGGGAGGTGAAGTCGCTCGGTGACGGGCTGATGTTGACGTTCGGATCGCCCCGTCAGGCGGTGGGGTTCGCCCTGGCGACGCAGCGGGCGCTCGCCGCCTCGGCGCCACGGGTGCGGATCGGGATCAACACCGGGGAGGTGATCGACACGTCCTCGGACCCGATCGGGGGCGCGGTCAACGCCGCGGCTCGGATCGCCGCCCGCGCCGACGGCGGGGAGATCCTGGTCTCCGACGTCGTGCGGCAGCTGGTCGGGATCGCACCGTCCGTCGCGTTCGTCGATCGGGGACGCCATCGCCTCAAGGGCTTCACCGATCGTTGGCAGCTCTGGCAGGCGACCGACGCGGCCGAGGGCGGCGCCGGGTCGGGCACCGTCGGTCGAGTCGACGAGGTGGCTGCGCTGCAGGGCGTTCGTCTCGTCGCTCATCGCCGGGGCGGGAGGTGCGATCGCCCTCGAGGGCGAGGCCGGCATCGGCAAGACGCACCTGGTGCGCGAGGTGTCCGCCATGGCGCGGTTCGCGGGGGTGCAGGTCGTCGAGGTCGCCGCCGACGAGGTGACCCGCCGGGTGGGTCTCGTGCCTCACCGCCTGATCGAGGAGAGCCGCATCCAGACCGGCCACCGGGACCGGCTGCGCGAGCTGCTGCACCGCTCATCCGGTGGTGGTGACCCGGGCGATCTCAGCTTCGCGATCGTCGAGGCCTGCGTCGACGCGATCGAGTCGCTGGCGAGGACGGATGCCGCGCTGCTGATCGTCGAGGACGCGCACTGGGCCGACGACCTGTCGCTGGCGGTGCTGCGATCGCTCATCCCCCGGTCGCGGTCGGCGCAGTTCGGCGTCGTGGTGTCCTTGCGGCCCGCGCCGCGCCCGGCGGCGGTGGACCGGATGATCGACTCGCTCCACGACGGCGACGGCAGTCACCTGCGACTCGGCGCGTTCGACGAGGTCGACCTCCACGCGCTGAGCGCGGCGATCACCGGGGCGGCGCCGGGCCGCGAGCTGCGGGCCAGGCTGCTCGCCACCGGGGGCAACCCGTTGTTCGTCGCCGAGCTGTTGCGCTCCTTCGACGACGAGGGCCTCCTGCGCATCGACTCGGGGATCGCCGAGGTCCCCCCGTCGACCGTCCCGAGCGGGCTGAACGAGACGCTGGTGCGGCGCCTGTCGTGGCTCCCGGTCGAGACCCGCGAGCTGCTGCGCCTCGCCAGCCTGCTCGGGACGAGCTTCACGCTCGCCGACCTCTCCACCGTGACGGGACGCTCGGTGATCGACGTCGCCGCGTGGCTGCGGGAGGCGTCGCTGGCCGGGCTGATCACCGGCGACGGCGATCGCCTGGCGTTCCGCCACGACCTCGTGCGCGACGCCGTGTACGGCGACATGTTGGCCGCCGAGCGACGCGACCTCCATCGAGCCGCGGCGCAGGCCCTCGCTCGCGCCGGCGCACCCACGCAGCAGATCGCCCGTCAGTTCGCCCGCGGGGCCGAGCCCGGCGACCTCGACGCGGTCGGGTGGTTGGTGCGGGCCGCGGACGAGACGGTGTCGATCGCCCCGGCCGCTGCCGTCGCCCTCTACGACGAGGCCCTCGACCTCGCCCCCGACATCTGGGACGGACGGGCCCACGTGCAGGCCCAGATGATCGAACCGATCGCGTGGTGTGGTCAGTTCGACCGGGCCGAGCAGCTCGCGACCGCGGTGCTCGACGCCGCTCCGCCCACCGAGGTGGAGTACGCCGCCCTGCGGGGTCTCTCCGCGGTGTACGGCAACCGCGGTGACATCCCCGAGGCCATCGCGACCCTGCGACGGGTGGTGGACCTCGCCGGTGCGGTGCCGGTGGAGGAGTCCGTCCGACTGCGCTGCATCGCAGCCCAGCTGGAGGTGCTCACCGGGTCGCTCGCGCCCGACGAGGGCCTGCTGCTCGGCGCCGACGCCCTCGATCACGGGATCGAGGTGGACGACGCGACGACGCAGTGCCTCGCGCACCAGGTGCTCGGTGTCATCAGGCTGGTGACCGGCCACGGCCCCGACGCCCACGTGCACCTGCGCCAGGCGGTCGCCCTGTACGACTCGGGCAAGGTGACGCCGGCGTCCTACCTCATCCCGGACCACTTCCACGCCGTCGGACTCGTCGAGATGGGCGACCTCGACGGCCGGCCTCGCCGCCGCCGGGGCGGCGCGCGTCCGCTACGAACGACGCGGCGCCCTCTCCCAGCTCCCGATGGCCTACGTCGTCGCCGGCTTCGTCCACTACTACGCCGGACGGTTCGACGAGGCGATCGCCGAGCTCGAGGCCGCCGCGGCCGTCGTCGACGACACCGGCAACCTCAACTTCGTCCTCTTCGCCGAATCGATGCTGGCCCGCATCGCCATCCGCCGGGGCGACCTCGACGCGGCGAGCGCCTACCTGGGCGCGGGGATCACCCGGCTCACCTCCGGTGGATCGCTGTTCGGCGCCGACTGGCTGCTCGACGCCCAGACGCAGTACCTCGCCGCCACCGGCGACCACGACGCCGCGTTGAACGTCGCCGAGCTCACCTGGTCCCAGACGGAGTCCCTGCGCTTCTTCTACGGCTACCGCGAGCGGGGCATCGTCGCGATCCGCCTCGCGATGGCCGGGGGGCGCCGCGACTTCGCCGAGGTCGTCGCCGAGAGCTTCGAGGAGGGAGGCCGTCGCTGCCCGACCGTGAGCTCGGAGGCCATCGCCGGGCACGCGCGCGGCCTCGTCGACGGCGACCCGGACCAGCTCGTCGATGCGGCCGTGCAGCTCGGCGACACCCCCCTCGTCCTCGCGTTCGCGTCCTGCTGCGAGGACGCAGCCGCGGCACTCGCCACCACCGACCGCAACGACGACGCGATCGCGCTCTTGGACAAGGCCCTCGCGATCCACGTGACCGCCGGAGCGACGGCAGACGTCGAACGGGTCGAGGCGGCGCGCGGGCACCTCGGCGCGAAGGCCCGACGGGTCCGGACGGCGCGTCCGGCGTTCGGCTGGGAATCGCTCACCCCCACCGAGCTGGTGGTCAGCGAGCTCGTCGCGAGCGGACTGACGAACCCGGAGATCGGCAGCCGGCTCTACGTGTCACGCCGCACCGTCGAATCGCACCTCGCCCACATCTTCCGCAAGCTCGACTTCGTCAGCCGCACCCAGCTCGCCTCCGAGTTCACCCGCCGCACCGCCCCGTGACCCGGTCTGGACGCCGGTCGGTGTCGCCAGGTCACCGAGCGGTGGTCACGTCGGATCCGGAGCGGCCGTGTGGCCCACGAGCTGTCCGGCGTGCACGCGCGCCACGTCGTGGGCGAGGTCGAGGGCCCGGTCGGCGTTGGGTCCGACCCACCCGAGCTCGACCGCATCGTGGAACAGCTGGAGCCATCGCTCGAAGTGCTCCATCGTGAACGGTGCCCGCTCGTTGATCAGGGCGTGGGACCGGTACGGGTTGCCCACGTAGCCCTCGAGGCCGAGCAGCGCCCGGCACCAGAACGACGTGAGCTTGGGGAGGTGCTCGCTCCAGTCGACCTGGGCCACATCGTTGAACACGGGCCCGAGCAGATCGTCCTGGGCCACGTCCTGGTAGAAGCGCCGCACCATCTCGGCGATCTCCTCGGGCGAGTCGAGATCTCGTGTCGGAGCAGGGCGGGTGGTTGCTGCGCTCATGGCTCCTCCGTGCCGTCGGGATCCTCGGTTGGCTCCCACGACGGTATCGAATAGTCTCGCACTATGCGACTTGAGGTGACGCGTCGATCCGACCTGGCCATCCGGGCCCTGCTCACCTTGAGCGAGGGACCGGATCGCAGGAAGGCCGCGGACCTGGCCGACGAGGTCGGCACCACGAAGGGGTTCCTGACCCAGGTCATGAACCCCCTCGTCAGGCACGGATGGGTCCGCTCGGATCCAGGTCCGGCCGGCGGGTACGCGGCCGACTTCGAGCCCGCCACGGTCAGCGTGCTGGACGTCATCGAGGCGATCGAGGGGCCCGTCGACACCGGCCTCTGCGTCCTGGAGGACCGGGCCTGTGCCGCCGCGGGCACGTGCGCCCTCCACCGGCCGTGGTCGCAGGCCCGAGGGAACCTGATCGAGGCGCTCGGGTCCCAGAGCCTGGCGTCGCTCCAGGGTCACGTCGGATCGTGACTGCGGCGACCTCGACCGACGAGCGACCGGCCACCCGATCGCCCCTTCGGTCCGTCGCGCTCCCCGCCGAACACGGCGGATGGGGTCTCACCCTCGAGCCCGGGGTCCTCGGCCTGGCGATCGCGCCAGGTCCCGCCGGCCTGTGCATCGCTGCGGCCGCGATGGTCGCGTTCCTCGTCCGCACCCCCCTGAAGATCGTGGCGGTCGACCGCCGACGCGGCCGGACGCTCGAACGGACCCGGCTCGCCCGCAGGGTCGCCGCGGTCGAGCTGGTCGTCCTGGCCGCGCTCGCCGGCGGCGCCGTCGCCCTCGCCGAGCCGTGGTTCTGGGTGCCGGGTGTCGTGGCGCTGCCGTTGCTCGCGATCGAGGGCTGGTTCGAGGTGCGGTCACGTGGTCGCCGCCTCGTCCCGGAGCTGGCCGGGGCCCTCGGGGTCTGCTCGGTCGCGGCGATGATCGTGCTGGCCGACGGAGGGGGAGCCCTCCTCGCGGTCGGGGCATGGCTCATCCTCGCGGCGCGCGTGGCGACGTCGATCCCCCACGTCCGAGCGCAGATCGCCCGCCTCCACCAGCGACCGTCCCAGGCCCGTGCGGCGGCGGCCGGCGACGCCGCGGCGATCGGTCTCGCCGCCCTGGCCGTGGGCCTCGACCGCGACCTCTGGGCCGGCGGGCTCGCCGTGCTCGCCGTCATCGTCGTCCAACGGGTCGCGACCACCCGGCCGGTCCCCCGCCCCGTCACCCTCGGCCTCCGCCAGATGGCCATGGGGTTCGGGGTCGTCCTCGCGACGGCGGCCGGCGTCGCCCTCTCCGCAACCTGATCCGAAAGCAGCCCGCCATGAACCTCCTGTTCCCCGCCGTCGTCGCCATGGAGGCAGAGCTCGCCGCAGGCGCCCGGTGACCGACGACTCGACCATCCAGGCCAACCGGGGGGATGGAGGACGGGCGGTTCCGGTCTCCGACACCTGGCGAGCGGACGCCGTAGGGTCACGCGCGACGGAGGGTCTGGTCACATGAGCACAGGCAATCCCCTGGACCGTCGAGGCCTGACCTGGGGCCTGATCGCGGTGGCGATCGTGGTGGCGATCACCTTCATCGGCAGCGATCAGCTGGTCTGGTTCGACGCGGCGCTCGTCGGCTACCTGTTCGGTCTGGTCTTCGCCGTCTTCGGTGTGGTGTACCGCTACGCGGTGTGGCTCCGCCGGCCGCCCACGGCGATGTTGAACCGCCGTGGGTGGGATGCCTTCCGGGCTCGCAAGGCCCGCAACGCCGCCGCGCTCCCGGCCCTCGTCGGCACCCAGCTGCTGGCGCAGACGTTCATCCTCCGCCGGTCCCGCATGAGGTGGCTCGCCCACCAGCTCGTCTTCTGGGGTTGCGTGCTGGCTGCGCTCATCACGTTCCCGCTCACGCTCGGCCTGCTCCACTTCGAGAGCGTCGGCCAGCAGGCGGACCGCTACCAGGTGTTCGTGTCACGGGTCGGGACCGCCGAGTTCGACGCCGGGACCGTGGTCGGCTGGACCATCTTCCACGGCCTCGACATCGCCGCCGTCCTGGTGCTCGCCGGCGTGTTCATCTTCCTCCGCCGACGCCTCAGCGACCCGGGGGCTCTCGCCGTGGAGCGCAGCGGCGACTTCCTGGTGCTCGCCGGCCTCTTCGCCGTGTCGGTGACCGGCCTGTTCCTCACGGTGTCGAGCACGTGGCTGGACGGCCAGTTCTACTCAGCGCTCAACACGATCCATGCCCTCACCGTGATCCTGGGCCTGATGTACCTGCCGTTCGGGAAGCTGTTCCACATCTTCCAGCGCCCCGGGAACCTGGGCGTCGCCTACTACAAGACGGCCAACGCCGTCGGACCCGCCGCGGTGTGTCGGCGCTGCGGGGACGAGTTCGCCAGCGCCCAGCAGGTCGCCGACCTGCAGGAGGTCCTGCCGCAGGTCGGGTTCGACTACGGCATCGACGGCGGCGGCAGCTACCAGGACACGTGCCCCAGGTGCCGAAGGGCGAGCGTCACCCTGGCGCAGTCCGCACGAGTTGGAGGCTTCGGCTGATGGCCAGGATCCCGATCACCGAGGCCGGCCTCATCGAGGCGTACGGGCCGCACCTGAACGAGGCACCCCCCGGCGGGTGGGACGCGGGCCTGGAGGTCGACGAGGTCGTCGAGACCCACTGCTGCTTCTGCGGCCAGCAGTGCGGCATCAAGCTCAAGGTCCACGACAACGAGGTCGTCGGGTTCGAGCCCTGGTACGACTTCCCGTTCAACGAGGGCAAGCTCTGCCCCAAGGGCGTCAAGCGCTACCTCCAGGGCAGCCACCCCGACCGGCTCCTGCACCCGATGGTCCGCGACGAATCGGAGCCGGGCGGGTTCCGCGACGTGAGCTGGGACGAGGCGCTCTCCCGGGTGGTCAGCGAGATCCAGCGCATCCAGGCCACCTACGGCGACGACGCGTTCGCCATGCTGTCGGGCGTCTCGCTCACCAACGAGAAGAGCTACCTGATCGGCAAGTTCGCGCGCCTGGCGCTGCACACGGCCAACCTCGACTACAACGGCCGCTTCTGCATGGTGTCCGCCGGCGTGGGCAACAAGAAGGCGCTCGGCATCGACCGAGCGCCGAACCCGTGGAGCGACATCCCGCTCGCCGATGTCGTGTGGGTCGCCGGCTCGAACATCGCCGAGACGTTCCCGATCACCACGAGCTACATCTGGCGGGCCCGCGACCGCGGGGCGAGGCTCATCGTGCAGGACCCGCGGGTCGTGCCCCTCGCCCGCACCGCAGACCTGTTCCTGCCGGTCCGGCCCGGGAGCGACTCGGCCCTGTTCGGCGCGGTGCTGCACGAGCTCATCCGCAACGACTGGCTCGACCACGAGTTCATCGACGCCCACACCGTCGACTTCGACGAGGCCGCGGCGGCGGCGGCGGACATGACCCCGGCGTGGGCCGCGGACATCACCGGGGTCCCCGCCGCCCGCATCGAAGAGGCAGCCGAGATCTGGGGCACCGCCGCCACCGGGATGATGCTGCACGCCCGCGGCATCGAGCAGCAGACCAAGGGCGTCGACAACGTGCTGGCCGCCATCAACCTCGGTCTGGCGACGGGCAAGTTCGGCAAGCCCGGCTGCGGCGTGTCGACCATCACCGGTCAGGGCAACGGGCAGGGCGGCCGAGAGCACGGCCACAAGTGCGACCAGCTCCCCGGCAACCGCGACATCACGAACCCCGCCCACCGCGAGGCGGTCGCCAAGGTCTGGGAGGTCGACGAGAGCGAGATCCCCGGCAAGGGCATCCCCGCCCAGGAGATCATCGAGGCGATCCACGAGGGTTCCATCAAGGGCCTGCTGTCGATCTGCTTCAACCCGGTGGTGTCCGCGCCCGACAGCGGCTTCACGGCCGAGGCGCTGGACAAGCTCGAGTTCTACGCCGTCATCGACTTCTTCCTGTCGGAGTCGGCCCAGCACGCGGACGTGGTGCTGGCCGGGTCGCTGCACGAGGAGGACGAAGGCACCTCCACCAGCGGGGAGGGCCGCATCATCAAGATCAACACGGCGGTCACGCCGCCGGGCGAGGCGCGCCTGGACTGGGAGATCCTGCTGGAGATCGCGGAGCGGCTCGGCAAGGGCGAGCACTTCCGGTACGAGAGCACGCACGAGATGTTCGACGAGCTCTGCCGGGCGTCGTCGGGCGGCACCGCCGACTACACGGGAGCCACCTGGGAGCGCATCGAAGCCGAGCACGGGATGTTCTGGCCCATCCCCGAGGTCGGCCACCCCGGCACCCCCCGCCTCCACGAGGGGGGCATCTTCTCGCACCCCGACGGCAAGGCCCGCTTCCACGGGGTCCCGTACCGTCCACCCGCCGAGGTCGTCGACGACGAGTTCCCGGTGTGGCTCACCACCGGTCGCGTCGTCAGCCAGTACCTCTCGGGCACGCAGACCCGCCGCATCGCCAGCCTGGTCGAGCAGTACCCCGAACCGCTGTGCGAGATCCACCCCAGGCTCGCCGAGACGCTCGGCATCGCCGACGGCGACCACGTCACCGTCAGGTCCCGACGAGGCGAGATCACCCTTCCCGCCGCCGTGGTCACCACGATCCGACCCGACACCGTGTTCATCCCGTACCACTGGCCCGGGAACAAGGCCGCCAACCAGCTCACGATCCGGGCCGTGGACCCGCTCTCGAAGATGCCCGAGTTCAAGGTCGCCGCCGTCCAGGTGGTGCGGGCCGTCGAGCAGCCCGCATGAAGTCCACCCGCTACGGCATCGACGACCGGCCGATCTTCGCCATCGACCCCAGCCGCTGCATCGGCTGCGAGGCCTGCGTCCAGGCCTGCGCCGAGTGCGGCACCCACCGCGGCCAATCGCTCATCCACCTCGAGCGGATCGACCGCACCACCAGCACCCAGACCGCCCCGATGGTCTGCATGCACTGCGAAGACCCGACGTGCGCCCAGGTCTGTCCCGCCGATGCCATCAAGCAGAACGAGGAGGGCATCGTGCAGTCCGCGCTCAAGCCCCGCTGCATCGGCTGCTCCAACTGCGTGATCGCCTGCCCGTTCGGCGTCCCCAAGTACGTCGCCGACTTCGACCAGATGATGAAGTGCGACATGTGCACCGACCGCACCTCCGAGGGCTACGCCCCCATGTGCGCGTCGGTCTGCCCCAGCGAAGCCCTCTGGTACGGCACCCCCGAGGAGTTCCACGCCACCCGGCGCGGTGAGCTCCTCGACAGCTGGCTGTTCGGCCGCCAGGCCGTGCACACCAAGGTCTTCACCGTGGTCGACGACGTCGCCGGCGGGCCGCTCGACGCCCTCGGTGCCCCGACCGGCACCTGGCTCGACGATCCGTTCGCCCTGGAGGACTGATGGACGACGAACAAGCGACCGAGCCCACCTGGAAGCGCGACTTCCCCTACGAAGCCGCGGGCGAGGACGAGGTGACGAGGCGCGAGTTCGCCCGCTACCTGGTCGCCGGCGCCGGCGTGATGGCCGCCGGCAACCTCGGCATCGCCGCATGGACCCAGCTGCGCTCCATCAACACCGGCGAACCACGGGAGGTGATCGCGCTCGCCGATGTCGCGATCGGCGACACCCACCTGTTCCGGTACCCCACCGACGGCGACCCGGCGATCCTGCTGCGGATCGCCGACCGCGAGGTCGTGGCGTTCAGCCAGAAGTGCACCCACCTCGGCTGCGTCGTCTACTTCGAGGCCGACGAGGACCGTTGGCACTGCCCGTGCCACGAGGGCAACTTCGAACCACGGACCGGTGCTGTGATCAGCGGACCACCGCCCCGGCCGTTGGGCCGCATCGAGGTGGAGATCCGCGGCGACACCATCTGGGCCCTCGGGTACCAGCCATGAGGACCTCCGAGCGCGCCACCCGAGCATCCTCGGCAGTGGTGATCTACGTCGTCATCCTCGTCGCGTTCCAGGTGTTCCTCCTCACCGTGGCGGTCGAAGCGTTCGCCACCGACGACGAGCCGCTCGGGTGGGCGACCGCTGCGGTCTCGGTCACCCTCGCCGCCGGCTCGGCCGTGCTGCTCCGGTACCTCCGTCCGTGACCGACTCCGGGCGCCAGCCCATCCGGTCGAACGTCCGCACGCTGTTCCCCGGCTACTTCGCCATGGTCATGGCCACCGGCATCGTCGCCATCGGAGCCGCCCAGCAGGACCTCCGCTGGCTCGCCCAGCCGCTCTACGCCTTCGCCGCCGTCAGCCTACGTCGTGCTGGCGGTGCTCCTCATCTGGCGGCTCGCCGTCGTCCCGCAGGCTCCTCGCCGCCGACATCACCAGCCACGCCAAGGGCTTCGCGTTCCTCACGACCGTGGCCGCCACCAACGTCTTGGGCAGCGCCTCGGCGATCATCCACGGCTGGTGGACCCTGGCGTGGGGCCTCTGGTGGTTCAGCCTCGGGCTCTGGGCGTTCTTCATCTACGCCACGCTCTTCGCGGTCGTGCTCAAGGGACCCAAGCCCGGACTCGACAAGGGCATCAACGGCACCTGGTTCCTGCTCACCGTCTCCACCGAGTCGGTCGTCGTGCTCGGTGCCCTGCTGCTGGGCCGCCATCCCAGCGACCTCCTCGCCTTCGCCCTCGTCGCCGCGTTCACGCTCGGGCTCGTGCTCTACCTGATCGTCATGACCATGGTCTTCCTGCGCTGGACGTTCACCGAGCTCGACCCGACCGAGGCCGACCCGCCCGCGTGGATCGCCGCAGGCGCCGTCGCCATCACCGTCCTGGCCGGGTCGAACCTGCTCGGAGCACAGGTGCGTCTCGTCCGGATCGAGCGGCTCGCCCCGTTCGTCGAGGGCATCGTCATGCTGGCCTGGGCCACCGCCACGTTCTGGTTCCCGCTGATGGTCGCCATCGGCATCTGGCGCCACGTCATCAACCGGGTCCCGCTGCGCTACCACCCGTCGTACTGGGCCCTGGTCTTCCCCCTGGGCATGTACGGGGCCGCGACCTTCCGCATGCGCGCCGCCATCGGCCTCGAGGCGCTGGCCTGGCTGCCCCAGGTCACCTTCTTCGTCGCCCTCGCGGGCCTGGACCGCGGCCTTCGTCGGGCTCCTCCTCCAAGGCGGGACGGCTCTGTCCCGACTCGTGAGGAAGCCGTGATCGCCCAAGGATCGACGGCTCGCCGAGGCGGCGCCGTCAGCGGGGGAACGCGGAGGCCACGCCGCCGTCGACCGGGATGACCGCGCCGGTGGTGCGGGACGACGCGTCGCCGAACAGGTGGACCACGGTGTCGGCGACGTCGGCGGCGGTGACCGAGCGACGCAGCAGGTTCCGGTCCTTGTAGAAGTCCTCGAGCGCATCGGGGTCGATCCCGTGGGCCTCGGCCCGCTCCTCCCGCAGCCCGCCGTCCCACAGGCGTGAGCCCTCGAAGACGGCGTCCGGGTTGACGGCGTTGGCCCGGATCCCGTGCGGACCGCCCTCCAGCGCGGCGATGCGCATCAGCTGGACCATGCCCGCCTTCGACACCGAGTAGGCGCCGAAGCCGGCACCGGGGCCGAACGCGTTCTTGGAGGCGATGTAGACGAGCGATCCGCCGATGCCCTGCTCCTTCAACACGGGCAGCGCGGCCCGGGTGAGCAGGAAGGCGCTGGAGAGGTTGATCCGCAGGGCGCGGTCCCAGTCGTCGAGCGTGATCTCGTCGAGCCGGCCGGTCACGGCGATCCCGGCGTTGGCGACGATGCCGTCGAGCCCGCCGAAGGTCCGCACCGCGGCCGAGACCGTGGCCGCCACGACGTCGGGATCGGACTGGTCGCCGACCACCACCGCCGGCGACGGGCCACCGGCCTCGTCGATCGCCGCGCCGGTCGCCTCCAGCCCGGCACCGTCCAGGTCGGCCAGCACCACGCTGGCCCCGGACGCCGCCAACCGCTGGGCGACCGCCGCGTCCGATGCCCGATGCGGCCCCGGTGACCGCCACCACGCGACCGGCCAGGGCCTTGGGCGGCGGCTTGAGCGTGAGCTTGTAGAGCTCCATCGGCCAGTAGTCGAAGCGGAAGATCGCGTCCTCGGACAACGGCACCGGCCGCCCGAACGAATCGGCGACCGTCGCGGCGACGTGGTGGGTGGCGTCGGCGACGTCGGCGGCGACCCTCGCGGTGGAGTGGTCCGGACCGGCGACCACGGCGCCCAGCCCGGGGACCAGCACGACCGTCGGGGTCGGGTCGTGCATGCCGTGGCCGGGGGGCACCTCGTCGCGGTGGCGCTCGAAGTAGGCGGTGTAGCGATCGACGTAGGCGGCGACGGCAGCCCTCGCCGCGCCGGGCTCGATCGGGTCCGGCACCACGGCCGACCAGGGCTTGATGCGCAGCATGTGATCGGCCGACGAGACGCCGGCCTCGACCACCACGTCGACGTCGGCGCGATCGGCGATGTCCCGGAGGCGCTCGTCGACGAGCAGCACCTTGTGGCGGCGCTCGCTCAGCGCGCCGCGGAGGTTCACCAGCATCCGCTCGTGGTGCTCGGCGTCGAGGTCCCCCACCCGGCGCGCCCCCTTGGTGGAGGTGCCGGTGGCCGCGAGGTGGGCGTCGGCCTTGGCCACCGCCTCGACGGTGCGGCGGTAGCAGTCGTCGCTGTCGTCGCTCCAGCAGAACAGCCCGTGGTTGGCGAGCACCACGCCCTCGTGGTGCGCGAGCCGCCCGACCACCTTGGCCAGGTCGAAGCCCGGCATCACCCAGTCGACGTAGGCGTAGCCCTCGCCGAGCACCTCGGCCACGACCCGCCGGCCCTCGGCGTGGTTGGTGAGGGCGCAGATCGCGTCGGCGTGGACGTGGTCGATGTGGGTGCGGGGGACGAAGGCGTGCAGCAGCGTCTCGATCGACGGGCGAGGAGAGGTGGGGTCGACGAGCGCGCGGGCGACGTAGGCGACCATCTCCTGGTCGGTCATCTCCTCGATCTCGGCCAGCGCGGTCAGCTCGGCCAGCCGCAGGGCCGGGTAGTCGCGGGCCACCGACGTCCCCATGTCGGAGCCCGACCCCTTCACCCACAGCACCTGCTGCTCGCGGCCGAGGTGGTCGGTGAGGGTGCCCTTGGCCGAGGTGTTCCCGCCTCCGTGGAGGACCAGGCGGGGATCGGCGCCGATGCGTCGGGACCGGTCGACGAGGGCCGCGAGCGGCTCGGGGACGTCCGGCGGGACGGCTGCGGTCGGAGTCGTCGGTGCGGTCACGGGTCGACCTCGAGGGGGTAGATCGTCCGACCGCCGTCGCCGGGTTCCACGACGCCGCCCTCGGTGACGATGGCGCTGATCAGCCGGGCGGGGGTCACGTCGAAGGCCGGGTTGAAGCCCGCGGTGGACCGGGGCGCGACGGCCCGTCCCGACCACGACACCACCTCGTCCCCGTCGCGCAGCTCGATCTCGATGTCGGCGCCGGAGGCGGTGTGCCGGTCGACGGTGGTGAGCGGCGCGGCCACCATGAAGGGGACCCCGGCATGGGCACAGGCCAGCGCCACCGAGAGGGTGCCGATCTTGTTGGCCGCGTCGCCGTTGGCCGCGATGCGATCGGCCCCGACGATCGCCACGTCGACGTGGCCCCCGACGATGGTGCTGGCCGCGGCCGAGTCGACCTGGACCACGTGGTCGGCCCCCATCCGGTCGAGCTCCCACGCGGTGAGCCGTGCCCCTTGGAGCAGCGGCCGCGTCTCGTCGGCGTAGACCCGACCCAGCGCACCGCGGTCGTGCAGCTCGCGCACGACGCCCAGGGCGGTGCCCCACCCGGTGGTCGCGAGGGCGCCGGCGTTGCAGTGGGTGAGCACGCGCACGGGGTCGCCGGCGTCGACCCGACCGAGGCGGTCGAGGATCCAGTCGGCGCCGTGGCCGCTGAGGGTGCGGTTGGCGGCGAGGTCCTCGGCCATGAGCGCCCGCCCCTCGGCGACGACGGCCTCCAGGCCCTCGGCGATGCGGGGCTTGGCCCGGTCGACGCCGTAGGCGAGGTTCACCGCGGTGGGCCGGGCGGCGCGGATCCGATCCACCTCGGCATCGAGGCGCTCCGGGGACCACCCCTCGCGACGCCCCTCGTCGACGGCGACGGCCACCCCGAACGCTCCCGCCGCACCGAGCGCCGGTGCGCCCCGCACGACCAGCCGGGAGATGGCGTCCACCACGGCGTCGACGGTGGAGCACACGACCCGACGCTCCTCGTCGGGCAGGAGCGTCTGGTCGAGCAGCGAGATCCCCGCGATCGGGGAGTCGGTCCAGGCGACGGCACGGATCTCTTCCACCGGGCGGGCCCCTCCTTCGGGTGCGGGAGCGAGCCGGAACCGTACCGCCCGTGGACCACCGAGCGTCCCGAGGACGGCGCGGTGCGGCTCCCCAGCGGCACGGGGGCCGTTCCGATAGAACCTCGGGCCATGATCGAGGTCCACGGGTTCTGTGCGCCGGGGTGGGAGGGCGTCCAGGACGCCTTCACCGCCAACATCGAGAGCGGTGGGGAGATCGGCGCCGCCTACGCCGTGCACCACGACGGTCGCCTGGTCGTCGACCTGTGGGGCGGCACGTACCGGCCCGACACGCTCCAGCTGGTGTTCTCCACCACCAAGGGCTGGACGGCGGCGCTGGCCAACCTGCTGGTCGAGCGGGGCGAGCTCGACATCGACGCCCCGGTCGCCTCCTACTGGCCGGAGTTCGCAGCCGAGGGCAAGGGCTCGATCCCGGTGCGGTGGCTGCTCACCCACCAGGCCGGTCTGCCCTACCCGACCGAGGTCTGCACCCTCGACGACGTGCTCGCGTGGGAGGGCGTCGTCGACAAGCTGGCCGCCTCGACCCCGCTCTGGGAGCCCGGCACCCAGCACGGCTACCACGCGGTGACCTACGGGTTCCTCGTCGGCGAGGTGCTGCGCCGCATCACCGGCCGCTCCGTCGGCGAGCTGATGGCCGCCGAGCTGTCCGGCCCCCTCGGCCTCGACGCGTGGATCGGCCTGCCCTCCGAGCTGGAGCCCCGCGTCGAGCCGTTGGTCGGTGGCATCACCCCGGAGCCCTCCGACGACGTCGACCCCGCCCTGCGGGAGATGCTGGCCCAGTTCATGGGCCCCGACAGCACCCTCGGCAAGGCGTTGTCGTGCAACGGCGGCCTGGCCGAGGTCGGTGTGTTCAACACCCCCGAGCTGCGGGCGGCCGAGCTCCCCGCCGCCAACGGCGTCACCGACGCCCGTTCGCTGTCGCGGCTCTACGCCGCGCTGGTCGGTCCGGTCGAGGCCGACGAGCGCTTCCCGGCCGCGTCGAGGGTGCTCGCCCCCGAGACCGTCGCTGCCGCGACCGTCCGCCAGACCAGCGGCAACGACGCCGTCCTCTTCTTCGAGTCGACCTTCGGTCTCGGCTTCATGACCTCGTCGCCGTTCTCGCCCTACGGCGGCCCGGCCGGCTTCGGCCACGCCGGTGCCGGCGGATCGGTCGGCTTCGCCGATCCCGATGCCGGGCTCGGCTGCGGCTACGTCATGTCGAAGATGCAGCAGAACCTCAGCGGCGACCCCCGGTCGACCTCGCTGATCGGCGCCACCTACGCCGCCCTCGGCCTCACCCCCGCCCACGGCTGACGGGCGGCCACCCACTCGGGCGGCGGGGAACGTCTCGAGCCGCGTCGTCGGTGGCGTCGCACCAGGCCGTGGTGGAATGGCGGGTGGAGCAGGCGCGGTCGGCTCCGAGAGGAGGCGACGTGGACGTCGCAGACCTGGTGCGTGACCACTACAGCGGCGACGACTTCGAGGGCGCGGTCCTCGACGCCCTGCGACGGGCGGGGGCCGACGTCGACGCCCTGCGGGTGGAGGACCTCGCCGGCCTCGATCAGCTCCACGCCGGCTTCCTCCCGGCGACCGAGCACCTCCTCGACGCGCTCGACCTCTCGCGGGCCACGCGGCTCCTCGACGTCGGCTGCGGGGTCGGGGGACCGGCGCGGCTCGCCGCCCACCGGCACGGCTGCCGGGTCACCGGCATCGACCTGAGCCCCGACTTCATCGACCTCGCCCGCTCGCTGACCGCGAGGGTCGGGCTCACCGAGCAGGTCACCTTCGACGTCGGCTCGGCGACCGAGCTCCCCTACGACGACGGCTCGTTCGGCCGGGCCATGTTGATCCACGTCGGGATGAACATCCCCGACAAGGCGTCGGTGTTCGCCGAGGTGCGTCGGGTGCTCGAACCCGGCGGCCTGTTCGCCGTCTACGAGCAGATGCGCATCGGAGACGGCGACGTGACCTTCCCGATGCCGTGGGCCGACGACGAGGCGTCGTCGTTCGTCGAGCGCCGCGAGCGCTACGCCGAGATGCTGGGTGCCGCCGGGTTCGAGGTCGACCACGACGAGGATCGTGCGGCCGCCGTCGGGGCGCTGGGCCCCCCCGCCGCCGGCGCGCTGACCCCCGCCGACCTGTTCGGGCCGGCCTTCGTCGAGCGCGTCGGCAACAACGTGGCCGCGATGCTGACCGGCACCCTGGCCCCGGTGCTCATGGTGGCCCACGCCGTCTGACCACCGGGCCTGCCCACCTCGGCCGCGACGCGGCGCCGACCGCGGCGTCCCGTCAGGGGATCCAGTCGAAGGTGTCGGGGTGGGCGCCGATGCGCCCCGCCTCGCCGCCGTCGAGGGCGTCGATGCGGGCCACGTCGTCGGCGGAGAGCTCGACGTCGAACAGGTCGAAGTTCTCCTCCATGCGCGAGCGCGACATCGTCTTCGGGAACACGATGTCGCCGCGCTGGAGGTGCCAGCGGAGGACGACCTGGGCCGGGGTCTTCCCGACCGACGACGCGACCCCGGTGATCACCGGGTCGTCGAGCAGGGCGCCCTGGCCCAGCGGAGCCCACGCCTCGACCAGGGTGCCGTGGGCGAGGGACGCGGCCCGGGCCTCGTCGTTGCGGAACCGGGGGTGGGCCTCGATCTGGTTCACCACCGGAGCGACACCGGTCGCCTCGACGATGCGGTCGAGGTGGGCGGGCTGGAAGTTCGACACGCCGACCGACCGGAGACGGCCACCGGCGACGAGCTCGACCATCGCCTCCCAGGTCGACACGTAGTCACCGTCGTACTGCGTGGGCAGCGGCCAGTGGATGAGGAACAGGTCGACCTGCTCGAGGCCGAGGCGCTCCAGGGACTCGTCGAACGAGCGGCGCACGTCGTCGGGCCGGTGCTTGTTGTTGTTGAGCTTGGTGGTGACGTACAGCTCGTCGCGGGGGATGCCGGAGGCGGCGATGGCCTCTCCGACGCCCCGCTCGTTGCCGTACATCTGGGCCGTGTCGATGTGCCGGTAGCCGACCTCCAAGGCCTGGCCGACGATCTCCGCGGTCTCGTCGGGCGGCACCTGGAAGGTGCCGAACCCGAGCTGGGGGATCGTCGTCGAGTCGTTGAGGGCGAGGTCGGGGATCACCCCGTCGACCGTACCGACGCCGCCCAGACGTTGCTCCCCGTGGCCCGACGGACCTTCCGGCAGGCGGGCAGTGCGGCGGGACGTCGGGCGTCGGCCGTAGCATCCGCTCCCGATGAGGGTGACGCGCAGGGGGACGAGGCCGTGACGGCCGGCCGGGTGCCCGCCCGTGATCGACGTCGGTCGGCCGTGGCTGCGCTCGGGCTGGTGGTCGTCGTGCTGCTCGGCTCGGCGTGCTCCGACGGCGAACCCTCCGGCGGCGCCTCGGCCGACGGGTCAGCGGACGACCAGACCTCCGCCTCGACGACCGCCGCGGCGCCCGCTCCCGGAGGCGCCGTTCGCGGTGGGCCGGCGGGACCTCACCCTGGTCGACGGGTCGCGGCCCACCGACGCCGTGCCCGACAAGGGCGTCGAGGCGCTGCCGGACCGCACGCTTCCGGTGATCGTCACCTACCCGGCCGTCGGGGACCCGGGCGAGCCGCCGACGCTGCGGGAGGAGTGGGACGAGGACGGCGACCCCGACGGCCGCAGCGCGGTGGTCGACGCCGAGCCGGTCGACGGCACCTTCCCGCTGGTGGTGTTCGCCCACGGCTGGATGGGGAACGGGGCGTCGCTCCTGCCGCTGGCGGAGCGGTGGGCCCGGTCGGGCTACGTCGTCGCCCTGCCCACGTTCCCGCTCAGTCGAGCGCCGATCGGCTTCAGCGACGACGACGTCAACCAGCCCGCGGACATCTCCTTCGTGATCGACGAGCTGCTCGCCGTGGAGGACGGCGACCCCCTCGCCGGCCTGGTCGATGGGGAGGACGTGGCCCTGGGCGGCCACTCGCTCGGGGCCGCGACCGTGTTCCGGGCGGTCTACAGCGGGTGCTGCACCGACGAGCGCATCGACGCCACCATCGCGGTGTCCGGCGGGCCCAAGGACGCGACCGACAGCACCTACCAGGACCAGCCCGACGTGCCCATGCTGCTCGCCCACGGATCGGCCGATCCCCTGGTGCCGGTGGCCATCAGCGACGGCATGACCGACTTCATCGATGCCCCGGTCACCTACCTGCGCCTCACCGACGGCGACCACACCAACGTGTTCGTCGGCGACCGCGGCGAGCTGTTCAGCGACGCGGTGCTGGCGTTCCTCGACGCCGAGCTGCGCGACGATCCGGCGGCACTGGAAGGGCTCGACGAGGTCGTCGCCGACTCGGGACTGGCCGAGCTGCGGACGGGCTGAGGGCCCGTCCGGTCAGGCTCGGGCGGGGGCGAGGACCCGGCCGAGCTCCTCGTCGCGGGCGAGCGACCGGAAGGTCGCCACGTCGTACACCAGCACCTCGAGGGCGGTCTCGGCCACGACGGTCGCGTTGCGGGTGCGCGTCGGGTCGAGCGTGGCCAGCTCGCCGACCACGTCGCCGGGGCCGACGGTGATCACGCCGTCGGCGGTGAGCACGTTCGCCGTGCCGTCGAGGATCAGGAACGCCTGGGTGCCGCGCTCGCCCCGGGTGCACAGCACGGTGCCGGGGGCGAGGTCGAGGGGCGTCCCACCCTGGCCCACGCGGGAGGCCTGGGCGGCGGAGAGGCCGAGGCGCTCGAGGTGCGCCGCGACGGGATCGGTTCGGCGGTGGTGGAACATGTGTTCAGCATCGGCCTCCGCGGGCCGCGATCCACCCCTGGAGCCATGCAGGTTCCCGATGCGTCGCATCGCTCCGACCGCGAGGAGTGGGTGTCCCTCGTCACCCCGTGGTCGACCGGCGCGGCTCGCGCGTCGGTACGGTGGCGGGGTGGGTGACGAGGGGATCTCCATCCGGCCGTACCGGGAGGGTGACGAGGCGGCGCTCATGGAGGTCTGCCTCCGGACCGGGGCTGCGGGCGAGGACGCCACCGGGCTCTTCTCGGACCCCGAGCTGATCTCCCACCTGTACCTCCTGCCCTACCTGGCCGTCGCGCCGGACCTGGCCTCGGTGGTGGTGCGGGGCGACGCGGCGCCGGAGGGCTACGTCCTCGGCGCGCTCGACACGCGGGCGTTCGAGGCGGCGGCCGAGGAGCGGTGGTGGCCGGTGGCCCGCGAGCGCTACCCCCGCGACGCCTTCGGGGCGCAGACCCTCGACGCCCTGCTCGTCCACCTCATCCACGATCCGGTGATCGAGACCGACGAGCTGCTGGCCGAGTACCCGTCCCATCTGCACATCGACCTCCTCCCGCCGTTGCAGGGCGGCGGATGGGGCCGTCGCCTGATGGAGCGGCTGTTCGACCAGCTCCGGGCCGGCGGCTCCCACGGGGTGCACCTCGGCACCAGCCCGTCGAACACCCGGGCGATCGCCTTCTACGAGCACCTCGGCTTCACCCACTGGGCCGACCACGGTGGCCACTCCCTGACCATGGTCCGCCGCCTCGACCCCTGACCGTCCCGCTGACGACGGTCGGCGTACTGGTCCCTCGATGGTGGGCCGGGGCGCGGGTTCGGGGGACCAGCTGGGCGGCGGTCGCGGGAGGTCAGCCGGGGGCGCAGGGAGGGAGCTCGCCGAGGACCGGGACGGTGAGGTCCGGCGTGGTGGCCGGGGGCGTGCCACCCGGGCCCGGCAGGGCGGCGGCGATCACGAAGATCATCCCCTGGCGGGGCGGGTCCTGGCCCTGGCACAGCTCGGCCGGCGCGCCCAGGGCGGTGTTGCCCGACTCCGTGGTGCCGGTGTGGCCGTGCACCCACCGGTACGGGTGGGCGTTGCCGGCCAGGGTCGAGGTGTTGCCCTGGAGGACGGTGCCGTCGACCGGCCGGCCGAGCACGGTGGTGCGGTACGGCGTCCCGACGATCACCGCGTGCTTGCCGGGGGTGGTCGACTCGAAGGTGTTGCCCTCGACGACGGTGCCGTCGTCCTCGACCCGGATGCCGTAGGTGACGTCGACGAAGCGGTTGGCCCGCACGACGTTGTCGGCCGCGTAGTCGAGCACGACCCGGGTCAGCCCCGACTCGACGTAGGCGGGGTCGGTGCACTCCATGGGCAGCGTGTTCTCACCCATGCGGGAGCCGACCCACACGCCGTTGCGGCCACCGACGAAGGTGTTGCCCTCGATGAGGTTGTCGTCGGCGTGGTGGCGGCGCTCGAAGTAGCGGTCGCTGTCGGGGTACTCGCCGCAGTTCTTGTAGAGGAACAGGCCGCCGTTGCTGTTGCCGTAGAAGGCGTTGCCGACGATCTCGTTCTCGTAGGACCCGTCGACGGCCAGGCCCTCTCGCCCGACGCCCCAGAACCACACCTGGGTGCCGGCGAACGACCGCAGCTGCCCGCTCGGTCCGTTCTCGATGAAGCCGCCGTAGATGATCGAGTTGCCCTCGACCCGGTTCCGTCGCGACCCGGTCTCCAGGTAGATGCCCGTGCTCCCGGCCTGGCTGACGGTGTTGCCCCGGAGGGTGACGTCCTCGACGTAGGCGTCGACGAAGACCCCGACGCCCCGCGACCCGGTGAAGGTGTTGTCCTCCAGCAGGATGGTCGAGGTGGGCGTGAGGTACTCCTCGCCCTCGGGGTAGGAGCGGTAGCCGTCGCGCATGATGCGGACGCTGTTGAGGAAGCCCTCGACCTTGCAGTTCCGGATCGTGACGTCGGTGAGGGCCACACCCTCGGGGGCCCGCACGAGGATCCCCCGCGACCCCGACGTCGACGCCCCGACGATCCGGGCCCCCTGGCAGTCGAGGGTGACGCCCGACGTGGCGATCTCGAACCCGGCGGTGTAGGTGCAGGCGGGGTCGAGGTGGGACGACTCGGTGAGCTGCACCCGCTCGGCGGCGCGGGAGCAGTCGATCAGCACCGACCCCGGTGCCGGTGGTGGGAGGGGCTCGCACGCGGCGAGCACCAGGCCCACCAGGACCGCCACCATCCCCGCCGCCGCCCGCGCTCCGACCCGGCCGCTTCTCATGGTGTCGCGGGGCGGTCGGTGCGGGTGGCGACGGCGTGGCTGGGCAGCGTGCAGATCGTGTCGATGCCGAGCACGTGGTTGAGGCGGCCGAAGGCGATCCACGACCCCAGGCACATCGACAGCTCGACCACCTCGGCCTGGGAGTAGGAGGCCAGCATCCGACCCCAGAACTCGTCGTCGAGGCCGTGGTGGTCGAGGGCGTAGCGCTCGGCGTACTCGGCCGCGAGGCGGGTCCGGTCGTCGAAGGCATCGGTGGTCCGCCACTCGGTGACCTGCTGGTCGAAGCCGTCCGGCACGACCTCGCCGTCTCGGTCGGTGCGCCAGTCCTGGCAGAACAGGCAGCCGTTGATCTGGGCGATCCGGAGGCGGGCGGCCTCGAACTCCCGCAGGCCGAGGGTGGTGTGGGCGTACACGGACTGGGCGAAGGTGGCGGCGGCCGGACCGATGCCGGGCACGACCTCGCCCCACACCCACATGATCGGGTCCTTGCCCTCGGGCACGTCGAGGATCACGGCGTCGTCCTTCCCAGTCGTCCGGTCGGTGGTTCGAGCGGGACGTCGAGCCCGCTGTAGAGGCCGGGCGCGGCCCGGCGCAGCCAGGGGATGGCGTTGACCAGGCGGCCGGCGGCGGTGGCGTTGCCGCCCGCGGCCCGGTTGCCGCCCTCGTCGGTGGCCTCGACCGTCACCTCGATGCGCGGGCGACCCTCGATCACGACCCGGTGGGCGCCGGCGCCGCCGTCCGCCGGCGACGGCCAGTCGGGGGCGCAGGCCGCGTCGATCCGGGTCACGTGCTCGACGACCAGCACCGGCTCGCCGTCGACGATGCCCTGGACCTCGAAGCGCATGGCGCCCTGGGTGCCGGCGTCGAAGGTGCCCTGCACGTTGGTCACCGTCTCCTCCAGCGGCCGGCGCTCCAGCACCTCGCGCACCTCGTCGAGCTCGACGCCGAACGCCCGGGCCAGCAGGCGCACCTGCCCACCCCAGACCATGGTGGGCACGCCGGCCGCGACCATCGGCGGCTCGTAGTCCATGGGCTGGCCCATGCCGACGAGGAAGCGCACCGCGTCGGGCTGGTCGTAGGTCGAGTAGTCGAAGATCTCCTGGCACCGCACCTGGTCGATGGTGCCGCCCAGCCCTGCGGCCAGGGCGGGCAGCAGGTCGTTGCCCCAGCCCGGGTCGATGCCGGAGACGAACAGCGCGCTCGCCCCCTCCTTGGCCGCGGCCTCCATCGGGTCGCGCACCTCGGGAGGCGCCCCCTCCGGGTCGTACAGCGCGTAGAGGGCCGGGGTGACGACCACCGCGCCGGCCCGGAGCGAGCGGGCGATGTCGGACGCGGCATCGTCGGGTCGGAGGTCGCCCGAGGCCATGTAGGCGACGGCCCCGGGCGCGTCGGCGAGGACGGCGTCGGCGTCGTCGGTGGCGGCCACCCCGAGCGGCTCGTCGAGTCCGGCGAGGTCGCCCGCGTCGCGCCCGACCTTGGCCGGGTCGCTGACGATCACCGCCTGGAGGTGCAGGTGGGGGTTGGCGGCGGTGGCCCGGATGGACGCCCGGCCCATGTTGCCGGTGCCCCACACCACCACCCCGATGGTCTCGTCGACGGACATCGTCGGGACGCTACCCACCGGACCGGCGCCCCGCCTGACGGGTCGTCAGGTCGCGATCGTCAGGCCAGGTCGGCGAGGGGCAGGCCGATGGGGTTGCCCTCGGGGATGCGGCCGGCGGCCAGCACCCGGCGGTGGATCGGGACCAGCAGGGCGTCGAGGCGGGCCGTGGCGTCGGCGCCGAGGTGCGCCCATGGCTCGCGGGCGAGGTCGTCGGTGACGTCTTCGACCTCGGCGCGCAGCTGACGCCCGGTGTCGGTGAGGTCGCCGCCACCGGTCACGAGCCCTCGTCCGGCGAGACCGACCACCGCCGCGTCCCACTCGTCGTCGGTCCACGACCGCGCGCCCTGGAACCTCTCCCGGGTCACCGCGCCGGTGCCGGCCATCAGGACGTTGGCCTCCAGGCCGTCGAGGCCGGCCGCCACGAGGGCGGCCACGTGGCCGTCGCCACGGTGCTCGCGGATCAGGGTCGCCGCCCACCACAGGCGCAGGACGGGGTCATCCGGCACGGGGAGGGCGGCGTGCCCGGCGAAGAGGGCCCGTCCCGCCACTCCGCAGCCGCCGGTCGCCGCCGCGGCCAGGTCGGCGGCCTCGGCGATCGATGCCGCGGTGGCGCCGTCGGCGTCGAGCACGTCGGTGAGGACCTCCCGCACGGCCGCGTCGCGGGCGGCCAGGACCGCCGCCGGCGTGGTCACCTCCCACGCCGACGGGAGTGCGCGCCGCACCGCGTCGAGCGAGAACCCGAAGAAGGTCGCGGCGCACACCTCCGGACCGACCGGCCCCATCGGCCCCACCCGTGTCGCGAAGTAGGTGTGCCAGAACCCCTTGAGCCCGAGGGTCGCGACAGGCATCGACCACCTCGGGGCTGAAGTAGGTGAGGGCGTGGATCGGCTCGAGCAGGTGCCACATCCGCCGGGTCGCTCGTCGCTCGTCGGCCCGTCGATCGTCGTCGGTCATGCCCGCTCCCTGGTCCCGAGGTGGCCCGGTCGCCACCGCCCCCCGAGTCTGTCGCCCGGCGACCCGTTCCGGCATCGAGATGTCGCCGGCCGGGCCGGGCCGGTCAGGTCAGGTGCGGGGGTGGGCGACCGCGGTGGCGCGGACGGTGCCCTCGACCGTGAGCCACACCCGGAGGCTGCCGTCGGGGGCGACGAGCGACGCCAGCTCGACGTCGTCGTCGGGGTCGAGGCCGTCGCCGTACTCGAGCTCCGCCCAGCGGGGGCGGAGGTCGCGGCGGGTCAGCTCGTCCTCCACCGGCTCCCAGGTGGCGGCGTTGTTGACGTGCCCCAGGCCGTCGAGGTCGGTGCTGCGCAGTGGCCACGGGCGCCGGTCGACCCCGTCGGGCACCGGCCCGTGGCGCAGGCGGGCCCCCACCTTGCGGTCGCCGTCGAACTCGGCGTAGCGCTCGAGGAACACGGTGGGGAGGCGGGCCGGACGACCGGTCTCCCGGTCGACGTGCACCCACAGCGACGCGGCCTCGACGTGGCCGCCGTGCTCGCCGCGGATGGTCGTCCGCCGGTCGGCCCAGCGCGAGCCGATGCCGCCGCAGAAGGTCGTGAGCTCCACGACCTCGCCGACGCGCGGCGCCCGAACGACGTCGATGGTGGTGCGGCGCACCACCCATGGCGCGGTGGGATCGTCGCCCGACGCTCGGGTGTCGTCGTTGGAGACGTCCTGCAGGAAGCGGGCGATGCCGTCGAGCCGGATGCGCCCGCTGGGAGCGGCATCGCCCCACCGGACCCGGCGGGAGGCGGTGAACGACGGGCCGCCCGCGTAGGGCGCGGGCTCGACCGCAGGCACGGCGGCGACCTCGGGCGGCATGACGGCATCCATCGGCGGCGACGCTAGGCCACCCCGGCCAGAGGTCGATCAGCCGACGGCGTCGACCGCCCGACTGGGAGTTCGACGTCGTGCCCGGCGAGGGGTTCGCCGACCCCGGGTCAGGCGGGGCGCACCTGGCCCACGTGTTCGCAGTGATCCCCGAGAAGGTCCTCGCCTTCGGCAAGGGCGAGCCCTACAGCCAGACCCGGTACCGCATGTCCTGAGGACGGGAGGGCGGCCGGGCGGTCCAGCGGTCGCCGGAGTCGTCCGTCAGCGGTCGCCGAGGACCTCGGCGGCCAGGGCGACGATCGGGTCGTGCAGGGCTCGGATGGCGTCGGGGTCGCCCGCCACGAGGTGGGGGATGATCAGGGCGCCGATGCCGGCGACGAGCAGCTGGCACGCGGTGCGCTCCTCGTCGCGCTCGACCTCGAGCAGCGCGACGAGGGCCTCGACGAGGAGGGTCTGGACCTCTGCTCGTCGGGCGATGGCGTCGGGCCCCGCGGCGTAGACCTCGACGAGGAACAGACGGGCGTGGCCGGGGAAGGTCGCGACGGTGTCGAGGTACGCGGTGAGCGCCCGGTCGAAGCGCTCGAGGGCGGTACCGCCGGGTGGGAGCGCCTCGAGCAGCCGGTCGAGGAGCACCTCCGCGGCCGCGTCGAACGCGGCCATGAAGCAGTCGAGCTTCGAGGAGAACTGCTGGTAGAAGGTCTCGCGCGACACCCCGGCCCGTTGGAGGATGTCGGCGACCGACGTCCCGACGAAGCCCTTCTCGGTCATCGCCTCGGTGACGCCCAACAGCAGACGGGCCCGTTGAGAGGCGGCGACCTCCTCCCGGGAGAGCCCGTGACGGCCCCGGGGGAGCTGGTCTCCGACGGTCGTGGTCACGGCCTCACGGTACCGGTCGGCATCGCTCGCAGGCCCCGGCGGAGCTCAGCGGCGCGGTCGGTCGGGGACGATGCGGGGAGCCGTCACCGCGGCACGTCCTCGCCCTCGGGCGCGAGGTCGGGCTGGTCGGTCGTGAAGCCGACCGTCTCCTCCCTGGCGACCTCGACCGCGGCGGCCAGGCCCCGCTGCAGGGCGACGTCCACGACCCGCTGGGCGCCCATGCGGGCGGGCAGCAGGGGCGCGACCCACCACGGGGCCACGATGCGGCGTGACCGCCGGGCGATGCCCCGCTCGAGCGCGTCGATGCCGACCGACAGCGGCGTGACGGTGGTCGGGGTGCGCCCACCGGTGAGCGTCTCGACCGCCTCGGTCGCGAAGCCCCGGCTGGTCATGTCGGTGTCGAGCTCGGCGAAGTAGGCGACCCCGACCCGGGCTCCGGTGGGTCGCAGCTCGACCCTCAAGGTGTTCCCGAGGGCCTCGACGGCCGCCTTCGACGCGCTGTACGCGCCGAGCAGGGGGGCGTGGACGGCCGCCGCGAGCGACGACACCGCCAGGGCGTACCCCTCGGCGTGGCTGATGTGGGGGCCGGCCGCGCTGAGGGTGTGGTGGACCCCGAGGACGTTGACCTCCAGGGTGCGCCGCAGGATGGCGGGATCGCCCCCGATGACGGGCATCTGGGCGGCGATGCCGGCGTTGGCGACGACCACGTCGAGGCCCCCGAGAGCGTCGATCGACTGCGCCACGGCATCGTCGACGGCCCAGCGGTCGGCGACGTCGCACGACACCCAGGTGGCGGCCCCGCAGCGGGCCGCCACCTGGGCGAGCAGGTCGGGCTCCAGCCCGAGGAGGGCGACCCGAGCCCCGCGCTCGTGGAGCCGCTCGGCGAGGGCGGCGCCGATGCCGCGCGCCGCGCCGGTGATGAGCACGCGACGCCCGGCGAGCGGGGGTTGCGGACGGATCCGCTGACCGAGGGTCCTGGGGGCGGCCGCGCCCGCCCGCGCCCGCCCGTGTCGGCTCGTGTGAGGTCCGCTCATGGGCGGACGGTACCACCGATGAACACCGGTGTTCGTAGGTTCAGAGCTCGTAGCCGGCCTGGTGCGCGGCGATGACGGCGGCCGCGTCGGCGAGGGTGGTCGGCCCGTAGGTGCGGGCCGGAGGCAGGTTGGCCCGGATCTCCTCCAGGTCGGCCGCGCTGACCTCGCAGGTCGACTCGGGCACGTCGATGCCGTACAGCTCGGCCGAGGTGAGGCCGAAGATCTTGGCCTTGAGCTCGTCGGTGAGCTCCGGGTAGCCGTAGCGCTCCTGGAACTCGGGCGTGATCTGGAAGGCGCGCAGGGCCTGGATCTGGTCGTGCGGGGTGCCGAACCAGATCGAGTCGGTGCCCCACACCACCCGGTCCTCGCCGACGTGCTTGAGCAGCTTGCCGAGGACGTGGGCCGCGACCTCCGGGTCGCGCATGATGAACCACCAGGTGCCGCCGAGCTCGGCGTACACGTTGGAGTTCGGACCGAGGTCGTTCTGCTCCATCGAGTAGATGAGCCGGTCGACGCCCTCGGGGCTGGTGTTCGTCGGGTCGTACTCGCCCTTGCCGCCCATCTGGGGCTCGAACCCCGAGTGGTAGACGACGAACGAGATGTCGGGGTTGCGGGCCGCGGCCGGGCCGATGTCGCTGGGGTCGGCCAGCTCGGGGGTCGAGCCGACGATCGACGAGATGCCCTTGTGGGTGCAGATGATCGGCGGTCCGATCTCGCGCACGTGGTCGATGAACGTCTGCCCGATCTGCGGCCGCGAGGGGTCGTGGTCGTCGAAGTAGAAGTGCGCGTCGGTCGGGGTCATCGTGTAGATCTTCCAGGCCGCCAGGTCGTACTCGGCCTTGAGCTCGTCCATCGACGCCAGCGCCTCGTCGAGGTCGCCCCGGTGCGGGTAGGCGCCGCCGTGCATCAGCACCCGCCCGTCGCAGCCGAGGCTGGTGGCCACCTCGATGGCGTGGCGCATGTCCTCGGGTTGGAGCCCGGCCAGCGCCTGCGACGGCAGCGCCGACAGGATCGCCATGGTGGTGTCGCTGCGGGCGAACACCTCGCGGAAGTAGGCGTCGACGGTGAAGCAGACCCGGCTGTCGCCCGACTCGACGCCGGCCTCGCAGGCGGCGCCGGGGAACTGCCCCGTCCAGTCCCCGCCCTCGAGGGCGACGTCCTGGTTCACGTAGTGGGTCTGGACGTCGAACACGAACTCGTTGCCGGCCAGGGCCTCGATGGCGGCCTCGCGGTCGAGGGTCGTCTCGGTGTCGACGTCGTAGGTGCCGCCCGGGCCCTCACCGGTGTCCTTGGCGGCCTTCTCCTCCTTGGAGCAGGCGGCGAGCATGAAGAACGTCGCCGCCGCACCGGTGGCGCCGGTCAGGAACCGGCGCCGGGAGATGCCCATCCGGCGGGCGTTCTCGTCGGCCATCACGTACGTGCGCCGGATCGCCTCCTGCACCCGTGGCGAGTGGGGGATGGGCAGGAACTCGCCGTTGGAGACGGGTCCGAGCTTGATCGGGAGCGGATCTTCCTCGGCCACGGCAGCCCTGTCCTTCCCGACGCCCGACCGCCGGGCGCCTTCCTGCACCCATCATGCAACAAATCCGCCGTCGTGCTCCCCGTCACACCCCCGCCCGCGACCTGGCGGTCCGCCGCGACCCGGCGGGTCGAGCGCCAGTCGGGTCGGGTCGCGGGGTCAGGGGACGCGGGCGGAGTAGACGGGGAGGTCGAGCATCGTCGCGATGCCGGGCGGCGCGGCCACGACGTCGGGGATGGCGTTGACCACGTGCTGGGCGGTGGCCAGGCAGCCGGCGTGGTTGTGATCGCCGTGGTCCGACGAGAAGCCCAGCTCCACCGTCAGGTGGGGCTCGCCGGTGATGAGGATGCGGTAGCCCTCGCCCTGCGGCCAGTCCGGGGCGTCGGTGTCGCGCAGCCGGGTCACGTGCTCGACGACGAGGCGCTCCTCGCCGTCGACCAGTCCCACGATCTCGAAGCGCATGCCCGAGATGCCGCCGGCGGGGATCGTGCCCGATGCGATCTCGAAGTCCTCCGGCGCGGTGATGATCTCGTGGCGCTCGACCACGTCGTCGAGCTCCATGCCGATGGCCCGCGCCACCAGGTGGAGCACCGGTCCCCACGCCAGGGTGGTGCTCCCGGGGGAGAGCAGCAGCGACTGGCTGGTGTCGGCCTTCCCGAAGCCCATGATCTCGAACATGGTGAACGGGTTGTCCCAGGTGGCGTAGTTGACGATCTCCATCATCCGGACGTGGCGGACCTCCCGCGACAGGGCGAGGGTGTGGATCGCCAGCCCGGCGTTGCCGTAGCCGGGGTCGATGCCGGAGGTGTAGAGCGTCGTCCCGCCCTCCTGGCACGCGGCCCGGATGCGGTCGGCCGCATCGCCGGCGACCGCGTCGGGGAACAGCAGCGGGACGAACGACGTGTTCACGACGTTGGCGCCCGAGGCGAGGATGCGGCACAGGTCGTCGACCACGCCGTCGGGGCGGATGTCGGACGACGCCGTGTAGCACGACGCAGTCGGGGTTGAGGTCGAGCAGGGCGTCGGCGTCCTGGGTCGCGGTGACGCCGAGCGGCCGGTCCGCCGCACAGCTCGCCGGCGTCGCGGCCGGCCTTGGCGTCGGAGTGCACCCACAGCCCGACCAGCTCGAGCTCGGGGTGGGCGACGATCGACGGCACGGCGTGGATGCCGACCGTCCCCGTCGCCCACTGGATCACGCGCAGGGTCATGGTGGGTCCTCCAAGGGCAGCCGAGGGCGTCGGCATCGAACGAGAACCTGTTCTACTTCGCCCGACCGCCGCGCCCGCCGTCCCCGTCCCGCTCGAAGCGAGCACGGAAGTGGGCTCACGACGCACTTCGGTGCTCGGTTGGGAGGCCGTCTCGAAGCGAGCACGGAAGTGGGGCTGTGGGGCGCACATCGGTGCTCGGTTCGTCGCCGGCGGGGACGTACGCCTGACCGGGCGGTCAGCGGGGTGCGGCGCGGTCGGCCAGACTCCCGCCCATGGCCCACGCTCGTCGCCTCCGCTTCGCCACCCAGCTCAACGACCCGCTGCCGGGCCTGTCCTGGCTCGACTCGGCGCGGGAGGTCGAGCAGCTCGGCTACTCGACCCTGTTCGTGCCGGACCACTTCGAGTCCGGGCCCGGTCCGATCGCCTCGCTGGCGGCCATGGCCGCGGTGACCTCGACGCTCAACGTCGGGATCCTCGTGCTCGACTGCGACTTCCGCCATCCCGTGCCGCTGGCCAAGGAGCTGGCGACCATCGACCAGATCTCCGAGGGCCGGCTCGAGGTCGGCCTCGGCGCGGGGTGGAAGCGCCACGACTACGACAGCTCCGGCATCCCCATGGACCCTCCAGGCGTGCGGGTGACCCGGCTGCAGGAGCACACCGCGGTGCTCAAGGGCCTGTGGGCCGAGGGGCCGTTCAGCTTCTCCGGTGAGCACTACACCGTCACCGACCTCGACGGCACCCCCACGCCCCACACCCCGGGCGGCCCGCCGATCGTCGTGGGCGGCGGCGCGCCCCGCCTGCTGCGCTGGGCCGGGGCGACCGCGGACATCGTCGGCGTCAACGCCTCGATCCACTCGGGCGAGATCGACCTCGACGCCGCAGCCGACGCCCTGGCCGACCGCATCGACGAGAAGGTCGGGTGGGTGAAGGAGGGAGCCGGCGACCGCTTCGACGACCTCGAGCTCAACGCCTGGCTGGCCGTCGCCGAGCTGACCGACGACCCGGCCGTCGTCGAGCTCTTCGCCGGCGCCTTCGGCACCACGCCGGACGAGCTGCGCCGCTCACCGCTGGCCCTGGTCGGCGCCGAGGGCGAGATCGGCGAGATCCTCACCGAGCGCCGCGACCGCTGGGGCTACTCGTACCACGTGATCCCCGGCGACAAGGCCCACGCCTTCGCCCCCCTCGTCGCCCAGCTCACCGGCACCTGAGGGTCCGCCCGACCCGTCCGCGGGGCTCGGCGACCTCCTCCGCTCAGGCGGGGGTGGGGGTGAGCTCGGCGCGGGCTCGGTCGCGGTGGGCGGTGGGGCTCTCGCCGCGCTCGCGGCTGAAGGCGGTGCTGAGGGCGAAGCCGCTGCCGTAGCCGACCTGCGAGGCGACCGACGCCACGGTCGCGTCCGGGTCGAGGAGGAGGTCGGCGGCCAGCGACAGGCGGCGCTCCGTGAGGAACGCCATCGGCGTCTCGCCCACGAGGTCGCGGAAGCGGCGGGCCAGGTGGGCGCGCGACGCGCCGACCTCCGCGGCCACCGACGCCACCGTCCACGGCTCGGCCGGGCGCTCCTGCAGGAGGCGCAGGGCGTGGCCGACCACCGGGTCGTCGGCGGCGCGGAACCAGGCCGGCGCGGCGTCGCCCCGGCCGGTGAACCAGGCCCGCAGGGTCGCGACGAGGAGGAGGTCGAGCAGGCGGTCGAGCACCGCGTCCTGACCCGGGAGGTCGCGCTCGATCTCGGCGTCGAGCAGGGCGACGAGCGGGCTGTCCCACGAGCCGGCGCGGACCACGGCGACGGTCGGGAGGGAGTCGAGCAGCCGCCGCCCGATCTCCCCGGCCCGCTCGTAGGTGCCGATCAGCATGCGGACCGACCCGTCGGCGCTGCTGCCCCACGTGCGGACCCCGAGCACCTCGGCCGTCTTCACCGTCACCCCGTCGGGCGTGGTGCACTGCCCGCCCGGGATCACCAGGATCTGGGGCGTGCGGCCCGGCTCGTCGGACATCGTGTACGGGTCGGGCCCTCGGGCCAGGGCGACGTCGCCGGCGTGCAACGTCGTGACGGCACCGTCGTCGTGCTCGATGGCGACCGAGCCCGAGGTGACGGCGGCGACGGTCAGCGGGGCGTGGTCCTCGACCCGGATCGAGAAGGGCGGATCCATGACGACCTGCAGCAGGAACGCGCCGTGGGCCCGGGGCCCGTCGAGGAATCCGGCCACGACGTCCATCCCCCGAACCGTAGACGCTCGCGCATGGATCCGCGCCTCTCGACCATTCACAGTCTCACGACCGGCGAGGTCAACTGGCCCCATGACCTCCACTGCAACCGCATCCGCCACCCCCACCACCCCCGCTGGCGCGGCCGGCCCGGCACCGAGCCCCGACGTCGTCCGGGTCGTCGACCCCGCCCTGGTGCGCAAGGCCGTCGCCCGCCGGTCCTACGCGGTGCTCGCCACCGTGTCGACGGCCGGACGGCCCCACGCGGCCGGCGTGCTCTACGCCCTCGTCGGCGACGACCTGTGGGTGTCGACCCACCGCGACAGCCGCAAGGGCCGCAACGTGGCGACGACGCCCCACGTCGGCCTCACCATCCCGGTCCGCCGCATCCCGCTCGGCCCGCCCTCCGCGGTGCAGGCCCAGGCCCGGGCCGAGGTCGTCGCCCTCGACGACCCCCGCGTCGCCCGCCTCGTCGCCGACGGCTCGCTGAAGGGCATCACGTCGCACGGCGAGCTCGACCTGCCCGGCGGCTGCTTCCTCCGCATCACCCCGAACCGGACGGTCCACACCTACGGCCTGGGCCTGTCGCTGTGGGCGCTGGCCCGCGACCCCCTGGCCGGCGAGGGCCGCTCCACCTGGCGCTGAGGCCGGGCTCGGGACGCCCTCTCCGCAGGCGTCCCGTCCGTGCGCGGACCGGACCCGAGCCCGGACGCGCCCGAGGCCCGGCGTGGGCCGGGCCTCGGGTCGTGGTTCGGGGGAACGATGTGCCCGCCGGAGCGGGGTCGGATCAGACCTCGAGGGTGCGGCGGCGGGCCCAGACGGCCAGGGCGCCGAAGGCGACGAGGGCGAAGCCGACGACGGTCAGACCGGTGAGGTCGAGGCCGGTGCGGGCGAGGACCGAGCCGCCGTCGTCGTTGCTGGCGCCGCTGCTCTCGACGTCGCCGTCGTCGTTGGTCACGGTGGTGGGGAGGACGTCCTCCGGGACGGTGTCGGTCGTGGGCGCCGTGGTGGGGGCGGTCGTGGGCGCCGTGGTGGGGGCGGTCGTGGGCGCCGTGGTGGGGGCGGTCGTGGGCGCCGTGGTGGGCGCGGTCGTGGGCGCCGTGGTGGGCACGGTCGTCGGCCCCTCAGGGGTCGGTTCGGCGCCCGACGGGCCGGAGGCGGTGGCGAGGACGAACAGGGCGGCGAGCAGGCCGGCCAGTCCGAGCCGGGCGAAGCGGGTGCCGAGGTGGGGGCGGGTGGTCGAAGTCACGCACGTATCGTAGCGAGGTGTGTCAAGTGCCATGGAATCCCAGGACATTGACCGCGAAGCGTGGTCAGGCTGAGCCAATGAGCGGTCAGATGGCCTGCCACATCGTGGCCAGCGGCGCCGCGGGACGGGCGACCTCGGCGCGCCCGTCCTCAGAAGGGCATGTGCTTGGCGCTGCGGAGCAGGGCCGTGAGGCGCGAGGCCACCTCGGCCCGGTCCGACGACGACGCCTGGAGCTTCTCCGCCAGAGCGGAGCGCACTGCGATGGTCTGGGACTCGGTGTACTTGAGGAGCCCGTCCTTGCCGTGGCGGCGCCCCATGCCCGAGGCCTTCATCCCGCCCATCGGGCTGCCGGTGGCGGCCCATGCCGACTGGTACCCGTCGTTGACGTTCACGGTGCCGGCCATGATCCGCTCGGCCAGCCGCCGTCCCCGTCGCACGTCGTCGATGAAGATGCTGGCGTTCAGGCCGTACTCCGTGTCGTTGGCCCGGTCGACGGCGTCGTCGAGCGAGTCGACCGGGTAGATCGACACCACCGGCCCGAAGGTCTCCTCGGCGTGGACGTCCATGTCGTCGGTGACGCCGGTGAGGACGGTGGGCTCGTGGAAGTAGGGCCCGAGCTCGGGCCGGGCCCGGCCGCCGGCGACGGCCTTGGCCCCCTTGGACTCGGCGTCGGCCACGTGCCCGGTGACCTTGTCGAGCTGGTCCTGGCTGATGAGGGAGCCGACGTCGGCGTCGTAGTCCTGGCCGGACCCCAACCTCAGGCCGCCGACGGCCTCGGCGAAGCGGGCGGTGAACTCCTCGGCGATCGGGCGCTCGACGTAGATGCGCTCGATCGAGATGCACAGCTGGCCGGTGTTGGAGAAGCAGGCCTCGACCGCGCCCCGCACGGCCCGGTCGACGTCGACGTCGGCGGCCACGATCATCGGGTTCTTGCCGCCCAGCTCGGCTGAGCAGCCGACCAGGCGCTCGGCCGCCTGGGCCGCCACCTTGCGCCCGGTCGCGGTCGAGCCGGTGAACATCACGTAGTCGGTGAGGTCGATGATGGCGTCGCCCACGACCGAGCCCGGTCCGGTGACGATCTGGGCCAGGCCACGGGGCAGGCCCGCCTCCTCGAGCAGCTCGAAGGCGCGGAGGGTGGTGAACGGGGTCTGCGAGTCGGGCTTCAGGACGAGGGCGTTGCCGGCCATGAGGGCGGGCAGTCCGTCGCCGATGGCCAGGGCCAGCGGGTAGTTCCACGGCGCGATCAGGCCGACGACGCCCTTGGGCACGTGGCGCTCCCACGCCCGGACCAGCCCGGGGAGGGCGGTGCGGCGGGGCTTGTCGCGGAGGAAGCGGGTGAGGTTGCGGCCGTAGTACTGGCAGTTGAGGACCGTGTCGGCGACCTCCTCGAAGGCGGAGGACCGGGCCTTGCCGTTCTCGACCTGGAGGAGGTCGAGCAGCTCGTCCTGGTGGTCGAGGACGAGGGTCTGGTAGCGGCCGAGGATGCCGGCCCGCTCCTTCGGCGAGGTCTCGGCCCAGCGCCGCTGGACCGACCGGGCGGCGGCGACCGCGGCCTCCACGTCGGCGCGGGTGCCCTTGGGGACGGTGCCCACCACCTCGCCGGTGAGCGGCGAGCGGATCTCCATCACCTCCCGCCCCTCGGTCGGGACGCGCACCGCCCCGGCCAGCCGGTCGAGCTCCCGTCGTCCCGGGCGCAGCTCGGTCGTCGTCGCGGGGTGCGGTGTCCGGTGGTCGCGGTCGTCGCTCATCGGGGGCTCCTCGTCGGACGGCTCCCCTGAGGATGCCACCCGTCGCCGACGACCGACAGCCGGCGCCGGCCTACGCGTAGAGGGCGTCGATCTCGTCGGCGAAGGTGGCGTGGATGCCGCGGCGCTTGAGCTTCGAGGTGGGGGTGAGCACCTCGGAGTCGGGCAGCCACTCCTCGCCGAGGACCTTCACCTTCTTGACCCGCTCGGCGTTGTTGAACGACGGCCATCGCCGTCGTCGAGCCCCGCCTCGACCGTCGGCGATGACCTCGGGGTGCTCGGCCAGCTCGGCCAGGGTCAGGCCCTCGAGGCCGTGGGCCTTGGCCCAGACCGGGGCCTCGTCGGGGTCGAGGACGACGAGGGCGGAGACGAACGGCCGCTGGTCGCCGATCGCGCAGGCCTGGCCGACGAGCGGGATCGTCTTGAGGGCGGCCTCGAGGTTGGCCGGGCTGACGTTCTTGCCGCCGGCGGTGATGATCAGCTCCTTCTTGCGGTCGACGATGCGGAGGTAGCCGTCGTCGTCGATCTCGCCGATGTCGCCGGAGTGCAGCCAGCCGTCCTCGTCGAGCGCCTCGGCCGTCTTCTCCGGGTCGTTGAGGTAGCCCTGGAACACGAGGCCGCCCCGGCAGATGACCTCGCCGTCCTCGGCCAGCGCGACCTCCAGGCCGGGCACGGCCGGCCCGACGGTGCCGGGCTTGATCCGGTACGGCGTCCCAGCGTCATCGGGCCCGGTGTTCTCGCTCATGCCGTAGATCTCGGACAGCGGCACGCCGATGGCCCGGAACCACGACGAGCAGCTCGGGCGGGATGGGCGCGGCGCCGGTGATGGCGACCTCGAGCTCGTCGAGGCCGAGCAGCTGGCGCACGCCGGCGAAGGCCACCTCGTCGAGGAAGGCGTAGGTGGCCTTCTCCTCGTCGGTGGCCTCGCCCCACGCCATGCTTCTGGGCGATGCGGCGTCGCCGCCTCGACGGCCTCGTCGAACTTCTGGCCCTTCTCCGGGATCGGCGGCGAGCGCCGCGGTGACGCCCGGCGTGGATCTTCTCCCAGACCCGGGGCACGCCGAACATGATGTTGGGCTTCACCTCGCGGGCGTAGTCGGCGATCAGGCCCGGGTCGGGGCAGCACGATGACCTCGTAGCCCAGGGCGACCATGCGAGTAGTGGCTGGTCGACCCGCTCGGCGATGTGGGCCATCGGCAGGTACGACACGACGCGCTTGCCCGCCATGTCGTCGATGCCGAACGCCAGCTGCAGCGACTCGGCCGTCCAGACCACGTTGTAGTGGGTGAGCATGACGCCCTTGGGCGGACCGGTGGTGCCGGAGGTGTAGATGATGGTGACCAGGTCGTCGGGGGCGCCGATGGCGGCCGCGGCGTCGAGGTCGACGGGGTCGTCGGCGATGAGGTCGTCCCACGTGAGGTCGGCGTCGGTGCCCTCGGGGCGGACCACGCCGATCGTCGCCAGCTCGGGGAGCTGGTCGACGCCCGGTCGGAAGCGGTCGAGGAAGCCGTCGTCCTCGACGATGGCGAGCTTCGCCTCGCAGTGGCTCGACCAGGTACTCGACCTGGTCGGGCGACGAGGAGTTGTAGATCGACACCGGCGTGGCGCCCGACCAGCAGCGCGGCCAGGTCGAGCACGTGGAACTCGGGGATGTTGCGCATCATCAGCACGACCCGGTCGCCCGTGCCGACGCCCGGCCGCGGTCAGGCCGGCGGCGGCCCGGCCGACCAGGTCGGCCAGCTCGGCGAAGGTCCACTCGTTCCACTGCTCGCCCACCTTCCAGCGGAGGGCGACGCGGTCCGGGATGCGGCGACGGTGTCCAGGAACAGCGATGGCGACCGTCTGCCCGGCGATCTCGGCATCGATGTCGGCGCTGGTGGTCATCTCGGCCCCCTGGGTAGACGTGGTCGGTCCCCAGGATGGCAGACGCTGCCAGGGGCTGCTGTCGAGCCGAGCCCCCGGTCCCGGCCTTCGTGCGGCCTCGGATCCGGGGTCGTCAGGTTGCGACGCCAGCCCCGCCCGGCCAGACTCTTGACCGAGCGGTCTAGTCCCGCCGGTCCGACCCCACTCGGGGCGGACACCCAGGTCGAGCGCACGGTCCCGGCCGTCCCACACCCCGAGGTGACCCCATGCCCACCGCAGTGATCGTCGACGCCGTCCGGACCGCCGGCGGCAAGCGCAACGGCAAGCTCTCCGGGCTGGCACCCGGCCGACCTGGCCGCCGAGGTCCTCAAGGCCGCTCGCCGAGCGCAACAACCTCGACCCCGCCCTCGTCGACGACGTGATCATGGGCTGCGTCATGCAGGTCGGCGACCAGAGCCTCAACGTCGGCCGCAACGCCGTGCTCGCCGCCGGCTGGCCCGAGACCGTCCCGGCCACCACCATCGACCGCCAGTGCGGCTCGTCGCAGCAGTCGGTGCACTTCGCCGCCCAGGGCGTCATCGCCGGCGCCTACGACATCGTCGTCGCCGCCGGCGTCGAGGTCATGTCCACCACCCCGATGGGCGCCTCGGTCACCCCCGGCAGCTTCCCGTTCGGCCCCACGGCCATGGGCCGCTACGCCGACCGCGAGCACTACGGCACAAGGGCCTCGTCCCCCAGGGCATCTCGGCCGAGATCATCGCCGACAAGTGGGGCCTCACCCGCGAGGACCTCGACGCCTTCGGCGTCCAGCAGCCAGCAGACGGGCCGCCCGCGCCACGCGACGAGGGCCGCTTCGACAACGAGATCATCCCGGTCGGCCGAAGCCCCGCGACAAGGAGACCGGCGAGGTCATCGAGACCGACGAGATCGTCACCGCCGACGAGGGCATCCGCCCGACTCCTCGCCCGAGTCGCTGGCCAAGCTCAAGCCCGCCTTCGTCCCCGAGAACGGCAAGGTCACCGCCGGCAACAGCTCGCAGATCACCGACGGCGCCTCCGCCGTGCTGATCATGAGCGAGGAGAAGGCCAAGGAGCTCGGCCTCAAGCCCCGCGCCCGGTTCCACACCTTCGCCCTGGCCGGCGTCGACCCGGTCATGATGCTCACCGGCCCGATCCCCTCCACCAAGAAGGCCCTCGAGAAGTCCGGCCTCTCGATCGACGACATCGACCTCTTCGAGATCAACGAGGCCTTCGCCTCGGTCGTGCTGGCCTGGGAGAAGGAGCTCGGCCCCGACATGAGCAAGGTCAACGTCAACGGCGGCGCCATCGCCCTCGGCCACCCGCTCGGCTGCTCCGGCACCAAGCTGATGGCCACGCTGCTCAACGAGCTCGAGCGCACCGGCGGCCGCTACGGCCTCCAGACCATGTGCGAAGGCGGCGGCCTGGCCAACGCCACCATCATCGAGCGCCTCGACTGATCCTCACCTTCATCTGAAGGACTGGCTGACGGAGGCCGCGGGCTCTGGCCCGCGGCCTTCGTCGCGTCTCCGCCTCGTTCGCTCGCGTGCGCCTTCGGCTGGCGGCTCGCACGGGGGGCGGCTCGGCGGCCACGGTTCGGTGCTCGCCATGGCTCCGTTCGCTGGCGCTCACTTCGCTGCTGCGCTCCGCTGCCGTGGCCGCCGAGCCGCCTTCCTCTGATCGCCTCTGCTCGCGGCTCACGCCGTCGCCGCGCCGCCTCGCCCTCGGCTCGCTCCGCCGCGCCCCGCGTCGTCCGCGCTCGCTGGGGTGGGGGGCGGACCGGCGCTCGATGGTGGCGGCCTTGGCTCGGGGAGGTGAGGGGGTGGGTCGGCTCCGTTCGCTTCGCTCACGCTCGCCGACCCTGGGCACGGCGGGGGTCAGTGGTCGGGCGTGATGAGGGGGACGAAGGAGTACCAGCCTTGGGCTTCGGTGGTGGTGGAGCCGTCGGGGTGGCGGGTGACGACGAGCATGCGGCTGTGGACCGGGATCACCATGCGGCCGCCCGGCGCGAGCTGGTCGACCAGGGTGTCGGGCACCTCGTCGGCCATGGCCGAGACCAGGATGCGGTCGTAGGGACCCTCGGCGGGGACGCCGAGCTCGTCGGGCGCGGTCAGGCGCTCGGTCGCCCAGGGCATGTCGTGGGCGGCGACGTTGGCTGCGCCCCACTCGGCCAGCTGGGGCACCAGCTCGACGCCGACCACCCGGCCGGTGGGGCCGACGAGGTGACCGAGGAGGGCGGTGGTCCACCCCGACCCGGCGCCGACGTCGAGGACCCGCTGGCCGGGGTGCACGTCGAGCAGGGCGAGCATGGCCCGCACCGTCGAGGGCTGGGAGCTGGTCTGCTCGTAGCCGATCCCGAGGGGCCTGTCCTCGCCCGCTCGCCGCCGCTGTGCGGCGGGGAGGAAGCCCCGCCGGTCGATCGGCTGCGAAGGCCGCGTCGAGGGGATCGGGGTCCACGTCCCCCCACGGTACGCCTGGATCCGCTCGACCGGGGGGCTCGGAGGGGGTGGCCGTAGGCTGGGCGCGCTCATGTGGGACGTCATCCGGATCCTCCTCGCCCTCGGCGTCGCCGTGCTGCTCGTGCGCGTCGGCATCGGCGTGCTCGGCAGCTTCGTGCGGCCGATCCCCGAGCCGCCCGAGCCGGGTGAGCTGCGCAAGGTGCGGCTGATCTACCGGTGCCCGTCGTGTGGGACCGAGGTCCGGATGACCTCGGCCAACGTCGAGGAGCCGGAGCCGCCGCGCCACTGCATGGACGACATGGAGCTCATCGCCACCGCCGACGACGCCCTGTAGCTCAGGCCTCGTCGGTCGGTGTCGACGGCGGGCCGTCGTAGCGGGCGAGGACGCGGTAGGTGTTGCCGATGCCGTCGGGGCGGGGGATGGCGCCGAGCACCCGGTCGGCCACGACCGTCGCCAGCATGAACGGGATGGCCGCGGTGACCACCGCGGTGCGGCCCACGCGGCGGGCGACGGTGGTGCGGGGCTGCCAGGGCATGCCGTGACGGGGGACGGCCTGCCCGAGCGACAGCCACGTCCCGGCCAGCAGGTCGAGGGCCTGGTTGGCCCGGGTGCGGTGCCGCTCGACGATGGTGAAGCCCCGCTCCTCCAGCGCGGCCTCGAGGTTGCCGACCGGCACGAAGTGCTGGTGCTGGGGCTGGAACCACGGCAGCCAGTACCTCCCCAGCACGGTGCCCCAGCGGCACTCCGGGTCGGGCACCTCGATCATCAGGTGGCCGCCCGGCTGCAGCACGGTCGTCGCCGCGTCGAGCTCGGCGTGCGGCTCGCGGGTGTGCTCCAGGTAGTGGTGCATGCTGACGACGTCGTAGCGACCGGCCAGGCCCGGGGCGAGCTCGGGGAACAGGCCGCGGTGGCCGATGTCGACCCAGCCCCGGTCGGCGGCCTCCTCGATCGACGACGACATGTCGACGCCCTCGAAGGTGGCGTCGGGCCAGCGCTCCTGGGCGACCAGGCAGAAGTGGGCGTGGCCGGTGCCGACGTCGAGCCAGCGCTGCGGCGTCGGCGCCAGCTCGTCGACCATGTCGATGCGGCCCTGGTACTGCTCCTCCTCGGCCGCGAAGATGCGCTCCATCTCGCCGCCGCCGAGCCCGTCGTAGAAGTCGCGGTAGTAGAAGTCGAGGCCCTCGATGCTCAGGCGCGGGTTCTGGAAGATGTGGCCGCAGTCGCCGCACTCCTCCAGGCGGAAGGTGCCCGGCTTGTGCTGGATCAGGTCCGGTGACTCGACCTTCAGCGAGAGCGACGTGCCCTCGCACCACGGGCAGGTGCTGCGTCGGGGCTCGAGGAAGCGCTCGACGCCCTGCGCCAGCTCGGCGTCGTAGGCGGGCCGGAGGTCCTCGGCGGTGCGCTCGGTGAACGCGGGTGGGGCGTCGGCACGGGCCGTGCCGACCAGGCGCACCACCTCGTCGACCCAGCGCCGGGGGGAGTGCGCGACCAGGTCACGGGGGGCGAGGCCGTTGTCGGTGCCGACGTGCACGAGCGCGGGCTGGGCCAGGTAGGCGGCCAGCGCGAGCCCGCCCCAGCCCGGGGCCAGCACGGCGCCGATGCCGAGGACGGCCAGCTGCCCGGCGGGGACGGCGATGACGAGGCTGCTGTAGCGGTCCCACTGGGTCTTCTGGACGGCGCGGCGGTCGTTCAGGTCCTCGCGGGTGGCCCGGGTGCCGGGCACGACGGCGACCGTGCTGGTGCGGGGGGCGAACCGCTTCACCTGGCGGGCGATCTCCACCATCTCGGCCGGCGTCACCTCGCGGTCGGGGAGGTCGGCCCGCTTGGCGACCTCCTCCCGGATCACCAGCGCGTGGCCGGCGGTGCGACCCTCGAGCAGCGGGTCGGTGCGGTAGGTCGAGGGGTCGACCTGGCGGAGCAGGTCGAGGGCCCGCTCGACCGGGAGGTCGGCCGGCACCACGTCGACCGCGTCGAGCCCGTTGGCCTCCGCCCACCGGGCCACCGCGTCGACGGTCGGCCCGTCGAGCTGGGCGCCCGGAACCGCGACGGCGCGCCAGGCCGCCCGGTCGACCTCGATCCCGCCGCTGGGGACGACCTTGGGCAGGGCCGCGGCCCGGCGGCGGAGCCGGAGACCGTTGGCGACGAGTCCGGCGGTGGTGACGGCGCCGAGGGTCCGGGCCCAACGGGGACCGCGGGCGAGGAAGGAGCCGAGCCGCCAGGCGAGGCGACCAGACGAGCGCGGTGTCGGTGTGCGGCGAAGCCGCAGGAGGTCGCCGCGAGACGGGCGAACCCTACGCGCAGGTCTTGAGGGGGAGGAGGGCATGGCGGGACCTCTCGTTCAGAGGGTGGGGGCGGAGGAGCGGATCGGGAGCGGCGACGGCGTCGGGGCGGAGGTCGAGGACGGAGCCGTCGCCGGCGGTGGACGACGGGGCACCGGAGGCCAGGGCCTCCAGGTCGGCTGCGGCCGCAGGGGCGCCGCCGGCCATGGCGAAGGACGTGGCGACCACCTCGGCGCCGGCCCGCAGCTGCGGGTCGTGGAGGGCCTGGTCGATCGCCTCGCCGAGGACGGCGGGGCTCGGGCGGCCGAAGCGGACCCGCACGCCCGCTCCGGCCGCCACGACCTGGGCCGCGATGACCGGCTGGTCGTCGCGGATGGGGGCGACGACGAGCGGGAGGCCGTGGGCCAGCGCCTCGCACACCGTGTTGTGCCCGGCGTGGGTCACCACCGCCGACAGGTGGGGCAGCAGCGCCAGCTGCGGGACCCGACGCTGGACCACGACGTTGGCGGGCACCGGGCCGACCGCCTCGGGGTCGGCGACCACGACGCCGCGCACCGGCCGCTCGGCCAGGGCCTCGATCGCGGCCCGGAAGAAGCGCTCGCCGGCCTCGGCGTTGACCGTCCCGAGCGACACCAGCACCGCGGGGTCCTCGCCGTCGAGGTGCTCCCACGGGAACGGGGTCGGGTCGGGGCGCTGGGTGGTGGCCGGTCCGACGAACGAGACCCGACCCGCCACCGGTCGGAGGGCCGGCCCGGTCAGCGCGGTGGTGGTGAACGCGAGCACCAGGTGGGGCGAGCAGCGGATGCGGTCGGCGGTGGCCTCGGACGCGGGCAGCCCGTGGGCGACCTGGAAGTCGACGAGGAGGCCGTCGGCCCACTCCCGGATCCTGGGCAGACCCTCGAACGGGTCGACCAGCTCCGCCGACGTGGTGGCCGACGTCGCCCACCGCAGCCCTCGCCGCTCGGCCACGACCGCGCCGGCCACGGTCTGCTGGTCGACGACGACGACGTCGGGGGCGAAGGCGTCGACGGCCCGCTCGACCCCGGGGACCATGTCGTCGGCGAGGGGGTGGAGGAAGTCCTCCCACAGGAACTTGAGCGCGGCCGCGCCCCGCAGCCCCGAGGCCCGCTCCTCGATGGTGCGCACGAGGTCGCCGGGCAGCCGGTCGGCGACGGGGATCCAGGTGCGGTCGTCGGGCAGCAGGTCGGTGAGCACCTCGCGGTACCCGGTCCACGCCACGTCGTGGCCGCGGGCGAGGAGCTCGCCGCCGACCGCGACGGTGGGGTTGACGTGCCCGGCCAGCGGGGGGACGACGAACAGGAACCGGCTCCGCTCGCTCATGCGACCTCCGCCCGGGTGTCGGGTGACGAGTGCTCGACCACCCACGGGACGAGCATCTCGTTGAGTCGGTCGGCGCAGCGCAGGAGCAGCGAGTGGTCCTGGTCGTCGAGCAGCTCGAAGCGGGCGCGGGGCACCAGGGCGGCGAGGTCGCGCCCGGTGTCGAGCACGTCGGAGTGCTCGCCGTAGATCGCCAGGAGCGGGGTTCGCAGCGAGCGGAGGTCGTCGTCGGTGACGGTGGTCGTGCGGGCTGCGATGTCGTCGACCAGCGAGGTGTCGTGGATCAGCGCCTCGACGTCCTCCATGGCCCGGCGGGCCTTGCGCCCGGCGGCGCCGTGCATCCACTCCTGGACCTCGGGCTTGGCCATGCCGAAGGCGAGGAAGGCGACGCTGGCCGCCATGTGGTCGCCCCACCCGGGTCGGGCGACGTGCCCCTCGACGAGGGCCAGGCTGGTCACCCGGTCGGGCTGGGCCAGGGCGAACGACACCGCCACCGCCCCGCCGTAGCTGTGCCCCACGAGGTGCACCGGTCCGTCGACGTCGAGGGCCCGCAGCACGCCGTCGAGGTCGGCGACCGAGTCGTCGAGCCCGTAGCCGGTGGCGGGTCGGTCGGTGCGGCCGTGGCCCCGCAGGTCGTACAGCACCACGTCGGCCACCCGGGCCATCGGTGGGGCGAGGGTGTAGTAGAGGCTCGACAGGTTGTCGGCCGAGAGCCCGTGCAGCATCACCACCGTCGGCGCCTCGTCGGACGGCAGGCCCAGCCGGTGGACGTTCACGCCGAGCCCGTCCACGTCGAGCCTCATCGGTGCACCTCTGCATCGGGGGCGGAGGTCGCCGGCTCGGCCACCCCGGTGCACCGATGAGGGGCGCCGGCTTCGCCGTCGAAGAGACGACCGTGTCCTCTGGTTCGCTCGCTGCGCTCGCTCACGTCCCGCACCTCCTGCAGCGGGGCGCTCCAGCGGGCGAGGTGGGAGGCCAGGAGGTCGCTGAGCTCGGCCACGGCCTGGGTGTGCACCTCGTGGTCGCCCGGCAGCAGGGCGATGGTGGCGTCGGGCCGCGACCGGCGGACGTCGTCCACCCCGACCCGGCAGGGGGAGCGGTCGCCGAAGACGACGAGCAGGTCGCCGGGCAGGGCGGCGACCTCGGCGTCGGTCAGCGGAGGCTCGGCGGCCACGTCGGCGAGGATGGACGTCCCGTCGACCAGGTCGCGGAGGTCGGCGACGCGCCTCCGGGACAGCGCCCGGCCCGCGGCGGCGATGTCGTCGACGCCGAGGTCGGCGGTGAGGTCGAGCCCGAAGGGCGGCTCGACGAGGGCCAGCCCTCGCACCCGCTCCGGGTGGGCCGCGGCGAAGCGGCAGGCGACGATGCAGCCGTACGAGTGGGCGACGATCGGGAAGGGCGGGAGGTCGGCGGTGAGGGCGGCGAGGTCGTCGGCGAGCGACGTGGCGCCGTAGCCCGACGGCGGGCGCTCGCTGCGTCCGTGGCCTCTCAGGTCGAGGAGCCACGGCGCCCAGGTCGGGGGCGAGGCGGGGCGCGACGGTGAGGTACCAGCTGGCCAGGCTGCCGGTGAGCAGACCGTGCAGCATCACGACCGGCGGGCCGTCGCCGAGACGACGGACGTTGAACCGCAGGCCGCGGGCCTCCTCGAGCGCCACGTCGGGCCCTACGCCGCCGGCTCGTCGGACGTGACCGGCGTGCCGGAGGTGGACTCCACCACGAAGGCGGCCAGGTCGCCGACGCTCAGGGCGATGATGTCGTCGAGCTCCATGTCGGCGATCCAGCCCGCGAAGTCGACGTCGCGCCCGTAGGTGATCTCGAGCTGCTCGGTGAGGGCGACGAGGTCGATGCTCTCGAGCTCGATGTCCTCCGCGAAGGAGGTGTCGGGGCCGATCTCGACGTCGAGCAGGTAGTCGGCGCCGACGACCTCCTCGAGCAGCCGGGCGATGGTCGCCACCGCCTCGTCGAGCGGGGCGCGGGTGTCGGTCGAGTCGGTCAGGGGTCCTCCGGTGGTCCAGGCCACGACGTGGGGCGCGCCGCCCACGTCGAGGGTGGTGGTGTCGATCCAGGTGTCGCCGATGCGGTGGCGGGTGCCGCCGACCTCCTCGACGGCGAGGGCGCGGGGCCGCCCGGCCAGGCCGGTGCCCGCCGCCTTGCCCGCCGCCTCCTTCACGGCCCACAGGCGGGCCAGTGCGAGGGTGCGCCCGGGTCCGTCGGCGGGCACGAGGCGGGTCTCCGCGTCGGTGAGGGCCAGCGCCGCGACGTGCTCGGTGACATCCGCGACGCGGACGACGTCGATGCCGAGCGGCGGACCGGTCGAGTCGCCCGCGAGGGCGACGGCCACCCCGTCGACGTGGGCGACGCTGATGCGGGGCGCCGGTCGGGTGGCGTCGGCGGGCACGGCGCGCGGGGCCCCGGCCTCGTCGTGGCTGATGCCGACCTCGACCGGGAACACCTGCGTCGCGCCCTCGGCCATCCACCGCCGGCGCACCGCGTCCTTGGCCGCGACCCGCCCGAGCAGCCAGGTGCGCTGGGCCCGCGGGGTGAGGGCGTCGTGCTCGGCCCGCTCGGCCTCGGTGGTGTAGCGGCGGAGGACCAGCTCGCGGGTGGCCGCGTCGGGCCAGCGCTCGGTGACGAGCTCCCAGCCGCCGGGCTGCACGTCGCCGACGAGGTGCTCCTCGGGCCGGGTGAAGAGGGGCCACAGCTTCTCGTCGGTCTGGAAGCGGCGGTCCTCCCAGCCGGTGATGCGACACCACACCGCGCCGTCGACGACCAGCTCGTGGTCGGCCCGGACCCGACCGGGATCGAGGGTGGTGATCCGCACCGCGGCGTCGACGGTGGTGCCCTCGGCCGGGTGGGGTCCGAAGAAGGCCAGCTCGTCGATCGACACCGGCAGGGCCAGCCGGTCCGCGTCGGCGTGCAGCATCACCCAGTAGCCCATGAGCTGGCCGGTGCTGTCGAGCAGCGCGCCGGGCGCGGCCGGCGTCACGAGGGTGCCGTCGATGCCGTCGCCGCTGTCGGGGCCGAGCACGTCGACGCCCTGGTAGGCGGGGCCGTGGAACATCATCCGGTCGACGCCGTACATGGCGGTCGCGGTGCGCACCGACGGGGCGGGGTCGGTCAGAGGCGCGCACGTGGGCGCGGGCGCGGCCGGGTGCGCGTCGGCCAGCACGGCGATGGCGCGGGCGTGGCCGTCGATGGCGACGGTGACCTCGTCGCCGTCGACCGGTCCGGTGCGGATCACGATGTCGCGCGCCGGGGCCGCGGCGAGCCAGCGGAGGGCGCGGACCGAGCGGAGGGCGACGACGACCCGGTCGGGGACGACCCGGGCGACCTCGTCGGCCATGAGCTGGACCATCGCCGTCATGGGCACGACGGGGAAGCGGTCGCGCTCGTCGGCCCAGCCCTCGGGCTGGCGGTAGAAGCAGTGATCGGCGATCCAGGGCATGGCCGCGGTCGAGACCGTCAGCGTGCGCTCGGTCCCACCGGCCGGGCCGCCGGGCCGCCCCGGGGGGCGACCGGCCCCTCCGTGGGTCGGTCCGCCGAGCGGGGGCGACCCGAGGGTGGGGCGACCGTGGGCGCGGCGATCGTGCCGGTCCTGCCCGTCATCGCGCCCGTGGCCGCCGCACCGACCGGAGACCGGTGGCCGGCCGCCGTCGTCGACGTCGACGGCGCACGGTGCCGTCCGGCCCGGCGGCCGGGGTGGCGGTCGAGGGCCTCGGCCACGTCGCGGCTGGCGGACCCGACCGCGTCCATCACCGCCGCCATCCGCGCCTCGAGGGCCGACGTGACCGGCCCGATGCGACGGGGACAGAGCGCTCCGCGGACGCAGCGTCCCGTGCCGGTCCGCCGAGGCGGAGGACGGGAGCGTCGTCACCCAGGCGGATGAGCGGTGCCCCCAGGCGCAGCGTCACCGTCGGGCCTCGGCGCGGCGCGACCGCCACGGAGGCGGCGGCCGCGTCGTCGACGGGTGGCGCGGGCCGTGTGGTCGCCGTGCCCGCGACGAGGGTCGCCCAGTCGGGTTCGAGGCCCTCGGCCCACAGGCCGGCCAGGGTGCGGGTGAGGGGCAGGAGTCCCGGCTTGGCCACGTCGCCGGCGCTGACCGCGAGGACGTCGCGGCCCCGGAGGGCGTCGTCGACGAAGCCGATGACGCTGCCCGCGCCGACCTGCACGAAGGCCCGCACCCCCTCGTCGTGGGCCCGCTGGAGCAGCGGTCCGAACGCGATCGGCTCGACCAGGTGCCGCACCGCGAGGGCGCGCACCTCCTCGGCGGCGACGGGGTAGGGCCCGCCGGTGGTCGCGGACCACAGCGGGGTGTGGGGCTCCTGGAGCGGCAGGCGGTCGAGGTTGGCGACGAAGGGCCCGAGGTGGTCGGCGATCAGGGGCGAGTGGAACCCCGAGCGGAACGCCAGGCGCTGGGCCAGCACCCGGGCCTCCTTGGCCCGGCGCAGGATCTCCTCGATGCCGGCCTCGGGCGCGCAGGCCATCGACTGGTGCGGGCAGTTGTCGTGGGTGACGAGGGCGTCCTCGATGCCGGCCACGAGGTCGCGGGCCGCCTCGGCCGAGCAGCCCAGGGCGACGTACCAGGCGTCGGGCACGGTGAGCCGGTCGAGGTCGATGCTCTCGGCGAACTCGTCGGCCCGGCCCGGGGGGATGTGGCCGGCCGTGTTCAGCCCCGTCCACTCGCCGACGCTGTGGCCGAGGATGAGGTCGGGACGCACGCCCACCTCGCCGAGGACGCGGGCCAGGGTGCGACCCAGGGCCACGATGGCCCGCACCCGCCGACCCATGGACAGCTCGCCCGCCTCGACCGGGGCCAGGCCGAAGTGGTCGGTGAGGTCGACGGTGTCGTGGCCGAACGTCGGCTCGACACCCGGGTGGCAGAAGGCGACCCGGCCTCGACCGGGGCCGAGGAGCGGGTCGGCCGTGAACCACAGGTCGCTGCGGCCCCGCCAGGCCGTGCCCCGGTCGACGACCTTGCGGGCCAGGCGCAGCCGGTCGGCGGTCGGGTCGACCAGCACGACCCGCGCCGGGCCCGTCCGCTGGGGTCGATCGGCATCGCCGGTGGGGACCGCGCCGGCCGGGGTGAGGGTCGTCGTCGGATCGTCCGCGGCGGCGAGGAGGTCGTCGTCGGCGGCCGCGAGCAGGGAGCCGAGCGACGTCACGTCGTCCGCCGCCAGCCGCAGCACCCGCGGCAGCGTCGCCGGCCGCACCACGACCCGCGGCTCCACGAGGTGGGCGCGGATCGCGTCGTCCTGGCGACCTGGATCGCGCCCAGCTCGGCGGGGGTCTCCGGGTGGGGCCGGCCGGGTGGAGGCCTCCTCCAGCACGACGTGGCCGTTGATGCCGCCGAAGCCGAAGGCGTTGACCGCGGCCCGACGGGGGCCGTCGCCCTCCGTCCACGGCTCGGCCTCGGCCAGCACGCGGAACCGGGTGTCGGCCAGGCCCGGGTGGGGGTCGTCGCAGTGCAGCGAGGGGAGCAGGGTCCGGTGGTGGAGGGCGAGCGCGGCCTTGACCAGCCCGGCCGCTCCGGCGGTCGGCATGGTGTGGCCGATCATCGACTTCACCGACCCGAGCACGGCGCGGTCGCCGTCGCCCTCGTCGCCCGATCCGAACACCTCGGCCAGGGTGCTCAGCTCGGCCTCGTCGCCCGCGGGGGTGGCGGTGCCGTGGGCCTCGACCAGCCCGACGGTGGCGGGGTCGAGGCCGGCGTCGGCCCACGCCCGGCGCAGGGCCAGCACCTGGCCGCTGACCCGGGGCTTCATCAGGCTCGAGGCCCGACCGTCGCTCGACGACCCCACGCCGCGCACCACCGCGTAGACCCGATCGCCGTCGCGCTCGGCGTCGGCGAGGCGCTTCAGCACCACCACCGCGGTGCCCTCGCCGATGAGGAGGCCGTCGGCGGCGCGGTCGAAGGGGCGGATCCGCTCCGAGCGGCTGAGCGCGCCGAGCTGGGTGAACACGCTCCAGAAGGTCACGTCGTGGCAGTGGTGGACCCCGCCGGCCAGCACGACGTCGCCCCGCCCGTCGCGCAGGAGCTGCACGCCCTGCTCGACGGCGAGGAGCGAGCTGGCGCAGGCGGCGTCGATCGTGAACGCGGGACCGCGCAGGTCGAGCCGGTTGGCGACCCGCGACGCGGCGAGGTTGGGCACCAGCCCGATCAGGGCCTCCGGGCGGAGGGGGCCGAGCCGGGCCTGGAAGGCGGCGTCGACCGCCGCGAGCTGGTCGTCGTCGATGTCGGGGACGACCTGGCGCAGCACGTCGAGGAGCTGGTTGGCGACCCGCACCCGCTGGTCGAGGCGGGCCACCCCCGGGGTGAGGTAGCCACCCCGACCCAGGATCACGCCCACCCGCTCGGGATCGACCCGGTCGGGGCCGACGCCGCCGGCGTCGTCGGCCGCGGCCTGGGCCACCTGCAGGGCCAGGAGCTGGTCGGGCTCGGCGTCGTCGACCGCGACCGGCATGATCCCGAACGCGGCGGGGTCGAACTGCACGTCGTCGACGAAGCCGCCCCGCCGGCAGTAGAAGCGGTCGGCCCGCTCGGAGGTCGGATCGTAGAAGCGCTCGTCCCAGCGGTCGGCCGGCACCTCCGAGGTGGCGTCGACGCCGTCGCGGAGGTTCCGCCAGTAGGTCGCGAGGTCGGGTGCACCGGGGAGGTGCACGGCCATGCCCACGATGGCCACGGGCGCGCCGGCGGGGACGGCGTCGGGGTCGTGCGGCGCACCCGCACCGTCGACCCGGAGGAGGGGGGCCTCAGCGAGGGTCACGGTGCGGGTCAGGGGTGACGGCCACGCCGTCGGGGTCGAGGGCGGTCGGGTCGGCCCGCATCACCACGGTCTGGGCCGGGGGGTCGGGGTCGGCGACCAGGTCGAGCAGGGCGGCCAGGCCGTCGGCCGGCTCGATGAGGCCGATGCCCCGGCGGGCGTACTCGGCCTCGAGCGACGGCCCCACCATCCCGCCGCCGGCCCACGGGCCCCAGTCGACCGCCACGACGCGGCGGCCGTCGGTCGGGGCGTTCGACACGCCCCCGTCGGGGTGGGACGCGTCATGGGCGTCGGCGTGGGCCAGCCCGTCGAGTGCGTCGTTGGCGGTGGCGTAGTCGACCTGGCCGCGGTTGCCGTAGACGCCGGCGATGCTGCCGAACAGCACCACCCGGCAGGGCACCCCGGCGGTCGCCGTCAGCAGGGCATCGGCCCCCTCGACCTTCGTGTCGACCACCCGGGAGAACGCCCCGGCGTCCTTGTCGGCGAGGAGTCGGTCGTCGAGCACCCCGGCGCCGTGGACGACCAGGTCGAGCCGGCCGTGGCGGGCGAGGACGTCGCCGACGACGTCGTGGATCGCCGCCTGGTCGCGGACGTCGGCCGGGTGGTAGCGGTGCTGGGCCCCCGCCGCGTCGAGCAGGGCGAGGGTGGTGCGGATCGAGCGCTCCCGCGCGATCCGGGCCACCGCAGCCTCGATGGCGCGGGGGTCGCGCTCGCCCGCGTCGACCAGAGCCCGGCGGAGGTCGGCCGGGTCGTCGGAGGCGTCGGCCGTGGTGGCGTCCTCCGGACCGGGGAGCGGTGATCGGCCGACGAGCTCGACCCGGTAGCCCCGCTCGGCCAGGGCGACGGCGGCCCGGGCGGTGATGCCCTGGGCTCCGCCGGTCAGCAGCGCCACCGGACGGTGGTCGTGCGGCCAGAGCGGGAACGGCGTCCAGCTCCGGGACGGGGGTGAAGCGGCCGATGGTGGGGAGGAGGCGGGTGGCGCCGTCGGTGCGGACGGCGACCGGTCCGTCGGTGCGGCGCCAGCTCGCGCACCGCCGCGGCGGCGAGGGCGGACGGATCGTCGGTGCCCGTCCACCCGACCGAGCGCCAGGTGGTCGCCGGCTGCTCGCGGTGCGCGGCGCGGAGGAGGCCGCCCAGCCCGCGGGCCGACGCGTCGCCGACCCGGTGGACGACCACGACCCGCGCGATGGCCGAGGCCGCCGCGGCCTTGATCCGGGCGAGCAGGTCGACGGGTCGCAGGCCGTCGGTGAGGGGAGCGACGTCGACCAGCACGGCCACGCCGTCGGGGAGGTCGTCGCCAGGCCCGATGGGGACGACCGGTCCCGCGCCCTGCTCGGCGAGGAGGGCGGCGACCGCGTCGGCCACCGGACCGCGACCGGCCACGGCCACCGGCCCGGTCGGCAGCCCGTCCGAGAGGTCGGTCGCGGTGTCGGCCGGTGCGTCGGCCCACCGGAGGGTGGCCCGCACGGCCCGCGGCGGGATCTCCGTCGACCCGCCGGTGCTCGCGCCGCTCTCGGCGACCTCCCCATCGTCGAGCTGGTCCCTCGTCCCCGCGTCCTGGGTCGGGGTCGAGGGACCGGTTCGGGGGTGGACGGGTCCGAGGCGGTCGGTGAGCCAGGTGACGATGCCGTCGATGGTCTTGATGCGGGCGAGCTCCTCGATGGTCTCGTCGTCGACGGTGGTGGTGTCGGTGTCGAGGCCGGGGATGTGGTCGAGGAGCTCGCCGATGATCTCGATGCGCTTGATGGAGTCGATGGAGAGGTCGGCTTCGAGGTCGAGGCCGGGGTCGAGCATGTCGAGGGGGTAGCCGGTGCGGTCGCCGACGAGGCGGAGCACGACGTCGGTCAGCGCGGCCGGCGACAGGTCGACCGACGGGGCACCGTCCGGTCGGCCGACCCGCGTCCGGTCGGGTGGAGGGACCGGTTCGGCGGCGCCGCCGTCGTCGGGGCCTGGCGGGCGGATCCGACGGCGCTCGCGCCGGCTCGGCGCCGAGGAGGGCCAGCATCACGTCGCGCTGGGCGGCGACGATCTCCTGCATGCCGTCGAGGTAGCGGTGGACGGCCTCCTCGCGGTCGTCGAGCGGGCCGGCGAACCCGACAGAGGCGGCGACGTCGGGCCGCTCGGTCACCGGCTGCAGCCCGTCGGCGACGGGCCGGCCGTCGAGGGTGCGGACGAGGTGGCCGTCGACCCGCCACGCCGGCTGCGTCACCGAGGCCCGCAGGTCGAGCACCTCGGCCCGCCCGGCGAACAGGGTGGTCAGGTCGACGTCGACGCCGCGCACCGCGAGCCGGGCCAGGGCCACGAGGAGGCGGGGGACGCCGGGTTCGCCGGACACGTCGCAGGGGATCGCGGCGTGGGGGCGGTCGCCGAGGACCTTGCCGACCAGGCCGCTGAGGACCCGCCCGGGGCCGACCTCGACGAAGGTGCGGGCGCCCGCCTCCCACATGGCCTCGACCTGCTCGGCCCAGCGCACGGGGTTCTCGATCTGCTCGGCGAGGGCGCGGCGCAGCGCGTCGGGGTCGCGGGGGTGCGGCGCGGCGGTGGTGTTCGACCAGACCTCGACCGTGGGCTCGCGCACGTCGAGGTCGGCGAGGTGCTCGGCGAAGCGGGCCCCGGCGCCGTCGACCACGGGGCTGTGGAACGCGCAGGCCACCGACAGCGGGGTGGCCGAGAAGCCCTTCTCCGTCAGCCGCTCGACCGCGGCCGCCACCGCGTCGGTCGCCCCGGCGATCACGGTCTGGAGGGGGCCGTTGTCGTTGGCCACGACGACGGGGTGGTCGACGTCGTCGAGGACGGCCTCGACGTCGTCGCGACCGGCGGCGACCGCGGCCATGGTGCCCGGGTCGTCGCCGGCCGCGTCGAGGATGGCGTCGGCCCGGGCCCGGCTGGTCTCGACGAGGCGGTCGGCCGGCAGGGCGCCGACCGCGGCCAGGGCGGCGACCTCGCCGTAGCTGTGGCCGGCGACGAGGTCGGGGTGCACGCCGAGCTGGTGGAGCAGGTCGGCCAGGGCCAGCTCGACCATGCCCAGGCCGGGCTGGGCGATCCGGGTGTCGGTGACCGCGGCCCGCTGCGCGGCCCGGGCCTCGGGCCCGAACGCAGCCGGCGGCAGGACGGCGGCGAGCAGGTCGCTCGGGCCGGAGAGGTGGCGCCGGAGGCCGGGGAAGGCCACGAACAGGTCGGCCAGCATCCCGGGGCGCTGGCTCCCCTGCCCGGAGAACACGAACGCCACCCGGCCGGGGTCGGCGTCGGGCTCGGCGAGCAGCACCCGGTCGGGCACGGCCTCACCCCGCCCGGCGGCGTCGAGCAGGTCGCGGAGGTCGGCGACCGAGCGGGCCACCGAGCGCGGCGCGCACCGGACCGCGGCCGAGGGTCGCGGCGGTGCGGGCCAGGTCTCGGAGGCGGACGGGGCCGGCGTCGATGCGGGCGCGGAGGGCGTCGATCGTCGCCGCGACCGCAGCGTCGTCGCCCCGCAGCAGCACCAGCTCGGCCGGCCAGTGGTCGGCGCCGTGGGCAGGAGCGTCGTCGCCCTCGTAGCGCTCGACCACGGCGTGGAAGTTGGTGCCGCCGAAGCCGAAGGCGCTCACGCCGGCGACGCGCCGCTCGTCGAGCCACGGGCGGGCTGCATCGTGGAGGGCGAACGGGCCCGCCTCCGGGTCGTGGGCCGAGCTGGGCTCGGTCACGTGCAGCGTGGGCGGGAGGACGCCGCGCTCGACCGCGAGGGTGGCCTTCACCAGGCCGGCCAGCCCGGCGGCGCACTTGGTGTGGCCGATGTTGGACTTCACCGACCCCACGGCACAGCTCCCGGCCCGGGCGCCGTCGGCCTCGAACAGGTCGCGGAGGGTCGAGAGCTCGGTGCGGTCACCGACCGCGGTGCCCGTGCCGTGGGCTTCGATCAACCCGACCTCGCGGGGCGAGATGCCGGAGCGCTCGTAGGCCCGGCGCAGCGCGCGCTCCTGGCCCTCCGGCCGCGGCGCGGTGAGGCCCAGGTGGCGGCCGTCGGACGACCCGGCCACGGCGCGCACCACGCCGTAGACGTGGTCGCCGTCGCGCTCGGCGTCGGCCAGCCGCTTCAGGGCGACGCAGGCGACACCCTCGCCGAGGACGATGCCGTCGGCGGCGGCGTCGAAGGTGCGGCAGCGCCCCCCGGGCGAGAGGGCGTGGACGCTGGAGAAGAGCAGGTAGTCGTGGATGCCGTTGTGGAGGTCGGCGCCCCCGCACAGCACGAGGTCGCTGGTGCCCTCGCTCAGCTCCTTGCACGCCAGGTCGAGGGCGGCGAGCGACGACGCGCACGCGGCGTCGACGGTGAAGTTGCTGCCGCCGAGGTCGAGGCGGTTGGCGATGCGACCGGCGATGACGTTGGTGAGCATCCCGGGGAAGGAGTCCTCGGTCAGCCGGGGCAGGTGCTCGTCGAGCTCGGGCGGCAGGTCGCCGAGGTAGGTGCGGTACGACGCCCGCAGGCCGTAGGCGGCCGAGAGGTCGGTGCCGGCCTCGGCGCCGAAGACGACCGACGCCCGGGCCCGGTCGAAGGGGCGCGAGGCGTAGCCGGCGTCGGCGAGGGCGCGCGCCGCGACCTCGAGGGCGAGGAGCTGCACCGGCTCGATCGACGCGAGCGATCGGGGCGGGATGCCGTAGCCCAGGGCGTCGAACGGCACCTCGGGCAGGAAGCCGCCCCACCGCGACGGCGTGGTGACGCCCGGCCGGGCGTCGTCGCCGACGGCGTGCCAGCGATCGGCCTCCCACCGGTCGGCGGGCACCTCGGTGATCGAGTCGACCCCGCCCACGACGTTGCTCCAGAGCTCGTCGACGTCGGCGGCGCCGGGGAAGACGCCGGCCATGCCGACGATGGCGACGTCGAGCGGCCGGGGTCGGGGCGCGGTGCGCACGGGCGCAGCCCGTCGCGAGGCGACCGTCGCCAGGGTGTCCATCGCCCCGGAGGTGACCTGCCGGTGGAGCTCGGCGACGGTGGTGGGCTCGTCGCGGAGCGACGCGACGTCGCCGAGCATGTACATGCCCTCGGCGCGCTGGTGGTCGGCGTCGACCTCCACCAGGTCGTCGCCCACCCGCTCGATCCCCTTGGAGGCGAGGCGCAGGCGACCGAGGTTCATCTCCTCCAGTCGCAGCCAGCGCTCCTCGCGGGTGAGGCCCTCGGCGGCGAGCGCGGCGGCGGCCTCGGCGAAGGCGTCGACGTAGGGCGACTCCGCGCAGCGCACGTCGTGGCCGGGCGAGGTCGAGAGCAGCGCCGTGGTGCGGCAGTCGAGCGCGACCTGCTGGAACGTCGGCTGCACGGCGCCGCCGGCCACGGCGGCGTCGGTGAAGAGGTAGGCGGTGCCCATCAGCACCCCGACCTGGGCGCCCCGGGCGGTGAGGGCGCCGACGGTCGCCGCGGCCATGGCCGCCGAGCGCTCGTCGTGGATGCCGCCCGCCAGCAGGACCTGCACGTCGGCGAGGGCGCGGGTCGGGTCGCCTCCGACCCGGTCGGCGTGGGCGAGGAGGCGCTCGACCTGCGCGTCCCAGAGCACGAAGCTCGTGCGCGGCCCGACGTGGCCGCCGCACTCGCGGCCCTCGAAGACGAAGCGGCGGGCACCGTCGGCGAGGAACCGGTCGAGCAGCCCCGGCGACGGCACGTGGAGGAACGTGGCCATGCCCTCGGCCTCGAGCGGCGCGGCCTGGCTCGGTCGCCCGCCGGCGATGAGGGCGACCGGCGGACGCACCTCGCGGACCACCGCGAGCTGCTCCTCGCGCAGCTCCGGTGGGACGAAGCCCAGGACGCCCACCCCCCACGGCCGATCGCCGAGGAGCGCAGCCGTCTCCTCGAGCAGCTCGCGGACCTCGGGGCCTCGCAGGAGCGCGAGGGCCAGGAACGGCAGGGCCCCGTCGGCGGCCACCGCGGCGGCGAAGGCGGCCCGGTCGCTCACCCGTGTCATGGGCCCCTGGGCGACGGGGACCCGCAGCCCGAGCGCGTGCGCGAGGGGTCCGTCGGGGGCGAGGGCGCGGCCGGTCGCGGCGGCGGCGAGGGCGGAGGCCGCGGACGACTCGATCGCCTGCACGACGCCGGCGACGGTGACGTGGCGCTCGGCGAGGGCGCGAGCCGACGCCGCGTCGGGGCCGAGGGGCACCAGGTCGGCGCGGAGGTCGGACCCGAGTCGGGCTGCGACCTCCTCGACGGGCGGGTGCTCGTCGAGGGTGGCGACGGGGAGGTCGGGGCGCGTGTAGAGGCGGTGCCCTCCGACGACGACCGTCTCCGAGCCGTCCATGGCCCGCACCGCGGCGGCGAGGTCGGCGGGGAGGTCGGCCTCGCGGGTGAGGGCGACCTGGTCGTCGAGCACGACGCCCGATGCCCCGGCGGCGAGCACCGCGGCCGCGGTGTGGCGTCCGATGCCGCCGCGGACCCAGGTCGGCACGTCCCACCCCGGACGGCCCAGCACCTGTTGGGTGAGGACGAAGGCGGAGGCCGCGCCGACGCGGCCACCGGCCTCCTCGCCCTTGAGCACCACCGCGTCGGCGCCTGCGGCCCGGGCGACCTCGGCCCCATCGGCCGTCGTGACCTCGACCGCCACCCAGCGGGGCCGCCATCGGGCGACCTCGTCGGCGAGCGCGGCCAGGTCGGTCGGGCCGCCGACGCCGAGCACGACGTGGTCGACGCCGGCGGCGTCGTCGGGCGTCAGCCGGGTGCCCGGGGTGACGAGGAGGCCGATCCGGGCGCGGGGCGCCCGGGCGGTGACGAGCGCGAGGTCGTCGAGGAGGGAGGCGAGGTCGCCGGTGGTCGTCAGCAGCCCGAGGGCGCCGGCGCGCGCCGCGGCCACGACCACACGGGGCTCGGGGCGCTGGGCCGGTCCGGCGACCCAGGTCGACGGGAGCGGGGGGGTGCTGCGGTGCATCGAGGCCTCCGGTGGCGGCCGAGACGGGGTGTCGGACGCGGACGGCACTCCGTCCCGGTGCCCCTCCACCGAGCCGTCGCCGCGTCGCGCCGCAGGGTTGTACCACGGACATGGCATCGGTCACACCATTTTGCAACACTCGTGAGAATACATGTGAGACTCATCACGACCCACCACCCTCCGTGCGGGCGGCCCCGTTGGTGCGCGTGGCGTGGGGTGGCAGCTGTCACCCGCTCGGGTCGGGACGGATCGATGCGTGTGCCGTGAGGCCTTGCCGGACGGGTCGCGAGGCCCCTGCGATCCGTCGTCCACATCTGTGGATAACCCTGGGGAGGGTCACACCGATGTAACTCGGCTGTTACCTCGGACACACCCCGTGGTCATGAGGCCGAGTGCGCACGGAGCGTGGCGAGACCCCGGTCAGACCCGGGTCACGCGAGGTCAGATCGCCCGCGCGGTGGGCGATGCGCCCGTGTCCGACCTCAGCGGTACTGCGTGGCGGTGAGGATCCCGCCGAGGATGAGGGCGAGCCCCGCGCCGAGCGCCAGGGGCCGTCCCTCCCAGAGCATGTAGGTCAGGAGGACGACCAGGCCGCCCAGGCCGAGCAGGCTGAACATCAGCACCGGCACCCATGCGGGGCTCTCGAGCTGGGCCCGGGGGATCGGCGCGGTGTAGCGGGTGGACTCGGCGGCCTCGGCCGCCTTCTTCGGGTTGCCACTGCGGGCCGCGGCCTTGCGGGCCACCTTGGGGTCGACGCCGCCGGTGCGCTTGGACGGGCGGGCCACCTTCTTGGCCGAGGCCGCCTCCCGCTTGGCCCGGGTGCCGGTGGGGTCGGCCGCGGTGGCCTTGCCCATGGCGCCGGCCGGCTTGGCCGCGGCGTCCTTGCCCTTGGCCTGGTCCATCTTCGCCGCGGTGGCGGCCCGGCGGGCCTCGACGTCGGCCTTCGGGTCGAACGGGGCCTTCGTCGTCGCCGTCGTCGTCACCGTCCGCGACGTCGTCGCCGTCGGCGTCGTCGGCCGCGTCGTCCTCCTCGGACGTCTCGTCACCGTCGTCGGCGTCGGTCTCCTCGACGTCGTCGGACGCGGAGGTCTCGTCGTCGGTGGTCGCCTCGTCGGTCACGTCGTCGGTGGCGTCGTCGGTCGGGTCGGCCATGGACGGTGAGGATAGGTGACGACGTCGTCGCCACCCGCGTCGGTCCCTCCGCAGGCGTGCATGCGGTGGTCGGCGACCGTCGAACCGGCGGGAGTCGGAGCGCGGGTGCCGGGTAGCGTGACCGGGCCATGGGCCCGCGCATCCTCGTCGTCGACAACTACGACTCGTTCGTCTACAACCTCGTCCAGTACCTGGGGGAGCTGGGGGCCGAGCCCGAGGTCGTCCGCAACGACGAGGTCACCGTGGCCGAGGCGCTCGATCGCCGGCCCGACGGGATCCTGATCTCGCCCGGCCCCGGGTCGCCGGTCGACGCGGGGATCTCGAGCGACCTGATCCTCGCCGCGACCGAGCTCCGGCTCCCGGTGCTGGGCGTGTGCCTGGGGCTCCAGTGCATCGGCGAGGTCTTCGGCGGCCGGGTGGTGCGGGCCCCGCAGGTGATGCACGGCAAGACCTCGCTGGTGCGCCACCACGACGTGGGCGTCTTCGCCGGTCTGCCCCAGCCGCTGGAGGCCACCCGCTACCACTCGCTGATCGTCGAGCGCGACGGCCTCCCCGACGTGCTGGAGATCACCGCCGAGACCGACGACGGGCTGATCATGGGCCTGCGCCACCGCGAGGCGCCGACCGAGGGCGTGCAGTTCCACCCCGAGTCGATCCTCACCGCCGCGGGCCACGACCTGCTGCGCACCTTCCTGGGCACCACCGTCGCGGCCTGACGACGCAGGTCCGCCCGGGCCCGCCGGTCAGGCGCCGGTGGTGGGCGTGGTCGGCGCGGTCGTCGGCGCGGTGGTGGGGGCGGTGGTGGGCGCCGTCGTCGGTGCGGTGGTGGGCGCCGTGGTGGGGGCGGTGGTCGGGCTGGTGGTGGGGGCGGTCGACGGTGGCGCGCTCGTCGTGGTGGTCTCCGGCGGCCCCTCCGACACGACCAGCTCGATCGACCTCGTCGACCGGGACCTCGGTGTCGGCCGACGGGCGTTGGCTGATGACCTCGTCCTCGGGGACGTCCTCGCTCTCCTGGCGGCGGATCCGGCTGCTGAACCCGGCCTCCCGCAGGATCCGCTCCGCGTCGCGGTAGTCCTCGCCCACCACGTCGGGGACGGGCTTGGTCTCGGCCTCGGCCGGACCGGTCGAGATGACCAGGCGGATGGTGGTGTCCTCGTCGGCCATGTCGCCGCCGGACGGGTCCTGGCTGATCACCGAGTCGGCGGGGATGTCCGGGTGGGGCTCCCGCGAGGTGATGTCGATGTTCTCGAACCCGGCGTCGATCAGGATGAGCTCGGCCGCCTGCACCGTCTCGCCGGTGACGTCGGGGACCTCGGTGCCGGTCTCCTCCCCGATGCCCAGGGTGGTGGCGAACAGCCACAGCAGGCCGCCCAGCACGCCGAGGAGCAGGAGCAGGAGCAGCACGAACCAGCCGGTCCGCGACCGTCGTTGCTCGGGCGGTGCCGGCGGGCAGGGTCGGGGCCGCCGGCACCGGGCGTGGGGTCGGGCGTGGACGACCTCGCCGTCCGGGGGCGGGACGATCACCGGCGCGGCCACGGCCCGCCCGTCGGCGAAGCGGCGCAGGTCGGCGCGCAGGGCGTCGGCGTCGGGGTAGCGGTGCGTCGGGGTCCTTGGCCAGCAGGCGCATCACGATGGCCTCGTAGGCCTCGGGCACCTCCGGGTGCAGGACCCGCAGCGACTCCGGCTGCTCCTGCACGTGCTTGTAGGCGACCGCGATCGGGCTGTCGGCGACGAACGGCGGCTTGCCGTGGGCCATCTCGTACATCACGACGCCGAGCGAGTAGAGGTCGCTGCGACCCTCGACGTTGTGGCCCTGGGCCTGCTCGGGCGAGAAGTAGGTGGCGGTGCCCATCACCGAGCCGGTCTGGGTGAGGTTCTCCTCGGCCGAGGCGGTGATGGCCCGGGCGATCCCGAAGTCGGCCACCTTCACGTGCCCGCCGTTGGTGATCATGATGTTGCCGGGCTTGATGTCGCGGTGGACGACGCCGTTGCGGTGGGCGAAGCCGAGGGCGGCGGCCACGTCGGCGGCGATGCCGGCCGCGGTCTTGGGCGGTGGGGTGCCCTGGGTGCGGAGGATCTCCGACAGGCTCCGCCCGTCGATGAACTCCATGACGATGTAGTAGGTGCCGCCCTCCTGGCCCCAGTCGTAGACGCCCACGATGTTGGGGTGGTTGAGGTTGGCGGCGGCCTGGGCCTCGCGGCGGAACCGGGCCACGAACGACGGGTCGCTGGCGAACTCCGGGAACAGCACCTTGACCGCGACCGGCCGGGCCAGCAGCAGGTCCTTGGCCAGGAAGACGTCGGCCATCCCGCCCCGGGCGATGCGGCGTTGGACCTCGTAGCGGCCGTTGTAGGTGGGGCGGTCGTCGTCAGTCATGCCGGCTGGTGGATCGGGTGGGCGTCGCGGCGGAGGTCCGGAGGCGCGCTGCGGTCGCGACGCTCGGCGCGGCACCCGTCCCGCCCCCACACTAAGGGCTTGCGCGGATAGGTCACCCGTCGTGTGGCGACATCGTGCGGCTTCGCCGCATACCGACACCGTGCTCGTCTGGTCGCCTCGCCTGACGGCTCGGCTCCCATGGGTCGACCGTCGCCGGCCCGCACGGCCCCGAGGCGACGGGTCGGACGCCGGCGGTGGTGCGGTGCCGTCGGGCCGACGAGCGCCGGTCATCCGCCGCCGCCCTGGCCCCGGTGCTGGAGCACGGCCTCGATCACGGCCCTGGCGATGGGGGCGGCGACGCGGCCGCCGGTCTGCTCGCTGGCCCCCTCCTGGCCCTCGACGAGCACCGCGACCGCGACCGTCGGCGCCTGTCCGGGAGGGCCGGCGAAGGCGATGATCCAGGCGTGCGAGCGGGGCGGGTCGGTGCCGAGCTGGGCGGTGCCGGTCTTGCCGCCGACGTCGAGGTTCGGGATGGCGAGGCCGCTGGCGGTGCCGTCGGTGACGACGCTGACCATGGCCCGGCGCATCACCTCGGCCGTCTCGGGGCTGACCGCCCGGCGCCACTCCTCGGCCTCGTAGGAGTCGACCGTCTCGCCGTCCTCGTTGGTGACCCGCTCCATCACGTGGGGGGTCATGACCGAGCCGCCGTTGGCGATGCCGGCCGCGACCATCGCCATCTGGAGGGGGGTCGAGCTGACGTCGCCCTGCCCGATGGAGGCCCGGGCGAGGGGACCGTTGCCCTGGTCCTCGGGGAACTCGGTGGGGAACCGCGACGCGGCCGGGTCGGGCAGGTCGATGGGCGGCGTGTCGTTGAAGCCGAAGGCCTCGGAGCCGTCGACCATGAGGAGGGGGCCGAGGTCGGTGCCCATCTGGGCGAAGCTGGTGTTGCACGACTGCTGGAGGCTCTCGAACAGGTTCCCGCCGCACGGCTGGCCCCCGAAGTTGCGCAGGTCGCGCTCGGTGAAGTCGATGTCGAAGCTGGTCACGACCGGGTAGACGGGCTCGGTCTCGGTGACCTGGCCGCTCTGCACGCCTGTGGATCCGGTGACGACCTTGAACGTCGAGCCCGGGAAGAAGACGTCGCGGTAGGCCCGGACCCGCAGCGGGTTCTCCTCGTCGGCGAGGAGCACCTCCCGCACGTCGGCCGCGTCGTTGGTGTTGGCCGACAGCGGGTTGGGGTCGTAGGTCGGGAAGCTCCAGAGGGCGTCGATGGCGCCGGTGCGGGGGTCGAGGGCGACGACCGAGCCCTCCCGCCCGGCGAGCTGGTCGCGGGCCACCCGCTGGATCTCCGGGTGCAGGGTGAGGTGGACGTTGCCGACGTTCTCCCGGTCGACGAACAGGTCGGACAGGCTCGCGAAGCGCAGCTCCGGGGTGATCCCGGCCAGCTCCTCGGTGTAGGTGCGCTCGACGCCGGTCGACCCGTTGATGAAGCCGAAGTACCCGGTGACCGCGCTGAACAGCTCGCCCTCCGGGTACAGCCGGCGGTACTTGTAGCTGCTGCGGTCCTCGACGGAGGTCGCGAGCACGGTGCCGTCGGAGGCGCGGATCTCGCCGCGCGGCCGGGCGAAGGTGCGCTGCTGCTTGCGGGTGTTGTCGGGCCGGTCCTCCAGGCGCTCGGCCCCGAAGAACTGGATGTAGTTGAGCTGGACGAACAGCAGGGTGAACAGCACCACCAGGGCGAGGCCAGCCGGCGGATGCGGCGGTCCATGTTCACGGTGCTCCAGCGCGGTCCATCGGTGGCGTCGCCAGCACCGAGCACCGATGACGCCGACGGCTCCGCCGTCGGGAATTGAACCGCGCTGTTTGGTTCGCTCGCTGCGCTCGCTCACGGCCTGCGGGATGCGCTCGTCGGCCCGCGCTGCTCGTGGTGGGAGTCGTCCGACAGGCGGATGAGCAGGGCCAGGAGGATGTAGTTGGCCAGCAGCGACGAGCCGCCGTAGGAGACGAACGGCAGGGCGACGCCGGTGAGGGGGAGGACGCGGGTCACGCCACCGAGGATGATGAAGGCCTGCACGCCGAGGAGCGTCGTCAGGCCGGTGGCGAGGAGCTTCTCGAACGAGCCGTCCTGGCGGACCGCGATGCGCAGGCCGCTCCCGATCATCAGCAGGAACGCGACCAGCACGGCCGTCGACCCGATCAGGCCCAGCTCCTCGCCGATGACGGCGAAGATGAAGTCGTTCACCGCTGCGGGCAGGCGACCGTCGCCGCTGATGCCGAGGCCGAGCCCCCGGCCGGCGACGCCCCCGTCGGCCAGCGCGTACCAGCCCTGGGCGACCTGGTAGCCGCGAGGTTGCCCGGCGACGACGGGGTCGGGCGCCCAGGGGTTGAGCCAGTCGTCGACGCGGGTCTGGACGTGGGTGAAGAGCGTCCACGACACGAAGGCGGCGAGGGCGAAGCTGCCGAAGCCGACGACCAGGTACGCGGCGCGACCCGTGGCCACCCACAGCATCACGATGAACAGCGCGAAGAACAGCAGGGCGGTGCCCAGGTCGCGCTCGGCGACGATGATCACCACCGCGACGCCCCAGGCGAGGAGCACCGGCCCGAGGTGCTTGGGGTCGGGCAGGAACGGCCTGCTCTTCGGCCACGCGGCCAGGGCCAGGAGCTCGCGCTTCTCGACCAGGTAGGCGGCGAAGAAGACGGCCAGGGCGAGCTTGGCGAACTCGCCGGGCTGGAAGTTGACCGGGCCGAGGCTGATCCAGATGCGGGCGCCGTTGATGTTCTGCCCGACCATCGGGACGAGGGGGAGCAGCAGCAGGCCGACGCCGCCGAACAGGGCGATGTAGCGGTAGCGCTCGAGGTCGCGGGGGCGGCGCACGATCGCGAGCGTCGCGATGAAGGCCGCGATGCCCACCGCGGTCCACGCCGACTGGAGCCCGGCCAGGTCCTCGTCGAGGCGGGCGATGAACACGTAGCCCAGGCCGTTGAGCAGCACCGCCAGGGGGAGGAGGGTGCCGTCGGCCCCGGGGGCGAGCTTGCGCACGGCGACGTGGGCGGCGAGGAAGAGGACCAGCAGCAGCCCGAGGAAGGGGCCGATGTTCGCCGGGACCGACGCGGTGCTGCCCAGGCTGGCCAGCGCGTAGGCGCCGCCGATCACGGCCAACCCGATCAGCAGCAGCGAGAGCTCGGCGTTGCGCCGCAGCCGTTCGATCACCGGGGCCGACCGGGTGTGGGACGCCGGGGCGACGGTCGGCTGCCGTCGGAGCGCGTGGACCGACCGCCGGGCTCCACCTCGCGACGGCGTCGGGCGGCCGGGTCGGCTCGCCGCGCGGCGTGCCTCCGCCGGGTCATGGCCCCGCGGTGGTGCTCGTCTGGGCCTGCTGGCCGGGGCGTGTGGTCGACGCGCCGGTGGTGGTCGTCGTCGAGCGCTCCGTGGTGGTCGTGGCCTCGGTCGTCGTGGTGGCGGGTTCGTCGTCTCCGCCCGTCAGGGCGTTCTCCTCGATGGCCGCGACGAACGCCCGGGCCTCGTCGAGGGAGTCGAAGGAGCGTCCGTCGAGGATGTCCTCGGCGGGGCACGTTGTCGGCGACGGCGTCGCCGAGGGTGACGTCGGAGCTCTCCACGAAGGTGGGCTCGAAGATCAGGAACCCCTCCCGGCCCTTGTAGATGGCGATGAGCTCGTCGTTGGCGTCGAGGCGGACGATGTAGCCCTGCCGGCCGTACCAGGCGAGCCCGCCGGCGACGGCGGCGACGATCACGACCGCGATGCCGATGCCGGCCAGGATGCGCTTGCGGTGACGGCGATCGCCCGCGTCCGGGTCGCGGTAGGCGACGGCCGGTTCGCCGAACGGGAGGTCGTCGTCGGTGGCCGGGGTCGAGTCCGCGGTCGGGAACCCGGGGTTGATGAACCGCTCCGACCCGGCCCGCTCGTCGCCGTCCTCGGTGGGGAGGTCGGGGTTGATGAACGCCGCGTCGGGCCCGGTCGCCTCGGCGTCGGCCGTGGCCGGCTCGGTGGTGGCCTCGTCGCCGGTGGGGTCGACGGTGGTCGGCTCGGTCGGCGCGTCGACCCCGGTGACCCCGGTGACCGGTGGCGGGGGCGGCATCGGGGTCCCGGTGGGAGGGGTGGGGTCGTCGTCGGTGAGGACGTCGTCGTCGACGGACGCAGTGGCCGGGGTCGTGGTGTCGGGGACGTCGTCCGTCGTCGCCGGCTCGACCGTCGCCTCGACCGGGTCGGTCACCAGCGGGACCTCGTCGTCGGCCCCGATCGTCTCGATCGTGTCGATGTCGACCTCGTCGGAGGTGGCCGCCTCCGCGCCCTCGTCGCCCTCGGCGGCACGGCGGGCCTCGACCGCGGCGGCTGCGGCCGCGGCCAGCTCGGCGGCCTTGGCCGCCCGGCCGTTGTCGTCGGTGACGTCGACGATGACGCAGGTGATGTTGTCGCGCCCGCCGCCGTGGTTGGCCAGGCGGACCAGCTCCTCGGCGGCCGCGTCGGGGTCGGCGATGGAGGCGAGGGTGGCGGTGATCGTGTCGCGGTCGACCTCGTTGAACAGGCCGTCGCGAGCAGAGCAGGAAGCGGTCGCCGAGGAAGGGCATGACGGCGTCGCTGTCGACGTCGACCTCCCGGTCGATCCCGAGGGCGCGGGTGAGGATGTTGCGCTGCGGGTGGACCGCGGCCTCCTCGTCGCTCAGCTGGCCGCCCCGGCGGAGGTCCTCGACCAGGCTGTGGTCGCGGCTGAGCTGCACCAGGTCGCCGTCGCGCAACAGGTAGGCGCGGGAGTCGCCGACGTTGACCCAGGCGATCTCCTCGTCGTCGCTGCCCCGGTTGACCAGCGCGAGGGCGACGAGGGTGGTGCCCATGCCGCGGAGCTCGGTGGTGTCGGTGGCTCGCGAGATGATCCGGCGGTTGGCCTCCTTCACGGCCTCGACCACCGACTCGGAGGTGGCGTCGGAGATGATCGCCTCGAGGGTCTCGACCGCGATGGCCGACGCGACCTCGCCGCCCTGGTGGCCGCCCATGCCGTCGGCGACGGCGTAGACCGCCTGCTCGTCGAACACGAGCCAGGAGTCCTGGTTGTTGGACCGGACCTGCCCGACGTGGCTGGCCGATCCGACGCGGAAGGCCGTCACGTCGCGCCTCCCCGGCGTGGGTGGGGTCCGAAGGTCCTTGGGGACGTCATGGTCGTTGGTCCGCCGGTCATCCGAGCTCCAGCACGGTGTTCGCCCACCTTCACCTGGTCACCCCGGCGGACCGCGGTGGCTGCGGTGACCCGATCGCGGTTGACGAAGGTGCCGTTGGTCGAGCCGAGGTCCTCGACCCAGGTCTGGCCGTCGCTCTGGAACACGCGGGCGTGGATCTGCGACGCGAACGTGTCCTCGGGGATGGCCACGGCGCAGCCGGCGGCCCGGCCGATGGTGAGCTCGGACGCCAGCGGCCACGAGCGGCCTCGCTGAGCGGCCGGCTCGAGCACGATCAGCTGGCTGGGCAGCTTCTTCGCCTTCCGGCGGCTGGTCGGCGCGGCCGGGGCGCCGCTGGCGGGCACCGGGCCCCCGCCTGCGCCCTCGAGGGCGCGCGGCGGGTTCACCTCGACCCACACGGCCCGCAGCACCCGGAAGAAGAACAGGTACAGGAGGGCCAGCAGGCACAGCTTGAGGATGGTGAGCAGCTGCTCGGACATGACGTCCGGGAGACTACCGGCCGCCCCCTCCGCCGGGATGCCGGCGCCCAGGGGTGCTCTCCCCGTCGCCTGCCCACCACGAGTGGCCGCAGCCTCGCCGACCGCGACGACCCCATCCGAACCGGGCGCGGATCGGGTCGTTCCCGCAGCGCCGGGCGCACCCAGCTCGAGGTGGGTCGGGTCAGCTGGCCTCGAACCACATGCGGGTGTTGCCGAAGCCGATCTCGTCGCCGTCGTCGAGGTGGTGGATCGAGACCCGGGCCCCGTTGACCCGGGTGCCGTTGGTCGAGCCCAGGTCGACGATCACCCAGCCCGCGCCGGCGGGGCGGATCTCGGCGTGGTTGCGGCTGACGTTGGGGTCCGACAGCACGATGGTCGACTCGGCCCGCCGACCGATGGTGACGATGCTCTCGCCCAGGGGGATGCGGTCGCCGGTGGGAAGCAGGATCGACCCGGCCCCGGCGCCACCCTGGCCCTCGCGGAGGCGTCCGGCGACCTGGCAGGTGCCGGGCCGCACCCCGCCGGCCTGGAGCTCGACGCCCACGGGGCCGAGGAACGAGTAGCCCTCGTCGCGGGCGTGCTCGCGAGCGGCGTCGGCCAGCTCTCGCGAGAGGCTGTCGCCGATCTCGGCGAAGGCGGCGTGGTCCTCCTGGCTGACCATCACCACGAAGGAGTTGGGGACGACGGTGCGGCCCCGGACGTCGATGGAGCGGTTGATGTCCATCTCGCGGGTGAGGCGGCGGCCGATCTCGATGGGCCGCAGGCCCGACCGGAAGACGCGCGAGAAGGTGCCCTCGACGGCCTGCTCCAGCCGCTTCTCGAACCCCTTGAGCCCCATGGCCCGCCAACGATACCGGTGGTCACCCGCCGTCTCCCCGCCACGGCGCCCGTCCCCCGCGCCGGACCCGGCGATGATGGCCCGGTGAGCGAGCGCCGCGAGCCAGCCTGGGAGCCCCGTGTCGCTCCCCGTCGGGGGAGCCGGTGAGCCACCCCGGCGCACCGCCGCCCGGCTGGGGGCCACCGCCGCCGGCAGGGCCACCCTCGGGCTGGCCTCCCTCGCCTCCGCCGACGGCTCGGCCCGCGCCTGGCTGGTCCGGTCCCGCGGGTCCCCCTCCGACGGGTCCGCCCCCGAACCCCGCGTGGGCGCCCCCGGCCTGGCCGCGCCCGTCCCCGCCCGGCCCCCCGCCGCCGCTCGCCGGTCAGGCCGCGGTGCCGGTGGGCGAGGGCGAGCGGGAGCCGCTGGTCGACTCGCTGCGAGCCGTCGCCCTCCTCGGCATCGTGATCGTCAACGTCGCCTTCTACCGGACGGGCATCGGCCCCTCGCTCGCGGCCGGCGGGGGTGAGGTCGGCGGCGAGGTCGGTCCCCTCGGGGTGGTGCTGTCGGCCCTGACCGAGGGCCGCTTCTACCCGCTCTTCTCCTTCCTGTTCGGGTGGGGGTTCGCGGTGCAGGACGCCCGCAGCCGGGCCCGGGGCCGATCGGTCACCGGCCCGTGGCTCCGCCGCCTCGGCGGCCCTCTGGGTTCTCGGCGCGCTGCACGCCTTCCTGCTCTTCGACGGCGACATCCTCACCACCTACGCGGTCATCGGCATCGGGCTGCTGCTCGTGCGGTCGTTGCCGGCCGGCTGGCTGGCGGGGCTCGGGGCCGCGCTGGTGCTGGGTCAGGCGCTGGTGGCCGCCGCGCTCGACGCGCTCGGAGCCCTGGTGGTCGCCGACCAGGGGGAGGCGGCCTACCGCGCCGAGCTGTGGCAGGAGCTGTCCGAGAGCGCCGCGGTCTACCGGAACGGCGGGTTCTTCGACGTGGTCGGCGAGCGCGCCGCCGACGTGGCGTGGACGTACCCGCTCGGGTTCCTCTCCGTCGGGGGCACGGTGGCCGGGATGATGCTGCTGGGCATGGCCGCCGCCCGCGTCGGCTGGATCGACGAGCGCCGCTGGCCGGGCTGGCTGCGGACGGCGATGGTGCCCGCTGTGGCTGGTCGGGTTGGCGCTCTCGGTGCCCGCGGCCTGGCTGCTCGGCGACGTCACGCTCGGGGTCGACGACGCCGGGACGATGTCGCTGTCGCGGCTGCTCTACGCGGTGCTCGGCCCGGCCATGGCCCTGCTGTGGGCGGGGACGCTCGTGCGGGCCGGGTCGGTGCCGGTGCTGCGACGGGGCCTCGATGCCATCGCCCCCGCCGGGCGCATGTCGCTGACGGTGTACCTGGGGCAGTCGCTGGTCGCGTCGCTGCTGTTCAACGGGTACGGCCTCGGGCTCGGGGCCGACCTCGGCCTGGGCGGGGCGGTCGCGCTCGTGGTGGTGCTGTGGGGCCTCCAGATCCTGCTGGCGACCCTCTGGCTGCGGTGGTTCACCATGGGCCCGATGGAAGCCGTGGTCAGGGCCGTGGCCTACCTCCGCTGGCCCACGCTGCGCCGCTCCGACGCGCCTTCTCCCTTGGCGCCCGAGCCGGAGCCTCGCTAGCCTCGGCCGTTCCACTCGGGGCGAGTGGCGGAATTGGCAGACGCGCTGGATTCAGGTTCCAGTGTCCGAAAGGACGTGGGGGTTCAAGTCCCCCCTCGCCCACCATGGGTTACCGACACAACGTCGGTGATCCAGCGACAGAACTGGACCGATGCGGCTGAGCGGAGCCGCGACTGCGGTGGTCTCGTGACCGGTTGGCGGTCGACGGCTCGATTGCGCTGGTTGGTGGGTCCCGTCAGCCGAGGCTGTTGGCCCTCGGTCGCCGTCTGCCGTGGCAGGGGCGCGTCGAACGGGCCTTCTCCGGGTCGCCGTCACTTGCCGACTGCTCTGGGTTGAGCGCTGTTGGGTGGGTCGCTGCTGGATGCCGGCGGACCGAAGTCCTGAATGGGGCGTTCCTTGCGGCGGCGCTTCCGTGGCTTGCTGAAGCGCCCCCGGAGGACGCGCCGGTCTTTGGTTCGTCGCTCTACAGTCCGGCTCCGCAGCAGCGACGTCGACGACCGAGCCGAGGGCCGATCGGAACGCCAGCTCCGCCACGACGGTTGGGGCGGCGGCGTTCCCCCGGCACAGTGGCGTGGTGAGGCAGTGGCGCAGCTCCACGTCGCCCACCTGAGGAACTGAGGACATCTGACGTGGCACCTACCGTGACCGAGCCGACTCATGTCGAGGGGGTGCTGATCGTCGGCGGAGGGTATGCAGGGCTCCACGCCGCCGCCGCTGTTCGGCGATCGGGCACTCCGCTCACGGTGGTGGATCGGACCGGGCGGCATGACTTCGTCACCCGACTCGCCGCGGTGGCGGGCGGGACCGCTCCAGTCGAGGACTCCGCCGGACCCCTGCGAGATCTCGTGGACCTGGTGGTGGGGTCTGTCGTCGCGATCGGGGACGGCTCGGTCAGGCTGGCCCAAGGCCACACCATCACCGCCGAGGCTGTCATCGTCGCTGCCGGGTCCGCACCGTCACGGCCGCCTGTCGCAGGCATCGAGCTCGCCCAGCCCCTCCGCTCCGCGGAGGATGCCGAGGCCTTGCGCCGATCCATCGCGGGCTCGTCGTCGTTGGTGATCATCGGTGGGGGCGCCACCGGGGTCCAGCTCGCCGGCGCGGCCGCCGTCGCCCACCCGAGGCTCACGGTCCATCTCGTGGAGGCGACGACTCGACTCCTCGCCGGCATGCCGTTGGCCTTCAGCACTGGCGCGAACGCGGATCCTCGAGAGCCGCGGCGTGGGGATCCACCTGAGCTCCAGCGTCGAGCAGATCACCGACCGGGGCGCCGTCATCGAGGGTGCCCTCTTGGAGGGCCTGGTGGTCTGGGCGGGGGGCTTCTCAGCCAACGCCCAGACGTACGGCCTGCCGACGGCTGACGACGGTCGCGTCTTGGTGGACCAGGGCCTGCGCGTGGTCGGCAGCTCGCGGACGTTCGCCGCAGGTGACATCGCCGCCCATCGCGACCGAGACGGGTCTCCTCTGCCCATGTCCGCGGCAGATCGCCGTCCGTGCCGGGGCCGTCGCCGGGCGCAACGCGGCCCGCTCCGTCCGGGGTGAGCCGATCGAAGCTGTCGATCTCCGTCAGCTCGGTTGGGTGCTGGACCTGGGCGGGCGGCGCGGATTGGCCCAGATCGGCCCGCTCACGCTGACCTCGCCAGGTGCCGACCTGATCCCCCCGCTCATCCACGACGCCATCGACCTCAAGGATCTCTTGGAGGTCGGCGGGCTGCGGGCGCTGCGCCACATCTCCGGGTCGGTGCGCTCGCTGCTCCCATGGCCCATCGTCCCGCTGTGGCCGAACCGGATGGACCCTGCGGTGGGAGGAGCGACCGGCTGAGCGAGGTCAGGGCTCTCAGCGACCGCTGAGGAGCCCTCTCACCTGGCCGAGAAGGTCGGGCGCTCCACTGGCGAGAAGGTGTGCGCCTGGTCAGTCGGCTGGTTGGTCAGCGGCGCGCTGGTCGCCGTTGAGGATGGCCGAGACGGTCGCCAACGAGAAGACCGACAACGCAGGGAGGTACTGCTTCACCGGGTCCCCGACCTTGATGTGCATCCCGATCGCACCGAGCATGAAGGCGGCGAGGCCGATCGAGGCCGGTCGGGTCACTCGGGGCTTCACCAGCCCGACCAGCATGGTCGAGGCCAGGCCCACCTTCGCCGCGCCCACGGCGTACATCGCCGACTCGGAGAGCCCGTACACCTCGAACTCCTCCTTCATGTTCTTGGCGTCACCGCCCCGATACCCGGTGTCCTTGTTGAACCGGTTGAACCAGACGTTCAGGATCCAGAGCGCGGCAGCGGTCTGCGTGAGCTTGCCGATCACCTTCACGGGCCGCTTCCCTTCCGAAGGGGCTGTGCCACCGCCAAGAGCGCCAAGCGTACCGTGGAGGTCGTCCCCACCGGGCCTACCGGTGAGGGCTCACCGAGTCGTGGGCGAGCCTTCGCCAACCGGACGGCGACGAGGAGCTGCCGATGCAGCCGCCACCTCGGGTCCGCTCACGGGTCGTGGCGCTGGAGCAGCTCGACGGTGTAGCCGTCGGGGTCCTTCACGAACGCCACGGTGACCGGCCACCGGTCGAGGCGGGACGGCTCCATGGTGGACTCGTAGCCGGCCTCGACGACCCTGGCGTGGGTGGCGGCGCAGTCGTCGACGTTCATGTAGGTCTTCCACAGGGCGAAGCCGTGGTCGATCGGCTGCCCGCCGCGGTGGCGCTCGGCGAGCTGGAGGCGCCCGCCGCCCTCGTCGGCGGCGAGGTGGGCCTCGTGCACGTCGTCGATCTCGGTGCGGCCCTGGAGCTTCAGACCGATGAGGTCGGTGTAGAAGCGGATGGAGCGCTCGATGTCGCTCACGTAGATGCAGTACTGGCCAACGGTGGTCGCCACGTCGGCCGACCCTAGGGGACCGTCTCGACAGATTCCAGATCCGTCTTGTCAGGCGGGACGGGGATTGCTAGACCGAGGGGGTGGCCGGCGAGAACTACGTGGTGATCTCGGCCGACTGCCACGGCGGCGGCACCGTCGCCGACTACCGGCCGTACCTCGAGGCCCGGTACCACGACGACTTCGACGCGTGGGCGGCCGACCTTCGAGAACCCCTACGACGACATCGCCGGCGGCGACGCCGGCCGCAACTGGGACTCCGACGCGTCGCCTGCGGGAGCTCGAGGCCGACGGGATCGTCGCCGAGGTCATGTTCCCGAACACGGTGCCGCCCTTCTTCCCGAAGGTCTCGCTCGTGCACCAGCCCCCGGGGGCCGGCGCCGGCGACCTCGAGCGGCGGTGGGCCGGGCTGCGGGCCCACAACCGCTGGCTCGCCGACTTCTGCGCCGACGCCCCGGGGCGCCGGGCCGGGATCTGCCAGATCATGCTGCACGACGTCGAGGGCTCGGTCGCCGAGATCCGCTGGGCCGCCGAGCACGGCCTGACCGGCGGCGTGCTGCTCCCCGGCGCGCCGCCCGGCTCGGGCGTCCCCCCGCTCTACGCCCCCGACTACGAGCCGATCTGGGCCGTCTGCGAGGAGCTCGGGCTGCCGGTCAACCACCACAGCGGCAGCGCCGCCCCCGACTTCGGCGACTACCCGGCGGCGCAGCGCCATGTTCCTGCTCGAGGTCACGTGGTGGGCGCACCGCACGCTGTGGCACCTGATGTTCTCCGGGGTGATGGAGCGCCACCCCGACGCTGCAGCTCGTGTTCACCGAGCAGGGCACGGCGTGGCTGCCCGAGGAGCTGCGCCGCCTCGACTACTACCACGGCCGGCTGCGCGGCGTCGGCGGCGCGGCCGGCTCGCAGGAGGCGAAGTTCGGGCCGGCGTCGACCGACGAGCTGTCGCTGACGCCGTCGGAGTACTGGGCCCGCCAGTGCCACCTCGGCTCGAGCTTCATCCGGCGCCCGAGGTCGAGCTCCGCGACGCGGTCGGCGTCGACCGCATCATGTGGGGCAGCGACTTCCCGCACCTCGAGGGCTGCTGGCCCTACTCGCGCCAGCACCTCCGCCTGGCCTTCGCCGGGGTGCCGGAGGCCGAGGTCCGGGCGATGGTCGGCGGCAACGCGGCCCGGCGTCTACGGCTTCGACCTCGACGCGGCTCGCGCCGCTCGCGGCGCAGTTCGGCCCGACCCCCGCCGAGGTCGACGAGGCCCTGCCCGCCGACGACATCCCCGACGAGGCGCTGCGCTGCCCCGCCTTCGCCGCCGCCCGCTTCGGGATCGGCTCGTGAAGGAGCTCGCCGGGCGCGTCGCCGGTCGTGACCGGCGGCGCCGGCGGGGTCGGTCGCGCCCTCGGCGAGCGGTTCGCCCGGGAGGGCATGGCGGTGGTGCTGGCCGACGTGGTCGCCGACCCCCTCGACGAGGCCGTCGCCGCGCTGCGGCGCGCGGGGCACGACGCGACCGGCGTGGTCACCGACGTCAGCGACCACGCCTCGGTGGAGAGCCTGGCCGACGAGGCCTACGCCACCTACGGGGCGGTGCACGTGCTGTGCAACAACGCCGGCGTCGGCGCCGGCGCCGCAGGGCCGGATCTGGGACCACACCCTCAACGACTGGGGCTGGGGCCTGGCCGTGAACCTGTGGGGGGTCATCCACGGCATCAGGGCCTTCGTGCCGAGGATGCTGGAGGGCGGCGACGAGGGCCACGTCGTGAACACGTCGTCGGGCAACGGCGGCATCGCGCCCCTGCCGACGACGGCGGTCTACGCGACGAGCAAGGCCGCGGTGACCACCGTCAGCGAGGTGCTGTACGGCCAGCTGCGAGCCGTGGGCAGCCGGATCGGCGTCTCGGTGCTGTTCCCCGGCCCGAAGGTGCTGAAGACCGGCCTTCTGACGTCCGCCTCACGGCGCCCGGAGCGATGGCACAACGGCGCGCCACCGTCGGGCCCGTCCTCCTTCGACGAGGTCGAGGCCCGGCTCCGCGCCGCCGGTGTCGAGCCCGACTACACGCCGGTGGAGGACGTCGCCGACGAGGCCGTCGCCGGCATCAGGGCGGGGCGGTTCTGGATCCTGCCGGCCAGCGAGCGCACCGACGCCACCATCCGCGCTCGCGCCGAGTCGATGCTCCAGCGCTCCGCCCCGACCTACCTGGAGAGGTGATCATGGACCGGTACCTCGTGATCTCGGCCGACACCCACGCGGGCTTGCCCGGGCCCGAGTACCGCGAGTGGCTCGACCCGGCCTACCGGGAGCGCTTCGACGCGTTCCTCGCCGAGCGGGCGAAGGCGGCGGAGCTGGCCAAGGCCGGCTTCCTCAACGAGGAGTTCGCCAAGGAGTGGCAGGAGGAGAACGAGGAGGGCCTGCGTGGTGGTTGGGACGCCGCTCGCCGCGACGAGGAGCTCGACGCCGACGGTGTCGCCGGCGAGGTCATCTTCCCCGACGCCGACTCGGTCACCGGCGGCGCGTCGGCGCCCTTCGGGGCCGGCCTCGGCGCCACCGGCGCCACGCCGGGGGAGCTGCTCCTCGCCGGCGCCCGGGCCCACAACCGCTGGCTCGCCGAGCTCTGCGCAGACAGCCCGGAGCGTCGGGCCGGCGTCGCCATCGTGCCGATCATCGCCGAGGTCGACGACGCCGTCGCCGAGATCCGCCGGGCCCACGCCTCGGGGCTGCGGGGCGGGATCCTGATCCCGCCGATGTGGCAGCCGCACGAGCCCTACCACCACCCCCGCTACGACCCGGTGTGGGCGTGTGCGAGGAGCTGGCGATGCCCGTCCACGTGCACTCCGGCGTCGCCGACCGCGCCGCCTACGGCCCAGCACGTCGGCATCTTCACCACCGAGACCCGCTTCTGGTCGTCGCGGCCGCTCTGGTTCCTGCATCTGGTCGGGCGTGTTCGAGCGGTTCCCCGGGCTGCGCTTCGGCGTCGCCGAGTGCGGCGCCTTCTGGGTCAACGACCTGCTGTGGCGGATGGACCTCGTGTTCGAGCGCGACCACGGCTCCCGCAAGCTCGGCGAGCAGCTCACCGCCAACATGTCGATGAGGCCGAGCGACTACTTCGACCGCAACTGCTTCATCGGCGCGTCGAACATCGTCCGCGTCGAGCTGGCCCGCCGCTACGAGATCGGCGTCGACAACCTGTGCTGGGGCAACGACTTCCCCCACCCCGGAGGGCACCTGGCCCCACACGCGCGAGTTCCTCGCCCACGTGTTCCGTGACATCCCCCGCGACGAGACCGCGGCGATCCTCGGGGGCAACGCGGCCGAGGTGTACGGCTTCGACGCCGCCGCCCTCCAGCCGCTGGTCGACCGGATCGGACCCACGCCCGACGAGCTCGGACAGCACGGTGACGCCGAGGCCAAGTGGGCCGACGCCAAGCGCGCCGGCCGACCCTGGCTCACCGGGATCGAGACGTGGCCGACGGCCACCGAGACGGCGTGACCGCGCCGGCCGGACCGGCTCGCTTCGACCCGCTGGACCCGGCGTTCACCGCCTCCCCCTACGAGCACTACGCCTCGCTGCGCGACGACGACCCGGTCCATTGGTCCGAGCTGCTCTGCGGGTTCGTGCTCACCCGCTTCGACGACGTCGACTCCGTCCTCCGGGAGCCGACGATGTCCAGCGACATCCGCAGGGCCACGCCGAACCCGGTGGTGGACCTCGAGCTCACATCCATGGCCGAGCACGGGCGGGCCAGCGAGACGATCGTCCACCTGGACGACCCCGATCACGGCCGGGTGCGCAAGCTCATGGCCGAGCCGTTCAGGGTCAGGGAGGTCAACCGGCTCGGGGACCTGGTGGACGCCCGCGTCACTGCCGCCCTCGACCGCCTGGCCGCTGAGCACGGGGGCCGGGAGGTGCACCTCGACCTCGTCGGCGACCTCGCCTACCCGCTGCCCGTCGAGGTCTTCTCGGCGTGGCTCGGCGTGCCCGAGGAGGCGAACCCGCAGTTCCGCGAACTGGACCAGCTGGGTCGCCCGCAGCCGCGACCCGCTGCTGCCCGGCGAGCGCGACGAGTTCTTCGCGGCCCTCGTCGAGATGTACGACTACCTCGGCGTCCAGGCCGAGCAGAAGCGCCAGGCGCCGGCCGGCGACCTGCTCTCCTACCTCGTGCACAGCGAGGACGGCGGTGATCGCCTGTCCCACGAGGAGCTGATGGCCCAGCTCATCACGCTCTACATGGCCGGCCACGAGCCGACGGCGAGCCTGGTCGCCAGCGGCGTGCTCGCCCTCCTCGGCCACCCCGACCAGCTCGCCCACCTGCGGGCCGAACCAGGCCTGATGCGCAACGCGGTGCTGCGAGATGCTCCGCTACGACGGCCCCAACCAGTTCGTCCGCCGCGTCACCACCCGAGCCATGTGCCTCTCCGGCGTCGACATCCCCGCCGGCGCGGTGCTGTACGTGGGACTCGCCTCCGCCAACCGCGACCCTCGTCGCTGGGGCCCGACCGCCGAGACCGTCGTGCTCGACCGACCCGACGCCAACCAGCACCTCCAGTTCGGCGGCGGGTCCCACGCCTGCCTCGGCTCGCACCTCGCCCGCCTCCAGGCCGAACGGTTCCTGGCCGCGTTCCTCGACCGCCTCGAGGGCCTGACCCTCGCCGGGGAGCCGGAGTGGAGCACGCGGATGTTCATCCGGGGCCTCCGCGCCCTTCCCGTGCAGTGCTCGATCCGGTGACGATGACCGACGTCGGCCGCGATCGGTCGGTCGCGGTCCCGCTCGACGACCGGCCGGGCTGGAGCGGGGGGTCACGCCCGCCGAGGCCGAAGCTGCTCGACCACCGCCGCGTCGAGCAGCGCCGGGACGAGCATCAGGTCCAACAGGCGCGTCAGCTCGTCGACGCCGGGCACGACGTCGGGCGCCCGGAACAGCCCGGTGGCCACGATCAGCAGCCACCGCAGGGCGTCGTCGGTCGTCACGCCCTGGCGCAGCACCCCCCGCTCGGCCGCGGCCACGAACATCGGCTCCACCAGCGGGCGCAGTCCCTCGGTCAACGCCCGCGCCCCGACCCGGGTCATCGCCTCGCTCGCCGGCGCCATCAACGACCGGTGCACCGGTTCGCTGGCGATGCGCGCCATCGCCATCGCCAGGCCGTCGACCAGGAACTGATCCGCCCTGGCCGACACCCCCAGCGACTCGACGACCTCCGCTCCCAGCCGCAGCGTCGCCTTCACGACCACCGCGGTGAGCAGGTCCTCCTTGGAGTCGAAGTAGCGGTACACCGACGACCGGTGCAGGCCGACGGCATCGCCGACCGAGTCCAACCGGAGCGACGCCGCGCCCTGGTCGAGGATGAGGCGCTCGGCGGCATCGACGAGGCGTCGGCGCATCGCGTCGTACTCGGGCCCCTCCGGTCGGGCCTTCCACTCCGCCGCCGAGCTGCTCATCTCGACATCCTTGCCCACCCCCCTCACCCGGACCTGGGTGGGCGGTCGATCGCGCGGCCGGTCGCCCGGGTGTCAGGAGGAGGCGTCGGACTCGATGGCCTCCTGGTCGGCCTTGATCTCCTTGGCCTCGACCTTCGTGGCCTTCTCCATCGCCTTGCCGATCTTGGCCTCCATGTCGGAGACGCCGACGACGACCAGTCCGGCGGTGCCCTCGTCGAGGTGCTCGCCGGCCTCCTTGAGGTCCTTGCGGCTCATGCCGGCGGCGGCGTGGCCGGCGACGGCGCCGAGGACGGCCCCGCCCGTGGCGGTGCCGGCGAGGAGGCCGGTGCCGATGGCGGCGGCCGGGAACAGGGCGATGACCAGCCCGGTGGCCAGGCCCATGCCGCCGCCGAGCACCCCACCGACGCGGGTGGGGGTCTCGTGCTTCTTGGCGATCTTGACCTTGCCGTCGTCGCGCTTCTCGACCACGGCGGCGTCGTAGGCGTCGATCAGGCCGGCCTCGACGTGGAGGGCCTTGACCGCCTCGTAGTCGGCGAGGGCGTCGTCGACGTCGTCGTAGACGCCGAGGAAGGCGAAGTAGGTGTCGAAGGCCATGAGCAGCTCCTGCCGTGGTGGGGGATCGATCCCCTGGTCGACCCGACGCTACGCCCGGTCGGGCCGGTGGTGCCGGGTCCGGTCCGCCCGTCGGATCCGTGGCGCGGGCGGGGTCGCGTGCCCGCAGGTACCGTGACGCCGTGCCGGATCGGACCGTGCTGGGTCGGACGGGGGGTCGACGGCGCCGGGGGGCCGGTCGCCGGGTCGCCGCCCTCGTGGCGGGCGTCCTCGGGGCGACGGCGCTCACGGGGTGTCCGAGCCCGCCGCCGACCGGGTGCGACGGCGCCACGGTGTCGACCCTCGACGTGCCGTACCGGGCGGTGCCCGCCGGGGTCGACCCCGACCTGGTCTCGCTCGACGTGTACCGGCCCGGCGCCGACTGCCGCCACGCCGGTGTCCTCATCTGGGTCCACGGCGGCGGCTGGGCCACCGGCGACAAGCGCAACCGCATCGCCGACAAGGTGGCCATGGCCAACGCGCACCAGATGGCCCTGGTCAGCGTGAACTACCGCCTCAGCGACGGCTCGGGACCCACCCCGGTGCGCTGGCCGGTCCACCCCGACGACGTCGCGTCAGCCGTCGCCTGGGTCGTCGCCAACGCCGCCTCGCTCGGGATCGCCAAGGACCGCGTCGTGCTGGCCGGGCACTCCGCCGGCGCGGGCATCGTGGCCGAGCTGGGCACCGACGCCCGCTACCTCGCACCCCACGGTCTGGACCCGACCGACCTCGCGTGCGTGGCTCCGCTCGACACCGAGGCCTACGACGTCCCGGCCGCGATCGCCCAGGGCGGCAGCGCCGAGGCCACCTACCGCAACGCGTTCGGCGACGACCCCTCGACCTGGCGGGCCGCGTCGCCGCTCTACCAGGTCGGCACCACCGGCCCGAGCGCGAGCTGGTTCTTCGCGCTCCGGGGCGGCGCCGACCGGCGGGCCCTGTCCGACCGGTTCGCGGCCGCCCTCGGGACGGCGGGCGCCGCCACCACCTCGGTCACCCTCACCGGCTACAGCCACGAGGACGTCAACGTCCGCCTCGGGCAGGCCGGCGACACCCAGCTCACGCCCCCGTTCGTCGCCTTCCTCGACGACTGCACCGCCCCGGTCGACCCTGACGGGACTGCGTCTCCGTAGGGCCTGCGCGGATGGGTCGCCCGTCTCGCGGCGACATCGTGCGGCTTCGCCGCACACCGACACCGTGCCTGTCTGGTCGCCTCGCCCATCGGCTCGGCTCCGTCGCCCGGTCGCACAGGACCACGGGTTCGGCCGAGCGCCGCCCGGGTCCCCGACGGGGGTCAGTCGCAGGTGCCGCAGATCCCGGAGGTCAGCAGCTGCATGTGGCACTCGGGGCAGGCGGCGCGGGGCGGGATCACCTTGCTGGCCCGCAGTGCCGCCCGGTCCCGGCGATCGCGCTCGACCCCGTGGAACGAGGGCCGGCCGCCATCGGAGGGAAGCGTCGCACCGAAGGCCTGGTAGCAGGCGAGGCGCTCGCGGGCGGCGTCCATCTCCGGATCCTCGGGTCGGGTGCCGCGCACCTTCTCGATGGCGCTGGCGTACCCGGCGCCGACGGAGCCGTCGGCCTTGACGCAGAGGGCGGAGAGCACCGGCTCGGAGCGGCTGAGGCAGTCCTCCGTGACCTTGGCGAGCACCGGACCGATCCAGTGGCGCATCTGCTGGGTCGTGACGACCCCGGTGGTGGCCTGCACGGCGTCGGCCAGCTCGGTGTAGGAGATGGTGGCGTTGTAGGTGCTGGCCACGGCTTCGAGCACCGGCCGGGCCGCCTCGACCCACGCCTGACGGGCCTCGGCGGCGTCGACGGGCGAGCCGTCCGCATCTCGTCGGGTGGAGGGCAGCTCGGCAACGGTCACCCCCAGACCCAAGCCGCTGGGGGCCGTCGTGTCGAATCCACCGCCGCACCGGAGGCCGTGGTGACGCCGCCCGGGGACGTCGGAACCACCCTCCCGGGTCGGGGTGCGGAGTCGTGACCTGCCCCCCTGTGGCGGAGATCGCTGGCGGCGGCCGCCCCGAAGGGGTTGAGTGGTGCTCTCGTGGAGAGTCTCCTGTCGTGCTGAGAGGGGGTGCAGTGGCGTGTCTGCCGTGATCGAGCCCCCGCGCCCCGGTCGACGGGCGACCGACCGTGAGCCCCCGGTCGAGCCGGCGCTCGAGGAGCGGTCTCGATGGCCGGTCCCCGGTCGAGGACCCGCGGCTGGTGGTCTCGCTCGACGACGACGCCGCCCTCGACGCCGACGTCACGGGGGGCAAGGGTGCGGCGCTGGCCCGAGCCCGGCGGGCCGGCATCGCCACCCTGCCCGGCCTGGTGCTCACCACCGAGGTCAGCCGTCGCCACGACGCCGGCACCGCCCTCGCGGACCTGGTCTCCGCCGACGTGGCCGGTGCCGTCGCCGAGCTGGGCGGCGGTGGCGACGGTGGTGTCGCGGTCCGGTCGTCGTCGGTCGTCGAGGACATGTCCGCCTCCTCGGCCGCGGGCCAGTTCGAGTCCGTCCTCGGCGTCCGGGGGCCAGAGGCGCTGGTGGCCGCGGTCGGCGAGGTCCTGGCCTCGCGCGAGCGGGCCCAGGCCACGACCGAGCCCATCGCCGTCCTGATCCAGCCCATGGTCGAGCCCGACCGGGCCGGCGTGGCCTTCGGGGTCGATCCGGTGACGGGTCGCAGCGACCGTCGGGTGGTCACCGCGGTGCGCGGCTCGCCGGCCGGCCTGGTGGGCGGCGAGGTGGACGGTGGGCGCTGGGTGCTCGACGACCACGACGTCGTCGTCGCCCACGAGGACCCCGACGGCGTGATGCTCCCGCCGGCCCTCCGCCGGGAGCTCGCCGACCTGCTCCGCCGGGTGGCGACGCTGTTCGAGGGGCCGCAGGACGTCGAGTGGGCCCAGGTCGACGGCCGGCTCCTGCTCCTCCAGAGCCGCCCCGTGACCACCGTGGTGCGAGGCGTGCCGCAGGGACCGGTCTACGGGCCCGGACCCGTGTCCGAGACGTTCCCCGAGGCCCTCGCTCCCCTGGAGGAGGACCTGTGGGTGCCGCCGCTGCGCGACGCGGTGCGGGAGGCCATCCGCATCTCCGGGGCCGTCGCCGAGCGCGCCCTCGCCGGTCGGGAGCTGGTGGTGGCCGTCGAGGGTCGCGTCGCCATCGACCTGGAGATCACCGGGGAGCACCCCGTCGCCGGCTGGCGTCGGCGGGCCGGCGTCGGCGACAGGGTGCGGCGCCTGCGCTCGGCCTGGCGCATCGGCCGCCTGCGGGCCGCGCTCCCGCTCATCGCCGACGAGCTGGCCCACCGGGTCGACGACGACCTCGAGGAGGTCCCGGCGCTCGACCAGCTGACCGTGCGCCAGCTGGTCGCGCTCATCGACCGGGGTCGCGACGCGCTGCACAGCCTGCACGCCCACGAGATCCTGCTCGGCCTCGTCGCCGACCCGGGCACGTCCCGCTTCAGCGGCGCGTCGGTCGCCCTCCGGGTCCTCGCCGAGGCCCGCCTCGAGGGCCTGAGCGACGACGAGATCACCCGGCGGGCCCCCGTCGTCCTCGCCCTCGTGCCGCCGAGCGTCGGCCGCCCCCTCACGCTGCCCTCCGACGCCTCGGCCGCCGACCTCACCTACGACCCGCCCGGGGCGCCCGACGTGCAGGTGCGGAGGGAGGCGCTGCGCCTCCGGGTGAGGTGGGTCCAGGAGCTCGTCGGACAGGCCGCCCACGAGGTCGGGCGACGGCTCGAGCAGCGCGACGCGGTCAGCTCGGCCGGCGACGTGCGCTTCCTCCGCCTCGACGAGGTCACCGCGCTCGTCGTCGGGCGCGCCGTCGCCGATCGCCGTCTGCTGGCCCAGCGGGCGGCGGCCCACGTCGCCTCGCCCGCGCTGCCGGCCCGCTTCCAGCTCAGCGACCGGGGCCTCCCGATCGCGGTCGAGGGCCCCGGCGGCGAGACGGGCACCGGTGCCGGGGGCGGGGTCGGTGAGGGCCCGGTCACCCACGACAGCACCGACCCGCCCGAGGGGGCGGTGCTCGTCGTGTCCGCCCTGACCCCGTCCCTCGGCCCGCTGCTGCCCCGCCTGGCGGGCCTGGTGTCCGAGACCGGCAGCGTGCTGTCGCACCTCGCGATCCTGGCCCGGGAGGCCGACGTGCCCGTCGTGGTCGGGCGGCCCGGCGCGACGACCGACCTCCCCGACGGTGCCCTCGTCCAGGTGGACGGGCAGAGTGGCGCGGTGACCGTCGTCGACATCGGGTCGGATCGGCCGGAGGAGCCGTCGTGAGGGCCGTGGCCTGGCTCGTCGCGGCCCTGACGTTGGTCGCAGCCGGCGTCTACACCGTCGTCTCCCTCGCCCGGTGGGAGTGGAACCGGGCCCTGTTCTTCGCGGTGGTGTTCGTGGCGGCCGAGGTGGGGCTCGCCACCGCCTTGGTGCTCCGTCGCCTGGCCCGGGTGGAGAGCCTCGTGGTCCACGCCTCGGCGAGCGACGGCGGCGCCCACAAGGCGCTCCGTGACACCCGCGGGGAGCAGGTGCGCTTCGCGTGGCTCCGCGTCGACCCCACCGACGTGGTCGGGCGCACCAACGTCTTCGTCACCCTGCTGGTCGGCGGGGGGATCCTGCTCTCGGGCGGGGCATGGCTGATCGACAAGCTGGCCTCGAACACCGTGGACCCGCGCCTCGAGCAGCGCCTCGGCCGGGAGCTCGACGCCATCGCCTACCGGCCCGGCCTGCTCGTCGACGAGGTCGATGCCCTCGCCCGGCCGTCGCTCGACCGTGACGATCCCAGGGTCCGGTCGTTCCTCGGCCCCGACCGATGAGGGCCGTCGTCCTCCGCGTCGTCGGCGCCGTCGCCGGAGCCGTGGTCGTGGCCGGGGCCATCTACCTGCTGCGCGAGGCGACCATGTCGACGCACTACGACACCGGGGCCGACTCCCAGCTGGTCGTGGTGGTGCGGGCCGCGAGCAACCGGCCCGAGGAGGGGGTCAGGCTGGAGCAGATGGCCTCCGCCCAGATCGAGCTGTGCGCCCTCGAGGTGGCCCGTGCCGGGGACGTCCAGATCGTCTACGAGGCCGACGACCGCTTCGCGTCACCCTGCACGCCGGCGCTCGACAGCACCGATCGCAAGCAGTACCGAGGGCTGCCTCGAGGACTGGAACATCGACCACCTCCAGCTCGACGTCGAGTCCCTGTGCCGACGAGCCGACCGACGACGGAGGGGGTGGCGCATGACCGCTCCCGGGGTCCACGAGCGCCGATGCCCACGAGCGCCAGGTCCACGAGCACCTCGACCTCCACCCGCCGCCGGTCGCCCGGCCCGCGGTGTCGCTCCTCCACCGCGACCCCCCGCTCACGCCGACGCACTTCTTCTTCCACAAGAGGCTCGTCTTCGTCGTGACCGTGACCCTGGTCGTCGGGCTCGCGGTGGCCGCGGCCGTCGACGGCGGGTCGACCCTCGACACCGTCGACCACCCGGTCGCCGAGTGGGTGGCCGACGTCCGCACCCCCCTGCTCACCGACGTGTTCAACGCCGGCAGCCGGCTCGGCGACAACGTCGTCGTCTTCGCCATCGCGCTTCGCGCTCGCCGTGTACACCTACAGCCGCTGCAAGTACCTGGCCATCGCCCTGGTGCTGGCCGCCGCGTTCCGTCCGGCGATCGAGTTCGTGCTCAAGGCGGTGGTCGACCGGGCCCGCCCGACGATCGCACCGCTCGGCGAGTTCCACGGGCCGTCGCACCCGAGCGGCCACCCGCTCGCGGCCGCCTCGCTGTGGGGACTGATGCCCGCGGTGGTCGCCCTCCACTTCCGCAGCCGGGGCCTGTGGTGGGCGACGGTCGCGGTGTCGACGACCATGGTCGTGGTGGTGGCCGCCGCCCGCGTCTACAAGGGCGCCCACTACCTCACCGACGTGGTCGCGTCGCTGGCCTGGGCGGGCCTGTACCTCGCTCTGCGTCCAAGGGACCTTCGACCGCTTCCACCACGAGCGCGACTGCCGCCACCCGCAGCACGAGGTCCAGTCCAGGGGGTGAGCCTCGACCGAGGGATCCGGAGCGGGGGAGGCGGGTGTCGTCAGCCGCGACCGGGGACGGCGATGCCGGTCTCGTAGGCGATCATCACCAGCTGGGTGCGGTCCCGGGCGTCGAGCTTGGTGAGCAACCGGCTCACGTGGGTCTTGGCCGTGGCCGGGCTCATGATCAGCTCGGCCGCGATCTCCGCGTTGGAGAGGCCCTTGGCCACCAGCCCCAGCACCTCGAGCTCGCGCTCGGTGAGGCCGTCGACCGGTGCCAACGAGGCCGCCGACGGGTCGGGCCGCTGGGCGAACTCCTCGATCAGCCGTCGGGTGATCCGGGGGGAGATGAGGGCGTCGCCGGCCGCGACGACGCGGATCGCCGGCGAGCAGGTCGTCGGGGAGGGTGTCCTTCAGGAGGAAGCCGCTCGCCCCGGCGCGGAGGGCGTCGTAGACGTACTCGTCGAGGTCGAAGGTGGTGAGCACCAGCACCCGGGCGCCGGCGGTGGCGGGGTCGGCCCCGAGCCGACGGGTCGCCTCCAGGCCGTCCAGCTCGGGCATGCGGATGTCCATCAGCACCACGTCGGGCGAGGTGGCACGGACGACGTCGATCGCCTCGAGGCCGTTGCCCGCCTCGCCGACCACCTCCAGGTCGTCGGCGGAGTCGACGATGACCGAGAACCCGCCCCGGACCAGCGCCTGGTCGTCGACGATCACGACCCGGATCGTCGGTGCCGCGCCACCGCCGTCGCGCTCGGTCATGACGCGTCACCGTAGGGAAGGCGGGCCCGCACGCCGAAGCCGCCGCCGGACCGGGGTCCGGCGGCGAGGGTGCCGCCCCAGAGGGCGACCCGCTCCCGCATGCCGAGCAGCCCGTGGCCGCCGTCCCCGCCGCCGCCGTCGGCCGTCGCGGCCGCGGGCGGCGCGGCCGCGCCCCGGCCGTCGTCGACGACCTCGACCTCGACCGCGCTGGGCTCGTACCGCACGGTGACGGCGGCCCGGGCCGGTCCGGCGTGCTTGATCACGTTGGTCAGCCCCTCCTGGACCACCCGGTAGACCGACAGCTCGACGCCCTTGGGGACGTCGGCGGCCTCGCCCTCGACGGTGAGGTCGACGGGGATGCCCGCGCTCCGCACGTCGTCGACGAGGTGGGGCAGCTGGTCGAGGCCGGGCGCCGGGCGCGTGGTCGAGGTCGCCGTCCTCGTCGCGCAGCACCCCGAGCAGCCGGCGCATCTCGGTGAGGGTCGACCGCGAGGTGGTGGAGATCGCCTCCAGGGCCGCCTTGGCGTCGGCCGGGCGGGTGTCGATCACGTGGGCGCCCATCCCCGCCTGCACGGCGATGACCGACATCGAGTGGGCGACGACGTCGTGGAGCTCCTGGGCCAGGCGCAGCCGCTCCTCGGCCACCGACCGGGCGCTCTGCTGGCGCTGGGCCTCGGCCCGCTCCTCGGCCTCGGCGATCCGGGCGGTGGAGGCGGCGGTCCGCGACCGCACGACCTGCCCGCCCAGCCAGGCCGCGCTGAAGACGGCCATGTTGAGCGAGCGTCCCGGAGACGTCGAGGTCGGGCGGGTCGGTGAGCAGGATGCACCACCAGGGCGACGTTGACCGCGACCGAGGCCGACCCAGGCCTGGCGCGCGGGGCGCGTAGGCGCCGACCGCGAAGGTGAGGAACATCACCGCCAGCGGGAGGCTGGTCGGTGCGGTAGTCGAGCGCGGCCAGCACGCGTGATCGCGACGGTGGACACCAGCAGGGCGCGGCAGCGGGCCGGATCCGACGCCAGAAGAGCGGTAGGCAGATCAGCAGGCCGAGGACGACGGCGCAGGCGTCGGTGTCGCGGAACTGCGGTCGGCGTCTCGGCGGCGCCCTCGAAGAACTGCGACCCGACGCAGAGGACCGTGAGCCCGATCGCCAGGAGGGCGTCGAACACCCTCGGCTCCATCGCCCTGGGCGACAGCCCCCGGAGGCGCTCGGCGACGGTGCGGCGGGTCATCGGTGCGACCGTACCGACGACCGTCCGCCGGCGCATCGGCCTGGAGGACGACATCCGCATCGGCCGTGAGGCGTACGCCGCGAGGTCGACGCGGGAACCGCCGCGGGGCCGACGACGCGCGGGCCGGGTGAGCGGATGATCGATCCACACCCCTGATCGGAGTCCCACCATGACCATGCTCCTCACCCCTCCACCTGCGGTCGCCCCGGCCCCGTGGCCGGCCCCGGCCCCCGTGGCCGCCGCCCGCGCCGTCGGCGCGGTGAAGGTCTACGGCAAGGGCGACCGCGCCGTCCGAGCCCTCGACGGCGTCGACGTCGAGTTCGGCGCCGGTGCCTTCACCGCCATCATGGGCCCCTCGGGCTCGGGCAAGTCGACCCTCATGCACGCCAGTCGCCGGGCTCGACGAGCTCACCTCCGGCCAGGTGTTCATCGGCGACACCGACCTGACCCGGCTGAACGACAAGGCGCTCACCCGCCTCCGGCGCGACCGGATCGGGTTCGTCTTCCAGTCGTTCAACCTGGTGCCCACGCTCACGGCCCTCGAGAACATCACCCTCCCGATGTCGCTCGCCGGCCGCAAGCCCGACCGCGACTGGGTCGACTCGGTGATCGAGACGGTGGGCCTCGGCTCGCGGCTCGGCCACCGACCGAGCGAGCTCTCCGGCGGCCAGCAGCAGCGCGTCGCCGTCGCCCGGGCCCTCGCCTGCCCGCCCGGAGATCATCTTCGCCGACGAGCCCACCGGCAACCTCGACAGCCGGACCGGCGGCGAGATCCTCGCCTTCATGCGCCGGGCCGTCCGCGAGATGTCCCAGACCATCGTCATGGTCACCCACGACCCCGTCGCCGCGAGCTTCGCCGACCGCGTCGTCCTCCTCGCCGACGGTCGCATCGTCGACGAGATCATCGATCCCACCCCCGATGCGGTCCTCGACCGCATGAAGTCCCTCAGGTAGGTCCCGCCATGTTCACCCTCACCCTCAAGGGCCTCTGGGCCCACAAGCTGCGCTACGCGCTCACCGGCCTCGCCGTCGTCCTCGGCGTGGCGTTCATGTCCGGCACCATGGTGCTGACCGACACGATGAAGTCCACCTTCGACGGGGTCTTCGCCACCGCCAACGAGGGCACCGACGTCATCGTCCAGCGCGCCGGCGCCCTCGACGGCGAGCTGTCCACGACCCGCGACCGCGTCGACGCCGACGTCGTCGACCAGGTCGCCGCGGTCGACGGCGTCGCCACCGCCCGCGGCAGCATCCAGGGCTTCGCCCAGCTGGTGCACGCCGACGGCACGGTCGGCACCGACGACGGCCTCGGCGTGACCATCGGGGCGAACTGGATCGACGACGAGCGGCTCAACCCGTTCTCGCTCGACGCCGGCCACGCCCCCGAGGGGCCCGACGAGGCGGTCATCGACCGCCAGACCGCGGACGACGAGGGCTGGGAGCCGGGCGACCGGTTCTCGGTGCTCACCGCCGACGGCCCCCACGAGCTGACCCTCGTCGGCACCGCCACCTACGGCGCCGTCGACGGGCTCCCCGGCTCGACGCTGGTCGCCACCACCGACGCCACGGCCCAGGCCCTGTTCGCCGAGCCCGGCCACGTCGACAACGTCGCTCGTGGCGGCCGAGGACGGCGTCAGCGCCGCCACCCTGGCCGACCGCATCGACGCCGAGGTCGCCACCGCGGACTCCGGCCTGGAGGCCGTGACCGGTGATCAGGACACGGCCGACAAGCAGGCCGACTTCGCCGAGGACATCAGCTTCTTCAACCAGTTCCTGATGGCCTTCGCCTACGTCGCCCTCTTCGTCGGGACGTTCATCATCTACAACACCTTCTCGATCGTGGTCGCCCAGCGGATCAAGGACCTCGCCATGCTCCGGGCCATCGGCGCCGGGCGCGGCCAGGTGCTGCGCTCGGTCGTGCTCGAGTCGGTCGTCGTCGGGCTGGTGGCCGCCGCCGTCGGACTCGTCGCCGGCATCGGGCTGTCGTTCGGCCTGCGGGCGCTGCTCGCCACCGCCGGGCTCGACATCCCCGACGGCACCCTCGTCGTCAGCGGCGGCACCATCGCCACCGCCTTCGGCGTCGGCCTGGTCACGAGCGTGCTGTCCGCGCTGGTGCCCGCCGTCCGGGCCAGCCGGGTCAAGCCCATCGCCGCCCTGCGCGACGTCGCGGTCGACCGGTCGGGGCTCTCCATCGGTCGGGTCGTCGCCGGCCTCGCCGTCACCGGAGCCGGCATCGCCAGCTTCGCCGCCGGTCTGGCCGCCGACAGCGCCGACGCCCTGCCGCTGATCGGCCTCGGCGCCGTCGTGATCATCCTCGGGATCTTCACCCTCGGCCCCGTGCTGGTCCGCCCGGCCATCCGGCTGCTGGGTGCCCCCGTCGCCGTCACCGGCGTCACCGGCGCCTACGCCCGGGAGAACGCCCGGCGCACCCCGAAGCGCACCGCGGCCACCGCCGCGGCGCTGATGATCGGCGTCACCCTCGTCGGGTTCATCACGATCGTCGCCTCGTCGACCACCGCGTCGATCGAGTCCGCCGTCGACCAGGCCTTCCGGGCCGACTACGTCATCGACTCGGGCTCGGGTGACGCACGGGTTCGCCCCGTCGATCGAGGACGACCTCCGGGCCGTCCCCGAGGTCGAGGCGGTCTCCCCGCTGCGCAGCTCGGTCGCCGAGGTCGACGGGTCGACCACCGACATCCTGGCCGTCGAGACCGGCGACCATCGACGGGCTCTACGACCTCGAGGTCGTCGCCGGCGACGTGGCCGACGTGACCGGCGACGCGGTCGCCGTCCACGACGGTCGGGCGACCGACGACGGGCTGGCGATCGGTGACACGGTCCCGTTCGTCTTCGCCGACGGCAGCGAGACCGAGCTGGTCGTGGCCGCGATCTACGAGGCCGACCTCCCCACCTCCGGGGACTTCATCCTCGACATCGCCACCTTCGAGGCGCACGTGGCCGACCAGTTCGACCGCATGCTCTTCGTCTCCGTCGACGACAGCGCCGCCGCGGCGACGTCGAGGGCGGCGATCGAGGAGGCCGTCGCGGCGTGGCCCAACGCCACGATCGAGGACCAGGCCGAGTTCAAGGAGTCGGTCACCTCGGAGATCGACACCATGTTGAACCTCATCTACGGCCTGCTGGCCCTCGCCGTGGTCATCTCCCTGATCGGCATCGCCAACACCCTGGCCCTGTCGGTGAGCGAGCGGACCCGGGAGCTCGGCCTGCTCCGGGCCGTCGGCATGCACCGCAGCCAGCTGAAGCGGGCGGTCCGGTGGGAGGCCCTGCTCATCTCCGGGCTGGGCGCCATCGCCGGCACCGGGCTGGCGATCGCCGGGGCCTGGGGCGTCGTCGGCGCCCTCGGCTCGGAGGGCATCACCCGGCTGGTGGTGCCGGGGACCAGCCTGGCCGTCATCGCCGGGCTGGCCGGCGCTGGCCGGCGTGCTCGCCGCCACCGGTCCCGCCCGTCGGGCATCGAAGCTCGACGTGCTGGAGGCCCTCGCCGCCGAGTGAGGTCCCTGGCTGACGAACCGAGGGGTGCGGGCCACCAGGCCCGCACCCCTCCGTCGCGTCCGGGCTCGATGCGGTGGATCGAGGGAGCGCGTCCGGCGTCCTACTCGCGGATGAGGGTGTTCTGGAAGGCGCTGATGGCCCAGCGGTCGCCCTCGTCGACGAGGACCGCGGTCATCCGCGACCGGTTGGTGCCCTGGAGCGGGCCGGACGGGGCGTCGAGCGTCGACGAGGCGACCGCGATCACGACCCCGGGGACGAGTGTGCGGGCCAGCTCCACCCGGTAGCGGACGGTGCTGCCGGCGTAGACGGTGGCGAGGATCCCGTCGTGGCCCCGGGCGATGACGGAGCGGTCGCCGCGGTGGTGCTCGCCCTGGATGTTGACGAAGTCGGTCTCGTCGGAGAACTCGGCGCCGAAGGCGGTGCCGTCGCCCCGGTTCCAGGCCGCCTCGAGGCGGGCGAAGGTGGACGCGGCGATGTCCGCAGGCGAGGTGGTCGGGGGGATGGTCGACGGGGCGGTGGCGGGGTGGTCATGGGATCGTCTCCTTGGCTTGATGTGGTGTCCAGTGACTGGAACAACTATAAAGTCGATGGAACGAATGTCAAGTGATAGAGAGGGGACATGGCTCGGCCACCGTCCACCCGCAGGGAGCGCCAGGCGCAGCTCACCCGCGACGAGATCCTCGGGGCCGCCCGGCGCCTCTTCGCCGAGCGCGGCTACGCCGCGACGACCGTCCGCGACATCGCCCAGGCTGCAGGCGTGTCGGCTCAGACCGTCTACGACAGCGTGGGGCCGAAGCAGGTGCTCGTCGCCCGGCTGAACGACCTGGTCGACGCCGAGGCGGGCATCGCCGCCCTCGGTGCCGCCGCGGCCGAGGCGGCCGATCCGGCTGAGGTGCTGGCCGCCTCGGCCCGCATCGCCCGCTCCATCGTCGAGCACTGCGGCGACATCCTCCGCGCCCTCGTCACCGGCGCAGCCGCCGAGGCCGACCTCGCCGGTGTCATGGCCGAGGGCCAGCGCCGCCACGTCGCGGGAGCGACGATGATCGCCGGCCGCCTCCACGAGCTCGGCGCGCTGGCCGAGGGCGTGGATGCCGAGGCGGCGGCCTCCACCCTGGCGGCGATCTCGGACGTGCGCGTCGCCCTGATGCTGCGCGACGACTACGGCTGGCCGCTCGACCGGATCGAAGCCTGGATCGCGTCGTCGGCCGCCGCGCTCCTCCTCGCCGACCAACGCTGAGCTCCCGCGTCGGGTGGTAGGGATGGGGTCGGAGCCGCGACCGCCGCCGGGGTGGGCGGTCGCAGGAGGAGCAGACGTGACGTTCGAGCTCGAACCGCCGGTGCGGCGCCTGGTCGCCGCGATCAACAAGGTGCGGCGCACCGATCGGACCGTGCCGTGGAACCGACGGCGGCAGGACGCCGCCGCCCTCAACCGCCGGTTCCTCCGCTTGGCGATGCCGCTCGGTCCGGCCATGGCCGCCGAGGAGGACGAGCTCGTCGACGTCGACGGCGGCCGCATCTACGTCCGCACCTACCGGCCCGGGCCCGGCCGCCTGCCGGTGCACCTCTTCATCCACGGTGGCGGCTGGTGCATCGGCTCCCTCGACGAGCGCGATCCCCGGTGCCGCCAGATCGCCGCCGGCGCCCGGTGCCTCGTCGTGTCGATCGACTACCGGATGGCGCCCGAGAACACCTTCCCGACCGCGCCCGAGGACTGCTACCGGGTGCTGGAGTGGGTCGTGGCCGAGGCCGACCGGCTCGACGTCGACCCGACCCGCATCTCGGTCGGCGGCGAGTCGGCCGGGGGCAACCTGGCCGCGGTGCTGTGCCTCATGGCTCGCGACCGCGGCGGCCCTGCGCTCGCGCACCAGTGGCTCGACGTGCCGGCCACCGACCTCACCATGTCGCAGCCATCGGTCTCGTCCACGCCGTCGGGCTACCTCCTCGACCACGAGGACATGACCGAGTACCGCGATGCCTACCTCCGCTCCGAGGCCGACCAGACCGACCCCTACGCGTCGCCCTTCCACGCCGAGGACCTGTCCGGCCTGCCTCCGGCGTGGATCACCACCTGCGGCGCCGACCCGCTGCGCGACGACGGCCGGGTGTACGCCGAGCGACTCGACGAGGCCGGCGTCGACGTCGAGCACCGCCACCTGTCCGGTCACGTGCACCCCTCCTTCGCCTTCACCCGCATCGCCTCCGCCGCGACGCTGGAGCGCGACGCCATCGCCGCCCTGCGCGCCGCCCTCCACCCGTCGGCCTAGCGCCCGACCCGTCGGTTCGACCTCGGCGCCGTCGACCTGGCGGCCCGCACGGTGCCCCACTCGCCGGTCGGCTCGGCCAGTGGCGCGGCGAGGGGCCACCGGTGCGTCCCGGTGGCCCCTCGTCCCCGCCCCGGAGGGCGGTGCTGCGATGTGGGTCGGGGTCAGCCGGTGATCAGCTCGACCGGGACGGCCAGCTCCTGGGCCGCGTTGGTCGCGCCGGCGCCGGGGTAGGTGTAGACGCCGTAGGCGCCGGTGGTCGCGGTGTCACCCGCCCGTCCGCCTCGCCCACCCCCGTGGGGCGGCCAGGGCGAACGTACCCTGGGCCCGTGACGGAGCGCCGGTGGCAGGACCTGGCGCCGCCCGCCGTCCGGCTGGCCCCGGGCGCCGCGCTGCTGCGGCGCTACCGCCGCGAGTGGCTGCGGCCCGACCTGCTCGCCGGTCTGACGGTGGGCGCCATGCTCGTCCCGCAGTCGATGGGCTACGCCGACCTGGCGGGCATGCCGCCCCAGACCGGGCTCTACGCCGCCATCGGCGCCCTCGGCGTGTACGCCCTGGTGGGATCGAGCCGCCACCTGGGGGTGGGACCCGAGCCGGGGACGGCGGTCCTGGCCGCGGCGGGGGTCGCCGGCGTGGCCGGCAGCGATCCGCAGCACGACGTCGAGCTGATGGCCGCGCTGGCCCTGCTCGTCGCGGTCGTGTGCCTGGTCGGGACGGTGCTGCGGCTGGGCAAGCTGGCGTCGCTGCTGTCGCGGCCCGTCCTCGTCGGCTACATCACCGGTGTCGGCGTCACCCTGCTCAGCAGCCAGCTCGGGCCGCTCACCGGTGTCCCGATCGCCGCCGAGGGCGTCCTGGCCCGCTTCGGCGAGCTCCTGACCAGCCTCGACGAGGTGAACGGGCCGACCCTCGCCATCGGTCTCGGTGGCGTCGCCGCCATGCTGATCGGCCGGCGGGTGGCCCCGACGGTCCCCGCCGCGCTGCTGGTGGTCGTCGTGGCCACCATCGTCAGCGTCGCCCTCGACCTCGAGGACCGGGGCGTCGCGGTCGTGGGCCAGATCCCCGCCGGCCTCCCCGCACCGGCGTGGCCGGGTGTCGGGATCGACGAGCTGGTCCAGCTGCTGCCGGCGGCCGGCAGCATCGCCCTCATCGGCTTCGCCGACAACGTGCTCACCGGGCGGTCGATCGCCCGCGGCCGCGGCTATCGGATCGACGCCCACCAGGAGCTCCTCGCACTGGGTGCCATCAACGCCGCCGCAGGGCTGGCCCAGGGGATGCCGGTCTCGTCGAGCGCCAGCCGCTCAGCGGTGCCGGCCGCGCTGGGGTCCCGGACGCAGCTCGTCTCCGTCGTCGGGGCGGCCTCGTTGGCGGCCACCTTGCTGCTGTTCCGACCGGCGCTGGCCGAGGTCCCGCGGGCCGCCCTCGCCGCGGTCATCGTGACCGCCGCCATCCTCATCATCGACGTCGCCGGGTTCCGAGCCCTCTGGGTGGTCAGCCGGATCGAGGCCGGGCTGGCCCTGCTCACCGCGGCCGCCGTGGTCCTCGCCGGGGTGCTGACCGGGGTCGCGGTGGCCGTCGGGCTGTCGCTCGCCCTCGCGCTGTCGAGGATCGCCCGTCCCCACGACGCGCTGCTCGGCGACGTGCCCGGCCTCGAGGGCTGGGTCGGCGTCGACGAGTTCCCCGAGGCGTCGCTCACCGAGGGGCTGGTCGTGTTCCGGTTCGACGCCCCGCTGATGTTCCTCAACATCGAGCGCTTCGCGGCGCGCGTCGAGCAGGCGCTGGTCGACAACGAGGGCGAGGAGGAGTGGCTCGTCCTCGACTTCGAGGGCATCGGCACCCTCGACGCCACCGCGATCGACGGCCTGCACGACCTGCTCGACCGTCTCGCCGACGCGGACCTGCAGGTCGTGGCGGTGGCCCGGGCCAACGACCAGGTCCGCGCCAGCCTGCGGACGGCCCGCCTCCTCGCGCCGGACGGCCCGCTGCGCGACTTCCCGACGATCAACAGCGCGGTCCACGCCTTCCGCGCCCGCAAGGGGTAGCGCCGGCCTCGCCGTCCCGGCGCGGGAGACCCGCAGCAGCGCAGCTGCCTCCGAGGTGGGCGCGGATCCTGCTGCGGGAGCGACGTCGGGCGCGCCCGGTTCCGGGCGCGTCAGGCGCGGTGGCGGTCGAGGAAGTCGAGGATCGCCCGGTTGAAGACCTCGTTGCGGTCGCCCGCGACCATGTGGCCGGCCCCGGCGACGTCGGCGTACTCGGCGTGGGGGACGCGGGCCAGGAAGTCCGCGGCGCCCTCCTCGCTCAGCAGGTCGCTGCTGCGACCCCGCACCAGCAGCGTCGGGATGGTGAGCGCGTCGACCGCCCGCTCGAGTCGCCCCGGCTGCACGACCGAGGCCCGCGTCTCGTCGGCCGAGCCGAACTTCCCCTGCACGAAGGCCGGGTCCCAGTGCCACACCCACCGTCCGTCGTCGCGCTGGCGGAGGTTCTTGGCCAACCCCGACAGGTCGCGCGGCCGGGGTCGGTGGGGGTTGTAGGCCGCGATGACGTCGGCCGCCTCCTCGAGCGACGCGAAGCCGTCGATGTTGCCGGTCATGAACGCGCCGATGCGGTCGGTCCCGCCCTGCTCGAGGCGGTGGGCGACGTCGACGAGCACCAGGGCCCGGGCGACGGTCGCCTGGTCGTCGGACTCGGCCACCGCCACCAGCGAGGACAGCCCACCGAGCGACGCGCCGACCAGCACCGGGGGCCGGGTCTGGGCCCGGGACAGGGCGGTGACGTCGGCGGAGAAGCCGTCGAGGGTGTAGTCGCCGTTCGGCGCCCAGTCGCTCCCGCCGTGGCCGCGGAGGTCGACCGACAGCGCCCGCCAGCCGGCGTCGGACAGGATCCGGAAGGTCCCGGCCCAGGAGTGACGGGTCTGGCCGCCGCCGTGCAGGAGGATCACCGGCGGTCCGTCGGCCGGGCCGCCGACGTCGGCGGCCAGCGTCAGCCCGTCGGCGACGGGGAGTCGTGTCTCGCCCTCGGCGGGGGCGGTGCTCACCGCCCGGCCCTCGTGGGGGTCCGGGTGGTGACCGACCGCGACCGTCCTGCGCTCACTTGATCAGCGGGTCGCGCGGGAGGCCGGCGATGCGCTCGCCGATCTGGTTGCGCTTGATCTCCGAGGTGCCGCCGGCGATCGACATGCCCCGGTGCATCAGCACCATCATGTTGGCGAGGCTGGCGGGACCGTCCATGAACGGCGAGTCGGGACCGAAGAGCTTGGTCGAGACGGCGACCGACTCGTGACCGATCTCGGAGATGATGAGCTTGGTCATCGCGCCCTCGGGCCCGGGGCCGGTGGCCGCCACGGCCCGGTTGGCGCTGCGGAGGTTCAGCAGGCCCATGCCCTGGACCTGGGCGACGTAGCGACCGAGCCGCTCGGCGCCGCCCGGCAGGCGGTCGGGGTTGGCGTCGTAGAGCTCGATGAGCGCCGAGGCCGGCGTGTAGAACCCGCCGCCCCCTCCGCCGCCGATGCTCACGCTCTCGTTGCCGAGGGTGGCCCGGGCCACGGTCCAGCCACCGTCGACCGGCCCCACGACGTCGTCGTCGGGGACGAACACGTCGTCGAAGAAGACCTCGTTGAACTCCGAGCCGCCGGTCGTCATCTTGAGCGGCCGGACCTCCACGCCCTTGCCGTGCATGTCGATGACCATCATCGTGATGCCCTCGTGCTTGGGCACGTCGGGGTTGGTGCGCACCGTGGCGAAGCCGAAGCTCGAGTAGTGGGCGCCGGAGGTCCACACCTTCTGGCCGTTGACGAGCCAGCCACCGTCGACGCGGGTCGCCTTGGTCTTCACGCCGGCCGCGTCGGACCCGGCGTCGGGCTCGCTGAAGAGCTGGCACCAGATGACGTCCTGCTCGAGGGCGGGCATCACCCACCGGTCGAGCTGGTCCTGGGTGGCGTACTGGATCAGCGTGAGGATGTTCCACGCGGTGATGCCGTACTGCGGGCGCTTGACGCCGGCGTCGCCGAACTCCTGCTCGATGACGAGCTGCTCGATGGCGCCGGCCTCGCGGCCGTACGGCTTGGGCCAGTGGGGCATGACGTAGCCGGTCTCGAGGAGCCGGTCGCGCTGCTCCTCGGCCGAGAGGTCCTTGATGGACTGGGCGAAGGCGCGGACCTCCTCACGGATGGGCTCGGCCTCGGGCGGGAGCTCGATGGCCTTGGCCCGCTTCACGCCCTTGCGGGTGAGGTCGGTGGCGTCGCGGGCGGCGGCGTCGGCGTCGAGCAGCGTGAGCAGGGTCGTGGCCCGCCGCATGTACAGGTGGGCGTCGTGCTCCCAGGTGATGGCGATGCCGCCGTGCACCTGGGTGTTGAGGTTGGCGCAGAGGTCGGCGGCCGGCGCGGCGAGGGTGGCGGCCACCGCGGCCGCGTAGGTCAGCTGGTCGCCGCCGGTGGCGGCGGCGCGGGCCGCGTCCCACACCGCGGAGGTGACCATCTCGGTCGCCACCGCCATGTTGGCGCAGTGGTGCTTGACGGCCTGGTACATGCCGATGACCCGGCCGAACTGGACGCGCTCGCGGGCGTACTCGGCGGCCATCTCGCTGCACTCGCGGGCGACGCCCGACGGCCTCGGCGGAGAGGATCACGCGAGCGAGGTCGACGAGGGTCTGGCGGGCGCCGGGGAGCACCGTCGCGGGCGCGCCGTCGAGGGTGACGCGTGCGGTCCGCCGGGACGGGTCGAGGTTGGCCGGGACCTCGACGGAGACCCCGTCGCCGACCCGCACGACGGCGACGTCGTCTCCCGCCGCGACCAGGAGCACCTGGGCCAGCCCGCCGCCGAGCACCAGGCCGGCCGACCCCGAGGCGGAGCCGCCGGAGACCGTCACGTCGCCGCCGAGCGCGACCGCGCCGGTGGTGGTGCCGTCGGCGAGGCCGGGCAGGAGGTCGGCCCTGGTCGGCGTCGTCGCCCGCGGCGACCAGCACCGCGCTGGCGATCACGGTCGGGACGAACGGCCCGGGCGCCACCGACCTGCCCATCTGCTCGACGACGACGACCAGCTCCTCCAGCCCGAAGCCGGAGCCGCCGTGCTCCTCGGGGACGTGCAGCCCGAGCCACCCGAGCGCGGCGACCTCGTCCCACATCTCCGGCATGGGCTCCTCGGTCGCCTCCAGCAGGGCGCGGTTGGCGGCCCGGGCGCCGCGCTTGGTCAGGACGTCGGCGGCGGTCTCGGCGAGGGCCTTGTGGTCCTCGGTGATGGCGATCGACATGGGTCGGTGGTCCTTCGTGGGGTCGGTGGAGGTCCCGGCGGCTGCCGGGGGAGTCGGGTGGGAGGGCGTCAGCCCTCGGGTCGGTCGGGGTGGTGCTCCCGCCACGCGGCCACCCAGGCCTCGACGACGGGGGCGAAGTGGGCGGGGTTGTAGACGTCCTCCTCGGACGCCCACAGGCCGTCGCCGGCGTAGACGAGGCGGGTCCAGTTGGCGCCCTCGTAGACCTTGCCGTCGCCGGGGTCCTCGAAGCGGTTCTCGACCTGGCCGATGACCCACCCCTGCTCGGCGTCGATCGTGTACCAGTCCCAGGGGAACGAGGTCATGTGGCGCGACCGGCCAGGGCGCCATCGTGGTGGTGATCCAGGCCAGGAGCTCGTCGCGGCCGTGGAACTCGCCGTAGAGGTGCTCGACGTAGTGGACGTCGGGCACGAAGCACTCGACCCACGGGCGCCAGTCGCCGGTCTGGCCCGCGTGGTCGGCCGCGGCGCGGTACGTGGCGAACGCGTCCTCCATCTCGGCGTGGTCGAAGCCCACCTTCGGTCTCCCTCGTCGGCGTCGGCGGGACGGTACCCCGTCCGCGCCGTGATCGCTTGACCGACCGGTCCAGAGACGGCCCGGTGCGCCTGTGACCAGCCCCCCGCCGCGGCCCGGGCTCCATCGAAGGCCCACCCCGAGCATGCTTCACGCTCTGTTCATGGAGAACGGCGACGATCGGCCGATGGGCACCCGTACCTTGTGGCCCCGCCCCCCACCATCCGCGCCCCCCCGCCGGTCCTGGACGAAGATCGCCCGGTGACCTCGGGGTTTCCGTTCGCGGCGTGGAGGGCACGTTCGAACGGGAGGGGATGGGAGATGGCTGTCACCGAGATCAGCCCCGTCGACAGAGCGGAGTCGGCACGAGAGTGGACGATGGGCACCCCGGCGGACGACACCGCGAACGGCGGTGACCGGCCGCGACCGCCTCGGCACACCACCCGTGGGGTCCGGTGGACCGAGGTCGCCCCGGCCGACGGGGCCGCCCCGCCCCGTCCGGAGGGGCTGCTGACCGACCGCAGCGTCGCCCTGTGCCACGAGTGGACCCTGCGCCCGGCCGGGTCCGAGAAGGTCGCCTCGGCCATCGCGACCTGGTGCAGCCCGACGCCGTCTACACGATCGCCGCCCGGCAGGAGGCCGCGGCAGCCGTCTTCCCGCACCAGGCGGTGCACTCCCCCCGCCTGGGCCAGCGGCCGTCGATCCACGCCCGGTGGGACCTCATGCTGCCGTTCCTCCACACCGGGTGGTCGAGCCTCGACCTGGGTGACTACGACGTCGTGGTGACCAGCGCCCACTCGTGCGTCAACGCGGTGCGGGTGTCCGACGCCACCACCGTCGTGTCCTACTGCCACACCCCCATGCGGTACGCCTGGGTGTGGCGCGAGGAGCTCCGCCGGGTCCCCACCGCCCTCCGTCCGGCCTGGCCGGTGGCCGCTGCGGGCCTCCGTGCCACCGATCGGCGCCTGGCGGCCAAGGTCGACCGCTTCGTCGCCAACTCGCACTTCGTGGCCGGTCGCATCCACGACGCCTACGGCTGCGAGAGCGACGTCGTGCACCCGCCGGTGGCGACCGACTTCTTCACCCCCCCGGAGGGCGATGTCGCCCGCGGCGACTACTTCCTCGTCGCCGGCCGGCTCATCGGCTACAAGCGTCCGGAGGTCGCGATCGAGGCGGCCCGCCTGGCCGGGGTGCCGCTGGTGGTCGCGGGCAAGGGCTGGATGGAGGGCGAGCTCCGGTCGCTCGCCGGTCCCCAGACCCGCTTCGTGGCCGACCCCACCGACGAGGAGCTGCGCGAGCTCTACCGGGGGGCTCGGGCCCTCGTGTTCCCCGGCACCGAGGACTTCGGCATCACCCCGGTCGAGGCCATGGCCTGCGGGACCCCGGTGCTGGCCTACGGCGCCGGGGGCGTCGCCGAGTCCGTGGTCGACGGCGTGTCGGGGCGCCTGCTCGAGCAGCGCACCCCCGAGGCCTTCGCCGAGGCCATGGGCGACTGGCCCGACTGGTCGCGACAGGCCTGTCGCGACGTGGCCGAGGGCTTCTCCGCCCGCCAGTTCCGGCGGCGCTTCGCCGCGGTCCTGGCCGACCTGTAGCGACGTGGTCGGCTCGGGACGAGCGCGGCGAGGTCGCCCGCCTCGCGGTGACGTCGTGCGACGCCGCCGCACACCGATGCCGTGCCCGCCGGGACGCCTCGCCGGTCGGCTCGGCCCGGCCCGGCGGGGTTCCGTGGTCGACGGCGTGGGTACCCCGGGGTGATGCTCGGCCGTCGCCCCGACCGGAGCCCGGAGCTGGCCGCCGGGGGGTTCCGGCGCAACGACCACCAGGTGCTCTTCTACACGCGGGTCCGCGCCCTGCTCGCCGACGGGGCCCGGGTCCTCGAGTTCGGCGCCGGGCGGGGCAAGTTCACCGAGCGCTACCTCGCGGCGGGTGATCGGTTCCGAGCCGAGCTCATCGACCTGAGGACCGCCGGCGCCACCGTGGTCGGGTGCGACGTCGATCCGGTCGTCCTCGAGAACCCGACCCTCGACGAGGCGGTGGTCATCGAGCCCGACGGCAGCCTCCCGTTCGCCGACGGCTCGTTCGACGCGATCGTGTCGTGGGCGGTGTTCGAGCACGTGGTCGACCCCCAGCGGTGGGCGCGAGAGCTCGATCGGGTGCTGCGCCCGGGGGGTTGGATCTGCGCGTGGACCCCGCAGCGGTGGGGCATGGTCGGCGTGGGCGGCCGGCTGGTGCCCAACCGGTACCACGCGAAGGTCCTCACGTCGGTGCTGCGCAAGACCCAGCGGGGCGAGATCGACGTCTTCCCCACCGCCTACCGGATGAACACCCGACGCGACCTCGAGCAGCTGTTCCCGACCGACCGGTTCGTCCACGCCACGTACCCGTTCACGGGTCCGACCGGCTACATCGACGGCATCCCGCTCGGCCGGGCCGTCGCCAAGGCCTACGCGAGCATCCCGGGCGGCTCGACCGCGTCGTACCTGCACGTCTTCATCCAGAAGCGCGAGCCGGCGGCGCCCGCCGCGCCCGGGGCGGCGGCGGGCTGACAGCTCCCGCGGCCGGGCGACCCCAGGTCAGAGACCGAACGAGTCCTCGTCGTACCAGCGCGTCGCGACCGGCGCGGTGATGTCCCACACCTGCCGGCGATGGGCGGGTGACGTCGCGTCGAGCACCGCGCCGGCGATGCCGGCCGCGTCGCGGCTGAACTGCTGGGTCGGCCCCGACCGGGCGGCCAGGGCGTCGTCGCCGCCCGTCGCCTTGCGCACCTTGGCCTCGATGCGGTCGGTCCACTCGAGGTCGAAGTGCTCGTAGAGCCCGCTGAACGTCGCGACCGGCGTCCTGCTGAGGGCCTCGTGGGTGTGCACCGGGCTGCCGGTGCGCTCCGCCTGGTCTCCCAGGGCGCGGTGGAGGATCCGCCAGAGCGCCGCCACCGCGGCGACGTCGTCGTCCCACCGTCGGTCGAGCAGGCGGCGGTCGTCGGGGTCGAGCGACTCGACGAACCAGGGCTGGGACCGCAGCGCGTCGAGGTGGCGGGCCGCGTCCCACCCGAGGCGCCCGAAGCTGTGGACGATGCCGAGCGGGTGGCGCACGAACAGGGCGGCCTCGAAGCCGTGCTCGGTGACCAGGTACTCCATGAGCAGGCAGCCGACCGGCTCCTTCACCAGGGCGACCTCGTGGAACGGGTTGGCCCGGGCCAGCCGGTAGTGGAACGGCCCTCGTGAGCCGACGACGCGCTTGACCGCACCCTTGACGGCGCTGTCGCGGGCGAAGTGCCCGGTGCGCAGGCGGGCCCGGTAGCGCATCAGGTCGTCGACCGCCCGTCGGACCTCGGGCTCGTTGGCGGCACCGAGCCGGGTGTGCACGAGGAGCTGGTCGACCCCGACGATCCCGCAGTCCGGGTTGAACGGCTCGTGGATGTAGTCGACGGCGAGCGGCGCGCTGAGCACCCGGCCCGCGAACGTGGTGCCGCTGCGGGGCATGCCGGTGACGAGCAGCCAGCGCCGGGGGGCCCCGACGCTCAGCACCGGGACGTCGAGAGGCATCAGTACCCGTCCGGGGCGAGCCAGCGGTCGGCCACGTCGACGCCCACCAGGTCGGCCAGCCCCCGGATCTCGTCCTCGAGCGTCCGGTCGATCGCGGCCAGCGTCGCCGGGTCGGCCGTCGGTCGGTCGTCGCCGTAGCTGCGGTAGAGGGTCCGCTGCACCGCCTGGCTGCGCTTGACCCGGCCGACCGCTCCGGCGAGCCCCAGGCCCCGCGTGGCGAGGGCGGCCGTCTTGGTGGCCCGGGCCACCACGGTCGAGCGGGGGGCCGACGCGGCCAGGCGCGGGCGCTCGAGCTCCTCGCGGAGCGGGTGGTCGCCGATCCCGAGCCAGCGCCACAGACCGGCGATGAAGGCCTCCGGGTCGGCGCGCAGGTCGTCGAAGGTGCCCACCCAGATCCGCTCGCGCCCGAAGGCCTCGACGTAGGGGGTCAGGTAGGTCGTGTAGCGACCGTGGTCGACGAGCTCGTCGATCGTGTCGACCGCCTCCTCGAAGGGGACCTGGGCGCGGCCGTGCTTGCGCATGTGGAGGTAGGAGGAGAAGGCCCGCTCGCCGGGTCGGCGCACGATGGTCAGGAGCCGGACGTCGGGCAGGTCGGCGGCGATCCGCGCGCAGGCCTTCCCGGAGAACAGGTAGTCGTGGCACACCTCGGCCACGATCGCCTCGCCCCGCGCCCCGGCGAACGCCCTCTCGTACCAGCCCAGACCGCGGTCGTAGGCCCGGTCGAAGAAGTAGAGGTCCTTCGCCGGCGGCACGAAGACCTCGGGGTGGTCGGCGAGGACGTCGGCCAACCAGGTGGACCCGGCCTTGTCGGGGCCGATGAAGAGGAGGTTGGGCAGCGTCATCGGGTGAGGTCGGGAGCGGCCCGTCTCCGGTGGCCCCACCGGCCGAGCCTACCGGCGGGCGTCGTCTGGCCCGGCCACGACGGACCCCGGCAGTACCGTGTCCCCGATGGCGTCCGTCGACGTCGAGGCGCCTGCGCCGCCCGGCCCACCCCCTCCTCCCGACCCGCCCGCGCCGCCGCGGCGCTTCCCCGACCTCGACCGCCCGGGTCGGGTCGACGTCCGCCGTGCCGCGGTCGCGCCGACGGTGATGGCGGCGCTCTTCCTGTTCGCCGTCTTCGCCTCCCGCTTCTCCTTCCTCGGGATCCTGGCCTTCGGCGCCGGGCTGGGGGTGTTCGCGGTGCGGGCGGTCACGCGGGGGCGGATCGACCGCATCGGGCTGTGGGCCCTGGCCTGCCTGGCCTTCACCGCAGCCTCCGGCATCGCCGTCGGTGCCGCGCCCGGTCGCGCCGACCTGGCCACCTTCATGGGGCAGGACGGCCGGGTGTTCGTCGCCTACGTGCCCTTCCTCGTGTTCGCCACCATGACGACCACGCGGGTGCACGTCGATCGGCTGCGCACGATCCTCCGAGCGCTGGTCCTCCTGACCCCGGTCACCTGGGTCGTGACCTCGATGGGCCTGCTCCCCTCCTACCGGCGGCACGGGGCCTTCGTCGGCCTGACGTCGTCGCACCACGCCATGGGCATGTTGATGGGCGTCGTCGGCCTGACCCTGCTGCTGGCCCCCGGGCGTCGGCGGGCCCTCGACCAGGTCTGCGGCGCGGCAGCCCTCGGCATGATCGTGGTGGTCGGGTCGCGCACCTCGATGACCGGCGTGCTCGTCGCCGCCCTGTACCTCTTCTTCCGCACCCCGAGCGTCGTCCAGCGCCTGCGGATGGTGGTCGTCCTGCTGGTCGCGGTCGTGGTCGTGCTGGCCGTGTCGGGTCGCACCGCGTCGACGGTGGCCTTCCTCACGTCGCCCGAGTTCATCGACGCCGCCGCGACCGAGCTGGCGAACCCCGAGACGGTCGAGGACGGCGAGGCCCAGGTCGACTCCGGCCCGACGAGCGGAGCCGAGATCTCCAACGTGCTGCTGCGCTTCGGGCTGTGGCGCACGGCGGCCGACGAGTGGGTTCGGAGCCCGGTGGTCGGCATCGGGGCGTGGCGGTTCAACGATCCGTACCGCACCTACGTGGGCGTGCCCGGGCTGCAGCTGGCCACCGACGGCGAGGCCGTGCACGACGGCTTCGGCGCCCACAACCTGGTGCTCCAGACCCTCGCCGAGACCGGCATCGTGGGGCTGGCCCTGCTGCTCTCGCCGTGGTTGGCCCTCGCCCGTCGGGTGCGGCGCGGCCGCCTCCCGCGACCGGAGCACACGGCGGTGATCGCCGTCCTGCTCTTCGCCGTCGGCACCACCCTGACCAGCAACTCGTTGATCTCGCCGGCCCTCACCTTCCCCGTGCTCGCGGTGGTGATGACCCTCGTGCGCCAGCGGGGGACCGGTCCGCTCCCGGCGGTGCGGGCGACCGCGGCCGCGTCCGCGCCGACCCGCGCGTGGTGGGTGGGTGCAGCCGAGCGACGGGCCGCGAGCACCTCGGCCCGACGGGGTGGGACCACCGCCGTGGCCCCCGTCGACGCCGCTGCCACCGGCCGCACCGACGGGCCCCGCACCGACGGGCCCCGCACCGGCGGGCCCCGGGTCGACGGCCCGCCCCCGCCTGCCCCGGGCACCGTCCCCGCGCGCGCCGAGGTCGGTCCGGGGGCCGGCGCGGCGTCGGCCGCCCACCGCGAGCTCGCCGTCGACCCGACCGCTCGCGTCGCCCCACCGGCCCCGACGCCGTGGGCGCGCGCCGTGGGCGCAGCCGTCCCCGCCCTCGACGCGGCGGCGTGGGCCGGACCCGGTCCCGAGGGGACGCTCCGATCGACGCCTGGCGCGCTCGCCGGTGATCTCGCGCCACCTCACGACGGTGGGCGACCTCCGGTCGAGGGGGCCGGTGGCGGCGATCCGGCCGGTCGGTTCGGTCGGGCCCGGCGCAACCTCGGCGTCCTCGTGCTCCGGGTGGGCGCGGCGGGCGTCCAGCTGGTCGCGGTGGTCGCCGTCGGTCGCGCCCTCGGGGCGCTCGTGCTCGGCCAGTACCTGGTGTTCCAGGCCGTCGTCCGGGTCGGGGCGACGGCGCTGGCCTGGGGTCACCCGTGGACGGTGCTGCGGGCCATCGCGGTGAACGACGCCCGGGGCGATCGAGCCGCGAGCCGGTCCGCGCTGTCGACCGGGCTGCGGGGCGTCGCCATGGGGTCCACGGTCGTGGCCGTGGCGGTCGCCGCCCTGGCCGCCGTCGCGTGGGCGTGGGGTGCGGCCCCGATCGACGTCGACCCCGCGGTCGTGGTGGCCGCCGCCGTGGCCCTGGTCGCCCTCGCCTTCGCGTTGGTGGCGGCCAACGCGCTCAAGGCCCGCGACCGCCAGGGCTCCGGGCTCGTCGTCGAGTTCGCACCGCAGCCGCTCGCAGCCTGCGCGGTGGCGACCCTCGCCATGGCCACCGGGTGGGAGGCCGACATGGGCGTGCTCGGCGCGGCCATGGCCGCGGCGGGTGCGCTGGCTGCCGCATCCGGTGTGTGGCTCTGGCGGCGCGACGACGTCCGCCGTTCCCCCTCGGGGGCGGTCACGGACCTGGCGCTCGACGACGGTCGCGACGACCGGGGTCGGGCCGCGTTCGGCCTCACCAACCTGGCCAACGTGGTCGGCCAGAACGCCCTGCCCCTCCTGCTGCCGCTGGTCATGGCGATCGACGACGTCGGTCGGCTGGGGGCTGCGCTCCGCCTCACGGCCATCCCCGGCACGATCGGCAGCGGACTGGTCAGCGTGTACGCGCCCCGCTTCGCCCGGGAGTGGGCCGGCGGGCTCCGGCGGCGCCTCGCCGGGTCGCTGCGCGAGACCCAGATGTGGATGCTCGCCCTCTACGCGCCGTTCGGGGTCGTCTTCGTCCTCGTCCCCGAGGCGCTGGTGAGCCTGCTCGGGCCGGAGTTCGAGGGCACCGCGACCGCCATCCGCATCCTCGGCGTCGGTCAGGCGGTCAGCGCCTTCGCCGGCACCGGCGTGGTCTTCCTCTCGATGTGCCGGCAGGAGCGCTTCGCCCTCGCGGCCACCACCCTCGCGGTCGTGGCCGGCTCCGCGGTCGCCCTGGTCGGCGGGTCGGGGTGGGGGATCACCGGCGCGTCGTTCGGCTACGCCGTCGTGCTGGGCGCCACCAACGTGGCGACGCTGGTGTGGGCCCACGTCGGGGTGCTGCGGCGCATGCCCGTCCTCCCGCCGGCGACCGTCCCCCCGGCGGCCGTCAGCCGACCGTGACCCGCACGGTGCTCCGGACGTCCGCGGCCGAGGCCGCCACCACGAGGTCGTAGGCGCCCGGGTCGACGGTCCACGCGTGGGCGACGTCGTCCCACCGGCGGAAGGCGTCGGGCCCGAAGCCGAGCTCCACCTCGGTGGTGGTGCCGGCCGGGACGACGAGCTTGGCCCAGGCGCGGAGCGCCTTCGGCTCCCGCTCGACGGGAGGGTCGATCGGCGCGACGTAGCCCTGCACGACGACGGTGGCGTCGCGGTCCTCCGTCGCGGTCACGGGCACGGTGAGGCGCACCTCGCCGTCGACCGGGATCTCGGTGCGGTCGACGGTCGCCGTCCCCCACGTGGTCGCGCCGTACGACAGGCCGTGGCCGAACGGGAACAGCGGGGCGACCCCGCTCCGGTCGTGGCCCCGGTAGCCGATCGAGAACCCCTCGCCGTAGGTCTGGGTGCCGTCGTCGGGTGCGTAGTGCGGCCAGGCCGGGGCGTCCTCGAGTCGGACGGGGAAGGTGGTGGGGAGCCGGCCGCCGGGGTCGCGCTCGCCGAGGAGCACGTCGACCACCGCGTCGGCCATCTCCATGCCGCCGAAGAAGGGCACGACCACGGCCGCGACCTCGTCGATCCAGGGCATGGCCACCGGCGCGCCGGCGTTCACCACGACGATGGTGCGGGGGTTCACCGCCGCCACCCACGACACCAGCTGGTCCTGGTCGCCGGGCAGGGCGATGGTGGTGCGGTCGTGGCCCTCGGTCTCCCACTCGTCGGTCGTGCCGACGACGACCACCGCGGCGTCGGCGGCGGCCGCGGCCTCGACGGCCCGGTCGATCGCGTGGGGGTCGACCGGCGGCGCGATCCCGAGGCGGAGCCCACCGAAGGCGTTGCGGAGCGGCACCGCGACGTCGATCGAGATCGGCTCCTGCGTCCGGGCCTCCACGGTCGCCACCTGCTCCTCGCTGCCGAAGCCGAAGAAGGCCTCACCGGTGGGCAGGCGCTCCTCCGGGTCGATCACCTGCACACCTCCGATCGTGACCGCGGCCCGGCCGGTGACCACCGCGCCGATGCGGTGGGGCCCGTCGATCCGGGGGAGGTAGGCGCCCCGCACCGTCAACATCGCCCGGTTGGCGTCGACGCCGGGCGGGAGCGATCCGAAGAAGCGGACGTGGGCCGTGTGGGTCCGGCTGGTGTGCACCGCCTCGCCGTCGGGGTCGCGCCCGTTGACGATGCGCATCTCCAGGCCGGGCTCGCCGTCGGGTCCGACGAGTGCGTCCGCGGGCGGCAGCGGTGTGTGTCGGTCGATGGGGCGTCCGGGCTCGTGCACCACGGCGGGGACCCGGTCCACGAGGGCGTCGAGCAGCGAGCGCTGGGGCAGCGAGGTCAGCGACGAGCTGCCTCCCCCCATGGTGCGGGTCACCGCCGCGTTGGGGCCGACGACGGCGACCCGGTGGACCGCGCCCGGCCCGTCGACCACGAGCGGCAGGGCGTCGTGCTGGTTGCGGAGCAGGACGGTGCCGGCCACGGCCACCTCGCGGCACAGCGCCCGCTCCTCGGGGTCGTCGACGGTCTCCTCGGGTGCGTCGGCAGGGCGGGTCGCGGCCTGGGTGCGCTCGGCCAGCACCAGCACCTCCCGCGCCCGGTCGGCGACCTCGGCCTCGTCGACCTCGCCCGCCTCGACCGCGGCCAGCAGGTGGTGGCCCAGCACCTTGGCCGGCCCCGGCATCTCGACGGTCAGGCCGCCCTGGCCGGTGGGCACGGTCTCGTGGGCGCCGAACCAGTCCGACACCACGAAGCCGTCGAAGCCCCACTCGTCGCGCAGGATGTCGACGAGGAGGTGGCGGTTGGCCGAGCAGAACTCGCCGTCCAGGCGGTTGTAGGCCGACATCACGCCCCACGCACCGGCGTCGCGCACGGCGGCCTCGAACGGCCGGAGGTAGAGCTCGCGGAGCACCCGCTCGGGCACCTGCACGTCGACGGTCATGCGATCGACCTCGGTGTCGTTGGCGACGAAGTGCTTGACCGTCACCGCGACGTCGTTGGCCTGCACGCCGCGGACCGTCGCGGCGGCCAGTGCCGCGGTGAGCTCGGGGTCCTCGGAGAAGTACTCGAAGGTCCGTCCGCCGACCGGGGTGCGGTGCAGGTTGACCGCGGGGGCGAGCAGCACGTGGGCGGACTTCCGGCGGGCCTCGCGCCCCAGGAGGTCGCCGACCCGCTCGATCAGGGCCGGGTCCCAGGTGGCGCCCTGGGCGATGCCGACCGGCACCAGCACCGACCGGGTGGAGGACCCCGCGGTGAGCTCGCCCCGCACGCCGTTGGGGCCGTCGGACATCTTCACCGCGGGGATCCCCAGGCGGTCGATGGCGTGGGTGCGCCACGTCGACGCGCCGGCCAGCAGGCGACAGCGCTCCTCCAGGGTGAGGTCGGCGAGCAGGGCGTCGATGCGGGCGTCGTCCATCGGCCGACGGTCTAGGCGACCCGCGGGATCGCTGCCCGCCGCCGGACGTCGTGGCGCACCGGTCCGGCTGTGACGAAACTCCCTTTCCCCGGCCGGGCGACGGGCGTAGCCTCTCGGCCATGACGGCGACCACCACGCGACTCATGCGAACCGGGGCGATGTGCCCCGGCGCGCCTGCGTGCGTGGGCCCCCTCCGGGGGGAAGTCCGGCCGCAACGCCCACGAGGTCGACGGGATCACGTCGAACGTGGCGGTGCCGGGCAACCCGCTCTCCCGGTAGCGCGGGCGCCGAGCCCGGCACCCCCTCACGGGACGCAGGTCCACAGGTCGTCTGCCCTCGTCGCACAACGAGGCAACCAGGCCGCCCCTCTCCGTCGCAGGTGTGCGAACCGACGGCGAGGCGAGAACGGTCAGCCGGCCGACCGCCGTGGACCATCCCACCCCTCCCCGGGCCCCGTCGCCGGCCTGGGGAGGGCCCACCCCTGGCGACCGGCCTCGAGCCGCCCCTGGCGAGCGCCATGATCCGTCCGTCGGTCATCGGACGGCCGCCCCGGCGAGGCGTAGCCGCTGGCCAGGCGAAGGCCTGAGCTCGCCCGGCGTCGATCCACCGGAACATGTGGCGACCAGGCAGTCGTCCACGGCGATGGTGCGGTGACCAGCGCGGTCCGCGTTCCAGCGGCTCAGGTTCTCGGCGCCATCTCTGATCCTGCCACCGCGCGCCCGCTGCAGGCCGTCACGAGCAGGACTCCTTCGATGCCGAGCCACGCGCACGTCGTCGAGGCGGCGAGGACGTCGTGGCATCGCGGCGCAGCACGTCGGTGAGTCCGAGCGGGAGCCGGTCCGCAGCCATAGCCGCGCGTCGGTGAGGCGTCGGCACGGGCCTCCGAACGGTCGACGCACCCCCGACGGGATTCGAACCCGCGTTGCCGGCTTGAAAGGCCGATGTCCTGGGCCGCTGGACGACGGGGGCCCACCCCGAAGGGGGTGCTGCGACCGTAGTCGCGCCCGTGCCCGGCTCCACCGGGGAACCGCTCGCGGGTCGCCGTGGCAGGCGTGCTCGGCGATCACTACCCTGTGCGCACCCAAGACGACGGACAGCGGTGCGGGAGGAAGCACGATGGCGGCACGCAGGACGAGGTGGGGAGCGCTTCTGGCGGCCCCTCTGCTGGTGGGGACCCTGGCGGCCTGCGACCCGCCCCCGCCGGTCCCGGTCTTCCACGTCGACGCCACCGATGACAGCGTCCGACGCCGACCCGGGCGATGGCGTGTGTGAGACCGAGGTCGGGACCTGCACCCTCCAGGCCGCGGTCGAGGAGGCGACCGCCCTCGGACGCGGCGAGGTCCTCGTCCCTCCCGGCGAGTACGACAGGCTCAACGCGGGCATCCGACGGTGAGGTCACGATCGTCGTCGACTCCGACGATCCCACGGCATACGCCACGGTGGCCGACGTCGGGCTCGGCGATGACGACGAGTCGGCGGTGCTGGTCCTGCGTGGACTGGAGATGGCCGGCGGGATCATGTTCGCCCAGGGAACGGTGATCGCGGAGCGGGTCGCCCTGATCAGCGCCCGGCGGCAGCTCCCTCATCGTCGGGCCGGGTGCGACGGCGGTCGTCCGCAACAGCCTCGTCGTCGAAGTGGCGAACTGGGGACGGCTCCACGTCGAGGCGTCGACCATCTCCAGCTCGGGGGCGGACGGCGATCTGGCTCGGTGAGGGTTCGTCCACGACGTTCGGCGGCGTCGCCATCCTGTCGGAGCCGAACGAGCACGTCGGGCTCCTGCATGTGGGCCGATCCCAGCCCTCAGGTGACCTCTCTCGGCCACGAGCTACGCACCGGACGACAGCTGCGGCCTCGACGGACCCGGGCGACGTCACGGCGGGGACGACGACGGGGCGTTGTTCCCGTCGCCGGGGTCGCCGCGGATCGACGCCATCCCCGTGGGGACGTTCGGCTGCGGCTCGACGCTCGTCTCCGACATCCGGGGCTTCCCCCGTCCGACCGACGGCGACGGCGACGGGGTCGCGGCCTGCGACATCGGCGCCTGGGAGCGCTGACCCGCCTCCCACCCCACCCGAAGCGAGCACCGATGTGCGGCTGTGGGCGCGAACATTCGTGCTCGGTTCGCGTCGCGTCCCGAAGCGAGCACCGTTGTGTGGCCGTGGGGCGGCACATTCGTGCTCGGTTCGCCCGAGGCTCAGCCGGTCAGGGGTCGCCGAGGGCGCGGACGGCGCTGTCGACCAGGTACGAGAGGTAGTGGTACAGCTCCCACGCGCCGAGGCGCTGGCGGGCCCAGTCGGCCTCGTCGGGGTCGTCGCTGTCGAGGAGGGCGGCCGCGGCCCGCACGTCGGCCTCGTCGGCGTCGGGCTCCTCGCTGACCTCCAGCCGCTCGCCCAGCACCAGCCGCAGGGAGTTGAGCCCCTGCATCCAGGCCACCAGGCCCTCCTCGTCGAGCGGCTCGTCGACCGGGTGGCGGAGGGCGTCGAGCGCACCCCGACGCGATCGCCGGAGGGCCTCGCCCTGCTCGATCTGCCAGGCCGCCTCGGCCAGGAGGTCGTCGGTGCGGGCCGGGGGGAAGAGGCGTCGCAGGGTGCTGTCGGCGGTCGGGTCGTCGAGCTGGCCGTCGAGCTGGTCGGCCAGGCTGGCGAGCAGCGCGGCCTCCTCGTCGCTGAGCCGCAGCACGAAGCCGTCGCCGGAGCGGCCGACCGGCCGGCGGCGCATCAGGCGACGGAACACGGCTCGGCCCCCGGATCGACCCCTGGGCGGGTGGCGGCCGCGAGCCGCGAGGGGCGGGGGTCGGGGCCCCCGGACGGGTCCGGACGGGTCACGGCTGCTGCTCCATCGTCGCCCACAGGCCGTGCTCGTGGAGGCGGAAGACGTCGAGCTCGGCCTTCTCCCGGGTGCCGGTGCTGACGATGGCCTTGCCGTCGAAGTGGACCTGCTTCATCAGGTGGTCGGCCTTGTCCTTCGAGTAGCCGAACAGCTTCCGGAACACGTAGGCGACGTACGACATGAGGTTGATCGGGTCGTTCCAGACGATGACCTGCCACGGGCGGTCGAGGTCGAGGGCCTCGTCGAGCTCGACGTCGAGGACCTCGAGCGGCTGGACGTCGGTCGACGACATCGTCCCAGTGTCGCAGGAGCGGTGCGCCTACGACGACGTCGACAGCCGGGTCCCGGCGGCCGGTGCCGAGCGCTCCGGCGACCGGTCGGGCGCGGGGGTGGGCACCGGCTCGACCGCGGTGAGCCGCAGGCGGATGGCCGCGACCCACACGACCATCGAGCCGAGCACGTGGAGGCCGACGAGCAGCTCGGGGACACCGGTGGCGTACTGGACGTAGCCGATCGCGCCCTGCAGCACGACGACGGTGAGCAGCACCTGGACCCGGTCGACCACGGCGCTCGGTGCCGCCGCCCGTCGCACCCGCACCGCGAGCAGCACCACCACGGCGAGGAAGAGCCAGGTGAGAGCGCTGTGCACCATCGCCACCCCTCGCACCGACAGGTCGAGGCGCTCGGCCGTCTCGTCGCCCGCGTGGGGCCCGGACCCGGTGACCAGGGTCCCGGCCAGCATGACCAGGGCGGCACCCGCCACCGCGACGCCCGTGAGCCGCGCCGTGGTCGCGTCGACGAGCGGCGCGGTCGGTGCGGGCCGACCGTCGTCGCCGTCGGGGCGGGCGGCCCGGTGGTGCAGCACCGCCGCGTTGGCGACCAGCACCGCGGAGAGGAGGAAGTGGCCCTGCACGGCGATGGGGTGGACGTGCAGCCGCACGACGATCGCCGCCGAGGACGATCTGGCCGACGACGCCGGCGACCAGGCCCCACGACAGGAGGGTGAGGTCGCGCCGCCGGGGCACGCGGCGCAGCGAGCCGAGCACCGCGAGGGCGACGGCCACCGACACGAGGCCGGTGATGAGGCGGTTGACGAACTCGATCCACGGGTTCCAGCCCGACGCCGCGTGGGGGGTGAGCTCGCCCGGTTCGCAGCCCGGCCACGTCGAGCAGCCCAGCCCGGACCCGGTCAACCGCACGCCGGCCCCCGTCACCACGATGAACACCAGCGACCACAGGGCGACGCGGGTGATGCGGCGGTAGGCCGCGGGCGAGACGGCAGGAGCACGGTCGAGCACCGACACGGCTCCGAGGGTACGGGCGACCGACGGACCGCTCCGAACCGGACGGTCGGAGACGCCGGATCCGCCCCCCTTTGGCCCCCCGGCCGGACCAGCCGTAGTCTCGCCCGTGTGACCCCGCCGACCCCCGGTGCCGCCACGGTGTCCCCTCCCGCCCCACGGGTCGCCGGGGTGCACGGCCGTCGGCTGACCGATCCCCGCCGCGGCACGCGGCCCGGCGCCCTCGCAGCCGCGTCGGAGACGGCCGCCACCGACGGCCGAGGCGGCCGAGGCCCGGCCGACCCGCTCGAAGCTGGCGGCCTACGTCGCCATCACCAAGCCGCGCATCATCGAGCTGCTGCTCGTCACCACCGTGCCGGTGCAGGTGCTGGCCGAGCAGGGCCTCCCGTCGGGGTGGCTCGTGCTCTGGACGGTGCTCGGCGGCGCCCTCGCCGCCGGCGGCGCCCACGCCATCAACATGGTCGTCGACCGCGACATCGACCGGCTGATGGAGCGCACCCGCGACCGCCCGCTGGTCACCGGCGAGATCACGCCCCGGGCGGCGATGACGTTCGCGGTGGCGCTGGAGGTGGCGGCCTTCGCCCTCCTGTGGGGTGCCGTCAACCTGCTCTCGGCGGTGCTGGCCACCTCGGCGATGCTCTTCTACGTCTTCGTCTACACGCTCTGGCTGAAGCGGACGTCGACCCGCAACATCGTGATCGGCGGTGCCGCGGGCGCGGCGCCGGTGCTCATCGGCTGGTCGTCGGTGACCGGCTCGCTGGCCTGGGAGCCGATCATCCTGTTCGCCGTCATCTTCGTGTGGACGCCGCCGCACTTCTGGTGCCTGGCCGTCCGCTACCGCGAGGACTACGCCGCGGCCGAGGTGCCGATGCTCCCGGTCGTGTCCAGCATGCGGGCGGTGACGACCCGGATCGTCGCCTACACCGCGGTGCTGTGGGCGCTGACCCTGGTGCTCGTCCCCGTCGCCGAGCTCGGCGCCGTCTACACGGTCGCCGCCGTGGTGCTGGGGGCCGCCTACCTGGGTCTGACCATCGATCTGCACCGCTCGCCCGACGGGGCCCGGGCGATGCGGCTGTTCCACTGGTCGATCACCTACCTGACCCTGCTCTTCGGGGCCATGGCCGTCGACGCGCTGCTGAGCGGAGCGACATGAGCGGCGCCGCCGTGGGGTGGTCGGGAGCCGCCCGGCCTGCGATTCGGGGGGGTTCCGAGGGCCTGTGTATTGTCCCGAGCCGACAGTCACCGTCTCCCCACAGGGTGGCGCCCGGACCCGCTCGCGGGAGGCGTCGCCGACGAGGTCCACGCGTCGATGACAGCAACCCACGCACCCCCGGTGAGCACCACCTCGGCCGACGCGCCCGGCGCCGCCGCCGAGCCCGTCACCGGCCTGGCCGGCCTGCTCGGGAGCACCGACCACAAGGTCATCGGCCGCTTCTTCATCGGGGCCTCGCTGCTCTTCGGCCTGGCCTCGGCCACGACCGCGATGCTCGGCGGCATCGACCGCATCGACGGCACCTTCGGCAACACGATCCTCGACGGTGAGACGGTCGACCAGGTCCTGTCGTTCTCCCTGCTGTCGGCGACGCTCCTCTTCCTGATGCCGGCCCTGCTCGGCCTGGCGCATCGCGATCGTGCCCCTGCAGGTGGGCGCCCGGGCCATCGCCTTCCCCCGGGCCGCGGCGGCGTCGTTCTGGGCCTTCCTCCTCGGCGGCGCCCTCACCGTCACCGCCTTCGCCATGAACGGCGGGCCCGGCGGCGGCAGCGGCGACGGCGTCGACCTGTGGGTCCTCGCCACCGGCATGACGGCGGCGGCGATCGTCCTCGGGTCGATCTGCGTCGGCACCACCGTCCTCGCCGCCCGCACCAAGGGGATGGGCGTCGAGCGCGTCCCGATGTTCGCCTGGTCGATGCTCTGCACCGCGACCATCTGGATCCTGACCCTGCCGGTGCTGGTCGCGGTCCTCATCATCCTGTACCTCGACCACCGCTACGGCCAGGTCTTCCTCGGCGGCGACGGGCCGGCCATGGTCGCCCACGTGGGGTGGATCGCCCGCCAGCCGCAGGTGTACGCCCTGGCCATCCCGCTCCTCGGCATCGCCCTCGACGTCGCCGCCACCAGCAGCGGTGTCCGCCTGCCCAACCGGGGCGCCGCCCACGGTCGCCATCGGCGCCTTCGCCGTCCTCGGCATCGGCGCCTTCGCCCTCGACTCGATCGTGCCCGCCGCCGCCGGCCAGCCGGTCACCAAGGGGATGTCCCTCCTGGCCCCGCTGCCGGTGCTCGCCGTGCTCGGCCTGGTGGGCCTCACGCTGAGGTCCGGCCGGCCGAAGGTCACCAGCGCCCTCGTGGGGTCGGTCGTCGGCCTCCTGGTCCTCCTGCTCGCGACCCTCCTCGGTGCCGCCATCCCGTTCCAGAGCTGGCTCGAGCTGGCCGGCACCCAGTGGGTCACCGCCCAGTCGCACCTCACCATGGTGGGCGCCTTCCTCGGCCTGCTGGCCGGGCTCTACCACTGGGCCACCAAGCTCCTCGGCCATGCCGCGAGCGAGGGCCTGGGCCGCGCCGCCCCGGTCGTGGTGGGCACCGGCGTGCTGCTGCTCGCCATCCCCGAGGCCATCTCCGGCCTGACCGGCGAGGGTGACGAGTCCATCTACGGCATCGAGGCCATGAACGCGGCCTCGGTCGCCGGAGCCGCCCTCGTCGTGCTCGGTGCGCTGGTCGCGGTGGCCGGGCTGGTCGGCCGCACCCGCGACGACGAGCCGGCCGACCCGTGGGGCGGCCAGACCCTCGAGTGGGCCACCGCCTCGCCGCCCTCGTTCGCCAACTTCGACGGCGACGTGCCCGAGGTGACCTCGCCCGAGCCGCTGCTGGCCGACGACACCGCCGAGGAGGCATCCGCCTGATGTCGACCGCCACCGCCGTCCACCACGACGACGACCTCGTCTACGACGCCGTCCCCGACTCGGCCCCCGCGGCCGTCTCCCGGCCTCGCGTGCTGCTGATCGGCACGGCCTTCGCCGCGGCCGCCATCATCACGCTCTTCGCCGGGCTGATCGGCATCTACCTGTCGGTCCGCCACGGTGTCATCAGCGGCCCGGCCGTCGACGGCCAGGCGCCGGTGTGGCTCGCCGACGGCAACCCGATCCCGCTCACCCCGGCCAACATCGCCTTCGGCACGATGCTCCTCTCGTGCGTGAGCATGGCCTGGGCGGTCTACTCGGTCGTCCAACAACGACCGGCCGGAGCCGATCTTCGCCCTCTGCCTCACCCTGCTGTTCGGGTTCGCGGTCATCAACGCCACGACGTTCCTCTACACGCAGACCGGCCTGCCCATCGCCGGTGGCACCAACCCGGCCGGGCTGCTCTTCTACGCCGTCACCGGCACCCACCTCGCCCTCCTCGTGGGGGCGATGGTGTTCGCCTCGATCATGACCCTGCGCACCCTCGGCGGCGAGTACTCCGGGCGGGACCGCGAGGGCATCGTGGCCGCCTCCGTCATCTGGTACCTGACCATGGCCGTGCTGGCCGTCATCTGGTACGCCGTCTACGTGACCAAGTAGCGAGGGTCGTCGTGTTCACCACCGGATCCAAGTGCTTCTTCGGCCTGGCCGCCGCCGCCCTCCTGGGCGCGATGGTCTACGGCGGCGCCACCAACCCCAACGAGGTCGGCATGTCGACCCTCACCGGCGTCCTGACGCTCGGGTACAAGGGCGGCGTCGGCGACCACCTCGGCTGCGCGATCCTCATGGGCATCGCCGGCGCAGCCGTCTTCCTCGGTGCCACCACGGCCGCCTTCCGCGACGCCGATCGGCCGAGGCCGGCTCGCAGCTGCTGGCCATCGAGACCGTCCCCGAGGTCACCGCACCCGAGCGGGGCAGCTACTGGCCCATCGTCGGGGCGCTCGGCACCGGCATCGTCGCCCTCGGCCTGGTGACCTCGGCCCCGCTGGTCATCCTCGGCGCCGGCATCCTCGCCATCGCCGTCTTCGAGTGGGCGATCAGCGCCTGGGCCGACCGGGCCACCGGCGACGCCGAGGTCAACCGGTCGATCCGCCACCGGGTCATGCACCCCTTCGAGGTCCCGATCATCGGCGTGCTCGGCATCGGCGTCTTCGTGCTGGCGATCTCCCGGATCCTGCTGGCGCTGCCCAAGCTCGGCGTCTACCTGGTGTTCGGCCTGGTGCCGCCTCCTGGTGCTGACCCTCGCCTTCGTGTTCGCCTCGAAGCCCAAGGTCAACCGCCAGGTCGTCGCCGGCATGCTGCGTCGTCGGCGCCCTCGCCGTGCTGGCCGGCGGCATCGCGGCGGCCATCGTCGGCGCCGCGAGCCCGTCGAGCACCACGAGCGAGGAGGAGGAGCACGAGGGCGCTCCTGCCCTCGACCCCTCTGCCCCCGATCCCGTCGGCGCCCGTCGACCCTGCCCGGGAGTGTCCGTTGAGCCCTCGCCCGTCCCCGCTGCGCCGGACCCGCGTCGTCGCGGCCGTCCTGGCCGTCGGCACCCTGCTCGCAGGGTGCGCCGACGACGCACCGCAGGACACCTTCGAGCCCGAGGGCGAGTACGCCCGGGTGATCCACAACCTGATCGATCCCGGTGTTCGTCATCGCCGGCATCGTGTTCGTCGTCGTGCTGGGCGGGGCGCTGGTCGTCGTCGCTCAAGTTCCGGGCCAAGGACGACGACGACTTCGACGACATCCCGGCCCAGATCCACGGCAACTTCAACGCCGGAGATCGGCTGGACCATCCTCCCGGCCGTGGTGCTCGGCCGTGATCGGCATCTTCACCGTCGTCACCATCTTCACCCTGAACGAGGAGCCGTGCCCGAGGACGCGCTCGCAGGTCGAGGTCATCGGCCAGCAGTGGTGGTGGGAGTACCGCTACGACGCTCGACGGCGACGGCGAGTTCGACGAGATCGTCACCGCCAACGACCTGGTCATCCCCGCCGGCCGAGAAGGTCGCGCCTGCACATCACGTCCCGCGACGTCATCCACTCGTTCTGGGCCCCGACGCTGAACGGCAAGCGCGACGCCGTGCCCGAACCGCTGGCACCCGCTGGAACCTCGAGGCCGACGAGCCCGGCGAGTACATCGGCCAGTGCACCGAGTTCTGCGGCCTCTCCCACGCCGAGATGCGCATCAAGGTCGTCGCCCTCGACCGGGCCGACTTCGAGGCCTGGACCGAGGCCCAGCAGCAGGACGCGCCGACCTACGCCGAGGACGACACCAGCGAGGAGGCCGAGGGCTACCGGGTCTTCACCGGCCAGCTGTGCGCCAGCTGCCACCTCATCGAGGGCGTCAACGACGACCAGTTCTCCGACGAGGAGATCCCGAGTTCAACCGCGACATCATGGGTGGACCCGGCACGATCACCGATCCGCAGCTCCAGGCCAGCCGGCACGCGCCGAACCTCACCCACCTCATGAGCCGCACCACCTTCGCCGGCGCCAAGTTCGACCTGCGCAGGGACACCGAGGAGTGCAACGCGCTCGGCCAGGACTGGGCCGACGACCCGGAGGACCTCGAGCAGCTGCCTCGACCGGGGCGCCCTCGAGGCCTGGCTGCGCAACCCGCCGGCCGAGAAGGCCATGAGCCCGACGGCGTCGCAGGCCGCAGCCCCACCCGGGGCATGCCGAACCTCAACCTGTCCGAGGAGCAGATCGACCAGCTGGTCGCCTACCTGGTCACCCTCAAGTAGGCGACGGAGGACTCGAGCACATGACCACCACCGACCGGCCCCCTCGCCCTCCCGTCCGGCGAGGAGCGCAGGCCCGCAACCCGCTCGGCGTCTTCGCCCGGCCGACGACCACGCACCGGCTGGCGCAGCTGGGTCACCACCGTCGACCACAAGCGCATCGGCATCATGTACGGCGTCGCGTCGCTCGTTCTTCTTGCTGGTCGGCGGCATCGAGGCCCTGCTGATCCGCCTGCAGCTGGCCGCGCCCGAGGGCACCGTCCTCTCAGCGCCGACGCTCTACAACCAGCTGTACACGATGCACGGCACGACCATGATCTTCCTGGTCGTGATGCCGCTCGGCGCGGCGTTCATGAACTACCTGATCCCGCTGCAGATCGGGGCCCGCGACGTCGCCTTCCCGCGGATGAACGCGCTGTCAGCTTCTGGGTGTTCCTCGCCGGCGGCATCGTGCTCAACTCGGCCTGGCTGCTCGGCGGCGGCGCCGACGGCGGCTGGTTCAACTACGCCCCGAACAACGGCGTGCGTGTACTCGCCGTCGCCACGGCATCGACTTCTGGAACATGGGCCTGATCATCACCGGCATCGCCTCGCTGGTCGGTGCGATCAACCTGATCACCACCGTGCCTCAACATGCGGGCGCCCGGGCATGACGCTCTTGAAGATGCCGGTGTTCACCTGGATGAGCCTGGTGACGCAGTTCCTGCTGCTCTTCGCCATCCCGGTGCTCACCGCGGCGCAGTTCCTGCTGCATGTTCGACCGGCTCTTCGGCGCCCGGTTCTTCGACGTCGACGCCGGGCGCCGACCCGCTGCTGTGGGAGCACCTGTTCTGGATCTTCGGTCACCCGGAGGTCTACATCATGATCCTGCCGGCCTTCGGCGTGATCTCCGAGATCATCCCGGTGTTCGCCCGCAAGCCGATCTTCGGCTACCCGTTCATGGTGTTCTCGGGCATCGCCATCGGCTTCATGGGCTGGGGCGTGTGGGCCCACCACATGTTCGCCTCGGGCATCGGCCCGATGTCGGTGGCCGCCTTCTCGGTGTCGACCATGTTCATCGCCGTGCCGACCGGCGTGAAGATCTTCAACTGGCTGGCCACCATGTGGGGCGGCAAGCTCAAGTTCAGCGCCCCGATGCTGTACTCGGTCGGCCTGGTCACCATGTTCACCATCGGCGGCCTCTCGGGCGTGACCCACGCGGTGGCCGCCGTCGGACACCCAGCAGACCGACACGTACTACATCGTCGCCCACTTCCACTACGTGCTCTTCGGCGGCGCCCTGTTCGGCTTCGTCGGCGGCTGGTACTTCTGGTGGCCCAAGGTGTTCGGCTACTCCCTCGAACGACACGCATCGGCAAGATCAACTTCTGGCTGCTGCTGATCGGCTTCAACCTGACCTTCGGGCCGATGCACATCCTCGGCCTGCAGGGCATGCCCCGCCGCACCTACACCTACCGGGACGGCTACGGCTTCAACTTCTGGAACATGGTCAGCACGATCGGGGCCTTCATCATCGCCATCGTCGTTCCTGGTCTTCTTCTGCAACGTCATCACCTCGTACCGGGCCAACAAGCGCAACCCGGTGCCGATGCCCGCCGACCCGTGGGACGCCCGCAGCCTCGAGTGGATGATCCCAGTCGCCCACCCCGGCGCACAACTTCGACGTGATCGCCCACCGTCCGGCGCCTCGACGACTTCTGGCACCGCAAGTACGGCGAGGACGCCGACGGGCCGCCTGGTCCGGGTCGCCGCCGCCGAGGACGATCGTCCAGCCGGGCGACGCCGACCGGGCGTGCACCTGCCGTCGCCGTCGTACTGGCCGATCGTGTCTGGCCGTCGGCCTGCCCTTCGTCGCCTGGGGCCTCATCTTCAACCTGTGGCTGTGCCTCGTCGGCGGCATCCTGATCGTCGCCGGCATCTACGGCTGGGTCCTCGAGCCGGCCACCGACGCCCGACGCCGGCCACGACGACCACCACGACGACGGGCCCGAGCCCACCGACGGCGGCGACGCCGCCGAGCCCGAGGAGGCTGCGCTCGTTGACTGACACCGACCCTCACCGCCGAGGCGGCCGCCGACGGCGGCAGCGACCTCGCGTACGCGGTCGGCCCCGACCACGACCACACCGTCACCAACACCGGCATCTCCAACGAGAAGCTGGCGATGTGGGTGTTCCTCGGGCTCGGAGTGCCTGCTGTTCGGCGGCCTGATCTCCACCTTCCTGCTCTACAAGCACAACAACGCCGCCGGCGGCCCGATCGCCCCACGACCTCTACGACATCGAGCTTCACCTCGATCTCGTCGTTCGTGCTGCTCATGTCGCTCGCTCACCATGGTGCTGGCCGTCTCGGCCATCCAGCGCGGCGACCAGGCCGCGCATGCGGCTCTGGCTGCGTCACCACCGCCGTCCTCGGCACGGTGTTCATCTCCGGCCAGGTCTACGAGTTCCAGGAGTTCGTGAAGGAGGGCATGGGCTTCACCACCAACGCCGCCTCGCTCCGCCTTCTTCACCCTGACCGGCTTCCACGGGGTGCACGTCACCCTCGGCATCGTCATGCTGCTCTCGACGGTCGTCCTCTCGCTGCGGGGCCGCATCCCGCAGGCGCGGGCCGAGGCGGTCGAGATCGTGGGCCTGTACTGGCACTTCGTCGACGTGGTGTGGGTGCTGATCTTCACCATCGTCTACCTGATCCCCTGAGAGGTCCGAGATGAGCGACGCCGCCGTGACGACCGACGACCACCCCCACGCCGAGGTGCACCACGCCCACGAGGGCGAGGCCTTCAGCGGTCACGAGCCGCTCTACATCAAGATCGCCCTGATCCTCGCCGTGCTGACGGCCATGGAGGTGGCGTGGCCCTACATCATCGACGACGGCCCCGTCCTGATGTGGCCGCTGCTCGTGCATGATGGCGCATCAAGTTCGTGATCATCGCCGCGCTTCTTCATGCACCTGAAGTTCGACTCGATCATCCTCACCCGGATCTTCTACGCCGGGCTGTTCCTGGCCGTCGCGGTGTACATGGTCGCCCTCATCACCTTCGGGATCTTCTGGTGACGCCTCCGAGCCCCGTGCGGCCGGCAAGGGCCTGACCGATGCTCTCCTCCGCCGCCTCGGTCGACGTGTGGCGGTTCCAGATCCACCCCGAGGTCTGGCTGCTGGTCGGGTCGCTCATCGGCCTGTACACCTACGCGGTCCGGGTGATCGGCCCGAAGGTCGTCCCCGAGGGCGAGCCCGTGCTCACCCGTCGCCAGCTGATCGCGGCGGTCTCCGGCATCTTCCTGCTGTGGGTCGCGTCGGACTGGCCGATGCACGACATCGGCGAGCAGTACCTCTACGCCGTCCACATGCTCCAGCACTCGCTGCTGACCCTGGCCGTGCCCGCCCTGGCCCTGGTGGCCACCCCGCGGTGGCTGGCCGACCTGATCCTCGGCCAGGGCAAGGTCCGCCGGGTCGTGCGCCTGGCGTCGCTGCCCGTCGTCGCCGGCGTCGCCTACAACGCCATGGTGATGGCGGTGCACTGGCCGGCGCTGGTCAACGCCTCGGTCGAGAACGGCCTCCTGCACTACGGCGTGCACACCATGCTGGTGCTGACCTCGCTGATGATGTTCATGCCCGTGTGCGGCCCGATCTCCGAGTGGCGGATCAGCCCGCCGGCCCAGATGATCTACCTGTTCCTCATGTCGGTGATCCCGACGGTGCCGGGCGGCTGGCTCACCTTCGCCGACCACGCCGTCTACAGCGCCTACGACACGCCCTTCCGGGCCTTCGACATCAGCGTCCGCAGCGATCAGCAGGCCGCCGGGCGTGCTGATGAAGCTCGGCGCCGGCGGGGGCCTGTGGGTGGCCATCACCATCATGTTCTTCGTGTGGGCCTTCAAGGCCCAGCGCGAGGAGGAGGAGCTCGATCGCCTCGACCGGGTGGCGGCGCGCCCGCCGGATGGTGGCGACACGGGTGCGGCCGCGGATCCGCCGCTGACCTACGACGAGGTGTCGCGGGCCTTCGCCGAGACCTCCCCGGCGCCCGAGCCCCACGCCCACCGGCGTCCCTGACGGTCCCATCGTGACCGCACCGGCCCTGGCCGGCCCCACGAGAGGCGCGGCCCCTCGCGGCCGACGCGTCGGCGCGCAGCTCCGCATGGAGCTGGTGCTGACGCTGCGTCGGGGGGAGTCGGTGCTGCTGACCTTCCTCATCCCGGTGATGGTGCTGGTCTTCTTCAGCCTGGTCGACGTGCTGCCCACCGGCGCCGAGGACCCGGTCGACTTCCTGCTGCCCGGCGTGCTGGCGCTGTCGGTGCTGTCGACCGCCATGACCGGGCTGGCCATCGCCACCGGCTTCGAGCGCTCGACCGGGGTGCTGCGACGACTCGCCCTCACGCCGCTGTCGCGCCGCGACCTGCTCGCGGCCAAGCTCGGGGCCGTCCTCCTCATCGAGGCCCTCCAGGTGATCCTGCTGCTCGGGGTCGGCGCCGCGCTGGGCTGGCGACCGACCGGCGGCCTGGTCGTGGCCCTGGCCGGCATGGTCCTGGCCACCATCGGCTACGCCGGCATCGGCCTGCTGATGGCCGGCACCCTCCCGGCCCTGACCACCCTGGCCGTCGCCAACCTCGTCTACGTGGTGCTGCTCTTCCTCGGCGGTGTCGTCGTCCCCATCGACGACATGCCCGCCGCCCTCCAGGTGGTCTCCCGCGCCCTGCCGGCCGGGGCCCTGGCCGACATCACCCACGGCGCCCTCGGCGGCGACGGGACGCCGGCGATCGCCTGGATCACCCTGGCGGTCTGGGCCGTGGTCGCGCCGATCGCGGCGTCGCGCCTCTTCCGCTGGGAGTGACCCCGGTAGGGCCTGGGCGGAGAGGTCGCCGGCGGGGAGGGGTCCCCGCTCGGGGCTCCTCGGCGGGAACAAAGTGGGGTCCGAGGCCCTCTCACCCGGCGATGGAGACGCCTGCGCCACCGCCCTTCCCGCCCGCCCAGCGCCGGGGTGCCGCCGTGGTGGCGGCGGCCGTGGTCGCGCTGGTCCTCGGGCTGCTCGCCGCCGGCGGACCGGCCTCGGGCCAGGTGGGAGGGCCCATCGGCCCCGGCTCGACCACGACCGAGGACGAGACCACCACGACCACCGAGGCCACGACCACCACCGACGAGGCCACGACCACCACGGGGCGGGCCACCTCGACCACGGCGACGCCGGGCACCACCGTCCCGGCCGCGGACGGTGACGCCGTGCTCGTCTCGGAGGACGACTCCGGCGTCGGCCGGGCCGCGGCCGCGATCGGGGCCGTCGTGCTCGGCGTCGTCGCCCTCGGGCTCGGCCTGCTGATCGGGATCGCCCTCGGGCGACGCCGGTCCCCTCCGGCCGCACCGGTGTACGGCGCGCACCCCGGGCCCGCCCCGACGCCCGCGCCCGCTCCGGCCCCTCCGTCGGCTCCGCCCGCGACCCCGATCCCGGCGGCGGGAGGTCCTCTGATCGGGCCGGCCCCCGACCGCGACACCGACCGGCTCCGCACCCAGCGCGACGGGCTCGTCGCCTCCCTGGTGGAGCTCCGCGACCAGCTGCCCAGCGACGCCCTCCGCGACGAGGTCGGTCGCAGCCTCGCCTCGGCCGGCGTCACCGAGCTCCACCCCGACGGCGAGCCCTTCGACCCGGCCGTGCACCGCGCCGTCGCCCAGCGCCCCACGACCGACGTCGCCCTCCACAACACCGTCGCCGCCACCGAGCGGCCCGGCTACCTCGACGGCTCCCGCGTGCTGCGGCAGCCGGAGGTCGTCGTCCACCGCGTGGACGGCCAGCCAGTGAGCGCCGGCCCGGTCAGGCCTCGGCGGCCTCCAGCACCGTGGCCACCGCCCGGCGGGCCCGCGCGATGCGGGTCTTCACCGTCTCGATGCGCACGCCCTGGGCGTCGGCGATCTCCTGGTAGGTCATGTCGGCGTACTCGCGCAGCACCAGGGCGGTGCGGAAGTCGGGAGGCAGGTGGTCGAGGGCCCAGCGCACCGAGCTGACGGCGACGGCGGCCTCCTCCAGCGACGCCTCGACCACGAAGGGACCGCTGGGCTCGGGGACCTCGGCCACCGGGCTCGGGCGTCGGCGCTGCGCCACCGCCAGGGCGGCGCGGCTCCCGATCTGGCACAGCCAGGTCGAGAAGCTCGACCGGCCCTCGAAGCGGGGCAGCGCCCTCCATGCGTCGAGCAGCGCGTTCTGGGCCGCGTCGCGCGCCGAGTGCTCGTCGCCGGTGACCCGGACGCACACCGAGAAGAGTCGACTGCGGCTGCGCTCGACCAGCTCGGCGAAGGCCTGCTCGTCGCCCTCCTGGGCCCAGGCCACCAGGTCGGCCTCGTCCGCGGCACGATGTCGCCGTCGCGGCGGGCTCTCTCTCGTGACCACGTCGTGCCCCCTTCGTCCCCTCCGACGGCGGCGATCCGACGGGCCGGGGAGATCCGCAGAGTAGCCCTCGTCCCCGGAGCGGGGAACGGGTGCCGCCGGGGGGAGGACCCCGCCCCGGGAGTCGAGGAGGGCGAACGATGAGCGAGCGCAGCGAGCGAATCAATGCAGCGCGGTTCATCTCTCGACGGCGGAGCCGTCGGCGCTCATCGGCCTTCCCCGGCTGAGTGTTCGATGATGCACCCCCAACGCGTGAGGGAAGGCCGATGAGTGGGTTCGACGGGCTGCGGCTCGACGCCGACGGCTACCTCGACATGGATGCCTACGGGGCCGGACCCGAGCTGAGCGACGACGAGGTGCTCGACCTCCGCGACGCCCTCCTCGCCGATCCGGTCGAGGAGCCGACGGCGGACGAGTGGTCCGACCTGGTCGACGGCGCGGTCGAGGTCGACATCGTCGACGCCGGCCCCTTCGCGGTCGACGACCTCCCCCTCACCGACGACGGCGCCGACCCCTCGGTCGACCTCGCCGACGCGGATGCGGCCGAGGCCGACCCGCCGACGCTGATCCCGACGCCGACGCCCCTGATCCCGACGACGACCTCGCCGACGTCGACGCGTCGGTCGCGGTCGACGACTGGGCCCTCGACGGGGGCGACGTCGACCTCGACCTGGTCGAGCTCGACGGTGGCGACGACCTGTTCCCCGCCGATGCCGGCGACGACGCCCTCCCCGAGGTCGTGCCCGACATCGAAGACCTCCTCTGACCCCATCCGCCCTGATGCGCACCGCTCCCGCCCCCCACCGATGACCCGCGACCTCTCCCTCCGACTGGTGGAGGTCTGCGACGACGCCCTGCGCCGCCTGCCCGAGAGCCCGACGCGCGACGCGGTGCTGGCCGTCCGGGCCCGCCTCCTCGCGCCCCTGCGGGTGGCCGTCGCCGGCAGCGTGAGCTCCGGCAAGTCCACCCTGGTCAACGCCCTCCTGGGCCAGCGGATCGCGCCGGTCGACGCCGGCGAGTGCACCCGCCTCGTCACCTGGTTCACCTACGACCACCACCAGCGCATCGAGGTCCAACGCCGCGACGGCAGCATCACGACCGTCCCCTTCGCGGCCGGGACCCGCATCCCCGAGGACCTGGGCGTCCCCGCCGACGAGGTCGCCCGGGTGATCGTCCACCTGTCGAACGAGCGGCTCCAGCAGCTGACGATCATCGACACGCCCGGGCTGAACACCGTCACCGACGCCAACCAGCGGGCCACCGCCGAGGCCCTCGGCCTCGACGACGACTCCCGCGAGGCCGACGACTCCCGCCTCGCGATGAGCGATGCCGATGCCCTCCTCTTCCTCACGCCCCACGTCCGGGAGAGCGACGTCGAGGTGCTCGAGCGCTTCCGCGGCCTCTTCACCTCGTCGGGCCTCTCGTCGGCCAACGCGGTCGGCATCCTCAGCAAGGTCGACCGGCTGGCACCCGACGGCGACCCCTGGCCGGTCGCCCACCGACTGGCCGGCGCGGCCCGCGAGCGGTTGAGCGCGGTGGTCTCCGAGGTCGTGCCCGTGATGGGCCTGATGGCCGAGACGGCCACCACCGACGCCTTCACCGAGGGCGACGCCCACGCCCTCGCGGCCCTCGCGGGGCTCGACGAGCTCGACCTGGAGGACGCCCTGCTCAGCCCGCAGGACCTCCTCGACGCCGACGTGCCGGGGGTGAGCCGCGACGACCTGCGGCGGCTGCTCGGGATGCTCGACCTGCACGGCATCGCCGTCGGCGTCGAGCTGGTCGGAGCCGGAGCCCGGGGAGCGACGGCGATCCTGCGCGGGCTGCGCGAGCGCAGCGGCTACGAGCCGCTCGCCGAGCTGGTCGAGCAGGGCTTCGCCCGCCGGGCCAGCGCCCTCAAGGCTCGGGGTGGGTTGGCCGACCTGCGCCGCATCGTGGCCCGGGCCGACGGTGCCGATGCGGCCCACGTGGCCGAGATGGCCCGACCGCTCGAGCGCATCGAGCTCGACCCCGCCCTCCACGACCTCCGCATCCTCGACGCGCTGCGCACCGCGGAGGAGGGCGCGGTCGCCCTGCCGACGGCACTGGTCGACGACCTCCGCCGCCTCGCCCTGGAGGAGACGCCCACCGGCCGCCTCGGGTTGGATCCGGGGGCCTCGACGGCGTCGATCGCGACCGCGGCGTCCGCGGCGGTGGAGGCGTGGGCGCGCTACGGCAACGACGCCCGGCGCACACCGGCCGAGCGGCGCCTCGCCGAGGACGTGCGCGAGTGGTACGAGCTGGTGTGGGACCAGGCCGGCGGCTCCGCTCCGCCCCCTGCGGCTGCTCCGGCGTGGCCGTCGTCGCCGCCCTCGGCGGCTCCGGCACAGGCGGCACCGACCGCGGCGCCCGCCCCGGCCGCGGTGGCTCCGCCCTGGGGATCCGTCCAGCCCGCGCCCCAGGCCCAGCCCTCGCCCCCCGCTCCGGCCCCTGCCCCGGCGCCCGCCCCGCAGGCCCCCCCGCCCTCGGGACCGGGCACGGGCCCGATCGTCGGGGCGCCCCCGCCGCGCGGGCCCCGTCCCGCGGGCGCGACGCCTCCGCCTCCGCCCCGCCCGGCGGAGCCCGATCCGGCGGAGCCGCCGCCCCGCCCGTCGCGACGACCCGCCGACGATGACGACGAGACCCGCTCGACCCCCTGGGGGAGGCCCCGATGACCGCCGTCCCCCCGCCGGCCGATCCGTCCGTCCCGGTTGCACCCACCCCTGCCCACGAGGGTCGACCGCCCGGTCTGCCCGCGGTCGTGGCCGAGGTCCTCCGACTGGCCAACCGGGTGCACCGGCTGACCGTCGACACCGGCCACGACGACCTGCGCGCCCGCATCGAGACCGAGGCCGCGACCTGGAAGGACACCGAGGTCCGGGTCGTCGTCGCCGGCGAGATCAAGCGGGGCAAGACCAGCTTCATCAACTCCCTCCTCGGCCACCCCGGCCTGCTGCCCGTCGACGCCGACGTGGCGACCAGCGTCCACCTGGCCGTCCGGTACGCCGATGCCCTGCGCATCGAGGTCGTCCGGCGGCCACCGGGCACCGACACCGAGGAGCGCATCACCATCGGGCCCGACCAGCTGGTCGACTACGCGTCGATGCAGGGCTCGGCCGTCGCCCGCGAGGGGGTCGTGGGCGTCGAGGTCGGGCTGCCCCACCCCCTGCTCGAGCGGGGACTCGTCCTCATCGACACCCCCGGCGTCGGCGGCCTGACCCGCGGCCACCGCGACAGCGCCCTCGCCGCCCTCCGCTACGCCGACGCCCTCCTGTTCACCGTCTCGGTCGAGGAGCCGGTGGCGCTCAGCGAGCTCCAGTTCCTGGCCGAGGCCAGCGAGCGGATCGACACGGTGGTCATGGTGCTCACCAAGGTCGACAGCTCAGCCGAGGTCGCCCGGATGGAGGCGGAGGACCGGTCCAAGCTCGACGAGTACCTCCACGTCCTGCGCACCCGGGCCGCCCAGCCCGACGCCGACGAGGACGCGGCCGAGGCCGCCCGCCGCTTCGAGCGGGTGGTCGCGGCCCCGCTGTTCCCCGTCAGCGCCCGCCTCGCCGACAAGGCCCGGGCCCGGGCCGAGGCCGGTCGTGAGGACACCGCCGCGACCCTCATGGCCCGCAGCGGGCTGGCCGACCTCGACACCGTCTTCGACCGCACCCTCCAGAACCGCGAGCTGGTGCGGATGGCCAACATCCTCCGCCTGCTCGGCAACGTCCTGGCCCGCATCGAGTCCGAGCAGACCGCGGCGGTGCGCGTCGCGGCCGGCGACATCGAGTCCGTCGAGGCCGACCTCAAGGCCCACCAGGCCCGGCTCGAGGAGCTGCAGCCCGCGCAGGCCCGCTGGCGTCAGCGCCTGGCCGGCAGCGTGCAGCGCATCCAGGCCGACCTCAACCGGGTGATCGGTCGGGAGATGACCCGGATCGACCGGGTGTACCGCGACCACATCGACGCCGCCGGCAAGGACGTCGACCCGATCATGGCCAACCTGGGCACCGACCTCGAGCAGTCGATCAACGCCGCCTGGGCCAGCGTCGCCCACACCCTGGCCCAGCGGCTCGACGAGGCCGTCACGAAGATCGCGTCCGAGTTCAACCTGGACGAGATCGTGCTGGAGATGGAGCAGGACGCCCTGCCCGAGTACCTGCGCGACGTCGCCAGCGTCGATCGCCGCGACCCGAACGCGGGGAAGGCCAACCTGGTCGAGGACGGCCTGCCCGGCCTGCTCTCGGCCGGTGCCCTCGGCAGCGTGACCGCGTCGCTGCTGGGCGGGATCGCCGCGCCGGTGATCCTGCCCGGCCTGATCCTCGCCGCCCCCGTCACCTACATGCGGTACAAGAAGCGCCACCAGGTGCAGGTCCGCCAGGACTACCTGCGCATCGTGCGCGAGGTCGCGGCCCAGGTCCGCCAGGAGTTCGCGGCCGAGTTCACCCTCAAGATCATCGAGGCCCGCGAGGGCGTCGAGCTCGCGGTCGACACCGCCATCACGACGCGGAAGCGCTCCCTCGACGAGCAGCGCAAGGAGCTGCAGGGCCTCCTGCAGCAGACCAAGGCCGAGCAGCAGGCTCGTCGGGCCGAGGCCGAGGCCCGCCTCCAGGGCGTCCGTGCCTTCCGCAAGGAGGCCCTCGCCCTCCAGGCCCGCGTCGACCAGGCCCTCGGCGTCACCCCCCAGGCCTCGTCTCCCGCCTGACCCGTCCCACCTCGTTCTGGCGCGTCGATCCGCCAGGGGTCTGTGGCGATCACGCGCCAGCTCGGTCGGAGTGGGGCTGGTCGACCCGCGGGGCGGCCCGGGCGCGATGCAGCCTGGGCGCGGCGAGGCCCCCGTCCCTGGGTGGGAGCGGGGGCCTCGGACGTCCATCCCCGGCCGGTGGCCGGGTGGGTGGCTCGGGGGTCAGGCCTGGAAGGGGCCCTCGCCGACCTCGGTGGCGGCCACGTCGGCGATCCCGTCGCCGTCGACGTCGACCACGGCGGTGTCGACGACGCCGTCGCCGTCGGTGTCACCGGCCACGGTGTCGACGTACCCGTCGCCGTCGGCGTCAGCCGCCGCGGTGTCGAAGGTCCCGTCGGCGTCGGTGTCGTAGGCGACCGCGTCGACCACGCCGTCGGCGTTGGCGTCGACCGCGGCGGTGTCGAAGATCCCGTCGCCATCCGTGTCGGCCGCGGCGACGTCGGCGTAGCCGTCGCCGTCGGTGTCGGCCACCGCGGTGTCGGCGACGCCGTCGTAGTCGGTGTCGGCCACGACCGCGTCGGCCACGCCGTCGTAGTTCGTGTCGGCGACGACCGTGTCGGCGACGCCGTCGTAGTTGCTGTCGTCGATGATCGTGTCGACGTAGCCGTCGGCGTTGGTGTCGGCCTCCACGATGTCGACGTAGCCGTCGCCATCGGTGTCGTAGCCGACGGCGTCGATGAGGCCGTCGCCATCGCTGTCCACCTCGACGGTGTCGGCGAAGCCGTCCCCGTCGGTGTCGTAGGCGGTGGCGCTGGCGTCGTCGTCGAACCCGAGATCGCTCATGTCAGTGTCCCTTCCTCGTGCCTCGGGCCGGCGGCTCGGGCGTTGCGGTGTCGTGGGTGAGAGGGGCCGGGTCGCCGGGATGTTCCCAGCCGTCCGCCGGGGACCCCCACCCGGGGCCGCCTCCCGACGGGCTCATGCGGTGGACGAGCTGGAGCCGAGGCTGACGAGGATCCAGAACAACCACCCCACCAGCACCAGGCCGAGGGCGACCAGGTTGACGATCAGGGCCGTCTGGCCCTGCGGGTGGCCCTTCTTCTTGGCCTCGTTGCCGAAGTAGGCCCCGACGGCCGGTCCGATCGGGCAGCAGATGAGGACGGTGGCGGCCGCGATCCAGGCGTAGAGCACCTCGTTGCCGCCGGCCGGCTTCCCCGGGGGTGCGGCCGGAGCCCACGCGCCGGGCGTCGGGGCCGCGGGGTAGCCGGGGGCGGGAGCAGCCGCGGGCTGGTAGCCGGGCGAGGGGGTGCCGTAGGGGGCGGGACCGGGAGCCGGGGTTCCGTAGGCCGCAGGGGCCGGGGTGCCGTAGGCCGCGGCGGCCGGGTCCGGGTAGGCGGGCGGAGCCGGGGTTCCGTAGGCGCGGCGGCAGGGTCGGGGTAGGCGGCCGCGGGGGTCGCGGCCGGCGGCACGGTGGGCGACGCGGTCGGACCGGCGCCCAGGTCGCCCCGGGCGGGCGGTGCGCTGACGACGATCGGGCCCGACGGGACCGGCGGCTCCGGTGCGAGTGGGGCACCCCCGGTCGGGGCGACGGTTCCCGCCCCGGCCAGGGTGCCGGAGAACTTGGCCGCCCCCAGCACGACGACGCCCTTCGGGTCGTCCCAGGTGCTCACCCGGTCGCCGAAGCGGGCGCCCATCCTCTGCTGCACCAGCGGGAGCCGGCTCGATCCGCCGACCAGGTACACCTTGGCGATCTCGGCCTCGGTCAGCCCGGCGTTGGCGATCGTGCGGGACATCTCGTCGACGGTGCGGTCGACGTCGTCGGCGACCAGGGCCTCGAACTCGTCGCGGGTCACGGTGATGTCGCGCTCGATCGGGCCCACGTACACCGACGCCCGCGGGTTGCGGGAGAGCTGCTCCTTGGCGTCGCGAGCGTTGGTGAGGAGGTCGGCCGCCGCCCGCTGCCACTGCCGGTCGTCGCTGGTCTGCATGTTGTCCCACGCCGCCGCGTCCTCCCGGGCGACCGCGGCCCCGAGGTGCTGGTACATGCGGTGGTCGAAGTCCTCGCCGCCGATGCGCTCGTTGCCGCCGGGCAGGCCGACGACCTTGTAGGACGTCTCGGTCCGGCGCACCACGCAGGTGTCGAAGGTGCCGCCGCCGAGGTCGTAGACGGCGACGTGCTGGCCGACCTCGAGCGGGTCGTCCACGTAGTGGGCGGCCGCCACCGGCTCGGGCACCAGCTCGACGCGGGGGAAGCCGGCCTCGTGGGCCGCGGTCCGCAGCACGTCGAGGCGCTCGGGACCCCACCGGGCCGGGTGGGTCAGGACGATGTGGCCGGGGTCGCCCGCGTGCCGGGCGCGGGCAGCGGCGGTGTGGGGGCCCAGGAGGGCGGCCACCGCGCTGGTGATCGGGACGGCCTGGCCGCCGAGGAGGAGGGTGCGGCCCTTCCCGAGCCGGCGCTTCGGCGCCCGCTCCACCCGCTCGGGCACGACCGCCGACTGGTTGTCGGCCTGACGGCCCACGACCCAGGTGCCGTCGGCGGACAGCAGCACGACCGAGGGCACCTGTCGGCGCCCGTCGACCTCGACCGCCTCGACGACGCCGTCAGCCCACGTGGCGCCCGTGGTGTTGCTGGTGCCGAAGTCGATGGCCAGGTTCCACATCTCACCCTCCGCTGGTGCGTCCGGCGACGGGAGCACCCTGACCCCGGGCCGTCGAAGCGCCGACTCTACGTCCCGCCCGGGACCGACGGCGCCGGGGGCGGGGGTGAGCCGTCCCCCGTCGCGCCCGATGCCCGTCCTGTCCGTCCTGGTGACGCCCTCCGCGCCGCCAGGACGGACAGGACGAAGGGTCAGGCGGAGCGGGGGTGGCGCCGGTCGCGACCGCTGCGACGATCGCGGTCGCCCCGGCGCGGGTCGTCACGGCGTTCCGCGCCCTCGCGGCGGTCGGTGTCGATGCGCACCGCCGGGATCTCGCCGGTGATGGCGGTCATCCGCAGGAAGACGTCCTCGAGGGACTGCCGCCCGGCCCGCAGGTCGGCGAGGGGCACGTCGTGGGCGGCCAGCCAGGAGGTGAGGGCGTTGATGTTGGCCGGCGTGGGCTCGGCGGCCACGACGTACTCACCGGGTGCGACCTCGTCGACGGCGGCGACCATCGCCTTGCCCAGCAGGGCGGTGTCGAGGCCCGGGGGCGCGCCGAAGTGGATCTCGGCGGCGCCCGAGGTGCGCATGAGCTCGGCCGGGGTGCCGCTGGCGACGACCCGCCCCTGGTCGATGATCACCACCCGGTCGGCCACCTTCTCGGCCTCCTCGAGGTCGTGGGTGGTGACGACCACGGCGAGCCCGGCGGTGCGCAGGTCGGCGATGAGCTGGCGCACCAGCAGTCGGCCGGACGGGTCGATGCCGGCGGTCGGCTCGTCGAGGAAGACCACCTCCGGGCGCCCGACCAGGGCCAGGGCCAGCGACAGGCGCTGCTGCTCGCCGCCGGACAGCGTGCGCCACTGGGCCTGGGCCCGGTGGGTGAGCCCGACCCGCTCCAGCAGGGCGACGGGGTCGTCGGGGTCGGCGTGGAAGGAGGCGACCAGCCGCAGCACCTCGATCGGCCGGGCGCCGGCGTACACCCCGCCGTCCTGGGGCATCACCCCCAGGTGGGGCATCACCGCGGCCCGGTCGCGCCGGGGGTCGAGGCCGAGGATGCGGACCTGGCCGGAGGCGGGTGCGTGCAGCCCGACCACCGTGTCGACGGTGGAGGTCTTGCCGGCCCCGTTGGGGCCGAGGAGGGCCAGCACCGAGCCCTTGTCGACGTGGAACGACACCCGGTCGACGGCGGTGAGCTCCCCGTACCGGACGACGAGGTCATCGACGTCCACCGCAGCCATCCTCCGACGCTACCGCCCGCCCACCGGGCGCCGGGAAACGCCCCGCGGCGCTGCGACGACACCCAGCGCATGGCGCCGGAACGCCCACCGGGCGTCGCCGGGCACGGCACTAGCGTGCGGAGGTGCTCGACATCAGGCGCATCCGCTCCGACCTCGACGGCGTGATCGCCGACCTGGCCCGCAAGGGCGTCGATCCGTCCGAGGTCCGCGAGGTGCACGAGCTCGACGGCCGCCAGCGGACGGTCGGCACCCGGCGCGACGAGGTCCGCAACCGCATCAAGTCCATCTCGGGTGAGGTCGGGCGCCTCCACCGCGACGGGCGGGGCGACGAGGCCGAGCAGCTCCGGGTCGAGAGCCGCTCGCTGGGCGATGAGGAGGCCGCCCTGGCGGCCGAGGCCGACGAGCTCGCCGAGCAGATCCGGGCCCTGCTCCTCGGCATCCCCAACACCCCCGCGGCCGAGGTGCCCGACGGCGCCGACGAGCGCGACAACCCGGTCCGCCGCGTCCACGGCTTCGACCCCGACGGCTACACGCCGGCCCAGCGGGTCCCCCACTGGGAGACGGGCGCCGCGCTGGGGATCCTCGACGTCGAGCGGGCGGTGAAGATCTCGGGCTCGATGTTCACCATGCTCCGCGGCGACGGGGCCACCATGTCGCGGGCGCTGTGCCAGCTGGCCCTCGACCGCAACGCCGACGAGTTCGAGGAGGTCCGGCCGCCCAGCCTGGTCACCACCGCGACCCTCACCGCCACCGGGCAGCTGCCGAAGTTCGCCGACGACGCCTATGCCATCGAGCGCGACGACCTGTGGTGCATCCCCACCGCCGAGGTGCCGCTGACCTCCATGGCTGCCGGCGAGGTGCTGTCGGAGGCGTCGCTGCCCCAGCGGTTCATGGCCTACAGCCCGTGCTACCGCCGTGAGGCCGGCTCGGCCGGGCGCGACACCCGCGGCCTGCTCCGCACCCACGAGTTCGACAAGGTCGAGATCCTGGCCTACGCCACCCCCGAGCAGGCGCCTGGCCTGCTGGAGGAGATGACCGGTCGGGTCGAGGGCCTCATCGGCGACCTGGGCCTGGCCCACCGGGTGATCGAGATCTGCGCCGGCGACCTGGGCCAGAGCCACCACCGGTCCTACGACGTCGAGGTCTACGCCCCCGGCTGCGACCAGTGGCTCGAGGTCTCGTCGATCTCGTGGTTCTCGGACTACCAGGCCCGGCGGGCGTCGATCCGCTACCGCCCCGAGGGGGCCAAGGGCAACGAGCTGGTGCACACCCTGAACGGTTCGGCGCTGGCGGTCCCGCGGGTGTGGGCCGCGATCGTCGAGACCCACCGCCAGGACGACGGCACCGTCGCCATCCCCGAGCCCCTGTGGCCCTACATGCGAGGCACCAAGACCCTCGGCGCCTGACCCGGGTCAGGCGGCGCGGCGGCGGGCGACCTCGTGGAGGCGCTCCGCGGTGAGGACGCCGAGCAGACGCTCGTCGGCGTCGACCACGGCGACCCAGCCGGCGTCGTCGAGCAGGAGGGCGGCGAAGGCGTCCTTCAGGGTGTGCCCCTCGCCGACCCGGGCGTCGAGGGCGACGGCGAGGTCGCCGGCGGTCGAGCCCGGCCGCCGGCCGCGCCCTCGGTCGCCGAGCGGCGGACGACCCCGACCAACCGGCCGCCGTCGACCACCGGAGCGTGGGCCCGACCGGCGGCGTCGAGGGCACGGCGCACGGAGGCGACGTCGTCGCCCGCCTCGACCACCACCGCCGCGTCCTCGAGGTCGTCGCGCTCGATCGACATGACGTCGAGGCGCTTCAGCCCCCGGTCGGCGCCGACGAACTCGGCCACGAAGTCCGACGCCGGGGCCGACAGGATCGCGTCGGGCGTGTCGTACTGGGCCAGCACCCCGCCGACCTGCAGCACGGCGATGCGATCGCCCAGCGTCACCGCCTCGTCGATGTCGTGGGTGACGAAGACGACGGTCTTGCCCACCTGCTCCTGGAGGCGGAGGAACTCCTGCTGGAGCCGGTCGCGGTTGATGGGGTCGATGGCCCCGAACGGCTCGTCCATCAGGAGGACGGGCGGGTCGGCGGCCAGGGCTCGGGCCACCCCGACCCGCTGGCGCTGCCCGCCCGACAGCTGGTGCGGGTAGCGGTCGCGGAAGTCGGCCGGCGGCAGCCCGACCAGGTCGAGCATCTCGTCGACGCGGGCGTCGACGCGGGAGCGCTCCCAGTCGAGGAGGCGGGGCACGGTGGCGACGTTGTCGCCGACGCTGTGGTGGGGGAACAGGCCGACCTGCTGGATCACGTACCCGATGCGGCGCCGGAGGGCGACGGGATCGACGGCGGTGACGTCGTCGCCGTCGAGGAGGATGCGCCCCGACGTGGGCTCGATGAGCCGGTTGATCATCCGCATGGTGGTGGTCTTGCCGCAGCCCGAGGGCCCCACGAGGATGCAGATCTCGCCCTCGGCCACCTCCAGCGACAGCTCGCGCACGGCGACCTGACCGCCGTCGTAGCGCTTGGTGACCTGCTCCAGGGTGATCACGCGGGCCTCCCGGCTCGGTGGTCGACCGGTCGGCGGCGCAACCCCGGCCGGGCCGCGCACCGGGCCGGGTCGTTGGCATCCGATCGGGAGGAGGCTACCGTCACCCCCGTTCAACCCTTACCCAAGCGGCTGCAGACCTGGCGGCCGCCGACGGAGAACCCGGGGCGCGCCCAGCGGCGCGGGAGGGCACCGTGCAACCGAACCTCACCTCGTCCGGGGTGCTCGCCACCCCCACCGAGCGATGGTGGTGGGGTGAGTGGCTGGGGCGTGACGCCAACCGCGAGCTGATCGCCGACGCGACCCGTGAGCACGTGCTGCTCACGGTGGCGGCGGTGCTGATCGGCCTGGTCATCGCCCTGCCGCTGGCGGTCTGGGTGCACCGCCGCCCCCGGTGGAAGGGGCTCGTGCTGGGCACCGCCGGGGTGCTGTACACGATCCCGTCGCTGGCCCTGTACGCCGCGCTGGTGCCCTACACCGGGTTGACCCGCACCACCGCGCTGGTGCCGCTCGTCCTGTACACGCTGCTGATCCTGGTGCGGAACACGGTGACCGGGCTCGAGCAGGTGCCCGCCGAGGTGCGCGACGCCTCGATCGGGATGGGGCTCAGCTCCCGGCAGCGGCTCTGGAAGGTGGAGCTGCCCCTCGCCGTCCCCTCGATCATGGCCGGCATCCGCATCGCCACCGTCAGCACCATCGGGATGCTCACCATCGCCGCCCTCGTCGGCCTGGGCGGCCTGGGGCAGCTGATCCTGATCGGCCTCAACCGCCCGATCCGCACCGCGGTCACCGTCGGCGTGATGCTGTCGATCCTCCTCGCGGTGGCCGCCGACGTGGGCCTGGCCCTGCTCGGTCGGCGGCTCACGCCGTGGGCCCGCCCCTCGCGCCGCGGCGCTCGCCAGGGCGACCCGGAGGTCGCCGTCCTGCCCGACGGAGCGGTGGCGGCATGATCGGCGACGTGGCCAGGCCGACGACCGCACCGGGGGGTGACCGCTGATGGAGCAGGTCGTCGACCTGGCCGACTGGCTGCGCGACCTCGCCAGCTGGCGAGGCTCCGACGGTGCGTGGGCGCGCATCGTCGAACACCTCCAGATCTCCGCGGTGGCCGTGGCCGCCGCGATCCTGCTCGCCGTCCCGCCCGCGCTGTGGCTCGGTCACAAGCGGCGCTTCGGGTTGACCGTGGTGAACATCTCCAACGTCGGACGGGCGGTGCCCAGCTTCGCCGTCCTCGTGATCGGCACCCAGCTGATGGGCCTCCTGGAGAAGCCGGTGATCGGGTCGGTCAGCGTCTTCATCGCCCTGGTGCTGCTGGCGATCCCGCCGATCGTCACCAACACCTACGTCGGCATGGCCGAGGTGCCCGACGACGTCCGCGACGCAGCCCAGGGGATGGGCCTCTCGGACCGCCAGGTGCTGTGGCGGGTCGAGGCCCCCCTGGCCGTGCCGCTGATCATGGCCGGCATCCGCACCTCAGCCGTGCAGGTCGTCGCGACGGCCACCATCGCGGCCCAGCTCGGCTTCGGCGGGTTGGGTCGGTTCATCATCGACGGCTTCGCGGTCCGCTCCACCGGCGGCGACACCCTCGTCCTGGCCGGAGCGTTCCTCGTCGCCGCCCTCGCCCTCCTCACCGAGGGCGTGCTCAGCGTCGTCCAACGGCTGCTCACGCCCAGAGCGCTCCGCTCGCCGACCTGGTGGTCACGACGGCGCGCCCCGGGGGGCTCGTCCCCCGACGACCCGACCGACCTCGACGTGGTGGCCGCGCCCGTGTGACCGACCACCGGCCCTCGCTCCCTCCCTCTCTCAGCAACACCCACCCATGAAAGGCCCCACACCCGTGACCTCCCCCCACCGCCGGCGCTTCGCCGGCCTCCTGCTCATCCCCCTCCTGGCGCTGGCCGTCGCCGGCTGCACCGACAGCGACGACGGCGACTCCGACTCCTCGTCGGGCACGAGCTCGGGCTCGGGGTCCGGCTCCTCGACCGAGGAGGCGGTCGAGTTCACCTTCCGTCCGCTCGACGCGGGTGGACCGAACACCAAGGCCGCCCTCGAGAGCGGCGACATCGACATCGCCCTGCTCTTCTCCAGCGACGGTGCCATCGCGGCCAACGAGTGGGTGGCCCTGGAGGACGACCAGGACCTCCAGCCGGCCGACCGGTTCGTTCCCGCCATCCGCACCGAGGCCTCGTCCGAGGAGATCGTCGCGGTGCTCGACGCGGTGAGCGCCGAGCTCACCGTCGAGGACGTGCAGGAGATGGTCGCCAGCGTGTCGATCGACGGCGACAACCCCGAGGACGTGGCCGGGGCGTGGCTCGCCGAGTCGGGCGTCGGTGACCTCACGGCCACCGGTGACCTCACCATCGGCAGCGCCAACTTCGCCGAGTCGAGCGTCGCGGCCCAGATCTACGGCCAGGCCCTCGAGGCTGCGGGCGTCGGCGTCGAGTACCAGCCCGACATCGGCTCCCGCGAGGTCTACTGGGAGGCGCTCACCAACGGCGAGGTCGACCTCATCCCCGAGTTCACCGGCTCGCTCCTGAGCTTCCTCGACCCCGAGGCCGAGCTGTCGCCGGACGTCGAGGAGATCCTCTCCACCCTGCGCCCCCTGACCGAGGAGGCCGGGGTGACGATCCCGGAGCCGGCCGAGGCCGACAGCGTCAACACCTTCGTGGTCACCGCCGAGACGGCCGCCGAGTACGACCTCGCCACCGTGTCCGACCTGGCGGAGGTGCCCGACAGCCTCGTCCTGGGCGGTCCGCCGGAGTGCCCGGAGCGCCCGTACTGCATGATCGGCCTCATCGAGACCTACGGTCTGGCCTTCGAGGACTGATCCGCCTCGGGTGGAGGTCCCGAACGGCGCGATGATCGCTCCGTGAGCGAACGCGTGCACCGATGAGCGACCACCCTCCCGAGCCGTCGCCGACGACGGAGGGGTCGAGGACGATCCTCGACCTCTCCGCCGTCCGCGAGCACTACCAGGACGTCGGCTTGGACCGCGACGACCTGGACCCGGACCCGCTCGAGCAGTTCCGGGCCTGGTACGTCGAGTGGCAGGCCACCGCGGCCTACGACCCGGCCGCGGTCGCGCTCGCCACCGCGACCCCCGACGGCCGCCCGTCGGTGCGCTTCGTCCTGGTCCGCCAGGTCGACCACGGCTTCTGCTTCTTCACCGACACCACCAGCCGCAAGGGCGGTGAGCTGACCGCCAACCCGCAGGCCGCCCTGTGCTTCGGGTGGATCGACCTCAGCCGCCAGATCCGCGTCGAGGGCCCGGTCGAGCGACTGACGCCGGCCGAGGACGACGCCTACTGGGAGGCCCGCCCCCGCGGCAGCCGCATCTCGGCCTCGGCCTCCGCGCAGTCCCGTCCGATCGCCGACCGGGCCGCGCTGGAGGCCCGCCGGGCCGCCATCGAGGCGGAGCTCGGCGACGAGGGCCCGGTCGTCCGACCCGAGGGCTGGGGCGGCTACCGCCTGCTGCCCGAGGTGGTGGAGGTGTGGCAGGGCCGCGCCGACCGCCTCCACGACCGCTTCACCTACACCCGCACCGCCGACGGCTCCTGGCAGATCCAACGCCTCATGCCCTAGCCAGCCACTCCCAGCGAACTGGTCCCGCAGCTCCCGTGTGGTGGTGCCGGATCGAGGGACCAGCTCGGAGGTGGTGGTCGGGGTGGTGCAGTGCTCCGACCGGCCACCGGTGGTGGGTGCGTCAGCGGGTGGTGCGGCTGCGGGGGAGGAGCCGCCCCCCGAGCGGACGACGACCACCAGGGCCACGATGGCGACGAAGAGGGCCAGCACCAGGCCGATCTCGACGCCGCCGACGTCCTGCACCGCGGTGGAGATGTCGGCCGACCAGCCCGTGACCCGGTCGATCACGGGGTCGGCCTCGGGTCCCGAGCTGGACAGGCGCAGCTCGGAGATGCCGTACCAGGTCAGGTACACGCCGGTGACGGTGAGCAGCGCCCCGGCCAGGCGGCCGGCGTAGGCCGACACCCACCGGGCGCCCCGCGCGAACGAGCCCTTGGCCAGGGCCACCGACACGGACAGGGCCACCAGCACCAGGGCGAAGCCGGCGGCGAAGGCGGCCAGCTGGGTCAGACCGACGGTCCAGCTCTGGCCGAAGGTGGTGCTGACGTGGCCCAGGAAGATGGCGAGGGTGCACGACACCGAGACGATCGCGTACGACGCCCCGTAGATGAACATGGCGGCCAGGCCCCGACCCCGCCCCGCCCCGTCCAACCGGGGGAGGGGGACCTTCACGACCTTGCCGAGCAGGAGGGCGATGCCCAGCCCGGCCAGGGCCAGGCCGACGATCGGGGTGAGCCAGGGGGTGATCTCCTCGACCTGGGCCGACGCCGCGGTGGCCAGCGCGCCGAGCACGCCGAACACGGTGACGAACCCGATCGACACCGCGACGGCGACGACCACCGCCCGGGCGACCGTCGGACCCACGGGCCGGCGCTCGTCGTCGCCGGAGATGAACCACCCCAGGTAGGCGGGCAGCATCGGGAGGGCGCAGGGGTTCACCGTGGCCAGCATCCCGGCCGTGAACGAGAGGGCGAGCCGGGCGTCGTTCACCGTCGCTCGCCGTCGCGGTGGGCCCGGAGGGGAGCGCGCATCAGCCGCACTCCTCCAGCTGGCCGGCCATGAGGGAGAGGTTGATCTTCTCGCACAGGCGCTCGGCCGAGACCTGGCGTTGCACGGAGTCGACGATGGTGCCGTCGGGGAGGATCAGCACCGTGGTCGGGAAGTTCACGACGCCCAGCTCGCGGATCAGCTCGCCCTCGGCGTCGACCGCCAGGTCGTAGGTGACGCCGGTGCTCTCGGCCATGCGCAGGGCGTCCTCGGGGTCGTCGTTGACGTTCACGCCGAGGAAGGCGACGTCGTCGCCGAGCGACTCGTGCACCTGCTGGAAGTCCGGCATCTCCTTCACGCAGGGCTGGCACCACGAGCCCCAGAAGTTCACGACGAGGGCCTGGCCGCGGTAGTCGGCGAGGCTCACGGGGGTGCCGTCGAAGCGCTCGAGCGGGACGTCGGGGGCCGTCTCGGCGGTGGCGAGGGTGCCCTCGCCGACCTCGTCGGAGGCCGCCTCACCATCGTCGCCGTCGTCGATCACCGCGTTGGCGACCACCCCGGCCAGCAGGGCGGCGATCACCGCGACGAGGAAGCAGATGGCCAGGGTGCGCCCGTCGAGGGCCCGGCGGCGCCGGGCGCGCGGAGTGGGCTCGTCACCCGGCTCGTCGTCGGCTACCTCCTCGACGATGTCGTCGGAGTCGTCCTCGGTGGCGAGGGAGCCGTCGGCGGGCCGGTCGGGCGCGTCGGCGTCGGCCATCCGGACAGGCTACGGGGTGTCCCCCGGCGTGAGCCATGCGGGGCACCCTTCCGCACCGGCGGGTGAGCTCAGAGCAGGAGGACGGCCAGGTCGTGGGCGGTGCGGCGGGCGTCGTCGGCGACGACCGAGCTCTCGTCGAGGCTGGCCCGGACCAGCAGCGCCATCAGGGCGCGGGTGACGGTGCGGGCCGCCACCTCGGGGTCGACCGCGATCTCGGGCACGAGCCGGGCCAGGGCGTCGGCGAGGGCGGCCTCGAGCGTGCGGTAGAGGTCGCGCCCGACGTCCTGGGCGGTGGCGTCGCCGTGCAGCGACTCGCTGAGCAGCAGCCGCCAGATCAGGGCCTCCGACAGCGCGCCCTCCCACATCGACAGCACCAGGGCCTCCAGCCGCTCCGCCGGGCCGAGCCGCAGGTCCGGCAGGGGCAGGCTCTGGAGCTGGGCGCCGTAGCGGCGCTCGTCGATCACCGCCCTGAGCAGGGCGTCCTTCGACGGGAAGTAGTGGTAGAGGGCGGCCACGTTGAGGCCGCAGGCCGAGGCCAGGGCCCGCATGCTGGTGGCCGACGCGCCCGCGCTGGGCCATCAGGTCGAGGGCGGCGTCGAGGATCCGCTCGCGCTGGCCCCGGCGCCCGGGTGCGGGGGGCGCGGGCGCCTCCAGCCCGGCGTCGGTGCTCACGACCCCGACAGGTTCGACACGGGGGTGAAGACCGCGGGCAGGTGCTCGATCCCGACGACGAGGGTCGAGCGGTTCCGCTGGACCTTGTCGGGGTGGACGGCTCGGATGTCGGGGAGGCGGCGGAGCAGCTCCTCGAACACCACCTTGACCTCGAGCCGGGCCAGGTTGGCGCCCAGGCAGTAGTGGGTGCCGGCCCCGAAGGCGAGGTGGTTGTTCGGGTCGCGGTCGACGACGAAGTCGTCGGGCCGGTCGAAGACCCGCTCGTCGCGGTTGGCCGACTGGTACAGCATCAGGATCCGGTCGCCGACCTCGATGCGCTGGCCGTGCAGCTCGTGGGCCTCGGTGCAGGTGCGCATGAAGGTCATCACCGGGGTGGTCCACCGGATGATCTCCTCGACCGCAGAGTCGATGAGGCTCGGGGTCGGCGAGCAGCTTGTCGCGCTCGCCGGGGAAGCGGCTGAGGGCGAGGAGCCCGCCGGAGATGGCGTTGCGGGTGGTCTCGTTGCCCGCCACCAGCAGCAGGGTGAGGAACATCAGGAGCTCGTCGTCCTGCAGGGAGCCGTCGCCGTAGAGCTCGCCGTCGCCCGACTTCTGGTCCTTGTCGAGCCCGCCCTCGTCGAAGGCCCTGGTGAGGATGCCGATGATGTCGTCGGTGGCCGCCTCGCGGCGCTCCGGGATCAGCTGGAGGCACACCTCGGCGAACTCGCCGAACGCGACCGCGGCGCCGTGGAGCTCGGGGGCGTCGCCCTCGTGGCCGTCGCCGGCCATCATGGCGTCGGACCACCGGTACATCCGGTCGCGGGTGGACGGGTCGAGGCCCATCATCTCGCAGATCACGATGAGCGGGACGTGGGCCGCCATCTCCTCGACGAAGTCGATCTCGCCGCGGTCCTGGACCTCGTCGATGATCTGGTTGGCCAGGTCGCGGATGTGGGGCATCAGCTCGCGGACCCGGCGGGGGGTGAAGCCCCGGTTGATCAGGCGCCGCTGGCGGGTGTGCTCGGGGTCGTCGAGGGCGATGAGCGACATGTCGGCGGCCACCTTCGGCCGCACGCCCTGGGCCGCGGACCACAGGTCGGCCCGCCGGGAGACGTCGAAGACGTCGGCGTGGCGGCTGACGACCCACAGGTCGTTGATCTCGTCGCGGTACAGGGGCGCCTCGTCGCGCAGCCAGCGGTACGTCTCCCAGGGGTCGTCGTACAGCTCAGGGGCGAGGATGTCGATGGCAGGAGGGATGGCAGGAGGGATGGCAGAGGTCGCGGTGGGCACGGGCCGATCCTGACTCCTGAACGATCGTTCGGTCAAGGGAAACGATCGTTCGATGAGGGCCGGATGTCGACCGCGGAGAGCGGGATCGGTGACGTCTCTCTGTCGCATTCCTGGGAGAACGTGGTTTCCCCAGCTGTACCGGCGGGTAACACCCTTGCCGTCGTCGCCTCGGCCTTCCCCCCCGGCCGAGTGCGAATCCGGCGGGAACCGACGGTGCCCACCTCCTGAGAGGTGGGCACCGCTGGTCTCGGCCCAGGGTCCTCCGGTTGGAGACGAGCGTTGCCAGACCCGTAGCGTGCGGGCTCCCGCACCGCTGCACCCCCGGAGGTGGCACCGTGCCCTCATCCCGCCGCACTGCCCTCCTCGCCGTCGCGGGCGTGGTCGCCGTCCTGGCCTGGCAGCGGACGCGACGGTCCGACCGCGACGCCGGCGGCCATGCCGTCGCCCACCGCACCTCAGCGGCGCGCGGGGCGCAGATCGGTGCCGTCGGGCTGCGCTCGGCGGGGCGCTACGCGACCCACCGGGCCCGCCGCACCTTCGCCGACGCCGAGCGCCGCGACGCCCTCGACGTCGAGTTCCAGCTGCGCACCGCGGAGGAGGTGGCGGCGACCCTCGGGAACATGAAGGGGGCGATGATGAAGATCGGCCAGATGGCGTCGTACCTCGACCAGGGCCTGCCCGAGCCGGTGCGCGACGCCCTGTCCCAGCTGCGCTCGGACGCCCCGCCGATGGCGCCGGAGCTGGCCGCCCGGGTCATCGAGGAGGAGCTCGGGGCGCCTCCCGACCGGGTCTTCGCCGAGTGGGACCCGGTGCCGATCGCCTCGGCCTCCATCGGCCAGGTCCACCGCGCCCTCACCCGCGACGGCCGGGCCGTCGCCGTCAAGGTGCAGTACCCGGGGATCGCGGCCGCCATCGAGGCCGACCTGGTCCACGCCAACCTGCTCTTCGGCGGGCTGGGCATGGCCTTCCCCGGCCTCGAGCCCGGCCCCCTGGTCGAGGAGCTGCGGACCCGCCTGGTCGAGGAGCTCGACTACGGCCTCGAGGCCCGCAACCAGCAGGAGTTCGCCGCCTACTACCGCGACCACCCGTTCATCCACGTCCCGACGGTGGCCACCGACCTGTCGACGGCGCGGGTGCTCACCACCGACCTGGCCGTCGGCGAGTCGTTCGACGCCCTCGTCCGCGACCACCAGGACCGGCGCGACGCCGCCGCCGAGGCGATCTACCGCTTCGTCTTCCGGAGCCTCTACCGGATGCGGATCTTCAACGGCGATCCGCACCCCGGCAACTACCTCTTCGGTCCCGACGGGAAGGTCACCTTCCTCGACTTCGGGCTGGTCAAGCGCTTCGCCCCCACCGAGCTCCAGGTGTTCAGCGACATGGTCGAGGCCATGTCCGTCAGCCGCGACACCGCCCGCTACCGGCGGATCGCCGAGGAGATCGGGCTGCTCCGCGCCGATCCGGACCTCAGCGACGACGAGGTCGCCGAGTACTTCGGGCACTTCTACGACGCGGTCGCCGAGCCCGGCCCCTTCACCATCACCAGCGAGTGGGCCAGCGCGCTGGTGCGCAAGGTCTTCGACCAGTCGGGCGAGCACGCCGCGGTGCAGCGGGCGGCCAACGTCCCGCCGTCGTTCGTGATCATCCAGCGGATCAACCTGGGCCTCTACGCCATCCTCGGCGAGCTGGAGGCGACGGCCGACTGGCGCGCGATCTCCGAGGAGCTGTGGCCGTTCGTCGACGGTGCCCCGGCCACCGCGATGGGCGAGGCCGAGGCCGAGTGGCTGGCCCGGCGCGCCGTCGAGGACGGCCTCGACGTCGTCCCCCGGTAGCCGGCTGCGGCGCCGGCTCCGGCTACCCGGCCTGGAGCACCAGCAGGAACTCGAACGAGCCCTCGTCCGACACGCTGGCCACGAACGGCGCGGTCGGCTCCTCGATCTCGAAGTCGGCCAGCACCACGGGCACCGGATCGGCGCTGGCGACCCGGATGGTGTCGCCCTCGACCTTGGCCTCGACGGTGAAGGTGACCGACTGGGTCACGCCGTGGAGGGTGAGGTCGCCGGTGGCCTCGGCGGTGGTGGTGTCGCCGTCGCCGGGGATCTCGCCGAGCTCGATCGGCGCGGTGAGCACGAAGGTGGCCTCGGGGAAGCTGTCGGTCTCGAGGCCCTTGCTCCGCATGGCGTTGGCCCGGTTGGCGGCGTTGACCCCGGGTGGGGTGTCGGTGAACTCGAGCGCGGTCAGGTCGGCGGTGAAGCTGGCCTCGGTGACGGACGAGCCGGCGATGGTGACCGCGCCCTCGACCGCCGGTGTGCGGCCGACGGCCTCGTGGCCGACCACGCCGCCGGCGAAGTCCTCCTGGATGCGGAAGCCGGCCTGGCTGTCGCCTCCGGAGACGACGGCCCACGTTCCGTCGAAGGAGTCGGGGGTGGTGCCGGTGGGGGTGGTGCCGCCGTCCTCCGCGCGGGAGTCGACGCTGAGCTCCTCGGGGGCGTCGTCGCGCAGGACGAACCACCAGATGCCGGCTCCGGCCAGGACGACGAGGACGACCGCGGCTCCGATGAGCTTCTTCACCATGGCCAGCAGTGTTGCCGATGGTCGAACCCCCGGCGACGCGCCGTTTCGGCGACCTAGCCGCGCCCGTCCTCAGGGGCGGTGGGCGACGGCACGGGGGCCGGGTCCCGGGGCGGTGAGGCATCGTCCCTGGAGGCGGCGAGGGCGCGCCTCTGACGGGGTCGCACCACGAACAGCTCGACCACGAACGCGGTCATCCCGACCAGGGTGGCCACCGCGACGAGCACCGCGGCGGGGACGGCGAGCATCGCGATGCGCTCGCGGCAGGGCCGGTCGCGGGCGTCGCGGGCGACGTCGGCATCGAGGGTGACGACCTCGCCCTGCTCGTCGAGGAACCGGCCGTCCTCGGTGGGGATCACGTCGACCGGGCCCTCCAGCAGGTAGCTGAGGGGGGTGCCGCAGTCCTGGACCTCGGGCACGTCCACCGGGATGACCAGCAGGAGGGCGGCCACGCCGAACAGCAGCACGCTCGCCCACGCCATGGCCAGCGTCATCCGCGCCAGGCGACGGGGGCCGTCGGCCGGCGGCGGCACCGCGGGTGGCGGCGGGGGCAGGTCCACGGCCCGGGAGCCTCGCACACCCGGCGGTCGCTGCCCGCGCACGTCGTAGGAGCCGAGCCGTCAGGCGAGGCGACCAGACAGCACGGCGTCGGTGTGCGGCGAAGCCGCTCGATGCTGCCGCGAGACGGGCGACCGCCCGCGCACGTCGTAGGAGCCGAGCCGTCAGGCGAGGCGACCAGACAGCACGGCGTCGGTGTGCGGCGAAGCCGCTCGATGCTGCCGCGAGACGGGCGACCGCCCGCGCACCTCGTAGGAGCCGAGCCGTCAGGCGAGGCGACCAGACAGCACGGCGTCGGTGTGCGGCGGAGCCGCTCGATGCTGCCGCGAGACGGGCGACCGCCCGCGACCTGTGGGAGTGAGGGGCCGGCTCCGGTGGGAGGGGGAGAACTTTCCCGGAGCCGACCCCCCCGCCTCCGGCCACCCGCGGCCGGTGTGGTCGCGGGTTGGGATGAGCGGCCGTCGGCGCTCGGCCTCCATCGGCCGGCTCCTGTCGGAATGTGAGCGGTTGGCCGCTGAACGTCGTCCGATCCGCGATCCAGTGCGTCCCGACCGGTGTGATCGGCGGTGGCGCGGCCACCGGCCGTCCGATCGGCCCGATCCGGGGTCGTCCGGACGGGGGCCGTAGCCTGCGGGCGTGTTCCTGGGAGAGGACCTCCTCGCCTACCTCCTCCTCGCCTTCGGCGGGGCGATGCTGGTCGGCAACCTGATGGCCGTGCTGCGGCCGCCGCCCCGGATGAAGGAGCAGGGCCAGAAGGCTCCGGTGGGCCGCAGCGTCGCCATGGCCGCGCTCGGCGGGATCGCCGCCGCCTGGGCCCTCGCGTCCCTGGTGAACGGCTGATGGGCGAGCTCGACCCCGACGAGGTGATCGCCGCCCTCGGCCTGCTCCCGCACCCCGAGGGCGGCTGGTTCGTCGAGACCTGGCGCGACCCGGGCGTGGGCGACGTCCGGGGGACGGGCACCGCCATCTACTTCCTCCTTCGGGCCGAGGAGTCCTCGCACTGGCACCGGGTCGACGCGGCCGAGACGTGGCACCACTACGCCGGGGCCCCGGTCGAGCTGGCGATCAGCCCGACCGACGCCGGGCCGGTCGAGCTCGTGGTGCTCGGTCCCGACCTGGCCTCGGGCCAGCGGCCGCAGGCGACCGTGCCCCCCGATGCCTGGCAGGCCGCCCGCCCCCTCGGCGGCGCCGCGCTGGTCGGCTGCACGGTGTCGCCCGCCTTCGCCTTCGAGGGCTTCGTCCTCGCCCCTCCCGGCTGGGCTCCCGGCCCGGTCGACCCGGCAGACTGACCCCGTGGCCCCTCCGACCTCCGGTCCCCCGATCGATGCCCCGGCCACGGCTCGAGCGTCCTCACCGGCCGACGTCGACGCGAGCGAGCGGCGCTCGTTCGTCGTGGCCGGTGTCGCCTTCGTGGGGGTGCTCGTCGCGCTGATCGCCGCCGTCGTGCTCCTCGCCGGAGATGCGGGCGATGAGCGGACCGACTCCACGACCCCGAGCGAGGCCTGCCCGGCCGGCGACGCCGCCTGCGAGGCGGCCCGCGAGGCCAGCGAGCGGCCGGGCATCATCCCCGAGCCCGGCTCGGGCCGTGCTCCCGACGACGCCGGCGACCCCGGCGGCGCGCTCCAGATCGCCGTGTTCGCCCTCATCGTGGTGGGGTTGGCGACGATCGTCGCCCTGGTCGTGCGCTCCGGTCGCCGGGCCCGCCGCACCTCGATGGGTCCCGCTCCCGGCGACACCTGACGTCGGTCCTCGGGACCGACCCGCCGAGGACCGCCCGTCCCGGCTACGAACCGAGGGGCAGGGTCGGGCTGGGCGACTCGAGGTCGAGCAGGCGGCGCTTGACGTCCAGGCCGCCGGCGAAGCCGGTGAGCGAGCCGTCGGCCCCGACCACGCGGTGGCAGGGGACGACGATCGAGATCGGGTTCCGTCCGATGGCCGCACCCACGGCCCGGGCCCGGCCCCGGTCGCCCGCGACCTCCACGGCGACCGCGCCGTAGGTCGACGTCGAGCCGAAGCCGATGCGGGTGAGGGCCTGCCACACCTTCCGCTGGAAGTCGGTGCCGACCGGGTCGAGAGGGAGGTCGAAGTCCTCCCGCTCGCCGGCGAAGAACTCCTCGAGCTGCCCGGCCGCGGCGACGAGCACGGGGTGGTCGGGGCGGTCGTCGATGGCACCGGAGAGCGGGACCCGTCCGGTGGCCTCGTCGGGCCAGAGGATGGCGCGCAGGCCGGCGTCCGACGCGACGAGGGTGAGCGGGCCGATCGGGCTGTCGACGACGGCCCGGGCGAGGGGCGCGTCGCCGACGGGGACGACCGGCTCGTCGGTGGGGGTGGGCTGGGGGGTCATGGGGTCACGCTCCAGAGGTGGATGGTGGCGTAGGCCCGCCACGGGCGCCAGGCCTCGGCGCGGGCCGTGACGGCGGCGGGTCGGGCGGCATCGGGGCCGGCGAGGGCGGACAGGGTGCGACGCACCCCGAGGTCGGTGGTGGGGAAGGCGTCGGGGTCGCCGAGGCCGCGCAGGGCGATGTCCTCGACGGTCCACGGTCCGATGCCCGGGAGGGTGGCGAGGGCGGCGCGGGCTGCGTCGCGGTCGGTGCCCGGGTCGAGGGCGATGCGCCCGTCGGCGACCGCCTCGGCCAGGCCGACGAGGGCGCGCCCGCGGGCGCGGGGCATCGGCAGCGTGGTCGGGTCGAGGCCGGCGAGGGCCTCGGCGGTGGGGAAGAGGTGGGTCAGGGGGCCGTCGGGTGCGGTCAGCGCCTTGCCGGCGTGGCCGGTGATGCCGGCCAGGGTCGTCACCGCTCCGGCGACCGACACCTGCTGGCCGACCACGGCCCGCACCGCGACCTCGAAGCCGTCGACCGCACCGGGCACGCGGAGGCCGGGACGGGCCGCGACGAGCGGGGCCAGGACCGGGTCGGCACCCAGGTGGGCGTCGACCGCGACCGGGTCGGCGTCGAGGTCGAGCAGCCGGCGGCAGCGGGCGACCGCGGCGGCCAGGTCGCGCAGCTCGGGCAGGCGGAGCTCGCACGTCCACGCCCCCTCGCCGGGGGTGAGGGCGACCGTCGCTGGTCCGTGGGGCAGGTCGAGCGTGCGCCGGTACGTGGTCGGTGTGCCGTCGACGTCGTGGTCGACGACCTCCACGCCGGTGATGGCGCGGGAGGCGAGGAACCCGAGGAGGTCGGTCGACGCCATCGGCGCACGGTGGGCGAGGCGGAGCGACACGGTGCCCGGCGCCGAGAGGGTGGAGCCGGCGCTCCGTCGTCCCCGCTCGCGCATCTCGCCCGGCGTGCGGTCGAACACGGCCCGGACGGTGTCGTTGAACTGGCGGATGCTCCCGAAGCCGGCGGCGAAGGCCACGTCGCCGAAGGTGAGGTCGGTGGTCTCGATCAGCACCCGCGCGCTCTGGGCCCGCTGGGCCCGGGCCAGGGCCTGGGGGCCGGCGCCCACCTCGGCGACGAGCAGGCGCTGGAGCTGTCGGGGGCTGTACCCGAGGCGATGGGCCAGGCCGGCGACGCCGTCGCGGTCGACGGTGCCGTCGGCGATCAGGCGCATGGCCCGCCCGACCACGTCGGCCCGCACGTCCCACTCGGGGGAGCCCGGGGCGGCGTCCGGGCGGCAGCGCTTGCAGGCGCGGAACCCCGACGCGTGGGCGGCGGCCGCGGTGGCGAAGAAGGTGACGTTGTGGCGGCGGGGGGTGATGGCCGGGCAGCTGGGCCGGCAGTAGATCCCCGTGGAGGTCACCCCGGTGACGAACCAGCCGTCGAACCGCGGGTCGCGGCTCGCGACGGCGGCGTAGCAGCGGTCGTGGTCGAGGTCCATGCCGACCAGTGTGACGGTCGGGCCCGTCCCCGGCTAGCGGGGATCGGACATCACCGTCGGCTCGGTCGCCGGTCGCCCTCCGACCCGGTTGGACCCGGACGCATCGCCCGTTCTGTGAGCGATTGCCGATCCCGCATCCGTGGCCGACGCCGGCTCACAGCACTGTGACGGCGCGTAAGATGGTCGGCCTGTCAGTAGCGCTCTCGCCGGGCGTTGACCTTGCGGCCCCGGAGGGTGGTGGAGCGCAGGGCGTCGATGACCTCGTCGACCCGATCGCTGGGCACCTCGACCAGCGAGAAGCGGTCCTGGATGTCGATGGCGCCGATCTCCCGGCCGGTCACCGACGTCTCGTTGGCGATGGCGCCGACGAGGTCGCCGGGCCGGAGCCGGTCGTCGCGCCCGGCGCTGATGTAGAGGCGGGTGACGTCGCCGCCGCCCCGCGGGCCACGATCGTCGCGGGGCGGTCGCCCGCCCTGCCCCGGCGTCCGCTCGCTGCGTCCGCCGCGGGAGTCGGGTGCGTCCCGACGTCCACGGTGACCGGGCCGGTCGTCGCGCGCCCGTCCGTCGCGCTCGGGCTTGAGGTTCACGGAGGGGATGTCCTCCTCGTCGCCCTCGCCGCCGGTGGCCGCGTGGGCCAGCGAGACCGCGGCCAACGCCACCTCCATCAGGTCGAACTCGTCGGTGAGGGACTCGACGACGACCCGGACGTGGTCGATCTCGTCGCCCGCCAGCACCTCCTCCAGCGCGGCGCGGGTGCGCTCGAGTCGCTGGGCCCGCATGTCGTCGACCGACGGGACCTGGGCCATCACCAGCTTGGTGCGCGTGGTCCGCTCGATCGTCTTGAGCATGCGGTGCTCTCGCGGCTCGGCCAGGGTGATGGCGGTGCCCTCCCGCCCGGCCCGCCCGACCCGCCCGATGCGGTGGACGTAGGCCTCCGGCGCCGAGGGCACGTCGAAGTTGACGACGTGGGTGAGCTGGTCGACGTCGAGGCCGCGGGCGGCGACGTCGGTGGCGACGAGGAGGTCGGCGGTGCCGTTGCGGAGGCGGCCCATGACCCGGTCGCGCTGCACCTGGTCCATCCCGCCGTGGAGCGCTTCGGCCCGGTAGCCGCGGGCGTTGAGGGTCTCGGTGAGGCTGTCGACCTCGGCCCGGGTGCGGCAGAACACGAGGGCCGCGGTGGGCGCCTCGATGTCGAGGATGCGACCGAGCGCGGTGGCCTTGTGGGGCCGCCGCACCAGGTACGCGACCTGGCGCACCAGCGGCGAGCCGCCCTCGGCCGGTGCCTCGCGGGCGATCTCGATGCGGGCCGGGTCGTGGAGGTGGGAGCGGGCGATGGCCTCGATCCGCCGCGGCATGGTGGCCGAGAGCAGGACGGTCTGACGGTCGTCGGGGGCCTCGTCGAGGAGGGTCTCGATGTCCTCCGCGAAGCCCATGTCGAGCATCTCGTCGGCCTCGTCGAGCACGACGGTCTCCACCGCGTCCAGCGAGAGCGAGCCCCTCCGGAGGTGGTCGATGGCCCGCCCGGGGGTGGCCACCACGACGTCGACGCCGTCGCGCAGGGCCCGCAGCTGGCGGGTGATCGGCTGCCCGCCGTAGATCGGCACCACGCGGGCTCCGAGCCGCCGGCCGTACCGGTGCAGGGCCTCGCCGACCTGGATCGCCAGCTCGCGGGTGGGCACCAGCACCAGGGCCGTGGGGTCGCCGCCACGCTGGCCGTCGGGCCCGAGGTCGTGGAGGATCGGCAGCGCGAACGCCGCCGTCTTGCCGGTGCCGGTGGCGGCCTGGCCGAGCAGGTCGCGACCCGACAGCAGGACGGGGATGGCGTCGCGCTGGATCGGGGTCGGCTCCTCGTAGCCCAGTGCCGACAGCGTCTCGATGAGCTCGGGCCGCAGGTCGAGGTCTGCGAACGTGGGGCCCGCTTGGTCGTCGGGGTCGGGAGCGGCCGCGACCGCCGCAGGCTCCGTGGCGCCGATGGCGCCGATGACGACGTCACCTCGACGGTGGGCTCGGTCGGCGCGTCACCCGTCTCCACGGCCTCGTGGACCGGCTCGGTCGGCGGCGGTGGGATCGGTCCCGCCGTCGGTCGACGCCGCGACGCCGTCGTCGGGGCTCTCGGGCCGCGGGGCGCGGTGTCGCTGGTCATGGTGGCTCCTCGTCTGGCGCCCTCGGCGGCACCGCTCCCTCGTGCCCGACGCGAGGTGCTCCTCGCAGCCTACGGCCGGGGGTCCGCGGGCGACCATGCCGGGCCGGGTGGAATGGCGGCGGCGTCGAGGGGGTTGCCCCTTCGCGTCGGGCGTTCGAGTCGAAGGGATCCGCAGTGAAGGTCGATGTCTGGTCGGACGTGGTGTGCCCGTGGTGCTTCATCGGGTTGGCCAACCTCGACGTGGCCCTGGAGGAGCTCGGCGAGGACGTCGACGTCGAGCTGCACTCGTTCCAGCTCGATCCTCGGGCGGTGACGCGCACCGCGGAGGAGCACCTGGGCGACCTGGCCCGGAAGTACGGCACGACGGTCGACGAGGTGCGGGCCCGCCAGGGCCACCTCGAGCGCATGGGCGCGGAGCGCGGCATCGACTTCCGCTTCGATCGTTCTGTCACCGGCAACACCCACGATGCGCACCGGCTGCTCCACCTGGCCCGCGAGCGGGGCGTGCAGCGCGAGCTCAAGACCCGCCTGGGTCGGGCCTACTTCACCGACGGCGACCCGATCGCCGAGCACGACACCCTGCGCAAGGCCGCCGCCGACGTGGGGCTCGACCCCGTCGAGGTCGACTCGGTGCTGGCCGGCGACGCCTACGCCGACGCGGTCGCGGCCGACGTGGCGCAGGCGCGCGACCTCGACGTGACCGGGGTGCCGTTCTTCGTGATCGACGGCCGCTACGGCCTGGCCGGCGCCCACCCACCCGAGGCCCTGCTGCGGGCCCTGCGCCGGGCGCGCGACGAGGGGGTCCGCCGGGTCGATGCCGACGCTGGCGCGGACGGCGAGGTCTGCGGCCCCGACGGCTGCCCGATCTGACGCCACCCGGGCGTCCGGAGCCGGCCGCACGTACCATCCGTCACACCCGCAGCCCCGACGGCAGCCCCGCCGTCGCACCCGGCCCGTCGAACGGAGCACCCGTGGCCCCCGCCTCCTCGTCCCGCCTGCCCGCGCCCTCCCCCACGGTGCGGCGCCCCCGCCGCGTCGTCGGCCTGGTGGCGGCGGTGCTCGCCCTGCTCCTCGCGTCGTGCGACCTGGCCGCGCCGACGGGTCCGCCCCCGCTCCGCTACCGCGACGAGGTCTTCGCCTCGGTCGACGTCACCTCGAACCTCGTGTACGGGCAGGCCACGTCGCAGACCGGTCAGGCCACGACGTTGCGGTTCGACCTCTACGAGCCCGTCGGCGACACCAGCACGGCGCGCCCGCTGGTCATCTGGATCCACGGCGGCAGCTTCGCCTTCGGCAACAAGACGTCGGCCGAGATCGTCGAGCAGGCCAACCTGTTCGCCCGCAAGGGCTACGTGAGCGCGTCGATCTCCTACCGCCTGTCGGCCGCAGGGCTGCACGGTCGTCAACGCGGGGTGCGTCGAGTCGATCGTCGACGCCGCCGAGGACGCCCAGGCCGCGGTCCGGTTCCTCCGGGCCAACGCCGCGACCTACGGGATCGATCCGACCCGCATCGCCATCGCCGGGACCTCGGCCGGCGCCATCACCGCGCTGCACGTGGGGTTGCGGGCCAACGTGGCCCAGACGAGCGGGCACCCCCGGCGTGTCGTCGGAGGTCCGCGGGGCGGTGTCGCTGTCGGGGATGAACGTGATCGCCTCCTTCGAGGCCGGTGACGCCCGGTCGCTCCTCTTCCACGGCACGGCCGACGGGCTCACCCCCTACTCGGCCGCACAGACCACCTCGCAGCGGTCCGGCGCGGTGGGCGTGCCGTCGTACCTCATCACCTGGGAGGGCGCCGGCCACGTGCCCTACGTGGCCAACCGCACCCAGATCCACGAGCTCACGACCAACTTCCTCTACAGCGTGCTCGACCTGGCGACTAGCCGCCTCGACGAGCCCGATGAGTCCGGCGCCCCGCGATCGTCCCCCTCCCGACCCCTACGAATGAGGAGACCGACATGGACGTCCAGCCGTACCTGTTCTTCGGCGGTGACTGCCGGCAGGCCATGACCCGCTACCACGAGATCCTCGGCGGCCAGCTCGAGGTGATGGCGATGAGCGACGCGCCCGAGGGTGAGGCGGTGCCCGAGGGCTCCGACGACCTGGTGATGCACGCCGCCCTCATGCTCGGCGACACCCTGCTGATGGCGTCGGACGACCCGACCGGTGGCTTCGAGGGCGTGAAGGGCGTGGCCATCAGCGTGGCCGCGGCCGACGCCGACGAGGCCACCCGGGTGTTCACCGCGCTGGCCGAGGGCGGCGAGGTCAACGTGCCGCTGGGCGAGACGTTCTGGTCGCCGTGCTTCGGCATGTGCGTCGACCGCTTCGGCGTGTCCTGGATGGTCGGCGTCAACGCCCCGCCCGAGGCCTGACGGCTCGACCGTGACCGGCTAGGCCGACCACCTCGGCCGCCGTGGTCTCCGGAGCGGCTGGCGGCGGCGGGGGCTCCTCGTCGTCGTCCCACAGCTCCGAGGTCTGCACCAGCCAGAAGAACAGGAACTCCACCAGGAGCAGCGTCTCGATCACGAGGATGCCGTGGCGCCAGTCGTCGAGGGCGAGGTGGAGCCCGCCGGCGACGAGGAACGACACGAGCATGAGCCCGGCGATGGCGACGTAGAGCGCCCCGGCGGTCTGGGACGTGACCAGCGCACGGGATCCGGTGCCGTCGGCGACGGCGGTCCGTCCGGGGCAGCGGGTGCCGGTCGGCTCTGTCGGGGGGAGCGCGTCGACCCTCGCCGGCGCCTTGATGCGCACGGCGTTCAGCGCGACCACGGCCAGGATCCCGAGGAAGGTGAGGATCGCCGCCGCGGAGTGGGCGTTGTCGCGGAAGCCCTCGGGCCACATCCAGAACGAGGCGATGCCGACGACGAGCAGGAGGGCCAGGCCGATCTGGCCCCTCGTCTGGATGACGGACCGGGGCCGACCCCGCCCGAGGGCGACGGCGGTGACGAGGGTGATCACGGCGACGATGAAGTAGGCGCGCATGTTGTTGTCGATGGCCATGTCGAGCTGGCCGAAGGTCGGGACGTTGCTGGCGCTGCACTCCACGCCCTCGGTCTTCGGCGTCGAGGTCGGCACGAAGGCCACGACGAACGCCAGCGCTCCGCTGACGTTGAGGGCCACGTCCTCGTGGTCGGTCTTGCCCCGGTACACGATCAGGCAGGCCCCGAGCGCGCAGAGCACGGCGACGAAGACCGCTCGCGCCGAGGTGAAGTAGTAGGCGCTGATCGATCCCTCGAAGCACAGCGGCCCCTCGGCGACCAGCGCGGCCTCGGCCACCGCGACCAGCAGCATCAGCAGCAGGAAGACCATGGCCAGCCGGAGGTGCCGGTAGGTGCTGAGCGTGTCGGTGCGCCGGATGAAGGCCGGGGTGCCCGGGGCCGGGTCGTCCTTGCCGTCGGAGTCCATCGCCGCCTCCTTCGAGCCCGCCGCCCGGCGGTGCTCGCTGGCGCGAACCTAGACCCGCGTCGGCCGACCGTCGATGGTCGTGGGTCACGGGTGGGGAGCCGAGCCGACAGGCGAGGCGACCTGTCGAGCACGGGCTGTCCCCGCCCGACGCCCCGGGCCCGACGCGGCGGGCAGCGGTACGGTGCCGGGCGCCGACCAGCAAGGGGACGAGTGGTGACCGCGACCGACGACCGGACCCGATCGTGGTGGGGTTGGGGCTGGGAGGACGCGGCCCTGTCCGACGCCGAGTGCGCCGCCTACGGGGCCCTGCTGCCGGGGCTCGCCGACGCTCCGCTGGCGACGCCCGCGCTCGAGGACGTCGCCCTCCCGCCGGCGAGGGTCGCGGTGCCGGCGACGCTCGCCGCGGTGGTGACCGACGATCCCGCGGAGCGGATCGGCGCACGCCTACGGGAAGGCGTACCGCGACGTCGTGCGATCGCTGGCGGGCCGTCTCGACGCGCCGCCCGACCTGGTGGCGTTCCCGGCCGACGAGGCCGACGTGGTCGCGGTGCTCGACTGGGCGACCGACGCGGACGTGGCCGTCGTCCCCTACGGCGGGGGGAGCTCGGTCGTCGGCGGGTTGGAGTGCGCGGGCGAGGGCTACGCGGGCGTGCTGGCGCTGGACCTCTCCCGCCTCGACCGGGTGCTGGAGGTCGACCGGGCCAGCCGGGCGGCGCGCATCCAGGCCGGCGTCCTCGGTCCCGCGCTGGAGGACCAGCTCCGCCCCCACGGGCTGGACGCTCCGGCACTTCCCGCAGAGCTTCGAGTTCTCGTCGCTCGGCGGCTGGCTCGCCACCCGCGCCGGCGGCCACTACGCCACCCTGCACACCCACATCGACGACTTCGTCGAGTCGCTGCGGGTCGTGACGCCGGTGGGCGTCAGCGAGTCGTGGCGGCTCCCGGGGTCCGGAGCGGGTCCGTCACCCGACCGGATGTTCCTCGGGTCGGAGGGCACCCTCGGCGTGATCACCGAGGCGTGGATGCGGGTCCAGGAGCGCCCCGAGCACCGGCGGTCGACGACGGTCGACCTTCGCTGACGGTCCGTCGGCGCTCGCCGCGGTGCGGGCCATCGCCCAGTCCGGCCTGCACCCGGCGAACTGCCGGCTGCTCGACCCGGGCGAGGCCGCGCTGTCGAACGTCGCCGGCGGCGATCGGTGGGTGCTGGTGCTGGGCGTCGAGTCGCACGTCCGGCCGGTCGACGACGACCTGGCGCTGCTGGTCGATCTGGCCCGCGACCACGGTGGGACGGCGTCGGAGCCGTCGGGCGGCGGCGCGTCCCGAGGTGGTGACGGTCAGGGCGGCGATCGGGGCGACGGTGGGGATGCGGCCGCGGAGACGTGGCGGTCGTCGTTCCTGCGGATGCCCTACGTGCGCGACGGCCTGGCCCGGATGAGCGCGCTGGTCGAGACGTTCGAGACGGCCACGACGTGGGACCGGGTCGAGGACCTGTGCGCCGACGTGTCGGCGGAGGTCGGCGCCGCGGTGCGGCAGGTCACCGGTGTGCCGGGCATCGTCACCTGCCGGTTCACCCACGTCTACCCCGACGGCGCCGCGCCCTACTTCACCGTCGTGGGCGTCGGCCGGCGTGGCTCCGAGGTCGCCATGTGGGACGAGGTGAAGGCTGCGGCCATGGAGGTGCTGGTGCGCCACCGGGCCACCGTCACCCACCACCACGCGGTCGGCCGCGACCACCGGCCCGGCTACGACCGCCAGCGACCGGCCCCGTTCGCGGCCGCGCTCACCGCGGCCAAGGCCGCCCTCGACCCGGCCGGCATCCTCAACCCCGGCGTCCTCATCGACCCCCTCCGCTGACCCGGCTGGTCCTCGGCCCGACGTCGTCGACGTCGGGCCCGATCGGGATGATGGCGGTAGGGTCCGCCCGGTGTCGGCGGAGAGCGAACGCCCTGGTCGCCCGTTCGAGTGGCGCGACGAGCAGACCCTGGTCGTCGGGGGCGTCGAGCTGGTCGCCCGGACCAAGCCCCGGTTCGACTCGACCCCGGACCGGTTCTGCCTGGTGAAGCGGCCCGACCTGGTCGCCCGCTACCTCGACCTGCTGGGCGATCTGCAGCCGACCACGATGGTCGAGCTCGGGATCTTCCAGGGCGGCAGCGTCCTCCTGTCCGCGCTGGTGGCCGACCCCTCGACGCTGGTCGCCGCCGAGCTGTCGACCCAGAGGGTCCACGCCCTCGACGCAGCCCTGGCTGCTCGCGGGCTGACCGATCGGGTGCACCTCGCCTACGGCGTCGACCAAGCGGATCGCGCCGCCCTGTCGAGCGCCGTCGAGGCGGCGGGCATCCACGGGCCGACCATCGACCTCGTGGTCGACGACGCGTCACACCTCGTCGGGCCCACGAGGGCGTCGTTCGACGTGCTGTTCCCGCTCCTGCGGCCGGGCGGTCGCTACGTGATCGAGGACTGGTCGTGGGCCCACATCGGCTTCGGCACCCACCTGCCGGACCAGCAGCCTCTGACCGAGGTCGTGTTCGAGGTCACCATGGCGCTGCCCTCCGTGCCCGGTGTGATCAGTGGCATCGAGATCGACCGCGACTGGGCGGTGGTGACCCGGGGCGACGCGCCCCTCGACCCGCAGACCTTCTCGCTCTCGTCGCTCTACAGCGAGCGGGGCCGCCGGCTGCTCGCGTCGTCCGCCGACTGACCGGGAGCCACCGCTCAGCCGAGGTGGTCGAGGACCTGGGCCCAGCCGCCGTCGGCCGCGGCGGGGATGACGTGGTCGGCCCGCTCGAGGGCGACGGGGTGCGCGACCTCCGGCACCAGGCGGACGGCGGCGTTGTCGAGCAGCTCGACGTCGTTCGGGCCGTCGGCCAGGGCGAGGACGCGGTCGGGATCGAGGTCGTGGGCGGCGCAGAACGCGAGCACGCCGTCCCACTTCGACTGCCCCTTCGGCGCCACGGTCATCGAGGCCATGCCGTCGTAGTCGAGCGAGCGGTCGAGGTGGACCTCGGCCCGGTCGCCGACGGCCCCGACCGCCGCCTCGCCGTCGGTCCACGGGACGCCGATCATGCTGAAGCCGAGGACGGCCTCCTCGGCGACGACGCGGGCGAGGTCGTCGGTCGCTGCGGTGGTGCCGAGCTGCTCGACGTGGTTCGGATGGGTCGACGGCTGTGGCGCGAGGAAGACGTCGATCGTCGGGTGGTCGACGTAGACCACCGGCTCCAGCCCGACGCCTCGGAACGCGGCGAGCACCGCGGTCGCCTCCTCTCTCGGGTAGGCGGCGCGGTGGAAGCGCTGGCCGGTGGCCAGGTCGAGGCCGAGGGCGCCGTTCAGCACCACGGCGGGAGGTGCGACCCCGATGCGCTCGAGGCCGAGGCGGGCCGAGGTGGCCCGTGCGCCCCGTGGCGACGAGCAGGGGGACGCCGCGCTGCGCGAGCTCGGCGATGGCGTCGACGACCGCCGGGTCGACGTGGTCGTCGGTGTGCCACAGGGTCCCGTCGAGGTCGGTCACGACGAGGCTCACGGGAGGCATCGGCGGAGTCTCCCCGGCCCCTGGTCCGATCGCCAAGGCGGTTGCGGCCGGGGTGTCGACGTCGGGCGGCACCTCAGGCCTGGAACACCGCCAGCGCGCCGCCGAGGAGGAGGCCGGCGCCGAGCCCGGCGGTGACGTCGAGCGGGTTGTGGGCGCCGACGTAGACGCGGCCGACGGCGACGAGCAGCATCGACCAGCAGCCGGGAGCCACCACCACACCTCCGGCCATCATCGGGGCGACGACGGTGGCGATGGCGGCGACGAGGATCACGTGGCCGGAGGGGAAGCTCGGGCCGGACTCGGGGACGTCGCCGCGGCGGATCGCCCCGACCTGGCTGGTGCCGGGCCGCTGGCGGACGGCGAGCTGGTCGGCCATCTCCTTGCGGACGACCTTCTCGATGACGAGCTTGAGGCCGGCCGCGGCGGTGACCATGGCGGCCAGCGCCAGGTCGCGGTCGATCAGGGCGACGAGCCACCCGGCCGCGGTGCCGACGACGAGGTTCCCGAGCTGCATCGGCGCCCACAGCACCGGGTACAGCCAGCCGGGCAGGCCGTTGATGGCGTGGAACACCCTGGCCTCGGTGGGGCTGATCGAGTCGTGCCGGGCCAGCGTGACCGACGCGGCGAGGATCGCCAGCCCCACGCCGGCGACGATGAGCCACCAGAGGTTCACTGCGGCTGCGGCGGCCAGCCGTCGCGCTCGTAGCGCCAGCCGTCCTCGGCCATGACGAGCCGGTGGCGGCCCCCCTGGGCGGTCGCGTCGTGGGTCTCGTACCCGGCGTCGCCGTCGTACAGGGCCACGAGGTCGGGTCCCTCCGCGCAGATGCGGGTCGCGAAGTGCTCGGGCTCGGCGTCGGCGAAGGCGGTGAGCGCGTCGGCGACCGTGGCGTGGTGGCGGAGGTGCTCGAGGGTGATCCAGGTGGGGGGGTGCAGGTCGATCTCGCCGCGGTCGCGCCGGCTGATCGCGTCGGTCGCGGTCATCCACGCCCAGCCGTGGATCTCGGAGCCGTCCACGGTCACGTCGAGCTCGTGTCCCGGTGTCCTCGCCGCGAAGAAGAACGTGGCGTACCGCCGGGGGGCGGACGGCGGCGGTGTCCAGTGGGAGAACCACACGAGGGACGCGACGTCGAGCCCGACCCCGGTCTCCTCGGCGGCCTCCCGCACCGCGGCCCGCTGCGCGGCACCGAAGTGGTCGTCCTGGTCGAGGCCCTCGTGGTCGGCCTCGTCGACCCGGCCCCCGGGGAACACCCAGCTCCCCCCGGCGAAGGCGAGCTTGGTGTTGCGGCGGACCATCAGCGCCTCGATGCCGTCGTCGCCGTCCCGGAGGATCACCACCGTCGCGGCCGGCGACAAAGGCGCCGGGGTCGCGTCGGAGTCGTCTTCGGCCTGCACCGGCCCATCATCGCAGTCAGGTCCGCACCGCGAGGTGCGACCCGCGGGACAGAGCCCGACGATGCTGCGCTCCCACCGTCGAGGGTGAGCCCTCGGGGCGAGCGCACTGGACCCCGCCGTCTTAGTGCTAAATGGAATGTGGCGGGGGTGGGTGGGGTTGGACCGGTCATGACCATGACGAACGAGCGACTCAGCCCCAGCGAAGCCGGCCGCCTTGCGGTCCAGCGGCCTCTCGTGAAGATCAAGCTGCTGTTCCTCCTGGCGAGCTTCATCTCCTTCGTGCTGTCGGTGAGCCTGTACTTCACCGGTAGCGAACAGCAGGGCATCTTCGTGGGGATCTGGGTCCCGTCGATCCTCTCGTTGGGCGCGTTGCTGCTCGCAGGCGAGAAGGACGACGCTCGATGAACCAGACCCTGCTCTTCGTGATCGGTGTCGGTGTCTTCGCCATCACGGTCGTCGCCAGCCTGTTCTACGGGTACTTCACCCTCGATCGCATCCACCAGGCCGATGAGGCCGAGGCGCCGTGGTCGATGCAGCGACGCCGAGGCCGCCGCCAGATGTCGCGGAGTACGGTTCTGTCCCGATCTCGTCGCCGGCCCCGGTGGTGGGGTCGAGCCCTGCCTCGGAGGTTCGGACGCCATGACTGACCTGAGCATCGACATCGACATCGGCATCGACGAGGCCGACCGACACGCGATCGCCGAGGGCCTGTCGCGGCTCCTGGCCGACACGTACTCCCTGTACCTCAAGACCCACAACTACCACTGGAACGTCACCGGCCCGATGTTCCAGACCCTGCACCTGATGTTCGAGACGCAGTACAACGAGCTCGCGCTCGCCGTCGACCTGATCGCCGAGCGCGTCCGTTCCCTCGGCGCCCCCGCCCCGGGCAGCTATCGCGAGTTCTCCGCGCTCTCCTCGGTGCCCGAGGACGACGACCACCCCGACGCCACCGAGATGATCCGCCGCCTCGTCGCCGGTCAGGAGACGGTGGCGCGCACCGCTCGTTCCGTGTTCCCGGACGCCGAGCGCGCCCACGACGAGGTCACCGCCGACCTGCTCACCCAGCGCCTCCAGGTCCACGAGAAGACCGCCTGGATGCTGCGCAGCCTTCTGGCGTAGAGCGTGCGGGTCTGTCCGCCTCGACCCGGTTCGTCCGGGCGTCGATGGGCTCGGCTCTGCTGACCTTCGGGGCCCGCGACGGCCACGGGCTGATCCTCCGGTCGAGGGGGCAGCGCTGGGTGCTCGCGTCGTTCAGGGCGCCGGCGGAGTGCCACCGCAGGCCCGCCAGACGAGGGTGGCGGTGCGGCGCGCCCAGTCGTCGGGTGGATTGGCACCGACGAGGGCGAGCGCGTACCAGGATCCGGTGAGGAACGTGGACGCGATGACGAGGTCTGCGTCGGCATCGATGGCGTGGACGTCGATGGCCCGTTGCAGGCAAGCCCGGATCCGGGCGCGGTCGGGGTGCGACGATCTGGTCGCGGTAGCGGTCGCGGATGGTCTCCTCGACGCCGTCGGTGAGCATGAGCCCGGCAACGGGGAGCGACCCGGCGAGGGTGATGCAGTGGCGGAAGTGCTCGAGCTCGGTCACGAGCGATGCGAACGGGTCGGCGGTCACCTCCGGGGGGTCGACCTGGGCCAGTCGGCTGATGGCGTCGACGACGAGCGCCCCCTTGTCGGGCCATCGCCGGTAGATGGCGGGCCGGGAGGTGCCCGCCCCGGCGGCGATCGCCGCGAGGGAGAGGCCGGCGAAGCCGTCCCGTCCGAGCTGCCGGATCGTCTCGTCGAGCACGGCGTCGTCGATCGAGGGGTCCCGGGGTCTGCCCGCTGACCCGTCGTCGGATCGCTCGGTGCTCGCCACGAACCCACATTACGTGACAGGTACGCATTGCAAGCTGCCCGCGCCGCCGGTAGGTTCACATCTGTTCCGTGACTGACCCGTAATGAAAGGACGATCCCGGTGACGGCAGCGATCGATGTGCACGGCGAGGACGCGCGGAAGGGTGCGGTGCTGGTCGTCGGCGCCGGCAACGTCGGACGTGCGCTGGGAGACAACCTGGCCCGGCACGGCTACGACGTGGCCTTCGCGGTGCGCGACCTCGACAGCACGATCCCTGTGGGCACGCGACCGGTCGCGATCGATGGTGCCGCCCGGTCCGCTGACGTGGTCGTGCTGGCCGTTCCCTTCGATGTCGTCGCCGACGTCGTGCCGAGGCTCGGGCTCCGGCAGGGGACGGTGCTGGTCGACGCGACCAACCCGTTCGGCCGGCCCCTCCCTGACGGGGCGGGCAGCGGAGCGGAGGTCGTCCGACGAGTGGCCGGAGACGGTGTGCCGGTGGTCAAGGCGTTCAACGTCCTCGGTGCCGAGCACATGGCCGACCCGCCGCTACCGGACGGGACCCAGCCTGTGCTGCCCGTCGCCGGCGACGACCCCGCGGCGCGGGCCCGCATCACGGACCTGGCCCGAGAGCTCGGCTTCGACGCTGTCGAGGTCGGTGGCCTCGACGACGCCCACCTGCTCGAGGAGGCGGCCCGCTACTGGGGGTTGCTCGCCTTCGGTGGCGGTCGGGGACGCGGGGTCGTGCTCATCGCCCACCAGCGCTGAGCGGTCCCGATGACCGTCACGGCCACCCAACGGTCCGGCAAGCGGGTCGGGTTCCTGGAGCTCTTCTTCGACCTCGTCTTCGTGTTCGCCATCACCCAGCTCGTCGGCCTGCTCCACGACGATCACACCGCGGTGGGGTGGGCGCGCGCCGGGTTGCTCCTCTGGCTCGTCTGGTGGGCATGGTCCCAGTACACGTGGGCCGGCAACGCCATCGACCTCGACCGGCGACCCACCAGGTTCGCCGTGCTCGCCGTCACCGGCGCGATGCTCCTCGCCGCGACGGCCATGCCCGTCGCCTACAGCGACCAGGCGCTGTGGTTCGCCGTCCCCTACTCGACCGTGCGCCTCGCAGGCCTCGCCCTCTACTGGTACGGCCTGCGCGGCGACCCCGACCACCGCCGCGCCCTCGGACCTACCTCCCCGTGGCGGTGCTGAGCCCCCTGATCGTCCTCGGAGGTGGGTTCGCCGACGGCGCTCAGCTCGGGCTCTGGGCTGCGGCGATCGCCATCGACCTCGCCAGCGTCGCTGGCCGCAGGACGCGGCGACTTCCAGGTGGACCCCGCCCACTTCGCCGAACGGCACGGACTGATCGTCATCATCGCCCTCGGCGAAGCCGTCATCGCGGCCGGCGCGACCGCCGCAGACGTCGGGCTCGCACGACCGGTCGCCGTCATGCTCGCAGCCGGCTTCGTCCGTCGCCGCCGGCATGTGGTGGTGCTACTTCGACTGGGTCCACCCGGCCACGCAGCACCGATTGGTCGCAGAGCCCGATCCCCGCCGCCGCTCGCACCTCGCTCGGGACCTGTTCACCCTCGGCCACCTGCCGATCGTCGCCGGCATCGTGCTGGTGGCCGCCGCCGTCGAGGAGGGGCTCCTGCACCCCACCGCCGAGCTGGACTCCTTCGGGACGCTCTCCCTGGCGGCTGGAACGGGCCTCTACCTGGCCGGCTTCGTGATCGGGAACCTCCGTGCCACTGGACGACTCCTCACCGAACGCCTCGTCGGCCTCCTCGCGGTCACGACCTGGATCGTCGTCGCCGGCCCGACGGTGTCAGCCACGATCACCGTCACCGGCGTCGCCCTCATCGTCGGCGCCATCGCCACGATCGAGACGATGCGCCGGAACACCGGTCCCGATGTCGGCCCGGAGGACAGCAGCCCTCCCGCTTCGAGCTCTCCCCCCCAGATGGACGGGGCAGCGCCGGGTCTCCGGCATCGAGGCGATCGCGTGCGTCGACCCCGCTCGAACCCACCCCCCACCGGGACGGGGTGCGGTTGGTAGCGTCGCCCGGCGGCCCACGCCCGAGGCCGCGCAGCCGAGGGAGACGCGTGCGATGGCCGAGACCGAACGCAGGAAGGTCCTGATCACCGGCGCCGGCTCGGGGTTCGGCAAGGCGGCCGCCGTCGAGCTCGCCCGCCGGGGCCACGATGTGGTCGCCGCCTGTGAGACCGGCGCGCAAGCCGAGGCCCTCGCCGCCGAGCACCCGGACCTGACCGCGATCAAGCTCGACGTCACCGCCGATGCCGATGTCGCCGGCGCCGCCGACCTGGGCGTCGACGTGCTGATCAACAACGCCGGCGTCGGCATCGTCGGTCCCATGGCCTCGGTGCCGATGGCCGACGTGCGCCGCTCCTTCGACGTCAACGTCTTCGGCATGGTGGCGCTGTCGCAGGCCGTGATCCCCGGCATGCGGGGACGCGGCTGGGGGCGCATCATCAACGTGTCGTCGATCGCCGGGGTGCTCGCGTCGCCGCTGGGGTCTCCCTACAGCATGACCAAGCACGCGGTGGAGGCGTTCACGAAGTCCCTGCGCGGGGAGCTCGCGGCCCACGGCATCGACGTCACCAAGGTCAACCCCGGGCCCTACGACACCGGCTTCAACGATCGGATGGTGAACGGCATCCCCGACTACATCGAGGACGGCGACACGTCGGCCACCGAGACCCACGCCATCGTCAGCGACGTGATCCTCAAGGACCAGCTCGACCCAGCCGAGGTGGCGAACGCCCTCGCCGACCTCGCCGAGGCCGACGAGACCCCGGCGGAGGTGTTCCTCCCCGAAGGCATCCGCGAGATCCTCGCCGCCTTCATCTGAGCTGGTTGCTCGCCGCCGGGAGGCGGCCGACCGTCGGACGGGCCAGCGCGTCGTCGACCCTGCTCCGTGCGAACCCGTGGGATGATGGGTCGATGCTGAGGCGAGACGCCCTGTCGGTCGGGGAGCGCGCCTGCTGATGGAGCCCTTGCTCGTGTTCCTCGGCGTCGCGACCCTCGTCGGGTGCCTGATCCGAGGGATCGTGGAGCTGCGGCGTCGAGCGGCTGCTCGACGGCCGGATGCGTCCGACGGGGAGCTGTGCCAGCTCGAGCAGGCGAGCCGGATCTCCTCGGTCGCGGTCATCGCGTCGCTGGTCGGACTTGCGGTCCTGGGACTGGCGTACGTGGTCTTCTGACGACGCCCAGCTGTTCGCCGCCGGGGGGCGCCTGGTCCACCGACGGGCGGGGTGGGGTCGCGAGCAGCCCCCAGACCACGATGGCGGGCACCGAGTACAACGTCACCGAGGCGATGAACGCCACCGGGACCATCGTCGCGAGCGACTCCTCCTCCAGGCCCTCGGTGGCGTTCACCACCAGCAGGATGACCTCGCCCACGAGCGGGGCGGCGACGGCCGACGCGACGAGGAACCGGCGGGTCGCCTTGCGCCACGGGGCGGCGCACACGGCGGTCACGCCGAGCAGGATCGCCACCGGCCACAGGAACGGCATGTCGGTCTCCGGGTCGTTCGAGCTGATCACCATGACCGCAGCCCATGCCGCAAGCCCCGCCAATGCGGTCCAGAACGCGACCCCGTGAGGCACGTGACGACGGCGGGCGTCGTGCACCGCCACGGAGACTGCGACCGCGAACAACACCACCACCGCTACCACCAGAGCGATCAACCCCATCGACGCACCTCCTCGGCCGGTCCCATCGTGCGCCTGCGGGGATGAGGCCGGCCAGGGCCGATCGGCCCGGCACGCCCGACCACTCGCCGAGGGCGACGGCACCGCAACGGCGAGCCCTTCGGCGATCCGCCAGCCGTCACGGGACCGGACTCGACAACACGAGACGGACCTCCGGGATCCGCCTACGGATCAGCAGGTCGGGGTGCGTCGATCGGGTGCCAGGGGTGGAGCAGCGTCCGGGCGTCGACGTCGACGGTGACGTAGTGGCCCTGGCCGGGCTGGTCGTGGTCCCGCGAGATCGGCTGGTCGGTGAGCCAGCAGCACCACAGCGTGCCCACCCCGCCGTGGCCCACCACCACCGTGCTCGCCGTGGCGGACGGTCCGAGGAGGTCGGCGAGCTCGTCGACGATGCGGCGCTGGGCGTCGAGCGCCCGCTCCCATCCCTCGACCGAGGCCGCGGGCTCGGCGAAGAACCGGTCGGCCATCGCCTCGAACTCGTCGGGCGGGAGGAACCCGGTCGACGAGCGGTCGTTCTCCCCGCTGCCCGGGCGGACCTCGACCTCGAGGCCGAGTGACGACGCCACGATCTCGGCGGTCTCGAGTGCCTTGGTCTCCGGACTGGACACGATCCGGTCGACCGTCGCCACCCACGGCTGGTCGAGGAGGGCGAGGGCACGGGCTCTGCCGGTCGGGCTCAGGCCCCACCGGTCGATCGGCGCGGCCGGGTCCACCGCGACCTCGGGATGGGTGACGTAGCGGAGCAGCCGCACGGTCCCAGTGTCGCACCGGTCCTCCCGTCGGTTCTCCGGGGACCCGGCGATACGGTGCGG
>CAVURR010000005.1:0-67446 GCA_963743955.1 uncultured Iamiaceae bacterium
TCGTGGGGCTGGTGTGGGGTTGAGGGCCCAAAGCGCCACATAACCCCTGGTCAGAGGCCTACGGCATCAGATGTCGTAGTAGAGGGTGAACTCGTAGGGGTGGGGACGGAGGCGGAGGGCGTCGACCTCGTGGGTGCGCTTGTACGACACCCAGGTCTCGAGCAGGTCGTCGGTGAAGACGTCGCCGGCGCGGAGGAAGTCGTTGTCGGCCTCGAGGGCGTCGAGCACCGCCTCCAGCGATGCCGGCACCTGGGGCACACCGGCCATCTCCTCGGGCGGGAGGTCGTAGAGGTCCTTGTCGACCGGCTCGGGCGGCTCGATCCGCTTCTCGATGCCGTCGAGGCCGGCGAGCAGCATGGCGCTGAAGGCCAGGTACGGGTTGCACGTGTTGTCGGGGCAGCGGAACTCGACCCGCTTCGCCTTCGGCGACAGGTTGGCCAGCGGGATGCGGCACGACGCCGAGCGGTTGCGCTGGCTGTAGACGAGGTTCACCGGCGCCTCGTAGCCCGGCACCAGCCGCTTGAAGCTGTTGGTGGTCGGGTTGGTGAAGGCCAGCAGCGCCGGCGCGTGGTGGAGCAGGCCGCCGATGTACCAGCGGGCCAGGTCCGACAGCCCGGCGTACCCGGTCTCGTCGTAGAAGAGCGGCTCGCCGCCCTTCCACAGCGACTGGTGGGTGTGCATGCCCGACCCGTTGTCCTCGAAGACCGGCTTGGGCATGAAGGTCAGCGACTTGCCCGCCTCCCACGCCGTCGACTTGAGGACGTACTTGAACGTCATCAGCTTGTCGGCCATGGCGAGGAGGGTGTCGAACTGGATGCCGATCTCGCCCTGGCCGCCGGAGGCGACCTCGTGGTGGTGCAGCTCGACGGGAACGCCGACCTTCTCGAGGTTGAGCGACATCTCCGAGCGGAGGTCGTGGAGGTGGTCCATCGGCGGCACGGGGAAGTAGCCCTGCTTGGTGCGGGGCTTGTAGCCGAGGTTCGGCCTCTCGTCGCGGCCGGTGTTCCACTGCCCCTCGACCGAGTCGACCTCGTAGAACGACCCGTTGGGCCGGGTCTCGAAGCGCACGTCGTCGAAGACGAAGAACTCCGGCTCGGGGCCGAAGTAGGCGGTGTCGGCGAGGCCGGTGGAGAACAGGTGCTGCTCGGCCTTGCGGGCGATGTGGCGGGGGTCGCGGCTGTAGCTCTCGCCGGTCACCGGGTCGGCCACGAAGCAGTGGAGGACGTAGGTCGGGTGCGGCCGGAACGGGTCGAGGTACCCGGTGTCCGCGTCGGGCACGAGGATCATGTCCGACTCCTGGATCTGCTGGAACCCGCGCACCGACGACCCGTCGAAGGGGTGCCCCGTCTCGAAGTGGTCCTCGGAGAGCGCCGACGCGGGGATGGTGACGTGCTGCATCACCCCGGGCAGGTCGGAGAACCGGAAGTCGACGAAGGCCACGTCGTGCTCGGCGATGACGTCGAGCACCTCGGCCGGGGTCCGCTGCTCCACAGGTGTCCTCCAGGGTGGGTGGTCGCCCGACGATACCGGTCCGCCCACCGCCGGCGAGCCAGGGCGCGGACCGTCGCAGGGCCGCCCGGCGCCCGTCGTCAGTCGGAGGCTGATCCCGGCCGGGAGGACAGCTGCACCTTGACCGGCTCGTCCGCGGATCGCGACGCCGCCGCCCGCTGCGGGAACATCTTCGCCACCGTCCACTCCGGCAGCTGCGACGCGGCGATGTGGGCCCGCGAGAGCGGCGACTCCAGCTCCCACGAGACGCCGACCGCCATCGCCTCCCGGTTGAGGCCCACGTACAGGTCCGACATCCCGGCCGGGTCGTCGACGGTGACCGTGCCCGGGGGGAGGTCGTCGAGCTGCGGGACCACCTCCGTCCAGTGCGCCTCGTCGTGGATGCCCTTGGCCGCGAGCATCGCCTGGTACCAGGCGACGACGTCGTGCTCGAGCTCGATGGTGGATGGGAAGGCGCGCCCCGAGGCGGGGAGGATGGCCCGCTGGGCCGTCAGCACCGCGTCGAGGCCGGAGCCCTCGATGCCGTACTCGGCCCGCAGGTACTCGCCGATCTCGTCCATCAGCAGGGCCCAGCTGTAGATCGGGGCCATCACCGCGCTGCCGTGGGTCACCGTGGCGGCGAGGACCGGCCAGCGACCGGCATCGGCCAGCACCTGCGGCGCCAGCTGGCGGTAGAGGTCGATCTCCCGGATGCCGGCCCGGTGGCGGACGTAGCGCGACACGAGCCGTAGCACGCCGTAGTTCTCGAAGTACCCGAACTCGATGCGCAGGCGCTCCATCTCCCGCCAGTCGGCCTCGGTGAAGGTGGCCGTCGACACGACGAGGGCGTTGCGACCGGGCACCAGGGGCTCGTGCGTCTTGATCTGGTGCTCGGCCAGGTACTCCGGGTTGTTCATCGGGCTGTTGACCAGGAGCGTCGTCCGGTTGATCCGGGCGGGCACCTCACGCTCGATGCACTGCTGGAGGTCGCCGGCGAAGGAGTCGACCGTCATGCCGGGCAGGCCCATCATCAGCTCGACCATCAGGGGCAGCCGGGCCTCGCGCATGCGGTCGGCCAGGGCGTCGTAGCGCTCCGTCTTGATGTTGGAGCGGTGGATCACCTGCAGCGTGTCGGCGTCCATCGACTGGAGCGACAGCACCCCCTGCGACATCACGCCGGCGTCGGCCAGGACCCCGATGATCTTCTGCAGGTGCTTCACGGTGTTCTTGGCGTAGGACACCCCGAAGGACTTCGGGAAGCTGTTGCGCGCCCGGAGTCGGGCCAGCTCCTCGGCGATCTCGACGTCACGGGCGAACATGCCGAAGTTGGCGTCGGCCACGCTCACGCTGGTGACGTGGTGGTCGGAGCACCACTCCAGCTCGGCGACGACCCGATCCATGTCGTACTTCCGCACCCGGCTGGTGGTCGCCGACCCCCAGTCGCAGAACGTGCACCCGTACGGGCAGCCTCGGTTGGTCTCCAGCGTGACGAGGACGTCCGGGATGCCGCTGTACACGTCGACCAGGCCGGTGAGGAACGGGCTGGGGATCGAGTCGAGGTCGGCGATGCGGTCGCGGTCGCCGGTGCGCACCGGCCCGTCGGGGCCGCGGTAGGACAGACCGGCGACGTCGGCGAGCACGGACAGGTCGGGCGACGCGGAGCCGATCTGCGGCCGGAGCGCGGCGAGCAGCTCCGACGTCGTGACCTCGCCCTCGCCCCGGACCGTCACGTCGACGTGCGGGTTGTCGGCGAAGTACTGCTCGACGTCGCGCTCGTACTTCGGGGTGTCGGGTCCACCGTGCACCGTGATGCTGCCCGGCGACAGCTCCTTGATCCGACGGGACACGTCGAGGCAGCGCGCGTGGGACCAGAGGTAGTTGGAGAACAGGTAGATCGCCGGCTCGGCCGTGAAGTAGCCGAGGTTGTCCTCGTCCCACCACCAGTCGGTGCGCAGCTCGTAGGCCCGGTCGAGCTCGCCTCCCTCCCACGCCTTGGCGTACGCGGTGAGCGTCGTGAGCCCCGCGGGGACCCCGAGGTCGAAGGCCACCGGCACCACGCGGGGCCGCACCTCGCCGGTGGCGGCCCGGCGAGCCTCCTCGGCCGCGTTCTGGGCCTGGAAGTGCTCCCGGAACCGGTCGGCGAGGACCTCGTCACGGCGCAGCGCCAGCGCATCGTCGGACCCCGGGTCGAGCAGCGGGTCGTCCGGCAGCTCCGCAGGGCCCCGCCGGAGCAGGCCGATGGCGTCGAGGCAGGCCAGGATGCGTTCGGCCCGCTGGTCGCCGACGGCCCCGGCCGGGTCGGCGGCGGCGCAGGCGAGGGCCGCCCGAGCCGTGGTCGGGGTGGCGAGCAGTCCGACGAAGCCGGCCTCGGCCGGGTCGAGCGCCAGCCATCGGTGGCCGTCGTTGTCGAGGATCTCGAACCGTCCCCGGCGAAGCCGCAGCGTGAGCGGCATCCGCACCGTCAGCAGGTCGTCGGAGTCCAGGTCGAACGGAGGCGCTGCGTCGACACCCGGGTGGTCGGGCGCCGCCGCGTGCTCCCAAGGGGCGCCGGCGTCGAGGTCCTTCGAGATCCTGAGCCCGAGGACCAGGTCGCGGAGGGACTCCCGCGGCACTCCGGCGCGACGGGCGGCCTCATCGACCGAGGGCCCGGGGTCCACCGCCGGCTCGGTGTCGAGCAGGGACAGGAGGTGCATCCCCGCCAGGTCGAGCGGCGCCGGGTTGGCCAGCACCGGCCGTTGGATCTGGAGCCCGTCGTCGCGCAGCAGCACCAGCAACGTCGGTGACAGCACCAGTGGCAGCCCCGCGCCTACGTCCTCACCCACATCCGCAGTCAAGGCCCCGGAAGTTAGCCGAGATGCGCCCGCCGCGTGTCCAGCGCCACACCTCGAGCGCGGCACCGGCGAGCGGAGCGGCCTCGCCGTTGGACGCGACGAGGGCCGGCCCGGGGGGCCGGCCCTCGTTCGCGATCAGGTGGCCGGAGCGATCAGCTCGCGGCGTCCGAGCAGATGGTGTTGGTGATGAGGCGGGTCACGACGTACGGATCGATGTTGGCGTTGGGCCGGCGATCCTCGATGTAGCCCTTCTTGTCCTGGGCGACCTGCCACGGGATGCGCACCGAGGCGCCGCGGTCGGAGACGCCGTAGCTGTACTCGCTCCACGGGGCGGTCTCGTGCAGGCCGGTGAGCCGGTGCTCGATCTCGGCGCCGTAGCCGGCGATGTGCTCCTCGACCTTGCCGGGGCCGCCGAGCGACTCGCAGGCGGCGATGATGGCGTCGTAGCCCTCGCGCATGGCCTTGGTGGAGAAGTTGGTGTGCGCACCGGCGCCGTTCCAGTCGCCCTTGACCGGCTTGGGGTCGAGGGTGGCGGAGACGTCGAACTCCTCGGCGATGCGGTAGAGCAGCCAGCGGGCCAGCCACAGCTGGTCGGAGACCTCCAGCGGGCCCACCGGGCCGACCTGGAACTCCCACTGGCCGGGCATGACCTCGGCGTTGATGCCGGAGATGGACAGGCCGGCCTCGAGGCAGGCCTCGAGGTGGGCCTCGACGATGTCGCGGCCGTACACCTCGTCGGAGCCGACGCCGCAGTAGTAGAAGCCCTGCGGGGCCGGGAAGCCGCCCTTCGGGAAGCCGAGCGGGTGGCCGTCGGAGAAGAAGGTGTACTCCTGCTCGATGCCGAACAGGGGCTCCTGGTCGGCGAAGGAGTCGACGACCTCGCGCAGGGCGGCACGCGTGTTGGTGACGTGCGGGGTCATGTCGATGTAGAAGACCTCGCACAGCACGAGGACGTCGTCCCCGCCGCGGATGGGGTCGGGGACGACCGTGACCGGCTTGAGCACGCAGTCAGAGGAATCGCCGGGGGCCTGGTTGGTGCTCGACCCGTCGAAGCCCCAGATCGGCCACTCGGAGGGGGCCTCCGCGACGACCTTGGTCTTCGACCGGAGGCGAGCGGTGGGCTCGGTCCCGTCGATCCAGATGTACTCGGCCTTGATCGCCACGGGGGCTCCTTCGTTCAGAGAGGTGGAAGTGACGGGGGCACCCTGCCAAGGGGCCGTATCCCAACCGTTTCCCGATTGTGAACGGTCTGTGAACCGGCTGTCCACCCAGGTCAGGGGACCGGTGCCGCCACACCACTCCCCCGCGGCCACCATCGACCTGCCCCTCCTCGGTGTCGAGGGGCTGGACGGAGTCCTGTGTCGGGCTGAACGAATGCTGTCGCGTTCGTGGTCCGGGCTTGCAGGTTCGGGCAGGCGACGGCGACGATGCAGAGGTGGATCCGCAGCAGTCGTACGTCCTGCGCACCGTCGAGGAGAGGGGTGTCCGGCTCATCCGGCTCTGGTTCACCGACGTCGTCGGGCAGCTGAAGTCGTTCGCCATCTCCCCCGCTGAGCTGGAGGCCGCCTTCCACGAGGGCATGCAGTTCGACGGATCCGCCATCGACGGGTTCAGCCGCATCCAGGAGTCCGACGTCCTCGCCCGGCCCGATCCCAGCACCTTCGAGCTGCTGCCCTGGGGGCAGGCCGACGAGACCGCGGCCCGCATGTTCTGCGACATCTCCAACCTGGACGGCACCCCGTTCGAGGGCGACCCCCGCCAGGTGCTCCGCCGCAACCTGGAGCGGGCCCGCGAGCGGGGCTTCACCTTCTACGTCGCCCCGGAGATGGAGTTCTTCTACTTCGCCAACGGCGACGGCACCTCCACCCCGATCCCGCTCGACAGCGGCTCGTACTTCGACCTCACCACCGCGGACGTCGCCTCCGACCTGCGGAAGCGCACGATCCACACGCTGGAGGCGATGGGCATCCCGGTGGAGTACTCCTTCCACGAGGACAGCCCCAGCCAGCACGAGATCGACCTGCGCTACACCGACGCCCTGTCGATGGCCGACAACGTCATGACGTTCCGGTTGGTGGTGCGCGAGATCGCCATGGAGCGCGGCGTGTACGCCACCTTCATGCCCAAGCCGCTGGCCCACGTGCAGGGCTCGGGCATGCACACCCACATGTCGCTCTACGAGGGCGACGAGAACGCCTTCGCCGACAGCAGCGACCCCTACCGCCTGTCGAAGGTCGGCCGGGGCTTCATCGCCGGCCTGCTGCACCACGCCCGCGAGATCACCGCCGTCACCAACCAGCTGGTGAACTCCTACAAGCGGCTGATCCCCGGCACCGAGGCACCGGCCCACGCCTCGTGGGCCCGCAACAACCGCTCCGCCCTCGTGCGGGTCCCGGTCACGAAGTCCGGGAAGGACTCGTCGGTGCGCATCGAGTACCGGGCGCCCGATCCGTCGTGCAACCCGTACCTGGCGTTCTCGGTCATCCTCGCCGCCGGCCTGAAGGGGATCGACGAGGGCTACGAGCTGCCCGACGAGGCCACCACCAACGTCTTCGAGCTCACCGACGCCGAGCGGGCCGCCGAGGGCATGGACGAGCTGCCCCAGTCGCTGGCCGAGGGCCTCGACGCCATGGCCGGCTCGGAGCTGGTCGCCGAGGCCCTGGGCGAGCACATCTTCGGCTGGTTCCTCCGCAACAAGCGCAGCGAGTGGGCCGACTACAAGGCCCAGGTCACCCCGTTCGAGCTCGAGCGCTACCTCCCGGCCTGGTAGGGGGAGCCGACGTGGACGTGCGGAGCGAGCGAGGCGGGCGGCAGAGCCCTGTCCCCCGCGCCGCGCCCTCGAACCCGGGGTGGGCGGATGGCTGACCTCGAGCCGTGGCTGGTCTACCCCGACCCCCCGCCCCCGGAGCTCGTCCAGACCCTCGAGCTGGCCGGCCACGCGTGGAAGGCGGTCCCCGACGAGGCCGCCGTCGCGCGCCGCGACGGGGCCGAGACCACCTGGCGGGGCGCGGTGATCGTCCTCGGCGAGAACCCCGAGGCCGGGTTGGCCCTGTGCCGGTCGCTGCGCAAGCGCGACGTGCCCATCGAGCCCGTCCTCCTGCTCGTGCGGGGCGCCAGCCTCACCGACCTCGAGCTCCGCGACGACCTCTACGACGACTTCTGCCTCGACCCGTTCCACCCCCGCGAGCTCGAGGCCCGTCTGCGCCACCTGCTCTGGCGAGCCGGCAGCGGCACCGGCCCCGAGGTCGTCGACCACGGCGGCCTCGTGCTCAACCTCGAGACCTACCAGGCCGCGATCGACGGCCGCCCGCTCGACCTCACCTACATGGAGTACGAGCTGCTCAAGTTCCTGGCCCAGCACCCGGGCCGGGTGTTCACCCGCGAGACCCTGCTCAGCCGGGTCTGGGGCTACGAGTACTACGGCGGGGCGCGCACCGTCGACGTCCACGTGCGACGTCTCCGGGCCAAGCTCGGCGAGGAGCACGCCGGGCTGATCACCACCGTCCGCTCGGTGGGCTACCGCTTCGGCGAGTCCCGCTGGGGATCCTGACCCGACCTGGCCGGGTGTCGGAACGGACGCCCACCGACGCCCTCGACGCCAGGCCCGCCGGACGACCCCGGTTCGGGTCGGTGCAGCGGGGCTTGGCATGATGTCCCCGTGCCCGGAGCCATCGCCATCGTCATCGCCCTGCTGATCGTGATCCCGGTCGGCACCCTCGTCGCCGGCGCGGTCATCGCCGGCGTCCTCGGCCACTTCCTCAAGGACAACGGGGAGAAGGAGAACGAGGGCAGCGAGCTGATCGCCCTCAACCGCTAGCGCGCGCGTCCAGGCCCTCGAGGCGCGGTCAGCCACCGACACCGAAGTGGCTCGCGACCGGCGAACGGGACGCCACCGGCACGCCGACGACGACGTCAGGCGGGGAGGTGGGCCCAGGCCTCGACCTCGACGGGCACGCCGAACGGCAGGGCGGCCACGGCGACGCAGCTCCGGGCCGGTCGGGGTTCGGTGAAGGTGGCGACCCAGCGCTCGTTGAGCTCCGGGTAGTCGGCCATGTCGGCGAGGAACACGGTGGTCTTCACCACGTCGGCGAGGGTGGCACCGTGCTCGGCGAGGCGGTCGACCAGGTTGGCGAGCACCGCGTCGACCTGCTCGGCGAAGGGCTTGTCGGTGAGCAGCACCCCGTCGCGGAGGGGCACCTGACCCGACACCGCGATCCAGGATCCGGCCCGGACGGCGGGCGTGTACGGGGGCGTGGTCATGGCGGGCCCTCCGGGGGCAGGCGTCGCGGCCACGCTACGACGGTCCGGCGCGGGCGCGCCCACCGGGCCCGAACCGAGCACCGTTCTGCGGCCCACAGCCACACTTCCGTGCTCGGTTCGGCACGACGGTCAAGCGAGCACCGTTGTGCGGCTCACAGCCGCACTTCCGTGCTTGCTTCGGGTCAGCGGCGGGTGGGGCGGGTCGGCAGGTCCGGCGGGCAGCCGTCGGCGATCCACGCGGCCGCGGCGACGGCGGCGAACACGGCGTCGGACCCGTTGACCGGCGGAGCGTCCGATGCCCGCACCTCGACGTGGACCGGTGGCATGTCGGCGGCCCTGAGGATGCCGAAGGACCGGATCGTGAGGTCGAGCACCACCCCCTCGGGGGTGACGGCGAGGCCTTCGCTGCGGATCCACGAGAGGGCCTGGTGCACCGCCCCGATGCAGTACGACCGCAGCACGACCTCGTCGAGCGGATCGCCGGCGTCGACGACGACGTGCACGGCGCCGTCGTCGGAGAGCTCGACGTCGGCCCGACCGCCGGAGGGACCGACGACGGTGCCGACCGACCCTCGGGCGCCGGCCAGCAGCACGACCGCCTCCGCCCACCCCGCGCCGCGTCCACCGACGTCGGTGGGAGGCCCGGCGATCGTCACCGGCTCCACGACGAGGTCGGGCCCGACCGCGGCGACCGCGGCGTCGATGCCGGGGGTGGCGACGACCCGGAGCACGCCGCGGCCGTCGGCGGTGGCGCCCCCGGCGACGGGCGGGCGCTTCGGACCCAGCCGGACGACGTCCTCCCGGGCCAGCAGCACCCGGACCGGCCGACCCCACCGTTCGGCCAGGTCGCGGGCCGCGGCCCCGACCACCGACACCTGCTTGGCCCCGAAGGCGCCGCCGTTCAGCAGCGGGCCGACGGGGTCACCGCCCGGCTCGCACCAGGCCGCGTCGGGCTCGAGGTAGCCGGGCTCGACCCAGCAGGTGCGCAGCACGGCGTCCCAGGGCCCGTCGGGCGCATCGAGCGGGGGCACGGCGTCGACGGTCGTGTTGCGGCCCTGCACCTTGCCCGAGAGGCTGCGGGCCTCGGCCACCGACTCCCCCACCACCCAACCGCCGGCGCCGTCGGACATGGCCACCAGGGCGTCGGCCGGGGCCAGGTCGTCGGCGAACCCGCCGCGACCGAGCGCCACCTCCGGCCCGACCCGCTGGGGCGCGCCACCCTCGACCTCGGCCCGCCGGGCCGCCGCGGAGAGGTCGCGGCCGGTCCGACCGGGTCCGCCGGCGGTGACGCCGGCCGCGGCCGTCCCGCCGGCGGCGGATGAGGACGCGGGAGCAGTCACGTCGGCGACGGCCGACAGCGCCGGCACGGCCACGTCCCACGCCTCGACGATCGGCTGCCAGCCGGTGCAGCGGCACAGGTGGGCGGCCAGGGCCCGGTCGACGCCGGCGTGGTCGTCGGCCGGGGCGCCCTTCGTGCGCGCCCCCTCGAGGCGGCAGATGATGCCGGGCGTGCAGAAGCCGCACTGGCTGGCGCCGGTCGCGGCGAAGGCGTCGGCCCACGTGGCGCGGACGTCGGGCGCCAACCCGTCGACGGTCGTGATCGACCGACCCCGCACCCGACGCAGCGGCGTCACGCACGCCACCCGCGGGGCGCCGTCGACCAGCACCGTGCAGCACCCGCACTGGCCCTGGGGTGCGCACCCGTCCTTCACCGAGCGGATGCCGAGGTCCTCGCGCAGCGCGTCGAGCAACGTGCCGCCGGTGTCGGGCACCTCCACGAGCGCGCCCATCGACCTCCAGCTCGATCGTCGGGGTCGGGTCGGTCACGCCCGGAGCCTACGGACCACCGAGGCAGCCACCCCACCCGTGAGGTGGGCGCGATCACCGTCGTCCGGACGACGCGATCCGCGCCCAGATCGAGGTCGGACCGTGGACCGGGCCGCGGTCCCGCCGGCCCCGACGACCGGATCCGCGCCCGCGTCGACCCGTCAGGGCTCGGGACGGCCTGGCCACGCCGCACGACCGGAGGCGACCCACCGGTCCCCGGTAGGTTCGGGTCCGTGATCCCCGACGTCCCACCGCCCGACGACCCCGATGCCCCATCCGGCCTCAGCCGCCGCAACGTCCTGCGGGGCGCGCTCACGCTGGGGGTCATCGGCGTGGCCGGCGGCCTGGTGCTGCCGGCGTGCGGTGGCGACGACTCGTCCGCCGACGACGAGGGATCAGGCAGCGGCTCGGGCAGCGGGACGGAGGACGGGGCGAGCGAGGGCAGTCGGGTCCTCGTCACCATGACGAACACCGCGGCGTCGCTGGCGGCCGCGGCCGAAGCCCGCGTGCCCCTGGGGCTCGGTGACGACACCGGCGTCCTGGTGAAGGACGCCCCGGAGTCGCTCACCTTCGACGTGAGGTCGGTCGAGGAGGGCGACGCCGTGATCGCCGAAGGCCTCGTCGTCGAGCGTCACGACTCCGGCCTCGACCGGGCCTACTTCCCGCTCGTCTTCACCCCGGCCGCCCCCGGCTACTACACCGCGGTGACCACCGTCGACGACACCGAGGTCGAGACCTCGTTCCAGGTCGTGGCCGAGGACGCCATCGTGATCCCCCGCCCGGGCCAGCCCTTCCCCGCGGTCGCCACGCCGACCGTCGACGATGCCCGCGGCGTCGATCCGATCTGCACCCGCGAACCGGCCTGCCCGTTCCACGAGGTCGACCTGACCACGGAGCTGGGCAGCACCCCGATGGCGGTGCTGGTGTCGACCCCCGCGTTCTGCCAGACCGCGATCTGCGGGCCCGTCCTCGACATCTTCGAGGCGGCCAGCGCCAACGCCCCCGACGTCATCTTCATCCACATCGAGGTGTTCGCCTCGGCCGAGGACGTCGAGGCGGAGGGGCCGGAGGCCGCGCTCGCACCGGCGGTCGAGGCGCTGAAGCTGCCCTTCGAGCCGTGCCTGTTCCTCGTCGCCGCCGACGGCACCCTGCAGCGACGGCTCGACGTGATCTTCGACGAGGTCGAGCTGGCCAACGGCCTCGCCCAGCTGACGGCCTGACCGTCCGACGGGCTGACCTGGGCGCAGGCGCGAGCCCGAGGCTGACGCCCGAGGCCTCAGCCCAGACGGATCAGGAGAAGCTGGAGCCGCAGCCGCAGGTGCGCTGGGCGTTCGGGTTGTTGATCGAGAACCCGGCCTGGTTGAGCCCGTCGGCGTAGTCGAGGGTCGCGCCCTCGAGCATCATGGCGCTCGACGCATCGACGACCACCTTGACGTCGCCGTAGGTGGCGGTCTGGTCGTCGTCGGCGACCTCGCTGTCGAAGAACATGTCGTAGCTGAAGCCGGAGCAGCCGCCGGGGCGCACCGCGACCCGCAGGGCCAGCCCGTCCTCGCCCTCGGCGGAGATGAGCTCGGTGACCTTGGTGGCGGCCTTCTCGGTGAGAGCGATCACGTCGACGTTCCTCCTGGCAGACGCGGGCCCCGGTGACCCACGGCGTGCCCTGGCATCCTACCGGCCGCCGCCGGCACGCCAACAGCCCCCGTCAGGCCGAGGCGTCGACCAGGGTCGGCGGGTCGTCCAGGCGGATCTGCACCTGGCAGGGACTGCGGTCGACGAGCGACCCGAACTCCACCACCGCACCGCCGCCGACCTCCTCGACGACGCCCTCGATCAGGCCCCGGTGGAGGCTGCACAGCAGGTCGGGGCGCTGCTCGGCCAGGTCGCGGAACGGGCAGTGGGCGAAGGCCACGGTGGCCAGGGCGGCGCCGTCGTCGAGGCCGTCGAGCTCGGCTGCCTCGACCTCGACGGCAGGGTCGAAGCCCATGGCCGCGAGCTGGGCCAGCACCGACCCGAGGCAGCCCCGGCGGGCCAGGCGCTCACCGTCGACCCGGCCCTGGTCGCGGCCGACGTCGACCGCGTCACCGGCATCGGCGCCGGTCGCGGCGGCGAGACGCAGGAGCATCCGGGCCAGGGTGGGGAACGACGCCGGCTCCAGGCCGAGCGACGGGGCATCGGTGGCGAGGGAGTAGAGGTGCTGCGGCCGGCCGACCCCACCCCGGGCGTCGGTCTGGACCTGCAGCAGGCCGACGTCGCGCATGCGCTCCAGGTGGGGGCGGACGGTGTTGGCGTGGAGGTCGAGCGCCGCGGCCACGTCGGCGGTGGCCAGCGGCTTCGGCGACCGGGCCAGCTCGAGGTAGATCGCGTACCGCGTGTTGTCGCCCAGCGCCTTCAGCACCGCGAGGCGACCCCGGTCGACGGTCGGGTCCACAGGGCGGCCCGCAGGTGGGTCCACGGGAACGGCCACGCTGCGAGGCTACCGCCGGTCCGACCTCGGCGTCGCTGGTGAGGGCCTCGATGCGCCCGGCGCGCCGGCCCGAGGACCCGGAGGGGACTCCGGGGCCGCCGGTAGGCTCGGACCCGTGGACCCCTCCGCCGCACCCACCGACGAGACCACCCGGCCCCCGTCGGGCCCGGTCGACGTCGCCGAGGTCGAGGCGCTGCTCCGCGGGGTCATCGACCCCGAGCTCGGCAGCGACATCGTCGACCTCGGCATGGTCCGAGCCGTGGCGGCCGACGACGAGGGCCACGTCACCGTCACCATCGCCCTGACCACCGCCGGCTGCCCGCTGCGGGCCCAGATCCAGCGCGACGTCCGATCCCGGGCCGCGTCCGCCCGGGCGTCACCGGCGTCACCCTCGAGTGGACCGAGATGACCGCCGAGCAGCGCACCTCGGCCATGGCCAAGGCCCGCTTCAACGTGTCGCAGCGCCCGGAGGACACCGCCATCGGGCCGACCACCAAGGTCGTCCTCATCGCCTCGGGCAAGGGCGGCGTCGGCAAGTCGTCGGTCACCGTCAACCTGGCCGCCGCCCTGGCCGACCGGGGGCTCACCGTGGGCGTGCTCGACGCCGACGTGTGGGGCTTCTCCGTCCCGCGCATGCTCGGCGTCGAGGGACGCCTCGCCGGCATCGAGCGCGACGGCCGCAAGCTCATGGTCCCCCACGAGCGGGTCGTCGGCGCCGGACGCCTCCGCATCATCTCGATGGGCTTCCTGGTCGAGGACGAGGCGTCCGCCCTGATGTGGCGGGGCCTGATGCTCAACCGCGGCGTGCAGCACTTCCTCCAGGACGTCGAGTGGGGCGACGACCTCGACTACCTGCTGATCGACATGCCCCCGGGCACCGGCGACGTGCAGATGGGCGTGGCCAAGCTCATCCCCCGGGCCGAGGTCCTCGTCGTCACCACCCCCGCGCTGGCCGCCCAGAAGGTGGCCGAGCGGGCCGTGAGCATGTCGCGCAAGAGCTTCCTCCGGGTCGCCGGCGTGATCGAGAACATGAGCTCGTTCACCTGCGACCACGGCGAGAGCTACGCCCTGTTCGGCTCCGGCGGCGGGGCGGCCCTGGCCGAGTCGGCCGGCGCGCCCCTGCTGGCCCAGATCCCGCTCGAGGCGGCGGTGGTGGCCGGCGGCGACACCGGCCGTCCCGCCGTGCTCGGCGAAGGCGCCGCGGCCGACGCCTTCCGCGCCCTGGCCGAGCTCGTCGTCACCGAGGCGGTGCCGCCCGTCGCCATGGCCGGCTGCACCGCACGGATGCTCGACGCCGCGGTGGCCGCCCTCGACGAGCTCGACGCCCGGGAGGCCGAGGCTGGGCTCCCCTCCGAGGTCGAGGACGACGACACCGAGGTCCCCGCCCCGTCCTGAGGGTGCGACCCCCTCGGGTCAGCGGCCGCTGAGGCTGAAGTGCTGGTAGTCCTTCAGGGTCCGCCAGTCGCCGCCCCACTCCCAGCCGATGTAGGCCCACGCCCCCCAGACCGCGTCGCCGTGGGCGATCATGCCGGGGACCTTCGAGCTGCGGTTCGTCCAGCTCCGGCCTGCCGGTGGGTCGACGAACGAGCCCTTCACGTAGGGGTTCTGGATCGGGTTGATGTCGATCGCGGTGCCGTAGGCGTGCTCCGACCAGCTGGTCGAGCCGGAGACCCGCCGGCAGTTGAACGCCGAGGTGTTGTTGGCGTCCATCGAGCGGGCGTCGCTGCCGCCGTAGGCGTCGACCGGGTGGATGCGACGGATCTGGAAGCGCACGTCGTACATCCGCCGGAACACGGCCTGGACGCCGCTGACGACCGAGTCCCGCACCACCAGCCGGCCGGTGTGGCGGACGCCGTCGTAGCCCCAGTAGCTGACGGACACGAACGACAGGTCCCGCCACGACACCGGGCAGCCGTCGCGCCACGAGGAGGGCAGCGACTCGCGGGTGGCCGGCCACGCCGAGGTGGCGAAGGCCGGCACCGACGCGGTCGTGGACGGGGGCCGGGCGCCGCCGGTCGGGTCCGGGTTGCAGCCCGCCAGAGCCACCACCGCGACCAGGGCGGCCGCGGCCGCCGCGACGCCGCGTCGGGTGACCCCTCGCACTCGGCGGGGACGGGTCAGCTCGCTGTCCATGCTCCGATGGTCGGCCGCGACGGCGCGCCGATCAAGCCGTCGCGGCCCGCTGACCGCGTCGGCGCAGGTCACCGCATCCGCAGGCCCTGGAGCTCGGGAGGCAGCTCGCCCACGACCGAGCGCTCGGCGATCGGCTGCGACGAGCGGATCGGGGCGGTGCGCCCCGCGGGCCGCCCCGACGCCGCGTCGGCCGGACGTCGCCCGGCACCTCGCAGACCTCGGGCTCGGTGGTCGAGTCGATGCCGGTGCCCCGCAGGGCGAGGCGGACGCCCAGCTCGGTCTCGACCGACAACGACTCGCCCATCTCGTCGACGACCTCGAGCATCGGCCCCTGGTCGCCGGGGTAGAGCCGACGGAGGTACTCGGGCGCGTAGACGACGACGTCGCCCACCTCGCCCACGGGCTCCTGATCGGGACCGGGCCAGAAGTCCTCGTAGAGGAACGGCGCGGTCGACTCGCAGCAGCCGGTGCCGATGGTGACCGTCAGCGTCCCGGACCGCAGGGTCGCCATCTGGGCGATGACCTCGGCGGCCCGGGCGCTGGCGGTGACCTTCATGGCTGACCCAGCCTCAGATGTTGCCGCTGAGGGCGGAGAGGTGGATGTAGTCGTCGCGGGCCGTCGACGGGTTGGTGTGGACGTGCTTGACCTGCCGGTAGACGTCGAAGCCGGCGGTGCCGAGCTCGCGCCCGATGCCCGACTGCTTGTAGCCACCGAAGGGACGCTCCGGCGAGATCATGTGGTAGTCGTTGATCCACACGGTGCCGGTGCGCATGCGGTCGGCGACCGAGCGGGCCCGCTCGAGGTTGGTCGACTGCACGCCGCCGCCGAGGCCGTAGATCGAGTCGTTGGCGATGGCCACGGCCTCGTCGTCGGTCTCGAACGGGATGACGCGAGAGCACCGGGCCGAAGATCTCCTCCTGGGCGATCTTGGCCTTGTTGTCGACGCCGGCGAAGATCGTCGGGCGGTAGAAGTCGGCCGCGGTCGAGCCCGTCGGCGCAGGCCCTCGGGGCGCGCTGCCGCCGCAGATCGGCTCGCCGACCTCCTCGCGGCCGATGGCCACGTAGCGCTCGACCGTCTCGACCTGGCTGCGCGCGCACGAGCGGGCCGAGGTCGGTGTCGAAGTCGAGCTGGTTGCCGATGACGATCTTCCCGGCCCGGTCGACCAGCAGCGAGACGAACTCGTCGTAGATCGCTCTTGTGCACCAGGGCGCGGGTGCCGGACTCGCACACCTGGCCGTTGTGGAAGAAGGTGCCGAACAGCACGCAGGCGGCGGCGATGTCGAGGTCGGCGTCGTCGAGGACGATGTTGGCCGACTTGCCGCCGAGCTCGAGGGTCACCGGCTTCACGGTGCCGGAGGCGAGCTGCATGATGCGGCGGCCGACCTCGGTCGAGCCGGTGAAGGCGATCTTGTCGACAGTCGGGGTTGGAGGCCAGCTCCTCGCCGCAGGTGCCGCCGGGGCCGGCGATGACGTTAGCGACGCCGGGCGGCAGGTCGACCTCCTGGGAGACCTCGCCGAGCATGAGGGCGGTGATGGAGGTGAACGAGGCCGGCTTGATCACCGAGCGTGTTGCCGGTGGCCAGGGCCGGGCCGATCTTCCAGGCGGCCATGATGAACGGGAAGTTCCACGGCATGATGCCGGTGCACGACGCCGTAGGGCTCGTAGCGGACGTAGTTCTCCGACGGCGGGAACGGCGAGCCGGGCAGCTCGACTGGACGTCGGGCCGCTCCTCGGCCAGCTTGGCGAACCAGCGCAAGGCGCCGGCCGCGCCGGGCACGTCGGCGAACATGGCCTTCTTGATGGTGCCGCCGCGAGTCGCGGGCCTCCATCTCGGCGAACTTCTCGGACTTGGCCTCGATGAGCTCGGCCATCTTGTTCAGTTAGCCGGCCCGCTCGGCACCGGTGGTCTTCGACCACGGGCCCCTCGAAGGCCTTGCGGGCCGCGTCGATCGCCGCCTGGGCGTCCTCCCGCCCGGCCTTGGCCACCTCGCCGATGGGCTGGTCGGTGCCCGGGTCGTAGGTGGTGAACGTCTCGCCGGAGGCGGCGTCGACGTACTCGCCGTCGATGAAGAGCTTGTGGTCGGCCATGGTGCGTCCCCTTGTCAGTCACTTGACCTGGTGGTCAAGGAACCTATCGCAGCCCGCCGCCCGGCGACAGGGCCACCGGCGTCAGGCCGGAGACGGCGGTCCAGGTGGTGTCGGCGTCGTCGGGGTCGACGGCGGAGGCCCGGCCCTCGCCGGCCAGCTTGCGGAGGTGGGCCCACACGCTGAAGCGGGCGACCGGGTGCAGCAGCGGGTGCACGTCGACGTAGACCGCGGCGACGATCGCCTCGGTGTCGGCGCCGTCCGGACCGAACGCGCCGAGCGCCTCGACCACCGAGGCCTCGCGGGCGAGGCGGTGGTCGATGTAGTGGCTGACGTAGGCGTGCGGATCGTGCAGCAGCGGCCCGTGGGCCGGGGCCAGCGCGTCGGCGCCGAGGGCCCGCACCCGCTCGAGCGAGGCCAGGTAGGCGGCCATGTCACCGTCGGGCGGGGCGATCACCACCGTCGAGCCGGACATCACGTGGTCGCCGGTGAACAGCACCCGCCCGCCCTCGTGCCAGAAGCAGATGTGGTTGGACGCGTGGCCCGGCGTGTGGACGGCGACCAGGGCGGCGTCGCCCTCGCCGACGACGTCGCCGTCGGCCAGCACCCGGTCGACCTCGAGGCCGTCGCGGGAGTCGAAGGCCACCACCTCGGCGCCCGTGCGCGCCGCCAGCGACGGAGCCGCCGGCCAGTGGTCGACGTGGGTGTGGGTGAGGGCGATCCAGCGGATGCGGCCGCCGCCCGCCTCGACCAGCGCGTCGACGTGGCCCTCGTCGTCGGGGCCCGGGTCGACCACGACCACGTCGCCGGTGCCGACCAGGTAGCAGTTGGTGCCGGGCCCCGTCATCGCTCCCGGGTTCGGGGCGGTGAGCCGCCGCACCCCGGGGCGCACGACGTCGATCCGACCGGCCACCACGTCGCCCACCATGGCCTCGGGCATCTCGGGCATCGACGACGCCTCGGGCACCACCGCAGCCACCTTCGACACCCCCGTCTCGCCCGCTGCCTGGCCTCCGGCCTCGCCGTGCTGCCTGGTGCGCTCGCTCACGCTCGGGCGCTCCTCTCGTCGGCCGTCGGCCAGACCTCCAGGGCGCGCTCGCCCCGGTCGCCCTCGTCGAACTCGGGGTCGCCCGGCATGACCACGCGCACCCCGCCCTCGTCGCGGATCACCCTCGGCTGCACGGTGCGGACGTCGACCCCGTCGGCCGCCGCGGCCAGGGCGTCGGCGGCCGACGCCGACGGGACCAGTGCCCGCAGCGACGCCACCGTCGGGGGCAGCATGGCGAGATCGCCGGCCCGGTGCCGGTCGAGGGCCTCCTCCGGCCGGATCCAGAAGCTGGCGATGGCCTCCCGGTCGTCGTGGACCGGGGTCTGCGCGGGAGGGGCGGCGGCGAGGAAGAAGCGGGTGTCGTAGCGGCGGGGCGCGCCCTCGGGCGTGATCCAGTGGCCGAAGTACGACATGCCGCCCACCGCGAGGCGGAGGTCCTCCTCGTCGCACACCGACAGCAGCGACCGGACGCCGTGGTCGACGTCGTGGCGGTGGGCGAGGAAGCGCTCGGCGACGACGGGGTCGTGCAGCGACACCATCTCGCCGTCGGGGTCGTGGGCCAGCAGGTAGCCCGACTCCTCGAACGACTCCCGGATCGCCGCGACCCAGAAGGCCAGGCCGCCCGGAGGCGACTCCGAGCACGGCCGACGCCTCGGCGTCGGTGCGACCGGCGCACCAGCCCTCGAGCTCGGGCGTCGCGGTCGGGCGGGTCGACCGCGCCGCCCGGGAAGACGTGGGCGCCACCGACGAACACCGACTGCAGGTTGCGGCGGAGCATGAACACCTCGAGCCCGCGGAGCCCGTCGCGGACGAGCAGCACGGTGGCCGCGTCGCGCACGGGCACCGCGTCGGTCGCGGCTGCCCCTGCCCCCCGACCCGGCATCACGGGCGACTCCGGACACGGGGAGACGGCCGGCATCGCCGGCGCGTCGTGCGGGCTGTGGGGCTCATGGGTGCGAGGAGCCGTCAGCGGGGACGGGGCGAGTCGCCAGGGCCCAGGATCGGCTGATCGGCCCGGGCGCGCGAGGCCTCGCTGGCCGTGGTGTCCATGACGTCGGGACCGCGGCGACGGGCGCCGACGTCGAACACCGACGACGACACGAAGGTGAAGCCCGTGCCCATGCGGGCGGTGAAGCGGGCGAGCAGCGCGGCCCGGGCGACGGCCCGGGTCGGCGGCAGGAGCAGCAGCAGGCCGATGGCGTCGCCGATGAACCCCGGCGTCAGCAGCAGCAGGCCGGCCACGAGGAGCAGGAAGCCGTCGGCCAGCTCCTTGGTCGGAAGCTGGTTGGCCTTGAGGCGTGCGTCGACGCGGGTCATCACCGACCGGCCCTCGCGCTTGATCAGCCACCCGCCGAGGAGGCCCATCGCCACCAGCAGGGCGATGGTCTGCCACCCGCCGATGACGTCGGCCGTCTGGATGATGAACCAGAGCTCGACGATGGGCGCCACCACGAGCAGGAGCGCGACCCAGAACATGGCCCCAGGCTACCGGCGGGCCGTCAGGACCGGCCGTCGGGCGCCGCCGCGGCCGCGAGGCGGGCGAGGCGTTCGTCCCAGGCGCGGCCGGTCGCCTCCAACCAGGCCGCGGCGTCGGCCATCGGCTGCGGGGTGACCCGCCACCGACGTTCGCGACCGGCCCGCTCGTCGGCCACCAGGCCGGCCGCCGACAGCAGGTCGAGGTGCTTGGCCGCGGCCTGACGGGTGACGCCGACCGCGGCGCCCAGGTCGGTGGCAGTGGCGGTCCCGGCGTCGGCCACGGCCCGCAGCACCGCCCGTCGGGTCGGGTCGGCCAGCGCGGCGAACACGGCGCCGACCGCCCCCTCGTCCGCCGGCCCGACGGCGTCACGGTCAATGGTCGGCCCCCGCCGGGAGCCATCCGTTCTGACGCACCGAGGCGCCACGGATGACCCGTGGCTGCGTCAGAACGGGAACGGGCGGACGGGGGCGCGGTTCTGACGCACCGAGGCGCCACGGATGGCCCGTGGCTGCGTCAGACGCGATCCGGCTGGAGTGGGCACGACCCGGCCCGCCGACCGTGCGCGCCACCAGGTCGACCCCCACGGTCGGCCGGGCTCAGACCGCTGGGCGCGCCGACGGCGGCGCCCACCAGCAGGGTGCGGTCGAGGCCGGCGACCTCGAGGACGAGGAGGCGGTCGTCCCACGTCCCGCCGGCGTCGAGCCGGGCGCACATCCGTCCCCCGGCGACGGCCGTCTCGACCACGGACACCCGGCTGGTGCCGTCGCCGGCGTCGTCGACGGTGAGGTCGACCGTCGAGGTCCGGCCGTCCACATCGGTCCACTCGAACGACAGGCGGCGGCCTCGATCGACGTCGCGCACGACGCCGGTCCGCACCGTCCCGTCGTGCTCGACGACGCGGAGCGCCCCACCCTCCGACGGGTCGAGCTCGACCTCGGCCCCGAGCCAGCGGGCCAGGCCGTCGGCGGTGCCGATGAGCTCCCAGGCCGCGTCGCGGTCGACGTCGAGCCCGATGTGGCGCCGCACGGCGACGCCGCCATCGCCGTGCGGCGTCAGGGACGGCCTCGTCGGAGCAGGCGGAGGCGGGGAGGTCGGTGGTGCGGCTCGGCGGGACATCCATGCAACCCGATGGTTGCACATCGCGCGGGCCCGCGCCTACCCTCCCCCACACGCAACCACATGGTTGCACCTGACCGCCGAGGAGGCGACCGTGCTCATCCCCACCGTGATCGAACGCACCGAACGAGGCGAGCGGGCGTACGACGTCTTCTCGCGCCTGCTGCAGGAGCGGATCATCTTCTTCGGCACCGAGCTCGACGCCGGCGTCGCCAACGTGATCATCGCCCAGATGCTCCACCTCCAGGCCGAGGACCCGGACAAGGACATCCGGCTCTACATCAACTCGCCCGGCGGTGACATGAACGCCCTGTTCGCCATCTACGACACGATGCAGGTGCTGAGCTGCGACGTGTCGACGGTGTGCATCGGCCAGGCGGCGTCGGCCGCGGCGGTGATCCTCGCCGGCGGCGCCCGGGGCAAGCGCTTCGCCCTGCCCACCGCGCGGGTGCTGATCCACCAGCCCCACGGGGGCGCCCAGGGCCAGTCGGTCGACCTCGAGCTGGCGGTGAAGGAGATGGTCGTGCTGCGCGACCGGATGGTGCAGTCGCTCGCCGAGGACACCGGCCAGGACCCGGAGAAGGTCCGCCAGGACATCGACCGCGACTTCATCCTGCGCGGCGACGAGGCCGTCGCCTACGGGCTGGTCGACGAGGTGCTCACCAAGCCTCCCCTCCGAGCCGTCACCGCGGCCCGCTGAGGAGCCGCGGCGGTCGACGCGAGGCCCTCGCTGTCGGGCGGGCGACACGTCCGCGCGACCTGGGTGCGGTCCCGCTGGAGGACGCGAGCGCGCCCGTACCCTGGCCGGATGGCTCCGGATCCGACCGCGCTGTTCACCGTGCTCGCCGACGGGCGGGTGCAGGCGACCGAGATGGCGCGAGGACCGTGGGACCCACGGGCGCTGCACGGCGGGCCCGTCGCGGCGGTCACCGCCCGGGCGCTGGAGGCGACCCTCGACGCCGCCCACGCCGACGGCGATCCGTCGTTCGAGTCGGCCCGCTTCACCCTCGAGCTGGAGCGACCGGTCGGCCTCGAGCCGCTGACGATCACCGCCGTGCTGACCCGACCGGGACGCTCGGTCCGGACCGCCGAGCTGGAGGTGCGCGACGACGCCGGGCGCCGCCTCGCCCGGGCGACGCTGGTCGCGATCCGACGCCGGGCCGACGACCTCGACCTGTCGCAGGCCGTCCTGCCCGACGACCAGGCACCGCCGATGGGACCGCCGGCCGAGCAGTCCTCGTGGCGGACCTACGACGGCCCCGCCTTCCACCGCGACGCGGTGACCCACGCCTTCGCGGCCGGGGCCTTCGACGCGCTCGGCCCGGCCACCGACTGGATCACCCTCGTCGCCCCCGTCGTCGACGGCGAGGAGCCGACACCGCTCCAGCGGGTCGTCGCCGCCGCCGACTTCGGCAACGGGGTGTCGGCCGCGGTGCCGCACGCGACCCACACCTTCATCAACCCGGACCTCACGGTGGTGCTGCACCGACCGCCGGTCGCGGGCCCGATCGCGGTCGAGGCCACCACCCGGGTCGACCCGTCGGGCATCGGCTCGGCCGAGACCACCCTGTGGGACACCGCCGGACGGATCGGCCGCGGCGTCCAGACCCTCGTCGTCGACAGCCGCGCCTGACACGACGCGGGCACCATCGCCCCAGGGCTTCGCGTTCGTCTCCTCCGACGCCCCACGCGGCACCAGGACGGAGAGAAGGCGCGGTCCGAGAAGGGGTGGCACGGCGATCCGGGCGCGCCGAACCGCCCCGCGAGGCGGGGCGGTCGGACGGTGGCGGGAGCAGCCGGCCGGGACTAGGCCCGGGCGGCGACCAGGTTGCGGCGCTCGGCCTCGCTCAGCCCGCCCCAGATGCCGTGGTTCTCACGGATCTTGAGGGCGTACTCCAGGCACGGTGACTTCACCGGGCAGGTGCGACAGATCTCCTTGGCCCTGACCTCGCGAGCCGCCTTCTCGTCGCGGCGCTCGAAGCTGGTCGGTGGGTAGAAGACCTCCGAGTGCGGTCCGCGGCACGCGGCCCGGATCTGCCACTCGTCGTCAACACGCTGTGCGCTCACTGGCGACCCCTTTCAGAGCCCCGGTGTCGACCGGCCGGCTCCTCGTCGCGAGGCGGAGGGGCGTGTGCTCCTCCTTCGAGGACATCGACCCTAGGACCGACGTCACACCCGCACAAGGGGAACCTTCGCGAGCGATGTGCTAATGGCCGCGAGCGGTTGCAGAACGCTGTGACCAGCGTCGACCTGCGATCAGTCGTCCCGACCGCGCTCCCGGTGGTCGCGCGCGGCACCCTCGAGCGGCTCGACCTCGAGCAGCAGGCCGTCGACCTCGACGACCCTGACGGCCTCGCCGACGGGCACCGGCGTGGCCCGGTTGGTGCGGGCCCGCCACGGGGCGCCCCGCACCCGCACGACGCCCTCCGGGTCGATGGCGGTGACCGCCTCGCCCTCCTCGCCGATCATCCACCCCCGGCCGATGGTGGGCGTCGAGAACCGGGTGCGGACCATGGCCGGCATGGCGCCGATCACGAAGATCAGCATGCCGACGATGCCCACCAGCAGGGTGATCCACGACAGGGACAGCCCGTCGTAGAGGAACAGCGACCCGACCACGAGGGCGACGGTGCCGATGCCGGTCCACACCCTGGGCACGCCGGTCTGCACGTCGATGGCGTAGGCCAGGATCGTCACCACCAGCAGGGCGACGGCCCACCCCCGCGCCGGGAGGTTGGCCAGGCCGTAGCAGCCGAGGACGGTGCAGCCCGCGCCCACCAGGCCGGCGATGCCGACCCCGGCGGTGAACAGCTCGAACACGATCAGGGCGAAGCCGCTGAGCAGCAGCAGGTAGGCGACCGCGCGGGCTCGACACCGTGTGGAGCAGCTGGTCGCCGATCGGCAGCTTGGAGAAGACCGGGATCGACTCGCCGTCGACCGTGCGGCGCATCTGCCCCTCCTCGTCCTCGACCTCCGTGGTCTCGACGCCGTCGAGGTGGATGAGGAACTCGCCCAGCACCGGGGCCTCCCGCTCGACCAGGCCCAGCTCGAGGGCGGTGTCGGAGTCGACCGTCTCGTCCTCCAGCCGGTCGAGGGCGTCCTGGAACGGCGGGGCGAAGCGGGCCGGGTCGACGACGGGGTCGCCCATGTCGCCGATGCGGCTGCCGGGGGCGACGCCGACCGAGCAGGCCACCGCCGCGATCTGGGCGATGCCCTCCGTGGCGCGGGTGCCGGACGGGCCGACCCACACCGCGACCGGCACGGGCGAGGTGCGCACGGCCTCGATCAGCTCGGCGACCCTCTCGTCGGGGACCACGGTGCCCTTGCTGTTGACCTGGAGGACGAGCCACCCCATGTCCGCCTCCTCCGCGTCGGCGAGGCTGCGCTCGATGAAGCGCGCCAGCACCGGGTCGAGGAGCCCGCTCACCGTGATGACGGCCAGCCGGCCGCCCCGGTCTCCGGCGGTGGCACAGGAGTCGGTCTGCTGGGCACCGGCCGCGCTGCCGCCGAGGCCGAGGAGCCCGGCGACCAGGAGCGCGACGAGGGCCAGAGCGCCGATGACCGAGGGACCGGTCGATAGCCTGCGCACCGAGATGCCTCCGAGGGTGCCGACGACGGACGGGGACGAGAGTGGACCCTGAGCGGTTCTTCACCGCGTCCCGGGTCGTCATCGTCGCCGGGAAGGGGGGCGTCGGCAAAACGACGGTCACCGCCACCCTCGCCCGGGCGGCCGCCCGGCAGGGCCTGCGGGCCCTCATCGTCGAGCTCGAGGGCAAGTCCGGGCTGGCCACCATGTTCGGGCGCGAGCCCCTCGACTACGCCGAGGTCGAGGTGGCCGCGGGCGACGAGGACGCCGGCGTGGCCCCGATCGTCGCCCGCACCCTCACCCCCGACGACGCCCTGATCGAGTACCTGAACGACACCGGCCTGAAGCGCCTGTCGAAGCGGCTGCTGACCTCCGGCGTCGTCGACATGGTGGCGACGGCGATCCCCGGCATCCGCGACATCATCGTGCTGGGCAAGGTCAAGCAGATCGAGCGGCTGATGGCCGGCGGCGACGTCGAGGCCCCCGACGTGATCCTCATCGACGCCCCCGCGGCCGGCCACGCCATCTCCTTCCTCCGCTCGGCCCGCGGCCTGGTCGACGCGGTGCGGGTCGGGCCGATCCGCGTCGCAGGCCGTCGAGGTCCAGTCGATGCTCTCCGACGCCCGGCGGACGCCAGGTGGTGCTGGTGACGTTGCCGGAGGAGACGCCGGTCAACGAGCTGGTCGAGACCGCCTTCAGCCTGGAGGACGAGGTCGGGCGTCAGCCTCGGCCCGGTGGTGGTGAACGGCCTCTACCCGACCATCGACGGCCTCGACGTCGACCCGGCCGAGGCGGCGGACGCAGCCGGCACCTCGCTGCGGAAGGGCGAGGCCGACGTCCTGGCCGAGGCCGCGTCGTTCCGCCGCGCACCGCATCGACCTCCAGACCTCCCAGGTGGCCCGCCTCGCCGAGCAGCTCCCGCTGCCGCAGGTGCACCTGCCCTTCCTCTTCCGGGCCGAGATCGACCCCGAGGGCGTCGACACCCTGGCCGACGCCCTGCTCGCCGGGCTGGCCGAGGTGCCCGACCCCGGGGCCGGCGACCCGACGCCGGCGATGGGCAGGAGGGGTCGTGACCGACGTGCCCACCCCCGTCGAGCGCGTGCCGGCCGAGGACGTCGCCGAGCTGGTCGAGCGGGCCGAGATCATCATCTGCTGCGGCTCGGGCGGGGTCGGCAAGACCACCAGCGCCGCGGTGCTGGCCATGGAGGCGGCCCGCCGCGGCCGGCGGGCGGTGGTCGTCACCATCGACCCGGCCCGTCGGCTGGCCGACTCGCTGGGCATCGACGGCATCGGCAACACGCCGACCCGCATCGAGGGACCGTGGGACGGCGAGCTGTCGGCGGTGATGCTCGACACCAAGTCGACCTTCGACTCGGTGGTGCGGCGCTACGCGTCGGACGACGAGCAGGCCGAGCGGATCCTCCAGAACCGCTTCTACCGCAACATCTCCGGCGCCCTGTCGGGCACCCAGGAGTACATGGCCATGGAGAAGCTCTACGAGCTCCAGGCCGACGAGGCCTTCGACCTGGTGGTGGTCGACACCCCGCCCAGCCGCCACGCCCTCGACTTCCTCGACGCCCCGAAGAACCTCACCCGCTTCCTCGACCACCGCCTCTACCGGGTGCTCACCGCCCCGACCCGCGGGGTGATGAAGGCGGTCAACGCGGCCGCGAGTGACCTTCGTGCGCTCGGTGTCGAAGGTGGTCGGAGCCGAGGTGTTCGACGACGCCATCGCCTTCTTCCAGGCCTTCGAGGGCATGGAGGAGGGCTTCCGCGAGCGGGCCTCGGCCGTGCTCCAGCTGCTCGACGACCCCCGCACCGCGTTCGTGCTCGTCGCCTCGCCCCGGCGCGACACGGTGGCCGAGGCCCACTACTTCGCCGATCGGCTGGCCGAGGAGCAGATCCCGGTCGCCGCCCTGATCGTGAACCGGGTGCACCCCCGGTTCTCCGACGCCCTCCCCGAGTCCCTGCGGGAGCGGGCCGCCACCCTCGACGGCACCGACCTCGGCCACCTCTACGAGAACCTGGCCGACTTCGCCCTCATCGCGGCACGCGAGGACGAGCACCTCGAGGGCCTGGCCGAGCAGGTCGCACCGGCACCGGTGGCGCGGGTGCCGTTCCTGCGCTCGGACGTGCACGACCTCGACGGCCTCGACGAGATCGCCGCCCACCTCTTCTGACCGCCTCCACCGGATGTGACTGGCGCGTCGATCCTGCCCTCCCTGCAGGAACCACGCGCCAGTACGGGTCCCCGGGGGTCGTCAGGTGCCGGCGGCGGGGGCGGCGAGGATCGCGGCGGCGCCCTCGACCGTCTCCTCGACGGGGACGATGCGGTCGAAGCCGGTGGTGTGGAGGAGGCGGGTGAGGGTGGGGCGGCCACAGGCCACCGCGACCTCGCCACCGAGCTCGCGGGTGCGGCGGATGCCGCCGATGAGCGCACCGAGGCCGGCCGAGTCCATGAACGGCACGTTCGAGAGGTCGATCAGCAGGTGCGAGGCCGTCGTGGCCTGGCCCAACGCCTCCCGGAAGTCGTTCACCGTGTAGGCGTCGAGCTCCCCCACCGGTCGGCACAGGGTGTAGCCATCGGCGTCGACGACCTCGATCTCGAGCACGGGGTGGGGACCTCTCTCGGCAGACGGGGGCAGCCAGCGGGCGGGGGCGTCCGGCCGTGGCCACCGCGGGGGTGCGGCCGACATGGTACCGGCCGATGCCTGAGGGCCACCTGCGGGATCACGCTCGGAGGTCGCCCCCGCACACCCCGCACGGACGGAGGCGGCGCCACGTGGAGGGCGGGCGCCGGGCGCCACTAGGGTTCCGCCGTGCCCACCGACCGCACCGTGCTGCTGGCCACCGATGCCGACTGGGTCGCCGACGAGGTCGACGCCGCCCTGGCCGACGAGACCACCGAGGTCCTGCGCATCCGCACCGGCGCCGAGGTCGTCGACACCACCGGTGCCGTCGAGCCCGACCTGGTGATCCTCGACCTCCAGATCGGCAACATGGGCGGGATGGCGGCCTGCATGGCCCTCCGCCTCGAGGAGGGCGCCGGCCGGCTCGACCCGGTGGCGGTGCTGATGCTGCTCGACCGCCCGCACGACGCCTTCCTGGCCAAGCGGTCGCTGGCCGACGGCTGGCTGACCAAGCCGATCGACCCGTTCCGCCTCCGCAAGGCGGCCACCGCCATCCTCGCCGGCGGCGAGTGGCACGACGGACCCGTCGCCGAGGCCGCTCCCGCCTGATCCCACCGGGCAAGCGGTTGGAACCCCCGCCGACGGCGCGGGTAACGTCGCCTCCTCACGGGGTGTGGCGCAGCTTGGCAGCGCGCTTCGTTCGGGACGAAGAGGTCGTGGGTTCAAATCCCGCCACCCCGACCATGTGAGCACTGGCCGACGCCGCCCGGACATCCGGGCGGCGTCGGCGCGTCCCGGCCCGCGGCCACCGTCGCCCCTCCCGGGCACCGTCGCCGAGGGCGTGGCCGATCCCCAGTGCTCCCGTGACCCGACCGCCCGTGCGAGGACCACCCGGAGGCCGGGTGTACGTTGCGCCGATGCCTGGCGTCTCGTGGATCTCGGAGGGCAGCTTCGAGGTCGGTCCCACCAGGTTCCACTGCGGCTACCCCGTCCTCGAGGCACCGCCCGGACACCTCCCGATCCTGAAGACGCCCGAGATGATCGACCCCTACGTGTCGATGATCGAGCAGCTGGGACCCCGCCGGATCGTGGAGCTCGGCATCCGTCGCGGCGGCAGCACGGCGCTCCTCCACGAGCTGGCCCGGCCGGAGCGGCTGGTGGCCTTCGAGCTCGACGAGATCCCCGCGGAGGCCCTGTCCGACTTCATCGCGGAGCATGGCCTCGGCGCGTCGGTGCGGCCGCACTACGGCGTCGACCAGGCCGACCGGGCCCGGGTCGCGGCCATCGTCGACGACGAGCTCGGCGACCAGCCCATCGACCTCGTCGTCGACGACGCGTCGCACCTCTACGACCCGACGTTGGCGTCCTTCGAGGTGCTGTTCCCCCGGTTGCGACCGGGCGGCCTCTTCGTCATCGAGGACTGGACCGCGCAGAGCTTCGGCCTGAACTCGATGGCGGCCCGGTTCCGCGGCCTGTCGGCCGACGATCACGAACGCCTGCGAGCGCACATCGAGCGAGAGGGGGCGCCGGAGCCGCCCCGCCTCCTCGCCCTGCTCACCCTCCAGCTCGTGCTCCTGCGCGCCATCGACGACGACATCGTCCGCGACGTGCACGTCGATCGCTACTGGACCGTCGTCCGTCGAGGCTCGTCACCGCTCGACCGCGACGGGTTCCGCGTGCGCGACCACTGCTTCGACCACATGCGCCTGTTCGACCACGTCCTGCCCCCCGAGCACGCCGCCGGCTGAGCAGGCGGGCGCTCCTACCGCCACGGGACGTCCGAGCACCGACAGACGCCGCCCCGGACCTCCCGAGGCGGTGTCTGCGGTCCGGTGGGTCAGCGACCGAGGCGCCCGGCCAGCGCGTCGAGGTCGGCCGGCGCCAGCACCGTGCCGGCGAGGCCCCACACGCCGTCGACCACCTCGGGCGGAGCACCGGCGGCCATCCCCTGGAAGAACTCGGCGCGGTCATCGACGTTCATCGCCGGCAGCATGAGAGCCACCGAGCGCGCCATCTGCTCGGGCGGCATCGGTCCGACGATGGCGCCGTGGATCGCCATCACCTGCTCGACGCCGACGGTCTCCTCCAGCGCCGGCATCACCACCCGCTCCTCCAGGTCCTGGTGGAGCAGGTAGGTGCCGGTGAACGACGCCAGCTCCACGTACAGGCGGTGGAGGTCGCGCCGGGGCTGACCGTCGGGTGCAGCCGCCGCGGTGGCGGCCTGGTCGCGGAGCCCCTCGATGCGGCGCTCCAGCGCCTCGTGGTCGTCGACGATCCGGGCCTGGAGGTCCGGGAGCTCCCGGTCGAGCACCGGCCCGATGGCGCCGTCCTCGTGCTCGGCGTGCTCCACCAGCAGCCCCATCACGTCGGCGACGTGGCCGAAGAGGGCCTGGCGGCCGACCCGGTCGGAGGGGTCGGTCCGCCCGGCTTCCTCGGTGACGGAGAACAGCTCGCTGCGGATCGCCTTGTGGATGTCGCGGTACAGGTCGAACGCGACCCGGTCGTAGGTGAGCGGCGCGGCGGCGGTGGTCGGGACCAGGGGCTCGTGGATCAGGGTCATCGGTGTCTCCTCGTGTCGTCCGGTGCCCCGATGGGCATCCGGTGGATCGAGGTCGACTGTGAGGCATCGCGGCGATCCCCGTTGCTCAATGACCGGCACGGGAATGCTAAGAATCGGCTACTTCGAGGTCCTGGGACCGGCGCTGGGGAGGCGTGCGTGCTGGCTGACGACACGGCGGCGCTCCTCGAAGCCGGGAGCGCGCTCATCGTGGGCACCGTCGCCCCTGACGGCGAGCCCCACGCCCTGCGGGGGTGGGGCGCCGACGTCCTGTCCCGCGACCCGTGCCGGGTGCGCGTCCTGATCGATGCCCACGAGGAGCGGGCCCGCGCCGACCTGGCCGCCGGTCGGCCGGTGGCCGTCACCGCAGCCGACGTCGCCAGCCTGTGGTCGGTGCAGGTCAAGGGCACGTCGACGGGGGTCGAGACCACGGCCGACGGTGACGAGGCGCGGGTCCGCCGCTACGCCGACTCCTTCTTCGCCGACATCGAGCGGACCGACGGCACACCCCGGGCGGTCCTGGAGCGGATGGTGCCCGACGCCGTGGTGGCGTTCGGGCTCGAGGTCACCGACGTCTTCGACCAGACGCCGGGCCCGGACGCGGGGCGGGCGGTCGCACCCGACGGGGAGGGCCGGTGACCTCGGGAGCCACCTCCCTGTCGGACCTGCGACGGTCCTTCCGGGGCGGGGTCCCGGCGGTCGTCGCGACCGCGGCCGCCGACGGCACGCCGAACGTCACCTACCTGTCCAGCGTCCACCTGGTCGACGGCGAACGGGTGGCCCTGTCGAACCAGTTCTTCTCCAAGACGAGCCGCAACCTGGCCGAGAACCCGCGGGCCAGCGTGCTGGTGGTCGACCCGCTCACCTACGACGAGCACCGCCTCGACCTGGTGTTCGAGCGCACCGAGCGCCGGGGCCCGCTGTTCGAGTCGCTGCGCGAGGAGGTCGACGCGGTCGCCGCCGTGTCCGGGATGCAGGACGTGTTCCGCCTCCGCGCCGCCGACGTCTACCGGGTCGTCCGGGTCGAGCAGGTCCTCGGCGGCGCCGCCCGACGCGGGGAGCCGGGGCCCGCCACCACCCCACCGCTCGACGCGGCGACGGCCGCCGCGCACCTGGCCGAGATGTCGGTCCGTCTCGGGCGGGCCCCCGACCTCGACGCGCTCGTCGGGTCGACGGTCTCGGCCCTCGCCGAGCTGCTCGGCTACCCCCACTCGCTGCTCGCCCTCCGCGACGAGGAGGGCGACGGGCTCTACGTCATCGCCAGCCACGGCTACGACCACCAGGGCATCGGATCGGAGCTGTGCATCGGTGAGGGCCCGATCGGGCTCGCCGCCCGGCGCTGCCAGCCGGTGCGCGTCGGGGCCCTCCAGCAGCTCACCAAGTACGGACGGCGGGTGCGCCGATCCTTCGAGGAGGGAGGATCCGAGCCCGCCCACGCCATCCCGGTGCCGAGCCTGGCGGGGGGTCAGAGCCTCGTGGCCGTCCCGGCCATGGCTCTCGGGCAGATGGTCGGCGTGCTGGCGGTGGAGTCCCCCGAGCCGGTCGCCTTCGACGAGACCGACGAGCAGCTCCTGACGGTCGTCGCCACCCTCCTGGCCACCGCGCTGGAGGCGAACCGGGCGCAGGAGGAGGACGCCGAGATCGACGAGCCACCGCCGACGACGCCCCCGACCGCGCCCTCGGGTCCGATCGTGCAGATCCGGTCCTTCGCCCGGGACGGCTCGGTGTTCATCGACGGCGGGTACCTCATCAAGGGCGTCGGCGGACGGATCCTCTGCGCCCTGCTGCGCGCCCACCAGGCCGAGGGCCGGGTCGACTTCACCAACCGGGAGCTGCGCCTCGACCCGTCGCTGGAGCTCCCCGAGCACCGTTCGAACCTCGAGAGCCGCCTCATCCTGCTGAAGCGCCGGCTCGACGAGCGCGAGGCACCCGTGCGGATCGAGAAGACCGGCCGCGGCCGGTTCCGGCTCGACGTCAGCGGCACCCTGCGCGTCGATCACGTCGGCGCCGAGGCCTGACCCCGACGCCGACCTGCCCCGCGTGGGACCGGCGCGGGGTGGGTCGCCCGTCAGCCGGGGGGGCCGGGGAGGGGTGGGCCGTCGACGGTGTCGATGGTGGTGAACGACTCGACCGGGCCTCGGCGCAGGCGCGTGGCCCGGTGGGTGGGGTAGCCCATGGCCAGCACGGCCATGACGGCGAGCTCGTCGGGGATGTGCAGCAGGGCCCGCATCTCGGGCTCGCGCCGGATCGTCATGGTGGTGACGACACCGCCCACGCCCTCGGCCCGGGCCGCGAGGAGGATGCTCCACACGAAGGGGTAGACCGACGCCCCGCCGACGGTCGTGTAGCGGCCGAGGTCGCGGTCGGTCGCGGCCATCAGCCGCAGGTCGGCCAGGACCACGGCCATCACCGGCACCTGGTCGAAGTGGCCGGCGAAGTCGCCGACGTCGAGGTCGGCGCCGGCCGCCTCCGCCTTGGCGGTGGCCCGGGCGATGGCCTCGGCCTCGGCGTCGCGGTCACCGATCGGGGCCCACGGCTGCACCCCGGCGGAGCGCTGCTCGAGGTACTCGAACCACCCCGGGACGTACAGGTCGCGGATCCCCTTGCGGATGGCCGGGTCCTCCACCAGCACCACGTGCCACGACTGCTGGTTGCCGCCGTTGGGGGCGAAGCGAGCCGTGTCGAGGATGCGGGCCATCACCTCGTGGGGCACGGGCCGGCCGTCGAAGTCGCGCACCGCGCCCGTCGTGCGCAGACCCTCGACCAGGCCGAGGTCGGCGTCGGACGTGGCGGTCACAGGAAGAACGTCCCGTACATCTCGCCGAGCGGGTCGGAGATCAGCTCGATGCGCTCGCCGTCGGGACCCCGGAAGTAGATCGACGACCCGTCGACGTGGGCGTACTCGACGCCCGCCTCGTCGAGCTTGGCCTTCAGGTGCTCCCACCGCTCGGGCTCCACCGAGATGGCCAGGTGGTGCAGGCCGCCGAGCACCTCGGCGTAGTCGCCCAGGTCGAGGCCGGGGAGGTCGAAGAAGGCGAGCTGGTTGCCGATGCCGATGTCGAAGAAGAAGTGGGTCGAGCCCCGGTAGTCGCGGTTCTCGAACAGCTCGCTGAGCGGGAACTCCGAGCAGCCCCTGGTAGAAGTCGATCGTCCGCTCGACGTCGCCGCTGATCAGGGCGATGTGGTGCACGCCGCGGGCCGACGACTCCGGCCGCTCGGCCTTGGGTCGGAGGTGCCGACGGCGCAGCTCCTCCCACTCCTCGGTCCGGTCGATGTCGGCTCCGTGCCTCGGCACCGCTGCCTGCTCGGTCATCTCTCGCGCTCCCGGTCGGTCGGCTCCACCGCCGAGGCTACGCCCGCCCGTCCCGCCCGCACCTCGACCCGCGGGGCCGACGGACCGACCCGATCAGCGACCCGAGGGGGCCCGCCGGCGCCGCTGCATCCACCACGCCATCCAGCGGTAGGCACCGAGGGCCTTGAGGCGGACCTCGACGGGCCAGTCCCACGGGTCGACCTGCACCCGCCCCACCACGAAGTCGTCACCGTCGGTCGCCACCGTCGGCGCGATCCCGTAGCAGCGCTCGTACCCCGCGGCGCGCGCCGCGGCGTCGACGCGCGCGTCGTGCTCCCCGTAGGGGAAGGCATGGGTGCGGACGGGACGGCCGACCATCGCCTCGAGCTCGGCCCGGGAGCCGGCCAGCTCGTCGGCGAGGGCGGCATCGTCGAGCTCGGGCAGGTGGGGGTGCGACCGGCTGTGGGACGCGACCTCGACGCTCGGCGGGAGGGCGGCGAGCCGCTCGGGGGACAGCCCGGGGAAGGAGGCGTCGGGGTCGTCGGCCCGCCGTGACCACTCGGTGGGGACGAAGAGCGTGCTGGGGATGGCGCGGGCCTCCATCTCCGGCACCGCCTCCTCGGCGAAGGAGCGGAAGGCGTCGTCGAAGGTCCACGCCACCCGCCACGAGCCGTCGGCCGGCCGGTGCAGGTCGGCTGCGGTGGTCGGGACGCCGAGCCGGGCCACCAGGTCGCACTGCGCGGCGAAGGCGGCCCGATCGGCCGGGGCGACGTCGTGGTACATCAGCACCACCCCGGTCGAGCGCCGGCCCCGGCGCCGCGCCGGCGCGACCACGCCGACGGCGGTGTCGACCGCGCACACCAGCGCGCTGATGCCGACCTTGACGGCCCGGACCGCGGTGGCCCTCATGGCGCGGCCTCGCGGCGGACGCTCGGCACCGGAGGTCGGAGGCGCATCGCCGCATGCTACGGCGGTCCCGGGTCGTCTCCGGCCGTGTGGGCACTGCCCGTGGCCGGTTTCGGTGTCGGACAGTGCTGGATGGGGCCGTCCCGCCGTGGCGGAGGGCACTTCTGCGCACCCGGTGCGGCAAGACCACCTCAGAGGGTAGTATCCCGGACGTGGGCGGCGTGCTCGGTTCGATCGTGATCCCGGCGTACAACGAGGGTGCGGTGATCGCGCGCTGCCTCGACGAGGTCTTCGACGGGCTGGACCCCTCCGAGGTCGAGGTGGTGGTGGCCTGCAACGGCTGCACCGACGACACCGTGGAGCAGGCCCGGGCCTCCGGCTACCCGGTGCAGGTGCTCGACCTGCCCCAGGCCGGCAAGATCGGTGCGCTGAACGCGGGCGAGGGGTCGGTCAGCGCCCTGCCCCGCCTGTACCTCGACGCCGACGTCAGCATCAACGGCCGGACGGTCCGCAGCGTGCTCGAGGCGACGGCGGGCGGTGCCGTGGCGGCACGGCCCGGGATCACCTTCGACACCACCCACAGCTCCTGGCCCGTCCGCCGCTACTACGCGGCCAGGGAGCGCCTCCCCGGCGTGATGTCCGAGCTGTGCATCGCGGGGGTCTACGCGCTCTCGGCCACCGCCCGGGCGCGGTTCGACGACTTCCCCGAGATCATCGCCGACGACCTGTTCGCGGCGCGGATCATCGACGGCGACGAGCTCGAGATCGTCGAGGGCGACCCGGTGGTCGTGCACGTCCCACGGACGACCCGGGCGCTCGTCGCGGTGCTCAAGCGGGTGTACCGGGGCAACCGCGAGCTGGCCGACGAGCGGCCCGACATCACCACCCGGACCACCTCGTCGACCACGCGAGATCTCCTCGCCCTGGCCCGGACGAAGGGCCACCTGGTCGACGCCGCGGTGTACGCAGGGTTCGCGCTCGGCGCCCGGGTCGCCATCGCGATCGACCGGAACCCGGTCCGCTGGGAGCGCGACGAGACCTCCCGCCAGTAGCCCGCGCGACGCCACTCGGCGCGCCGGGGCCGAACTGTGACTACAGTCACCGGCGCCTGGCCTCAGGCTCGACCCACCCCAGGGGGACCCATGCGTCGTCGACCGTTCCGCCTCGCCGCCGTCGCGGCCCTGCTCGTGTTGTTCACGAGCGGCTGCTACCTCAACGAGGTCGATGACCTCATCGAGTCCGGCGCAACCGAGAAGCCGTGGTACTGCGACCCGGTCGCACCGAACTCGGTGACCGGCCCGGGGATGGGCACGGTGAACTTCTACGCCGGGCAGACCCGCTCGGAGCTCGACTGGGCGACGTGCCGCAGCCTCGCCGCCCAGATGGACCTGGCCAAGAGCTACGCCCAGAAGTACCCGACGCTGGGCGACGTGCTGGCCCTCGGCGGTCGGTCGTCGTTCAGCTTCCTCACCGGGATGGGCACCCACACCGGCATCGAGACGGTGACCCCCGAGCTGCTGGTCAACCCCGACTTCGACCCGCTCGACCCCCAGTGGCCCGGCCGCATCGACAGCACCTTCAAGGCCGGTGAGCCGGAGTTCCTCCAGTACAACGGCAACACCCCCGACTCCCGCCTCATCGGGATGTCGTGGTACGTCCGCACCTCCGACGGCCAGCCGCCGGAGGGCTTCGCCGGCGGCAACGACTGGTGGCACCACCACCCGCGCCTGTGCCACCGCCTGACCGACGCCCTCATCATCGGCGTCAACCAGGCCGACAGCACCTGCGCCGCCAACGGAGGCCTGAACCTCCACACGCAGAACTACTACATGGTCCACCTGTGGGTCGTCGACGGCCTCCCCTACGAGGGCGACGTCTTCGCTCCCACCCACCCGTGCATCAAGTCGACCGGCGCCATCTTCGACGAGTCGGACCCGTGCCACACCAGCCTGCTGGGCGGGGCCGGAGCCGGAGCCGTGGCCGGCAAGGCCGACGAGCAGTCGTACGGCTACTGCCCCATCGGCTCCCTCGCCGCCGCCTGATCGGGGTGGGGGAGCGGGCCGCGGCCCGCTCCCCCACCGCCGGCCAGGTGCCAGACTGCCGGCATGAGCGAGCGCAGCGAGCGAACCAGACAGCACAGCTCTCCGACCCGGCGGCGAAGCCGTCGGGCTCGCTGGTGCGCCGACCCGACCACCAGGTCGATGCCGTCCCACGACCGGGTGGTGCACCAGTGAGCCTCACCCCCGAGACCCCGGTGCACTGGGCGGATGCCGCCGGGGGGCAGCAGGGGCCCACCCCCGCCGCCGAGGTCATCGACCGCATCCGCCGCGGCGAGCTCCCGCCGAGCACCGCGCTGTGGTGGCCGGAGGCCGCGGGCTGGACCCCGGCCGACCAGGTGCCCGAGCTCTCAGGGCAGCTCACCGCCGCTCCCGCCGACGTCGCAGCCGGGCCCGCGCCCGCCGCACCCGTGGGCGGCGGCCACGCCACCGACGCCCTGATGGACGGCCTGTCCGACCAGCAGCTCGACGACGAGTTCATCGCCCTGATCGACCGCAGCTGGGCCATGTACAAGGAGACCGAGAAGGCCACCACCATCGACGAGGTCCTCCTCGGCGGGATCATCACCGCCATGGTCGACTCGGGCTTCGTGATGATCGACATCACCTCGGGGTCGCTGTTCGGCGTGGCCGCGCCCGCTGCACCCCCTGCCGGGACGACGGCGGTGCCCGCGGCGCCGACGCTGCCGGACGGCACCCACGACCTCCGCTTCGAGGTGCCCACGACCGGTGCCCGCGTCACCGTGACCCTCCAGCACCTCACCCCCGACCTGGCCAGCTCCAGCGTCATCGGGCACCGGGCCCGGCTCGAGGTCGGCTACGGCGAACGGCTCGGCAACGCCAGCCAGATCGGCCAGGCCCTGCGCAGCGAGGTGGCGAGCGCGTTCGTCGCCGCCCCCGAGCCCGGGACGGTCACGTTCGACGCCGACATCAGCTCCGGCTACGTGTACGCCAGCATCGACGTCCTCGTCGAACCCGACCGCTACGTCGACGACTCCCTCACCGTCGACCACGACCTGCTGCGCCGCCACATCGCCGCCCTGGTCCACACCATGCGCACGTTCGTCCACACCCGCTTCGCGAGCTGAAGGAACGACCATGGGATTCCTCAACGCCCTCAACTCCTACGCCCACAAGTCCGAGCTGCGCGAGTCGAAGGACGAGATCGTCTTCGGCGAGATCGTCCGCGGCCTCTCGCACCACGGCTGGGCCTGCCACCAGGTGGTGGCCCACGGCGACCGCCAGCAGGCCGGCTTCAAGGTGCCCGGCCACGACGTGCTCGCCGCCGTCTACGTCGTCGTCGACCGGCGCACGGGCTCCGGCGCCATCTCCCAGTCGCTGGGCTCGAAGACCACCATCGGCCTCGCGGCCGAGATGCGGAACAAGGTCAGCGACCCCGACGACCTGGCCGCCATGTGGCGGGCCGACCTGGCCAACCTGTTCAAGGTCCCGGTCAACGGCGAGGTGCGGGTCAACCACCAGCTCAACAAGGTGATCGCCCGCACCAACCACCTGATCGACCTCGACAACTACGTGCAGGGCACCACCGTCGACGCCTCGCAGCTCGTGCCCTGGCTGCTCCAGCAGGTCGACAACCTGGCGGCCCACCTCCGTCCCCCACAAGAAGGGCTGAACACCCTTCACCATGCGCTGACCAGGGACGTCGTTCGTCCTAGGGTGTCCCCGACGACCCCCGCCCCCGGGGTCCTAGGAGGCAAGATGCTGGCGTACGACTACCCGCTTCTCGGGCTCATGTGGACCATGCTGATGGTCTTCCTCTGGGTGGCGTGGATCATCCTCCTCCTCCGGATCTTCAGCGACATCTTCCGCAGCCACGACATGGGCGGCTGGGCCAAGGCCCTCTGGTCGATCTTCGTCATCGTCTTCCCGTTCCTCGGCGTGTTCGTGTACCTGATCGCCCGCGGCGGCGGCATGGTCGAGCGCGACGTCAAGGCGCGCCCAGGCGTCGGAGGCCGCGTTCCAGGACTACGTGCGCCAGACCGCCGGCACCTCGGCCAGCACCGCCGACGAGCTGGCCAAGCTGGCCCAGCTCCGCGACAGCGGGGTCCTGACGCGCCGAGGAGTTCGAGGCCCAGAAGGCCACCCTCCTCACCTGAGACCCACCGGCGCCGAGCGGGCGCCGCTCCGCCCGGACCACACTGCGGGACATCCCGACACGAGAGCGAGCACCACATGTCTGACGCGCGGCCGAACATCCTCGTGATCTGGGGTGACGACATCGGGCAGTCCAACCTGTCCTGCTACTCCGACGGTGTGATGGGCTACCGCACGCCCAACATCGACCGCATCGCGGACGAGGGCGCCCGGTTCACCGACTACTACGGCGAGCAGAGCTGCACCGCCGGGCGGGCCGCCTTCATCACCGGCCAGAACCCGTATCGCACGGGGCTGACCAAGGTGGGCATGCCCGGCGCCGACATCGGCCTGCGGCGCCGAGGACCCGACCATCGCCACCGCCCTCAAGGCCCAGGGCTACGCCACCGGCCAGTTCGGCAAGAACCACCTCGGCGACCGCGACGAGTTCCTGCCGACCGCCCACGGGTTCGACGAGTTCTTCGGCAACCTGTACCACCTCAACGCCGAGGAGGAGCCCGAGCAACCGGACTACCCGACCGACGAGGACATCCCCGGCTTCCGCGAGCGGTTCGGTCCCCGGGGCGTGATCCGGTCGTGGGCCAACCCCGACGGCACCCAGCGCATCGAGGACACCGGTCCGCTGACCAAGAAGCGGATGGAGACCTGCGACGAGGAGTTCCGCGACGCGGCGATCGACTTCATCCGCCGCCAGAACGACGCCGACACCCCGTTCTTCCTGTGGTTCAACTCGACCCACATGCACTTCCGCACCCACACCAAGGCGGAGAGCAAGGGGCGGGCCGGTCGGTGGCAGTCCGAGCTACCACGACACCATGCTCGACCACGACGACATCGTGGGCGACCTGCTGGCGGTCCTCGACGAGCTCGGGCTCGCCGAGGACACCATCGTCATCTACTCCACCGACAACGGGCCCCACATGAACACGTGGCCCGACGCCGGGCATGACGCCGTTCCGCAACGAGAAGAACTCCAACTGGGAGGGCGCCTACCGGGTGCCGGCCGTCGTCCGCTGGCCGGGGCGCATCCCGGCCGGCACCGTGCTCAACGGCATCGTCAGCCACGCCGACTGGTTCGTCACGCTGCTCTCCGCGGCCGGCGCACCCGACGTCGCCGAGGACCTGCGGGAGGGGGCCGATCTCGGGGGCACGACCTACAAGGTCCACCTCGACGGTCACGACCAGCTCGCCGTACCTCACCGGCGAGGTCGACGAGAGCCCCCGGCGGCACTTCTTCTACGTGTCCGACGACGGCGACCTCACCGCCCTGCGCTTCGACAACTGGAAGATCGTCTTCCTCGAGCAGCGCGCGCCCGGCACGCTCCGGGTGTGGGCCGAGCCCTACACCGAGCTGCGGGTGCCGAAGATCTTCAACCTCCGGACCGACCCCTACGAGCGGGCCGACATCACGTCGAACACCTACTACGACTGGCTCATCGACCGGGCCTGGATCCTGGTGCCGGCCCAGGCCTACGTGGCCCGGATGCTGACGACGCTGGTCGAGTTCCCGCCCCGCCAGGAGCCGGCCAGCTTCAGCCTCGACAAGGTGATGGCCAAGCTCCAGGCCGGGTTGCCCAGCGCCTGACGTTGGGACGCGCCGCGCCCGACATCGTCCCGATCCCCGGGGGCACGTCCACGATGGGCTCCGACGCCCACTACCCGGAGGAGGCGCCGGCGCACCCCGTCGTCGTGGGCGCCTTCGGCCTCGACCGCCACCCCGTCACCAACGCGGCCTTCGCCGCCTTCGTCGACGCCACCGGCTACACCACCGTCGCCGAGCGCCCCCTCGACCCGGCCCAGTACCCGGGCGCGCCGGCCGAGAACCTGGTGCCGGGCTCGATGGTCTTCACCCCGACCCCGGGGCCCGTCGACCTCCGCCACCTGAGCCAGTGGTGGCGGTGGGTGCCGGGAGCGAGCTGGCGCACCCCGAGGGACCGGGGTCCGACGTCGACGACCGCGCCGAGCACCCCGTCGTCCACGTCGCCCACGAGGACGCGGCCGCCTACGCGACGTGGGTCGGTGCGGCGCTCCCGACCGAGGCCCAGTGGGAGCACGCGGCCCGGGGCGGCCTCGACGGCGCCCAGTTCACCTGGGGCGACGAGGCCCGACCCGAGGGCCGGATCATGGCCAACACCTGGGACGGCCCCGACTTCCCGTGGCGCTCCACCGGGGAGTCGGGCTGGGCCCGCACCTCTCCGGTCGGGTCGTTCCCCGCCAACGGGTACGGGCTGCACGACATGGCCGGCAACGTGTGGGAGTGGACCGACGACTGGTGGTCCGACCGCCACCCGGACGCGGCCGACAGCCCGTGCTGCGCGCCCCGCGACCCCCGCGGCGGCGACCTCGCCGGGAGCTACGACCGCCACCAGCCCCAGTTCCGCATCCCGCGCCGGGTCATCAAGGGCGGCTCGCACCTCTGCGCCGACACCTACTGCCTGCGGTACCGGCCGGCGGCCCGACGACCGCAGGCGGTCGACACCGGCATGAGCCACATCGGCTTCCGGTGCGCCTGGCCCGCCGGCACCGCAGGCGCCTCGTGACCACCGACCGGGAGGAGACCTGATGCGCTCCGTCGCCGCCACCGTCCTCGGCATCCTCGCCGTCGCCCTCATCACCCTGACGTCGATCGCGGTGTGGGCCCGGGCGACCGTGTTCGACGGATCGCGCTTCACCGAGGTCGTGATGGCGACCCTCGAGGAGGACGACGTCACCGATGCCCTCGCCCAGACCGTGACCGACCAGGTCCTGCTGCTGGTCGACCTCGAGCAGCGCGTCACCGACCTCCTCCCCGGCGACCGCGACGGCATCGCCGGGATCGTCACGGGAGCCGCCGCCAGCGAGCTCGAGAGCAGGCTCGCCGACCTCCTCGACGAGCCCCGCACGCAGGAGCTGGTGCGCCGGCTGGTGGCGGAGGTCCACGACCGGGTCCTCGTGCTGCTGCGAGGAGGTGGGTTGCGCGAGGGCTGGACGGTCGAGGACGGCGCGGTCACCGTCAACCTGCTCCCCCTCGTCGGGCGGGGCCTCGAGCAGCTCCAGGCGATCGGCCTGCTCGACGACGTCGTGGTGCCGGAGATGACCGCCGGCGGCGACCCCGACGAGCAGGCCGAGGCCCTGTCCACCGCCCTCGACCGCGACCTGCCGGCCGGCTTCGGCCAGGTGGTCGTCTACCGCAGCGACGCCCTCGCCGAGGCCGAGGCATCGGTCCGCGAGGCCCAGCGGCTGCTGGCCCTCGCGGCCCAGGCCTTCACCGCCCTCCTGGTCGGGTCGGTGGTCGCCGCGGCGGGCGCCGTGGCCGTCGCCCGCGACCGTTGGGCGGCGGTGCTGCGGATCGGCCTCGGCGTGGTCGGGGTGCTGGTGGTGCTGCGCTCGGCCGTGCGGTTGCTGCTGGAGCAGGCGCCCGACCTGGCCGCCAAGCCGGGGGCCCAGGCCGCGATCCGGGCCGCCCTCACCGAGGGCACGACCGGCCTGCTCGAGCTCACCGCCGCGATCCAGATGGTCGCCGCGGTCGTGGTGCTGGCTGCGCTCTGGCGACGGGGATGGCAACGAGCCGACCTCGTGGCGGTCGCCGCGGTGACGGCCGCGGCGGCGAGCCTCATCCTGGTCGGCCTCGGCGCCGGAGGGTTGCTCACCGCCCTCGCCGTGGGCGGCACCGTCGCGGTGCTCGGTCGGGTGCTGCTCGGACGGACCGCTCCACCCGCCGCGGCCTGAGCCGCGGGGTCCCCGGGGCTCGACCCCGCGATCCCGTGGTCCGACGGTCGGACGGTCAGCGGGGGTCGTCGGGTGGGTCGGCGACCTCCTCGCGGTCGTCGTCGAGGCCGACGACGCGGCGGACCCAGCCCCACCGGGCCAGCTGACGGAGGCCGGGGAGGTCGAAGACGGCCTCGGTGACGGTGCCGTTGCGCTCGTAGATGACCGCGTTCAGCTCCATCGACAGGATCATCACCCGGCCCATGATGAAGAACCAGCCGAGCACGACGACCGCGGAGCCGATGGTGCCGTAGAGCGCCGACGCCTTCTCGAACCGCGACGGCAGGTACAGCTGGCTGACCGCCTGCATGCCCACCAGGACCACCGCCAGCAGGGCGGCTCCGGGCAGCAGCGACCCGATGGACGGTGCGGCCCGGGGCAGCTGCGAGGTGACCGCCGTCCACACCACCAGGTAGATCGCCAGCGGCACCGACGTAGGAGACGCCGGCCACGCCGACCCCGCTGCGGTCGAGGATCACGTTCACGATGCAGCGACATGAGGCCGACGCCGACCAGCATCCCGACGACCGCACCGAACAGCCGGGCCGACGCCTTGGCGTGCACCGGGATCCGCCACGCGAGGCACGAGGCCTGGACCATCGACTTGCTGAGGGTGCGACCGGTCGAGATCACGCCGAAGAGACCCGCTCAGCAGGGCCAGCCAACGGGTCTGCGACGGCTGCTCGAGGGCCGTCTGCACCTGGGTCGGCCAGGCTGCCCGGCGACGCCCGGCGTCGGAGAGGCTGGTCGTTGCTGAGGTGGCCCCGGACGAACCCGGCCAGGCCGACGAGCAGGAGCAGCAGCGGCACGAAGAAGGTGAACAGGCGCATGGCGAGGGCGGCGCCGACGACCGAGCCGGCGATCGACGCCGTCGCGCTCGTACATCCGCAGCGGGACGTCGACCAGGACGCTGTCGCGCCGCTCGTCCAGCCATCGCTCACCGGCCGAGCGGGTCGCGGTGGCGCGTGCTCCGAGCCGACGGGCCAGCGTCCTGGCGTCGTCGGTCGAGCCGTCCACGGGCGGACGGCGGTCGTCGGGGGGGCCACCGTCGCTCACGCTGAGGACCCCTCCGGCTCAGCTGGCGAGGATCTTGGCCTTCTGGGCCTCGAACTCGGCGTCGGTCAGCACGCCCTGGTCGCGGAGCGCGGCCAGCTGGGTGAGCTGGCCGACCACGTCGACCGGCGCGGCGGCGGGCGCGGGTGCCGGCGCCGCGGCAGCAGCCTGGGCCTCCCACTCCTGCTGCTGGCGGGCGGCATCGGCGTCGGCGGCCTGCTGCGCCTTGTCCGCCTGCTTGTTGGCGACGTGACCGGACACCGCGGTGGCGGTGCCGGCGATGACCGCGGTGCGGGCAACGGTGCCGACCAGGCCCGGTCGGCCTCGGCCGACTGCTCGTCTGCGCATGGGCATGGGGATCTCCTTGGATCAGGTGGCGGGTGGGAGGTCGGCCAGGGCGGCCACGACCTCGTCGTGGGGGATCCGCTGGCCGTCGCGGACGATGCCGCCGGCACCGCGGACGGCGGCGGCGAACGGTGCGGCCCAGCAGTCCTCCCAGACCAGGACCGCCGCGGAGGAGTCGGGGGCGAGCATCTCGCCGATGAGGCGGGCGTCGTCGTCGCCGAACAGCCCGCCGGCCTCGCCGTCGACGTCGGCGAAGGCACCGGCCTCCTCGAGGTCCTCGTACTCGATGACGGCGACGTTGCCGGCGGCGTCCTTCTTGACGAAGACGAGGTCGAGGATGCGGACGGTGCCGGAGTCGACGAGCTCCCCGAGGGCGGGCGCGATCTCGCCCTTGAACTGGTTGCCCGGGAACTCGATGACGATGTACTCGACGGGTCCGATGTCGGCCATGGGGCGCCCTTTCAGGGTCGATCGGCGGGTCGACTCGGACGGAGCCCGACCTGCATGCGGCGCCATCCTGCCACCCCCTGGTGGGGGTGCGCACCACCCCCTCCGGGTGAAGGCCGCGCGGCCGTCCGACGCAGGGAGCGGCCGACCCCTCGGCCGATGCTCCTAGGGTCGGTCCGTGGACATCGGGGACCTCCAGCAGCGCATCGGGACCACCTTCGGAGCGCGCGACGCCGCCCGGGGCCTGCCGTCGACGGTGGCCTGGCTGGCCGAGGAGGTCGGCGAGCTGGCCCAGGCCGTCCGCAAGGGCACCCCGGAGCAGCAGCTCCACGAGCTGGGCGACGTGCTGGCCTGGCTGGCCTCCCTCGCCGAGCAGCTCGGCCTGTCGCTCGACGACGCAGCCGCCCGCTACGCCGACGGCTGCCCGCGCTGCCGCACCTCGCCCTGCTCCTGCCCGTAGCGGCGCAGTCGCAGGCGGGACGCGGAGGAGCCCCGGCCGCAGCAGCCGGGGCTCCTCGCGTCGGACGGCAGGGGGTCCGCCCGATCAGCGGCGTCAGGTCGTGCGCCGCAGGTGCACGATCCCCATCACCACCAGAGCCAGGGTGACCGCCGAGGCGACGAAGGCGACCACGGCGGCGATGCCGGCGATCAACCCGATCGTCGACCAGGCGTAGCTCGACAGGAGCAGACCGCGGAGCGTCTCGCCCCTGAACAGGGTGTCGCGCTGGGCGGTCAGCTCGTCGGCCGTGGCCTGCAGCTCGGCGACCTCGGCCTCGCTGGCCCCTGACTCCTCGGCCTCCTCGACTGCGGCGCGGGCACCGCGATCGTCGATCTCGGCGTAGGTCTTGCCGTCGGCCACGTCCTGCAGGTGCCCGTCGATGTAGCTGGCGTAGGCCTCGGCCTGCTGACCGGTGGTGACCTGCTCGTCGGCGTACTGGACGAGGTCGTCGCGGCCCTCGGCCTGCAGCTGCTCCTCCGGCGGGAAGAAGATGTTCTGCGACGACAGCTCGTCGTGGACGTAGTCGTTGGAGAAGGTCGCGCCCCAGGTCAGGAGCCCGCCGGCGATGGCGAGCACGAGCGCGGCCACGATCCCGAGGCCGATCAGCACCTTGTCGACGGTGCGGCGAGGAAGGGCAACCACCGGGGGTTCATCGGTGGGAGAGATCGGAGTCGGACGGGGCGTCCGCGACGTCCACCACCCCGCTGCGACCGTTGGTGAGCGTCATGGCGCCATTCCTCTCGAGGGGTCTCGGAACACCGCCGACGGTACGACGAGCCCCCACGATCGTTGAAGGGGCGAAGGTCCCGACGCCGGCCGCGCTCGGCCGCTGGCGCGGGCCTCAGTCGTGGTCGAGGTCGCCCCGGCCGAGGGTCCCGGTCACGATGCCCAGCAGCTGGCGCAGCATCGCCGCGGTGGCGCCCCACACGGTGTCGCCCACCAGCTCGAAGAACACGATCGGGCGCCGGGTGCCGCCGAAGCTCCACGACTCCTCGCGGAAGACGCCGGGGGCCAGCAGCTCCGACAGCGGGACGTGCAGGACCGCGTCGACCTCGGCCGAGGTCGACCGGGCCTCGTGGCCCCGATCGACGATGCCGACCCACGGAACGATGAACGATCCGCTGGTGAAGGTGGCCAGGTGGTCGAGCTCGCCGATCACCTCGACCTGGGCCGGGGCCAGACCGATCTCCTCCTCGGTCTCCCGCAGCGCGGTGTGCACGAGGTCGCGGTCGTCGGGCTCGGCCCGACCGCCCGGGAAGCTCACCTCCCCGGCGTGGGCCCGCATCTCCCGGCTGCGTCGGGTGAGCAGCACCCACGGCTCGCCGTCGCGCTCGTAGAGCGGGGCCAGCACTGCGGCCGGCGTGGGCTCCCGGCTCCCGACGATGGCCTGGATCTCGGCGGGGAGGGCGGCGCCGACGAAGCCGTCGCGCTCGACGGGCGACGGGCGGGCGGGGCCGAGGTCGGCCAGCGCGCGCCGCACCGAGGACAGCGAGGGCCTCAGGCGCGCCGAGGGCAGGTCGGCCCAGGGCGCGGGCTGGCCGGGCTCCACGCCGTGGAGCGGGCGGGGGATCGTCTGCGGGCCGCCGCGCGGCGGCCCCACCACATCGAACTCCCTCCGACCGGAGGGCCCGCGGCTCACCCGGTCGGGGCCGCGAGCGAACCGAGCAGCGCCCGGAGCCCCGCGTCGTGCAACGCCGTCAGGACGTCGACCGGAGGGGTCGCGCCGGTCTCCCACTCCATCCACGACCCCAGGAGGCCGCCGGCATCGACCTCGGGGTGGTCCGAGCCGGTGTCGGCCTCACCCGACGCGGCGACGTGCTCGAGCAGGTCGCGCAGCCCGCCGGTCTTGAGGTTGCCCATCGTCCGCCCCGCGGGGACCTCGCCGGTCTCCCACTCGCCCAGCGCGGCCAGGAGCTTCTTCGGGTCGGCGGGGGGACGGTCCACGACGTCGATCCTACGGGCCACGGCCGCCGGTCCCCCCGACCCGGGACGCGACGAGGCCCGGACCAGTGAAGGTCCGGGCCTCGTCGGAGTGCGTGGTGCTCAGGTGAGCGATCTCGCGAGCGAGATCACATCATGCCCATGCCACCCATGCCGCCCATGCCGCCGCCACCCGGCGGCATCGCCGGCTCGGGCTCGGGCTTGTCGGCGACGATGACCTCGGTGGTGAGGAGCAGGCCGGCGATCGACGCCGCGTTCTGCAGCGCCGCACGGGTCACCTTGGCCGGGTCGAGGACGCCGGCCTTGAGGAGGTCCTCGAACTCGCCGCTGGCGGCGTTGAAGCCGATGGCGCCCTCCTTGGACTCGACCTCGCGGACGACGACCGCACCCTCGAAGCCGGCGTTGTCGGCGATGAGGCGGGCCGGGGCCTGCAGGGCGATGTACACCGACTTGGCGCCGGTGGCCTCGTCGCCCTCGAGCTTCTCGGCCACGTCGAGCACGCGGGGCCGCGAGCGCAGCAGCGCGGTGCCGCCACCCGGGACGACGCCCTCCTCGATGGCGGCGCGGGTCGCCGAGAGGGCGTCCTCGATGCGGTGCTTCTTCTCCTTGAGCTCGACCTCGGTGGCCGCGCCGACCTTCACGACGGCGACGCCGCCGGCCAGCTTGGCCAGGCGCTCCTGGAGCTTCTCGCGGTCCCAGTCCGAGTCGGTGTCGTCGATCTCGCGCTTGATCTGCGAGATGCGGCCCTTGACGTCGTCCTCGGAGCCGCCGCCCTCGACCAGGGTGGTGTCGTCCTTGGTGACGACGACCTTCCGGGCCCGGCCCAGCAGGTCGAGGGTGACGCCGTCGAGCTTGAGGCCGACGGTCTCGGAGATGACCTGGCCACCGGTGAGGACGGCCATGTCGGCCAGCATCGCCTTGCGGCGCTCGCCGAAGCCGGGGGCCTTCACCGCGACCGAGTTGAAGGTGCCGCGGATCTTGTTCACGACCAGGGTGGCCAGGGCCTCGCCCTCGACGTCCTCGGCGATGATCAGCAGCGGCTTGCCGGTCTGCATGACCTTCTCGAGCACCGGGAGCATGTCCTGGACCGAGGAGATCTTGCCCTCGACGTAGAGCACGTAGGCGTCCTCGAGGGTCGCCTCCTGGCGCTCGGCGTCGGTGACGAAGTACGGCGAGAGGTAGCCCTTGTCGAACTGCATGCCCTCGGTGAAGTCGAGCTCCATGCCGAAGGTGTTGGACTCCTCGATGGTGACGACGCCGTCCTTGCCGACCTTGTCGATGGCGTCGGCGAGGACCTCACCGATGGTGCTGTCGTTGTTGGCCGAGATGGTGGCCACCTGGGCGATCTCGGAGCGGTCGTCGATGTCGCGGCTCTGGTCGCGGATCGCCTCGACGGCGGCCTCGACGGCCTTCTCGATGCCCCGCTTGAGGGCCATCGGGTTGGCACCGGCGGTGACGTTGCGAAGGCCCTCGCGGACCAGCGCCTGGGCCAGCACGGTGGCGGTGGTGGTGCCGTCACCCGCGACGTCGTTGGTCTTGGTGGCGACCTCCTTCACCAGCTGGGCGCCCATGTTCTCGTACGGGTCGTCGAGCTCGACCTCGCGGGCGATGGACACGCCGTCGTTGGTGATGGTGGGGGCGCCGAACTTCTTCTCGAGGACCACGTTGCGGCCTCGCGGGCCGAGCGTGACCTTGACGGCGTCGGCCAGCTTGTTGACGCCGGCCTCGAGGCCGCGGCGGGCCTCGTCGTCGAACTTGAGGGTCTTGGGCATCGGTGCTCCTACTTGGTGATCTTGGCGAGCACGTCACGGGCGTTGAGGATCAGCAGGTCCTCGCCCTCGTCGGTGATCTCGGTGCCGCCGTACTTCGAGTAGACGACGATGTCGCCCACCTCGATGCCGACGGGGATGCGCTCGTCGCCGTCCTCGTTCCAACGACCCTCGCCGACGGCGAGGACCTCACCCTGCTGGGGCTTCTCCTTGGCGGTGTCGGGGATCACGAGGCCACTGGCGGTGGTGGCCTCGGCGTCACCGGGACGGACCACGATGCGATCATCGAGCGGCTGAAGGTTCATTGCGCCTCCGTAGTCGGCTTCGTCCCCGCTCTGGGGACAGGTTCTCCCCGCGGGCGGGGTCTGGCACTCTCAGGTGCCGAGTGCCAACCCTACGGCCGTCGCGTTGGCACTCGCAAGCCCCGAGTGCCAACGATGCCCGCGAGCCCCCCGGTGGCGGCCCGGAGCCGGCCCCAGCCGCCGCCCGGAAGCGCACGACCGACGACGGGAACCGGCGGGGCGGCGACGACGTCGGAGGTGACGGGTCGGACGACGACCCGACCGACATGACGACGTCAGCCGAGCGTGCAGGGAGACGGGGATGCGACGACGGGTTCGAAGCGGGGTGGCCACGATGGCGGCGCTGGCGGTGGTGCTGGGACTCGCGTCGTGCTCGGGCGGGAGCGACGACTCCTCGTCCGAGACCGAGACCGCGGCCGACGCCGTCGACGCCGAGGGCGGCGGCGGAGGGAGCGGTGAGCTCGCCGCGCAGGCCGAGCCGGTGGAGGTGCCGGAGCGGATCGTCTACACCGCCGACCTCCGCCTGCGCGTCGACGACCCAACCGCGGCCGCCGACGACGCGGCCGGCCGTCGCCGAGGACGCCGGCGGTTCGGTCGCCAACCGGACCGAGGAGGCCGACGCCGAGGCGGTGACGCTCACCGTCCGGGTCCCGGCCGACGAGTTCGCCACCACCGTCGAGGAGCTGGCCGACCTGGGCGAGGTGCTCGACCGGCACGTCTCGGCCGAGGAGGTCACCGAGCAGGTGGTCGACCTCGAGGGCCGCCTCGCCAACGCCCAGGCCAGCGTCGACCGCCTGCGCGAGCTGTTCGCGGAGGCCCAGGACGTCAACCACATCGTGTCCCTGGAGCAGGCCCTCACCGAGCGGGAGGCCGAGGTCGAGTCGCTCACCGGGCAGCTCCAGGTGCTGGAGGACCGGGCCGACCGCTCGACCATCGACCTGGCCTTCACCCGCGAGGGCGAGCCCGAGGTCGACGACGACATCCCGGGCTTCCTCGAGGGCCTCCGCAACGGCTGGGTCGCCTTCCGCAACGTGGTCGCGGTGGCGGTGACGGTCCTCGGGTTCCTCCTCCCCTTCCTGGTCCCGGTGGTGCTGGCCGCCGTCGCCCTCCGCGCCATCCTCCGACGCCGGGCCGGTCGGCGGCCGCCTCGCCCGACGACCGGTCCCGGGCCTGCCCCGTCCCCGCCCCAGCCGGTCGGCCCGCACCCCGGCTCCGACCCGGACGAGGTCTAGTGCCGCGTGAGGAGCTAGGCGGTCGGTCCGTCCGGTCCTTCACGGCGGGCCGGAGGGGGCGAGGCGGCCGCCCGCTCGTAGACGGCGGTGACCACCTCGTCGATGGCGGGCTCCTCGACCGCGATGTCGACGACCTCGACCTCGGCCATCACCGCCGAGACGACGGTCGCCGCCGACGCGCCCGTCCCCTGCCGCAGGCGGAGCCACTGGCGCACGCCGTCGACGCGGGCCACCTCGGTGCCGTCCACCACCAGCGGCGGGCACGGTGAGGCGGTGGTGACCACCACGGTGCGGGTGGCACCGGTCGAGCGCACCAGGTCGGCCAGGTCGCCGTCGTGCACCACCCGCCCGTGGTCGATCACCACCACCCGCCGGCAGAGCCGCTCCACGTCGACCAGGTCGTGCGTGGTCAGGAGGACGGTCACGCCCTGCTCCTCGTTCAGGTGGGCGAGGAAGCGGCGGACCCGGTCCTTGGCGACCACGTCGAGCCCGATCGTCGGCTCGTCGAGGTACACGACCTCGGGGCCGTGGAGCAGGGCGGCGGCCAGGTCGCCGCGCATCCGCTGGCCGAGCGACAGCTGGCGCACGGGCGTGTCGAGGAACGGTCCGAGGTCGAGCAGCTCGTCGAGCTCGGCCCGCCGGCGGCGGTGGTCGGCGAGGGGCACGTCGTAGATGTGGCGCAGCAGCTCGAAGCTGTCGACGAGCGGGAGGTCGGGCCACAGCTGCGAGCGCTGGCCGAACACCACCCCCACGCGGCGGGCGAGCTCGGTCCGGTGTCGGTTGGGGTCGAGCCCGTCGACCCGCACGGTGCCCCCGGTGGGCACCAGGATGCCGGTCAGCATCTTGACCGTCGTCGACTTCCCGGCCCCGTTCGGTCCCAGGTAGCCGACGATCTCCCCCCGATGCACGGTGAGGTCGATGCCGTCGACGGCGCGGACCTCGCGCCGGCGCCGGCGGAACCGCCCGGCCCGCTGGCGCTGCACGAACACCTTCTCCGCGCCCCTGAGCTCGATGAGCGGCTCGCCGCGGGACATGCCGCCCGGCACTCATGCGCCGGTGCTCCGGTAGGCACGGACGCCGGTGCGCCACACGCCGGACGCGACCGCGGCACTCGCCAGCGCGACCGGAGGCCCGGCCCACGCCAGCCAGCCGGGCGCGCCGAGCGGGTCGTCCTTCCCGAGCAGCCCGAGGGTCGGGTAGTAGGCGGTGAAGGCGAGCGGGATCACGAGGCGGACGAGGTGACGGATCCACTCCCCGTAGATGCCCAGCGGGTAGGCGGCGAGCTGTCGTCCGCCGTAGGTGAAGGCCGACGACACCTCGCGGGAGTCGACCAGCCAGAACGTGATGGAGGTCGTCGCCACCCAGATCGAGGCGTAGATCGCCGCACCCGACACCAGGGCCACCCCGAGCAGCGCCACCGTGGCCGGATCCCAGGCGACGTCGGCCCGGCCGAGCCCGACGACGAGCACGACGACCCCCTGCGCGAGCTTCCCGAGCGACCGCAGGTCGACGTCGGCCGCGAGGACCTGGAACAGCACCCGCCGCGGCCGCAGGAGGAGGGTGTCGAGCCGGCCGCTGCGGACCAGGTCCGGCAGCTGGTCGAGCTGACCGACGGCGAGGTCGGCCAGGTAGAACGACGTGTGGGCCATGCCGTAGAGGACCAGCACCTCGTCGAGGTCCCAGCCGACCAGGGTGTCGACGTTGGCGAACACCGCGGCCACCGCCACCAGGTCGAGGCCGGCGAAGATGACGTTGGCGAGCAGGCCGAAGGCGAACGACGTCGGGTACTCCATCGTCGAGCGCACCTCGGCGCCGACGAGCCGAGCCCACAGGCGGGCCGGGCCGATGCGGGCACCCGCAGCGGGCCCGAGCGTGACGGTCGCATCGCTCCCGGCGCCCGCGCCCAGCGGGGCCCGTCCGTCAGCCACCCTGCACCACCACCCGACGGGTCCCCCGGGCCACGACCAGACGGCCGGCGGCGAGGAGGGTGACCGCCCACGTCCCCTGGATCGCGAGCGACGCCGGCACCGACGGGGATGCCGTCCCGGTCCACACGTCGGAGACCAGCTGCACGGTCGAGGCGAAGGGCAGCAGGCGGAGGGGGACCTCGATCGCATCGGGCAGCAGCGGGAGCGGGATCGTCAAGCCCGCGCCCACGATCCACACGATCATCAGCATCCGCTCCACCCCGCGGGCGTCGACGAGCCAGAAGCCGCTGACCGCGGCCAGGAAGCGCAGCGCGAACGAGACGGCGACGGCCAGGACGAGGGCGAGCAGCAGAGCCGGCAGGTCGACCAGCTGCGGCGGGGACGCCCCGAACAGGGCCACCCCCACCAGGACCGGTGGCACGAACCGGACCAGCACCTCGAAGGCGGCCCGGCCGACGTCGACCGCGCCCCACCACGCCTGCAGGTCGACCGGGCGGTAGAGGTCGACCACGACGTCGCCGCTGCGGATCCGCTCGCTCAGGTCGGGGTGGCGGTTGAAGAGGTTGATCACGCCGATCATCCCCTGACCCACCCACACCTGGGCGACGAGGTCGCCCCGGTCGAGCCCGTCGACGGGGGCGCCGCCCCGCTCGGCCAGGACGGCGGTGACGACCGCGGAGAGGAGCACGCCCCAGACGACGTTGGTGAAGAGGGCCGCGCCGACCGCACCCCGGTAGGTCGAGAACCGCCGGAAGGCGCGTCGGGCGACCTCGACGTAGACGCGCACCTGCGCCACCCTACGCCCAGCCCCGAGCTCGACCGGGGGAGATCGCGACGGAGCGCCCGGTCGGACCACGACCGCTCGTCGGCGATGAGGACCGGCGGTCGAGGGCGTACGGTCGGCGGCGATGGTCGACGCCGACGAGTGGGAGGGGGACGGCGACGACGAGGTCGACGACGGCCGCGTCCTCGTGCTCGGGCAGGGCACCTTCGAGCTGGTCCGACCCGACGCCGGGCCGCGTGCGCCGGTGCGGGCGTGGGACGCGGCCGACGAGCTGCTGATGGACCACCTCCTGCGCACCGGTCGACCCGGCCTGGGCTCGCGGACGTTGGTGGTCAACGACGCCTGGGGTGCCCTCGCCACCGCCCTCGCCGACGAGCCGCTGACGTGGCTGTCGGACTCCTTCGTGGCCCGGCGGGCGATGGAGGAGAACCTGGCCCGCAACGGCTGCGACGCGCGCCTGGTGCACGCGATCACCCCCGTGGACGACCTGCCCGACGGGCTCGACACCCTGCTCGTGAAGGTGCCCAAGGTGCTCGCCCTGCTCGAGCACGAGCTCCGGCTCGTCGCCCCGCTCCTCCACGACGGGAGCCACGTCGTCGGTGCCGGGATGACCCGCCACATCCACCGGTCGACCCTCGAGGCGTTCGAGCGGGCGGTGGGCCCGACCCGCACGTCGCAGGCCCACCGCAAGGCCCGGCTGATCCACGCCACCGTCGACCCGCCCACCCGACGGCTCGCGGCGGGTTGGCCCCGCACCGACCGCATCGAGGAGCTCGGCCTCGACGTGGTGAGCCATGCCGGGGTGTTCTCGGCCGGCCGGCTCGACCCCGGCACCGCGCTGCTGCTCGCCCACCTCCCGCCCCCGGGATCGGTCGAGACCGCCGTCGACCTCGGCTGCGGGTCGGGCATCGTCGCCGCCGTCCTGGCCCGCGCCGACCCGGACCTCCACGTCACGATGGTCGACGAGTCCCGCCTGGCCGTGGCCTCGGCCGAGGCCACGCTGCAGGCGGCCCTCGGGGAGGCGGAGGCCGGGCGCCGGACCCGCGCCGTGTGGGGCGACGGGCTCGACGACCTCGCCGAGGGCCCGCCGATCGGCGATCAGACGGTCGACCTCGTGGTGGTCAACCCGCCGTTCCACCGGGACCACTCGGTCGGCGACGCGACCGCGTGGTCGATGTTCCGCCAGGCGCGCCGCGTGCTGCGACCGGGCGGCCACCTGCTGGTGGTCGGCAACCGCCACCTCGGCTACCACGCCAAGCTCCGCCGCCTGTTCGGCTCGTGCGAGGTCGCCGGCTCGGACCCCCGCTTCGTCGTCCTCCGAGCCGCCCGGGGGCGGTGACGTTCCCGGCCCGCCCGGGGGTCCGGGCCGGTGTGACCCATGCCCACTGGACAGCAGTGTTACCGTCGGTAGCACAATGGCCGGGACGCCCACCCGCTCCCAGGAGGCATCCCATGTCCACCGCCCTGGCCGTCAGCCCCGCTGACCCCGCCCCCACCGACGGCCTCGACGAGACGGTCGGCGCGGTCGACCCGACCGCCCGGCCGCTGAAGGTGCGACGGATGTCGTTCGACACCGACGAGGGGATCGACCGCCGCCACTTCGCGGGCGGCGACCTGGTGATGAGCCACATCGTGTCGGTGCTCTCGGGGTTCTTCCCCGAGGGCGAGGACTACTTCGTCCGCAGCGTCCGCCACTTCCGCGACCGCATCGAGGACCCCGAGCTCAAGAAGCAGGTCGCCGGGTTCATCGGCCAGGAGGCCATCCACGGCCGCGAGCACCGCGAGCTCAACGATCGCCTGAGGGCCATGGGCTACCTGAGCCACGTCGTCGACCGCTTCACCAAGGTGTCCCTCGGCCTCGACGAGCGCTTCGCCCCGGCCCGGTACCGCCTGGCGGTCACCGCCGCCCTCGAGCACTACACGGCGACGCTGGCCGAGGTGCTGCTCGGCGACGAGGACGCCCGGGCCGAGCTCGACGACGACGAGATCAAGGCCATCCTGCTGTGGCACGCGGTGGAGGAGAGCGAGCACAAGGCCGTCGCCTTCGACGTCTACCAGCAGGTCTGCGGCGACGTCGCCCTGCGTCGCCGGGCGATGTCGATCATCAGCGTCGGCTTCATCGGCTCGGCGGCCGCCTTCACCCTCGCGTCGCTCGCCCTCGACCCGGCCAGCCGCGACCTCCGACGGCTCGGCCGGAGCCTGGGCCGGGTCCGCCACTCCCCCTGGCTCAACGGCGAGGTCCGCCGTCGCATCCGCGACTACTACCGCGAGGACTTCCACCCCGACGACCACGACGCCACCGCGCTCCTCGAGGAGTGGCGCGAGCGCCTCTTCGGCCCCGACGGCGACCTGGTCGACCGCCTCGCCGGCTGACGTCCGGCAACGCGTCCCACGACGAGGAAGCGCCCGGCGAGGTCAGGTCCGGCAGGTCTCGGCCTCGCACGTCGCGAGCTGCTCGAGACGGGCCTGCAGCTCGTCGACCAGACCGGCGTGGGTGGCGGCCGACGTCGGGTCGGCCAGGAGGTTCGACAGCTGGGCGGGATCGGCCTCGAGGTCGTACAGCTCGTACTCGTGCTCGTCGCCCGCGTACCACTCGATGTAGGTCCACCGGGTCGTCCTCAGGGCACGGAACGTCGGGACGAACGCCAACGGCAGCTCGTCGGGCGGCTGCGCCGACCGCCCGGGCAGCGCCTCGCGCACGTCGTCGAGCGTGTGGACGGTGTTCAGCTCGTGGTAGGTGCCGTGGTACTCGACGAGGAAGTCGTCGCGCCAGGGTGCCGACGGCTCGGCGATCGCCGGCCAGAGCGAGCGGCCGTCGAGGTCGTCGACCTCGAGGCCGGCGGCGTCGAGCACCGTCGGGGCGACGTCGTTCAGGATGACGAGGCGGTCGTCGGTCGCCACCGGCACGCCGGGTCCGGTCATCACGAAGGGCACCCGGATCGACTCCTCGTAGGGCGCCATCTTGTGCGGGAGCCGGTGGGCGCCGAAGTTGTAGCCGTTGTCGCTGGTGAACACGACGACGGTGTCGTCCAGCTCGCCCTGCTCCTCGAGCTGGCGGAAGAGCCCGTCGACGAGGTCGTCGACCGCGTACAGGGAGCCCATCATCTTCCGGTAGCGGGTGGTGAGGTCCTCGACGTCGGCGTCGGTGAGCCGGCGTTGCCCCTCGCGCAGCCACAGGGGCTTGTCCGCGACGTCGGGTTCGTCGAAGCCCGGTCCCCGGGGCAGGTCGGCGTCGGCGAACGGGTGGTCGGCGTACCGGGGCGCGGCGTCGATGTCGGCGTGGGGGGCCGAGGTCCACAGCGACAGGAGGAACGGACGGTCGTCGTCGGCCTCGGTGAGCGCGAGCTCCTCGGTGACGGTGTCGGCCAGGACGTCGGTGAGGTGGTCGTCCTCGTCGTCGCCGAAGTCCTCGACGCGGCCGTTGTGGTTGACGGCGTAGTCGAAGGCCTCGCTGAAGCCCCGGCCCAGCCCGAACCAGCGGTCCCACCCCGGCGGCACCGGGTCGAGCTCCTCGTAGCCGTTCAGGTACTTGCCGACGAACGACGTCTGGTAGCCAGCGTCGTGCAGCCTGGTCGCCACCGTGTCCTCGTCGGTGCCATCGGAGGCGAAGGTGTCGGAGCCGCCGTCGGGTGGGGTGGAGTCGTAGATCCCCGTGTTGTGGGGGTAGTCGCCGGTGAGCACCGTCGCCCGCGACGGGCAGCACTCAGGGCTGGAGGCGAACGCGCTGGTGAAGGTCGTCCCGGTCTGCGCCACCCAGCGCTTCGTCTTCGGCAGGGCCTCCCAGTACGGCATGGTCACGGCGTCGAGGTCGTCGAGCAGGATCAGGACCACGTTCGGCCCGTCCGGCACCGGACCCTCCGGACGAGCCAGGAGGGTGGTGGGCGCGGTCGTGGTGGGCCCCGCTCGCCGGGCGTCCCCGTCGTCGGAGCACGCACCCAGCGCGGCCGCCAGGAGGAGGGGGGCCAGCAGCCAGACGGCTCCGGACCGGGCGCCCGGCCGGGCCCACGGCAAGGTCGGCAAGGTGGCCCGTCGTCTCGTCCGAGCTCCGTCCACCTCGGCGCGCCGGTCCGTCACAGACCCAGGTTGGGGACGGCACCGGTGTCGAGCGGGCTCGGGCCGACGGTCCGCAGGCGGTGCCAGCCGGCGGCCGCGATCATCGCCGCGTTGTCGGTGCACATCGCGGGGCTGGGCAGCGAGACGTGGAGCCCGGCGGCCTCGCCCTCGGCGACGAGCTGCTCCCGCAGGAGGCTGTTGGCCGCCACCCCGCCGCCGAGGCAGATCCCCCGGGCGCCGACCTGGTCGGCGGCCCGCAGGGCCTTGGCCACGAGCACGTCGACCACCGCCGTCTGGAAGGAGGCCGCGACGTCCGGGGTGCTCACCTCGGGGTTCCGACGGCAGTGGTTGATCACCGCGGTCTTGAGCCCGCTGAAGGAGAGGTCGAGGCCGTCGTCGAGCATCGCCCGCGGGAAGGCGATGGCCCTCGGGTCGCCCTGACGGGCCACCCGGTCGACGGCCGGACCGCCCGGGTAGCCGAGCCCGAGGTAGCGCGCCACCTTGTCGAAGGCCTCGCCGGCGGCATCGTCGAGCGTGCCCCCCAGCACCCGGTAGGAGCCCGGCGAGTCCATGGCGACGAGCAGGGTGTGGCCGCCCGACACGAGCAGCACCACCGCCGGCAGCGGCAGGTCGGGGTCGTCGAGCAGCGCGGCGTAGAGGTGGCCCTCGAGGTGGTTCACGGCGACGAACGGGACGTCCCACACCAGGGCGAGCGCCTTCGCCGTCGACACCCCGACGAGCAGGGCACCCACCAGGCCCGGTCCGTAGGTGGCGGCGACCGCCCCGACGTCGGCGTCGGCCAGCCCGCTCTCGACGAGGGCCTCGGCGATCACCGGGGTGAGGAGCTCGACGTGGGCCCGGCTGGCGATCTCGGGCACGACCCCGCCGTAGCGGGCGTGGATGTCGACCTGGCTCGAGACCACCGACGAGAGCACCTGGCGGCCACCGACGACCACCGCGGCCGCGGTCTCGTCGCACGACGTCTCGATGCCGAGCACGGCGAGGTCGGGCGACAGCTCCGTCAGGACCGGCGCGGGCGTCCCGTCGGTCACGAGCGCACCGCCCCGCTCGGCACGCCCTGGAGGACGGTCGGCGTCGGGAGCGAGGCCTCGATGCGGGCCAGGCGCGCCGCGTACTCCCGGCTGCGCACGTCGATGGCCCACATGATCACCGCGTCCTCCCGGTTGTCGACGTAGTAGCCCTTGCGCACGCCCGAGGGGGCGAACCCGAACCGGCTGTAGAGGGCCTGGGCGCCACGGTTCGACGCCCGCACCTCGAGGGTCACCCGCTCGGCGCCCAGGGCGATGGCGTCGCGCAGGAGCACGAGCAGCAAGCGGGTGCCGATGCCCCGGTGCTGGTGGGACGGCGCGACCGCCACGGTGGTGATGTGCGCGTCGTCGACGATCACCATCAACCCCGCGTAGCCGACCACCGACGTGCCGTCGCGGGCGACGAGGTAGCTGCGGCCCTCGGTGGTGGCCAGCTCGCCGAGGTACAGGGCCAGGGTCCACGGGCGCGGGTAGACGGCGTGGTCGATGCGCAGCACCTGGCGCAGGTGCCGGCGGCGCATGGGGGTGATCACGATCGGACGGGCCGACGACGGGGCATCGAGGGTCCCGCCGTCGGACGGCCGGGTCGAGGGGGCGGTCATCGGGCGTCCCTCGGCCCGGGGACGCCGTCGCGGGTGGCCCAGCTGATCTCGGCGTCGGGCTTGCGGAGGTAGGTGGGCGTGACCTCCCACGGCTGCACCCACTCCTCCTGCAGGGCCCGGTGGTGGGCGAGGAGGACCAGGTCGCGGGCCGACGGGTGGGCCAGCCCGTGGGTGCACACCTCGGCGCCGACCAGGCCCCGGAAGGTGTCCGCGTAGCGCATCGCACCGTCGCCGATGAGCAGCACGTCCTCGGATCGGGCCTGCAGCTCCGCGGCGACGTCGTCGGGGGTGGCGAGGCGGGGTTCGGCCACCTGCTGCACGCCGCCCGGCACCTGTCGGTAGAGGGCGTAGAAGACCTCGCCCCGGCGGGCATCGATCACCGGGGCGATCAGCCGGTCGGAGAACCGGGCGGGGAAGGCGAGCAGGTCGAGGCTGCTGATCGGGATGACGGGGAGCCGCAGGCCGTGGGCCATCGCCCGAGCGGTCGCGACGCCGACGCGCAGGCCGGTGAAGAGACCGGGGCCCACGTCGACGGCGATGGCCCCGAGGTCGGACAGCTCGACCCGCGCCTGCTGGCACACGAACTGCACCTGGGGCACGAGCGACTCGGCGTGGCGGCGGTCGCGGGCGGAGTGGCTCGACGCGAGCACCCCCTCGTGGCCGCCGATGGCACATCCCACCTGGGCGGTGGCCGACTCCAGCCCGAGGATCAGCACGACGGGTCCTCCCACCGGGAGAGGGCATCGCGCAGGGCGGGGAGACGGGCCGCCCACCGCCCTCCGACCGCGACCAGCTCCCACCGTCGCTCGTCGTCCGATCGCGGCTCGTCGTCGGGTGCCTCGTCGCCGTCGACCAGAGGGGCGAAGCTGATGCGGATGTCGAGGTGGTCGGCCGGCAGCAGGGGCAGCACCGCGTCACCCCACTCGACGACGACGACCGCGCCCTCGTCGACCATCTCGGCCAGACCCGCGTCGAGGGCCTCGTGCAGGTGCTCGAGCCGGTACACGTCGAGGTGGTGGACGCGGAGCCGGCCCCCGTCGTAGGTGTGGGCGATGGTGAAGGTCGGGCTGGTGATCCGAGCCTCGACGCCGAGCCCGGCACCGAGCCCCTGGGTGAAGGCGGTCTTCCCGGCACCCATCTCGCCCGAGAGCAGCACGACGTCGCCGGGCTGGAGCAGCTCGGCGAGGGCGGCCGCGAGGGCTCGGGTCTCGTCCACGGAGGTGGTGCGGGCCAGCACGGTCAGAGGGCAGCTCGAGGGAGGAGGTGGGAGCGGGCCCGACCGCCGGACGGGCCGACCGGCCGGTCGGATCGGGCTCCGGCGAGCGTACCGCCGTGCCCCCGCCGGGACCCCGCCGAACCCCCGACGAACCGAGCACCGATTGCGGCCACAGCGCACTTCGTGCTCGCTTCGGACGGGACGAACCGAGCACCGATGTGCGGCCCACAGCCCACTTCCGTGCTCGCTTCGGGTCGGAGGTCAGGCGTCGGGTGGCGGCGCGGCGGAGCGGACGGCCCGCTCGACCGCGGCGACCGCCAGCAGGCGGACCCGGTCGACGGCGGCCTCGACCGCGCCGGTCGCCACCGTCACCAACGCGTCGCCGTCGACCCGGGCATGGGCCGGCACCAGGCTGCGGGCGAGTCCGTCGTGGCCGCCCTGGGCGACGACGAGGCACCCGACCTTGTCGAGCCGGGCGTTGGTCGCGACCACCCCGATGGTGGTGTTCCCGAGAGGGGACGCGGCGGCCGGCAGCACGTCCTCGACCCCGTCGCACGCGGTGCCGTCGACGTCGATCGAGCCGTGCGCGTTCACCGCGACGAGCGCCGCGACGACCAGATCGCCCGCCCTCACGGTGGCGCTGCCCAGCCCGCCGGTGGTCGACGCGTCGGGCCCTCGCCACCCACCGACGGTCGCCCCGCAGCAGGCGCCCACGACGCCGAGCTCGATCGGCCCCGCCGTCGCTGCGTCGCACGCGGCCCGGCCGGCAGCCGCGTCGGGACGGACCGACGCATCTCCCACCCCGAGGTCGTACAGGCCGAGGGCGGGGACGATGGGCACCGGGCCGGCCGGCGTCGGGAAGCCCCGCCCCCGTTCCTCGAGCCAGCCCATCACGCCGTCGGCCGCCGCGAGCCCGAAGGCACTGCCGCCGGTGAGGAGCACCGCGTCGACGTGCTCGACCAACCGATCCGGGGCGAGCAGGTCGAGCTCGCGGCTGGCCGGGGCGCCGCCCCGCACCTCCGCGGAGGCGACCGTCCCCTCCGGCACGAGCACCACGGTGCAGCCGGTGCGGGCCCGGTGGTCGCTCCAGTGCCCGACGGCCACGCCCTCGACGTCGGTGATCACGGCACGGTCAGGGGGACGTCGTCGGGGGTCTTCCCGGCGGCGACCGCCTCCAGCGCGGCGTCGTAGGCCGGGGCCAGGGTCGCCCAGTCGAAGCGGTCCATGGCGTCGGCCAGCCCCTCCACCTGTCGGCGCGCCCCGTCCAGGTCGACGAGGACGTCGCGCAGGCGGCGCACCATGTCGCCGTAGGCGTCGTAGAGCACGACGTCGTGGAAGGCGGTGGGGACGATCTCCGGGTAGCTGAGGGACCGGGGCAGCAGGGGCACGACGCCGGCGGCCATGGCCTCGACCATCGCCACGCCGAAGAACTCGTGCACCGCGGTCGACACCACGACCGACGAGCGGGTGAGCAGGTCGACGTAGCCCTCGCGGGGCAGGTGGCCGGCCTGCACCAGCCGGCTGCCGAAGCGCTCCTCGGCCTCGACGAACTCCCGCGGGTCGATCCGGGCGTTCGCGCCGGCCAGGGCGACGCGGAACTCGACCCCCTCGTGGTCGAGCCGGCGCAGGGCCCGGAAGAACAGCTCGGGCGCCTTGTCGTGGTCCCACCGGTGGCTCCACAGCACGATCGGCGCGCCGTCGTCGGCGGGGCGCGCGGTGTGGACGCTGGCGACGTCGACGCCGACCGGCAGCAGCGAGGTTCGGCCCCGCACGTCGTCGAGGAGGTGGTCGTGGCGGTGGTCCGGCGGTCGGTCGAGCAGCTCGGGGAGGGCGCCGAACAGGGCGTCGCGGTGGAAGGCGGAGTTGGCGAAGACGTGGTCGGCCGCGACCATCGACGTCCAGTTCCGGTAGGCCATGTCGTCGTCGAGGGGCTCGCCGGTGAGGGCCGAGCGGGCCGGCTGGGTCTCGTGGAGGTAGAGCGCCACCGGCGCTCCTCCGACGACCCGGCGGGCGTGGCCGCAGAAGGCCGGCACGTCGAGCATCGACGACGCGAGGACGACGTCGGGGGGGCCGTGGGCGGCCGCGACCCGCGCCGCCTCCTCGGCCAGGGTGACGGCACCACCCCGCAGCCGCCATCGCCAGTAGGCCCCCTCGTGGGCCACCACGTGCACCTCGTGGGCGCTGCGGGCTGCGTAGCCCTCGGCCCAGCTCTGGTGCGAGCCGGTCAGCCAGGGCTCGACCAGCAGGACGCGGACGACGCTCCTAGGCCCCGGCCGCCGGGGTGGCGGGGAGGCCGGCCGGGCCGCCGGCGATCGCCAGCGTCCTCGCAGCCGGGCTCATGGCGTCATCCTGGCAGCCCGGGCCCACCGCGGACGTGACGCCGGGGCAGCCTGGCGCCCAGACCGCACGTCACCTCGTAGTCGATGGTGTCGAGCCGCGTGGCCCACTCCGACGCCGGGATGTCCTCGTGGCCCTGGCGGCCGAGCAGCACCACCTCGTCGCCCCGGGCGACCGTCGACCCGGGCCCGCAGTCGACGGTGATCTGATCCATGGTGACGGTGCCCGCGATCGGGTGGCGACGACCCCCGACGAGCACCTCGCCCCCGGTCGCCCCGAGCGAGCGACGCAGGCCGTCGGCGTAGCCGACCGGCACGGTGGCGATGGTCGTCGCCGCGTCGACCCGGTACCGCTGGCCGTAGCTGACCGCCGCGCCGGCCTCGATCTCCTTGACGTGCGACACCTGCGAGACCAGCCGCAGGGCCGGGCGCACGTCGACGGCGGCGGCGAGGGCCGGCGACGGGTCGAGCCCGTAGAGGGAGATCCCGACCCGGACCAGGTCGAGCCGGGCCGCGGGGTGGGCGATGGCGCCGGCCGAGTTGGCCGCGTGCCGCGCCGGGATGGCGATGCCGGCGACCTCGATGGCCGCGCACGCGTCGTCGAAGCGGGCCAGCTGCTCGGCGGTGAACGGATCGTCGGGGTCGTCGGCGACGGCCAGGTGGGTCCACACCGAGGCGAGGTGCAGGGCCGGGTGCGCGTCGACCGCTCGGGCGACGGCCACCGCCTCGGTCGGCGCCGCACCGACCCGGTGCATCCCGGTGTCGACCTTGAGGTGCACGTCGGTGACGGTGCCGGCGCGCTCCGACGCCGCCCCCATCGCGGCCACGATCTCGTGCGAGTAGACGGCCGGCTCGACGTCGGCGGCCACGACCCGGTCGACCGCGACGACGGGGGGCTCCGACAGGAGCAGCACCCGACCGTCGACGGCTGCGGCCCGCAGCTCCTCGGCCTCCTCGACCAGTGCGACGGCGAGCCCGTCGACCCCCGCCTGCCGCGCCGCGCCGGCGACCTCGACCGCGCCGTGGCCGTAGGCATCGGCCTTCACCACCGCCCAGAGGGCCGCGGGCGCGACGTGGGCGCGCAGGACGCCGACGTTGTGGGCGATGGCATCGAGGTCCACCTCGACCCAGGTGGGTCGGGCCGGCCCGGGTCGAGGACCGGTGGTCAGGGCGCGTCGCCCTCCGCCTCGGCCGCGACGTCGGCCATCAGCGAGCGCACGACGTCGCCCCGGGCGAGGATGCCGACCAGGCTGCCCTGGCCGTCGACGACGGGAAGGCGGGACACGTCGTGCATGTGCATGAGGGTCGCGGCCTGCTCGAGGGTGGCGTCGGGCTCGACCGTCTCGGGGTCGCGGGTCATGACGTCGCCGACGGTGCCGCCGACCGCTCTGCGCAGGTCCTCCTCGAAGCGCTTGCGCTCGCCCGGCAGCTCGATCGAGGCCCCCAGCAGGCTGATGACGTTGGGGACGTGCACCTCGCCGGCGGCGACGATCAGGTCGCCGGTGCTGAGCAGCCCGACCACCTTGCCGCCGTCGACCACGGGTGCGGCGTCGACCCCTCGCTCGACCAGCGCGGCCATGGCGGCCCGCACCTCGTCGGTCGGCTGGAAGGCCAGCACGTCGGTCGTCATCAGGTCGCGCACGGGCACGTTGCGGGGCACGTCAGTCCTCCGTCAGCTCGGACAGGGCAAGGGGCAGGTGCTCGGCGACATCGCCGGCCACGAGACCCCGGCGACAGGCTAGAGCGCCGGCCCGACCGTGGACGTGGGCGGCTGCGGCGGCGGCCCGATGGGGCTCGACGCCCCGGGCCAGGAAGGCGGCCACGACGCCGGTCAGGACGTCACCGGTGCCGGCGGTGGCGAGGCGGGCATCGCCGGTGGTGGTGAGCAGCACTGCGCCGTCGGGGGCGGCGACGACCGTGGTCGGGCCCTTGGCCAGCACGACGGCACCGCGACGGGCGGCGAGGTCGCGGACGACCTGCACCCGGTCGCCATCGTCGAGGTCGGCCCCGAGGCGGGCCAGCTCCCCGTCGTGGGGGGTGAGCACGGTCGTCGGCCCCGACGTCGTGGCGCCCCGTCGGCGGCTGCGAGGGCGGGTCAGCCGGCCGTCGACGTCGTCGGCGAGGGCGGTGAGGCCGTCCCCGTCGACGACGAGGGGCGGACGATCGGCGGCCCCGACGACGGCCCGCACCTGGGCGGCGGCGCCGGCGGCGGGGCCGAGACCCGGGCCGACGGCGAGCGCCCGCACCCGGTCGACGTCGGCCAGCACCTTCGCCCCCCAGCCGCGGGCCGGGAGGGCGATGCCCACCACCTCGGTCGGTGCGCCCGGGTCGTGGTCGACGCCGGGTGTGGACAGCCGGACGTAGCCGGCGCCGGCGCGCTGCGCCCCCCGCGCGGCGAGGTGGGCGGCGCCGGTCATCCCCGGCGAGCCGGCGACGATCCAGCAGGCGGCCCGCCACTTGTGGGCGTCGCGGGCCCGGTCGGGCACCCAGGCGGCGACGTCGGCCGTCTCGACGAGGTGCGCCCGGGCCGACGAGACGTCGAGCCCGATGTCGGCCACGATGACCTCGCCGGTCCGGTCGGGACCGACCCTCAGCAGGAGGCCGGGCTTGAGCGCGGCGAAGGTGACGGTGCGGGTCGCGGTCCAGGCCGTGCCCCGCTCCTCACCGGTGAGGCCGTCGATGCCGGTGGGGATGTCGACGGCCAGCACGGGTGTGCCCTCGGGTGCCGCGGGTGGCGCCCACGTCCCGCGGAAGCCGGTGCCGTACGCGGCGTCGACCAGCAGGTCGCAGGCGGGCAGCTGCGGCGGCAGGTCGGCGGCGTCGAGCACCTCGACCCGCACCCCGCGCCGCTCCAGGCGGCGGGCCGCCGACCGCCCGTCGGCCCCGTTGTTGCCCCTCCCCGCCACGACCACGACCCGCCGGCCGTACGCCCCGCCGAGGAGGTCGAGCGCGGCCCGGGCCGTCGCCGCACCGGCCCGCTCGATCAGCTCGTCGACCGGCTCCGGCGCCGCGGCGTCGATCGCACCCATCTCGACCGGCGTCACCACGGGGATCACCGCCCCATGGTGCCCCACCCCGCCCTGGCCCGGCAGGGCCGTCCGTCCCTCCCCCACCGATCGCCAGCTGGGCGCAGGCCGGACCTCGACCTACGCTCCCCGCCGTGGTCGACCGTCCCGCCCCCACCCTGGTGCCGATGCCCGACGGTCGGGTCCTGGCCGTCGACGACGTGGGCGACCCGGCGGGGACGCCCGTCCTGTACCTCCACGGCACGCCGGACTCCCGGCTGTCCCGCCACCCCGACGACGGCCTCGCCGCGGCCGCGGGCGTGCGCCTGCTGGCGGTCGATCGACCCGGCTGCGGGCGCAGCGATCCCCACGCCGGTCGCACCCTGGGCTCGGTGGCCGACGACCTGGCGGCCGCCCTCGACCACCTCGGGGTCGTGCGGGCCGGCGTCGTGGCCTGGTCCGGGGGCGCGCCCTACGCCGTCGCCCTCGCCGCCCGTCACCCCGACCGCGTCCCCTCCGTCGCGCTGGTCGCGCCGGTCGTCCCGCTCGTCGCCCTGGCCGACGACCCCGTCCTGGTCGCCGCGGCAGGGGGTCGGGCGACGCTGCTCGAGATGGCCGAGGGCATCGACCCCCTCGAGGTCGGTCGCGAGGTCGCGCCCGTACATGGTCCCCGACCCGGCGACGCTCGATGCCGTGCTGATCCAGCAGGCCGAGGAGGGCGGAGAGGTCCGTCACCGCGACGTGGCCGGGACCACCGGCGGCGCCGAGGCGCTGGCCGAGGCAACGGTCGAGTGCGTCGCGGTGTCGCTCGACGGTCTCACCGACGACGTGGCGACGTCGCTGAGCCGGCCCGACGTCGACCTCGCCGCGTGCGTCGCCCCGGTCCTGTGCCTCGTCGGCGCCGACGATGACGTCGCGCCCATCGCCTTCGCCCGCTGGTGGGCCTCGACCCTCCCCCACGCCACCACCGAGGTGCAGCCCGACGCGGGCCACGCCCTCCACCTGGCCCACTGGACCCGGCTCCTCACCCACGCCTCGGGCCGCTGACCCCGGCCACCCCGACTGGTCCGCGAGCTGGGGGTCAGAGCCCCACGAACGCGAGCCAGCTCGGGATCGAGCGCGGTGACCCCGCCGCGACGAGCGGTCAGGCGGTGGCGGCGACGACGGCCTGGGCGACGAGGCGCGAGTGGGACAGCGAGACGTGCCACGCGGCCACGCCCCGCTCGGCCGCGAGGGCGGCGGCCCGGCCGGTGACCACCAGCTCGGGCCGGCCCGACTCGTGGCGGACGACCTCGACGTCGTGCCACCCGATCTCGCCGAGGCCGACGCCCAGCACCTTCATCGCCGCCTCCTTGGCCGCGAACCGGGCCGCCAGCGTCGGCGCCGCGTCGCGCCGGGCGTCGGCCACGGCTCGCTCGCCCTCGGTGAAGACCCGCCGCACCAGCGAGGGCGTCCGGGCGATCACCTCGCGGAACCGGTCGACGTCGACGACGTCGGTGCCGATCCCCACCAGCGAGCCACCGCCGGCGGCCGACGGGGGGATGCCGTCCACCGACCCGACGACGGGCGCCGTCACCGGTGCTCGGCGGAGCGCCAGCGCTCGGCGAGGACGTACACCGGCGAGGTCAGCAGCTCGATCATCGAGATCTCGCCGAGGAGGTCGTCGCGGAAGGTCGGCTCGGTCTCCATCACCGCATCGGTGAGGGCCGACAGGCGGGTGCGGTACTGCTCCATGACCGAGCGGGCCCGGGTCGTGGGCAGCCGCTCGGCGAACCGGCAGTGCAGCAGGGTCAGGCCGGTGCACTGGTTGCCCCGCACCTCGGGCACGATCACGACGGTCCGGCCGTCGCTGCGCCCCACCGCCACGGTGACCTCGCGCTCGGTGGCCACCCGGTGCTTGGTGCCTCGGAGGACCGGGTTCCGCTCGGTGCGCAGCGGCAGGTCGCGGGAGATGCCGCCCCGGTCGACGACCCGCACGGTGGCCTGGTGGCTCTCGACGTCGCCCTCGATGGCGTAGCGGGTGAAGCCGAGGACCTCGTCGACCGCGGGGTCGAGGCCGGCGAGGGTGCGCAGCGCTCGATACGACACCCGGTCCCGGGGCGCTCCGGCCGCGAGGGTGGCTGCGACCAGCGGCACCTGGAGCAGGCCCTCGTCGTTGCGGGAGATGCCCACGGTGACGGTCTTCGCCTGGTGCTTGATGGCGTCGACGGGGCGCGTGAGCTCCTCGATGCCGGCGGTCAGGGCGGCGGTGAGGTCCTCGACCAGGGCGATCGGAGACCCGGCCCGGCCGTGCTCGACCTCGTAGTGGTCGAGCGGCGCCAGCCCGACCGCGTAGCGCATGAGCGACGCCAGCCGCACCGCGGTGGCGGCCTCGAGGCTGCCGTCGTAGACACCGCTGCGGAGGCCGTCCGCGAACCGCGACGCCAGGGGGGCGAAGTCGGTGCGCAGCCCGGCGAGCAGCTGATCGCCGTCGGTGGCGTCGGGGTGGCTGATCCGTTGCTCGATGGCGGCCCGGGCCTGGCGCAGGGGGAGGGCGGTGGCGTCGATGGCGAGGGCGGCCTCGTAGCCGAACAGGTGCCCGACCACCGCCGCCAGGACGAAGGCCAGCGCGGGATCGACCGCGGGCACGGTCAGGACGTGCAGCGCGGCCGAGAACCGCTCCTCGCCCTCGGAGGCGATCACCACCGGGGAGGCCTTGTGGGCCCGGTAGATGGCGACCTCCTTGGCGACGTCGTCGGCGTTCGACCCCTGGAGGCCGGCCGCGCACACGACGATCATCGGCTCCGACGACAGGTCGATGTGCTTCTTGTCCTCGGTGGCGTCGCAGGCGATGGCCTTGTAGCAGAGCTCCGAGAGCTTGATCCGGACCTCCTCGGCGGCGATCCGGTCGGTGCCCGAGCCGACGATGGCCCAGTACCGCTTGGTGGGGGCGAGGGCCCGGGCCGCGGCGGCGATGGCCGGCCGGGTCTCGAGCACGCGCTCCATGGCGTCGGGCAGGGTGCGCAACCCGGTCAGGAGCCGCGACCGCTCGGCCGCCCCCGCCTCGGTGGGGACCACCTCGGCGGCGATGGCGGCGGCGAGGAGCATGCCCGCCGCGACCTGGGCGTAGAACGCCTTGGTCGAGGCGACGCTCATCTCCACGTCGCGGCCGTCGGAGGTGTAGAGCACGCCGTCGGAGCGATCGGTCAGGTCGCTGGCCCGCCGGTTCACGATGGCGATCACCGACGCGCCGCGGGCCCGGGCCAGGTCGACGGTGCGGTTGG
>CAVURR010000006.1:0-201186 GCA_963743955.1 uncultured Iamiaceae bacterium
TGAGCATGTCGGCGACCAGCTTGGCCGTGATGGGCTCGCGGCCTTCGGCCTTCCGGTCCTGGCGGGCGTAGCCGTAGAAGGGGCAGACGGCGGTGATGCGCTTGGCCGACGCCCGCTTGGCGGCGTCGATCATGATCAGCTGCTCCATGAGCGAGTCGTTGACCGACTGGCCCGGCTCACCCGAGTGGGTCTGCACCAGGAACACGTCGGCGCCACGGATCGACTCGTCGTAGCGGCAGTGCATCTCGCCGTTGGCGAAGCGCCGGAGGTTGGGCTCGCCCAACGTGATGTCGAGCGCGGCGGCGATGTCCTCGGCCAGGGCCGGGTGGGACGACCCGGAGTAGATCCGGAGGCGCTTGGTGGTGACCGCCTCCATCCCCCCGTCGTCGGTGTGGTGCAGGCCTTCGCCCGCCCAGCTGCTGTCGGCCACTAGCGCTCCTCGGATGCGGCGTGGAACGGCCCCGTGACGGTGCCGTCGGGGACCGACGAACCGGGGGCCAGGTGGGCGTAGGGGCCGACGTGGGTGTCGGACGCCGATCTCGGCGTCGCGGCCGGTCGTCTGCTCGACGGTGGAGCGGGCGCCGACGACGCAGTCGACCAGCCGGGTGTCGGGCCCGATCTCGCAGCCACCGCCCACCACGGTGCTCCCCTGGAGGAAGGTGCCCGGGAACAGGGTGACGTCCGGGGCGAGGTCGACGGTGGTGTCGACGTAGGTGCGCTCCGGGTCGACCATGGTGACGCCCCGCTTGAGCCACATCAGGTTGGTGCGGCGCCGCAGCTCGGCCTCGGCCGCGGCGAGCTGGGCCCGGTCGTTCACGCCCTGGGTCTCGTCGGGGTCGACCGCGACCAGCGCGGCCACGCCGTAGCCGGCCTCGTGGAGCACGCCGACGACGTCGGTGAGGTAGTACTCGCCCTGGTCGTTGTCGGGCTGGACCCGGCGCAGGGCGGGCGCCAGCACCGACCGGCGGAAGCAGTAGATCGAGGTGTTCACCTCGCCGATCTCGCGCTCCTCCTCGGTGGCGTCGCGGTGCTCGACGATGCGGGCGACCCCACCGTCCTTGCCCCGGACGACCCGCCCGTAGCCGGTGGCGTCGGCGAGGAGCGCGGTGAGCACCGTGCAGGCCGCGTCGGACCGACGGTGGTGGTCGACCAGCTCCCGGATCGTGCTGGCCCGGAGCAGGGGGGTGTCGCCGGGCAGGACGAGGATGTCGCCCCCGTCGTCGCCGCTGAGCTCGTCGTCGTCGGGGAACGCGGTCAGCCCCACCGCGACCGCGTCGCCGGTGCCCTGCTGCACGTGCTGCTCGACGAAGTCGAGGACGAGCGAGGTCTCCTCGTCCTGCAGCTTCTTGGTCACCCGCTCGGCTCCGTGGCCGACGACGATCACCGCCCGGTCGACGTCGCAGTCGGCGAGGGAGTCGAGCACGTAGCGGACCATCATCCGCCCGCACAGGAGGTGGATCGGCTTGGGCCGCTCCGACCGCATCCGGGTTCCCTCCCCGGCGGCCAGCACGACTGCGGAGAGCGGACGCTCGGCCATGAGGCTGGTCTAGCGCGCCGACGCCCCCCATGTGAACCGCGGGTCGCGCCGGCGACACACAGGTGTCATCGAGGTGTCAGACCGGTGACGTCGCCGTCGCTCCGACGGACGTCCGGGACCGAGGACCGTGGCTCCGGGGGCAGGACTCGAACCTGCGACATCCGCATCCAAAGTGCGGTGTTCTACCAGCTGAACTACCCCGGACTGCCGGCCAACCCTACGGCGCGCCGATCGGGCGTTTGGAGACGTTGCGAGGGACGCCACTAGGTTGGACGACCTCATGGGATCTCTCATCAAGAAGCGCCGCAAGCGCATGCGGAAGAAGAAGCACAAGAAGATGCTGAAGCGCACCCGCTTCCAGCGTCGCGCCGCAGGCAAGTAGTCCGAGCGCTCCTCAGACCTCCCGTGGGAGGCTGAGGTGGTGGACGAGGAGCTGGACGCACTGGCCGAGCAGCACGCCGAGATGGCGGGGCTGGTCGACGGCCTCGACGAGGCCGGCTGGGCCACGCCGTCGCGCTGCGACGGGTGGTCGGTCGCCGACGTCGTCCTGCACATGGCCCAGACCGACGAGATGGCCCTGGCCAGCCTCGACGGGCGGCTGGACGCCTACCTGACCGACGTCGCCGACGCCTGGGCCTCCGCGGCCAGCGTCGACGACGGCGCCGGCCTGTTGGTGGCCTTCGAGCGCGACCGGCAGACCACCGCCGAGCTCCACCGCCGGTACCTCGACGGCGCCGCCGCCCTCCGCGCCGCCTTCGCCGCGGCCGACGAGCGCGAGCGGGTCCAGTGGGTGGCCGGCACCCTCGCGGTGCGCACCCTCGCGGTGACGCGACTGACCGAGTGCTGGATCCACAGCGGCGACATCGCCCACGGCCTCGGCATCGCGCTGGCCCCGACCGACCGGCTCCGCCTCACGGCCCGGCTGTCGTGGCGGACCCTGCCCTACGCCTTCGCCCAGGCCGGCCGCGAGCTCCACGGCCCGGTCGCCTTCCACCTGACCGGGCCAGGGGGCGACGAGTGGCGGTTCGACCCGTCCGACGGAGCGCCGGCCGCCACGACCGTCGCTGGGCCCGGCGGTCGAGCTGTGCGAGGTGGCCGGGCAACGGGCCTCGGCCGCCGACACCACCCTCGTGGCCTCGGGTCCCGACGCCGCCGACGTGCTCGCGCTCGTGCGGACCTTCGCCTGAACCGCGATCGGACCGGAGCACCGTGCCCCGCCTCCTCGTCGTGCACCACACGCCGTCGCCCCACCTCCACACCATGCTGGAGGCGGTGCGGGCCGGTGCCACCGACCCTCAGATCACCGACGTCGAGGTGGTGGCCCGGGCCGCGCTGCACGCCACCGCGTCCGACGTGCTGGAGGCCGACGGCTACATCGTCGGCGGGCCGGCCAACCTCGGCTACCTGGCCGGGGCGGTGAAGCACTTCTTCGACACGATCTACTACCCGTGCCTGGAGGACACCGTCGGCCGACCGTTCGGGGCCTACCTCCACGGCGGCGACGACACGACGGGGGCCGAGCGGGCCCTCACCACCATCACGACCGGCCTGCGCTGGACGCCGGTGGCCGAGGTCGTCGAGGTCACCGGCGCGCCCAGCAGCGACGACCGCGACGCCCTGTGGGAGCTCGGCGCGACCGTGGCGGCCACGCTCTCCCCTGGGTGAGCCGAGTCGACGGCCTACGGTCTCGGGCCGTGACCGAGCAGCGCACCGGAGTGACCTACGCCAGCCTGATGGCCCTGGGCCCGCAGCTACGCCGTCGACGTGGCCCGGCGGGCCGAGGAGCTGGGCTACTCGTCGTACTGGACGGCGGAGACCACCGGACCCGAGGCCTTCTCCCTCCTCACCGCGGCCGGCGCGGCCGCCCCCGGGCTGGCGACGCTGGGAACCGGCGTGCTGGCCCTCCAGCTGCGCACCCCGCCGTTGGCCGCCATGTCGGCCGCGACCCTCGCCTCGCTCCAGCCCGGTCGGGAGGTCCTGCTCGGCGTCGGCATCTCGTCGCCGGTCGTGACCCAGCGCTGGCACGGCGCCCCCTACGGCGAGCACCCGCTGGGCCAGGTCCGCGAGTACGTCGAGCTGGTGCGGGCGTGCCTGTCGGGTGAGAAGGTCGACTTCGCCGGCGACCACTACGCGGTGAAGGGCTTCCGCCTCGGACTGCGCCAGCCCGAGGTGACCCCCCGCATCGTCCTCGGCGCGCTCGGGCCCGCGCATGCTCCGACTGGCCGGCGAGGTCGCCGACGGCGTGCTGCTCAACTACCTGCCGGCCTCGCACGTCCCGTGGTCGGTCGAGCAGGTCCGGGCCGGCGAGGCGGAGGCCGGGCGCGACCCCGGGTCGTGCCGCGTCTACGCCTACGTCCACGCCGGGGTGGCCGACCGCGACGCCGGCCCTCGACGAACGGGCGCAAGGACCTCTTCTCCTACGCGGTCGTCGACTCCTACGCCGACAGCTTCACCAAGGCCGGCTTCGGCGACGAGGTCGCCGCCATCCGCGAGCACCACGCCGCGGGCGACCGGGCCGGGGCCGTCGCCGCCGTCAGCGACGCCATGGTCGACGCCATCGACGTGGTGGGCGATGCCGACCTGGTCACCGCGACCGATGCAGGCCTACCGCGACGCCGGGGTCGACGAGGCCGTGCTGATGCCGCTGCCGTGGGGCCCCGACCGCCGTCAGGTCGTCGACGACACCCTGGTCGCCGCCATCGGCGCGTAGCCGCCGGGTACCGTCGTCCGCCATGACCGGTGACGGCACGACCATCGAGGGCTCCACCTGCATCGTCACGGGGGCGGCCCGCGGCATCGGTCTCGCCATCGCCGACCGACTGCTGGCCGAGGGCGCCGCCGGCGTCACCGTCACCGACCTCGACCCGGCCGACTGCGCCGCGGCCGCGGCCCAGCTGTCCGAGCGCCACGGCGACCACGTGCTCGACCACGCGGCCGACGTGAGCGACCAGGCCGAGGTCGAGGCCGTGGTCGCCCGCACCGTCGAGCGCTTCGGCCCCGTCGACGTGTTCGTCGCCAACGCCGGCATCGGCACGATGATGGGCCTGCACGCCGACGACGAGGCATGGGACCGCATCTGGCGGGTCAACGTGATGGCCCACGTGATCGCGGCCCGGACGGTGGTGCCGGGGATGCTCGAGCGCGGCGGCGGCACCTTCATCACCACGGCGTCGGCCGCGGGCCTCCTGGCCCAGATCGGCGATGCCCCGTACTCGGTCACCAAGCACGCGGCCGAGGCCTTCGCCGAGTGGCTGTCGATCACCTACGGCGATGCCGGGCTGACCGTGCACTGCATCTGCCCGCAGGGGGTCAACACCGCGATGGTCCAGGGCGCGGGCGACAGCTCGGCCGGCACGACGGTGCGGATGCAGGGGCTGATCGAGCCCGAGCAGGTGGCCGACGCACTGGTCGAGGCCATGGCCGACGGCCGGTTCCTCGTCCTCCCCCACCCCGAGGTCGCCCGGTACTACGAGCGACGGGCCGCCGACCCCGACCGGTGGCTGGCCGGCATGCGTCGACTGCAGGCCACGGTCCTGGGCGAGCCCGGAGCGACGTGACCGACGAGTCGTCGCCGTCGCTGCTCGACCTCGGGCTGCGACCGGGCGACGTCGTCCGCTTCCGCCCCCGCCCCTCGGCCCGCTGGGTGGAGGCGACCGTCGAACGCCGCGAGCGGGACGGCTCCATCGGCGTCCGCGACCCCGCCGGCCGCGCGAGGGCACTGCCGATCGACCGGCTCGAGGTCCCCGGCAGCGGCCCCCGAGGCGCGGCGACGTGGGAGCCGCTCGCGGACCGGGCGGCCCGCGACGTCCAGCTCGATCTGCTGCGCGACACGGATCCCACCTGAACCCCACGCCCATGTGCCATTGGTCGCCGTAGATACGGCGTCATGACCTGGGATCATGTGGGTTTGTGTGGGAAATGGTGGGTTTGGGGGTTGACGAGTCCGGACGGACGGCGCACTGTGTGTCCCAGGACACGCCGACCCGGAGGACCCCGTGCACGCCGAGGAACGCCGCCAGCTGATCGCCGACGAGACCGCCCGCAAGGGCCGGGTGTCGGTCAGCCGCCTGGCCGACACGTTCGCGGTGACCGCCGAGACGGTGCGCCGCGACCTCGTCGAGCTCGAACGACGCGGTGCCCTCCGCCGGGTCCACGGCGGGGCGCTGGCCCCCGGCGGCGTCCGGGTCGAGCCCGCGATCACCGAGCGCTCCTCGCTGATGGTCGACGAGAAGGCCCGCATCGCCCGCGCCGCCCTCGCCCACCTCCCCGAGCAGGGCACCGTGATCCTCGACGCCGGCACCACCACCGGCGCCGTCGTCGACGCGTTCCCCTCCGACCGCGAGCTCACCGTCGTGACCAACGCCCTGCCGCTCGCCCTGCGGCTCGCCTCGCTCCCCCGGGTCACCGTGATCACGGTGGGCGGCCGGCTGCGGCCCCGCACCCTCGCCGCGGTCGACCAGTTCGCGGTCGACATGGTCCGCTCGCTGCACGTCGACGTGGCCCTCGTCGCCACCAACGGCCTCGACGCCGACGGCTGCACCACCCCCGACCCGGCCGAGGCCGCCACCAAGCGGGCCTTCGTGGGGGCCGCCGACCGGGTGGTCGTGCTCGCCGACCACACCAAGCTCGGCCAGCGCCACTTCGTCCGCTTCGCCGACCTCGCCGACCTCGACGTCGTCATCACCGACACCGGTGCCGACGAGGCCGACGTGCTCGACCTGCGGGCCAGCGGCGTGGAGGTGGAGACGGCATGACCGGCACGATCGTCACCGTCACCCCCAACCCCTCCGTCGATCGCGCCCTCGAGGTGGCGACGCTCGAGCGGGGCGAGGTCCAACGGGCCACCAGCACCCGCACCGACGCCGGCGGCAAGGGGGTCAACGTCGCCCGGGCCCTCACCGCGCAGGGCCTCCCCGCCCTGGCCGTGCTCCCCTCCGGCGGACCCGACGGCTCGCTGCTGACCGCCCTCCTCACCGGCGCGGGTGTCCCCCACCACGCCGTGGCCGTCAGTGCCGCGACCCGGTCGAACATCACCCTGACCGAGCCCGACGGCACCACCACCAAGGTCAACGCCCCTGGCGCCCCGCTGGCCGCCGGCGACGTCGAGGCCCTGCTCGGCGCCGCCGCCGAGGCCGTGACCGCCACGCGGGCGGCGTGGCTGGTGGGCTGCGGGTCGCTCCCGGTCGGGGCCCCGACCGACCTGCACGCCCGGCTCGTCGAGGTCGGCCACGCGGCCGGCGTCCCGGTGGCCGTCGATGCCACCGGCGCCGCCCTGCTGGCCGCGGTCGAGGCCGGCGCCGACCTGGTGAAGCCCAACCGGGAGGAGCTGGAGGAGGTGCTCGGCCGTCGGCTGACCGACCTGGCCGACGTCGTCGACGGCGCCCGCGAGCTCCGCCGCCGGGGCGTGGGCACCGTCGTCGTCTCGCTCGGTGCCGAGGGCGCCCTGCTGGTCGACGACTCACCACCCACCCTTGCGGTCCCCCCTTCGGTCCAGGCCCGCAGCACCGTCGGAGCAGGCGACACCCTGCTCGCCGGCTACCTCGGTTCGCTCGTCTCCGGCCACACCCCCGCCTCCGCCCTCGCCGTGGCGGTGGCCTGGGGCGCGGCCGCCGCCTCCCTCCCCGGCACCCAGGTGCCCGGCCCCGCCGACGTCCACCCCGACCGGGTGACGACGTCGCCCCTCCCCTCGTCCCCGCCTGCACCTGCCTCACCCGCACCCTCCTCACCCGCCGCCTGACCGGAGACATCCCATGTCCGACGACCCCACCGTCCCCCTCACACCCGACCTCGTCCTCCTCGACATCGAGGCCACCGACGCCCGCTCGGTGATCGAGGCCCTCGTCGGTCGGCTGGTCGCCGCCGGTCGCGTCACCGACCGCGAGGGCTACCTCGCCGCCGTCCTCGCCCGCGAGGACGAGACCGGCGGCACCGGCATGGAGTCCGGCGTCGCCATCCCCCACGCCAAGCACGCCGGCGTCACCGCCCCGTCGGTCGCCTTCGCCCGGGTGCGCGGCGGCGTCGACTTCGGAGCGATCGACGAGGACGCCGACCTCGTCTTCCTGATCGCCGCTCCCGCCGGCGCCGACGACGCCCACGTGACGGTCCTCTCGCGCCTGGCCCAGCGCCTGGTCCACGAGGACTTCCGCACCACCCTCCGCCAGGCCGAGGACGCCGACGCGATCGTCGCCGCGGTCGCCGGGCCCGCCACCCCGGCGGCTCCGGCCGAACCGACGACCACCGACGCGGTCGCCACGGGCGACCGGCCCCTCCGGCTCGTCGCGGTCACCGCCTGCCCGACCGGGATCGCCCACTCGGCCATGGCCGCGGAGGCCATCGAGGTCGCCGCCCGCCGAGCCGGCCACACGATCGACGTCGAGATCCAGGGCGCAGCAGGCGGCCCGGGCCTGACCGCAGCCACCATCGGGGCCGCCGACGCAGTGGTGTTCGCGGTCGACGCCGGGATCCGCGACCGTGAGCGCTTCGCCGGCCTCCCCACCGTCGAGGTCCGCACCCGGGAGGCCATCGACCGCCCCGACGAGCTGATCGCCCGGGCCGCCGAGGCCGCCGCCACCGGCATCCGGACGGGACGGACCGCCACCGCGTCGACCAGTCCGATGGCCGCGGCCGCGCCCCACGCGTCGAAGGCCGCGCAGGTCCGCATCTGGCTGATGACCGGCGTGAGCTACATGCTCCCGTTCGTCGTCGCCGGCGGCATCCTCATCGCCCTCGGCTTCGCCATCGGCGGGGCCACCGAGGTGACCGGGGTGGAGGAGTGGCCCACCCTCGGCGACGCCTTCTCCTCCAAGCTGATGTTCGGCGCCCTGATCTTCAAGATCGGGGCCACCGCCTTCGAGATGCTGGTGCCGATCCTCGCCGGCTACATCGCCTTCGGGATGGTCGACCGACCAGGCATCGCACCCGGCGTCGTCGCCGGTCTGCTCGCCGTCCAGCTCGAGGCCGGGTTCCTCGGCGGCATCGCCGGCGGCCTCCTCGCCGGTGGCATCGTCATGCTCCTCCAGCGCATCAAGGTGCGCGGCACGCTGTCGAAGATGATGCCGATCCTCGTCTACCCGGTGATCGGCACGCTGCTGACCGGAGCGGTGATGGTCCTGATCATCGGGCCGCCGGTCGCCGACCTCCAGTCCGGCCTGACCGACTGGCTCGAGGACCTCCAGGGCTCCAACGCCGTGCTGCTCGGCGTCGTCATCGGGCTGATGATGGCCTTCGACATGGGCGGTCCGGTCAACAAGGCCGCCTACGCCTTCGGCATCGCCGCCCTCGACGCCGGCAACTACACCGTGATGGCCGCGGTCATGGCCGCCGGCATGACCCCACCGCTGGGCCTCGCCCTCGCCACGGTCATCCGGCCCAAGCTGTTCACCGAGGAGGAGCGCGAGTCGGGCAAGGCCGCCTGGCTGCTCGGTGCCTCGTTCGTCACCGAGGGCGCCATCCCCTTCGCCGCCGCCGACCCGCTCCGGGTGATCCCGGCGATCATGGCCGGGGCGGCCACCACGGGCGCCCTGTCGATGGCCTTCGACGCCGAGCTGCGGGCCCCCCACGGCGGGATCTTCGTGATCGGCCTGGTCGACGGGCTCGCCGGCTACATCGTCGCCATCGCCGTCGGCACCGTCGTCACCGGACTGGCCGTCGTCGCCCTCAAGTCGATCGGCCGCCGACCAGCGGCCGACGAGGCCGCCGTGGTCGACGTCACCGACACGTCCGCCACCACCACCGTCCCGACCCCCGCGCCCGCCGCGGTCTGAGCCCCAGGAGCCACCCGTGCCCTCCACCACCGTCACCCTCCACAACCCCACCGGCCTGCACGCCCGCCCGGCCAAGGTCTTCGCCAAGGCGGCGGCCGGCAGCGGCCACGACGTCACCGTCTCGAAGGACGGCGGCGACCCGGTCAGCGCCCGCTCGGTGCTGTCGGTGCTCACCCTCGACTGCCACCACGGCGACGAGATCACCATCTCGGTCGAGGGTGAGCGGGCCGACGAGGTCCTGGCCGAGCTGGTCACCCTCGTCGAGGACGGCCTCGGCGAGGGCACCGCGGAGCCGGCGCCGTGACCGCGGCGCTCCGGGGCTCGCCCGCCGCCCCGGGCGTCGCGGTCGGTCCGCCGGTGGTGATCGCCCCGGTGTCGACCGAGGTGCCCGACCCCGGTCCGGCCGGCCCGCCCGACGCCGAGCGGGAGCGCCTGAACGCCGCCCTGGCCCAGGCCGCCGACGAGCTCGAGGCCCTGGCCGACTCGATGCGCGACGCGGCGGAGGCCGAGGCCGAGATCTTCGAGGCCCACGCCGCCTTCGCCACCGACCCGGAGATCGAGGACCGAGCCGGCCAGCTCATCGACGCCGGTCAGTCCGCCGTCGCCGCGGTGGTCGCCGCCTTCTCGACCTTCCGCACGGTGCTGGCCGCCTCGTCGAGCGAGTACCTGGCGGCCCGCGCCGCCGACCTCGACGACGTGTGCGGCCGGGTCGTCGCCATCCTCACCGGGGTGCGCTCCACGATCGAGCTGCCCGACGAGCCGGCCGTGCTGATCGCCCGGGAGCTGACCCCTTCGCAGACCGCCGAGCTCCCCCGCGACCGCATCGCCGCCATCGCCACCGAGACCGGCTCGCCGACCTCGCACGCCGCCATCCTGGCCCGCACCCTCGGCATCCCGGCCGTGGTCGGGGTGTCGGGGCTGCTGGCCGCGGTCGAGGGCGCTGACCGCGTCGCGGTCGACGGCCGCGCCGGCGACGTCCTGATCGACCCCGACGACGCCACCTGCGCCGAGCTCCGCGCCCGCCGGGCCGCGGAGGAGGATCGGCGCGAGTCGCTGGCGGCGTCGCGCGACGTCCCCGGCGCCACCGCCGACGGGGTCGCGGTCGAGCTGGTCGCCAACGTCGCCTCCCGGGACGACCTCGCGGCCGCGGTCGAGGCCGGGGCGGAGGGCTCGGGCCTGGTTCGCACCGAGCTCCTGTTCCAGGGCCGGCGCACCGAGCCGACCGTCGCCGAGCAGGAGGCCTACTACCGCGAGGTGCTCGACGCCTTCCCCGGCCGCCGGGTGGTGTTCCGCACCCTCGACATCGGCGCCGACAAGCCCATGCCCTTCGTGGTGCGCGACCCGGAGCCCAACCCGGCGCTCGGCGTGCGCGGCATCCGCCTCTCGCTCCGTCGCCCCAAGCTGTTCGAGGACCAGCTGCGCGCCCTGGTGCGGGCGGCCGCCGCGTCCCCCGACACCCGCACCGCGATCATGTTCCCGCTGATCAGCCGGGTCGAGGAGCTGGTCGATGCCCGGGCCGAGCTGTCCCGGGTGGCCGAGCAGGAGGGCGTCGACCTGACCGCGGTCGAGGTCGGTGTGATGGTCGAGGTGCCGTCCGCCGCCCTCGCCGCGGCCCGCATCGCCCCGCTGGTCGACTTCGTCTCGATCGGCACCAACGACCTGCTCCAGTACCTCTTCGCCGTCGACCGGATGGTCGCCGAGGTCGCCGAGCTGGCCGACGGCACCGAGCCGCTCGTCCTCGACCTCGTCGCGTCGGTCACCGACGCCGTCACCGCCGCCGGAGGGTGGGTCGGCGTCTGCGGCGAGGCCGCCAGCGACCCCCTGCTGGCCGGGGCCTTCGTCGGCCTCGGCGTCCGCGAGCTGTCGATGACCGCCACCGCCATCCCCGAGGTGAAGGACCTCCTCGCCCGCCACACCGTCACCGACCTGCAGGCGGCCGCAGCCGCCGCCCGGTCGACGTCCAGCGCCGCCGACTCCCTCGCCTCCCTCACCACCGCTCTGACGTGACCACAATGGCGGGGTGACCGACGAGCGGACGAGGGACCTGCTCGACCACGAGACCCTCGCCGTCTACGACGCGGAGGCGCGGACCTACGCCGCTCGCCGCACGCCTCTGGCGAAGGACCGGACCCGTGCCCTCGTCGCCGCGGCCGTCGACGGCCCGGTGCTCGACCTCGGCTGCGGCGCCGGGAGCCACCTCGGCCTGCTCGGTCCCACGGCCATCGGCCTCGACCCCGCCGCCGGCATGCTCCGGGAGGCCCGCGCGAGCCATCCCGCGGCACCCCTCGTCCGCGCCGAGGGAGGACGCCTGCCCGTCCGTCCCCGCTCACTCGGGGCGGCGTGGGCGCACAAGTCCCTCCAGCACGTCGCCGCGGCGCACCTCCCCCTGGTGCTGGCCGACCTCCACCGCAGCCTGGCCGTCGGTGCTCCGCTCGACCTGACCGTCTTCGCGGGCGAGGGCGTCCACACCTCCGACGACGACCTCCCCGGGCGCCGCTTCACGCTGTGGGAGCCGGACGCCCTCGTCGCCCTGGTCGAGGGGGCCGGCTTCGTCGACCCGGTCGCCGCGAAGGAGGGCGGCGCCGACGGGACCACCTGGTGCCCGCCTGACCGTCCGGGCCACACGAGGCCGCACCCTGCCCGACACCGTCGGCTCCCGGGATGCGACTGCTCGTGAGCGGCCTCAACCCCAGCCTCCACGCCGCCGATGCCGGCGTCGGCTACATCGGCCCCGGCAACCGCTTCTGGCCGGCGGTCGCCGCCGCCGGGCTCGTCCCGCCGACGGCGCCGACCGCGACCCCTGGCGCCTGCTCGCAGACGGCCGGATCGGCATGACCGACCTGGTGAAGCGGGCCACCCCCCGAGCCGCCGAGCTGACCACGGCCGAGTTCCGCCACGGCCTCGCCCGCCTCGACCGCCTGTGCACCCTCCTCGAGCCCGAGGCCGTGCTGGTCGTCGGCCTGGCCGGCTGGCGGGCCGCGGTCGACCGCAAGGCCACCCCCGGCTGGCAGGAACGCCGCCTCGGCCCGAGCCCGGTCTACGTCATGCCCTCGACCAGCGGCCTCAACGCCGGCACCTCCCTCGCCGACCTGGTGACCCACCTCCAGGCCGCCGCAGACCTGAGGCCGGCGGGGCGGTAGCCGCGACCCTCCGCGAGGTCAGACCTTCTCGCTGGGGAGCTTGCTGGCCTGCTCGATCCAGGACACGAGCAGGTCCTCGTCGAGCTCGTCGTCCTCGTGGATGTCGAGGTAGCGCACCTCGGGGTGCGAGGACGCCTTGGGCGGCTCGGGGTCGAGCGAGGTCCCCCGGAAGAACTGGAGCTGGACGTACTTCGTGTAGCAGCGGAAGGCCATGAACCAGCCCTCGTCGTCGGCGCCGTAGAAGGGCTGGTTCCACTTCACGGCCTTGCGCACGTCGGGCACGGTGCGCACGATCAGCTCGTCCAGGCGCCGGCCCAGCGGGCTCTTCCAGTCCGGCATGGCCGCGATGTAGGCCTGCACCGGCGCGTCGCCCTCGCCCTTGGGGATCTGGGGGTTGCCGCCCGAGAGCAGCTTCGGTGCAGAGCCCTTGTCCTTGCTTCGTCGCCATGGTGACCCATCCTGGCCCGACGACAGCCCCGTCGCCACGGGCCCGACCTACAGTCGGTCGATGGCCGGGTCGCCCGCGTACGACCGCATCGGGAAGGGCTACGCCACCCAGCGGGTGCCCGAGCCGACCTGGGTGGCCCAGATCGATGCCGCCCTCGGCGATGCCCGGTCCGTGCTCAACGTCGGAGCCGGCTCGGGCAACTACGAGCCGACCGATCGACAGGTCGTCGCCGTCGAGCCCTCGTCGACGATGCTCGCCCAGCGAGATGGCGGCGCACCCTGCGGTGCGGGGCGTCGCCGAGCACCTGCCGGTCCGCGACGGCTCGTTCGACGCGGCGATGGCCATCCTGACGGTGCACCACTGGTCCGACCGGGCGGCCGGCCTGCGAGAGCTGCGACGCGCGTCCGCCCGTCAGGTCCTCGTCGTCTACGAGCCGCTCGTCGCCCACCGGTTCTGGCTGGTCGACTACTTCCCCGAGGCGCTGAGCCTCCCCGCCGAGGCCGACCCGCCCACCCCCGAGGCCGTCGGCCGCCACCTCGACGTCGTCGACGTCCAGACGATGTGGATCCCCGCCGACTGCTCCGACGGCGTGGCGGCCGCCCACTGGCGTCGGCCCGAGGCCTACCTCGACCCGGCGGTGCGGCGCCTCGATCTCGCTCCTCGCCCTCCTCCCCGACGACGTCGTCGACCGCGGCGTCGCCCACCTCGCATCCGATCTCGACGACGGCACCTGGCACGCCCGCAACGGCCACCTGCTCGACCAGGACCAGGCCGACTACGGCTACCGCCTCGTCATCGCCGGACGGTGAGCCTCGTGAGGCGACCTAGCTGGTGATCTTCTCGCTGACGACCTTCGACGAACCGCCGGGCTGCATGGTGACGCCGTAGAGCAGGTCGGCGGACTCCATGGTGCGCTTCTGGTGGCTGACGATGATCAGCTGGGCGTCGTTGCGGAACTCGGCGACCAGGCCGAGGAACCGGTGCAGGTTGACGTCGTCGAGGGCGGCCTCGACCTCGTCCATCACGTAGAAGGGCGAGGGCCGGGCCCGGAACACCGCGAACAGGTAGGCCAGCGCGGTCAGCGAGCGCTCGCCACCCGACAGCAGCGACAGCTTCTTCACGTTCTTGCCCGACGGCTTGGCCTCGATCTCGACGCCGGTGGCGAGGAGGTCGTCGGGGGCGGTGAGGGCCAGCCTGCCCTGGCCGCCGGGGAACAGCGTCTCGAAGAGGTGGCGGAAGTTGGCCTCCACGTCGGCGTAGGCCGAGGCGAAGACGGTCACGATCTCGGCGTCGACGGCCCGGATGACCTTGGCCAGGTCGCGCCGGGCCGACTTCACGTCCTCGAGCTGGCCCTCGACGTGCTCGTGGCGCTCCTGGAGGGCGGTGTGCTCCTCCAGCGCCAGCGGGTTGATGGGCCCGAGGAGTCGCAGCTCGCGCTCGAGGTCGCGCACCCGGGCCGCGGGGGTCGTGCCCTCGGGGACCTCCGGGCACTCGGCCGCCATCGCGGTGTCGGGGTCGACGTCGAGATCTCGGCGCATGACCTCGACCGCCGACTCGAGGCGCACCGTGACCTCGGAGATCTCCAGCTCGACGCGCTGGAGCCGCTCACGGGTCTCGGACAGCGACTTCTCGGCCGCGGTCCGTCGGCCACGCACGCCCTCCAGCTCGGACGCCACCGCCCGCGCCGCGTCGGACTGGCGCCGCCGCCGCTCGCGCAGCGAGGACAGGGCGGTGTCGAGCTCGTCGACCCGCCCGGCCACGACCTCGGTCAACCGGACGACGGCGACCTCCTGGCGCTCGAGTGCGACCCGGCGGGCCTCGGCCTGCTCCCGCTCGGCCTGGTTGCGCGACAGGCGCTCCTCGACCTCGGTGCGGCGCTGGGCGAGGAAGGACGTGCGCTCATCGATGCCGGCGGCCCGCACCTCGAGGTCGCTGCGGAGGGCGGCGACCTGGACGGCCCGCTCGTCGATGCGGGACCGGGCGTCGGCCGCGGCGCGGGCCCGGTCGGCCCGGCGGGCGTCCTCGGCCTCCAGGGCCGGCAGCTCGCCCTCGAGGGCGGCGACCCGCTCGCGGTCGCGGGCCAGTCGCTCGTCGAGGTCGCCGGCGTGGGCGCGCAGCGACTCGGTCTCGGTGGCGACGTCGCGCCGGTCGCCGTCGGTGCGCTGCAGGGCATCGCCGGCGGCGACGAGGCGGGCGTCGTTGCGGTCGAGCTCGCGGCCCGCCTCGGCCTCGGCGGCCCGGGCATCGGTGACGGCCCTCCGCAGGGCGGCCAGCTCCTCGGCCGCGGCGTCGGCCTCGGCCCCGGCCGCGGTGGCCCGCTCGCGGGCCTCGTCGAGGGCGGCACCGGTGGCGCCGGAGCCGGTGGTGCCGACGTGCCAGCCGTCGGGCCCGAAGCGATCTCCCCCACGGGTGACGACGACCGAGCTCGGATGGGCGACGGCGACGTCGACCGCCTCCGGCCAGGTCGGCACCACGACGACGGCACCGAGGAGCCCGTCGAGCAGCGGCTCGACCGACGGATCGGTGGCCCGGACGTGGGGTCGGAGCGGCTCCCCGGCCGCAGCCGGCACGGCCGTCGCGGCGCCCAGGTCGCGCAGCGGCACGACGCCACCGGTGAGGTCGCCGTCGGCGAGGGTGCCCAGGGCCCGGCGGGCGCTGTCGACACCGTCGACCACCACGGCCCGGAGGGCGGTGCCGGCGGCGGCCTCGAAGGCGGCCTCCCAGCCCGGATCGATGGCGACGAGGTCGAGCAGCGTGCCCCGCACGCCATCGACCGCGGCGAGCCGCTCGGCCCCGGCCGCGGCCCGGGCCTCGTCCAACGCCATGGCCAGTGCGTCGGCCCGCGCCGTCCAGCGGTGACGCTCGCCGTCGGCGGAGCGGCGACGCTCGTCGGCGCCCTCGACGGCGGCCTCGGCGGCCTCCCGCGTCGCAGCTGGTCTCGTCGACCGCGGCCACCAGCGGACCCTCGGCGGCCTCGGCCGCGGCCAGCTCGCCCCGCAGGCGCTCGGCCTCCTCGTCGAGCCGCGACGTCTTCACCGCGAGGGCGTCGAGGCGCTCGGCGATGCGCCGCACCTCGCCCTCGCCCCGCTCGACCGAGGAGCGGACGGCCAGCAGCTCGCCGCGCACCTCGGCGGCCCGGCTGGCGCCGACCACACCGGCCGCGTCCCACGCCGCCCCGGCCGACGTCGACGCCGACCCGCCTTCGGTCTCGGAGCCGCCGCCCCAGGTCTCGGCGAAGTGGGCCCGCTCGGCGGCCAGCTCGCCCTCGGCCTCGGCCAGCCGCTCGGCGTCGGGCGCGAGCCGGGCCCGGTCGGCCTCGACGGTGTCGATCTCGTGGGCCAGGCGGGCCGCCTCGGCCTCGAGGGAGGCGATGACGGCCTGGTCGACCGTCGCACCCTTCTGGCGCTCGAGCCCGCGACGGCGCTCGGCGAGGACCGCGGCCAGGCCCCGGGCCCGCTCGCGCAGGGCCTCGCACCGGGCCAGGTCGTCGCCCAGGTCGTCGCCGCCCAGCGCGGTCAGCCGGGACTCGGTGGCCATCACCTCGGTGTCGAGCCGGGCCAGGAGGGCCTTCGACTCGGACTCGGCGGTGCGCAGGTCGCGGCGAGTGCGCTCGCCCGGTGTCGAGCCGGGTGCGCAACCGGGACAGCTCCTGGCCGGCCAGGTGGATCCGCAGCGCGTTGAGCTCGGTGACCAGGTCGCCGTGGCGACGGGCGGCCTCGGCCTGGCGCTCCAGCGGGCGCAGCTGGCGGCGCACCTCGCGGAGGAGGTCCTGGAGCCGCAGGAGGTTGGCCTCGGTGCCGGCGAGGCGGCGCTCGGCCTTCTCCTTGCGGCGCCGGTACTTGAGGATGCCGGCGGCCTCCTCGATGATCAGCCGCCGGTCCTCGGGGCGGGCGTTGAGCACCGCGTCGATCTGACCCTGGGAGATGATCACGTGCTGCTGGCGGCCGACGCCGGAGTCCGACAGGAGCTCCTGGATGTCGAGCATCCGGCAGGGCACCCCGTTGATGGCGTACTCGCTGTCGCCCGAGCGCCACAGGGTGCGGGTGATGGTGACCTCGCCGAAGTCGATCGGCAGGAGCCCGGCGCTGTTGTCGATGGTGAGGCTGACCTCGGCCCGACCGAGCGCCGGCCGCTTGGCCGTGCCGGCGAAGATCACGTCGTCCATCTTCTGGCTGCGCACCGCGCTGGGCGCCTGGGCGCCGAGCACCCAGGCGATGGCGTCGACGACGTTCGACTTGCCGCTGCCGTTGGGCCCGACCACCACGGTCACACCCGGCTCCATGTCGAGGGCCGTCGAGTCGGCGAAGGACTTGAAGCCCTTCAGCGTGAGCGTCTTGAGGAACACCGGGCCTCGCTAGACCTGGCAGTCGGTGCACATGAAGACGGAGGTCTTCCCGTAGCGGACCTTGCTGATGGTGCCCCGGCAGCGGTTGCAGGCGCTGCCCGGCCCGCTCGTACACCTGGAGCAGGTCCTGGAAGGCGCCGGCCTTGCCGGCCAGGTCGTGGTACGCACCGTCGGCGAGGGTGGTGCCGCGGTGCTTGGCGCCGTCGTGGAGGGTCTCCACCACCGAGCGGTACAGCCGACGCATCTCCTGCGAGGTGAGGCGGTTCGACTCGCGGTCGTAGCGCAGGCCCGACTGCCACAGGATCTCGTCGGAGTACACCGGCCCGATGCCGACGACGGCGGTGGGGTCGGTCAGGAACGACTTGATCGGCTGGGCCCGGCTGACGAGCAGCTGGCCGAAGGTGGTCCACGAGATGGGCTCGACCACCGGGTCGAGGCCCAGGTGGGTGAGGATCGGCTCCTCCTCGAGCAGCTCGTCGGGCGTGGTGACCCACACCTGCATGGCGCCGGTCTCGTCGATCGCCCGCAGCTGGCCGCCCTGGGTGAAGGTCAGGATCAGCTGCGTGCCCTTGGCGACCTCCTCCTTGGGGGTGGTCTTGCGCAGCGCTCCACCGTCGCGGAGGTCGAGGACGAGCAGGTCGCCGGAGTCGAGCTTGAGGGTGAGGAGCAGCCCCCGGCGCTCGGCGCCGCTGATCTTCACCCCGTCGAGCCGCTCGACCAGCTGCTTCTTGGGGGTGCGCTTGAGGGCCGTCCGGCCGGGAGCCTCGACGGTCTTGACCCGCTTCCCCCCCACCTCGCGATCGAGGTCGCGGCGGAGGGTCTCCATCTCGGGCAGCTCAGGCATCGGGGTCTTCCTCGGGTGCGGACCCGGCAGGGCCGGGCCGGGTGGTGTCGGTGGGGGGCGCAGGCGTGGCCACCGGGCCCTCGCCGGTCAGGGCGAGGTACGCGGCGCGGGCGGCGCGCTGCTCGGCCTGCTTCTTCGACCGGCCGGTGCCGGTGCCCCAGGTGCGGTCGGCGATCCGGACGGTGGCCACGAAGGTCTTGTCGTGCTCCGGGCCGTCGTCGCTCACCTCGTAGGTGATCGTGTCGCGCAGCTCGCGGCTGGCGTACTCCTGGATGCGGCTCTTGTCGTCGAGGTGGCCGGGCTCGCCCGACGCGACCTCGATGCGGCTGCCCAGCAGGGTCATCACGACCCGGGCGGCGGCGGCGCGGCCGGCGTCGATGTGGACGGCGCCGATGACGGCCTCGAGGCCGTCGGCGAGGATCGAGGGCTTCTCGCGCCCGCCGGTGGCCTCCTCGCCCTTGCCCAGGCGGAGCTCGTCGCCCAGGCCGAGCTCCTCGGCCACCTCGGCCAGGGTCGTGGCCCGCACGATCGAGGCCCGGGCCCGCGACAGCCAGCCCTCGTCGGCCTCGGGGAACCGGCGGTACAGCTCCTCGGCGACGACGCCGCCCAGGACGGCGTCACCCAGGAACTCGAGGCGCTCGTTCGGCGTGCCCCCCGGGTTCTCGGCGCACCACGACCGGTGGCAGATGGCGGTCTCGAGCAGCGAGGGGTCGGCGAAGACGTGGCCGATGCGGTCCGCCAGTGAGGGCGCCGAGCGAGCAGGCCGGGACTGGTTCAGGACGAGGCGTCGCCGCCCACCCGGGCGTGCACGTAGTCGACGGCGTCGCGCACCGTCTTGAGGTCCTCGAGGTCCTCGTCCTCGATGCGGAACCCCACGCTGCGCTCGCCGACCTCCTCCTCGAGGGCCTCGACCAGCTCGATGAGGGCGAGCGAGTCGGCTTCGAGGTCGTCGGCGAAGGAATCACCCTCGTGCACCTCGGACGGGTCGATCTCGAGGATGTCGACGAGGCGGTCTCGGATGAGCTCGAACACTTCCTGTCGGCTCATCGGACCCTGCTGGGTGTGGGTCTCTGCGGGCACCTGGTCTCCCTGGTCGGTGGGGCAGCCGGGAGACCATAGCCGGTCTGCCGATTGTGCGCTTGTGAACGCACCCCGGGCGGCCATCGTCGCAGGTCAGGACGAAGGCCTCTGCACCACGCGCCGCGGAGCGGCCAGAGTGGGGTCAGGATCCGTGCCATCCTTGGGCCGGAACCGGACCGATCCCAGGAGCATCAAGCCATGAGCAACGCCGCCGCCACCGTGCCCCCTCGGGTCGTCGTCGGGATCGACGGGTCCGACGGTGCGTCGGACGCGCTGCGCTGGGCGGCCGGGGAGGCCACCGCCCGCGGTGCGGTCCTCGTCCCGCTCCTCGCATGGACCTACCTCGACCAGCCCGGCACCGAGCCGTTCCGGGCCGACTTCACCGAGGCCGACGCGGAGGCGTTCCTGGCCAAGGCGGTCGAGGACGCGCTGGGCGGCTCCTACGACGGTCCGATCGAGCCCACCGCGGTGACCGAGCTGCCGGCCCCGGCCCTGCTGGCGGAGGCCCAGAAGGCGGCGCTGGTCGTCGTCGGCCACCGTGGCAAGGGCGGCTTCGCCGGCATGTACCTCGGCTCGGTCAGCCAGAACGTCGCCGCCCACGCACGGGTGCCGGTGGTCGTCCACCGCCCCGCCCAGGGCGAGCCCACGGGCCGCATCGTCGTCGGCGCGTCGAACTCGGAGAACGGACGGCTGGCCCTCGAGTGGGCCGTCGCCGAGGCCGCCTACCGGGGCGCCAGCCTCGAGGTCGTGCACGCCTGGACGTCGCCGGTCGTGGCCTTCCCCACCGGCGTGGCCTTCGACCCGACGCTCATCGCCGAGGTCGAGACCGCGGCCCGCACCGACCTCGACGAGCTGGTCGCCCTCGCGGTGGGCGACTCCGGCATCGAGGTCACCACCACCCTGGTCGAGGGCCCGACCGCGGCCGCGCTGATCGAGGCCGCGGCCGGCGCCGACCTGGTCGTCGTCGGCACCCGCGGTCGGGGCGGCTTCAAGGCCCTCCTGCTGGGGTCGGTGTCGAACAAGGTGCTCCACCACGCGCCCTGCTCGGTCGCGGTGGTGCCCCTGCCCCGCCCGGCCTGAGGCCGAGCCGGGGGCCTAGGCCCTGGGGCCGAGCGCCCCGGCGATCGTGCCGACCAGCCCGGACCTGACCGACTCGGCCGCGACCCGGCACGCGTTCACGATCGCGGTGGCCGACGACGACCCGTGGCTGATGATGCAGACGCCGTCGACGCCCAGCAGCATCGCCCCACCCGTGGCGTCGGGGTCGAGCTGCCCGTAGAGGGGCAGGAGCGCCGGCATGAGCACCTCGCCGGCGGCCCGCGTGTCGTCGTCGGTGTCGAAGGCGCCGAGGATGGCCCCGACGAGGGCCTTCATCGCCCCCTCGAGGCTCTTGAGGGCGACGTTGCCGGTGAAGCCGTCGGTGACCACCACGTCGACGCCGGGGGCCATGAGGTCGCGGCCCTCGACGTTGCCGGCGAAGGTCGCGCCGCAGGCCTCGGCCCAGGCACCCTCGGCCAGCAGGGCATGGGTCTCCTTGCGGAGCGAGTCGCCCTTGGTCTCCTCCTCGCCGATCGACAGCAGGCCGACCCGGGGGGTGGCGGTGCCGAAGCGGTCGCGGGCGAAGAGGGCCCCCATCTGGGCCCACTGCACCAACCACTCGGCGCTGCAGTCGGTGTTGGCGCCGGCGTCGAGCAGCACCAGCGGGGTGTCGAACCCGGGCCGCGGCAGCGGGGTGGCGATGGCGGGGCGGGACACGCCCTTGATGCGCCCCATGCGGAGCAGCGCCGCGCCCCAGGTGGCACCGGTGTTGCCGGCGCTGACCATGGCCGAGGCCCGGCCGTCGCGGACCGCCTCGGCGGCGCGCACGAGCGACGAGTCCTTCTTGCGGCGGACGCCCTGGCCGGGGTCGTCGTGCATGCCGATGACCTCGGAGGCGGGCAGCACCTCCAGGGAGGTGCCGGCCAGGCGCTCCGGGTCGCCGACGAGGACGATCGGGAGGTCGAGCTCGGCCGCAGCCCGCTCGGCGCCGGCGACGATCTCGTCGGGGGCCCGGTCGCCGCCCATGGCGTCGACCGCGATCGGGGCGGGGAGGGTCACCGCCGTTCGACCGGGGTGATCAGTCGACGTCGAGGGCCTGGCGGCCCTTGTACCAGCCGCAGGTGCCGCACACCCGGTGCGGCAGCTTCACGGAGCCGCAGCGCGAGCAGGTGCTGCGCGACGGCGCATCGAGGCGCCACGCGGAGGCCCGTCGGCTCCGGCTCTTCGACTTGGAGGTCTTCTTCTTGGGGACGGCCATCGCAGTCGGTCCTGGTTCTCAGCGGTGAGGGGGCCGGGGCGCGCAGGCGCCGGGGCACGGAGAGAAGATGGTAGCGGCCGACCGTCCCCGAGGCGAAGTGCGGCGCCTCGGCCACCATCGGGATCAGTCGTCGAAGCGGAGGGCGTCGAGGGCGGCCCACCGGGGGTCGGCGGGGGGCGGCGGGGGCTCGTCCGCCCTCGTCGGGGTCGGTGGCCTCGCCCTCGACCACGGTGGGGAAGCGCTCGGGGTCGGGCCCGGCGCAGTCCTCGGAGCACAGCGGCACCAGCGGCAGGGTCAGCAGCACCACCTCCCGCAGGACGGGGGCCAGGTCGATGGCGTCGCCCTCGACCGGCCAGGTCTCGCCCTCGACCGGGGTCGGCTCGAAGATCTCGCGGAGGTCGGCGGTGACCTCGCCCTCGACCGGCTGCAGGCAGCGCCGGCAGTCGCCCTCCCACGGGAACGACACCGTCCCGGTGAGCACGATGTCGATGCCGGTGGCCTCCACCGTCCCGTCGAGCACGACCTCGGCATCGGGCTCGACCTGGGCCGCCGAGGTCACCAGGGCACCGAGGGCGTGGGCGGGCAGGGCCCGGGTGAGGGGGCGCTGGGTGCCGGGCCGACGGCGGACGTCGGCGATGTGCTCCAGGGTGCGGACCCGGGTCACCCCTCGTCCTGGTCGAAGAACGCGTCCTCGGCGTCGACGTCGGACTGGCCGCCGCCCGGGCGGCCGAAGCCGCCGGCGGGGACCTCACCGGGGGCGATCTGAGGGACCGACCCGGACGGCGGGTCGAAGGCCTCGTCGGTCGGCCCCGCCATCGGGACGGCGCTCAGCTTCTCGCGCCCGGCGTGGACCATCTTCAGCGTGCGGTTGAGCACGATCTCGAACTGGGCCAGGCGCTGGTCGCAGAAGTCCTCGCACTCGTGGCGCAGGCGGCGGGCCTCGTCCTCGGCCGCCTCGACGATGCGCTTCGCTCGCTGCTCGGCCGCCTTCACCACCTCGGTGCGCTGCACCATGGACTCGGCCTTGGCGCTGGCGGCGTCGAGGATCTCGTCGCCCTCGCCCTGCACCCGGGCCAGGAAGTCCTCGCGCTCCTTGAGCAGCCAGCGGGCCTGGCGCAGCTCGTCGGGCAGGCGGTCGATGGCCTCGCCCAGCAGGTCGAGCACCTCGTCGCGGTTGATCATCACCGACGACGACAGCGGCATCGGGCGGGCCGAGGCGACCAGGTCGGCCGCCCGGCGCAGCAGCGCGTCGGCCTCGGGCCCGGCCAGCGGGTCGCGCGACCGGCGCGGGGTGGCCGTCATGTTCTGGCCGGTGGCCTCCGCCGCGGTGGGGAGGTCGTCGTTGAAGGTCATCGGGGGAACCTCTCGTCGAGTCGCTTGGCCACCGGCTCGGGCACCATCGAGGACACGTCGCCGCCGAAGCGGGCGATCTCCCGGATGAGCTTGGAGGCCACGAACGAGTGCTCGGTGGCGGACGGGATGAAGACGGTGTGGACGCCCGAGGTGGCCAGGTTCATGTGGGCCTGGTGCATCTCGGACTCGAAGTCCGAGACCGCCCGCAGGCCCTTGATGATGAAGTCGGCGCCGACGTCGTGGGCCACCTCGACCACCAGCTTCGAGAAGCCGACGACCTTGACGTTGGGGAGGTGCGCGACCGACTCCTCGATCATCGCCTTGCGCTCGTCGAGGTCGAACATGGGCTCGCCCTTCTGCGGGTTCCGCAGGGCGGCCACCACCACGCCGTCGAAGAGGTTGGACGCCACCTCGATGATCTCGATGTGCCCGCGGTGCACGGGGTCGAACGACCCGGGGTACAGCACGACGCTCACGAACCATCTCCTGTCGAGGGGCGGGGGCTGATCACCTGGACCACCGTACCGCCGTAGCGCTTCCCCCTCCTGACCGCCCACGCCGGGTCGTCGTCGGGGACGACCTCCCGGTCGGACTCGACGACGACCAGCGCCCCCTCCGCCGAGGCGGGCCGCGACGCCCTCCAGGACGTCGGACCAGGCGTCGGTGGCGTGGGGAGGGTCGAGCAGGACCAGGTCGTAGACCTCGTCGGTCGCGGCCAGGTGGGTGAGCAGGTCACCGCCGACGACACGGGCCCCGCCGGCCAGCCCGGTGCCGGCGAGGTTGGCCTCGACCGCGGCCCGGGCGGCGCGGGCCCGCTCGACGAACGTGCACGAGCGCGCCCCGCGGGACAGGGCCTCGATCCCCAGCCCGCCGCTGCCGGCGAAGCCGTCGAGCACGACCGCGCCGCGGATCGCGCCGAGGCTGTCGAGGGCGTTGAACGTCGCCTCCTTCACCCGGTCGGTCGTCGGCCGGGTGTCGGTGCCCGGCGGCGCGACCAGCCTGCGTCCCCCGGCGGTGCCGGCCACGACCCTCATCGGCCGCGGATCGTAGGTGGTCGTAGGGTCGGGGCGATGAGCCCCCTCCCCGACGGCGTGGCCGTGGTCCGGATCGGCCGGCCGGAGCGTCGCAACGCCATCGACAGCGCGACCGCCGAGCGGCTCCACGACGAGCTGATCGCCCACGACGAGGACCCGTCCACCCGGGTGGTCGTGCTCACCGGCGACGAGACGGCCTTCTGCGCGGGGGCCGACCTGAAGGACCTCCCCCGGCTGCGGCCCTCCGGCCCGCTGGGGCCGACCCGCCTGCAGCTCGGCATCCCGGTGATCGCCGCGGTCGAGGGCTGGTGCGTGGCCGGCGGGATCGAGCTGGCCGCGTGGTGCGACCTGCGGGTCGCGGGCGAGAGCGCCCGCTTCGGCTGCCTGGAGCGACGGTGGGGCGTGCCCCTGATCGACGGCGGCACCTACCGCCTGCCCCAGATCGTCGGCCTGGGCCGGGCCCTCGACTGGATCCTGACCGGCCGCGAGGTCGGATCGGCCGAGGCCGAGGCCGCCGGCTTCGTCACCCGGGTGGTCCCCGACGGGACCGCCCTCGACGCCGCGATCGAGCTGGCCGGCGGGATCGCCGCGTCGCCGTGGACCTGCGTGGTCCACGACCGGGCGTCGGTCTACGAGGGCCTCGGCCTCGGTCTGGAGGAGGCCCTCGCCAACGAGGACCGCCACGGCCAGGCCGTCATCTTCGCCGAGGGGTTCCGCGACGGCGTCGCCCGCTTCGGCGCGCACCAGGCCGACCGCCGGACGACGGGCCAGCGGTGAGCAGCGACCAGGTCGAGCCCGACGGCGCGCCGCTCGTCCCCCAGCAGATCGACTGCATCGACTGCGGGGGCCGGGCCTTCCTGCTCTCGTACCCGCCCGAGGACGGCCGGTGGGAGCCGGGCGAGGTCGTGGCCTACCGCTGCGAGGACTGCCTCGACCGATGGGATCTGGTCGTGCCCGGCGAGGGCGACGAGCCCGACGGCTGGTAGGTCAGATGCCGTTCTTGTGCAGCGACTCGGGCTCGATGCGCAGGACGACCCGCTCGGACTGGACCGGGTTGGCGTAGTCGCCGCCGGTGTAGCGCTGCGACGCGCTGTCGATGTGGGCCCTGGCCTCGTCGCCGCCGACCTCGCCGACGACCCGACCCCGGGCCTCGACGTAGCGGTACGGGTTGGCCGCGTCCCAGACCGTCACCGTGACCCGTGGGTCGCGCTGCACGTTGCGGTACTTGGCCCGGTGCACCTCGGTGTTGATCAGCAGCGCCTCGTCGTCGGCATCGACCCACATCACCTGCGTCTGGGGCTGCCCGTCGGGCATGAGGGTGGTGAGGGCGGCGAAGTTCCTGCCGGTGGCGAGGGCCTTGAGGTCAGCGTCGAGAGCCATGACCTCGACGGTACCGACGCCCGGGGCGGCCGCCACCCCGCCGCGAGCCGGTCAGCCCTTCAGCAGGAAGTCCTGCTCCTCCTCGCCGAGGAAGAGGCTGACCTCGTCGGCGAGGAGCGGGTGCTCCGTGAGGTCCGGGTCGGCGTCGACCAGGGCGATGGCGACCTCGCGGGCGATGCCGACCCACTCCCGGTCACGGCGCAGCGAGGCCAGCTTCAGGTCGCTGCGACCCTTCTGGCGCCCGCTCATCAGCGTCCCCTCGCCCCGCAGGTCGAGGTCGACCTCGGCCAGCTCGAAGCCGTCGGTGGTGCGGACCATGGCCTCGAGCCGGGTCTGCGCCTCGTCGGTGGCTCCCGCGCCGAGCAGGTAGCAGGTGCTGGCGTGGGCGCCGCGCCCGACCCGGCCGCGCAGCTGGTGGAGCTGGGCGATCCCGAAGCGGTCGGCGTCGAGGATCACCATCACCGTCGCGTTGGGGACGTCGACGCCGACCTCGATCACGGTGGTCGCGACCAGCACGTCGACGGCCCCGGAGCGGAACCGCTCCATCACCGCCTCCTTCTCCGCCGCCGGCACCCGGCCGTGGAGCAGGGCGACGCGCAGGTCGGCCAACGGCCCCACACCCGGCGCGGTGAGGCGGTCGAAGGTCTCCTGGGCCGAGGCGACCTCCAGCTTCTCGGACTCCTCGATCAGCGGGCACACCACGTACGCCTGTCGTCCGTCGGCCACCTCGGCGACCACCGCGTCCCACACCGCGTCCTCCGGATCGCTGTCGTCGAGCGGCTGCTGCTCGACGACCTCGCCCTCGCCGACCTCGACACCCGGCGGTGGCCCGGTCCGCACCCACCGGGTGCGGATCGGGGTGCGCCCCGGGGGCATCTCGTCGAGCACCGACACGTCGAGGTCGCCGTAGACCGTCATCGCCGCGGTGCGCGGGATCGGCGTGGCCGTCATCACCAGCACGTCGGGGGCGGCGTCGCCCTCCCCCTGCTCGCGGAGGGCGGCGCGCTGCTCGACGCCGAAGCGGTGCTGCTCGTCGACCACGACCACGCCCAGGTCCCGGAAGGTCACCGAGCCGGTGATGAGGGCGTGGGTGCCGATGACCAGGTCGACCTCGCCGGAGGCCAGCCCGGCCTGGATGCGCTTGCGCTCGGTCGGGGTGGTCCGGGCCGTGAGCAGCTCGACGCCGATCGGGCGCTCGCCGAAGAGCGACCGACCCTCGTCGGCGAGCACCAGTCCCTCCAGGAGGCGGCGCACCCCGACGTGGTGCTGCTCGGCCAGGACCTCGGTCGGGGCCATCGAGCGCGGCCTGGTGACCGCCCTGCACGGCCACCAGCATCGCGGCGACGGCCACCACCGTCTTGCCCGCGCCCACGTCGCCCTGGAGCAGCCGGTGCATCGGGTGGGGCCCGGCCAGGTCGGCGGCGATCTCACCGATGACCCGCTGCTGGGCCGCCGGTCGGCGGGAAGGGCAGCCGGTCGAGGAAGGAGTCGACCAGCGGACCGGCGCCGCTCGCCCCCGTCCCGTCGCCGACGTCGTGGACGATGCCCCGCGTGGTCCGCTCGATCGCCCGCTTGCGCAGGATCAGGGCGAGCTGGATGCGGAGCAGCTCGTCGAACACGAGGCGCCGACGGGCGACGGCGACCTCGCCCCACGTGTCGGGCCGGTGGATGGCGTTGAAGGCCCGGGTGCGGTCGGTCAGGTCGTGGTCCCGCCGCACCGCATCGGGCAGCGGATCGGCCATCTCCCCGGCCCGGTCGAGGGCCTCGGCCACCCACCGGGCGACGTCCCACGAGGTGATGCGCACCTTGTCGGACTGCGGGTAGACGGGCACCACCTTCCCGGTGCGGTCGCCGATGAGGTCGACCACGGGGTTGGTCATCTGGAGCCGGCCGCCGAAGGTGTCGACCTTCCCGAACAGCACGCACTGGGTGCCGGCGGGGAGCTGCCGCTCGCGCCAGCCCTGGTTGAAGAAGGTGACCTTCAGGTGGCCGGAGCCGTCGGAGACGTCGGCGGTGACGAGGGTGCGGGGCGGGCGGCCCCGGGTGCGGCGGCTCGAGATGCGGCTGACCGTCGCCACCACCATCGCCTCGTCGCCGGGCCGGAGGTCGCGGATCGAGGCCTCGCGGGTGCGGTCGATCCACCGGCGCGGGTAGTGCGTGAGCAGGTCGAGCACGGTCTCGACCTCGAAGGCGTCGGCCAGCCCGGCGGCCGCCTTGGGCCCGATGCCCTTCAGCTCCGTGACGGGGATCCCCGCGAGCTGCGAGAGCCGTCGTGCCATCCGCGTCGACCCTAGTGCGCCTGCCGTCCAGCGCAGCTCGGTGCCGTGCGGGTGGCTGTCGCCCCAGACGGCGGGGGCCAGCTCCTCGCCGTCACGCCAGCGGTGGGCTCCGAGCACGGTCTCGGGTCGGGTGCGCTCGTCGTCGGTGCCGTCGTCGAGCCCGCCGGCGGGGAGGCCGGGCACGCACCCCGGCGGCTCGGCGGTGATCCAGGAGACGGGTCGGCCGTCCGACGCCAGCTCGGCCAGGGCCTCGGCCACCGCCGCCCGGCGGTCGCGGCGGACGTAGGTGAGGGCCCAGGAGCTCATCACCACCAGGTGCACGGGTTCGCCCCCGCTGATCGCGGTGGCCACGGCCCGGGCCGCGTGGGCGGTGGGGCCGAGGTCGTCGACCATGTCGCCGGACACGAGGTCGGGCGGGTCGGGGCGCAGGAGGGCGACCGCGGCCCGGAACCGGTCGAGGCGCTCGGGCTGGTCGGGCCACAGGCAGGCCTCCAGCCAACGGACCTCGACGTCGTCGTGCAGCCCGACAGGGTCGCGGTCGAGGCCGACCCGCTCGACGACCCGAGGGAGCGAGGCCGTCGGCGGGCAGCCGTCCGGAGAGGAGGCGACCCCGGCACACCACCGGCGACGCGGGATCGCCGAGCACGGTGGCGCCGGCCTCGGGGCCGACGACCTCGATGCGGTAGCGATCGAGGCCGAGGAGCAACCCGGCGCTGGCGCCCATCTCGACCAGCGCCACCGGGGCGTCGGGCACGTCCCTCGCCGCCTCCGCCAGCAGGCATCCGAGGTGGACCGACCGGTTCACCTCGTTGGTCTGCGTCGAGCGGCTGCCGATGACCGCCCGCAGCTCCGTCGGCGTGCTCGAGCGGCCGCGGCGCGCACGTCCGGCCACGGGTCGCCGTCGGGGAGGGCCTCACCGGTGACGCTCGGGTACCAGCGGGCCGCGGCGAGGTCCGGCCGGCGCAGCACCAGGTCGTGGAGGGCGGCGAGCAGCAGCACCGGGCGGGCCTGGCCGGGCCGGGCCGCGTCGAGCAGGGAGGCCACCTCGTCGTCGCCGGCCACGCCCTCGCAGATCGCCCGGTAGAGGGGCAGGCCGGGGTAGGTCGCCGCGAACTGCACGAACATCTCGCGATGCTCGGCGGCGGCCATGGGTCAGCGGCCCGACCAGCGGGCCCGGAAGGAGGCGATCTCCTCCGGTGAGTAGAAGTGCCGGACCAGGTCGGAGCCGTAGGCCCGGTCGAGCACCTCGTCACTCGGCCGGATGGCGGCGAGGAAGTCGAGGTAGAGGTCGGAGTAGTCCTTGTCGGCCGCGACGTTCACCCGGGGCAGGGGCACCGGCTCGCCCCGACGGAGGAACCGCCCCAGCGCCTCGGGTGCGCGGTCGAGCGACTCCGCGCCGGAGGACGAGCACGCGCACGTCCGGCCGCTCGACGACCATCCGTCCCTCGGCGGGGTCGAAGGGCTCGGCGAGGAGGTCGAGGCCGAGGGTGTCGCGCAGCTGGAGGTCGCACCACCAGGTCACCATGGCCGTGAAGTCGTGGTCGAAGCGGTCGAGCAGCGTCGCCACCGTCGCCCCCTCGAGCTCGCCCCGCCGCGACGCGGTCTGGAAGAAGGCCGCGATCAGCTGGCCGACCGGCTCGCGCACGGTGACGACGAGCTGCCACGGCGCCTCCGGCGTCGGCAGCCGGTGGGACAGGTACTGGGCATCCCACACGTGGTGCGGCCGCGTCCCGGGGTTGCTGGCGCGGTAGTCGCGCTCGACCTGCGGCCAGCGACCGGGGCAGCAGGCTGTGGATCTGGAACACGCGGGGCACGCCGACGTCGCGCAGTGCGGCGGCCACCGCGGAGGTGCCGCTCTTGGCGATGCCCATGACGACGGTGGGGGGTCCGAGGGGGGCCTCGGCCTCGAGTCGGAACAGGTGGTTGACCTTGTCGTCGATCTCGGCCTTGCGCTCCTCGTCGGAGAGCACCGCCTCCCACGCCTCGGCCCACGCCTCCTCGGGTGCGGTGGTCACTCGATGCCCACGTAGTAGGGGTACAGCGGCTGGCCGCCGTGGTGGATCTCGTGCTCGACGTCGGGGTGGTTCTCGGCCAGCCACTCGGTGATCCGGCGGGTGCTGGCCGCCGACGCGCCCTCGCCCTCGATCAGGGTGACGATCTCGTGGTCGTCGGTGAGCAGGGCGCCCGAGCAGGCCGACGACCGCGTCGGCCAGGTCGGTCTCGACGCTGCGGATGCCGTCGCGGGCGATGCCGATCCAGTCGCCCTCCGCGATCGGGCCCAGGTCGCAGGTGCTGTCCCGCACGGCGCGGGTGACCTCGCCGGCGACCACCGACCGGGACGCCTCGGCCATCGCCTCCGCGTTGGAGTCGGCCGAGGCCTCGGGGTCGTAGCAGATGAGGGCGGCCACGGCCTCGGAGATGCCCCGGGTGGGGACCACCCGGACCGGCTTCGATGCCAGCGCCGTCGACCTTCTCGGCCACCGGGATGATGTTCTTGTTGTTGGGCAGGAGCACCACCTCGTCGGCCGCGGTGGCCTCGACCGCGGCGACCAGCTCCTGGGTCGACGGGTTCATCGTCTGGCCGCCGGTGACGATCTGCTGCACGCCGAGCGAGCGGAAGATGCGGCTGACGCCGTCGCCGGTCGCGATCGCCACCACCGCGGTCGGGACGGGGTCGGGCGCCGGCTCGGGCTCGGCCGCGGCCTTCACCGCGCCCTCCCGCACCCAGCGCTCCTCCTCGACCTCCTCCAGCAGGTCGGTGACCCGGATCTGGCGGGGCCGCCCGATGTCGACCGCGGCCTCGATGGCGGCCCCGATGTCGTCGGTGTGGATGTGGCAGTTCCAGAGCCCGTCGCCGCCGACCACGACGATGGAGTCGCCGATGGTCGACCACACCTTCTTGAACGCCGCCACGGTGTCGTCGGGGGCCTCCAGGAAGTACATGACCTCGTAGCGCAGGTCCGAGACGTCGTGGCCCTCGCCGTGGGCGGCGTGGTCCGCGTGGTCACGGAGAGCGTCGAGGTCGGGCTCGCCGACCGCCGCGTCCAGGTCGGCCGGGGGTTCGGGCAGGGCGCGACCGTCGATCACGTGGAGCAGGGCGTCGAGCAGCAGCAGGAGGCCGGTGCCGCCCGAGTCGACCACCCCGGCCTGGGCCAGGACCGGCAGCATCTCGGGCGTGCGCCGCAGCGCGTCGCGCCCCTGCGCCAGGGCGGCCTCGGCCACCGCGACCAGCGCGGCGTCGGGCCGGTCGGCGATGGCCGCCTCGGCCGCCTCGGCGGACTCCCGCACCACGGTGAGGATCGTGCCCTCGACCGGGCGGGCGCACCGCGTCGTAGGCGCCGTCGGACGCGGCCCGCAGGCCGGCCGCGAGCGACGCGGCGTCGAGCCCCTCGGCCTCGGCCATCGTCACGGAGAGCCCGCGGAGGATCCCCGAGAGGAGGACCCCGCTGTTGCCCCGGGCCCCCATCAGCGACCCGTGCGAGATCGCCTTGCAGGTCGAGGGGAGGTCGGCGTCGGCGCCCTCGAGCTCGCCGACCACGGACTCCAGCGTGAGGGCCATGTTGGTGCCGGTGTCGCCGTCGGGCACGGGGTAGACGTTCAGGCGGTTGATCAGCGCCTGGTGGGACCTGCAGCGCGTCGCGGAAGGCGGCCACGCACCCGCCGGATCTCGTCGGCCCCCAGCCGCTCGGTGTCGTCATGGGCGGCGAGCCTAGGGGAACCGCCCCGCCGGTCCCCGGGGCCGCCGCGGGTTTGTGATCGGGTCGGGGAGGCCGTAGCGTTGCCCGGTCCCCGGACGACATCCCGATTCGATTGAGGTTCCAGCGAGATGGCATCGACGTGTGAGGTGTGCGGCAAGAAGCCGTCGTTCGGCATGAGCGTGAGCCACTCGCACCGGCGCACCAAGCGCCGCTGGAACCCGAACATCCAGCGGGTGCGGGCCGTCGTCGGCGGGTCACGAAGCGCGATCGACGTGTGCACCAGCTGCATCCGGGCCGGCAAGGTCCAGAAGGCCGTGCGGACCCCTCGCCCGGCCGAGGCCTGAGCCGCACCACCCTCCAAGCCACGACCACTCCGCGTGGAAGGCGATCCCGACCGACCGGTAGGGTTCGAGTCGTCGACCCCGGCACTCCCCTGAGGTGAGCCTCGCGTGCAAGGCGTGATCAAGTCCTACGACCCCGGCACCGGTGACGGTGTCGTCGTGCGCGACACCGACCTGGCCGACTCGACCTCGCGCCCGGGGCCCTCGAGGGCTCACCGTGCTCCGCATGGTCCGCCAGGGCCAGCGGGTGATCTTCGACCTCGACGACGACGGCCGGGCCACCGCCCTGCGCCTCGGCGCGAGGTCGACATGGGCACCCCTGGCTTCCCCCGCGCCGGCGCCCCCACCGAGGAGCTCGCCGCGCCCACCGATCCGCTGTCGAACGATCCGACGACCGAGACGGCCGATCCGGCCTGACCCGGTCCACACCCGCTGGAGCACCACCACATGACCGCCACCACCAGCAACCAGAAGCTGAAGGACTGGGTCGAGGAGTGGAGCGGAGGTCTTCCAGCCCGACGCCGTCCACTGGTGCGACGGCTCCGCCGAGGAGTACGACCGCCTGTGCCAGTGACCTCGTCGCCGGCGGCACCTTCGAGACGCCTGGCCGACGCCAAGCGCCCCAACAGCTACCTCGCCCTGTCCGACCCGAGCGACGTGGCCCGGGTCGAGGACCGCACCTTCATCTGCTCCGACCAGGAGATCGACGCCGGCACCACCAACCACTGGCGGGCGCCCGGCGGAGATGAAGGCCGAGCTCACTCGCGCTCTACACCGGCGCCATGAAGGGCCGCACCATGTACGTGGTGCCGTTCTCGATGGGTCCGCTCGGCTCGCCCATCGCCCACATCGGCGTGCAGCTCACCGACTCGCCCTACGTGGCCGTCAGCATGCGGATCATGACCCGCATGGGCCAGCGGCGCCCTCGACGTCCTCGGCGACGGCGACTGGGTGCGCTGCCTCCACCGCGTCGGCTACCCGCTCGTCACCGACGAGGGCAGCCGCGACGACGTGCCGTGGCCGTGCTCGGACACCAAGTACATCTCGCACTTCCCCGAGAGCAACGAGATCTGGAGCTACGGCTCGGGCTACGGCGGCAACGCCCTGCTCGGCAAGAAGTGCTTCGCCCTGCGCATCGCCTCGACCATGGCCCGCGACCAGGGCTGGATGGCCGAGCACATGCTCATCGTCGGCATCACCAACCCCGAGGGCGTGAAGCGCTACGTCGCCGCCGCCTTCCCGTCGGCCTGCGGCAAGACCAACATGGCCATGCTCATCCCGACCCTCCCGGGCTGGACCTGCGAGACGGTCGGCGACGACATCGCCTGGATGAAGCACGGCGACGACGGCCGCCTGTACGCCATCAACCCGGAGGCCGGCTTCTTCGGCGTCGCCCCCGGCACCGGCGAGCAGACCAACCCCAACGCGATCGCCACCCTCACCGAGAACTGCATCTTCACCAACGTGGCCCACACCGACGACGGCGACATCTGGTGGGAGGGCCTCACCGACGACGCCCCCGCCCACCTCGATCGACTGGAAGGGCAACGACTGGACCCCGGAGTCGTCGACCCCGGCCGCCCACCCCAACGCCCGCTTCACCGCCCCGGCGTCGCAGTGCCCGTCGATCGCCCCCGAGTGGGAGGACCCGAAGGGCGTGCCGATCTCGGCCATCCTCTTCGGCGGCCGCCGGGCCACCAACGTCCCGCTGGTCACCGAGGCCTTCGACTGGCAGCACGGCACCTTCCTCGGCTCGATCATGAGCTCGGAGAAGACCGCGGCCGCGGCCGGCACCATCGGCGAGGTCCGCTTCGACCCCTTCGCCATGCTGCCGTTCATGGGCTACAACGCCGGCGACTACATGAAGCACTGGCTCGACATCGGCGAGGCCACCGACGAGGACAAGCTGCCCCAGGCTCTTCTGGGTCAACTGGTTCCGCAAGGGCGAGGACGGCTCGTTCCTGTGGCCCGGGTTCGGCGAGAACAGCCGGGTCCTCAAGTGGGTCTTCGAGCGCCTCGAGGGCACGCGCCGACGCGGTCGACACCGCCATCGGCCGGGTCCCGGCCCCCGGCTCGCCTCGACACCGACGGGCCTCGACATCGACGACGCCACCCTCGCCGAGCTGCTGAAGGTCGACAACGACGCCTGGCGGGGCGAGATCCCGCTCATCGAGGAGCACTTCGACGTCGATCGGCGAGCGCCTCCCCGACGAGCTGCGCGACGAGCTGCGCGAGCTCGAGAAGCGCCTGGCCGACTGACCACGTTCGTCTCCTGACGACGACTGGGGGCCCGCCTCGTGCGGGCCCCTCGTCGCGTCCGGTGCCCTAACCTGCTCCCGCACCGACCAGGAGGACCCGATGGCCGTCAGCGCGTACATCCTGATCCAGACCGAGGTCGGCAAGGCCGCCGTCGGTGGCCGACGAGGTCGCCGGCATCGACGGCGTCACCGCGGCCGAGGGCGTCACCGGCAGCTACGACGTGATCGCCCGGGCCGAGGCCGACACCGTCGACGACCTGGGCAAGATGGTCGTCTCCCGCATCCAGCTGGTCGACGGCATCACCCGCACCATCACCTGCCCGGTCGTCCACCTGTAGGGGTCCCGCCTCAGCGGTGGAGCACCATGGCGCGGATCCCCAGGCCGGTGATGAACAGGCCGCCGAGGCCGTAGAGGAGGTACTGCTTCTCCTCCAGCTGGTGGCGGTACGAGTACAGGATCCCCACCGCGAACAGCGCCGAGAAGCCGTACAGCGTGTGGAACTGCGTCGGCTCGACGTCGTCGACGTTCTGGTAGGCGACCCCGAGGGCGACCTGCACGAAGATCGCGACCTCGGCCGCGATGGTGGCCCACCACAGCGGCCGCACGCGAAGGGCCGGACGCCAGTGGGCGGCCAGCGCCCACAGCCCGACGAGCGCGTTGGCGACCACGACCACCCAGGCTCCGACCTGGTGGACCTGCCCGAGGGCGGAGTCCAAGTGGTCAGCCCTGGGTGGGCTCGGAGCCGCCGGCCGGCTTGAACGCCCAGACCTCGCTGCCGACCGACACCGGCGGCGGGGCGTCGCCACCCGAGCGCTCCTCGGCGGAGCGGTGGCCGTGGCCGAAGGCGGGCGACGCCATCCACGCCTGGAACGACGCCTCGTCGCGCCAGCGGGTCACCACCAGCCACTGGTCGCGACCGTCGGTGGGCTGGAGCAGCTCGAAGCCCTCGAAGCCCTCCTGGCCGTCGACGGCACCGGCTCGCGCCGCGAAGCGCTTGCCCAGCTCGTCGCCGCTGCCGGAGGGGACGGTGATGGCGTTGATGATCACGATGCTCACGACGCCGAACCTACTGCCCCGTCCCGGGGGAGCCAGAGGGTGAAGGTGGAGCCGCCCCTCGTGTTGGCGGCGAGGCGGGCCTCACCGCCGTGGGTCTCCGCGATCTGGCGGACGATGGCCAGCCCGAGGCCGCTGCGACCCTCGGCCCGGGCCCGGCGCTGGTCGCTCCGCCAGAACCGCTCGAACACCTTCTCCCGGTCCTCCTCGGGGATGCCGGGGCCGGCGTCGTCGACCGCCAACCAGGCCCAGGGGCCGTCGACGCCGGTGGCGAGGCGGATGGTGGTGCCCTCCGGCGCCAGCCGCACCGCGTTGGCGAGCAGGTTGGCGGTGGCCTGGCGCAGGGCGACCCGATCGGCGCGGACGACCGCGTCGTCGGCGCGGGCCGGCTCGACCTCGAGGGTGAGGCGTCGGGCCGCGGCCGACACGTCGAACTCGGCCGCCGTCTCCTCGACCACGTCACGCGAGGTGGACCACGCTCGTCTCGCGCACCGGCGCGCCCTCCGCGCGCGTAGGTGAGGAGGTCGTCGACGAGCACCGACATGCGGGCCACCGACCGGTTCACGACCTCCGCGGTGTGCCGCATGTCGTCGAGGGACGGATCGGGGTCGGCCAGGGCCACCTCGAGGTTGGTGCGGATCACCGCCAGGGGGTTCCGCAGCTCGTGGGACGCCTCCTGGATGAACCGCTGCTGCTGCTGGAAGGCCTCGTCGAGGCGGCCCAGCATGTCGTCGAAGGTGTCGGCCAGGTCCTTGAGCTCGTCGGGAGGGCCGGTGAGGTCGATGCGCCGCGACAGGTCGGTGGCCTGGATCTCCCGAGCGACCCCGGTGATGCGGTCGATCGGGGCCAGGACGCGTCCGGCGATCAGCCAACCGATCCCGAGGCTGGCGACGAAGAGGACCCCGAGGGCCGAGAAGCTGTAGGTGCGCAGCACGTCGAGGGCCCGACGGTTGACGCGCTGCTCGAAGGTCTCGAGGTCGAAGGTGACGGTGCCCTCCTGGATGACCTGCTGACCGTCGGGGAGGGTCTGCACCCGCGTCGCGGGACGCGGGCGTAGATGGTCGCGTCGTCCAGGCGCTCGGCCAGGGCGAGGTAGATGCCGGCCACGACCATGGCCGCCAGTCCGAACAGCACGAGCGAGTACATGGCGGTGAGCCGGAACCGGATCGAGCCCATCCAGTCCGGGAGGCGCAGGGCGATCTTCTCGATGCGGGGCGTCGTCATGCGCCCCGACGTCGGTCCGGTGGAGGCCCCGGCCCGGGTCGCGTCGGAGGTCATGGCTCGTCGAGGAGCCGGTAGCCGCGGCCGACCACGGTCTCGATCAGGGGCTCCTCGTCGTCGGTCTGGATCTTGCGGCGGAGGGTCCCGACCGTCACCCGCACCGTGTTGGTGAACGGGTCGGCGTGCTCGTCCCAGACGTGCTCGAGCAGCCGCTCCTGGGACAGCACGTGGCCGGCGTGGGCCATGAAGTACCGGAGCAGGGCGAACTCCTTGGCCGTCAGGTCGAGCCGGCGCGAGCCGCGCCAGGCCTCGAACCGGGCCGCGTCGAGGCGCAGCGGGCCGACCTGCAGCTCCGAGCCGGTCCGCCCGGCGTCGCGCCGCAGCAGCGACCGCACCCGCGCCGACACCTCGTCGAACGCGAACGGCTTCACGAGGTAGTCGTCGGCCCCCTGGTCGAGGCCCGCGACGCGGTCGTCGATGGCGTCGCGGGCGGTCAGCATCAGCACCCGCGGCGCGGGGACCTCGTCGGACGGCGTCAGCGACGGATCGGTGCGGATCCGTCGGCACAGGTCGAGGCCGTCGGTGTCGGGCAGGTTCAGGTCGAGGCACACCAGGTCGTAGGGGGTGACCGTCAACCGCTCGATCGCCTCGGCGCCGTCGTTGGCGACGTCGACGGCGTAGCCCTCGCGCCGCAGCCCCCGGGCCAGAGCGTCGGCCAGGTCAACCTCGTCCTCGACCACCAGCAACCGCATGGCGCGAACGGTAGCGGCGCCGCCACCTTCGGCCCCCGCGGCCTGGTCAGGCGCGCCGGGCCCTAGCCTGTCCCCACCGTTCGACCGGAGGATCGATGTCCGACACCCACGCGACCCAGGCCGCCCCCGAGCCGCCCACCCCCGCCGAGGCCGCGGTCCTCCTCGAGCGCGTCCAGTCCGAGGTCAGACGGGTGATCGTGGGCCAGGACCGCGCCATCGAGCGCCTGATCGTCTGCCTGCTGGCCCAGGGCCACTGCCTGCTCGAGGGCGTGCCGGGCCTGGCCAAGACGCTCGCGGCCGAGACGCTGTCGCGCACCGTGGGCGGCACCTTCGCCCGCATCCAGTTCACGCCCGACCTGCTGCCCGCCGACGTGATGGGCACGCGGATCTTCCGGGCCAGCCGCGAGGAGTTCGACATCGAGCTCGGCCCGGTGTTCGTGAACTTCCTGCTGGCCGACGAGATCAACCGGGCCCCGGCCAAGGTCCAGTCCGCCCTGCTCGAGGTCATGGCCGAGCACCAGGTGTCGATCGGCGGCAAGACGTTCCCCGTCCCCGACCCGTTCCTCGTGCTCGCCACCCAGAACCCGATCGAGTCGGAGGGCGTGTACCCCCTCCCCGAGGCCCAGCGCGACCGGTTCCTGATGAAGGTCGTCGTCGGCTACCCCACCGCCGGCGAGGAGGTCGACATCGTCTACCGCATGGGCGTCGACCCGCCCGAGGCCGAGACCGTCATCAGCCTCGAGGAGCTCATCGGCCTCCAGCGGGCGGCCAAGTCCGTCCGGGTCGACCGGGCCGTCGTCGACTACGCGGTCACCCTGGTGCTCGCCACCCGCTACCCCGACCAACTACGCGCTGTCCGACATCGAGCCCCTGGTCACCTTCGGCTGCTCGCCCCGCGCCAGCCTCGGCCTCGTCCGCGCCGGCCGGGCCCTCGCCCTGATGCGCGGCCGCGACCACCTGACGCCCCAGGACGTGTTCGACGTCGCCCCCGACGTGATGCGCCACCGGCTCGTCCTGTCCTACGAGGCCCTCGCCCAGGGCGTCACCGCCGACCAGGTCCTGGCCCGGGTGCTCTCGACGGTGCCCGCGCCCCGCCCGGCGATGGCGGCCGCGGCCGCCGCCCCGGCCGCGTCCGCCCTCGCCGTGGCAGGGCGGCCAGCCGTCCCCGCAACCCGCCGCCCAAGCCGCCCGCCCAACCAGCGGCCCAGCCCTCGGCCTGGCCTCCGGCGCAGGGTGACGAGAGGTCGGCCTGAGCGTGCCGGCCCCGGCCAACGTCCCTCCCCGCGTCCGCGGGGGTGATCCCGCGGAGGTGCTGCGGCGCCTCGACATCGTCGTCCGGCGGCGCCTCGACGGCCTGCTGCACGGCGAGTACATGGGCCTCGTGCCGGGCCACGGCTCCGAGGCGGGCGAGACCCGCATGTACATGCCCGGCGACGACGTCCGACGCATCGACTGGAACGTGTCGGCCCGGATGACCGAGCCGTACGTCCGCGAGACCATCGCCGACCGCGAGCTCGAGTGCTGGATCGTGGCCGACGACTCCCCCAGCCTCGACTTCGGCACCGCCTTCTGCGAGAAGCGCGACCTGGCCATCTCCGCCGCCGCCGCGGTCGGGTTCCTCACCCACCGCACCGGCAACCGCATCGGGGCTGCGATCATCGGGCCCGACGGGGTCGAGATCGTGCCCGCCCGGGGCGGGAAGGACCACCTGCTGGCGGTGCTGCACCGGCTCATCGCCGCACCCCGCTTCGAGAGCGGCAGCACCGACCTGGGTGCCGCGCTCATGAAGGTCGCAGGCATCGCCCGACGCCGCGGCCTGGTCGTCGTGGTGTCGGACTTCCTCCAGCCGCCCGACACCTGGCAGCAGCGCCTGGCCCAGATCGCGGTCCGCCACGAGACGCTGTGCATCGAGGTCGTCGACCCCCGCGAGGTCGAGCTGCCGTCGGTCGGGGTGCTGGCCATGGTCGACCCCCGCAGCGGCGAGGTCCTCGAGATCCAGACCGCCAACCCGAAGGTGCGCGAGCGCTACGCCGAGGCCGCCGCCGCCCAGCGGGGGGCCATCGCCGAGGCGATCCGCTCCGCCGGCGCCGACCACCTCCAGCTCCGCACCGACCGCGACTGGCTCCTCGACATCGTCCACTTCGTCGCCCGCCGCAAGGACAGCGTGCGGGAGATCACGGCCCGGAACTCCGCATGACGCCTGCCACGACCCTCGCCCTCACCTACCTCGCCCCCAGCCGCTTCTGGCTGCTGCTGATCGTCGCCGGCCTCGCCGCCGCGTACATCGTGCTGCAGCGTCGTCGCCGGTCCTATGCGGTGCGCTTCACCAACCTCGAGCTGCTCGCGAGCGTCGCCCCGAAGTCGCCGGGCTGGCGCCGCCACCTGCCTGCGATCGTCGTGCTGGTCGCCCTCGGCGCGCTCGTCGTGTCGCTGGCCCGCCCCGCCCGCGAGGAGAAGGTCCCCCGGGAGCGGGCCACGATCATCCTCGCCATCGACACCTCGCTGTCGATGGAGGCCACCGACGTCCCGCCCAACCGTCTCGTCGTGGCGCAGAACGCGGCCAGGACCCTCCTCGACATCCTCCCCGAGAAGATCAACGTCGGGCTGGTCAGCTTCAACGGCGAGGGCACCATCCTGGTGCCGCCCACCACCGACCGGGCCCAGGTCCGCCAGGCGATCGACACCCTCGAGCTCGACGAGCGCACCGCCATCGGCGAGGCGATCATCACCTCGCTCGACGCCATCAAGCTGGCGCCGCGCGCCGAGGGCGACCTCGACAACGAGGAGGTGCCGGCGCGCATCGTGCTGCTCTCCGACGGCAAGACCACCGTCGGCCGGCCCGACTCGGTGGGCTCCGCCGCAGCCAAGGAGGCCGGTGTCCCGGTCCACACCATCGCCCTCGGCACCGACCACGGCGTGATCTACCTGCCCGACGAGCCGGTGCCCGTGCCCGTCGACGTCGACCGCGAAGCCCTGCGCCGCATCGCCGAGGAGACCGGCGGCAAGAGCTACACCGCGGCGACCGAGGGCGAGCTGCGCGAGGTGTACCGCAACATCGGCTCGTCGGTCGGCTTCGAGATCGAGTTCCGCGAGGTCGGGCTGTGGTTCGTGGGCGTCGGCGTCGCCCTCCTCTTCCTCAGCTCGACCCTCTCGCTCCTCTGGTTCCAGCGGTTGCCGTGACCCGGCGGTCCTGGTGCTGCACCCCCACCCCGACCACGGGGGCGATCGCCACAACCCGGTGGTCACCGCGGTCGACCGGGCGGCCGCGAGCCGGGGATGGACCGCGGCGTGCCCCGACCTGACCTCCGGCGACCTCGACGTGGCGGCGGCGGATGCGGCGCGGGCCCTCGACCTCCTCCACGACCACGGGCCGATCACCGTCGTCGGCTACTCGTTCGGCGCCGCGGTGGCCTCCCGGCTGCTCGACGAACGGATCGATGGGTGGGTCCTCGTCGCGCCGCCGTTCGGCCTGCTGCTCGACGGCGCCACCGCCCCGGCCGGCCCCGATGCCCGGCCGAAGCTCCTGCTCGTGCCGGCCCACGACCAGCTCAGCCCTCCCGAGCGGGCGGCCACCGCGACCGACGACTGGGTCGCGACCGAGGTCGAGGTGGTCGACGGCGCGGACCACTTCCTGGCCGGCGCGACCTCCGCCGTCGCCGACCGCGCCTGCGGGTGGATCGCCGCCCTCTGACCGTCACCTGTCGTCGCTGGTCAACGCGGCGCGGCGGGGGTTGCACCGGTCGCCATACTGGACAGGGTGATGCGCCGCACGAAGATCATCGCCACCATGGGCCCCGCCTCGGAGTCCGAGGCCGTCCTCAAGGACATGATCGAGGCGGGCGCGGACGTGATCCGCATCAACCTGTCGCACGGGTCCCTCGACTCGTCCATCGAGAAGTACCGACGGCTGCGTCGGATCGAGGAGTCGATGGGCCGACCGCTCGGCATCCTCGTCGACCTCCCCGGCCCGAAGGTGCGGGCGGGGTCGTTCCCCGAGGGCGGCACGCCGCTCACCGAGGGACAGCGCATCAAGGTCGCTCCGGGCGACGGATCCGAGCGGCGTGGAGATCGTCCACGTCGACCACGGCGAGCTGCTGCGCGACATGCACGTCGGCGATCGCATGACCTTCGGCGACGGTGCGGTCGTGATCGAGGTCGTCGACTCCGACCCGAACGCCCTCACCGCCCAGGTGCTCCACGGCGGTCTCCTCCAGGGGCGGCCGGGCGTGCACATCCCTTCCGAGCGGCTGCGGATGGCCACCCCCACCCCGCAGGACCTCGTCCTGCTCGACGCGTTCGTCACCGAGGGCGCCGACATGGTGGCGGTGTCGTTCGTGCGCTCGGCCCACGACATCCGCCGGGTCGGCACCGAGCCCCACCCCGCCGGCCCGATGGTCATCGCCAAGATCGAGACCCGCGCCGCGGTCGAGAACCTCGACGGCATCATCGAGGCGGCCGGCGCGGTGATGGTCGCCCGTGGCGACCTCGGCGCCGAGATGCCGTTGGAGGAGCTCCCCCACCTCCAGAAGCGGATCCTCCACCGCTGCATCGCCCTGGGTCGGCCGGCGATCACCGCCACCCAGATGCTGGAGTCGATGGTCACCGCCCCGACCCCCACCCGGGCCGAGACCTCCGACATCGCCAACGCGGTGTTCGACGGGTCGTCGGCGGTGATGCTCTCGGGCGAGACCGCGATCGGCCACGACCCCGCGCTGGCCGTCGCCACCATGGCCCGCATCGCCCGCCGCGCCGACGAGGAGTTCGACTACGACGCCTGGGCCGGCAAGGTCCAGCGCGAGAGCCAGCTGTCGCAGGGTTCGATCGACGACGTCGTCACCAACTCGATGACCAACGCCGCCTGGCGGGCGGCGTCGGAGAGCGGGGCCTCGTCCATCATCTGCATCACCCGCACCGGCTTCACGGTGCGCTCGATCGCCCGCTTCCGGCCCCGGTCGCCGATCCTCGGCTTCTCGACCGACCCCCGCACCCTCCGCCAGCTGACGCTCTCCTGGGGCGCCACCCCGATCGCCCTCTCCGGCGCCGGCGACACCAGCCGCCAGGTGGGCGAGGCCATCGACATCGCCCGCACCCGAGGTGCCGTGCGCGCCGGTGACCTGGTGGCGGTGCTGTCGGGCTCGCCCGACTACAAGGGCGTCGCCACCGACACCCTGCGCCTCGTCCACATCTGATTCACCGATCGGCGGCCACGACCACCAGGTCGCGGTGCTGCCAGACGACGGTCGGGTCCAGCCCGGCCTCGGCGAGCCAGACCGTCAGCTCGGCGAGGGTGTCGGGCAGGTCGACCCCGCGCCTCGAGGGGCGTGACCGCGTCGCCGGGGTCGGCCGGGACCACCACATCGGCGAGCACGAAGCGGCCGTCGGGTGCCAGCTCCTCGGCGATCCGGCGGAACAGCTGCTGCTTGCCGGCCGGTGGCAGGTGGTGGACGGCCAGGGCGCTGACGACGAGGTCGAACGGGCCCGGCGGCAGCGCGTCCTCCAGCCGACCGACCCTGACGTCGGCCTCCGGCATCGTCGCGGCCGCGAGGGCCACCATCTCGGGGCTGGCGTCGACGGCCACGAGCGAGGCCCCGGGGTGGACGGCCAGCACGCCCCTCGCGGTCTCGCCGGTGCCCGTCCCGAGGTCGAGGATCCGGGCCGCCGACCGACCCTCCGTCGCCGACGCGACCGCCCGCTGGAGGTCGTCGTAGACGGGGACCTCGGCGCGCACCGCGTCGAGGTACGTCTCGGGATCGAGGTGGAACTGCCCACCGCCCATCTCCGATGCTCGCAGATCGGTCGCGACTCCACCGTCAGGCGGCGGTCTGGCCCGTGTCGCGCCACAGGGTGCGGAGGACCTGTCGGATGCGGGTGATGTCGGGGCGGGGTTCTCGAGGTCGGTTGTGGGCGAGGACGGGGGTGACCCGTCTGGGTTGCTCGCCGGGTTGGGGTGGTCGGTCGACGGTGACGGTGCCGTCGGGTGTGACCGCGAGGACCCAGCCGCCTTCGTGGACGAGGTGGTGGTGGAACCGGCACAGCGGGATCAGATCGTCCATGTCGGTGAGCCCGCCGTGCTCCCACTGCTCGATGTGGTGCGCTTCGCACCAGGCGTCGGGGGCATCGCAGCCGGGGAAGGCGCAGTGCCCGGCGTGGCGGAACCGCAGGGCCCGCCGCTGGGCCCGGTTGGCGTAGCGGATGTCGCGCCCGGCATCGAGCACCTCGCCCACCGCGCCGACGACCAGCCGGTGCAGCCGGGCACCGCACAGCAGGCGCCCCAGGGTGACGGGGTGCACCGGGGTGCCGTCGACCAGCTCGCACACCCGGGCCCGCAGGTCCTCGCCGCCATCGACGGCGGGATCGACGATCGGTTCCTGCAACAGGGTGCGCTCGTCGCAGATGCACCTCGATCGACGGGCGCGGCCGGCCGTGGACCACCGAGGCCTTCGCCCCGCGGATCACGATCTGGGCCAACGCCTGACCCCGCCGCTCCGCCGGGGTCAGCCCGTCGTCGGACGCGAACACCCCGGCCCGGAACATGGCATCGACCTCGGCGTCGATCGCGCCGCGGACGATGGTGCCGTGCTCGGCGTCCATCTCCCCATCGAGCACGTACCGGCCCTGGAACGTGCGCGACAGGTTCACCGCCACCCGCGGCTCGGGCTCCTCGACCGGCTCATCGGGGTCACACCACCCGGACCGCAACCGGGCCAGGGCCTGCCAGGACCGCAGGAACCGCCCCGCGGCATCGACCCGCAGCCGCTCCACCTCAGAGACCAGGGTCTCCTCGCAGATCGCGAACGCGTCGGCGACCTCGGGGGTGCAGGCCTCGACCAGCAGATCGACCTTCACCCGCCCCAACCGCCCCGCCCGGAACGCCGCCGCCACCACCGGCATGTCCCGCAGGGCGCGGGACAGCTTCACGTCCGCCGCGCACCGGCCCCGGGTCTGATCGACCCGAGCGGCCATCCACCCCGCCGCGGACCGGGCCCCATCAGCACGATGCAACCCCCGCCGATCGAGCACCCCCGCGGCATCGACCACCGCCGCGTCCATCCGGTTCCGGGCCCGGTGCAACGCCAACAGGTGCAGGCGGGCCGCCTCGTCACCCAACGACCCGGCATCGACCGCCAGCAGGTCATCGACGGCGATCTCGTCGCTCTGGTCGTCTCCACCGAACATGCACCACTCCTACCCCCGAACACATGTTCGTACACACCGGATCAGAGGATCTGCAGACGACGTGGGGCGCAACCGCCACCGCCGGCGCGCCCAGCTCGACGACTCCGGCCGATCGCTACGGGATGCGGTCGAAGAGCAGGCAGTCGGCGGAGTCGTCGTCGGGTTCGCACCCGACCAGGCGGCGCGTCCCCAACGTCTCCTCGAGCACCACGACGTGCGACTCCCGCACCTGGTCGTCGGTGCAGTCACCGTCCTCGAACGTCGCCGAGGCCACGATGACCACCTCGGTCTCGCTCTCGGACACGTCCCATCCGGCGAACTCGGAGCACGAGCTCCCCCCGAACACTGCCTCGACCCGCAGCTCGAGCGAGGGTCGGGGAGCTCTGCCCCGGGCGGCGTCGGCATCCGAGTCCACGGCACCTGCTCGGTCCGGTCACCGCCGCCGCACCCGACGGCCATCAGGAGCACGCACGAGCGCTCACGCGACGCCAGCCGCCCGACCCGCATCCGGCCCGGCTCACCACGACTGCCGGAGTCGCATCGCATCGGTGCGTTCGACGCGACCTCGATGGTGCGGAGGGCCGACGTCGTGTCGAACCGGTCTCGTAGACGTCGTCGGGCTGTGCCCTCCGGCACTCGCGCCGTACTCGGGACCGATGACCAGCATCTCGCTCGAGGTGCCCCGCCAGAGGAGGTCGCAGCCGCTGGACGTCCTCGGCCACGAAGGCCACCTGGCCGACTACCGGTGCACCGAGACCGCAGTGGCTCGCCGGTGTGGCGAGGGGTCGGTCGACCGCGGACGTCCACACGACGATCGCCGGGCCGCGAGTGCCGATGACACCGACCGGACCGACCTGGGCCGGCCGTCCACCCGACGCCCCTCCACGGCACCGTCGTCCGACGTCCCATCGTCGGCCGACCGATGCGGTAGCTCGGCGGCACCACCCGTCGGCTCGCCGTACGTCTGCCGCAGACGGTCAGCGGACCGTCCACGGCCCCTCAGCGCCTCGGGCCGCCGGGCGAAGGCGATGTGCTCGCCGTCAGGTGACCACGCCGCGGTCCTGGTCACGGGTCTGCGCCTCGGGGAGCAGCGGCGGTGGCGGGGCCGCCGCTGGCCGGCACGGTCGTCAGCTGCATCCCGCCCCCGGGGCCGCCGGTGTACCGCGAGAACACGATCGTCCGCCCGTCGGGTGACCAGGCCGGGTCCTCCTCCCACGTCGTCGAGGACCCGTCGACCAGGTCCCGGGGGTTGGATCCGTCCGGGTCGAGGAGCCACAGCTCCGTCGAGTCCGGTCCGGCCGACTCGTAGTCCCCCTCGGCCCGCACCACGACCAGCGTCGACCCGTCCGGCGAGAAGCTCGGGTCGGTGGTGACCTGGCCCGGCGTGATCGATCGCAGGCCCGCGTGCCGTCGTCCGACGAGCACCTCGGGGGTGCCGTCGCCCGACATCCACGCTGAGCGCCAGCACGTCCTCGCACGCCGCCGTGGCGGTCCCACCCGAGGTCACCGAGTCGGGCGGATCCGAGCACGCCACGCCGGCGCAGGACGAGCCGCCACCACCGCCACCGCCCGCACGAACCCCGTCCGCCCCATCGCGGCAGTCTGGCCCACCGACGCCCCCGACGGGACCGTCACCCGTCGGTCGAGGAGCGCGGGGCGGCCGTGGCGGCGGTCGATCGCGGTGGCGGCGCGGAGGGTGCCGCCTCCGGCGAGGGCGAGGTCGGCGGCTCTGACCTCGGGGGCGGCTCGGGCGTGCGACCGGCTGCCGGCGACGGCGACCTCGCCGAGGTGGAGGACGGTGCCGACCCAGCGGTGGCCGGCGAGGCCGCCGGGGCCGTCCCACGGACCGGGCGGGCCTCCCACCGTCATCGCGTGGTCGAGGGCGAGACGACCCCCGACCACGACGCGGGTGCGGGCCATGACCTCGCCCGACTCCTCGCCCGAGCGACCGAGCACCAGCTCCTCCGACCACCGCACGCAGGCGTCGGCCGCGGCGTCGATCGAGACGTCGAGGTCGAGGCGGCACCCGGCCACGAGGATCGTGGGCTCGGGGTCCCAGTCGAGCGTCGCCCCCTCCCCGACCGTGGCCCGGATCGACAGCCGGCCCCGCTCGTCCGGATCGACACCCGGCTGGGCGAGCATCGCCGCCACGCCCCGCACGACCAGCGTCGCACCGTCGCCCACGTTGACGTCGAGCACGAGGTCGTCGCCGCCGAGCGGCCCGGCGGCCCCGCCGACCAGGTGGACGACCGGACCCGACGCGAGCCGCAGCACCAACGGCGCTTCCGATCGCAGCCGCGCGATCCGCGACACCCCATCGGGCCCGCGCTCGACGTCGACCGCGGCCCAGGCCTTCAGGGTGCGACCACCTCGACCACCTCGACCATCGACCGCCTCGCCGCGGGTCGCCGCGGCCCACGCCGAGACCTCGGCCTCGACCCAGGCAGCCACCGCGGCGATCCCGTCGGGTGAACGCAGCGCGGTGGTCGCCACCGGCTTCCCGTCCCGACGGGCGGTCGCGTCGGCGACCATGCGCTCGACGTCCGACCCCACGTAGGGCGCGAGGTCGACCTTGTTGATCACCAGCAGGTCGGCCTGCTCCACGCCGGGGCCGCCCTTGCGGGGGACGTCGTCGCCGCCGGCGGTGTCGAGCACGAAGATCTGCCGGTCGACCAGGCCCTGGCTGAAGATGGCGGTGAGGTTGTCGCCCCCGCTCTCGACGAGCGACAGGTCGACCGGACCGAAGCGGGCCTCGAGCTCCTCCACCGCGTCGAGGTTGGCCGCGATGTCGTCGCGGATGGCGGTGTGGGGGCAGGCGCCGGTCTCGACCGGGACGATCCGCTCGGGGTCGAGCACGCCCGCGGCCCGCAGCGCCATGGCGTCCTCGCTCGTGTAGATGTCGTTGGTGACGACCACGATGTCGAGCCGGTCGCGCAGGGCCCGGCACAGCTCGCCGACGAGGGTCGTCTTGCCGCTGCCGACCGGGCCGCCGACGCCGATCCGCAGCGGACGTCCCTCGGCCGGGGCCGGATCGTGGTGGTCGACCGAGTGGTCGTGGGAGTGCCCGTGGGTGTGCGGGTGCCCGTCGTGGGAGTGCGAGTGGTCGTGTGGGTGGTCGTGGTCAGCTGGCAAAGAGCCGGGCCTCCTCGTGGCGGTGGACCTCGGCGAGGAGGTCCACGACGACCGACCCACCGGAGGGCAGGGCGGTCGGGTCGGGCACCGCCGCGGCCTGGTCGGCCAGGGCGGAGATCAGGGGGTGCAGGGCCACGACCGCGACCTGGGCGGCCACCGGGTCGAGGCCCCGCAGGCGCACCGCGGCGCTGGCAGCCATGGTCGCGGCGCCGTGGAGCGACAGCGCGGCCACGTCGACCGGGTCGACGCCCGCCGCGCGCGCCGACGAGCCCCAGGGCGATCGGTTGGGGCAGACGGGAGCGACCCGCGGCGGCCTCGAGGCGCGGGCGACGGCCACAGCCGGCGGGCGGCCCGCAGCAGCTGGCGTCCGAGGCGGTCGCTGGTGTCGCGCTGGGCCGCCGACGGCACCCGGGCATCGAGCTCGGCGACGAGGCCGTCCCACCAGGGACCGTCCGGCGACGAGCCCTCCCCCGCCGCCAGCGCGGCCGCCGACGCGTCGACCAGACCCGGCCCCGGCAGCCGCTCGCGGAGGAACCGCCCGAGGTCGGCCGTCGTCTCCAGCCCGGTCCGCCGCACCGCGGCCTCGACCCCCCACGAGTGCGACGTCGCACCCACCGGGAGCCGCCCGTCCCCCAGCAGCACCGCGGCCAGCAGCGCGTCGACTGGTCGCGATGGGGGTCCCGGCCCGATCGGCCACTCGAGGGAGTCGGGCATCAGAAGAGGAAGTAGCGCTGGGCCATCGGGAGGACCTCGGCCGGCGCCTCGGTGATGAGCTCGCCGTCGACGTGCACGGCGAAGGTGTCGGGGTCGACCCGGATGTCGACGATGGCGTCGTTCTCCGGCATGTCGGCCTTGCCGATCGAGCGGGTGTCGTCGATCGCCACCAGCCGCCGCCGCACGTCCAGCCGGTCGGCCAGTCCGTCGTCGAGCGCGGCCTGCGCCACCCAGGCCACGCTGAGATCCGGCGCCACCGTCGGAGCCGCGCCGAACATCGGACGGGGGAACACCGGCTGCGGCGTGGGGATCGAGGCGTTGGCGTCGCCCATCTGGGCCCACGCCGGGAACCCGCCCTTCAGCACCACCTGGGGCCGCACCCCGAAGAAGGCCGGGTCCCACAGCACCAGGTCGGCCAGCTTGCCGGGCTCGACGCTGCCGATCTCCGAGGCCAGGCCGTGGGCGACGGCGGGGGCGATCGTGTACTTGGCGACGTAGCGCCGGGCCCGGTTGTTGTCGGCCGCGCCGTCGCCGGGCAGCGAACCCCGTCGCACCTTCATGGCGTGGGCCGTCTGCCACGTGCGCATCACGACCTCGCCGATGCGCCCCATGGCCTGCGAGTCCGAGCCGATCATGGAGATCGCGCCCATGTCGTGGAGGACGTCCTCGGCCGCGATGGTGCTGGGCCGGATGCGGCTCTCGGCGAAGGCGAGGTCCTCGGGCACCGACGGGTTGAGGTGGTGGCAGACGATGAGCATGTCGAGGTGCTCGGCCACCGTGTTGACCGTGTGGGGCCGGGTCGGGTTGGTCGACGACGGCAGCACGTTGGGGTGGGTGGCGATGGTGATGATGTCCGGCGCGTGGCCTCCTCCCGCGCCCTCGGTGTGGTAGGCGTGGATCGACCGACCGGCGATGGCGGCGACGGTGTCACCGACGTAGCCGGCCTCGTTGAGGGTGTCGGTGTGGATCGCCACCTGCACCCCCGAGGCATCGGCCACCCGCAGGGCGGTGTCGATGGCGGCCGGGGTCGACCCCCAGTCCTCGTGGAGCTTGAACGCCCCCGCCCCGGCCCGCACCTGCTCCCACAGGGCGGCCTCCGAGGCCGTGTTCCCCTTGCCCAGGAGGACGAAGTTCACCGGCCAGACGTCCATGGCCTCGAACATGCGGGCCATGTGCCACGACCCCGACGTGACCGTCGTGGCCTTGCTGCTCTCGACCGGGCCGATGCCGCCGCCGATCAGCGTCGTGATCCCGGCCGACAGCGCGGTGGGGATCAGCTGCGGGCAGATCAGGTGGACGTGGCAGTCGACCGCGCCGGCGGTGAGGATCTTGCCGTTGCCGGCCAGCACCTCGGTCGACGGGCCGATCACGAGGTCGGGGTGGACGCCGTCCATGGTGTCGGGGTTGCCGGCCTTGCCCAGGGCGACGATCCGACCGTCGCGGATGCCGACGTCGGCCTTGACCACACCCCAGTGGTCGAGGACGACGGCACCGGTGATCACCAGGTCAGGGGTGCCCTCGGCCCGGGTGGCACCGCCCTGGCCCATCGACTCGCGGATGACCTTGCCGCCACCGAAGACGACCTCGTCGCCACCGGCGCAGCGGTCCTCGGTGACCTCGATCCAGAGGTCGGTGTCGGCCAGGCGGATGCGGTCGCCGGTCGTCGGGCCGAACAGGCGGCGGTACGTCGCTCGGTCGGTCGAGGTCACGACGCCGTCCTCCGTGGCGACCGGACCGTCGAGCGGCCCGGCGACCTCGCCCCGCAGACCGGCCACGATCCGGCGCCCGCCGAGGGGCACGAGGGTGACGTCCATGGCGATGCCGGGCTCGAAGCGGACCGACGTGCCGGCGGCGACGTCGAGCCGCCAGCCGCGGGCCGCGGCCCGGTCGAAGGCGAGGGCCGGGTTGGCCTCGGCGAAGTGGAAGTGCGACCCGACCTGCACCGGCCGGTCGCCGGTGTTCTCCACCAGCAGCTCGAGGCGCGGCGCGCCCGGGTTGCGGGGCACGGGATCGTCGGGGCCGACCACCTGACCGGGGATCATCCCGCTCACGGGATGGGCTGGTGGAGGGTCACCAGCTTGGTGCCGTCGGGGAAGGTCGCCTCGACCTGGATGTCCGGGATCATCTCGGGCACGCCCTCCATCACGTCGTCGCGGGTGAGCACGGCCCGCCCGGCCTCCATCAGGTCGACCACCGTCCGCCCGTCGCGCGCCCCCTCGAACACCCACGAGGTGAGCAGGGCGATGGCCTCCGGGTGGTTCAGGCGCAGGCCCCGGGCCCGGCGCTCGCGAGCCAGGCCGGCGGCCACGTGGATGAGCAGTCGCTCCTGCTCGTGGGGGGACAGCTGCACGGCCGCCGTTGTAGGGGACCCCCGTGCCCGGGCCGTTTCACTCGGGTGGCGTCCCGATGACGGACGACTGACCTCGATCTGACGGCATCGGGTCCGGCCGTCGCAGCCCCGGTGGCCTGCTCAGCCGGGGGCGAAGAGGAAGAGGATGCGGCCGGTCGCGGTCTCGTCGCCGTCGACCGACGCCGTGCCCCGGCCCCAGCCGCCGCGGCGGGTGACCTTCTCCAGCTCGACGTGGAGCGTGATCTCGTCGCCCGGTCGGGCCATGCGACGGAAGCGGGCGTCCTCGACCCCGCCGAGCACGGGGAGGCGGCCGGCGTGGGCCGGATCGCTCAGCACGCCGATCGCCCCCGCCTGGGCGAGGGCCTCGACCTGGAGGACACCCGGAACGATCGGGTTGCCCGGGAAGTGGCCGGCCAGCCACGGTTCGTCGCCGGTGATCCGCCAGCGGGCGGTGACCGCCACGCCCGGCTCGCAGGCGTCGACCACGTCGACGAAGCGGAACGGGGGCCGGTGCGGGAGGAGCCCCACCAGGTCGTCGACGGGCTCGGGGGGGACGGAGGTCACAGGCTCTGGGACGCTGGGCACGCCCCTCGGGTTACCCACCGAGAGGAGTGACATCCGCCCTCGGTGTTGCCGAACGGTGAACTACCGAGCGGTACGCGAAGTTACCCATGAGTAGGGGGAAACCCTTGGGGCCATGGAGCGGTCCCACACCCTGATGTCCCCACCCCCGAGCCCTTCCGCGCCCCTGCCCGACCCCCCCGAGACCTCCCCGACCGACACCGACGGCAGGTCGGGCGGCGGGTTGGACGCCCTGGCGGTGGTCTTCCCCGGTCAGGGCAGCCAGGTCCCGGGCGCCGGCCTCCCCTGGGTCGACCACCCGGCCTGGTCGGTCGTCGAGGAGGCCGAGGAGGTCACCGGCCAGGGGCTGCGGCACCTGCTGCTCGACCCCGACGCCGACCTGTCCCGCACCGCCGACTCCCAGCTCGCGGTGCTGCTGGCGTCGCTGGTGGTGTGGGAGGCGGCCCGCCCGCTCGTCGACCACCCGGTCGCCTTCGCCGGCCACTCCCTCGGACAGATCACCGCCCTCGTCGCCTCCGGCGCGGTGAGCGTCGCCGACGGGGTGCGCCTCGCCGTGCGCCGGGCCGAGGTCACCCAGCAGGCCGCCGACGACCGGCCCGGAGGGCTCGTCGCCCTGCTCGGGGCCACCGTCGACCAGGCCCGCCAGGCCGTCGCCGAGGTGGACGAGGCCTGGATCGCCCACGACAACGCACCCGGCCAGGTGGTGCTGGGCGGAACGGCCGACGGGCTGGCCGCCGCCACCGCAGCCGCCAAGGAGGCCGGGGTGCGCAAGGCCCGGCCGCTCCCGGTCGGCGGCGCCTTCCACACCCCGCTGATGGCCGCCGCCGCCGACGCCTTCCACCCGGAGGTCGAGGCCACCGCCTTCTCGGCCACCACCGTCCCGATCGTCACCAACCACGACGCCAGCGCCCACTACGCCCGCACCGGCTGGGCCGACCGCCTGACCGTCCACCTCGTCCGGCCCGTGCGCTGGCGGGAGAGCGTCGACACCCTCGCCGGCCTCGGGGCCCGCACCATCGTCGAGCTCGGGCCCGGCACCACCCTCAGCGGCCTGGTGAAGCGCTGCCGCGACGACGTCGCCGTCACCGCGGCGGCGACCCCCGCCGAGGTCGACGACCTGCTCCCCTCCCTGTTCGGCGTGGGGGTGACTCGATGAGCGCCGCAGTTCCTCACGAGGGTGACGACGTGCGCATCACGGCCCGCATGGTGATCGCCCCGGAGGCGGGCACCTTCGTCCCGCTGCCCCCCGACGTGGTCACCACCGAGGGCGAGATCATCGCTCCCGGCTCGCGGCTCGGCACCGTCGAGAGCCTGGGCCGTCAGGTCGACGTGACCAGCGCGTTCCACGGCTTCCTGATGGGCATGTTGGCCCTGCCCGGCGAGCGGGTGCGGGCCGGCCAGCCCATCGCCTGGCTCCACGCCATGGGGCACGAGTGATCCGGCGATCCGGGGTCCGCCGATGAGCCTCGCCACTCCGATCGCGACCCTCGACCCGGTGGCCGCCGCGACCCTGCTGCCGCTCGCCTTCGCGGGCTGGGGTGCGGCCCTGCCCGCGTGCCAGCTCACCAACGACGACCTGGCCCGGGTCCTCGACACCAGCGACGAGTGGATCGCGACCCGCACCGGGATCCGCTCCCGCCACGTGCACGGCCCCGGTGAGACCACCGCCGGGCTGGCCGCCGAGGCGGGACGGCAGGCCCTCGACCGGGCCGGCCTCGGACCCGCCGACGTCGACCTGCTCATCGTGGCCACCAGCACCCCGGACCGGGCCCTGCCCGCGGCCGCGGCCGACGTCGCCGCCCTGCTCGGCACCCGCGCCGCAGCCTGCGACGTGAACGCAGCGTGCGCCGGGTTCGCCTACGCCCTGCACCTGGCCGCGTCCGCGGTCGCCAGCGGTGCGACCGGCACCGCCCTGCTGATCGGCGCGGAGCGCATGACCAGCCTGGTCGACCCCGACGACCGGTCGACCGCGGTCCTGTTCGGAGACGGGGCCGGCGCCCTCGTCCTCCGCCAGCTCACGGCGTCGGGACCGGCAGTGCCCCCTGCGTCCGGTCCCGACGTCGTGCCCACCGCGGCCGGGCGCATCGGAGCGACGACCGACGGCCCCCTCCCGGGGTCGTGGCGTCCGCCCTCGACGGCGACCCCGCGCTGATCCCCCACCTGGAGGTGCCGGCCGGGCACGCTTACCTGCGCATGGACGGGCCCGAGGTGTTCCGGGCCGCCACCCGCGCCCTGGTCGCCTCGGCCCGCACCGTCCTCGACCGGGCCGGTGTGACCGCCGCCGACGTCGACGCCTACGTCCCCCACCAGGCCAACCGCCGGATCATCGACGCCGCGACCGACCGCCTCGGTCTCGACCCGGCGCGCGTCGTGGTCACCCTCGACACCCACGGCAACACCTCGGCCGCCTCCGTCCCCCTCGCCCTCGCGGCCGCGGCCGACGACGGGCGCATCCGCTCCGGCGACCTCGTGCTCACCTCGGCCATGGGGGCCGGGATGTCCTGGGGATCACAGCTCCTGCGCTGGGGGACGGGCCCATGAGCTCCGACGGCGAGCTCAGCCGCGTCGCCCTGGTGACCGGCGGCTCCGGCGGCATCGGCGCCGCCGCGGCCCGGGCGCTGGCCCGCGACGGCTGCCACGTGGCCGTCGGCTACCGGTCCGACGAGGCCGGCGGCCAAGGCCGTCGGTCGACGCCATCGCCGCCGACGGCGGGCAGGCGCTGGCCGTCGCCCTCGACGTCACCGACGAGGCGTCGGTCGCCGACGCGGTGGCCCGGGTCGAGGCCGAGGCCGGGCGCATCACCGTCCTCGTGCTCAACGCCGGCGATCACCGACGACGGGCTGTTCGTCCGCCTCACCCCCGAGCGCTGGCGCACGCTGATGGACACCAACCTCGACGGCGCCTACCGCTGCCTGCGGGCCGTCGTGCCGGGCATGCTGCGCGAGCGGCGGGGCCGCATCGTCACCGTGTCGTCGGTCGCCGCCTACGCCGGCGCGGCCGGGCAGGCCAGCTACGCCGCGGCCAAGGCCGGTCTCATCGGGCTCACCCGGGCCCTCGCCCGCGAGCTCGCCCCCCGATCGATCACCGCCAACGTCGTCGCCCCCGGGCCCGTCGCCACCGCGATGACCGACGCCCTGCCCGAGGCCCGGCGCGACGAGCTCACCGCCACCGTGCCCCTCGGCCGCATGGCCACCCCCGACGAGGTGGCCGCCGCCATCGCCTTCCTGGCCTCCGACGCCGCCGCCTTCGTGACCGGCGCCGTGCTCCCCGTCGACGGCGGCCTCGCCATGGGCACCTGAGCCCGGGAACCTGCCCCATCCCCCTCCCCCCACCAACCCCGACCCCGAGGAGACCCCAATGGACCGTGCCACCGTGCTCGACGCCGTCATCACCACCGCCGTCGAGGTGCTCAAGCTCGACCCCGAGCTGGTCACCGAGACCGCCACCTGGGCCGAGGACCTCGAGGCCGACAGCCTCGACCTCACCGAGCTGGTGATGGCCCTCGAGGACCAGTTCGACGTCGAGGTGCCCGAGGACGACCTGGCCGAGGTCAAGACCGTGGGCGACGCCGCCGACGTCGTGCTCGCCGTCGTCGGTGCCTCGGCCGCCGCGTCGTGAGCACCGCTCGCCCGCCCGGCGAGCCGGTCGCCATCACCGGCGTCGGCGTCGTCTCGCCCGCCGGCACGACCTTCGAGGACACGCTCGACCGGGTCCTCGCGGCCAAGGCGACCGCCGGGCCCATCAGCGCTGTTCGACCCCGAGGGCCTGCCCTGCCGGATCGCCTGCGAGGTGACCGACCTCGACGTCGAGGGCCGCATCGGCGCCCGTGAGGCCCGGCGCATCGACCGCAGCGGGCACCAGGCCCTCATCGCGGCCGAGGACGCGCTCCTCGCGCCGGCCTCGTCACCGGCGAGGTGGGCGATCGCTCGCTCGCGGCCGACCCGTCCCGGGTCGGTGTGATCGCGGGTCCGGCGTCGGCGGCCTGACGACGCTCGAGGACCAGGTCCGCCTGCACTCCGAGAAGGGCCCGAAGCGGGTCAGCCCGCTTCCTCGTGCCGATGATGATGGTGAACGGCCCGGCGGCGCTGGTCTCCATCGCCCACGGCTTCACCGGGCCCAGCCTGTGCGTGGCCACCGCCTGCGCCACGGGGGCCAACGCCATCGGCGAGGCGGCCCGGATGGTGCGGGACGGCTCGTGCGACGTGGTCGTCGCCGGGGCCACCGAGTGCGTCGATCACGCCGACGGCCATGGCCGCGTTCGCCCGCATGGGCGCCCTCAGCAGCCGCAACGACGACCCGTCGACCGCCAGCCGACCCTTCGACGTCGACCGCGACGGCTTCGTGATGGGCGAGGGCGCCGGCTTCCTCGTGCTGGAGTCGCTGGCCCACGCCGAGGCGCGGGGCGCCACCGTGCTCGGCTAGCGTCGCCGGGTACGGGCGCACCTGCGACGCGGCACCACATCACCGCGCCGTCCGAGGACGGCGTCGGCGCCGCGGCCGTGCGTGCGGCTGGCCCTGGCCGACGCCGGGCTCGACCCGTCCGACGTCACGCCACGTCAACGCCCACGGCACGTCGACCCCGCTGAACGACGCGGCCGAGGCCCGCGCGCTGGTCTCGGTGTTCGGCGCCGGCGTCCGTCCCGGTCACGTCGACCAAGGGCGTCACCGGCCACCTGGTCGGCGCCGCCGGCGCGGTCGAGGCCGCCATCGCCCTCGAGTCGGCCGCCGACGGCCTGGTGCCCCCGGTCGCCGGCACCGAGCGACGTCGACCCCGCCCTCGAGGTCGACGTGGTCCTCGGCGCGCCCCGCTCGATCCGCCGCGGTCCCGTCCTGTCGACCTCGTTCGCCTTCGGCGGCCACAACGCCGCCCTCGTCCTCGTCCCGCGTCGAGGTGACCGCGCTGCCGACCATCGACGCGGCACCGCTCCGAGGCGCGCCGGAGCATCGTCGGCCCCCCGCCGACCGACCCGATCCCGTCGACCCGACCCGACGTCGTCCCGCCCCGGACGACGGTCCCCGGCCCGGCTCTGGCCGGTCCCGTCCCTCGGCCCGGCGACGGCGATCGGCGCCGACCGGCCCGGGGGCTGCTGGGCCGGGCTGGTCGAGATCGACGGGCGCACCGTCGCGTGGTTCGAGGTCGGGCTCCGACCCCGGCGGCCCCGCCACCCCGCGGCCGAGGCCGACATCGTGGCCCGGGCCCTGCACCTGGCCGGCGAGCTCCAGGTCCCGGTGCTCGGCGTGGTCGACACCCTGGTCGCGTCGACCCGACCAACCTCAGCGGGCTGGTGGCCTGGGGCCGGGTGGCCCGGGCCGCGACGCGCGCTCGTCGGGCTCGGTGCCGCTCCTGCTCGCCGTGATCGGCTCCGTGCCACGGCGGCCTCGCCCCCATCCTCGGGCTGGCCGACCACGTCGTGCTCACCGCCGACGCGCACGGCCTACGTCAACGGCCCGGCCGCGGTCGCGCTCCGTCACCGGGGCGACCATCGACCCCGACGCCCTCGGCGGCGCCGCCGTCCACGCCCGCGGTCACCGGGCTGGCCTCGCTGGTCGCCGCCGACCGGGCCGACGCCGAGGCCGCCCTCGCCGACCTGCTCGCCTACCTGCCCCCGTCGTGGGACGTGCCGCTGCCCGTCGCCCCCACCACCGATCCCGTCGACCGCCCGTGCCGCACCGCGGCGGCCGCCGTGCCCGCCGACCCCCGGGCGTCCTACGACGTGCGCGACGTGCTCGCCGACATCGTCGACGACGGACAGCGTGCTGGAGGTCCGCGCCGACCACGCCCCGAACATGGTCACCGCCTACGCCCGCCTCGACGGCCGGGCCGTCGCCGTCATCGCCAACCAGCCCCGGATCCGGGCCGGCACCCTCGACATCGAGGCCTGGTCGAAGGCCGCCCGCCACGTCCAGGCGCGCCGACGCCGCCGGCCTGCCGATCGTCACGCTGGTCGACACCCCCGGCTTCGAGCCCGGCCGGACCTCGAGTGGCGGGGCATGATCCGCCACGGGGCCAAGCTCGTCCACGCCTACTGCGCGGCCACCGTGCCCCGCGTCGTGCGTGATCCTGCGCAAGGCCTACGGCGGCGCCTACATCGTCATGGACTCCCGCGACATCGGCAACGACCTGGTGCTGGCCTGGCCCACCGCCGAGATCGCGGTGATGGGCGCGCCCGGCGCCGTCGCCATCCTCAACCGGCGCGAGCATCGCCGCCGCCGACGACCCGGACGCCGCCCGGGCCGCGCTCGAGGCCGACTACCAGGCCCGGTTCTGCACGCCCGACGTGGCCGCCGAGCGCGGGCTACGTCGACCAGGTCATCGACCCGGCCGACACCCGGGCCCACCTCGTCGCCGCGCTTCGACCCGCCTCGCCGCCAAGCGCCCCCACCTCCCCGCCCGCCGCCACGACAACGCCCCCTGCTGATGCGTCCGGCCCTCATCGCCTGAAAGGCAGACCTCGTGCTCCTCGCTGACCGCACCGTGCTCGTCACCGGCGTGCTCACCCCGTCGTCGATCGCCTTCGACTGCGCCCGCCTCGCCCAGGAGCAGGGGGCCGACGGTGGTGCTCACCTCGTTCGGCCGGGCCCTGACGCGTCACCGAGCGGGCGGCCAAGCGGCTGCCCGACGCCGGTCGACGTGCTCGAGCTCGACGTCACCGACCCGGCCCACCTCGACCGCGCTGGCCGACCGACCTGGGCGAGCGCTGGGACCGGCTCGACGGCGTCGTCCACGCCGTCGGCTTCGCCCCCGAGGCGCTGCCTCGGCCACGACGACGGCCTGTTCGGCGCCGGCTGGGACGACGTCGCCACCGCCCTCCAGGTCTCGACCTACTCGCTCGCCGCGCTGGCCCGGGCGGTGCGACCGCTGCTGCGGCGCCGGGTCGTCGATCGTCGGGCTCGACTTCGACGCCTCCGTCGCCTGGCCGGCCTACGACTGGATGGGCGTGGCCAAGGCGGCGCTCGAGTCGGCCAGCCCGCTACCTGGCCCGCGACCTCGGCCCGGCCGGCGTGCGGGTGAACCTGGTCGCCGCCGGGCCGCTCGCGCACGGTCGCCGCCCGCAGCATCCCCGGCTTCGCCGACCTCGAGCCGAGCGTGGCGCGAGCGGGCGCCGCTGGGCTGGGACGTCGACGACCCCGAGCCGGCCGCCCGCGCGGTGCGTCGCCCTGCTGTCGGACTGGTTCCCGGCGACCACCGGCGAGATCGTCCACGTCGACGGCGGCGTCCACGCCATCGGCGGCTGAGCGCCGCCCGCGGCTGCACGGGCGAGCGTCAGCGGCCGAGGAGCAGGTCGGCCGAGGGCCTCGGGCGTCTCGACGACGGCGAGCGGCCCCGGCCTCCTCCAGCTCCCCGGGCGGGGCGCAGCCCCAGCGCACGCCGACCGTCGCGACCCCGTGGGCGGCGGCGCCGTGCACGTCGTGGTGCCGGTCGCCGACCATCACGGTCGCCGCCCGGGCGACGCCGGGCACCGCGTCGAGCACGGCCCCGACGACGTCGGCCTTGACGTGCCGACCGGCGTCGGGGTCGGCGCCGACGACGGTCGGGATCCAGCGGCCCAGCGGGCCGTCGCCCACGATGCGGTCGGCCAGGTGCTGGGGCTTGGACGTCGCCACCGCCAGGGACAGCCCGGCGTCGTCGAGCGACCGGAGGGCCTCGGGGATGCCCGGGAACGGCAGGGCCAGCGCCGGCGCCTCGTGGTCGTAGGTCGCCCGGTAGGCGGTCACGACGTCGTCGTAGCGGTCGGGCGGCACCCCGATCGTGGGCAGGAACTCCGGCCACGGCGGCCCGACGCAGCCCCGCAGCACGTCCGGTGGCGGGACGTCGAGGCCGACCACGTCCAGCGCCCGGGCCAGGTGGGCCATGATCCCGGCCTCGGTGTCGCACAGCGTGCCGTCGAGGTCGAAGATCACCAGGTCGGGCGGGGACGCGAGGACGGGGCGCGGGCAGGGTACCGACGACCCGTCCCGGCACGGCGTAGGGTCCGCGGCCATGGACGCCCTCTCCGCCGCCAAGGCCACCGCTCCCGCCGTCGCCAACCTCGCCAGCTACTTCATGCTCGACATGGCCACCTACGCCAAGGGCGACGAGCTCGGCTTCGAGGGGCTCGACTTCTACGTCTGCGGCCGGGGCGGCGCGCTCGGCGACGTGCCCGGCGACGTGGTCTCGGCCGTCGTTCGTGTTCTGGAGCCCGCGACGGTGGTCGACGCCTGGGAGAAGGGCCGTCAGGTGATGAGCCCGTCCGAGGCCGCCACCCACTTCGCCGACGTCGGCCACGCCTGGGCCGAGTCGCACCTCACCGAGGACGTCGACCTCGGCCGCACCGCCGCCGCTGCTCGACACCGTGCTCACCGGCGCCCGCTCGTCGGCCGCTCCCCTGCTTCGCGGCCTGGCGGGTCCAGCCCGAGCCGGACCCGTCCCGCCCGGCCGCCCTCGTCCTCCACCGGATGAACGTGCTCCGCGAGCTGCGGGGCGGCCTGCACGGCGCGGCGATGATCGGCCACGGGCTCGACCCGCACCTGGCCGTCAGCATCGGCGGCCCCGTCATGCTCGGCCTCTACGGCTACGACGGCCCGCACCCCGACACCGAGGACCCCGGCGCCAACGCCCTCTGGGCCGCCGCGGCCGAGGCCGGCGAGGTCGCGCTGGGCGAGGCCGCCTTCGCGGTGCTGGACGAGGCCGAGCGCGACGAGCTGGTCGAGCTGCTCGACCGCCCTGTTCGCCCCGTTCACCGTGCACGGACCGGAGGCGGCACCGCGCCGGTCAGGCGGTCGGGCGCCAGGTCGCGGGCGGCCTGGACCGGGTCGAGACCGAAGGGCAGGACGGCCAGCGCCGGGCAGGTGACGCCGTTGTCGACGTAGCGGCCGATGTGCTCGCGGCACTCCTCGGGCGAGCCGTGGACGATGAGGGCGTCGACCACCTCGTCGGGGATGGCGGCCAGCGCGGCCTTGCGATCGCCGGCGGCCCAGTGCGTCCCACATCGGCTGCAGCATGCTCGCCCCGCCCGAGCCACCGGTGGAACTCGGCGTACACCGGGCACGTTGAGGTAGGCGGCGATGGCGTAGCGGCCCATGCCGCGGACCATGTCGGTGTCGGTGGTGGGCGCCACGAAGATGCGGGCCACGATCTCCTTGTCGTCGCCGCCGGCGTGGACGATCGGCGCCACCGTCGCCACGTCGTCGGCACCGAGCCAGTTGATGATCGCGCCGTCGCCCTCGCGCCCGGCGAGGCGCAGCATCCCCTCGCGCAGCGCGGCGATCAGGATCTGGGGCTGCTGCTCGGGGACCAGGCCCAGCTTGAAGCCCGTTCACCGAGAAGGTGTCGTAGTCCTCCTTGACCTTCTCGCCGGTGAGCGCGGTGCGGAGGAAGCGGACCATGTCGCGGATCTTCTTGTACGGCTCCTCGAACGGGATGTCGTTCCAGCGCTCGACGATCACGTTCGACGACGTGCCGATGCCGAAGGCGACCCGGCCGGGCGCGGCGTCGGCCAGCGAGGCCACGCACTGGGCCAGGGTGCGCCGGGCCCCGGGTGTAGGCCGGGACGATGGCGCAGCCGAGGCGCAGCGACGGCGCCCACACCGACGCGAGGGCCAGCGGGGTGAAGGCGTCGGCACCGTTGGCCTCGCTCGACCACACGTCGGTGTAGCCGAGGTCGGCCAGCTCCGCGATCGCGTCCCGCTGGGCGTGCAGGGGGAGGCCGTCGAACGGGATGGTCATGCCGTAGCGCTGCATGGCCCGGACCGTACCCCGGCCCCGCGACCCGTCGGCGGACGTCAGCCCAGCGCGGCCGTGGCCGCGCGACCCGCCGCTACCGCCCGGCACAGCCGGTGCGTTCAGGACGCCGGGGTGCTGGCGGGCGAGGATCGGGAGGAGCAGCGACTTCGGGGTGACCCGGGCGGTGTAGGCCGCCGACCACGTTGGCCGCGCCGGGGATGACGACGGTGCGACCCTTGTCCATGCCGTCGACGGCCGCCTTGGCGACGTCCTCGGCCGACTCCCACATGAACGACGGCAGCGCGGCCTCGGCCTCCTCGTCGGTGAAGCCGGCGGCCTCGCCGAAGCCCGTCTTCACCGGGCCCGGGCACAGGGTGGTCGCGGTGACGCCGCTGCCCTTCAGCTCGGCCGCCATGGCCTGCGGTGTACGAGAGCACGAACGCCTTCGGCCGCCGTAGCCGGCCTGCCCGGGCAGGGGTTGGAACGCGGCGGTGGAGGCCACGTTCAGCACGGCGCCCCGGCCCCGCTCGACCATGCCGGGCACGACCCGGCTGCACAGGTCGACGACGGCCTCGACGTCGACCCGCACCATCCGCAGCTCGGCCTCGACGTCGCTGGCGCTGACCGGCCCCGTGGTCGAGAGGCCGGCGTTGTTCACCAGCACGTCGATCGTCAGCCCGAGGTCCGCCGACCTCGTCGACCACCGCGGCCCGGCTGTCGGGGTCGGCCAGGTCGGCGGCGACCACCTCGGCCCGGATGCCGTGGGCGGCGGCCAGGTCGGCGGCGACGGTCCGCAGCTCGGCCTCCCGCCGGGCGACGAGGGTGACGCCGTGGCCCCGCCCGGCCAGCTGGCGGGCGATCTCGACCCCGATCCCGGACGACGCCCCGGTCACGACGGCGGTGGTGGACGGGGACGGGACGGGCAGCGCCATGACCGCGGCAGCGTACGACCGCCGCAGGCCCGCGTCAGCCGTCGCCCTACAGGCGGCCGGCGTCCTGGCCGCGGCCTCGGCGGCGTCGAGCTGCCGCTCGACGATGTCGAGGCCGGCGTCCCAGAAGCCCGGGTCCTCGAGGTCGCAGTCGACGATGCGGCCGAGCTCCTCGGGCGCCAGCGACCCGCCGGCCGACAGCAGCTCGAGGTAGGCGGGCACGAACGCCGCGCCCTGCTGCCTCGTAGCGGGCGTACACCGACAGGGCGAGCAGCTGGCCGTAGGCGTAGGCGTAGACGTAGCCGGGCGTGCCGATGAAGTGCGGGATGTAGCGTCCACCAGGTGCGGTAGCCCTCGGTGATCTCGACGGCGTCGCCGAGCATGGCCTCCTGCGCGTCGGCCCACAGCGTCGCCGAAGCGCTCGACCGACAGCTCGCCCTCGGTGCGGCGGGCGGTGTGCACCGCGTCCTCGAAGCGGTTCATGGCGACCTGGCGGAACACGGTGGCGATGGAGTCCTCGACGATCTCGGCCAGCAGGGCGAAGCGGGCGCCGGGGTCGTCGGTGTCGCTCGAGCAGCGCGGCCGATGGTGACCGTCTCGCCGAACACCGACGCCGTCTCGGCCAGGGTCAGCGGCGTCGACTGGTGGAACACGCCCTGCTCGCGGGCCAGGTAGGCGTGCAGGCCGTGGCCGAGCTCGTGGGCCAGGGTGAGCACGTCGCGCGCGCCGGCCCGGTCCAGTTGAGGAGCAGGTAGGGGTGGTGCGACGGGCACGGTGTAGGCGCAGAACGCACCGGGCCGCTTGCCGGGCCGGACGGGGGCGTCGATCCACCGCTCGTCGAAGAAGCGGCGGCGCGATGTCGGCCAGCTCGGGCGAGAAGGAGCCGTAGGCGTCGAGCACGAGCTCCGTGGCCTCGGCCCAGCCGATCGGCGTCTCGTCCGACGGCCACCGACGCCATGCGGTCGTAGTCGGCCAGCCGGTCGAGGCCGAGCATCTGGGCCTTGAGCGGTACCAGCGCTGGGGGAGGTCGTAGCGGGCGCACGACGGCGTCGACGAGGGCCTGCACCGACTCGTCGCTGGCCTCGTTGGACAGGTTCCGCGCACGAGATCCAGGACGGGTAGCTCGCGCAGCCGGTCGTCGATGGACTTGTCGCGCAGCAGCGTGTTGAAGACGAAGGCCCGGGTGCGCAGCCCGGGCGCGAGGCCCGCGGTGACCGCGCTCGGCCGCGGCCCGGCGCACCTCGCGGTCGGGGTGCTGAGCCGCAGGCCGGCTCGAGCGCCCTCGCTCGAGGCGTGCGTCGGTGCGCGCCGTCGGGAGGTCGACCGCGATGGCCGAGGTCAGCTCGTCGAACAGGCGGCCCCACGCCGACGCGCCCGGTGACCGACTTCTCGGTGAGCATCCGCTCCTCGGGCTCGGTCAGCAGGTGCGGCCGGTAGCGGCGCATCGATGCGCAGGTGGTGGGCGCAGAAGGCCGAGCCGGTCGTCGGCGAGCAGCGTCGTCGACGTGCTCGTCGTCGACCTCGGCCCACTCGAGCTCGAAGAACAGCAGCCGGGTGGCGATGGCCGTGGCCCGCTCCTGGACCCGCTGCATCAGCGCGCCACGGGCTGGGTCGTCGGTGAGTCGACGGCGAACCGCAGCGACGCCCAGGAGCCGGCCCGACCGAGCAGGTCGCGACAGGGCGGCCGGCCGTCCATGAACGTGGCCAGCTCGCCGGCGTCGACGCCCGGCCACGGCCCCGCGGGTCCGGCCAGGTCGGCGGCCAGCGCGTCGGCCTCGTCGAGCAGGTCGTCGACACCGGACGCCTCGTCCGCGCCCGTCGAGGAGGTCGGACAGGTCCCAGACGACGTCGTCGGCTTCCAGAGCGCTCATGGCTGGGAGCCTAGGACCGGGGTGCGACGGCCGGATCCCCGCTCGCCGGGCGTCAGCTCAGGGCGTCCACTCCCGGGCGATGGTGGACTGGCTGGCGGTGGCCAGGAGGGTGCCGTCCTGGGCCCAGAGGTGGACGAGGCCGTGGCCGAAGCCGTTGGCGAGCGCGTCGACCTGGATGTCGAGCAGCACCCACTCGGTGGGCACGATCTGCACGACCCGCAGCGTGTTGTCGAGGCTGTTGCCGCCGACGTGGACGGCCGAGCGCCTGGCCGGTGCCGAACGGGACGTAGTCGCCGAGGATCGGCCAGCTTCGAGCGCGGTGGTCTCGGGCAGGTCGGGGATGCGGGCCCACAGCGCCGAGCGGCCGTCCGGCGGCGGCGTGCCGTCGAAGTCGTCGATCGGACGGCCGCTGGCCAGGCGCAGGTCGAGGCGCTGGATCGATTCCGTCGTCCGGGAACCGCAGCGGCCGCACCGGGCAGTCCTCGGGTCGCGGGACCGTCGGGCATCTCCGCCATCTGGCCCGACACGTCGAGGTCGCGGTCGCCGAGGGCGGCGTTGACGGTGAGGATCTCGGTGTCGCCCACGTGGCCGACGGCCCGGGCCTGGGTGACGTCTGCCGGCCGACGGCGATGGTGACGTCGATGTCCATCACCGACGCGCGGCCGGGCGTAGGAGAGGTACTGCGCGGTGGCCCACACGACCGGCGGCCGGTCGTGCGCTCGAGCGCCTCGATGGCCGCGCCCAGCCCGCACCCGCCGAACAGGAACCCGTCCCACGGTGCAGAGCCGGGGGCGACCGGCAGGAGCCAGCGGTGCGGGTTGTGGGTGGGCTCGAGCCCGAGGAACGGCACGGTCTCCACGGCGCCGACCCTACGCCCCACCCCCGCCCGCCCCACCCTGATCCGGCCGGATGGAGGGGCCCGGTCGCCGCGGGCGGTCCCCCAGGTGCGGGGGTACCGTGCAGTCCATGGACCTCGGGATCGTCGGGCCGGACGCGGCGGTCGCGGCGGCGTCGTCGGGACTGGGGCTCGCCTCGGCCCAGGCGCTGGCGACGGAGGGCGTGCGGGTCGCCGATCTGCGGCCGCGATCGGCGCCCGCATCGAGGCGGCCGCGACGAGCATCGGCGAGGCCGCGGTGCCGATCGTCGCCGACGTGTCGACACCCGAGGGCGCCACCGCGTTCGTCGACGAGGCCATCGCCGCGCTCGGGCGGGTCGACATCCTCGTGCCCAACGCCGGCGGACCACCGGCCGGGACGTTCGCCTCGACCCCGACTCGAGGCGTACATCCCGGCCCTCGAGCTCAACCTGCTGTCGACGGTGGCCATGTGCCAGGCCGCGGTGCCGGCCATGACCGAGCGGGGCTGGGGCCGGGTCGTCGCCATCACCTCGGCCATCGGTCCGCCAGCCCATCGCCGACGCTGATCCTGTCGAACACGGCCCGGGCCGGCGTCACCGGCGTTCCTCAAGACGCTCGCCACTCGAGGTCGCGGCGACACGGCGTCACCGTGAACTCGGTGCAGCCCGGCATCCACGCCACCGACCGCTTCCGCTCAGCTCCACGGCGACGACCCGACGCGGTCGACGCGGTGGCCGAGCACGTCCCCACCCGCACCGTCGGCCGGGCCGAGGACTTCGGCGCGGTCGTGGCCTTCCTGTGCTCCGACCAGGCCCGCTTCGTCACCGGCGCCGCCGCTCCCCGTCGACGGCGGCGCCAGCCGCGGCCTCCAGTAGGGCGACGCCGACCGGCGTCGGGTACCGTGCTGCCGCGTGCTGACCCACGTCGTGCTGATCACCGTCCCGCCGACGCCACCGAGGGCGAGGTCGACGCCCTGGTCGCCGGGCTGCGGGCCCTGCCGGCGCAGATCCCCGAGATCATCGCCTACCCGGTGGGCCCCGACCTCGGCCTGGCCGAGGGCAACGCCAGCGTCGCGATCGTCGGGCACGTTCGCCTCGCCCGAGGACCTGCGACCTACGTCGACCACCCCGCCCACCAGGCCGTGGTCGCGACCGCATCCGCGCCATCGGGGCGACGACCGTCCGGGCCCAGATCGCCGAGGACCCGCGGCCTGAGGCGGCGCGCCCGCTAGGGTCCGCCGCCATGACCGATGCACCGTGGCAGGGCGATGCCTGCTCGCTGGTCGAGGCCTTCCGCGCCGGGGAGCGCTCGCCGACGGAGGAGCTCGAGGCCACACTCGCCGCCATCGAGGCCAGTCGAGCTCAACGCCTTCTCCTTCGTCGACGCCGGAGCGGGCCCGGGCCAAGGCCGCCGCGGCCGACGTGTCGCAGCCGTTCGGCGGCGTGCCCTTCGGCATCAAGGAGCTCTCGACAGCTACGAGGGCTGGCCCGACACCGAGGCGTCGCTGGTGTTCGCCGACCGCATCGCCACCCACACCGACACCATGCTGCGAGCGGTCCGAGCGCGACGGCGGGGTCGTGCCCGTCGGCCAGACCACCGCCTCGGAGTTCGGCGGGCTCAACGTCGCGTCACCAAGCTCAACGGCATCACCCACAACCCGTGGCAGCACGGGCCGCACCGCCGGGGGCTCGTCGGGCGGCGGCGTCGGCGGCGGTGGCCGGTGGGCTGGTCACGCATCGCCACCGGCGGCGACGGCGGCGGGTCGATCCGCATCCCCGCCGGCTTCAACGGCCTGCCGGGCATGAAGGGCACCGCCGGGCGCATCCCCCGGGGCCCCAACACCAGCATCCACCCGATGACGGTGGTGACTCGGGGTGCATGGCCCGGTCGATCCGCGACGTCGCCCGCTGGTACGACGTCACCTCCGGCTACGACTCCCGCGACCCGTACTCGCTGCCCCGCATCGACGGCTGGGAGCGCGACCTGGGCACGCCACGACCTGCGGGGCATCCGCGTGGCCATCGCCCCGACCTCGGGCCGGCGTCGTGCGCGACCGGCGGTGGCCGAGCGGGTGGTCGCCGCCGGCGAGGCCCTGGCCGCGGACGCCGGCCTGGAGGTCGTCGACGTCGACGTGCGGATGCCCCGGCGCTCGGCTTCGGCTGGGCCCTGGGCAACCTCGCCGGGCTGCGCGACGACCTCGGCGACCTGCTGGCCCGACTGCGAGGACGACCTCACCAAGGAGATCGCCTTCGGCCTGGAGCTGGCCGAGCAGGTCGTCGACCTGGCGACCTGCGGCGAAGGGCGAGGCGGCCCGCACCCGGCCGCCAACGAGGCCATGGCCGCCGTGTTCGACCAGGTCGACTTCGTCATCTGCGCCACCAACCCCGACGTCGCCTTCCCCGCCGAGATCGTCGCCAACACCCGGGTCGGCGGGACCAGAAGGTCGAGCCTGGAGAACAACGGCGCCCTCACCATCCCGGACAACATCAGCGGCAACCCGTCGCTGTCGATGCCGGTCGAGCCGCTCGACGGCCTGCCGGTGGGCATGCAGGTCATCGGCCGCCACCACGACGACGCCCTCCTGCTCGACCTCGGCGCCATCGTCGAGGCCGGGTGCCCGTGGCCCCTGGTGGCGCCGGGCGCACCCGTGTGACCCGCTCCGGGCCACTGCATCGCAGCGCCGCACCGGGCCGGTGGTGGCAGACCGGGTGCGCGCGACCCATGGCCTCGATGTCACACCCTGTCGTCATAGTGGACTTCATGGCCCGACAGCTCGTCCTCATCCCCGGAGACGAGCCTGCAGTGCCCTGCAGCTCCGCGGCCCGCCCGCCCCGCGGCGACGCGGCGGCCGTCCCGCAGCAGGAGGTGGCCTGACGTGGGGCGGAGTCGCCCGAGGCGCTGGCGAAGGCCGCGGCCACGGCGCCGGACCACGGTCGCATCCGGCCCTGGCGCTTCGTCGTCGTCGAGGGCGACGCCCGCGAGCGCTTCGCCGACGCCCTCGAGGACGGCGGGCTGGCCCGCGACCCCGACCTGCCCGACGGCGTCCGCGAGAAGCTGCGGTCGAAGGCCTTCGTCGCCCCGACCCTGATCACGGTGATCGCCGCGCCCCGGCCGCCAAGGTCGAGCGCTGGGAGCAGGTCGCCTCGGCCGCGTGCACCGGCTACGGCATCGTGCTGGCGGCCCACGCCCTCGGCCTGGGGGCGATGTGGAAGAGCGTGCCGTTCACGCACCGGGCCGCTGCTGGCCGATGCTCGGCATGGAGCCCGACGACGAGCTGCTCGGCTGGGTGCTCGTCGGCACGCCCGCCGACCCGGCCGGCACCGACGGCCGGACCGAGGCCGACCTCGACGGCATCGCCTTGCCGGCCTCGCCCACGAGGGCCGGCTCCCCGGCCGCGCGTGAACCGGCGTCCGGCCGGGCCCGGCCACCCGGCGCAACCGCGCGCCGGCGTCCTAGGCTGCGCCCATGGCTGACGTCGTGATCGTCGAAGCCGTCCGCACCCCCGTCGGGCGGCGCAACGGCGGCCTCGTCCACCGTCCACCCCGCCGACCTCCTCGGCACCGCCCTGACCGCCGCGCGTCGAGCGCTCCGGCATCGACCCGGCCGCGGTCGAGCCAGGTCGTCGGCGGCTGCGTGAGCCAGGTCGGCGAGCAGTCGTTCAACATCACCCGCACCGCCTGGCTGGCCGCCGGCCTGCCGCTGGAGGTCGCCGCCACCACCGTCGACACCCAGTGCGGGTCGTCCCAGCAGGCCACCAACCTGGCCACCAGCCTGGTCGGCCGGCGGCGTGGTCGACGTGGCCGTCGCCTGCGGCGTCGAGCTCGATGAGCCGCATCCCGATCGGCTCGAACTCGTCCAAGAAGCTGGGCCTCGGCGTGCCCATCCCCAAGACCTACTTCGGCCAGTACGAGTTCACCTCGCAGTTCGAGGGGGCCGAGCGCATCGCCGAGAAGTGGGGCATCACCCGCGACGACACCGACGCGTTCGGCTTCCGCTCCCAGCAGCTGCGCCGCCCAGGCGTGGGACGAGGGCCGCTTCGGCACCCAGGTCGTCGACCGTCGACGCGCCCGACGTCGACGAGCGAGGGCAAGGCCCTCGAGCACCACCCACCACGTGGCCCGCGACGAGGGCCTGCGCGAGACCACCCTCGAGAAGCTGGCCGACGCTGAAGCCGGTCGGCCCGGGAGGACGGCGTGCACACCGCCGGGTCGGCGTCGCAGATCTCCGACGGCGCCGCCGCCTGCTGCTGATGACCGCCGAGAAGGCCGAGCAGCTCGGCCTGCGGCCCCGGGCCCGGGTCGTCGACACCTGCCTGGTCGGCGTCGACCCCGTGCTGATGCTCACCGGCCCGATCGACGCCACCCAGCGCCTGCGTCGAGCGCACCGGCATCGGCGTCGACGACATCGACGTCTTCGAGGTCAACGAGGCCTTCGCCTCGGTGGTGCTGGCCTGGGCGAAGGAGCTCGACGTCGACCCGGACAAGGTCAACCCCAACGGCGGCGCCATCGCCCTCGGCCACCCGCTCGGCGCCACCGGCGCGGTGCTGCTCACCAAGGCCCTCCACGAGCTCGAGCGCACCGGCGGCCGCTACGGCCTCGTGTCGATGTGCTGCGGCGGCGGCCTCGGCACCGGCACCCTCATCGAGCGCCTGGTCTGAGCCGAGCCCCGCGCCAGCGGGCCCGGACCCGGGCTCGCTGTCGCGCGGTCGGCGTAGCATCCGGGCCACCGGCTGAGCCGGGGACGACGGCCACCGCCGTCGGAGCGCGGCCACCGCCGCGGGAGATCGCTCCCTCCTCCGGAGGTCCCCGTGCGCCGTCACCACCGACCGCTCACCCCGCGCTCGCGCCGCTCGCGCTCCTGCTCGCCGTCGCCGGCTGCGCCCTGGCCGGTCGGGCGACGACCCTCCGCCGGGGTCGGCGACCGTCGTCCACGTGGTCGACGGCGACACGGTCGACCTCCGCATCGGCCGGCGGTCCGAGACGCGCCCGCCTGCTCGGCATCGACACGCCCGAGACCGTGAAGCCCGGTGCGCCGGTCGAGTGCTTCGGGCCCGAGGCCTCGGCCCGCACCAAGGACCTGCTCCCGCCGGGCACCGAGGTGCGTGCTCACCCGCGACGTCGAGGCACGCGACCGCTACGGCCGCCTGCTCGTCTACGTGGTCGGGCCGACGACGACCTGTTCGTCAACCGGGTCCTGGTGGCCGACGGCTACGCCCGCACCCTCTCGATCGAACCCAACACCGCCCACCGGGCCGACCTCGGCCGCGCCGGGCCGAGGCCCGCGACCTCGGACGCGGGCCTGTGGGGTCGATGCCCCCCGCCCTGGGCCGGCGATAGCGTCTCGGTCCGTGACCGAGCTCGCCGAGCGCCTGGGGTACGGACCCGACGATCGCGTCGTGATCATCAACTGCGACGACCTCGGCGCCAGCCACGCGGCCAACGCCGGCGTGTACGGTCGCTCCGCGACGGCGTGGCCACCAGCGCCACGATGATGGTGCCCGGCCCGTGGGCCCGGGCCGCGGCGGCCGAGTACCGGGGCGAGGACGTCGGCGTCCACCTCACCCTCAACGCCGAGTACGACCTCTACCGCTGGGGACCCATCACCCGGGCGCCGTCGCTGCTCGACGGCGACGGCGGCTTCCCCCGCACGGTCGCCGACGTGTGGGACCACGCCGACCTCGACGAGGTCGCGCCGCGAGCTCCGGGCCCAGATCGAGCGGGCCATCCTGTGGGGCTTCGACGTCACCCACCTCGACACCCACATGGGCACGCTCCAGCTGCAGCCCGAGTTCTTCGACGTCTACCTCGACCTGGCCGTCGAGTTCGGGCTCCCGATCCGCCTGTCCGGCGCCTCGACCGAGCCGGTGATCGGCTTCCCGTTCCGGTCGCTCGCCGCGGAGGAGGGGGTCCTGTTCCCCGACCACTTCGTCTTCGTGGCGGGCATCGGCGTCGGGCACGGTCGCCATCGAGGCCGCCCTGGCCGACCTCCCCGCCGGGCGTCACCGAGCTGTACGTGCACCCGGCGGTCGACACCCCCGAGCTGCGGGCCTTCGCCCCCGACTGGGCGGGCCGGGTCGACGACCTCCACCTGGTGTGCGTCGACGCCGGGTTGCGGGCCGCTCTCACCGTGCCGGCGCCCACCTGATCGGCTACCGGCCGCTCCGCGAGCTCCAGCACGCCGGCTCGAGCTGAGCGGCCGCCGTCAGAGCTCGGTCTCGGCCGCCAGCGCGGCCCGCACCGCCTCGTGCTCGGGCGTGCGGCCCAGGACCATCAGCGGCAGCAGCCGGCCCATGTCGCCGACGACCTTGACCCGGCCCGCATGAACGCCGCGTTGGCGTCGAGCTCGCCGTGCAGGATCGCCACCGCGTCGGCGTAGGTGGTGGTGAGGGTGACGTCGGCGTCGGCGTCGGCGCCGCAGGGCCGCCCCGGCCACGACGCCGTCGTCGACGGTGAGCACGTAGCGCACCTCGCCGTCGGGACCACCGGTGACGACGTGCTGCACCACCGCCGACGAGCCGACCTCCTGCGGGAGATCCCGGCCCAGGTCGCGCTGGCGGTCGAGCCACTCCTGGGTGAGGTACTTGGCCACCGGCCGACCCTACCGCCGGGCTACGCGGGAGCCCGTCAGCCGAGGCCGGCGAACAGGTCGTCTTCGGGCAGCGGCGACTCGACCCGCGGCGGGCCCGGATGTAGTCCTCGAAGGGGTGGATGCCGGCGACGACGTCGTCGGGCAGCCCGAACCAGAAGGGCGAGGTCGGATCGATCTGGGTGGCGTGGGCCCGCAGCGCCTCGGAGCGGACGTCGTAGAGCCCGTCGACGTCGATGCTGGTGGTGATGCGGTGGTCCTGCGACTCGCGGTCGAACCACTCGTCGTTGAACGGCGACTCCAGCCCGTTCTCGAGGAAGGCCTGGTGGGTCGCCTCCATGCGGCCCCGGGACCAGACGGAGTAGTACACCTTGGCCACCTCCCACGGCTCGCCGAGCTCCGGGTAGCCGTCGGGGTCGGCCGCGGCGTCGACCGCAGCCATCGAGATCTCGTGGACCCGCAGGTGGTCCGGGTGCGGGTACCCGGTCTGGTCGTCGCCGTAGGTCAGGATGACCTGCGGTCGCTCGCGTCGGATGACCTCCACCAGCCGCCCGACCGCCTCGTCGAGCGGGGCCCGGGCGAAGCAGCGGGGATCGGCGTTGTGCTCGCTGTCGGGCATCCCGAGTCGCGGTAGCCGAGCATCACGACCTCGTCGTAGCCGATGATCGAGGTCGCCAGGGCCAGCTCCTCCATGCGCACGTCGTGGAGCCGCTCGCGCACCTCCTCGGTGTCGAGGACGGGGTTGAGGATGTCGCCGGCCTCGCCGCCGGTGCAGCACACCAGCACGGTGCGGACACCCTGCTCGTGGTACTTGTGCACGGTGCCGGCGCCCTTCGACGCCTCGTCGTCGGGGTGGGCGTGGACGCTCAGCAGGCAGCGGGGGGCATCGGCGGCGGAGGGCATCGCACCAAACCTAGAGGCGAGGCGGCCGGGCGACGACCGACACCCCGATGCCAGCACGTAACGTCGGGTGGATGACCGCTGCCGCCCTCGGCCGAGGTCCCGGGCGGCGGTGGGTCGTCGCCCTGGCGGCCGTCCTCACCCTCGCCACGACCTCGTGCTCGTGGGGAGACGACGACGGCGGCGACGCCGCGGGTGAGGGCGAGCCGGCCGGGCCCGTCCTCCCGCTGGCCGACGCGCGGCCGACGGCCCGATCCGCGAGGGCTCGTACGACTGGAGCCGCGTCCCCCTCGGCGGTGGTGGCTTCGTCACCGGCATGGTGACCGTGCGGTGGACGGCGACGAACCCGTCCTCTACGCGCACCGACGTGGGCGGCGCCTACCGCTGGGACACCGCCGAGCGCCGCTGGGTCCAGATGCTGCTCACCGGCACCCTCGAGGACGACGAGCTCGTCGCCGGCGACTACTCGGTCGCCAGCATCGCGGTGTCGCCGACCGACCCCGACACGGTCGTCCTGGTGGCCGGGGCCGACTTCAACCCCGGCGATGGCCAGGAGCTGTCCCGCACCGGTCGGGTGCTGCGCAGCACCGACGGCGGAGAGACCTGGACGACCTCGGACCAGCGGTGGTTCGAGTCCGGCAACCAGGCCTTCCGCACCGGCAGCGAGCGCATCGCCATCGACCCCACCGACCCGGAGCGCATCCTGCTGGGCACCCAGCGCGAGGGGCTGTGGACGTCGGCCGACGGCGGCGAGACGTGGGATCGGGTCCCCTCGGACGAGGTGCCCGACGGCGTCACCGACGACCCGGCCGGCGACCAGGCCGGCGTCAGCCTCGTCACCTTCCTGCCCGGCGACGACGCTCCGCCCACGGCCCTGGTCGGCGTGGCCCACGAGGGCCTCTTCACCTCCGAGGGCGCCGACGGCGGCTGGGAGCCCGGTCTCGGACTGGAGTCCGGCGAGCGGCCCTCCAGCGCGACCCCTGCCGGCGACGACCTGCTCCTGTCGATCGACACCCCCGGCCGGCCCGAGGCCCGCCTGCTCCGGATCGTGGACGGCGACGCCGACGATCCGGTCGAGGTGGATGCTCCCGGCGATGCCGACCGGTGGAACCTCGCCGCCGACCCCTTCGACCCCGACCGCCTCGTCGCGACCGACGACGCGGTGCGCGACGACCACCTGTGGACGTCGACCGACGGCGGTGGATCGTGGGCGTCGCACTCGATCGAGATCGACGCCGAGCGGGTGCCGTGGCTGGCCCAGACCGACCTGACCTCCTAGATGAGCGCGGGGCGGCTCGTCTTCGACCCCGTCGTCGAGGGGCGGGTCTGGTTCGCGGAGGGCATGGGCGTGTGGCGCACCGACGACATCACGGCCGACACGGTGACGTGGGCGTCGGAGGCGGTGGGCATCGAGGAGCTGGTCGTCTCGACCATCGTCGACCCGCCGGGCGAGGCGCTCCTGGTCGGCGTCGCCGATCGCCAGGGGTTCCGGCTCACGTCGTTCGACCAGTACCCCAACCGCACCCTGATCGACCCCCTCTTCACCAGCGGCACCAGCATCGACGTGTCCGCCGGCGACCCGGACCGCGTGGCGTGGGTCGGCGCCCAGTCGAACATCGACCGGGCCCAGGCCGAGCCCCGCGGCGCGGTGTCGGACGACGGGGGGGAGACGTGGGACGACATGGGCGGGATGGTCCCGCAGATGTTCGGCGGCGAGGTCGCGGTCTCCGCGACCGACCCCGACCAGGTGATCTGGCTGCCGACCCACATCGGCCACCCGTACCAGTTCCAGCAGGAGCCGCTCGGGCTCTACGCCTCCGACGACGGGGGCGAGAGCTGGGAGCACGTCCGCCCCGACGGCGACGTCGACTCGTTCCACCGGTTCTTCTGGTGGCTCGGACGACGGGCCCTCGCCGCGCGACCGCGTCGACGGGCGCTTCTACCTGATGTCCGACGAGGAGCTCTTCTACGACGAGCGACGACGGCGGACTGACGTGGGACCGGGCCGCGCACGCGCCCCCGTGCAACGAGCCGCAGGCCTGCCACGTCTTCGGCCAGGTCCAGGCCGTCCCCGGTGAGGCGGGCCACCTCTGGGCCAGCACCGGCACCGCCGGGCTGTTCAGGACCGACGACGCGGGTGCGACCGAGTGGGACGCAGGTCGAGGGCATCGCCGAGGCGCGCGCCTTCGCCTTCGGTGCCCCGATCGGCGACGGCGGCCCGCCCGCGGTCTACGTGCACGGGCGGACCGACGACGAGCCCGAGGGCACCCTCGGCATCTGGCGCAGCGCCGACGGGGGCGAGAGCTGGACGCTGCTGTCCCGCCACCCGGCCCGCCTGGCGGTCGAGATCACCTCCCTGGCGGCCGACCCGGAGGTCCCCGGCCGGGTGTACGTCGGCTTCGGCGGCGCCGGCGCGGTGGTGGGCGACGACCCGGAGCTCTGAGCCGCGGCGACGTCCACCTCGAGGTCGGAACGTGCCGACCGACCGTCGGTGCGTCGGACTACCGTGACCGGACGAGCGGTCCCGAGGAGGATCGTTGGACGACCCGGAGCTGTGGCGGTGGATCTGGCTGATCGCCGCGGGCGTCTTCACCGCCGGCGAGATGGCCGTGGCCGGCTCGTTCTTCCTGGCCCCCTTCGCCGTCGGTGCCGCCGCCGCGACGGTGATGGCCTTCGTCGGTGCGCCGGTCGTCGCGCAGTGGCTGGTGTTCGTGGTCGTCTCCGGGCTGACCTTCGCCGCCTTCCGCCCGCTCGCTCGCCGCCTCGACGCCAACGCCCCCAACCACTCGGTGGGCTCGACCCGGTTGCTCGTCCCGGCCGGCCACGGTGATCGAGGACATCCCGGCCCACGGCATCGGCCTGGTCCGGGTCGACCGGGAGGAGTGGCGGGCCGAGGCCGAGCACGGCCACGCCCTCGAGGCGGGCGTCCGCGGTCACCATCGTCGAGGTGCGCGGCACCCGCCTGATCGTCACGCCCGCCGGTCGTCCCACCCGGCCCGTACACCCCGCCCGGGCTGCCCGGGCAGCCGCCCCCGCTCGACTCGCCGAGCGACCCCCCACCCCCCGCGTCCTAGGAGGACCTCGATGGGAACCGCCCTGCTGGCCGTCCTGGTCGTCGCTGGCCGTGCTGCTGTTCATCTACGTCGTGTCGCCGGCGTCCGCATCGTGCGGCCGTTCCAGCGGGGCGTGAAGGAGCAGCTCGGCAAGTACCAGGAGACGGTCGACCCCGGGCCTGCGGCTGATCATCCCGTTCGTCGCAGTCGATCCGCCTGGTCGACATGCGCGAGCAGGTCGTCGACGTGCCGCCCCAGGAGGTCATCACCTCCGACAACGTGGTCGTGTCGGTCGACGCCGTCGTCTACTACGAGCCCACCGACCCCCAGCGGCTCGATCTACAACGTCGCCAACTTCCTGCTGGCCGTCACCAAGCTGGCCCAGACCAACCTGCGCAACGTGATCGGCGACATGCAGCTCGACGACGCCCTGACCAGCCGCGAGAAGATCAACGTCGACCTGCGCCAGATCCTCGACGACGCCACCGACAAGTGGGGCGTGCGGGTGGTCCGGGTCGAGATCCAGCGCATCGACCCGCCGCCGGACGTCATGGCGCTCGATGCACGAGCAGATGAAGGCCGAGCGCACCCGTCGCGCCGTCGTCACCGAGGCCGAGGGCCGCCGCGACGGCCGCCGATCACCACGGCCGAGGGCGAGAAGGCAGTCGGCCATCCTGCGAGGCCGAGGGCGTCAAGCAGCAGCAGATCCTGCAGGCCCAGGGCGAGGCCGAGGCCACCCGCGCCCGGGCCGACGCCGAGCGCTACCGCCAGCTGACCGTGGCCGACGGCGAGGCCGAGGCCATCCGCGAGGTCTACGGCGCCATCCACGAGGGCGACCCGTCGCCCGACCTGCTGGCCATCAAGTACCTCGAGACCCTCGGCCGCATCGCCAACGGCCAGGCCACCAAGATCTTCCTGCCGGCCGAGCTGGCCGGGCTGGCCGGCGCGGTGTCCGCGGTGAGCGAGCTGGTGCAGGGCGTGACCGACGACGACGGCGACGGCACCGGGGTCGACGGTGGCGCCGAGGGCCGCCTGGCCCGGGCCCAGCGAGCAGCCGGGACGCGCGACGAGCGGGCCGCCCGCCGTGAGGCCGACCGGGCCGAGATCGCGGCGGAGTCCGCCCGTCGGGACCAGCTGCAGGCCGCGGTCGTGGCCGAGGCCCAGGCGTTGGCTCCCGACGAGCTCGCGCCGATCCCGGCGCCCCCGCCCCCGGAGCCGGTGCAGCAGGTCCCGCCACCCCCGCCCCGCCTCGCGCCGGCGCCTGACGAGCGGCCGCCCGCGCGGATCACCCCCGGGGGCGCTCCCCGGGGGTGATCGCCGACAGGTCGGGCCACGTGCACCGCCGCTGGTGTGAAGGGGCCCGGTGGTCCCGAGTCACCGCGACGAAGGAGGGCCGGCGGTCCCGGCAGGTCGTCTCTCCTCCGACGGCGGCGGCCTCTGGGCGCATCCGTGGGTCCCTCGAACGGATCGGGCGGTGGCGTCTACCCGTCTGCTTTGTCAAGGACGACCGGCAACTGCACCATCACCGGTCGGTGACTGGGGCCACTGTGCGCCCGTCGTCGAGAGGGGCGTCAACCCCGAACTTCCGCGCGACGCCTGACCTGCGACGGGCTGCGGACCCGACCCCGCCGGTCATCCGCGGCCGCGGCCACCATGGCATCGGCCTTCCGCGACTGGAACGACGCCCAGCCGAGGCAGATCACGCCGAGGAAGAAGTACACGCCGATCGCGCCGGTGAGGAACGTGTAGACCGCTGCGACCATCGCCGAGATCAGCAGGGTCCGGCTGCGCGTCGGCTTGGTGAGCGCCGAGGCCGCGATGATGCTGATGGCGACGGGCACCAGGGCGAAGATGACGATGGCGACCGGGTTGTCGGTGTCGAGGGCCCGGACCATCTGGGTGACCGGATCGGCGTCCTCGAACCGCTCGATGCGACCCTGGAGCGCCTCCTCGCCGACGGGGGACGCCTCGACCACCGTCCGCCCGTAGCCCTCGAGGACGAACTGGGGGATGACCGGGAACGCGAGGAGGGTCGACGGCCGACACGACCGACAGCAGCAGGGCCAGGAGGGTCGGCCGGCCACCGGGCTGGGCCTGGGAGCGCTGCAGGAAGCCGCGCACGCCACCGACGTCGTCGACCTCGACCGGCACCGACCGGGTCGGGCGGGTGGGGCGGCTGGGCTGGGCGCGCGACGGCCGACCGTCGGTGCCCTCCTCCGCCGCCGCCGCCGGGCGGGGCGGGAAGAGGCGGCCCAGCAGCCCTCCCGACGAGCTGCTCGTCGCCGGCCGCGCGCCGGCGTCGGCCTTGGGACCGCCCTTCGACGGGGCGGGCTTGGCGACCGAGCGCTTGGCGCCCTCGATGCGCTTCTGGCGCTGGAGGCGCTCCTGGCGGTTCCGTGCCTGCCGACGCCGCTTCGCCGCGTCCTTGTCAGCGGGCACGGGCGAGGCTCCGATCGGGTCGGGCGGGGTCGGGCGCGGCGGTCACGGGGTCGACGCTAGTGAAGGCCCGCCGATCGGTTCCTGTCGGCGCCCGGCCGCCGGCGGCGTCAGCCGGTGCGCGGAGCGGGGGTTGCGGCCCATGCGGAGCCGGCGGACGTCGAGCGGGGCACCGGTGATCTCGTCGACCACCAGCGGGCGCACCTCGGCCCGGGAGTCGCGGTCGACCAGGACGACCGGCGGCTCCTCGTCCTCCCACATCCAGTCGCTGCCCCAGCGCCACATGGCCGCCAGCACGTCCCAGAAGGCGCGGCCCTTGTCGGTGAACCGGTAGTCGAACCGGGGCGGGTGCTCCTCGTAGGGCACCTTGACGATCAGGCCCTCCTCGACGAGGCGGTCGAGTCGCTGGGCCAGCACGGCCCGGCTGCACCCGAGGGCGGACTGGATGTCGTCGAAGCGGGACGCGACCCGAGAAGAGCTCCCGGAGGACGAGGGGGGTCCACCAGTCACCGATCAGGTCGGTCGTGCGCGCGATCGGGCACGGCCAGTCGTCGAAGCGGGTGCGACGCACGAGGCGACCCTACGTCGCCCTAGGCCGACGCGGCCGGGACGGCCAGGTCGATCCGCTCGAGGCGGGCCGGGACGTGCTTGTGCCAGGGCGTGCCGGCGATCGGGTCGCGGTCCTCGCTGGAGGTCAGCTCGTTCGGCGCGGCCCCGGTGACGACGGGGCGCCGTCCTCGCCGCGGGTGGTCAGGCCGAGGCCGTTGGGCAGCGAGACGTGGCCGGGCTGCATCATGTCGGTGACCTCGACGGGGCGACCACCGCCGCCTCGCTTGGTCGTGACCCGGACCAGGTCGCCGTCGCCGAGCCGAGGCGCGTCGGCGTCGCCGGGGCTGACCCGCAGCGCGCCCGATCGCGTCGCGCTTCCGCCAGGCGGGGTCGCGGATGATGGTGTTGGCGGTGAACGAGCGGCGCTCGCCGGCCGACAGGACGAACGGGAAGTCGCCGGTCGGTGCCGGCGGCTCGGCGGTCGGCCAGGCCGGCGAGCTCGTCGAGCAGCTCGGGGATCGGCGAGCTGCGACCCGGCCGTCGTCGGTCTCGACCCGGCGCCAGGTCACGTCGTGGCTCGTCGACGGTGAAGACGACGCCCGACGGGCTGGCGAGGATGGCGTCGAACAGCGCCTCGCCCGGCTCGAGTCCCTCGCCGTCGAAGCCGGCCGCGGCGACCGAGGCCGGGTTCTCCAGGGCGCAGCGGTGGGCCGCGCCCCACAGCGGCGGCCGCGGCCGCGGCGCCGTCGGGCAGGGTCGGGCCGAGCGTGCGGTAGAGCACGATCGGGCGCGCAGCGGCCCAGCTCGGGCTTGGCCCCGAGGGCGGCGAAGAAGGCCTCGGCGAAGGCGGCCCGCCCCTCCTCGGCCGCGGCCCGCAGCGGCGCGAGGTCGTCGTCGTCGTAGCGCGCCGAGCGCCTCGACCAGCCGGGCGTGGATCTCGGGCTCGGGCAGCGTGCCGGGCAGCGGGTCGAGCACCGGTCGGCGCAGGTGGAAGACGTTGCGGGGGAACTCGAAGTTGAAGAACGTCGCCTCCCACTTCTCGAACTGCGACGACGCCGGCAGCACGTAGTCGGCCAGGCGGGCGGTCTCGGTCAGGGCGACGTCGATCACCACCAGCAGGTCGAGCGCCTCGAGCGCCTCGCGCATCCGCCTGCTGTCGGCCAGCGAGTGGGCGGGGTTGGCGCTCTCGACCAGCATCGCCCGGTAGCGGGCCGGGTGGTCGGTGAGGATCTCGTCGGCGATCACGTTGCACGGCACGAGGCCGGAGATGATGCGGGCACCGACGACCGGGCTGGCGCCGCGCCGACCCCTTCCCGCCGGACGGCCGCCGCCGGCCAGGGCCACCAAGCGTGGTGGGCACGTACTGGGCGCCCGGGCGTGCCGAGGTTGCCGGTCAGCAGCCAGACCAGCTTCTCGAGGTAGCTCGACAGGGTGGAGTGCAGCGACATCTGCACGCCGAGGTCCTCGAACACGGCGACGCTCGCCGCGTCGGCGATGCGGCGGGCGGCCGCGCGGACGCAGGTCCTCGTCGACGCCGGCGATCGCGCACATGCGCGGCGACGTCGACGGCGCCCGAGCTCGGCGACGACCTCGTCGACGCCCGGCGGCGTGCTCGGTCGAGCCAGCTCGGTGCGACGCAGGTCCTCCTGCACGAGGACGGCGCCCAGCGCGGCGAGGCACCAGGCGTCGGTCCCGGGCCGGACCTGCAGGTGGAAGTCGGCCAGCGTCGGCCGTCTCGGTGCGGCGCGGGTCGATGACGATCATCGACCGCTCGGGATCGCGGGCGATCTCCTTCAGCGTGGTGCGGGCGTGGGGGATGCCGTGGCTCTGCCACGGGTTCTTCCCGACGAACAGCGCCACCTCGGCGTGCTCGAAGTCGCCGCGCACGTGGGTGCCGAGCATCTTGCCCGTTGACCCAGAACTCGCCGGTCTTCTCCTGGGCGAGGGCGTTCGACCGGTAGCGCGACGCCGAGCGCGGCCCGGGTGCACCGCTGTAGGCGCCGCCCAGGTGGTTCCCCTGGCCGCCGCCTCCGTAGTAGAAGATCGACTCCCCGCCGTGGGTGTCGCGCACCTCGGCGAGGCGGTCGGCCACCTCGGCGATGGCGGTGTCCCAGTCGATCTCCTCGAAGGTGCCGTCGGGGCGACGGCGCAGCGGGCAGGTCAGGCGGTGGCGGCCGTTCTGGTAGTGGTCGAGGCGCAGCGCCTTCTCGCACGTGTAGCCCTTGCGAGGCCGGGTGGGCCTTGTCGCCCCGGATGCGCTCGAACGAGCGCCCGTCGTCACCGCCGAGGCGCACCTCGATGCCGCAGTTGCACTCGCACAGGATGCAGGCCGTCTGGTGCCAGGTGTCGTCGACCACGGGTCCTCCTAGTGGGTTCACTAGAAGAATCCACTAGGAGGACCCGTCGGTCAAGGGGTCACGCGGGTCATGCCTCGGGCAGGTCGCCCCAGAAGCCCGGCGACCCGGGCGAGGCGGCCGTCGGACGCCAGCTCGGCGACGTCGAGGCCGTCGACCAGGGTGGTGCCGTCGGCCAGGTCGAGCCGCCAGCCGAAGCGGAGCTGGTCGCCGTGCTGGTCGATCCCGCTGGTGCGCTCGATGGCGAAGCCGGGGTAGGTCGCGTGCACCCCGGCCACGAGGGCGTCGACCTCGTCGTGGCCCCGGGCATCGGCCAGCGGGTCGACGTGGCGCCCGTCGTCGGCGAAGACCCGTGCGACCAGCGCTCGGCGGGCGGTGGGGTCCTCGGCCCGCCACATCTCGAAGTAGGTGTCGACCAGGGCGGCGGTCGTGTCGACGGGGGCGGTGTCGGTGGTGCTCATGGGGTCCTCCGGGTTGGTTGGGGTGGGAGCACCATCCCCCGCTTCCGAGGCCAGGGCGATGACCTGTCGGGTAAGGCCGCCATGACCTCGGAGGTAGGCGACACCCCTCCCCCGGGTCGGTACGGTCGGCGGCCATGAGTGCCCACGCCGTCTCCGTCGAGGTCGCCGGCGTCGGCGGCCTGCTCCGCGACTGGCGGCAGCGCCGCCGGCTGAGCCAGCTCGACCTGTCCAACGAGGCCGCGGTGTCGGCCCGACACCTCAGCTTCGTCGAGACCGGGCGCTCGAAGCCGAGCCGCGAGCTGGTGCTCCACCTCGCCGAGCACCTCGACGTCCCCCTGCGCGAGCGCAACACCCTGCTGCTGGCCGCCGGCTACGCGCCCGTCTACCGCGAGCGGTCCCTCGACGACGCCGACATGGACCCCGTGCGGCGGGCCCTCGACGTGATCCTCTCCGGCCACGAGCCCTACCCGGCGGTGATCGTCGACCGCCGGTGGGACCTCGTGGCCGCCAACGACGCCGCCCTCGGGCTGTTCACCGAGGGGGTCGCCCCGCACCTGCTCGAACCACCGGTCAACGTGTACCGCCTCGGCCTCCACCCCGACGGCCTCGGCTCACGGGTGCGGAACAAGGCCGAGTACAGCGCCCACCTGCTGACCCAGCTCCACCGCGACGTCGCCCTCTCCGGCGACCGCGACCTGGCTGCGCTGCTCGACGAGGTGTCGGGCTACCCGGGCATGAACCGGCCGACGTCGCTCGTCACCGACCCGGCCCGGATGCTGTTCCTGCCCATGGAGCTGGAGACGGGTGACGGCGAGGTTCTGTCGTTCTTCAGCACCCTCGCCACCTTCGGCACCGCCCTCGACGTGACGTTGGCCGAGATGTCGATCGAGGCCTTCTTCCCCGCCGACGCCGCCACCCAGGACGCCCTCCGCGCCCGTGCCGGGTAGAGGTCAGCGAGCGCGCGCCCCAGTCCCGCGGAGCGACCTCAGAGGCGTCCGACGCTGAGGGCGAGGAGGGCCTCGCCGTCGATCGCGGCCGGGTCCTCGGCGAAGACCGAGAGGCCCACGAGGACGTCGTCGACCCGGGCGAAGTAGACGGTCGCGGTCCCGGACTCGGGGTCGGCCGGATCGCTGAGCGTGATCTCGAGGGCCTCGTCGCCGATGCCGGGCAGGTCCCGGTACTCGTAGCTGAGGTCGTCGTCGGCGGCCCCCCCGCAGCGCTCCAGCTCGGATCGGTAGAAGGCGAGCCCCTCCTCGGCCTCCTCGCCCGCGAAGCGGCCGGCGAAGCTGCCGACCAGGCTGGTGAAGTCCTCGGTCTGGAACTGGCGCTCGGCCTCCTCGACCGGGCTCGGGAAGGTCGCCGTCTCACCGGGGCACAGCGGCTCGTCGTCGCTCATCGTCGAGCCGTCGGTGACGTCCTCGCCGTCCTGGGCGTGTCCCGGCGGGCAGGTCGTCGGCGGTCAGGAGGGCCTCGACCAGGTCGCCGGACGCCTCGCCTCCGCCGCCGCCGTCGGTGGTGGTGGTGGTGTCGTCCGAGCCTTCGGTCGTGGTCGTGTCGTCCGCGCCCTCGGTCGTCGTGGTGCCCTCGTCGTCGGAACCGCCGGACCCCTCGGTGGTCTCCGTGGTCGACCCCTCGCCGACGACCTCCGCCGAGTCGTCGGCATCGCTGCACGCGACCAGCCCGAGGGGCAGGACCAGCGCCAGCGCGAGGGCGGCGACGGCGCGAGGGGCGCGGGTGCGGATCACGGGGACTCCAGGCGGAGAGGGGACGGAGGGTCGACCGCGGCGCGCGGGGCGCGTGCGGACGGTGTCCTGTCGGCTACACCCGGCCGGCGCTGAGGGCGAGCAGGGACTCGACGTCGACCGCGGCGCCGGGCGAGGCGAAGGACGAGACGCCGACGAGGACGTCGCCGACGCGGGCCACCGCGACGTCGGCGCTGCCGCCCTCGTCCGTGCCCACCAGGATCACGGCCTCGTCACCGACACCCGGGATCTCCTCGATGGTGTAGGTGCCCTCGTCGGGATCCTCGACGTTGCAGCGATCGGTCTCGTCGCGGAACCACTGCAGGAGACCGGTCGCGTCGGCGCTCTCGAAGCGGCCGACGAAGCTGGCCAGGTAGGCCGTCTCGTCGCCGGACTCGAACGAGCGGGTGATCTGCTCCACCGGCGCCGGGGGCGCCTCGACCTCGCCCTGGCAGAGCCCGGCCTCGTCGCCCATGTCGATGGTGGTGTCGTCCTCACCGTCCTGGGTGAAGCCGGCGGGCAGGTCGTCGACGGTGAGCAGGGCTGCGGCCAGGTCCGACGACGGCTCGCCGCCACCCTCGGTCGTGGTGGTGTCGTCCGAGCCCTCGGTCGTCGTCGTCGACCCGTCGTCGCCGGCCGTCGTGGTGGTGCTCTCGTCGGAGCCCTCGGCGGTCGTGGTGGTCTCCTCCTGGGCCGACCCGCCGTCGACCACCTCGGCCGAGTCGTCGCCGTCGCCGCCGCAGGCGACGAGGGCGAGGGGCAGGAGCAGGGCCGCGGCCAGGGCGGCGAGGCGGCGGGTGGGGCGGCGGGGGGACATCCGGCCATGATGCCCCGCCACCCCGCCCCGACCCCGGCACCGACGGGTGGGTGCCCACCCCGGGGCACCCGTCAGCGGAAGTCGCGGCTGCGGGACGGGGCCACCAGGTCGAGGGTCCACAGCCGCTCGGCGATCACGTTGACCACGCCCTCGGACCGCTCCAGGCGCCCCCGCACCAGCAGGGCCGGTGCCGAGACGGCCACCTTCCGGTGCCGGGCCCAGCACCCCTTCGACACGACCACGTTGATCAGGCCGGTCTCGTCCTCCAGGTTCACGAAGATCGTGCCGCCGGCGGTGGCGGGCCGCTGCCGGTGGGTGACGACCCCGGCGACCAGCACCTTCGGGCCGTCGCGCCTCTCCACGTCCACGCCGCCCCGATCGGCGGGGTGGGCCGGGGACCACCCGGCGGCCCCCGTCGGCCCCGGCACCGACGGCAGGTCGACGGCCCGCACCACGCCGAGGCGGGCCAGCTCCTCCCGCACGAAGGCCGTGGGGTGCCCGTCGGCGCTGATGCCGGTGGCCCACAGGTCGGCCGAGGCCTCCTCCGACGGGGACATGCCCGGCAGGGTCGGGGCGACGGCCCCGGTGACGATGCCGGCCAGCCGATCGGGGCGGGACTGGGCCACCGCGCCGACCGACCAGAGCGCGGCCCGCCGGGAGGGGCCGAAGCAGTCGAGCGCACCCGCGGTGGCCAGGGCCTCCAGCACGGGGAGCGACGCCCCGGTGCGCCGGGCCAGGTCCTCGGCGTCGGCGTAGGGGCGACCGGCGGCGATGGCCTCGGCCAGGTCGTCACCGATGCCGCGCACCGACGAGACCCCCAGCCGCACCGCAGGGCCTCCGATGCCCCAGGTCGACGGCGGCGAACCCGGATGGGCCCGGGGGCCGGCCACGTCGACGCAGTCGACCTCCAGCGACGGCCCGGCCTCCGAGGCGTTGACGTCGGGGCTGCGGACGGGCACGCCGTGGCGGCGGGCGTCGCGCACCAGCGAGTGGGGCGAGTAGAAGCCCATGGGCTGGGCGTCGAGCAGGCCCACGCAGAAGGCGGCCGGCTCGTAGCGCTTCAGCCACGACGACGAGTACACGAGGTAGGCGAAGCTCACCGAGTGGCTCTCGGGGAAGCCGTAGTTGGCGAAGGCGGCCAGCTTCTCCCACAGCCCCTCGGCCACCTCGGCGCCCACGCCCCGCTCGCCGGCCCCGTCGAGGAAGCGGGCGTGCAGCTGCTCCATCCGCCGCTGCGACCGCTTCGACCCCATGGCCTGGCGGAGCCGGTCGGACTCGGCCGGGGTGAAGCCGGCGACGTCGATGGCCAGCTGCATCAGCTGCTCCTGGAACAGGGGGATGCCCAGGGTCTTGGCCAGGGCCGGCTCGCACAGCGGGTGGGGGTAGGTGACCCGCTCGTCGCCGTTGCGGCGGCGGATGTAGGGGTGGACCGACCCGCCCTGGATGGGACCCGGGCGGATCAGGGCGACCTCGACCACCAGGTCGTAGAAGGTGCGGGGCTTCAGCCGGGGCAGGGTGGCCATCTGGGCCCGGGACTCGACCTGGAACACGCCGACCGAATCGGCCCGGCAGAGCATGGCGTAGACCTCCGGGTCCTGCGGGAGCTCGGCCAGGTCGAGCCGCCGGCCCGACCACTCCTGGACCGCGTCGACCGCCCGGTGCAGGGCCGACAGCATCCCCAGCCCCAGCAGGTCGAACTTCACCAGGCCCACCGCGGCGCAGTCGTCCTTGTCCCACTGGAGGACGCTGCGGTCGGCCATGCGGGCCCACTCGACCGGGCAGACCTCGACCACCGGCCGGTCGCAGATCACCATGCCGCCGGAGTGGATGCCCAGGTGGCGGGGGGCGTCGGCGACCTCGGCGGCCAGGGCCAGCACCGCGGGCGGGACGTCGACGTCGACCACCTGGCCCGCCGGCCCCCGCACCCGCCCGTCGGCGTCGGGGCGGAGGCCGGACCAGCGGTCGACCTGCTTGGCCCAGGCGTCCTGCTGGCCGGGGGCGTAGCCGAGGGCCCGGGCCATGTCGCGCACCGCCGAGCGGCCCCGGTAGCAGATGACGTTGGCGACCTGGGCGGCGTGGAGGCGGCCGTGGCGCTCGTAGACGTACTGGATGACCTCCTCCCGCCGGCCCGACTCGATGTCGATGTCGATGTCCGGTGGCCCGTCCCGCTCGGGTGAGAGGAAGCGCTCGAACAGCAGGCCGAGGGCCACCGCGTCGGCTGCGGTGATGCCGAGGGCGAAGCAGACCGCCGAGTTGGCCGCCGACCCCCGCCCCTGGCAGTAGATGTCGCTGTCGCGGCAGAAGCGGACGATGTCCCACACCACGAGGAAGTAGCCGGGGAACCCGAGGGCCTCGATCAGGTCGAGCTCGTGGTCGATCTGCTCCCACGCCTTCGACGCCACGCCCGGCGGCGGACGGCGGCCGTAGCGACGGGTCGCCCCGTGGTCGACGAGCTGCCGGAGGTGGGTCATCTCGTCGAGGGGCCGGCCGTCGGGTCCCGGTGGGCACGGGAACGGCGGCAGCTCGGGGGCGACGAGGCGGAGGTCGAAGGCCAGGTCGCGCCCGAGGGCGGCCGCGGCCCCGACCACGCCGGGGAAGCGGGCGAAGCGACGGGCCTGCTCGGCCCCCGACCGCAGGTGGGCGGTGGCGCCCGCGGCCAGCCAGGGCTCGTGGTCGTCGAGGCCGCGCCGCTCGCGCACCGCGGCCAGGGCGGTGGCCAGCCGGCGCCGGGCCGGGGTGGCGTAGCGGACGTCGTTGGTGGCGACGACCTCGACCCCGCTGCGGAGGGCCAGCTCGACCAGGGCGTCGTTGCGGGCCGCGTCGAGGGGGTCGCCGTGGTCCCACACCTCGACCCGCACCCGGTCGGCCCCGAAGGCGTCGACCAGCCGGCCGAGGCGGCGCCGGGCGACCGCGGGTCCGTCGGCCACCAGCGCGGCGGGGACCATCCCGTCGGCGCCGCCGGTGAGCACCACCCAGTCGTCGCCTCCGGGGCGGCCCGCGCCCCCGACGTCGGCCAGGTCGGCCAGGGTCAGGCGGGGCGCGCCCTTCTCCCCCGCCATCTGCCCCCGGCTCACCGCCCGGGCCAGGCCGGCGTAGCCCCCGGGCCCCTCGGCCAGCACCACCAGCCGGCCCGGGTCGCCGGCCGGTCCCGGTTGGTCGACCAGCCCGAGGTCGGCGCCGAACACGGTGGGCACCCCCACCGCGGCCGCGGCCTCGGCCTGGCGGACCACCCCGTAGAAGCCGTCGCGGTCGGTGAGGGCGAGGGCGTCGAGGCCCAGGCGGGCGGCCTCCTCGACCAGCTCCTCGGGGTGCGAGGCCCCTTCGAGGAAGCTGAAGTTCGACCGGCAGTGCAGCTCGGCGTAGGGCGCCGCCGACGGGGCCCGCCCCCTGCCCGTCCGCTCGGCCAGGTCGGCGGGGGGCTCGTAGCTGCTGCGGTGCGACGACCAGGCCGGGCTGTCGCCCCCGTCGAGCGGCACCCCCCGGTGCGTGCCCGGGCGCGACCGGCCCGACAGGGTGCGCTCGATCTCGGACCAGGGCTGGGCGGGGTTGTTGAACGCCATGGGGATCGCGACGGTACCCGAACACCTGTTCGCCCGCCATCGGAGGGCTGATGACCAGGTGGTGGCCTGGAGGTGTCGCCCCGGCGTCCGGCGCGCGACCATGGTCGCCCGTGGCACGGAGCGACGGATCGGACGACGACACCGACCGATCGGATGGCGACGCCCTCCGGGCCCGGGTCATCGTGCTGGCCGGGCCGTCCGGCTGCGGGAAGAGCCGGCTGGCCGAGCACAGCGGTCTCCCCGTGGTCGCCCTCGACGACTTCTACCGCGACGGCCACGACCCGGGGATGCCGAGGATCGGCGGTCCCGACGGCCCGGTCGACTGGGAGGACCCGCGCTCGTGGGACCACGACGCCGCCGTCGCCGCGCTGGTCGAGCTGTGCCGCACGGGCCGGGTCGAGGTGCCGATCTACTGCTTCGCCGCGGATGGTCGCACCGGGACGCACACCATCTCGCTGGACGGGGCCGACCGGGTGATCGCCGAGGGCATCTTCGCGGCCGAGGTCGTCGACGCCTGCCGCGAGGCGGGCATCCTGGCCGACGCGGTGCTGGTCCGCGTGCCGCCGCTGGTGAACTTCTGGCGTCGGTCCGTCCGCGACCAGCGCGAGGGGCGCAAGCCACCGCTGGTCCTCCTCCACCAGGGCTGGGCCAAGCTGCGCGACGAGCGCCGGGTCGTCGCCCGCCAGGCCGCGCTCGGCTGCCGGCCGATGTCGAAGGCCGCGGCCCGGGCCCTCCTGGGCGTGGCACCCCGCCCCGCCCCCTCGCCGGCGACGCCGGCGGCCTCGCCCAGCCCCGCCACCTGACGCACCACCTCGCCTTCGACTCGAGGGGCTACGACGGGGTCGGGGCCTCGCCCGTGAGGGGATCGATGACGTCGCCGGAGAGGGGGTCGACGTCGACCTCCGGCGCCGGGCCATCCATGGTGAGCGGCGGGAGGAACAGGTGCACCAAGGGGCCGATGCCCAGGGTGAAGGCCACCGTCCCGACCCCGACCGCGCCGCCGAGGGCGATGCCGACCAGCAGCACCACCACCTCGATGAAGGTCCTCGCCGTCCGCACCGAGATGGGCCGGCCGGCGATCGACCGGCGGGACAGGCCGGTCATCAGCCCGTCGCGCGGGCCCGGTCCGAGACCGGCCCCGATGTAGAAGCCCGACCCCACCCCGATCAGCACGAGGCCGAGGAGCATCATCGCCAGCCGGGGGACGAGGCGGTCGGTCTCGACCAGCCACGGGTAGGTCAGGTCGACGAACGCCCCGATCAGCACCGCGTTGAGCACGGTGCCGAGCCCCACCCGCTCGCCCAGCGGGATCCACAGCAGCAGCAGGGCCACGCCGGTGGCGATGATGACCGGCCCGACGTCGACGCCGAGCAGGTCGGCCACGCCGGTGTGGAACACGTCCCACGGCGCGGTGCCGACGTCGCCCCGCAGCATCAGGGCGATGCCGAGGCCGAACAGGAGCAGCCCGAACACGCAGCGCACGACGCGCTCGGCACGCCGGTCGTCGGGCATCAGCTTGGGCACGGGCGCTCCGGGGCGTCGAGGGACGCCCGCAGTGTGCCGCGGCCCGGCCTCCGACGCCGACCCGCTTTCCGTCGAGCGCGGATCACCAGCGCCGGTTCCAGATCCGCGGCAGGATGCGGCCCACCAACCGACCAGGAGAGCCGATGCGGGTCGAGGATCTGCTCCGGGCCGCGACGCAGGAGTCGGGGTTCGACGACTTCGGCGACGAGTCCTTCCGCGACGGTCTCGAGCGCCTCGTGCACTCGGTGTCCACCGAGGCGACGCTCAACGAGCTCGGCGGGGTGGTGCTGCCCCTCCTCATCACCCGACTGCTGCGCTCCGCCTGGAGATCGAGGACTGGTACGCCCGCCACCCCGAGATCGACGACGAGCCCGTCGTCGCGCCGCTCATCGGGCTCGGCCTGCCCCGGACCGGCTCGACCGCGCTGTCCTGCCTGCTCGCCGAGGACCCGAGGGCGCGCTCGCTGCGCCTCTGGGAGTCGGGCCAGCCGTGGCCGCCGCCGTCGACGGTCGACCCGCCCGATCCGCGCATCGCCACGACCGAGGCGAACATGGCGATCCAGAACGAGATGAACCCGCGGTTGGCGGCCCTCGTCCCCTCGTCGCCGACCGGCCCGATGGAGTGCCAGGAGCTGATGGCGCTCGACTTCCGTGCCCACTACTTCCCGGCCTTCGCCCACCTCCCGAGCTACACCGAGTGGCTGCTCGACGCGGACCTCACCTCGACGTACCGCTACGAGCGCAGGGCGCTCAAGCTCCTGCAGTGGGGGGAACCGACGCCGCGGCCGTGGCGGCTGAAGTGCCCGTCGCACCTGCTGTGGCTCGACGCGCTGGACACCGTGTTCCCCGACGCCGCGGTTCGTGATGACCCACCGCGACCCGACCGACGTGATGGTGTCGGTGGCCGACGTCTACCAGGAGGTCGGCCGGCAGTTCAGCGACGACCTCGACCTCCGGTACCTCGGGCGCCTCAACGTCGACCAGTGGGTCACGGGGATGGACCGCCTGCTCGCGTTCCGCGACGCCGGGCGCGACGACCGGTTCTTCGACATCGACTTCCGCACCATGCAGGCCGACCCGATCGGCGAGGTGCGCCGGCTCTACGACTGGCTCGGTGAGCCGGTGAGCGCCGAGTTCGAGTCCGGGATGGAGCGGTGGTGGAGCGGACAACGCCGAGGACCGCGTCGAGAACGTCCACCCCGATCCCGCCGACGTTCGGGCTCGACCTGGACGAGGTGCGCACCCGCTTCGCCGCCTACACGGCGCGGATGCACGACTGGACCGGGAGGTAGGAGATGGCGATCGACCTGACCGGAGGCCTCGAGGACGACCTCGGACTGGTGTGGGCGACGCAGCCCGACGACCCCGAGATGCGCGAGTCGGTCAACGCGTGGATCTGGGCCGACGACCTCGGCGTCGGGCTCCCCCGCATCGGGGTCGAGGCGGTCGCCGACCAGTGGGACACCCACGACGTCCAGATCAACGTCGCCTTCCCCGACGGGCGCGTGTTCAACCTGATCGGGCCGGGCCCCATCCACGACCCGAGCGGCGCCGACGGCCGAGCCGCGACGCCTCGGGGCCGGCCCGCTGTCGTTCGAGATGGTCGAGCCGTTCGGGCTGTGGCGGATGCGGATCGACGGCCAGGTCCACACCACCGACGTCGGCGCCCAGATCGGCGGCCAGTTCCCGGGCGAGGGCGATCTGGTGCCGATCACGGCCGAGATCGAGCTGCGCGGCGCCGTGCCGCCGTGGATGAACGGCGCCCTCCTGCCGGAGGCGAGGTGGATCCTCGAGAACCAGGAGGAGGGGTACCTCATGGGCCATCCGTGGCGGTTCGAGCAGCTCTGCCGGGCGTCGGGCACGCTGCGGATCGGCGACGAGGCCTACGAGCTCGAGGGCAGCGCGAACCGCATCCGCCGACAGGGCGTCCGGCGGACGGCGATCGCTCTGGGGCCACGCATGGCAGGCCGCGGTGTTCCCCAGCGGGCGGGGGTTCGCCTACATCACGTACCCGGAGCGCAGGGACGGGAAGGCGACGCTCAACGAGGGCCACGTGTTCCTCGGCGACGGCGAGCTGGTCCCGGCGCGGGCGGTCGACCCGCCGTGGCTGTCGTCCCTCGCCGCGCGCGGTCAGGACGTGTCCTTCGGGATGGAGACCGTCGACGGCACGACCTACGAGATCCGGGGGACGACCGAGGTGTCGACGTTCATGGTGATGCCCAAGGAGCTCGCGGGCGGTCTGCAGCTCCAGCAGGCCATCTGCCGCTACACGTGGGACGGCGAGTCGACCCCGGGGATGCTGGAACGCTCCATCGCGCCCGACGCCCTCGCCTGAGGGACCTGCTCAGGTCGGACCGGTGTCGCGGAGGGCGAGGTAGGCGGCACGCACACCGAGGGCCTGGCGGACCTGGCCGACCACGTCGTCGAGGAACTCGTCGCGGTAGGTCGAGTCGGTCACCATCGACACGGTGAAGATGAAGCCGGCGATGGTCGCCACGAACCCCGAGACGTGGAGCAGGGCGCTGGTCACCTCGACCGGGTGGCCGAGGAGGCCGAACGACAGCACCGGGTCGACCGGGATGTCGCCGAGCCAGGCCTCGACCACCACGGGCTGGATGGCCACCGCGCCGAAGGCGGTGAAGAAGGCGAACACGGCTGCGGTCACCAGCAGCGCCTGCACCGCCTGGGCGAACAGCACCACCAGGTACACGTTGGCCCGCTGGCGCCCGCTCAGGTCGCGGCGGGTCACGGCCTCGACGGCGGGACGTCCACCGTCGGCCCACCCGGTCACGACCTCCTCCATGGGGGTGCCGGCGCACACCACCTCGAGGCCCTGCTGCTCGACCTCGACGTCGAGGCGGCGGACCTCGCCCGGCAGCCGGGTCAGGAGGAACAGGAGGCCGACCACCACGAACATCGCGACCGTCACCGCGAACAGCGGGCCGGGGAGGGCCGACGCCACCTGCCAGGCCTCGGTGTTCACGAAGGCGAGGATCGTCACCGCGAACAGCAGCGGCAGGGCCCGTCCCACCAGGCCGATCACCGTGGCCACGCTCTCGACGGTGCGGGCGAGGGCCCAGCGGGTCATCGGGATCAGCCCGTAGCTGGTCACCACGTACACCAGGCCGAGCAGGGCGAGGTTCACCACCGCGGTGAGCAGGGCCGTGCCGGGCTGACCGAAGACCAGCACCACCAGGGCGGGGAGCACGACGAACAGGCCGAGCTCGACCGGACCGACGGTGTCCGGCCGCTGCCACGCGGTGCGGCCCCGCAGCAGGTTCACCGCCACGTACAGGCCGACGAGCAGCGCGGCCCCACCCAGGAGGGCGAGGGCGTTCTGCCACCACCGCCACTCCAGGCGCACCGCGTTCACCACCTCCACCAGGGCGATGAACGACAGGACGCCGACGCTGCGGGTGAAGACGTCCTCGCGGGCCCGGTAGCCCTCGATCAGGTGGGGCAGGCCGCGGCCGAGGAACCACCGCTCGGTGCGGCGGAGCACGTCCTGCGCCTCTAGGGGGTCACGCCCTCCGCTGGCCACGGGCGGCAGTCTCCCAGCCGCCCCCGGCGCCGCCGGGGGACCGTCCCGGCACGGGCGGCATCCCGTTGCTACGGTCCCGACGCCTTCGGACCGGTCCCCTAGAGCAGGGGCCAGAGAGGATCGCCCGGATGACAGCCCCCACCCCGCGCCGCCGCGCGCTGGCCGCGCTCGCGGCGCTCGCCGTCGGTGCCGCGTCCCTCCTCGCCTGCTCCGACGACGGAGGCGGGGACGACGCGGCCGGGCCGGGGACGACCGGCCGGTGGTCGATCCCGACGAGGAGACGGTCGACGGCCGACTTCGACGTGCGGCCCGGGGTCGAGATCGCCACGGTCACCGGGGCCGAGCCGGGCCACGACCTCACCCTCGTCGACGACGAGGGCCACAAGCTCATCACGCTCACCACCGACGAGCTGGGCCAGGCCCACTACAGCTACATCGGCGACGAGCTGGTCACCTACGAGACCGGCGAGGGCCTGCCGCTGCCCACCGCCGACGGCGACGTCCTCGCCCCGGGCGACTACACGATCCGCGACGAGATCGGCCGACCCGGTCGCGGTGAGCGAGACCTTCACCGTGCTGGCCCGCGACGACGTCCCCGACGAGAGCGCCTACGACCAGGAGATCGGCGACGGGTACGGCTACGTCACCATGCGCGACGGGGTGACCCTCAGCATCAAGGTGCGCCTCCCCGGCCCGGTCGAGGACGGCCCCTACCCCACGGTCATCGAGTACTCGGGCTACGGCCCGTCGAACCCCGACGCCGGGCCCGAGCCGGGCTCGCAGATCGCCGGCCTGCTCGGCTACGCCACCGTCGGCGTCAACATGCGCGGCACCGGCTGCTCGGGCGGCGTGTTCGACATCTTCAACCCCGCCCAGCAGGCCGACGGCTACGACGTCGTCGAGACCGTCGCCCGCCAGCCGTGGGTGCTGCACGACAAGGTCGGCATGGTCGGCCTCTCGTACTCCGGCATCACCCAGCTCTACGTGGCCGCCACCCGGCCGCCGAGCCTGGCCGCCATCACCCCGCTGTCGGTGATCGACGACCCGTGGCAGCAGCAGTGGCCCGGCGGCATCTACAACAGCGGCTTCACCCAGCAGTGGCTGGCCGAGCGCAACGCCCAGTCGGCCGACGGCGGCACCGACTGGGTGACCGACCGGATCGACGGCGGCGACACCGACCTGCGAGGACGAACCTCGCCATCCGGCAGCCAGAACATCGACTTCGAGGCGTTCACCGAGGCCCTCGAGCACCGGCCCGCCGAGCGCCGACGGCCGCGACCTGTCGCTGCTGGTGCAGCGACATCGAGGTGCCCGTGTACCTCACCGGGGCCTGGCAGGACGAGCAGACCGGGCCCGCGTTCGGCGCCGATGCTCGACGACTTCGACGGGCACCGACCGGCGAGCGCTTCACCCTGTTCAACGGCCGCCACCCCGACGGCTACTCGCCGCTGGTGCTGACCCGCTGGTTCGAGTTCCTCGCGCTCTACGTCGCACGAGCAGGTGCCCCGCATCGACGACCGGCATCCGCGCCGCGGCGCCCGGCGTTCCTCGAGGACGCCTTCGGCGTGCCCGACCTCGGCTTCGAGCCCGACCGCTTCGCCGAGTTCGCCGACGACGACCTCGAGGGCGTGCTGGAGGCCTACGAGGCCGAGCCCAAGGTGCGGGTGCTGTTCGAGAGCGGCGCCGGCGGCGACGTGCCCGGCGCCCCGGTCGCCCGCTTCGAGGCCACGTTCGACGAGTGGCCGCCGCCCGACATCACCCCGGTCACCTGGTACCTCGGCCCCGACGGCACCCTCGTCGACGAGGCCCCCGACGGACGACGCCACCGACGTGTTCGCCAACGACCCCGAGGCCGGGGGCGACACCTTCTTCGCCGACGACAGCGGCGACTACCCGCTGCTCGACCCGACCTGGGACTTCGACTGGCAGCAGCCCGGCGAGGGCGACGCGGTCAGCTACCTGACCGAGCCGTTCGCCGAGGACACCGTCATCGCCGGCGCCGGCTACGCCGACCTGTGGGTGCGGGCCGACGGCGACCGACGCCGACGTCCAGGTCACCGTCACCGCGGTCCGCGCCGACGGCACCGAGGACAACGTCCAGTCCGGCCAGCTCCGCCTCTCGCACCGGAAGCTGGCGAGCGAGATCGGCGACGACCTCGAGGTCGACCAGGCCTTCGACGCCTCCTCCCGCGAGGAGCTCGAACCCGGGCGAGTGGGTCCAGGCCCGCATCGCGATCCCGTCGTTCGCCCAGGCGTTCCGGGCCGGCACCCGGCTGCGGGTGATCATCTCCTCGCCCGGGCCACGACCGGGGCACCTGGCAGTTCGACACCATCGGCGACGACGGCGACGAGCGCGAGGTGGGCCGCGGCGGCGAGCACGCCTCGTCCCTCGTGCTCTCGCTCGTCGACGGCGTCGAGGTCCCGCCCGGCGATGCGCCCTGCCCGTCCCTCAGGGGCCAGGCCTGCCGCCCGTACTCTCCCCTGGAGAACACACCGGGGTGACGGGAGCGGTGGTGACGGAGGCGGCGCAGGACGACGGGGGCGGCCCACCGGTCGACCGTGGCCGCCGACCCGCCCTCGACGGGCTCCGCGCCGTCGCGGTCACCCTCGTGGTGCTGTTCCACTGCGGCGTCGACGGCATCGAGGGGGGCTTCGTCGGGGTCGACGTGTTCTTCGTCCTCTCCGGCTACCTGGTCACCGGGGTCATCCTGCCGCGGGTGGGAGGGCGAGGGGCGCACCCGCTTCGCCCGCTTCTACTCCCGTCGGTTCCGGCGCCTCCTCCCCGCCTCGGTCGCGACCCTGCTGGCGACCGTGGTCGTGTTCCGCGCCCTGGTCTCACCGATCGAGATGCTGTCGATCGAGCGGGCGGCCCGCGCCTCGCTGCTGTACGTGGCCAACTGGTTCTTCATCGGCGAGTCCACCGACTACTTCGCCGACGACGTCGCCCGGAACCCGCTGCTCCACATGTGGTCGCTCGCGGTCGAGGAGCAGTTCTACCTGCTGTGGCCGCTCCTGCTGACCGGCCTGCTCGCCGTCGGACGACGCCTCCGCCGCGACCCGAGGAAGGTCGCCGCGGTGGTCGTCGCCGTCGGGGCGGTCGCATCGGTGGGCGCCGCCCTCGCCCTGCGGAGCTCCTCGCCGAGCCGGGCCTACTTCGGGACCGACACCCGGGCCTACCAGCTCCTCGCCGGCGCGCTCCTGGCCCTGGTGCCCGCCGTCGTCGCCCGCGCCGCCCGACGGCCCCGCCCCGCCGGGCTGGCTGCGCTGCTGGGCCTCGGAGCGGTGGGCGTCGTGTCCCTCACCGTCCTCGACGTCGACCCCATCGTCCGCGGTGTGCTGACCACCGTCGCCACCGTCGCCGTGATCGTCGGCCTCGAGGCGGCGCCCCGCGGCCTGCTCGCCCGGGTGCTGTCGATCGATCCCGTGGTCCACCTGGGCCAGATCTCCTACGGCACCTACCTCTGGCACTGGCCGGTGGTGATCGCCCTCGACGAGCTGCTCGACATCGACACCCCGGCCCGGGTGGTCGTGGTGCTGGTGGTGGCGAACGCCCTGGCGTCGTTGAGCTCCTGGCTGCTGGAGATGCCCATCCGGACGTCGCCCCGGGTCGACCGGCTGCCCGGTGCCGCCATCGTGGGCGCCGGCCTCGCGATCAGCGTGGTCGCCGCCCTGGTGCTCGTCCCCCGACTGGCCGAGGGTGGGACGGCCGAGCGCGTCGCGCACGAGTCGCCGACCAGCATCGGGCTCACCCCGGTCCCCGCCGACCTCGACGTGCTGGCGATCAGGGACGCCCGCTACGGCGACGCGGCCCACTGCGTCGACCGCCCGGTCGAGGACTGCACCATGGTCGAGGGGTCCGGCCTCCACGTGCTGCTGATGGGCGACAGCAACGCCGAGATGATGGTGGACGCCTTCGTCGCCATGGCCGAGCAGGAGGGCCTCACCCTCTCCGTGGCGATCAACGGCGGGTGCCCGTGGCAGCGCGACCTGTACGTCCTGACCCCGGAGGTCCGCGAGGACTGCCGCCGCATGAAGACCGACGCCTACGAGCGGGTGATCCCGGCCCTCGACCCCGACGTCGTCGTCACCATGGACGCGATGCCTGCGATCGGCTTCGGCGACGACGACAGCGGCGACGACCGGCGCCACCTGCGCGACACCACCGTCGCCTCGGTCGACGAGCTGGGCGACGGTGGGCGGCGGCCGGTGGTGCTCCTGGAGCCGATCCCCATGGACGAGTGGGGCTCCGGGTTCGATCCCCTGGCCTGCCTCGGAGAGGCGACCTACGTCGAGGAGTGCCGGTTCACGGACGCCAGCCGGCCCTCGTGGTACCGGACGCTGCTGCACGACCTCGCGGCCGAGGCCTCGAACGTGACCGCCCTCGACCTCCGCCGCCTCGTCTGCCCCCTGGCCCCCACCTGCGATCCCGTGGTCGACGACCAGGTGGTGTTCTGGAACGGCCGGCACATCACCGCCGCCTGGTCGGAGGCGATGGGGCCGTCCCTCGCCCTGCTCCTCCGGGCCGAGGGCCTGCTGCCCACCTGACCGCCCGTCGCCCGCCAGGCCTCGACGACCAGGTGGCACCCATCAGTCGTAGGTGGCCTCCAGGTGCCAGCGGCCGCCCTCCAGGGCGAGGAGGTGGGCGGTGCCGTCGTCGAGCACCACCTGCACCCGGGCCCGACGCCGGGCCCGGGCGGGATCCCACCACCGCTCGTCGGCCGGCCACGGCCCGGCCCACCCCACCACCGGGCGCCGACCCAACCGGGTCGGGGGGGCGTTGATCACCCCCCGGCCGTCGACCACCACCGGCGTGCCGTCGGCCGACCACAGCTCGACCGCCTGCGGGTCGGCGAACACGAGGGCGGGCGACGGCGCGGGCAGCCGCCCCGGCCACGGGCCCTCGGTGCCGGGCCGCTCGAGCGAGCGGGACGACAGGTCGACCGCGGCCGCGGGGACGAGGGCCACCCGGTCGCCGGGGCTGCGGCCGCCGAGCACCTCGGGCACGGTCACCGCCTCGGTGCCGAGGAGGGCCGCCACCCGGGCCAGGGCCCGGGCCGCCCCCTCGTCGATGCGGGTCTCACCACCCCAGAAGCCGAGCTGGCGGCCGCGGGCGGCCACGACCTCCTCGGGGTCGAGGCGCAGCCGGGTCACCCCCGCGGTGGGCCGGTCGACCACCGGGCCCGACAGCCACCCGTCGAGCTGCCAGCGGGCCCGCTCGGCCACCGCCGCCGCGGTCAGGCCGCCCTCGTGCCGCCACGATCGCCGCCGCTGCTCGCCGTGCTCGGTCTCGACCTCGATGCCCAGGCGCAGGCAGGCCAGACCGTCGCGGGCCAGCCGGGCATGGAGCTCGTCGGCCAGGGCCACGGCCCGGAAGGCCAGGACGTCGACCCTCTCGGCGGGGGGGTCGAGCTCGGCGGTCACGGCCAGCTCGGGCGCCGGGCGCCGAGCGGCCAGCGGGCGGGGGTCGAGGCCCCGGGCCAGGCGGTGCAGCAGGGACCCCTCGGGGCCGAAGCGGGCCAGCACGTCGGGCCCGGGCAGGGCCGCCAGGGCCCCCAGGGTGCGCACCCCCAGCCGGACCAGGACGCCCGCCACCTCCTCGGCCTCGGGCTGCTCGAGGTGGGCCGCGGCCACCGCCACCGGCCAGGGGGCGAGGAAGGCGGGCGCCGCCCCCGTGGCGACCACGGTGGCCGCCGGGGGGAGCCCGTCGCCCCGCTCGACCCCCGGTCGCTCCTCGGGGCGGGCCGCGCAGGTCGCGGCGAAGGCCCCGTCGGCCACCCCGACGTGCACCGGGGCGGCACCGCCGAGCACCCCGGCCAGGACCTCCGCCACCCGGGTGGCCAGGGCCTCGTCGCCCCCGTGGTAGCGGGAGGGGCCCCGGGTGGCCAGGGCCACGGCCCCCGGGCGACGGACCTCCAGCCGGGGCACCACCACGTCGAGGGCGGCGACCAGGGGATCGAAGGCCCGGGCGTCGCGGGAGGGGTCGGCGGTGACGACCACCGCCTCGGCGCAGCGCCCCTGGGCCTCGCGCCGCCGCAGGCCGACGGCGACCCCGGCCGCGCGCGCCGCGGCCGAGCGCCGCCACCACCCGGTTGGCGTGCACGACCACGACCGGCTCGTCGGCGGGCATCCCCGCGGCCACGACCGGCCAGTCCGGCACCCGGGCGACGAGGGTCCGCTCCCCCACCTCGCCCCCACCTCCCCCGCGGTCAGCCGGCACGGGCCCAGCCCTCCTCCCCTCTTCCCTCCGGGCTGCCCTGGTCGCGCTCGGCCGGGGACGGCAGCACCGGGGCGGGGCGGCCGTCGACGCCGGGGAGCCACAGCTCCCGCCGCCGGGGGCGGGCGGCCCGCCCCCGCCCCTCGGCCTCGACCACGACCCGGCGGGCCCGGAGACGACCGGCGCCGTCGACCCGGTCGACCCCCACGGCTCCCCGCCACGAGGGATCGGTGACCCGCAGCGCGAGGTCGGGGGCCTCGGGCCACTCCCCCCGCCCGGGGAGGCGCACCAGCACGCCACCCCGGCCCCGGAGGTGGGTGCGGAGGCGACGCAGGTCGCCGGGGCGCACCCGGACGTCGGCCCGCACCACCAGCACCTCGACCGACTCGGCCAGGGCGGCGACGACCGTGGCCCACTGCTCGGGGGGCGGGGGGGCGACCAGCACGGTGCGGTCGAGGGCCAGGCCGGCCTCGGCCGCGGCCACCAACCCCAGGTCGGGCACGCCCACCACCACGGTCCACGCCCCGGCGGCCGACGCGGCCGCGACCAACCCCAGGCCCAGGGCGGTGGCCCCCGGCCCGGCCACCCCGACCACCGACCCCCGGGCCAGGGCCCCGTCGGGCACCAGCGGGGCCAGGGCGGGCAGGACGGGGAGCCCCCGCTCGACGGCCAGGCTGACCGGCCGGGCCCGCTGGCCCAGCACGTCGAGGGGGACGGCCGGCCGGGGCGACGGGAGGGCGCTCACCCGCCCAGTATCGAACGTGTGTTCGCTCTCCGCAACACGGTCCGGCGTCAGCCGGAGGGGCGGACCGCGGCGAGGACCGACTCGGCCACCTCGTCGAGGAGCTCGAGGTCGAACGGCGACCGCAGGGCCACGATCACGCCCTCGGCCCCCGCCTCGACGAAGCCACCGATCTGGTCGACGCTGCTCCTGCCCGGTGCCGACCAGCACCCCCGGGCGCACGAAGTCGGCGATGGCCCCGAACTGCGACCGCAGGTCGTCGTCGTCGCGGACCATGACCGACGTTCACGGTGCGGGTGACCTCCGCAGGGTCGCGCCCGACCTCGCTCGCAGTAGCCGTCGAGCACCCGGGACTTGTGGGCCCAGGTCTCGGCCGACACGAAGGGGATGTTCCAGCCGTCGGCGTGCTCGGCGACGATGCGCAGGGTGACCTTCTCGCCGCCGCCACCGACCCAGATCGGCAGCTCGCGCCTGCACCGGCTTCGGCTCGCAGGCGGCGTCGGTGAGCGTGAAGTGCTCGCCCGCGAAGGTCGTGCGCTCCTCCCGCAGCAGCGAGCCGCACCACCTGGATGTACTCGCGCAGCAGGCGCAGCCGGTCGCCCGGCGTGCCGAACGGGAACGCCGTAGGCGTCGGTACTCGTCGGCCAGCCAGCCGCCGCCGAGCCCGAGGGTCACCCGTCCACCGCTGAGGCTGGTCGATGGTGGCGATGGCGTTGGCCAGCACCGCCGGGTGCCGGAAGCCGGCCGAGTACACGAGGCTCCCGCAGCGGACCCGGCTGGTCGACACGGCCAGGGCGGCGTGGCACGCCACCGCCTCCAGGCTCTCGGGGTCGCCGGTGCCGTCGGCCGCGTAGAAGTGGTCCCAGATCGAGACCCAGTCGAAGCCGAGGTCCTCGGCCCGCCGCCACACCGCGGCCAGCTCGGAGGTCGATGTGCGCTGGAGCCCGGCGTGCACGCCGAACCAGGGGGTCGCGGAGGGGGCGCTCATGGGCCCATCATGGCGGCCCGTCGACGCCGACGGGGCCGGTGGTCAGCCCTCGGCGGCGGTGTCCTCGACGGGGGTGGGCTCGTCGGCGGCGGCGGCAGCCTCCTCGGCGGGGACGGCGGGCTCGTGCACCGGGTCGGCGCGGCGTCGGCGTCCTCGGCCACCTCCGCGAGGACCTCGGCGTCGGACTCGGGGGCCTCGCCGTCGACCGCGGCCGCGTCGCCGTCCTCCTCGGCCGTCTCCGGGTAGAAGACGTAGAGGTCCTCGATGACCTCCTTGAGGCCCTCGCTGGTGTGGCCCTTGGCGAGGTCGACGGTGACGACGCTGCCGTTGATGTGCACACCGTGGACGTTGTCGCGGGCGAGCAGGCGCCGGGCCAGCTCGTCGGGAGGCCGGTTGCCCCGGACCTCGTCACCGGCCCGGTAGACCTCGTGGCCCATGCCCGTGAGGGCGCGGTTGGTCTCGAAGCGGACGATCCCGCGGTTGACCGAGGGCTTCTCCACGACGACGATCGGCTGACCCATGGGTCGGCAAACTACCCGCCACGGGGCCAGACTCTCCCAATGGACGTGGTGGAGACCTTCGTCATCGAGGGCCACATCGTCGACTCGTTGATCCTGCCGAAGGTGCTCGACCTGGTGCTCGAGCGCGGCGCCGACTACCGGCTGGTCGAGGTCGACATCGGGCGCACGCCCACCGACCCCAGCCGGGCGGTCATCGAGGTCACCGCCCCCGACGACGAGACGCTGCTGGCCCTGGCCGAGGTCCTCCAGGTCCACGGGGCCAACCCGCGGCAGGTGGGCGAGGCCACCACCGAACCGGCCCCGGCCGACGGCGTCGCCCCCTCGGGCTTCTGCGCCACGACCAACCTCGCCACCGAGGTCCGCCTGGGCGGGCGCTGGATCGGGGCCGACCGGGCCGAGATGGACTGCATGCTCGTCGTCGCCGGCTCGGGCGACGACGCCGAGGTCCGCACCACGCCGCTGCACCGCATCCGGGCCGGCGACGAGGTCGTGGTGGGCGCCGACGGCGTCCGGGTGCGGGCGCCCGAGAACCCTCGGGGCGTCTCGGCCTTCGAGTTCATGGACTCCGCCGTGTCGACCGAGAAGCCCAAGGCCACCCAGCTGCGGGCCCTGGCCGACCGGATGCGGACCGCCCGCGACGACGGGGCCGCCATCCTCGCCGTCTGCGGGCCGGCCGTCGTCCACACCGGCGGCGGGCCCGCGGTCGCCCGCCTGGTGCGGGCGGGCTGGGTGCAGGTGCTGTTCGCGGGCAACGGCTTCGCCACCCACGACATCGAGTCGGCGGTGCTCGGCACCTCGCTGGGCGTCTCGGTGACCTCGGGCCACGGCACCGAGGGAGGCCACAGCAACCACCTGCGGGTCATCAACGAGGTGCGCCGCCGGGGGTCGATCGCGGCTGCGGTCGCCGACGGCTTCGTCACCGACGGCGTGATGCACGCGTGCGTCACGAGCGGCGTGCCGTTCCTGCTGGGCGGCTCGGTGCGCGACGACGGGCCGCTGCCCGACGTCGTGACCGACACCGTCGTCGCCGCCGACCGCATGAGGGAGCTGGTCGACGGCGTGCAGGTCGCCCTGATGCTGGCCTCGACCCTCCACGCCATCGCCACCGGCAACGTCCTGCCCGGCCAGGTCGAGACCTTCTGCATCGACATCAACCCCGCGGTGGTCACCAAGCTCGCCGACCGGGGCAGCCACCAGGCCCACGGCATCGTCACCGACGTCGGCCCCTTCCTCAGCCACCTGGCCGACGAGCTCGGGGCCTGACCGGGTGGCCGCCGGCGACCTCACCTGGGGCCGACGCTTCCTCTGCTGCCCGCCGACCCACTTCGGCGTCGTCTACGAGATCAACCCGTGGATGCACACCGAGGTGCGGGTCGACGCCGACCGGGCACGGGAGCAGTGGGAGGGCCTGGTCGCGACCCTGGTCGAGGCGGGCGCGGTCGTCGAGCTGGTGGAGCAGACCCCCGACGTGCCCGACCTGGTCTTCACCGCCAACGCCGGCATCGTCTCGGGCTCGACCTTCGTCCCGTCCCACTTCCGCCACGCCGAGCGCCAGCCCGAGACGGAGCACTTCGCCGCCTGGTTCGCCGCCCACGGGTTCGCGGTCGAGCGGCTGCCGGCCGACCTCGGCCACGAGGGCGCGGGCGACGCCCTGCCCTTCGGCGCCGACACGTCCGGGCGCGACCCCGTGCTCCTCTCCGGCTACCGGTTCCGGTCCGATGCCGCCGCCACCACGCCGCTGAGCGCGCTCACGGGCGCCGTGGTGCGGCCGATCGAGCTGGTCGACGAGCGGCTGTACCACCTCGACCTCACGTTCTGCCCGCTCGACGACCGCCGGGCCCTGTGCGCACCCTTGGGCTGGGACCGGTACGCGACGCGGGTCGTGGAGGCGCTGGTGCCCGAGCCGCTGTGGCTGACCGACGAGGAGGCCCTGTCGTTCACCGCCAACTCGGTGGTCGTGGGCACGACGATCGTGATGCCGACGGTCCCCCCTCGGGTGGGTCACCAGCTGGAGGCGTGGGGCTTCGATCCCGTCGCGGTCGACGTGGGCGAGTTCCTCAAGGCCGGTGGCGCGTGCCGGTGCCTGACCCTCGCCCTCGACGTCGACCTCGCCCCTCCACCCCGCGCCCCGTGAAGCGGGATCGGGTCGGGACGCCTCAGCGCACGGACGCGGCCGGTCGCGACCCGGCGGGAGCGGTGGCCATCGCCGCCGCGGCTCGATCGGCGAGGGCTCCACGAGCCGCCAGCACGGCCAGGGCCGAGGCGACGACCGCCAGCACCGCGTGGACCACCACGAACCCGACCGGGTGGCCGTGGGTGGCGATCAGCACCATGCGGACGGCCCAGTAGCCGACGGTCCAGACCGCCAGGCCGACCACGGCGGGGAGGGCGGCGGACCTGCGGGCCAGGACCAGGCCCCCTGTGACCAGGGCCAGGATCACGAACACGAGGACCGGCACGGTGGCCAGCACCTTCCCGCCGGTCGTGAGCTCGTCGTCGGACCACGCCAGCGGCACCCGCGTGACCCAGGTGAACAGGGTCCACCCGCACAGGGCGAGGGCGAGGGCGCGGGTGCGCGAGGACAGGTCGACCACCGATCCACCCTACGGGGGATGCCCCTCGACCACGGCCTCGGACGCGGGGGCGCTGAGCCGTAGTCTCGGAGGGCCCAGCCGACCCGAGGATCGCGTGCTCCCACTCCCCGACGCCCGACGCCAACGACGCCCTCGGGCCGCCCGCCTCCGCCGGCTGGGCGCGCTCGTGATGGCCCTGGTGACCTTGGCGGCCATCGCCGGGTGCTCGACGATCGAGGCCTTCACCGACCTGACCAGCGCGCTCCGGGACGAGGGCTTCTCCGACGTCGAGGCGACCGTCGGCGGGGGCGACCCGGTGGTCCTGGTGGTCCGGGCCGACGCACCCCCGGACGCGTCCACCACCGAGGCACTCGACGACGCCACCGAGATCATCTGGACGACGTTCCCGCGCCGCTTCGACGTCCTCCAGCTCACCGTCGACGGCGAGGGACGCCGTCAGGACTACGACGAGATCGAGGAGGAGCTGGGGGCCCGCCCGGCCAGTCTCGACGAGACCGACCTGACCGACGAGGTCACCCGGCTCAGCATCGGCCTGGTGGTCGGCCTGGTCGCCGGCGTCCTGCTGGTGGCCCTCGTGGTGGGCGTGGTGATCCTGGTCGCGACGCGTCGGCGTCGCCACCGAGGGGTCATGGGAGGGCCGCCGCCGACCGGCCTCACCGCGTGGGCGCCCCCGGTCGGCGCCCCTGGGCTGCCGCCCCAGACGTGGGGCCCGCCGCCCGGTCCCCCGAACGGTCCCCCGACCCACTGGGCGCCGCCCGCCGGGCCGCCTGCCAGCGGACCGCCCCACCCGGGCCAGCCCCTCGCCCCACCCGCGGGCGCGCTGCCGGCGCACACCCCGGCGCCACCCGCGCCGCCCGCTCCCCCGCTCACCGCCGAGGAGAAGGCGGACGCCCGGCGCGAGGCCCGCCGCATCGGACGGCGGCACCGGGGACCACGACCTCCGGCGACGCACGTCCCTCCCGGCTGGGGCTGATCGCCCGGTCGACGCCGGGTAGGTTCTGCCCGTGCCCACCCGCTCGGCCCCGTCCCGACCGAGGATGCGCCGGGCCCTGCAGGGGAAGGCGCCGTCGCTGTCGGTCGAGCGTGAGCTGTGGGCCGGCGGCCACGACGTCGTGGTCGGCCTCGACGAGGTGGGGAAGGGCGCCTGGGCCGGACCGCTCACCGTCGGGGCCGCGGTGCTCCCCGCGGACCGGCGGGTCAACGGCGTGCGCGACTCCAAGGCCCTCACCGAGGCCGAGCGGGAGCGCCTCTTCGACAAGGTCGCCGGGTGGTGCCGGGCCTGGGCCGTCGGCCACGCCAGCCCGGCCGAGTGCGACGCCCTCGGCATGAGCGAGGCCCAGCGCCTGGCCGCCCGACGGGCACTCGACGGCCTCGGGCTCACACCGACCTCGACCCTCATCGACGGGAAGTGGGACTTCATCGGCGACGGCACCGCCCGCATGATCGTGAAGGGCGACGCCAAGTGCCTGTCGATCTCGGCCGCGTCGGTCCTGGCCAAGGTGTCCCGGGACCGGATCATGCGCGACCTCGACCCTGACCACCCCGGCTTCGAGTTCGCCGGCAACAAGGGCTACCCCTGTCCCCGCCACAAGGTGGCCCTCCGGGGGCAGGGACCGACAGCCATCCACCGGGTGAGCTGGGCCTTCGTCGACGACCTGCCGTGGTCGACCGCCCGCCGCGACGAGGCCATCGCCCGCGCCGCCGCCCGCGCCGGGATCAACCTCGACCAGGGCCGCCTCTTCGGCTGAGCTCCACCCCCAGGGCATCCTGCGCCGCGGCCCGGGTGGTGCGGCGGGTGGGTTGTCGACAGCTGGTGAGGGCCCGGCCGACGGGGCTGGTGAAGGTGAGGGTGCCGTCGGCGTTGCCGGTGAGGGTCCAGCCGCCTTCGTGGACGAGGCGGTGGTGGGCCCAGCACAGGCCGGCCAGGTTGGGGGCGTCGGTGGGACCGTGGTCGCGGGTCCACCAGGCGATGTGGTGGACCTGGCGGATCTGCCGGGAGCACCCGGGGAACCGGCAGCACCCGTCGCGGTGCAGGACCTGTCGTCGCAGCCAGCGGGGCGGGTCGTGCGCGTTGCGGCTGATGCCGACGGCCCGTCCGAAGGCGTCTTCGACGGTGGTCGAGCGCTGCGCGTCGCACAGCAGGCGCCGCACCGTGCCCACCCCGACCGACATGCCGTCGAGGGTGCCGTTGCCGGGGACCTGCGCCGGACAGGACGTCCTCGTCGACGTGGATCGACACGTGACAGCCCACCCCCCGCTCGAGCAACGCCGCCATCCGCTCCGCCGGCGTCGGCTCCGGCGCAGCGGCGGATGGCCCGGGACGTTCACCCGGGGTGTCGTCCGAAGGAGGGTCGCTCCCGGACTCGGCGGCGTCCGTCCCCACGCGGTCATCGCTGTCGAGCTCGTCGTGCTCACCGCCTGTCGTCGTCGGGCCAGTCGGTGGTGATCGGCCGAGCGTCCTGACCGCTCCCATCGAGACCATCGTCGCCGTCGCTCTCGACCTCGTCGGGTGAGGTCGGGGCGTCGACCCGGGTCGTCCCTCGGCGTGCCGGAGCGGTCTCGGTGTCGTCGACCGCGGCGGCATCGGCGAGGGCGTGGAGCGCATCGGCGCAGCGGGACTCGAACGGGTCCCACACCCCCGTCTCGGGCACAGGGCCCGCGGCCTGGGCCAGTGCGGCCAGCACCGCGTTCACGGTGACGGCCTGGTCGGTGGGCAGGAACCCCCCGTAGCGGAACCCGCCCGCGTCGTGATCGGGACGCCACCCGAACCGGCGCCGCCGATGGGCCTCGTTCTCATCGGCGTCCTTGCGAGGCCGGTGCTGACGGGCCAGCGCCTCGATCTGCTCCACGCTGTAGCCGGGCAGGATCCGGGCCAGGTGCGCATCGGTCTCCGGAGTCGCGAACCGCACCGCGGCGCAGATCTGCTCCCACGACATCCGCCCCTCGGCCAACGCCGCGTGCAGGCACGGCAACCCGACCAGCGCCTTGGCCACCCGCACCGTGCGCCGCGACGTCGGCTGCGACATCGCACAATGCCCGGCCAGCCACGCCGCCATGTCCGTCGCCCCGTCGACCTCCCAGTCCTCGGCCGCGATCGCAGGCCACCACCAACGTCGCCAGCTCGGCCTGCATCGCCGCCATCACACCGGTCAGCTGCACCACCGCATCGGTGCGCTCGGCCGGCGACCGGTCCGCGTACGGGTTGCCGTCCGCACCCGACGCCCCTCCCGGCTCGCCGTCGACCGTGGGCGACGGCTCCGCACGTGACGACCGGCCGCACGTCGGACCCATCGACCCATCGCCCGTCGTCGTCGCCCCCGCCGGGCTCATCGACAGCGATCCATCCGCGCTCACCTCCTCCTTCGACACGCCCAGCCGCGCCACCCAGGAGCTGGGGAGCACAGCGGATCATCTGGCGGAGGACCGTCACCCCGGTCCTCGAAGGGGAAGTGGAACCAGCATCCCCACGAACACACGTTCGCAAACCTGCTCACACCCGGCTTCGCATGGGAGGCGGCAGCCACCCGCGCACTGCGTCGCTCAGCCGTCCCCGCTCGCGGGGCGGCGAGACCTCGAGGCGGTCGAGGAGCTCGTCGGCTGCCTGTCGGGACCGGAGCCGGTGGAGCGTGGCGTGCTGCCCGTGCTGCGAGATGATCTCCCGCTCGCGCGCCGGCTCACGGCGCGCCGGCGCCAGATGCGCCCCGCGAGCCGCCACTCGTCCCGCAGCCGCCGCCAAGCCGGGTGGTCGCACCCTTCGGTCGAGGGCGCGGGAGATCGCCGGACCCCGGCGACGTCACCGTTCGGTCACGCCGGTCAGACGTAGGCTCCGGCCGTGACCGACCAGTCGACGGGCGAGCGGGTGCTGGAGCCCGGGACCAAGGTCGAGGTGCGCGACGGCTACGAGGGCCAGTGGCACCGCGGCTTCGTGGTGGAGGACCTCACCGCGGACGGCTACCTGGTCCGGCGGATCTCGGACGACTCGGTGCTGCCGACCCCGCTCACCCGTGACGTCGTCCGCCGCGAGCGCCGCAACTCGATGTGGTGGATCTGACCGCGGGGATCCGCGGCCTCAGCCGACGCCCTCGCCCAAGGCCTCGATGAAGGTGTCGACGTCGATGGCGGTGAGCGTGAGCGTCTTGAGGGTGCCGCGGGCCGCGAGGGCGGTCGCCACCCGCGCCATGGTGAGCTCGTCGGGGGCCTCGAGGATGTTGAGGAAGTCGTACTGACCGAGCAGGGCGTACTGCTCGAGCACGGTGACGCCCATGGCCTCGAGCTCGGAGTTGACCTCCTTGAGCCGCCGGGGGCTCTCCCGCAGGCGGGCGGCGCCGTCGGGGCCGAGGGTCGAGAGCATCACGTACTTCGGCATGGGGGCAACCTACTCCCGCACCTCCGACCGGCGGACCGGAAGCCCGACGGGACGGCTCACGCCCCCTCGAGCCGACCGACGGCGTCCGCCTCGTCGGGGTCGACGTCGGTCCCGAGGAAGGCGTCGAGCACCTCGGCCGCGACCACCGCCGACGTCAGCCTGAGGCCCAGCGCGAGGACGTTGGCGTCGTTCCACCGGCGGGCCCCGCGAGCCGTCTCGGCGTCGGTGCACAGCGCGGCGCGCACCCCCGGCACCTTGGTCGCGGCCATGGCCACGCCGGTGCCCGTCCAGCAGCAGACCACCCCCCGGTCGGCCGCACCCGAGGCCACCGCCTCGCCGACGCCCCGCCCGACCTCGGGCCAGGCCTCCGGCTCGGCGACCACCACGACATCGTGACCGGCGGCCCGGAGGTGGGTCACGACCGCGTCGGTGACGGCGGTGACCTCGTCGGTGCCGAAGGCGATGCGCACCGCTCAACCCCGGCCGTGGAGGTCGGACCAGGGTCGCGTCGCCATGGCGGCGACGCTACCGGCCCGGACTCGAACCCGCGGAGCCGGACACCGTCGCCGCGTAGGGTGCCCCTCGTGGCCTGCTCGCCGTGCACCGCCTCCGGGTGGGGCCCGACGCGGTGACCGACGACGACCGGACCGGACCGGCTCAGGCCCTGGCGCGCCGGTGGACCGAGCTGCGCGAGCGGGTGGCCTGGACGCCACCTCCCCGGGCTGAGGTCTACTCCGTCGGCAAGGCCGCCCTCGCCGCATCGGTCGCCTACCTGGCGGCGAGTGCAGCCACCGACATCGACACCCCCGTGCTCGCCCCGCTGGCCGCGATCATCACCGTGCGGGTGTCGGTCCACGCGTCGGTGAGGGGTGCGATCCAGCGCAGCATCGCCGTCGTCATCGGGGTGCTGGCCGCGGTCGCCGTGGGCTCCCACCTGTCGCTGAGCGCGCTGAGCGTCGGGTTGCTGACCGGGGTGAGCCTCGGCGTGTCCCAGCTGCTGCTGCGGCTGGAGCGCCAGGCCGCCAACCAGGTCCCGGTCAGCATCCTCGTCGTCATGGCGGCGACCGCCGCCGGCCTCGACGAGTCGCCCTGGCACCGCGCCTGGGGGACCGTGATCGGGGCCGCGGTCGGAGTCGTGGTCTCGCTCGCCCTGCCGGCGTCGCGGGTCAAGGACGGCCGCGAGACCCTCGGCCGGTTGAGCGACAGCAGCGCCGACCTGCTCGACGAGATCGGCGATGCCCTTCGGAGACCGTGGACCCTCGACCAGACCGCCGAGTGGCGCCACACCGCCCGCGTGACCCGTCAACGGCTGGTCGCCGAGGCGGCCGATGCCGTCGGCAACAGCCGCGAGGCGGCCCACTGGAACGTCCGCGACCGGACCCACACCGACGAGCTGGCCCGCTACGAGGAGGCGCTGCCCCGCCTCGAGCGCACGGCCATCGGGGTGTGGACGTTGGCCCGGGGCCTCGACGACCATGCCGAGCTCACGGGCGGGACGCACCGCGAGATGCCGGACATGGCGGCTCTGCTGGCTGCGGTGGCGACGCTCGTCCGAGGGTTCACCGCGGACGCCCTCGACGGCAGCACCGAGCGGACCGGGCCGGCGGTCGCCGCGGCGCGGACGGCCCGCGACACATGTGCGTCCAGGGCCGGCCGCCAGTCGCTGGCCGCGCTCGACCACCGCGACCCGGCGCACCACGAGCGGCCGGAGCGCGAGTGGATGAGCTACACGGCCCTGCTGGTCCAGCTGGATCGGATCATCGACGACCTGGGGGGACCGGTCGGGCCGTAGCGTGGCGGCCATGGCTCGACGCGCCGACATCGTCCCCCACACCCACTGGGACCGGGAGTGGTACCGCCCGTTCCAGTCCTTCCGGATGCGCCTGGTCGACCTGGTCGACCGACTGCTCGACCGGATCGAGGCCGACCCCGGCTACGCCCACTTCATGCTCGACGGGCAGATGGCGGTGATCGACGACTACCTCGCCATGCGGCCCCACGAGGCGGACCGCATCCGTCGCCTGGCCATCGCCGGGCGCATCAGCGTCGGGCCCTGGTACATCCTGATGGACGAGTTCCTCGTGTCCGGGGAGACCATCGTCCGCGACATGGAGATGGGCCTCGACCGGGCCGCCGCGTTCGGCGGGGCGATGGAGGTCGGCTACCTCCCCGACATGTTCGGCCACGTCGCCCAGATGCCCCAGATCCTCCAGGGCTTCGGCTTCGACGACGCGGTCGTGTGGCGGGGCGTGCCCGCCGCGATCGATGCCCCCGCGTTCCGCTGGCGGGCACCCGACGGCTCGGAGGTGCTGGCCGAGTACCTCACCGACGGGTACTCCAACGGCGCCCTCCTCCCCACCGACGCCAAGGAGCTGCTGGCCCGCATCGACGACTGGGCCGACCACCACGGGCCTCGCGGCGGCGACCCCGTGCTCTGGATGAACGGCACCGACCACCTCATGCCCCAGGCCGCCCTGGGCCGCCTGGTCGCCGAGGCCGACGCCATCTCCGACGACTGGGACCTCCGCGTCTGCTCCCTGGCCGACCACGTCGCCGCCCGTCGAGCCACCCTGGCCGCGGCGCCCGGTGGGCTCGACGCCCTCACCTCGTGGACCGGCGAGCTGCGCTCCGGCGCCCGCAGCAACCTGCTGATGGGGGTCACGTCGAACCGGGTCGACGTCCGGCAGCGGGCGGCCCGGGCCGAGGTCGGGCTGGAGCGGGTGGCCGAGCCGCTGTGGGCCCTCTTCGCCGGGGCCGACGCCTGGCCCCAGCCCTTCCTCGACGAGGCGTGGGGCCTGGTGGTGCGCAACTCGGCCCACGACTCGGTGTGCGCCTGCTCGGTCGACCCGGTGGTCGATGCCGTCCTGCACCGCTACGACGAGGCCCACGACGTCGTCGACGGCCTCACCACCCGCATCCTCCGCCAGATCGGCGAGACGGCCGGCGGCTCGGGCACCCTTGCGGTCAACCCCAGCGCCCGCGCCCGGCGAGGTCCGGTCGAGCTGCTCCTCACCGGCGTCACCGAGGCCGACGCGCCCCCCGGCGTCCAGGTGCTCGTCGCGCACACCGGCGACGACGAGGTCGATGCCGGGAGCCGGGCCAACCTCACCGAGGTCATCGTCCGCACCGTCGACGTCGACCCGACCATCACCGGCGTCACCGTCGACGATGCCGGCGACCTGATCACCGTGCGGCTGACCTCCGCCGACGACGGCCCGCTCGACCGCGACGCCCTGCGGGTGCGGGTCCACGAGGTCATGGGCGCCGGCGCCCCGGCCACCCCGGTGTCGGTCCTCCGCGACGCGCTGCCGTCGCTGGAGGTGCTGGCGCTGGCGTCGGTCGACGGCTTCTCGTGGGCCCGGGTGGCCCACGCTCCGCTCGACGTCGACCCGGCCACCGCGTCGGTCGCCACCGGCGGCGCGCCGCGGCTCGGCAACGGCCTGCTCGACGTCGAGGTCGACCCGGCCGACGGCACCTGGTCGCTGGACGGCGTCGCCGGGTACGGCCGACTCGTCGACGGCGGCGACCACGGTGACACCTACAACTGGTGCCCCCCGCCGGCCGGCGAGGTGCTGGTCGACCGGCCCGACTCGGTCGCGGTGGAGGTCGTCGAGTCCGGTCCCGTCCGGGCCGAGGTGCGGATCACCGCCGGCTGGACCTGGCCGGAGGCGATCGTCGACGGCGCCCGCTCCGGCGCGGTGCCCACCACCGTGGTGACCACGCTGACCGTGCACGCCGGCGATCCGGTGCTCGACGTCGCCACGACGATCGACAACCGCAGTCGCGACCACCGCCTCCGGGTGCACCTGCCGCTCCCCCGCCGGGCGCAGACGTCCGACGCCGGCTGCGTGTTCGCGACCGTCACCCGCGGCCTCGACGCCGAGGGCGGGCCCACCGAGCTGCCGCTGCCGACGTTCCCCGCCCGCGACCACGTGTCCGCGGGCGGGCTCACCGTGCTGGTCGAGGGCGTGGCCGAGTACGAGCTGGTCGCCATCGACGAGGCTGCCGGCGGCGCAGGCGAGCTGGCCCTCACGCTGCTGCGCTGCACCGGGCTGCTGTCGCAGGGGCCGATGGAGACCCGCCCGGTGCCCGCCGGCCCGATCGTCGAGACCCCTGGCGCCCAGATGCCGGGGGTGACGACGGTGCGCTACGGCCTGGCCGTCGACGCCGACGATCCCCGCGCGCTGGCCGACGCCTGGGCCACGCCGCTGCTCGTCGCCCGCCCCCGCGGCCCGCACCGGGCCGACTCGGCGTCGCCCCTCCGGGTGGAGGGGGCCTCGGTGTCGTCGCTGCGGCGTCGCGGCGGCCGGCTGGAGCTGCGGGTGGTGAACCTGTCGGACGAGGAGGCGACCGTCGCGGTCGACCGCACCGGCTGGCACGTCGACCTGCGCGGCCGCCCCCTCGACCGCCTCGACGGTCCGTTCCCCCTGCGCCCCTGGGGCATCACCACCCTCACCCTCGACGAGCGCCTGACCCGCGCCGAAGGCGTCGTGGCGTCAGCCCTCCGGGCGGTACTGGCTGAGGATGAGCACCGACCCCTGGGGGTCGACGATGGTGCCCTGGCGGGTCCAGGGGGTGTCGAACAGGGGCACCCGCTCGGTGGCGCCGAGCTCGAGGGCTCGGGCGAAGGAGGCGTCGGCGTCGTCGACGGCGAAGGTGACCTCCCAGCGGGCGGTGGTCGCGGTCGGGTCGGGTTCGAGCCAGGTGACGGAGTCGATGAAGCCGCCGGGGGCCTGGCCGCTCTCCTGCCACGCCTTGACCTCGGGGTCGTGGTCGGCGAGGAAGGCGCCGTAGCCGGGCACCTTCCAGAACGTCGCCCCGGTGCCGTCGTCGGGGCCGAGCGACTCGCGCTCCCATCCGAAGACGGCGCGGTAGAAGGCGTCGGCGGCCTCGGGATCGGCCGTCACCAGCCCCGTGAAGTTCCACGAGCCGTCGAAGTTGACGAGCTGGACGCCCCGGTTCTCGGCCGCCTGCCACACGCCGAACACGCCTCCGAGTGGATCTGAGCACATCGCCATCCGACCGGCGCCGGGGATGTCCGACGGAGCGGTGATGACGCGACCGCCGTGCGCCTCGACCGCGGCCGCGGCGTCGTCGGCGGAGTCGACCCAGATGGCCTGCGTCCACCCCGACGGGCCGTCGGGGCTCGGTGGGCCTCCGACCCCGGCCACCAGGAGGTCGTCCTTGCGGGCGTAGGCGTAGGTGGCGGGTGCCCCGGGTGGCGTGCGGATCTCGTAGGTCCACCCGAACAGGTCGGCGTAGAAGGCCATGGTGGCCTCCGGGTCCGGCTGGACCACGTCGACCCAGCAGGGCACGCCCGGGATGGCTCCGTCTCGTGGGATCACGGCTCTCTCCTCGTCGTCGGTGTCGTCCCGCCCATCGTGCGCGACGAAACCGGCCACCGTGTGGCCAGGTTGTGGGAGACTTCTCGGCGGCGCCGCCGGCGGCGGTCAGCCTCCGGCGGCGGGCTCGGGCGGAGGCGGCGTGTAGGTGTTCTCGACGTAGGTGAGTCCGGCGATCGACGTCACGAAGGCGAGGTCGCGATCGCCGTCGTCGTCGACGTCGGCGAGGGAGAGGCCGGCCGCGAACGCGGCGCCGTCGCCCTCGACGAGCACCTGGGGCTCGCCGGCGAGGCCCTGGGGGCCGCCGTAGAGGACCGACACCCGGAGCCAGCCCGAGTGGACGATGACCACGTCGTCGTAGACGTCGTCGTTGAGGTCGGCGGCCTCGACGGGGGTGGGGATGTCCCACAGCGGGACCGTCGGGCCCAGGGTCAGGCCACCTGGTCGCGTCGGCGTCGAACGAGGTGACGGCCGACGCCGGGCGGTTGCCGCCGTGGGTCACGATCACCTCGGCGAGCGGGTCGGGGTCGATGTCGGCGACCTCGATGCCCGTTGGGTCGAGGCGCCGCTCCCGGGGACGTCCCACGTCCCTCGCAGGGACAAGTGCGCCCAGGTCCTGGACGAACACGTTGAGGTCGGGGCTGGAGAAGCGGCGGCGCCTCCGACATCGCGACCACGTCGAGGTCGCCGTCGTGGTCGAGGTCGCCGACCTCCAGGTCGACGATGCCGGTCGACCGTGACGGGGTGGGTGACGGCCGGGGCAAGCCCGCCGTCGGCGGTCTGGGCGATCACCGTCAGCGGCTCACCGGAGGTGAGGCTCACGATGTCGTCGCGACCGTCGCCGGTGACGTCCTCGAGCACGAGGGCCTGGCTGTGCAGCGCGACCGAGGGACGGGGCACGAGCACGGCACCCTCGACCTCCCACCGGTCGAGCGTGGTCGCCGTCCCGGCCAGCACGTCGATCGCCCCGTCGCCGTCGACGATCGCCGGTCGCCAGCGCCGGCGTGTAGCCGGCTCCGGCGCGTGCGTAGTCGATCGGGGCACCGAAGCTGCCCCCGGGTCCACCGACGTGCACCTGGATCTGGCGCTGGCCGCCTACGACGGCGTCGTCGATGCCATCACCCGTGACGTCGTCGAGCACGACCACGTTGGCGTGGGCCACGACGGCGTGGTCGACGCCGGTGGCGAAGGTGGTGGGGGGGCCCTGCTCGCACCCGGCGAGGAGGGGACCCAAGAGGAGCGCCCCCGCCAGCAGCGCAGCACGGCGTCGAGGTCGACGCGCGATCATGGCCACGCAGAGTAGCGGAGATCTACGGGAGGATCTCGACCGGGGTGCCGGTGGGGGCCAGGTCGATCACCTGGCGGATCGAGTCGTTGTCGAGGCGGACGCAGCCGTTGCTCGTCTCCTGGCCGAGGAGGCCGGTGGCGAAGGTGCCGTGCAGGGCGATCTGCCCGACGCCGCCGCCGAAGGACGTCAGGGTGGGGCTGAACCCGCTCACGCTGACCTGGCCGGCGCCGTAGGCCCGGTCCGGCGGATCGAGGATCACGAGGCCGTCGACGAAGAACGAGCCGATCGGCGTGGGCGTCGCCTCCTTGCCCACGGCCACGGTGGTCGACATCAGCGGGGTGTCGCCGTGGAGCACCGTGAGGCGACGGGCCGCGACCTCGACCCGGATCCAGTTCGGCACCCGGCGGAACTCGACGTCGGCGGTCCGCACCCAGGCCACGCGCTCGTTCGGGCGGGACGACACCCGGACCTTGATCCAGTCGCCGTCGCGCTCGAGCACGAGGAACACCACCGCCAGCCCCTCCCACGTGGGGTTGTCGAGCCCGTCGCCGGCCGGTTCGCCGGGGGCGTTGAACAGCTCGACCCGGGGGACCTTGGCGTCGGCGACCAGGAACGACGTGGGATGGGTCGACGCCGGCTCGATGACGCCGATGGAGGGCCAGTCGCCCTCCACCACCGCGGGGGCGGTGGCCGCGACCGGCAGGGCCCGCCCGGCGACGACCTGCGGCTCGCGCGACGACACCACGGCGACGCCGACGACGGCGCCGACGACCGCGGCGACCAGGAGCGGCAGCAGGGCGCGGGATGTCCTGGCCATGCAGGCAGGCTACGGGGCCGGGTCGGGATCCTGCCCGCGGCGACGACGCCCGTCGGCCTCGAGGGTGGCGAGACGCCGCTCCCGGGCCTCCGTCCGCCGCTCGCGCACGATCGACCGCGGGCCCGAGCGATCGTCGTCCGACGCGTCGCGCACCGCCCAGAGGGGCACCCGGCCGATGTCCTTGATGCGCCGGGGCTTGAGCGACTTCCAGGCCAGGTCGGGCAGGTCGCCGACGGCGTGGCGGACCTCGTCGCTGGTGATCACCGACCCCGGGAAGGCGATGTTCACGATCCGGCTGGCCAGGTTCACCACCGGCCCGTAGAGGTCGGCCTCCCGCTCGAGCACCGGCCCGTAGGCGATGCCGACCCGCACGTCGGACAGGGCCTCGTCGGCCGCGTACTCCTCGGCGAGGGCGAGGCCGATCCGCACGGCCCGCCTCGGGTCGTTCACGACGAACATCACCTCGTCGCCGATCATCTTCACCACCCGACCACCGAGCCGGAGCACGGTCTCGTAGGCGATGGTCTCGAAGCGACCGACGATCCCCGCCAGGGTGTGGTCGTCGACCTGCTGGCTGAGCGTGGTGAAGCCGACCAGGTCGGCGAAGCCCACCGCCCGCTCCTCGCGCTGCTCGGTCGGGTCGAGCTCGCGGACGATGCGGCGGCGCGCCTCCATCTGGAGGTGACGACGCCACACCCGCTCGATGACCTCGGTGAGGGTCGGGAGCATGGTGCCGGCGAAGAGGGCCAGGTCGGTGTCCTCCGACGTCCGCCCGGCCGGGTCGGTCTCGATCGAGTCGACCATCGCCGCCGCCACGCGGGCCAGCGACCAGCCGATGACCCGACTCATCTGCACGGCGAGGTCGGGCTCGATGAGCCCGACCTCGATCAGCCCGGCCACGGTGCGGATCATGTCCGCATCGCCCTCGGTGAAGATGCGGAAGCCCTTGCGGGGCTCGGGGAGGCCCAGCGACCGCCAGATCAGGGTGATCTGGTCGGCCGGCATGCCGGTGACCTCGACGATCTCGTCGAGGTCGTAGAGGATCGGCTCGGGCATGGCCAGCCGCTCGATGGCGTAGAAGCCGAGGACGCCGGCGGCCTCGGCCCGGGCGATGGTCGTGCGGTCGATGCCCTGGTCGACCAGCAGCTGCCGGAGCGCGGGAAGCGCGACGCGGCCCTTCGGCTCCGCCGATCCCTCCTCGTCGGTCACGCCGAGGATGATCCCGCGTCGGGCGACCGGCCGCCACACCGGAGCGCCATCAGCTGAACGACCCGCCGTCGCCGGGCGGTGGATCGTCAGCCGCGACATCGCTCCGGCCCTCCGAGGGCTCGGTGACCTCGGGCGAGTCGGGACCGGCGTCCTGGGGCCGCCACACCGATCGGGGCGGCGCCGCGACGGCGACACCCCGCGTGCCGGTCGGGCCGTCGGGCTCGGGTCGGACCGCGGGCTCCTCCGGAGACGGCACGGCGTCGAGGAGGGCCTCGCCCCGGCGCTCGGTCGACGACCAGGTGGCCGACAGGCCGGGCGCGGTCACCGCCGGATCCCCGGCGAGGGACAGGGGCGCAGGGCCGAGGTCCCACAGCACCGCGGGCCGCTCGCCGTGCCAGCGGACGGCGTAGGACAGGCGGCCCCAGCGGGTGGGCAGGTCGTGGACCTCCCAACCGAGGCCCCACCACTCGGGCGGCATCCACGGGATGAGGGCCAGCCCGCCGGCGTGGTCGGTCGCCAGCAGCCGGGCCACCGCGTCGAGGAGGCGGGCGTGGACGAGGCCGTCGTCGCCCCGCCAGCGGTCCGGGTCCGACCACGTCCAGGTGGCCGACGCCCGGCGGAGGAGGGCCCAGATCGCGGACGCGTCGGAGCCGACCCGGGTGGCGGCCACGGCAGCGGCAGCGACGGCTCGGGGCGTGACCGCCGGCGCGTCGAGGTCGAGCCCGGCCCCCGCCGACTCGGCCGGAGCGTCCGCCCGGCAGCGGGCCGCGTCGGCTGCGACCCGGGTCGCGGCGTCGCCCTGGTCGAGGCCGGCGAGGAGCTGGGCGGCGGCGTCGAGGCCCTCGGCGACCACGGCCGCGTCGACGTCGTCCGGGAGGCGACGGGCGACCTTCCCGAGGCTCTCGACCGCACCGCCGAGCTCGGGCAACCAGGCCTGGGCCGGGCCGACGTCGCCGGTCGCGACGGCGTGGGCCGCCAGGGCGCGCAGGGCGAGCGCGGTCGCCTCGGGCGATCCGAAGCCCCCGCCGGTCTGCTGGCCCTCGGGCCAGCGGGCCAGGGCCCGGTCGACGGTGGCCGCATCACCCCAGGTCGAGGTGGCGGCGAGGATCTCCATCTGGTGGGCGATCGCGGTGGGGCGGGCCTCGTCGCCGTCGTCGGCGGTCACGACCGGACGGTGCTCGGGTGGAGCCTGGTCATCCTCGGACGCCCAGCGCTGGAGGCGGTGGCACAGCGGCAGCGACCGGCGGGCCGCGGCGATGGCCTCGGCCAGGACCGGGTCGGGCACCTCGACCCGCGGCCCACGGTCGGCGAGGGTCCCCCAGCCCCGAGCGACGGACGCGGCCTCGGGCAGGGCGTCCGGCCACCCGACGTCGGCGTACCCGCTGAGCGAGTCCGGTGGAGCCGGGTGCCCGGTGACGTCGAGCCCGGCGAACAGCGCGACCCTCGTGGTCGCGGTGTGCGGCACCGGCGTGAGGAGGGCGATGCTCCGCAGCTGGTCGACGCCGCCCAGGTTGACGTCGTCCGCGAGCGGCCCGGACACGGCCTCGCCCGCGGCCACGGCGACGAACGGGTCGACGCCGTCCTCGCCGAAGGCCCAGCGCGACGGGGGGCGGCGCAGCACTCCGATGGGATCGCTGGCCTCGAGCAGCTGCGGACCCTGGGGCTGACCGGCGAGCGCGGGCTCGAACCCGGCCCCGGGGGACCACGTGAGGCCCACCGGCGTGTACGGGCGGACGACCCAGGCGACCACGACGGGCACGGGCGAGCGGTTCTCGACCTCGACGACCGTCCACGCGTCGCTCCCCGGGTACCGGGGACCGCGGGCGGCGAAGGCACGGTGCACGACCTCGCCGCCGGGGACGCGCAACGTCGTCTCGATGACGGGTGCGCCCTCGACCCGACGCTGGGTGACGCCCCGCTCCTGCGCCGGCGCGTACCAGCGGTCCTCGGCCCCGACCCACCAGTCGAGCGAGACCGCGGGCTCGCGGAAGTCGGGCGTCACCAGCCCTCGGCTGTCGACCACCGCGCACCGCTCGCCGTCGATGACGCCGAGTCGCGTCCACGACGGCACCACGTCGTCGCGCTGCAGCGACGGCGGCAGGATCCATCCCGCCTCGCGCAGCTCCTCCAGCCGGGTCGCGGCCGCGGAGGCCGGATCGATGACCTCGGCCCTGGTCGAACCGTCCCGGCGCCCGAGCAGGCGGCGCAGCGGGCTCAAAGGTCGGGACGGACGCCGGCGAGCTCGTGCCCGGCGTCGCGCTTGAGCAGGCCGTGGTAGGCCTCGCTGGCGGGGCGGCCCTCGTGGCACACCGCGTAGACCTCGGCGGCGATCGGCATCTCGATGCCGTAGCTCGGCGGAGAGGTCCATGCACCACCTTCGAGGTCTTGACCCCCTCGGCCACCATGTTCATGGCCGCGATGATCTCGTCGATCGTCTCGCCCCGGCCGAGGCGCTCGCCGACGTCCCGGTTGCGGCTCTGGGGGCTGATGCAGGTGGCCACGAGGTCGCCCATGCCGGCCAGGCCGGAGAAGGTGAGCGGCTCGCCACCCAGGGCGACGCCCATCCGGGTCATCTCCGACAGGCCGCGGGTGATGACCGCGGCCCGGGTGTTGTCGCCGGCGCCGAGGCCGTCGGCCATGCCCGCGGCGATGGCGATGACGTTCTTGAGCACGCCGCCCAGCTCGCAGCCGACGACGTCCTCGTTGGTGTAGACGCGGAACAGGTCGGCCTGGAAGAGCTCCTGGAGCTTGCCTGGGCGACGTTGTCGTCGTCCATGGCGATCACGCTGGCGGCGGCGTGGCCGGCGAGGATCTCCTTGGCCAGGTTGGGACCGGTGAGCACGCCCGACCGGGTGGCCCGGGCAGCACCTCGGTGACGATCTCGCTCATCCGCAGCCGGGTGCCGAGCTCGAGGCCCTTGGTCAGGCTGAGACGACCGGCACCCACGGCCGCAGGTAGGCTCGGAGACCTCCTCCAGCACGCCGCGGAAGCCGAGCGACGGCACGCCCATCACCAGCACGTCGGCCTGGCGGACGGCCTCCTCGAGGTCGGCGGTGGCCCGCAGGCCGTGGGCAGCGGGTAGTCCGGCGAGGTAGTCGCCGTTGCTCGTGCTCCTGGTCGATCTGCTCGGCCAGCTCGGGGCGCCGGGCCCACAGCACCGTCGGCGTGTTGCGGGCCGCCAGCGCCGCCACCGTGGTGCCCCACGAGCCCGGCGCCGATGACCGCGACCCGGATGTCCATGGCGGCGGACCGTACACGCGCTCGGAGGCGAGCCGTCGGCGACCGACGGTCGGCTCGGGCCCGGCGCACCGGAGGGCGAACCGGGCGGGCGCCGGCCGCACGGTAGCGTCGGCGCCCGTGCGTGCCGCCGTCGTGATCCCCGTGAAGGCCTTCGCACGCGGCCAAGGTCCGGCTGGCCCCGGCGCTGACCCGCCCGAGCGGGCGGCGCTGGCCCGGTCGATGGCCGAGCTGGTGGTCGCGGCCGCCGGCCCGCTGCCCGTCACCGTGGTGTGCGACGACCCCGGGGTGCGTCGCCTGGGCCGAGGGCCTCGGCGTGGCCGTCGGCTGGACCCCGGGCCTCGGGCTCGACGGCGCGGTCGAGGCCGGGGTCGCCGCGGTGGCCCAGGCCGGCGCCGACGCGGGTGATCGTCGCCCACGCCGACCTGCCGCTGGCCCCGACCTCGCCACCGTCGTCGGCGCTCGGCGAGGGCGTGGTCCTCGTCCCCGACCGCCACGACGACGGCACCAACGTCGATCGGTCGTGCCCACCGACGGCGGGTTCCGCTTCGCCTACGGACCCGGGTCCTTCGCCCGCCACCGGGCCGAGGCCGACCGGCTCGGGCTGCCGGTCGCCGTCGTGCGCGACCCCGCGCCTGGGCTGGGACGTCGACCGGCCCGCCGACCTCGACCTGCCCAGCGACGCCGAGCTGCTGCGCGCCGCGTCCCCCGGCTGCCGGTGATCATCGCGTCGCGGGACCTCCCGACCCCGGCGCGCGCCCTGGCGGTCGGGGCCCACCCCGACGACGTCGAGTTCGGCGCCGGCGCCACCCTCGCCCGCTGGGCCGCGGCCGGCTGCGAGGTCTCGCTGCTGGTCTGCACCGACGGGTCGAAGGGCACGTGGGACCCGTCGGCCGACCGCGCCGCCCTGGTCGCGACCCGCCAGGCCGAGCAGCGCGACGCCGCCGCCGCGCTCGGGCGCCACGGGCGAGGTCGTGTTCCTCGGCCGGGTCGACGGCGAGCTGGACGGCCGACCGCGAGGCGACCCGTCGGAGGTGGCCGGCGTGGATCCGCCGCCTGCGACCCGACGTCCTGCTGGGCCACGACCCGTGGAGCGCTACCGCCTGCACCCCGACCACCGGGCCGCCGGGCACCTCGTCGTCGACGCCCTCGTGGCCGCCCGCGACCCGCACTTCTTCCCCGAGCACGGCATCGCCCACCACCGGCCCGGCGGCGCTGCTGCTGTTCGAGGCCGACGGGCCGACCACGTCGAGGTCGCCCGCCCCACCGACGTCGACGCCAAGCTGGCCGCGCTGGAGGCCCACCGGTAGCCAGTTCGAGTCGACCATGTTCGTGTCCGACGACGACGCCGGCGACGAGCTCGAGCGCTTCCGTCGGCGCATCCGCGACGAGGCCGCCACCGCCGGGCGCGTCGTCGGCCGGGCCGCGGCCGAGGCGTTCGCCCGACTGGCGACCGACAGGTAGGTTCCCGCCCCGTCCCGGCCCGCCGGGCCGCGGAGACCAGGGGACAGCTCCATTGCCACCGCGCCACCTCCCGCGCCGGTCGCTCCGACCGGCGGCCCTCGCCGCCTCGGTGCTGCTCCTCGTCGGGGCTGCGTGCACCTCCGGGTCCGACGAGACCGAGGGCAGCGCGGGCGTGGAGGAGGTCGACGCGCCGCCGACGTCCGGATCGGATGGGTCGACGCCGCCCACCCGGGCGTGCACCGACGGACCGTCGCTCGACGACGTCACCGCGGCGCCGGGCCCCGGTGAGGGCGACGTCGTCGTCACCTCGTTCGACGGCACCGAGATCCTCGCCCACTGGTTCCCGAGCCCGGCGTCGGCCGACGAGCCGGCGCCGACGATCCTCATGGGCCCGGGCTGGTCGCTCCCGGGCGACACGTCGACCGGCGACGCGCTGCCCCTGTTCGGCGCCCTCGGCATCGGCGACCTGAACGACGCCGGCTACAACGTCCTCACCTGGGACCCGCGCGGCTTCCACGGATCGGGCGGGACGTCGACGATCAACGACCCCGAGGCCGAGGGGCGCGACGTGCAGGCCCTCCTCGACTGGGTGGCCGAGCAGCCCGAGGCCCGCCTCGACCGGGAGGGCGACCCCCGCAGCGGCATGGTCGGCTTCTCCTACGGCGGCGGGATCCAGCTGTCGGTGGCCAGCCGCGACTGCCGGGTCGACGCCCTCGTCCCCGGCCTGGCGTGGCACTCGCTGGAGACCAGCCTGTTCAAGTCCGGCACCGCCAAGCTGGGGTGGGCCGACGTGCTGCTCACCGCGGCGGCCGGGGCCCGACTCGACCCGCACATCACCAGCGCCCACGCCGCCGCCGCGGCCGACGGCACCGTCAGCGACGAGGACGTCACCTGGTTCCGGGACCGCGGCCCCGGCGACCTCGTGCAGGACATCCAGGTGCCGACGCTGTTCGTCCACGGCACGACCGACACCCTCTTCACCCTCGACGAGGCCGTCACGAACCACCTGCTGCTCCGCGAGCGCGACATCCCGTCCGGGATGATCTGGTTCTGCGGCGGCCACGGCGTCTGCCTCACCGAGGGCGGGGAGACCGAGTGGATCAGCGAGCGCACGTTCGCGTGGCTCGACCGCTGGGTGATGGGCGACGAGTCGGTCGACACCGGCCCGGAGGTCGAGGTCGTCGACCAGCAGGGCGACCGCTGGACCACCGACGACTACCCGGCCGACCCCAGGCAGCTCGCCACCATCAGCCGGGCCGACGTCGGCACCCTGCGGCTCACCGCGGAGGGGGGCTCGGGCCCGGTCGCGGTGCCGGAGGGTGCGACCGATGTGCTGTCCGGGCTGGTCGCGCCCATCACCCCCGCGCCGGCGGCCAACGCCATCGAGGTGCGCGTCGACGGCTTCGCCGACGGGATGCTGGCCATCGGACCGCCTCGCCTGGAGCTCACCTACCGAGGCACATCACCCGCCGGACCCCAGCCGACGCGGGTCTTCGCCCAGCTCGTCGACCCCGGGACCGGGATCGTCGTGGGCACCCAGGTGACCCCCGTGCCGGTCGAGCTCGACGGCGAGGAGCACACGGTCGAGCTCGACCTCGAGGTCATCGCCCACGACGTCGGCGGCGGCGCCGAGCTGGTGCTGCAGCTGGTGGCGACGACGGTCGCCTACGCCCCGCCGCGCCTCGGGGGCGAGATCACCTTCGAGCGGGTGCAGGTCGGCATCCCCGTCACCCAGGCCCTGACCGAGGCCGCCGCCGGCTGACCGAGGCGACGGGCTCCCCGAGCGGTGCCCATCCGCCCATGGCAGACTCCGCACCGCCCCGGACACGGTCTGTCCGATGCCACATGGCCGCGGCCCGAAGGGACCCTCCGATGGCGCGCCAGCCCCGTCTCCTCCCTGCGGACCGCGATCGACTGCGTCGATCGCGGCGATGGACGAACGGGTCTTGACTCGATCTGGAACCAGGCAGAGTCTGGAAGCCGTGCCCCCCGCACCCGTCGCCGCGACCGCAGCGCTGCTCCGCGAGCACGGCCTCCAGGTGACCGCCCAGCGCATCGCCGTCCTCCGCGCCGTGGCCGACCGACCCCACGGCACCGCCGACGACGTGGCCGAGGTGGTCCGGGACGAGATCGGCACCATCTCCCGCCAGGCGGTCTACGACTCGCTCGCCGTGCTGGTCGACAAGGGCCTCCTCCGACGGATCGAGCCCGCCGGCTCGCCCACCCGCTACGAGCACCGGGTGGGCGACAACCACCACCACCTCGTGTGCCGCACCTGCGGGCGCATCGTCGACGTCGACTGCGCGGTCGGGACCACCCCGTGCCTCGACGCCGCCGACAGCCAGGGCTTCGCCATCGACGAGGCCGAGGTCACCTACTGGGGCCTCTGCCCGACCTGCCAGAGCGCGACGGCCCTCGACCACCACGCCACCTGACCTCCCCCGACCCCCACCACCCCGACACCACACCATCCAGAACCCGGACCGACGAGCGATCCACCTGCACCCCAGGAGCCCCCCATGAGCAACGAAGAATCCGGCACGGTCACCACCAGCGACCAGCCGTCCACCGCGACCTGCCCCGTGATGGACGCCGAGCACCAGGCGGTCGGCATCACCGCCAACCAGCACTGGTGGCCCGAGTCCCTGAACCTCCGGATCCTGCGCCAGAACCACCCGGCGGCCGACCCCTACGGCGACGACTTCGACTACGCCGCCGAGCTCGAGGGCCTCGACTACGAGCAGCTGGTCGCCGACGTCGACGCCCTGATGACCGACTCCCAGGACTGGTGGCCCGCGGACTACGGCCACTACGGCGGCTTCTTCGTCCGCCTCAGCTGGCACGCGGCCGGCACCTACCGGGTGGCCGACGGCCGTGGCGGCGCCGGCAACGGCACCCAGCGCTTCGCCCCCCTCAACAGCTGGCCCGACAACGTCAGCCTCGACAAGGCCCGTCGCCTGCTGTGGCCGATCAAGCAGAAGTACGGACGGAGCCTCTCGTGGGCCGACCTGCTCGTCCTCGCCGGCAACCGCGCCATCGAGACCATGGGCCTCAAGACCTTCGGGTTCGCCTTCGGCCGCGAGGACGTGTGGGCGCCCGAGGAGGACGTCTACTGGGGTCCCGAGCGGGTGTGGCTCGAGGACGAGCGCTACAGCGGTGACCGCGAGCTGGCCAACCCCCTCGGCGCGGTCCAGATGGGCCTCATCTACGTGAACCCCGAGGGCCCCAACGGCACCCCGGACCCGATGGCCTCGGCCCGCGACATCCGCGAGACCTTCGGCCGCATGGCCATGAACGACGAGGAGACCGTCGCCCTCATCGCCGGGGGCCACACCTTCGGCAAGGCCCACGGCGCCGGCGACCCCGACGTCCACGTGAGCGCCGAGCCCGAGGGCGCCCCCCTCGAGCAGCAGGCCCTGGGCTGGAAGAGCTCGTTCGGCTCCGGCAAGGGCGTCGACACCATCTCCAGCGGCCTCGAGGGCGCCTGGACCAACAACCCGATCCAGTGGGACAACGGCTACTTCGAGAACCTCTTCTCCTACGAGTGGGAGCTGACCCGCAGCCCCGCCGGCGCCCAGCAGTGGACGCCGAAGAACCCCGAGGCCCAGGGCACGGTCCCCGACGCCCACGACCCCGACCGGCGCCACGCGCCGATGATGGCCACGACCGACCTGGCCCTGATCGCCGACCCGATCTACAAGGAGATCTCGCAGCGCTTCTACGAGAACCCCGACCAGCTCGCCGACGCGTTCGCCCGGGCCTGGTTCAAGCTGCTCCACCGCGACATGGGGCCGCTGCCCCGCTACCTCGGCCCGTTCGTCCCCGACGAGGAGCTGGTCTGGCAGGACCCGGTCCCCGCCGTCGACCACGACCTGGTCGACGACGCCGACGTGGCCGCCCTCAAGGCCAAGGTCCTCGACGTCCGGCCTCTCCGTCGGCCAGCTGGTGAGCACGGCGTGGTCGTCGGCCTCGACCTACCGCGACACCGACAAGCGGGGTGGCGCCAACGGCGCCCGCATCCGCCTGTCGCCGCAGGCCGAGTGGGACATCAACGTGGTGTCCGGCGTCAACCGGGTGGTCGCCGCCCTCGAGGGCATCCAGCAGGAGTTCAACGACGGCCAGTCCGGCGGCAAGCGGATCTCGCTGGCCGACCTGATCGTGCTCGCCGGCGGCGCTGCGGTCGAGAAGGCCGCCAAGGACGCCGGCCACGACGTCACCGTGCCGTTCACCCCCGGCCGCACCGATGCGAGCCAGGAGCAGACCGACGTCGAGTCCTTCGCGGTCATGGAGACCCGGTACGACGGCTTCCGCAACTACCTGCAGAAGGGCAGCACCGTCCTCGCCGAGCACCTGCTGCTCGACAAGGCGTTCCTGCTCACCCTGTCGGCGCCGGAGATGACGGTGCTGGTCGGTGGTCTGCGGGTGCTCGGCGCCAACGCCGGCGAGTCCGCCCACGGCGTCCTCACCGACCGCCCGGGGACGCTCACGAACGACTTCTTCGTGAACCTCCTCGACATGCGCACCGAGTGGTCGTCGACCTCGGACACCGACGACGAGTACGAGGGTCGCGACCGGGTCACCGGCGACGCCCGCTGGACGGGCACACGGGTCGACCTGGTCTTCGGGGCCAGCTCGGAGCTGCGGGCGCTGGCCGAGGTCTACGCCTCGGACGACGCCGGGGAGAAGTTCGTGACCGACTTCGTGGCCGCCTGGGCCAAGGTCATGGACCTCGACCGCTTCGACGTCCGCTGACCCCTCGCCCGGCCGTCACCTGACCGACCCGGACGACCCGGGACCGGGAGGCACCCACCTCCCGGTCCCGGGTCGCTCCGCGTCCGCTCTCGATGCTGGTCCCGGTCGGCGGCGTCAGCTGCCGGTCGGCACCCAGGAGCCGTGGAACCCGAACGGCACGCGCGCCGGCAGGGGCACGCGGGCCACCGGGTCGGCGCCGGGGTCGTCGGCCGCCCAGACGATGAGCTCGCCCTTGTCGGTGTCGCGATCGTGGGCGAGGGCCATCAGCCAGGCGTCGTCGTCGCGCTCGGGGTCGCCGCCCTCGCGTGGGATGGCGACCGCCTCGCCGACGTGGCGGCTGTCGCCCGCCGGGTGGAGGTCGACGGCGCCGGTGGCGAGGTCGTGGCGGAGGATGTTCGACGACGGGCGCGACCGCGAGCGCTCCGACGCCCAGCTCGACGGCCCAGCCGTAGCGGGCCTGGCGGCCGACCCGGCTCTCGGCGACGCGCGGGAACTCCTGGGCCCGGTCGTCGAGCTGCTCCTCGGTGGTGCGGCCGGTGTCGAGGTCGAGGGTCCAGCGCCACAGCGTCGGGGGCGTCGTCCCCTCGGACGCCGGGCCGGTGCGGTCGGTCACGAAGGTGCGGTGGTGGCGCACGACGTGGAGGACGATGCGACCCTCGCCGTCGCCGTCGCGCTCCTCGTGGGCGTTGAGCGGGTGGAACACGTAGCAGGGGTCGACGTCGAACCACCGGAGGTCGGCCGCGGTGCCCTCGCGGGGCAGCACGCCGAGGCGGGCGGGGTGGTCGTCGTTCCACGCGTAGGGGAACTGCGCCCTCCGCCGCCAGGTCGAGCGAGAACGTGATCGGCATGTCGTAGACCACGGCGAAGCGCTCGGTCAGCGACATGTCGTGGACCATCGGCCCGTCGTCGACCGGGATGGGCTCGACCTTCCGCACCCGCCCGTCGGTGCCGATCACGATGTACTGCAGGTGCGGGAGGGCCCAGTGGTAGGCCATCGCGAACAGCTCGCCGGTCTCCGGGTCGCGCTTGGGGTGGGCGGTGTAGCCGTTGGGCAGGGTGCCGTCGAGGTCGGTGTGGCAGATCGTCTCGAGCTCGTCGGTCAGCTCGACCGGGCGGGCCCCGGCCTCGACCAGCGCGAAGGTGCGGCCGGCGTGGCCGATCACGTGGGTGTTGACGGTGTCCATCCCGCCGTGGCGCTCGCCCGGGGCGGGCGGCTCGCCGAGGGCCTCGCTGACCCTGGTGGAGCGGACCCAGCGGTTGCGGTACCACTCGGCTCGGCCGTCGCGCAGCCGCACGCCGTGGACCATGCCGTCGCCGACGAACCAGTGGTGACGGGCCGGATCGGGCACGTTCTGGCGCATCGGGTTGGGGCCGATGCGCAGGTAGCGGCCGTCGAGCTCGGGGGGCAGGGTGCCGACGACGGCGAGGTCGGCGACGGTGACCTCCTCCTCGACCGGGGCGAAGGCGCCCTCCAGGTACGGGTTCGTGGTCTGGACGGCCATCGATGCCACCTCCATGTCGGGAGCTGCCTGGTCGCCTCGCCTGGCGGCAAGGCCCATAACAGTGTTGTGAGGCGGACCATAACGGTGTTGTGGCAGGCTGTCAACGATGACGGACGTCGCCGACACCCGCGCCGCGCTGATCACGGCGACGGCCAGGCGGCTGGCCGAGGGCGGCCCCGACGCGGTCAGCGTGCGCGGCGTCGCGACCGACATCGGGACGTCGACCATGGCCGTGTACACCCACTTCGGGTCCAAGGCCGAGCTGCTGCGGGCGGTCACCGTCGAGGGCTTCCGCCACCTCGGGCTCCGCCTCGCCGAGGTCGAGCCCACCGGCGACCCGGTCACCGACCTGCACGCCTACCTGGCCGCGTACCGCCGGGCCGCGCTCGACGACCCCCACCTCTTCCAGGTCATGTTCGGCACCCCGGTCGGCGCCGTCCTCTCCGGCGAGGACCAGGCCCACGCCCTCGCGACGTTCCTCAACCTGGTCGACGCGGTGCAGGCGGCGATCGACGCCGGGCGCTTCTCCCCCACCGCCGCCGACATGCTCGCCCTCGAGCTGTGGAGCGGGGTGCACGGGCTGTGCTGCATCGAGCTCGGCGCCGGCCTGGCCTCCCCCGAGCAGGCGCCCGCGGCCCTGGCCTCGATGGTGCGACGCATGGCCATCGGCGCGGGTGACGACCCGGCGCGCGCCCGTCACTCCATCCCGGACCCGTCGTGACCGGCACCGACCCCGCCGAGGCCGTCGAGGCGACCTCGACGAGCCCGACGATCGCCCCGCCCCGCCGCCCCGAGCCCGTCGGCGGAGGCGCCGGATCGTCATCGCGCTCGTCGTCGTGGCCCTCGTCGCCCTGGTCGGTGGCGGCCTCTGGTGGGCGGGCCGCGACACCGCTCGGGAGGTCACCCTCGACGAGGCTGCGGCGAGGACCTCCTCGACCACGGGCTCCGACGCGACCACCGGAGAGGGGCCGACGCCGGGCATCTACCGCTACGAGGGCTCCGGCACCTCGAGCCTGTCGGTGCCGCCGCTGTCCCAGGACCAGGGGCCGTCGATCCCCGGCACCGTCACCGCCACCGACGACGGCTGCTGGTCGCTCCGCGTCGACTACAGCACCAACCACTGGCAGGACTGGCGCTACTGCTCGAGCCCCGAGGGCCTGGTCGAGCAGGGCGGGCAGAGCTGGCAGCGCTGGATGATCGGGCCCACCGCCATCACCAACCTGACCGACGCGGACTGCGGCGAGCGGCCTGCTGGTGCTCCCGCAGGAGCGCGAGGAGGGGGACGAGCGCGACGAGAGCTGCACCTCGACCAACGACGCCATGGAGGGCGAGATGACCTCGGAGGGGCCGCTCCGCTACCTCGGCGACGAGGACCTCGACGTCGGCGGGGTCACGGTGCGCACCGCCCACTTCGAGCGCCGGCGGGAGATGTCGGGATCCCAGTCCGGCACCGAGCGCACCGAGGTCTGGTACGCGGTCGACACCGGGCTGCCGATCCGCAACGAGCGCGACATCGAGGTCCGCACCGACACGCCGGCCGGCCGGTCGACCTATCGCGAGACCGGGTGGTTCCAGCTGGTCTCGCTGGAGCCGACGACCTGATCGACCTCACGACCTGACCCCGGACGCGCAACGGGGAGGGCCCGGGTGGGCCCTCCCCGTCAGCGACTGAGCTGTGCTCGGATCAGGCCTTCGCCAGCTTGGCCGCGGGGGCCTCGCCGTTGACGACCTTCTTGAGCGACGTGCCGGCCGAGACCTTCGGGTACTTCTTGGCCTTGGTCTTCACCTGCTCGCCGGTCTGCGGGTTGCGAGCGACGCCGGCCTTGCGCTGGCCCTGCTCGAACTTGAGGAAGCCGGTGAGGACGATGGTGTCGCCCTTCTTGACCGTCGCCGCGACGGTCTCCTCGAAGGCCTTGATGACGGCCGCGGCGGTCGTCTTGTCAGTGTCGGCCTGAGCGGCCACCTGAGCGATGAAATCGGCCTTGGTCACGTTGGCCACTGGCCAACCTCCTGAGATTCGTGGACTGGTTCGAACGATGTCCGTTCGACGCGCATCTGAGCCGATGGGACGGCCCAGGTCAAGCACCCCCGGCGCGCGACTCCCTTGCGCGGCAAGGGTCCGAGGCCGGTCGGGTCGCGTCTGCTAGAAGCCCCGACCCCGCTCGTGGGAGGCTCCCCCGGTGACCGCAGCACCCCTCCCGGACGGCACCTACGACGCCATCGTGGTCGACGCCGACGCCCGCGACGACGGCACCACCGCGCTCGAGCTGACGGTGCTGGCCGGGCCGCTCAAGGGCCAGGTCGTCGAGCTGGCCGGCCCGACGCGGGGCGATGCCGTCGACCTGCTCGGCATCCCCGCCACCATCACGGTGACCGACGGTCGACCTCGGGTGCGACTCGAACCCTGAGGCCCGCGACGATCAGCGGGCTTCGGTGACGACCCCGCCGTCGACGTGGACGTGCCGGGTGCCGTCGGCGTCCAGGGCATCGAGGAAGACCCGGTCGTGGGAGACGACGAGGAGGGTGCCGGTCCACGTCGCGAGGGCGGTCTCGAGCTGCTCGATGGCCTCGACGTCGAGGTGGTTGGTGGGCTCGTCGAGCACCAGCCAGTTGGTGCCCACCGCCATGAGCAGGGCGAGCGACGCCCGGGTGCGCTCGCCCGGTGAGAGCGACGCGGCCGGGCGTCCGACGTGGTCCGCGCCCAGGCCCAGCTTGGCCAGCAGCGACCGCGCCTCGGCCAGCGTCCAGCCCGTCTCCGCGAGGAAGGCGTCGAGCAGCGTGCCCCTGCCGGAGAAGCGGTGCCGGACCTGCTCGATCTCGCCGACCCGCACCCCCGGGCCCAGCCGGGCGTTGCCCTCGACCGGGTCGAGCCGTCCGACGAGCAGGTCGACCAGCGTCGACTTCCCGGCACCGTTGGGGCCGGCCACCACCACCCGGTCGCCGGCCCGCACCTCCAGGTCGACCGGACCGAGGCGGAAGGCGTCGGCGCCCTCGCCCCGAACCGCGACCGCGCCCTCGAGGCGCGTCACCACGTCGCCGCTCCGCTCGGCCTGGGCCAGCTCCAGGCGCAGCTCCCAGCCCTCGAAGGGCTTGTCGACGACGTCGAGGCGCTCGAGCATCCGGTCGGCTCGCGCCGCCTTGCTCGCCATCTTCTCCGACGTCTGCGTGTTGTGGTGGCGGATGAACTTGTCGGTCTCGCCGCTGCGCTTGACCTTGGCCACCCCTTGCGCCGACCACTCCCTGACCTGCTGCGAGCGACCGCGGAGGTCGTCGCGGGTCGCGGCGTAGGTGGCGTAGGCCTCCTCGGCGTGGCGGCGGGCGGTGGCCCGCTCCTCCTGGTAGGCGGCCCAGCCGCCACCGAAGACCGTCGCCGTGCGGTCGTGCGCGTCCAGCTCGACCACGTCGGTCACCGTGCGCTCGAGGAAGGCCCGGTCGTGCGACACGACCACCAGCGCGCCGGCGTGGTCGAGGACGAGGCGCTCCAGCCGGGCCAGGCCGTCGAAGTCGAGGTCGTTGGTCGGCTCGTCGAGCAGCAGCACGTCGGCCCGCGCCACCAGCACCTCGGCCAGGCCGAGGCGCGACGCCTGTCCGCCCGAGAGCGCCGCGGTCGGGAGGTCGAGGACCTCGTCGGGCAGCCCCAGGTCGGCGAGCACGGTGGCGAGGCGGGCGTCGTGGTCGGCGGCGCCGATCGCCATCCAGTGGTCGAGGGCGGCCGAGTACCGGTCGTCGGCTCCGGGATCGCCGTCGGCCAGGGCCTGGGCCGCGGCGTCGAGCTCCGTGGTCGCGACGGCGACTCCCGTGCGGCGGGCGACCTGGGCGCGGGCCGTCTCGTCCGCCGAGCGGGTGGGCTCCTGGGCCAGCAGCGTGACGATGGCGTCGGGCGGCGAGCAGGTCACGGTGCCGGCATCGGGAGCGAGCCGCCCGGCGAGCACGGCCAGGAGGGTCGACTTGCCGACCCCGTTGGGGCCGACCAGGCCGAGCCGCTGGCCCGACGACACCGACAGGTCGACGCCGGCGAGGACGGTGGTCGCACCGCGGTCGAGGCGCAGGCCCCGGGCGGTGAGGGTGAGGGAGGGAGGTGACGACAACGAGGTCTCCGGTCGGAGCGAGGGCGGGCAGGGACCGGACGTCACTTCACGGCGGTGCAGGCTACCGGCCCGGGCCCGCCGTCGCCCGCGGGTTTCCGGTCACTCGGTCTCGGCCGCAGTCCTGGCACGGCCAGGCTGACCGAGCAGGCGCCGGCGCCGGAACCAGGAGGCGGGCGGCCGGGGACCGTCCCATGGGGGTCAGGGTGCGCCGGTCCATGATCTCGGCGCGCGAGCGCGACCTCGTGAGCGGGTTCGTGCGTGTGTGCGTCGGAGGGACGATGGCCGACTTCGCAGAGCTGGTGGGAGCCGAGAGCCGGGGGCTGGTCGCGGCGGTCACCGCGATCGTCGGCGACCGGGCCCGGGCCGAGGAGATCGTCCAGGAGGCCTTCGAGCGCTGCTACCGCCGGTGGCGGCGGGTGTCGAAGCTCGACCGGCCGGGGGCGTGGGTCCGACGGGTCGCCATCAACGAGGCGATCTCGGTGGCCCGCCGGTCCTCGACCGAGGCCCGGGTGCTGCAGCGGGTCGGGTCGATGTCCGGCTCGTCCGAGGCGGTCGGCGGCGACCCGCTGGCCGCCCTCGACGACGAGGGCGTGTGGGCCGCCGTCCGCGCCCTGCCCAAGGAGCAGGCCGCGGCGATCGCCCTGCGCTACGGCGCCGACCTCGGCCTCGAGGACGTCGCCGACGCCCTCGGCTCGACCGTCCCCGCGGTCAAGTCCCTCCTCCACCGGGGCCGGGCGACCCTCCGGACCTCACCCGTGATGCAGGCGTACTCGGAATGAAGGCAGACCCGTCATGAACGACCACATCGATCCCGTCCCCACCGACGACGACGCCGACGACCCGGTGCTCGTCCGAGGCCGGCGCCCGGCTGCGCGAGGACAGCGCCCCGATCTCGCCGTCGGCCGTCGAGGTCGCGGTGCTGCGGCGCCGGAGCCGCCGCTTCGGCATGGCCGCGGTCGCGTCGCTGGCGGTGGTCGCCCTGCTGGGCGGCGCGCTGGTCGGCGGGCGTGGGCTCCGACGACGAGCCCGAGGTGGCGACCGAGGCTCCCGGTGCGCCCACCGTCGACGAGGTCGACGCGCTGATGGCCTCGCTCGACGAGCAGCCGATCGACCCGACCGAGGTGCGAGCTGCTCGCGCACGGTGTCGACCTTCGCCGACTGCGACGCCCTGATCGGCGACCTCCGCCGGGTCGGGGCCGAGCACGTCGGCAGCCGGGGCTTCGGCGGGTACGTCGAGCTCGGCGTACACGGACGGCTTCGCCAGGCAGGCGTCCGACGAGTCGAGCTTCCGCGTCGACGCCACCGCCGCCAGCCCCGTCTCCGGCGCGGCCTACGACGAGGGGACGACCCTCGACACCAACGTGCAGGTCGCGGGGGTCGACGAGCTCGACTTCGTGAAGGCGGAGGGGAACCTCATCTACGACCTCGACGCCAAGGGCAACCTCCGCATCACCGACGTCCGGACCATGCAGGTGCTGTCGACCCTCGACGTCACCCCTCCGGAGCCGGAGGGAGAGGACGGCGACGGAGGCGGCGACCGCTCGCTGCCCGGCGGCGGCATCCACGTCAGCGAGCTCCTCGTCGCCGACGGGCGGGTCGCCGTCTTCGGCACCGAGATCGTGGTGTCGGAGCCGGTCGAGGGCGACCCGTCGGCCACCCGGGCCTCGCACCTCGTACATGACGGTGACCTTCGTCGACGCCACCGACCCGGCCGCGCCGACGATGACCGACCGGGTGCGGATCGAGGGCTCGCAGGTGTCGGCCCGCCTGGTCGAGGGCGAGATCCGCCTGGTGACCACGTCCCACATGGCCGACCTCGGGTTCGTGATGCCGACCACCCCGACGTCGGTGCCCAAGGCGCTGGACGCGAACCGCCGCTCGGTCGCCTCGTCGACCGCGCCGGACTGGATCCCCGACTGCCAGCACGACGGCGGCGAGCCCGAGCCGCTCGTGCCCGTGCGAGCGGGTGCACGTCCCCGACACGTTCTCCGGCGTCGCCATGACGTCGATGGTCACCTTCCCGATCGGCACCGGCGAGTTCGAGCCGGCCGGCGACCTCGATCCTCGCCCCGGCCACCACGCTCTACGCCGGGCTCGACAAGGTGGCGATCAGCTCCGAGGTGTGGGTCGACCCGATCGACCGCGACCGCCTCGAGTTCGACGACTGGCAGACCGCCATCCACGAGTTCGGCTTCGCCGACGACGCCGCCCCCACCTACGTCGGCTCCGGCATCGTCGACGGGTCGACCGTCGGGCAGTTCGCCTTCGGCGAGGTCGGCGACTCGCTCGCCGTCGTCACCACCGAGGGCACGCCGTGGGGCCAGGAGGGCGGCGAGACGGCGATCGACATGACGATCCTCACCCCCGACGGCGACGGCGGGCTCGACCGAGACCTCGAAGATCGAGGACCTCGCCGAGGGCCGGGGCTCGGTCACCGCGGTGCGCTTCGTCGAGGGTCGGGTGCTGATCTCGACCGGGTTCTTCGGGCGGGAGGTCCACGTGATCGACGTGACCGACCCGGCCGCCCCCCGCCGGGCCGGGCAGCGTCAACCTGCCCGGCGACGCGGGCTACTTCCACCCGCTGCCCGACCAGCGGGCGCTGGTGATCGGCACCCGCTACGACCAGGTCGGCTCGGGCGACGACGAGCGGACCCGGAGCTGGGTGCAGGCCCACCTGCTCGACGTCAGCGACCCCGACGCCCCGGCGATCGTCGGCATGTGGGAGCGACCGTGGGTGAGCGACCAGGTCGGCGGCGACCACCACGCCTTCACCTACTGGCCCGACCGCAACCTGGCCATGTGGGGCCTGATGAGGAACGAGGCCTTCGGCCAGCTCAACGAGGCCATCGTCCTCCGCACCGACGGCGGGCCGACCGAGGTCGCCGTGCCCTCGGCGTAGCAAGCCGAACGAGGTGCCGGCGCCGTGCCCCGTCGTCGAGGTCACCGACCCGGAGATCAGGCGGATGGTCGGCCGCGGCGGCGTGGTGCTGCGCTGCGACGACCCGGACGTCCGCGAGGTCGAGTGGCCCCGCTACGAGTGCTCCGAAGGTCGACGACCGGATGGTCGCCCGCTTCGTGCCCGGAGGACCAGCGCAACGCCTCCTTCCAGCTCTGCTACCCCGGCCCCGCCGCCCACGGTGAGCCGGGTGCTGGTGGTCGCCGGCCGGCCGATCCTGCTGACCGACCAGACCCTCGAGGTCCTCGACCCCGAGACCTTCCAGTCCGTGTCCGTCACCTACCACCCCACGAGGTCGGTGTACGGCTACTAGCCGGCGACGGCCGTGCGGCGAGGGCCGATGCAGCGGGGCCGGTCGGGTCGTACGCTCGCGACCGGCGCCACGCCCCGAGGCGCCGGGCGGGATGCGGTGCGATGCGAACCCTGCAGACCGACTACCTGGTCGTCGGCGCCGGCGCGATGGGCATGGCCTTCACCGACGCCCTGATCGACCACGCCGACGTGCACGTCACGCTGGTCGACCGCCGCCACGCCGCCGGTGGCCACTGGGAGGACGCCTACCCCTTCGTCCGCCTGCACCAGGCGTCCGTGTTCTACGGCGTCGCCTCGACGGTGCTCGGCGAGGGCCGGCTGCAGCAGAGCGGACCGGAGGCGGGGCTCCAGGAGCGGGCCCTCCGCTCGCAGATCCAGGCGTACTACGACGACCTGCTCCAGCACCGCTTCGTCGACTCCGGACAGGTCACCTTCCTGGGAGGGAGCGAGCACCACACCGACGGCCCCGAGCACCTGGTGACGTCGCTCGTGTCCGGCGAGACCGTGCGGGTCGACGTGCGACGCCGCGTCGTCGATGCCACCTACCTCGCCCCGACCGTCCCGGCGACGACGCCGCCGCCGTTCGGGGTCACCGACGACGTGCCGGGTCGTCGCCGTCAACGATCTCGCTCGCCTGCCCGAGGCCGCGAGCACGTACGTGATCGTCGGGTCGGGCAAGACCGCCACCGACGCCATCGTCTGGCTGCTGGGCCACGGGGTCGACCCGGGCCGCATCACCTGGGTGCGGCCCCGCGACCCCTGGATGCTGGACCGCGCCGTGGTGCAGCCCGATCCGGTGGTCGCGCTCGGGACTGGCCGCGGACACCATGGGTGCCGCGGCCGAGGCGACGTCCCTCGACGACCTGTTCCTGCGCCTCGAGGCCGCCGGCGTCGTGATGCGGGTCGACCCGGACGTCGTGCCCACCATGGCCAAGACGCCGACCCTCGGCCACGTGGGAGCTCGACCTGCTCCGCACGGTCGAGGACGTCGTCCGGATGGGGCACATCGACCACGTGACGAGCGATGAGATCGTGCTGGCCCAGGGTCGGATCCCGCTGCCGCCGGGCTCGCTCGTGGTGCACTGCGCGGCGTCGGGGCTGGCGTACCCACCGCTCGTCCCACTGTGGGGACCGGACGCGATCCGGCTCCAGACGATCCGCGCCGGGTTCCCGTGCTTCAACGCCGCGCTGGCCGGCTACGTGGAGGCGACCCGCGACGACGACCGCGAGCGCAACCGCCTGTGCCCGCCCAACACCCTCCCGGATGACGCCGCCAGCTGGGCCCGGATGCAGGCCCGCGGCACCGTCGCGGCACGCACCTTCGGCGCCGAGCCGGACATCGCCGCGTGGGCCAACGGCTGCGCCCTCAACCCGGCGCGCGTCACGCCGGCCCAGCGCGACGACCCGGCCGTGCAGGCCGCCGCCTCCCGCGTCGCGGAGGTCGTCGAACCCGGCCTGGCCCGCCTGGTCGAGCTCAGCGGAGCCTGACGACCCACCGGGTCCACCACCGAGGGCCTTCCGCCGCCGGTGCACCACCATGGACACGACCCTGCCCGACAGCCTGCGCCGATTGATGACCTGTGACGCCGATGCCCGCATCGTCGGCCGTCACCTTCACCCGCCGCCAAAGGCCACCCGCCGCGCCTGCTCGGCGGTGGGACTCGACGACGCAGCGGAGGGTGAGGGCGGTCCAGCCGTCGAGGCGGGTGTCGGCCTCGACCACCAGCGGGGCGTAGGCCGGGGCGACGTCGGGGCGGGGTGGGTCGAGGAGGCCGCTGACGACGATCCGGCCGTCGGGGGCGAGCGCCGCGAGGAGGGCCGGCGCCAGGGCGACCAGGGCGTCGGCGCCGATGTTGGCCACGATCAGGTCGAACCGCCTCCTCTCCGACTCCGTCTCCGAAGCGCCTCGGGCGCGGGCACCGGGTCGACCAGGCGCACGTCGACCTGCCCGTCGACGCCGTTGCGGGCGGCGTTGGCCCGGGTGACCTCGACCGCGTCCTCGGCGACGTCGACGGCGACGACCCGGCCCGGCGCCGAGGAGGGCGGCCGCGATCGACAGGACCCCGCTGCCGCAGCCGACGTCGAGCACCGACAGCCCGGGTCGCTCGTCGCACGCGGCCTCGACCGCGGCCAGGCACAGGCGGGTGGTGGGGTGGGCCCCGTGGCCGAAGGCGTCGCCGGGGTCGACCTCGATCGACCAGCGACCCCGGTTCGACGCCGACCAACGGCACCCACGGCGGGCGCACCACGAGCCGCCGACCGGCCGGGGCGAGGGTGGCGTGGTCGCGCCAGGCCGACAGCCCGTCGTCGGTGATGTCGACCAGCTCGGGGGTCCAGCGGTCGCCGACCGCAGCCTGCACGGCGCCGAGCCCGTCGGGCGGGACGTCGGCCCGCAGGCACACCGACCCGTCGGCCCGGGGGTGCTCGGCCACCGCGGTCACGCCGGCCGCCCACAGCAGGCCGGACGCGAGGTCGACCTCGCCCGCGTCGACCACGACCTCCACCGCCGATGTCTCGCCCATCGACTCCGACCGTACCCAACCCGAGCCCCGGGGGTGACGGAGGCGACGTGCGCCGCGCCGGGCTCGGCGAGACGGCATGCTCGGGGCGTGGCCTACGACCCCTCCCACGCCGTCCGCCCTCGTCGACGTGACGTGGGACGACGAGATCGTCCCCGCCCTCACCGACTACATCCGCATCCCCAACGTCAGCCCGGAGTACGACGCCGGCTGGGCCGAGGCCGGCCACATGGACCGGGCCACCGATCTGGTGGCGGCGTGGATGGCGGCCCGGCCGCTGACCGGGCTCGAGGTCGAGGTCGTCCGACTCGAGGGGCGGACCCCGCTGATCTGGGCCGAGGTGCCCGCACCGGGCTGCGAGGCGGGCGACACCACCGCCGACACGGTGCTGCTCTACGGCCACCTCGACAAGCAGCCGCCGATGGACGGCTGGCGCGAGGGGCTCGGCCCGTGGGACCCGGTGCTGGAGGGCGACCGCCTCTACGGCCGGGGCGGCGCCGACGACGGGTACGCCGCCTTCGCCTCGCTGACCGCCATCGAGGCGGTGCGGGCCGCGGGCGGCAGCCACGCCCGCTGCGTGCTGCTGATCGAGGCCAGCGAGGAGTCGGGCAGCCCCGACCTCCCGGCCTACGTCGACCACCTGGCCGAGCGCATCGGCACGCCGTCGCTGGTCGTGTGCCTCGACTCGTGGGCGCCCGACGACCGGCGGCTGTGGCTCAGCACCTCGCTGCGGGGCCTGGTCCAGGCCCGGCTGCGGGTCGACGTCCTGACCGAGGGGGTCCACTCGGGGCAGGCCGGCGGCATCGTCCCGTCGTCGTTCCGGGTGCTGCGGCGGGCCCTCGACCGCATCGAGGACCCCGACACCGGCCGCATCCTCCTCCCCGAGGCCCACGTCGAGGTCCCCGACGAGCGCCGGGCCCAGGCCGTCGGCCGCGGTCGAGGCCGGCATCGACGTCCGGGCCGACATGCCGTGGGCCGCCGGCTCGGTCACCGCGGACCCGGTCGACCTCCTGCTGGCCAACACCTGGGAGCCCAGCCTCGCCGTCACCGGTCTCGGCGGCGCACCGACGCCCGACAACGCCGGCAACGTGCTGAGGGCCCACACCGAGGCCGCCCTGGCGCTCCGCATCCCGCCCGGGCGCCGACCCGACGGCGGTGGCCGACGCTCTCCGCAGCACCCTCGAGGCCGACCCGCCCGAGGCCGCTCGGGTCACCGTCGACGTCTCCACCGGCGAGGCGGGTTGGGCCGCGCCGCCGACCGCAGCCGTGGCTGGCCGACGCCCTCGACGAGGCGTCGACGGCGGCCTTCGGCGCCCCGGCCGGGCGCCGTCGGCGTGGGCGGCACCATCCCGTTCATGGCCATGCTGGGCAGCCGCTTCCCCGCGGCCCAGTTCGTGATCACCGGCGTCCTCGTGCCCGGCTCGAACGCCCACGGGCCCAACGAGTTCCTCCACGTCCCCACCGGCAAGCGGGTCACCGCCGCGGTGGCGACGATCCTCCAGCACCACGCCGACCGGGCCTGACCCGCCCGCGGGCCGACCCCGCGGCCGGGAGACCCGGCCGTACCATCCGTCCCATGGCCGGTGGAGGTGAGCACGGGACGCGGGCGGTCGTCATCGCGGCGCTCGCCAGCGTCGTCATCGCCGGCGCCGCGGTCGCCGCCTCCATCGTCACCGAGTCGTCGTCGGTGCTCGCAGTGGGCGTCCAGGCCTCGGCCGGCGCCGGCAGCCAGCTCCTCCTCCTGCTGGCCGCCGGCCGGGCGGGGCGCGAGGCCGACGAGCGACACCCGGCCGGCTACGGCCGAGAGCGCTGGTTCTGGGCCTTCGTCGTGTCCGTCGCCCTGTTCGCCGTCGGCGCCGCCGTCGCCATCGTCGACGGCGTCGGACAGCTGGAGGATCCCAGAGCCGCTCACGTCACCGGAGTGGGCGTTCGGCGTGCTGGGCGGCGCGCTCCTGCTCCAGGCCGGGGCCCTCCGTGCCGCCGTCGTGCGGGCGAACGAGAGCCGACGACGGGCGACCTGGAGCCAGTACATCCGGAGCTCGACCTCGCCCGCGCTGCCGGTGGTGATCCTCCAGCACGTCGGGGCGGTGGTCGGCCTGCTCGTCGCCCTCGGCGCGGTCGCCACCGCCGAGGCCACCGACGACGCCGGCGCCGACGGCATCGGCGGGATCGCCGTCGGCGCCCTGCTCGGCATCATCGCCCTCGTCCTGGTCGGCGGAGATGAGGTCGCTGCTCATCGGCCGGTCGGGCACCCGCAAGGACGTCGAGGCCATCACCGCCGCCCTCGAGATCGACCCCGCCGTGCGTCGCCTCGTCTCGCTGCGCACCCAGCACCAGGGCCCCGACGAGCTCCTGGTCGGGGCGCGGGTCGAGCTCGACCACGAGCTGTCGTTCCCCGAGGTGACCGAGGTCGTCCAGCGCATCGAGCGCAACGTCCGCCGGGCCGTCCCGGTGGTGCGGGCCATGTACATCGAACCCGACGTGGCCGACGAGCGGCGGGCCGCGCCGGCCGTCGAGCACCACCAGCCCGGCCACGACATCCCGCCCGAGATCAGGGCCCGCCTCGACGCCGAGGCCCGGCGCGGGTCGCTGGGCGAGCACATCGTGGTCGAGGAGGACGACCGGGCCTGACGGCGCGGCCGGCTCGACGGCGCGGCCGGCTTGACGCCCCGGGGAATACCCGACAAGGTTGGTCGGGTTTCACCGAACCCACGACCCGATCCTGCTGGAGGACCAACCATGGCCGTTCGCCTGGGCGACGACGCCCCCGACTTCACCGCCGAGACCACCGAGGGCACCCTCAACTTCTACGACTGGAAGGGCGACAGCTGGGCGGTGCTGTTCTCCCACCCCAAGGACTTCACCCCGGTGTGCACCACCGAGCTGGGTCGGGTCGCCGGGCTCAAGCCCGAGTTCGACAAGCGCGGCGTGAAGGTCATCGGCCTCTCGGTCGACGAGCTCGGGCAACCACGAGGGCTGGGGCCAGGACATCAAGGACGTCACCGGCAACGAGCTCAACTTCCCGCTCATCGCCGACACCGACCGCAAGGTGTCGGACCTCTACGACATGATCCACCCCAACGCCAACGACACCCTCACGGTGCGCTCGGTGTTCGTGATCGGCGCCGACAACAAGGTGAAGCTCACCCTCACCTACCCGGCCTCGACCGGACGGAACTTCGACGAGGTGCTGCGGGTCATCGACTCGCTCCAGCTCACCGCCAAGCACCAGGTGGCCACCCCGGTCGGACTGGAAGCAGGGCGAGGACGTGATCATCACCGGCGCCGTCTCCGACGAGGAGGCCGCCGAGCGCTTCCCCGGCTACGTGGCCAAGAAGCCGTACCTGCGGGTCACGCCCCAGCCGTCCTGATCACCGGCGTCCCCAGGCGCTGATCGGCCCGACCGGCCAGACGACCGACCCACGACGGGACGCCCCACGCGGGCGTCCCGTCGTCGCGTCACACCAGCTCTGGACGGCGGCGAGGGCGGTCGCCGACGGCCAGGGCGAAGGCGGTCTCCCAGCCCTCGGCGGTGAGACCGAGACGGGCGAGGGCGACCGCGGCGTCGGCCCGGTCGGACACCGCGACCGGGTGGCCGCCGGCCTCGGCCGCGACGGCCCGGGCCAGGGCGACGACGGCCCGGCCGACGCGGTCGTCGGTGGTGGCGACGGTCGCGGTCGCCCGGGCCAGGCGCGACCGGCTCTCCCGCCCCTCACCGGCCCGGGCCAGGGCGAGGCCGGCCGCGACGTCGGCCATGGCCAGGTCGAGGTAGGTGGCCTCGGGGCAGGTGGGCACCGCGGCCGCGTGCTCGGTGGCGAGGGCCAGGTCGCCGCGGGCGGCGGCCACCAGCGCGGCGCAGGCGTAGCCGTAGGCCCGGCCGTGGGGGTCGGGCAGGGGCGGGACGACGCCGAGCTGCAGGCGCAGCACCGACCCCGTCACGTCGCCCTCGATGGCGCCCATCGTGCCGGTCGACGGTGCAACGGCGTCGACGGCGGCCAGCTCGCCGGCGCGCTCGGGCTCGCCGACCTGCACCGCCAGCGCGAGCAGCGACGCGGCGCCCACCCCGGCGCGGGGATCGCCGGACGTCGACACCGCCATGGCCTCGTGGATGGCGGTGAAGCCGTCCTCGACCTCGCCCGCCATGGCCCGGGCCCGGCCGTAGGTGGCCAGGCTCAGCGACATGCCCCAGGGGTCACCCAGCTCCCGGAAGGTCTGCACCGACGCGCCCGCCTCGACCAGGGCGTCGGCGATCCGGCCGTCCCACAACCGCAGCGACCCCAGCAGGCCGCGCATCATCGCGGTGGCCCACAGGTCGCCCCGACCCGACGCCTCCTCGAGGATCCCCACCGCGATCTCCTCGGCCTCGTCGCGGCGACCCTGGGCGAAGCGCACGAAGGCGAGGAGGCCGTTCGACCAGGCCGCGCCGACGTCCTCGGACACGGTGCCGAACAGCTCGTTGGCCCGGTCGACCTCGGACTCGGTGCGCTCGAGGTCGCCGCCCAGCAGGGCGATGAAGGCCCGGTTCTGGGCCGCCCAGCCCTGACCGGCGACGTGGCCCGCGGCCTCCAGCGCCTCGCGGGCCTCCTCGACGGTCGCCGCGGCGCGCTCCAGGTCGCCGGAGAACATCAGGGTGAGGCCGAGCAGGCGCAGGGCCTCGCCCCGGCCCCGCTCGTCGCCCTCGGCCGCGAACCCGTCGGCGGCGCGCCGCAGCCGGGCGATGGCCGCGTCGGTGTGACCGGCCCGCTGGTCGATGTCGCCCAGGCGGAGGACGGCGGCGGCCTCGACGCTGCGGTCGCCGATCGACCCCGCGGTGGCGAGCGCGGCCTCGGCGTCGTCGCGGGCGCCGTCGAGGTCCCACCGCTCGGCCCGCACCTGGGCCCGGCTGACCAGCAGGCGGATGCGACGGGCGGCCGGATCGGCGCCGGCCAGCTCCAGGGCCCGGTCGTAGGCCCGCAGGGCGGCCGGGAGGAGGTCGCGGCGCTGAGCCCGGCGGGCCGACACCCACAGCCACGACACGGCCCGGCTGCTCGCCTCGCTGGGCACGGCGGTGACCCCGCCCATCTCGTTCTCGAGCTCCGCGGCCGCGGCCCAGTGGTGGGCCAGGCGGTTGACGGTGGCGTCGTCGATGGCGGCGTGGGACGACAGCGCGTCCTCGCCGCGACGGGGCGTGGTGTCGAGGTCGACGTCGAGGCCGGCGTCGGCCAGCGCCCGGGCCTCCATCCACGCCGCGATGCCGGCATGGCGCCTGGCCCGCTCGGCCTTCGGGACGGTGGCGTAGGCGACCTCGCGGGCGATCTCCGAGCGGAACTCCCACGTGCGGCCGTCGATCTCCAGCAGCTCGTTGGCGGCCAGGGTGGCCACCACCGCGTCGACGTCGACGGCCCGGTGCATCCCGACCGCCATCTCGTGCAGGGCGCTGATCGGCCCACGCCGGCCGATGATGGCGGCGTCGGTCAGGACCGCCCGCTCCTCGGGGGCGAGGGCGTCCAGGCGGGCCGCGACGATGCCCCTCAGGGTGTCGGGCAGGCCCGGGACGGATGTCGCCCGCGGCGTGGTCGACGAGGGCGACCAGCTCCTCCAGGAAGAAGGGGTTGCCGCCGGAGCGGGCCAGCAGGTCGTCGCGCAGCTGCGGGGACACGGCCGACCCGTGGAGGGCGACGAGCAGCTGCTCGCTGGCGGCCGCGTCGAGGGGGTCGAGGTTGACGACCAGCGAGTCGTGACGGCCCGGCGGCGGGGTCCACACCTCGCGCACGGCCTGGCGGGCGGTGCAGAGCACGATCACGGGGCAGCGGGCGAGGCGCTCGAGCAGGGTCTCGACCAGCCGCAGCAGGTCGGCGTCGGCCCAGTGGACGTCGGAGAGGCACAGGGCGACCGGACGCCGCTTGGCGTGGCCCTCGATGAAGGCCACGAAGGCGTCGACCGCGGCCTCGCGGGCCCGCGACGGGTCGCTCCCACCGGGGGTCGTGTCGTGGCCCATCAGGACCATCAGGCCGTGGGTGACCCGGTCGAGCTCCTCGTCCGGCGTCGCGTCGCCCAGGGCGGCGGCCACGCGGGCCCACACCGCGGTGTGGATCGCGTCCGGCGTCGCGGTGGGCTCGACCTCGCACTCGCCGTGGAGGGCCTCGGCCAGCGGCCACCACACGTTGGCCTCGCCGTAGGGCACGCAGCGTCCGTCCAGCACGAGCACGTCGCGGCGCTGCTCGAGCGATGCCGCCGCCTCGCGCACCAGGCGGGTCTTGCCCACCCCGGTGTCGCCGACGACCAGCGTGATGAGCGCACGCGAGTGGCCGAGCGACGCGGCGACGGCGCTGTCGATCAGCCCGAGCTCGCGGTCGCGGCCCACCAGGGGGGCCTCGACGCGCGTCGGGCGCTGCCCGGGCGGCACCAGCGCCTGGAGCGCGGCCCACGCCTCGACCGGCGCGTCGCGGCCGCGGGCGGTGAGGAGGCCTCGCCGCTCGTAGTCGACGGCGTGGGCGGTGAGGTCGTGGGTGGTGGGGCCGACCAGCACCTCGCCGGGACGGGCCGCGGTCTGGAGCCGGCTGGCGGTGTTGACGACGTCGCCCATCGCCGTGGTCGCGCCGCCGGCGCGCAGGGCGCCGACCAGGACCTCGCCGGTGTTGACCCCGATGCGCATCTGCACCCGGGGCAGCGGGTGCGCCCCGCCCGTCCCCCGACCGGCGACCGTGGCCAGGGTGGCCTGCATGCGCAGCGCGGCGCGGACGGCGCGCTCCGCGTCGTCCTCGTGGGCGACCGGGGCCCCGAACAGGGCGAGGATGCCGTCGCCGACGATCTTGTCGACCCGACCCCCGAACTCGGTGATGTCGGCGACCAGGAGCTCGAACCAGGAGTCGACCAGCCGCTTCACCCGTTCGGGGTCGAGCGACTCGGACAGGCCGGTGAAGCCGACGATGTCGGCGAACACGACGGTGACCACCCGTCTCTCGTCCCGATGGTCGGCCGCCTGCGGGTGGCCGCACGACGGGCAGAAGCGGGCCCCGGCCGGGACCGGCTCGCTGCACTGGGTGCACTCCACGGGGGCGAATCTACGGCCACGATCCCCCCGCGACGACATCGTTCCGGCAGGTCGCGAGACGTGGATGTCCGACCGCGACCCCCCGAGGCCCCGGGTAGGGTCGTCGCCACCCCGTCCCCTGTCCCCTCGAGGCTCCCGGATGCCCCCCGCCGACCCGTCCGCCACCACGGCCGTCCCCACCTCGGTCGTCGCCCGAGCCGAGAAGGCGTCGAAGTTCTACGGCCACGACGACACCGCCGTGTGGGCCCTCTACGAGGTCGACGTGGAGATCGAGCGGGGGCGCTACACCGCGGTCATGGGCCCGTCGGGATCGGGCAAGTCGACCCTCATGCACTGCCTCGCCGGCCTCGACTCGCTCAGCTCCGGCCAGGTCTTCATCGGCGACACCGACCTCTCGACGCTGACCGACAAGGAGCTCACCCTGCTCCGGCGCACGCGGGTCGGGCTTCATCTTCCAGGCCTTCAACCTGATCCCCACCCTGACCGCCAAGGAGAACATCCTCCTGCCGTCCACCCTCGGCGGCACCAAGATCGACCAGGCGTGGGTCGACGAGGTCGTCAGCACGGTCGACCTCGGCAACCGGCTCACCCACCGCCCGAGCGAGCTGTCCGGCGGCCAGCAGCAGCGGGTCGCGGTGGCCCGGGCCCTGGCCCAGCGGCCCGAGATCATCTTCGCCGACGAGCCCACCGGCAACCTCGACTCGCGCGCCAGCGCCGAGATCCTCGGCTTCATGCGCCGGGCCGTCGACGACGCCTCGCAGACCATCGTGATGGTCACCCACGAGCCGTCGGCCGCGGCCTACGCCGACCGGGTGCTGTTCCTCGCCGACGGCCGCATCGTCGACTCCATGGAGTCACCCACGGCCGAGTCGGTGCTGGACAAGCTCAAGTCCCTCGGGGGCTGACCCCATGTTCAAGGTCGCCCTCAAGAACATCCTGGGCCACAAGCTCAGGACGATCTTCACCGCGTTCGCCATCGCCCTCGGCGTGGCCTTCATGTCGGGCACCTTCGTGCTCACCGACACGGTGTCCGCGTCGTTCGACACGATCTTCACCCAGGCCTACGAGGGCATCGACGCCCAGGTCCGCGGCGAGGCCGCGTTCGAGGCCGACGGCCTCGACGGCTCCGGCGTGCGACCCGACATCGACCCGGCCCTCGTCGAGCAGGTCCAGGGCATCGACGGCGTCGCCACCGCCGAGCCGGTGGTCACCTCGCTCGGCTCCGTGCTGAAGGCGGACGGCAGCCCCGTCAGCTCGACCGGTGCGCCGTCGATCGGCGCCAACTGGACCGGCGTGCCCGAGATCGACGTGTTCCGGATCGTCGAGGGCTCCGCGCCCGAGGGGCCGACCGACGTCGTCGTCGACAAGCGCACGGCCGACATGGGCGACTTCGAGGTCGGCGACACCATCGGCGTGCAGACCCTGAAGGGCGCGGTCGACCTCGACCTCGTGGGGATCGTCACCTTCGGCGACAGCGGCAACCTGGGCGGTGCCAGCTTCACGATGATGGAGACCCAGGCCGCCCTCGACACCTTCACCCTCGACGGCCGCATCCAGGGGATCGCCGTCATCGGCGAGGAGGGCCTCAGCCAGGAGCAGGTGGTCGACGGCATCGCAGCCGAGCTGCCCGAGGGCGCCGAGGTCGTCAGCTCCGACGTGCTCGTCCAGGAGTCCGAGGACGCCATCGGCTCCTTCGTCGACACCTTCCGCGTGTTCCTCACCGTGTTCGCCCTCATCGCCCTCGCCGCCGGCGCCTTCCTCATCTACAACACCTACGGCATCGTCATCGGCCAGCGCATCCGCGAGCTGGCCCTGCTGAGGGCCCTCGGGGCCGCCCGGTCGCAGGTGCTCGGCTCCGTGGTCCTGGAGGCCGCGGTCACCGGCCTCGTCGCGTCGGCCCTCGGCCTGGTGGGCGGCATCGGCCTGGCCATCGTGCTCCAGAGCGTGATGGCCGCCCTCGGCTTCGGCGAGACCGACATCACGCCCGTCGTCTCCCCCCGCACCATCGTGGTGTCGCTGGTCGTCGGGGATCCTCGTCTCGGTGCTGTGCGCGTTGGCGCCGGCCTGGCGGGCCAGCCGGGTCCCGCCCCTCGCCGCCCTGCGCGAGTCCGCCGGCGAGTCCGGGAAGCGGTCGCCGGTGCGGCTCGCCATCGGCGGCCTCATCCTCGTCGGCGGCATCGCCCTGCTGGCCGTCGGCACCCAGGGCTCGGGCACCGGCGCCCTCACCCAGGTCGGCATCGGGACCGTGCTGATCTTCGCCGGAGCCGTCGCCCTCGGCCCGCTGCTCGTCCCGGGCCTGGCCGCCATCCTCGGCGCGCTGGGCTCGCTGGTCACCCGCCCGTTCCGGTCCTTCGACGTGCCCGGCGCGCTGGCCCGCGACAACACCCGGCGCAACCCGAAGCGGTCGGCCGGCACCGCCGCCGCGCTGATGCTGTCGGTCACCCTGATCACCCTCATCGCGGTGGTGACCCAGTCGTTCGGGAAGTCGATCAACGCCGCCATCGACGAGCAGCTCAAGGCCGACCTCGAGGTCATCGGCGGCGGGTTCGGCTTCCCGAGCCTCAGCCCGGAGCTGGTCGACACCCTGGCCGACACCGACGGCGTCGCCGCGGTGACGGGGGTGCAGTTCGGGTCCCTCGAGATCGAGGGCGAGACCCGCGACGTCTTCGGCCTGCGCCTGTCCGACGTGCCCCAGATGTACGACCTCGGCGAGACCGAGGGCGACATCGCGTCGCTCGGGCCCGAGGACGCCGCGGTGTCGCGGGACACCGCCGTGGAGCAGGGTTGGGCCCGCGGCGACACCGTCGACGTCACGTTCCCCGACGGCACCACCGGCACGCTCACGATCGGCGCCCTGTTCGAGGACGGGGCGATCGTCGCCCAGGACGCAGGCGGGCAGGTCTTCGTCGACGAGACGGTGTTCCGCGAACGGTTCCCGGGCACCGGGCAGCTGGTGCAGCGCATCAACGTGAAGGGCGAGGACGGCGTCGACCTCGACACGCTGCGCGCCTCGGTCGAGGAGGCCGCGTCGTCGTTCCCGGCGGCCGAGGTGCGCGACCGGGAGGAGATCAAGGAGGTGAACAACCGCCAGCTCCAGACCTCGCTGGTGCTGTTCTTCGCCCTCCTCGGCCTGGCCCTGGTCATCGGGGCGCTGGGCGTCGCCATCACCTTGGCCCTGTCGGTGTTCGAGCGCACCCGCGAGGTCGGGCTCCTGCGGGCGGTCGGAGCCACCCGGGCCCAGATGGCGGTCTCGATCACCTTCGAGGCCATCATCCTGACCCTGATCGGCACCGTCCTCGGTCTGATCATCGGCACCGCCGGCGGCCTCGGGCTGATGATGGCCCAGGGCGACGAGTTCCGCACCCTCCGGCTCTACGTCTCGCCCCTGTTCATCCTCGGCGTGCTCGTGCTGGCCGCGGTCATCGGGGTGGCGGCCTCGATCATCCCCGGCGTCCGGGCCGCCCGGATGAACGTGCTCGATGCGGTGACCGTCGAGTGAGCCTCGACCCCCGTGACCTCCCGCTCGACGTCGTGGCGTTCCTGAGCGAGCGGCACCTCGCGACCCTGACGACCCTGCGCCCCGACGGGTCGCCCCACGTGGTGGCGGTGGGCTTCACGTGGGACGGGCCGGCCGGCCTGGCCCGGGTGATCACCTTCGCCTCCAGCCGCAAGGCGCGGAACCTGCTCGCCTCGCCCGGCAGCCGGGCCGCGGTCAGCCAGGTCGAGGGCGGCCGGTGGCTCACCCTGGAGGGCACCGCGGTCGTCACCGACGACCCCACCCGGGTGGCCGAGGCGGTGCGGCGCTACGCCGAGCGCTACCGGGAGCCGGGCGAGCGACCGGACCGGGTGGCGATCGAGATCACCGTCGATCGGGTCCTGGGTCGCGGGTAGGGCGTCGTGGCAGCCGGCCTCGCGGTGTACCCGGGGTCGTTCGACCCTCCGACGGTGGCCCACCTGGCCATCGTCGAGGCCGCCCTCGGGCACGTGTCCACGGTGCGGCTGGTGCTGTCCGAGCGCGCCCTCGGCAAGGACGTCCCCGCCGGCGGCACGTCGGTCGAGGTCCGGCGCGCCGTCCTCGACGCGGCCACCCGCGACCACCGGGGGGTGGAGGTGGGGGTGACCGCGGCGCGCCTCGTGGTCGACATCGCCGAGGAGGCGGGAGCCGACGCGGTGGTCGTCGGCTCCGACAAGTGGGACCAGGTCGCCGACCCCGCCTGGTACGGAGGGTCGGTGGCGGGGCGCGACGCGGTGCTGGCCCGGCTCCCCGTCGTCCTCCTGGTGCCCCGGGCCGGCGGCGGCCCGCGTCAGGAGGCGACCGTCCCGCGACCCGAAGGGGTCGAGGTCGTCCGCCTCGAGCTGCCGGACGACCTCCGCACCGTGTCGTCGACCCGGGCCCGCGCCGGCGAGGCCCACCTCATGGTCGAGGCGGCGCGGACCTCCGGTCACTGGACGTGACCGACGGCGTGGCATCGGCCGCACCGTCGCCCTCGCCCGAGCCGAGGATCAGGCGCGGCGCCGCGGTCCCACGTGAGGTAGTTCCACGCCCAGTTCACGAAGACCGACACCCGGTTGCGGAAGCCCATCAGGTACAGCAGGTGCAGCCCGAGCCAGGCGATCCAGGCCGGTGTGCCGGTGAGGCGGATGCGGCGTCCGATCTCGGCCACCGCCGAGCGCCGGCCGATCGTCGCCATCGACCCCTTGTCGCGGTAGCGCGAACGGCTCGGCCGGGTCGCCCTCGCCCACCACCGACCGCTCGATCAGGGCGGCGACGTGGCGGCCGCCCTGCATGGCGACCTGGGCCACGCCGGGCAGCGTGCCGCCCGCGCCGTCGTCGATGGCGGCCATGTCGCCGATCACGAAGGCCTCGGGGTGGTCGGGTAGGCGCAGGTCGGGGCCCACCACGACCCGGCCGCCACGGCCGACCGGCACGCCCAGCGCCCGGGCCAGGGGGCTGGCCTGCACGCCCGCGGCCCAGACCAGCGTGTGGGTCGGGATCTCCCTGCCGTCGCCGAGCACGACCCGGGTGGGGGTGACCTCGGCGACCGACGCACCGGTGAGGACCTCCACGCCCCGGCGGGACAGGGTGCTGCGGGTGTAGCGGCGGGTGGCGGGGCGGAACGGGGGCAGCAGGTCGTCGGTGGCCTCGACCAGCACGACGTGGGCCCGACGGACGTCGAAGCGGGCCCCCCGGAAGTCGCGGTGCAGCACCTTGTCGATCAGCTCGACCAGCGCGCCGGCCACCTCGACGCCGGTCGGGCCACCGCCGACCACCACGAAGGTGAGGTCGCCGTCGTCGACCAGCGACGGGTCGGCGTCGGCCGCCTCGAACCGGCCGAGGATGTGGTTGCGCAGGCGGACCGCGTCGGGCAGGACGTAGAGCGGGAAGCCGTGCTCGGCCACGCCGGGGATGCCGAAGTCGTTCACCGTCGCGCCCGGCGGCCACGACCAGGTGGTCGAACGGGAGGCGATCGCCACCGACCAGCGCGACCTCGCCCGCGTGCCAGTCGACCGCCTCGACGGTCGCCCGCCGGAACCGGACGTTGGCCTGGCGCTGGAAGATCCCCCGCACCGGGTAGGCGACGTCGGCCGGGTTCAGGCCCGAGGTGGCCACCTGGTACAGCAGCGGCTGGAAGGTGTGGAAGTTGTTGCGGTCGACGAGGGTGACCTCGACCGGGGCGTCGCGCAGGGCCTGGGCGGTGGCCAGCCCTCCGAACCCGGCGCCGACCACCACGACCCTTGTGCGTCCGTTCACAAGGATCAGGCTACCCCTCGGCCGCCCCGTCGTCACCGGGGTTCCGCGGCTCCGGGGATCGCTCCCCCACCGGCCGCACCTGGCAGCGCGGGCACCAGTAGGTCGAGCGGGCCTGGGCCCCGTGGCGGACCGACCGGATCGGGGTGCCGCACCGGGGGCAGGGGCGTCGGGCCCGCCGGTACACGGCCACCGAGCCCTCCGGTCCGGCGACCGTCGTGCGGCGGGTGGTCGTCAGGTTGCGGCGCAGCAGCCGGGCCGCCAGCGTCGAGCAGGCGGCGGCGGAGCTCGACCGGCACCTCGCGCCACGGGGGTGAACGGGTCGAGGCGACAGGCGTGGAGGACCTCGCTCTTGTAGACGTTGCCGATGCCGGCCGCGACCCGCTGGTCGAGCAGCACCTCGGCGATGGTCGTGCCCGGCTCGGGGATGGCCGCCATGCGCTCGACCGCGGCGTCGAGGTCGGGCTCGGCGCGCGCACAGGTCGGGGCCGAGGTGCGCCACCGGGTCGTCGCCGAGGGCCACCCGGCCGTCGGCGCCCCGCCGGAAGGTGCGGACCACCGGGGCGCTGAAGCAGACCGCCTCCCACCCCGGCACCGCGATGAGGCACCGCAGGAGGTGGCGGGGCTTCCGCCACCGCTCGCCGGCGCGGTACAGGTGCCACGACCCGGTCATCCGCATGTGGGTCTCGAGCGACAGGCCGCCGGAGAGGTGCACGAGCAGGTGCTTGCCCACGGCCTCGACCGCCTCGACCCGCACGCCGGGGCGGGGCCGCTCGCCGACCAGGCGGGGGGCCTCGAAGCGGACCACCTCGGCCCCGACCAGCGCGGGACGCAACCGGGCCGCGGCCCGCCAGATGGTGTCGCCCTCGGGCATCCCCCGAGGCTACGAGCGAGCTCATCCGTAGGCCGGGTCGAGAGGGACGCCGGCCACGTCGAGGTGCGGGCTGTGGGCGCTGCCGCTGGGAAAGGTCGTCTCGCCGGTGTCGGGGTCGTAGCGACGCTCGAAGTCGTCACGCTGGCTCGGGCTCATCCGCGCCGTGGCCGCCAGCCAGCCGAACAGGCCGCAGAGCGCGGCGCCGAAGTAGACGCGCCGGCGCCAGCGGCCCGGTCGCCGGCGGCGACGAGCGAGAGGCACGACGAGGCGGCGTTCCAGATCCGCACGTCGGAGGGGTCGCGCGCCAGGTCGACGAGGTCGAGGAGGAGCGTGCCCGCCGCGAACGGACGCCAGGGTCGGCACCGGGGTCCGTCGCATCGCCCGGCCGGCCTGGATGACGTTCCCGACGGTGGCCGCCAGCTCGTCCGACGCCTCGATGGCGTCGGCGACGATCGGCGGGAGGTCGTCGAGCCAGTCGAGGAGCGGGTGGTCCGGACCGAGGGCGTCCACCACCAGCTCGCGGACGTCGTCGATGGTCACCCCCGACACCTCGAGGTCGCCGACCGGCGGGTCGGCCGCGGCGGACGGCGGTGCCCGACCCCGGCGCCCGGGTCGACCGCGGGCAGCCAGATCGAGCTCCGCGCTCAGCTCCTGCAGGCGGGCCATCCGACCGGGACCCAGGCCCTCGACCAGCGCGCCGCACGAAGGTGGGCGACGTGGCGCCCCGCGCCGCCTCGGCCAGCAGCCGGCGCAGCAGGTCGGGGCGCGGCGGCCGCTCGTCGAGGGCCGCCTCCAGCCGCTCGACGAGGGCCTCGGCCCGGGCCTCCGCCGCGGCCCGGCTCGGGAAGGAGAACGGCGGGACGGGCAGCGGCGGGAGGCCGTCGAGCAGCGCCCGCCGCCAGCGGATCTCGTCGACCGCACCGACGGCACCAGGCGGCCACCAGGTCGAGCTCGCCGATCGACCGGGGGGACCGGCACCCCGGCGGTGCGGGCGACGTCGGCCACCTGGGCCGCCCGGCGCCGGCATCCCTGGTCGAGGCCGTCGAGGTAGCCCTCGAGCCGGGCCAGGCGGAACGGGTCGAGGGCGATCACGCCGACCTCAGCCACGACCGGCCTCCCGGGCCTCGAGGTCGGCCCGACGGCGGGCGGAGGCGCGCTGGGCCTCGGCGGCGGCCTCGGCCCGGGCGAGCACCTCCGCCTCGGCCATCCGGTCGAGCGCCTCGGCCAGGCGGCGGGCGCCGTCGGCCGCGGCCCGACCCACGTCCTCCATGGCCGCGGCGTCGCGCCGGTAGGTGTCGGCCGCGGGGCCGAGCCAGGTGGAGGGACCGCCGCGGTCGGCGAGCGGATCGACGTCGAGGTCGATCCCGTCGGCCGTGGCGCGGAGGTCGACGGCGAGGGCCCGCAGGACGGCGGGGGCGGGGGTGGCCATGGGAGGCCTCCCTTCAAGGGTGCAGCGTCTCGAAGGGGGAAGTGGTGGGCCTCGTGTGCCCGTCCGCCGGCCCGGGGAAACCTCGGCTCCGCCGGGGCGGACCCCGGTCGGGGGGACCACCCCCCTGGAACTCGCTGGTCCCCGGCGCCGGGGCGGTACAACGTCAGGAGGCGATCCCCCCGACCCGCCGACCTCCCCCATGGCCCTCCCGCTTCCGTCCCTGCCGTCCTCCCTCAGACGCCCTCGTGGCGTCCGAGGCGTGGCTGCGCTGGCACGCCGCGGTCACCGCCACCGGGGTCCGTCGCGCCACGGCCGTCCGCGGCGGGGTGTGGCGACGGCGCGACCGGGTCGAGCAGGCCCGTTGGTGCACCCCCCTCCCGACGGGGTCCGACAGCAGCTGCTGAGGGCTCCCGACGGGCGGGGCCGGTGGTCAGGCGGAGCGGCGCCGACGGGGGCGGGCGGCGGCCGAGATCGGACGCACCCCGTCGGCGGCCGGGGCCAGGTCGGCCGCGGTCAGGGCCCGCTGCCGGCGGTCGCTGACCGGCGCGGCCCTCCCACCCGGGTCGGGCAGCACCAGTCGTCGTCGTCGTCGGCCCCTGCCGGCGGTGTCGGCGTCGGCGTCCACGTCGACGTCGACCGCCGGGGTGGTGAGGTCGACCACCTCGTCCGACGGCTCGGACCCCTCGGCCGGGGGCGGCGGGCTCGGCGCGCTCGGCCAGGCAGTGCAGGCAGGTGGCGGAGACGCCGTCATCGCCACGCCAGGCCTCGGCCCGACGGGGCAGGTCGCGTCCACAGCGCTCGCAGCGTGGTCGGCTGGGCGAGACGGACGTACGTCATCGGGGTGGGATCTCCCTCGGGGCGGGTCCCCTGACGGCGACCATCCTCGCAGTCGCGGCGCGCGCCTCCGCCCGCGGGTGCCGGGTGTCACCCGGCCGGGGCAGGCGTCGGAGCACCTCGCCGACGGTCAGGGCAGGCCCGGCAGGTGGGCGGACAGGATGTCGCGCACCCACCGGCGCGTCGAGCGGTCGAGCCCGGGCGCCACCGAGAACGGCTCGACGACGTGGCGGCGCGACGTGACCAGCACGCCGGCCATCACGAAGGGAGGCGTCACCGAGCCGAGGGCGGCGTCGCTGAAGCACAGGATCGGACGGACCGGCACCCGGCCCTCGCCGTTGGCCACCAGCACGTTGCGGACCACGCCGGCCCGGCGCCGGACGTCGTCGACCAGGACCGTCCGGTCGACGCCACCGACGAACAGCCGCCACGCCGGCCGGAGGAAGTCGGTGGCCTCGGCGCCGTGCACGCGGCCGGTGTCGCCCATCGAGTCGATGACCCACACCCCCGACGGCGCGACCACCACGTGGTCGATCGGGTGGAGGACGCCCTCGGGCTGGCGGTCGTGGAGGACCTCGATGCCGAGGGGACGGGTGCGGTTGAGCAGTCGCGCAGCGCCCGCCCGCTCGCTGTGCTCCGACCAGAGGGTCGGCTCGACCGGCGCCCCGCCGGGAGCACCGTCGCGGAGGTCGATGGTCGACTCGGGACGGAGGTCGTGCGGATCTCGCCCGGTGCGATCGGGCCGCCGCTGGGCCGGGCCGCGGCCGGGGCGGCCGGGGCGGCCGTCTCCGCCGCGCCGGGTGCGGTCCCGTCGGGGCCCACGCCCATCGTGACCGGCGCCGTGCCGGCGACGGACCGCACGAGGTCGCGGATGGCGGGGGCCCGCTGCAGCCGCCCGTCGGCGCGCCGGACAGCATCGACATCGGCTGCGGCTCGGAGGGCGCGAGGCCCTCCAGCCCGGCGGGCGACGACGGCACCGTCGCTCCGCTGCACGCGGCGCACAGGGGACGGGTCAGGTCGACGAACCCCATGGCGCTGACGTCGATTCGCGCACGGCACTGGCAACAGACCGGCGCGGCCGCGGCGTCGTGGTGCATCGGTGTCCTCCTCCGCCCCTCGCAGGGCGCCCTGGTGCGGGTCAATGTTTGCACACGCGGAGTGGTGGAAGTGGATTCTCCGCTACGGATCGGAGTCACCCCCGGACGAGGTCGGGCCCGGCGGGCCCCACCATCGATCTGTGACCCATGTCGCAGGTACGGTACCCCGCCCCGCCCCGGACGATGCATGACCCGTCGTGGCCCCGCCTCGTCGGTAGCGTCGCGCCGGACGACGGCAGGAGCCGAGGGTGGCCCAGGACTCAGACGACGAGGGGCAGGAGCCCCCGGACGACCCCACCGAGGTCCGCGTCCAGTGGCGCGTGCCGGCTCCGACCCCCGAGGGCGAGGAGCCGGCGACCCCGTGGGGTCGGCCCGTCGACGACGAGCCCGACGAGCCCGACGAGCAGCCGGCGCCGACCGCGGCCGTCCCCGTCGGCGAGGCGCCGCCCGCGGCACCGCCGCCCGCTCCTCCGTCGACCGGTGCCCCGCCGACCGGTGCCCCGCCGGTCGCCGCGCCACCAGTGGGCCCGCCCGCCACCGACGAGCCCGGCCGCGCCCACGACGTGACGACGGGCGGGCCCGACGACCGCCGCCGCCGGGTGCTGGTGGTGACGGTCATCGCGGTCGCGGCCGTCGCCGCGCTGGTCGCCGGGGCGCTGGTCGTCGTGCTCGCCACGCGGGACGACGACGCGTCGTCGGATCCGACGACGACCACCACCACGACGCAGCCCACCACCGCCCCACCCGGCCTGTCGGGCGAGGTCGACATCGGCGCCGGCATCACCGCCCTCATCCCCGCCGGGGCGCTCACCGACGATGCCGCCATCGAGGCCGAGGTCATCGACCTCCCCCGCAGCGTCGGCCCGCTCGTCACCCCGATCGGCGACACGGTGCAGATCACCCTGGTGCGCGGGCGCCAGCTCGCCCCGATCGGGCTCCGCTTCCCGTTCACCGCTCCGCCGGACCTGCCCACCGTCGACGGCGTCGTGCCCCCCGGGGCGGTCTTCGCCCTCCACCGCGACGCAGGGACGTGGATCCCCCTGCCGGTCGACCTCGACGAGGAGCAGGGCACGGCCACCTTCGAGACCCCGTCCCTGTCCCCCTTCGGGCTCTTCACGTGGTCGACGTCCTCGCTCCGCGCCACCGCCGACGGGGTCCTCGGTGGCCTGGTCGGCGAGGCCGCGTCCGAGCTGGCCCCGTCCTGCTCGGGCCAGAGCGCGGACGTGTCCGCCACCGGCGATGGCGAGGCCGTGGCGTGGTGCGCCGAGGAGGACGGCGTCCAGAAGCTGGTGCGCATCGTGAACGTGAGCGAGCACGCGGTGTCGGTGCGGTGGAGCGCCCCGGCCGAGGCCGAGGTCGACGAGGCCACGCCGCTGGGCGACCAGCTCACCGACGTCGAGGCCGCGACCGGTGACCGCGTCGCGGTGCTGGGACCGGGCGGGCGGGCGACCATCGCCGTCCCCGACGACGCCACCTCGACCGTGACCATCGCCTACGACGGCTCCGCCCACACGGTGACCGGCCTCCTCGCCGCGACCCGGCTGCTGGAGCAGGCCGCGCCCGACATGCCCTGGTCCTCGGATGCCACCGCGGCCGAGGCCGAGGCCGCCCTCGCGGCCAGCGGGTGCGCCGCGCAGCTGCTGGCCGACATGGACGTCGGGGCCGGCACGTGGCGCGCCGCGCTCGGGTCGTGCGTACGGGCAGAGCACCTCGGCGAGGTGGTCGCCGACGACGCCGCGGCACCGGTCGTCGCCCTCCTGCGCCAGCTGTCGGAGCCCACCGTCGGCGACCACGCCGCCCTGGTGGACGAGCTGCAGGCCGACACCGAGGTCGAGCTGGTCCTCGCCGAGGGCTGACGCCACCCGGGAGGGCGACCGGCCCACGCCCGCGGCCGAGGGTCCCCGGTCAGCCGGGTCGGCGGTCGGCCCAGGGGTGGGCCGCCTCCAGCTGCGACGAGACCCGGAGCAGGACGTCCTCACGGGCGGGGGCGGCGACCAGCTGCACGCCGAGCGGCACCCCGCCCTCGCTCTGGCCGAGGGGGAGGGACACGGCCGGCTGGCCGGTGATGTTGAACACCGCGGCGAACGCGACGAACGGCGCGGACCGCATCAGACCGGCGAGGGGGTCGTCCGCGGTGGCGGCGAACTGGCCCAGCGTCGGCGGCACCTCGGGGATGGTCGGGGTGAGGAGCAGGTCCCATCCGTCGTCGTCCCACCAGGACACGACGGCGCGGGTGTGGCGGTGCAGGCCCTCGACCGCCGCCAGGTACTGCGCCCCGGTGACGGCGCGGCCGAGCTCGGCGGTGGCCCAGGTGCCCGCCTCGACCCCGTCCGCCGTCACCGGTGTGCCGAGCAGATCACCCATGCGGTCGAGCTCGCGGGCCGTCCACGCCCCGAAGCAGGTCAGGAAGTGGCCGATCACGTCGGCGGACGCCAGTGCCGCGGGGTGGGCCCGCTCGACCCGGTGCCCGAGCGCCGCGAGGTCCGACGCCACCCGCTCGACGACCGCGGCGACCTCGGGGTCGGTGACGGCCGAGCCGTCGGGGGCGTCGGCCACCCAGCCGATCCGGAGCGGGCCGGGGTCGGCGCCGACCTCCTCGAGGAAGGGCCGGGCCGGCGGCGCCGCCCAGTAGGGGTCGCCGACGGACGGCCCCGACACCGCGTCGAGCAGGGCGGCGGTGTCGCGCACCGAGCGGGTGACGGCGAGCCGGGCCACCAGCCCGCCCCACACCTCGCCCATCTCCGGCCCGACCGGCACCCGGCCCCGTGACGGCTTGAGGCCGACCAACCCGCAGGCGCTGGCCGGGATGCGGATCGACCCGCCCCCGTCGCCGGCGTGGCCCATGGGGACCATCCCGGCCGCGACCGCGGCGGCCGACCCGCCGCTCGATCCGCCCGCGGTGCGGGTGAGGTCCCACGGGTTGTGGGTCGGGCCGTAGGCCTCCGGCTCGGTGGAGGGGATCAGCCCCAGCTCGGGGGTGTTGGTCTTGCCGATGACGACGAGACCGGCGGCACGGAAGCGGGCGACGAGGGTGTCGTCGGCCTCGGCGACGTGGCCGGCGTCGCGCAGGGCCCGGCAGCCCTGGTGCAGTGGCAGGCCCACGGCGGTGCCGTCGAGGTCCTTCAGCACGAACGGCACGCCCCGGAAGGGCCCGTCGGGCAGGTCGCCCTCGGCCGTGGCGAGGGCCTGGTCGAAGCACCGGTGGATCACGGCGTTGATCTCGCCGTCGGCCTCCTCCACCTTGGCGATGGCCGCGCCGACCACCTCGGCCGACGTCACCTCCCCGGCTGCGATCAGGGCGGCCTGGCCGGTGGCGTCGAGGGAGAGCACGTCGTCCATGGGCCGGGACCCTACGACCGGCGACGGCGACAGGTCGGCGCCTACAGGCTGGCGTCGTCGGAGCCGTCCGAGCGGCGGTGGAGGACCCATGCGGCCACCACACCGCCGATGGCGCCGAAGAGGTGGCCGGAGAACGATGCGCCCGGCCTGGGGAGGAGGCCCCACAGGATCCCGCCGTACACGAACAGCGCCAGCGCGCCGCCCGCGAGCCAGAGCACGTTCCGGGCGAACACGCCCCGGGTGATCAGGTAGGTCAGGAAGCCGAAGACCAAGCCGCTGGCACCGAGGTGCACGGTGCCACCCGTCGCGAACAGCCAGGTGCCGAGCCCGCTCACCAGCCCGACGATCAGGCACACCTCCGCGAACCGCACCACCCCGCCCAGGGCGATGGCGATGCCCAGGATCAGGAACGGGAGGGTGTTGGCGAGGAGGTGCCCGAGGCCGGTGTGGAGGAAGGGCGCGGCCGGGATGCCGAGCAGGCCGTCGAGGGTCCACGGCCGGATGCCCCAGCCGTCGAACGAGGTGCCGGGCAGGAGGTCGACCAGCTCGACCACCCACATCACCGCCGCCATCGCGACCACGACCACGACCGGCCGGGTCAGCTCCGATCCCGGTGCACCGGTGGCGTCGGGCGCGGGTGCGGGTCGGGGATCAGCGGAGCGGCCACGTCCCCATGCTCGCGCCCGGGCGCACGACCGGTGTCGGCGCGCCCCGACGGGGCAGATTGGAGGAGACCGCGGAGACCGCGGAGGAAGGGACGCCGGGAGCGATGAGCGAGCAGCAGTGGTGGTGGAGCCTCACCGAGGGCCGGGCCGTGACCCGCCAGGAGCGGGGGCGCGACGACGAGGTCCTGGGCCCGTACCCGTCGCGCCAGGCCGCCGAGCGCTGGCGCGACCGGGTCGAGTCGCGCAACGAGGCCTGGGACGAGGCCGACCGCCAGTGGGAGGGCGACGACCGGGGCGAGACCGGCGACGACCTCGGCGCGGGAGCCGACTGACGACCTCGCTACCCTTTGGAGGATGTCCCAGCAGCTCTCGCAGGCCGCCTACGACCGGCTCCACGCCGAGCACGTCGACCTGACCACGCGCGGCCGGGTCGAGATCGCCCGCAAGATCGAGGCGGCTCGCGAGCTGGGCGACCTCTCCGAGAACGGCGACTACCACGCCGCCAAGGAGGAGCAGGGGAAGATGGAGGGGCGCATCATGCACCTCGCCGCCATCCTCGAGGACGCGGTGATCGTCGAGGCCGAGGCGGGCGGCAAGGTCGTCCCCGGGTCCGTCGTCACCCTCAGCATGGACGGCGACGAGGAGCGCTACCTGCTGGGCTCGATCGAGGAGCGCCACGACGACCTCGAGGTGATGTCGCCCGGGTCGCCCCTCGGTGACGCTGCTCGTCGGCCAGGAGGCCGGCTACGCGTTCACCTACACCACCCCGACGGGCTACGAGATGCCCGTCGAGATCCTGGCCGTCGAGTAGTCGGCGGTTGGTGCCGTGACCGGGCGCTCCCCCCGGGCCGCCCCCCGGCGGGCTGGTCGAGCTCGACGGGCGCGGATCGACCTGGGTGCGGGTCGACCCGCGCCTCGGGCCCGCCGACGACCGGCCCACGGTGCTGCTGCTGCACGGGTGGACGGTCACCGCCGACACCACCTTCGCCCCGACCTACCCCGCGCTCGCCGACGGCTACCGGGTCGTCGCCCCCGATCTGCGGGGCCACGGGCGGGGCCTGCCGGTGCGGGGCCGGGTCGAGCTGGCCGACCTCGCCGACGACGCCGTCGCCGTCCTCGACGCGCTGGAGGTCGAGCGGGCGGTGGTCGTCGGCTACTCGATGGGCGGCGCGGTGGCCGCAGCTCGTGTGGCACCGCCACGCCGACCGCGTCGACGGGCTGGTGCTGTGCTCGACGGCCCGCCACTTCCGGGGCGGGCCGTCGACCGACGTGTGGTTCCGGGGCCAGGACGTCGTGGCCCCGGCCGTCCGGGCCTGGCCGGGTCTGGCCCGCTCCCGCATGCAGCGGGCGGTGGAGGCCAAGATCACCACCGGGCCCCACGCCGACTGGTACCGCAGCGAGCTGCTCCGCAGCGACCCGGCCTCGGTGCTCCGGGTCGGGGCGGCCCTCGGCCGGTTCCGCTCCACCGACTGGCTCGGTTCGATCGACGTCGCCCACCGCCGTCGTCGTCACCACCGCCGACGCGGTCGTCCCCACCGCGCGTGCAGCGAGCGCTGGCCGCCGCGATCCCCGGGTCGGCCCTCTTCGAGGTCGACGGACCGCACGACTCGGCCATCAGCCGCGCCGATCGGTGGGTGCCCACCCTGCGGCGGGCCGTCGACGACGTGCACCTGCGGGCGGCGGGCGCGGGCGGCGTCGCCGCGAGGGTAGGTTCGCCGCCGATCACGGGCCCGTCCGGGATGGCGGCCCAGGGGGTTCGCCGATGTCCGCACGCACGCTCGTCCGCCGCCTCGCGGCCGCAGTCACCGCCGCCGTCGTCCTGGTGGCGATCGCCCCTGCTGCGCCCTCCGGGGCGGCCGGCATGACGACCCACACGTGGATGGCGACGACCGCCGTCGAGAAGGTCGAGTCGGCCGACCTGAGGGCCCTGCTGCTCGCCCACGACGACCAGGTGCGGGCCGGTGCCAAGTTCCCCGATGGTGGCTACATCCCGGGCCAGATCCACGGCGAGGAGGCGCACTGGCAGCGCTTCGCCGACGCCATGGTGACGATCATCCAGGCGCAAGGCGCTGCGGCGACCTCACCGACCCCGACGGACCGTGCGCCGCCCGAGATCGCCCACCTCATGGGGATCGTCGCCCACGGGACGGGTGACGAGGTGTGGGACTGGCTGTTCGAGCCCCAGTCGCCGGATCGGGACGAGTACTACACCAGCCCCACGCTGCCCCTGCAGGACCTCGGCGGGCAGGAGACGGTCATGGACCTCGTCGCCATCGGGGTCTACGGGCGTCCCGACGACCCGGTGCCGCCACTGCCGTCGAAGCCCGACCTGATCGCGGCCTTCGCCGCCGCCGGGCTCCCCGGCGTCACCGAGGCCCAGCTCGACCTCGGGCAGGCCCTGTTCGACGTGCTCCACGAGGCCGAGTCGCAGTGGGCCGCGGAGCACCTCGACGGTGTGCTGGAGGCCATGCCGTGGATGGCGGCCAACATCGTCGACGCCCCTGGCGGCGTCGAGTACGCCGCCACCGCGATCGCCGGCCAGTGGGACGCCCTGTGGGCCCAGCTCCTCGGTGAGCCGGTGCCGACCGAGGTCTCGATCACCTACCCGGCGGACGGGCAGCGGGGCATCCCGGCCTCGGGGTGGGTGCGCACCTACCTCCCCGGCTCGTCGCCGGGTCGCGGCGGGGCCCGCACCCGCATCGCGGCGTCGCTGACCTACGCCCTCCCCTACCGGGTGCCGGGCGGGCCCGGCGTGGTGGACGAGCTCCCCGCCGGGGCCATGACCCTCACCGAGCGCGACACCGGCACGGTGCTGCCCACGTTGGCCGGGTTCCCCCGGGCCGTCCCCTACGGCGCCGACTCCGGCGAGCACACCATCGCCTTCCAGCCCGGCGTCGACCTCCAGCCCTGCACCTGGTACCGCGTCGACGTCACCGACCTCCCTGCTCGATGCCCGGGGGGCGCCGGTCGTCCCCCACTCGTGGGAGTTCCGCACCGGCCAGGACGCCGCCGGCACCGCCTGCCCCGACGACCCACCGGCCGACGACGTGCTCGCCGCCTTCGTCACCGTCCGCCCACCGCGACCTGCTGGCCCGCGAGCCCGATCCCGCTGGAGCTGGCGACGTGGGTCGAGCGCCTGGGCGACGGCGACCCGAGGACGGACCTGGCCGAGGCGCTGGTGGGCTCCGCCGAGCACCGGGGCCTGCTGGTCGACGTGCTGTTCGCCCTCGACGTCGGGCGCCCGCCGACGGCGCGGGAGCGCTCGACGTGGACGACCCGCCTCGCCAACCGGCCGGCCCTGAACGTGCGCGGGATGCTGCTCGCCGAGGAGGTCGGCGACCCCGTGGCCGACCCCGAGGCCTGGGTGCGCTCCGCCTACGCCTCCGTGCTCGGGCGCTCCCCGTCGGCCGTCGAGGTGGCCGACGTGGCTCGGCGCACCTCGACGACGGCCGGACCCCGACCTGGGTCGGGCGGGCCATCGCGGCCAGCCTCGAGGCCCGCCAGGCGATGGTCCGCTCGCTGACCGAGGGCCTGCTCGACCGGCCCGCGACCGACGCCGAGCTCCTCTCCGGGGCCCGGGCGATGTTCGGACCGAAGGACTGGCGTCCGCTCACCGTGGCGCTGGTCGCGCGGTGACGAGTACCTGCCCGAGTCCCCGAGGACTGACCGGCCTCCCGCGGTCGACGGGAACGGCTCCGGAGCGTCGGACGACGCCGGGTACCGTGACCGGATGGCCCTCGCCGACCAGCTGCAGACCGACCTGACCACCGCCATGAAGGCGCGCGACGAGCTCGACCACGACCGTGCTGCGCTCGGTCATCGCCGCGGTCAAGGAGGCCCGGGTCGCCGGCGCCGAGGCCCGCGAGCTCGACCGACGCCGACGTGCTGGCCGTGGTCGCCAGGGAGGCCAAGAAGCGCGACGAGGCCGCCACCGCCTTCGCCGACGCCGGTCGCGCCGAGCAGGCCGAGCGGGAGCGGGCCGAGGGCGAGCGTGCTCGCCGGCTACCTGCCGGCCAGGGCTCGACGACGACGAGCTGGTCGAGCTGGTCGAGCGGGTGCTGGCCGGCGGGGGCTTCAGCTCCCGCAAGGACATGGGCGCGGCCATGAAGGCCGTGCAGGCCGAGGTCGCCGGCCGGGCCGACGGCAAGGCCGTCGCCGCCCTGGTCAAGGAGCGCCTCACCGACGACTGAGCGGCGCCGCTCGCGCCGACCGCGCGTGCAGCGGCGATCCTGGCGCCGGCGATGAGTCCTGCGGGGTGGCAACGTCTCACCCGGAGCGACGCGACACCGATCCGACGACCGAGAGGACCCACCATGCCGACCCCCACCACCCTGCCCGGCGCCCCCTGCTGGATCGAGCTCCTGACCTCCGACCCCGACGCGCGCCCGGGCGTTCTACGGCGCCCTCTTCGGCTGGACGTTCGACGGACGCGAACCCCGACTTCGGCGGCTACACCAACGCCCACCTGCGCGGTGGCCCGCATCGCCGGGGTGATGGACAAGAACGCCGATCCCGGCATGGCCGACATCCCCGACTCGTGGTCGATCTACCTCCGGGTCACCGACGCCGACGCCACCGTGAAGGCGATCGAGGCCGCCGGCGGCACCATGGGCGCGGGTCCGATGGCCATCGCCGACCTGGGCACGATGCTGTTCTGCACGGATCCCGACCGGGGCGCCGATCGGAGGCTGGCAGGCCGGCACCCACACCGGCTTCGACGTCGCCGACGAGCCCGGCGCCCCGTCGTGGTGCGAGCTGCACACCCGCGACCACGCCGCCGCCATCGCCTTCTACGAGGCCGCCTTCGGGTGGACGACCCGGGTCGAGGGCGACACCGACGAGTTCCGGTACTCGACCCTGGTCGACGCCGACGGCGAGCAGCACGCCGGGGTCATGGACGCCTCGGCCTGGCTGCCCGACGGCGTGCCCGCCCACTGGTCGGTGTACTTCGCGCACCGACGACGTCGACGCCACCCTCGCCAAGGTCGACCGAGCTCGGCGGCTCGATCGTGGTGCCCGCCGAGGACACCCCCTACGGCCGCCTCGCCACGTGCGCCGACCCGACCGGTGCCATCTTCAAGCTCCGCGGCTGACGTCCCAGGGCGGCCGGTCGTCACCGCGGGAGGGCGGCCTCGATGCGGCGGGCCGCGGCGACGACGGCCGTCGCCGTAGCGGGACCCCGGTCGGCGGGTGGTGCGCTCGATCGGTCCGCTGACGCCGACCGCGGCGACGACCCGCCCCGTGCGGTCGCGCACCGGGGCGCTGACCGACGCCACGCCCGGGGCCCGCTCCTCGACCGACTCGACCCACCCGGGCCCCCGCCGTCGCCGATGCCGTCGACCCCGTCGGCTCCTGGTCGCCGTCGACCAGGACCCGGCCGGCCGACCCCACGCCGAGGGCGAGGCGGCGCCCCCTCCGGGACGATCGTGCGCAGCTCGTGGGTCGACTCCCGCGACAGGACGCAGCGCCGGGCGTCGCCCTCGCGCACGTAGAGCTGGGCGCTCTCGCCGGTGGCCTCGACCAGCGCCACGAGCGCCGGGCCCGCGGCCTCGCGCCAGGGCCAGCCGGCGGTGGCGGCGTGGCCCAGGCCGACGAGGTCGGCCCCGAGGGCGAAGCGACCGTCGTCGGTGCGGCGGACCAGGCCGTGGTCGACCAGGGCCGAGGCCAGGCGGTGCGCGGTGGGGCGGCTGATGCCGGTGGCCTCGACCAGCTCGGCCAGCGCGAGCGGCCCGTCGGCCAGGGCGCGGAGGATGGCGACGGACTTGTCGAGGACGCCGACACCGCTTATGCTGTGTTCCACAAGTCGAGATCATCGTCTCATATATTGAGAGGTCAAGCCCTCGGCGGCACCGCCGCCGGATCCACGAGGACGAGGAGACTGCCGTGGCCCAGCCCCGGACCCTGAGCGAGAAGGTGTGGGACGCGCACGTCGTGGCCCAGAGCGAGGGCGAGCCCGACCTGCTGTTCATCGACCTCCACCTCGTCCACGAGGTCACCAGCCCCCAGGCCTTCGACGGCCTGCGCCTGACCGGCCGCACCGTCCGCCGCCCCGACCTCACCGTCGCGACCGAGGACCACAACGTCCCCACCAGCGACATCCACCTCGAGATCGCCGACCCGATCTCCCGCAAGCAGGTCGAGACGCTGCGGGACAACTGCGCCGAGTTCGGCATCACCATCCACCCGATGGGCACGCCCGACCAGGGCATCGTCCACATCATCGGCCCCGAGCAGGGCCTGCACGCTGCCGGGCATGACCATCGTCTGCGGCGACTCGCCACACCTCCACCCACGGCGCCTTCGGGGCGCTGGCCTTCGGCATCGGCACCAGCGAGGTCGAGCACGTGCTCGCCACCCAGACCCTGCCCCAGGCCGCGGCCAAGACGCTCGCCATCACCGTCGACGGCGACCTGCCCGACGGGCAGCACGGCCAAGGACGTGATCCTGGCCATCCTCGGCCGCATCGGCACCGGCGGCGGCATCGGCCACATCGCCGAGTACCGCGGCTCGGCCATCGAGGCCCTCTCGATGGAGGGCCGCATGACGGTCTGCAACATGTCGATCGAGGCCGGCGCCAAGGCCGGGCTGATCGCCCCCGACGAGACCACCTTCGACTACCTCCAGGGCCGGGCCCACGCCCCGACGGGCGCGGCCTGGGACGAGGCCGTCGCCGACTGGCGCACCCTCGCCACCGACGACGACGCCACCTTCGACCAGGAGGTGCGCCTCGACGCGGCCGAGATCTGCCCGCACGTCTCCTGGGGCACCAACCCCGGCCAGGTCGCCCCCATCACCGCCTCGGTGCCCGACCCGGCGACGATCGCCGACCCGGTCGAGCGCAACGCCGCCGAGCGGGCCCTCGAGTACATGGGCCTCACCGCCGGCACGCCGATGAAGGAGGTCGGCGTCGACACCGTGTTCATCGGCTCGTGCACCAACGGCCGCATCGAGGACCTGCGGGCCGCGGCCGAGGTGGCCGAGGGCCGCCGGGTCGCCTCGGGCTCCGCACCCTCGTCGTGCCCGGGCTCGTGGGCGGTCAAGGCCCAGGCCGAGGCCGAGGGCCTCGACAAGGTGTTCGTCGACGCCGGCTTCGACTGGCGCGACCCGGGCTGCTCGATGTGCCTGGCCATGAACCCCGACAAGCTGGCGCCCGGCGAGCGCTGCGCCTCCACCACCAACCGCAACTTCGAGGGCCGCCAGGGCCGGGGCGGGCGCACCCACCTCGTCTCCCCCGCCGTCGCCGCCGCCACCGCCATCGCCGGCCACTTCGCCACCCCCGACGACCTCTGAGCAGGCAGGACAGACCATGGAAGCCGTCCACATCGTCACCGGCACCGCGGTCCCGCTCGACCGCTCCGACGTCGACACCGACCAGATCATCCCGTCCGACTGGCTGAAGCGGGTCGAGCGCACCGGCTTCGAGAAGGGCCTGTTCTCGGAGTGGCGCGACGACCGCGACTTCGTGCTGAACCAGGAGCGAGTACGCCGGGCGCCACGCATCCTCGTCGGCCGGGCCCAACTTCGGCACCGGCTCGTCCCGCGAGCACGCGGTGTGGGCCATCCAGCAGTACGGCTTCCAGGCGGTGGTCTCGCCCCGCTTCGGCGACATCTTCCGCAACAACTCCACCAAGAACGGCCTGGTGCCGGTCGAGGTGTCGCGCCGAGGTCGGCGAGCAGCTGCTGCGCGCCGTCGAGGCCGACCCGACGCTCGAGATCACGATCGACGTCGAGCGCCGCACCCTCGAGGCCCCGGCGATCGGCCTCGTCGGTCGAGTTCCCGCTCGACGACGTCGGTGCAGCACCGCTTCCTCGAGGGCCTCGACGACATCGGCCTCACCCTCCAGAAGGGCAGCGCCATCGACGACTACGAGGCCACCCGCCCGGCCTGGCTCCCCACGACCGCCTAGACCCCGCCTACCATCCGAGGATGCTCAGACCTAGAAGAGCAAGCGGCGATGGTCTGCCCGTCTCTCGGCTGCACTCTGCGGCTTCGCCGCACACCGATCCCGTGCTGGTCGGGTCGCCTCGCCTGCCGGCTCGGCGCCTGCGCAAGGTGTTCCTCCTCGGCGTGCTGGTGGGGCTGGCGGTCGCCCTGGTCCGGGCCCTGACCCGCCTCGACCGCGCCGCCGTCCGACGCGCTGCCGGCCACGCCGATCGGCCGGTCGCTCTCGCCCCGCCACGCCCGAGCCGACACCGACCCCGGCGCCCACGCCCGGCGAGCCGAGCCCGTGCGCCGAACCCGAGTCCGAGCCGGAGGCCCAACGGGTCATCGTCGGCGACTCGTTCGTGGCCGTCGAGGAGCCCGACCCGGAGCCGGACACCACCGACGACGGCGAGCGGATCCTGCGGGGCGACTCGTTCGTCGCCGTCGAGCCGGCCCCGCCCGCACGACATCGAGCCCGCCCCCCCGCACTCGATCGAGACCACCTGGGTCGCCCCCATCGACGGCGGGTGCCCGCCGGGCTACCCGATCAAGGCCAAGACCGGCAGCCAGATCTTCCACCAGCCGGGCGGGCTCTCCTACGAGCGCACCCGCCCCGACCGCTGCTACCCCTCGCCCGAGGCCGCCGAGGCCGACGGGTTCCGAGCCGCCAAGCGCTGAGCGCTCAGGTCCGGGTCCTCGTCCGGGCGGCGGACGCGGCCACGGCGGGGATACGGTCACCGCCATGGCGCTCACCCACTGGACGTTCCTGTACGCGGCGGCCGGCCTGCCCGAGGCGGGCGAGGTCCGGGAGGTCGCGACCGGATCGTCGACCACGGTCCTGATCGGGTTCCCCTCCGCCGCGGCGGCGCTGGCCGCCAGCGGCGACGGACGGCCCGCTCGCCGACGCCCTCGCCGCCACCCAGCTGGTCGAGCTGTGCGGGGCCTTCGGCCACGAGCACGTCGCCGCGCTCCGCGCCGCCCGGCCGGACGTGCCGGTGGGTCGGGTCACCTTCGGGGGCGGTGCCACCGACCAGCTGCACGCCATCTGCGACGGACGGCGCGCCGTAGGGGCACCACCCGGCCGGCCTGAACCGGCCGAGCGCGTCCCCGACCCCGCCTCATCCGGCCCCATCCGCGGCTGCCGGAGCGGCCCTCGGCGACGCGGCGTCTACGACGCGACAACGTTCGGGGCGTCCGCGTCAACGTTGCGTCAACCCCGTTGTCACCGGCGTCGGGCCGGCCGTACAACGCCCGCATGCCCGATGTCCTGTACCTCGTCCTCACGGTGGCGTTCTTCGCCGGCTGTGCCGGGTTCGTGAAGCTCTGCGACCGGATCGTCGGTCCCGACTCGGAGCACGGCGACCTCCAGGGCGCCGGCGAGGCCGACCCCGAGCCCGCCGACCTCGAGCCGGTGGGAGGTGCGTCATGACGTTCGACAACGTCGCCGCCCTGCGTGATCGCCGTGCTCATCGCCGGCTACCTGGTGCTCACCCTCGTCTTCCCGGAGAAGTTCTGATGGCCGCGGCATCCTGGCTCCAGCTCGTCGCCCTCGTCGCCCTCGTGGCGGCCGGGACGCGCCTGCTGGGGCCCTACCTCGCGAGCGTCTACGACGGCTCGTCGTCGAGGGCCGACAAGGTCTTCGGCCCCGTGGAGCGGGTCATCTACCGGGTCTGCGGCATCGACGAGGAGCGGGAGCAGCGCTGGACGGTCTACGCCACCTCGGTCCTCGCCTTCAGCCTCTTCTCGGTGGTGCTCCTCTACGCCCTGCAGCGGGTCCAGGGCTCGCTGCCGCTGAACCCCGACGGCCTCGGTGCGGTCCCGGAGCCGCTGGCGTGGAACACGGCGGTCAGCTTCGTCACCAACACGAACTGGCAGAACTACGCCGGCGAGACCACCATGAGCCACCTGACCCAGATGGTCGGGCTGGCGGTGCAGAACTTCGTCTCGCCCGTGGTCGGCCTGTGCGTGGCCATGGCCCTCGTGCGTGGCCTGAGCCGGCGCCGGGCCGGGACGATCGGCAACTTCTGGGTCGACCTGGTCCGGGGCACGGTGCGGGTGATGCTCCCGCTCAGCGTCCTGGTCACCCTCGTCCTCGTCAGCCAGGGGGCGATCCAGAACTTCCACGGGTTCACCGACGTCCGCACCCTCCAGGGGGCCGCCCAGGCCATCCCGGGTGGGCCGTTCGCCAGCCAGGAGGCCGTGAAGATGGTCGGCACCAACGGCGGCGGCACGCTGAACGCGAACTCGATGCACCCCCTGTCGAACACGACCGGGTTCACGAACCTGCTCCAGATCTTCGTCCTCCTGCTGATCCCGTTCGCCCTCACCTACGCCTACGGGAAGATGGTGAAGGACCGCCGTCAGGGGTGGGTGCTGTTCGCCACGATGATGGTCCTCTGGCTCGGTGCGGTGGCGCTGGCCACCGGCATGGAGGTGGGAGGCAACCCCGAGCTCCAGGCCGCCGGGGTCACCCAGGAGGTCACCGCCACCCAGGGCGGCGGCAACCTGGAGGGCAAGGAGGTGCGGTTCGGGTCGGCGGCCTGCGGGGTGTTCGCGGCATCGACGACCGGCACCTCGACCGGAGCGGTCAACTGCGCCCACGACTCGATGACCCCGCTGGGCGGGCATGGCCCCGCTGGCCGGGATGATGCTCGGGGAGGTCAGCCCCGGCGGCGTGGGCGCCGGCCTCTACGGGATCCTGATCTTCGCCCTGCTCGGGGTGTTCATCGCCGGCCTGATGGTGGGACGCACGCCCGAGTACCTCGGCAAGAAGATCCAGGCCGCGGAGATGAAGCTCGTGGTCCTCTACATCCTGGCCGTCCCGATCGCCGTGCTCGGGTTCACCGCGGCCTCGGTGGTCACCGACGGGAACGTGGCGTCGATCCTCAACCCGGGCCCCCACGGGCTCACCGAGGTGACCTACGCCTTCACGTCGGCCGGCAACAACAACGGCAGCGCCTTCGGCGGACTGACCGGCAACACCGACTGGTACAACACGACGCTCGGCCTCTCGATGCTCATCGGTCGCTTCCTGCTCATCGTGCCGACGCTGGCCGATCGCCGGGCTCGCTGGCCCGGAAGCAGCGGGTCCCCGTCTCCGCGGGGACCTTCCCGACCGGGACGCCGCTGTTCGCCGGTCTGCTCACCGGCGTGATCCTGATCGTCGTCGGCCTGACCTACTTCCCCGTCCTGGCGCTCGGCCCCATCGTCGAGCACCTCGGCCTCTAGGAGACCCCCGTGTCACCCACCGCAACCCTCGCCGACGAGCCCGTCCCGCCAGCCGCCGGGCCCGGCCGCGCCGCCCACCGGGACGCCTCGAGGTCGACCTCGCTCTTCCAGCCCGACATCGTCAGGCGGGCGGTCAAGGACAGCTTCGTCAAGCTCGATCCGCGCACGATGGCGCGCAACCCGGTCATGTTCGTCGTGGAGATCGGCAGCGTGATCACGACGCTGCTGTTCTTCCGTGACCTGGGCGACGAGGGGGTCGACCACGTGTTCGTCGGCCTGGTGGCCGGCTGGCTGTGGTTCACCGTCCTGTTCGCCAACTTCGCCGAGGCCGTCGCCGAGGGCCGGGGCAAGGCCCAGGCCGACACCCTGCGCAAGACCCGCTCCGAGACGCTCGCCCACGTCCGCCGCCCCGACGGCTCCATCGTGGACACCCCGTCCAGCGAGCTCGCCCTCGACGACCTCTGCGTCGTCGAGGCCGGCGACCTCATCCCCGGCGACGGCGAGATCGTCGAGGGCATCGCCACCGTCGACGAGTCGGCCATCACCGGGGAGTCCGCCCCCGTCATCCGCGAGTCGGGTGGCGATCGCTCGGCGGTCACCGGCGGGACGCGGGTGCTGTCGGACCGCATCGTGGTGCGCATCACGCAGACGGCCGGGTGAGGGCTTCATCGACCGGATGATCGCCCTCGTCGAGGGGGCGGAGCGGCAGAAGACCCCGAACGAGATCGCACTCAACATCCTGCTGTCGGGCCTCACCCTCATCTTCCTCCTCGCCACCGTGACCCTCCAGCCGTTCGCCATCTACTCCGGCGCCGAGCAGCAGATCGTCGTGCTCGTCGCCCTGCTGGTGTGCCTGATCCCGACCACGATCGGCGGACTGCTGTCGGCCATCGGCATCGCCGGGATGGACCGCATGGTGCAGAAGAACGTCCTGGCCATGTCGGGACGCGCCGTGGAGGCGGCCGGCGACGTGTCGACGCTGCTGCTCGACAAGACCGGCACCATCACCTACGGGAACCGGATGGCGGCCGGACTTCCACCCGGTCGGCGATGTCGCGATCGAGGAGCTGAGCCGAGGCCGCGCTGCTCTCGAGCCTGGCCGACGAGACCCCCGAGGGTCGGTCGATCGTCGACCTGGCCCGCGACGTCCACGGACTCGACCCCGACCGCGAGCTCGCCGACGCCGTGCTGGTGCCCTTCACCGCCCAGACCCGCATGTCGGGCGTCGACTTCTCCGACGCCGGCGGTCCCCGCAGCATCCGCAAGGGGGCCACCGACTCGCTCGCCGCCTGGGTCGCCGAGCGGGGCGGATCCGCACCCGCCGACCTGCAGCCCATCGTCGAGCGCATCGCCACCGACGGCGGGACGCCCCTCGCCGTCGCCGACGGCGACCGGGTCCTCGGCGTCATCCACCTCAAGGACACGGTGAAGGCCGGGCATGACCGAGCGCTTCGCCGAGCTGCGGGCCCTGGGCATCAAGACGGTGATGATCACCGGCGACAACCCGCTCACCGCCCGGGCCATCGCCGCCGAGGCCGGCGTCGACGACTACCTGGCCGAGGCCACCCCCGAGGACAAGATGGCCCGCATCCGCGCGGAGCAGGCCGGCGGGAAGCTCGTCGCCATGACCGGCGACGGCACCAACGACGCCCCCGCCCTGGCGCTGGCCGACGTGGGCGTGGCCATGAACTCCGGGACCCAGGCGGCCAAGGAGGCCGGCAACATGGTCGACCTCGACTCCGACCCGACCAAGCTGATCGACGTCGTGGAGATCGGCAAGCAGCTCCTGATCACCAGAGGTGCGCTCACCACGTTCTCGATCGCCAACGACGTCGCCAAGTACTTCGCCATCCTCCCGGCCATGTTCGTGGCCCGGTACCCCGACCTCGACACGCTCAACGTCATGCGGCTCGGATCGGCCAGCTCGGCGATCCTGTCGGCCGTCATCTTCAACGCCCTGATCATCGTCGGGCTCATCCCGGTCGCCCTCCGGGGCGTGAGGTTCCGGGCCGGTGGAGCGGCCGAGATCCTCCGGCGCAACCTGCTCGTCTACGGCGTGGGCGGGCTCATCGCCCCGTTCGTCGGCATCAAGCTCATCGACATCGTCATCACGGCCCTGGGGGTCAACTGCCATGCGTCGCCAGCTCCTCCCCGCCCTGCGGATGCTGCTCGTCCTCACCGTCGTGTGCGGCATCATCTACCCACTGACCATGACCGCCATCGCCCAGCTGGCCTTCCGGCGACCAGGCCGACGGCTCGCTCGTCGAGGTCGACGGGGAGGTCGTCGGGTCCGAGCTGCTCGGCCAGGAGTTCACCGGCCCCGAGTGGTTCCACTCCCGTCCCTCCGCAGCCGGAGCCGGCGCATCGGGCTCGATGGTGGCGGAGACGGACGAGGACGGCAACGAGGTCCTCGGAGCCGACGGTCGGCCGGTGGTCGCCCCGGCCGACGTGGACGACGTGGCCAACAACGCGTCGGGCTCGTCCAACCTCGGACCGACCAACCCCGACCTCCTCGCGGCCGTCGCCGAGCGGGCCGACGCCTACCGCGCCGAGAACGGTCTGCCCGCCGACGCCGAGGTGCCCGTCGACGCCGTGACCGCGTCGGGATCGGGCGTCGACCCGCACATCTCGGTGGCCAACGCCCGCCTCCAGGCTCCGCGGGTCGCCGAGGCGCAGGGGGCTCGACCTCTGCCGAGGTGCTCGAGCTGGTCGACGCCCACACCGACGGTCGCTCGCTCGGCTTCCTCGGCGAGCCCGGGGTCAACGTGCTGGCCCTCAACCTCGCCGTGGACGCGCAGTGCCCCCTGACGAGGAGCCGCGACGCCCGCCCGTCGTGGGCGGCTGCGCATCTACCTCGGGGCCGCGCCCGGGGTCGGGCAAGACGTTCGCCATGCTCGACGAGGGTCGACGGCGGAGCGAGCGCGGCACCGACGTGGTCGTCGGCTACGTCGAGACCCACGGGCGACCGAAGACCGAGGCCCAGCTGCGCGACCTCGAGATCCTTCCTCGCGACGGAGATCGTCCACCGCGGTGCCACGTTCGAGGAGATGGACACCGAGGCCATCCTGGCCCGAGCCCCCGAGGTCGTGCTGGTCGACGAGCTGGCCCACACCAACGTGCCCGGCTCGACGCGACCGAAGCGGATCGACGACGTCCAGGTGCTCCTCGACGCCGGGATCGACGTCATCACGACCGTCAACGTCCAGCACCTCGAGTCGCTCAACGACGTCGTCGAGCAGATCACGGGCATCAAGCAGCACGAGACGGTGCCCGACGCCGCGGTGCGCGACGCCGACCAGGTCGAGCTGGTCGACATGGATCCCGAGGCCCTCCGCCGGCGCATGGCCCACGGCAACATCTACCTGCCGCACAAGGTCGACGCCGCCCTGGGCAACTACTTCCGGGTCGGCAACCTCACCGCCCTGCGCGAGCTGGCGCTGCATGTGGGTGGCCGACCGGGTCGACGAGGCGCTGCAGGACTACCTCGAGGCCCACGACATCGGCGGGACCTGGGAGACGCGGGAGCGGGTCGTCGTGGCGGTCACCGGCGCCCCGTCGGGCGAGCAGCTGATCCGCCGGGCCGCCCGCATGGCCACCCGCATGAAGGGCGACCTCATCGGCGTCCACATCCGTCCCGACGACGGGCTCACCAACGGGCCGTCGGAGCTGCTCGACGCCCACCGCCAGCTGCTCGAGGACCTCGGCGGCGCGTACCACGAGGTCGTCGGCAGCGAGCGTCGCCACCGCGCTCAGCGACTTCGCCGATCGCCGAGCGGGCGACCCAGCTCGTCGCTCGGCGCGTCCAACCGAAGCCGCTGGAGGGAGCTCACCCACGGCTCGGTCATCAACGCCGTGGCCCGCAGGGCGGACTCCTTCGACCTCCACGTCATCGGCACCACCACCGACGACGAGGCGCGCAGCCTGCCGTCACCACCCAGGCGGGCCGCCCGACATCTCACCCCGGCGGCGGGCCATCGGCTGGGCCATCACCATCCTCGGCACGCCGCTGCTCGACGCTCGCGCTGATGCCGCTCCGGGACGACTTCGCCCTGTCCGGCGATCTGATGGCCTTCCTCATGCTCGTCGTCCTGGCCTCTGCGGTCGGCGGCATCGGACCCGGCATCACGGCTGCGGTCGCCAGCTCGCTGGTCCTCAACTGGTACTTCACCGAGCCCTACGACACGTTGACCATCTCCGAGACCGAGAACGCCCTCGCCCTCGCCGGCTTCGTCGTGGTGAGCGTGGTCGTCTCGATCGCTGGTGACCGCAGGCGCCCGCCGGGAGCTGGCCGGTCGGCGCGCCTCGGCGGAGGCCGAGGCGCTCGCCCGGGTCGCCGGCGGGACTCGTCGGCGTCGGACGACCCGATGCCGTCGATGCTCGACCGGCTGCGCACCACCTTCGGACTCGAGAGCGCGGCCGTGGAGGCGCTCGACGCCGGCTCCCAGACGTGGACGGAGGAGTGGGCCGCCGGCCGTCCACCGGCCGGTGATGCGACCGAGGACGAGGCGACGACCACCGTCGGCCGGCGGGAGGTCGTGGAGCTGAACGACTCGGCGCGCCTGGTGCTGACGGGGCGTCCGCTCGACGCCGACGACCAGCGGGTGCTCTACGCCTTCGTCGCCCAGCTCGCCTCGGCCCTCGAGCAGCGGCGACTGCGGGCCGAGGCCGCCGCGGCGGTGGTCGCCGCCGAGTCCGACACCCTGCGCACCGCCCTGCTGCGAGGCGTGTCGCACGACCTCCGCACCCCGCTGGCCTCGATCAAGGCGTCGGTGACCAGCCTCCTGCAGGACGACGTCGACTGGACACCTGACGCGACCCACGAGTTCCTCGACCACCATCGACGAGGAGACCGACCGGCTCAACGCCCTCGTCGGCAACCTGCTCGACATGAGCCGTCTCGAGACCGGCGTCCTGCAGGTGACCCTGGTCGCGGTCGGCTGCGACGAGGTCGTGGCCGCCGCGCTGTCCAGCCTCTCCGAGCCGTTCGACCGGGTCGAGGTCGACGTGCCCGAGTCCCTGCCGGCGATCCTCGCCGACCCGGGCCTCCTCGAGCGGGCGGTGGCCAACCTGGTCGCCAACGCGCTCCGCCACAGCCCACCCGACGCCCCGATCCGCGTCGAGGCCGGCCGGGTCGGCGATCGGGTCGACCTGCGCGTCATCGACCAGGGTCCTGGTGTGGCCCCCGAGAAGCGCGACGCAGATGTTCAGCGCCTTCCAGCGGCTCGGCGACGGCTCGCCCGACGGCGTGGGTCTCGGCCTCGCGGTGGCGCGGGGGTTCGTCGAGGCGCTGGGCGGAGAGCTCGAGGCCGAGGAGACCCCGGGTGGGGGCCTGACCATGGTCATCCGGATGGAGGCAGCATGACCCGGGTCCTCGTCGTCGACGACGAACCGCAGATCCGTCGCACCCTCAGCACGAACCTCAAGGCGCGCGGCTACGAGGTCGACCTGGCGCCGACCGGCGAGGAAGCCCTCCGCCTGGCCGCCGAGCACAACCCCGACGTCGTCGTCCTCGACCTCGGCCTGCCCGGGATCGACGGGATCGAGGTCGTCGCCGGGCTCCGGGGGTGGAACGACGTCCCGATCATCGTCCTCTCGGTCCGCGACTCCGAGGCCGACAAGGTCGCCGCGCTCGACGCCGGCGCCGACGACTTCGTCACCAAGCCGTTCGGGATGGACGAGCTCCTCGCCCGCCTGCGGGCCGCCGTCCGCCGCGCCGCGCCGACGACCGCCGAGGCGGCGGTCGTCACGACCGATCACCACGTGATCGACCTGAGCCAGCGTCGCATCACCCGCGACGGGGAGGACGTCAAGCTGACGCCGACCGAGTGGCACCTGGTGGAGATGCTCGTCCGCAACGCCGGCAAGCTCGTGACCCAGCGCCAGCTCCTCCAGGAGGTGTGGGGACCGGAGTACGAGACGGAGACCAACTACCTCCGCGTCTACTTCGCCCGGATCCGCCGCAAGCTCGAGCTCGACCCGTCACAGCCACGGCACTTCGTGACCGAACCAGGGGTGGGCTACCGGTTCATCCCCGACCAGGCGCCCTGACCGCCCGACCGGGCCGACCGGGCCGATCGGGCCGATCGGCTCGGGCGACCGATCGTGCCTAGAGCGCGCCGCCGCTCGAGGGCCGCCGCGGGGCCGACGACCGGGGCGGGCCGGGGTCGGGTGGTCGAGGGCGCGAGGCCTCCGGGCGAACCTGGTCGGCCCGATCGGGCTCGGCGACCGGACCGGGATCGGGGTCCGGCCCGATGTCCCGGAGGTCGCCGTCGGCGGCGGGACCCCTCGGGGTCACCAGGTCGGCCGCGTGGACGAGGAAGGCGCCGGCCAGGATGCCGCCGATCTGCACCAGCACCAGGCCCTTCACCGGCTCGATGGTGACCAGCACGTCGAGGCCCGTGCCCGCGGCCAGCGGGGTCACGAGGTCGGACGAGCCGGCGACGAGGCGGCGGGAGGCCTCGAAGGCCATGAGCACGGCCAGGGCGATGCCGGCGCCCCGGCGGGCCTTGCCGGGCCGGAGGACGGAGGCGCCGAGGGCGAACACGGCGATGATGAGGCCGATCCAGGTCATGCGCCCGGCGGTGTCGGCGAAGTCGAGGATGCCGCCGCTCGGCCCCTCGCCGAAGCCGCCCGGTGTGCTGATCCGGTACCAGTCGAGCCACAGCGTGCCCCAGAGGGCGATCGCGCCGGCGACCAGGGCCAGGCCCACCGACGAGGGCATCCCCTCCTCGAGCGGTTCGTAGCGGACGAGGGTCACGGCCACCGCGACCAGCAGGCCGACCAGCACGACGGCGCCGGCCACCTCGACCAGGGTGGCGACCAGGGGCTCGTCGGGACGCGAGACGAACACGCCCGTCCCCCGCAACAGCCACGGGAGCGGGAGGGCGGCGATGGCGAGGACCTCGGGGCCCAGCCGGGGCCGGAGCGCCACCACGGCCGCGAACACGGCCACGTAGGTGCCGTAGACGGCCATCCCCTGGTTGACGTGGGTGCTGGCGGTGTCCGACAGCGTCAGGCTGATCCCGCCCGGGCCGTCGTAGGGCACCAGGAAGTAGCCGACGACGATGGCCAGGGCCGCGGTCGACACCGCGGCGGCGACACCCCGCACCAGCCCCGCGGCGGCCTGGAGGGCCTCCGGGTCCTCGTCGTGGAGGATCTCCGACTCGGGTGCCACCGCCCGGCTCCCCTCGTCAGCCCCGGTCGATGACCGCGACGGACAGCACGCCCTCGGCGGCTCGCAGGGCGTCGGCCGCCTCGTCGGGCACCGCCTGGCTGGTGGCCAGCACCATCAGGGCCGATGCAGCCTGCTCGGAGCGACCGACGTCCATGTCGGCGATGTTGACACCCGCGTCGCCGAGGACGGTGCCGACCCGGCCGATGACGCCGGGGCGGTCGTCGTTGCGGACGAACACCATGTGGGGCGACGGCGGCACGTCGACGGTGTGGCCGTCGACCATCACCAGCCGCGGCTCCGACCGGAGCCCGACGAGGGTGCCCGACACCGAGTGCCCGCCACCGGAGACGGTGATGAGGTTGACCCAGTCGCGCGAGGTCACCGACGTGGTGTCGCGCACCTCGATCCCCCGCTCGGCCGCGACCTGCGGGGCGTTGACGTAGCTGACCGGCTCCTCGGTGGTGCCCGAGAAGGCGCCCTTGAGGACCGAGAGGGTGAGGATGCGGGTGTCGAAGCCGGCGAGCTCGCCCTGGTACTCGACCTCGATGATCGGCGGCAGGCCCTCGCTGAGGCCGGCGAAGATGCCGCCCAGCTGCTCGGCCACGCCGAGGAAGGGACGCACCGTCTCCGACGCCTCGGCCGCGGCGATGTTCACCGCGAAGGGCACGAACTCGCCGGCGAGGGCCAGGCGGACCTGCTCGGCGATGGTGTCGCCGGCCTTGTCCTGCGCCTCGTGGGTGCTGGCGCCGAGGTGCGGCGTGACCGACGAACCCGGGCTGGGCGAACAGGGGCGACTCGGTGGTGGGCTCGGCCGGCGAACACGTCGAGGGCGGCGCCGCCGCAGCGGCCGTCGGCGAGCGCGTCGGCCAGCGCGGCCTCGTCGATGACCCCGCCGCGCGACACGTTCACGATGCGGATGCCGGGCTTGGCCTCGGCGAAGAACTCCTCGCCGATCATGCCGACCGTCTCGGGCGTCTTGACCACGTGGAGGGTGACGAAGTCGGCGGTGGCCGCCAGGGTCGTCGAGGTCGACCAGGTCGATGTTGAGCTGGCGGGCCCGCTCGGGGGCCACGAACGGGTCGTGGGCGATGATCTTCATGCCGAAGGCGCTGGCCCGCTGGGCGACGAGCTTGCCGATGCGGCCCAGGCCGACGATGCCGAGGGTCTTGTCGGCCAGCTCGACGCCCGACCCACTTGGAGCGCTCCCACCGGCCGTCGACCAGCGCGGCGTGGGCCTGCGGCACGTGCGGGCCACGGACAGCAGCATGCGCCATGGTGTGCTCGGCGGTCGAGAGGATGTTCGACTGCGGCGCGTTGACCACCATCACGCCGCGCCGGGTGGCCGTCTCGACGTCGACGTTGTCGAGGCCGATGCCGGCCCGGCCGACGACCACGAGGTCGGTGCCGGCCTCGAGGACCTCGGCGGTGACCTGGGTGGACGACCGGATGATCAGGGCGTGCGCCCCCGGGATCGCCTTCGAGCAGCTGCTCGGGGTCGAGCCCGGTCTGGACGTCGACCTCGTGGCCGGCGGCGCGGAGCGCATCGAGCCCTCCGTCGGCGATCTTCTCGGTGACGAGGACTCGGGCCATGGGGCGAGTCTGGCCGACCGGCCCCGGTCGCCCCAACCGGCATCGGTGTGCCGTGCGGCACGACGGGGATGCGGGTCGGTCAGGCGCCGACGAGTGGGAGCGGCGGGAGGTCGTCGGCCGGGGTGAAGCCGAGCACCTGGCCGTAGAAGGCGAGCTCGGCCTGGAGGGCCCGGACGATGGTCGCGGCCTGGCGGAAGCCGTGGCCCTCGCCCTCGAAGAGGAGGTAGGCGTGGCGGCACGCCGTTGGCCGCGAGGGCGGCCACGACGCACCTCGGCCTGCGACGGCGGCACCACCTGGTCCTCGGCGCCCTGGAGCACGAGCACCGGGCGTGGTCAAGCCGCTCGAGGTGGGCGGCCGGGCTGCGCGCCGCGTAGACGTCGGCGGCCTCGGGCCACGGCCCGACCAGCCCGTCGAGGTAGCGGCGACTCGAACTTGTGGGTGTCGGTCGCCAGCGACGCCAGGTCGGTGACGCCGTAGAGGCTGGTGCCGGCGGCGAAGGCGTCGCGAGGCGCACAGCGCGGCGAGGGCGGTGAACCCGCCGGCCGACCCGCCCCGGATGACCATGCGGTCGCCGTCGACCAGGCCCTCGGCCGCGAGGTACCGGGCCGCGGCGACGCAGTCCTCGACGTCGACGACGCCCCAGGCGCCGTCGAGCAGGCGCCGGTACGGGCCGGCCGTACCCGGTCGAGCCGCCGTAGTCGACGTCGACCACCGCGAAGCCCCGGGTCGTCCAGAACTGGCGGGCCAGGTCGAGCATCGGGCCGGGCCGCGGAGGTCGGCCCGCCGTGGATCATCACGACGAGCGGGGGCAGCTCGCCGTCCGGGCCGACGACGCCTTCGCTCACCGGCCGGTAGAGCAGGGCATGGGCGGCGCGGCCGCCGACGCTGGGGAAGGTGACGGCCTCGGGCCGGGCGATCCCGCGCCGGCCCGATCGGCAGCGGTCGGGCCGGGCGCAGCACCGTGGACGAGGACGCCTCGGGCAGGGCCCGACGACCGCGACCGCCGTCGGAGGCCGGTCCGCCCGGCGCCGGGCCGAGGTCGACCAGCAGCGGGGCGAGCTCGGCGGTCGGCGAGGCGGCGACCACGACGGCCTGGGCGGGTCCGGGACCGGCGACGACCTGGCTGACCACCGACACCGGCGAGCCGCCGAGGTCGACGTCGAGGGGGTCGGGCGCCACGTCGGGCACCGACGGGTCGACCACGGCCAGGCCGGTGCGACCCTCGGAGGTGGTCGCGACGAGGACGCGCCCGTCGCCCAGGGCGGCGTACCACCGCAGGCCTGCGATCCACCGGGGGCCGCCGATCTCGGCCTCGACCGGTGCGACCGCCACCGGCTCGCCGTCGGGGCCAGGGCCGCCGGGATCGGCGACCCGGTGCAGGTTCCACCAGCCGGATCGGTCCGAGCAGAACCAGAGGGCGCCGTCGCGGTCCCACTCGGGCTGCACGACGGACTCCTCGGGCCCGCCGGCCACGACGACCGGCGAGCACCCTTCAGCACGGGCGCGCCGTCGGCGTCGAGGCCGAGCGGGGCCACGCACAGCTCGGTGCCGTCCCACGGCATGCCGGGGGTGCGTACCAGCGGACCCAGGCCAGGCGGGCCGGCCCGGGGCCGGCGGGTCGGCCACGAAGTCGTCGCCGGCGACGAGCACCCGGACGCGGGTCGGGTCGGTCGCGGCCGAGCCGTCGGCGGGCACGGCGACGATCTCGTGCACCGGCTCGGGCGCGTCGGCGGGCACGTCGCCCTCCCCGGGGTGGGTCTCGCGGACGGCGAGCACCCACCGGTGGTCGAGCGGCGACGAGGTCGCCGTAGCGCAGGCCCCGGGGCGACGACGGCTCAGGGGTGAGGGGTGCGGGCACGTCGTCGGGGTCGTCGGCGACGACGCGGTGCAGGCGCTGGTCGTCCCACTGGGCGAACACGGCGACGCCGCTCTCGACGCACCACGCACCGCCGCCGTACTCGAGCAGCCCGGTGCGGGCGCTCCAGGTGCGGTCGCCCCGGCCCGCGAGCACGTCGGCGCGGGAGCCGTCGACCCGCCGACGGACCAGCTCGACGCGTCCGCCCTCGGCCGGGCGGGCCTCGTTCCACCACACGTCGTCGGCGTCGACCCGCACCTCGCCCGGGGTCGCGGCCCCGGCGACCAGCGCCTCGCGGTGACACCGGCGACGGCCACGACCCGTAGGGCAGCGACCCGCCGGCCGTCGGGGGCGGCTGCGTCCGCGGAGGTCACCTCGCGAACAGGTCGGCGATGCGGCTGATGCCCTCGCCGAGGTCGTCGTCGCCGAGGGCGAAGCGACAGCCGGGCGTAGCCCGGGCGCGGCGAACGCCTCGCCGGGGACGATGGCCACCTTGGCCTCGTCGAGGATCACGGTCGGCCAGCTCGAGCGGTGGTGGCGACGGCGCGGCCGCCGCCGAGCTCGCGGCCGAGCACGCCCTCGAAGGACGGGAAGGCGTAGAAGGCGCCCTCGGGCTCGAGGCAGGTGACGCCGTCGATGCCGTCGAGCAGGCGGTGCATGGTCCTGCCGCCGGCGGTCGAAGGCCTCGCGCATCGCGGGCCACGTCGTCGAGGCCGCCGCGACACCGCGGCGAGCGCGGCGCGCTGGCTGACGTTGGCGACGTTGGAGGTCTGGTGCGACTGGAGGTTGGTCGCGGCCTTGATGACGTCGGTCGGGCCGATCATCCAGCCCGACCCGCCAGCCGGTCATGGCGTAGGTCTTGGCCACGCCGTTGAGCACCAGGCAGCGGTCGGCCAGCTCGGGCACGACGCGTCGGCATCGAGTGAACTCGTGGTCGCCGTAGGTGAGGTGCTCGTAGATCTCGTCGGTGACGACCCAGATGCCGTGCTCGACGCGCCCACCGGCCGATGGCCTCGACCTCGTCGCGGGGGTAGACGGCGCCGGTCGGGTTCGACGGCGACACGAACACGAGGGCCTTGGTCTGCGGGCGTGCGGGCCGCCTCGAGCTGGTCGACGGTGACCCGGAAGCCGGTGGTCTCGTCGGTCGGCGAGCTCGACCGGGACGCCGCCGGCGAGGCGGATCGGCTCGGGGTAGGTGGTCCAGTACGGCGCGGGCAGGAGCACCTCGTCGCCGGGGTCGAGGAGGGCGGCGAAGGCGTTGTAGACGGCGTGCTTGCCGCCGTTGGTGACCAGCACCTGGCCGGCGGCTCGACCTCGTAGCCCGGAGTCGCGGAGCGGTCTTGGCCGCGATCGCCTCCTTGCAGCTCGGGCAGGCCGCCGGCCGGCGTGTAGCGGTGGTTCTTCGGGTCGCGGCAGGCGGCGACGGCGGCCTCGACGATGTGGTCGGGGGTCGGCGAAGTCGGGCTCGCCGGCGCCGAAGCCGATGACCGGCTCGCCCGCGGCCTTGAGCGCCTTGGCCTTGGCGTCGACGGCGAGGGTGGCCGACGGGGCGATGGCGGCGACCCGGCGGGAGATGCGGCGGGACGAGGCGGGCTCGGACATGGGCGGGGCTCCTGGTGGCGGTGACGCGTCGGCCCGGTCCGGCGGACCCGGCCGCCGCCCGGGCGGATTACGGGTTTCGCCGCGGGCGGCACTGCCCGCGATAGTGGCACGCCGTGAGCGCCCCGCTGCCAGAGATCCGCATCCCCGCCGACCTCCTCCCCGCCGACGGGCGGTTCGGCTGCGGCCCGTCCAAGGTCCGGCCCGAGGCGGTCGCCGCCCTGGCCGAGGAGGCCGGCGAGTACCTGGGCACCTCCCACCGCCAGGCCCGGCGTGCAGTTCATGGTCGGCCGGCTGCGCAACGGGCTGGCCGAGCTGTTCGCCCTGCCCGACGGCTACGAGGTCCTGCTCGGCAACGGCGGCACCACCGCGTTCTGGGACGCCGCCGTCGTTCGGCGCTGGTCGAGCGAGCGCAGCCAGCACCTCGTGTTCGGCGAGTTCTCGTCGAAGTTCGCCGAGGTCACCCGCCGGCCCCCCACCTCGGCGAGCCCGTCGGTGCATCGCAGCCGACCCGGGCACCGCGCCCCGGCCGCTGGCCGCGGTCGACGGCGTCGACGCCTACGCCCTCACCCACAACGAGACCTCGACCGGCGTGGCCATGCCGCCCAGCCGGCCCGAGGGCGCCGACGCCGAGCGCGCTGGTCGCTCGTCGACGCCACCTCGGCCGCCGGCGGCCTGCGCTTCGACCCGTCCGAGATCGACGTCTACTACTTCGCCCCCCAGAAGTGCCTGGCCTCCGACGGCGGGCTGTGGATCGCCGCCTGCTCGCCCGCCGCCGATCGAGCGCATCGAGCGCATCGCCGCGTCGGACCGCTGGATCCCGGCCTCCCTCGACCTCGGCATCGCCCTCGACAACTCGCGCAAGGACCAGACCTACAACACCCCGGCGCTGGCCACGATGTTCCTCGCCGTCCAGCAGATCGAGTGGGTCAACGAGAACGGCGGCCTCGACGTGGGCCGCCGGCCGCTGCGACCGGTCGGCCGACGATCATCTACGGCTGGGCCGAGGCCTCCGACTACGCCACCCCGTTCGTGACCGACCCGGCCCTGCGCAGCCACGTGGTCGCCACCATCGACCTCGACGACGACGTCGACGCCACCACCGTCGCCGACGGTCCTGCGGGCCAACGGCATCGTCGACACCGAGAGCTACCGCAAGCTCGGCCGCAACCAGCTGCGGGTCGCCCTGTTCCCGGCCATCGACCCCGACGACGTCGCCGCGCTCACCCGCTGCATCGACCACGTGGTCGACCGAGCTCCGCTCCGCCTGACGCCGCCCGCCGGGCGAGCGGTGCGCGGCACGTCGCCGATCCGCGTGGCACGCTTCCCGCGCCCGTCCCGCACGTCCGGTGGGAACCAGTCGTCGGAGAGGCCACGTCAGACCGTCATGCGCACCTCGCTCCCGCACCCGCCACGCCCCTGCTCCTCCTGCTGCTGGTGCCGCTGGCGCTGCTCGTGTCGGGCTGCGGGTCCGACGACGACGGCGACGAGTCGTCCGGGGCCGGCACCACCGCCGACGACGGCGCAGGGGCGACCGAGCCGGCCACGATCGACGACGGCGGCGACGAGGACCCGCTCCTCGGCCGGACCATGGTCGCGACGTCGATCACCGAGGGCGGTGAGGACCATCCCCTGGTGGAGGGCACCGTGGTGCGCATCTCGGTCGCCGAGGACAGCTTCTCGGCCAACGCGGGGTGCAACACGTTGGTCGGCGGCTACACGCTGACCGGTGACCAGCTCGCGGTCGGCGAGATGGGAGCCACGATGATGGGCTGCGACGCACCGCCTGGCCACCCAGGACCAGTGGCTGGCGGAGGTGCTGGCCCGACCCGGGGAGGTCGCGGTCGACGGTGACGAGGTGACCCTCACCTTCGGCGACACCGTGATGGTGTTCACCGACGCCCCCACGGCCGAGCTGGTGGGCACACCCTGGACCGTCGACACGCTGATCGAGGGCACCGACGCCGACGGCACCGCCAGCAGCGTCGACGCCGCCATCGGCGCGACGCTCGACGCTGGCCGACGACGGCACCTACACCGTCGCCACCGGCTGCAACACCGGGGGCGGCGGCTACCAGGCTCGACGAGGAGGCCGGCGACGATCACCTTCGAGCTGCCCCGCCTCACCCGCATGGCCTGCACCGACGACGCCGCCCAGGCCGTCGAGACGGCGATGGTCGCCCTCCTCGAGGGCGACGGCCACCTACGAGATCAACGAGCAGAGCCTCACCCTGACCGACGACGAGGGCGGCCTCGGCTTCCAGGCCGGCTGACCCGGAAGCCGACGCGCCGACGGCGGCTAGCCCTTGGCGGCGGCGAAGCCGGCGTCGAGGTCGGCGAGGATGTCGTCGATCGACTCGAGGCCGACCGACAGGCGCACCAGGCCGGGGTCGACGCCGGTGCGTCTGCTGCTCGGTCTCGGTGAGCTGGCTGTGGGTGGTCGACGCCGGGTGGATGGCCAGGCTGCGCACGTCGCCGATGTTGGCCACGTGGCTGTGCAGCGTCAGGCCCTCGACGAAGCGCTGGCCCGGCCTCCTCGCCGCCGGCGATCACGAACGCCGGGCACCGAGCCGAAGCCCGCGGCCGCCGGTGATGCTCCTTGGCCCGGTCGTGCCAGCGGCGACCCGGGAGCCCGGCGTACTGGCACCGACTCGACCTGGGCGTGGCCCGACGAGGTACTCGACCACCCGGTCTGGGCGTTGGCGTTGTGGCGCTCCATGCGCAGGCTGAGCGTCTCGAGGCCCTGGAGCAGCAGGAACGAGTTGAACGGGCTGATGGCGGCGCCGATGTCGCGCAGCAGCTGCACGCGGGCCTTGATGATGAAGGCGCCGGGGCCGAGGGCGGGCCAGTACTGGAGGCCGTGGTAGCTCGGGTCGGGCTCGGTGAACTGCGGGAAGCGGTCGGCGTGGGCGCCGAAGTCGAACGATGCCGCCGTCGACGATGATGCCGCCGATCGACGTGCCGTGGCCGCCGATGAACTTGGTGGCCGAGTGCACGACGATGTCGGCGCCGTGCTCGATCGGGCGGATCAGCCACGGGCTGGCGACGGTGTTGTCGACGATCAGCGGGCACGCCGGCCTCGTGGGCGACGTCGGCGACGCCGCGGATGTCGAGGAAGTCGTTCTGGGGTTGCCGATGGTCTCGCCGTAGAAGGCCTTGGTGTTCGGTCGCACCGCGGCGCGCCAGGCGTCGAGGTCGTCGGGGTCGTCGACGAACGACGACCTCGATGCCCGATCTTGGGCAGCGTGTAGTGGAAGAGGTTGTAGGTGCCGCCGTAGAGGGAGGCGGAGGAGACGATGTGGCTGCCGGCCTCGGCCAGGTTGAGGATGGCGAGCGTCTCGGCGGCCTGGCCCGACGCCACGGCCAGCGCGCCGGGGATGCCGAGGGCGGTGTCGGGCGCGCCCTCGAGGGCGGCGACCCGGGCCTCGACCACGGCCTGGGTGGGGTTCATGATCCGGGTGTAGATGTTGCCGACCTCGGCCAGCCCGAAGAGGTTGGCGGCGTGGGCGGTGTCGCGGAACTGGTACGACGGTGGTCTGGTAGATCGGCACCGCCCGGGCCCCGGTGGTGGGGTCGGGCTCCTGGCCGGCGTGGATCTGTCGGGTCTCGAAGCCCCAGCTGCTGGTGGTCATGGCCGCACCCTAGCCACAAACCCGACCAGATGGGTCAGGAATCGGCTCGCCCGTCGCCGCTCACCGAGGCGGCGGCGTCGAACGCCTCGGCCGGGTGGCCGGCGCCGGCCTCGACCTGCACGTACCCACCGGTGACGAACTCGGCGACCAGCTGGGCCGCGGCGTCGCCCGGCCACGCCGCCTCCAGCGGCGCCCGGAAGGCGACGCCCTCGACGAGCGACAGCACGACGACGGCCAGCAGGCGGGCGCTCTCGGTCCGCGCGACCCCGAGGGCCGAGGCCCGGGCCCGGTGCAGCTGGGTGAGCTGGTCCTCGATGCGCTGGCGGGCGCGGGCCACCGGATCGCTGGGCGTCCCGCCGAGACGACCGCTCAGCCGGACGATGGCCAGCACCGACGGGTCGCGGCGGATGCGGTCCATGAACCAGATGACGTCCTCGTGCACGAGGTCGGCGAGGGCCTGGCCGACCGACGCCTCGGCGCCGAAGCGCTCGGCGAGGTCGCCGACCAGCTCGTCGGCCACCTCGTCGGCGATGGCGCTGAGCAGCGACTCCTTGTCGCCGATGGTCTCGTACACCACTGCCCGGGGCACCTTCGCCAGCACCGCCACCCCGGCGACGGTGGTGGCGTCGTAGCCCTGGCGGGTGAACTCGGCGCGCGCCGCGTCGAGGATCCGCCGGCGCTGGACATCGGAGGGCTCCGAGCGCGGTCGACCTCGGGGGCGGGGCGACATCGCCCCCGGTCATAGCACGGGGACCGCTCGCGGGCCGGTGATCTCACGCTGGGCGTCGACGTCCTCACATATGTTGACACGTGTCGCGAATGTCGGCACGATGTGCCCGGCGTCACGCAGCGGTGGACGACGCCCCGACGGAAGGAACTGAGAGATGACCCGTGCCCCGCGCCGCCTGCGGCGCCTCGGAGTCGCGGTGACCGCCCTGGTCGCCCTGACCCTGGCCGCCTGCGACCCGCCCCCCGGGGAGGACGCGTTCTACACCCCGCCGACGTCGCTGCCCAGCCAGCCGGGCAGCCTGATCCGCAGCCGGCCGAGCATCTTCACCCTCGACCCGGTCAACCGCACCCAGGCCGCCGGCATCACGTCGTGGCAGGTGCTCTACCGCTCGACCAACGCCACCGGCGGGGCCAACGCGGTGTCGGGCACGGTCCTCGTGCCCGAGGCCCGCTGGACCGGTCTCGGCCAGCGGCCGCTGGTCGTCTACGCCCCGGGCACCCGCGGCGTCGGCGACGACTGCGCGCCGTCGTACACGCTCGCCCACGGCGCCGACTACGAGATGCTGTTCATCAAGGCGCTGCTGGACCAGGGCTGGGCCGTCACGATCACCGACTACGAGGGCCTCGGCACCCCGGGGCAGCACACCTACGTCGTCGGCCAGTCCGAGGGCCGGGCGATGATCGACGCCGCCCGCGCCGTCGCCCCGCCTCGCCGGCACCGGGCTGTCGTCGACGACCCCGGTCGCCTTCTACGGCTACTCCCAGGGCGGCGGCGCCGCCGGGTGGGCCGCGCAGCTCGAGTCGACCTACGGGTCGGAGCTGAACGTGCGGGCGACGGTCGCCGGCGGCATCCCGGGTGACCTGACCGCGGTGGCCGAGCACCTCGAGGGCAGCCCCTTCGTGGCCCTCGCCCTCCTGGCCTCGATCGGCCTCGACGCGGCGTACCCGGAGCTCGACCTCGACGGCCTCGTCAACGAGCGGGGCCGCGGCCTCCTGGCCGAGACCGAGACGTTCTGCCTCACCAGCGTCGACGGCATCGGCACGGTGCTCGAGACCGCCCTCAGCAGCCGGAACGACTACGTCACGAGCGACCCGTTGGCCGACCCGGCCTGGCAGGCCCGCCTGGCCCAGAACAAGCTGGGTGGCACCAAGCCGGCCGCGCCGGTGTTCCAGTACCACGCCCTGTTCGACGAGATGGTCGAGTACCAGCAGGCCGCCGACCTCCGGCGCAGCTGGTGCAACCGGGGCGGCAACGTGACCTGGACGACCCTGCCGCTGGCCGAGCACGTCCTCGGCCTGGTCGAGGGACAGCCCCTCGGCATCGCCTGGCTGTCGGCCCGCTTCGCCGGCATCCCGACCTTCGGGAACTGCCTGCTCCCCTAGCCGACCCGCCCGCTTCTGTCCGTCCTCATGCCCGCTCGGCATGCGGACTCAGGCGCTGATCAGTCCCGCCGACGCGGCGGCGGAGCCGTCGCCGACAGCACGGTGTCCCTGCCCGGGCGAAGCCCGGAGACGCTCGCCCGCGAGGGCCTTGGACGTCAGTCCCCGCCTGACGCGTCCTCGACCTTGGTCTTGCCGGCGGAGATCCACGGCATCATGGCGCGGAGCTCGCCGCCGACCTGCTCGATCTGGTGGGCCTTGCCGGCGGCGCGGAGCTCCTCGAAGCGGGAGCCGCCGCCCTTGACCTCGCCGACGAACTCCTCGGCGAACTGGCCGGACTGGATCTCGCCCAGGATCTTCTTCATCTCCTCCTTCACCGCCGGGGTGATGATGCGGGGGCCGCGGGTGAGGTCGCCGTACTCGGCGGTGGTGGAGATCGAGTACCGCATGCCGGCGATGCCCTGCTCGTACATGAGGTCGACGATGAGCTTCAGCTCGTGGAGGCACTCGAAGTAGGCCGACTCGGGCTGGTACCCGGCCTCGACCAGGGTCTCGAAGCCGGCCTGCACGAGCGCGGTGAGACCGCCGCAGAGCACGACCTGCTCGCCGAAGAGGTCGGTCTCGGTCTCCTCCTCGAACGTGGTGTCGAGCACGCCGGCCCGGGTGCCGCCGATGGCATCGGCGTAGGCGAGGGCGATGCCGCGGGCGTTGCCCGGTGGCGTCCTGGTGGACGGCGACGAGGGCCGGCACGCCGCCGCCCTCGGTGTAGGTGCGGCGGACGAGGTGGCCGGGGCCCTTGGGGGCGACCAGGGCGACGTCGACGCCGGCCGGCGGGGCGATGTAGCCGAAGCGCACGCTGAAGCCGTGGGCCACGAGCAGCACGTCGCCGTCGTTCAGGTTCGGGGCCACGTGCTCGGCGAACACGGCCTCGTGCTCGGTGTCGGGCAGGAGGATCATGATCACGTCGGCCTCGGCCGCGGCCTCCGACAGACCGGCCACCTTCAACCCGGCCTCGGTGGCCTTCTTGGTCGACGACGACCCGTCGCGCAGGCCGACCCGGACGTCGATGCCCGAGTCGAGGAGGTTCAGGGCGTGGGCGTGGCCCTGCGAGCCGTAGCCGAGGATGGCGACCTTCTTGTCGGCGAGCAGGGAGCGGTCGGCGTCATCCTCGTAGGACACGGTGGCCATGGTCGGTGTTTCCTTCTGTGGGGTCGGTCGGGGCGCGGGTGCGCCGCGGTCGGGGGTGGGGGGATCAGGCGGTGGCGCCGGTGTCGTCGCGGGCCAGCCGGGGCAGGGCGACCCGGCCGGTGCGCTGGATCTCGCGGATGCCGAACGGGCGCAGCATCTCCTCGAAGTCCTCGACCTTGGTCGGGTGGCCCTCGAGGGAGACGGTGAGCTCGTCGTGGGTGACCGCGAGGATGCGACCCTCGAAGATCTGGGTGAGCTCGAGCACCTGGCCCCGCACCGCCGGCGGCGCGCTCGACGGTGGCCAGGATGAGCTCGCGCTCGACGGAGTGGCGGGGGTCGAGCTCGCTGATCTCGACCACGTTGATCAGCTTGTCGAGCTGCTTGATGATCTGCTCGAGCGGAGCCGACTCGACGTCGACCACCACGGTGATCCGGCTGAAGCTGCTCGTCCTCGGTGGGCGCCACCGCGAGGGAGACGATGTTGTAGCCCCGGCGGGAGAACAGGTTGGCGACCCGGGCGAGCACGCCGGAGCGGTTCTCGACCAGCACCGACAGGACGTGGTGGCGCACCGTGTGTCCGGGCTCGGCGTCGCGCCGGGTGCCGTGGGTGACGGCGGCCATCAGTTGCCGCCCTCGCCGGTGCGGACCCCGTGGCCCGCCTGGAAGGGCGGCACCTGGATGTCGTCGTTGGTCTTGCCCGCGGGCACCATCGGGAACACCTTCTCCGCGGCTGTCGGTGCGGAACTCGACCACGACGGGCCGGTCGTCGATGTCGTTGGCCTTGTCGATGGCCGGCTGGATCTCCTCGGGCGACTCGACCCGGATGCCGACGCAGCCCATCGACTCCGCCCAGCGGACGTAGTCGGGCAGGTCCGGCGACAGGTACACCTCGGAGTAGCGCTCCTCGTAGAACATCTCCTGCCACTGGCGGACCATGCCGAGGTAGGCGTTGTTCAGGATGGCGATCTTCACGGGGATGCGCTCGGCCGAGGCGGTGACGAGCTCCTGGGCCGTCATCTGGAAGCAGCCGTCGCCGTCGACGGCCCAGACCATGCGGTCCGGGCGACCGACCTTGGCCCCGATGGCCGCCGGCACCGAGAAGCCCATGGTGCCGAGGCCGCCGGAGTTCACCCACGTGTAGGGGTGGTCGAACTTCCAGTACTGGCTGGCCCACATCTGGTGCTGGCCGACGCCCGAGGCGAGGATCGTGTCGTCGGGGGTGGAGTCCCGCAGGTGCTCGAGCACCATCTGGGGCTTGAGCTGGTCGCCGTCGGCCGGCGGCTCGTAGGCCAGCGGGTAGCGCTCCTGCCAGCCGCTGATCGTCGACCGCCAGGTGGTGCGGTCGGGGCTCTCGGCGCCGGCGGCCTGCTTGCGGCGGATCGCCGCGACCATGTCCTCGATGATGAGGCGGCAGTCGCCGTGGATCGGCACGTCGGGGCGGCGGACCTTGCCGAGCTCGGCGGCGTCGATGTCGACGTGGATGACCTTGGCCTCGGGCGCGAAGCCGGCGACCTTGCCGGTGACCCGGTCGTCGAAGCGGGCACCGAGGGTGATCAGCAGGTCGGCCCGCTGCAGCGCGGTGACGGCGGTGTAGTTGCCGTGCATCCCCGGCATGCCGAGGCAGAGCGGGTGCGAGTCGGGGAAGGCGCCCCGGGCCATCAGCGTGGTGACGACGTGGACGTCGAGCAGCTCGGCCAGCTCGCGCAGGGCCTCGGCCGCCCGGGCCTTGAGGATGCCGCCGCCGGCGTAGATGACCGGTCGGTGGGCGGCGAGGATCATGTCCGCGGCCGCGCTCGATCGCCTCGGGCTCACCGGATGTCGCGGGCCGGTAGCCGGGGAGGGATGCGGCGACCTCGGCGTCGGTGGGCCAGTCCCACGACGTCGCCGAGCTCGGGTTGGTCGGGTCGACGATGTCCTTGGGGATGTCGACCAGGACCGGGCCCGGCCGGCCGGTGGTGGCCAGGTGGAACGCCTGGCGGATGACGAGCGGGATGTCGTCGGCCTTGGTGACCAGGAAGTTGTGCTTGGTGACCGACTGGGTGATGCCGGTGATGTCGCACTCCTGGAAGGCGTCGGTGCCGATCGACGGCAACGGCACCTGCCCGGTGATGCAGACCATGGGGACCGAGTCCATGTAGGCGTCGGCCAGCGGGGTCACGATGTTGGTGGCCCCGGGACCCGACGTCACCATGGCCACGCCGGGCCGGCCGGTGGCGTGGGCGTAGCCCTCCGCCATGTGTCCGGCGCCCTGCTCGTGGCGCACGAGGATGTGCCGGATCGTGGAGTCGAGCACGGGGTCGTACACCGGGAGGATGGCGCCCCCGGGCAGGCCGAACATGACCTCCACACCCTCCATCTCGAGGGCGCGGATCAGGCTCTGTCCTCCGTTCATCTCCATGGCGTCATGGTCCTTCGGTCTCGTCTCAGGTGGATGTCTAGCGATGTGCGCACGGATGCCGAAAACGGCGACGACCTCCCCGAGGGGAGGTCGTTCGAGCGCACGCGTGTGATGCCGGCGGCGTGCGCTCTAGGTCCCGAGTACGAGGGTGGTGCCGGCGGACATCGCCCGAGAGCATCGCGCATCACCGACCCTGCCGTCCATCCAGTTGCCCAGGTGGGGGCAGCAGGGCCGGCGATGCGCTCCCGCCCCGTCAGACGGTGAGCTCGAGCACCATGTTGAAGGGCGTCTCGGCGACGCGGCGCACCGAGGTGAAGCCGGCCTCGGCGGCGACGGACCGCAGCCGGGCCTCACCGGCCTGGGCGCCGAGGGCCGCCCCCACCTCCTGCGACAGGGAGCTCGGCGTGCACAGCAGGGTGGAGAACCCGTAGTACGCCGCGCCCACGGGGTTGAGGTTGTCCTCCACCCGGTCGCCGGCCATCGGCTCGACGACCATCAGCGTGCCGCCGGGGGCCAGGGCGGCCCGGATGGCGCGCAGCGCGCCGACGGGGTCGCCCATGTCGTGCAGGCAGTCGAAGAAGCAGACGAGGTCGAACGAGCCGCCGACGTGCTGGGCGGTGCGCGACCTCGAAGGTCACCCGGTCGGTCAGCCCCGCCTCGGCCGCGTGGGCGCGGGCCGCGGTGATCGAGGCGTCGTGGGCGTCGAAGCCGACGAAGGTCGAGGCCGGGTAGGCCTCCGCCATCAGCAGGGTCGAGGCACCGTGGCCGCAGCCGACGTCGGCCACCGTGGCGCCCGCCTCGAGCTTCGCCGCCACCCCGGCGAGGGCGGGGAGCCACGTCGACACGAGGTTGGCGGCGTAGCCCGGGCGGAAGAACCGCTCGCAGCCCTCGAAGAGGTCGTGGTGGTGCTCACCCCACCCCACGCCGTGCCCGGTGCGGAAGGCCTCGGTCAGGCGATCGGTGGAGTGCACCGCGGCCAGGGCGGTCTCGAAGGCACCGATGACGCAGGCCGGGCTGCTCTCGTCGGTGAGCACGATCGCGTGCTCGGGTGACAGCGAGAAGCGCCCGTCGCCCTCGTAGGTGACGTAGCCGGTGGCGGCCTGGGCCGACAGCCACTCGCGCACGTAGCGCTCCACGGTGCCGGTGCGGTCGGCCAGCTCGGCGGGGGTCAGCGGGCCGGCCCCGCCGAGGGCCCGGTAGAGCCCGAGGCGGTCGCCGAGCACGACCATCGAGCCACCCAGCAGGCGGCCGACGTCGGTGACGGCCTCGCCGACGAAGGCCATCAGGGCACCCTCGTCGAGGGTCGGGGTGGCGGGGGACGGGGCAGTCGGGTCCACGGTGGTGGTCATGATCGCTCTCCTTGTTCGGTCGATCGACCGATACGGTGCGCGCACCTTTGGATCCTTGTCAACAGGCGATCGTTGTGCAATGGTCACACCGTCCGATCGACCGACCGATGAAGGGAGTCGCTCCCGTGGCGTCCGCCGAACCGCTGACCGACACCCGCACGACCATCGTCGAGGCCGCCCGGGCCCGCCTGCTGGCCGACGGCCACTCGGGGCTGTCGACCCGCAAGGTGGCCGACCACGCCGGGGTGCCGGTCAGCCAGCTCCACTACCACTTCGGGTCGAAGCAGGGCCTGCTGCTGGCGGTGCTCGAGGCCGAGAACCTGCGGCTGCTCGACCGCCAGGCGCGGATGTACTCGGGCGACCGGCCGCTGTGGCAGCGCTACGAGCAGGCGTGCGACTTCCTCGAGGAGGACCTCGACTCCGGCTACGTGCGCGTGCTCCAGGAGATGATCGCCGAGGGGTGGTCGAACCCGGCCGTCGGCGCGGCGGTGCGCGACGCTGCTGCGGGGCTGGTACTCGCTGCTGACCGACGTCGCCGCCGAGGCCGAGGCGCGGTTCGGCACGCTCGGGCCCGTTCACCGCCGCCGAGGTCGCCACCCTGATCGGCAACGCCTTCATCGGATCCGAGGCGCTGATCCTGCTGGGGTTCGAGCGCGACGACCTGCCGGTGCGGGCGGCCCTGCGCCGCGTCGGCGTCCTGATCCGAGACCTCGAGGAGCGAGGAGGAGGCGGCGATGCGAGCACGTGAGCCTGACCGCGAGGGCACCGTCGAGCGGGACGGCGTGCGCCTCGCCTACGAGGTGTTCGGCGCAGACCACGACCCGACCGTGCTGCTCATGCCGACGTGGTCGATCATCCACTCGCGCTTCTGGAAGCTGCAGGTCCCCTACCTGTCGCGCCACTACCGGGTCGTCACCTTCGACGGCCGCGGCAGCGGTCGGTCGGACCGCCCGGACGGCGCGGCGGCCTACGCCGAGCACCACTACGCCGACGACGCCGCCGCGGTGATGGACGCCACCGGCACCGAGCGAGGCCACGGTCGTCGGGCTGTCCTGCGGGGCGACCTACGGCGTCCACCTCGCGGCCCGCCACCCCGAGCGGGTCGCCGCGCTGATCGCGATCGGCGCCGTCGTGCGGGTTCGGCATCACCCACCCCGAGCGCGAGGCCGTTCGGCTGGGACGCCGAGCTCGACACCACCGAGGGCTGGGCCAAGTACAACCGCCGCCACTGGCTCGAGGCGACGAGGGCGACTACGACGACTTCCTGCGCTTCTTCTTCGAGCAGATGTTCCCGGAGCCCCACTCGATCGAAGCAGATCGAGGACTGCGTCGGGTGGGGCCACGAGATCGACCCGCGGACGCTCGCCGACACGACCGCCGCCCGCCTCGGCTGCGACGGCGTCACCTGCACGCCGGCCGAGGACCTGTGCCGCCAGGTGCGCTGCCCCGTCGTCGTCGTCCACGGCACCGACGACCGCATCCGCCCCCACACCGTCGGGGTGCGCCTGGCCGAGCTCACCGGTGGCTCGCTGGTCACGGTCGAGGGCGGGGGCCACGGGCCCCAGAACCGCGACCCGGTCTTCGTCAACCGTCTCATCCGCGACGTCGTCGAGCGCACCCGCGCCGACCACCGCCCCGACCCGCACCTCGTGGACCCGCGCCCTGCACCGGCCGAAGCGGGCGCTGTACCTCTCGTCCGCCGATCGGCCTCGGCCACGCCCGGCGCGACGTCGCCATCGCCCGCGAGCTGCGCACGCACCACCCCGACCTCGAGGTCGACTGGCTGGCCCAGCACCCCGTCACCACCGTGCTCGAGGCGGCCGGCGAGCGGGTGCACCCGGCGTCGACCGGGCTGGCCAGCGAGTCGGCCCACATCGAGGACGAGTGCGACGAGCACGACCTCCACGCCTTCCAGGCCATCCGGCGGATGGACGAGATCCTCGTCAACAACTTCATGGTCTTCCACGACGTCGTCGAGGCCGGGCACTACGACCTGGTGATCGGCGACGAGGCCTGGGAGGTCGACCACCACCTCCACGAGAACCCGGAGCTCAAGCGGTTCACCTACGCGTGGATGACCGACTTCGTCGGCTGGCTGCCCATGCCCGACGGCGGCGAGGCCGAGGCCGCGCTCACCGCCGACTACAACGCCGAGATGCTCGAGCAGCGGGCCCGGTTCCGCCGCCTGCGCGACCGCTCGATCTTCGTCGGCGACCCCGACGACCTCGTGTCCGACCGGTTCGGTCCCGGGCTCCCGACCATCGCCGAGTGGACCCGAGAGGAGTTCGACTTCTCCGGGCTACGTCACCGGCTTCGAGCCCGATCGACGCGACCGGGAGGCCGTGCGCGAGCGGCTCGGGTACCGCCCCGACGAGCGGGTGTGCGTCGTCACCGTCGGCGGCTCGGGCGTCGGCCTGCCCCTGCTGCGCCGCATCCTCGACGCGGTGCCCGCCGTGCGCCGCCAGGTCGACGGGCTCCGCTTCGTCGTGGTGACCGGCCCTCGCATCGACCCCCGCTGCCTGCCCCGACGGCGCGGGGTGACGGTCCGCTCCTACGTGCCCGACCTCCCCCTCCACCTCGCCGCCTGCGACGTGGCCGTGGTGCAGGGCGGGCTGACGACGTGCATGGAGCTGACGGCCAACCGACGGCCGTTCGTCTACGTGCCGCTGCGCCACCACTTCGAGCAGACGTTCCACGTCCGGCACCGGCTCGACCGGTACGGCGCCGGCCGCTGCCTGCCCTACGACGAGCTCGACGCCGACACCCTCGCCAAGGCGCTGCTCGACGAGCTCGACCGCCCGATCGACTACCTCCCGGTGGCGACCGACGGCGCGGCCCGGGCCGCGGCGATGCTGGCCGAGCTCGTCTGACCGTCGCCCCGCGCCTCGTCGGTGGGCGTCTGCCCTGGACAGGCGGCCGCGACACCCGTGGGGTCCCCTCCCCGGACCGGACGACATGGTCCGGAACCAGGGCTACTCTCCACCTCCGTCCGAGGTCGTCGCTGGTGCGACACGCCGGACGGACGGGCCGGGGGATCTCCGTGCCGGACCGACGAGGCGTTCCAGCGGAGGGTGCGCCGTGAGCGAGCGCAGCGAGCGAACCAGACAGCACGGTTCACTCCCGACGGCGAAGCGTCGGCGCTCATCGGTGCCCGGCCGCGAGACCGATTGGGCGTCCCACGACTGGAGGGAGCCCGATGAGCGACGCGACGATCAGCATCAGCAGCTCCGACATGAGCGAGCCGATGCCCGACCCGGTCGGGCCCACCCAACCCGGCGACCTGAACGACTCCCTCATCGCGACCGACGTGTGGACCGACCAGATGGTCGCCGACGCGGGCATCCCGATCGTCGACATCCCGATGGTCTCCATCGGCGGCGGGATCGGCAGCTTCGAGCTGGTCGACCACCTGCGCATCGCCGGCATGTCGACCAGCCAGCTGCGGGTGCTCACCAACCTCGACGCCCCCTGGCAGACCTACGAGTACCTCACCCAGGTGTCGCAGGTGCCCCGCAAGGAGCGACTGCGCTCCGATGCCCAGTCGATGCCCGACAACATGTGGGGCTTCCCCAGCTTCGCCTTCCGCGAGGCCTGGGCCGAGAAGACGCTCGACCCGATCTGGAACGTCTGCACCGAGCCGGTGTTCCGCGACTACTACACGCCCAAGGCCGGTCAGGTCTTCGAGGCCATGGAGCGCGAGGCCGCCCGCATCAGCTACTTCGACATGTGCGTCAAGGGCCAGGTGCGCATGGTCCGACGCCGCTACGGCGGCGGCTACTTCACGATCCTCACCCCGGCGCAGGGCACCTCGGCCACCAAGCGGATCGCCTACCGCTCGACCTACGTGCACATCTCCGTCGGCTACCCGGGCGTGAAGTTCCTGCCCGACCTGCAGGAGTACCGCACGAAGTACGACGACTACGTGCGGGTGGTGAACGCCTACGAGCCCCACGAGCACGTCTACGAGGAGCTCAAGCGCCGGCCCGGCCTCGTCATGGTGCGCGGCGGCGGCATCGTCGCCTCCCGCGTGCCTCCAGCGCCTGATCGACGACCGCGACCAGTACGGCCTGCAGACGCAGATCCTCCACGTCTTCCGCACCTACATCACCGGCAGCCACGGGCCGAGCATCTTCCTCCGCCGCAAGGGCGGCGACGGCTGGGCCTACCAGGGCTTCAACTGGCCCAAGTCGGCGTGGGGCGGGGCCTACAAGTTCCGCTTCGAGAAGCTCGAGGGCGACGACCGCAAGCAGCTCTACGAGCAGCTCGGCGGCACCAACACGCCCATCCGGAAGAACTGGCAGGAGCAGCTCTCGCGCGGCCGGAAGGAGGGGTGGTACCGCACCTACGTCGGCGCGGTCGACTCCGTCGTCCCCGGCGACGACGGCACCGTCGTCACGAAGGTGAAGGCGCAGGACGGCAGCCTCCTCGAGGTGCCGGCCCACTTCGTCATCGACTGCACCGGTCTCGAGGCCGACATCCGCGAGCACCGGCTCTACGCCGACCTGTTCGACCACTCCGGCGCCCAGCGCAACGTGCTCGGCCGCCTCGACACCGAACGCACCTTCGAGGTGCGGGGCACCCAGAGCGCCCCCGGCGCGATGTACGCCGCCGGCTCGATGACCCTCGGCAACTACTTCGCCGGCATCGACACCTTCCTCGGGCTGCAGTACGCCGCGGTCCGCATCATGGACGACCTGGCGTCGAAGGGCTTCGTCAAGAAGATCGGGCCGCTCCGCAGCAGCTCGCAGTGGTGGAAGTGGGCGCGCCACAAGCCCCTCCCCAAGTGACCGCCGCCCCGACGGCCGCGGTGCCGTCCCCGCCCCATCGAGCCCTCAGGGAGGCCCCCGATGACACCGTTGTTCCTCGGTCGCATCCAGACCCGCATCTTCGTCTCGTTGATCGTCGGGCGGGATCTGGACGTTGCTCATCACGCCCTTCCTGCCCCTCAGCACGCCTGACGGGTACGAGATCGCGTTCACCGTCGACGGCGGTCTGGGCGACGTCTACAAGCTGACCTTCGCGGCCCTCGCTGATCACCACCGTCTTCGGGTGCATCTTCTGGGAGCCGATCTACCACGGGCTCATGCAGTTCCGGTGGGAGAAGGACTGGCCCGCGCTTCTTCCACCTCCTGCAGGTGTTCCCGGAGGGGCATCACGCACCTTCCTCCTGCTGCACGTCAGCTTCTCGAACCCGCTGCCCGACGCTCGACGCCGACAGGAGCGAGTACGTCCCGGTCCTCGCGTACCTCATCCTGTTCTCCACCACCTGGATCGTGACCTGGCTCTTCGCCAACGGTCCGATGAAGATCTTCTTCATGCGCTGGCGCTTCCGCGGCGGCCAGATCATCTGACGAGGGGCACCATGGACCGCATCGCCGACTACGAGCTCATCCAGCCCCTCGGGGACGGCAGCAACGGGGCCTTCTACCTCGCGACCGCACCGCCCCGACTCGGCATCGCCGCCGACCAGGTGGCGATCAAGGTGCTGCAGGTGACGGCCGGGGAGGAGACCTTCCACCGGCTCACCCGCGAGCTGCGCACCTTCGCCAAGGTCCGCAGCCCCCACCTGGTGTCGCTGTACGACGCCGGCCAGGAGGGCGGCCGCTGCTACTACGCCATGGAGTACTGCCCGCTCGGCTCGCTGGCCCGCCCCACCCGCGAGCTCACCCGGGCCGAGGTCACCGCCGCCGTCGCCGACGCGGCCCGGGCCGCCCACGACCTGCACGAGGCGGGCATCGCCCACCGCGACATCAAGCCCTCGAACGTCCTCCTCACCGAGGGCGGGGCCAAGCTCTCCGACCTCGGGCTGGTGCAGGTGCTCGCCCCCGGCCAGACCATCACCGGCCTCGGCGCCATCGGGTCGGTCGAGTACCTCGACCCCGCGATCATGCGCGGCGAGCGGGCGTCGCGGGCCACCGACATCTGGGCCCTCGGCGTCACCCTCCACCGGGTGCTCACCGGCCAGGGCATCTACGGCGACCTCCCCGAGCGCGACCCGCTGCTCGCGGTGCGCCGGGTGCTGTCGTCGCCCCCGATGCTCGACCCCGGGCTGTCCGACCCGGAGGCCGAGATCATCCGGCGCTGCTTCGACAAGGACCTCTCGGCCCGGTACCGCACCGCCGCCGAGCTGGCCGACGCCCTCGACGCCCTTGGGAGCGCATCGTGAACCTCGCCGACGGACGCCTGTCGCCGGCCCCCGGGGCCGACGGGATCGTCAGCCGCTCGACGGGGGCGATCCTCTTCGTCGCCGCCCGCACCCCCGTCGACGACGTGGCCCGGCTGGTCGAGGTCGTCCAGGGGTCGGAGGGCGACGCGCCCGGGCGCCAGCTGGCCCGCCGGCTCGCCATCCTCGTCGGCGCCGACGACGACACGACCCTCCCAGGCTTCGCCCTCGTCGCCGCCTCCCCGGGCGGCACCTACGTCCGGGCCTACGGCTCGGTCGAGGTCCGTCTGCTCGGCGAAGGTGGCGAGGAGGTCATCAGCGCCGTCGGGATCGCTCACCGGCGTCGACCGCGAGGTGGCCGGGCCGTTCCACACCGTCGTGGCCCACCGGGCCGGCGAGCCGGTCCCCGTGCCGGGGTTCGACGTCGACCTCCGGGCCGGCACCGTCCCCGCGGGCGGCTTCGCCCTCACCACCTGTCGGGTCCGACCGGCTCCCGCCGCCCTCCCCGAGGCCGGCCCGGCGAGGCCGCGCACCCGCCGTGTCGAGCGTGCCCGGGTTGGCGAGCCGACCGCGGCCTCCCCGATGGGGGCGGCCATCGAGGCGCACGACATCGCACGGTCACGCTCCACGACGAGGGGGCGCCGGTTGCGGAGACCGCCGCCGCAGAGCCCGTCGCCGAGGTCCCCGTCGCCGACGGGGTGCCCCTGGTCGGCACGGACGCCGCCGAGGCGGGAGCCGACCCGTCGGGGTGGACCCAGGAGCCCACGCAGGCGTGGAGCCCCTCCACCGAGGACCTGTCCCCGGAGCCGACCGCGGCCCGGGCTCCGAACCCACGGCGGAGTCGGCGTCCCATCCCCTCGAGGCCCTGGGCACCGAACCGACTGCCGAGCACCCCGGCGAACCGCTCGACGGGATGGCCTCCGAGGCGGAGTGGGCCGACGCCGGCGTCGCCGAGGCTCCGGCTGCCCCGCTCGACGTCCCGCCGCCGCTCGAGCCTGCCCCCCTCGACGTCGCTCCGCCGCTCGACGGCCCCGGCCGCCGCCGGAGGAGCCGTCCGCCTACGAGCCGGCGACGCTGCCGCCCTCGGCCATCCCCCCCGTCGAGGCGGCGGCGCCCGTGGCCGCCGCTGCCGGCGGCGCGGCGTTCAGCTCCGTCCTGCTGGGTGCCCTCGACATCGACGAGGTCGACGAGCGCGACGCACTGCCCGTCGAGCTCGACCCCGGTGAGGTGCGGGCCCCCGACCAGGTCACCGAAGAGGTTCGGGTGCAGGGCGTGGTGTGCTCCCGCGGGCACTTCAACGATCCCCGGTCGCGGTTCTGCTCGTCGTGCGGCATCTCGATGGTGCAGAACACCCAGGTGCTCACGCAGGGACCCCGGCCGCCGCTGGGCGTGATGGTGTTCGAGGACGGCGCGACCTTCTCGCTGTCGACCGACTACGTGGTCGGGCGCCAGCCCGAGGTGCACGAGCTGGTCCAGCAGGGTCTGGCCCTGCCCATCACCGTCGACGACCCGGAGCGGTCGATCTCGCGGGCCCACGCCGAGCTGCGGCTCGTCGAGTGGGACGTGCACCTGGTGAACCTGTCCGGCACCAACGGCTCGTTCGTGTGGGACGAGACCTCCCAGCAGTGGATCCCCATCCCCGAGGGCCAGTCGGTGCAGCTCACGCCCGGCATGCGCGTCGCCCTCGGCCGCCGCTCCGCGGTCTTCGAGTCCAGCCTCGTCCGCTGACCGGCGGAGGCGACAGCCTCCGGCGTGCGACCAGCGTCAGCAGTCGGCGACCGCGTCGATGCGCTGTCGAACGTCGCCAGCGTCGTTACGGCTCGGTCTGGGTCAAGGCGATGGCGCTGGCCACGGCCAGCTCGTCGTCGTCGCGGTGGTCTGCGGGCAGCGCCGGTACGACTCGGCGATGGCCTCCCCGATGCGGGCGCGACGCTCGCGCTCATGCACCGGCTCCTCGGGGCCGTGGACCGTGGAACGCGAGATCGATCGCATCCCACCCGAGCGCCTCGTCGTCGGGGTCTCACCGGCGATCCCGCACCGTACCTCCGGACTCCGAAGGTGAGCTCAGGCGGTCGGCTCGGGTGAGGGGGTGGGCTCGGCCTCGGCGAGGAGGGAGTCGAGGCCGGAGCGCTCCAGCTGGTTGGGGTCGGGGGCGACCAGCACGACCGGGCAGCCGAGGCGCTCGGCGTCGGGGCGGGCCCGCTCCACCGGCTCGAGTCCCTCGGGGCTGGTGAACGGGCGGACCACCGCGACCGCGCCGAGCGCGGCGGCGGCACCGTCGACGGTGTCGAGCGTCGCGGCCTCGGTGCGGCCGGGCCGGCCCAGGGCCGGCCAACCGGTCGAGCACCGCCTGGTAGCGACGGGCCTGCTTCGAGCCGGCCGACAGCCCGACGATCGTCGGCCCCGACGACGTCGGCAGGGCCAGCCGGACGCCGTGCTCCAGGGCAGCGAGGGCCGCGGCGCCGTCGCCGGCCTCCACCACCGGAGGACCGGTCGGGGGCTCCTCACCAGGGCGGGGCAGCGGGGCGACGACCACGCCGACGTCGGCCGGGCCGAGGGCGACCAGCTCGGCCACCGTGGCGACCCACGACGGGTCGTCACGCCGGTCGCCGACGAGGACCAGGCGGGCACCCATGCGCTGGGCCTGGGCCGCGATGTCCTCGGCCAGGCGGTCGGTGCGCTGGGAGAACGACTGCACGGCCAGGCCCCGGTCGCGCACCCGGGCCTCCAGCCCGTGCAGCGAGTCGAGCTCGGACGCGATGGTGTCGAGGAGGCTGGTGAGCTCGCCCTCCTCTGCAGGCTCGCTGCTCCTCGAACGAGGTCAGCACCACCTCGGCCGGCTGCTGCGATGCGGCGATGCCGCAGGCCATGTCGACCAGGGGCTCGGCCCGGGCCGGGTCGTCGATGGCGACCAGCACCCGGAACGAGATGGCGTCGCCCAGGGCGGCCCGCTCGGCCTCCGCGATGTCGTGCTCGATCATCCTGTCCGGGTAGATCTTCTTCAGCAGCGGCGAGGTCATCACGGTGGTGATGATCGCCATCAGGACGAGGGCGGTGAAGAGGGTGTCGTCGAGCACGCCCTTGTCGCGACCGATCGACAGCAGCACCAGCTCGGTGAGGCCGCGGGTGTTCATGAGGGTGCCGATGGCCATGGCCCGTCGCCACGACATGCCCTGCACCCGTCCGGCGAGGGTCGCCCCGATGAACTTCCCCGCGCACGCCACGACCACGACCGCGATGAGCACCTCGAGGAACTCCAACGGCGACACCTGGCCGACGCTGGCCTGCAGGCCGGTGACGATGAAGAACAGCGGGAGGAGGAGCACCACCGCGATGCTCTCGATCTTCTCCAGCACCGCGTGGGTGAACTTCTCCGCCCCCTCACGG
>CAVURR010000007.1:0-90176 GCA_963743955.1 uncultured Iamiaceae bacterium
CACCTCCGTCCGAGGTCGTCGCCGATGCGACACGCCGGACGGACGGGCCGGGGGATCTCCGGCCCGGGACCGACCAGACCTCCAGACCGACCTGGGCTTGTCCCACGACTGGAGGGAGCACCGATGAGCGACGCGACGATCAGCATCCGCAGCTCCGACATGAGCGAGCCGATGCCCGACCCGGTCGGGCCCACCCAACCCGGCGACCTGAACGACTCGCTGATCGACACCGACATCTGGACCGACGAGATGGTGGCCGACGCGGGCATCCCGATCATCGACATCACGTTCGTCACCGTCGGCGGCGGCATCGGCTCCTTCGTGATCGTCGACTTCCTGCGCATCTACGGCTGTCGACCAGCCAGCATCAGGGTGCTCACCCAGCTCGACACCCCGTGGCAGACCTACGAGTACCTGACCCGGGTCTCGCAGATCCCGCGCACGGAGCGGCTGCGCTCGGACTCGCAGTCGCACGCCCGACAACATCTGGGGCTTCCCGAGCTACGCCGTCCGCGAGGCGTCGGCAAGCCGAGAAGACGCTCGCCCCGCTGTGGAACGTGCTGCACCGAGCCGATCCTCTCCGACTACTACACGCCGAAGGCCGGTCAGGCCTTCGAGACGATGGAGCGCGAGGACGCACCGGATCGGCTACCCGCAGTGCGTGCAAGGGCCAGGTGCGGATGGTCCGGCGCCGCACGGGCGGCGGCTACTTCACCATCCTGACCCCGCCGCAGGGCGCCACCGCCACCAAGCGGCTCGCCTACCGCAGTCCCTACGTGCACATCGCCGATCGGCTACCCGGGCCTGAAGTTCCTGCCCGACCTGCAGCAGTACCGCGAGAACTACGGCGACTCCGTCCAGGTGGTCAACGCCTACGAGCCGCACGAGCACGTCTACGAGCAGCTCGAGCGCCGGCCCGGCACGCGTGGTGATCCGCGGCGGCGGCATCGTCGCCTCCCGGGTGCTGCAGCGGCTGATCGACGACCGCGACCAGTACGGCCTGCAGACCCAGATCGTCCACGTCTTCCGCACCTACATCACCGGCAGCACACGGGCCGAACATCTTCATGCGCCGCAAGGGCGGCGACGGCTGGGCCTACCAGGGCTTCAACTACCCGAAGTCGGTGTGGGGCGGCGCAGCTCAAGGCCAAGATTCGAGAAGCTCGAGGGCGAGGACCGCAGGCCGAGCTCTACAAGCAGATGGGCGGCACCAACACGCCCGGTCCGCAAGCTCTGGCAGTAGCAGCTCGAAACGCGGCCGGGCGGAGGGCTGGTACCGCACCATCATCGGCGAGGTCGACCGACCTGCGTCCCGGCCGACGACGGCACCGGTCGTCACCACGGTCAAGACGCAGGACGGCAGCGGCTCCTCGAGGTGCCACTCCGACTTCGTCATCGACTGCACCGGTCTCGAGGCCGACATCCGCGAGCACCGGGTGCTCGCCGACCTGCTCGACCACTGCGGCGCCGGCCGCAACCCGGTCGGCCGGCTCGACGTCGACCGCAACTTCGAGGTGCTCGGCACCCGCAGCGCACCCGGGCAAGATGTACGCCTCCGGCAGCGCCACCCTCGGCGGCTACTTCCCCGGCGTCGACACCTTCCTCGGCCTGCAGATCGCCGCGGTCCGCATCATGGACGACCTGGCGTCGAAGGGCTTCGTCAAGAAGATCGGGCCGCTCCGCAGCAGCTCGCCAGTGGTGGAAGTGGGCGCGCCACAAGCCCCTCCCCAAGTGACCGCCGCCCCGACGGCCGCGGTGCCGTCCCCGCCCCATCGAGCCCTCAGGGAGGCCCGCCGATGACCCCCGTGCTCATGGGTCGCATCCAGACCCGCATCTTCGTCACCCTGCTGGTGGGCGGCTTCTGGACGCTGATCATCACGCCGTTCCTCCCCCTCAGCACGCCCGACGGGTACGAGCTGGCCCTGTCGATCGACGGCGGCCTGGGCGACGTCTACAAGCTGACCTACGCCGCGCTCGCTGATCACGATGGTCTTCGGGTGCATCTTCTGGGATCCGCTCTACCACTTCCTGATGCAGTTCCGATGGGAGAAGGACTGGCCGGCCTTCTTCGGCCTGTTGCAGATCTTCCCCGAGGGCATCAGCACCTTCCTGCTGCTCCACGTCAGCTGGCTCAACCCCCTCCCCGACCTCGACGCCGACAAGAGCCAGTACGTCCCGGTGCTCGCCTACGTCATCCTGTTCTCCACCACCTGGATCATCACCTGGCTCGCCGCGAACGGGCCGATGAAGATCTTCTTCATCCGCTGGCGCTTCTTCGGCGGCCGGCTCATCTGACGAGGGACACCATGGATCGCATCGCCGACTACGAGCTCGTCCAGCCCCTCGGGGACGGCAGCAACGGGGCCTTCTACCTCGCGACCGCACCGCCCCGGCTCGGCATCGCCGCCGAGCAGGTGGCGATCAAGGTGCTGCAGGTGACCGCCGGGGAGGAGACCTTCCACCGGCTCACCCGCGAGCTGCGCACCTTCGCCAAGGTCCGCAGCCCCCACCTGGTGTCGCTGTACGACGCCGGCCAGGAGGGCGGCCGCTGCTACTACGCCATGGAGTACTGCCCGCTCGGCTCGCTGGCCCGCCCCGCCCGCGAGCTCACCCGGGCCGAGGTCATCGCCGCCGTCGCCGACGCGGCCCGGGCCGCCCACGACCTCCACGAGGCGGGCATCGCCCACCGCGACATCAAGCCGTCGAACGTCCTCCTCACCGAGGGCGGGGCCAAGCTGTCCGACCTCGGGCTGGTGCAGGTGCTCGCCCCCGGCCAGACCATCACCGGCCTCGGCGCCATCGGGTCGGTCGAGTACCTCGACCCCGCGATCATGCGCGGCGAGCGGGCGTCGCGGGCCACCGACATCTGGGCCCTCGGCGTCACCCTCCACCGGGTGCTCACCGGCCAGGGCATCTACGGCGACCTCCCCGAGCGCGACCCCTTGTTGGCGGTGCGCCGGGTGCTGTCGTCGCCCCCGATGCTCGACCCCGGCCTGTCCGACCCGGAGGCGGAGATCATCCGGCGCTGCTTCGACAAGGACCTCTCGGCCCGGTACCGCACCGCCGCCGAGCTGGCCGACGCCCTCGACGCCCTTGGGAGCGCATCGTGAACCTCGCCGACGGACGCCTGTCCCCCGCCCCCGGCACCGACGGGATCGTCAGCCGGTCGCCCGGCGCGATCCTCTTCGTCGCCTCCCGCACCCCCGTCGACGACGTCGCCCGGCTGGTCGAGGTCGTCCAGGGGGCGGAGGGCGACGCGCCGGGCCGCCAGCTGGCCCGCCGGCTCGCCATCCTCGTCGGCGCCGACGACGACACCACCCTGCCCGGCTTCGCCCTCGTCGCCGACGTCGCCCGGTGGCACCTACGTCCGGGCCTACGGGTCGGTCGAGGTCCGGCTGCTCGGCGAGGGCGAGCGAGCGAGGTCATCAGCGCGGTCGGGTCGCTCACCGGCGTCGACCGCGAGGTGGCCGGCCCGTTCCACACCGTCGTGGCCCACCGGGCCGGCGAGCCCATCCCCGCCCCCGTGTTCGACGTCGACCTCCAGGCCGGCACCGATCCCCGCCGGCGGCTTCGCCCTCACCACCCTGACGGGCCCCGACCGCGCCCGCTCCCGCTGCCCTCCCGGAGGCCGGCCCGGCCGAGGCCGCCGCGCCCGCCGAGGCGGGCATGCCCGGGCTGGCCGATGCCGCCGCGGCCTCCCCGATGGGGGCGGCCGTCGTGGGCGCCGGCGTCGCCGCCGTCGCCGCGTCGACGACGAGGTGGCCGCGGGCGAGCCGGCCGCGTGCCGAGGCCGCCCGCGCCGAGGAACCGGTCGCCGAGGTGCCCGTCGCCGACGGCGTGCCCCTCGTCGGCGAGGGAGGCCGCCGAGGCCGTCGGCGCCGACGCCGTCGGGCTGGGCCCAGGAGCCCACCCAGGCCTGGAGCCCGTCGACCGAGGACCTGGCGCCGGAGCCCGACCGCGGCCGAGGAGCCCGTGGCCATGGCCGACGAGCCCATGGCCGCCATGGGCGGCGAGCCGACCGCCGAGCGCCCGGCCGAGCCGCTGGACCGAGATGGCCGCGGGGGCGACCTGGGCCGATGCCGGCGCCGAGGCACCGGCCGCGCCGCTCGACGTCCCACCGCCGCTCGACGTCCCGCCACCGCTCGACGCCCGGCCGCAGCCGAGGAGCCACCCGCCTACGAGCCGGCCACCCTCCCTCCGTCCGCCATCCCCCCGGTCGAGGCGGCCGCCCCCGTCGCCGCCGCAGCCGGGGCGGGGTTCAGCTCCGTCCTGCTGGGTGCCCTCGACATCGACGAGGTCGACGAGCGCGACGCGCTGCCCGTCGAGCTCGACCCCGGTGAGGTGCGGGCCCCCGACCAGGTCACCGACGAGGTGCGGGTGCAGGGCGTGGTGTGCTCCCGCGGGCACTTCAACGACCCCCGGTCGCGGTTCTGCTCGTCGTGCGGCATCTCGATGGTGCAGAACACCCAGGTGCTCACGCAGGGGCCCCGGCCGCCGCTGGGCGTGATGGTGTTCGAGGACGGCGCGACCTTCTCGCTGTCGACCGACTACGTGGTCGGGCGCCAGCCCGAGGTGCACGAGCTGGTCCAGCAGGGTCTGGCCCTGCCCATCACCGTCGACGACCCGGAGCGGTCGATCTCGCGGGCCCACGCCGAGCTGCGGCTCGTCGAGTGGGACGTGCACCTGGTGAACCTGTCCGGCACCAACGGCTCGTTCGTGTGGGACGAGACCTCCCAGCAGTGGATCCCCATCCCCGAGGGCCAGTCGGTGCAGCTCACGCCCGGCATGCGCGTCGCCCTCGGCCGCCGCTCCGCCGTCTTCGAGTCCAGCCTCGTCCGCTGACGCCCGAGCCGCGGCCTCCGACGCGGCAGCGTCAGCAGTCGGCGACCGCGTCGAGGTCGTCGAACGTCGCCATGTCGTCACGGCTCGGACTGGGTCATGGCGATGGCGCTGGCCATGGCCAGCTCGTCGTCGTCGGGGGTCTGAGGGCAGCGCCGGTACGACTCGGCGATGGCCTCCCCGATGCGGGCGACGCGCCGCGTCATGCATCGGCTCCTCGGGGCCGCGGAGCCGGTGGAACGCGAGATCGATCGCATCCCACCCGGGCGCCTCGTCATCGGGGTCCTCATCGGCCATCCCGCACGGTACCTCCGGCCTCCGAAGGTCGAGCTCAGGCGGTCGGCTCGGGTGAGGGGGTGGGCTCGGCCTCGGCGAGGAGGGAGTCGAGGCCTGATGCGCTCCAGCTGGTTGGGGTCGGGGGCGACCAGCACGCACCGGGCAGCCGAGGCGCTCGGCGTCGGGGCGGGCCCGCTCCACCGGCTCGAGCCCCTCGGGGCTGGTGAACGGGCGGACCACCGCGACCGCGCCGAGCGCGGCGGCGGCACCGTCGATGGTGTCGAGCGTCGCGGCCTCGGTGCGCCCGCGGTCGGCCCAGCTCGGCGAGCCGGTCGAGCACCGCCTGGTAGCGACGGGCCTGCTTCGAGCCGGCCGACAGGCCGACGATCGTCGGACCCGACGAGGTCGGCAGGGCCAGCCGGACGCCGTGCTCCAGCGCGGCGAGGGCTGCGGCGCCGTCGCCGGCCTCCACCACCGGAGGACCGGTCGGGGGCTCCTCACCGGGGCGGGGCAGCGGGGCGACGACCACGCCGACGTCGGCCGGGCCGAGGGCGACCAGCTCGGCCACCGTGGCGACCCACGACGGGTCGTCGCGCCGGTCGCCGACGAGGACGAGCCGGGCGCCCATGCGCTGGGCCTGGGCCGCGATGTCCTCGGCCAGGCGGTCGGTGCGCTGGGAGAACGACTGCACGGCCAGGCCCCGGTCGCGCACCCGGGCCTCCAGCCCGTGCAGCGAGTCGAGCTCGGACGCGATGGTGTCGAGGAGGCTGGTGAGCTCGCCCTCCTCTGCGGCGCGCTGCTCCTCGAACGAGGTCAGCACCACCTCGGCCGGCTGCTGCGAGGCGGCGATGCCGCAGGCCATGTCGACCAGGGGCTCGGCCCGGGCCGGGTCGTCGATGGCGACCAGCACCCGGAACGAGATGGCGTCGCCGAGGGCGGCCCGCTCGGCCTCGGCGATGTCGTGCTCGATCATCTTGTCCGGGTAGATCTTCTTCAGCAGCGGCGAGGTCATCACCGTGGTGATGATCGCCATCAGGACGAGGGCGGTGAAGAGGGTGTCGTCGAGCACGCCCTTGTCGCGACCGATCGACAGCAGCACCAGCTCGGTGAGGCCGCGCGTGTTCATCAGGGTGCCGATGGCCATGGCCCGCCGCCACGACATGCCCTGCACCCGTCCGGCGAGGGTCGCCCCGATGAACTTCCCCGCGCACGCCACGACCACGACCGCGATGAGCACCTCGAGGAACTCCAGCGGCGACACCTTGCCGACGCTGGCCTGGAGGCCGGTGACGATGAAGAACAGCGGCAGGAGGAGCACCACCGCGATGCTCTCGATCTTCTCCAGCACCGCGTGGGTGAACTTCTCCGCCCCCTCGCGGGGGAAGATCACCCCGAGCATGAAGGCGCCGAAGATCGAGTGGATCCCGATCTGCGCGGTGCACCACGACGCCAGCAGGAGCAGCACGAGGACGGCGGCGAGGAGGTCCGGGGTGAGGTAGCCGATCGCCTTGTAGCGCTCGTTCAGCTTGACCAGGAGCGGCTTGATGGCGACCGACAGGAACACGCCGAACACCACGGTGAGGCCCATGACCTTGGCCAGCTCGACCGCGGGGTTGGCCCCGCCACCGCCGGCTGGCCTCGACCACCGCGACGACCAGGGCCAGCAGGGACCAGGCGAGGATGTCGTCGATCGCCGCACAGGCCAGGGTGAGGGCCCCGACCTGGGTGCCCTGCATCCGGCGCTCGGTGAGGATCCGGGCCAGCACCGGGAAGGCGGTGACCGACATCGACGCGCCGATGAAGAGGGCGAAGGGCAGGAAGTCGATGCCCTCGGGCAGGTAGGTGTCCCGCAGGACGGCGGCCAGGCCGAAGCCGAGGGTGAACGGGAGGACGACGGAGGTGATCGACACGCCGGCGGCGATCCGCTCCTTGCCCTTGATCAGCTTCATGTCGAGCTCGAGGCCGACCACGAACATGAAGATCACCAGCCCGAGCTCGGCCAGCACCTTCAGGTAGGGACGGGCCTCGAGCGGGAACAGGGTGTCGCTGATCGGCTCGTCGAGGTTGAACAGCTCGGTGACGGTGCCCGATCCGAGGACGAGCGGTCCGAGGAGCAGGCCGGCGAGGATCTCGCCCACGACCGGCGGCTGGCCGATCCGGCGGAACAGGGCGCCCACGAGCCGCGCCACGACGACGATGATCACGACGTCGAGGAACACCCGCACGCGCCGACGCGAGGTCGCGCTCGGTCGACACCGCCCCCGGCGGCGAGGATCCCTGCTGCCGACATGTCGTGCCTCCAGCTGCCCGGAGCGACCCCCGTCGCCCGCCCGGGACCACCCCGGTCGGCGCCACAGTACGGCCCGTCCGGCCTCCCGTCCGCCGATCACCCCGGATCCGGGGGCGCCTCCCCTCCCCCCTCCCCGCTCCCCTCGCCCGAACCGAGCACGATCTGCGGCTCTCTGCCGCACAAGCGTGCTCGGTTCGAGCCGCCGAACGAAGACCGCCCGAGCCGGCCAGCACTTCGGTGCTCGCTGCGGATCGGGGTCGCCGACCGGCACGTCGACGGTCGGATCAGCTCGGCGACGGCGTCGGACGTGGATGCGCGGCCGAGCGGACCCGCGAGGCCGCACGACGGCGGCTCTCGCTGTCACACCCCGCGCCCATCGCTGGTGACGATGGACACCCCGCACTGACGCGGGTGCCCGGCTGGCGGCGACTCCTCGACGACGACCGGCCGCGGCGGTTCGGCACCCTCACGTTCGACCGACGCCATGCGGACGCAGGGCTCTCACCGCGCGACCAGCGTGCAGGCGGCTGGTCTCCGACGGCGACCCTCGGTCCGCCTCGGCCGACGGGCAGCTACCGGGTCGGCGGAGCCCCGGTCGACGCTTCCCCGGTCGCGGGTCGCTCGGAGCGCCATCGGCGGTGTACGGAGCGGACACCTGGGCGGCGCGCGACACCTGCCTCGCCCTGCGGCGAGGTGCCCGGGCTTCCCGCCGGTGCGGTCCGATCCACCTGCTCCGCCGCGACGACGGGAGCAACCAGCGCCGACGGGGCGCGGGTCCACCGGTCCCGCCTCATCCTCCCGCACCACGTGACCGTGCGAGACGGGCATCCCGGTGACGACGCCGGCCCGCGCCGTGTTCGATCTCGCCGCGACGATGGGCCCCAACCGCCTCGGCCCGCGTCGTGACCGAGGTCGTGCGGGCCCGACTGTGCACCGACGCAGGCTCTGCACATCGTGATGGCCGAGCTCGGTGGACGCGGTCGACCGGGCACGGCCCGGCTCCGAGCGGTCCTCGACGTCACGAGACGACGCAGCCGACCGAGAGCGAGCTGGAGGACCTCGCCGCGAGCCGGTGTTCCGCGGCGGCAGGGCTCCCGGAGCCGGAGTGGCAGGTCGACGTGTCCGACGACGAGGGCTGGATCGGCCGGGTCGACTGCCTGTTCCGACCCGGCGAAGGTGATCGTCGAGCTCGACTCGGTCAGGTGGCACGGCCAGGAGAGCGACGAGGACCGCGACGCCGAGCGCGACCTGCGTTGCCTCGCCGCCGGCTACCTCGTCGATCCGGCCCACCTGGCGCGACCTGACCCGGAAGCCCGAGGCGGTCGTCGCCCACCTCGACGAGCTGATCCGCGCCCGCACCGCCGGCCTGAGCCCGCGCCGGCGCCGGGCAGCCCTGCGCGCAGCAGGCTCGGTCGCGCACGTCCGTCCGTCGCGCGCTCACGAAGCGAGCACCGATCGTGCGGCTCCACGCCGCACATCCGTGCTCGCTTCGATCCGGTCGACCAACCGAGCACCGATCTGACGGCGCCCAGCCACACTACCGTGCTCGGTTCGCCGGTCAGGTCTCGCCGGTCGGCGTGGCGTGGCGCGAGGCGGCGCGTCAGCTGAGGCGGCTGAGGTCGCGGACGGCGCCGCGGTCGGCCGAGGAGGCCAGCTTGGCGTAGGCCCTCAGCGCGGTGGTGACGGGGCGGTCGCGCTGGACCGGCTGCCACGGGCGCTCGGAGGCGTCCATCTTCACCCGGCGCTCGGCCAGCACCTCGTCGGGGACGTCGAGGTGCAGCCGACGGGCGTGGACGTCGATCTCGACCATGTCGCCGTCCTCGACCAGGCCGATGACGCCACCGGCCGAGGCCTCGGGCGACACGTGGCCGACCGACAGGCCCGACGACCCGCCCGAGAAGCGGCCGTCGGTGACCAGGGCGCACTTCTGCCCCAGCCCGGCGCCCTTGAGGAACGCGGTCGGGTAGAGCATCTCCTGCATCCCGGGGCCGCCCGACGGTCCCTCGTAGCGGACGATCAGCACGTCGCCGGGCTGGATGACCTCGTCGAGGATGACCGCGATGGCGTCCTCCTGGCTCTCGACCACGCGGGCCGGGCCGCGGAACGTCCAGAGCGACTCGTCGATGCCGGCGGCCTTGATCACCGCGCCGTCGACGGCGATGTTGCCCCGCAGCACGGCCAGGCCGCCGTCCTTGGTGTGGGCGTGGGCGACGTCGTGGATGCAGCCCGCCTCGACGTCGGTGTCGAGCCGACGCCAGCGGTTGGTGGTGGAGAACGGCTCCGTCGTGCGCACCCCTCCGGGCGCGGCGTGGAACAGCTCGACCGCCTCGGGCGAGGGCGACTCGCCCCGGATGTCCCAACGGGCCAGCCAGTCGTCGAGCGACGGGCTGTGCACGGCGTGGACGCCGCGGTCGAGCAGCCCGCCCCGGTCGAGCTCGCCGAGGATCGCGGGGATGCCGCCGGCCCGGTGCACGTCCTCCATGTGGAAGTCGCTGTTGGGCGAGACCTTGGCCAGGCAGGGGACGCGGCGGCTGACCGCGTCGATGTCGTCGAGGGTGAACTCGAGCTCGGCCTCGTGGGCCGCGGCGAGGATGTGCAGCACCGTGTTGGTCGAGCCGCCCATGGCCATGTCGAGGGCCATGGCGTTCTCGAAGGCGGCCTTGGTGGCGATGTTGCGGGGCAGGACGCGAGTCGTCGTCCTGCTCGTAGTAGCGGCGGGCGAGGTCGACGACCACCGTGCCGGCCTCCTCGAACAGGGCCCGGCGGGCGGCGTGGGTGGCGAGCGTCGACCCGTTGCCCGGCAGCGACAGGCCGAGGGCCTCGGTGAGGCAGTTCATCGAGTTGGCCGTGAACATGCCCGAGCACGAGCCGCACGTCGGGCAGGCCGAGCGCTCGACCTCGTCGAGGCCCTCGTCGGTGACGTCGTGGCTCGCCGACGCGGAGATGGCGGTGATGAGGTCGGTGGGGGCCCGGACCACGCCGTCGACCACCACGGCCTTGCCGGCCTCCATCGGCCCACCGGACACGAACACCGTCGGGATGTTCAGCCGCAGCGCGGCGTTGAGCATGCCCGGGCGTGATCTTGTCGCAGTTCGAGATGCACACCAGGGCGTCGGCGCAGTGGGCGTTGACCATGTACTCGACCGCGTCCGAGATGACCTCGCGGCTGGGCAGGGAGTACAGCATCCCGCCGTGGCCCATGGCGATGCCGTCGTCGACCGCGATGGTGTGGAACTCGCGGGCCACGCCGCCGGCCGCGGCGACGGTGCCGGCCACGATCTCGCCCAGGTCCTTCAGGTGGACGTGGCCGGGCACGAACTGCGTGTACGAGTTGGCGATGGCGATGATCGGCTTGTCGAAGTCGTCGTCGGTCATCCCCGTCGCCCGCCACAGGGCGCGGGCGCCGGCCATGTTGCGACCGTGGGTCGTGGTGCGGGACCGCAGCTCGGGCATGGGTGAAGGCTACGCCCGGAGGTGCGACGGCCCCCACCCGGTTCACCTCGTAGGGTCTCGCTGTGCCCGCCGACGCCGCCAGCGCCCCTGCGGCGCGCGTGGAGCCGGTCATCGTCGCCGAGCAGGTGACCAAGCGGTGGGGTGACACCCTGGCCCTGGCCGGGGCCGACATCCAGGTCTGGCCCGGTGTCACCGGCCTGCTCGGCGCCAACGGCTCGGGCAAGACGACCCTGCTCGGCCTCCTCCTCGGCCTGCACCCACCCGATGCCGGCCGGATCCGCGTCCTCGGGCTCGACCCGACCCACGCCGGCCCCGAGGTGCGGGCCCGGGTCGGCTACTCCCCCGAGCACCACTCGCTCCCGCCCGACATCAAGGCGGTCGACTTCGTCCGCCACGTGGCCGAGCTCCACGGGCTCCCCCGCCGGGAGGCGACCGGTCGGGCGTCGGACGTGCTCTGGCAGGTGGGACTGGGCGAGGAGCGGGTCCGCCCCCTCGGCACCATGTCGACCGGGCAGCGCCAGCGGGTGAAGCTGGCCCAGGCCATCGTCCACGACCCGGTGATGGTGCTCCTCGACGAGCCGACCGAGGGCCTCGACCCGGTGCAGCGCGACGACATGCTGGCCCTGATCCGGCGGGTGGGCCACGAGTTCGGCATCCACGTCCTGCTGTCGAGCCACGTCCTCGACGAGGTCGAGCGGGTGGCCGACGGGGCGGTGATCCTCCACGCCGGACAGGTGGTGCGCAGCGGCTCGCTGGCCGACCTCCAGGCCACCAGCGCCCGTGGGGTCGTGATCGAGGTCGACGGCGACCCACGGCCGCTGGTCGCGGCGATGCACCGGCTGGGCGCTCCGGCCGAGTACCAGGGATCGACGGTGGTCGTCGACGGCGACGATCGCCTCTTCGACGTCGTGCGCGACGAGCTGGCGGCGATGGGCACCGCGGTCCGACGGCTCGAGCCCCGACGGCGCAGCCTGGAGGAGGTCTTCCTCTCGGCCGGCCTCCTCGGCGGCCAGGCGAGCTCGGTGGGCCACGACGTGGAGGCTCCGAGGTGAGCGAGGCGACCGGAGCCGCGCCTGCGCCTCGCGCCCGCATCATCGACCGCGGGTACCGCCGCTACACGGGCCCCCGCACCGGGGTCTCCGGCGCGATGTGGACGGTGTGGCGCCAGAGCGTCCAGCGATCGCTCGGGCTGCGGCGCTCGCCGTGGGCGAAGGTCCTCCCCGTCGCGACCGTCCTCATCTCCTACGTCCCCGCCATCGTCTTCATCGGGCAGGTCGCGCTGATCCCCGAGGAGGAGCTCACCGGGCTGACGCTGCCCACCTACGGCGAGTACTTCCCCTTCATCCAGGCCGCACTGGTCCTGTTCATCAGCTTCGTCGGGCCCGAGGTGCTGTGCACCGACCGACGCACCGGGATGCTCGGCATCTACCTCGCCTCGCCCCTGAGCCGCGACACCTACCTGGGGGCCAAGGCCCTCTCGATCGTCTCCGTGCTGAGCCTGGTCACCATCGGCCCGCCGCTGCTCATGCTGGTCGCCTACGTCCTGCAGGGCGTCGGACCGGACGGCCCGGCCGGGGTGGCGGCCACCCTCGCCCGCATCGTCGGTGGCGGGCTCCTGCTCGCCCTGCTCTACACCGCGGTGTCGATGGGGGTGTCGTCGCTCACCGACCGGAAGTCGTTCGCGACCGCCTCGCTCCTCCTGCTGCTGCTGGTGTCGACGCTGTTCATGGGGGTGCTGATCGAGGCCGCCGAGCTGCCGCAGTCGCTGCACGCCCTCAACCTCATCGTCGGCCCCTTCGCCCTGGTGGAGCTGATCCACGGCGAGCCGACCAGCACCGAGGGGCTCACCCTGCCGGTCGCCCTCGCCGGCGTGATCACCTGGACGGTCGTCGGCTTCGTGGTGGCGCGCGTCAGCTACCAGCGCCAGCAGGTGACCAGGTGACCAGGTGACCCGATGAGCGAGCGCGGCGAGCGACCCAGCCAGCCTCCGACCGACCCCCCGGGCCCGCCGTGGCCGGCCATCCCCGCGGGGCCCACGAGCGGACTCGCGGACGTCCCGCCCCCGCTCGGGACGGCGTCACCCGACCCGGTGCCCGCCCCCGTCGCCGAGCCCGCCGGACGGGGCGACCGCGACCGCGACGACGGACCCATGGTCGAGGTCGACAGCGTGACCCGCTGGTTCAGCGACGTCGTCGCGGTGTCGGAGGTGAGCTTCGAGCTGCGCGCCGGGGTCACCGCCCTGCTCGGACCCAACGGCGCCGGGAAGTCGTCGCTCATCCGGCTGCTGTGCGGGCTCATCCGTCCCGGGCGCGGCACGGTGCGGGTGCTGGGGCGAGACCCCCGCACCGACCTCGGGGTCCGCGCCCAGATCGGGCTGGTGCCCCAGCAGGAGACCGTGTTCGACCGCATCTCGGCCCTCGAGATGGTCGAGATGTGCGCCCACCTCCGAGGCGTGACCGACCCCCGCACCGCGGCCCGGCGGGCGCTGGCCCTGGTCGAGCTCGACGCCGACGACCCCCGGTACCTGCCCACCTACTCGCGGGGCATGCGGCAGCGGGTGAAGGTGGCCCAGGCCATCGTCCACGACCCGGCGGTGATCGTGCTCGACGAGCCCCTCACCGGCCTCGACCCGCGCCAGCGCCGGCACATGACCGACCTGTTCCACCACATCGGCGACCAGGGTCGTTGCGTGCTCGTCTCCAGCCACGTGCTGGAGGAGGTCGAGCGCTTCGGGTCGAACGTGCTCGTGATCGTGCAGGGCCGGGTGGCCGCGGAGGGCGACTACCGGGCGATCCGCGACCTGATGGACGACCGTCCGCACCGCATCCGCATCCGCACCGACCGGCCGCAGGAGGTCGCGGGGCGCCTCCTCTCGGAGCGCACGATCGTCGGCCTCGACCTCATCGACGGCGACACGGTGATCATCGAGACCGACCGGGTGCACGACCTGCGCCGCACGATCGCCGCGGTGGCGCGCGACGAGGGCGCCCACCTGTGGGAGGTCGTGCCCCTCGACGACGACCTCGACTCGGTCTTCCGCTACCTGGTGGGGCGCTGATGGCGCGCACACCCTCGCCCCGCGGCTCCTTCGGCCGCCTCTACGGCCTGTTCCTCCGCCACCAGCTCACCTGGGGCCGGGCCGTGGTGATCCTCGGCCTGGGGGGCCTGGCGGTGCTCGTCGGCATCCTGGTCGGGGCGGTCGGCGACGACCAGGTCACCGAGGGCACCGAGTTCATCAACGGCTACGGCTTCACCATCGTGGTGCCCATCTGCGCCCTGGTGTTCGCCAGCTCGAGCCTCGGCGACACGGTCGACGACCGCACCCTCGTCTACCTGTGGCTGACCCCGGTGGCCCGGTGGCGCATGGCCGCGGCCGCGGCCCTCGCCTCGGCCACCGTTGCGCTGCCGCTGGTGTTCTTCCCGCTCGTGCTGGCCGCGGCCGCCACCCGGGCCGGCGCGGCCCTCGTCGGGGCCACCGCGGTGGCCACGGTGGTGGGGACGTTGGGCTACTGCGCGGTGTTCACCGCGCTCGGGCTGCGGGTGAAGCGGGCCCTGCTCTGGGGCATCGCCTACATCCTGATCTGGGAGGGCTTCGTCGCCACCGCGAGCACGACGGCCGCCAAGCTCTCCCTCCGGGCCTACACCGCGTCGATCCTCTCGCAGTACACCGGGGTCGGGCTGCGCCTCGGATCGCTGACGCTGGGCTCGTCGATCGTCGTGCCCCTCCTCGTCGCGGTGGCCTTCGTCGCCCTCACCGCCCGGTTCCTGCACCGGGTGGAGGTCGACTGACGCTCCCCGCCCCGCGAGCGGGAGTCGGAGCCGGAGCCGGAGCCCTCAGAGGAGGGTGGTGTCGACGTCCTGGGCGAGGAGGACCGCTCCGGCCGCGGTCGCCGCATCGGGCTTCACGAGGAAGTGCTGGGTCACCGCGTGGACGTCGCGGAGCCGTCGCTGAAGTGGGTGGCTGCGGGACAGGGAGGTGCCGCCAGCGGCGGTGAAGGCGCTGTCGACCACCGAGGCCGCGGTGGTCGTCGCCCACGTCCCCGCGGTGCGGATCCGGGCGCGGTCATCGAGCGACAGCGGGCGGGCCTCGAGAGCTGCGGCCCACGCACCGGCGATCTGGTCGTCGAGCAGGGCTCGCGCCGCTCGCAGACGGGCGTCGGCGTCGGCCACCTGGTTCCGGAACCACGGGCTCGCGGCGAGGACCGTCGAGTCGAACGCGGGCACCTTCTCGGTGGCCAGGGCCACCACGTCGTCGAACGCACCCTGGGCGATGCCGACCGCGACGTTGGCGATCTGGAGCACGGACACCGACAGCTCGGGCAGGCGCCAGAGGGCACCGTCGAGCTGGGGCGGGTCGAAGAGGGCGAAGGTGCGATCGTCGGGCACCTCCACGTCATCGACCACCACATCGTGGCTCCCGGTGCCGCTCAGGCCGACCGAGTCCCACGTGTCCTCGATCGCCACCGACTCCCGTGGCAGCAGCGCCATGCGCACCGGTGGCATGCGGCCGTCGGGCACCACGCTGTGGCCGAGGAACCAGCCGCAGTGCAGGCACCCGCTGGCGTAGGTCCACCGCCCGGTCACCCGGAAGCCGCCCGCGACGGGCATGGCCGTCCCCGTCGGGTTGAACACCGCGGCCAGGAGGACGTCGGGCCCCTCCGAGTACAGGGCGTCGAAGGTCGGCCCGGGCAGGAGCCCGAGCACCAGCGGCGCCTCGGCCCCGAGGGCCACGGTCCACGCGGTGGAGCCGTCGGCCCGGGCCAGGTCGGCGACGACGGCAAGGACGTCGGGCAGGTCCATCTCGAGCCCGCCGTGGCTCCGGGGCACCATCATCCGGAAGCACCCGGCGGCGACGAGCTGGTCGACGAGGTCTGGGGGCACTCGGCGCGCCTCCTCGACCTCCCGAGCCCTCGCCTCGATCGTGGGGACGAGGGCCTGCACCTCCTCCCGCACCGAGCCGGACTCCAGCACCGTGGTCGCCATGATCGCCTCCTCGGGTCGCTCCACCGACGGTACGACGGGTCCTCACCCTCAGGCATCGCCTGCCCTCACCATCTCGCAGCCGTCGGCCGTGGTGCGTCCTGACCACGCCGCGACCACGGGGACCGGTCAGACGAGGTGGTGCTCGACCGCGACGCGGGTCGCGGCCGTGCGCGACGGGACCCCGAGCTTGGCGAAGATGTTCTGCAGGTGACGGGCGACGGTGTGCTCGCTGATGCACAGCTCGGCGGCGACGTCACGGTTCGTGCGTCCAGTCGCCACCAGCGCGAGCACCTCGACCTCCCGCCCGGTCAGGTTGCCGACGGTCGGAGCGGTCCGCCCACGGGAGAGTCCGTCGACCCACCCGACGCCAGGCGCCGCGCCGAGCGCGGCGAACGACCCGGCGCGCCGCGTCCAGGTCCACGTCGGCCGAGTCCTCGTCGCCCAGGGAGCGGTGGGCGAGGCCGCGCCGTGCGGTCGCCCGCGCCAGCTCGTAGGGGACCCCGAGGCGCCGCCACCCGTCGACGGCGACGTGCGCCGAGGCCAGGGCCGCCGCCGGCTCCTCCTCGGCCAGGAGGATCACCGTCCTCTGCGAGGCCGCGGTGGCCCGCACCATCGGTGAGTCGAGCCGCTCCGCTTGACGGTCCAGCTCGGCGGAGGCGGCGCGGGCCTCGGGGAGGTCGCCGGCCGACAGCAGGATCTCGATCGCTGCCGCGGTGACCGTCGTCCGAGCCATCGGTGACTGCGCGCCGGGGAGGGCGCAGCGGATGGCTGCGGCCGCGGCCTCGACCCGGCCCTGGTCGAGACGAAGGAGGGCCAGGCCGGGCTGGGCCGTCCGCCCGGCCCGGCTGGCACGGCGGTAGCCGTCCTCGGCCTGGTCGTGCTCCCCCCGCAGACGGTGGATCTCCGCCGCCTGGTACAGCGCCGCCCCGACCGCCGCCTGCCCTTCGAGGGCCTCGCACGCGGCGACGACCTCGCCGAGCGCGTCGTCCCACTCGCCCTTCCACGCCATCAGCTCGACCCGGTGCACCAGGCACTGGCCGCGGTAGCGGACCAGGTCCGGCTGCGAGGCACACCACCGCGTGAGGGCCTCGGTCCACTCCTGCGACCGCCGGAGGTCCGCCGCCTCGTGACATGCGTCGATGACCGCGCAGTACACCAGGCCGGCCATCAGCGGGGAGACCTCGCCCGCCGTGACCCCGACCATCGACTCGTCGAGCAGCGCCATGCCCGCCGCCACGTCACCACCGTGGATCCGGACCTCGCCCGTCCCCATCAGGCCCAGGGCCACCAGGTCCGGATCACCGAAGCGGCCTCCGACCTCGACCACCCGCTCGTAGGTCACCAGCGCGCCCTCGAGGTCGCCGTCGGAGAGCTGGGCGATGCCGGTGGGGACCAGCAGGTAGCCGACCTCGACGCAGTCGAGCCCCCGGTCGGACAGGACCCGCCGGGCCCGACCCAGCCAGCCCGCCGCCCGGGCCCCGTCGCCGCGGAGCAGCAGGTCGAAGCCCAGCCAGAACGCGCCGCGCGCCGCGCCGTCGGACGTGCCCGCGGCCAGGTGGCCGGCGTGGGCCCGACCCCATGCGTCGTCGCTCTCGAGGTCGGCGCCGGTCAGGCGGGCCGCGATCGCCAGCCGCTCGAGGTCGTCGGGCCCGAGGCCGGTGGCGACGTCGGCCCGGCGGAGGCAGGCGAGGGCATCAGCCCACTGGTGCTCCCGGAACGACGTCCGGCCCCGGTCGAGGTCATCGACCACATCCCCAGTCTCCCCCACCGCCTCGCCCTCCGCCCGGCGCCGCCCGATCGGCGCTGGTGGCCCGCGATGCGGCAGCATCCGGGGCGTGCCCGCCAGCCCCGAGGCCCCCGACGACCAGCTGACGGGGACCGGCAGGGCCGAGGCGGCGTCGGGCCGGGAGATCCTGCGGCTGGCCGTGCCCGCGCTCGGCGCTCTGCTGGCCGAGCCGCTCTACGTCCTGGCCGACACCGCCATCGTCGGGCACCTGGGCACCCCGCAGCTGGGCGGGCTCGGCGTGGCCTCGTCGATCCTGCTCACCGGGTACACGATCTTCATCTTCCTGGCCTACGGCACGACCGGGGCGGTGGCCCGGCGGATGGGCGCGGGGGACCCGACCGGCGCCGCGCACCTGGCCGTGCAGGGCCTGTGGCTCAGCGTGGGCCTGGCCGTCGTCAGCGGGCTCGTCCTGCTGGTCACCGGCCCCGCGCTCATCGCCCTGCTCGGCGCGGAGGGCGAGGTGGCGGCCAACGCCGAGGTCTACCTGCGGATCTCGCTGCTCGGGTTGCCGGCCCTCTTCGCCACCATGGCCGGCACCGGGTACCTCCGGGGCATCCAGGACGCCCGCACGCCGCTGGTCGTCGCGGTCGCCACCTCGATCCTGAACATCGTGGTGCAGCTGGTGCTGATCCAGACGTTCGGCTTCGGCATCGGAGCCTCGGCGCTCTCGACGGTGCTGGCCCAGACCGTCGGCGCCGCCGTCTACCTCCGCATCGTGCTGCGGGGCGCGCTGCGCCACGGCGCCTCGCTGCGACCCGACTCGGTCGCCCTCCGCCGCCTCGGCGTGATGGGGAGGGCCCTGTTCGTGCGCACCGCAGCGCTGCGTCTCTGCCTCGTGGTGGCCACCGGCGTGGCGGCCCGGATCGGCGACGTCGAGCTGGCCGCGTACCTGGTGTCGTTCGAGGTGTGGACGTTCCTGGCCCTCGCCCTCGATGCCCTCGCCATCGCCGGGCAGTCCCTCGTCGGCACCGCCCTCGGGGCGGGGCGGGCCGACCGGGCGACGGCCACGGGCCGTCAGATCCTCCGCTGGTGCCTGTGGTTCGGGCTGGGCACCGCGGTGCTGCTCGTCATCGTCCGCGTGCCGCTGGCCGGGCTGTTCACCGACGACCCTGCGGTCGAGGAGCTCACCGCCCACCTCTTCGTGTGGGTCGCCCTGCTGCAGCCCATCGCGGCGGTGGCCTTCGGCCTCGACGGCATCCTGATCGGTGCCGGCGACCTCCGGTTCCTCGCGGTGGCCATGACCGTCATGGCCGTGCTGTTCGTGGCCGCCGCGCTGGTCGTCGGGGCGACCGGCGCCGGGGTCGACTGGCTGTGGGCGGCCCTCGGGCTGATGATGGCGGCCCGCCTGGTGCCGCTGCTGATCCGGTTCCGGCACGGCCGGTGGGCCGTCGAGGGGGCCGACCACCCCTGAGGCGCGGTCGTCATCCCTCGCCCCACAGGCGGTCGGGCGAGGTCAGGTGGGTGGCAGCGGCTTGTGGCGGGCCCACTTCAGCCACTGCGACGTGCTGCGCAGCGGCCCGATCTTCTTGACGAAGCCTCGGGCCGCCAGGTCGTCGGCGACGCGGAGGGCGGAGTACTGGAGTCCGAGGAAGGTGTCGACGCCGGCGAAGTACCCGCCGAGGGTCATGGTGCCCACCGCGTACATCGTCCCCGGCGCGCTCTGGGTGCCGCGCACCTCGAAGGAGCGCTCGACGTCGAGGCGGCCCAGCGGGTTGAGGCCCGCGCCGGAGTGATCGAGCATGTCGGCCAGCAGTCGGTGCTCGCGGATGTTCGCCTCGAGCCCGGTGGCGTCGATGATGAAGTGCGCGGGCACCTCGAGCACGCTCCCGTCCTGCGACTGCACCCGGGTGACCACGGTGCCGTCGTCACCCGGCACCACCGAGTCCACCGTGCCGATGTAGGTGCGGTACCAGCCCTCCTTGCGGCCTCGGTCGAGCTGCTGCCTTCCAGTCCTTGCGGGCCGGGGTCGTGGTGCCGGCGAGCCGCTTGTAGTACTCGGCCCGGGCCTCGCCCTCGAGGGTCTCGAACTTCTTCTTCGACCCGCCGCCCCACGCCGACTTGGGCCAGTTGAACCCCTGGTAGATCCAGCCGTTGCGGGCCTTGCGGCGCTCGAAGATGTTGGGCCCGAAGCTCTCGGTGCGGTAGGTCCGGAACAGGTGCAGGATCTGCGTCTGCAGGCCGTACTTGTCGCGATCGTCGATGAGGCGCTGGAGCACCCGCGAGGCGACGATGCCGTTGCCGCGGATGACGACCACGCCGGGGCGTCGGCGGAGCTCCTCGTACACGTGCTCGTGCGGCTCGTAGGAGTTCACGACGCGCACGTAGTCGTCGTAGGTGGACCGGTAGGCCTGCAGGTCGGGGAGGAACGCCACACCCGGGTAGCCCACCGCGAGGTGGACGTAGGTGGAGCGGAACGCCACCCGCTTGGTGGGGGTGGTGCCCTGGGGCGGGGTCAGGATGCTGAAGTACCCGCCGCCGTAGCGACGGCGGACCATGCGGACCTGGCCCTGCGACACCATGCCCCAGTAGCCGATGCGGGCGGCCTCGCGCTCCATCGACTCGAACACCTGCCCCGCCCTGGGGGTCCAGTAGTCGTTGAGGATGGGCTCGGTGCACACGTTGACGACCGGGGCGATCGTCTTGTCGGTCCAGGCCTCGCGGAAGGCGTAGCTGGGGAAGCCCCAGATGTTGTCGGGCATCGACTGCGAGTCGGACCGGAGGCGCTCGGCCGCGGGGGATCTGCGACACCTTGGTCAGGTACTCGTAGGTCTGCCACGGGACGTCGAGGTTGGTCAGCACCCGCATCGACGCCGCCGGCATCCCCGCGATGCGCAGGAAGTCGGCCATCACGAAGCTGCCGATGCCCCCGCCCACCGAGACGAGGGGGACGTCGTGCACGGGGATGCCGGCGTCGGCCAGCATCTGGTCGGTCCACCAGTCGGTGGCGATGAGCTCCGGGGTGAGGTCACCCGGCTGGGCCGGACCCTCGGGGTCGGGGACCGCGGTGGACAGCGTGGAGCTGTTGATCGAGATGGTCGAGCTGCTGTCGGTCACGTCGTGTCCCCCTCGGCCGGTGGCCGTCGCGGTTGCCGGGTGGCGGTGGTCCGGTGCGGTGGTCGGCCCGACCCTACGACGCGGTGGCCGACCCCGGTTCCGGTGGTCGGGTTCAGGAGACCGCCGCCTCGGTGAAGGTGGCGTCGAACCGCTTGCACCAGACCTGGATGGCCTCGACCGTGGCCGGGTCGACGTCGGCCGGCAGCTCGTAGTTCTGCGAGCCCTGGTTGCCCTTGAGCTCGCCGAGCTCGACCCGCTCGCCTCCGACGATCGCCACCGCGTACAGGTCGGGGCCGTTGTCGGTGGAGAAGTCGTCCTCGAAGCGGACGAAGGTCTGGGCTCCGTCGGTCAGGAGCGTCACCGTCCCGGTGCCGGGATGGTCCCTCGCCTCGAAGGTGCCGGTGGCCACGGTGGCGACCGCGGGCGCACCCTCGGCCGGCGCCGGATCGGCGGTGCCCTCGGTCGGCGCGTCGTCGGCGGAGGCACCGGATGCGAAGACCGGGCCGGCCTCCTCGACCGTGTCGTCGGTGAACAGCGTCTGGACCTCGAACACGACGACGGCCAGGACGCCGACCACCACCAGGGCCACCGCCACGCCGGCGGCGATCCACGGGGCCTTCGACCGCTTCGGCGGGCGCAGGTGCGGCGGGAGCTGGGTGGTCATCGGGTCCTCCGGGTCGAGGGGGTGGTGCGGGTGACGGTACGCCCGCGCCGTGCCGGCGTCGACGGTGACGACCCCCCGGGGAGCCGTCCCCGCTCCGGTCACACGTCGGCTGTCTCCGCGGGTTCTCCCTCATCGACCTTGGCGATCGCCTTGTCGAACAACGGACCGGTCATCGCGGTCGTGACGAGGGCCATGACCACCGCACCGAGCTGGAGCAGCGGGGTGATGGCACCGGCCTCGACGGCCACCAGGGCGGCGACGAGCACGAGCAGCCCCCGGCAGTTCATGAGGACACCGATCACGGTGCCCTCGGCCCACGTGAGCCCGCCCAGCTTGGCGAACACCGCGCCGCCGACCACCTTGCCGACGACGGCCGCGACGAGCAGCACGAGGATGCCGGGCACGGCGGCGGCCGTCAGCTTGGTGAAGTCGGTGTTCAGCCCCGAGAAGGCGAGGAAGATCGGGAGCAGCACGACCGCGGTGAGGTCGCCGACCCGCTGGCCCAGCTCCCGCCAGAGCTCCGGCCGGGGCTCAGGGATGACGAGGCCGGCCATGAAGCCGCCGACGATGACGTTGATGCCGATCCGATCGGCCACGTAGCCCGACGCGATGGCGAGGCCGATGAACAGGGCGAACATGTCCGGGGTCAGCTTGCCGCCCTTCAGGTACGCCCTCCCGACCGGGGCGAGCAGCCGCTTGACCACCAGCAGCATGAACGCGATGAAGGCCGCCGCGATCACCCACGTGCGCAGGATGGTCATCGCCTCCTTCTCCTTGGCCACACCGTCGGCGGTGGCGATGAGGAGGAACATCAGGATGGTGACGACGCCGGCCGCCGCGATGCCGATGGCCCCCATCGGGGAGGTGGTGAGACCCTTCTCCTGGAGGATGCGGGCCATGACCGGGAAGGCGGTCACGCTCAGCAGCGCGCCGACGAAGAGGGTGAAGCCGAGCCGGCTGGGGGCGAGGTCGGTGCCGAAGCCGGCGACGAACGTCTCGCCCCACAGGACGGGGGTGATGACGAAGGCGAGGACGACGGGGAGCGCGACGGCGCCGATGGCCACCAGCCCGATCCCCTTCTCCTTGCCCTTGAGGGTGCGGGCGTTGACCTCGATGCCGACCAGGAACATGAAGAAGATCAGGGCGATCTGCCCGATGATGCCGAGCGTCCCGCGCGCCTGGGTCGGGAACAGGCAGGACGACACGCTGTAGGCGAAGGGGGTGCCGTCTGGGTTGGTCGCCGGGTTGGTGATCTCGCAGTGGAGGAAGTCCGGCGGGTCGCTGAGCCCGAACAGCTTCGGCCCGAGGAGCGTCGGACCGAGCAGGATGCCGGCGACGATCTCGCCGACGACCGCGGGTTGCCCGACCCTGCGGGCCAGGTACCCGCAGGCCCGCGCCGCGAGGAGGATCAGCACGATGTCCAGGAGGACGAACGCGGCGACGATCCCCGGCTTGGCGCCCGACGGCGCGAACGGGCTGCCCAGCTGCGCGAGCACGGTCGACACCATCCCCACACCTCCCGATCTCCTGTGCGACCACCTGCCGCGACCAGCGGGACGTTAGGGCCGCTCCGACCCGTTGGGAAGGGACCGTGCCGCCACCGGGGTCCGGTCCCCGGTCCGCCTCGGCTGGGCCGTGCCGGTCAGAACATCGTGCAGCAGTACGGCTCGACGTCGGAGCGGAACAGGGCGTCGGCGGTGGCCAGCGCGCCCGGGACGACCTCATCCACCCGCCCGATGCGGGCCAGCGCGGTGGCGGACACGGTGCCGAGGGCCAGCGCGGCCAGCTCCTCGGTGCCCATGACCAGCGCCGGAGGGGTGTCGGTGCGGGTGACGGCGCCCTCGCCGTCGTCGCCGGCCTCGATCGCGAACCGGCCTCCGGAGGCGGGGCGGAAGCGGTCGACCACCTCGACCACGACACCACCCGCGGCCGACCAGCGGCGGGGCGACAGGGCGGCGGGGATGTCGAGCAGCCGGAGCCAGAGCCAGTCGGTGAGCTCCGATGCCCGCAGACGGCGCGGGTCGGTGACGGCCCAGGCCATCGGGTCGTCGAGGGGCCCGTGGACGAGGTCGACCTCGATCGAGAGGTCGAAGCCCAGCAGCACCTGCCACAGGGCCAGCCGCACGCGATCGTCGACGGCCCACATGTCATCCACCCGCACCGCGCTCGACGGCAGCCTCTCCGGCCACGACTGGTGGATCCGGTAGGACGCCCACGCATCGACGGCGCCCGTGCCGTCCTCGTGCACCAGGTAGCCCCGCGATCCCCCTCCGTCGCGGCCGTCGGGCCGGTCGAGGAACACGTGGGTCTCCCACCAGGCCTCCCAGCGGCGAACGGTGCCCGGCCGTGCGACCCGTACCTGCTCGTAGGCGTCGGGGAGGAGCGAGCGCGCCTCGTCGACCGGGATCAGCCGGAAGCGCCCGGACACCGCGTCCTCGACCGATGCGACGACGTCGGGCCGGAGGGCGGCGTGACGGGGGTCGATCTTCATCCGCACGCCCCGCGTGGCCAGCCCGTAGCCGTACCGGCCGTAGATCAGGGACTCCGACGCGGTGAGCATCGCGACCGGCTCGTCACCCGCGGCGATGTCGTCGAGCTGGCGCCGCATGAGCTCGGTCAGGATGCCGCGACGCCGGTGGGTGGCCGCCACCCCGACCATCGTCACCCCCGCGGCGGGGATGCTCCGGCCTCCCGGGAGGGTGAGGTCCATGGTGAAGGTGCCGGTGCCGCCGACCCACTGGTCGCCGTCACGGGCGCCGATGCTGCGCGGCTGCTCCCACAGCATCCGCTCGTCGGCCCGGTCGTCGGCAGAGGGGTTCGGGTCGCCGAAGCCGTGGGTGACCGGCGCGAGGAACGCGTCGGACTCGTCGGGCTCGGGCACCGCGTAGGTGATCGCCATGCCCGCATCTTCGCGGGCGATCGACCGGCTGGTCGGAGGGATTCCCGCCCGCGATTCGCTCGGACCTCAGGTGGTCAGGCGCACTCGGCGGCGAGGGCCTGCAGCTCCGGTGGCCACTGGGTCGGGTCGGTGCTGAGGTCGGCCAGCTCGGACGACACCTCGGCGAGCGAGTACTGCTGCTCGAGGCCCTCGAGGAAGCAGGTGCAGTAGTCGGTGTTCCCACCGGTGGCGTTGCAGCTGTCGAGGAACTCCTGGCGGAACTCGGCCGGGTAGTCGTCCGACCCCCCACCTGCGGTCGTCGTCGACCCGGCGGTGGTCGTGGTCGACCCCTCGGTCGTGGTGGTCGAGCCGTCGTCGCTGGTGGTCGTCGAGGCCTCGGTGGTCGTGGTGGTGGAGTCGGCCGAGTCGTCGCCTCCGCCGACCAGGGCGGCGATGGCCACGATCAGGATCACCAGCACCAGGGCGATGACGGCGACCAGGGCGACGACCTTCCCGCCGCCTCCCCCACCGCCGTCCGAGGACTGGGGGGCCTGGGCGTAGCCGGAGGGCGGGCCGTAGGACCCGGACGACGGGCCGTACGTCCCCGACACCGGCGCGCCCGTCGCCGGTCCGCCCCAGGCCGCCTGGGGCGCGGGGGTGCCGTAGGCCGGCTGCGGGGCCGGGGTGTAGCCCGCGGGCGCAGGGGTGTAGCCCGCCGGCGCGGGCGTGTAGCCGGCCGCGGTCGGGGCGGGGGTGCCGTACGCCGGCTGCGGGGCCGGGGTGCCGGCCGGAGGGGGCGTCGGGGCCGGGTAGCCCGCGGGCGTCGGTGGCGGGGTGGGCGGCGAGGGTGGGGCGCCACCGGCGGCCGCCGCGGCTCCGGCCGCGGCCGCACCGGCGATGCCGCCGAGGACCGCACCCGCGGCGATGGCCGCGGCGGGCAGGGCCGGCAGCAGCTCGGGGTCGGTGTGCAGGGGCACCGTCGGCAGGCCGCGGGACTCCTGGATGGCCTGGGCCCACTGGGCGACCTCGAGGGCGGACGCCGGGCGCTTCTCCGGGTCCTTGTCCATCAGGGTGTGGATCAGCAGGGCGACGTCGTCGGGGATGTCGTGCTCGGCCAGCGACGGCGGGTCGTCGGTGTTGACCCGGTACATGATCGCCACGACCGACTCGTCGACGTCCTTCACGAACGGGGTACGGCCGCTGGAGACGGCGCAGAGCATGGCGCCGAGGGCGTAGATGTCGCTGGCCGCGGAGGCCCGGGCGCCGCGGAGCACCTCCGGCGCGGTGTAGGCGACGGTGCCGGTGATGACGCCGGTGGCCGTGCGCTGGCTGTCGCCGAAGCGGGCGATGCCGAAGTCGGCCAGCTTGTAGTCGCCGATGCGGCTGGTCAGGACGTTGGCCGGCTTGATGTCGCGGTGGAGGATGCCGGCCTGGTGGGCGGCGCCGAGGGCGTCGCACATCTGCACCGCGACCCGGAGCACCTCCTCCCAGGGCGCCTTGCCGTGGTCGCCGAGCTTGGCCTGGAGCGAGCCCGACGGCAGGTGCTCCATGGCCAGGAAGGGCAGGCCCTCCTCGGTGGCGCCGGCGTCGTAGACGGTGACGACGTGCGGGTGCCACGACAGCGACCCGATGGCCTGGCACTCGGCCTCGAAGCGACGCTTGGCGTCCTCGTCGGAGGGGTCGACGTTGGTGAGGACCTTGAGGGCGACGGTGCGCCGGAGCTTGGGCTGCTCGGCCCGGTACACCACCGCGAACCCGCCCCGACCGAGCTCGCGCTCGACGTTGTAGCCGGGGATGGACACGCCGCGTGCGCCGCCGGGTTCGTCAGCCATGCGCTCGGTCCACCTCGTTCGTCACGTCACCGTCCCGTCGGTCGGGACGCTCCGATCGTAAACGGCTCGGCCGCGACGGCGACGACCCTCGGCGGGGGGAGGGATCCCCACCCACGGCGGCCGCACAGGTCTGTCAGGAGGATCGCCCCCGCGAGCGCCGTCGAAGAACGTGGTCGCCAGCTCCTCCTCGTCCATCCGCCCACGATGCTGATCAGGATCGACGAGAGCAGGAACGCTCAGATCGGATCACGCTCGATGGGGCAGGTCATGCAGTGGCCACCGCCGCGACCCTTGCCGAGCTCGAACCCGGCGATCTCGACCACCTCGACCCCGGCCCCGCGCATCTTGGCGATGGTGTGGGTGTTGCGCTCGTAGGCGACGACGACGCCCGGCTCGAGGGCGACGACGTTGTTCCCGTCGTCCCACTGCTCCCGCTCCTGCTGGTACTGGTCGCCACCGGTCTCGACGACGTGCAGGCGGTCCACGCCGAGGGCGTCGGCGACGGCGCCGATGAAGTCCTCCTCCACGGTGACGTGCAGGGTGCCCTCCGTCGCGCCGGGACGAAGGCTGATGGCCCGTATGCCGCCGACGACCTTCGGGTAGGCGGTCGCCTTGTCCCGGTCGAGGAGGGTGAAGACGGTGTCCAGGTGCATGTGGGCCCGGTCCTTGGTCATCACGCAGGCGATGACCCGGTCGGCGGCACCCGCGGCGAACAGGGACTTGGCGATCTGCTCGATCATCCGCCCCTGGGTGCGCTCGCTCATGCCGATCAGCACCGCGCCGTTGCCGATGGGCATGACATCGCCCCCCTCCAGCGATGACAGCCCGAAGTCGGCGATCTCGAACCGGCCGTCCGGCCCCTCGTGCGGGTACCAGAACTCGAAGTCGGCCTCGGCGAACATCGGGTGGGCCTCGTAGACGGCGGCGACGTTGTAGGCCTCCCGGCGTCGGGCCGGCCAGAACATGGGGTTGATCGAGACCCCGCCGTAGATCCAGCACGACGAGTCGCGGGTGAACAGCGTGTTGGGCAGCGGAGGCAGGACGAACGTCCCGAGGTCGTCGACGGCGGCCCCGATCAACGAGGTCGAGGCGACGGCCGCCGGGTCGAGGCCAGACTCCGCGATGGTCATGCCCACCGATCAGGTGGGCTGCCAGCCGGTCGGGCTCCAGGTCGTCCAGCAGCTGTCGCACCTCATCGACCACCGACCACCCGACGGTGTGCTCCGACGCCACGACCTCGATCAGGCGGCGGCGCGCCACGCCGTCGGCGCCGAGCGCCTCGGCCAGGAGCTCCGACAGGAGGAACACCTCCACGCCCCGGGAGCGCATCTCGTCGACGAAGCGGTCATGCTCGAGCTGGGCCCGCTCGACCCACAGGACGTCGTCGAAGAGCAGCTCGTCGTGGTTCGAGGGGGTGAGGCGCTGAAGGCTCAGGTCCGGCCGGTGGACCATCACCTTCCTCAGCGTCCCGACCTCCGAGTGCACACCTGGTGCGGTCATGTCTCCTCCATCACTCCGTGGCCACGACGGTCGTGCCGGCGCGCCCCTGGACGATCTCCTCGATGTCCGCGAGCGAGCCGATGACGGCCCGCCCCCCGGTCGCCTCGACGAAGCGGATCGCCGCCTCGACCTTCGGGCCCATCGACCCGGCCGCGAACTCCCGCTCCCGCAGCTCGCTGACGGTCACCCGGTCGATCCGGTGCTGGGAGTCGGTCCCCCAGCCCTCGTAGACACCGTCGACGTCCGTCGCCATGACGAACAGCTCCGCGCCGACCTCCCGCGCGAGGAGCTCGCTGGCGAGGTCCTTGTCGATGACGGCCTCGACGCCGGTCAGCGTCCGCTCGCGCCCCGCCTCCCAGGTGGTGGGGATGCCCCCGCCTCCGGCGCAGATGACCAGGGTCCCCTGGTCGAGCAGCCAGCGGATCGGTCGGATCTCGAAGATGCGCCTCGGCTCGGGCGACGCCACGACGCGGCGCAGGTGGTCGCCGTCGCGCTTGAAGGTCCACCCCTTCTCGCGCGACGAGGGCGTCGGCCTGCTCGTCGTCGTAGACGGGGCCGACGAACTTGGTCGGGTCCTGGAAGGCCGGGTCGTCCGCATCGACCTCGACCATGGTCAGGATCGTGGCGAGGGGCACCTCGGCCGGCAGGACGTTCCCGAGCTCCTGCTCGATCAGGTAGCCGATCATCCCCTCGGTCTGAGCGCCGAGGACGTCGAGCGGGTAGGCCTCGACCTCCCGGTAGGCGGCGGCCTGGAGGGCGAGGAGGCCGACCTGCGGCCCGTTGCCGTGCGACAGCACCAGCTGGTGGGCAGCGGCCACCGGCGCGAGCTCGGTCGCGGCCGTGCGGATGTTCGTCCGCTGCACCTCCGCCGTCATCGGCTCACCCCGCTTCAGCAGGGCATTGCCTCCCAGAGCGACGAGGATCCGCACCGCTCAGCTCCCGAGGGTGGCGACGCGGAGCGTCAGAGGCCGGCGCGGGAGCGGAGCAGGGCGGTGACGGCCTTGCCGTCGGCCTGGCCCTTGGTGGCCGCATGACCAGGCCCACGAAGAAGCCGGTGAGCTTGCCCCGGGCCTTGTCGTCGCCGGTGCGGAAGCTCTCCCACTCGTCGGGGTGGGCCGCGATCACCTCGTCGACCATGGCCTCCAGCGCGCCGGTGTCCATGGCCTCGAAGCCCTTGGCCGCGGCGATCTCCTCGGGGGTGGCGTCCGAGGTGACCATCTCGGCCAGCACGGTCTTGGCCTGGGTGGCGGTGAGGGCACCGGAGGTCTCCAGCGCGATCAGGGCGGCGAGCCGTCCGGCATCGACGTCGCCGCCGCCCTCGCCGGAGAGGTTCTGGCTGACGTGGACCAGCACCCGGGCCGGGTCGGCGCCCGCCTCGATGGCGCCGAGGGCCTGGGCGTCCTGGCCCCGCTCGACGAGCAGCGAGATCGACTCGTCGGGCAGGGTCACCCCGGCCGCGGCGGCCAGGTCGCGACGCCGGGCCGCGGGCATCGGGGGCAGGAAGGCCCGGATGGTGCCGATCCACTCGGGGCTCGGGTCGACGGGCAGGAGGTCGGGCTCGGGGAAGTAGCGGTAGTCGTCCGCCTCCTCCTTCGAGCGCATCGTGTGGGTGCGACCGTCGCCCTCGTCCCAGTGCCGGGTCTGCTGCTGGACCCGCTCCCCCGCCGCGAGCAGGTCGGCCTGGCGGCGGGCCTCGTACTCGATGGCCCGGCCGAGGCGACCGGAGGGAGTTGAGGTTCTTGATCTCGCAGCGGGTGCCGAGGGCGTCGGTGCCGACGGGGCGGACCGACACGTTGGCGTCGACGCGCAGCGACCCCTCCTCCATCTTCCCGTCGCTGATGCCGGCGGCGACGAGGATGGCCCGCAGCTCGCCGACGTACTGGCGGGCCTGCTCGGGCGGTCCGCACGTGGGGCCGGGACACGATCTCCAGCAGCGGGACGCCGGCCCGGTTGTAGTCGACGAGGGAGTGCGTCGGCGCCGTGGATGCGGCCGTCGCCCCCGACGTGGGTGGACTTGCCGGTGTCCTCCTCGAGGTGGGCCCGCTCGATGCCCGACGACGTGGCCCGTCGGACAGCTCGAGCGACCCGTCGACCACGATCGGCTGGTCGTACTGGGAGATCTGGAAGTCCTTCGGCATGTCCGGGTAGAAGTAGTTCTTCCGGGAGAACACCGAGCGGCGGATGCTCGCCACCGACGGCCAGGCCGAAGCGGATGGCCAGCTCGACCGCCTTCTCGTTGACCACCGGCAGCGTGCCGGGCAGGCCGAGGGTGACGGGGTCGACGTTGGTGTTGGGCTCGTCGCCGAAGCGGTTGGGCGCGCCCGAGAACATCTTGGTGGCGGTGGCCAGCTCGGCGTGGACCTCGAGGCCGCACACCAGCTCGTAGCGGGTGCCGCCCGACTCGACGGTGAACACCTCGTCGGAGTCGACGGTGGTGCAGACGAGTCGGTGTCAGCCACGGGACGTCAGGCCTCCTCCGAGGACGGCGGCGGTGGCGGAACAGGTCGACCTCGCCCAGGGCCGGCGCCATGACCTGGACCCCGACGGGCAGCCCGTCGTCGCCGACCCCGAACGGCACCGAGATGGCGGGGTCGCCGGACAGGTTGGACGGGATCGTGCACACGTCGTTGAGGTACATGGTGAGCGGGTCGGCGGTCTTGTCGCCGAGGGCGAAGGCGGTGGTCGGCGAGGTCGGCGACAGCAGCACGTCGACCGACTCGTAGGCCGCCGCGAAGTCCCGGGCGATCAGGGTGCGCACCCGCTGGGCCTTGCCGTAGAAGGCGTCGTAGTAGCCGGCCGAGAGGGCGTAGGTGCCGAGCATGATGCGGCGCTTCACCTCGGCCCCGAAGCCCTGGGTGCGGGTGGCGACCATCATCTCGTTGGTGGTCGGGGCGTCGACCCGCAGGCCGTAGCGCACGCCGTCGAAGCGGGCGAGGTTGCTCGACGCCTCGGCCGGGGCGATCAGGTAGTAGGCCGACAGCCCGTAGGTCACGGCCGGGACCGACACCTCCTCGACCTTGGCGCCGGCCGCGGCGAGCGCCTCGGCCGCGGCCCGGACCCGAGCCGCGACGTCGGGCGCGATGCCCTCCATCTCCAGCATCTCCCGGACGATGCCCGACCCGCAGGCCGTCGACGCCGTCGTCGAGGTGCTCGCCGTAGGCCGGCTGGGGCTCGGGGGTCGAGGTGGCGTCCATGCGGGTCGTGGCCGCCGACGACCTCCAGGGCGAGGGCGGCGTCGGCCACGGTGTGGCTGAACGGCCCGATCTGGTCGAGGCTCGACGCGAAGGCGATCAGGCCGTAGCGGCTGACCCGGCCGTAGGTCGGCTTGACGCCCGACGACGCCGCAGAGCGCGGCGGGCTGGCGGATCGACCCGCCCGTGTCGGAGCCGAAGGCCAGCGGCGCGAACCCCGCGGCGACCGCGGCCGCGCTGCCGCCCGACGACCCGCCCGGGACCTTGGTGGGGTCGTGGGGGTTGCGGGTCGGACCGAAGGCCGAGTTCTCGGTCGAGCTGCCCATGGCGAACTCGTCGAGGTTGGTCTTGCCGACCACCACCGCGCCGGCCGCGGCCAGGCGGGCGACCACGGTGCCGTCGTAGGGCGGCACCCAGCCCTCGAGGATCTTCGACGCGCACGTCGTGGGGATCCCCTTCGTGCACATGTTGTCCTTGAGCGCGACGGGCACGCCGGCCAGCGGACCAGGGTCCTCGCCCGCGGCCACCTTGGCGTCGACCGCGTCGGCTGCGGCCCGGGCGCCCTCGACGTCGACGTGGAGGAAGGCGTGGATGTCGCCGTCGACCGCGGCGATGTGGGCGAGGTGCTCGTCGACCAGCTGCCGAGCGCTCCACTCCCCCGTGCGCACCCCGAGGGCGATCTCCCGTGCCGTGATGAAGCCCGGCGCTCACGGCGCCTCGCCCAGGATGGTCGGGACCCGGAAGCGGCCGTCCTCGGCCTGCGGGGCGGCGGCCAGCGCGTCGTCGGCGGCGAGGGTCGGGCCCACGACGTCGGGACGCAGCACGTTGCCCAGCGGCAGCGGGTGGTCGGTGGGGGGCACGTCGGCGAGGTCGAGGGCCTCGACGTCCTGGGCGTGGTCGAGCACCGCGGCGAGCTGGCCGGTGAAGGTGTCGAGCTCGTCGTCCGTCAGCTCCAACCGGGCCAGGCGGGCCACGTGGGCGACGTCGTCGCGGGAGATCGTCGGCATGAGGGCGAGGTTAGGCGGACGCCCCCCGAGGCCCCCCAGCGGATCCGGCCGCCGTGGCCTCGACCGGGCGCGGGCGGGGTCAGCCGGTGAGCGCGGCCGACGCGCTGATCGGGCGTCGCGGCCGGGGCCGTCGGCGCGCCGGTCGACGACGGCGGCGCGGCGGACGGGTCGACCACGGTGATGGCCACCGCGACCCGTCCCACGCACACGCTGATCGGCGCCAGCCACGTGCCCGGGATCGTGCAGATGGCCGCCTCGAAGGCGTACTCGCCGGGCGTCGTCGCCGCGCCGCCCCAGGTGTCGTCCTGGTAGGTCAGGCCGGGGGGCACCTCACCGGAGACGACCTCGGTGTAGAGCTGCTCGGGCGACGGGGCGTCGCGCGGCGGGTTGGCGACGAAGGGCAGCCCCAACGGCGCGGGGACCTCGCCCACCTCGATCGTCTGGTCGGCCAGCTCGTCGGCGATCGCCATCGGAGAGCCGCAGTCCCACCTGACATCAGGGGCATCGCTCCCGAGGTCGACCGACGGCCCGTACCCCGGGCTCGGGGCGCCGGGGTCGTGGTCGGGGCCGTCCTCGACGGTGACCACGAGCGACAGCGGGCCCGGCTCGGGGGTGGTGAGGCGGATCGTGACGGTGGTGGAGGCCTCTCCCGCCTCGAAGGTGGCCGTCGCCGAGGGGGCGTCGAGGAAGGGGACCATGTCGCCGCTCCACGAGAGCGGGACCGTCAGCGGCCCCAAGATGTCGCCCGAGCGCTCGAGGAGGAACGCCCCCTCCTCGGCGTAGGGCTGGTCGACGCCGTCGCAGTCCCGGTAGAGGGAGACGTGCGGCCCGAAGGCCAGGCTCTGGGCGATGCCGACCACGGTCGGTCCGGGAGGGGGTGGAGCCCCGCCGCCCGCCGGCACCGACGACCCGACGGCGGCCATGGCCACCGCCAGCGCCGCCCCGACGAGCAGTCGGCCGACCCGGCCCTCCGCCCACGTGACGTTCCTCCGTCTGCGCACGGAACCGCCTCCCAGCTCGCCGACGGGGTGACGGTACCCGAGCCCTCGTCGCCGCGCCCGTGAGGCTGCGCTCGCGGACCCCCAACGGCCGCCACACCCGCGCGTCGGGCGGACGGGGTCAGCTGGTCAGGCGGTGACCTTGGTGCAGAAGGCGACGACGGCCTCGACCACCGCGGGACCGTCGTGGTCGAGGGTGACGACGTGGAAGCTGTCGGGCGCGGTCACCCGCTCGACGGGGCCGGCGACCGACGATGCCAGGACGTCGCCGTTCTCGGGCGGCACGACGTGGTCCTGGGGGCTGGTGACCACCAGGACGGGGCAGGTGATGCGGGGCAGGCGCCGCTCGAGCTCCTCCGCCGCGTCGAACAGGGTGAGCAGCGGTCGCAGCGGGGTGTCGGCGTAGGCGTTCTCCTCCACACCCTCCTTGGCGATGTCCGAGCCGATGCCGGGCATCACCTCCATCCCCTCCTGCACCAGCTCCTCCAGGCCCTCGCGCATGCCCTCGGGCGGCGTGACCACGGCGTTGAGGCAGGCGATGCCGGCGATGTCGTCCTTCTCCGAGGCCAGCCAGGCCGTCAGCGCGCCGCCCATCGACAGCCCGACGACGGCGACCCGGTCGCACTGCGCCGCCAGCGCGTCGTAGGCCTCGTGGGCGGTGCCGAGCCAGTCGGTGAACCCGGTGTGGATCAGGTCGTCGACCGCGGTGCCGTGACCCGGGAGGAGGGGGCAGTCGACGGTGAAGCCCGCGGCGGCGAGGCCGTCGGCGACCGGCCGCATCGAGCGGGGGTCGCTGGTGAAGCCGTGGAGCACGAGCACGCCGCGCCGGTCGCCGTCGGCGTGGAACGGCTCGGCGCCGTCGAGGATGGGAGCGGTCACGGGTCCTCCTGGGGACGGGCCGGGGAGCGGGCGGATCCCATCGTGGCCGACGCGGAGCAGCCCGACGCCCGACCGCCACCGACCGCCACCAAGAGGGGCGACATCGATCCGCCACCCTCCGTGCAGGCCGTAACCTGACGCGGATGTCACCGACCGCCCGAGCCCGCTGATGTCCGAGGCCCGTCGGCTGACCAGCCAGGGACTCGAGCGCAAGACGCAGCTCATCGACGCGGCGGCGGAGCTGTTCGCCGAGCGGGGCTACGACGAGACCCGCATCGTCGACATCGTCGAGCGGGCCGGCGTCGCCAAGGGGCTCTTCTACTGGTACTTCGACAACAAGGCCGCCCTCTTCCGCGACCTCGTCGAGGAGAACCGCCTGCGCCTGCGGCGGGCCCAGGGCGCGGCCATCGACCCCGACGCCGAGCCGTTGCAGCGGATCCACCAGGGGGCCAAGGCGTCGGTCGCGTACATGTCGAGCCACGCCCACTTCTTCTCGCTGATCGAGGTCGAGAACATCGACAAGCAGTTCACCGACGTGCTGCGCCAGGGCACCGAGGTCCACGCCAACGACGTGGGCGCGCTGGTCGCCGCCGGCATCGCCGAGGGCACGATCCGCGACGAGGACCCGTTGCTCCTCGCCTACGGGGTCGTGGGGGCCGTCGGGTACTACGGCCACTTCCACCGCACCGGCCGCGTCGCCATGGAGGCCGACGAGCTGGCCGCCTTCGTGGGCCGCTTCGTGGTGTGCTCCCTCGCCGCTGACGAGGAGATCGCGCGCCGCGTCCTCGCCTCTTGACCAAGTGGTCGGGTTCTCCTCGCGGGCCGGGGGTAACGTGCGGCGTCCGTCACGATCCGGAGGAAAGTCCCGTGCCGCAGTTCCTGAGCGACGAGTGGGTGGAGGCCGCCAAGGCCATCTACGACGAGTACGAGGGCAAGGCCCCGCCGCCGCCGCACGTCATCAAGATGAACCTGGTGGTCAAGGAGTGCCCCGACGGCGTCGGCGACGACGGCGTCGTGCACGCCCACATGGACACCTCCGACGGCGAGATGCGCATGGACAACGGCCACCTCGACGACCCGCAGCTCACCGTCACCCTGCCCTACACGGTGGCCAAGGCGATCCTCGTCGAGCAGAACCCGCAGGCCGGCATGCAGGCCTTCATGTCGGGTCAGATCAGCGTCACCGGCGACATGACCAAGATGATGGCCATGCAGCAGGCCGGCGCCGCTCCCGACCCGATCCAGAAGGAGATCGCCGACAAGATCCAGGGGATCACCGACTGATCGCGGCTCCGGCGGGTGGTGGGGCCACGGTCCCGCCACCCGCGGCCGGCGACGTCCGGCACCCGGCGGAGGCGGAGGCGGAGCAGAGGTCGTGCTCGACGAGCCGACCGCGTCGAGCACCGCGCCCTCGACGGCGCCGTCGGCGAGGGCCCCGTCCCCGACGACGGTGAACTCCGGAAGGTCGTCCGGTGCCGACGCGCCCCGGCGCACACCGGCGGCCGCGATCACGCAGAACACCCCGAGCACCGCTCCGGCGAGGTAGCCCCACGAGTAGCTGGCCGCGAGGCCGACCACCGGCTCGCGCACCTGCTGCACCGTCTGCATGAGCTGGATGCCGAAGGTGACCCCGATCTGGCTGATCATCTGCTGGGCGGCGCCGGCCACGCCGAGGTCGGACTCGTCGACCGAGTGGGCGACGGTCGAGGCCATCGCCGGGTTCGTGAGGCCCATGGCCACGCCGGCGAGGGCCAGGCCGCCGACGATGACGAGCGCCGCGGTACCGGGTCGGATGGTGGCCATCCAGAGCATCGACGCCACGATCAGGACGCCCCCGAACACCCCGGTCGCCCGCTCCCCCGTGCGGGCCACCACCAGCGCGGCGAGCGGCCCGGCGATGGCGAAGGCGATCGGCCGGGCCGTCGACACCAGTCCGGTGCGGGTCTCGTCGAAGCCGAGGACGTTCTGCATCAGCAGCGGGGTCAGGATGAAGCTGCCCATGTAGGCGGCGTTGATCAGGCCCAGCGTCAGGATCGGCAGGGCGAAGTTCCGACGGCGCAGGTAGCGGAGCGGCAGCAACGGGGACTCGGTCCGCCGCTCGTGGAAGAGGAAGGCGGCCGCGGCGAGGGGGGCGACCACGATCCCGGCCAGCACGAGCGGGTCGGTCCAGCCGCGCGACGGCGCCAGGTTGAGGGCCAGGAGCAGTGGGGTGGCCACGAAGGCCAGGAGGACCGCGCCGGGCCAGTCGAACCGCGTCGCGGCCTGGCGAGGTGTCTCGGGCAGGACCCGCCACGCGAAGACGAGGGCGAGCGCCACCAGCGGGACCTGGCCGGCGAAGATCGCCCGCCAGCCGAAGGCGGCGATGAGCGGGCCGCCGATCACGACGCCGACGACGGGGCCGCCGGCCGCCACCATCGCCCACCAGCCGAGGGCCTTGACCCGCTCGGTGCGGCTGAACACGAGGGCGATGAGGGCGAACGACGCCGGGCCGGTGGCCGCGCCCTGCGCGGCGGCGAGCACCCGGAAGGCGATGAGGGACCCGGCGCTCCAGGCCACCGCGCTGGCCGCGGCGCTGACGATGGCGCCGGACAGGCCGATGAGGAACACCCGCCGCTGGCCCCAGATGTCGCCCAGCTTCCCGACCGCGGGGCCGATGATGCCGAAGGCCAGGATCGGCCCGCTGACGACCCACGTGAGGGTGCTCTGGCTGGCATCGAGGTCGCTGGCGATCCGTGGGATCGACACCGCGAGGATCGTCACGGTGACGTTGACGGTGAACAGCCCGATCAGCAGTGCGACCAGGATCAAGCGGGGCGAGTGGTGGGTCTCGAGCCCGGACGCGCCGAGGTCGCCTCGCGCCCGCGCCGGTGCCGGCGCGACGTCAGCGCCCGGGCCGGTCACCTGATCGACCTTACCTTGACCCGCGGGTCAATCCTCGGGCTCGGAGCCGCCCCAGCCGGTGTCAAGGGTCACAGCGAGCAGGTAGGTTCCCCGCCCGATGGCCCGCCGTCCCGCCTCCCCCACCCGTGCCCTCGCCGTCGCCGTGGTGGCCGTCCTCGTCCTGGTGGCCGGGGCGTGCAGCGACGACGGCGCCGGCGACGACGACCCGTCCGCGGACGCCTCCGACGCCTCGACCACGACGTCGGTCGAAGGTGGTGACGGAGCCGGACGACGGGGACGGCGGCGACACCGAGGGGGCCCCGACACCGATCGTCCCCACCGGCGACCTCGCCGACTGCCCGGCCGGCTTCGACGAGGGCGAGCTGGCCGCCGGGGCCCACGACGGCTTCGCCTCCGGCGACCAGGAGCGCTCGTTCCACCTCCTGCTCCCGGAGGGCGACGCGACCGAGCCCCGGCCCCTGTTCGTCGCGGTGACCGGCACCGTGCAGGAGGAGGCCGCCTTCCTGGAGCAGTCCGAGCTCGACCAGCTCCCCGACGAGGGGTGGATCGTCGTCGCCCCGGTCCGCAACGAGAACGGGAAGGTGTGGGGCCCGTGGGACGCCATGCGCACCCCGCAGATGACCGGGCCCAACCCCGACACCACGCTCATCCTCGATCTGGTCGCCTGCATCGGCGCCCACCACCCCGTCGACGTCGACCGGGTCTTCATCGGTGGCATCTCGATCGGCGGGACGATGGTGAACTACGTCCTCCAGCGGCACTCCGACGTGTTCGCCGGCGGCATCGTCGGCTCCGGCAACTTCATCCTCACCTCGCCCGCCGACCCCGTGCCGCCCGAGCCGATGACGGTGATCGTCGCCTGGGGCGGGCCCGAGGACCAGTGGACCGGCTGCCCCGACGGCCGCATGGGCGAGCAGTACGCCACCGAGCCGGGGTGCGTCACCGCCGACTTCGTGGCCGACTCGGCGACGGCCAGCCGGTACTACGCCGACCAGCCCGACGTGCGCCTCATGGCCTGCGAGGAGGACGTGGGCCACATCTGGATCTCCCACGCCACCTCGTGGTGGGCCGAGATCCTGGCCGCCAGCCCCCGGGGCACGACCGACGAGCTCGACCCGTCCGGCGCGCCCGAGCCCATGACCTGCTCCACCACCCCACCCGCCTGACCCGAGACCCGACGACCCGACCAGCCGAGAACCGAACTGGTCCCCCGATCCCGCACCCCGGCGCCGGGTCGAGGGGCCAGTTCGGCGGTCGGTCAGCTGGTGGGGGTGAGCCAGGTGGTGGCGGCGATGACGAGGGCCTCGACGCCGGTGGCGAGCGACGGCTCCTGCACCGGGGCGAAGTGGGGTGAGTGGTTGGCGGGGACGTCCTGCTCGAAGCGGCCCTCGGCGAAGGCGCGCAGCACCATCTCCGGGTCGCTCACGCCGACGAACCAGAACACCGACGGGCACCCGGCCTGGGCGCCGAAGTGCCCGACGTCCTCGCTGGCCGTCGCCTTCGGGCCCTCCATCACCCGGTCGGCCCCGAAGTGCTCGGTGAACGCCGCGGCCAGGCGGGCCGTCGCCTCGGGATCGTTGTCGACCACCGGCGTGCCGAAGGTGCGGGTGATGGCCGGCTCGCGGGTGCAGCCCGCGGTCTGGCACTCGCCGTGGACGATGCGCTCGACCGAGGCGAGGATCTTGTCCCGCACCGCGGGCTCGAAGGTCCGGATGCTGAGGCCGAGCTCGGCCCGGTCCGAGATGATGTTCTCCTTCGAGCCGACCTGCAGCCGCCCGACGGTGACCACCGCAGTGGCCGCCGGGTCGACCTCGCGGGACACGATGGTCTGGAGGCGCATCACCGTCGACGCCGCCAGCACCGCGGGGTCGATGGTCGACTGCGGCGCCGACCCGTGCCCGCCGCGACCGTGGAGCACGAGCTCGACCGAGTCGCTGGCCGCCATCATCGGACCGGCCCGGTGCAGCACCCACCCCGCGGGCGCGGGCGCGGCGTGCTGGCCGAGCACGACGTCGGGCGTGCCGAACCGCTCGTAGAGGCCGTCGGCCAGCATCGCCTCGGCGCCGGCGCCGAGCTCCTCGCCCGGCTGCACGACGAGCAGCAGCCGCCCCGACCAGGTGGCGCGCTGCTCGACCAGCACCGACGCCGCCCCGATGAGCCAGGCCGCGTGCATGTCGTGGCCGCAGGCGTGGGCGACGGGGACATCACGGCCGGACGGGTCGGTGGCCCGCTGGGTGCTCGCGTAGGCGAGGCCGGTGTCCTCCTCGACGGGGAGGGCGTCGATGTCGGCCCGCAGCAGCACGGTCGGCCCCGGCCCGTTGTCGAGCACGGCCACCACACCGGTGCCGCCGACCCCGCGGGTCACGTCGTAGCCCAGGGCCTCCAACCGGTCGCCCACGATGCCGGCGGTCCGCACCTCCTGGAACGACAGCTCCGGGTGGGCGTGCAGGTCCTCGTACAGCGCGGAGAGGTCGGGCAGCAGCCCGGGCAGCGTGTCGAACATCAGGGCCTCCGGGGACGGGCGGGACGGGTCCGAACCTACCGTGGCCGTCGGGTCGCCGGCCGGGGCCCGGTCAGCCGTCGCCGTCGTCGCCGGCATCCCGACGGCGGAGGATGATGTCGACCTCGGAGCCCTTGCGGACCTCGGTGCCCGCCTCCGGGTCGGTGCCGGCGGGACGACCGGCCGCGGGGCCCTGGACGTCGCCCGCGACCAGGCCGGCATCCTCGAGGATCCGCACCGCATCGCTGAGCGACTCGGCCCCCGTGATGTCGGGGACCGCCACCAGCTCGGGGCCGAGCGACACGACCAGCACGACCTCGCTGTCGCGGGCGGCCTGCTCACCGGAGGCGGGGGTGGCGCTGACCACGAGCCCGGCCTCCACCGTGTCGCTGTACTGGCGGTCGACGGCGGGGACGAGCCCGACGGCGCTCAGGGCCGAGGTGGCGTCCTCCTCCGACATGCCGACCAGGCCCTCGGGCACGGTGCGGGGCTCGGGGCCGAGGGACACCACGTAGGCGACCTCGGTGCCCTTCTCGACCTGGTCGGGCAGCTCGCTGGTGAGGCCGACGACGTGGTCCGCGGGCACCTCCTCGTCGTAGCGCTCGGTGGGCACGGGGACCAGGGCGGAGAAGGTGAGGACGTTCTCGGCGTCGGCGGCCGGCATCCCCCGGGTGATCTCGGGCATGTCGACCAGGGTCTGGCCCTCGGACACCAGCACGACGACCTTCTGGCCCTCCTCCAGCTCGCGGCCGCGCTCGGGGCGGGTGCCGAGCACGTCGCCCGCCTCGGTGCCGTCGACGCGCTGGCGATCGACCTCCACGTCGAACCCGAGCGCCGGTGAGGGTGTCGACGGCCTCGTCCTCGCTCAGCCCGGACACCGGCGGGATGCGGTGGGTCGGCGTGCCCTCGGCGATGTCGGCGACCAGCAGCCCGACGGCCGCACCCAGCCCGGCCACCAGCAGCACGACCAGCACCACGATCGGCCACCGGCGACGGCGCCGGCCGGTGGGCGACCGCGGGTCCCACGGCGGCTCGCCGAGATCTCCGTCGTCGACGTCGGCCACCTCGAGGTCGGCAGCGTGGTCGGGATCGACCACCGCCGTCGTCGGGGCCGGGGCGGACGGGTCGGACCGGCGCCTCCAGCGCCGCGACGGGCGAGGCGCACGACGACGGTCGGGTCGACGGCGCCGGGCAGATGTCGACGTCGTCTCGGAGCGCCAGGTCGTCGAGATCGTCCAGCTCGTCGACATCGTCAGCGGTGACCGCCGCGGTCGGCGACCCGCGACGAAGGACGGCACGTCGAGGTCGTCGTCGAGGTCGGTGGTGTCAGCGCGTCCGCGGTCGAGGCCCGGCGCCGATGGCGACCGTGTCGATCTCGTCCTCGGCGTCGGCGTGCTCGCGCCGGGGCGTGGTCGCCGCGACCGCCCCGCCGGCCCCGGCGAGCAGGGCCCCGGCGCCGGCCATGAGCGTCGGGTCGCGGTCGTCGCTGAGGTCGACCTCGGTGGCCCCCGCCAGCGGCAGCGGCGCAGGGCGGGGCAGGGCCGACGCGATGCGGGTGAGCCCGGCCGCGAACCGGCGGGAGTCGAGGCGGGCGTCGGGGTCGGGATCACCGGCGGCGGCGACCACCGCGGCCAGCGGCCCGAGGGAGTCGGGCACCGGCAGGGCCTTGCCGATGCGGGCCATGAGCGTGCCGAGGGTGGTGTCGGTCGAGAACGGCACCTCGCCGGTGACCGCCTCCACCAGCACCAGGGCCAGGGAGTACACGTCGGCCCGACCGGTGAGGGGCATGCCCTGGGCCTGCTCGGGCGACGCGTAGCGGGCGGTGCCGACCACCGCGCCCTGCGGCTCGGTCCAGGCCGCCTCGGCGAGGGCCCGGGCCAGGCCGAAGTCGGCGATGCGCAGCTCGCCCTCGTCGTCGAAGAGGAGGTTGGCCGGCTTGATGTCGCGGTGGACGAAGCCACGGGGTGGGCGTAGTCGAGGCCCTGCGCGGTCTGGAGGCCGACGACGAGGGCCTGCGACGGGGTCAGGCGGTGGCCCCGGTCGAGCAGGGCCCGGAGGCTGCCGCCGCCCAGGTACTCGGTGACGATCCACGGGATCTCGTCGTCGTCCTGGCCCCAGTCGTAGACCGAGATCACGTGGCGGTGGTTGAGGGCCGCGGCGGCCTGGGCCTCGGTGCGGAACCGGCGCAGGAACTCCTGGTCCTCGGCCAGCGCGTCGTGCAGGACCTTGACCGCCACCCGGCGGTTGAGGCGCACGTCGTCGGCCACGAAGACCTGGGCCGACGCGCCGCGACCGATCGGGGCGAGCAGGCGGTAGCGACCGCCGAGCACCCGTCCGATCTGCTCGGCCATGCGCGACATCGACACCCGACGAGGGTACCGGTCGCCCGGCGCCGGGCACCGGGGAGCCCGCGCCGTCACCCGGCGCCGGATGGTCCCGCGCACCCGACGGCCCGGCGACTTCTGCTGGCAGCATTGGGGGGTGGACACGCATGACGAGCCCGGCGACGTCCAGGTGGTCGAGCCCGACGTCCCGGTCGAGCGCGACCCCGACGCGTTCGACCCCTCGACGATCCGCGACCCGCTCCCCCAGCCGCTCTTCTCGTGGCGCCGCCTCGCGATCGTGCTGCTGCTGGCCCTCGCGGCCGGGTCGCTGGTCATCGCGGCCCGCTCGGCCGGCGACACCGGCAGCGGCGCCGACCTCGACGCCGCGATCCTCGCCTACACCCCCGACCCCGGTGGCCGGGTGCTCCGCCAGTCGCAGGTGGGCGTCGAGCTCGAGGCCGGCTACGACGGCCGCCTCACCATCAACGGCGTGAGCATCCCCGAGGAGCAGATGGTCGGCGCCATCGTCCCCGGCAGCGAGGCGTGGGAGCGGCTCAGCCCCGAGCAGCAGCGCCTCGGTCCGCGCCCGAACAACAAGAACCTGGTCATGTTCCAGCCCGGCGAGGGCAAGGCGATCACCGAGTACGACACCGGCGCGGTCGACGTCTCGGTGCGCTTCTGGAAGCTCGACGAGGGCCCCGACTCGGCCCGCACCGTCAGCTACACCATCTACGTCGTCTGACGACCGGCACCCGTCAGGGGAGGTCGCCGGTCTCCAGGATGTGGAGGAAGGCGGCCTCGTCGACGATCGGGACGCCGAGCTCCTCGGCCTTGGTGACCTTCGACGCGCCGGGCTCGGCGCCGACGACCACCGCGAGGGTCTTCTTCGACACGCTGCCGGGGCTCTTGCCGCCCCGGGCCTTGATGGCGCTGGCGGCCTCGTCGCGGCTGAAGCCCTCGAGGGTGCCGGTGACGACGACGGCCTTGCCCTCCAGCACCGGCGCGACGTCGGGGCGCTCCGGTCCGGCCAGGTTCACGCCGGCGGCCCGCAGCCGGGCGACGACGTCGCGGTTGGCGTCCTCGTCGAACCAGGCCCGCACCGACGCGGCGATGATCGGGCCGACGCCCTCGACCGCGGCCATCTCGTCGGCCGAGGCGGACTCGATGGCGTCGAGGTGGCCGAGGGCGCCGGCCAGGGCCTCGGCCCCGGCCGGCCCGAGGTGGCGGATGTTCAGCCCGACGAGCAGCTTGGCCAGCGGGCGATCACGGGTGGCGTCGATGGCGGCGGCGAGCTTCCCCGCGGCGTCGTCGGCCAGGCCGCGCAGGGTGTCGGCGGTCGAGCGGAAGCGCTCGGCGTCGAGGGCGAGGTCGGCCACCAGGTCGGCGCCGAGCAGGGCCTCGGCCCCCTCGGGAACGGTGGGCGCCACGTCGACGGCGGTGACGGCCTCGGGCTTCGCCTTCGGGTCGCCGGTGCGCTCCCGGGCCGAGGCGAGGGCGGCCGCGGCCCACTCCGCCACCACGGCGCGCAGCGCGGCCAGGCGGTCCCAGTCGATGGCGTAGACGTCGGCGACGTCGGCGATCAGACCGAGGTCGAGGAACAGGCGGACGCGCTGCTCGCCGAAGCCCTCGATGTCCATCGACCCCCGACCGGCGAAGTGCTCGATCGACCCCGCCCGCTGGAACGGGCACTCGGCGTCGACGCAGCGGGTGTCGCTCTCGCCCTCCGGCCGGACGAGCGTCGAGGCGCGGGGGCACGGGCACGTGGTGGGGAACTCCCACGGCGGGCGGTCGGGGTCGTCGCGGGGCAGCACCGGCCCGACGACCTCGGGGATGACGTCGCCGGCCCGCCGCACGACCACCATGTCGCCGGGGCGGACGTCCTTGAGCGGCGACCTGGTCCTGGTTGTGGAGGGTGGCCTGGCCGACGTTGGCGCCGCCGACGAAGACCGGCTCGAGCTGGGCGAACGGCGTCGTGCGGCCGGTGCGCCCGACCGACACCTGGATGGCGAGCAGCCGGGTGGTGCGCTCCTCGGGCGGGAACTTGTAGGCGATGGCCCAACGCGGGGCCCGGGAGGTGAAGCCGAGCGACCGGCGTCGGGCCAGGTCGTCGACCTTCACCACCGCGCCGTCGATCTCGTAGGTCGAGCTCGTGGCGGTGCTCCTGCCAGTGCAGGCAGTAGGCCCGGACGGCGTCGAGGGTCTGCTCGACCCGGATCTCGGGGCTCACCGGCAGGCCGGCCTCGGCCAGGAAGTCGAGCGTCTCCCGGTGGCGGGCGAAGGCCGGACCGCCGTCGACCTCACCCATCTGGTAGCACCACATCGAGAGCTCGCGGCGGGCGGTGACCTCGGCGTTCTTCTGCCGCAGGGAGCCGGCGGCCGCGTTGCGGGGGTTGACCGCGACCGGGTTGGGCTTGCGCCCCTCGGCCAGGCGGCCCCGGTTCTCCTCCTCCTGGGTGGCCTGGAGGCGCTCGAAGGCGGGACGGGACATGTAGACCTCGCCCCGCACCTCCAGCACCCGCGGGGCGCCCGGCCGGGAGGCGGTGGGGGATGTCGCCGATGGTGCGGACGTTGGCGGTGACGTCCTCGCCGACCCGGCCGTCGCCCCGGGTGGCGGCCTGCACCAGCCGGCCGTCCTCGTAGAGCAGCGAGATGGCCACCCCGTCGATCTTGAGCTCGCACACGTAGCCGACGTCTCCGGCGGCCTCGTCACCCAGGCGCCGCACGAGTCGCTCACCCCAGGCATCGAGGCTCTCGGCGTCGAACGCGTTGTCGAGCGACATCATCGGCGAGCGGTGCTCGACGGGGGCGAACAGGGCGCTGGGCGCGGTGCCGACCCGCTGGGTGGGCGAGTCGGGCGTGACCAGGTCGGGATGGGCCTCCTCGAGGGCCCGCAGCTCCCTGACCAGGGCGTCGTACTCGGCGTCGGAGACGGTGGGCGCGTCGTGCAGGTGGTAGCGCTCGTCGTGGGCGGCGATCTCCGCCCGCAGCGCCGCGGCCCGCTCGGCCGGTTCGCCCGTCACGCGGCAGTCCGGTCGTCCACGGCCCGAGCATAGGACGGGACGGCGCCGCGGCTCCGAGCCGTGCGACGACCGAGCCTCCGACCACCACCGGACGTCGCCGGCCCACCACCTGCAGCGATGCCACGCGCGGTGGCCGCGCGAGCGTTCCTGGTGCGCGAACGGGAGCCGTGTAGCACAATGGTCGGCGGCGCAGAGGGATCCTCAGGGCGGTGCTAGGCCAAAAGCCTCACAAGCGGACCTCATGAGCCGATGAGTACCAAGGTGACGCCACTCCCGCCGAAGGACCGGATGCTGACGACATGGCTCTGAACGGATCTCTCGACGACTACTCGCCCGGCGGGGGCGCTCCGCGTCCTGTCGTCCACCGGCAAGACGGGCGCCGTCCGGTTCACCGGCAGCGCCGGCTGCACGGCGTACCTGTCCGACGGGCAGCTGTACTTCGCCCGCGGCGCCGACACCGACGACGCCCTGGCCGCGGCGCTGGTCCGCCCCGGTCGGCTCACCGCCGAGCAGTGGACCGCTGCGGTCGAGGAGGCCGGCGACTCCCCTCGGGTCGGCGAGATCCTCATCGCCCAGGGCTCCATCGCCCCCGACCTGCTGGCCTCGGTCGTGCTGTCGGTCATCTACGACCCGCTGATCACCCTCTTCCGCGAGGGCGACGGCAGCTTCGACTTCGAGAAGACACGATGCACTGGATCGGCCCGTTCCGCGGGTTCAACGTCGAGGCCATCGTCAACGAGGTCCGACGCCGGGTGCGCACCGTCGACGAGATGTCGCACCTGATCCCGTCGATCTCGGCGTGGGTCACCGCCAAGCGCTCGCTGCCCGAGGGCGCCGCCCAGGTCACCCTCCTCCGCGAGGACTGGGAGCTGGTCACCGCGCTGGCCGGGCCCCGCACCATCGGCGAGCTGGCCGCCGCCCTCGGCCGAGGCCAGTACTCGACCGCCCAGATCGTCTACCGCCTCGGTCGGGCCGGGTTGCTCGAGGTCCACCCCGAGCCGTTCAGCCCGCTGTCGGACGACCCCGTCCACGAGCCGTCCGCGGCCGAGCGCATGGCCGCCGCGTCGGCCCGCGAGGAGGTCCGGGAGGCGGGTCGCGAAGAGCCCGCCACCGACGTGACCGACCACGCGGCCGAGCCCGCCACCGACGTCACCGACCCCGGCGGCGAGAGCTGGGACCCGGGTGGAGCGCGGGCAACCCGTTCGACCACCCGCCGTCGGACCTCGACACCGACACCGGCGTCAGCTTCGGCCCGTCGATGAACGGGTCGTCGGTCGGGCCCGAGATCGCCCCCGACGACGCCTCGCAGCTGCTGCCCCGACGCTCGACCGTCCGCGAGGCCGACCCCCACGACCGCTGGACCCACGAGGTGCACGTCCACGACGAGCACGAGACGGCTCCGGTCGCCGAGGCCACCACCGGCCTCGAGGGCATCAACGGCTTCCAGGACCCGGTCGCCGCCATCAACGGCGCCCCCGTCGTCGAGGAGCCGGCCGAGCCGGCCCCCGAGCTCGACCCCAACGCCGCCTGGCTCGAGAACCTCTACGCGCAGTTCATCGACGAGCCGGTCGAGACCGGCAAGGCGAGCAAGAAGGAAGCCCTCGACGTCGCCTTCAACGCCCAAGAGGTGGGCGAGGGCGAGAAGGTCGGCACGCTCCGCCGCATGGTGGATGCGCTGCGGCGCCTGTAGCCGCAGCCCCACCCGCACACCCGTTCACGCATCCCCCCCGCCGTGGCCGCCCTCCGGGGCGGCTGCGTCGCGTCAGGGGCGACGGGGCCTCAGGCGCCGACGGAGAGGCGCACCCCGGCCAGCTGGTCGTGGATGCGCAGGCCGAGGGCCCGTGACAGCTCGTGGACCCGCTCGACCTGGGGCAGGTGGTGGAGCGCCAGCCCGCAGGCGGGGGTGACCAGCGCCTGGCGGCGGATCCGCTCCGGATCGCAGCCGGCCTGGACCAGCGAGCACCACTCGGCGGAGAGCTCACGCCACCAGTGGGAGGCCGAGTCGCCCAACGGGCGGTCGGTCGGGACCGCTCCCCACGCGATCCAGCCGTCGCGCTCGAGGAAGGCGGCCAGCGCGCCCGCGCTGGGCCCGAAGCCGGCGCCGACCGGGGCCGAGAGCACCCGGGGCCCGGCCTGCAGCAGCGCCTTCCAGTCGGTCGCTCCGCAGCAGTGGACCCCGGTGACGGCACGGGGCTCCCACACGGCCAGGACGCCGGAGACGACGTCGATGGTGGTGTCGGGGTCGGTGAGGTCGGTGGGAGGCCCCCCGACCAGACCCGGCTCGTCCAGGAAGGCGACCACGGGCGCCTCCGGCGCCGCCGACGCCACCGCGTCGAGCAGGTGGCGGGCCCGGGCCCGCACGGCCGCTCCGGCGACGGACACGGCGATGTCGGCGGAGACGCCCTCGGCGGCCAGCGCCCGGGCCAGGGTGATCGGCCCGGTCAGCTGCACCTTGATCGCCCCGGTGCGGCCCACGACCGCCTGCAGGAAGGTCTGGAGGGTGGCGAACGGCGGCCCGGCCAGCTCCGGGTCGCCCAGGGGCGCCTCCGGGTCGAGGGCGGAGGGGTCGACGGCGTAGGAGCCGTCGGCGCGGACCTCGACGCCCGTGATGCCCCACATGGCCTGCGGGATCATCCCCTCGCGGGCATCGCGGCGGGGGAGGCTGGGAGCGGCGGGCATCTCCGGCAGGTGGGCCAGGACGAACGCGACGGCCTCGTCGGCGTCCTCGTGGGGGAGGCTGCCGATGGCCGTGGGCGTGCCGATGCCCGCGGGCATGGGGACGGCAGGAGGCTCGCTCGTCGGCGTCCCGTCACCCCGGGTGGCATCTCCGCTCCGCACAGAACCCCCTGTCGGATGGTCTCGCCGGGCTGTGAGCCCGAACCCGCTTCGGTACAGGAGTAGCCATCGCCGGGCGGATTGGGCAAATCTCAGGCCGTGACCCCCGCCGGCCCCGATGCCCCCGACCGCTCACCGAGCGAGCTGGCGGCGTGGCTCCTCCGGGCGCTGTGGCTGGTCGCGCCGCTCGCGGTGGGGCCCGATCGTGGGTGCGGCGCTCGATGGGCGCTCCGACGGCGTCCAGGCCGTGGGCTCGGTGGCGGCATGGGGCGCGTGGGTCGTGGTGCTCGTCGCCCTGCTGGTGCCGAGGGCGACGAGCCTCACCGTCGTGCGGGTCGTGGTGCCCGGTTCGGTGGCCGCCGCGGCCTGGGCGGCGGCGTCGGAGGGCGGGGACGGTGAGGTCGCCGTCCGCCGTGATCGCCGTGCTGGTGGCCGTCGGTCTCGACCGCGCTGGCCTTCTCGCCCGCGGTCGGCGACCTCTTCGTGAACGGGTCGGCCTACGGCGCCGAGCGCCGCTTCGCCCTGCGCTGCCCCCCCACCCTGGCGGCGCTGGCCGCGGTGACCTGGGTCGCGGTCGCAGCCGGTGCGGTGACCGGTCCCCTGCTGCTGGGCGCCGGCCAGTGGGTCGCCGGTGCGGTGGCGACGACGGTCGGCGCGGTGGTGGTCGTCGCCGGCGGCCGCTCGCTGCACGGGCTGGCCCGCCGCTGGCTGGTCTTCGTCCCCTCCGGCGTCGTGGTGCACGACCCGCTGGCCCGGCCCGAGTCGGTGATGGCCCCCCGTCCCCTCATCGTCGGGCTCGAGCCGGCGCGCGAGGGGGTCGACGGCGTCGACCTCACCGTGGGCGCACCCGGGTTGGTGCTCGAGCTGGTGACGTCGGAGCCGATCCCCGTCACCGTGCGACGCCCGGGCGGCGAGCTCGTCACCGAGGAGGCCACCCGCGTCCTCTTCACGCCGACCCTGCCGGCCGGGGTGCTGGCCGAGGCCGCGGCCCGCCGGGTGCCCGTCTCGTCGGAGGCCGGTGACCGGTAGCGTTCGCGCCGTGCTCGACCCCACCAAGGTGTCCGCCCTCCTCACCCGCGTCCGGCGCGAGGTCGACGAGGGCCTGCTGCCCGCCGCCCAGATCGCCATCGGCCACGAGGGCCGGATCGTCGTCGACGAGACGTTCGGCCTGCCCTCCGAGACCCGGTTCGTCCCGTTCTCGGCCACCAAGGGCCTGATCGGCGGGGCGCTGTGGCGCCTCGTCGGCGACGGTGCCGTCGACCTCACCGAGCGGGTCTGCACCTACCTGCCGAGCTTCGCCTCCAACGGCAAGGACGTCATCACCGTCGAGCAGGTGGCCATGCACCTCGGCGGGTTCCCGATGGCCCCGCTCGGACCAGGTCGCTGGGACACGCGGGAGAGCCGGCTGGAGTCCTTCGCCCGGTGGCGGCTCACCATGACGCCCGGCGAGACCTTCATGTACCACCCGACGGCAGGCCACTGGGTGCTGGCCGAGATCATCGCCGAGGTCACCGGCGAGCCCTACGGCGACGCCGTCGCAGCGGCTCGTGACCGACCCCCTCGGGCTCCCCCGGATGCTGTCGATCCCGCTCGACCAGCAGCAGGGCATCGCCGACGCGGTCGGGGTCGGCGAGCCGCCCACCCCCGACGAGATGGAGGAGGCCTTCGGCATCCGCATCGACATCGGCGAGCTGATCCCGCCCGACGTGGCCCTGCAGGCCCTCCTGACCCTCAACACGCCCGAGGCCCGGGCTCTCGGCGTCCCCGGCGGGGGCGGCGTGATGCGCGCCGCCGACCTCGCCCTGCTGTACCAGGCCTACCTCCACGACCCGGAGGGGATGTGGAAGCCCGACGTGCTGGCCGACGCCACCGCCACGGTGCGCAACACCCTCCCCGACATGTGGGGGGTGCCGGCCAACCGCACCCGCGGCGGCCTGGTGGTCAAGGGCGACGACGGGCTCGGGCCACCGCCGGGGCTTCGGCCACACCGCGTCGGCCCGGTCGTTCGGGCACAACGGCGCCGGCGGCCAGCTCGCCTTCGCCGACCCCGAGAGCGGGCTCAGCGTCGCCTACATCACCAACGGGCTCGACCAGAACATGGTGCGGGAGGGTCGCCGGGGCATCGCCATCGCCAGCCTCGCCGCCAACCTGCTCCCCGACTGACCCCTGCCGGGCGGAGCGGCGCGGCCCCGCGGCAGTGGGCTCAGCCGAGGATCGCCTCGACGGCGTCGGCGGCCGCGTCGAGGTCGAGGCGGGGCTCGTCGAAGCGCCTGACGTCCCGGTAGGTGCGGTCGCGTCCGGCCCCGTCGACGTACCACCCACGGATGCGCTCGACCAGCGGCGCGCGGACCACGGCGGGGAGGCCGTCGAGCGCGCCGCGGCGCAGTCCACCGTCGACGAGGATGCGACCGAGGTCGTAGAGGTCCGAGGCGCGCTTCTCAGGTCTCGATGACGCCCGCAGCGGGATGGTGCTGGCCTTCATGGCCGCGATGCCGGCGGCCGAGGCGACGAGGCGGTCGCCCGCCGTCGCCAGGTGGGCTCCCGTCACCTCGTCGACGGCGATGATGTCGACCGCGGTCGCGGTGTCGTGGGCCCACACGTGGCCCACGACGTTGATCTCGAGGTCGGTCAGCGGCCCGGCCGCCTCGAGCTGGTCGGCCAGCGCTGCGGCCGGCATGGGCGCGACGTCGATGACGTCGAGGTCGAGGTCGCCCGCGAACCGGTACTGACCGCCGCCCGAGTCCGTGACGGCCAGGCCCGCCAGGGCGGGGTGGAGGCGGTCGAGTCCGCGGGCGAGCGCGTCGACGTCGACCGTCGTCCGGTGGGGCGTGCCGACCCGGCAGACGACCGCCAGTCCGCCGATCAGGCGCAGCTCCGGTGGCAGGGACGCGAGGAGGGCCACCTCCCGGTGGGTCGTGCCGTCGGGTCGACCGGTGAGCACCACGGTCACGGGGACGGTTCGGGGACGATGCCCCAGTCCTCGACGATCTCTCGACCGCGGGCCGGGTCCGCGGCGAGGCGGAGGGCGCAGAGCATCGGGTGCGCGACGCGCCACGGATGGGCGGCGGTGGGTGGGTGGTCGGGGTTGTCGGGCAGCCACCCGGTCGGCGGTCGGCGCACCCAGCAGCGGGTGTCGCGCTCCGCGTCGGCGAGCCGACGGGCCCGACGCAGCGCCCCGGCGGAGGTGACGTAGCAGCGGGCCGGCGCATCACCGGTGGCCGGGATGCGCGCCCCGCCGAGGGTGGCGGCCCGCCCGTCGACCCGCAGGAGCGCGTCGCCGCCCACCGAGTCGGCCAGCTCGCTGATGTCGACCGGCAGGGCGGCCCAGTCGTCGTCCGGCCAGTGGCCTGCGGTCTCCCAGAACAGCTCGGGCAGCAGCGGGAGGTGCGTCGACCGCCCGACCAGCCCGACCTCGACGAAGCGGGCGATCACCTCGTGGGTGGCTCCGACGCTGCGGCCGATGCGGGGAGCGACGCGACGAGCCGTGACCGGCTCCGTCGGCGAGATGAGCGAGGCGAGGGCGACCTCGAGGCCGACGGTCGTCCACGGGTTGCCACGGCGCACGGGCTCGTCGCCGGGCGCGGCGAACGGGACCTCGAGGCGGACCCCGGGGGTCCACACCCGGAGGTGGCCACGACGGTCGAGCCAGCCCCACCCGGCGTCGCGCAGGATGTCGCGGCCCGGCTGGCTGATGCGGTCGGCGACGACGAGCGCCGGGTGGCGTCCCCGCTGCTCCTCGACGACCTGGCGGAGGTCGGCCGGGGTGGGGTGCGCCCGACGCACGATGTGGAGCGCGAGCCGCGTGCCGTCGACGGTGAGGGCGCCGTCGACCTCGCGCACGTCGAGACCGGTGGTGCGCAGGGCCTCGCCGACCTCGATGGCCAGGTCGACCTGCTCTGGCGTCTCTGCCGTCGCGAACACAGAACGCACCCTACCTGATCAGGCTCAACCAGCGTCGTTCGGTGTTCGCGACGGCGAGAGCGCTGACGTCAGTCACTCGCCGCCGAGGACGCGATCAGGGTCCCGGTCGCGGTGGCCCAGGCCGCGACCACGTCGTCCCGGTAGGCCACGACGACCTGACCAGGGGCGACGCGGCGCTGCGGCTCGTCCCACCGGATGGCGGCGGCCCCGCCGTCGTCCACGTGGAGGCTGCCCCGGTGGACCCGACCGTGGGCGCTGACCTGCCAGTCGAGGGCATCGTCGAACGGACCCTCGGCCCAGCCGACCGCGGTCACCGGCTGTGCCTCGACGCGGAGGTCGGCCTCGGACCCCACGACGACGGTGGCCGAGGCCGGGTCGCTCGACAGCACGAAGCGGGGCTCGGTGCCGCCCGGGAGGCCGAGGCCCCGCCGCTGGCCGAGGGTGACGGTCTCGACGGCGTCGACCCGGCCCACGGTGGCTCCGGCGGTGTCGACGACGACACCGGGGGTGAGGTCGGCGCGCGCCGCGAGGAAGGCGCGACGTCCGTCGGTGCGGGTGATGAAGCACACGTCCTGGCTGTCCGGCTTGCTCGCGGTGCGGAGCCCCGACCGGGCGGCCTCGGCCCGGAGGTCGGCCTTGGCGCTGTCGCCCACGGGGAACAGGACCCGGCCGAGCCGCTCGTGGTCGAGGCCGGCCAGCACGTAGGACTGGTCCTTGGCCCGGTCCGCGCCCCGGCCGACGGCCCGCCGCCCCGACGCGTCGGTGACGACCCGGGCATGGTGCCCGGTGGCGACGGCGTCGAAGCCCAGCCGGTCGGCGCGGTCGAGGAGGGCGCCGAACTTGAGGTGGCGGTTGCACTCGACGCACGGGTTCGGCGTCTCGCCCCGACGGTGGGCCTCGACGTAGGGGCCGACGACCCGGGCGTCGAACTCCTCGCCGTAGCCGAAGGTGTGGTGGGCGACGCCGAGCTGGTCGGCGACCCGGCGGGCGTCGTCGACGTCGGACACCGCGCAGCAGCCGGTGTCGGACTCGCCGCCCCACAGCTTGAGGGTGGCGCCGGTGACCTCGTGGCCGGCCGCGACGAGCCGGGCCGCGGCGACCGACGAGTCGACCCCGCCCGACATGGCGACGAGGACCCTCACGACGTCGCCCCCTCCGGCGCCGCGGGCTCGGCCGACGGTGGTGCCGGCACCAGCTCCCGCACCACCGGCGGGATGACCTCCAGGGCCCGCTCGACCTCGGCATCGGTGGTCGACCAGCCGAGGGTCAGCCGCAGCGAGCAGCGGGCGACCTCGGTGGGGATGCCGAGGGCGGCGAGGACGTGCGACGGCTCGGTCGCCCCCGACGCGCAGGAGGACGCCGCCGACGCCTCCACCCCCACGCGGTCGAGCAGGAACAGCACCTCGTCGGAGGCGACGCCGGGCAGGCACAGGTGGAGGTGCCCGGGGAGCAGGTGCGACCGGTCGTGGTCGGGGCCGACGACCGTCTCCCGGGCACCGGGCAGCACGGGCGTCACCGCGGCGAGGAGCCCGTCGGCCAGACGGTCGCGTCGGACCGCGGTGCGCGCGGCGACGTCGGCCCGCTCCTCGGCCAGCAGCCGGGCCGCGGCCCCGAAGCCGACGATGCCGGCGACGTTGGGGGTGCCGCTGCGACGCCCTCGCTCCTGCCCACCGCCGCGCAGCAGCGGCTCGACGACGGTGCCCTCCCGCACCACCAGCGCGCCGACGCCCTTCGGCCCGCCGAGCTTGTGGGCGCTGAGCGACAGGAGCGCGGCACCCGTGGCGAGGCGGGGGAGGTCGAGCCAGGCCGCGGCCTGCACCGCATCGGTGTGGAGCACCGCCCCGGGGGCGTGCTCGGCGACGACCGCGGCGACGGCGTCGAGGGGCTGGATCGTGCCGACCTCGTTGTTGGCCAGGGCGATCGAGACGAGCGTCGGTGGCTCGTCGGTGGCCGACAGGAGCTCAGCCAGGGCGTCGACGTCGATGATCCCCCGCGCGTCGACGGGCACCAGCACCAGGGCCTCGCCCGCGACGGCCCGGGCCGAGTCGAGCACGGCGTGGTGCTCGATGGCCGACACCACCACCGGGCCCGGCCGGGCGGAGGTGGCGCCGATGATCGCGGCGGCATCGGACTCGGTGCCCCCGGAGGTGAACACCACCTCACCGGGTCGGCAGCCGACGAGTGCCGCCACCGCATCGCGGGCATCGTCGACCGCCCGGCGGGCCCGGCGGGCGGCGGCGTGCGAGCCCGACGGGTTGCCGTGGTGCTCGGCCAGGAAGGGCAGCATCGCCTCCACCGCCTCGGGGCGGGGCCGGGTGCTGGCCGCGTGGTCGAGGTAGGTCTCGTCGACCGGATCGGAGGCCACCCGTCGACGCTACCGGGCGGGGACGCCCCCACCCCGGGCGGAGCCGAATGGCCGCGTCCTGGGGGTCCCAGCCCCACGTTCGCGGACCACTTCGAGGCGGACACCGAAGTGGCCGCGTCCTGGGGGTCCCAGCCCCACGTTCGCGGACCACTTCGAGGGGGTGGGGACCGACGGCGGGCCGCGTGGGAGGCTCGGCGGGATGGAGGGCTACGACGCCAGCACCTACGGCGACCGCTTCGCCGACGTCTACGACGACTGGTACGACGACCCGGCCGACACCGACGCCGCGATCGCCTTCGTCACCGCGCTGCTCGCCGAGGTCGCCGGCGACGGCGCCACCGACGCTCCGCCCGCGGTGCTGGAGCTCGGTGTGGGGACGGGAAGGCTGGCGCTGCCCCTCGCGGAGCACGGCGTCAGGGTGACCGGTCTCGACGCGTCCCCCGGATGCTCGACCTGCTGGCCGCCAAGCCGGGTGGGGCGACCGTGGCGGCGGTGCAGGGCGACATGGCCGGACCCCTGCCCGACGGGCCCTTCGACGTGGTGCTGGTCGCTCGCAACACGCTCTTCAACGTCACCACCGTCGAGGGCCAGGCCGCCTGCCTGTCCGAGGTGACCCGGGTGCTGCGGCCGGAGGGTCGGTTCGTGGTCGAGGCCTTCGTCCCCGGCGACGAGCCCACACCGACGTCATCGGTCGAGGTCCGCCGCATCACCGCCGACCGGGTCCTGCTGTTCGTCGACCGCCACGACCCCGACGCCGGCGAGGCCTGGAGCTCGTTCGTCGACATCGGAGCCGATGGGATCACCCTCCGGCCCTGCCACATCCGGTACCTCTCCCCCGACGCCCTCGACGCGATGGCGGCGGAGGCCGGGCTGGTGCTCGACCGCCGCACGGGTGGGTGGGACGGATCGCCCTTCGACGACGCCTCCACCCACCACGTCTCGGTCTACCGCCGGGCCTGACCCGCTGAGGCCGGGCCACCGATCGAAGTGGGCGCGGCACGCGCCGCCCCGGCCTCCGGATCCGCGCCCACCTCGGGGCGGGGTGCGGTCAGCGGAGGGGGATCGTGGTGCCGGCCCCGTCGAGGAGCTCGATGTGGTCCCACACCAGGAGGGCCCAGCCGTCGCTGGTGGGGAGGGCCCGCTGGGCCGGGTCGAAGCCGGAGTCGCTGCCGACCCGCTCGACCTCCTCCAGGGAGCCGGTCGAGGCGTCGAGCACGACGACCTCGTTGCGGGTCACCTCGGACCAGCTGGTGGCCGGGATGGCGAAGCGGCCGTCGCCGAGGTCGACGAAGGCGTGGTGGTCCCACACGACCGCCGACTCGTCGCCCAGCACCACGTCGTCGGCGACGCGGGGTTCGGTCGGGTCGGAGACGTCGAACAGCTTGGCCGCGGCCCGCCCGTCCTCTCCGGGTCCGAAGCCGACCACGAGCGAGGGCGACAGCGGGTGCAGGTAGGCGGAGAAGCCGGGCAGCTCGACCTCGCCCACCACCTCGGGGGCGGTCGGGACGGACAGGTCGACGACGTAGAAGGGGTCCGTCTCGAGGAACGTCACCGCGTACGCGGTGTCGCCGGTGAAGCGGATGCCGTGGATCGCCTCGCCGGGCTTGCCGAAGCGGGCGGTGCGGCCGACCACGTCGAGGTCGCCCTCGGTGTCGAGCACGACGATCTCGTTGCGGCCGGGCTCCGCCGGCGCGGTGTCACCGGTGTCGTCCCCCGCGACCGACGTCACGGTGGCGTCGCCGTCGACGGCCACCCCGACCTCGTCGGTCACCTCCATCGCCCCGAAGGACTCGAAGCCGGTGGTCACCGCGACCCGCAGGTGGCCGTCGTGCTCGGACATCGAGAACTCGTCGAGCAGCCCGCCGTCGACCCGGCCGGAGCCGGTGTGGGTGAGGGTGTCGAGGTCGAAGCGGTGGATGCTGGTCGCCGGCTCGCCCTCGTAGAGGGCGGTGGCGAGGTAGGCCGCGTCGAGCGTGACGTGCACCTGCGACCCGGCCCCCACGACCTCGGCGGCATGGGTGGGCTCCAGCTCACCCGTCGCCGGCAGCGTCACCAGCAGGGTGGCCTCGGGCGACGACGGCCCGATGGGGTGGAGCACCTCGTCGCACGGCACCGGGCCCTCGGGGAACGGCACCTCGGGGTTCGGCTCCGTCGGCTCGGTCGTCGGCGGTTCGGTGACCTCGGGCTCGGTGATCTCCGGCTCGGTGACCTCGGGCTCGGTGATCTCCGGCTCGGTCGACCTCCGGCTCGCTGGTGGTGGGCACGCTCACATCGGGGTCGGGGATCGTCGTCTCCGGTGCCGCGACGCCCCCCGCCGCCGACGACACGGGGGCGTCGGGCGCCAGGGTCGTCTCGGTGGCGGTCCCCTCCTCCCCCTCGAAGCCCGGCTCGGTGACCGACCCGTCGGGGACCGTCTCCTCGGTGACGGGCTCCTCGACGACCTCGTCCTCGATCACCGTGCTCGACGCCGGCGGGACGTCCACCGCGGGGCCGGGCACCGGCTCGGGCCCGCCCGGCATCGGCTCGGGGAAGCCCTCGGCGGCCACCAGGTGGAGCGAGCCACCGACCCGACGGGCATCGACCAGTCGACCGGACGTGGTCCAGCGGGCATCGGAGGTCAGCTCCGAGCCATCGACCGCGATGCGCTCGACGACGACCCCGCCCTGCGTCCCGTGGCCCACGACCCAGGCGATCCCCCGGTCGCGGTCGTAGGTGACCTGGGCGTCGTAGGCCACCGCGATGCTGTCGCGGACCTCGGCCGCGGCCAGGTCGACGATGGCCAGCCGCTCCGCCGTCGCCACCAGGTAGACGTCGTCGGCGAGACGGTCGATCAGGTCGAGCTCGTCGACGCCCTCCACCGCGACGTTGGTCGTGTCGCCGTCGGCGCCGCCGGAGGCACCGTCGCCCTCGGTGGCCGCACCGCTGGAGTCGTCGGACGAGGAGGCCATGGTGGTGGCCGGCGCCCCCGACGCGGCCAGCGCGTCGCCGGCCGTCGCCGACTCCTCCCGGGCCATGTCGGCACCGGCCTCGCCGCTCACCTCGCGACCCGACGGCCACGAACCGGTCCTCCGACCCCGAGGAGGGGCCCTGTCGGGACAGGTCGCCCCACTCGGCCAGCTCCTCGCAGGAGGAGAAGGCCTCCAGCTCGGCGGCCACCGCCTGGTCGGTCGGACCGGCCACCACGACGGCGACGACGAGGGCCACCCCCAGGGTGATGGCGAGCGCGGCCGCCACACCGCGGCGGGGTCGGCTGTCGGGCGTCATCGATGCGCTGGTCATGCCCCCTCCGACGCCCCCCGGCCCGGTCTGGTTCCCGGCCGGCTCCGGCCCTGCGGAGGAGCGGGTTGACCTTTCCCGGCAGAGGAATAGGTTGGTCGACGGTGCTCCCGCCGGGCGGTGGCGACTCGGTCACTCGAGACGGGACCGGAACCAGGGAGGTCACGATGCGTGACTTCATGTGCGTCCGACTTCTGCGCGTCGCCGTGGCGGCGATCCTGGGGGTGGCGTTCCTCACGGGGGACGCGGCGGGGGCGGTGCCCGTCGACGTCAACCCGGACACGTCCGACAACGCCAACGTCAACGCCGCCTCGGGTGGCCGGGTCAACCACATGGCCGCGGTCCCCGGTGACGACGACGCCTTCTACCTGGCGAGCGAGTACGGAGGCGTGTTCCGAACCGTCGACGCCGGTGTCACCTGGACGCGCCTCGACGGCCACCTGCCGGTCGTCGCGTGGGACGTCGAGGTGGATCCGTCGAACGTCAACCGCGTCGTGGCCTCGTCCTGGTACGACGGGCGGGTCGACCCGCTCTCCGGGATCCAGATCAGCTCGGACGCCGGCACCACCTGGACGCATCCGGCCACCTCGTGGCCCGATCCCGCGCTCGAGGGCACCGCCTCGGACAACACACCAGCGGGCTGGAGCTGCAGCAACGTGCGCACGGAGCCGTCGGGCTACGGGATCTCCATCCTCGGCTCGACCTTCGCGGTCGGGACGAACTGCGGGCTCGCCCTCAGCACCGACAGCGGCGCCACCTGGGACTTCGTCGACCCGACGCCGGCAAGCGGTGCCAGCCGCATCTGGGACGTCCAGGTCCTCCCCGGCGGGATCATCGACGTCTGCGGCGATGTCGACGACCACATGCGCTCCACCGACTCCGGCGCGACCTGGGTCGCCGGCGCCGTGGTGCCCCAGGGCCGGTGCTCGCTCGCCGTCTCGCCCGACGAGGACGACGTCGTGTTCACCTACGCCTCCGACAACAACGTCTACGAGTCCGACGACGCCGGCGGCACCTGGTTCAACCTCGGCAACCCCCAGCCGCAGGGCCGCATCCCGTTCGTGGTCACCAACCAGCGGGCCAACGCCGGCATGACGAACGTCTTCGACCTCTGGGCCGGCGACGTCCAGCTGTTCCGCGCCGGGTGCACGACGCCGGCCGACACGGTGACCCGAACGCGGGCCGACGTCTCCTACGGGCTGAGGAGGTGGCCGTACTCGCCGACCATCAGCACGTACGACACGACGCCGAGTCCCAGGCCCGCGGCGAGGGTGGCCCCCGACGCGACCAGGTCGCCCTTCTGGCCCAGCTTCGGCGGGAGCAGGGTGAGCACCGCGCCGGCCGCGGCCCCGACCATCGCGCCGCCCAGGTGGCCGCCGATCGAGATGTTCGGGACGGTGAAGGTGATGAGGAGGTTGATCACCAGGGTGGGCAGGAGGCCGGACCGCATGAGGTCGATGCGGTTCTCGCGGGCGACGAGCAGTGCGCCGCCCATCAGCCCGAAGATGGCGCCCGACGCGCCGACGGTCGGCGCGGTCGGGTCGAGCAGGACGACACCGAGCGCGCCGCCGAAGAGCGACACCACGTAGAGGGCGACGAAGCGGAGGCGACCGAGCGCCGGCTCGAGGAACTGGCCCAGCACCCAGAGCACCCACATGTTGAACCCGATGTGGAGCAGGTTGGCGTGGAGGAACCCGCTCGTCACCAGCCGCCACACCTCGTCGGGGACGAAGCTGCCGACCAGGGCGCCGTCGGCGAACAACCCGCCGTCGTAGCCGCGGAGGAACAGCAGCTGGCCACCCAGGGACTGCGGCTTCGACGCCGGCCGTCGCCAACGTGGCCACGAAGACCAGCACGTTGATGCCGATCAGGATCGGGGTGGCGAGCGGCTTGACCCGCCACGAGCCCATCCCCTGGTACACCTTCTGCTTGCCGGTCGACGTGCACTCGGGGCAGTGGAAGCCGACCGAGGCCTGGTGCATGCACGACGGGCAGATCGGGCGGTCGCAGCGCTGGCAGCTGATGCCGGCGACCCGGTCGGGGTGGCGATAGCAGGTGCGGACGTCGGTCGGGGCGGTCACAGTGCGGGAAACGCTATCCAGCCGGGGCTCCGAGACCTCGTCAGGCGGCCGGGAGATCGGCTCCCGACCCGGCGATCACCGACCGGTGAAGGTCGCCTTGCCGGGGCCCTCGGTGCGGAACGACTCGACGCCGATGCGGGCGTCGTCGGTGGAGAACACCTGGGCGAACAGCTCCTGCTCGAGGTCGATGCCGGCGGCCAGGCTGACGTCGAGGCCACGGTCGATGGCCCGCTTGGCCAGACCCTGGGCGACGACGGCCCCACGGGCCAGCTCGGCGGCCCAGGCCAGGGCCTCGTCCTGCACCGCGTCGGCCGGGGCCAGCCGGTCGACCAGGCCGATGCGCAGGGCCTCCTCGGCGCCGACCTGGCGGCCGGAGACGATCATCTCCTTGGCCCGGGCCGGTCCGACCAGGCGGGCGAGGCGCTGGGTGCCGCCGCCGCCGGGGATGATGCCGAGCAGGATCTCGGGCTGGCCGAACCGGGCCCGGTCCGACGCGATGCGCAGGTCGCAGGCCAGGGCCAGCTCGCACCCGCCACCCAGGGCGACGCCGCTCACCGCCGCGATCACCGTGCGGGGGATCTCGGCGACGGCCCCCAGCGCCCGGGTGAACTGGGCGCCGATGGTGCGGGCCTCGTCGGGCCCGGCGAACTCGGAGATGTCGGCGCCGGCGGCGAAGACGCGGTCGCCGCCGGTGACGACCACCGCGCCCGGGGGCTCGTCGATCAGGGCCTGGGCCGCGCCCTCGACCTGGCGGAGGAGCTCGGTCGAGAGCGCGTTGACCTTGCCGTTCTCCAGCCGCAGCACGGCCACGCCGTCGTCGCGCCGGGTGACGGTGACCAGGGGTTGGGTGGACGCCATGGGGGGCGAACCTAGTTGGCTCGGCCTCTGCTCCACCCAGGTCGACCCTGGTGGTCGGAGTCGGGCACCGGTCGGCGGGCGCTCGACGCCCGCCCGGATCAGAGGCTGACGGCGCTCTCGGAGAAGGCGCCGACGGCCTCGACGGAGGTCACGCCGGGCACCCGGTCCTTGAGGATCCGCTCGACCCCGGCCTTGAGGGTGACGGTCGAGGCCGGGCAGCTCACGCACGCCCCGGTCAGCTCGACCTGCACCACGCCGGTCGCCTCGTCGAAGCCGCGCAGGAAGATGTCGCCGCGGTCGGCCTGGATGGCCGGCCGGATGGCGTCGATCGTCTTCTCCAGCTGGTCGATCAGGGACACGCCAGGCATTCGCTTTCGTCGAGCGGGCCGCGGTGCAGCGGCCCTCCAGTCTCCCACGACCACGGTCTCCGCCGGAAGGCGGCAGGGAGGCGTCTGGGGACAACCCGGCCCGCACCACCGTTGTTCCCGATCCGGGGCCGGCCGCCGCGACTGGGGGGCCCGGTGCGGGCGTCCCTACCATCGGGCCCGTGCTGACCGCGATCCTGGCCCACGGCGGCTCAGGCCTGGTGGGCGACGGGATCCCGGGTTGGGTCCTGTACGCCGGGGTGGTGGCCGGAGCGCTGATCGGCGTCGCCGGTCTCCGGGCCCGGGGGCCCGTGCCGGTCGGTGGCGACGCCGTGCCCGTGCTGTCGGTCGATGGCTCCGAGGCCGACCCGTGGCCCGGCGACGACGCCGCCACGCCGGTGCGGGTGACGGGCCAGGTCGTCGGTCTGGTGGTGCTGGCCCTCGTGCTGGCGGTCGCCTGGGCCGGCTCCGACATCATCGGCCTGAGCCCGCTGCCCCTGCTCGTCGGCTCGGTGATCTGGTGGGTGGTGCCGACGACCAGCCTCCTGCTCGGCGACTGGTGGCGCTGGCTCGACCCGTTCGACGCCCTCGCGGCCCTGGTCGACCGGGTCCGGGCCACCGACACCCGCGCCTCCTCGGGCGACGACGAGTCCGGGGACTGGTGGCTGCCGGCCGCCCTCCTCGCCTCCCTCGCGTGGGTGCTGACCTGCTGGTCGGAGGGCCTCGAACCCCGTTCGATCGGGCTCTGGATCACGGTCCTGACCGTCCTCCTGGTCGTGGGCGCGGTGGTCCGCGGCAGGGCCTGGGTGCGCCGCACCTCACCGCTGGCCGTGCTGTGCGGCACGATCGCCGCCGCCTCCCCCGTCGACTGGACCGGCGGGCGGCTGCGCCCGCGGGCCCCGTGGCGCGGCATGGCCGCCCGGGCCGGGGGTCGGCGCACCCAGGCCGTGCTGGTCGTGGTCCTGGGGGCGACGGTGTGGGAGGCGGTCGCGGGTTCCCGGTGGTGGGCCGACCTGGCGGCCGACGGCGGGAGCACGAGCAACACCCTGTGGTCGACGCTCGGGCTGGCCTGGTGCACCCTCCTGGTCGCCACCGCGTGGACGGCGACGTGGCTGGTCGCCGAGCGGGTGGCCCGGTCGAGGGGCGCCGAGCCGCGCGAGCCGCTGGCCGGGGACCTGGCGCCGACGCTGGCCCCCCTCGTCGCGGTGGCCCCCCTCGCCCACCAGCTGTCGCCGGTGCTGGTCGACCTCCAGAACCTGTGGGCCCTGTCGTCGGACCCCTTCGCCCAGGGCTGGGACCTGCTCGGCTCCACCAGCCACGACACCGTCGAGGAGCCGATCTCGCTGGGGGTGCAGGCCTGGCTCCAGATCGGGCTGCTCACCGCCGGGCTCGGCCTGGGCCTGGTCGGGGCGTGGGACCGGCTGGCGTCGCGCACCGGGCCGGCCGTCCTCACCGTGGGGTGGGCCGCCGCGGGCTGGACGACGCTCAGCGGGGTCGTCGCCCTGTGGCTCCTGCTGGGGGCGTGACGGTGGGGTCCTCCGCCGTCGAGGCCGGCATCCTCCTCGCCCACCAGGGCGGGTGGGACGAGATCCTGATGGTGCTGACGCCGATCGCCCTGTTCGCCGCCCTGCTCTGGCTGGCCAACTCCAGGGCCACCCGCCTCCAACACCAGCAGCGCACCACCTCCGCGGCGGACGAGCCCCTCGCCCCGGACGCCGACGACGAACCCCCTCCATCCGAGGACGGCTGACCTCCGCGTCCCCCTGGCCCGTCGCTCAGGGGATCACTCGGCGCGGACGTCGGCCCCGACGGCGGTGAGCTTCTCGACGAAGCGGTCGTAGCCCCGGGCGACGTGGTGGGCGTCGACCACCACCGTCTCTCCGTCGGCGCCGAGGGCGGCGCACACGATGGCGGCCCCGGCCCGGATGTCGTGGGCCTTGACCGGCGCTCCGGACAGGCGCGGGACGCCCCTGACCAGGGCGTAGTGGTGCTCGACCCGGATGTCGGCGCCCATGCGCACCAGCTCGTCGACGTACTTGAACCGGCCGCCGAAGATGTTCTCGGTGGCGATGGCGGCCCCGTCGGCCAGGGCCAGGGCCGACACCATCAGCGGCATGTAGTCGGTGGCGATGCCGGGGTACGGGAGGCTGTTGATGTCGACGGCCCGCAGGCGCTCGGGGGCCGACGCCCACACGCCGTCGGGGTGGGCGGAGGTGCGCAGCCCCATGTCGCCCAGCTTCTGCATGAGCATGTCCATGTGCTCGGGGCGGGCGTTCTCCAGCACCAGCTCGCCACCGGCGATGCCGAGGGCCACGAGGAAGGTCGCCGCCTCCAGTCGGTCCGGGATCACCGTGTGGTCGACCGGGTGGAGCTCCTCGACCCCCTCGACGGTCACCGTCGAGCTGCCGGCGCCGACCACGTTGGCCCCCATGCGGTTGAGGAAGGCGGCCAGGTCGGCCAGCTCGGGCTCCTTGGCCGCGTTCTCGATGACCGTCGTCCCCTCGGCCAGCACCGCCGCCATGAGGGCGTTCTCGGTGGCCCCGACGCTGGGGAACTCCAGCACGATGCGGGCCGCCTGCAGCCGGTCGGCCCGACCGTGGATGTACCCGTGCTCGGTGTGGAAGGTGGCCCCGAGCCGGCGCAGCGCGTCGAGGTGCATGTCGATCGGGCGCTGGCCGAAGTCGTCGCCGCCGGGCAGCGACACCCGGGCCCGGCCCAGGCGGGCCAGCAGCGGTCCCAGCACGACGATGCTCGCCCGCATGGCCTCGACCAGCTCGTAGGGGGCCTCCGGCACCACGTCGTCGGGCGTGTCGACGACGAGCACCTCGTCGGCGTAGGCCACCTCGCAGCCCATGGCCCGCAGCAGGTCGCTCATCAGCCGCACGTCGGTGATGTCGGGGACGTTGCGGATGGTGTGGCGACCCTCGGCGAGGAGCGTCGCCGCCATCAGCTTCAGGACGGAGTTCTTCGCCCCGGAGATGCGCACCCGACCCGAGAGGGGGCCGCTGCCGCGCACCACGATCCGATCCATCCGGCCAGCATGCCACCGTCCCCCGGGCCGACCCCCGATCGTGCGCGGGCGACGGGGGCGGCCATCATGCGTCGGTGCCATCGCTGTCCCAGACGGTCGTCGTGTCGGCCGACCGGGCCGAGCTGATGCTCTCCCCTCGCCACGACATCGTCGCCGAGCGGGCGTGGACCGAGGCCGACCAATCGGAGTGGGACGACCACCGCCACCGCCCCGCTCCACCCCCGGACGCCCCCGCCTCCGCCCGGCGGGCCACCTTCGCGCTCGATCGGGGGCCGATGGCCTGGTACCGGCGGGACGTGGCCGCCCACCCCGTCGCCGACGGGTCGGGCCAGGTGGAGGTCTCGGAGACCACCCGATGGCACCTGTCGCTGGGCGTGTGGGGCCACGTCATCCAGCCCGCCGTCGCCCGCAACCTGCGCCGCACCGAGGGCCGCGACCTGTACCGGGCCCCGTTCTGGGCCCCGCCCCACAGCCTCGACCAGCGCTCCGGGCTGGTGCTCGGGCTGCTCCTCAGCATCGCCCTGGTCACCGGCTACCTGGGCACGGTGATGACCCAGACGATCAGCTTCGCGGCGGACGACTTCGGGCGCAGCACCGCGGCCCAGGGCGCGGCCCTCGCCGCGGTGCGCGTCGGGACGCTCGGGAGCCTGGCCCTCGTCGCCCTGTCCGACCGGCGCGGTCGGCGCCGCCTGCTGCTCGGGTCGACGGCGGCGGCGTGCCTCGTCACCGTCCTCGGCGCCTTCGCCCCCTCCATCGAGGTGCTGGCCGCCACCCAGACGGTCGCCCGCGCCTTCACCACCGCGGCGACGCTCCTGCTCGCGGTGGTCGCCGCGGAGGAGATGCCGGCCGGGTCGCGCGCCTACGCCATCAGCATCATGACCATGACCGGCGCCCTCGGGGCGGGCGTCGCGCTGTGGGCCCTGCCGCTGGCCGACATCGAGGTGCGGGCCTGGCGGATCCTCTACCTGATCCCGCTGCTCGGGCTGCCGGTGCTGGTGCGGGTCCGCCGCCACCTGCCCGAGAGCCAGCGGTTCACCCGACCCCACCGCGACGCCACCGTCGTGCGGGGCCACGCCCGGCGGTTCTGGGCGATCGGCGCGGCCCTCTTCTGCGCGTCGGCGATCGGGGCGCCCAGCAGCCAGCTGCTGGTGGAGTTCCTGCGGGAGGAGCGGGGCTTCGCCGCGGCCCGCATCTCCCTGTTCACCATCCTGACCAGCACGCCCGGCGGGCATCGCCCTGGTCGCCGGCGGGCGGCTGGCCGACACCCGGGGCCGACGGCTGGTCGTGGCCGTGGGCGTCGGCGGCGGGGCCGTGCTGGGGGCCCTGGCCTTCTTCGCCCACGGGTGGCCGCTGTGGGTCGCCACCCTGGCGGCGACCATGCTCGGCGCCCTGGCCGCCCCGGCGATGGGCGCCTACGGCCCGGAGCTGTTCCCCACCGGGGCCCGGGCCAAGGCCAACGGGATCCTGCAGCTGATGTCGGTGACCGGCAGCGCGGTCGGGCTGATCGTGGTCGGCGTGGTGGCCGACCGGACCGGCCAGATCGGCGACGGGATGCTGGTCGTGCTGCCGCTCGGGCTCCTCGTCGTCGTGCTGGCCCTGACCGTGTTCCCCGAGACCGCCCACCGCTCGCTGGAGCAGATCAACCCCGAGGACCTCCTCCCCGCCGACGCCGGGGTCGTCGTGGTCGCGACCGACGAGGGACCCGTCGCCACCGACGACGGACCGGTGGAGATCGAGGACGTGCCCGGCCCGGCCGACGCCGCGCCGGTGCCACGCGGCCCCGAGGTCGTCCCGGCCTCGCCGCTCCCGCCCGCGCCCGCCCCGCCCGGTGCGGGTGGTCCCGCGTAGCATCGCCGGCCGTGCCCCCGACCGACGCGACCCGGAACCCGCGCACGCTCGCCCTCGTCGGGCTGGCGATCGCCGCGGTGCTCGTCGCCGCCGTGTTCTCCTGCTCGCACAGCGAGCCGACGCTGCGTCCGGCCCTGCCCCCCAGCACCACCGCGTCGACCACCACCACGTCGGCCCCGGCCGTCAGCGGGACCGCCGCGACGGCACCGTCGACCGCCGTCGGCGCGGTCCCGAGCCGGAGCAGCCAGGTCGCCACCGTCAGGGAGGGGGTCGACGAGGTGCCGGTGCACGCCTCTGCGTCGGCGACCGGGGAGCCCGACCAGGTGCTGCCCGCCGAGGGCGACTACGGCCAGCCCCAGGTGTTCCTGGTGATCGAGTCGGAGGGACCGCGGCTGCACGTCCGCCTGCCGGTGCGTCCGAACGGGTCGACGGGCTGGATCGACGCCGAGCTGGTCGACGTCCACGAGCACGACTACCAGATCCAGGTGTCGCTGTCGGGGTTCGAGATGGTGGTGCAGAAGGGCGACGAGGTCGTCCTCGAGACGCCGATCGGGGTCGGCACCCAGGACACGCCCACCATCGGCGGCGAGTTCTACACGTGGGTGCTGATCGACCCGACCAACGCCGGCTACGGGTCCTACGCCTACGGCCTGTCGGGGTTCTCCAGCCTCGAGCAGTTCGCCGGCGGCGACGGCCGGATGGGCATCCACGGCACCGACGACGACTCGTCGATCGGCCGCAACGTGAGCCACGGCTGCATCCGGGTGCCCGACGAGGTCGTCGTCGAGATGGTGGAGGAGATCGGCCTCCCCCTCGGCGTCCCCGTCACCATCACCGCCTGACCGCCGCATCCGAGCCCCGGCCCATGGCCGTCGGGTCAGGGGAGGGTGGCGAGCCAGTCGGCGACGGCGGCCGCGATCACCTCGTCGGAGCGCTTCGGGTCGTGGCCCTGGCCGTCGAGCCAGACCAGGGTGACCGGTCCGGGGATCAGCGCGACCGCGGCCTCGACCTCCTCGGGGGTGCCGAAGGCGTCTCGGGTGCCGCCCACGAACAGGCAGGGCAGGTCGAGCGCAGGCAGGTGCTCGGTGCGGAGGCGGTCGGGCTTCCCGGGCGGGTGGAGGGGGTAGCTCAGCAGCACCAGGCCGGCCGCGGGCAGGCCCTCGGCCACCGCCATCGAGCACATCCGCCCGCCCATCGACCGGCCGCCGAGCACGATCCGCTCGGGGGCGACGCCGGTGGCCTCGGCCAGGGCCGCGGCCTCCTCGACGATGCAGGCGATGAGCTTCGGCGCCCGGTCGGGGGCCTTGCGACCCTCACGGCGGTAGGGGAAGTCGACCCGGGCCACCGGGACGGGCGCCACCGCCTCCTCCACCGCCACGAGCGTGTGGTGGTCGGCCGAGGCCCCGGCACCGGGCGTCAGGAGGAGGGCCCGGTCGGGCCCTTGCGTCGAGGGCTCACCAGATCATGACGCCAGCAGGATGCGGCGGGCCTCGGTGAGCTCGGCGATCCGCTCCGCGGCCGCGACCTCGCCGCCGCCGTGGTCGGGGTGGGCCAGGCGGATGAGCTCCCGGAAGCGGCGCTGCACCTCGGGGCGCTCGGCCATCGGCCCCGGAAGGCCGAGGACGCCCAGGGCCCACGCCGACGGGTCCGCGTAGCGGGCCACCGCGGCCGACATGTCCATCCGGGCGCCGCTGACGGCCTGGATCAGGCGGTCGCCCACCTCGCCGCGCCACTGGAGGCCACGCCGGACCACCCGCATCACGGTCGGCCGGACCTCGACGGGCAGCTCGCCGGCGGCGTAGACCGCGGCCAGCACCTGGGGTCCGGGCGAGGTGCCGACGGTCTCATCCAGGTCGAGTCGGAGCGTCTCGCCGTCACCGAGGAGGCGGTGGACGCGCCGGGTCAGCCCGATGGGGTCGGTCTGGTAGCGGTGCCGAAGGCGGGGCTGGGGGATGCGGTGGCCGTGCTCGAGCTCGTGGCTGAGGCGCAGCAGGTCACCCCGCAGGTCGTGGTCGACGCCGCCGATGTAGGCACCGGCGATGGCGCCGAGGAGGATGCCGCCGAAGCCCGGCGCGGGTTCCACCGGGAGGTCGCGCCGGCCCAGGGCGACCCGCCGGGTGGGGGCGATGGGGCGGGACTGGAACACCTCCAGCTCGGCGAGGACCACCGGTCCACGCTACCGGCCGCCCCTTCGCCTCGCGACGCCGGAGGACGGTGGGTCAGACGATGGGGCGGAGGTGGGTGCGCAGGGCGGTGGCGGCCTCGACGATGTCGTCGTCGTCGGCCTCCTCGGCGCCGAGCAGGTCGCGCAGGGCCTCGACGAGGTCGTTGATGGCGGTCCAGTCGGCATCGGAGAAGCCGAAGGGCACGCCCATGGTCGTCGAGTCGGACGCGGCGTCGTCGAAGCGGACGGTGGCGGCGGCGTCGGACGGGTCGTGCAGGAGGCGGTCGGACGCGACGAACAGCTCGGAGAGGACCTGCTGGGCGTCGGGGCCCTCGAGCTCCTCGTCGGTGGGGATCTCGTCCTCCCAGGCCGTGGTGACCGTCTCGACCAGGCCGTCGACCCGCTCCTCGTCGTCGCGGCCCACCCGGATCTCCCGGTAGCTGCGCAGGTGCGGGATGCGCTCGTCGATCAGGGCGTCGACCAGCCGCTCCTCCAGCCCCTGGGGCCAGTCGCTGACGTCGTAGATCACCGGCTCGACGTCGGACGGCAGGTCCAGCGCCACCCGCTCCTCGATCTCGTCGATCAGGTCGTCGACGACGTGGGCGTCGGGCGCGGCGACGACGAGCGTGCTCGCCTCCCAGGCCCGGCGGACCCCCATGCTCTCCAGCTCGGCATCGATCAGCCGCCGCTCCCGTGCCCCCCACTCGGCCAGCTCGAACAGGATCTGGTCGTTCGGGTCGGGGGCGTCGTCGTCGTAGGACTCGTCGTCGCCGGCCTCCCCGACCGCGGCCGCCTCCAGCTCGTCCGCCTCGTCCTCGGATGCGTCGCCGTCGGATGCGTCGCCGTCGGGTGCGTCACCCTCCGCGGCATCGTCCCCGTCACCCTCCGACGACTCGTCGTCGTAGGTCTCGTCGTCGCCCGCCTCGCCGAGCGCGACGGCCTCGAGCTCGTCCGCGTCGTCGGCGTCGACGTCCGCGTCAACGGCCTCGTCGGCCTCGTCCGGATCGACCTCGTCGTCGATCTGGTCGTCACCCTCGTCGGGCTCGTCGCCCCGGCCGAACAGCCGACGCAGCCTCATCGGACCGCCCTCGCGCCGGGCGCGGGTCGTCGGACGGCGAGGACGGGGGAGGCACCCATCGGGCCAGCATCGCGCACGCCGCCCGGACCGTCGTCACGTGCCACGACCGCGCCCCGGTCCGCGTCCGCGGTGGAAAGCGGCCGGTCGCGGCGTCGGCACCGTGCGACGATGCGGCGGTGGACGTGGTCGTGCGACGCATCCGACCCGACGAGGGAGCCGCCCTGCGCGACGTCCGGCTGCGAGCCCTCGGCACCGACCCGGCGGTGTTCGGGTCGACGTGGGAGCGCGAGGCGGAGCTGACCGATGGCGAGTGGGCCGACCGGGCCCTCGACAGCGCCCGCGGCGACGAGCGGGCCACCTTCGTGGCCGAGGTCGACGGTCGTCTGATGGGGCTGGTCGGCGGCTACCGGGCCGAGCCGGGCGCGTCGACGATCCACGTGATCTCCATGTGGACCGACCCGGAGGTGCGGGGCCGCGGCATCGGGCGGGCCCTGATCGAGGCCGTGGTCGCCCACGCTCGGATCACCGGCGCCGAGCGGGTCGACCTGCGGGTGATGCGCACCAACTCCTCCGCCCGGGCCCTGTACGAGGCCGCGGGGTTCGTGCCCGGCGAGGGCGAGCCACCTCCCACCATCGACGCCTGCCGCGACGAGGACTGGATGGTCCTCCCCCTCTGACGACCCCCGTCAGTCGGACGGAGGAGCGGCGGCGGCGACCAGGGCGAGGACGTCGTCGCCGTAGCGGTCGAGCTTGGCCGGGCCGATGCCGGGCACACGGCCCAGGTCGGCGCGGGAGGTCGGGGCCCGCTGGGCGATGGCCCGGAGGGTGGCGTCGGAGGCCACCACGTAGGCGGGGACGCCGTCGCCCCGGCTGCGCTCGCGTCGCCAGGCCTTGAGGGCGTCCTCCAAGGTCGCGGCCGGTCCGGTGAGGGCCTCGGGCGGAGCCGCACGCCCTCCGTCGCGACGGTCGCGGCGGGCCGCGCCGCCGGCCCCCGCTCCCCCGGCGGCCTCGGGCCGGGCCGGCGCCCGCTCGGGGCGTCGAGGAGCCTCCCCGGTCAGCTCCCCGAGGAACACCGACGGGCGGCTGGCATCGGCCAGCACCACGACCCGGTCGCGGGCCCGTGTGATGGCGACGTGGAGCACCCGCCGCTCCTCCTCCTCGTCGGCCGCCAACCGGTGGGGCAGGAGCCCGGCGGTGACACCGGGGACGACGACCCGCGGCCACTCCCGCCCCTTCACCCGGTGGACGGTCGAGAGCGTCACCGCGGGCCCGTCGGTGCGACGGCCGCCCAGGGCGGCGCGGAGCCACGCCTCGAAGCCGTCGAGCTCCGGGTGGAGGTCGGCCACCTGGAGCAGCGCCTCCAGGTCGTCGAGCTGGCTCGACCCCTCGCCGCCCTTCGACCGGTCGAGGCCGGCCATCGCCTCGCCCAGCCCGACCCGGTCGCGCACGACCTCGAGCGCCTGGCGGGTCGTCCCCGAGCCGGCGTCGGCGACCACGCGGAGGTCGGTGGCCAGGGTGACGATCTTGTCGCCGACCTTGGCGTCGTCGATGCGCTCGGCCAGGGCGGCGAGCTCGTCGATCGACATCGAGCGGCGGAACCACTTGGTGATCCACTGCGGCAGGCCGCGGCTGGGCCGCCGGTAGACCTCGGCCAGGTCGTCGGGTGACAGCGAGTCGGGGTCGGCCGCGATCCGCAGGTAGGCGAGGGCGGCCCGGGCACCGGTGCGGTCGAGCAGCTCGACGCCCACGGTCGAGCGCACGGGGATGCCGGCCTGCACGAGTGCCACCTGGGGCGCCAGCAGCAGGGCGTGCACCCGGGTCAGGACGGCGATGTCGTCGAGCGGGCAGCCCTCGGCCAGCCAGCCCTGCACCGCGTCGACGAGGGCCTGCGCGCCCTCGGACGGGTCGTGGACCTCGATGTGCACCGCGGCCGGGTCGGCCTGGGCGTCGTCGCGGGGACGGATCACCTTGGCGACCCGGCGCCGGTTGTAGCCGAGGAGCGTCGCCGCGGTCGTGACGATCGGAGCCGCCGAGCGGTGGTTGACCTCGAGGGCGTGCTCGCCACCGCCGGGGAACCAGGTGTCGAAGTCGATCAGGAAGCGCGGGTCGGCGCCGGCGTGGCCGTAGATGACCTGGTCGTCGTCGCCGACCCCGAACACGTCGAGGGGCGGACCGGCGACCAGGCGGACCAGCAGGACGTGGGCCGGGGTGAGGTCCTGGAGCTCGTCGACCAGCAGGTGGCGGTGCCGGGCCTGGACCCGACGCCGCAGCTCGCCGTCGCGCAGCAGCGCCTCGATGGCGGCCACGACCTGCTCGTCGAAGTCGACGACACCTCGCCGGGCCAGCTCGGCGCGGTAGGGCTCGACCAGGGCGGCGAACCCGGGCACGTCGCCCCGGTCGCGCTCGACGTCGGCGGGGTCGCGCAGCCCGAGCCGCACCTCGGTGAGGGCCTCGATGTAGGGGGCGATCGGGTCGGTGTTGGCCCGGCGCTGGCGAGGCGGGGTCAACGCCATCGAGCATGCGGCGCACCTCGCGCTCGTCGAGGACCGAGGGCGCGCCGCCCAGGTGCTCGGCCAGGATCCCGTAGGCGAGGCCGTTGAGGGTCTGGACCCGGGCGCCGAGGCCGGCGGTGCGCTCGACCATCTCGTCGCGGGCCTTCACGTTGTAGGCCACCGCCAGCAGCGACGACGCCTCCCAGCCCCGGTCGACGATCAGGTGCCGCAACCGCTCGGTGAGGACCCGGGTCTTGCCCGACCCGGCCGGGGCGATGATCCGGGCCGGGCCGCTCAGGTGGGCCACCGCGGCCCGCTGGTCGTCGGCCAGGTCGGCCGCGGGCGCGACCGGCGGCGGGGCCACGGCCAGGCGGCCGACCTCCACCGACTCCCGGTGCACGACCCCCAGTCCGCCGACCTCGTCGGCGGCCCACGGCCGGCGCGGCCCTCCGTCGACCCACAGCGCGGCGCCGTCGGCGGTGACGAGGTCGCCGGGGCCCTCGGGCGTGACCGTCGCGCCCTCGACCAGGCGGGCCGCCTTGACCGCCCACCACCACACCGGCTCGTCGCCGCGGGCGTCCCAGCTGTTGGCCCACACCAGGAAGTGGAGGCGGTCGTCGGGGATGTCGAGGTCGACCCCGAGCTCCCACGGCGTGCCCTCGACCGACGGTGGACGACGGAACCGGGCCGGGTCGACGGCCAGCTCGACGACCACCGGCACCCGTGAGGCCCAGGCGTCGTGCAGGGCGCCGACCAGCCGCTCGGGTGAGGCGAGGGCGTCGTCGTCGATCCGCACCCGCGGCGCGCCGTCCCATGCCGGCGGGGCGGCCTGCCCGTCGTCGACGACGACCGACCGCCCGAGCGCGCCGGCCGGGCCCGGTCCGTCGGCGGTCGCCGCCGGCGCGCCCGAGGGGAGGTCGCCGAGGGCCGCCGCGTCAGGCACCACGGCTGTCCGTCGGACGGGCGCCGGCCATGACGACCTCGACCGGCCGGTCGACGACCTCGCCCAGCAGCGACGACCGCTCGTTGGCGGTGTGGATCTCGAGGTCGACGTCCGAGCCCACCGTCGGCATGGCCTCGATGAGGACCAGGTCGTCGTCGGCCCGCGCCCGCACCGACGCGACGCGACGCCCGTGGGTGCGGTCGAGGCCGATGGCCACCCGCAGCAGGGCGGCCAACCCGCGCACGACCGCCTGCTCGCGCCGGCTCGAGCCGGGCGAACTCGGGGTGGCGGGCCTTGGGGGCGCTCTTGCGGTGGTAGCGCGCCACCTGGGCGATGCGCTCGATCTCGGTGTCGGTGAGCCCGACGAGGCGATCGCTGTTGCGGATGACGTAGTACGAGTGCTTGTGGTGGCCGTCGTGGCTGACGGTGAGCCCCACGTTGGCGAGCAGGGCGGCCGCCTCGAGGTCGTCGCGGGTCTCCGGCGGAAGGCCCATGGCTGGGCGCCAGGTCGTCGAAGAGCTGGAGGGCGAGGGTGGCGACCCAGGCCGAGTGCTCGGGGTCGTCGTCGAAGGCGTCGGCGAGGTGGCGGACGCTCTTGCGGGCCACGTCGCTGACGTGGTGCAGCGGCCCGCCGCGCACCCGGTGGAGGGTGTCGATCAGCGTTCCCTCGCGGAGGGCGGCCTCGCTCAGGGTGAGCTCGTCGATGCCCAGGCGCTCGACCACCCCCTCGAGGATCAGCGCGCCGGCGGTGATGATGTCGACCCGCTTGGGCTCGAGGCCCTCGACCTCGTCGAGGGTGCCCCGCCGCGCGGCGCGGGTGAGGTCGGCGACGACGGCCGAGATCTCCTCGGCGGTGGCGGTGGCCCCGTTCCAGGTGCGGACCGGCTCGCCGTTCCCGGCCTTCAGCCGGGCGAGGCGGATGACCTGCTCGATGGTGCCCGACGAGCCGACGGCGACGTCGAAGCCCAGCGACCGGACCTCGCGCTCGAAGGAGGCGAGGGTGCCGCGCACCTGACGGCGACAGGCCTCGACGTCGGCCTTGGTCGGCGTGCCCGACGAGAAGAACCGGTTGGTGAGGCGGACCGCGCCGAGCTTGAGCGACCGCACCGCCAGCGTCTCGGCCCGCTCGCCCACGAGGATCTCGGTGCTGCCGCCGCCGATGTCGCACAGGACGAGTCGGGACTCGAGCACGGGCAGGGCCGACAGCACGCCGAGGTGGATCAGACGGGCCTCCTCGACGCCGGAGATGACCTCGACCTCGACGCCGGCCTCGAGCCGGGCGCGGGTGAGGAACTCGTCGTGGTTCTGGGCCTCGCGCACCGCCGAGGTGGCGACGGCCCTCACCTCGGCCCCGGCGGCCTCGGCCAGCCGACGGAAGCGGCCCAGGCACTCGACGCCGCGGTCGATGGCGTCGGGCTCGAGCACCTTCATGTCGCCGGCGCCGTGGCCGAGGCGGACGACCTCCTTCTCGCGCGCGACGACGTCGAAGCGGTCACCCTCGTCGACCCGTGCCACCACCATGTGGATCGAGTTGGTGCCGACGTCGATGGCTGCCAGCACGTCGCTCACGCCGCGAACCTACCGGCCCCCTGTGACAACGATGGCGGGCCGGCCGGTCTGCCGGGGAGGTTCCCCCGTCGGGGGACCACTACTGTCGGCGGTCATGACGACGGAGAAGCAGGGACCGGACCGCAACCTGGCCATGGAGCTGGTGCGCGTCACCGAGGCGGCGGCCATGGCGGCGTCGCGCTGGATGGGTCGGGGGACAAGAACGGTGCCGACGGCGCCGCCGTCGATGCCATGCGCCTCGTCCTCGACTCGATCGCGATGGACGGCATCGTGGTGATCGGCGAGGGCGAGAAGGACGAGGCGCCCATGCTCTACAACGGCGAGAGCATCGGCGACGGCACCCCGCCCCAGACCGACATCGCGGTCGACCCGGTGGAGGGCACGACCCTCACCGCCCTCGGCCGGGGCGGCGCCATCGCCGTCATCGCCGTGTCGGACCGGGGCACGATGTTCAACCCGGGCCCGTGCGTGTACATGGAGAAGATCGCCGTCGGCCCCGAGGCGGCCGGGATGATCGACGTCGAGGCCCCGGTGGCCGAGAACCTCGCCGCGGTGGCCAAGGCCAAGGGCGAGTCGATCCGCGAGGTCACCGCCGTCGTCCTCGACCGCCCGCGCCACGAGGGGCTCATCGCCCAGATCCGCGAGGCCGGCGCCCGCATCCGGCTCATCCAGGACGGCGACGTCATCGGCGTCGTGTCGACGGCGTGGCCCGACTCGGGCGCCGACATCCTGTTCGGCATCGGCGGCACCCCCGAGGGCGTGCTCGCCGCCGCGGCCATGAAGTGCATGGGCGGCGAGATCCAGGGCAAGCTCTGGCCCCGCGACGAGGACGAGCGGGCCGCGGCGGTCGAGGCCGGCTACGACCTCGACCGGGTCCTCGGCACCGACGACCTCGTCTCCGGCGACAACTGCTTCTTCGCCGCCACCGGCATCACCGACGGCGAGGTGCTCAAGGGCGTCCACTACGGCAGCCAGGGCATCACCACCCAGTCGCTCGTGATGCGGTCCCGCTCCGGCACCGTCCGGCTCATCGACGCCCGACACCAGTCGGCCAAGCTCAAGGAGATCAGCGACGCCTACTGAGGTCGTCGCCCTCCCCCACCCACCCTCCCCGCCCTTCCCGGCCCGCAGCACCCGAGGAACCCATGTCCGAGACCGTCCTGTGGCACAACGCCCGTTGCTCCAAGTCCCGTGAGACCAAGGAGCTGCTCACCGACCTCGACCCCGACCTCGAGGTCCGCGAGTACCTCAAGGACTCCCCCACCCGCGCCGAGATCGAGTCGCTCCTCCACGCCCTCGGCGTCGACGACCCGCGGCAGATCATCCGGACGGGCGAGGACGCGTACAAGCAGCTCGACCTGGCCGAGGCCGACCGCGAGGAGCTGATCGACGCCATCGTCGACAGCCCCATCCTGCTGCAGCGCCCGATCGCGGTCCGCGACGGCAAGGCCGTCGTCGGCCGCCCCCCGGAGCTGGTCAAGCAGCTCTTCTGAGCCCGGGCCCCGACGAGGGGCCGCCGGGTCCCGGCCGACGGCCTGCGCCACCGCGCCGGCTCGACGGCGGGCGGGCCCACCCGGCCGAGCGGGCCCGGGGAACCACCTCTCCACCCCTGCCGTCGTGCTAGTGCTGGGTGGTGGCTGGACGCGCCTCGGATGGCACACAGGACGGGTCGGGCCATCCCGAGGGTGCTGTGTCCTTCGCGCCCGATCCCCCGGGCGGGGCGTCGTCGAGGCACTCCGAGGCGGCGTCGGGCGACCGGATCCTGCGGGTGCCCGTCCCCGGGATCCGGCTCTTCTCGTCCGCCGCCGACGCGCCCCGGGTGCGACGGGCGTCCGACAGCCTGGTGCTGGGGACGTCGGCGCTGCTCCTGGTGCTCCTGGTCGCGCTCCACCCCACCCGGCCGGGGCCGGTCGACCGCGCCGTCGCCGAGGTCCTGGCGGCCACCGCACCGGGGATCCTCGAACCGGTGTGGGAGGCGGCCCGCACGATCATGGCGCTCTGGCCCCTCGCCCTGGTCGTGCTGGCGCTCGCCAGCAGAGGCCGGAAGGCCCTCGTCCGCGACGCGGTGCTCGCGACCGCGGTGGCCCTCGCCCTCACCGGGGTGACCGCCTGGGCCGTCGGCGTCGACTGGCCGGGGCTGGGCGTGCTCCGGCCGGGGGGCTCGGGCGACTACCCGCTCGTGGCGCTGGCGGTCGCCGTCGCCGCGATCGGGGCCCTGACCCCCCACCTGGGGCGGCCCCTCCGGCGGGTGAGCGACCTCGTCGTCGTGGGCGGGGCCCTGGGATCGGTGGCGGTCGGCGCGGCACGCCCGTCCGGTGCCGTGGTCGGCCTGCTCGTCGGGATCGTGGCCGGTCGGTCCGTCCTCGTCGCCCTCGGGTCGTCGGGCGGCCTCCCGACCGCCGCGCAGATCCGCGACAGCCTGCGCGACCTCGGGGTCGAGGTCGACGGGGTCGAGGCGGCCGACGAGCAGGTGGCCGGGACGTACCTCGTCCGCGCCGGCGACGAGGTGGGCCCGCTCGACGTGGTGGTGTGCGGGCGGGACGCCCGTGACGCGGCCCTGGTCGCATCGCTCTGGCGACAGATCTGGTACCGGCCGGAGGCGCGGAGCGCGACGTCGAGCCGTCTCCACCAGGTCGAGCAGGAGGCGTTCGTGACCCTCCTCGCCCATGCCGCCGGCCTGGCCGTGCCGACGGTCGTCACCGCCGGGATGGCGCGCACCGGTGACGCGGTCCTGGTCACCCGCCCCGCCGGGACGTCGCTCGAGCGGAGCGCGCCCGCGGGCCCGCTCGACCTGGGGGGGCTGTGGGCCCTGGTCGCCGCGCTGCACGACGTGGGCGTCGTCCACGGCTCGCTCGACGTCACCACGGTGGGCCTCGACCCGACCGGCGCTCCCTGCATCGTGCGGATGGCCGGTGCCTCCACGGCGGTCACCGAGCTGGCCCTGCGCACCGACGAGGTCCAGCTGCTGACCACGACCGCCGCGGCCGTCGGCGTCGCCGACGCGGTGGACGGCGGCGAGGGCCGCCCTGGGCGACGACGGGCTGGCCGCCCTCCTCCCCTACCTGCAACCCGCGGTCCTGTCCCGGCCTGCCCTCGACCGGGACGTGGAGGACCTGCTCGACGACCTCACCTCCGCGATCACCGAGGCCACCGGTGCCGAGTCACCCGACCTGGTCAAGCTGCGACGGGTGACGTGGGGGACCGTCGGGCAGGCGGCCCTGTTCCTGTTCGCCGGGTACGCCCTCGTGGTCGGCCTCGGCTCGCTCGACCTGGCGCAGGTGTGGGACGAGCTGCAGGACGCCGTCCGTCCCCCTGCTGATCGCCGCCCTGGTCGTGGCCCAGACCCCTCGACCCCTCCAGGCGGTGTCGACCCGGGGCGCATCGACCGCGGACCTCCCGCTCGGTCCGCTCGCCGCCCTCCAGCTGGCCATCTCCTACATCAACCTCGCCGTCCCGAGCGCCGCCGGACGGCTGGCCATCACCATCCGCTTCTTCCAGAAGGTCGGCGTCGACCGCGTCTCGGCGGTGGCGATCGGGGCGATCGACAGCGCCGCCGGCTTCGCGGTGCAGATCCTGATCCTCGTCGTGATCGGGGTGACGGGGGCATCGGAGGTGTCGCTCGGCGTCCTGGGCGCGGACATCGAGCTCGGCCCGGCCATCGTGGTGGCCGTCGTGGTCGCGGTGGCCGTGGCCGGCATCGCCCTCGCGGTCTCCCGCCGACTCCGCGACTGGCTGCGCGACAAGCTCTCCCCGCGCTCTCGGCCCTCCAGGTCCTGCGCGACCCCCGCAAGGTGGCCCAGCTGTTCGTCGGGAACATCGCCTCGCAGGTCATGTTCGCCGCCGCCCTCGCCCTGTGCGTCCAGGCGATGGGCGAGGAGGTCGCCTTCGTCGACGTCCTCATGGCCAACACCCTGGTCAGCCTGTTCGCCGGCATCCTCCCGGTGCCCGGCGGCATCGGCGTGACCGAGGCCGGGCTCACCGCCGCCCTCGCCGCGGCGGGGGTTCCGCAGGAGGCGGCCCTCGCCGCGGTCATCATCTACCGCGTGTGGTCCTTCTACCTGCCCCCGGTGTGGGGCTTCTTCGCCATGCGATCACTCCAGAGGAGGTCCTACCTGTGAGCTCGACCAAGAGGCTCCCCGGCGGCGACGCGCGGCGCGCGATCGTGCACATGGTCGCCGTGGTGGCCATCGCCGTGATCGCCTTCGCCCTGCTCCCGATGCGAGGCGAGTGGTCGTGGCTCGGTGCGATCGGGGCCATCGCGGCCCAGGGCCTCCTGGTGCCCTTCACCGTGCGCCGGGCCCAGCACCTCACCACGTCGCCCCAGCCCTTCCTCGACGCCGCGGTCGCGGTCGACGACCATCGTGACCGTGCTCGTCTTCGGGTTCGCCGCGGTGTTCATGGTCCTCGCCGACACCCCGGGCCAGGTGGCGGGCCTCGAGACGAAGGTCGACGCGGTCTACTTCACCGTCACCACCATCGCCACGGTCGGCACCGGCGACATCCACGCCTCGGGCCAGACGGCACGCGTCGTCGCGACCATCCAGATCCTCATCAACCTGATCACCATCGGCGTCGCCGTCCGGTTGCTCACGACCGTCGCCCAGAAGCGTCGGCAGAGCGCCAGCGGGGGGATGCCGCCGACCACTGGTGACGGCGCTGGACGCTCAGGTCGCGGTCGGCCACCACGCGGAAGCCGATGTTGCCGGTGGCGCTGTCGGGGGTGTTGCCGCTTCGGGCTCCCACCCGGTAGCGGGTGCAGTACGACTCGTGGCACAGGTACGACCCGCCCCGCATGACCCGGTGGGTGCCGATGTCCGGTCCGGTGGGGTCCGTGACCGGCAGGGGTGTGTAGGTGCCGCGGGTCGAACCAGTCGGCGCACCACTCCCAGACGTTCCCCGTGACCTCGTGGAGGCCGTGGCCGTTGGGCGGGAACGACCGCACCGGCGCGGTGCCGGCCCAGCCGTCCGCGGCGGTGTTCCGCGCCGGGAAGTCGCCCTGGAAGACGTTCATGCGGTGCTCGCCATCGGGCTCGAGGTCGTCACCCCACGGGAACCGCTTGCGGTCGAGGCCACCGCGGGCGGCCCACTCCCACTCCGCCTCCGTGGGCAGGCGGGTGCCCGACCACGCGCAGAAGGCCTGGGCGTCGTCCCACGACACGTGCACCACCGGGTGATCGCCTCGGCCGTCGAGCGAGGAGTGCGGGCCCTCCGGACGGGCCCAGGACGCGCCCTCGACCTGACGCCACCAGGGTGCGGCGGCGACGCCCCGGGTGGGTGGGAAGTCGTCGGGCAGGAGACCGCCGAACACGAACGACCAGCCGTCCCGCTCGGCCTGGGTGCGCCAGCCCGTGGCGGCGACGAAGGCGGCGAACTGGTCGTTGGTCACCGCGGTGTCGGCGACGGCCAGCGGGCCGACGGTGACCTTGTGGACCGGGCCCTCCCCGTCCTCGGCGTACCCCTCACCGGGTCGTGCCCCCATCCAGAAGGTCCCGCCCGACAGGTCGAGCAGCGTCGATGCCGATGTCGACCGGTGCGCCGATGGGCTCCACGTCGGGTGCGGACGGACCGACCGGCGACGTCCGGGCCGTCGACCTCGACGTCTCGCGACTCGTGGGACGGGGAGCAACAGGCCGACACGGCGCCCGAGCCTACGGCGACCCCACCCGGGACCGCTCCCGACCCCGTCTACTCTGCGACCGAATCCCGGAGGAGGACCGTGGCCCACGCGCAGCACCGCACGTCCCGAGCCTCCACCCCGTCCGCCTCCACCCGTCCGTGGTGAGGGCCGCGTGAACCTCGGCGTCGCCGCCTTCTGGGGCGCGGTGTCGGCCGGCGCCGTGCTCCTGGGCCAGCTGCTCGCCCCCCGCCTGCGCGGCCGCAACCGGGCCATCGGGCTGCTCATGGGGTTCGGTGCCGGCACCCTCGTCAGCGCCATCGCCTACGAGCTGATCCCGGAGAGCGTCCTGGGCTTCGGGCCCGGGGGCGGCCGTCGCCTTCCTCGTCGGGGCCGCGACCTACTTCCTGGCCGACCTCGCGGTCGACCGGGCCGGGGGCGCCGACCGGACGACCATCAGCTCCAGCGATGCGGCGCAGGGATCCGGGACGGCCATGTTCCTCGGAGCCCTGCTCGACGGGATCCCGGAGTCCTTCATCCTGGGCATCGGCATGGCCGCGGGCGAGGGGGTCAGCGTGGCGTTCCTGGCCGCGGTCGTGTTCTCCAACGTCCCGGAGGGGGCGGCCGGCACCCTGAGCCTCGAGGATGCGGGGGTGCCGACCCGGCGCATCACCGCCATGTGGTCGGGGCTCGCGGCGACCGGTGCGGTGGCCGCGGTGATCGGCGTGGTGCTGGCCGACCAGATCCCCAACGAGGGCCTCTACGCCCAGGCCTTCGCCGCGCGGGGCCATGCTCGTGATGCTGGCCGACACCATGATGCCGGAGGCCTTCGAGCACGGCGGACGCCTGGTCGGCCTGCTCACCGTGGTCGGCTTCCTCGTCGCCGGCGTCCTGTCGATCGTCGGGTAGCCCCGTCGGCTGACCCGACGAGCAGCGGGCCGCCGGAGGCTCCCTCAGCCAGGGCCGACCCGACCCCACACGCGTCGAACCCGCCGGCGGGGGGGAGGGACCGGCGGGCTCGAGGCGGGTGGTATGTCAACCGAGACTTGGTGAGAGCAACAGGCGGGGGGGAATGTTGCTCTCGTCTCCGTGACGGGGGTTGGGATACCCGATCGACAGGGCGACAAACCCGATCCGGGAGATTTTCTTCGCGGAGGGCGACCGTGCCACCCCGCTGAGTGACACCCGGACTGACAGTTCAGGCCTCGGAGTGGGCCTCGGCGGCCCGGAGGCGGGTCTCGGCCCGCACCGCGGCCATGCGCACGGCCTCGTCATCGGAGTCGGACAGCAGGTGGTGCGCCCGCTCGTGGGCCTGCCGGGCCCGCTCCACGTCGATGGCCGAGGCCAGCTCGGCGACGTCGGACAGCAGCGACACGCGGTCGTCGCTGACCTCGACGAAGCCACCGTGCACGGCGACGCGCACGACGTCGCCGCCCTCCTGGAGGATCTCGGTGACGCCGCTGCCCAGCGCCCCCATGAAGGAGGTGTGGCCCGGGAGGAAGGCGATGTCGCCGCCGCCCGACGGTGCGGGTGATGACGCGCTCGGCGTCACCGGACCACAGGATCTCCTCGGGGGAGACGACCTGGACGTGCAGGGTCATCCGCTCACTCCCCCGCGGACTTGCGGAGCTCGACGGCCTTGGCCCGGGCGTCGTCGGCGCCACCGACGTTGAGGAACGCCTGCTCGGGCAGGTCGTCGAGGTCGCCGTGTGACGAGGGCCTCGAAGCGAGTCGACGGTCTCGTCGACCGGGGTGGTGATGCCGGGCAGGCCGGTGAAGATCTCGGCCACGTACATCGGCTGCGACAGGAAGCGCTGGACCTTGCGGGCCCGGTCGACGGTGACCCGGTCCTCCTCGGAGAGCTCGTCGAGGCCGAGGATGGCGATGATGTCCTGCAGCTCCTTGTAGCGCTGGAGGATCTGCTGCACCCGGCGGGCCACGTCGTAGTGGCGCTCGCCCACGACCTCGGGGGCGAGGATGGTGGAGGTCGACGCCAGCGGGTCCACGGCCGGGTAGATGCCGAGGGCGGCGATGTCACGGGACAGCTCGGTGGTGCCGTCGAAGTGGGTGAACGACGTGAACGGCGCCGGGTCGGTGTAGTCGTCGGCGGGCACGTACACGGCCTGCAGCGAGGTGATCGACCGGCCCCGGGTCGAGGTGATGCGCTCCTGGAGCACGCCCATCTCGTCGGCCAGGGTGGGCTGGTAGCCCACGGCCGAGGGCATGCGGCCGAGGAGGGTGGAGACCTCGGAGCCGGCCTGGGTGAAGCGGAAGATGTTGTCGACGAACAGGAGCACGTCCTGCTGCTGCACGTCACGGAAGTACTCGGCCATGGTCAGGGCCGACAGGGCGACCCGGAGGCGCACGCCCGGCGGCTCGTCCATCTGGCCGAAGCAGAGGGCGGCCTTCTCGAGCACGCCGGCCTCGTCCATCTCGATCATGAGGTCGGTGCCCTCACGGGTGCGCTCGCCCACGCCGGCGAACACCGACACACCACCGTGGTTCTGGGCCACGCGGCGGATCATCTCGGTGATGAGCACGGTCTTGCCCACGCCGGCGCCGCCGAACAGGCCGATCTTGCCGCCCTGCTTGTAGGGGGTGAGCAGGTCGATGACCTTGATGCCGGTCTCGAACATGGTGGCCGACGGCTCGAGGGAGTCGAAGGTCGGGGCCGGGCGGTGGATCTCCCACCGGTCGGCGACCTCGCCCAGCTCCTCGGAGGTGATGTCGAGCGGCTCGCCGATCACGTTGAACACGTGGCCGAGGACCTTGTCGCCCACGGGCACGGTGATGCCGGCGCCGGTGTTGCGTGACGATCGGCGCCGCGGCTGAGGCCGTCGGTCGGCTTCAGGCAGATGGCCCGCACCCGGCTGTCGCCGATCTGCTGGGCGACCTCGGCCCGGATCTCGTTGGACTGGCCGTCGACCTCGACGGTCATCGAGAGGCACGTGTTGATCTCGGGCATGCCGTCGGGCGGGAACTCGACGTCGACCACGGGGCCGGCGATGGTGACGACGCGGCCGTCCTTGAGGGTGACCTCGGGCTCGTTGATGGTGGTCACTGGGAGTCTCCTGCGCTGAAGTGAGAGGTGCGGTGCGGGCGTGGCACGACGGCGTGGTCGAAGGGGTCCTCGGGGAACACGTTGTCGAGGAGGAGGTCGTCGGGGTCGGCCTTGCTGAGCTGGCGGAGGGCCTCGGCGCCGCCGACGATCTCCATGATCTCGGTGGTGATGGCGTCCTGGCGGGCCCGGTTCATCACCCGGCTGAGCTTGACGATCAGCTCCTCGGCGTTGTCGGTGGCGGACTTCATGGCCCGCTGCCGGCTGGCGTGCTCGGACGCCGCCGACGTCGAGCAGGGCGGCGTAGAGGCGGGCCTCGACGTAGCGGGGCAGCAGCGACTCGAGGATCGCGGCCGGGCGACGGCTCGAACTCGTAGGCCGACGTGGGCCCGGCTCTCGTCGGCCTCGCTGGCCCACGCCGGTCGAGCGGCATGAACTTCCGCACGGCCACCTCCTGGCGGCCCAGCGAGACGAACCGGGTGTAGACGAGCACGACCTCCTGCACCTGCCCGGAGGTCGAACAGGTCGGAGATGACCTCACCGATCTCCGCCGCGTCCTCGTAGGTGGGGGCGTCGCTGATGCCGTGGAAGGCCTTGGCGATCTCGTAGTTGCGGAAGCGGAAGTAGCCCTCGGCCTTGCGGCCGACGGTGACGAGGTCGTAGTCGACGCCCTCGTCGCGCCGGGCGTGCAGCTCGCGCTCGGCGGCCCGGATGACCGACGAGTTGTAGCCACCGGCGAGGCCGCGGTCGGACGACGACCACCACGAAGGCGACCCGGCTGACCTCCTCGGCCGGCTGCAGGAGCGGGTGGTCGGCGATGCCACCGGTCTCCGCCAGGTGCTGGATCACCGTCGGTGATGCTGCTCGCTGTAGGGCCGCGCCGCGACGGCGCGCTGCTGGGCCTTGGCGACGCGGGTGGCGGCGATGAGCTCCATGGCCCGGGTGATCTTCTTGGTCGACTGGACGCTCTTGATGCGGCGTCGCAGGACCCGTTCCTGGCCTCCGGCCATCGGTCAGGCCTCGTCCTCGTCGGGTCGGTCGATCTGCTCCTCGGGGAGCAGCCCCTCGGCCGAGCCGCCCGCGAGGGTGGTCTCGGCGTCGGCCTGCGCCTCGGCGTCGGGCTCGGGGCCGCTGCCGTCGGTCGGGGCGAACACCGACAGGAAGTGCTCGAGGGCCGCCTTGAGGGCGTCCTCGTCGAGCTTGCCCGAGGTGCGGATGTCGTCCAGCAGGCCGCTTGTTGCGGGTGCGGAAGCACGTCGAGCAGCTCGCCCTCGAAGCGGCGCACGTCGGTGACGGGCACCTCGTCGAGGTAGCCGCGGGTGCCGGCGTAGAGCACCACGACCTGCTCCTCGACGGGCAGCGGGCGAGTTGAGGCCCTGCTTGAGCAGCTCGGTGAGGCGGTAGCCCCGGTCGAGGGTGGCCTGCGACACGGCGTCGAGGTCGGAGCCGAAGGAGGCGAAGGCCTCCAGCTCACGGAACTGGGCGAGGTCGCCCTTGAGCGTGCCCACGGCCGTCTTCATGGCCTTGATCTGGGCGGCGCCGCCCACGCGGGACACCGACTGGCCGACGTTGATGGCCGGGCGGACACCCGACTTGAACAGGTCGTCCTCGAGGAAGACCTGGCCGTCGGTGATCGAGATCACGTTGGTCGGGATGTAGGCCGAGATGTCGCCGGCCTTGGTCTCGATGATCGGCAGGGCGGTCAGCGAGCCGGCGCCGTTCTCGTCGGAGAGCTTGGCGGCCCGCTCGAGCAGGCGGCTGTGGAGGTAGAACACGTCGCCGGGGTAGGCCTCGCGGCCCGGCGGGCGGCGCAGGAGCAGCGACACCGAGCGGTAGGCCTCGGCCTGCTTGGAGAGGTCGTCGTAGACGGCCAGGGCGTGCTCGCCGTTCTCCATCCAGTGCTGGCCCATGGCGCAGCCGGCGTAGGGGGCGAGGTACTTGAAGGGCGCCGGGTCGGAGGCCGGCGACACCACGACGACCGTGTAGTCCATGGCGCCGTGCTGCTCGAGGGTGGCGACGGTCTGGGCGACGGTCGACGCCTTCTGGCCGATGGCCACGTACACGCACTTCACCCCCAGGCCCTTCTGGTTGAGGATCGTGTCGATGGCGACGGTGGTCTTGCCCGTCTTGCGGTCGCCGATGATCAGCTCGCGCTGGCCCCGGCCGATCGGCGTCATCGAGTCGATGGCCTTGATGCCGGTCTGGAGCGGCTCGTGCACGGGCTTGCGGCCCATGATCCCGGGGGCCTGGACCTCCATGCGGCGGGTGCCGACGTTGGTCAGCGGGCCCTTGCCGTCGACCGGCTCGCCCAGGGTGTTCACGACCCGGCCGAGGAGGCCGTCGCCGCAGGGCACCGAGAGGATCTCCCCGGTGGCCCGCACGGCCTGGCCCTCGTCGATGCTCGTCGACGTCGCCGAGCACCACGGCGCCGATCGACTCCTCGTCGAGGTTGAGGGCCAGACCGATGGTGCCGTCCTCGAACTCGAGCATCTCGTTCACGGCGCAGTCGGGCAGGCCCTCGACGCGGGCGATGCCGTCGCCGACCTCGATGACGCGGCCGACCTGGGCGGCGCTCACGTCGGGCGTGAAGCCCTCGAGGTTCTTGCGGAGGGCGGCGGTGATGTCTTCGGTGTTGATGGTGAGCTCAGCCATGGCTCGTTTCTCCTGGGTTCGCGCGGCGGTGGCGCGGCGGGAGAGCGGGTGGTGCGGGTGTGGCTTAGAGGGCGGTCGCGGAGCTGCTCGAGGCGGCGGCGGACGGAGCCGTCGATGACGGTGTCGCCCACCTGGGCGACGATGCCGCCCTGGACGGTCGGGTCGACGATGACCTTGACCTCGACTGGACTTGCCGGTGGCCTGGCCGAGGGCCTCGGCCAGGCGGGCGGTCTGCGTCGTCGGTGAGGGCGATGGCCGAGCGGACCTCGGCCACCGCCTTCTCGCCGGGAGGCGGCGCCGAGCGCGACGAGCGGCGTCCACGATCTCGGGCAGCTCGCGGACCCGGCCGTTCCCGACCACCAGACGCCACCAGGGAGATGGTGGTCGGTCGGGCCTTGCCGGCGAGCAGGTCGACGACGATCTGCTGACGGCGGGCCGGCTCGAGGTGCGGGTCGGCGAGCGTGTCCACGCAGCTCGTCGTTGCCCTCGAGCACCCGGGCCAGGCGGAAGAGCTCGTCCTCCACCTCGCCGAGGGTGTCCTCGGCCCGATCGACGGCGAAGAACGCCTCGGCGTAGGCCGTGGCGCGGTCGGCATCGGCCATCAGCTGGACGCCCCCACCTGGTCGATGTAGGCGTCGACGAGGGCACGGTTGGTCGCGTCGTCGAGGTTGCGCTCGACGACCCGCTCGGCAGCACCGATGGCCAGGGCGGTGACCTCACCACGGAGGTCGGCGATGGCCTGGGCCTTGGAGGCCTCGATGTCGGCCGCGGCCCGCTGGCGCATCTCGGCGATCTCGCCTCGACTGGCGGCGATGCGCTCGGTGCGCACCGCGTCGGCCGTCTGACGGGCCTCCTCGATGATGCGGGCCGACTCGGTGCTGGCGTCGGCCAGCTGGGCGTTGTAGCCGGCGAGGACCTTCTCGGCCTCGACCCGCTGGGCCTCGGCCGACTCGAGGTCGCCCCGGATCTTCTCGGTGCGCTCGTCCATCGTCTTCTTGATGGCCGGCGTGCCCCTTCCAGAACAGGAAGGCGAAGACCACGAGGAAGCCGAGGCCGCCCCAGATGATCTCGTTGGTCTCGGGGAGGATCGGGTTCGGCGCCTCCTGGCAGTCGACGTCGATGGAGTTGGCCTCCTCCAGCTCGTGGATGCACTCCTCGACGGCGTGGTCGAGCTCGCCCTCGGCCGCGGATGCCGCGGGCGAGCCGGCGAGCAGGGCCACCGCGGCGAGCGCCAGGGCGGCGAACAGGGCGCGCAGCGGAGCGCGTCGCGTGGATCGCATGGCCACCTCCGTCACGCTCCGCCGAGGAAGAAGACCACGAAGCCGATGAGGGCCAGGGCCTCGACGAAGGCGATGCCGAGGAACATGGTGGTGCGCACCATGCCGGCGGCCTCGGGCTGGCGGGCCATGGCCTGGACGGACTGGCCGACCAGGTAGCCGATGCCGATGCCGGGGCCGATGGCGCCGAGGCCGTAGGTCAGGGCGGCGAGCCCGGTGTCGCTGATCTCTGCGAGGAGCATGGTTGCTCGGTGTCTCTCTCTGTGTCTGGTGGGTCTGGGGTTGGGAACGGGTGCCGGCGGCGGATCAGTGCTCGTGGCTGACCGCGGCGCCGAAGTACACGCCGAAGAGCAGCGTGAACACGTAGGCCTGCAGGAACGAGACCATCACCTCGAAGGCGGTGAAGAAGACGATGGCGAAGGCCGGCAGCGGGAGGAAGATGGCGTACCACTCGGTGGTCCACAGCCCGGCCGAGAGCACCGCGAAGGTGACGAGCAGGATGTGGCCGGCGAGCAGGTTGGCGAAGAGTCGGACGGTGTGGCTGAAGGGCTGCACCAGGAACTTCGAGACGAACTCGATGGGCACGACGAGGAACAGCAGCGGCCAGGGCACGCCCGGCGGGACGAGCGCGTGCTTGATGTAGCCGATCGGGCCGTGCTCCTTGAAGCCGGCGCCGTGGTAGATGACGTAGCTGAGCAGGGCGAGGAACAGCGGCAGGGCGATGCGGGCGTTGGCCGGCATCTGGATGATCGGGATGATCTCGAAGATGTTGGTGAAGAAGATGAAGAAGAACAGCGAGAGCATGAACGGCGTCAGCCACCGGCGCTCGGTGTGCCCGATGGTCGGCTCGATCAGCTGCTGCTCGACGAACTCGACCGAGATCTCGGCCAGGTTCTGCGCCCCGGTCGGCACCATCTGCTTCTTGTTGCCCAGGATGAAGATCATGCTCGTCAGGACCACGGCGAAGCCGTAGATCAGGACGACCTTGTTGACCTCGTAGATCTCGCCGTCGGCGATGAAACCGGGCCAGTTGACGATGTGACTCAGGGGCGGGAACTCCAGCGCGAACACGTCGGCGCTACTCCTTCACGGGGTCGGGCTTGAGGCCGGGGAAGGCCAGTGAGGCGGAGACGAACTTGGACTCCCACACGAGGAGGCCGAGGTGGCCGACCACGAGGGTCAGGCCGAGCGGCACCTCCGCCGCCCAGCTCTGACCGCCGACCACGAGGACGACGGCGGAGATGAGGGCGAGGCGGACGAGGAAGCCGAAGAGGGCGACGCCGGCGACCAGCCCGTAGCTGATGCGGGCGGCCCAGGCCTGGAGGGCGGCCGCGGCGGCGAAGTTGGCGATGACCAGGGCCATGGCGAGACCGGTCGAGATCAGGCCGGCGGTGCCCCACCCGAGCAGGCCGACGAGGAGCACGGCCGGGGTGACCAGCACGGCCCGGCGCACCAGGTCGCGGATGATCTCCGGCTCGGGGGCGGGGCCCAGGTCGCGGGCGACGAACGCGGGGGTGGCGGTGGCGGTCACGGACGGGCCGCCTTCGGGCCTCGACCGGCGATGGGCGCGGGAGCGACCTGGCGCGGCGTGCTCACCGCGCCGGTGGTGTGCTCCGCCATGTCCTTGTCGTACCCGAGCTTGATCTTCACGGCGGTGCCGACCACGCCGATGGTGGCGACGAGGATCGTGAACACCGGGCTGGTGCCGGCGACCCGGTCGATCAGCCAGCCGACGAGGCCGAACACGACCGGCGTCAGGGCCAGGTCGACGCCACGGCCCAGCGCGTCGGAGAAGCCTCGGTTGAGGTCTTGCTTGGCTCGTAGGTCGAACACTCGGGGCCCTTGCCGGGAGGCGCAGCGTCGCCTTGCGACGGCGCTTGTGAACTGAAGCGCAAACTAGGGGTGACCCCTCCCACACCGCAAATCCGCGGCCCGGCGGGAGCGCCGACGGCGGGAGGGGACGTTGCGACGGGCGGCACGGTAGTCGGGCGACGCCTCGTCCGCCCGGTGAGCGCCGTCGGGACTGGGGGCGCCGGTAGGGTCGACGGCCATGAAGTGCCCGGTGTGCGAGGACGTGTCCCTGTCCATCTCGTCGCGCGACGGGGTCGAGATCGACTTCTGCCCCCAGTGCCGCGGCGTGTGGCTCGACCGTGGCGAGCTCGACAAGATCCTCGACCGGGTCGCCGCCGCGCTGCCGCCCGTCGCCGCGGCTCCGCCCGCTCCCGCGCCGGCCGCCTCCTACGGCGACCGGCGGCCCGACGACCGCGACCGCCGTGACGACCGGTACGACGGCGACCGCCGCTACGACGGGGACCGCCGGTACGAGGGCGACCGGCGGTACGACGGCCACGAGCGCGGCGACGACCGGAGGGACGACCGGTCGTACGACAAGAAGCGTCGCAAGCGCTCGATGCTCGACGACCTCTTCGACGTCTTCGACTGACGAGGACGACGTGGGGCTGTTCCGCGACGACGATCACGAGCCGACCCCTGTCGCCGTCGACCCGCTGCAGGCGATCGACCGGGCCTCGGTTCCGCCGCGGCTGCTGCCGGTGGTCGATCGGGCCGTGGGGTGTGCGCACCGGTTCCGCGGACTGGCGTGGTCCCGACCGGCGGGGCCGATCCAGGACCGCATGTTCGCCGTCGCCCACCGGGTCGATGCGGTGGCCATCGCCGTGTTCCGGACGGCGTCGCGGGCCGCCCAGCTCGACGCCGTCGCGACGACGCTCGATCCCGAGGGGGTGACCGCCCGCTACAAGGAGCTCCGACGGCGAGGCGACGTCGACCCCGACCTGCTCGCCAGCCACAAGGCCCGGTTCGAGTCGGTGCAGCGCATCCTCAACGCCCGCGACGCGATCGACGGCGAGCTCGAGGTCCTGGAGGCACAGCTGGAGGCCGCCGTCGCCCGGGGCACCGAGCTCCTCGTCGTCGACCCGGTCGGCGGCGACCGGGCCACGACCGAGGCCGACCTCACCGCCATCGACGACGAGCTGGCCACCATGGCCGCGGCCCTCGACGAGCTCGCCGTGCTCGACCCCTCCGTCTCGAAGGCGCCGCCCTCCCCCGCTCCAGACCCGCTCTCCACCCTGGCGCGTGATGCCCGCCGGGGCGCCGGATCCACGCGCCAGGATCGACGCCGCCAGGACGCCCAGCGGCCACGAGCCGGCGGCGTCGATCGAGGGGTTCCCCCGGGGCGGGGATCGTCGTACTGTGCCGACGGGCGGGGCGGGGGCATGGAGGTGCGGCATGCCATCAGCCAGGGTCCTGCGACCGTTCGACCTCGTCGACCTCCAGGTCGACGTCGAGGGGGCCACCCTCCGCCGGCGGCGTGACGCGACGCCCCGCCTCACCGTCGACGACGCCGGCGGGATCCTCACCGTCACCTTCGCGCCCCAGCACATCGGCGAGCAGGCGTTCGAGGAGTCCCTCAACGCGCCCGAGCCGTCGGGGCTGGCCGTCCACCGGGCCGCCCGGCGCAGCCGCCTCGTCTACGACCTGCCCGGCGGGCTCGCCGTCGACTGGACGGTCGACGGCCTCCTCACCCTGCTGCCGACGCTCCGCCTTCGCGTCGTCCCGCTCGCGACCCCCGGTCCGGCGAGTCTACCCGGAGGACGAGTCGCCGTCGACCGGTCCCGTCCGCCTGCCCCCGTGGATCATCATCGGGCCGCTCCTGCCCGTCGGCATCCGGACCGCGGCACTGCGACCGCTGGCTGCGGCCGTGGCCCGCCCCGGCCCCGGCCCGTCCGCCGCGGAAGGCGGGCCCGACGGCCGCCGGCGCGACCGATCCGACGATCGTCCTGCCGTCGGGCCGCATCGTGCACCGCGCCCTCGTCGACGCCCAGGCGGCCCGCCTCGTCCGGGCCCTGGTCCGCCATCCCGACCAGTGGGGCATCGACCCGGACCGCGCCCGCATCCGGTTCCGCCCACCGAGGAGCCGGCCCCGCGCCCCCCGCCCCGACGAGACCGCCCTCGAGGTGCCGTACCGGCTGATCGTGTCGCCCAGCGCCGAGCACGGGGCCTTCACCCACGAGGTCGACCCGACCACCAGCGCCGACGGGGTCCGGGCCCACCTGTGGCACACCCGGCTCACCACCCGCCTGGTCGACGACGCCGGCGCCTTCACCCGCCACAGCGACGACCCGATCCAGCGGATCGTCCGGGCCGTGTGGACCCGCGACCTCGAACCGGCCGACGCGCGTCGGTCAGGGACGTCCCCGTCATGTCGATCGACCCGATCGACCGTCGCACCGTGGTGCGCGCAGACCGCGACCACCGTCGATGGCGTCCCACCCACTCCCGCTGCGAGTGCGTCGTCTGCACCTCTCGGCGCTCGGCGCGTGGGTCGACTGGCGGGGCGTGTGGCCCCAGCCGGGC
>CAVURR010000008.1:0-104375 GCA_963743955.1 uncultured Iamiaceae bacterium
ACCTACCAGCACGTCCTGCCCGGCATGCAGGCCGAAGCGGCCCGAACCGCCGAACGCCTGGCCGAGCCCGCGCCCGAAGCCAAGAAGAAGGTCACGAAGCGGGCCGGGAAGCCGCCGGTGGAACGTCGTGGGAACGGCCGGAGGAAGGCCGCCTGATCCGGAGGAACGCTTCGAGACGGCGAAAGCCCAGGTCCCTGACCTGGGCTTTCGTCTTTCGATGGTGGCGGGGGCAGGATTTGAACCTGCGACCTTCGGGTTATGAGCCCGACGAGCTACCAGACTGCTCCACCCCGCGGCGGACTGGTGACTGTACCCAGGGCCCCCGGTGACCCGCAACCCGGATCGCCGCTCTGGACCTTCGGCCCTGGCCGGCGCAGGACCAGGGGGGCACGCTGGGCGGAACGTGTGGTCCTCCACACCGGCCGGCCGATCGGCGAACCGCTGACGTCGGTCGCACGGGCGATCCGAGAGGCGACGTGATGACCGACGCAACCCCTGCCCCCGCTCCCCGGCGCACCGAGCACGAGCACCCCGTCGGGCGGATCGTGCTCGCCGTGGTCGGCGCCCTGTTCGTCCTCGTCGGCCTGGGCTTGCTGGTCGCCGGCAGCGCGCTCGCCCTCGTCTACGGGACCCAGCGCGACGACGATGGCTTCTTCACCTCGGGCGGCCACCACCTCGAGACGGTGGGCTACGCGATCACCTCAGAGGAGATCGACCTCGGCGCCCAGACCGACCGGGAGGAGCGCGTCATCGACCTCGGCGACCTGGCCACCGTCCGCATCACCGCCGACCCCGAGGGTGAGACCCCGGTGTTCATCGGCATCGGCCGCGAGGACGACGTGAGCAACTACCTCCGGGGCGTCCGGCATGCCGAGATCATCGACGTCGAGCCCGGTGATCGAGGTGTCGACCTCCGCTCCGTCCGGGGCGGGGCCCCGGACACGGCGCCCCTCGACACCGACATCTGGGTGGCGTCCGTCGACGGGTCGGGCACGCAGACGCTCGCAGTGGAACCCCGAGTCGGGCCGGTACACCGCGGTGATCATGAACGCCGACGGATCGAGCGGCGTCGTCGCCGATGCCGCCGTCGGCGTCAAGGTCGACTGGCTCCTGCCCTTCGCCGTCGTGCTGCTGGTGCTCGCCTCGATCCTGCTGGTCGGCGGCACCGCGATGCTCGTCGTCGGAGCGATCGGCGTCGCCGCTCGCACGCCGGTCGCGACCGGACCCACCACCGCCTCGCCCGTGGCGCTGACCGGTCGACTCGACCCCTCACCCAGCCGCTGGCTGTGGCTGGTGAAGTGGCTGCTGCTGATCCCGCACATCATCGTGCTGGTGGTGCTGTGGGTGGCGGTGGCCGTGCTGACGGTCGTGGCCGGCTTCGCCATCCTCTTCACCGGCCGGTACCCACGCGGCCTGTTCGACTTCAACGTCGGCGTGCTCCGCTGGTCGTGGCGGGTGGCCTTCTACTCCTACTCGGCGCTGGGCACCGACAGGTACCCCCCGTTCACCCTCGGCCCGGCGCCCGACTACCCGGCCCAGCTCGACGTGCGGTACCCCGAGTCGCTCTCGCGGGGGCTCGTCCTCGTCAAGTGGTGGCTCCTCGCCATCCCGCACTACATCGTGCTCGGCATCCTCGGCGGCACCGCCGCCTGGGGAGCCGACGGCGGCGAACAGGCCGGCAGCCCGGGGCTCATCGCCTTCCTCGTCTTCGTCGCCGGCGTCGTGCTGCTGTTCGCCGGGCGCTACCCCCGCGGCCTGTTCGACCTCGTGATGGGGCTCAACCGCTGGGTCTACCGGGTGCTGGTCTACGTCCTGCTCATGAGCGACGACTACCCGCCCTTCCGGCTCGACCAGGGCCCCGACGAGCCCGACCGCCAGGCACCGGCCGTCGACCAGAGCCCTCCGGCCTGACCGGCCAGGACCGCCGAGCGACGGGGGCTCCGCGTCGGCGTGCTCGTGCGCCGGACGACGAACGCTGCGACCGCCGACGCTCCCGCCGTCGGCGCGGTCAGCCCTGCAAGGCGTCGAACGCCTCGTAGACGAGGAACGCCGGCCACACCAACGCCTTGAGCGCGCCGATCAGGTGCTCGCCGAGGCCGTGCGCCTGCTGCCAGAACCAGATGAACGCACCGATGAACCCGAGCCCGTAGGTGGCACTGCAGCCAGGTGGGTTGGAGGGGGCCTTCCGTCGCTTCGCCTCGTCGGTCACCTCGATCGCCTCCGGTCGGTCGCGGCCGTCACCCCGACGGTACGGACAGGAGCACGAAGATGACAGGGACGATGGTCCTCGCGTCGACACCAGCGGCGTCGAGCACGCCGCGAGGTCGGTGGGTGGAAGCGACCGTCAGGTGATGTCGATGATGGTGCGGATGCCCTGCATGTCCTTGGCCGCGGCGATGGCCTGGTCGGCGTCGGCGAGCGGGACCCGGCCGGTGATCATCCCGTCGAGGTCGAGACGTCCGGCCCGCCACAGGGCCAGCAGGCGCGGCACCTCTCGGTGGGCGTTGACCGTGCCGAGGAAGCAGCCGACCAGCTTCTTCTCCATGGCGGTGAACGTGACCGCCATGGGGATGGTGATGCTCTGGTCGAGCGGCGGGGCACCCACGCAGACGACCGTGCCGCCGTTGCGGACCAGGCCGATGCCCTGCTCGATCAGCGCGGCCTGCCCGGCCGCCTCGAAGGCGTAGTCGAGCCCGACGCTGGTGAGGTCCATGCACGTGGCCGTGAGGTCGTCGGAGGTCGGGTCGACGAGGTGGGTGGCGCCGAAGCGCTTGGCCGCCTCCCGACGCTCGGCCACCGGGTCCGACACGATGATCGTCGACGCTCCGGCCAGCACCGCGCCCTGCACGACGGAGATGCCCACGCCGCCGGCACCGAGCACCAGCACGGTGGCGCCCTCCTCGACGTGCACGGTGTTGAGCACGGCGCCGACGCCGGTCTGCACCGAGCAGCCCAGCACGCAGGCGGTGGCCAGTGGCACGTCGTCGTCGATCTTCACCACGCCGGCCTCGGCCATCACCGCGTACTCGGCGAACCCGGCGGTGCCGAGCCCCCGGTAGACGACCTCGTCGCCTCGCCGCAGCGGGGTCGAGCCGTCGGACATCGTGCCGGTCAGCAGCGCGCTGCTGTGCTCGGCGCACAGGGTCGTCTGGCCGCGGGTGCAGAAGTAGCAGCGTCCGCAGCTCGGCAGCGGGATCAGCACCACGTGGTCACCGGGGGCCACGGAGGTGACCCCGGGACCGACCTCCTCGACCACGCCGGCCGCCTCGTGCCCCAGCACCATCGGCAGCGGGGCTGGGAACCCGCCGTCGATCACGCTCAGGTCCGAGTGGCAGACCCCGCAGTGGGCGACGCGCACCAGCACCTCGCCCTGCCGCGGGTCCGCGACCTCGACCTCGCCGACGACCATCTGGCCGCCCACCGACTCCAACACCGCTGCACGCATCGATCGCATGGCGGCACCGTAGGCGGAGGGCGTCCCCGCACTCGCGATCGCCGCACGCGGGCGGGGTGGCGGCACGAGGTCGGCCGGTGTGGTGGAGTGCGGGGCCATGAGCCCCGACGCGCCCCTGCGCATCGTCCAGTGGACCACCGGCAACGTCGCCCGCCAGACGGTCCGGGCCGTGCTGGGCCGGCCCGACCTCGAGCTGGTCGGCGTCTACGCCCACAGCCCGGAGAAGGTCGGCGTGGACGTGGCCGAGCTGTGCGGCCTCGGCGGCGAGCCCGTCGGCGTCACCGCGACCGACGACGTCGAGGCCCTGCTCGACCTGCACCCCGACTGCGTCGTCTACACGCCGCTCCACTTCGACGTCGACGAGGTCGAGCCACTGCTCGCCGCCGGAGTCGACGTGGTGACCACGGCCGAGCTCCTCACCGGCCGCAACCTCGGTGAGGTCGACCGGCAGCGGCTCGTCGACGCGGCCACCGCCGGAGGGGCGACGCTGTTCGGCAGCGGGATGAACCCCGGCTACGCACAGCTCCTCGCCGCGGTCGCCGCCGGGGTCAGCCTCGACGTGCGCAGGGTGCGGATGGTCGAGTCGGTCGACGTCAGCCTCTTCGCCGGCGACTCCAACATGGACGACCTCGGCTGGGGGCGTCCGGCCGGCGACCCCGGCCACCCCGCCGACCTGGCCGCGGCGACGGCGGTGTTCGCCGAGGGGGTCGAGGTGCTGGCCGAGCTGCTCGGCCTGGGGCCCGACGACGTCGAGATCACGTCGGTCGCCGAGTTCGCCCACGCCACCCGCGACCTCGACCTGCCCGGCCGACCCATCGCCGAGGGCACCGTGGCCGGGATCGACCTGCGCTGGCAGGGCCTGGTCGACGGCGAGGTGGTCGTCGAGCTGCACCAGCGCTGGCTCATGGGCGCCGACATCGATCCGCCGTGGACCCCCGAGCACGCCTACCTGGTCGAGGTCGACGGCGACCCGCAGGTCCGGCTCCGCATGGAGCTCTGGCCCGACCAGGAGCTCGGCACCCTCACCAAGGACGACATCCACGCCATCGGCATGCGCATCACCGGCCTCCCGATCGTCAACGCCATCCCCGCGGTGTGCGCAGCTGCCCCCGGCATCCGCACCTACGCCGACCTCCCCACCATCAGCGGCACGGCGGCTCGCCCGAGCTGACCTCCCCGGCGACCGAGGTCTACGTCCCCTTCTGTGAGCGGCTTGTTGTCACATGCGGCCGAAGCCGCTCACAGAACGAAGACCCCCGTCCCGCGGCGCGCCCCGGCTCCTTCTGTGAGCGGTTTGGTGTCACATGCGGCCGAAACCGCTCACAGAACGAGGGGACGGCAGGGAAGACCCCCGCCTCGCCTCACGGTTCGCTCGACGTCGATGGGGGCAGCCGGAGAGCGTCAGGCGAGGGCGGTCTCGACGGCGGCGAGGAAGGCCTGCGGGGTCCTCGACCTGCGGGTAGTGGCCGGCGCCGTCGATCCACGTGAGGGTGGCGTCGGGCCGCGCCGCCAGGAGGCGCTCGGCCATGCCGGCCACCGCGATCGGGTCCTCCGGTCCCCAGATCACGTGGAGCGGCGCCGGGTGCTCCTCGATCGCCCCGGTGAACCGACGCTCGTCGGCCCGGCGCTCCTCGATGTAGCGGATCGTGCGGGGCAGCACGGCGTCGCCGCCGGCGTGGCACACCAGCTCGGCGTGGGCCGCCATGTCGATGCCGGCGTTGGCCGGGGCGAGCGTGGCGGCGAGGGACATGGCCAGCAGCTCCGGGCCCGGACCCGACGGCGCCACCTCGTCGGGCAGCGACAGCAGCATCAGCTGGCCGTCGGTGAGCTGGGCCATGTCGATGTAGATGCTGCCGTTGGTGACGACCCGACGGGTCACCTCGACGGGCCACTCCCCCGCCAGGTTCCGGGCCAGCAGCTCGCCACCGACGGTGTCGCCCATGTCGTGGGTCAGCAGGGCGAGGCGCTCGATGCCCAGCTCGGCCACGACGGCCGCCACCACGTCGGCCTGGAGCGCCATCGTGTAGCGGACGTCGGGCTTGTCGGACAGGCCGAACCCGAGCATGTCGACCAGCACGACCCGCCGGCGCCGGGCCAGGTCGGGCAGCAGGTGGGCGTAGTCGAAGGCCGAGGTCGGGAAGCCGTGCACGACGAGGAGCGGCTCGGGCTCCTCACCCTCCGCATCGGGCGGCCCGATCCGTGGCTGGTCGACCACGAACACGGTCCCGGCATCGAGCTCGATGCGGCGACCGGAGGCCGCCCAGGAGTGGAGCTCGGCCGATGCCCACCCTGCGTCGATGGGCGAACCGCCGTCCGACTCCCTAGAGTGTTGATCGTCACCCACGTCGTGACCTCCGGATCTATTGTCATGCGGACTGCCAATAGACTACCCTGATCACCGTGGACGTGCTGGAGAGCATCGGGCAGGCGGAAGCGGAACCGGTGGAGGTCGGCGCGCCGGGCGACGCCGACGAGCCCACCATCGACGGGCGCAGCCTCCGACGGCAGCGCAACCGCGACGCCGTGGTCGAGGCGGCCTTCGAGCTGATCCGCGAGCGCCGCACCACTCCCACCATCGACGAGGTCGCCGAGCGCTCCGGGCTCTCGGCCCGTTCGGTCTTCCGCTACTTCGACGACACCGACGACCTCATCTCCGCCGTCATCCGCCGCCAGCGCCGCCACCTGGCTCCGCTCTGGGAGCCCAGGGTCGACCCCTCCGGGCCGCTCGAGGTGCGCATCGAGCGCTTCGTCGCCGCCGCGCGTCGCCCTCGTCGAGGCCCAGGGCGGCGTGGCCTGGGTCGCCCGGGTCCGAGCCACCGACCAGCCGCTGATCCGGACCGAGCTCAACCGGGTGCGCGCCGGCGTGCGCCGACAGGTCGCCGACCTGTTCGCCCCCGAGCTGGCCGCGCTCGGCGGCGACGGCCCCGCGGTGCTCGCCGCCATCGACACCCTCACATCGTGGGAGGCCGACGACCTCCTCCGCCGGGGCCACGACGCCGACCAGGCCGACGTCGCCGACATGATGGCGACCTCGATCCGCCTCCTCCTCGCCCCCGCGGCCGCTGGCGAGGCCGGCCATCGGCCTCCGGTCGACGACGGGCCGACGGCAGATCCGAGCCTGGGCGATGCGGGCTCGGTCGACCCGGCGGAAGCCGTCGACCTCCGCGACGACCGATGAGGGCCAGCACCCGCCACCACGAGGTGATCACCGTCCCGGCCGACGAGGCGTGGGCCGCCATCACCCGACCCGAGCTGCTCGACCGCTTCTTCCCCGGCATCGCCGCGCTGTCGATGGCGGGCGACGTCCGCACCGTCACCCTGGGCACCGGGCTCAGCCTCGACGAGCAGATCGTGCTCAACGACTCCCTCCAGCGCCGGTTCCAGTACCGCATCGCCGGCGGGTTCTTCAAGGAGCACCTCGCGACCATCGACGTGCTCCCCCTCGACGAGCACAGCTGCCTCGTCTCCTACGCCAGCGACGCCGAGCCCGCGACCATGGCCGTGATCCTCGGCGGAGCCATGCGGGCCGCGCTGGACTCGCTCAAGCAGCAGCTCGAGTCGGGCGAGGGCCCGCTCGTCGACGCCCTGTCCGGCGCGGCGGCAGCCCCGGTGGGCGCGGCCGCGACGTGACCCGACCCCCGACCGCCACCCCGGCGGCCGCAAGGCGGACATCCCGACCGACGGCGGACCCCGACCGCCACCCCCCGACGTAGGACGCCAGCCATGGGCCGCAAGATCCTCTTCATCACCACCGACCAGCAGCGCTACGACACGCTCGGCTGCAACGGCGGGCAGCTCAGCCGCACGCCGGTCGTCGACCGCCTCGCGGCCGAGGGCATCCGCTACGAGCGGGCCACGCCCCAGTCGGTCGTGTGCATGCCGTCGCGCTCGACCATGCTCACCGGCCAGCACCCCAGCACCCACGGCGTGTGGATGAACGGCGTGGCCCTCCCCGTCGACGCCCCGTCGGTCGCGGCCGAGCTCCACCGGGCCGGCTACCGCACCGCCCTGGTCGGCAAGCCGCACTTCGAGCCCTTCCTCGACCCGTTCGGACGCTTCACCGAGAACCTCCTCGGCGACTCCCCGGCGACGCCCCCCGGCCCGTGGGCCGACGGCACCACCGGCCCGCACCGGGGCTTCGACCACATGGAGCTCGCCACCCACACCCCCATGGGCCAGCTCCACTACGCCCGCTGGATGCGCGAGAACCACCCGGAGGCGCTGGGCGGCTTCTACGCGGTGCTCGACGGCGACCTCGAGGTCAACGCCGAGGGTGGCGGCGACACCGGCGCCCCGCAGGTGAAGGTCAACCCGATCGACCCCGGCTGGTACCACACCGACTGGGTCGCCGACCGCACGATCGCCTGGCTCGACGGGCTCGACGCCGACGACGACTGGTTCGCGTGGATGAGCTTCCCCGACCCCCACCACCCGTGGGACCCGCCCGCGTCGGAGGTCGACCGCATCGACTGGCGCGAGGTGCCCCTGCCCGCCGGCTACCCGCTCGACCGGGCCGAGCGGGAGAGCATCCTCGACGCCAAGCCCCGGCACTGGCGGCTCTGGTACGACGGCGCGCTGGTGTCGAACTACGAGGCGCCGACCAAGTGGGTGCCGGCCACCCTCACCGACGACCAGGTGCGCGAGGTCAACGCCCTCAACGCGGTGGAGGTCGAGCTGATCGACGAGGCCATCGGTCGGGTGCTCGCCGCCATCGACGCCCGCGGGTGGGGTGACGACGTCGACATCGTCTTCACCACGGACCACGGCGAGCTCCAGGGCGACTTCGGCCTGCTGTTCAAGGGGCCGTACCACGTCGACGGCCTGATGCGGCTGCCGCTGGTGTGGCGTCCCGCCCGCTCCGCGGGAGTGGACGTCGGCGCGTCGGTGACCCGGCCCGTCGGCCTGGTCGACCTGGCCCCGACGTTCTGCTCGATCGCCGGTCTCGACGCTCCGCCGTACATGGAGGGCCAGGCCCTGCCGACCTCCGACGACGACGCCGACGCCCGGGGGATCGAGCGGGCCATCACCGAGTGGGACAGCGAGCTGTTCGGCGTCGGCGTCCACCTGCGGACGGTCACCCGGGACGGCTGGGTGTGCACCACCTACGGGCCCGGCACCGTCCACGACGGCACCGAGGGCGAGCTCTACGACCTGTCCGACGACCCGCTCCAGCAGGTCAACCGGTGGGACGACCCGGCCTGCGCGTCGATCCGGAGCGACCTCGTCGACGACCTCCGGGCCCACCTCCGCCCGGCGCGCCAGCCCCGCCTCCCCCTCGACGCCCCCGTCTGACCGAAGCCTCGAACCGGCGCGTGATCCGCGCGCCCTGCGGCGCGGATCACGCGCCAGTACGGGGATGGTGGGCGGTGGGGGACGCGACGGGGGTCGGCTCAGGTGAAGGCGGCGACGAGCTCCTGCCAGGCGGCGTCGAGGTCGGCGCCGGGCGGGAAGCGGTCGGCCAGCTCCAGCACGACGAGCCCGTGGGCTGCGGCCCACAGCAGCCGGGCCCGGTGCTCGTCACCGTCAGCCATGGCGACGACGGGCGCGGCCGACCAGTCCTCCACCCCGGGCGCGATGCGGTCGCGGTCGAGACGGCCGGCCGTCGCCAGCGTGTACATCCCCGGGTGGGCGAGGGCGAAGCGGCGGTAGGCGGCGGCCATCGGCGACCGGGTCGTCCGCCGCCCGCCGGAGGACGGCACCCATCTGGAGCAGACCCCGCTCCTGGAGGCGGGCCTCCAGCTCGGCCTTGTCGGCCACGTGCTTGTAGAGCGACGGGGCCCGGATGCCGACCGCGTCGGCCAGACGACGCATGGTGAGGGCGTCGAGCCCCTCGCCCTCGACGATCTCCTCGGCCCGGTCGAGGATCTCCTCCAGCCGGGCCGAGGTCGCGGTGGGCGGCGGTGGCGCGTCGACGTCGAGCCCCACGCCGGCCGGGGACGTCGCCCGCACCGGCGTCAACGGGTCTCCTCGGCGAGATCGAGGAGGAAGACCGGGTGCTTGGGCCCGATGGCCACCAGCTCCTCGTCGGTGGCCGACGCGTCGACCCCGTCGAAGAACACGCCGACCTCGGCCTTCCACCGCTGCAGGTAGGGGCGCAGGATCGCCGGCCTTGTCGGCGTCGGCCACCTCGACCGAGGTGAACGCCTGGCTCCGACGCCCGAGGAGCAGCCTCCCCTCGCCCGCCACCCGCAGGTTCCGCACCCACTGGGTGGTGCCCCGTGGGGCGACCAGGTACGACCGGCCGTCGACCTCCAGCAGGTTGACCGGGGTGCGGCGGGGCTCGCCGCTGCGACGGCCCCGCACCTCCAGCACGCGGGAGCCCCACACGCTGATCCCCCGTCGGGTGAGCCAGGCGATCGAGCGGTTGAACACGTTCCGGGTGAACCACCCCGGCTCGACGTAGCGGGGTGCGCCGTCGCCGGCGGCGTCGGTGGACGCCGAGGCCCGGACCTCGGTGCGGTCGGTGGCGGGAGGGAGGGAAGTGGCACTCGTGGCGGTCGTGGCGGTCATGGCGGGCTCCTGGTCTCGGGCCGGACCCCATCGATCCGGCTAACGCTGTTCGCCATTGTGGCTATCACCGTTAGCCGTGTCAACCCCACAACGACCCACACGCGAACTGGTCCCTCGATCCCGCATCCGAGCGGTCGGGATCGACGGGGACCGAGCGTCGGGACGGGGTCGGGGGCGATCGACGCCGGTCGGTCGGCGGGGTCGCCGAGGGGCGGTCGTCGGGGGCGGGCGGCGCTGCGGCTGCGCCCGCCCCCGGGACCGTGGGCGGTCCCCGGAGGGACCGTCGGAGCTAGCCGTCGGTGGACGTGGCCCGGGCCAGGTACTCGGCGCTGGCCAGCAGGGCGACGACCAGGTCGAGGTCGTCGCGCCGGCGGAGCTGCTCGGTCCAGTGGGCGAGGCCGGCGGGGTCGGGCGCCCGACCGAGGAGGGCGGTGTAGGCGCCGGTGACCCGCAGTCCGGCGCGCCTCGGTCGATCCGATGATGGCGCGGGCCATCACCCAGCGAGCGGACGCCGGCCTCGAGGGCGGCGACCCAGTGGGCCCGCCCGGCGGCGTCGGCGGCCCGCCCGAGCAGCACCGTCGTACACGAGGTCGACGAACCCGCCGGGCGTGCCGCCGCCCCGGGCGTAGGCCTCACCCGAGTTCAGGAGGTTGGCGACCAGCGCCGTGCGGGTGAGCCCCGTCGCCAGGCGGTCACCCAGTAGGTCCACGGCCGGCGGCGTCGGCGGTCGCGCCCGAGCACCTGCTGGTACGCCTGGTCGACCATGCGGGCGAGCGCCGCGCCGGTCGCCGACGAGGCTCCGCGCCGCCTGGGTGCGGGTCCAGCGACCGTCGGCGAGCATCTCGAGCACGGACGGCCAGGAGCTCGGCGGCGACCGACGTCGCCCACCAGGTCGTAGTAGGCCCGCCGGAGCGAACGCCTCGTTCGGCGGCATCGACTCCGCCGTGCGAGGGTCGCCCAGATCGGGTCGCGAGTAGTCGCAGACCCCGCTCGGGAAGATGCCGGTACAGCCGGTCCACCTGCGGCGGCGTCGGGGGTCCAGGCGCCGTAGTCGCCGTCGGCGATGGCCTCGGGGACCGACTTGGTCTGGCACTTGAACACGGTGCCGGTGACCGGGCCGCCGGCCACCCGACGGGTCGTCGAGCGCGGTGGCATCACGGCCGTGCACGCGCCGGGGGTGGAGCCGTCGACCGCGCCGTCCCACACGTCGGCGCCCGAGTGGAGCAGCGCGCCGTCGACCGCGAAGCAGGAGTCGACGGCGGCCGCGGGGCGGTTGCCGCCTACACCGGCCGACGGGTTGGCCTGGATGTTGGTGATCCACTCGTGGAGGACCTCCAGCGCCTGCGGCGTCTGGTCGAAGGCACGGGCCGGTCGACCGTCGGTCATCCAGATCACCTGGTTGTCGTGGTCACCCTGCTCGAGCACCATGCGCTCCCGCGTCGCGAACGACTGCGACGAGTTGTGCATGTCGAGCTCCTCTTCGAGGAAGTGGCGCCAGTCGATGAACGGGATGTCGGCCGCGCCCCGGAACACCATCCCCTTCTCGTAGGCCCGGCGCATGGCGACGAGGTCGCCCTCCCGGCGGGGAGCGGGCGTGACGCCGTCGTCGGGCGACAGGTTCATCTGCCGCGACGACCAGGGGTCGTGCTCGGCGGCGGTACCGCACTTCGACTGGATGAACGGGCAGCCCTCCTCGACCATCTCGTCGGGCTCCTTCCAGGAGCCGACCTGGGCGTTGAGGTCGAGGAACTCCGCGGCGGTGATCTCACCGGCGGCCACCGCCTCGAGCCCGTACTGCACGCCGACGTTGTCCCACGGGTTGCGGGCGTAGCCGGTCTGCGGGTCGGTGCCGTAGACGTTCACCGCGTCGCCGGCGTGGGTCCACTCCACGCCCTCGGTGCCCTCGGCCAGCTTGTCGATGTCGTCGACGTCGGTGAACGTCGGGTTCAGGACCAGCGGGGTCAGCCCGTACCAGGCCGACCGGCACTCGGTGAGGCCCGGCGCCGGCGCTCCCGGCTGGGTCGCCGGCGGCGTCGCCCCGATCGACGGGTAGAGCAGCCCGTAGATGAGGTTCCACTGGTTGGCCTCGCCGCTGCTGACGTTGCGGGGGGCGCGCTCGGCGTTGAAGCCCTCGACCAGCTCCCGCTCCTCGACGTCGGTCCAGCGGGGGTTGTCGCCGTCGGTGGCGTCGAAGTAGTGCTCGAGCAGCTCGCAGTCCCCGACGCTGATCGTCTGGGTGATCATGTCGGGGTACGAGTACTGCGGCACGCCGCCGTCGAGCAGGTCCGGGTGGTTCTGGGCGTAGACGTACTGCTGGATGCCACCGCCCGAGCCACCCACGCCGACGGTGTAGGTCGGCTCGCCGTGGACGGCGACGAAGCGCTCCTTGGTGCGCACCGCGGTCTGCCCGCCGACGGTCAGGTTGTAGTGGGTGCTGGTGTTGGTGCCCGACGAGGTGATGACCGCGTAGCCCTGGCCCAGGGCGGCGTCGTAGGTGGAGTCCTCCAGGTCGACGCGGCCCTGGTAGTGCCCGATGGCCACCCCGCCACCGAAGTGGAAGAGCAGCCGCCCGTTCCACAGGTCGTGCGACGGCTCCAGGGGGTCGGTCTCGGTGATCGGCGCCAGCATGGCGATCGAGTAGACGAAGCGGTTGACGACGCCCTTCTCGTAGCGGATGACGTAGGGGACGGTGTCGCCCTCGGTCGTCGTGGTGGTGGCGATGTCGGCCGGCAGCGGGGCGGTCGGGTCGTCGAGCGGGCGGATCTGGCCGCCGGTCGTGCGGTAGCGGTACCCCACCACCGGGTCGGCGTGGCAGTCACGGCTCCAGCCCACGATGGTCGCCGCCGCGGTCGGGTAGCCGCGGCCGTCCTTGGGGTAGTCGCCGTTGGCGTCCTCCTCGGCGACGGGGATGCCCTGCTGGTCCTGGTTGTCGACCTCGGGCTGACCCAGGCCCTCGCGCGCCGTGGTGCACACGAACGGGTACTGCGGAGGGATCGGCTCCATCGACGTCTCGGAGGGGTGGCCGCCGGCCTCGCCCCCGGCCTGGGCGCGGGGTGCGCCGCGGGACGCACCTCCGGCGACACCGGTCGGCACGAGGGCGGTGACGGTCAGCAGCAGCCCGGCGCCGAGGGCGAGCGCCACGCCCCTCCGGGCGCGGCCGTGGCGATCGGTGGTCGTCGGCATCCCGTGTCTCCCCTGCATGGCTGCGTGCGGCCGGATCGGCCGGCAGATGCGCAGTGTGCCACACGACACACGCCGCCGACGCAGGAGACGGATCAGCCCGGGACGGCGTTGCGGCTCTGGTAGTAGGCGAGGAGGAGGAGCAGGGCGCGGGTGTCGGACTCGAGGCCGTCGCCCATGCGGTTCATGCCGTAGGCGAAGGTCGTGCGGGCGTCGAGGTCGTTGACGACGATCGAGCCGCCCCAGCCACCCCAGTAGCAGGCCCGTGGGTTGGGGCTGACCGGGGCCTCGGGCCCGCTGAGGCCGAACCCGATGCCGAGGCGGTTGGGCACGCCGAGGATCAGGTCGTGGCCGACGGACTGCACGTCGAAGATGCGCTCCAACCCGGCCTCGCGCAGCAGCCGGAACCCGCCGGCCTCGCCGCCGTTGGACACCAGCGCCTGGACCGTCGCCACCGCCCGGGCGTTGCCGTGGCCGTTGCTGGCCGGCATCTCGGCCCGGCGGAACTCGGGCCGGCGGGAGACGGTCGCCTCGACCACCGGGTTGCGGAGGGCCCGGGCCGGGATCGACCCGTCGTCGGTGAGCTCCACCCCACCCAGGGGTCCGCTGGGCGGCTCGATGGTGGCGACCCGGGGGTCGACGTCCTCCGGCGTGCCGATGTGGAAGTCGGCGCCGAGGGGACCGGCCACCTCCTCGCGGAACCACGTGCCGAGCGACGTGCCGGTGACCCGCTCGACCACCTCGCCCAGCAGGAAGCCCTGGGTGATGGCGTGGTAGCCGGAGACGGTGCGGTCGTCCCACCACGGTGCCTGCTCGGCCAGCGCAGCCGAGGCGGCTCGGCGGTCGCCGAGGTCGTCCCCGGTCATGGGGCGGTCCCAGCCGGCCACGCCGGCGGTGTGGGCCATCACGTGGCGGACGAGCACGCCCTCCTTGCCGGCCGCCGCGAACTCGGGCCAGTAGCGGGCGACGGGCGCGTCGAGGTCGATCTCGCCCCGATCGGCCAGGGCGAGCACGCACAGGGCGGTCATGGTCTTGGTGGTCGACCACAGGCAGCAGACGGTGTCGCGCTCCCACGGCCGGCCGGTCTCGGCGTCGGCCACCCCGCCCCACAGGTCGACGACCACCTCGCCCTCCTCGGCCACGGCCAGGCTGGCGCCCGACTCCAGGCCGTTGGCGAAGGCGGCCTCGAAGGCGGCGCGCAGCGGCTCGTAGCGGTCCGGGCAGATCCCCTCGACGGTCACGGACGGTCTCCTTCGACGTGGTCGGCGACGATGGCGCGCACGCCGGCGGTGAAGCGGGTGACGTCCTCGACGGTGGTGGCGAAGCTGGTCATCCAGCGGACGAGCGAGACGGTGAGGTCCCACTCCCAGAAGAACGACCACTGCCTGGAGCGGCTCGATGGCCGAGGCGGGCACGGTGGCGAACACCGAGTTCACCGCCGGCGGGCGCCCGATGCCCACGCCGGGGATGTCGGCCGCGGCGGTCGGCCAGCTCGCCGGCCATGGCGTTGGCGTGGGCGGCGTTGCGGAGCCACAGGTCGTCGTCGAGCAGGGCGACGACCTGGGCGGCGATGAACCGGGCCTTCGACGACAGCTGGCCGGCCTGCTTGCGGACGAACGCGGCCCGGTCGGCCAGCTCGGGTCGGAGGAAGACCACCGTCTCGCCGTACATGGCGCCGTCCTTGGTGAGGCCGAGGGTCATCACGTCGACGCCGGTGTCGCGGACCATGGTGGCCAGGTCGGTGCCGGTCGCGACGAGGGCGTTGGCGATGCGGGCCCCGTCGAGGTGCACCAGCAGGCCGGCCGCGTGGGCGGCCTCGGCCACCGCGCCGATCTCGTCCGGCGTGTAGATCGTGCCCGTACTCGGTGGCCTGGGTGATCGACACGACCCGGGGCTGGGGGTGGTGCTCGCTGCCGAGCCACTGGAGGTACGGGCCGATGGCGTCGGGGGCGAGGCGGCCCGTCGTCGTGGGGCACGGGCAGGACGCTCGACGCCGGCGAAGCGGCTGAGCGCCCCGCCTCGTCGACCACGATGTGGGCGCAGTCGGCGCAGACCACCGCCTCCCACGGCTGGAGCACGGTCGCCAGGCCGACCACGTTGGCGCCGGTGCCGCCCCAGCACGGCAGGGCCTCGACCGGGGCGTCGAAGCGCTCGCGCAGCAGCGCCTCCATGCGGCGGGTCCAGGGGTCGTCGCCGTAGGCGAGGGCCGCGCCGTGGTTGGCGGCGGCCAGCGCGTCGAGCACCTCGGGCGACACGCCGGCGGCGTTGTCGCTGGCGAAGGAGCCCTCGGGAGGTGGGGGCAGGGCGGGGTCGGTCATCGGGTCTCCGGGGACGGGAGGGGGCGGACGGACGCGACCGGCATCATGCGTCGAACAGACCGGTCGTCGTCCACGTGCGCTCGAGGGCGCCCAGCCGTCGGGCCGAGGTCGACCGGCGACGGGTGACGAGGTCGTTGACGAGCAGGGTGGTCAGCGCGGTCAGCCCCACCAGCGAGTCGAAGGGTCCGACCGAGTCGCAGGCGAAGGTCAGCAGGTGGCCGCCGCTGGTGTCGAGGGCGACGGGCACCGACCCGGTCAGCACCACCGGCACCGCACCGCGTCGGACGGCGTCGCCCTGCACCCGCACCGTCGCCAGCTCGTGGCGGGGCACGTCCATCGACAGCAGCACGTCGCCCCGCCGCAGCCCGCGGGTGAGCGACATCACCCGCATCTCGCTGCCGTCGAGCAGGGTCACCCCGTCGCGCACGATCATCAGCTGGTCGGCGAACGCGGAGGGCGACGCCCGCGGTCTGGGTGCTGGGGAGGACCCAGATGCCCCGACCGTCGTCGTCGAGCAGGTCGCCGACGGCGGCGACGGTCGCCGGGTCGAGGGCGCCGAGGGTGGCCTCGAGGTTCTGCCGCTCGACCGCGAGCAGGGCGGCGACCGGGTCGGACACCGGCTCGGCCCGCACCCGCACCGCGTCGGTGTTGAGCCGGACGGAGAGCTCGGCCCGGGCCGCGTCGCGCAGCTCGCCGAAGCCGGCGAAGCCCAGGGCCACGGCCAGGCGGACGACCGACGGCGTGCTGGTGCTCGGCCCGCTCGGCCACCGACGCCACCGTGCCGAAGGCGATGGCCTCCGGGTCGACCAGCAGCAGCTCGGCCACCCGGCGCAGGGCCGGCGACAGCGAGGTGCGGGCCAGCCGGGCCGAGAGCGAGGTGGACGTGGCGGTGGACGATGACCGGGAGCCGATGTACCGTACGTTACACATGACGAGCCAACCGTTACAACGACCCGGCGTCGACCGCGACGGCGCCGCCGACCTCGACGAGGTGCCGCGGCGCGACCGGGCCGCCCCCATCGTCGCCGTCGAGCTGTTCGAGGCCGAGGTGCCGCTGTCGTCGCTCGCCCGCGGCGCCATGGCCGAGAGCGACAACGGCCTCGGCATGGCCATCCCGGCCGAGGAGCCGTGGGAGGCCGCCGACTTCCTCCTCGTGCCGCCTGGTCGACGAGGACGGCGTCGAGGGGTGGGGCGAGTCCTACGTCTGGCTGCCCGAGACCGGCGTGTCGCAGCGCGAGATGGCCGCGGCCATCCGCGACCACCTGGCCCGCTACGTGCTCGGCGCCCGGCCGACCGACGTCCAGGCCATCGCGCGCCCGCATGGACCGCAACGTGGCCCGCAACGAGATGGCCAAGGGCGTGCTCGACATCGCCTGCCACGAGCTGGCCGCCCGCCAGATCGGGCGCCCCGTCCACGACCTCATCGGCGGCGCGGTCGTCGACCGCATCCCGCTGTGCGGCCTCATCCCGCTCGGCAGCCCCGACACCGTCGCCGGGCTGGCGGCCGGCTACCAGCGCGCCGGCTACGGGACGGTGCGCATCAAGCTCGGCACCGGCCCGACGGCCGACCGCGACGTGATCGCCGAGGTGCGGGCCCGGTGCGGCGACGACCTCCGCATCCGGGTCGACTACAACCAGGCCTACTCGGCGCCGGTCGCGGTGCGGGCCCTCGCCCTGCATCGAGCCGTTCGGCATCGACGCCGCCGAGCAGCCGCTCCCCGTCGGCGACCTGCTCGGCATGGTCGAGCCGTGCAGCGCCGCACCGCCGATCCCGCTCTTCCTGCACGAGGGCTTCTTCTCGGTCGGCCGACGTGGTCGCCCTGCTCGAGGCGGGCGGGATGGGGGTCGTCGGCATCAACGGCGAGCGACCCGGCGGCGTCACCGGCGCCCTGCGGATGATCGACTACGCCGCGGCCCGCGGCGTCGGCACGATCATCCACAACCAGCCCCTCGGCATCGGCACGGCGATGCACGCCCACGTCGCCGCGGCCCGGTGGGACCGGCTCGGCCACGTGCCCGAGCTGGCCGGCGACGTGATGTTCGAGCAGCACCTCACCACCGACCCGCTACGCGGTCGAGGACGGCTGCCTCGTGCTGCCGGGCGGGCCCGGGCTGGGGCATCACCGTCGACCGCGACGCCCTCGACGACCACCTCGTCGCCCCGCCCACGACGGTCACCACGTGAGCCCCGCCTCCGCCGCACCTTCGCTGCTGCGGGGCGCCCGGCTGCTCACGCCCGAGCCGGCCCCGGCCGACCACGACGCGCTGGCGATCATCGGACGGTCGGATCGTCGCCGTCGGCCCGACGGAGGTGTGCCGGGCCGCGCTGCCGCCGGGCGCGGTCGACGTCGACCTCGGAGGGCGCACCGTCACCCCCGGCTTCGTCGACGCCCACACCCACCCGCTGGTCATGTGCGTGTTCGAGCAGCACCTCCGCTTCGACGACGCCACCTCGCTGGCCGACGTGCTCGACGCGGTCGCCGACCGGGCCCGGGCGACACCCGCCGGCGAGACGGTGGTCGGCTTCCAGCTCGACGACGCCCGCCTCGACGAGCGCCGCCTCCCGACCGGGGCCGAGCTCGACGCCGTCGCCGACGGGCGGGCCGTCGTGCTGGTGCGGCGCGACGGCCACCACGCGGTCGGCTCCACCCGCGCCCTCGCCGCCGCCGGGCTCGACCGGCCCGGCGCCGTCCCCGCCGGCGGGCACGTCGCCGTCGGCCCCGACGGCCGGCCGACCGGACTGGTCGGCGAGACGGCCGTCGCCCCGCTGCTCGCCCTCCTCCCCGAGGTCACCATGGAGGCGCTGGCCGCGGGCGCCGCCTCGTGGACCGACCGCCTCCTGCGCCAGGGCATCACCGGCCTCACCGCCATCTGCCAGACCACGGCCGAGGGCCCGTCGGGCCCGGCCGGCGAGCTGGAGGCGCTCGGGTGGGCGGCGCTCGTCGACGACCTCCCGTTCGACGTCCAGACGGTGCTGATCGCGCCCGACCTCGCCGCCGTCGACGAGCTGCGCACCGTCCCCGCCCTGCACGACCCGGCCGCCCGACGGCGCATCGACGGCGTGAAGCTGTTCCTCGACGGGACCCTCGGCGGCGCCACCGCCTGCATGCACGTGCCCTTCTCCGACCGACCCGACACCGCCGGGATGCGGACCATGGAGGACGACGACGCCTACGACCGCATGGTCGCCGCCCACCTCGCCGGGCTCCAGGTCTGCATCCACGCCATCGGCGACGACGCCAACCGGGCCGCGGCCGACCTGTTCGCCCGGCTGCTCCGCGACCACCCGGGGCCGCACCGCCACCGGGTCGAGCACGCGTCGGTGCTCGACCCGTCGACGGTCGAGACCTTCGCCGAGCACGACATCACCTGCGTCGTGCAGCCGATCAGCCTGCGCACCGAGGCCCACTGGCTGGCGGCGCGCCTCGGTCCCGACCGGCTGCCGCGGGCCTACCCCCTCCGTGACCTGCTCGATGCCGGCGTCACCGTCGCCGGGTCGTCCGACGCCCCGATCGAGCCCACCGACGTCCTCGACGCCATGGCCGCCGCGGTCGACCGCCGGGGCCTGGCCGACGAGCAGGCCCTCACCCCCGTCGAGGCCCTCCGGCTCTACACCACCGGCTCGGCCCGGGCCCGCAGCACCGAGGCCGACACCGGCACCCTCGCCCCCGGGATGCGGGCCGACCTCGTCGTGCTCTCCGGTGACCCGGTCCCCGCACCCGGCATGCCGGCGAGCGCCGTCGAGGCCACGTGCATCGGAGGTCGGTTCGCCCACGTCGGGCCGACCCTCGCCGACCGGTTGCCCGACCCGGCGTCCCCCCGCTGACCTCCGGCGACCGACCGCCGGCCCGCCGACCACCTCCCACCCACCCGTCCCCGCGCTCTGCACCCGAGGCCCGCATGACCACCACCATCGCCCCGCTCACCTCCTACGCCGAGGCCCGGCGCGCCCTGCTCGGCGAGGCCGAGGCCCGCGGCGCCACCCTGACCTCCACCGTCCACCCGTCGACCGGCCCCGACGGCGAGGAGCTGGCCACCGACGTCGCCCGCTTCGGTGCGCCCATCGGTGAGGCCGACCACGTCGTCCTCCTCCTCTCGGGGGTGCACGGCGTCGAGGGCCACGCCGGCAACGGCCTCCAGCGCAACCTGGTCGCCTCCGGTCGCCTCGACTCCCTCCCCACCGGGGTGGCGGTCGTGCTCGTGCACGCGGTCAACCCCTACGGCATGGCCTGGACCCGCCGGGTCGACGCCGGCAACGTCGACGTCAACCGCAACTTCCTCGACCCCGCCCACCTGCCGGAGAACCCGCTGTACGACGAGGTCGACCCGCTGCTCAACCCGACCGACCCCGACCTCGACCCGGCCGACACGTCGTTCGTCGCCGGGCTCATGGAGTTCTGGGGCCGCGTCGGCGACCACCAGGCGATGAAGACGCTCAACGGCGGCCAGTACACCCACCCGACCGGGGTGCAGTTCGGCGGCACCGAGGTGTGCTGGTCGCGTCGCACGTTGGAGGCGATCTGGGACGAGCAGCTCGTCGGGGCCCGCGACGCGATCAACCTCGACGTCCACACCGGGCTCGGGCCGACCGGCCGCCTCACCGTGTTCCAGACCGCGGACGAGGACGAGGCCGCCGCCGAGCGGGGCCGGCGCTGGTTCCCCGAGCACGTCTACCGGGCCGACCGCACGGACCACGACCCGATCGACCACGGCCTCCTCGGCCCCGGCTTCGACGCCTGGGCCGCCCGGCGGGGCGACGCCGCGCCGGCCGAGACGGCCACCTTCGTGGTCGAGTTCGGCACCCTCGACCCGATCAAGGGCGTCACCGCGTTCCGGGCCGACAACTGGCTCCACCACCACGGCGACCGGTCGTCGGACACCGGCCGGGCGATCATCGCCCTGATGCGCGACCAGTTCTACGTCGACGACGACGGGTGGCGCAGCGACGTCGCCGAGCAGGGCGAGGTCGCCATCCACACCGCCCTCGACGGCATCACCGACGACTGATCAGCGGCCCTCGTCGGCCGGGGCCCGGCGCCAGGCCCACACGCCGACGAGGGCGAGCGCCACCAGCCAGACCGCCTGGAGGACCCACGTCGCCATCACCTCGTCGCGGTAGTCGGGCAGCGTCCGCCGCCACGCGCCCACCACCGGGTCGGCCCAGCGGTCGACGTCGATGATGAGGCGCCAGCCCTCCCGGCCGACCAGGACGAGCATCCGCCCCCACAGCGCCATCCCCGCGACGCCGAGGGCGGCGACGCCGCCGACCGCCCACCGTCCGACCCGCGGCGCCCACCAGGCGACCGCCAGCACCAGGCACGGCACGACCACGACCACCTGCCGACCCGGCCACCACCAGCCGTGCATCGTCAGGGCGACGAACGTGGCGTTGAGCCACCCCGCCGCGAAGGGGAGCACCAGCACGGCCCACCCCGCAGGGCGGCGGCGGAGCAGGGCGACGAGGGCCGGCACCGCGGCGAGGAACACCGGCCCCCACGCGGCCAGCCCGAAGTCGCGGTCGAGGAGCAGGCCGACGAGTCGACGGCTGCGCCCGACCGGGTCGGCCCCGGTGCCGACGACGTCGAGCTCACCGCCGACGAAGTGGTCGCCGGCGGCGTAGACGGTCCACCCGCCGTACCAGGCCCGGTGCAGCGCGAGGTAGGCCAGCCCCGAGACGACCACGACGACGCCGGGCACGACGAGCCGGCGCCACCCCGCCGCGACCTCCCGACCGGCGACGCCCAGGTGCCACCGGAGCGCAGCGACGGCCGACGCGTCACGGGGGCGCACCGCCTCCTCCCCCGCGCCGTCGTCGGGAGCGCGACCCGTGACGACCAGGCGCCAGGCCAGGACGAGGCCCAGCGCCACCGCCACCGGGGCGTACTTCACCCCCAGCCAGGGCAGGGCGACCACCCCGGCCAGGGCTGCGGCCTGGCCCCCGGCGCGCAGCGGCCCGGTCACCGCCGCGACCACCACGGCCACGGCGAGGGCGGCGACCAGCTCCGGGTAGACCTGGGTCGCGTAGGCGGCGAGCGGCGGCGACAGGCCGAAGGCGGCGACCACGACCGACGCCCCGACGACCGGCGAGCCGAACCGTCGCACCGCGGTCCACACCAGCAGCGCGGCGAGCACCCCGCCCAGGACGGCGAGGAACGCCTTGGCCCCCGACGCCCCGCCCACCGCGACCGGCACCGCCAGCAGCACCGGCAGGAGGGGGTCGTGGGGCGAGAGCTCGCGGCCGTCGGCGAGGGGCTCGGTCTGCACCGGCAGACGGGCCTCGTGGAACTCGCGCCAGCGCTGCTCCCGCAGCTCGTCGGAGATGTCGAGCGACCGGTCCTCCCAGAGGGAGATGGCGGTCAGGAGGTACTGGGGCTCATCCGCGGTGACCCGCGCCCCGTGGGTCGCCCGGGCGGGGACGCCGAGCATCCCCCAGGCGGCACAGAGCAGGCCGACGACGGCCATGGCCGGCACCAGCCCGCGGACCGGCGCGGGCGTCGGGGCCGTCACCGCCGGAGGGCGGCGTCGGGGCGCAGCACCACCAGCCAGGTGAGCACCGCGGAGGTCGCCAGCAGCACCAGCGCGGCCACCCCGGCCTGGCCGAGCAGGGCCTCGTTGTAGGTGCCCCAGATGTGGGTGGCGAGGGTGTCGGTGCCGATCGGGGCCAACAGCAGGGTGACCGGCAGCTCCTTCATCACCGACAGCAGGACCAGGCCGCCACCGGCGGCCAGCCCGGGCGCCATCACCGGGATCTCGACCGTGCGCAGCACCCGGGCCCGACGGGCTCCGAGCACCCGCGCCGCGTCGATCATGCGGGACGGGACGGCCGCCACCGCCACCTGCGAGGACCGCAGGGCCTGGGCCCCGAAGTGCACCACGTAGGCGACGATCAGCAGCGTGTAGCCCTGGTACAGCTGGGCCAGCAGGTCGTTCGAGAGCGACCAGGCGATGAGGGCCAGGGCGATCACGATGCCGGGCAGGGCGAAGCCGCCGACCACCACCGCGTTGACCGTGGTCGCCACCCGGCTGCGGTGGCGGGCCAGCAGGTAGGCCGTCGGCAGCACGGCCGCCACCGCGGCGAGGGCCGCGACCAGGCCCACCGCCGCGGTCGTGCCGGTGAGCTCTCCGAGCTCGCTCCACTCGATGGCCAGCCGCCGGTCGCCGGCCGCGCCCAGGCCCTCCCGCACCCAGCGCACCAACGTCGCCGACGGACCCCCGAGGGTCGCACCGAACCACAGGACCAGGCCCAGGGCGGCGGGCCACCGCCACCGACCGAGCGGCACCTGGAGCGGACGCCGGGCCCGGGCCGCCTCGACCACCGGCACCCGGCGGGCCACCGCCCGCTCCCCGACCACGACCGCCAGGGCCACCACCGCGAGCACCAGCGACAGCGCGAGCGAGCGGGGGCGGTCGAACAGGCGGGAGGCGTAGATGGACGTCGTCAGCGTGTCGTAGCGCAGCACGGTGACGGCCCCGAACTCGCTCACCGTGTAGAGGAAGACGAGCAGCGCGCCGGCGGTGATCGACGGCACGATCTGGGGCAGCACCACCGTGCGGAAGACCGCCGGCGGGCGGCGGCCGAGGAGGCGGGCGCTCTCCTCCAGGGACGGCGACAGCGACGAGAGGCGCGCCATCACCGGCAGCAGGACGTACGGCGTGGTGAAGACGGTCAGGACGAACCACGCACCCCAGAACCCCTCGGGGCGGGGCAGCGACTCGACGCCGAAGGGGGCGAGCAGGTCGGTGACGATCCCCTCCCGGCCGAACGAGCTGACGAACGTCGCCGCACCGAGGAAGGACGGCACGACGAGCGGCACCGGGCCGAGCACCCGCCAGAACCTCCGCCCGGGGACGTCCGATCGGCTGAGGAGCCAGGCCTGGGCGGTGCCGGCGACCGCGGCCGCCAGCGACACGGTGACCGCGAGCAGCAGCGTCCGGCCCAGCGGCCCGGCCACCCGACCCTGCTCCAGCGTCTCCCGGAGAGCGCCCTCGGCAGCCAGGTTGCGGACGACGACGTAGGCGAGCGGCGCCCCGAAGACGACCGCCGTCGCGAGGGCGGCCACGACCAGGCCGGCCGGGGCCCGGCCGTGCGCGCGACCGCCCGGGTCATGACGAGCGGAGCCCGCTGTCCTCGATCATGGTGACGGTGTCGCGCAGACCGGTGCCGAGGTCGCTGAGGTCGGTGCGGGTGACCTCGATCTCGTCGAAGGGCACGACCGTGTCGGCCACCTCGATGCCCTCGACGAGCGGGTACTCGTCGGTCTCGGTGGCGAAGTGCTCCTGGCTCTCGTCGGTCAGGAGGAAGTCGACCAGCTCGCGGCCGGCCTCCTCCTGGTCGGCGGTGCCGAGGACGCCGGCGGTGGTCACCAGCAGCAGCGCGCCCGGGTCGCCGCCGGGGAAGAAGTGGAGCTCGGCGTCGGTCAGGGGGTCGACCGCCTTCTCCTGGGCCACGTAGTAGTGGTTGACCAGGCCCATGGGGAGGTCGCCGTCGGCCACCGCGGCCACGATGTCGACGTTGTTGGCGAAGGTCTGGGCGTCGTTGTCGGCCATGCCCTCGAGCCACGCCGCGGCCTCGTCGTCGCCGATGTCGGACCGCAGGTAGGTGACGAAGTCCTGGAACGAGGCGTTGGTCGGGGCCAGCCCGACCTTCCCCTCGTAGGCGGGCTCGACCAGGTCGAGGACCGACTCGGGCAGCTCGTCGGCGGCCACCAGGTCCTTGTTGTAGACGAGCACGCGCACCCGACCGGTGAGCCCGACCCACCGCCCGTCGTCGGACACGTCCTCCTCCGGCACCCGGGCGAGCACGTCCTCCGGCAGCTCGGCCAGCAGGCCCTCGGTCTCGACGAAGCCCATGGCGCCGGGGCTCTGCGAGATGAACACGTCGACCTCGGAGCGCTCGCCCTCCTCGGCGAGGGCCAGGGCGAGGTCGGCCGAGTCGCCGTAGCGGACGTCGACCTTCGTGCCGGTCTCCTCCGCGAAGCGGTCGAGCAGCGGGCCGATGAGCTCCTCGCTCCGCCCCGAGTACACGACCAGCCGGTCGTCGTCCGACGAGCAGCCGGCGGCGAGGGTGGCGACGAGGGCGCCGGCGGCGAGGAGGGCACCGAGGGATCGGGGTCGCATCCCCTGGACAGTAGGTCGCCGACTCCCGATGCGTACAGTGCGCCTCACATGCGTGCGTCAGCCCCTCCGTCGTCGACCGTGTCGGATCCCTCGCCCCGCACCTCGGGCGCGCCCTCGGGCGAAGCGGCGGCCCGTGGTCCTGGTGCTGCCGGCGCACGACGAGGAGGCCTCGGTGGCCGCGGTCGTGGCCCGGGTCCCGGCCGAGGTGCTCGGCCACCCCACGGTCGTGCTGGTCGTGGACGACGGGTCGACCGACGCCACCGCGGCCGAGGCGGCCCGCGCCGGCGCCACCGTGGAGTCCATGGGGCGTCAACCAGGGCCTCGGCGCCGCCGTGCGACGGGGCCTGGCCCGGGCCCTCGACTGGGAGCCGGTCGCGGTGGCCTTCTGCGACGCCGACGGCGAGTACGCCCCCGAGGAGCTCGACGCACCTGGTCGCACCGATCCTCGACGGCCGGGCCGACTACGTCGTCGGGTCGCGGTTCAGCACCGGCGAGCGCCACATGCGCCCGCACCGGATGATCGGCAACCGCACCCTCACCGTGGCCACGCGGCCCTCGCCCGGGTGCCGCTCACCGACGGCCAGAGCGGGTACCGGGCCTTCAGCCCCGCCGCCACCCGCGCCGCCGACATCATCCACGACTACAACTACGCCCAGGTGCTGACCCTCGACCTGGTGGCGAAGGGCTTCCGCTACCACGAGGTGCCGATCTCGTACCGGTTCCGCGAGCACGGCACGTCGTTCGTGTCGCTCGGGACCTACCTCCGCAAGGTGGTCCCCGCGGTGCGGGCCCAGCTCCGGGCCCAGCCCATCGGTCGGGCGAGCCGTCTCGCCGAGATCCCCGCCACCACCACCTCCTGAGGGGCCGACGGCCGGCGCCGGCCGTGTCTTCAGGTCGTCGCCGGGCTCGTCAGTCCTCCACCACGTGGGTGCGGAAGTGCTCGCGAGCGGCATCCCACGCCTCCACGTCCCAGGGGTCGGCCGGGTCGGACCGGGCCGCGTCGGCCGCGGCCCAGCCCATGGCGAGGGCGTGGTGGGTGTTGTCGCGGCACGAAGAGGCCCTGGCGGCCGAGGGTCGACGAGCGCGGGGCAGCTCGTCGAGCCACAGCTCGACGGTGGCCAGGTCCCACTCGAAGCCGGGGCGGTAGCAGCGGGTAGACCCGCGGCAGCCGGCGGACCTCCACCGCCGCCGGCGTGGCGTCGGGCAGACCCATGCGCAGCAGGGCCTCGGCCACCCGCGCGCCGAGGTCGTCGGGCGTCGCCGTCCACACGTCGTCGCCCACCGTGCAGGGGATCTCGGCGCACAGCACGGTCACGTCGGCGGGGTCGGTCGGGTCGTCCCGGTAGTTCTTCGGCTCGCTGAGGCGGGCCAGGGGCACGTCGAGGTCGGGGAAGTAGTGGGCGTCGAACTCGGTCCACCGCGGCCGGTCGAGCACCAGGTAGGCGAGCACCAGCCCGCGGTGGCGGAGTCGGTCGGCGGCCAGGGCGACCTCGAGCGGCGCGGCCGGGGCGACCAGCCCGGCCAGCCGGGCCAGCGGGAGGGTGGAGAGCACGAGGTCGGCGGCGAGCGACGACCCGCCGGCATCGACCCGCACCGCGCCGGCGGCACCCCCGACGTCGACCCGGCTCACCGGGGCACCCAGGCGGAGGTCGACGCCCGGCACCGACCGCGGCGTCGGCCAGCGCCTCGCTGATCCGCCCGAAGCCGCCCCGGGGGTACAGGAACATGCCGGCCGCGAGGGTCGCCCTTGCGGACGAGGCGGCGGGCCACGTCGAGGGGCGACGAGCGCGCTCACCCGCCGCCGGGCCAGCTCGCCGGCCAGGCGATCCGGCGGCACGCCCCAGATCTTGCGGATGTAGGGGTCGTAGAACGCGCCGGCCACGGTGGGCCCGAGCCCGGCCGACACGACGTCGGCGAAGGTGTCACCCCGGGCCCGGCGGAGCGGGGCGGCGACGGCGTCGAGGGCGGCGCTGGCCGCGACCCGGGGCGGGAGCCCGGTCAGCAGCCCGGACGGGCGGAGGGGGAACGGGAGCCACCGGCCGGCCAGGCTGATCCGGCCGTGCCGAGGCCGCTCCTGGAGGTCGTCGCCGAGGAGCTCGCGCAGCGTCGGCGAGGACGTGGGGCGGCGTCGCGGGGTGCAGCCGGTGGCTGCCGAGGTCGACCCGCAGCCCGGCGACGGTGGTGCTGGCCGACATGCCCCCGACGTGGTCCGACGCCTCGACCAGGGTCACGTCGTGGCCGGCGAGGGCCGCCCGCCACGCGGTGGCCAGGCCGGCCGGGCCGGCGCCGAGGACCGCGATCGCCGTCACGGGTGCATGGCCGACAGGTGCGTCGTCACCGGCTGCGTCGTCACCTGGGCCAGGCGACCGTCGGCGTCGCCGAGTGGAGGACGACGACGGCCTGGTCCCGCTGGAACACCGGGGCGGCGCTGTCGCGGACGCGGAGCACCCCGTCGCCCCCCACCGCGTCGCCCACCTCGACCACGTACACGGTGTCGTGGCCGTAGAACTCCACCACCCGGATGACGCCCTGGATGCCGGCCCCCGCGGCGGCCCCGACGTCGACGGCCTCGAGCCGGAGCTCCTCGGGTCGGGCCAGCACGGTCACCTCGCCATCGCAGGGGTCCCGCAGGGCCACCGTCCCGCACGCGGTCGTCGCCTCCGCCCCCCGGGCGACCCCCGGGAGCAGGTTGGCCTCGCCCACGAAGGTGGCGACCTCGGCGTCGACGGGGCGGGCGTACATGTCGGCCGGCGAGGCCTGCTGCACGATCCGGCCGCCGCGCAGCATCGCCACCTCGTCGCCGAGCACGAAGGCCTCGTCCTGGTCGTGGGTGACGAACACCGACGTGATGCCGACCTCGGCGAGGAGGGCGGCCACCTCCGACCGCACCCGCACCCGCAGCGACGAGTCGAGGTTGGAGAACGGCTCGTCGAGCAGGAGCACCGACGGCCGGGGGGCGAGGGCCCGGGCCAGCGCCACCCGCTGCTGCTGACCGCCCGACAAGGTCGACGGCCGACGGTCGCCGAAGCCCTCCAGCCCGACGAGGGCCAGCGCCTCGTCGACGGCGCCCGGCGGCGCGTGCCGGTCGAGCCCGTAGCCGACGTTGGCCGCCACCGTCATGTGGGGGAACAGGGCCCAGTCCTGGAACACCATGCCGATGCGGCGCTTCTCCGGGGCCACGAACCCGTCGGCCGACGAGAGGGTCCGGTCACCGACGACGACCTCGCCCGACACGGGCCGCTCGAGGCCGGCGATCGAGCGCAGCAGGGTCGTCTTCCCGCACCCGCTGGGCCCGAGCAGGGCCAGCACCGACCCGCTCGGGACCTCGATCGACACCCCGTGCAGCACGGTGACGGCGTCGTAGGCGACCACGAGGTCGCGCACCGACACCGAGGCGGCGGACAGGGACATGCCCCGAACCTAGGGCGCGGCCCGGCGGCGTCCCGTGCCGGCCGGCCCGCCCGTCGCGTCGGGGCGGGCGACGGTCAGGTGGCGGTCCAGATCACCGACACGGTGCCGGTGGTGAAGTCGACGAGCAGCAGCTGGCCGTCGACGCCCGGGCCGGTGACCTCGAAGGACCGGCCCACGCCCACGTCGAAGCCCGAGCCGATGGTGTAGCCCGCCGGCGGGAGGTTGGCCTCGTAGAAGGCGGCGACCTCGTCGACCGTCCCCGGGACGTCGATGCCACCGGTGACGCTGGGCGTGGCCCCCGGCGGGTCGGGGAAGCCCTCCGGCAACGCCGCGGTCGACCCCGGCACGCTGGGCACCGTCGGGGCCTGGGTCGACGTCGTCGGGTCGGTCGGGTCAGGGGTGGTCGGCGTCGACGCCGTGGTCTCGGTCGTCTCGGTCGTCGTCGAGGCCGTCTCGGTGGACGTGGTGCTGGACGTGGTCGTCGAGCCGGCCGAGTCGTCGTCGTCCCCGCCGACGACCAGGAACACACCGACGGCGGTGAGCAGGAGGACCACCACGGCGACCGCGACCAGCGCCGCCACCGCGCCTCCCGACATCCCGCGCGACGCCTTGCCCCCCGGAGGAGCCCCGGGTGGCGGCGACCAGGCGGAGCCGGGGGGCGGGAGTCGGCGTGCCCGGCGGCGGTGCGCCGGGTGGAGGCCCCGCGGGTCCGCCGGCGACGACCGTCGGCGGCGGGGTCGGCGGTGGGGCCCCCGTCGGTGACCCGGGAGCCGGCGGGGCGCGGGCGTGGGCGTGTCCCGACGCGCTCCCGCCCTCCCCCACGGGGTGGAGGAGGGCGGGTCGGGCCGGTCGTCGTCGGTCACGGTGCGGGCCGGGGAGGCCGGGGCGCCCCGGGGCGGGCGAGCCCCGGGGACGTCACCCGATCAGGCTTCCTCGATGGTGATCGTGTAGTCGCCCGACGCACCGTCGTAGCCGTACACCTCCAGGGTGAAGGTGTCGGGGCCTTCCACCCGGATGACCTCCGGGTCGCCGGTGACCCCGGTGTCGAAGGTCTGACCGTCGGCGATGGCATCGATGTCGAAGTCGCCCAGGGGGGTGATGGTGATGAGCACCGTGACCCCGGATCCGACCTCGACGTCGTGGAAGTTCGAGGTGATGCCGTCGACGGTGCCACCGGTGGTGGTGCCGCCGTCGATGCTGAACTCCCCGCCGGGGGCCTCGGTCGTCTCGGTGGAGCCCTCGGTCGTCTCGGTGGAGCCCTCGGTGGTCTCGGTGGTGCCCTCGGTCGTCTCGGTCGACGCCTCGGTGGTGGTCGTGGTGGTCTCGGGGTCGTCGTCGTCCCCGCCGCTGGTCACGAGGAAGATGCCGATGCCGGCCAGCAGGACGGCGACGATGACCACCGCGGCGATGCCGATGATGGCGCCCGACGACATCCCCTTCTTCGGGGGCGGGCCACCAGGGGCGTACCCGGGAGGGGCACCGCCGGGCGGGTAGGACCCGGGCGGACCGGGAGGCGGGTAGGACCCGGGGGGACCGGGAGGCGGTGTCGCACCCGGAGGCGGTGCGCCGTAGCCGCCCTGGGGCGGGAAGGCCTGGGTCGGCTGGGAGCCGGGATCGCCCCCGGGCGGTGGAGGAGGTGGCGGCGGGTAGGTCATCGGTGTGCTCTCGTTCTGGCGGGGACGTCGGCAGGCGGTCGGGTCGGGGGTGCCCCGTCCACCACGAGCCAAGCATGCACCATCCCACCGGCGTGGTGGCGGTTCTGGGGGCGGGTCGGGGAGGGGGGCCACCACCCCCGCCGCGTCCAGGGCGTCGGGCTACGCGCCGGCTGGCTCCGACGCTGCGCTCTCGGCTGCGCGTGCGACCGCGCCGTCGACCGAGGTCGCGAGCCCGATCGCGAGCACCGGTGGCAGCGGCGCCCGGTGCACGAGGGTGAGCAGCTTGGTGGCCCGGGTGAGGGCCACGTAGAGCGACCGCATGCCCTGGGGCTCCTCGGCCACGATGGCCGCCGGGCTCGACGACGACGGTCGCGTCGAGCTCGAGGCCCTTGACCATGCCCACCGGCACGACGGTGACCTGGTGGTCCAGGCCCTGGGTGAGGGCGACGCCGTGGTCGATGCCCGGCGTCGGCCAGGGCTGCGGACACGACCTCGACCAGCGAGCCCGGGCAGATGACGGCCACGTTGCCGACCTCGACCGCCGCCGTCTCCTCCGCCGTCGCCCGGGCCACCGCCGACGGCAGGGACTCGCCGGGCGCGTGCACCACGCGGGGCGGACGTCCGCCCTGCCGCACCGACCGGGGCGGGGCCAGCTCGGGAGCGGCCTCGACCAGCACCCGGGCGGCGAGGTCCATGTTGGGGGCCGGGGATGCGGTAGCCGACGGTGAGCTCGGCCCGGCGGGGCGGGCGACGGTCGGGCAGCAGCGACAGCACCTCGTCCCAGTCGGCGTGGGCCCACGCCCCGGTGGACTGGGCGATGTCGCCCACCACCGTCATCGAGCCGTTGAGCGACCGGCGGGCCGAGCATCCGCAGCTGCATCGGGCGAGAGGTCCTGGGCCTCGTCGACGACGATGTGGCCGTAGGTGCGGACGTCGTCGGACTCACCGCGCCGCTTGCCCTTCGGGGTGGCGCCGAGCAGGGCCCGGGCCTCGTCGAGCAGGGGCACGTCGTCGGTGGTCCACACCACGTCGTCGACCGACTCGGCACGGGGCCGGTGGAGCGAGGCCAGCTCGTCGGCGTCGAGCCGACCACGGCCGGCCAGCTCGAGCAGGCCCTTGGAGCCGTAGAGGTCGTGCAGGAGCTGGGCCGGGGTGAGGACCGGCCACATCCGCTCGAGCGCCTCGCGCACGTCGGGGTGGCGTGCGGAGCCGGCTGCGGACCTCGCTGGCCGCCAGCGGGGTGCGGCTGCTGCGGGCGAGGGCCTCGAACAGCCCGGCCTCGACGAAGCGACGGCCCCCGTTGTGGTGGCGGGCCCGGCGACGGGCGTCGGCCACGATCGCCGCGGAGTCGGCCACCGAGACCCGCAGGTGGGACAGGCCGAAGGCCACCACCAGGTCGCGGCGCAGCGGGCGCTTGCGGTCGCGGACGGCCTTGGCCAGGACCTGGGCCATGCGGCCGTCGCCCTTGACCCGGGCCGCGACCTGGGCGTCGCCGCCGCGCACGCTGACCGGGTCGATCAGGTCGGCCAGCACCGCGAGCTCGACGCCGGCCTCGCCGAGCGATGGCAGCACCTGCTCGATGTAGCCGAGGAAGAGCCGGTTGGGCCCGACGACCAGCACGCCCTGGTCCTCCAGCGGGAAGCGGTGCGTGTAGAGGAGGTAGGCGGCCCGGTGGAGGGCGACGACGGTCTTGCCGGTGCCGGGACCGCCCTGCACCACGAGCACGCCGGGCATGCGGGGCCCGGATGATCTCGTCCTGCTCGCCCTGGATGGTGGCGACGATGTCGCCCAGCCGTCCGGACCGGGCCGTCTCGAGGGCGTCGATCAGCGCGCCGTGGCCGCTGATGCCGTCCTCGCGACCCAGGCCGAGGGCGCGCTCGCCGAACAGCTCGTCCTCGATGTCGAGCAGCTTGCGGCCCCGGGTGGCGAAGTGGCGCCGGCGGGCCAGGCCCATCGGGGAGCGGCCGGTGGCCCGGTAGAAGGGCTCGGCCACCGGCGCCCGCCAGTCGACGACCACGACCTCCTGGTTGGCGTCGGCCACCGCGACCCGGCCGATGTAGAAGGCCTCGCCCGCCGCGCCCCGCCCGTTGGTCGACGGGGCGTCGGGGTCGGTGTCGATGCGACCGAAGCACAGGGTGGCGTCGCCCAGGTGGAGCTGGACCAGGCGGCTCGCGATGGTGTCGTAGATGACCTCGCGCTCGAAGCGGGCCTGCTCGGTGCCACCCCGCCCGACCTCGACCATGGTCTGGAGCGAGCTGGCCGCGCACGCGTGCCGCCTCGAGGCACTCGTAGGCGAAGTCGATGTAGGCCTGTTCGGCCTCGAGCTCGGGGTGCAGGACCCTTCCCCTGTACGTCTCTCCGGGCCTGCGCCCAGTGCGCAGGCAAGGAAGCGAGTCTACGCCGTGACCTGCCCCGGCGCGCCGGTGGCGTCGGGAGGCCGCCGCGCGAGGCCGCGCGCGTCCCCGACGTCGGCTGGCGTCGACGGGCGTCGACAGGCGTCGGACCAGGTCGTGCGACCGTCGGGCCGGGCTCGGGCCGGGCTCGGGCCCGCTGCCACCGGTACCCTCCGTCCGTGGCCCCTCCGCACGACGCCCCCTTCCTCCGCGCCTGCCGGGGCGAGCCCGGTCCCACGGTGCCGGTGTGGTTCATGCGCCAGGCCGGCCGGTCCCTCCCGGAGTACCGGGAGATCAGGGGCGAGGGCAGCATCCTCGACGCCATCCGCATCCCCGACCTGGCCACCGAGATCACCCTCCAGCCGGTGCGCCGCTACGGGGTCGACGCCGCCATCCTCTACTCGGACATCGTCACGCCCATCGCCGCGGTGGGCTTCGGCGTCGACATCACCCCGGGCGTCGGGCCGGAGGCCGAGCGGCCCTTCACCTCGGCTGCCGACCTCGAGCGGATCCGCCCCCTCGACCCGCCGGCCGACATCCCGTACGTGCTGGAGACCGTCGAGAACCTGGTGCGCGAGCTGGGCGACGTGCCCCTCATCGGCTTCGCCGGCGCGCCGTTCACGGTGGCGAGCTACCTGATCGAGGGCCGGCCGACCCGCACCTGGACGCTGACCAAGGCCCTCATGCACACCGAGCCCGGCCCTGTGGGAGGCCCTGCTCGACCGGCTGGCCGACCAGGCCGTGGCCAGCCTCCGAGCCCAGGTCGAGGCGGGCGCCTCGGCCGTGCAGCTGTTCGACTCGTGGGCCGGGGCGCTCACCCCCGTCCGACTACGAGCGCTTCGTCCTGCCCGCGAGCACGAAGGTGCTGTCGGAGGTGGCCGACCTCGGCGTGCCCCGCATCCACTTCGGCGTGGCGACCGGCGAGATCCTTCCCCTGATGCGCAAGGCCGGGGCCGACGTGGTCGGCGTCGACTGGCGGGTGCCGCTCGACGCCGCCCGCGAGCGGCTGGGCCAGGACGTCGCGCTGCAGGGCAACCTCGACCCCGCGCTGGTCGTCGCCGGGTGGGACGTCGCCGCCGAGGGCGCCCGGGAGGTCCTGCGCCGCAACGACGGCCACCCCGGCCACGTCTTCAACCTCGGCCACGGCGTCCTCCCCGAGACCGACCCCGAGGTGCTGGAGCGGCTGGTCGACCTGGTGCACACCGAGGGACGGGCCGACGACCAGCCCGCCCTCATCTGAGGCCGCTGCGATGAGTGGACCCGCGTCGGCCCCCGTCGGGGTGGCGGTGATGGCCTACGGGACCCCCGCGGGCGCCCGACGACGTCGAGGCGTACTACACCCACATCCGCCGGGGCCGGCCGCCGGAGCCCGAGCAGCTGGCCGACCTGGTGCGCCGCTACGACGCCCTCGGCGGCATCTCGCCGATGGCCCAGCGCACCCGTGCCCAGGTCGACGCCATCGCCGCCGCGCTCGAGGCGCGGGCACCGGGCCGCTACCGGGTCGCGCTCGGGCAGAAGCACGCCGCCCCGTTCATCGAGGACGCCGGCGCCGAGCTGCTCGACGCAGGCGTCGGCACGGTCGTCGGGCTGGTGCTGGCCCCCCACTTCTCCCGGTTCAGCGTGGGTGAGTACCAGTCCCGTCTGGCCGAGGTCGTCGAGGCCCGGGGCGCCCGCCACGTGGCCATCGAGTCGTGGTCCGACCTGCCGGAGTGGCTCGCCCTGACCGCGGGCGCCGTGCGCGACGGGCTCGCCGGTCTCCCCGAGGAGACCAAGGTGCTGTTCACGGCCCACTCCCTGCCCGAGCGGGTCCTCGCCGACGACCCGTACCCGACCCAGCTGGCGGCCAGCGCCCGCGCCGTCGCCGCCCGGGCCGGCCTGGCCCCGTGGGCCGGGTGGGGCCTGGCGTGGCAGAGCGCGGGCCGCACCCCGGAGCCGTGGCGGGGGCCCGACGTCCTCGAGGTCATCCGCGACCTGGCCGCCACCGGGCGGGCCGAGGGCGTGCTCGTGTGCCCGCAGGGGTTCGTCACCGACCACCTGGAGGTCGGCTACGACCTCGACATCGAGGCCCGGGCCGTCGCCGAAGGGGTCGGCCTGGCCTTCGCCCGCACCCGCACCGTCGACGACGACCCCACCGTGATGGGCGCCCTGGCCGAACGGGTGGCGGCCGCCGCCGGCGTCGCCGAGGCGTCCACCGACTCGACCACGGAGCCCTGACCGGTGCACGTCGCGGTGATCGGCGCGGGCATGAGCGGACTCGCCGCGGCCCTGCACCTGGCCGAGGCCGGCGTCGAGGTCACCGTCCTCGACCCGCGGCCGGCCGTCGGGGGCATGGTCCGCACGTCGACCTTCGCCGGCCGGCAGGTCGACGAGGCGGCCGACGCCTTCCTCGTGCGCACCCCGGCCGCGCTCCACCTCGCCCGGCGCGTCGGCCTCGGCGCCGAGCTCGTCCACCCCGCCGTGCGCAAGGCGCACGTCTGGCACGACGGCGCGCTCCACCCCTTCCCGCCCCAGGTGATGGGTGTCCCCACCGACATCGAGGCCGCGGCCGAGTCCGGTCTCCTCACCCCCGACGGCCTCGCCCGCCTCCGGCGCGACCTCACCGACGCGGCCACGCCGCTCCCGGCCGAGGACGTCACCATCGCCGACGCCATCGGAGAGCGGATCGGGCCCGAGGCGCTCGCCCTGCTGGTCGACCCGCTGGTCGGGGGCATCAACGCCGGCGACACCGCCCGCCAGAGCCTGGCCGCGGTCGTCCCCCAGCTCGACGCGGCGCGACGGGACCCCGACCACGCCAGCCTGATCGAGGCGTGCCGGGCCCAGGTCAGCCGGGCGCGGGCCGCCGGGGCCGACCCCGCGGCGCCGATCTTCGCCGCCCCCGACGGCGGGATGGCCCGCCTCCCCCACGCCGTCGCCGAGGCCGCGGTGGCCACCGGCCGGGTCGAGCTCCGACTGGGCCAGACGGTCGAGGCGATCGACCGCGGGCCGCGCCTCGTCGTGTCGGGCGGCGACGACATCGCCCCCGACGGCGTCGTCGTCGCGACCCCGGGCCACGTGGCGGCCCGGCTGCTGGCCACCGCCGCCCCCGACGCGGCCGCCCGGCTCGGCCAGGTCGACCACGTCTCGGTGGCGTTCATCCGCCTCGCCCTCCGGGTCGAGGACGTGGCCACCGTCCTCGACGGCAGCGGGCTGCTCGTGCCCCGGCGGTCGGGGCTGGCGGTGACCGCCTGCTCGTGGGCGTCGTCCAAGTGGGAACGCCTCCGCCCCGAGCACGGCGACGGCACCGTGGTGCTGCGGGCCGCGGTCGGCCGCGACGGCGACCAGGCCGCCCTCGGCCTCGCCGACGACGACCTGGTCGGCCTGGTCGTCGACGAGCTCACCCCGATCCTCGGCCTGCGGGGCGGACCCGTCGAGGCCGACGTGGTCCGCTGGGACGACGCCTTCCCCCAGTACCGACCCGGGCCACCTCGACCGGGTCGCGGCCACCGAGGCCGCGCTGGCGAAGGCCGCGCCGACGGTCGTCGTCGCCGGCATGCACCTGCGGGGCGTGGGCATCCCCGCCTGCGTGGCCGGTGCTCAGTCGGCCGCCGAGCGGGTGCTGGCAGCCCTCCGACGGCGGCCCCCCGGCTGACCCGACCGGGCACGGGCGGCGCACGATCGGGCCCGGCGCTCGAGCGGTCGACGAGGTGGGCGCGCCTGACGAGGCCAGGGCAGCGACATCCGCGCCCAGTACGTGTCCGACCGGCGCAGGGCGGGGCGTGGCGCGCGACGTTCGGTGACGCGTTCGGCCACGTTGCGTACTGATCGCTCATGCGACCGGGGGCGGGTCGTGGTCACCTGGGGTCGAGGCGCCGCGAGCTGCGGCCCACCCGGAGGAGAGACGACATGGGACTGTTCTCGAAGGCCAAGAAGGGCCTTGACGATGCGGTCGGTTCCGCCCAGCACGTGGCCGCGTTCAACCAGCAGCAGCAGGCCGCCCAGCAGCCCGGGATGATCGGCGTGCAGGGGATGGGCCCGATCGCGGCCGACCCCGCTCTCCTCGGCGGGCCGTCCGCGGCCCCGCTGTCCTCCGACGATCCCCTCCTCCAGCCGGTCGACGGGGTCAGCCTCGAGCTGTACGCCGCGGTCGCCCGCGAGGCGCAGAACCGCGGCATCACCGACGAGGACGGCATGGCCCGCCTCACCGAGGAGCTCCACGGCATCCCCGCCGACCGGGCCAAGGCGGCCTACGCGGTGTGGGTCCAGCGGATGAGCCAGTCGATGGTCGTCGGCCAGCAGCTCCGCCGCCACATGGGCTACTAGCGACCCCGCCGCCCTCCCTGAGCGCCGCCCCCTGACCAACGGACCTCCCCGACGGGGGGCGCCGCACCCGGCCCTCGGTCCCCGTCCCCAGCGGACCGAGGGCCGGACCGGCGCGCCGGGCACGCGGCCCCGCCGCCGCGGACGGATGGCGTCACGGCGATCGCCGTGGGGCGGTGCCAGGCGGAGGGGCGGTGCGCCAGACTCCTCCCTCCATGGCCTCGACCCGCCGCCGGCTCCCCCTCCGTCGCCGCCGTGCCCTGGCGGCCCTCGGCGCCGGCCTGCTGCTCGCCTTCTCGCTGCCGCCGTGGGGCTGGTGGCCGTCGGCCCTGGTGGGCCTGGTGCTGCTCGATCGGGCGATGGCCGGGGCGTCGGGCCGCGAGCGCTTCCGGCGGGGGTGGCTGACCGGGGTCGGCCTCCTGGCGCCGTCCACGATCTGGATCGGCGCCTTCACCCCGCCGGGCTACCTGATCGAGGTCGTCGCCTACTCGGCGATCCTCGGCGTGATCCTCATCGCCTGCCCGTCGTCGCGGTGGCGGTGGGTCGCCCTCCCCGGCGCGTGGGCCGTGTTCGAGGCGATCAAGGGCCGGTGGCCGTTCGGCGGCGTCCCGCTGTCGGAGCTCGCGGTCGGCCAGGTGGCCGGTCCCCTCGGCGGCCTGGCCCGCATCGGCGGGATCCTCCTGGTCGGCCTGGTCACGGTGGCCGCCGGGATGGCGATCGCCGCCGCCGTGCGACGGGCCTGGGTGCCGGCGGGCGTCGGCGCGCTGCTGGTCGTCGCCGCCATCGCCGCGGCCGCCGTCGCACCCCGGGGCGAGCCGACGGGCGAGACCATCACCGTCGCCTACGTCCAGGGCGGAGGCGAGCAGGGCACCACCGACGAGGAGACCGACGACCGCGAGGTGTTCCTCACCCACCTGCGGGCGACCGAGCAGGTCCCCGTCGGCACCGACCTGACGGTGTGGCCCGAGAACGTGGTCAACGTCGACGGCCCGATCGAGACCGTCCGCGAGGGGCGGGAGCTCGCCGCCCTGGCCCGCGAGAAGGAGACCACGCTGATCGCCGGCGTCGTCGAGGGCATCGAGGACGACGACGAGCACTTCTACAACGCCGCGGTCGTCTTCGGACCCGACGGCGAGATCATCGGCCGCTACGACAAGGTGCGGCGGGTGCCGTTCGGGGAGTTCGTGCCCTTCCGGGGGTTCCTCGAGAACATCGTGGGCGATGCCCTCCCGTCGAAGGACGCCATCGCCGGCGAGGAGTCCAACACCCTCGACCTCGACGCCGTCCGGCCGGGCACGACCGGGTCGGGCACGGGCGACGGCTCGTGCGGCGAGGACCACCCGGTCGAGTCCGACCCCACCATCGACTGCCCGGCCGGACGGGTCGGCATCGTCATCTCGTGGGAGGTCTTCTTCGGCGACCGGGCCCGCGACGCCGTCAACGGCCGGGGCCGCCCCGCCGAGCTGCTGCTCAACCCCACCAACGGGTCGAGCTACAGCGGCACCCTGGTGCAGTCGCAGCAGATCAGCCACAGCCGACTGCGGGCCATCGAGACCGGGCGCTGGACCGTCCAGGTCGCGCCCACCGGCTTCAGCGCCTTCGTCACCGACGAGGGCGACGTCCTCGACCGCAGCGGCGTGAGCGAGCAGCGGGTCGAGGTCCGCGAGGTGCCGCTGCGCGAGGGCCGGACGCTGTGGCTCATCTGGGGTGCGTGGCCCCAGTTCCTCTTCGCGGTCGCGCCTGATCGTCGCGGCCAACGTCGGCGACCGCGTGACCCGCTCCCGCCGTCCGCCGGCACGACGCCCGTCGCAGCCGCGACGCCGAGCTCGCCCGCCACACGCCTGACCCGGCGAGCCTCCCGTTCTGACACACCGGACGCTCATCCCTGAGCGATCCGCGCACCAGAACGGCGAGCGACCGGGCCACCTCCTCGTCCGTCAGCGGGCCATCGAGCGATCCCTGGCTGTGCAGAACCGACCCGGGCTACACCTCGAGGAGGAGGGTGGTGGGGCCGTCGTTGACCAGCTCGACGTCCATGTGGGCGCGGAAGCGGCCGGTCGCCACCGTCGCGCCGAGGTCGCGCAGGGCGGCGACGACGACCTCGACGAGGGGCTCGGCCTGCTCGGGTCGGGCCGCGGCCAGCCACGACGGCCGCCGGCCCTTGGCCGTGTCGCCGTAGAGCGTGAACTGGGAGACGACCAGCACCTCGCCCCCGACGTCGGGCAGGGCCAGGTTCATGGCCCCGGCCTCGTCGTCGAACACGCGGAGGCCCCACACCTTGTCGGCCAGCTTGCGGGCCTTGGCCTCGGTGTCGTCGTGGGTCACGCCGACGAAGACGCAGAGACCGTGCCCGATGGCGCCGACCTCCTCGCCCTCGACGGTCACCCGCGCCCGGCGGACCTGCTGCACCAGTCCTCGCACCCCGCGTCCTCCTCGTCCCTCGACTCGACCATGGCCTGCGACGGCCAGACCCTCGCACCACCACCGCCGCATGTTGCCCTCCCCTGCGCCTCGACGATGCCCGACCCGCATCCGCACCGGCGCCGCTCGCCACGACCGGACGCGCCCCGGGGTTCGACGTGGGCCGGCGGGACCGACGACGCCCGCCCAGCAGGCCGCGGGTCCGGGCCTCCGTCCCGGCTGGCATGCTGCCGCAGGTGACCGCACAGGTGACCACCCCCCTCCCGACCGGCGGGACCGCTCCGCTCGCCGCCGAGGACGAGGCCCGACGCCGGGCCGACCTCCGCCGGATGAAGCGCACCGCCACCGGGCTGCTCCTGGTGGCGACGGCCGTGTTCGTCGCGACCCGGCTGGCCGAGGAGTCGACGCCGTGGCTGGGCTACGTGCGGGCCACCGCCGAGGCCGCCATGGTCGGCGCGGTCGCCGACTGGTTCGCGGTCACCGCGCTGTTCCGCCACCCCCTCGGCATCCCCATCCCCCACACCGCGATCATCCCGAACCGCAAGGACGACATCGGCCGGGGCCTGGGCACGTTCGTGCAGCAGAACTTCCTCACCCGGTCGGTCGTCGAGGAGCGCCTCGCCGCGGTGTCGCTCGGCTCCCGCCTCGGTGACTGGCTGTCCGAGCCGGCCCACGCCGAGCGGGTCGCCGACCAGGCCGGTGCGGTGCTCCGCTCGACCCTGGAGACCCTGCGGGACGAGGACGTGCAGACCACCCTCGAGGCCGCCGTCGCCCACCGGGTGCGGGCGATCGAGACCGGGCCCGCTGCTCTCGCGGGGCCTCGAGCTGGCCGTCGCCGACGGTCGCCACCAGGAGCTGCTGTCGGTGGTGCTGCGGAAGGTCGCCGAGGTCACCGTCGAACGCCGCGACTCGCTGCGGGCCCGGATGCAGCAGGAGTCGCCCTGGTGGGTGCCCGAGCCGGTCGACGACCGGGTCTTCGCCAAGGTCCACACCAGCCTGCTGCGCTTCCTGCAGGAGGTGGCGGACGACCCGGACCACGAGCTGCGCGCCGCGTTCGACGAGCGGGTCCGCACCCTGGCCGACGAGCTGGCCCACAGCCCGGAGATGCGGGCCCGGGCCGAGGACCTCAAGGACGAGCTCGTCGACCACCCGGCGCTGCGGGACTGGTCGGCCAAGGTGTGGGCCGACGTGAAGGCGAACCTGCTGGCCCACGCCGACGACCCGGACTCGACCCTGCGCCGGCGGCTGGTCGACGCGGTGCAGTCGTTCGGCGAGCGCCTCCGCGACGACCCGACGCTGCAGGCCCGGGTCGACAGCTGGATCGCGTCGACCGCGGTCGAGGTGGTCGAGCGCTCGAAGGGCGAGGTCGGCGAGGTGATCGCCTCGACCGTCGCCCGCTGGGACGCCAGCGACGCCACCGACCGCATCGAGCTCCAGGTCGGCCGCGACCTCCAGTTCATCCGCATCAACGGCACCGTGGTCGGTGGCCTGGTCGGCCTGCTCATCTACACCGTCGGCCAGCTCCTCGGCTGACCGGACCCGTGCGACGCTCCGCGGGCCGTCGCCGCTGGACCAGGCGAACTGGCGCGACCGGCCATGGCGGAGATCCGGGGACCAGGCCGGGTGCGAGGGCGTGCGAGGACCGGCCGCGGTCGGCGCAGGGCAGGATGTGGGGCTGCCTCGACCTCGCGGGGACAGACCAGACACCTGTTTGACCCGACGGTCAACGAACGGGAAGGCTTGCCGCCTCATGCCGACCGAGACGCCGCCCGACGACCGACCGCTCCGCATCGCGCTGCTGACCTACCGGGGCAAGCCGCACGTCGGCGGCCAGGGCGATCTACGTCCGCCACCTGGCCAAGGCGCTGGTCGACCTGGGCCACCACGTCGAGGTGTTCTCGGGCCAGCCCTACCCCGAGCTCGACGAGCGGGTCCCGCTCGCACAAGCTGCCCAGCCTCGACATCTACAACGACCACTTCCCGATGCGGATGCCGGGCGTGTGGGAGCTCAAGACCTGGCCGACGTCGGTCGAGGTGGGCACCTTCATCGCTGGGCACGTTCCCCGAGCCGCTGGCCTTCTCCATGCGGGCCTTCCAGGCGCTCAACGCCCGGCGCGACGACTTCGACCTGGTCCACGACAACCAGAGCCTCGGCTACGGCCTGCTCGGCCATCGAGCGGACTGGGCCTCCCGCTGATCGCCACCATCCACCACCCGATCACCGTCGACCGCCGGCTCGAGATGGAGCACGCGCACGAGCCTCTACAAGAAGCTCACCGCTGCGCCGCTGGTACGCGCTTCACCCGACATGCAGACCGAGGTCGCCCGCCGCCTCAAGCGGGTCATCACCGTGTCGGAGAACTCCTTCGAGGACATCGCCACCGACCACAAGGTGCCCCGCGACCGCATGCACATCGTGCCGGTGGGCGTCGACCCCGACCTGTTCCAGCCGGTCACCGCGGTCACCCGCCGCCCCGGCCACGCTGATCACCACCGCCAGCGCCGACGTGGCCATGAAGGGCCTGTCGCTACCTGCTCGAGGCCCTGGCCAAGCTGCGGATCGAGCGCCCGGAGCTGCACCTCACGGTCATCGGGCGGAAGAAGGAGGGCGGCCGCTCGGCCGAGACCATCGACCACCTCGGCCTCACCGACGCACGTCGAGTTCGTCACCGGCGTGCCCGACCAGCGCATCGTCGAGCTGTACAGCGAGGCCGAGCTGGCCGTGGTGCCGTCGCTCTACGAGGGCTTCTCGCTGCCGGCCATCGAGGCCATGTCGCTGCGGCGTCCCGCTGGTGGCCACCACCGGCGGGGCCCTCCCCGAGGTGGTCGGCGCCGACGGCGAGACCGCCCTGCTCGTCCCGCCCGGCGACGCCGAGGCCCTCGCCGCCAAGATCGCCTGGGCCCTCGACCACCCCGGCATCCGCCGCAAGGTCGGCACGGCCGGGCGCGAGCGGGTGATCGACCAGTGGAGCTGGCGCCACACCGCCGAGCGCACCGTCGAGCAGTACCGCGCCCTGCTGGCCGAGTCCCGCTGAACCGGCCCGGGGGATCCACGTGCTGACCGTCGACTACGACCGCCTCGGCCTGCGACCCGGGGCACCTGGTGCTCGACATGGGCGCCGGCGCCGGCCGCCACGCCTTCGAGGCCTTCCGCCGGGGCGCCCGCGTCGTGGCCCTCGACTACGGCTTCGCCGAGCTCAACGAGGTGCGCGGGCCTCTTCGGGGCGATGAAGGAGGCCGGCGAGGGCGCCGGCGCGACGACGTCCTCGGCCGCGCGGTGAACGGCGACGGCACCCGCCTGCCGTTCCCCGACGACACCTTCGACCGCATCATCTGCTCCGAGGTGCTCGAGCACATCCCCGACGACGAGGCCGCCGCTCCGGCGAGCTGCGCCGGGTGCTCAAGCCGGGCGGCATGCTCGCCGCCACCGTGCCCGACGTGGCTGCCCGAGAAGGTCTGCTGGGCGCTGTCCGACGAGTACCACGCCCCCTTCGTCCAGGGCGGCCACGTGCGGATCTTCACCGAGGCCGAGCTGCGCCGGAAGCTGCGCGACGCCGGGCTCGAGCCGGGCGACAGCCCACCACGCCCACGCCCTGCACTCGCCCTACTGGTGGCTGAAGTGCGCGGTCGGCCCGACCAACGACGACCACCCGCTGGTGAAGGCGTACCACCAGCTGCTGGTGTGGGACATCACCAAGGCCCCCAAGCTCACCCGCTGGACCGAGAAGGTGCTCAACCCGGTGCTCGGCAAGAGCCTCGTCGTCTACGCCGAGGCCGGGTCGCTCCCCGCCGAGCGTGCGACCACCGCCGACCGTGAGGTGGCCCGTGCCGGCGCCTGAGGTCGACGGGCTGGTCACCAGCGCCGAGGTCCAGGAGACCGTCGACGCCATCGCCGAGTGGCAGCTGCCCACCGGCATGGTCCCGTGGTTCCCCGGCGGCCACGCCGACCCGTGGAACCACGTCGAGGCGGCCATGGCCCTCGCCCTCGGCGGCCGCCGCGCCGACGCCGAGCGGGCCTACGAGTGGCTCGTCGACCTCCAGCGCCCCGACGGCTCCTGGCACCAGTACTACCTCGACGACGGCGTCGAGCAGGACAAGCTCGACGCCAACGTCGTCGCCTACGTCGCCGCCGGCGTCTGGCACCACTGGCTGCTCACCCGACGACCGGGGCTTCCTCGAGGCCATGTGGCCGGTGGTCGACAAGGCCATCGACTTCGTGCTCGACCTCCAGACCGACCGGGGCGAGATCCTCTGGGCCCGCCACGCCGACGGCACGCCGTGGTCGTTCGCCCTGCTCACCGGCTCGTCGAGCATCTGCCACAGCCTGCGCTGCGCCATCGCCCTCGCCGACCGAGCTCGGCCACGAGCGCCCGGACTGGGAGCAGGCGGCCAGCCGGCTCGCCCACGTCATCCGCACCGAGCCCGACGCCTTCGCCCCCAAGCACCGCTGGGCGATGGACTGGTACTACCCGGTGCTCGGCGGCGCGCTCCTGGGCGAGGACGGCCGGGCCCGCCTCGCCGCCCGCCACGCCACCTTCGTCATGGACGGCTACGGCGTGCGCTGCGTGTCGGACCGGCCGTGGGTCACCGTCGCCGAGACCTGCGAGTGCGCCATGGCCCACCTGGCCGTCGGCGAGCGCGAGACCGCGCTGACGCTGTTCGGCTGGGCCCAGCAGCACCGCGAGCCGGGCGGCCGCTACTGGACCGGCACCGTCTACCCCGAGGTCGTCCACTTCCCCGGCGGCGAGCAGTCGACCTACACCGCGGCCTCGGTCGTGCTGGCCGCCGACGCCCTCGGCGGCACCAGCGCCGGCGTCGGCCCTCTTCGTCGACCACGACGCGACCCTCCCCGCCCTCAGCCTCCCCGGCTGACCCCCTTCCGGCGCGGCTGGTCCCCCGATCGGGGACGGGCGTCCGCGATCGGGGGACCAGCTCAGGGAGGGGGAGGCCTCCCGGTCGCCGGGTCGGTGGGTGACGGCCCGGCGACGGATGGGGTGCGCCGGGGGCGGCGGCGCTGCGGCGGTGGCGGCGACGCTGCCGCCCACGCCGGGGCCGCGACCTCACCACTCGTCGTGGGGCTCTCCCAGGGCGAGGCGGCCGGCGTGCAGCAGCGACTGCTCGGGGTCGAGGGGGTGGAACGCCGCGCCGCGGATGTCGCGGTACGCCCGCTCGACCGGCGAGCCCTTCGAGAAGGCCTGGCCACCGGCGACGGCCATGGCGAGGTCGCAGACCTCCTGGCCGGCCAGGGTGACCTCGCGCTTGGCGGCCAGCACCGCGGCGACGGTGTCCATCGACGGGGCCGGGTCGTCGCCGACCACGTCGAGGGCGCCGTCGAGGGCCCAGCCGGCCACCCGGAGCCGGGTGTCCATGAGGCCGACCCGACGCTGGATCGACGGGTCGTCGCGGTGTCCGGCGACGGCCACCGCGTGGTCGCGGGCCGACTCGGCCACGCCGAGGTAGACGCCGGAGATGATCGGCATCGCCACGCTCAGGATCACCTGGAGCGGAGGGTCGAGCACGCCGTGCGGGCGGTTGGCCATGACCTTCTCGTCCGGGATGAACACGTCGTCGATGACGAGGTGGTGGCTGCCGGTGCCCCGCATGCCGAGGGCGTCCCAGGTCTCCTCGACGTGGACGCCGGGGTCGGCGAAGGGGACGGCGGTGTTGATGACCCGCATCCCCTGCTCCGGGTCGTCGTAGGCGAACATCGTCGAGACGACCGAGCCGACCGGGGCCTGGCTGGCGAACGGCTTGCGCCCGCTGACGCGGAAGCCGCCGTCGACCCGGACGGCCTGGCCGCGGGGGTGGGTGAGGTCGCCACCGCCGGAGGACACCAGCACGATGCCGTCGTCGACGACGCGCCGGAGGGTGGCCTCGGCGCCGGGCATGTCACGCCGGTACCGCCAGGCGGTGAAGGCGGTGACGTGCTGGTGCATCGACGAGGCCAGGGCGGTCGAGGCGCAGAAGTGCGCCAGCTCCCGCTGGGCGAGCGCCAGGTCACGGATCGTGGCACCGAGACCACCGAGCTCGACGGGGACGGCCGCCGTCAGGTAGCCCGCCGAGCGCAATCGCTCGAAGGAGTCGGCGACCCAGGAGCCGTCCCGGTCATGGGCCTCGGCGGCCATGGCCAGGTCGGGACCGACGCTCCTGGCCCAGGTCACGAGGTCGTCGCCGGGCTGGAGGGGGGCGTTGGTGGACGTGGGGGTGAGGGTGTCGGTGGTCATGGCACCCACCCTCGTCGTCCCGCGGCGTCGCGACGAGTGCAGGATTCGGACCGACCCGGTCCAGAATTCGGACTTCCCACGGGCGGCGGGGGGTGCGACGATCGTCCGGTGGGTGACAACGACTACGGCCGGTTCTGTCCCGTCGCCGTCGGCAGCGAGGTGCTGGCCGACCGGTGGACGCCTCTGATCATGCGGGAGATGGTGATCGGCAGCACCCGGTACAACGACATCGCCCGGGGCCTGCCGGGGATCTCGCGCAGCCTGCTGTCGAAGCGCCTGAAGCACCTCGAGCGCCACGGCATCGTCGAGCGCTGGCCGGTGCCGGGCCGCTCCAGCCCCGAGTACCGGCTGACCGAGGCGGGCCAGGGCCTGGGCGACGTCGTCATCGGCCTCGGTCGCTGGGCGGTCGAGTGGCTGTACGACGTGATCGACGAGGACGACGTCGACGCCGTCACCCTGATGTGGTGGATGCACCGCTTCGTCGACGTGTCCGACATGCCGCCGTCGCGCCTCGTCATCCAGTTCGACCACACCGCTCCGCAACGCACCTCGTTCTGGATCGTGGTCGAGGGGGGCGGCGCGTCGGTCTGCCAGGCCCACCCCGGCTTCGAGTCCGACGCCGTCGTCACCGCCGCCACCTCGACCCTGGCCCGGGTGTTCATCGGCACGCTGTCGTGGGCCAGCGCGCTCCGCACGGGCGACGTCACCATCGAGGGGCCGCTGCCCCTCCAGCGCAGCATCCCCCGGTGGTTCCAGTCCTCCCCCTTCGCGCCCGACGTGCAGCGGGTGGAGGCGGCCCGCGCCGAGGCCACCGGCGCCTGATCGCGGCTCCCGCGCCGTACGGTGACCGCCCATGACGACCACCGCCGACGCGGCACCCGACCGCTCCGGCGGCGACGACGTCCTCGCCCGTCCCGACGTCGCCCTGATCGCATCTGACCTCGACGGCACCCTTCTCGCCCCGCCCGGGGTCGTCGCCGCCCCGGAGGACGACGCGGTCGGACGGATGGGCATGGTCACGGCCCGCACCCGGTCGGCCCTCGACGCGCTGCGGGCCCGGAACATCGACCTGGTGGCGGTCACCGGTCGGCCACCCCGCTGGGTGCCCGGGCCTGGGGCTCGGGTCAGGGCTCGCCATCTGCTCCAACGGCGCGCTCGTGCTCGACCTGGCGAGTGGCGAGATCGTGCAGGAGCACGCCCTCCAGCCCGACGCGGCGGTCGAGATCGTGCGGCGGCTCCGGGCCCTGCACCCCGCCGGGATGATGGCCGTCGAGCTCGCCGACGGCGTCGGCATGGAGCAGGCCTGGCACGAGCGGGTCCCCCGCGGCGTCGCCCTGCGGGTGGGCCCGGCGGAGGAGCTGTGCACGCGGCCGCCGGCCAAGATCCTCATGAAGGTGCCGGGCACGTCGGGCGACGCCTACATCGACGCCGCGGCCGAGGCCGTCGGCGACCTGGGGGTCGTCACCGCGAGCGGCAGGCTCGAGCTGATCGAGGTGTCGGCGCCCGGGGTCGACAAGGCGACCACGCTCGCCCTGCTGTGCGACGAGCGGGGCATCGACGCCTCGCAGGTCGTGGCGTTCGGCGACGCCCGCAACGACATCCCGCTCCTCGCCTGGGCCGGCACCGCGGTCGCCATGGGCCATGCTCCCGACGCCGTGCGGGAGGTCGCCGACCAGGTGACGGGCACCAACGCCGAGGACGGCGTGGCCGACTGGATCGAGCGCCACCTGCTCTGAGCCGCGACCAGCCCGTCGCGGGTCGCTGACCAGGGGCGGAGGTCGACGATGCACGGGGCCCACCCCCCGGGTACCATCACTCTCGGTCACGGGAACGCGGTTTCAGCACGGAGGGTGCTGGGCGGGCGGACCTGCGTCCAGGGGATGGGACGACCAGCAGGCGCCGGGAGCGCCGGTGGGGGGAACCGGGATGAGCGCGACGACGACACTCGACGGCCGACCCGCCGTCCGACCCGTGCGGCCCCCGAGCCGGCCTTCCGGGTCCGGCGACGGCCGCCACCGGACCTCGCCGAGGTCGCGGGCGACGGTGGCGACGATCCACCCGGCCCCGGCCGGCACGGTGCCGGTCCACCCGGTGGCGGCGGGCGCTCCCGCGGTGGCTCGTGCGGCCCGGCCCCGAGCGGCCACGCCGGTCTTCGTCGACGGTGGGCGACGGGCCCGGGTGGTGCGCACGCTTCGGACACCTGATCGCCGCAGCCCTGGTCTCGTGGATCGTGCTGACGGCCGTCGCCCTCGTCGGGCCCCACTGGGCCGACGGCCTCCGCCTGCGCTCGGACCGGGCCGTCGCCCACTCCCTCCCCGCGGCCGGAGACGGATCCTCCGCCGACGACACGACCGGCGGGGCACCGCTGTTCACGACCCCTGGCCCGGACGACGAGACCACGACCGTCGAGACGCCCGGGTCGGGCCTCCTCGGCCCGCTGGCGTCGGCCGAGCCCGAGGCCGCTCCCCCCGCCTCGCCCGATGCCGCACCGGACGCGAGCCGGGCGGCCACCCATCCGTCACCCGACGCGCAGGACAGGGGCGGCGCGGCCCCCGCCTCCGGACCGGTCGCCGCACACCGATGAGCCGCGGTCGCCGCCGCGACCCTCCCCGGGCCCACTGGGGCCTGCTCGCGCTGCTGCTCGTCCTCGTCGGCGCGGGGTTGGTCCTCGCCGGCTACGGCACCCACGGCGTGGGTGGGGGCAGCGGTCCGCCTGCGCGCGAGGCGGCCCGCCGCCGAGCCGCCCTGCCCGCCGAGGCCGGGTCGATCGTCGACCTGCGCGGACGGCGAGCTGCGGACGATCGACCCCCCGGCCGGGACGGTGGTGCTCACCTTCGACGACGGGCCCGACCCGACCTGGACGCCGCAGATCCTCGACGTGCTCGACCGCCACGACGTGCCGGGCACCTTCTTCGTGCTCGGCTCGCGGGTCGCCGAGAACCCCACGCTCACCCGTCGGATCCAGGACGAGGGCCACGAGATCGGGTCGCACACCTACAGCCACCGCCACGTCACCGACCTCGACGACGTGGAGCTGCGGCTCCAGCTGTCGCTCACCCAGACGGCGCTGGTCGGCGGGGCGGGGATCCGCACCTCGCTGTTCCGGCCGCCGTACTCGTCGACCGTCGGGGCGATCACCGAGCAGGACAGGCAGCAGCTGGCCGAGATCGCCGACGATGGCTACCTCCTCGTGTTCAGCGACCTCGACAGCCGCGACTGGACGAGGCCCGGCGTCGACCGGATCGTGGAGGAGGCCACGCCCGAGCCCGGCGACGGGGCCATCGTCCTGCTGCACGACGGCGGCGGTGACCGCTCCCAGACCGTCGCCGCCCTCGACCGACTGATCCCACGGCTGCAGGCCCAGGGGTTCACCTTCCGCACCGTGTCCGACGTGGTCGGAGGCGAGGACGAGGTCGGCAGCCGCGACGGCCAGCACCCGGTGTCGGAGACGTCCCGCATCCCGGCCCGCTCGCTCGTCGCCCTGCAGCGCACCGCCTCGGGCGCGGCCGACCTCCTCCCCCGCATCGGCGTCGCTCATCGGCGTGCTCACGCTCGTGCGGCTGACGGCCACCGTCGTGCTGGCCCGACGCCACGCCCGCCAGTCGCGGGAGCGACCGCTCGTGCTCGACTTCGCCCCGCCGGTCACCATCGTCGTCCCCGCCTACAACGAGGAGGCAGGGGTCGGTGCCGCGGTCCGCTCCTTGGCCGCGTCGGACCACCCGGAGCTCGAGGTGATCGTCGTCGACGACGGGTCGACCGACGGCACCGCCGCGGTCGTCGAGGCCCTCGGCCTGCCCGGCGTGCGCCTCATCTCCCAGCCCAACGGCGGGAAGCCGGCCGCCCTCAACACCGGCATCGCCGCGGCCAGCCACGACATCGTCGTGACCGTCGACGGCGACACCCGCTTCGAGAGCCTGACCCTCACCTACCTCGTGCAGCCCTTCGCCGATCCCGACGTCGGCGCGGTCAGCGGCAACACCAAGGTCGTGAACCGCACCGGGCTGCTCGGCCGGTGGCAGCACATCGAGTACGTCATGGGCTTCAACCTCGACCGCCGCATGTACGAGCAGCTGAGCTGCATGACCACGGTCCCCGGCGCCATCGGTGCGTTCCGACGCGAGGCCCTGGCCGAGGTCGGCGGGGTGAGCGACGACACCCTGGCCGAGGACACCGACCTGACCATGGCCATCAACCGGCGCGGGCTGGAAGGTCGTGTACGAGGAGCGGGCCAAGGCGTGGACGGAGGCGCCGGCCACCGTCGCCGGGCTCTGGAAGCAGCGGTACCGCTGGTCGTACGGGACCATGCAGGCGATCTGGAAGCACCGGCGGGCGGTGCTCGACCGCGAGAACTGGGCCGTCGGGCGCCTCGCCCTCCCGTCGATGGTGCTGTTCCAGGTGGTGTTCCCGGTGCTGGCGCCGCTGCTCGACCTGTGGGTGCTGTACGGCCTGCTGTTCCTCGACCCCGCGCCCGTGGTGGTGGCGTGGGTGGCGTTCACCGCGGCCCAGGTGGCGCTGGCGGCCTACGCCTTCCGGCTCGACGGGGAGTCGCTCCGGCCGTTGTGGGCGGTGCCGGTGCAGCAGTTCGTCTACCGGCAGCTGATGTACCTGGTGGTCATCCAGTCGGCGGTCACCGCGGTGATGGGGGTGCGCCTGCCGTGGCAGCCGATGGAGCGCACGGGAGCCATCAACGACGGGGAGGGGCAGTCGGATGGCACCGGCCGTCACCGTGGGGCCGGCCGCCGCGCCGGCGGAGGAGGCGCCACCACGCGCCCCGACCGCGCGCCCCGGACGGCCGCGCCCCACCCGCCCCCGCGTGCCGTCCGGCTGACGGCGGAGCCGACGGCCGCTGCCGACCGACCTGACACCGGTGTCACCCCCGAGGGACACGCACCCGACCCGCGGTGGCTACGGTGCCGGGCCATGTCGTACCCGGGGACCTTCGCAGAGACCACGCCAGAGAAGCCCGCCATCGTCATGGCGGCGACGGGCCAGACCCTGACCTACGCCGAGCTCGACGCCCGGGCCACCCGCCTGGCGACGCTGCTGCGCGAGCGGGGGCTCGCCGCGGGCGACCACATCGCCTTCTGCATCGAGAACCAGCTCCGGTTCCTCGAGGTGGCGTGGGGGTGCCAGTACGCCGGGCTCGTCTACACCGCGGCGTCGACCCGACTCACCCCCGCCGAGCTGGGCTACATCATCGACGACTGCGGGGCGAAGGCGTTCATCTCCTCGGCCGCCCTGGGCGACCTCGCCGCCGGGACCATCCCCGAGACCCCGAACGTCACGACCCGGATGATGCTCGACGGCACCGTCGACGGCTTCGAGTCGTACGAGGCAGCCATGGACGCCGTCGCCGGGCCGGCCCCCGACGACCTCCAGGAGGGCGTCGACATGCTCTACAGCTCGGGCACCACCGGGCGTCCGAAGGGCGTCGAGGTCCCGATGCCGAACGCCCCGCTCGGCACCAAGCCGTCGGTGTCGATGGTGGCCGAGATGCTGCTCTCCTACGGCCCGGAGATGATCTACCTGAACCCGGCGCCGCTCTACCACGCCGCCCCGCTGCGCTTCACGATGGCGGTCCACCGCGTCGGCGGCACCGCGGTGGTGATGGACCACTTCGACCCGGCCGAGGCGCTGCGTCTGATCGAGGAGCACGGCATCACCCACAGCCAGTGGGTGCCGACCATGTTCATCCGGATGCTGAAGCTGCCCGACGAGGTGCGGACGTCGTTCGACGTGTCGTCGATGCAGATGATGTTCCACGCCGCGGCGCCGTGCCCGGTCGAGGTCAAGCGCCGGATGATCGACTGGTTCGGCCCCGTCGTGCACGAGTACTACGCCGGGACCGAGGGCAACGGCTTCGTGTACTGCAACAGCGAGAGCTGGCTGGCCCACCCCGGCACCGTCGGGCAGAACCTGCTCGGCTCGCTGCACATCGCCGACGACGACGGCAACGAGGTGGCGCCCGGCGAGCCCGGCACCATCTGGTTCGAGGGCGAGACCACCTTCGAGTACCACAACGACCCGGAGAAGACGGCCGGCAGCCGCCACCCGAAGGGGTGGACCACCCTCGGCGACGTGGGGTACCTCGACGACGACGGCTTCCTGTTCCTCACCGACCGCAAGGCGTACATGATCATCAGCGGCGGGGTGAACATCTACCCGCAGGAGGCCGAGAACGTCCTCGCCATGCACCCGAAGGTGGCCGACGTGGCCGTCTTCGGCGTGCCCAACGAGGACTTCGGCGAGGAGGTCAAGGCCGTCGTCGAGCCCACCTCGCCCGAGGAGGCCGGCCCGGAGCTGGCCCAGGAGCTCATCGACTACTGCCGCGAGCACCTGGCCCACGTGAAGTGCCCGCGGACCGTCGACTTCCGCGACGAGCTCCCCCGCCACCCCACCGGCAAGCTCTACAAGCGCCTCCTGAAGGACGAGTACTGGAAGGACTCCGGCCGCACCATCTGAGCCGCACGCAGTGCGGGTGACGAGAACGGGTTCTAGTTTGGGGGCGTGACCGACGCACCCTCCCTGACCCTGCTCGACGTCGACGGCGGGGAGCACCGGCTGCCGGGTGACACCACTGCGGTCGACGGGGCGGCGCTGGCCGAGGCGACCGGCTGGCAGCTCAAGCCCGAGGGGCTGTGCAAGGGCGACGTGTGCGTGCCCGCTGCTGGGACGTCCGGTCGACGCCGGCGACGGACGGGTCGACCTGGTCGAGTGGGCCGCGGCCCTCGGGCTCCCTCTGGCGGTCGACGCCGACCACGCCGTGGCCGCCCTCGCCCCGGCGGCCCACGAGGTCGCGGTGCCGGGCGGCGACGCGCCCGACCTGGAGCTGCCCGCGCCCGACGGCACCGTGCACCGCTTCGGTGAGCAGGCCGGCAAGAAGCGGCTGCTGGTCACGTGGGCGTCCTGGTGCGGGTGCCGCCACGAGCTGGCGTCGTGGCAGGCCCTGCAGGACGAGGTCGGCGCCGACCGGCTCGGCATCTACTCCGTGGCCCTCGACGCCTCGGCCGCCGACGCCGAGCCGTGGATCGAGGCCGCCGACGTGCGCTACCCGGTCGTCGTCGACACCGCCCACGTGACCGCCGAGCGCTACGGCATCACCAACGTCCCGTCGGTGGTGTGGGTCGACGAGGACGGCCACATCGCGAAGCCGCCGACCATCGCCCCCGGCGACGACCAGTTCAAGGACTTCACCCAGATCGACGCCGCGACCCACCACGAGGCGCTCCGACGCTGGGTCGACCACGGCGAGCTGCCCCCCACGGCCGACGACGCACCCGAGCCCCGCAGCGCCGACCAGCAGCTGGCCCTGGCCGAGCGCCGCCTGGCCGCATGGCTGCACGGCGAGGGCCAGGTCGAGGCCGCAGCCGCCCACCTGGAGCGGGCCGTCGAGCTCGCCCCCTGGGACTGGACCATCCGGCGGGGCGGCATCGCCCTGCGCGGTGAGGACCCGTTCCTCGGCGACGAGTTCCTCGCCTTCTGGCAGGAGTGGGATGGCGCCGGTCGTCCCGGCTACACCCCCACCACCTGACCGTCAGGCGGTGCGGGTGAGGATCCGCAGGGAGCCGACGGCGCGGCGCTCCTCGAAGCGGCCGGACGCCAGCGCGGGGAGGTAGATCTCCTCGTAGGGCGGGCGCCCGCCGTCGGCCGGGTCGGGGAACACGTCGTGGATGGCGAGGGTGCCCCCGACGGCGACGTGCGGGGTCCAGCCGGCGTGGTCGGCCCGGGCCGGCTCGACCCCGTGACCGCCGTCGATGAAGCACAGCGCCAGCGGCGTGCCCCACACCGCGGCCACCCGGGGCGACAGGCCGACGGCCGCGATCACGACGTCCTCCAGCCCGGCGGCGAACACCGTGCGGCGGAACACGGGGAGCGTGTCCATGCGGCCGATGGAGTCGTCGACCAGGTCGGGCTCGTGGTGCTCCCAACCGGCCTGGTTCTCCTCGGAGCCCCGGTGGTGGTCGACGGCGACGAGGGTCGTGCCCGCGACGCGGGCCGCGCCGCCCAGCCAGATGGTCGACCGACCGCAGTACGACCCGACCTCGACGAACGGCGCGCCCGGCACCGCGGCCGCGGCCTCGAGGGCGGCGACGTAGAGGGCGTCGCCCTCGTCGGGGGGCATGAACCCCCGGGCCGCGACGGCGTGCTCGCGGAGGGCGGGGTCGAGGGCCGGTGCCGCGTCGGGGCTGTCGGATCCGGCGGTGGCGGTCGGTTCGGGCACGAAGGACGATGCTACGTGGGCCCTCGTCCACCCACGCGACCGACCGGACGGGTCACCCGGACCGGGCGCGACCCGCCCCTACGATGCCGCGGTGGCCGACCACGCACCCTCGGCGGCGCCCGACCACGACGTGCGCCGGACCCAGCTGAGCGAGTCGATCCGCAACGGCCTGTGGGTGATCCCGTCGATGTTCGTGCTCGGCGCGGTCGTGCTGTCGCTCGTGCTGCGGGCGGCCGACGACGCCCTGGCCGACAGCGACCTCCCCCTGCTGTTCGACGGCGACGCGTCCTCGGCCCAGAGCCTGCTGTCGACCATCGCCACGTCGATCATGACCTTCACCAGCCTGGTGGTCTCGGTGACGGTGGTGGCCCTGCAGCTGGCCAGCCAGCAGTTCTCGCCCCGGGTGCTGCGCACGTTCTTCCGCGACCGGGGCACGAAGGTCGCGCTCGGCATCTTCATCGGCACGTTCGTGTACACGCTGCTGGTGCTGCGCCAGGTGAACCCCGGCGCGCTGGGCGAGGCCGAGGTCGTGCCACGGGTGTCGATCGCGGTGGCGTTCGGGCTGGCCCTCGTCTCGCTCGGAACGTTCCTGTACTTCGTCAACCACGTCGTGCACGCCATCCGCATCGTGTCGGTGATCGACGCGGTGGCCGCCGAGACCCGGGCTGCCATCCGCGAGGTCCACCTCACGGGCGGGCCCCCAGCGACGGGCGAGATCCCCGATCGTCCGCCGGACCTGGTGCTGACCAGTGAGCGCTCGCCCGGGGCGATCGTCGCCCTCGACGAGGACGACCTGGTCGAGCTGGCCGAGCGCCATGCCTGCCTGATCCGGTTGGTCCCGGCCGTGGGGCAGTTCGTGCCCTCGGGCGCGCCGCTGGCCCACATCTGGGGCGACCAGGGGCAGGCCCCGGACCTGGCACCAGCCGAGGTGCTGGCCCACGTCGGGCTGCACCGGGAGCGGACGATGCGCCAGGACGTCGGCTTCGGGTTCCGCCAGCTGGTCGACATCGCCGAGCGGGCCCTGTCGCCCGCGATCAACGACCCGACCACTGCGGTCCAGGCCCTCGACCGCATCCACGACCTGCTCCGACGGGTGGCCCTGGCGCCGGCGCCGTCGGGGCACCACCGAGGCGCCGATGGGCGGCTCCGCCTCGTCCACCCGGTGCTGGGGTGGGACGAGCTGATCGGCCTGGCCTGCGACGAGATCCGCCTCTACGGCGGCAGCTCGCCCCAGGTGCAGATGGCGATGCGGGCGATGCTCGACGACCTGGCGACCGTGGTCGACGAGGCCGGGCGGGCGCCGCTCGAGCGCCAGCGCCGCCTGCTCGACCGGGCCGCCGACGAGCACTTCGCCCCCGAGGACCGACTCGCCTTCACCGGCCACCCGCCGGGCCGCGACCCCGTCGGCGAGCCGGCCTGACCGACCGGGCCGGACGGGTCAGACCTCGGTGGCCCCGACGCCGCGGGCGTCGAGCATGGCCTCCTCGGCCTCGTAGTCCTCGTCGTACGGGGTGTGGTGGTGCGGCCCGAACATGATCTTGTCGAGGAACAGGTACTTCAGGATCCACAGGACGCCGAAGCCGGCGATGCTGGCGGCGAGGACGGCGCCCGTGCGCAGCACCGAGTCGGGCTCGCCCACGTGGTGGCTGACCAGCCACACCGCTCCGGTGGACAGCGCCCAGCCGGCGACGGTGAAGACCCAGAACGGGATGACCTCGCGACGGAGGTGGGCCCGGCCGGACTTCCCCCACACCCAGTACTTGTTCAGCATGAACGCCGGGATCGACATCAGCATGGTGGCGGCCAGGTTGGCGTGGGTCGCCTGCCACGCCAGCACCTCGAAGAAGATGATGATGAGGATCTGGGTGCCCACCACGCCGACGCCGGAGGTGGCGGCGTAGCGCACCATGCGCCGACCGGACTCGGTGCGGCTGTGCTCCAGCAGGGCGCGCGGGGTCAGGATCACAAGCGGGGCAGGTTAGCGGCGCGACGTGACGCAGAGCAGACCGGGCGGGTCCGGATGCGGGGAGACGTCATCGAGCTTCGAGGCGTGGTCACCGGCATCGCGGACGGGCCGGAAGTCGTGGTCACTCGGTGGACGAGAGCGGTCCGGACGGTCAGACCGACGGCAGGGCGTTGGCCCGGGCCACGTCGCCGAACCAGCGGGCGCTGGGCTTGGGGCTGCGGACGAAGGTCGTGCGGTCGACGTCGACCAGGCCGAAGCGGGCGCTGTAGCCGTGGGCCCACTCGAAGTTGTCGAGCAGGCTCCAGTACGTGTAGCCGCGGACGTCGATGCCGTCGGCCAGGCAGCGCTGCACGCCCTCCAGGGCCTCGCGGACGTAGCGGATGCGCTGCTCGTCGTCGTCGGTGCCGATGCCGTTCTCGGTGACGATGATCGGCACCTCGCCGCCGGTGACCTCCCAGGTGTGGCGGATGCGTGCCCTCCAACGACGCCGGCCAGTACTCGTAGCCCATGACCAGGGTGTCGACGCCCTCCTCGGGGCCGAGCATGCCGTCGGGTCCCCATCGCAGCCGCGAGTAGGTCTGGACGCCGACGAAGTCGTCGCCGGTGGTGGCGCGCAGGAGGTCGTCCTCCATCAGCGTCCGGCTCCGGTCGATGCCCTGCTGCGCGGCGGCCAGCTCCTCGTCGGTGTCGCCGACCGCCACCCAGTCCTGCATGGCGAGGGTGAGCCCGACCGGCACCGACGGGACGGCCGAGCGGATGGCGTCGACCGCGACCCGGTGGGCCCGGGCGAAGCGCTGGAGCACGTCGATGCCCTTGCGCATGTCGGTCTCACCGGGCGGGAACAGGCCCATGACGAAGCCGAAGTAGGCCACCACGTTGGGCTCGTTGATGGTGCAGGCCCGGGCGATGCGGTCCGCACCGAGGTGGGAGGCGGCCTTCTCGCAGAAGGCGCCGAAGCGCTCGACGGTCTCGTCGGAGCCCCAGCCACCCCGGTCGGCCAGCCAGCGGGGCGTCGTGAAGTGGTGGAAGGTGACGACGGGGTCGATGCCGCGCTCGCGCAGGCCGTCGCACTGGCGGGCGTAGTGGTCGAGCGACGCGGTCGACCACACGCCGTCCTCGGGCTCGATGCGGCTCCACTCCAGGGAGAAGCGGTAGTTGTCGAGACCGAGGTCGCGGACGATGTCGGCGTCCTCCTCCCAGCGGTTCCAGGAGTCGCAGCAGTCGCCGCTGGGCTCGGTGGTGCCGGAGCCGGGGGTCTGCTCGAACTGCCACCAGTCGTTGTTCCAGTTCCCGCCCTCGATCTGGTGGGCGGCGGTGGCGGTCCCCCAGGTGAAGCCGTCGGGGAACGAGAGCGAGGGGTTGGCATCGGTGGCGTCGTCGGGCATGGCCGCGGATCGTAGGGCGGTCGGGCTGTGCCGTCAGGCACGTGGGGGGACGGAGGAGCCTCGGGGTCGGCGTGCCAGGATGGCGCCCGTGAACCAGGACGCCGTGGACGGGTTGATCGCGGTGCTCGACCTCGAACCGATCGAGGTCAACATCTTCCGGGGGACCAGCCCCGAGGTCGACGTCCAGCGGGTGTTCGGCGGCCAGGTCGCCGGTCAGGCCCTGGTCGCCGCGGCCCGCACCGTCGACGCCGGCCGGCACGTGCACTCGCTCCACGCCTACTTCCTGCGGCCGGGCGACCCGTCGGTGCCGATCCTCTACGAGGTCGACCGCATCCGGGACGGGAGGTCGTTCACCACCCGTCGGGTCGTGGCCATCCAGCACGGGCGGCCGATCTTCAACATGTCGGCCAGCTTCCACGTGCCCGAGGAGGGCTACGACCACCAGGCGCCGATGCCGGAGGACCTGCCCGACCCCGAGTCGCTGCCCGACTTCGCCACCCGGTGGGAGCCGATCATCGGCCACACGCCGGAGGGCCGGGCCTTCATCGACCGGCCCCGGGCCATCGACATGCGCCACGCCGAGGGGGCCCCGATGGCCCACCGCCAGCCGCAGGCGCCGCGCAGCCGGGTGTGGCTGCGGGCCGACGGCGTGCTGCCCGACGACCCGGTGCTGCACACGTGCATCGTCACCTACGCGTCGGACATGACGCTGCTCGACACCGCCCTGCTCCCCCACGGTCGGTCGTTCGTCGAGCCCGACGTGATGATGGCCAGCCTCGACCATGCGATGTGGTTCCACCGGCCGTTCCGAGCCGACGACTGGCTGCTGTACGCCCAGGACACACCCTCCGCGTCGGAGGGTCGGGGCCTGGCGCGGGGGCTGTTCTTCGGTCGGGACGGCGAGCTGGTCGCCTCGGTCGTGCAGGAGGGCCTGCTGCGCCCGCTCCGCCCGTCGTGATGGCGGCAACGGTGGCGTCGCCCGAGCCGTCGCGCCGAGCCTTCCGTCCGCGGTGGCTGGGTGCGGTCGTCGGGGCCGCCGTGCTGGTGGTCGCGCTGGCCGGGTGCGGGGACGACGAGCCCGAGCGGTCGAGCGAGTCGCCAGGTGAGACCGTCGCCGGCAGCGCGCCGACCACCGACTCGACGTCCTCGGCCGACGGGTCGACCGCGTCGACCTCAGCGCCGTCGACCGAGGCCTCGCCTCCGGGGCCGCTGGCCGACGTGCGGATCCAGCTCACCGAGCTGGTGTCGCTCCCGCAGCCGACCAAGCTGGTGGCCCGCCCGGGGTCGGACCTGCTGTACGTCGGGCTGAAGGAGGGGCGGGTCCTGGCCATGGAGGCCGACGGCGACAGCCTCACCGAGGTCGACGAGGCCCTCGACGTCTCCGACGTCACCACCGACTCCGACGAGCAGGGCTTCCTCGGGCTGGCGTTCTCGCCCGACGGCGAGGTGCTCTACGTGCACCACAGCGGGCCCGACGGCGAGACCCGCATCGCCTCGTTCGCCATGGACGGCGACGTGGCCGACCCCGACAGCCGGGTCGAGATCCTCACCGTCGACCAGCCGTTCCCCAACCACAACGGCGGCGAGATCCTCGTCGACGACGACGGCCTGCTCTGGATCGGCCTGGGCGACGGCGGGGCGGGCGGCGACCCCGGCGACCGGGCGCAGAACCCCGACGACCTGCTGGGCAAGGTGCTGCGCATCGACCCGACCGCCCCGAGCGGCGACCTGGCCTACGGCATCCCCGCCGACAACCCGTTCGCCTCCGGCGGTGGCCGGCCCGAGATCGCCATCACCGGGGTGCGCAACCCGTGGCGGATGCGGTTCGACGCCGCCGACGGCTCGCTCTGGATCGCCGACGTCGGGCAGGGAGCGATCGAGGAGATCAACCACCTCCCCGCCGACTCAGGTCCTCGGCACCAACCTGGGCTGGCCCCGCTTCGAGGGGTCGCAGGACTACGAGGACTTCCGGCCGCTGCAGGGACCGGAGCCCATCGGCCCGGTGTTCGAGATGACCCACGACGACGGGTGGTGCTCGGTCACCGGCGGACCCGTGTACCGGGGGTCGGCCATCCCCGACCTGGTCGGGGGCTACCTGTTCAGCGACTTCTGCAAGCCGGGCCTGGCCGCCCTGCGCCTCGGCGACGACGGCACGGTGGGCGAGACCGTGGTGCTCGACGACCAGGTCGGCGCGGTGGTCTCGATCGACACCGACCGCGATGGCGAGCTGTACGTGCTGTCGCTCAGCGGTCAGATCTTCCGCATCGACCCGGCCTGACCTGGTCGTTCACGTCGTCCTCCACGCCTGCCGCAGGATCAACAGATCTCGTCGAGGTCGAGGCAGGGTCGTGGGAGCCCGGTCTCGGCGGTGATCAGGCGGAGCGGGGGTAGCCGCGGGCGACGGTGCGATCGAGGATCCCGAGGGTGGCCCGCAGGGCGCTCTCGGGGAGGATCGGGAAGATGTTCGCCTGGCGCCACTGGTCGTGGATGTCGGACCAGTCGTAGTAGCTGGTGACCACGGTGGTGTCGTCATCGCCGGGCTCGAGGCGGTAGCCGTAGACGTGGCCGATGGGCGGCTCGATGGCACCGAAGATCTTCCACGCGATCTCGCGATCCTGCTCGAAGGCGGAGATGGTGACGGTGACGTCGTAGAGGCCGAGCGGGAAGTCGTTGAGGGACTCACGGTCCATGTGCACCACGAAGCTGTCGCCGACGGCGGCGGCCGGCTCGCCGGTGGCGTCCTGGAGCATCCCGGAGCTGTCGATGGCCACGTGGCCCTGGGGGTCGCACAGCACCCGGAAGATGTCGGCCGGAGCCGCCTTGATCGTGCGTTGGACCTCGAAGCGCTCGTCAGCCATGGGCGGAGGGTACCGACCGCCGACCGGTGACGCGCCGTGGGCCTCGGGATCAGGCGACGGGGGTGGAGCCGACGTGGACGGTGCTGCCCTCACGGCCGCGGCGGACCTCGAGGCCGCACCGGATGCGCTCGCGCAGGCCGGTGACGTGGCTGATCACGCCGACCATGCGACCGCCGGCCCGGAGTCGGTCGAGCTCGTCGAGGGCGAGGTGGAGGGAGTCGGGGTCGAGGGTGCCGAAGCCCTCGTCGACGAACAGGACGTCGAGGGCGATGCCGCCGGTGCGCTCGGAGACGACGTCGGCGACGCCGAGGGCCAGGGCGAGGGAGGCCTGGAAGGTCTCGCCGCCGGAGAGCGACGCGACCTCGCGCTCCTCGCCGGTGTGGGCGTCGAGCACCCGCAGGTCGAGCCCGGCGCCGGCGCCCCGGGTCGACCCGGTGTGGACGCGGAGCGCGTAGCGACCGGCGGTCATCACCTCGAGCCGACGGTTGGCCCGTTCGCAGATGGTGGCGAAGTGGGCGCCGAGCACCCAGCGCTGGAGCGACACCCGATCGCCGCCCCGGCCGTTGCAGATCTCGGCCAGCCGGTGGCGCACCTCGGCCTCGGCCTCGGCGACGGCGAGCACCGCGACGTCGTCGCGGTGCTCGCCGGCGAGGGCGTCGACCCGCTCGTGGGCCGTGTGCACCCGGACCTTGGCCTCGACCAGCGCCCGGGCTCGGGCCTCGGCGGCTGCGGCCCGGTCGCGGGCGGGGCCGGCGTCGGGTCGCTCGTCGGGCAGGTCGGCCAGCGACTCGTGGGACAGCTCGACCGCGACCCGGGCCGACTCCCGATCCCATGCATCGACCTTCGCGGCCAGCTCGCGCCACTCGGTCCGACCCAGTCGGGCGGCGCGGACGGCCTCACCGTCGGCGAGGTGCTCCTCGTCCAGCGCCTGGGCCAGCGCGGTCGCGGCCTCGCCGGCGGCGGTCTCGGCGACGGCGAGATCGCGACGGGCGTCCCCGAGGGCACCGAGCACCCGGATCAGCCGGTCGAGGGACCGCTGCGCCCGCTGGGCGCAATCGACGCCTCGGCCCTCGCCGATCACGGCGGCGGCCTGGCCGAGCAGCTCGTCGGCGCGGGCGGCGCTGGTGCGCGCTCGCTCCCGGTGCTCGATGGCGAGGCGATCGGCCTTCTGCCGTTCGTCGGCCGCGGCCTTCACCAGCTCGGCGCGGTGCTCCCGTGCCGTGCGGGCCGCAGCTCCCGCGGCGATCGCGGCATCGAGCTGCGCGCTCTCGGCCCTCGCCGCGGCTCGGGCGGCGTCGACGGACGCTCGATCGGTCGCAGCCTCGCCGGCGGTGAGGAGCACCTGGGCGTGCTCGGCCCGGCGGGCTTCGAGCGTGACCCGTGCCGATTCCCGCGTCTCTGTCGCCCTCGCCGCCGCCTTCTCGGCCCGGTCGACGTCGGCTCGGGTGGGGGCTCCGTCGACAGGGTCGGCGGGCGACGGGTGCTCCTCCGACCCGCACACCGGGCACGCCTCGCCGTCGGCGAGGTCGGCCGCCAGCTCGGCGGCCATGCCATCGAGCTGGCGGGCGCGGAGGTCGAGGGAGGTCTCGCGGGCAGCCTGGGCCACATCGACGGCCGCGGCGTGGCTCGATGCGGCCTCGGCCACCGCGGCCTCCGCACCGGGGAGGCGGTCGGCCGCCGCGAGCAGCCCGTCGAGCCGGGCCACCTCGGCCGCGACCGTGGGCTGGCGCACCGCGGCCTCGGTCGCGGCGGACTCGGCGGCCTGGGCCTCGCCGTCGGCCTGACCCGCGAGCTCGATCTGTTCGGCGAGGGCGGCGGCCCGGGTCGTGGCTGCGTCGGCCGCGACCTCGGCCGCCGCGGCCGACGCGGCCTCGGCGTCGGCCTTCGTCAGCGCCGTGCCGGCGTCGCTCACCGCTCGGCGGGCCTCGACCGCGGTCTCGGCCGCGCCGCGCAGCCACTCGTCGTGGGCGGCCAGCACCTCGGCCGCGTCGGTGCGCGCGATCTCCTGAACCGGGCCCACCGGGTCGGGCACGGCCGAGAACGCGTCGGCGACGGCACCGGCTGCCTCGTCCAAGGCAGATCGGGCGCCCCTCAGCTCGCCGGCGGTGCGCTCGGCGGTGTCGAGCCGGGCGACGACCCGCTCGGCCCGCTCCGCGGCGGTCACCCGGTCGCGGGCTGCAGCGATGGCGTCGGTCTGGGCCACGAGGGCGTCGCGCGTGCTGACCAGCGCAGCGCGGGTGTCCCACGCGGCCTGACGGCGGGAGACGGCGTCGGCCTCGGCCCCGGTGGTGCGCTGCTGGGCCTGGGCCTCGTCGGTGCGCTCGGCCAGCACCGCCTCGAGCTGGGACAGACCCTCGACCCACCGGTCGAGCACGCCCTGGTCGACCCGGCCGGCTCCGGGGTCGAGCACACCGACCACATCGTCGACGTCGTCGAGGTGGGGCAGGTCGAGGCGGAGGCGGTGGACCTCCTGGGTGGCGGCCTCGCGCCGGCGGGACTGGGCGTGGACCACCTCGTCGACCTCGCGGGCGTGGGCCCGGGCCGAGGTGGCCAGCGACTCGGCCACCTCCTCGAAGATCCCGGTGCCGAAGATCGAGGTGAGGAGGGCCTCGCGCTCGGCCGAGGTGGCCTTGAGCACCTGCTCGAAGCGCCCCTGTGGCAGCAGGACGACCCGGCGGAACTCGTCGAGGCTGAGGCCGATGCGCTCGCGCAGGACGTGGTCGACGTCGCGCACCTTCGAGGCGACCCGCTCGGTCCCGCCCGCGACCCGTCGTTCGAGCACGGCGCTGCTGGTGGCCTGGTCGAGCGAACCATCGCGCTTCACCTTCCAGCGGGGTGCCTCGCGGGTGACGGTCCACTCGTCGCCGCCGAGCCGGAAGGTGAGCTGCACGGTGGGCTTGGCACTGCGGGCGTGGTCGGAGTGCAGCTGGGGCAGGGGCCGATCGCTGGCGGCCCGACCGTAGAGGGCGAAGCAGAGGGCGTCGAGCAGGAAGCTCTTGCCCGCGCCGGTCGGACCCCAGATGAGGAAGAGCCCCTCGGACCCGACGTCGTCGAAGTCGACCACCTGACGGGTGGCGAAGGGCCCGAACGCCTCGACCTCGAGGCGGAGCGGTCTCATGCCACCGCCCCCGAGCCCAGGTCATCGTCGCTCCGAGCCTCGGCGCCGTCCTCGACCACGACCACGTCGAGCTCGCGGTGGCGGACCGCGACCTCGTCGAACGCGGCCCGCAGCAGCGATGCCTCGGCCTCGGTGACGGCGCGGCCCAGGCGCTCGGCGAGGAAGTCGGTCGCCAGGTCGAAGGGCGTGACCCGCTCGTCGGCCGTTCGCCGATCGGCCGGAGCCGACGCCACCGTGGCGTGCACGTGCTCGAGCACCACCGCGTGCGGGAAGCGGTCGCGGACCCGGGCCATGGCGTGGCGGGGCAGGGCCTCGTCGGTGAGCCGCACCCGCAGCCACCGCTGCTCGACCGCGACGTGGGCGGGGTCGGCCAGCACGGCGTCGAGCCGGCCCTCGATGGTGGCGACGCCGCGCTCGACGCCGAGCGGCACCGTCTCGGCCTCGACCTCGCCGTCGGCCGTCAACGTCACCAGCCGCATCGACGGCGGCGCGGTCTCGGCGAACGAGTAGGGCAGGAGCGACCCGGAGTAGGCGGCGCGCTCGCCCACCGGCTGGGCCCGGTGCAGGTGGCCGAGGGCGGCGTAGGTGACTCCGTCGAAGACGGAGGTGGGCACGCGATCGACCCCGCCGACGGCCAGCTCGCGCTCACTGTCGGAGGGCATGGCCCCGGCCACGAAGGCGTGGGCCACCACGACCGAGCGCACCGGACCACGAGCGCCGAGGTCGGCCCGGATGGCGGCCATGGCCCGGGCCAGCACCTGGTGGTGGGTGGGGCGCCGGCGACCGCCGGGCGCTCCAGCCGACGCGCCCGCGGGCGCGCCCACCGGGAAGGGCAGGGTGCCGTCACCGCCGGCGGTCGCGGGGGCGAGCGACGAGGCCACCGCCGATGCGACGACCTCGGCCACCACGTCGACCTCGACCGCGAGATCGGCAAGCGGGTCGGTGAGCGGCTCCAGGTACGGGATCGGGTGGACCACGACGTCGGGCCCACCATCAGCGGCGGGCAGCACCAGAGGAGAGGCCACGTCGAAGCGACCCCGCAGGGTGACGCCGCCCGCCCGCAGCAGCGGGTCGAACGCGCCCACCCGGTTGGGCGAGTCGTGGTTGCCGGTGATGGCGATGACCTGGGCACCGGTGGTCCGCAGCTCACCCAGGACGTGGGCCAGCAGATCGACCGCATCGGCGGAGGGGATGGCCCGGTCGTAGAGGTCACCCGCCACCAGCACCGCCTGCACCTCGGCCGCGCGCGCCACCTCGACGACCCGCTCCAGGGCCTGCTCCTGCTCGGAGAGCAGCGAGGCACCGTGGAACGACCGGCCCAGGTGCCAGTCGGAGGTGTGCAGCAACCGCATGCCGCGACCATATGGAGGGGGTGTGACAACGAAGCGGATGCCCCCGGAAGCCCAGGTCAGCGACGTGCGCGACCCCAGGGGCGCCGACGCCGACCACCCCCGAGCAACCGGACGCCCCCACACCCGGGCCCCGGTGCGCGGCCGACGGGGCGATGCCAGGATGCGGCCATGGCCGAGCTGAGCGAGATCGCACCCGCCTTCGTCGAGATGGCCCACCGCATCGTGTGGGCCCCGACCGCCACCGTCGACGCCGACGGCCGGCCGTGGACCCGGGTCCTCCACCCGCTCTGGGACTGGGACGGCGACGCCCTCACGGGGATCATCGCCACCTCACCCCTGTCGCCCAAGGCCGCCCACCTCGCCGCCCACCCCGACGTGGCGCTCACCTACTGGGACGCCACCCACGACACCTGCACCGCCCAGTGCCACGTCGAGTGGGATCTCTCCGACGAGGGGCGGGCTGCGGGCTGGGAGTCGCTGAAGACCGCGCCTCAGCCGGTGGGCTACGACCCGGCGATCATCCCGGGGTGGGACACGCCCACCAGCGAGGGCTTCGGCATCCTGCGGCTGACCCCCTGGCGCCTCCACCTCATGGACGGCTCGATGATGCTCCGGGGCGAGGGCCGCCTCCTCACCTGGCGGTCCTGACCAGGTCGGCCATCGGCACCGAGCCAGCGAACGCCGTCGGTGGGCGACCGCGGCGGCATGGCGCGGTGCACCCGGTCCCGGGCGACCGTACGGTTGGCGCTGTGTCACCGCCCCACGCGGGGGTAGTGGCACCGGACGCCGGATCCGCCGTCGTGCCCCAGCAAGGAGGCCCCAGTGGCCATCATCGGTTTCATCGTGTTCGGCCTCGTCGTGGGCGCCGTCGCCCGTCTGATCATCCCCGGCAAGCAGGACCTCAGCATCCCCATGACGCTGCTCTTCGGCGTCCTCGGCTCGGTCATCGGCGGCATCATCGCCAACGCCCTGGGCACCGGCGACATGTGGGAGCTGAACATCCTCGGCTCGATCGCCGCCTTCCTCGCCGCCGCCGGGCTCATCGTGGTGGCCGAGCGCACCGGCATCCTCAGCGGCGGCCGCTCCCGCACCCACGCCTGAGCCCCGTCGGGTCGGCGCCGCCCGCGCCACACCCTTCATGCTCCGGCCCAGGTTCGCGCCGGCCTGGGACGCCGCGTCAGGTCGGGTTGATGGCGATGTTCCAGCGGACCCGGTACGTCGCGCCGTCGCCGGCGTAGGTGACGTCGAGGGGACCGGACCGGAGGGCTCGCCCGACGACCTCGGGGGGCAGGCTTCCGAGCTGTGCGTCGACGGCATCGGCCAGCTCGCCGTTGACGGCGACGAAGAACAGCACCTTGAAGCCGATGACGTCGTCGGGGTCGCCGAAGGAGCTGAACCAGATCCCGACGCCCTCCCAGAACGACGGGGTGGCGGCGGCCTCGACCCGCTCGGCGGCCTCCTTGAGTCGGGCCGCGGCGGTCTGCGAGCTGAGCAGGTCGGCCAGGCTCATGGTCTCGATCTGGGCCCGGAGCTGGGCGTCGAGCTCGGCCCGGACGTCGTTCATGATCCCGTTGATGGCGCTCCACGGGCTGGCATCGCTCTCCATGGCCACGGTGACGGCGCCGACGATCTCGGGTGACGACCCGTTGAGGACGGCCTGGATGCCGAGCGGGGTGACGTTGGTGAAGGTGGTCGCACCCATGGCCGCGGGGATGGACGCGACGTCGCCGTCGTCGATGTCCTGGGCGATCTCCTGGAGGTTGCCGAGGAACTGGACCTGCGTGGAGCCCACGACGCCCGGCTTCACCCGGAAGCGGATGACGGCCACGTAGGGCTCGTCGCCGTTCGAGTACCAGGACTCCTCCTGGGCGTCGACGGCGGTGAGGGTCGAGGCCTGCACGGTGACGTTGTTGCATGCGGCCAGCAGCACCCCCACGACACCGATCGCGCCGAGCGCGAGGAGCCGCCGGCGGCGGGGTGGGCGCTCGGTCGGTCGTCCTGCGCTGCGGGGCGGGTCGGGGCGTGCGGGAGCGGTGGGGACGACAGCCATGGGTGGCCTCCTGCCGATGTGACCGCCGACACGGTACCGCCCCGTCGGGTCGGCGGCTGCGGAGGTCGGGTCGTCAGGGGGCGAGGCGAGCCGGGAAGCCGCCGGTGGCGATCGGGCCCCAGCGCTGCGGCGTGATGCGGATCAGGCTCTTGCCCTGGCGCTGCATCGCCTCGCGGTACTCGTCCCAGTCGGAGTGCTCGCCGGAGATGACCCGGAAGTACTCGACCAGCGGCTCGAGCGCCTCGGGGACGTCGAGCACCTCGGCCGTGCCGTCGACCTGCACCCACGCCCCGTTCCACTCGTCGGAGAGCACCATCGCGCTGGCCGCCGGGTCGCGCCGCAGGTTCGCCACCTTGGCCCGCTCGGGATACGTGGAGATGACGATCCGCCCCTCGCCATCGACGCCGGCGGTCACCGGCGACATCTGGGGCGACCCGTCGGACCGCCGCGTCACCAGGATCACCCGATGCCGAGGCCGCACGAACTCCAGCAGCTCCGGGAGGTCGACGGAGGTGTTGGTCGCGATCGAAGCCATGCTCCAGTGTCCCGCCTCCATCCGCACCTCGCTCAGCAGGCCGTCCGACTCGGCACATGCCGGGGTGACGGCTGAACGCAGGGGCGGGTGGATCCGCGATCTCTACACATCTCCGGACGGTGGCTCCCTAGGAGGCCTCCAGCGCTTGCCTGTCACATGACGTCGGTACCTTGGCGGTACTTCCCCTACTCGTTGCCCTACAGGAGGAAGTGCGCCACCATGGCCCTCGATGCCGGCCACCGAGCCTCGATCTACGAGAAGCTCCGCCCCGTCCTCGGCGACGACGACGCCAACGCCCTGATGTCCGAGTTCCCCGCCTCCGAGGCCCACGAGCTCGTCACCAAGGACTTCCTGCGCGCCGAGCTGGCGGAGGTGACGTCGCTCCTGACCGTCCGGATGGGCTCGGCCATCGCGGCCAGCACGGCCCTGCTCGCCGCAGTCGGCCTCTTCACGTAGCCCGGCCGCCTGCACCGTCGCCACAGGTCAGGAGCGATGCGATCGGCCTCGACGAGCGACCGCGAGGCGTCCCGCCGCAGGACTGCGGGTCAGCCGGTCTCGGCTGAGTCCTCGTAGGCCTGGCGGTCCTGCTCGGAGTCGAAGCCGATGATGGTCCAGACCTCGGCCTCGCCGGTGCGGCGGAGGCCTTCGACGCGGTGGTTGCCATCCTCGAGCTTCAGATGACCGTCCTGGTAGGAGGCGATCACGGGCGGGGGCTCCCAGCCGTCGTCCACCTTCTCGGCCAGGTCGTCGACGTCGTCACGCCACTCCTCCTCGTCGACCGGCACCAGCACCGGCTCGCCGGGCGGGCCGGCCAGGCGGTTCAGCCGGTCGGTCGGCACCCGGACCGGACCCAACCACCAGCGGGGCCGTCCGGTCAGCTCCTCCCCCAGCTCCTCGTTGTCGCTGCCGGGGCTGGCGAGGAACTCGGCCACCCACGCATCCAGGTCGCCGCGCTCGGCCGCAGCGCGAGCGGCCTCCACCGAGTGCTTCTCGTCATCTGCCATCCCGCCCCCCTTCCCCGCCCGCGACGACCTACGCCGCTCCGATGCGACGCCGGTCCGACCCGATCGGCCCGCCCGCCTACGGGTCCTCGAACACCGGCAGCCCCACGAGGTGCACCGCCTCGTTGAACGAGTGCAGCGTCCACCGCTCCCGCTCGGGTTCCCACTCCCACTCGGTGAGACCGGTGTTCGACGGCTGGATCCGGGTGCCGACCCCCGGACCGTCGATCGCGAGCAGCACCCGCATCGACGCCGAGATCACCCCGGCGTGGCACACGGCGACCACCGTCCGCCCCTCGTGATCCCGCGCCAGCCGCTCGAGCACCTGGCGCACCCGGTCGTGGAAGCTGTTCCAGCTGTCACCCCCCGGCGCGAACACCCGGTCCGGCTCGGCCTCCATGGCGAACGACCCGTACCGGGCACCCCACTCGGTCCACTCCAGGCCGTCGGCCTCACCGGTGTGGACCTCGCAGAGGTCGCAGTCGTGGGGGAAGGTCTCGAACCCGAGCGCGGGAGCGATGATCTCCGCCGTCTCGATCGCCCTCGGGATCACGCTGGAGACCAGGACGTCCGCCTGCACCCGACCCGATGCGGCCAGGTGGTCGCGCAGCGCCGCAGCCTGGCGACGTCCGAGGTCGGTCAGCCCGGCGCACCCCTCGACCCCACCGATCGGACCATGGAACCCGGCATGCGCGTCGCCGTGGCGGACCAGCACGATCCGCATCAGGCCCCACCCCACGAGCGGGTCATCGCCGTACGGGTCCAGGGATCCAGCACCGGAGGGCACTCGCCACCGAGCGGCTCGCCGAAACCACCCGCCGGCCCGAACCGGCTTCGCTGTCGCACCGCCTGGGTACCGTCGGGCCACGACTTCCCCGGTTGACATGTCCACGCTCGGAGGAGTCCGATGTCCCTGTCCGAACGCAACCGAACGGCCCTGTACCAGGGGCTGTGCACGATCATCGACGACGAGGAGGCGATCGGCGAGATGCTCTCCCACTTCCCCGCCCGCGACGTCGACGAACCCGCGACCAAGGACTTCGTCCGCGCCGAGATCGCCGAGTCTCCGCGCCGACCTCCACGCCGAGACCCAGCGGCTCATCCTGCTGGTTCGTCGGCGCCAACACCACCCTGCTCGGGTTCGTCCTGGCGATCACCCGCATCACCTGAGCGACCCGGGTCAGCGCCAGATGGCGACGGCTCGCCCTCCGCACTCCTGGGGCGGGTCGGGGAACGGGACGGCCTCGCCCGCGACGAGGCGGCGGGCCGACCAGGCCACTGCGGCCGCGTCGATGACGTCGTCGGCCACGACACCAGCGACCTCGGGGATCACCGCGGGCAGGCAGATGTCGACGGCCGTCAGCAGCTGGCGGCGGAGCATCAGGCCGTTCCACGACTTCTTCGACCACCCCAGCGGCCCCTCCGCCATCTGGCAGAACGACACCTCCGGGTGGACCTCGAACACCCGAGGGTCGACCTCCGCCACCGCAGCCGCCTCCCGGATCCTCGGCACCAGCGCCCACGCCTGCTGCGACAGCTTCGGCATGCCCAGCTCGACCAACGACGCGTTGGCCTCCGCGTAGGAGGCCGCGCCGAGGACCTCGGCCGGCGGGGCCGGGAACACGCTCGACCCGCGGCTGCCCACGAACCGCCGGGCCTCGACGTCGGCCAGCCGCCGGCCCTCGGCGCGTGTCCGATCGGGATGTCGATGCCGATGACGTCGACCGGTTCGGCCCACCCGATCACCTCCGCCAACGATCCGAGGGCGGCCTCGACGTAGCCGCCGTCGTCGACCACCACCCCCACCCAGCCGAACCGCCCTGCGGCGTCGATGCCGACGACGCGTCCCGTGATCCGATCGACGGGCACGGCGACGGTCACGGTGCCGACGAGACCGTCAGTAGTGGCGGAGCTCGACGGTGAGGCCGTCGGGGTCGAGCACGTACAGGGACGTGCCCAGACCCCTCGCCCCGAAGCGGACGTCCGGGCCCTCGACGACGTGGAACGTCCCCGACTCGGCCAGCGCATCGAGGTCCGTCGACTCCACCACCAGGCACAGGTGGTCGAGTCGGGGCAGCCCGGGGCCGCGGCGGCTCCAACGACTCCGACGACTCGCCCTCCGCCGCGACCGTCGCTGACGGCGGCGATCCCCCAGGGATCAGGTCGATGATCGTGTCGGGCGAGACCCGCACCGAGGGGAAGGGCGCCGCCTCGCGTCGCCACTCGTCGACCCGCACCGGCTCCAGGCCGAGCACGTCGACGTACCAGGCCAGCGTCACCTCCACGTCGGCGCAGCGCAGCACCAGGTGGTCGAACGCCGTCACCTCCACGACCGGCCCGTCGTTCATGAGCGACCCGATCGCCGCCAGCATGGCGTCGTTGTCGATGGAGAAGTGGGCCCTCACGGCCCTGCCGTCGCGGAGGGTCCAGCGGTGCACCTCGGCGACGTCGAACTCGGCACCGTTGGCGTTCACGGTCCCCTTGGTGCGGCCGAGCCTGGATCACGTCGCCGGTCGCAGGCGAACAGCGCCTCGATGGTCACCGCCGAGGTGATGCGTCCCCGTGAGGGTCAGGGCGAAGGTGGCGAACCCGTCGTGGCCCTCGAAGCGACCGCCCCACGGCAGCACCGGGTCCTGGGTGATGACGCAGCCCTCGTCGATCAGCTGCACCAGCCGATCGAGGTCGCGGCTGGCCATGCAGGTCGTAGATCCGTCACGGACGACGTCGACGTCGGTCATGGCCCGCAGCGTACGGCGACAGCCCACGCCTCGGGACGAGCGATCAGGCGGTGCGGCTGAGGGCGGCCACGTCCTCGGATCGGACGCCGGCCGCGGCCATCAGCTCCTCGAGCGACTCGCTGAGCCCGTCGGCCAGGCGCCACACGTCGGGCAGGACGTCCGGGCACGCCAGCAGGCCGAAGTCGAGGCTGTCGAGGTAGCTCATCACCGTCATGTTGAGCCCGCCGCCCTCCATGATCGGACCCACCGGGAAGATCGACTCCACCCGCGCCCCGATCGAGTACAGCGGGAACGGCGGACCGGGCACGTTCGAGATCGTCACGTTGAACAGCGGCCGGTGCCGCCCGGCCACGCGCATGCGGCTGTAGAGACGGGCGGCCGTCCCGGCCACCGCCGGCGCCGCGAACTCGATCCAGTCGGTCAGCGTGTCGGCCCCGATCGCCTGCTGCTGCTCCTTGACGTCGACCATGCCCTCGTGGATCTCCTGCAGCCGCTCCAGCGGGTCGTCGATGTCGGTGGCGAGCGAGGCGAACACCGAGGTCACCTTGTTGCCCAGCGAGCCCTTCTCCGCTTCCGACCGCACCGACACCGGGACCATGGCCACCAGCGGGTGGTCGGGCAGCTCGCCCAGCTCGTCGAGGTAGCGCCGCAGCGCGCCCCCGCACAGCGACAGCACCACGTCGTTGACCGTCGCCCCGGTCTCCTTGCGGATCGCCTTCACCGCCGGCAGCGACAACGACCGGAACGCGTAGCTGCGCCGCGGCGTGATCGACACGTTGAACGGCGTACGAGGTGCCGAGAACGGCGACGGCGGAGCCAGCCGGGGCGACCCACGGTTGCGCTGGCGCACCGTCCACAGGGCACCGGCCGACCGGATCCCCGACTTCACGACCCGCACCGGCTGGCGCGGCCAGGGACGACGCCGCGTACCCCAGCAGCTCGACCGGGTTCGGCACGTGGTCCGGCTCCCACGCCTCCTCCGGCACGTGGTCCGCGATCTCCGGGGTCAGGTCGAGCAGCGCGACCGTCAGCTCGTTGCCCGACGCCCCGTCGATGGCCGCGTGGTGCACCTTCGTCAGGCACGCGACCCGGCCACCCTCCAACCCCTCGATCACCCAGACCTCCCACAGCGGACGGGAGCGATCGAGCGGCTGGGCCACCAGACGGGCGATCAGCGTCGACAGCTCGGCCTCGCCACCCGGCTTCGGGATGGCGGTGCTGCGGATGTGGAAGTCGATGTCGAAGTCCGGGTCCTCGATCCACAGCGGGTGGTGCAGCCCGAACGGCACCTCGGCCAGCCGGCGACGGAACGGCGCGGCCAGGTGCAGCCGCGACCCGTACACCTCCTTGACCTGGTCGAGGGTGATCGGCCCCTCGCAGGTCGACGGGTCGAGCACGATCACGCTCGCCACGTGCATGTGGGACGACGGCGTCTCGAGGTAGAGGAACGAGGCGTCGAGCCCGGTCAGTCTCTGCATGGACCCAGTGTGCCCTCTGCCACACCGGGGTGCTCCGTCGGACGATGTCTGCGCCACCCCTGCCGCGGGGGTGGCTACCACCACCCTGCTCCGCATGGTGGTGCCATGTCGGGCGAGGGCCGGTCCGAGGTCCCATGGGCGACGACCCAAGGACATCGGAGAAAGGCCCGACATGACCCGTCGCTCGCAGACCGACCGACCCCTCTTCCGCAAGGTGGCCATCGCCGGCCTCTCGCTGGCCCTCGTCAGCGGGCTCGCCGCCTGCGGCGAGGACGACGACGCCGCCGACGACCCGCCCACCGTCGAGCAGGCCGGCTCCGGCGACAGCACCACCGGCCCCAAGGGCTCCGAGCGGCCCGCCGACGACGACCCCGACGCCATCACCATCGCGTCCGCCGCCTGCGAGGCCCAGATCAGCCTCGGCTCGGTCACCGCCGGCTTCCCCGAGGACCCGGCCGAGATCGGCCCGTACATCACCGCCGAGGTCCTCCCCCTCGCCACCACGATCCGCGACGAGACCGAGGGCGAGACCGGCGCGGCCGCGGCCAAGGTCCACGCCGGCTACGCCGCGGTCGCCGAGTCGGGCGACCCCTCCGGCCTCGAGGACCCGATCTTCACCGAGGCCCAGACCACCGTCGGCCACGACCTCCACGACGGCTGCGACTGGGAGACGCTCAGCGTCGAGGCCACCGAGTACAGCTTCGGCGAGCTGCCCGACGAGCTGCCCGCCGGGCCGGTGAGCATCGCCCTCGACAACACCGGCGCCGAGGAGCACGAGCTGGTGCTCTTCCGCCGGGCCGACGGCGCCACCGAGACGTGGGAGGAGATCTCCCAGCTGCCGGAGGAGGAGCAGGCCGCCAAGGCCGAGTTCGTCGGGTTCACCTACGGCGGACCCGAGTCGACGAGCTACCTCGCCGCCGACCTCGAGCCCGGGACCTACTTCTTCGTCTGCTTCCTGCCGACCGGCGGCGCCGAGGACGGCGAGCCCCACTTCCTCCACGGCATGCAGGCCACCGTCGAGGTCGCCTGACCTCAGCGACCACCACCGCTCCGCCCGCCCCGATCGCTCCTGCGAACGGGGAGGCATCCCCGCCGGGGAGACGGCCACCGACGGGTGCGCCGTCTCCCCGGTGTGCTTCGCTTTGGACGTCGCTGCCGCGGGACCCTGCGACCGACCCCGACCGCCCCAGGACACCCGTGAGCCCGACCCCCGACCACACCCCGGACCCGCCCGGTGCACCCGTGCTGGTCGCCCGCGACGTGCGGCGCACCTACGACGCCGGTCTGTCGCCGGTGCGGGCGCTGCGGGGAGTCGACCTCACCGTCGGCGCCGGCGAGCTGGTCGCCCTGGTCGGACCCTCCGGCTGCGGCAAGTCGACGTTCCTCGACGTCGTCGCCGGGCTCGAGCGGGCCGACGCCGGCAGCGTCACCCTCGCCGGCACCGACCTCGCCACCCTGGGCGAGGACGAGCTGGCCCGCCTCCGCCGCCGCCACGTGGGCATCGTCTTCCAGTTCTTCAACCTCATCGAGGGGATGACCGCCCTCGACAACGTCGCCCTCGCCGCCATGGTCGCCGGCCAGGGCCGCCGGGAGGCCGAGGCCCGGGCCCACGACCTGCTCGAGCTGCTCGGCCTCCTCCACAAGGTCGACGTCCCGCCGACCACGCTGTCGGGCGGCCAGCGCCAGCGCCTCGCCATCGCCCGGGCCCTCGTCAACCGCCCGACGCTGCTGCTCGCCGACGAGCCCACCGGCGCCCTCGACAGCGAAGGCGGAGCCGAGGTCATGGAGCTCTTCTGCCGGCTCAACGCCGACGGCCAGACCATCCTCGTCGTCACCCACGACACCGGCGTCGCGGCCCGGGCGGGTCGGGTCGTCCGCATGCGCGACGGCCGCATCGACGACACGCCGGTGCCCGGACCGAGCCCCGCCACCACCGCCGCGTCCGCCGCCTCGAACGGCACGGTCGCCCCGGGCTCGACCGCTGGGCCGGGCTCGACGGCCCCCGCACGGTGACGCCGCGCACCTGGAGCCGCCCGGCCCGCCGGGGCCTCACGGTCGGGTTGACGGTCGTCGCTGCGATCGCGGTCGGTGCGCTGTCGCTCGGCGTGGCCGCCCTCGTCGCGGGCGAGACCCCCGGCGACGACTGGACCGTCGCCCCCGTCCTCGGTGCCGTGGCGGCCGGAGCCGCGGCCTGGCCCCTCGCCCGGCGCCGGGCCGACACCGCCGCCGACCGGCTCGTCCACGGCACCCGCACCAGCGCAGCCGAGGTCGTCCGCACCTTCGACGAGGCCAGCGACGGCGACCTCCCCGTCGACGAGCTGCTCGTCGTGCTGGCCGAGTCGCTCGTCCGCTCCTTCGGCGCAGCCTCGGCCGAGGTCTGGCGCATCGAGCACCGACGACTCGTCCGGCGAGCCTCGGTCCCCGGCCGCTCGCTCGCCGCCATCGACCTCGACGAGGCGGCCGAGCGAGTGCTGTCCGGCGGCGGAGTCGTCGGACCGGCCTGGCTCGACATGTGGCTCCCCGCCCTCCGCGACGAGCTGCTCACCCCCACCGCCGCCGACCAGCCGGATGCCACCGAACCCGGCGAGACGCCGCCGACGGGAGCCGCGGACGGTGCGCGGCACCAGGTGCGGGTCGTGCCGGCCGCGCACGGGCGGGAGGTGCTCGGGCTCGTCGTCCTGACCCGGGACCCGAGCTCCGAGCGCTTCACCAGCATGGACGACGAGGCCCTGGCCGAGCTCGGACGCCGGGTCGGCGTCGTGCTCCACAACCGCCAGCTCGATGCCGCCCTCCAGGCCACGCTCGAGGACCTCCGCCACCGCAACGACGAGCTGCGCGCCTCTCGCGTGCGCCTCGTCGCCACCGCCGACGCCGAGCGTCGTCGCATCGAGCGCGACCTCCACGACGGCGCGCAGCAGCACCTCGTCGCCCTCGCCGTCAACCTCCGCCTGGCCACCGACGCCATCGGCGACGACCCCGACCTCGCCCCCGCGCTGCTCGCCTCGCTGGGCGACGAGGTGAAGGCCGCCATCGGCGAGCTGCGGTCGCTGGCCCACGGCATCTTCCCGCCGCTGCTCATGGACGCCGGCCTCACCGAGGCCCTCGTGGTCGCCGGGGATCGCTCGCCCTCGCGGGTCACCGTCCGCAGCGGTGCCCTCGGCCGCTACGCCCCCGAGGTCGAGGCCGCCGTCTACTTCTGCTGCATCGAGGCCCTCCAGAACGCGGCCAAGCACGCGCCCGGAGCCGCCGTCACCGTCGACCTCGACGAGGCCGACGGGCACGTCCACTTCACCGTCGACGACGACGGCCCCGGGCCGGGCGACGCCACCGTCACCGCCGGCCACGGCCTGGCCAACATGACCGACCGGGTCGGCGCCCTGGGTGGCACCCTCAGCCTCGGCCTGGCCCCGTCCGGCGGCACCCGGGTCGACGGCCAGGTGCCGGTCGCCGTCCCCGAGGCCGGCTGACGTGCGACGGGGCGAGGTGAGCCGGGCTGCGGTGCTCGCCGTCAGCCGGCACGAGTGGCGGCGCCGCTGGGCCTCGCTGGTGCTGATCGGACTCGTCACCGGCGTGCTCGGCGGGCTGCTCGTCGCCGGGGCCGGCCTCGCCCACCGCACCGCCACCGCGGTCGACCGCCTCACTGCCGAGGTCGCGCCCGGCGACGCCACCATCCAGGTGTTCAGCGACCCCGCCCTCGCCGCCGACCTGGCCGACCTCCCCGGCGTGCGGCGGGCGTGGCCGTCGCAGCTGGCCGTCGCCCAGGTCGACGGACCGGCCGTCGTCTACGTCGGCGTGATGTCCGGGCCCGACCGGCCCGACGACCTCCTCCAGCCCGTCGTGCAGGCGGGTCGCCGACCCGACCCCGCCGCGGCCGACGAGGTGATGGTGCTGGAGCGCGCCGCCGACGAGCTCGGCGTCGCCCCCGGCGACACCATCCGCCTGTCGATGCTCACCGCCGAGGAGGTCGCTCGGTTCGACGTCGGCTTCGGGCGGCCCGACGGACCCACCGTCGACCTCGAGGTGGTCGGCATCGGCCGGGTGCCCGGCGGCGTGCTGGGCGACTCGCCCCTCCTCACCACGCCCGCGTTCCTCGAGGCCCACGGCGACGGCACCACCGCCGGCACCTACGTGCAGGTCGAGCTGGAGGACGGCGCAGCCGGCCTCCCCGCCTACCGCGATGCCGTCGACGAGCTGACCGACGGCATCGAGGTGCCCGAGGGCGCCGAGGAGTTCCCGCCCGTGCAGGTCGTCGCGGTGGCCGAGGGCATCGAGCCGTCGCGGTCGTCGGCCCGGGTGCTGGTCGTCGGCCTGGTGTCGGCGCTGGTCGTCGCCGCGGCCGCAGGAGCGCTCGCCCTCAGCCAGGCCCTCGCCCGCCACCACGCCGCCTCCGCCGCCGACCAGGTCGTCGAGGCCGCCCTCGGCATGACCCGGGGCGAGCGCACCGCAGCCCGCACCCTCCCCGCGGTGCCCGTCGCCCTGCTGGCCGGAGCGCTGGCCGGGGCCATCGGCCTGGCCGGCGCCGGTCTCGACCCACCGGGAGCCGTCGGCCGGGTCGAGCCCCACCCGGGCTGGCTCCCCGACCCGCTCACCATCGGCGTCGGCAGCGTCGGGCTGGCCCTCGCGGTGCTCGTCGTGTCGGCCGCCACCGCCTGGCGGGCCGGCCCCTCCCCCGCCCGTCGGACCGCGGCGACATCGTCGCTCCCGCGCCGCCTCCTGCCCCGCCCGTCGGCCTGGGCCCTGGCCGGCAGCACCTTCGCCCTCTCCACCGGCGACCAGCGCCGGGCCGTCCCCGCCCGCGCCGCCCTCGTCGGCTCGGTGCTCGGCGTGGCCGGACTCGTCGGAGGCCTCACCTTCGGCGCCAGCCTCGACCGCCTCGTCGCCACCCCGCCCCGGTGGGGCTGGTCGGGCGACGTCATGCTCGTCGACTCCAGTGACGAGGTCGAGGCCGCCCTGCGCGCCGACCCCCGCATCGACGCCGTCACCGACGTGCGCTCCTCGGCCGTGCGCATCGATGGCGCGTCGGTCACCGCCCACGCCTACACGCCCGTCGAGGGCGACGTGACCTGGACGCCGCTCACCGGCCGGGTGCCCTCACGGCCCGACGAGGTGATGCTCGGCTCGCGCCTGGCCGCCCGCACCGGCCACGACGTCGGCGACCGCATCCCCCTGGGCGACGACCGGCTCCGGGTCGTCGGCATCGGCATCGGACCCGACTCGGGCGGCGAACCCTTCGGCGACAACGTCCTGGTCACCCGCACCGCGCTGGCGCGCCACGCCACCCAGCAGGACTTCCGGGAGACCTACGTGCGGTTCGCCGACGGCATCGACCAGGCCGACCGAGACGCGATCGCCGCCGAGCTGGGCGCCGAGCACGAGGTCGAGGTGCGCGACGTGCCCACCCCCGTGCAGGACCTCGACGAGCTGGGCGTCCTCCCTGAGCTGCTCGGCGGGTTCCTCGCCCTGCTCGGCACGCTGGCCCTCGTCCACGCCCTCGCCGTCACCACCCGCCTGCGGAGGCGCGACCTCGCCGTGCTCCGCGCCCTCGGCGCCCGCCCCCGCCAGGCCGCGGCCGCGGTGCTGGCCACGTCCGGCACCATCGCCGCCATCGGCCTGGTGATCGGTCTGCCGCTGGGGTGGGCCACCGCCCGCCTGGTGTGGGGCGAGGTCGCGGCCGGCACCGGCGTCGCCGGCGACGTGGTCGTCCCGCCGTCGGTCGCCGTCGGGCTCGGACTGACGATCGTCGTGGCCGTGGCCGTCGCCCTGGTCCCCGCCCGCCGGGTGGCGAGGGTCCGCCCCGCCGACGTCCTCCGCTCCGAGTAGCCCCAACCCCCGCCGTGGGTCGAGGCCGCGGTCTAGCGGGAGCGGCGGCCGGACTCGCCGGCGCCGTACGAGGCCAGGTCGGCGAGGAGCCCGAGGGTGACGAAGATCCAGCCCAGCCAGCTCACGCCCCCGATCGGGGCGTAGGCGAAGGTGTACATCAGCGCCGTCCACGGCAGGAACAGCAGGCCGAGGAACGGCACGACGCCGCCGTCGAAGGCGATCGACACCCGGTCGGTGAAGATCCACGTCAGCGCGAAGGCGAAGCGGGGCGAGACCAGGGCGACGAGTGCGACCAGGCATCCCATGGTCAACCTCCAGGTAGCGACGACCGGCCACCCCCACCACCGGCGCCGTCAGGCACCGCCGGGTCGGGACCACCGGCCACGACCGTACCGGCTCCCGCGACGGTCGGCCCGGGGATCAGCCGGGCGGCGCATCGACGCGCGGCGCGGTCAGGTCGGGCGGGTGGCCGGGGCGTGGGTGTGCCAGAGGTCGGCCAGCACGCGAGGGGACAGCTCCTCCTTGTGGAGGTAGGCCGCCGCACCCGCCGGCCGCGACGCCCTCGGGCAGAGCGCCCCGCTCGTAGGTCGACACGAGGACGACCACGACCTCCGGGTGCGACGCCCGCAACCGGGCCGTGGCCGCCAGCCCGTCGAGCACCGGCATCATGATGTCCATCAGCACCAGGTCGGGCCGGACCTCGTCGACGAGGGCCAGGGCCGCCTCCCCGTCGGACGCTTCGCCCACCAGCGCGAACCCCGGCGTCCGGGCCAGCACCGCCCGCGCCGCGGCCCGGAACGGCGCCTGGTCGTCGACCACGACCACCCGCACGACCTGCCCGAGGGGGCCCGGCGACTCGTTCGGCTCCATGCCCGCAGTCTCCTCCTGGCCGTCGCCGCCTCCCAGGGTGGGGGCAGGCATCCCGGGGGTGTGGTCAGCCACCCCGGTGCTCGTGCAGGTACACCAGCACCGCCTTCACCCGGCGGTTGGCGTCGCGCTCCTCGGACAGGCCGAGCTTCGAGAAGATCGAGTTGGTGTGCTTCTCGACGGCCCGCTCCGACAGCACCAGAGCGGCCGCGATGGCGGCGTTGGACTTCCCCGTCGCCATCTCCGACAGCACCTCGGTCTCGCGAGGGGTGAGGCGGGCGAGGTCGGACTCGGGCGCCTTCCGGGTGGCGCTCACCAGGTGCTCCACCACCGCCGGGTCGATGCGCGACCCGCCGGCGGCGACGTCGCGCACCGCGCCCAGCAGCTCGTCGAGGTCGGCCACCCGCTCCTTGAGGAGGTAGGCCCGCCCGGCCGAGCCGTCGGCCAGCAGGGTCAGGGCGTAGGGGGCCTCGGCGTGCTGGCTCAGCACCACCACGCCGACGTCGGGCCGCTCCTCCCGGAGCCGGGCCGCGACCCGGATGCCCTCGTCGGTGCCCGTCGGCGGCATGCGGATGTCGGTGACGACGACGTCGGGCGCCTCGTCGACGATCAGCGCCTCCAGCGACGGCAGGTCGACGGCGGTGCCGACCAGCTCGACGTCGTCGGCCGCCTGGAACAACCGCTCGAGCCCCTGGCGGAGCAGCGCGTGGTCCTCGGCGAGGACGACCCGGATCGACATGGCCCCGCACGCTACGGGCTCGCCCTCGGCACCGGCGGACGCGGCGACGACGCCGGGGGCGGGCCCGGCGTCGTCGTCGGCCGCACGGGGCGGCAGGATGGCAAGCGCGCTCACGAGCGGGCGGCGCGCCCGGTGATCTGTCCGACGCTCATGGCCACCAGCCAGATCGGGCCGGTGAAGCCGACCAGCCCCGGCAGGCCGATCAGCAGGAACATCAGCACCGGCGGGACCACCAGCACCAGGCTGGTCACACCCATCCACCGGGGCAGGATCCGCCCCTTGCCGAACGCCATGGCCGCGGTGGCGAGGGCCGCGGCCATCGCCCCCCACCAGCCGAGCAGCGAGCCGAAGTCGAGCAGCGTGTAGTTGACGAAGATCGCCTCCTTCGAGAGCCACCCCTCGTCGGTGCCGCCCGGCAGGTAGAGCACCAGCGTCCCGGCCAGGGCCGTGAAGATGATGTTGACGGTGGCCACCGCGTTCAGGGCGCTGGGCGCGGTGCGGGCGGCGAGCGAGTCGGGCGCCACCCGGTCGAGCCAGCGACGCCAGCCGGCGGCGGTCACGAACAGGGCGAAGACCGACACCAGGCCGAGCACGAACCCGACGTGGTAGCTGCCCCGCTCGAGCGTGTCGACGACGTCGACCCCCGACAGGGACTGCTCCTCGGTCACCCCGGACGACAGCACGAAGAACGGCGAGACGAACCCGGTGACGCCGGCCAGCACCCCCCAGAGGGGCCATCGGGGCGTGCCGCTCCGCGAGCCGTCGGCGCGGAGGTCGCCGGGCAGGTCGAGCAGGTCGGGGTGGGAGTCGATGGTGTGGGACATGGTGGTGTGCACCTCTCGGGTCGTGACCCGTCGGGCGGGCCGGTCGTCGTGTCCCGCCAATGTGCGCCCACCGGGCCCCTCGGTGGCAGGGCGGTACCCAGCGTCTGGGGGTGTGGCCAGCACCCCCTCCCGCAGGACGCCGGACCGATGGGCCGCGACTGGCTGTCGCGCGCCCTGGGTACGGTGACCGGCATCGACCCCGCCTTCGACACGACCAGGAGGGCCGGGCCAGGTGGCCCGGTGACGCCCGAACCATGACCGACGCGACCCTGACCGGCGACGACCTCACCTCCGCCCTCGAGACCCACCGCCGGGAGCTCACCGGCTACTGCTACCGGATGCTCGGCTCGGGCTTCGAGGCCGAGGACGCGGTGCAGGAGACCATGGTCCGGGCCTGGCGCAAGTACGACACCTTCGAGGGCCGCTCCAGCCTGCGGTCGTGGCTGTACCGCATCGCCACCAACGTCTGCCTCGACATGCTGCGGGCCAGCCAGCGCCGGGCCCGCCCGATGGAGCTCGGGCCCCCGTCGAGCGCCGACACCCCCCTGCCCCCGCCGATCACCGAGGACCACTGGATCTCGCCGGTCGCCGACGACCGCATCCTCCCCCTCGACGCCGACCCCGCGGAGCAGGCCGAAGCCCGCGAGTCGATCCGGCTGGCGTTCATCGCCGCGCTCCAGCACCTCCCCGCCCGCCAGCGCGCGGTGCTCATCCTGCGCGAGGTCCTCCGCTGGCAGGCGACCGAGGTCGCCGAGCTGCTCGACACCTCGGTCGCGTCGGTGAACAGCGCCCTCCAGCGGGCCCGGGCGACGTTGTCGACCACCGACCTCGACACCGACGCGCCCGCCACCATCGGTCCCGAGCAGCAGGCGATCCTCGACCGCTACCTCGACGCCTTCGAGCGCTACGACATCACCTCGCTCGTCGGCCTCCTCCACGAGGACGTCACCTTCACGATGCCGCCGTTCGCCATGTGGCTCCAGGGCCGCACCGACGCCGGCGCCTGGTACACGGGCCAGGGCGCGGCCTGCGAGGGGTCGCGCCTCATCCCCGTCGTCGCCAACGGTGGCCCGGCCTTCGCCGCCTACAAGCCGGCCGGCCCGGGTCGGTGGGAGCCGTTCAACATCCACCTGGTCGAGGTCACCGACGACCGCATCACCGGGCTGCACCACTTCCTCGACGCCCGCCTGTTCCCCGTCTTCGGCCTCCCGCCGTTCCTCACCGACGCCGACGCCCCGGCCCCACCCGCCTGACCTCCGTCGTGGACCAGCGCGTCAGCCTGATCACCCTCGGCGTGGCCGACCTGGCCCGGTCGGTCGCCTTCTACGAGGCCCTCGGTTGGACCGGTCAGGTCGTGCAGGAGACCGCCTTCTTCCAGGCCGGTGGGCTCGCCGTCGTGCTCTGGTCCCGCGACGCCCTGGCCGACGACGCCGGCATCGACGACGACGGCGGCCGCTTCGGCGGCGTCGCCCTGGCCCAGAACGTCCGGACGCGGGACGAGGTCGACGAGGTGCTGGGCACGGCGGAGGCCGCGGGCGCCACCATCACCCACCCGGCCGCGGACACCTTCTACGGCGGCTACGCCGGCTACTTCGAGGACCCCGACGGCCACGTCTGGGAGATCGCCCACAACCCGGGCTTCACCCTCCGCGACGACGGCTCGCTGGTCCTCCCCGACTTCGACACCTGACGGGCGACGACCAGCCGGTCAGGCGGTGGCGCCGAGGGCCGCGCGCACCAGGCGGGCCAGCTCGACGGCCCGGGCATCCATGCCGCCCGGAAGCGGGAGGCGCTCCACCACGTAGCCGAAGGACACGTCGACCGAGGGGTCGTGGAACGCCAGCGATCCGCCCACGCCGTCGTGGCCGAAGGCGCCGATCCCACCGAAGGGCCACCGCGGGCATGGCGCCTGGAAGATGACCCCGAAGCGGATGTCGAGTCCGCTCCCGAGCTCGGCCCCCGCGACCTGGACCTGGGCCATCTGCGAGAGGGTGTCGTCGCTCAGCAGCCGGGGCTGGCCGGCGACCTCGTGGACGGTGCTCGCGTACAGGGCGGCGAGGCCCCGGGCGCTCGCCACCGCGCCCGCGGCCGGCGGTCCGACCCGGCGGAACGACGGCTCGTTCACCCGGGCGAACAGGGCGAAGGGGTCACCGGCCGGCAGCGACGTCGTCGAGAGCGGGTCGCCCACGACGGTCTCCGGCAGCGGGCCGGCGACGAGCTCGTCCATGGTCGGGAGGGCGGCATCGACGACCCGGTCGTCCACCGACTCGGGCGCCGCCAGCCACACGTCGATGTCTCGAGGGCCGGTCACCTCGGCCGTCAGCACCTCGGCCACCGACCGCCCGTCGATGCGGCGCACCAGCTCGTCGGCCAACGTCCCGATCGTCAGGGCGTGGTACATCGCTCCCGCACCCGGCCGCCAGAACGGACGTTGCGCCGCCAGCCGCGCCGCGAGCGCGTGGTGGTCGAACAGCTCCTCCCACGTGAACCCCCCGTCGACGCCCGGCAGCCCGGCCTGGTGCGACAGCAGCTGGCGCACGGGGATCGCCCCCTTGCCGGCCTGGGCGAACTCCGGCCAGTACGACGCGACGGTCGCGTCGAGATCGAGCTGCGCCCGCTCGACCAGCAGGGCGACGACCACCGCGGTCGCCCCCTTGCTGCTCGAGAACACGGGCACCAGGGAGTCGGGCTGCACCACCCCGACCGACAGGTCGACGACCCGCTCGGCCCCGACGTGGACCGAGAGCTGGGCGCTGTAGGTGGGATCGGCCTCCGAGAAGCCGGCGAAGGCGGCCTCGACCGCGTCGAACGTCATCGGCGGATGATCCCAGGTGGCCGCCGACCGCGCCGACACCCCGAGGTGGCGCGAGTGGATCGGACGGCGAGGCGGGGCTGGCCGGGGGCCAGACCGCAGCTGTCGGCCCCCGAGCAGCCCGCCCCCCGATCGGCCGGCTACGCGATGCGGCGCGCCAGGGCGCGCTGCGCGGCACCTTCCAGGAAGAGGTCCCCGGCTCCGTCGAGCTTGCTCATGTAGCCCTCGTCCTTGGCGATGGCCTCGGCGGCGGCATCGACCGCGGCGGCCGAGTCGTACATCGCCATCCAGCGCATCTCCCCGAACTGTGCGTACTCCGACGTGCAGAAGAGCACCGAGGAGTGGGTCAGGTCGGCGTGGACGTCAGCGATCTCGACGCCCCAGGCGCCCGCCTCGCCGAGCTTCCCGTCGGCCGGCACGGCGCTGGTGACCTCGGCGTAGGCGCCCACGTGGGGTCGGACGTACTCGCCGCCGGCCGCGTGCACGACCCGTAGCAGGCCGTCCTCGGCGGGCCCCACCAGCCAGCCGGCGGCCTTGCCCTGCAGCGACATGTAGGACGCGTCACCGCCGAGCGCGTCGAACGCCGCCTCCAGGGAGGTGAGGCTGTCGACCACGGTGCTCCACGCGTAGGAGCCGACGGGACGCCCGAAGAGGCCCTGCCAGAGGGACACGTCGAGGTGGGTGCGCTCGTTGACGGCACCGGTCACCTCCAGCGCCCACGGCACGACCTCCTCCGGCGGTCCGTCGAACGTGGCCAGGCGTTGGAAGATGATCATGGCTCTACCCCTCGCTGGGGCGGGACGATCCCGTCCCCGATCCACCATGCGCCCCGCACCAGCCACTGTCACCCGGTTCGCGCTCATCGAGGGGGAAGTTGTCATCCAGGGTGGCGAAAGGTGACAGAGGGCGACACCACCGCCGCACCGAGCGACGGTCGGGAGCGATGACGGACGGGCCGCGGGATCGGGCGGGATGCACCCCGGCTCGGCGTGCCCTGCCAGGCTGCGGCATGGACCTCCTGTTGCTGTCGAACTCGACGAACCACGGCAGGCGGATGTTCGCCCACGCCGCCGAGGCGTTCGCCGAGGTGGCGGCGGGCTCGACGGTGACCTTCATCCCCTTCGCCCTCGCCGAGTGGGACGACTACGCCTACCGGGCCGAGGCCGCCTTCGGCGCCGTTCGGGGTCGACGCTGGTCTCGGCCCACCGGGCCGCCGACCCGGCCCGGGCCATCCTCGAGGCCGACGTCGTGATGATGGGCGGCGGCAACACCTTCCGCCTGCTCGACACGCTCGCCGGGCTCGGGGTGGTCGAGGGCCTGAGCGCCCGGGTGCGAGCCGGCGAGACCCGCTACCTCGGTGCGTCGGCCGGCACCAACGTCGCCTGCCCGACCATCCGCACCACCAACGACATGCCCATCTGCCAGCCGGCCAGCTTCGACGCCCTCGGCCTGATCCCGTTCCAGATCAACCTCCACTACGTCGACCCCGACCCGACCTCGACGTTCATGGGCGAGACCCGCGAGGAGCGGATCGAGGAGTTCCTCGAGGAGAACCACTGCCCGGTGCTGGCCCTCTACGAGGGGTCGTGGCTGCGGGTGTCGAAGGGTCGGGCCACGGTGACCGGGCCGCTCCCGGCTGTTCCAGCGGTCCGGGGTCGAGGCCTTCGACGACGGCTTCGACATCTCCCACCTGCTCGACCTGACGCCCCGCTTCGACCGGGGCCGGCGGCCCTTCGAGCGCACCACGGGCTGAACGCCGGCCCGAGCGGATCGGGGGTTCGGGCCCGAACACGGGTACGATCAGGGGCTCAACGTTCAGCGTGGACCTCTCCGCTGCTCCGCCCCGATCGGGCCCGAGCGCCTGGTCGCCTCCTCTGAGCCCGACTCGAGGAGCACCATGCCCACATCGTCCCCGTCGTCTCCGTCACCCCGGCGCGTCCCGGCTGCTCGACCGACCGCCATCGTCTACTGCGAGGCCAACTTCGGCGAGCAGCGACGGCAAGACCGCCAACGGCCTCGTCCGCCACTCCGAGCGCTACGAGATCCTGGCCGTCATCGACAGCACGCAGGCCGGCCTCGACGCCGGCGAGGTGCTCGGCGACGGAGCCCAACGGCATCCCGATCTGCGCCGACCTCGACGACGCCCTCGGCCGCCGTCGGCCGCCCCGTCGACACCTTCATCTTCGGCGTGGCCCCGACCAGCGGCATGCTCTCGCCCGCCGAGCGCGACGCTGATGCTCGACGCCATGGCCCGGGGCATGAGCATCGTCAACGGCCTGCACGAGTTCCTGAACGACGACCCCGAGTTCGTGGCCGCCGCCCTGGCCAACGGCGTGACGATCCACGACGTCCGCAAGCCCACGCGCCAAGAAGGACCTGCACATGTTCAGCGGCCGCATCGCCGAGGTCACCTGCCCCCGCATCGCCGTGCTCGGCACCGACGGCGCCATCGGCAAGCGCACCACCGCCACCATCCTCACCGCAGGCCCTCAACGACCGGGGCATCAAGGCCGTGCTGGTCGGCACCGGCCAGACCGGCCTCATCCAGGGCGCCCGCTACGGCATCGCCCTCGACGCCATCCCCTGCCAGTTCTGCTCGGGCGAGATGGAGAACGCCGTGGTCGAGGCCTTCGAGGGCGAGCACCCCGACGTGATCATCATCGAGGGCCAGGGCGCGCTCAGCCACCCCGCCTACCTGACGTCGACGTTCATCCTCCGCGGCAGCCAGCCCGCACGCCGTCATCCTCCAGCACGCCCCCGGCGCGCGGCCGCCTCGGCGACTTCGCCGACGTGCCGATGCCGACCCCGGCCAGCGAGATCAACCTGATCGAGACCTTCGCCGACACCAAGGTGATCGGCCTCACCATCAACCACGAGCACATGACCGACGCCGAGGTCAGCGCGGCGATCATCGCCTACGAGGACGAGCTCGGCATCCCGGCCACCGACGCCCTCACCCGCTCGCCCGACCGCCTGGTCGACATGGTGGTGCAGGCCTTCCCCGCCCTCGCCGAGAAGCTCACCGCCGCCGCCGCCGGGTGACCGCGCCGCGGCTCGAGGTCCGCCTCGACCGCCTGGCCCACAACACCGCCACCCTCGTCGCCCGCCTGGGCGACCGGGGCATCGCGCGTCACCGCCGTCACCAAGGCCACCCTCGGCTCGCCCGAGGTGGCCCGGGTCGCTCCTCGCCGCCGGCGCCACCGGACTCGGCGAGTCGCGGATCGAGAACATCGAGCGGCTGCGCGCCGCCGGCATCACCGCGCCGATGACCCTCGTCCGCTCGCCGATGCCCAGCCAGGTGGCCCGGGTGGTGGCCGCCGCCGACGTCAGCTGCAACACCGAGGTCGACGTGCTCGTCGGCCTCTCCGCCGCCGCCGTCGCCCGCGGCCGCACCCACGGCGTGCTCCTCATGGTCGAGCTGGGCGACCTGCGCGAGGGGATCCTCCCCGCCGACGTGGTCGGCGTGGCCCGCCGGGCGCTGGCCCTCCCCGGCCTCGAGCTGCGGGGCCTCGGCACCAACCTGGCCTGCCAGCAGCGGCATCGTGCCCGACGCCGCCAACATGGCCGAGCTGTCCGGCGCTGGTCGACGGCGGTCGAGGCCGACGCTCGGCATCGACCTGCCGGTCGTCTCGGGCGGGAACTCGGCCAACCTCGGACTGGGCCGCGACGCCGACGTCCGACGTCGGGCGGATCAACGACCTCCGCCTGGGCGAGTCGATCCTGCTCGGCCGCGAGCCGCTCGACCGCCGGCCGATCGACGGGCTCCACCTCGACGCCTTCACGCTCGTCGGCGAGGTCATCGAGGCCAAGGCCAAGCCGTCGGTCGGGTGGGGCAGCGTGGCCCAGACCGCCTTCGGACCCGCCGCCCGACCGATCGACCGGGGCACCACCACCCGCGTGCTCGTCGCCCTCGGACGCCAGGACGTCGACCCCGACGGGCTCACCCCGCCCGAGGGCTTCGAGGTGCTCGGCGCCAGCAGCGACCACCTCGTCCTCGACGCCGGCGGGGCCACGGTCGCCGTCGGCACCGAGCTCCGCTTCGGCGTCGACTACTCGGCCCTCCTGCGCGCCGCCACGGCCCCCTCGGTCGCCTTCGCCCCCACGACGACCGACTGACCGACGGCGGTCGGACCGCCACGTCGGTCACGGTGCCTGACGGGATCCGCCAGACCCGGCTCCGAGCCAGCGCCCGCAAGGGCGTGCCCCTACCCTCGAGGGATGCTCTTCAGCGCCCACCTCGCCGACACGAGCGTCCTCGCGAGCGTGCGTCGTCGTGCGCCGAGGCCGGAGGACGTCCCCGGCCTCCGGGGATCGCGGAACGCGGCGTGCGCACCCTTCACCCCCGGCGTGCTCCCGCGGCCCCAGCTGAGCCGGGAGTGCCTCATGGCGGTCTGGGACGACGAGGCGTCCCTCGACGCGTTCCTCGAGGCGAACCCGACCGGCCGGGTGTTCGCCGACGGGTGGCACGTGCGGATGGAGCTCGTCCGGGCCGTCGGCATCTGGCCGGGCGTCGCCGACGACATGGTGGCCGAGGCCGGCGACAAGGCGCGCGGGATGACCGGGCCGTCGATCGCCATCACGATCGGCACCGCCTACCTGAGGACGGTCGTCCCGTTCGCCAAGGTGAACAGCGGCCTCGAGGATCAGTTCCTCGAGACGCCGGGCGGCATCTGGGGAACGCTGATGACCAACCTGCCCCAGCGTCTGGTCGCGACCCTCACGATCTGGGAGGACTCGCAGGCCGCGCTCGACTACATGAGGTCGGGGGCCCACGGCCAGGCGATCCGCGACCACCACGACCCCGAGAAGGATCCGACCGGCCACACCTTCGTCACCGGCGGCGGCTTCTTCGGGTTCCGCCCGCTGGCGACGTCGGGCTCGGTGGCCGGCCGCAACCCCCTGCCCGGCGACCTCCTCTCGGTCTGATCCGGCGTCGAGAGCTGCGGCTGAGCGACGTTGGTGTCGCGGGCAGGACATGGCGTACCGTCTCTCGGATGGTAAGCACCCCTAACACTGCGCCGCGTGCCGACCGACGACATGACCACGACCGCCCCGACGGCCGACATCGCGGCCGCGCTCGTCGCCCAGCAGTCGATGATCGTGGAGACCCTCAACGGGCTCTACGACGACGCCACCCTGCTCGTGGGTCGGATCCTGTGCGATCGACGGAGCGCGACCGCGGTGCGGGCGCTGTCGGTCACCATCGACGGCCTCGAGCTGCTCGTGACCGACGAGGACGGCGATCACACCTTCACCGTCGCGTTCACGGCCCCGCTCACCCACGTCGACGAGCTGTTCCTGCTGTTCTTCGCCCTGGTCATCGAGGCCCGGGAGCAGTCCGGCGAGGAGGGCACGACCTCGGTCGAGCAGGTGATCGCCAGCGCCACCGGCTACCGCACGTTCTTCACCACGGTGTCCGCCGTGACCGACGTCGACCCGCACCTTCGGCAGATCACCTTCCGGGGCGGCGACCTGGCCGACGACTTCGCGCCGGTCGGACCCGACACGTACCTGTACCTCCTGCTCCCACCCCCGGGCCGGGCGGAGCTGACCATCGACGCGACCTTCACGTGGGAGGGCGTCCGCGAGATGGCCCCGGAGGACCAGCCGGTGGGTGCGTACTACACGCTCCGTCGCTGGCGACCCGAGGAGGCCGAGCTCGACATCCTCATGGTCCTCCACGGCGACACCGGCCCCGCCTCGGCGTGGGCCGCTCGAGCGTCGGTGGGCGACCCGGTCGCGCTGTGGGGTCCCCGCACGAGCTGGTCGCCCCCCGCCGACACCGACTCCTACCTGCTGGTGGCCGACGAGACCGGCCTGCCCGCCGTCGCCGTCATCCTCGAGACCCTCCCGCCGACCGCGCCCGTCCACGTGGTCGCCGAGGTGGCCGACCACGACGCCCGCCAGGACCTGCCCGTCGGCGACCACATCTCCGTGACGTGGCTGCACCGCGACGGGTCCGACCCCGGCACCACCACCCTCCTCGCCGACGCCGTCCGGGCGCTCCCCGCCCCCACCGGCCACCCCTACGTGTGGGGTGGGGCCGAGAGCCGGTCGGTGACCCAGGTCCGTCGCCACGTCCGCGACGGGTGGGGCCTCCCGAAGGCGCAGGTCTCGTTGGTCGGCTACTGGCGCCACAAGGCGCACGCCGCCGACCTCGACGACGAGTAGCCCCGGGGTCTCAGCCGTCAGCTCAGCCCGTGCCGACGCCCGGGGTCGCGCAGCTGTCGAACCGAGATGGGGCGGTCGCGCACCGGGAGGTCACCGGGCTCGGACGAGCCCCTCGTCGTCGGGTGTGCGCCGGGTCAGCAGACCGGCGAGGAGGAACAGTGGGGCTGCGATCATCGCCGGGATGCCGATGAGGGCGAGGAGGGTGTCGGTGATGGTCCACGAGTCCCCGACCGTCAGCTCGAAGGTGCCGAGGGACAGCGCGAAGACGGCGCCGAGGACAGCGGCGGTGCGGAGTCGCTTGCGACGGAGGGAGGAGTCCGGGACTCGAAACGAGGTGGCGAGCGCACTGCGTTGGGTCAGACCGAGCGCGAGACCGGCGACCAGGAGCACGATGCCGATCCGGCTGTCCATGGTCAGGGTGGCGACGCCACCGAGGACGAGCAGGGCGACGGTGGCGTGGAGGGCGGTGTTGCTGTGCGGTTCGGTCATGATGCGCTCCAAGCGGTAGCGGGGGACGGTGACGGTCAGGTCGAGGCCCGTGCGAGCCCACGCCGCCGGGAGGCCTCGATCGGAGACGAGGTCGTCGAGGTGCTGCACGAGGTCCTGGCCGTAGTCACGACGGAAGTCCGCCGGATAGAGGTGGATCAGCGCCCGGTAGATGCGGTGCGGCGAGCTCATGTCAGGCGAGACCGGGACGGAGGTTCGTGCGGGCGATCCGTACCAGGCGTGCGAGGCGGTCGGCTTCGGCGGCGCACACCTGTCGGCCGAGCCCGGTGAGCCGGTAGTAGCGACGGCGGGCGTCGTCGGTCGCGTCGGGCTCGCGGGCGAGCTCTTCGGCGAAGCCCTGATCGACGAGTCGCTTGAGGGTGCCGTAGAGCGTGGCTGGCCCCATGCGCACGACCCCGCCGGAGGACTCCTCGACGGCCTGCATGATCGCGTACCCGTGGCGATCGCCGTCGGTGAGAGCGACGAGCACATGGAACTGTGCCTGCGGCAACGGGAGGTAGGACGGCGGGTCGGGGGTGGCCACGACCTCAGATATATATCGGTTACCGATGTAGTGTCAAGCGATAGAGAGCGCCCGGAGCCACGGCGGTGGTCAGCCGACGCCGCTCGGCGGCGCGACCACCGGCCCGGGCCCGCCTCTCAGGCCTCGCCCTCGTAGCGGTAGACGTTGGTGTCGCGGGGCTCGAAGCCGATGCGCTGGTAGAGGCGGTTGGCGGCCTCGCGGGTCGGCCGGCTGGTGAGGTCGACGGTGCGGCACCCGAGCTCGGCGGCCAGGTCGATGGCGAACAGGTTGAGGGCCTCGCCGACGCCGCGACCGCGGGCGCCCTCGTCGACCACGACGTCCTCGATCCACGCCCGCAACCCGGTGGGGATGCGGAACACGCACAGGGTCAGCGACCCGAGCACCTCGTCGGTCGGAGGGTCCTCGGCCACGAGCAGGTGGGTGGCCCGACCGTCGATGATCTCGGTCAGCACCGCCACGTCGGGCGACGGGGCCGACCGCGACAGCTGGGGGATCAGCCGGGCGAAGGCCGGGACGAGGCCGTCGGCCTCCTCGGGGTCGGTGACCTCCCGGACTCGGACGGACCCCGGGGGCAGCGGCGGGAGGGACGGATCGGCGGGCGACACGCCCGGCACGCTACCGAGGCCGGGGCCCGCGCCTCGTCCGCGCCCCGCGAGCGGATGGGCCACTCAGAGCGGTCGCGACGACACAGAAGGTTCAGCGACTCGACCCCGAGACGCAACGTGCCCGACGACACACGGCAACGTGGCGGGCGTACCTTCGCTCCCATGGCCCGCTTCGCCCTTCCCCACGTGTTGGCCGGCCTGACCCACCGGATCGGCCACGACGACCCCGTCCGCAACGCCCGTGCGGAGCTCGATCTCGCCGAGCGCCGCATCGACGAGGCCGACGACGTCATCCGTCGGGTCGAGGCCGCCGCCCAGGCTCGCTCCGAGCCGACCGACCCCGAGGTCCGCACCCGGCCGTCGACCTCGACCCCGACCCGCCACGGCTCGACCTCCGGCTCCCCCCGCGCCCGTCGTCCCCGCACCGTCCGGGCCGCCTGACACCACGGCCCCGGACCCGCCACCGCCCAGCTCCTCCCCTGGGCCACAGGCCGTCGCCGGCCCCACGTCGTTCCCGCCGCTCCCCCCTGAAGCACGGGTCCGACGGGGGCCGGCGTCGCGCCCGGGTGCCGTCGGCCTCGTCCGCTGCGGGGTGTGGGTCAGGCCGAGCGCTTGGGACGGGTCCGGCGGGCGGTGCCCTTGGCCGCCGATGCGGTCGACGCCTTCGACCCGCCCGCCTTGGGCGCGGCCTTCGACCCGCCGGCCTTCGACGCGGCCGGCTTGGCACCGGCCTTCGCCGCCCCCGCCTTGGTCCGGGAGCCCTTGGTGGTCGTCGCCCCGGTCGCCGCCTTGGCACCCTTCGCGCCCGCACCCGCAGCGCCGGGCAGGAGGACGGCCTCCAGCTCGGCGAAGCCGGTCTCGATGGCCGCGGCCAGGTCGACCAGGTCGGGGACCGCGCTGCGGTCGCCGGAGAGCCCGAAGCCCAGCTGCCCGTCGTAGGACAGCACGGCGATGATCATCGCGAGGCGGTCGACGACGCACACGTACGGGAAGGCCTCCAGCATCCGGGACCCCATGCAGTACAGGGGGAACTGCGGGCCGGGGACGTTGGTGATCACCGTGTTCACCGGCATCGCCCGCACCGCGAGGCGCGACGCCAGCGACAGCATCGTGGGCGGCGCGTAGGTGGCGGCACCGATGATGGTGTCGACGCCCACCGCGGTGCCCATCTCCTTGCGACTGACCATGTGGGCGTGGACGAAGCGGAGGCGCTCCAGGGGGTCGGCCTCTCCGACGGGCAGGTCGGCGGTGATGGCCGAGACCCGGTTGCCGAGGGCCAGCTGCTCCTCCTCGGCCCGCACCGACACCGGCACCATGGCCTTGAAGACCACGCCGTCGGGCACGTCGTCGCCCCGGTCGAGCAGGTACCGGCGTAGGGCGCCGCTGCACGCGGTGAGGACGATGTCGTTCAGGGTCGTGGACGCGAGGTCGTCGCCGAGGGCGACGGCCGCACGGCGCAGGGCCTTGGCCCGATCGATGTCGACCCGAGCCGGCTCGAAGCGGCGGTGGGGGGTGACGGGCACGTTCCACGGCGCCCGGGGGATCGACGGGCTCATGTCGAGCGCGGCCCGGGCCACCTGCGTCGCCCGCTCGACGACCTTCTGCGGACCACGCACCACGGCCCGGGCGCTGCGCACCAGCTCGGCCGGCTCGCTGGCCCGCTCGAGCAGGCTGTCGATCAGCAGGGTCGCGGCGTCGGGCGGCCGCTGCGCCTCCCACGGCGGGGGCTCGGTGTCGACCGCATCGGGAGTGATGTCGAGGAGCACGGTCGCCACGTCGACCCCCGACACGCCATCGACGAGCGCGTGGTGGGTCTTCTGGATGAGGGCGACGCGATCGTCGGACACGCCCTCGACGAACCACAGCTCCCACAGCGGCCGGCGACGGTCGAGCATCTGGGCCTGGACCCGGTCCATGAGCAGCTTCACCTGGGCCTCGTTGCCCGGCGCCGGGATGGCGGTGAGGCGCACGTGGTAGGCGAGGTCGAAGTCGGGGTCGTCGACCCAGATGGGGCGGCCCTGCTCGAAGGGCACCGTCATGATCCGCTTGCGGAAGCGGGGGACGAGGTGGAGGCGGGACTCGATGTGGCGCCGCACGCGGGCCAGGTCGAAGCGGCCCTCGTCGTCGAGCAGCGGGCCGCGCTCGAAGTAGCTCAGCGCCCCGACGTGCAACGGCTGGTGCTCGTTCTCGACGTGGAGGAACACGGAGTCGAGAGGGGAGAGCCGGTCGTACGCCATCGCCCGAAGTTACCGGAGCCCCACGCCCGCCGCGCCCGAGGTCAGCCGGTCGTCAACCCGCCGTCAGCAGCTCGTCAGCCGGTCGCCGGGTCGCCCGGCGAGGGGTGCCACGGCGGGTCGCGGGGGACGTCGAAGTAGGCCGGGAGGTCGTCGCCGTCGATGGCCGCGAAGGCCAGCGCGCCCCACTGCTCGCTGCCCGCCAACGGGGTCGGCATGGCGTCCCGTGCGAACCACCCGACGTCGGCGCACTCCAAGGGGTGCGGTTCGAGCTCGCCGCCGGTGGCCCGGCAGAGGAACACCAGCGAGTACAGCGGGATGCGGCTGAACCCGTGGCGGAAGCCGTCGAAGCAGGCGATCAGACGCTCGACCTCGCACTCGATGCCGGTCTCCTCGTGGACCTCCTTGCGGGCCACCTCCGAGGGCGAGTAGCCGATGTCGGCCCAGCCGGTCGGGTAGAGCCACACCCCCGAGTCGGCCCGCTGCACCAGCAGGATCCGGCCGTCGCCGTCGCCGACCACCGCGCCCACCGCCACCTTCGGGGTGACGTAGCCGGGCACGCCGCTGCCGACCGCCCGCATCCACTCCACCACGAGCTGCGACGGGTCGTACGGGCTGCCGGCGGCGTGGTGGATGTCGGCCGCGACCGCGAGCACCTCCTCGAAGCGCTCCTGCTCGTACTGGCTCTCGGTGAACCCCAGCCCGGTGCGGGCGATGCCGGCCAGGGCCTCGCTCCACCGCAGGAGGTCGACCTGGGAGGGCGGCGGCCGGTCCATGGCCGCAACCTACCCCGCGCCCCGGCCGTGCCGGCCCGACCCCGGCCCGGCCGGACGCCGTCCCGCGATGGGCACCGTCACCCCACGTCGAGGGCGTGGAGCAGGGCCCGGCGCACCTCCGCCTGGTGGGCGTCGTCGAGGATCTTCCCCCCGCTCGCGGTGCGGACGTAGAAGGCGTCGACCACCCGGTCGCCGAGGGTCTGGACCTTGGCCGAGCGGACGTCGAGGTCCATCTCGGCCATCGCCCGGCACACCCGCTCGAGCAGGCCGAGGACGTCGGTCGCGTGCACCTCGACGACGGTCGCCTCGCGCGAGGCGTCGTTGTCGAACCGGACGTCGGGTGGCTCGGGTCGGGCGCTGCGGTAGCGGGGCCGGTGGCGGTAGGCCGAGGACCGGTCGGCCAGCCGGGCCCGGATGGCCAGCCGGCCCTCGAGGGCGGCCTCGACGTCGGCGGTCACCCGGTCCCACGGGATGGGGTCGTGGGCGCCGGGCTCGACGGTGATCCGCTCGAGCGCCCAGCCCTCGTCGGAGGACATGGCCTCGACCGACAGCACCCCGAGCCCGTGGAGGGCGGTCACCCCCGCCACCCGGCGCAGCAGACCGGGGCGGTCGGGGGCGACGACGGTCAGCACGTCGTCGACGCCGCGGGCCACCAGCTGCCGCTCGGCCAGGAGCGCCCGGTGCTCGCTGCTGGGGAACGGCGGCGAGATCGGACCCGACGCCTCGGCCCCCATCGAGATGGCGGTGCGCTCGACGAGGGTCGCGACCAGCCCGGCCTTCCACGACCCCCACGCCGCCGGTCCGGTCGCCTCGGAGTCGGCCACGGTGAGGCCGTGGAGGAGGCGCAGGGTGCGCACCGAGCCGACCTTGGCCGCGACCGCGTCGCTGGTGGCCGGGTCGTCGAGGTCGCGACGGGTGGCGACGTCGGGCAGCAGCAGGTGGTGGCGCACCATGTCGACGAGGGCGGCGGTCTCCTCCTCGTCGAACCCCATGCGGGGACCGAGGTCCTCGACCAGGACGATCCCCACCTCGGTGTGGTCGCCGGGCCGCCCCTTCCCGATGTCGTGGAGGAGGGCACCGACGACGAGCAGGTCGGGCCGGTCGACGGTGTCGACCAGGCCGGCCGCGTTGGCCGCCGCCTCCAGCAGGTGACGGTCGACGGTGAAGCGGTGGTACGCGTTGCGCTGGGGGCGGTTCCGCACCGGCGCCCACTCCGGCAGGATCCGCAGCCACACGCCCCACTGGTCGAGGGCCTCGATCTGCGGGATGGCGGCGTGGCCGTTGAGCAGCAGCGCCACCAGCGCCTCGCGGCCGCCGTCGGGCCACGGGTCGCCGAAGGGCGGGGTCTCGGCCACCAGCCGGGCGAGGGACCCCCGGTCGATGCGGGTGTCGAGCCGGGCCGCGGCGGCCGCCGCCCGCAGCACCAGCGGGGGGTCGGATGCGGGGTCGGCGTCGGCGGTGAGGTGCACCTCGCGGTCGCGCAGCTCCAGCCCCGGCTCGATGGCCCGGGGCCGACCGCCCATCGACCAGCCGGGTCCGGCGAGCATCGCCCGCACCCGGTGCCAGGTCTCGTCGGAGCGCCACGCGATGGTGCGGCCCCGGTCGGCGACCAGGGCCATCAGGCCGTCGCCCCCGCCGTCGATGCCGAGGGCGTCGGCCACCGCGTCCTGCTGGTCGAGGGTGAGGACGTCGCTCGGCCCGGCCGGTGATGCGGTGGAGCTCGGCCCGCACCGCGAGCAGGTCGCGCTCGGCGGCGTCGAACGCGGTGAGGTCGTCCTCCAGCAGCACCTGGCGGGCCCGGTGCGGCCCAGTGCACGGCGTGGACGTCGCGCAGGCCGCCCCGCCCCTGCTTGAGGTCGGGCTCCAGCAGGAAGGCCACCTCGCCGGCCGCGCCGTGGCGCTCGTCGACCGAGTCGGCCAGGCGGCCCAGCCACCGGCGACCCCGCTTCTCCCACTGCGCCGCGGCCTCCCGGGCCAGGCCCTCGGCCAGTCGCGCGTCGCCGGCCAGCAGGCGCACGTCGAGGAGGGACGTGGCGGTGTCGAGGTCGTCGCTGGCCAGGTTCAGCGCCTCCCGCGTCGTGCGCACCGAGTGCCCGAGCTTCAGGCCGGAGTCCCAGATCGGGTACCAGAGCGCCTGGGCGAGGGGGTCGACGTCGATGGCCTTGGCGTGCAGCAGGAGGAGGTCGAGGTCGCTGCCGGGGCAGAGCTGGTTCCGCCCGTAGCCCCCGATGGCGACCAGGGCCACGCCGGTGGTCGGGGCGTCGGCCGCGGCGACGGCGTACAGGGCCCGCACCCAGTCGTCGACCGCCGCCGTCCACGCCTGGACCAGGGCCACGCCCCTGAGGGGACCGTCGAGGACGCTGCGATCGAACGTCGGGAGGGCGGACGGTGCGGTCGTCGCCTCCGGGGCGGCCGAGGGGGAGCTCACGCCCGACAGGTTGGGGTCAGCATGTTTCCGGTCGGTTTCGCCGCCATGACCGTCGCGGGACGCCTCCCCCGAGCTCTCGACCATCGTCAGCCCCCGAGGCGTCGGAGGGCGACGCGGGCTGCGACCTGCACCGGGTCCCAGGTCGGCGAGAGCGGCGGGGCGTAGCCGAGGTCGAGGTCGAGGACGTCGTGCACGGTCATCTCCGCGGTGATCGCGGTCGCCGCGGTGTCGATCCGCTTGGCCGATCCCGCGCCCCCGACGATCTGGAGCCCCAGCAGCCGGCCGGTGCCCTCCTCGACGATGGCCTTCACCGCCATCGGCTCGGCGCCGGGCATGTAGCCCGCCTGCGTCGTCGCCTCGACCACGACGCCGAGCACCGAGAACCCGGCCCGCTCGGCCTCCTCGGTCGAGAGCCCGGTGCGGCCGACCTCGGTGCTGCACACCTTGGTCACCGCGGTGCCGACGACCCCCGGGAAGGTGGCGTAGCGGCCACCGATGTTCAGCCCCGCGACCCGACCCGTCTTGTTGGCCACCGTGCCCAGGGCGATGTGCACCCGACGCTGCGACACCCGGTGGTACGTCTCGGCGCAGTCGCCTGCGGCCCACACGCCCTCGACGCTGGTGTGCTGGCGGCGGTCGACGCGGATGGCGCCCCGGGTGCCGAGCTCGATGCCGGCGTCGCGGGCGAGACCGCTGGCGGGAGCCACCCCGAGGCCGAGCACCACCAGGTCGGCCCGCACCGGTCCCGACGTCGTGAGCACCCGCCCCTCCTCGAAGCCCTCGACCTGCACGCCGAACCGGAGCTCGAGGCCGAGGTCGGCCAGGTGCCCGACGAGCCGACCGCCCATGTCCGGGTCGAGGGTCCGGGCCATCGGCCGCTCGTGGGCCTCGATCAGCGTGACCCGCGCCCCCCAGCGGTGGAAGGCCTCGGCCATCTCCAGCCCGATGTAGCCGGCGCCCACGACCGCGACGTCCCGACACCGGAGGGTGCGCGCCTCCTCCAGCAGCTGGGCGCCGTCGTCGACGGTCTGCACCCCCCGGACCCACGGCGAGTCGATGCCCGGGAGGTCGGGGCGGATCGGGTGGGCCCCGGTGCCGAACACCAGCTGGTCGAAGCCCAGCCGGTAGGTGCGGTGGCGGTCGAGGTCGCGCACCTCGATCGTGCGGGCGTCGAGGTCGACGCCGACCGCCTCCTGCCGCATCCGCACGTCGATGCGCTGCTCGCGGCGGAAGGTGTCGGGGGTGCGGACGACGAGGTCGTCGGGGTCGGCCACGTCACCGGCGACGAGGTAGGGGATGCCGCAGGCCGAGTAGCTGGTGCGGGTGCCGCGCTCGAGGGCGACCACGTCGAGGTCGGGGCGCAGCCGTCTGGCCTGCGACGCCGCCGCCATCCCCGCGGCGTCCCCTCCGATGACGACCAGGCGGTCCGGCATGGGCAGGAGGCTACCGACCCCTCCCGGACGGCCCCGCCACACCGTGACCGCGGGGTGCGCCGGCCGAGGAGGCTTGACGTCCGGCCGCGCCCTGCGATGATCTGTCGGCCGCCCCCACCGCCCCACCCCGCCGGATCCGGAGTCGATCGCCGATGCGCACCACCGCCAAGGTCGACTACGCGGTGCGTGCGGCGATCGCCCTCGCCCGCGCCGAGGCCGCGGCCTCCGCCCGGGGCGAGGCCGTCGAGCCGACCAAGTCCCACGTGCTGGCGTCCGGCGAGGAGATCCCCCCGAAGTTCCTCGAGTCGATCCTGGCCGACCTGAAGCGGGCCCACGTCGTCACCAGCCGGCGCGGCGCGGTGGGCGGCTACCGCCTCGGACGACCCGCCGAGGAGATCACCGTCGCCGACGTCATCCGGGCCGTCGAGGGACCGCTGGCCGACGTCCGGGGCGAGCGGCCGGAGGCCATCACCTACCCCGACGGGTTGGAGTCGCTCCAACGCATGTGGATCGCGGTGCGGGCCAGCCTGCGCTCGGTGCTCGAGCACACCACGTTGGCCGACCTCGCCTCCGGCCACCTCGCCCCCACCGTCGACGCGCTGGCCGACGACCCCGACGCGTGGGACCCCCACTGACCCGCCCCCCGTCGCGCCCCGGTCGCCTTCCGGCCCGGCTCAGCGCAGCCCCTCCCGGCGCCGCCGGGCCAGCACCACGTGGGCCTTGGCCGCCCCCCACACCAGCCCCGGCTCGTGGAGCTCGGGTGCGATGTCGGCGAAGGCGGCGGGCGTGAGGTCGTAGGGGTCGTCGGGGTGCAGGCGGCGGGCGACCTCGTCGCGCGCCACCGGCGGGATCCCGCCGTCGGCGAGCACCCGGGTGGGGTGGCGCACCGCGGTGCGCAGCAGGGCGAGCGGCCCGGTCGGCTGGTCGTCGACGTCGCGGGCCAGCAGCGCCCTCACCTGGCCCCCGACCTCGGCCCGGGCCACGGCGGCCGCGGCGCGGGACCGGCGGCGATCGTCGTCGGTCATCGGTCGACCGGCCGCCGCGAACCGCTCGGCGACGACCCGCTCCACCCAGCCCGGCAGCAGCGCGTCCACGCCGTCGGCCAGGGCCGAGGCGTACCGGGCGAGGGCGGCGGCGTCCGCGGGGTCGTCGGGCGATGCGGTCGGGCTCACCCTGCCAGGATGGCCGCATGGGTCCCCGTCGCGTCGAGCCCGCCGGCCGCAGCCGTCCCCGCGGGTGAGGATCCGCGCCCTGTCGGTCTTCGAGGGCGTCGTCTACCACTGCGCGGTCGTCGACCGGTCGTCGCCGTGCCGGCCGACGCTCGAGGTCGAGGCCGTGCTGCGCGACGGCGACGCCGCCGGCCCGCTGCTGCTGACGGTCGCCGACTACGTCCTGATGGCGGGCGGGCCCGAGGTCGCCCGGCCGTGCGTCGACGCGCTGAGGGCGCGGGGTCGGATCGTGTCGCACCTCGGGGTCGCCCACGTCTCGTTCCCGACCTGGACCCCGCTCGACATCTCCGTCCCCGGCGGCACCGGCTCCACCCCTCCGCGCTGACCGGCGCGCCCGACGAGCACCACGCAGTGTGAACGCCGCGTGACACGCGGGTGGACGTCCCGGCACCAGGGAGGACGACGGCGTACGATGCCGCCGTCGGCTCGGAGCCCCCGAGCGCCGACCTCTCCACCCCCGACGAAGGACACCAATCCATGCGACAGAAGAGCGTGCTCTTGAAGCTGTTCGCCGTACTGTTCGCGCTGGTCCTCGTGGCCGCCGCGTGCGGCGACGACGACGACAGCGGTGACGGCGGTGACGGAGACAGCGAGACCACGGAGGCGGAGGGCAGCGGCGACGCGGCCGGGTCCCTCGCCGGCTGGCGGGGCACCACCCCGCTCCCGGAGACCACCCCTGAGGTCGAGGCCTTCCAGGACCGCATGCTCGAGCAGGACTCCGAGCTGGTCGACTTCAACTACGGCCCCGAGTCCTACGACGCGGTGATCGTCATCGCCCTGGCGGCGAAGATCGCCGGCGACGACGGCAGCGCCCACGCCGAGCGAGATCGTCAACGTGACGATCGGCGGCGAGAAGTGCACCACCTACGCCGACTGCGTCGCCATCATCGACGGTGGCAACACCGACATCGACTACGACGGCATCTCCGGCCCGCTCGAGTTCTCCGGCAACGGCGAGCCCACGATCGGTTCGTACGGCGTCCTCGAGTTCGGTGAGGACAACCGCATCGACGACAGCAAGACCACCTTCAAGACCATCGAGGCCCCGCCCGAGGTCGCGGAGATCCCGCTGTCGCCGGTCGAGGTGGAGCGCGCCGGTGACGGCGTCCTCACCATCGGCACCCTGCTGCCGGAGACCGGCAGCCTCGCCTTCCTCGGACCGCCCGAGGTCGCCGGCGTCGAGCTGGCCGTGGCCGAGATCAACGAGAACGGTGGCTACAACGACCAGGACGTCGCAGGTGACCCTGTCGGACTCCGGTGACACCACCACCGACATCGCCAGCCAGTCGGTCAGCCGTCTGCTGTCGGAGGACGTCGACGCCATCGTCGGCGCCGCCTCCTCCGGCGTGACCCTGACCGTCATCGACCAGGTGGTCACCGCCGGCGTCACCATGTTCTCGCCGGCCAACACCTCCAAGGAGCTGTCGGACTACGACGACAAGGGCCTCTACTTCCGGAACGCCCCGTCGGACATCCTGCAGGGCGGCGTGCTCGCCGAGGTCATCGCCGAGGACGGTGCGCACGAGCATCGCGATCATCAACCTCGACGACAGCTACGGCAACGGCCTCGCCGAGGACCTGGCCGCCTCCTTCGAGGAGGGTGGTGGCGAGGTCCTCGACCACCGTCGCCTACGCCCCGGACACCCAGACCTTCGAGTCCGAGGTGAACGAGATCGTCGGCGCGGACGCCGACGCCATCGTGATCATCGGCTTCGAGGAGTCGGCCCGCATCGTCGCCGAGCTCATCAAGCAGGGCTCCGGCCCGGCCGACGTGCCGATCTACGGCACCGACGGCAACATGGGCAACGCCACCGGCGAGGAGTTCGAGGCGCAGTAGTCCTCGCCTCGAGGTCGGTTCGACCGGTTCAGGTGTGGCCCCGCTCCGGCGGGGCCACACCCGCGTCCGGGCCCGGGTCACGGCCCGGGCACGCCGGAGCCCCCGGCGTGACCGCGGTGGCGGTCCGACCGGGCGAGGGTCAGGCGGGGTGGCTCAGGTGACCCGGGCCAGGGTGCCGAGGTAGAGCTCGATCACCTTGGGGTCGGTCAGCAGGTCCTGGCCGGTGCCGGTGTAGGCGTTGCTGCCCCTGGTCGAGCACGTAGGCCCGGTCGCAGATCTGCAGGCACCGGCGGGCGTTCTGCTCGACCATGATGATCGAGACGCCGGCGGCGTTGATGCGCCGGCAGCGGATGAACACCTCGTCCTGGTACAGCGGCGAGAGGCCGGCCGAGGGCTCGTCGAGCAGCAGCACGCTCGGGTCGAGCATCAGGGCCCGGCCCATGGCCACCATCTGGCGCTCGCCGCCCGACAGCGACCCGGCCCGCTGCTTGCGGCGCTCACCGAGCAGGGGGAACAGCTCGGCCACGGCCTCGAAGCGGTCGCGGAAGCCACCCCTGCTCCGGTAGAACCCCATCTCCAGGTTCTCCTCGACCGTGAGGCTGGGGAACACGTTGTTGTTCTGCGGCACGTAGCCGATGCCCCGGTCGACGAGCTGGTTGGCCTTGAGACCGGTGATGTCGTCGCCGTCGAGGGTCACGGTGCCCGACCGCACGGGGATCAGCCCGAAGACGGCCTTCAGGAACGTCGACTTGCCGGCGCCGTTGGGGCCGATGATGCCGACCAGCTCCTGGCGGGCGACGTGGATGGAGCAGCCGTTGAGGATGTTGACCTCGGGCACGTAGCCGGCGACCAGGTCGGTGGCCTCGACGACGTGCTCGCCCGGCGAGCCCGGTGGCCTCGTCGCGCTCGGCCGGCACGTCGGTCCGGTCGGCCTCGGCTCGTCCGGCGACGGCTCGTCGTCGCGTCACCCGGCGCTCCTCCGTCGGCTCGATCCTCGATGGCCTCCTCGACCTCGGCCAGCACCTCGTCCTCCTCCTCGAGGCTGAGGGGCGCATCGTGGTGGGTGCCCAGGTAGGCGTCGATCACCGCCGGGTCGGCGGAGATGTCGGCCGGGGTGCCCTCGGCGATGACGCGGCCCTCGCCCATGACGACGACCCAGTCGCTGATGTCGTGGACGACGTCCATGTCGTGCTCGACGAACAGCACCGTCACGCCCTCGCTCGCGCAGCGACTTCACGTGCCCGAGCAGCGACTGGGTCAGCGCCGGGTTCACGCCGGCCATCGGCTCGTCGAGCATGACGATGCGGGGCTGGGCCATGAGGGCCCGGGCCATCTCCAGCAGCTTGCGCTGCCCGCCCGAGAGGGAGCCGGCGAACTCGTCGCGCATGTGGTCGAGCTTGAAGCGGGCGAGCAGCTCGTCGGCCCGGGCCTCGATCTCGCGGCTCCTGGTCGCGCCACAGGGGGCGCGAGCAGGCCGGAGAAGAACCGCTCGCCCCGCTGGTCCTGTGGCGCCGAGCCTTCATGTTCTCGATGACCGACAGGCGGGCCAGCGACTTGGTGAGCTGGAAGGTGCGCACCATCCCCTGCCGGGCGACCTTGTAGCGGCGCGACGCCGGCGAGGTCGCTGGCCGTCGAAGCTCCAGCGGCCCCCGTCGGGCTTGTCGAACCCGGTGAGGAGGTTGAAGAAGGTCGTCTTGCCGGCGCCGTTGGGCCCGATGAGCGCGGTGATGGTGCCCCGCTGGACCTCGACGTGGTCGACGTCGACCGCGACGAGGCCGCCGAAGCGTGCGGCGCACGCCGTCGGCCACGAGGATCGGGTCGGGCTTGGCCACGCCCGGGACCCGCTCGACGTCGGCGAACGTGGCGGCGCGCTCAGCCTCGCTCACCGACGGCCACCTCCTTCTTGTCGCCGAGGATGCCCTGCGGTCGGAAGATCATCAGCAGCATCAGGGCGAGGCCCACGAGGATGAAGCGGATGATGCCGACGCGGGTGCCGCTCAGCAGGTCGTCGGAGATGTAGTCGGCCGCGATGGCCTGGCGCAGCAACACGTCGGTGAACGACAGCAGCGACCAGAAGATCATCGAGCCCGAGGATCGGGCCCATGATCTTGGCCGTGCCGCCCAGGATCAGGGCGGTGTAGGCGAAGAAGGTGAGCGCGGTCGAGTAGTTGTCGGGCTGCACCGACTGGCGGGAGATGGCGAAGATGATGCCGCCGAGGGCGCCGATGACGCCGCCGAGGATGAGCGCCTGCATCTTGTAGCAGTTGACGTTCTTGCCGAGGCTGCGGACGGCGTCCTCGTCCTCGCGGATGCGCCTTGACGACCCGGCCCCACGGGCTGCGCATCAGCAGGTAGACGACGTAGCGAGGACAGCGCGACCAGGCCCCAGCCGACGAGCAGCACCCAGGCGGTGCGGTGGTTGAAGCTGACCACGCCGACGCCCCACAGGTCGTCCTCGCCGAGGTGCACGATCCAGAGCCCCCAGCCGTCGCTGGACAGCGGGTTGATGTCGGAAGAACGGGTCGGCGAAGGCCTGCAGGCCGTCGGAGCCGCCGGTGGTGCTCGCGGAACGACGCCGGCGCGCAGCGACGAGGCGGACGATCTCGCCCGCGGCGATGGTGACGATGGCCAGGTAGTCGGCGCGCAGCCGCAGGGTCGGGATGCCGAGCAGGACGGCCAGGACCACCGCGGCGAGCAGGCCGAGGAAGATGGCCAGCCACATCGACAGGCCGAAGGTCACCGACGCCCATGGCCACGCCGTAGGCGCCCACGGCCACGAAGGCGACCTGGCCGAAGTTGAGCAGGCCGGTGTAGCCGAAGTGCACGTTGAGGCCGATGGCGGCGAGGGCGAAGACGACCGCGTCGGTGCCCACCAGCGGCCTTGAGGCCGTTCTCGAAGATGAGGCTCCAGTCCATGGCTACCCGACCCTCTCCTTCTGGCCCAGGATGCCCTGGGGTCGGACGAGCAGCACCAGGATCAGCACGACGAGGGCGCCCACGTTCTTGAGCTCCGGCGAGATCCAGAGGGTGGAGATCTGGATGAACATGCCCGACGATGAAGCGAGCCGACGAGGGCGCCGTAGGCCGTGCCCAGACCGCCGAGGGTGATGCCGGCGAACATCAGCAGCAGCAGGTTGAACCCGCTGTTGAACGAGATCCGCTCGTTGAGGGCGAACAGGACGCCGCCGAGGGCGGCCAGCGCGCCGCCGAGGCCCCACACGAACAGGATGACCCGGTCGACGTCGATGCCCGACGACGGCGGCCAGGTCGCGGTTGTCGGACACGGCCCGCATCGCCTTGCCGATCTTGGTCCTCTGCAGCAGGAACGCGACGGCCAGCAGGGTGAGCGATGATGAGCCCGATGCTCCAGAGGTCGCGGGGCGCCATGCGGACGGGCCCGACCTCGTAGCTCGCCTGGTTCTGGTAGTCGGCGTACACCCGGGGGCTGGCGCCGAAGACGAGCTGGAACGAGTAGCGGAGCACGATGGCCAGGCCGATCGAGACGACCATCATCGACAGCAGCGCCATGCCCCGGTGGCGCAGCGGCCGCCACAGGCCCCGCTCGAGCAGCCGCCGCGAGCAGCGCCGCCGACGATCACCGCCAGCACCGTCGCCGGGATCATCTGGATGCCCCAGGCCACGTTGGCGTACCAGGCGATGATGCCGCCGAAGGTGACCATCTCGCCGTGGGCGAAGTTGGTGAGCCCGGTGGTGCCGAAGATCAGCGACAGGCCGATCGACGTGATGCCGATGATCAGGCCGAAGCGCACGCCGGTGAAGGCGAGCTGGAGGAAGCGCTCGAAGGTCGTCGTCTCGGCCCGCTCGCGGGCGCCGACGCCGTTGAAGAAGGCGTTCTTGGTGTCGCCCTCGCGCAGCACGGCGACGGTGA
>CAVURR010000009.1:0-373910 GCA_963743955.1 uncultured Iamiaceae bacterium
GGTCATCACCGACTGATCAGCTCAGCCGGGGGACCCGGTTCGTCCACCTCGAGGGCGGTGAGGACGAAGGCGGCGATCTCGGCCTCGTGGCGCCAGGCGTCGTAGCGGCCGGACGGGCCGCCGTGGCCGGCGCCCAGCTCGACCTGGAGCAGGATCGGCCGCTCGGGTCGGTGGCGTCGGTGCGCTCCCGCAGCCGCTGCACCCACTCGGCGGGCTCGTGGTACGCCGACCCGGGGGTCGTTGAGGCCGCCGGTGGCGAGGATCGCCGGGTACGGGCCGGTGCCGACGTTCTCGTAGGGGGTGTAGGCCCGCATGCACGCCGAACACCTCGGGTCGGTGATCGGGTTGCCCCACTCCTCCCACTCGATGACCGTGAGCGGGAGCGTCGGGTCGAGCATGGTGGTGAGCGCGTCGACGAAGGGCACCTCGGCCACGACGGCCCGGAACAGCTCGGGGGCCAGGTTGGCGACCGCGCCCATGAGCAGGCCGCCGGCGCTGCCGCCCCGGGCGGCGAGGCGGTCGGGCGCGGTGCAGCCCGCGTCGACGAGGTGGTCGGGCGCAGGCGACGAAGTCGGTGAAGGAGTTGGGCTTGGCCGGAACTTGCCGTCCTCGTACCAGTGCGCGGCCCAGCTCGCCGCCGCCGCGGACGTGGGCGATGGCGAAGACCACGCCCCGGTCGAGCAGCGACAGCCGGGCGATCGAGAACCACGGGTCCATGCTGATCTCGTAGGCGCCGTAGCCGTAGAGCAGCAGCGGCGCCGGGCCGTCGGGGGCCCGGTCGGCCCGCCACACGAGCGAGATCGGGATCCGGGTGCCGTCGGCGGCGGTGGCCCACTCCGGGTCGGTCGCGTAGGCGGCCGGGTCGAAGCCGCCGAGCACCGGCGTCTGCTTGAGGGCGGTGCGCTCGCCGGTGGCGAGGTCCTCCTCGAACACCGAGGGCGGGGTCACCAGCGACTGGTAGCCGAACCGGTAGATGGTGGTGTCCACTCCTCGTTGGCGCCGCCGCCGAGGGTGTACCCCGCGTCGGGGAAGGTGAGGTCGCGGCTCGCAGCTCCACGACCTCGGGCGGGCGGTCGTCGTCGGGCCCGGCCTCGAGGGCGGCGACGTCGATCACCCGCAGCCCGGGTGCCGTCGGTGCGCAGGTGCACGACGAGGTGCGCGGCGAAGGCCTCCACCCCGTCGATGCGGGTGCCGGGGCGGTGGGGGAGCACCGGCTCCCAGCGGGCCCGGTCCGGCGCGGCGAGCGGCGCCCGCCACAGGGCGAAGTCGAGCGCCTCGTCGTTGGTGACGAGGTAGAGCCAGTCGCCGTGGTGGGCCACCGAGAACTCGACGCCCTGGCGGCGGGGGACCACCATGCGGGCGCCGCCGGCGGGGGCGTGGGCGTCGACGAGGCGCACCTCGGAGGTGACGGCGCTGGCGACCGAGATCACGATCAGGTCGCCGCTGCGGCTGGCGCCGACGCCGACGAAGAAGCGCTCGTCGTCCTCCTGGAGCAGGAGGGTGTCGTCGGCGCCGTGCGGGTCGGTGCCCAGCACGTGGCGGTGCACCCGGTACGGCCGCTGCGGCGGCGTCGAGGGTGGTGTAGGAGAAGGACTCGCCGTCGGCGGCCCAGCCGAAGCCGTACGACGTGCCGGGGATGGCGACTCGGGAGGTCGTCGCCGGTGCGCAGGTCGCGGACCTGCAGCTCGTAGCGCTCGTCGCCGTCGGGGTCGACCGAGTAGGCGAGCAGCCAGCCGTCGGGGCTCACCTCGGCCACACCCAGCCCAGGTAGTCGTGGCCCTCGGCCAGCTCGTTCTCGTCGAGGATCACGGTGGCCTCGGCGTCCGGGTCGGGCGCCAGCCCGTCGCCCCGGTCGGGGGACCGTCGAGGATGGGGTAGCTCGCGCCCTCCTCGGTGCGGGTCTGGTACCACCAGGCACCCTTCCGGTACGGGACCGACAGGTCGTTCTCCTGGGTGCGCCGGCGGATCTCCTCGTAGAGCGTCTCGACGAGCGGGGCGAGGGGCGCCAGCACGGCGTCGGCGTGGGCGTCCTCGGCCTCCAGCAGCGCCAGCAGGTCGGGGTCGGCGACGTCGCGGAGCCAGGCCAGGTCGTCGGGGTCCTCGACGCCGTGGCGGATCCGCTCCACCGGTCGACGCTCGGCCACCGGCGGCTCGGCCGCCCCGAAGCGGGGGCGGGGCGTGCGGGGGCGGGGTCGGGTGCGGACATGGCGGAGGCTACGGACTCGGCGGCCGGATCCCGGGTCGGTGGGCCCATCGGGTCCCGAGACGTGGGTATCGTCCGGCGATGCCCATCTACGCGCTCGGCGACCTGACGCCCGACATCCACCCCGACGCCTACGTGCACCCCGACGCCGTGATCATCGGCGCGGTGACGCTCGGGGCCGAGGCCTCGGTGTGGCCGAGCGCCGTGCTGCGGGCCGACGACGGGGCCATCTCATCGGGCGCCCGCACCTCCATCCAGGACGGCACCGTCGTGCACACCACGCCGATCTGGCACACGTCGGTCGGCGCCGACTGCGTGATCGGCCACAACGCCCACCTCGAGGGCTGCACGATCGAGGACGGCAGCCTCGTCGGGTCGGGGGCGGTCGTGCTCCACCGCGCCATCGTCGGGCCCAGGCCCTGGTCGGCGCCAACGCCGTGGTCACCAACGACATCGAGGTCCCGTCGCGGGCCATGGCCCTCGGCGTCCCGGCCGTCATCAAGCCCGACCGGGTCGACCCGGCGGTGATGATCGAGCTGGGCGCCCAGTCCTACGTGCACCGCGTGAAGCGCTTCCGCCAGGACCTCCGCCGCCTCGACTGACCGTCCGATCGGTCCACGTCGTGGGTCGGGTCGTCGACTCAGGGCAACGGGCCGTCGAGGTCGACGAGGCGCACCTCGCCCCGATCGGCGCGGTGGCGCGCCCATGTGGTCACGACCCGGTCCTCGGTGAGCAGGACGACCTGGGTGCGCTGCGCGACCCGGGCCAGCACGTCGAGCAGGTCGTGGTGCGACGTCGGGTCGAGCTGGACCAGCGGGTCGTCGAGCAGCAGCGGCACGGCGCAGTCGAGCCCGTCGGGGCGCAGCGCGGTGGCCCGGGCGAGGAGCGTGTTGCGGACCCGCGCCAGGACGTCGGGTGCGGCCACGCCGAGCTTCTTGTCGAGCTGCGCCAGGCGGGCCTCGGCCATCGCGACCCGGTCGCGGGCCGCGGCCACGTCCTCGTCGGCGGGGAGGTCGGCCACCCGGTCGCACAGGAGCCGGACCCGCCGCTCGACCAGAGCCCGGGTGCGGGCCGCGGCCTCGGCGGGCGACGCCGGTCGACGGGTGCTGACCCGTTCGCGCACGGGATCGAGGGTGCCGCCCCGCAGGGCGGTGGTGAGAGCCTCGGCCGGCCCGTCGGGTCCGACCGCGACCCCGGCCTCCAGGGCGATGGCCAGGAGGGCGTCGTCGCACTCGTCCAGCTCGGCGCGGGCGTCGGAGCGGCGCGACTCCAGCCGAGCCGACGCCTGGCGGAGGACGGTGCGGGCCTCGTCGCAGGCGGCGGCGACCTCGGCCTCGAGCTCGGGGTCGCGCTCGGCCGGATCCGACGCCGCCAGCGCGGCCCGCCGCTGCTCGGCCCGTCGGGACGCCTCCACCGCAGCCAGCAGTCCGGTGCCGAGGTCGTCGCCGACGGCGCCCGAGACGTGGTGCTCGGTGCTGCCCTCCGCGGTCATGGCCCGCAGGGCGGTCGCGGAGTGCAGCAGCAGGTCGTCGGCAGCCTGGCGGCGGAGGATGAGGCGGTCGACCTCGGCGGCCAGGCGGCGCAGGGCGGCGACGTCGACCGGACCACGGCCCGGCGGCAGCGACACCGCGTCGGCATCGGCGTCGGCGTCGGCCGGCGGGGTGGAGGCGGCGGGCTCGCCGGCCACGAGGGGGATGCGGGCGATCTCCTCCAGCTCGCTCACCAGCCGGGCCCGCTGGGCCGCGCCGCTGGTCGCCACGGCCAGCTCGGCGATCAGCTCGTTGAGGGCGCTCTCGGTGGCGAGCCGGTCGGCGACCGCGGCGGGGTCGGGCCGCTCGTCGCCCAGCCCGAGGTCGGCGGCCCGCACGACCATGCAGCGGGCCAGGTCCTCGACCGTCGGGGCGAGGGTCGGGACGGGTCCCTCGATCGAGGTGCCGTCGGCCTGCCGGGACCCGGAGCTGCTGATCACCGCGGGGCGACCCAGGGCGTCGCGCACGCGGACGCTGGCCGGGCCGGTGCCGGCGAGGGCGCCGACGAGCAGGTCGGTCATCCGGCGGCGGGCCTCGGTGTCGAGCCCGGCGAAGACGGTGACGCGCTGATCGATGGGCACGCGGATCGTGCCCGAGCGATGGGGGATGAAGATCTCGTCGACGAGCACGCAATGCCTCCCCGCGAACGATCGGCAGGGAGCGGCCGGATCTGAGGGAGAGATCCCCACGTTGCGTAGGCAACAACCACCTCACGTGGAGGCGGTGGCCTCCGTCAGGCGGTGGCCGCCAGGTACTCGAACAGGCCGCCACCGGGCAGGTTCCGGGCCACGGTGAAGACCAGCAGCAGGGCGCCGAGGCCCCACCAGACCCGTGCCGTCAGCGCCGGCAGGGCCGGGGTGCGCCACCCGAGGGTGCGGGCCAGCCACAACGCCCAGACCACGACCATGAGGGGCACGAACAGGGCGACGATGACGTTGTGGTCGAAGGCCGCGACGACGTCGCCCTGGGTGAGGGCGTGGGTGGCCCGCAACCCGCCGCAGCCCGGGCAGTCGACGCCGAACAGCGAGAACGTCGGGCAGAGCGGGTAGGCGCCGGTTCCGTTCGGGTCCTGCCAGGCCACGTAGGCGAAGGCCACGCCGGCCAGGGCCCCGAGGCCGACGGGGGCGAGCCACGCCGGACGACGGCGGGTGCCGGGGGCCGGATCCAGTTGGTGGTGGTGGTGCGGGGTGGGCGCAGAAGAGGCCCTCGCCCCGGCGGGCGCGGTCACCGCCGCATGCTACCCGCTCACCCCGCGGCGTCGAGGGCGCGGGCCCGGTGGAGGGTCCCCGCGATCTCGCGGGCCAGGTCGGGGTACTTGGCCATCAGCGCCTGGTAGACGACCACCTGCTCCTGGAGCAGGTCGGTGTCGGGCGCCAGGGTGGCCGCCGCCCCCTCGAGGTACAGCATCTGCTTGGTGAGGAGCACCAGCTCGCGGGGGATGCGCACCCGGTAGCGCACCATCGAGCGGATCAGGGTGTCCATCAGGTCGCCCAGCTGGGCGGTCACCACACCGGCCTCGACGAAGGGCTCGTACAGCTCCTGGATCGTGCGGGCCATGTCGGCCACGTCGACGTCGGGCGGCACCGACCCGAACGACCGCAGGGCCCGGACCATCGACTCGTAGTCGTTCGTCGCCACCGCCATCAGGTAGGCGGCCAGGCGGGTGCGGGCCGACTCGGTGAGGCGGCCGACGATGCCGAAGTCGAACAGCACGAAGGTGCCGTCGGGCAGGACGGACATGTTGCCGGCGTGCAGGTCGCCGTGGAAGAAGCCGTGGACGAGGACCCCCTCGACCACCGTCTGCACCCCCACCCGCAGCACCCGCTCGGTGTCGATCCCGGCGGCCCGCATGGCGTCGACGTCGTCGAAGTGCAGCCCGTCGATCCGCTCCATGGTGAGGACCCGCCGACCCACCAGGTCGTGGTGGACGAGCGGGACGCGGCAGTCGTCGATGCGGGCGTCGTCGAGCAGCCGCCGCATCCGCTCCATGTTGTCGGCCTCGAGGCGGAAGTCCATCTCCTCGTGGAGCGTGCGGGCGAAGTCCTCGGCCAGGGCCCGGGGCGAGCCGACCGACGTCTGCGGGATGCGCTCGAGCACCTCGCAGACGAGGAGCAGGGCACGCAGCTCGTCGCGCACCTGCTCGACCAGCCCGGGCCGCTGCACCTTCACGACCACGCGGCGCCCGTCGAGGAGCGTCGCGGCGTGGACCTGGGCGATGGACGCCGCGGCGAGGGGCACGTCGTCGAACGACGCGAACACGCTGGCGACGGGGCGCCCGAGGTCGGCCTCGACGGTGGCCCTGGCCTGCGCCGCGGGGAAGGGGGGCACCCGGTCGCGGAGGGAGGAGAACTCCTCGATCCAGTCCCGCGGGAACACCCCGGGGCTGGAGGCGATGACCTGGCCGACCTTCACGAAGGTCGGCCCCAGCTCGGTGAACGCGGCGCGCAGGCGGTGGGGGAGGGGCTGGCGCACGTCGGCCAGGTGGCGGGTGAGCGTCGCGCCGATCCGCGCACTGCGCCGGGCGATGCCACCCGGCTCGACGCGCACCCCCGCGCCGGGTCCGGGTCTCCGCCCCCGTCTCACCGCTCGGGTCCGGCCAGAGCGTGGAGGCGGGGGCCGAGCCACTCGGTCCAGAACCAGCTCGCCCCCTCGGCGCTCCAGTGGCCGCCGTCGTCCGGGCGGGGGTTGCCGATGCCGGGCAGGTCGGCCCGGGGCTCGCCGTCGCGGCACAGCACCTCGGTGGGGTCGAGGTAGGTGGCGCCGGCCTCGGCCGCCACGTCCGAGGACAGGTCGCGCCACCAGCGCACCTGCTCCGGGGTCCTCGTGTCCTCGACCTGGGGCCAGCAGTCGACGGCGAGCACCGCCACCTCGCGACTGGACGTGGCCATGGCGTCGAGGCGCTCGGCAAGTAGCCCGGCCACGAACGCGTCGTAGGCCGGGTCGCCCGGTCGGCCCGACCCGGCCGCGGGGACGTCGTCGACGCCGGACATCTCCCACGCGCCCAGTAGGCCACCGCCACGTCGGTGGTGGTGCCGGCGATGACGTCGTCCTCCAGCTGGGTCACCCCGGCGCACTGCTCGGCGAGGTCGCGGTCGCCGCCCGCCGACAGCCCCTCGCGCACCAGCCCGCAGCCGATGGCCACGCTTCCGTGCACCAGGTCGATCCCGGCGGCGTCGGCCCCGGCCCGCCCCTCGTAGTCGAGCGTGAAGGCGATCGAGTCGCCGAAGACGGCTGCGCTCACGGGCTGGGCGCCGGGCGCACCGACCTCGCGCAGGGTGGGCCCGAGCCACGACCGCCAGAGCCAGTCGGCGCCCTCCTCCGACCAGTGCTGCCCATCGTCGGGGCGGGGGTCGCCGACGTCGTCGACCTCCCTGGCCTCACCGTCGTGGCAGACCTCGGACGTCGGGTCGATCAGCACCGCGTGGGCGTCGGCGTCGGCCACCGAGGCGAGGACCCGGTCGCGGTACCAGCGCTGGCGCTCGCGCGCGTCGGCGTCGGGTCCGCACGGGTCGGCCCAGAGGGCGACCATGGCCCCATCGGCGGAGAGCGCCGCGACCCGTTCGGCGAGCAGCTGGCGGATCGAGAAGGTCCAGGCCCGGTCGTCGGGGCCGACGGTCCGGCCGTCTCGCTCGTGGTCCGCCCGCTCCCACGCTCCGGTCACCAGCAGGACGACGTCGGGGTCGCCGGCGAGGCCGAGGCGGTCGGCGTCGGCGACCGGTCCCACGCAGTCGTCGTAGGTCTCCGGGCTCCCGGCCTCGACGGCCTCGGGCGGCCGCTCGCCGGAGGTGAGCAGGCTGCACCCGGGGAGGGCGCGGGCGTCGACCGAGCTGACGTCGTCGAGGTCGTCGGGTGCGTAGGTGCCGAGCGTGTAGCCCACGCTGTCGCCGACGACCAGCACCCGCACCGGGTCGCCCGCCGCGGTTCCGGCGGTCCCCGGCTGCGGGTCGGACCCGTCGGACGCGTCCGTCCCCTCCGGCTCGAGGGCGGGGCGCAGCGCGTCCTCGCGGAGCTCCTCGTCGGTCATCGCCTGCAGTGGGTCGGGGCGCTCCTGGGTCATCGTGCCGACGACGACCACGCCGGCGACCAGCACGAAGGCCAGCGCGGCGGTCGCCGCGGGCTGCATCCTCGGGACGGCCAGCCCCCCGCTGCGGATCGGCATCTCCAGCCAGCGGTGGCTCGCCTCCGCCAGCAGCAGCGAGACGGCGACCGTGGTGGCGGCGAGGGTGGCGCCGTCGAGGCCCTGGTCCTCCGCGACCACCTGGACCGGCCAGGAGTACAGGTAGATCCCGTAGCTGCGCTCGCCCAGCCAGCGCAGCGGCGGCAGGGAGAGCACCCGGCCCACGATGCTTTCACCCACGACCGCGTTGCCGCCCACCGCGACGGCGGCGACGAGGGCGATGACCCCCAGCCCGCCCCGGTACAGCCACCCGTCGGTGGCCTCGACGGTGGCCGTCGCGACCGCGAGGCCGATGACGGCGAGGCCCGACGCCGGTGCGACCCACCCGGCTGCGGGGAGCGTCCGCCGGGTCGGCGGACGAACACCGCGGCGAGGGCCGCCCCGACCAGGGGGGCGACGACCCGGGTGTCGGTGCCGAGGTACAGGCGCTCGACGTCCCACGACCCGGCGTGGGCTGCGGTCCACGCCACGCTGGCGACCGCGCCGGCCGCGGCGATGGCCCCGACGACCACGGGCGCCGGTCGACGCCGCCGGGTCGCGAGGACGATCGCGCCGGCCACCACCAGCGGCCACAGCAGGTAGTACTGCTCCTCGATCGAGAGCGACCAGGCGTGGCGCAGCGGCGACGGGTCGGCCGCGAAGTAGCCGCCGGTCGGCTCGAGGGCGAAGCGCCAGTTGGCGACGTAGGCCAGGGTGGCGATGGCGTCGAGGCGGAGGTCCGGCAGCCGGTCGTGGTCGAGGAAGGCGCGGGACACGACCACCACCCCGATCAGGGTCGCCCCGAGGGCGGGCAGCAGCCGCCGGGCCCGGCGGATCCAGAATCGGCGCAGGTCGATGCCGTCGCCGCCCTCTCCCTCGCGCAGCAGCAGCGAGGTGATCAGGAAGCCCGACAGGACGAAGAAGAGGTCGACGCCCAGGAAGCCGCCGGACAGGTGGCCCAGGTGGTACGCCAGCACGGCGGCCACGGCGAGGCCGCGCAGCCCGTCGAGCGCGGGCCACCTCGGGGGCGCCGGCGGCCGGGTCGGGGGGAGGGTCGGGTTGCGGGTGTGTCTCCACGGGGCGGGTCGACGGTACTCCGTCGTCGGTACTCCCTCGTCGGTCGGAGGGGCGCACCGGTAGCCTGCCCCGCCGTGGCAGCACCGGGGCGCGCGAGGGCTGGAGGCTCCTCGTGGGCCAGATCGGCCGGCAGTGGCCCGGCCTCCTCGCCGGCATCGCCATGGGCCTGCTGTGGACGGCCGGGCGGGTCAGCATCCCGACGCTGGTGCAGCGGGCCATCGACGAGGGGATGGAGGCCGGCGACGCCGACGTGGTGACCCGCTGGGCGATCGTCATCGCGGTGGTCGCGGTCGGCACCGCCATCTGCACCGGCGCCCGTCGCTACCTGGCCTTCCGCGAGGCCCGCCACGCGGAGGCGATGCTGCGCGACCGGCTGTTCGGCCACCTCGTGCGGCTGTCGTTCCCCTACCACGACCAGAGCCCGACCGGTCAGCTGATGAGTCGGGCCAACACCGACCTCCAGCAGGTCCAGAACTTCGTCGTCCTGGTGCCGCTCACCATCGCCAACCTGGTCACGGTGATCGCCTCGGCGGTGATCCTGGCCCGGATCGACCTGTCGCTCACCGTGCTGGCGCTGGGCGGGCTGCCGCTGCTGGTGGTGCTGACCCGGCTGCCTCAGCCGCCTCTTCCCCACGATGATGGCGGTGCAGGAGGAGTCGGCGGAGCTGGCCGAGGTCGTGGAGGAGACCGTCTCCGGCGTGCGGGTGGTGAAGGGCTTCGGGGCCGAGGAGGTGCAGGCCGACCGGCTCGAGGTGGAGGCCGACGACGTCTACGAGGCATCGATGGCCGGGGCGCGCGTGCGGGGCCGCTACTGGCCGATCCTCGAGCTGCTGCCCAGCCTGGGGCTGGTCCTCGTCCTCTGGGTGGGAGGCCACCGGGTGCTGGACGGCCAGCTCACCATCGGTGAGCTGGTGGCCTTCAACGCCTACGTCGTGCTGCTGATCTGGCCCATGCGCATGCTGGGGTGGATCGTGGCCATGGCCCAGCGGGCCATCGCATCCGGAGGGCGGGTGGCCGAGGTGCTGGCCACCGAGGTCGAGGTGGCCGAGGTCGCCCACCCCCAGGTGCTCCACCACGCGAGGGCGGCGACGTCGGCCGGGTGGAGCTGCGCGGCGTGCGGTTCGGCTACCGCGCCGGCCGGGACGTGCTCTCCGGGTTCGACCTGGTCGTGCCGCCGGGCCAGTCGGTCGCGATCGTCGGCGCCACCGGGAGCGGGAAGTCCACCCTCGCCCGCCTCCTCTGCCGCTTCTACGACGTCGACGAGGGCGACGTGCTGCTCGACGGCGTGCCCGTCGGCCAGCTCCGCCTGCACGAGCTCCGTCGGGCGGTGGGGCTGGTGTTCGAGGACACCTTCCTCTTCAGCGACTCCATCGCGGCCAACATCGCCTTCGCCGAGCCCGACTCCGATCCCGGAGCCATCGAGCGGGCGGCCCGGTTGGCCGGGGCCCACGACTTCATCACCGGCCTGCCCGACGGGTACGACACGCTGGTCGGCGAGCGGGGCTACGGGCTGTCGGGCGGGCAGCGCCAGCGAGTCGCCATCGCCCGGGCGATCCTCGCCGACCCCCGGGTGCTGGTCCTCGACGACGCGACCAGCGCGGTCGACCCGTCGAAGGAGCACGAGATCCGCGGTGCGCTCACCGAGGTGATGCGCGACCGCACCACCATCGTGATCGCCCACCGGCCGGCCACCATCGCCCTCGCCGAGCGGGTGGTGCTGATCGACGGCGGCCGGGTCGCGGCCGAACGGCACCCACGGCGAGCTGCTCGCGTCGAGCGCCCGCTACCGCGAGGTGCTGGCTGCGGCCGCGATGGCCGAGTCCGAGGCGGGTGACGGGGACGCCGACGCGGTCGACGGCGACGCCGTCGACGGCGACGCGGTCGGGTCGGTCGGGGGTCCGTCGTGATCGTCGACGCCGGCGTCAGCGAGGAGGACCGCCTCGATCGGCGTGCTGCGGGCCAGGTGCTCCGGCGGGCGGCGCGGGGCCTGGGCCCCTACCGCCGGCAGCTGTACCTGGCCCTCGCCCTCGTCGTCACCTACACCCTGGCCACGGTGGCCGGGCCGTTCCTCGTGCGGACGGGCATCGACGACGGCATCAAGGCCGGCGACGGCGACGCCCTCGACCGGGTGGTGGTGCTCTACGTCGTGGTGTCGTTGGTCGGCTTCCTCGTCAACCGCACCCAGATCGTCCTCATCTCCCGCATCGGCGAGGGCTTCCTGCGCGACATGCGCACCCGGGTCTTCCGCCACCTGCTCCGCCTGTCGATGCCCTTCTACGACCGGGAGAAGGCGGGCGTCATCGTCAGCCGGATGACCTCCGACGTCGACGCTCTCCAGGAGCTGGTGCAGCTCGGCCTCCTGCAGTTCGTGTCGAGCGTGCTGCTGATCGTGATCACCCTGGGCCTGCTGGCGGTGACGTCGCCGGCCCTCCTGCTCGTCGTCGCCATCCCGCTGCCGTTCGTGGTGCTGGCCAGCATCAAGTTCCAGCGTGACTCCAACGCCGCCTACCTGACCGTGCGGGATCGCATCGGCCTCATGCTGTCCCACCTCCAGGAGGGGCTGACCGGGGTGCGGGTCATCCAGGCCTACGCCCGGGAGGGCGTCGAGACCGATCGCTTCGAGCGCCGCAACCGGGGCCTGTACCGGGCCCACATGCGTTCGGTGTGGATCCAGGCCTGGTACCTGCCGGTGATCGAGGTGGCCGGGACCGGGGCGACGGCCCTGGTGGTGCTGGTCGGTGGTCGGATGGTGGTCGACGACGCCCTCACCGTCGGCACCGTCGCCCTCTTCGTGCTGTCGCTGTCGAACCTGTTCGACCCGGTGCAGCAGCTGTCGCAGCTGTTCAACCAGGTGCAGTCGGGCGGGGCCGGGCTCAAGAAGCTGTACGAGCTGCTCGACACCGAGGCCGACGTCCCCGAGGCAGCCGACGCCGTCGACCTGCCGGCGCGGGGGTCGATCGTGGTGTCCGGCGTCGGGTTCGCCTACGCACCCGACGCCCCCGAGGTGCTCCGCGACGTCGACCTGGTGGTCGAGCCGGGGGAGCGGCTGGCGCTGGTCGGGCCCACCGGTGCGGGGAAGTCGACCCTGGCGAAGCTGATGGCCCGCTTCTACGACCCGACCGAGGGCTCCGTGTCCTACGGGGGCGTCGACCTGCGCGCCGCGTCGCTCGACTCGCTGCGCGAGCGGATCGCGGTCGTCCCGCAGGAGGGCTTCCTGTTCAACGGCACGATCCGCGACAACGTGCGGGTGGCGAAGCGGGGCGCATCGGACGTCGAGGTCGACGCCGCCCTGGAGGCGGTCGGGGTGAGGGAGCGCTTCGCCGGCCTGCCCGACGGCCTCGACACCGAGGTCCGCGAGCGCGGCAGCCGCCTGTCGGCGGGGGAGAAGCAGCTGGTCTCGCTCGCCCGGGCCGCCCTGGCCGACCCCGAGGTGCTCGTGCTCGACGAGGCGACCTCCAGCCTCGACCCCGGCACCGAGGCCGTGGTGGAGGCCGCCGTCGAGCGCCTGATGGAGGGCCGCACCACCATCGTCATCGCCCACCGGCTGACCACCGCGGCCCGGGCCGACCGGGTGGGCGTGGTCGAGGGCGGGGTGCTGGCCGAGCTCGGCCCCCACGACGAGTCTGGTCGCCATCCCCGGCGGCCGCTACGCCCGCCTCTACGACGCCTGGACCGCCGGCGCCGCCACGGCCTGAGCCCTTCGCTGCCCTGGTCCGACGCGACCAGGGGCGTAGGGTCGGGGTGCGGGGTGGAAGGGGACCGTCATGGCCGAGCTGCTCAAGGGTCGAGGTCGATCGGCCGATCAGGGAGGGGTGTCCCTGCCGGTCCCCCGTCGGCGAGGGCGGCCCCGGCCGCTCCGCCTCGTCGCCCTGGCGCTGGCGCTGGTGGTGTCGCTCAGCGCCGCCGGCTGCGCGCCCCCGACGTCGGTGACCTTCACCGGCCGCGGCTTCGGCCACGGTCGGGGGATGGGCCAGTGGGGCGCCCTGGGCTACACCGTCGACCACGGCTGGTCGGGCACCCAGGTGCTGAACCACTTCTACGGCGGCACGACCATGGCCACCGTCGCCTCCGGCGGTCAGCGGGTGTACCTCACGGGCACCGGGGGCCAGGAGCTGCGCGTCGTCCAGACCTACGGCCGTCTGCGGGTCGACGGCTACTCGGGCAACCTCACCGCGGTGCGGGTGGCCCGCCTCGGTCCCGGCCGCTTCCGCATCTGGGGCGGGTCGAGCTGCACCGGCGGGTGGATCCACATCACCGACCGCACCACACCGCAGGTCAACGTCCGGTCCGGCGTGCTCCAGGGCAACGACCCGACCCGGATGATGCAGCGGTGCACGACCACCGGCAGCACCCGCTACTACCGGGGGTCGATGTACGCGGTCGACGCCCTGGGCACGATCGTGTCGGTCAACGAGCTCGCCACCGAGGCCATGCTGCGCTCGGTGGTGGCCCGCGAGGTCTCGCCGTCGTGGTCTGACCACGGAGGCGGGAAGGGTGCGGCCGCGGTGCGGGCCCAGGCCGTCGCGGCCCGCAGCTACCTGCTCTCGGGCGACACCCGTTGGAGCCCGTGGGCGACGACGTGCGACAGCCCGGCGTCGTGCCAGGTCTACGAGGGCTACGGCACCCGGGCTGCGGGGGGCACGACCATCACCAAGGTCGAGGACCCGCGCACCGACGCCGGGGTGAGCACCACCGCCAACCAGGTCCGGGTCTTCACCGGCACCATCCGCATCGCCCGGACCGAGTTCTCCTCCAGCTCGGGCGGCTGGTCGGCGGGCGGCACGTTCCCCGCGGTGGTCGACGAGGGTGACGACTACGCCTCCAACCCCCACCGGAGCTGGGCCGTCACCATCGCCCGCACCACGATCGAGTCGGCCTTCGACACCCGCCAGGGCCGCGACATGGGCACCTTCCAGTCGTTCGACACCATCGTGCGCAACGGCCTCGGCGCCGACGGAGGGCGGGTCACCTCCCTCCGCGCCCGCTTCAGCGGAGGTGACGTCACCCTCACCGGTGAGCAGCTCCGCGCCCTGCTCGGCCTGAAGTCGAGCTGGTTCACCCCCTCGAGCTGACCGGGAGCCACCCCGCTGATGACGTCGTCCCCTCCCGCCCCGTTGCCGACGCGGAGAGCGTCCACGCTGCCGCGTTCGGTGGTTGCGGTCGTCCTCGGGCTCGCCCTCGGCGTGGCCACCCTGGTCGCCCCGCGGGGTGGTGCACCGACCGGTGCTCCCGCCGGCGCCGCCACCGCCGCGCCCCGGCTCCTGCGCTCGGTCGACGTCCGCCTGAACAGCATCGCCAGCAGCCCCGGCACGAACGAGCACGTGTCGTCGCCCGCGCTGGCCGATCTCACCTACCCCGGTGACGACAAGCCCGAGCTGGTGGTCGCCGCACCCAACGGCACGGTCACCGCCACCCGGGTCGACACCGGGGCCCGGGTCTGGCAGGCCAGCCTCGGGGCGACCGTGATCCACGCCTCGCCGCTGGTCGTCGACGTCGACAACAACGGGCGGGTCGACGTGGTCGTGGCGACCATGGACGGCCGCGTGGTGATGCTGAACGGCCAGACCGGCGGGGCGATCCGCACCTTCCGCCAGGGGGGCGACCTCCACTGCCCGGCCAGCCAGCCGAACTGCCGCCCGAGCGGCTTCTTCGCCACCCCGGTCGTGGCCGACGTCAACGGCGACGGCCGCAACGACATCGTCGCCCCGAGCTTCGACCACACCATCTACGCCTGGAGCTGGGGCGGCTCCCTGCTCTGGCGCAGCTTCCTCCACGACACCCTGTGGTCGTCGCCCGCCGTCGTCGACGTCGACCGCAACGGCACCTCCGAGGTGGTGCTCGGCGGCGACATCTACGCCGGCAACCCGCTGGGCGTCCCGGCGGGCGGTCTGCTCTGGGTGCTCAACGGCCGCACCGGCACCCGCCACGGCCTCCGCTCGCTGCCGGGGCAGACGATCTGGTCGTCGCCGGCCATCACCGACCTCGACGGCAACGGCTGGCCCGACGCGGTGGTGGGCACCGGCAACAACGGTCCCTTCGGCGACGGGTCGGCGGCCCGCCGGGTGTGGGCCCTCCGGCTGAGCAACCTCCAGCACCTTCCGGGGTGGCCGGTGGTGCCGCCCGGACGGGTCGTCCACCAACCGGCGGTCGGCGACATCGACGGCGACTCGCGGCCCGAGGTCGTCGTCGCCACCGAGACCTCCTACCTGCGGGCCTACGAGCACACCGGCGCGGTCAAGTGGACCACCTGCAACTACTCGACGACCACCGCGTGCTCGTCCAGCCGCCCGGTGTCGACCCACGGCGGCGTCGCCATCGCCGACGTCGACGACGACGGCGTGCAGGAGGTGCTGTCGGCCCTCACCCAGCGCCTCCGGGTCTACGACGGCCGGTCGTCGAGCGCGACCATCGAGGCCGACATCCGCCTCAGCGGCGGCAACGGCATCCTCAACCCGGCCTCGGTCGTCGCGGTGAGCGAGATCAACGGCAGCGCCGTCATCGCCCAGTCCTACGTCAACCGCGACCCCGGGGCGACGGGCGCCCCGCAGGCCGGGCGGGCGTCCATCCGCACCGACCTGCTGACCACCGACCGGCCGCTGTGCGCCGAGGACTGGCCCGGCTTCAAGCGCGACGCGAGGCGCTCCTCGGTCCGCCCGACCCGCCCGGCCTGGAGCCCCTTCCGCTGCGGCCGGCCGTTCGTGGCCCAGCAGTACAGCGACCTGCTCGGTCGTGGTCTCGACGCCGCGGGGGCGACGTTCTGGACCGGCCGCCTCCGCACCACCTGGAGCGGGGCGCGGGTGGTCGAGGGCTTCATGAACAGCGCCGAGTTCGGGGAGGTCGCGGCCCCGGCCGTGCGCCTCCACCTCGGCCTCACCGGTGGACCGCCGATCGACGCCGCCGACGTGCGCGCCGAGATGGCCGACCTGCGGCAGGGGGCGACCCTCACCGACCTGGCCGCATCGATGCTCGCCCAGGCGCCCTACGCGTCGATGACCGACGACCAGCTCGTCGACCGCATCTACCCGAACCTCATGGGCTCGACCCCGACCTCGACGGCTCGTGCCGAGGCCCTGGACCTCATCGACGCCGACGGCCGTGCCGCCTGGTTCGCCGACCTGTCCGGCTCCGACTGGCCGGTCGGCCGTCTGCGGGGCCCGGTGCAGGTGGCCATGACCTACGTCGGCCTGCTCGACCGCGGTCCGGACCAGGAGGGCTGGGACTACTGGGTGGCCCGCGTCGCCGCCGGCACCCGCACCCAGCGCCTCATCGAGCTCTTCCTCGCGTCGTCCGAGTACTCCGACCGCGTCCTCTAGCTCACGCCCGAAGGGCGTGGGAGACGCGACGAGGGCTCGGACCCAGGGGGTGGTCCGAGCCCTCGCGCTCAGCCGTCGGAACGGCTGGGCTCTGGCCGTGCGCCCGGCGGGGGGCGACGGCCGAGACGGTGTGGGTCAGGCGGCACGGGAGACGGCCGAACGGACCTGCTCCCGGGCATCCTTGGCGGTGTCGAGCGCCTGCTGGACCAGCTCGCGGGCCGGCTCGGGCACGTAGGCCTCGAGCTCGGACAGGAGCGACTCCAGCCGGGTCTCGAGGGCGTCGATGCGCTCCTCGACCATCTTGACCCGGTCGTCGACCGAGCCGGCGAGGGTGTCGAAGCGGCCCTTCAGCTCGTCGGCGAGGCCCTTGAGCTCGTCGAGGCGGCCCTTGAGCTCGTCGACGACGCCCTCGGCGTTGCCGCCGAGCTCGTCGAGACGGCCCTTGGCCTCGTCGACCTGGCCCTTGAGGACCTTGGTGAGCTCGACCCGCTGGACCTGGGCCTTCTGGAAGGTGATGACACCCAGCCCGACGCCGACGTACACGACGTCCTTGGCCACTCGGGTGATGTCGTTGGAGGTGATCTCGGGCATGTCCTGCTCCTCGGATCGGGGGACTCGTACTGCTCGCAACCGTACCGATCTTGTTAAACAGTTGCAAGCACTCGGCGGTGTGAACCTCGTCTCGCCCGTCCCCGGGGGTACCGGGACCGACCGGGGGCCAAGGGGTAGGTTGGCCCAGCCGTGACCCCCGCACGACCTCCCGACGACGCGCCGCCCGGCGACCCGGTGGCGCCACCGTCGGCGCCGGACGCGACGCCCGCGCCACGAGCCGCGCCGGCCGTCGTCGCCGTGGTCGTCACCCATGATCCCGGCCCCTGGTTCGAGGAGACGCTCGAGTCCCTGGCGGCCCAGACCTACGGATCGCTCTCGGTCCTCGTGGTCGACGCCGACAGCACGGACGATCCCACCCCGCGGGTCGCGGCGGTGCTGCCGCGGGCCCGGGTCCGGCGCCTCGACCACAACCCCGGGTACGGCGCGGCCACCAACGAGGTGCTGGGCGCGGTCGAGGGCGCGGCCTTCTACCTCCTCTGCCACGACGACGTCGCCCTCGACCCGGATGCGGTGCAGACCCTGGTCGAGGAGGCCTTCCGCACCAACGCCGGCATCCTCGGCCCCAAGGTCCTCGACTGGGACGACCCGCGCCGGATCCTCTCGGTCGGCGGGTCGATCGACAAGACCGGCGTCCGGGCCCCGTTCTCGGAGCCCGGCGAGCTCGACCAGGAGCAGCACGACGCGGTGCGCGACGTGTTCTACGTCCCCACCGCGGCGGTGCTGGTCCGCGCCGACATGTTCCGCACCATCGGCGGGTTCGACGCGGCGATGACCGTGCTCGGCGACGACGTCGACCTGTGCTGGCGGGCCCACGTCGCCGGGGCCCGGGTCGTCGTGGTCCCCGACGCCACCGCCCGCCACCGCCAGGCCCTGCCCGAGCGTCGAGGCGACACCGACCGGCGACGCCTCCAGAACCGCCACCGGGTCCGGACCATGCTCTCGACCTACTCCCTCGGGCACCTGGTGCGCGTCGTCCCACAGGCCATCGTGCTGGCGGTCGCCGAGTGCGTCGTCGCCCTGCTGAGCGGCCGCTTCCGGCACGCGGCCGACATCGCCGCGGCCTGGACGTGGAACCTCGCCCACCTCCCCTCGATCCTGCGTCGCCGCAAGGAGATCTCCCGCACCCGCACCGTCCCCGACGGCGAGGTGCGCGAGCTCCAGGTGCGGGGCAGCGCCCGCCTCTCCGCGTTCCTCCGGGGTCAGGTCGGCCCGACCGACGACCGGCTCGGCGGGTTGGCGGCGACCGGCCGCGACCTGTCGAGCGCGCTGCGCGCTCCGCTGACCCGGGCCGCGGTGGTGGCGGCCGCGATCGCCGTCGTCCTCATGGTCGTCGGCAGCCGCAACCTCGTGGTCGGGCCGCTGCCGGCCATCGGCGAGCTGACCGCGTTCCCCTCGTCGGCCGTCGACCTGCTGCGCACCCACCTCACCGGGTGGCGCACCACCCTCGGCGGCGGACCTGGGGCGTCCCCCACCGGGGTCGGGGGCGCCGGGCTGGTCAGCCTGGTCGCGCTGGGCTCGACCTCGGTCGCCCGCAAGGTGCTGGTGCTGGCCCTCCTGCCCGCGGGCCCGGTCGGCATCTGGCGGCTGACCCGACCCATCGGGTCGGTGCGGGCCGCGGCCGCCGCCATCACCGTCTACGCCACCGTCCCGGTGCCCTACAACGCCCTGGGCCGGGGGTCGTGGACCGCGCTGGCGGCCTACGCCGCGGTGCCGTGGATCGTGCTCGGCCTCGCCCGCGCCACCGAGCTGGCCCCCTTCGGCGGCCGGGGCCTGGCCGCCAGCGCCACGGCCGAGCCGGTCGAGACGTCGCACGCCGGCGTCCCCGCCCGCGCCCTGGGAATCGGTCTCTCGGTGGCCCTGGCCGCGGTCGTCAGCCCGGTGCTCATCCCCCTGGCCGGGCTGGTCGCGGTCGGGCTGCTGGTGGGGTCGCTGGTGGCCGGCAAGGTCGAGGGCCTGGTCCGCCTGGCCGTCGCCGCCCTGGTGGGCGGGGTCGTCGCCATCGTGCTGCACCTGCCCTGGAGCGCCGCGGTCGTCGGAGGTGGCGTGGGCTGGTCGGGGGTCGTCGGACGGTCCGAGACGCCGTCGGGGTCGGTGGCCGAGCTGCTCCGCCTCCACACCGGGCCGGTCGGCGACACGCCCCTGGCCTTCGCCTTCCTCGTCGCCGCGGCCCTCCCACTGGTGATCGGCCGTGGGTGGCGTCTGGCGTGGGCGATCCGCGCCTGGTTCGTCGGGGTGGCCGGCTGGGCGGTGCTCGTCGCCGGCCAGCAGGGGTGGACGTCCATCCCGCTGCCCGCCACCGAGGTGCTCCTCGTCCTGCCCGCCGTCGGCCTCGCCTTCAGCACCGCCCTCGGCATGGCCGCCTTCGAGGTCGACCTGCGCCACTTCCGCTTCGGGTGGCGCCAGGCCGTGTCGGTCGCGGCCGCGGTCGCGGTCGTGCTCGGCGCGGTGACCCTCCTGCCGTCGGCCCTCGACGGTCGGTGGGACGTGCCCCGCTCCGACCTCGACCGGGCCCTCGAGCCCGTCCTCACCGCCGACGGCGACCCCGACGCCCGCGTGCTGTGGCTGGGGGATCCCTTCGTCCTGCCGGTGACCGGCGAGCGCTACGACGACGACGTGTCCCTCGCGACCACCGACGGCCTGCCCGACCTCACCGAGCACTGGGCGGCCACGAACCACCCCAGCACCGACCGTCTCGTCGACGCGGTCGGGCTGGCCGCCTCGCGGCGCACGACGCGGCTGGGGCACCTGCTCGGACCGGAGGGCGTGCGCTACGTCGTCGTCCCGGTGCGCACCCTGCCCTCGGCCTACGCGGGCGAGGAGCGGCCGCCGCCGGCGTGGCTGCCCGACGCCCTGACCGCCCAGCTCGACCTCGAGCAGGTCGACACCGACAGCGCCCTGATGGTGTTCCGCAACACCGCGTGGCGGGGCATGGTCACGTCGATCCCCGACGGCACCGAGCTGCCCGCCACCCCCGAGGGCGCGGTGGGCGTCTCCCGGGACGGGTGGGAGGCCATCGACGACGGCACCGACCCCGGTCGGCTCCGGTTCGACGCTCCCTCCGGAGGTGGCCTGGTCGCGGCCGTGCCCGACGACGGCTGGAGCCTCGAGCCCGCGGAGGGCGGCGACGACACCGACGAGGCGTTCGGCTGGGCGCTCCACGCGCCGGAGGTCTCCGAGGGCGAGGGCACCCTGTCGTACGCGACGAGCCCCGCCCACGTGGCCGGCGTGCTGGTCCAGCCCGTGCTGTGGATCGTGGTCCTGCTGGTGCGCAACCGGCTGGGGAGGCGGCGCCGATGACGCCCCGCTGGCCCGCCCTCGTCCTGCTGGTCGCCCTCGCGGTGGGAGCGCTCGTCGTGGGGCGCGACGCGCCCGACCCGACCCCACCGTCGCCGGTCGACCCGACCTCGCTGCTGCCGGCCGGGGCCCCCGCCGACGCCCTCGACTCGACCTGGTTCTGTGCCGGGCAGACCGTCGGCGACGGCACCGTGGCCGACGGCACGATCGTGATCGCCAACACGGGCGACGAGACCGCCACCGGTCGCCTCGACGTGGTGACCGACCTGGGTGAGCGCCTCGCCGACGGCGCCGGTGAGGCCCTCGAGATCGCGCCGCACACCACCGAGCGCGTCCGCCTCGCCGACCTGCTGCAGGCCGACTGGGCCTCGGCCCAGGTCACCCTCGACCGGGGCGACGTCGCGGTCGAGCACGAGGTCGAGGGCCCGCAGGGGCGCGACGTCGCGCCCTGCCACAGCGCCGCCGACGACCGCTGGTACCTGCCCTCGGGGGCCACCACCCGCGACGCCCGCTACTACCTCGCGGTGTACAACCCGACGCCGGTGGCGGCCACCGTCGACATGGAGTTCGCCACCGTCGAGGGGCCGCGGCAACCCGGCGACCTGCAGGGGATCCCCGTCGCGCCGCGGTCGATGGTGGCCGTGAACGTCGCCGCGGTGGTCACCGTCCGCGACCTGATCGCGGCGACGGTCACCGCCCGGCGGGGCCGCATCGTCGTCGACCGCATCCAGACCTTCGACGGGCGGGGCGCCAGCTCCACCGAGGAGGAGGCCGCGGCCGAGGCCTACCGACGCAAGGGGCTCACCGTCACCCCCGCCGTCCCGGCCGCCCGACCGACGTGGACCTTCCCCGCCGGCGTGAGGACCGTCGCCCGCGACGCGGCGGGGGACCCGGCCGGCGGGATCCACGAGGTCGTCCACGTCTTCAACCCCGGCAGCCGGGAGGTCACGGTGGAGGTCGCCGTCGAGCTCGACGATCCCCGCCGCAACGGGCGGCTCGACCCCATCCCGCTCACCGTGGCCGCGGGGGAGGTGGCCACCTTCGACGTCGACGCCACGCCCGGCGTGCCCGAGGACGTCCGCCACAGCATCACCGTCAGCGCCGAGGACGGGCGCTCGATCGTGGCCGAGCGCACCCTCGTCGCCGAGGGGGAGACCGACTACGTCGGCGTGGCCACCAGCACCGGGTCGCCGGTCGCGGCCGAGCGGTGGGTGTTCGCCGCCGGCGGCCGCTCCGACGACCTCGACGCGGTCCGCATCGCCCTCGTGAACCCGGGCGACGAGGCCGTCGACGTCGAGCTGGTCTCCTTCGGCGACGGCGAGCGGGTCGCGATCGACCTCGACGAGCCGGTCACCCTCGACCCCGGTGCGCGTCGCGAGGTGGTGATCGAGGGCCTGCCCGAGGGGCGCGGGTCGATCGAGGTCACCTCGTCGGCCCCCGTCGTCGCCGAGCGCCGCATCCTCGCCACCCGCGAGTCGGCCGCCGAGCCCGGGCTCGGCGCGTCCGTCGCGCTGGGCATCCCGTTCGGCCCGCTGGTTCTGCTGGGCTGACGGTGGACCGCCTCGTCCTGCTCCTGGTCCTGGGCGCGCTCGCGGTGGGCGTGGCCGTCGTGCTGCGCTCGCGGGCGCGGCCCGATGCCCCGACCCGGCCCACGTGGGCCGTTCCCGGCCAGGTCGACCGGGCCGACCTCCCCCGTCCCGATGCGCCCTGGCTGGTCGCCGTGTTCAGCTCGTCGACCTGCATGGCGTGCCGGGCCACGTGGGAGAAGGCCCGTCAGCTCGAGAGCGACGAGGTGGCGGTGTGCGACCTCGACGCGGTGGCGGAGGCCGACCTCCACCGTCGCTACGGCATCGACGCCGTCCCCCTCGTGCTGATCGCCGACGCCGAGGGCCGGGTGCGGGGCAGCTTCCTCGGCGAGCCCCCCGCGGCCGACCTGTGGAAGGCCGTCGCCGACGCCCGGGAGGGCTCCGCGGACGAGGGGTAGCGTGCCCCGATGGACGAGTCCCTGGAGGGCCACGCCGGCCACGTGAAGCGAGCCGCGGAACGCGGCCTGGCGGGGGAGATGCACCGCCCGATCAAGGTCACCATCATCGGGGCCGGGTCGATGTTCAGCTCCGAGATCAGCAACGACCTGCTGCGCATCCCGGGCAGCGCCGGCGGCACCATCGCCCTCGTCGACGTCGACGCCGAACGCCTCGACCTGATGCGCCGCGTCCTCGAGCGCCTCATCGAGCACCGCGGCGCCCACCAGTGGAAGGTCGAGGCCTCGACCGACCGCACCGAGCTCCTCCCCGGCACCGACTACATCGTCAGCTGCATCGAGGTCAGCGGGCTCGACTGCGTGCGCCTCGACAACGACATCCCCGCCCGGTACGGCGTCGACCAGTGCATCGGCGACACCACCGGGCCGGGTGGCCTCTTCAAGGGACTGCGCACCATCCCGGTCTGGCTCGAGGTGCTGGCCGACGCCGAGCGCCTCTGCCCCGACGCCTGGGTCCTCAACTACACGAACCCGATGAACATGATGTGCCTGGCGTCGGGTCGGTCGAGCTCGATGACCGTGGTCGGCCTGTGCCACTCGGTGCAGGGCACCAGCCAGCTGCTGGCCAAGCGGGCCGGCGTCCGCTACCGCGACCTGGTCTGGGAGTGCGCCGGCATCAACCACCTGGCCTGGTTCACCCGGCTCGAGTCCGGCGGCGAGGACCTCTACCCGCTGCTGGTGGAGAAGGCCCGGCGCGACATCGCCGGCCAGCCCGACGACCCCGACGATGCCGGTGACCTGGTGCGCAAGGACATGATGCTGGCCTTCGGGGCCTTCATCACCGAGTCGAGCGGCCACCTGTCGGAGTACGTGCCGTACTACCGGCCTCGTGCGGCCGACCGCGAGCGGTGGAGCGGCCCCGAGTACGACGGCGAGTCCGGCTTCTACGCACGCGAGTGGCCCAAGTGGCGTGAGGCCTACGACGTCGTGCGCACCGCCATGCTCGACGGCACGTGGGACCTCGACTGGGACCGCAGCTGGGAGTACGCCTCCTGGATCATCGAGGCCCGCGAGAAGGACACCCCGTTCCGCTTCCACGGCAACGTGCTCAACGCGCTCGACGGTGCGCCCGGTGGGGGAGCGCTCATCACCAACCTGCCGGCCGACGGCTGCGTCGAGGTGGCCTGCTTCGTCGACCGGGCCGGCATCCACCCCACCCGGTTCGGCGCCCTGCCCCCGCAGATGGCCGCGATCTGCGCCGCGGAGATGCGCTCGTTCGACCTCGGCGCCCAGGCCGCCATCGAGCGCCGTCGCGACCTGGCCACGTGGGCCCTCATGCTCGACCCGCTGACGTCGGCGTGCTGCACCCCCGGCCAGATCCAGGCCATGGCCGACGAGCTGTTCGAGGCCGAGGCCGCCTTCCTCCCCGGCTTCGCCTGACGTCGTGCGAGTCATCAAGGCGAAGTGGGACGGGTCCACCTCGGCGGTCGACGTCGCGTCGCCGTTGCCGGTGCCCGGCGAGAGCACGGCCTGGATCGTCCGCGCCGGCACCCAGAGGGAGCGCCCCGCCGCCGGCACGGTCGAGGTGGTCGTGCGCGACGAGCTGTGGGTCGCCGTGCCCGGCGAGTGGTGGGTGCTGTGCGCCTACGTGGACGAGGCCGGGACCCTCGACGGCTACAAGGTCCATGCCGCAGCTCCGTTCGAGGTGCCGCCTGACGACGACGAGGTCGTGTGGGTCGACCTCGACCTGGACTTCGAGGTCACCGGCGACGAGGTGGCGCTCCAGGACGAAGCCCAGTTCCACGAGCACGCCCGCACCATGGGCTACCCCGACCGGGTCGTGCGGGGAGCGTGGGCGGGGATCTCCACCATCGCGGCGCGCTTCACCAACGGCGACTGGCCCTTCGACGGCTCGATGCAGCAGTGGATGGACGGCGCCTCGCGGCGGTGACGCGTCCGACGGCGCGACGGATCAGTCGGCCGCCTTGCGACGAGGCGCGAGACTCCGCCGGTGGCCTCACTCGTGGTCGTCATCGGACCCATCGCGTCGGGCAAGAGCAGCGTGGCGACCGCGCTGGCCGAGGGCCTCGTCGCCAGGGGGTCGTCCGTGGCGCTCGTCGACATCGACGACGTGGTCTTCATGTCCCGGGTCCCTCGCGACGACGTGGACGAGCTGTGGGCTCGCGGTCGCGCCGTGCACGGCCGTCTCGTCGGGGCGTGGCTCGACAGCGGTGTGGACGTCGTGATCGCCCACGGACCTGCCCTCACCGAGTCGGAGACCAGCGCGCTCGATGTCGTCGGTCGGTCGAGCGGTGCCGGTGCTCCGGGTGCTGCTCACGTGCCCCCACGACGTTGCGGTCCAACGCGTCGCACGCGACCCGGACCGGGTGTTCTCCAAGGACCCGGAGTTCCTCCGTCGGACCTACGAGCGCTTCACCGAGCTGCTGCCGACCATCCCCTCCTGCGACCGCACGTACCGCTCCGACGAGCTCGACGTGGACGCCATCGTGAGCGATCTCATCGGTGCCGTGCCGTCGGCGACGAACGAGGACTGAGGTCAGCCTCGAGCACCGAGCTCCCTTGCCCGCCGGCGAGCGACCGCAGCGGCTCCACCTCGACCTCACCGTCGACGACGTCGAGGCTGTCGAGCCGCAGGTGCTGGCGCTCGGGGCGGTCCGTGCACGAGGTCCAGCCTGCCGAGGCTGCGGGTGACCCGTTCCGGGTCTACCTCGATCCCGCCGGCCACCGCCTTCTGCCTCTGCTGGGACTGAGGCACCAGAGCGCGGAGAAGGCGGCCTGGCCGACCTCGAGCCTGGTGAAGGGCATGGCGCCGTCCTCGAGGCGGCAGCCAGACTCGGCTGGATGGATGCCGATCAGACGGTGGAGCAGGTGTGCCAGACGACCCGGCGTTTGAGGACGGTCGTCAGCACGGCATAGTCGTGCGCCTCCAGAACGTTCGATGCCGTGAGGCTCCATGGGCAGATGCGCGAGACCCAGGGCTGGCCCTTCGCCTGACCACGGCATCGCGATAGCGGCGTCCGACCCCTCCGTGAGCTCAGTGTGCGGCAGAGATTGGCGCTCGATCCAGACACCGACGTCTGTGGCCAGCGGATGGATCTCGTCCGACCAGTCCATGGGACTGAACATCACGACGCACGGGTCGAAAGTCCTGTGCGGGGTCATCGATCCAGAGTCCGTCGTGAACTCCGTCGACTCCCATGGCGACGAAGGCGAAGAACTGGGGCGGCGCTGAGTCATACGCGGAGATGCGGGTCCTCGTCGGCCAACGAGACCGACTGGGTCTCCGCGGGCCTCGACAGCGCCCGGCGCAGCCCTCGGGGCCGCGATCGCCGCTCGGACGTGCTCATTCGCCACCGCGTCGAGATCCCCCGCCATCCGACGATCTTCTCAGCCCACGACGCTCGAGGACACCCTGCCCACCGGCTGGGCCGCCAGGTCTTCGAGTGCGGCGCCTGGGCACCATGTGCCTGTCGGCGCCCGCCGTCGACCCCGGCGTTCAGGGACGGTGCCGGGTCCGCGTGCGAGCCGTCCTCTCCCAGAACGCTCGCACGGTGGTGATCAGCGGTTCGTCATCGCACGTGAAGACGTCGACGCCGTCGAAGACGACCCACTCGTCGGCTGTCCGCCCGACGATCGTCCACTCGAGAGCTACCTCGGATCCGGTCACGTGGATCGCTCGCTCGCGGATCTCGATGCTGTCGTACTGGGACATCGCTCGGTCCCAGAACCCAGCGATCTCGTCTCGGCCCGTGCGGATGCCCTCACCGATGGGGTCCTCCTGCGTAGCCACTTCCGCGAAGGTCGACAGCCACGCCTCGCGATCGCACGCACCCCACGCCTCCGCATAGCGGCGGTATCAGAGATCGGACCGCATCGGTGTGCCACGGCTGCTGATCGCTCACATGGAGAGGCCGCCGCCGCACGGCGCGAGCGGAGCTCGCTGCTCGTTCGACCAGGACCTCGGCGTCGCGAACCCAGCGGCAGGGGACGGTGGGGGTTGACGCTCAGGTCCGACAGAATCGGGCAATGGATGATCCGCCGATCGAACCGCCCGAGGTCGTGATCCCTCGGATGATCAGGGCGAAGCGGCGGAGGTGGTCGCTTCGGTCGCCGTTCACACGGGTCCGGACGAGTCCGCCCGTTGGCACGCTCGCAGCGAAGTGCGAGCAGCGCTCGACGACATCGATCCCCTGGTCTTCGGGCGCTCAGCTGTTTCGGGGGGTCACGGCCGAGACGGACGCCGGGACCGTTTCACGAACGATGCTCGAGCTGTGGGATCCGGTGCCGCTCCCGATCCACCCGAGCCGTGGACTAACGCCGATGATCGATCCCGGCTCTGTCGCGGCCATGCGCCGTCTCCTCACCTCCCGCCAGCGTGGGTGGCCGAAGCGGCGTGGTGTCTGCCTGTCGTCCACGACATCCGGCAGGTGCGCTTCATCGCAGCCGACGGCACCGAGTGGATCGGCTCTTGGACAGCGCTCCCGGTGTTCTTCCCCATCCCAGATGGGATCGAGTGGTCCGGCGTCGTCGATGTCCAGCCAGCAGACGCAAGGGGGTTCCTGAGATCGGAGCTACCCCAGAGCGACCAGCCCGTCCACTGCCCGTTCGTGGTTGCGGACGACGATCCGCTCTGGAACCTTTCCGCCAGGGGACACCGAGATGAGCCAGCCGATCCCTAGCGCCACGGCCTGCCAGTCATGGGCGTCCAGAGCGAAGAGGGTGCGCTCTGAGCCCGTGCGCTCCGAACTGGTGTTGGTGGTCAGTTCGCCGCCTCGACGGCGGTGAAGTGACCCCAAAGCGCGCTCGGCCGGCTCGCCATCATGCGCTGATCGAGCATCGCCCAAGTGCCGGCAGGGGTCGCCCTTCGGTTGGGTGAGGGCGGCCGCGTGCCGGGCGCGGGACGTCAGCTCTCTCGGTTCTCGTCGGTGTCTGACTCTGCCGCTTCGCTGGGGTCGTCGGTCGTGGCGAGGTCCTCGTGGCGATGTCGTCCTCTTGGTCGTCGGGGTCGTCGTCGCTCGCGTCGGGTGGGGTCTTGCGGCGGCCCCAGCGTTGGCGGTCGTGGGTGGGGCACTGGAGGTCGCCGTTGTCCTGGGTGGTCTGGCCGCCGTCGGTGTGCTCGATGACGTGGTTGCCGTTGCAGCGCTCGGCGGGGACCCGGCAGCCGGGGTGCTGGCAGTGCCGGTCGCGGATCTCGAGGATCCGGCGGAGGCCGCCGCGGAAGAACCGTTCGGTCGTGGACAGCTCGATGATCCGGTTCGGTGGGCGCGTAGACGGCTCGTTCGACGTCGGCCTCGGAGAGCAGGTCGGCGACCTGGTGGGTGGTCAGGACGTTGCCGTTGAAGGTCTCGCGGATGGGGCCCTTGAGCTGTTCGTAGTCGACCAGGACGGTGATGAGCGGGCGGGGCATCTTGGCGTCGGCGGCGACGGCGGTGGCCCGTCGGGCCATCTCGACGAGGGCGTCGAGGCGGCGTTGCTCGGGGGTGCGGCACAGGTCGGACTCGCAGGCGGCGTCGCCGTGTTCGGCGCGGGCGGCCTTCCAGTCGGCCATCAACAGCTCGTGGTAGATGCGGCCGAGGGCGGTGTCGAAGATCTCGCCGCCGACGGCGTCGAAGGTGGCGTCGAGCTGGTAGGTGCCCTGGAAGGTCTTCGAGTGGTGGGCCTTGCGGCCGGCGCGGTGGCGGCGGTGCTGGTCTTCGGAGGCGCCGAGGGCGTCATCGGCGCCGTGCTCCCAGTACTGCACGGCGCGGAGGAACTCGTCGAAGTCCGGCTCCTCCACCGCGACGTCGACCAGGGTCTGCTCGGCCAGGGCGAACGCCCCGGCCCGGTGCCCGGTGCGAGCGACGCCGAGCCGCCAGGCGTGATCGACGCTGATCGTCCCCGACGCCAGGGCCGCGGCCACCAGGGGCATCTGATCGAGCTTGGCCGCCAGCCCGACGGCCCGCCCGGCGGAGGTCTCCGAGCAGTGCGCATCGCGGGCCAGGCGGGCCCGCGGCGACCGTGACCCGTCAGCGGCCCACGACCGGCTCCGCTCCCACGACCTGGTCCACGGCGCGGCCACCGACTCGACCAACGACCGCAGCCGCATGAACCCGACCACCGCCTGGTCGCGCTGGTCGTCGGTGACCGTCAGCGGATCGATCGACCCCAGCGCGCGCAACGCCGCCTCGACCTCGTCGAGCACACCACCACCGGAGGGATCCGCCTGATCCACCATGCCCCCAACCCTACGAAGGGGGTGTGACAGCGAGACCGATCAGTCTCGGCGACCCCGCCGCTCCCGCGGCACGCGAGGAGCGTCAGTCGATGGGGGTGGACTCGCTGGGGGTGGCGCTGTTCTCGCGGCCCATGGCGACCAGGCGCTCGACGGTGGCGCCGTCGATGGTCTCGTGCTCGAGCAGGCTGCGGGCGACCAGGTTGAGGCCGGCCGCGGTTCTCGGTGAGCAGCTGCGCGGCAGCGCTCCTCGGCCTCGCGGAGGATGCGCTCGACCTCCTGGTCGATCACGCTGGCGGTCTCGTCGCTGTAGCTGTCGTGCGTTGCGACATGAGGTCCTCGCCCAGGAACACCTGGCCGTGCGCTGCCCCAGGCCTGCGGGCCGATGCGGGCGCTCATGCCCCACTCGGTGACCATGCGGCGGGCCCGCTCGGTGCTGACCTCGAGGTCGTTGCTGGCACCGGTCGACATGACGTCGAACACCAGCTGCTCGGCGACCCGGCCACCCATGGCGACCACGATGGAGTCCTCGAGGTACGTCCTGGTTGTAGCAGTGCCGGTCCTCCTGGGGGAGCTGCTGGGTGACGCCCAGCGCCATGCCCATCGGGAGGATGGTGACCTTGTGCAGCGGGTCGGCGTTGTCGAGCGACCGCGGCGCAGACGGCGTGGCCGGCCTCGTGGTAGGCGGTGAGCTCCTTCTCGGCGTCGGAGAGGGCCATCGACTCGCGCCGGGCGCCCATGAGCACGCGGTCGCGGGCGTACTCGAAGTCCTCGCTGCTGATCTCCTGGCGACCCTGGCGGACGGCGTGGAGGGCGGCCTCGTTGACCAGGTTCGGACAGCTCGGCGCCGCTCATGCCGGGGGTGCCCCGGGCGACGACGTTGAGGTCGAGCGTCGGGGCCGAGCCGCTTGCCCTTGGTGTGGACGCCGCAGGATGGCCAGGCGCTCGGACTGCTCGGGCAGCGGCACGACGACCTGGCGGTCGAAGCGGCCCGGGCGCAGCAGGGCGGGGTCGAGGATGTCGGGCCGGTTGGTGGCCGCCATCATCACGATGCCCTCGGTGGCCTCGAAGCCGTCCATCTCCGACGAGCATCTGGTTGAGGGTCTGCTCGCGCTCGTCGTGGCCGCCGCCCAGGCCGGCGCCGCGCTTGCGGCCGATGGAGTCGATCTCGTCGACGAAGATGATGGCCCGGCCCATCTTCTTGGCCGACTGGAAGAGGTCGCGGACCCGGCTGGCGCCGACGCCGACGAACATCTCCATGAAGTCCGAGCCCGACACCGACAGGAACGGCACGCCGGCCTCGCCGGCGACGGCCCGGGCGATGAGGGTCTTGCCGGTGCCGGGGGGACCGACCAGCAGGATGCCCTTGGGGATGCGGGCACCGATCTGGCCGAACTTCTCCGGGTGCTTGAGGAAGTCGACGACCTCGGTGATCTCGGTCTTGACGCCCTCGTAGCCGGCGACGTCGGCGAAGGTCGTGCCGGGGCGCTCGGTGCTGTAGGTCTTCGCCTTGCGAGCGGCCGATGGACATGATGTTGCCCATCTGGCCCGACGCCCGGCGGTTGAGCAGCCAGAGCAGGCCGCCGAAGAAGGCGATGGGGAGCAGCAGCGGCAGCCAGGTCTCGATGAAGCTCGGGCCCCGGGTCTTGGGCTCGACGTCGACCCCGTGCTCCTCGGTGAGGCTGAGCAGGTCCTCGGGGAACTCGCGGAAGCCGGTGGTGCGTGAACTTCTTGCCGTCCTCGAAGGTGCCGGTGATCTTGGCCGGTGGCGTTGTCGAAGACGATCTCGTCGACCTTGCCGTCCTGGATCTCCGTGCGGAGCTTGCTGTAGGAGATCTCCCGCCCGGAGTCACCGCTCGACGTGAGGGTGAGGATCATCACGCCGACGAAGGCGACGATGAGGACGTAGAGGGACCACTTGGGCCAGCCCGGCTCGGCGCGCTGGACTCCCCGTCTCGGCCCCGCCCGGGCGCTGCTCGCCACCGGCGGAGGCGTGGACGGACCCTGTTGCGACATGCCGGACATGCGTAGGGGGCCTCGACAGGCCGTTGCGGCCATCACCCAGGGGTCCGACGGGGGGCGGTACCCTGCGGGGCATGGCCCGACGCTGTGCCCGCCCCGACTGCGCCGACGGGGCGTCGACGACGCTGGCCTACGACTACACCAGCTCGATCGTCTGGCTGGCCTCGTTGAGCGCCGAGTCGCACCCGATGACCCACGACCTGTGCGACCGCCACGCCGATCGGTTGTCGGTGCCGCGCGGCTGGCAGCTGCGCGACCGGCGCGACGTGGTGCCGCTCCCGCTGTTCGGCGGCAACGTCCTCGCCAGCTGATCGTGGTCGTCCCCGGCTGAGCCGACCCGCCGCCTCCGGCCGCGGCGGCTCGCCCCGGTAACCTCGCCCGCTCGTGCCCGCCACCCCGGCGCGCCGTCCCTCACCGTGAGCGCACCCACCCCGGCCCCCTCCCGCTCGACCGAGCCCGACCACGCCTCGCCGCCCTGGAGCCTGGGCGAGGTGGGCATCGGCGTGCTGGCGATGCTGTTCCTGAGCAGCCTGGCCGCCTCGGTCGTGTTCGCGGTGGCGGGGATCGACGCCGACGAGCGCGACGACGCGTCGATGCTCGTGGTCGCCCTCGGCTCGGCCGGGCTGTGGCTGTCGATGGCCCTGGTCGTCCTGGTCGTGTGCGCCCGCCACCGGGTGAACGGTCGGTCGAGGCGCTGCGGCTGCGGGTCCGGGCCCTCGACGTGCCCGTTCGGCATCGTCGTCGGCGTGGCCTGCGCAGCTGGTGCTGGTCCCGGTGGTCTCGTGGCCGTGGCTGCGGCTGCTGGAGGCCCTGGGCCACGACCCCGGTGACCTGGAGGAACCCGCCTGCCGGCTGGCCGAGAAGGCCGACGACCCCGCTCGGCGTCGCCCTCTTCGTCCTGGTCACGGTGATCGGGGCACCGATCGCCGAGGAGCTCTTCTTCCGGGGCTTCGTGCAGCGGGCCGCGGTGGCCCGCATCGGCCGGGTGGCGGGGCTGATCGGCACCGCCGCTGCTCTTCGGCCTGGTCCACTTCCAGCTCGCTGCAGCTCGTCGCCCTGGTGGCCTTCGGCGCTGGTGCTCGGCGTGCTGGCCGACCGCACCGACCGCCTCGGACCCAGCATCGTCACCCACATGGCGTTCAACGCGACGACGGTCGTCAACCTGCTGCTGCTGTCGTCGTCGCTCGACGAGGTGTGCGAGTCGGTGCTCGGGGTCGTGCGATGACGACCGACGGGCCGAGCCGATCCGACGCCGACCCGACGCCCGTCGTGGACCCACCGGCCGACGGCGCCGGCGCGCCGGCCGACGACGTGGCCGACGTGCCGGTCGCCGGCGACCTCCGGCGAGCGCCACCACCGCCGACGTCCGACTGGCGGGACGCGCCTCGGCTCGGTGTCGTGGGAGACGATCACCACCGCGCTGGTGGTCGCGATCTCGAGCACGTTCGTGTTCGTCGTCGCTGCACCCGAAGCTGATCTTCACGCGAGAACACGCCGACCGGCGGCGACATGGGCTCCCACGTGTGGGGCCCCATGTACCTGATGCGGGAGCTCCTGCCCGCACTTCCGCCTGTCCGGCTGGTCGCCCGACTGGTACGCCGGCTTCCCCGCGTACCAGTTCTACATGGTCGTCCCGATGCTGCTGGTCGTGGCCCTGAACGTCGGGGTGCGGTCGCCGCTGCTGGTGCTGGCCCTGCCCGCGGCCCTCGCCCTGATCCCGCTCCGGGTGGGTGGTCCACCGGCTGCACCCGTGGCGGAAGCCGCTGGCGGTGCTGGGCGTCGTGGCGACCGTCCTGGTCGTGCCCGGTCCCGTACGGCGTCGCCTTCAAGCTGGTGGCCGGTCTCGGGCCTGCGTCGCGCTGCCGATCTGCCGCGTGGGCCCTCGGGAAGCTCTCCGGCTGCCCGTTCCCGGTGCCGCCGGCCCTGGCCCTCGGGTCGCTCTTCTTCATCTACAACCTCGAGCCGACGCTCAACAGCGGCACCGGCAACATCATCGGCGGCAACCTCACGTCGACGATGGCGGGGGAGTTCTCCTTCTCGATCAGCCTCAGCCTGGCCGTGCTCTACCTGGGCTTCCTGATCCGTGGCCTGCGCACCGGCAAGGGCCGGGCGCTGACCGCCGGGCTGCTCGCGCTGTGCGGGCTGTGCCACATCATCCCGGCCTTCTACGCCCTGGCCGCCACCGCCCTGGCCCTGGTCGTGTGGCCGGGGCGGGCCCGGCTCCGCTGGTTCCTCCCCATCGGGCCGGTGGCCGGGCTGCTGTCGGCGTTCTGGGTGGTGCCCGTTCGCCGGCCGCCACGCCTTCGTGAACGACATGGGCTGGGAGCCGCTGCCCCACACCGGCGGCGACCCGCCCCAGGACATCTGGAGCTACCTCGCCCCGAAGGCCCTGCAGCTCCCGCTGCTGGCCGCCGCGGTGGGCCTGGTCGTCGCGGTGGTGATGCGGCGCCGCCTGGCCTACGTGCTGGCCGGGCTCATGGCGCTGGCGGCGATCGGGTTCGTGGTCGTCCCCGACGGCCGGCTCTGGAACGCCCGGCTGCTGCCCCTCTACTACCTGTCGATGTTCCTGCTCGGCGGCGGTCGCGGTGGCCGAGGTGCTGCGGGCCATCGCCGTGCTGACGGCGAAGGACCCGGACCGGCCCGAGCCGTGGGTCGGCGTCATCGCCGCGGTGCCGGCCACCATCGCGGTGATCGTGTTCCTGGGCGGCCCGCTCGCCACCCTCCCCACCGCCGGGACCACGCCGGAGGGCGAGGCGACGTTCATGGGGACGACCCGCTCCTACCGCAACCCCGGGTCGTACTGGGCCCAGTTCAACTTCAAGGGCCTCGAGGGCCAGACCCCGGTGGCGGCCGCGGCCGACGACGCCGAGGTGCACGACGGGCGAGGGGGGCTGGCCCGAGTTCCGCGACCTCGTGCCGACCATGGCCGACCTGGGCGACGACCCCGCGCACGGCTGCGGACGGGCGTTCTGGGAGTTCGGCAGCGACCGGCTCGGCAGCTACGGCACGACGATGGCGCCGATGATGCTCCCGTACTTCACCGAGGGGTGCATCGGCTCGATGGAGGGCCTCTACTTCGAGTCGTCGGCGACGACCCCGCACCACTTCATCGTCCAGTGCCGCGGCTCGGAGCGGGGCTCGTGCTCGCAGCGCGACCTCGCCGTACTCGAGCTTCGACCTGGAGACCGCGGTCCGCCAGCTCGAGCTGCTCGGGGTCCGCTACTACATGGCCTTCAGCGACACCGCGGTGACGGCCGCCGACCAGAACGGTCGCCTCACGAAGGTCGCCACCACGGGGCCGTGGCACATCTACGAGATCGGTGCCGAGGAGCGCCAGCTCGTGGTCGGGCTCGACCGGCTGCCCGTCGTGATGACCAACGTCGGGCCCACCCAGGACTCCTGGCTCGACCCGGCCATCGCCTGGTTCGACGACCCCGCGCTGCTGGGACGTGCCCCTGGCCATCGACGGCCCCGACGACTGGCCCCGCATCGAGCTGCCCGCGGCGCCCGGCCAAGGTCGAGGGCCAGGATCGCCGGGTCGGCGACCGGTCCTTCCCGGCCCTGCCCCAGGAGGAGGTGCGACAGGCGGAGGTCACCGACATCGAGACCACGAGTGACTCGGTGTCGTTCACCGTCGACGAGCCGGGCACGCCGGTGCTGGTGAAGGTGTCGTCCTTCCCCAACTGGGAGGTCGAGGGCGCCGAGGGCCCGTGGCGGGTCACCCCGAACCTGATGGTCGTCGTGCCCACCGACACCGAGGTCACGCTGCGGTACGGCCGCACCTCGCTGGACTGGCTCGCCTACCTGCTGACCGCCCTCGGGTTCGTCGGGCTGCTGGTGCTGTGGCGGCTCGGCCCGGTCGCGATCCCCGAGACGTGGGAGGCCCGCCGCCGGCGCGTGCGGGGCGAGGCCGCCGAGCGCGCCGCGGCCGAGCGCCAGATGCTCGCCGACACCGCGGCGTGGGCGACGGGGGAGCGGGCCGACCTCCCGGCCACCCCACCGGTGCTGGAGGCCGACCTCGACGCCGACCCCGCCCACCACCCGCTGCCCGAGGGGTGGGAGGAACCTCCCGTCGACGCGCCGCCGGACCCCCCGGGGGACGACGGGCGGTGAAGCCCCGGCTCGGGCGGTTCGCGTCGATCGGCCTGCTGGCGACGACGGTCGACGTGGCGGTGCTGGTGCTGGGGGTGCGGGTCCTCGGCCTCATCGTCGTGGTCGCCGACGTCCTGGCCCTGGTCGTGGCCGGGGCGGTGTCGTTCCTGCTCCACCGCCGCATCACCTTCGCCCGCCAGCCGGCCGTCCGGTGGGTCCGCCGGCCGCTGGCCTTCGTGCTGGTCGCGTCGGTGGCGGGCCTCGTCGACGTGCTCGTGCTGCGGACCCTGGTCGAGGTGACCGGCTGGGGGTCGGCGGCCGAGCTGGTCGCGGCCAAGCTGCCGGCGGTGGCGGCCGCCGCGGTCGTGCGGTTCGTGGGCGCCCGATGGATCCTGTTCCCCGAGGTGCGGGCCGACCTCTCCACCCGGGTCGAGCGCCCGCCCCTGGTCGGCGCGCACCGCCTCAGCGTCGTGGTGCCCGCCTACCGGGAGGCCGACCGCATCGACGACGACGGTCGGCCGCCTGCGCGACGAGCTCGGGCCCCTCGTCGGCGACGACCTCGAGATCGTCGTGGTCGACGACGGCTCGGGCGACGCGCACGGCCGACCGGGCGGCCGAGGCCGGCGCCGACCGGGTGGTGCGCCTCCCCGCCAACCGGGGGAAGGGCGCGGCGGTGCGGGCCGGGATGCTGGCCGCGACCGGACGCACCCGGCGCGTTCACCGACGCCGACCTCTCCTACGCCCCCGCGCAGGTCGGCGGCGCTGGCGACCGAGGTGGAGGACGGGTGGGACGTGGTGGTCGGCAGCCGCCGGCACGCCGAGACGTCGACCCTCGTCCGGGCCCGGCGGCTGCGGGAGCTCGGCGGCCGCGTGGTCAACCTGTGCACCCACGCCGTCCTGCTGGGCGCGCCACCGCGACACCCAGTGCGGCCTCAAGGCGTTCCGCGCCGACGTCGCCACCGTCGCTGTTCGAGCGGGCCCGCATCGACGGCTTCGCCTTCGACGTCGAGCTCCTCCACCTCGCCGAGCGGGACGGGCTCTCGGTGCGGCGAGGTGCCGGTGCGAGGTGGTCAACGCCGAGCGCTCGACGGTGCGCGTCGTGCGCGACGGCGTCGTGCTGGTGCGGGACCTCGGCCGCATCCTGCGGGCCGACCGGGCCGGCTCGTACGACCTCCCTGCCGACGGATCGGACGGCTGAGGGCCGCCGGGGCCGACCCGGGTCGGAAGGCTAGGGTCGCCCTGCCATGGCTGACCTCGACGCGATCTTCAAGGCCTACGACGTCCGGGGCACCGTCCCCGACCAGATCGACGTCGACACGCTGTCGGGCGATCGGCGGCGCCTTCGCCCGCTTCGCCGCCGACACCGAGGGCGCGACCCGCATCCTCGTCGGACGCGACATGCGCCCCAGTCGGGGTCGAGTTCGCCGCCGCCTTCGCCGAGGGCGCCCAGGCCCAGGGGCTCGACGTGGTCGACCTCGGCCTCTGCTCCACCGACCTCGTGTACTTCGCCTCGGGCCGCCACCAGGCGCCCGGGGCGATGTTCACCGCCAGCCACAACCCGGCCCAGTACAACGGCATCAAGTTCTGCCTGTCGGAGGCCAAGGCGGTCGGGCGCGGACACCGGGCTCGACCGCATCAAGGCCATGGTCGCCGCGGGCGTGCCCGCGCACCTCGGCGAGCCCGGCCACCTGTCGACCCTCGACGCCCTCGCCGACTTCGCCGACCACGTCCGCTCGTTCGTCGACGTCGCCGCGCTCGGCCCCGCTGAAGGTCGTCGCCGACACCGCCAACGGCATGGGCGGCCTGGTCGTCCCGGCCGTGTTCGCCGCCCTCCCGTTCGAGCTCGAGGTGCTGTTCCCCGAGCTCGACGGCACCTTCCCGAACCACCCGGCCGACCCGATCCAGGTCGAGAACCAGGCCGACCTGCGGGCCCGGGTGCTCGAGGTCGGCGCCGACGTCGGCCTCGCCTTCGACGGCGACGCCGACCGCGTCTTCGTGGTCGACGAGAAGGGCGAGCCGATCTCCGGTTCGACCACCACCGCCATGGTCGCGGCCGGGATCCTCGAGAAGGAGCCCGGCGCCACCATCCTGCACAACCTGATCTGCTCGAAGTCGGTGCCCGAGATCGTCGAGGAGCGGGCGGCACGCCGATCCGCACCCAGGTCGGCCACTCGATCATCAAGGCGGTCATGGCCGAGACGGGCGCCGCGTTCGGCGGCGAGCACTCGGCCCACTACTACTTCCGCGACAACTGGCGGGCCGACAGCGGCCTCATCGCCGCCATGCACGTGCTCGAGCAGCGCAGCAAGGCCGGCATCCCCCTGTCGGAGATGCGCAAGCCGTTCGAGCGCTACGTCGCCTCGGGTGAGATCAACACCGTCGTCGACGACCCGCTGGCCGTCATCGAGCGCGTCGCCGCCGCGTTCCCCGACGGCGACCAGGACCGCCTCGACGGCCTCACCGTCGAGGTCGGCGCCGTGGTGGTTCAACCTGCGCGCCTCGAACACCGAGCCGCTGCTCCGCCTCAACCTCGAGGCCCCCAGCCGCGAGGAGTGCGACGCCCACGTCGCCGAGGTCCTCTCGATCGTCACCGCGCCCGCCGGCGCCGCCGCCCCCACGGAGTGAACATGGCCCTCGATCCCCAGCTGCTCGCCATCCTCGCCTGCCCGGAGGACAAGGGCCCTCTCCTCTACTTCGAGGACGAGGCGATCCTGCTCAACCCCCGCCTGAAGCGGACGTACCGCATCGAGGACGACATCCCGGTCATGCTGATCGAGGAGGCCTCCGAGGTCGACGACGCCGAGCTGGCCCGGCTGGAGGCCAAGGCCGAGGCCGACGGCATCAGCCCGACGTTCGAGGCCTGAGGCCGTGGGCGACGACGAACCGACCCCACCCGCCGGGGCATCGACACCCTCGGCATGCGCGAGGCCACCCTCGGGCTGGGCCGCCAGGTGGCCGACGCCGTCGCCGTGGGCGAGGCCATCACCGGCCTGCCCGACGGCGAGGACGTCGCCAACGTGCTCGTCGCCGGGATGGGCGACAGCGGGATCGTCGGCGACGTGCTCGAGGCGCTCGGCGACCTCTTCCTGCCCGTCCCGGTCATCACCGCCAAGGGCTACGACTCGCCCAGCTTCGTCGGGCCGCGACACCCTCGTCATCGCGGTGTCCTTCTCGGGCGAGACCGAGGAGACCCTCCAGGCGGTCGAGGAGGCCCAGGCCACCGGCGCCCGCATGCTCGTCGTCTCGGGCGGAGGCGTGCTGCTCGACCTCGCCCACGAGTGGGGCGCGTCGGTGGCCGAGATCCCCGCCGGCATCCCGGCCGCCCGCGCCGGTCTGGGCGCCATGATCGTCCCGCCCCTGGTGGCGCTCGAGCGCATGGGCCTCTTCGCCGGCGCCCACGGCTGGATCGCGGCCGCGGTCGAGCAGCTCGACCGGCGGGCCCAGCAGCTCTCCGGCTCCGACAGCCCCGCCGTCGACCTGGCCCGCCGCATCGGGCGGACCCTGCCCATCGTCTACGGAGGCGGTGCGCTCGGCGGCACCGCGGCCCGGCGCTGGAAGACGCAGCTCAACGAGAACGCCAAGGTCCCGGCCTTCGCCAACACCGTCCCCGAGGTCTGCCACAACGAGCTGGTGGGCTGGGGCCAGCACGGCGACCTGACCCGGCAGGTGTTCCAGATGGTGTTCCTCCGCCACGACGAGGAGCACCCCCAGCAGACCCGGCGCTTCGAGGCCCTCGACCGGATCCTCGACGAGGTCGTCGGCGGGATCCACTCCGTGCAGGCGGAGGGCGAGGGGGCCCTGGCCCAGCTGCTCGACCTGGTGCTGGTGGGCGACCTGCTCAGCCTCGAGCTGGCCGCCCAGGAGGGCCTCGACCCCGGGCCCGTCCCGGTCGTCGACGACCTCAAGCGGATGCTCGCCACCGGCTGAGGTGGCAGACTGCCCGACCGTGCAAGGCGGCGGCCGGGCCAGGAGGGTGATCGGGGTGGTGGCGCTCGCCGTCGCGCTCGCTCCTGGGGGCCACCGGGTGCGAGCCGGCCCGCCCGCTCGCCATCGTCTACGGCGACTCCCTGGTGTGGGAGGCCGGGGCGGAGATCCGCCAGTGGGGCGCCGCCCGCGGGTACCGGGTGGAGATCCGCCAGCGCTTCGGCGGCGCGCCCTGCTCGATGTTCGACGAGATGCGGGCCGACCGACCCCGCCGACCGGCCAGGGTGATCCTGAGCTTCGCCGGCAACGACCGCTACCTCGAGCCCTGCGTGGGGACCGACCTGACCGCCTCCTACCGGGCGCAGATGCAGGAGGTGAAGCGGATCTGGACGGGCTCCGGCACCGGCGTCGTCTGGGTCGCCGCCCCGTACCACCCGTCGCCCGGGGCCGAGGTGGCCCAGGACGCCATGCGGGCCGAGTCCTACCGGCAGGGCCTCGGCGTGGTCGACGGGGGCCGGTACGTCACGCCCGGTCGGGTGTGGTCGTGGACCCAGCCCTGCATGGCCGGTGAGCGCTGCGTCGGGTCGCAGATCAACCGGGCCGTCGCCCCGGGTCGCAACATCGTGCGGTCGTCGGACCGGGTGCACTTCTGCCCGGGCGCCGGACACGGCTTCGACCCCTGCCCCACCTACAGCTCCGGGGCCTGGCGCTACGCCCGGGCGCTGACGGAGGCGCTGGCGCGGTGACCTGGTGGCGGCGGGCCCGGCGGGGCGGGTTGACGGCGATCCTCCTCGCCGCGCTCGTGGTCTCGACCGCGGGCGCGGGCCGGGCGGCGCGCCCGATCGTGGTCGTCTACGGCGACTCGCTGGTGTGGGAGTCGGCGAGCGAGATCCGGGCCTGGTCGGCGGCGCGCGGCTACGAGGCGGTGGTGCGGTTCCGGTTCGGAGGCGCGCCGTGTGCCTCGTTCGACCAGATGCGGGCCGACCGTGCGCTTCGCCCCGCGGCGGTGATCATCGCCTTCGTCGGCAGCACGCACCCGTACAACCCCTGCGTCGGCACCGACCTCGACGCCTCCTACCGCAGCCAGATCCGTCAGTGGCAGGCGCTCTGGGCCGGCTCCGGCGCGCGGCTCGCGTGGGTGGCGGTGCCGCGCATCAAGATCGACTGGGTCGAGGACGTGCAGGTCACCATGTTCACCGAGTCGGCCCGCCTCGGCATCGCGGTCGCCGACGGCGGTCGCTACATCAGCCCCGGACGGGCCTGGTACTGGACCCAGCCGTGCATGGCGGGGGAGCGGTGCGTCGGCTCGCAGATCAGCAGCCTGGTCCCGCCGGGCCGCAACATCGTGCGGGCCTCCGATCGCGTGCACCTCTGCCCGGGCGGGTCGCACGGCCTCGACCCCTGCCCGACGTACAGCTCCGGTTCGTGGCGCTTCGCCCGGGCCCTCACCGAGCCCCTGTCGCGTTGACGCCGAGCCTTCGGCCGCCGTGCCGGCTCAGGCGGGGCGGAGGGCCTGGTCGACGCCGGTGACGGAAGGGTCTGGTCGACGCCGGTGACGGAGACGCCGCCGGTGAGGGTGATGGTGGTCGACGCGGTGCGGACGCCGTTGCCGAGCCAGGTCGAGGCGAGGCCGCTGCCGGCGGGCGGGAGGAAGCGCACCTGGTAGGTGCCGTCGGGGACGTCGAGGATGGCGAAGGATCCGTCGGCGCGGGTCGTCGCCTCGCGGGTGCCGAGCCAGGCGGCGGGTTGGTACAGCACCACTCGCACGTCGGGCACGCCGGTACCGCCGAGATCCGTCACCCGGCCGACGACGGCACGGGTGGCGGCCCGGTCGACGGAGATGCCGGTGACCGCCTCGCCGGCGGCGACGACGACGGGTGTGCCGGCGTCTCTGCTGGCGACGCCGGGGGCCCACATCGCCGCCCCCGTGAGGGGTTGGACCTGCACCTCGTAGGTGCCGGCGGGGAGGCCGGGCACGGTCCAGGTGCCGTCGTCGGCGGTGGTCGTGGTGGCGCGGGGCAGCCACGTCTCACCGAGGCCGAACACCCGGACGCTGGCGCCGGCCAGGGGGGCGCCGCCGTTGGAGACCGTCCCGGAGAGGGAGGCGCCCACCGCCAGGGTCGTGGTCGCGGTGCCGATGGTCTCGCCGTCACCCCACACGGTCCACCGCGTCGCCGCGGCCCGGTCGGTGCCCGAGCCGCCGATCCACCGCCCCACCAGCGGCGAGCCCGGCGGGGGTGCCACGTACAGCTGGTAGGTGCCGAAGGCGACGCCCTCGAAGCCGAAGCGACCGTCGGCGTCGACGGTGGACGATGCACCGGGCCAGACGTCACCGAAGCGGGCCAGCCAGACCGTCGAGCCCTCGACCGGTGCGGGCCCTTCGACCAGCCCGGTGATCCGGCTCGGCAGGATGTCGCGGACGGCCACGTCCCACGTCGTGCGGTCGGTGACCGTGCCGCTGAAGTTGTACCGGACCTTCCACGCGTCGTTGCCTGGCGGCGGGTCGTAGCCATCGAGGTCGACGACGACGCGGACGAGTCGTCCGTTGAACTGCTGGTTGGTGACCGGGAGGCGGGTCACGTCGCGGCCCGACGAGCGGCCGGCGGCGCTCCAGCTGAAGGTGGCGGGGGTCCACGACGTCGGGCCGGAGGGGCGGAGGACCTCGATGAAGTTGCCGCCCTCACCCGGGTCGAAGAGGTCGATGGTCAGCTGGCGGCCCTGCGCCTCGGAACCCAGGTGGACCAGGGGGAGGTCGACCTGGTTCGTGATGGCCGCGGCGAGGATGGAGTGGCCGCCGGAGCCCGCCACTCGCGGGCAGGTCGGGTCGACGAGCGAATCGCACAGCACCGACGCCGGGTCGGAGCCGTGGTCGGTGCGGGCCGCGACGATGCCGAACTGGTTCGATCCGTCGGCCAGGGGGCTGGTGATCGTCCCTCCGTTCTGGACCCGCACCAGGTAGCGACCGGGCGGGTCGGAGGGGGAGATGGGGCACGGGAGCTGGTTCCAGCGGGCCGAGCCGAGGAACTCGCCCTCGAACGGCGTGGTCGGGGTGAACGTGCGCGAGCACAGGATCGGGTTGTCGGCGTCATCGGCAGGGGTCGCGTCCGGCGCGAGGAGGCTGAAGGTGAACGGCTCGGCCCCGGCTTGGCGGTAGTTGTCGATGGAGGCTTCGGTCGAGCCATCCGCCTGGGTGATGGACATCCCGTTGTAGCGGGCGTCCCACAGCCACACCTGGATGTCGGCCGTCCGCTCGTCGGGGACGTCGACCGAGTAGTGGTAGCCCGATGCTCGGTGGTCGGCGTTGAGCGTGCCGGTACAGGTCCCGCTGACCGTCCCCGCCGGGTCGTAGCCCGACTGGTAGCGATCGCCGTTGACCTTCGCCGTGCAGTACGGGTTCACCGAGAGGTAGACGAACTCCGGCGGGAAGGGTGAACCCGGCGCGTCGAGCAGCGTGCCGGTGCCGAGGAAGTTGCGGGTGCCGCCGACCAGCAGAGGCGCCTCGGCCTCGGGCGGGGGCGGTTCCTGCGCTCCGCCGGGCGCCGTGCCCGATCCGGTGGTCAGCACCACCATCAGCACCGCGCTCGCGATCGCCAGCACCCCTCGCCTCATGACCCCTCCCGGTTCGCCGTGGTCGAGTCGGCACTCTAGGTGATCACCTCCGACGCCGTCGATGGAAGGGTCGTCGCGACGACAGCAAGATCGGTCGGGCGGGGACGACTCCGACCGTCGCACACTGTCGCCATGACGACGACCGGCCGCGACCGCCTGCGCGAGCTCCTCGACGCGGTGCTCGCCGAGGACAACCGCACCCTCGACGACATGGCCGACGGCGCCGCGTCCTCGCCGTTCCACTTCAGCCGGGAGCTGTCCCGCATGGCGGGCGAGCCGCCGGTGACGATGAAGCGCCGCGTGCTGATGGAGCGGGCCGCGTGGCAGATCGCCCGGGGTACCTCGGTCACCGACGCGGCCTTCGACGCGGGCTACGAGTCGGTCGAGGGGTTCGGGCGGGCCTTCGCCCGGGCCTTCGGCCACCCGCCCAGCGCGACGGTCGCGTCGCCCGACTCCGGGGCCGCCACTGGCTCCCCGCGCCCAACGGCGTCCACTTCCACCCGCCCACGTCCCTCTGGCTCAGCAGCACGGAGCAGCCCATGAACCCCCTGACCGACCTCCTCGTCCGCCACGACGTCGACGACACCGCCGCCCTCCTCGACGCAGCCAAGGGCCTCACCGACGAGGAGTACCGCCGCGAGCTCCTCCCGGGCGGCATGGTGACGTCGTGGGACGGGCCCGAGGCGTCGATCGCCGCCGTGCTCGAGCACCACGTGTGGACGAAGGAGGTGTGGGTCGCGGCGATCGTCGGCGACGACCTGCCCGAGCGGGGCGGCGACGACGTCGCCAGCCTCATCCGACGGCACGAGGTGGCCTCGGCCCGGTGGCTGGCGGCCGTGCGCGACATCGAGGAGAGGGGTGCGTGGGGCGATCGCCTGGTCGACGCCCTCTGCGAGCCACCGGAGACCTTCGTCCTCGCCGGCGTGGTGGCCCACGTCGTGACCTTCGCCGCCCACCGGCGTCAGCTGGTGCGCCACCTCCTCCGCACCCTCGGCCGGGAGGTCGACGCCGGAGATCCGATCACCTGGCTGCAGGGCGAGCCGGAGGTGTCGGCATGACCCGCGGCATCTACTTCACCGGCACCACCCTCGACGGCTTCCTCGCCGACGAGCACGACTCGCTCGACTGGCTCACCTCGCAGGACATCGACCCCGACGGCCCGATGAGCCACACCGCCTTCATGGAGGGGATCGGGGCCATGGTGATGGGCGCCACCACCTACCGGTGGCTCGGCGACCACATGGCCTCCTCGGGGGACGCCTGGTACTACGACATCCCCTGCTTCGTGTTCACCCACCACCGGCCCGAGCCGTTGGGGGAGGGCATCCGGTTCGTGTCGGGCCCGCCGGCCGACCACCACGCCGAGATCGTCACGGCGGCCGAGGGCCGAGACATCTGGGTGGTCGGGGGTGGCGAGCTGGCGGCCGACTGGGCCGAGGCCGGGTACCTCGACGAGGTGCAGGTGTCGATCGCCCCGGTGACCCTCGGTGCGGGGCGACCGCTGTTCCCCCGCCCGTTCGACCTCGAGCTCACGAAGGTCGACCGGAACCGGGCCTTCGCCTGCGCCTGGTACCGGGTCGTCGGACCTCGCTGAGCCGGTCGGGCTACCCGGCGGTCTCGCCGTCCTTCTCCAGGCGGAGCGAGGCCGAGTTCATGCAGTAGCGCTCGCCCGTCGGCTTGGGGCCGTCGGGGAAGACGTGGCCGAGGTGGGCGTCGCAGCGGGCGCAGCGGACCTCGGTGCGCCGCATGAAGTGGGACCGGTCCTCGATGAGGGTGACCTTGGCCGGGTCGATCGCCTCCCAGAACGAGGGCCAGCCCGACCCCGAGTCGTACTTGGTGTCGGAGCGGAAGAGCGGCTCGTCGCAGACGATGCACCGGTACGTCCCCGGGTCCTTGGTGTCCCAGTACTCGCCGCTGAAGGCCCGTTCGGTGCCTGCGTTCTGGGTCACGTCCCACTGCAGGGGGGTGAGGCGCTCGCGGAGGTCGTCGGTGGAGGCATCGTCCATGGCCCCAGGCTGCCGTGACCGGGCCGATCTCGCCACCTCCGAGCGTCCGAGCGGTCACCCCACCCCCATCCGTGGCGAGATGGCCGGACCGCGCGAGGATCGACACCGGATCGTCATCGACAGGTCAGGTACGGCCTGAGAGGATGCCGGCCGCCCCGACCAGGGGCGAGGGGCGGATCGGCCGCCCGCGGAGAGGGAGGCCACGATGCGGACGCGACGAGGGACACGACGGGTCGCGGCGGCCGTGGCGGCGATGGCGCTGACGGCGCTCGCGGCCCTGGCCGGGTCGCCGGCCTCGGCCGCCGAGGAGGGCGAGGCCCGCGGTGGCGACCCGCGCATCATCGGCGGGCAGGTGGCACCGGTCGGCTCGTGGCGCTCGCAGGCCGCACTGGTCGACCGGTCCGCGCCCAACGCAGCCGTGGGCCAGATCTGCGGCGGCACGGTCATCGAGCCGTCGTGGGTGGTGACCGCCGCCCACTGCGTCACCGACGAGCGGGGTGCCGCCCTCCCGGCCCGCCTGTTCGACGTGATGGTCGGCTCCCTCGACCTGCGGTCCGGCGGCCGGCGCATCCAGGTGGCGGCCGTCCACGTCCGGCCCGGCTGGAACGCCTTCATCCTCGCCAACGACGTCGCCCTCCTCCAGCTCTCCCGCCCGGCCCTCGTGCCCCGCGACCTGGCCGTCGGGTCGCGCACCGAGATCCCTCCCTCCGGCGCCGAGCTCGCCCTCGCCGGGTGGGGCCAGACCGACGACCCGGACAACCGGTTCCCCGTGCTGCTGCGCGAGACGACCGTGCCCGCGATGAGCGGCGGTGAGTGCCGCGACGCGCTGGTCGAGGCCCGGGAGGTCTTCGACCCGTCGCTGCCCTCGTACCACACGTCCTACCTCTGCACCGGCCCGATCGGCACGGGCGGACGGGGCCCCTGCTACGGCGACAGCGGCGGCCCGCTGGTGTGGGAGACGGGCGGCCGCAAGGTCCTCGTCGGGATCGTGAGCTGGGGGCTGTACTGCGGCAGCCCCGAGACGCCGGCGGTGTTCTCCCGCGTGGCCAACGCCAGCCTGTGGATCAACCAGGTGATCGCGCTCGGTCCCCACGCCAGCCCGGTCGACCTGACCTACTGGGTGGCCCAGCTCTACCTCGACATGGGCATGATCCAGCGTCCGGTCGACTTCCCGTCCATCGAGGCCGCGGTGGTCGCGATCCAGAGCACCCCGGCGGTCGATCGCCGGGACGGCACCGTCGTCCGCCTCTACGACGCGGTGCTCGACCGGCCGGCCGAGGCGTGGGGGTACGGCTACTGGCGCCAGCGCATGTTCTACGACCGGATCCCGGCGGCCCGCGTGGCCGAGATCATGACCCGCTCGGCCGAGTTCCAGGCCACGTACGGGGCGCTCTCGGACCAGGAGCTCGTCGAGCAGGTGTACCTGAACGTGCTCGGGCGCCCAGGCGACCCGGCCGGGGTGGCCTTCTGGGTGTCCCAGCTGGCTGCGGGCGCCTCCCGGGGCGCGGTCGTGGCCCGCATCGCGGAGTCGGGCGAGAACGTGGCCCGCACCCGCACCTCGGTCGACACCCAGATCGCCTGGATGAACCTCCTGGGCAAGGCCCCGACCCCCAGCGAGCTGGCCGAGTGGGGGAGCCGTCCGCTGCCCGAGGTGGCCGCCTTCCTGGCTCACAGCGACGGCTACGCCACCAACTACCGGGGCTTCTGGTTCTAGGAGGTCGGCGCCCGCGGCGCCCGTTCTGACGCCCCGTCAGGGAGGGCGGGGTCGTTGGACGTCAAACCTACGATGGGGACATGTCCGACTACGTGGCGCCGCTCGCCGACATCCGCTTCACCCTCGAGGACCTCCTCGACCTGGACGGGCTGACCAAGCTCCCGGCCTACGCCGAGGTCGACGCCGACAGCATCGCCGCGGTGCTGGAGGAGTTCGGTCGCCTGATGTCGGAGGTGTGGGCACCGCTCAACCAGGTCGGCGACGAGAGGGCCGCCACGCATCGAGGACGGCACGGTCCTCAGCCCCGACGGCTTCCGCGAGGCCTACCAGGCCTTCGCCGAGGCCGGCTGGGGCGCGGTGCCCTTCGACCCGGCCTACGGCGGCGGCGGCTTCCCGTGGCTCGTCGGGCATCGCGCAGCAGGAGATGCTCAACAGCGCCAACATGGCCCTGGCCATGGCCCCGCTGCTCACCCAGGGCGCCATCGACGCCATCCTCCACCACGGCAGCGAGGAGCAGCGCGAGCTCTACCTCCCAGATGGTGTCGGGCGAGTGGACCGGCGACCATGAACCTCACCGAGCCCGACGCCGGGTCCGACGTCGGCGCCCTGCGCACCAAGGCCGTCCGCCAGGACGACGGCACCTACCGCATCACCGGGCAGAAGATCTTCATCACCTACGGCGAGCACGACTTCACCGACAACATCGTCCACCTGGTCCTGGCCCGCACCCCCGACGCGCCGGCCGGCACCAAGGGCATCTCGCTGCTTCATCGTGCCCGAAGTTCCTGGTCGAACGACGACGGCACCCTCGGCGAGCGCAACGACGTCAAGCTGGTGTCGATCGAGCACAAGATGGGCATCAAGGCCAGCCCGACCTGCGTGCTCGCCTACGGCGACGACGGCGACGGCGCCGTCGGCTACCTGATCGGCGAGGAGAACGCCGGCATGCGGTACATGTTCACGATGATGAACAACGCCCGCCTCGGCGTCGGCGTCGAGGGCCTCGGCCTGGCCGAGCGCGGCTACCAGCGGGCGCTCGACCTACGCCAACGAGCGCAAGCAGGGCTACGCGCCGGGCGCGGCCCGGGGCGAGAAGTCGTTCATCGTCGAGCACCCCGACGTGCGCCGGCAGCTGCTCACCATGAAGGCCTACACCGAGGCCATGCGGGCCCTCTGCCTACAAGGTCGCCGAGCAGATCGACGTGGCCACGCTACGGCGCCGACGAGGCCGACCGCACCGCGGCCCAGGAGATGGTCGACCTGCTGATCCCGCTGGCCAAGAGCTGCTGCACCGACGTGGCCGAGCCCGTCACCTCGATCGGCATCCAGGTCCACGGCGGCATGGGCTTCATCGAGGAGACCGGCGCGCCCAGCACTACCGCGACGCCAAGATCACCCAGATCTACGAGGGCACCAACGGCATCCAGGCCATGGACCTCGTCGGCCGCAAGCTGCCGATGCGGGCCGGGGCCGTGTTCACCGGACCAGATCGCCCGCATGCGGGCCACCGTCGAGGAGCTCGACGGCGGCGACCCGGCCCTCGCCGCGATCCACGACGAGCTGGCCGCGCGCCGTCGACGCGCGCCGAGTCGGCCGGCCGTGGCTGATGACCGAGGGCGTGCGCCGACCCGGTCGTCGGCCCTGTCGGCGCGACACCGTTCCAGCGCCTGCTGTCGCTCACCACCGCCGGCTGGCTGATGGCGCGGGCCGCCCTGGTCGCCTCCCGCCGCCTGGCCTCGGGCGACGGCGACGCCGACTTCCTGGCCCAGAAGGTCGTGACGGCGCGCTTCTTCGCCCGCAACGTGCTCCCCGAGGTCCACGGCCTGGTCGGCCCCGCGACGGCGGGCAAGGACGACCTCCTGGCCGCCGACCTCTCCTCCTAGAGAGCCCCCGGGCCTGGTGCCCGGAGGTCAGCGAGCGTCGCCGGTTGTGTGAGGCGCGCCTGGTGGGCAGGGCTGCTCCCCATGTGTGGCATCGCGGGTGAGGTCCGACGCGACGACGACCGCCCCGACCTCGGGGCGGTGGAGGCGATGGTCGAGACCATGGTCGCCCGCGGTCCCGACGGGGGCGGGGTGTGGAGCGAGGGCGGGGTCGCCCTCGGCCACCGGCGCCTGCGGATCATCGACCTGTCCGACGCCGGCGCCCAGCCCATGGTCGACCCCGACCTCGGCCTGACCGTCGTCTTCAACGGCTGCATCTACAACTACCAGGAGCTGCGGGCGGAGCTGTCGCGGCCACGGCTACCGCTTCTTCTCGCAGCAGCGACACCGAGGTGCTGCTCAAGGCGTACCACCGGTGGGGCGACCGCTTCGTCGACCACCTGCACGGCATGTTCGCCTTCGCCATCGTCGAGCGCGACACCGGCCGGGTGCGTGCTCGGCCCGCGACCGGCTCGGCATCAAGCCGCTGTACCTGGCCGAGGACGGCCGGCGCGTGCGCTTCGCCTCGACCCTCCCGGCGCTGCTGGCCGGCGGCGACGTCGACACCCGCATCGACCCGGTCGCGCTGCACCACTACCTGACGCTTCCACTCGGTCGTCCCGCCGCCGCGCACGATCCTGCGCGGCGTCCGGAAGCTGCCGCCGGCGACCGTCGCTCGCCATCGAGCCCGACGGCCGCCGCACCGAGGACCGCTACTGGGGCGCCCGACTTCACCCGCCGGCCCGAGCGCGCCGGCTGGACCGAGCGCGGACTGGGAGGACGCGGTGCTCGCCGCGCTCCGCCTCGCCGTCGAGCGGCGCCTGGTCGCCGACGTGCCCGGTCGGCGTGCCTGCTGTCGGGCGGGCTCGACTCCAGCCTCATCGTCGGCCTGCTGGCCGAGGCGGGCCAGCACGGCCTGGCGACCTTCTCGCATCGGCTTCGAGTCGGTCGGCGGCGTCGAGGGCGACGAGTTCCGCTACTCCGACCTCGTCGCCGAGCGCTTCGGCACCGACCACCACCAGATCCGCATCGGCGCCGACCGCGATGCTGCCCGGCCGCTCGACGCGCGCCATCGCGGCCATGAGCGAGCCGATGGTCAGCCACGACGTGCGTCGCCTTCTACCTGCTCAGCGAGGAGGTGTCGCGAGCACGTGCAAGGTGGTGCAGTCGGGCCAGGGCGCCGACGAGGTGTTCGCCGGCTACCACTGGTACCCGCCGCTGGCGACGGCGCCGCGGCCGTCGACGGATCGCGCTCGCCGCCTACCGGCGAGGCGTTCTTCGACCGCGACCACGCCGGCATCGGCCGGCGCTCGTCGACGCCGGTACGCGCTGCGCCCGACGACCCCAGCGGGCGGCTTCGTCGCCGAGCCACTTCGCCCGCGCCCGGCGCCGACACCGCCGTCGACCGGGCCCTGCGCCTCGACACCGACGGTGATGCTCGTCGACGACCCGGTGAAGCGGGTCGACAACATGACGATGGCCTGGGGCCTCGAGGCGCGGGTGCCGTTCCTCGACCACGAGCTGGTCGAGCTGGCCGCGCAGCTGCCCGCCGGAGCTCAAGCTCGCCCACGGCGGCAAGGGCGTGCTCAAGGAGGCCGCCCGCCGGGTGATCCCCGCCGAGGTCATCGACCGCCCGAAGGGCTACTTCCCGGTCCCGGCGCTGACCCACCTCGAGGGCGCCGTACCTCGACCTGGTGCGCGACGCGCTGCACGCCCCGGCGGCCAAGGAGCGGGGGCTGTTCCGGCCCGAGGCACGTCGACGCGCCTGCTGCGCCGACCCGAACGGCCGAGCTGACGCCGCTGCGGGGCAACGAGCTGTGGCAGCTCGGCCTGCTGGAGCTGTGGCTCCAGGCCCACGGCGTCGCGGTGAGCGCGGCCCGGCATGACGTCCGGCCGTGCGGCCCGCGCGACGACCAGGCCCCGAGGCGATCACGCTCGGGCTCCACGACGACGCCTCGCCGACCCACCTCCAGGACGCGATGGCCGACGACGTCGTGCTCGACCTCGGGTGGGGCCGGCTGGTGTTCGGCCAGACCTTCGCCGACGCCGAGCGAGCTGGCCGACGTGCTGCGGCGCGGAGGCGGCCGGCCGCCGCGACATCTGCGTCTACCCGCGCGACCCGCACGTCCTGGTGGCCCGGCCGCCCGCACGAGCTGTTCATCGACCCGCAGCCACACCTACCGGCTGCCGCTTCGCCGGCGACCGGCGCCGGCCGCGGCGGCGGCCGCGGCGTGCGTCGTCCGCCGGATCGCGACCGGCCGCGAGCGACTGCCGAGGCCGATGAACCGCGATCTACGTGCGCTGCGGGATGGTCCCGGCCCCCGTCGACGTCATCTGGGCCAACCACGTCGGCATCCGACGTGGTCACCTACCTGGTCGCCGTGCGACGCCGACCGGCGCGGTCGTCGGCACCGTCACCGGCGTCGACCACGTGCGGCTCTTCGACGACCCCGAGCGGCGGCCGCAGCCTGTGGTGCCTCGCGGTCGACCCGGCCGCCGCGCCGCCCGGCGTCGGCGAGGCGCTGACCCGGGCCCTGGCCGAGCGCCTCCGCGACCGGGGCCGGCGCCTACATGGACCTGTCGGTCGTGCACGACAACGCCGCCGCCATCGCGCCTCTACGAGAAGCTCGGCTTCGCAGCGGGTGCCGGTGCTCTGCGTCAAGCGCAAGAACCCGATCAACGAGCCGCTGTTCACCGCCGGCCCGCCCGAGACCATCGACGACCTCAACCCCTACGCCCGGATCATCGCCGACGAGGCGCTGCCGCCGCGGGATCCGGGTCGAGGTGCTCGACGCCGAGGCGGGCGAGCTGCGCCTGACCCACGGCGGGCGCAGCATCGTCACCCGCGAGTCGCTGTCGGAGCTGACCACGCGCGGTGGCCATGAGCCGCTGCGACGACAAGCGCGTGCACCCGCCGCGTCGTGCTCGCGACGCCGGCCTGCGCCGTGCCCGCGCGGCCGGCTGGCCACCTTCGACGACGGGCGACCACGCCTTCCTCGACGAGGTCGGCGACGTGGTGGTCAAGCCGGCGCGGGGCGAGCAGGGCCGGGGCATCACCGTCGGCGTCGACGGACGCCGAGGAGCTCGACGCCGCCCTCGAGCGGGCGCCGCGAGCACTGCCCCGACGTGCTGCTCGAGGAGCGCGGCCCCGGCGACGACCTGCGCGTCGTCGTCATCGACGACGAGGTCGTGGCCGCCGCGGTGCGCCGGCCCGCCGAGGTGCGTCGGCAACGGCCGCCACACGGTGCGCGACGCTGGTCGCGGCCGCAGAGCCGCCGCCGGGCCGCGGCGACCGGCGGCGAGTCGCACGATCCCGCGTCGACGAGGTCACCGAGGCGACCGTGCGCGAGGCGGGCTGGTCGCTCGACGACGTGCTGCCCGAGGGCGATCCGGCTGCGAGGTGCGCCGCACCGCCAACCTGCACACCGGCGGCACGATCCACGACGTCACCGCCGAGGTCCACCCCGACCTGGGCGCGGTGGCGGTGCGCCGCGGCCGAGGCGCATCGGCATCCCGGTGACCGGGCATCGACCTGCTCGTGCCCGACGTCGACCGGCCCCGACTACGTGTTCATCGAGGCCAACGAGCGGCCCGGGCCTGGCCAACCACGAGCCCCAGCCGACCGCGGCGCGCTTCGTCGACCTGCTCTTCCCGGGCCAGCCCGGCCTGCCCGAGCCGCCTGGACCCCCCAGGACCGCGACGCCCGATGAGCCGTCCGACGCCGCCCGCGGCCGCGGGTCCCGATCAACGAGGGGTGGACCCTCTCGGTGCTGCTCGACCTCCTGCGCACCCCGAGCCCGTCGGGGCGCACCGACGCGGTGATGCAGCTGCGTCGGCGACGTCCTGACCGACGTCGGCCTGCCCTTCCGGCTGACCCGCCGCGGCGCGCTGCTGGCCGAGCTGCCCGGGCGGAGCGCGGGCATCGACCGGGCGATCGTCGTCCACGCCGACACGATCGGGTGCATGGTGCGCGCCCTCAAGGAGAACGGGCGCCTGGCGCTCGCCCCCGTCGGCACCTTCAGCGCCCGCTTCGCCGAGGGCGCCCGGGTGCAGGTCTTCGTCGAGGACCCGGACCGCGTCCTCACCGGCACGATCCTCCCGCTGAAGGCCAGCGGGCACGCCTTCGGCGACGAGGTCGACGACGCAGGGCGTCGGGTGGGACCACGTCGAGGTGCGGGTCGACGAGCTCGTCCACGACGCCGACGGCCTGCGCGCCCTCGGGCTCGAGGTCGGCAACTTCGTCGCCCTCGACGCCACCCCCGAGGTCACCGAGTCCGGCTTCGTCGTCAGCCGCCACCTCGACGGCAAGGCCGGGGTGGCGGCCGCGCTGGCCGCGTGCCAGGCGGTGGTCGACGCCGGCATCGAGCTGCCCCACCGCACCAGCCTGCTCGTCACCATCGCCGAGGAGGTCGGCCAGGGCGCGAGCCACGGCCTCGACGCCGACGTGGCCGAGATGATCTCGGTCGACAACGCGGTGTGCGCGCCGGGCCAGCACTCCATCGAGGACGGCGTGACCATCCCGCTGGCCGACATGACCGGGCCCTTCGACTACCACCTCACCCGACGGCTGTGCCGCCTCGCCCGCGACCACGACATCCCCCACGCCCGCGACCTGTTCCGGTACTACCGCTCCGACGTCGCCGCCGCCCTCGAGTCCGGCGCCGGCACCCGCGCCGCCCTCGTCGCCTTCGGGCTCGACGCCAGCCACGGCTGGGAGCGCACCCACCGCCGGTCGATCGAGGCCGTGGCCCACCTGCTCGCGGCGTGGATGCAGACGCCGCTGACCTTCGCCGACTGGGACGCGTCGCCCACCGGCCCGCTGCGCGAGTTCCCGTCGAGCCGCCAGCCCGCCCCGCCCGAGCAGTGGGGCCGCCTGCCGGAGTAGCGGCGGGCGGCGGCGGTCCCTCTGGAAGGGGCTCCGCTAGACCCGGCCGGAGACCCGGTCGAGGCGGTCGAGGTGGCTGTCGCCGGTGAGCATCGACTGGAGGCGCCGGTAGGGGTGGCGCTCGTCGAGGTTGTTCGGGGAGAGCATCGGCGGGTAGCCGAGGAGCTCCTCGACGTCCCACGCGATGGCGTAGAGCCGGCAGCGGTCGAGCTGGTTCGGCGACGAGAACAGCTCGGGGTAGTCCTCGGCCAGCCAGAACGGGCACGTCGGCGTAGTCCTCGGCCTTGGTGGCATCGGCGTAGGAGGCCGGCACGTGGAGGTCGGGGTAGGAGCAGAACCGCAGCAGCACGTCGAGGTCGAGGTCCGGCGGCGCCCCCCGGGCCCACTCGAAGTCGAGGATGGCGCTGACGTGCCCGACCTCCCGGTCCCACAGGACGTTCTCGAAGCTGAGGTCGCCGTGGATGAGGGTCCGCGCCGTGAACGGGTCGAGGCAGGCCATCAGCGATCGGACCATGTCGGCCAGGTCCTGCGACACGCGGTGGTCGACGTGGGGGAGGCGGCTGATGCGGTCGATGGCGACCAGCAGGCGGGCGACGGACATGGTCGGCGTCGGGGCCGGGTCGATCAGCTGGGGCACCTGGCGCAGGGGCGGCAGCGTCGGGGTGGGGAGGGCGTGGATGACCTTGAGCCGGTCGGCCAGCTCTCGGATCGCGCTGCGGCGCTCGCCGCCGGACATCGACGGCCAGCAGCGGCTGAGCGGGTACCCGGGCAGCCGGTCGAGGACGAGCCACTCGCTGCCCATGTCGGCGCCGTAGCCCCGCACGGTGGGGTAGCCGACCTGCGGCGGGAGGACCTGGGCCAGCTGGGCCTCGCGGCGGAGTCGGTGCTCGGGGCGGAAGCCGACCCGGACGACGACCTCGGGGGTCATCCACACCTCGTTGTTGACGCTCTCCACCGACTCGAACGGTCCGGAGGCGGCCATCCCCACTCGTTCGAGGGCGCGGCGTGCTCGCAGCTCCCCGAGCACCTCAGGCGCCCCGGCTCTCTGCTCCGGCGGTCGTACCCGACGGAGGGCTCCCAGCCCGTGACATGTCCTGTACATCGGCGGGCGCCATCGCAGGATGAGGGAACGCCGGAGAGGTGGGCCGGACGGCCCATGCCCCTGCCGCTCTCCGTGCCGCCCTCCGCACCGCCGCTCCGACCTCCCACCGGGTCAGGGACGCCAGCCGACGACCGCCTCGGACACCGCCGGCCACAGCGGGAGCGCCCACGCGTCGAACTCCCGGTCGGTCAGCACGACCAGGCCCCGGCCCAGGGCCGGGTCGACCCAGACGAAGGTGCCGGCCCGCCCGAAGTGCCCGAAGGTGCCCGGGCTGTTGCCGGGCGCCGTCCAGTGGGGCGACTTGTGGCCCCGCACCTCGACCCCCAGCCCCCAGTCGTTGGGGCTCTGCTTGCCGTAGCCGGGCACCAGGCCGTCGAGGCCGGGGAAGGCGACCGAGGTGGCCAGGGCCACCGTCTCGGGGGCGAGGAGGGCGGGCTGGAGCAGCTCGCCGACCCAGCGGGCCAGGTCGGCCACCGTGCTGGTCGCGGCGTGGGCCGGCGACCCGTCGAGCGAGGTGGACGCCATCCCGAGCGGGGCGAGGACGGCCTCGTCCAGGTAGCCGGCGGTGGAGATCCCGGACGCGGCCTCCAGGGTGGCGCCCAGCACCTCGAACCCGGTGTTGCTGTAGATCCGGCGCCGCCCCGGTCGAGCGATCTCGACGCCGTCGAGGCCGAGGCCCGACGCGTGGGCGAGCAGGTGGCGGACGGTGGAGCCCTCGGGGCCGGCGGGCTGGTCGAGGTCGAGCACCTCCTCCTCCAGGGCGACCCACACCGCCGAGGCGACCAGGGGCTTGGTCACCGACGCCAGCGGGAAGCGGTGCTCGAGGTCGCCGTGGGCGGCGGTGATCCCCGACCGGTCGACCACGGCCGCGGCGACCGTCGGGCAGGGCCAGTCGTCGAGCCCGGCCAGCGGGTCGCCCGTCATCCGAGGTCGTCGAAGAGCATGCGGCCGTCGGCGGCCTCGCGCGGCCGCGCCGTCGTCGGAGGCGGGGGCCGGCCCGAGCAGCACCTCGGCGGGGGTCCGCTTGTCGATGTGGCCGATGAGGCCCCGGTAGGTCGAGAACCCGCACAGGCCCCGCAGGGCGGGGGAGAAGCGCCGGGCGACGTCGAGGGGGATCCCCAGCTGCTGGTTCTCCTGCTGGCGGACCCAGCCGGCGCAGTAGTTCATGGCCAACCCGGTGCGCCGGACGTCGGTGGTGTTGGCCCCGCCGCCGTGCCACAGGGACCCGACCCACACGAGCACCGAGCCCCGTCGCATCTCGGCCGCGAGCGAGTCGTGCTGGCCGTCGAAGGCGGGCTGGTGGTCGCGGTGGTGCGAGCCGGGGACGATCCGGGTCGCGCCGTTGGCCTCGGTGAAGTCGGTGAGGGCCCACATCGAGTTGCAGATCACCGGGACGTGCGGTCGGGGCAGGGGGATCATGGCGTCGTCGACGTGCAGCGGCTGGGCCACCTCCCCGGGGTCGATGGCGATCGACGACAGCGACGACACGAGGCAGCCCTGGCCGATCACGCCCTGGACGACGGGCAGCACCGCGGGGTGCACCGGCACCCGCTCGAACACCCGGTCGCGGGCCAGCAGGTTGTAGATGCGGACGGTGGCGTGGCCCTCGAACACGTTGGCCGCCGGCACCGCGCCGAGGTCGCGCTCCAGGCGGTCGATGGCCTCGTCGAGCTCGTCGAGCAGGGCCGGCTCGATGGCGTCGGGCAGGACCGTCCACCCGTCGTCGCGGATGCGGTCGAGGTGGCCCTCGAGGACGTCGGGCTCGATCGCCGTCATCGGCGGCAACCTACGCCCTGTCGCCTGCGAGCCGCTTGGATGGGGTCGTGGCGGACCTTCCCGACCCCCTCCCGCCGTCCGAGGTCGACGCCCTGGTGGCCCGACACCGTGCCGACGGCCCCGCCCCCGACCTCGACGCCGCGGTCCGCGCCGTGCTCCGCGGCCTGCACCCCGGCGACGTCGTGGCCTACGGCGAGGTGGCCCACGAGGCGGGGTGGCCGGGCCGGGCCCGGGCGGTCGGGCGCCTGCTGGCGGGATCCGACGGGCTGCCCTGGTGGCGGGTCGTCAACGCCGCCGGCCGGCTCGTCCCCGGCCACGAGGAGGAGCAGGCCCGACGACTCGTCGCCGAGGGAGTGGGCGTGAGGGGCGGCCGGGTCCGGCAGACTGACCGCCGACCCCACCCCCAGGAGGACCTCCGTGGCCATCTACGACCATGACATCGCCGCCCTCGACGGCAGCGCCGCCGACCTGCACGACCTCGAGGGCAAGGCCGTCCTGGTGGTGAACGTGGCCTCGAAGTGCGGTCTGACCCCGCAGTACGAGGGCCTGGAGCGCCTGCAGCAGACCTACGCCGACCGGGGCTTCACCGTCGCCGGCTTCCCGTGCAACCAGTTCCTCGGCCAGGAGCCCGGCTCGGCCGAGGAGATCCAGAGCTTCTGCTCGACCACCTACGGCGTCGACTTCCCGCTGTTCGAGAAGATCGACGTCAACGGCGACGACCGCCACCCGCTCTACGCCGAGCTGACCCAGGTCGCCGACGAGGACGGCCACTCCGGCGACATCCGGTGGAACTTCGAGAAGTTCCTCCTCGCGCCCGACGGCACGGTGGCGGCCCGCTTCGCCCCCCAGGTCGAGCCGGACGACCCGAAGGTCGTCGGCGCCATCGAGGCCGCCCTGCCCGGCGGCAGCCCGTCGCCTGAGCAGCGGGTTTGGGGGCGCGGGCGGGGGGAGCCGTAGGCTGGGCGCCGACATGACGACGACCTTCGAGCAGCTCGGGGTCGATCCGGCCCTGGTCAAGACCCTCTCCGAGAAGGGGCATCGACCAGGCCTTCCCGATCCAAGAGCTCACCATCACCGATGCCCTGGCGGGCCGCGACGTCTGCGGCAAGGCCAAGACCGGCTCGGGCAAGACCCTGGCCTTCGGCCTCCCCACCCTCCAGCGCGTCCAGACGGCCGAGTCCCGCCGCCCCCGCGCCCTCGTCCTGGTGCCCACCCGCGAGCTGGCCACCCAGGTGAGCGAGGAGCTCGCTCCCCTCGGCCAGGCCATCGGCGTCCGGGTCGAGCCGGTCTACGGCGGGGCCAACATGACCGCCCAGATCAGCCGCCCTCACCCGAGGGCGCCGAGGTCGTGGTGGCCACCCCCGGCCGCATGATCGACCTGATCGAGCGCAAGGAGGCGTCGCTGGCCGACGTCGACATCGTGGTCGTCGACGAGGCCGACCGCATGGCCGACATGGGGTTCCTGCCCCAGGTCGAGTGGCTGCTGCGCCACATCGACGGCTCCCACCAGACCCTGCTGTTCTCCGCCACGCTCGACGGCGCGGTGAAGACCCTGGTCAACCGCTACCAGACCGACCCGGTGCGCCACGAGGTGGAGTCGCCGCAGGTGACGGTCGAGGAGATGACCCACCGGTTCCTCCTGGTCCACCAGATGGACAAGACCAAGGTCATCGCCGCCATCGCCCGCGGCGTCGAGCCGCACCATCGTGTTCACCCGCACCAAGCGCTACGCCGACCGGCTGGTCGACGACCTCAAGGAGGAGGGCGTCAAGGCCGGCGCCATCCACGGCGACCTGCCCCAGCGCCTCCGCGAGCGGGCCCTGGCCGACTTCTCCGAGGGCAAGCTGCCCGTGCTGGTGGCCACCGACGTGGCCGCCCGCGGCATCCACGTCGACGACGTCGACGTCGTGATCCACGGCGACCCGCCCGAGGACCACAAGGCCTACCTCCACCGCTCGGGCCGCACCGCCCGGGCCGGCGAGCGGGCCTCGTCGTGACCCTGGCCCTCTGGAACGAGGAGCTCGAGGTCCGCCGCATGCAGAAGCGGGTGGGCATCGACCTGCCGATCGTCGAGATCTTCTCCAACGACGCCCGGCTGGCCGACCTGACGGCCTGGGACCCCAACGCCGATTCCGGCGCCGCCTGACCCACCCGGGGTCGCCGACCCCGCCCGCCACCCCGACTGGGAGCCGTGGCGGCAGCACCTCGTCGCCACCGCCGACGGCGGTGGGGGCCGAGGCCGTGCTGGCCGCGCTCGTCCACCGCGCCGCCGAGGCCCTCGGCGCCGACCCCGATCCGTTCTGGCAACCACCGTCCCCCGAGGCGGGGGACCAGGGTGGCAAGAACGCGGGCGGCGCGAGGTCGACGTCCGCGCCGTGGCCGGAGGGGCTGGCCGCACCGGACGTGCTGGGCGCGGCGCACGAGGCCCTGCTCGGCGCCGACCGACGGCGGGCCCTCGGCGTCCACCTGACCCCGCCGAGCGTCGCCTCGGCCCTCGTGGCCTGGGCCGTGCGCGGGCTGGGTGCGACGACGCCGGCCGCCCCCGACCGCGTGGCGGGTGCACGACCCGGCCGTCGGTGCCGGTGCGTTCCTCCTCGCCGCGGCCCGCCACCAGGTCGGCGGCGGGCGCCGACCCGGCGGCGGTGCTCGACGGCCTGTCCGGGACCGACCTCGACCCGCTCGCGGTCGCGGTGGCCCGCGCGGCCGTCGCGCTCTGGGCGGTGGAGCACGGCGTCGACGCCGCGGTCGCCGTCGCGTGGTGGGGGAGCGGATCGTCGTCGGCGACGGCCTCCTCGACGACCCGTCGGACGACGCCGCCCGACCTGGTGGTGGGCAACCCGCCGTTCCTCGGCCAGCTGCGCGCCGACACGGCCCGCACCCGCGACGACGGGGCCCGGCTCCGGGCCCGCCTCGGCGCGGCCGCGTCCGGCTACGTCGACACCGCGGCGCTGTTCCTGCTGGCCGGGGTCCGCCACGCCCGGCCGGGAGGGCGGGTCGCGCTCGTCGCTGCCCGCTGTCGCTGCTCGGGGCCGAGCACGGCGCGGCGGTGCGGGCCGCGGTGGAGGACGTCGCCGACGTCGCCGGGCTGTGGGTCGCCGGCGAACCGGTCTTCGCGGCCGACGTCGACGTGGGTGCGGTCGTGCTGGAGGTGCCCGCGACGGCGGCGTCGGCTCGCCGGTCGGCCGGGACGGCCGGTCGACGCCGTGCGCCTGGCCACGGGCGCAGCGGTCGGTCGGGGGCCGGCACGGACGAGTGCCGACCCGCGGCGCGATCGAGCTGGGCGCCGCTGCTGGCTGCGGTGCACGGCGTGCCGCCCGTCGTGCTCGACGCGTCGGCGGGCACCGTGGGCGACCGGGCCGAGGTCGTCGCCGGGTTCCGCCAGCACTTCTACGCCCTCGCCCCCCACCTCGCCGAGGTGCCCGACCTCGGACGTCGCCCGACCCGTCACCCGCCTCGTCACGACCGGCCTGGTCGACCCGCTGCGGCCGTGCTTGGGGGGAGCGCACCGGCCCGCGTCGCCGGGTCGAGCGTGGCAGCGTCCCGGCGTCGACCTCGAGGGGGTGGAGGCCGACGATCCCGACGTGGCCGCGTGGATGCGGGCCCGCCTCCGACCCAAGGTGCTGGTCGCGCCCCAGGCCCGGGTGGTCGAGGCCGCGGTGGACGCCGCCGGTGAGCGTCCTCCCCGGCGTCCCGCTGGTCTCCGTCGAGCCGACCCTCGAGGCCTCCGACGGGTCCGACGACGTGGACCAGGAGCTGTGGCGCCTCGCGGCGGCCCTCTCGTCGCCGGCCGTGACGGCGTGGGTCCTCCAGCGGGCCGCGGGCACCGGGCGGGCTCCGGCCACGGCCCGCGTGGGTGTGGCGACGGTGCGGGCCGTCCCCCTGCCGGTCGACGTCGACGTCTGGCACCGGGTGGCCGACGACCTGCGGGCCGGCCGCCCGCTCGCCGACGCCGGCCCCGACCTCGTCGCCGCCCACGGCCTCCGGCCCGACGACCCCGTCGTCGCCTGGTGGCGGGCCCGCCTCCCCCGACGCTGACACCGCTGGCGCCGTGTCACCCGGGGACGAGCGGCTCCCCGTCGGCGTCGAGCACCTCGGCCGGTCCGGCCACCTCGGACTCCGACTCGTACACGAACCAGACCACGCCGGCCGTCTCGCTCTCGCGGGTCTCGACCTCGGGCGTCGAGCCGTCGGCCATGTCGAGCCGCACCGACTCGGCGGCGCGGGGGAGGGGGGCGAACACCACGGTGGTGCCGTCGTCGAGCAGGGTCGAGGTCACGGTGTAGCGGTCGGCCTCGTCGCCGGTGCCGACCGCGAAGCCGCACTGGCCGGTGACCTCCTCGCCGTCGATCTGGAGCGAGACGCACGGGTCGCCGGCCTCGTCGGTGCCGCCCATCAGCGCGTAGGCGGAGTCGCCCCGGCCGCCCTCGGCCAGGGTCACCGCGTCGACGTCGCCGCCGCCGCCCTCGTCGTCGGGTCGCAGGAACGACCCCACGATGAAGCTGACGACGACCAGCACCAGGAAGCCGAGCGCCCACAGGCCGCAGCCGATGTAGTCGCTGCGGTCGGCCTGGTCGGAGCGGGACACGCCGGGAGGCTACCGGCGGGGTGGCCGGGCCCCGGGGCCGGACGAGCGGGATGCGTTGGCCGGATGCGTTGGCCGTCGACCGGCCGGTGGCCTACGCTGCCGAGGTCATCACGAGCGGCCCGGCGCGACCGGGTCCGGCAACCTGGGACGGACACCCAAGGTGCCTCCCGCCTCCGGGCGGGGATGTGGCCGGCTCCGCCGGCAACGAAGTGTCCGGGTCCGCCCGGTGCACGGCACCCACGGGCTCCGCCCCCCGAACCCACCCGGAGGAGGCGAGCACATGGTCGACGGCACCCCGATCCAGGGGTCGGACGTCTCGTCCCTCGACTCCGCCCTCACGCCTCCGGCGTGGACCCGGGCCCACGCCAGCACCCTCCCGGCGTCGGGGGCGTGGCGGCCGAGCGACCCACTCGGGCGACCGCCAGTTCCTGCGCACCTTCGTCGATCGCACCTTCGTGCTGGAGGGCGGCGGCCAGCTCCGCGACGTCACCGTCGCCTTCGAGACCTGGGGCACGCTGCGCCGACGACCGGTCGAACGCGGTCCTGCTGTGCCACGCGCTGACCGGCGACGCCCACGCCGCCGGTCCGGCCGGCCCGGGCCAGCCCACCGAGGGCTGGTGGGACGACGCTGGTCGGGCCCGGGCGGGCCATCGACACCGACCGCTGGTTCGTGGTGTGCGCCAACGTCCTCGGCGGCTGCCAGGGCACGACCGGCCCGTCGTCGCCCCGCTCCGACCGCACCGGTCGCTACGGGCTCGGAGTTCCCGGTGGTGACCATCCGCGACATGGTGCGCACCCAGGCCCGTCTGGCCGACGCCCTGGGCATCGAGCGGTGGGCGGCGGTCGTCGGCGGCTCGATGGGCGGCATGCAGGTCCTGGAGTGGGGCGTGATGTTCCCCGACCGGGTCGGGCGCCTCGTCGCCGATCGCCACCTGCGGCGGCCGCCACCGCCCAGCAGATCGCCTACTGGAGCACCGGACGGCGGGCCATCGCCCTCGACCCCGCACTGGCGCAACGGCGACTACTACGACGCCGAGCCGGGCGACGGACCCCACGCCGGGCTGGCCCTGGCCCGCATGGTCTCGCAGATCACCTTCCGCACCGACGGGTGTTCACCGACAAGTTCGGGCGCGACGAGGTCGAGCCGCTCTCGGGCGACTTCGGCCTGTGGGACCGCTTCCAGGTCGAGCGCTACCTCGAGCACCACGGCGACAAGCTGGTGCGCCGCTTCGACGCCAACTCCTACCTGCTGCTGACCAAGGCGATGGACCTCCACGACCTGGGCCGCGGGCGGGGCGGCATCGACGCCGCCCTGGCCCGCGTGCAGGCGCCGGTGCTCGCCGTCGGGGTCTCCAGCGACACGCTGTACCCGGCGTACCAGTCCGACGACCTGGTGCACCGGCCTCAAGGCGCAGGGCCGCCAGGCCACCTACGCCGAGATCGACAGCCCCCACGGCCACGACGCGTTCCTGCTCGAGATCGACCAGGTGGCCGCCCTCCTCACCCCCGTCCTCGCCGAGCTGGAGACCTGATGAGCGACGAGCCCACCCCGCCGCCTGCACCCCGAGACCCGCGCCATCCGCGGCGGGCGGGGCGGCTGCGCACCCGTCGCTGGCCCCGGTGATCTGGGCCACGTCGACGTTCGTGTCCGACTCGGTGGAGGAGGCCCAGGCGGCCGCCACTGTCGATCGGCAGCGACCGCTTCTACTCCCGCTACGGCAACCCCACGGTGGCCGACTTCGAGGGCGCCGTCGCCGACCTCGAGGGGGCCGAGGCGGCCCGGGCCTTCGGCTCGGGCATGGGCGCGGTCACCGCGGTGGTGCTCGGCCTGTGCTCGCCGGGCGACCACATCGTGGCCAGCCGCCAGCTCTACGCCGGCACCCAGCTGGTGTTCCAGGCCATGTGCCCCCGCTTCGGCATCGACGTCACCTTCGTCGACGGCACCGAGCCGGGGGCGATGGCCGCGGCCGTGCGCCCGGGCAAGACGATGCTGGTGTGGGCCGAGACCCCGGCCAACCCGCGGCTCGACCTGGTCGACCTCGACGAGCTGGGTGCCATCGCCGGGCCCATGACCGTGGTCGACTCGACCTTCGCCACGCCGCTCGGCCAGAGCCCGCTGGCGCCACGGCGTCGACATCGTGGTCCACCGCGCCACCAAGGCGATGGCCGGCCACAACGACGCCACCCTCGGCGTGGTCGCCGACCGTCGGCCGAGCTGGTGCAGTGGCTCACCGGCTTCGCCGTGCTCCAGGGCGCGGTGGCCTCGCCCTACGACGCGGCCAACGGCGCTGCGCGGCCTCCGCACCCTGCCGGTGCGCTTCGCCCGCCAGTCCGAGACGGCGCTGGAGCTGGCCCGGTGGCTGGAGAAGGACGGCCGGGCCGTCGCCGTCCGCCACCCCGGCCTCGAGTCGCACCCCCAGCACGACCTGGCCCTGCGCCAGATGCGGGCACTGCGGCGGCCTGGTCTGCTTCGACCTGCCCGGCGGCATCGAGGCCGGCAAGGCGCTTCGTCGAGTCGGTCGAGATCGCCCAGCTGGCGTCGTCGCTCGGCGGACCCGAGACCCTCGTGACCCACCCGGCGTCGACCACCCACGTCAACCTCCTGCCCGAGGAGCTGGCCGAGGTCGGCATCGGCCCCGGCACGATCCGGATGTCGGTCGGCCTGGAGCACGTCGACGACCTGCGGGCCGACCTCGACCGGGCCCTGGCCGCCGCCGGCGCGGTGGGCGACGCGGCCTCGTCGTAGCCCTCCGGTGCCCGAGCTGATCGAGGTCGAGGCCTACCGGCGCGTCGCCGACCGGCTGGTCGGGCGGACCATCGCCCGGGCCCACGCCCCCGACCCCTGGTTCTGCAAGGGCGTCGACCCGACGACCCTGGAGGCCGTGCTGGCCGGGCGCACCGTCACCGGCACCCGACGGCGCGGGCAAGCTGCTGCTCGTCGACACCGACGGGCCGGTGCTCGGGCTGCGCTTCGGGATGACCGGCCGGTTGCTGGTCGACGGCACCGGCCCGATCGAGCGGCTGGAGTACTCGTCGGGCCGGGACGATCCGGCCTGGCACCGCTTCGCCCTCGACCTGGTCGACGGCGGACGGATGATCCTGGTCGACCCCCGGCGGCTCGGCGGGGTGGAGCTCGACCCCGACGAGGAGCGCCTCGGTCCGGATGCGGCGTCGATCGGGCGGGCCGGGCTGCGCGACGTGCTGGCCGGGTCGCAGGCCCCGCTGAAGGCGCGCCTCCTGGACCAGGCCCGGCTCGCCGGCGTCGGCAACCTCATCTGCGACGAGGCCCTGTGGCGAGCGGGCCTCGACCCGGCCCGGGAGGCCGGCTCGCTGACCCCCGCCGAGCTCACCCGCCTCCACCGCCACCTGCGGGCCACCATCGACCTGCTCAGCGAGCGGGGCGGCTCGCACACCGGCGACCTCCAGGCCGAACGGACCCGGTCGGGTGTCTGCCCCCGGTGCGGCACCCCGCTGCTGCGCCGCACGGTGGGCGGCCGGACGACCTTCTCCTGCCCGCGCCACCAGCCGGCGGCGGCCGGGGCCGGTGCGTGATCGAAGTCGGCCGGGAGCGCGCCGGTAGCATCGTCCCATCGTGATCCGGCCCCGCTCCTCCTGCCGCGCCCTCGTCGCTGCCTGCGGTGTGGTGCTCGGGCTGGCGACCCCGGTCGGCGTGTCGGTCGCGGCGGCGGGCGGGCCCCCGGCGGTGCAGGTCGACCCGACTGCGACGACGGCCCCGGTCGAGACGGCGGCCTCCACCACCCCCGAGGCGACGGCGGGGGTCACCGCCGCCGACGACACCGGCGGCGACGACACCGGGGCCTCCGACGCCCAGCAGCAGGCGTCCGACGACCTCCGCGAGGTCTGGGTCGTGGTGGTCGCGCTGGGGGTCGTGGCCGCCGGCCTGCTGGTGACCCTGGTCCTCTACGTCCGGGCCACCAACCCCCGGCGGGCCGCGGCCCGCCTCGAGGCCCGTCGAGCCAAGGCCCTCCGCAAGGAGGCCAAGAAGCTCGGGGTCTCGCCCGAGGAGCTGCTCGCCGCGTCGGCCGCGGGCGCGACGTCCGAGGGCGGCGACGATGAGGAGCCCGCGTCCGACGAGTCGACGGTCGCAGTGGCCGCTGCCGCGGTGACGACGGACGTCGTCGTGCCCGAGCCGTCCGACACCGATGCCGACACCGGTGCCGCTGCCGACGACGACGGTGACGGTGACGGTGACGCCGAGGGTGAGCCCTCCGGCGGCAAGGTCGCGGCCTCCGCCGCGGCGGCCTCCGCCGTCCTCCCCGGCCCACCCGCCCGGGGGCGCCGTCGCGACGGCGAGCCCCCCGCGGCGCCGGCTCGCCCCCGTCCGACGGCGCGGCCCGCCCGCCCGGCGCGTCCCCGGCGCGTCGCCGTGCCCCCCAAGGCCCTCGCCACGCCGGACGCCGAGCGGGTCCTGGTCCGCCCGGGGCAGACCCCCGTCCGGGTGCCGACGACCACGCCCGGATCGCCCGACGGCGTCACCGAGCCGGCGACCGATCCTCCCACCCCGGCCTCGCCGACGGCCCGGGCCCCTCGCCCCGCGGCCTCACGGGTGCCGGCCGCCTCCGAGGCTCCCGCGGCGGCGTCCACCGGCCCAGGTGACGGCCCGACCCAGCCCTCGTCGCCCCCGGCCCGCCCACCCCGGGTCCGGGACCTCGAGGCCCCGGCCGATGCGTCCCCGGCCGATGCGGGTGCCGACGACCGGTAGGTTGGGCGGATGGCCGAGGATCTCGATGTCGATGCCATGGTCGCCCGGTTCCGGGAGCGGGCCCACGCCGTGAAGCAGCGCAACCTGCCTCCGGTGGCCGGTCCCGAGCGCACCCGCCTGGTGCAACAGGCGCAGACCGACTTCCAGGACTTCGCCATCATCGGCGACGCCGAGGGCACGCTGGAGGACGGCATCCTGACCCTCCGGGTCGACCTCCGTCCGCCCGCCGAGTGACCCGGTCGGAGGCGGTCCGACGGGTGGCGACGTGACCGGGGCCGGGTCGGCCGACGAGGCCGCCACCCTCGCCGCCATCGACGCCGCCAACGCCGACGACCCCGACCGCGTCGTGCTCGACGGCGAGGAGGTGTCGTTGCAGGCCGCCCTCGGCCGGCGTGCGTCCGAGTGGGTCGACCGGCTCGACCCGTCCGCCGCTCCGGCCCAGCGACTCGCCGCCCGCGCCCACCACCTGCGCCGCTGGGTCGTGCCCCGCACCGACTACCCCGAGGGCCGCGCCGGCTACCTGCGCTGGCGGCGCGACGCCAAGGAGCGCCACGCCGCCGAGGTGGCCGAGATCCTGACCGGGCAGGGGTGGGACGAGGCGACGGTGGAGAGAGGTCCAGCGCCTGATCCGCAAGCAGGGCCTCGGCTCCGACCCCGCCACCCAGGTCCACGAGGACGCGGTGTGCCTGGCCTTCCTCGAGGTCCAGCTCGACGAGTCGGCCGTGAAGATGGGCGACGACAAGACCGTCGACGTCCTCCGTCGCACCGCCGCGCAAGATGAGCCCCGCCGCGCTCGACCGGGCCGCGGCCCTCCCGCTCAGTGCTGAGGGGCATCGGCTGCTCATGGCTGCGGTCGCCCCGGAGGCGCCACCGGCCTGACCGGCGTCGGGGGCGGAGTCCCCGCACCTCACCCCGTGGAGGTGACCGCCGACCCTCTCTGGTCCGCGTACCCTCGGGGCACCCAGCGGTCAGGAGCGGTGCATGGTGCGACGAGGTCGTCCCGGGGCGGTCGGTGCGGCGGTGGTCGCGCTGCTGGTGCTCGCGGCCGGGTGCTCCGACGGAGACGACGAGGGATCCTCGGCCCCGGCGAGCGATGAGGCATCGTCGACGACCGCGGCATCGGGTGACCCGTCGACCTGCGGTTACCTGTACGAGTGGGTCGAGACGTTCCGGTTCCCGCTCCAGCCGGACCCCCACGCCGCCTACACCTACGTCATCCCGAAGATCACCGACGACCCTGTCGGGTACGAGATCACGGGCTCGTTCCCCTACGCCTCGTGGACCGAGTGGATGGTGTACACCGGCCTGGCCGCCAAGGCGCAGCCGTACTCCGTGGTGAAGGACAGCGACATCACCCCCGAGTCGGGCAGCGCCAACCCGTTCGTCGCCGGCACCCCGGTGTTGTCCGCCGATCGTGACTTCCGGCTGCTGGTCGTGCCCGAGGGGACCGACCCGTCGACGCTCGACGACTCCCTGCAGGACGTCCCCGAATCGAACGTCCTGTCGAGCCCCACCGACGGGCGCTCGTTCATCGTCGCCAACCGGGTCTACAACGCCTTCCCCGACTACAACCAGGGGGGCGCGGCCGGACCGACCGACACGCCGTTCCCCACCGTGCGATCAGTGGACCTGACCACCGGGGAGGGCGTCGACTGCTCGAGCCTGAACCTGGTGCCGGATCCGAAGCCGCCGACCGACATGCCGGACGGCACCGGTGACGCGAGCAGCGTCACGCTCGACGGGGGCGAGTCGTTCGGGGCCGGTCCCGGGGCGGGGTCGTCGGGGAGCGGGTTCGAGGCTGCCCCTGCCCTCGACCCCGCGCTCATCGAGTTCACCCGCCCGCCGCTGCTCCCGGGGGCCGACGTGTCCTCGGTCCCTCCCGCCGACGACTGCGCGGGTTACCTCGGGGCCGCGACGAGCACGACCGAGATCGGCCTCATCCGGATCCCGGACGTCCCCACCTGGTTCGACACCACGGCACTCGACGAGAGCACCGAGTTCGTCCAGGAGGAGGCGACCTACATCTCCCTGACCCAGTACGGCGCCTCGGTCAGCACCTACGACCCGGGCCAGCCGACGACGGGGAGCCTCGGCAACGAGGAGCTCCTCGTCGACGGGTCCGGCGGATCGACGATCGTGGTGTGGCCGAGGACGCTCACCGAGGCCGAGCAGCAGCAGGTGTTCGACCTGGCGGAGCAGAACGGGTGGGCGCTGCTCCGCGGTGGCGAGCAGGGGGACGAGACGACCGCGAACCTCTTCCTGCGCATGAAGGGCACGTCCCCCTCCTACCAGGGCGGGTTCGTGCCCACGTCGGAGAGGGCGGGGGTGCCGTGCTACTTCGACGACGACCCCGACGCGACGAGCTGGGCCCAGGTCACCGGCGACACCTACGTCGCCAGCGCGCGGAGCATCGGTGGCGCCGCCCCCCAGGGCGTGAACTGCAGCCTCGACGACTACCTCGACGGGAGCTGCCTCGAGGACCTGAAGGGCTACATCGCCTCGACCGGCGGCAGCTACGAGACGTAGCCGACGGGCCGGATCGGCTTGGCGGTCCCTGCGCCGACAGGTAGGGTGCGGGGCTCACGCGGACGTGGCTCAGCTGGTAGAGCATCACCTTGCCAAGGTGAGGGTCGCGGGTTCGAATCCCGTCGTCCGCTCCAGTGAGACGAAGCCCCTGGCCTTCTGGCCAGGGGTTTCGTCCTTCTCACCCGAGGTCTCTGCTAACCGCAGGTCGTCTGCAGGGTGCTGATGACGTCCTGACCGGTGGAGACGACGTCCTCCAGCGCCACGATGACGTTGGCCCCGTTGGCCACGGTCAGATCGCCCGAGACCTCGCTCGCGGCGGACTCGAGCTCGTCGATGGCGGCCTCGAGCGCGCTGATCTCGGTGGAGGCGGCGTCGCCACTGGACGACTTGAGCGTGGAGAGGTCGGACTTGATCGTGCTGAGCTGGGCCTCCACCGCGTCCGTCCCATCGCCGGGCAGATCGAGGTCTCCGAGGGCGGTGAGGTCGCTCTCCAGCTGATCGGCGTCCGCGCAGAAGGCTTCTTCCGCACTGGTGGTGGTCGTCTCACTGCTGCTCGTGGTGTCTGAGGTGGTCTCCGGGTCGTCGTCGCCGCATCCCGCGAGGAGCGCAACGGAGAGCAGGAGGACCCCGAGGAGGGGCAGGGGGCGACGACGCATCTTCGTTCTCTCTTCGTCAGGCGCCCGACGACATGTGGGCGACGTTGTGATCCGTCGATCGAACCACCTTCCGATCGTCCCGCCATCACCCAGACGAGATGATCACCGCGTGAGGCCCGAGGAACGGACCGCCTCGTGCGTCGCGAGCGCGAGGCGCCGTCGCCCCTCGGCCCCGACGGGCGGCTGCCCGGTCGCAGAAGGGTCCAAGGACCCTGACGGCGGCGGGGCCCCGATGCCTACCGTCAGGGTGGTGGCGCTCCGTCCTGCTCCAGGGGCAGCGCTGCCCTGGGAGTGACCATGGCCGAGTCCACCATCGTCGTCGGCGTCGACGGGAGCACCGCCGCCGATCACGCGCTGGCCTGGGCGCGGGCCTCGGCGCGCGCACGGGCGCCTCCGTGCGAGCCGTCCTGGCCAGGGAGGTCCCCGCCCACATGATCTCGACCGGCCCCCTCGGGTCCGCGGCCTCACCGGTGGCTGCGGTGGAGGAGGCGGCCCGGGCCTCACTCGACGCGACCATGGCGCGCTGCGGAGGAGGCGCCGGCACGGTCACACCCGTGCTGCGCTACGGCTCGGCCGTGTCGACGCTGCTGGCCGAGGCGGAGGAGAACGACGCCAACCTGGTGGTGGTCGGAACGCGCGGTCTCGGAGCCATCCGTCGAGCTCTCATGGGGTCGGTGAGCACCCGAGTCGCTCGGGATGCCCGGTGTCCGGTCGCGGTGGTCCCACCCGGGGCGCCCATCGGCTCGTCCGGCCCCGTCGTGATCGGAGTCGATGGATCGGCCGGCTCGATCGCCGCGCTGCGCTGGGCGGCTGCGACCACCGAAGGCAACATCCACGCCGTCCACGTGATGGAGTACCCGTTCGGACCGGAGTACGCCGTCGAGGGCCTGGTGTTCCAGGGCCACGAGGCCTTCGGGCGCGATGTGGCCGAGCGCACTGTGGCCGAGGCCGTCGGCGCGGATGCCGACGTCAGCATCGAGGTGTTGGACGGCGATGCCCGCGACGTCCTGAACCAGGTCGCACAGGCGAGCCATGCGTCGCTGATCGTGGTCGGCGCGCGGCGGGGCGAGGGGCTCGCGGGGTTGGGGTCGGTCGCCACCAGCGTGGCCGCTCACGCAGATGTCGCCGTCGTCGTCGTGCCCGTGGCCTGATCGGACTCCGCGGGGGTCGTGCGCCGGCGGCCGACCAGCTTGCGGAGCTCCTCGACCCAGAGGACCGACGAGGCGACCACGATGGCGGTGATCCAGTCCGTGAGGCCCAGGTCCGAGGTGCCGAACACCTGCTGGACGGGCTCGACGGTGACCGCGAGCACCTGGAGGAGGACGACACCCACGAGCGCCATCCACAGCTTGCTGTTCCGGAGGGAGGCGCGGGTGAACGCGGTGCCCTGCTCGTTGCGGGCGTTGAAGACGTTGAACACCTGGAAGAGGACGAAGGTGGTGAACGCCATGGTGAGGGCGTGCTCCTCGGTCTCCACCGAGCGCTGGTAGGCGAGCACCCCGAGCGTGCCGATCGCCATGACCGCACCGGCCAGGGCGACGTGGCCGAGCCGACGACCGGTCAGGATCCGGCTACCGGGCCGGCGGGGCGCCTGCTCCATCTCGCGCCCGCTGGGCGGGTCGACGCCGAGGGCCATGGCCGGCGGACCGTCCATGATCAGGTTCACCCAGAGCATCTGGATGGCGGTGAACGGCACCGGCAACCCGACGACCGAGGCACCGAGGAGGGTGAGGATGGCGCCGACGTTGGTCGAGAGCTGGAACCGCACGAAGGTGACGATGTTGCCGTAGATGGTCCGCCCCGCCTCGACGGCCTGCACGATGGTGGAGAAGTCGTCGTCGGTCAGCACCACGTCGGCCGCCTCCTTGCTGACCTCCGTCCCGGTGATGCCCATCGCGACACCGATGTCGGCCGACTTCAGCGCAGGGGCGTCGTTGACGCCGTCGCCGGTCATGGCCACGACGTGGCCCTTGGCCCGCAGGGCGTCGACCAGGCGCACCTTGTGCGAGGGGGCGACTCGGGCGAACACGCCGGTGCGCTCGACGACCTCGGCGAGCTGGTCGTCATCGAGCTCGTCGAGGTCGCGCCCGGTCAGGGTCTCGCCCTCGATGCCGAGGCGGTGGGCGATGGCGGTGGCGGTGGCCTGGTGGTCGCCGGTGATCATCTTCACCGCGACGCCTGCTCGGCGGCACACCGCGATGGCGTCCCGTGCCTCGGGGCGCGGGGGATCGACCAGGCCGACGAGACCCAGCAGGTCGAGGTCGTCCAGGTCGACCCGGGCCAGGTCGTCGTCGGGCTCCCCCCGGCGCTCGGCGACGGCCAGGACCCGCAGGCCCTGGGCTGCCATCTCGTCCAGCTCGGCCTCGAGCCGCCGGCGCTCGGCCGGGTCGGCCCACGCGGTGGTGCGCGGCAGCAGGACGTCGGGTGCGCCCTTCAGGTAGGCCACCCGACCGCCCTGCCCGTCGACCGCGTCGTGCACGGTGAGCATCAGCTTGGTCGCCGAGTCGAAGGGAACCTCGCCGCGTCGGGGTCGGGCGCGACGGAGGCCCTCGACGTCGAGCCCTTCCTCGGCCGCGAGGACCACGAAGGCCCCTTCGGTCGGATCTCCGACCAGCTCGCCGTCGCGGATCACGGCGTCGTTGCAGAGCACCGCCGCCTCCACCAGGCGGCCCGGTCGGCGGCCCGCACCTCCTGCGCCGTCATCCGGTTGAGGGTCAGGGTCCCCGTCTTGTCGGAGCAGATGACCGTCGTCGACCCGAGCGTCTCGACGCTGGCCAGGCGCTTCACGATGGCGTTGCGCTTGGCCATCTGGTGGACGCCGACGGCCAGGGTCACCGTGACGACCGCAGGGAGCCCCTCCGGGATGGCGGCCACGGCCAGGGCGACGGAGCTCAGCACCGTGTCGGCGAGCGACGCCCCCTGGAGGAGCTCGAGGGCCATGAACGCGGCCACCGCGACGCCGGCCACCGCGGCGAGGCGCTTGCCCAAGGAGTGGAGCTGGAGCTGCAGCGGGGTCTCGCCGGGATCGGCGGCCGCGAGCATGCCGGCCAGCGCACCGATCTCGGTGTCGGCGCCGGTCGCGGTGACGAGCACCTCGGCCCGACCCCGGGTCACCGTCGTGTTCATGAACACCGAGTCGGTCCGGTCGCCCAGGTCGGCGTCGTCGGCGACGGGGTCGGTCGACTTCTCGACCGGGGTGGACTCGCCCGTGAGGCTCGACTCGTCGACCTCGAGGCTGTGGGCGGCGACGAGGCGACCGTCGGCGGGGACGCGATCGCCCGTGTCGACCAGGACGACGTCACCTGGGACCAGCTGGTCGGCGGGGACCACCGCCACCTCGCCGTCGCGCCGCACCTTGGCCGACTCGACGAGCATCGATCGCAGGGCGGCGAGGCTGCGCTCGGCCTTCCCCTCCTGCACGTAGCCGAGGACGGCGTTGAGCAGCAGCACCACGCCGATGACGATCGTGTCCTTCCAGTCACCGACCAGGCCGGCGAGCACCGCCGCCCCCATCAGGATGACGATGAGCAGGTTGCGGAACTGGTCGACGAACATCGCCAGACGCGACCGCGTCGGCGGGTCGGGCAGGCGGTTGGGGCCGTGCGACTCCAGCCGCCGCCGGGCCTCGTCGCTGGTCAGACCGGCGTCGTCGTCCGGAGGGGCGGCAAGGGAGGGAGCGACGCTGCTGCGTCGCGTCTGCTCGTCGAGCGTCGACATCCAGGACTCCTGAAGGGGGATCGGGGTGAAGGTCTCTCCCACCTCTCGGCCCCGGCGCCGGGTCGCAGTGCGACCGGAATGACGACGTCGGGTCTCGGGATACTCCCCTTCGGAGCAACTTCGGTTCGGTCGTTTGTACACGAGGTCGGCGCGGTCTGCAACCCACGAAACACGAGAAGATATTCGTGGAACTTGACAAGCGAAATCAACTTCGCATACAACGCTTCGCATGTCCTGGTTGGTCACCTTCGTGCTCGTCCTCGCTCCGGCATCCCTGGTCGCCGCGCTGGCACCGACCCCAGCCGGCGGTGCTCGGCTCGGGGCGCGGCTGGCGGCCGTCGGAGCGATCGGGGCCGTTGCGGTCGCGGGATGGACCACCGATGCGTTCGGGGTGCTGGTCCTGGCTCTCGTCCTCGGCCTCGGCGCCACCGTCCTCTCGTACGCGGCCCGGGCTCTCAGGGACGAGCCCTACCAGCGGCGCTTCGCGGTGGTCGCGCCCCTCCTCGTGCTGGTCACCGCCACCACCGTCGTCGCAGAGCACCTCGCCGTCGTCGCCGCGGCGTGGGTGGCGACCAGCGTGCTGGCCGTCCTCCTGGTCCGGACCGGTCCGGGGACGAGCGCAGAGCACTCGGTTCGGATGGCAAGAGCGTTCATCGTGGGCGACCTGGCGCTCGTCACCGCCGTCGTCATGACCTTGGCCGACATCGGGTCGCCCACGGTCGCCGCCACCCTTGCCGTCACGGCCGCCGCCGCGAGGTGCGCCTCGGGGCCGTTCCTGCGGTGGCTGCCCGACACGTTGGCGGCGCCCACCCCCACCTCGGCGCTGCTCCACGCCGGCGTGGTCGGGGGCGGCGCCGTCGTCCTGATCCGCCACGGCGAGGCCCTGGCCCCGACACCCGGGGCTGCCTTGGCGATGGCGGTGTCGGCCCTGGTGGTCGGTGGGCTCACCTGCGTCCTGGCCGAGGCGGTGATGGTCACCCGGCCCGACGTCAAGGGCCAGCTCGCGTGGTCGACGATCGCGCAGCTCAGCTTCACGCTCGTCCTCGTGGGACTCGACCTCCACGTCGCCGCTGGCCTCCACCTCGTCGCCCACGGCGCCTACAAGGGGGCGCTGTTCCTCGGGTCCGGCTCGACCGTCCGCAGCCTGGTCCGGCGCCGCCAGGCCGGCACCGGGCGTCGGGAGGACGTCCCGATCCGCGTCGCGATCGGAGCGGCGTGCGCCGCCGTGGTGGTGGCGGTCGTCCACACCTCGGGGACCCCCTGGACCACGGAGCTGGCCTTGCCACTCCTCCTCGCCTGGGTCACGGCTCTCTGCCTCGCGGGAGCTGCCGCCAGGCGGGCGGTGGACCTCCGCGAGCGGATCGCCGTGGTCGGCGGCGCAGCCGCTGCGGTCGCGACCTACGCCGCGGCCACGCTCGGGCTGAAGGCCGCCGTCGGGCCGGCCATCGAGGTGGCCGCACCCACGCTCCCCGGGTTCCTGCTGGTGCCCGTCCTCCTCGGGCTCGTCTCGGTCGCGGCGACCCGTCACCGGGCGCGACCCGGGCTCTGGGCCGCGATCGCCGCCGCCGGCACACCCACGCCGCCGCCGCCCCTGCGCCGCACCGGGTGGCGACCCCAGCGCGCCCCCCGCCCCCTCCTCCAGCCCGCCCCCACCAGCATCGGAGCCTGAACGATGACCGACCTCGAGCCCATCCTCGACGACGTCGCCCGCGCCGGCGACGTCGTGGCCCCGAGCTGGCCCCTGAGCTCCACGATCGCGGTCAACCCGATCGCCGGCTTCGAGGACCGCCCGTTCGCGGACGCGATCGCCGCCGCCGCTGCGCTCTTCGGCGGCCGAGGGCTCCTCAGCCTGGCGGAGCTGCGAGCCGCCCACCGAGAGGGCCGGGTGACCGACGAGCACCTCGCCGAGGCCCTCGACCGAGCCCTGCCGGACCTCGATGAGCGGCAGCGCTCCATCCTGCTGGTCGACCTGGTCCAGGGAGCCGACGAGCCCGCTCCGAGCCGCGTGCGCCGAACTGTGGCCGAGTCCCACGACATGACGTGGGGGACGAGGTGGTCGACGGTGCTGCTCGGATCGCTCACCGACCGCCTCGCCCGCGGCGACCTGCCCCCCGGCCGGATCGACGAGCCGATCGGTGACGACGAGGTCTCCGAGCTGTGCGCCTCGCTGCTCGCCGCACTCGACCGACTCGGGGTCCCGGCCGACGCCCGACGCGACTACCTGGAACGGCACGTCAGCGCCCTCCCGGGGTGGGCCTCCCACCTGCGGTGGCGCGAGAGGGCGGGTCAGAGCCACCTGCTGCTCCGGCTCCTCTCCACCGCCGTGTCGGCCGAGGCCGATCTCGTGGCTGGGCGGGCGCGGTTCGGCGACGTGGGCGACCCTCCTCGCCGCGAGGGGCTGCCGAGCGATCGCGTGGAGTGCGTCGTCACCGCCCTCGCACCGGCGGAGGACGCCGAGTCGGTCGCCCGCACGCTCTCCCTCCTACCGGGACCGAGTCGCGCGATGGTCTGGCAGGACGCCTACGAGCGGGCCGTCCACGAGCCGATCCTCGCCGCCGTGGCGCCGCCGACGACCGTGGAGTGCCCCACCCGGCCTGTCGCCCAGGTGGTCTGCTGCATCGACGTGCGCTCGGAGCCGCTGCGCCGGCACCTCGAGGCGATGGGCGGCTACGAGACGTACGGCTACGCAGGCTTCTTCGGCCTCGCCGCCAGGGTCGAGGTCGACGGGGGAGGGGAGGGCTCGGACCAGTGCCCCGTCCTCATCTCGACCACGTCGTCGATCTCGGTGCCCGCGGCCCCGAGCAGTCGACGTCTGGGGGCCGGCGCCGAGGACGGTTGGGACGCGGCGAAGCACCATCCCATCGCCCCTCTCGCCCTGGCCGAGGGTGCGGGATGGCTCGCCGGTCCGCTCGCTGCGGTGCGGACGGCGCTGCCGGGTCGGCGGCTCGGTGGGCGACGTGACCCCTGGACCGTCGCGTCCGGCCCGCCGGACGTGAGCGGGGTGCCGATGGAGGCCCGGGCCGACGTGGTGGCCGCCCTGCTCGGCCTCGGGATCGAGGCCAACCCGGCTCCGATCATCGTCCTGTGCGGCCACACGTCGCACGCGGTCAACAACCCGACCGAGTCCGGGCTCACCTGCGGAGCCTGCGGGGGTCACGGGGGCGGGATCAACGCCAGGGCGGTGGCGGCGATGGCCAACGATCCGGCGGTGCGAGCCGTCCTCCACCGGCGCGGTCGGACGATCCCCGAGGACACGTGGTTCGTCGGCGCCGAGCACGACACCGCGTCGGATCGGGTGACACTGCTCGACGACGTGCCCGCGTCCCACGACTCGCTCCTGCGCGACGTCCGAGCGGCCCTCGATGCCGCCGGCGCCGCCGTCGCCGCCGAGCGGGGTCGCCGCCTCCCGGGCGTGAGCGGCTCGTCACGGCGGACGCGGCGGCGGGCCCTCGACTGGGCGGAGCCGGTCCCCGAGCTCGGCTTGGCCGGCAACGCCGCCTTCGTCGTCGGCCCCCGGTCCATGACCGAGGGCGCCGACCTCGCCGGACGGGTCTTCCTGCACTCCTACGAGCCGGCCGGAGACCCAGACGGCACGGTGCTGGCCGGCATCCTGACGGCGCCGGTCGTCGTGGCCCAGTGGATCAACGCCCAGTACCACTTCTCGACCACGGACCCGGAGGTCTACGGAGCGGGGTCGAAGGCCGTGCACAACGTCCTCGGTGACATCGGCGTCCTCTCGGGCCCGGGCGGTGACCTGCGGCGAGGCCTCGCCCGCCAGAGCGTCCGCGCCGGCGACCGGCTGCTCCACGAGCCGGTCCGCCTGCTGGTCGCAGTCGAAGGCCACCAGCACCACGTCGACGCCGCGATCGCGGGATCGCCGACGTTGCAGCAGCTGGTCGAGAACGAGTGGGTGCACCTCGTCGCCCGGAAGCCCGGGATGTCGAGCTGGTGGCAGAGGACCAGTGCGGGGTGGAGCTGCAGGAACGTCGGAGAGAGGCCCGAGCGACGATCGGAGGTCGCAGCATGACGCCCACCGCTGGACGACCACCTCGGCTGGGGATCATCGGCGGCGGTCAGCTCGCTCGCATGACGCACCAGGCGGCCATCAGCCTCGGCGTGGAGGTCACCGTGCTGTGCGAGGAGGCGGACGCTCCCGCCGTCCGCGCCGGCGCACGACACGTCCGAGGCCGACCCGACCGGCTCGACGACCTGCACCGCCTCGGGCGTGCGGTCGATGTGGTGACGCTCGATCACGAGGGGACGCCGGCGGACCTGCTGGCTCGCGCTGGAGGACCTGGGGTCGCGGTCGCTCCCGGAGCGAGGGCTGCTCGACTGGGACAGGACAAGGCGGAGGCTCGACGCCGACTCGCCGACCGGGGCGTGCCCATGGCGCCGTGGATCGCTCGCCGCCGACCCTTCCGACGTCGAGGGCTTCGCCGCCCACCACGACTGGCCGCTCGTGGTGAAGAGACCGACCGGCGGCTACGACGGTCGGGGGGTGTGGGTCGCGCCCGACCGCGGCGCGGCCGCACGCGTGCTCGCCGACGTCGGCGAGGTGCTGGTCGAGCCCTTGCTGCGATGCGACCACGAGCTCGCCGTGGTGGTCGCCCGGTCCACCACGGGCGAGGTCGTCAGCTACCCGGCGGTCGAGACCGTGCAGCGCGAGGGCCAGTGCGACGAGGCGTTCGTGCCTGCGACGACGTCCGAGAACCTCGACGAGGCGGCCAGGGCGCTGGCGAGCGCATCGCGGGAGAGATCGGCCTCGTCGGGGTGATGGCCGTCGAGCTCTTCGTCGTCGATGAGCGCCTGCTCCTCAACGAGCTGGCGGTGCGTCCGCACAACTCCGGACACCTCACCCTCGAGGCCTGCGCGACGTCTCAGTTCGAGAACCTCGTGCGGGCCGTCTTCGGGATGCCGCTCGGCGTCGTCGACCTGAGGGTGCCCGCCGCCTGCATGGCGAACGTGACCGGGACGCCCGACGGCCGCGATCCGCTCGACGCCATCGGCGCGGCCCTCGCCGTGCCGGGCGTGACCGTGCACCGCTACGGCAAGGCACCGCGGCCGGCCCGGAAGCTCGGCCACGTCACGGCCACCGGAGCCGAGCTGGCCGAGGTGCGGCAGCGCGCCGCCACGAGCCAGGCAGGCGATGGTCGACGGGGGGGTGTCGGCATGACCGCCGCGCGAGTCGACGGCGTCGCCTGTCGTCGGCGTGATCATGGGCAGCACCTCGGACCTGGCGGTGATGCAGGGGGCGTCCGACGTGCTGACCGAGAGCGGCATCGCCCACGAGGTCCGGACGGTGTCGGCCCACCGCACTCCCCTGGAGATGGTCGACTACGCCTCGAGCGCCGCCGCTCGAGGCCTTCGGGTCATCATCGCCGGAGCCGGAGGCGCGGCCGCACCTGCCCGGCATGGTCGCCTCGCTCACGCCACTGCCGGTCATCGGCGTGCCCGTCCCGCTCCGCCACCTCGACGGGCTCGACTCCCTCCTGTCCATCGTCCAGATGCCGGCCGGGGTGCCCGTCGCGACCGTCGGCGTGGGCAACGCCCGCAACGCCGGCCTGCTGGCGGTCCGGATCCTGTCGATCGCTCCGGCGCCCACCGAGGACCACGCATGACCATCCACCCCGACCCCCAGGAGGTTCCGATGACCACCCCAACGCTCTCCCCGTCCGATCTCGCCGACCTCGCCGAACGCCTCGAGCAGCGTCGCCTGGCCGCGACCCGCCTCGCCACGCGCCTCTTCGACGAGGCCCTGCAGGCGATCGAGCCCTGCCCCGAGGATCCTGCTGCGGGCGATCGACCGCCGCAGCCGCCGAGGGTCCAGGAGCTCGCCGCGCTCGCGCACCTCGCTGCGCTCGACGTGCGGGCTGCGGACGAGGCCCTCATCCGGCTCTCGGAGGGGACCTACGGGACGTGCTCGCAGTGCGGTGGCCCGATCCCGCTCGCTCGCCTCGTCGAGTGTCCCGAGGTCTCGTCCTGTGCGCCCTGCGAGCTCAGGCCGGACGGCGGGTCCGGCGGGGCTTGAGCCGGCCGAGGGTGACCAGCAGCTCGCCGATGGTGTGGTCGTGCTCGAGCGGGTGGCGCAGCGGGGCGTCCGGGCTTGACCGTGTAGTGGTTGCGCCGTCCCAGCTTGGTCCGGGTGACGTAGCCCTCCTCGACCAGGTCGGAGACGATCGCCTGGGCCGCTCGCTCGGTGATCCCGACCAGCGCCGCGATGTCGCGACCGCGGATGTCGGGGTCCTCCGCGATGCACACCAGCACGTGGGCGTGGTTGGTGAGGAACGTCCACCCGCCCGTCCGGTTCTCGCCCTGCGTGGCTGCCATGTGGTCGTGCTCCGCTTGATCTGCGAGTCACGAATCGTACCGCAGGCGTGAACGGCGGGGCGCCGTGGGTCGTCAGCGGGAGACGGAGGAGGTCAGGGGCCGGCGGGGAGGGACCTCCGGGCCCGGTCGGTGACGAGGGCGACGAGGTCGGCGGCGGGGATCTCGGGGAGGGCCTCCTCGCCGGTGCGGGGATGCTCGCCGTGCGGCAGCTCGACGCACACGGGGACGGCGTGGTGGAGGACGGGGTGGGCCTCGCGGAGGCGGTCCCAGTCCGGGTCGTCCGGGGGCTGGGACACCACCACGACGTCGGCCCCGGCGACGAGCGGGCAGGCCCGCCCCTCCAACGCCGGACACCGCCGCCGAGCCGAGGGCCCGGAGCAGGCCCTCACCTCGAGCCCGGCCGACTCGGCGGCTGCGTTCGGCGGCCACCGCACCCCGACGCCCTCGACGAGCACCCGGGTCCCGTCGTGTGCCGTCGGCCAGCCGGGGTCGCGCGACGCGGCACCGATGACGACCCGCCGGACGCTCCAGTCCTGTTGGGGGATGGTGGCCATGCCCCGGGACCGGGCGAGGGCGAGCATCTGGTGGTTGATCGCCAGCACGTCGGCCTCGAGGTTGGGCACGCCCTTCGCCGCCGCCACCTCCAGCAGGGCGTCGAGGAGGAAGGGCCCCAGCCACCCGCGCCACCCGTCGGCCACGACGATGGCCAGCTCGCCGTCGCCGTTGGGCAGCGGCTCGAAGCCGGCCTCGCCCACGACCTCCTCGGTGCGTCCCGGGCCGTGGACCTCGGCGACCAGCTCGGCGCCCCCTCGCTCATCGGCCCTGACCAGGTGGTGGAAGAACTCCCGGTCCGGCCGGTAGGCGGAGAAGAAGCGCCGTCGCCGGGCCTCCTCACCCAGCTCGTCGTACAGCTGGGTGAGCGCGCCCACGTCGACCGGCTCGACGGGCCGGACCACCAGCCGACGACCTCCACCGATCTCGACGTCGCGCACGGGCGCGCCGGGAGCCGGCCGTCCCGACCGCGGTGTCGACTCGGCGCCCATGGCGGACTCCCTCGTGTCGCCTCGGTCCCAGCCTCCGTCGGTCGAGCCCCGGCGGACAGGGCCGTTGGTCCGCGCGGGCGCGGATGGACCTTCGGCCCTGCCATCCGCCCACCACCGCGACGGACACTGCCCTCACACCACCGTCGTGAGGAGGCCCCCATGGGCTCGCACCGCCAAGTGCTCCAGGACCTGCGGGAGCCGACGTCGTCGCTGCGTCGGGCCATCCCCGATGCGTGGTCCGGGTTCCTGGCGCTCCACGGCTCGGCCATGGCGCCGGGCGAGATCTCGACCGCCCAGAAGGAGGCGACCGCCCTGGCCATCTCGGTGGTGAAGCGCTGCGACGGCTGCATCTCCTACCACGCCAAGGCCGCGGCCAAGGCCGGCGCCACCCCCGGCCAGGTCGCCGAGCTGCTCGCGGTGGCGCTGCTCATGGACGGCGGCACCGCCTCGGTCTACGCCCCCCGTGCATGGGAGGCGTTCCTCGAGATGTCGGCGCCGGAGGGCGGAGGAGACGGAGGAGCGGGATGATGGAGGCCGTGCGCGATGACGTCACGGGTGGCAGCTGGCCCGGCGGGGTCGAGCCGAACGTGGTGGACGTCGAAGCCGAGCGAGCCGCGTTCAGCTGGGACGCGGCTGCGGCGCGCCTCGACGGCCTGCCCGACGGTCGGGCCTCAACATCGCCCACGAGGCGGTCGACCGCCACGCCGCCGGCCCGCGGCGAGACCACGTCGCGCTGCGCTGGGTGCACCGCGACGGCACCACCACCGAGGCCACCTACGGCGAGCTGGCGGCCCGGACCAACCGGTTCGCCAACGTCCTCGGCGCGCTCGGCGTGGGCGCCGGCGACCGGGTGTTCACCCTGCTCGGCCGGGTCCCCGAGCTGTACGCGGTCGTGCTCGGCACGCTGAAGGCCCGGGCGGTGCTCTGCCCGCTGTTCTCGGCCTTCGGCCCCGAGCCGGTCCGCCAGCGGCTGGACCTCGGCGACGCCCGGGTCCTGGTCACCACCCAGACCCTCTACACCCGCAAGGTCGCCCCCATCCGCGACCTGCTCCCCGACCTCGAGCACGTGCTCCTGGTCGGCGGCGGTGGGACCGGTCGGGGCACGCTCGACCTCGATCCGCTGCTGGCCGCGGCCGAGCCCACCTTCGAGATCCCGCCGACCGACCCGGAGGACATGGCGCTGCTGCACTTCACCAGCGGCACGACCGGCACGCCGAAGGGCGCGGTGCACGTCCACGGGGCGGTGGTGGCCCACCACGCGACCGGGCGGATCGCCCTCGACCTGCACCCCGACGACGTCTTCTGGTGCACCGCCGACCCCGGCTGGGTGACCGGCACGTCCTACGGCATCATCGCCCCGCTCACCCACGGCGTGACGAGCATCGTCGACGAGGGCGACTTCGACGCCGAGCGCTGGTACCGGTGCTCGAGGAGCAGCGGGTCACCGTCTGGTACACCGCGCCGACCGCGATCCGGATGCTGATGCGGCCGGCGCCGACGTGCCCCGGCGGCCACGACCTGGCCGGCTCCGGCTTCGTCGCCAGCGTCGGCGAGCCGCTGAACCCCGAAGCCGTGCGTGTGGGCCCGCGCCGTGCTCGGCCTGCCCATCCACGACAACTGGTGGCAGACCGAGACCGGCGGGATCATGATCGCCAACCTCGCCGCGTCGGACGTCCGCCCGGGCTCGATGGGCCGGCCGCTGCCCGGCATCGAGGCGGCCGTGCTGCGCCGCGGCGCGGACGGCCGGGCCGCGGTCGTCGACGGCGACGGTCGAGGTCCTCGACCAGCCCGACGAGACCGGCGAGCTGGCCCTCCGCCCCGGCTGGCCGTCGATGTTCCGCGGCTACCTCCACGAGACGAGCGCTACGACCGGTGCTTCGCCGGCGGCTGGTACCTCACCGGCGACCTCGCCCGCCGCGACGCCGACGGCTAGTTCTGGTTCGTCGGCCGGGCCGACGACGTCATCAAGTCCGCCGGCCACCTGATCGGCCCGTTCGAGGTCGAGAGCGTCCTGATGGAGCACCCCGCCGTCGCCGAGGCCGGCGTCATCGGCGTGCCCGACCCGGTCGCCGGCGAGGTCGTCAAGGCCTTCGTGACCCTGCGCGCCGGGGCACGAGCCGACCGACGAGCTGCGCCTGGAGCTGCTCGGCCTCGCCCGCACGCGGCTCGGCCCCGCCGTCGCGCCCGCGCGCCATCGCCTTCGACCAGCACCTGCCCGCACACCCGGAGCGGCAAGATCATGCGCCGGCTGCTCCAGGCCCGCGAGCTCGGCCTGCCCGAGGGCGACCTCTCGACCCTGGAGGGTGCCGCGATGACCGACGCTCGACCGCCGTGCACCTGCTGCGGCAGATGCTCCTCATCCGGCGCTTCGAGGAGCGCTGCGTCGAGCTCTACAGCGCGGCCACGATCCGCGGCTTCCTCCACCTCTACATCGGCGAGGAGGCGGTCGCCGTCGGGGTGATGGCCGCCCTCGGCCCCGACGACGCCGTCGTCGCGACCTACCGCGAGCACGGCCACGCCCTGGCCCGGGGCGATCCCCGCCGGCGCGGTGATGGCCGAGATGTTCGGCAAGGTCGAGGGGCTGCAGCCGGGGCCGGGGCGGCTCGATGCACCTGTTCGACGCCGTCGCGCCGCTTCTACGGCGGCAACGCCATCGTCGGCGGCGGCCTGCCGCTCGCCGTCGGCCTCGCCCTGGCCGACCACCTGCAGGGCCGCGACCGGGTCACGGCCTGCTTCTTCGGCGAGGGGGCCGATGGCCGAGGGCGAGTTCCACGAGACGATGAACCTGGCCGCCCTGTGGCGGCTGCCGGTGCTCTTCTGCTGCGAGAACAACCTCTACGCCATGGGCACCGCGCTCGACCGCTCGGAGTCCCAGACCGACCTGGCGCTGAAGGCCGCCGCCTACGAGATGCCGGCCTGGACGGTCGACGGCATGGACGTCGAGGCCGTGGCCGACGCCGCCCACCGCGCCGCGCTGGAGGTCCGGGGCGGCGGCGGCCCCGTGTTCCTCGAGCTGCGCACCTACCGCTTCCGGGCCCACTCGATGTACGACCCGGAGCGCTACCGCGACAAGGCCGAGGTCGAGCGCGTGGCGCGAGCGCGACCCGATCGACGCCGCTGGTCGCAGCGCCTGCGGGCCGCCGGCGCGCTCGACGACGACGCCGCTCGCCGCGCTCGAGGCCGACGTCGCCGCCGAGGTCGACGCCGCGGTGGCCTTCGCCGAGGCCGGGACGCTGGAGCCCGTCGAGGACCTCACCCGCTTCACCTACAGCGAGGTCGCAGCGATGAAGGCCACCTACCGCGAGGCGCTGCGGGAGGCCCTGCGCGACGCGCTGGCCGCCGACGAGCGGGTGTTCCTCATGGGCGAGGACGTCGGCGCGCTACGGCGGGTGCTTCGCCGTCAGCCTCGGCCTGCTCGAGGAGTTCGGGCCCGAGCGGGTCCGCGACACGCCGCTGTCGGAGTCGGCCTTCGTCGGCGCCGGCATCGGCGCCGCCCTCGGCGGGCATGCGCCCGATCGTCGAGATCATGACGGTGAACTTCAGCCTGCTGGCCCTCGACCAGATCCTGAACAACGCGGCCACGCTCTCGCACATGTCGGGCGGGCAGTTCAACGTGCCGCTCGTGATCCGGATGACCACCGGCGCCGGGCGCCAGCTCGCCGCGCAGCACTCCCACAGCCTCGAGGGCTGGTACGCCCACATCCCGGGCATCAAGGTGGTCGCCCCGGCCACCGTCGAGGACGCCCGGGGGATGCTCGCCTCCGCCCTGGCCGACCCCGATCCCGTCCTGATCTTCGAGCACGGCAGCGCTCTACGGCCTCGCAGGGCGAGCTGGCCGACGACGCCGGCCCCGCCGACATCGACCTCGGCCGCCGTCCGCCGGCCGGGCGACGACCTCACGCTCATCACCTACGGCGGCTCGCTCCCGAAGGCCCTGGCGGCCGCCGACGAGCTGGCCGCCGACGGCATCGACGCCGAGGTCATCGACCTGCGCGTGCTGCGCCCGCTCGACGACGCCACCATCGTCGCCTCGGTCGGCCGGACCCACCGCGCCGTCGTGGTCGACGAGGGCTGGCGCACCGGCAGCCTCTCGGCCGAGGTGAGCGCCCGGCTCACCGAGCAGGCCTTCTACGACCTCGACGCGCCGGTCGGCCGGGTGTGCAGCGCCGAGGTGCCGATCCCGTACGCCCACCACCTGGAGGACGCGGCCCTGCCCCAGGTGGCCGACATCGTCGCCGCGGCCCGCGCCGTGGTGGGGGAGGGGCCCGGTGCCTGACTTCCGCATGCCCTCGCTCGGCGCCGACATGGACGCCGGCACGATCGTCGAGTGGCGCGTCGCGCCCGGGCGACGTCGTGCACCAGGGCGACATCGTCGCCGTGGTCGACACCGAGAAGTCCGACATCGACGTCGAGGTGTTCGACGACGGCGTGGTCGAGGAGATCCTGGTCGAGCCCGGCCGGCAGGTCCCGGTGGGGACGCCCCTGGCCCGGATCCGGCGCCGGGCGAGGCCGCGGCCGCGCCGGAGGGCGCGCCGCGAGCCGGAGCCGGACGAGGCCGAGCGGGCGACCGTGGCGCCGGAGCCGCGAGCCGGAGACCGACGCCCGCGGCCGCGCGCTGAGGTCGCGGGCCGCACCGAGGTCGGAGCTCGGCGCACCGTCGGCGGGTCGGCCGTGCGGGCGTCGCCGCTGGCCCGTCGCCGGGCCGCCGAGGCGGGCGTCGACCTGACCGGCGTGGCGGGCAGCGGCCCGGGCGGGGCCGTCGTCGCCGCCGACCTCGCCGGTGCCCCACCGGCCGAGCGGCCCGCGGTCGCCGCCCCCGCGACCGACCAGACGCCGAGCGAAGGCCGCGGTCGCGATCGGCAGGCCTCGATGCGACGGGCCATCGCCGACCTGATGGCCCGCTCGACCCGGGAGATCCCGCACTACCACCTGGCCACCACCGTCGACCTGGGTCCGCGCCCTGGCCCTGGTCGCCGAGCGCAACGCCGGCCGGCCTCCGGCCGAGCGGCTGCTGCCCGCCGCCCTGGTGCTGAAGGCCACCGCGCTGGCCGCCGCCGAGGTCCCGCGGCTTCAACGGCGTCTGGGACGACGGGTACGTCCCCGCCCCGCTCCGTCGACCTCGGGGTGGCCGTGGCCCTGCGCGGCGGTGGCCTGCTGGCGCCCGCCATCCACGACGCCGACCGCCTGTCGCTCGACGAGCTGATGGCGAGCCTGCGCGACCTGGTGGCCCGGGCCCGCTCCGGGCGCCTCCGCGGCTCCGAGGTGGCCGACGCCGACCCTCACCGTCACCAACCTCGGCGACCAGGGGGCCGAGGAGGTGCACGGCGTCATCTACCCGCCCCAGGTCGCCCTCGTCGGCTTCGGCCGCATCGTCGAGCGCCCCTGGGCCGAGGACGGCATGCTCGGCGTCCGTCCCACCGTGCGCCTGACCCTGGCCGCCGACCACCGGGCCAGCGACGGCCACGCCGGCAGCCGCCTCCTCGCCGCCATCGACGCCCACCTCGCCACCCCGGAGGACCTGTGAACACCACCGATGCCCGCGCTCTGCTGGCCCGCCTCGTCGGCGGCATCGCCCCGGAGGCCGACCTCGACGAGGTCGATCCCGACGCGCCGCTCCAGGAGGCGCTCGACCTCGACTCGATGGACTTCCTCAACCTGGTGGCCGCGCTCCACGACGCGACCGGCCTCGACGTCCCGGAGCGCGACTACCCGGCGCTGTCCACCGCCGCAGGCTTCGCGACCTACGTCGCCGACGCCACCGGCTGACGAGGGCCCGCACTCGTCGGCAGGACGGGACGTTGGACCCTGCCTGGGCCCGGGGGAAGGGCGGACACTCCAGGTACGAGGAACCCTTTGCGTGGGCCGCGCAGCGGGCGCCTCGCCCCTCGCCTCACGGCGCCCGGAAGAGGAGGACACCATGTTCCCCACCGTCATCGTCCCCGTCGAACAGACCCCGCAGAGCGAGCGCGCCCTGCCCGTCGCGGTCGCGCTCGCGAACGCCGTCGGGGGTCGGGTGGAGCTCGTGACCGTGGACAGTCCACGGACGGACACCACCGAGACCGAGTGGTACCAGAGCTGCCTCGCGGCGTCGCTCCCCGAGGCGGTCCGCGGCCAGGGCGTCATCAGCCGGGCCGATGCGCCCGTGCCGGACCAGCTGGTCGAGGTCGGACGGCGCTTCCCTTCGTCGGTCATCTGCCTCGCCACCGCCGGTCGCGGTCGGGTCGGTGAGCTGCTCGAGGGCAGCGTGGCGGCCGGTCTCGTCCGGCAGTCGACCCGTCCGGTCCTGCTGGTCGGCCCCGAGGCGGTCGCCGAGCCGCCGAGCGAGCTCCTCGTCGGGTCGGTCGTCGCCGCGTTGGACGGGTCGGAGGCCGACGCCGACGTCCTCGCCGCGGCGGGCGAGCTGGCCGCGTCCCTCGACGAAGGGGTCGCGCTCGTCCACGTCATCACCGGTCACGGTGACGAGTCGACCCGCGCCGAGGGTCGACGGGTGCTCGACGCAGCCGAGGACGTCCTCGCCGGCTTCGGCGTCACCGCGACCACCCTGCTCGCCATCGCCTCCGACCCGGCCCCGGCGATCCTCGGGATGACGTCGGCCGCGACGAGTGCCCTCGTCGTCGGATCCCACCGTCGAGGACCCTTCGGTCGGCTCGCCCACGCCGCGACCGCGATGTGGCTCGTCCACCGGGCCCCCTGCCCGGTCCTCGTCGTCCCCGCGGCTCGAGCCTCCGTCGCCTCGACCGACCTCGCCGCGAGCGCCGTCGTCGACGACGAGGTCGCGCCCGCGAGCGCGTCCGTCGGCTGACCGCCCTCGGCCCTGGTCCGCCTCGCCTGTCCCCGACCCGGCGCCGGTGGCGGTGGCGGGGGTGAACGGTGTTCCTTACCATCGCCACGAGGTCTCGGATCAGGTGACGCTGGGGTGGAGGACGCATGGGCGCTGTCGGTCGTGGACGGTTCGGGGTCGTCGCAGTGGGGTGTCTGCTGCTGCTCGGGGTGCTGACGGCGTCACCCGGCGCCGCCGACGACCGGGTGCCGGCGTCGCCGCCGATCGCCGCGCCGACATCCGCCGGGGCCGCCGACGACGAGGTGCTGCTGTACTCGACCGAGGGCAACCGGCTCCGTCGCTACGACGTCGACACCATCGGCACGGGCGGCTTCGCCGAGGACGTGCTCGTCCCCCGGGCGGCCGACGGTGGGCGCGACATCAACGGCGAGATCTGCTTCGTCCCCGACGGCTCGGGGCGGTTCGTCGCCGGGGAGGACACCGGCCAGCCCTCGCCGCCGGCGGGGTGGGGCGTGTTCGACCCCGACGGCACCCAGGTCGGCAAGCTGACCGCGACCTACCTCGAGGACGGGGCCGAGCCCTTCGGGTGCGAGTTCGCGCCCGGACGGCACCCTCTTCACCAGCGAGGTCGGCTTCCAGGGCTTCGGCACCGCCAACGGGCAGCTGATGATGTGGTTCCCGCCCTACGACACCTTCCCCGGGCCGCCCGGCGCCTACCCGGAGACCGACGAGCCGTCGACGGGCTTCTGCAAGCTGGCGACCGACCTCGGCACCGCCGGCTCGGTCGCGGTCGACGCCGAGGGTCGGGTGTACGTCGCCCAGTCGTCGGGGCTGCGCATCGACCGCTTCTCGCCGCCGTTCCCCACCGGGCCCGACGCCGCGGGCGGCTGCGGGGGAGTGGACGCCACCGGCGCGCCGCTGGCCGACGCGGTCCAGCGGGAGACCTTCGTGACCGCCTCCGACGGGATGCTCACCTTCTCGGGCCTGGCCACGGCCCCGAACGGCAACCTCTACGCGGCGAGCGTGCTCACCGGCCGCATCGCCGAGTACGACCTCGACGGGAACCTGGTCCGGCTGCTGCTCGCCCCGACCCAGGGCACGCCGCCGATCCCCACCGGCCACCCGCAGGGCCTGGCCGTCGGGCCGGACGGCAGCGTGTACTACGCCGACCTCGACCTGGTCGGCACGCCTGCCGGACGTCGGGCCCGGGCCCGACGGGCGGGTGTGGCGCATCCGCTTCGACGCGGCCGGCGACCCGCTGCCACCCGACGTGGTGCGCTCGGGCCTCGCCTTCCCCGACGGCCTGGCCGTCGCGCCCGGCGACCTCGAGCCGGACGAGCCCGCTGGTCGACGGCTGGCCCACCCTCGCCGGCGGCCCCGAGCGTCGGTTCCACAACCCCGACGAGGAGTGGCTCACCGCCGACACGGCCGACGAGCTGGTCGAGCGGTGGCGGTTCCCGACCGGCGCGGTCGTCACCGCGTCGCCGTCGATCGCGACGGTCGCCGCTCCCGGGCGGCGGCTCGACCCGGGCCGTGTTCGCCTCGTCGTGGGACGGCTTCGTCTACGCCATCGACTGGGACGACGGCACCGAGCTGTGGCGCTTCGCGTGGGAGGACCAACCCGGCGCGTCGTTCCCGGCGGCGGGGTCGGTGACGATCGCCGACGTCGACGGCCGGCGCACCGCGTTCGTCGGCGCCGGCGAGCACGTCTACGCGCTCGACGCCTCGACCGGCGCCGAGCGGTGGCGCTTCGCCGCCGGCACCGGCTGTCGGGACGCCGCCGGCCAGCCGCCCGGGCTGTGCGGGTTCCAGGGCGAGCGCAACCAGGTCGAGTCGACCCCGCTGGTCGTCGGCGGCACCGTGTACTTCGGCATGGACGTCAACGACGTCGCCACCGGCAAGGGCGGCTTCTACGCCGTCGACGCCGTCGACGGCACCCTCGTCTGGTACTTCGACGTCGAGACGGCTCGGTGTGCCGACCCGACCCGGCCAGCGAGCGGAGCCCCGGCGACCGGATCCGCCGCTTCGACGGCTACCACAGCGAGGCCGAGCTCGGCCTCCCCGCCGGCTTCCTCGCCACCCGCTCCGGCTGCGACCACGACCGCACCCGCACCGGCTGCGGCAACGTGTGGTCGTCGGCCGCCCACGACCCGCGCCGCGGCCTCCTGTACTTCGGCACCAGCAACTGCGACACCGACGACGACCCGTCCACCCCCGTCCCGCCGCCGCCCATGCCCCGCTACGACGAGGCGCTGGTCGCGCTCCGGATGGACGGCACGCCGGCGTGGACCTGGCGGCCCCGCGAGGTCGACCCCGACGACCTGGCGTTCGGCGCCGTGCCCAACCTGTTCACGATCGACGTGGACGGCACGCCCACCGAGGTCGTCGGCATCGGCGGCAAGGACGGCACCTACTACGTCCTCGACCGCGACGGCGTGAACGAGGCGACCGGCGTGCGGTGGGACGACCCCGACCCAGGCGGCACCCCGTACTGGTCGACCCAGGTCGTCCCCGGCGGGGAGATCGGGGGCATCATCGCCACCGCGTCGGTCGACGAGGCCGCCGGTCGGGTGCTCTTCTCGACCGCACCCGGCGAGGACGTCATCGCGCCGCAGCGACCCACCGTGCACGCCCTCGACATCGACACCGGCGCCGTGCTGTGGCAGAACACCGGGGCCACGACGTTCCCGGCCGGCGACGCCAGCTACGCGCCGACCAGCAGCGTGCCCGGCGTCGTCATCGTCGGCAGCGTGATCACCCCGCACCTCCGGCTGTACGACTCCGACGACGGCACGCTCCTGCTCGACCGGGTGATCGGCGAGCCGGGCTCGTTCTCGGGCATCGGCTCGGGCGCGGCCGTGCTCGACGGCACGCTCGTCGTCGGCACCGGCATCGGAGCCCGTTCGAGCGGCGGGTCGAGCCCGGGCGACTTCGCCGCCGACACCCCGTCGGCCGTCGTCGCCCTCTGCGTGCCCGGCGCCCCCGGGTGCACGGGCGGACCGCCTCCGACGATCGTCCCGAGGGGCACGACCGTCACCGAAGGGGACCGGGGCACCGCCACCGCGACCGTGCCGGTCGAGCTCTCCCGCCGCTGGTCCCAGCCGGTGACCGTCGAGTGGGAGACCGTGGCGTTCCCCGGCCAGGCCGACCTCGACGACGTGGTCGCCGCCTCGGGGACGGTCACCTTCGCCCCGGGTCAGACGCAGGCCTCGGTGACCGTCGAGGTCCGTGGCGACCGGCTCGACGAGATCGACGAGTACGCGGTGCTGCGCTTCCACGACCCGGTGGGCGCCGGGCTCGGGGGGCTGTACGGGCTCGGGCTCGTCCAGATCCTCGACGACGACCCGCCGCCGAAGGTGATCCCGCTGCGTCGGGCGTGGCCCGCGAGGGCGACGGCCCCGGGCGACGGCTGCGGATCCCGGTCGTGCTGAGCGCACCCAGCGGCCGGACCGTCGAGGTCGCCTGGCGCACCGAGGACGGGAGCGCCCGGGCACCCGGCCGACTACGCGTCGGCGACGGGCACCCTCGTGTTCGCGCCGGGCCAGAGCCGCGGCGAGGTCGTCATCGAGCTGACCGGCGACGGCCGACGGGAGCCGGCCGAGTGGCTGTCCGTGCGACCTGATCTCGGCGAGCGGCGCAGATGTCGCCGTCGACCGCGGCATCGGCATCATCCTCGACGACGACTGATCGGGCGGGAGGACCGCCGTCCACGCGCGCCGCGCCCACGTGTGACGCCTGACGCACATCTTGGTTGCCGGGTCTGCACGGGGGTAGGGGGACGCGGCGGGCAGCCGAACGCACGGAGGACCGAGATGGGTCGCCGAGAGCACACCGTCGTGGACCTGGCCAAGACCGGGATCCGGGAGATGCCGCGCAACGCGGCGTGGGCCTTGTCGAAGGTCCTCGACCGGCGGGCCAGGTGATCGACGTGGGCTCGAGCACCGCCGACGTGGTGGGCGAGGTGGCCGACCGCGGCCGGAGGGCTGCTCGCCGCGCCGCGTCGGCGGTGACGCCTCGGCGGTTCGGATCCGACGGTCGAGTCGCTGCTCGAGCGAGGCGGATCGGGCCGCGGCCGTGGCCGACACCGCCGAGGCCGAGGCCCTGCAGCTGGCCGAGGAGGCCAAGTGGGCCGCCGAGGAGGCGCAGCGCGCCGCCCGTGAGGCCGACGAACGGCTCGCCGCCGCCGAGGACGAGGCCCGCGTCGCGGTGAAGGAGCGCGTCGACGACGGTCGAGGCCGAGGGACGGAAGCTGGTCGAGGAGGCCGAGCGGGAGTCGGCCGAGCGCGTCGAACGCACCCGATCCGACGTCGAGGCGGCCGCCGCCGAGGAGCTGGCCGACCTCCGCGCCCAGCTCGACGCCAGGTCGACGAGGCCCGCGAGCGAGCCACGTCCACCGCCGCCGAGGACGCCCGTCGGGCACTGGCCGCGGCCGACGACACGGTGGCCGCGGCACGCGACCTCGCGACGAGGGCGCGGATCGCCGCGGAGCAGGCTGCGGCCGAGGCCACCCAGACGGCCGAGCGGCTGCGCTGGGAGGAGCGCGACGAGGTCGACATCGGCGCGCTCGCTGCGGCGCAAGGACCTGGTCGACCTCACCAAGGCCGAGCTGGTCGATCTGGCGAGCACCGCCGAGGTCCCGGGTCGCTCCCACATGTCGAAGTCCGAGCTGGTGTCCGCGCTCGCCGGACGCACCACCGCCGACGCCTGACCAAGGAGGCACCCACGATGACGTTGTTCCGTAGGAAGAGGTCGAGGTGGGACCGGTACGTCCGTCCTGCCGCCCGGCTCGCCACGCCCGCCCGCCGGGTCGCCACCCCGGCCCTGCAGGGCCGCGACCCGACCCGTCGGTGAAGGCGGCGCCGGCGTGACCGGCGCAGCGGTGGCCGCGACCGCCGCCAGTGCGGCCGCGTCCACCGCCCGTCGGGCGGGGTCGTGAAGCTCACCGCGATCGCCCTGTTCGGTGCCGGCTACGTGGCCGGGACCCGGGCGGGCCGCGAGCGGTACGACCAGATCGTCGCCCTGGCCCGGCGCATGGCCGATCGTCTCGACGAGCGCGGCCGACCGCCGGGACGGCGTCGGACTTCACCGAGCGGCTGGCCCAGCGCCTCGACCAGTCGACGACCCGTCACAACGGGCACGTCGGCGGACGACCGGCGACCGAGACGCTCGAGCCCAGGGGCTGAGCACGATGGTGCTCCGATCCGCGACGGGCGTTCGTCCGCCGGTCGGAGCGGCCTCCCCAGTCCCGGTCCGCCGTGGTCGCGGCGTGTACACCGTCGACCTCGCCGTCGACGCCCGCCTGCTCGGCCGGTTCCGCCTGCTGAGCATCGATGCCGTCATCGACGTCGCCGAACCCGTCGACGACCGACGGCTCGGCCCACCGGTCCGATCATCGAGCCGGGCGTCCTGCCCTCGCGCCCCGCACCGAGGACGGACGACGAGTGCCGGCCGGACCCGGGTCGAACGGAGCCTCACCCCATCGGCGACGTCGATGCCGAGGCGCTCCTCGGCGCGGCCGAGCGGAGCCTGGGCGCGACACCCCTGCCCTGATCCGTCGGGCGACGGTACGGTGCGGCTCGTGGCTGAGGACGTCCGCACCGTCGGTTGGCACTACGAGGCCGCTCGCGGCCGGATCGACGCCTTGGTGCGGCCGCTGCCGCCGGAGCGGTGGGAGGCCTCGGTCCCGGCCTGCCCGGGCTGGCGTGTCCGGGACGTGGTGGCCCACCTGATCGGGAGCCCCGAGGACGCCGCCGCGGGCCGCCTCCAGGGGGCTCCGACCGACGTGCAGACGGCCGACCAGGTCGCCCGGCACGCCGACGAGTCCGTGCCCGACCTGCTCGATGCGTGGGCCGAGGTCGCGCCGTTCGTGGCCGAGACCATCACGGCGATGGAGATGTGGCCGGCCGCGATCGACGCGGTCACCCACGAGCACGACCTGCGGGCCGCCCTGGGGCAGCCGGGGCGCGCGACCACGAGTCGGTCGAGGTGCTCGCCCGCCTCGTCGCCGCTCCACTGGCCTCGACCCCGGTCCCCGTCTCCGTCGAGCTCGACGACGGCGTCGCCGGCGCACCTGACGCCGACCTCCGCCTCCGCACCTCAGCGTTCGATCTGCTCCGCCTCCGCATGGGTCGTCGCAGCCGACGCCAGGTGCTCGCCCTCGACTGGTCGGGCGATCCCACGGGTGCCCTGCCCCACCTCTTCGTCTTCGGACCGTCGGAGCACGACCAGGTCGAGTGACCCCGTCGCGGTGCGACGAGGCACCCGATCGGCGAGAACCAGGGCCGGGCGGAGCAGGTCGGCTCGTAGCATGGGCGCCCCTCGCCAGGGCCGCCATCCGAGCGCTCCCGGCCTGCCGTCCCGCTGAGCACCGTGACCTCCGACGCCGACCCGGCCCCTGACGCGCCAGCGTCCGACCAGGACGCGCGGCGCGCCCGGCTGGAGGCGCGGGCGGCGGCCCTGCCGCGTCCCACCTACCCCGACGAGCTGCCGATCACCGCGCGGCGCGAGGAGCTGCTCACCGCCATCGCCGAGAACCAGGTCGTGGTGGTCGCGGGGGAGACCGGGTCGGGCAAGAGCACCCAGCTGCCCAAGCTGTGCCTCGAGCTGGGCCGAGGGGTCGAGGGCCTGATCGGCCACACCCAGCCCCGCCGGGTCGCGGCGCGGACCATCGCCGAGCGGGTCGCCGAGGAGCTGGGCACCGAGGTGGGCGGCGCCGTCGGCTACGCGGTGCGCTTCACCGACCGGGTCGGCGACGGCACCTACGTGAAGGTGATGACCGACGGCATCCTGCTGGCCGAGGTCCAGCGCGACCGACTCCTGAGGGCCTACGACACCCTGATCGTCGACGAGGCCCACGAGCGCAGCCTCAACATCGACTTCCTGCTCGGCTACCTCCACCAGCTGCTGCCCCGGCGACCGGACCTGAAGCTGATCATCACGTCGGCCACCATCGACACGGCCCGGTTCTCGGCCCACTTCCGCGACGCCCCGGTGGTGGAGGTGTCGGGCCGCACCTACCCGGTCGACGTGCGCTACCGGCCCTACGGCGGGCTGGTCGCGGCCGAGGAGGGCGACGACGTCCTCGACGACGACCGCGACCAGGTCGAGGCGGTGTGCGACGCGGTCGCCGAGCTCCAGCGCGACACCGACGGCGACGTCCTGGTGTTCCTGTCCGGCGAGCGGGAGATCCGCGACACCGCGGAGGCCCTGGCCGACCGGCTGCCCTCGGGCATCGACGTCCTGCCCCTCTACGCCCGGCTGTCGGCGGCCGAGCAGCACCGGGTCTTCGAGGCCCACCGGGGGCGCCGGGTCGTGCTCGCGACCAACGTGGCCGAGACCTCGGTGACGGTCCCCGGCGTGCGCTCGGTCGTCGACGCCGGCACCGCCCGCATCTCCCGCTACAGCCACCGGCTCAAGGTGCAGCGCCTCCCCATCGAGGAGGTCAGCCAGGCCTCGGCCGACCAGCGGGCCGGGCGTTGCGGCCGCCTCGGCCCCGGGGTGTGCATCCGCCTCTACTCCGAGGAGGACTTCGACGCCCGCCCCAGGTTCACCGACCCCGAGATCCTCCGCACCAACCTGGCCTCGGTCATCCTCCAGATGACGAACCTCGGGCTGGGCGACGTCGATGCCTTCCCGTTCCTCGACCCGCCCGACCCGCGGGCGGTGCGCGACGGCGTCGCCCTGCTGGAGGAGCTGGGCGCGCTGGAGCCCGACCGCCCGGCCGACCGGCGTCGCCTGACCCGGGTCGGCCGTCGCCTCGTCCGCCTCCCCGTCGACCCCCGGCTCGGGCGCATGGTGCTGGAGGCCGAGCACCAGGGGTGCGTGCGCGAGGTGCTGATCGTGGCCGCCGCCCTGTCGATCCAGGATCCGCGCGAGCGGCCGGCCGATCAGCGCCAGGCCGCCGACGCCCTCCATGCCCGCTTCGCGGTGCCGGGCTCCGACGTGCTGTCGCTGGTGCGGTTGTGGGACCACCTGGAGGAGCGGAGCGAGGGCCGCTCCTCGAACCGGTTCCGACGGGAGTGCCGCGACGAGCACATCAACTTCCTGCGGGTGCGGGAGTGGCGCGACCTGCGCCGCCAGCTGGAGCGCGCCGCGAGGTCGGTCGACATCAGGGCGGGGGAGGAGGAGGCGACACCCGACCAGGTCCACCGGGCCGTGCTCGCCGGCCTGCTGTCGCACGTCGGGGTGCGCGACGGCGAGACCCGTGAGTACAAGGGGGCACGAGGCGCCCGGTTCCGACTCTCGCCCGGCTCGGCCCTGGCCAAGAACCCGCCGGCCTGGGTGATGGCCACCGAGCTGGTCGAGACCGAACGGCTCTGGGCCCGGGGCGCGGCCGCCATCCGCCCCGAGTGGGTCGAGGCGCTGGCCGACCACCTCGTCAAGCGCTCCCACGGCGACCCGCGCTGGGACGAGCGCTCGGGCCGGGCGGTGACCACCGAGCGGGTCACGCTGTACGGCATCCCGATCGCCACCCGGACGGTCGGGTACGACCGGGTCGACCCCGACGAGGCCCGCGACCTCTTCGTCGACCACGCCCTCGTCCGCCGCGAGTGGCGGTCCCCGCACGCCTTCCTCGACGCCAACGAGGCGACCCTCGACGACGCCCGGGACGTGGGCCACCGCCTGCGCCGCGACGACCTGTTCGACCGCGACGACGCCCTGTTCCGCTTCTACGACCAGCGGGTGGGGGACGGCGTCGTCAGCGGGCGGCACTTCGACCGCTGGTGGAAGGGGGCTCGTCGCGACGAACCCGACCTGCTCACCCTCACCGTGGCCGACCTCCTCGACGACCCCGACGTCGACCTGCGGGCATGGCCCGACCGGTGGGTCGCCGGGCCGATCGACCTGCCCGTCACCTACCTGTTCGACCCCGGTGCCGAGCTCGACGGGGCCACGGTCCACATCCCGTTGGCCGTGCTCGACCGGGTGGGGCAGTGGGGGTTCGACTGGCAGGTGCCGGGCTACCGCCGCGACCTGGTCGACGCGCTGGTGCGAGCGCTGCCGAAGTCCGTCCGCCGGGAGCTCCCGCCCCTCGCCGAGGTGGTGGACGGCGTCGCCGACGCCCTCCGGCTCGCGGCCCGACCCATCGAGGACGCGGTGGCCGACGCGATCCGCGAGGTCGCCGGCGTCCCGGTCGATCCAGCCGCCCTCGATGTGCGCCGGGTGCCGCCGCACCTGCGGATCACCTTCGCCGTCGACCACGCGGGCAGGACCCTCGCCGTCGGGAAGGACCTCGAGGCGGTGCGGGCCCTCGTGGGTCGCCGGGTGCGTCGGGCCGTCGTCGCCGCCTTCCCCGGTGTCGAGCGCACGGGACTGACCCGGTGGGACGTGGGCGAGGTGGTCCGGGAGCTCCGCACCGAGGTCGACGGGATCGAGGTGCTGGGGTACCCCGCCCTGATCGACGAGGGCGATGCCGTCGCCCTGCGCATCCTGACCCGACCGGAGGAGGCCGAGCGGGCCATGGCCGGCGGGGTGCGCCGCCTGGTGCAGCTGAACGTCCCGGTCGGGGTGCGGGGCCTCTCCCGGGAGGTCGGTTCCGACGTCCAGCTGGCCCTGGTCGCGCTGCCCGACCTGTCCCTGGGCATGCTGCTGCGCGACGTGCTCGACGCGGCCGCGTCCGCGGTCGTCGCCGCGGGCGCGGTGCCGTGGACCGAGGCCGGGTTCGACCTCCTGCTCGACCGGGCTCGTGCCGAGCTCTCTCCGACCGCGAGCCGCGCGCTGGTGGGCGCGGGCCGGGTCGTGGTGGAGGCCGCCGCGGTGGAGGGACGCCTCGACCGGCTGACCGCGCCGTCACTGGCCCCGTCGGTCGCCGACGCCGCGGCCCACCTCCACCGCCTGGTGCGGCCCGGGTTCGTCAGCCGGGCCGGGGTCGCCCGTCTCGACGACCTGGCCCGCTACGTGCGAGGCATCGGCGCCCGGCTCGAGAAGCTCGTCGAGGACCCGGCGCGCGACCGCCGCCGCATCGCCGAGGTCGCCGTCGTCGAGGCCCGCTACGCCCACCTCGTCACCGCGCTCGACCCGGTCGACGTCACCGCCCGGGTCGTCGAGGCGGGCTGGGACCTCGAGGAGCTGCGGGTCGCCACCTTCGCCCAGGCCGTCCGGGCCAAGGGCAGGGTCAGCGCCACCCGGTCCCTGGCCGAGATCGACCGTCTGGCCGCCGGCGACCGGGACTGACCCGCCGTCGACCCGACCGGGTGGAGCCTCAGCGGCTGCGGTCGAGGAAGGCGTTCCCCATGTCGACGGTGGCGAACTGCGCCGGCATCTCGAGGTCGGTGGCGTAGCGGTAGAGCGCCAGCTGGAACACGGCGGTCATGGCCGACGACCAGCACGCCACCACGATGATCCACCCGACGGCCAGGGCGAAGGTGAGGACCAGCAGCCCGGTCGACCCCGACACGAACCCGACGCCCGCGAGGAGGACTGCCGGGAGCATCGCCGCCAGCGCGACGAGCCCGATGCCACCGTTGACGATCAGGTTCTCGCCCCACGTGCGCTTGAGCATGGCTCCCGAGCGCTTGATGGCCTCGACCACGCCGACGCCCTCGAACACGAGCACGGGCAGGACGAGGAAGGTGACGGCGGCCCACGCGACGCCGATGATGGCGATGGCGATGCGGCCGAGGAAGCCGGCCCGCTCCTCGACGGCTCGCAGCGCCATCGACACCGTGGCGCTCACGATCGCCCACGGGAGGATCTTGCCGGCGTGGTCGGCCGCGGCCGACAGGGCCGATCCGATGCGTCGGGTCCTCCCCGCGCATCCGCTCGTCGGCCCCGCACAGCAGGGCCACCTTGAAGAACACCGTGACGTAGGCGAGCGCGACGTACATGAGGAACAGGAGCACGTAGCCGACGGTGCTGATCCGGGTCTCGCTCCCGGTCGCCGTCGCCGTGGTCTCGGCGGTGAAGAGGACGGGGAGCAGGAACATCCCGCCCAGGACCAGGCACGCGACGCCGGAGATGAGGGGCAGGACCAGCAGCTCCCTGTCCTCGCGGAGGACGGCCCAGGACGCCCGGGCCAGCTCCTTGGACCTCTGCCACCTGCTCATGCGTCGTCGATCCTCGATCGGGGTGCTCCGGCCGCCGCACGGTACCCAGCACGGCACGTGGTCAACCCCCCACGTTCCGACTCTGACGTGCGTCGCGTCGGCGTCGCGGGCGGGCTCGAGGGTGGGCGCGGGTTCCCGGCTCGTGTCGCGAATCCGGTGTACCGTGCACGCGCCCGGGTGTGACGGATGACTCAGCGCCGGGCGCAACGACGGACGATGGCTCGCAGCGCCTCCTCCTTCCTCTCGGGGATCGCGCCGCGCCGAGGCGGTGGACGGAACAGCATGCCGAGTCGCAGCGGGCACCCCAGACCGGTCGCAGCCAGATCGGCCCTGGCGATGGGCGTGCTGCTCGCCTTCGTCGTCGTCTCCTGCCGGGCCGGGCTGGCGGAGGCCGGGGCCTGCCTCGAACGCGAGCCGGTCCTCAGCCCGTCGCCGACCGACCCGGCGCTCGAACCCGGAGGCGGCCCCTGGCCGAGGTACGACGACGCCCTGGCGGTGCAGCCGACGACGATCGACGCCCGCGACACCGTGTTCTCCACGGGGATGCGGACCGACATCGCCGGCGTGAAGCTCCGGGCCGAGGTGCATCCGGGGGTGTGCCTGGTCGGGGGAGCCGTCATCTCCGTGGTCCCCGAGGCCACCTGGGAGGAGTGGCACCGCCACTACGGGGTGCAGGTGTCGCCCGCCGATGCCCGCGTCGTCGGCACGCGCATCCACAACGTCGGCGACGGCATCGCCGTCTACGGCGACGACTGGACCATCGCCGGGGTCCACATGACCGAGGTGCACGACGACTGCGTGCAGAACGACGGTCTGCTGTCGGGGCGGGTCCTCGACTCGTTCCTCGACGGGTGCCTGGTGTCGTTCTCCGGGTGGCAGGGCGAGGACATCACCGGTCACGGGAACACCGTCGTGATCGACGGGAGCATCGTGCGCCTCGCGTCGACGGGGTCGGGCTACCAGCCCGAGGTCTACGGGGCCGACGCCCACGGCGGCTTCTTCAAGTGGCAGGAGGGTCGGGCACCGCACCTCGTCATCCGCAACAGCGTGTTCCGTGCCGACCAGCCCGGCTCCTACGGCGGGAACGTCAACGGCCACCTCGGCCTCCCCCCGGGCAGCGAGTGCAGCGGGGTGACCCTCGTGGGCTGGGAGGAGTGGCCGCTCGAGGAGGTGTGGAGCTGGCTCCTCCAGTGCGAGGACTCGCAGCTCGGCACGATGGCGGACTGGAACGAGGCGGTCGCGGCGTGGTCGGCCCTGCCCGAGGAACCCTGACCGACGATCGGCCCCGGTCACCCCTCGGTCGGCCAGCCCGTCAGTCGGTCGTCTCCTCCGGGGCGTCGCCCGGTGGATCGTCGGGCGCGAGGCCCTCGACGGGCAGGACGATCGTGAAGGCCGAGCCCTCGCCCGGCGCCGACTCGACCGTCGCCCGGCCGCCGTGGCCCTCGGCGATGGCGGCCACGATCGCCAGTCCGAGCCCGGAGCCGCCCGGGCGGGCCCGCGACGGGTCGGCCCGGTAGAAGCGGTCGAAGGCGTGGGCGACGGCGTCCGGGGTCATGCCGGGGCCGTGGTCGCGCACCCGCACGCGGGCCCACTCGCCGTCGCCGGCCACCGACACCTCGACCGGCGTCGCCGGCGGCGTGTGGGCGCGGGTGTTGGCCAGCAGGTTGTCGATCGCCTGGCGGAGCGACATGGCGTCGCCGGCCACGACGACCGGCTCACCCGGGAGGTCGAGCTCGATCGGCCGGTCCGGGTCGACCGCCCCGGCGTCGCCGGCGGCGAGGCGGGCCAGGTCGCCCAGGTCGACGTCGCCCCGGTCCATCGGCCGTCCCTCGTCGAGGCGGGCCAGGGTGAGCAGCTCCTCCACGATCAAGCGCATCCGCTCGCCCTCGGCGCGGATGCGGCCCATGGTGTGGTCGACCTGGTCGGGTGGGACCATGCCCGCCTCGTGGAGCTCGGCGTAGCCGAGCACGGCGGCCAGCGGCGTGCGCAGCTCGTGGGATGCGTCGGCGACGAAGCGGCGAAGGGCGTCCTCCGACGCGGCGCGGTCCGCGAAGGCCCGCTCGAGCCGGTCGAGCATGGCGTTGAGGGCGGCGGCGAGCCGGGCCACGTCCTCCACGCCCTGGGTCGGCACGCGGGAGGTGAGGTCGCCCTCGCCGATGGCCTCGGCGGCATCGATCATGGCGTCGAGGGGCCGGGTGACGAGGGCGCTGACGACGGCCACGGTCACGCTCACCAGCACCGCCGCCACCGCACCGGCGACCAGCAGCACGCCGACGACCGCCCGCACCGCGTCGTCACGGTCGTCGAGGGACCGGGTCACGACGATGAGCCCGCCCTCGACCTGGGTGACGAGGGCGCGGTAGGTCGTGGTGCCGTCGGCGCTCGGGAGGTCGAACGGCTCGCCGGCCTGGCCGCGCAGCGAGGCGACGGCCTCGGGGGACAGGTCGATCGGGGGATCGGGGTCGTCGGTCGGGCCGGGCGGAGCGGAGATCGGCTCCTCGGTGAGCCCGACGATGGCGGTGCCGTAGGTCGTGTCCTTGAAGTCCGGGCTGTCCGAGATGGCCTGGAGCTGTTCGGGGTCGATCACCTCGAGCGCGGCCTCGAGGCTGGAGGCCTGCGAGTCGAGCTCCTCGTCGATCTGAGCGGTGAACCGGCTCTTCACCTGGCCCACGGCGAACACCCCGACGGCCAGCGTCACCAGCAGCACCGACCCGAGGACCCACCCGGTGATGCGCCACCGGGTCGGCAGGCGGGGGGCGTGGGGGCGGCGCATCAGTCGCCGCGCCGGAGCACGTAGCCCACGCCCCGCACGGTCTGGATGACCCGCGGCGGCCCCAGCTTCTTGCGGAGGTACGACACGTAGGTCTCCACGACGTTGGGGTCGCCGCCGAACTCGTACTGCCAGATGTGCTGGGCGATCTGGCCCTTGCTCAGCACGATGTCCGGGTTGAGCAGCAGGTAGCGCAGGAGCTTGAACTCCGTGGGGGCGAGGGGCACCAGCTCGCCTCCCCGCCACACCCGGTGGGCCGCCTCGTCCATCTCGATGTCGTCGAAGCCCAGCCGGCCGGGCTGGGGCGTCGCCTCCCGCTCGCCGGCCCGGCGCAGCACCGCGTCGATGCGGGCGATGAGCACCTGGAGGTGGAAGGGCTTGGCCAGGTGGTCGTCGCCGCCGACGGCGAGGCCCTCGACCACGTCGGCCGGGGTGTCGCGGGCGGTGAGGAAGATGACCGGGGTGGTGTCGCCGTCGGCCCGCAGCCGCCGGCAGACCTCGATGCCGTCGACGTGCGGCATGTTGACGTCGAGGACGATCAGGTCGGGCGCGACCTCCGGCACCTTGGCGAGGGCGTCGAGGCCGTCGACCGCGACGGTCACCTCGTGGCCGACGAACTCCAGGGCGGTGGTCACCAGGTCGCGGAGGGACTCCTCGTCGTCGACCACCAGGATCCGGTGGCCGGTGGGGCCGGGCACGTCCGTCACCCCGGCATGGTCGCACGCCGCGTGGCGGATGCCACGCCCCGATCGGCCGGTCTACGCCCCGCCCAAGGCGGCTCCCAGGTTCCCCCAAGGTTCGGGCGGCTCCATCGTGCAGGGCCAAGCGGTGGCCCCGATGAGGAGCGAGAGATGTCGAAGATCCTGTACCGCCTCGGCCACTGGTCGGTCCGGCACCGCCGAGCGGTGCTCGGCGCCTGGCTGGCCGTGCTCATCGGCGTCGGCGCCCTGTCCGGCGCCTTCGGCGGCGCGACCAGCGAGTCGTTCAGCATCCCGGGGACCGAGTCGCAGAAGGCGATGGACCTCCTGGAGGAGCGCTTCCCCGAGCAGTCGGGCTCGTCGGCCCGACTCGTGTTCGCCAGCGAGGACGACACCCCGCTCACCGACCCGGAGCTCCGGGCCGGCGATCGAGGCCTCCCTCGCCGAGGCCGCCGCGGCCCCCGAGGTCGTGGCCGTCGACGACCCGTTCGAGGCCGGCACGATCTCGGCCGAGGGCCTGATCGCCTTCGCCGACGTCCACTACGCCACGCCGGCCAACGAGGTCTCCGAGGAGGCCGCCGCCGCCCTGGAGGAGGTCGCGGCCCCGGCCGAGGCCGCCGGCGTGCAGATGGAGATCGGCGGCGACGTCGGACCGCAGGAGGAGCTGGGCCACACCTCCGAGCTCATCGGGCTCGGCGTCGCGGTGATCGTGCTGCTCGTCTCGTTCGGATCGCTGATCGCCATGGGCCTCCCCCTCGCCACCGCCCTCATCGGCGTCGGGATCGGCTCGGCCGGCATCACCCTGCTGGCCGGCTTCACCGACCTCTCGTCGACCGCCCCGATCCTCGCCACCATGATCGGCCTCGCGGTCGGCATCGACTACGCCCTGTTCATCGTCACCCGGCACCGGCAGAACCTGGCCGGAGGGCCATGACGTCGAGGAGTCGGTGGCCCGCGCCAACGCCACCGCCGGCGGCGCGGTCGTGTTCGCCGGCCTGACCGTCGTCATCGCCCTCGCCGGCCTGTCGGTCGTCGGCATCCCGTTCCTGACGGTCATGGGGCTGGCCGCCGTCGGTCACCGTCCTGCTGGCCGTGGTCATCGCCGTCACCCTCCTGCCCGCCCTGCTCGGGTTCGCGGGCCGCAACATCGACCGCTGGCGCATCGGCCGGGCCCGCACCGGCTCGGTCGCCGAGTCGCACTCGACCTTCAGCGCCCGCTGGAGCCGCAAGGTCGTCGCCCGTCCGGGCGTCGCCCTGCTCGGCGGCCTGGCCCTGATGCTGCTGCTCGCCGTCCCGATGCTGTCGCTGCGCCTCGGCATGCCCGACGCCGGCACCGCCCCCGCCGACACGACCCGGCGCCAGGCCTACGACCTGCTGGCCGAGGGCTTCGGCCCCGGCTTCAACGGGCCGCTGACCCTGGTCGTCGACACCAGCGGCGCCGACGACCCGGAGGCCGCCCTCGCCGCGGTGACCGCCGCCGTCGCCGAGGACCCCGGCGTCCAGGTCGTCGGCCAGCCGGTCCCCAACGAGGCCGGCGACACCGCCATCGTCCCCGTCGATCCCCCGCACGTCGCCGTCGTCGGAGGAGACGTCGAGCCTGGTGCACCGCCTGCGCGACGACGTCCTCGACCCGATCGAGGCGGAGACCGGGGCCGACGCCGCCGTCGCCGGCCAGACCGCCCTGATGATCGACGTCTCCGACAAGCTGGCCCGGGCCCTGCCGGTGTTCATGGCCGTCGTGATCGGCCTGACCATGGTGCTGCTGCTGGCCGTGTTCCGGTCGATCCTCGTGCCGATCAAGGCCGCCATCGCCATCCTGCTCAGCATCGGCGCCAGCTTCGGCGTGCTGGTCGCCATCTTCCAGTGGGGCTGGCTCCAGGGCCTGGTCGGCCTGGAGGAGTCGGTGCCGATCATCAGCTTCCTGCCGATGCTGATGTTCGCGGTCCTGTTCGGCCTGTCGATGGACTACGAGGTCTTCATCCTCAGCCGGATCCGGGAGGACTACGTCCGCACCGGCAAGGCCCGCGAGAGCGTGCTGACCGGTCTCACCAGCTCGGCCCGGGTGATCACCGCGGCGGCGCTCATCATGATCAGCGTCTTCGCCAGCTTCGCCCTCAACGCCGACCCCACCGTGAAGATGATGGGCATCGGCTTCTCGGTGGCCGTGCTGCTCGACGCCACCGTCGTCCGCATGGTGATCGTGCCCGCGACCATGGCCCTGTTCGGTGACCGGGCCTGGTGGCTGCCGGGCTGGCTCGACCGCCTCCTGCCCGACCTCGACGTCGAGGGCGAGCACCTCATCGAGGCCCTCGACGAGGCCGAGGCGCACGCCCACGACGACGACTCGGACCGCGATGCGGATCCCGACGCCCCCCGGGTGCTCGAGCCCGCCACCTGACGGACGGCGCCCGACCCGACCCACCTCGGGCTGCGACCGGGTCCGGTCGTCGGCGCGTCGGCGCCATCTACGGTGGACCGATGCGACTGGTGCTGATCGGGGTGGCCGGGGCGGCCGGGGCGCTCGCCCGGTACGGCATCGGGGTCGCGGTGGGGGAGCGGTCGTTCCCGTGGGCGACCCTGGCCATCAACGTCGTCGGGTCGTTCGTCCTGGCCCTGCTGTTGACGCTGGCCATCGCCCGGTCGTGGTCGCCCGACGTGGTCGTCCCCCTCGGGGTCGGCCTGCTCGGCGCGTTCACCACCTTCTCGACCTTCTCGTGGGACGCCCTCACGATGGGCCGGGGCGACCGGGTCGGCAGCGCCACCACCTACGTGCTGGCGACGGTGGCCCTCGGCCTGCTGGCCGCCTTCCTCGGGTTCAGAACCGGGGAGGCCCTGGGGTAGCGCGCGGTGCAGGATGCGGCATGGGCATCGTCGACCTCAGCCACCCCGTCGCCGACGGGACCATCACCTACCCGGGCCTCCCCGCCCCCGCCATCAGCGACCACCTCAGCCGGGAAGCGTCGCGCGAGCGGTACGCGCCGGGCTACGAGTTCCAGATCGGGCGCATCGAGATGGTGGCCAACACCGGCACCTACCTCGACACGCCGTTCCACCGGTTCGCCGACGGCCACGACCTCACCGGCCTCGACCTGGCGCGGGTGGCCGACGTGCCCGGCGTGGTCGTCGAGGTGCCCGGGCAGGTGGCGGGCGCCGACCTGCTCGACGGCGTCGACGTGCGCGGGCGGGCCGTGCTGTTCCGCACCGGCTGGGACGCCCACTGGGGCACCGAGCCGCTACGGCGAGCCCGACCACCCGTACCTCGGGGTCGACGCGGCCGAGGCCCTCGTGGCGGGCGGGGCCGCGGTGGTCGGCATCGACTCGGTCAACATCGACGGCACCGCCGACGGCGAGCGTCCCATCCACACCACGCTGCTCGGCGGCCGGCATCCCGATCGTCGAGCACCTCACCGGCCTCGACGCCCTGGTCGACCGCCCGTTCCGGTTCTTCGCCCTGCCCCCGGCCATCGAGGGCCTGGGCACCTTCATCGTGCGGGCCATCGCCGTCGTGGACTGAGGTGACCGGGCTCGCGGACGGGTCCGCGTGGGCATCTCCGCCGAGTCCCTAGGGTTCGGCCCGTGCCGACCAGGGGGAGCACGACCGAGCCAGGGCCACGGGTCTGGGCGACGACCGGTGACGAGCCGTCGCCGGCGCGTCGGTCCCGGCTGCGGCGGGTGGGACGGGCGATCGTCCGCCGGCCGACGTCGGGCGGGCTCGCCGTCGGGCTCGTGTTCTGGTGGGCGGCCCTGCGCCCGACGCTGATGCCCCGCACCTGGGTGACCCAGGCCGCGGTCGGCGCGATCTGCCTGGCGGTCGGCTACGCGGTCGGCACCCTGGTCGACCGCATCGTCCGGGCCGTGCTCCGCCGTCGGGGCGACCGAGATCCCCGCCGTCTGGTCCCGACGCTTCCACCTCGGCCTGGCCCTCGTCGCGGCGGCCGCGGTCGTGATCGGATCGATCCGCTGGCTCGGCTGGCAGAACGCCCAGCGCGACCTGTTCGCCATGGAGCACCTCGGGGCCGCCTCGATCCTGCCCATGCTGCTGCTGACCGTCGTGCTGACGGCGGTGCTGGGGGTGATCGGACGTCTCGTCGGCGCCGCGGTGCGGGGCCTCGACCGCTGGAACCAGGGCCACCTCCCGCGGGTCCTCGCCCAGCCGCTGACCGTCCTGCTGGTGGTCGTCGTCGGCGTCTTCGTGCTGCGCGACGTCGCCTTCGACCGCTTCACGTCATGGGCCGACACGTCCTTCGGCGTGGTCGACACCGGCACCCCCGACGGCGTCGAGCAGCCGACCGCCTCGACCTCGTCCGGCGGGGAGGGGTCGCTCGTCGACTGGGACGACCTCGGCTTCCAGGGCCGGGCCTTCGCCGGTGACGCGACGACCGAGGAGCGCATGCAGGAGGTGTGGGGCGACGACGTCGAGGCGCAGGAGCCGATCCGGGCCTACGCCGGGTTGAGGTCGGCCGACACCGCCGAGGAGCGGGCCCGGCTGGCCGTCGACGAGCTCGAGCGGGCCGGCGGCTTCGAGCGCGAGGTGCTCGTCGTCGGCACCGCCACCGGCTCCGGCTGGATCGACCCCGATGCGGCCGAGGCCATCGAGGTGATGCACCGGGGCGACACCGCCATCGTCTCGATGCAGTACTCCTACCTGCCCAGCTGGATCGCCTTCATCACCGACCTCGACCTGGCCGCCGAGGCCGGGGCCGACCCTCTACGCCGAGGTCGAGGAGCGCTGGCGCGAGCTGCCGGAGGACGACCGGCCCACGCTGCTCGTCTTCGGCCTCAGCCTCGGGTCGTTCGGGGCCGAGGGCGCCTTCGCCGGTGAGACCGCCGACGTGTCGCTCGCCAACGTCACGAGCCGCTCCGACGGCGCCCTGTTCGTCGGCGCGCCGGCCGCCAACCCGATCTTCCAGCAGGTCACCGACGACCGCGACGCCGGCTCACCCGCGTGGGCGCCGATCTACGACGAGGGCGCGACGGTGCGCTTCGAGACCCGCGACCCGGACCAGGCCGAGCCCGAGGGCCCGTGGGACGAGCCGCACGTCCTCTACGTCAACCACCCGTCGGACCCGGTCACGCACTGGAGCACCGACTGGTTCTGGTCGTCGCCCGATTGGCAGGACGACCCGCAGGGCCACGACGTCACCCGCGACGGCGCCTGGTTCCCGTTCGTCACGTGGACCCAGGGCGTCTTCGACCTGATGGCCGGCTTCGGCGCCCCGCCCGGCCATGGCCACGACTACCGGCTCGACTACGTCGACGCGTGGGCCCGCCTCGCTCCGCCCGAGGGGTGGACGGAGGCCGACACCGCCCACGTCGAGGCCGTCCTGCACGACGAGCCGTGACGTCGCCGTGACCTCGCCGGGGCGCGACGTGACCGCGGCCCTCAGCCCCGCCCTCGCCCTGGCGCTGGTCGTGGCCGGTCTGGCCGTGTGGAACGTGGCCCGCTCCCTGTGGGTGCCGGACGGGTGGCACCTCCCGATCAACGTGGCCGTGTGCGTCGGCACCGTCGGCGTGGCCTGGCTGGCGGGGCTGCGGGCCGGTGCGCTCGGCCTCGGTCGTGACGCGCTGGGGTCCGGACTGCGCCTCGGGGGGATCGCCTTCGCCCTGATCTCGGCGGTGGTCGTCGTCGGCGGCGTGGTCGGCCTGGTGTCCGACGACGGGGCCGCCGACACGTCGTCCGGGGCGATGCTCCTCCGGGTGCTCGTCGTGATCCCGATCGGCACCGTGCTGGCCGAGGAGCTGGCGTTCCGCAGCGCGCTCCACGGCCTGCTGACCGAGGTGGTCTCGTCCCGGTGGATGGTGGTCGCCGTCGGCGCGGTGCTGTTCGGCCTGTGGCACGTCGTGCCCGCCTACCGGGGCGGCGCCGCCGGCACCGACGTGGTCGAGGTCGGCACCACCGGCGCCGCGCTGGGCACGTTCGTCGCGACCACCCTCGCCGGCATCGGCTTCCTCTGGTTGCGCACCCGGTCCGACAGCGTGGTCGCCCCGATGCTCGCCCACCTGGCCACCAACAGCGTCACCTTCGCCGTCGCCTGGCTCTTCCGCTGACGTTCGGAGAAGTCAGGTCCGACCCGAAGATCTGGCGTCGAGGTGCCGATACTGGTCGTGTGCCGACCACCCTGTCCGTCAGCTCCACCACCGCTCGTCGGGTCGCGGGCTGGGTCGCGGTCGGGACGGCCGCGGTCGTGGCCATCCCCGTCGTCCAGGGTGCCCACCTGGGCCTGACCCGTCGGCCGACGGTGCCGGGACCACACCACCAGGACGGGATGATCCCGTCCACCGAGGGGACCGACGAGCCGCTGCACCTGGTCTGGCTGGGTGACTCCCTGGCATCGGGCATCGGGGCGGCGACGGCCGACGGGGCCTTCCCCCGCAAGGCCGCCTCGCTCTTCTGCGCCGACCACGACCGGTCGGTCTCGCTCACCTGCCTGGCCCGGGGCGGCGCGTGCGCGGCCGACGTGCTGGTCCACCAGGTCCCGGAGGCCGTCGGACAGCTGGGTCCCGCATCGGTGGTCGTCGTCACGGTGGGCTCGAACGACGTCGGCGGCCTGACCCAGCCCCGCCACTTCCGCCGCGACTACGACGCCATCCTCACCGCCCTGACCGCGACCGGCGCCACCGTGATCGCCGTCGGCCTGCCCGACATCGGCTCCGCGAAGGTGGTCCGCCAGCCGTTGAGGACCCTCGCACGACTCGCGGGCCGACATGCCGACGCCTCGATCCGCAGGCTCGCCCACCGTCACGGCGCCCACTTCGTCGGCATCGACCTGCGCGCCGGCCGCGCCAAGCCCGCCGCGTACCTGGCCGCCGACCGCTACCACCCCAACGACGAGACCTACGCGTTGTGGGCCGGTCGCGTGGCCGCGCTGCTCACCATGGTGGCGGCCACCTCGTCCCTCGGTCCGGGACCGGCGGGCGATCAGCGGGGGTCGGGGACCGCGCTGCCGGCCACCTGACCCCGCCGCGTTCAGGCGGCACCAGGCTCAGCCGCGCTTCGCCTGCTTCCTCGCCTTGGTGGCGCGCTGGGAGGCGACGCTCTTCTTGCTGACCGGCGTCTTCTTCGAGGAGGGCGTCCGGCCCTTGCCGACCTTGCTGCCGCCGGCGGTCTCCTTCCCGCCCTTGCCGGAGCCCTTGGTGGCCCGGGCCGCGGCGAGGCGCTCCTTCTTGAGCTCGGCGGCCGACGCCTTGGCCGCGGCGGCGAGCCGGCGGGACACCACCTCGAGGGCCTCCTCGAAGGCCTCGGCCTTGATCAGCGTGCGGGCGTGGCGGTCGTGGCCCTTCGAGCGCGACCCGGAGTCGACGACCTCGGCCGCCGCCCGTCGGCGGTAGAGCTTCGAGTACTTCCGGCGCGCCCGGCGCACCTTGTCGTGGAGGTCGGAGAGCCCGTCTTCGTCCAGCTCGTCGAGCTTCTTGGGCTCGACCGCACGGAGCAGCGCCTTCTCGGTGTCGTTGAGCATGCCCCAGATGGCGTTGTCCATGGTTCCTCCGTGATGTCGGGCGTGGGGCGCATCCTGGCATGGCCGTGGACGTGAGGTCGTGGCCGTAGGGTCGCCGCCGTGGAAGACATCGTCATCGGCATCGTGGCCATCGCAGCGGGGGCGGTGTTCCTCGTCGCGGGGTACCGGGCCTTCCGGATCGTGATCCCCATCTGGGGGTTCTTCGTCGGCTTCGCCACCGGCGCGGGCGCCATCTCCGCGCTGACCGGCGACGCCGTGCTGGCCAAGCCGCTCGGGTGGATCGCCGGCCTGGTCCTCGCCCTGCTGTTCGCCGCGATCGCCTACCTCTACTACGCGGTCGCGGTCGTGCTGGCCCTGTCGTCGCTCGGCTTCCTGCTCGGCTCGGCGCTGATGGTCGGCCTGGGGGTGACGTGGAACTGGCTGATCATCCTCGTCTCGCTGATCATCGCCGTCGCCTTCGCCCTGGTCGCGGTGGCGACCAACTTCCCGCGGATCCTGCTCGTCGTGGTGAGCGCCGTCGCCGGTGCGACCGCGGTGGTCGGCGGGTTCATGCTGCTCTTCGGAGCGGTGGACACAGCAGAGCTCAGCCGGGCCGACGTCGTCGACCGCATCGAGGACAGCCTCGGTTGGTGGCTGGCCTACACCGCGCTGGTCGTGGCGGGCGTGGTGGTCCAGTCGGCGACCGCGCCGCCGTCGGCCGTCGATGCCCGCTCGTCCTGGGACTGACCGTCGGACCGGGCCGAGCCGGGACGCGAGACGGCCGCCGTCACCGAGGTGACGACGGCCGTCGGGACGCCAGGGGCGGCGGGGTCAGGCGACCCGGCTGCGACCACCGCTGACGACGGCGAGGATCAGCCCGATGACGCCGACTGCGGCGACGATGAGGCCGATGGTCGAGTTGGCCAGCGCTGCGATGAGCACTCCCACCACGATGACGACGAGGGCGGCTCCGATGGTCATTTTCTGCCTCCAGGCGTTGCGTCCGGCGGGGTGCCGGACGACCACTGCTCCGGGACACTCCCCGTCCCGCGGCGGTTCACACGCAGAACCCGTCGGGCCGGCTCCGGTGGCAGGCTGAGGCGGTGACCACCGGTTGCTCGGGCACACCCCTGCTGGACCGGCTCGGGTGCGAGGAGGGGATGCGCGTCGCCGTGCTCCACGCCCCCGACGGCTTCGACGAGCTGCTCGGCGAGGCGCCCCCGGGCGCCCAGGTGCAGCACGGCCTGAAGAGGAGCGACCGGGTCGACCTGATCCTCGGCTTCGTGACCGAGCGGGCCCACGTCGAGCGCAACATCGACTGGCTGCTGTCCACCCTCTCGCCCGGCGGTTCCTTCTGGGTCGCCACCCCTGGGGCCGGCACCGGGCTCGCGACCGACCTGACCCCCGAGGTCCTGCGCGAGGTGGCGGTCCCGCGGGGTTGGGTCCCGGCGAGGACGGCCGACCTCGACGATGTCTGGCATGCCGTCCAGCTGGTCCGCGGCATCGACGGAACCGCTGATCGCAGAGGGGCTAGAGCCCCGGCTCCCGGGGGTCAGGGTCGTGACGCGGGACGACCCCCTGGGGGCCCAGGGGGTCGTCCCGCCGTACCAGGACGGTCAGCTTGGTGAGCCAGGTGCTCAGCCGCCGGCGGGAGCGTCCGGGTCGGTGACGATCACCGCGGTGACCATGCCGAACATCCGGTCCTGCCTTCTCGGCGTGGGGGAGGATGTGGCAGTGCCAGACCCAGACGCCGGGGTTCTCCAGGCGGAAGATCACGGTGTAGCGCTCGCCCGGGGCGACGTTGAGGGTGTCGACCGCGTAGGGCTGGGCCAGGGGGATGCCGTCCTTGGCGATCACGATCTGGTCCATCTGGTGCAGGTGCATCGGGTGGGTCGTGACGCCCTCGTTGGCGTAGTGGACCATCTTCCAGTCGCCCAGGTTGCCGGCGTAGGCCTGGGTGGCGGGGAAGCTCTTGCCGTTCAGGGCGTAGCCGATGGTGCCGGCGTCGTTCAGCACCATGGCGAACTCCTCGTCGATGGTGACGTCGTCGGGCACGTCGGGATCGGCCACGACCTCCCGCACCGTCTCGATGTCGGGGATCGGCATGTCGCCGATGTACATCATCCCGAGCATGCCGTTGGGCACCGCCATCTGACCGTGGACGTGGGCGTGGTACATCGCCACCGCGGGCTTCACGGCGGTGAAGGCGTAGGTGAAGGACTCGCCCGGCTCGATCAGCTCCTGGGTGAGCGGGGCGACGCCGTCCATGGTGTTCGGCAGCTTGATCCCGTGCATGTGGAGGTCGGTGCCGAGCGGGGTGTCGTTGGTGAGGACCACCTCGACCTTGTCGCCGACCTCGGCCCGGATCTCCGGGGCGGGGACGGTGCCGTTGTAGGTCCAGGCCTCGACGACGTTGCCCGGCTCGACCTCCCAGTCGACGATCTCGGCGGTGATCTCGAAGCGCTTCGTGCCGTCCTCGAGGATCGTCGGCTCCAGCGGCATGCCGCCGACGCCGTCGGTCAGGGGCTCACCGCTCGTCGCCGCCTCGACGAAGGGCGTGAACGACTCCATCATCGAGTCGTCGAGGGCGCCGGCCTCCTCCTCGCTCAGGTCGGCGCCGTGGGTGGAGTGGCCGGCGGTGGTCTCGGTCCCGCCGCCGGCGGCGGCCTCCTCGCCCGATCCGGCGGCGACGGTGAGGTCGGCCACCATGCCGGAGGTCTCGTGGCCGGCGATGGTGCAGTACACCTGGTACGACCCGGCGGCCAGGCCCGACAGGGCGAGGTCCTCGCCCTCACCTGCGGGCAGGTCGGCGGTGGCCAGGTCCTGGTCCTTGACGGCGAGGTTGTGCACGATCGTGCCGCCGTTGCTGACCTTGACGGTCCCGCCCTCGGCCACGGTGAGGGGCGAGGGGCTGATGGCGAACTCGGTGAGGGTCACGTCGACCGACGACGGCGCGCCGCCGGCCGACGTCCCGCCCCCGTCGTCGCTCCCGGCGATGAAGACGGCCGCCACCGACAGGGCGAACGCCGCGCCGACGGCCAGCACGGCCAAGACCAAGCCGACGTTGCTCGGATCCTTGCGGGTTGGGGATGGGGTGTCCGACACCAGGGCCTCCTCGTAGGTTGCCGCCACAATGACCCATGGCGCGCGCCGCTGCGAGGGTCGAAGGTCCCTGTTCAGGGGTGGTCGGACGTCACCTCGTCCGCGCCGGCCCTAGAGGTCGTGGGCCTGGCGCTCGGCCCGGCGGGCCGCGAAGGCCGCGGCCTGGCTGCGCCGGCTCATCCCCAGCTTGGCGAAGAGGTTCGACACGTAGTTCTTGACCGTCTTCTCGGCGAGGTGCATCTCGTCGCCGATCTGGCGGTTGGTGAGCCCGTCGCCGATCAGCGAGAGGATCCGGCGCTCCTGGGGGGTGAGCGAGGCGATGTCCTCGTCCGGGTCGTCGTCGGCACCCTCGATGCCGCCCACCCGCTCGAGGACGCGGGCCGTCACCGCCGGGTCGAGGAGGGAGCCGCCGGCCGCGACGGTGCGGACGGCTTCGACGAGGTCGTGCCCCTTGACCTGCTTCAGGACGTAGCCGGCGGCGCCGGCCATCACCGCGGCCAGCAGCGCCTCGTCGTCGGCGAAGGAGGTCAGCATCAGGCAGGCGACCTCGGGGTGCTCGGAGCGGACGTCGCGACACACCTCGACGCCGTCGCCGTCGGGCAGGCGGACGTCGAGCACCGCCACGTCCGGCCGGGTCGCGGGGATGCGCCGGCGAGCCTCGTCGGCCGTGCCCGCCTCCCCGACGACGGTGATGTCGTCCTCGGCCTCCAGCAGCTCCCGGAGCCCCCGGCGGACGATCTCGTGGTCGTCGAGCAGGAAGACGTTCACCATGGCTGGGGAGTCTGGCAGAGCGATCGGGGGCGAGTCCCGGACCGTGCCGCCGATGTCGCCCTAGTCTCGGCGCCGTGAGCGAGGAGACAGGGAAGGGGGAAGGGGTGCGCGAGGAGGGCGCGGACGACGACCCGCTGCGGCGGCTCCTGTCGGCGATCGTCACCGTCGGCTCCGACCTCGACCTGTCGATGGTGCTCGGGCGGATCGTGGAGAGCGCCACCGTGCTGGCCGACGCCCGGTACGGCGCGCTGGGCGTGCTCGACCCGAGCGGCACCCGCCTGTCCGAGTTCCACACCGTCGGCATCGATGACGTGCAACGGAAGGAGATCGGCGCCCTGCCCGAGGGCCACGGGATCCTCGGCGTGCTGATCGACTCGCCGCCACCCTCTGCGACTGCCGGACCTGTCCCGCCACCCCGACAGCCACGGGTTCCCGCCCCACCACCCGCCGATGACGTCGTTCCTCGGCGTGCCGGTGAGGGTGCGAGGTGGGGTGTTCGGCAACCTCTACCTGACCGACAAGCGGTCGCGCCGGACCTTCACCGACCTGGACGAGGAGCTGGTCGTGGGTCTGGCCGCGGCCGCCGGCGTCGCCATCGAGAACGCCCGCCTGCACGCCCGGCTCGGGGAGGTCGCCCTCCTGGAGGAGCGTGAGCGGATCGCCCGCGACCTCCACGACACGGTCATCCAGCGGATCTTCGCCACCGGCCTCGCCCTCCAGGGGGCGGCCCGGCTGGCCGAGCGGCCCGAGGTCGCCGAGCGCATCGAGTCCGCGGTCGACGACCTCGACCTGACGGTGCGCCACATCCGGTCGGCCATCTTCGGGCTGGAGGCGGCGCGCGACCGGCGGGGCGGGCTCCGACGGGAGGTGCTGGCGCTGGTCGCGGAGGCGTCGGGCCCCCTTGGCTTCGAGCCGCGGGTGCTGATCGACGGTCCGATCGACGCCGAGGTGCCCGAGGTCCTCGGCGTCGACGTGCTGGCCTGCCTGCGGGAGGCGCTGACCAACGTCGCCCGCCACGCCGGCGCGACCCGCGTCGACATCGAGGTGGTGGTCGCGGGCGGCGAGGTGGCGGTGCGGGTCGGCGACGACGGGGTGGGGCCACCCGCCTCCGACGCCCCCCGGGGCAAGGGCCTCGACAACCTGGCCTCCCGGGCGGCCCGCCGAGGGGGCCGGTTCGTGCTGGTGACTCAGCCGGGCGGCGGCACCAGGGCCGAGTGGGTGGTGCCGCTCGAGGGCGACGACCCGTCAGTGCTGGATCGGTGAGGCGATCGGCAGGGCCACGTCCCGCCCGACCCGACGCCCGCTGACGATCTCGGTGGGGATCAGCACGTAGCGCTCGTCGTCCAGGTGGCCCGGGGTGGCCCATCGGGGCGCGAGCTGCGCCCGTTCGGGGAGGTCGGCCACGTCGTGGATCGCGGCGACACCGGTGACGACGACGCTCCACCCGGAGTGGAAGAGGGGGTCGAAGGCGTCGGCCTCGAAGGCCACCACCGCGCCGTCGACGGCGGCATCGAGCTTGGTTCCCCGCCGGGTGCGGAACACGACGCCGACGTCGGTCAGCACGAAGTTGACCGGGAGCACGACGGGCAGGGCGCCGTGGGAGACGCCGACGCGTCCGATGGTCGCCTCCGCCAGCAGCTGGAGGCACACGTCGCGGTCCAGGACCTCGAGTCCGTTGCGATCGATCTCCACCGGGAGATCGTGCGTCGCCGGCGCGGGCCGACGGCAGGGGCGAAGGTCCCTGGGCAGGTCGATCCGGGTCTGCCAAGGCGGGCTGCGGCCGGTTCAGCCCTCGACGGTGATCGCGTACTCGGGGCAGTTGTCGACGGCCAGCTGCGCCTTGTCCTCGAGCTCGGCGGGCACCGTCGCCGTCGACCACGCAGCACGGCGTAGCCCTCGTCGTCGACGTCGAACAGCTCGGGGGCCAGGAGGTAGCAGCGGTTGTGGCCCTGGCAGGCGTCGCGGTCGAGCGTCGATGCGCATCAGGTGGCCTCCTCCGCGGAGCGACGAGGACGCGGACCGGGCAGCGTGCGGGGTCCGCGGACCTGGCCGGTGGACCAGCGCACCGCCGTCGGGGTCGGCCAGCTCGAAGTCGGGCACGCGGCGCATCCACTCCTCGAGGGCGACCCGCAGCTCCAGGCGGGCCAGGTTGGAGCCGAGGCAGCGGTGGATGCCGAGGCCGAACGCCGCGTGGCGGTTGCGCGCCCGGTCGATCACGAACTCGTCGGCGTCGCTCGAAGGCCTCGGGGTCGCGGTTGGCGGCCGGGAAGGGCAGCAGCACCCAGTCGCCCTCGGCAGCACCGGGCGCCGCCGACCTCGACGTCCTTGGCCACGATGCGGGCCATGGTGACCGGGGCGTAGACGCGCAGGAACTCCTCGACCGCGAAGGGCATGACGCTCGGGGTCGTCGACCAGGCGCCGGCGGTCGCTCGGGGTGCTGGGCCAGGTGCCAGAGGCTGGCGCCGATGGCCGACCAGGTGGTGTCGATGCCGGCGATGAGCAGCAGGGCGACGGTGCCCACGACGTGGTCGTCGTCGAGCGGCTCGCCGTCGATCTCCAGGTCGAGCAGGTAGCCGATGAGGTCGTCGCGCGGGGTCTCGCCGGTGGTCGTCGATGACCCGCTGGAGGTAGTAGATCATCGTGTCCTCCTCGTCGACCGGCCCGGTCTGGCCCGGCTTCTCGAGGATGCGGTGGATGAACACCCGGAAGCGGTCGCCGTCCTCGGGCGGCACGCCCGAGCATGTGGGCGATGACCCGCGACGGGGATGTGCTGGGCGTAGTCGGTGGCGGCGTCGACGACGTCGCCGTCGGCGGCGGCGAGGACCTCGTCGAGCAGGTCGGCGGCAGAGCTCGCGGGTCGTGCGCCTCGAGCGGCGCCGATCGCCTTGGGCGAGAAGGCCGGCAGCAGCAGCCGGCGGGCCCGCTCGTGGAACGGCGGGTCGGAGGTGATCGGCGGGGCGAAGCCGACCGGGGCCGGCGTGCTCGGGCTCGGAAGTCCGATGACGATCACGCCCTGGGAGCGTGAAGTGCTCGGTGTCGTGGGCGATGGCCGACACGTCGTCGTGGCGGGTGGGCAGCCAGGCGCCGCCGAAGCGCGTCGGTGTGGGCCACCGGGCAGCGGTCGCGGAGGTCGTCCCAGATCTCGGGGGCGGCGGCGGCGTAGTCGTCGTGGGTGTGGTCGAAGTCGGTGGCCCAGTCCGCGGGGGCGGGACGCTCGATCGCGGCAGGGCGCGGCCTCGGATGCTCGCTCATCGGTCACGGGTCACGGTAGCGCCCGGAGCCTGACCGGGAGGTCAGGTCCCCGCTCCCGACCGCGCGGAGCGCGGTGGGTCGCAGGGGTCAGATGGCACGAGACGGCACGGAATATCCTGTCAGGTGGTCAGACATGATCCTCTGACCTGCACAATTGGGCCATATTGCCCGTTTCGCTCCGCGGCCGGAGGGGCACGAAATAGAACCGTGAGGGTGTCGCAGGCCACGGAGACGTCCGGCCCCATCGGGGCGATCATCGATGTCGATCGCGCACGCGAGGCCGAGGGCATCATCGTCGTCCGCCTCTCGGGCGACCTCGACGTGTTCTCCGTCCCCCGGCTGCGCTCCACCCTCCGCGAGCACCTCGGCCAGCGCGACGTCGTCCTCGACCTCGCCGGCGTCGCGTTCTGCGACTCGTCGACCCTCCGGGTCTTCGTCGAGGCCCAGCGGGCCTCCGCCGCAGGGGGTCGCACCCTCGAGCTCACCAACCTGAGCAAGCCGGTGCGCGACCTGTTCGACGTCAGCGGCCTCAGCGGCGTCCTCCGCGTCACCTGACCCTCCCCTCCAGCCGGTGGGTCCGGCCGGCGCCCTCGGCTAGGGTTCCTCGCTCCTGGCGTCGTGGCCGAGTGGCTTAGGCAAGGGACTGCAAATCCCTCTACGCGGGTTCGATTCCCGCCGACGCCTCCACCTCGAGCTCCAGGTCGTGCGTCACCTCTCCTGGTCATGCGCGGCGATCGGCGCGATGCTCTACCCCGGGCCGGGCGGTCCGCGAGCGTGAGCTCGAAGGGAGTGGAGCATGATCTCCATCCGCACCCACGCCGCATGGGGCACGCGACACGACGACGGGGCGGGGAGTGCACCACTCCCGGCGACGGACGGTGTGTTCCTCCACCACTCGGACGGAGCACCCCGCAACGGCGATGCCGCCATACGGGATCTGGAGGCGACCGGCGAGCAACGCTTCGGCGCCGGGATCTCCTACACGTTCCCGATCAGCCCCGATGGGACGATCTACCAGGGCCACTCCATCGGCAGGCGCGGCTCGCACACCAAGGACCACAACACCCGGGGCCGGGCGATCGTGCTCATCGGCAACTACGAGCAGGTCGATCCCTCGCCCGAGCAGCTGGAGTCGGCGGCCCAGCTCCTGGCCCACGGGGTCCGCGAGGGCTGGTGGCCCACCACCCGGCTCCGCGGCCACCGGGAGGTCCGCAGCACCGCCTGCCCGGGCGACCGGGCGTTCGCGTGCATCCCCGGCATCGTCTCCAGGGCCCGAGCGCTGCTGGACGGCGCCGGGCGATCCACACCCCAACCGGAAGAGGACGTCATGGCCACCATCGACCAGCTCGAGGAGCTCATCGACCGGAAGCTGGAGCCGCTCACCCGGCGTGCCTCCGCGGTCCGGGACCCCGGCGACGGGCGGGTCTGGATCGTGTCGGCGTCGGGACGCTGGCATGCCCCGAACCGCGACGTCGTCAACGCCCTCGTCTTCCTCGGCACCGTGGCGCTCGGGTCCGACGACGAGATCCCCGACGCCGACCCCGACTGGCTCTCCGAGATCCCGATCGTCACCGGGGCCTGATCGCAGCCCCAGCCGCCGGGCCGCCGGGCCGGCCCGCGCCGGCCGGGCTCCGGCGCGACCTGCGACGTCGGGCGTCGGCCCGCCGTCGCGTGGGTACCGTGGCCCGCAGTGGCCGCCGCCCCGCACGCCGCCGACCTCGATGCGAGGATCGCTGAGACCGCTCGGGAGCTGGCCCGCATGGGCGACGGCGAGGGCTCGTCGGTCTACCGGATGTCGTGGTGGAGCGAGCGCATGCTCGGCTGGGCCATGGCCCACCCCGAGTTCCGGGCCCAGCTGTTCCGCTTCGTCGACGTGTTCCCGGCCCTCGACGGTGACGACGACGTCTCCCGCCACCTGTCCGAGTACCTGGCGACCGTCGAGCTGCCCAAGGCGCTCGACCTGGGCATCGACGCCGCCGCCCACGTGCCGTTCGGCCGGACCGTCGAGGCCCGGGTCGCCCGCAGGAACATCACCCGCATGGCCGAGCAGTTCATCCTCGGCTCGACCACCGACGAGGCCGTCGCCGGCGTGGCCCGCCTGTGGGCCATGGGCACGGCGACCACCGTCGACCTGCTGGGCGAGAAGACCGTGGTCGCGGCCGATGCCGACCGCTACGCCGCCCGGGTCACCGAGGTGCTCGACGCCCTGACCGCGGCCGCACCCGGCTGGGCGCCCCAGGCGCTGCTGGAGGAGGACGGGTCCGGACCGCTTCCCCGGGTCAACATCAGCGTGAAGCCCACCGCCCTGGCGACGCACTACGAGCCCCTGAGCCGGTCCCACGGCCTCGCCGACGCACTGGCCCGCCTCCGCCCGATCTGCCGCCGGGCGGGCGACAGGGGGGCGACGGTCCACGTCGACATGGAGCACGCCGACGTCAAGGACCTCACCCTCGCCGTGTTCCGGGAGCTGGCCACCGACCCCGACCTCGACGACGTCGACGCTGGGCGTCGTCGTCCAGGCCTACCTCCGCGACAGCCCCGCCGACCTGGCCGACGTCATCGCCCTCTCGTCGCGCCGGAGCCGTCCGGTGACGGTCCGCCTGGTGAAGGGCGCCTACTGGGACACCGAGACGATCCAGGCCCGGGCCGCGGGATGGCCGGTGCCCGTCTTCGAGCGGAAGGCCGAGTCCGACGCCAGCTACGAGCGGTGCTCCCGGCTGCTCCTCGACCACCACGGCGAGGTGCGCGCCGGCCTTCGCCAGCCACAACCTGCGCTCGCTGGCCCACGCCGTCGAGTACGCCCGCAGCCGCGGCATCCCCGATCGCCGACCTCGAGGTGCAGATGCTCCACGGCATGGCCGAGCCGATGCACCACGCGGTGCGCCGGATGGGCCTGCGCCTGCGGGTCTACGCGCCCGTCGGCGAGCTGGTGCCCGGGCATGGCCTACCTGGTGCGTCGGCTGCTGGAGAACACGAGCAACGAGTCGTTCGTCCGCCACCGGTTCGCCGAGGGCGACGACGTCGAGCAGCTCATCCGCCCGCCGCGGGTCGACGTGCTGCCGGCGCTGGACGAGCCCGTCCCACCGCTCCGACCACCGACGCCTCCGACCCGGCGCCCTACGACCCCGAGCCGGTGCGGGAGTGGCGCCGGTCGCCCGTGCGGGCCGCGTTCTCGGTCGCGGTGCAGCGCGCCGGCGCCGCCGACGTCCTCGACGTGCCGGGCTGGATCGACGGCGAGCGGGTCGCCACCTCGACGGTGCTCGAGTCGCGTCGACCCCGGCGACCCCGACCGGGTCGTGGCTCGGGCCGTGTCGTGCGGCGTCGGCGAGGCCGATGCCGCGGTGGCGGTCGCGGTCGGCGCGGGCCGAGCGGCTGGGCCCGCACCCCGGCCGCGGAGCGGGCCGCGGTGCTGTTCCGGGCCGCGGCGTGGATGCGGGCCCGGCGCGACGAGCTGGCGGCCCGGCAGGTCCACGAGGCGGCCAAGCCGTGGGACCAGGCCGACGCCGACGTGTGCGAGGCCATCGACTTCTGCGAGTACTACGGCCGGGAGGCGCTGCGCCTCGACGCGCGGCGCGCCGAGCTCCAGTCGCCGCCCGGCGAGGCCAACCGCATGACCTACCGGGGCAAGGGCGTCACCGCGGTGATCGCGCCGTGGAACTTCCCGCTGGCCATCCCGTGCGGGCATGACCGCGGCGGCCCTCGTCGCCGGCAACCCGGTGGTGCTCAAGCCGGCCGAGCAGACACCGGGCGTGGCCTGGTCGCTGGTCGAGGCCTTCACCGCCGCCGGCCTGCCCTCCGGCGTGCTCGGCTTCCTGCCCGGCGACGGCGAGGTCGTCGGCCCCGGCTGGTCGAGCACCCCGACGTCGCCGTCGTGGCCTTCACCGGCTCACGCCCCGTCGGCCTGGCGATCAACGCCGCCGCCGCGGTCACCGCCGACGGGCCAGGGCCACGTGAAGCGGGTCATCGCCGAGATGGGCGGCAAGAACGCCGCTGATCGTCGACTCCGACGCCGACCCGGACCAGGTGGTGCCCCTCGTCCTGCGCTCGCGCCTTCGGGTTCTCGGGCCAGAAGTGCTCGGCCCTCTCCCGGCTGATCGTGCTCGACCGGGCGTGGGATGCGGTCGTGCCCCGCCTGCTCGACGGCGTCCGGGAGCTGCTCGTCGGCCAGGCCGCCACCATGGGCACCCAGGTCGGGCCCGGTGATCGACGCCGACGCCCACCGCCGGCTGCACGCCACGATCGACGCTGCGGCCGCCCACGGCCGGGTCGTCGTGGTCCGCACCGACGTCCCCGACCGGGGCTGGTTCGTGGGTCCGACGGTGGTCGTCGACCCCGACCCGGCCTCCCCGCTGGCCCGCGACGAGCACTTCGGCCCGCTCCTGACCGTGCTCGAGGGTGCCGGACCTCGACGCACGCCCTCGAGCTCGGCCAACGACACCCCCTACGCCCTCACCGCCGGGGTCTGCAGCCGGTCGCCGTCGACCGTCGCGCGCTGCGTCGACGAGCTGCGGGCCGGCAACGTCTACATCAACCGCGACACCACCGGCGCGGTCGTCGGTCGCCACCCCTTCGGCGGGTACGGGCTCTCCGGCGTGGGCTCGAAGGCCGGTGGGCCCGACTACCTGCTCCAGATGGTCGACCCGCGGGCCACCAGCGAGAACACGGTGCGCCAGGGCTTCGCCCCCGAGGCGTGAAGCCGGCGGCGACCGGGTAGACGTAGGTCCGTGACGCCCCGCAGCTGCCCCTCGTGCGGGCTCGACGTCGCCCCCCACCAGACGCTGTGCCCGTCGTGTCGCACCCCGGTCCCGTCGGAGGCCGGGCCCGTCGCCTCGTCCGCCGAGGGCACCGGCATCGTCGTCGGTGCGCCGCCGCCCCGTCGCGGGCCGATCGAGCCGGGGCGCCTCCGGCCGGGACCGACCCCCGGCCAGGGCCGAACCCCGCGCCGGGACCGACCCCGCGGCCGACGACCTCGAGGTCCCGCGCGCGGTGACCGACGACGTCCGGCCCGAGCCCGCGGCCCTCGACCTGGCCAGCGTCGCCCTTCGCCCCTCCGGCCCACGGGGCCGCGCCCGGCGCCTCTCCCGCTCCGCCGCCGCCCACACCGATCCCCCCGCCTCCGCCCGCGGTCCCCCCGCCCCCTCCGGTCGCACCGACACGGGTGGCCTCGGTCCCCCACCAGGCGCCGACGTGGGCCGCGCCGCGCTCGTCGGTGCCGGTCCCGGCTCCGGCCCCCGCTCCGGCACCGGGTCCGTCGGCGGGCACCCTCGGGGTGCCCGGCGCCGCGGTGCTCGACGAGCGGAGCAACCTCCCGGGCGGGCTGGTGGCGCTGCTCGGAGCGGTGCTCGTGGTGGTGGGCGTGTTCCTGCCGTGGATGGAGGTCGGCGACGAGGCGGTGTCGGGGTGGCGGGCGAGCGACGACGCCAAGGTCCTCCTCGCCCTGGCCGGGGCGGTCACGGTCGCGGCGGCGCTGATCATCGGCGGGGCCCGCTCGCTGGTGCTGCGGATCGGGCTCGTGGTGGTCGGACTGGCCACCGTCGTGCTCGGGCTGGTCGACGTTCTGAGCGTCGGCGACCAGCCCGGCGACGTGTCCCACGGGCCGGGTCTGATCGTCGTCCTCGTCGGAGGGGTGCTCGTCGTGGTCGCGGCGCTGCTCACCCGCCACCGCCGCTTCCGCTGACGCCGCGGTCGGGCGACCGGACTCAGCGTTCGAGCAGGGCGGCCACCTCGCTCAGGACCACGTCGACGTCGTCGAGCGTGTTCCACCCGTGCGGCGCGAGGCGGATGCCGCCGCCCCGGGCCGAGGCGACCACGCCCTCGGCCGCGAGCCGGGCCACCGCGTCCTCGGCCGCCAGCTCGGGGACCGACACGGTCACGATGGCCCCGGCCTCGTCGCCCCGGGGCACCCCGCTCATGTCGATCCCGAGGTCGCCGAGGCCCTCGACCAGCCGCTCGCGCAGGTCCTGCACCCAGGTCCACACCTCGTCGATCCCGGCGGCGAGGAGGATCTCCAGCGAGGCGCCGAGGGCGCTGATCGCCCCGTGGTTGAGGGAGCCGCCCTCGAAGCGGCGGGCGCTGTCGACGTAGGTGAGCGGGTCCTGGCCGACGTCGACGACCGACGTCCGGCCCGGCGCCGCGACCCGGAGGCGCTCGCGCAGCTCGCCGCTGATGGCGGCGACCCCGAGCCCGTGCGGGCCCATCACCCACTTCTGGGTGCCGAGCGCGGCGGCGTCGACGCCCCACCCGACCAGGTCGCACGGCACCACCCCGGCGGCCTGGATGGCGTCGATGCACAGCACCGCGCCGCGGTCGTGGGCGAGGTCGGCCAGCGCGGCGACGTCGGCCCGTCGTCCGGAGTCGGCCTGGACCCAGGACAGGGCCAGCACCCGGACCCGTCCGTCCACCTGGTCGAGCGCGTCGGCGAAGGCGTCGACGCTCACGCCCCCCTCGCCGATGTCGACGGTGCGCACGACCGCGACACCGGCGTCGGTGCGGGCCCGCCACGGGAGCTCGGTGCTCGGGTGGTCGTGGGCCGGCAGGACGACCACGTCGCCCTCCTGCCAGTCGAGTCCGGCCGCGACCAGGCCGAGCCCGTCGGTGGTGCCCCGGGTGAAGGTGACGTCGTCGACGTGCGCGCCCAGCAGCACCGCCACCTGCCCGCGGACCCGCGCCGCGGTGGCGATGCGGGCGTCCTCGGCCCCGGAGGCCACCAGCGACGCCAGCTCGGCGTCGGCGGCGAGGGCGTCGACCGACGCCCGGGGGAGCGGCGACATCTGGGCCGTGTTCACGTAGGTGAGCCGATCCGCGATCGGCATCTCCTCGACCGGCAGAGGCGGTGGCAGGGCATCGTCTCGGTCGGATGGGAGGAGCGTCACGTCGCTAGCATGCCGCCCGGTCGGTGCGCGACTCCACGTCAGGTAGGGGGAACCCCAGTGCAGAAGGTCTGGTCGTGGTTGGCAGTCGAGCTCGGGAAGCGGGCCGGGCTGATCTCGGCCGCCGCCCTGGTGCTCACCGGGATCCTGGGCTACGGCCTGACCCAGCTCGACTTCGAGACCGACCAGAAGAGCTACCTCAACACCGACGACCAGGTGTACATCGACAACGTCGCGTACCAGGACCTCTTCGGCGGCCAGGCCATGCTCAGCGTGCTCGAGCTCGACGAGGGCGTCACCCTGGTCGACCTCCTCTCGCCCGAGAACCAGGCCGAGATGGAGAGGGTGGCCGAGGAGATCAAGGCCGACGAGGGCGTGCGAGCCGTCGTCACCCCGTCGGTCGCCCTGGCCTTCAGCGACACGCTCATCCAGAAGGGCCCCGACGGGGAGCAGGCCCCCGGGCCGACCGAGAGCATCGCCGGCGGCGCGCTCGGCCTTCGCCGCCGGTCTCGGAGGCGAGGGCCCCGAAGAGCTCCGCGAGGTGCCCGACAGCCCCGAGGCCGCGGCCCGCACCGCCGACTCGCTGACGACCCTCGAGCGGCTCGACGCCGTGCCCGCGGCCGAGCGCACCCTCGACAACCCGGCGTGGCGGGAGTTCCTCCTCTACGACAACGCCGGCGAGGTCCGGAAGTCGCTGCGACCGTTCTTCCCCAACGCGAGCACGGCGCTCATCGCCACCCGGCTCAACGGGAACATGTCCATCGAGGACGAGGGCACCGCAGCGGCCCACATCACCGAGGTGGTCGACGCGGCCGAGCTCGACGGCGCCACCACGACGACGGTCGGCTCGCCCACCCTCCTCCAGGACATCAACGACTACCTGCGGGGCGGCATCCTGAGCCTCGGCGCGATCGCGGTGGGCGTCATGGTGATCATCCTGCTCACCCTGTTCCACGTGCGGTGGCGGCTGCTGCCGCTGCTCGTGATCCTGGTCGGCGTCATCTGGGCCTTCGGCCTCGCCGGCTACCTCGGCATCCCGCTCTCGCTCGTCACCGTCTCGGGCCTGCCGGTGATGCTCGGCGTGGGCATCGACTACGCGGTGCAGATGCACGCTCGGATCGAGGAGGAGGTGGTCATCGACCGGGAGGCCCACCCGATCCAGGAGGCGGCCCGCAACCTCGGACCCGGGCTGGTGGTCGTCACCTTCGACGCGGTGCTGGCCTTCGCCGCCCTCAAGTTCGCCCGGGTGCCGATGATCCGGGAGTTCGGCAACCTGCTCATGGTCGGCATCATCGCCATCTGCCTCTGCTCGATCATCCTGCCGATCGCGCTGCTGGGCATGCGGGAGTTCCGCTCGCCGACCAAGCGCCGAGACTTCCGCGAGGGATCGCTCGGCAAGCTGACGGTGCTGGCTCGGCAGCCTGCCGGCGTGGACCGCGGTGCCCTTCGCCATCATGTCGGTGCTGATCCTGGTCGGCGGCGTGGCCGTCGAGGACGAGCTGGTCATCAAGGCCGACCCCGTCGAGTGGGTCGACCAGTCGTCGGAGACGATCGAGAAGATCCACCGGGTCGAGGACACGACCGGCTCGGCCTCCGAGCTGGGCGTGTTCGTCGAGGCCGACGACGTCTTCGCCCAGGACAGCGTCACCTTCGTGCACGAGCTCGCCGGCTGCTCGCTGGGCGACTTCCCCGAGGGCGACGACCCCGACACCCGGTTCACCAAGGCGTGGTGCGACGAGCACCTGCTGAGCGAGCAGGTCGTCGAGGTCGACGGCGAGGAGACCCCGGCCCTGCTCACCGCGTCGAGCATCGTCACGACGATGAGCTACGTGATCGAGATCCCGGGCGCCACGCCGCTGGCGCCGCGGGCCGAGGACGTGCAGGCCGCGTGGGACGTCGCTCCCCGCGACATCCAGCTGTCCACGTCCACCGAGGACGCCACGGCCATGAACATGATCTTCCGCACCGGGTACTCCTCGCTGTCCGACGGCGAGGAGGTGGTGCGCAACATGCGGGCCGCCGCCGACGCCGACGGCGTCCCCGAGGGTGTCACCGCGAGCCCGTCGGGCCTGGCCGTCGTCGGGGTCGGGCTGCTCGACAACATCGAGTCGAACCGGGCCCAGCTGACCTACCTGGCCATCGGCTTCGTGGCCATCTACCTGGCCTTGCGGCTGCGAAGCATCGTGCGATCGCTGCTCTCGCTCGTCCCGGTGCTCATCGCCACCGGGCTGGCCTCGCTGGTGGCGTGGGCGCTCGGGCTCGAGCTCAGCCCGATGACCGCGGTGGGCGGCCCGCTGGTGGTGGCGATCTGCACCGAGTTCACGTCGCTGATCCTGCTGCGGTTCGTCGAGGAGCGGAAGCGTGGCTTCGCGCCCCGCGACGCCATCGCCGTCACCGCGTCGCGGACGGGCCGGGCGTTCATCGTGTCGGGCCTCACCGCCATCACCGGCGTGGCCGTCATCGCCACGTCGAGCCTCCCGCTGCTGCGCGACTTCGGGATCGTGGTCGCCCTGAACGTGGTGGTCGCCCTGATCTCGGCCCTGGTGATCCTGCCCCCGATGCTGGTGTGGGCCGACCACGAGGGCCGCGAGTGGGTGTCGCGGGGCCTGGTGCCCGAGGAGGACCTGGCCAAGAGCCGCGGCGGCCGCACCGCCACCGACGTCCCCCTCCGCCCCGACCCCACCCCCACCCCCGAGCCCACCCCAGACTGACGCCGCCGACCGCTCGCCAGCTGCGCGATCAGGGGAGGGCGGCTCCGCTCGCCGAGCTGCGCGATCAGGGGAGTGGGAGCGGCTACCGCTCGCCGAGCTGCGCGATCAGGGGGAGGACCCTGAAGGGGATCTGCTCCGTCAGCGCGATGTGGGTGGCGGTGCGCTCGATGCCGGTGACCTCGAGGATGCGGTTCAGCACCTCCTGGAGGTGCTGGTTGGTGCGGGCGACCACCCGGCAGTGGAGGTCGCCGGGGCCGCTCATGGTGTGGGCCTCGATGACCTCGGGGACGTCCTGGAGGTGGGAGATGACGTCGTCGAGGCGGCCCTGGGCGATGTCGAGGGTGACGAAGGCCAGCACCTCGTAGCCCAGGGCGTCGAGGTCGAGGTCGGGGTCGAAGCCGGTGATGACGCCGCGGGCCTGGAGCTTGTCGAGCCGGGCCTGTACCGTTCCCCGCGCCACACCGAGCTGACGGGCCAGCTCCATCACCCCGGCCCGCGGGGTCTCGGCGAGGGCGGAGATCAGCTTGGCGTCCAGCTCGTCGATCGGCATGGACACATCGTCTAGCAGATCAGGCGATGACTGTGCGACCTGTTGCCACTTCGGGACGACCGTTGACGCGTACGCCATCCGTCGACGCACGATGGCCGACACATCGCCTGCCCGGGGAGTCCCTCCATGTCGTCGCCGTCGACCGTCGCCCCGCCCCGCCTCGGAGGGGTGGACCACCTCGAGTGGTGGGTGGGCGGCGCCCGGGCGTTCGCAGGCTTCCTCGTCGCCGCCTTCGGGTTCGAGCCGGTGGCCTACGCCGGGCCCGAGACGGGCCGGCGCGACCGGGTGTCGTACCTGCTGCGCCAGGGACGGGTGCAGATGCTCGTCTCCGGCGCGCTCGACCCGGAGTCGCCGATCGCCGAGCACGTGCGCCTGCACGGCGACGGCATCCGCGACGTGGCCTTCCTCGTCGACGACGTCGACCTGGCCCACGCCGCCGCCACCGTGCTCGGTGCCCGCAGCCTGCGTCCCCCGGCCGACGACACCGACGAGCACGGCACGATCCGCCATGCCGCCATCGCGACCTACGGCGACACGGTGCACACCCTGCTGGACCGCCACGCCTACGACGGGCCGTTCGCGCCGTGGTTCACCGAGACCGACCTGCACGCCGCGCCCGGGCCCGAGGTCGGCCTGACGCGGATCGACCACGTGGTCGGCAACGTCGAGAAGGGCACCCTCGACCGCTGGGTCGACTTCTACCAGCGGGTCTTCGGCTTCGAGCAGATGGTGCACTTCGACGACGCCCAGATCTCGACCGAGCACTCGGCTCTCATGTCCACCGTCGTGTGGGACGGCCACAGCGTGGTGATGCCGATCAACGAGCCGGCCGACGGGCGCCGGAAGAGCCAGATCGAGGAGTACCTCGACGCCTACCGGAGCCCCGGGGTCCAGCACGTGGCCCTCGCGACGGACGACATCGTGGCGACCGTGACCGCGCTGCACGCCCGCGGCGTGCGCTGCATGGAGGTGCCCGACGAGTACTACGTCGAGGCCCGCGTGCGCATGGGCGACATCGACCTGCCGTGGGAGGCGCTCCAACGGCTGGGCATCCTGGTCGACCGGGACGAGCGCGGGTACCTGCTCCAGATCTTCACCGAGACGGTGACCGACCGGCCGACCGTCTTCTTCGAGATCATCCAGCGGGAGGGCGCGACCGGCTTCGGCGAGGGCAACTTCAAGGCCCTGTTCGAGGCCATCGAGCGGGCCCAGGAGCGACGGGGGAACCTCTAGCCATGGATCCCTCGCTGCCCCGCTGGACCAAGGGCACCACCAGCCGGCAGGCCCACGTCGCCCTGCCGCCCGGGACGGTGGAGGAGGAGCACGGGCGGGACGGGTTCTTCGGGCCGGCGTCCCACCTCTACCGGCGACACGCCCCGACCGCGTGGACGTCGGTCGAGGGCCCGGCGGCCCACCGGGCCTACGCCACCGGCGGGCTGGAGGGGGTCGAGGACGACCTGTGGCCGACGCTCCTGCTCGGCAACGACGACGTCGCCATCGGCTTCCAGCGCCTGGTGCGAGGCCGGCCTGAGCTGGTGCGCGACGCCGACGGCGACCTGTGCCACTTCGTCCACCGCGGCACCGGCACCCTGCGCACCGAGTACGGCCCGCTGACCTACGGCGCCGGCGACTACCTCGTCGTGCCCCGGGGGACGACGTTCCGGTTCGAGCCCTCGACGCCCACCGACCTGCTGGCCATCGAGGCCATCGGATCGCGGTTCCGCCTCCCCGATCGGGGCCTGCTCGGCGCCCACGCCCTCTTCGACCCTGCCGTCATCGAGGTCCCGGAGCCGGAGGCCGTCGACGAGGACGGGGAGTTCACGGTGGTGGTCAAGCGGGACGGCCACGGCACGCGCGTGACCTACCCCTTCCACCCCTGCGACGTGATCGGCTGGACGGGTGACCTGGCCCCGTGGCGCCTGCCGGTCGACGCCATCCGCCCCGTCGTGTCGCCCCGCTACCACCTGCCGCCCTCGGCCCACACCACCTGGGTGGCCGACGGCTTCGTGGTCTGCACCTTCGCGCCCCGGCCGGTGGAGTCCGACCCCGACGCCCTCCGGCTGCCGTTCTTCCACCGCAACGTCGACTACGACGAGGTGATCTTCTACCACCGGGGTCGGTTCTCGTCGCGGGCCGGCATCGGCGAGGGCGACATCACCTTCCACCCGACCGGGCTCCACCACGGTCCGCAGCCCGCGGCGCGAGAGCGCGACGCGGCGGCGGCCCGGGAGCTCGGCGCGGCCGACGGCACCGGTCGGGGCGACGGGCTGGCGACGGTGCGGGTGGCCGACGAGGTGGCGGTGATGGTCGACACCCGCCGGCCGCTCCACCCCGGTCCTCAGGCGGCGCGCATCGAGGTGCCCGGCTACGTCGACTCCTGGCGGGAGGACGGCGTGCCCGTCCCCTCCGCCCCCTGACCTCGGCCCGTCGTGCGCCTGGCTCGGTACCGCCGCGACGGTGTCGTCGCCGCCGGCTGGGTCGACGACGACGACCTGGTCCACCCGTTCGTGGTCGAGGGCCTCGGCGGGGCTCGTCCCGGCGACGCCCAGACGGCCCTCGTCGACGCCGGGTGGCGACGCACCGCTCCGGACCCGGTCGGCCCGGCGACCCCACTCGCCGAGGTCGCGCTCCTGGCCCCGGTCGGCGACCCGCCCTCGGTGCGGGACTTCTACGCCTTCGAGGCGCACGTGGCGACCGCCCGACGGGGACGCGGCCTCGAGGTCGACCCCGACTGGTACCAGCTGCCCGTCTTCTACTTCTCCAACCCCGCATCGGTGGTCGACCCCGGTGCCACCGTCGCCACCCCTCCAGGGTGCCGCGAGCTCGACTACGAGCTGGAGGTCGCCGTCGTCGTCGGCACCGACGTCGCCGACCTCGACCCTGATCGCTGGCTCGACGCCGTCGCCGGCTTCTGCGTGATGAACGACTGGTCGGCGCGCGACCTCCAGCGCCGCGAGATGGCCCAGGGCCTCGGCCCGGCCAAGGGGAAGGACTTCGCCGCTGTCGCTGGGCCCGGTGCTCGTCACCCCCGACGAGCTGCCCGACGTGGAGACCGGTCGACCGAGGGCGACGATGGTCGCTCGGGTGGACGGGCGGGAGCGCAGCAGGGGCGAGCTGGCCGACATCCACCACCCCTGGGGTGACCTGCTGGCCCACGCGTCGCGGGGCACGCGCCTTCGGCCCGGCGACGTGGTCGGCTCGGGCACCGTCGGCACCGGCTGCATCCTCGAGCTGGCGCTGACCCATGGGCCCGAGGCCGAGCCGTGGCTGGCTGCGGGGCAGGTCGTCGAGCTGGAGGTCGAGGGTCTCGGGTGCCTCGCGAACCGGGTGGGGGTCGGCGACCGCTAGCGTCGGCGTCCCCACGGACGGTCGTGTCCGAGGGGCGGCGCGATCGGGAGGAACGGGATGGCCGACGAGGCAGCGGGCGGGGCGGCGAGACCCCGCGTCAGCGTCCAGGTGGTGACGGGCGAGCCCATCGTGACCCGGGCGACCGACATGTACCGCCAGATGCTGTCCGCGGCCGGGGTGGAGGGAGCGGACGAGGCCACCGCCCCCGGTCGACCGCCCTGGCACCGGTCGTTCCACGTCGCCGTCGACGACACCGGCCGGGTGCTCGGGGTGATCCTCGCCCGGCTGGGGCCGCTCGACCGCCTCACCATCCGGCACATGATCGACCCCGAGGTGCGCCTGGCCGGCCCGATCTGCGAGGCCCCCACCAGCGCGGTGCTCCCCGAGGGGCAGGGCCTCGGCGTCACCGAGCTCCTGTACCGCTCGGTGTACTGCTTCGCCCGCCGCCACGGGGCCGGCAGCCTGGCCACGATCCTCGACCCGGTGACCCTCGCGCTGTTCCGGGACGACTACGCGGTGAGCTTCCGCCCGCTCGGGCCGATGGTCGACGACGAGGGGGTCCAGCTCCAGGCGTGCGGGGAGGAGATCCACACGCTCGAGGCCGACGTCCGTCGCCTGCGCCCCGAGTTCTACGAGTTCCTGATCGAGCCCTTCACCGCCGCCGAGCGCGCCCAGATGGGACTGTAGGCCTTCGACCGAACAGCAGGTCTGTCCAGCATTCCCCTCATCTGGTAGGCAGACTGCCGCCTGGTCTGGGCCAATGAGCCGCGAGACGCGTGCTGATCTGGCTGGGGTGCTGGACGTTCGGTGCGAGAGCGCAGAGACTGAGGGGCCAGGAGGTACCCGTGGACGCCGCCGCCCTCACCCCGCTCTCGCTGCCCGCCGACCACCCCGGCGTGTCCGACGCGGACTACCGCGCCCGCCGGGCCGCCATCGCCGAGGTCGGCGCCCGGCACCGCCCCGGTGACGCCCTCGCGACGGTGGCCTACGCCCCCGAGGAGGACGACCTGTGGCGCCTCGTCGCCACCGAGCTGGCCGGGTGGCACGCCACCCACGCGGTCGGTGCGTACCGATCCGGGGCCGCCGCCCTCGACCTGCCCGTCGACCGGGTGCCCCAGCTCGCCGGGGTGTCCGACCGGCTCGCCTCGCTCACCGGGTGGGCCATCACACCGGTCCCGGGCCTGGTGCCGACCCGCACCTTCTACGGCTCGCTGGCCGAGCGGCGGTTCTGCTCCACGCAGTACATCCGCCACCACTCGGTGCCCTTCTACACGCCGGAGCCCGACGTGGTGCACGAGCTGCTCGGCCATGCCTGCGCGCTGGCCGAGCCCTCCTACGCCGAGCTCTACGAGCTGGCCGGTGAGGCATCGCTGCGCTGCGGGACCGACGACGCGCTCGAGGCCTTCAGCCGGGTGTTCTGGTTCACCCTGGAGTTCGGGGTGGCATGGGAGGCGGGCGAGGTGCGGGCCTACGGTGCCGGCCTGCTGTCCTCCTACGGGGAGATCCAGGCCTTCCGCCGGGCCGAGCTGCGCCCGTTCGACCCGATCGCCATGGCCGCCACCGCCTACGACATCACCCGGTACCAGCCGGTCCTCTTCGCGGCCCGCTCCTTCGCCCACGCCCACGACGCGCTGGCCTCCTTCCTCACCGGGTGGGACGACGACGCCCACGCCCGCCTGGTCGCCGGGGGCTGAGCGGCCACCCGCGGTCGCGCCTCGTCAGCGGAACAGGTCCTCGGACGGAGGTCGCACCAGCTCCTCGCGGACGCTGCCGGTGCGGAACCACCAGTCCGGCCCACCCCGCACGACCGCCACCGGCACCCCGTCGGCCTTGCCCATGACCAGCTCGGCCGCGCCGGCGATCTCGTCGACGAGGGCCACCTCGGTGACGTGCAGCTCGCGGCCGAGCGAGTCCTCGGAGCCCCGCAGATCGACCAGGGCGGCCAGACCGGCGCTGCCGATGGCGACGTCGGTGAGGCCCCGTCGCCAGGCCCGACCGAAGGTGTCGGACACGACGACCCCGACGTCGACGCCGGCCCGGGCCCCGAGGCCGTCCCGGATGCGCCGGGCCGAGCGGTCGGAGTCCTCGGGCAGGAGGGCGGCCCAGCCCCGCTCGACGTTGGACAGGTCGACGCCGGCGTTGGCGCAGATGAAGCCGTGGCGGGTCTCGGTGATGGTGAGGTCGCCTCGTCGGCGCAGCACCCGCACCGTCTCGGCCTCGACGACGTGACGGTGGCCTCGGGGATCGTCGGGGTCGACGGGCACCATCCGCCCCTCGGCCTTCGAGACGATCTTCTGGGTCACGACGACGACGTCGCGGTCGCGCAGCTCGTCGCCCTGCTCCGTGACGGCGGAGGCGATCATCCCGGCCACGTCGTCGGCCCGGCCGATCTCCGGCATCCCGGTGATGCCGAAGACCTCCAGGCGGCGGGGGGAGGCGGTCATCGGCGCACCCCGACCGCGGCCAGCGCGGTGCGGGCCAGCGCGGTCGCGACCTCTGGTGACGACATCACCGTGGCCGTCGCGACGCAGGTCATGCCCTCGGCCTCGACCGCGGCGGCCGATCCGGCGTCGGCATCGTCGACGACCAGCACCGACGCGACCTCCCGGTACAGGCGGGCCACGCCCACCACCGACGACTCGTGGCCGAGGTCGACCATGAGCCGGTCGGCGGGGCCCTTCAGGGCTGCGCCGGCGACGATGGGGGAGACGGCGACGGTGTCGGCCCGGCGGGCCCGGATCGCGGCGTCGACCTCCGGCAGGGCGAGCAGCGGGCCGATCGACACCAGCGGGTTCGAGGGGGCGATGACGACCGCGTCGGCTCCGGCGATGGCCTCGAGCACCCCCGGCGCCGGGCGGGCGTCCTCGCCGCCCACGATGCGCACGGCCCGGACCGGCACGTCGTGGCGGCGCTGCACGAACCACTCCTGGAACCCGACCTCCCGCTCGGCATCCGGGTCGACCACCGTCACCCGGGTCTCCAGGCGGTCGTCGGTGACCGGCAGCAGCCGCAGGCCGAGGTCCCAGGCCGCAGCGATCTCCGCGGTGACCGCCGAGAGGCTGGCCCCCTCGGACAGGCGCTGGGTGCGGTAGAGGTGGGTGCCCAGGTCGCGGTCGCCCAGGTTGAACCAGTCGATCCCGCCGTAGCGGGCGACCATCTCCATGGCCTTCCACGACTCGTCCCGCAGGCCCCAGCCCCGGTCGGGGTCGACCTGGTCGGACAGCGTGTAGGTGATGGTGTCGAGGTCGGGCGAGATGTGCAGGCCGTGCAGGCGCACGTCGTCGCCCACGTTGGCCACGACCGTGATGTCGGAGGGCGGCACGGCCCGCACGAGTCCGGTGAGGAGGCGGGCCGCGCCCACCCCGCCGGCGAGGACGCAGATCATCGGGCGACCCTAGTGCCGTGCCAGGCGACGTTCGGCGGGTCCAGGACGGCCGGATGACGCCCCTCGCGGCGTCGTCCTCCTCATCAGGGGGCCCACCCTGCCTTCGTCGTCCTCCTTGCGAGGAACGTCCCCGGCTCGCCCTGGCCACCACCAACGTCACCTGGCACGGCACCTCGCCGAGGTCTCGGGGCGCCGCCCGTCGGTAGGCTCGCCCGATGGCCAGCACCGAAGCCGACCTGCTCCGCGAGATCAACGCCCACCTGCCCGAGGGGGTCGACTGGAAGGAGGGCGCGATCACCTACCTGCGGGAGCTGGTGGTCGACGGCGGAGAGACCCAGGAGTGGTTCCACCTGGTGAAGCCGTTCCTCGGCGGGCCCGACTACGAGCCGTTCTGGGTCGACGTCTTCCAGTTCCTCGACGTGATCCACACGGTGAAGCTGGCCGCCGGCGATCTGGTGATCGACGTCGGCTGCGGACCCGGGTGGACCGTCCAGTGGCTGGCCAAGCTGGGCCACGAGGTCGTCGGGCTCGACATCTCCCAGGAGCTGCTCGACATCGCCGAGCGCCGGATGGAGACCGACCCGTACCCGCCCTACGTCGGCCAGCCGTTCCGGTACGACCTCCGGGCCCACGACATCGAGGCCGAGCCGCTGGGCCTCGACCGCAAGGCCCGCCTGGCCCTGTTCGAGTCGACCCTGCACCACTTCTACAACCCGGTCGCGGCGCTGCGGCACACCGTCGAGGACCTCGCCGACGACGGCGTGGTCGCGGTGATCGAGGCTGCTGCGCCCCCGAAGGGCTCCGAGTGGGATCTGGCCAACGTCGAGATCATGTCCCGCTACCACACCATCGAGCGGCCCTACACCCGGACCCAGCTGCTCGACATGTTGGAGCTGGCGGGGCTTCCGTACGTGGCCTTCCTGCGCCCGGTCAACGGCCTCTTCGCCCAGGAGGTCGACGGCGTGAGCCCCCTCACCTGGGAGCTCACCCGGGCCGACAACCTGAACATCTTCCTGGCCTCGCCCACGGCCGAGGGCCTCGAGCGCCTCGACCTGCCGCCGCGCACCGTCGCCGAGATCCGGGCCGGGTGGACGCTCCTCGACGGCGCCCACTTCGTCGAGGACCGTCCGGACGGCACCCGCTTCCGCTGGTGCGGTCCACGGGTGCTGGTGCGCCTCGACGGCCCCGGCCCGCACCAGCTCCGGGTCGCCACGGTCGGGCTCGACACCGGGCAGGAGCAGGTCGTCCGGGTCGTGGCGGGGGCCGAGGTCGGAGGGTCGGTCCGCCTCACCGCCGACGCGCCGACGGCGACGATCGAGCTGTCCGGTCGCCCCGGTCAGCTCGTCGAGCTGCAGGCCGACCGGGTGTTCTCGCCCTGCTGGGACGGCGCCACCGACCCCCGCCTGCTCAGCTTCACCCTCGACGTCGGCTGACCCGCCCGGGTCAGCCGACCGGCGCCGGTCAGCTGATCGAGTTGAGCTTGCCCGAGAGCAGGTCCATGTCGGCGTCGACCATCATCGCCACCAGGTCGGCGAACGACGTCTTGGGCTCCCAGCCCAGCTGCTTCTTGGCCTTGGCGGGGGTGCCGATGAGCAGGTCGACCTCGGCCGGGCGGTAGAAGCGCTCGTCGACCTTGACGTACTGCTCCCAGTCGAGGTCGAGGCGGCCGAAGGCCAGCTCGCAGAACTCCCGCACCGGGTGGGTCTCGCCGGTGGCGACCACGTAGTCGTCCGGGTTGTCCTGCTGGAGCATCAGCCACATCGCCTCGACGTAGTCGCCGGCGTAGCCCCAGTCGCGCTGGGCGTCGAGGTTGCCGAGGCGCAGCTCGTCGCTCATGCCCAGCTTGATCCGGGCGGCCGTGTGGCTGATCTTCCGGGTCACGAACTCGAGGCCCCGGCGCGGTCCCTCGTGGTTGAAGAGGATGCCGCTCGAGGCGTGGAGGTCGTAGGACTCCCGGTAGTTCACGGTGATCCAGTGGCCGTAGAGCTTGGCCACGCCGTAGGGGGAGCGGGGGTAGAACGGGGTGGACTCGCTCTGCGGGACCTCGACCGACCTTGCCGAACATCTCCGAGGACGACGCCTGGTAGAAGCGGATCGACGGGTCGGCGATGCGGATGGCGTCGAGGATGCGGGTCACACCCAGGCCGGTGACCTCACCGGTGAGCACCGGCTGGCCGAAGCTGGTCTGGACGAACGACTGGGCCGCCAGGTTGAACACCTCCTCGGGCTGGTGCTCCGAGAGGATGTTGATCATCGACACCTCGTCGAGCAGGTCGCCCGGGACGAAGGTGATGCGGTCCTGGATGTGGGCGATGCGCTCGAAGTTCACCGTCGAGCTGCGCCGCACCATGCCGATGACCTCGTAGCCCTTGTCGAGCAGGAGCTCGGCGAGGTGGGAACCGTCCTGGCCGGTGATGCCGGTGATGAGGGCGCGCTTCGTCATGGCGTCGAGTGTCGCCCATCGGGCCGTCCGGGGTCTGCCAACTGGGTTGGCAGGATCCGACGGGGTCCGAGGTGGCACGCCTGGCGACGTGACGACGTGGGAGCCGACGTGGCCGGGCCGGCCGACCGGCATCGACTCGCTGGCCACCCGGCTCGGGGTGCTGCGCACCCGCGAGGGGCTGACCCAGCAGCAGCTCGCCGATCGGCTCGGGGTGTCACGGGTCGCGATCTCGCACCTGGAGGCGGGCATCAACTCGCCCGACGCACGCACGGTGACCCTCCTGGCCAGCGTCTTCGGGATGGAGCCCCACGACCTCGTCGCCGGCACCGACTACCCGGTGGCCAAGGTCGACCGGCTGCCCCTCGTCGTCGCCCGGCGCACCGAGGTCGCCCACCAGGTGGCCCTGATGGAGGCCGACCTGGCCTGGGTCGAGGGGCCCGATGCCGTCGTCGTCGACCCGGCCGTGGCCGAGACCGTGCGGCAGAGGTGGCGGGTCACCCTCACCAAGCTGGCCGCGACCGTCGTCGACCCCGACGAGTCCACCACCCTGGACGCGGCCCGGGCCCGGCTCGACACCCCGGCCACGTGAGCCACCGCTTCCGCCGTGCTCCTCACCCCCGACGACGTGCGGGACGAGGTGATGATGGTGGCGCCGCTCACCGACCGGTGAGGAGCGTGACGGTGTCGCCGACGGCGATGGTGCCGGGCTCGAGGACCTGGGCGTAGACCCGGCTCACCGGGCCGTGTCGGTGGTGCATGCGGTCGAAGCGGCGGTCGGCGAACCACTGGGCGTTCTTCTTGCAGGGGAGCGCGTAGGCCCACACGTCGCACAGGACCGTGCCGATCCGGAGTCGCACGCCCGGTCGCACCCGCTCCCACGGCAACCCGGTGACGGTGATGTTCTCGCCCGCCAGCCCAGGGGCCAGCGGGTCGCCCTGGGCGACGAAGTCGTCGATGACCTCAGTGCTCCAAAGGCACAGGGCCTGCCAGGGGCGGCCGTGGTGCTGGCGCGCCGCCTGCCGGTCGCCGACCACGCCGCGCCATCCGACCTCGACCTCCTCGACCGACCGCTTGGGCACGCCGCCGTCGCTCACCGCCAGGTGGCTGACGACGGCCTCGGCGTCGGGCCCCAGCACGCCCGCCTCGCGGACGACAGCGGCCGCTTCGTCCCGCAGGGCGACGACCGTCCGCAGGGCGGTGAGGTCGCATCCGGTGGTGCGTCGGGCGCAGCCGCTCGGGCGAGGGCCTCCTGGGCCCGCGACGCGCAGGCCGGCGAGCCGGGCTCGGACGGTCGCGGTCGTGGCGGGTCGTCGTCGGGGACGGCGGCGGCCAGGAGGTCGACCAGGTCGGGTCCGTGCTCGACCGTGCGGCGGGCGTCCTGCTCGGTGAACGTCCAGGGAGGGAGCTCGATCACATCGCCAGCATCGAGCGTCAGCCGATGGCCTGGGAGATGGCGGCGGCGATGCCCATGCCGACGCCCAGGCCGCTGACCATGGCGCCGAAGGTCCACATGAGCTGCTGGCGCATCCGCTCGACCAGAGCGGCCTCCATGTGGGAGACGTCGGCCTTGAGGTCGGCGAAGTCGGCGCGGAGGTCGGCGAAGTCGGCGCTTGAGGTCGGCGAAGTCGGCCCGGACGCCGGCGATCGAGGCGTCGAGGCGGTCGTTGGTGACGGGCTCGTCTCGTGCGGAGGGGGGAACTGCGAGAGCAAGGCTTCGGTCTCCTCCTCGCCGAGGGTGGGCGCCAGGCGCTCGAAGATCGTGTGGCGGTGCTTCAGGGACAGGGCCATGCGCGGACCTCGGACGTGGATCGTGTCGCCGGGGAAGCGCACCGCCACGGTACCCCGCCGGTCCGAGGGCGAACCGGCCCCGTTCGATTGACGGGCACGGATGGACGGCTGTCATCCTGGGTGGCCGAGGAGCGACGGGGTCGAGGTAGTGGCAGACCAGGACGACGACAGGGCGCAGCGGCTGCGTGACGCGCTGGTGCTGCTGGAGGAGCTGGTCGCCGACCGCGAGCCCCTCGGGCCTGCTCGACGACGACGAGCGCCGCCGGTTCCTCGACGCGGCCGGCGACGTGTTCAGCCCCGACGTCGAGCAGCGCCGCCAGCGGATCAAGGCCCGGCGGCGCCAGGAGAAGGCGGAGAAGCGCGAGCGGGCCGAGGAGGTGCTCGACGGCACCGGCATCCGCTCGCTGCGGGCCAAGCCCGTCTTCACCACGCCCAACGTCTTCGTCCCCGACGAGCTGACCACGGGCGACACCACCGACGAGACGGAGGCCCGGCTGGGCCACCGCGACGCGGGGGAGGAGCGGCACTGCTACGTGTGCAAGCAGCACTACTCCCGGGTGCACCACTTCTACGACCAGATGTGCCCGTCGTGCGCCGAGCTCAACTTCGCCAAGCGCAGCGAGACCGCGGACCTGTCGGGACGGGTCGCCCTCCTCACCGGCGGCCGGGTCAAGATCGGCTACCAGGCCGGGATCAAGCTGCTGCGGGCCGGCGCGTCGCTCGTCGTCACCACCCGGTTCCCGCGCGACGCGGCCCTGCGGTACGCCCGGGAGGCCGACTTCGCCGACTGGGCCGACCGGCTCGAGGTCGTCGGGCTCGACCTGCGCCACACGCCGAGCGTCGAGGAGCTCTGCCACCACCTGGTGACGACCCACGACCGCCTCGACTACATCGTCAACAACGCGTGCCAGACGGTGCGTCGGCCGCCGGAGTTCTACGAGCACATGATGGACGTCGAGCGGGCAGCCCTCCGCGACATGCCGGCCGATGTCAGATCGGTCCTCGCCGGCCACGACGGGGTGCGTGGCGCCGACCTCCTGACCGAGGGCGCCGGCGAGCTGATCGAGGCCGCGTCGGACGTGGCCGCCGGCGCTCCCGTCGGCGCCGGAGCTCTCGCAGGTCCCCCTGCTCCCCGAGGAGCACCAGCGGCGCGGCCACCTCTTCCCCGAGGGCCGGCTCGACCAGGACCTCCAGCAGGTCGACCTCCGGGGTCGGAACTCGTGGCGGCTCACGCTCCACGAGGTGCCGACGGTCGAGCTGCTGGAGACCCAGCTCGTGAACGCGGTGGCGCCCGTTCGTGCTCAACGCCCGGCTCAAGCCGCTGATGCTGCGCACGCCCGAGCGCGACAAGCACATCGTCAACGTGTCCGCGGTCGAGGGCCAGTTCTACCGGCGCTTCAAGACCACCAAGCACCCCCACACCAACATGGCCAAGGCCGCGCTCAACATGATGACCCGGACGTCGGCGGCCGACTACCACGCCGACGGCATCCACATGAACAGCGTCGACACCGGGTGGGTGAGCGACGAGGACCCGGTCGCACATCGCCGAGCAGAAGCGGGCCGAGCACCGCTTCCACCCGCCGCTCGACATCGTCGACGGCGCGGCGCGCATCGTCGACCCGATCATCGACGGCACCAACACCGGCACCCACGTGTGGGGCCAGTTCCTGAAGGACTACACGCCCACCGACTGGTGACGCGGCGGCCGGACGCCGGCCTCAGCCGGGTGATCCGCCGAGGATGCCGCTCTTCACGACGGCGCGTCCGAACGGGGCCGCAGCCTCCAGCAGGCGGGCGCAGCCGTCGTCGCCGAGCGCCTGCCACGGCGGGAGGGCGGCCGCGTCGGTGAGGTCCTCGATGCGCTCCCGGAGCGCCCGGCCCTCGTCGGTGAGGCCGCCGTCGGCGTCGAGCCAGCCCTTCGCCCCGGCCCGCTCCTTCGCGCTGGCCCACTCGTCGTCGGTGAAGCCCCGGGTGCGCTGGAGCACCACCTCGGGGAGCATCGGCTCGGCGGCGGCGTGGGTCACCAGCGCGTCGCCGTTGTCGAAGCCCTCGAGCACCAGCGCGGCGACGTGGGCGTCGCCGCGGTGCTCGCGCAGCACGGTGATCGCGTGGAAGAGCTGGAGGTGCGGCTCGTCGGGCCAGGGGAGCGCGGCGTGGGCGGCGTGGAGCGGGCGGCCCTCGGGCCGGCAGGCCTCGGCCGCGGTGCGGGCCAGGGCGGCCGCCTCGGGCAGGCGGGGGTCGTCGACCAGCTCGCCGAGCATGCGCCGCAGCGCGGCGTCGGCCGCCGCCAGCCGGGCGGCGAGGACGGCCTCGGGCGTGGTGACCTCCCACGCCGCCGGCAGGGCGTGGTGGACGAGGTGGGGCTGGAAGTTGAAGAAGGTGGCGATGACCACCTCGGCCCCGACCGCACCCATCGCCGCGGAGCGCGAGGCGAAGTACCCGTCGCGGCCCTGCAGCCCGAGGGCGGCGTAGGCCTCGGTCGCCTCGGGCGCGAAGTAGATGAAGCCGTGGAGGGGCTCGAGCCGGCGGTGGAGGTGGCGGGCCGTCGCGGCGTCGACCATCACCGGACCTCGGCGACCTCGTAGACGACGTGGGACCCGTCGAAGGTGCCCTTGGCCACCGCCTGCACCAGGTTGAGCCAGGCGTAGCGCTCGTCGCCGGTCTCGAAGACGGGGGCGCTGTAGATCGGGTGCACGCCAGGGCCCTCGCGGAAGTCGCTGCGGCCCGTGTAGGTGACGAGGATGACGGCGCCGTCGTGGGTCTCGAGCGTCAGCCGCACGTCGATCGTCGCGATGCCGTCGACGAGGGTGAGCCAGTCGGCGCCGGCCGACCCGAGGCTCGCGCCGCGGAGCCGGTCTCCCTCGACGGTCGCGGACTCCACCTCGGCGACGACGCGGAAGCCCGACGGGCCCTGCCCGACCATCACCTGCGGCTCGCGGAGGGTGATGTCGATCGTGCACAGCGGGACCAGGTCGATGCTCATGGCGGGACGGTACCCGGGTCACCGAGGGCCCGCCCCGAGTCCCGTCGACGTCGACTCCACGTCGGTTCCCACATCTGACGGGGCGTCAGATATCGTCGCCGACGACATGGACCTGCACTTCAGCGCCGATGACGAGGCCTTCCGCGCCGAGGCGAGGGCGTGGCTGACCGACGCCCTCGTCGGCGAGTTCGCGGTGGTGCGGGGGCGGGGCGGCCCCGGCGACGAGCACTCGCTGTTCGAGGAGCGCTGGGCGTGGGAGCAGCACCTCGGCGCCCACGGCTGGACCGGTGTCGGCTGGCCCTCCGAGCAGGGCGGCCGGGGCCTCTCGTTGCACCAGCAGGTGATCTGGTTCGAGGAGTACGCCCGGGCCCAGGGCCCCGGACGTCTCGGCCACATCGGCGAGGGGCTGGTGGGCCCGACGATCCTCCACTTCGGCACCGACGACCAGCGGTCGCGGTTCCTGCCCGGGATCCTGAAGGGCACCGACCTGTGGTGCCAGGGCTACTCCGAGCCCAACGCCGGCAGCGACCTGGCCAACATCTCCACCCGGGCCGAGCGCGACGGCGACGACTGGGTGCTCCACGGCCAGAAGGTCTGGACGTCGCTGGCCCAGTGGTCGCAGTGGTGCTTCGTGCTGGCCCGCACCAACCGCGACGCACCCAAGCACAAGGGCATCACCTTCTTCCTCGTGCCCATGGACCAGGACGGCCTCGAGATCCGCCCGATCCGCCAGGTCACCGGGACCGCCGAGTTCAACGAGGTGTTCTTCGACGGGGCCCGGGCCCGGGCCGTCGACGTGGTCGGCGAGGTGGACGAGGGCTGGAAGGTCGCCATGGGCCTGCTCGCCTTCGAGCGGGGGGCCTCGACGCTGGGCCAGCAGCTCGCGTTCCGCAACGAGCTCGATGCGGTGGTGGAGGGCCTCCGTGCGTCCGGCCGCCTCGCCGACCCCGTGCTCCGCCAGCGGGTCGTGCAGCTCCACGCGGAGCTGGAGATCATGCGGTGGAACACGCTGCGGGTGCTGTCGACGTCCACCGAGGTGCCTCGCGAGGCGCTCATCACCAAGCTCTACTGGGCGTCGTGGCACCGGGCCCTCGGCGAGCTCGCCGTCGATGCCGCCGGAGCCGACGGCATGGTCGGGCGCGAGCTCGTCGACCCCGAACCGGGCGACGAGCTCACCGACGCGCAGCGCCTGTTCCTCTTCACCCGCTCGGACACCATCTACGGCGGGTCGAACCAGATCCAGCGCAACATCATCGGCGAGCGGGGCCTCGGACTGCCCCGCGAGCCCGCACCCCCCGCCTCCTGAGGAGCACCGCCATGACCGCCCTCGACGTCCCTCCCGGCTACGTGCCGGGCCACGGGCTGCTCACCGACAAGGCCGTGGTCGTCACCGCCGCGGCGGGCACCGGCATCGGCTCGTCGGTCGCTCGCCGGGCCCTCGAGGAGGGGGCCCGGGTGCTGATCAGCGACCTCCACGAGCGCCGCCTCGGCGAGACCGCGGACCGCCTGGCCGAGGAGACCGGCACCCGGCCCCACACCGCCCTGTGCAACGTGACGGTCGAGGACGACGTGACCGGCGCTGTTCGCGGCCGCCGACGAGCACCTCGGCGGCGTCGACGTGCTGGTGAACAACGCCGGCCTCGGTGGCACCGCCGACCTGGTCGACATGACCGACGAGCAGTGGTCGGTCGTGCTCGACGTGACCCTCACCGGCACCTTCCGCATGACCCGCGCCGCGCTCCGCCACATGCGCGACGCGGGCGACGGCGGCGTCATCGTGAACAACGCGTCGGTGCTCGGCTGGCGGGCCCAGGAGGGCCAGGCCCACTACGCCGCGGCCAAGGCCGGGGTGATGGCGCTCACCCGGTGCGCGGCGGTCGAGGCCGCGGCCTTCGGGGTGCGCATCAACGCGGTGGCGCCGAGCCTCGCCATGCACCCGTTCCTGGCCAAGGTCACCAGCGACGAGCTCCTCGCCGAGCTGACCCAGCGCGAGGTGTTCGGCCGGGCCGCCGAGCCGTGGGAGGTCGCCAACGTGATCGTGTTCCTGGCCAGCCCGTACTCCAGCTACATGACCGGCGAGGTCGTCGCCGTGTCGAGCCAGCCGGGCATGACGGCCGTGACCGTCCTCGACGGCCTCGACGAGGTGCGGGCCGCGGTCGGCCGCGACCTCGGCACCAGCGACTGGGTGACCGTCACCCAGGACCAGGTCGGCCTGTTCGCCGACGCGACCGGCGACCACCAGTGGATCCACGTCGACGTCGAACGGGCGACGGCCGAGTCGCCCTTCGGCGGGCCGATCGCCCACGGCTACCTGACCCTGTCGCTGTCGAACCTCTTCCTCCCCCAGATCCTCGAGGTGCGGGGCATCTCGGCCGGGCTCAACCGGGGCACCGGCAAGGTGCGGTTCCCGTCGCCGGTGCCGGTCGGGTCGCGCCTGCGGGCCTCGGCCCGGATGGAGGAGGCGACCGACGTCCCCGGTGGCGTCGACACCACCATCCTCATCACCATCGAGCGGGAGGGCTCCGACAAGCCCGCCTGCGTGATCGAGAGCCTCAGCCGCTGGTTGGGGTGACGCCCCCGGCCGAGCTCCAGTCGACGGCCACCGCGTGGGGGCCCTCGGCGCCGATCCTCACCGGCACCCGCGCCCCCGGGAACACCAGTGGGAGCGCCGCGGACGGCAGCGGGTTGCCGATCTGGACCTGGTAGGGATCGGCGTCCATCGGCAGGACCGTGAGGGTGAACACGTGCAGGTCGTGGCCCTCGTGGTTGCGCATGCCCAGCGGTGCGTTGGCCACGATCACGGCCTCGGCCGGCTTCCCCGTGGCGAGGATCGCGGCGGAGCCCCCGTCGGGCGGAGGGCCGAGGGTGATCACGGGTGGTTCCTCGCCGAAGACGACGGCGACCTTGGTCGCGTCGGCGCGGTCGACGCGCACCGACACCGCCGACCCCCCTCCGAGCTGCGGCAGCAGCACCTCGTGGACCCGCTGGCGACAGGCGGCCAGGTACGGCTGCCAGCCGTCGACGAACACCTGGAGGTGCAGGTCGCACACCCGGTAGGAGTCGGGGCCGAAGGAGACCTGGGCCCCGTTGATCTGGATGCCGGTGATCAGCCCGCGGGCCCGGATCCCGGTCTGGAGGAGGGCCTCGTCGGTCCCGCCGGTGATGCCGCGCAACCCGTCGAAAAGTCCCATCGCAGCCCTCCCGCATCGGTGCCCGGTGCTCGTCCTCGACCAGAGGGTCGCGCGCCGGACGTGCGATGTCGTGAGCGTTGGCCGCGCAATCGGGCGCGGACCGACGCGGGTCAGCGGGCGAGCAGCACCGAGGACCCGTGGCCGAAGAGGCCCTGGTTGGCGGTGATGCCGACCCGCGCTCCCTCGACCTGGCGGGCCCCGGCCTGGCCCCGCAGCTGCCAGGTGAGCTCGCACACCTGGGCCAGGGCCTGGGCGGGCACGGCCTCGCCGAAGGAGGCCAGACCTCCGGACGCGTTGACCGGGATGCGGCCACCGATCTCGGTCGCGCCGTCGCGCAGGAGCTTCTCGGCCTCACCCGCGCCGCACAGGCCGATGTCCTCGTACCAGTCGAGCTCCATGGCGGTGGAGAGGTCGTAGACCTCGGCCAGCGACAGCTCCTCGGGGCCGATGCCGGCCTCCTCGTAGGCGGCCTGGGCGATCGACGCCTTGAAGTGGGCGTCGGGGGCGGGGACGGCCACCGCCGAGTCGGCCGCGATGTCGGGCAGGTCCGGGATGGTGTTGGGGTAGGTCGGGGTCACGGTGGAGATGGCCCGCACCGTCACCGGGTCGGTGGCCAGCCGGCGGGCGGCCGACTCCGACGCCAGCACCACCGCGGCGGCGCCGTCGGACGTGGCGCAGATCTCCAGCAGCCGCAGGGGCGACGCCACCATCGGGCTGGCCAGCACCTCCTCGACGGTGACCTCCTTGCGGTACCGGGCGTTGGGGTTGGCCAGGCCGTTGCGGGCGTTCTTCACCTTGATGCGGGCGAAGTCCTCGTCGGTGGCGCCCCACAGGTCCATGCGCCGGCGGGCGTAGAGGGCGAAGTAGGTGGGGTTGGTGGCTCCGAGCAGCCGGAACCGCAGCCAGTCCGGGTCGTCCGGCCGATCGCCGGCGTTGGGGGCGAGGAAGCCCTTGGGCGTGGTGTCGGCCCCGACCACCAGGGCGATGTCGGAGAGGCCGGCGAGGATCCGGGTGCGGGCCGCCTCGAGTGCGGTCGAGCCCGAGGCGCAGGCGGCGTAGCACGATGCGACGCGGGTGCCGGTCCAGCCCAGGGCCTGGGCGAACGTCGCGCCCGACACGTAGCCGGGGTAGCCGTTGCGCATGGTGTCGGCGCCGGCCACGAAGTCGACGTCGGTCCACTCGATGCCGGCGTCGGCCAGGGCCTCGCGGGCGGCGATGCGGCCGTACTCGACGAAGTTGCGGCCCCACTTGCCCCAGGGGTGCATGCCCACCCCGAGGACGGCGACGGGATCAGGGGTACCGGTCACGACGCACCTCCTGACTGGTGCGGATCGGTCGCCCGTTCGCGGCATCGTCGTGCGGCTGCGCCGCATACCGACCCTGTGCTTGCCGGGTTCGCCTGTCGGCTCGGCTCCTCCGACGGGCTGCCACTTGAAGATCTGGTGCTCGGCCTCGTCGTCGACGAAGAGGGTGTCGACGACGAGCTCGACCTCCTGGCCGATGGAGAGGTCGTCGACGGCCACGCCGGCGACCACCTGCCCCAGCACGATCAGCTTCTCGGACGGGAGCTCGACCGCGGCGATGCAGAACGGGACGTGCTCGTCGGCCGGCGGCACGAACGGCGGCGGCGGCTGGTAGCAGGCGTCGGTGTAGGACCAGATGCGGCCCCGCCGCGACAGCGGGGTCGGCTCCAGCTCGTCGCTGGCGCAGGTCGGGTTCGGGCACCCGAGCGCGGGCTTCGGGAAGGCGACCGTGCCGCACGAGGGGCAGCGGTGCCCGATCAGCGCGGGCTCCGGTTCGGTGGTGAACCAGCCGTCGGCGCCGAGGGCGGGGGAGGGGGCGGGCATGCGGTCGGTGCCTCCTGGAGACCGTTCCTGACGGGTCGTCAGATGTCGGGCCACCCTACCCCGGGCTCCGGTCCGGGCCCGCCCCCGCCGGCCGGGCAGTCGCCTGGCCCGGGCCTGCCGGGTCCGGGCCGCTCCTGGCGTCGGTCTCCGTCGCAGGCTGAGCGACCGGCCCGGTCGACGCCGGGTAGCACTGCGTGGGACGGGTAGTGGTGCGCCATGGCCTCCGACGCCCCGTCCTCCGCGCGCCCGATGGTCCCCGAGGTCGCGGGGGTGGAGGGGCTGGTCCTGGTGGGTCGCGGCGGACACGGCCTGGTCTACCGGGGTCGCCAGCCCGAGATGGGCCGCGACGTGGCCGTGAAGCTCCTCTCCGCCCCCGCCCCCGACGAACGAGCGGTGGAGCGCTGGCGCCGCGAGGTGACCGCCATGGGCCGTCTCTCGAACCACCCCGGCATCGTCACCGTCCTGTCCGAGGGCGTCACCGTCGGAGGCCACCCGTACCTCGTCATGCCGTTCCTCCCGGGCGGGTCGTTGCACGATCGCATCCGGGAGCGCGGCGCCCTGCCGCCCGCCGACGTGGTCGAGGTGGGCCGCCGGCTGGCCTCGGCACTTGCCGCCGCCCACGCCGCGGGCGTCGTGCATCGGGACGTGAAGCCGGCCAACGTCATGTTCACCGAGTACGACGAGCCGCAGCTGGGCGACTTCGGCATCGCCCGGCTGGCCGACGCGGCCACGACGGCCACGGGATCGATCCACGCGACCCTCGAGTACGCGGCCCCGGAGGTGCTGTCGGGGTTGCCGGCGACGCCGTCGTCGGACGTGTACGGCCTCGGCGCCACGCTGCACGCAGCCCTCGGCGGTGCGTCGCCGTTCGCAGGTCCGGCCGACGAGCCGCTCGCGGGTCGGGTCGGCCGGGTCGTGACCCAGCCGCCGCCCGACCTCCGCCGTGCAGGCGTCCCACCGGACCTCGCCGCCGTGGTCGAGCGGTGCATGGCGAAGGACCCGGCCGAGCGCCCGTCCTCGGCCGAGGCGGTGGGCGCGCTGCTCGCCGACGCGTCCCTCGATCCCGGTGGGCACGCGGCCACCACCGAGGTCGTCGGCCCGCCCGACGTCCTGCACCCGACGGCTGGCCTCGATGCCACCGCGGTGCAGGTGCCGGCAGTCGCATCCGCTCACGCCGTGGCCGTCACGGCGTCGAGGACACCGAGTCATCCGCTCGCTCCGGTCGAGCCCGAGGCGCCTCGTCGAGCGGCGCGCGGACGACGCGTGGCCCTGGCGGCCGCACTCCTCCTGCTGTTCCTCGCTGCCGCCGGCCTGGCGTGGTCGCTGACCCGCGAGGACGAGCCGTCCGCAGGGGAGGGGAGGACCACGTCGACCACCACGGAGGCGGCGACCTCCACCCCCGAGACCACCGCGGCCACGACGGCACCGACGACCGCCCCGGTCACGTCGTCGACGGCCGCCGCCACCCCCGCCCCGGACGCGGGGGCTCCTCACGGGACGAGGTGCGGGCCGCGGTCGACGGCTACTACGACAGGGTCGCGGCCGGAGATGTCGTGGCGGCCTGGGATCTGCTGTCGCCCGCGTACCAGGCCCGCCAGGACCGGGACGAGTACCTGGCGTTCTGGGACTCCGTCGCGTCGGTCGACGTCCGCGGCCAGCCGCGGGTCGACGAGGACGGTGGCCGGGCCGAGATGACGCTGGAGTTCCGGATGGAGGACGGCCGCACGAGCGTCGAGGACGTCGTCATCGGCGTCGTCGCCGGGGACGACGGCACGCTGCTCATCGACTCCTACGAGGTCGTGCGGGCCCGGTGAGGCCGCCCGGAGGCGGCCCACCGGTCCGGTCAGGGGTTGGTGAGCACGAAGTCGACCAGGCAGGGGGCGCCGGCGCAGGTGTCGACCACCTGTCCGCCGGGGCGGAGGAACTGGCTGATCTGCACGCGGGCGTCAGGGTCGCGCCGGGGGTCGCTGTGGGGGTCCTCCCCGTAGTCCGGCGGCCGGGGCGGGACGTTGGTGTACGGCGGCGTGGGCGTCCCGCTGTCCCAGTAGATGATCGCCGAGCCGGCGTGGGGCCAGGAGGCGATGCGGTCGATGCCCCACAAGCGGGGTCGCGTCGGGCACCCGGCCGTCCTCGAGGGGCGGATCGTTGGTGGCGGCGCCGTAGGTGCGGGCCTGCACGTCGGCTGCGAACTGGGTGACCTGGTGGTCGCCGAAGGCCGGCTGGAGGAGGACCTCCTTCGGCGGTGTTCCCCGGCAGCGGGTCGGCCGTCATGTGGTTGGCGTAGCCGTTGCCCTCGCCCCGGTCCCACAGCATCTGGATGACCGACAGCATGAGCATCCGGTCGAGGGCGCTCGGGTAGCCGGCGGCCAGGAGGCCGAAGAAGGGGTCGAAGTCGACGCTGCGGTGCAGGAGGGTCGAGTAGTTCATGCCCGGCACCCCGAGGACGCCGCGGGTGAGGTCCGGGTTCACCGCGACCAGGGCGCCGCCCATGATCCCGCCCTGGCTGAGGCCGTAGTAGGTGAGGTCGCTCCCGTCGACGGCGGGGCTGCCGTCGCCGTGCTGGAAGGCGGCGTGGGTGACCAGGCCCTCGGGCGACGTCAGCAGTCGGCCGAGGATCATGAAGTTCAGCAGCCCCTGCTGGTTGCGGTCGGGGAGGATCGCGAAGCGCGACAGGTCCTGGAGGATCGTCGCGACCGCGGGGAGGTCCTCGTCGGCCATGCCGATGTAGTCGACGCCGCAGAACGTCATGTCGTGCTCGGCGGCGAGGGCCCGCACGTACGACGAGTTGGCCTGAGCGCCCTCGCCGAGCAGGCCGTGGCCGTAGAGCCCGGCGCGCGACGGCTCGGCCGCGTCCTCCGGGACGGTGCACACGAACGGCACCGCCCGGGTGCCGTTGCGCTCGGGCAGGTGGTCCGGGCCGAGGTTGAGCCGGGTGCCCGGGCCGCCGTCGCCGGTGAGGTAGCTCGGCCCGGTGAAGGTGCCCTCGACGCGGGTGGTGCCGTCGTCGGTGCGAGGCGGGTCGACCTTGGTGATGGTGAAGGCCGGGACGTCGTCGGCCAGGTCGCCCCGCAGGGTCTCGTCGGTCATGTGGACGATGCGCTCGGCGAGGTTCCGGGTGCTGGCGACGGTGAAGCTCCACGCGAGGTAGAGGTCCTCGGGCGCGATCGCCGGCCTCGTCCTGGGCGGCGGCCGCCGCGAAGTGGGTGAGGATCGCCTCCCGCTCGCCGCGCCAGCCGACCACGTCCTCGGCGAGGAGGTCGGTGAACCGGGCCGACGGAGGGACGACCTGGCCCGAGGCGTCGCGGACGTCGTGGAGGGCGACGACGTAGCTGCGCCCGTCGACGAGGTTGCGAGCGGGCCGGATGACCAGGGCCCGCTCGGCCGCGGTCGAGGCGTTGGCGTCGAGCTCGACCCAGTGGGGCACCAGCTCGCCGGTCGTCGGTGTCGATCAGGGCGACGGGCGAGTCGGCCTCGACCGAGCGCCCGATGTCGTCGAGGGTGGCGAAGTCGGTCTCGTCGACGTCGATCGCGCCCGGGTGCAGGAGGATCGCCGAGCCGGGGCTGAAGCCGTCCTGGCGGTTCCACTCGGTCGGGTCGAAGGCGGTGCCCGACGCGGTGCCCGGCACCCAGCCGGGCTTCAGCACGACCCGCTTGCCGGTGTCGGTGGTCGGCGTCGGGGAGGGTGAGCAGGTCGTTGGGGAAGGGCAGCAGGCACCGGGTGCTGTCGAGGGTGCTGCAGCCCATCGCTCCAGGCCTCGTTCGAGGCCAGGAAGAAGCGGTCGACGTCGAGGATGCTCGACTGCCGGCGGAGGCGGCCGATCCAGAACTGCACGCCGGCAGCATCCGACGCCCGGCCCGAGCACGCGGAGGTAGCTGTCGTCGAGGATCGGGGCGAGGCGCTCGGACGAGAACACGATGCCGACGGCCGACCTGGAACACCCAGGCCTCGTCGAGCGGACCCTCGGCGAGCCCCATCCACCACGCGCTCCTCGGCCGACGAGGCGTGCGGCCGAGGAGGTCCTCGTAGATGTCGATCACGAAGCCCTCGGGAGACCCCGACGCCATGTAGTAGTCCTCGTCCGTGACGAGCCGCGACGAGGATCCGCTCGAGGCTGTCGCGACCCGCCTTCAGGTCGGCGAGGTGGGCGGCGAGCTCCGGGGCGGTCGGGGTGTCGCCGATCAGCGCGTAGACGGCCTCGACCTCGGCCTCGAGGTTCTCGGTCGACAGCGCCAGCTGGCGGGCGAACGACCCTCGCGCGCTCGTGCCGGTGGCGGCGTCGAGCCGCTCGCCCCAGAACTGGAGGCCGGGCTCGTCGACGGCGCGACCGAGGAACGACTGGTAGGCCTCGCGGACGTAGCGCTCGGATGCGGGGCGGACGGGGATGCCGGGCTCGTCGAAGGTGGCCACGGCGCGGGGCGCTGCGGTCGGAGCCGGTGCCGCGCCGAGCGGTCCGCCGACCGGGCCCACGGCGCCGGCGACGACGGCGAGCACCAGCGCGACGACGACCGCGGTCGCTCGGCGGGGCGACCGCCGCCGGCCGGGCGAGGTCGGGTGGGTGGGCGTGGCGTGGGCGGGCCTGGCGACGCGGGGCACGACGTCCTCTCTGCGGGGCACCCCCTGGCACCCGGCGCAGGTGTGACCCTAGCCACACGGTGAGCGCCGTTCACCGGCGTGGTCGGCGCGGGACGGGTTCCCGGCGGGGGCCGGGCGGGTAGGGTCGCACGCCGTGACGGACACCACCTACGACGTCGTCGGGATCGGCAACGCCCTCGTCGACGTGCTCAGCCACGAGGACGAGGCGTTCATCGCCGCCAACGACCTGACCAAGGGGGCGATGACCCTCATCGAGGACGACCGGGTCGAGGAGCTCTACGCCGCCCTCGGGCACCGCACCGAGATGTCGGGCGGGTCGGCTGCCAACACCCTGGTCGGCGTGGCCTCCTTCGGCGGGCGGGCCGCCTACATCGGGCGGGTCCACGACGACGCCCTGGGCACGGTGTTCGCCCACGACCTGTCGTCGCTCGACGTCGCTCTTCGACTCGCCCCGGGCCACCGACGGGCCCGCCACCGGGCGCTGCCTGATCGTCGTCACCCCCGACGCCCAGCGCACCATGAACACCTACCTGGGGGCCTCGTCGCTGCTCGGGCCCGACCACCTCGACCTCGACGTCGTGCGGGCCTCGAAGGTCACCTTCCTCGAGGGCTACCTCTTCGACCGCGACGAGGCCAAGGCCGCCTACCGGGTCGCGGCCGACGCCGCCCACGAGGCCGGCCGGGAGGTGTCGCTGAGCCTCTCCGACGGGTTCTGCGTCGACCGCCACCGCGAGGACTTCCTCAGCCTGATCACCGAGGGCGTCGACATCCTCTTCGCCAACGAGGACGAGATCACCCGGCTCTACGAGGTCGACGACTTCGACGTCGCCCTGGAGAAGGTCCGGGGCCGCTGCAAGATCGCCTGCCTGACCCGGAGCGAGAAGGGGTCGGTGGTCGTGGCCGGCGACGAGGTGCACGAGATCGCCCCCCACGCCGTGCCCACGGCTGGTCGACACGACCGGTGCCGGCGACCTCTACGCCGCCGGCTTCCTCTACGGCTACACGCAGGGGATGCCCCTGGCGAGCTGCGGGCGGCTGGGGTCGATCGCGGCGGCCGCCGTGATCGGTCACACCGGCGCCCGCCCCGGGCTCTCGCTCGACCAGCTCATCCACCTGCTGGACGACTGAGCGAGCCATGACCCACGACCCCGGCCCCGACGACGACCTCCTCGCCCGGGTACGGGCCTGGATCGACGACGACCCCGAGCCGGGCACGGCGCGCACCCTGACCGAGCTCCTCTACGCGGTCGACGACGGCGGCCCCGAGGGTGACGAGGCGCGGGCCGAGCTGGCCGAGCTGTTCCGGGCGCCCCTGGCCTTCGGCACGGCCGGTCTCCGCGGGCTCGTCGGGCCCGGACCGGGCGCCATGAACCGGGCCACCGTGCGGCGGGCCGCGGCGGGGGTCGCGTCGTGGATCCAGGCCCGCCAGCCCGACGGCCGTCCGCACGAGGTGGTGATCGGGCGCGACGCGAGGTACGGCTCGGAGGAGTTCGTGGCCGAGTCGGTCGAGGTCCTCGCCGGGGCCGGTCTGGTCGTCACCGTCCTCCCCGCGCCGGTGCCGACCCCGGTGCTGGCCTTCGCCGTGCGCGAGCAGGGCGCGGCGGCGGGGATCATGGTCACCGCCAGCCACAACCCCGGGCCCGACAACGGCTACAAGGTGTACGACGCCGACGGGCGCCAGATCGACGCCGACCAGGCCACGACCATCGCCGCGGCCATGACCGCCGCCGGTCGGGTCACCGAGCTGCCCCTCGCCGGGGCCGGCCACCCGCTGATCCACCACGTGGGCTCGGAGATCATCGACGTCTACGTCTCGACGGTCGTGCACGACCTGGTGCGCCACCGCTCCGGCCGGGCCCCGGTGGTCGTGGCCCACACCGCCCTGCACGGCGTCGGGGCCGAGGTGGTGCGGCGGGCCTGCCGGGTGGTCGGCTTCATCGACCTCCGCGAGGTCGCCGAGCAGTCGGTCCCCGACCCGGACTTCCCGACCGTCCGCTTCCCGAACCCGGAGGAACCCGGCGCCCTCGACCTGCTGCTCGACCACGCGGCACGCGACCGGGGCCGTCGTCGCCCTCGCCAACGATCCCGACGCCGACCGGTTGGCGCATGGCCGTGCCCGACCCCGCGCGGGGCGACCGCTCCGTGCCCGAGGGGTGGCGGGCCCTCACCGGCAACGAGCTGGGCTGGCTGCTCGCCGACCACCTGCTCCGCCGGGGCGGCCACGACCCCGAGGGCGTGCTGGCCACCACGGTCGTCTCGTCGCGGATGCTGCGGGCGATGGCCGAGGAGGCCGGGGTCCGCTACGTCGAGACCCTCACCGGCTTCAAGTGGGTGTCGCGGGCGGCCTCGCCCGGCCACCCCCTGATCCTCGGCTACGAGGAGGCCCTCGGCTACTGCATCGGCGACGTCGTCCACGACAAGGACGGCATCAGCGCCTTCCTCGTCGCGTCGCGAGATGGTGAGCGACCTCCTCGACGAGGGCGCCACCGTGCTCGACCGGCTCGACGACCTGGCCCGCCGCCACGGCGTGCACGCCACCGGGCAGTGGTCCACCCGCCGGGAGGGCGCGGCGGGGGCGGCGGCCATCGCCGAGGCGATGCGCAAGGTGCGGGAGGAGCCCCCCACGGAGCTGGCCGGCCGGGCGGTCGCGGCCGTGACCGACCTGGCCGCGCCCGGCACCGGGCTCCCGCCCACCGACGCGGTCGTGCTCGACCTCGAGGGCGCCCGCGTCGTGGTGCGGCCCAGCGGCACCGAGCCGAAGCTCAAGTGCTACGTCGAGGTGATCCTGCCGGTCTCCGGCGACGACCTGGCCGGCACCCGGGTCGCGGCCGACGTCGCCCGGCGCGCCGTCGAGGCGGCCCTCCCCGCCGCCCTGGGGCTCGACGACCCGACCTGATCCCGGGCCGACGGGCAGGGTCGGCTCAGGCCGTGCCGAAGAGACGGTCGCCGGCGTCGCCCAGGCCGGGGACGATGAAGGCGTCGTCGTTGAGGCGCTCGTCGATCGCGCCCACCACCAGGTCGTCGACCAGGCCGGAGGCCTCGAGCCGGGCGACGCCCTCGGGGGCGGCCAGCACGCACACCGCGGTGACGCGACCCGGGTTGCGGGTGCGCAGCAGCTCGCAGGCGAAGCTCAGCGACCCGCCGGTGGCCAGCATCGGGTCGAGCACCAGCACCGGCCGACCCTGGAGGTCGGCCGGCACCGAGTCCATGTAGGGCACCGGCTGGTGGGTGGTCTCGTCGCGGGCGACGCCGATGAAGCCGGTCGGCGCGTCGGGGAGCAGGCGGAGCACGCCCGGCAGCAGCCCGAGACCCGGCCCGGAGGACGGGCACGGTGAGCGGGGGAGGGGAGATCCGGCGCGCCGTCGTCGCCTCCATCGGCGTGCGGATGGCGACCTCCACCGTCGGCAGGGTGCGGGTGGCCTCGACGACGAGGATGCCGGCCAGGTCGTCCATCGCCTGGCGGAAGGCGGCCCGGTCGGTGGTCTCGTCGCGGAGGCGGCCGAGGGCCTGGGCGGCGAGCGGGTGGTCGACGATGGTGGTCTGCACTGTGACAGTCTGGCGCGATGGCTGACCCCGTCGAGCTCGATCGTGCCGGGCTGGCTGCACTGATCGACCACACCCTGCTCGCACCCACGGCCAACGCCGACATGGTCGCCGGGCTGTGCCGCGAGGCCGCCCACCTCGGGGTGGCCGCGGTGTGCGTCTCACCGAGCCGTCTGCCCGTGCCCGACGGACTGCTCCCACCCGGCATGGGTGTGGCGGCGGTGGTGGGGTTCCCCTCGGGTGCCCATCGGGCCGAGGTGAAGGCCGCCGAGGCCGCCGCCGCGGTCGCCGACGGCGCGACCGAGATCGACATGGTGATCGACCTCGGCCTCGCCCGCGACGGCGAGTGGGACGCGGTGCAGGCCGGGATCGCCGCGGTGCGGGCCGCGGCCCCGTCGCCCGTGCTGCTCAAGGTCATCATCGAGTCGGCCGCGCTGGCATCCGTGGCCGACGACGCCATCGAGGAGGCCTGCCGGGCCGCGGAGCGGGCGGGGGCCGACATGGTCAAGACGTCGACCGGGTTCCACCCGGCCGGCGGCGCCACCGTCGAGGCGGTCACCCGGATGCGGGCCGCGGTCGGCGACCGGCTCGGGGTGAAGGCGTCGGGCGGCATCCGCGACGCGGAGACCGCCCTCGCCATGGTGCGAGGCCGGCGCCTCCCGCCTCGGCTGCTCGGCGACCGAGGACATCCTCGCCGCCCTCGACTGATCGGCGGGCGGCCCCATCCCGCCCGACCCAGCCCACGACGCGGCGTCCTCGAGCTGGTCCCTCGGGGCCACGCCCCGGTGCCGGATCGCGGGACCAGCTCGCTCGGGGTCACGGGTGAGCGGCACGGTTCTCGCACGGGGGATGTGCCATCCTCGCGTCGCCCCCGACCCCCGGAGCCCGCCATGCGCCGTCCCCGCTCGATCGCCTCGCTCGTCGCCGTCCTCGCCCTCCTCGTCGGCCTGGCCGCGTGCGGAGGATCCGACGACGACGGCGACGACGCCGCGAGCGACTCGTCGACCACCGAGGCCGGCGAGGAGACGGCCACGTCGGACGGCGAGGAGCCGGCCGAGGACAGCGAGCCCGCGACCGATCCCTACGACGGCCACACCAGCGAGGTGTACGACGACGGCGCGGCGTGGATCTGCCGTCCCGACCTCGACGACGACGCCTGCCGCGACCTCGACGTCACCACCCTCGCCGCGGACGGCTCGACCGAGGTCGAGGAGCGCGAGCCCGCCGCCGACCCGCCGATCGACTGCTTCTACGTGTACCCGACCGTGTCGCAGGACCCGGGGGTCAACAGCGACCTGGAGTTCGGGCCCGACGACAACGAGACCACCACCGTCATCGCCCAGGCCGCCCAGTACGCCCAGACCTGTCGGGTCTTCGCCCCGGTCTACCGCCAGGTGACCCTGGCGGCGCTGGGCTCCGGCGGCTTCGCCGAGGGCGGCGACATCGCCTACGGCGACGTGGTGGATGCGTGGAAGACCTACATCTCCACCTGGAACGAGGGCCGGGGCGTGATCGTGATCGGCCACTCGCAGGGCGCCGGCCACCTCAAGCGGCTCCTCGCCGACGAGGTCGACGGCAACGACGACCTCATGCCCCGCCTGGTGTCCGCCCACCTGTTCGGCGGCGCCGTGCAGGTGCCCGAGGGCGAGGTCGTCGGCGCCGACTTCCAGGAGATCCCGGGGTGCGAGGCCGCCGACCAGACCGGCTGCATCGTGACCTGGTCGAGCTACCCGGCCGACTACCCGCCGGCCCCCGACGCCATCTTCGGCGCCGCCGGCGGCGACGTCTTCGGCGAGTCCGTGGGCGACACCCGGGCGCTGTGCACCGACCCGCTGGCCCTGCTCGACCGGGATCTGGCGAGCCCCGTCGCCCCGACCCGCGCCCCGCTGGTGGGCGGCATCCCGGGCACCGAGGAGATCGAGACCCGGTTCGTCTCCCTGCCGGAGTCGCTGACCCTGTCGTGCGAGGCGACCGAGGGCCACGACTACCTGTCGGTCGCCATCGCCGAGAACTCCGACCCCCGCCCGCTCGACGGCCTGATCACCGAGACCCTCGGGCCGACCTGGGGCCTCCACCTGGTCGACATGACCGTCGCCCTCGACGACCTGGTGGCCCTGGCCACCGCCCAGGCCGAGGCCCACACCGCCTGATCAGCCGGTCAGGCTGACGCCCAGGCCCGAGGCCCGCAGGGCGGCGAAGCCGGGCTTGATCTGCTCGTTGATGATGCGGAGCCGCTTGTCGAAGGGCCAGAAGCTGCTCTTCATGGCGTTGATGGTGAGCCACTCGAAGTCGTCCCAGCCGCAGCCGAAGGCCTCGTGCAGCTTGTGCGATCTCCCGGCTGACAGGGAGATGTCGCTCATCAGCCGGTTGTCGGTGTTGACCGTGACCCGGAAGCGCAGCCGCCGGAGCAGCCCGATCGGGTGCTCGGCGATGGTGTCGCACACGCCGGTGTTGACGTTCGACGTCGGGCACATCTCCAGCGGCACCCGGCGGTCGCGGACGAACGACGCCAGTCGGCCGAGGTGCGCCCGACCGTCGGCGTCGACGGTGATGTCGTCGATGATGCGGACGCCGTGGCCGAGCCGCTCGGCCCCGCAGATCTGCACCGCCTCCCAGATCGACGGCAGCCCGAAGGCCTCGCCGGCGTGGATGGTGATGTGGAAGTTGTCCTCGGCGACCGTGCGGAAGGCGTCGAGGTGGCGGGTGGGCGGGTTGCCGGCCTCGCTGCCGGCGATGTCGAAGCCGACGACGCCCTCGTCGCGGTGGCGGAGGGCGACCTCGGCGATCTCCTTGGAGTGGGCGGCGTGGCGCATGGCGGTGACCAGCAGGCCGATCTCGATGCGACCGTCCGGCGCTGCCGATGCGGAAGCCCGGCGAGCATCGCCTCGATGGCGTCGTCGAGGGTGAGGCCCCGCTCGATGCACAGCTCGGGGGCCATGCGCACCTCGGCGTAGACGACGCCGTCGTCGGCGAGGTCCTCGACGCACTCGGCGGCCACCCGCTCGATGGCCTCGCGCGTCTGCATGCACGCCGACGGTGTGCTCGAAGGTCTCGCAGGTAGAGGACGAGGTCGCGCCGGTTGGCGCCCTCGGTGAACCAGGCCGGCCAGCTCGTCGACGTCGGTGGTGGGCAGCCGTGTAGCCGTGCTCGGCGGCCAGCTCGATCACCGTGGCGGGCCGCAGCCCGCCGTCGAGGTGGTCGTGCAGCAGGACCTTCGGCGCCTCGCGGATCTGCTCGAGCGTGGGCCGTTCGTCCATGGGCCGAGGGTACCCGTGGACCGGACCGCACGGATCGCCCGGCTCGCCTCGACGGCACCTGGACGGTCCCCCCGGTCGAGGAGCGGCGCACCGGGTCGGTCCGACCCCGACCTGACGACCCTCAGGGCTCGCGGTGCGCAGCCGGCGCCACCGCGCGTGACGATCGGCACAGGAATCCGCCTTCGGCGTCGCCGTACGGTCGATCCGGCGTTGACCCGGCCGGGGGTCGGAGCGGAACATCGCCGGTGCCGTGACGAACCGAGCCGGGCGCCTCGCCCGGCCGAGGGAGAGGGGTCCACCATGGCGCAGGTCCGGTCCACCCGTGTCCGCACGCTCGTCGGAGCCGTCATCGTGACGGGTCTCCTGGCGGCCTCACCGCTCGCCGCCCCGGCCGGCGCCGAAGGCTGGCGACCGCCGCCGGCCGAGGTCGTCGCCGACGGCCTGAGCTCGCCGCGGGGCCTGACGAGCTTCCTGGGCGTGGTGCCCATCGTCGGTCAGGGGGCGTTCGGGCCTCCCGGCCCGGTGGTCGCCGTGCTCGGGGACCGCCTGATCGAGATGAGCCCCGCCGCGGGGCTTCGTCGACGTGGTCGTCTCCAGCGACTTCTCGCTCTGGGGGATCGAGAGCGACACCGGCCTCGTCTACCGGCACGAAGCCGGCACCCCCGGCCTGGAGCTGGTCGCCGACATCCGCGCCTACCAGGCAGGAGACCCGGACCCCGACGACACCGAGGGCGCCCCCGAGGACAGCAACCCGTACGGCCTCGCCGCCATCCCCGGCAGCGCCGACGTGCTCCTCGCCGATGCGGCCGGCAACGACGTGCTCAGGATCAAGCCCGATGGCCGGATCATCACCGTGGCCCGCTTCCAGCTGGAGCCGGTGGCGACCGACCACATCCCGGACTTCCCCGGCCCGCCGAGCCTCGACGCCGAGTCCGTGCCCACCAGCATCGTCGTCGCCCGCGACGGCATCTACGTCGGTGAGCTCAAGGGGTTCCCGTTCCGACCCGGCTCGTCGAACGTCTACCGGATCGACCGGGGCACCCGCGGGGTGACCTGCGGGCCCACGGAGCCCGACCCGCGCTGCGAGGTCGCCCACGACGACCTGACGGCGATCCAGGACATGGCGATCGACCCGGCGACCGGGCGGACGTACGTCTACGAGCTGGCCGCGGATGGCACCCTGGCCTTCGAGGCCGGGTTCGAGACCGGTGAGTTCCCGCCCGCCGTGCTGCTCGAGATCAAGCCCGACGGGTTCCGCCGGGAGCTGGCCGCCGGCGAGCTCAGCCAGCCCGGGGGCGTCACGGCCTACCGAGGGAACGTGGTCGTGACCGACGGGGTGTTCGGCAACGGAAGGGTGCTGAAGCTCCCGCGCTAGCTCGGACCGAGCTCCCACCGGGATCCCGTTCGCTGTCGCACCCCGGTGGGAGGATCGTCCCATGGCGTTCGGACAGCAGTCAGGCCCACCCGCGACCGGACGGCAGGTGCGCGAGCTCGTCGACCTGGTGACCGCAGCCGGGCACGCCGACCTCCGCGACGCCCGCCACGCGCTCGGGCTCACCCAGCGCCAGGCCGCGGGCAAGTTCACCCGCGACGAGGCCCAGACCCTGATCGACCAGCTGCTCGAGGCCGAGCACCAGGCCTCCGACGACGGCCCTGGTGACGGTGGTGGGACCGCGGCGGCCGAGGCGCCGGTCCCCGCCGCGGTCCGGCAGAAGGCTGCGGCCACCGATCGTCGGGCGGCCGAGCAGGCCCGGTCGCTCCGCTCCATCAGCGACGAGGTGCTGGCCGCAGAGCTCCAGCGCCGGGGCTGGGCCGTCGTCCAGCCCTAGCGGGGCGACCGGCGGCGGGTCCTCAGCCCCCTGCGGGGGGAACCTCGAACGTGTGCAGGCTGGCGTCCTCGCTGCCGATGTGCACGCGCCCGTTCGCGATGGCCGGTGACGAGAACACCCGGCCCCCGGTCGGTGCCGACCACAGGGGTCGGCACACCTTCGCGACGCCGGTGCAGTTCCTCGTGCCCAGGGCGTCGAAGGCGTAGACGTAGGAGTCGAGCGAGCCGACGATGAGGAGGTCGTTGGCGATCGCGGGCGACGAGAAGTACGCACCGGCGAGGTTCGTCCGCCAGAGGTGCGTGCACGTCCGGGGTTCGCCGCTGCAGCCCGTCTCGCCGGCGGCATCGAAGGCGAAGATGTTGCCGCTCCGCGACGCGACGAAGAGGACGCCTCCGAAGATGGCTGGCGAGCCGTACACGCTGCCGCCCGCCTCCGCGCCCCAGAGCGGCGTACAGATCCTCGGTTCGCCGCTGCACCCGGTCTCACCTGCCGCGTCGAAGGCGAACACGCCACCGTCGAACGTCGCGGCGTACATCACGCCCCCGGAGATGACGGGTGTCGCGAAGACCCCGCCCCGGCCCGTCTGTGCCGTCCAGAGCGGCTGGCACGTGGTGGGCGTCCCGCCACAGCCGTCCTCCCCGGACGCGTCGAACATCGACACCACTCCATCGTCGGAGCCCACCGCGACGATCCCGTCCGCGACCGTCGGCGCGGCATGGATCGGCGCGTCGACCTTTGCTCGCCACACCGGTTGGCACACCAACGGTGTGCCTGAGCAGCCGGTCACGCCATCCGCGTCGAACGCACGGACCTCGCCGTTCCCCGCGCCGGCGATGACGAGTCCCTGCCACACCAGAGGGGCGTTGTCGACCCAGGAGCCCATCGGCGCCCGCCACAGGGGAGAGCACGTCGTCGGGCGTCCCCGAGCAGCCTTCGACGCCGGCGGCGTCGAAGGCGAAGAGGCCCCCGCCGTACGTCCCCACGTACACGACGCCGTCGACGACGGCCGGTCCGCCCGGGATCACCCAGCCGGTCGCCGCGGTCCAGAGCGGTTCACACTCCTTCGGGTCTCCGCTGCACCCCGTCGTCCCCGTGGCGTCGAACGCGTAGAGCTTCCCGTCGTCCGAGCCGACGTAGACGACGTCGTCCACCACCGCGGGAGAGGAGAACACGTTCCGGCCGGTGGGACCGGTCCACGCTCGCCCCAGCTGCGCGAGGTCGTCCGACGAGAGCGCTCGCTCGGTCGTGTTGACCCCTTGCCGGGAGGGCCCGAACTGGTACTGCGGCCAGTCGCCGACCGGCCGTCGCCACGCGTGCAGCGTTCCGTCGCTCGACCCGGCGAACAAGGTCCCGTTGCCGACGACGGGCGAGGACTGCACCGCGGCTCCCGTCGACGTCCTCCACCTCGGCCGGCACTCGCCGGGGCTGCCGGGGCAGTCGTCCCCCGTGGCCTCGAACGCGTAGATGCTCGAGTCGAGCGAGCCCACGAACACCAGATCGCCGGCGACGGCCGGTGACGAGTCGATGTCGCCGCCGGTCGTCGCGGTCCACTCCGGCGGACAGCCGGCCGGGTCACCGAGGCACCCGGAGGTGGGCATCGCTGCGAACGCGTAGAGCGTGTCGTCGTCAGAACCGACGAACACCCGGCCGCCGGCGACCGCGGGAGACGAGTCGATGGGCCCACCGGTGGCTCCGGTCCAGAGCGACGTGCACGTCCTCGGTTCACCTGCGCACGTCGCGTCGGACCCTGTGGCGTCGAACGCGTACAGCCGCCCATCGGTGGATCCGACGAACACCGTTCCGGACGCGACGGCCGCCGACGAGGTGACGGCGCCTCCGGTCGCTGCGGTCCACAGCGGCGTGCACGTCGTGGGCTCAGGCGCGCACGTCGCGCCCTGCCCGGTTGCGTCGAAGGCGTGGAGGAGGCCGTCCTCGGAGCCGATGTACACGATCCCGCCCGCCACCGCCGGCGACGCGCTCACCGCCGCACCGGTCGGTCCCGTCCACATCGGCTCGCACTCCACCGGTTCACCCGCGCACCCCGTCGTCCCGGTCGCGTCGAAGCCGTACAGGTTCCCGTCGTCCGATCCCACGTACAGCACGCCGCCTGCGATGACCGGCGAGGACCGGATCGGCCCGCCCGTGGACGCGGTCCAGAGGGGTGCACACGTGCGGGGCTCGCCACCGCAGCCCGTCTCGCCGAGCGCGTCGAACGCGTAGACGTTGCCGTCGGCGGAGCCGACGTAGGCGACGCCTCCCACGACGGCCGGGCTGGATGTGATGCTGCCGCCGGTGGGCGCGGTCCAGAGGCTGCTGCAGACCCGAGGCGCGCCGGTGCAGCCTCTCTCGCCGTGTGCGTCGAACGCGTGGAGGGCGCCGTCCATCGACCCGACGAACGCGGTGTCGCCGACGACCGCGGTGCTGCCGACGATGGCTCCGCCGGTCTCGGCCGACCACGCCTCGGTCAGCGTGTCGGCGTCCTCGGGCCATGCCGGGGCGTCCCCTGAGGAGGCGGTCCCGTCCGGCGCGTTGCGGAACATCGACCAGTCGCAGCTCGCGACGGAGAGGGCGAGGGCGGCCACGAGGCAGGCGCGCACCGACCAGGTGGCCCGTCGGGCATTGGTTCGGTGGCGCATCCCCTCGCCCATGCCACGCCCTCCCGTGGTCTCGCGCCCGCCGGAGTGTACGGGGAGTCGGCGGTGCGCGCGTCCGTCGCCGGTCGGGTCGCGAGGTGGACGGCGGGTCGCCACCGACGGCGACATCCTCGGCCCGTCGCATCGCGCCATGGCGTCGACGACGCGGGTCCTCGCCGCCGAGCTCCAGCGCCGGTGCTGGGCGGTCGTCCAGCCCTAGCGTGGCGACCGGCGGCTGCTGAGGAGGCCCTGTGACCGAGTACTCGGACGTCGAGCCCGACGTGCTGGAGCAGCTGCGGAAGATCTGCCTGGCGCTGCCCGACGCCTACGAGGAGCAGGCGTGGACGGGGCGCCGCTGGCTGGTCCGGAAGAAGACGTTCGCCCACGTGCTCTCGATCGAGGACGGCAAACCGCAGGCCCATGCCCGGGCGGTCGGCGATGCCGGGCCGGTGACCATCGTGACCTTCCGCTCGACGGGTGCAGAGCTGGAGGCCCTGTCCCACGCCGGCCATCCGTTCTTCTACGCCGGCTGGGGCCGCGACGTCGTCGGCATGGTGCTCGACGGCGCCACCGAGTGGCAGGAGGTCGCCGAGCTCCTCACCGAGAGCTACTGCGTCCTGGCCCCCCAGAAGCTCGCCGCCCAGGTCCCCCGCCCCGACGCCTGACCGCGCGGTGTGCTCGGGATTCCGAGCACATCCTCGGCATCCCGGTGACATCCTCGGGATACCGAGGTAGGGTGCCAGGTTCGCTGGCCGTGGAGGTGCACCGCGTGGACGTCGACGAACCCGTTGCGCAGTCTCGCCCCCGTCGTCGACTCAGACGTCCTGGCCGTGCTCACCGGACTCGTGCCGCCCTGACCGGGGCGAAGGTCGCAGCGCCTCGCCGGCCGATCGCAGACCCAGGTCCGTGAAGTGCTCCGGACGGCTCGACCGGCAGGGGCTCGTCCACGTGGAGCAGGTCGGTCACGCCCACACCTACGTGCTCAACCGCGACCACGTGCTGGTCGGCGCACTCGATGCCGCCTTCGCGGCGTCCGCGACGGTCGAGCACCGTCTTGCGGGGCTCCTCATCGGTTGGTCGCCGGAGCCGACGGCGGTGGTGCTGTTCGGGGTCGTTCGCACGAGGTGATGCACCGCCGATCCGGATAGCGATGTTGACGTGCTGCTCGTCCGCGCCCGACGATGTCGTCGATCCCGACGTCGAGCTCGTGGGCGCGCCAGCGCTACGAGCTGTCGCGTCGCGTCGAGGCCTGGACGGGGAACCCGGCCCAGATCGTCGAGCTCAGCGCGAGCGAGCTGGCCGAGGCCGTCGAGCTGGACCCAGCCCCTCGTCGCGTCACTACGGGCCGAGGCCGGATCGTGGTCGGCGACATCGCCGCGGCTCCGACGTCCCGCAAGGGCGAGCCTCGATGAACCCCCGACGGCTGGTCGAGATGGCCGCCGAGCAGGGTCGCTGACGGGCGGCCGGTTGAGGCGACGGCAGGCGAGGTGTCCTACCGTTCGCATCATGCGGGTGCGCTTCGAATCAAGTGGCCGTGAGATCGACGCCCTTTCGGAGGTGCTTCCCGGAGGGAGAGGCTTCAAGTTCGACGTCGGGCCGACACCGGACTGGGACGTGATCGGGTCGCCCGATGCCGTCACGATCCTCGACGGCCCTCACGAGGGAATGGTCCTGCGAGGTCGGAGCGAGGGGTCCCCCGAGACCACATGGTGGACAGGTGCGTGGCCGGAGTCGATGCCGGATCGACCCGTTCGGCCGATGTTCGGCGGCACACCGATGATCGAGGACGAGGACCTTCTCCCGGAGTTCGTCGCCGTGTGCGGACACGGCCGAGACATCGCCGGGTACATCGACGCAGATCTGCACGAGGACGATCGCTTCCGCCCCCGGAACCCGGACGAGGCGGTGGAGTACATGCGGGTGGTGAAGGGTGAGCTCGAGGAGGTCTTCGACACCGAGGGCCGGCTCGTCGGCTACTTCGCCACGGGACGACACGGCTTCGTCGACGAGGCTCGGAAGGAGGAGCTCATCGCCGAGGGCTACCGCGTCTTCCGCGGCCGGACCCCGACCCCCGTGGGGCCAGGTCCGATCCGAGGGACGAGCTGGACCGACTGACGGGCGTCGGCCCGTCAGCCGGCGTCAGTCTGGGCCGGAGCAGCCTGGTGGTGGTGAGCTGTCCTGTAGGCGGGGAACGGAAAGGGGGGTTTCGCCACCTGGGCCGATGCTCGCGAAATGGCATCTGACCTGCTGTTCTGTACCAACCCGTATCCGCCAGTAACCCCCCGAACCCCACAGTCCTGTGGGGCTGGCGTGGGGCTGGGGCCGGACTCAGGGGCGCTCGCGGGAGCTGGCGAGGACCCCCACTAGCGCTGGGTGACCCGCCTCCGAAGGAGACGGACATTCCGCAGCCTCTCGGGATCTTTCGGCCCGCCATCGATCCCTCGGTCACCGTCATCTACCGAATCCTCTCTGGGTCAAGAGGCAGTTCTCGGGTGTGCTGGGCCGCGGTGAGGAGACGGCGTGGCGCCGTGGTCCTAGCGTTGGGTTGGGTCCGGGAGTGACCTTGCCGAAGAGCCGGTCGTCAGGGATGTAGGACCGGCCGCGGTGGCCTTGGAGTCGCTCCCGTTCGTCCTCCCGGGCCCGCGGTCAGCCTCGGGCGCGTTGGGCGTCAGCGACGAGGTGGCGGTAGACGGTGTTGCTGATCTGGCGCTTGAGGGCCCGGAGCGCTTCTCGCTTGGTCTTGCCCTCCGCGACTCGACGGTCGAAGTAGATCCGGCCGTTGCAGTCGCGATGTCGGAGCTGGCAGAGGGCGACGAGGTGGAGCGCGTGGTTGAGCTGGCGGTTGCCGCGCAGGGAGAGCCGGTGCACGACACGACCAGCGGAGGAGAACTCGACCGGGGCGGTGCCGTTGTAGGCCGCGTAGCGATCACGGGACGGGAACCGTCCGATGTCGCCGGTGAAGCCGATCAGCATCGCGGCCAGCACCGGTCCGATCCCGAAGACGTCGGTGAGCGACGTGCCCGAGGCGGCGACCGCGGTCTTGATCCGCTTGTGGGACGCCTTGAGCTGTGCATCGAGACGACGGATGTCGTCGAGCAGCTCGACGGCGAGGTCGTAGCGGGTCTGTTCCGCGGGACTCGCCGGGGTGACCTCGGCCAGGAACCGATCGACGTCTGAGGCGTTGATCTCCTTGGCGATCCCGCCGGGCTGAAGGCCTAGGAGCATGGCGTGCATCCGACTGACCAGCCTGGTCCGGTGGTCGCCGATCTCGATGTTGCGCTTGGCCAGCAGTCGCAGCACTTCGCTGTGGCCGACCGGGTGGACCTGGCGCAGGTCCGGGCTGCGCAGCGCGGCGATGGCCACGGATCGGGCGTCGTTGGGGTCGTTCTTGGTGCTCCGGCCGCTGCTGAGCACCCGGGTTCGGGCCGCGAGGGTGGCCGGGACGTTGAACACGTGCTCACCGCTGGCCACCAGCTGCTGGGCCAACAGGTAGGCCATGCCCTCCGCGCCCTCGATCGCCCACAACCGAGCCCCGTACGGCTCAGCCCAGGACAACAGCTGCTCGACCTGGGTCCGACAGGCCCGAACCTTCTTCGATGCCAGCTCGGTCTCGTCGCTGTCGATCGCCACCGCGGTGTGCGATGCCTTGTGCGGGTCGACTCCGATGATCACTTGCATGCGGCCTCCTCGTCGCAGGGGTGGGGAACCGCAGCGGGCAGTCCTGCTTCAGGTGGGTGCGAACCCTCTCTCGAGCCACGCCGCAGCGAAGCCCCGACCAGGTCGCCCTTCGTTAGAAAGCCAGACCCGCAGGCCGGCGGGCACTTCGTGAGCGAACCCGGCCGGGACCTCTCGGACGCTACGAACAGCCGCAACGCCCTGCCCCAAGTCTCAAGCAGGCACATAGGGGACGCGGAGTGGGCCGGCTCCGGGGCTGTTCCCAACGCCTCCGCCGCCGGTACCCGACGGCATCCTCGCTTGGTGAGTCGGTAGGTTCGTGTGGATGATTCGGGGGGACCGAGCGAGGGCAGCGTGGCCGAGAGGTGCCTGGCCGTTGGTGCTTCTGCTCACCTTGGGGCCAACGGCTGCGGGTTGTGCGTCCTCGTCTGAGGGGTGGTGGGGTGTGGCCGTGGAGAACCACCCGTGCGACCTTGACCTTGGCCAGGCACTAGCGAGCGCAACCGACTCGGAGGTGCGCGACGTCACGGAGCGGCCGGGCGACTACGAGACCGTGTGCCACTACCAGTTCGCTGATGGTTCCGAGGTAGGCGTCCACTACTTCGATGCGAGCGATCCGGCCTACGCTGCGTCCCTCAGGCGGTCCTGGAAGCGAGACGCTTCTATGGGCGATGCATCTGGCTGGCAAGGCGAGGGCTCGATGGTCAACTATCGAGCCATCGAGCATGGCGGAGGGGTCGACGTGATCGCGTGGGGTTCTGACAACGTTCGAAGCCTGAACCTGGCTCGGTCGTCGACGCGCGTCGGTCTCGGTCAACTACTTCGGCTCCGCTGACCGAGCACGATGTCCTCGAACGCCGGGTCAGCGGCGTCCAAGGTCCGTTCGCGGGCGGGGCTGGCGACCGACGTCCCCTTCGAGCCGGATCTCAGCGACCGCGGCAGTAGGTTCCGATCGATGCGACGTGTATCGGTGGAGGCACCCGGTCTGCGGCTCGTCAGGTCCGGGCTCGCGTGATCCCGGGCGATAGGCCGATGGGTGGTCCCGTACGCGGAGGTGGTCGCTTCGGTGATGATCCCTGGCGGCTTCGGCCGCCTGGAGCGGGACCTGTTCGTAGATATGCGCCACGATCCAGTGGCGCTGATCGAGCTGGTGCGGCAGCTGCTTGCGGGTTGCACGACCGAGGGCCGAGGCGGTTGGCTCATCCCACCGTTGTGCGGTTGGCTCGAGCTTCGGCACTTGCAGGATGTCGAGACCCTCGCACGGGAGCACCTCGAGGGGCACCCAGGGTGTCACCTGGCGGAAGACATCGTCGCCCACGTGTCGTTGCGAGCCCCGCGAAGTGACACGCCCCCTGTGCTGCACGTGGCCTTCCCGGAGGCGCTGATCGAGCAGTGGACTTCGACCTACCCCTACCGGACCGAGCAGCCGACCTGGCTTGCTCGCGCCGACGCACCCGCGACTGCGACCATCGGGGGCGCAGCCATTGACCCATGCCCTCGTTGTGGTGGGCCACCGGAGTGCCTGTTGACGCTGAGAGCCGAGCACTCGGACGCAATTGCGGCACGTCCTGAGGTGCAGTTCGCGTGGTGCCTTAGGTGCTCGCCCTTCGCCGACGTCACCTTCGCCCGTATCGGCTCGAGCGGCCAGGGCGAGCTGCTTGCTCCCGAGGTGCCGGAGGTCCTTGCCGACCTTCTTTCCGAGGTCCCCCCGCGACCCCCGGTCGACCTCATGGAGGTGGGCCTCATCGACCTCGGCCCGGAATGGCGACAGCAGGATTGGGGTCGGGCGAACCACGTCGAGAACCTGTGCCGCGTCGGCGGGCAACCAACGTGGATCCAGTACGAGGACACTCCGAGGTGCGTCGACTGCGGCACCGCCACGGTATTCGTCGCCCAGATCCCGGTCGAGGACTTCTCCTACGGCGAAGGGATCGCCTATCTCCACTGGTGCGACACCTGCGCCATCGCAGCGGTGATCCACCAGCAGACATGAACACCAGAATCGAGGCCGGCCCAGCCGACCGCAGCGACATGTAGCCCTCAGCCCCGAACCCACCACCCGGTGCTAGGCCAGACCATCCCCCTCAGCATCGCCGAGCGCGCAGGTCGTGTGACTGGCCGTCCCCAATCGCCGGGTGGTGGGCCGGGTCGGTGGCTATTCGCCGCAGTCGATCTCGGGTCGGCCGGTGGGTGTGGGGGGCTGTTGCATGGCTTCGAGCTGCTCGCGTTCGCACTCGTCCATTCCTGCGATCGTCTCGTTGACGTTCGCGTCGTGGTGGTCGAGGGCCTGTTGGAGGGCTTCGGGGTCCAGGGCGATGCTCAGCTCGACGAACCCGGGGCCGGGGAGCATGTAGCCGTTGAGCGTTCCGGTCTCGGGATGGGTTCGCACCTCGAAGGCTTGTACCTCTCGATCCACTGCCGGCAGCGACAGCTTGCTTGGCATCATGTACCCGCGTAGGCGCCCCTCGTCGTCCACCACCAGGTCATAGCCAGCGATTGCCGTTCCGGGAACGGTGACCACCGGTTCGGTGGTCGTCGTGGGTTGCTCGGTGGTGGGGGTGAGCTGGTCGGTGGTGGTCTGGCGCTCATCGTCTGCGGCGCGAAGGACCCCTAGCACGGCGACCGCGGCCAGCAGTGCGGCGGCAACCGCGGCGGAGTACCTCCAGTGCTGCGGGATCAGCGACCGGCGCGGGCCTCGCAGCTCTGGCGCCGGTTCGACGACGGCGTCGGAGTCCAGCACGAGGGTGGCGAGCCGGTCGAGCTGGTCACGAAGGTCGCGTTCGTCGACGTGCATGTCAGGCCCTCCTCAGGTCTGTGAGGCCTCGACGGATCAGCGAGGACACGGTGGTCGGTGAGCATTCGAGAATCGTCGCGATCTCCGTGACCGGGAGATCGGCGTGGTAACGCAGCACCAGGGCGGCTCGCCGCCGCGGTGTGAGGGCGCTCAGCGCGTCGTAGAACTGGAGCATCGACGTGTCCTCCGCGATCAGCTCCGGGACTTCCCCGACCAGGGTCTCCCGGGAGCGGCCACGGAGGCGCTTGGTGCCTTCGTTGATCACCATCCGCCGTAGGTAGGCCGATGGGTTCTGGACGTCGCTGCGGTCCTTCGACGTGTACCGCTCGAAGCAGTCGTGGACGATGTCTTGAGCCAGGTCCCGATCTCCGGTCAGCAGCGCCGCCTCCCGCATCAACGCCTTCGAGTCGACCTCGTACCGGCCACCGAGCGCGTCATCTGCGGCCGTGGGGTCGAGACGATGGCGATCCACACCTCTATAGAAGCCCTGAGCACCCCGAAACCTTGCACCTCGCCGCAAGGAAATCACCGCCGCCACCCAACGGACCGTCTCCTACCGCCGGGTCCATGGCGGTGCCGGCGACCGGCACCATGGGGATAGTGGGTTCGTCTTCGAGTGATGACTGTTACAGGTGACCCGGCCCAGCGACCTCGTCGTCCTCGTCCTCGGGATAGGGGGTTCCGTCAACGCGAAGCATCGGTCGGTACTCGCCCCAGCCCAGGTGTCGATGCATCTGTCGCATCGCGTCGTTCGAGCCCACGGCCGTCGTCGACCAGATCATCACCAGACCATCCCGTTCGGCCTCCTCGGTCTGCTCAGGCCGAGTGGACGGGAGGAACCGAGTTTCGGTGCCATCGGGCAGTTGCCAGAGTTCCCATCGACGCACGCTTGAAGTGTGTCACGACGGCCGGTGCCCCAGAACGCCGGGTCGACGGCACCGCCGACGACCGGCACTTTCGCAGCACTCTGAGGCCGTCAGCAGATGGGTTCTGCGGCCCGCCATAGGAACGCGGCGAGGGGCTAGTTCGTCGGCGTGGGGATGGCCTGCGTCAGCCGGTCGATTAGTTCCTCGGGGGTCATCTGCTCGGCCTCCACGTCGATCTGAGTGCGTTCGTTGGCGCTGCAGCGTCGTCGGAACTCCGCCAGCTCACCGCTGAGCTCGCCATCCTCAACCAAGAAGTAGGGCCCTCTGAACTCACGCTCGCCAGCGGCGCTCTCCGGTCCAAGAGCGACGATCAGCTCGTCACCCGGGAGGAACTCGCGATCGTCGGGCCAACGGACCGGTGGGCCGTCGCCCGTCTCGGGGTTGTACTGCTTCATCGCGACGTACACCGACAGCCGCGCACCGGGCTGGGTTCCGACGACCGAGTGCGACACCGCCATGTCGATGACCAGCCGGTCGATGGCGGCGTCGAAGACGGGATCGGGGTCGGGAACCAGACGGACCTCCTCCACCCGGCCTCGAGCGATGACCTCCGCCCGTTCCGCGAGCTCCTCGAAGGTCTCCGGACCCGGCTCACGATCGATCATCTCCTCAGGAGGGCACGGCCGAGCGGTTGTCGACGTCGGGGACATGGCCGTCGAATCGGACGCTTCACCGCCTGTGCGAGTCTCCTCATCGCTGCCGCACCCGGCGAGGACCAGGAGGAAGGCCACGACGACCAGGGTCGTCCGGGCCGCGCTCTGCGAGTGAGTTGAACCCGGGTGGCGAGGTGCGTCATCGTTCGTGAGACGACGGCTCCGGTGGGCTGGTTCCCGGGCGATCGAGGACGAGCTCGCCCGGCGGTCGACCTCCTCACCTGCCCTAGGGGAAGCATCGCCCGCCATCCTTGATCACAGCCGCCAGCGTCGCTCAACGTCCCCAAACGCCGGGGTCGACGACAGGCCAGGCAAGATCCGATCGCTCCGCGATGACGGTCTCAATGGGCAGCCTTGGACGCGGGTACCGTCGCCGGGGTGCTGGATGCACTTCTCGACGTCCTCGACGCACTGGATGAACGGGCCGCCGTTGACACGCGGCTGGGTCGATATCGGGTACCTGCCGGAGGGCCAGCCGCGATGTCCACAGTGCCCGCCGGGTGGCTGGTCTCTGAGGCCGTGGAGCACCTGGCCGTCAACGGCGGGTGGTGGCCCGGTGAGTGGCAGTTCCCCGTGGACGACCACGTCGTGCCGCTAGCCCTCAGCGGCGAGCGGATGAACCCGCCCGGAGCAACCGTGCGCTGGCTGGGCTTGGGCTCGGTGTGGAGCGCGACGGCTTCTGGACCCCGGCGCTGCAGCAAGAGACGATCTACGCACCGCTGTTCGGGTTCTCCAACCAGGCCTTGTGGTCCTCGATGGTGTTTCCCACTGAGTACGCGATGTTGGAGGCGTTCGTCGTGACCTACGACGAGATGGGTCTCGATGACGTCGGCGAGATCAACCCGTTTTTCGTCGAGTGGGTGACCGCTCCGCCCTCCGAGAGCGAAGGAGCAGCAGCCACCCGCGTGCACGAGCGGCTGAAGGATCTCTCAGCCGAGTGGCACGTCGATCACCCGTGCTGGGTGCCTGGGCCCATGCCCGCGATGCACCACGACCCGTCAGCGTGGCCGCCGGCAGCGGCCAGCGCGCTGCTTGGAGCGCCCAGCGGGCCCTAAGGCCTGGACATGCCCCCTACCGCCGGGTCGGAGACGTCCGGCGGCCATCGATCGACAGCGGGCTGACAGTCCGGCACGCTGTGCGTGTGGGGGTCTTCGCGTCGTTGGGTCTGCGGGAACTGCGCCCGCGTAACGGGCGTCGAACGGGGGTGCGTTCAACCCTCCTCGCGGCTTCCGCGATCCCACTCATGTCGCTACTGGCGTCGTGCTCGTCACCGACGGTCGACGCCGGTGATCCCCAGCGCCCGGACGTCACCCGTCCGGAGGTCACCGGCGACGAGAGCCCCCGCCAGGATCTGGCCAGCACAGAGGATCGCTGCAGCGACGCTGATCTCACGATGCCCGCTCCCGAAGTCGTCGTGGAACATCGTGCGCAAGCGATGGACCTGCTCTTCGTCGAGCACCAATGCGGCTACAACGCCGACGGTGCTGCGAACCTCGGTGTCGAACCCGTGGTCGTCGACGCAACCCTGCAACCTCGCATCGCGGTCCCGCCAGGCTTCGACGTGAGCTACTCACTGTCGGCCGCAGAACTCAACGACGACCATTTCACCGACGCCCGGATCGACGGTGGGGGCGGCTTCCCGATCGATCCCACCTCACCTGGGTGCTACACGCTGATCGTCGAGCTGACTCGGGGCGACCTGTCTGGGCGGTTCGCCAGCACGCTGGACGTCGCAGACGGCGGCCCCGCCCAATGCACGACGACATAGCGGACGCCAACGGCCCCCGCAGGGCCGTCACCGATCTGCGGCGTCCAGGCCACCAGCCCTCAACAGCCACCTCATCGCGGACTCCGCTTGCCGGCCCCTAACCATCCCTAAACGCCGGGTTCACGACACCGCGCAGGCGAAGTCCCTACCAAAGCAGGTAGCACGCAACCACGGCGCACGTGACGATGACGGCGGCAAGTTGGATGCGGACGAAGAGCGGGGAACCCCACGTCGCCACAAGCGCCCACTTCAAGGGCCGCGGATGCGACGCGGTCGTCATGCCTTACCCGCTCCGTGAGCAGCGATGCGCGCGGCCAGGCGAGCAACGCCAAGGCGACCACCACGACGAGAAGCACCAGCTTGTCGAGGGTCACATTCCGGAACGTCGGCTCGTATCGGCCGACGTTGAGATGGCGTGGGGGTGATCCGCCGACGTCGTTCTCCGGCCGCTCACCAGGACTAGGAATCGAATGCCCCCTACCGCCGGGACGATGGCATGAGCGGTCGGGTAGAGGGATCACGGGTGCGGGGCCCGTGATCGAGGGCCCGGCAACGGTTGCGTGACCTCCGAGGTGAGGTGCGTCCAACACTGCGGTGAGCGGTGATGCCGCCACGTTCTGGGGTGACGTGTACCGTGCCCGCCATGCAAGGGGGCAAGGAAGAGCGAAGGTCGGTTGGGTGGCGGGTCTTGGCCGCGGTGGCGCTCACGGGCGCCCTGCTGGGCACCGCCGGCGGACCGTCGTCGGGTGCGCCGTCGCGGGCGACCCCGCTCCCGGCGACCAGCGCCTTCGTCGAGGCGGCGTCTTGGGACCTGCTGGGCCGGGCCCCGACGACTACGGAACTCGCCCGCTGGACCGAGCGGATCGCCGCTGGCGGCGCCCGTCGCTCGGTCACTGCGGAGATGGTCCGTCGCCCGGAGCACACCGACCGGGTCGTCCGTCGGATTTTCCTTACCGCCCTGCTGCGGGAGCCCGACGCAGCCGGCCTCTCGTACTGGTCCGGTCGGCTGCGCGACGGCCTGCCGACCGGCTCGGTCGCCTCCCGGATCTACGCCTCCCCCGAGCTCTGGGCCGCCGGCGGCGGCACGCCGAGGGGCTTCGTCGAGCAGTCCTACCTCCGGATCCTGGGGCGCCCCGGCGACGACGCGGGGGTTACCTGGTGGGCCGACCAGGTCGCGGCCGGGATGCCGCGCATCGAGCTCACGCGCCAGCTGTTCGGTTCGCCCGAGTCGGGCCGCCTGCGGGTCGCCGGCTGGTACGTGTCGCTGCTGGGACACCAGCCGGCACCTGCCGATGCCACCTACTGGGCGGGCCGGCTCCGCACGATCGACGACATCGAGGTCGAGGCCACCCTCGTCGCGTCGACGGAGTACCACGGACGCGCCCAGGATCCTGCGGCCCTGGCGACGCACGACGTCACCCCGATCGGCACCACCGACGCGGGAGGTGCCAGGGTCTCGGGCGACGGCCGCCTCGTCGCCTTCCTCGCGGGGAGCCCGAGCACGGGTGGACTGGACGTGCAGCTGTTCGACCTCGCCACGCTCCGGCCGCGGCGACTCGCCCGGACCCTCGGCCTGGCGCACTCGCTCGACATCTCCGCCGACGGCCGCACCGTCGCCGTCGCGGTCGCCTCCGAGGTGCTGGTGCCGGGCCCCCAGACCGACACGATCGACGTCTACACGATCGACGTCGCCTCCGGGGACGTCACCCGCATCACCGCGGGCGACGACCTCAGCTACGCACCCTCGCTGTCCGCCGACGGCCGCGTACTGGCCTTCGGCTCGAACGCAAGCAACCTGGTCCCGGGCGACACCAACGACGACGGGGACATCTTCATCGTGACGACCGACGCCGCCGGCGATCCCCTCAGCACCCGCCTCGTGCCCACCGCCGACGGCCACTGGCCCGCGGTCTCGGCCGATGGCTCGACGCTGGCGATCGCCGGCTTCAACGACGTCCGCCGGATCGACCTCGACGACCCTGGCCTCGCCTTCGAGGTGATCGGCGATGACGCCGACGATGTCGCCATCAGTGCTGACGGCTCGACGCTGCTCTTCGACGACGGCGACGGCCTGGTGTCATGGGTCGAGGGGACGCCGTCCCCCATGACCCTGCCCGTTCCCGGTCGAGTCGGCGACTCGCTCGCGCTCAGCGACGACGGTGGCACCTTCGCCGTCGCGTGGACCGTGCCCCTGGGTCCCGGGCCCGCCTTCTCTGGACTCCTCACCGGACCGGCGGACGGATCCGCGACCATGCGTCTCGCCGGCCTGACCGATCCAGACCTCAGCGCCGACGGGTCGATCCTCGTTGCCGACCGCCGCGCCGGTGGGCGCGGCCAGGTCGTCGTCCACGGTCGGATCTGAGCCTCCCGCCCGGCCGCCGAACTCAACCGAGGTGCAGTAGGCCGGGGGTCTGTCTCCTACCGCCGGGTTGACGGCACGCCGTCGACCGGCCCATTGGGGACCGTGGCTACGGACCGGTCCGTGGCGCGTTCGGAGCGATTCAGGACGCCAGGTAGCCGGTGACGGTGTCGTGTTTGAGATCGCCCGGCACGACCCCACCACCCTCACCCTCCGCGCCCATCCCGCCACCCGACCGCCCTCACCGCCGCCAATTCCGCCTCCTCCCCACAAATTCCTCCCCCTCCCCGCGAACAACCGCACCCCTCACCGGCCTAGTCCTCCATGGGACAGACGAGTGCATTGCGGCGGGTCGTATCCGGAACCGGATGCCGAGCGGGACGCCAGCGGGATGTCGGTGTGGCGGGTGGTCGTCGTGATGCGGGTGACGACGCTGAAGGCCACCGGTCCACGGCTCCGGGCGTTGATGGCGTACTACGCCGGCCTGGCCGAGGACCGACACCGCCCGGGCCCGGGCCGGGGACCGGTGGACTACTACCTGGACCCAGCCGAACCAGCCGGACGGTGGTGGGGCCGAGGCCGTCACGCCCTCGGTCTCGACGGTGAGGTCACCGGGGAGCAGCTGCGTGCGGTGCTCGACGGCCGCCACCCGAGCACCGACCGTCCCCTCGGCCGCCGGTTCGGCGACTGCCTCGGCCCGAGGGTTCGACGCGACGTTCTCGGCCCCGAAGTCGGTGTCGGTGCTGTGGGCCCTGTGCCCCGACGTCTGGGTGCGGGCCGAGGTCCTCGCCGCCCACGACGCCGCGGTGGACGCGGCGCTCGGGTTCCTCGAGTCCCACGGGGCGGTCACCCGAAGGGGAAAGGACGGGGTGGTCCAGGTCGACACCAACGGGCCTGACCGTCGCGGTGTTCCGTCAGCACACGTCACGGACCATGGACCCCCAGCTGCACACCCACGCCGTGATCGCCGGCAAGGTCCAGGACACCACCGGCCGCTGGCTGTCCCTGGATGCCCGGTTCCTCAAGCAGCAGCAACGCACGATCGGCTGGGTCTACGACGCCGCCCTACGCAGCGAGCTGACCGCCCGCCTCGGCGTCGAGTGGGGCCCGGTGCTCGGCGGGCAGGCCGACATCGCCGGGATCCCCGACGACGTGCTGCAGGTGTTCTCGCAGCGCTCCGCCCAGGTCGACGCCGCCCTGGCCGGGCTGATCCGGGCGTGGTCCGACGACCACGACGGCGCCGACCCGGACCCGCGCACCATCGCCGAGCTCCAACGCCGGGCCGTGCTGGCCTCGAGGCCGGCCAAGGGCCACGGCATCGACGCCACCACCCTCCACGACCAGTGGGCCGCACCAAGCGGCCGGGATCGGCTTCGACCCCGACCGCACCCTCCAGATCCTCGACCGCCCGGCGCCTCTGGGACCGGCTCACCGACGACCAGATCATCAGCGAAGCGCTGCGCCGCTGCCAGGACGAGTCGGCCACCTGGCTGCCCGCGGATCTGGCCCGCCACGTCGCCACCCTCCTCGATCCCACCGACCCGCATGCGACGGCCACCGTCGAGCGCATCGACCGCCTCGCCCACCTGGCCGCGGCCCGTTGCGTCGACCTCGCCCCCGAGACGCCCCGTCACGAGCGCACCCGCCGCGACGGGCGCCCGGTGACCGAGGCGGTCACCGACCGGCGGATCACCACCACCCACGTCCTCGACCAGGAGACCGACCTCCAACGCTGGGCCCAGGCCAACATCGGCCGCCACCCGATCGATCACACCGACCCCCACGGCGACGCCGCTCGGGCCATGGCCGCCGGGCGACGGCTCGTGCTGGTCGTCGGCCCCGCCGGCACCGGCAAGACCACCACCACCGCCCGAGCCGTCGACTCCCTCCGCTCCCAGGGGCGGCCGGTCGTGGCCCTCGCACCGTCCGGCAAGGCCGCCGACGTGCTGGGGCGGGAGGCCGGCTGCCCGGCCGAGACCCTCGCCGCGTTCCTCACCCGCCACGGGCGCGACCCGTCCGGGTCGTCCCGGTGGCCGGCCGGGACGACCGTGGTCGTCGACGAAGCCGGCATGGCCACCACCGACGACCTCCACCACCTCGTGACCCTCGCCGAGCGGCACGGGTGGCGGGTGATCGCCATCGGCGACCCGGCCCAGCTCCCCGCCGTCGGCCGCGGCGGCATGTTCGCCCACTGGACCGACACCCTCCCCGCCCACCACCTGGACCAGCCCCGCCGCTTCACCGAACCCTGGGAAGCCGCCGCCAGCCTCGCCCTCCGCGCCGGCGACCCCGCCGCCGCCACCGCCTACGACACCCACGATCGCCTCAGCCCGGTCCACCCCGCCCTCACCGCCGCCCGGGCAGCTAACCTCTACCGCGAGCACGCCGTCCGAGGGCCGGACGGTCGCCATCACGACCACCACCACCGACACCGCCCGCCACATCAACGTCGAGATCCAACGCCAGAGCCGAGGCCCCGGCGACGGCCACGAGGTCGCGTTGGCCGACGGGACCCACGTCGGGGTCGGCGACCGCATCGCCACCCGCCGCAACCAGGCCGACCTCCGCACCGACACCGGCCGAGCCGGTCCGCAACCGCCACACCTGGACCGTCACCGCCACCCGCCCCGACGGCTCCCTGACCGTCACCGACCCCGACCGAGGCACCGTCACCCTGCCCGCCGGCTACGTCGCCCGCCACGTCGAGCTCGGCTGGGCCGTCACCGGCTACGGCACCCAAGGCGACACCGTCGACGTCGGCATCGCCGTCCTCGAACCCGGCACCACCCGCAACCACACCTACGTCGCCCTCACCCGAGGCCGCCAGATCAACGTCGCCGTCCTCCCCGACCCCACCGGCACCACCCACCCCGTCGACCTGCTCACCGCCATGATCGAACCCCCTCCCCGACACCGCTCCGCCCTCGCCACCGCCCGCCAGCTCCGAGACGAGCCCGCCCGACCCGGCCCCACCGTGCCGAGCGCCGACCCCGGCCGTCGAGCCCGTCGAACACGACAAGGTCGCCGCCATGCAGGCCCGACTCGACCGCCTCCAGCAACGAACCCCCGCCCGCGGCCTCGAACGCTGAGGCTGACGCAATGCGGGCGTTCTCACCGACGATTGCGGTTGGCGACGGCGGCCGATCATGGGCGTACCATCAATCGTGCGGCGCTCGTCGATGGCGTGACATCGACCTCCCTCGAATCGGGCTTGGGCCCTGAGGCGGAGGTCGGCGCGTGTCCGTGAACGAGCGACATACCCGTAGTCGGGCCTGCAACGGGGCAGCGGGCTGATGGCCAGCGTCACCAAGGTCTCCTCGACGCGAGGCGTCCGCTACCGGGCCAGGTACCGGGCGCCCGACGGCACCAGCAAGGAGCGGTGGTTCGTACGGAAGTCGGACGCCGATCGGTTCCTGACCAGCATCGAGCACCAGAAGCTGAGCGGTGCCTACGTCGACCCCAGCGCCGGCAAGGTCACCTTCGAGGAGTACGCCGAGGCATGGCGCAGCGTCCAGGCCCACCGCCCGTCGACGGCGGCCAGCGTGGCCACGAACCTCAGGCGTCACGTGTACCCGGTCCTCGGCAACCGACCGATGGGGGCGGTGCAGCGGAGCGAGATCCAGGCGCTCGTGAAGGGCATCGACAAGGCGCCTTCGACCGTCGAGCTGATCTACCGGTACGTCTCGGCGATCTTCCGCTCGGCGGTCGATGACCTCGTCATCCCGCTGACGCCCTGCCGGCGGATCGTCCTCCCCGAGAAGGTGGCCACTCCGGTCACCATCCCCACGATCGAGCAGGTGTCGATCCTGGTCGATGCCGTTCCCGACCGGTACCAAGCCCTCGTCCTGCTGGCGGCCTCGAGCGGCCTCCGTCAGGGCGAGCTGCTTGGCCTCACCGTCGACCGGGTCGACTGGCTCCGGCGGAGCGTGACGGTGGACCGCCAGCTCGTCATGCTCACCGGCAAGGTCCCTTCGTTCGGTCCTCCGAAGACTCGATCGTCGTACCGAACCGTCCCGCTGCCCAGCGAGGTGCTCACGGTGCTCACCGAGCATCAGCGACTGCACGCGCCGGCCGAGGTTCCCGCCGTCGGTCGCCTGCTCTTCACCGACGAGAAGCGAGATCCGATCCTGCGTGCGGTCCTGGCCCGTGCCATTCGCCCGGCTGCCCAGCAGGCCGGGCTCCCTCCGAGGACCGGGCTCCACGTCCTCCGGCACTTCTACGCCTCGGCGCTCATCCGGCACGGCGAGAGCGTCAAGGTCGTGCAGGAGCGGCTCGGCCACGCCTCAGCCAGCGAGACCCTCGACACCTACTCCCACCTCTGGCCCGACTCCGAGGACCGCACCCGAGCAGCCGTCTCCGACGCCCTCGCCGGCCTCCATCAGGGTGCAGAGCGGCCCACGGTGCCTTCATCGGGTGATCGTCAGCGGGTGGACGGCCTCGACGAGCTCGGCTAGCGGGGCCGTGCGCAGGTCGAGGTCGGTCAACCCGAACCCTTCGAGGTCGATCTCCGCCAAGTAGCTCCGGAGCAGCCGTCCCAGCGGCGATGGATCCGCCCCGGCGGTGGGGTCGACGACGATCGTTGTGGTGCCGCCGCCGACGGTGTGGCGCGTCCGCTCGACGCCATCGGCCGTGACGATGAGCCGTCGGCCGACCCCATCGAACGCCTCGGTCACCTCGGCGACGTCCCAGGGCTCGATGTAGGCCGTCGCGTCGTCGACCGAATCGAACGACGACAGGTCGTCGGCGAACACGAAGATCGGCGGCTCGATCGTCGGTGATGGCAACTCGGAGGCCACGGAGCACGATCGGTTGGGACGCAGCGGCACTGAACGGGATCGCCGGCGCTGCTTTCAACGACGCGTGGGGCTGGTGTGGGGCTGGAGGCCCCGCTGGAGACGAAACCCCTGGTCAGAGGGTGTGTGGTGGTGAGCTGTCCTGTAGGCGGGGTTCTGTCCACGGGTCCCTTGCGGGGGTCCCGATGGGTGACCATCAATCTGTGCGGCCCACCTGGGACGTGACGGGCGGGCCACCCTGTCCCTGTTCGGCCTTGCTCCCGGTGGGGGTTGCCGAGCCGCCGCAGTCACCTGCGACGCTGGTGCGCTCTTACCGCACCGTTTCACCCTTGCCTGTGCCCGAAGGCCATCGGCGGTCTGCTCTCTGTTGCCCTGTACCGACAGGTCGCCCCGTCCTGGCTCTCGCCAGCACCGTGCCCTTGGGAGCCCCGACCTTCCTCAGCGGCACCGGCTCTCACCGATGCCACCGCGGTCACCCGGACAGCTCACCACCGCGGACCAGTGTGGCAGGTCGGGTGCTCGGACCGACGCCGACGGGCGGCCGATCAGCCGGATCGGAGCGGTGGTCTCGGTCGTGCCCGACTCGGCGCCCTCGCCGCCTTCGCCCTCGGCGCCGCCCTCGGCCTCGTCCTCGCCCTCGGCACTCCTCCTCGGGCTCGGCGACGGGCTCGGGGGTGACGTCGCCACCGTCGAGCTCCGGGTCGGTGAGCAGCATGTGGTCGGGCAGGCGGGCCGGGCCCGACACGTCGAGGGTGGCCGACGTGACGACCAGGATCCCGCGGGGGTCGCGGAGGAGCCGGGCCGCGGCGGCCTGGCGGGCCGACGGGCCGCCGATGGTCATGATCTCGGCGCGCAGGGCGGCCTCCGGCACGGTGCCGGATCCCCAGGCGTAGGTGCTGGCGATCACGTCCTCCATGGCGATGATCGTCCGGAGCACGGCGGCCTCGGTGGTCAGCGACGGCACCTGCGGGGCGAAGAGGCCCTCGATGACACCGTTGTTGGGCTCGGCGACCGGCTCGCCACCGACGTCGGAGATCATCCCGACCAGGGTGTCGGCGTGGGCCTGGTGGCGGCCGCGGAGGAAGCCGATGATGACCGCGACGTCCTCGGAGTAGGTGATCGGGGCCGGGAGGGCCAGGTCGCCGCTGCCCTCGCCGAGCAGCACGCCGTAGGCCTCGACGGCCGCCAGCTCGACCGAGCGCATCGTGCGGGTGATGGTGACGGCCTGGGCCTCACCGTCGGCCGGGATGGTGGTCTGGGCGGGGGCGAGGGTGGTCGTGGTCCCGAGGGTCACGCCGGTCTCGCTGGGCGGAGGCGACTCGTCGCTGCCGCACGCGGCGAGGAAGGCGGCGGCGAGGGCACCGGCCCCGCCCACCTTGAGGAACCGGCGGCGGTCGGCGGTGGGGGCCACGGCGTCGATCTGGTCGGGGTGCATGGTCTCTCAGCCCTCGGTCGTGGTGGTCGTGGTCTCGGCGTCCTCGCCGGCGGTCGTGGTGGTGCCCTCCTCGGCCGGGGCCTCCTCCGCCGGAGCCGCCTCCTCGGGGAACGACACGGGGTAGGCCTCGGGGGTGAGGGCCCCGTCGGTGGACTGCGTCTCGGGCGACGCGGTCTCGATCGACTCGCCGCCCAGCACCCCGAGCACCACGGCGTGCTGGCTGACCGTGGCCATGGCGGCGGCGATGGGACGGGCGTCGTTCTGGTCCTCGACCGACTCGAGGGCGGCCAGGTGGGTCGCGACGATCTGCTCCGTCATGTCGCGGAGCACTGCGAGCACCGCGGCCTCGCCGCTCGCCCCGTCCAGGGCGGAGGTGACCTCGCCGAGCAGGGTCTCGTTCGGGACGGTGACCTCGGCGTCCTCGGGGATGAGGCCGTTGAGGGCGGCCGCCTGGCTGCGGTGGTGGCCGCCGAAGGACCGGATCACCTCGACGGTGGTCTCCGGGATGCCCTCGACCGTCGCGGCGGTCCGGTGAGCCTCGGCTGCGGCGAGCGCCACGCTGGCCAGGTGCTGGATCGTGGTCTCGTCGGCGTCGAGGGCGACCTCGCCGTCCTCCTGGGCCCCGACGGGCAGGAGGCCGCCGACGGGCACGACCTGGCTGCCCACCGCGAGGGCGGCGCCCCCGACGGCGACACGGGTGAGGAACCCACGCCGGGAGTGGCCGACGGGCTCGACGTCCTCGGCGGTCGGGTCTGTCAGTCGCGGCGGGTGGATCCCCACGCGTCCTCCTCTGTCGGGGTCGACCCGCGCCCAGGGCGCGGGCCGGCACAGCAGCACGATCGGGCCCATGTCTAGTGCGCGGCGCCCCCTCGACCCGAAGCCGGGCCGAGGCCGGCGGTGGCGCCGATCAGAAGTCGAGCGACGACAGGTCGGAGAACCAGCGCTCGGCCCGGCTGACCGCGTCGGCCCACCGCTCGCGGTCGAGCACCCGCTGCGGCTCGACCACGGCCCGGGGGGCCCACAGCGACGCCGGCTCGGCCAGGTCGTCCCACAGACCGGTGGCCAGGCCGGCCAGGTAGGCGGCCCCCAGGGTGGTGGCCTCCTTCTCGGGGGAGACCTCCACCGGGCGCTGCGACGCGTCGGCCAGGGCCTGGACGAACGTCGGGTTGTCGCTCATGCCGCCGTCGACCCGCAACGTCGGGATGGTGACACCTCCGTCGGCCTCGGCCACCTCGACCAGGTCGGCGCCCCGCTGGGCCACGCCCTCCAGCACCGCCCGGACGATCTGGGGTCGCCCCGAGCCGCGGCTGACGCCGAGGAGGGTGCCCCGGGCGCCGTAGTCCCACTTGGGGGCGCCCAGGCCGAGCAGGGCCGGGACGAAGGCGACGCCCGCGGTGTCGTCGCACTGCGAGGCCACGGTGTGCGAGTCGGCCGCGTCGGCGATCAGCCCGAGGTCGTCGCGCAGCCACTCGACGTTGGTGCCGGCGGAGAGCATGGCGGCCTCCACGCCCCACGTGAGCACCCCGGCGCGACCCTGGGTCACGATCGGGAAGCCGCCGGAGGGGCCACGGGTCGCGAACGCCGGTCGATCGGGCCCGACGACCACGTCGAGCATCCCGCCCGTGCCGAAGGTGGCCTTGGCCTGGCCGGTGGCGATGCAGCCCTGGCCCAGCAGGCTGGCCTGCTGGTCGCCGGCGATCCCGGCGATGAGAGGCGCTCCCTCCAGTGCGGTGGCGGGGCCGACCCCGCCCTCGGAGTCGACGACGGTCGGCAGGGCGTGCCGGGGCAGGCGCAGCCGGTCGAGCACCTCGTCGGACCAGTCGGTGCAGTCGCCCGTGCGCAGCCCGGTGAGGGCCGCGTTGGTGGGGTCGGTGACGTGCAGGGCGCCCTCCGACAGGGTCCACGCGATCCACGAGTCGACGGTGCCGATGCACAGGTCGCGGCTGCGGTCGGGGTCGACCTGGTCCCACAGGTGGTGGGCCTTGGTGGCCGACAGGTTCGGCGCCACCCGGATGCCCTCGGCGGCCAGCTCCAGGCAGGTGCCGATGGTGCGGAGGTCCTGCCAGCCCAGCCCCGGGGCGACGGGGACGCCGGTGGCCCGGTCCCACAGCAGGGTCGAGGCCCGCTGGTTGGTGATGCCCACGGCGCGGACCGGGCCGGCGGCGGCGAGGGTGGCGCGGGCCACCTCGAGGACGGTCGCGGCCATGGCCTCGCCGTCGAACTCGACCAGACCGGGGGCCGGGGAGTCGGGGAGGAGCGCACGCTGCTGCACGTGGCCGACGGTGCCGGAGCGGTCGACGACCGCGGCGCGCAGGCCACTGGTGCCGACGTCGACCACCAGGATCTGGTCGGGGCCGCTGGTCATGGGGTGTCCTCCGGGGAACGGGGTTGGACGCGGGTGAGCAGGCCGCCGGCGGCGGCCGCGACGGCGGCCATCAGCCCGGTGGCCACCCAGGTGAGGGGCGAGAGGTCGTTGCCCCGCACGAGCGTGGTCACGATGCCGACGGCCTGGAGGATCGCCCAGCAGACGACCCCGGCGGCCGCGCAGGTCGCGATCGGGGCCGAGGGCGAGTACTTGCGCACGACCCACCCGGCGAAGCAGAAGCCGAGCAGCTGCACGAGCGCGATCGCGAGGGCGGTGCCTCCGTGGACCTCCCCGTCGGAGTCGGCCAGCAGCTGGCCGACGACCGCCGCCGGGGCCACGAAGACGAGTCCGTTGAGGCCCCCCTTGAGGGCCAGGTCCCAGTCGACCGAGCCGCGCGTCCGCGGTCACGGCCACCCGGGCGGACCGAACGGCGAGGGCAGTCCGAGCTTGCCCGGGTTGAGGATCCCCGCCGGATCGAGGGCCGCCTTGGTGGCGACGAGCAGGTCGAAGGCCGGGCCCAGGGCGTCCTGGACGAACCGGGCGCGGTTGAGGCCCACCCCGTGGTGGTGGCTGAGCGACCCGCCGTGGGCGAGCACGGCACGGGTGCCGGCCTCCCAGGCCGCCCGGTAGTAGCGGTCGCGGTCCTCGGCCGCGACCTGGGCCGCGAAGGTGAAGTAGAGGCAGCCGCCGTCGGTGTAGCTGTGCGACTGGTGGGCCGAGGCGACGAGGGTGCCCTCGACCGAGCGGATCGCCTCGGTCGCGGCGGCATGGATCGCGGGCAGCGCCGCCCACGGTCCGGTGATCTCCATGGTGTCGACCACGTAGCCCCGGGTGATCAGGGCCTCGAGGGCGGCCACGTCGTTGCGCTTGCCCAACCAGTGGTCGACCAGCCCGACGTCGATCGGGGCCGCCCCGGCGCACTCCTCGGCCACCACCGCCATGCCGGCGTCGACGAGGCCGGGCTCGCCCTCGTCCAGCACGAGCAGGTCGTGGGTGCCCTCGGTGCCGTGGTTGCGGTTGGACTCGATGTCGTCGTAGAGGCGCAGGACGGCGGGGGTGGCGCCCCGACGGAGGATGCGCCGCATGGCGTCGAGCCCGTCCTCGAACGAGGCGAAGCCGTAGGCGGCCTTGGCCACGTGGTCGGGTCGGGGGTGCGCCCGCAGCCGCACACCGGTGATGACGCCGAGGGTGCCCTCGGAGCCGACGAACAGCCCGGTGAGGTCGGGGCCGGCGGCCTGGCGGGGCTGGCCACCGGTGGTGATCGAGCGGCCGTCGGCCAGCACCACGTCGAGGCCGGTGACGATGTCCTCGATCTTCCCGTAGCGGGTGGAGTACTGGCCGGCGCCCCGGCACGCGACCCATCCGCCGACGGTGGCCAACGCCATCGACTGCGGCCAGTGCCCGACGGTGAGCCCGTGGGTGCCCTGGAGCTCGTCCTCGAACAGGTCGCCGAAGGTGCCGGGCAGGACGTCGACCACCAGCGACGCGTCGTCGACGTCGCGGATGCCGGACAGGGCGGTGGTGTCGAGCACGACGCCGCCGAAGACCGGCACGCTCGCGCCGCACACGCCACTGCGCCCGCCGGCGGTGGTGACGGGGACGCCGGCCTCGTTGCACGCGGCGAGGATCGGTCCGACCTCCTCCACCGAACCGGGTCGGGCCACGACCGAGGCCGCGTGCCGCGACCTGGCCCTGGGTGGCCCAGATCATGGCCAGCGGCCACCAGTCCCGCGAGGCCTCACCGGTGGTGGCGTCGTCGGTCGCGACCTCGGCGCACACGTCGCTCAGGTGAGCCACGAGGGCGTCGGGCACCTCGACCGGGGTGACGTCGATGCGCCCGGTGGCTGCCGCGGCGCCGCCCTCGATGGCGATCGGTGGGGTCGGGGCGCCCGGTCCGGGCCGGAGGGTGCCGGCCATCAGCCGACGCGGTCCTTGCCCAGCTCCTCGGCCAGCTCGCGCTTCAGGAACTTGCCGTTGGCGTTGCGGGGGAGGGGCGGGTCCTCGCGGAGGATCAGGGTCGTCGGCACCTTGTGCTTGGCGATGCGCTCGGCGGCGAAGGCCTGCAGCTCCTCGATGGTGACCGTCGCCCCGGGGCGGGTGACCACGACGGCCGACACCTCCTCGCCCAGGCGCTCCTCGGGCAGGCCGAACACGGCGGCCTCGGCGACGTCGGGGTGCTCGTAGAGGGCGGCCTCGACCTCGGCGCAGTACACGTTCTCGCCGCCCCGCAGGACCATGTCCTTGGCCCGGTCGACGAGGGTCACGAAGCCGTCGGCGTCGATGCGGGCGATGTCGCCGGTGTGGAACCACCCCTCCGGGATCGCCTCCGCGGTGGCCTCCGGACGGTTCAGGTAGCCCTTGATCACCACGGCACCGCGGACGCACAGCTCGCCGACCGCGTCGGTGCCGGGGGGCACCTCCTCGCCGTCGGGGCCGACCAGCTTGGCCTCGAGGGTGGGCACCACCCGCCCGCACGACGCCGGCTTCTCGACGTAGAACCGGTTGGTGTTGGCGGTGACGATGCCTGAGGTCTCGGTGAGGCCGTAGCCGGTCGACGGGTTCCCCTTCGGGAGCGACGCGTCGATCTTCTCCACCAGGTCGGGCTGGAGGGGGGCGCCGCCGCCGCCGAGGCCCTTGAGGGTCGAGGTGTCCCGGGTCTCCCAGTCGGGGTGGGCCAGCAGCTCCCGGCTCATGGTGGGGACGCCCGACACGTTGGTGACGCCCTCGCGCTCGATCAGCTCCAGGGCCCGGGCCGGATCCCACTTGTACATGAGGACGATGGTGCCGCCGGCCAGGGTCACGGGGTGGAGCACGCAGTTGCACGCGGTGACGTGGAACAGCGGGGTGGGCGCCATGTAGACGAGACCGCCCCCGGAGCTGCCGGGTTCGGCCGGCTCGGGGACGGGGAGGTCGCCGGCCGCGACGGCCTTGGCCTCCGCCACCGTGCTCACCATGGTGAAGAACACCAGGTTGAGGATGTTGTGGACCGCCCCGCGGTGGGTGATCTGGGCGCCCTTGGGGGTGCCGGTCGTGCCCGACGTGTAGAAGACGGTGGCGTCGTCGTCCGGGTCGATCTCGACGTCGGGGAGGGTGGCGGGAGCCTCGTCGGGCCGCACCACGTCGGCCCAGTGGACGCCACCACCGGGCAGGTCGCCCTCGGTGCGCACCGCGATCAGCGCCATGGGGACCTCGGCCTGGATGGACTCGATGATCGGGGCGACCCGCTCGACCCGCTCGTCGTCGGCGATCAGCACCTTCGGGGCCGAGTCGCGCAGGGCGAAGTCCATCTCGGTCGTGGTCCACCAGGCGTTCATGCCCACCGGCGCCGCACCGACCGACACGATGGCCCAGAACCCGACGACCCACTCGGGGTAGTTGCGCATCGCCAGCGCGACCCGATCGCCCCGGCCGACGCCGTGCTCGTCGACCAGGAGGTGGGCCAGGGCCCGGACCTGGGCCGCGGCCTCGGAGTAGGTGAGCGTCTCGTCCTCGTAGACGATGTAGGGCTTGTCGCCGTGGAGCGTGGCCCCCTCCCACACGGCGCGCAGCGACGGCGGGGCGGACGAGAACACCCGCATGGGGATGCCCCGGACCTCGACATCCTCCATGGCGAACCCGCTGCCGGGCGCGGTCAGCTCGTCCCAGGCGACGGCCAGGTGGCGGGCCAGGGGAGCGTCGGGGGTGGTCGACATCGGCGGTGTCTCCTTCAGGCGGGTGCGACGGGGGACGGTACCCGTCGCGGTCCCTGCGTGCGGAAGGTCGGTCGTGAGGTCAGACCACGCCGGCCTCGACGAGGAGGTCACCCATGGGCCCGGACAGCCCGCGGGAGAAGGTCCCGGTGATGTGGCTGCGGTCGCGGAAGGCGATCTGGCCGTCGACGACGACGTCACAGGTCGGCCGGGACGGGCAGATCTCCTCGTCGAGGTCGATGCTCACCACCGCGCCCTCCTCGGCCAGCTCGCGCAGCACCCGCTCCTGCGGGAGCGGGTCGCGGTTGGTGCCGAAGGTGCACTCGGACGCATCGGTCGCGGCCGAAAGGCACTCGATGGGGTCCTGATCGACCTCGCCGGGCAGGGGGATGGGCTCGATCACCACGACCGTGCGACCGTCGCTCCGGAGCTCCTCGATGGTCGCCTCGGTGCGCTCGGCCACGAAGTCGTCGAGGGCGTCCGTCCCCGGGGTGAGCAACGACGTGCCCTCCCCGTAGACCGCGGTGGGCAGGGCGGGATCGTCGAGCACCCGCGACGACATGACCACCACGTCCGGGTCGACCTGCTCGATGATCGGCCCGTACCACTCGGCCTGGGCCTGCTCGCACACCGGACCGGTCATGGCCGAGAACACGCCGCGGGGCCAGGGGCAGGTGGGCTCGGCCGCGACCACGAGCTCGGCTCCCCGATCGCGCGCCACCTCGCTGAGCATCGGGGTGAACATGGCGGCATGGCTGTCGCCCAGCAGGAGCAGGGTGGGACCGTCCCCCTCCACCACGGTGCAGGTCTCGATGCGGTCCACCTGGCACTCGGGCGGTCGGACCTCGTCGCGCTGGGCAGCACGCCAGTCGAGGACGACCGGTGCGCCGTCGGCCCGGTTGCCGCCCTCGATGGTGGCCGGACCCTGGTCGCGGCGGCCCACCGCGAAGATGGCGGGGACGATCACCACGGCGACGGCCAGGCTCACCGCCAGGCCCCCGGCGATGACCGGGCCGCGGTGGCGGTCGAGCGCCGACCAGGTGCGCACCGGCTGCTCGAGGAGGTGGTGGCTCGCCGCGGCTGCGGCCGTCGCGACCAGCGCCGTGACCGCGGTGGTCGGCACGGTGGACAGGTCGGTCTCGCGGTCGAGCACCAGCACCACCAGCCAGTGCCACAGGTAGACGCCGTAGGAGATGCGACCCAGGTAGGCGATCGGCGCCGCGCCCAGGAGACGGCCGCCCAGGCCGGTCGGGGCCACCTCGACCGCCGCGATCAGGAGGAGGGCGCCGACGGTCGCCAGCGCGCCCCGCTCGATGGGGTCGGGCGACCAGAGGTCGGACGCCAGGGCGACGAGGGCGATCGGTGCGGCGACGGCCAGCGCCGTGCTGGCGGTCCGACCGGCTGAGGAGCCGGCCAGGCGGCGGAGGATGCCGGGGGCCAGGCCGAGCAGGGCGCCGGCCAGGAGCTGGTAGGCCCGGGTGTCGGTGCCGTAGTAGGCGCGGGACAGGTCGGTCCCGGCGAGGTGCCAGGCCCACAGCAGGGAGGCGACCGCCCCCGCGGCGACGGTGCCCTGCACCAGCCGTCGGGAGCGCCGGTCCGTCCCGGCGACGCGGGCGGCCCGGTGGACCGCCAGCAGCACGAGCGGCCAGGCCAGGTAGAACTGCTCCTCGACGCTGAGCGACCAGAAGTGCAGCACCGGGTTGGTGGTGACGTCGGCCGCGAAGTAGTCGGTGGCCCGAGCTGCGAAGAACCAGTTCGAGACGTACACCGACGCGGCCCGGATGCCGGACTCCGCGTCGTCCCACGTGGCCGGGGGGTCGAGTGCCACGACCACCACCGCGGTGGTGACCAGGACCACCGTCGCCGCCGGGAGCAGGCGCCGCATGCGCCGGGCGTAGAACCGGCCCAGGCGGATGCGGCCCTCCCCGTCGAGGTCGCGGGTCAGGACCCGGGTCACCAGGTAGCCGGAGAGCACGAAGAACACGTCGACGCCCAGGAACCCGCCGGCGAGCGGATCGACCCCCGCGTGGTAGGCGAGGACCAGGTAGACCGCGAGGGCGCGGATGCCGTCGAGGGCCGGGCGGTACCCCTGCGTCGAGGCGGCGGGCGACGCCGTGGCACCCCCGTCCATGGCGGGCGACCCTAGCCGTCAGGCCAGACGGGTCTCGGTGGTCTGACGAGGCTCACCGTCGGTCGGCACCGGCTCGCTGGCGACGTCGGCGTCGGTGGCCGCCTGGTTGGCGGCCCGCTCGTGGGCCAGCTGGGCCCGGTAGTCGGCCACCTGGGCCGCGACCTCGTCGTCGGAGAGGCCCAGCTCGGCCGCGAGCAGGCGTCCGACCTCGTCGGCCGCGGCGTCGGACGCGTCGCGGGCCAGGAGCCGGGCGCGGGTGCGACGGCTGAGCACGTCGTCGACGGTGCGGGCCATCTCGTGGCGCGCCGCCCACACCACCTCGACCTTGAGGTAGGGGAGTCCCGCGACGACGGCCTCGCCCAGCGCCGGGTCGCGCTCGACCATGGCCAGCAGGGCCCGGGTCTCGCCGCCGTAGCGGTCGGCCAGGTGGGTGGTGCGGTCGTCGGCGCCGGCCCGCACCGCGTCGTAGCCGTCGGCGCCCCGGAGGCGGAGCCGCGAGGTGCGGCTGCGTCGGGCCGAGCGAGGGACCTCGGGCAGGGCGTCGACCACCGCGTCGATCGTGTCGGCCGCCATCTCCCGGTAGGTGGTGAGCTTGCCGCCGGTGATGGAGATGACCCCGGAGGCGCCCACCGCGACCTTGTGCCGACGGGAGAGGTCGGCGGTGCGGCCCGACGACGCCGACTTCACGAGAGGCCGCAGCCCCGCCCAGGTGCCCACGACGTCGGCTGGCGTGATCGTGCCGGTGATGGCGCCGTTGATGGCCCTGAGCAGGTACTCGACGTCGTCGCGGGTGCACTGTGGATCGTCGACGGGCCCGTCGTAGTCGGTGTCGGTGGTGCCGATGTAGGTGAGGTCGCCCCAGGGCACGACGAACACGGAGCGCTTGTCGCCCGGCACCGGCACGACGGCGGCGATCTCGTTGCGGACGAGCTCCCAGGGCACGGTGATGTGCACGCCCTTGGCCGGGCGGATGGAGTCCGGGTGGGTGCCCTCGTCGATGGCCCGCACGTCGTCCGCCCAGACCCCGGCGGCGTTCACGACGACCTGGCACGGCACGGTCAGGATCTCGCCGTCGGCCTGGATCCGGGCGGCCGTGACCCGACCGGCGGCGTCCTTGTCGATGCCCACCAGGCCGGCCCGGTTGGCGACCGCGGCACCGTGGTCGACCGCCGCGGTGCGGGCCAGGGCCAGGGTGAGGCGGGCGTCGTCGGCCTGGGCGTCGTAGTACAGGTACGACGCCGCCAGGCGCTCGCGCTTCAGGGTGGGCATGCGGGCCACCGCCTCGTCGGCGGAGATCCGCTCGTGGCGCTTGCCCACCCGCCAGCCGCCGGTGAGGTCGTACATCCACATCGCCGAGCCGAGGGCCCGCGACAGCTTCGGGTTGAGGATGCCGTCCCTGCCCGTGAACATCGGGATCAGGAACGGCAGCACCCGCACCAGGTGGGGGGCGTTGCGGAGGAGGCGCTGACGCTCGTGGAGCGCCTCGTAGACGAGCTGCACCTCACCCTGCTGGAGGTACCGCAGGCCGCCGTGCACCAGCTTCGACGACTTCGACGAGGTGCCGGACGCGAAGTCGTCGCGCTCGACCAGCCCGGTGCGCAGGCCCCGGGAGGCCGCGTCGAGCGCACACCCGGCGCCGGTGACACCACCGCCGACCACCAGGACGTCGACACCGTCGTCGGCCATCCGGCGCAGCGCGTCGGCCCGGTCGAACCAGCCCGGACCGATCATCGGGGGAGGGCGGCGCGTCGGATGGGGGCGCGGCGGGCGACGGTGCACATGCGGTCGATCCTAGGGACCGCCCCCGCGCTGACGGTCAGCGAACGCAGGGTGGCGACGGCTCGTCCACCCGCCACCCTGGTCATCGCCTCGATGCGAGAGTGGCGACAGGTTCGTGTGACACGTGGCATCTATCTGGACATGTGCCGCTGGGCACGGCGATACTCCCCGTTCCGGCCTGTCCTGTCCGCACGGAGCCGGCCCCTGTCGGGACCCAGGAGACCCACCACGTTGACCGATGTGATGAACCCCCCGTGGCGCCGCAAGGCGGCCTGCAAGGGACTCGACCCGACCATCTTCTACCCCGTGGACGAAGAAGACGACTGCCCGGATGCCAAGGCCGTGTGCGCGCAGTGCCCGGTCGCCGAGGCGTGCCTCGAGCACGCCCTCGGGGTGAGGGAGAAGGAGGGGATCTGGGGTGGGTGCACCGAACGGGAACGGCGTCGGATCATCCGACAACGGCGGCGGTCGGCCTGAGCAGGTCGACCTGACCGGCGACGGCACCGATCCCGTCGTCGCGCCCGACGAGCGGTCACCGGTCGAGGTCCGGCGCATCCGGTCCGACGAGGGCACCCGGCTGCGCCAGGTGCGGCTCGACGCCATCGCCGACAGCCCCGGTGCGTTCACCACCGGGTGGGAGGCCGCGGCGCAGCGTCCGATCGAGGCCTGGGCCCGGGTGGCCGAGGTCCACAGCGCGGCGGGTGACCAGATCACCCTGTTCGCCGAGGTCGACGGCATCACCGCGGGCATGATCAGCGCGTTCCGCACCGAGGACGACGCGGTCACGATGACGTCGTTGTGGTCGGCCCCCGGCTACCGGCGCATCGGCGTGGCCGACGAGCTGGTGCGGGCGGTCCGTGAGTGGGCCTCCGGCATCGGCGCGGTCGAGGTCCGCCAGTGGCTGGTCGAGCGCAACGCCCACGCCCGGGCCTTCCACGAGGCCCTCGGCTTCGCCCCCACCGGCTTCGAGCGACCCTACGAGCCCGCCCCCGACCTCCGCGAGGTCGAGCTCCGCCTCGCCCTGCGCTGACGCGAGGCGCCCGCGCCTGGGCGCTCATCTGGCGGGCGCGGTGGCCGATGGGTCGGGTCGCGACACGGGATGTCGCGGCCGCCACCCATCGGAAGGATGCGATGCCCGACCGTCCACGCCCCGGGACCGCCCGACCGGAGGCCGATGCGGACGGGTGGGTGCCGCCGCCCGCTCCGCCGGCGCCGGATCGGCCGTTCCCCGTCGGCCCGCCCGGGTCGGGCCCGTCGCCCGATCTCGGCCCCTCGCACGCGTCCACCACGTCGCGCCTCCTCGCCACGGTGGCGGCGCTCTGTGCGGCGGCGGTCCTGGCGGCGCTCGTCGGGGTGGTCGTCGAGGTCACCCGAGCCGAGGGACCGGGACCCCTGTCGGAGCAGGCGGCCGCCCTGGCGTCACAGGACGCCGAGGCGCAGGGCTGGCCGGTCCTGGGAACCGCCCGCGTCCCGGTGGAGCTTGGTCGTGACGAGTGCGTGGCGGGCTGGCTCCACGGTGCGACGGACCGCTACCGGGTCCGCCACCGGTGGATGACCGGTCCCGGGATCGGTCAGGCGATCCTCTCGTTCACGACCTACGCGTCCGAGGCCGACGCCGAGGCCGATCTGGCCCGAGCGCGCAGCGGCGCGTACCGGGATTGCCAGGAGGAGACGGAGCCCGACGAGTACCGCAACGTGACTGCGGCGGCCGCGTCGCACCTCGACGCCGACCCCGAGGCACCGGGCGTCGGGTTCGTCGTGCAGGTGCTGGCCGATGGCGGATGGGACCGCGGTCACGAGTTCGTCGTGGTCGTCGGCCGCATGAGGGCCCACGTGGACACCTGTGCCTGCGGGGGCGTCTCGTTCAAGCCGCAGCGCGCGCTGGCCGTCGCCGCCGCGGCCGCGATGGCCGAGGTGCAGGGCCTCCCGACCCCGGGCGGCTGAGGCCCGGCCACCGATAGCGTCGGGCCATGCCGCCCCGCTTCGATGCCATCGGCCTGGTCACCCGTGACATGGGCCGGACCCTCGCCTTCTACCGGCTGCTCGGCCTGGACATCCCGCCGGAGGCCGATGGTCAGCCGCACGTGGAGGCGGCCCTGCCCGGTGGGCTGCGGCTGATGTGGGACACCGAGGAGGTCATCGCCTCGTTCGCGCCCGGCCCGGTCACGATCGGCGGCTCGTCGCTGGCCTTCCTGTGCGACGACGCGGCCGACGTCGACGCCACCTACGAGGGGCTGGTGGCCGCCGGCGCGGCGGGCGAGCTGGAGCCGTTCGACGCCCCGTGGGGCCAGCGGTACGCGACGGTGCACGACCCCGACGGCAACGGCGTCGACCTGTTCGCCCCGCTCTGAGGCGGTGCCCTGGAAGGCCGGTCGACGGCGCTCGGCCCGGCGCTAGGTTCCCCGGTCATGGCTGACCCCGATCCCACCGATGGCGCCCCGCCTCTCTCCGAGCTGGGCGGTTGGCCCGGGGTGCTGGGGGCGCTGACCTCGCGGCGCGACCTGACGCCGGTCGAGGCCCGGGCGGCCATGTCGGAGATCCTGGCCGGGGAGGCCACGCCGGCCCAGATCGCCGCCTTCATCGTCGCCCTCCGCATGAAGGGCGAGACCACCTCCGAGATGGGCGGGATGCTCGACGCCATGCTCGCGGCCTCCGAGAAGGTCGAGCTGGCCTCGCTCGACGGTGTCGTCGACATCGTCGGCACCGGCGGCGACCGCAGCCACTCGATCAACGTCTCGACCCTCGCCGCCATCGTGGTGGCCGGGGCGGGCGGTCGGGTGTGCAAGCACGGCAACCGGGCCGCCTCGTCGGCCTGCGGCACGGCCGACGTGCTCGAGGCGCTCGGCGTCGTGATCGACCTCGGGCCCGAGGGCGTGGCCCGCTGCGTCGAGGAGGCCGGCATCGGCTTCTGCTTCGCACCCCGGTTCCACCCGGCCATGCGCCACGCCGGGCCGGTGCGCCGTGAGCTCGGCGTGCCGACCGTGTTCAACAGCCTGGGCCCGCTGGCCAACCCGGCCCGGGTGCGGCGCTACGTGGTCGGCGTCGGTGATCCGACGATGGCCGAGCGGATGGCCGAGGTGCTGCTGGCCCACGGGGCCGAGCGGGCCTTCGTGGTGCACGGCGGCGACGGCCTCGACGAGATCACCATCACCACCACGTCGAACGTGATCGAGGTGGTCGACGGCGAGCATCCGGCCGCTGAAGGTCGACCCGTTCGAGCTCGGCCTGAAGCCGGCCCGGCTGGAGGACCTGCGCGGCGGTGATCCGGCCACCAACGCCCGGCTGGCCCACGCCGTGCTGGCCGGGGAGGCCGGGCCGCACCGCGACATCGTCGTGCTCAACGCCGCGGCGGGGCTGGTGGCCGCCGGCCAGGTCGACGACTACCCGGCCGGCATCGCCGAGGCCCAGGGCTCGATCGACTCCGGTTCGGCCGCGTCGGCCCTCGACCGCCTGGTCGCGGCCTCGGTCTCCGCCCGCACCGACGGCCTCTGACCCGGTCGACCGCTGGCCGCCTCGGCCGCCGACGCCGCCCGCATCCGTTCGACACCGCCAGGTCGCGAGATGCGACGTGAGGGAGTCAGACGGAAGGGTTGCCGGGTCACCCGCTTCTGACGCGCCAGGTCGCGGATCGCGACGTGATGGGCGGACCGAGCGGCCGGATCGGGATCAGGCGGTGGAGGCGGTGCCGCCGCGGCGGCCGCGGCGTGGGGGAGCGGTCGTGGCGGGCGGTGGGGGTGGCCGGGGGCTGGGTCGCGTAGGGGCTGACCCGGTCGACGCCGGCGTCGCGCTCGATGTCGGCCACCTCCCGGCGGGCAGCCTCCATGGCCTCGATGCGGTCGTAGAGGTCGTCCATCGGCGACGACTGGCCCGTGGCCACCATCGGAGCCTGGGCCTGGACCGCCTGCACCGACAGGGTCGAGGCCATGGTCTCGACCTTCACGACCTCGGCGACGAGGGGGGTCAGGTGGGGCTTGCGCTGTTGGGAGGCGATGCGGGCGACGGTGACCAGGCGGGCATCGAGGTCGATGGCCATGCGCTCCAGCTCGGCGGCGGCCTCGACGATGTGGCCGGAGGTCGGAGCCGCCGCGGCCGCGGCCTGGGCGACGGCCACCGCAGCCTTCAGCCGCCGGTGGAGCCGAGCCGGCGTCGACGGCGCACCCAGCCACGAGGTGGGAGCGGCGCTGGGCACGGCCGGGCTGACCCGGTTCCGCTTGCGGATGGCGCGCTGGGCGAGCACCACGACCAGGACGCGCCACGAGGACCGTCGACACGAGCGCCGCCAGCAGCATCAGCAGGAAGGCACCGAGGACGTCCACGTCTCCGAGGCTACCGGCGCCTCCCTGCGGCCGAGAGGGCGCGGCCGTCGCGCCGACCGGGTCGACCAGGCCCGACGCCGGTGGGCGCGACCGCGGTGGCCTGCTCGACGGGGACCACCGACCGGCCCCGGGCCGCGAAGTCGGGGAGCCGGGGCCAGGCCGACGTGAGGCCCCCGCTGCTCTCGACCACCCGGATCGAGCCTCCCGCCCGGGCCAGCCAGGCGACGACGCAGGCCAGCTCGGCGGCGACGTCGGGGGGAGGGTCGAGGTGCAGGCCGACGTCGACGGGCGAGGGGGTGCCGACGACGATGTCGAGCGAGCGCACCTGGCCGTCCGGCCCCCAGGCCGAGGTCAGGACGCCCCCGTCGAGCAGGACCCCGGCGCCGCCGGGGAGCAGGAGCTCGGTGCGGCCGCTGGCCCTCAGGGCCTGCAGGCGGCGCCGACGGTCGAGGACGCGGGTGAGCGACGCGGCACGATCGCGGACGTCGGCGGCCTCCTCGAACCGCTCGGCCGCCGCCAGCGCGTCCATGCGATCGGCCAGGGGGGCGAGGAGGAGGTCGGGTCGGGTCGACCAGCCCGACCGCACCGCGTCGATCACCTGCCGGTAGCGGGCCTCGTCGAGGTCGCCCGCGCACGGGCACAGCGCCCGCCCGATCTGGGCCGCCGCGCACCGGGCACCTCGGGACCCCGGCCGGCCGGTGCAGCGGCGGATCGGCAGCGCGGTCTGGATGGCCTCGACCACCCGGGCGGCCGCCCGGTGCGAGCCGAACGGGCCGAGGTGGTCGCCGGGATCGCCCCGCACGGTCCGGACCACCGACAGCCGGGGGTAGCGCTCGGCGGTGAGGCGGACCCACGCCTGGGACCCCCGAGCCCGGCCCTGGCGGTTGAAGCGGGGGTCGAGAGAGCGGATGAGGCGCAGCTCGAGCACCGCGGCCTCGAGGGTGCTGGAGCAGACCACGGTGTCGACCGCCTCGGTCTCGCGCAGCAGCTGGCCGACCTTCTTGCGCTCGTCGCCGGAGAAGTAGGACCGCACCCGCGACCGCAGGTCGGTGGCCTTGCCGACGTAGAGCACCCGACCGCCCCGGTCGCGGAAGCGGTACACGCCGGGGGCACGGGGGAGCCCGGCGGTGAGCTTGAGCTTCGCCGCCTGGGGGTGGCCGGCCATGGTGGGCAGGGCCAGCAGGTCGTCGAGGCCGAGCACGCCCAGCCCCGCCGCCCGCTCGAGCAGGACGTGGAGGAGGTCGCCGGTGGCGAGGGCGTCGTCGAGCGCCCGGTGCGACGGCTGGTGCGGCAGGCGCAGGCGCGACGCAAGGGTGCCGAGGCGGCAGTTGGGCACCTCGTCGCGCACCAGCCGCCGGGCGAGGGCGCAGGTGTCGACCGAGCGGTTGGCGAAGCGGGGCCACCCGTGGGCGACCAGGGCGGCGTCGAGGAAGCTCAGGTCGTAGCGCACGTTGTGGCCGACGATCACCGCGTCGCCCACGAACTCGACCAGCGCGGCCAGCACCGGGCCCAACCGCGGGGCCGGGGCGACCATGGCGTCGGTGATGCCGGTGAGCACGATGATCTGGGCCGGGATGGCGACGCCCGGGTTCACCAGCGTCTGGAAGGTGCCCTCGCACTCGCCGCCCCGCAGCCGCACCGCGCCGATCTCGGTGATGCCGCCGTCCTCGGCCCGGCCGCCGGTCGTCTCGATGTCGATCACGCAGAAGGTGACCTCGTGCAGCGGTGCGCCCAGGTCGTCGAAGCTCGCCTGACCGGGTCGACGGGCGGGGGAGCGGGACGGCACGGCCCCCGACCGTAGGCGAACAGGTGTTCGTCGTCAACGGGTCGGGCTGCGGCTCGCGGCCCCGACCGTATCCCTCGGTACGATGCCGTGCGTGGCAGACGTGTCCTCCCCGCCGGTGCAGCGCTACCGGTGCACCTCGTGCGGCAACCTCACCCGCTTCGACGTCACCGCGACCCGGCGCACCCGCTCGTTCCACCACTACACGGTGGGCGGCGAGCTCACCGTCGAGCGCACCGAGGTGCTCGCCGAGGAGGTCGAGGCGGTCGAGTGCACCTGGTGCGGGCCGTCGGGCGCGGTGGAGCCACTGCCCCCGGCCGACTGAGAGGACAGGCCGATGGGCGCGACCAGGGCGTCCCGCGCCGAGGAGCAGGCCCGGTCCGACCTCCTGCGCGGCGTCCTCGACCTCGCCCTCGGCGTCGCCCGCGTCGATGCCGCCCACGATCCGTCGACGGTGCCCTCCGAGCTGCGCTCGGTGGTGCGCCACGCCAAGGTCGTCCCCCGGGCCCGCGCCGCGGCCGACCGGGCGGGGGTCGACGACGCCTTCCGGGCCCGCATCGCGGAGGCGGTCGACCCGGCCGAGCTCACGCCCGCCGAGCGGCTGTGGCTCGAGCGGCCGGACGGGTGGGAGGCCGAGCTGGCCGATCTGGTCGCGGCCCGGGCCGCCGAGGCCGAGGAGGGTGACGCCCGCCGTGCCCTGACCCGCGAGCAACGGGTCCGGCGGACGGCGGAGGAGGCGCGGGACCGGGCCCAGGCCGACCTGGAGCGCCTGCGCGCCGACCTCGCCGACCTCAGGATCGAGCTCGCCGAGGTCCGTGCGGAGGCCGACGGCGCGGCCGCCCGGGCGGAGCGGGCCGAGGTCGACCGCACCGACGCCGTCCGCCGCCTGAAGGACCTCGAGGCCGCCCACGCCCGCTTGCACGAGCAGCGCCGGGAGGAGCGGGCCGCGGCCGAGGTGGTCCTGCCACCCGAGTCCGAGCCCGAGCCCGAGCGCGGACCCCCGCCCCAGCCGGAGGCCCCGGCCGCCCGGGCGGAGCGGTCCGACGCCCCTGACCCCGAGTCGACGGGTGGTGTCGAGGCCCCTGGCGGCCCGCCCGCCCCGGCCGAGGCCCCTGCCGGCCCGCCAGCCGAGTCCACTCCGGCGGCCGAGGTCGACCCCGCCGTCGCCCGGGCCGTCGCCGGCGCGGCCACCGCGGCCGCCTCCCTCGCCGACTCGCTCGCCGAGGTGGCCGCGCTGCTGGGACCGGATCCGGCCTCGTCACCGGCATCTGCCGACGGCCGCGCGCTGCCGCCCGGTCCCGACCGGCGGTCGCGGCCGTCGGAGCGGCGGCGCCGCCCGGCGGAACGCCGTCGCACCGGCCGACGGCCGGCACCCCTGCCCGGTGGGGTCCACGACGACTCCCACCAGGCCGCGGCCCACCTGGTGCGGCTGGACGACGCCGCCCTCCTCGTCGACGGCTACAACGCGTCCATGGCGGTCTGGCCCGACCACTCCATCAGCGAGCAGCGTCAGCGCCTCCTCAGCGCGCTCGACGGGTTGGAGGCTCGCGTCGGGGTCGACACGACCGTCGTCTTCGACGGGGTGGAGGCAGCCGCCGGCACCGCCCCCGGGGCCGGGCGGGTGCGGGTGGCCTTCACCGATGCCGACGTCGAGGCCGACGACCTCATCCTCGAGATGGTCGACCTGCTCCCCGTCCACCGGCCGGTGGTGGTGGCCACCGACGACCGCCGTGTGCGCGACGGGGCCCGCCGGCGGGGTGCCAACGTCATCGACATCCCCCAGCTCCGCTCGCTGATCACCTGATCCCGTGGAGACGGCTGATCCCCTCGCACCCGTCCCGGCCGCCGGCGCCGCGCTCGTCGCGCGCGGCGCGGAGCTGGCGGCGATCGCCGCGGTGCTCGACGCACCCGACGGGAGGGGCGTCGTCCTCACCGGGTCGCTGGGGGTCGGCAAGACCCGCCTGGCCACCGAGGTCATGGGTCGCCGGGCGGCGCGGGGTGCGGTCGTGCTGCGGGCCATCGCCACCGCGGCGACGGCCGACATCCCCCTCGGCGCGCTGGCCCCGATCGCCCACCTCGGCGTCCGGGCCGGCGATCGGCGCGACGCGGTGGTCGAGCGCGTCGTCGCCGACCTCACCGCGGAGGCCTCCGGCGCGGACCTCCTGCTCGTCGTCGACGACGTGGGGCTGCTCGACCCCCAATCCCACGCCGTCGTCCGCGCCCTCCTCGACCGGCGGGTGGCCAAGGTCCTCGGAACGTCCCGCACCCCGTCGCCACCACTGCCGACGCCGTGGACCGGCCCCGGCATGGTGCACCTCGCGCTCAACGAGCTCGACGCCGACGGGGTCGCCGAGCTGCTCGTCTCGACCCTCGGCGGACCGGTGGCGGGTGACACCACCCGCCACCTGACCGCGGCGACCGGCGGCAACCCGCTCCTCCTCCGCGAGGCACTGACCGCCGCCGGCCAGCAGGGGAGCCTCCGTCGGGTCGACGGGATCTGGTCGCTCGTCGACGGGTCCCGCCCGTTGGCCCGCCTCGGCGACCTGGTGGGAGGACGCCTCGCCCAGGTGACACCCGACGCCCGCGACGCCATCGAGCTGGTGGCCGTGGCCGAGGTGCTGCCCCTGGGGCTGGCCGACGCCCTGATCGGCCCGGGGGTGCTGGCCGAGCTGGAGCGCGCCGGCCTGGTGCTGCGCGACACCGTGCTCGGCGCACCCGTCGTCCGCCCGGCCCACCCGTTCTACGGCGAGGCGCTGCGCGAGGGCCTGGGGCCCATCGCCCGTCGGCACCACGCCCGGCGCCTGGCCGACGAGGCGGAGCGCCGCGCCGCCGCCGACGGGCCCACCCGGGTCGACGCCCTGCGCGTGGTGGCGTGGCGGGTCGACGCGGGCGGGGAGGTGTCGGCGGACCTCCTCTCCCGGGCCGCTCGCGAGGCGCGCCGCCGCTCGGAGTTCGACCGGGCCGAGGACCTGGCGTCGCGGGCGGTCGCCGCCGGCGGCGGGCTGCCGACCGTGCTGCTGCTCGGCGAGATCCAGAACGCCGTCGGGCGCTACGAGCAGGCCGATGCGACCTTCGCCGCCGTCGTCGACGACGTGCTGGCCCGGGGCGAGGCCCCGAGCGACGAGCTGGAGACGTCGCTCGTCGGCCTGTGCACCATGGCCCTCACCTTCAACCGGGCGTGGGGCCTGGGACGCACGCTCGAGTCGCGCCGGCTGCTCCAGGACGTGTCCGCCCTCCTCGCCTCCGCGCCCGAGACCGACGCGTCACGGGAGCGGCGGGCCGAGATGGCCGCCGACGCGGCCGCCCTGGCGGCCTACGCGGGTGACCCCTCAGGGGCGGTGGCCGAGGCCGAGGCGCTCCTCCCGGCCGACCTCACGCCGCGGGTCGCGGCCCGCACCGCGTTCGCGGCGGCCTCCGGGCTGCTCGGCGTCGGGCGGCCCGAGGAGGCGGTGGCGCGCGCCGACCACGGCCTCGCCGCCCTGGCCGCCCTACCCGAGGGCTTCGGGCGGGCGACCTTCTCGACCAACCTCTCGCTCGCGCGGATCATCGGCCTGGCCGACGCCGGCCGGTTGGCGGAGGCCGGGGCCGAGGCGGAGGCCCTGTCCACCGCGTCGGCGTCGGCCGCGTTCCTCACCGGCCAGGCGGTGTCGGCGTGGGCCCGCGGTCGGGTGCTCCTCACGGCGGGGCAGGTCGTGAGCGCCGAGCGCTGGCTGCGAGAGGCCCGGTTGCTCGAGCGCGACCTCCAGACCCGGGGCCGCCGCCGGTGGTCGCTCATCGCCCTCGGGTTGGCCCTCGCCTACCAGGGCCGGGCCGGCGACGCCCACGAGGCCGTGGCCACCCTCGACCGCCTCGACGCCGAGGACCCCGTCGACGAGCGGTTCGTGATCGCCGACGAGGTGCGACTGCGGGCCCTGCTCCTCTCCGCCCGGGGCGAGATCTCGGCCGCCGAGCGGTTGCTGCTCGCCGGCGGTGACGAGTCCGGTTCCCGCGGCGAGGTGCGCGCCGCCGTCGTCCTGTGGCACGAGGCGGTGCTCGCCGCGACCAGCCGTCGCACCGCGACCGAGGCGGCCGGCCGGCTCAAGGCCGCGAGCCCGCACATCGACGGCCTGCTGCTCACCGCCCGTCGCGACGACGCCGAGGCCCTGGTCGCACGGGACGACCAGGGACGCGTCGCGGCGGCCCGGTCGGTGCTCACCGCCGGCGCCGCTCCGCTGGCGCGGGCCATCGCCCGCAGCATCCTCGACCTCGGCGTCGGGGGAGCGGTCACCCCCGCAGTGGCCCGGGCCGCCACGGCCATCGTCGACGAGGCCACCGCGGCGATGGAGGGGGCGGTCCTCGACCACGCCGCCCCCGACGCGCTGGCCCGCCTCGGTCCCCGTCAGCGAGAGGTCGTCCTCCTCGCCGCGCAGGGGCTCTCGAACCAGGACGTCGCCGACCGCCTCGAGATCTCGGTGCGCACGGTGGAGAACCACCTCCACCGGGCCTACGGCGAGCTCGGCGTCGAGGGTCGTCGCGACCTGGTCGCGGTCGTCACCGGCGGCGGCCCGCAGTCGACCTGACCCGTCCGCGGTCGGTCAGTCCTCGCAGCGGAGGCCGTCGGCGGGCAGCGTGAGCTCGATCAGGTACGGGGTCACCGCGTCGTCGACGCACGCGGAGAGCGAGCGGTAGGCGGTGTGCTCGGCTCCGACGTAGGTCACCAGCGCCGACCCCTCGACGATGGCGCGGGCATCGACCGACTGCTCGTAGGGGGTGGCCGGGTCGTCGGTGGTGCCGATCACCACGACCGGCGGGGCCTCGGTGATGGCCCCCTCGGCCAGCGGCTCCAGCGGCTCGACGGCCGCGTCGAGGCCCCAGCACCCTGGCGTCTCGGTCGCGAACCACCGTCCCCAGAAGGGCAGCTCCGCGGCCCAGTCGTCCGCGAGGGCGAGGTCGCCCTCCGGCTGCTCGACGCGCGCTTCCTGGTCGGAGCAGCGGATGGCGCCCCGGGCGTCGGCGTCATCGGCCCAGGAGCCGTCGTCCAGCCGGCCCAGGTACGAGTCGCGCAGGGCCAGGAGGGTGCGGCCGTTGGCCGGTGAGCCCAGGGCCTCGGCCAGGGCCCGGTCGAGGGTCGGCCAGTCCGACGTCGTGTAGAGGGCGGAGGCGACGGCGATGTAGAGCTCACCCACGCCGAGGGTGCCCTCCCGGTCCGGGCTGTCGGGCACGGCCAGGCTGTAGGAGGCCTCGATGCGCTCGTCCTCCAGGCGGTCGACGAGGTCGAGCAGCGTCGCCTTCGGATCGGCGCCGAGCGAGCAGGTCGGCCGGCTGGCGCAGCCGGCGAGGTACGCGTCGAGGGTCCGCTCGAACCCCTGGGCCTGCACGTGGGTGTCGGTGATCGGGTCGACGCCCGGCACCGACACGCCGTCGAGCACCATGGCCCGGACCCGCTCGGGGTACAGCCGCAGGTACTCCAGCCCGATGGTGGTGCCGTAGCTGTAGCCGACGTAGGTCAGGCCCTCGTCGCCGAGCGCGCCCCGCAGCGCCTCCAGGTCGCGCACGGTGGCCCGGGTGCCGACCAGGCCGAGCAGGTCGCCGTGGGTGTCGGTGCAGACCTCCAGCCCCTCCTCGGCCGCGTCGCGGATGGCCTGCACGTCGGCGTCGTCCTCGGGGGTGGGGTCGATGTCGGGCTCGAGCCACTCCTCGTCGGTGGTGCAGTCGATCGGCTCGCTGCGGCTCGTGCCCCTCGGGTCCCAGCCGACGACGTCGAAGCGGTCCTCCAGGCCCTCGGGCAGCCCGCCGCCGCCGGTGAAGGCGGCCACGAAGTCGACGCCCGACGCCCCCGGGCCCCCGGGGTTGAGGAGCAGCGACCCGATGCGCTCGCCGTCGGCGCTGCGCCGAGCGACCGCGACGTCGATGGTGGCGCCGTCGACCTCGGCCCAGTCGCGCGGCACCGTCAGGGTGGCGCACTCCAGGCCGCCCTCGCAGGGCGCCCAGTCGCTGAGGCTGGCGTGCTCGGCGGGCTCCGCCGGCCCGATGGGGTCGGCTGCCCCGCCGCCGGGGGAGGTGCCGGGCGTCGAGCCGCCGGTTCCGTTGCCCCCCGGGGTCGAGGAGCCCGGTGTCGGGTCGACCACCACCGCGTCGGGCTCGACCGACGAGCAGGCGCCCAGCACGAGGAGGGCGGTCGCCGCGACCACCAGTCGGCGAGGGACGGGCGGGGGAGCGACGGGACACGGCCCGCCATGGTGGCAGGCGGGGTCCGCTGCGCACCGTCACCGCAGGGGCGGTTGCTCGTCGGCGGGGTCGAGGTGGGTGCCGGCCGCCAGCTCCGATCCCGAGGCGATCCGTCGGCCGTGCCCGATGAGCACGGGTCGCCGGGCCTGCGGCGCGCCGATGCGGGCATCGCGGCCGATCCACGCGCCTTCGGCGACCACGGACCGGGCGACCGACGCCCCACGGCGCACCTTCACGTCGTCGAACAGCACGCTGTGGCGGACCTCGGCCCCCTCCTCGACGACGACGCCGGGGCCGACCACCGACCCCACGACCGTCCCTCGGATCTCCGCTCCCGGGCTGATCCAGGATCCGTCGACCCGGGCCGTGCTCTCGATCCGGGCCGGGACGCGGTTGATGGCGGGGCTGGTGATCGGCCAGTCCGGGTCGTCCAACCGCATCGGGGGGCGCGGTCGGAGCAGCTCGAGCTGGGCGTCAGGTAGGCCTCCGGCGTCCCCAGATCCCGCCAGTGGCCGTCGTGGCGGAGGGCGCGGACGTCGCCGTCGGCCACCAGCGTCGGGACCAGCTCCTCGCCGTAGTCGCCGAGGGCCTCGCCCTCGGCGAGCAGGCCGGACAGCGTCCCGAGGAGCGCGTCGGGGGAGTAGGCGAACACCTCGGTGGCGGCGGTGCGGTGCGGCGGGTCGTCGGGCTTGTCGTGGAGCCCCGTGACCCGGCCGCGACGGTCGACGTCGACGAGGGCGTGGCGGGTCGGGTCCTGCGACCGCTGGAGGTCGGTGGTCAGGACGGTCAGGTCGGCACCGGAGGCCAGGTGGACCTCCGCGAGCTGGTCGAGGTCGACCGTGCACAGGTGGTCGGCCGACGAGATCAGCACGACCTCCGGGTCGAAGGCGTCGATGAGCCGCGCTTGCCGGGCGAGCACGTCGGCGTTGCCCTCGGCGAAGCCCTCGCCGGCCCCGCCCTCGAACGGGGGGAGGGCCCGCAGCCCGCCCCGGGTGCCGTCGAGGTCCCAGGGACGGCCGCCGGCCAGGTGGTCGTTGAGGAGGTGCGGCTCGTACTGCTGGACGACCCACACGTCGCGGAGGCCGCTGTTGGCCGCGTTCGACAGGGCGACGTCGATCAGCCGGTAGGTGCCCCCCACGGGGAGGCTGGGCTTGGCCCGACCGACGGTGAGCACGTCGAGACGAGAGCCCTTCCCCCCGGCGAGGACGAGGAGAAGGGCACGTCGGAGCACGCGGCCATGCTCGCACGGCTGGGCGCGGGAGGGCGCCGGGTCCTCTGCCGCGTGACGCTGGGCGGGCCGCACCTCGCGCCGGGCGGTCGCGGGATCAGGAGGCGCGCTGGCGCGTCGTCCGCTCGACCGCGAAGCCCTCGGCCTCCCACGCCCCGATGCCGCCGATCATCTCCTTGACCGGCCGCCCGAGGGCGGCGATGCGGGCCGCGCCCTTGGTCGCGGCGTTGCAGGAGATGCTCCAGCAGTAGGTCACGACGAGGGCGTCGGGGGGCAGGGCGGCGAGGGCATCGGCGTCGATGGTGGCGTGGGGGAGGCTGACGGCCCCGGGGAGGTGGGCGTCGGCGAAGGCCTCGGCCGACCGGGTGTCGACCAGGACGATCTGGTCGGGGGCGTCGCGCAGCTGGGCGGCCACGTCGGACGGGTCGGTCTCGACGGCGAGGCGATCGAGGAAGTGGCGCTCGGCGACGATGGGGTGGGCGGCGGCGACGGTGGTGACGGGTCCGGGCGTGGCGGTGGGGGTGTTCGTCATGGCGATCACGGTACGGATGCTCGTGCCGGCGCTGAAGGGGTGATCGACGGTGATGGGGTTGATCGACCTTCGATCTCCTGCCATCGTCGCCCCATGACCTTCGATGCCAAGGTGGCGGCCCTCGATGACACCGACTGGGCCATCCTCGACGAGCTCCAGGGCGACGGGCGGCTCCCGTTCAGCGAGCTCGGGCGTCGGGTGTCGCTCTCCGCTCCGGCCGTCACCGAGAGGGTGCGCCGGCTCGAGCAGGCCGGGGTCATCACCGGCTACCGGGCCGTCGTCGACCCCGCCGCCCTGGGTGCCGGCATCGAGGCGCTGGTGCGGGTGCGGGTGCCCCACGGCTCGACCGACCGCTTCCGCCACCACGTGGTCGGTCGGCCCGAGGTGCTCGACTGCGACCACGTCACCGGCGACGACTGCATGGTCCTGCGGGTGCGCACCACGTCGATGGCCCGGCTGGAGGAGATCGTCGGCGCGGTCGGCACCTTCGGAGCGACCACCACGACCCTGGTCTTCTCGTCCGAGGTGCGCGATCGCCCCGTCGCCCGGGCCGTGGTCGAGCCGGCCGCGGACCTCGGCGCGGCCACCGGCTGACCGCCCTCCGGCGACCGGCCGGTCAACTAGACCGCTCGGTCAAGTTGACCTAGCGTGGCCGTGTCCGCCCGTCCGACCCAGGGGAGCAGCCGTGTACAAGTGGAGCGACGAGCAGGAGATGGTGCGCGACGCCGTGCGCCAGTTCATCGACAAGGAGATCCGCCCCCGGATCGACGAGTTCGAGCACGGCGACACGCCCGCCCTACGACGTCCTCCGCAAGCTGTTCGCGACTTCGGCATGGACCGCCGGCCCGCGACCGCTTCGCCAAGCAGATGGAGTTCGAGAAGGAGGTCGCCGCGGCCGTCGAGGCCGGGCGAGACCCCGCCCGAGAAGCCCGAGCGCGACGGCGACGGCGGCGCCTCGTCGCTGACGCTGATCCCCATCATCGAGCTGTGCCGGGTCTGCCCCGGCATGGTCACCGCCATGGGCGTGTCGATGGGCCTCACCTCCGCGGCCATCAGCTCCAAGGGCACCATCGCCCAGAAGGAGCGCTGGGTCCCCGACCTGCTCACCATGGACAAGATCGGCGCCTGGGCCATCACCGAGCCCGACTCCGGCTCCGACGCGTTCGGCTCGATGAAGTCGACGGCCCGCAAGGACGGCGACGAGTACGTGCTCAACGGCTCGAAGACCTTCATCACCAACGGCCCCTACGCCGACACCATCGTGTTCATCTGCAAGCTCGACGAGGGCAACGACCCCGGCCGAGCGCAAGATCCTCTCGTTCGTGCTCGACAAGGGCATGCCCGGCCTCGAGCAGTCGCAAGCCGCTGCGCAAGATGGGCATGCACTCGTCGCCCACCGGCGAGCTGTTCCTCGACGACGTGCGCGTCGGCATCGACCGCCTCATCGGCGAGACCGAGGACGTCGCCAGCCGGCGGCCGCGAGGGCGCCAAGGCCACGTTCATGCAGGAGCGCTCCGGCGTCGCCGCCATGGCGCTCGGCATCATCGAGCAGTGCCTCGACCTGTCGGTCGCAGTACGCCAAGGACCGCGTGCAGTTCGGCCAGCCCATCGGCGAGTTCCAGCTCATCCAGGACAAGCTGGCCCGCATGGAGGTCGCCCGCCTCAACGTCGAGAACCTGGTGTTCCGCACCATCGAGATGTCGCGCCGCCGGCCACAGCCATGACCCTCGCCGAGGCCTCGGCCATGAAGCTCTACTCGGCCCGGGCCGCCACCGAGGTCGCCCTCGAGGCCGTGCAGCTCTTCGGCGGCAACGGCTACATGAGCGAGTTCCGCGTCGAGCAGCTCGCCCGCGACGCCAAGGTGCTGCAGATCTACGCCGGCACCGACGAGATCCAGATCACCCACATCGCCAAGGACCTCCTCCGCCGCTGAGCCGGGGCGGAGCGGTGCCGGCGCAGATCTGCGGCTTCGCCGCGGATTCGAGCCGTGTCGTCTGGTCGGCCTGCGGCCTCCGTGCCGGCACCGACGAGATCCAGATCACCCACATCGCCAAGGACCTCCTCCGCCGCTGACCTGTCTGGTCGGCGCTCGCTGTCACACACCCTCGGTACGGTCGTCACGCCTTCCCCGGTTGACGACGCTGCCCCAGGAGGGTGTCATGTCCCTGACCGAGCGCAGCCGGTCGGTCCTGTACCGACGGCTCAACGACATCATCGGAGACGAGGAGGCGGTCGGCGAGATGCTCTCGAACTTCCCCGCCCCCGAGATCGCGCCACCGGCCAGCGAGCTCTTCGTCGCGGCCCAGATCGCCGACGTGCGAACCGAGATCGCCGACCTTCGCACCGACGGCGCGGAGCGCGAGCAGCGCCTGATGGCCTTCGTCCACGACGAGGTGCGGTCGTCGATGCGGTGGACCCTCGGGTTCCTCGTCTCGTCCCAGGCGGTCCTCGTCGCTGCGGTGGTGGCCGCCGGCTGATCCACGGCGTGCCGGCTCCGTGCCCGGCGTGAACCGATCGGCCTGCTCGTCGCGACAGACGGGGTGGCGCGACTCGCGCCGCAACGAGGAGGCACGCCATGCACCGACCGCTCGCCACCGCAGGACTGGCCCTGGCCCTTGCTCTCGCCACCGGAGGAGCCGCCGCACCCGCGATGGGGGCGCCCGGCGCCACCGTCACCGCGGGCGAGGTCCACCCCTTCGCCGTCGGTGCCGGCCTCGACCTCGGGGGCCGGGCCCACATGGTCCGGACCGCCGACGGCCGCACCGTCGTCAGCCTCCACGTGACCGGCCTGACCCCCGGCGCGACCTACGCGGCGCACGTCCACGCTGCACCGTGTGCCGTCGGTGAGGCCGACGGCCACTACATGCACGACCCCGCCGGCCCGGTCACGCCACCGAACGAGATCTGGCCGGGGCCCCTGACGGCCAACCCGGCCGGTGTCGCCCACGGACGGACCGTCGCCGACCTCACCGCGGGTCCGTCGGCCGTCTCCGTCGTCGTGCACCGACCCGGCCCGACGCCGAACAAGATCGCCTGCGCGGACCTGGCGTGACGGCCGGGGCGACGGGCGCACGGGGGCGATGGGGTGCACGGCCCGATCCGGGGCCGAACCGCTCCGACGGTGGGAGAGTGGGGCATGGGCCGTGGCGGTGACCACCGCTCGGATGCCGAGCTCCTCGAGGCCGTCGCCGACCGCGACCGGGCGGCGCTCCGCCTCCTCTACGAGCGGCACGAGCCGTGGATCACGGCTCGCGTCGCCCGTCGCTGCGCCGACCGCGAGGTCGTCGAGGAGGTCGTGCAGGACACCTTCGTCGCGGTGTGGCGGTCCGCGGCAGCGCTGGTCAGGCGACGGCGAGGTGGCGGCCTGGCTCTGGGGGATCGCGATCCACCGACTGCTCCAGGCCGTCCGCCCCCGTCGCAACCTGGTGGAGAAGCTCCGGGGCGTGCGATCCGGACAGCAGGCCTCGGCGGAGGAGCAGGTCCTGCTGGGCGTCCAGCACGGGCCGCTCGGCCTCGCCCTCGACCGCCTCTCACCGGAGCTGAGGGCCGTGGTGCAGGCGACCGTGCTCGACGGGCTGACCACGAAGGAGGCCGCCCGGCTGCTCGGGATCCCCGTCGGGACGGTCAAGACGCGGATGATGCGGGCCAAGGTCGAGATGCGGGAGGCACTGGCATGACCACGACCTGGCACGTCCCGGACGCCCAGCTCGATGCCTTCGCGGCCGGGTCGATCGACGCGGTCCACGCCGCCTCGGTCGAGGCCCACCTCCTGCACTGCGAGGTCTGCCGGGCCGAGCTCGCCGGCCGGCGGCCCACCCACGACCACCCGGCGGAGGGAGCGGAGGCCGTGTGGGCGCGGATCATCGACGAGGTCGACCGCCCGTCCCGCCGGCTCGCCGGCCGGTCGCCGTGGGCGATGGTCACCCTCGGCACCCCGGCGCTAGAGCCGCCACCGTGGGTGCCCTGGTGCTGGTGGCGGTGGTGCCCCTGCTGCTCGATGCGGCGTCGAGCCGGCTGGCGGTGGCGGCCTACGTGACGCTGGCCCCGCTGGTCCCGCTGCTCGGGGTGCTCGCGGCCTTCCGCCCGTCGGTCGACCCGTCGGGCGAGCTGGGGCTCGCCAGCCCCCTCGCCACCCTCCGGCTCGTGCTGCTGCGGTCGGCGGTGGTCGCGGCCGCCGCCCTCCCGGTGGGGGTGGCGGTGGCGTTCGTGCTCCCGGCGCCGACCCCACTGCTGCTCGGCTGGGTGCTCCCCGGTCTCGCCCTCGCGCTCGTCGCCCTGGCCCTGGGCCGCCGGATGCCCGTCGAGCAGGTCGTCCTCGGCCTCTCGCTGGGGTGGATCGCGGTCGCCGGCAGCGTGGTGCTCGCCGGCTGCGCCGGGGCGGGATCTCCGATCGCCCTCGAGCAGTGGGTGGTCAACGATCCGGCGGTGCAGGTCGCGTCCGCGGCCGCCGTCGTGGTCGCCGCAGTCGTCGCGGTCCGGGATCGCGACGACGTCGTCCTCGTCTGGAGGGAACGATGAGCAACGGCATCGAGGCCACGGGCCTCGTCAAGCACCTCGGCAGCACGCTCGCGGTCGACGGGGTCGACCTGGACGCGGCGGGCGGCGTGGTCGGCCTCCTCGGCCCCAACGGGGCGGGCAAGACCACCCTCCTGCGGATGCTGGCGACCGTGCTGGCGCCCGACGGGGGTCGATCCGGATGCTCGGGCTCGACCCGGCCGTCGCCGCCGACCGCCTCGCCATCCGCCGCCGGCTGGGCTACCTCCCGCAGGAACCTGGCCTCTACCAGGGCTTCACCGCCTTCGACCTGGTCGACTACGTGGCGGTCCTCAAGGAGCTCACCGACGCATCGGCGCGTCCGCGACGAGGTGCGCCGTGTCCTCGACGCTGGTGGGCGTCACCGACGTGATGCACCGTCGCATCCGGGCCCTGTCGGGCGGCACCCGGCACCGGGTCGCGCTCGCCGCGTCGCTCCTCGGCGACCCGCAGCTGCTCCTGCTCGACGAGCCCGCGGCCGGGCTCGATCCCGAGCACCGCCTCCAGCTCCGCACCATCCTCTCGGACGCGGGCACCCGCGGCACCGTCGTGGTGTCGACCCACCACACCGCGGAGGCCGCGGCGCTGTGCCGGCAGGTCGTGGTGGTGCTCGGTGGTCGGGTGTACTTCGTCGGCACGCCCGGTGGGTTGGCCGAGGTGGCCTCCGGCCGGGTCTGGGAGGACGACACGCCACCGACCGAGGAGGTGCCGGGTCGGGTGCGAGCCTGGCTGACCGCCGAGGGGCTGGTGCGGAACGTCGGGGATCCGCCGCCGGGGGCCGCCGTCGTGGCCCCGTCGATCGACGACGGCTACCTGCTCCTCACCACCGGCGCCGGGGCCCCCTCGGCGAACGGGGAGCGTCGACGCCGGCGCGGGCGCGGGCGGCTGGCGCAGCTCGTGGGCGGTGGAGCCCGATGAGCGGCCTGACCGTCCCGGTCGTCGGCGCCGTCGCCGGGGCCGAGCGGCGTCGCCGACGCGATCCGGGCCCTCGGGCGGGTCGAGGCCCGCCGGGCGCTGCTCAACCCCTGGGTCATCGTGCTGGTGCTCTACACGGCGTGGACCGCGGTGAACGCCTCGGGCATGGACTGGAGCGGCGCGTCCTACTCCCTGCTGCCGCTGTACTTCGTCCCGCTCGGCGCACTGGTGTCGTTCCAGGGGCTCCGGGCCGGAGGACGCGACCGCCACCCCGACCTGCCGGCGCTGTCCGAGGAGGCTCCCCTCGGCGAGGAGGAGCGCGTGCTGGGCGCGCCTGCTCGGGCTGTCGGTGTGGGTCGCCGTCGCCGTCGTCGGCGTGGTCGTCATCGAGGTCGTGAGCCGGGTCGAGGGCGGCTACTGGATGGGGGAGGGGGCTCGGTCGACCCAGTCCGCGCAGCACACGCCCGTGGAGTGGCTGCAGCCGCCGGCGATGGTGGCGGCCGCGGCGGCCGCAGGGGTGGCCCTCGGTCGACGGTTCCGCCGCCGCCTGGTCGTCGGCGTCGGGGCCGGGTTCTTCTGGTTCCTCCAGTGGGGGGTGTGGTGGGCGTTCCAGTGGGTGCCGATGATGGTGGTCACCTTCGCCATGACCCAGCCGATCTCTCGGTACGCGGGCCCGGCGTCGTCGTCGGCATCGGACTTCCCGGCGTCGTGGTGGGTCAACTCACCCGACGACCACACCGAGGTGTGGATGCGGGAGGTGGTCAGCCAGCCGCTGGTCGCCGGCCACGTCCTGTACCTGATCGGGCTCACCGTGCTGTTCACCTCGAACGCGCTGCGCCGGCGAGGTCCGGGCGTCGAGGGTGAGCGATCCCACCTCAGCCGCACCCTGCGGCGGGCCGGGTGGCTCACGGTGGTGCTGGGCATCGTGGCGCAGATCGCGGTGCTCGGGTGGAACGTGACGCCCGGTGGCACGGGTCTCGGCCAGGTCCCGTGAGGAAGGCCCCGCCCGCGTGGGTGCGGCCCACCGCCGCCCTGGTGCCGTGGGTCGCCGTCGCGGCCCCGCTGGCCGCGGCCACCGCCTTCGCCCGCGTGCTGCGGTCCGTCGGCCCCGGGCTCCCGCCGCTCCTGGGCGCCGCGGCGATGGCCGCCGTCGCCGCGGCCGTCGCCCTCGCCCTCGACGACCCGGCCCACGAGCTCACCGCCGCCCTCCCGGTCAGCCGCGCGTGGCGCGCCCTGCACCGCATGGTCCTGGTCGTGCCCCCGCTGCTCTGCGGGTGGTTGCTCGCCTCGTCGACGCTCGTCCCGGACGAGACCCGGAGCGACGCCGTCGCCGTGGTCGTGTCGCTGGCGGCCCTTGCCGTCGCGGTTGCATCGGTGGTCGGGCGCGTCCGGCCCGCGACCGCCGCGGCCGCAGGGGCGGCGGCCCCGTTCGCCCTCCTCGCGCTGCACCTGCTCGCATCCAACGGCGGCGGTCGGTGGTCGCCGACCGAGGCATGGGTCGACCACCCGTGGGCTGCGTCGGTCGTGGCGGGACTGGTCGCAGCGGTCGCGCTCCGGGAGGGCTCCGTCGTCCCGAGGCGCGGTGCCCCTCAGACCGGTTCCGGGTGTGGGGGCTCGGGGGCCGGGACACCGGCGGGCACTGCGGTGCTCCAGGCCAGGCCGGCGACCGAGGCCATCAGCACCAGCGGCACCACCAGCGCGGCGCGCAGGGCGGTCACCTCGGCCAACCAGCCGATGAGGGCCGGGCCGGCGAGGTAGGCGCCGTAGCCCGCGGTGGTCACGGTGGCGATGCCCGACTCGCCGAACGACCGGCCCGCGGCCGCGAACGCCAGCGGCACCGAAGGGGCCAGGCCTGCGCCCACGGCCACCAGCAGCAGCGGCACGGAGGCGGCGACCGGCGTCAGCAGTGCGGCGGCGAAGGCGACGACGGCCAGCACGACACCACCCCGGACCAGGCGGGGCGCACCCCAACGGGCCGACAACCCGTCGCCGACGAGTCGGCCCAGCAGGCCGCCGGCGGCCACCCCGGTCACCGCCAACGAGCCGAGGAACGCGCCGCCGTCGAGGTCCTCGCGCACCAGCACGCCGGACCAGTCGAGGATCGCCCCCTCGGCGAGGAAGATGCATCCGCCGATCGCGGCGAGGGCGGCCAGGCGTCGCCCGCCCGTCCCCGCGGCCGTGCTCCCGTCGACGGCGAGGTCGTCGTCCGATCGGCTGCGGACCACGGGTGAGTCCCGTCCGACCACCAGGCCGGCGACCACGACGGCCACCCCGACGGCGGCGAGGTGGGCGGCCGGGGTCACCTCGAGGTGCACCGCGACCGACCCGATCGCCGCGCCGAGCAGCACCCCACCGCTCCAGCCGGCGTGGAGGCCGCTCAGCAGCGGCCGGCCGGCGTCCGCCTCCAGCTGCACCCCCGCCCCGTTGATCGACACGTCGAGCACCCCGATCGCCAGGCCGAAGGCGAGGAGCGACGCGGCGAGGGCGCCCCACGTGTCGACCCGGCCCGGCACCATGACGGCCAGCCCGATGGCGACCCACGCGCCCAGGACGACCGGCGGCGAGCCGAGTCGCCGGACCAGCAGCCCGCCCGCCCACGAGCCCACCACCGCCCCGATCGACAGCCCGAGGAGGGCCGAGCCCAGCGCCCCCTCGGTGAGGCCGAGCGCGTCGCGGACGTCGGGGATGCGGGCTCCCCACGAGCCGACCGCGGCGCCCAGCGCCAGGAAGGCGACCAGGACGGCGAGGTGCCCGGCCGGGCGCCCGGTGGCCGACGGCGGGTGCGGGGCGGCCACCCGACGAACCTACCGGCGGGTCCTCGCCGGCGAGGCGGCCCAGCCCCAGCCCCGGCCACGGCCGGGGCGACCGGCGCTCCGGAGCGCAGCCGGCGGCGCCCGTCGCCGCTGGGTAGGGTGCCGGCGCCGCGAGCAGGAGGCAGGGGATGCAGGGGACGAGGACACGTGGGATGCGACGGGTGGCGCGTGCCGCCGCCGTGGCCATCACCGCGACGGTGCTGCTGGCGGGCTGCCTGGAGGCCGACGTCCGCCACCTGAGCAGCGATGCCATGGCCGGTCGGCAGAACGACACGCCCGGGTCGGTGGCGGCCCAGGACCACATCCTCCGGTACCTGGAGGCGTGGACGGAGGGCATCGACCCCTCCGCCACCGGGCGCGACGCCTACCGGCAGCGCTTCGACGGTGGGACGAACCTGCTCGGCGTCATCCCCGGCACCGACCTCGCCGACGAGTACGTCATCGTCGGCGCCCACTACGACGGCCTCGGCACCGGCTGCCGCCGTGCCACCGCCCAGGACACGATCTGCAACGGGGCCACCGACAACGCCACCGGCACGGCCGTGGTCCTCGACATCGCCCGCCACCTCCACTACGACGGCACCCGTCCCCGACGCTCGGTGATCGTCGCGTTCTGGGATCGCGAGGAGGACGGGCTGCTCGGCGCGCAGGCCCTCCTCAACGCGCCGGGCGTGCCGATCGGCGACATCGCCGCCTACGTCAACCTCGACATCCAGGGGGCGAACCTCCGGCCCAGCGGGCGCGACCTGACCTTCGCCATCGGGGCCGAGACCGGCGGCCCGGTGCTCACCGAGGCGACCAGCGCCGCGGCGTCGCCGTCGCCCCTCGACACCCGCCTGCTGAGCCTGGTGTTCGGGCTCGGCCGCAGCGACCACGCCGTGTTCGCGGCCCGGGGCGTCCCGATCGGTGTTCTTCACCGACTCGACCGGGCCCTGCTACCACACGGTCGACGACGAGGCCGCGGTGGTCGACTTCACCAAGCTGCGGGCCCAGTCCGACACCGCCCGCCGGCTGGTCGTCGACCTGGCCTCGCGCCCGGACCGACCGACCTTCGTGTCCGGCCTGCCGCTGGCGACCTTCTCCGACGCCGCAGTCGGTGGCCGCCCTGCTCGACCGGCTCTCCGCCGACCGCGCCACCTTCACCGATGCCGACTGGGCGACCTTCGTGGAGAAGAAGGCGGTGGTCGACGCGGTGGTGGCCGCCGGACCCGGCGCCTTCGACCAGGCCAACATGACGACGATGCTCCTGGCCATCAACGACGTGGTGAACCTCCTGACCCGCGCTCCCTGCGACGGCTACCTGGCCCCGCCGGGCTGATCCGAGCGGGCCGGCGGTCAGCCGGGAAGGCGCAGCGTGAGCAGCTGGGAGACGTCGCCGCCGGAGATGGGCCACACGATGGTGTCGCCGGCGACGGCGGGCCAGCCGTTGACCTGGCGACCGACGTCGAGGCGCCAGACCTCGTCGCCGGTCTCCCGGTCGTAGGCCAGGAGCAGCCCGCCGTAGGTGGAGGTCAGCAGGAGGTCGCTCACGACCGTGACCCCGCCGAGGCCATCTCCGGGGAGCTCGACGGCCCACACCTCCTCACCGGTGGTGAGGTCGAGGGCGACGAGGTCGCTCGGGTTGCTGCCCAGCGCGGGGGCCAGGTTGAAGGTGTCCTCGGGGTCGTAGGTCGACCCCGCGTTCATGACCGCGAAGTAGCCGACCCCGTCGGCCACCGCGGGCGGGGTCTCGACCCCGCCGAGCACGCCGGGCAGCACCGTCGTCGTCTCCTCGAAGTCGGTGAGGTCGTCGTTCTGGTGCATGCCGACCTCGGTCTGCCACCGGACCTCGCCCGTCTCGGGGTCGTAGGCGAGGACGACCCCGCCCTTGCCGGTGTGCACGACCGTCGGCGTGCCCTCGCCGTCCTCGGTGAGGATGCTGAGGACCATGTCGCGGTCCCAGATGTCGTGGGGGAACACCTGGTGGGTCCACCGCAGCTCGCCGTCGGGCTCGATGGCGAGGAGGCTGTTGGTGTGCTCGTTGTCGCCGGGGCGGCTGGCCCCGGCCGGGAAGCCGGGTGCGCCGGGCGACGGCCACGGGTTCGACGTGCCCCAGTAGCTGGCCCCGGTCGAGGGGTCGACGGCCGGCGGGTACCACGCCCCGCCGCCGTGGTTGACCTCCGGGTTGCCCCAGAAGTCGTCGGGCACGGTCTCGACCTGCCACACGACCTCGCCGTCGGCGTGGTCGAGGGCGTAGAGCGTGCCCCGCCCCCCGGCCGCGAGGGCCTGGGTCGACACGAGGACGCACCCGCCGACCAGGTTGGGGGCCATGTCGACCTGGTTGCCGGGGGCGACGCCCAGGTCCGCCTCCCACGCTCACGTCACCGGTGTCGCGGTCGTGGGCCACGACGGTCGCGGTGTCCGAGATGCCGTACACCTGGCCCCACCCGACGGCGACGCCGGCTGGGCCGAAGATGCTGATGTCGCGGGGCTCCGACCAGACCTCGGCGCCGTCCTCGAGGTCGACGACGTGGATGCTGCCGTCGAGGGCACCGACGTGCACCCGACCGTCGAGCACGATCGGGTTGGTCGTCAGGTTGCCGAACATGGCGCTGCCGGGGACGTCGTAGGTCCAGACCTCCTCGATGTCGCCGATCGTCGACGAGTCGATGGGGGAGTCGGGCACCGCCCGGGTGTTGCCGGGGTCGCGCCCGGGGAGGGGCCAGCCGTCGGTCTCGGCCGCGACCTCGGGCGGGACGCCGGTGCCGCAGCCGTCGTCGGGGCGACTGCCGTCGGACTCCTCGAGCCCCCCGGTGGACCCGGTCGCGGCCTCGGTCGTCGACGAGCCGCCGCCGGAGCCGGACGCCTCCCCGTCGTCGCCGTCGTCCGACGAGCACCCCACCGCGGTGAGGGCGCAGGCCATGGCCACCGCCACCACCGCGACCGCACGCGGTCCCCGACCTGACCTGCTCCTGGCACGCATGGGCGACACCCTGGCACGCAGTCGGGTCGCGCCGCGGGATTCGCGGTGGCTCTACACGCCGAGGGAGCGGCCGACGATCTCCTTCATGATCTCGGTCGTGCCGCCGTAGATCGTGGTGATGCGGGCATCGAGGTAGGCCCGGGCGATCGGGTACTCGAGCATGTAGCCGTAGCCGCCGTGGAGCTGGAGGCAGCGGTCGACGGTGCGCTTCTGCAGCTCGGTGCACCACCACTTGGCCTCGGCCGCCTCCTCGGCGGTGAGCTCGCCGGCGTACGAGCGCGTCGACGCAGCGGTCGACGAACACCCGGGCCAGGTCGATCTCGGTCTTCATCGTCGCCAGCTCGAAGCGGCTGTTCTGGAACGAGCCGACCGGCTGGCCGAAGGCGGTGCGCTCCTTCACGTAGTCGAGCGTCCAGCCCAGCGCCGCCTCGGCCGCGGCGACGCCGGTGGCGGCGATCGAGAGGCGCTCCTGGGGCAGGTTGTGCACCAGGTGGACGAAGCCCTGGCCCTCCTGCCCGAGCAGGTTGGCGACCGGCACCGGACACGTCGGAGAAGACCAGCTCGGCGGTGTCCTGGCTGTGGAGGCCGATCTTCTCCAGGTTCCGGCCCCGCTCGAAGCCGTCCATGCCCCGCTCGAGCACGACCAGGCTCATGCCCTTGTGGCGCTGGGTCGGGTCGGTCTTCACCGCGGTGATGACGAGGTCGGCGTTGATGCCGTTGGTGATGAAGGTCTTCGACCCGTTGACGACGTAGTGGTCGCCGTCGCGGATCGCGGTGGTGGTCATGCCGGCCAGGTCCGAGCCGATGCCGGGCTCGGTCATGGCGATGGCGGTGATCAGCTCGCCCGAGGCGATGCCCGGCAGCCAGCGCGCCTTCTGCTCCTCGGTCGCCAGCGACAGGAAGTAGGGCAGGCAGATGTCGTTGTGGAGGGTCAGGCCGAGCCCGGCGCCGCCGGTGCCCGCGTAGGCGAGCTCCTCGGCCAGGATCAGGTTGAACCGGAAGTCGTCGACGCCGCCCCCGCCGTGCTCGGCGGGGATGGCCATGCCGAGGAAGCCGGCGGCCCCGGCCTTCTCGAACAGCTCGCGGGGGACGATCCCGTCCCGCTCCCAGTCGAGGAACGACGGCACGACCTCCCGCTCGACGAAGGTGCGGACGCTGGACCGGAACTGGTCGTGCTCCTCGGAGAACAGGGTGCGGCGCATGCCCCGCACCGTACCGGCCGACCCCCGGCACCCCCGGCTCGGCAGGGACGGGCGGGAGCCGGCGGGACCAGACGGTAGGGTGGCGACGGAACACCGCCGGGGAGCTCGGGGCAGCCGGGCTGAGAGGGCGGACCGCCATCGTCCGGCTCGCCGGGCGGAGGGCGCGCCGCCGACCCGTGAACCTGCTCTGGGTAATGCCAGCGGAGGGACGCGAGATGGATGCAGCCCACCGATCCGACACCGTGGCCCAGGGCCGCGTCCGGGTGGTGGTCGTCCTCGCCGGCGGCGACGCCGCGCACCCGGACCTCGTCCTCCCACGGGCCGGGCGGGTGGTGGCGGCCGACTCCGGCGCCGATCAGGCCGCGTCGCTCGGCCTCGACGTCGACGTGGTGGTCGGCGACCTCGACTCGATCACCCCCGCGACGCTCGCCGACCTGCGCGACGCCGGCGTCGAGGTCGAGGGGCACCACCCCGACAAGGACGCGACCGACGTCGACCTGGCCCTCGCCCGCGCCGTGGCCCTCGACCCCGACCGCATCGTGCTGGTCGGTGGGCACGGCGGTCGGCTCGACCACGCCATGGCCACGCTGGCCGCCCTGGCGGGCGTCGCCGCCCCCGGCCGTCGGGTCGAGGCGTGGATGGGAGCGGCGCAGGTGGTGGTCACGGTCGACACCGTCGTGCTCGAGGCCCGCGTCCACGAGCTCGTCTCGCTGCTGCCGCTGGGCGGACCCGCCGAGGGCGTCACCACCGAGGGCCTGCGCTGGCCGCTGGTCGACGCCACCCTCCCGCCGTGGTCGACGTGGGGCATGAGCAACGAGGTGGCCGAGCCACCGGCCGCCGTCTCGGTGCGCAGCGGCGTCCTCGCCGTCGTCCGCCCCCACGCCCTCGACCCGGGCCTCGACGCCCCTGGCGCCGTGCCCCCGCGTCCCCCCACCCCCGAGGAGCCGTCCCGATGATCGCCGAGATCCAGGTCCTGCCCCAGCCCGCCGGCACCGAGGCCGACCGCTACGCCCACGTCGACGCCGCCATCGCCGTGCTGCGGGCCAGCGGTCTGCGCATGGAGGTGGGGGCGCTCGGCACCACGGTCGAGGGTCCGCCCGACGAGGTGTGGGCGGTGCTGCGCCGCGCCCACGAGGCCACCATGGCCGCGGGCGCCCACGGCGTCGTCACCGTCGTCAAGGTCGCCGAGGGCGCGGCCGACGGCCCCGACTCCGGCCCCGGGGTCGACGACCTGGTGGGTCCGCACCGGTGAGGAGCGCCCTGGCCCGGGTGGCTCCGCCCGTGCTGCTCGTCGGCGTGCTCCTCGCGGCATGGGAAGGGTGGGTGCGCTGGCGGGACACGCCTGCCTACCTCCTGCCCGCGCCGAGCCGCATCGCGTCGGCGGGGATCGATGCCGCACCGCTGCTCGGCGACCCCGTCCTCGTCACCATCGGCCAGACCGTGACCGGGCTGCTGGTCGGGGCCGCGATCGGCGGGGGCATCGCGGTGCTGGTCGCCACCGTGCCCCTCGCCCGGCGGGCGCTCGGCCCGGTGCTGATCGCCAGCCAGACCTTCCCCACCATCCTCCTCGCTCCGCTGCTCGTGGTGGTGTTCGGGCTGGGCAGCACCCCCAAGGTCGTGCTGGTCGCCCTCGTCACCTTCTTCCCCGTCGCGGTCACCACCACCGCCGGCATCGACGGCACCGACGTCGAGCTGGTCGAGCTGGTCCGGGGCCTCGGCGGCGGACGGCGGGAGGTGCTGCGCCTGGTGCAGCTGCCCGCCGCGGTGCCGGCGTTCTTCGCCGGCCTGCAGATCTCCGCGGCCTACGCGGTGGCCGCCGCCGTCTTCGGCCAGATGAACGGCGGCGACCAGGGGCTCGGCGTGTTCATCAACCGCTCCCGGTCGAGCTACCTGGTCGACCGGATGTTCGCGGCCTTCGTCGTCATCGCCGCCCTCTCGGGCGCGCTCTACCTGCTCGTCGGCGTCGTCGGTCGCCTGGCCGCGCCGTGGACGCGGGCCGAGGGCTCCGTGTCCATCGACGTCCTCCACCCCCGTCCCGCCCCCCAGGAGCCCACCCCATGACCCGACGTCCGACCTCCCTGCTGCTCGCCCTCGGCGCGCTGCTGCTGGCGGTGGCCGCCTGCGGCTCCGACGACGCCGGCGGGTCCGGCTCGTCCTCCGAGGGGTCGGGGTCCGGCACCGAGGCGGTGACGGTGGTGCTCGACTGGAGCCCCAACACCAACCACAACGGCGTGTACCTCGCCCAGGCCGAGGGCTGGTACGAGGACGCCGGCCTGGACGTCGAGATCATCGAGCCGGGCGACGTCGGCTCGGTCCAGCTGCTCGCGTCGGGCCAGGCCGACGTCGGCTTCACCGTGCAGGAGGAGCTGGTGCCGGCCCGGGCCCAGGGCGTGCCCGTCGTCGCCGTCGCCGCGGTGATCGAGCACAACACGTCGAGCCTGGTGTCGCTCGCGTCCGAGGGCATCACCCGGCCCCGCGACCTGGAGGGCAAGGCGTACGGAGGCTTCGGCGGCGCCCTCGAGCAGGCCCTGGTCGAGACCCTGGTCGAGTGCGACGGAGGCGATCCCGTCGCAGGTGCGGTTCGTCGACGTGGGCGACGCCGACTACCGCGTCGGCCTGGAGCGCGACCAGTACGACGTGGTGTGGATCTTCGACGGGTGGGACGGCATCCGCTACTCGGAGGTCGACGGCCTCGACATCGCGTCGATCCCCTTCGTCGACCACGCCGACTGCATCCCCGACTGGTACACCCCGATCCTCGCCGCGTCGGAGGCGGCCCTCGCCGAGCGGCCCGAGGTGCTCGAGCGCGTTCATGGACGTCACGGCGCGGGGCTACGTGGAGGCCATGGCGTCGCCGCAGTCCGGTGCCGAGGCGCTGCTCGCCGCCGTCCCCGAGCTCGACCCGGAGCTGGTCGAGGCCAGCAGCGCCTACCTCGCCCCGAGGTACGCGTCGTCGCCCGGGGTGTGGGGCCGGATCGACGGCGACCGGTGGGCCGCCTTCGTCGACTTCCTCGTCGAGGCCGGCATCGTGGAGGAGGCCGGCGACGTCGAGGCCGGCTACACCAACGACCTCCTCCCCGGCGACTGACCGGGACCAGGTGGACGGCCCGCCGACGTCGGCGACCACCGGGGTGGTGCAGGTGCGCGACCTGCGCCACGCCTTCGGGCCGACCGAGGTGCTGGCGGGCATCGACCTCGACCTCGCGGCCGGGGAGTTCGTCGCCCTGCTCGGACCGTCGGGCTGCGGCAAGTCGACGCTGCTGCGGGTCCTGGCCGGACTCGTCGCCCCGGACGGGGGCACGGTCACGATCGACGGCGACGACGTCCGGGGCCGGCCCGGACGCACCGCGTTCCAGCCCCAGCGCGACGCCCTGCTGCCCTGGCGGCGGGTCGTCGGCAACGCCGCCATCGGCGCCGAGCTGGCCGGCGTGCCCCGGGCCGAGGCCCGGACCCGGGCCGCCGAGCTGCTGGAGCGCTTCGGGCTGGCCGGCTTCTCGGGTGCGTGGCCGGCCCAGCTCTCCGGGCGGCATGCGCCAACGGGTCGCGGTGGCCCGCACCTTCCTGGTCGGACGGGCGCCGCTGCTGCTCGACGAGCCCTTCGGCGCGCTCGACGCCCTGACCCGCCGCGACCTCTACGGCTGGCTGGAGGGCGTGTGGGAGGCCGACGCCGCCCGTCGCAGCGCCCTGCTGGTGACCCACGACGTCGACGAGGCCCTGACCCTCGCCGACCGGGTGCTGGTGATGTCGTCCCGCCCGGGGCGGATCGTCGCCGAGGAGCGGGTCGCCTTCGCCCGGCCCCGTGCGGCGTCCCTGCTCGCCGACCCCGCCTGGGGCGCGGCACGGGCGAGGTTGCTGAGCGCCCTCGCCGGCTAGCGCCACCATCCGGGTGCAATGTGAGGAACCCCGGCGGCCACGCTGACGCGCCGATGAGAAGTGGCGCCGGCAGTCGTCTGTGTACGGTCCGGTGAACGCGCGCGCAGCAACGGAGAGCCACGAGATGAGACCACTCCGCTACTCGATCAACGTCACGCTCGACGGCTGCTGCCATCACGAGGCAGGGCTCCCGCCGGACGAGGAGTCGATGCGCTACTGGACCGCTGAGATGGGACGGGCCGATGCCCTGCTGTTCGGCCGGGTGACCTACGAGATGATGGAGTCGGCGTGGCGGCGGCCGGCCACGGGCACGTGGCCTGACTGGATGGGTGAGCGGGAGATCCCGTTCGCCGAGACCATCGACCGGGCGAAGAAGTACGTCGTGTCGAGCACGCTGAGCGGGGTCGACTGGAACGCCGAGCTGGTGCGAGGCGACTTGGGGGAGGCGGTTCAGCGGCTCAAGGAGGAGCCAGGCGAGGGCCTGTTCGTGGGTGGTGTGACGCTCCCCCTGGCGTTGGCAGATCTGGGACTGATCGACGAGTACGCGTTCGTCGTGCAGCCCGTCCTTGCCGGACACGGGCCGACGTTGCTCGCCGGTCTGCGCGAGCGCATCCAGCTCGAGCTCGTGGATCGCCATGAGTTCCGGTCGGGGGCGGTCGCCCTGCGCTACCGGCCCACGCGAGTGACGGCTTGACGCAGCTCGTCCCGGCACGTTCGCCGCTGCCTCGCACGGGAACGACGGATCGGGATGCACGACGAGGCCGGGTGACTGCCCCGGGAACGCACACCAAGCTTCTGCTCAGGCGACGGCGTCGTCGGAGGTGCCGCCCTCGATCAGGGTGACGAGCCTGGGTCGGGCCCGCTCGATCTCGTCGGTCAGGAGGCGCTCGACGACGGGACCGAACAGGCCGCCGCCGTAGTGGAGGTGCATCCTCAGCGTGACCTCACCGTCGCCCGATGCCCCTGCGTCGTCGACCTCGGCCCGCAGGACCCAGGGGGAGTGCTGGCGCCCGTCGTGCTCCCGGCGGGCGAACTCGACCCGGTGGGGCACGTCGTGGACCACCCGCACCATCCGCAGGCGCTTGGCCCGGGCCAGGGGGCCGAGGCGGGCCCGCAGGTCGATGCTCCAGGCGGGACCCTCGTCGTCGGGGTGGGGCGGGGACGGCTCGGCCCGGCTCACCAGGTCGAGCCACCGGGGGTAGAGGGACAGGTCGTCGACCCACCGGAAGACGGCCGGGGCCGCAGCCCGGGCCTGCATGTCGGCGACGACGTCCACCCGGCCAGCATGCCCCACCCGCACCCGGGGGCCTCAGACCGAGGCGAGGATCTCGCGGATCTCGTCGTCGGCGGCGACGTCGGCGGCGGTCTCACCGGCGTCGTTGCGGGCGTTGGGGTCGGCGCCCCGGTCGAGCAGCACCCGCACCACCGACGCCTGCCCGTTGTGAGCGGCCGCGTGGAGCGGCCGGTAGCCGCCGGCCATGGCCGCGTCGGCGTCGGCGCCGTGGTCGAGCAGCAGGTGGACGACGATCGTGAACGGCTTGCCCGCGGCCGAGTTGATGGGGTGCACCGCCAGTGCGTTGCGCGACACCGGGTCGGGGGTGGCGCCCCGGTTGAGGAGCAGCTCGGTCGGCCGGATGTGGCCGAAGAACGCGGCCAGGTGCAGGGGGGTGAAGCCGTCGGCCGACCAGGCCTCGACCAGGTCGGGGTCGGCGTCGAGGAGGGCGGCCAGGTCGTCGGTGCGGTCGAGGGACGCTGCGTCGAACACGTCGAGGTCGACGTCGAGCGCCAGCAGGTCGTCGACCAGCCCTTGCATCTGGGCGTACGCGGCCATGCGGACGAGGTGGACATCCCGGATCGTGGTCCCGGCCAGGTCGGGGTGGCGGGCCAGCAGGGCGCGCGCGGTGTCCTCGTCGCCGCCCTCCACCGCTGACGTCATCGCGGCGACGGCGATGGCCTCGCCCTCGGATCGCCCCTCACTCACGCGCCGGAGGGTAGTGGCCCGCCGGTAGGTTGGACGATCGGCCGACACCCGAGGAGCAACCCATGGTCGACGTCACCGATGCCACGTTCGAGCAGGAGGTCATCGAGCGATCGAAGACCGTGCCCGTCGTCGTCGACCTGTGGGCGCCGTGGTGCGGGCCGTGCCGCACCCTCGGCCCGATCCTCGAGGAGGTGATCGACGCCACCGACGGCGGTGCCGTGCTGGTCAAGGTCAACGTCGACGAGAACCCGCAGATCTCCCAGGCCTTCCGGGTCCAGGGCATCCCGGCGGTCTACGGCCTCCGCAACGGCGCGGTGGTCGACGGCTTCGTCGGGGCCCAGGGGAAGGACGCGGTGACCGCGTTCGTCGACGGCCTGATGCCGACGGCCGAGGAGGGTGAGGTCGAGCGGCTCCTCGCCCTCGGCGACATCCCGTCGCTGCGCCTCGCCCTCGAGCTCGACCCCGGCAACGAGACCGTGACCCTCGCCCTGGCCCGCGCCTTCGTCGACGACGACCGGGGCGACGAGGCGCTCGAGCTGCTGGCCCGCATCCCCGACTCCAACGAGTCCCGCCACATCGCCGCCCTGGCCCGCACCGGCGAGGCCACCGACGACGTCGACCAGCGCCTCGACGACCTCCTCGACCGGGCCCCCGGCGACGACGACGCCCGCCAGGAGCTGCTCGACCTGCTGGAGGTGCTCGGACCCGACGACCCCCGCACCGCGGCCTACCGCAAGAAGCTCACCGCCCGGATGTTCTGAGACCGGTCGGTCGGGAGCGAGCGGTGGGGCTGCGACGCCACGGAGACCACTGGCTGTGGATCGGGGGTCCGGTCCCGCCGGGAGCCGCCGCCATCACCATCGGACCGGTGGTGTCGATCCGACGCCGCCGGGCATCCGACGCCCACCTGCTGGCCCACGAGGCCGAGCACGTCCGCCAGTACCGCGAGCGGGGGGTGGTCGGGTTCCTCGTGACCTACCTGGTCGACTACGCGCACCAGCGGCTGCGGGGCTGGCCGCACTGGGCCGCGTACCGGCGCCTCGGCCTGGAGGTCGAGGCCGAGTGGCTGGCCCGCCGCCCCGACCTCCGCCCCCGGCCGCGCCGCGGCCGCGGGACGGCGGGCGGGAGGGTCGGGACGGGGCGGACCGACCGGGGCGTAGACTCGGAGCCGCGCGACGCGGTCCCGGCGGGGTCCGTCGCGGATCGGTCGCTGCCGCGGCCCGTGCACCTCCCCTGCGACCAGGTGTCGCCGGCGCGCCCGGTGACCTGCTCCGGGAGGCGCCGACGTGCCCGACCCCTCATCCCCTCCACCGCCGGACCCGACCGACCTCGAGCGGCCGCCCCCCGACCGGCCCTGGCCCGACCGCCTGCGCGACCTGCGGCTCCGCCTCGGACTCGACGCCCGGGCCGCGGCGTGGGGCGTGGCCGCCCTGGCCGGGGTGGCGGTCGCGGCCTGGTTGCTGCGTCCCCCGTCGACCCCGCTGGAGGAGACCCTGCCGTTGGCCACCGCCGAGTCCTCCGCCGAGGCGGCGACGGTCGCGGGGACCGAGTCGGCCGAGCAGCCCGCCGGAGCCGAGGGGGCGCGGCGGCCACCGGAGCCGAGGGGTCCTCGACGTCGGTGCCGACCGAGCTGGTGGCCCACGCGGCCGGCGCGGTCGTGCGGCCCGGCGTGTACCGGCTGCCGCCCGGCGCCCGGGTCGACGACCTGGTCCGCGCCGCCGGGGGGCTGGCGCCCGACGCCGACCCGGCCCGGCTCAACCTGGCCGCGCCGCTGGCCGACGGCGACCGCGTCTACGTCCCCCGTCGGGGCGAGGCCGACCTGCCCGCGGTGGCCCTCCCCGAGGGAGGATCCGCCGACGGCAGCGGGGGGACCGGCGGGGCGGGGCCGGGGGAGGCGTCGGGGTCGGAGGCCGAGGGCGCGCCGATCGACATCAACACGGCCGACGAGGCCGAGCTCGACGAGCTGCCCGGGGTGGGCCCGTCGATCGCGGCCGCCATCGTCGCCCACCGGCAGGAGAACGGGCCGTTCCGCTCGGTCGACGACCTGCTCGACGTCCGGGGGATCGGCGAGGCCAAGCTGGCCGAGATCCGACCCCTGGTGACGGTGTGATGGCGGTCGGCACCCCGGTCGACGGCCGCTCCGAGCCGACCGCACCCGACCCTGGTGGCGGGGCCTGGCTCCCCCCGACCCGGGCCGCGATCGCCCTCGGACCCCGCGGCGCGGTGGCCCTCGCCGTCGCGGTGGCCGCCGGGGCGTGGGTGGCCCGTCCGGTCAGCCTGTGGGTCGCGGCTCGGAGTCGCCGGGCTGGCCGTGGGCCTCCGTCGCCCCGCCCTCCTGGTGGCCGCCGGAGCCGTCGCCGCCTCGGCCTGCGGGGCGGCGGCGGTGGCGGGGCTGCGACCCCCGCCGTCGGGTCCGGTGGCCGGGGAGGTCACCTTGGTGTCGGACCCCGAGGTCGCCTTCGGCACCGTCGAGGTCATCGGTCGCCTCGACGGGCGCCACCTCCTGGTGCGGGCCGAGGGGCCGGCGGGGGAGGTCCTGCAGGTGCGCCAGGCGGGCGAGCGGGTGGAGGCCGAGGGGCGGATCGGCCCGTTGCCGGCGCGCTCGCGCTGGCTCCGCACCCGCCACGTGGTCGCGTCGCTGCAGGTCCGCGACGCCCGACCCGGACGGCCGGCGACCGCTCCGTGGCGCGCCGCCAACCACCTGCGCTCGTTGCTGGTCGACGGTGCCGAACCGCTGGGCGACGACGGCCGGGCGCTGTACCTCGGCCTCGTCCTGGGCGACGACCGCCACCAGACCGTCGAGGTCACCGACGACTTCCGGGGCTCTGGTCTGTCCCACTTGCTGGCCGTCTCCGGTCAGAACGTCGCGTTCACGTTGGCGGTCGCGGCCCCCTTGCTGCGACGGCTCCGCCTGGCGGGGCGGCTGGTGGGGGTGGCGCTCCTGCTCGGCCTGTTCGCCTGCCTCACCCGGGCCGAGCCGTCGGTGCTGCGGGCGGTGGCCATGGCCCTGGTCGCGGCGGTGGCCTTCGCCCGCGGTCGGCCCACGGCCCCGGTCCACGTGCTGGCCCTCGCCGTGGCCGGGTTGGTGCTCGCCGACCCGCTGCTGGTGCGGTCGGTCGGCTTCCAGCTCTCGGTCGCGGCCACCGCCGGCATCGTCGTGGTCGGGCCTCGGCTGCACGCCGCCCTCCCGGGGCCGCCGACGGTGAGCCTGCCGCTGGCCGTGTCGGGCGCGGCGCAGGTCGGCGTCGCCCCACTGCTGGTGACGGTGTTCGACGGAGTGCCGGTGGCGTCGCTGCCGGCCAACCTGCTCGCCGCACCGGCCGCCGCGCTGGTGATGACGTGGGGTCTGCCGGCCGGGCTGCTCGCCGGCGCGCTCGGCCCGCCCTGGGCCGGCTGGCTCCACGCCCCGACCGGGGTGGCGCTGGCCTGGCTGCACGGGGTGGCCCGCACCGCGTCGTCCGTCCCGCTGGGTGAGATCGGGGCTCCGCACCTGGTGGTGCTGGTGGTGGCCCTCACGGTGGTCGTCGGCGTCGGACGGTCGGCCGCGGCGCGGTGGCTGCGACCGATGTGCGGGGTGGTGGCGTGCGTGGCGCTGGCGGCGCCGGGGCTCGCCCTGTCGCGTCCGCCGCCCGCGGTCGAACCCGAGCCCGGGCTACGGGTGTGGCGGGCCGGTGGGGCGCTGGTGGTCAGGGTCGCGCCGGGGACGGGCCCGACGGCGACCCTCCGCGGCCTGCGGCGAGCAGGCGTGAGCCGGGTCGACGTGCTGGTGGTCGGTCCGGGCGCGGCGGCGACGGCCGAGGAGCAGGCTGCCCGCCACCGGGCCCGCGTCGGTCGCACCGTCCGCGTCGGCCCCCGCGACGGGGACCGCCGCCGCACCCCGCCTCCGGTGGTCGTCGGGGACCTCGTGGTCGACCCGGCCAGCGGACAGGTCGACCGGCGGGGCCCGTCGCCCTGAGCGTCGGGTGGCGGCCCGGCGAACGGCCGCATGCGACGGCCGGCGCGTCCGGGGGGTCGGGGTAGGGTCGCCGACCGTGGTCCCGTCGCCCCCTGCTCGACCGTCCGGACGTGACGACGCGGGAGCGTGGCGGCCGGCGCGGCCGACGACGGCGGCCGGGTCGACGAGGCGGTCGCGGCCGCCCTCGCCGCCATCGACGGCACCACGGTGGCCGACCCCGGCTCCGGGCCGACCCGCCGGGTCGTGACCGTCCTCGACGCGATCCTGGCCGCCCGGACAGCGGCGCGCTGATGGGCTCGGTCACCCTGGTCAAGGGGAGCGACGACGTCCTCCGGGAGGAGGCCGCGGTCGCCCTGGTCGACCGGCTGGTGGGCGACGGCGACCGCAGCCTCCTCGTCGACGAGCACTCGGGGCCCGAGTACGAGATCGGGGCGGTGGTCGACGCGGCCAGCACCCTGCCCTTCCTCACCGACCGTCGCGTCGTGGTCGCCCGCCACCTGGGCCGCTTCACCAACGCCGACGCCCTGCGGCCGCTGCTCGACTACCTCGCCGACCCCCTCGACTCCACCGACCTCGTGCTGGTCTGGGAGCGCAGCCCGGAGCCCAACCAGCGGCTGGGGAACCTCCCGCCCACCCTGAGCAAGGCGGTGAAGGCCTGCGGCGGCGAGGTGGTCGAGGTCGACCCGCCGGCCAAGGAACGGGCCTCCTGGGTGGCCGAGCAGGTGGCGACCCACGGCATCACCCTCGACGGCGCGGCCGCCCGCATGATCGCCGACCGCCTGGGCGAGGGGGCCGGCGCGGTGGTCGAGCTGGCCGAGCGGCTGGTCGGGGTGCACGGCGCGGGCGCCCGCCTCGGTGCCGCCGAGGTCGAGCCGTGGCTGGGCGAGGCCGGCGGGGTGCCGCCGTGGGAGCTGACCGACGCCATCGACAAGGGCGACGCGTCGCGGGCCCTCGACCTGCTGCACCGCATGCTCCACGGCGGCGAGCGCCACGCCCTCCAGGTGATGGCGACCCTGCACTCCCACTACGGGCGGATGCTGCGCCTCGACGGCGCCCGGGTCCGCACCGACAAGGAGGCGGCCGAGCTGCTGGGGATGCGGGGATCGACGTTCCCGGCCAAGAAGGCCCTGGCCCAGTCCCGGGCCCTCGGCCCGGTCGGGGTCCGGCGGGCGATCCTGCTGCTGGCCGAGGCCGACCTGGCCGTGCGCGGCGCCCAGGCCTGGCCCGACGAGCTGGTCATGGAGGTGCTGGTGGCCCGCCTGGCCCGCGACGCGTGGTCGCGCGTCGGGCGCCGCTGACGCCCGTCGTCACCTGGGCCCGGGCGCGACACGAGCGCCGGGTGGCCGGCGCTCGTGGTGGGTGGGCCGGCGGACCGGCCCCGATCAGCTCGGGATCAGGCCTCGGCGGCGGCGGCGGTCCGCTTGACCAGGCGCGACTTGCGTCGGGCGGCCTGGTTCTTGTGGATGACACCGTTGGCCGCAGCCTTGTCGATGCGCTTGAGGGCGATGCGCAGGGCCTCGTCGGCGTCGTCGCGGCCCTCGTCGGCGGCGGTGACGGCCGCCTTGGTCCGGGTGCGCATCTCGGAGCGCACGCCCTTGTTGCGCAGGCGGCGCTTCTCGTTCTGGCGGTTGCGCTTGATCTGGCTCTTGATGTTGGCCACGGGGTCCTACCGTCGGAGGTCGTCTCGATACAGCCCGGAGACCCTACCGGCTGGGCCCCATGGCCGTCACATGCGGCGGCCGGGGACCTGCCAGCATGCCCCGGTGCACACCACCGGCCAGCTCACCACGCTGGCCGTCGTCTCGACGATCGTCGGGGTCGTCGTGCTCGTCCGGCGGCGGCGCGAGAGCCGCATCGACCTCCCGTCGGTCGTCGTCGCGCTGGCCGCCGCGGCGGCGGTCGGCCTGGTCGGGCTGGCCGTCATCGTCGTGGTGGTCTGGGACCGGTGGGTGCGGGGCGACCTGATCGTCCACCACGCGTACCTGGCGCTGACGGTGACCGTCCCGCTCGTCGCCCTCGCGGGGCTGGCGCTCGGCCTGGGCCGGGGTTCGTCGGTCGCCGCCCGGGTGGTCGGCCTCGTGCTGCTGCTCCCCGCGGTGCTCGGGGCGTACGCGACGCACGTCGAGCCGTACCGCCTGCGGGTCGACCACCACGACGTGGCCGTCGACCCGGCGCGGCGGGGTGACGACGCGGTGCGCATCGCCGTGCTCGCCGACATCCAGACGTCCGACGTCGGCGAGCACGAGCACCACGCCGTCGACGAGGTCCTCGCGGCCCGACCCGACGTGATCCTGGTGCCGGGCGACATCTTCCAGGGGCGGACCCACGACCTCGACGACGAGCTGCCGGCGCTCCGCGAGCTGATCGGCCGGCTCGAGGCGCCGGGAGGCGTCTACTTCGTGCGGGGCGACGTCGACCAGGGCCGCGTCGATCGCGCTGCGACGATCCTCGAGGGCCTCGACATCACCGTGTTGGAGGACGAGGTCGCCGACGTCGAGGTGGGCGACCGGCTCCTGCGGATCGGCGGGACCCGGCTCGACTACGCCAGCGAGGCCGCCGACGAGGTGCGGGCCGACCTCCTCGCCGAGCCCGACGACGGTGCCGTCACCATCCTCCTCAGCCACCGCCCGGACACCGTGCTCGAGCTCCCCGACGCCTCCCGCGTCGACCTGACCGTCGCCGGCCACACCCACGGCGGCCAGGTCGTGCTGCCCCTGATCGGTCCCCTGGTCCACAACACCGCCGTGCCCCGCGACGTCGCCCGCGGCGGCCTCCACGAGGTGGACGGCAACGCCCTCTACATCGGGCCCGGGGTCGGGCTGGTCCGCGGCCTGGCCCCTCAGGTGCGGTTCCTCAGCCGGCCCGCCGTCGGGATCCTGACCCTCCGCGAGGCCTGACCCGGACGGTCCGGCTGCCGGGCCGGGGAGGCTCCCTCGGTAGGCTGGCTCGTCACCCTCCGAGCCGAAGCCGCTGCATGGACCTCGCCCGCCTCCGCAACATCTCGATCATCGCCCACATCGACCACGGGAAGACCACGTTGTCGGACCGGGTGCTCGAGCTGAGCGGCATCGTCAGCGCCCGCGACATGCGGGCCCAGTACCTCGACTCGATGGACCTCGAGCGCGAGCGGGGCATCACCATCAAGCTCCAGTCGGTGCGCATCCCGTGGCGCGACCACGTGATCAACCTCATCGACACCCCCGGCCACGTCGACTTCGGCTACGAGGTCAGCCGGTCGTTGGCCGCCTGCGAGGGCGTGGTGCTGCTGGTCGACGCGGCCCAGGGCATCGAGGCCCAGACCCTGGCCAACTGCTACCTGGCCCTCGAGAACGACCTCGAGATCATCGCCTGCATGAACAAGATCGACCTCCCGGCGGCCGACCCCGACCGCTGCGCCGAGGAGATCGAGAACGTGCTCGGCATCCCGGCCGAGGAGGTGCTGCGCATCTCGGCCAAGTCCGGCGAGGGCGTGCCCGAGCTGCTCGACGCCGTGCTCGACCGCATCCCGGCCCCCGTCGGGGAGGCCGACGACCCTCTGCGGGCCCTGATCTTCGACAGCCACTTCGACCCCTACCGGGGCGTCGTGAGCTCCGTCCGGATCATGGACGGCACCCTCCGCACCGGCGCCAAGCTCCGCTTCATGCAGGCCGGCGCCACCCACGCGGCCGAGGAGATCGGCGTCCGCTCGCCCGGACCACACCCCGGTCGCCACCCTCGGCCCGGGCGAGACGGGCTACCTGATCGCCGGCATCAAGGACGTGGGCTCGGCCCGCTCCGGCGAGACCGTCACCGACGCGGCCAAGCCGCGCCACCGAGCCGCTCGAGGGCTACCGCGACCCCAAGCCGATGGTGTTCTGCGGTCTGTTCCCGATCGACGGCGACCAGTTCCCCGACCTGCGCGAGGCGCTCGAGAAGCTGCGGCTCAACGACTCCAGCTTCACCTACGAGCCGGAGAGCTCCGGCGCCCTCGGCTTCGGGTTCCGCTGCGGGTTCCTCGGCCTGCTGCACATGGAGATCGTGCGCGAGCGCCTGGAGCGCGAGTTCGACCTCAGCCTCATCGCCACCGCCCCGTCGGTGGAGTACCGGGTGCACACCTCCAAGGGCGAGGTCGTCGAGATCGACAACCCGTCGGAGATGCCGCCGGCCACCGAGGTCGAGGGCATCGAGGAGCCGTGGCTCGGCGGTCACGCTCCTCACCCCGTCGGACTACACCGGCACCCTCATGGAGCTGTGCCAGAACCGCCGGGGCGAGATGGTCAAGCTCGAGTACCTGTCGCCCGAGCGGGTCGAGCTGCGCTACCGCCTGCCCCTCGCCGAGGTGGTCACCGACTTCTTCGACCAGATGAAGAGCCGCACCCAGGGCTACGCCAGCCTCGACTACGAGCCCGACGGCTACGACATCTCCGCCCTGGTGAAGGTCGACATCCTGCTCAACGCCCAGCCGGTCGACGCCTTCAGCATGATCGTCCACCGCGACAAGGCCGACGACTACGGCCGGCGCATGTGCGAGAAGCTCAAGGAGCTCATCCCGCGCCAGCTGTTCGACGTGCCGATCCAGGCCGCGATCGGCGGGCCGGATCATCTCCCGCCAGACCGTGAAGGCCAAGCGCAAGGACGTGCTGGCCAAGTGCTACGGCGGCGACATCACCCGGAAGCGCAAGCTGATCGAGAAGCAGAAGGAGGGCAAGAAGAAGATGAAGTCGATCGGGCGGGTCGAGGTCCCCCAGGAAGCCTTCGTCAGCGCCCTCCGCCTCGACGACTGATCGCTGAGCACGTCGCGGGCGTTGGCACTCGGTAGAGTCGAGTGCCAGCCCGGCACCTTTCGCGACCACCGGGTGTGACGCCCATGCTCGACGACCGCAAGGCCTCCATCCTGCGGGCCGTGGTGGAGGAGTACATCCACACGGCCCAGCCCGTCGGCTCGGGCCACGTCGCGTCGGCACCAGGGGTGGCGGTCTCGTCGGCCACGGTGCGCAACGACATGGCGACGCTGGAGGCCGACGGCTACCTGGCCCAGCCCCACACCAGCGCGGGGCGCATCCCCACCGAGTCCGGCTACCGCTACTACGTCGACCACCTGGCCAGCCGGCCCAGCCTCGACCGGGCCTCGGCCCAGCAGGTGCGCTCGTTCTTCGACAGCGCCCACACCGAGCTCGAGCGGATGCTCACCGACACCTCGCGGCTCCTGTCCGGCCTCACCGGCACCGCCGCGGTGGTCACCGGTCCGCCCCGCGCCACCGCGGTGGTGCGCTCGGTGCAGCTGGTCGGCATCACCCCCCGCACCGCCCTGCTGGTCGTGGTGCTCTCGAACGGCTCGGTCGAGAAGGCCACCGTCGACCTCGACGGCTCCGCCGCCGACGCGTCCGAGGAGTGCATGGCGGCCGCCGGTGCCCACCTCTCCCACCACCTCGTCGGCCACGACCTGGCCGGCCTGGCCACCGTCCCGGACCCGGTGCTCGACCCCGGCGATCCGGCCGGCGCCACGACCATCGCGGTCGTCGGGGCGGCCCGCCGGGCCGTCGACAGCGACGGCGACCACCTCTACATCGGGGGCACCGACCGCATGGCCGCGGCGTTCGACGCGGTCGAGACGGTCCGCGAGGTGCTGGGCCTCCTCGAGCAGCAGCTCGTGGTGGTCACCCTCCTGCGCGACGTCGTCGACCGTGGCCTCCAGGTCGCCATCGGCTCCGAGACGGGCATGGCCACGCTGGCCGAGTGCTCGATCGTCGTCGCGCCCTACGAGGTCGAGGGCGAGCCGGTCGGCAGCGTCGGCGTCCTGGGCCCGACCCGCATGGACTACGCCCAAGCCCTGGCCGCCGTGGCCGTGGTGAGCAAGCGGCTCGGCCGCCGGCTCACCGAGGGCTGACCCCACCCGCCCGGAGGACCTCCCGCACCCCATGGCCACCGACGACCTCTACGCCACCCTCGGCGTCGCCCGCACCGCCACGGCCGACGAGATCAAGCGCGCCTACCGGCGCCTGGCGCGCGAGCACCACCCCGACGCCAACCCCGACGATCCGGCCGCAGAGGCCCGGTTCAAGGAGATCGCCCAGGCCTACGAGGTGCTGTCGGACCCCGACCGCCGCCAGCGCTACGACACCTTCGGCACCGACTCCCGCACCGGGGGCGGGGGCGACCCCTTCGCCGGCGGCGGCCTCGGCGACATCTTCGACGCCTTCTTCGGCGGGGGCGGCGGCTTCGGCGGCGGGCGGGGCGGCCCGCCCCGCGGGGGCGACGCCGAGCTGGTGGTCGACCTCAGCTTCGAGCAGGCCGTGTTCGGCACCAAGGCGCCGGTCACCCTGACCGTGCCCTCGCCGTGCGACACCTGCGAGGCCTCCGGCGCCGCGCCCGGCACCCATCCGAGCCGCTGCAGCACCTGTGAGGGTGCGGGCCAGGTGCGCCAGGTCCGCCAGTCGGTCCTGGGCCAGATGGTCACCGCCCGTCCGTGTCCCTCGTGCGGCGGGATGGGCGAGGTCGTCTCCTCCCCGTGTCCCGACTGCGCGGGCGACGGCCGCCGCCCGGTCGAGCGCACCTACACCGTCGACATCCCGCCCGGCGTCGACGACGGCTCGACCCTGCGGCTCCCCGGCTACGGCCCGGCCGGCCCGCGGGGCGGTCCCGCCGGCGACCTCTACGTCCACCTGCGCGTCGCCGCTCACCCCCGCTTCACCCGCGAGGGCACCGACCTGCTGCACCGCCTCGTCCTCTCGCCCGCCCAGGTGGCGCTGGGACTGAAGCTCGACCTCGAGACCCTCGACGGCACCGAGCACGCTCGACATCCCCCGCGGCACCCAGCCCGGACACGTCGTCCGCCTGCGGGGCCTCGGCGTGCCCCGGGTGCGCGGGCGCGGCCGGGGCGACCTCCTGGTCGAGGTCGTGGTCTCCGTCCCGACCGAGCTCTCGCCCGAGCAGGAGGAGCTGTACCGCAGCCTGGCGGCCGCCGGTGGCGAGGACGTGGCCCCGCCCGACACCGGGCTGCTGTCGAAGATCCGCTCGGCCCTGAAGTAGGCCGGTGGGCCGCGAGCTGGGGCGCGGTGGCGCCCCCCACGTCTTCGTCGACGACCTCGACGCGCCCACCCTCACCGACGACGACCGCCACCACCTCGGGCGCGCCCTGCGGCTCCGGCCCGGCGACCCCCTGACCGTCACCGACGGGCGGGGACGGTGGCGCTGGGCCCGGTTCGGGACCGACGTGGAGCCCGATGGCGACGTCGCCGAGGCGCGGCCGCCCGCGCCGCCGGTCACGGTGGGCCTCGCCCCCGTGAAGGGGCAGCGGCCCGAGTGGGCCGTCCAGAAGCTCACCGAGCTGGGCGTCGACGAGGTGCTCCTGCTGATCGCCGAGCGCTCGGTGGTGCGGTGGGAGGGCGAGAAGGCGGCGGCCACCCGCGCCCGGCTCGAGAAGGTCGCCCGGGAGGCGGCCATGCAGAGCCGGCGCTGCACCCTGCCGCGCATCGACGTCGGGGTGCGCCTCGCCGCGCTCGCCGACCGCCCCGGCGTCGCCCTGGCCCACCCCGGCGGCCCGGCGCCGACGCTCGACCGGCCCTGCGTCCTCGTGGGCCCGGAGGGGGGGTGGAGCGAGGCGGAGGTCGCCCGTGCCCCTGGTTTCGTCGGTCTGGGTGCCACGATCCTGCGGGCCGAGACCGCCGCGGTCGTCGCCGGGTCGCTGCTGGTGGCCCTGCGGTCCGGCCTGGTCGCCCCGGCTCCCTGACCGCTCAACGCGGAGGGTGGTTGATCGCGGCAGCGCTCACGACGTATCGTGGTCGAACGGTGCGGGCCCCCGCACCGACCCGTCGGCGAACCCGCGGGGCACCGTAACCCCGCTCGTGCGCGGGCGTCGTAGGAGACTGATCCGGTTGACCACCATGGACCAAGAGATCGACGACGAGGCGACCCGGCTGTACGGACGGAAGGTCGGCGAGCGCCTCCGCTCGATCCGCCGCCAGAAGGGCCTGTCGCTGCAGGAGGCCGAGGAGGCCTCCCACCACGAGTTCAAGGCCTCGGTCCTCGGGGCCTACGAGCGCGGCGAGCGGGCCATCTCGGTGCCCCGCCTCCAGCGCCTGGCCCGGTTCTACAACGTGCCGGTCGACCAGCTCCTGCCCCGCGACCGGGAGGGTGAGGCCGACGTCGTCGACCTCACCGCGCCCCGTCCCGACCGGCGCAAGATCGTGATCGACCTCACCCAGCTCGAGGACCTCTCCGGCGTCCCGGCCGAGATGCTCGGTCGCTACCTGACGATGATCCAGGTCCAGCGCCAGGACTTCAACGGCCGCGTCCTCACCATCCGCCGCGACGACCTGCGGGCCATCGCCTGCATCCTCGACACCACCGAGGACGGCGCGGTGAAGCGCCTCGGCGACCTGGGGCTCCTGCTCACGCGCTGACGACGCGCGTGGACCATCGCCCGTCTCGCGACGACCTCGTGCGGCGTCGCCGCATCGCGACACCGTGCTGGTCTGGTCGCCTGTCGGCTCGGCTCCTGAGCCGGCCCGCTGAGCCGGCCCGCTGGGCGGGTCCGTTCGACCCGTAGCCTGGATCGGTGGTCGACCCGCCTCCCGAGCCGCTCGGGGCCTACCTGCACGTGCCGTTCTGCCGGCACCGCTGCGACTACTGCGCGTTCGCCACCTGGACCGACCGCGACCACCTGGTCGAGCGGTACCTGGCCGCCTGTCGCACCCACGCCCGACGACTGGCCCCCGACCTCCGGCCGGTGACGTCGGTGTTCGTCGGAGGCGGCACCCCGTCGCGCGTCGACCCGGACCTGCTCCTCGCCGTCCTGGCCGAGCTGCCCGTGGTCGACGGGGCCGAGGTCACCGTCGAGTGCAACCCCGAGGACCTCGACGCCGAGCGAGCCGCCCGCTACGCCGCGGGCGGCGTGACCCGGGTGTCGCTCGGCGTGCAGTCCTTCGTGCCCCACGTGCTGGCCGCCCTCGGTCGCACCCACCCCGTCGAGGCGGTGGCCCCCGCGGTGGCCGCGGCCCGATCCGCGGGGCTGGCCCTCAACCTCGACCTGATCTACGGCGGGGCGGGGGAGTCCGTCGACGACTGGGCGGCCACGGTCGACGCCGCCATCGCCCTCGGTCCCGACCACGTCAGCGCCTACGCCCTCACCGTCGAGCGGGGGACCCCGCTGGCCGACGACGTCGCCCGCCACCCCGACGACGACGACCAGGCCGACAAGTACGAGCTGGTGTCCGACCGCCTCGAGGCCGCCGGCTTCGAGTGGTACGAGATCTCCAACTGGGCCCGCCCCGGCCACCGCTGCCGGCACAACCTCCTGTACTGGTCGATGGGGGAGTACGTGGCCCTCGGGTGCGCCGCCCACGGCCACCGCGACGGCCTGCGCTACTGGCACGCCCACACCCCCGAGCGGTACCTCGCCGCGATCGAGGAGGGTCGCGACCCGGCGGTCGGCTCCGAGCGCCTCGACGCCGATCGTCGTCGCGAGGAGGCCTGGCAGCTGTCGCTGCGCACCGCGGCCGGGGTCCCGGCCGATGCCCTCGGCGCCGACGACCGCGCCGCACTGGAGGGCCTGATCGACGTCGCCGACGAACGGGTGGTGCTCACCCGGCCGGGCCGGCTGCTGGCCAACGAGGTGGCCCTCCGCCTCGACGCCGGACGATCCTCCGACCAGCCCTAGCCACCCGAGCTGGCGCGTGGATCCTGCACGGGAGCACAGGGATCACGCGCCAGCTCGATGTCCGCTGGGGAGACTGGCGGCCGGCAGGGTCGACCACTCGGTTGGCGGTCGGCGAGCGGCGACCGGCAGGCTGCTGCGGTGTTCGCCGACGACCTCGTCGAGGAGTGGGACCTCGACCTCCGCAGCGCCGACCCCCTCGACTTCCCGGGCTACCGCGCCCGACTCGACGAGCTCGACGGCGAGTCGGTGCGCACCGGCCGCACCGCCGACCACGTGGTGGTCGAGGGCCGCTTCGACGTGCTGGGTGGGTCGATGGGCGTCGTGCACGGCGAGAAGGTGGTGCGCGCCCTCGACCGGGCGGTCGCCCTGCGTCTGCCCGTCGTGTGCGTGACGCGCTCCGGCGGCGCCCGGATGCAGGAGGGGATGGTGTCGCTGGTGCAGATGGGGCGGGTGGCCGCCGCCCTCCGGCGCCACCGCGAGGCCGGACTGCTGTCGGTGGCCGTGCTGCGCGGGCCGACGACCGGCGGCGTGCTCGCGTCCTACGCCTCGCTGTGCGACGTGCGGATCGCAGAGGCGGGGGCGCTGGTGGGCTTCGCCGGGCCGCGGGTGGTGGCCGACATGACCGGCGAGGAGGTCGGCGGGCGATCCCACACCGCCGAGACCGCGGCCGCCGCGGGCCTGGTCGATGCCGTCGTGGCCGAGGCCGACCTCGTCCGCTCGGTGCGCGCCGCTCTGGGCGTCGACGACGCCCCGGCGCCGACCCGGACCCTGCCGCGGGGCCCGGCGGCCGTGCCCGACGTGGTCGCGCCCGGCGCGTGGGCCGAGGTGGTGGCGGCCCGCCGGCCCGACCGCCCGTCGGGCGTCGACGTCGCCGCGGCCCTGTGCGACTCGTGGGTCGAGCTGGCCGCGCCCGATCCGACGGTGCGCACCGCCCTGGCCCGCGATCGGCGACCGCCGGGTCGTGGTGGTGGCGTCCGACCGCCACGCCGGCGACCGGTCGACCCGGACCGGCGGCGTACCGCCAGGCCCGGCGGGCGATCGCCCTCGGCGGGCGCCTGGGGCTGCCGATCGTGACCCTGGTCGACACGCCCGGCGCCGAGCCCGGCCCGGCGTCCGAGAACGACGGCATCGCGGCCGAGATCGCCGCGACCTTCGCCGCCCTCGACGGCGTCGAGGCCCCCACCGTGTCGGTGTGCGTGGGAGAGGGGGGCAGCGGCGGTGCGCTGGCCCTGGCGTGGACCGACGTCCTCCTGATCCAGGAGCACGCCTTCTTCTCGGTGATCGGGCCCGAGTCGGCCGCGGTGATCCTCGAGCGCGACGCCGTCTCGCGCCCCGTCGGTCGCCGCACGCCTCGCCCTCACCAGCGCCGACCTCGTCCGGCTGGGTGTCGTCGACGCGGTGGTGCCCGACGACGTCGCCGGCACCGCGGCGGCGATCCGTGCCGCGCTGGGCGCCGCGGTGGTCGGCGACCGCCGTCGCCGACCCGACGCCGTCTCCGCCGCTGCGCTGGCCGATGGCCTCAGGGCGGCGGGGTGGGCGGCGGCGGAGGAGGCGGCAGGTGGAGGACCTGCCCCGGCAGGATGAGGTCGGGGTTGCCGGGGTCGGCCAGGCCGTCGCGGTTCGCGTCGACCACCTGCTGCCAGTAGGGCGAGACCTCGGCGTCGCTCGGCGCTCGACCCCACGACCGGGCGAGGGTGGCCTCGGCGACGTGCCAGAGGTGGTCGCCGGGCTGTGCGGTCCACTCGGCGGGCGGGGTCGCGGCGTCGGCCGGGGTGGGGTGGTCGTCGACCCGCATGGTGGCCGAGCCCTCGTCGTCGGGGAGCCGGCGCAGCACCACCCCGCCCTGGTCGGGGAGCCGCTGGAGCACGACCCCTCCCTCGGCGAGCGAGACCTCGCCGGCCGGCGGCGCCTGGTCGGGCAGCAGGCTGCCGGCCACCAGGCTCGCGGCCGAGGCCGAGAGCCCGACGCCTGCGACCGCGCCCAGCGCCCGCCGCACCGCCGGGATCGTCGCCAGGTCGGCCAGGCGCACCAGGCCGGGGACGCGGGTGGCCCGGGCCGCCAGACCGACCGTGGTGACGACGAGCAGGTACCAGCCGAGCACGAGGGCGACCACCCGCACGGCGGCGAAGGCGATCGTCACCGCGTCGCGCTGGTCGAGCCAGCGCTGGAGCGCGGCCCGGTCGAGGAGGGGCGGGGTCGACAGCGACCCGGACCCCAGGCGGTGGAGGGCGACGACCATGGCCACCAGCAGCCCGAGCCACGCCACCGCCCCGAGGGTCCGCAGCCACGCCGGCGGGCCGGCCGCCGACGGTGGGGGACCGGACGGTCGGCCGCCGGCGCCGGTGGTGAAGGCCCTCGTCACCGGTCGGACCGCAGGGCGATGGCGACCGGCGGGCGGCCGGTGCGGTGGGCGACCAGCGTGGGGCAGCCGTCGCCGTCGGGGTCGGAGGGCGTGATCCGCTCGGCATCCGCCACGACGGTGGTGGCCTCGACCGTGACCTCGGCGCCGGGCCGGGCCCAGGTGGCGAACACGAACACCTCGCCGGTGCGGGGACGGAGGAGGGCGACGGTGGCGAGCCCGTCGCAGTCCCAGTCGGCGACGGCGGGGAGGTCGCCGACCCGACCGACGACCCAGGTGGTGGACCGGGCGGTGACCCGCTCGCCCTCGATGCGCAGTCCGTCGGGGCAGCCGTCGCCGTCGACGTCGGCGGCCGGGGGAGCGGCCGACGGGCAGCGCCGGCGGGGCGCGGTCGACACCGGCGGGGTCACGGTGGTCGGCGCGGTGGAGGGGAGGGTGGTGGAGGGCGTGGCGGTGGAGGGCGTGGCGGTCGCCGGCGCACGGGTGGTCGCCGGTGCCGAAGGGCGGGCAGGCGGGGGAGGCTCCGTGGCCCTCGACGTCGTGGCCGGCGCGGAACGGGGCGGCGACGCGGTCGGCTCGTCGCCGGGCGACGGCCCCACCAGCCAGGTGGCCGCGGCCGCGGTGGCCCCGACCAGGGCGACCAGGGCGACCGAGGCGACCACCCGGGAGCGGCCCGCCGGGGCGCGAGGTGCGCTCCGGCCCGCCCGTCCCGGGCCGGGGGCCAGGCCGCACAGGTCGGCGGCCAGGGCCGCGGCGGTCGGGCGGGCGGCGGGGTCGTCGGCGGTGGCCCGGTCGGCCAGGGTCAGCAGCACGCCCCGGACGCCCGCGTCGCGTCGGCGCCGACCGCGGCGCTCGGGGACCAGGGCCCCCGGGTCCGACGGCTGCACCAGCTCGATCAGCAGGGCGCCCAGGGCGGCGACGTCGTCGGCGGGCGCGGCCGCCGCGCCCGAGGGGCCGGTGGCCCCGACCGGGGCCGCGTGGGCCAGGCCGGTCAGCACCGGGGTGCCGTCGGCGGCGAGCAGGACGTGGTCGAGGCGGACGGCCCCGTGGACCAGGCCGACGGCGTGGATCCCGGCGATGGTCTCGGCCACCTGGCCGACCAAGGCCGCACTGCTCTCCGGCGAGAGGCCGGCGACGGTGGCGAGCGAGTGCGGCCCGACCCAGGCCAGGACCAGCTGGGCCTCCTCACCGTCGTCGTGGTGGGCCAACGGGCGGACGACGGCGAGGTGGCCCAGGCGGCGCAGCCGGTCGGCCTCGCCGGCCAGCCGGGCCCGGCCGGCGGCACCGGTGGCGGTCTTCACCAGCACCGGGACCCCGCGGGCCGGATCGGTGGCGACGCGGTGGTGGACGGGCGGGGGCACGGGCCGCACCGTACCCAGAGGTGCACGACATGACACGAGAAGCATCGAAGAGGAGGTCGAGGCGTCGAGGTGCGGAGCCGGGCATGGGTCGGCCGGACCTTCTGTCGTGGATCGCGCAACTTCTCCGCGACGCGGCCGATGGGTCCCGGGTCACCGCGGGGGGCGGTGGTACGCTTGCGCTCCGTGGAGGGGACATCGATGACCTCAGGGAAGATCGTGGCGGCCGTTGCCGCCGGGCTGGCCCTGTGCCTCGCTCTCATCGCGCCGTCGGGTGCCCAGGAGCCCTACACCGGGGTGATCAGCACCACGCTGAGCCAGCCCTCGATGGAGGGGTGCTCCGGCTCCACCAACACGGCCCGCGCCACCGGGTTCCAGCCCGGCGCGGAGGTCACCTTCACCCTCGTGCTGCCGTCGGGGTCGGTCGTCCTCGGCGGATCCACCGCCACGGCGGACGCGGCGGGCGTCGCCTCCGTCACCTTCACCCTCCCGACCGACGTCGAGCCGGGCACCTACGACGTGGTCACCACCGGCATCAACTCCGCCGGCGTCCCCGACCGCCACGTGGTGCGTCTCACCGTGACCGCCTGCCCCGGCGAGTCCCCGACGCCCACCACCTCCGGCTCCTCGGGCGAGGACCTCGCCCGCACCGGCAGCAGCCTCACCGGCGCCGTGCGCATCGGCGTGCTGGTGCTGGCGGCCGGAGCCGTCCTGGTGCTGGCGACCCGCCGCCGGAGCTCGCGGACCGCCTGAGCGGCTCCCTCGACGCCGGCCCGCCCCCCGTGGCGCCGGCGTCGCCCCTAGCATCCACCGTCCCATGAGCGACCAGGGCCGCGAGACGAGGCATCGCCAGCGCGACCCGAGGGTCACCTGGGGCGTGCGGGGCATCGCCGTCGTGGCCGGCCTGGCCGCCGCCGCCCTCTCGACCGCCGAGCCCACCGGGGGCACCTGGGCCGACCTGCTGTGGCGGGGCGGTGCGGTCGCCGTCCTCGTCCTGCTCGGGTCGCGGGCCGCCCGCTGGACCTGGGTCTGGCTGGCTGCGGTGACTGCCGTGGCTGCGGTCGGAGCGCCGGTGGCACTGGTCGGGGCGCTGGCCGCCCTCGCCCTCGCCACCGCGAGCAGCTGGTTCGAGCACCGGCCGCGCCTGCTCGGCGCCGGGTGCTGCGCCCTGGCCGGCGGCGCCCTCCTCGGCCTGCCCGAGCTCGGCATCCACGGGGCCGAGGTCGTCGTCGCCGCGGTGGCCGTCGCGCCGGCCCTGGTCACGGGGTTCCGGGCCAGCCCCACCGCCCGCAAGCGACTGGTGGTCCGGACCGCACTGGTCGGCGGGGGGCTGGTCGTCCTCGGGGTGGTCGGCGCCGGCGTCGCCGCCGGGCTGGCCGCCTCGTCGCTGCTCGACGGCGGCGACCAGGCCGAGGCCGGGCTCGACGCGGTCGCCGACGGCGACCAGGAGGCCGGGGCCCAGCGCTTCGCCGCGTCGGCGGCCTCGTTCGACGAGGCCGAGGGCCTGCTGTCGGGCCCGCTGACCTGGCCGGCCCGCGTCCTCCCCGTCGTCGCCCAGCACGTGTCGGCCCTGTCCGATGCGTCCCGGTCCGGCCGCGAGGTCGCCCTGGCGGCCGGCGGGGCGGCGCAGGCCGCGCCCTACCAGGAGCTCCGGGCCGAGGAGGGCCAGGTCGACCTGGCCCGGATCGAGGCCATGCAGGTCCCGCTGGCCGAGGCCACCGTCGCCCTGGAGGAGGCGTCGACCACGCTCGACGGGGCCGCGTCGCCGTGGCTGGTGCCGCCGGTCGCCGACGCCCTCGACCGCTTCACCGACGAGGTGGACGACGCCCTCCCCGACGCCCGGCTGGCCAGCCTCGCCGTCGACGTCACCCCCGCCCTGCTGGGGGCCGAGGGCGACCGGCGCTACCTGGTGCTGTTCACCAACCCGGCCGAGACCCGCAACCTGGGCGGGTTCATCGGCTCCTACGGCGTGCTGGAGGCGCGGGCCGGAGGGCTGGAGATGGCCGTCAGCGGCAGCATCGCCGACCTCGCCGCCCAGGGTGATCCCGCCGACCGCACGATCGACGACGAGGAGTTCCTCGTCCGCTACGACCGCTACTTCCCGACCCGCTACTTCCAGAACCTGACCGCCTCGCCCGACATGGCGACCACCGCCGACGTGTCCGCGGCCATGTTCGAGCAGACGACGGGCACCCCGGTCGACGGCGTGATGGTGGTCGACCCGCTGGCCATCGCCGCCCTGCTGGAGCTGACCGGTCCGATCGAGCTGGCCGACTCCGACCTCGAGCTCGGGCCCGACAACGCGGCCGACTTCCTGCTGCGGGAGCAGTACGAGCTGTACGAGAGCGACAACGACCGGCGCGACCAGCTGGTCGAGGTCGGCCGGGCGACCTTCGACGCCCTGACGGACACCGCGCTGCCCGACCCGGCGGACCTGGGGTCGGTGCTGGGCCCCGTCGTCGACGGCAAGCACCTGATGTTCTTCCCGTTCGACGAGGGCGAGCAGGAGCTGCTCGACGAGCTGGGCGCACTGGGCCGGTTCGGGGCGGTCCGCGGCTCCGACGTGCTGTCGGTCCGCAGCGCCAACCTGCGGGCCAACAAGATCGACAGCTTCCTCCACCGCTCGGTCCGCTACCGGGCCGAGGTCGACCCGGCGACGGGGGAGGTCGTGGCGGTGGCCACCGTGACGCTCCGCAACGACGCCCCCGCCGAGGGGCTGCCCGAGTACGTGATCGGGCCGGACGGCGACGGCGACCCGCCCGGGACGAACCGCACCTACCTGGCGGTGTTCACACCCCTCTCGGCCGAGGGCGCCACCCTCGACGGCGAGCCGGTCGGGCTCGAGCCGCAGCGGGAGCAGGGGCTGAACGTGTACACCGCGGTGGTCGTCGTGCCCCCGGGCGGCACGCGCACGCTCGAGGTCCGGCTGCGCGGCGTCGTCGACGGGATGGACGACGGCACCTACCGGCTGACGCTCGCCGGTCAGCCGCTGGCCCACCCCGACGACGTCACGGTGGAGATCGATCCCGGCGGTCGGGCGGTCGAGGCGGTGTCGGGCCTCACCGGCGGCGACGGGGTCCTCGTCGACGACCACCAGGGGAGCGAGGACACCCGCTACCGGGTGACCTTCACCGAGCCGTGACCGGGCCCTGCCGTAGCATCGCCCGGCCGACGTCCGGCCGGGCCCGAGAACAGGAGCGTGCATGACGAGCACCGAGAGGGTCGTGGTGATGGGGCAGGGCTACGTCGGCCTCCCCCTCGCCATGCGGGCGGTGGAGGTCGGCTACGACGTCGTCGGCTTCGAGGTCGACCCGCGCCGGGCCAAGGAGCTGGAGATCGGGAGCTCGTACGTCGAGGACATCGGCGACGACCGCCTCGGGGCCGCCCTGGCCACCGGCCGGTACCGGCCGACGACCGACGCCGCGGACCTCGCCGACTTCGACATCGCCGTGATCACCGTCCCCACGCCGCTGACCGACCGGCTGCCCGACCTGTCGTTCGTCGAGGGCGCGGCCGACCTGCTGGCCCCGGCCCTGCGCCGCGGGGCGACGGTCATCCTGGAGTCGACCACCTACCCGGGCACCACCGAGGAGCTGGTCGGCGGGCGGCTGGAGCTGGCCACCGGGCTGCGCGTCGGGGCCGACTTCCACCTCGGCTACAGCCCCGAGCGGATCGACCCCGGCAACACGACCTGGACGCTGGAGACGACCCCGAAGGTGGTGTCGGGTGTCGACGCCGCGTCGCTCGAGCGGGTCGACGGCTTCTACTCCCGGCTGGTGGACACCACCGTCCCCGTCTCGGGCCCGCGCGAGGCCGAGATGTGCAAGCTGCTGGAGAACACCTTCCGGCACGTCAACATCGCCCTGGTCAACGAGCTGGCCATGTTCGCGGGCGATCTCGGGGTCGACATCTGGGAGGTCATCCGGGCGGCCTCGTCCAAGCCGTTCGGCTACATGCCCTTCACCCCCGGGCCCGGCGTGGGCGGGCACTGCCTGCCCATCGACCCCAGCTACCTCTCGTGGAAGGTCGAGCAGAGCCTGGGCACGCCCTTCCGGTTCGTCGAGCTGGCCAACGACGTCAACGAGCACATGCCCGACTACGTGCTCCGCCGCATCAACCGCCTGCTCAACGACCGCAAGCGCAGCATCAACGGGTCGCGCATCGTGCTGGTCGGCTACGCCTACAAGCGCAACACCGGCGACGCCCGCGAGTCCCCCTCGGTGCGCCTGGCCGACCTGCTGCTCCCGCTCGGCGCCCACGTCGTGGCCGTCGACCCGCACGTCGACCCGGGCTACCTGGCCCTGCACAGCAGCGAGGTCGTCGCCCGACCTGGCCGGCATCGAGGAGGCCGACGTGGTGGTCGTGCTGGTCGACCACACCGACGTCGACCTGGCTCCGCTGGCGTCCGCACGCTCCGTGCTCGACACCCGAGGGATCCTCACAGGGGTCAACGTCGAGCGACTCTGACCGATGGGGTGAGGGAGAGGGAGACGATGGGATGAGGATCGTGGTCACCGGCGGCGCCGGGTTCATCGGGGCGAACCTGTGTCGCGCCCTCGCGGCGCGCGAGCACGTGGAGCACGTCGTCGCGTTCGACGACCTGTCGTCGGGTCGCAAGGAGAACCTCGACGGGGTGGACGCCGAGCTGGTCGTCGGGGACATCCTCGACGGTGAGGCCGTGCGCGCCGTCGCCGACGGCGCGAGCAGCATCGTGCACCTGGCGGCCCGGCCGTCGGTGCCCCGCTCGATCGAGGACCCGGTCGCGTCGCACGACGCCAACGCCACCGGCACCGTGCGCGTGCTGGAGGCGGCCCGGGCCGCGGGGGTCGGTCACGTCGTGGTGGCGTCGTCGTCGTCGGTGTACGGCGCCAACCCGGAGATCCCCAAGCACGAGGGCATGGTGACCATGCCCGTCAGCCCGTACGCCGCATCGAAGCTGGCCACCGAGTCCTACGCCCTCGCCTGGCAGCGCTCCTTCGGCCTCGGCGTGCTCGCGTTCCGGTTCTTCAACGTGTTCGGGCCGCTCCAGCCCGCCGGGCACGCCTACGCCGCGGTGATCCCGGCGTTCGTCGACGCCGCCCTGGCCGGACGGCCGCTCCCGGTGCACGGCGACGGCTCCCAGACCCGCGACTTCACCTACGTGGGCACGGTCGCAGGAGTGCTGGCCGACGCCGCGGTGGGCCGCATCGCCCACGACGGCCCGGTGAACCTGGCCTTCGGGTCGCGCGTCTCCCTGCTGGAGCTGATCGAGCGGCTGGAGGCGGCGGTCGGTCACCCGCTCGAGCGGGAGCACCAGCCGACCCGGGCGGGCGACGTCCACGACAGCCAGGCCGACGACACCGTGCTGCGCTCGCTGTTCCCCGATGCCACCCCGGTGGCCCTCGACGACGGCCTCCAGGCCACCGTCGACTGGTTCCGCACCCTCCCGTCGTGAGTGCCGCCGAGCGCGTGGAGGGCGCGGCGCCGGTCCTCTTCGCCGTCCCCGAGATCACCGAGGCCGACGTCGCGGCCGTCACCGGCGTCCTCCGCAGCGGCTGGATCACCACCGGCACCGAGTGCGCGGCGCTGGAGGAGGAGCTCTCCGAGCACCTCGGCGGGTCCCACGTGGTCGCGGTGTCGTCGTGCACCGCCGCCCTCGACATCGCCCTCGCCCACCTGCGCCTGCCCGAGGGCTCGCGGGTCGGGGTCCCGACGTGGACCTTCGTCTCCACCGCGCTGGCCGCGGTGCACAACCGGCTCCAGCCCGTGCTGCTCGACGTCGACCCCGACACCCTGAACCTGTCGGCCGAGGCGCTCGAGGCCGCCGCCCCCGACCTCGACGCGGTGGTGCCGGTGCACTTCGGGGGCGTGCCGGTCGCGGCCGGGGTCCACGAGGTCGCCGCCGCGGCGGGGTTGCCGGTGGTCGAGGACGCGGCCCACGCCCTGGGGGCGACCGACGACCGCGGCCCGGTGGGCGGCCCGGGTGCGGGGACGGCCGCCTTCAGCTTCTACGCCACCAAGAACCTCACCTCGGCCGAGGGCGGCGCGCTGGCGACGTCGACCCCGACCTGGCCGCCTTCGCCCGCTCGTACCGGCTCCACGGGATGGACGCCGACGCCTGGGCCCGGTACCGCCCCGGCGCCACCGCCGGCTACGACGTCGTGGTCCCCGGCATCAAGGCCAACCTGCCCGACCTGCTGGCCACCCTGGCCCGGTCGCAGCTCCGCCGGTTCGCGGCCACGCAGGCGCGGCGGCGGGCGCTGGTCGACCGGTACCGGGCCGCGCTCGCCGACGTGGACGGCCTGCGCTTCGTCCCCGGCGCCCCCGACCCGGGCAGCGCCGACCACCTCGCCGTGGTGCTGCTCCCGGAGGGCACCGATCGCGACGCGGTCGTCGCCGCCCTGTCCGCCGAGGGGATCGGCACGAGCGTCCACTTCCGGCCGCTGCACACCTTCACCTGGTTCGCGGAGACCGTGCCCGTCGGGCCCGGTGGGCTGCCGGTCTGCGAGGCGACGGCGGCGCGGGCCCTCAGCCTGCCCCTGCACGTCGGCCTGGCCGACGGCGACGTCGACCGGGTGGCCGACGTCCTCCTCGGGGCCCTGGCCTCGTGAGCCGCTTCCTGTCCGTCCGCCTGGTCGCCGACCGGGCCCTCGCCGCGGTGCTGCTGGTGGCGGCGGCGCCGGTGCTGGCCGTCCTGGGCGCCCTCGTCCGCCGCCACGACGGCGGCCCGGCCCTGATCGCCGTCCCCCGGGTGGGGCGGGGCGGCCGTGAGATCCCGATGTGGAAGCTGCGCAGCATGCGGGCCGAGACCTCCGACGGGCGGGCCACCGGCGTGGCCCTCACCCGCGCCGGCGACGACCGCATCACGCCCGTCGGCCGGTGGCTGCGGGCGCTGCACCTCGACGAGCTCCCCCAGCTCCTGAACGTCGTCCGGGGGGAGATGGCCCTGCTGGGGCCGCGCCCCGAGGCGCCCGAGTTCGTCGACCCCGACGACCCGACCTGGCAGGCCGTCCTGGCCGCCCCGCCCGGCATCGCCGGGCCGACCCAGCTGGTGGTGGGCGACTGGGAGGTCGACGTCATCAGCGCCGCGCCCGACGGCACGGCCTACCGCGACGAGGTGCTCCCGGTGAAGCTCGCCATCGACCGGTGGTACGTCGAGCAGGCCACCCCGATCGTCGACCTGCTGGTGGTGGTCGGGGTCCTGCAGCGGGTCACCGGCCACCCGCCCCGCGGGCTGGTCCGCCGCGTGCGGGCCGCCGTGCCGGAGGCCGCCGCGGTGCCCTCGTCGGTCGATGCCCGCCTCCCCGGGGGTCCGCCTCGGTACGCTCGTCCCGTCATGGAGGGACCCCGTTGATCACGCCAGCCGCCACCCGCCCACACGCATCGGAGCGGGATCGCGTGCCCTTCGACGGCGGGGGGTGCTGAGGTGCGCGTCGACGGAGCGCCCACCACCGGCACCGGGGAGCTCGACCCCCGCGCCCGGCTGAGGCGCTACCTCTCCGCGTTCCGACGCCGGTGGTACCTCGTCGTGCTGCCCGTCGTGGCCGGCGTCGCCCTCGGCTGGGTCACCACCCCGTCGTCGGCGGTCACCGTCAACGACCTCGGCGTCCCGGTGCCCACGACGACCTACTACAAGGCCGCGCACGTGCTTGATCGAGGACTCCCAGACCGACGCGTCGGGGGTGAACCCGGGCGTGAACCTGTCGCAGGCGGCCTACCTGGTGAACACGGGCGAGGTGCCGGCCCGGGTGGCCGAGGAGCTCGGTCTCGACGTCGACGAGGTGGAGGACGCCCTGATCGGGCTGCCCCGCAACGAGGTGGCGTCGATCGAGGTCCAGGCCATCGGCACCGACGAGGAGGAGACGGCCGCCATGGCCGACTCCGCCGCCAGCCACCTGCTCGTCGTGCTCCAGACCCAGGCCGAGGCCGACGCGGGCGCAGGCCCGCGACGAGGTCGTCGCCCGGCTCGACGACCTCGACCGCCAGATCAGCGACCTCAACCGCCAGATCGCCACCGACCCCCCGAACCGCACCCAGCTGGAGGCCCAGCAGCGGTCGGCGTCGAACCAGTACGCCCTCGTCTACGAGCAGTTCTCGGCCCTGGCCAACCAGCCCCCGCCCAGCGCAGGGCTGGCCACCCTCGAGCCGGCCAAGGCCGAGGAGATCTCCGAGGGCGAGTTCGACGACATCCAGGACACGATCCAGGAGGGCGCCGCGTACGTCACCGGTGCGGCCGCGACCACCACCGAGGCCCGCGGCGACTCCGATGACGAGTCCGAGGGCGTCGGGGCCCCGACCCGGGCCGCCATGGGCGGCATCGTCGGGCTCGGCCTGGGGGCCGGACTGGTGCTGCTGCTCGACCGCTTCGACGGGCGGCTGCGCCGCCGCGACGACGTCGAGTCGGCCACCGGGCTCACCGTCGTGGCCGAGATCCCGCCGCTGAACCGCAAGCAGCAGCGTTCGCTGGAGGTCGTGACCGTGGCCCAGCCCCGGTCCCGCAGCGCCGAGGCCTACCGGGTGGTGCGGGGCGCCGTCCTCTTCGGGCTGGGTGGCGAGCGACCGGCCGACGGCGGAGCCATCGTCCTCATGGTGACCTCGGCCAACCCCGGCGAGGGCAAGACCACCACCGCCGCCAACCTGGCTGCCGTCCTGGCCGAGGGCGGCTTCTCGGTGCTGGTCGTGAACTGCGACTTCCGGCGCCCGCAGGTGCACCGCTACCTGCTCGAGTCCCCCGACGAGGTGAGGCCCCCGACGTCGGGCCTCGACGTCGCCGTCCGCCCCCGCCCCACCCGCATCCCCGGCGTCCGCCTGGTCACCGGGCTGGGCGAGGACGACGACGAGGTGAACCCGCTGGAGATCGTCGCCCTCCAGCGGAAGGTGATCGAGCGGGCCCGGGCCCACGTCGACGTCATCGTGCTCGACACCGCGCCGTTCCTGGCGACCAACGACGCCAGCGAGCTGCTCCAGCTCACCGACCAGGTGCTGATGGTCGTCCGGTCGGGCAAGACGACCGCGGAGGCGGCCCACCGCACCTCCGAGATCCTCGAGCGCTTCGACGCACCGACCCTGGGCGTCGTGTTCAACGACTCCGCCGAGTCGCACGCCGCGCAGTACTACTACGGCTACGGCGAGTCGGGCACCCGCACCCGGGAGCGCTCCGCCCCCGACGACCGCACCGACGGACCGCCACCGGCCGCGCCGGTCGACTCCGCCGACATCGACCTGAACGACGTCCGCGAGCCGGCGGCCCGCTGGTCGGAGCGCTGAGTCGCTCCTCGGGCGGGTGCCCGCCGGTCAGGTGAGGCGGGCGGCGACGGCGTAGAGCACGTTCAGCACGACCACCACGGCGAGGAACGCGGCCAGAGCGACCGCGGCCAGCACCAGGATCCGTCGGATCCTCGACGCGCGCCCGGGACCTCCTGGGCGCGGTGGTGGGGGAGGCTCACCGCGATGTCGTCGGCCCCTCACAGGTCAGTCGTCGGCTTCGGTGCCCAGCTCGTCGACCATCCCGGCGGCGAGGGAGAAGGCCAGGGCGGCGGTCGCCCACTGGTAGCCGGGCACCTTCCGGTGGGCGGCGAGCGCGACCCCGGCGCCGATCCAGACCGAGATGCACCAGGGGCAGACCGCCAGCTCGGCGAGACGGGGGTGGCCGTCGCGGTCCATCCGGCGGACGTAGCGCAGGCGGGGCTCGTCGAGGAGCGAGTCGCGGGTGACCAGCCGGGCCAGCCGGGCGGTGGCCGCAGCCCCGAGCAGCAGATCCGTCCCCGTGATGGTCACGAGGGCAGGGAGGAGGGTGGCACGAAGGTGGACATGGGGTGCGAGCACCCGCACCCCCGTTGGGGTTCGACGACCAGGTCGCCGACCTGCCAGCGCTGGGTGGCACCCACCCGCTCGGGGCTCCCGCCGAGGTGTCGCAGCACCGTCGCGTCGGCACGGTCGGCGTCCCACCGCCACAGCGTGGTGCCGCCCCCGTCGCTCACCAGCCGGAGGTTCCGCACGACCCTTCCCTCGATCATGGTCTTCACCGGGTACTGGTTCACGGGCGGCCGGTCCCGACGACGTCGGCCTCGCCGGTCTCGCGGTGTCGTGCTCGGGCCACGGCCGTCAATGTACCGGTGGTCGGCCCCGTCGGCGGTGCGCTCGGTACGCTGGTGGACCGGCCCGGTCCGCAGGTGCGAGCCGGAGCCGGGGGACCGCAGCATGATCGAGACGACCGTGACGCCGGGGAGCGAAGGGTCGCCGGGCGACCCGCCGCCCGGTCCGACGGGTCGTGTGGACTGGACGTCGACACCGACCTGGCGGGCGTCGACGGCCCGCACGGTCGTCGACGCCGAGATGGTGGTGTGGAGCGACGCGGGCATCCACAGCCTCGTCCCGGTGGCGCGCGCGGTGGCCGAGCACCTCGACGGCACGGTGAGCCTCGACGAGCTGGCGGCCGACCTGGCCGACGTCGCCGGCCTGCGCTCCGAGGTCGCCCGCGAGGTCGTGTCGATGGTCGTCGCCGAGCTCACCGCGCTCGACGCGCTCGACGGACCGGACCCGTCCGCGCCCCCGGCAGCACCGGTGCGCCCTGCTCCGTCGAACGACCGTCGGTCAGCCGCCGAGGGGCTGCCCCTGGACTCCTGCCTCGGGTTCAGGCTGCGCGACCTCGACGATGTGCCGCTGCTGTCGTTCCGTGGCGGCGACGCGGTGGTGCGCTCGGTCCGCTGCCACGATCCCGAGGTGGCCGGTCGCCTGCGGGAGGGCGGGCGAGGCTGTCTGGTGGAGGGCCGGAGGGGTCCGATCGAGGCCTTCGTGGTGACGCCGCTCGAGGGGTGCGGCCCGCTGCGGGTGTACGACGGCGAGGGGGTTCGGCGCGGTCGCCCGCGGACGCCCGAGGAGGCCGCCGACCTGGTCGACCAGATCCTCGGAGGGCTCGCCGTGCTCGACGCGCTCACGGCCGAGGCGCCCGCCGTCGCGACGCCGTCGGGCCTCGTCGCCCTCCGCGCTCCCGACGGCCGGATCACCCTGACCCGGCCCGATGCCCTCGATGGGGTCGGCCTCGCCCATCGTCTGCGACGGGCCGGGTTCCGGCTCACGTGGGCTCCTGCGGTGATCGGTGGCGACGGCCGGGTGGCCGCACCGTCGGCCTTCGACGCCCCGGCGGTGGCTGGTCCCGTCGAGGAGGTCGTGGTGCCGGGCGGGGCGAGCCTCACCGCGGCCGAGCGCGTCCGCACCCTGCTCGGGCCGACCGTGGCCCGGACGACGCCGGCCCCGCACGGGCATCGGTCCTCGATCGGGCGGCGACGGTGGTGAGCCTGGCCCGGTGGACCTCGCTCGTCGAGCCGCTCGACCGCCACCTCGGCATCGATCCGTCGTCCGGTGGCTGAGCCCGGACGGTCGAGCGAGGGGTGGATCCTCGGGCTCACGGTGCACCGCGGAGCCCTGGCCGTCGCCCGGCAGTCGGTGGTCGTGGTCGACCACGGCACGGGCGTGGGCGACGCCCTCCGCGTCCTCCTCCTCGATGACGAGCGCGCCGCGGAGGTCGAGCAGGCCGCGTCCGTCGTCGGGCTGGGGTCCGCCCCCCATCGCGCCGTCGCCGATCGAGGTGGCACTGCGCCCGGCTCCCGGTGACCACCACGTGGAGGTCACCGCCATCGGACCCCATGGCGAGGGGGAGGCCGGGACGTGGCCGCGGGTCGCGGCCCCGGACCTCGTGCTCGGCACCCTCACCCGCTGGTGGCTCGACTCCCACCCGTCCTGGCCCCACGTCCACGGGGGGGCACTCGTCGACGGCACCGGCCGGGCGGTGCTCGTGGTCGGTGCGTCCGGGGCGGGCAAGTCGACGCTGGTCGCGAACCTGGCGGCCGCCGGCTTCGACCTCCTCAGCGACGAGCAGGTCTCCCTGCACCGGTCCGAGGGGCTGGTCGGCGCCTTCACCAGGCCGGTCGCGGTGAAGCCGGGGGGGACCGGTCACCTGCCCTCCTCCGTGGGGGCGCGGGTGGGCGAGACCGGTCACACCCGGCTGGTGGCCGCGGAGGGACTGGGCACGCGCCATCGGGTCGCCGCCCGTCCGGCGCTGGTCGTGGTGCCCGAGCGCGACGATCTCCACGCTCGGGCGACGACCGAGACCCTCACCCCGGTCGAGGCGGTCGACGTGCTCGCCGCGAACAACCTCGACCTGGCCCGGAGCCCGCACGACGCGCTGTCGGCCTTCGCGTGGCTGGCCTGTGGCGTGCCGTTCGTCAGGCTGAGGTACCGCGAGGCCTCCGACGCCGTGGCCGTGCTGCGGGACATCGTGGGGTCGCCGCCGGAGGTGGCGTCGACGCTCGTGGCGGGTGTCGGTCGTGCCCGGCCCACCTCGCGACGGACGAGGCGGGGACCCGGAGCCCGGTGCGGTGGTGCGCGCCCGTCCGGGGGTGGTGGCCGTCGAGGTGGGGGACGCGGTCGTGGGGTACGACCCGAGCTCCCGCCGACTGGCCCGACTCACGCCACCAGAGGTCGACGTGTGGAGGACCCTGCCGTGGCCGGCCCTCCCGGACGATGACGGTGGCGCCCCGGCCCCCGTCGTCATCGCGCTCGACCTCGCCGAGCGGGGTCTCGTCGACGTGGGTCCGCCGGCCGGCCTGGTCCATCGCAGGGTGCCGGGCCTCGTGAGCCGGCGCGTGCGGACGGAGGTGCTGGTGGCCGACCGCCAGGACCGGGTGGCCCGGCTCGACGGTGCGGGCGCGGTGGTGTGGGATGCGCTCGACGAGCCGGGCGGTCTGGACGAGGTCACCCGTCGCATCCTCGCGGACAGCGGTCCCGCCCCCGAGGGCGGGGCACCAGTCGGACCCCGACCGCGACCTGGTGACCGCCCGGGTGGCGGTGGCACTGCTCCAGCTGGCGGCCGCGGGGCTGGTCGAGACGGTGCTCGGGAGCCCGGCGGACCGGGGCGTCAGGGCAGGTTGACCTGGAAGCTGGTGTAGATGTCGGTGCCGCCGCCGCCGGACACCGGCATGTGCACCGCGAACAGGGTGGCTCCCGACGCGATGGTGGCGGTGAACGTCTGCGGGCCGTTGGCCGGCGCCGCGGCCCAGTCACCCACGTAGGTGGTTGCCACGCAGGAGCCGCCGTTGCTCTGGAGGATGTAGATGTCGCGACCGGTGATGTCGGGACCGGAGTCGAGGGTGATGGTCACGCTGATGGTGTTGGTGGAGTCCGTGCGGGTGAACGACGTCGACCCGCGGCCGGCGTTGCTGCACCCGCTGGGCGGGCCGCCGGCGTAGGTGCACCCGATGCTGGTGGCGGTCGTGCAGCGGTTGGCGAGGGTGCCGTTCGGGTCCTTCTGGAGCCCTCCACCAGCCGTCGCGGTGGCCGCGGCCGCGTAGTCGGGCACGAGGCGGAAGCCGTCGACCCGTGGGGCGGCCAGCACGGCGGCGGCCGCCGCGCCACCGAGGGCCGCCTTCATCGCGGCGCGACGATCGAGTGCGCTCGGATGGGCCGAGTTGCCCGTGGCCCCATGCGGCTCGCTCACGTTGTTCCCCTCCAGGTCGATGTGACCACTGTGCGTGGTTGACCGCACCCTGTGCGCAAACTATCAGGTCAGCTGTCTGCCCTACGCCATCATCGGCCGGGAGGGTCGGAGTGTGAGATGGCTAGCGTCCGGGCGGTGACGCCCCGCCCCGGCTCGGTCGATGCGGTGCTGGCCCACGTCGCGGGGTGGCTGCTGCCGGGCGCTCCGCCGGTGGAGCCTCTGACGGCGCCGGCCGAGGTCGACCTGCTGGTCGAGCGGGCCACCACCCTGCGCCTGCTCGGGCCGCTGCTGCTCGTCGTCGACGCCGGAGCCCTCCCCCTGCCGGATCGAGCGGTGGAGCGCATCGTCGCCCGCCACGAGGAATCGCTGCTGTGGTGCCTGCGTCTGGAGTCCCGGCTGCTGGAGATCGGGAGCTGGTTCGCCGCCCGGGGCATCGAGCACCTGGTCGTCAAGGGGTCGGCGGTCGCCCACCTCGACGATGCCGACCCCTCGCTGCGCTCCTTCGCCGACCTGGACCTGCTGGTCCGGGGACCCGACCTGCCCGACGCGGTCGGCACCCTCCTCGACCGGGGCGCCACCCGCCCGTACGTCGAGCGACGTCCGGGCTTCGACCGCCGGTTCGTGAAGTCGGTGACGGTGACCCTTGACGACGGAGTCGAGGTCGACCTGCACCGCAGCCTGTGCGACGGCTCCCACGGGTTCCGCATCCCCCTCGACCGGCTCTTCGCCCGAGCGGTGACGTTCCCCCTCGGTGGCCAGGAGGTGAGGACCCTCGATCGCACCCATCGGGCGCTGCACGCGGCCTACCACGGGGTCCTGGGATCGGCGGCCCCTCCGCTGCGCACCGTGCGGGACCTCGGCGCCTACCTCTCGAGCCCCGACCTCCCGCCCGAGGTGCTGGCGGCCGAGGCGCGGGAGTGGCGGGGCGAGGCGGTGCTGGCCGAGGCCGTGCGCACCGCGTTCGAGACCTTCGACTTCGACGCACCCCTCTGGCGGGACTGGCTCGACGAGGTCGTCGTCGATCCGCACGAGGCCGACATCGTGGCCCGCCAGCGGGTGGAGTCCGGATCGTTCGGCCGGGCGAAGCTGACGGCCCTCCGGGAGCTGGCGTGGCCGGACCGGGTCGCCTACGCAGCGGGGGTGGCCCTGCCGACGACGGCCCACCTCCGCTCGCGGGGGATCCGTCGCACCGATGTCGTGCGGACCGCCGCGGCGCGGGCCCGCGACTCGGCGCGCGAGACCGCGGGCCGGGTCCGCGAGCGTCGCCGGTGATCGGGACGCGGGAGCCGACCGAGCCGGCCGAGCCGGTCGCGTCGCCGCGAGCGACGGTCCGTGAGCTCCTCCACCGCCGTCCCTGGGGCGAGGTCGTGGCCCTGGTGCTGGCCGCGGCCGTCGTCCAGGTGGCCTTCACCGGTCGCACCGACTGGCCGGCCCACCTCCTGGCCGGGGGCGGGGCCGTCCTCGTCGTCGTGGCCGTCGCGCCCACCGCCCTCCACCGGTGGGCGGCGCCGGTCGCCATCGGGGCGGTGACGGCGGTCGGCGTCCTGAGCGAGGTCCTGTGGGTCGGGCCGTTCGACCCGCTCGACATCGCCTTCACCGTCGTGGGCGGCCTGTTCGTCGCGTCGGCGACGCCCGCCGGCCCCGAGGGCCAGGACGGGACGGCCCGGGCCACGACCGCGCTGGTCGGCGTCGCGCTGGTCGGGCTCGCCGTCTTCTACCGCTACGGCGTCCCGCTGGACCAGCGGTGAGGCGCCGGAGGGGCGGCGTCCCCGTCGCCCTCGCCCTGATCGGGGTGGCCGCGGTCGGGCTGGCCGCGTGGGGTGCGCTGTCGTGGACCCTGATCCCCACGTCGCTCCGCACGTCGGCGGTCGGCACCTCGTGGTCCGAGGGCGGGCCGCCGTGGAAGGAGATCCACACCCCCGACCGGGCCATCACGGTCCACACGGACCTCTACGAGCGGATGGGGGGCGAGGAGGGGCTGCGCGGCCAGCCCCTCCAGAAGGACCGGTGGGACCGGACGGTCAGGGTCGGCGGGAGCGACGTCGCCCTCGACGTGCCGTGGACGTCGTGGAAGGCGGTGCTCCTCGTCGTGGGACTGGTGGTCGTCGCCCTCGTGCGCCTCCGTCGGCGGCTCCCGCGCCCGACCTCGGCCGTGCCCCCTCCCGGCTCACCCGACCCACGCGGGCCCGGCCGACCGGTTGGGTAGCGTGCCCGGGTGGCCAGGCCGGGGAGCATCCAGTGGAAGGCGCAGCGCTACCTGCTGCGCCCCGACGTGGTCCGCAAGGTGCGCCACCGCTACGACCGCTACCGCCGTCGGGCCGAGCGCGAGGCCTACGGCGACGTGGTCCACGCCACCCGGTCCCTCGACGCGCCGACGGTGGTGGTCGACGTCGGCGCCAACATCGGCCTGGTCACCAGCACCCTGCTGAGGAGCTTCCCGGAGGCGGTGGTCCACGCCTTCGAGCCGACGCCGGAGACCTTCGACGTGCTCCGCCAGCGCCTGGAGGACGAGCCCAGGGCGGTGCTGAACCAGCTGGCGGTGTCCGACGCGGTCGGGACGACCACCTTCAACGTCGACAACAAGACGCACGCCGGCGGCTCGAACTCGCTGCTGGCCCACTCGGCGAGCTTCGCCACCCGGGCCCGGGTCGATCGCTACGCACCCATCGAGGTGGCGACCACCACGCTCGATGCCTACGCCGCCGAGCACGGGCTCGACCACGTCGACCTGGTGAAGCTCGACATCGAGGGGGCCGAGCTGATGGCCCTGCGCGGCGCCGCCGGTCTGCTCGAGCGCCAGGCGGTCGACTTCGTCGTGAGCGAGGTGCGCTTCGTGGCCGACTACGAGGGCCAGCCCCTGCTGGCCGAGCTGGTCGAGCACATGGCCGGCGTGGGCTACACGCTGTTCAACCTCTACGCCCCGGCCGAGTCGGCGCTCCGCCAGGCGCTGTTCGGCGACGCGACCTTCGTCAGCGAGGCCATGCGCCGGCGGTTGCACGAGACCTACGGCGAGCAGGTCTGCGGCTGGCACCAGCCGCCGCCCTGACCCGGACGGCGTCGTCGACCGCACCGCGTCAGTCCCAGAGCAGCTCGAGGTAGAGCGACTCGGTGCGGGCGACCTCGAGGTCGATCGAGCGGCGGGCGCGGACGAGGTCCTGCGCCGCCGCACCGGCGCGGGTCCGGAGCGACCCGTCGGCGCACAGGTCTGCGAGCGCCGCGGCCGTGGCCGCGACGTCGTCGGGGTCGACGAGGGTCGCGGCCCCCGTCCCCTCCAGCAGCTCGTTCACCCCGGGGATGGTGGTGGCCACGATCGGGAGACCGGTGGCCATGGCCTCGATGAGGGCCACCGGCGAGCCCTCGGCCCGGGACGCGAGGGCGAAGACGTCGGCGGCGGCCAGCGTCGGGCGGACGTCGTCGACCTCGCCGACGAGGTGGAGCCGCTCGGCGATGCCGCGGTCCGCGGCGGCGCGCCGCACCCGGTCGGCGTAGCCCTCGTCGAGGACCGGCCCGGTCAGGACCAGGTGCACGTCGTCGCGGTCGGGGAGGGCATCGACGAGGAGCACCTGGTTCTTCCGCGGCTGGACGCTGGCCACCGACGCCACCACGACCGCGTCGGCGGGGATGCCCAGCTCGGCCCGGAGGTCGCGACCGCCCGTCGGCGCCGGCTGCGGCGAACTGGTCGACCACGACCCCGCGAGGGACGTAGCGGCAGCGGCCGCGGAGCAGCCGGGCGTGGAAGAAGCGGCGGAACATCTCCTCGTTCTGCACCGCGATGCGGTGCGAGAGCAGCGACCGCAGGAGCCAGGCCCGCGACCCCCAGCCCATGTTCTTCTTGGTCGAGACGTACCTCGCACCGGCCGCCCGGGCGACCAGGGCCTCGGTGTAGGAGTCGCCGTAGTCGAAGGAGTGCACCAGGGCGATGCCCCGCCGCCGGAGGTCGCGGCCGACCCGCCAGGCCCGCCAGGGCAGGGTCGGGTAGGGGCGGGCGGAGGGGCTGAGCTCGAGCTCGACGACCTCGATGCCGGCGGCCCCGAGGCGGTCCTCGAGCGGCGTGTCGCCCCGGCGGTGCACGCCGACGACGGGGGTGAAGTGGGTGCGGTCGAGCCGCTCGGCCAGGTTGACGAGGGCCTTGCCCGAGCCCGCGGTGACGAAGTTGGGGATGGTGAGCAGCACGGGCCAGGGCGGTCCGGTCGTCATCGCAGCTCCTGCGGCAGGGTGGGGGTGAGGTCGGCGAGGCGCTCGAGCCACCACTCGAGGGCCAGGACGGTCCACAGGTTCCAGTGGCGCCCCGGGGTCGCGGGGTCGGCCAGGGCGCGCAGGGCGGCGGGGTCGAGGTGGGCGTCGAGGTGCCAGTGCGTCGCCGCGACCTGGTCCTGCACCCGTCTGGCGGAGGGGCCCGTCGATCCACTGGTTGAGCGGCGGGGTGAAGCCCTTCTTGGCGGTCTGCTGGGCGACGCCGGGCGCGAGCCGGGCGAGCAGGTCGCGCAGCGGGCCCTTCCGGCGACCGTCCCGCAGGCAGTCGTCGACGTCGACCGTGCTGCTGAGCTCGACCATCGGCCGGCTGAGGACGGGCACGCGGACCTCGAGGCTGTGGTGCATCGACGCCAGGTCGACCTTGCGGAGCACGCGCTGGAGCTGGCCGTGGTACTCGGCCCGGCGGGTGAGGGCGACCAGCCCGTCCCGGTCGAGGCGGCCGGGCGTGTCGTAGAACCACAGCGGGGGAGGGGCGGGCAGGTCCGGGCCGAGCAGCGGGCGGACCGACGGTCGAGCGGCTGTTGACCCCCCGGTAGTACGCGCCGGGGCTGGTCGCGGCGATCGCCTCGGACACCCGGGGGACCCCGGGCACGCCCCGGCCGGCGAGGTAGCGGGCCCGGCGGACGGCGTGCGGCGCCGCGAACCAGCGTCCGTCCCGGAGCAGCGACCAGGGCCGCTCGTACCCGTGGAACAGCTCGTCGCCCCCGTCGCCGCTGAGCGCCACCGTCACCCGGTCGGCGGCGAAGCCGGTGAGCAGCGTCGTCGGCACGATGGAGAAGTCGCCCACGGGCTCGGCCATCGCGCCGATCGCGTCGTCGACCGCGGCGGAGGCCCCGTCGTCGTCGAGCCGGATGACGTGGTGCTCGACCCCGAACCGGGTCGCGAACGCGGCGGCCTCGTCGGCCTCGTCGGCGGAGCCTCCCGGGAAGGAGACCGTGAACGAGCTCAGCGGCTCGGAGACCTCGTCGACCGCCACCCCCGTCACCAGCGCGGAGTCGACCCCGCCGGACAGGAACGTGCCCACGGGACGGTCGGCCACCAGCTGCTGCTCGACCGCGGCGCGGAGGGTGGTCTCGATCGCGTCGACCGCAGCCGTGCCGCGGAGCTCGGCGGTGGCGGGCGGGAGGGTCCACCACCGCCGCCGTGACGTGATGTGGCCGTCCTCGACCACCACGACCTGGCCGGGCTCGAGCTGGCCGGTGCGGGCCAGCAGGCCGTGCGGTGCGGGCACGTGGTGGAGCTCGAGGTGGAGCGCGAGCGCCTCGGGATCGATCGGCGGCTGGCCCCACGGGCCCCGGGCCACCACGTCGTACTGCGAGGCGAAGCAGACCCCGCGCCCGCTCGGGCCGGTGCCGTAGAAGAGCGGCTTGATCCCGGCGTGGTCGCGGCCGAGGACGAGCCGACGTCGCGACCGCTGCCACCAGGCCAGGGCGAACATGCCGTCGAAGCGCTCGAGGGCCGCCTCGCCCCACTCGTCGAGGGCGGCCAGCACCACCTCGGTGTCGGACGTCCCCCGGAAGGTCGCGCCTCGGCCGGCCAGCTCCCGTCGGAGGTCGCGGTGCCCGTAGAGCTCGCCGTTGAAGACGAGCACCGAGTCGCCGCCGCGCCCGACCATCGGCTGGTGCCCGTGCTCGGACAGGTCGATGATGGCGAGCCGGCGGAACGACAGGTGGACGCCCTCGTCGGGCGCCTCCCAGTGGCCCTCGTCGTCCGGGCCGCGGCGCACCATCCGATCAGCGGCCCAGCGCGACCACGCCCGACCGACCTCGGGGGAGGGGGGTGCGACGACCCCGGCGAAGCCGCACATGATCAGCGGCCACCCTCGGGACGGCCCCGGGCGGCGAGGGCGTCGGCGTAGAAGCGCTCCCACGCGTCGAGCTGGTCGGCCAGCGCGAAGCGCTCCTCGACCCGGCGTCGACCCGCGGCTCCCATCGCCGAGCGGAGCTCGCCGTCGCCGGCCAGGCGGGCCAGGGCATCGGCCAGCGCGACCGGGTCGCGACGGGGGACCACCAGCCCGGTCTCACCGTGGGCGACGTTCTCCGGGAGGCCGTCGGCATCGGTGCACACGACGGGGACGCCGTGGGCCTGCGCCTCGACGACGGCGTTGCCGAAGCCCTCGGACGTCGCCGCGTGGAGGAGGACGTCGGTCCAGGCGAGCAGGCGGGCGACCTCGGGGGGCGGCTGGCTGCGGAGGAGGGTGACCACGTCGTCGAGGCCGCGCTGGTGGCGCCAGAACGCCACCGCCTCCAACAGGTCGCCGTCGCCCACGATGCGGTGCTCGACCACGAGGCCCCGACGCACCAGCAGGTCGATGGCGGCGAGGGCGTGGTCGTGGCCCTTCTTCCAGTGGAGGCGGCCGATCGACAGGACGCGGAGGGGCGCCTCGTGGGTGCCGAGCGGCGCCGGGCCGGGCCGGCGCCGGGGTGATGGGCGACGGGTCGAGGGCCGGCGGGATGAGGGCGTGGGGGAGGTCGACCGGTGCGCCGCGGTGGAGGGCGCGTCGCCACAGGTCCTCCCCGAGGAGGTGCACCCGGTCGGCGGTGGCCCACACCTCGGCGTAGTGGTCGGGGTCGTCGAGGCCGACGTAGGCGAGGTCGTAGCCGCGGAACGACACGGTGACGGCCGCACCGAGGCGCTCGCGCACCGCCATGCGGCCGACGGCCAGGCTGCCGAACTCGAAGTGCACGACGTCGGGGTCGAGGGCGACCAGCCCCGCGTCGGCCACCAGGTCCCGGGCCCTCGCCGCGGCCGACCCGTCGCCTCCGGAGAGGTAGCGGCCGACGGCGGCGGGGTCGCGGGCGAGCCCGGCCGTGCGGCGCGCGGTGGCCCACACGGCCGCGGGGCGGCGGCCGGCCAGGCCGGTGACGTGGACCCGCGGGCGCAGGGAGTGCACGGGGTGGTCGCGGCCGTAGGCGTCCCAGTCACCGGTCGTGCCGGACGTGCAGACGACCTGCACGTCGACGCCCCGCGCGACGAGGCCCAGCGCCTTGGTGACGAGGAACGTCTCCGACAGGCGCGGGAAGGTCGGGACCACCATGGCGAGCCTCATCGGCCACCACCCGGTGGGGCCGCGGCCAGGGGGAGGTCGTGGCCTCGCCGAGGAGGGCGACGAACGCGTCGACCTGGTCGTCGAGGTGGAAGTCGGCGGCGACCCGCTCGCGCGCCGAGGCACCGAGCCGGGCGCGCGACCCGGGGTCGGCCGCGAGGCGCGGCCAGGGCGTCGGCCCATCGCGGTCGCGTCCTGGACCGGGACGACGATGCCGTCGACGTCGTCGCGCACCGCCTCGCGCATCCCGCCGGCGTCGGTCGTCACCACGGCCAGCCCGGTGGCCATCGCCTCCAGCACCGCGTTGGACACGCCTTCGGCGCAGCTCGCGTGGAGCAGCACGTCGGCCTCGCGCAGCACCGCGGCCACGTCGGCCGGGGGCAGGGCGCCGAGCAGGCGGACCCGCCGTCCGAGGGCCAGGTCGTCGACGAGGAAGCGGACGTGCTGCGACGTCCGGCCCGTCACCGACGAGGTCGACCTCCAGGTCGGCGCCCGCGTCGACGGCCCGGCGGACGGCGAGGAGGCCGTGCTCGAGGTCCTTGCGCCAGATCAGCGATCCGACCATCACGACCCGCACCGGCCCCAGGCCGTCGGCGTGCGGTCCGACGCCCCGGGCGGGCCGGGGACGGAACCGGCCCGGGTCGACCGCGGGGTGGATCACCCGGGCGCGGGAGCGGATCGAGGCCGAGCTCGACGGCCTCGCTCGAGGATCGCCTCCGACACGCAGTGCACCCGCGTCGAGCGGGCGAACACCTCCGCCAGCGCGGCGCGGTACGCGGGTCGGGCCGGGTCCCACGGGGCGATGGTGACCAGCGCCCCCCGGCACGACGTGACCACCGGGGCGCCGAGGTCGAACAGGGCGGGGTCGTCGACGAGGGCGTTGATCCACGGGGCGTAGACGACGTCGGGATCGTCCCCCTCGGGGGTGAGCCGCTCGGGCGCCCGGGACCGCAGGATGGCCCACCCGGCCCGGGCCGCGTCGCCGACCCCGCCGTGGCGGAGCTGCACCCCGACCACGTCGCGGCCGGGCCGTCCGCCGGCCGGTTCCCAGCGCACCCGGTGCCGGTCGAGCCACACCGTCGGCGGGCGGTGGCGTGACCGCACCGTCAGCTCCACCCCGGCGCAGCGAGGCCGGTGACGAGCCGCTCGACGAAGGTCTCCATGGGCCAGCCGACGCCGACGACCGTCACCCGCAGCGGGCCCCCGCCCGGAGGGGTCCGGCGCGTGGCGCGTCGGGAGCGGTGAGCGGCGTCGCCATGGTGGTGTGGGATGGTACTGGCCGGTCCCGGCCCGCCCGGGGGGACCCACCCCGACGCAGCTGGATCAATGGACGCCTTCTCCGACCTGGTGGTCACCTTCGGCTCGGCGGCGCCGCCCGTCGCGACCCGCCTCGGTGCACCGTGGTCATCGGCGGTCACGGGTCCGGGGGCGTGTGGACGTCCTCGGGCGCGCCCGAGGACGTGGCCGCGTCGGCGACCGCGTCGACGGGGTCGTGGACGACCTGGGCGGTGGGCGACGTCTTCGCCTACCGGGGCGACGGGGCCGACCCGCTGGGCCGGTTCACCGCGCGACGTCGCCGCCGGCCGGCCCGCGCCGGAGCGGCTCGACGCCCACGCCGTGGTGGTCGGGTGGGACGACCAGGCCCGCCGCCTCCACGTGTGGGTCGACCGGATGGGCAGCGTGCACGTCTACGCCGGCGGAGCCCCGGCCGGCTGCGGGTCGGCACCGTCCTGGCCGCGGTGGCCGAGACGTCGGCCGGCGTGCCCGGGACTGGGTGGCGACGACGGGGTTCTGCGCCTTCGGCTTCTACCCGGCCGATCGCACGCCGTACGAGGACGTGCCGGATCCTCCGCCCCGCGACCCACGTCGTGTTCGACCGAGGCCGGGTCGCAGGTCGGCGAGCGACGGACGTGGGACTGGTCCCACGACCCCGACCACCGGGCCACCGACGACGACCTGGTCGACGCCTTCGCCGAGGTGTGGCGATCGACGCTGGCCCGCCAGGCCGGGGGCCGGCGCCGGTCGTCCCGGTCTCGGGCGGGCTCGACTCCCGGACGGTGCTGGCCGGGCTCGTCGCGCCCGACGGCTCGTCGCCGGCCGCCGCCGTGCAGGCCTTCACCTACGGGTGGGCGGGCGACTCCCGCGAGATCGGCATCGCCCGTCGGGTCGCCGCGGCCCGCGGGCTCGTCGCCACCGAGCAGGTCGTCGGCCCGTACCTGTTCGAGCGGCTCGACGACGTGGTCGGCGTCGGTCGAGGGCTTCCAGGCCCTCTCGGTGAGCCGCCAGGCCGGGGCCAGCGGCCGGCTCGCGACCCTCGGCGACCGGGTGGTCGGGGGCCACTGGGGCGACGTCTGGTTCGACACCACCGCCGGCCGAGGGGCCCCGTCGTCGGCCCCGGGCGACCTGGTCGAGCCGGCCGTTCCGGACCTTCGCCAAGCGGGGCCGGGCGTGGCTGCTCGACCACGTCTGCCGTCCCCACCTCGGCGGTCGCGATCCCGAGGACCTCCTCCGCGAGGTGCTCCGGGCGGAGCTGGAGCGCCTGCCCGACCTCGGCGATCCCGACCTCCAGCTCAAGGCCCTCAAGACCGAGCAGTGGTCGTTCCGGTGGACGCTCGCCAGCACCCGCGCCTACCACCTCGCCCGACCGACCCTCCTGCCCTTCTACGCCGACGACGTCGTCGACCTGTTCCTGCGGGTGCCGTCCGAGCGCCTGGCCGGGCCGGCGGCTCCAGATCGCCTACCTCTGCCGCCACCACCCCGACCTGGCGCGGCATGCGGTGGCAGGACACGGGGAGGTCGCTCCTCGACCGCCCCTGGGAGGCGCCGGTGGCCCTGGCCCGCCGGGCGGTGGCCAAGGGCGTCCGCACCGTCCGGCGCCGTCCGGCGGTCGAGCGGAACTGGGAGGTCCAGTACCTCACGGGCGACGGCCCTGACCGCCTGCGACGGATGCTGGTGGACGACCGCCCCCGGGTGCTCGACGGTGTGCCCCGCCCCGCCCTCACCGACCTGCTCGACCGTCTCGTCGCCGCGCCGGACGCCGGCACGGGCTACGCCGTCGACGTCCTGGCCACGCTCGTCGCGGCCGATGCCTGATCCCGACGCCTGATCGATGCCGTCGACGGCGATCCCGACGCCTGATCCCGACGCCTGATCCCGACCCAACGCGAGTCGCCGATGCTCGGAGCGGGCGCCGACGCGGCCCCTCCGGGCGAGGTGGCCCAGCCCTCCCTGTCCGGCCGACGTACGGCGGTAGGGTCCCGTGGTGGCCACGCCGACCCTCCCGGGCCTCGTCCTCCTCGAGGGTGGGCACCACCGGAACAAGGGCGACGAGCTGATGCTGATGGCCGAGTTCGCCGCGACCGCGTTCGTGCCATCTCGCCCGACGCCGGGGTCGGTCGTCCCGTCCTGGACAGCACCCGCCTCGACCGTGAGCGCCTCGAGCTGGAGGCCGTGCTGTGGCCGCGATCGTGGACGACCTTCGCCGGGGCGGTCGGAGCCCCCGTGATCGGCCGCTACGCCGAGGCGCTCGAGCTCCGCGCCGACGACGAGGTCGGCGCGGTCCTGGACGTCAGCGGGTGGTCGTACGGCGATCGGTGGGGCTCCGGAACCTCACGCGCCGCCGATCGGATGGTCCGCAGGAAGGGGCGGGGGGTCCGGACCGTCCTGCTCCCGCAGTCACTGGGTCCCTTCGAGGAGCGGGCGAACGCCCGCGCCATCGCCCGGCTCGTCGAGGGTGGTGCCCTGGTGTTCGCCCGGGACGAGTGGTCGCTCGACCAGGTGCAGCACGTCACCGGCCCCGCCGACAACCTCCGGCTCGGTGTCGACTACTTCGCTGGACCTGGCACCCACCACCGACCGTCGTCTCGCCGCGGGGACGGTGCGTTCGTGCCCAACGTCCGCGTCCTCCGCGGACGTCGCCGGCCGAGCGGGAGCGGTACGTCCCGCTGCTGGCGACGGTGGCGGAGGAGGTGCGCCGGGCGGGGGCTCGAGCCCGTCGTCCTCCTCCACACGAGGGGCCAGGACGACGCCGTCGGCGACGCTCTCGACCAACACCTCGGAGCACCCCTCCCACGGATCCGGTCCGAGGACCCGCGGGAGCTGAAGGGCATCCTCGGTCGGGCCCACGCCGTGGTCGGCTCCCGCTTCCACGCTCTGGTGAGCTCGCTCTCCCAGGGTGTCCCGACGATCGGCATCGGCTGGGCTCCCAAGTACGACGCGCTCTTCGACGGGTTCAGGAGCGCGGGGTCGTCGATCCGCGCCTCGGCGCCCGACGGGGCGGTGCTCGCCCTGCTCGACCAGATCCTCGACGAGCCCGGCCGGTCGTCGGTGATCGCCGGGCTGGCGGCCTCCTCCGAGGAGCAGAGGGCGCGGGTGGCCGAGATGTGGGACGCGGTGCGCCGCTTCGTGGAGGCATGACCGCGATCGCCTCGGACCCGCACGGGCGCGACCCGCTCCGTCGGCGTGGCGCCGGCGTGGAGGTCGACCCGCCGTCGTGCCATCATCGATCGCCCCTCCCCCCGGCCCGGTGCGGCGGCGGGTTACGTGCACGAGGACCAGTGACCAGCACCGCCACCCCAACGTCGACGTCGGGACCTCCGAGCCCGGGGTCGCACCGACGCGTCGCGACGCCGGTGTCGTGGGGACCTACGGCCCCTACTTCGTCGGACGCCGGATGGCCCTCGTCGTGATGGCGGCGGCATCGTTCGCGGCCGGGCGGTCGAGTCCATCCTCCTCGTGATGGTGGCGAACATCGCCCTGACGGTCGGTGGGACGCCGGGGGCGGGCCAGGGCTTCGCGGCCGACCTCGGCCCGCTCGACGACCTGAACCTCACCGTGGGCGAGTCGCTGCTGGCGGCGCTCGCCCTCGCCCTCGTCCGCGTGGGCTGCCAGTTCGTCTCGGTGCGGATCGCCGCGGGGATCAGCGCCGACCTGATCGCCCAGATCCGGGAGACACTCTCCACGACTACGCCGCGGCCTCCTGGGAGGAGCAGTCGCGACGCAAGGAGGCCGAGGTCCAGGACCTGTTGGTCCGGCACGTCAGCCGGGCGACCAGCGGGGTCGGGCTGATCGCGCGCTGCATCAGCACGGCGTTCCTCGTGCTCGCCTTCGTGGTGTCGGCCGTGCTGGTCGACCACGTCGGCGGTGCTGCTGGTGGTCTCCGGGGGCGCGCTGTTCGCCTTGATCCGGCCGCTGACCGGGAAGGCCAAGGCGCTGTCCCGCGTCCAGGTCGTCGCCGGGAAGGAGTACGCCAGCCGGTCGCTCGAAGCCCTCGGGCTGAGCCAGGAGGTCCGGGCGTTCGGCGTCGACGACGCGGTCAGCGAGCGGCTCCGCCGGGCGACCGTGGCCGAGGTCGAGCCGACCCGACGCGCCCTGCTGCTGCGCGAGATGGTGACGGCGTCGTACCAGACCGCCACCATCCTGCTGCTGCTGTGCGGCCTCTGGGCCGTCCACTCGTTCGTCGACCGGCCGCTCGCGTCGCTCGGTGCGATCGTGGTCATCCTCGTCAGGGCGCTGAACCAGACGGCGTCGCTGCAGGGCTACTACCACCAGCTGATGGAGGCGGCGCCCTTCCTCGAGCGCCTCGACGCGCGAGCGGGCGATCCTCCGCGCCAACCTACCGACGTCGGGCGACCGCGCGATCTCCGCCCGTCGCGGCTGCGCTTCGAGAGCGTCTCCTACGGCTACGAGGACGACCGTCTGGCCGTGACGGACCTCGACTTCGAGGTCCGCGCCGGAGAGGCCGTCGGCATCGTGGGGCCGTCGGGCAGTGGCAAGTCCACCCTGATCCAGCTGCTCCTGCGGCTGCGGCAGCCGAGCGGGGGCCGCTACCTGCTCGACGACATCGACGCCGCCGACATCGACGACCGCTCGTGGTTCGCAGCAGGTCGTCGTTCGTCCCGCAGGACTCACGGCTGATCGACGACACGGTCGCGGCGAACATCGGGTTCTTCCGCGAGGTGACCCGCGAGGAGGAGCGTGATCGATGCCGCCACCCGAGCCCACGTCCACGACGAGATCCTGGCCATGCCCAGGGGCTACGACACCCCGCTCGGGGCCCGGGGCGGGGCCCTGTCCGGCGGGCAACGCCAGCGGCTGTCGATCGCCCGGGCCCTGGTGCGCGACCCGTCGATCCTGGTCCTCGACGAGCCGACGAGCGCCCTGGACATGAGGTCCGAGGCGCTCGTGCACGAGACCTTCACCCAGCTGCAGGGGCAGGTCACGATCTTCGTCATCGCCCACCGGCTGTCGACGCTCAACACCTGCGACCGCATCATGGTGATGCAGCGAGGGCCGGCTCCAGGCCTTCGGAACCCGTAAGGACCTCCAGACGCGACAGCACGTTCTACCGGGAGGCGCTCGCCCTGTCGCAGATCCGCACCGACGACGAGGAGCCGGTCCCCACCGACGACGGGGAGCACCAGTGAGGGAGCGGACCAGAGGGGTCCTCTCGGTGGTGTGGGACTTCGACTCGGCGGTCGGTCAGGTCAACTCCACGTTCCCCTACCACTTCCGTCCGGCGCCGCTCGACGAGGAGCTCGCGGCGGTCGCGGACCTGCGCGCCGTCACCGCCCGCCTCGGCATCGCGATGACGTTCGCGACCGTCGGCCTCGCGGCCGAGGACGTCGCCCAGCCCTTCGGCGCCGGCGACGAGCTCCGATCGCTGCACGGCGCGGGCCACGAGGTCGCCAGCCACTCGTGGCGGCACGAGTGGCTCCCTCACCTGACCACCCAGCAGCTCCGCCGCTCGCTGCTCCGCTCGAAGCTGGCCCTCGAGCGCTGCATCGGTGCGCCGGGCGCCGTGGTGGGCTTCGTGCCCCCCTTCAACCGACCGATGACCTGGCTGGCCCGGGGGGAGGTGCACCCGGGGGATCGCTGGGCCGTGGTCCCGGGTGCCGGGGCCACCCTCGACTCCCTCGTGCCCACCGTCGCGCGGCGCCGGCTACCGCTGGATCAGGGCCGGCCACGGCCGGCGATGGGGTCGTGCGGTCCGCGATCGGCTGTGGCCGGCCGAGTCGGTGGGCGGGTGCGTCAACCTCCCCCACCACCACAACGGCTTCGCCGATCGGGCCCACGACCTGCTGGACGAGGCCGTCGCCCGCCGGCGGCTGGTGGTGCTCTCCGGCCACCCGGCGGGGCTGTTCCGGCACGGCGACGAGCATCGCGACCTCGTCGTCGCCCTCCTCGAGGAGGCGGCCCGTCGTCGTGATGCCGGGGACGCTCGACATCCGCACCATGGGCGAGGTCGCAGCCGGCGTGGGAGCCGGGTCCAGGTGAGCGAGCGACCCCCGATCGAGGTGGTCGAGTACGACGACCGATGGGCCGAGGCCCAGGCGGCGTTCGCGTCCCGTTGCTGGCCCCGCAAGGCCCGCCGGCGCGACCCCACGTACCTGCGATGGGAGTACCGCGCCGGGTCGAGCGGCCCGGTGCCCGGGCTCCTCCTCGCCGTCTCCGGGGACGAGGTCGTCGGTCAGCTCGGGATGATCCCGGGCGAGGCCCGGGTGGGGGAGCGGACGTTCGACATCCAGTGGATCGGGAACCTGATGGTCGATCCCGACCACCGGCGGCGCGGGATCAGCACCGCGATCTTCGAGCGGGCGCTCGACCGCCCGGCCGTCACCCTCGGGCGGGATCCGAGCCCGTCGGCGGCACCGATGATGGAGACGGTGGGGTTCTCCCACGGTCCGGCGTCGGACCTGATGGTCCTTCCCCTGTCGGCGGGAGAGGTCGTGGCGACCCGCTACCCGGCTCTCCGGCGGTGGGAGCGCCCGCTCGCCGTCATCGGGGCTCCGGTCATCCGGGCCCGCTCCAAGGCGCTCCGCGCGGCCCAGGCCGACCCGGCCGCCCAGGTCTGCTCGTGGAGCGACGTGGTCGCCGACGTGGCCGCGGCCGAGGACGCCGCGGATCGACCGCACGCGGTGCACGACGAGGCCTTCCTCCGCTGGCGGTGCGGCGGGTTCCCGCCGTGGGTCCGGGAGTCCGACGCGATCCGCACGACCGACGGCTCGTTCGCCCTGCTCGAGCGCTCGGCGACGCGGCTCGGGGTCCTGCACTGGCACGCGGTGGACATCGACGACGTGGCTCCGCTGATGGCCCGGGTCGTCTACGTGGCCGCGTCCTACGGCCTGGCCTACGTCGAGGCGGTGGCGGTCGACCGGGGCGAGGTCGACGCCCTCACGGGCCTCGGCTTCCGCGCCCGGCGCACGCCGATCGACCTGTGGTGCCACCCCGCGGGGGCGGTGGGGACGGACCGCTTCGCCGTCCAGGGCTACGACACCGACCAGAACCTCTGACGTGGGCGTCGAGGGGCTCTACCACCGGTCGCCCTACCCGGTGCGCGTCGTCGCCGCCTCGGCCCGCGGCGCACTGCTGCGGTCGCGCCGGTACGGGCGCGACACCGACGTCGCAGGTGGCTGCCGCCCTCGCCCGAGAGGGGTGGGATGCGGCGCGGTGGAGGTCGTGGCAGGAGGACCGCCTCGCCGCGCAGCTGCGCGGCGCCCGGTCCCACGTACCCGCCTACCGCGACCTGCCGGTGCCGAAGGGGTCGGCCCTCGAGGGGCTGGGCTCCCTGCCGCTCCTGGCCAAGGCGCGGCTGCGCGCCGACCCGGACTCGTTCGTCCGCGACGACGCCCCTCGCCGGCTGATCACCGAGCACACCAGCGGCACCACGGCCACCCCACTGCGGCTCAGCATCTCCCCTGAGGACTACCGGGCGTGGTACGCCCTCGCCGAGGCCCGGTGGCGCCGCTGGTACGGGGTGGGCCGGGGCGACCGGTGGGCCATCGTCGGTGGTCAGCCGGTGGTGCCGCCCGGTGCGACAGAGCCCGCCGTTCTGGGTCTGGAACGCGGCATGCGGCAGCTCTACCTGTCGTCGTATCATCTCGCCCCCCGCACCATCGCCGCGTACGTCGGGCGCTGGACGGGCACCACGTGCGATGCTCGGGGTATCCGTCTTCGATGCACGCGCTGGCCCGAGGCGTGTCGGGCGGGGATCGCGCGTCGCGCAGCTCGGGGTGGCGGTGGGCAATGCCGAGCCGGTGTTCGACGACCAGCGTGCGATGATCGGCGCGCGTTTCGGCTGTCCGGTGCGGGACACCTACGGCATGACGGAGATCGTCGCGGGGGCGAGCGAGTGCGAGCAGGGCCGGCTCCATCTGTGGCCCGAGGTGGGCGTCGTCGAGGTCCTGGCGCTCGACCGAGACGACGCCGGTCGCGCCGGGAACGGTCGGGCGCCTGGTCTGCACCGGGCTCCTCGATCGCTCGATGCCGCTCGTGCGCTACCAGGTCGGTGACGCGGCGGGCTCGGCCCCCCGGGCGGACTTGCCCGTGCGGACGGACGCTGCCCCTCCTCGTCGCGGTCGAGGGTCGGTTCGACGACCTCGTCCGGACGGCCGACGGGCGGGTGATCGGACGGCTCGACCCGGTGTTCAAGGGCTCCATGCCCATCGTCGGGGCCCAGATCGTGCAGGAGGACCTCGATCGGTTCCGGGTCCTGGTCGTCCCGGCGCCCGGCTACGGACAGGACACCGCGGCATCGATCGCGGGGCGCCTCCGCGACCGGGTGGGTGACGTCCGGGTCGACGTCGAGGAGGTCGACGCGCTCGCCGCTGGGGCCGAACGGCAAGCTGAAGGCGGTGATCAGCCGGGTCACCGGCTGATCCGGTCGACGACGTCGAGCCAGGCCGTGCGCACCGCCGGCCATGCGGACCGCTCGGCCACCGCCCGGGCCCCCGCAGCCAGCCGGCTGGCCCGCTCGGGATCGGTGAGCAGGTCGGCGACGGCCTCGGCCATCGCCGCCGGGTCTCCGGCCGGCACCAGGACGGCGGCCTCACCATCCGGGAGGAGGTCGGGGAGGCCGCCGGCGTCGGTGCTGACCACGACCAGGCCCGAGGCCGCCGCCTCGAGCACCGTGACCGGGCTGTTGTCGACCCGGTTGGTGTTGAGGAAGACGTCGTGGTCCACCAGGAGGTCGGTCTTGGCCGGGCCGGCGGCGAACCCGGGGAAGGTCGTCCACCGGTCGACTCCGATCCGCTCGGCGAGGGCGATGGTCGTGCCCAGCCGCCCCTTGTCCTGGCCGGCCATGGTGAGGGTGGCGTCGATGCCGCGGGCCCGCAGCTCGCCAAGGACCCGGACCGCGGCCTCCGGGTCGTACAGGTCCTGGAAGGTGCGCATCCAGAGCAGGCGGGGACGCCAGGCGGTCCGGTGACCGAGGGGGTGGACGTCGAGGTCCAGGACGTTGGGCACGATCTCTGCCGTGACCCCGAGCGACCGCGCCCACCGGGCGAGGTACGCGCTGGGTGCGACCACCGCGTCGGCGGAGCGGAGCACCCGTCGGGTCCACCGCGGGCGGTCGTGGGCGAAGTCCGGGAGGCCCCCCCCGTGCAGCCAGGCGACGGTGGGAATCCCGAGCGATCCGGCGAGCGCGAGCGACTCGTGGGCCAGGGCGAAGGCCCGGCCGCTGAACACCGACACCACCGCCACGTCGGCCCGCCGGCGCCAGCGGACGAGGTCTCGGGCGTGGTCGGCGGCGCGTCGGACCGGGGAGAGCTGTCGAGACGAGACGAGGACGTCGTCGCCCTCGGCGGCGAACAGCCCGGCCAGGACCTCGCCCTGGGTCGTGACCCAGCCCTGGTGCCCTCCGAGCGCCGGACCGACGAAGGCCAGCGAGCGGGGGTGGGTCCGGTCGGGGCGGGCGGTCCGGTCGGGCACGGGGTGACGGTAGTGGTCCCGGCTCCGCCGATGGCCCCTGCGGGCGTCGGGAGGCACGACCCCGTCCGCAGCGGTCGGTAGCGTCAGCCGCATGGCAGTCGAGCCCCTGCGGGTCTGGACCTCAGGGCTCGACGCCATCGACCTGGCCGATCGGCGGGCCCGGCTGGATCTGGCGCCCATCGTGCGGGCGCACCTCGACGATCGCCTCGACGCCAGCGCCCGGGCCGGGCGGTACGGCAGCCTGCTGACGCACTACCGGTTGGTCGACGAGCCGTCGGAGGCGGAGGTCGCGGCGCTGCCCCGGGTGGCGGAGGGCCTCGGCGCCGACGCCGTCCGATCGGTGATCGCCACCGCCGAGGCCCACGGGCTGCGCACGCTGGTCTTCTCGACCGACGACCTGGAGCCGCTGGTCCCCGCGGCGTCGGCGATCCTCCTGCACCCGGGGCCCACCCGGGGGCGTCAGCCGCGCGCCGACGTCCTGGCGGTGCCGTACTTCCTCACCGACCGAGCCGGCTCGGCGCCCCCGCGCCCCGACGCCGAGCGTCCCTCGGTCGCCTTCTGCGGGCAGGGCGCCACCCGCCCGGTGGCGCGGTCGGGCCAGGCCGTGACCCGGCTCGGCCGTTGTGCGGCGAACGGGGTCCGGCCAACCGTGGTCGCGCCGCCCCTCCGCGGCCCCGTCGCCCTGCGCGCCACGGCGCTGCGGCGCCTCCGGGTCGCGCCGGGGGTCGACGATCGCTTCGTCATCCGCGATCGCTACCGGGCCGGAGCAGCCGGCGAGGACGACCGCGCCCGCACCCAGCAGGAGTTCGACGACAACATGCGATCGGCCACCTACGCCCTCTGCGTCCGGGGCACCGGCAACTTCTCCGCCCGCTTCTCCGAGGCGCTCAGCTTCGGACGGGTCCCGCTCTTCGTCGACACCGGGTGCGTCCTCCCGTTCGAGGACGAGGTCGACTGGCGGGCCCGCACCGTCTGGCTCGACCAGCGCGAGGTCGGGTCGATCGCCGAGCGGCTGCTCACGTCCCACGAGGACGTGCTGGACGACCCCGATCGCGGTGCCGACGCGATGCGCGCCCTCTGGGAGGATCGGCTCACCGTGGACGGGTTCTTCCGGCACTTGGTCCCGACCCTGCGCGGGATGCTCTGAGGTGCGCCGGTGCGATCCGCTGCCGCGCCCGTCACCCGGGGTCCTCACCTCGGAGCTCGACGGCGAGGTCGTCGTCTACGACCCCGTCACCCGCCTGGTCCACCTGCCCGATCCGGTGGCCACGGTGGTGTGGCTGGCGTGCGACGGCGCCACCGACCTGGCCACCGTGGTCGCGGAGCTGGCCGGGGCCACGGGTGCCCCGTCGGAGGTGGTGGAGCGGGACGTGGTGGCCCTGGTCGACGACCTCCTCGGTCGCGGGCTCGTGGGGCGCGACGTCGCCACCCCCGCCGGTCTCGGCCCGGGTCCTGACCGCGCCGGCGACCTCGACGTCCGCCCCGGCTCGGCGACATCCCGGCTGCTGCGGGTGCTCGACGACCGGCTCGTGGTCCACGGCGACGCCCCTGCCCTGGTGGCCGCGGTCGAGGACCTGTGCCGGGATCTGGTGGTCGACGACGGTGTGTCGCCCACGACGGGGCGTGGGGTGCGGGTCGACCCGGACGGCTCGGTTGCGCTGTCGGGGGCGTTGGGCCAGTCGTCGTTCGGCGACGTCGGGTCGTTCCTCGAGGCCTTCCCTCGGGAGCTGAACCGCCTGGCCGCGGCGTCGCGCCTCGGCCCCGCCCTGCACGCGGGCGCCGTGCGTTCGCCCGAGGGCGTCGTGGTGGTGCTGCCCGGCGAGTCGGAGGCGGGCAAGTCGACCCTGGTCGGGACGCTGGTGCAGGCCGGGTGGGACTACCTGACCGACGAGGCCGTCGGCATCCGGCGCGGGTCGCTGCTCGCCGTCGCCTACCCCAAGCCGCTGGCCCTCGGGCCGGCCAGCCGGGTGGTCCTCGGGTCTGCCCGACCAGGCCGGCGAGCTGGTCGACGCGGCCCGGCTGCGCCCGGGTGCGGCGGTGCCGCCCGGCGACGTCGGGCCGGTCGGGGCGGTGGTCCTGACCCGCTACTCGCCCGGTGCCGGGACGGAGATCACGCCGCTGAGCCCGGTCGAGGCCCTCCGCGGCCTGGCCGGAAGCGTCCTCAACCTGCACGAGGTGGGCCCGGCGGGCCTCGACGGCGGTCCTCGACCTGGTCCGGCGGGTGCCGTGCCACCGCCTGGTCCACGGGGGCGGCCCGGACGTGGTGACGGTGGTCACAGCGGTGGCGGCCGCCGGGGGGGCCGACTGACCCATTCCCGTCCCGCGACCTCATTTCCCGCGCAAGGGTCACCGATGGGTCCGGGTCGCGAACCCCCCGGGGGGAGGTTGGCGTCGACGCTCGATGGGACCCGGCTGGTCCGCGCCGGGCGTACGGCTCCGGTCCGCCCCCAGGGACAGCGACGACGACGACCTCCGGGAGGGACCACCGATGACGACGAGCGCCGACACCCACGACGATGACGTCGTGGGCAGCGAGGGCCTCGCGTCGCGAGGGGATGAGCCGCCGGGCCGCCCTCGCCCGCATCGGGGTCGGCGGGGCCGTGCTCTGGGCCTCGCCCATGCTGTCCAACGTCGCCCTGGCCGGACCGACCAGCTGCCACCCGGTCCAGCTCAACTGGGACGACTACGCGGTGGGCCACGTCTTCACCAGCGCCACCCTGCTGGGCAACACCATCTCGTTCAGCCAGGTCGTTCTACGGCGGCTCGTCGTCGACCACGTCGACCAGCGGTCCCGACTGGCAGGTCATCGCCGGGCCCCGCGGCGGCATCGCCGGACGCTTCTGGCACCTGAACCAGAACGCCGTCACCGACGGCGGCCGGCGTGATGACGATCGCGTTCAGCTACCCCGTCTACAACGTGTCGTTCACCATCACCGACATCGACAACCAGGACAACGCCTGGAGCGACCGGGTGGTGTTCGAGCCCGTGCCGACCAGCAACTCGAAGCCGTCACTCGTCCGGCGACCGGCGTCATCGGCAACGGGACGCGGACCGGGAACACCACCAACAACGGGCCGTTCCGGAACAACAACGCCGACAACAACCTGGCCGACTCCAGCAACCGCGGCAACGTCACCGTCACCTGGGCCGGGCCCATCACCTACGATCGGCCTGGACTTCTTCTGCGGCCGGCGGAGAACGGCTCGAACCAGCGCATCTGCATCGGCGACATCAACTTCTGCGTCTGAGAGTCGGCCGGGGGGTCCCCGACGGTCCGACGGTCAGCGGCGCAGGGCCCGTCCCAGCTCCCGGGCTGCGCCGGCCCACCAGCCCAGCCCGTAGGCCGTGTGCATGGTGGTGGTGGCGAGGGCGACGGTCGGGGCCGGCGCGCCGGGCCTCGCCGGCGGCGGCGAGCGACGACGCCGCGACGACCGGCGCCGTAGGGCCCGAGCACGGCCACCGCGGGCCACGGCGTCCGTGCGACCAGCGACCAGGCCAGCGCACCCGACACGCCGGCGACGAAGGCAGCGGGGACCAGGTGCCGGGGTGAGGGCACGGTGCGGTGCTTGCGCATGACCACGGCCTTGTAGAAGCCGTAGCCGTGGTACTGCCGCCACAGGCCCTTGACGGTGCCCCGGCTGTAGTACGTCGAGCGGACCGACGGGTCCATCCAGATGCGACCGCCGGCCCGGGTGAGGCGCAGGTTGAGCTCGTCGTCCTGGTTGCGCACCAGCTCCTCGTCGAAGCACCCCGATGCGGTCGAACACCTCCCGCCGGTAGGCGCCGAAGGCCAGGGTGTCGACGAAGGCGGCCTCGGTCGAGGTGCGGAAGGCCACGCCGCCCACCCCGACGCGGGAGCTCTGGGCGGCGGCGATGGCACGGGCGGTCGGCGTCTCCCCGATGGTCTCCATCGGTCCGCCCACGCACTCCACGCCCGTGGCCGCCAGCGAGTCGAGGCAGCGGCGGAGGTAGTCGGGGGCGATGACGCAGTGGCCGTCGACCCGCACGACGACGTCGGCGGTCGTCGCGGCGAGGGCCAGGTTCATCGACACCGGGACGATGCGCCGGGGGTTGTCGAGGACGGTGACCTCGGCGCCGTGGGCCGCCGCGACCTGGCGCACGCGGTCGGGGGTGCCGTCGTCGGAGTGCCCGTCGACGACGATCACCTCCGGTGGGGCGACGTCGTGCTGGGAGAGCACCGCACCCAGGCTCTCGTCGATGAAGGCGCCCTCGTTGCGGATCGGCATGACGACCGAGACCGCTGGGGTCGGCGGGCAGCGGGGCGAGGCCGAGGCCGCGGGAGTCGGGGGGACGCAGCACCGACAGGGCGTGCGACCGCAGGGCGGGCACCGATGCGAGCGCGTCGTAGGTGCGGCCCGGATCCGGGGCGACCCGCCGGGCCAGCGGCGGCAGGAGGGTGCAGGACCGCGTGGTCCGCTCCCACCGGGGGAAGAGCCGGTCGAGGCGTCGCCGGGTCACCGGGCGGATCGTCCGGTTCCCGGGGCTCGGGAGGCGCATGTCGTAGACGAGGAGGCTGCCTCCCGGCCGCAGCACCCGGGCCAGCTCGGCCTCGATGCCGGCCAGCACCGCGGTGTCGTGGATCGAGGACAGCACGGTGAAGGCCACCACCAGGTCGAACGACCCGGCCGCGAAGGGGAGGGCCGCGCCCGACGCCACCGCGACGGGCAGGCCGCGGCTCGCGGGCGGTGCGGAGCCGGTCGGGGAGGAGGTCGACGCCCACGACCCGCGTCGCGGTCGACGCCCGCCGCGACCAGCTCGTCGCGGACGTCGCCCCGACCGCAGCCGAGGTCGAGCACGTCGAGCTCGGCGGTGCGGGTCGGGCCGCCCAGGCCGCCGATCGCCTCGGCCACCAGCGCGGCCCGCTCGGCGTGCAGGGAGCGGTCGGCCTCCCATCGCTCGGCCCGGCCGTCGGCGCGGTAGCCGGCGTACACCTCCCGCACCCTGTCGATCTCCGTCATCGCTCCCGTCCGGGCCCACCCCGATCGGGGGCGGTCGACCGGTAGCATGCCAGGCCGTGCTCCCCGGACCGACGGCCGTCGTGTCGCGGTCCCGCGCCGCCACCGCTGCCGCCCTCCGCGGCGCCGGTGCCGCCGACGAGGGCCTGGCCCCGTCCCGGGACCGGTCGCGGCCCCGCTTCGGCCCCGTGGCCGTGGTGGGGTGGCTCGGCCTGCACGTGGTGGTCGGCGTCGGCGGCGCCCTCTCGCCGATGGTGGCCACCGCCCACGCCGGGGTCACGATCCTGGTCGCGGTGGTCGTTCCTCTTCGGCAGCGCCCGCCCGGAGCGGCTGGTCGCGGTCGCGGCCTACGGCGGCGCCTGCGACGTGTTCTGGCGGATGACCGGGTCGCGCGCGCCGTGGGAGCTGTCGAAGTACCTGCTGGCCGCGGGCGGCCTCGCCCTGCTGGTGCGCTTCGTGCACCGCTGGCCGCGGGGCGGCGTGCCGATCGCCTTCCTGCTCGTGCTGGTGCCGGGCATGGTGACGGCGATGGCCGCGCTGGGCCTCGGCGCCGGGCGCGAGGCCCTGTCGAGCACGGAGATGGGCCTGCTCTCCTTCGGCGTCGCCGCCCTCGCCTTCCGGCACCTGGTGGCCACCCGGGAGGACGCCTGGGCCATGGGGTGGGTGGCGCTCGGGCCGCTGATCTGCGTCCTCGCGGTGACGACCTACTCCCTCGTGTCGAGCCCCGACATCGACTTCGGCAGCGAGTCGAACTTCGCGGCCACCGGCGGCTACGGACCCAACCAGGTGTCGTCCGCGCTCGGGCCTGATCATGCTGATCTGCGCCCTGCTCGCCTTCCTGCCCCCGGCCCGCATGCTGTGGCCGGTGCTGGCGGGCCTCGGCGTCTGGTCGGTGTGGGCGGCCTTCCTGACCTTCTCCCGCGGCGGCGTCTACAGCCTGGTCATCGCGGCCGGGGCGATGATGCTGGTCGGCATCACCACGCGGGGCAACCGCACGCGGAGCCTGGTGATCCTGGCCGTGGGCCTGGTCGGCCTGATGCTGACCTTCTCGTCGGCCAACGACTTCTCGGGCAACTGGCTCGACACCCGCTACGGCAACGCGTCCACCGCCGGGCGCGCACCAGCATCGCCGAGCTCGACATGGAGGTGTTCGGCGCCCACCCGCTGCTGCGGGGTGGGCAGCAACCGGGCCCAGGACTACCGCCCCGACACCGGCCTCGAGGAGTCGGCCGCCCACACCGAGTTCACCCGCCTCCTCGCCGAGCACGGCCTCCTCGGCTCATCGCCCTGGGACTCCTGGCCACCATGCTCGTGCAGGCCTACCGGTGGGCGCCGTCGCAGTGGAACCGGCTCATGGTCGTCGCCCTGGCGGTGTGGTCGCTGACGACGATGCTGCACGCCGCGACCCGCATCGGGGCGGTGGGCACGATGCTCGCCCTCACCCAGCTGCGGGTGGAGGAGTCTCCGTCGCGCGCCGGTCGCCGCCGCTGACCGACGCCGGGGTCAGCGGTCGTCGGCCCCAGTCCTCGCGGGCCATCTCCTGCACCCGCTCGAGGTAGCGGGTGTAGCCGAACCGGGCCGCCCGCTCGGGGCCGGTCGCGGTCAGCTCGGCCCACCGGCCGTCGGTGAGCAGCCCCTCGACGGCGTCGACCCACGGCTCGCCCGGGGGCACCGCGAGCCCGCCTCCGGTCTCGGCCAGCACCTGGCCGACGGCGGAGACGTCGCTGGCCACCGGCACGCAGCCGAAGGCGAGGGCCTCGGCCACGACCTTGGGGAAGCCCTCGGACCGGCTGGGGAGCAGGAGCAGGTGGCCCCGGGTCAGGACGTGCTCGAGCTCGGCCCGGCTCATCCACCCGTGGAGCTCGGCCCGGCCCGGCAGCTCGCGCGCGCAGCGGGCCTCGAGCTCGGCCCGCAGCGGCCCGTCGCCGACCATCTCGAGGTGGACGTCGTGGCCCCGGCGGCACAGCTCGACCACCGACGTCGACCACGACGTCGGCGCCCTTGGCCGCCTCGACCCGCCCCGCGAAGACGATCCGCCACGGCGGGGGAGCGGGGCGGTCCCGCGCCGCGGCGCGCCCGGCCTCCAGCTCGGCGTCGGTGAGGGTGGGGTTGTCGAACGAGCGGACCCAGGCCGGGTCGCCCGGCCAGGTGCCGTTGACGGTGACGGTGGCCCGGGCCAGGCCCCGCCGCAGCCACCACCGCTGCCACCCGTAGGTGCGGGAGTCGCGCTGCGGCGGCCGCCAGCTGCCGGCGTACTTCACCCAGCGGTCGCGCGGGCGGCGACGCAGGGCGAGGACGGCCAGGGCCACCATGGAGATGCCGGCCGGGCACCGCACGTGCACCACGTCGGCGGCCGCGACCTCCCGCCGGATGGTGGCGGCCCAGCCCGGCACCTGGAGGACGGCGCGGAGCTTGGCGACCGCGGTGCGCCCGCCGGCGGCCGGGACGGTGACGGTGCGGACGTTGGCGGCCCGGGGGCGAGGGCGTTCGCCGGTGCCGGGCCGGGGTGCAGCGGCACGACGTGGACGAGCTCGGAGGCGAGGGTCGCCAGCTGGTCGATCTCCCGGAGGGTGGGACCGAAGCCGACGATCGAGCCGTCGTCGGCCCGGTGGTGCTCGGTGTGGGAGACGACGACGATGCGGGGCGCGGTCGCCCGGCCCACCCGAGCGGTCGTCGCGGGCCGCGGCATCGAGGACCTCGCCGTACCGCTCGGCCCGGTGCGTCCAGGAGCCCGACGGTGCGGGCGTCGTGGTGGGCGGCGGCCCCCATCCGGTGCCGGCAGCTCGTCGTCGGTGAGGAGGTCGGTCAGCGCGTCGGCCACGGGCCCCGGCTCGGCGGGCGACGGCCAGCCCGGTGACGTCGTGGCGGACGGCCTCCTCCGCACCGGTGCCGCGGCTGACGACCGCGGGCACGCCGGACAGGGCCGCCTCGACGACCGCGATGCCGTAGCCCTCGACGTCGCCCGAGCCGGTGGAGGTGCTGGTCATGGCGAAGACGTCGGCGGCCGCGTGGGCGTCGGCGACCTCGGCCGCGTCGAGCTGGCCGAGGACGTGCAGGTGGTCGGCCACCCCGAGCCGTCGGGCCCGGGCCTCCAGGGCGGTGGCCTCGGTGGGGCGGCCCACGACCACGTAGGCCACGTCGGGCACCGCCGCGACCAGCGCCGGGAGGGCCTCGACCACGACGTGCTGGCCCTTGCGCTCGGTGACGTTGCCCACGGTGAGCACGACCGGCCGGTCGCCCAGCCCGTGGGCGTCGGCGGAACCGGTCGCGGCGGGCCGGGTCGGCGCCGAAGCGGTCGGCGTCGGCACCGTTGGGCACCACCGTGATCGGCCGGGTCACCCCGAGGGCGGTGGTGAGCCCGGCGGTGAAGTCGCTCACCGCGACGACCGCGGTCGCCTGCTGGAGGGCCCGTCGGGTGAGCACCCGGGCCCAGCCCCGTCCTCCGAGCTCGGTGCCGTGGACGACCGCGACCATCGGCACGCGGGCGGCCCGGGCCACGGGCGCAGCCAGCCACAGCACCCGTCCACCCGACGCCACCACCACGTCGGGTCGGGTGTCGGCCACCGCCCGACGCAGCACCCGGGCGCGGGCCAGCGCGGTGCGCAGGGGGCCGGCCCGGTCCGGCAGACGGGTGATCGGGACCGGGCTGGCGGCGGCGAACGCCGCCCGCGAGGACCCGTCGGCGTAGTGCTGGCACCCGACGAGGGTCACGTCGCGGCCCTGGCGGTGGAGCTCGACGGCGACGGCGTGGGCGTGGGCCCCGATGCCGCCCGGCCCGGGCGGCAGCTCGCTCGCCGCCACCAGCACCCGCCGGGCCCGCGTCGACGGGGACGAGGGGGCGGAGGCAGCGTCGGGGTCAGGGGTCATCCGACCCCTCGTCGGCCGCGGAGGTGGCCGTCGTGGAGGGTGGGGATGGGCGGACGTCGACCGACGCAGGGCCTCGGCCTCGACCTCGGTGGCCCGCACCGCCCGGCGGCTGGAGGGCAGGCGGACCGCCTGGACCACGGCCGCGCAGCAGGCGTCGGCCGCGTGTGACCCGTCGCCCGACAGGGTCGAGAGGAGGGTGATGGCCCGGGCCTCGTGCTGCTGGCGTTCGCCGTAGTACCGCGGGCCGAGGTAGAGCTGGGTGACGGCGGGCAGGTGGCGCTCGGTGAGCGACCGGCGGGCGCTGGCCCGGGTGACCTTCCGGGCCCCGTGGGTGCGCAGCCCGCCGGAGGGGGCGTGGAGGTGGCGGACCTCGACCGACGGGTCGTAGACCAGCACCGCCCCGCTCAGGTGCAGCCGCATGCCGAGGTCGTGGTCGGCGCGGGGGCCGTGGTCGTAGGCCGGGTCGAACAGCCCCGAGCGGGCGAGGGCGCTCATGCGCACGGTGGCGTTGTTGGTCGGGAACACGTCGCTGGCCCGGCGGTGGCGGAACCCGGGCGGAGGGGGGCCGGCGGTGGCGTCGTCGACCGCGCCGCAGACGGCGTCGATGCCGTCGGCGAGGAGGCGGAGGTGGTCGGCCAGCAGGGTCGACGGCACCTCGTCGTCGTCGTCGATGAACAGGGCGACGTCGCCGGTGGCCCGCTGGAGGGCGGCGTTGCGCGCCGTCGACTGCCCCGGGCGGTCGAGCCCGATCACCTCGACGGGCAGATCCGGCGCCACCTCGGTGAGGTCGTGGCGTCGCCGGGCCGGGTCGGTCTGGTCGACGATCAGGACCTCGTGGGGGCGGACCGTCTGCGTCGCGAGCTGGCCGAGCAGCGGGACGAGGGTGGGGTAGCGGTCGACCGTCGGGAGCACCACGGTGATGCGACGGTCGGTCGAGCCCTGCGGGCGGGCCTCGGCCCGGTAGGTCGGAAGCGGCGCCCGTCCGGTCCGACGGACCTCGCCGACGAGGCGGGCCGCCCCGAGCGGCCCGACCTCCCGAGCGACCACGGCCCGCTGCAGGGCCCACCCCGCCCAGGTGCGGCCGTGGTGGCGGCCCACCAGGCGCAGGCCGTCGGCGGTCGTCGGCGCGGGGTCGGCGGTCGTCGCGCCGGTCGGCACGAGGTCGGGGACGTGGCGCACCAGGGCTCCGGCCCGGATCCACCGCATCCCCAGGTCGAGCCCGGCTCCGGTCAGCGACGCGAAGCCGGCGTCCGGACCGCCCAGCTGGTCGAGCACGCCCCGCCGGACGAGGGCGGCGCGCAGCGACAGCCGCCACGACGTGGCCTCGACGTCGGGGTCGAGCGGTGCGTTCAGCATCCACAGGGGCGCGACGTGGTCGAGCACGACCGGCTGGCCCTCCAGCCCGAGCCGCAGCCCGCCGTGCCACACGTCGGCCGGACCGGCCAGGAGGCGGTCGAGCAGGTCCCGGGGTGGGAGCGGGAGCCCGGCCGCGAGGCAGAGCACCGCGTCCGCGGTCACCGCGCCGAGCGCGTCGGCGCTGCCGCCGGGCTGGCGGCCACGGAGCGTCGAGGCCCGTCCCACGTTGCGTGGGCGTCGTCGTCTCCGCCCACCGTGAGGAGCTCGATCGTGGTCCACGCAGCTGCTCTCAGAGGTGTCAGGGGAGGTGACGGATGGGCCGTTCGGCCCCTCAAGTGTCCCCTCCGCGGGCCGACTGGAGAGGGACGCCGGGGGGCCGACTGTACTCCCGGGCCCGGCCGGACCAGGGGGGTCCCGGTCCCGGACCCGGTGGTCGGCAAGGATGCCGAGCCGGGCGCAGAGGCCTGGGAGGGCTGACGAGTGATGGGAACCGGGAGGGTGCACGCGCCAGCCTGGCGGCTGCCGTCCGAGCCCGTGCGCCGCGTGATGCAGGCCGTGTTCGACTCGTGCGCCGCCATGGCGTCGGTCGCCGCCGGCCTGTGGCTCCGCTACGAGGCCGACCGTCCCCGGTGACGCCATCGCCGCCCTGCCCTGGGTCCTCCTCCTCGTCGGCGTCGTCCAGCTCGGCGCGGGGTGGTCGCAGGGGCTGTACGTCGGCCGTTGGGAGTTCGGCGGCTTCGACGAGGTCATCGCCCTGTTCCGCTCGGTCGCCCTCACCTCCGGCGTGCTGTTCGCGGTGAACCTGGCCCTGTCGCCCCGGCCGATCCCGCTGGCCGCCTGCGTCGCCCAGTTCGTCCTCACCCTCATGCTCTGCGCCGGCGCCCGCTGGGCCTGGCGGCTCGTCTACGAGCGGACCCTCCGCCCCAACGGCGAGGACCTGACCCGCGTGGTGGTCGTCGGCGCCGGCATGGCCGGTGGCCAGCTCGTCCGCTCGATGCTCAAGAACCCGACGGGCCGGCACCTGCCGGTGGCCCTCCTCGACGACGACCCGGCCAAGCGCCTGCGCCGGCTGTCCGGCGTCGCCGTGCTGGGCCGGACCTCCGAGGTGTGCGAGGTCGCCCGCGCCACCGACGCCTCCACCGTGGTGATCGCCATCCCCAGCGCCGACGGCGAGATCATCCGCTCGATCGCCGACCAGGCCTCGGGCTGCGGCCTCGAGGTGCTCGTCCTGCCCTCGGCCGCGGAGATCCTCGACGGGGTCGTCGACGACTCCGACGTCCGTCCGCTCACCGAGGCCGACCTGCTCGGCCGCCGCGCGATCGACACCGACGTCGACTCCATCGCCGGCTACGTCACCGGCCGCCGGGTGCTGGTCACCGGCGCCGGCGGGTCGATCGGCTCGGAGCTGTGCCGCCAGCTCGGCGCGCTTCGCGCCCGGCGAGCTGGTGATGCTCGACCGCGACGAGTCGGCCCTGCACGCCGTGCAGCTCTCGATCGAGGGCCGGGCCATGCTCGACGACCGCAACCTGGTGGTGGCCGACATCCGCGACGCCGACCGCATCGCCGAGGTCTTCGCCGAGCACCGGCCCCAGGTGGTCTTCCACGCCGCCGCCCTCAAGCACCTGCCGCTGCTGGAGATGCACCCCGCCGAGGCGGTCAAGACCAACGTGCCGGGGCACCCAGAACCTGCTCGACGCGGCCGCTCGCCGCACGACGTCGAGCCCGCTTCGTCAACATCTCGACCGACAAGGCCGCCGACCCCACGAGCGTGCTGGGCTACCTCCAAGCGGGTCGCCGAGCGGCTCACCGCCGCCGCCGCCGCCCGGGGCCGACGGCACCTACGTCAGCGTGCGGTTCGGCAACGTGCTGGGCAGCCGGGGCTCGGTCCTCACCGCCTTCCGGGCCCAGATCGAGGCCGGCGGCCCGGTCACCGTCACCGACCCCGACGTCACCCGCTACTTCATGACCGTCGAGGAGGCCGTGCAGCTGGTGATCCAGGCCGGCGCCATCGGCGGCGGCGGCGAGGCCCTCGTCCTCGACATGGGCGAGCCGGTCCGCATCGACGACGTCGCCCGCCGCATGGTCGAGCAGGCCGGCGGTCGGGTCCAGATCGTCTACACCGGGCTGCGCCCGGGCGAGAAGCTGCACGAGGTGCTGGTCGGCGAGGACGAGGACCCCCGGGCCACCGCCCACCCGCTGATCTCCTCGGTCGACGTCCCGCCCGCCACCGCCGCGGTGCTGGCCGACCTGGAGCTGGTGTCGGGGCCGTCCACCACCCGGGCCCTGCAGCTCGCGTCCCGACGGCCCGACCCGCTCGCCGCCGTCGCCGCCCTGGCCCACGTCGACGCCCCCCCGGTCGCCGACCACTCGCGGTGGCCGACAGCCTCACCGCGGTCGCCGCCGTCCCCGTCGCCGGCGCCTGACCTACTGCTCCAGGCGGGCCGACGCCTGGGCTCTGACCAGGAAGGTGTCGGGGCCGCCGGGGACGGCCTTGGCGAAGATCGTCGGCACCTCCGCGGCCACGGTGACGACGACGGCTCCGTCCTCGACGTCGAAGCCGACCAGGTCGAGGGTCGGGTCGGCCACCGCCAGCGACGCGGCGGCCTGGGCCCGGGCGTCGCGCTCGTCGAAGCGGATCGAGCCGTCGTCGTAGAACGCGCCCTCGTCGAGTCCGGCGATGGCCGCGTCCTGGGCCGCCCCCTGCGCCGCCGCGATCATCTCCCGCCGGGCCAGCCGGGCTGCGGAGAAGTCGACCGCGAAGGCGCCGAGGATGATGAAGATCAGCACCGCGACCGGCATCAGCATCAGCGACGACCCGCGCTCGCGACGGGGGACCGGCGCGTCACACACAGTCGGCCTCCCCCGGCAGGCCCGAGCGCAGGCCGTCGACCAGCTCGGTGTGGGTCGACGTGACGATCGAAGCCGCGGCCGTAGCCACCGATCAGCGGGATGCGGAGCGCGGGCACCGGGTAGGTGGCGGTGTAGCTGACGGTGCCGCACCGCTCGAGCTGCCCGTGGGGGCCGTCGAGCTCGAGCCGCTCGGGGTCGCGGCCGTAGGCCCGGATGGCGTCGTCGGCGGCGTGCTGGGCGGCGGCGGCACCGGTGGCGGGGTCGTTGCTCTCGGCGAACGTGCGGGTGGCCTCCCGCGAGGCCGACGTGACCGCGAGCTTGGCGTCGACGACGCCCCACGCGTTGACCAGCAGCAGCGATCCGAAGACGAAGATGAGGACCGAGAACGGCAGGGCCTCCAGCCCGCCGATGGCGCCTCGCTCGCCGGCGCGACCCGCACCGCACGTCTCCTCCGTCACCGTTCGTCCAGCTCGGGGCCGGTGGGCGGAGCTGGCGCCGATGGGTGACCGGTGCTCGGCGGCGTCCCGGTCATCGGACCCGCTCCACCCGGACGGTCACGGTGCGGTCGATGGTGTCGAGGCCCAGCCCGCCGGTGGCGTAGATGAGGAAGCTGGGGTTGTCGGCCCGGATGCGGAGGCGGACCACGTCGCCGTCGGTGCCCGACCAGTCGAACGGCGCGACCTGCTCGGCGTAGTCGCCGAGGTTGGCCCGCACGTCGAGCTCGGCCTGGCGCTGGGCGGCGGCGACCGCGGCCGGGTCGCGGTGGTCGATGTCGGCCGCAGCGACCGCCCGGGCCGCGTCGTAGGCGCTGCTGGTGACCGTCGAGGTGGCGTGGAGGCTGATCACCAGGTGCACCGCGAACAGGAGGAAGGCCAGGAAGACGATCACGCCGGCCACCGCGCCGACGAGGCCCTGGCCCGCATCGGGTCGGCCGCCCCCGTCCCGGCTCGCCGCCCCGCCGTCCGCGGGGTCCGAGCGGACGGCGGCCGGGGCGCGATGGGCCACCGCCCGGTCGTGGTCGGGGCGGGAGCGGTTGCGGAGCGAGGAGGAGGTGGTCACCGCCGGGTCACGCTCGGCTCACCGCCCGATGCGGCTGACCTCGGTCTCGGTCTGCTCGGTCGCGTTGCCGAACACCCTCCGGAACACGACCCACATGGCCGCGCCGAGGAAGGCCATGATCAGCACGACGATGGCCGCGGAGATCACGCCCTCGCCGCGGTCGTCGTCGGCGAGGCGGTGGCGGGCGGCGACGGCGGCCGAGGCCAGCCAGGTGTAGGCGGCCAGGCTGAGCTGGTCGGGGCGGGGGGATCGCATGGGGGACCTCCGGGGGTGGCGGACGAGAGGGTGCGGGGCCGGGTCACTGGCCCGAGAAGAGGGACAGCGCGTCGAGGAACGGCACCGACAGGAAGATCACGCCGGGCACGAGGGTGGCGACGGTGACGGGGATCCAGACCTGCTGGCCACGGCGCTCGATGCGCTCGATGAGCTCGCGCTGCACGTCGCGGCGGATGGACCGGGCCTCCTCGCTGATGAGGCGGCCGAGGTCGCTGGCCTCGCGGTTGAGGGCCAGCACGCTGCACCAGGCGGTCGACCGCGTCGACGTCGGCGAGCTCGCGCCCACTCCCGCAGGGCGTCGGTCTCGCTCAGGCCCTGGCGGATCCGGCCGGTGACCCGGCGGAGGTCGCGGCCGCAGGCCCCGTGGCTGCGGGACGCCACCCGGTCGAGGGCACCCAGAGGGAGTAGCCGGCCGACAGCAGCAGGCCGATCTGCTCGCTGACGACGGGGAGCTCGAGGAACAGCCGTCGCTGCCAGCGCGCCGACTGCGACGAGATCTGCTGCTCGAGGAGCGAGGAAGGCCAGCAGCGGCAGGCCGAGGACGAGCAGCACCCCGACGGCCCCGGGAGCGCCGGTGGCGAGGGCGAGGACCGAGCCCGCGCCGAAGGCGGCGACCACCCAGCCGAGCTGGCGGACCCGGAAGGCGGTGACGTCGAGGGGGGAGTGGACGCGGGCCAGGCGGACGGCGAGGTCCTCGCTGACGCCGAAGAGCCGGGCCACCCGCTCGCCGACGCGCCGGGACAGCGGACCGACCACCTCGCCGAAGCTCTCCGACCGAGAGCAGCCCGCTGCGGTGGGTCGGGGCCAGCCCGCCGGGCGTGTAGGGGCGGAGCCGGTCGGTGAGGGGGCGGCGGGCGAACCAGCGGGAGGTCGACGAGCAGGAGGGTCGCGCCGGCCCAGAGCGACGAGGCCCGACGACGAGCGAGGAGGCGGGTCATCCGTCGAACACCCGTCTCCTCCTCGGGGAGGCGCATGATCGCGCCGGCCCACACCCAGCAGGCGACGACCAGGCGCGATGGCCACGACGACGACGAGCTGGCCGCCGGGCTGGCGGTAGGCGTCGCGCCCGTTGCCGACCGACACGCCGGCGGCGGCCATGCCCAGGGGGACGATCAGCACGAACCGGCGGGCGAAGCGCACCCCGGCCTGCTTGGCCCGGGCGTCCTTGCGGCCCTGCACGTCCTGGATGCGGTCGTCGACGAGGTCGCGCAGCCGGCTGTCGAGGTCGGAGCCGCCGATCTCGTGGGCGACCAGCAGCGTCTCGCAGGTGGCGTCGGCGGTCGGGTCGGCGAGGCGGTCCTTGAGCACGCGCGACGGTGCGGGGGAAGTCGGTGGAGATGCAGCCACTCGCGGTGGGCGGCCTCGAACGCGGGCCGCAGCTCCTCCGGGCCGCGTCGGCCCGACCTCGAACAGGGCCTGGGGCACCGACCGCCCGAGCGAGCCGGTGAGGATGCGGATCTCCTCGATCATCCGCGGCCACGCCTCCTGGGCGACGGCGCGCCGCTGGCGTCGCCGGTTGCGGTGGCCGGCGATCGGGAAGCTGGCCGGCGAACAGGCCGAGCGACGAGGGCCGGGGCCGCGCGCGCCGAAGACGGCGTAGCCGAGCGGCCGCGCCCAGCAGGCCCGAGCACCCCGACGACGGCCGCGAACTCGGCCGGGCGGACGTCGTCGAGACCGGCCTGGGCGAGCCAGTCCTGGGCGTTGCGCCGCGGTCGGCGCGCGGTGCGCCGCTCGACGCGGGTCCGGGGCCGATCCCGCCCCACCCGCAGCGCGACCGCGCGTGTAGAGCAGGTGCACCCCGTAGGCCGGCGACCAGCGCGAGCAGCAGCGCCGCTCACGGTCACGTGCCCCACCGGCTGCGGGGCGGCGCGTCGTCGAGGAGGCGCGCGCACGTCGTAGCCGGCGTCGCGGAGCGGTCGCTCGAGCCGCGCCGGGGGACCTGGCCGGTCCACGGCAGCGGCGGCGTCCGATGCCGTCGCGCCGGAACACCTCGGTGATGGTGAAGGCGGTGCCGTCCGGGCCCGCCGACGAGGTCCTCGACGGCGACGACCTCGGTGACCCGGGGCCCGGCTGCGGTGCGGGTGCAGTGGACCACCACGTCGATCGCCTCGGTCACCAGGCTGTTCGAGCGCGGACGAGCGGGCAGCTCGGTGTCGGCCAGCTGGCAGATGAACCGGAGCCGGGTGAGGGCCTGGCGGGCCGAGCCGGCGTGGATGGTGGTGAACCCCTTGACCCCCGACGACAGGGTGAGCAGGAGGGGGAGGGCCTCGCGGTCGCGGACCTCGCCGACGATGGCGACGTCGGGCGCCATGCGGAGGAAGCCGGCGACGAGGCGGCGGAGGTCGACCGCGGCGCGGTCGGGCCGGGCGGCCCGGGTCTGCATCGATGGCCACGTTGGGCAGCGGGATGTCGACCTCGAAGACCTCCTCGGCGGTGACGACCCGCAGGCGCGGGTCGAGCTCGGCCGCGCAGCACGAGAGCATGGTGGTCTTGCCCGACCCCGGGGCCCCGGCGAACACGATCGACGCCCGCGCCCGCACGCACGCCGGCGAGGAAGGCGGCGACCGGCGGGCGAGAGCATGTCGCGGGCCGACCAGCTGGTCGAGGTTCCGGAACACGACGCCGGTGAACTTCCGGATGTTGACCATGACGTGGCCGCCCCGGGCGACGTCGCCGTGGACGATGTGGAGCCGGGCGCCGTTGTCGAGCTGGGCGTCCTGCAGGCCCTCGGCCGGGTCGAGCTTGCGGTGGGCGCCGGAGGCGTCGTCGAGGATCTTGGTGAGGGTGCGCACGACGTGGTCGTCGTCGTGGAAGACCTCGTCGTGGTAGCCCGACGGGCCCGACGTGGCGCTTGACGAAGATCTCGTCGGGCGCGTTGATCATGATCTCCCAGACGTCGTCGTCGTCGAGCAGCGGGGTGAGCGGTCCGTAGCCGCACAGGTTGCGGTAGGCCCGCTCGACGACCGTGGCCGGGTCGGCCAGGTCGAAGGACCGCAGGCCCCGCTTGTGGTCGGCGGACCAGCGGGCCACCTCCTCCTCGACGAGGCGCCCGGAGCCGGGCGCTCGCCGTCCGGGCTGGCCATGTCGAGGGCGATGCCCTTGGCCCGGTCGAGCACGGTGGCCTCGATCTCGACCAGCGGGGAGACGTCGCCCATCAGCCGACCCCCTCCTCGGCCCAGGTGCCGAGGCTGCCGGGGACGACCGCCACGGGTGCGAGGCCCGCCGGCGAGCGCGGCCCGGGGTGTGCGGGTGAGGAGGGCGGCGACGGCGCCGGCCACCGGGTCGACGACCGACGAGGGCAGGCGGGCGCCGTCGCGGAGCACCTCGTCGAGACCGCGCCGGTCGGCGACGTGCACCGGCCCGATGACGGCGGGACGACCGTCGGCGGCGTGGGCGGCGAGGAGGTCGGCGACGCTGCGGGTGAGCTCGGCCCGCCCCTTCGCCGTGCGGGCCGACCGGTTGAGCACGGCGAGGGTGCGCTCGGGGGCCACACCGTGCTCGTGCAGCCGGTTGACCGTGCGGACCAGGCCGTGCAGCCCCTTGACGCCCGGGGTGCCGACGACCACCACCACGTCGGCCCGGCCGACGGTGGTGCGGGCCATGATGTTGCGCTCCTCGACCTCGACCGAGCCGCACTCGGCCTCGCCCTCGAGGTCGGCGTCGAGGTCGGCGACGACGAGGCCGAAGGCGGCCCGCAGCCCGGCGAGGGCGGCCTCGAAGGTGCGGGGCCGCAGCACCGCCCAGTCGCGGTGGCGCCGGAGCCCGAGGAGGAGGTGGTAGCCGCGGTTGACCACGTCGAAGGTGAGCGACCGCACCTCCGGCGGGCCGGGTCGGCCGCGGCGGTGGAGGTCGAGCACCTCCTGCACGCCGGGGACGACGTCGCGGGCGTCGTGGAGCATGGCCTGGTCGGCGTCGAGGCACAGGTCGGCGAGGAGCACGCCGCCGGGCGGTCGTCGCCGGCCAGGCCCTGGGCGATGGCCATGGCGAGGGTGGACGATCCGGTGCCGCCGGCGCCGGTGACGGCCACGAGGGCGCCGGCGCTCACCGCGTCGACGGGTCCGACCGGCGCGGGGTCGAGCGGGAGCTCGGTCGCGGTGCCGATCAGGCGGGACGTGTCGGCCAGGGCCTCGAGCAGCTGCTCGCGGGTGAGGTCCGGGGGGAGGACGGCGGCCGCGCCCAGCTGGATCCAGGGCGCCGGGCTCCCCGCCGCCGTCGACGACGAGGACGGCGACCTCGTGGCGGGCCGCGGTGGCCAGCAGGTCGCGGTCGACCGCGCCCGTCGCCGAGTCGACGAGCAGCGCGCTGAACGGGCGGCCGCTGGTGAGGCGGACGACCATCTCCTCGGCCGAGATGCACTTCACGAAGTCGGCCGGCAGGGAGCCGACGGTGGCCCAGCGGGCGACCTCGGTGAACCACGGGGACCGGGCGGTCCCGAGGCCGAGCAGGACGTAGCGCTCGGCGGCCATCAGCCGCCGCCCGCCGAACCCTCCGCGGCGCCGTCCGCCTCGTCGGGTGTGGTGGTGGCGGTGACGGCTCCGGGGACGTCGGGTTCGTAGCGCTCGGCCGCGCCGGGTGCCGTCGCCCCGTTGACCCGCACCAGGGAGATCTGGCCGGTGACCTTGGCGTTGATGATGGCCGAGCGCTCCTCGGCCGAGGGCACCGCCAGCTTGACGGTGATCTCGCCGCTCGATGCGACGGTGTCGTCGGCGCTGGATGTGCCGACGACGTCGGCTTCGGCGCTGAGCAGGATCGTGGGCGAGCTGCCGTCGCTCCCGTAGGTGGCGAAGACCTGCACGACGTCGCCGGGGCCGAGGTCGCCACCGTTGGCGTCGGCCTCGGGGAGGGCCAGCGAGAAGGTGGGCACCGGGTCGCCCGGAGCGAGGCCGCCCGCCTGCACCAGGTCGCCCTCGGCCAGCGGGCCGACCACGACGGCGCCGACCACCTCGCCGGGCCGGGTGAACGCGCCGCCCCGGACCGAGTCGGGGAGGTCGATGGGCACCAGCTCGAGGTCGTCAGAGGTGAGCACCGAGCCCGGCTCGACGTCGCGGGCCGCCACCACGTAGCTCGTGTCCGGACCCCGGCCGGCGCCCGACACCGCCGCGAAGGTGCCGACCGCGGCCACGGCGACGAGCAGCCCGCCCACCAGGGCGCGGCCGCCCGGGAGGCCGCGACGGGGGCGGATCTGACGGGCGTGCTCGGTGTCGGCGGCCGGTGGCACGGGTCCGGTCGGGGGCCCCGCCGGGCGGATCTGGGTGGCGACCAAGAGGCCCTTCCTCGTCTTCGTCGGGCTCCGCCGTGGTGCCCGGTCGTCGGGTTGTACCTCGGCCCCGACCCCCGCCAAACCTGCGCGCGCGGCTCGCGTGTGGAAGGCGCCTCGCCCACCCACCCGGGCCCGAGGCCCGCGGCGGCGTGACACGGGGGGGTCCGTCACGACATGAGAGTGTCGGAGACGTGCCGTCGGGGGTAGGGTCCCACCCGTGTCCGACGCACCCCGATGGCTCAGCACCGGCGAGGCCGCCAAGCGCCTCGGCATCACGACCCGCACCCTCTACCGGTTCATCGACGCCGGCGACCTCCCCGCCTATCGCTTCGGGCGGGTGATCCGGTTGCAGGAGGACGAGGTCGACACCTTCATCCAGACCTGCCGCATCGAGCCCGGCTCGCTCGAGCACCTCTACCCCGAGCCCGTCTCCGCCGACGAGGGCTGATCCGCCCGGCGACGCCTCCGGTGGCGCGGCGCGCCGTCAGCGGTCGGTGACGGCCACCTCGGCGATCGAGGCGAGCGGCACGTAGACGGTGCCGGCGCCGTCGTCGAGGCGCAGGGTCGCCACGTCGCGCCCGGCGCCGCGCAGCTCGCCGGCCAGGCCGGTGCCGTCCCTCGCCACCAGCAGCACCCGGGGCCGCTCGCCGGCCATGGCCGCCACCGCCTCGGCCAGCCCGAGGTCGAGGGCGTGGGCCCGCTCGGACCCGCCGACGGGCACCCCGTCGGCTCTGATCGAGATCATGGCGTCGTGGCGGATCAGGACGTCGACCTGGGCGGTCCGGAGGGCGACGAAGTCCTCGCCGACGCCGCGCACCTGGCCCCGGTGGGTGCGGCCGGCGACGCCCTGGACCACGACGGTCGCCCCCCGCTCGGCCAGGTCGAGCAGCACCCCGGCGAGCAGCGCGTCCTCGTCGGCGGCCTGGCGCAGCCAGCGCTCGCGGGAGCGGGCGGCGGCGGCCGCGTCGGCCCGCTGCTCGGCCAGCCAGCGGGTCAGGTCGTCGACCAGGTCGCCGGGCCGGGGGTCGGACGGGTCCACCGGGCGACGGTACCCGCACAGGTGGGGACGTTGGTCCCTTACCCGTGTCTGACGTCGAGCGGAGGATCGCACACCAGATGCCGTCGACGAGGAGGGCGATCACATGACCGATCTCAAGGATCCGGACACCCCGACCCGACCACCGGGGGAGGACGAGCGCCTCGCCCGGCTCGAGCAGCGGGTCGACGACGAGAGCACACGGCGCGACGGCGTGGGCATCCTCGGGTTCGGGATCGCCGCCGTCGCCCTGATGGTGGCGGTCATCGCCGTGGGCTTCGGCATGCGGGCCATCGACCAGAGCGAGGACGGCGGTGAAGGCGCGGCGTCCGGGGGCACGGAGACCTTCGAGCTGGAGCTCGGCGAGCTGTACGTGGAGCCGTCGTCGATCGAGGTCGCGGCCGGCACCGAGGTCGTCGTGGTCGTCACCAACGCCGGGACGATGGACCACGACCTCAAGCTGCTCGGGGAGACCGGCACCGACATGATCGCCCCTGGGGAGACCGCGGAGGTCAGCCTGGGCGTCGTCGACGAGACGACCCAGGCGTGGTGCACGGTCCCCGGCCACAAGGAGGGCGGCATGCTCCTCGACATCGAGGTCACGGGGTCGGCGGGCGGTGACGACGGCGGCAGCGGCGCGGCGGCGGCAGCCACCGGGGCCGAGATCGACTTCGCGGCCGAGCCGGCCGCCGACTTCGTCCCGTTCGACCCGGCCCTGGCCCCCGCCCCGGGTGGCACCGAGCACGAGATCACCCTCCACGCCGACCGAGGTGGAGATGGAGGTCGCCCCGGGCGTCACCCAGCAGATGTGGACCTTCGGCGACCAGGTCCCCGGCCCGATCCTGCGGGGGAAGGTGGGCGACATCTTCACCATCACCCTGGTGAACGACGGCGAGATCGGGCACTCGATCGACTTCCACGCCAGCAAGGTCGCGTGGGACGACGAGATGCGGACCATCGAGCCGGGCGAGAGCCTCGTCTACCAGTACGAGGCCAAGTACGCCGGCGTGTGGATGTACCACTGCGGCACGTCGCCGGCGCTCCACCACATCGGCAACGGCATGTTCGGGGCGATCATCATCGACCCGCCGGAGCTGGCTCCGGTCGACCACGAGTACGTCCTGGTCCAGTCGGAGGTCTACACCGGCCCGCAGGGCGAGCCCGGCGACCTGGCCAAGATGCAGACCGAGGCGTGGGACGCGGTCGTGTTCAACGGCTACGTCAACCAGTACCAGCACCGCCCGATCCGGGTGGAGCCGGAGGAGCGGGTGCGGGTCTTCGTCCTCGACGCCGGCCCCAGCGAGAACTCGGCCTTCCACATCGTCGGCACCGTGTTCGACACGGTGTTCAAGGAGGGCACCTACGTGCTCCAGCCCGACGACCGCCAGGGCGGCTCGCAGGTGCTCGACCTCCAGCCCGCCCAGGGCGGGTTCGTCGAGTTCAGCTTCGACGAGGCCGGGATGTACCCGATCGTGACCCACAAGTTCGCCAACGTCGGCAAGGGGGCCCTCGGGTTCTTCCAGGCCGGTGAGGTGGACGCCGCGGCCGGCGGCCACTGATCCCCGACGAGCGACATCGCGGTGGCGGCCGGTCGAGCACCGGCCGCCACCGTCGCGTCGGCGCGGGAACCCCGGCGGCTGGCGCAGGCCTCGGCGGTAGGCTCGTGCCGGCACGGATCGACGACCGACGTCGGGCGTGCGGTGCCACGGAGGACCGTTGACGTCGACGACCCAGCTGAAGATCGACATCCCGGGCAACCACCTCATGACGCCGCTCCTCGGAGCGCGCGACGAGCACCTGCGGCTGATCGAGGCCGCCTTCCCGGGCACCCGCGTGGTCGTGCGCGGCAACGAGGTCACCATCGACGGCGACGACGCCGGCGACGTGGCCCGGCTCATCGACGAGCTGGTGACCCTCGTGCAGCGGGGCGAGACCCTCGAGCCGGCCACCCTCGTGCGCACCATCGACATGGTGCAGGCGGACGAGAGCCCGTCCGAGGTGCTCACCTCCGAGGTGCTGCGCTCCGGTCGCGGTCGCACCGTCAAGCCGAAGACGGCGGGGCAGAAGCGCTACGTCGACGCCATCCGCGCCAACACGGTCACCTTCGGGCTCGGTCCCGCCGGCACCGGCAAGTCGTGGCTGGCGGTGGCCATGGCGGTGCAGGCCCTGCAGGACAAGACGGTCGACCGCATCATCCTGACCCGGCCCGCGGTCGAGGCCGGCGAGCGGCTGGGCTTCCTGCCCGGCGACCTGATGGCCAAGGTCGACCCCTACCTGCGGCCGCTGTACGACGCGCTGCACGACATGGTCGGCACCGACGGCTCGGCCCGCCTGCTCGAGCGGGGGGCCGTCGAGGTCGCGCCGCTGGCCTTCATGCGGGGGCGCACCCTCAACTCGAGCTTCATCATCCTCGACGAGGCCCAGAACACCAGCCCAGAGCAGATGAAGATGTTCCTGACCCGCATCGGCTTCGGCTCGAAGGCGGTCGTCACCGGCGACACCACCCAGGTCGACGTGGCGGGTGGGCGCAGCGGCCTCGACGACCTCGAGCCGGTGCTGGGCCACGTCGAGGGCCTGGCCTTCGTGCACCTCGACCGGCGCGACGTGGTCCGCCACCGCATCGTGTCGGACATCGTCGACGCCTACGACCGGGCCGCGTCGGCCCCCGGCCGCACCCCGCGGTCCGGGCGCCCCGACCGACGGCGGTGATCCGCCGACCGGGCCCTGCGCCCGGGGGAGCGGGGGCGGGCGCTCCGACGCCGAGCGGCGACCCCGATGCGTCGGTGGCGGTCGAGGTGGTCGTCGACTGCGACGACGACGTCGACGGACCTCGCTGGGGGGCGCTCCTCGCCGACGTGCTGCGACGGGAGGGGGTCGCCCCCGGGGCCGAGGCCGGCCTGACCTTCGTGGCCCCGTCGGCCATGGCCGAGCTGAACCGCGAGCACATGGGGGGCGACGGGCCGACCGACGTCCTGTCCTTCCCGATCGACGGCCTCGACGCGGCCGGTGGGGGCGACCCGGGCGGTCCGGGGCTCGTCGGCGACGTGGTGGTGTGCCCGTCGGTGGCCCACGCCCAGGCCGCGTCCCACGCCGGCAGCACCGACGACGAGATCGCCCTCCTCGTGGTCCACGGTGCCCTGCACCTGCTCGGCCACGACCACGCCGAGGACGACGAGCGGTCGGTCATGCAGGCCCGTGAGCGGGCGCTGCTGGCCGAGCTCCACGGCGCCCTGGCCGGCGACCCCTGGCAGCGGGCGAGCCGTCGGACGCACCGCAGGTCCGCCAGGTCGGCCGATGCTGGCCGCGCGCTGGTGGTGCTGCTGTTCGGGCTGGCCTTCCTCGCCCTGGCCGAGACCGGCCTCACCCGCATGACCCGGGCCCGGGCCACCGCCCTCAGGGAGGAGGGCCGCAAGGGCGCCCGCCAGCTCCTGTGGCTGGTGACCCACCCCGAGGAGTTCATCAACCCGTTGCTGCTGGTGGTGCTGGTCGTGCAGTCGGTGCAGACCGCGCTGACCACGCTGCTGGCCGAGCAGCTCTTCGGCTCGGCCGGGGTGATCGTGGCCGTGTTCGTCAACGTGGTCGTGGTGTTCGTCCTCACCGAGGCCGCGCCGAAGACCTGGGCCGTGCAGCACCCCGAGTCCGCCGGGCTGGCCACGTCCCGACCCATCCGGGCCCTCACCCGGTTCTGGCCGCTGCGCATGATCTCGCAGGGGCTGATCGGGCTCACCAACGTGGTGCTGCCCGGCAAGGGGCTGCGCAAGGGACCCTGGGTGTCGGAGGACGAGCTGCTCGCCTTCGCCGAGGAGGCCGCCGAGTCCGAGGCGATCGAGCACGAGGAGCGTCACCTCATCCGCCGCATCCTCGAGTTCGGCGACACCATCGTCCGCTCGGTGATGGTGCCCCGCACCGACATGATCGGCGTGCCCGCCGACTTCCGGGCCGTCGACACCATGGAGGTCGTGCTGCTCAACGGCTACAGCCGCATCCCGGTCTACGACGCCGACAAGGGCGTCGACGACGTGGTCGGTGTGGTGTTCGCCCGCGACCTCATGCGCATCGAGCGCGACGGGCGCGAGCAGGAGCCGGTCACCGCGGTGATGCGCCCGGCCCGCTTCGTGCCCGAGACCAAGCGGGTCGCCGAGCTCCTGCGGGAGATGCAGGCCGAGCAGTTCCACATGGCCATCGCGGTCGACGAGTACGGCGGCACGGCCGGGCTGGTCACCCTCGAGGACCTCATCGAGGAGCTGGTCGGCGAGATCGTCGACGAGTTCGACGTGGAGGACCGCCGGGTCGAGCCCCTCGCCGACGGCGACTTCCGCGTGAACGCCCGGCTCAACGTGGACGACGCCCGCGACCTGCTCGGCGTCGACCTCGACGACGACGACGACGTCGACACCCTCGGCGGGGTGCTGATCAGCGCCCTCGGCCACATCCCCGTCGAAGGGGAGGAGGCGGTGGTGCAGGGCGTGCGCCTCCGGGCCGAGAGGGTGCAGGGTCGGCGGGTCCTGCGGGTGAGGGTGACGCCTCCGCCGCCCGCGCCCGACGACGAGGACGCCGACCTCGATGATGCCCCCCGCCGCAAGGAGCGACGATGAGATCAGGTTTCGTGACCATCGTGGGACGCCCCAACGTCGGCAAGTCGACGCTGCTCAACCGCATCCTGGGCGAGAAGGTGGCCATCACCTCCGACAAGCCCCAGACGACCCGCCACCAGATCCGCGGCGTCCTGCACCTGCCCGGAGGCTCCGAAGGCGGGGCCGACGACGACGGCATCCAGATCGTCTTCGTCGACACCCCCGGCATCCACAAGCCGCGCACGGCGCTGGGCGAACGGCTGAACGACACCGCCCAGGGGGCCATCGCCGACGTCGACGTGGTGTGCCTCGTCGTCGACGCCACCGCCAAGCTCGGCCCCGGCGACCGCTGGGTGGCCGAGCGGGTGCCGAAGGACGCGATCCTCGTCCTCAACAAGGTCGACGCCGCCTCGCGCGACCAGGTCGCCGCGCAGCTCGTCGCCGCGTCGGAGCTCGGCCTGTCGGAGTACGTGCCGGTGTCGGCCCTCGACGGCGACGGCGTCGACACGCTGGTGCGCCTGCTGGCCGAGCGGATGCCCGAGGGGCCGCCCTTCTACCCCGACGACGTCGTGCGCGAATCGCCCGACGAGGTGTGGGTGGCCGAGCTGGTGCGCGAGCAGCTGCTGGCCGTCACCCACGACGAGGTGCCGCACTCGATCGCCACCCGGGTCACCGAGTGGGAGTGGCCCCGCATCAGGGTCGAGATCCTCGTCGAGCGCGACTCCCAGAAGGGGATCGTCATCGGGCACAAGGGCTCGGTGCTCAAGGAGGTCGGCACGCGGGTGCGGGCCCAGCTCCCGCCCGAGGTGTTCATCGAGCTGGCCGTCAAGGTCGACAAGGACTGGCAGCGCCGCCCCGAGTCCTTCCACCGCCTCGGCTTCTGACCGCCACCCGCCACCCGCCGCCCGTCGGGTGCCGGTGGGTCAGACGACGGTGACGGTCACGTCGATGTTGCCGCGGGTCGCGTTCGAGTAGGGGCACAGCTCGTGGGCCCGGTCGGCGGTGGCCCGGGCCTCCTCGGGGGTGCAGGCCGGGAGGCTGACGTCGAGCTCGACCCCGAGCCCGAACCCGCCCGCGTCGGTGGTGCCGAGGTGGACGGTGGCCGAGACCTCGGAGTCGCTGACGTCGACGCCGCCCTCCTGGCCGGCGAGGCGCAGGGCGGAGTGGAAGCAGGCCGCGTAGCCGGCGGCGAAGAGCTGCTCGGGGTTGGTGGAGCCGCCGGCCCCGCCGAGCTCCTTCGGGATGCGGACGGGGGTGTCGAGCAGGCCGTCGTCGGACTGGACGTGGCCGTTGCGGCCGTCGCCGCGGGCGTGGGCGGTGGTGGAGTAGAGGGGTTGCATGTGCACAAACGTATTGGGCACGATCGAATCGCGCAACGTGTACCCTGGACGTCATGGCCGCCCGGCACACCCAGCTCGAGCTCGACCTCCAGCTCTGCTTCCCGCTCTACGCCGCGTCCCGCGCCGTCACCCGCGCCTACGCGCCGCTGCTGGCGCCGGTGGGGCTGACCTACCCGCAGTACCTCGCCCTCCTGGCGCTGTGGTCCGGCCCGCCCGACCAGACGGTGGGCGACCTCGGCCGGCGCCTCCGGCTCGACTCCGGCACCCTCACCCCGCTGCTGAAGCGGCTGGAGGCCGCCGGCCTCGTGACCCGTCGCCGCGACCCCGACGACGAGCGTCGGGTGGTGGTCGAGCTGACCCCGGAGGGCGACGCGCTGCAGGAGCAGGTCGCCCACGTCCCGGGGGCCATCGTCGACCGACTCGGCCTCCGCGCCGAGGACCTCTTCGCCCTGCGCGCCCTGCTCGACCGGTTGCTCGACTCCGTCGATCCGACGCAGCCGACCTCCGACGACCCTGACGAACGAGGTCAGCCATGAGCACCACGACCCCTGCCGACCCCGCGGCTCGCCGCTCCGTGCCCGTGCTGGGCGAGGGCGGGCTCCGCGACGTCGCCCGGATCGTCCTCGGCGTGGTGCTCGCCTTCGCCGGGCTCACCCACCTCACGACGGCGCGGGAGGAGTTCCAGGCCCAGGTGCCCGGCTGGGTGCCCCTCGACGAGGACCTGGTGGTGCTCCTGTCGGGGGTCGTCGAGATCGGCCTCGGCCTCGCCCTGCTCCTGTTGGTGCGACGCCGAGCCGCGGTCGGCTGGGTGGTGGCCGCCTTCTTCGTGGCCATCTTCCCGGGCAACATCTCGCAGTACGTCGACGGCGTCGATGCCTTCGGGCTGGAGACCGACCGCGACCGCCTCGTCCGCCTCTTCTTCCAGCCCGTCCTGGTGGCGTGGGCCCTCTGGTCGACCGAGGCGTGGAGGACCTGGAGGGCCGGCCACGGGCTGGACGCCGACCGGGCGTCGACCTGATCAGTCCGCGGTGACCTCGCGGAGGAAGGACTCGGCGTCGGCGCGGACCTTGGTCCGGCGCATGGGCGGGAGGGCGCGGACGAGGTCCCACCGGTAGCGGGCGGTGGCCAGGCGGGGGTCGAGCACGGCGACGACGCCGCGGTCCGACGAGGTGCGGATCAGTCGGCCGGCGCCCTGGGCGAGCAGCGTCGACGCCCGATCGAGGTCGACCAGGCGGAACGCCTCGCCCCGAGCGGCCTCCCGGCGGGCCTGCACCAACGGCTCGTCGGGGCGGGGGAAGGGGATGCGGTCGATCGTGACCAGCGAGAGCGTCCGTCCGGGCACGTCCACGCCCTGCCAGAAGCCGAGGGTGGCGAACAGGCAGGTCGGCTCGTCCTCGGAGAAGGCCTCGATGAGGGCCGGCTTGGGCAGGTCGCGCTGGCTCAGCACCGGGACCTGGAGGCGGGGTTCGAGCACCTCGATGGCGCGATCCATGGCCCGGTACGACGTGAACAGCGCCAGCGTCCTGCCGCCGGCCGCCTCGATGAGGGCGAGCATGTCGGCGTGGGCGGCCGGCTCCCACGCCTCGGAGCGGGGGTCGGGGAGGTGCGCCGCGCAGTAGAGGAGGGCGTTGCCCTCGTGGTCGAAGGGGCTCCCGACGTCGAGCTGGTCGACCCGGTCGGCGGGCAGCCCGAGCCGCTCGACCGCCGACGGCGGGACGGTCGCGCTGGTGAGCACCGCGGTGGTGTCGGCCCACAGGCGCTCGGCCAGGGTCTCGGCCACGTCGACCGGGGCCAGGCGCAGCGACGGCGATGCCTCCGGCCCCTCGACCCACGCCACGTACCCGGTGCGGACCTGCCGCACGGCGTCGAGCTCGTCGGCCAGCATCCCGGCGGTCTTGGAGGCCCGGGTGGCGCGGGCGGCCACGTCCTCGCTCCGGTCGGTCGGCACGTTCTTGAGCGAGGCGAGCAGGCCGTCGACGGCGATGCGGGCGTCGGCCACCGCGTCGGCGATGTCGGGGTCGAGCGCGCCCCGGAGGCGACGGCCGACGTGCTCGGACAGGACCCCGGCCAGCACGACGCCGGCGGCCTCGATCGACGCCACCGTCGACGGGTCGTCCAGGATCGCGCCCGCGGTGCGGGCCAGGGCGGCGAAGCGACCCGCGGTGAGGTCGACGCCGAAGGTCGAGGAGATGACGTCCTCGAGCTGGTGGGCCTCGTCGATGATCACCAGGTCGTGCTCGGGGAGGACGGCACCGCCGGTCTCCAGGTGGAGCCCGTAGAGGTGGAGGTTCACCACGATCACGTCGGCCTCGGCCGCGATGCGGCGGGCCGTCTCGGCGAAGCACGAGTCGCCCTTCGGGCACTTGGTGGCGCCGGGGCACTCGCGGGCGCCGACGCTCACCGCAGCCCACGCGGAGGGCGACGGCTCGACGGGCAGCTCGGCCCGGTCGCCGGTGGTGGTCGTGGCCGCCCACGTCTTGATCTGGCGCAGCTCGGCCTCCGGCGCCCGGTCGGCCAGGCCGTCGAGGGCGAGCTGGTCGGCGGTGCCGTCGATCTCGTCGAGCCGCTGCCGGCACACGTAGTTCGACCGCCCCTTCAGCACCGCGTACGTCGGCGGGTCGGCGAGGTGGTCGTGCAGGAACGGGAGGTCCTTGCCCGCCAGCTGGTCCTGCAGCGCCTTGGTGGCGGTGGCGATCACCACCGGACGACCGGAGAGCGCGGCGGGCACCAGGTAGGCCAGCGACTTGCCGGTGCCGGTGCCGGCCTGCACGACGAGGTGTCGACCCGACGCGATGGCGCGGGCGACGGCCTCGGCCATCTCCCGCTGGCCCGGCCGCTCCTCGCCCCCTCCCGGCAGGGCGTGGGTGACGGAGGCGAGGACGTCGGTGACCGACCCGGCCACGTCAGCCATCGCCCGGCAGGGGTCGCTCGACCTCGACGACCGCGCCGCCCCGGTCGGCGACCAGCGGCACCTCGCCGGCGAAGCGCAGCGCCTTCACGTCGAGCGTGACGTAGCCGGTGCGGGCCTCGTAGAGCGGTGGCGTTGAGGGCCGACGAGTAGACGATCAGCCGGGCGAACAGCGCGAACCAGGCCAGCAGGGCCAGCACCGCGCCGATCGGCCCGTACAGCGAGGACGACGACGCCACCATCCGGGGCACGACCGTGGCGCCGACGATCTTCAGCACCTCGAACCCGATGGCGCCGGCGATCGCGCCGGGGAGGACGGTGCGCCACCCGACCTTGCGGTCCGCGTTGATCCAGAACGTCCAGAGGAAGAACAGGAGCTCGAGCACCAGGCCGAGGGCGATGAGCGCCACCGACGTGAGCCACCGGGGCACGGACTCGGGCGCCCGGTTGAGGAGGCCACCCGCGCCCACCGCGCCGAGGAACGGGACGATGCCGCCGAGCAGCCACACGAAGCCGCGGAGCTTGGCCCGCACCCCCGGGTCCTTCCGCTGCCACGGGGCGCGGACGGCGAGCGACACGGCGGCGGCGACCCCGAGGCTGCCCCACAGCAGCCCGACGAAGCCGATGACGGTCGCGGCACGGCGGCTGTCCTGGGCGGTGTCGATGGCCGACGTGATCACCTCGGCCGCGGCTCCGTCGACGCCCAGCCGCTCGATGACGTCGTCGGCCAGGTCCGGGTTCCCGGCCGACACGAACCCGACCACCGCGATGGCCACCAGCAGCAGCGGGAACAGGGCCACGAAGAACATGAGCGTGGTGGCCGACGCGACCGGTCCGCCGTTGGTCTCGCCCACCCGCTCGTGGACGTCGAGCGCGGTGCCGATCCACGGCCACCTCTCCGCCAGCGCGCGCAACCTCTCCACCCGTCGCACGCTACGGCGTCGGCTCCGAGAGACGTGTCCCGGGACCTCGCGGCGGGAGGACGGCGGGTCGGTAGCGTGGGTCCGTGACGACCGGACCCGACCCACGGCGGCCGAGGGCACGAGCCCGCCGTGGGTGAGCCGGTCGGGCTGTACCGCGACCACGCCCTGGTCCTGCGCACCTACAAGCTGGGCGAGGCCGATCGGATCGTCGTGCTCCTCACCGAGAACCACGGCGAGGTGCGGGCGGTGGCCAAGGGCGCCCGTCGCACCAAGAGCCGCTTCGGGGCGCGGATGGAACCTCCCAGCCACGTCGCGGTGCAGCTGTACCGGGGACGGGGCGAGCTCGACACCGTGGCCCAGGCCGAGACCGTCGACCACTTCCGGGCCCTGCGCGACGACCTCACCTCGCTGGGTCGGGCGCTGACGATGGTCGAGGCCGCGGACCAGGTCGCCCTGGAGCACCAGCCCAACGCGGAGCTGTACCGCCTGCTCCTCGGCGCGCTGCGGACGCTCGCCGCCGATCCGTCGCCGCTGGTGGTGGCCGGGTTCCTCTGGAAGCTCCTGGCCCTCGAGGGCGTGGCCCCCGTGCTCGACCAGTGCGTCGTGTGCGGCACCCCCGACAGGCTGGTCGCGTTCGACCTGCACGAGGGCGGTGTGGTCTGCCGCGACGACCGCCGGGGCCAGCCCCTGTCGCCCGCCGCCCTCGACCTGCTGCGCGACGTCCTGGGTGGCCGGCTGCGCGCCGCCCTCGACGCACCGGTCACCCCGGCCACCTCCGAGGTCGACCAGCTCGCGGTGCGCGCCGCCGAGCACCACCTCGAGCGCCGGCTGCGCAGCGTGGGCGTCCTCGAGGGCGGCTGACGCTCGGACCGCACCCCTGCCGTCAGCCTGACGGCAGGGGGGAGCCATCCCCTGCTCAGACGGTCGACGGGCCGGGCGGGGTGGAGCAGACTCCACCACGTGCGGAGCTGGCTGGGCCAGACTGCACCTGACGACGAGCCGGAGCGATCCCCATGAGCAACCTGCCTCCACCCCCTCCGCCCGGCGGCACCCCGCCGCCGCCCCCTCCGCCCGGGGGTGATCCGCTGCCGCCGCCCGGGTCCTACGCCGCCGCCTCCTCCGGCCGGCGGCTACGTCCCGCCCGCGGCCGACTACGGCGCCCCACCGGCGGCCGGCGCCTACGGCGCTCCCGGCGTACGCCGCGGTCGTGCCGGGGGTCCCGCCCGGGCTACCAGCAGAAGGAGAAGATGGTCGCCGGGCTGCTCGGCATCCTCATCGGCGGCTTCGGCGTCCACAACTTCTACCTGGGCTACACCGACCAAGGGCATCATCCAGATCGTGGTCACCATCGTGACCTGCGGTCTCGGTGCCATCTGGGGGCTGATCGAGGGGATCATGATCCTCACCGGCTCCATCAACACCGACGCCAACGGCGTGCCCCTCAAGGGCTAGCCGGCGACGACGCCGTCAGCGCGCGGGCCCGGTCCGCCGTGCGACGACGGGCGGACACCACCCTGACCGGGCCAACCACACACACGGAGAGCACCACATGAGCAACGTCCCCCGCCTCCTGGCGACCCCAACCAGCAGGGCTACCAGCCCCCTCCTGCGGCCTACGGCGCCCCGGCCGGCGGCCCGGCCCCCGTGGCCGCGCCCGGCGCCGGTGGCCCGATGTCGCCCACCTGGCTGATGAGCGATCCGCGCGCCCGCGGGCTGGCACCCAGAAGCAGAAGATGGTCGCCGGCATCCTGGGCATCCTGCTCAACGGCCTCGGCGCCCACAGCTTCTACCTGGGCAACACCAAGAAGGGCATCATCCAGATCGTGGTCACCATCGTGACCTGCGGTCTCGGTGGGCTCTGGGGCCTCATCGAGGGGATCATGATCCTCACCGGCAGCATCAAGACCGACGCCTACGGTCTGCCGCTGATCGACTAGCGGTCCTCGCACCGCCAGCTCGCACGAGGGCGCCGGCCTCCGGGTCGGCGCCCTCGACGCGTCAACGCGGTTGGCAGCGGGGGCACCAGGTGGTGCTGCGGGCGTCGATCACCGCGCCGCGCAGCTCGGTGCCGCAGCGCAGGCAGGGCTGCCCGGCCCGGCCGTAGGCGGCCAGCGAGTGCTGGTTGCGGCCTTCGTCGCCGCTGACGGTGCGGTAGTCGCGGAGCGTCGTGCCGCCGTTGGCCAGCCCGGCGGCGAGGACGTCGCGGATCGCGGCGTGCAGGCGCTCGGCCCGGGCCGGGCCGAGGGTGCGGGCCGCGGGGTGCACCCGGGCCAGCCAGAGGGCCTCGTCGGCGTAGATGTTGCCGACGCCGGCCACCACCCGCTGGCCGAGGAGCTGGGTCTTGAGCCGCACGTCGCTGCGGGCCACCGCCCGGCGGAGCCCGGCCGGGGTGAAGTCGTCGGAGAACGGCTCGGGGCCGAGGGCGTGCAGCGTCGGGAGGCTCCGGTGGTCGCCGGCGGGGACGACCGCGATGCGCCCGAAGCGCCGGACGTCGCGGAACACGAGCGTGCTGCCGTCGTCGAGGTCCCACCAGGCCCGGACGTGGGGGCCGTCCCTGCTCGATGTCGGGTCGGAGCTGCCCGGTCATGCCGAGGTGGACGACCAGCTCCCTCGGCCCGGCGGGGCCGTCGAGGCCGGTCAGCAGGTACTTGCCCCGGCGGCGCACGTCGACGACCTCGTGGCCGACCGCGTCCGGTGCGGCGGTGAACTTGGCCGACGGGAAGGCGCCGGCGGCGGTGAAGGTCCGCCCGACGAGGCGCGGCTCGAGCGCGGCGCGGATCGTCTCGACCTCGGGCAGCTCGGGCACGGGGTCAACCTACGGCGCGGGGTGGTGGTCCAGCCGGTGCGGTCGTCCAGCCCCGGGCGGTCGCAGGAGGGGCGGTACGATCCGCGGTGACCCCGGAGGTCCCCGTGTCCCGACCCCCCTCACCGCTGGACGACCCCGAGGCGACGCCGGGGGGCGGAGGGGCAGACGCCGACGAGGTGGCCGATGCGCTGGCCGACGCCCTGCGGCGTCGCCGGCCGGGCGTGACCCCTGACCCCGGTGCGGTGCGGTCGGCCGTGGGGCTGCTCTCGTCGCGGACCCCGGGGGAGTGGGCGGTGCGCGTCCTGCCGCCGGGCACCGACCTCCTCGCCGGCCACCCCTCGCGTGGGTCGGTGGTGGAGGTCGCCGGGGAGGACCGGCCCTTCATCGTCACGACCATCGAGGAGGAGCTGTCGGCGCGGCGGCTGCGGGTGGCCGACCTCTCGACGGTCGCCTGCGGCCTCGTCCGCGACGAGGGCGGGACGGTGGTGGGCGTGGGCGCGGCCCGGTCGGCCGACCGACCCGAGGCCCTCCTCCAGCTCGAGCTGGCCGACGTGGTCCCCGCCGACGCGGTGGCCGAGCTGGCCGCCGCGCTGCGGGAGGTGCTCGACCGGTTGGTCGCGGTCACCCGCGACCACGCCGCGGTGCGAAGCCGCATGGCCCGGGCGGCCGATGCGCTCCTCAGCGCCTACGGCGATGCGCCGTCGGTGCGGGATGCCACCGCGACCGTGCGGTGGGTGCTCGACGGCAACGCCCTGCTGCTCGGCCTCTCCCGGAGCGTCGACGGGGTCCCTGACGGCCCGGGCTCCGACCCCGTCCCCGCTCGGGCTGGCCGCCGATCCGGAGGCGGTGCCGACGCCGCGGCCGACCGATGCCGCCCTCGGGCCGCTCGGGCCCCACGACCCGATGCGCATGGCGCGGGCCGGCATCCTCAGCCCGGTCCACCGGCGGGTGCCCGTCGTGCGCCTCGACCTCTGGCGACCGGCCGAGGACGGCGGCGGGGCCGGCTCGGACGGCGATGGTGGCGTGGTCGAGCACCTGCTGTGGATCGTGTCCCACCAGGGCGCGGCCACCCTGGCGTCGCTGCCGCTTCTCCAGCGCAAGCTCGACGTGGTGCTGGAGCGGGAGGACATCATCCCCGGCTCCTACGACGAGCAGCACCTGGTGCAGCTGTTCGGCGCCATGCCCGAGGACGACCTCCTCACCCTCGACATCGACACGCTCCAGGCCCTCGTCGGGGAGATGCTCGCCAACGAGCGTGACCAGACCGTCGGGGTCACGCTGCGGCCGGTCGTCGGGTCCCACACCGTCACCGCGCTGGTCACCATGCCGGTCGAACGGTGGACCCGGGCGCTGCGCCAACGGCTGGAGCGGTTCCTGTCCGCCCAGCTCGACGGCGACCGGGTCGACGTGACGCTGTCGATCGGCGGCTCGACGTCGACGGTGACGGCCCGCTTCCTCGTGCACGTCGCGGCCGACGCCGCCATCCCCGACGACCTCGACGAGGTCGCCCGCGAGGTCCGCCTCGTGTGCCGGTCGTGGGAGGAGGAGCTGGTCGCCGAGCTCAGGGACCGTCGGGACGACGTCGCCCCGGACGCCGTCGGCGATCCGGCCCCGCTCGCGGCGAGGTGGACGTCGCGCCTGCCGGAGTCGTACCGCGACGCGGTCCCGGCACGCGACGCGGTCCGGGACGTGGTCGAGCTGGCCGCGCTCGATGTGGTCCGCGGGGAAGGTGAGGCCCCTGAGGACGGCGACGCGGAGCGCCGGCTGCGCGTCTGGTTCGGTGCCCGTCGGTCACCGGAGCGGCCCGAGCGCCTGTGCCTGGCCGCCGACCACGAGATCGAGCTCTCCGACCTGCTCCCTGCGCTGGAGAGCCTCGGCCTGTGGGTCACCGACGAGGCCCGGTGGCCGGCCGGCGGCGGCCTGTCGCTGCACCACCTCGGGGTGAGGATCGACCTCGCGGCCGTCGCCGGAGCGGCAACGGGTCACCCGGCGGGCGGGCCGGAGCCGGGTGAGGGCGGCGGCGGGCCCGACCGTCGCCTGGCCGATCCCGACGTGGCGGCACGGCTGGCCGAGGCGATCCGGGCGTTGGTCGTGGGACCGGCCGAGGTCGACGGCCTCAACCGGCTCGTCCTCCACGCCGGGCTCGACTGGCGAGAGGTCGGGGTCCTGCGCACCTACCGGCGCTACCGCCACCAGGTCGACTCGCGCGTCGACCAGCGCTACGTCGACGACGTGCTGGTCGGCCACCCGGCGATCGCCCGGGCGCTGGTCGAGCTCTGGTGGGCGAGGGCAACCCCCGACGACGACGCCGGGGCCCGGTCGGAGCGGGCCGAGCGGGCGTCCGCCGTGGTGCGGGGCCTGTGCGACGACCTGCCCCGCCTCGACCACGACCGCATCCTGCGCGGCATCGGGGGCACCATCGACGCCACCCTGCGCACCAGCTGGGCGGTGCGGCCCGACGGCCCCCTCGCCCTCAAGCTCGACCCGTCGCTCGTGCCCGGCGCCCCCCACCCCCGACCCCACCGGGAGGTGTTCGTGTGCGGGCCGACGGTCGAAGGGGTCCACCTGCGGGCCGGGCCGGTCGCCCGAGGTGGCCTGCGGGCGAGTGACCGCGACCAGGACTACCGGTCCGAGGTGCTCGACCTCATGCGGGCCCAGGTCCTCAAGAACGCGGTCATCGTCCCCACCGGTGCGAAGGGCGGCTTCGTCGTCCGGGAGACGGCTCGCGGCTCGGACGGCCTCGACCGTCGTGAGCGCGTCGCCCGCGCCTACGACGCGTTCGTGGGCGCGGTGCTCGACGTCACCGACGACTACGCCGGCGACGCGGTCGTCCCCGTGCCCGGGCGCTGGGACGGCGACGACCCCTACCTCGTCGTCGCGGCCGACAAGGGCACCGCCGCCTTCTCCGATCGGGCCAACGCCATCGCCGAGTCGCGGGGCTTCTGGCTGGGCGACGCCTTCGCGTCGGGCGGGTCGCACGGCTACGACCACAAGGCCCTCGGGATCACGGCCCGGGGCGCCTGGGTGGCGATCGGCAACCACCTCCGGGCCCTGGGCATCGACGAGCGCGACGACCTCGTCACCGTGGCGGGCGTCGGCGACATGTCCGGCGACGTGTTCGGCAACGGGATGCTCCACTCCGACCGGCTCCGCCTGGTGGCCGCCTTCGACCACCGTCACGTCTTCCTCGACCCCGACCCGGATCCGGAGGCGTCCTACGCCGAGCGGCGGCGCCTGTTCGAGCTCCCGGGCTCGAGCTGGGACGACTACGACCGCTCGCTCCTGTCGCCCGGAGGCGGCGTGCACCCCCGCAGCGCCAAGGCGGTCCCGCTCACCGACGAGGTGCGGGCCTCGCTGCGCGTCGACGCCGACGAGCTCACCCCCGCGGCCCTGGTGCGGGCGGTGCTCGAGGCGCCGGTCGACCTCCTCTACTTCGGCGGCATCGGCACCTACGTCCGGGCGTCGAGCGAGGAGGACGCCGCGGTCGACGACCGGGCCAACGCCGAGGTGCGGGTCGAGGGCCGCGACGTGCGCGCCCGCATCGTCGGTGAGGGCGCGAACCTGGCCCTCACCCAGCGGGCGCGCATCGAGGTGGCCCGGCGGGGGGCCCGCATCAACGTCGATGCCATCGACAACTCGGCCGGCGTCGACTCGTCCGACCACGAGGTGAACCTCAAGATCCTCCTGGCCCGGGCCGAGGACGCGGGGCGGATCGACCGCGCCGAGCGGGACGCCCTCCTCGCCGCCAACGCCGATGAGGTGGTGGCTGCGGTGCTGGCCGACTGCCAGGCCCAGAGCGACGCCCTCGACCGGGCCGAGCGCCAGGCGACGGCCGGGTTCCCCGCCGTGGCCCGCGTGCTCCGTCGGCTGGTCGCCGACGGGGTGCTCGACCCGGAGGTCGAGGCCCTCCCCGACGACAAGGAGATCGAGGCCCGGTCTGCCGCCGGAGCCGGCTTCACCCGCCCCGAGCTGGCCGTGCTGCTGGCCGGCGTGAAGCGCCAGGTCGTGGGTGAGCTGCTCGCGTCGGACGTCCCCGAGCTGCCGGTGCTGCGCGACGCCCTCGTCGGCTACTTCCCCCCGGCGTTGGCGGCGAGCTTCGACGACCTGCTCGACGGCCACCGGCTGCGTCGCGAGCTGGTGGCATCCGAGGTCGCCAACGACGTCGTCGACCACCTGGGCCTGACCGCGGTCGTGGCGCTCGTCGAGGAGCTCGGCGCGGGGGTGGCCGACGTGGCTGCGGCCTACTGGGTCGCCCGGTCGGTGGTCCGGGCGCCGGGACGGTGGGACGCCCTCGCCGGCGCCCACCGCAGCGGACTCGCCGTGCTCGAGACCGACCCGGTCGACGCCGGTGACCTGCTCGCCGCCCTGCTGTACTCCCTGACCCGCACGGAGCTGCTGCGGCGGCGGTCGGCCTCCCAGCGGGGCGACACGTGGGACCCGGCCTCCCGCATCGCCGAGGACCTGCCCGTCGCCGACGCCGTCGTCGCGTTCCTCGACGAGGAGGCCGATGCCGGCCTCGACCGGGAGCGCCAGCACCTGACCTCCCGCCTGGTGGCCTCCGGCCTCGACCCCGCCGTCGCGGTGTCGGCCGCGGAGGTCGTCGCCCTCGACGTGGTGCCCGACGTCGCCGCGGTGGCGCGCATCCTCGAGCGCGATCCCATCGACGTGCTCCTCGCCCTGCGGGCCGCCGACGACCGTCTGGGCCTCGACGGCCTTCGGCGGCGGGCCGTCGCGGTGTCGGCCGAGGGGGAGTGGGCCCGGGTCGCCCGGCAGGGGCTCCTCGACGACCTGGTCGGCATCCGCCGCGAGGTGGCCCGTGCCGCGCTCGCCGATGCCATGACGGCGTCGGCTGGGCCGGACGACGAGGGCGGCGCCGCCCTCGGACGGGGGTGGCGGTCGACGTCGGCTGCCGCGGTCGACGCCTACCTCGGCCGCAACCCGTTGGCCCGCACCGAGGCCGACGGCATCCGCCGTCGGGTGCTGGCCGACGACCGGGCCGGGCTCGACGGTGTCGCCGTCGCGGTGCGCGCCCTCCGCCGCGCCGCCTTCTGACCGCTCGTCCGGTCCTGTCGGTCCTCATCCCCCGTGGTCCCCGTTCCGTCAGTCCTCATCCCCCTTGGGCGGGGACGAGGGTCGCGAGATGCGGTGCGGTCGTCGGCTGTGACCGTCACCACGTCGGTCGGCCGCCCCAGGTACGGTGCCAGCCGCACGCCGATCAGGGGGTCCCGCACGATGTCCATCCGCTCCGCCCGCTCCGCCGGCACCGGCCGGCCCGCCAGCCGTCGCGTGGCCGTCGCGCTCGTCGCCCTCGGCCTGGCCCTCGGGGCCACCGCCTGCAGTGACGACGGTGGCGACGACGACGCCTCCGACACCGACTCCTCGACGACCGAGGCCACCGGCACGGAGGGCACCGAGGGCGAGGGTGAGGGCGAGGGTGAGGGTCCGCTGCGGATCCTGGTGAGCAACGACGACGGCTACTCCGCCGCGGGCATCGACGCCGTGGTCGAGGGGCTGACCGGGCTCGACGACGTGGAGGTCACCGTCGTGGCCCCCCTCGACCAGAAGAGCGGCAGCGGCGGCACCTACACCGACGGCGAGGTCGCCACGTCGGACGTCGAGACGGCCAGCGGGTACCCGGCCACCGCGGTCGACGGCTTCCCCGCCGACGCGGTGAACATCGCCCTCGGACGAGCTGGGCCTCGAGCCGCACGTCGTGGTGTCGGGCATCAACGAGGGGCAGAACGTCGGCCAGCTGGTCGACGTGTCCGGCACGGTCGGCGCGGCCCGGGCCGGCGTGGCCGGTGGCGTCCCGTCCCTGGCGGTGTCGTCCGGGACCGAGACCTACGACTACGCGGCCGCGGTGCCGATCGTCCTCGACTGGATCGAGGAGCGCCGCGACGACCTGCTCGCCGGTGAGGCCCCCCTCGAGGTGGCCAGCATCAACGTCCCCAGCTGCACCGAGGGCGAGGTGCGGGGCGTCGTCGAGGTGCCGGTGGCGACCGCTGGTGAGTTCCTCGACCCGCAGGACTGCACGTCGACCCTGGAGGACCCGGCCGACGACACCGAGGCCTTCCTCAACGGCTTCGCCTCGCTGACGATCGTCCCCGACGAGCCCGACACCCCGCCCAGCCCGGCGACCACCACGACCGCCGCGGCCGGCGCGGACACCCCCACCACCGCCGCCGGCTGACCTCGATCGACGTCCCGTTCTGGGCGCGTGAGCGGTCACCGATGGCCGCTGGCGGCCCCAGAACGGGTGGGCGATGGCTGGGGTTCGCTTCTGCGGCGCGTGAGCGGTCACCGATGGCCGCTGGCGGCCCCAGAACGGGTGGGCGATGGGCGTACGGATGCGGCTCGACCGTGGTCCGCTCGGCTGCACCATCGCCCCTCGACGCGGCCCGCAGGTCAGGGGACGAGGACGACCTTGCCGGCCACCCGGCGCTCGGCCAGGTCGGTGAGGGCGGCGACCACCTGGTCGAGCGGGTAGGTCGTCGGCTCGACGGGGTGGAGCGCGCCCTCGCCGGCGAGGTCCATCAGCTCGGCCAGCACGGCCCGGTTGCCGGCGCCGTCCCGCATCGTCCACGCGCCCCAGTCGACGCCGACGACGGTGCGGTTGTTGAGCAGCACCTGGTTGGCGGGGAGGCGGGGGATGTCGCCGGCGGCGAAGCCGATCACGACGTAGCGGCCCATCCAGCCGAGGGCTCGCAGCGCGGCCTCGGCCGCGTCGCCGCCGATCGGGTCGACCACCACGTCGACGCCGCCGCCGGAGATCTCCCGGGCCCGGGCCTTCACGTCCTCGGTCGAGGAGTCGACGACCGCCTCGGCCCCGGCCGCGAGGGCCAGGGCGCGCTTGTCCTCCGACGAGGCCGCGGCGATGACCCGGGCGCCGAGGTGGCGGGCGACGTCGATGGCGGCCAGGCCGATCCCGCCGCCGGCGCCGAGCACCAGCACCCACTCGCCCGCCGCGACGGTGGTGCGGCGGGTGAAGGCGAAGAGCATGGTCGCGTAGCTCTGGATCATCGCCGCGGCCTGACCGTCGGTGAGCTGGCCCGGCACCGGCACCACCTGGTCGGCCGCCACGACCACGTGCGACGCGTACCCGCCGAGCCACGTGGTGGCCAGCACCCGGTCGCCCTCGGCCACACCGTCGACGCCCTCGCCCAGGGCGGTGACGACCCCGGCGACCTCGCTGCCCGGCGTGAAGGGCCGCGGCGGCTTGATCTGGTACAGCCCCTGGACGAACAGGCCGTCGACGAAGTTCACGCCGGCGGCGCGGACCTCGACCACGACCTGGCCGGGTCCCGGCGTCGGGTCGGGCGCCTCCTCGACGCGGAGCTGGTCGAGCGGGGCGAACTCGTGGCAGACGACGTGGCGCACGTCGGGCAGCCTGCCACGCGGCCGACCGGCACCGGCCTCGAAGTGGTCCGCGTTCGTCGGGCCTCTGACCCCCAGATCGCGGACCAGTTCGGGCTCGATCTCGAAGTGGTCCGCGGTCGTCAGGCTCTGACCCCCGGATCGCGGGCCAGTTCACTGTCGGTTGTCCGGTCGGAGCCGCTCAGGCGCGTCGGGGATCTGGGCCATGACGTCGACGGCGAAGCGCTCCAGGCCCTCGACCTTGAGGGCCAGGTCGTCGGTGAAGCCGTGGTAGTAGGCCCACGGCATGGTGAGGATGTCGGTGACGCCGACCGACTCGGCCCGGGCGAAGTCGTCCGCCGTCACCGCGTCGTTGGGCGAGCCGTAGCATGCGAGAACGGCACGTCGGTCCGGCCGAGGGCCTCGCGGTGCTCCTCGATGCGGCGGCGGAACTCGCCCAGCTCGTCGATGGTGGCGAAGTCCGACGATCCAGCCGTCGTGGCGGGCCGCCCGCCGCAGCGCGGCCTCCGACAGGCCGCCGACGTACGATCGGGATCGGCCCCGGCGTCGCCGGCGCCATCTCGAGCCGGGGGATGTCGTAGAAGTCGCCGTGGTGCTCGACGACCTCGCCGGTCCACAGCAGCTCCATCAGCCGCGAGCATCTCGTCGGCCCGGGCCCCCCGCTTGGCGAAGGGCTGCTCCATGAGCTCGAACTCCTCCTCGCACCAGCCCATGCCGATGCCGAGCGACACCCGCCCGCCGGTGAGCACCGCGGCCGTCGCCACCGCCTTGGCCACGACGAACGGGTTGCGCATCGGCAGCACGTAGACGTTGGTCGTGAAGCGCAGCCGCTCGGTGACCGCGCCCATCGCACCGATGGCCACCCACGGGTCGAGCCAGGGGGTGCACGGCTCCCAGCGGCGCTTGCCGTCCTTGGTGTACGGGTAGGGCGTCGACAGCGTCTCGAGGTCGAGGACGTGGTCCGACACCGCGATGCCGTCGTAGCCGGCGGCCTCGGCCGCCTTGGCCAGCGGGCACGTAGTGGTCGGGCGGCATGAACGCCGTGCCGATGGTGAAGCGCAGGTGCCGTGACCGTCCCGGTCAGGCGTGGGTGCCGCCGTCGATGCGGATGATCTCGCCGCTGATGTGGGCGCCGTCGTCCGACGCCAGCATGGCGACCACCGAGGCCACCGACTCCGGGGCGCCGGGGCCGATGGGCGACATGATGCGGCGGGATGAGGTCGAAGTCGGCGTCCTCGGGGAAGTCGAGGCCCTTGGTCATGCCGCGTGCGGACGCTGCCGGGGGCGATGGCGTTGACCCGCACGCCCCGCTTGGAGAACTCGACCGACGAGGGTGTGGGTCAGCGCGGCGACGCCGCCCTTCGACGCCGCGTAGGCCGCCATCCACGGGTGGCCGAACTCGGCCGAGGTCGACGCCGAGTTGATGATCGACCCACCGCCGTCGAGCAGGTGGGGGAGCGCGGCCCGGCACACCAGGAAGGTGGAGGTGAGGTTGACCCGGATGACCTGGTCCCACAGCTCGAGCGAGTGCTCGGTCGAGTGGGCCGCCCGCAGGATGCCGGCGATGTTGGCCACCACGTCGAGGCCCTCGCCCAGCTGCACCGCCGTGCTCACGGCCTCCTCCACCGCGTCCTCGTCGGACACGTCGGCGACGTGGGCGGTGATGCTCCCGGTCGGCCTCGGTCGGCAGGGCGTCGACGGTGCGCTGCAGGCCCACCGCGTCGATGTCGACGGCCAGCACCGTCGCCCCCTCGGCCGCCAGGCGCAGGGCGGTCGCGGCCCCGATGCCCGACGCCCCGCCGGTGACCAGGGCGCTCTTCCCGCTCAGTCGGGGACCGGGCAGGGGAGTGGTGATGGGAGCGATCTCGGTCATGCCGCCGAGACTAGAACACGTTTCAGTTTCTGACCCGGCTCGCGTCCCCGGACCACCGTTCTGTGAGCGCTTTCGTGCCGCATGCGAGGGCAACCCGCTCACAGAACGGATCCTGCGGGCTGGCGGAAGGGCGATCCGGCGGGCGGCGGCTCGCGGGGGAGCCGGGGGGCGACTACCCTGTCGGGGCGGACGGGCCTTGGCGGGCGCGTCCGCTGCAGGGCTGTGCAGGGTGAGCCAGCTGGCTCCGGCCCGGCGACATCCCACCCGATGCCTCAGACGTGCGCCCCCGTGCACGTCGGCGTCGCCGTCTCCGGAAGGACACCCCATGCCCCTCTCTCCCGACGACTTCAAGGTCGCCGACCTCTCCCTGCCGAGCTTCGGCCGCAAGGAGATCCAGCTCGCCGAGCACGAGATGCCCGGCCTCATGGCCACCCGCGCCGAGTTCGCCGACGCCCAGCCCCTCGCGGGCGCCAAGATCATGGGCTCGCTGCACATGACCATCCAGACCGCGGTGCTCATCGAGACCCTGATCGCCCTCGGCGCCGACGTGCGCTGGGTGTCAGCTGCAACATCTTCTCCACCCAGGACCACGCCGCCGCCGCCATCGTCGTCGGCCCCAACGGCACCACCGACGCCCCGCCGGGCGTGCCCGTCTACGCCTGGAAGGGCGAGACGCTGGAGGAGTACTGGTGGTGCACCGACCAGGCCCTGCGCTGGCCCGACGGCTCCGGCCCCAACATGATCCTCGACGACGGCGGCGACGCCACCATGCTCGTCCACAAGGGCAAGGAGTACGAGGCCGCCGGCGCCGTGCCCGAGCGCCACCGACGACGACTCCGAGGAGTGGGGCGTCGTCCTCGACCTCCTCACCGAGAGCGTGGCCAAGGAGCCGAACCGCTGGACCGAGGTCGCCGCCGGCATCAAGGGCGTCACCGAGGAGACCACCACCGGCGTCCACCGCCTCTACCAGATGTTCGAGGCGCGGCGAGCTGCCGTTCCCGGCCATCAACGTCAACGACTCGGTCACCAAGAGCAAGTTCGACAACCTCTACGGCTGCCGCCACAGCCTCATCGACGGCCTCAACCGGGCCACCGACGTGATGATCGGCGGCAAGGTCGCCTTCGTCGCCGGCTACGGCGACGTCGGCAAGGGCTGCGCCCAGTCGCTGCGGGGCCAGGGCGCCCGCGTGATCGTGGCCGAGGTCGACCCGATCTGCGCGCTGCAGGCCGCCATGGAGGGCTTCCAGGTCGCCCGCCTCGAGGACGTCCTCGACACGCGCCGACATCTTCATCACCACCACCGGCAACAAGGGCATCATCACCGCCGAGCACATGGCCCGGATGAAGCACCAGGCGATCGTGGCCAACATCGGCCACTTCGACAACGAGATCGACATGGCCGGCCTCGCCCGCATGAGCGACGTCCGCAACATCGAGATCAAGCCGCAGGTGAACGAGTTCCAGTTCCCCGACGGCCACTCGGTGATCGTCCTGGCCGAGGGCCGGCTCATGAACCTCGGCTGCGCCACCGGCCACCCGAGCTTCGTGATGAGCAACTCGCTTCACCAACCAGACGATCGCCCAGATCGAGCTGTTCACCAAGACCGACGAGTACCCGATCGGCGTCTACACGCTGCCCAAGGTGCTCGACGAGAAGGTGGCCCGCCTCCACCTCGACGCCCTCGGCGTCCGGCTCACCGAGCTCACCCACGACCAGGCCGACTACATCGGCGTGCCCGTCGAGGGCCCCTACAAGCCCGAGCACTACCGCTACTGATCCTCGAGCCGGGTCCGCCCGGCCGAAGACGCTGACGAGGGCCGGCTCCCGACGAGGGGGCCGGCCCTCGCCGCGCCCGACCACCCCGCGCGCGTGCATCGCTCCGGCACGTCGCGGATGTTGGCTACTGTGACGCCCGTGAACGGCACCAGCATCCTTGCGGCGACGGACTTCACCACCACTGGTGGAGGCGGCGCCATCCAGATCTTCTCGATCCTGCTCGGCCTGGCCGCGCTGGGCGCGGGCATCTACACCGCCATCGACGCCAACAAGTACTCCGACGAGGCCCACACGGCCGCCGGAGCACCCAAGATGCTGTGGGTCATCGGCGGCCCCGTCGGCGGTGTGATCAGCCTCTGCTGCTGCTTCGTCGTCGGCCTCATCCTGCCGATCCTCTGGTTCGCGGTCTACAAGAAGAAGGTCGAGGCGGCCCAGGGCGGCGGCTTCGGCTTCGGCGGCCCGCCGCCTCCTCCCGGTGGCTTCGGTGGCCCGCCCCCCGGTGGTGGCTACCAGCCGCCTCCCCGGTGGCACCAGCCGCCTCCCCCGGTGGTGGCTACCCGCCGCCCCCGCCCCCTCCCGGCGGTGGCTTCCCGCCCCCGCCCGGGCAGTAGCACCCGCCTCAGCACGATCTGACCCGTCCGACGGGGGTCCGGCCACCGGCCGACCCCCGTCGGTCGCGTCCGGGCCGCGCTGTCGGCCGCACGTGCGCCGACGGGTCCCATAGGGTCGCCGTCATGCAGCACCGCTACCTCGGCCGCAGCGGCCTCAAGGTCTCCGCCGTCAGCTACGGGAACTGGGTCACCCACGGGTCCCAGGTCGACGACGACGCCGCCATCGCCTGCGTCCACGCCGCCCTCGACCTCGGCGTGACGACCTTCGACACCGCCGACGCCTACGCCGCCACCCGCGCCGAGGTGGTGCTGGGCAAGGCGCTCAAGGGCACCCGGCGGGAGAAGCTGGAGATCTGCACCAAGGTGTACTGGCCGACCGGCTCCGGTCCGAACGACCGCGGCCTGTCGCGCAAGCACCTGATGGAGTCGATCGACGGCTCGCTGCGGCGGCTCGACACCGACCACGTCGACCTCTACCAGGCCCACCGCTACGACCACGAGACCCCGCTCGAGGAGACGATGACGGCCTTCGCCGACATCGTCCGGGCCGGCAAGGCCCACTACATCGGCGTGTCGGAGTGGACGGCCGACGAGATCCGCGCCGGCGCCGCCCTGGCGCGCGAGCTGCGGATCCCGTTCGTCTCCAACCAGCCCCAGTACTCGATGCTGTGGCGGGTCATCGAGGCCGAGGTCCAGCCGGCCTGCGAGGAGGAGGGCCTGTCGCAGATCGTGTGGTCGCCGATGGCCCAGGGCCTCCTGACCGGCAAGTACCTGCCCGGCCAGCCGCCGCCGGAGGGCAGCCGGGCCACCGACGACCAGAGCGGGGCGATCGTGATCGCGGCCTGGCTCCGCGACGACGACCTGCTGGAGCGGGTCCAGCAGCTGCGCCCGCTGGCCGAGGAGGCCGGGCTGTCGATGCCGCAGATGGCGGTGGCCTGGGTGCTGCGCAACCAGAACGTGGCCTCGGCCATCGTCGGTGCGTCGCGGCCCGAGCAGCTGGAGGCCACGGTGTCGGCCGTCGACCTCACCGTCGACGACGACCTCGCCGCGGCCATCGACGAGGTCCTCGGCGACAAGGTCAACCGCGACCCCGCCGACACCAAGTCGCCCAAGACCCGCCCCTGAGCGCTCTCCTGACCGGGCGGTCAAGTCCGCGGTAGCGTCCCGCGCCATGGACACCATCGAGGACAAGGTCGCCGTCGTCACCGGCGCGGCGTCGGGCATCGGACGGGCGCTGGCCGGCCGCTTCGCGACGGAGGGGGCCAAGGTCGTCCTGGCCGACGTCGAGGTCGAGGCCCTCGAGAAGGCCGCGGCCGAGATCGAGGGCACCGGAGCCGAGGTGCTGGCGGTGCCCACCGACGTGTCCGACGGTCAGGCCGTCGAGGCCCTGCGCGATGCGGCCGTCGAGCGCTTCGGCGCGGTCCACGTCGTGTGCAACAACGCCGGCGTCGCCTCGGGGGGCACGCTGTGGACCGCCACCGACGAGGACTGGGGCTGGGTGCTCGGGGTCAACCTCATGGGCGTCGTGCACGGCGTGCAGGCCTTCACCCCGCTGATGATCGAGCAGGGCGAGGGCCACATCGTCAACACCGCGTCGATCGCGGGCATGCTCGCCCCGCCGTTCATGGGCATCTACAACGCGACCAAGCACGCGGTGGTCGCGCTGTCGGAGAGCCTGCACGGCGAGCTGGCGCTGTTCGCCCCCGGGGTGGGGGTGTCGGTGCTGTGCCCCGGTTGGGTCGAACACCCGCATCCACGAGTCCGACCGCAACCGCCCCGAGGAGGCCGCCGGCCCGACCGAGGAGGAGGTCGACGCCACCTTCGGGGTCGACTTCAAGGAGGTCGTCGGCGGCCTGATCAAGGAGGGCCTCGACCCCGACGAGGTGGCCGGGCTGGTGCTCGACGCGATCCGGGCCCGCCGCTTCTACGTCTTCACCCACCCCGACTGGACGCCGCTGCTCGAGGAGCGGTTCCGTCGCATCACCGCGGGCGAGGACCCGTCGGGCGGCATGCTCCCGACCTGACCCGGGCCTGCGGGCCGCTCGGCCGTCGACCGCCGAGCCCGGAGCCGGTCGGCGGGCGACCTCGCCCTCGCTGTCACAGTCGGTCCGGATGATGGTGGGGTGCTCCTCGCCGTCCGCTGCGCCGCCTGCGACCGACCCGGTCCGTCACCGTGCCCGACGTGCCGGGCTGCGCTGCGGCCGCCGGCGCCCGAGGTCGACCCACCGGGGCTCGACGGCCTGGTCGCGGCGCTCCGCTACGACGGCCCGGCCCGGGCCCTGGTCGCCCGGGTGAAGTACCGCAACCAGCGCCAGGCCCTGGCCTGGCTGGCCGATGCGCTGGCCGGCGGCCATCGAGAGCCGCCTGACCGAAGCCGTCTGGGCAGGTCGGTCGTGGTCACGTGGGCACCGACCACCGACGCCCACCGGCGGGCCCGGGGCTTCGACCACGGCGAGCTGCTGGCCCGGGGCGTCGCCCGCCGGCTCGGGGTGCCCTGCCGGCCGCTGCTGCGGCGGCGGCCGGGGCCGGCCCAGACCGGGCGGGCCGCGGTCGAGCGCCGGGCCGGGGGCCCGTCCTTCATCGTGCGGGGCCGGGTGCCGCCGGGGGCGGTGGTCGTCGTGGTCGACGACGTCGTCACCACCGGGGCCACGCTGCGGGCCGCCAGCGCCGCCCTCCGGGCCGGCGGCGCCCGCTCGGTGGTGCCCGCCGCGGTCGCGCGCACCCCGGCGAGGGTCGCGCCGGCCGGCATCCGAGCGGTGGAGAGTCGGGACCAAGGTCCCGGCGTCGTGCCGCGCGAGAGGCTCTAAGGTCGGCCTCCCAGAGCAGCAGGAGGTCCGAGTGGAGATCACCGTCAGCGCCCGGCACACCGAGGTCCCGGAGAGGCTCCGGGCGACAGCCGAGGAGAAGGTGGCCAGGCTCGCCCGCTACGTCGACGGCATGGACCGGGCCGAGGTCCACTTCAGCACCCACCGCAACCCGCGCATCGCGGAGCCGGAGCAGTGCGAGGTGACCCTCGAGGGACACGGCCACCACGTCCGGGCCAAGGTGTCGGCAGCCGACGGCTACGTGGCGGTCGACAAGGCGGTGGCCAAGCTCGAGCAGCAGCTGGCCAAGCTGCGGACCAAGCTCCAGCGCCAGCGCAAGGGCGTCGGCCGTGGCGCGAAGGCCACGACCGGGGTCGACGTGGCTCCGGTCCCGGCTCCGTCGGTCGGGCCGTCGAGGAGGCGACGTCGACGGGCCCGGCCATCCCCAAGATCGTCAAGTCGAAGCGGTTCGCCCCCATGGCGATGACCGCGGACGACGCCGCCCAGCGCATGGACCTGCTCGGGCACGGGTTCTTCTTCTTCACCAACCTCGACACCAGCCGGGCCGCGGTCGTGTACCGACGCGACGACGGCGACATCGGCCTCATCGACGAAGAGGGCTGACCGCTCCGTCATCGCTCCCGCCGGAGGGCCGGGCGAGCCAGTGGTCCTAGAGTGGGCTCCCCATGGGTGTTCTCGACAAGCTCCTCCGCGTCGGCGAGGGCCGCAAGATCAGCGCCCTCGCCAGCCTCGTCCCCGACATCAACGCGCTCGGAGCCCGAGCTGCAGAAGCTCACCGACGACGAGCTGCAGGCCAAGACGGGCGAGTTCCGCGAGCGGCTCGACAACGGCGCCGAGCTCGACGACCTGCTGATCGAGGCCTTCGCGGTGATGCGCGAGGCCGGCAGCCGGGTCATCGGCCAGCGCCACTACGACGTGCAGCTGATGGGCGGCGCGGCCCTGCACTTCGGCTGGGTCGCCGAGATGAAGACCGGCGAGGGCAAGACCCTCGTCTCGACCCTGCCGGTGTACCTCAACGGCCTCACCGGCAAGGGCGTCCACGTCATCACGGTGAACGACTACCTGGCCACCCGCGACGCGCGAGTGGATGGGCCAGGTCCACCGCTGGCTCGGCCTGACGCGTCGGCCTGGTCGCTGCCCGGGCAGCAACGACTCGGCCCACAAGCGGGCCCAGTACGCCTGCGACATCACCTACGGCACCAACAACGAGTTCGGCTTCGACTACCTCCGCGACAACATGGCCATGTCGCAAGGCGGACAAGATCCAGCGGGGCCACGCCTACGCGATCGTCGACGAGGTCGACTCGATCCTGATCGACGAGGCCCGCACGCCGCTGATCATCTCCGGCCGGCTGGCCGACGCGGCCAAGCTGTACTACCGCTTCGCCAGTCGATCGTCCGCGGCCTCAGCCGCGACGACGACTACGAGGTCGACGAGGAGAAGCGCATCGTCGCCCCGACCGAGGCGGGCGTCGAGAAGGTCGAGGCCGCCCTCGGCGTCGAGAACCTCTACGACGACGTGTCGCAGAACCTCGTCCACCAGTTCCAGGCCGCGCTCAAGGCCAAGGAGCTGTTCAAGCGCGACAAGGACTACATCATCCAGCACGGCGAGGTGAAGATCGTCGACGAGTTCACCGGCCGCATCCTCGAGGGCCGGCGCTGGTCCGAGGGCCTCCACCAGGCCGTCGAGGCCAAGGAGGGGGTGAAGATCAAGGAGGAGAACCAGACCCTCGCCACGATCACCCTCCAGAACTACTTCCGCCTCTACGAGAAGCTGGCCGGCATGACCGGCACCGCCGTCACCGAGGCCGCCGAGTTCGCGCAGCACCTACGACCTCCAGGTCGTGCCGATCCCGACCCACCGCGACCTGGTCCGCCTCGACGAGGCCGACCTGATCTACAAGACCGAGGACGCCAAGTACGACGCCGTGGTCGAGGACCTCGTCGAGCGCTACGAGACCGGCCAGCCGGTGCTGGTCGGCACCATCTCGGTCGAGAAGTCCGAGAAGCTCGGCCGCCTGCTCGAGCAAGCGGGGCATCCCCCACGAGGTGCTCAACGCCAAGCAGCACTTCCGCGAGGCCGAGATCGTCACCCAGGCCGGCCGCCTCCACTCGATCACCGTCGCCACCAACATGGCCGGCCGCGGCGTCGACATCCTCCTCGGCGGCAACCCCGAGGGCCTGGCCGAGCGCGACGTGCAAGGCCGAGGGCCTCGACCCCGACGCGACCGAGGGCGAGGGCCAGGCGCCGAGCGCTACGCCGAGCTGCTCGCCCAGTACAAGGTCGAGTGCAAGGCCGAGGGCGACAAGGTCCGCGAGCTCGGCGGCCTCTACGTGCTGGGCACCGAGCGCCACGACTCCCGCCGCATCGACAACCAGCTCCGCGGCCGCTCCGGTCGCCAGGGCGACCCCGGCGAGAGCCGCTTCTACCTGTCGCTCGAGGACGAGCTCATGCGCCTGTTCGCCACCGGCGCCATGAACTGGGTGATGGCCAAGGCCCTCCCCGACGACGTGCCGATCGAGGCCAAGATGGTCACCAAGGCCATCGAGCGGGCGCAGAACACCGTCGAGCAGCGCAACGCCGAGATCCGCAAGAACGTGCTCAAGTACGACGAGGTGATGAACGAGCAGCGCAAGGTGATCTACGAGCGCCGCGACCAGATCCTCGACGACGCCGACCTGCGCGAGGAGACGCTCCAGAACCTGGCCGAGGCGGTCGACGAGCTGGTCGACACCCACTGCACCGGTGACTTCGGCGAGGAGTGGGACGTCGAGACCCTGCTGGCCGAGTCGCCACCTACTGGCCGACGGAGCTCGCCGAGGAGCAGCTGCGCGGCGCGGTCGGCACCGACGAGGTCTACGACATCCTCATGGCCGAGGCGGTCGGCTACTACGAGCGCCGCGAGGAGGAGCTCGGGCGCCGAGAGCCTGCGCGAGATCGAGCGCCAGGTGTCGCTGCGCCTGATCGACCAGCACTGGCGCGAGCACCTCCACGAGATGGACTACCTCGAGGAGGGCATCCACCTGCGGGCGATGGGTCAGAAGGACCCGCTCGTCGAGTGGCAGCGCGAGGGCTTCGACATGTTCGGCGCCATGATGCGCAACATCGCCCGGGACGAGGTGAAGTTCGTCATGCACGTCCAGGTCGTGGTGGAGGACAAGGCCGACGAGGCCGCGCCCGACAAGCTGGTGACCTCCGGTCCGGCCGATCCGTCCGAGTCCGGCAGCTCCCGCATGAAGGCGGCGGCCGCGGCCCAGGCCCAGGTCGAGGCCGAGGAGGGTCCCCCGCCCGAGGCCGTCGAGGAGCCGTCGCAGGCCCCGGTCGTCAAGAGCGACTGGGACAAGACGCCCCGCAACGCGCCCTGCCCCTGCGGCTCGGGCAAGAAGTTCAAGCTCTGCCACGGCGGGGCCTGACGCCTGAGCGAGGGCGACGTGGAGCCGGCCGACTGGGTCCTCCACGTCGACCTCGACCAGTTCCTCGCCGCGGTCGAGGTCCGCCGTCGCCCTGAGCTCGCCGGCCTCCCGGTCGTGGTGGGTGGCGACGGCGACCCGCACCGACCCCGCCAGGTGGTCGCCACCGCGTCGTACGAGGCGCGGGCCCACGGCGTGCACTCCGGGATGCCGTTGCGCACCGCCCTCCGCCGCTGTCCCGAGGCGGTGTTCCTGCCATCGGATCGGGCCGCCTACGACGCCGCGTCGGAAGAGGTCATGGCGACGTTGCGCTCGCTTTCCGGTCGTCGTCGAGGTGTGGGGGTGGGACGAGGCGTTCGTCGGCGCGTGCACCGACGACCCCGAGGCGCTCGCGGCCGAGCTGAAGGCCGCGGTCGCCGAGCGGACCGCCCTGTCGTGTGCGGTGGGCATCGGCGAGAGCCGCCTCCTGGCCAAGACGGCGACCGGCGCAGCCAAGCCGGGCGGCATCGCCCGGCTGACCCGCCGGCAGTGGGCGGTGGAGTGGGGGCCGAAGCCCGTGACCGAGGTGTGGGGCATCGGCTCCCGCATCGCCGCCCGCCTGGCCGGCTGCGGCGTGCACACCATCGACGACCTGGCCCGCGCTGACGCCGACGTGCTGGCCGCCGAGTTCGGGCCGCGCATCGGCCCGGGCCTCAAGGTGCTCGGGCTGGGCGGGCGGCACCGACCCGATCGACGGCGTCGCCGCGGGTCGCCAAGGGGCGCAGCCACGAGGTCACCTTCACCGAGGACCTCACCGACCCGGTCCAGATGGCGGCCGAGGTCGAGCGCCATGGCGCCGTCGCCTCGCCGACGAGGTCGTCGCCGACGGGCGGTCCGTCACCCACGTCGCGGTCAAGGTCCGCACCGCCACCTTCTGGACCCGTTCCAAGATCAGCAAGCTGCCCGAGCCGACCACCGACGCCCGACGTGGTGGCCGCCGCCGCGGCCCGCGTCCTGGCCCGCTTCGAGATCGAGCGCCCCGTCCGCCTCCTCGGCGTCCGCGTGGTCCTGGGGGATCCCTGACCGGTCCTCCCCCGAAGTGGGCGCGGATCCGGCCGCTGGGGCGACGGGGATCGCGCCCAGCTCGGAGCCCGACGGTCAGGCGCCGGCGGTGCGGACGAGGCCGAGGTTCAGGGCGAAGAGCAGGGCGCCGGCGGCGACGCCGAGGGTGTGCCAGACCTCGTGGTAGCCGAACCAGCGGGGGGAGAGGCGGGGCCGGCGGGCCGCGAAGAGGGCGGCGCCCACGGTGTAGAGGACCCCGGCGGTGACCATGAGGGCCAGGTCGCGGGGGCGGTCGAGGAAGGCGGGCAGCAGCAGGATGCCGGCCCAGCCGAGGACGATGTAGAGGGTTGCGCCGAGACGGCGGAACCGGTCGAAGGCCACCAGCTTCAACGTGACCCCGGTGGCGGCCCCGGCCCACAGCAGCACGAACACGCCGGTGCGGGTCCACCCGTCGAGGAGGAGCAGCGTCGCCGGCGTCGCGCTGCCGGCGATGAGCAGGTAGATCATCGAGTGGTCGGCCCGCTGCATCACGCGCCGGGCCCGCTCGCTGCGGGTGAACACGTGGTAGGTGCCGCTGGTCAGGTAGAGACCGATGCCGGCCAGGCCGTAGATCCACGCCGCCACGGCTGCCGCCCGGGTCGAGGCCTCGGCGACGAGCCACACCAGGCCGCCCACCGACAGCACCGCGGCGGCCAGGTGCATCCGCCCCCGCAGGCGGGGTCGGGGCGCGAGGTGGGGGGCGTCGGCCATGCGGTGCCTGTCGGTCGGGACACCCCACTCTGCCAGGGAACGTGGGAGCCCTCGTCATCGCGGGGACCGATGTCACCATCGCCCACCACACCGTGCGGCGAGTCCGTCACCGTCCCGGGCCAGGCGACCGCTCGGCGTGGCCTTCCGCCGGTCGTCGCCGGGTGGTCGCCGCCCGGTCAGACCCGGCGGCCGGCGTCGAGGGTCACGACCTCGTCGGCACGGGCCAGCACCGCCGGTCGGTGGGTGACCACCAGCACCCCGGTGCCGTCGAGGTCGACCGCGGTCAGGATGCGGTCCCACAGGGCGGCCTCGGTGGCCGCGTCGAGGGCCGAGGACAGGTCGTCGACCACCAGCAGCGACGGCCGGCGGGCCAGCGCCCGTGCCGCGGCCACCCTCTGCACCTGCCCTCCGGACAACCGCACGCCCCGGCTCCCGACCACGGTCGCCACGCCGTGGGGCATGGCGACCAGGTCGTCCTCCATGCAGGCGAGGTGGAGGGCGGCATCGAGGCGCTCGTCGGGCAGGCCGAGGAGCACCGCATCGGACGAGCGGCTCGCTGAAGAGGCGGGGCACCTGGGGCACGTAGGCGACGCGGGGCGGCACCATCAGCCGGGGGTTCGCCCTGGCGTCCTCGCCGTCCCACCGGATGGCGCCGGTCGACGGGATGAGGCCGAGCACCGCCCGCAGCAGGCTGGACTTCCCCGAGCCGACCGGTCCGGTGACCGCGAGCACCGAGCCCGGTGGGACCGCGAGGTCGACGCCGCGGAGGGCCTCGCCCCCGGGGTGGACCACCGTCAGCCCCTGCACGTCGAGGCCCTGCCGGGGCGAGGCGGCGTGGGCGGGGTGGCGTGAGACGGTGTCGGCCGGGTCGCGGGGGAGCAGGTCGGGGTCGTCGCGGCCCGGGACCGGTCCGACCGATGCGTCGGCCGGGAGGTGCCGTGGCGCGCGCAGCCGCACGTCGACCGGACCGGCGACGGCCTCCAGGCTGCGGCGATCCTCGGGGAGCAGCCGGGCCAGCCGCTCGGCCGACACGTCGGCCTGCCGGTGGTAGGCGCCGAGGCGGCCCATGAAGCGGGGGAGGCCGGCGAGGAGGGTCGAGTACGCCGCGATCACGCCCAGGTCACCCACCGAGATGTCGCCGGCGGCGACGACGGGGGCGGCCACGATCAGCGCGGCGGCGAGGCCGATGTCGGCCGTCGAGCGCGACAGCGAGTCGAGCAGCTGGGTGCCGACCTCGTCGCGGGCGGCCTCCCGGGCCCGGTCGTGGCCCAGGGCGTCGAAGCGGGTCAGGACCGACCGCTCGGCCCCGAGGGCCTTCACCGCGCCGATGGCACCGAAGGTGTCGCCCACGAAGCCGGTCACCTCGGCCGTCGCCTCGCGGGCGGCCCGGCGCCAGCGGCGCAGCGCCGGGCCCATCGAGTGGGTGACGACCATGACGATGAGGGCGGGCAGGGCGACGGTGATGGCGACCCGCACGTCGATGGTGGCCAGGATGACGACGGCGGCCAGCGACGACACCGCGACGGCGGTGACGTCGAGCCACACGTCGGCGACGAGGGCGACGTCCTCGGTGTCGTCGCGGAAGCGGCTGACGGCCTCGCCCGACGAGCCGGGCAGCCGTCCGGTCGCCGGGCCCGGGTCGCTGACCAGCGAGTCCAGCAGCGCCAGTCGGGGCCGGGTGTGCCAGGCCACCCAGCCGCCGTGCCACTGCACCACCGCGGCGAGGAACACCGTCCAGCGGACGACCTCCAGGCCGGCGAGCAGCGCGATCGCGGCCCAGGTGGCCGACGCGTCGGCGCCGTCGGTGATCGAGTCGAGCACCTGGCCCAGGGCCCAGCCGGTGACGACCGGCGCGCCGTGGAACACCAGCCACAGGCCGAGCGCGATCAGCCAGGCCGTCGGGTCCTGGCGCACGATGGCCCAGGCCAGCCGGAACCCGGGCCCGACCCTCCCTCGTCGACGGTCGGACGTCATGGCCGGCTCCCGTGCCCGTCGGAGCCGGCCGCCCCCGCGGCCTGGGCGGCGAGGAGCCGGCCGAAGCGGGAGGCCGGGTCGGCGGCGAGGTCGTCGCGGCGCCCGTGCTCGACGATCCGGCCCGAGTCGACGACCGCCACCTGGTCGAGGCCGTCGAGGGTGCTCAGCCGGTGGGCGATGACGACGAGCGTCCGGCCCCGACGGAGGGCGTCGGTCGCGGCCGCCACCCGTGCCTCGGTGGCCGGGTCGAGCCGGCTGGTGGCCTCGTCCAGCACCACCAGGCCGGGGTCGAGGAGCAGCACCCGGGCGAAGGCGAGGAGCTGGGACTCACCGCCCGACAGGTCGCCGCCACCGTCGAGCATGGTGTCCAGGCCGTCGGGCAGTCCGGCCAGCCAGCGGTCGAGGCCGACGGCATCGAGGGCCGAGAGCACGGCGTCGTCGTCGGCGTCGAGGGTGCCGAGGAAGGTCACGTTGTCGCGCACCGAGGCCCGCAGCACCTCCACCTCCTGCGGGACCACCGCCACGCGGGCCCGCAGCGAGGTGGCGTCGACGTCGCGCACGTCGACGCCGCCGAGGCGGACGCTGCCCTCCGACACGTCCCAGAACCGGGCCAGCAGGCGGCCGAGGCTGGTCTTGCCGCTGCCGGTCCGCCCCACCACGCCGAGGCTGGTGCCGGGCGCCAGGTGGAGCTCGACGTCGCGCAGCGCCACGTGGGTGTCGCCCTCGGCGTCGGCGGTGTGCTCGGCGCCGTAGCGGAGGGTCACCCCGTCGAGGTCGACCGACAGGGGGCCGTCGGGCAGGGGCGTGGTGCCGGGGACGATGCCCAGAGGCGTGCCGAGCAGGCGGGCCGCCCGCCGGATCCCGGCCGTGGCCTTCTGGAACTGGCTGAGCTGCTCGCCGATGCTCTCCAGCGGCGAGCGGACCATCTGGACGAACCGGAACAGCACCAGGACGGTGCCGATGGTGATCTGGCCGTCGCGGGCGAGGGCGGCGGCGATGCCGAGCGTGACCGCGGTGCCGAGGGCGAAGGTGATGCCGGTCGAGGCGTACCCGCCCTCGGAGCGCAGCGACGCCTGCCGGGCGATCCTCCACCAGCGGGCGGAGTGGCGGTGCAGCCGGTCGACCGCCCAGGGGCCACCGCCGTTGGCCCGGAGGTCCTCCAGCCCGCCGAGCCGCTCCTCGAGGTCGCCGTACAGGTGGGACAGGACCTCCCGCTCGACCTCGTGGTGGGGGACCGCGATCGTCCGCACCCGGACCAGGACGGCGCCGGCGATGCCCGACGGTGGCCAGCAGCACGAGCCCGGCCCGCCACTCGATCACCATGCGCGGTCACGCCGACGACGACCATCACGGCCAGGTTGCCGACGACCTCCAGCACCGCGGTGGACGAGAAGCGGGTGACCGCCTCGATGTCGCCGTCGACCCGCTCGATCACCTCGCCGGCGCTGTGCTCGGCGTGCCACGAGTGCTCGAGGTCGAGGGCATGGCGGCACAGGTCGACGCGCAGCCGGTTGCCGATCCGCCACGCGAGGCGCACCGCGAGGGCGGTGACCACCAGGCGCAGCGCGTGGGCGGTGACGCAGCACCGCGCCGAAGGCCAGGGCCACCCGCACCAGGTGGGCGGTGTCGGCGCCCTCGGCCGCGTCGTCGACGAAGCGGCCGAGGAGCAGCTGTCCGACGACCGGCAGGCCCACCGCCAGGACGAGCACCGCTCCGAGCACGGCCATGGCGCGCCGCTCGGGCCGCAGCTCCCGCAGGAGGAGCCGGCCCCCGCCCTGGGGAGCGGTGAGCGCTCCGGCCGGGGTCGGGTGCTCGTCGAGGACGTGCGTGGACATGGCCCGTCGACGCTACCGACGGCGGTCATCCCGGCCCGACGCGGTTCCACCCCCAGCCCGAAGTGGCTCGCGTTCTGGGGGTCAGGGGCCCACGTTCGCGAGCCAGTTCGCACTCGGCCGGTCATCGAGGACCGGTGCGACGGGACAGGAGGGGGCGGGGGAGGGGGCGGGTAACGTCGGTCCCCCATGCGCGACTTCACCGACGACCTCCGCCAGCTGCGCACCTCGCCTCGACGAGGTCCGGCAGTACCTGCGCATCGACGACCTCCGCGACCGCCGTCCCCAGCTGGAGACCGAGGCCAGCCGGCCCGACCTCTGGGACGACGCCGACAAGGCCCGGGCCGTCACCGGGGAGCTCGCCTCGGTCACCGACGACATCGAGGCCTACGAGGCCCTCGAGTCCGGGCGTCGACGACGCCGAGACCCTCGCCGAGATGGCCCGCGAGGAGGCCGACGAGTCGCGTCGAGCCCGAGATCGACCGAGGCCATCGCCGGCCTGCGCCGCCGAGTTCTCGGCGCCTCGAGCTGCGCAGCCTGTTCACCGGCGAGCACGACGAGAACGACGCCATCTGCGAGCTCCAGGCCGGCGAGGGCGGCGCCGACGCCCAGGACTGGGCCAACATGCTGCTGCGCATGTACCTGCGCTGGGCCGAGCGGCGCGGCCTCGACATCGAGCTCGACGAGGTGTCCGAGGGCTCCGAGGCCGGCATCTCGTCGGCCACCTTCCTGGTGAAGGGCCGCCACGCCTACGGGCTGCTGCGCTCCGAGCACGGCGTCCACCGGCTGGTGCGCATGAGCCCGTTCAACGCCCAGGGCAAGCGCCAGACCGCCTTCGCCGCGCTGAAGGTCACCCCGTTCCTCGAGGACGTCCCCGACGTCGTGATCGACGACAAGGACCTCCGCATCGACGTCTACCGCTCGTCGGGCGCCGGCGGCCAGCACGTCAACGTCACCGACTCCGCGGTGCGGATCACCCACCTGCCCACCGGCATCGTCGTCGTCCTGCCAGAACGAGCGCAGCCAGCACCAGAACAAGGACCGGGCCATGCAGGTCCTCATGGCCAAGCTGGCCGAGGTCGAGCGCCAGAAGCGCGAGGAGGAGCTCGTCGCCATCCGGGGCGAGCAGCGCTCGGTCGGCTTCGGCAGCCAGATCCGCTCCTACGTGCTGCAGCCGTACCAGATGGTCAAGGACCTGCGCACCGAGCACGAGACGGCCAACGTCGACGCGGTGCTCGACGGCGACCTCGACCCGCTTCATGGAGGCCTACCTCCGCTGGCAGCGCGCCGAGGAGCTCGCCTGACCGTCCTCCGGGCGACTCGGTCGAGCCGCCGTCGCACGGCCACCCTCGGCAGTCGTCGACCTCGCCTGCGGCGTCGGTCCGGACGCCGCGCCGAGGGGTGCCGCGGTTCGGAGGGACGCCGTTGGTAGCGTTGCCCCCCGGCGGACCGCAGGTCGTCGTCATGTCCGATCGTCCCGGTCCCCCCGGCCCCCGCCCTCTCCCAGGCCCCCGCCCATGATCAAGCTCGAGAACGTCACCAAGGTCTACAAGGGCGACGTCGTCGCCCTGCGGGACGGCCGACGTTCGAGATCAACAAGGGCGAGTTCGTCTTCCTCGTCGGGCCCTCCGGCTCGGGCAAGTCGACCTTCCTCCGCCTGCTCAACCGCGAGGAGCGACCCCAGGACGGGCACATCTTCGTGGCCGGCAAGGACATCGGCGAGCTCAGCTCGCTGGAAGGTCCCGTACCTGCGCCGCAACATCGGCAGCGTCTTCCAGGACTACAAGCTCCTCCCGAACAAGACCGTGTACGAGAACGTGGCCTTCGCCCTCGAGGTCATCGGCCGCCCCCGCCACGTCATCAAGACCCAGGTCCCGGCCATCCTCGAGCTGGTCGGCCTGTCCAAGAAGCAGCAAGCAACTACCCCGACGAGCTCTCCGGCGGCGAGCAGCAGCGGGTCTCGATCGCCCGCGCCTTCGTCAACCGGCCGCTGATCCTCCTGGCCGACGAGCCCACCGGCAACCTCGACCCGGCCACCTCGGTCGGCATCATGCGGCTGCTCGACCGCATCAACCGCACCGGCACCACGGTGGTCATGGCCACCCACGACCGCAGCATCGTCGACACCATGCGTCGTCGGGTGATCGAGCTCGACCGGGGCACGATCATCCGCGACCAGGCCCGCGGCGTCTACGAGTAGGACCCGCCCCGCATGGCACTCAACGTCGACTACGTCGCCCGGGAGACGACCCAGAACCTGGGTCGCAACCCCACCCTCACCCTCGCGTCGATCCTCACCGTCGCCGTCTCGCTCACCTTCGCCGGCGTCGGCCTCCTGCTCCGCCAGGGCGTCGACGACCTCACCGGCCAGTTCAAGGGCGACGTCGAGTTCCTCGATCTTCCTCGAGCCCGAGATCACCGACGAGCAGCAGGCCGCGATCGAGACCTCCCTCGAGCAGAACCCGGAGGTCCGCGACTTCACCTACGTCGACCGCGAGGAGTCCTTCGCCGAGGTCCAGGAGCTGTTCAAGGACCAGCCGACCATGCTCCGGCTGCTCCGCGAGAGCGACCTCCCCACCTCGTTCCGCGTCGAGCCCACCAACCCCGACGTGCAGTCCGTCGTCGCGCTCCGCGGCATCTACGAACGCGAGCCAGGGGTGCTGCGAGGTCGAGAGCGCCACCGAGGTCATCCGGGCCATCCAGGAGCTCTCGCAGAAGCTCAACCGCGGCGTGCTGTGGGCCTCGCTCATCAGCGCCGCGGTCGCCGTGCTCCTGATCTTCAACACGATCCGCACGGCCATGTTCGCCCGCCGCCGCGAGATCGAGGTGATGAAGCTGGTCGGTGCCACCAACTGGTTCATCCGCGTGCCGTTCATCTCGAGGGCATGGTGCAGGGCCTGCTCGGCGGCCTGCTGTCGGTCGTCATGCTCATCGGCGTGAACATCGGGCTGCTTCCGCTCGCTGGCCGACACCCAGTACTTCCAGCTCTTCGAGGTGTTCGAGTTCACCACCGGCACCGTGGTCTCGGCCGCGATCCTGCCCATCCTCTTCGGCGCGGTGATCGGCATCATCGGCTCCGGCTTCGCCGTCGGCCGCTTCCTCGACGTCTGATCCGCCCGGGCCCGCCGGTCAGGCGGCGGTGTCGGGGCCCAGGGTCACGGGGAGGTGGGCGACGCCTCTGCAGGACCATGCGGCCGTTCCGACTCGACGGTGTCGGTGGCCAGCTCGATCTCGGGGAAGCGGCGGAACAGGCGGGGGATGGCGGCCCGGCCCTCCATGCGGGCCAGCGCCGCGCCGAGGCAGTGGTGGACGCCGCTGCCGAAGGAGATGTGGTGGCTGGCGTCGGGCCGGGTGATGTCGAGCTGCTCCGCGGTCGGGCCGAACTTGGCCGGGTCGCGGTTGGCCGCACCCAGGCCGGTGAGCACGATCTCGCCGACGTCGAAGGTCGCGCCCCCGACGGTGGCCGGCTCGAGGAAGATGCGGCGGGAGAACTGCACCGGGCTGTCGTAGCGGAGCAGCTCCTCGATGGCGTTGGCGTCGAGGTCCGGGTCCGAGCGCAGCAGCGCGGCCTGGTCCGGATGGCGCAGCAGGGCGAGGGTGCCGTTGCCGATGAGGTTCACCGTCGTCTCGTGACCGGCGAGGTACAGCAGCGTGACGTTGTCGGCCAGCTCCTCGTCGCTCAGGTTGTCGCCGGCCTCCTCGGCCTGGATCAGCCCGGTCAGCAGGTCGTCGGCGGGGTTGGCCCGCTTCCACGCGATGGCCTCGTTGATGATCACGCCCAGCTCCTCGGACGCGGCCACGATCTCGGCGGTCTTCGTCATGGCCAGCACCGGGTCGAGCACCTGGGTGACGGTCTGCGAGAGCGATCGCAGGCGGGAGGCGTCGGTGGTGTCGGGCATCCCCAGCATCTCGTGGATGACCTGGAACGGCAGGGGGAAGGCCAGCTCGGAGAGGAGGTCGACGGTGCCGCCCTGGGCCGCGGCGGTCGTCGAGCTTCTCGTCGACCAGCGTCGCGACCCGCTCCTCGAGGCGGGCGACGGTGCGGGGCGTGAACGCCTTGGAGACGAGGCGGCGGATGCGGGTGTGGTCGGGCGGGTCGGTGCCGAGGATCGACCGGCTGCGGCGCACGCCCGCGTCGGCGGCGGCATCGGCCAGGGCCTCCTGGCGGGCCTGCACGACCGACTTCCGCTCGTCGACGCTGGTGCCCGGCGTGCGGAGGACCTGGTGGCAGTCCTCCCAACGCGACAGGAACCACATGCCGATCGGGGAGTGGTGGATCGGATCGCTCTCGCGCAGCTGGCGGTACTGCACGTAGGGGTCGTCGAAGAACCCGGGGGCGAAGGGGTTGAGGCCCGACTCCAGGGGCTCGCCCTCCGCCTGCATCGGCGGAGGCGCGTCGGGGAGGGCCGCGGACGGTCCGGCGCTGGTGTCCATGGTGCTGACAGTACGCCGCGGCGCAAGTTCTTGCACGGGTGATGCAGGGATTCTCCAGAAGATCGCTCACCTGGGGGACGCCGGCGGGTCCCCGCGTCGGGGACGCTCCAGGAGCCGTCGCCGCCCGGGCGAGCGGCCCCGCCGAGGCGGGAGGCACAGGAGGTGAGCGATGACACGGATCCGACGAGGTGGCGTGGCGGTGGCACTGGTGCTCGTGCTGACGGTGATCGCGGGCGCACCGGCCCGGGCCACCGGTGGAGAGGCTCCCCAGCCTCCGCCCCGACCGCAGTACTACCTGGCGCTCGGCGACTCGCTGTCGATCGGTGCGCAACCCGACAGCGAGGGGTGGATCGGGCACCGGGTACCCCGAGCACATCAGGGATCGGCTCGACCCGGGTGGCTCGCGCCTCGAGCTGGTGCACCTGGGCTGCGGAGGCGAGACCGCCCGGTCGATGGTCCTGGGCGACGAGCCCGGCCGCGGCAGCTGCGGGCCGCCCGGGTTCTACGACTGGTGGTACGACACCGGGACCCAGCTGGGCGACACCCTTCAGTTCCTCCGGCGTCACCGCGGCCAGGTGCGCCTGATCACCCTCACGATCGGCGCCAACGACCTCCTCTCCGCCAACTGCGTCGGGAACCCTGATCCCACCTGCAACGACGGGCCGATCGCCGACATGGGGCGTGCCCTCCGGCTGGTCCTCTTCGCGATCCGGCTGGTCGCGCCGACGGTCCCCATCGTCGGGATGACCTACTACAACCCGTACGCGGCGGCGTGGCTGCTCGGACCGGAGAACGCCGAGCTGGTGGCCGGGACCAACGACGGGACCGCGGAGCTGAACGCCGAGCTGCGCCGGTCGTACCGCACGCTGGGAGGCCGGGTGGCCGACGTCGCCGGCGCCTTCTCGACCGGGGACCTGACCACGATCGTCGACTCGCCCTTCGGGCCGGTGCCCAAGCAGGTGGCCCGCATCTGCGAGTGGACGTGGATGTGCGCACCGCCGCCGATGGGTCCCGACATCCACGCCAACGATGCCGGCTACGCCGTGATCGCCGAGGCCTACCTGGCCCAGATCAGGCACTGACGACGGCGGCCGTGCGTCGGTCCGATCCGGCAGCGCGGGCGGGGGTCGGACCGGTGGCAGGAGAGGGATCCACCCCCTGGCTGGGTGGGTCCCTCTTCCCTGTGGCGCACCTGTCCGCGATCATGGGCGGCGGTGCAGGCAGGACGCGGGCGCGGCGTCGCTCTCGAGGGCTGCCGGGGTGGGATCCCGCCCGGGCCGCCGCGGCAGGGGACGTGACCGGCGCGCTCCCCGACGGGACGGTCGCCTTCGTGCTGACCGACGTCGAGGGGTCGACGGCGAGGTGGGAGGCGGAGCCCGAGGCCATGGCCGACGCCATCGAGCGCCACTACGAGATCATCGCCTCGGCGGTGGCGGCGCACGGTGGCCATCGCCCGGTGGAGCAGGGCGAGGGTGACAGCGTCGTGGCCGCCTTCGCCCAGGCATCCGACGCGGTGGCCGCCGCGGTGGCCGCTCAACGGGCGCTGGCGGAGGAGGCGTGGACGACCTCGACGCCGCTGCGGGTGCGGATGGCGATCCACCTCGGCGAGGCCCGACTGCGCGACGACGCCACCTACATGGGTCAGACCATCATCCGCACGGCGCGGCTTGCGGGCGATCGCCCACGGGGGGCAGGTGGTGGTGTCGTCGCCGGTGCGGGAGCTGGTGGCCGACGCGCTGCCCGACGGCGTGTCGCTGCGCGATCTCGGAACCCACCGCCTCAAGGACCTCCGTCGGGCCGAGCAGGTGTTCCAGGTGGTGGCGCCGGACCTGCCGAGTCGGTTCCCGGCCCTGCTGTCGGTCGACGCCGTCCCGAACAACCTCCCGGCGCCGCTCTCCAGCTTCGTCGGCCGTCAGGCCGAGGTCGGAGCGGTCGCCGACCTGGTCGAACACCACCGGGTCGTCACCGTCACCGGCGTCGGCGGCGCGGGCAAGACGCGGTTGGCCCAGCAGGTGGCGGCCGAGGTCGTCGACGGCTTCCCCGGCGGCGTGTGGTGGGTGCCGCTGGCCCGGCTCGACGATCCGGCCCAGGTCGGCGAGGCCCTGGCCGAGGCGGCGGCCACGCCGCCGGGCGGATCGCCGGCTGCGGTGCGGCTCTCGCGGCACCTCGGCGACCGGCGCGCGCTGCTGGTGGTCGACAACTGCGAGCACGTCGCCGGAGAGGTGGCGGACGTGCTGCTCGACGTGCTGACCGCGTGCCCGGAGACCGTCGTGCTGGCGACGAGCCGGTCGCCGCTCGACCTTCCGGGTGAGGTGACCTGGCGCATCCCCCCGTTGGCTCTGCCGGGGGAGCGTTCGGCCGACGACCCCCTGCGAGAGGTCGCGTCCGACGCCATGGCCCTGCTGGTCGAGCGGGTGCGCCAGGCCCGCCCCGACCGCCCCCTGAGCGCCGACGACCTCGATGCCGCGGAGGCGATCTGCCGAACCCTCGACGGTCTGCCGCTCGCGCTCGAGCTGGTGGCGGTGCGGGCGCGCACCTCGTCCCTGCCGCGAGTGGCCGAGCGGCTGGGTGACATCTTCGTGGCGCTCGGCACGGGTCCGAGGGGCACCCTCCCGCAGCAGCGCACGATGGAGGCGTCGCTGGCGTGGAGCCACGATCTCCTCACCGAGCAGGAGTCGATCGCGTTCCGACGGCTCGCGGCGTTCCGCGGCGGGTTCGACCTGGACGGAGCGCGGACCGTCGTCGGGGTCGATCCGATCGATGTGGACGATGTCGCGGAGCTGGTCGACGCGCTGGTCGCGGCACTCGCTCGTCCAGGTCGACGACGGCGAGGTCGACGGCCGCTTCCGGATGTTGGAGGTCGTCCGCCAGTTCGCCGCGACCTGCCTGGGCGGCTCGGGGGAGGAGGAGGCTGTCCGTGACCGACACACCGCCCACGTCTGGTCGATCGTGTCCACGCTGACCGCCGGAGTGGCACGCAGGCGACGACAGGGACGTGTCGGAGCGCCTGACGATCGACCACCAGAACCTCGAGGCCTCGGTCGCATGGCTGTCCGAGCGAGCGCCGAGGGAGGCGGTCGCGATGGTCGACGCCGCTGCACGACCACCTCCTGTGGATCGGACGCTCCACGCTCGGTGTCGAGTGGCTCACCCGGCTGCTGGCCAAGGACCTCCCGGACCCGAGCCGAGTGGTGGCGGCGACCAACCGGGCCCGGCTCCGCCAGGTGCATGGTGACGTCCTGGGCGCCCTCGCCGACGCCAGCGAGGCCCGCGGCCTCGCCGTGCTCCTGGATGACGAGGTCGCCGCCGCCCGAGCCTCTTGGGTCGAGGCATCCCTCGTCGGCATGGTCGATCCCACGGCAGCGCTCGACGACCTTCGACGGGTCCTCGAGGTCGCGGATCGGGTCGGTGACGTGCCCATCCAGGTGCGCGTCCTCGCCGCGACGCTCTGCGCTGCGAGCTCATGCGCTCGCACCTCGTCGAAGCGGACCGCCTGGTGCGGGACATGGTCGCGCCGGCGCAGGGCGCCGGCCTGGTGGTGCCTCTCGCACCGCAGACGTGGGTCGCCATCCACCACCTCCTGGGGGGCGACCTCGACCTCGCCATCGCCGCCGTCGACGCTGCCGACGGTCAGGGCGGCGCCTCACGTCAACCTCGGGCTTCGCTGCGATGGCGGAGTGCGTCCGAGTGCATCGTCTGCGCCGATCGGGGCGAACCGGTGGACCTGGCGGTGCTGGAGGCGGCGCTCTCGACTGGTCGAAGCAGGACGGCCACGTCGTCGCAGTGGTCTTCGCCCTCCTCGGCTTGGCGATGCGCCCGCCACGTCGCTCGGCGACCTGCCCGAGGCCCTCGCGCCGCTTCGATGAGCTGGCGGCCGTTCTCCTCGGGGGTCGGGCGCACCCTTCGGCATCGCGTTCGGCCACGCTGGGAGGGGCCGACGTGGCCCACGCGCTCGGCGATCGGCGAGGCGGCGGCTCGGAGACTGGACGCTCGCGGCACCGGCGACCGATGCGCTGGAGAACCCACAGCACCGGGCCCACGCGGCGCGGCGCCGGGCGGCCCTCGCCGTGGACCGCGAGTCGGACCTGCGGGACGCGGAGGCGGAGGTGCGGTCGGCCCTCGCGACGGAGCTGGAGAACGGGATCGGGCGGGACCTGACGTTCAGCCTCGACGTGCTCGTGACCGTGCTCGCCGCCGCGGAGACGGTGGGACGACGTCGCCGTGGCGCTGGGTGCCGCCGAGGCCCACCGGGCTCGGACGGGGATCACGGTCCGCCTTGCTCCGGAGGCCGAGCGGGTCCTCGCGGCCGAGGCGGCTGCGCTCGGGCACCTCGGGCCCGACGCCTTCGGGGCCGGTCGACGACGGGGAGCGGAGGTCGGATCCGCAGGCCTCCTCGTGCGGCGACGGACACGGGGTCGGCCCGCGAGCCCCGTCCGGTCGCCGGGTGGGGGAGCCTGACGCCGGCCGAGGAGCGGGTCGCTGAACTCGTCGCCCGGGGTCTGTCGAACCGGGAGGTCGCCGACGAGCTGGTCGTGTCGATCGAGACGGTGAAGTCGCACGTCTCCCACATCCTCCGGAAGGTCGGGCTGCGCAGCCGCACCGAGCTGGCCGCCCAGCACCGCGGCGCCGACGACGGCCGCGTCGGCTGACCGTCCGCAGCTGTGCCGACCGTCCCACGCGGGCGATCCATGGTGGTGAGGCCGACGCCTCGTTGCACGCGACGTGCAACGGCCTGACATGATCGCCGGCATGCCCGTCCACCCCCTCCGCGGCGCGGCCGCGATCGTGGGCGTGGCCGATGCCGTCGACGCCTCCGGGATGGTCGAGGGCTCGGTCCCCCAGCTCGAGGCCCGCATGATCCGCGAGGCGCTGGCCGATGCCGGCCTCACCCTCGCCGACGTCGACGGCGTCTGCTCCAACAACGCCCTCGGCTGGGCCGCGTCGATGGAGCTGGCCGAGCACCTCGGCATCCAGCCCCGCTGGACCGACTCCACCCAGACCGGCGGGTCGAGCTTCGAGATCCACGTCGCAGCACGCCGCCGCGGCCATCGCCCTCGGCCTGTGCCGACGTGATCGTCGTCGTCTACGCCGCCACCCCGCGGTCGGACCACAAGGCCGGTCGCGGCGGGTGGGGGAGCCGGGCCGCCGCGCCCGGTGCCACCCCGCAGGCCGAGTGGGAGATGCCCCACGGCCTCCGCCTCCCCATGGGGGCCTACGCCCTCGCCGCCAGCCGGCACATGCACGAGTTCGGCACGACCAGCGAGCAGCTGGCGTCGATCGCGGTGCAGACCCGGGAGTGGGCGGCGATGAACCCCCGGGCCCGGCTGCAGGACCGCATCACGGTCGACGACGTGCTCGCCTCGCCGATGGAGGCGTCGCCGCTGCACAAGCTCGACTGCTGCCTCGTCACCGACGGCGCCGGTGCGATCGTGCTCACCAGCGCTCGAGCGGGCCCGCGACCTCGCCAAGCCGGTGGTGCCGGTGCTCGGCGTCGGCACCTGCACACACCCACTCGATGATCAGCCAGATGCCCGACCTCACCACCACCGGCGGCGCGGTGTCGGGGCCGGAGGCCTTCGCCATCGCCGGCCTCGGTCCCGGCCGACGTCGACGTGGTCGAGCTCTACGACTCGTTCACCATCACGGTGCTCCTCGCCCTCGAGGACCTCGGCTTCTGCGCCAAGGGCGAGGGCGGTCCCTTCGTCGCCGACGGGCCCCTCGCCCCCGGCGGGGCCCTGCCGGCCAACACCAACGGCGGCGGCCTCGCCTACACCCACCCCGGCCAGTACGGGATGTTCCTGCTGGTCGAGGCGGTCCGCCAGCTCCGCGGCGAGGGCGGACCCCGCCAGGTGCCCGGCGCCGAGGTCGCCATCGCCCACGGCAGCGGGGGCGTGCTGTCGGCCATGTCCACCGTCGTGCTCGGCACGGAGGCCACGCTCTGATGGCTGACGCACCCCGCCCCACCCCGCCCCGGCCCTCGCCGCCGGAGTCCGTCGCCGGCGCCCCCTTCTGGGAGGCCACCCGCGAGCAGCGCCTCGTCCTGCCCTGGTGCACGAGCTGCGAGCAGCCGCACTGGTACCCCCGCGAGGCTTCTGCCCGGTGTGCCTGTCGGACGGACATCGACTGGCGCGAGGCGTCGGGCGAGGCCGTCGTGCACGCCGTGTCGGTGCAGCCCAAGACCCCGCACCCGGGCCTGGCGCGACCGGGTGCCCTACGCGGTGGCGCTCGTCGAGCTGCCCGAGGGCGTGCGGATGATGGTGGCCGTGGCTGCGGACGACCCGTGGGCGGTGCGGGTCGACGACGCGGTCACCCTCGGCGTGGGAGCCGCTGGACGACGGCCGCCACCTCCCCGTCGCCGTCCACACCGACTGACGCGACCTGGTCACCGCGAACCGAGCACGGATCGGGCTGTGGCCGCACATCGGTGCTCGCTTCGGGCGTCGGGTGGACGTCGGCACAGGCGGCGCGAGTGGCGAGCCGCCAGGTGGCACAATGGGACGCCGCTGCGGGCCTCCTCGGGCTGCCCCGCACCCCCTTCGCCCCAGGAGCCCCCATGTGACCTTCAAGGTCGGCGATCGCGTCGTCTACCCGCACCACGGTGCCGCGGTGATCAAGAAGAAGGAGAAGATCGAGGCCTTCGGCGAGAACGCGCGAGTACCTCGTCCTCCAGATGGTCCACGGCGAGCTCACCCTCTCGGTGCCGGTCGACAAGGCCGAGGAGGTGGGCATGCGCCCGCCGATCTCCAAGTCCGACGTCGAGGACCTCTTCCGGCTCATCGGCAAGCGCGACGTGCGCGAGCCGGCCAACTGGAGCCGGCGGTTCAAGAACCACCAGGAGAAGATGAAGTCCGGCGACGTGTACCAGGTCGCCGAGGTGGTGCGGAACCTGGCCCTCCGCGAGGCGGGCAAGGGCCTGTCGACGGCCGAGAAGTCGATGCTCGAGCGGGCCCGGGGCATCCTCGTGTCGCGAGCTCAGCTTCGCCCTCAACGTCACCGAGGACGAGGCCCTCGACAAGCTCGAACGCCGGCCTGCAGTAGCCGCGCTCGGCCGACGGGCCGGCCGGCTGGGCTGGGCGTCGGGTGCGTCAGTCGACGCGGCTGAGCGGCGCGCTGACGGCGGCTGAGCGCGGCCGAGCTCCTCGGCGGCGCGCATGGCGGTGCGCACGCTCTCCTCGAGCGCGGACCGGCTGGCGTGGATCTGCTCGGCCAGGTTCTCGCGACGGGTCGCGGGGTCGGCCAGCTCGGCATCGAGCTCGTCGGCATCGACCGACGTCGAGGCGAGGACGGTGCAGGGGCATCGACGCCCACGTGGGCGAGGGCGGCCTCGACCTCGGCCGCGGCGGCCGCCTCCAGGGCGAGGGCCTCGTCGGGGCCGTCGGCCCGGCGGAGGTGGGCGGCCAGGTTGGCGGTGGCCTTGCCCCAGTGGGCCTTGAACATGCCGACGTCGAAGGCGCCGTCGCGCACCCGGGCCGCGGACGAGCACCCGCTCGGGCGGGGTCTTGAGGTCGCGTGACGAGGCCGACCCACGCACAGGCACCTTGAGGCCGTAGTAGGTGGCGTCGAACTCCCACCAGAAGAAGCCGTGGCGGGCCGACGACTGGTAGTAGTGGTGGTTGTTGTGCCAGCCCTCGCCGCCGGTCACGAGGGCGATGAGGGCGGAGTTCCGGCTGGTGTCGGTGGTGGCGTAGCGGCGCCGACCCATGACGTGGGCCAGCGAGTTCACGGTGAAGGTGCCGTGCCACAGCAGCACGGTCGACCAGAAGAAGCCGACGATCAGGCCGCTGCCACCCGCCGATGAGGTAGCTGGCGACGCCGACGGTCCACGGCGGGATCCAGTCGTGCTTGGTGAGGAACCGGAGCTCGGGGTACTTGTTGAAGTCCTGGATGGCGTCCGGGTCCCAGCCCTTGTTCTTGTCGCACAGGATCCAGCCCGACGTGGCTCCACCAGAAGCCCTTCTGAGGGGAGTGGAGGTCGCGCTCGGTGTCGCTGTAGCGGTGGTGGTCGCGGTGGTGGCTGGCCCACCACAGGGCGCCCTTCTGGGCGGCGGCATGCCGCCGCCGAAGGCGAGGACGAACTGGAACACCCGGTTGGTCTTGTAGGACCGGTGGGCGAAGTAGCGGTGGAAGCCGGCGGTGATGAACCACATGCGGCCGAAGTAGAGGACCGCGCACAGCACGAGCGACTGCCAGGTCACGCCGGTGACGATGGCCAGCAGGCACAGCCCGTGGATCGCGAACATCGGGATCGACGAGGGCCAGTTGACCCGTTCGTCGTCCGCTCGCTCGATGGCGTGGACTCTCACCGGATGTCTCCTCACTCGCACCGCTCGCGCGGCGCGACCTCTCGGTCAGGGGGCAGGCGGGCCAGCAGGAACGGCGCCAGCCTACCTACCGGTAGGTAGGTGTGTCGAGGCAGGTCCGGGGTGGCATCTGACACTGGGACTCGCAGCGAGCGGTCGCGGCTGTGAGCCCCGATCCGAGGTCGGAGCCGGCCACCGTCGACCGCTCACGCCCGGTCGGCGGACCCGTCCTCGGCATCCTCGCCCTGGGTGGCAGGGGAGCGGTGGCGGACTCGATCGGCCAGCTCGTCGACGGTGTCGACCCGGTGGGGGATGCCCTCGGCCATGTAGGTGGAGCGGGCGATGAGGTTGGCGCCGACGGGGAGGGTGAGGATCTGGAGCCCGGCGGCCAGCAGCGCGGTCGTCACGTCGTTGGCGGTGTCGAGCTCGAGGGCGGCTCCGACCGCCACCAGCACGAAGCCGACCGTCGAGGCCTTGCTCAGCGCGTGCATGCGCGACAGCACGTCGTGGAAGCGGACGACCCCCACGGCCGACAGCAGCGTGAGCACCGCACCCGCGAGGGCGATGGTCTGGCCGATCACTCGCCCTGCCCCTCGATGAAGCGGGCGATCACGGCCGTGCTGATGAAGCCGACCAGCGTGAGCATCACCGCGACCTGCAGGAACACGCCCCGGCCGGTGTCCATGGCCGTGACCAGCAGGGTGCTGATCCCGACGACCAGGAGCCCGTCGAGGCCGATGGCCCGGTCGGCCAGGCTCGGCCCCCGGAGGAGCCGGTAGCCGAAGCACGCGAAGGCCGCGGCGAGGACGGCGTAGGTCAGCTCGATCATCGGCGCACCATCGGGCTGTGGGCGGCGTCCAGTCGGTGGGGCGGCACGGGGCGCCGATGATCGACGACGGCTCCGCAGGCTCCGCCGTCGGGATGTGAGCTGTGCTGTCTGGTTCGCTCGGCTCGCGCTCGCTCATCGGCGCACCTCCCGATCGGGCAGGGCGGCGATGGCGGCCTCGGACCCGAAGGCCCGGTAGGCGAGGTCGGCCAGGTGCTGCACGTCGCGGCGCGCCTCCTCGATGTCGCTCAGCTGCAGGACGTGCACGTACAGCACCGTCGGGTTGCGGTCGACCTGGATCGGCATCGTGCCGGGCGTCAGGGCCATGGTGTTGGCGATCAGGGTGATGAGCCCGTCGGAGCAGTCGGGGAGCGGCACCGCGATGACGCCCGTGTTGATGCGGCTGTCGCGGGTCAGGACCTCGCGCGACAGCACGACGTTGGACTCGACGACCTTGAGCAGGACGTGGCCGACGAACCGGGCGATCGCTCGCGGCCGGACCCGGCTGCGTCGCCGCAGCCCCGACGTGTCGTCCGGGATGACGAGGAGCAGCAGGAGCGCCACGGCCACCCCGCTCAGCACGTTGGCCACGGTCAGCGACCCCCAGGCCAGGGTCCAGATGACGGTGACCGCCACGATCGTCGCGAGGAACAGCATCAGCCGCCTCCCTCCGGCGCGGCGGTCGGAGCGTCGCCCTCGCCGAGCACGGCCTCGACGTACGCCGTCGGCGTGTGGAGGTCCTCGGCGGCGCGGGTCGCGAGGTCGAGGAGCGGCCCGGCCCAGATGCCGATGGCGATGCTGAGGGCGACGAGGAGCGCGGTGGGTCCGATCATCAGCAGCGGACCCCCGAGGCGCCCGCGGGCGTGAGCGGGTGCGTCGACGGCGACGGACTCGTCCTCCCTCGGCGCCCAGAACACCCCGATCCAGATCTTCGATCATCGAGAACAGGGTGAGGAGGCCGGTCAGGACCGCCGCCGCCCATCACCACCCACTGCCCGCTCTGACGCGGTGGCGTCGAGCACGGCGAACTTGGCGACGAAGCCCGAGAACGGCGGGATCCCGGCGAGGCTGAGGGCGGGGATGCCGAACAGCACCGCGATGACCGGGGCGGTGCGCACCATGTCGCCGAGGCGCGACAGGCGGCTCGACCCGCCGGCGTGCTCGATCAGGCCGCCGGTGAGGAACAGGGTGGTCTTCACCACGATGTGGTGGACGATGTAGAAGATCGCGCCGGCCAGGCCGGCCACGGTGAACAGGCCGAGGCCCATCACCATGTAGCCGATCTGGCTGACGATGTGGAACGACAGGATGCGCTTCACGTCGTCCTGGGCGATGGCGCCGAGCACCCCGACCACCATGGTGGCGCCGGCGATGCCATGACCAGCCAGGTCGGGCAGGGCGTCGGGGAACAGCAGGGTCTGGGTGCGGATGATGGCGTACACGCCGACCTTGGTGAGCAGGCCGGCGAAGATGGCGGTGACCGGCGACGGCGCCGTCGGGTAGCTGTCGGGCAGCCAGAAGAACAGCGGGAACAGCGCCGGCCTTGATGCCGAACACGACGAGCAGCAGCAGCGGCGAGCGCGGCGCGGACGCCGTCGGGCAGCGCGTCGATCCGCTCGGAGAGGTCGGCCAGGTTCACCGTGCCGGTCGCCGAGTAGATGAAGGCCAGCGCGGTGAGGAACAGGATCGAGGCCACCAGGCTGATCACGACGTAGGTCATGCCCGAGCGCACCTGGTCGAGCCGTCCGCCGAGCGTGATCAGCACGTAGCTGGCGGTCAGCATCATCTCGAAGGCGACGAACAGGTTGAACAGGTCGCCGGTGAGGAACGACGCGGCCACGCCCGCCGACAGGATCAGGTACACCGACTGGAAGCCGACGTGGTTGCGCTCGGCACCCGGCTGGCCGATGGCGTAGACGAGCACGGCCAGCAGCATCAGCGGCCGCGACCACCAGCATGATCGCCGAGAAGCCGGTCGGCGACCAGGGTGATGCCGATCGGCGCGGGCCAGCCGCCGGCCTGGGTCGACGATCGGGCCGTTGCGGTCGACCTCGACGAGCAGGGCGACGGCGACGCCGGCCGACGCGGTGAGGGCGCTGATGCTGACCAGCCGCTGCAGCTGGCGCGACCGTCCGACCAGCACGCACAGGGCCGCGCCGAGCAGGGGCAGCACGACGGGCAGGGGGAGGAGGGCCGTCACCGGTCGTCCTCCCCGTCGTCGATGGAGGACTCCACCGCCTCCAGCAGCTCGAGCGTCGTCGGCCAGCTCGAGGTCGACGTGGCCGTGGCGGGCGACGAGCCGGTCCTCGATGTCGTCGGTCGACCTCGTCGTCGTCGGTGAGCATCCAGCTGCGGTAGGCGAGGGCCAGCAGGAGGGCGGTGACGCCGAAGGTGATCACGATGGCGGTCAGCACCAGCGCCTGCGGGAAGCGGGTCGCCGAAGTCGGCCGGATCGGCCGATCCGATCAGGGGCGGCAGGCCCCGGCGACCCGAGGTGATGATCAGGACGTTGGCGCCGTGGCTGATCAGACCGACAGCCCGATGATGATGCGGGACAGCTTCCGCTGCAGGAGCAGGTAGGTCCCGATCCCGAACAGCAGCGCCGCGGTCGCGGCGAGCAGGACGCTCATGCCGCAGCTCCCCATCGAGTCGGCGGGCTCGGGCGGTCGGGTCGTCGCCGAACGACTCGAACACCATCAGGATGAGGCCGACCACGACGAGGTAGACGCCGATGTCGAACGCGCAGGGCCGAGGTGAGCTTCACCTTGCCGAGCAGCGGCAGGTCGACCGTCCACGATGCCGCCGTCGAGCACGGCGTCGCCGAGCAGCAGGGGCACGATGGCGACCGTGACGGCGAGGAGGACCCCGGCGCCGAGGATGGTCCAGGGCCGCGAGCGCGACAGGCGGCGGACCTCGTCGATGCCGCCGGCGATGTAGCGCAGGGCGATCGCGGCGCCGGCCACGATGCCGCCGACGAAGCCGCCGCCGGGCTGGTTGTGCCCGGCGAAGAGCAGGTAGAGCGACCCGACCATCACGGCGACGAAGGCGACGCGCACCGAGGTGTCGAGGGTGACGAGGCGAGCCAGGCGGACCGGGAGGGGCCGACCGGCCGATGTCGTCGTGGGCCATCGGGACGCCGGTGGCGGCCTCGGCGCGGGTGAGCCGCCGGTGTCCCTCGGAGGTGACGTGGCCGTCGGCGGCCGCGGCGGGGCGGCGACCGGCCCGGGCGAGGGCGACGGCGCCGATGGCGGCCGCGGCCAGCACCGTGATCTCGCCCAGGGTGTCGAAGCCGCGGAAGTCGACGAGGATCACGTTGACCACGTTGCGCCCGTCGCCCTCGGGGAGCGACCGCTCGATCATCTCGTCGGACACCGGCGTCTCGGGCGAGATGTCGCCGGTCGCAGCAGGGCGAGGGCGAACACGGTCAGCCCGACGGTGGCCGCGACCACCAGCCGCAGCGCCGCGTCGCCACGGCGGCGGCGTGCGACTCGAAGCGGTCCGGGAGCCGTCGCAGCACGAGCACGAACAGCACGGTGGTGAGGGTCTCGATGCCGACCTGGGTGAGGGCCAGGTCGGGGGCGCCCTGCACCACGAACAGGCCGGCCATGGCGTAGCCGGCGACGCCGAGGAAGAGGGCGGCGGTGAAGCGCCGACGGACGACCGCGGCGGCGAGCGCGGCGGTCAGGATCACCGCACCACCGGCACGTGCACCCATGTGGTGGTCAGGTCGGGCCACCCGGGCCACTCGCCCTCGGCGAGCAGCAGCGCGCCGGGGATGGCCGCCGCGGTGAAGAGGATGACGCCGATGTAGCCGGGCAGCGAGCCGAACTGGACGATGCCGGTGACCCGGTCGGCGACCCGGTTCAGTCCGGCGGAGGGACCCGGCGTAGAGCCGCGCCGACGGTGATCGGGACGTCGTGGCCCGCGGCGAGCACCCGCTCGACCGGCCGGCGCGACCGAGGAACAGCAGCGCACCGACCGCGAGGGCGAGGGCCGACAGCACCGAGGGCGAGCGTCGACCCGTGCCACAGGGCCAGGTGGACCGCGGCGTCCGCCTGCAGGAGCGTGGTCGTCGCCGCGCTGTCGAGGGCGTCGAGCAGTCCGGGCCGCAGGCCGTAGACGATCGTGAACGCCGGCCAGCAGCACGGGAGGGAGGGCGAACGCCAGGGGCGGCGCCGCGGCCCGGTGGGCGTCGGCGGCGCGGGCCGCGAGGGGCCGGGCCAGCAGCCCGGTCGCGCCGGCGACGAACCGGAGGCTGTAGGCGACGGTGAGGGTGGAGCCGATCGTGATGGCCACCAGCACCCACCGCTGCGCCGCGCCCGGCGTCGGTGAACGCCTCGAGGACGCCCTCCTTGGCGACGAAGCCGAGCACGAGGGGGACGCCGGCCATCGACGCCGCCGCCACCACGGCCGCGCCGGTCGTCCAGCCCCACCCGGCGCCGGGTCGGGGCAGGGCCCGCACGTCCCGGGTGCCGTGCTGGTGGTCGAGGATCCCCACGACCATGAAGCAGGTGCACTTGTAGGCGGCGTGCCCGAGCAGGAGCACCACCCCGGCCTCGACGGCCTTCTCCGAGCCCCAGCCGAAGACGGCGACCATCATCCCGAGCTGGCTGACCGTGCCGCATGGCGAGCAGCAGCTTCAGGTCGGTCTGGCGCAGCGCCCGCAGCGCCGCCGACGACCATCGTCGATCAGCGCCGACGGTCGACCACCAGCGGGCGCCAGCAGGTCGACCGGGCCCGCGAACACCGGCGCGAGCCGGGCGATCAGGTACACACCCGCCTTCACCATGGTGGCCGAGTGGAGGTAGGCGCTGACCGGGGTGGGGGCGACCATGGCGCCCGGGCAGCCACGAGTGGAACGGGTACTGCGCCGACTTGGTGAACGCGCCGAGGAGGACCAGCACGATCGCCACCACGACGGTCGTCGTCGCCTGCCGGCGGGTCGGCGAGCAGGCCGGACAGCTGGTAGGTGCCGGCGGCCTGGCCGAGGACGATGAACCCGGCCAGCATCGCCAGCCCGCCGGCACCGGTGACCAGCAGGGCCTGGAGCGCGGCGGCCCGGGCCTTGCCGTCGCGGTGGTCGTTGCCGATCAGCAGGAACGACGTGATCGAGGTGAGCTCCCAGAAGCCGTAGAGGACGAGCAGGTTGTCGGCGACGACCAGGCCGAGCATCGAGCCGGCGAACAGGGTCAGCAGGCCGATCAGCCGCCCGAGGCCCTCCTTCCGCGCCGGGAAGTACGGTCCAGCCGTAGGCGAGGACGAGCACGCCGATGCCGGCCACCAGCAGCGCCATCAGGCCGGAGAAGCCGTCGAGGCGCAGGTCGATGCTGACGTCGAGCGAGGGCACCCAGTCGATCGACTCGGTGACGACCCCGTCGTCGAGGATCGTCGCGGTGTGCGACGCGAGCCAGCCGACCGTCGCGAGCAGCGGCACCGCGGCCAGGATCAGGCCTCGCCGACCCAGTCGCCCACCCAGGGCGATCCCCACGAGGCCGGCCGCCAGGTGGAGGAGGAGCAGCGCCGCCATCAGCCGTCCGCGCCCACCGGCGCCCTCGTCGGAGGGGCGGTCCTGGGGGCCGTCATGTCCCCGTCGACCCTAGCGGACGTCGGTCGGAGGCCCTCCGTGGGTCGCGCCCTGCTAGACGTGTGCCCATGAGTGCCAGCAGCCCGGAAGACGCCGTCCGCCGCTACCTCGAGTGGCTCGAGGACCCGGACTCCCTCATCGACGACGAGGCGGTGGCCCGGGCCGAGGCCGCGGTCGCCGACGCCCGCGACCCGCTGACCCGCCTCCACGCGCTGGCCGACGCCGAGCACGCCCGCCAGGCCGACGCCGACGCGGTGATCCGCGACTTCATCACCCACGCCCGCGCCTACGCGGAGGCGCAGTCGATCCCGATCGCCGCGTTCCGCGCCGTCGGCGTGTCCGACGACGTGCTGCGCCAGGCCGGCTTCGGCCTCGCCGGTCGCGTGCCCGCCGGGCGGGGCCCCCGGGGTGCGCGGGCCGCCGGCGTGCGCCGCGGGCGAAGCAGGTGTCGGTCGACGAGCTCAAGGCCGCCGCCCTCGGCCTCCCGAAGCGCTTCACGCTGGCCGACCTCTCGACCGCCGCGGGCGGTGGATCGCCGGCGACGGTGCGCCGCGCCGTCGACGAGATGATCAGCGCGGGCAAGGTCGAGAAGCTGGGCCCCAAGCCCGACCACCAGGGGCCGGGCCGGGCCCCCACCCTCTACGAGCTGGTCTGACGCCGGCGAGGACGGCGCGGGCGGCCTGACGGGGCGGGTGTCGGCTCGCCGTCCGCTGCGGGTGCGGGGCCGGCCGGCTCCCCTCGGGGCGTCTCCGAGGGCTCCGGCGGTGGGTGGAGGTCGAGCGCGTCGAGGGGTCGTCGCACGCGGGCGAGGATCTCGGAGGCGTCGAGGTGGTCGCGCTGCCAGCCGACGAGGCGCCAGCCTCCCTCGAGCACCCCGATGGCCACCGAGGCCACCCCGATCATGGCGAACAGGCCCACGGCCGAGGGCGGGTCGAGGGCGAAGAACTCCTGGGTCCACGGCACCGTGAGGGCGATCACGAAGGCGCTCGCCAGGGCGGTCAGCAGGGCGACGCGGGCGGTCGTCATGGGCCGGGCGAGGATCACCAGCACCCAGAAGGCGACGAGGAACAGCACGATCACCGCACCGGTGCGGGCCTCGGCGTGGGTGTCGGTGACGTCGGGTCCGTCGGCCAGGACGTAGCCGCCGAAGGTCGCCACCGCGGCGACCAGGCCGGCGGGGCCGGCGAAGAGGGCGACCCGTCGCACGAAGCCCGGCCGGGCCCGCGGCTGGTTGGGGGCGAAGGCCAGGAAGAAGGCGGGGATGCCGATGGTGAGGCTCGACACCACGGTGAGGTGGCGGGGCAGGAACGGGAAGGTGAGGCCGGCGACGCCCACGAGCATCGCCAGCAGGAACGAGTACACGGACTTGGTGACGAAGAGGTTGGCGACCCGCTCGACGTTGGCGATGACCCGTCGCCCCTCGCCCACGACGGCGGGGAGCGAGGCGAACGAGTCGTCGAGCAGGACCAGCTGGGCCACGGCGCGGGTGGCGTCGCTGCCGGAGCCCATGGCCACCCCCATGTCGGCGTGCTTCAGGGCGAGGACGTCGTTGACCCCGTCGCCGGTCATGGCCACGACGTGGCCCCGGGCCTGCAGTGCGTCGACCATGGCCCGCTTCTGCTCGGGCTGCACCCGGCCGAAGACCGACCGCTCGTCGAGCAGCGCGCCCAGGGCGACCGGGTCGTCGGGGAGGTCCCTCCCGTCGACGGGCCGGTCGGCCCCGGGGATGCCCACGGCCTCGGCGACGGCCGCGACGGTGGCGGGGTGGTCGCCGGAGATGACCTTCAGGGCGACGTCCTGGCGGGCGAAGTAGGCGACGGTCGGCGCCGCGTCGGGGCGTACGACGTCGCGCAGGACGATGATCGCGGCCGGTCGCACCCCGGCGGGGCCGCGCTCGTCGAGGGGTTCGTCGGTGCGGGCCAGGAGCACGACCCGGGCACCGGAGCGCGCCTCCGCCTCCACCTGGGCGAGCACCGGGTGGCCCGGCGGGCACAGCACGTCGGGCGCGCCCAGCAGCCACCGGCCGCCGGGCCCGAGGTCGACCCCGCTCCACTTCCGGGCCGACGAGAACGGCACCGCCGCGATCGGCACCCACGCCGGGTCACCTCCGGGGATGCCGGCGCCCCCGATGGCGGCGAGGGTCGCGTTGGGGTTCGGGTCCGACGCGACGAGGGCGGTGAGGACGGTCCGCACGGTCTGCTCGTCGAGCGTCGGGTCGGTCGCCTCGATGGCCGACACCCGCAGGCGGCCCTCGGTGAGGGTGCCGGTCTTGTCGACGCACACGACGTCGACGCGGGCGAGGGTCTCGACCGCGGGGAGCTCCCGCACCAGGGCCTGGCGCCTCCCGAGGTTGATGGCACCCAGGGCGAAGGCCATGCTCGTCAGCAGGACCAGGCCCTCGGGGATCATCGCGACCACCCCCGCGACCGCCCCGGAGAGGGCGTGGCGCACCGACTCGGCGTTGCGGAGCTGGGTGATGAGCAGCAGCACCGCGGCGGGCCCCATGAACCAGGTGGCCACCCGCAGGATGAGGTCGATGCCGGCCCGCAGCTCGCTGGTGGCGGGGGCGTACTGCTTGGCCTGGGTCGCCAGCCGGGCCGCGTAGGCCTCCTCGCCCACCGCGGTGGCGAGGATCCGCCCGGTGCCGGCCACCACGGCGCTGCCCGAGAGGACCCCGTCCCCCACCTGCTTGTGGAGGGCGTCGCTCTCACCCGTCAGGAGCGATTCGTCGACCTCCAGACCGGCGGTCGCGAGCACCTCCCCGTCGACCGCGACCTGGTCCCCGGGGCGGAGCTCGATCAGGTCGCCGAGGACGACGCCGGTCGGGGCGACCGTGGCCACCGCGCCGTCGCGGATGACGTGCACGGTGGGCGCGGTGACGAGGCGGAGGCGGTCGAGGGTCCGCTTGGCCCGCAGCTCCTGGACGATGCCGATCAGGGCGTTGCTGATCAGCACGATGCCGAAGAGGCCGTCGCGGACGTCGCCCACGACGAGGATCACGACGAGCAGGGTCCCGAGGATGGCGTTGAACCGGGTCATCACGTTGGCCCGGAGGATCTGTCTGACCGTGCGGCTGTTCCGGTCGACGACGACGTTGGCGAGTCCCTGCCCCCGTCGCCGCTCGGCCTCCGCCGCGGTCAGACCGGTCGGAGGCGTCGGTGGCAGCTCGATCGCCTCGGCGATCGCGGTCCCGTCCTCGATCGGGATCACCTCGGTGGCGTCGGCCTCGCTGGGTCGGCCTCGGAGGACGGGGGCACCCGACCATGATGGCCCCCGCTGGTCTCCCCCGTTCCGAGCTGGTCCCTCGATCCGGCGTCAGGGTCGCGGATCGAGGGACCACTTCGGGGTCGGGTGGCTGCCGGCTGACGGGGGTCAGGCGTCGGCGGCGAGGAGCTCCTTCACCCGGGGGATCACCTCGGTGCCGTAGAGGCGGATCGACTCCAGCCGCTGGGCGTGGGGCATGCGGCCGACCGCGTACTTCAGCTGGAACCGGGACAGCCCGAGCTCCCGGATCGCCCACGCGACCTTGGCCGCGACCGTCTCGGGGGCGCCGACGAACAGGGCGCCGTAGGGACCCACCTGCGAGTCGTAGGAGTCGCGGGTCATCGGGGGCCAGCCCCGCTCGCGGCCGATCTTGGCGAAGGCCGCGCTGTGGTGGACCCAGTGCTCCTCGCGGGCCTGCTCGTCGGTGGCGGCGACGTGGCCCGGGCTGTGCATGGCGATGGGCTGGGGGGCGTGACCCATCTCGGCCAGGGCCCGGCGGTGGAGGTCGGCGAAGGGGACGAACCGCTGGGGCGAGCCGCCGATCACGGCGAGGACCAGGGGGAGGCCGTAGCGCGCCGCTCGGACGACCGACTCGGGGCTGCCGCCCACCGCGACCCAGGCCGGCAGGCGTCCGGCCTCGGTGGACGGGAAGGCGGAGAGCCCGTCGAGCGGCGCCCGGGTGGTGCCCGACCAGGTCACCGGCTTCTCCTCCTGGAGGAGGGTGAACAGGTCGAGCTTCTCGGCGAACAGGTCCTCGTAGTCCTCCAGCGAGTAGCCGAACAGCGGGAACGACTCGGTGAACGAGCCCCGGCCCAGCTGGACCTCGGCCCGGCCGCGCGAGACGGCGTCGAGGGTGGCGAAGCGCTCGTAGACCCGCACGGGGTCGTCGGAGCTGAGCACGGTCACCCCGGTGCCGAGGCGGATGCGCTCGGTCTGGCCGGCGATGGCGGCCAGGACGACGTCGGGCGACGACACCGCGAACTCGTCCCGGTGGTGCTCGCCGATGCCGAAGTAGTCGACGCCCACCTGGTCGGCCAGGACGCCCTCGGCGACGACCTGGCGGATGGCCGCGGCAGGGGAGATGGGCTCGCCCACCTCGTCGACCTCGATGTCACCGAAGGTGTCGAGCCCGAAGCTCGGGTCCTCGGGCGTGCCGAGCACGTGGGTGGCGGGATCGGTCGTGGCCATGGGGCGTCTCCTAGTTGCTTGCGTCTTCAACCACCTGCAACCGATCCGTGTTCCCGAGGGCGCGGCGCCGTTGCCGCGGCGACGCCATGGGCGACGGGCCGATGGAGGGTGCCGACTGGGCGGGCGCGCTCCGTCGGTGCGACGCTGACCGGCGCCAGCTGACCCAGGAGACCTCCGTGACCGACCCGTCCCGACCCGAGACGCCCGACCTCACCGTCGTGGCGGTCAACGGCAGCCCGTCGCACCCCTCGCGCTCCCGCAGGCTGGCCGAGCGCGCCGTCGAGCTGCTCGGCGGCGGCCGGGTCATCGACCTGGCCGATCTCGACCCGGCCGCGCTGCTGGCCCTGTCGTCGGACGCGGGGGTCGACGAGGCCCGCGATGCCATCGCCGCGGCCGACATCGTCGTGATCGCCACGCCGGTGTACCGGGCGACCTACACCGCGCTGACCAAGTCGATCTTCGACCTCCTGCCCCCGGGCGGGCTCGCCGACACGGTCGTGATCCCGATCGCTTCAGGCGCCGGGCCGGACCACCGCCTCGCCGTCGACCACGGCCTGCGCCCGCTGGTCGCGTCGCTGGAGGGCTGGACCACCCCGACCGGCGTCTACGCCACCCGCGACGAGGTCGCCGACGGTGGTGCGCTGTCGCCCGAGCTCGAGCACGCCCTGACCCGGGCCGCGGCCGAGGCCCACTTCGCCGCCGGCGCCCTCGCCGCCCGCGCCTGAGTCGCGTCGGACGCGCCCTGCGGCGTGGCGACGCGCCCCTGCGGGGGGGGTGACCTTGGGCCCTGGTGGAGGGTGGGGTGGGGGAGGACGCTGGGTGAGGTACGGAAGGGGTCCGCGTGTTCGTCCTCTCTGGTCTCGTCGTGGTCGTCCTGGTGGTCCTGGTCATCGGGGGGACGCTGGTCGCCGCCCGGCCCGGCCGCACGCCCACGGCACCCCTGGAGGCGCACCTCGCGGCCTGGCGCGAGCAGGGCCTGATCGAAGCGGACCAGGCCGACCGCGATCCTCCGGTTCGAGCGGTCGCGGGAGCTCGCAGCCGGGGCGGGTGAGCCCCGACCAGAGCCTGTGCCCGCGGTCGCGCCGTCAGGCGCGGCGCAGCCCGCCGCCGTCAGCGAGGCAGCGCCGACACCTCTGCGGCGGGGCACGCCGGTCGTGGTCGAGGCCCTCGGCTACCTCGGTGGTGTGCTCGCGGCGACGGGCGTCGTCCTGCTGGTCGCCCACTACTGGACCGACATGGCGGTGGGCGGGCAGGTCGCGCTGAGCGGCATCACCGCAGCCGCGCTGTTCGCGGGCGGACTCGCGACCCCTGAAGGGCGCGACCCGGCGTTGGCCCGACTGCGGGCCTTCCTCTGGACGCTGTCGACGGCGTCGGTGGCGGTGCTCGCATCCGTGGTCGCCCGCGAGCTCCTCGAGCCGGCGCCGACGTCGCGCGTCGTGGCCGTCGCTGCGACTGCCGCCGCGATCACCAGCGGGTTGATGTGGCGGGGACGGCCCCGTCCGATCCAGCAGCTGGTGGCCCTGGCCGCAGGGGTCGTGGCCGTCGGGGCGACCGTCGACCAGGTCGCCGCCGAGCTCGGGACGGGACTGGCGATCTGGCTCGCCGGAGCCGTGATCCTCGGACTCGGGATCCGTTCGCTGACCACGGCACCGGCGATCGACGTGCTGGTCGGCTCGGTGGCGGTGGCGGTCGGGTCGGTGATCGCGGTGGCCGATGATCCGGGCGCCGGTCTGCTCTTCGTCCTCGCGACCGGCCTCGCGCTCGTCGTCCTGGCGTTGCTGCCCCAGCTCGTCGAGGAGGTGGCGTCGATCGTCGTGCTGGCCGTCGTCGGTGGCTTCCTGGTGCTGCAGTCGCTGCCGCCGACCGTGGGGCACTTCGCGGACGGCGCCGCGGTCCCCACCGGTGTCGCGGTGTGGGCGTTCGGCCTGGGTGTGGTGGCGGTGGCGATCGACCGCCTGACCAGGGCGCCCATCGTGCTCGAGGTCCTCGGTGCGGTCGTGATGCTCGCCGGGTGCGCCGTCACGGCGCTGGACGAACCCGCGGTCGCGACGTTGTTCGGGCTCGGTACCTCGGTGGCGCTCCTCGGCGTCGCGATGCTCCCCGGCAGGGTCGCCCTGTCGCCGGTCGGAGCGCTCGGTCTGCTGGTCTACGTCCCCTGGACGATCGGGTGGTTCTTCCCGGGCGAGGGTCGGGTGCCCCTGCTCATCTCGGTGGCGGGCGTCCTCATCGTCGGCGTCGCGGTGCTCATGGCCCGACTGGGGCACCGCTTCGGCTCCGAGCTCGGCCGTCGACCCGGACCCGGGGGTCCCCGCCACCTGGCCCCCCACGGCTGAGCCCCACGGGTGGGTCACGGACGGCTCCGTGCGGCCCTGCCGGTGTCATGCCCGCAGGAGGGCCAGGGCAACCGGGAGGCCATGGGGCGACGAGCAGGAAACCTGAGCGGAGGCTTGTCAAGGTTCCTGAGCGGGCGTAGGGTGGTCGGCGTCAGCACGACCACCACCGGACCCACGAGGAGGCCACAAGATGCTGATGCGCTCCGATCCCTTCCGCGACCTCGATCGCCTCGCCCAGCAGGCGTTCGGCACCCGTCTCCGCCCGGCCGCCATGCCCATGGACGCGTACCGCCAGGGCGATCGCTTCCTGGTGCGGTTCGACCTCCCCGGGGTCGACCCCTCGTCCATCGACCTCACCGTCGAGAAGAACGCCCTCACCGTGTCGGCCGAGCGTCGGTGGGAGGCGTCCGACGACGTGCAGGTCGTGGCGTCCGAGCGTCCGCAGGGCACCTTCCGCCGCCAGCTGTTCCTCGGCGACGGGCTCGATCCCGAACGGGTCGAGGCCGCCTACGACAACGGCGTCCTCACCGTCACCATCCCGGTGGCGGAGCAGGCCAAGCCCCGCAAGATCGAGGTCAGCTCCGGCGCCGACCAGGTCGCAGGCCATCGAGGCCACCGCCTCCGAGCCGGCCGCCTGACCCGACGACGTTCCGGTTTGGCACCCTCGCCGGCGGGACAGAGCCCTCCCCGGACACGGCACCCGCACCCTCCCCGCACGGAGCGGTTCGGGTGCCGTGCCGCGGCGGCGGGCCTGCCTGCGCGCCTCAGAGGGTCGCCAGCCGGCAGTTGGGGAAGGCGTCGGGGCTGTACTGCTGGCGGAGCCCGACCTTCCGTTCCAGGTCGTCGATCACCACCGAGGTGAAGTCGGTGTCGTAGAACGCCTGGCAGCTCCCGAGGCCGCCGGGACTGAACACGTTGACCTCCATCAGCTTGTCGCCGACGATGTCGAGCCCCACGAGGAACATCCCGTCGGCGATCAGCTTGGGCCGAACGACCTCGACGAGGTGGAGCATCTCGTCGGTCACCTCGACGGGCTGGGCCTTTCCGCCGGCGCTCATGTTGGACCGGAGGTCGTCGCCCTCTCCGACCCGGCGGAACGCGGCGTGGTGGCCGTCGCTCATGAGCGGCTCGCCGTTCATCACGAACATGCGCACGTCGCCCTCGGACGCGGCGGGGAGGAACTCCTGGGCCACCACGTACCCGTCGCGGGAGATGGCCTCGATGATCTGGTTCACGTTGGGCGACTCCTTCTGCGAGACGAGGAAGACGCCCGTGCCGCCCGATCCCTGGAGCGGCTTGAGGACGGCGCGCCCACCGAGGTCGTCGACGAACTCCGTGATGATCTCCGGGTCGCGGGAGATCAGCGTGCGGGGGCGGACGTCCTCCGGGAAGTGCTGGAAGTAGGCCTTGCTCAGGGCATCGGCGAGCCGGCCGGGATCGTTCACGACCAGGACCCCGCTGGCCGCGATGAGCTGACCGAAGGCGACGCCTGCGGTCGGTGCCCAGGGACGGTCGACGGCGTCGTCGGCCGGGTCGTTGCGCAGCACGACCACGTCGAGCTCGTCCATCCGGATCTGCTTGGTGCGCCCGGCCTTGCCCTGGATGTCGCCGAGGAAGCGGTCGAGAGACTTGTACTGCTTGTCGGCGGCAGCCCGACCTCGGGCCGACACCTCCCCGTCGGGTTCGTAGGCGAAGTCGCCCACGCCGATGAGCCACGCCTCGTGGCCCATCTGGGTGGCGGTGAGGGCGAGCCGGCTCGTCGTGTACACGGGCGATTCGGTGTCGACGTCGTTGACGACGAAGGCGATCTTCATGGGGTCTCCTCGAACAGCTGGGTCAGGTCGGTCAGGGCGGCGGCCTGCTCGAGGCGGGCCGCGGTGGCGGGGTCGTCGAGGTACCGCGGGCGCAGCCGCGGACCGTCGAGCACGCCCCGATCGAACAGGTCGCCCACGAGGGGCAGCTCCGCCAGCGAGACCTTCCCGAGCAGGAGCACGTCGAGACCACCGCCGTCGGACAGGTGGCGGAGCAGGTCGAGCAGGCCCCGGAGGTAGATCGCGTCCTTGGTGAGGCCACCCGCCCGGGTGACGCGCATGGCGGTGGTGAAGGCGCCGTCGGGCGTCAGCCCGGCGTCGGTGAGGGTCCGGTGGACGTCGGCGAACGATGCCCCGCCGACGACCTCGTGCACGGCGACGACCCGTGCGGCCAGCTGGCGCACCCGGGACGGCGAGAGCCCGCCGACCAGCAGCTCGGCCAGCACGGCCAGCCCCTCCTGGGTCTCCTCGTAGCCGGCGAGGCCCGCCTCCATCAGCCGGAGGGGCTGGAAGGCGCCGTTGACGTGGGTGACGAGGTGGGTGCCCACCTCGTGCTGGAGCAGCGCGTGCGTGCGCTCGGCGGCGACCGTGGCGGTGGTGCTCACCAGCAGGGCGCTGCCGGACACCAGGATGCCGGTGGCGTCGGGGCGGAGCTCGACGTGCACGCCGATGTCGGGGTCGACGGCCCGGTAGTGGTCGAGCTCGTCCTCGGCCAGGGCGGCGAAGGTGGCGGCGTCGATCCGCTCGCCCGGACCCGCACCGAGGCCGGCGCCGGGACCGGGGATCCGCTCGATGAGGGTGCGGGCGTGGTCGAGCAGCGGGGGTGCGACGGCGCCGTACAGCTCGATGCTGAGCGGCAGGAACTGGTCGCGGCCCCGGACCCGCAGCATCTCGATCTGGAGCTCGAGCTCGCGGATCTTGGCCCGCAGCAGGTGCCCGAGCGTCGGGTCCTCGACGGCGGCGACGTCGACGGCGTCGACCATGGCCATCAGGACGTCGGGGTCGTCCTCCAGCGGCCGGTAGGTGAACGCCGGCTCCGTCGTCTCGCCCGCCAGGAAGCGGCGCCGCTCCGGACCCACGTCGACGGGCGTGACGTCGAGCAGGAAGCGGAACCGGTCCGACACCTGGGCCAGCTCGTGGTCGATGGCGACGTCGCCGGGGGGAGGGTGGAGGTGGCCATCAGCACCGGCGAGCGGCGTCGACGACGGCCGGCGAGGTGGCGGTGACGGCGGACGCCAGCTGGTCGAGGTGGACCTCGTCGAGGTGCGCCGACCACTCGTCCATGAAGGTCTTCTTCAGCTCGAGGGCGAGGGCGCAGCCGGTGTCCGGGTAGCGCTCGTGGACCCACCGGCAGAGGTTGGCCCCCCGGAAGCGCACGTTCTCGCGCACGTCGAGAGGGCGCCCGCCGACCACCGACCCGTCGAGCTCGCCGATGAAGGCATCGACCACGGGGGCCCACCGCCGACGGTCCATCGAGCCGGTGCCCACGTTCACGTCCGGGTTGTCGTCGGCCGGCGCCGACGGCGCCCCGGGGCCCTCGCGCCGGTGGTTGTACGAGTGGACGTCGAACACCACGAACGGACCACGTGCCGCGAGGGCGTCGAGCCGGATGGCGAGCTCCTCGTAGAAGCGGTCGTACAGGGCGAGCGACGCCTCCACCACCGCCGGCGGGGGCGTGCGGGTCCAGACGTCGAGTCCCCAGCAGTCGTCGGGCTCGATGGTACACCGCCTCGTCGCGGGGGCGGTTGAGGTCGACCTCGAACCGGGACCGGTGCATGACGACGTGGGACTCGACGCGGACCGCGACGCGGTCGGTGAAGGGGTCCTCCTCGCGCAGCCGGTCGGGTTCGTCGAGCGCCATGAGCCGGGCCACGTCGGGCCGCAGCTCGTGACCGGCGTGGATCGCGGTGGCGACCAGGGGGAGGGGGTCGTGGAAGCGGAAGGCGCCCGCTCCGGCATCGCCCGAGGGCGTCGCATCGGGTTTGGGCATGACAGGGGCCCTACCCGCGACCCGTCCCGTCAGTCGGTTTGCCCTCGCTCAGCCCTCTGACCTGGGGGACCACGGTCAAGAGGGTCGAGACGGGCCTGGTGAGGCGGCACCTCGCCAACACCCAGGAGTGGAGCTGGGGGGAATCGAACCCCCGTCCGCCAAGCGATCACCGATCGCGCTACGACCATTCCCGTGTTCGCACCTCTACGGCTGGTACGCCCCCGGGTGGGCTGCCCTTGCGGGCACCGGCTCGTCTTTCCGAGCGGCCAGCGGTCTTTCCCTGCGGTCAGCGGTCTCTCCCGCCGTCCACCACGACTTCTGTTGCCGGGCTGTCGTGGTCAGGCCCCGCGAGCCATTGCTGGTCACGATGTCTCTCTTCACCCGACTAGGTCAGGCGGCGAGAGCGTAATCGCCATCGGCGTTTACTTGGGTGCCCCGTTTAAGGAGTCTGAGCAACTCCGGTCGCACGATGGGGTCACGGACTCAACGTCGAAACCGGTCAGCCCCGTGTGCTGGTGTGGGATGTCAAGGAACCAGCGTCGCCCCGGAGGGCGGAGGTCCAGTGTAGGGCCGTCCTCGGCCCGTCCCGCGGCCGGGATCAGGCCGGGTCGTCGTCGGCGAGGAGGCGACGGAGCTCGGGCTTGACGACCTTGCCGCCGGCGTTGGTCGGGAGGTCGTCGAGCACCACGACCCGCTTGGGCGCCTTGTAGCCGGCGAGGTGGGCGCGGGCGTGGGCGACGATGTCCGCCTCGACGTCGTCGAGCGCCAGGTCGTGGCCGGGACGGAGGACGACCGCAGCGCACACCGCCTCGCCCCAGCGGGGGTCGGGGAGGCCGACGACCGCGACCCGCGCGACGGCGGGGTGGGTGCCGACCACGTCCTCGACCTCGCGGGAGGCGACGTTCTCGCCGCCGGTGACGACGATGTCCTTGGCCCGGTCGACGATGGTCAGGAGACCGTCGTCGTCGAGCACGCCGACGTCGCCGGTGCGGAGCCAGCCGTCGACGATCGTGGCGGCGGTGGCGTCGGGGTCGTCCCAGTACCCGGCGCAGACCTGTCCGCTCCGCACCCGGATCTCGCCCGGGGTGCCGGTCGCGACGTCGTCTCCCGCCTCGTCGGTGATCCGCAGCTCGACCCCGGGACCGGGCCGGCCCGCGGCGACCAGCAGGCGACGGTCGCCGGCGAGGCCCCGTCGGTGGTCGTCGGGGGAGAGGAACACGGCGTTGCCGGAGAGCTCGGTCATCCCGTAGCCCTGGGCGAAGCCCACGCCGAGGGCGTCGTGGGCCTCCCGCAGCAGGGCCGGGGGCATGGGCGCGGCGCCGTAGGAGACGGAGCGGAGCGAGGCGAGGGCCGACCGGTCGTCGCCCGCGGCGTCGAGCAGCAGGCGGAGCATGGTCGGGGCCAGCGACATGGCCGTGACGCCGTGGGTGCGGGTGAGCTCCAGGACGGCGGGGGCGTCGAACCGGCGGGGGAGGACGACGGGCCGGCCCCGGTGCAGGGCGTGGAGGACGTTGTAGGCCGACACGTGGTACAGCGGGAACGGGTAGAGGTACACCTCGTCGTCGGCGAGGGGGCGGGCCGCCACGCTGGTGGCCACCCCGGCCCCGAGGCCCGCCGCGGTCAGCACGACCCCCTTGGCCCGACCGGTCGTGCCGCTGGTGAAGATGACCCACGCCGGATCCGTGTCCGACACCACCACGCTCGGGATCGGTCCGCGACGGTCGCGGTCCGGGTCGGGGAGTCGGCGTCGAGGTCGACGATGGTCGAGAGGGTCGGGACGTCGGCCAGCACCTCGGAGACCCGGGCCAGCTCGTCGGCCGTCCCGATCAGGGCCGACGCACCGACCTGGGCGAGCTGGACGGCCACCTCGTCGGGGGTGAGGCGGGTGTTGAGCGGCACCAGCACCCGACCCGCCGCGGGGACGCCCAGCAGCAGCGCGACGACCTCGGGCCGGTTGTCGGCCAGGAGGGCGATCCGACCGCCTCGTGGGGCGAGCCCGGTGGCGACGCTCGCCCAGCGGTCGACCTCGGCTCGCAGACGCCCGCGCGTCCAGGTCCCGTCGGCGGTGACCAGGGCCGGATCGGCGTCGGCGGGACCGGGGGCGCCGAGCGCGAGGTCGTGGAGGAGCACGGGCGCGTCGTCCGCTCAGCGGGTCGACGGTGCGCGGGTCGACGGTGCGGAGGTCGGTCGGGGTGCGGTCACGTCCGGGCGCCGCGTCCGCCGCGGGCCATGGCCCGGCGCGCCTCCATGTCGGCGTCGCGCTGGGCGATCGCCTGGCGCTTGTCGGCCTTGGCCCGCCCTCGACCGAGGCCGAGCTCGACCTTCACCCGGCCGTCCTTGAAGTACAGCGAGAGCGGCACGAGCGACAGCCGCTCGCGCTGGAGACGGTCGCGGATGAGGTCGATCTGGTGCCGGTGGAGGAGGAGCTTGCGCTCGCGCAGCGGATCCGGCGGCACCTGCGAGGAGGCGTGGCTGTACGCGGTGACGTTCACGCCGAACATCCACACCTCGGAGTCGACCAGCCGGGCGTAGCTGTCGGCCAGCTGCACCTTCGCCTCGCGCAGCGCCTTGACCTCGGCCCCGCGCAGCACGACGCCGCACTCCCAGGTGTCGAGGATCTCGTAGTCGCGCCGGGCCAGGCGGTTGGTGGCGATGACGGTCGTGCCGTCGTTGCGTCCGGGTGGCATGAGACGTCCGACGCTACCGCTGCCGGGTCGCCGCGGACCCGGTCGATACGCTGCCGCGGTGCTGACGATCGACGCCGTCGCCCACGACCTGCTGGTGGCCCACGCCCTCGGTGGCTTCCCCGACGAGGCGTGCGGCCTGCTGGGCGGGGAGGTCCGGTCCGGCACCGATCCGGACGGTCTGCCGATCGCCTCGGTCGACGTGTTCGTGCCGACCCGCAACCACGACGCCTCGTCGCGGACCTACACCATCGGTCCCGAGGGCTTCCTGGCCGCCGACCGGGCCCTCGACCCCCGGGGTCTCTCGGTCGTGGGCGTCGCGCACTCCCACACCCACTCCGAGGCGTGGCCGTCGGCGACCGACGTCGACAAGGCCGACAACCCCCTGCTGGAGGGGTGGCACTACGTGATCGTGTCGCTGCGGGAGCCGACCCCGGTCCTGCGCTCGTTCCTGCTCGACGGCCGCACCATCCGCGAGGAACGGGTCCGCATCTCCCGCGGCGGCTGATCTCCCGGGACGTGACGTCGGTCATCTGGGACCGACGGACTAGGGACAGCCGGAACAACTCCGGTCTAGGATTGTTGATCAAGTCACTCGGGTTTCCGAGTGCCGCCTCTCCCTGCCTCCCGGAGCCGACGCGTGGCCGTCTACTCATCGATCACCGACCTCATCGGCAACACGCCGATCGTCGACGTCAGCCAGCTGAGCCCGAACCCGCGCGTGCGCATCCTCGCCAAGCTGGAGGGCGGCAACCCGGCCGGCTCGGTCAAGGACCGCATCGCCCTGCAAGATGATCGACGAGGCCGAGGCCGACGGCACCCTCCAGCCCGGCCAGACGATCATCGAGCCCTCGTCGGGCAACACCGGCATCGCCCTGGCCATGATCTGCCGGATGCGGGGCTACCCGCTGAAGATCGTCCTCCCCGAGAACGTGTCGATCGAGCGCCGCCAGCTGCTCGAGGTGTTCGGCGCCGAGATCATCCTCTCGCCTGGTGAGGAGGGCTCGAACGGAGCCGTCCGCCGGGCCCAGGGCCTGGCCGACGAGCACCCCGAGTGGGTGTTCCTCTACCAGTACGGCAACGAGGCCAACCCCCGGGCCCACTACGAGGGCACCGGTCCGGAGATCCTCCGCGACGTCCCCGAGATCACCCACTTCGTCGCCGGGCTCGGCACCAGCGGCACCCTGATGGGCGTGGGCACCTACCTCCGGGAGCAGAAGCCCGAGGTCAAGATCTACGCGGTCGAGCCGCCCGCCGGCGAGCTGGTCGAGGGTCTCCGCAACCTCGACGACGGCTACATCCCGCCGGTGTTCGACAAGTGGGGCGGCCTCGAGCTGCTCGACGGCAAGCGCATCGTCCGGCCCCGCGAGTCCCTGGAGTGGACCCGCCGCCTGGTCGCCGAGGCCGGGATCTTCGCCGGCATCTCGTCGGGCGCGGCCCTGGCCGGCGCGGCGAAGGTCGCCGAGCGCATCGACGAGGGCACCATCGTCTTCATCGTGTGCGACGGCGGCTGGAAGTACCTCTCGACCGGCGCCTACACCGACGACCTCGACGAGGCCGAGGCCAAGGCCGAGTCGATCATCTACTTCTGACGTCGGTCGGCGTCTGGGTCGCCGTCGGCTCTCGCCGGCTGTCGGTCGGGTGACGTGGAGCTCGGGTTTCGGCCCGCTCCCGCGGGGGAGGGTCGGCGGCGTGGGTGTGAGCGACGGGGGTGACCCGGGTGGCGCGGCGCGGCGTCGCTCCTTTCCTGGGGGCGACAGCGACCTCGGCCTCCCGGCGCTGCTCGGCGCCGCCGCGGCGATCGTGGTGGTGGCCGTCGTCGTGGTCGCATTGGTGATCAGCCGTCGGACGCCGCCGGAGGGCACCAAGGTGGCGATCGTCGGCGACTCGGTCACCTACCTCGCGGCCGACGCCCTGGTCGAGCGGTTCGAGTGGACCGACAACCTCATCGTCCGGGGCTACCCCGGCTACCGCACGGATCAGGTGCTCCACCACGCCGAGACGATCGCCGCCCAGAGCGAGCCGCCGATCATGGTGGCCATGACGGGCTACAACGACCTGACCCAGGAGGTCGACACCGGCCCGGCCGTGCAGCAGATGATGGATCTCCTGGGCTCCGTCGAGTGCGGGGTGTGGGTGCTGATCCCCACCAAGGGCGCGATCGAGGCCGACCGGGTCGAGGCGTTCAACGACCGGGCCGAGGAGCTGGCCGACGACGCCGGGGTCCACGTCGCCACCGGGTGGCGTGACGCGGCCGACGACACCGACGGCCCGGAGCCCGACCCGGAGCTCGTCTCGTCCGATGGGATCCACCAGACCGATGCCGGCTCGGAGGTCATCGCCGACGTGATGGCCGAGGCCGCCGAGGACCACTGCTCCGGCGTCGGCTGAGCCAGCGTCAGGTCCAGGGGACGGGCTCGACCTCGGAGACCTCGGGGCCGAGCAGGCGGGCGCCCAGGTGGCGGAACCACTCGACGTCGCCCGAGCTGAGGAAGCGGTGGACCGGCGGCGTGGCCCCCGGGGCACGGGGGATCGGGCCGTCGGCCGAGAGGAGGAGGTCACGCACCTCGAAGGCGGTCTCGTCGGCCGACGACACCAGCACGACGTCGCGGCCCATGACGTCGCTGATCGTCCGGGCCAGGTAGGGGTAGTGGGTGCAGCCGAGCAGCAGGGTGTCGACCTCGGCGTCGAACACCGGGGCGAGCAGTCGCTCGGCGAGCACGTGCACCTGCTCGCTGCGCAGCTCGTCCCGCTCGACGAACTCGACGAAGCCAGGGCAGGCGGCGCACGTGAGCTCGACGGTGGCGCCGGTGGCGTCGACCGCCCGCTGGTAGGCGCCCGAGCCGATGGTGCCCACGGTGCCGATGACGCCGACCCGGCCGGAGCGGGTGGCCGACACCAGGGCTCGGGCACCGGGCTCGATCACCCCGACGACGGGCACGCCCGCGGTGGCCTGGAGCTCCTCGAGGGCCGCGGCGGCCGCGGTGTTGCAGGCGACGATGACCAGCTTGGCGTCGTGGTCGTCGACCAGGTGGCGGGTGATCTCGTGGGCGAAGCCGGCGACCTCCCGCTGGGGACGGGGGCCGTAGGGGTAGCGCCCGGTGTCGCCCACGTAGACGACGTTCTCGTCGGGCAGCAGGTCGATCACGGCCCGGGCCACGGTGAGGCCCCCGAACCCGCTGTCGAACAGGGCGATCGGCCGATCGTCGCCGTTCGCCGAGGTCGGGACGTCGGTCGCTGCGACGTCCGGCGCCATGGCCGCACCCTACGAGAGCGGGTTGCGCGGTGATGTGATCCGTGGATCGCACTTGGCAGGGCGGGGGGCGGTGGCGCAACCTGGCAGCCCTCGCCCTCCACCCCACCCCGGGAGCCCCACCATGCGCGCCGACGGCCGCCAGCCCGATGCCCTCCGTCCGGTCACCTTCGAGCGCGACTGGACCGATGCCGCGCTCGGCTCGACGCTCGTGCGCTTCGGGAAGACCGTGGTGCTCTGCACCGCGTCGGTCGACGACGACGTGCCCCGCTGGATGCGCGGTCGGGGCAAGGGCTGGGTCACCGCCGAGTACTCGATGCTGCCCGGCGCGTCGGCCGAGCGGATCCGCCGAGAGGTGAAGGACGGCAAGCCGTCGGGGCGCACCCAGGAGATCCAGCGCCTCATCGGGCGCTCCCTCCGGGCCGTGTGCGACATGAAGGCGCTGGGGGAGCGGTCGATCACCGTCGACTGCGACGTCCTCCAGGCCGACGGCGGCACCCGCACCGCGTCGATCACCGGGGCCTGGGTGGCCCTCCACGACGCCTGCACGCGCCTGGTCGCGGCCGGGCACGTCGCCCAGCACCCGCTCACCACCACCTGCGCGGCGATCTCGGTCGGGATCATCGATGGCGAGCCCCGCCTCGACCTCCCCTACGAGGAGGACGTGCGGGCCGAGGTCGACATGAACGTGGTGATGGCCGGCGACGCGCTGGTCGAGGTGCAGGGCACGGCCGAGGGTGCTCCCTTCTCGCGCGCCGAGCTCGACGCCCTCGTCGACCTGGCCGAGAAGGGCATCGGCGAGCTGGCCCAGCTGCAGCTGGCGACGGTCGCGGTCGCCCCGCCACCGAGGGGCTGATCGTGAGCTCCGACCGTCCGCCGCTCCGCCTGGTCCTCGCCACCGCCAACCCCCACAAGACCGACGAGATCCGCTCGATCCTCGCCACCGCCGGGGTGCCGGTCGAGCTCGTGCCCCGACCGCCGGAGGTGCCCGACGTGGTCGAGGACGCGCCGACGCTCCTCGGCAACGCCCGGCTCAAGGCCGTCGCCCTCGCCGAGGCCACCGGGCTGCCCGCGCTGGCCGACGACACCGGCCTGGAGGTCGACGCCCTGGGTGGGGAGCCCGGCGTGCACTCCGCCCGCTACGCCGGCGAGGAGTGCGACAGCACGGCCAACGTCGCCAAGGCGTTGCGGATCATGGCCGAGGCCCGTCGGGCCAGTCGTACCGCTCGCTTCCGCACCGTCGCCCTCGTGCGCTGGCCCGACGGTCGCGAGCTGCACGCCGAGGGTGTCGTCGAGGGCGTGATCGCCGACGAACCCCACGGCGACGGTGGCTTCGGGTACGACCCGATCTTCCGCCCCGCCGGTGGCGGCGGTCGCACGTTCGCCCAGATGCCGCCCGACGAGAAGGACGCCATCAGCCACCGTGGCCGGGCGATCCGCGCCCTCGCCGCCCTCCTCGCCGACCCCGGACCCTCCTAGCTGCGGAGGTCCCAGCCGCGGAGGTCGACGGGCCAGGTGTCGAGCACCTCGTCGCCGCGGACGACGTGGAGGCGGTCGTGCACGGCGACGGTCGGGTCGACGTGGCCGGGGACGAGGGCGACCTTGTCGCCGACCGAGGGCGTCGGTCGGTCGCCGATGGCGTAGATGACGTGCTCGTCGGAGCAGTAGAGCGGCACGTCTCCGTCGAGTGTCGGAGGGCCGTGGTCGGTGGCGACCGACTTCAGCCCGGCGTCGACCACGAACCACCCGCCGCCCGGGGTGACCGAGACGACCGTCGTCCAGACCGTCAGCGCCTGGCGGAAGGGCGAGTCGAGCCGCCCGTAGTCGTGGTCCATCAGCGTGAAGCGACCCGGCCTGGAGCTCGGTGACCCACCGGTTGGTGTCCCACGTGCCGGTCCCGCCGCCGGACACCACGTCGCCCCCGACCACCCGGTGCGCCTCGGTGAGGATCGCCATCGACGCCTCGACCTTCGCCGCCTTGCCCGAGCCCTCCATCATCAGGTGGCCCTCGTAGCCCATGACGCCGCGGACCTCGAGGCCGGCGGTGCGCGCCTCGTCGGCGAGCGCGGCGGCGACCGCGGGGTCGCACCCGCAGCGGGGGAGACCCACGGCGACGTCGATGAGGACCTCCCGCACCCCGGCCGACGCGGCGGCCGCGATCGTCTCGGGTGAGTCGACGGCGACGGTGATCCGGCTGCCGAGGGTCGAGGCGACCATGGTGCGCAATCGCTCGACGTCGACGACCTCGTTGGCGAGGAGGAGGTCGGCCCCGAGCCCGGCCGCGGCCATGCCGACGACCTCGGCCGGGGTCGCGCAGCAGAAGACGTCGTGGCCGGCGGCTCGGAGCTCCTTGGCCAGCGCGGTCGACTTGAACGCCTTCACGTGGGGGCGCAGCGACCGGCCCGGCCACCGCTCGCCCATCACCGCGATGTTGTGGGTCAGGGCGTCGGCATCGACGAGGAGGCTGGGCGTCGCCAGGTCGTGGATCAGCACGGCGAGGGTCTACCAACAGAACCCACCCCGTGCTGTCGGCCGTCGACCTGACGCCGGTCGAGGGCGTCGGTGTGGCACCGTGGCGGCCGTGCCGCCCCGCCCACCTGCCCTCCGCAGCGTCGTCGCCCTTGGCGTGGCCGCCCTCGCCCTGGTCGCGCTCGCGGGGTGCGGAGGGTCGGACGGATCCGGTGCCGCCGACGCCTCCCCGATGTCGGCGTCGACCACCACGACCGAGGCGGCCTCGACCACATCACCCTCGACGGCCAGACGACCGCTCCCGGGACCACGACCGCCGGGTCGACCGAGCCCGCCGCCCCCGTGTCGGTGCTGCTGGTGGGCGACAGCGTCGGCTTCACCCTCCAGGAGCACGTGCCCGACGAGGTGCCCGGGGTCGAGTCGGTCGACGGCCGGGCCCTGGCCGGGTGCGGCCTGATCCTGGAGGGCGAGCGCCCGCCGGAGGCCGTCGCGGCCGGCGCCCCGCCCCGCTACGACGACTGCGCGTCGGGCGTCGCGGACGCCGACGCGGCGGGCCTGGCCGCGAACCCTGACGTCGTCCTCCTGGTGTCGGGGGCGTGGGAGTGGAACGACCACGAGCGGGACGGACGCGTCGTGGGCCCCGGCGACGTGGCCTGGACGGGCGAGATCCGCCGGCTCCTCACCGACCGGGTCGAGTCCCTCGGGTCGACGGGCGCCACGGTGACGCTCTGGGTCGACCCGTGCTCCCCGAAGCCGGGTGCCGCCACCCGGCAGGTCTGGTACCGGGACGAGGTCCTCACGCCGGTGGCCGAGGCGACCGGTGCCGTGCTCGTCGACCCGGCGTCCCTGGTCTGCACGCCCGACGGCACGCCTCGGACCGACCTCCCCGGTGTCGGCGACCCCCGGCCCGCCGACGGCCAGCACTGGTCGACCGAGGGCGCCGAGTGGCTGTGGTCGACCTGGCTCGGCACCAGCCCTGGCCGACGCCGCCGCCTGATCAGGGCGGCGTCGGCCGCGGAGGGTGCCGGCGGAGGGAGTCGAACCCTCACTGTCCGGGACCTAGACCCGGTCTCTCTGCCTGTTGGAGTACGCCGGCTGGCCGCCTCAGGATAGAGATGCCACCAGTGCGACCCTGGCAGGCCGACCGGGCTGGGCAGATCTCGTCACGACCGTCGCGGATCGGATCCCGCAGCACGGATGAGGCCGGTCGGCGGCCAAGGGGCGGGGGGCGGTGGGAGGGCCGCTAGCCTCCGAGCCATGGCTCTGCCCCCTCTCTCCGTGCCGCCGATCGTCGCTCAGGGCGGCGGGTTCGACCCGCAGTCCGAGGTCTACAACCGCCTCCTCCGGAACCGCATCGTCTTCCTCGGCTCCGAGGTCAACGACACCATCGCCAACCTCATCACGGCCCAGCTGCTGTACCTCGAGGGCGAGGACGCCGAGAAGGACATCTGGCTGTACATCAACTCGCCCGGCGGCTCCGTCACCGCCGGCATGGCCATCTACGACACCATGCAGCTGATCACCCCCGAGGTCGGCACCATCTGCATGGGCCTGGCCGCCTCGATGGGCCAGTTCCTGCTGTGCGCCGGGGCCAAGGGCAAGCGCTTCGCCCTGCCCCACGCCCGGGTGATGATGCACCAGCCGTCGGGTGGCTTCCAGGGCCAGGCCTCCGACATCCAGATCCAGGCCGAGCAGATCCTCTACGTGAAGAAGATCATGGCCCAGCGCATCGCCGAGCACACCGGCCAGCCGGTCGAGCAGATCGAGGCCGACTCCGAGCGCGACCGCTGGTTCACCGCCGAGGAGGCCAAGGCCTACGGCATCATCGACGAGGTCGCCTCCCGTCGTCAGGACATGGTCGACTGACGACCCCCTGATCGTCCGGCCCGGTCAGCCGCCCGTCGTGGTGGTGGCGGGGTCGATCGGCGCGGTGGTGTCGGACGTGCCCGCCCCGGTGCCGCCGGTCGGATCGTCGAGGCCGGCGAGGGTGACCCCGCACTCGGCCTCGGCGTACGAGACCACCTCGGCCGCGGCGTTGGCCAGGCCCACCAGCTCGTCGGTCTGCTCGGTGATGGCGGCCCTCGCGGCGGAGATGTCGTCGGGGTTGGCCTCGACCGCGGCGAGGATCAGGTCGACGCCGCGCCGGACCCGGGCGATGTCCTCGCGGACCTCGCCGGGGGCGTCGCTCTCGAGCTGACGGAACTGGCTGGCCGCCTCCTCGAGCTGGCGGCGGGCGCCTCCGGGGTCGCTGGAGTCGAGGGCCCCCAGCGTCTCGCCCAGGGCCGGGGTGTCGGCGATCCGCTCGCAGAAGGCGTCCTTGTCGCCGTCGTCGGTGCAGGCGCCGAGACCGATCGCGCCGACGGCCAGGGCAGCGGCCAGCACCAGCGGGGCCGTGCGACGGTGGACCTCAGCGGTGCGACGAGGTCGCCGGGCCGGAGACCTCACCGGCCGGTGGCCTGGGCGGCCTCGGCCTTGGCCCGGAGGTCGGTCACCGCGTGGGCCAGGCCGTCGGGGTCGCGGTAGAGCGAGCTGCCGGCGACCAGGACGTTGGCGCCGGCCGCAGCCGCGCCGACGATGGTGGCGGGACCGATGCCGCCGTCGACCTCGATGTCGAGGGCGAGGCCGTCGGCATCGGCGAGGGCCCGGATCTCGGCGATCTTGGGCTCCATGGTGGCGATGTAGTCCTGCCCGCCGAAGCCGGGGTTGACCGTCATCACCAGCACCATGTCGCACTGGTCGAGGACGTGGCGCACGGCCGAGGCGGGGGTGGCGGGGTTCAGGGCGACGGCCGACTGGGCGCCGAGGTCGCGGATGCGCCCGAGCGTGCGGTGCAGGTGCCGGCAGGCCTCGGCGTGGACGATGAGCAGCTCGCAGCCGGCCTCGACGTAGCGGGGGAGCAGCTCGTCGGGCTCGACCACCATCAGGTGGGCCTCGAAGGGCACCTCCACGTGCTTGCGGCAGGCGGCGATGACGTCGGGACCGAAGGTGAGGTTGGGCACGAACACGCCGTCCATGACGTCCCACTGGATGCGGTCGACGCCGGCCTGCTCGAGGGCGACGCACTCCTCGCCCAGGCGGCTGAAGTCGGCCGGCAGCACCGACGGCACGATCGAGACGGGACGGGGGGCGGGCGCGGCGCTCATCGCCGTCGATCGTAGGCGGGGGCCCACCCCGCTCCCGAGGCAGCTCCCGATGCCAGCCGTCCGTCGGCCGCTCCCCGAAGTGGTCCGCGTTCTGGGGGTCAGGGGTCGACGTTCGCGGGCCAGTTCGTCGTCGGTCCGAAGTGGTCCGCGTTCTGGGGGTCAGGGGTCGACGTTCGCGGGCCAGTCGGGTCGTGGGTGACGGAGCTCGGGGGCCGGTGACGAGGCCGCCGTAGCCTCGGGCCGTGGCCGACCAGGGGACCGACGTCGAGGTCGGGGCGGTGGTCGACCTCCGCATCGACCGCATGGCCGGTGGCGGGGAGGGCGTGGGACGGGGTCCCGACGGGCGGGCCGTGTTCGTGGGCGGCACGCTGCCCGGCGAGCGGGTGTCCGTCGAGCTCACCGAGGTGAAGCGCCGCCACGCCCGGGGTCACCTCGTCGCCATCGACGATCCGAGCCCGGATCGGCGCGAGCCGCCCTGCCCGCACGTCGCCGAGGGGTGCGGCGGCTGCGACTGGCAGCACGTCGGTCCCGCGACCCAGTCGGCGCTGCGCCTCGGCCTGGTGGTCGATGCCCTGGCCCGCATCGGGCGGATCGAGGCGCCACCGGTCGAGCCCGGCGTCCCCCTGCCGACGACCGCGACCCGCACGACCCTCCGCGCCGCGGTGGCCGACGGGCGGGCCGGGTTCCGTCGTCGCCGCTCGCACGACGTGGTGGTGCCCGGGTCCTGTCTGATCGCCCACCCGCTCGCCGAGGACCTGCTCGTCCACGGTCGGTTCGGGGCGGCCGACGAGGTGACGGTGCGGGTCGGAGCCCGCACCGGCGAGCGGATGGTGGTGGTCGGTCCGTCGGCGGTCGGGGTGGAGGTCGCCGACGACGTGATCGTGGTCGGGCGGGACGAGCTCGAGCAGTCGGACGCCGTCCTCCACGAGGAGGTCGGGGGACGCCGCTGGCGGGTGTCGCCGGGATCGTTCTCCCAGGCCTCGGCCGAGGGCGCCGACGCGCTGGTCGAGGAGGTGGACGCTGCCGTCGACCTGCTGGTCGCCCACGGTGTGCCGACCGGCCGGCTGGTCGACCTGTGCGCCGGGGTGGGGCTCTTCGCCGGCACCGTCGGGGAGCGCTTCGCCCACGTCGTGGCGGTCGAGCCCTCGCCCAGCGCGGTGGCCGATGCCCGGGCCAACCTCGACCCGGCGGTCGAGGTGGTGGCCGCCACCATGGCCCGCTGGACGCCGACCGGGGCCGACATCGTGGTGGCCGACCCTCCCCGGGCCGGGCTGGAGAAGGCTGGGGTCGCCGCGGTCGCCGCCACCGGCGCAGTCGGTGTCGTGCTGGTCAGCTGCGATCCCGGGTCGCTCGGTCGAGACGCCCGCCTCCTGGCCGAGGCCGGCTACCGCCTGGTGCGGTCCCGGGTGCTCGACCTGTTCCCCCAGACGTCGCACGTCGAGGTGGTGTCGACCTTCGTCGCCGACGCCGTGGGCGCCAGGCCGACCAGCTCTCGCCCATGACGGGCGCGGCGAAGCGGGAGGGCTGGCGTGAGCGTCCCAGCGACGCCCGGCTGTCGCCGTCCCACCCGTTGCGGGCCGAGATCCTGGCCGCCCACGCCGCGGCCTGCGAGGCAGGGGAGCCGGGCTACGTCGACCCGGCCTCGGGCTACCTCGCCCTCACCGCCGACACCCTCGCCGCTCGTGGCGAGTGCTGCGGCTCCGGATGCCGCCACTGCCCCTGGGAGCCCTGACCCGCCCGCCACCTCTGATGCAGTCCGTCGCGTGCGTCGGGGCGCCGACTGCTGCGGTCAGAACGGTGGTGGCGTCGGCCATGTCAGCGGTCAGCGATCGGAGACGGAGGCGGTGGAGCTCCACCAGGCGGCCTCGGCGCGGGCGGCGACCTCCAGGGGAGGACGGCCCGTGGCGGCGGCGACGGCGAGGACGTCGTCGTGCTCGGCCTTCACCCGGGTCGGCGACACCTTGACCCGGACGACGTGGCCGTCGACGTCGACCTCGGCCATCGAGCGACGGGCCGGCCAGCGCTCGTAGGTCGACGCCCTCACCCCGAGGGATCCGGTGGCGGTCCGCAGGCGGTCGGCCACCCCGGCGGCGTGCACCGGGTCGACGAGGGCCGCCACGACGTGGGCCGGGCGCCCCTTCTTCATCACGATCGGCGTGACCCAGGCGTCGAGCGCGCCGTCGGCGAGGAGGGCGGCGACGGCGTCGGCCAGGACCTCCCCGGTCGCGTCGTCGACGTTGGCCTCCAGCACGACGACCTCCTGGCCCGCGCCGGCGGCGCCGAACGATCCGCCACCGGCCGCTGCAGACGACGTCGCGAGGCCCAGCACGACCTGGGTGGCGTTGACGACGCCGTCGGGGTCGGCGGTGCCGGCGCCGAAGCCGGTGGCCTCCAGGCGCAGGTCGGGGAGTGGACCGAAGCCCGCGGCCGAACCGACCAGCCCCGCCACCAGGGCCGCACCGGTGGGGGTGGTGAGCTCGACCGGGGTGTCGATGCCGTGCACGGGAGCGCCGACCGCGGCGAGCACCCGCACCACGGCGGGGGCCGGGTTGGGCAGGGTGCCGTGGGCGGCCTGCACCGTGCCCCGCCCCACGCTGACCGGCGAGCAGCGGCACGGTGTCGACGTCGAGGACCTCCAGCGCCGCGCACGTGCCGACGACGTCGACGATGGCATCCACCGCCCCCACCTCGTGGAAGTGGACGTCGTCGGGGTGGGTGCGGTGCAGGGCGCCCTCGGCCTCGGCGAGGAGGCTGAACGCCGCCGTGGCCCGGGCTGCGACCCGATCGGGCAGGCCGGCGGCGTCGAGGAGGGCCCGGATGTCCTTCCACGTGCGGTGGTGGTGGTCGTGGCCGTCGAGGCGGACGTGGGCCTTGGTGGCGGCGACCCCGCCGCGCAGCACCGGTTCGGTCTCGAGCGTCCAGCCGCCCACGTCGACCCGTCGGACGAGCGCGACGACCTCGTCGAGGTCGGCGCCGGCGTCGAGGAGGGCCCCGAGCGCCATGTCGCCGGCCACCCCCGACTGGCAGTGGAACCAGGCCACCCGGTGCTCAGCCATGCACGTCCCCGACCCCAGCACCGGTGCCGAGCAGACGGGCCGCGGCGCAGGCCGCGCCGTAGCCGTTGTCGATGCCGACGACGGTGACACCGGCCGCGCACGACGAGAGCATGGCCAGCAGCGCGGTCACCCCTTCGAGCGACGCGCCGTAGCCGACGCTGGTGGGCACGGCGACGACAGGTGCCGGCGTGAGCCCTCCGATGACCGAGGCCAGCGCTCCCTCCATGCCGGCCACCACGACGACCAGGTCGGCGTCGGCGACCACGTCGACCTCGGCGAGCAGGCGGTGCAGGCCGGCGACGCCCACGTCGGTGATCCGCCGGGGCGGGTGCCCGAGGGCGCGGAGGGTCGCGGCGCACTCGTCGGCGACGGGGAGGTCGGCGGTGCCGGCGCTCACGACGACGACGGACCCCTGGCGGGGCGGCGCCGGACGCCAGACCACCAGGTGGTGGGGGTCGCCGGTCACCTCGCCGTGTGGGTGGGAGTTCATGGCCGCCGCCGCCTGGCCCCCTGTGGCCCGGGTCAGCAGGACGGGTCCGCCGTCGGGTGCGTCGAGGAGCTCGCCCACCAGGGCGACGCACTGCTCGGCGGTCTTGCCCGGGGCGTAGACGGCTTCGGGCAGCCGGGTCCGCAGCAGCCGGTGGTGGTCGACCCGGGCGAAGCCGAGGTCGGAGAACGGCAGGCGCCGCAAGGTCCGTGCCGCGTCGTCGGCCGAGGTGGCGCCGTCGGCGACGCTGTCGAGCAGGGCGCGCAGCGTCGTCTCGTCCACGGCCTCATCCTGGCAGCCGGCGCCCGACCGGTCCGAGCCCGTCCGGGTCCCCCCGCCCTCCTCGGCCAGACTGGGCCCCATGACCTCGTCCCCGGCGGCACCGACCGGCCCCTGCGCCGTCGACTCGACCAGCTCTGAGCGGAAGACCCCCTGGCAGGTCATCGTCCGCTCGAGGTTCGGGGGTGGGGAGGCGTGACGGGCGCAGGCACTGTGGAGGTGCGGTCGGACGAGGTCCTCCTGGCCGATCTGCGGGCCGTGCTCGTGCGTCTGGAGCGGGTCGTGGTCGCGTTCAGCGGCGGGGCGGACTCCGCCTTCCTGGCCTGGGTCGCGAGCGACGCGCTGGGGCCAGCGGCCGTTGCGGTGACGGCGGTGTCGCCGTCGCTCGCTCCGGACGAGCTCGACGACTGCCGCGCCCTCGCTGCGGAGTGGCGGCTGCGACTGGCACGAGGTCGTCACCCACGAGATGGACGACGAGCGGTACCGGGCCAACGACGCCGACCGGTGCGCCTGGTGCAAGACCGCCCTGATGGATGCCCTGGGTCCGTGGGCCGCGATCGAGGGGGCGACGGTGGTGCTCGGGGTGAACGTCGACGACCTGGGCGACCACCGACCCGGCCAGCACGCCGCGGCCCAGCGGGGGGCGGTGTTCCCCCTCGTCGAGGCGGGTCTGACCAAGGCCGACGTCCGCCGCCTCTCTCGGAGCCTCGGGCTGCGCACGTGGGACAAGCCCGCGGCCGCCTGCCTCGCGTCCCGCATCCCGTACGGCACGCCCGTGGCCCTCACGACCCTCGACCGGGTGGGTCGGGCCGAGTCCGCCCTGCGGCGGCTGGGCTTCGCCGACGTGCGCGTCCGCCACTACGGCGACACCGCCCGCATCGAGGTGCCCGTCGAGCGCCTCGGCGACGTGGTCGCGGCCCGCGTCGCGGTGGTCGCCGCCGTGCAGGCTGCCGGCTACCGCGGGTCACCCTCGACCTCGAGGGCCTGCGCTCCGGCAACCTCAACGCCGACCTGCGGTGGGCCGGCGGTCGAGCTGACCCGTCGCCGACGTCGTCGCCGGGCGCCGGCACGACCCTCAGCGGTCGGCGAGCGAGGCGTACACGGCGTCGATGAGGGTCCGGTTGCGGGTGCTCTGCCACCGCGGGATCACGTGGTTCATCACGTACCCGAAGGCGACGCCGGCGTCGGGGTCGGCGAAGCCCAGCGCGCCACCGGTGCCGAAGTGGCCGAAGCTCCGCGGGTTCGGCCCGAGCGGACGTCGAGCCGTGGTCGGCTGGAAGCCGAGCCCGTAGACCACGTCGTCCTGGAGGATGGGGCAACGTCCCGTCGCCTGGGGACGGGACGCCATGTCGAGCAGGGCGGGGGAGAGGAGGCGCCCGGGCTCCAGCAGGGCGGCGTAGATCCGGGCCAGCCCCGACGCCGAGGCGTGGCCGGCGGTCGAGCCGATCTGGGCCGACCGCCACGCCGGCGTGTTCACCACGCCGATGGACGAGTAGCCCGGCGGGTTGAAGTGGGCGAGGGCGTTCATCAGCCGATCGCCCTCGAGTCCGACGAAGGCGTCGGCGGACGGCGCGTCGAGCGGGAAGCCCCAGATCACGTCGGCGCAGCGGTGCTGCTCCTCCGGCGGGACGCCGAACCAGGCGTCGGCGTCGAGCGGTGCGGCGATGGCCCGCAGGCGCTCGCCCGGCATCTGCCCGGTGGCACGGTGCACGATCTCGCCGACGAGGTGGCCGAAGGTGTTGACGTGGTACGCCAGCCGTTCGCCGGGCGCCCACCACGTCTCGGTGGCGGCGATGGCGCCGGTCATCCGGTCCCAGTCGAACAGGTCGTCGTCGGACAGCAGCTCGCGGATCGCGGGCACCCCCGCCCGGTGGGTCAGGGCGTGGGTGAGGGTCGTGGCCTCCTTGCCGCCCGCGGCCAGCTCGGGCCACACGTCGGCGACGGGCTGGTCGAGGGCCGAGCAGGCCGGCGTCGACGAGCTGCAGGGCCAGCAGGGAGAGGATGCCCTTCCCGGCCGAGTAGACGTCGACCAGCGTGTCGTGGCCGCCACGGCCGGGTCCGGGCCTCGTCCGCCCACCCGCCGACCAGGTCGACCACCACCTCGCCCTGCGCGACGACGTGCAGCGCCGCGCCCACCTCGCCCTGCTCGGCGAAGTTCGCGGCGAACGCGGCGCGGACCGCCTCGAACCCGGGCGCGCACCAGCCGTCGATGGGGACGCTCACGTCGTGAGCCTCGCACGCCACCCGGCGCCGGCGACCGACCGGCGCATCCGGGTCAGGTCGTCGAGCCGGGCGCCGCCATGGTCGACCCGGGGTCACGCCAGTCCGTGGACACGAAGCGGTGGCTGATCAGCCACCGATCGCCGACGGGGACGAAGGTGTCGCGGTAGCGGCCGAAGTGGTCGAGGCCGATCTCGGTCAGCACGGTGAAGTAGCTGGCGACCCGGGCCCGATCGGGCGCGACCTCGAGGAACCGCACGTTGGCCAGGTTGTGCCGGACGATGCGCCGGACCTCGCCCCCTCCGGCCGTCGCTCCCGCGCTCGCGTCGGCATCCGTGGCGACCCCGCCCATGAAGGCGACGATGGCCTCCCGGCCCCTGATGGGTGGCTGCCCCCGCACCTCGAGCTCGCCGTCCTCGCAGAAGGCCGACGCCAGGTCGTCGAGGCGCAGGCCGTCCCCCGACCACGTGTAGAGGGCCAACGTGTCGCGGATCCGCTCCCGCGCCACCAGCTCCCACAGGTCCATCCGCCCACC
>CAVURR010000010.1:0-27022 GCA_963743955.1 uncultured Iamiaceae bacterium
CAACCCTCGGGGGCCTCCATGGCCGAGGTGAACAGGTACAGGTCGTCGTCGGGCACCCGCACGTCGAACCCGGCCCGGTCGAGCCGGAGGGCGAGGGCCTGGGTCACGTAGCCGTCCAGTCCGATCGGGCCGGCCAGCTCGAGCGGCGCGCCCTCCTCGAACGCGTCGATCACCCCGGCCTCGAGGCCGTCGACGGTCCGCTCGATCCCGGGCGCGGACGGCTGGAGGTGGAGGCTCGGGATCACCAGGATCGACGCGACGAGGGCCACGACGGGCAGGGCGACCGCGTCCAGCCCGTGGGAACGGGCCCTGGTGGCACGGCCTCGGCGTCGGCCTCCGGTCGACGCGGTACGCTGACGAGCGCGACCGCTGTGCGCCCCCCCGACCAGACCACGAAGGCCCAGAACACCATGCTCGCGGCATGGGCGGAGAGCAGGTACCAGGGCTGCAGCCCGTCGTCCTCGATGGTGACCAGGCCCGCGACCGACGCGACGATGCCGACCAGCGAGATCGACCACCCCGACGATCTCGTCACCCGCCCGACGGCGCCACGCGGCGACGGCCACGACGGCTCCGATCAGCAGCCCGATGGGCACCCGCTCCGGCGAGACCAGCAGGTAGCGGTCGTAGGGCGGGGTCGACGTCGCCCACGCTGGCGGGAGGGCCAGCTCGCGCGGAGCACCTTCACCACCTCCCGGGTGGCCACGGGCTCGGCGTCCGCAGGGAGACCGCCCCGCTCCAGGATGCGGGCGGGGTTGCTGTCGGACCCGTCCCGGGCCAGGTCCACCAGCAGCGGGCTGGTCAGCAGCAGGGCGACGCCCACCGACGCCAGCACGGGTCGGAGGAGGCCGGGCGGGACGGCGCCACGCCCGCCTCGCCGGACGGTGACGACGATGAGGCCGACGACCCCGACCGTCGACACCGCCACCGTGAGGGGCGCGAAGCCGAGGTGCGCGCCGGTGCACCACACCGCGAGCGTGACCATCAGGGGCAGGAGCCGCCGGGACCCGACCGCCACCCGCCACGCCACGACCACCAGCACCATTGCCGGCACCAGGGCGAGGCTGGGGTTCCACGGCAGGAGCAGCGTGGCCGCGGGGATGGTCCCGGTGGTCACCCGGCACGGCCGCCAGCGCCAGCACGCCCAGCCACGGGGCCCGGGCTCGGGCCGCCAGCCACACCAGGACCGTGAGCCAGGCGCCGTTCCACCACACCGTGACGGCCAGACCCATCGACGACCGGCCACCCGACAGGTGGTACGGCAGCCACTGGAGCGTGTAGACGAGCGGCAGCTGGTGGTCGTAGCCCCGGTCGGCCGAGTACGGCCCCGACAGCGGGAGCGTGCTGGCCGGTGGCGGATCACCAGCTCGGCCACGGCCGAGTCGCCGTAGGGCTGCCAGGTGCGGGTGAGCTGCGCGGCCCCGGCGACGAGGAACATCGCGCCGACGACGAGCGGCAGGGAGACGGTCGGGCGCAGGAGGGTCGCGAGGCTCTCGGGCGGGCGCGGCGTCGCCCCTCCCCGGGACCCGGTGATGTCATTGCGCGAGAAGGTACCCCGCGCCCTCGATGTCGCCGGGTACCCCCGATCCGCCCGTCAGGTGAAGCCGGGCAGGAACTCGGCCTCGGCCTCGAAGAGTTCGTCGGTCATCTCGCGGATCTCGGTCGGGCGCAGCACGCGGCGGTCAGCGGGTCGAGCATCAGGGCGTGGGCTGGCAGCTTCCTGCGGCGCTCGATGCGCGGCCTGGCGCCGAGATCGAACACCGCATGTTGCTCGCGGCAGACCGCGGCCATCTGCGGGGGCAGGGCGCCGAAGCGGCGGGTGGATGCCGTTCCGGTCGATCAGGCAGGCGACCTCGACGCAGCCGTCGGCGGGGAGGTTGGTGATGAGCGTGCCGCCGCCGGCGTGCTGTTCATCACGTTGCCGTGGATGCGGAACGGGGTGTCCTTCTCGCGCGCCTCGATGATCCAGCTGGCGTACTCCCAGCTCCGCGTCCCATTCGAGGTCCCGGTGCCGCCGACCATGGCTGCGGTGCGGTCCCGGTCGCGGCTCTTCCCGCCACGTCGGCCAGTTGTCGGCGTAGAAGCCGGACTCGCCGCCGTAGCTCGGGCCCGCGTTAGCTGCTCGCAGGTAGGTCTTTCCGCTTGCCGGTAGTAGGGGAGGTACTCCGAGAGGTGGCCGCTCGACTCGGTGATGAAGGCGCCGAAATGCAGCATCATGTCTTTGCGCACCAGGTCATCGGTGTCGTCGCGGGTCACGAGCTCGCCTGCTATGGTCTCGGCGGGCCTTTTCGATGAGCAGGGGTAGAGATCCTCGCCGTCGGGGCTCGAGCTCGGTGAACCACGCCAGGTGGTTGATGCCCGGCGCACTTCCACTCCACTCTCCGTACGGACACCGGCCCGCTTCGCCAGGAGGTGGCTGGTGCCCTGCACGCTGTGGCAGAGCCCGACGACCGGCATCGAGCTCGTGCGGCCCGACCGCCAGGCACATCATGCTCATCGGGTTGGTGTAGTTGAGCACCAAGGCGTCCGGGCAGAGCCGCTCGGCGTCGCGAGCACGTCGAGCCACACCGGGATCGTGCGCAGCGCCTTGAACAGCCCGCCGGGCCCGATGGTGTCGCCGATGCACTGGTCGACGCCGTACTCAGGCGGGATGTCGTTGTCGAGGCGACGCAGCTCGACGCCGCTGACCTCGATGCAGTTGACGATGTAGTCGGTCCCGGGAGCAGCTCGGTGCGGTCGGTCGATGCCTCGACCTTCCACTGGTGGGCGCCGCGGTGCTCGATCAGCCGCTCGAGCACCCGCCGCATGAGGTCGAGCCGCTCGGCATCGACGTCGACCAGGGCGATGGTGCCGCCGGCGCCGCCCGGGATGCGGAGCAGGTCGTTGCTGATCTCCGGGCTGAACATCGACCCGGCGCCGATGATCGTGACCTTGATCGGTCGGGGCATCTCGCCGGCAGGCCGGCCTGCTCGCCGGCCCGCTTCACGTGGCCGGCGTGCGCCCTCCGACGGGTGGGCTCGTCGGATCATCGCATCGCGGCACGCTACCGCTCGTCGTCGGCCCCTCCCGGGCGTCGGCGACGGCCTTCCAGAGGTCGGCGGCCGGGGGCTCGCCGAGGAAGCTGCCCCGCACCCGGCCGTCGGCGTCGGCGATCAGGACGAGCGGGACGGCGTCGATGCCGTAGCGGCGGTGGAGCTCGGCGTCGGCCACCGAGTCGAGGTGGCACACCGCGACCTCGTCGCTCTCCAGCTGGCGGGCCTTCTCCAGGTCGCCCGGCACGCCATGCAGGTCGACGAGCTGAACACCGCGACCAGCCAGGGCGGCGTCGGGCCGCGGGAGGTCGGCCCGGTCGACCTCGCCGGGCACCGCCCAGGTCGGGCGGGTCGGGGCGTCGGTGCCGGCCCGGGAGCGCAGCACGACGGCCACGCCCGCGGCCAGCGCGGCCAGCACGACGAGGAGGACGAGGCGGTCCGCACCGTCAGCCGAGCAGGACCAGGTCGCCGAAGGGGATGCCGAGGGCCCGGAGGCGCCCAGCCCGGGTTCGCCGTCGTCGTCCCGCGCGGCGAGGATGCGGCGCTCGGCGACGACGGACCACGACGAGGTCGACCTCGATCGACCCACGGCCCTCGACGAGCCCCTCGACCACGACCTCCCGTCGGCCCCCGGGGTCGAGGGTGACCGGGTCGTCGAGGCGCGATGGCGGTCCGCTCGCCGTCGCCGAAGGCGACGAGCTCGACGTCGACGGCCTCGTCGCCGGGGTTCACCAGGGCGATGCGCACGGCGTCGAGGTCGTCGGAGCGGCCGCCGAGGCGAAGCCCACCGCGCGCGCGACCGGGGATCCGGTGCTGGTGGCCACCCCGACGTAGTCGGTCTCGCCCTCGGCGACGAGCGTGCGCTCGACCACCACCGAGCGACCGTCCTCGGCCGACACGGTGATGCTGTGGCGGACGTCCTCGGGGACGCCGGGCGTGGCGTCGACGTCGAAGGTGGCGACCTCGCCCGGGCCACGGTGAGCGGGATCGGGTCGAGCCGCCCGTTGCGGCGGGGATCGTCGAGCGCGATGTCGACCGACACGTCGACCTCTCGTGCACCCGGGTTGAAGACGTAGACCACCTCGTGCACGCCGCCGGCCGGGTCGCCCGCCGAGGTCCGCGGCCACCGCCCGCACGCCGGCGGGGAAGGTCCACGTCGGTCGGGCCACGGGCACCGCAGGGGTGACGGTCAGTCCGGTGCGCCGGTAGGCCTCCTCGGCCGCCTCCTCCTCGGTGGAGCTCGCCCCCCGCCCGTCGCAGGTCTGGATGCGGTCGACGACGATCTGGCCCCGTCCGCGCCGTGACGGTGGCCGCGATCAGGTCGCGCACGGTGACCGCGGCGGCGACGTTCACCGCCACCATCGACCGCGGGACCGACGGGGATGCCCTGGAGGTCGCCCGGCTGGCGCGGGCCCTCGACGGTGGCGAACTCCATGTCGACGGTGGCCGCCACCGGGGTCGGGTTGTACACGGCGAGGTAGTAGCGGGCGTCGCGGGTCGTCGCGCCCGGAGGGCAGGTACCAGCGGTCGGCGGCGGCGCTGTGGCAGGGCGCCGCGTCGCGCCCCTGCGGGCCCTCGACCTCGTGCTCGACGGCGACGTCACCCCGGTCGAGGGTGACCTGGGCCGAGGCCCAGTCGGCCTCCAGCAGGTCGGCCAGCCGGATCCGCTCGGTGGTCTGGGGCGGGATCTCCAGCGGCTGGCCGTCGCCGTCGGCGAGCAGGTCACCGCCGTCGGTCACCACGTCGAGGCGGCCGGTCGCGGTCTCGTCGCCGACGTTGGCGATCACGATGGTGCCGTCGGCCGCGGTGCCGTCACCGACGGTCTGCGCCCGCGCAGAACCACGTCGAGTCGAGGGCGTCGGCGGGGGGCCCGGCCGGCAGCAGCGACGCCGGGTCGGCCGGCGTCGGCGGGGTCGGGTCGGGCGCGTCGCGGCCCACCACCAAGGCACCGACGGCGAGGGCGACCAGCAGGACGAGGGCGGGCCAGCGGGGGGTCACGGGCGCCGCCTCCCCAGCCGGTTGCGCACCAGGAGGACCACGACCCAGAGGACGGGCTGGACGAGGACGGCGGCGATGTAGGGGGGATCGGTCGAGTACGTCAGCGACCCCTCGCCCTCTCCGACCTCCGGCGAGTGGAGGGCCCAGCCGAAGGCCTCGTCGGTCTCGTCGCCGCCGCTCGCCGGCTCGAGGCTCCAGCCGTCGTCGGGCACGGCGGCGACGAGGCCGCCGCCCGCGGGCGCGTCGAAGCGCTGCTCCCCCGGGTCGGTGCCGTCGTCGATCGCCTCCCACCCGTCGCGGTCGGTGCCCACCGCCCCCTCGGGCGTGTCGGGCAGCTCGGCATCGGCGGGGATCGACGTCACCATGCCCCGCCAGGCGGTGTTGCGGAACACCATCAGGGCGCTGTCGGTGTCGACCTGCTCGAGGTCGAGCTGGGCCGTCAGCGCGTCGGGCAGCCACGCCGGGCGGCGGGCGCTCCTCACCGGCGAGGGCCGAGGGGAGGCTGCGCACCGGCACGACCACGTAGCGCACGCCCTCCGGTCCGAGCAGGTGGCCCAGGCGCGGTCGTCCGCCGCGAGGCGGCCAGCCCGACGGCGTCGACGAGCCGGTCCGTGCTCGCGTGGTTCGTGGCCGCCCAGTGCTCGGTGAGGTCGGGCAGGCCGTCGGTGGTCGCGAGCGACACGTCGTCGTCGTAGCGCTCGCCGGTCACCGGGAGGATCCCCGGGTCGCCGAGCCACAGCACCCGGGCGTCGGGGTCGCCGTCGGCGGTGAGGACGGGGGCGAGGGCGCGATCGAGGTCCGAGGTCGGCACCTCCCACCGACCGTCGAGGGCCGAGGGCAGGAGGGTCAGCCCGCCGAGGACCACCGCGACCGCGGCCGCCACCGACACGGCCTGCCGCCACCCGAAGCGGAAGTGCCGCAGGTCGACCTCGAACGCCGCCATTCCCAGCGCGGTGCTGAAGGCCAGGCCGACGGCGGGCAGGACGAGGAGCACCTCGGCGGCCGGCAGCGGGACCGACGTCCACCCCTGCTGGCCGGCGACGAGCACCGCCCACCCGGCGACGCCGACGAACCAGCCGCGGACCGCCCAGGCCAGACGCCACCCTCGGCCGATCACCAGGGGCAGGGCCGCGGCGACGAGGAAGGCGAAGGCCAGCGGCGTGTCGCCGAACGGCCCGGTGTGGAGGCGGAGCAGCTCGGCCACCGACTGGGTCGGCGTCTCGGACCGCCCGACCACCCCGGACCAGCCGAGGCCGCCGTCGAGCACCGCCGCACTCCACGGCAGGTTCAGCACCACGGCCACGACCCCGCCGACCAGGGCGGCGACGGCCAGGCGGACGAGGCCTTCGACCCGGCCGGCGACCAGCGAGCCCACGAGCGAACCCCACCGCGACCAGACCGGCCACCGGCAGCAGCACCGGGCTCACGACCGCGGCCAGCGGCCACCGACAGGCCGAGGCCCAGGGCCCGGGCGGGGACGCCGGCGTGCGAGGTCTCGATCGGCTCGGCGGTGGCGGCGGCCGCCAACCCGCGGCCTCCGAACGGGGCGAGCTCGGTGGCCCGGGCGAGGCCGAGCACGATCCACGGCACCGCGGCGTAGGCGACCAGTGCGGACCACGACCCCCGGCCGAGGGCGTTGTAGGGCACCGGGACGGCGGCGTAGACGATGATGGCGGCGGCCGCGGCCCGCACCGACCCGATGGGTCGGGCCAGCCGCCAGATGCCCACCAGCCCGGCGGGAGGAGCGCGAGCACCAGCACCTTGCGGGCGACCGACGTCGAGCCGAGCGTGACCAGGCTCGCCAGCCCGGCACCCCCGACCCCGGTGGGCGAGGCGCCGGGTCCGCCGCCGAGCGGTGGTGCGCCACCCGGTCAGGTGGGTGCGCAGGAGGTCGACCGCCGAGGAGGGGAAGGCGGTCAGCTCGCCGACGGCCGGAAGAGGTCCGATCAGCAGGTTGCGGCTGCCGACCACCATGAGGACGACGGCGGTGGCGGCCGCCACGACCGCGGTCCGGGTCAGGGGGGCGCGCAGCGTGCCGACAGGTCGCGGCCGGTCGCCGCCAGACCGCCCAGCCGGTCGTCGCTGGTGCCGATCTGACCGCGGAGGAACGCCGGACAGGCGGGCGCTGCCCCGCACCTGGAGCTCGCGGACCTCGTGGTCGCGCGACGGTGCGGGTGCGGCGGATGACCCGGCGGCGGCGGCGCGATGGAGGCCGGAGGCGGGCGCAGGTTCCACGTCCAGGCCGCGAGCGACGTCGGCGGCGTGGCGGAAGCGGCCGCTGAGCAGGGCGAGCACGCCTCGCCGAGGGCCAGCACCAGCGGCCTGGGGCACCACCCGCAGCAGGTGGCCCGAGGCCGTAGGTCGAGAGCAGCGTGCGCACCCGGTGGCGGGCTGGAGGCGCCGGCGGCGGTCGTCGCCGCCGCCGCTCCGCCGAGGGCCTCGAGGTGGCGGGCCGGTGGCATCGGGGACGACCAGGACCCGGGCCCCGGCGACGTGGGCGCGCCAGCAGAGGTCGAGGTCGTCGCCGAGGTAGGTCGATGGCCGCGTCGAACCCGCCGAGCGGCGCGGAACAGGTCGGCCCGGACGAGCGTGGCGCCGCCGGGCACGAAGAACACGTCGCGGACGGCGTCGTGCTGCTCCTGGTCGAGCTCGCCGCGGCTCGGCGAACGGGGCCGAGCGACGCCGGTCTTGTCGATCGACCGCGCCGACCTGGAGCAGCGGCCGCGGGTCGTCCCAGTCGACCAGCTTCGGCCCGACGATGCCCGCGTTGGAGCGGAACGCCTCCTCGACCAGCGTCGCGGACGGCGTCCGGGTCGAGGGCGACGTCGTCGTGGCAGAGCAGGTAGAACGCGGCGCCCTCGACCGCGCCGAGCGACCTCGTTGGCGGCGGCGCCGAACCCGGGGTTGTCGTCGAGGCGGCGGACGCGGGCGTCGGGCAGCGACCGCGGCGACCCGGGCGGTCGGGGTCCTCGGCGCTGTCGGCGTCGATGACCAGCACCGAGAGCGTCGGGTAGGTCTGGGCCGCAGCGAGGCCCAGGAGCTCTCCTCGAACCAGGGGCCGGGGTCGTGGGTGACCACCACGGCGACGACCGCCGGCGCCACCCGAGGGCCGGGCGCGTCGTCCGGAGCCGACGGTGGCGCCGACCGGGTCGCCGGCGGGCGCGTCGTCGGGAGGTCGTGCCGGGGGTCACGGCTGGGCCAACCTGCCCGTCTGGCCCCTCGGCGCCCCCGGTACCCCAGGGGGCGTGGAGACGAGGTTCACACCTCCCGAGTGCTTGCAACTGTTTAACAAGATGGGTACGGTTGCGAGCAGTCCCCGAGTCCCCCGATCCGAGGAGCAGGACGATGCCCGAGATCACCACCGACGACATCACCCGAGTCGCCAAGGACGCCTTCTACGTCGGCGTCGGCGCCGGCGTCATCACCTTCCAGAAGGCCCAGGTCCAGCGGGTCGAGCTCACCAAGACCCTCAAGGGCCAGGTCGACGAGGCCAAGGGCCGTCTCGACGAGCTCGGCGGCAGCGCCGAGGGCGTCGTCGACGAGCTCAAGGGCCGCCTCGACGAGCTAAGGGCCTCGCCGACGACCTCAAGGGGCGCCTCGATGCCCTCGCCGGCACCGTCGACGACCGGGTCAAGGTCGTCGAGGAGCGCCTCGACGCCCTCGAGACCCGCCTCGAGTCGGTCCTGTCCGACCTCGAGACCAAGCTCCCCGAGCAGGCCCGCGAGCTCGTCCAGCAGGCCCGCGACACCGCCAAGGACGCCCGGGAGCAGGTCCGTTCGGCCGTCTCCCGCGCCGCCTGAGGCACCCTGATCAGGCCGTCGCCCCACCGCCGGGCGCACGGCCGGAGCGCAGCCGTCCTGACGGCTGGGCCGCGCAGGGCTCGGACCACCCCCTGGGTCCGAGCCCTCGTCGCGTCCGCCGGCGCTCGCGGTCGTGACCGTGAGCGCTACAGCACCCGGTCGGCGTACTCGGACGACGCGAGGAAGAGCTCGATGAGCCGCTGGGTCCGGGTGCCGGCCGCGACCCGCGCCACCCAGTAGTCGCAGCCCTCCTGGTCCGGTCCCCGGTCGAGCAGGCCGACGTAGGTCATCGCGACCTGCACCGGCCCCCGCAGCCGGGCGACCACCCAGCGCCGACGCCGAGAGCTCGCGCGAACCAGGCGCCCCGCCCGTCGTCGTCGATGGCGGCCAGCGCATCGGCCCGGGCCGCGGCGGTCGGGGTCGAGCCCATGAGGTTCGGGTAGATGCGGTCGACGAGCTGACCGTCGGTCATCGACGCGTACGGGGCCTGGGCCAGCAGCCGCCGGCCAGGTCGGCGAGGGTCGTGCCCTGGCGCAGCGTCGGCCATCTCGGCCCGGACGTCGGCGGCGTCGATCGGCGGCCCGCCGGTGAGGCCGAGGTGGAGGCGCACGGCCGGGGCCGCGACACGCGCCGAACTCGGCGCTGTCCATGAACGCCCTCGACCACCCGCGGCCCGCTCCAGGTGGTGCGGAGGCGGGCGGTCCAGAACGTGGCCCCCGCGGCGTCGAGGTCGCGACCGAGGAGGTCGCGGTACTGCTGGGCGACGAAGGGTCGCCCGCAGCGGAAGGGGTGCCACGCCGGGCGGGTCGGACGGATCGAGGTGCGCCGTCGGCGTCGCGCTTGAAGCCGGGCCAGTCCTCGGCGCACAGCGGCTGGTCGGTGGTCAGCAGGTCGGTGCGGATCGAGGCCCGGCCCGGCCGCGGCGCCCCCGTCGCCGCCGGGCCGCGGTTGACGTACGACTGGGCGATGACCGCGTCTGCCGTTGATCTCGCTCGATCGCCACGACCGACGGCCGGGTTCAGGATGCCGTTGCCGCCGCTCAGGCGGACGTCGGCCTCGATGGCGCGCTCGAGTGCGGCCGTCGTAGACCCGGAGGCGCTGGGTGAGGGCCGACAGCACCTCCTGCACGCCGTCGTCGTCGACGTCGGCGATCGCGACCCCGCCGTGGGTGCGCTGGACGCGCTGGCGCGCACGCCGACGTCGTCGCGTAGTTGCAGGTCGTCCACTTGACCGCACCGGTGTGCTCGTAGGCCCGGAGGTAGGCGGTCTCGGTGGCGACGACGACCTCGGGGCGCGCCGTCGCCGTCGACGTCGCCGACCGCGGGCTGCTGCACGACCCGTCCGGCGGCGCCACCGGCCAGCCCGGCAGGTTCGCGTGGTTGTCAGCCGGAGGCCCCACACCTTGCGCTGGGCGCGAGCCGTCGCCGAAGGGACCGTTGTTGCCCGTGCCCGACGACGACGTCGGGCCACCCGTCGCCGTCGAGGTCGGTGATCGCGGGCGACGACCAGATCGTCTGACCGGGGAGCGACGTGGGATAGCCCGTGAAGCGGGCGCCGTTGCGGCCGTTGAGGACCCACAGCAGACCGCCGGCCGGGACTCCCAGCGGGTTGCCGGCGTAGATGTCGCCGCCGAGCACGACCTCCTGCGGTGCCGTTGCGGTCGACGTCGACGACGCGCGGGCGACGACCACAGGGTGTCCTGCAGGAAGCTGCGCCACAGCAGGGTGCCGCCCCAGCTCCAGGCGTAGATGGTGTGGTCGAAGCTGGGCGCGACGATGTCGTTGCGGCCGTCGCCGTTGACGTCGCCGACGACCGGGGTGGCGAAGAAGCCGCTGGGGCGGCAGTTCGGCTGGCTGCCCGGGCAGTACAGGTCGGCCCCCTGGCGGAAGGTGCGGACCGCCCCGCCGGTCTGGCCGTTCAGCAGGACGACCCGGCCGTCCATGGTCGCCACGACCACGTCGACCCGCCCGTCGTTGTCGACGTCGACGACCACCGGCGAGGCGTGGATGACCGTCGCGCCCAGGCTGGCCTGCCAGAGCCGGGCCCCGGTGTCGACCCGGGTGGCGGTGACCGTGCCGTTGGGCGCGGCGACGACCAGCTCGGGCTGGTCGTCACCGGGGTGGGTCAGGTCGGCGAGGGCGGGCGATGAGACGTGCTCGTTGGTGCCGGGGCTGGTGGCGATGCTGTTGAGCCGGACGTCGACCGAGCGCAGGAGCCGGGGGGCGGCGGTGGCGGCGCCGGCGGGAGCACCGGTCGGTGCATCGCCCCGCGGGGCGACGAGGGTGGCCACGCCGAGGGCGAGCCCGAGGACGACCGCCACCACCGAACGCGGCAGCGCGGACGCTCTCCGCGTCGGGACGGGGCGGGAGGGGACGAGGACATCGGCGGGGTGGCTCCCGGTCAGCTCGAGGGGGTGAACCAGCTCGACTTCAGGCCGAGCAGGGCGCGGAGCTGCTCACCGGTGAGGGTGACGTCACCTCCGCTGAAGCGGGCGCGGAGCGACGTGACCCGCCCTCCGTCGGCGCCGAGGCCGTTGCGCACGATCGTGTCGAACGACTGGAAGGTGCCCATGTCGCGGCCCTGGCGGGCGTCGAAGGCCGACTCGATCGTGGTGCGGGCGATGGTGACGGTCCAGCTCCGGTGGGGGTTGGAGGCGTAGTCGTCGCCGTCGTCGACCACGGCGGGGAACGTGCCCCCGGCCGACCAGCCGCCCGGCTCGAGGAGAACTCGGTCCGGGCGATCCGGATCGTGCCGGTGAAGACCCGCACCTGGTTGGCGGTGGTGCTGACCCCGGCGTCGGTGCGCGGGTCCTCGACCTTGGTGATCGTCGTGCCCCCCGCGGCCCGGGTGCCGTAGCCCTCGTAGACCTGGCACGACGCCGGGCTGTCGCACGTCGTCGCCCACGGGCTCCACCGGGTGTCGCCGGAGAGCAGGTAGCTGCGGGCCGCCACGGCCTGGGCCCGCACCGCGGCCGCGCCCCGCCCGCCGCCGTGGTCCGACCACGACGGCGAGACCTCGCGGGCCACCACCGAGCGCAGCATGGCCTCGGTGGCGAGCTCGTTGACCGACACGATCGTGCCCAGGGCGTCGACCGCGTACATCGACCCCCGGTAGTAGCGGGTGCTGCCGGTGGTGGTGCACCGCTGCATCATCCGGGTCGGGTCGTTGCCCTGGAGCACGCCGGACCGGACGTTGACCTGCGGGGTGGTGCGGTCGGTGATGTGGATCCACCCGCCGGTGCAGCTCGACCCGCCCCAGATGCGGAAGCGGCCGGGACCGAGGCGGGCCACCCGCACCGCGGTGAGGTTGCCCGAGTAGCCGTCGACCCGCAGACGGCCGTAGGTCTGGACGACGCGCAGCTCCTGGCCCCCGGTGCCGGTGAGGTACACCCGCTGGCCGCCGGAGGCGACGGTGGCCATGGTCGTGCCGCCGTAGAAGTGGTTCAGCACCTGGGTGCCCGACCAGCCGTGGTCGACGGTGTAGCCCAGGGCGCCCCACTGGCCCATCCCCCGACCGTGGCCGAAGCCGCGGCCGGTGAAGGTCACCGACGTCGGGGGCGCGCAGCCGGCGGCGCTGAGCGACACCACCAGCGCCAGCGCGAGGGCGACGAGGCGAGCGGCCGCGGCCGTCGGCGGCGACGCGGGACCGGCAGGGGCATCCCTCCCTGATCGGACGATCGACGTCGACCCTTGAGCAGCTCGGCCATGACGGTCCCCTTCCACCCCGCACCCCGACCCTACGCCCCTGGTCGCGTCGGACGAGGGCAGCGACGGGGTCAGGCCGTGGCGGCGCCGGCGGTCCAGGCGTCGTAGAGGCGGGCGTAGCGGCCGCCGGGGACGGCGACCAGCTCGTCGTGGGGGCCGAGCTCGGCCAGCACGCCGCCCTCGACCACGCCGACCCGGTCGGCCCGGGCCGCGGTGGTCAGGCGGTGGGCGATCACGATGATGGTGCGGCCCTCCATCAGGCGCTCGACGGCGGCCTCGACCACGGCCTCGGTGCCGGGGTCGAGGCTGGAGGTCGCCTCGTCGAGCACCAGCACCTCGGGGTCGGCCAGGGCGGCCCGGGCCAGCGACACCAGCTGCTTCTCCCCCGCCGACAGGCGGCTGCCCCGCTCGCGGACCTCGGTGTCGAGGCCGTCGGGCAGGCCGGCGAAGCGCTCCCGCACGCCGACCGCCTCGAGGGCGGCGTCGACCTCGGCGTCCGATGCGCCCCGCTTCGGCCACCCGCACGTTGTCGCGGATGGTGCCGTTGAACAGGAAGCCCTCCTGGGGCACGACCGCGATCCGGTCGCGCAGCGAGTCGAGCGAGGCGTCGCGCAGGTCGACGCCGCCGAAGGACACGGAGCCCTCGGTCGGGTCGTAGAAGCGGGCGATCAGCTTGGCCAGGGTCGACTTGCCGGCACCGGTGGGCCCGACGAGGGCCAGCCGCTCCCCCGGCTCGATCACCAGGTCGACGTCGCGGAGCACCCGGGGGCGTCGGGCGCGTAGGCGAACCCGAGGCCGGACACCACGATCGCCCCGCGCGCCGGCAGGTCGACGGCGTCGGCCGCCTCGGGGACGTCGACCTCGGTGTCGAGCAGCTCGTACAGCTTCTTGAGCCCGGCCCCGCCCGACTGCACCTGGTTGAACAGCTGCGACAGCTGCTGCACCGGGTCGAACAGGTTCGACAGCGACAGCACGAAGAGGGCGACGGTGCCGACGGTGAGGGCGTCGTCGACCACCATCCGCCCACCGACCAGCACCACCAGGGCCGTGGCCCCGGTGCCCGGCCACCTCGATCACCGGCAGGTACCAGGCCTGGATCCACACCGACCGCATGTGGGCCCGGTACAGGCCGCGGTTGCGGCGCTCGAAGCGATCGGTCTCGACGCCCTCGCGGGCGTAGGCCTGGATGACCCGCACCCCGGTGAGGCCCTCCTGGAGGTGGGACAGCATGAGGCCGATGCGGTCGCGCACGGTCAGGTAGGCGGCGTTGGAGTCGCGCTGGAACTTGATGCTGGCCAGCACCACGAACGGCAGCGGGATGGCGGCGACGAGCAGCAGGGCCGGCGACGTCACCGCCAGCAGCCCGAGGGTGATCACGATCAGCAGCACGCTCGACACGAACTGCAGGAGGCCGAGCTGCACCAGCTCCTGGAGCGAGTCGACGTCGGAGGTCATCCGGCTGACGATGACGCCGGCCTTCTCCCGGTCGTAGAAGGGCATCGACAGGCGGAGCAGGTGGCGGAAGACCCGGGTGCGCATGTCGCGGAGGAAGCCCTCGCCGATGCGGGAGATGAGGACGATCTGGGTGCGGTTGACGAGGAAGCCGACCAACGACACCACGACGTAGAGCACCACGACCCGGTCGAGGGCGTCGCCGTCGCCGGCCTTGATGCCGTCGTCGATGCCCGTCCGCACCAGGAACGGCCCGGCCACCGTGGCCAGGGTGTAGGTGACGACCAGGGCGAGGGCCAGGTACAGCTGGCGGCGGTAGGGGCCCAGGCCCCGCGCCGCCCGCCGCAGCACCTGGCCGGCGGCGCGCCGGTCGAGGCGGTCCTCCTCGCTGACGCCGGCGTCGACGATCACGACGGACCCCCGACCGACCCGCGTCGCCGGACCGCGTCGCCGTCGACCGCGTCGGCGTCCCCGTCGCCCGCCTCGGACTCGGCCACCGCGGCCGCGGCCAGCACCTCGCGGTAGCGGGCGCTCGACGCGAGCAGCTCGCCGTGGGTGCCGTCGGCCACGACCCGGCCGCCGTCGATCAGCACCACCCGCTCGGCGAGGGCGATGGTGGCCGGCCGGTGGGCGATCACGATGGTGGTGCGGTCGCGCATCACCTCGGTGAGCGCACCGCGGATCTCGTGCTCCTTCGACGGGTCGACCGCGCTGGTCGCGTCGTCGAGGACCAGCACCCGGGGGTCGGCGAGGATCGCCCGGGCGATGGCGACGCGCTGGCGCTGCCCGCCCGACAGCCCGTAGCCCCGCTCGCCGACCAGGGTGTCGTACCCGTCGGGCAGGCCGGTGATGAAGTCGTGGGCCCCGGCCAGCCGGGCCGCCCGCTCGATGGCTCCGGGATCGGAGTCGGGCTCGGCGAAGGCGATGTTGGCCGCGATGGAGTCGCTGAAGAGGAAGGTGTCCTCGAACACGAGGCCCACCGCCCGACGGAGCTCGTGCAGGCGGAGCTGGCCGACGGGCGACGCCGTCGAGCAGCACGTCGCCGGCGTCGACGTCGTAGAAGCGGCAGAGGAGGCGGGCGAGGGTGGACTTCCCGCTCCCGGTGGCGCCGACGATCGCGACCGACTGGCCCGGCGGCACGACCAGGTCGAACCCGGAGAGCACGTCCCGGCCGGCGCGGTAGCCGAACCGCACGTCGCGCAGCTCCACCCGGCCGACGTCGCCGCCGTCGCGCGGCGGGAGCACCTGGGGGTGGGCGACCTCGGCCACCTCGACCTCGGTGGCCAGCACCTCGGCCACCCGCCCTCCGGATGCGATCGCCCGCTGGGCCATGGCCACGATCCACCCCAGCATGCGCATGGGCCAGACCAGCAGCACGACGTAGGCGTTGAAGGCCACCAGCTCGCCGATGGTGAGCTGGCCGTCGAGCACCCGGTGGCCTCCCACCCAGAGGACGAGGACCAGCCCCAGGCTGGGCAGCAGCTCGAGGATCGGCCAGTAGCGGCCCCGCACCCGCGCCCCGGCCATCGACGCCTCGTAGACGTCGTCGGCCTCCACCTCGAGCCGGTCGGCCTGCACCTCCTCGGCCCCGAAGCCCTTCACCACCCGCACGCCGGAGACCGTCTCCTCCACGACCTCGGCCAGCTCCGCCGACTCCTCCTGCACCGCCATCATCGTGGGGAAGAGGCGCGAGCTGAGCAGCCGGGTCAGCACCACCAGGAGCGGCAGCCCGCCCAGCGCCAGCACGGTGAGCGACAGGTCGATCCGGGCCAGGATCACCGCCGAGGCGATGACCGTGACCAGGTTGGCGATGGTGAGCGGCACCAGGACGACGAAGTTCTGGACCTGCTGGAGGTCGGTGTTGGCCCGACTCATCAGCTGACCGGTCGGGCTCTGGTCGTGGTACGGGAACGACAGCCGCACGAGGTGGCCGAACAGCCGGTCGCGCAGCATCGCCTCCGCGTGGCGGGCCTCGCGGAAGGCCAGGTAGCGACGGGCGCCGGTGCAGATGGCGGTGCCGACCGCGACCACCGCGATGACGATCGCCCAGCGGGTCACCACGTCGGCGTCGCCGGCCTCCATCCCCTCGTCGATGGCCCGCTGCACCAGCGTCGGGATGCTGACCCGCCCCGCCGTCCACAGCAGGCCCATGGCGATGCCGGCGAGGAGGCCCGGCCACTGCCGGCCGATCTGGCCCACGAGGAGCCTCCAGCCCTCGCGCGCCCCCGGTGCTGCCACGGCGGGGCAGGCTACCGGTGCGCCCCTCCGACCGACGAGGGAGTACCGACGACGGAGTACCGTCGACCCGCCCCGTGGACAGCACCCCCGACCCGACCCTCCCCCCGACCCGGCCGCCGGCGCCCCCGAGGTGGCCCACGCTCGACGGGCTGCGCGGCCTCGCCGTGGCCGCCGTGCTGGCGTACCACCTGGGCCACCTGTCCGGCGGCTTCCTGGGCGTCGACCTCTTCTTCGTCCTGTCGGGCTTCCTGATCACCTCGCTGCTGCTGCGCGAGGGAGAGGGCGGCGACGGCATCGACCTGCGCCGCTTCTGGATCCGCCGGGCCCGGCGGCTGCTGCCCGCCCTCGGGGCGACCCTGATCGGGGTGGTGGTCGTGTCCCGCGCCTTCCTCGACCACGACCGGCTGCCGGACCTCCGCCTCGACGCCATCGCCACCCTGGCCTACGTCGCCAACTGGCGCTTCGCCCTCGAGCCGACCGGCGGCTACTTCGCGGCCGACCCGTCGCCGCTGCGCCACGCCTGGTCGCTCTCGATCGAGGAGCAGTACTACCTGCTGTGGCCGCTGGTGGTGGCCGGCGCGATCGCCCTCGCGACCCGGCGGCGTCGACCGGCGCCCGTGGTCGTCGGGGCCATCGCCGCGGCCGGCGCGGTCGCCAGCGTGGCGTGGACCGCGGCCCACGCCGGGTCGTGGGACGTCGAGCGCCTGTACCTCGGCACCGACACCCGGGTCGTCGCCCCCCTGGTCGGGGCGGCCCTCGCCGCGGTGTTCGTCCGCCGACCCGGCGGAGCTCCCGCAGCCGGGTGGGTCGCACCGGCGTCGGGGCTCGCCGTCATCGGCCTCGCGGTCGCGACGGCCACCGTCGAGGCCACCGACGGGTGGCTGTACCGGGGCGGGCTGGGGGTCGTCGCCCTCGTCGCCGCCGTCGCGGTGGGCGGCAGCGCGGTCGCGGGCACGAGCATCGTGGGCCGGGTGCTCTCCCTGCCGCCGCTGCGCTGGCTGGGCGAGCGCAGCTACGGGATCTACCTGTACTCCTGGCCGGTCCAGGTGGTCGCGGAGGACCAGGGCCTCGACGGCGCCACCCTCGCCGCCACCACGGTCGCCGTCTCGCTGCTGCTGGCGGAGGCGAGCCACCGCTGGCTGGAGATGCCGATCCGCAGCGGCGGGCTGGCCGTCCCGAGGATGCAGCCCGCGGCGACCGCCGCGCTGGCCTTCGTGCTGGTCGCCGGCGTGGTCGTCGTCGGCACCATGACCCAGGAGCGCCCCGACCCGCTGCAGGCGATGACCGACGAGGAGCTCCGCGAGGACGCGCTGCGCCCCGCCCTCGAGCCCGAGGGGACGGACGGGTCCGACGGGTCCGACCCGCAGCCGGGGACCGCCGGGACCGCGGCGGGCGACCCGGTGCGGGTGCTGGTCGTCGGCGACAGCGTGGGCTACACGCTCGGCACCTACGCACCCGACGACCTCGACGACGTCAGCTCGGTCGACGCCCGCGCCCTCCCGGGGTGCAGCCTGCTCACCTCCGGCGAGCGGCCGCCCGAGGCCGTCGAGGCCGGCAGCCCGGAGACCTACGACGACTGCGCCGGACCGGTCGCCGACGCCGACCGCCTCGGCCTCGCCGGCGACCCCGACGTCGTCCTGCTGGTCACCGGAGCGTGGGAGCGGGCCGACCACGAGCGCGACGGCCGGACCGTCGGCCCCGACGACCGGGCCTGGACCTTCTCGATCCGCCAGCTGCTCGCCGAACGGGTCGCGGCGCTCTCCGCCGACGGGGCCATGGTCGCCCTCTGGGCCGACCCGTGCGGACCCGACGCCGACGCGCGCGAGCGCCAGCGCTGGTACCGCGACCGGGTCCTCGCCTCGGTGGCCGACGCCGACGCCCACGCGGTGCTGATCGACCCGACGTCCGAGGTCTGCCACGACGGTGAGGCCAAGGAGGTCGACGACGTCGGCGACCCCCGCCCCGACGATGGGCAGCACTGGTCGGAGGAGGGCGCCGACTGGCTCTGGCGGTCGTGGCTCGGGCCCACCCTGCGCGAGGTCGGTGCGCCCGGCGCCCAGCCCGTGAGCGCGGCCGTCTTCGGCGACTCGATCGCCTTCACGCTCGACTACGAGGGGCGGGCCGGCGCCGACGCCGCCGGGATCGACCTGGTGCACGGCAGCGCGGCCATCGGCTGCGGGCTGGTGCGCGAGGGGCTGTCGGCGGGCGGCGACCGCGACCTCGCCGAGCAGTGCGCCGGGGTGACCCAGCTGGAGGACGACGTCATCGCCGGCACCACCACCGACGTGGCGGTGGCCTACTGGGGCGCGTGGGAGATGTCGGGCGTCGACGACGTCCCCGCGGCCGGGTCGGGCCGACCGGGCGACCCGGCCTACGACGCGTTCGTGGCCGGGCTGCTGGCCGAGCGCCTCGACGCCATGGCCACGTCCAGTCGCGAGGTGGCGGTGCTCGCCGTCGACTGCTGGCCCCAGGTCGAGGACACGAGGACCCCGGAGCAGGTGCGCTGGTGGCGCGACCTGTCCTCGGACGTGGCGGCCGAGGCCGGCGCCACCTACCTCGACCCCACCGAGGTGCTGTGCCGCGACGGCGAGCCCCGGGCCGACCTGCCCGGCATCGGCAACCCCCGCCCGGACGACGGCGGCCACTGGAGCGCCGAGGGGGCGAGCTGGTTCTGGACCGAGTGGCTCGGCCCCCGCCTCCACGAGCTGGCCGGACCCGAGCGGTGACCCCCGCGCGGTCGGGCGGCATCGCTCGCCGCACCGCGCGCATCGGCGCGACGCTCACCCGCCACCTGGCCGACGTGCGCCAGCCCCTCCCCCACCGCCTGCGCGCCGCGTTCACCGAGCTGGGGCCGACCTTCGTGAAGGTCGGCCAGGTCATCGCCTCCAGCCCCGGGGTGTTCCCGCGGGACTGGATCGAGGAGTTCTCCTCCCTCCGCGACCGGGTGCCCCCCTTCCCCGCGGCGCAGGCCAGGGCCACCGTCGAGGCCGACCTCGGGCGCCCCGTCGCCAGCGCCTTCGCATCGTTCGACGACGTGCCCCTCGCCGCGGCGTCCATCGCCCAGGTCCACGCCGCGACGCTCCTCGACGGCCGCCGCGTGGTCGTGAAGGTGCAGCGGCCCGGGCTGGTCGAGCAGGTGCGCGACGAGCTGCGTGCCCTGCTCCTCGTCTGCGAGGTGCTCGAGCGCATCCCGCAGACGTCGGTCGGCTCGCCCCGGGCCCTGGCCGAGGACTTCGCCCGCACGCTCCACGAGGAGATGGACTTCCGCCTCGAGGCCGACAACATGGAGCGGATGCGGCGGCTGCTCGACGACGCCCGCATCGACGACTGCCGGGTCCCGCTCGTCCACCACGAGCTGGTGGGCCGGCGGGTCCTCACCATGGAGCGGATCGACGGGCTGCACTTCGACGACGTCGACGCCATGCGGGCCGCCGGGATCGACACCGAGCGGGTGCTGCGGGTGGGGGTGCAGACGGTGGTCGAGGGGGTCCTCGTCCACGGCTTCTTCCACGGCGACCTGCACGCCGGCAACATGTCCGTCCTGCCCGACGGCACCTTCGTGCTGTTCGACTTCGGCATCGTCGGCCGCCTCACCGAGTCGGCCCGCACCCGCCTGGCCGCCTACCTGATGGCGGTGGCGACGAACGACTACGAGTCGATGGTCCGGGCCCTGCGGTCGTTCGGGTCGGTGCCGCCCGACGTCGACGTGGCCGACATGGCCCGCACGATCCAGGAGCTGTACGAGCCCTTCGTCGAGGCCGGTGTGGTGACCGCCCAGCTGGGCGACCTGATGGACACCCTGATCCGCTCGATGGTGCGCTACCGGGTGCGGATCCCCCGCGAGCTGGTGCTCCTCACCAAGCAGATGCTGTACCTCGAGGGGGCGGCGGCCACCCTGGCGCCCGACACCGACCTCCTCCAGGAGCAGGTGGTCGTCTACCAGGCGCTGATGGCCAAGTACCCCGACCTGGCCCGCGAGATCGCGGGGACCCTCCACCGGGCCCGTGCCCTCGACGCCGCCGGGGTGAGCGGGTAGCGTGCGGCCGTGACCGCGCCCGCCGGGGCGAGGGCCGTCCTCGGCGCCCACCCCGCACCACCACCACCCGGATCCGGCCCCCGCCACCCGCCGTCGTCCGGCGTGGCTCGCCCCCGTCGGCCTCGGGGCACTGGGCGCCGTGGCCTTCGCCTACGTGGCCTGGCAGGACCCGAACGGCGACGGCGCCTACCCGCTCTGCCCGACGTTCTCGCTGTTCGGCGTCGACTGCCCGGGCTGCGGCGGGTTGCGGGCCACCCACGCCCTCACCCAGGGCGACGTCGTCGCGGCCTTCGACCACAACGTCATCGTCGCCCTGTTCGTGCCCCTCATGGTCGTGGTCTGGGCGTTGTGGCTGGCCCGCACCCTCGGGTGGCGCACCCCGGCCCTGCCGGCGCTGACGGCACGGGTCTGGTGGGGCCTGGGCGCCCTGCTGCTGGTCTTCACCGTGGCCCGGAACCTGCCCGGTGGCGGCCTGTTCGAGTACCTGGCGGCCACCGCCTGACGGAGGCCACCGCCTCCACGTGAGGTGGCTGATTGCCTACGCAACGTGGGGATCTCTCCCTCAGATCCGGCCGCTCCCTGCCGATCGTTCGCGGGGAGGCATTGCGTGCTCGTCGACGAGATCTTCATCCCCCATCGCTCGGGCACGATCCGCGTGCCCATCGACCAGCGCGTCACCGTCTTCGCCGGGCTCGACACCGAGGCCCGCCGCCGGATGACCGACCTGCTCGTCGGCGCCCTCGCCGGCACCGGCCCGGCCAGCGTCCGCGTGCGCGACGCCCTGGGTCGCCCGGCGGTGATCAGCAGCTCCGGGTCCCGACAGGCCGACGGCACCTCGATCGAGGGGCCCGTCCCGACCCTCGCCGCCGACGGTCGAGGACCTGGCCCGCTGCATGGTCGTGCGGGCCGCCGACCTCGGGCTGGGCGACGAGCGACCCGACCCCGCCGCGGTCGCCGACCGGCTCGCGACCGAGAGCGCCCTCAACGAGCTGATCGCCGAGCTGGCCGTGGCGACCAGCGGCGCGGCCCAGCGGGCCCGGCTGGTGAGCGAGCTGGAGGAGATCGCCCGCATCCCCCTCGTGGCCGGCGAGCCCGCCGACCCCGCCGAGTCGGCCGACGCCGACGCCGACGCCGATGCCGACGCGGTGTCGCTCCCGCCGGGCCGTGGTCCGGTCGACGTCGCCGCCCTGCGCCGCCTGGCCGCCGAGGTCGACCGCCTCATCCTCCGCCGCCAGGCTGCCGACGACCTGCTGCTGCACTCCGCGACCGCCCTGCGGGCCATGACCGCGGAGGGCAGCACCGAGCACCACGTCTCGGGTGCCGTCGGCGACGACCTCGGCACCGGGCTGCTGGCCGCGGTGGAGGCGTCCCGACGGGCCGAGCAGCGGCGGGCCGCGCTGGCTGCGTCGGATCCGGCCGAGCGCGACCCCGAGCTCGAGGCCGAGGTCGCCGCCGCCTGCGACGAGGCCCGCACCGTCCTCCGCCAGGCGTCGGCTCGGCTGGAGTCGCGCCGCTCCGACGCCCGCGCCGAGCTGGACGAGTGCGACGACGCCCTCCTGGCCATCGCCCTGGAGGCCGGGGTCGCGGTCGGACCCGACGGGCCGGCCGAGGCCCTCACCACCGCCCTGCGGGGCGGCACCCTCGATCCCGTGCGCGAACGGGTCAGCACCCGTCGACCGGCGTCGCCCGCCGAGGCCGCGGCCCGCACCCGGGCTCTGGTCGAGCGGCGGGTCCGGCTCCTGTGCGACCGGGTGGCCGACCTCCCCACCGACGAGGACGTGGCCGCGGCCCGCGACCGGGTGGCGATGGCCGAGGCCCGCCTGGCGAAGCTCGACAAGAAGCTCGGCGTGGCCGCACCCGACGTCCTGGCGCGGGTCCGCAACACGCTCCTGGCCCGGGCCACCGCGCTGCGCCCCGACGGGCTCGACTGCGCCGTGCCGCTGCTGCTCGACGACCCGCTGGTCCAGCTCGACCCGACGTCGCACCACGACCTGCTCGACGTGCTGGCCCGGGTCGCGCAGCGCACCCAGGTCGTCCTGCTCACCGAGGACCGGGTCGTGACCACCTGGGCGCGCCACCGCGCCGATCGGGGCGAGGTGCGCCTCGTCGACCTCGACGGCCCGGTGCCCTGAGTCGACGGCGTGGTCCGACCGGATGGTCAGTCGAGGCGGCGGAGGTCCTGGCGGAAGCGCTTCACGCGGTGCACGTAGGACTGGGCGCCCATCTCGATCATCACCGCCGGGTCGACCCGGTCGGGCTTGATGACGGCGGGGACGCCGAGGGCCATGGCCCGCGACGGGACCTCGGTGTCGTTGGTGACCAGGGCGTTGGCCCCGACCAGGGCCTGGGCCCGGACGATGGCCCGGTGGAGCACGATCGCCCCCGAGCCGATGAGGCTGCCGTCCTCGATCGTGCAGCCCTCGAGGTGGGCGTTGTGGCCGATCACGCAGTCGGCCCCGACCGACGTCTCCCAGATCGGCGTGGTGTGCACCACGGTGCCGTCCTGGATGGAGGTGCGGGGCCCGATGGTGATGGCCCCGTCGTCGGCCCGCAGCACGGCGCACGGCCACACCGACGCCTCGGCCCCCAGCGTCACCGCCCCGATGATCACGGCATCGGGGTGGACGTAGGCGTCGGGGTGGATGTCGGGCGTCAGGTCGCCCAGCGCGTAGATGGCCATCGCCGGACGATACCCACGTCCTCCGCGGACCCGATGGGCCCACGGCGCCGGGATCCGGCCGCCGAGTCCATAGCCTCTCGCCATGTCCGCACCCGACCCCGCCCCCGATCACGCCCCGGCCCCCCGCTTCGGGGCGGCCGAGCCGCCGGTGGCCGAGCGTCGACCGGTGGTGCGGGTCCGCCACGGCGTCGAGGACCCCGACGACCTGGCCTGGCTCCGCGACGTCTCCGACCCCGAGGTGGTGGCGCTCCTGGAGGCCGAGGCCGCCCACGCCGACGCGGTCCTGGCGCCCCTCGCCCCGCTCGTCGAGACGCTCTACGAGGAGACCCGCCGGCGCACCAAGGAGGACGACACCTCCGTCCCCTACCGGCGGGGTGACTGGTGGTACCGGATCCGGATGGAGGAGGGCGCGAGCTACCCCATCATCGAACGGACCCCCGACCGGGGCGACGGGCTGGCGCCCGACCCGGACGCCGAGGCCACCGTGATCCTCGACGAGAACGCGCTGGCCGAGGGCCACGACCACCTGGGCATGGGTGTGGCCGAGGTGAGCCCCGACGGCTGGCTGCTCGCCTACTCGGTCGACTTCGACGGCTCGGAGTCCTACGAGCTGCGCGTGCGCGACCTCCGCACCGGCGACGACCTCCCGGTCGCCATCCCCGGCACGTCGTACGGCTTCGGCTGGGCCGCCGACGGTGAGTCCTTCGCCTACACCACCCTCGACCCGTCGCAGCGGCCGTGGCGGGCGCACCTCCACAACCTGGGGGCCGACCCGCACGGCGCCGACGACACCCTCCTCCTCCAGGAGGACGACGACCGCTTCTGGGTCGGGGTGGGCGCCAGCCGCAGCGGCGACCTGATCGTGATCGAGGTCGCCAGCGCCGTCACCGGCGAGATCCACCTCGTCGACGCCCACGCCCCCGCCGGCGGCGCCCTCATCGCCATCCCCCGCCGCCAGGGCATCGAGGTCCAGGTCGCCCACCACGGCGACTGGCTCTACCTCGTCAGCAACGACGAGGCGCTCGACTTCGCGCTGTGGCGGGCGCCGGTCGCCGCGCCGGACCGGGCCCGCTGGCAGCCCGTGCTCCCCCACCGACCCGGCACCCGCCTGGCCGGGGTGGAGGCCTTCGCCTCGCACCTCGTGGTGCACCTCCGCACCGATGGTCAGCCCGGTCTGCGGGTGATCGACGTCGCCGCCCTCGAGGCCGGGCCCGACGACGAGCCGCCTCCGCCCGAGGTCGTGGAGGCTGCGAGCCGCGACCTCACCTTCCCCGACGCGGGGTACAGCCTCGGCGGCGGCGCCAACGAGGAGTGGACGACCACCCGCTACCGGTTCGGCTACGAGTCGCTGGTGACCCCACCCACGGTGTTCGAGGAGGACCTCGTCACCGGCGACCGAGCCACCCTGAAGCAGACGCCGGTGCTCGGCGACTTCGACCCGGCCGCCTACGCGACCACCCGGACGTGGGCCACCGCACCCGACGGCACCCGCATCCCGGTGTCGCTCGCCCACCGGGCCGACCGGGCACCCGACGGCACCGGCGCGCTGCTGCTCTACGGGTACGGCGCCTACGAGATCAGCATGGACCCCTGGTTCTCGATCCCCCGGCTCTCGCTGCTCGACCGGGGCGTGGTCTTCGCCATCGCCCACGTGCGGGGCGGCGGCGAGATGGGGCGGGCCTGGTACGAGGACGGCAAGGAGCTGGCCAAGCCCAACTCCTTCTCCGACCTCGTCGCCGCGGCCGACCACCTCGTCGACGAGGGCTGGGCCGCGCCCGACCGCATCGCGGTGCGAGGTGGCAGCGCGGGCGGGCTCCTGGTCGGGGCGGCCACCAACCTCGCTCCGACGCGGTTCCGGGCCGTCGTCGCCGAGGTGCCCTTCGTCGACGCGCTGACGACGATCCTCGATCCCGAGGCCCCGCTCACCGCCACCGAGTGGGAGGAGTGGGGCAACCCGATCACCGATCCCGAGGTGTTCCGGGTGATGCGCTCGTACACGCCGACCGAGAACGTCGGCACCGGCCCGTACCCCGCGATCCTCGCGACCGGTGGCCTCCACGACCCCCGGGTCGGCGTCCACGAGCCCCTGGTGTGGGTGCAGCGCCTGCGGGAGCGCACGTCGCCCCCACCCGAGCGCCCGATCGTCCTCCAGGTCGAGATGGGCTCGGGGCACGGCGGCCCGTCCGGCCGCTACGACGCCTGGCGCAAGCAGGCCGAGGTCGCCGCCTTCGTCCTCACCGCCCTCGAGGTCCCCGAACCCCATCCGGAGCCGTAGCTCGTCCCTACGTCGGGGGGGCGACTATGACGGGCCGCAGGGCCCGAGGCCCGCCGACGCCCAGAGCGAAAGGCGCTGCTGCCCGCCTTCCTCAGGAGTCCCGAGCAGAAGCTCGAACCTGTATCCGGAGTAGCGCTTGACGAAGAGATCGCCGTCGTCGATCTCAACCCAGCCCTCGTCAAGCAGTGTCGCCACCAGATCGGTCTCCTCACGACCGACGGTCGCGGCATCGCCGGGAACCCCGGACACGGTGATGCCCGGCGGGTCGGACGTCGAGCCCGTGCACGAGTCGTAGACGACGCTCTCCTTCGGAGGCCGGCCTGTTGCCGACTCGACGCTCTGACTGAGGTCGGCCTCGACATCGCTGAGTGATGCCACGAACCTCTCACGAGCCTTGGCCTCCTCGCTCTCGCCACAGCCGGCCACCGCGATCGCAGCGAGCATCGGGAGGAGTGCCAGGAGGCGCCGGCGTCTCGACTGCACCTGGCTCCGATCGGCATTGCTAGTGGCTTCTGAAGAACTATTGGGAAAACACAATACGGGGACATGCATCGGTAGGCTCGAACCATGGACCCGAGGACCAACCCCTACTCGCCCGGGGCTGGAGTCCGGCCGACGGAGCTCGCCGGGCGCGAAGCCGAGATCGACGCGTTCGATGTCCTACGCGCACGGGCGGAGGCCGGGCGCCCCGCACAGAGCATCGTGTTCTACGGGCTTCGCGGCGTGGGGAAGACGGTCCTGCTCAACGAGCTCCAGGCCGAGGCCCGGACCGCAGGGTGGATCACCGCCAAGGTGGAGGCCGATCAGGGCAATGATCGGACGCCCTTCCGGAACCAGGTCGCGAGCGCGTTCACCACCTCTCTGCGTCAGGTCCAGCGACGAGGCAGCGTCGGCGAGCGTGTGGCTGCGGCGCTGAGGACGTTCAAGTCGTTCTCCGTCACCGCGTCCCCGGACGGATCACTGGCCGTCGGGATCGACGTCGAGCCTGGACGTGGTCGAGCCGACACCGGCTCGATCCTCGTCGATCTGACAGAGCTGGCGATCGACCTCGGCGAGGCAGCTGCCGACCTCCGCGTCGGCACCGCCCTGTTCATCGACGAGATGCAGCACCTCGACGGGGAGGAGCTTGCAGCGGTCTGCCAGGCGTGCCACGAAGCCGGCCAGCGAGGCGTGCCGTTCTTCGTGGTGGGCGCTGGCCTGCCCAACCTTCCGGGCCTCCTGGCGCTGGCGAAGTCCTACTCCGAGCGGCTGTTCCAGTACGTGCGGATCGACCGTCTTCCGGAGGACGCTGCGCTGAGCGCGCTGGTCCGTCCTGCCCTCGCGGAGGGCGTCGAGTGGGACGCGGAAGCCGCACGACTCGCCCTTGATGCATCGGCCGGCTACCCCTACTTCATCCAGCAGTTCGGTCAGACGGCGTGGGACGCCGCTGCCGAGCCACCGATCCGCCTCGACGACGCGGCTGAAGGCGTCCGGATCGGCCGCGAACGGCTCGACAACGGCTTCTTCCGCGCCCGGTGGGAGCGGGCGACACCAGCGGAACGCGACTACCTAGCCGCGATGGCCGTCGACGGCGACGGACCGAGCTCGACAGGCGAGGTGGCGTCAAGGCTGGAGAAGAAGCCGACCTCTCTCGGGCCCACCCGTGCGAACCTCATCGCGAAGGGTCTCGTCTACGCGCCGGAGCACGGACAGATCACCTTCACCGTCCCCGGGATGAGCGAGTTCATCCGGCGCCAGATCGACGAAGACAAGCGTTGATCTGAGCCACCACCGTCGCGGTCACTCCGCTCCTCAGTCGGTGACGACC
>CAVURR010000011.1:0-181934 GCA_963743955.1 uncultured Iamiaceae bacterium
ATCGCCACCCACCCGGGCCTGACCCCGCCGCTCGGCCCCGCGCCGTCAGGGACCGGGGACCACCGCGGGCGGCGGGGTGAGGTCACAGGTCGTGGCCCCGGCGGCCCGCTGCTCGCGGGCCGCGATGTAGTCGCCGGCGATCGTCGTCGCGGGGCACGTCGTCGAGCTCGACGGCGATGTCGCCGAAGGCGAGGATCTGGTCGCGCATGCGCTCGAAGTCGATGGCGTCCTCGCCGAACGCGGGCGCCCACAGCGACCAGGGGCCGCTGATGCCGGCGATGGTCGGGATCAGGAGGCCGTGGAAGTTGGTGCCGAGCCCGCCCTGCGAGCAGATGCTCGGCACCTGGTCGTCGGCGGGCAGGCCGACGCCCTTGAGGACGGCGGTCTTGGTGAGCCCGCGGCGCTCGACGGCGTCGATCGAGGCCTCGACGAGCACGGGGCTCTCCTCGGGTGCCGACCAGGCGAACAGCTCGCCCTCGCCGGTGAACTCGAGCTCGCCGTCGGCGTCGCCGTGGATCGGGCAGGATCTCCCTGGAGCCGAGGTGCTCGAGCGCCATGACGAAGGCGACCGTGCCCGTCGTCGAAGTCCTCGTCGAGCTGCGGTCCGTAGCGGAAGGTGCCGTCGGTGGTGAAGCCGAGGTGGTTGCTGGTGAGGGCGAACTGGACGTCGCGGGCCCGGCACCTCGCCGGCAGACGCTCCGAGGTAGCGGGCCAGGGCGATGGCGGCGACGTTGCCGTTCTCCTGCACCCAGTTGACGCTGTCGGTGTTGGTGTTGACGACGATGCGCTCCCGCGACTCGCCGGGGAGGGTGGCGATCAGGTTCCGGGTCGGTCGCCTTGTCCCACTCGGCCCGCACGGTGACGTTCGCGGTGGCCCCGGCCTCGGCGAGGCGGCGGACCTCGGCCGCCTGGTCGCTGCCGATGAACACCGCGGGCACCCGGAACTGCGTGCCCGGTGTGGGGGTCCCAGTAGCCGGTGAGCTGGTCGGTCGGCGCGTCCCACACCAGGACGACGCCGGCGGCACCGGCCGGCCGGCGTCGATCAGCACCTGGTCGAGCGGCCGCAGGTAGGGCCGGTCGTAGTCGACGCTCGGGTCGATGTCGTCGGTGACGTGGTGGCCGATGAGGTCGAAGACCGACCCCGGGAGCGGCGAGTGCGCCACCTCCTGCACGACGATCTTCCCGGCCGCGTTGGCCGCGGTGATCTCCTCGTCCGGCGGGGAGGTGGACGAGCGGCCCGCTCGCGCCGTCGTCGTCGGTGGGCAGGGTGAACGGCACGGCCCCGATCACCTCGATCGGCTGCGGCGACCCGTCCAGCGTCGATGGTGAGACCGCCGGCCGCGGCGAGGTCCCGTCCGGGGATGTCGCCCGTCGGCCTCGGTCGTGGGCTGCCAGCGGTCGATCTCGTACTCGTCCCACTCGACCTCCATGCCCGGCACGGCGCCGAGCTCGTCGGCCAGCCAGTCGAGCGACGCCTCGTGGGCGTCGCTGCCCGGCGAGCGCAGCCCGAAGTCGTTGAACTCGGCGAGGAGGTCGCGCAGCTCCTCGGCGGAGGCGAAGTCCTCCTCGTCGACCTCGGTCGGGCACGGCGCCGACGGGTCGACCGCGTCCGCCGAGGTGTCGGACGCACCGGTGGGCGGCGTGGCGTCATCGCCGTCCGACGACGAGCAGGCGCCGACCAGCAGCGCGAGCGTCGCCGCGAGGGCGATCACGACTCGACGGCGAGGGCGGCGGCTGGACACGGCGTTGCGCTGGGGCATGGGGTCCATCTCCGTGGTGACGACAGGTGGCGTCGGCTCAGGCGCACAGGCTGCCGCGTCCTCGGGCACCTCGCGGCGCCACCAGGGCCGTCGACCTGGCGGGTCGCCGCTGGCGCCGCAGGGTCGCCCGACGCGGGCGGGAGATCAGAGGGTGAGGGTGCCGTCGGCGGCGCGGTGGGCGGCGATGCCGACGGGCTCGTCCTCGGTGACGAGCGACAGGACGTCCTCGGCCGTGCTGGCGCACCAGGCGCGGTGGCGATCCGGGGTGCGGGTCGCGAGGAACGCCTTCTCGGGCTTGCCCTCGCGGTCGTACATCGCGGTCGCCCCCTCGATGACGACGGGGCCCTGCCAGTCGCTGGCCAGGTCGACGCTGCCGACGTCGTCGACCTCGGCCTGGCAGTCGCGGTGGGCGAAGCGTCCCGACGGCGGCGGGGTCGTCGAGTACACGCCGAAGGCGTGCTTGGTGAGGTAGCCGCCGTTGGCGGTGATCAGCCCGAGCGAGCCGTCGTCGGCCCTCAGGCTCTCGGCCATGGTGGCGATCGAGTGCGACACGTAGTCGTTCCACGGCCCGCCCGCGAAGGAGAGGCCGCCGGTGACGGTGAGCTGGCGGTCGAGGCCGAGGCCGAGCTCGGTGGCCGCCACCTGCACCGCGGACGGGAAGCAGGAGTACACGTCGATGTGGGCCAGGTCGTCGACGCCGACTCCGGCGAGCGACAGGGCCTTCTTCCCGGCGATGCCGATGGCCGGCGAGCGGTGCAGCGACACGCGGTTGGCGACGTACCAGGTGTCCGACGCGTCGGTGCCCGCCCAGGGGAACACCCAGCGGTCGGTCGGGATGCCGAGGTCGAGGGCCCTGCCCACCGAGGTCAGCAGGAGCGCCGCGCTCTGCTCCACGGCGTTGTTGGAGTTCATGAGCTTCGGGTACGGGTGACCGATCATGCGGTTCGACGGGCCCGGGCGTGCCGATCTCCTCGGCGGTCTTGGCCTCCCGGATCCAGGCGTGCGGGTTGCCCGCCGCGACCTGGCTGAACCGGGCCCACATCTCGGCGACGACCTGCTGGTGCTCGGCCTGGGTGCGGCCGGCCGCGGCACGGACCGCGCTCTCGAAGATCGGGTACACCTGCACCGGCATGAAGAGGCCGAGGGCCATCTCGTCCGGGTGCGACAGCGGGAGGTCGGAGCCGAAGCGGGTGGTCGGCGCGGCCTCGTCGGCCTGGGTCGTCCACGGCAGCTCGTCGCCCGCGGCGCGGGCGGCGGTGCGGGTGCGCCAGGCCTCGGCCCCGCCGATCAGCACGAGGTCGGCGTCACCCGCGGCGATGTCGGCCGCGGCCCGGTTGAGGAGCGTCTGCGGGTAGTTGCCCCCCGGGTAGGTGGTCCACCGGCGAGCCGGGTCGGCGCCGACCAGTCCGCCGACGAGGGCGGCCGGGTCGCGGTAGCGCCAGGAGAGGATGTCGATCACCGCGATCGTGTCGAGGCCGGCGAGCAGCGCACCAGGGTCGCGGGCACCGCTGTCGGCCGCGGCGAGGCGGGCGGCCTCGGCCATCATCGCCACCGGCTCCATCGGCTCGTCACCCCGGTCGGCGCGCACGTCGAGCTGGCCCACCCCGACCAGCACGGGCAGGCGCGGATCGAGGTCGCGAGGGGCGGGGACGGGCATGGGGTCGACCTCCGACGTCGGGCTCCTTGACCACCAGGTCAAGCGGCGCCGACGACGGTACGCGGCGCGCCCCGCCCGGCCGCAATCCCGACCCCGCACCCTTCTGGCCACCGTCATCCCCGCCCACGGGGACCAGGACGGACGGAGCGACGCCGGTCGACCCCCGTCCGGCCCGACCCTTCCGGCAACCCTCCACCCGGGCCACCGGGGACCAGGGCTGCCAGAACGAGAGCGGCTCGACCCGCCGATCGGGTGGGATCGGCCGACGGCCCGCCTCCTACACTCCGGACCATCGACGTCCTCGTCCTCTGCACCGGAAACCAGTGCCGCTCGCCCATGGGCGAGGTGCTCCTGCGCGACCGCCTGACCCGGGCCGGGGTCGACGCCAGGGTGTCCTCGGCCGGCCTGATCAGCGAGGGCGTGGCCGCCTCCGACGGCAGCGTGCGGGCCATGGCCAAGCGAGGCCTCGACCTCGGCGCGCACCGCAGCCGGCCGATGACCGTCGAGATGGTCCTCGGCGCAGACCTGGTGGTCGGCATGGCCCGCGAGCACGTGCGCGAGGCGGTGGTGCTCGCCCCCGACCGACTGCCCCACGTGTTCACGCTGCGCGAGCTCGTGCGCCGGGCCGAGGCCGAGGGGCCGCGACGTCGGGCGTCGGGTCTGGTCAGCGAGACCTCTCCCGGCATCCGGCTCGAGTCGTTCGACGGGTGGCTGGCCCGGCTGTCGGAGGGCCGCAAGGCGGCCCACCTGCTGGGCTCGAACCCCGCCGACGACATCGACGACCCGATGGGACGCTCCCGCCGCCACTACGAGCGCACCGCGGTCGAGATCCAGGAGCTCGTCGACCGCTTCATGGTCCAGGCCTTCCCCCTCACCACCCGGGTGGGGTCCTGATGCGCATCGCCATCGGCTCCGACCACGCCGGCCACGCCATGAAGGCCGACCTGGTGGCCTTCCTCCGCGGCGCCGGCCACGACGTCACCGACGCCGGCACCGACTCCGAGGCCTCCGTCGACTACCCCGCGTACTGCGCGGCGGTCGCCCGGGCCGTGGCCGCCGGCGCCGTCGACCGGGGCATCGTGCTGGGCGGGTCCGGGCAGGGCGAGCAGCTCGCGGCCAACACGGTCCGCGGGCGTGCGGGCCGCCCTGTGCAACGACCTCTACACGGCCCGCATGAGCCGGCTCCACAACGACGCCAACGTGCTGTCGATGGGCGCCCGCGTCGTCGGCGCCGGCCTGGCCGAGGACATCGTCACCACCTGGCTGGCCACCGACTTCGAGGGCGACCGCCACACCCGCCGGGTCGAGCAGCTGGCCGAGATCGCCTCGCTCGCGTCCGACCCCGCCGCCCAGGACGCCCTGATCGACCGCCTCGCCCCCGGCGCCGTGGCCCGGGCGCGCGGCGACCACCCCGGGCCCGCGCCCGACGCCTGACCGACCACCGCCGGGCCCGTGGTCCGGCCGACCGCCCCCACCCGAGGAGCACCCCATGCCCTGGCCCCCCGTCGACGACTCCGAGCTGTTCGCCATCATCGGCGACGAGATCGAGCGCCAGAACACCACCATCCAGCTCATCGCGTCGGAGAACTTCACCTCCCCCGCGGTGCTGCGGGCGACCGGCTCGGTCCTCACCAACAAGTACAGCGAGGGCTACCCCGGCAAGCGGTACTACGGCGGCAACGAGGTCATCGACCGGGCCGAGGAGCTGGCCCGCGACCGGGTGAAGGCGCTGTTCGGGGCCGAGCACGCCAACGTCCAGCCCCACTCCGGCGCCAACGCCAACATGGCCGTGTACCTCGGCCTGCTCGACCCGGGCGACACGGTGCTGGGCCTGCGCCTCGACCAGGGCGGCCACCTCACCCACGGCTCGCCCGTGAACGCCAGCGGCATCCTCTACCGGTTCGTGTCCTACGGGGTCACCCAGTCCGACGAGCGCATCGACTTCGACCAGGTCCGCGACCTGGCCAAGGAGCACCGGCCCAAGATCATCGTCGCCGGCGCCACCGCCTACCCGCGGATCATCGACCCGGCGCCGTTCCGGGAGATCGCCGACGAGGTCGGCGCGCTGTTCATGTTCGACGCGGCCCACATCGCCGGCCTGATCGCCGGCGGGGCCCACCCCAACCCGGTGCCCTACGCCGACATCGTCACCTTCACGACCCACAAGACCCTGCGGGGTCCCCGGGGCGGCTGCATCCTGAGCCGGGCCGAGCACGCCGCGGCCATCGACAAGGCGGTGTTCCCCGGCTCGCAGGGCGGACCGCTCGACCACGTCATCGCGGCCAAGGCCGTCGCCTTCCACGAGGCGGCCGACCCGTCGTTCAAGGAGTACGCCGCCGCGGTCGTCGACAACGCCGCCGCCCTGGCCGAGCGCCTCGGCCGGCAACGGCCTGCGCCTGGTGTCGGGCGGCACCGACAACCACCTGATGCTGGTCGACCTCCGCAGCCTCGACGCCGAGCTCTCGGGCAAGAAGGCCCGTCTGGCCCTCGACCGGGCCGGCATCAGCCTCAACGAGAACACCGTGCCCGACGACCCCCGGCCGCCGTACATCACCTCCGGGCTGCGGATCGGCACCCCGGCGGTGACCACCCAGGGCATGGGCCCGGCCGAGATGGCCGTCGTGGGCGACCTCATCCACCGGGTGCTGGTGGGCCGCGACGACGAGGCCGAGCTGGCCTCGGTGCGGGCCGAGGTCCGCGAGCTGTGCGGTCGCTTCGCCCCCTACCCGGGCATGACCGCCTAGCGCACTCCCACCTGGGAACCTGAGCCGGGCCGGCGCGCCGCAGTAGCGTCGGGGGCCGATGCGGGACGCCAGCCACCTCCGTCCCTCCCGCCCATGATGCCGACCACCTCCGCCTACGCGTCGGTGTTCGCCGTCGCCTTCGGGATCACGTTGGTCCTCACCCCCATCGCGGGGCGGATCGCCCGCAAGCTGGGGGCGCTGGCCGAGCCCGACGAGCGCAAGGTCCACAAGATCCCGACGCCCTACCTCGGCGGGGCGGCCATGTTCATCGGCTTCGCCGTCGCGATGTTCGGCGGCGTCGCGGATGGACGCCTTCACCGCCGTGTTCGAGTCGTCGACGGCACCCCTCGGGGTGTTGCTCGGGGCGTTCATCGCCTGCGTCGTCGGCACCGTCGACGACGTCCGCGACGTGTCGCCCCCGGCCAAGATGTCCGGCCTCGTCCTCGCCGGCAGCGTGCTCTACCTGTCGGGCGCGGCGATGGTGCTCTTCCGGGTGCCGTTCCTCGGCACCTTCAGCCTCTCCTGGGACGTGGCCCCCCTGGTCACCGTCCTCTGGGTGCTGATCATGGCCAACGCCACCAACTTCATCGACGGCCTCGACGGGCTGGCCGCCGGCATCGTCGCCATCGCGGCCGGGGCGTTCTTCCTCTACGGCCACCGGCTGGCCGAGGCCGAGGGCCTCCTGCGGGCCGACAACCCCAGTCCGCTGATCGCCATCATCGTGGTGGGGATCTGCCTGGGGTTCCTGCCCTACAACTTCCACCCGGCCCGCATCTTCATGGGCGACGGCGGAGCCCTGATGCTCGGCGTGATGATGGCCGGCGCCACCATGCTCGTCGGCGGCCAGACCGATGCCGCCTTCAGCGGCCAGGTGTTCTTCTTCTACCTGCCGTTCGTCATCCCGATCTTCATCATGGGGGTGCCGATCCTCGACACCCTGTGGGCCATCGTGCGCCGCGCCCGCAAGGGCACCAGCCCGGCCCACGCCGACAAGGACCACCTCCACCACCGCCTCATGCGGCTGGGCCACGGGCAGCGGCGCAGCGTCCTGATCCTGTGGGCGTGGACCGGCCTGCTGTCGGCCTTCGTGCTCTTCCCCGTGTACACCCGGCGGGGCGACGCCTTCGTCCCGATCGGGATCCTCGCCCTCGGCCTCGTGCTCTACACCTACCTGCACCCCGGCGCCCGCCGCACCCGCGACCTCGAGGGCTGACGCACCCGGCCTGGCCGCTCCGCGTTCTGGCAACCCTCGTGGCGCGACGACGGCACCAGGAGGCGGACAGAACGGATCAGGTCGTCAGTCGGGGACCTCGTCCTGGCCCTCGGTGGCCACCGACAGCACGACCGCCCCGAACACGATCAGGGTGGTGGCGAGGGTGTGGATGAGGTCGTCGCGGCCGACGTCGAGGGTGCCGAGCAGGATCAGGATCGCCCCGGCGGCCATGAAGGCCACCCCCACGCGGGTGCCCGTCACCACGGACCGGGGCGGGAGGTGGGGGCGAGGGCGCGCTGCACGACCCCATCCGACCACGCCGGCACCCCTGCCCACAAGCACCGGTCCGGAGGCCCGCGGCCCAGCCGGGGGTTGACCGGCGAGGGTCCGGGGAGGACGGTGAGGGTGCACGTCATCGAGAGGAGGCGCGACATGTTCATCCAGGTGATCGAGGGGAAGGTGCGCGACGCAGAGGCGGTCCACGAGCAGCTCAGGGTGTGGGAGCGCAACCTCCAGCCCGGGGCGATCGGCTACCTCGGGTCGACCGGGGGCTGCACCTCCGACGGCGACTGCATCCTGATCGCGCGCTTCGAGAGCGAGGACGCCGCCCGCCGCAACAGCGAGCGGCCGGAGCAGGGCCGAGTGGTGGGCAGAGACGGAGCCCCTGTTCGACGGGCCGGTGACGTTCCACGACACCACCGACGTGCAGGTGATGAGCCACGCCGATCTGGACGGCGCCCACTTCGTCCAGGTGATGGAGGGCCACGTCACCGACCGGTCGAGGGCCGATGCCATGACCCGGGAGTCGGAGGACGGGCTGTTCGAGCAGCGCCCCGACCTGCTCGGGTCGGTGACGGCCTACTACGGAGACGGCGACTACACGGAGCTCGCGTACTTCACGTCCGAAGCCGACGCCCGCGCCGGAGAGGCGAAGGACATGCCGCCCGAGATGGCAGAGGCGTTCACCGAGTTCCAGGAGACCTTCCAGGTCGAGCGCTTCCTCGACCTCCGGGAGCCCTGGCTGACGACGGCCTGACCGGGCCGGCGCAGCCGTCAGGTCCCCTCGGTCGACCGACGCAGGTCGACGAGGGCGAGCGGGCCCTCCCGCAGCACCCGCCATTCGGGGGTGGTCGCGTCGACGACCGTCGACGCCTCGCCCTCCAGCACCCCGCCGTCGACGACCAGGGCGACCGGCGCGGTGAGCGACGCGGCCGCCTCCGCCGCCGATGCGGGCGTCGGGTGGCCGTGGCGGTTGGCGCTGGTCGTGGCGATGGGGCCGACCCGCGCCGCGATGGCCCGGACGAGCGGGTGCGCGGGGCAGCGCACCCCGATGGTGTCGGCGGCGCCCCCGAGGTCCCAGGCCGCGGCCTCGGCCCCCCGGCGGAGCACCAGGGTGAGCGGACCGGGCCAGTGCGCGTCCATCACCCGGCGGACGTCGTCGGTGACCCCGTCGGCCAGGGCGGCACCCGCCACCGGATCGGCGACGAGGACGGCCAGCGGCACGTCGGGCCGCCGCCCCTTGAGGGCGAAGATCCGCTCGACGGCGCCCGGCACCGACGGGAGCGCAGCGAGCCCGTAGACGGTGTCGGTGGGCAGGACGACCGCGCCACCGCCCCGCAGCGCGGCGACGGCGAGCTCGACCGCGGCCGGGTCACCGGCCTGGACCAGCGGCGACGGGGCCGCAGCGGTGGTCACGGCGCCACCGGTCGGATCGGCTCAGACACCGGGCCAGCGGGCGACGAGGGCGCGGTCGCGTCCGGCCAGGTCCGCACGGATCTCGACGTCGACGAAGCCGGCCGCCTCGGCCAGGGCACGCACCGCGTCGCCCTGGGTCTCGCCGATCTCGATCACGACCGACCCGCCGTCGACGAGCCAGCGGGGGGACTCGGCCAGGATCACCTCGACCGCCTCCAACCCGGTCGGCCCGGGGACGAGGGCCTCGGCCGGCTCCCAGTCGGCGACGGCAGCGGGCAGGTCGTCATCGGCCGCGACGTAGGGCGGGTTCGAGGCCACGACCGACACCCGGCCGACGAGCTCGCCCGGGAGCGGAGCGAACCACGAGCCCTGGTGGACGTAGACCGTCGCGCCGGCGATCCCGAGGCCGGTCAGGTTGGCCCGGGTGACCGCGACCGCGCCCGGCGCGCGGTCGACGGCGTGGACCTCGGTACCCGACCGCTCCTGGGCCACGGACAGGGCGATCGCACCGGACCCGCAGCCGAGGTCGACCACGACGCCAGGGCTCGGGGCGTGGGCGGCCCGCGCCCGGTCGAGCTCGGCGAGGACGTGGTCGACCACGCCCTCGGTCTCGGGTCGGGGGATGAGCACCCGGGCGTCGACCATCAGGTCGAGGGTGCGGAAGCCCCACCGGCCGAGGACGTACTGGAGGGGCTCGCCGGTCAGGCGGCGCTCGACCATCCGGTCGAGGGCGGCGACCCCGTTGACGGTCGCGGGCTCGTCGAGGTGGACGACCAGCTCGGCCCCGTCGAGGCCGGTGGCCTCCTCGACGATGCGGCGGGCGTCGCCCTCCGCGGTCTCGATCCCGGCTGCGGCCAGCGTCGCCGCCGCCTCGGCCAGCAGGGCCCGCCACGGGACGGTGCCGTCGGCCAGGCCGATGTCGGGCAGGGGCACGGTGCTGACCTCCTCCGGCGGGGGCACTGCGGCCGAGAGGTCCTCGGGGTCCGGGGCGGGCTCGGCCAGGGGATCGGCGTCGCCCGTGGTCGGACCGACCGCACCGTCATCGGCGCCGGTCGATGCGCCGGCGGCCGGGAGAGCACCGTCGCGGTCGGCCGGGACGTCGAGCGCCGAGGGATCGACGATGTCGTCGAGGGCGGCGACCTCCTCGGGTGAGAGGCCGCTGGCATCGACGAGTGCGGACTCCGTCGGCGCGCCGCCGTCGTCCGCGGCCTGGTCCGGATCGGGGTGGGCGGGTTCGTCGCTGCGACCGTCGCTCATCGGTGCATCACCCCGCCTCGACCAGGCGGGCGGCCTGGTCGGCGGCGACGAGCGCGTCGCTCACGTCCTCCAGCTCGCCGGTCAGGACCTTGTCGAGCTTGTAGAGGGTGAGCCCGATGCGGTGGTCGGTGAGCCGGTTCTCCTTGAAGTTGTAGGTGCGGATCTTCTCGCTGCGCCCGCCTCCACCGACCTGGCTGCGGCGGGCCTGCGACGCCTCGGCCTCCTGGCGCTCCTGCTCGGCCCGCAGCAGCCGGCTGCGCAGCACCCGGAGGGCCTTCTCCTTGTTCTGGAGCTGGCTCTTCTCGTCCTGCATCGAGACGACCAGGCCGGTGGGCAGGTGGGTGATGCGCACCGCGGAGTCGGTGGTGTTGACCGACTGGCCGCCCGGGCCCGACGAGCGGTACACGTCGACCTGGAGGTCGTTCGGGTCGAGCGTGACGTCGACCTCGTCGGCCTCCGGCAGCACGGTGACCGTCGCCGACGACGTGTGGATGCGGCCCTGCGACTCGGTGACCGGCACCCGCTGGACCCGGTGGGGGCCGCCCTCGTGCTTCAGGCGCGACCAGACGCCGTCGCCCTTCACCTGGAAGGTGACCTGCTCGTAGCCGCCCATGTCAGAGGGCGCGGCCTCGAGGACCTCGAACGACCACCCCATCCGGCCCGCCCACGCCTTGTACATCTCGAACAGGTCCCGGGCGAAGAGGTTGGCCTCCTCGCCGCCCTCGGCGCCGCGGATCTCGACCAGGACGTTGCGGTCGTCGTTGGGGTCGCGGGGCAGGAGCAGCAGGCGGATCTCGTCGGTGAGGCGGGCGATGTCGGCCTCGGCCTCGTCGATCTCGCTGCGCATCATGCTGCGGTCGTCGCCGTCGCCCTCCGCGTACATCTCCCGGGCGGTGGCGAGGTCGTCGCTGCGGGCCTGGAGCGACCGCTGCCGGGTGACGATGGCGTCGAGCTCCTTGTGGCGGCGGCCCAGCTCGGCCGCGCGGGCCTGGTCGGCGTAGACGTCCGGGTCGGAGAGCTGGGCCTCGACGTCGGCCAGCTCCTGGGCCAGCTGTTCGAGGCGTTCCAGCATCAGGGCCACGGTAGCGGTCACCCCCTCCCGCTCCCCCGGTCGCCCCCGCCTCCCCCGTGCCTCGACCCGCTCCACGAACTGGCCCCGATCGGGCCGGGGCGACGACGCGGACCAGTCGGGATGGGTGACGGCTCGCGGTGGACGGTCGACGTAGCGTGCCGGACGTGGCGGCGGACCTCCCGACCCGGCTGCGGCTCCTGGCCCACCCGGTCACGACCGGAGCCCTGGCCGCTGCTGGTGGTCAACGACCGGATCCTCAAGCCGTGGGCCGGCGGGCTCACCGGAGCGCTCGACGCCCCGGCCGACCGCCTCACCGGGAAGCTCAGCGACGTCGCCGGGGTGCTCCTCGTCGCTCTCCTGACCGGGGTGCTGACCGGCCGGAGCCGGGCGAGCCTCATCGCCGTCGGCCTGGCCTTCACCGCCCTCAAGCTCTCCCCCACCGTCGCCGACCTCGCCGCGCCGCTCCTCGGTGGCACGACCCGCACCGACCCCACCGACCTCCTCGCCCTCCTGGCCCTCCCCCTCGCCGGCCGCGTCCTGCGGAGCGCGACCGGTGCCACCGACCCGACGCCCGCCGCCGGCGACGCCCCGGCCGGCCCGTCCCAGGTGGCGTCGGTGGCCCGTCGGACACCCGCGCCGGTGCTGACCGCGCTCGTCCTCGTCCTCACCGTGCCGGCGGTGACCGCGACCAGCTGCAACGAGCCCGTGCCGCTCGACACCATCGGCGTCGGCGCCGACGGGGCCCTCTACGCCCGCATCGGCTCCCCGCTCAGCCCGGAGGCCCGGGGCGCGCTCGACCCGCGCCCCGGTGGGAGCCGACCCGAGCGCTCCGTCGACCACGGTGGAGGTGCTCGATCCGAACGGCGACCCGATCTACCTGCCCGATCTCTCCTACGACGCCTGGGCCCGCAGCGACGACGAGGGCCGCACCTGGACGGCGCTGCCGGAGCCGCCGCCGGACGCGATCGACATCCTCGCCGAAGCCCCGGACGAGGAGGGCTGCCCGACGCAGGCCCCTGCTACCGCGTGACCACCGACGGCGAGGGCCGGGGGCTGGTCGAGGAGGGTGGCGACGGGCGCTGGACGCCGTCGTTCGCCCACTCCGACGAGGAGTGGGAGCGGATGGAGCTGCGGGCGAACGACTGCTCGGGGACGGCCACCGAGGGCGACGGGTTCCGGTCGGTGACGGTCGTCGAGGACACGGTGCTGGTCGCCATGGGGTCACAAGGTGTGCTGCGACGGGAGCCCGGCGGAGGGTGGGAGCGCATCGCCGTCGGAGGGACCGAGCCGATCCGCACCGACGGCCCGACCTGGTTCGCGACCCTCGTCCAGGCCCCGCTCGTGCTCGCCGTCGCCGGGGTGGGCCTGCTCTTCCTCGCGCTGCTGCGCGGCAGGAGCGGGTGGCGGGCGATGGCCGCCGGCGGGCTGGCGGTGATCGGAGCCGGGTTCCTCATGGCGGTCGCGGCGTGGCTCGACCTCAACGCGACCGACTACGCGACCCTCGGGCCGGGGATCGCACTGGCGGCGATCGCCGTGTTCGTCGTCTCGCTGCTGCTCGCGCTCGTCCCCGGTCGCCGGACGTCGTCGGCCGCGCCGGGATCGGGTGCCGCCGGGCTGGCCCCCACCGCCCTCGTCGGGCTGGCCACCCGGTCCTCCTCCGGGCTGAGCCACACCCTCGACGCCCCGACGGGAGCAGGACCTGCGGCCCGCGACCGACCGGCGTCGGCTCAGACGGGAGCGACCGGCGTGTCGCCGTCGGCGTCGTCGGCCGACGGCGCGTTCGGAGCCGACGGCGCGTCAGGACCCGATGGTGGTGCGGCGGCGTCGGGCGGAGGCGACTGCGGGTCCGGGACGTCGGCCAGGCGGGTGGGGCCGAGGCGGATCGCCGTCGTCGGTGTCGTCGGCCAGGCCGAGCTCGCGGCGGATGGCGGCCAGGCGCTCGTCGGCGGCCTTCTGGTGGGCGGCCATGTCGAACGACGCCAACGGGTCCTCGCCGACGCCGGTCGACACGCCGGCGGCAGGAGCCGGTCCCTGGCGGCCCACCCCGGTCGGACCCGAGGACGCAGGCGCATCGGTCGGCCCGCCCTCGAGGCGGGGGCCCGGACGGGACGGTGACGGCGCTCCACCGGGAGGCCGGCGGCGCTGGCGTTCGGCCGACTCGCGGGCGTCGTGCTCGATGCGGGCCCGCATCTCGTCGAACGTCGGGGATTCGCTGGTGCTGCTGAGCCAGGGCTTGCCCTCGGCCTCGGCCCGCAGTCGGGCCTCCCGCTCGTCGAGGTCGGCCTCGCTCTCCTTCAGGCTCGAGTCGAGCTTCGCCTTGGCGTAGGCCAGCCACCGCTGCCAGCTCACGGTCACCGCAGGCCTCCGATCCGGCCGCGGTCGAGGGCAGCCACCCGCCGGGAGCGCGTGCGTCGCTGGCTCACCCCGCGATCATCGCCCATCCTCCGCCCTCGCGTCGGCGCGCCGGGCGTCCGGGCGGGTTGGCGAGCGGGGACGGCCATGGCCGATCCTCTGGGGGTGACCGAACCGACCACCCCCGCCGCCGTGACGATGCCCTCGGTGGCCCGGCTCCTCAAGGTCATGTCGGCCGTCGAGGGCACCTCGTACCTCCTGCTGATGTGCGCCGTGTTCGCCAAGTACGTGCTCGACGCCCCCGGTGAGGGCGGGGTCCCGATCATGGGACCGGTGCACGGCGTGATCTTCCTGGTCTACGCCGCGCTGGTGCTGGTCGGCCGCGACGAGCAGGGCTGGGACGCCAAGGAGACGGTGATCGCCCTGGTGCTGGCGGCCATCCCGTTCGGTGGCTTCTACGTCGAGCGTCGGATGATCACCGTGCCGGACCGCACGCCCTCCCCCGCCTGATCCACCCGTCCCTCCACGAGATCCGGAATCGGGGTCGCGAACCGGTCCCGTCCGTGGTTGGATGGGGGGACCGAGGAAAGGAGGTGGTCCAGATCAACGACTGTTCGATTGGGACTTCGGAGGTGGCCGGTCTCTGACCGACTGCTGGGCCGGTCGGCGAATCCCCGCTGGCCACCCGCCGCAGCGATTGCCGGGAGCTCGTCCCGTCCGGCGTTGCCGGTCGCTGCGGTGCCCAACCAGAAGTGACGTGCCGAGGGAGGCGCCCACCCGGGTGCCTCCCTCGGTCGCGTCGAGGCGAGTCAGGGGTGGTGGGTCGACCAGGGGATGCGCCACTCGCCGTCGAGGGGCACGACCTCGGCGGGGTGGACGAGGGCGGCGGCCAGGGCTGCGGTGGTGGGCAGGGCGTCGCGCGCCGGCACCACCAGGACCAGCCGGGCGGCGGGCGCCACGGCGGCGCGGTCGTCGGCCGCGGCCGGCACCAGGTCGAGGTCGACACCGGTGGTGCAGGTCACGACGACGGCCCCGCCGTCGGGGTCGGTGCCGAGCGCGGAGGCCACGCCGCTCCCCAGCAGCGACGTCCGCCCGACCACCGACGGCACCGGGTGCAGGTCGGCCAGGCCGATGCGTCCGGGGTCGGTCACGAGGGCGGACCGCAGCCATCGCTCGGGCACCAGCTGGTTGAGGGGGTGCGGCGGGGCGCCCGGCGCCCGGTAGCGGGCGACGATGTCGACCACCCGGGCCACCCGGTCGACCGGGGCCAGGTGGGCGTGGGTCATCTCGGTCGCCTCGCGGTCGAAGCGACCGACGCCGACGGCCAGGGTCGGACCGTCGGGTCCGTGCTCGATGCGGGCCACCTCGAGGCCGAGGACCTCGCCCAGCACCACGCCGTCCTCGACGACGAGGTCGAGGCCGGCCGCCTCGAGCAGCGCCACCAGCTCCGGCGCGTCGGGCGCGGGGAGGGGAACCGGGGCGGGGTCGGGCTCGGCCCGGACGAGCGACGCGCCCTCGGCCCGCCACACCGTCGGCGGGGAGGCGAACAGGGCGGCCCGGCGGGCGAGGAGGCCTGCGGCCTCGGGCCGGTCGACCACGACGTGGAGCGCGTCGACGCCCGCCCGCCGGGCCCAGGCCAGGGCGCCGCCGAGGCTGGTGTCGGAGTCGGCGCCGAGCAGCACCCACCCGGTCGTGCCGTCGACCCCCGCGGCACCGCCCGGGAAGGCGAACGGGGACGGGGACAGCTCGGCCCCCACCCGGTCACGGGTGAGGGCCGTCAGCTTGGCTTCGTGCAGCGCCGCGAGGCGCTCGGCGTCGATGGGCGTTCAGCCCTCGGCGTCAGCGTCGGCCTTGGCCTTGCCCTTCCGGGCGCCGTAGCGACGCTCGAAGCGGTCGATGCGTCCGCCGGTGTCCACCAGCTTCTGCTTGCCGGTGTAGAAGGGGTGGCACTCGTTGCAGAGCTCGACCGACATCGAGTCCACGGTCGAGCGGGTGGTGAAGGTGTTGCCGCACGAGCAGGTCACCGGGGTGTCGGTGTACTCGGGGTGGATCTCGGTCTTCATCGGTGTCTCCGTTCTCGCCCCACAGCGGGGGCCGGCCCCGGACGGGGCCCTCCATATTGGTCAACCACGGCGCATTCCCGAAAGCCGGGGCGCCGCGCCGGGGTCAGCTCGGCGACCTTCGCCTTCGCGATCTCGGCCAGGAACTCGGCGTTGGTCTTGAAGGTCTTGAGCCGGTCGAGCAGCAGGTCGAGGGCGGCCGCGTCGCTGGTGCCCTCTCGGTCCTTCATGGCTCCCAGGACCTTGCGCAGGGTCGTGACCTGGGCCACGGCCTTGGGCTCGAACAGCAGCTCCTCGTGGCGGGTGGAGCTGGCGTCGACGTCGATGGCGGGGAAGATCCGCCGCTCGGCCAGGCGCCGGTCGAGCCGCAGCTCCATGTTCCCGGTGCCCTTGAACTCCTCGAAGATGTGCTCGTCCATCTTCGAGCCGGTCTCGACCAGGGCGGTGGCGAGGATGGTGAGCGAGCCGCCCTCCTCGGCGTTGCGGGCCGCGCCGAACAGCTTCTTCGGCGGGTAGATCGCCGAGGCGTCGATGCCGCCGGACATGATCCGGCCGCTGGGCGGGGCCGCGAGGTTGTAGGCCCGGGTCAGGCGGGTGATGCCGTCGAGGATGATGACGACGTCGGCGCCGTCCTCGACCCGGCGCTTGGCCCGCTCGAGCACCAGCTCGGCGACGTGGATGTGCTCCTCGCTGGGCCGGTCGAAGGTCGACGCCGCGACCTCGCCCTTGATCAGCCACCGGCGCATGTCGGTGACCTCCTCCGGGCGCTCGTCGACGAGGAGGACCACCAGCTCCACCTCGGGGTGGTTCAGCTCGATGGCGCGGGCGATCTGCTTCATCACCGTGGTCTTGCCCGCCTTCGGGGGCGACACGATGAGGCCGCGCTGGCCCTTCCCGACCGGGGCGATGAGGTCGATGATGCGGGTGGTCAGGTTCGACGCCGCGCCCTCGGTCTCGAGGCGGAAGCGCTCGTCCGGGAACAGCGGGGTCAGGTCGTCGAAGCGCCGGCGGGAGCGGGCGGCCTCCGGATCGGCGCCGTTGACCTCGTCGATGTGGAGCAGGGCCGGGTTCTTCTCGTTGCGGGAGGCGGGGCGGCTGCGGCCCTTGACCCGGTCGCCCTTGCGGAGGCCGAACTGCCGGACCTGCTTGACCGACACGTAGACGTCCTCGTGCGACGCCAGGTAGCCCCGGAGGCGGAGGAAGCCGTAGCCGTCGTCGCGCAGGTCGAGGAGGCCCTCGACCTCGACGGGATCACCCTCGACGCCCTCGGGCTGGCTGCCGTCGCGGTTGCGGCCCCGGCGGCGGCGGCGGCGGTTGCCCTCGTCGTCGTCGGCCGGCGGGCCCCCCTGGGGCGCCTGGTTCGGGTTCTGGTTGGCGTTCTGGCCGCCCTGGTTCGGCTTCTGGTTGCCCGGCTCGACCTGGTCGGACTGACCGGCCGGGCCGCCCTGGCCGCCGTTCTGACCGCCGTTCTGACCGCCCTGGCCGCCGTTCTGGCCGCCCCGACCGCCCTGGCCGCCGTCGCGGGCCTGGTCGTCACGGCCGCCGTTGCGGGACCGGCCCCCGCCGTTGCCGTCGCGACCGGCGTTGCGCTCGCCCCGGGCGCCGGCGCGCTCGGAGTCGCGCCCACCCTGGCGGCCACCGTCGGCGGACGATCCGTTGCCGCGGGGAGCGGCGCTGCGGTCCTCGTCGGAGGCGTCGTCGTCCTCGTCGTCGCCGCCGTCGTCATCGCCGTCGCCCTCGTCGTCGGAGGCGTCGTCACCGGCCTCGTCGTCGGTGCCCGAGTCGGCCTCTGCCTCCTCGGCGGCGGCATCGGCCGTCGCGTCGCCCTCGTCGGGCTGGTCGGCGGCGCCGGACGGCGCCGGATCCGCGGTGGGGGTGACGCCGGCGAGCTCGAGGATCAGGTCGACCATGTCGGCCTTCTTCATCCGGGCCGGGGGCTTGCGGCCCAGCGACTCGGCGATCTTGCTGAGCTCGTCGCGCTCCTTGCCCTCGAGAAGGGCACGTTCGAAGCCGCTCATGGGGCTACCTCGCTGTTCAGGGAGCCTCCCGCAGGGGCTCCGGATCGCCGGACCGCGCCACCGAGGTGGACGCTGGTGCGACGGAGGGGAGAAGGGATGTCCCGGCCCGGCTCCGACGAGATCCGGCGGATGCACGCGGGGGAACGGCGGTCAGCATAGCGACGGGTCCCCTCGGTTCCGAACCCGGCGGTGACCGCCGTCCCGTGTGGGAGGCACCGCGCCCCAGGTCAGACGGGGCGGGTGCCGCCGACCCACGAGCGGTGGAGCGCGGCGTAGGTGCCGTCGGCGGCGACCAGCTCGTCGTGGGTGCCGCGCTCGACGATCCGCCCGTCGTCGACGACCAGCACCAGGTCGGCGCGCTCCGCGGTCGAGAGCCGGTGGGCGACGGTGACGGTGGTGCGTCCGGCGGCCAGCCGGGTCAACGCCACCGCCAGCGCCCGCTCGGTCTCGGGGTCGACGGCCGAGGTGGCCTCGTCGAGGACGAGCAGCCCGGGGTCCGACACCTGGGCGCGGACCAGGGCGACCAGCTGGCGCTCGCCGACCGACAGGGACCCGCCCCGCTCCCCCGCCTCGGTGTCGAGGCCGCCGGGCATGCGCTCGGTCCACCACCGGAGACCCAGGTCGTCGACGGCGCGCTCGATGTCGTCGTCGCTGGCGGCGAGGTGGCCCAGCCGGATGTTGTCGCGCACGGTGCCGGCGAAGAGGAAGCCGTCCTGGGGCACCATCCGCACCCGGGCGTGGCGGGAGGCCGGGGCGACCTGTCGGAGGTCGACGCCGCCGATCTCGACCGCGCCCTCGGTCGGGTCGGCGAGGCGGGCGAGGAGGCTCGCCAGCGTCGACTTCCCCGAGCCGGTCTCGCCGACGATCGCGACCGCCGAGCCGGCCGGGAGGTCGAGGTCGACGTCGCGGAGCACCACCGGTCCCGACCGGTAGGCGAAGGCCACGCCGCGGGCCCGCACGGAGAGCGGGCCCGGCGGCAGGTCGACGCCGGGATCGGGCTCGACCACGTCGACGGGCTGGTCGAGCACCGACACCACCTTGCGGATGCCGGCCGCCGCGCTCTGGGTCTGGTCGAGGATCTCGCCCAGCTCGGCGACCGGCTGGGTCAGCATGGTCACCAGGAACACGAAGGCCACCAGCTCGCCGGCATCGAGGCCCCAGGCCGCCCCCTGCCACACGCCGACGGCGGCGACCACCGCGACGGCGAGGGCACCGAACAGGTCGCCGAGCGGGAACATGAGGGCGACCAGGCGCTGGGCACGGACCTCGGCGGCGCGCTGGGCGCTGATGGCCCGGCCGAGGCGGCGCCGGCCCCGCTCCTCCAGCCCGTAGGCCCGGATCACGGGGGCGCCGCCGATGGCCTCGGCGAACTCGCCGAGGGTGTCGCCGGCGCGGGTGCGCACCTCGTCCCACGCGGCCAGCTGGCGGCGTTGGAGCCACCGCACCAGGAAGGCGACCGGCGCGAACACCACGACCGTGAGGGCGGCGAGCTGCCAGGCGTAGGCGAGCATCACCGCGAGCACGCCGATGATGGTGGCGACCGAGGTGATCCACTGCATCGCCCCCCACTGCCAGAACTGGGCGAGGGTCTCGACGTCGCTGGTGACCCGGGCGACCAGCACGCCGCGGCGGCTGGCGGCGTGGTCGGCGGTCGAGAGCGCGTGGATGTGGGCGAAGGTCCGCACCCGCAGGCCGGCGAGGCCCGCCTCCGCCGCCCGGTTGAGGCGGGCGATGGTGAACGTGCCGACCAGCCAGAGGGCGACGACGAGGACGGCGCCGGCGATCGACGCCGCGGCCACGAACCCCGGGCGGTAGCCCTCGGGGCCGAGGATCCCCCGGTCGAGGATCTGCTGGACGAGGATCGGCACCACCACCCGCCCGGCGGCGGTGATGATCCCCATGGCGATCGACAGGCGGACGCCGACGCGCAGCTCGGGCATGGCGTCGAGGGCCCGACGGAACGCCTCCCACGAGCCGCCCTCCGGATCGGGATCGCCGGCCAGCGGGTCGTCGACGGCCGCCGGACCCGGATCGGCGGCGGTGCCGGAGTCGAGGTCGTCGAGCCCATCGGGGTCGGCCACCTCGAGCGGGTCGTCGCCCGAGGGAGGCACCACCGGCGCGGTCACCGGTCGACCTCGAGGCCGGCTCCGACCGCACCGTCGGGCGGGTCGTCGGCTGACCCGCCGGACGCGTCGTCGGACGGGTCGAGCTCTGCGTGCTCCTCCCGCTCCTCCTCCACGTAGGCCCGGACGAGGGCGGCGTAGGCGGGGACGGTGGCGAGGAGCTCGTCGTGGGGCGCCAGGCCGGCGATGCGGCCGCCGTCGAGGAAGGCGACCCGGTCGGCCAGGCGGATGGTCGAGACCCGGTGGGCCACGACGATGGTGGTCGTCTCGAGCTCGCGGCCGAGCCCGGTGAGGATCTTCTCCTCCACCGTCGGGTCGATGGCGCTGGTGGCGTCGTCGAGGATCAGGAGCCGGGGCCGGCGGACCAGGGCGCGGGCCAGGGCGAGTCGCTGGCGCTGACCACCGCTGAGGGTCACGCCCCGCTCGCCGATCTCGGTGTCGACGCCGGCGGGGAGGGCGGCCACGAACCCGGAGGCACGGGCCCGCCGGAGGGCACGGTCGAGCTCGTCGGCCCGGTCGTCGGGCGCAGCGGCGCCGTCCGGTGCGGAGGAGGCGGTCGGCGCCTCGTCGCCGTGGTCCGACACGAGGACGTTGGCCCGCACCGTGTCGGCGAACAGGAAGGTCTCCTGCAGGACGATCCCCACCGCGGCGGGGAGCTCCGACGGGGCGAGGTCGACGACGTCGATGCCGCCGAGGCGGACGTGGCCGGCGGTGGGCGAGAGCAGCCCGGCCAGGCACAGGCTCAGCGTCGACTTCCCGCCGGCGGTGGCGCCGACGACCGCCAGCACCTCGCCCGGCTCGACGTCGAACGTGACCCCGTCGAGCACCGGGGTCCCGGACGTGTGGGCGAAGGCGAGGTCGTCGACCATCGACCGAGAGCGGTCCGTCGGGGAGGGTGCGGGTGCCACGGGCCGGGTGCAGCTCGTCGGGGTCGTCGTCGACCACGGCCAGCACCGCGTCGAGCCGGTCGGCGGCCACCGCGGCGGTGGGCATCGTCTGCAGCAGGTACCCCATCACCCGCATGGGCAGGGCCAGCACCGCGAACAGGGCCAGGGCCTCGACGATGCCGCCCTCGGTGATGTCGCCGGTGGACAGCCGCCAGGCCCCGAGGCCCAGGACCGCGACCGCGCCGAGGCTGGGGAGGGCGGTGAGCCCGGGCTCGAACCAGGCCCGCAGGCGACCGACGTGGACCCGCTCGGTCCGCAGGGCGTCGGCGGCCGCCGCCATCCGGGCCGTCTCGTGGTCGGCCAGGCCGAGGGTGGCGACCGCCAGCGCGCCGTCGAAGCTCTCGTGGGCCACCGTGGCGAGCTCGCCGTAGCGGGCCTGGGCCCGGGCCGCGGGCTGCTCGACCCGCGACGTGTAGGCCCGGTTCAGCACGACGAGGGTCGGGAACACGGCCAGGCTCACCAGGGCGATCACCCAGTCGACCACCAGCAGCCGGCCGAGCGCGGCCGCGCCGAGCACGAAGGCGCTGAGCGACATCGGTGCCGGGGCGATCACCTCGACGGCGCGGACGGTGTCGTTGTCGGCGTGGGCCATCAGCACGCCGGCCGGACGCCGGGTGTGGAAGCGGAGGGGGGCCGCCAGGTACCGGCCGGCGAGGTCGCCGCGCCACGTCTCGGCCATCCGGTAGAGGGCCTTGCCCCCGAAGAACCGCCGGGCGATCACGCCGCCGGCCCGGGCCAGGGCGATCACCATCACGGACGCGGTGACGGCCACGACCGTTCCCACGCTCACCGAACCGAACGTGCCGTCGCCGCCGTCCTCGGCCAGCCCGGGGACGATCAGCTCGTCGGTGACCCGGCCCAGCACCGCGGTCGACGCCACCGTGGCCAGCGCGAACAGCACGGCGCCGGCGACCGCCAGCGCCCATGGTCCCGGGTGGGCCTGCGCGGAGCGCCACAGCAGCACGATCCCCCGCCGGATGACGTCCCGGCTGGCCCGGTCCCGACGGGGCACCGGGGCGTCGGGGGCGGCGGCGTCCGCGCTGCTGTCAGGCTCGGAGGTCGCGGTGACGGCGTCGGACATGGCCAGGGCATCCAACCGACTGGCGGGCCGCTCGGCAACCCCGTTGCCGCAGGTCGTCGGACGGCGGTGATCAGACCAGGACGATGCGGTGGCGCTGGGCGGGGTCGGTGGCGGGGAAGTCCTGGCGGGAGTGGGCGCCCCGGCTCTCGGTGCGCTCGGACGCCGCGACCACGAGGGCGCGCGCCACCTCGACCAGGTTGGCGACCTCGTACGCCGCCGTCGGGACGGTGGTCGCGTCGGCCGACGCCGCCGCGACGGTCGCGGCGACCTCGTCGGCGACCGCCCCCGCCTGGGCCAGGCTGCCGGCCTCCCGGTGCACCCCCGCCCCGGCGCTCATCGCCCGCTGGAGGTGGCGGCGGGCGGCGGCCCAGCCGGTGCCGGCGTCGCCGACCTCCGCCGCCGCGCGGGGCGACCGGGGGCGGGTGGGCGACCATGCGCCCGCCGATGGTGCCGGCGGCGACCGGTCCCCCTTCGGCATCGCCGCCCAGCACCGCGCGCATGGCGCCGGTGGGCTGGGCGCCGACCTGACCCCGCTCGATGGCCTCGACGGCGCGGGGGCCGAAGACCATGCCCTCGAGCAGCGAGTTCGAGGCCAGCCGGTTGGCGCCGTGGACGCCCGTGCAGGTCGCCTCGCCTGCGCCCCAGAGGCCGGGGAGCGACGAGGAGCCGTCGAGGTCGGTGACGATGCCCCCGCAGGTGTAGTGGGCCGCGGGCGCGACCGGCAGCAGGTCGGACGTGGCGTCGAGGCCGACCTCCCGCAGCGCGGCGTCGATGGTCGGGAAGCGGGCGGAGAAGTCCTCCAGGTGGCGGGCGTCGAGCCAGACGTGGTCGATGCCCTGCCGCAGCATCACCTCGACCTCGGCCCGGGACACGACGTCGCGGGGCTGGAGCTCGTCGACGAAGCGCTCGCCGGCGCCGTCTCGCAGCAGCGCGCCGTGACCTCGGAGGGCCTCCGACAGCAGCGGCCGGGGCATGGCCTCGTGGTGCAGGGCCGTGGGGTGGAACTGGACGAACTCGATGTCGGCCACCGCCACCCCGGCGCGCAGGGCCATGGCGATGCCGTCGCCGGTGGCCTCGACGGGGTTGGTGGTGACGGCGAAGAGCTGGCCGGCGCCACCGGTGGTCACGAGGACGTTGGCGGCTCGCACCGTGACCGGCCGGCCGTCGGGGTCGATCGCGGTGACACCGCGACAGCGGCCGCCCTCGACGATCAGGTCGACCGCGAAGTGGTGCTCGTAGAGGGCCGACGCGCCGCGCTGGACGGCGACGACGAGCGCCCGCTCGACCTCGGCGCCGGTGGAGTCGCCGCCGGCGTGGACGATGCGGGCCAGGCTGTGGCCGCCCTCGCGGGCCAGCTGCAGCCGACCGTCGGGGTCGCGGTCGAAGGCGGCACCGAGGGCGATGAGCTCCATCACCCGGCCGGGGCCCTCGTCGACCAGCACCCGCACCGCCTCCGTGTCGCACAGCCCGGCGCCGGCGGCGAGGGTGTCGGCCAGGTGGAGGTCGGTCGAGTCCGGGTCCTGGTTGAGGACGGCGGCCACCCCACCCTGGGCCCAGCGGGTGGTGGCCTGCGGCAGCTCGCCCTTGGTGAGGACGCCGACCCGCATGTTGTGGGTGTCGGCGGCCCGCACCGCGGCGGACAGGCCGGCCACCCCGCTGCCGAGGACGAGCAGGTCGAGCTCGTCGGCCGGGGGGAGGGCGTCGGTCATCGCCGCAGTCTGGCCGCGGGGCGCACTGCGGTCACACCGATCACGCCCGGGCGGGGACCTCGACGTAGGGCCGGGGCGCCGGGGTGTGGAGCGCGGCGAGGGCCGCAGCCGTGGCTTCGTCGACGATGCCGTTGGCGGTGTCGACGTGGACGACGGTGGGCTCGTACCCGTCGAGCTCGGCGTCCTCGTAGTCGGCGTAGCTGATGAGGATCACCTTGTCGCCGGGCGAGACCAGGCGGGCCGCGGCGCCGTTGAGGCAGATCGCCCCGGAGCCCCGCGGCCCCTCGATCACGTAGGTCTCGAGCCGGGCCCCGTTGTCGATGTCGACCACCGCGACCTGCTCGTACTCGCGCAGGTCGGCGGCATCCATCAGGTCGCGGTCGACCGTGATCGACCCGACGTAGTGCAGGTTCGCGTCGGTCACCGTGGCGCGGTGGACCTTCGACTTCATCATCCGTCGACGCATCGTCGCGGCTCCTTGGTGGTGGGTGCCTCGGTGGGTCACCCCCGGCGGGGAACGCCGTCATCCTGTCCCCGCCCAACCGCGACGGTCGGCGCGCACAACGCCCAGACCGGGTCGGGATCAGGAGGGGACGGTCACGCCGAGGTTGTCGAGGAGCCGGGGCTTGCCGACCCGTGCCGCGATGAGCAGGCGGACGTCGCCGGCCAGCGGAGCGAGCGCGGCGAGGGTCGCGGCGTCGACGGCGGCCGCGTAGTCGAGCTCGACGAGCGACTCGGTCGCGACCAGCTCGGCCATCCGCGCCTCGACCACCGACGGGTCACGCTCACCGGCCTCGATCGCCGCCGCCCCGGCCAGCAGCGCCCGGCGGAGCACCGGCGCCGCGGCCCGCTCGTCGGGCCCGAGGTAGACGTTGCGGCTCGAGCGGGCCAGGCCGTCGTCCTCCCGCACCGTGGCGCAGCCGACGACGTCGACGGGCAGCGACAGGTCGTCGACCATGCGGCGGACGACGCAGAGCTGCTGCCAGTCCTTCTCGCCGAAGTAGGCCCGACACGGCCCGACGATCGAGAGGAGCTTGGCGACGACGGTCGCCACCCCGGCGAAGTGCGTCGGACGGGCCGCGCCCTCGAAGCGGTCGGTGATCTCGTCGACGGTCACCGTCGTCAGCAGCGGGCGGGGGTACATCTCCTCGACCGTCGGCGTGAACAGCAGGTCGACCCCTGCGGCCTCCGACAGCTCGGTGTCGCGGGCGAGGTCACGTGGGTAGGCGGCCAGGTCCTCCCCCGCCCCGAACTGGAGCGGGTTGACGAAGATGCTGGCGACGACGAGGTCGGCATCGGCCCGGGCCGCGGCCATCAGCGACGATGTGGCCGTCGTGCAGGTAGCCCATGGTCGGGACGAACCCGACGGTGGCGCCGGCCCGCCGGGCCTCGTCGGTCGCGGCCCGCACCTCCGCGATCGTCGTCACCGTCCGCACGGTCAGGTCCGGACCCGTCGGGGCTCAGCCGTCATGGCGCCATCGTGGTCGACGGACGTCCACCCCGGGAAGCCGACCTCGCGCGATGCCGGTACTTCGCGACCGCCGAGGTGGCGGGGTGACCGCGTTCCTCCGCCAACCGCCGGCCACCGCGCCGTTCCGGTCGCCTCGCGACCGCCGGGGTGGTGTCCTGACCGCGATCGACGGCGCGGCCGGCGACGTCAGCCGGATGTGGAGCTGGAGCCGGCGTCTGGGTGCGTCGAGGCCGCCAGACGGCGGGCCTCGGCGACCATGGCGTCGTAGGCCGCCAGCTCGGACGGGTCGAGGGCGGCCCGGTGGCGGTCGAGGGTGGCCTCGTCGCCTCGGGCGGCGGGACCGGTCAGGGCCGCCGCGGGCCCGAGGGCGGCGACGTTGTCGAGGGAGCCGCGGGCCAGGGCGAGGAACGCCTCCAGGGGCACGCCGACCGGCGCCGCCACCCGCTCGACCTGGCCCAGCAGGGCGACGAGGTGGTTGGAGGCGATGCACGCGGCGGCGTGGTACGCGGCCCGGTCGGCATCGGCGACGACCACCGACCGGCCCTTCAGCGCAGCCACGACCTCGGATGCCATCGGGTCGCCGGCGACGGCGAACCAGGCCCGGTCCCGCAGCCGCTCGGCCCCGACGTCGGCGTCGGGCAGCGACACCAGCGGGTGGATCGCGGCCGGGCGCTCGTGACCGGCCAGGACGTCGAGCCCGAGCGATCCGGCCATGTGGGCGACGACGGTGGCCGCCACCGGCTCGACCGCGGCAGCCACCTCGGCGATGGCGGCATCCGGGGTGGCGATGACGAGCAGGTCGACGTCGGCCGCCGGCACCCGCGACGTCGTCGTCACGCCCGAGCAGCCCGACCACGTCCCACCCCACCGCCCACAGCGCACCGGCCAGCGATCCCCCGGCCCGCCCCGGCCCGATGATCCGCACCCGGCGGGGCGCCACGTCGAGGCGGTCGTCGGTCGCGCTCACCCCGGCGACTGTACGCAGACGGCGATCAGAGGGCGTCGAGGGGGCCGAGGCGCTCGATGCGGTCGGGCGGGCGGACCCAGCCGGCGGGCACCACGTCGGGGGCGACGTCGGCCAGCGGCACCATCACGAAGGCCCGGTCGAGCATCCGGGGGTGGGGCACGACGAGGTCGGGCTCGTCGACCGCCTCGCCGTCGATCCACAGCACGTCGACGTCGAGGGTGCGGGGCCCCCAGCGGACCTCCCGCACCCGCTCGGCCTCGGCCTCCAGGTGCTGGCCGAGGGCCAGGAGGTCCCGCGCCGAGCGGTCGGTCCTCAGCAGGACGACCAGGTTGAGGTAGGCGCCCTGGTCGGGACCGCCGACGGGGTCGGTCTCGAACACGTCGGACACCGCCTCCACCTCGTCACCGAGACCGAGCACCGCACCACGGAGGAACCCGGCCCGATCGCCCAGGTTCGAGCCGATGCCGAGCAGCACCCGTCGCCGCGGCCGCTCGTCGCCCACCGGACTCGGTCAGACCGGACGGGTGCGCCGGATGCGGACGCCCGAGGTGGCGAGGATCTGCGCCACCGGCGGACGGGTCTTGCGCACCGCCACGGTGACGGCGAGGACCCGATCGTCCGAGAGGATCAGCTCGGCGATGCGCTCGGCCAACCGCTCGATCAGGAAGAACGTCTCGGTGGTGATGACCCGCTCGACCAGCTCGCAGACCGCGCCGTAGTCGACGGTGTCGTCGAGGTCGTCGGACATGCCGGCCGCGGTGAGGTCGGCCTCGATGTCGACGTCGACCTCCAGGGGCTGCGGCCGCTCCTGCTCCTCGGGCAGCACCCCGCAGATGCCGAGGGCGCGGAGGCCGCGGAGCTCGATGCGGTCGGGGGCGTCGAGCGGGTCCACGGGCGCGGTCACCGAGGCATCAGACCTTCGCACCGGGCAGGTCGCCGGCGATGCCGACCATCTCCCGACCCACCGGGCCGATCTGCCGGGTGAGCATGCGCTCGACCAGCGCGGTGGCCTTGGGCGCCTCGGGCACCAGGCCGGACCAGATGACGTAGGCCGCGACCAGGCCGGCGATGCGATCGCCCAGCTCCTCGCCGTGCACGAGGATCTTCTCGCCCGCGTCGAGCATCTGCTCGATCTCCGGGAGCAGCGCGCCGAGGACCACGGCGGGGTCGTCGTGGGCACCGAACGGGCGGTGCAGCCACGGCACCTCGAGCTCGGTGTAGTTGTGGAGGTTGCTGGTGGCCGGGATCAGCGAGATCACCTTGGTGAAGCCCTGCTCCCGCACCCAGATGATCTCCTCCTGGCGGCGGACGCGACGGTGGTTCGCGCCGTAGCCACCGGGCCGCTCGCACACCGCGAAGCGATCCTTGATGACCCAGGAGAAGTTGCGGGGGCGGATGCCCTGGGCCCACTTGCCCTTCATCCCCATCGGGGGGTTCCTCTCGACTCGCGGCTTCCGTGCCCGGGCGCGCCCACCGGGGGAGCGCGCCCGCGGACTCGCCCGATCATGCCCGATCGGCCGTGCCGACGCGGGGGACGCATGCCCCCGACGGGCCGGGACACCCTACTCCGTGGCCGCCCGTCGCCCCGGAGCCGGGCATCACCCCTGGTCAGCGACATCGTCGTCGACGCTGACCGGCATCCGTGGCGGCTGCACCACCCTCGGCGGTCGGCCGCGGCCCACCCTCCCCCACCCCACCGACCAGGCGCAGCACCGGCCGCGGAGGAGCGACGCGTGGCGGGACGCGAGGAGGCCAGGCGTAGTGTCCGGCGGTGGCGTCGGAGCGGCTGCTGGTGATGGGGGTCGTGAACGTCACGCCCGACTCCTTCTCCGACGGCGGCCTCTACCTCGACCAGGAGGCCGCCATCGCCCACGGCCTGGCGCTGGTCGCCGAGGGGGCCGACGTGGTCGACGTCGGCGGCGAGTCGACCCGACCGGGCGCCGAGCCGGTGCCCGACGCGGAGGAGGCCCGGCGGGTGGTCCCGGTGGTCGAGGCCCTGAGCCCGCACGTGCGGGTCTCGGTCGACACCCGCAAGGCGTCGGTGGCCGAGGCCGCCGTCGAGGCGGGGGCGACGCTGGTCAACGACGTGTCGGCCACGCTCCACGAGGTGGCCGCGGCAGGCGGCGTCGGATGGGTGGCGATGCACATGCAGGGCGACCCCCGCACCATGCAGCGCGACCCCCGCTACGACGACGTGGTGGACGACGTCGGCGCGTTCCTCCAGGCCCGCGCCGAGGCCGCGGGGGCCGCCGGTGTGCAGGAGGTGTGGCTCGACCCCGGCATCGGGTTCGGGAAGACCACCGCCCACAACCTGGCCCTCCTGGCCCGGCTCGACGAGCTCGTCGCCCGGGGCTACCCGGTGCTGGTGGGGACGAGCCGCAAGCGCTTCCTCGGCGAGCTGCTCGCCCGGGCCGACGGCCTCGACGACGGGGCGGAGGCGGTCCCGGCCGACGACCGGCTGGAGGGCAGCCTGGCCACGGCGGTCTGGAGCTGGTCCGCCGGTGCCCGGATGGTGCGGGCCCACGACGTGGCCGCGACGGTCACCGCCGCCCGCCGCGTCGAGGCCTGGCTCGCCGCCCGCTGACACACCTCGGACCCGGCGCGCCCGGGTCGTGACCAGCGCCGCACTCGGGCCGCTCAGCGCGTCGGCCACCAGGGCTGGAGGGCGGGGTCCGGGCGGCCGCCGAGGTCGCGGCGGATCGGGGCGTAGGTCCCGTCCGGTGCGACCCGGTACCGACCCCGCACCTCGCCCGCGGCGATCGCCTTCACCGCGGTCACCAGACGGTCGACGTCGGACGGTCCGGAGTAGCCGCCGACGCTGGCCCGCACCATGCCCGGTCCCCCGACGTGATCGCCCCGACGGACCCGCTCGGCCCAGTGGCGCACCTCGCCGTCCCCCAGCCCGAGGAGGTGGGCGATGTACGGGTGGGCGCAGAAGCAGCCGCTCCGCACCCCGATGCCGTGCTCGGCGGCGAGGACGGCGGCGACGAGGTGGTGGTCGACGCCCCGCACGCTGAAGGGCACCACGCCCACCCGGTCGACCGCCCCACGACCGCGGACCGGGGGACCGTGGACCGTCACGCCGGGGATCCGGGCCAGGCGCGTCGCCAGCGAGGCGGTCAGCGCGCCCTCGTGGGCCCGGATGCGATCGTCGCCGACGTGGCCGATGGCCATGGTCGCCGCCGCCAGCGCGACCGCCCCCACGACGTTGGGCGATCCGGCCTCCTCGCGGTCGGGCAGGTCCGCCCAGGCCACGTCGTCGAGGGTCACCGCCGACACCGTGCCGCCGCCGGGCTGGTGGGGCCGGGCCCGGAACGCCGACCTCGGCCCGACCAGCACGCCCGCTCCCGTACGGGGCGTAGAGCTTGTGGCCCGACAGGGCGACGAGGTCGAGGTGGCCAGGGTCGTCGTGGGGGCGCATGTCGACCGGGCGGTGGGGGGCGAGCTGGGCGGCATCGACGAGGATGCGACCGCCCACGGCGTGGACCTTCTCCGCCAGCCGGTGGATCGGCGGGACCACCCCGGTGACGTTCGACGCACCGGAGACGGCCAGCAGGGCGACCCGCCCGGCGTGGGCGGCCAGCAGCTCGTCGAGGTGCCCCTCGTCGAGGGAGCCGTCGGGGCGGGCCCGCACGTGGAGCGTCTGTCCCCGGGCCCGCCACGGCAGGTCGTTCGAGTGGTGCTCCAGCACGGTGGAGATCACGACCGACCCGTCCGGGAGGTCGAGGGCACGGGCAGCCTTGTTGATGGCCTCGGTCGTGTTCTTCACGAACACGACCACGTCGAGGTCCGGGTCGGCGCCGAGGAACCGACCGAGCTGGGCGCGGGCGTGCTCGTAGGCGGCGGTGCTCACCTGCGACTTGTGGCCGGTGCCGCGGTGGACACCCGACGACCACGGGGTGAACCGCTCGACGGCCTCGGCGACGGCGCGGAGGGCCGGGGTGCTGGCAGCGTTGTCGAGGTTGACGTACGGAAGGGTCCCGCCGCCGAGCACCGGCACCCGGACCTCGGACCCGACGACCTCCCGCGGATCGATCGCCGGCGCGTCCACTCGGGGACGACGCCACGGCGGCACGGCGTCCGGCCGGTGCGGCGTCGGGAGCGGCGGCGTCGGGAGCGGCGCGGCGGGCCACGGCTGCGACGTGGCGTCGGGTGGGGCGGCGGTGACGGGCATGGTCGGACCTCGGGGTCGGCGGTCCGCCGATCGTCGACGGCACCCGTGAACCGGCCGCTAACCGCGGCGCCCGTCGGCCGACCCGCTGCGCCGCTCCGGCGGCTCAGGGCTCGCGGTGCTCGAGGCGGACGATGACCGACTTCGAGGTCGGGGTGCCGCTGACCTCGGCCGTGGCTGTCGAGCGGCACCAGCACGTTGGCCTCGGGGAAGTAGGCCGCGCACGTCCCCTGCGCCACCGGGTAGGCGACCAGGCGGAAGCCCTCGGCCCGGCGCTCGCCGTCGTGCCACTCGGACACCACGTCGACCACCTCGCCGTCGGCGAAGCCGAGCTCGGCGAGGTCGTCGGCGTGGGCGAACACGCACCCGCCGCCCGCTGCGTGATGCCCCGGTAGCGGTCGTCGAGCCCGTAGATCGTGGTGTTGTACTGGTCGTGGCTGCGGATGGTCTGCAGCAGCAGCCGGCCCTCCGGCACGGTCAGCACCTCCAGCGGGTTCACCGTGAAGCGGGCCCGGCCGGTCGCGGTCGGGAAGCGTGCGGCTGTCGCGGGCGGGTTGGGCAGGGCGAAGCCACCGGGCTCGGCGCAGGCGCCGCTCGTGAGTCGTCGAAGCCCGGGGACGACCCGGCGCGATGTGGCTCGCGGATGACGATCGTAGTCGCCGGCCAGCGCCGGCCAGTCGACCGGTGACGCGTCGGCCAGCACCCGCCGGGCGACCTCGGCGACGATCTCGACCTCGCTGCGGCAGGTGCGGGGGCCGGCGGCTCCAGGCGGCCCGGGAGGCGTGCACCATGCCCATCGAGTCCTCGACGCGTGACGACCTGCGGCGCCGCCGGCCTGCGTCGTCGCGCTCGGTGCGACCGAGGCACGGCAGGATCAGCGACGACCTCGCCCGGCACCGGTGTGCGACCGGTTGAGCTTGGTCGAGACGTGCACCGTGAGCCGGCAGCGTGCGCAGCGCCTCCGCGGTGACGTCGGTGTCGGGCGCGGCCGGCGAGGAAGTTGCCGCCCATGGCCGACGAACACGTCGACGCCGTGCCGTCGCGCATCGCCCGGATGGCGTCCACGGTGTCGTGGCCGTGGTGCGCGGGGCGGCGCGAAGCCGAACTCGGCGCTCCAGCGCGTCGAGGAACGCCGGCGCCGGCTTCTCGTAGATGCCCATCGTGCGGTCGCCCTGCACGTTGCTGTGGCCGCGCACCGGGCAGGCCCCGGCGCCCGGGTCGGCCGATGTTGCCCCGCAGCAGCAGGAGGTTGACGATCTCCCGGATGGTGGCCACCGAGTTGCGGTGCTGGGTGAGGCCCATCGCCCAGCAGACGATGATCCGGTCGGCGGCCAGCACCTCGTGCGACCAGCGCCTCGACCTCGTCGCGGGTCGAGGCCGGTGGCGGCGAGCACCGCGTCCCAGTCGAGGTCGGCGACGTGCTCGGCGTAGCGCGTCGAAGCCGTCGGTGTGCTCGTCGATGAAGTCGTGGTCGAGCACGGCGTGGCCGGCGGCGCGGCGTCGCGTCCTCCTCCAGCAGGCGGCGCGCCCACGGCCTGGAACAGGGCCAGGTCGCCGTTGACCCGGATCTGCAGGTAGCGGTCGGCCAGCTCGGTGCCGCCGCCGAGCACGCCGTGCGGGCGTCTGCGGGTTGCGGAACCGGCAGCAGCCCGGCCTCGGGCAGCGGGTTGATGGCGACGATCCGGCGCCCCGTTGGCCTTGGCCGTCTCGAGCGCGGTCAGCATCCGCGGGTGGTTGGTGCCCGGGTTCTGGCCGACGACGATGATCAGGTCGGCGTGGTCGATGTCGTCGAGCGTGACCGTGCCCTTGCCGATGCCGAGCGTCTCGCCGAGGGCCGCGCCGCTCGACTCGTGGCACATGTTCGAGCAGTCGGGCAGGTTGTTGGTGCCGAAGCGCCCGCACGAACAGCTGGTAGAGGAACGCGGCCTCGTTGCTGGTGCGACCCGACGTGTAGAAGATCGCCTCGGTCGGGGTCGTCGAGGGCCCTCAGCTCGTCGGCGATCAGGTCGAAGGCCTCGTCCCACCCGATCGGCCTCGTAGCGGTCGGCCCCGGGCCGCCGCACGACGGGCTCGGTGAGCCGTCCCTGCTGGCCGAGCCAGTGGTCGCTGCGCCCGGCCAGGTCGGCCACCGTGTGCCGGGCGAAGAAGTCGCGCGCCGACCCGGCGCAGGGTCGCCTCCTCGGCCACCGCCTTGGCCCCGTTCTCGCAGAACTCGGCGTGCGACCGGTCGGCCGGCTCGGGCCACGCGCAGCCCGGGCAGTCGAAGCCGTCGACCTGGTTGACCTTCAGCAGCGCCCGGGTGCCCCGCCGGATCCCCATCTCCGCGACCACGTGGCGCACCGACCGGGTGACCCCGCCGATGCCCGCCGCATCCACCAGCGACGGGCCGACCTCGATGTCGTCGTCGCCCTGGTCGTGGGCAGGAGCGGCCTTGTGCACCTCGCCAGTCAACCCGCTCCGGCCGCCGCGCCGCACCTCGTCACCGATCGCCCCGACCGTCCTGGCCGTCCGGGTCCTCCCCCGTGGCGGTGGATCAGGGCTGCGAGAAGGCCGCCGTCACCGATCGAGCGAGGCCGACCCGCTCGGTCAGGAGCCGCGGGTGATGAAGCGCATGGCCTCCTGGCGGGTCGACACGTTGGTGCGGAACAGCCCGCGCACCGCCGAGGTCACCGTGGAGGAGCCGGGCTTGCGGATGCCCCGCATCGACATGCAGAGGTGCTCGGCCTCGACCACGACCATCACGCCCTTGGGCTGGAGGGTCTCGGCCAGGGCGTCGGCCACCTGCGAGGTGAGGCGCTCCTGCACCTGCGGGCGCCGGGCGTAGCCGTCGACGAGGCGGGCGACCTTCGACAGCCCGATCACCCGGCCGTCGTCGTTGGGGATGTAGGCGACGTGCGCCTGCCCCATGAACGGCACCAGGTGGTGCTCGCACATGGAGTACATCGGGATGTCGCGCACCATGACCATCTCGTCGTGGTCGGCCTCGAAGGTGGTGATGAGGTGGCGGCGGGGGTCCTCGTGGAGGCCGGAGGCGACCTCGGTCCACATCCGGGCCACCCGGTCGGGGGTGGCGAGGAGGCCGTCGCGGGTGACGTCCTCGCCGATGGCGTCGAGCAGCTCGCGCACGGCGGCCGCGACCCGGTCCTCGTCGACGCCCTTGCCGGGCCCGCTGGGCGGGCCGACGTGCTCGGGCGGTCGGTGGCCGTCGTGGCTGGCGGTCTCGGTGTCGGTCGTCGGTCACGGCGCTCCCTTGTAGGTGCGGACGTCGCTCAGGTTGCGGTAGCGCTCGGCCACGTCGAGGCCGTAGCCGATGACGAAGTCGGGCGGGATGCTGAAGCCGACGTACTTCAGCCCGAGGTCGCCCTTCTGCTGGCCCTCGCGGACGAGCATGGCGCAGATCTCGAGGCTGGCCGGGCCGCGGGAGTTGAGGTTGCGACGCAGGTACTGGAGGGTGAGCCCGCTGTCGATGATGTCCTCGACGACGATGACGTGGCGGCCGGACAGGTCGAGGTCGAGGTCCTTGACGATGCGGACGACGCCGCTGGTCTTGGTGGCCGCGCCGTAGGAGGCGACGGCCATGAAGTCGACCTCGACGGGCAGGTCGATGGCCCGGGCGATGTCGGCCATGAACACGAAGGCGCCCTTGAGCACCCCGACGAGCAGCGGTGCCCGACCGGCGTAGTCGGCGGTGATCTCGGCGCCCAGCTCGGCGACGCGGCGGGCGATGTCGTCGCGGCTCACCACGACGTCACCGAGCGCGGGATCGGCCGACGTGGGGAGCTCGTCCATGGCGGGCACGGTACCGGCTCCACCCGCCCGCCCCGCCCTCGGGTGCGGGCGGTCAGGCAGAGGGCGGCGGCGTCGAGGTGGAGGCGGCCGGCGGAGCGGCGGACCCGCCAGCCGCCGGCGACCTCGGTGGCGACGTGGGTGCCGTCGGCGACCGCGAGGACCCGCTCGACCGCGGCGGCCGACGGGGGTTGGCCGCCGCCGGTCGGGCGCAACCAGGCCCTCACCGCGGCGCGCGCCAGGGGCCGGGGCGCGGCGGCCAGGGCGCGGGCGTCGGTCGGGTCGAGCTCGGCGGCGAGGGCGTCGAGCAGGTCGGCGTCGTCGGCCAGGAGCTCGGCCTGCCGGGCCAGCACCGGCACCAGGTCGCGCCCGGCGACGTCGGCCAGCAGGGGCAGCACCTCGTGGCGGATCCGGTTGCGCACGAAGCGCGGGTCGTCGTTGCTCGGGTCGACCACGACGTCCAGCCCCTCGGACGCGCACAGCGCCACCGTCTCCGACCGTCGGAGGCCGAGGATCGGGTGCGCGGGCCCGGGACGCAGGGCCGACAGCCCCGTGGTGCCCGCGCCCCGCAGGAGGTTCACCAGCACCGTCTCGGCCCGGTCGTCGAGGGTGTGGCCGGTGCAGGCGTCGGGCGGGAGGACCGACCAGCGGGCCGCCCGGGCCCGGGCCTCCAGGTTGGGCCCGTCGGCCACCTCCACCCGCTCGGCCCGGAAGGCTGCGCCGTACCGCTCGGCCACGGCGGCCACGACGTCGGCCTCGCGGTCCGACCCGGCCCGCAGCCCGTGGTCGACGTGCACCGCGGTGACGTCGCACCCCGCGGCCACCGCCAGCACCAGCAGCGCCAGCGAGTCCGCCCCTCCCGACACCGCGCGTCACCGCGCGTCCCGCCGGCGGGAACGTGCGACCGCGCCCACGCAGCAGCGCCTCCACATCGGACGTCGGCCGCTCCGTCCGGGCATCGGTCAGGCGGCGGGTTCGACGGCGCCGACCCGGGCCAGCCAGGAGTCGGGGTCGCGGATCTCGGCCAGCGTGGGCAGGTTGGCCGGATCCTCCCAGGCTCGGTCGAGCTGCTCGGGCCCGCCGACGGCCTCGACCGCCTCGATGAAGCGCTCGCCCTGCTCGTACTGCTTGAGCTTGGCCTCCAGCCCGATCAGCTTCTGCACCATCTTCACGATCGGGGACCCCTGCTGGCGGCGCTGCCGCAGCACCTGGCCGAAGCGCACCGCGTTGGGGATCTCGTCGGCACCGGCGCGATCCATGGTGACGTCGCCGTGGCCCTCGAGCAGGCTCATCAGCCCGCCGATGTGCTCCATCAGCTCGCGCTGCGACGTGCTGGTGAACAGCGCCGCGATGCCTCCGTCGTCGAGGGGGTTGCGGCCGTTGCGCACCTCCTCCGACGCCCGCACCACGGCGCCGAGGATCTGGGACGGGTCCTCGTCGACGACCGACACGACGCCGTTCACCAGGCCGAGGAAGTGCTCGCGCATCCAGGGGATGCCGGTGAACTGCATCCGGTGGGTGACCTCGTGGAGGGCCAGCCACAGCCGGAACTCCCGGGGCGGGAAGGCGTACTTCTTCTCGAGGGCGAGGATGTTGGGCCCGACGTAGTGGACGAGGTCCTGGTCGTCGGGGTCCTCGTCCTCGATGACGAGCAGGTCGTACTGGCCGAGCACGCGGCCGGACATCCAGCCCAGCAGGGCGCCGACCTCGGCTCCGGCCACGCGGCTGGCGACGGGGGCCATCAGGCCGCCGCTGCCCATCTTCTCCTCCAGCCGGTTGGTCACCGGGCGGAGGAGGCGCTGGAACGAGGCGATGTTGGCCCGGATCCAGTCGCCCCGATCGTCGACCCGGGCGCGGGCGGGACCGGCCAGGCTGGTCAGCCCGGTCGCGGCCGCGACCTGGGCCTCGGCCTGGGTCGTCAGCTCGAGGAAGTCCGCGTGCAGAGAGTCGGCGTGGTACGAGCGGTGGAAGGGGTCGCTGCCGGCGGCGCGGACCGCGACCCGCTCGGCCAAGCCCCAGTCGACGGCGGTTCCGGCCACGCTCCGCCCGGCGGTCAGGGCTGCTGCGACCCGCGGGGCGGGTACTTCGAGCGGACGACGGACCGGAAGTACTGCACGACGAGGAAGATCGTGGCGAGGACCACCCCGATGGCCAGGCCGACGGCCATCCACTGGGTCCAGATCACAGCGAACATGGGGCGATCCTAGGGGTGACCCGCGCACGGGCCGAATCGGGGCGGCACGACGGGCCGCTCAGGCGATGTGGCGGCCACGGGTCCGCAGGAGCTCGGCGGGATGGTGCAGCGAGCAGTGCTCGGCGTCGTTGTAGACCGACAGGCGGGTGCTGCACCCGGGTTCGGCACACACCCGGGGCCCGGACCGGGAGGACGGTGTGCTCGTGCTCCGGGAACGGCCCATCGGTCAGCCCTCCTGCTCCAGGAGGCCGGCGATGCGGGACTTCAGCGCGTCGGGCACCTCGTCGCGGCACTTGTGGGCCACCACCTGCCTCAGCTCGGCCTGGAAGTCGAAGGCCTCGAAGCACTCCCCGCACGCGTTGAGGTGGGCGGTGATGTGCAGGCGCCGGTCCTCGGTGAGAGCTCCGTCGAGGTACTCGTAGAGCTCGTGGAGAGCGTTGTTGCAGTCGTCCATCTTCACGTCGGTTCAGCGAGCCCGTTCGGGCTGACGGCGGGGAGGGGCGTCGAGGTCGGTGGAGTCGTCCGCCAGCCCTCGACTGCGGGCGAACTCGTACAACGCCTTCTGCAACCGGCTTCTTCCCCGGTGCAGTCGGCTCATCACGGTGCCGATGGGGACGTCGAGGATCTCGGCGATCTCCTTGTAGGAGAACCCCTCGACGTCGGCGAGGAGCACGGCGAGGCGGAACTGCTCGGGCAGGTCCTCGACGGCCTGCTTGATCTCCTCCTCGGTGAACCAGTCCATGAGCTCGTCCTCGGCGGAGCGGCTCGCCTGGGCCGCCTCCAGCCCACCGAGGCGGCGGTAGAGGTAGAGGTCCTCGACCTCGTCGAGCTCGGTCTCGTCCGGGCGGCGCTGCTTGGCCCGGTAGATGTTGATGTACGTGTTGGTGAGGATGCGGTAGAGCCAGGCCTTGAGGTTGGTGCCCTCCTCGAAGCCGCCGTAGCCCCGGTAGGCCTTGAGGTAGGTCTCCTGGACGAGGTCCTCGGCGTCGGCCGGGTTGCGGGTCATGCGCAGGGCCGCGGAGTACAGCGACCCCATCAGGGGCATGGCGGCCTCTGCGAAGGTGGCCTGGTCAGCCACGGCGACGGCTCCTCGCGGACATCGCTGCCACCGTAGCGGTCGGCGGGCCGTCTGCGGTCGGGGCGCTCGGGAGGGGCGGGCGACGGTGGGTGGTCAGAGGTCGAAGTCCTCGGCCAGGCCCTCGACGAAGCGGTGGAACGCGATGTGGTCGGAGGCGAAGGTGCGCTCCTCGCCGTCGGGCGAGACCACGACGACGGTGTCGCCCGCGGTCGACTCGGTCACGGTGCGCGGCGTCCACCCCTGCTCGTAGAGCAGGGCGCGGAGCTCGGCGAGCACCGGGTCGTCTCCCCATCCAGCCATGGGTGCCTCCGTCGGTCGGTGGTCGGGTCCGGTCCGGCCGGGCGGCCCGACCTGGTGGATCGGACCCTACGGGAGGCCACCGGGCGGGCGCAGCGGCCGGGGCGAGCGGCGCGTCTGCTCACCGTCCGGGGCTCAGGCCGACGGCGAGACCTCGACCACGTCGCACCCGTCGGCGCCGACGCCGGGTGCCACGGCGGGTCGGCCGTCGACCACCCCGGTGTCGTCGATCCGCACCGCCTCGACCTCGGCGTCGGTGCGCTCGGGGACGTAGGAGAAGTACGACACCCGGCCGGTCGACGGCTGGTAGAGGGCGGGGCTCTCGGCCCCGTCGCAGTCCCAGTCGCCGAACACCAGGTGACCGGATCCACCCTCGGACGACTCGAAGGCGTAGCGACGCGGGCGCTCGTCGTCGGGGTCGAGGCGGAGCTGCAGCACCTGCCCGTCCCACACCACCGGGACGGGGCAGCCGTCGCCCAGCAGGTCGGCCTCCACCAGCTGCGCGCCGGGCGGGACCTCGGGCTCGGGCAGGACCGGGCAGGCCGCGCCCTCGGGCTCGGAGCGGGCATCGACCGCGACGTCGGACGGCGCCTGCTCCTCGTCGAGCCGGGCCCGAACCCACAGCCCGCCGGCCACCGCACCGACGAGGAGGAGCAGCACGACGAGGCCGGTGACCAGCGGGCCGCCCCGCCGCCCTGCGGCGTCGGCCGGCGCGGGCGGACGGGGACCGAACGCCCGGGTGCCTGCGGCCTCGACATCGTCGCCGACCCGATCGGGCTGGTCGCCGGACGACTCGCGGTCAGAGGGGGGTCGGTCCGGTTCGGGCGGGTCACCGACGACCGAGGGCTCGGGCTCGACGCGGACCGTCGCGGTGCCGGGGAGGACGACCTGCGCCGGGTCGACCGCGGCCCGCAGCCCCCGGGCGACCTCGTCGGCCGAGGCCGGCCGTCGCCGGGGGTCGCGCGAGAGCGCCGCCTCGACCAGCGCGGCGAGCGCCGGGGGCACGTCGGGCTCGTCGGTGAGCGGACGATGGTCGCCGACGTCGGCGGCGGCGAGGACGCTGCGGGCGGTGTCGCCCTCGTGGGGCTGGCGCCCGGTGAGGCACACGTAGGCCACCACCGCCAGGCCGTAGACGTCGTTGCGGGGCTCGGGCCGGCCGGTCGCGACCAGCTCGGGGTCGACGTAGCCGGTGGTGCCCTCGACGGCCCGCAGGCCCGACACGCCGTCGAGCCCGGCGAGGCCCGGCGTGAGGTGCTGGGCGACCCCGAAGTCGCCCAGCAGCGGCTCGCCGTCGGTGGTGAAGAGGATGTTGGCCGGCTTCACGTCGCCGTGGAGCACGCCGCGGCGGTGCGCCGAGCCGAGGGCATCGGCCACCCGCGACAGCACGGCGACGGTCTGGCCCGGCGTCAGCCGTCCCCGCTCGACCAGCAGGTCGTGGAGCGAGCCGCCCCGCGCGTAGGACATGACGATGGCGACGTCGGCGCGGTCGGGCAGGACGTCGAGCACCCGCACGATGTGGGGGTGGTCGAGGTCGGCGAGGATCGCCGCCTCCTGCCGCAGCCGGTCGACGACGTCGGTGCGGATCGTCGTGCGGGCCCGCTTGATCGCCACGACCTGGCTGACGGCGCCCTGCCGGGTCGCCCGCCACACCGACCCGGCGGTGCCCCGCCCGACGAGCGCGTCGAGGCGGTAGGGGCCGATGGCGTCCACCCGGCCGCCGTACCCCCCACCCCCACCACGGAAACCGCGGCGCCTCCGGTCAGGAGGAGGGGGCGGGTGGAGGCGGAGGCTCGGCGGGGGCGCGGGTCATGGCGAAGATGCCGGTGGCGTTGGCCGCGTCGAAGGCCAGGTCGAGGGTGCCGTCGGGCAGCCGGTCGCGGCTGATCACCTCGAAGAACGATCCGGGCACCTCCCGCTCGACGACGTCGCCCTCGACGGTGGCGAGCGGCCGGACGACGGTCGCGGCCCGGTGGGCCGTCTGGCGGACCCGACCCGACGCCGACACCTCGACGGCGTCCTTGACCGGCCGGCCGACGGCGCGCTCGTGCTCCGCCACCGCCTCCACGTCGTCGACCCGGTCGGTGCAGTGGTTGCAGGAGGTGCCCTCGGTGGCGATCCACGCCATCTCCGGCGACTCCGAGCGAAGGAGGTCGTAGTCGCGATCCGTCGGCAGCGGGTGCTGACGGTCGAAGCAGCGGCGCAGGACGTCGACGAGGGCGACGGCGTCGCGCTGGGGCAGGTCGTGGTCCGACGGCGAGGGCGGCGAGGCGTGCCGCGGTGGCCTCGTCGACCGGGTCGGTCGAGCCGTCGAGCACCGCCGTGACGACGGCCTGGGCTGCGGGCGACAGGAGGTCGGGGTGCAGCTCGGACACGAACCACTGCGGGACGACCTCCGGGTGGTCGACCTGCGCGTAGGCGTGGCCGGTCATGCGGATCCGCTCGAGGGGGTAGGTCGCGTGGCGCCGGTAGCCGAGGGGTTCGAGGAGGCGCGTGACCTGCTCCCGCCCCGGGGGCAGGGCGCCGCAGGGCCAGGCGACGGTGCGCACCGCGGCGTGGTCGAGCACCACCGGACGCCCCGCGGCCACCGCGTCGTCGACGTAGGCGCGGGCCGACGGCACCCGCTCGCAGAGGTCGGCGAGGAGGACCACGTGCAGGGCGAGGGCGACCTCGGCCCGCGGCACCCGGGCGCCGCCGTCGGGGGCGAGCGGCGACGGCGGCAGGGCGTCGGGACCGTCGTCGCGCCAGCCGGTGGACGTGAGGATCGCGGCGGCCGCGTCGGGGCCGAGGACGCCCTCGACGACCTCGCCGACCCGGGCCCGGTGGATCGGGAGCGCGGCCCCGCCGGCGTCGTCACCCGAGCCCGACCGCTCCCGGCCCATGGTCAGCCCACCTCGTCGGCCGGGTCGACGAAGAGGCGGCCGGTGGGGGTGGCCAGCAGGTCGGCCAGGGCGATGTCCTCCTGCCGGAGGAACCCCTTGCCGGGCACCTTCCCCCGGGCCACCAGCTCGACGACCCCGCACGCCGAGGCCGCGGTGGTCCACGAGATGGCTCGCCACCAGCGGCCGGCCAGCTGCTTCGGGTGCCACACCCGCACGTGCTCGCGGCGGGCCAGGACGCCGTCGTCCATGCCCTCGACCGCGGCGTAGAGGTACACCACGTCGTCGTCGACCGGCGGCTTGGCGGTGACGAGGATCTCCCCGGCCAGCTCACGACGGTCGCGCAGCCCCAGCTCGTCGAGCAGGAAGCGGATCGCGTCGCAGTGGCCGGGGTAGCGGAGGGTCTTGTAGTCGAGGTGGCGGATGCGGCCCTCGTAGGTCTCGCAGAGGGTCCCCAGCCCCCCGGAGGTGGCGAAGGCCTCGAGGCGGGTGCCGCCGACCACCACGGTCTCGATGTCGGCCATGGCCGGCACCATCTGGCGCAGCCCGCTGCGGATGACCTCGCAGTCGTTGAGGTACTCGTTCACGACCCCCTCGGGCGACCAGGTGAAGGCGTAGCCCAGCACCCCCGACGGGTGCTGGGGCAGGGCGCCGACCCGCAGCTGCATCCGCCGCAGCTGGGAGAGCCCGTCGGCCAGCGACGAGCCGACGATGCCGACCAGCCCCGGGGCCAGGCCGCACTGCGGCGCCATCACGGTGTCGCCCCCCTCGGCCAGCTCCCGCACGCGGGTCGTCGTCGGGACGTCCTCGGTGAGGTCGAAGTAGTGGAGCCCGACCTCGGCGGCGGCCTCGGCGACCCCGAGGTTGCGGTCCCACGGCAGGCAGGACACGACCGCGTCGAAGCCCTCCATGGCCCGTCGGATGGCGATGCCGTCGTCGACGTCGACCACGTCGGACGGCAGCGACAGGTCGGGCCGGGCCCGCAGGTCGGCGCCCACCACGTCGAAGCCGGCCTCGGTGAGGAGGTGGGCCACCAGCTCTCCGACCTTGCCCAACCCGAGCACCCGGATGCGATCGATGGTCAACGCGGCCTCCTTGCCGTGACGCCCTCGCCCCATCAAAGCACCCTCGGTAGGGTCGAGGGACGTGACCGCCCTCCCCACGTCCGACGCCGTCCGCTCCCTCACCGGGGAGGTGCTCGGCCGGCTCGGGGTCGACGTCGGCGACCTCGGCGGCGACCTGGCCACCCGCACGCCGATCACCGGCACCGCGACCACCGACGGGATCGCGCTCGCCTCCGTGTCCGACGTCGATGCCGCGGTCGACCGGGCGTCCGATGCCTTCCGGGCGTGGCGTGCGACCCCGCCACCGGCACGGGGCGCGCTGGTGCGAGCGTTGGGCGAGGAGCTGCGGCGCCACAAGGACGACCTCGGGCTGCTGGTCAGCCTGGAGGCCGGGAAGATCACCTCCGAGGGCCGGGGCGAGGTCCAGGAGATGATCGACATCTGCGACCTGGCCGTCGGTCAGTCGCGGCAGCTGTTCGGACGCACCCTCGCCAGCGAGCGTCCCGGCCACCGGATGATGGAGACCTGGCAGCCGCTCGGTCCGGTCGCCGTCATCACCGCCTTCAACTTCCCCGTGGCGGTGTGGTCGTGGAACACCGCGCTGGCGCTGGTGTGCGGCGACCCGGTCGTCTGGAAGCCGTCGGAGAAGACCCCGCTGACCGCCCTCGCCTGCCAGGCGCTGTTCGAGCGGGCGGCTGCGTCGGTCGGAGCGCCTCCCCACCTGAACCAGGTGGTCATCGGCGATGCCGAGGTGGGTCGGGCCCTGGTCGACCACCCAGGCGTCCCGCTGGTGTCGGCCACCGGCTCGACCCCGATGGGCCGCGCCGTGGGCGAGCGGGCCGCGGCCCGCTTCGCCCGCTCGCTGCTCGAGCTCGGCGGCAACAACGCCGCGGTCGTCGCACCGACGGCCGACCTCGACCTCGTCGTCCGGGCCGTCACCTTCTCGTCGGCCGGCACCGCGGGCCAGCGCTGCACCAGCCTGCGTCGGCTGATCGTCCACCGCGACCTCCACGACGAGGTGGTCGAGCGGGTGGCCGGGGCCTTCGCGTCGTTGCCCATCGGCGACCCGCTCGCCGACGGCACCCTCGTCGGCCCCCTCATCGACGTGCCGGCCGCCGAGCGCATCGCCGGCGCTCTGGCCACCGCCACCGACGACGGCGGGACGCTCGTCACCGGCGGCGAGCGGGTGCTGGCCGACGAGGCCCCCGACGCCCGCTACCTCTCCCCCGCACTCGTGACCATGCCGGGGCAGACCGACATCGTGCGACGGGAGACCTTCGGCCCGCTGCTGTACGTGCTGGCCTACGACGAGCTCGACGAGGCCATCGCGATCCACAACGGCGTGCCGCAGGGGCTGTCGTCGTCGATCTTCACCCGCGACCTGCGCGAGGCCGAGCGCTTCCTCGGCCCCGAGGGGTCGGACTGCGGCATCGCCAACGTCAACATCGGCCCGTCGGGCGCGGAGGTGGGTGGGGCCTTCGGTGGCGAGAAGGAGACCGGCGGCGGGCGCGAGAGCGGCTCCGACTCGTGGAAGGCCTACATGCGCCGCACCACCAACACCGTCAACTTCTCCGACGAGCTCCCCCTCGCCCAGGGCGTCGAGTTCGGCTGACCCCCCACCGCCCGTCCACCCCCCTCGAACTGGTCCCAGCGATCCCGCACGCTCGGGGACCCAGCGGCGGAGGGACCAGTTCCGCAGCTGGGAGCCGGCGACACGCCGGGCTGGCTGGGATCGTCAGGGGGCGTTGCAGGTGGGGGTGGTGGCGGCGCCGTCGAGCTGACCGGCCAGCCACTCCAGGCCCTGGCCGTAGGCGGGGCCGGCGGCGCCGGTGTGGGTCCCCTCGTCGAGCACCCGGCGCTCGACGTCCTGGCCGTTGTCGCACATGCGGGCGAACAGGATCGCCGACAGGGCCACCGGCACGACCTCGTCGGTCTGGCTGTGGATGATCAGCACCGGCGAGTCGAGCTCGACCTGGCCCGGGTTGCTGGCGACCGCGAGCTCGTTCCACGGCCCGGAGGAGAGCCCCTCGGCCTGCACCAGCTCGTTCGCCGGGGTGCCGGCGACGGCGCCGAAGACGTCGCGGGCGCAACCCTCGTCGACGGCATCGATCCGGTCGAGACCCTCGGGCGTCAGGGCCACCTCGAGGTCGGCCTCCTCGGGGTAGGCCGCGTTCATGCCGGCGATGATCATGTAGGCGAAGCCGGCCTGGGGCAGGCGGGGCGCGGCGTTGAGGATCACGTCGATCTCGGTGGCCGGCGCCCCGGCGAAGGTGCCGACGACCTCGAGGTCCGGCGCCCAGTCGGCTGCGACCTCACGGGCGAAGAGCGCGCCGTGGCCGCCCTGCGAGTAGCCGGCGATCAGCAGCTGGTCGGACGCCTCGGCATCCGGCAGCTGGGCGGCGGCCAGGGCCGCATCGACGACGCCGCGCCCCTCGCTCTCGCCGACGAGGTACGGGTGACGACCGGGCGTGCCCAGGCCCTCGTAGTCGCTGGTGGTCACGATCCAGCCCTGGCTCGTCGCCGTGCCCGCCAGCGCGCCCTCGGAGCCGGACGGCTCCTTCGACGGGGCGCACTCGTCGGCGATGCCGGTGGTGCCGTGGGCGATGGTCAGCACCGGGCGGCCGCCCTCGGGCGCGGCGCTCGTCGGGCACCACCGCGGTGCCGGTGACGACGATGGGATCGCCGGCCAGCGACTCCGAGGCGTACATCACCCGGTAGGTGGTGGCGCCCTCGGCCAGCGACGGGGTCAGCTCCTGGTACTTCAGGAGCGTGCCGTGGGGGACGTCGGGGATCGGGTCGGGCACCGCGTAGAGGTCCTCGTCGGTGGTGACCTGCTCGGCCTCGGCCAGCTCGGCCTCGTCCTCCGACGACGGTTCCCCGCTGGCCTCACCGGCACCACCCTCGGCCTCGCCCTCCGCCGCCGGCCTCGGTGGTGGACGAGGCGGCCGACGAGCCGTCGTCGTCGGAGCAGGCACCCAGCGTCGCAGCCAGGCTCAGCACCAGGCCCAGCAGGGCGGCGCGACGGAAGGACGAAGGACCTGACATGGCCGCCGACGGTACCCGACCCCCTGTCACCCGCGGGTGCCACCCCCGGAGGGGACCCGTGGTCGAGCGGCGGCCTGGCCCATCGGGCACCCGTCCGGACGTCCAGGGTTCAGGCGTGGCGGGCGAGGATGGCCTGGACGGTGGCGACGAGGTCGGCGCGGGGGACGGTCTGCTGGGCGGACCGGTCGGCGCGCCACTCGTCCCGGTCGGTGACCTCGTCGGAGCGCTGGGCACCGGCGACGAGGTCCTTGATCTGCACCTCGCCTCGCTCGAACTCGTCGCCCCCGGCGATCACCGCGACCGGCGACGACCGCTTGTCGGCGTACTTGAGCTGCTTCTGGAAGCCGGAGGTGCCCATGTAGACCTCGGCCGCGATGTCGGCGGCGCGCAGCTCGGCCGCCATGGCGTGGTACTCGCCGCTGCGCTCTCGGTCCATCACCGTGATCACGACGGGACCATCGGCCCGCACCGCGTCGTCGGCCCGGCGGGTGCGGAGGGCGGCGAGCAGCCGGTCGACGCCGATGCTGGCCCCGCATGCGGGCACGTCCTGGCCGGTGAAGCGGCGGACGAGGTCGTCGTAGCGCCCGCCACCGGCGACCGACCCGAACTGGCGGGGCCGGCCCTTCTCGTCGAGGGTCTCGAAGGTGAGGGCGGCCTCGAACACGGGACCGGTGTAGTAGGCGAGGCCGCGCACGACGGAGGGGTCGAACACCACCCGGTCGGCGCCGCCCATGGCGGTGAGCGCGGCGTCGATGGCGGCCAGCTCGTCGACGCCCTCGCGGCCGACGGGGTCGTCGCCCACGAGGTCGGCGAGGGTGGCCACGACGGCGGAGCGAGACGCCGCCCCCTCCCCCGCACGCACGAACGCCATCACCAGCGCGGCCTGGTCGGCGGAGAGCCCGGCGCCCTCGGTGTAGTCGCCCGACGCGTCGCGCCGGCCCTCGCCCAGGAGCGCCTCGACCCCGTCGAAGCCGAGGCGGTCGAGCTTGTCGACGGCGCGCAGCACACCCAGCTGGTGGCTCGGGTCGTCGACGCCGCTGCGGGCGAGGATGCCGTTGAGCACCTTGCGGTCGTTGACCCGCACCTCGTAGTCCGACGGCGCGATGCCCAGCCGCTCGAGGGCGTGCGCCAGCACCACGCAGGCCTCGGCGTCGACGGCCATCGACGCCGAGCCGACGGTGTCGAAGTCGCACTGGACGAACTGGCGGAAGCGGCCGGGCCCCGGCTTCTCCCGCCGCCACACCGGGCCGACCTGGTAGCGGCGGAACGGGTTGGGCAGGTGCTGGCGGTTCTGGGCGACGTAGCGGGCCAGCGGGGCGGTGAGGTCGTAGCGGAGGGCGACCCACTGGTCGTCGTCGTCCCGCAGCGCGAACACCCCCTGGTCAGGGGCGTCCTCGTCGGGGAGGTGCTTGCCGAGGGCGTCGAGGTACTCGATCGCCGGCGTCTCGAGGGGCTCGAAGCCGTGGAGCCGGTAGGTGGCGACGAGCGCCTCGACCGCGGCCTCCCGGTCGAGCACGTCGACCGCGGTGGCGTCGACGAACCCACCGGGCAGGCGGGCCTTGGGACGATCAGCAGCGGCCAACGAGGGATCCTCCGGGTGCGGGCCACGGTGGTCGCGGGACCAGCCCAGTACTGCCGAGGAGATTTGAACCCCTGACCTCCTGATCCACAATCAGGCGCTCTAACCAACTGAGCTACGGCAGCGCGTGCGACCGATCGTGACAGCCCCACCCCCGGCCCCGCAACACGGTTGGTCAGCCCTCGCCACGCGTCGTGGCGACAGCGGCACACCCGGCCTTCGATCGGGCGTACTGTGGCCGCATGTCAGGGCGTGCTCGACAGCCCCCTGGCGCGGGGCGGGCGTCCCGAGCCCAGGGACCGGACGCGGGACTCGTCGCGATCACCATCGCCGCGTACCTGCTCACGGCGGTGTGGGCGAAGGAGCTCAGCCTCCCCGGCACGGTGCTCATCTGGTTCCCCCCGGCCGGGGTGGCCGTCGGCGCCCTCTACCTGCGGCCACGCGTCCTGCCCTTCATCCTGGTTGCCGAGCTGGTCAGCACCACGGTGGTCATGGGCGTGGCCGACGACTTCGGCATCCTGCCGCTCCTGGTCAACACGGCCGGGGTCGTCGGCGCCTACGCCCTCGCCGCGTGGCTGATGCACCGCCTGGGCATGCGGCCCGACCTCCGCTCGGCCGACGACATGCTGCGCTTCGTCCTGGGTGCGCTGGTCGGCTCCGCCGTCGCCGCCGCGGTGGGTGTGCCGGTGCAGGTGTGGACCGACCTCGTGGCGTCCGACGACATCCTCCGCCAGCTCGCGGTGTTCTGGATCGGCGACGTGGTCGCCATCGCGTGCATCACCCCGACCGTCCTCCTGGTCGGACGGCCGTGGCTGGGCGACGAGGGCGCCCGCTTCCGACTGGCCGACGACGAACGGCCGGGCGCCCGCTGGCACTGGGTGCTGCTGGCCGAGTACCTCGCCCCCTCCGCCGTCGCCCTGGCGTTGATGGCCCTCGGCGACACGCCGATGCGGTTCGTGTACCTGGCCTTCGTGCCGGTGGTGCTCATCGCCATCCGCCACGGGGTGACCGGGGCAGCCTTCTCGACCGCCGCCCTCGGCGCGGTGATGACCGCCGGCGCCTCGGCGATGGTGTCCGACACCCTCGACCGGTCGGACTTCCAGCTCCTCATGCTGGTGCTGACCCTGACCGGCCTGATCACCGGCGCCGTGGTGAGCGCCCGGCGCGACCTCTTCGACGAGAAGCGACGCATCAGCCAGATCGTCGAGGCCACGCCCGACCTGGTGGCCACGGTCCGCCGCGACGGCGACATCACCTACCTCAACCCGGTCGGGCGCCGCCTCCTGGGACTCGGTCCCGACGAGGTCCCCGACCAGAAGGTCGTCGCCTTCCACCCCGACGAGCTGGCCATGGACCTCACCCGCGAGGCCATCCGCATCGCCGCCCAGGACGGCACCTGGACCGGCGAGAACCGCCTCCGTCGGGCCGACGGCCACGTGTTCCCGGTGTCGCAGGTGATCATCGCCCACGACACGACCGACGACGGCGAGACGTTCAGCGCGGTCTGCCGGGACATGACCGACCAGCGACGGCTGGAGGACCAGCTCCGCCGGGCCGCGCTCTACGACGAGGCCACCGGCCTCCCCAACCGGGCCCTGCTGACCGAGCAGCTCGCCCGGCTGGTCGACGCCGACGAGCGCACCGTCCGCACCGCGATCCTCTTCGCCGACATCGACAACCTCCAGCGCCTCAACGAGGTGTTCGGCTTCGAGGCCGGTGACCGGATCGTGACGACCATGGCCGGGCGGATCATCGACCTGGTGCGCACGCCGGACCTCGTCGCCCGCCACGGCGGCGCCCAGTTCGTCGTCGTCCTCGGGGCGGTCTCGGACGACTTCGACGCCATCCGCCTCGCCCACCGGCTCCTCGGCAGCTTCGCCGAGCCGGTGCCGATCGAGGACCGCTCGGTGTCGGTCACCGGCAGCATCGGCATCGCGGTGAGCGAGCCCGGCGACGACCACCTCGACACGTTGCGGAAGGCCGAGATCGCCCTGCACCGGGCGCGGGAGGCGGGCGGGGGCCGGGTCGCCCTGCACGACGAGGGCCTCCAGACCCGGTGGCGTCGTCGTCAGGACCTCGAGGCCGACCTCCACCAGGTGCTCACCTCCGGCACCTGGCGCCTCGCCTACCAGCCGGTGATCGACGTCACCGCCGGGCACATCGTCAGCGCCGAGGCCCTGCTGCGATGGACGTCGAACGGCCACGGCCCGATCGGGTCCGCCTTCGACCTCGTCCGCCTGGCCGAGGAGTCCGGTGCGATCGTCCCCCTGGGCCGGGAGATCTTCCGGCGAGCCTGCACCGACGCCCTCGCCTGGCACGACACCGGCCACTCCCCGCGGGTCAGCATCAACGTGAGCGCCCTCCAGCTCCGCGACGGCGCCTTCGTCGACGACGTCCTGGGCACCATCCAGCAGATCGGCATCGACCCCGCGTGCGTCGTCATCGAGCTCACCGAGACCGTGCTGGCCGATGGATCCCACGGCGAGGTCGGGGCCCTGACCCGCTTGCGCGACAAGGGGTTCATGGTGGCCCTCGACGACTTCGGCACCGGCTACTCGTCGCTGTCGGGCCTCCGCGACCTGCCCATCGACATCGTGAAGCTCGACCGGACCTTCATCACCGACCTGGGCACGTCGGCGGCCGCGGCGGCGATGGTCGAGGCGGTGGTGCGGCTGGCCGACGGGCTGTCGCTGACGGTCGTGGCCGAGGGCGTCGAGCGCCGAGAGCAGCTCGACCTGCTGGTCGAGCTCGGCTGCCACCAGGTGCAGGGCCACCTCTTCAGCGAGGCCGTCCCGCCCGACGAGGTCGCCGACATGCTCCGCCGCGAAGACGCCGCGGAGTCGGGTGACGGCTGGCCCGCCGGGCCTCCGGGCATCGGAGGGAATGGGGGCGCGGCCCGGCCGGTGCCGTAGCGTCGCGGCCCGGGCGGACGTCGACGAGGAGGTCGTGCAGTCGTGGTGGTGTCGCGCCGACGGGCGCTCGGGACGGCCCTCGCCGTCGTCGCCCTCGTGGGGCTGGCCGCCTGCCAGCCGCGCCGGGCCCTGTGGTCGCCGTCGGCCGGCTGGACCATCGGCGCGGCCGTGGTCACCCGCGACGGCGCCGACAGCTACACGCTGACGACCTCGGACTCCGGCCTCCACGCCGAGGCCCTCGCCACCAACACCGGGGGCAACACCCGGATCATGGTGTGGCCCAAGGGCGTGTCGTCGGTGACCGACGGCGAGTCGTGCGCGTCGTGGACGGGGCGGGACGGCGAGATCGTCCAGCAGGGGGCGGTGCTGCGGGTGCTGCGCCAGGGCTCCCGGGTGCGGGCCGTGACCGTCACCCAGAACGTGACCTTCGTGCAGTGGACGTTCAACGTCCACACCTGGGACACCAACCGCACCGACGCGCCCCACCGCCTCGTCGGACAGGTCGTGATGAAGGACACCTTCTTCGCCGGCGGCATCCCCCCGTTCCCGTGGCACCTCTGCGCGAGGGTCGTGGGCGACGTGGTCGCGTTCAAGCTCTGGGCCGGCGACGACCCCGAGCCCCGCTGGGGCGACCGCCAGGCCGGCGGGTCGGTGCGCCTCCCGAGCGGCTGGCGGTTCCGGGGCCAGACCGGGTGGTACGTCGGCCACCTGAAGTCCGGCGACCACGCCGACTTCGACGACCTGTCCCTCTGGACCTACGACCCGGCCACCGACCCCGCCCCCGACGGCACGGCCCGCACCGCGTCGGACGGCACGACCCGACGGCACGACCCCCGACGGCACGACCGACCCGGTCGCGACGGGCAACGTCGACCGCCTGCGCGTCGTCGGCTGATCTCCCACCGGTCCCCCGCCTTCCCCGGTGACGGGGTGGGAGGGCGTGGCTACGGTCGAGGTCATGCGCTTCGCTCCGGATCGTCCGCTGGGGGTCGCCCCCGCCACCGTCGCCGACTACCGCGAGCTGGCCCGCCGGCGGCTCCCCCGCCAGCTGTTCGACTACATCGACGGCGGCGCGTCGGAGGAGTCGACGATGCGGGCCAACGTCTCGGACCTCGAGGCGATCCAGCTGCGCCAGCGGGTCATGGTCGACGTGTCCGACCGGGGGACGAAGGTCGAGGTCCTCGGTGAGAGCCTCGACCTGCCGGTGATCCTCGCCCCCGTCGGCCTGGGCGGGATGTTCGCCCAGCGGGCCGAGGTGCAGGCGGCCCGGGCCGCGGAGGCCGCGGGCGTGCCGTTCGTCGAGTCGACGGTGTCGATCTGCGGCATCGAGGAGGTCGCCGCAGCGACGACCCGACCGCCCTGGTTCCAGCTCTACGTGATGCGCGACCGGTCGGTGGCCGAGGGGCTGATGGAGACGGCGGCATCGGTGGGCAGCCCGGTGCTGGTGCTCACCGTCGACCTGGCCGTGGTCGGCTCCCGCCACCGCGACCAGCGCAACGCCATGACCGGTGACGCCGCGCCGTGGGCCAGCATCCGCCGCGGCCTCGATCTGGCCTCGCACCCCCGGTGGATCCGCGACGTGGCCCGGGGCGGCAAGCCGCACACCTTCGGCAACCTGGAGTCAGCGGTGCCCGGCGCCCGCACGCCCGCGGCGTTCCGGCGTGGGTCGACGTGCAGTTCGACCCCAGCGTCACGTGGGACGACATCGCCTGGGTGCGGAGCTGCTGGGACGGGAAGCTGGTCGTGAAGGGCGTGCTCGACCCCGACGACGCCCGGATGGCGGTCGACGTCGGCGTCGACGGCATCGTCGTCTCGAACCACGGCGGCCGGCAGCTCGACTCGGTGCCCTCGACGGTGCGGGCCCTGCCCGGTGTGGTCGAGGCCGTGGGCGACCAGACCGAGGTGCTGGTCGACGGCGGTGTGCGCACCGGGATCGACGTGGTGAAGATGCTCTCCCTCGGGGCCCGGGCCTGCCTCGTGGGTCGGGCCTGGGCGTGGGCCGTCGCCGGGCGGGGCCAGGAGGGCGTCGCCCACGTGCTGGAGCGGTTCGCCTCCGACATCGACGTGGCCCTCGGCCTGACCGGCACCAACCACGTCCGCGACCTCGGCCCCGACGTCCTGGTCCCCGGCACCTACTGACCCGGCCCGTCACCCGAGCGCGGTCAGGTCAGGAGGTCGTAGACGTCGTAGGTGCCGCCGAGCACCTCGTCGACCGGGCCACCGAGCCACGACAGGGCGACCGAGTAGAGCGAGCGGGTGTCGATGGCCGCGGGCAGGTCGCCGTCGACCAGCCGGCCGAGGTCGAGGTCGCCGACGACCCGGCCACCGTCGACCCCCCGCCCCACCACCATGTGGACGCTGCCCAGGCCGTGGTCGGTGCCGCCGCTGGCGTTCTGCTGGACACGACGCCCGAACTCGCTGGTCGTGACGAGGAGGACCCGGTCGTCGAGCCCGGCCGCGGCCAGCCGGTCGAACATCCCGGTGACGCCGCCGGCCAGGTCGGCCAGCAGCCGCTCGTGCTGGGGCGCCTGGTTGGCGTGGGTGTCGAAGCCACCGCCGCCGACGATCACCACCTGGGTGCCGAGGTCCGCCTCGATGATCGACGCCGCGGTGGCCAGGCCCGACGACAGCTCGCCGGCCGGGCGGGCCGCCATCCCGCCGTCGGCCTCGCCGTCCTCGTCGCCTCCCGCGCCGCCGGCCGCGGATCGGGGCTCGGGCACCTCGGGCGCGTCGAGCTCCGCCAGCCGGGTCTCGGCGTCGATCGACGAGCCGACCGACGCGGCCAGCGCCGCCGCGAGCGGGCCGTCGGGGTCGGCGGTGGCCGACCGCCACAGGTCGCTGAAGGCGTCGTCGTCGACCCGGCGCGGGCTGCGGAAGTCGAAGCGCTCCAGGCTGCGGGCCGCGACCGACGGCGCATCGGCCCGGAGTGCTGCGCTGCCCGGACCGAGGGCGACCGCGCGCAGCGGTGAGTCGGGATCGCTCGTGCCCGGAGCGGTCGCGTCGAGCCAACGGCCGAGCCAGCCGGTGTCGGCATCGCCCTCCGCCGTCCACCAGCGGTCCATCGACTCGAAGTGCGATCGGCTGGCGTCGGGGAAGCCCACCGACGCCAGCCACGCCAGGTCGCCCGACTCCCACAGCGGCACGAGCGGGGCGAGGGAGGGGTGCACTGCGTAGGGGGCACCGGCCAGGGCCGAGGACGGCGGCGTCGGTCAGGCCGAGGTCGGGGCGGGCGTCGTGGTAGGCGCCGACCTCGACCGGCACCAGGGTGTTGAGGGCGTCGTTGCCTCCGGTGAGCTGCACGACGACGAGCACCCGACCCTCCGGCACCGCGACCCGGTCGGCCCCCGGATCGGGCCACCGCCGACGGGCGGGCGTCGTCGCCCCCGAGCTCGCGCAGGCCGTACCAGCCCAGGGCGCCGGCGGCCGACGCGCCGCCGGCCAGGGTCAGGAACCGTCGTCGGGTCAGCATCGAGCACCTCCGCACGTCGTCATCGCAGCAACAGGTCCGGGGAGACCAGGGCCAGGGCCAGGCGGGCGTCGGCGGGTGCCTCGGCCAGGGCGTCGAGGGTGGAGGGTCGGAAGCCCTCGGGGCGACCGAGTCCGTCGGCGAGGGCGTCGAGGTCGCCCGCTCGGGCCGCGGCATCCAGCGCCCCCTCCCGACCGGCCTCGGCCAGGGCGCTGGCCAGGGTGCGCCGGGCGACCAGCGCACCGGTCGAGAACCAGGCCGCCCCGCCCGGCCACCCGGCCACGCTGGGCGGCGCGGTGGGCACCTGCCCGCAGTCGAGCAGCAGGCCCAACCGCACCCGCGCCGTGAGCGGGAGGTCGACGTCGAGCGCCCGCACCGCGCCGACGAGCCACGGCACCGGCGCCGCGGCCACCTCGGAGGTGCCGGCCGTCGAGCCCGGCCTGGAGGGTCGCCCGCACGAGGGGCGCCATCTCCAGGTCGGCGTCGCGGAAGGTGCGGGCCAGGTCGGCCACGAGGTCGTCGTCGACCGCGCCGTCGCCGAGGAACCAGCGGGCGACCTTCCCGGCGATGAAGGGAGCGAGGGCGTCGTGGGCGCACACCGCGTCGACCACGGTGTCGACGTCGTGCACCCCGTCGACGCCGAGGTAGCGCTGCGGATCGTCGTCGTGGCGTCGCTCGATGAACCGCACCTCGCCCCGCGCTGTCACCAGCCACCCCGTGAGGGCGGCCGCGCCTGCCGCCACGTCGGCCTCCTCGTACTCCCCGACCCCGAGGGTGAACAGCTCGAGCAGCTCGCGCCCGTAGTTCTCGTTGGGCGCCTCGGCCGTGCTCTGGGCCCCGTTGAGGTAGCGGAGCATGGCGCCGTCGATCGTCACCGCACGCAGCAGGTCGCGGAACGAGCCGAGGCCGAGCCGCCAGAACGTCCGGATCTGCTCGGCCATCAGCACGGGGGCCCGCACGACCTGCACCGACGTGGCGAAGTGGTCGTGCCAGAACCAGGCCATGGCCTCCTCCAGCGGGCGGTCGGTCGTCGCCATGCGAGTGAGCCAGCCGTCGACCAGCCGGCCTCCGGCCTCCCGCCGGGCGCCGGGGTCGTCGACGTCGACCTGTAGCTCGTCACCCCACGGGTCGGGCGTCGGGGCGATCCCGGCGGCGTCGGGGTCGACCATCGCGTCGAGGAGGGAGGACGGCCCCCCGGCCGCCCGCGCGTCGAGCTGACCCGGTCCGGGACCGAACCCGGCCCGGCGCAGCAACCACGCGTTGGCGACCCTGTCCTCCACGGGACCCAGTGTCCCCAGCAGATGTGAGGACCCTGTGAACCACCCGTGAGCGGCCCTGCGGCCCCACCACCTCCTCCCTGCTGGCGCGTGATCCGCGTTGCCGCCCGGCGCGATCCACGCGCCAGTACGAGGGCCGGCGGCTCAGTCAGCCGGCGGTGAGGCGGTCGAGGATGTTCCTCGTGACCTGCTCGACGTCGGGATCGCGCCCGGCCAGGCCCCACGCCCAGTCGGTGCAGCCGGTGGTGACGACGGTGCCGCCGGGCCGGTGGACGCCGAGCACGGCGTGGCCGGCGCGCAGCGACGCGACCGACGCCGGGTCGTCGGAGCCGAGCAGGCGCCACGCCGAGAACTCGGCCTCCGACCGGTCGCCGGGCGCGGTGGCCCGCAGCTCGTTGTCGCGGTCGAAGGGCTCGGCCGGGGCGGTGGCCAGCACCTCGAAGTCGGCCGGGGTCCCGCCGCTGGCGACCGCGGTCGGTCGGCCGTCGACCATGGTGAGCTCGCACCCGTCGCACTCGTAGCCCACGACCGTCGACCCGGCGCCGAGCAGGTCGCCCCACCCCAGGCCCGTCCCCTCGAACAGCCAGTGGTCGGGCCGGTGGACGGTGTAGCCACCGGCGCCGCGGGAGACGTTCCGACCGATCCGGGAGTAGCCGCCGCGGGCGAAGGTCACCCCGGTCATGGCCGCCTCGGGTCGCCCGATGAGGTGGTCGCACCACATCGAGGTCACCAGGTGCTGGCGGTCGGTGCCCATCACCGGGTCGTCCTCGAAGCGCTGCTTGTACCCGACCATGACCCGGCCGTCCTGCTCCAGGCGGACCTGCCAGCAGGCGGTGTTCCCGGAGAGGAAGGCCACGTTGCCACCGGCCGCGGCGAAGCCCTCGACCGCGTCGCGCATGCCCCAGGTCCAGTACTCGTCGTGGCCGACGCTGAGCACGAGGCGCCGACCGTCGAGGAGGTCGGGCACCTGCTCGAGGTCGCCGTTGATCGCCACGTCGATGCCGTACGCCGGCGTCCTCGGCCCACTGGACGAAGGGGAGCTCCCACGACGGCCACCCGGCGGAGCCGGCCCACTCGCTGTACGCGTGCGAGAGCAGGTAGGTGACGTGGTCGGACATCGTCGGATCGGGCGGGTCGGTCACCGCGACACGGGCGCCGGGACCGGGCGGCTTGCGGAGGATGCCCCGGGCCATCGGGCGGTCGAGAGCGACCCGGGTGGCCCCGACGGGGTGGGTGAAGCCGCCGCTGTAGAGGTTCGGCCCGCCCCAGTCGTTGTACGCCGCCCACGTGTTGGTCGACAGGACGAGGAGGGGACGGCTGGGGTCGGTCTCGGCCGCCCGCACCACGACGAACCCGACCGACTCCGACGTGACGCCGACGCCGGTGCTGACGACGACCTCGTAGTAGCCCGACGGCCAGGCGTCGGGTCCGGCCGGCACGGCAACGGTCGTCGTGGCCGGCCAGCCGCACCCCGCCTGGGCCGCGTCGTCGGGGACCTCGTGGGGGACGAGGGTGATCTCCTCCCGGTGCACCGGCAGCCGGTGCGCGCCGATGCGGGTCACCTCGACGACGGCGGGCCCGGCCGGACCCGCGGCGTGGACCCCGAACGTCTCCCCCTGGGCGACCGACTGCGGCCACGCGTAGACCCACGGTTCCATCGGAGCGACCATGGCCCGGCACCGTAGGCGAGCCGTCCACCGCTCCGGCTGAGACGGTTCTGACGCACCAGGCGAGCACCGATGCGCGATCTGGCGAACAGAACGGATCGCCGCCCAGCCGCCACCCGTTCCGACGCAGCACGGCGCACCCGTGCGCGGCTGCTGCGTCGACGGAGGAGGGGCCAGCGGGGTCAGGGGCCGGTGAAGCGGAAGCCGAGGCCCTCGCCCTTGCCGACGGCGGGGGCGCGAGTCGTCGGCGTAGCGGGTCAGCTCGGCCCGGCCGACGACGTGCCAGTGCACCTCGTCGGGGCCGTCGGCCAGGCGCAGGGTGCGCTGCCCGGCGTACATGCGCGGCCAGCGGCGTCCACTGCGACACGCCGGTGGCGCCGTGGATCTGGATCGCCTCGTCGATGATCTCGCAGACCCGCTCGGGCACCATCGCCTTGACCGCGCTGACCCAGACCCGGGCCTCGGCGTTGCCCATGGTGTCCATGGCCTTGGCGGCCCGGAGCACCATCAGGCGCATGGCCTCGATCTCGATGCGGGCCTTGGCGATCACCTCGGTGTTCTTGCCCAGGCGGGCGAGGGGCTTGCCGAACGCCTCGCGGTTGAGGCCGCGGCGCACCATCAGCTCGAGCGCCCGCTCGGCCGCGCCGATCGAGCGCATGCAGTGGTGGATGCGGCCCGGACCGAGGCGGACCTGGCAGATCTCGAAGCCCCGGCCCTCGCCGAGGAGCATGTTGTCGTCGGGCACGCGCACGTCGTCGAACCGCAGGTGCATGTGGCCGTGCGGGGCGTCGTCCTCGCCGAAGACGTGCATCGGCCCGAGGATCTCGACGCCCGGGCGTGTCCATCGGGACGAGGATCTGCGACTGGCGGCGGTGGGGCGGCCCGTCGGGGCTGGTCTCGCACCATGACGATCATGATCTTGCAGCGGGGGTCGCCGGCGCCGGAGATGTAGTACTTCTCGCCGTTGATGACCCACTCGTCGCCGTCGAGCACGGCCGAGCAGCGGATGTTCTTGGCGTCCGACGAGGCGACGTCGGGCTCGGTCATGGCGAAGGCCGAGCGGATCTCGCCGGCCAGCAGCGGCTTCGAGCCACTGCTCCTTCTGCTCGGGGGTGCCCGACCCGCTCGAGCACCTCCATGTTGCCGGTGTCGGGCGCGCTGCAGTTGAGGCACTCCGACGCCAGCGGGTTCTTGCCGAGCTCGTTGGCGATGTAGGCGTAGTCGAGGTTCGACAGGCCCTCACCGGTCTCGGCGTCGGGCAGGAAGAAGTTCCACAGGCCGTTGGCCTTGGCCTTGGCCTTCACCGAGTCGAGCAGCTCGAGCTGGCCCTCGCCGTAGCCCCAGCGCTCGGCCCGGCCCTCGCCCGAGCCGGTAGAACTCCTCGGTGATCGGGTCGACCTCGTTGGCGATGAAGGCCACGACCGCCTCGTACAGCGGGACCGCGTGCTCGGACATGGCCAGGTTCATGGCGTCGTCGGTGGGGACCCCGGAGTGCATCCCGGGTGCGGGCATGGGTGGCTCCTCGTGCTGGGCGTGTCGAGATCGGGCGTGTGGGTTCGGGCGGATCGAGCGCGAACGAGTCGAGCCCGGGCCCGTCGGATCAGGAGTAGACGAGGCGGGTGATCCAGTCGGCCACGCAGGCCGGCTTGTCGTCGCCGTCGATCTCGATGGTCATGGTGCGGGTGACCTGGACCGTGCTCGGGTCCTTGAGCTCCACGGCCTTCAGCGCGCTGGCGACCCGGATGCTCGACCCGACCTTCACCGGGTTGATGAAGCGGACCTTGTCGAACCCGTAGTTGATGCCCATGATCACGCCGTCGTAGGTGGCCGGGTCGAGCGGCACGGAGCCGGCCAGCTTGGTCAGCATCGACAGGGTCAGGAAGCCGTGGGCGATCGGCACCTTCCACGGCGACAGCTGGGCTGCGGCCTCCGGGTCGACGTGGATGAACTGGTGGTCCTCGGTGACGTCGGCGAAGCCGTTGATGCGGTCCTGGTCGATCTCGAGCCACTCGCCCGTGCCGTCCGCCTGTCCCTCGCGCGCCTTGAACAGCTCGAACGCTGCTTCTGCCTTGGTGGCCACCGTGGCTCCTCTCCGGTCGACCCTCTGGATCCGGGCCGTCTGCGGCGAGTCTGGCCGATCGGCCCCGGTCGAGCACCCCGGAGCACGCGCGTCCTACCCTGCCCGGGGCGCGCCGCCACCGGGCGGGTGCCTCCGGAAGGACGGTCCTGCGAGCCATGGCTCCGATCACCTGCGAGGCCGAGCTGGAGGCCGCGGTCGGGCCCCGGTCGCCCACCGGCCAGCTGAAGTCGATCCCCCACCTCGACCCCCACTGCGACGCACTGCTGGCGCTGTCGCCGTTCCTGGTGCTGGGCACGATCGATGCGGCCGGCTCGCTCCGCAGCATCGCCCTGGGCGGCGATCCCGGCACCGCGGCGCCCGACGGGACGGGCCGCCTCGCCCTCCCCCACCTCCCGGCCGACGGTCTGGTCGACGGTGCCCCGGCGGCCACGCTCGTGCTGGTGCCCGGCTACGGGGAGACGCTGCGGGTCAACGGCCGCCTCCGCCTGCCAGCCCACGGTGTCCCCCACGTCGAGGTCGAGGAGGCGTTCGTCCACTGCGCCAAGGCGATCATCCGCTCGAAGCTCTGGGGCGACCACGGCGGCGCGGCCTCCGGGTCGATCACCCCGACCGGCGTGCTGTCGTCGCTCGAGGCCGACGCCGTGCGCGAGGTGCTCGCCCGAGCGCCCTTCCTCTCGTTGTTCTCCCTCGACGCCGACGGCCTCGCCGACGTCAGCCCCAAGGGCGACCCGGCCGGGTTCGTCCACCTGCTCGACGATCGGCGGATCGCCATCCCCGACCGGCCCGGCAACCTCCGCACCGACACCATGCACAACGTGCTGTCGCGGCCGGACCTCGGCGTCCTCGCCCTGGTCCCGGGGACCTCGACGGTGCTGGAGCTGCGAGGTCGGGCCGAGCTCACCGACGACCCCGACGTGCGGGAGGCGATGGCGGTCGAGGGCAAGGTGCCCAAGGCCGCCATCGTGCGTCACCGTCGACCACGCCGAGGTCCGCGACGAGCCGGCGCTCGCCGCCGCCCACCTGTGGGAGGTCGACCGCCACATCGAGCGGGGCACCCTGCCGCGGGCCAGCCAGATCTGGGTCGACCACGTGGCGCTCCACCAGGAGGTCGACCAGGTGGCCGCCGAGCACCGCTTCGCCCTCGACCCCGACGCGATGCACGACAACATCGAGGCCAACTACCGCGACGGTCTCTACTGACCGACGTCGCCCCGGCGTCCCCGGGCGGCAAGCCACCCCCTAGAGTCACCATCTCGCCACGTTGGGCGGTCGACGACGGAGGACGGCATGGGACGAAGGTGGAGTGCGGCCGGAGTGGTAGCGCTCGCGCTGACGTTGACGGCCGTGACCCCGGGCACCGCCGGCGCGGAACCGCAACCGTTGCCACAGGTGGCGCCGGCCCACGTGACCACCGTCGGCGCTCGCGCCGTCGTCGGGGTCCTGCAGCCGCGCCGGATCCCCCTCCACGACGTGTCCGACATCGACGATCACGATGTCATCCTCGGCCAGACCGACGACCTCCGGGTGGCCCTCCACGACCTCCGCACCGGGACGACCGCGCTTCTCGCCGACCCGCCCGGGGCGAGCGGAGCGACCACGGGAGCGGCCCTCAGCGACGATGGGCGCTGGGTCGTGTTCAACGACACCGCTGGCGAGGGCGACGACGAGCACTCGAGGACCGACGTCCTCGATCGACGGACGGGCGACCACGTCCGCATCCCTCCCCTCAGCCCGGGTGCGGGCATCTACAGCGCCGAGGTCAACGACGAGGGGGTCGTCGTCGGCTGGCGACGCCGAGTCGACGGGCGGTTCGACGGCTTCGCCTTCGACACCTCGTCCGCCACCCTCCGGGACCTGGCGACAGAGGTCGACCCCTGGTTCTCCCCGGCGTCGATCAACGACGCCGGATGGGTCGTCGGCTCCGCCTCTGACGACTGCATCGCCTACCACCTCGATTCTCGCGAGATCGTCGAGCTAGGGGCGCCGGACGACCACTCCTGCTTCGCGATGGACGTGAGCGACATCGGGCTGATCACCGGGTTCACGGTCTCGGCCGACGGTTCCGAGGTCCGACACCAGGCGTTCACGTACGACCTGACGAGCCGAGACGAGCTGGTCCTCCTCCGTGATGGCGAGGCGTGGGGCATCAGCGACGCGGGCGTCGTCACCGGGTGGGACATCGGTGCCGACGGCTGGGTGCACGAGACCTCGTCCGGCCAGGTCTTCCGGTCCGGCTACCTGCCGGGGTACGACGCCGCCCTCCTCCAGCGCATCAACGCACGGGGCACGATCCTCGCCTACATGGGTCGCCGTTCCGACCTGTCGACGGGAGTCGTGCCCGTCGTCTACCGGGCGCCGGACACACCGGGGAACACCGCGTTCGTCGAGGCCGCCTTCGCCGACTTCCTCGATCGCGCCCCCACCGAGGGCGAGCTCGACGGCCGCGTCGACTCCCTGAACACCGGCACCACGACCCGTACCGGCGTCGTGACCGCCCTGGCGCTCTCGGACGAGTGGCTGCGCGCCGTCGTCGAAGGGCTCTACCACGACACCCTCGGTCGTGCCCCCGACCCCGATGGGCTCGCCTTCTGGATCGCGCGCCTCCGGGCCGGGACCAGCGTCGCCTCCGCGGCCGCCGCCTTCTACTCGTCCGGCGAGTACTTCCGGGGCATGAGCAGGAGGTGGGCTGAGATGGGCCTGGACCGGGAGGCGTTCGACGAGCTGGTCGGCTCCGGCGATCCCGCCATGGTGATCGTCACCACGGTCGCCGACGGGCGCCGGGCCGGGTGCCTGGTGGGGTTCCACTGCCAGTGCGGGATCGACCCGCCGCGCTACGCGGTCTGGCTGTCGCAGGCCAACCACACCCACACCGTCGGGGCCGACGCCGAGGTGTTCGCGGTCCACTGGGTGCCGGCCGACCGGAAGGACCTGGCCGAGCTGTTCGGCGGGACCACCGACGACGACGTCCCCGCCGGGACCGACGCCGGCGACAAGCTCGACCGGTGCGACTGGACCGAGGGACCGGGCGGCGTCCCGCTGCTGACCGGCTGCCCGGACCGGTTCGTGGGCCGGCGGGTGGCGTGGCTCGACGCCGACGCCGACCACACCTGCGTGGTGCTCGAGCCGGTCGAGGCGTCGGTGTCCGACGGACCGACGTCGCGCGCCTGCGCCTCGGCGATGCCTCGGACATCACTGCGGGGCACCCGGCCGACGACGGCTGACGGGTCCGTCGCCGACGGGCGACGGTCGACCGGAGCCGGCGACGCCGAGCTCCTGCGGCCCGACCCTCAGACCTGCTCGCGGTGGGCGTGGCGGCGGGCGAGCTGGGTGCGGTTGTCGAGGCCCAGCTTGCGCAGGATGTTGCTGACGTGGGTCTTCACCGTGGCCCGGCCCATGATCAGCGCTCGGCGACCTCGGGGTTGGTGTGGCCCGAGCGCGACGAGCTCGGCCACCTTGGCCTCGGTCGCGGTGAGGCTCTCCCAGCCCGACGTCGGGTCGGCCGCGCTCGCCGCGCCCCCGCTCGGCGTAGGCGACCGACGTCGGCGAGGGTGAGCCGCGCACCCTGCTCCCATGCAGCCGGCGAGGTCCTCCGCTTCGAGCTCGGCGCGGAGCGCGGGCGAGGTCCGCCTCGTAGGCGTCCTGCCGGCCGACCCGTCGCACCACCCGGCCCTGCGAACGGATCGTCGACGCCGCACCGAAGAGGATGGCGGCGGGCTGCGGGCGTCCGTGGTCGAGCTCGATCCCGGCCAGCTCCTCGAGCACGTCGGCTGCGGGCTGCGGGCAGCCCAGGTCGGCGTGGGTCGCCAGGGCCCGGTGGAGGCGGCGCTCGGCCGAGGCGTACTCGCCCTCGCTCCGCTCGATCACCGCCAGCACGCGCCCGGCGACCGCAGCGGCGAACTCGTTGCCGGTGCGCTCGGCGTCGGCGAGCGCCTCGTCGAGCATGCTCCGAGCGGTCGTCGACGTCGCCCGTGCAGAGGTGGGCCAGGCCGAGGGTGGGACCCATGGTGAGGCGCCACGAGACCAACCGGCGCCAGCGCGACCACCCGTCGGCGAAGCGGTCGATCGCCTCGGACGGCCGGCCCAGGTCGATCAGCGCCTCCATCATCGGCAGGGCGAAGGAGGGCAGGTAGACGCGCTCGCCGGCGACGTCGTAGCGCTCGAACAGCCGCTCCAGGCCGGCCAGGGCCTGCTCGGCGCGGCCCTGCGCGACGTCGATGAACGCGGTCGCGGCGTGCACCAGGGCCCGGGAGTTGAGGTCGGTGAACCCGTCGGTGACCGCGTCGACCTCCGCGGCCGCGGCGAAGACGGCGTCGAAGCGCCCGAAGCGCCGGTCGACGAGCACCCGACGGGCGAGCTCGTCGGCGATGAGCTGGGGATGCCCCACGGAGCGCGCCAGCGGGCGCAGCTCGTCGAGGGCCTCCTCCGCCTCGGCGAACCGGCCGGCGGTGACGTGCGCCAGGGCCACCGCGACCAGGCTGCCTCGCGCCCAGAAGCGGTCGCCGTGCGCCCGGCACAGCTCCCGGCCCGCCGCGGCCTCGGACACGGCCACGTCCGGCTGCTGGAACGCCAGCACGAAGGCGATGCTGGCGCGCACCCGTCCCTCGACGGCCTCGTCGCCGACCTCCCGCGACAGCCGGAGGATGCGCCGGAACCGGTCACGGAGGGACGCGCGATCCGCCGGAGCTCAGCAGCGAGGAGCAGGTGGGCCCAGCCCACTGCGAGCTCGTCGGCGGGCTCGTGCTCGGCACCGGCTCGATCCGAGCCTCTCCAACCATCGGATGCCCTCCGAGCGACCGCCCTCGCCAGATCCAGAACCACGGGGTCGCGGCGACGATGAGCGCGGCGTCGGCCGCCCTCCCGTGGTCGAGCGCCCACCGCATCGCGGCCCGCAGATCGTCGACGTGGGTCTCGAGCCCCCTCAGCGCCTCACGGACCCCAGGTCCCTCCAGCCGACCGCCGAGGTCGCACGTCAGCTCGCGGCACCAGTCGAGGTGGCGGTGGAACGTCGCATCGGCGTCGCCGGAGTCGCTCAGCCGCTCACGCGCGTACCAGCGCACCGTCTCCAGCATCTGGAAGCGCGGCTCGCCGCCGGCTGATCGGTCGACGAGCAGCGAGCAGTCGACGAGCCGGAGGATCGCCTCCTCGGCCCGCGCCGCGTCGCCACCGGCGACGATCGCGGCTCCCCCGGAGAGCGAGAACGTGCCGGGGAAGACGCTGAGCCGACGGAACGCCTCCCGCTCGGGGGCGTCGAGGAGGTGGTGGCTCCAGGCCACCGACGCCTCGAGGGTCCGCTGACGGGGCAGCACGTCCCGCCCGCCGCCGGCGAGCATCGAGAACCGCTCCGTCAGGCGGTCCGCGAGTGCGACCGGCGCGATCGCACGGGTGCGCGCCGCGGCGAGCTCGAGGGCGAGGGGGATGCCGTCGAGCCGTCGGCAGATCCGGGCCAGGGCGGCCGCGTCGCCGTCGTCGGGCTCGTAGCCCGGCTTCACCCTGCGGATGCGGTCGACCAGCAACCGCCCGGCGTCGGTGTCGAGCAGGTCGGCACCGTCGGCCGCGGGCACCGACAGCGAGGGGACGCGCCACACGACCTCGTCGCGGAGCGCGAGCGGCTCCCTGCTGGTGGCGAGGACCTTCACGGTCGGGCAGCCGGCCTCGAGGTCGGCGACCAGGGCCGCCGCCGCGTCGAGGACGTGCTCGCAGTTGTCGATCACCACCAACGACGACCGGCCCCGGAGGAACCCACGGATGCGCTCCTCGACCGGCGCGGGGCCGCTGCGGACACCGAGTGCGGTGGCGGCCGCGTCGAGCACGGCATCGGCGCTCGAGAGCGGCGCCAGGTCGACCCAGTGGACGCCGTCGCGGAAGTGCGCCATCTGCCCGTGGGCGACCTCGACGGCCAGGCGGGTCTTGCCGCACCCGCCGGCTCCCACCAGGGTGAGGACGCGGTGCGACCGGATCAGGCCGGCGACCACCTCGACGTCCGCCTCCCGTCCGATGAACGGCGAGTCCGGCGTCGGCAGCGTCGAGGAGCCACCGTCGATCGTGCGCAGCGGCGGGAACTCCGTCGGCTCCGACGCCGCGCTCACCTGGACGATCCCGATGGGTTCCTCGATGCCGCGGACCCGGTGGGCGCCGAGGTCGAGGACCGACACCCCCTCGTCGAGCCCGGCCGCGCCGAGCTCGAGCACGGTGGACGACGCCAGGACCTGGCCGCCGTGCGCGGCCTGGAGCAGGCGGCCGCAGCGGTTCATGGTCGGCCCCGAGTACGCGCCGTCGGCATCGATCTCGACCTCACCGGCGTGGACCGCCACCCGCACCAGCAGGGGCGAGCGGCTCGCCCAGGTCTGCCCGTGGAACGCGAGCTGGACGGCGAGCGCGGCCCGGAGCGCATCCGACGCACGGGGGAAGGCGCACACGGTGCTGTCGCCGGCGCCCTGCTCGAGCGCGCGGATCGCCGCCGTGGACGGAGGTGGCCTCGTCGATCAGGGTGAGGTGGCGGGCGACGTCGGCCCGCATCGCCTCGGCGTCGTCCTCCCAGAGACGGGTCGAGTCCTCCAGGTCGGTGAACACGAAGGCGACGATCCCCGCGGGTCGCGCGCCGGTCCGTCCGCTCACCTCCCCATGATCCCCCAATCGGGCGGCGGAACCTCCCCCATCCGGCGGAGGGCCGTCCCTACCGCTTGCCTTCCCCCTCGGCGTCGACCTCCGCGGTCCGTCGGAGCCGCCGCCGCACGCGATCGGGTTCGGGGATGGCGACCGGCACCCCCCAGCGGACACCGAGGTCGGCCACCGCGCCGAGGAGAGCGCGGCTCCGGGCGTCCGGCGGTCCCTCGTCGAGGCGTCGTTCGAGGTCGGCCAGGTGGTCGGGGCCACCGAGGAGCCCCAGCGCCCGGACGGCCCGGTTGGCGATCCGATCGTCGTCGTCGTCGATCGACCGGGCGACGACGTCGGCCAGCTCGGGGAGGCCGAGCATGCCCGAGGGCGTCGAAGGCCGCGGCTCGGGTCGTGACCGGCTCCCCCTCGTGGTGCGCGACCGTGAGGAGGAGCTCCACCTGGTCGGTGGCCTTGAGGTGGCCCAGCAGGCGGAGCGCGGCCGAGCGGTGGCGCTGGCGGGAGGCCCGACGCCCGTCATCGCGGACGACGCGCGCGAGCAGCAGGGTGGCCTCGTCGCGGTGCTTGGCGATCTCGCGCACGGAGGTCCCGGCGGCCTCGAACTGGAGCCCTCCGAACCCGTCGACGGACTGCAGCACGCGGTCGACCAGGAGGCGCAGGCCGGCCATGCCGTGGTCGCGTGGATCGCCGATGCCGCCGTCGACGAAGCGGTTGCCCTCGCCGACCGGCGGCCGGGGCTCGTTGCGGTTGTTGTCCTGCTTGATGCTCATCGAGGGCCCTCCCTGCTCATCGGCGGACGAAGCCGTGGCGGCGCATCGTGCGCCACTGGTCGTGGCGGATGGCGGTGGACGTGGTCCCGACGGTGGCGTTCATGAAGTTGCCCGCCGCGGTGTCGTGGCTCAGACCGAGGAAGTGCCCCACCTCGTGGGCGATGACGACGCCCAGCACCTCCTCGCCCCACGAGCTGGTGAGGAAGCTCAGGTCGTCGATGTCGATGACGATGCCGGAGTCGCCGCCGCTCTTCGAGGTCGGTCCCCCGACCGGCGAGAACCCACCGAGGCTCGACGTGCACGCGTCACCGGAGAACGACTCGACGAACCACAGGTCGAGCCGGTCGTTGAACTGCGCGGGCGAGCTCCAGCCCGAGCGCAGGTCGTCGGCCTCGGCGGAGTCGACGCAGACCCCTGACTTGTTCTCCTCGACGTGGATGTCGCGGTAGCGCGACCAGTCGCCGTTGGATCGCGGGATCTCCAGGATCGGGGTGTCGCTCCGGAACACGCAGTCGAAGTCGTTGTAGATGCCCGAGGCCCACGTGTTGATGATGTCGACGACGCCCTGGCGCTCCGCGCCGGTGAAGTCCCCGATGAAGTTGGCCGTGACGCCCACGTAGGCCGCCGGCGCGAAGACGAGCGACGTGACCTTGTTCCCATCGGTGGTCGACACCGTGAACTCGAACCTCAGGTCCTCGAAGTCCTGGAACTGCTCGTACACCCCGCCGCCCGGTCCATGGGTCGTGAAGACGTACGTCGTCGCGCTCGACCAGGGAGCGAGATCGACCGGGTTGATCGAGAACCCGAAGTCGGCGATCTGGCCGATGCCGGCGTCGGTCACCCGGCACCGGACGTTGGGACCGAACCGGACCGGGCGGTCGGTGCCGTTGCTCAGCACCCACCGGCTGTCGCACCGCCACCGGTTCGGACCCGACTCGAACCGGGCGGGACCACGCCAGCTGCTCGGGCCGTACGACGTCGGGTAGGCGTACAGCTGCACCGGGTTGGAGGGCACGACGTCGAACGAGGCGTGGAGGTAGTCGGCCCCGCCCACCTCGTCGTAGGCGGCGACGTCGAGCTCGAGGAGCCCGCCCCGCTCGCACACGACGCCTCGCACCCGCAGCCAGCCGTCACCACGCTCCAAGGACGCCGCGTCGACCACCTGCTCGGCCGCGGCGCCGTCCGGGAAGCGCGCTGTCAACCGGAGGAGCACCGGCGCGGCGCGCTCGAGGTCGAAGTGGACGTCGAACGCGACCTCCTTCGCCGTGCCCAGCGGAAGGCCGTCGACGGCCTCGATCGCCCGCAGCTCGACCGGTCGCCAGTCGTCCGGGTGCTCGAGGTCGAGGCGCTGGTGAGCCTCGTGCTCCCTCAGCCGGCGGTCGCGCTGCGATGCGGCCTCCGTGCGGGCCAGGTCCACGCCACCGTCGGCGTGCTCGTCGACCGGGCCGCTCGGCTTCCCACCTTCGTCCGACATGCTCACGCTCCTCGCGGGTCATCCGTCCGGGGACCGAGGTCGCGGCGTGCGGCCGCGTGCGCCCACCGATCCCTCCTCGATGCCGCATCGGACGACCGCACGGCACCTCTGCGATGGGCTGTCGACGCCCGACTCCACCTCACCGCATGTCCAGAGGTCATCGCACGGCCGTCGATGCCGTGTCAACGCAATCGTCTCCCGCCTGGTCCCGCGCGACGATCGACAGGGCATTCAGCGACGCGACGCGGTCGGTGGACGTCACTCCGAGGTACCGGCCCAGCCCGACCCGCCGGTGAGCTGCGACGACTCGCGGCCGACGGGGGCTCCTCTCCCAGCTGTCCGGCGGAACCTCCCCCATCCGGCGGAGGGCGCCCGGCTGCGACCTAGCGCGGCCGGACCGTGGCCAGGACGGGGACGAGGAGCAGGGCCACGGCTCCGCCCAGCAGGGAGAGGGCGCCGTAGGACGTGCCCGCGACGACGACCCCGGAGCCGAGACCTGCCCCCGCGCCGGCCAGGGCGATGCACAGGTCGACCCCACCCTGGGTGCGGGCCCGCACGGCCAGGGGGACGGCGTCGGCGAGGATCGCGGTGCCGCTGACGAGGCCCAGGTTCCACCCGAGGCCGAGGACGGCCAGCGCGACGCCGAGCCAGATGGCGGAGTCGGGAGGGACCACGGCCGCCAGCACCCCGGCGACGGCCAGCGTGGCTGCGGCGGCGAAGGCGACGAGCCGGGAACCCACCCGGTCGACCAGCCGACCCGACAACGGCGAGGGCAGGTACATCCCCGCGATGTGGGCCGAGATCACCGCCCCGGTGGCACCGAGCGCGTGGCCGTGGTGCTCCATGTGCACGGGGGTCATCGTCATGATCGCCACCATCACGAGCTGGGCGATGACCATCGTGAACCCCCCGACGAGGACGGCCCGCCGCGACGCGTCGTCGGCCCCGTCGGCCGCGGCACCACCGGCTCCCCCGGCATCCGCCTCGTGGGTGGGAGTCGCCGCCGCGATGGGCGCACTGCGCTGGCGGGCGAGCAGGAGCGGGTCGGGTCGCAGGCGGGCCAGGAGGACGAGCCCGGCCACCCCGTAGGCGGCGGCCGCCAGCAGGAACGGTCCGGCCAGGCGGGGCAGGTCGAGCGACTCGGCCAACGAGCCCATGTCGTCGACGATGTTCGGACCGATGATGGCGCCGACCGCGGTGGCCACCAGCACGGTGCTGACCGCCCGACCCCGCCGGGTGGGCGAGGCCAGGTCGGCCCCCGCGTAGCGGGCCTGGAGGTTGGTCGCCGTCCCTGCGCCGTAGATCAGCAGGCCGGGGAGCAGCAGGGGGACCGAGTCGAGCGCGGCCGCGACGACCACCAGCACCGCGCCCGCGGCGCCGGCGGCGTAGCCGAGGGCCAAGCCGGGACGACGGCCGTGGGCGTCGGAGACGCGACCGACGAGCACCGCGGTCGCGGCCGACCCGATGGTGAACAGCGCCGCGGGCACGCCGGCCAGGCCGTCGGAGCCGAACATGTCCCGAGCGAGCAGCGCCCCGACGGTGACGCCGGCGGCCAGTCCGGCGCCGGAGAAGACCTGGGCGAGGACGAGGGTGCGCAGGACCTGGCGCTGCTCGGGCGCCTCTGCCGGTGCGATCCCCGGGCCGGCCTCCGCGGGAGGCGCGTCGGCGGTCGTCATCGACGCGGCCTCCCCGTCGCGGTCGTCGAGCGCGCCGACGATGCCGACGTCGACGACGAGGGCGTCGACGTGGCTCGGCGGCCGTTCGCAGGTCTCACGGATCGGCGTTGCTGATCACGAGCGGCACGTCGGGGGTGGCGAACCCCGTGAAGTCCTCGGGCCCGATCTCGACCGGATCGTCCGAGCGGTAGCGGACGAGGACGAACGGCCCCGCGGGGATGCGCTCGACCTCCCGGAAGGTCCCCGCGACGTCGTCGTGGAGTCGGTTCCCCACGAACAGGTACCCGCACGGCCGTCCCACCAGCCAGTTGCAGGTCGAGTCGTCGTCGCCCAGCGTGAGCAGGTCGATCTCCGTGACCGCGGTGCTCTCGCCGGCCGCGACCACCCGCTGGTCGGGCAGGTACCAGCCGAGTGGCCGCGCGATGGTCGATCCGCGGTCGACCACCAGGACCGCGTCGCCGTCACCGTCTCGGTCCTCGAACGCGTCGGCCACGGCCTGCCAGTCGTGGCGCTGGGCATGCGGATCCCGTTGCACCGTGACCACACCGGCGACGCCGACGACGGCCAGCACCGCCACCGCGACGGCCCCGACGCGGGCGGTGCGCGACGTGTGCCCCGCAGCCGCAGCGCCGACGATCAGGGCGACGACCGCCCCGATCAGGTACCGGGACAGGAAGCCGTCGACGGCCACGGTGGCCGCCCACGCGGCGGCGACGGCCCCGAGCCCCATCCCCGCGACCACCAGCAGCGGGCGGGCACCACGCTCGCGCCCGGCGACCGCCATCGCCGCGAGCAGCACGAGGGCGGCCACCGTCCCGATCAGGACGAGGGAGCCGCCCGCCACCCCCGGACCGGTGAGCGCGCTCGACCGCAGCTCGCGCAGGCGCAGCGAGAGAGCCCAGTCGGCGATCCAGCGATGGTTCTCGCGTCGACCGACCTGGGCGACGGCGAACGGCAGGAGCACCCCTGCGACCACCGCCGCGGGGAGGAGGGCGACGAGATCCCGGCGCCGGGGGCGCCGACGCACCAGCAGGTACGCACCCTGCAGCAGGATGACGAAGATCGCGTAGTAGTGGAAGGCCACCGTGAGCGCGCCGAGGGCGGCCCAACGACCGAGGTCGCCCCGGCGACCGTCGTCGATCCAGCGGCGCAGCGGGATCAGCGAGGCTGCGGTGAGCAGGGCCACGAACGAGTACGGGCGGGCCTCCTGCGAGTACCACACCAGCATCGGGTTGGTCGCCGCCAGCACGGCGACGAGGCGCACCCCGGTCCGGCTCGCACCCCAGACCGACGCAGCCCTGGCCGCGACGGGCACCGTCGCCACACCGGCCAGCATCGGCAGGAACCGGAGCGACGCCTCGCTCGTGCCGAAGACCTGCGCCCACACCCACTCGATCGCGAAGAACGCGGGCGGGATCCCCGCCTGCTCGACGACGTAGCGGTAGAGGTTGCCGAGGCTGCCGTCGGCGGAGCGCGCCGTGAGCCACTCGTCGTACCAGAACGACTGGCTGCCGAGGCCCCACAGTCGCAGCACCACCGCGCCCGCGACGGCCACGACGAGCACCGGATCGATGCGAGACGTTCGGGCGGTCGCCTCGTCCGCCGGGTCCCGATCCTCCCCCGCCGCCGCGTCGTGTCGCCGGCGGCCCGCGGTCTCGGTCACCTCGCCATCGTAGGAAGGCGACCCCTTCTCACCCCGATCCCCGAGCCGGGGACGTCGTCAGCGGACCGCCCGTACGGCCTGATCGAGGTCAGCCCTCGGCGGGGAGGCGTCCGATGCGACGAAGGAAGGCGACGGCGTCCCCGAGCGTGACGGCGAGCGGCCGGAGCTCGACGCCGAAGCGCTCGAGCGAGGCGCGGTCGTCGAGCGGCACCCCGCCGGTCATCACCATCGCGGCCTCCTCGTCCAGCGGCGGCGGCTCACCGGTGCCCTCGGCCGCCTCCGCCATCTGGCGGGCGAGGTCGAAGAGCGCCTCCCGCGTGACCGACTGGTGCACGACGGGACGGCCGACCGCGAGCGAGAGGGCGTCGACCCACTCCTGCCAGGTCACGTAGTGCCCGCCGGCCAGCACCCGGGGCACGGCCGTCTCCGGCCCGGCCTCGACGATGCGGGTCAGCAGCTCGGCGACGTCACGGACGTCGATGACCGTCGTGCCGCCCGGGGGCACGAACATCATCAGGTCGAGGGCGGCCAGGATCGCGGTGAAGCTGTTGACCAGCTCGGGCGCGTCGGGGCCGTAGACGCCTCCGAGCACGACGGTGGTGATCGGGTGACCGTCGGACTGCCACCGGCGCACCTGCTCCTCCGCGGCGACCTTCGACGCCCCGTACGGCGACAGCGGCTCGGCCAGCGGCGTGTCGAGCGTGATGGCCGAACCGTCGCCCGGCAGGTGGACCGCCATCGACGAGGTGTAGACGATGCGCCCGACGCCCTCGTCGATCGCGGCGCCGACCACGGTGCGGACGCCGGCCAGGTTCGCGTCGGTGCCCGATCCGCCGGCGCCGACGCCGATCTGGGCTGCGGCGTGGACGACGGCGTCGCAGCCGCTGACCGCGTCGGCCACCACGTCCCGGTCGGTCATGTCGCCGACCACCACCTCGGGCTCGACGCCGAGCGGGCCCAGGACCGCGGTGACCTTCGCAGGGGTGCGGGCGAGGACCCGCAGGTCGTGGCCCGAGGCGGCGAGCGCTGCGGCGGTGTGCGAGCCGACGAACCCGGTCGCCCCGGTGACCAGGACCTTCACGTGCGCTCCTCGATCGGGACCGAGACCGGTCGACGACGCGCCACGTGCTCCACGGATGTCGACGTCACGACGGCTGCGGGTGGACAGGGTAGCCACTGCATGGTCGTCGCTGACCCGACGCTGGTCGGACCCACGGCCGACCGACCGGCTCGCGCCGGTCGGTCTCCAGCGCCGCCCGGGTCAGCCCAGCAGGTGGTCGAGCACGCGGCCCATCACCGCGTCGCGTTCGGCCTCGGTGGAGACCCCCTCGAGGCCGAACCCCAGCAGCAGGGTGTCCGGCGTCGCGATCGCGTTGCCGACCGGGAAGCCGGACGCGTCCGTCCGGATGAAGTCGTTGCCGTTCGGCCCGCTCCCTGCGGGTGCGCCGGTGATGGCCCAGCCGTCGAGGCCCGTCTCGAACGAGGTGCTGGTGCCGTCGGGGAGCGTCACGTCGTCGACGAAGACGCCGATGCCCTGCGCGCTCCAGTCGCTGGCGTAGGCGATGGAGATCTCGACGCTGCCGCCCGCGTAGTCCGACAGGTCGATGCTCCACTGCTGCCAGCCGGCGGAGTTGCCGCTGGCCGCGTTCCAGGCACCGGTGGTGCCGGTGGCCGTGCAGGTCGTCGGCCCCGTCCCACGTCTGGTAGTGGGCGAGCTGCGGGTGCAGCGTGACCCAGCCCGCGGCGCAGCTCTGGCCGGTCTCCGTGGTCGTGTGCCCGTTGGCGTCCGGGAGCGTCGTCCAGTCGTCACCGCCGGGTGTGCGCGCCTCGACGAAGAGGTGGTCCCACTCGGCCTCGGTGTCGTACGACGTCCAGAACGTCAGCGACCCGCCGCCGGCCGGCACGGCGACCTCGCGGGTGAGCCGCTTGTAGGACACGTCGGCGATCTGCGAGTACACGTACTGCGTCCCGGTGTGCGGATCGAACGGACCGCCCGGCTTGTCCCACCGCGCGGCGGGCCAGCTCTCGAACTGCGGGAAGCGATCCGGCGGCAGGATGCCGCTCGTCGCGATGAACGACGACCGGCGGGTGGTGTTGCCGGCGAAGACGGGATCGTCGAGGCCCCACGCCAGCCCGGTGAACGGGTCGTCGATGCCCACCGAGTCGAACGCGGCGCCGTCGATCGTGACCGTCGTTGGGGACCGCCAGGTAGCCACCCAGGTAGTACTGGAGCATGTCGTTGGTGCCGTCACCGCCGAACACGGAGCCGAACAGGGCGAGGCAGCGTCGCGGGTCCGTGTCGGCCGGGGGCGGGTTGCAGGCGATCTCGCCCTTGGGGTCGTAGAGCTGGAGCCCGACGTTGCTCGTGTACTGCTGGCCGGCGGAGTCGCCCGCGAGCAGCACCTTGCCGCCCTCGTTGATGTAGGCGCGGAACTCGAGCAGCTCGTCGAGCGCGAGCCGGTCGGCGTTGCCGCCAGCCCGGCCCGCGGTGCGGGTCACGAGGTCGTCGCCGGTCTCCCAGACGACCGCGTCGTAGTGGCTGAGCACGCCGAGGGCGTCGGGGGCGAGCCGCCCGGCGGCGTCGACGTCGTAGACGTCGGCCGGCTGGCCGTTGGCCGCCAGCGCCGTCGGTGTACGTGTCGACGTAGTGCGGGCCCGGGGGCCTGCACCGGCGAGGCGCCGGTGTAGTCCTCGGCCGCGACGACGAGCACGCGGTTGCCGGTCTCGGAGACGGCCTGGTAGGTGAACGACTCGCTGCGCTGGCCGCCACCCTCGAACCACACCTCGACCGAGTCGCCGGGGTCGGTGCCGGTGACCACGCCGCGCATCTGGTGGTAGTGGACCGACGGCCGGGTCGTACGTCGACCCGCCCTCCCACTCGGACGTCGGGCGCCGACCGCACCGGGCCGCCGTTGATCCGGTACTTCGACCGTGACGGCGCCGAGGCTCCGCTTGGCGATCACGGCGACCGGCTGCGGGTCGCCGTAGGACTGCGTGAAGCTCAGCTGGGCGCCCGGGTTGCTGCTCTTGTAGGGGTCGTCGCTGTCGACGTAGAACGGCTTGGTCGTGATCCCCGTGACCGTCTTCGGGTCGGCGGGATCGACGGCCGAGCGGGCCACCGACATGGCGAACGGCAGGTTGCGCTCGAACTCCTCCTGCACCAGCGCGTCGTCGTCGGGGAAGACGAAGCCACAGCCCTCGCACCCCTCGGACAGCTCCGGCGTCCAGGCCAGCGCGCCGGTGGCGGCGTGGGCGTAGTCGGTGGTCTCACCGTTGGTGACGTAGAGGACGTCGGAGCTCAGGCCCGGGTGGAAGTCGTCGATCGCCGGGGCGTCGAGGTTGCCGGACATGGCGTAGTAGATCGGGTCGTCCGCGGTCGGGGTGCTGGTCTGCCAGCCCTCGGCGTAGAGCAGCCACTGGCCGTTGCGAGTGGTAGTTGACCTGGAAGGCGAAGCCGATGCGATCGAGCAGGCCCGACCATCGCCTGGGTCTCCGGCTCCGACACCGGCGCCGGGCCGCGGTAGGTCTCGCTGGACGGGATCGACGACGACCCCTCCTCGTCGTAGCCCCAGTGGTTGGGGAAGTTGCGGTTGGGGTCGACGCCGTCGCCGACCTGGATCTGCGCCGTCGCCGTTGTTGTCGCGGAGGTTCTTCCGCCACAGCCGCTCGTGGTCGAAGGTGTACTGGTAGCCGTCGGGGTTGGCCACGAGCACGAACCAGAGCTCGGTGGTCTGCAGGAGCTTGCGGACCTCTCGGTCGTTGGCCCGCCACCGGCTGATGTAGTGGTTCATCAGCCGTCGGTTGACCTCGGTCGAGATCCACTCCCGCGCGTGCTGGGTGGAGCTGTAGAGCACGGCCGGGCGGGACGCCGTCCGGCTGTGCCGCGAGCGCCCTGGGTCAGCTTGACCGCGATGATCTCGCGACCCTGGGCGGTGTGGCCGAGGACCGACGAGCTTCACCAGCTGCGGGTTGCTCGCGCGCCGCGGCGTAGAGCTGGTCGCGGATGCCGCCGGGCTCGTCGTACGAGCGCCAGACGGTGAAGCCACCGGCCGCCTGCTCGGCGGCGAACTGCGCGCACGGTCTTGCCGCCCTTGACCCGGGTCTTCCTCACGTCGACGCCGCGCCGCCGCAGCCCTTCCGCCTGCCGCGCGTCGAGGACCATGTCCAGCTCGATCCCGGTGACGGTCGGTCGCTGGCCGCTCACGTCGATGCCCTGCTCCGCGATCGCGCGGAGCTGATCCGCGCTCACGACCGCGGTGTAGGCGTCGAGGGAGCCCGGCGGCCCGCTCTGCGCACCCGGCGCGGCCGGCGCCGTCGTGAGGGCACCGGCGAAGACCAGCGCCATGACCAGTGAGACGACCAGCGATCGACGCACGTCGCCACCTCCTGATTCCCGACTGCCGCCACTCTCCCACCAGCCCCCCGCCGTGGCAACAGTCACTCACGCGCCATGGCGCTCACCAGGCCATCGGTGCGCCGGTACGGTCCTGCCATGGCCAAGGCGCCCGCGGTCGAGGTCGAGGTGGGCGGGCGCTCCGTGCGCATCTCGAACCCCGACCGCGTCTACTTCCCGGCGCATCGGGCTCACGAAGCTCGACCTGGTCGAGTACTACCTCGCGGTCGGGCCCGGCATCGTGAACGCCCTCCGCGAGCGACCGTGCATGCTGCACCGGTTCCCGAAGGGCATCGACGGCGACAAGGTCCACCAGAAGCGGGTGCCGGGCGGCGCCCCGCCGTGGCTGGAGACCGTGCGGGTGCACTTCCCCCGCTACGGCCAGCACGCCGACGAGCTGTGCGTGACCGAGCTGGCCCAGGTGATCTGGGCCGTGCAGATGTCCACCGTCGAGTTCCACCCGTGGAACTCGCGACGGGACGACGTCGAGCAGCCGGACGAGTGGCGCATCGACCTCGACCCGATGCCCGACTGCCCGCCGGACCGGGTCCGCCTCGTCGCCCACGTCGTCCACGAGGTGCTCGACGAGCTGGGTGCCGTCGGCTGGCCCAAGACGTCCGGCGGGCAACGGCCTGCACGTCTACGTCCGCATCCCGCCCGACCACGGCTTCACCGAGCGTCCGACGGGCCGCCCTGGCCTTCGCCCGCGAGGTCGAGCGCCGAGCCCCCGACGGACGTCACGACCACCTGGTGGCGCAAGGACCGGGACCCCTCCGCGCTGTTCGTCGACTACAACCAGAACGCCCGCGACCACACCATGGCCGCCGCCTACTCGGTCCGGGGCCGGCCCGACGCCACCGTGTCGACCCCGATCACGTGGGACGAGGTCGACGACGTCGAGCCGGGCGACTGCACGGTGCTCACCGTGCCCCGGCGCTTCGCCGAGCTCGGCGACCTCCACGCCGACATCGACCAGCACGCCTTGGCCGATCGACGCGCTCCTCGACTGGGCCGACCGCGACGAGCGCGACGGCGCCGTCGACGAGGCGACGGACGAGGCGGCGCCGGGCGCGGCCGTGCCCCCGGCCGGGACCGGGGGCACGGGCTGACGTTGCGGGAGGGACTGGGCGGGCCTAGTCCTCGGTGCGTCCACCGTTGGTGCGGATCGGTCGATCAGGTCCGACGTCCGCGGCCGCGTCGTCCGACGGGGTCGGTGCGACCCGATCGGTGGACTCGGCCACGATGCGGACGCCGCCGATCCGGACGACGTCGGACGGCGCCACGGGGGCGGCCCGGTCGGTCGACTCGGCCACGATGCGACGGGGGACGGATCCCCCGACGGGCGTGCGCTCGACCTCGGCGCCCAGCACCGCGGTCTCGCCGGTGGCGGGATCGTCGCTGCCGCAGCCGACACCGATCACCAGCGCCAGGGCCGGTGCGACGAGCAGGGCCAGCCGGCGACGGTGGACGGTGGGACGGGGGGTGGGGGTGGTGTGCATGGTGTGCTCCTGGGGGTGTTGGGTGTTGGGGTGGTGGGGTGTGGCGGGTGGGGTGTGGGCTCGGCGGCGCGTGGGGTCGGTGGGGTCACCGGTTCCCGGTCGTCCCGTCCTTGATCTCTGCGATCCGCTGCCGCATCTCGTTCAGCATCTGGCGGGTCGCCTCGCTCTGGTCCGAGGCCGATGCCGGGGACTCGCGCACGGTGGTCACGCCACGCACATCCGCCTTCGTCCCCGGGTCGTCGCTCTGGCCGCACCCGACGGCCAGCACGAGGGCCAGCATCGTGGCGGCGACCACGCCGGTCAGCTTCTTGATGTGTCGTCCGAGCTCCATGGCTCTCACCTCCGAGAGTGGCGGGCCTCTTGCCCACCGGGCGGAACCTCCGCCTGCTCGCACCGTCCCCCCGGCCGGTACGGGTCGAGGACCTCGACCGGTATCGACCCGGTATCGGGGTGGTTGACGGGGGATCGCCGCGGGCCGACCCTGGTGGTGTGCGGGTCAACCTCCTGGGGCCGGTATCGGTCGAGAACGACGGGGCGCTCGAGCCCCGGGACCGCCTCGCGCTGGCCGCGCTGGCCGTGCGCCGGGGCCAGGTCGTGCACCGGGACGAGCTGGCCGACGCCCTGTGGGGCGAGGATCCGCCGGCGACGGCCGACAAGCAGGTCCAGATCTGCGTCTCCCACCTGCGACGGGTGTTGGGATCCGACGCCATCGAGACGACGTCGGGCGGGTATCGGCTCGTGCTCGCCGACGACGACGTCGACGTCGACCGGTTCGAGGGACTGACGGCCCGCGGTCGTGACCTCGCCGCCACGGGTGACCACGACCGGGCGGTCTCCGCGTTCCGCCGGGCCCTCGAGCCGTGGCGCGGGCGGCCCTACGAGGCCCTCGACGGCTGGGCGCCGGGCCGCAGCGAGGCCGCCCGGCTCGAGGAGCTGCGCCGCGCTGTCGAGGAGGACCTGCTCGACGCCCGGCTCGCCTCCGGCGACCACCGCGGGGTCGCCACCGAGGCCGGGCCACTGGTCGCCGAGGAACCGCTGCGCGAGCGGCGCTGGGCCATCCTCGCCCTGGCCCAGTACCGGTGCGGCCGGCAGGCCGACGCGCTGCGTGCCCTGTCGATGGCGCGCGCCACCCTCGTGGAGCAGCTCGGGATCGAGCCGAGCGCCGAGCTGGTCGACCTCGAGGCCGCGATCCTGCGCCACGACCCCGAGCTCCTGGGCTGTGCCGAGCTGCCGTCAGCGTCGACCGAGTGCCCCTACAAGGGCCTGGCGCCCTACGACGTCGGCGACGGCGACAGCTTCTTCGGCCGCTCCGCCGAGATCGACGAGCTCCTCGAGCGGATGCGGTCGGCGCGGCTGATCGTCGTGACCGGGCCGTCGGGGAGCGGGAAGTCCTCGCTGGTCCGCGCCGGGCTGGTCCCCGCCCTGATCGGTCGGGGCCGTCGCGTCGCCGTCCTCAGCCCGGGGACCGACCCCGACGCCGCCCTCACGACAGCGCTCTCGCACGCCGACGATGGCGCGGTCCTCGTCATCGACCAGTTCGAGGAGCTGTTCACGCTGGCCTCGGCGAACGAGCACGTCGCCGCGTTCCTGTCGAGGGTCGCCGCCTACGCCGCCGACCAGGGCCCGGTCGTGCATCACGATCCGCGACGACCAGCTGTCCGGCCTGACCCACGACCAGGCCTTCAGCCGACTCGCCGAACAGGGCCTCCACCTCGTCGGACCGCTCACCGGCGAGCAGCTGCGCGAGGCCATCGAGGGACCGGCGGCGCAGGCGGGGCTCCGACTCGAGGGCGGCCTCGTCGAGCTGCTGGCCCGCGACACCGAGGGCGAGCCCGGGGCCCTCCCGCTCCTGTCCCATGCGCTCGCCGAGACGTGGCGTCGCCGCGACGGGAACGTGCTCACGGTCGAGGGCTACCAGGCCACCGGCGGCATCAGCGGCGCCGTCGCTCGCTCCGCCGATCGGCTCTACGAGAGCCTCCCACCGGATCACCGGGCCATCCTGCGGTCGGTCATGCTCCGGTTGGTCGGCCCCTCACCCGACGGCGGACCGATCCGGTTCCGCATCGACGGACGGACGCTGCGGGGCGACGCCGACCACGAGCGGATCGTCTCCCTGCTGGTGGGCGCCCGGCTCGTGACCACCGACGCCGACTCGGTCGAGCTGGCCCACGAGGCGCTGGCCCGGGCCTGGCCGCGACTGCAGTCGTGGCTCGACGAGGACGCCGCCGGGCAGCGCACCCTGCGCCACCTGGCCGCGGCCGCGGTCGGGTGGGACACCCTCGGGCGACCGGAGACCGAGCTGTACCGCGGCGCTCGTCTCGAGGCCGCCCTCGAGTGGCGCGACGCCGCCCAGCCCGACCTCACCGAGGTCGAGGTCGAGTTCCTGCAGGCGTCGGTCGAGCACGCGTCCTCCGAGCGCGTCGCGCTCGAGGCCCGGGCCCGGCACGACGCAACGCAGAACCGACGGCTGCGCACCTCGCTCGTCGGAGCCGCCGCACTGCTCGTCGTGGCCCTGCTCGCCAGCGTGCTGGCCCTCACCAGCCGGGACGAGGCCCGCGAGCAGGCCGACGTCGCCCGCGCTGCGGAGACGACCGCGCAGATCGAGGCGCTGGTCAGCCGATCGCTGAACCTGCGGCCCAACAGCCGCACGGTCGCTGCGCTCCTGGCCGTCGAGGCCCATCGGCGTGCGCCCGGGACGCTGGCCCACTCCGCCCTGCTCGGCACCTTCACCGCCGATCCGGCGTTCGTCGGCAACACCTACTTCCCGGCCGAGCAGATGGTGGTGGGGGCGGCGATCCCCGGCACCGACGACGCGGTCGTCGCCTTCGACGGCAAGGATCTGGCGGTCGTCGACCGTCGGCGAGGACGACGTCGATCGGCGCTTCGGGCCCTACGACGGGGAGCACGAGGAGCTGTCACTGACCGCTCCGCGTCAGCGCCGACGGTCGACGGGTGGCCCAGCTCTCGACGCAGGCCTGGCCGACTCCGACTGCGTGGAACCTCGATGTCGTCCGGGAGACCGACGGCGAGGGCTGTGCACTGCTCAGCGTCTACGACATCGCGACCGGTCGCCTGCTGCTGGGTCCGATGGTCCCGTCGCTGGGACCCGGCGACGTCGACCTGAACGCCGACGGCTCGTTGGTGGCGGTCGCCGGTGGCTACGACGGCGACGTCGCGGTGTACCGGGTCGACGACGGGGAGCAGGTCGGAGTCGGTGCGACGTCCGCCGCGCCCGGCGGAGTTCCGAGCTGACGGTCGACACCGCGACGGTGGCCTTCGGCGGCCCGGACGACCGTCTCTACGCGGGTTCGATGGCCGGTCCGATCGACGTGATCGATCCCGCGACCATGGACGTCGTCGATCGGCTGGACGCGCCCCTGTCGTACTCCCACGGCCAGATCGCGGTCACCCCTGACGGGCTCGTGGTCGCCGCGGGCGACGAGGGGATCATCGCCATCGACTCCACGACGCGGAGACTCGGGTGGACGCTCCCCCTCCCGTCGACCGACGCCTTCCCCTGCCCGGTGATGACCGTCGCGCCCGAGACGGACACGTTCTTCTGCGCCAACCACTACGGGCAGATCATCGAGCGCGAGCCTCGCACGACAGGCGAGCCCACCGGGCGCCAGCTCGCCACGCCCGGGTCCGATCGGCCAGCTCGCCGTGACCGACGACGGGCCGCGAGCTGCTCGCGTTCGGCGAGGACGTCCCGGTCCTGTCGCGGTGGCGGCTCGACGGGACCGGTCCGATCACGAGGCTGGTGGCCCGCGGCCAGGTCGCCGACTCGTACAGCCCGGCGGGCGAGGAGCTGCTCGTCGCTCGACACGACTCCGATCGTCGACGGCGGCGTCTGCGGCGACGTCGGGTGGGCGTCCATCGACGTCGCGGTGTGGGACGTCGCGGACGACGCGGTCCTCGATCCGCTCGACGGCTTCAACGGTGGCTGGGTGGGCCCACGCCGGCTGGGCGGCTGCTTCGCCGATGGCACAGGTGGGGGTGTACGACCTCGACACCCGGGCGCGGGTGCCCGACGTCGAGGTCGAGCCCGGCGACGGCGTCTGGTACGTCGCCGGAGGCGGAGCGCACCTACCAGTGGATCGTGACGGACCTCCGACGCCCACGTGCCGGGGCGTGCTGAAGACCTTCGACTCGTCGGCCGACGTCGACGGGGACCCGCGACATCGGGCCGGACATCCCCGTCGACGGCTACGTCCAGTCGGTGTCGGCCACGGCGGAGGGACGGCGCGTCGTGGTCACCGTCATCAAGCCCGTCGGCCGACGCGCCGACCCGACCGGGGGTGGACCCTCACGACGGTGTACGACGGGCGGACCGGCCGAGCCGATCGGCGAGCCCATCGAGGGACCGCTGGATCACCCAGGTCAGCGCCGACGGCACGCTGCTCGGCGCCGAGGCCGGCACGATCACGGAGTACGACCTCGACACCCAGCGACCGATCGGCGTCTTCCCCGGCGAGGGTGGCCAGGTGAGCCGGATCCAGTTCAGCCACGACGGTCGGCTCGCGCTCGTGTCGTCGAACGACCAGTCGCTGTCGATCTACGACGTGGCCACCCGCAGCCGACTCGGCGACCCGATCCCGGCCGACTCGCCCATCGACTGGCAGGGAGCGCTGCGGCCCGACGGCAAGGCGCTGGCGGTCACCGTCGCCGACGGGGTCGAGGTCTGGGACCTGGATCCGGACCGGCTCGCCGAGGCGACCTGCGAGGTGGTCGGCCGGAACCTGACCCACAGCGAGTGGGAGACCTACATGGCCGACCTCGGGGCGTACCGACGGACCTGCCCCGACCTGCCCTGACCCGCTCCGGGTCGCAGCCGAGGCCGTCGCCCGGCCCGAGCGCTGATCGAGGCGCCGGCCCCGGTCGGGTCGGGCCGGTCAGAGCCCGAGCCGGGCTGCGACCGCGTCGGCGGTGACGGCGGCGAACCGGTAGGGACCGGGCATGGCCGCCGGGCAGCCGCCGTCGGTGCGGACGCCGGCGAAGGGGCCGGAGCAGAGGTGGATGCCGTCGGGGGACCGCACGACGGCGGTCGCGGGTCCCGTCGAACCGGGGGCAGTGGCCGGGCAGTCCTCGCCGGGCAGGCACGGGAGCCGCTCGACCCACCGGTCGTCGGGGGTCAGGAGGGCGCCTCCGTCGACCAGGGTGACGTCGGGGTCCTCGGCCGCGACCTCTCGGTACGCCTGCCAGATCCACCCGGTCCGCCCGGTGCCCGGCTTCGGGTTGGCGCCGGTGGCGACGTCGCTCATGGTCGGTGGGGCGACGAGCACCACCGGGATCCGGCCCAGGCTGGCCACCGCCCAGCGGACGTCGTCGAGGTACTGCCGGAAGAGGTCGGCGCCGCGGCGCCGGCACGACTCGAGCTGCCGCCACACCTCCACGTCGGTCACCCACGAGGGGCAGGCGCCTTCGCCGGGCTCCAACAGCGTGCAGCGGGTGACGTTGTTGCCCGAGAACGACAGGACCACCAGGTCCGGGCGCGCCCCGGTCGCCGCCCGCGCGATCTCCTCGTGGTAGTCGCAGACCGCAGTGCCCCCGTACGACGCGTAGGCCACCTCGACGTGACGGTCGCGTCCGGTCGAGATCGCCTGGCGGAAGGCCGCCTGTGACTCCGAGGCCAGGCTGTCGCCGAAGACGGCGATCGACACGGCGTCGGCGCGCTCGGGCCCCGGACGCACCACGGTCGGTCGGTCCCCACCGCCGGGGATCGCGACGGCGAGGGCCACACCGCCGGGACCCGGACCGCCCAGGTGGGTCGGGCGGTCGGTCGGAGATCCGGGGCCGGTGGACCAGCGGTCACCCCTCACCACCGCGATGGTGTCGAGGGCGTCGCCGTCCCAGTCCCCGACGACCACCCGGTCGCCGGGTTCGAGTCGTGGTCCGTCGCCGCGCTCCAGGTCGCCTCCGTCGGCGCGGCCGGCCAGCAGTCGACGGTCGCCGTGGAGCACCCCCGGGGTGTCCACGCCGTCGCCGTCCCAGTCGCCGACCACCGGGACGTCGCCGGGCCGGCCGATGGACGCCACGGTGACCACCGCCGACGCGGTCAGGTCGGAGCGGAGGTGGAAGGTGCCGGAGCGGGACACGCCCGGCTCGTCGTCGCCGTCACCGTCCCAGTCGCCGCACAGCGGGACGTCCCCGGCGGCCCGGCCGAACACGACCGAGTCGGCGTAGTGGGCGATCCCCCGCCCGTCCCCCACCACCCACCGCCCGGCGGCGACGGTCGCCAAGGTGTCCCCGCCGTCGCCGTCCCAGTCGCAGGCGACGGCCGGTAGCGGCGCCGCGGGGTCGACGAGCACCACGTCGACCGACGGCACCGCGACCAAGGTCGCATCACCGTCGAGCCCACCGCAGGCCGCCAGCGAGGATCGGCGAGCATGACCACGACGAGCATCCACCGACGGTGCCGAGCGCCACGGTCTCGCCGGTGGCGGGATCGTCGCTGCCGCAGCCGACGTCGATCACCAGCGTCAGGGCCGGGGCCGGGGCGGCGGCCAGGGCCGACCGTCGCCGCGGGACGGGAGTGGGGGTGGTGCCCATGGCCTGCTCCTCGGAGGGGATCTGGGCGGTCGCTCGGGCGGGACGTCCGCCTGGTCGCACCGTCGTCCCCGCCGGTACGGGCCGATCGGGGTCGCACCGGTATGGGCCGGGTATGGGAGCGGTTGACGACAGGCCGCTGCGGCCGGAACCTGGTGTCGTGCGGGTTCACCTCCTGGGGCCGGTATCGGTCGACGACGACGGGGCCCTCGAGCCCCGGGACCGCCTGGCGCTGGCCGCGCTGGCCGTGCGCCGGCGCCACGTCGTCCCCCGTGACGAGCTGGCCGACGCCCTGTGGGGGGAGCATCCGCCGTCCACGGCCGACAAGCAGGTCCAGGCCTGCATCTCCCACCTGCGACGGGTGCTCGGCGCCGATGCCATCGAGACGACCTCCGGCGGATACCGGCTGCGACTCGGCGACGACGACGTCGACGTCGACCGGTTCGAGCGGCTGGCCGCGCGCGGTCGTGACCTCGCCGCCACGGGTGACCACGACCGGGCGGTCTCGGCGTTCCGAAGCGCCCTCGAGCCCTGGCGCGGCCGCCCCTACGAGGCCCTCGACGGCTGGGCGCCGGGCCGCAGCGAGGCGGCCCGGCTCGAGGAGCTGCGCCGTGCCGTCGAGGAGGACCTGCTCGAGGCCCGGCTCGCATGCGGGGACCACCGCGGGGTCGCCGCCGAGGCCGGGCCACTGGTCGCCGAGGAGCCGCTGCGCGAGCGGCGCTGGGCGATCCTCGCCCTGGCCCAGTACCGGTGCGGCCGACAGGCCGACGCCCTCCGCGCCCTGGCGATGGCCCGCGCCACCCTCGTGGAGCAGCTCGGGATCGAACCGAGCGCCGAGCTGGTGGACCTCGAGGCCGCGCATCCTGCGGCAGGACCCCGAGCTGCAGGGGCCGACCGCCTCGCCATCGCCGTCGACCGAGTGCCCGTACAAGGGCCTGGCGCCCTACGACGTCGGCGACGCCGACAGCTTCTTCGGCCGCGTCGGCGGAGGTCGACGAGCTCCTCGAGCGGATGCGGTCGGCGCGGCTGGTCGTCGTCACCGGGCCGTCGGGGAGCGGCAAGTCCTCGCTGGTGCGTGCCGGTCTGGTCCCCGCCCTGCATCGGTCGTGGCCGTCCCGTCACCGTCGTCACCCCGGGCGGCGACGCCGACGCCGCCCTCACGACCGCGCTCTCGCACGCCGACGAGGGCGCGGTCCTCGTCATCGACCAGTTCGAGGAGCTGTTCACGCTGTCCTCGGCGACCGACGAGGTCGCCGCGTTCCTGTTGCGGGTCGCCGCCTACGCCGACCGATCGAGGCCAGGTCGTCATCACGATCCGCGACGACCAGCTGTCGGGCCTGACCCACGACCAGGCCTTCAGCCGGCTCGCCGAACAGGGTCTCCACCTCGTCGGGCCGCTCACCGGTGACCACCTGCGCGAGGCCATCGAGGGACCGGCGGAGGTCGCCGGGCTCCGGCTCGAGGGCGGCCTCGTCGAGCTGCTGGCCCGCGACACCGAGGGCGAGCCCGGGGCCCTCCCGCTCCTGTCCCATGCGCTGGCCGAGACGTGGCGGCACCGCGACGGGAACGTGCTCACGGTCGAGGGCTACCAGGCCACCGGCGGGATCAGCGGCGCCGTCGCCCGCTCCGCCGACCGGCTCTACGAGAGCCTCCCCCCGATCACCGCGCCATCCTGCGGTCGGTCATGCTCCGCCTGGTCGGCCCGTCACCCGACGGCGGACCGATCCGGTTCCGCATCGACGGGCGGACGCTGCGGGGCGACGCCGACCACGAGCGGATCGTCTCGCTGCTGGTGGGCGCCCGCCTGGTGACCACCGAGGCCGACTCGGTCGAGCTGGCCCACGAGGCCCTGGCGCGGGCCTGGCCGCGACTGCAGTCCTGGCTCGACGAGGACACCGCCGGGCAGCGCACCCTCCGTCACCTGGCGTCGGCCGCGGTCGGGTGGGACAGCCTCGGGCGACCGACGACCGAGCTGTACCGCGGCGCCCGCCTCGAAGCCGCCCTCGAGTGGCGGGACGCCGGCCACCCCGACCTCACCGAGGTCGAGGTCGAGTTCCTCCAGGCATCGGTCGAGCACGCGTCCTCCGAGCGCGTCGCGCTGGAGGAGCGGGCCCGACGCGACGCGACGCCAGAACCGACGTCTGCGTTCGTTGCTGGTGGCTGCCGCGGTCCTGCTCGTCGTGACCCTGCTCGCCAGCGTGCTGGCGCTCACGAGCCGGAACGAGGCGCGCGAGCAGGCCGATGCCGCCCAGACCGCGGAGTCCGTCGCTGTCCGCGAGCGGCGCACCGCGAACGCCCGGAGCCTGGCCGCGGCAGCCAACGCCAACCTGGAGGTCGACGCCGAGCGCAGCGTCCTGCTGGCCCTCGAGGCCGTCGAGCTCGCACGGTCCGCCGACGGTGACGCTGCCGTGCTGGCCGAGGCCGAGCAGGCGCTCCACGCCGCCGTGACCGCGTCCCGGGCCGTCCTGCGGGTGCCGGGCGTGGGCGGTGCCGTCGCGTGGAGCCCCGACGGCGCTCGGTTCGCGGCGGCCGACCCCGACGGCACCCTGACGATCCACGACGCCGCCACCGGCGAGCAGGTGCAGGCGATCGCAGGCCACGACGAGCGGGTCAACGGCATCGCCTTCAGCCCCGACGGCACCCTGCTCGGCACCACTGGCGAAGACGGCGACGCCAAGGTCTGGGACCTCGAGACCGGGGACGAGGCGCACGCCCTGCAGAGCCCTGCCGGAAGGGATGCGTTGGCTCCCTCCTTCAGCCCCGACGGCACCCTGTTCGCCGCCGCGTGGTCGAACGAGGGCCTCGTGCCGATCCTCGACCTCACCAGCGGGCGGATGGTTCGGGAGATCCAGGTCGACGGCTCGCCTCGGAGCACCTCGTTCGACCCGAGCGGAGCCCAGATCGCGATCGCCCTGGGCACCGCGCCAGCCGTCATCGTGGAGGTCCGGTCGGGCAACCGGGTGCTCACCTTGGACGATCCTGGTTCCTCCCATGCCGCGTGGAGCCCTGACGGCGCCCTCATCGCGACCGCCGGCGACGACGGGGTGACCCGCATCTTCGACGCTCGCGCCGGGCAACGCCGCTTCACGCTCCACGGGCACCGCGACGGCGTCACCGCCGTCGCCTGGAGCCCCGACTCGGACCGCCTCGTCACGGCCAGCGCGGACGGGACCGCCACGCTACTGGCGCCTCGACGAAGGCGGCGGACAGCAGCTGTTCGCCTTGTCGGCCCAGGACACCCGCGGCGGCATCGTCGGTGCGGCGTTCTCGCCCGACGGCTCCCGGGTCGTGACCGGCGACGTCGAGAACCGGGCGACGATCGTCTGGGACGTCAGCATCGCCGGCGACGCGGAGGTCGCGAACCTCCCCGCGGTGGCCCACGCCAACGACAACGCCACCGCCACCTTCACGCCCGACGGCGGCCACCTCCTCGTCGGCACCAACACCGGCGGGGTCACGGTGTGGGACCTGCCGACGCTCACCATCGTGCGGACGCTCGGCCCGCCGCCCTCCACCGCCGCCGATCCTGCGTCGAGCGGCGACCTCGTCGACCCGCCGGACGCCATCGGCCACGACGTCACCGCGCTCGAGGTGAGCCCGGACGGACGGTTGGTGGCGGCAGCCGTCACCGACTCGACGACCAGCCCGTGGCGCTCGTCGCTGCGGATCTGGGACCTCGAGACCGGCGAGGAGCCCGTCCAGGTCCGCCCCCACGGCTTCGTCGACGACGTGGCCTGGAGTCCTGATGGCAGCCTGCTCGCCATCGCCACCACCGACCTCTCCGACGGTGCCGACGGCGTCGGGGGTCAGGTCGCCCAGGGGACGTTGGCGATCATCGATCGCTCGGGTCGCGAGGTCGGGTTCCTGCGCGACGAGGAACCGTTCGTCCAGATCCTCTCGATCGCCTTCACGCCCGACGGCGAGCAGCTCCTGGGCACACGATCACCGACGCTGACCTTCGAAGAGCGCTGGGGGCAGGTCGCGATCTGGGACTGGGAGCACGGGCGGATCGAACGCAGGATCGACACCGGGGGTGACGAGGCGGTGCGCAGCCCTCGTGGGGACCTGCTCGTGTCCACGCCCCGCAACTACGACACCGGTTCACAGGTGGCTGAGATCTGGGACTGGTCGACCGGGCGGCACCTGAGGACCCTCGCAGGGCACAGCGGGAGCGTGACCCGGGCCGCCTTCAGCCCGGACGGGTCCCGTCTGGCCACCGCCAGCACCGACGGCACGGTCCGCGTCTGGGACCCGTCCACCGGCGAGCAGCTGCTCGTCCTCCGCGGACACGACGGGCGCGTGAGCTCCGTCGCCTTCGATCGCGACGGTTCCCGACTCGCCTCGATGAGCGCAGACGGGACGGTGCGCGTCTGGGCCCTCGACCTCGACGAGCTCGTCGGGATCGCCGAGGGAGGGCTCACCCGCACCTTCACCGACGAGGAGTGTCGGCAGTACCCCGACGCAGAGAGGTGCCAGTGAAGGCGACGACCAGGAGCGGCAGGTTCCCCGGCGGCGGTCCGTGGCCTCCGTGCACATGACCGAGGCCTTGGAGCCCGGGAGGGGAATCGAACCCCTGACCTGCTCATTACGAGTGAGCCGCTCTGCCGACTGAGCTACCCGGGCGAAGACCGACGACGTTAGCGGCCGGGCCTCGCCGGCCGGCAGCCCGATCCGGACCTGCCGGGGGACGGCGTCGGCGACCCACCGACGCCGCGCGCCGTCGCGTGCAGCTCACCCCCACCCGTTGTGACGTCGGTCATGTACTGTGACGTCGACCACACAGCGGTCGGCGTCACGGGCGGCCCGCCCCGGCGGGGTGGACGCGGTCCGTCGCCGACCCCGGAGGAAGGACCCCCCATGCCCCGGACCCGGATCGCCGCGACGCTCGTCGCCGCCCTCACCCTCACGGTCGGACTGGTGGTGCTGCTGCCCGGCAGCGCCGCGTCGGCCGCCACGACCAAGGACCCGGTGATCATCGTCCCCGGCTTCACCACCGGACCCATCCTCGAGCCCGGCTACTACCCGCTCAGGACCCGGCTCCAGGCCGCCGGCTACGACGTCACGCTCATCTCGTACCCGGACTACGGCCTCGGCGACATCACCGCCAACGCCCAGCGGCTGTCGTCGACGGTCGCCGCGGTGCGGGCCCGCACCGGCGCGGCCAAGGTCGACCTGGTGGCCCACTCGATGGGTGGCCTCGTCAGCCGGAAGTACGTCAAGGACCTGGCCGGGTCGTCCAAGGTCGACTCGCTGATCATGCTCGGCACGCCGAACTACGGCACCGCGGTCGCCAACGTCGCGGCGTTCCTCACCTTCGGCAGCTGCGTCGGGATCACCGCCTGCCAGCAGATGGCCGCGGGGTCGAGCTTCCTCGGCTCGCTCAACGCAGGCGACGACACCATCGGATCGGTCCGCTACTCGTCGATCGCCACCGCCCTCGACATCGTCGTCACCCCCTACACCAACGCGTTCCTGGCCAACGACGGCAACCTCCAGAACGTGACCGTCCAGGCCCAGTGCCCGCTGCGGCTGCCGGGCCACCTCACCCTGATCACCGACGGGGCCGTCGCCGACGGCATCCGCGACGCCCTCCGCGGCGAGTCGGTGCGCATGAGCTGCTGGGCGTTGTAGCGCCCACGCTAGGTCGCCCGTCGCCGGACCGGCGAGCGCGGGCCCCGGCGTCCCATCCCGACGGGTGCGGGCGCCGGGGCCCTGCCGCGCCGGTCGGGGTGACCCGAGGGGGAGCAGCCGCCCGTTCGGCTCGTTGCGGAGCAGCACCACCGGCCCCTCCCGGTCCTCGACAGTGCCGACGGCGGCGTCCATGATCGCCGGATGACGCCCGACACCACCGGGACCGGTCGGCCCCCGTCGATCCTCCTGATCAACTGCGACGACCTCGGCTTCGGCGACCTCGGGTGCTACGGCTCACCGGTCAACCGCACCCCGGCGCTCGACCGCCTCGCTGAGGAGGGCATGCGCCTCACGTCCTTCTGCGCGACCTCGCCGGTCTGCTCGCCGTCGAGGGGGTCGCTGCTCACCGGCTGCTACCCGCAGCGGATCGGGTTCGGGTCCTTCGACGGGCTCCCGGTGCTGTTCCCCGGCCAGGGGATCGGCCTGTCGACCGACGAGACGTCCCTCGCCACGCTCCTCCGCCGCGCGGCTACCGCACCGCGATGGTCGGGAAGTGGCACTGCGGCGACCAGCCCGGCTTCCTCCCCACCGACCACGGCTTCGAGCACTACCTCGGCCTGCCCTACAGCAACGACATGGGCCGCCAGGTCACCCTGCCCGGCGGGGCCGGCCTGCGACCTCCCGCCCCTCCCGCTGCTCCGCGACGACGAGGTGGTCGAGCAGCAGCCCGACCAGGCCACCCTCACCGACCGCTACGTCGAGGAGGCGGTGGCGTTCCTGCGGGCCCACCGCGACGAGCCGGTGTTCCTGTACGTCGCCCACATGTACGTGCACGTCCCCATCTACGTGACGCCGGACCTCGAGGAGGCATCGGCCAACGGGCGCTACGGGGCCGCGGTGGCCGCCATCGACCGGGCGACCGACGCGCTGCTGCCGCGAGCTCGACGACCTCGGCCTGGCCGACGACACCATCGTGGTGTTCACCAGCGACAACGGGTCGCGCGGCCGTCGACGGCGGCAGCAACGCGCCCCCTCCGAGGGGCCAAGACCCAGACCTGGGAGGGCGGCGTCCGGGTGCCGTGCATCGTGCGGTGGCCGGGCGTGACGCCGCCGGGCGCCGTCACCGACCGGCTGGCGTCGATGATCGACCTCTACCCCACCCTGGCCCGGCCGCGGGCCGGTCGAGCCGTCGACCCCGGCCGGGTCGACGGCCGACCGACACCGGCGGGCCGGCCGCTCGGCGGCAGCCAGGTCGAGGGCGTCGGTCCCGTCGACGGCCACGACCTCGGACCGCTCCTCCGCGATCCCGACGCCGCCTCACCGCACGAGTCGTTCGCGTACTACTGGATGGACGACCTGGAGGCCGTGCGGGTCGGCCGCTGGAAGCTCCACCTGCACGAGCACGGCCGACCGAGCGGGGCGCTGTACGACCTCGACGTCGACCCCGGCGAGACCGACGACCGCATCCGACGACGAGCCCGACGTCGTCGCCCGGCTGTCGGCCGTCGCCGACCGAGATCCGGACCGACCTCGGCGACGCCGTCGCGGGCGTCGAGGGCTCGGGACGCGGCCGGCCGGCCGCGTCGCCGATCCCCGTCCGCTCACGGTCTACGACCCGGACCACCCCTACGTGCACGCCGAGTACGACCTCCCCGACCGGGGGTGAGACGACCGCGTTCGCGACGGTCGGGTCGGCGGTTCGGCGGCCCGGCTACCCCGCCGGCGACGACCTGGGTGCCGCCGGCCATGCGGTCGTGGATGCCCTGGCGGGTCGGGCTCTGCGAGGTGGTCACCAGGATGGCGATCCAGCCGGCGAGGCTCAGCAGGCCCCCGATGAACGGCACCGCCCCGACCACCGTGACCAGCTCGCGCACCGCGGCCTCCTGCGGCGTGGGCAGCCCACCGGCCGGCGCCACGGATGCTCAGACCCATCGCCTTCTTGCCGAAGGTCGCCCCCCGGGTGGTGTCCATCACGACGTAGTACCCGTACGAGAGCAGCGGCGTAGAGCACCAGCCACAGCAGGCCGAAGTCGAGCACGACCCCGAGCAGCACCGCCACGATCACCAGCAGCCCGACGTCGATGATGCGGGCGATGATCCGGGGCCCGATCCCACCGGGTTCGGCACCGAGCGGCGGGGTCGACGGCGAGGGGCTGGTCATGGGATCTCCTCCGAGGGGGTCGCGGCGCCGGTGAGCAGAGGCGAGGTGGGCTCCTCGCCCAGCAGCCGCGTGCGGAACAGGTCGAGCACGAGGTCGAGGGCGTCGCGGGTGGGCTGGCCCGGCTCGTCCTTCAGGTCGAGGGTCAGCACCGAGTGGGCCGCGGCCCGGTGCCCCCAAGGGTTGCCCTTGGACGAGTCGATCTCCACGCCGACGAACCGGTCGCCCAGCAGGCGTCGCAGCGTCGCGAAGCGCTCGCCGGGCGCGAGCCGGTCGCCGGTGAAGCGCAGGCCGACCACCGTGAGGTCGCGGGCGGCGCAGGTGTCGAGCATCGCCTGCAGGTCGTCCGGCGACAGGCCGAGGTCGGCCTTGGCCTTCCCGGTGGTCGAGAACGGCACCGACGGCTGGCTGAGCACCGGCGGCGAGCACGGGGGCATCGGCGAGCATCCCGAGGGCGAAGCCTCCGGTGAAGCACATCCCCACCACACCGATGCCGGGCCCGCCGTGCTCCTCGTGGAGGTGCCGGCCGAGGGCCCGCATCCACCCCATCACCGGCGACGTCGAGCCGGTGGCGAGGACCGTGAACTCCCGGGACACGCACGCCGGGACGAGGGTGGTGACGGCGTCGGTGACCAGCGTCCGCCCGCCGCCCCGCTCGGGGTCGCGGCCCGGCTCGCCGAACAGGTGCGGGAGGGCGACCGAGCAGCCGAGGTCGACGACCCGCTGGGCGAAGTCGAGCAGCGACGGTGCGATGCCCGGCATCTCGGAGATCACGACGACGCACGGGCCCTCGCCGGCCCGGTACACGGTGCGGCTCTCGCCCTCGTGGGTGAAGGTGGTGCGGGCGTAGCCCGGGAGCTCGACGGTCGACGGGGTGGACGCCATGGGCGGGCAACCTACCCCTGCCCGCCGATCCGCTCCGGCGCTCGACGTTCGGTGGCCCGACCGCCCGCCGACGGCCACTCGACCGGTTCGACCGGCCTCCGACCACTCACGGTGGCCACGACGCCCACGTCCGCGACCTCATGCAGCACGATCCGAGCGGATCCCCCTCCTGAGGGCTCCGCCGGTGCGCCAGGCGCTCCCACGAGAGCCCCCCACCTACTACGGTCGCACCCATGCACGTCAGGCACGGTTTCGCCACAGCCCGTGCATCCGGCGGGGTCCGGTCGGCGCACGGGCGGAGTCGTCGCGGACGAGCGTTCCCCGGCGGCCCCAGGGACGTGGCGTGACCACCGTCGGTCGTGACCGCCCGGCCCGAGCCGCCACCACCTCGTCGTCACCCGCCTCGCCCGCCCCCGGCCCCCCCGCCGACGCGCCGTCGGCCACCGAGGTGGAGCGCCTCGCCCACGCCCTCGCCGCCGCCCACCACGACCTGACCGCCCTCGTCACGAGCGTCCCGATCCCGGTCTGCCGGATCGACGCCGACGGCGAACCTGGTGATCTGGAACCCCGCCGCCGAGCGGACCTTCGGCTGGTCGGCCGAGGAGGTCCTCGGCGGTCCCCTGCCCATCGTCCACCCCGACGACGCCGACGACTACGCCGACCTCCGCCGTCGCGCCCTCACCGACGAGCGCCCGCAGGGCGAGCAGGTGACCTGCGTGGCCAAGGACGGCAGCGACGTCCAGATCAAGGTGTGGACCTCGGTGGTCGAGCGGTTCGACGACGACCGCCCCGACGTGGTCGGCATCCTGGTCGACGTCACCGAGGACCACCGGGCCGAGATGGACCTCCGCGAGAGCGAGCACCGCTGGCGCACCCTGGTCCAGAACGTCTCCGACGTCGTCTCCATCGTCAACGCCGACGGCCGGATCACCTCCACGGTCGGCGAGGTCCGGCCCCTCCTCGGCTACCCGAGCGACGCGTGGGACGGCATCCACCTCACCGACGTCACCCACCCCGACGACGTGCCCACCGTCCTCGCCGTGCTCGACGACGTGCTCTCCGCGCCCGGCAACGAGGTCTCGGCCGAGGCCCGGGTCCGCCACCACGACGGCTCCTGGGCGGAGATCTGGGTCAAGGCCGTCAACCTCATCGACGACCCGACGGTCGGCGGCATCGTCCTCACCACCCGCAACATCACCGACCGCAAGCGGGCCGAGCGCCTCGTCCGCAGCCAGACCGAGATCCTCGAGCTCATCGCCCGCGACGCGCCCATCGACCAGGTGCTCGACACCGTCGCCCTGATGATCGAGGACCACGACCCCGGGGCGCGGGTGGCCGTCCTGCTGGTCGAGGACAAGCGGCTGCGGCCGCGGGCCCGGCGCGGGCGCGGTCCCGGGCCGTCGCTGCGGGCCGCCCTGGGCGACATCGAGCTGCACGACGAGCTGGTCACCAGCTTCGACCTCCAGCACGGCGTGCCCATCGTCGTCGAGGACGTCGCCACCGATCCGTCGACCGAGGAGCTCCGGCCCGTCCTGGTGGAGGACGGGGTCCAGTCGCTGTGGTGGGCTCCCGTCATCCCCATGGAGCCGCCCCGCGCCCTCGGGGCCGTGATCGCCTTCCACGAGGACCGGGGCCACGTGCCGTCGACCCACGCCGTCACCGCCGCCGAGCTGGCGTGCAGCCTCGTCGGCATCGCCCTCGAGCGCCACACGACGACGTCCGAGCTGACCCACCGGTCGCTCCACGACGACCTCACCAACCTGCCCAACCGCACCCTGCTGCTCGACCGCCTGCAGACCAGCCTCGACCGGGCCCACCGCTCCGGCGGCGAGCTCACCGTCCTGTACGTCGACATCGACCTGTTCAAGATGGTGAACGACAGCCTCGGGCACAAGATGGGCGACGAGATCCTCAAGGAGGTCGCCGACCGGCTGCGCGCCGTCACCCGCCCCGGCGACACCATCGCCCGGGTCGGCGCCGACGAGTTCGTCATCGTGTGCGACCGCCCCGGCAGCCTGTCGACCATCCTGTCGGTCGCCGACCGCCTCACCGAGGCGATGAGCGAGCCGTTCGCCATCGACACCGGCGAGGTGTTCCTCACCGTCAGCCTCGGGCTCGCCCTCAGCACGCCCGGCACCGACGGGGCCGGCCTCCTCCGCAACGCCGACGCGGCCATGGCCCGAGCCAAGCAGCGGGGCCGCAACCGGCTGGAGATGTACGACTCGGCCATGCAGGCCAGCGCCCACGACCGGCTGAACCTCAGCTCCCACCTGCGGCGTGCGATCTCCCGCGGCGAGATGCGCGTCGTCTACCAGCCGATCGTCGAGCTCGAGACCGGGTCGGTCGTCGGGGCCGAGGCCCTGGTGCGCTGGCGGCACCCCACGCGGGGCGAGGTCCCGCCCGCGGTCTTCGTGCCGGTGGCCGAGGAGACGGGCACGATCCTCGAGATCGGCGAGTGGGTGCTGGAGACCGCCCTGTCGGAGCTGCGCGAGTACCAGACCCCCGAGCGCCAGCCCTTCGCCCTGTCGGTCAACCTCTCCGCCCGCCAGCTCGACGACCCCGGCCTCGTCTCCATGGTCACCTCGGCCCTGCGCACCCACCAGTGGCCGGCCGAGCAGCTCTGCCTCGAGCTCACCGAGACCGCCCTCACCGAGGACCTCGACTCCGCCCTGCGGGCCCTGATCCGGCTCCGGGCCACCGGCACCCGCATCGCGGTCGACGACTTCGGCACCGGGTACTCGTCGCTCACCCACCTCCAGCGCCTGCCGATCGACGCCATCAAGATCGACCGCTCCTTCGTGCAGGGCCTGGGCGAGACCGGCGGCACCGACCGCTCCACCATCGCCACCGCGGTGCTCGGGATCGCCCACGCCATGGGCCTCGACGCGGTGGCCGAGGGCGTCGAGACCCCCAACCAGCTGCACGCCCTGCGCCGCCTCGGCTGCCCGCTCGGCCAGGGGTACCTGTTCTCGGTGCCCGTCCCCGCCGACGCCCTCTCGGCCCTGGTCGTCATCCGCTCGTAGCGACAGCCCCGGGCGACCGCCTGGTCGGCAGGGCCACGGGTACGTTGACGGCGTGACCCCGCCCCCACCAGCCGAGCCGACCGACGCCGTCACCGGCACGTGGTCGCTGCGGCTCGACGGCGCCGAGGTGCGCGACGACGTCTGGCTGCACCTGGGCGGGGGCGACATCACCGGGTCGACCGGCTGCAACCACCTGCGCGGGCGCTACGAGGACACCGCGGTCGGGCCCGCCGTCGTCGGCCCGGTGGTGACGACGCTGCGGGCCGGGCCCGAGCCGGTGATGGCCCGCGAGCGGCTCGTGCTCGCCGCCCTGCACGAGCGGGCGCCGCTGGTCGTCGACGGCGACGCCCTCGTCGTGGGGGCGGGCGACGCGGCCCTGACCTACGTGCGGGTCGAGCCCGACCCGGAAGGGATGTGGGACGTCACCGCCGTCCACCGCCCGGAGATGGAGGCCATCGTGTCGACCGGTCGACCGTCGTCACTGGCCATCACCGACTCGGCCGTCGTCGTCACCACGCCGAGCGGAGTCGTCACCGGCACCACCGTGGTGGGACGCAGGGGCCGACCCGCCCCGATCGAGATCGACCTGGGCGCGCTGCCGTCGTCGGCCGACGACGAGGACGTCGCCCTGGTCGACGCCCTGGGGCGGGCCCGGGGATGGCAGCTCGACGGCTCGGTGCTCCACCTCCTGAGGGACGACGGCGGCATCGCCGTCACGCTCGTCCGCTGAGCCCTCCCGACGTCAGGTCGGACCGAGCCGGAGGAGGGTGGCCTGGAGCAACAGCTCCTCGTTGGGGTTGCGCACCAGCGCGTCGAGGGCCTCGTTGATCACGGTGAGGGCCGACGCGGCCTCGTCGACGGCACGGTCGTCCCCCCGGGTGGCGGCGTCGACCATCCGGTCGCGGAACGCGTGGGCCAGCTCGCCCAGCCCCATCCGCACCTCGTCGGTGCGCAGGCGCCGCAGCTGGCGCTTGTGGCTGTCCTCCAGCACCTTGGCCCCCGAGCGGCGCTGCCCGTAGCGCTCGATCCGCTCGTTGACCTCCTCGACCTCGCGGGCGTGGACCTCGGTGAGGGCCGACGCGGCGTCGTCGATGGCGGCCCGCAGCTCGGTCACGACGGCGCCGACCGTGGCGCCGGTGCCGTCGAGCCGCGAGGGCACCTCCCGCCACGCCGCGACCCGCAGGGCGAAGCGGGGGTCGGAGGCGAGGAGGCGGGCCCGGTCGACGTCACCGTGGGCCACCGCCGCGACCTGCTCGGCGTCGGTGGGGGTCAGCCCGTCCTCGACCAGCACCCCGGCGATCACATCGGCGGCCAGGGCCGGGAACTCCACCTGCACGCACCGCGAGGCGATGGTGATCAGCTCGTCGGGCACGTCGTCGGCCAGGACCAGGAAGACGGTGCCGGCCGGAGGCTCCTCGATGGTCTTGAGCAGCTTCCCGGCCGTGGCGTCGGCGACGAGGTGGAACTCGTCGAGGATCAGCACCTTGCGGCTGCCCTCGACCGGCTTGAGCGCGGCGCGCCGGATGATGTCGTCGGCCTGGCCCGCGAGGATCGCCGCTCCCTCACGGCGGACCACGGTGACGTCGGGGTGCTGGTCGTCGGCGGCGAGGGCCCGGTGGCGCGCCGCGGCCGGCTCGTCGTCGACCGCGGCCGCCAGCACCTCGCCGGCGAAGACGCGCGCCGCGGCCTCCTTCCCCGAGCCCGGGGGTCCGACGAACAGGTAGGCGTGCACGGGGTCGGCCGCGCTCGCCACCAGCTGGGCGACCGCCCGGTCCTGGCCCGGGACGGCATGCCACACATCGAGGGTCGCGGTGTCCGAGCCCTGGGTCGAGGTCACCGACCCACCATCCCACACCGTCCCACCCCTCGCCGGACCACCGACCGACCCCGACCGGCGCGTGACCCGCACCCCCTGCCGGACGGCGCTGCCGGATCGGGGACGGTCGGTCAGGCGGGCGTGCCGAGGTCCAGGCGGGCGGTGGCGACCGCGAGGACGCGCTCGGCGACCTCGGCGACGGTGCCCCCACCATCGACCACCACCCACCGCTCGGAGTCGGCCGCGGCCAGGTCGCGGAAGCCCTGCTCGACGGCGGCGTGGAACTCTGCCCCCGCGTTCTCGAGGCGGTCGCGCCCGTGGCCGATGCGGGCCCGGGCCTCGGCCGCGTCGACCTCGAGCAGCACCACCAGGTCGGGCATCAGCCCATCGGTGGCCCACCGCGACAGGTCGCGGACCTCGTCGACCGGCAGACCCCGACCGAAGCCCTGGTACGCGATGGACGAGCCGAGGTAGCGGTCGGTCACCACGTCGCGGCCGGTGGCCAACGCGGGTCGCACCACCTCGGCGACGTGCTGGGCCCGGTCGGCCGCCATCAGCAGCGCCTCGGCCCGGTCGACCAGACCGTTGTCGTCGGCGGCCAGCACGATCGACCGGATGGTGGCGCCGATCGCGGTCCCGCCCGGTTCACGGGTCAGCAGCGCGCCGAGGTGCTCGGCCAGCAGGCGGGCCTGGGTGGACTTGCCCGTGCCCTCGCCGCCCTCGAACGCGATGAAGCGTCCGGGGGCCACGTCTTGCCCGTCAGGCACGCCCGCGCCGCCGGTGCTCAGGCGCCGGCGTCGTCGGCCGAGTCGCCCGGCGGGCCGTCGCTCGCGGCCGGCGCCGTCTTCTTGGCCGCCACCTTCTTCGTCGCCGCCTTCTTCTTGGTCGCCTTCTTCTTGGCCGGCGCCTTCTTCTTGGCCGCCTTCTTGGCGCCCCGCTTCTTGGCCGGTCCCCGGTCGCGTCGGTCCTGCAGCAGCTCGACGGCCCGATCGAACGTCAGCGTCTCGACGTCGTCGTCACGGCGGAGGCTGGCGTTGGTCTCGCCGTCGGTCACGTACGGGCCGAAGCGGCCGTCCTTCACCACGATGGGCTTCTGCGAGACCGGATCGAGCCCCTCGATCTCCTTGAGCGGCGGCTTGGCCGCGCCCTGGTTCCGTCCCCGCTTGGGCTGGGCGAAGATCGCCAGCGCCTGGTCGAGGGAGACGGTGAACATCTGCTCCTCGTCCTCGAGGCTGCGGCTGTCGGTGCCCTTCTTGAGGTAGGGCCCGTAGCGGCCGTTCTGGGCGGTGATCTCCTCGCCCGACCCGGGATCGGCGCCGACGACCCGCGGCAGCGAGAGCAGCCGGAGGGCGTCGTCGAGGGTGATCGTGTCGAGGGTCATCGTCGACAGGAGCGACGAGGTCTTGGGCTTGACCTTCGACCCGTCCTCCATCTCACCGAGCTGGACGTAGGGCCCGAACCGACCGGGCTTGGCGTAGACCTCGAGGCCCGACTCGGGGTCGGTGCCGAGCGAGGTGTCGCCCTTGGGCGCGGCCAGCAGCTCCAGCGCCTTGGCCACGTCGAGCTCGTCGGGGGCGAGGTCGTCGGGCACCGATGCGGTGTCCTCGCCGCGCTTCACGTACGGGCCGTAGCGGCCCGGCTTCACCACGATCGGCACGCCGTCCGGGTCGGCGCCGAGCGGGATCGAGTTGATGGCGGCGGCGTCGATCACCTCCATGCCCTCGTCGACGAGGCGCTTCAGCCCGGGCTTGCCGTCGGCGGCCACCGCCGCGACGCCCGCGGCGTCGCTGCCGTCGCCGAACCAGAACTGCCGCAGCCACGGCACCCGCTCGAGGGAGCGCGGCCGCGATCTGGTCGAGCTCGTCCTCCATGCGGGCGGTGTAGGCGTAGTCGACCAGGTCGGAGAAGTGCTCCTCCAGGAGCTTGATCACCGCGAAGGCGGTCCACGACGGGACGAGGGCGGTGCCCTTCTTCCACACGTAGCCACGGTCCTGGATGACCTGCATGATCGACGCGTAGGTCGACGGCCGGCCGATGCCGAGCTCCTCGAGCCGCTTCACCAGCGACGCCTCGGTGTAGCGGGCGGGGGGTGAGGTCGAGTGGCCCTGGGCGGTCGACCTCGGCGCCGTCGAGGCGCTGGCCCTCGGCCAGCGCCGGCAGCAGGCTCTCGCGGTCGTCGAGCTCGGCCTCCGGGTCGTCGGCGCCCTCGACGTAGGCCCGCATGTAGCCGGGGAAGGTGATGGTGCGGCCCGAGGCGCTCCACTCCGTCGGGGTGGGCGAGGGACGGTCGGCCTCAGCGGCGTCGGCCGCGAAGCGCACCGACAGGCTGCGCCCACGGGCGTCGGCCATCTGGCAGGCGACGGTGCGCTTCCAGACCAGGTCGTAGAGGGCGAGCGAGTCGCCGCGGAGCTCGCCGCGCAGGGACTCGGGCGTGCGGAACGACTCGCCCGCGGGGCGGATGGCCTCGTGGGCCTCCTGGGCGTTCTTCACCTTGCGGGCGTAGGTGCGGGGCGCGTCCGGCAGGTACTCGCGGCCGTACAGGGACTGGATCTGCGAGCGGGCCGCGGTGATCGCGGTCTCCGACAGGTTCGTCGAGTCGGTCCGCATGTAGGTGATGTAGCCACCCTGGTAGAGCTCCTGGGCGACCCGCATCACCTGCGACGCCGACATGCGGAGCTTCCGCCCGCCCTCCTGCTGGAGGGTCGAGGTCATGAACGGGGGCTTGGGCTTCGACGTGAAGGGCTTCTCCTCCACGCTGGTGACCGTGAAGGTGGACCCGGCCAGGCCGTCGCGGAGGCTGGACGCCCGGGTCTCGTCGAGGACGACCACGCCCTGGCGGGACGGCACGCCCGTCGAGTCGAAGTCGCGGCCCTGGGCCACCCGGGAGCCCTCGACGCCGATCAGGCCGGCGGAGAAGGCGGGCGACGTCGGGAAGGCCGCGGAGAGGTCCCAGTAGTCGGCCGACACGAAGGCCATGCGCTCGCGCTCGCGCTCGACGACCAGGCGCACCGCCGGGCTCTGCACCCGGCCGGCCGACAGGCCCCGGTTGACCTTGCGCCACAGGACCTCGGAGACCGGGTAGCCGAAGAGCCGGTCGACGATGCGACGGGACTCCTGGGCGTTCACCAGGCCCATGTCGATGTCGCGCCACTCCTCCACCGCCCGCTCGATGGCGGGCCGGGTGATCTCGTGGAACACCATCCGCTTCACGGGGATGCGGGGCTTGAGCTCCTCGAGGAGGTGCCAGCTGATGGCTTCGCCCTCGCGATCCTCATCGGTCGCGAGGTACAGCTCGTCGGCGTTGCGGAGCGCTGCCTTCAGACGTCGGATGACGTCCTTCTTCCCCTCGTACACCTCGTAGTTGGGGGCGAAGTCGTGATCGACGTCGATGTTCAGGCCCTTGGAACCGAGGTCGCGGATGTGCCCGACCGAGGACTCCACGACGAACTCGTCGCCGAGGATGCCCTCGATCGTCCGCGCCTTGGCGGGCGACTCCACGATCACCAGAGACCTTGCCATCGGCGGGAAGGGTACGGTCGCCCGGAGCCACCGTGTCAAGCAGGACCCGCCGAGGCGCCTCCGGAGAGGGGCTCCGTCGACCCGTCCGCCGGACCCCTCGGAGGCCGCGGAGGCGGCCCCGGTCGGCACCCGTCGGCTAGGAAGACCCCATGCCGCAGGCCCGGTCCCACCCCGACGAGATCGTCGTCGGCGTGGCTGCGGGGATCCGCCGGGCCCACGAGCTCAAGATGCTGGCCCTCTTCGTGCTCGCGGCCCTGCCGGTCGCCCTGGTGCTGCTCCTCGTGGTCAACCTGTCGCTGGCGCTGCTCTACCTGGTGGGCCAGACGCTCTTCCTGTGGTTCGGGCTGCGTCGCCGCCACTCCCCGGTGCTCCGCCTCTTCCCCGACGGGCTCTCCTACGAGCCGGGCACGTTCCAGATCCAGTGCGGGTGGGCCGACATCGACGCCCTGGGTCCCGTCGAGCTCCCCGACGGGCGGGTCGAGGCGCTCCACCTGGCCGAGGGCCACCTCCACTGGGCCACCGACCAGGCGACCCGGCGCCGGGTCCAGGCCCGGGGCTGGGACCGGGTGATCCCCATCGGGTCGTTCGAGGCGGAGTGGGAGTGGGGCCGCATCGGCACCGCGTTCCGCCAGTGGGCCCCCTGGGTGTTCGAGCTGCCCGCCCCCGACGAGGGCTGACCTCGTCCCGGCTACTCCTCCGGCCTCGGCTTGCGGCGGGAGGCCTTGCGCTCGGAGTGCTCCCGCTTGGCGGTGAGCCGGCGCTCCTTGCTCCCGCGGGACGGGCGGGTGGCGACGCGTCGGCGCGGCGGGACGAGGGCCTCCCGCAGGCTGGCGGCCAGGCGGTCGCGCGCCAGGTCGCGGTTCCGGGCCTGGCTGCGCTCGTCGTCGGCCACGACCCGGAGCACCGGACCCAACCGGGCGGCCACCCGCCGCTTCTGCGCCGGCGACAGCACGGACGACCGCTCGACCTCGAACCGCAGCTCGACGCGGGTGCTCGCCTTGTTGGCGTGCTGTCCGCCCGGCCCGCCCGAGGGGGTGAAGGTCTCGACCAGCTCCCAACCCGGGACCGTCACCCGGTCGTCGACGCGCAGGTCATCGGAGGCCACGTCGCTCAGGGCACGCCGGGGGGCAGCGGAGCGACGGAGTAGAGCACGGCGCGCACTCGGGTGCCCTCGGGGCCGGACGCGATCTCGGCCTCGTCGGAGAGGGCTCGGATCAGCGGGATGCCCAGGCCACGCTCGACCGAGAGTCGATCCGGATCGGTGGCCGCGGGGAGGGCGACGAGCGAGTCGGGGTCGAAGCCCCGGCCCTCGTCGGCGACGACCAGCTCGACCCGCGAGGTCGACAACCGGATCTCCACCTCGATCGAGGGCAGCGCTCCGCCTTCCTCCTCGGCCCGGGCCACCACCGCCTCGATGGCGTTCGTGCACGCCTCGGACACGATCACCCGCAGGTCGTCGACCCGCTCGTCGTCCAGCAGCGGCTCGGTGCGGGCCGTCCCGGCCACGACGAGGCGCACGAGCGCCAGGTAGTCCGGCACCGCCGGGATCTCGAGCCGGACGACGTCGACGCTCACTGGTGCACCCCGCGACGATGGGACGGCACCGGCCTGGTGGACGACATGGTGCACCAGCGAGCCCGACGGCTTCGCCGCCGGAGAGACGAGCCGCGCCGTCTGGTTCGCTCGCTGCGCTCGCTCACGTCAGATGGACCTGCACACGGGCGACGCACGCCGGGGCCGCAGGGTGGCATGGCGGTCACCCGGGCAGGGTCGCCTCGTCGACGGTGCGGTGGATGGTGAACACCTTGGTGAGGCCGGTGATCTCGAACACCTTGAGGATCCGGGGCCCGGTGCACACCAGGGCCAGGTCGCCCTCGTTGGTGCGGACCCGCTTCAGCGCCCCCACCAGCACGCCGAGGCCGGTGGAGTCGATGAAGTCGACCTTCTCGAGGTCGACCACGATGCGGGTGCGACCCTCGCCGACCAGCCCGACCAGGCGCTCCCGGAGGCGCGGCGCGGTGGCGACGTCGACCTCGCCCGACACGGAGAGGACCGCCCACCCATCCCGCTCGGTGAGCTCCAAGCCCAGTTCGATCACTGCCAACTCCTCGGGAAGCCGTCCACCCGAGGTCACGGTACACCGCCGACCTGCCCCGTCCGGAGGTCCCCGGCGGGGCCTGGGCACGATCCGAGGGGCGACAGAGGTGTAGTTACCGCAGTGTCGTTACGATGGGAGCCCGGCCGGATCGCCCACCGACCGGCGCGACCGGCCTGCGAGGCCCGATGACCCTGCTCACCGACGCCAGCCCCGACGCCCTCCTCGAGGTGCTGCGCGGTCGGTCCGACGGGCTCGTCCACGTCGAGAGCATCCCGGCCCGACCGGCCCGCACCGCCGACCTGTCGATGCCGCTCCCCGACCGGGTCGCGGCCCACGTCCCCCACGCCCGCCTGTGGACCCACCAGGCCGCCGCCATCGACCTGGCCCGGGCCGGTCGCCACGTCGCCATCGCCACCGGCACCGCGTCGGGCAAGTCGCTGTGCTTCCAGGTGCCGATCGCGGAGGCGGTCACCGAACCGGTCCGAGCCGGCACCGCGCTCCTCGTCGGACCCACCAAGGCCCTGGCCCAGGACCAGCTCCGGGCCCTGGGCGCCCTGGGCGTGCCCGGCCTGGTGCCGGCCACCTACGACGGCGACTCCACGCCCGAGCAGAAGGCGTGGGCCCGCGCCCACGCCAACGTCCTCCTCACCAACCCCGAGATGCTCCACTGCGGCCTGCTGCCGCACCACGAGCGCTGGGCCACGTTCCTGCACCGCCTCCGCTACGTCGTGATCGACGAGCTCCACACCTTCCGGGGCGTGTTCGGCAGCCACGTGGCCCACGTGCTGCGCCGCCTCCGCCGGCTCTGCGAGCGCTACGGCGCCGACCCGACCTTCGTCTTCGCCTCGGCCACCATCGGCGAGCCCGGCACCTTGGCCTCGGCCCTGTGCGGCTCACCGGTCGAGGCGGTCGCCGACGACGGGTCCCCCCGAGGTGAGCGGCTGGTCGCCCTGTGGAACCCGCCGCTCCTCGACGCCGCCACCGGCGATCGCGTCTCGGGCCACAAGGTCACCGCCGCCCTCCTGGCCGACCTGGTCGCGGCCGGGCACCGCACGATCGCCTTCTGCCGCAGCCGACGGGGCACCGAGGTGGTCGCGTCCGACGCCCAGAGCCGCCTGCCCACCGACCTCGGTCCGACCGTCCGGCCCTATCGGGGCGGGTACCTCACCCGGGAGCGGCGGGAGATCGAGGGCGAGCTCTTCGGCGGCCGGCTGCGGGGCGTGGTGGCCACCTCCGCGCTCGAGCTGGGCGTCGACATCGGGGGGCTCGACGCCTGCGTGCTCGACGGGTTCCCCGGCACGGTGGCCTCGTTCTGGCAGCAGGCGGGGCGGGCCGGGCGCACCCAGCAGCGGTCGCTGGCGGTGCTGGTCGCCGGCGACGACGCCCTCGACCAGTACCTGATGGCCCACCCCACGGAGCTGTTCGAGCGGGCCCTCGAACCAGCCGTGATCAACCCCGCGAACCCGTTCGTGCTCGACGCCCACCTCGCCTGCGCGGCCTACGAGTCGCCCCTGTCGGCCGACGACGGGCGTTGGTGGGGCGAGGACCTCGACGATGGCGTCCGCCGGCTGGTGCGCGGCGACCGGCTGCGCATCCGCAGCGCCGACCGCATGCGGGCCACGGTCGGCGGCACCGGTCCCCGGGCGGTCTGGGCCGACCGCGGCTTCCCCTCGCGCGGCGTGGGGCTGCGCAGCGGCGGGGGCCGGGAGGTCCGCATCGTCCAGGCCGACGGGTCGCTCGTCGGCACCGTCGACGAGGGACGGGCCCCGGAGGTCGTCCACCCCGGCGCGGTGTACCTGCACCAGGGCGTGGCCTGGCGGGTCGACCGACTCGACCTCGACCAGGGTGAGGCGTGGGTCGCGCGCACCGACGGCGGCGAGTCCACCCAGGCCCGCTCGACGGTCGGCATCCGGGTGCTGTCGACCGACCGCACCCGACCGGTCGGCCGGGCCCGGCTGTCGCTCGGTGCGGTCGAGGTGACGTCGCAGGTCACCGGCTACCAGCGGCGCGACGTGGCGTCGGGCGAGGTGCTGGGCACGGTCGACCTCGACCTGCCGCCCAACCGACTGGTCACCCGCGCCTTCTGGTACGCCGTCGACACCGGCCTGCTCCGCCGGGCCGGACTGCCGCCGTCGGCCTGGCCCGGCACGCTGCACGCCGCCGAGCACACCGCCATCGGCATGCTGCCGCTGTTCACGATCTGCGACCGCTGGGACGTCGGTGGGGTGTCGACCCCCTGGTCGGTCGACGTCGGCGGCCCGGCGATCTTCGTGTACGACGGCTACCCGGGCGGGGCGGGCATCGCCGAGCTGGGCTACGACGCCGCCCACCGCCACCTGGCCGCGACGCTCGAGACCCTGCGCCGGTGCCCCTGCGTCGAGGGCTGCCCCTCCTGCGTGCAGTCACCCAAGTGCGGCAACCTCAACGAGCCCCTCGACAAGGCCGGCGCCGTCGCCCTCCTGGAGGCGCTGCACATCGACGCGGTGGAGGCCAGCCCGCCGGCGGCGTGATCGGTCGGGTCTCTGTCGAGTCGGTTGGGAGCGCGAGCGTCGCGGAGGTGGCCTACCGTCGGGCGCGTTCTGACGGCGGTGGAGGTCCCCGATGGCAGCTCGCAGGGTGAAGGTCGTGGCCGCGGTCGCGGGCCTGGTCGGTGCGGCGGGGTTGACCGCCTGCGACCCTCCCACGCCCCCGCCACCGGCCGACCTGGTGGTCGACGTGGCCTTCGACGCCCCGGATGCCGTCCCCGGCGACGGCGTCTGCGCGGCCGTCGGCGGCGGGTGCACCCTCCGCGCCGCGCTCGCGCTGACGGACACGGCCGACCCCGGCGAGCAGCGCATCGTCGAGATCGCCGATGGCGTCGATCCCGTGCTCGCCCTGGGACCGATCCTCCGATCCTCGGGGCTGGTGCTCCGCGGCGGCGGCGCCACCATCGACGCGGGCGGCGCCTCGTACTTCCTGCGGACCGGCGAGGGCGACTTCGACATCGAGGACGTCACCATCACCGGGGTGGGGGCCGGAGGCGCCGCGCTCAGCAGCTGGAGCAGGGGCGACACCCGCCTCCGGAGGGTGTCGATCGTCGACAACGACGGGTGGGGCATCGACAACACGGACACCGCACGGTTCGAGATCACCGACTCGGTGATCTCCCGCAACGCGGCGGGAGGGGTCCGCACCCTGGCCCGCGGCTCGCTCGTCTACACCACGGTCGCCGACAACGGCGGCCCCGGCGTCCAGCTCCTCGGGTTCGAGCGCACCCAGTCGACCGTCGTGTTCTCCACCATCAGCGGCAACGCGGGGGAAGGGTTCAGCGCCGGGAGCTCCGACCTCGTGATGGTCGGCACGTCGGTGCTCGACAACGGGGGAGGTGCCCACCTCGGCTGGGACGCCACGGTCATCGGCTCCGCGCTGGCGGACAACGGCGGTGGGGTCGAGGCCGAGCACAGCCTGCTCCTGCGGGCATCGACGGTCTCGGGGAACGCCTTCTCGCTGCACCTCGGGGGCGACAACGTGGGCAGCTCGATCGAGGGTTCGACGATCGCCGACAGCGGTTCCGGGTTCCTGATCGACGGGGAGGGACCGCTCCGGATCGCCGGCAGCATCCTCGCCGGCGCCGGAGACCTCTGCCCGCCCCCGGGAGGCCCGGCCGAGCCCACCATCGAGATCACCTCCGGTGGGTGGAACGTGGCCACCGACGGGACGTGTGACCTCACCGGGCCCGGCGACCAGGAAGGGGTCGACCCGATCCTCGGGCCGCTCATCGACCTCTTCGGTCCGACCCCCGTCCGGACCCCAGGCCAGGGGTCGCCCGCGGTGGAGGCCGTCCCCATCGGGACACCCGGCCTGTGCGACGGGGTGCGCGACCAGCGCCTGATCGTGCGCCCGCAGGGGTCGGCCTGCGAGGCCGGATCGCTCGAGTACCCCGACGTCTGATCCCGCCGAGTCGGCCTCGGGCGCATCCGTCCTTCCCCGACGTCACCGCTCGACCCGCATGGCCGCCGAGGTGCGGGCGGTGACGTCGGGGACCAACCGTCCGACGAGCGGGACGTCGGTCGCGATCCGACAGCGGACGGTGACGCGCAACGTCGCCCCGACCCTCGACGGACGGTGTGCGGTCGTGGTGCAGCCCTCCGATCCGGCGGCCGCCACCGCGTCGGCCGCGGCCCCTGGCCGGTCGTCGACCGCGGCCGCCCGCGCGCCCTCGCGGGCGGCGTGGACGGCCGCGACGTGGCCGGCGACGACGAGGGCGACCTGCACCACCAGCAGCAGGCCGAGGAGCACGACGGGGAGCACCAGGGCCAGCTCGACGGTGGCCTGGCCGCGGTCGCGGCGACAGGCGGCCCGGGGCCCGGCCGCCGACGGGCGTGCCCGGGCCTCACAGCCGGCTGACCAGCTCGTCGAAGACCCGGTCGAAGAGCTCACCCACCCGACCCGAGCCGGTGGCCCAGGTGACGAGCGCGATGGCGACCACCGCGGCACCGAGCAGGACGAGGGCGTACTCGGCCGTGGCCTGGCCGGCCTCGCCCGGAACGGCCACCCGGGAGCGGAGCACCCGGTCGGCGCGCCGCACGCCGCGGCGGAGGAGCGTCAGCGTCGACAGGGCGAGGGCCAGGCCGACGAGCCGGGCCAGGTCGACGGGGGTGGGCGGGGTGGGGCGGGTGGTGTCCATCGGGACCTCCAGGGGCGGGGGCCGGGAGAGGTCCCGGCCGACGTGACGACGGCGGTCGCGACCGCGAGGCCCGGAGGGCGGAGGACAGCCGGAGCTGCGAGAGAGGTCGACGACGGGCCGCGAGGCGTCGGCGTCGATCAGAGCCCCAGGTCGGCCAGGGCCGACACCACCGGGGGCACGACGGTCACCAGCACGAAGGCGGGCAGGGTGCAGCCGACCAGCGGGAAGAGCATCCGGATCGGCACCTGGCGGGCCCGGGCCTCGGCGGCCCGACGGCGGACGACACGCTGCTCCTCACCCAGGCGGACGAGGGCGTCGGCCACCGGGGCCCCGTCGCAGTGGGCCGCGACGAGGACGTTGACCAGGGGCCGGACCACCGGGGCCTGGTCGACGATGCGGGCCAACGACCGCTCGAGCGGCTCGCCGTGGCGGAAGCGGACCTCGGCCTCGGCCAGCGACGGGCCCAGTGGGGGCGGGGCCCGCGGGGCGACGACGGCGAGGGCCAGGGGCACCGTGAGGCCGCTGCCGAGGGCGATGCCGAACAGGTCGACCGCATCGGGGAGGGCGTCGGCCCACCCTTCGACCGCCCGTCGGGCTCGCCGCCGTCGCGCCGCCGGCACCGCGGCGGCGCCCACCACCGCGACCAGTGGGGCGAGAGGGGGCAGCACCACCACCGCGGCCAGCGCGGCCACGACGGTGGCCCCGACCACCGGGGCCGCCACCTCGTCGGGCGGCAGACCGACGGCGCGCCGCAGGGCGGCGCCCAGCCGACCCACCACCGAGGATGACCCCGATGCCGGACCGCATCCCGGCACCCGCCTCACCCGCCGCGGGCGGCAGAGCCAGAGCCCGGCTCCGACCAGTGCCGCCCACGCCAGGGGGAGCACGTCGGCGGCCGTCATCGCTCGGCCCTGACGATGCGGTGCATCCACAAGGCGCCGATGCCGTCGAGGACGACCGCCACGACCAGGCAGACCAGGCCGACGGGCGTGCCGAGGAGGTCGCCGGCGACCCGGGGATCGGCCAGCGCCCCGAGCACGGTGACGACCAGCGGCAAGGCGACGAGGACCGCCGCGGAGGCCGCGGCCTGGCTCGACAGGGCTCGGGCCTCCTCGGCCACGGCCGTCCGGGCCCGGAGCGTCGCGGCGACACCGTCGAGAGCCCGGCCGCGGGCCCCGCCGGCGAGGGCGGCCACCTCCAGTGCCCCCACAGCCAACGCCACCGGTGGGCGCGGGTGGGCCCACCCCCACGGCGCCAACGCCGCCGGCAGGGGCGCGCCGCCGTCGACCCGGGCGACCGCGGCGCCCACCTCGGCCCCGTGGAGGCCTCCGACCGCATCGGCGGCGGCGCGGAGCGCAGGGACCAGGTCGACGCCGCTGCGGAGGCTCCGGCCGGCGTGCTCGAGGAGGTCGGGCAGTCGAGCGTCGGCCCGTCGCACGCCCCGGCCGGACGACACCCGCAACGCCACCGACCCGGCGACCACGGCCAGCACGACCACGACGACCGCGCCACCCGCTCCGCCCCGCACCACACCGACCGCCCACACCAGTCCGATGGCGCCCACCGCCACGCGGGCCCAGCGGCGGGGATCGCCGTCGATGCCGGCATCGGCGAGAGCCTGCGCCCACACCGAGGCGAGGCGACACGATCGACCGGCTGGCGCACCGGGCCCCGCCGACCGGGCCGGTCGAGTCCCCGGCCGCCACCGACCGACCCCTCCGGGACCACCCACCTGGACACGGACCGGGCCCGGGCCCAGCACCCGACCGCGGCCGACCCGAGGACCACGACCACCAGCGCGGTCGGCGTCATCGGACCGGCCCCCGGACCGACCGGGGCGGGCGGACCGCGCTCGCCCACCGTGCGGTCGCCGTCGACCAGGAGACGGGTGCGGACGGCCGCAGCCGGGTCGGGCTCGACCTCGGCCACCGCGACCACCCGCCGCGTGCCGTCGACGCGCCGGGCGACCTGCACCACCAGGTCGACGGCACTGGCGATCTGCTCGCGCACCGCGACGAGGGGCAGGTCGGCCGCGGTCAGCACCATCGTCTCGAGGCGCCGGAGGGCGTCGGTGGGGCTGTTGGCGTGGCAGGTGCTGAGCGAGCCGTCGTGGCCCGTGTTCATGGCCTGGAGCATGTCGAGGGCCTCCGGCCCGCGGCACTCCCCGACCACGATGCGGTCGGGTCGCATGCGCAGGGCCGCCCGCACCAGCTCGCGGATCGTCACCTCGCCGGTTCCCTCCGGCGACGGCGGCCGGGCCTCGAGCCGCACCACGTGCTCGTGGGGCAGCCGCAGCTCGGCCGCGTCCTCGATGGTGACGATCCGCTCGCCGGCGGGGATCAGGCCGGCCAGGGCGTTGAGGAGGGTGGTCTTGCCCGCCGACGCTCCCCCGCTGATGAGCACCTGGCGCCGCTCGTCGACCGCCTCGACGAGCAGCCGGTGGGCGTCGCCGCGGGCGAGCTCGTGCGAGGGCGATGGGGCGCACCCCGAAGCGCCGGATCGTGATGCACGGGCCGTCGACGGCGAGGGGCGGCACGACGACGTGCACCCGCGACCCGTCGGGCAGCCGGGCGTCGGCCAGCGGTCGGGCCCGGTCGGCCCGGGCACCCACCGGGGCCAGCACCCGGGTCACCAGCTGGTCGACCGTCGCCCGGTCGACCACGACGCCGCTCGTCGCCAGCCGTCCCGCTCGCTCGACCCACACCGGCCCGGGGCCGTTCACCATCACCTCGGTGACCGAGTCGTCGGCCAGGAGCGGTTCGAGCACCCCGAGCCCCGTGGCGCGGGCCCTCACCCGCTCGGCGATGCCGGCCACCTCGGCCGGCGGCAGCAGAGGCGCGACCTCGCGCACCAGGGCGTCGAGCGCGTCGGGCACCAGGGCCCGGGCGATCGACGGCTGCCCGAGCACCCGCTCGTGCACCTCGTCGACCAGCGAGGCCGACGGGACGCGCTGTCCGGCGCCGGTTCACGCCACCGACCGGACCGGAGGGGCCAGCGGCCGCAGCGAGCGGACCAGGGCACGGGGGAGGCGCCCGAGGAGCAGCCCGGAGTCGACGGCCCGGGCGACGGCCGGGTCGCAGGCGATGTCGGCGACGACCGGCGCACCGACGGAGTGCTCGACGTCGCGCCGCGACAGGGTCCGGCCCGGCTCGGACACCAGCACCACGCCCGACGGGCGCACCGGGGCACGGGCGACCCGCCGGAGGCCGAGGACGCACGCTCGGGTGACCAGGAGCGACTGCGTCGCCGAGGCCACCAGCGGGACCGCCGGGTCACCGGCCGAGACCACGCCGGCATCGACGACCACCGGCCGCGGATCGGCGGCGAGGAGGCCGGCCAGCACCTCGTGGCGGTCGGAGGGACCGGGCCGGCCCCGCCCCCGCGGCAGGAGGGACATGCCGGGGGCGGCGGACAGCTCGAGCCGCCCGAGGGCATCGCCGGCCACGTCGGCACCGGCCCTCGTCCACCCGGTGAGGCCGGGATCGCCGGGTTCGGGCAGGCCGAGGGCCGTGGGCATGTCACCGGCCAGGTCGACCAGCAGGGATCCGCCGACGTCGGCGTGGAGGTGGGCGAGGGACGAGGCGAGGGCGGCGGCGACGACGGTGGTGCCGACGCCGCCCTTCACGGACCAGCAGGCGATGAGCACGGGTGCCTCCCGAGCGAGAGCGAGGAGACGAGCCGACAGGCCGCCGACCGACCCCGCAGCACGGCGACGCGGTCGCCAGGCGGAGCCTGGCGGTGAAGCCGTGAGCAGCGATCGACCGGGTCCTGTCCGCGCAGGTCCTCAGGGGTCTCAGCGGGGGAAGCGAGGCCCGAGGCATGCCCCGCGCCGGGCGGGGTGAAACCTCCGACCTCCGGATGGTGACGGGCGGGGGACGGCTCGATGGCGGGACGGTGGACGCTGCGCCACCCCGGCCCGGGGCCGGTCGCTCGCCCCGTAGGGTGGCCGGGTGGAGGCGGCCTTCTTCGACCTCGACAAGACGGTCATCGCGAAGGCGTCGATGGTCGCCTTCGGCAAGCCGCTGTACCGCGCCGGCCTGCTGAACCGCTGGCTGCTCCTGCGCGCCCTCTACGGCCAGCTCGTCTACCTGTACCTCGGCGCCGACGAGGAGCGCATGGCCCGCATGCGGTCGAAGGTGCTCGCCCTGACCGCGGGCTGGGACCAGGCCCACGTGAGCCGGATCGTGGCCGAGACCCTCGAGGAGGTCATCGAGCCGATCGTGTTCGACGAGGCCCTCGACCTCATCGACGAGCACCGCGCCGCGGGCCGGCGGGTGTACATCATCTCGGCCTCGCCCGAGGAGATCGTCATCCCCCTCGCCCGCTACCTCGACGTCCACGAGGCCATCGCCACCCGGGCCGCCATCGACGCCGACGGCCGCTACACCGGCGAGGTCGACTTCTACGCCTACGGCCCCCACAAGGCCGAGCGGATGCGGGAGATCGCGGCGGAGCGGGGCATCGACCTCGAGGCCAGCTACGCCTACTCGGACTCCGTCACCGACATCCCGATGCTCGACGCGGTCGGCCACGCGGTCGCCGTGAACCCCGACCGCGAGCTCGCCCGCACCGCAGCCGAGCGCGGGTGGGAGGTGCGGTGGTTCACCCACAAGGTCCCGCTGCGCGAGCGGGTGGGCCTGCCGGCCCCGGGCCCCACCGCGGCGGTGGGTGGCGGGATCGCGGCCACGGCCGCGGCCGGTGCCGCGGCGTACTGGTGGCTGCGCCGGGACCGGACGATGCAGTCCACCGCCCAGCAGATCTCGGGCCTCGCCCGGGTGCTGCCCGAGCTCAGCCGCGTCGCGGGGGTGGCGACCGGCCGCACCACCCGCTCCGCCCAGGCCGCGGCGTCGTCGGCCCGCACCCGGGCGCGACGACGCCCGCCGGTCACCCGCCGCTGAGCGGCGGTGAGGGCGGGCGTCGGGAGGTCTGTGGGGTCAGCGGGTCAGACGGCGCGCAGCTTCTTGAACGCGAGGGACCCGAGGGCGGCGACGAGGACGAGGAGGAGGAGCTTCTTGGCCATGGGCCCACCCTAGGGCGCCGCCACCGCCACGCGCCCGGCAGGGGGCCGACCTGGCGCGTCGCCTACCGTGCCTCCGATGGAGCTGGTCCTCGTCCGCCACGGTGAGCCCCGATGGGTCGTCGACGGCCGGAACCGCAACGACCCCGAGCTCACCGAGCGGGGCCGGGCCCAGGCCGCCCGGGTCGCCCGCCGCCTGGCCGACCCCCGGGCCGATCCCCTGGACGGTCCGGTCGACCACCTCCTGGTGTCGCCGGCTCGGCGGGCGGAGGAGACAGCCGCGCCGATCGCCCGGGCCCTGCACACCTTCCCCGACACCCACGACTGGCTGGTCGAGCTCAAGATGCCCGACCACTGGAACGACCAGCCCATCGAGGTGGTCGAGGCGGCCTTCGCCGAGCAGCGCACCAAGACCCGCGAGCAGTGGTGGGACGGCCTGCCCGGGGCCGAGACGCTCCACGACTTCCACCAGCGCGTCGCCGGCGGCATCGACGCCACCCTCGCCTCCTGGGGCATCGTGCCGACCGGCGAGGCCGGGCTGTGGCAGGTCCCCGACGACGCGCCCGACCGCATCGTCGCGGTCGCCCACGGGGGCACCAACAGCACGATCGTGGCGCACCTCCTCAACGTGGAGAAGGAGCCGTGGGACTGGGTGCGCTTCTCCATGGGCCACGCCTCGGTCGCCGTCCTCCGCACCCAGGCCCTGGCCGGGGCGGCCATCTGGTCCCTGTCGGCCCTGGGCGACGCGTCGCACATCGACCGACCGGACCGGACCGCCTGACCGGTCGGGCACCGTGACGGTCGCCGTGGAGCAGCCGCCGGCGACCGACGCCGAGGTCGTCCCGCCCCCCCCTCCGACGCCGGCTCCTGTGGCCGGCGGCCTTCGCCGTCGCGGTGCAGGTGGCGCTGGCCGCGGCCGACCGCCTCCCCTCGATCGACGGCGTGGCCTACCTCGAGGCCGGGCGCAACCTCGTGTCCGGGGACGGCTTCGTCCGGGCCGGCCACCCCGAGCTGCACTTCCCGCCGGTGGTCCCGACGGTGCTGGGGCTCCTGGCGTCGGCCACCGACGACCTCACCGCGGTGCGGATCCTCGACCTGGTCGGAGGGCTCGCCCTGGTGGCCGCGATCGTCGCCGTCGCCCACCGGATCGGGCGGGACGACCGGACGACGGTGCTGGCCGCCTGGCTGGCGCCCACCGCGCCGGGGCTGCTCGTCCTCACGAAGTCCGGTGGCGGGGGGAGCGAGGCGCCGGCGACCGCACTGGTGCTCGCCGCCGCGCTGGTCGCCATGGGTCCGCGCGCCCACCCGACGGGCAGCGACGGCCGACCCCCCGCGCCCGGCACCGCCGCCGGCGGCAGGTGGCTCGCCCGGGGGGTGGGGGTCGGCGCGCTCGTCGGGGTCGCCTACCTGACCCGGCCGGAGGCCCTCCTCCCCGGGCTCGTCGTCGGCCTCGCCCTGGTGCTGTCCGCGCGCCGGCGACGCGCGGAGGTCGGCCTCGCCTGACGAGCCCGGCCGCTGGCGGGCACCGCTCCTCGCCGGGCTCGGCGTCGTGGTCGCCCTCGCCGCGGTCGCCGGGCCCTACGTCGTCTGGCTGCACGGCCACACGGGGTCGTGGTCGCCCACCTCCAAGAGCAAGGAGGCGTCGATCGAGACGTGGCAGGCGCTCGCCCGCGACGACCGCCTCGCTCGCGACCTGGAGCTGTACGCCCTCGACCCCGCGACCGGCGAGCTGGCCGCCGATCCCCGTCCGCTGGCCGAGCTGGCCCGCGAGGACCCGGGCGGCTGGGCCCGAGTCGTCGGGCTCAACACCGTCTCGCTGGGCCGTCACCTCGTGGCCCCCCGGCTCGGGATCGGACCGGCGTGGACGATGGTCGCCCTGCCGCTGCTGCTCGCTGCGGGGTGGCGGGCGTGGACCGGCCGACGACGGCCGACGACGCTGCTCCTCGTCGCGCTCGCCGTCGTGCCCGTCGTGGCCACGACGGCCGGCTTCTTCGTGCTGCCCCGCTACCTCGTGCTGACCACCGCCGTCGTCGTGGCCCTCGCCGCCGACGGCCTGGTCCGCGCCGTCGACCGCTCCTCGCCGCGCGCCGCCCGGGCGATCGCGTGGATCACCGCCGCGCTCGTGGCGACCTCGTTCCTCAGCGCCGCGCTCGGCCTCAGCGTCCCTCGCGCCTACGACCCCACCGAGCAGGCCGCCGCCGGGACCTGGGTCGCCGCCCACAGCGATCCGGACGACCGGGTGATGACCCGGTCGTACCACGCCCAGTACGCGGCCGGTCGGCCGAGCGTCGTGCTGCCGGCCGGCGACCTCGACGAGGTGGTGGCCTTCGCCCGCCTCAACGGCGTGCGGTTCGTGGTCGCCGACGCCGCGTCGATCCGCGGCCGCCGTCCGGAGCTGGCCGACCCGCTGCTCGAGCAGGACGCCCTGCCCGGGCTGCGCCGGGTCCACTCCTTCACCGAGCGGGGCCGCCTCGTCGTGATCTGGGAGCTCGACCCCCCGGCCCCTCCGACCGATCGCCCGACCCCTGCCCCCTCGGCTACGCCGGCGACTGACGGGCGGTCAGGGACGGGACCGAGGCGGGCCACTCGACGGTCACGTGGACGGGCGGGTGGTCGCTGAGCTCGTCGCCGGCCGGGGAGGTGAAGGTCTCGCGGGGCTGGTCGTAGGCGGTGGACTCCAGGGCGAGGTCGTCGGTGCTGCGGACCGCGACCTTGTCGATCGAGCCGACCTCTTCGCACTCGGTCGCGGCGCAGGCGTCGACCAGGCCGGTCGCGGCGAGGAAGTCGTCCCAGATCGTCGTGTCGGCGTCGCCCTCGGCGTCCTCGTGCTCGGGGTCGGTGTGGAGGTTGGTGTCGCCGCCCAGGATGATCGGCCGCCCGTCGCTGTGCTCCTCGATGAAGGCGGCCAGCTGGGCGAAGTCGTCGACCTGGAGCGCCTGGTCGGTGTCGGTGCCGCCGGCCTCGCCGTGCAGGGAGTACACGTCGACCTCGACCCCACCGAGGTCGATGGTGGCGACCGCGAAGCCCTTCATGGCGAGGCAGTCGGCCGCGCCGCCGTCGCTGGTGTCGAACCCGCCGAAGCAGCCGACCCACGCCTGGCGGACGGGGTCGGTCAGCTCGAACCGCGACATGATCCCGATGCCGTCACCGAGCTGCAGGTCGGGCCGGGTGGCCGGGTCGAGGCCCGCCTCCTCCGGCCCCGGGTGCACCGGCAGGCGCGTACGGCAGGTCGGCGTCGGCCCGCAGCCGCTCGACGTAGTTCTGGGCGTCGAGGTCGAGGGTCTCGACCAGACCGCCCGGCAGCCACCAGTCGAAGCTCTCCTGGAGCAGCACCAGGTCGAACTCCGAGAGCAGCGGGCTGATGAGCGGCATGTGCTCGGCCGGGTTCTCGTCCGAGATCTCCTGGGGCAGCCCGGCGACGTTGTAGGTCAGGACCTCGACGGTGCCGGTCTCGCCCCGCCGGTCGCGCCATCGGCGCGGCCGCGGTGGTCGACGACCGGTCGGAGGAGGCGTCGTCGCCCCCGTCACCGTCGTCGCTGCAGGCCCCGGCGCCGAGCACCAGGGCCACGGCGAGCAGGGCGGCGGCCCGTCGCCCCCGACGAGGACGAGGGGGCGCGACGAGGGAGACGAGGGATTCCGACACGGGTCGGGATGGTAGGCGCGCGGACCGTGTCGCACCCGGCACCCGACGCGCGGGTCGGACGGGGCGATGGTGGCGATCGTGATCGACCGGAGGCGATGCCCCGGTCGGTGGATCAGACGGCGAGCAGGTCGCGAGCGCCGGTGTCCGAGGACGGGTGGCGCAGCTTCGACATGGCCCGGGCCTCGATCTGGCGGATGCGCTCCCGGGTGAGGTTGAAGTGCTCGCCGACCTCCTCGAGGGTCCGCGGCTCGCCCCGGTCGAGGCCGAAGCGCAGCTTCAGGATCTCGCGCTCGCGGTCGTCGAGCGGGGCCAGGAGGCGGTTGATCTCCTCGGGCAGCAGCGCGGTGGCGGCGACCTCGAAGGGCGACTCGGCCGAGCGGTCCTCGACCACGTCGCCGAGCTCGGCGTCGCCGTCCTCGCGGAGCGGCTCCGACAGCGAGAGCGGCTCGGCCGCGAAGCGCAGGGCCTCGGTGACCTTGTCCTCGGGCATCTCGACCTCGGCCGACAGCTCGGCGAGGGTGGCGGGCCGGCCGAGCTTGAGCTCGAGGCGGGCCCGGGCCTTCTGCAGACGGGCCAGGGTGTCGCCGGCGTGGACGGGCAGGCGGATGGTGCGGCCCGTGTTGGCGATGCCGCGGGTGATGGCCTGGCGGATCCACCAGGTGGCGTAGGTGGAGAACTTGAAGCCCTTGCGCCAGTCGAACTTCTCGACCGCGTGCATGAGGCCGAGGTTGCCCTCCTGGATCAGGTCGAGGAGGGGCAGGCCGGACGCCTGGTACTTCTTGGCGATCGACACCACCAGGCGGAGGTTCGACTGCACGAAGGTGCGCTCGGCCATCTCGCCGTCGCGAGCGGTGCGGCGCAGCTCGCGCTTGCGGGCCGGGGTGACCTTCTCGCCGGCCTCGAGGGCGGCCCGGGCCTCGGCCCCGGCCTCGATGGCCTGGGCCAGCCGGACCTCGTCGTCCTTCGTCAGCAGCGGGTACTGCCCGATGTCGGTGAGGTAGAGGCGGACGAGGTCCTCCTCATCGCGCTCGACGCGCTCCTTGGCCAAGGCACTACTTCCTCTGCTCAGGGGTCCACACTGCGGTGGGCTGCGGAACGGACGGTGGGGGCTCGGGACGCCCGTCGACCGGGGGTTCCCGGCACGGCGTCCACGGTGCACACCGCACCGGCCAGAACTTCTCTGATCGTTCACGATACCGGGGTGGTCAATACCTCCAGGCATCGGGTGACGACTTTCGCCACCCTGACCTCATTCGGCCACGGAACGTGAACTTGAAGGGACCAGACGGTGACGGACGGTCACATGGGGGGCTGATCGGGGGTGGCGGGGAGGGTCCCGCCGCCCGCGGCCAGGTCGACCTCGCGCTCGGTGGCCCAGGTCAGCGGGGTCGCCGCGGCCTGCGGGTCGGCCAGCAGGAGGGCGTCGAGCAGGCCCGTGCCGTCGTGCCACAGCTCGGAGAGGTCGGCGTGGGCGTGGCCCAGGGTGCGGGCGACGCCCCGCTCGGCGACGCCCGCGCCGGCGGCGTCGGCCCGCCAGGTCGCGAGCAGCCGGGGCACGATCACCCGGTGCAGGGCGGCCAGCCGGGCGACGGCTCCCTCCGCGTCCGGTCCCGTCAGCGCCGTGACCAGGTCCGAGGCGCCGTCGGTCGGGGCCACGACCCAGCCCTCGGGGTCGACACCGCTCGGGCGGGGCAGGTGGCGGCGCAGGGCCACGGCATGGTCGCCGGCCACGCGGGACAGCTCGGCCAGGTGCACCCGCACCGCGGCCTCGTCGGTGGTGGGCACCCACCCCCCGGCGACCGCGAACACCTGGTCGCACCACCAGGCCCCGGCCCCGAGCCGGGCCCCGAGGGCCAGCATGCCCCGGGGCGGCCCGGGCACGATCGGCCCGGGCGAGGCGGGAGGCGGGTCCGCGGTCATCGTCGGGCAGCGTAGGGGTCGCCCCCGCCGACCCGGTCGATCCCCGGCTCACACCGCTGGCCCGCCCCCGTCAGCCGTGGACGGTGGGCTCGATGGCCGGGTCGTCGACGGTCTCGCCGGTCAGGAGCGGGATCAGCTCGACCCACACGATGGCGGCGAGGATCAGCAGGGCGCCCAGCGCGCCCTGGAGGCCGAGGTGCTCCCCGGTCGCGACGCCGAGGATGCCGGCCGACACCGGTTCCACCAGCAGCACCAGCGCGGCCCGGGACTCCGGGACGGTCCGCTGCCCGACGACCATGCAGCCGAAGGCGACCGCGGTGGCGAAGACGCCGGTGAAGACGACGGCGGCCCAGGTGGCGGGGGCGAAGTCGAAGCCTCCGAGCCACGGGCCGGGCACGGTGCACACGACCCCGACGGTCAGGACCTGGACGAAGGTGAACCGCACCGGGTCGAACCGCGTCGCTCCCCGCCCCACCAGCACCAGGTGGCCGGCGAAGGCGAAGGCGCAGCCCAGCGTGAGCAGCTCGCCCCAGCCGGTGCCACCGGCCTCCGACCCGGAGAGGAGGTACAGACCGGCGACCGCCAGGACGACACCGGTGGACGTGCGCCGGTCGGGGAGCCGGCGCTGGGTGACGGCGATGATCACCGGCACGATGACGACCAGCAGGTACGTGATGAACGCGGAGGTCGAGCTGGAGGTCGACCGGAGCCCGAAGGTCTGCAGCAGGTAGCCCGCCGCCAGCACCAGGCCGGCGACGACGCCGAGGCCCGACCTCACCGCTCCCCGCGGGGCGCCGCACCGCGAGCGGCGCCAGCACCGCCGCCGCGACCAGGAAGCGGGCACCGAGGAAGGGGGTGGGCTCGGCGTCGGCCACCGCGTCCTGCACGACGAGGAAGGTCGACCCGAAGAACAGGCCTGCCAACGCGAGCGCCGCGGTGCCGCGCAGCTCTGCGCTGCGGTCCGCTCCCACCCGGGACACCTCGACGCCCATGGCTCGACTGCCTGGGGGACGGCCGGGCTCAGCCGGCGAGGAGGCGGTCGAGGGCGATGATCGCCTCGGCCGGGTCGCCGACGAGGAGCGCGGCCAGGCCGGCCCGCTCGGCGCCGGCCACGTTGCCGGGGTGGTCGTCGAGGAAGACGGCGCGAGCCGGGTCGTCGACCCCGATCAGCGACAGCGTGTGGAGGTAGATGCGGGCGTCGGGCTTGCGCATCCCGATCGCCGACGAGTCGACGACGGCGTCGAACAGGTCGTCGACGGGAAGCCGCTCGCGCCACGCCGCCGAGCCCTCCTTGACGTTGTTGGTGCACAGCGCGGTGAGGTAGCCCTCGTCGCGCAGCGAGCGGACCCGGTCGACGATCACGTCGTGCACCGTGAGGGTGCCCATCATCGACAGGAAGCCCTCCCAGTCGATCGTGATGCCGGCTGCGGTGGCCTGCTCGCCGACCCACCCGACCCACTCCGAGATGGGGGCCTCGCCCCGCTCGACCCGGTGCCACACGTGGTCGGTGTCGTCGCCGTACGGGCCGAGGAGGAGGGCGAGGGCCTCGTCGCGGTCGAGCGGCCCCGACACCAGGTCGGCGATGGCGTCGAACGCGGAGGAGATGACGACGCCGGAGAGGTCGAAGACCACCGCGTCGAAGCGGGGTCGTGCGGGGCGGTCGCGGTCACAGCCGGGCGCTCCGCAGGTCGCTGGCCAGGATCCCCTTGGCCCCGAGGTCGGCGAGGGCGTCGATCACCTGGTTCATCTCCTTCTTGGGCACGAGGGCCCGCACCGCGACCCACTTCTCGTCCCGCAGGGGGGCGACGGTGGGCGACTCGAAGCCGGGGGTGAGGGCCACCGCCCGGTCGAGCAGGTCGCGAGGGCAGTCGTAGTCGACCATCACGTACTGCTGGGCGACGGCCACGCCCTCGAGCCGGCGCAGCAGCCGGCGGCGCGACTCCATGTGCTCCTCGGCGGTGGAGCGGCCGCCGGCGGCGTCGGCCCGTTCGACCACCACCGCCTCCGACGTGCAGATCGTCGGGCCGAACGGCGCCAGGCCGTGGGCCGCGAGGGTGCGCCCGGTGCTCACGACGTCGGCGACCGCGTCGGCCACGCCGAGCTCGACGGAGATCTCCACCGCGCCGTCGAGGCGCACGATGTCGGCCTCGATCCCCCGCGCCGCGAGGTCGTCGGCCACGAGCCGGGGGTAGGAGGTGGCGACGCGCAGCCCGGCCAGCTGCTCGATGGTCCACCCGTCGTCGCGCACCGGCGCGGCGTAGAGGAACCTCGACCCGCCGAAGCCCAGCGGCAGCACCTCGGACACCGCGGCGCCGGAGTCGAGAGCCATGTCCCGCCCGGTGATGCCGAGGTCGATGTCGCCCCGACCGACGTAGACGGCCACGTCCCGGGGACGCAGGAAGTAGAAGTGCACGCCGTTGCCGTCGTCGACCGCGGCCAGGTCGCGGCCGTCGGGCCGACTGCGGAACCCGGCCTCGGTGAGCATGGAGACGACGCCCTCGTGGAGGGTGCCCTTGTTCGGCAGGGCGACGGTGAGCATGGGTCTGCGGGGGTCCTTCGGCGGATGGGTCGAGCGGGGCGGCGACGGTGGTTCGAGCGGACGAGCGGGTCGGATCAGAGAGCGTGGCGGGTCAGAGGTGGCGGTAGACGTCGGCGGGGGTCAGGCCCCGCGCCACCATCACGACCCCGAGGCGGTACATGAGCTGGGAGATCTCCAGGGCGAGGGCGTCGTCGTCCTCGTGCTCGGCGGCCAGCCACACCTCGCCGGCCTCCTCGATGATCTTCTTGCCCATGGCGTGGATGCCGGCGTCGAGGGCCTCGACGGTCGACGAGCCCTCGGGGCGCTCGCGGGCCCGGTCCAGCAGGATCTGGTGCAGCTCGTCGAAGGTGGTGGCCACCGCGGGAGTCTCGCAGACCGTCCCGACCCGGCCCCCACCGTTCCGCCGACGTCGTACCGGCTCGCGATCGTCGGGCCCTGACCCCCAGAGACGCGAGCCAGTCGGCGACGGGTGGGGATCGGGTGAGGTCAATAGGGTGCGGCCCATGGACGACGGCGACGGTGCACCGGTCCTCGACCCGGTCGAGCAGAGGGTGCTGGGCGCCCTGCTGGAGAAGGAGGTCACGGTCCCGGCGTCGTACCCGATGACCCTCAACGCCCTCCGCACCGCGTGCAACCAGAGCTCCAGCCGCGACCCGGTGGTCGACTACGACGACGCGACCATCACCGACGCCATCGACCGGATGCGACCCCGCGGCCTGGCCCGGCTCGTGCACGCCAGCCACGGCGCCCGGACGGTGAAGTACCGCCAGGTGCTCGACGAGCGGCTGCACCTCGACGAGGCCGAGCGGGCCGTCCTCACCGTGCTGCTCCTGCGCGGCGCCCAGTCCGCCGGCGAGCTCAAGGTCCGCACCGACCGGCTGCACCCGTTCGCCGACCGCGACGAGGTCGAGGCGGTGCTGGCGACGTTGGCGGCCCGGGCCACTCCCCCTGGTGGTCGAGCGCGAGCGGCGCGTCGGCCAGCACGACACCCGGTGGGTCCACCTCCTCGGCCCGGTCCCCGAGCCCGACGAGCCCACTGGTCGCGCCCCGTCGACACCGGCGGTCGACCGCGACAGCGTGATCGGCGCCGGACCCGCGGCCCGCGACGCGAGGGTCGTCACCGCGTACGACGAGATGGCCGACGCCTATGCCGACGCCCTCCTCGACGAGCTCGACCACAAGCCCTTCGACCGGTGGCTGCTGGAGCGGATCGCGGCCGACGCGGCGGGCGGGCCGGTCGTCGACGCCGGCTGCGGCCCGGGCCACGTCGCCTTCCACCTGGCGGCGGCGGGAGCGGAGGTGGTCGGCGTCGACCTCTCCCCCGGGATGGTGGCCGAGGCCCGCCGACGCTTCCCCGACCTCACGTTCCGGCAGGGCGACCTCACCGACCTGCCGGCCCCCGACGACGGGTCCGAGGGCTGGTCGGCCATCGTCGCCTGGTACTCGCTGGTCCACCTGGCCGGGTCCGAGCTGGCCCCGGCCATCGCCCTGATGAGCCGGCGCCTCCGCCCCGGCGGCACGCTCGCCGTCGCCCTCCACGTCGGCGACGAGGTCCGCCACGTCACCGAGCTGTTCGGCCGCTCGGTCGACGTCGACTTCGTGCTCCACGACCAGGCCCAGGTCCTCGGCGCGGTCGCCACCGCCGGGCTCGACGACCTCGAGTGGTACCGGCGCGGGCCGGTCGCCCACCGAGGCCCAGACCGAGCGCCTCTACGTCCTCGCCCGCCGCCCCGCCTGACGTCATCCCGTCCCGACTGGCGCGTGACCGCCACACGGCCCGGCCGGATCGACGCGCCGGTACGGGGGTCGGGTCAGCCGCGGAAGCCGTTGGTGATGGGGAGGCGGCGGTCCTTGCCGAACGCCTTGTCGGTCACCCGGGGGCCGGGGGGCGACTGGCGCCGCTTGTACTCGGCCACGTCGACCAGGCGGGTCACCCGTCGCACGACCTCGGGGTCGTGGCCGTCGTCGATGATCTCGGCGGCGGTGCGGTCGAGCTCGATGTAGGCGTGCAGGACGGGGTCGAGGACCTCGTAGGGCGGGAGGCTCTGGTCGTCGCGCTGGTCGGGGCGCAGCTCGGCCGACGGGGCCTTGGTGAGCACCGAGCTCGGGATGAGGTCGAGGCCGGCCCGCTCGTTGCGCCGGGCGGCGAGGGCGAACACCCGCGGTCTTCAGCACGTCCTTGATCAAGGCGTAGCCGCCGACGGTGTCGCCGTAGAGGGTGGCGTAGCCGACCGCGGCCTCGCTCTTGTTGCCGGTCGACAGCACCAGCCAGCCCATCTTGTTGGACAGCGCCATGAGGATCTGGCCCCGGATGCGGGACTGGACGTTCTCCTCGGTGAGGTCGGGCTCGAGCCCCTCGAACGACGGCGCCAGCATGTCGAGCATCGCCTGGTGGGCCGGCTCGATCGGGATGGTGCGGTGGTCGACGCCGAGGTTGGCGGCCAGCTTGTCGGCGTCGCTCTCGGAGTGGTCGGACGAGTACGCGCGACGGCATGGCGACGGTGTGCACCCGGTCGGGCCCGAGGGCGTCGACGGCCAGCACGGTGACGATCGACGAGTCGATGCCGCCCGACAGGCCGATCACGACGTCGGAGAAGCCGTTCTTCTCGACGTACGACCGGGTGCCGACCACCAGCGCCTCCCACACCTCGTCGTCGGGGTGCAGGTGCGGGGCGACCGGGTGGACGGGCCCGTCGGGGTGGGACGGCGGCTCGCCGGCCACGACGGTGGTGGGGGTGACGTCGACGAGCGGGAGCTGCTCGTCGACCGGACGGCCGCGGGGGTCGAGCAGGCGCTTGCGGTACACCGGGCCGACCTCGACGTCGACGACCAGCACGTCCTCGACGAACTGCGGCGACCGGGCGAGGAGCGACGCCGTCGGCCGCGAAGGCCATCGACCCGCCGTCGAAGACCAGCTCGTCCTGCCCGCCGACCTGGTTGACGTAGACCAGCGCGGCGCTGGCATCGGCGGCCCGGGTGGCGAGCATGCGCTCCCGCCGGGCCAGCTTCCCCTCGGCGAAGGGCGACGCGTTGATGTTGATGACCACCTGGGCGCCGCTGTCGGCCTGGTCGGCGATGGGGCCCGACGGGTTCCACGCGTCCTCGCAGATCGACACCCCGACCGGCACGCCCCCGCACCGAGTACAGGGCCTCGGGCTCGGCGCCCCGGGCGAAGTAGCGCAGCTCGTCGAACACCGCGTAGTTGGGCAGCTCGCACTTCCGGTAGATGCCCTTCGACCTCGCCGCCGGCGCAGATGGCGGCCGCGTTGTGCAGGTCGCGGGCGTGGTCGACGAAGCCCGACGATCGCGACGCAGTCGGTGGTCGCGGCGGCGACCCGGTGGAGCGCCTCGACGTTGGCGGTGACGAAGCCCGGCTTCAGGAGGAGGTCCTCCGGCGGGTAGCCGGTGATCGCCAGCTCCGGGAAGGCGGCGATGTCGGCCCCGGCCTCGCCGGCGGTGCGGTACGCGGCGAGGATCCGCTCGACGTTGCCGTCGAGGTCGCCGACGCACGTGTCGATCTGGCAGGCGGCGATGCGGAGGCGGGCCACGGGCTCACAGTACCGGCGCACCGCAGCCCGGTCCCCGGTCGGCCGAGGACGGTACCGTTGGCCCCGTGGTCAACATCGGGACGGGCGAGCTCGTCGTCATCTTCGTGATCCTGGCCATCCTGGCCGTCACCGCGTTCGCCATCCTGCTCCTGGTGGTGCGCCGCTCCCCGAGTCCGGTGCCGCCCCCATCCACCGACCACGCCGACTGACCATGGCCACGGCCGACCGACATCCCGGCCGCCACGACCTCGGACCCGGCGCCGAGCCCGAGGCCGACGGCCACCACGGGCACGGCCACGGCCACGGCGACCACGGGCACAGCCACGGGCCGTCGCTGGCCCGGGCCGGGGCCCGCCACCTGCGGCCGCTGCTGATCAGCTTCGTGCTGATCGCCACCTTCTTCGTGGTCGAGGCCGTCGCCGGCGTCGTCACCGGCTCGCTCGCGCTGCTGTCGGACGCCGGCCACATGCTCACCGACGTGGTCGGCCTCGGGATGGCGCTGGCCGCCATCCACCTGGCGACGCGCCACGAGGCGCGCAGCGACGGTCGCGGCGAGCACCACACCTTCGGCCTCTACCGGCTCGAGATCCTCGCCGCCTTCGTCAACTCGCTGCTGCTGTTCGGCGTGGCGATCTGGGTGCTCGTCGAGGCCGCCCGACGCCTCGGCCGACCCGCCCGAGGTCGACAGCGGTCCCATGCTGGTCGTGGCCGTGCTCGGGCTGCTCGTGAACCTGGTCGCGTTCGCCCTGCTGCGCGAGGGCTCCAAGGAGAGCCTCAACGTGGAGGGCGCCTACCTGGAGGTGGTGGCCGACGCGCTCGGGTCGGTGGGCGTGATCGTCGCCGCGATCCTCGTCGGGGTGTTCGGCTGGACGTGGGCCGACCCGGTGTTCGGCGCGGTGATCGGGCTGTGGATCCTCCCCCGCACGTTCCGCCTCGGCCGCCACGCGGTGCGGATCCTGCTCCAGTCGGCGCCGCCGGGCGTCGACCTCGACGTGCTGCACCGTCGGCTCGCCGACCTGCCCGGGGTCGTCGACGTCCACGACCTCCACGTGTGGACGCTCACCTCGGAGATGGACGTCGCCTCGGCCCACCTGATGACCACCGCGGACACCGACGCCCACGCCGTGCTCGACCAGGCCCGGGTGCTGCTGCAGGAGGACTACGGGATCGACCACGCCACCTTCCAGGTCGAACCGGACACCCACACCGGCTGCACCGAGGTCACCTGGTAGCCGGACACCACTGCCGGGTCGGTGGGCCGGGGCAGGATGAGGGTGCGTGACCGCCCGACCGCCGCTCCTCGACCGCGCCGAGCGGTCCGCCGACCCGGCCCGGGCGTCCGAGGTGCTGCGTCGCATCGACCAGGCCCGGCCGGGCACGGCGGACCGGCTGCGCGACGACGCCACCCTCGGCCGGCGGGCGGTCGCGGTCGCGGCCGCGAGCGGCTGGCTCGGACGCCTGCTCGTGACCGAGCCCCGCGCCCTCGACGTGCTCGCCGACCTCGATCGACCGGTCGCCATCGACGCCGGCGACACCCACGAGCTCGCCCGACAGCGGTCGTTGGAGCACCTCCGCATCGCGGCCCGCGACCTCACCGACCTCGATCCCCTCGAGACGGTGATGGCCGACCTCACCGCGCTGGCCGCCGCCGTCCTCGGCGCCGCGCTGCGGATCTCCGGCATCGACGACCTCGCCGTCGTCGGGCTGGGCAAGGCCGGGGGCGGCGAGCTCAACTACTCGTCCGACGTCGACGTGGTGCTCGTCTCGGCCGAGGGCGACGACGACCCGCGCCGGGCCCGCCGCCTCCTCGACGTCGCCGGGCGGGCCCTGCGGATCGACACCGACCTCCGCCCCGGCGGGCGGGGTGGGGCCCTCGTCCGCTCGCTGGCCGGCTACACCACCCACTGGGAGCGGTGGGCCGAGCCGTGGGAGCGCCAGGCCCTGCTCAAGGCGCGCCCCCTCGCCGGCGACCCGGACCTCGGCGCCCGCTTCGTCGCCGCCGCCGCCCACCACCTCTGGGACCGCCCCTTCGACGCCGACGCCATCCACCAGGTGCGGGCCATGAAGGCACGGACCGAGCGCCATGCCACGTCCGGGCGCGACGGCGACCGAGACATCAAGCGCACCCCGGGCGGCATCCGCGACATCGAGTTCTCGGTGCAGCTCCTCCAGCTCGTGCACGGTCCGCTCGACCCCGCCCTCCGGGTGCGGGGGACGCTGCCCGCGCTCACCGCGCTGCGCGACGGCGGCTACGTCGACGCCGGCGACGCGGCCTGGCTCCAGGCGTCCTACCGGTTCCTCCGCCGGGTCGAGCACGCAGTGCAGCTCGACGAGGACCGTCAGGTGCACGCCGTCCCCCACCGCCGCGACGAACGGGAGCGCCTCGCCCGCGTGCTCGGCATCACCGACCGTCCGTCCACCCGGGCCATCGACGAGCTCGACGTCGAGCTGCGGGCGTGTCGGGCGACGGTGCGCTCCATCCACGAGCGGGTGTACTTCCGTCCGCTGCTCGACGCCTTCACCCGGGTCGATGCCCCGCTCACCCACGACGCCGCCGCGGCGCGGCTGAGCGCCTTCGGCTTCGCCGACGCGGAGCGCCTCCGCCAGGCCGTGACGGAGCTGACCCGAGGGCTGACCCGGAGCTCCCGCCTCATGGCCCGGATGCTGCCGCTGCTGCTCGACTGGCTGTCGCGCTCCCCCGACCCCGACGCCGGCCTCCTCGCCCTGCGCACGCTCGTCGCCCGTCACCCCCGAGCCGTCGAGGCCGCGTTCCGGGACTCACCCGAGACGGCGCGCCGGGTGTGCCTCCTGGCCGGGACGAGCCCGCGCCTGCTGCGGGAGGTGGGCCGCGAGCCCGACCTGCTCCCCCTCCCCCCGCTCACCCCCGACGACGACCTCGCCGGCGTCGTGGCCCGGGCCGTGCGGGGTGACGCGCCGCGGGACGACCAGCGCAGCGCCCTCCGCCGGGCGGTGCGCCGAGCCCAGCTGCGCATCGCCGCGTCCGACGTGCTCGACGACCTCCCGCCCGGGGAGGTGGGCCGCCACCTGGCCCAGGTGGCCCGGGCCGCCACCCGCGTCGCCGTCGACCTGGCCGCCCCCGAGGTGCCGTTCGCGGTGCTGGAGCTCGGTCGCCTGGCCGGCGGCGAGCTCGGCTACCCGTCGGACCTCGACCTGCTGTTCGTCTTCGACGGCGAGGGCGAACCCGAGCGGCTGGCGGCCGAGCGGGCCGGGGAGGCCGTCCGTCGACTCCTCCAGGGCGACGGCCCGGTCGACCGGATCTACGTCGTCGACCTCGACCTGCGCCCGGGTGGCCGCGCCGCTCCGCTCGTCGCCAGCCGGGCCCACCTGTCCGCCCACCTCGACGGCCGGGCCGAGCCCTGGGAGCGCCTGGCCCTGGCTCGGTTGCGCCCCCTCGCCGGCGACGTCGACCTGGCCCGGCGGGTGGTCGACGAGGTGAAGGGGTTCGTGCGTCGCCCGCTCGCCGACGCCGACGTCCGGGCCATCCGGCGGGTCAAGGCCCGCATGGAGTCGGAGCGCATCCCGCCCGGCGACGACCCGGAGTTCCACCTCAAGCTCGGACCGGGCGCGCTGGCCGACGTCGAGCTGACCGTGGCCCTGCTGCTCCTCGACCACGGCCTCCCGGACAACGGCACCGCGGCCGGCATCCGGGCCCTGCGGGCCGCCGGGCGGCTCACCGGCGAGGAGGCCGGCGACCTCGAGGCGGCCCACGACGTCTGCGTCCGGGCCCGGAACCGGTGGGCCCTGGTGGCCGACCGTCCCCGTGAGTCCCTGCCCACCGGACCCGAGCTCACCACCCTGGCCCGATCCCTGGGCACCACCAGCCCCGAGCTCCGCGACGAGTACCGGCGGCGCACCCGACGGGCCCGCCGGGTGGTCGAGCACCGCTTCTACGGCCTCGACGCCTGATCCCCCGCGGTCGCGTCACCGCCGACGCGACGGGGGACCGCTCGCGACGCACAGCGTGTCGCAGGCGGTCCCCACGTCGAGGGTGCCGGGTGTCGGTCGGTGCTGTCAGCGGTGCCCGGGCGGGGTGGCGTCGACGAGGCGCTCGACGTGCTCGGGGAGCTCGGCCTTGACCTCCGCGGCCCGCTCCTCGTCGAGGTCGCCCTCGGCGACGGCCGCGTCGATCAGCTCCTCGCCCTTGGCGACGAGGGCGTCGACCAGCTCCTGGCGCTCGACGCCGGCCTCGGCCGCGATCTCGGCCAACGAGCTGCCGTCCTGCAGGCCCTCCCGCAGCGCCTCGGGCTCGACGCCGATGACGGCGGCGGCCTCCTCCCAGAGGCCCCGCATCACGCCGTGGCCGCGCCCGCCGCCGTTCTCCTCGTGGCGCTCCTCGACCTCGGCCCGCACGCCGTCGGTCACCGCGTCGGCCTGCTCCTGGGTGAGGGTGCCGTCGGCGACGAGGCCGTCGAGGACCTCCTGCAGCGCCCCGCCGCCGTCACGCCACATCTGCACCCGGTCGCGCCACTGGCCGCGCCGGCCCTCACCACGCCGTCCCTCACCGTCGGGGGCCGGATCGGCGGCCGGGTCGTCGGCCGGCGCGGTCGTGGTGGTCGTCGGGTCCTCCTCCTGGGCCAGCACGGTGCCGATGGGGTTCAGCGCGGCGACGGCGAGGCCGCCGACTCCGAGCGACACCGCGGCGACGGCGCCGGCGACGACCTTGCGGGTGGTGGACGGGGTGCTCATGATCGGTCTCCTGGTTCGTGGGACGAGCTCAGGATGACGACGACGTGTGAACGTTGTGTGAGCGACCTCGAGCCGCCGCGTCCGACCCTGCCGTCCGACCCCGCCGTCCGGCCCCGTCGGAGGTGGGTCAGCGGACCGCGAGGAGCAGCGGCACCAGCCCCGCCAGCGAGGCGAGGAAGATCGCGGCGACCATGACCCCCCGCTCCAACCGGCGGAACGACACCACGCCCGGGGAGGTGCCGAGGCGGTCGGAGAGCACCGCGTCGTTCGTCTCGGCCCAGTCGGCGACCTGGGAGAGCAGCTGGATCGCCCGGGTGAGCCGCTCCTCGTCGAGGAGCTGGGCCCGCACGTGCCAGATCACGCCGTCGTTGCGGGCGTGGAGCTGCACCCACGGCTGCTGCTCGGCGAGGTCGTCGGGCAGGCCCCAGGGACACATGTCGGTGACGAGGTCCCACAGCGCCGCGCTCAGCGCCGGCGCCTCGGTCCAGACGCCTGCCGCGCTCGGCGGACGAGGCGTCAGCACGAGCCGCACCCCCTCGATCAGGTCCGCGTCGTGGCGGGGCTCGTCGGCCCAGCAGCCCAGTCGCTCGGTGGTGAGGCGGATCGCGATCCAGCGGTAGCCGGTGGTCGTGGCCTGTGAGCCGATCGTGCTCCAGCGGACGATGAGGTGCCGGCCGTTCCACTCCTGGTCGACCCACGGGGCGAACGCCCGCGGGTAGTGCACGTCGAAGCCGAGCGTGGCCCCTGCGCCCCTCAGCGCGGCCGAGAACGTCTCGCCGACGGGGCCGCGCAGACCGTCCTCGCCGAACAGCTCCGGCATGCCGGAGCCCACATCCTGCATCCCCTCACCACCACCCACGCCGTCATCGTGCCACGGTTGACCAGCCGCGCGCCACGGCATGTGACGGGTCGTCAGGTTTCGGCACGGAGCGTGGTCGTCACCCCACCGGAGCCACGGGACCCGCAGCCGTGGCATCCTCGGCGCATGGCCGAGGCCCCTGTCGACACCACCGTGCTCGCCCCCCTGCGCGGGACGGTGGTCGACGTTCCGGTGGCCGTGGGCGACGAGGTGCGGGCCGGGCAGGTCGTCGCGGTGATCGAGTCGATGAAGATGCACCACGACGTGCGGGCGGCCGAGGCCGGCACCGTCATCGCCGTGGCCGTCGGAGTCGACGAGCACGTCGCGCCGGACCAGCCGCTGGTCGTCGTCCGTCCGACCGGCGCCGGCGCGGACCTGTCGGTCGACGTCGCCGCGGTCGACCTCGACGCGCCCCGCGCCGACCTCGCCGAGGTCGTGGCCCGCCACCGCATCGGGCTCGACGAGGGCCGGCCCGAGGTGGTCGAGAGACGACACGCCGGCGGCCGTCGCACCGCCCGCGAGAACATCGCCGACCTCGTCGACGACGGATCGTTCGTCGAGTACGGCCCGCTCGCCATCGCGGCCCAACGGCGGCGGCGGGACCTCGACGACCTCATCGCCCGCACGCCCGCCGACGGCCTGGTCGGTGGGTTGGCCACCGTGAACGCGGATGCCGTCGGGGCCGATCGGGCCCGCGTCGTGGTCGCGTCGTACGACTACACGGTGCTGGCCGGCACGCAGGGCCACCAGAACCACCGCAAGAAGGACCGCCTGTTCGAGCTGGCCGCCGAGCAGCGGCTGCCGGTGGTGCTGTTCGCCGAGGGCGGCGGCGGCCGGCCGGGCGACACCGACACCACCACCGTGTCGGGCCTCGACTGCATGGCCTTCAACCTCTTCGGCCGCCTGTCGGGGTCGGTGCCGCTCGTCGGCATCGGCTCGGGTCGCTGCTTCGCCGGCAACGCCGCCCTCCTCGGCTGCTGCGACGTCGTCATCGCGACGCGGGAGGCGAACATCGGGATGGGCGGTCCGGCGATGATCGAGGGCGGCGGGCTCGGCACCCACCGACCCGAGGACATCGGCCCCATCGACGTGCAGGTCGCCAACGGGGTGGTCGACGTCGAGGTGGCCGACGACGCCGAGGCGGTCGCCGTCGCAGCCCGCTACCTGTCCTACTTCCAGGGGCCGGTCGGCGGCGGTGCCTCCCGCCGACCCGCGGCTCCTGCGCCACCTGATCCCCGAGGACCGGCTCAAGGTCTACGACGTGCGCGGCGTGCTCGACGCCCTGGTCGACGAGGGCAGCCGGCTGGAGCTGCGGCGGGGCTACGCACCGGGCATCGTCACCTCGCTGGCCCGCATCGAGGGCCGGCCGCTCGGCATCGTCGCCAACGACCCGGCCCACCTCGGCGGCGCCATCGACAGCGCCGGCGCCGACAAGGCGGCCCGCTTCCTCGAGCTGTGCGACGCCCACGGGCTGCCGGTGCTGTTCGCCTGCGACACGCCGGGCTTCATGGTCGGACCCGACTCCGAGGCCGAGGGCGCCGTGCGGCGCATGTCGCGGCTGTTCGTCACCGGCGCCAACCTGTCGGTGCCGTGCGCCACGGTGATCCTGCGCAAGGCCTACGGGCTGGGCGCGCAGGCCATGGCCGCGGGCGGCTTCAAGGTGCCGGCGTTCGTGGTGGCCTGGCCCACCGGCGAGCTCGGCGGCATGGGACTGGAGGGCGCGGTGCGGCTCGGGTTCCGGGCCGAGCTGGAGGCCGCGCCCGACGACGAGACCCGCGACCGGATGTTCGCCCAGATGGTCGCGGCCGCGTACGAGCACGGGAAGGCGATGAACGTCGCCGCCCAGCTCGAGATCGACGACGTGATCGACCCGGCCGACACCCGCCGCTGGATCACGACCGGCCTGCTGGCCGCGGCACCCGCCCTGCCGGGCGCGGGCGACCCGCCCCGCCGCCCCAACGTCAGCACCTGGTAGCCGGGTCGGCCCCACCCGACGCCCGCGAGCACGCTTCCGCAGCGGCACCGAGGTGCGCTCCACGACCCCACTCCGTGCTCGGTCGGGGTCGGCGAGCGTCAGCGGTCGAAGGCCTGACGATGCGGTGCACCGTCTTCCAGGTGCGGGTGCTGATCTCCTTGCCGTAGGCCCTCTCCAGCCGCACCATGAGGTCCGGGGTGCCCGACGTCGTGGTGTCGATCACCGAGAAGACGGCCTTGTCCCGCACGCCGACGATCGACGCACCCGGTCCGACCGTCGGCGCGGAGGCATCCTTCGGCGCCCGCTTGAGGAACGTCACGTTGCAGCGCTGGGCCGGTCCGTCGTCGTAGGCGTCGAAGAGGTCGAGTGCCGCGAGCTGCTCGATCTGGCGACGGCTCCGCAGGATCGTCGTGCAGGGGGCGCCGAGGTGGTCGAGGAGGGCTCCCTCGATGCGCCCCTCCAGCCGGCTCGGACCACGGTCATCGGTCGAGAACAGGACGTTGCCGCTGGCGATCACGGTCGACACCTGCTCGAGCCCCAGCCCCTCGAAGACCTTCACCAGCTCGGCGTTGTGCATCTTCGGGTTGGTCGGGGCGATCCCCCGCAGCAGCGCGACGTACGCAGGCACACCGGGCACCGTACCCAGGACCCCGCCTGCCGACGCCGTCGTCGGCGACCCGTGACCAGCGGACGGGTCCGGTGGGTGGGGACCGGATCGGGAATACCCCTAGGGGTATGGTGGTTGGACGGTTCGACACCGTGAAGGAGATCCCCATGGCCACCATCGACCTGACCGCCGCCGACTTCGAGGACACCGTGACCGACAACGACATCGTCCTGGTGGACTGGTGGGCGTCGTGGTGCGGGCCGTGCCGCATGTTCGCCCCCGTGTTCGCGGAGGCCGCGGCCGACAACCCCGACATCGTCTTCGGCAAGGTCGACACCGAGGCCGAGCAGGCGCTCGCCGGCGAGGTGGGCATCATGTCGATCCCGACGCTGATGGCCTTCCGCGAGAACGTCCTGGTGTTCTCGCAGCCCGGCGCCCTGCCCCGCCACGCGCTCGACGACCTCATCGCCCAGGTCCGGGCGCTCGACATGGACGAGGTGCACCGCTCCGTCGCGGCCCGAGCGTCAGCCGATGCCTGAGGCCGCCCCGGCCTCCGACATCCCGTTCGCCGAGGCGCCCACCCTCCTCACCGTCGATCCCGGCGCCGTCGAGCGCCGGGGTCGGTGGTGGCTGGCGCTGTCGTTCCTGGCCTGCCCCTGCCACCTCCCGTGGACCCTGGCCATCCTCGGCACCGTCCTGGGCGGGACCGCGCTGGGCGCCCTCCTGCGCGAGCACGGGGTCGTGGCCGGCGTCGTCATCGCGTCGGTCTGGGCCGCCGGCACCGCCCGCGGGCTGTGGCTCGTCCGCCGGGCCGAGCGAGACGGCCTGGCGTGCCCGACCCCGTCGCCGACCCGGCCCGGCGACCCTCGCTGACCTCGGCCGCACGCCGCCCCACCGGGGGCGGTGCCGAGCTCAGCGGCGGGTGAGGCGGAAGACGCCGATCTCGCGATCGGTGCGGGTCTCGTAGGTGTCCATCTGCGGGATGGTCGCCTTGATGGCCGGCCAGAGGCGCTGCTTCTCGTCGGGCGGCAGGAGGCTGGCGGTCACCCCGTAGGACTCACCGCGGACCAGCACCTCGGCCTCGGGGTTGGCCTCGAGGTTGTGGCGCCAGGCCGGGTGGTGCTCCTGGCCCATGGCGCTGGCCACGACGAGCAGGTCGTCGCCGTCTCGGTGGAAGGCGAGCTGCACCGTGCGGGGCTCACCGCTCTTCCGACCGATGGTGGTGAGGGCGAGCATCGGCAGCGTCGGCTTGCCGGTCGAGGTGAAGCGGCCGCCCGACGCCTTGAAGATGATCGGGTCGATGCGGGAGGCCACGTGCTTCACCATCCACGAGCCGACGCGGGTGGCGGAGAAGCGGTTGACCAGGCGGGCGTACACGTCGAGCGACGCTACCGGCCCGCCCTCCTCGGCCCCGCTCGGAGCCGTGGACGGGGAGCGCCAGGACGACGGTCCAGTGGTGCGGAGACTCCGCCATCCCGAGGAGGACGCGCCGCGGCGCGCGTCGGGATCGGCAGGCCTTCGACGCGCCACGGGCGTGGTCGGGTCTGCGGGGGCACGCGTGCCCGGTCGGGCGCGCCGGGTCGGTCGTTGGTTCAGGGCGCTGACCTGGGGTTCGGCTTGGCTGTCACACCCCCTGCGTACAGTCGAACGGAGTTCGACCTGGCGGTTGCAGGAGGCGGAGATGGAGACAAGGGAACGGGCCGTGATCGGTGGATCCGGGCGGTCGACGACTGACGTGGCGGGCTTGCCGGCGGCGCGGTTGGAGGCCGAGATCCTCACGTTGGCGGAGCGGCTGGCAGCGGGCACCTACGAGCTGCTGGTGCTCGTGGGCGAGCTCGACGCCCGGGGCACCTGGGCCGCGTGGGGTGCCCTGTCGTGCGCGGCGTGGCTCGCCGATGCGTGCGACGTCGAGGTCGGCACCGCCCGCACCCAGGTGCGCGTCGCTCGGGCCCTCCGAGCGCACCGGTGCTCGATGAGGCGATGCGGACCGGGGAGGTGTCCTACGGCAAGGCCCGGGTGCTGGTCCCGCACCTGACCGACCTCAACGCCGGCGCCCTGGTCGATCTGGCCACGGTGACACCGGCGGGTGCATTGGGCGCGGCGGTGGCGGCGTGGTTGCAGGGCGCCGAGGACCCCGACGACACCGCGGCCCGCCACGCCGCGGGAACGGTCGGTGTCGTGGCGCACCGATGCGGATGGGATGGTCACCATCACGGCCCGGCTCGCGCCGGCGGATGCGGGGGCGGTGTGCGCGGCGATCGACGCCCGGGTCACCCGCGACCGCGCGCCCATGGGCGCGTCGCTGGCCCACCAACGCGCCGACGCGCTGGTCGCCGTGGTCACCGGCGGCGGGGCGAACGTGACCGCGGAGGTCGTGATCCACGTGCGAGGCGACGACCCCACCGGCACCCTCGCCGACGGCACGCCGATGTCCGAGCACGCGGTGGCGTCGCTGCTGCCGGAGGCGTTCGTGTCCCTGCTCGTGAAGGACATGGACGGCAAGCCGATCGACGCCAGTCCCCGGAGGCGATCACCGACGCGGCGCCAACGCCGGGTCCTCGACGAACGCCACCCGGCCTGCGGACACCCCGGCTGCAGCGCCCGGGCCTTCCTCCAGTACGACCACATCCACCCCTACACCGAAGGCGGACCCACCACCCTCGCCAACCTCTGGCGCCTCTGCGGCCCCCACAACCGAGCCCGCCACCGCCAGACCACCCCTCGAGGCGGCGGACCGTGACCAGCGGGCGGGGGTGCCCCGGTCGATCCCCGGGTAGACCTGACGGGGCGTCAGATCTCTGCGATGCTGCTCGGGTGAGGGCCCTCCTCCCGGGGCCCACGACGCACCAGGGGATCCCATGAGTGAGCCACGACCTCGTCATCCGGGGCGGCACCGTCGTCGACGGCACCGGCGCGCCGGCCCGCACCGCCGACGTCGCCATCACCGACGGCGTGGTGACCGCGGTCGGCCGCGTCGACGGCTCCGGCCGGGAGGAGGTCGACGCCGACGGCGCTCTGGTCACCCCCGGCTTCGTCGACATCCACACCCACTACGACGGCCAGGCCACGTGGGACGAGCAGCTGACGCCGTCGTGCTGGCACGGCGTGACGACCGTGGTGATGGGCAACTGCGGGGTGGGCTTCGCGCCCGTCGCGCCCGATCGCCACGAGTGGCTGATCGGCCTGATGGAGGGCGTCGAGGACATCCCCGGCGCCGCGCTCAGCGCCGGCATCGAGTGGGGGTGGGAGACCTTCCCCGAGTTCATGGACGCCCTCGACGACCGGTCGCACGTCATGGACCTCGGCACCCAGGTGCCCCACGGCGCGGTGCGGGCCTACGTGATGGGTGAGCGGGGCGCTCGCAACGAGCCGGCCTCCTCCGACGACATCGAGGCGATGGCCGAGATCGTGCGGGCCGGCATCGAGGCCGGGGCGCTCGGCTTCTCGACCAGCCGCACCCTCGCCCACCGGGCCATCGACGGCGAGCCCGTGCCCGGCACGTTCGCGGCCGAGGACGAGCTGTTCGGCATCGGTCGGGTGCTGGGCGAGCTCGGCACCGGCGTGTTCGAGCTGGCCCCGGCCGGGGCCCTGGGCGAGGACCTCGCCGCACCCGAGCGGGAGATGGACTGGATGCGCCGCCTGGCCGCCGCCATCGACCGTCCCGTCACCTTCGCCCTCAGCCAGAACAACGCCGACCCGACGTCGTGGCAGCGCATGCTCGACCTGGCCGGCGGCCGCCGCGGCCGACGGTGTGCCGATCCGGCCCCAGGTCCACGGGCGCACCGTGTCGCTGCTGCTCGGGTTCCAGACCTTCCACCCGATCGCGTTCACGCAGACCTGGGCCGACACCGCGATGGGGTTCCTGCCCTGGCAGGAGCAGGTCGCCGCGCATCAACGGCGACCCCGAGCTCAAGGCCCGGATCCTGGCCGACTGCGTCGCGCTCGAGGACGACCCGATGGTGGCGGGGTTCGCCCACCCCAGCCGGATCTACGTGCTCGGCGACCCGCCGGTCTACGAGCCGGGCACCGACCGCAACGTCGCGGCCATGGCCGCGGCCCGGGGGGTCCCGGTGTGGGAGCTGCTGCTCGACCTGATGCTGGTCGACGGGGGGCGGGAGCTCCTGAACTCGCCCGTGCTCAACTACACCGACGGCAACCTCGACGCCGCCGGCGAGATGCTGCGCCACCCGACGTCGGCCTTCGGGCTCGGCGACGGCGGCGCCCATGCGGGCCAGACCTGCGACGCCTCGACGACCACGTTCCTGCTGTCGTACTGGGCCCGCGACCGCGACCACGGGCGGCTCTCCGTCGAGGACGCGGTCCACAAGATGACCCAGGCCACGGCCACGCTCTACGGGCTCGGCGATCGGGGCGTGCTGGCTCCCGGCATGGTCGGCGACGTCAACGTGATCGACCACGAGCGGCTCCAGCTGCGTCGGCCCGAGCTGGCGTCGGACCTGCCCGGCGGCGCGAGCCGCCTCATCCAGCAGGCCGACGGCTACGTGCGCACGGTGAAGTCGGGTGTGACCACCTTCGTCGAGGGCGAGGCCACCGGCGAACGCCCCGGCGAGCTCCTCCGGGGGGCACGTTGACAGCGAGCCCGAGGGAGACCGCGGCCGCGTTCTGGGACGCCCTCTACGACCGGGACTGGCCGCGCATCCGCTCGTTCTTCGGCCCCGACTCGATCTACTACGACGTCCCGACCGGTCCGAGCACGGCCGGCGTCGGCCCCGACAGCATCGAGGCGCGGCTGCGGCTCGGGCTCGAAGGCCTGGCGTCGTACCACCACCACCCGGGCGTGGTGGCCGAGGGACCCGATGGCGTCGTCGTCGCCGAGCACACCGAGGTGTGGACGTGGGACAGCGGCGAGACCGTCGCCCTGCCCGTTCGTGTCGGTGCAGCGCATCGTCGACGGCACCATCGTCCTCTGGAAGGACTACTGGGACCTCCAGACCCTGATGAACGCCGCTCCGGCGGCGTGGCACCAGCGGCTCGACACCGCCGACCTGTCCTGGGTCGTCGACGTCACCGACCGCGCCTGAGCAGCCCTCTACCGGAGGAACTCGACGATGGCCTCTCGGAAGCGGGGGGCGCCGACGGCACCGAGGTGGTCGCCGGGGACGACCTCCAGGCGGGCGCCCGGGATGGCGTCGGCCAGCACCTCGGGCCGGGAGGCCAGCGGGTCGGCCTCGCCGACGAGCACCAGGGTCGGCGCGGTGATGGTGTCGACGGGGATCGGGGTGCGGTGCACCGAGCGGGCCTGGGCCGCCAGGGCCCGCAGATCGCCACCCGTCGCCTTGGCGAAGGCCCGGAACCCCCTCGCGGTGGCGTCGAGCTCCGGCCCGTCGCCGCCCGACGACCCCGCCGCAGCACCCTCCTCCGCGGCTGCAGCTGCCTCCAGCCCGTCGGCCAGGGAGTCGCGGTCCATCACCCGGGTGTCGACGCCGCCGAGCTCGACGATGGCACAGCCCACACCGCCGATGACGAGCCGCCGCACCCGCGGCTCGCGGGTGCCGGTGATCGAGGCCACGACCCCACCCATCGAGTAGCCGACGAGGTCGAACCGGTCGAAGCCGAGGTGGTCGGCCAGCTCGCTGACGTCGAGGCTCATGCGGGCCTCGCCGTAGAGCGCGGGATCGTGGGGGCGATCGGAGTCGCCGTGGCCGCGGGCGTCGTGGGCCACGACCTCGTGCCCATCGGCGACCAGCGCACCCACCACCCCCGGGTCGAGCCAGTTGAGGATCGAGTTGGCGATGAAGCCGTGGTGGAGGAGGACGGGTGGGCGGTCCGACGGCACGCCCCAGCGTCGGTAGACGAGGCCGATGCCGTCGGAGGTCGTGAAGCGGTCGGTGGCCGTCGGGGTCGGCATGGCGACATCCTGGCCGGTCGCCGCGGCACCCGCCGGTAGCGTCACCGGGCGATGGCCCCGCCCCTCTTCTCCTTCGACGGCGTGGGCCTCCGACGGGACGACACCGACGTGCTGGTCGACGTCACCGGCGAGGTGCCGAACGAGGGCATCACGGTGATCCTCGGGGCGTCGGGGTCGGGGAAGTCGACCCTGCTGCGCTGCTGCAACCGGCTCGACGCGCCGACGTCGGGCACCGTGCGCTTCCGGGGCGACGACGTGGCCGACCTCGATCCGCTGGCCCACCGACGACGGGTGGCCATGGTGTTCCAGGCGCCGGTGACCTTCCCCGGCACCGTGGCCGACAACCTGCGCGTGGTGCGGCCCGACCTCGACGACGCCGCGGCCCGGGGCGCGCTCGACCAGGTCGGCCTCGACCCCGACCTGCTCGAACGGCCGGCCGACGCCCTGTCGGGCGGCGAGGCCCAGCGGCTGGTGGTGGCCCGGGCGCTCACGACCGACCCCGAGGTGCTGCTGGCCGACGAGGCGTCCTCCGCGCTCGACGCGGTCGCCACCGAGCGATTGGAGGAGCTGGCCCGTCGGTTCGCCGACGACGGCATGCCCATCCTGTGGGTCACCCACGACCTCGAGCAGGCCCGGAGACTGGCCGACCACGCACTGGTGATGACGGCCGGACGCATCAGCTGGTGCGGCAACCCGGCCGACCCCGCGGCGCGCCCGGCGGTCGAGGCCGCCCTCGGCTCATCCCGTGAACCGTCATGAGCAACGCGGTCGGATGGGGGGCACTGGCGGTGTCGTTGCTGTTCGTGGCCATCGCGGTGGGGCTCACGTCGCAGCAGCGCCTCGGCCTGGAGCGCCCGATCGGCGTCGCGGTGGTGCGGTCGCTGGTGCAGATGGCCGTCGTGGGCGCCGCCCTCGTCCCGATCGTGGACCCCGACACCCCGCTGGCGTGGTCGTGGGCCTGGGTCGTCGCCATCGTGGTGTTCGCCGGCGTCACGACGGCACGCCGAGCCCCACAGGTCCCGCGGCTGCTGCCCATCGCGATCGGAGCGAACGCGCTGGTCGCGGTGACCAGCCTGGCGATCGTGTTCGGCCTCGGGATCTTCCCGCTCAACGGCCGGACCCTCGTCCCGGTCGCCGGCATGGTGGTCGGCAACACCATGAAGGCAGCCATCGTGGGCGCAGCCCGCCAGGCCGAGGCCATGGCCGAGCACAAGGCCGAGATCGAGGCCGGGACCGCCCTCGGCCTACCGGTCAAGCTGGCCGCCCGTCGCTTCAGCCGGTCGGCCCTGCGCACCGCCATCTCCCCGCAGATCGAGCAGACCGCGGCCCTCGGCATCGTGTTCCTCCCCGGAGCGATGACGGGCCTGATCCTCGCCGGCGTCGATCCGCTCGAGGCGGTGCGGGCCCAGCTGGCCCTGATGTACGTGATCCTCGCCGGGGTGGTGATCGGCTCGACCACGACCGGCCTCGGCACCCTGGCCCGCCTCACGACCCCCGACGAACGCCTCGTCCCGGTCGAACGAGCCCGCTGATCCGACGGCTGCCCGCGGGTCAGGCCTGGGCGGGGGTGAACTGCCGGGCCCAGTGGCGGAAGCGCGGGACGGGGCCGTCTCCCTTCACCAGGCGGGGGCGCTCGACGAACTGCAGGCCCTCCCAGATCGGGATGTCCTGCTCGACGCCGCCGACCGAGCCCCGGTGCATGATGTCGGCGACCACCGACACGGGCGTGCCGGCGATGAGGTCGCCGGCGGGCGGGAGCCGGACCATGGTGGCGATGGTGAAGTCGATGTAGCCGTCGGTCGTGGGGGTCGGGAGCAGCAGGACGCGGTAGCGCAGCCCGGCCTCGTCGGCGCTGTTCTCCGACCTGGCGTACCCGAGGCCGAAGACGTCCGTGTCGAAGAACGTCCACAGCTCGCTCGGTCCGTCCCGGAGGAACCCGGGGACGGCGAAGTGGAAGTCGGAGTGGAACGACGTCCCCCGCTCCTCGAAGCAGCCGCCCGACAACGTGAACCCGTGCACCGATGCGAAGTGCGCGGTGTCGACCCCGTTCTCGTGCACCGACTCGACGTGGGTGCGGATCGGGATGGTGGTGACCGCCACGTCGGTCCAGCCGTCGAGGTCGAGATCCGGGATGTCGAACGTCGGCGGCCCACCGGATGGGTCGTGCCAGGCGAACACGAACCCGAAGCGCTCGATCGTCGGGTAGGTGGCGATCCGACCGGCGTACTCCGGCGCACCGGGGTACTCGGGCGCGGTGCACGTGCCGTCGACCGCCCAGCGGAGGCCGTGGAACGGACAGCGGATCGCCTCGTCGACGACGGTGCCCCCGCGGGCCAGGTTGGCGCCGAGGTGCGGGCAGTGGGCGGCCACCACCGCGGCGGTGCCCGACTCGGTGCGGAAGGCGACGACCTGCTGGCCGAGGAACGTCCGCTCCACCAGCGAACCCGGCGGCAGGTCGTCGGCCCGGGCGACGTGGAACCAGCCGATCGGGTACGGCGGCCGCGGGTCGGTGGGGCGGATCGCCACCGGCGGCCCTGCCCTCATCGCGGGATGACCGACCGGGCGAAGCGGCCGGCGAAGGTCCGCAGCGGCAGGTCGGCGCTGGTGACGACCCCGGGCGGGGCGTCGACCACGGCGCGGATCGCGTTCAGCGCGGGCATGCCGGTCACCGTCATCCCGACCGACGCGAAGGCCGCCGCCGACGAGAAGTCGGTGCCCGGCTTGGGGAGGATCTGGTGCTTGCTCTGGATGCAGGGGTCGGCCTGGATCTTGGTGATGTAGCAGCCCTGGATGTTCCAGCTGGGCGAGGTGAGCGGCGTCATCTGCCACTCGAGGTGCATCTCGATCCGGGGCGTCGCCCGCCACCGTGCCGACGTACTTCAGGTAGCAGCCGCCGAGCGATCCCTCGGGCAGCTGGTACCAGCCGAGGTCGACGTCCTTGGTGCACGCGCCGAGCTCGTACTCGAAGTGCACGTCGTCGAGCTCGAGGTCGAAGCAGTCGGCCATCAGCCGCACCGCGTCCTCGAACACCCGCGTGTACTTCTCGAGCATCCCCGGCACCGCGGGGTCGTCGACCGACCGCCCGAAGCCGACCTCCACCCACGTGTCGACCGAGTGGTGGCACGAGACGTCGACCGACTCCTTGCACAGCACGTGCTCGATCTCGGTCACGTCGGCGGAGTGGACGATGGTGAGGATCTGGGCGAGGCCGGGGTTCATCCCGGTGCCGTAGAAGGTGGCGCCGCCGCGCTCGCAGGCCGCCGCGATCACCTCGGCCTCCGTTCGCCCCGACGGGTGCGGGTGGTTGGCGTTGCGGTGGTGGCCGGTGATCCAGTCGGCGGTGGTCACGATGTCGATGCCGGACTCGAGGATGCGCTCGTAGAGGTCGACGTCGGGGAACACGCCGTGGAAGGTCACGCAGTCGGGCTCGGCGGCGAGGATCTCCTCCACCGTGCCGGTGGCGATCACCCCGATCGGGTCGATCCCGACGATCTCGCCCGCGTCGCGGCCGACCTTGTCGGGCGAGTAGCAGTGGAGCCCGACCAGCTCGAGGTCGGGGTGGCCGCCGATCCGCGTGATCATCTCGCGGCCGACGTTGCCGGTGGCGACCTGGAAGACCCGGATCGGGCGGCCCGCGGTGCGGGAGGGCGTGCTCATCGTGTGCTCCTGTCCGGAGGGCGATCGACCGAGAGTCTGGCCGATGCGAGCGCCCGATGTGGACAGGTGTCCAGTGGAGGTCGGCCCGCCGCCGCGGCGCCGCGAGCCGGCTGACGACCGGCGCCGGCTCGAACGGCTCAGGCGGGTGGTGTCCACCGGGGGTCGCGGCCGGCGAGGCCCAGCAGCCGGTCGAGCGGCGGGGCCGTGTCGGCGACCGGGACGACGGGCCCGAAGAGCGAGCCGTCGCGAGGAGCCTCGAACGAGGCGACGAACTCCGTCGCGGCGTCGACCTCGTCGGACGTCGGCGCGTAGGGCTGCGTCGTCGCCACCGCGATGTCCCACCCGTGGACGACCAGCTCGTCGAGGGCCACCAGACCGACGGTCTGGGCCGGCATCTCGAAGCCTCCCGCGAGGGTGACGCCCTCCCACGCGCTCGGTGCCCGCCAGGCCTCGGCCAGGGCCAGCAGGTCGCGTGCGATGCGATCGCGCCAGCCGGCCTCGAGGTTGGCGGCGCTCGGTGGTGGAGGTGGCACCCACCCGCCCTGGGTCTCCTTCCGGGCCGCGGCGTGGAAGTGCACCGCGAAGGTCCCGAGGTGGTCCACGAGGTCGCCGACGGTCGTGTCGGGGCACGGCGTCGGTCGTCCCAGCTGGCCGTCGTCGAGCGAGGTGAGGAGGCCGAGGGTCCGCTCGGCGGCGGGCTGGATGTCGATCATGCGGGGTAGACGGGGACCACGCCCGGAACTCACCGGCACCGCCACCGTCGCCGTCGCGGTGTCGACGGCCGGGCTCACGGTGTCAGGCGTCGTCGTAGGTCCAGTCGGGGCGCTTCCGCCAGTAGGCGTCGTCGTAGGTCGCGACGCCGCCCACGAGGTCGACCAGCCTGGGGAGGGGGCGGGGACCGGGGCGCGGGCACACCCCGGCGTCGATGTGCTCGGCCACCTCGTCGGGGAACGCCCGCAGGATGCTCCCCACCACCGCCTGCTCCTCCGCGGCCAGGAAGCACCGGCTGCCGTCGGTCACCCGATCGAGCCAGCCGACGATGGCCTCGACGTCGTGATCGGTGCCGCCACCCGTCTCGATCATCCGCAGGTGGTCGGTGATCTCCCCCGATCCGATCTTGCAGGGCGAGCACTGGCCGCACGACTCGACGGAGAGGAAGTGCGAGAAGCGGTGGGCGGCGGCGACCATGCACGCGGTGTCGTCGTAGACGATGAACCCGGCCGACCCCATCCCGCTGCCGATGGCCTGGAACCCCTCGTACGACACGGGCACGTCGAGGTCGGCGGCGACCACCACCCGGTTGGCCACGCCGCTGAAGACCGCCTTCACCGACCGCCCCGCGACCAGCCCGCTGCCGACGCCATCGATGACGGCGCGCAGCGGCGTGCCCAGCTCGACCTCGCCGACGTCGGGCGCCACCACGTCGCCGACGACGGTGGCCACGACGTTGCCGGGCGACTCGACGGTCCCCATCGAACGGAACCACGCAGCCCCCCGGGCGAGGATGTGGGGCACGTTGCACAGCGTCTCGACGTTGTTGACGAACGTGGGGTGCGACCCTGGTGGCCCGGACCCGGCGCCCGGCGTCGCCTCCCACCCGAGCTGGGGCGCGGTGGCGAACAGCCCGTGCTCGTGGGGCGGGAACAGGCGAGGGAGCGGCGGCTTCCCCTCGATCACCTCGAGCATCGCCTTCTCCTCGCCGAAGAGGTACTCGTCGGGGCCACCGACGATCGTCACCGTGCAGTCGGCGCAGATCCCCGCCTCCTGGAAGGCGCGCACCGCCTCGCTGACGGCTGCGAGCTCCCGTTCGAAGCTTCCCTTGAGGCCGACGTAGACCTCGTCGACGCCGGATGCGAAGGCGGCGATCACGATGCCCTCGACCAGCTGGAACGGGTTCGCCCGGATGAGCGCCCGGTCCTTGAAGGTGCCGGGCTCGCCCTCGGCCGCGTTGACGACCATGTAGGTCCGGCCGGGCTCGGCGGCGATGCCCTGCCACTTGCGACCGGTCGGGAAGCCACCCCCGCCACGACCCCGCAGCCCGGCCTCGAGCACCATCGCGGCCGTGGCCGCGGGCCCGATCTCCTGGGCCCGGGCGACGCCGAGCCCACCGGTCTCGGTCGCCAGGTACTCGTCGAGCGTGCGGATCGGCTCGGCGGGCAGCAGGAACGGGGCCACGTGGGACTCCTCGCGTCGAGGTCCCCCGGTTCTACCGGGCGCACGACGCCGCCGCCTGCCCGGAGCACACGCCCGACGAGGAACCACCTGGGAGGATGGGGCCGTGGATGCGGCGAGGGTCGACCGGTGGCTGTGGTCGGTGCGGCTGGTGAAGACGCGGTCGGCGGCGACCGCGGCGTGTCGGGCCGGCCACGTGCGGGTGGGCGGACGACCGGCCAAGCCGGCGACGACGGTCGCGGTCGGTGACGTCGTGGAGGCCCGGTTGCACGGGGTCGACCGCACCGTCGAGGTCACGAGGGTGATCGAGAACCGGGTCGGCGCCCCGGTGGCGGCCGAGTGCTTCGTCGACCACACGCCCCCTCCCCCGCCCGACGGAGCCCCACCGCCGGTCGCCGTCCGCGAGCGCGGCGCCGGCCGACCGACCAAGCGCGACCGCCGCCGCATCGAGCAGCTCCGCGGCGACCGCTGACGAGCCGACGGGCGCCTGCTGGCCCTCAGTCCAGCCAGTCGGCGCGGCCGGCGACGAGGGCGCGACGGGGGTCGCCGACGGGGAGGCGGTCGAGGGCGACCTCCTGCACGTACGGGTCGTCGCGCAGCGTCGCGCTGAGGCGGACGAGGTCGTCGACGTCGCCGTGGGCGAGGGCCACGTCGCGCACCGCCACCTCGACCATCCGCCGCCGCTCCTCGATCGCGGGCGAGGTCGAGCGGGGCAGCATCGGCCCCCGGTACAGCTCGATGGCCCGTCGGACGTCGCCGGCCCCGACCGCGTCGAGCACCTCGACGTGGTCGGCCCACACCGCACCGGCCAACCGGTAGGGCCGGTTCGCGACCACCTCGCCCACGGCCCGGCGCAGGTGGGAGAGGTCGGACTTGGTCGACGCGGCGGCGACCGGGTGCTCACCGTGGAGGCGGTCGTGCAGCTCCTCCAGCGTCAGGCCGGCCGGCTCCATGGCGAGGATCGCGAGCAGCTCGACGGCGCGGGGCGGCACCGTCAGCAGCGCCCCGTCGAGCACCACGGAGCTGTCGCCCAACGTCCGCAGGCTCAGCGACGGGATGGCGACCCGACGTGGGGACGGCCCCATCCCTCTCCCCTCGTCCTCCGACTGGAGGGCGAGGCCCATCATCCGGGCCATGGTGCGCACGGTCGGCAGCGCCAGCGGCGTCGGGCGGTTCCACGTGGTGGAGAGGTCGAGCACCCCGAGGACCTCACCGGTCGACGGGTGCTGGATCGGCGCCGAGTAGCAGACCCAGTCGTGCACGATCGGGGCGAAGTGCTCCGCCGACCACACCGTCGACGGCGTGCCGCTTCGCAGGGCGAGGGCCAGGGCGTTGGTGCCGACCGACGCCTCGTCCCACCTCCCGCCGGGGACGAAGCCCACCCCCTCGGCCCGCAGCCGCATGGTGCGACCGCCGGCGGTCCACACGATGGTGCCCTCGGCGTCGGTGACCGCGGCGATCAGGTCGCCGTCGACGGCCGCCTGGGCCAGGTCGTCGGCGATGTGGGAGAAGGCGCGGGCCAGGCGGCCCTGGCGCCACCGCTCCGGCGCGTCCTCTGCGAACGGGGCGTGGTCGATCGCGGGGTCGAGGCGCTGGGCCGAACGGGCCCACGACGCCCGCACCTCGTCGCGCACGTCGACCGCCCCGTGCTCGGACGACGCGGCATCGGCGGCCTTCGCGTCGGCGTCGACGAACACGTGCCACGACCGCTCGAGGGCGGCCCGCTGGAGGCGATGCGACCGACTGGGGGCCATGGGGTCCTTCCCAACCTTTTCCCAACCTCGCGAGGTCGATCCTTCCATGTGGGAGCGGTCGTCGCTCCTGCACCCGAGGATCTGCGCAGACAGGTCGCGGTGCCGTCGACTCCAAGGGGACCACCGTGCAGTACCCAGCTCCAGGCTCTGATGGCAGCCAGATCACCGTCGCCGATCGCTACGACAACTTCATCGGCGGGAAGTGGGTCGCACCGACCAACGGTCGGTACTTCGAGAACATCTCACCCGTCACCGGGGAGGTCTTCACCGAGATCGCCCGCTCGGACGCCGACGACGTCGAGCTGGCCCTCGACGCAGCCCACGCGGCCAAGGACGGCTGGGGCGCCACCAGTGCCGCCGAGCGCGCCGGCGTGCTGCTGAAGATCGCCGACCGGCTCGAGGAGCACCTCGAGGACCTGGCGGTCATCGAGACCTGGGAGAACGGCAAGCCCGTGCGCGAGACCCTCGCCGCCGACCTGCCCCTGGCCGTCGACCACTTCCGCTACTTCGCCGGCGTGCTGCGGGCCCAGGAGGGGGCGATCAGCCAGATCGACTCCGACACCGTCGCCTACCACTTCCACGAGCCGCTCGGCGTGGTCGGCCAGATCATCCCGTGGAACTTCCCCATCCTGATGGCCACCTGGAAGCTCGCCCCCGCGCTCGCGGGCGGCAACGCGGTGGTGCTGAAGCCGGCCGAGCAGACGCCGTGGTCGATCCTCAAGGTCGCCGAGCTGATCGCGGACCTCGTGCCCGACGGCGTGCTGAACATCGTCAACGGCTTCGGGGTCGAGGCCGGCAAGCCGCTGGCCAGCTCGAAGCGGGTCAACAAGATCGCCTTCACCGGCGAGACGACGACCGGCCGGCTGATCATGCAGTACGCCTCGGAGAACATCATCCCGGTGACGCTCGAGCTCGGCGGCAAGAGCCCGAACATCTTCTGCGAGGACGTCATGGACCACGACGACGACTTCCTCGACAAGGCCCTCGAGGGCTTCGTGATGTTCGCCCTCAACCAGGGCGAGGTGTGCACCTGCCCGAGCCGGGCCCTGATCCAGTCGTCGATCTACGACGAGTTCATCGCCAAGGCGATCGAGCGCACGGAGCAGATCATCTCCGGCGATCCGCTCGACATGGCCACCATGATCGGGGCCCAGGCGTCCAACGACCAGCTGGAGAAGATCCTGTCCTACCTCGACATCGGCCGGGCCGAGGGCGCCGAGGTGCTCACCGGTGGGTCGACCCGCAGCGTCGAGGGTCGCGACGGCGGCTACTACGTCGAGCCGACGATCTTCAAGGGCGACAACTCGATGCGGATCTTCCAGGAGGAGATCTTCGGGCCCGTCCTGGCCGTGACGACCTTCGACCACGAGGCCGAGGCGCTCCGCATCGCCAACGACACGCTCTACGGCCTCGGCGCCGGCGTGTGGACCCGTGACGGCTCCGCCGCCTACCGCCTCGGACGGGGCATCCAGGCCGGCCGGGTGTGGACGAACTGCTACCACGCCTACCCCGCCCACGCCGCCTTCGGTGGCTACAAGGGCTCGGGCATCGGCCGGGAGAACCACGCCATGATGCTCGACCACTACCAGCAGACGAAGAACCTCCTCGTCTCCTACAGCCCGCAGAAGCTGGGCTTCTTCTAGGCCGGAGGGCGACGACGTGGACGTCGAGCGGGTGACGATCACCCCTGAGGCCGCCGAGGTCGTCGGCCGACTGGTGGACCAGCACGGACCGGTGCTGTTCCACCAGTCGGGCGGCTGCTGCGACGGCTCGTCACCCATGTGCTACCCGAGGGGCGACTTCCGGGTCGGCGGGAGCGACGTCTACCTCGGCGAGGTCGCCGACCAGCCCTTCTACATGGGGGCGGCCCAGTTCGAGTACTGGGCCCACACCCACCTCACCGTCGACGTCGTGCCCGGGCGCGGCAGCGGGTTCTCCCTGGAGGCGCCCGACGGCGTGCGCTTCCTGATCCGCTCCCGCCTGTTCGACGACGACGAGTCCGCCGCCCTGGCCGACGCCGGTCCACCCCCTTCCGGCGTCGACCACCCGGCGGCGTAGGCGCCCGACCCCCGCCGCGGTCCTTCCCGCACACCCACCCACGGCGGGGGCGGGCGCCTCCTCCCCAGCACGCCTCCATCCCCGGCGCGGCCCTCTCGACGGGGGCGCACGCCGAGGCCTCGGTCGAGCTGGCGCGCGAACAGCGGGTCCTGACCCCCAGAACGCGAGCCACGTCGGATGGGGGTCCACGGTTCGAAGCGGGGCGGGCACGCTGCGAGGTCCGCGCCCGGACGGGGGCTCCTCGGTACCGTCGCGCGGGGACCCGACCACCGGCGGACGGGTCCGACGACGGACGAGGAGACGCAGCGGATGGCGAGGCCTTCCCGGGGGCGGGCACGACGCCGGGGCACGCGGAGCCGGCTGGCCGCGTCGGTCCTCGTGGTCGCGGCGACGATGACCATCGCCGCGTCGGCCGCGGCCGTCCCGACCGCCAGCCCGTCGTCCCGCGCCGTGCGGGTGGCGACGGCCCGCGCCGCGTCGAGCGGCTGCTCAGGGTGGACCCGCACGTTGCGGGTCGGGTCGTACGGCAACGACGTGGCCCGGCTCCAGATCCGGGTGTCGGGCTACCCCGGCTACGGCGGGCGGGTCAGCGTCGACGGCTCGTTCGGACCGGCCACCGCGGCCGCCGTCGCCCGCTTCCAGCGCGCCTACGGGCTCTCGGCCGACGGGGTGGCCGGGCCTGCGACCCTCGGCCTCATCGCCCGCATGCAGAAGGCCGACTGCACGCCGCCGCACTTCTCGTTCTGGGAGATGCAGGACCAGTGCTTCGGCGGCTTCGACGGAGGGCTGGCCGCGCCGAGCACGGTGCGCACCAACGCCCTCATCACCATGTGGAAGCTGGAGGCCCTGCGCCGGTCCCTCGGCGGCTCCAGCATCCGGGTCGGCAGCGGCTTCCGGTCACGCACCTGCAACCAGTGGGCCGGCGGGGCCAGTCGCAGCCTCCACACCTTCGGGGCCGCGGCCGACCTCGACCCCGGCCCCCACGCCTCTGCACCCTCGCCCGCCAGGCCCGCTACCACGGCTTCCAGGGCATCTACGGCCCCGGCTACCCCAACCACGACGACCACGTGCACCTCGACACCGGCGGCATCTCCTGGCGCGCCCCCGACTGCGGCATCTAGGAGGACGGGAGTCGCAGAGCCCGTCACTCCACCGTGGGGTGGGCGGCGTCGTAGGCCTTGAGGACGCGCTTGGGGGCCTTGGCGCGCCAGGCCTCGGTGATCAGCTCGGTGAGCTCGTCGACGTCGACGGCGGGCAGGTTCACCAGCACCGTCGGGTAGCCGTCGTAGTGCGGCGTGGTGAAGAACTTCTCGGCATCGGAGGCGAGCAGGGCCTCCTTCTCGTCGAGGTCGGCGACGAAGCACACCAGCCCGCCCTCGGCCTCGGACCGGATGCGCAGGAAGCCCTTGTCCTTCACCCGGAACCCCGGCGATCCGAACCACGGCTTCTCGGTGGTCTCCGGCAGCGACAGCGCGATCCGCCGGACGTCGTCCTCGGTGGCCATCCCCCAACGGTACGACGCTGACCCCGGTCGTACTGGCGGGTCAGGCCTGGCGGCGGAGGATGAGGACGGAGCGGGCGGTGGAGGTGACGTGGCCACGGGTGGGGACGGCCCACGCCCCGGACGCCTCCGACGGGTCGACGGTGGTGAGCTCGAGCTCCCAGCGGAGGCCGAAGCGGCGGGCCGGCAGCGTGAACTCGACGTCCTCGTGGTGGGCGTTGAACAGCAGCAGGAACGAGTCGTCGACGACGCGCCGGCCCTGGCGGTCGCGCCGGGCGATCTGCTGGCCGTTGAGGAACAGGCCCACCGTCCGACCGTCGTCGCGCTGCCAGTCGCCGACGGTCATGCGCCGTCCGTCGGGCCGGAACCACCACGCGTCGGGCAGGCCCGAGCCGTCGAGGCTGTCACCGGTGAGGAAGCTCTGGAGCCGGAACACCGGGTGCTCGCGGCGGAGCCGGATCAGCCGCCGGGTGAAGTCGTGCATGGTGCGGCTGTCGTCGTCGAGGTCCCAGTCGAACCACGAGATCTCGTTGTCCTGGCACCAGCCGTTGTTGTTGCCGTGCTGGCTGCGGCTGATCTCGTCGCCGCCGAGCACCATCGGGACGCCCTGGCTGACCAGCAGCGTCGCCATGAGGTTGCGCTGCTGACGGGCCCGCAGCTCGTTGACGGCGGGGTCGTCGGTCGGCCCCTCGATCCCGCAGTTCCACGACCGGTTGTCGTCGGTGCCGTCCTTGTTGTCCTCCAGGTTGGCCTCGTTGCGCTTGGTCTCGTAGGTGACGAGGTCGCGCAGGGTGAAGCCGTCGTGCGCGGTGACGAAGTTGATCGACGCCACCGGGGACCGGCCGTCGTTGGCGTAGAGGTCGCTCGACCCGGTGAGGCGCGACGCCAGGGCCGAGTGCGACGCGTGGCCCCGCCAGAAGTCGCGGATGGCGTCGCGGTACATGCCGTTCCACTCGGTCCACAGCACCGGGAAGTTGCCGACCTGGTAGCCGCCGGGGCCGACGTCCCACGGCTCGGCGATCAGCTTCACCTGCGACAGCACCGGGTCCTGGTGGATGGTGTCGAAGAAGGCGGAGAGCCGGTCGACGTCGTAGAGCTCGCGGGCCAGCGCGCTGGCGAGGTCGAAGCGGAACCCGTCGACGTGGCACTCGATCACCCAGTACCGCAGCGAGTCCATGATCAGCCGCAGCACGCTGGGGTGGACGACGTTGAGCGAGTTGCCGGTGCCCGTGAAGTCCATGTACATCCGGGGCTCGTCGGGGACGAGCCGGTAGTAGCTCACGTTGTCGACGCCGCGGAACGACAGCATCGGGCCGAGGTGGTTGCCCTCCGCGGTGTGGTTGTAGACGACGTCGAGGATCACCTCGATGCCGGCCCGGTGGAGTGCCTTCACCATCCCCTTGAACTCGCGGACCTGCTCGCCGTGGCTGCCGGTGGCGGCGTAGTCGGCGTGGGGTGCGAGGTACCCGATCGAGCTGTAGCCCCAGTAGTTCGTGAGGCCCTTGTCGTGCAGGAACGACTCGTCGGCGATGTGGTGGATCGGCAGGAGCTCGACCGCGGTCACGCCGAGGTCGGTGAGGTGGGCGATGGCCTCGTCGGAGGCGAGGCCGGCGTAGGTGCCGCGCAGGTCGTCGCGCACGTCGGCGCGGGTCTCGGTGAAGCCCTTGACGTGCACCTCGTAGATGACCGTCTGGCTCCACGGCCGGGCCGGCGGCGCGTCGTCCTCCCAGTCGAAGTGGGGGTCGATCACGAGGCACTTGGGGATCGCCTCGGCGTCGTCCTCGTCGTCGGGTTCGAGGTCGGCGGTGTCGGTGCCGTCGGGGACGTAGGGGAGGATGTTGCCGAGCGCCGGATCGATCGGCCCCTCGATGGCCTTGGCGTACGGGTCGATCAGCAGCTTGTTCGGGTTGAACCGGTGCCCGGCCTCGGGGTCGTACGGGCCGTGGACGCGGTAGCCGTAGCGGGTCCCGGGCCCGAGCCCGGCGACGTAGCCGTGCCAGTTGAAGGCGGTGCGCTCGGTGAGCGGGAGCCGCTGCTCACCGCCGTCGGCGTCGAACAGGCACAGCTCGACGCGCGTGGCGTGCTCGCTGAACAGGGAGAAGTTGACGCCCTCGCCGTCCCAGGTCGCCCCGAGGGGGAAGGGATGACCCGGCCACACCTCGTGGACGTGCTCCGCGTGGACGGCTCGCGCCAGGTCGTCGGGAGCCGCGTCAGTGCCGTCGTCGCTCAGCGTCGTCGCTCACGAGGCTTCCCCGGCCGGGGCGAACCACACGACCGCCAGGGGCGGGAGGGTCACCTCGGCCGACCACGGCTGGCCGTGGGCGGGGATGTCGTCGGCGACCACGGCGCCCATGTTGCCCAGGTTCGACCCGCCGTAGTGGCCGGCGTCGGTGTTGAGGACCTCGTCCCACCGGCCGGGACGGGGGACGCCGACCCGGTAGCCGTGGCGGGGCACCGGCGACAGGTTGGCGATGCACACGACCTGGTCGGCGTCGCCCGACGATCGGCGCACGAAGGCGATCACGTTGTGGTCGGCGTCGTCGGCCTCCAGCCAGGTGAAGCCGGCCTCGTCGAAGTCGACCTCCCACAGCGCGGGCAGCCGCCGGTAGGTGCGGTTCAGGTCTCGCACCAGGCCCTGCACCCCGGCGTGGTCGGCGCGGCCGAGGAGGTGCCAGTCGAGGCTGCGGCCCTCGCTCCACTCCCGCTCCTGGGCCAGCTCGCACCCCATGAACAGCAGCTTCTTGCCGGGGTGGGCCCACATCAGGCCGTAGAGGGCGCGGAGGTTCGCCATCTGCTGCCACCGGTCGCCGGGCATCTTCTCGAGCAGCGAGCGCTTGCCGTGCACGACCTCGTCGTGGCTCAGCGGCAGGACGTAGCTCTCGCTGAAGGCGTAGGCGAGGCTGAAGGTCAGGTCGTGGTGGTGGAAGCGGCGGTGCGCGGGCTCGCGGGTGAAGTAGTCGAGCGTGTCGTGCATCCAGCCCATGTTCCACTTGAAGCCGAACCCGAGTCCGCCGAGGTGGACCGGACGGGTGACACCGGGCCAGGCGGTCGACTCCTCGGCGGTGGAGATCGTGCCCGGCACCTCGGCGTGCACGACCGTGTTGAGGTCCTGGAGGAACGACACCGCGTCGAGGTCCTCGCGGCCGCCGTGGACGTTGGGCACCCACTCCCCCGCCTTCCGGGAGTAGTCGAGGTAGAGCATCGAGGCCACCGCATCGACCCGCAGGCCGTCGGCGTGGACCTCCTCCAACCAGAACAGGGCGTTCGACAGCAGGAAGCTGCGCACCTCGTGGCGACCGTGGTTGAAGACGAGGGTGCCCCAGTCCGGGTGCTCGCCCCGCCGGGGGTCGGCGTGCTCGTAGAGCGCGGTGCCGTCGAGGCGGGCGAGGGCCCACTCGTCGCGGGGGAAGTGCGCCGGCACCCAGTCGAGCAGCACCCCGATGCCGTGACCGTGGAGGCAGTCGACCAGCGCCTTGATCTCGTCGGGCGTGGCCCACGCCGCCTCGGGGGCGAAGAACGAGGTGACCTGGTAGCCCCACGACCCGCCGTAGGGGTGGTGCATCACCGGCAGCAGCTCGACGTGGGTGAAGCCCATGTCGAGCACGTAGGCGGCGAGGTCCTCGGCCACCTCCGAGGCGCGCAGCGGCGTGTCGGGCCGGGCCGGGTCGCGCCGCCACGACCCCAGGTGCACCTCGTAGATCGACATGGGCTCGGTCCAGGGGTGGGCTCGAGCCCGGCGCTCCATCCACGCGCCGTCGGCCCACTGGTGGCGCGAGGTCGAGACGACCGACGCGGTGGCCGGGGGGACCTCGGCCTGCCGGGCCATCGGGTCGGCGTGCTGCACGACGTCTCCGGACCGGCTGCGCACCGCGAACTTGTAGGTGGCGCCCTCGCCGACACCGGGCACGAAGAGCTCCCACACCCCGGAGTCGCCGACGGCGTTCATCGGGTGCGCCCCGCCGTCCCACCAGTTGAAGTCGCCCACCACGCTCACGCCGGCGGCCGCCGGGGCCCACACCGAGAAGGCGGTGCCGTCGACCCCGTCGACCGTCGCCGGATGGGCACCGAGGGCCCGGTGCAGGTGGAGGTGCCGGCCCTCGTTCAGCAGGTGCAGGTCGAGCTCGCCGACCGTCGGGGTGAGCATGCCGTCGGCCGCGCTGCCGCCGTCGGGCATCAGGCGTCGTCCTCCAGCAGCCGGGCGATGCCGGCGACGGGGATGGCGGCCCAGTCCGGCCGGTTGTCGATCTCGTAGCGCAGCTCGTAGATCGCCTTCTCCAGCTCGAACACGGCGAGGACCTGCTCCGTCGCGGCCTCGCCGGCGGGCAGCAACGACGAGTCGACGCTGCCCAGGTAGCCCTCGAGGAAGGCGGTCCGGGCGCTCGCCTCCCACCCCTCGGGGACGGTGCGACCCGCTCGCTCCGCGGCCGAGGCCGCGTAGGCGAACGAGCGGAGCATGCCGGCCACGTCGCGGAGCGGCGACCGCTTGCGGCGACGGTCGATGAGGGGTCGGCTGGGCTCGCCCTCGAAGTCGAGGATGGTCCACCAGCCGTCGGGGCCGAGGAGGGTCTGGCCCAGGTGGAGGTCGCCGTGGTGCCGGATCAGACGTCCCACCGACCCGCCCTGCGACATCCGCTGCAGCTGGTCGCGCAGGGCGTCACCACGACCGGCGATGGGCGCGAAGACCTCGTGGTCGGGCAGGGCGGTGAAGACGTGCTCGATCTCCTCGTCGACGGTGGCCATGAACAGCGGCAGCGACTCGTCGCCGGGCGACTCCGGGGCGAACGCGGGGTCGGACGCATCGGAGCCGAGCACCGCGTGCATCTCTCCGACGACCCGACCCAGCTCGCCCAGGTGGGGGGTCAGCCGGTCGGATCCGGGCTCGCCGAGCGAGTCGAGGGCCACGGCCCAGCCGTCCTGCCCGTCGCTGACGAAGCCCTGGGCCACGCCGAGGGTCGCGTCGAGCAGCTCGCCCCGCACCTCGTACCAGCCGGCCAGCGGAGGGATGTGGGCGAAGCCCCGCTCCGAGAGGAACTGGAGCATCTCGAGCTCCGGGTGGTCGCCCGGCTCGAGGTGCCGGAACACCTTGAGCACCACGGTCTCGTCGATCACGACCGACGAGTTGGACTGCTCGGCCCGGAGCGGGCGGACGCGGGGCACGGCGGCGAGCGTCGGTGCATCGTCGGTCCAGTGGAACGTGACCGTCCGGCCCTCGTCGCCGACCTGGGCGCCGAGGCGGAGGAGGTCGGCCAGCACGGTGGCGCGCGTCGGGTCGGACAGGGCGTCCGGGTCGATGTCGTCGTCGTGGTGGCCGACGATCAGCTGGTACAGCTCGTGGGTGCCGGCCGGCGTGCGGGCCTCGACCACGACCAGACCGAGGCCGCGCTCGGCGTCGAGCGAGACCGCGTCGCGGACCCCGAGCGCGACCTCCCGGGACTTGGCCGAGAACCACCGCTGGGCGGTGACCCACTCGGTGAGGGCCTCGGTGTCGATCGCGTCCAGGGCGTCGGTGAGCGTCGTCATGGGTCGCGCTCCTCCCGGTCGTGGGTGGGGGGCAGGGCGGCGTCGAAGCGATCCTCGGACAGCTCGTCCTCGGTCAGCCGGAACCAGAAGAAGCCGCGGGGTGCGAGGGTCAGCAGGTAGGGCAGCTGGCCGATGCGGGGGAAGCGGGTGCGGCCCAGCATCTCCTCCGGCCAACGGCCCTCGTAGGCCGACAGGTCGAGCTCGACGGCCTGGGCCGAGCGGGCGACGTTGTGCACGCACAGCACGAGGTCGTCCTCGTAGGAGCGGATCACCGCGAAGATGCGGTGGTTGGACGTGGCGAGCGGCTCGTAGCTGCCGTAGCCGAAGACCGGGTGCTCCTTCCGCAGCGCGACGAAGCGCTGGATCCAGCGCAGCAGGCTGCTCGGGGTGCGGAGCTGGGCCTCGACGTTGACGGCCTGGAAGCCGTACACCGGGTCCATCAGCGGCGGCGAGTAGAGCTGGGCGAAGTCGGCCCGGCTGAAGCCCCCGTTGCGATCGCCGGTCCACTGCATCGGGGTGCGCACCCCGTCGCGGTCGCCGAGGTACAGGTTGTCGCCCATGGCGATCTCGTCGCCGTAGTAGAGGACGGGTGACCCCGGCAGCGAGAACAGCAGGGCGTGGAGGAGGGTGATCTCCTCCCGTCCGTTGTCCATGAGCGGGGCCAGCCGGCGGCGGATGCCCACGTTGATCTTCATGCGCGGGTCCTTGGCGTACTCCGCGTACATGTAGTCCCGCTCCTCGTCGGTGACCATCTCGAGGGTCAGCTCGTCGTGGTTGCGGAGGAACAGGCCCCACTGGCAGTTGTCGGGGATGTCGGGCGTGCGCTCGAGGATCTCGATGATCGGCGTCGCGTCCTCCCGCCGCAAGGCCATGAACATGCGCGGCATCACGGGGAAGTGGAACGCCATGTGGCACTCGTCGCCGTCACCGAAGTAGTCGACGACGTCCTCGGGCCACTGGTTGGCCTCGGCCAGCAGCACCCGGTCGGGGTACTCGGCGTCGACGGTGGCCCGCACCCGCTTGAGGAACTCGTGGGTCGCGGGGAGGTTCTCGCAGCTGGTGCCGTCCTCCTCGAACAGGTACGGGACGGCGTCGAGGCGGAAGCCGTCGAGCCCGAGGTCGAGCCAGAACCGCATCGCGTCGAGCATCGCCTCCTGGACCTCCGGCTCCTCGTAGTTGAGGTCCGGCTGGTGGCTGAAGAAGCGGTGCCAGTAGTAGGCCTCGGCGTCCGGGTCCCACGTCCAGTTCGACGTCTCGGTGTCGGTGAAGATGATCCGGGCGTCGGCGTAGAGCTCGGGCGTGTCGGACCAGACGTACCAGCTGCGCTTGGGCGAGTCGGGCCCGCTGCGGGACTCCTGGAACCAGGGGTGGTCGCTGGAGGTGTGGTTCATCACCAGGTCGGTGATGACCCGCATGCCCCGCTCGTGGGCGGCGGCGAGGAAGTCGCGGACGTCGTCGACGGTGCCGTAGTCGGGGTGGACGGCCTTGAAGTCGGCGATGTCGTAGCCGCCGTCGCGCAGCGGCGAGGGGTAGGTGGGCAGCAGCCAGATGCAGTCGACGCCGAGCCACTGGAGGTAGTCGAGCTTCTCGGTGAGGCCGCGGAAGTCGCCGGAGCCGTCGCCGTTGGAGTCGTAGAAGCCGCGCAGGTGGATCTCGTAGAAGACCGCGGTCTTGAACCACGTCGGGTTGGCCTCGAACCAGTGGGTGGCGAGGTCGCGCGGCGTGTCGGGCGACGAGCCCGCCATGGAGTCCGGCGTCACTTGACCTCGACCTCGAGGACGTGCGCCGGCTGCTCCATGGGGACGAGCCGCACGTAGTTGCGGCCGATGCGCCAGTCCCACACCTCGTCGGTGAGGAGGTCGCGGACGCGGAACACCGGCGGGAGGCCGAGCTCGGGCGGCACCACGACGACTCCCTCGTGGGCGCGGTCGGGGTCGAGCAGCACCGCGGTGATGACCGTGCTGCCCCGGTGGCTCTTGGCGTAGGCGACGATCGCCGGGCTCTCGGTCTCGAGGAAGCGGGTGCCCTCGATGACGCTGGAGCGCGGGTGTCTCCCGGCGGATCCGGTTGAGCCGACCGACCAGCGGCAGGAGCGGGCCGTCGAGGCGGCGCTTGCGCACCTGGTACTTCTCGGAGTCGAGGTACTCCTCCGAGCCGGGCCGCACCGGCACCCGCTCGTAGGACTCGAACCCGGAGTAGATGCCGTAGCTCGGCGACAGGGTGGCGGCGAGGATCAGCCGCGAGGCGAACTTGGCCGGACCGCCCTCGACCAGCTCGGCGGTGAGGATGTCCGGGGTGTTCACGAAGAAGTTCGGACGGAAGTGGTGGCGTTCGTCGGTCGTCGCCAGCTCGGTGACGTACTCCGTGAGGTCCCAGGCCGAGGACTTCCAGGTGAAGTAGGTGTAGCTCTGGTCGAACCCGACCTTGGCCAGGGCCTGCATCATCGTGCGCTCGGTGAAGGCCTCGGCGAGGAACACGACGTCGGGGTGCTCGGCGCGCACGGAGCCGATGAGCCACTCCCAGAACGGCAGCGGCTTGGTGTGCGGGTTGTCGACCCGGAAGGTGCGGATGCCGTGGCCGATCCAGAACACGACGACGTCGCGCAGCGCCTCCCACAGGGCCCGCCAGTCCTCGCACTCGAAGTCGACGTTGTGGATGTCCTGGTAGGTCTTGGGCGGGTTCTCGGCGTACTTGATGGTGCCGTCGGGTCGGCGCTGGAACCAGTCGGGGTGCTCGGTGAGCCACGGGTGGTCGGGCGAGCACTGGATGGCGAAGTCGAGGGCGATGTCGATGTCGAGCCCGCGGGCCGTGGCGACGAGCCGGTCGAGGTCGTCGAGGGTGCCGAGGCCGGGGTGCACGGCGGTGTGGCCGCCGTCGGCCGAGCCGATGGCCCACGGGCTGCCGGGGTCGCGGGGCCCTGGGTCGAGGGTGCCGTTGCGGCCCTTGCGGTTGGTGACCCCGATGGGGTGGATCGGCGGCAGGTAGACGACGTCGAAGCCGAGCTCGGCCAGCTTGGGCAGCTGCGCCTCCACGCCGGCGAGGCCGCCCCACGAGCGGGGGAACATCTCGTACCAGGCACCGAAGCGGGCCCGCTCGGCGTCGACCTCGACCGTCATGGTCGGCAGGGCGGTGGCCCGGCGGCGGTCGGGGTGGCCGTCGCACAGGGCGGCGAGGCCGGCGTCGAGGGCGGCCGCGGCCCGCTCGTCGAGGGGGCGCCGAGCGTCGCCGACGACCTTGGCGGCGGCCCGGATGGCGGAGCCCTCGTCGCCACCGGCCCGTCGGGCGGCCGCCTTCAGCAGCAACGAGCCCTCGGCCAGCTCGCCGTCGAGGGCGGTGAGGCCGGCGTCGACCTTGCGCCGCAGCTCGACCCGCCACGAGGCCAGGGCGTCGGCCCACGCCTCGATGGTCCAGGTCCAGCGCCCGAGGCGGTCGACCGGGAAGGAGCCCTCCCAGCGCACGCCCCCGTGGTCGCCGTCCACGTTGACCAGGGGTGACTCCTGCCCGCCGGTGCGCAGGTCGTCGCCCGGCCCCCACCAGCGGACGACGGCCCGCAGGACGTCGTGGCCGTCGCGGACGATCGACGCCGACACCGGCACCTCCTCGCCGACGGTGCGCTTCGGGAGGTGGCGCCCGCAGTCGAGCAGGGGCGACGGATCGAGGATGGCGATCCGGCTCGGGGGACGAGAACCGGCACGGCCGGGGACGGGCTGCACCCCTGCCGCCCTACCCGCTCTGCCGGTCGTCGCACATGACGACGAGGGTACCGGCCGGCCGGAGCGTCCTCCGACGGTGGATCAGACGCCGAACGGCGGAGCGTCGGGCAGCGCCGCCGACGGCCCCTCGTCGAGCCGGCGAGCCAGCTCCGACGTGACGTCCGGTCGCTCGAGGGCCACGTCGGTCGTCTCCGACGGGTCCTCGACCAGGTCGTAGAGCTCGACACTGCCGTCGGCCAGGGGTCGGGGCAGCACGTCGATGTAGTTGTACCCGGCCGTCGTGATCGAGCGCTCGCCCACCTCCTCGAGACCCCACACCGCGAAGGTGGCGTGCTTCCAGGGGACGGCGGGATCGTCGACCACGGGGGCGAAGCTCAGCCCTTCGAGCTCCTGCGGCGGAGGCTCCAGGCCGCACAGCTCCACCAGGGTCGGGTACATGTCGACGCACTCGACCAGCCCTGGAGCCCGCGAGCCGGCGACGGTGCGGCCGGGGACCGACATCATCAGCGGCACGTGGGTCGCGGCCGTGTAGCAGGACCACTTCCCCCACCGATCGTTCTGCCCGAGGTGGAAGCCGTGGTCGCCGGACCAGAAGATGACGATGGACGTCTCGAAGAGACCGAGCTCGTCGATGCGGTCGATCAGCCGGCCGAAGGCACGGTCCATCTGGGTGACCTCGGCCAGGTACCGGGCGGTGATCTCCCGAGCCTCGTCGTCGGACACGACCTCCGCACTCGCACCCGCGGACTCGCGCATCCCGCCCTCGAACGTGCGACCGGGACCCATCAGCTCGATGCTGTCGACGTCGTAGGCGGCGAGGGACTCGTCGTCGGGGTCCACTCGCAATGGGGCTGGGTGAACCCGACCGCGAGGAAGAACGGCTCCGGGTGGTCGGCCAGATCGTCCAGCACGGCGATGGCCTCGACCTCGTCCTCGACGCCCCACTCCTCCCGCTGCACCGTCCAGCAGTCGTCGACCTCCCCTCCCCGCGGGTCGAACACCTTCCCCACCGAAGCGGTCCGGTAGCCCTGGTCGAGGAACGTGCCGGGGAGTGACCTGGCGTCGGGCAGCGCAGCCTGCCAGTCGTGGTCGAGCGCGATGAGGCCGGTGGTCTCCGGGCGGGTGCCGGTGAGGATGCTCGTCCGCGACGCGGTGCAGATCGCGATCTGGGCGTGGCAGCGCTCGAACAGCAGCGACCGCTCGGCGAAGGCGTCGAGGTGGGGCGTGACCACCTGACGGTCGCCGTAGGCCCCGAGGGTCGTGCCCAGGTCGTCGGCGGTGATGTAGATCACGTTGGGCGCGCCGTCGGGCGCACGTCCCGGTGGGCTCCGGGCCGGGGGCGGACGGGGAGCTCGACGGACCGACCGGGTCGCGGGACCCCTGCTCGTCGGAGCCCGAGCACCCCGGGGCGACGACCGCCGCACCCGCCGCGGCAGCCGCTCCGGCGAGGAACCCACGTCTGCTGATCCCGCTCACCCGTGTCCTCCTGCGTCGGGTCGCGGCACGGTACCAGCGTCCATCGGCACTCCCTTCGACCGCTGGCATCCGGTCGTCGGGCGACGCGTGGGCGACGCGCGAGGCTCGTCGTGTGAGCGCGCGGACCAGACAGCACGGTTCGGCTCCCGACGGCGAACCCCGCGGATCGGCCGATCCCCGCGGCGACCCGGGCGCGGTGGTCGATGCGGGCGCTGCCACGCTCGGGCCCAGGTCAGCGGGGGTGCTGGCCCACGTCACCTCGATCCCCGGCGGACGGCTGGGCGACGGCGCCCTCCGCTTCGTCGACTGGCTGGCGGAGGCCGGCGTGGCCTGGTGGCAGGTCCTCCCGCTCGGGCCGCCCGACGAGCACCGGTCGCCGTACCGGTCGGCGTCGGCCTTCGCCGGATGGCCGGGCCTGCTGAGCGAGCCCGAGGCACCGGTGTCGGTCGACGAGGAGGACGCCTTCCGCCAGCGCTCCGCGCCCTGGATCGGCGACTGGGCGACGGCCGCCGGCGCCGGCGCTCGGGAGGCGGTGCGCGACCAGGTGCGCTTCGACCGCGAGTGGCGACGGCTGCGCACCCACGCAGCCGAGCGGGGGGTGCGGCTGATCGGCGACGTCCCGATCTACGTGGCCCCTGGCAGCGTCGACCACCTCGCCCACCCCGACCTGTTCCGCACCGGCGTCGTGGCCGGGGTGCCGCCCGATGCCTTCAGCGACGACGGCCAGCTGTGGGGCAACCCGCTGTTCGACTGGTCGGCGTTGCGGCGCCAGGGGTACGCGTGGTGGACGGAGCGCCTGCGGCGGACCTTCGACCTCGTCGACCTCACCCGCATCGACCACTTCCGGGCGTTCGTCGCCTACTGGGAGGTGCCCGCCTCGGCGGCGACGGCCCGGGACGGTCGCTGGGTGCGAGGTCCCGGCCGAGCGGTGTTCGACGCCGCCACCGCCGCGCTCGGCCCGCTGCCGGTCATCGCCGAGGACCTCGGGGTGATCACCCCTCCGGTCGCCCGGCTGCGCGACGACCTCGGCTTCCCGGGGATGGTGGTGCTCCAGTTCGGCTTCGACGGTCGGCGTCCCGAGACCTCGTCCCCCCACCACCCGGCCAACCACCGCGAGGGCAGCGTCTGCTACCCCGGCACCCACGACAACGACACCGCCCGGGGCTGGTGGGGGTCGGTCCCCTCGTTGGTGCACGACCGGGTGCGTGACGCGGCGCGGCAAGCCGCTGTCGTCGACGTCCCGGCCGACGAGCCGTGGCGACTCCTGCCGCGCCTGGCCCTGGCATCTCGGTCGCGGCTCGCCGTCCTCCCGCTCCAGGACGTGCTCGGCCTGGGATCGGAGGCCCGCATGAACCACCCCGGCATCGAGGGCGGATGCTGGCGCTGGCGGGCCGACACCGACCAGCTCACCCCCGCCATCGCCGCCCACCTCCGCGCCGACATCGAGGCGACCGACCGCCTCGCCGGCTGACGCGAGCTGCGGCTAGGTCTCGTCGAGGGTGTGGCGGACGCGATCGAGGCCGCCGGTGATGATGCGGTCGTGGCCGCGGTGGGCGAGACCGGGGGCCACGGTCGCGACGGTCCGCACCAGGCGGGACGCCGGGGCCAGCTCGGAGCGGAGCTGGAGCATCGAGCGGCCCGGCCCGTCGGGGGTGAGGGCGAACGACGCCCAGCCGACGAGGTCGCCGGCGACGTCGGCCCGGACCCCGGTGGGCGGGGCCACCTCGACGAGCGTGAGTCGCAACCTCAGGCGGTACGGGACACGGCCCTGGATCGTGCAGTGCCACACCTCGCCCGCGGCCACGGTGCGGGCGTCGAGGCGCCGCAGCCACGGCCACCACGCGCGGTACCGGTCGACCGCCACCAGGTGATCCCAGAGGCGATCGACGCCGACCGGGAAGGCGGCGCAGTGGTCCGAGCGCACGGGGCCGGCCATCGGGCCCAGCATGCCTGACGGCCGGCTGACGGGTGCCGGTCACACCGGTCGGAGGCCCTCGGGGACGGCAGTAGCGTTCCGCCATGGCCCAGCACCCCGGCGACGCCGACCTCCGCACCCGGATCGACGAGCTGGCCCAGCGCCTGCCCGAGCCGCTCACCCCGCTCGCCCGGCTGGCCCTCAACTACTGGTGGTCGTGGGCGTCCGACGGCCGGGCCGTGTTCGCCGCGGTCGACCCCGCCCGCTGGGAGCGGATGGGTGCCAACCCGGTGCGGCTGCTCGTCGAGGCCCGGTCCGCCGCGCTGGAGCGGGCGGCGGCCGACACCGCGCTCGTCGCCCGCATCGACGCCCTCGCGGCCGGGCTCGATGCCGAGCTGGCCCGCCCCGACGGCGACTTCGCCTGCACCGCGGCCCGCCCGGCCGCGTTCATGTGCGCCGAGTTCGGCATCCACCCGTCGCTCCCGATCTACTCGGGCGGCCTGGGCGTGCTGGCCGGCGACATCCTGAAGGCCGCGTCCGACCTGGCCCACCCGACCGTCGGCGTCGGCCTGCTGTACCGCAGCGGCTACTTCCACCAGCGGCTCGACGCGACCGGCCTCCAGCACGAGTACTGGACCGACACCGACCCCGAGCTCTCGCCCACCACCCCGGTCACCGGGGCCGACGGCCGGCAGGTCACGGTCACCGTCCCGGTGGACGACGAGGACGTCACCGCCCAGGTGTGGCGGGTCGACGTCGGCCGGGTGCCGCTGTACCTGCTCGACACCGACGTCGCGGCCAACTCGCCGACCGGCCGCTGGATCACCTCCCGCCTCTACGAGTCGTCGCCCGCCATCCGCCTGGCCCAGTACGCGGTGCTGGGCCTCGGCGGCGCCCGGGCCCTGGCCGCCCTCGGCATCGACCCCTCGGTCTTCCACCTCAACGAGGGCCACCCGGCGCTGGCCGCGGTCGAGCTCATGTCGCAGCAGATGGCCGGCGGGGCCTCGCTCGACGACGCGCTGGCCGACGTGCGGGAGCGGTTCGTCTTCACGACCCACACCCCCGTCCCCGCCGGCAACGAGACCTACTCCCGCGACGACGTGCTGGCCACCTTGGGCCGGGTCGACGACCTGATCGGCGAGGACGAGAGCCTGCTCGCCCTCGGGCGCATCGACCCGTCGGACGACGAGGAGCCCAGCGGCCTGACCGTGCTCGCCCTGAGGGCCAGCCGGGCCGCCAACGGCGTCAGCCGCCTCCACGGCGAGGTGGCCCGCGGGATGTGGCAGGAGGTCCTCGGCGGCGAGACCGTCGACGACGTGCCCCTCACCCACGTCACCAACGGCGTCCACGTGGCCACCTGGCTGCGGGGGCCGATGCGGGCCCTGCTCGACACCCACCTCGGCGACGGGTGGGTCGACCGGGCCGACGACCCCGCCACCTGGACAGCCGTCGCCGACATCCCCGACGGCGAGCTGTGGGCCGCCCGCTGCGAGGCCCGGGCCAAGCTGGTCGAGCGCCTCTGCGAGCGGGCCACCACCGACCGCCTGCGCCGGGGAGAGGACCTCGCCTACGCCGAGGCCGTCGAGCGCGGCTTCGACGCCGAGCGCCTCACCGTCGGCTTCGCCCGCCGCCTCGCCACCTACAAGCGGCTCTACCTGGTGGCGGCCGACCCCGAGCGGGCCGTCGAGCTGCTCACCGGCGACCAGGCCCTCCAGTTCGTGTTCGCCGGCAAGGCCCACCCGGCCGACGCCGACGCCAAGGAGATCGTCCGCACCCTCTTCGGGCTGAAGGACGTCCCCGGCGTGGCCGGCAGCGCGGCCTTCCTCGAGGACTACGACATGGCCGTGGCCACCGAGCTGGTCGGCGGCTGCGACGTGTGGGTCAACGTCCCCCGCCCGCCGATGGAGGCCAGCGGCACCAGCGGCATGAAGTCCTGCCTCAACGGCGGCATCCACCTCTCGACCATCGACGGCTGGTGGGCCGAGGCCTACGACGGCTCGAACGGGTGGGCGGTCGGCGACCCGGCCATCGACGACGAGCTCGACGAGGCCCAGCTCGACCGGCGCCACGGAGCCCAGCTGTTCGACGTGCTCGAGCAGCAGGTCGTGCCGCTGTTCAACCAGCGCGACGCCGACGGCGTGCCCACCGAGTGGGTCGCCCTGGTGAAGCGCAGCCTGATGACCAACGGCCCCGCCTTCGCCGCCTCCCGCATGGTGAGGGAGTACGCCGAGCGCCTCTACCCCGCCGGCTGACCCCTCCGATCCCGAACTGGCTCGCGAACGTCGCCCCGACCCCCAGAACGTGCGCCGAACGCGATCGATCTCGAACTGGCTCGCGAACGTCGACCTGACCCCCAGACGCGAGCCACTTCGAGAGAGGAGGGGCGGGGGGACCGGTGAGTTCGGGGTGGTCGGTCCGTCACCTCTCGTGCGGGGCCGGCCATCAACGACCGAGGGGAGGCCCGTCCGTGTCGCACCACGACGACGAGCCGCTGACCCTGCTCGGCCGGCGGATCCCGCCGTGGGCGCGGGTCGACGTGGTGGTCATCGGACCGGGGGAGCGCCGGCTGTTCGACGCCGACGAGTGGCGCGACGCGCTGGTCGTCGTCGAGGTGGGCGACGTCGCCCTGGAGGGCGGGTCGGGACGGCGGTGCCGGTTCGAGACCGGCTCGGTGCTGTGGCTCGACGACCTCCCGCTCGCGGCCCTCTGCAACGAGGGCGACGCCACCGCGGTGCTGGTCGCGGTGTCACGCCGCCGCCCCCCGGAGTGCGGCGGCGCGGGCAGCGGAGGTCGCGTCGAGGGGGACGGGGAGGCCGTCAGCGACGCTTGAACTCGGGCGGGCGCTTCTCGAGGAACGCCATCACGGCCTCGCCCATGTCCTCGGTCATCGACGTCATGATCTGGGTGCGGTTCTCGAGGTCGATGCCGGCCTGCATGCTCCCGACCTCGAGCTGGCTCCACATGACCTCCTTGGTCATCCAGACGCCGGTCGGGCTGTTCGCCGCGATCTCGGCCGCCACGCCCAGGGCGGCGTCGAGCAGGTCGGCGTCGGGGACGACCCGGCTCACCAGGTGGATGCGCTCGGCCTCGGGGGCGTCGATGATCCGGCCGGTCAGAAGCAGCTCGAAGGCCGCCGACGCACCGATGAGCCGGGGAAGGAGCCAGCTCACCCCGATGTCGCAGCCCGAGAGCCCGATGCGCACGAACGCGACGTTGAACCGGGCCGACGCCGCCGCGAGCCGGACGTCCGATGCCAGCGCCAGGGCCAGTCCGCCGCCCGACGCAGCACCGTTCACCGCGGCGATCACCGGCTGGCGCAGGCTGCGCAGCTTCGGCACCAGCGAGGCGATGTGCTGCTGCACGGCCATCCCCTGCTGGACCCGGCCCTCGTCCTCGGTGCCGGGCATCCTCGGGCCGTCGCGCAGGTCGAGCCCCGCGCAGAACCCGCGGCCCGCGCCGGTGAGCACGACGGCACGGGTGGCGTGGTCGGTGGCCAGCACGTCGAGCTCCGCGTGCAGGTCGGCCAGGAGCTCGGCGTCCATGGCGTTGAGCCGATCGGGCCGGTTCAACGTCAGCTGGACGACGCCGGGTGCGGGTTCGGTGCGGAGGACGGTGCCGGGCATGCCCGCATCCTGGCACCGCGGCCTCTCCGAGGCTCGCGGCTCCGGACGTGGCCCGGGACCGGCGATGTGGTCCGGGCGACCTCGGCAGGGGCGGGGGCGCTCGGTCGTCGGTCCCTCGACGTCGACTGAGCAGCCGGCGAGGCCCGTCGACGGCTGAGGACGCGGCCCGGTTTCAGCCGCGGACGGGACGAACCCGTACACCTACGACATCACCGGCGCCGACGTCCCCTACGCGTTCGTCGCCGGCGCGCTCTTCGGAGAGTTCGGCTTCGACCTCACCACCGCCTTCGAGGACAACGTCCTCGAGCTCCTCGAGCGGGTGCTCGACTCGGAGGACGCCCCCGACTGGGTCACCGACCACATCGGGCGGGCCGGCGACGTGCTCGACGACCTGGCCGATCGCGGCTGCTGGGTGCTGGAGAACACCCCGGACTGGCTGTGGGACGTGGCCGGTGGGCCCCTGATGGCCTTCCTCGACCTCGTCACGTCGACCAACCCGGAGGCGATCGCCGAAGGGCTCTGCGAGATCCTGCACCTCGACGTCAGGTGGGACCCGGCCTACGCCGGCTCGATCCCCTACCTCGCGGGCTGGGTCGTCCTCGGGTTCATCCCCTTCGTCGACATCGCCATCGGCATCCGCGACGCGGTGGCCCTCGCCATCGACGGGTCGTCGGGCGAGATGAAGGCGCCGTGGGACGAGGGGTCGGGCTTCTCGGTGCGGGATCGCGCTCGAGGAGCTCGATCGCATCGTCGAGCGCGTCGAGCGCCGCGCCTGACCGAGGCGCCTGATCAGCCGGCGGGGGCCTGGCTGACCGTCCTCGTGGGCAGGTCGACGATCGGCAGGCCCCACTCCCGGCGGACGAACAGCATCACCCCGAGTGCAACGGCCCCGCCGAAGGCGAAGACCAGACCGCCGGCGAGGACTCGCCAACCCCTCAGCGGCAGAGGCATCCCGACGGGAGGCTCGGCCGTCGACGACCGCAGCTCGGCCAGCGCCGCCACCACGGTCACCGCCCACACAGGGAACACGGCCGCGAGGGCAGGCGCCACGACCAGGAAGCCGAGGTCGGCGACCGGGCGCTGCGGCGCGAGCGCCAGCAGCACGGCGATCGCGCACCAGACCGCGCCGACCGTCGCGACCCAGGCCACGGTGCGCCGGACCTTCATCGTCGGCCAGGCCGATGCGTCGTCAGCCGGGTCGAGCGCGGCCCCGCCGCCCGAGCCTGCCAGATCGTCCACGCACGGAAGGTAGCCGTCGCGCCACGGTGGCGGACCGGAGGGCGAGTGCTACCCGGCCGGTTCCGGGGGTGGCACACGTGGCCTACGGTGGCCTGGTCACTGCGGCGCGCTCTTGCGTGCCACTTCGTGCGGGAGCGCCGCGAACCGATGTCCGATCGAGGTCCATCGCCGCTCCGCCGGGGCGACGACGCGCCCAGGGCCCGCACCCTCGTCGACGTCCTTCGGGCGACGATCGACGAGCACCCGGACGAGCCCGCCCTCGACGACGGCGAGGCGGTGCTGACCTACCGCGAGCTCGAAGCCGCCGTCGCATCGCTGGCGTCGCGCCTCGGGGAGGAGGGCGTGGGTCGTGGGGATCGCGTCGGGGTGCGGATGTCGTCGGGCACCAACGACCTCTACGTCGCCATCCTCGCCGTCCTGTGGGCCGGCGCCGCCTACGTGCCGGTCGATGCCGACGACCCCGACGAGCGGGCCGACCTCGTCTTCGGCGAGGCCGACGTCGACGCGGTCCTGACCGACGGGCCGTCGATCAGGGTCGTCCGCAGAGGGAGCGACGAGCGTCCCGTCCCGAGCGATGTCGACCATCCTGCCGACGCCCGGCCGACCGTCGACGACGACGCGTGGATCATCTTCACCTCGGGCTCGACGGGCGTGCCCAAGGGCGTCGCCGTCACGCATCGGTCGGCGGCCGCGTTCGTCGATGCCGAGGCCCTGCTGTTCCTCGCCGACGGCCCCGACCCGCTCGGCCCGGGCGACCGCGTGCTGGCCGGGCTGTCCGTCGCCTTCGACGCGTCGTGCGAGGAGATGTGGCTGGCGTGGCGCAACGGGGCCTGCCTCGTGCCCGCGCCCCGCTCGCTGGTGCGCTCGGGGATGGACCTCGGCCCGTGGCTGGTCGGGAACCGCATCACCGTGGTCTCGACCGTGCCCACGCTGGTCGGCCTGTGGCCGTCCGATGCCCTCGACCAGGTGCGACTGCTGATCTTCGGGGGCGAGGCCTGCCCTCCGGCGTTGGTCGAGCGGGTCGTCGCCCCCGACCGCGAGGTGTGGAACACCTACGGGCCGACCGAGGCCACCGTGGTCGCCTGCGGCGCCCGCCTCGCCGGTGACGGCCCGGTGCGGATCGGGCTGCCCCTGGCCGGTTGGGACCTCGCCGTCGTCGACGAGGCCGGCGACCCCGTCGAGGAGGGCGGCACCGGCGAGCTGATCATCGGAGGCGTGGGGCTGGCCCGCTACCTCGACGCCGAGAAGGACGCCGAGCGGTTCGCCCCCATGCCGTCGCTCGGGTGGGAGCGTGCCTACCGCAGCGGCGACCTGGTCGTGGCCGACCCCGAGGGCCTGCTCTTCGTCGGACGGGCGGACGACCAGGTGAAGCTGGGTGGCCGCCGCATCGAGCTCGGGGAGGTCGACTCGGCGCTGCTCGCGCTGCCCGACGTGACCGGCGCCGCCGCCGTGGTGCAGACCACCGCCGCGGGCCACCAGGTCCTGGTCGGCTACCTGGCCGGCGACGCCATCGACCTCGCCGGAGCCACCGCGTCGCTCCGCGCCACGCTGCCGGCGGCGCTGGTGCCCCTGCTCACCACCTGCGACGAGATCCCGGTGCGGATCTCGGGGAAGGTCGACCGCGCCGCGCTCCCGTGGCCGCTGCCCGGCCGGGACGAGGAGTCCGACGCGGTGCTGCACGGGCCGGCGGCCTCGCTCGCCGACCGCTGGCAGGACGTCCTCGGGGCGCGGGTCGACAGCATCGACGACGACTTCTTCGAGCTGGGCGGGAGCAGCCTGTCCGCGGCCCAGCTGGTGTCCGCGCTGCGGGAGGAGCACCCGCAGGCGACCGTCGCCGACGTGTACGAGTTCCCCCGCCTCGGGGCGATGGCCGACCGCATGGAGGCCCTGAGCGAGGTCGAGATGGCCGACGACCGGGAGTGGGTGACGAGGACGCCCCGGCCCACCCAGGGTGCCCAGCTGCTCCTCGGCGTCGTGCTGAGGACCGTGGTCGGCCTGCGCTGGCTGGTGTGGACGCTCACCCTCACGACCGCGCTCGCCGCCGTCGACCACGAGTGGGCGCCCGCCGTGTCGTGGTGGGCGATCGGCGCCGGCTGGCTCGTGCTGGTGAGCCCGGTCGGCCGCATGGCGATCGCGGCCGCCGGGGCCCGGATGCTGCTGCGGGGCGTCGGCCCCGGGACGTACCCCAGGGGCGGCGGGGTGCACGTGCGCATCTGGGCCGCCGAGCAGCTGGCCGATGCCGCCGGAGCCGCCAACCTCGCAGGGGCCCCGTGGATCGGTGTCTACGCCCGGGCCCTCGGCGCCAAGGTCGGCCGGGGCGTCGACCTGCACACCGTCCCGCCGGTGACGGGCCTCCTCAAGCTGGGCGCCGGCGCATCGGTCGAGCCCGAGGTCGACCTGGCCGGCTACTGGCTCGACGGCGACGAGCTGCGGGTCGGCGCGATCGCGATCGGGGCCGGTGCAACCGTCGGTTCGCGCAGCACGCTCATGCCCGGGACGAAGATCGGGAAGGGCGCCGAGGTGCTGGCCGGATCCGCGGTCAGCGGCAAGGTCCCGGCCGGCGAGCGTTGGTCGGGCTCGCCGGCCCAACGGGTGAGCAAGGCGCGGTCGCCGTGGCCCGAGGAGCCGCCCCGCCACCGCCGTCGGTGGACGCTGGCCTACGGGGTCGCCTCGGGGGCGATGTCGCTGGTGCCGCTGCTCGCCGCGGTCGCGGCGACGGCGGTGTTCGGCTGGGCGGTGCGCGATGCCGACGGACCTCGGCTCCGCCATCCGAAGGGCGTTCCTCGTCGTGCCGCTGGCGACGGCCGCCGGGTTCGTGACCCTCGCGGTGGTGACGGTGCTCGTCGTGCGCCTGCTGGGCATCGGCGTGCGGGAGGGCACCTTCCCGGGCCACAGCCGCATCGGGTGGCAGGTGTGGGCGACCGAGCGCATGCTCGACTCGGCGCGCGAGGTGCTGTTCCCCCTCTACGCCAGCCTCCTCACCCCGGTGTGGCTGCGCGCCCTCGGCGCCGAGGTCGGCAAGGGCGTGGAGGCCTCCACGGTGCTGCTCCTCCCCAAGATGACGTCGATCGGCGACGACGCCTTCCTCGCCGACGACACCATGGTGGCGAGCTACGAGCTCGGGGGCGGCGGCTGGATGCGCATCGCCCCGGCCCGGATCGGGACGCGGGCCTTCCTCGGGAACTCGGGGATGGCCGCCGGCGGCCGCTCGGTGCCCAAGAACGGTCTGGTGGCCGTCCTCTCCGCCGCGCCCCGGAAGTCGAAGGCCGGCACCTCCTGGCTGGGCAGCCCACCGGTGAAGCTGCGCCGCACCGTCGTCGAGGGCGACGACCGGTTGACGTTCTCGCCCCCGACCCGGCTCAAGGTGGCCCGGGCCGCGGTCGAGCTCTGCCGCTTCCTGCCGGTGGCCTGCACGGTGGCCCTCGGGCTCGGGGTGGTCGCCTCGCTGGCGGCGCTCGTCGATGCCTACGGGGTGGCGGTCGCCGCGCTCGCGTCGGGACCGGTGGTCGTCGGGGCCGGGATCGTCGCCGCGGTCGCCACCTCGCTCGCGAAGTGGCTGATCGTCGGCCGCCTCCGCGAGGAGGAGGTGCCGCTCTGGAGCTCGTTCGTCTGGCGGAACGAGGTGGTCGACACCTTCGTCGAGATGGTGGCGGCGCCGTGGTTCGCCAACGCCACCGCGGGCACACCGCTGCTCACCTTGTGGCTGCGGAGCCTGGGGGCCCGGATCGGCACCGGCGTGTGGTGCGAGACCTACTGGCTGCCGGAGGCGGACCTGGTGCGCCTCGGCGACGGGGTGAGCGTCAACCGTGGGTGCGTCCTGCAGACCCATCTGTTCCATGATCGGGTGATGAGCACCGGGACCGTCGACCTCGACCACGGGGCCACCATGGGACCCCATGGGGTGATCCTCCCCGGGGCGTCGGTGGGCGCCGACGCGACGGTCGGCCCGGCGTCCCTGGTGATGCGCGGGGAGCACGTCCCGGCCCGCACCCGCTGGGCCGGCAACCCCATCGCCCCGTGGACCGACGACCCGGACGCCGCGTGAAGAGGAGGGCCGGCGCGACCGACGAGCACGGAGCGGCCGATCCCTACGTCCCCGAGCGCGGCAACCCCGGCTACACCGTGGCGCGCTACGACCTCGAGCTCGACTACACGGTGGCGTCCAACAGCCTTCGGGGCCGAGCGCTGCTGACGGTCGTCCCGACCGAGGCCCTCGATCGGCTGACGCTCGACCTGGCCGGCCTCCGGGTCACCAAGGTGACCGTCGGGGGCCGGCCGGCACGCTGGCGCCACGATCGGGCCAAGCTGCACGTCACGCCCAGCCGGTCCCTCGCCGCAGACGCCGAGGTGGTCGTCGACGTGCGCTACGGCGGGCGGCCCCGGCCGACCGGCTCGACCTGGGGCCCGGTCGGCTGGGAGGAGCTCGAGGACGGCGTGCTCGTCGCGTCGCAGCCGAGCGGGGCGTGCACGTGGTTCCCCTGCAACGACCTGGCCCGGCAGAAGGCGCCGATCCGGCTGACCGTCACCGCCACCGCCCCCTACGAGGTGGTGGCCAGCGGGCGGTTGGTCTCGCGACGGCCCCGCGGCAGCGGCACGACCTGGGTGTTCGAGCAGATCGAGCCGACGGCCCCGTACCTCATGGCCTTCCACGTCGGGCGCTACGAGGAGCTCACCCTGGCCGCGGACCCGGTGGCCGTCCGGGCCATGGTGCCGGGCGCGCTCCGGCGCGACGTCGAGCGCGCCTTCGCCCGCCAGGTCGAGATGGTGGAGGTGTTCGTCGACTGCTTCGGGCCGTACCCGTTCGAGGCCGGCTACACCGTGGTCGTCTGCCCCGACGTGCTCGAGGTCCCGCTCGAGGCCCAGGGCCAGGCCAGCTTCGGCACCAACCACCTCGACGGTCGCCACGAGCGCCTCATCGCCCACGAGCTGGCCCACCAGTGGTTCGGCAACAGCCTGACCGCGGCGGCCTGGCACGACATCTGGTTGCACGAGGGGTTCTGCTGCTACGCCGAGTGGATCTGGTCGGAGCGGTCCGGGGGCAAGACCGCCGACGAGCATGCCCGCTCCTACCACCAGCGCCTCGCCCGCGACCCGCACACCGAGGTGCTCGGCGACCCCGGGCCCGACGCCATGTTCGACGACTGGGTCTACAAGCGGGGCGCGCTCACGCTCCACGTGCTGCGGCTGACCATCGGCGACGACGCCTTCTTCCGCCTCTTGCGCCGCTGGACCGCAGAGCACCGCGACGGGGTGGTGACGACACCCGACTTCGAGGTCCTCGCCACCGAGGTCGCCGGCCGATCGCTGCAGCCGCTGTTCGACCGCTGGCTCCGCGAGGTGCCGCTCCCCGACGTCGCTCCGCTGCCCTGACGACGACTGCCGCGGTCGTCGGATCAGACCGCGGTCAGAGCGAGTCGAGGAAGGTCGGCGAGCGCGGCGTTGACCTCGGCGGGGGCCTCCTGGTGCACCCAGTGGCCGACGCCGGGGACGATCGTGCTGCTGCGGAGGTCGGTGCAGCCGGCGCCGGGGTCCGCGTACAGGTCGGAGCCCGGGAGCATCCCCCGCACGGGGTCGAGCTCGCCGCCGATGAAGCACGACGGCTGGTCGACGGTGACGCCGACGATGTCGGACGAGTCGGCCCCGTCGAGCGCGGCGGCGCGGTAGCGGTTCAACGGACCCGTCATCCCCACCCGGGCGAGGGTGGCGGCGCACTCGTCGAGCTCCTCGTCGCTCAGGAACGGGAGGGGGCCGTCGGGCGGGTCGGGCAGCAGCGGGAGGAAGGGCACGCCCCGGGGCGCGTCCGGCAGCCAGCTCCCCGGCGGAGCGGCGCCCGACAGGGCGAAGTAGATGCTCTTCAGCGCGGCCCGCAGGTCGGCCTCGAGCTCGGCCTCGGCCACGCCCGGCTCCTGGAAGTGGAGCATGTAGAAGAAGCGGTCGGCGTAGAGCTGGTCGAAGACGTCGATGAGGGAGATGCCCAGCGCGGGCGTGTGGGGCACGCTCAACCCGGCGACGGCCCGCACCCGGTCGGGATGGCGGATCGCGGCGGTCCACACGATGGGCGCCCCCCAGTCGTGGCCGACCAGGACGATCGGGCCGTCGTCGAGCGCGGTCGCCACGGCCGCAACGTCGCTCGCCAGCTCCCGCAGCGTGTAGCGCTCGACCTCGGGCGGGGCCGAGCTCCCGCCGTAGCCGCGCACGTCCATGGCCGCGACGCGGTACCCGCGCGCCGCGAGGTGGGCCACCTGGTGGCGCCACGACGACGCCAGCTCCGGCCAACCGGGCACGCAGAGGACCGTCGGCCCCTCGCCCGTGACCGTCACCCGGAGGGTGACGTCGCCGTTCTCGACCAGCACCTCGTCCATCGGGTCGCTCCTCGTCATGCGCCAGCGAGCAGCTGGTCGAGCTTCGTCATCGCCGCCGGCACGTTCTCCAGGTACCGGGTGAGGTGGGCGCCGGCCTCGGCATCCACCCCGAGACGCGCCCGGAAGGTGCTGGTGAAGGGATCCAGCCGCGTCGATGCCATCCAGTCGTCGAGCTCCGGGTGGCGGCGCCAGCAGTCCCGGTTGGCCAGCTCGACGCGGAACATCCGCAGCCAGTCCAGCGGGACGGTCGGCGGCACGATCGGACGGCAGATCTCGTTCTTCACGTCGGTGTCGGTGAAGGCGGCCTCCACGAACCCGATCAGGGCTGCGCTGAAGGTCGGCTGGCAGGTGCGCACCCACTGGAGGGTGATCCGGTCGCCGTCGAACACCGGCACCGACGGGTGGGTGGGGATGCCCGCGGCCGAGCAGTCGACGTGCAGCACCCCCGACCCGACGGGGACCGTGCCCTGCTCGAGGTGGATGGCCCCGTCCTCGAGCGCCACGACCCGACCGAGCCGGACGACGTGCTCGATGCGACGCAGCTGCGCCAGCTCGGCGTCGCTGAGGATGGCGCAGTGGTACGCCTCGGGCGTGACGTCGGCGTCGAGGCGGCGGAGCTCGCCGGCCGCCTCCAGCCGGGCGAAGACGTCGTCGACGGAGTCGGCCCGGGCCACCGCCTCGACCTGGTCGGCGATGCTCTTGCAGGACGCGGCGAAGAACTCGTCGCCCGGTTGCACGTTGGCCCGGTCGAGCACCCAGGAGTCCCGCGGGACGATCCACGTGACGAGTCCTGGGTCGACGCCGTTGGCGAGCAGCCAGAGGCAGACGTCCATGGCCGTCTTGCCCGCGCCGACCACCACGAAGCCCTCGTGGCCCGGCGCCTGGCGCGGGAGGTCGTTGGGCGGGACGCACGCCACGCCGGCTCCGACCTCGTAGGACGGGGGCGTCGTCGACGGGACCCTCATCCGCGAGTGGGTCGCGTCGACGAAGCGGTTCGCCTCGACCCGGCAGCGCTCGCCGGACAGCAGGGAGGTGACGACACGGTCCTCGCCGACCTCGCTCATCGGGAGGAACCGCACCCGCCCCGACGGGAGGAACCGGTGGCGCATCACCTCGTCGAAGTGGTTGAGCACCTCTTGGCCCGCGGCCAGCTCGAACAGCCCGGCGTTGAGGCCCCCGGCCTCGATCCGTCCCGACCCGAGGGCCGTCGAGCTCACGCCGTAGCTGCTGGAGGGCTGGTGCAGCCGGACGAACGGGTAGGCCTCGTTCCAGTGCCCACCGGGGCGATCGTGGCGGTCGGCGATCACCATGGTCGCGTCGGTCTCGGTGAGGATCGCGTCGGCGAAGGCCATGCCCACGGCGCCGCCGCCCATGATCAGGTAGTCCGCCTCGACCACGTTCTCGGCCATCTCGCCCCCCGGTCATCGATGCCGGAGCGACGGTAGCCGCCGTCGTCGGACCCCGTCGGGGACCCGTCGGACCGGTCGTCCGAATCCCGCCCCGACGGCCCCGAAGGTGGTGCGGTCGTGTTCGGGGTCGCTCGCGACCTATCATGTTGACGCCGCGGTCACGTCGATCGTGGCAATGAACGAGAAGAGCAGTCTCTTGACAACCGGTACCGTGAAGTTCTTCAACGCAGAGAAGGGCTACGGCTTCATCTCGCGCGAGGGTGGGGACGACGTGTTCGTCCACTTCTCCAACATCCAGGGCGATGGCTACAAGACCCTCGACGAGGGTCAGCGCGTCGAGTTCGACGTCACCCCCGGCCGCAAGGGCGAGGAAGCCCAGAACGTCCGAGTCGTCTGAGACTCTCTCAGACGGGCAGGAACTGAGAGGAGCCGCCGACATCGTCGGCGGCTCCTCTCGCGTCTGCCCCCAGATCGCCTCAGAGCGACGTGCGCGTCGGCCACCCCGGCCAGCACCTCCACCGACGCGGGCGAGCCGCCGACGAGCCGTGAGACGGCCGCGAGGACGAACGAGGGTGTCAGCCCTTGACGTACTTGGTGGCGAGGGCGTCGAGGGTCTCGATGCAGCCCTCGGCGCAGGCCCGGAGGATCTCGGCGACGGGCAGCACCTCGTCGATGCGGGCCGCGACCTGACCGGACAGGGCGACCGCGGCCTCCATGTCGCCGCCGAAGTACAGGTCGAGGTGCTGGGCGAACAGCACCATGGCGTTCTGCTCGGTGTCGAACTCCAACGCCTCGGTGCGCTCGGTCCGCAGCGCCCGCAGGGCGGGCGACGTGTGGCGGTTCAGCATCACCGTCGACGTGTCGGTCGCGTCGAGGATCGCCTGCTTCCAGTTGTCGTGCACCGGCGACTCGGCGGCCGACACCATGCGGGTGCCGAGCTGCACGCCCTCGGCGCCGAGCGCGAACGCGGCCGCCATCGACGGGCCGTCGCAGATGCCGCCGGCGGCGATGATCGGCACGTCGACCTTCGAGCGCACGAGCGGCAGCAGCACCATCAGCGCCACCTCGCGCGGGTTCTTGAAGCCGCCGCCCTCGCCGCCCTCGACGATCAGCCCGTCGACGCCGGCATCGACCGCCTTCAGCGCCCCGGCCAACGTCGGGACGACGTGGAAGACGGTGAGCCCGGCCTCCTTCAGCGGCGCGGTGTAGCGGGTCGGGCTGCCGGCCGACGTCGTCACGAACTGCACGCCCTCCCCCACCACGAACTCGACGATCGCCGGGTCGCGCACGAAGGCCTGGGCGATGTTCACGCCGAAGGGCTTCTCGGTGAGGTCGCGCATCTTGCGGATCTCGTCGCGGACGTTGTCGAGCTCGCCCGACGACGTCTCGATGATGCCCATGGCGCCGGCGTTGGAGACGGCCGAGGCGAGCTGCGACCGGGCGATCCACCCCATCGGCGCCTGCACGATCGGCAGCTCCACGCCGAGCATCCGCGTGACCCGGTTGTCGAACGAAGCGGTCATCGACCCACTCTGTCAGCCCTGGCGACGAGGCCGGGCGATCACGCAGAGCTCGTTGCCCTCGGGGTCGGACATCACCGCCATCAGCAGGTCGTCGCCACCGGCGTCCTCGGGCATCCGGCTGAGCACCCGGGCGCCGAGCACCTCCAGCCGGGCCACCTCGGCGGCGACGTCGCCGGCGAACAGGTCGAGGTGCAGGCGGGCCTTGCCGACCTTGGGCTCGGGGACCTTCTGGAGCGTCAGGTGGTTCAGCGGCCGGCGCAGGCTGGAACCCGACAAGGTCACGTAGGGGTCGCCGTCACCTGTTCGTTGGGCGAACCCGATGGCCTCCTGCCAGAAGTCCGCCAGCCCGACCGGGTCGAGGCAGTCGAGCACCACGCCGACCGCGGTGATCGTGTGGTCGGCGTCGTGCGGACGTTCGTCTCGGCCCATGGCTGGCAGTCTCCTCAGTCGGTCGCCCTCGCGACCAGGTCGACGACGGAGGCGAACGCGGCCTGGTAGGCGGTGGGGTCCCAGGTGTCGCCGTCGTGGGTGAAGCCGTGATCGACGCCCGGATGGACGACGACCTCGGCGTCGGGATGGCCGGCGAAGGCCTCCCGCAGGGCGTCGACGACCTCGGGCGGGGTGATGGGATCGACGCTGCCGAGGTGGTGTCGCACCGGGCAGGTGATCTCGCCGGCCCGGCGCAGGACCCGCTCCATGCCCGACCCGTGCCACGTGACGACGCCATCGAGCTCGCCGTCGGCGGCCATCCGCAGCACGTAGGGACCGCCGAAGCAGATCCCGATGCCGATGACGCGGCCGTTGCCCTGGGTTCGGGCCCACGCCGCGACGGCTCCCATCTCGGCCCGGCAGACGTGGATGTCGATGCCGGTCAGCCGCACCCCCACCTGGTCCATGTCGCCGTAGGGCGTCGGCCCGTCGCCGGTGCGCCAGAACGGGTCGGGGACGCAGACCAGCGCCGAGTCGCCCAGCTCGGCGAGCCGCACGAGGAGGTCGGGCGCCGGGCCGAACACCGACGGCACCACCACGACCGCCGGCACGTCCGACGGGTCGTCGGGCCCGACCACGGCGGTCGGGACGGCTCCCGCCTCCACCTCGATGTCCACCATCCGCACCACGGTTGCCCTCCGTCGGCTCGACGGCGGTCTGTCTACCAGCGACCGCCGAGGTTCCGACGCGGGCGACGTCCCGAGCAGCGGCCCCACGGATCGGCGATGCTCGGCGGCATGACCACCGACGAGCTCCGCCGACGTCGCCTCGAGGTCCTCGACGAGCACTTCCGCTCCGAGGTCGACCACGACTGGGACGCGTGCCTGGCGACGTTCAAGGACACGCCGCGGTACGAGATCGTGGCCACCGGCCAGGTGCACGAGGGCCGCGAGGCCGTCGTGGCCTACCACCGGGCCCAGCGCACGGCGTTCCCCGACCAGCGTCACGAGAACGTCCGCATGCACGTGTCCGACGACGACACGGTGATCGCCGAGTTCGACCTCCTCGGCACCAACACCGGCGAGTTCATGGGCCTCCCGCCGACCGGGCAGGCGTTCCGGGTGGCGGTGATCGCGGTGTTCTCCTTCGACGGCGACGGCATCACCAACGAGCGGGTCTACCTCGACGGGGCCAGCCTGCTGCGCCAGATCGGGCGCACCGAGGTGCTCCCGCTGGCCGGCGTCGAGGGCTTCGCCGCCGCCGAGATGCGCTGACGGCACCGATCACCCGGCAGGCGGCGCGGGAGCCCACACCGGCCCGACGCCCGCCACTCCTGGACAGGTGTCTGCCACGCTGGCACCCTGTCGCCACCATCCACCCAGGAGACCAGGTGCCCACTCCCACGATGACGCGAGCAACCGGACCGGACCTCGTCGCCGAGATGGCCGACGTGGTGCTGGCCGAGGCGCCCGCCGCCGAGGCGGCCCGCACGATGACGGCGCCGATCGTCGACGCCATGTGGCGGACCGGCCTCATGCACCTGTTCAACCCGGCCGAGGCCGGCGGGTGCGAGCCGTCGTTCGAGGAGATGATCGAGACCTGGATCGCCATGGCCCGCCTCGACGCGTCGTTCGGGTGGATCGGCATCGCCAACCTGCCGTCGGCCGCGACCGCCGCCGCGTACCTCCCCGACGAGGGCTTCACCTCGGTGTTCTCGTCCGGCCACGTGACCATGGGCGGCCAGTTCTTCCCCAACGGGGCGGCCGAGGTCGTCGACGGCGGGTGCACGCTCACCGGCTCGTGGAGCTTCGGCTCCGGCACCGGCCACAGCGAGTACGTCGCGGCCGGCTACATGCCGACGGTCGACGGCGAGCCGATCTGGGCCGACGACGGCATCCCCGAGCTGCGGGTCGCCGTCCTGCCCCGGGACGAGGTCACGCTTCACCGACGGCTGGCACGTGCAGGGCCTCAAGGGCACCGGGTCGTACGACTACGAGGTCACCGACCTGTTCGTGCCCCAGGAGCGCACCTTCGCCCTGTTCACCCGCGAGCCGCTGCGGGGCTCGTCACCCGCGTTCCGCATGGGCCTCATCCCGATCACCGCGGCGGGCCACGCCGGCTGGGCGCTGGGCGTCGCCGCCAGCATGCTCGACGACGTCCGCGAGCTGGCCGAGACCCGCACCCGCATGGGTGAGCCCACGTCGCTGGCCGGCAAGCCCAGCTTCCAGCAGGGCCTGGCCCACCACCTGAGCATGTGGCGGGCGGCGCGCCTGCTGGTGCTCGACACCTTCGCCCGGATCGAGGAGCAGGTCGCGGCCGGCGACCCGCTGACCCCCACGCAGCGGGCCGACCTGCGGGTGTCCGCGGTGTACGCCACCGACTGCTCCCGGCACATCGCCGAGTGGGCGCACCTGGTCGCCGGCACCACCGCCATCCGCGAGGGCAGCCGCCTGGAGCGGGCCTTCCGCGACCTCTACACCGGCACCCAGCACGCCTTCATCAGCGACAAGGTCGCCGTCGAGGCAGCCCAGGTCTGGCTCGGCATCCAAGCCGACCCCATCGGCCTCTGACGCAGGAGTCGCCGTCGCCTTCGGGCACGCGCCCCGGGTCACCCAACGCGGGCGAGGCAGCCCACCGCCTGGGTGCGTACCGTCGTCGCTGACGCCACCCCCCGGCGACAGAAGGCAGGTCGTGCGATGGTCCACCGCCTCGAGACGGAGCCCGACGAGCTGGCCCCGGCCTATGCCGGTCGACTCTGGATGTCACCCATCCCGAAGAACCGGATGCCGGACTCGGAGGCGCCGCCGTCGGCCGTGTACCGGCTGATCCACGACGAGCTGCTCCTCGACGGCAGCTCCCGGCTCAACATGGCCACGTTCGTCACCACGTGGATGGAGCCGGAGGCCGATCGGCTGATGGCCGAGACCTTCGACAAGAACATGATCGACAAGGACGAGTACCCGCAGACCGCCGAGATCGAGCGGCGCTGCGTGAACATCGTCGCCGACCTGTTCAACGCACCGACCGATGGCGACGACGGGGACGCCGTCGGGGTGTCGACCATCGGGTCCAGCGAGGCCGTGATGCTCGCCGGCCTGGCCATGAAGTGGAGCTGGCGGGCCCGCCGCGAGGCAGCCGGGCAGCCGACCGACCGACCGAACATGGTGCTGGGCTCGAACGTCCAGGTCGTCTGGGAGAAGTTCTGCCGCTACTGGGACGTCGAGCCCCGGTACGTCCCGGTCGCACGCGGGCGCTACGTGGTCGATCCCGACGAGGTGATGGAGCGGGTCGACGAGAACACCATCGGCGTCATCCCGATCCTGGGAACGACGTTCACGGGCGAGTTCGAGCCGATCAAGGAGATCCACGACCGCGTCGTCGCCCACAACGAGGCGACCGGCGACGACGTGCCGATCCACGTCGACGCGGCCAGCGGCGGGTTCGTCGCGCCGTTCCTCCACCCGGACCTCGAGTGGGACTTCCGACTGCCCCAGGTGAAGTCCATCAACGTCTCCGGGCACAAGTACGGGCTGACCTATCCGGGCGTGGGCTTCGTCGTGTGGCGTTCGGAGGCCGACCTCCCCGGCGACCTCGTCTTCCACGTCAACTACCTCGGCGGTGACATGCCGACGTTCACGCTGAACTTCTCCCGCCCCGGCAACCAGATCATCGGGCAGTACTACAACTTCGTCCGTCTGGGACGGGACGGCTACACGCGCATCATGGAGACGCTGCGCGACATCGCCCTCCACCTGTCGTCGGGCATCGCCGCCATGGACGACTTCGAGGTGATCAGCGACGGCTCCGCCATCCCCGTGATCTCCTTCGAGATGGCCGACGAGGCACCGTTCACGGTGTTCCACGTGTCCGACCAGCTGCGCGGCAGCGGGTGGCAGGTGCCGGCGTACACGATGCCCGACGACGCCACCGACGTCGCCGTGCTGCGCATCGTCGTGCGGGAGGGCTTCAGCACCGACCTGGCCGACTCGCTCCTCGCCGAGCTGCGGAAGGCGGTGGCCCACCTCCACGCCTTCCCGCCGGCACACCCACCGCCGGGGGCCGGCTTCTCCCACACCTGACCGCCGTCGTGACCGACCCCATGCGGTGGCGGCGACGGCTCCGTGCCGGAGCCGGGACGCTCGACTGGTGGGTCGCGTGGCTGTTCATGGCCGGCTCGGCGCTCTTCGCGGTCGGTTCCGTGCCGCCCTACGCCCAGATGGTCGACCCGCGGCGGTGGGCATCACCTTCGTGGTCGGCTCGGTGTTCTTCACCGCCGCTGCCGCGTGCGCCTTGGCGCAGGCCGTCCGCGACCGCGTCGACCGCCGCCTCCTGTGGGCGTGCGGCGTCCAGCTCGTCGGCACCCTCCTGTTCAACGTCAACACGGTGCGCGCCCTCCGCGACACCTTCGACGATGCGCAGGAGGCCAACCGACTGGTGTGGGCACCCGACGCGTTCGGCTCGATCGCGTTCCTGGTCGCCAGCCACCTGGCCTGGATCGTGGTGTGCGGTGGGCTCTGGCGCGTGGCCCGGGAGGACGCCGACTGGTGGGTCGCGGCCCTGAACTACGTGGGGTCGATCCTGTTCATGGCCTCTGCCCTGGCGTCGTTCACGTTGGAGACGACGGGCGAGGTGGTCAACCAGACCGTGGTGAACTCTGCGACCTTCGGTGGCGCGGTGTGCTTCCTGGTCGGCGCCTACCTCCTCCTGCCCCCCGACATCCGCACCGACGACCTCGACGCCACGAACGGCGGTCGCTAGAGCCGGCGCCTGCAGACTCGGGATAGTGTCCCGGTGCCTGAGGGTGGCCGGCGTCAAGAGTCGCGGCGACCTGCCTCGGGTGCGACGCGAACGGGGGAGACCTATGGCGCGCAGGGGTGGAGAGGTCGTCTGGCGGGCGCGGGCGAAGGTGGCTGCGGCTGCGTTGGTCCTCTGCGGAGCGCTCGCAGCCTGCTCGTCGGGCTCGACGGACGGCGAGCCCAACACCGCCGGAACCGACGCCGCGCCCGCCACAGACGCCAGCGCGTCCACCGACCCCGACGACTCCGACGAGCTCGGCTGGGTGGTGGCGTTCTCACCCGAGGAGTACGGCCCGAGCGAGCAGATCATCGCCACCAGCACGGATGGCGCCGAGTGGAGCGAGGTCGGGTCGGCTCCGATCCTCACCGCGCTCGACGACGGTCCCGACGGTTGGCTCGGCGTCGACTACGAGGGCACGGTCCACGCGAGTGACGACCTGGCCCGATGGGACGAGGTGGCGCGGCTGGGTGACAGCCTCACCACCACCGACCTCGCCTTCGGCGACGGACGGTTCGTGGCCGTCGGCGGGACCGTCCCGGCCGACCCCGACGTGGCATCCGAACCGCTGATCTTCTCCAGCACCGATGGCGTCGACTGGCAGGCCAGCGAGGTGCCCGCGTTGCAGATCACCGGCCCGTCCCCGGGATCGCCCGATCACGTCCTGGTCCAGCACGTCACGTACGCGGACGAGGTGGGGTTCATCGCCCACGCAGCCAACCCGGCCGCGGTCGGCACGGGAGGTGACGCCGTCACCCTGACCTCGAGCGATGGCGAGTCGTGGGAGGTCGTCGGCGAGCCCCACGCCGGCAACCTCGACTCCGCGGCCGGAGGCGGCACGATCGTGACGGGGATCCTCACGGGGGAGGTGTCCGAGGACCAACAGCTGCGGCTCGGCGGCCTCGCGACGCGGACGGCACCCGCCGACACGCTCACGGTCGTCTCCGACAGCCCGTTCGAGCAGCGACCGCTGTCGAGCGTGGCCTTCGGCGACGACCAGTTCCTCGCGCTCGCGGCCGAGTCGTTCAACGAGGGCACCGGGAGCTCGGCACACGGCGTGTTCCTCAGCACCGACGGCCGATCCTGGGATGAGGTCGCGGCGTTCGACGGCTACGTCGAGGCACTCGCCTTCGGCTCGATCGCCGACGTCGAACCCCGCGAGGCGGCCGGCATCCGCGACATCGACTGGACCAGCCGGTCGTACTCGGTGTGCGACGAGACGATCACCCTCGTCGACGACCGGTGGACCAGTCCGGACGGCTCGACCGTCATCAGCCTGGACGACGTCCTGTTCGGCGATGCCGACGGCGACGGCGACGAGGACGCCCTCCTCGTGTTCTCGTGTGCACCGGTCGGCGGGAACGCCTACCCCAACGTGGTCAACCTCGTGTTCACCGTCGAGGGCGACGTTGGCGAGCCCACCCAGCTGGGAGACGCGTTCGCCGGCAACCAGGCCACGATCGTCGACGGAGGCGTCCAGACGGTCGATCCCGTGTGGGCGGAAGGTGATCCGCGCAGCACGCCCAGCGGGTCGAGGACGACCATGTGGCGCTACGAGGACGGGACCTGGGTGCCGACGGTCATCGCCGACGACACTCCGGTGACGGACCCGGCGCCGACCACCGCGCCGCCCTCGGGGGAGCCGGGCGCCGACGGCGACCTACCGCAGGTGCGCGGCTACGGCCCCGTGGGGTCGGGGTGCTCGCCCGGAGCGGGATCGCTCCCCGACGGCTGGTGGTTCGGCTTCGCGGCGTCGACCCCGGCGCCGGGTGGGACGTTCGATCTCGACCTGGCCTGCTACTCCTACGAGGAGATGGCCGACGTGGAGCACGGTCACGACGACGTGGTCGTCACGAACGACAACCCAGCTGTTCGCGGCGTGCGGGTCGCCGACGGAGCAACCTTCAGCTGCAGCACGATCCTCGACGGTCGGGAGCAGCCGTGCGACGGCTACGTCGACCCGGCCGTCTGGGTGCGGATCGAAGGCGGCGTCGCCACGAAGGTGGTCACCCAGCTCTGGTGGGAGTGACCGCTCGACGACCTCCAGTCGTCGGCGCT
>CAVURR010000012.1:0-11940 GCA_963743955.1 uncultured Iamiaceae bacterium
TCGGTGGTGTGCGTGGTCGGTGCGAACGGCGCCGGGAAGTCCACCCTCGCCGGCGTGGCCGGGGGGTTGATCGAGGCGACCGCCGGGCAGGTGCTGCTCGGCGGCGACGACGTCACCGCGGCGCCCCCGCACCTGCGAGCCCGGGCCGGGCTGTTGCTCGCACCTGAGGCGCGGGGTGTGTTCCCGGAGCTGTCGGTCGAGGACAACCTCATGGTCCGGCTGCGGACGGCCGAGGCCCGCGAGGCGGCCTACGAGCGCTTCCCGGTGCTGGGGGAGCGGCGCCACCAGCTGGCCGGGTCGCTGTCGGGCGGCGAGCAGCAGCAGCTCGCCCTGGTGGGGGCGCTGGTCGACCCGCCCGATGTGGTCGTGGCCGACGAGCCGACCCTCGGCCTCTCGCCGATGGCCACCGAGGTCGTGCTGTCGGCCCTCGAGGAGCTGCGGGCCGCCGGCACCGCCCTGGTGCTGGTCGAGGAGCGGGCTCGCGAGGCGCTGCGGCTGGCCGACGAGGTCGTGGTCGTCGAGCTCGGCCGCGTCGTCTGGTCGGGCCCCGCGGCCGACGTCGACCTCGACGCCCTCACGTCCGCCTACTTCGGGAGCGGCGCGGGCCGCACAGCCGGGCCTGACCTAGCGTCCCCCGCCGTGGGCCGACGGGTGCTGCTCCTGGCGCCGATGCCGAACGAGCTCGCTGCGGTCCGGCGGGCCCTGCGGGGCGCACCGGTCGACGGCGTGACGACGGCACGGGTGGGGATCGGCCCCGACCGCGCCCTGGCGGCGACGCGCCGCCTGCTCGCCGAGGCCACCGGGGACCACGGCCCAGGGATCGATCACGTCGTGGTCAGCGGCATCGCGGGTGGGCTGGCGCCGGCGACGACCGTCGGCGACCTCGTGGTGCCGACGACCGTCGTGGACGGCACGACCGGCGAGCGGTTCGAGGCCGTGCCGCTCGGCGAGGTCGCCCTGGAGGGCGTGATCTGGATGGCGGGCACCGACTCCTACCTCGACACCGACGACGACCGGGCCCGCTACGTCGCGGCCGGGGCCGTCGCGGTCGACATGGAGACGGCGGCCATCGCCCGGGCCTGCGCCGAGGCGGGGATCCCGTGGACGGCGTTCCGGGCCGTCAGTGACATGGCCGGCGACCCGTCGGTCGGCCCGGCGGTCATGGACATGGTCGACGGCGACGGCCGGGTCCGCCTCGGCCCCGCCGTCCGGTTCCTCGTCACCCACCCTCACCGCGTCCCCCGCCTGGCGACGCTCGGGCGGGACGCCGGCCGCGCCGCCCGCACCGCGGCCGAGGCCGCGGTGGAGGCGCTCCGCGCCTGATCCGGGCGACGGAACGTCGTTCCACCCCGTGGCCCGCCCAAGGGGCATGACCACGCACCCGAGCACCACCCACCCCCCGTCCCCGGCGATCCGCGGCCTCACGGTCGTCGGACGCGCCATGGCCAGCTGCATCGCGCCGTGGCTCCTCCTGGCGCCGGCCCCTCCGCCCCGCCGGCAGGAGGATGTCCGATGAGCGGCATCAACGGGGTCAGCCACATCGCCCTCAACACCGCCGACATGGGGCGGTTCCGCCGGTTCTACGAGGGGGTCCTCGGGCTCCGCATGGGCGTCACCGCCGTCCTGGACCACCCGCCCTTCCTCCGCCATGCCACCTTCCACGTCACCGACGGGCTCGTGCTGCACGTGTTCGAGGTGCCCGGCTACGACCCGGCGGCGCAGGGCATCGGAACCGACCTCGGCCAGCGGGGCCGCGTCGACCACTTCGGTCTGAACGTGCGCGACGAGGTCGCGCTCCGCGAGGTCGCCGAACGGTTGCGAGCCGCGGGCGCCACCGATGGCGAGGTCCGCCACCTCGGCCCGACGCTGTCGGTGCACGTCACCGACCCGGACGGACTGCAGCTGGAGATCACGTGCCCCGACCTCGAGTGGGACCCGGACGATCCGGCGGGTGAGCGCTTCGAGGAGGTCGGTCTCCCCGACTGGCTGCCCCGCATGCGCGCCGCAGCCCTGGTCGGCCCGCACCCGTGACCCGACGGCGCGGGACGGGGAGCGAGCGGTGCAACAGACTGTCCCGATGACCGCCTCGCCGCCTTCGTCGGCCGCGCCTCGGAGCTGGCCCGGCTCCGGGGCCTGGTCGACGGCGCCCCAGCCGGATCGCGGCTGGCCGTGGTCGTCGGCGAGGGCGGCGTCGGGAAGACCCGTCTGGTCGACGAGCTGGTGGGCGACGTCGGCGCCGGGTCGGTCCCGGTGCGGGTGGTGCGGGGCCGGGCCGACGAGCACGACCCCGCCCCGTTCGGTCTGTGGGTCGGACCGCTGCGCCTGCTCGACCTGCCCCGGCCCGGGTCGGATCCGTCGGTGCCGGCGGCGGAGCAGCGGTGGGACGTCGTGGACCTGCTGCGCGGGGCGCTCGACGGCGACCGCACCCTGCTCGCCCTCGACGACCTCCACTGGGCCGACGACGAGTCGCTGTGGGTCCTCGACCGCCTGGTCGACGACCTGGCCGGCACCGCCACGACGGTCGTCGCCACCACCCGACCCGGGACCGAGGTGCGGGCGCCGCGGTGGCACGGCATCTACCGGCGGGCCGATGTCGTGGCCCTCGACGGGCTCGACGTCGGCGAGGTCGCCACCCTCGTCGGGCACCTGGGCGGCGACCTCGACGCCCACCTGCTGTGGGAGCGGACGGGGGGCAACCCGTTCCTCGTGCGGGAGCAGGTGGTGGCGCGCGACGCCGGTGCGGTGCCGGCCGGTGCCGGAGCCCTGCTCGGTGCCGCCCTGGGTCGTGCCGGCGACGACGTCGCCGCGGTGCTGTCGGTCATGGCCGTGGCCGGCGCCGGCACCCCCCTCGACGTGGTGGCCGACGCCGCGGGCGTGGCCGTCGCCGACGTCGATCGGGCCCTGGCCCGCGCCCGCGAGGCCGATCTGATCCGCGACGACGACGGGGAACCTCGCTTCCGGCACGACCTCCTCGCGGAGGCGGCCGTCGACCGGCTCGGCTCGGACGAGGTGGGCCGGGTCCACCTCGCGGTGGCCGAGGGGTGGCGCCGGCGGGCCGGGACCCGCGCGGACGCCGAGGCCGAGACGGCCCGCCACCTGGTGCTGGCCCTGCCAGAGGGCGACGTCGGCGCCGTCGCCACCAGCGTCCTGGCGGCTGAGGCCGGACTGCGCCGCGACGGGCGATGCCGTGCGCGCCGCCCACCTCCTCGACCTGGCCCGGTCGGCCCTCGACGCGCACCCCGGCGCTCCCGCCGACGTCGTCGCCCGGGTCGCGCTGGCCGCCGCCGAGGCGGCATGGGAGATCGACGACATGGAGGGCGCCACCAGCAGCGCCGAGATCGCTCTGGTCCGGGCCGAGGCGGCCGGTGATCCGGTGCTCATCGCGGGAGCGGAGATCGCGGCCCTCCGCCACCACAACCCCTTCGTCCCCGACCCCGTCCGGGTGGAGCGACTGGCGGCGGTGGACGACGCTCTGCCCGCCGGAGGTGGACGATGTCCAGCCGGCCCTGCGCATCGCGCTGCGGGGTCGTCGGGCGATCATGACGATGTCGCTGCCCGAGCGCCTCGAGGAGGCGGTCGCCCTCGGCGACGACGTCGTCCGCCGGGCCCGGGCCGCCGGCGACCCCGAGGCCCTGGTCGGCGCGCTCCGCGACCGCTTCTTCGTCCTGTCGGCCCCGACGACCTGGCCGCCAAGGCCGCCGCCGCGGAGGAGATCCTCGACGCGGCCCGCTCGGGCCGGCCGACCCGAGCTGGGCCTGCTCGGCCTCGAGTGGCTCTCCACGTCGCGCCTCGTCTCGAGCCGACCTGCCGGGGGCGTTGGGTGCGCTCACCCGCTGGAGGCGCTCGCCGCGGTCATGCCGTCGCCGATCGTGGCGGTACACGGCCGGCGATCCGTCGGTCGTCCGTGCTGCTCCTCGTCGGGGACTACGACGGGGCGATCGCCCTGGCCGGCTCGACGACGGCCCTCGGCCGGGGGCTGGTCGAGCAGGTCGAGCTCGATGGGCTCGACCTCGGGATGCGGGTCGCCGCCGGCCTGCTCTACGGGCGCCGGGACCACGGCCTCGGGAGAGCCGTTGGCGCCGCAGGGCGGCGATGTCGGGCGACGCACCCGTCCTGTTCATCCAGGCCCACCTGGCCGCGTGCGAGGTGTCGGACGGCGACGCGGCGGCCGCCCGCCGGCGGATCGCACCGTGGGCGGGTCGGCTGGGCGTCGCCCTCCGCGGGCCCGGAGGGGCTCGGGGTCCTCGCCATGCTGTCGCTGGTCGACCGAGTCGCTCCGGTGGCGGGAGGCCGCCCCCGAGCTGATCGCCCTCCTCCGCCCGTGGGCGGGCCGGATCGCGACCGTCAACGGCGTCGGCGTGGTGTCGACCGTCGACCAGCACCTCGCCGGCCTCTCGCTCCTCGACGGCGACCTCGAGGCGGCCGCCGAGCACGCGGCGGCGGCGGTGGCCCTCGCCCGCCGGTTCGGGGCCCCCGCGATCGAGGCCCGCTCGCTCGCCCTCGCCGCGGTGGTGCGTGACCGGATGGGTGACGAGTCCGCCGCCCGCTCGGCCCGCGACGCGGCCGAGGCCCTCGCCGAGCCCATCGGCCTCGTGCTCGACCCGGCCGACGGCTCGGCCTGGTGGGGGGCGGAGCCGGTGACGCGGTCGGGTCGGCCGCAGGCGACCCCGGTGAGCCCGGCGCGGCGACGGCGACGGCGTCGTCGTCCGGTGCCGGAGGGTCGGGTCGTGCGGCGCTCCGGCGCGACGACGGGGTCTGGTTCCTCAGCTCCCCCCACGGCGACGGGCACGTGGCCGACTCGCTCGGGATGCGGCAGCTCGCCCGACTCCTCGCGGCCCCGGGCTCCGAGCTGGCGGCGGTCGACCTGGTCGGTGCCGAGAAGGGGCGCGAGGTGGTGGTGGCCAGCGATCTGGGCCCTGCGCTCGATGCCCGCGCCAAGCGCGAGTACCGGCGACGCATCTCCGAGCTCCAGGCCGAGATCGAGGAGGCCGAGGACCACAACGATCCGGAGCGGGCGGCCAAGCACCGGATCGAGCTCGACGCCCTCCTCGACGAGCTGCGCGCCGCGGTCGGTCTCGGTGGGCGAGATCGCCCGCAGGGCTCCGGTGCGGAGAAGGCCCGCATCAACGTGTCGCGGAACGTCCGCCGGGCGATCGCCGCGGTCACCACTGCGGTCCCCGGCCTCGGCGCCCACCTGCAGGTGTCGATCCGCACCGGCCACCGCTGCTCCTACTCGCCCGAGCCGGCCGCCGCCCTCTCCTGGGACGTCGACGGTCGGGTAGACCTCGACCCGGCTGAGGAAACCCGTGCCCGACCGGAGGTGGCCGGCGGCGAGGCTGCGGTCATGGCGACCGTCGTGTGGGGTCCGGAGCTGGCGTCGATCTACGACGAGGTGGTCGCGGAGCGGTTCGCCCCCGAGGTGCTCGGACCGACGGTCGACGTCCTCGCCGCGCTGGCCGGGGACGGCCGTGCCCTGGAGCTGGCGATCGGCACCGGGCGGGTCGCGCTGCCGCTGGCGGCCCGGGGGGTGGAGGTGCACGGCATCGAGCTGTCGGCGCCCATGGTCGACCAGCTGCGGGCCAAGCCCGGCGGCGACGCCATCCCGGTGGTGCTCGGCGACATGGCCGCCACCAGGGTCGAGGGAGAGTTCTCGCTCGTCTACCTGGTCTTCAACACGATCCAGAACGTGACCACCCAGGCTGAGCAGGTCGCCGTCGTCGCCAACGCCGCGGGCCACCTCGCACCGGGCGGCGTGTTCGTGGTCGAGACCGGGATCCCGGGCGTGCTGCGGCACCAGCCCGGCGACCTCGGTCGGGTCGGGACGCTCGCGGACGGTCGGCTCTGCGTCGACACCTACGGCGACGTGGTCGGACAGGAGATGTGGTCGCACCACTGGGACGAGGTCGACGGCCGGATCGTCCACCATGCCGCCCCCTACCGCTACGTCTGGCCGTCGGAGCTCGACCTGATGGCCCGCCTCGCCGGTCTCGACCTGCGTGATCGGTGGAGCGGGTGGGACCGTCGACCCTTCACCGAGGGGTGCTGGTCGCAGGTCGTCGTCTACGAGGCGCCCACCGGCTGATCAGTCGTCGGCCCGGCGGTCGCGCACCCAGTCGAGGGCGACGCCGATGTGGTCGGCGGGCCAGGCCGGATCGGTGTTGGTGCGCCCTCCGAAGGTGGTCACCCCGTGGGCGTCGCACGCGTCCGGGAGAGAGGGGTTGTCGACGCACACCCGCAGGTTCATCGACCGGCTGGTCGGCCCGAGGTCGTCGATCGCATCCCGGAGCGGCTCGTGGACGCAGTCGGCGGAGCCCATGGTGACCGTCGTCCCGTCGCGCAGGATGCACTCCATCGGGCTGGTCCCGCAGACGTTCAGGTCGCCGAGGCTCCAGGCGTGGAGGATCGGCACCGACGGTCCGACCGGAGGCGACCACCAGGTCGGGCTGGTTGTCCCACGTCCGCAGGGTCGGGTGGAACCGGAGCGGCACGATGGTGGCGGCCTCCTCGGTGCGGCCGCAGGGCAGGTCGGACCCGAGCTGGGCCGCCTCCCACGCCATGTTCACGACGCCGGCGTCGGCGACGATGCCCGCGGGCGGCTTGCCCTCGAGCTCCATGGCCCAGGCGACGCGCATCGACCCGGCCGAGCCGGCGCTGCCGCCGTGGAGGAACACGTCGTCGGTCGGGTAGAGCGAGGTGGCGTGGTCGATGGCGGCCTTGGTGGCGAGCAGGCCGTTGGTCGTGCGTGGGGTCCCGTCGTCGAGGACGTTGGGGTTGTTCGGGTCCGGGGTGTTGGCGCCCGAGTAGATGTCATGGCTGCACATCGAGACGGCGACGACGCGGTACCCGTCGGGCTCGGCTCCGATGCGGGCCATCAGCCCGCTGTCGATGCGCCCGATCAGCGAGCTCCGACCCTCCTGGGCCTTGTTGCTGGCCGGGATCGGGGTGCCGGACGGGTCGAAGTAGCCGACCCCACCGCCGTGCATCTTCACCCAGAGGGGCCGGGTCGACGTGGCCGACTGGCCCTCGGGGGTGGCGATGATGAAGGTCTGGTCGCCGCTGATGGAGCAGCCGTAGGCCCGGTTGCGGAAGAACTGGATGCGGTAGCCGTCCTGGGTGACGGTGCTGACCAGCTCGATCTGCGAGGTGTCGGCCGGCTGCTCGATCCCGGGCGCGTCGTCGCGGAGGACGAGGGTCATGTACAGCCGACCGTCGGCGCACTCGACCTCGCCCACGCCGATCGACTGCCAGTCGGGGTCGACCAGGGTCGGCTCGTCCGCCCAGCCGGCCCAGATCGCGTCGGTGGCGGCTGCGTTGCGGGCGCCGGTGTCGGAGATGCCCGGGTCGAGGGCGGCCGAGCCGACCAGCTCGTCGAGCCCGTCGGCGCCCTCGCCCCCGTAGGCGGCGTCGAGGTCACCGGTGGGTGAGGTCGCGCCGGCGTCGCACATCGCCTCGCTGTGGGCGCGGGCCTGCGTGGAGAGGTGGCTCGAGGTGGCCAGCGCGGCGACCGACGCCTGACCCCGGGCCGCGTTGGTGCGGTTGATGACGGTCGACTCGCAGCCGGTGGCGGCGACGAGGGCGAGGAGGGCCACCGCGGCAGCGGTGGTCCGGGTGCGACGGTGAGCTCGTGCTCGTGTCATGGGTCCCCCTGGGGAAGCGTGCTGTAGAGCCGAGCCGACAGGCGAGGCGACCAGACGAGCACGGTGTCGATTTCGGTTGTGCGGCGAAGCCGCACGATGTCGCCGCGAGACGGGCGACCTGTTCGCGAGGTCCTAACGGAACATTAGTCGAGGATGTGCGCGATGTGTGAAGTGCGCCACACCTGCCGTCCGACGGTCCGACCGTCGGACGGGGCCCGCCCCGTCGGCGACGGCCTCGGGTACCGTCGACCCGGCCTGCCGCCTGCCCCGGAGCACCCGATGGACCCGACCGCCCCCGACGTCGAGCGCCTCCGCCTCGAGCTCGGTCCGCTGACCTTCGATGCCCGGGCCGTCGGTCCGACCGACGGCGAGCCGGTGCTCCTGCTGCACGGCTTCCCCCAGACGTCGGCGTGCTGGGGACGCGTCCTCCCGCACCTCGCGGCTGCGGGGTTCCGTGCCGTCGCCCCCGACCAGCGGGGCTACTCGCCCGATGCCCGCCCGGCCGATGCCACCGCCTACGGCATGGACCTCCTGGTGGCGATGCCGTGGGCCTGGCCGACGCCCTCGGGTGGGGCACGTTCCACCTCGTCGGCCACGACTGGGGCGGTGCGGTCGCCTGGCAGGTCGCCGGTCGCCACCCCGAGCGGTTGCGCAGCCTGTCGGTCGTCTCCACCCCGCACCCGGCCGCCTTCACCAAGGCCAAGAAGGCCGGACCGTCGGCCGACGGCGACGATCAGAACGAGCGCTCGTCGTACGTCGCCACCTTCCGCGATCCGGCGACCCCGGGGATGCTGATGGCCGACGACCGCGCCTTCCTGAAGCTCATGTTGGAGGGCAGCGGGATGGACGACGACGGGCGGGCCGCGGTGCTCGACCGGGTGCAGACCCTCGAGGACGCCGACGCCGCCCTCGCCTGGTACCGGGCTGCCGACCCGGCCGACGCCACCGGGATGGGACCGGTCACCACGCCGACGCTCTACGTCTGGTCGACCGAGGACATCGCCCTCGGTCGGGCGGCGGCCGAGCTGACCGCGGCCGAGGTCGAGGGGCCGTACCGGTTCGAGGTGCTCGAGGGCGTCAGCCACTGGGTGCCGGAGGAGGCGGCCGACGACCTCGCCGGCCTGCTCGTCGACCACATCGGATCGCACTCCTCGACCTGACCGGTTCTGTCAGCCGTGCTGGGCGCGTCCGGCCCATCAGGGTTGCCAGAACGGGAGGGGGCTGGCGGTGGCGGACACTAGAACGTGTTCTAGGATCGTGGGCCGCACCGCCCGGGCCGCTCGCGCCCGGGGGTCGACAAGGGGACGACATGCGCAGCGAGGCCGCGATCCTGTGGGAGCCGGGGGCGCCGTGGAGCGTCGAGGAGATCGAGCTCGACCCGCCCAAGGCCGGCGAGGTGCTCGTCGAGATGGTGGCGTCGGGAATGTGCCACTCCGACGACCACGCCCGCACCGGTGACCTGCCCGCCATCACCCCGCTGATCGGGGGCCACGAGGGCTCCGGCATCGTGCGCGAGGTGGGCGAGGGCGTGTCCCGCGTCGCGCCCGGCGACAAGGTCGTCTTCTCGTTCGTCCCCGCGTGCGGGCACTGCCAGTCGTGCGCCGACGGGCACTCCAACCTGTGCGACAACGGCGCCGCCCTCCTGGTCGGCGCCCAGCTCGACGGCACCACCCGCCACCACGCGCGCGACCAGGACGTCTGGACGATGGTCTGCCTGGGCACCTTCGCCCGCCACACGGTGGTCAACGAGATGTCGTGCGTGAAGGTCGAGGACGACGTGCCGCTGGAGCTGGCCTGCCTGCTCGGCTGCGGCGTCACCACCGGTTGGGGTTCGGCCGTCTACGCAGCCGAGGTGAAGCCGGGCGAGGACGTGGTCGTGATCGGAGTCGGTGGCATCGGTGCCGCCGCGGTGCAGGGTGCCCGCCTGGCCGGCGCCCGGAACATCTTCGCCATCGACCCGGTGGAGCTGAAGCAGAAGCAGGCCCTCGGCTTCGGCGCGACCCACACCGCGGCGAGCATCGGCGAGGCCTTCGAGCTCATCCAGCAGGTCACGTGGGGCCGGATGTGCCAGAAGGTCATCTGCTGCGTCGGCATCGGCGACGGCGAGCAGATCGCCCCGATCATGACGCTGTGCGCCAAGCGTGGGCGGGTCGTCGTCACCAACATCCACCCCGCCGCCGAGGGCCAGATCAGCATCTCGCTCTGCGACCTCACGCTGATGGAGAAGCAGCTGGTCGGCACGATCTTCGGCTCGGCCAACCCGCACTCCGACATCCCCCGCCTGCTCCACCTCCACCGCAGCGGCCAGCTCGACCTGGCCGGCATGGTCACCCGGGAGTACGAGCTCTCGGAGATCAACCAGGGCTTCGAGGACATGCTCGCCGGCCGCAACATCCGCGGCGTCCTCCGCTACACCTGACGCGCTCAGGCGGCCCCCTCGGTCCCGGATCGAACCCGCTCGGGGCGAGCGGGCGCACCGGGCAGGCTGGGGCGATGGTCGACGTGCTCGTCCTCCCCACCGCCGAGGTGCCGCCCGAGCTGCTCGTCGCCGCCCGCCGGCTGATGGACGAGGCCTTCGGGGACGACCCGGAGGAGGCCTTCGGCGACGACGACTGGGACCATGCCCTCGGCGGCACCGCACGTGATCGTGGTCGAGGGCGGGCTCGTCCTGGCCCATGCGGCCCTCGTGGAGCGCACGCTGCACGCCGGCGAACGACGCCTGCGGACCGGCTACCTCGAGGCCGTCGCCACCCGGCCCGACCGCCAGGGCGAGGGGCTCGGGTCGATGGCCGTCGCGCCGGTGACCGACCTCATCCGCGCCGGCTTCGAGCTCGGTGCCCTCGGCACCGGCCGGCACTCCTTCTACGAGCGCCTCGGCTGGGAGCGCTGGCAGGGTCCGACCTTCGTGCGGACGGCCGAGGGCGACGTGCGTCGCACCGAGGAGGACGACGACGGCGTCATGGTCCTCCGCACCGGTCCGACGGCCGATGTCGACCTGACCGGCCCGTTGGTCTGCGAGGAGCGCCCCGGCGACGACTGGTGAGCCCGGCGGCCGAACCCCGCGGACGGCGCGGGTCAGGGCGTCCTCAGGTCGCTGACGGCTCGACGTCGGCCCAGCGGCGCGCGAGGGCGGCGTAGGCGTCGGCCACCGGACGGGGCCGCCGGTCGACGTCGAACAGGCCGACCTCGGTCACCGCGCCGACCGGCACGGTGAGGGCGGTGTCCCAGTCGTACTGGTCGCCCCGGCTGTACCAGCAGATGCCGCGGACGGGTCGGCCGTCGGCGCGCAGCCGCTCGATCCCGCCGGTCAGCGCGTCGAGCCACTCGGTGCCCTCGTCCACGGCCAGGCCGAGGTTGGACGTCTCGGCCACCCAGAAGGGGAGGCGGTACCGGTCGTGCCAGGCCGCGGCCTCGGCCTCGTAGGCCGCGACCCGCTCGGCGATCGACAGCGGTCGCTGCGCTCGTGCCCCGTGGAGGTTGACGCTGACCGGGTACAGGTCGTGACCGCAGACGATGCGGTCGTCGGGCACCGTGCCGACGAGTGCCGCGATGCGGTCGAGGACCGACCCGTCCACCACGTCTCCGAGGCCCGCAGCCGCGCCACGGGGCGCATGCCCGAGGTGGAGGTCCCACACGGCCTGCTGGAGGTCGCGGGCCTCGGTGGCGCGAGCCACGCCCTCCTCGTCGTCGGGGTCGGCCACCTCGCAGCCGAAGCCCTCGGCCCCGATCCACCAGCCGTCGCGGTCGGCCCGCACGCGGGCGAGCGCCTCCAGGTCCGCGAGGGCGACGTGGGCGAGGGCCACGAAGTAGTCCTCGACCGAGGCCCGTCGGTCGTTCCACATCCCCAGCAGGGCCGAGAACATGGCCGTGATGCCGGGCTCGTTCACCGGGGTGAACCACACCGGGTCGCGGTAGCGCGCGAGGAAGGCATCGACGTAGCGACAGAACGCCTCGACCCAGGCCGGGTCGCAGAACCCGCCGAGGTGGTCGGGCAGGCCGAAGTGGCACAGGTCGACGACCGGCTGGAGCCCGGCCCGCTCGCATGCAGCCAGGGCGCGGTCCCACAGCGACCAGTCGTAGACGCCGGGCGCGGGCTCGGTCAGCCGCCACGGCACGCCGTAGCGCCACACGTCGATGCCGAGGCCGGCGACGTCGGCCAGGTCGCCGTCGATGCCGATCGAGGTGGCCGCTGCCGGGCCAGCTCGTCGACGCGGACCTCCGTCCCGTCGTGCCAGACGAGCGGATCCGATGCCTCCTCGCCGCAGGCGACGGCCAGTGCAGGGAAGTCCGGGAAGGAGGTCGC
>CAVURR010000013.1:0-16838 GCA_963743955.1 uncultured Iamiaceae bacterium
GCGTGGGTCGGCGGTCGACACGGTCACGGGCGGTCCGACCGGCCCGGAGGGGCGGGTCAGCCCTCGGGTCCCGCCCTGCGCCTCGAGCGCAGCGGCATCGGCCGCGGCGGCCGCCTCGGCCGTGGCGATCTCCGCCAGCTCCTCCTCGGTCGGGGGATCGACGGGGACGATCTTGTCGGCCGCGATCTCCTCGAAGGCGATCGACAGCGGCTTGCGGGCCACGGAGGTGACCTGCGGCGGCACCAGCGTGCCCAGGCCCTCGCCCAGCTGGCCGAAGTAGGAGTTGATCTGGCGAGCCCGGGTCGCACCCAGGGTGACCAGCTTGAACTTCGACTCGTCGGCGTGGGTCGTCAGCTCCTCGATCGGCGGGTTCATCATGGTGTCGTGCTGCCAGCTCATCGTGCGCGCGCTGCTCTCATGCCTGTGTCGGGGACGAGCCAGGGTACCCGCTCGACCCCTCGGCCAGCGAACACCCAGGCCCCGGGGAGCCGACGACGCTCAGGTCCGGTCCGGGCGGACGGCGGCCCGCACCGCGGCCAGCAGGTCGTCGGGCGGGGTGGTGGTCGAGTCGACGACCAGGTCGTAGGGGGTGGTGTCGGCGATGTCGATGCCGTAGTAGGTCCGGTAGCGCTCGGCCTCGCTGGCCTCGCGGCGCGCGTTCTCGGCCGCCGGCGTCGACGGGTGAGGAGCCCTCTCGCCGGCCACGCGCCGGGCCCGCTCCTCGGCGTCGCAGGCCACCCAGACCCGGGTCGCGTCGAGGCCCTCGTTGGTCGCGATCCACCCCGCGAGCCGGGACTCGAGCACCACGTCGCCGGCGCGCCCGCGGTCGGCCAGGCGGGCGTCGAGCTCGAGGTCGATGGCGGGGTCACCCTCGGCCAGGACGCCCGAAGGCGTGGACGTCGAGGTCCCGCTCCGCGGCGAGGCTGCGGAAGATCTGACCCCCGTCCACGTCGGGCCAGGCCGAGGGCCTGCGGCCAGGGCGCGAGCCAAGGTGCTGGTGCCCGAGCCGGGGAGGCCCGAGATGGTGACGACCAAGGGGGGTCGTCAGGCGAAGGCTTCGAGGAGCGCTTTGCGCTGCTGGGCGCCGAGGCCCTTGAGGGTGCGGCTCTCGGCGATCCCGATCTCCTCCATGGTGCGGCGGGCCTTGACCTTGCCGACACCGGGGAGGGATTCGATCACCGCGAGCACCTTGGTCTTGCCGACGATCGCGTTGCCGTCGACCTGAGCCAAGACGTCGGAGAGGCTGAGGGTCCCCATCTTCAGCTTCTCCTTCAGCTCGGCGCGGGCCTTGCGGGCTTCGGCGGCCTTGGCCAGGGCGGCTTCACGCTGCTCCGGCGTCAGTTGAGGGGGCTGAGGCATGGACGTGATCCTATGGCACAGGTCACGCCAGGGCGCGGCAATGCGCGCGACGGCCCTCGTCAGGCTCCGGCGACCCCCGCGGCGACGGCGGCCGCGGCGGCCGTCCGATCGTCCGCCTGCGTCACGGTGCGGCCCACCACGAGCAGCTGGGCACCGGCCGCGGCGGCCTCCGCCGGCGTCGCCGACCGGGCCTGGTCGTGCACGTCGTCGCCCGGGAGCCGGATGCCCGGCACCACCCGGGTCATGCGGGGGGCGATGGTCCGCACGTCCTCCAGGTCCGAGGCGGCGCACACCACGCCGCCGCACCCGGCCTCCATGGCGGTGGCGAGGCGCTTGCCCAGGATGTGCTCGGGCGCACCCGAGTCGCTGGTGAGGATGGTGACGGCGAGCGACGTGGGCTCGGGGAGGCCGGCCGCCGCCGCCCCCTCCTTCAGGCCCTCGTCGCCGGCGCGCAGCATGTCGCGCCCGCCGAAGGCGTGCATCGTGACGTAGGAGGCACCGAGGGCACCGAGCACGCGCGACGCCCGCCCGACCGTGGTCGGGATGTCGTGCAGCTTCAGGTCGACGAAGACGTCGTAGCCGAGCTCGCGCAGCGGGGAGATCACGTCGGGGCCGACCGCGCTGTAGAGCTCGAGGCCGACCTTGGCCACCCCGAACCAGGGCTGCATCTCCCGGGCCAGGCGGAGGGCGGCGACCATGTCGTCGACGTCGAGCACCAGCGCGAGGCGGTCCCTGACCTCCTCGGGCACGCCGGCCGGGCCCTCGGGCCCGGCGGCGTCTCGTGCGTCTGTCGTCTCGGTCATCGCATCCCTCCGATGAGCTCGGCCGCCGTCGAGGTCCCTCGACGGCGGCACCAGTGTTCCAGGTCGTCGCGCACCCGTGTGGGGGCCCGCGGATCGGCGAAGGTCGCCGTGCCCACCTGCACGGCCGAGGCGCCCGCGAGGAGCATCTCGACCGCGGTCGGCCCGTCGATCACGCCCCCCACCCCCACGATCGGGAGCTCGGGGTGCGCGACGTGGACGTCGTGGACGGCCCGCACCGCCACGGGGTGGATCGCAGGGCCCGAGAGCCCCCCTCCCCGCTCCCCCGAGCCGAGGCGGGGACGGCGGGTCTCGGGGTCGATCGCCAGCCCCATCACGGTGTTGACCAGGGTGACCGCCTCGGCCCCGGCGGCCGCGGCGGCGCCGGCCACCTCGACCAGCCGCGAGGTGTTGGGGCTGAGCTTGGCCCAGCGGGGGCGACCGGCGGGGACGGTGGCGGCCACGACCGCGGCGGTCGCGTCGGGATCGTGGGCGAAGAGGTCGCGCCCGGACTCGGTGTTCGGGCACGACAGGTTGACCTCGACCGCGACGACCTGGTCCGGGAGGTCGGCGAGCAGCGATGCGGCGCGCCCGTAGTCGTCGACGGAGCGGCCCCAGATGCTCACCACCACGCGCGCCCCGGTCGCCAGCAGCGGCGGGAGGTCGTCGCGGATCCAGGCGGCGACGCCCGGGCCCTGCAGCCCGACGCTGTTGAGCATCCCGGCCGGGGTCGAGTGGACGCGGGGTGCCGGGTTGCCCGGCCAGGCCTCGACCGACAGGGACTTCACCACGACCGCGCCGAGCCCGGCGAGGGGCTGGTAGGCCTCCAGCTCGGCGCCGTGCCCGGCGGTGCCGGACGCGGTCATGACCGGGTTGGGGAGCGGGACCGAGCCGACGGTGACGGCCAGGTCGACGGGCGGAGCCCCGTCGGCCCCGGCGCGACGTCGACGGCGGCTCACCGGTCGGAGGCCTCCCCGGCGGGCGCTCCCCCACGGCCGGCGTGGACGTCCTGGAGGGAGCGCACCCGGAGGGGGTGGACCCGCCAGTCGGCCATGCCCTCGGCCGCAGCCAGGGCGGCGGCGGCCGTGGTCAGGATGGGGATGCCGGCCACCCCGGCCTCGCGGCGGATGTACGCGCCGTCGGCCCGCGGCCCGCGGCCGCGGGGGCTGTTGACCACCATGGTGCAGGTGCCCTCGCGGATCAGGTCGACGGCGGTGCGGCCCGGCTCCTCGCCCAGCTTCGAGAGCGTCTCGGCCACCGGGATGCCCTCGGCCTCCAGGTAGGCCGCGGTGCCCGAGGTGGCCGCGATGGTGAACCCGAGGTCGACCAGCCGCCGGGCCGCGACCACGCCGGCCGGCTTGTCCCGGTCGGCGACGGACACGAACACGCAGCCGTCGGTCGGGAGGCGGTCGCCGGCGGCGATCTGGCTCTTGGCGAAGGCGAGCCCGAAGGTCGAGTCGATGCCCATGACCTCGCCGGTCGAGCGCATCTCCGGGCCCAGCAGGCGGTCGGCGTCGGGGAAGCGGTTGAAGGGCAGCACCGCCTCCTTCACCGCGACGTGGCCGGTGACGGGCGGGGCGAGCAACCCCTCGGCGCGCACCTCGGCCAGGGTCGCGCCGACCATGAGCCGGGCTGCGACCTTCACCAGCGGCACCCCGGTGGCCTTGGCCACGAAGGGGACGGTGCGGCTGGCCCGGGGGTTGGCCTCGATGACGTAGACGCCGTCGACCGCGGCGCCGACCTCGCCGTCGTGGCCGTCGTCGGCGCCCTCCCCGGCGACCTTGACCGCGAACTGCACGTTGATCAGGCCGATGACGCCGAGGGCCTCGGCGATGGCCCGGGTGTGCGACTCGATGGTCGCGATCACCTGCGGGCCGAGCGAGTACGGGGGGATGGCGCAGGCCGAGTCGCCGGAGTGGACCCCGGCCTCCTCGACGTGCTCCATGACCGCGCCGATGACGATCTCGCCGGTGTGGTCGCGCAGCGCGTCGACGTCGACCTCGGTGGCGTCCTCGAGGAAGCGGTCGACCAGGACCGGGCGCTCGGCGGACAGCCCGCCCTCCCGCCCGAGGCCGCCGAAGCCGCTCAGCTCGACCATGGCCCGGCTCAGCTGCTCGTCGTCGTAGACGATCTCCATGGCCCGGCCGCCCAGCACGTAGCTGGGGCGGACGAGCGCCGGGTACCCGATGCGGGCGGTGATGGCGAGGGCCTCGTCGACGGTGACGGCGGTGCCGCCGGCGGGTTGGGCCAGGCCCAGCTGGGCGCACAGGGCGTTCCAGCGGTCGCGGTCCTCGGCCAGGTCGATCGACGCCGGCGGGGTGCCGAGGACGAGCGCGGGGTCGATCTCGTCGGCCAGCTTGAGCGGGGTCTGACCACCGAGGCTGACGATCACGCCGCGGAGGTCGCCGTTGGCGGCCTCGACGTCGAGCACGGCGCCGACGTCCTCGGCGGTGAGGGGCTCGAAGTAGAGGCGGTCGGAGGTGTCGTAGTCGGTCGAGACGGTCTCGGGGTTGCAGTTGACCATCACGGTCTCGAAGCCGGCGTCGCGCAGGGCGAAGCTGGCGTGGACGCAGCAGTAGTCGAACTCGATGCCCTGGCCGATGCGGTTGGGGCCGGAGCCGAGGATGACGACCTTGGGCCGCTGCCCGGGGGCGACCTCGTCGGTGTCCTCCCAGGTCGAGTAGTGGTACGGCGTCTCGGCCGCGAACTCGGCCGCACAGGTGTCGACGGTCTTGAAGGTGGGGTGGACCCCGGCGGCCTGGCGGGCCGCTCGGACGATGGCCTCGTCGGTGCCCCACAGCCAGGCCAGCTGGGCGTCGCCGAAGCCCAGGCGCTTGGCCCGGCGCCAGCCGTGGCGGTCCATGCCCTCGAGGCCGACCTCGGCCAGGTGGGCCCGCTCCTCGGTGACGAGTGACATCTGGTCGAGGAACCAGGGGTCGACCTTGGTCGCCTCGGCGACGGCGTCGATGCCGAGGCCCCGACGGAGGGCGGCCTCCAGCTGGAACGGGCGGTCGGGGGTGCCGACGGCCGCCGCGGCGAGGAGGGCGTCGTCGTCGAGGGCGTCGAGCTCGGCCTCGCCCGGGTCGCAGTTGAGGCCGAGGCGGCCCTGCTCGAGGGAGCGGAGCGCCTTCTGCAGCGACTCGGGGAAGGTGCGGCCGATCGCCATCGCCTCTCCCACCGACTGCATCTGGGTGCCGAGGGTGGGCGACTGGCCGGGGAACTTCTCGAACGCCCAGCGGGGCACCTTGGTCACGACGTAGTCGATGACGGGCTCGAAGCTGGCCGGCGTGGCCCTGGTGATGTCGTTGGGGATCTCGTCGAGCGTGTAGCCGACCGCGAGGCGAGCCGCGATCTTGGCGATCGGGAAGCCGGTGGCCTTGGAGGCCAGCGCCGAGCTGCGGCTGACCCGCGGGTTCATCTCGATGACGACCATGTCGCCGTCGGCGGGGTTCAGGGCGAACTGGACGTTGGAGCCGCCCGTCTCGACCCCGACCCGGCGGATGCAGGCGAAGGCGGCGTCGCGCATGGCCTGGTACTCGACATCGCTCAGGGTCTGGGCGGGGGCGACGGTGATCGAGTCGCCGGTGTGGACGCCCATGGGGTCGAGGTTCTCGATCGAGCAGATGATCACGCAGTTGTCGGCCCGATCGCGCATGACCTCGAGCTCGTACTCCTTCCACCCCGCGATCGAGGCCTCGATGAGGATCTCGGTGATGGGGCTGGCGTCGAGGCCGTTGGCGGCGAGGCGCTCGAACTCCTCGGGGGTCGACGCGATGCCGGTGCCCTTGCCGCCGAGGATGAAGGCCGGGCGGATGACCGCGGGCAGGCCGATGCGCTGGATGACGTCCCGGGCCCGCTCCATGGCCGCGGCGACCTGCTGCGCCTTGGGGGCGTGGCGCAGGTCGGCTCCCGGCGCCGCGGTGCCGGACTCGGGGACCTTCAGCCCGATCTCGGTCATGGCCTGCTTGAAGGCTTCGCGGTCCTCGGCGGTGGTGATGGCCTCGGCGTTGGCCCCGATGAGCTCGGGGGTGCCGGGCACGCCGACCAGACCGGCCTCGTGGAGCTCCATGGCCAGGTTGAGGGCGGTCTGGCCGCCGAGGGTGGGGAGCACCGCGTCGGGCTGCTCGACCTCGATGATCTTGGCCAGCACCTCGGCGTCGAGCGGCTCGACGTAGGTCGCGTCGGCGAAGTCGGGGTCGGTCATGATCGTGGCCGGGTTCGAGTTGGCCAGGATCACCCGGTAGCCCTCCTCGCGGAGGACGCGGCAGGCCTGGGTGCCGGAGTAGTCGAACTCACATGCCTGGCCGATCACGATGGGGCCGGAGCCGATGAGCAGGATCGAGTGGATGTCGTCGCGGCGGGGCATCAGGCGGTTCCGTCGATCAGGTCGGCGAAGGCGCCGAAGAGGTGGGACGCGTCGTGAGGGCCGGGGCCGGCCTCGGGGTGGTGCTGCACGCTGAAGGCCCGCTCGGCGGGGAGGGCGAACCCCTCGCACACCCCGTCGTTGAGGTTGACGTGGGTGAGCTCGGCGCCGGCCGGGAGGGTCTCGGCGGCGACGGCGAAGTTGTGGTTCTGGCTGGTGATGTCGATGCGGCCGGTGCGGACGTCGCGGACGGGGTGGTTCCCGCCGTGGTGGCCGAAGGGCAGCTTGACCGTCTCGGCGCCGACGGCGAGTCCGAGGACCTGGTTCCCGAGGCAGATGCCGAAGATCGGGACCTCGCCGAGCAGGCCCCGGACGGCATCGGCGACGTAGGGGACGGTCTCGGGGTCGCCCGGTCCGTTGGAGAGGAAGACGCCGTCGGGGCGGCGGGCGAGGACCTCGCTGGCGGGGGTCGAGGCCGGCACCACCTCGACGGTGGCGATCCCGCTGAGGTGGCGGAGGATGGTGGTCTTGATGCCGAGGTCGTACGCGACGACCCGGCGAGGACCCTCCCCCACCGTGAAGGAGTGGTCGGTCGTGACCTGGGCGACCAGGTCGATGCCGTCGGTGCCGGGCTCGGTCCGGGCCGCGGCGAGGAGGGCGGCCTCGTCGACGGTGGAGCCGTCAGGGGCGGGGCCGAGGGCCCCGAAGGCGCCGGGGACGGCGCCACGGTCGCGGATGTGGCGAGTGAGGCGGCGGGTGTCGATGCCGCCGATGGCGGGCGTGTGGTGGCGGGTGAGCCACGCCTCGAGGTCGCCGTCGCTGCGCCAGCTGGACCGGCGGCGAGCGGGCTCGCGCACGATGATGCCCCGGCAGAAGGGCCGCCGGCTCTCGTCGTCGGCCGCGGTCACCCCGTAGTTCCCGATGTGGGGGTAGGTGAAGGTGATGATCTGGCCGGCGTAGGAGGGGTCGGAGATCACCTCCTGGTAGCCGGTGAGGACGGTGTTGAACACGACCTCACCGGTGGCGATGCCGGACGGGGGCTGTGCGCCGAGGAGCTCGCCCTCGAAGACCTCGCCGTCGGCGAGCACGAGCAGTGCGGGCCGTGGGGCCCGGCGGGCGGTGGGGGGTGCGCCGCCGTTCACGTCCACGTCCCGTCGGACACGAAAAGCCCCCTGCCTGGCGGCAGAGGGCAGCGTGCAGATCGTTCACCTCGTCGACTCCTGCCGTGCGGGCCTCACGGGACCCGCTTCACGGTCAGGATCGGAACCTAGCAGCCCGGGCCCTCGGGCCCCGACCCCGTTCCCGGCCGGCCCTCTGCGTCCCACCCGGGGCGATCGGCATCCAGGACCTCGAGGCGGAGGCGCTTGTTGCCCTTGCCCTTCGACTCCGTCTTCACCACCCGGATGCGGCCGACCTCGGCGGTCGATCGGACGTGCGTCCCGCCGTCGGCCTGCTTGTCGAGCCCGACGATGTCGACCACCCGGATCTCGTCCACCGATGCCGGTATCAGGTTGACCTTGGTGCGGATCAGGTCCTGGTCCTCGACAGCGACGTCGCGGGGCAGGAACGAGACCTCGATGGGGCGGTCGGCGGCGATCTCCCGGTTGACCAGCTCCTCGACGCGTGCGCCGAAGCCCTCGGGCAAGCGGGTCGAAGGCGAAGTCCATGCGGGCCGAGAGGGGGTCCATGTTCCCGCCCGTCACCGGGACCCGCCACTCGTTCCAGATCACGCCGCACAGGATGTGGAGCGCGGAGTGGGTGCGCATGAGGGCGTGGCGACGATCCCAGTCGACCTCGCCGTGCACCGCCTCGCCGACGGCGGGGAGGGCGTCGTCGCCTTCGTGCTGTCCCCCGTCGTCGAGGGTGTGCCAGACGTCGTCGCCCTCCTTTCGGACCTCGATCACCCGACGACCCGCCAGGGTGCCCGTGTCGTGGGGCTGGCCGCCCCCGGTCGGGTAGCAGGCCGTCCGATCGAGCGCGATCCGCCGCGCGTCGAGGTCGACGGCGGTCACCACGGCGTCGAAGCTGCGCAGCTCGGCGTCCCGCAGGTAGAGGAGCTCGGTCGGAGGCACCGACCGAGTCTGCCCGCCCGGGCATCCACTGGCACCACCTCCCCTCCCACCACCCTGCTGCAGCCCGTCCGAGAGCGATTCGACGTCGATTCGCTGACGGGCATCGTCGACGATGTCTTGTCGAGCTGATGCCGAAGAACCCGTCTGAGGGCGATTCGACGGCGATTCGCCATCCGACGGGATCAAGCAGGTGAGGTGGGGTGCTCCGGTGGAGCGAAAGGCGAGCGCGGCGCGGAACGGCCACGACCTTCGTTGTCACACCCCCCTGCGACGATCTCGGCAACGGACCTCGGACCGGAACGTGGCGACCTGCCACCGCGACATCGACGCACCAGCGAGGTCAGCCATGCCACCGGACGACGCGTCTCGAGACGCCGCCCCTCGCCCCGCCTCCGATCGCAGACGGGGACCACACCGGCCATCGGGGCACCAGGGCCCGGGCGGCGGGTCACATCGCGGCCCGAGCCCGACGGGGACGTGGAGCCGGGGCCTGTACCGCCGCCGCCCCGATGGCCTCGGCGATGCCCGGCTCTTCCCCAACCGCCGACGCTCCGGCCTGGCCCCAGCCGTCCGGCTCGAGCTCCAGGTCCGCCGGGAGGAGCTGTACCACCGGCTGACCGACCTCGAGTCGGCCATGGTCCACGGCGCCGACGAGCGCCTCGACCTCCTCGACGAGCTGGAGGAGATCCGCGACGCCTTGTGGCCCGCCCTCCCGTGGCAGCGAGGACGCCGCCCACCTGCGTTCGACCGCGGGCCACTGCCACCGACCGCGACCGACCCACGTCCCCTGTCGGGAGCCGCACTCCGCCAGGCCTGCCTCCTCATCCTCGCTCGTCACGGCGAGCTGCCGCTCCTGGAGATCCACGGCTGGCTCCACCGGTACGGCTACGTCGTCGCCGGCTCCCACCCGGTCAAGGTCCTCGCCGACGCCCTCGGCCACGAGCACGACGCCGGCCGGGCCACTCGGGTGGCGCGGGGCGTCTACGACCTCGCCATCGGCCATGCACCCCCGTCCTCCGGCGTGATCGACGTCGATGATCCAGACGGTCCCGACACCGCCGGATCGCCCACCGGGCTCGGAACCGACCCAGACGACGGCGCTCCCGATCTCTCCGACCGTGACCCCGACCCGGGGCCGGACGGGCGCGGCGCCGACGTGGACCCGTCGACGACGGTCGACCCGTTGACCGAGCCACCGCTGTGGTCCACGGTCACCCAGCTGTGCAGCGAGGCACACACGAACGCGCCGGCCAACCGTCGACGAGCCGAGCGCCCGCGAGCTCACGGCGTCCCCAGGCCGTCACGCTCGCGACGCCACGCTCAGGCGGCGCTGCCACACCGACCGCCCGACGGCCGCCGGCTCCGCAGCGCACCCATCCGACCCCTGTCCCGGTCCCGATCGAACGACAGGCTCGGGGCGCGCCACGCCCTCACCGCTGGGCGGCCCCGTCGAGCACGACGACCTCACCGGCGACCACGGTGTGGCGCACCCGACCCTTGAGGGTCCGCCCGATGTAGGGGATGTTCCGACTCCGGCTGGCGGTGGCCCCGGCCTCGACCGTCCACGTCGACTCCGGGTCGATCACGCACAGGTTGGCCGGCCGGCCGGCCTCGATCGGGCCCCCCTGCGAGTCGCCCAGGCCCGCGACCGCCGCCGGCCGCCACGACATGCGGGCGAGCACCTCGGCCAGCGGCAGCTCCAGCACCGTCAGGGCGATGCCCAGCGCCCACTCCAGCCCCAGCATCCCGGGGGGAGCCAGGTCGAACGGCTCGTCCTTCGCGTCGGCGGTGTGCGGGGCGTGGTCGGTCGCGATCACGTCGAGCACCGCATCGACGACGCCGGCCCGCACCGCGACCACGTCCTCCTCGGTGCGCAGCGGCGGGTTGACCTTGAACACCGGGTCGAACGACGCGCACTCGGCATGGGTGAGGAGCATGTGGTGCGGTGTCGCCTCGGCCGAGATGGCGAGGCCCGACGCGCGGGCCTCGGCGATCAGCGCCACCGACCCCGCCGTCGACATGTGCTGCATGTGGATCCGAGCGCCGGTCATGCGGGCCAGGGCGATGTCGCGCGCCACCATGGCCTCCTCCGCGGCATGGGGCTGGCCGGCGATGCCCAGGCGGGCCGACCACTCGCCCTCGTGCATGTGGCCCCCGGCGGCCAGCGAGGCGTTCTCGCAGTGCTGGGCCAGCACCACCGGGTGGGGCAGCCCGACCGCGTACTCCATCGCCCGGCGCATCAGCAGGTCGTCCTGCACGCCGGTGCCGTCGTCGGTGAACAGCCGCACCCCGAGCTCGGCCATCTCCGCCATCGGCGCCAACCGCTCCCCGGCCCGATCGACGGTGATCGCCCCCGACGGGTGCACCGCGCACAGCGCGCCACGAGCCAGGTCCTGCACCTCGCGCACCACCGCGGCGCTGTCGATGGCCGGTGTCGTGTTGGGCATCGCCACGACCGCGGTGAACCCACCGAGCGCGGCACAGCGACTGCCCGACTCGATCGTCTCGGCCTCCTCCTTGCCCGGCTGGCGGAGGTGGGCGTGCAGGTCGACCAGCCCGGGCGCGACGACGCACCCTCCGGCGTCCAGCACCACGTCGCCCGAGAGGTCGTCCCCCACCCCCACGACGACTCCGTCGCGGATCACCACGTCGGCCCGGCGCGACCCCGTTGCGTCGACGACCGTCCCGCCCTTCAACACCGTCGTCGATGTCGTCGACCCGCTACCCACCACGGACCTCCGATCCCACGCGGTCACCCGCGTCGTCCGTCGGGCCGTCCCCGACCTCCTCCGACCCTCGATCCCCACCAGGCCTGTCATCGCCTTCCTCCGCCTCCGCGCCCGCCCGCGGCTCGGAGGGCTCGGAGTGCTCGGCCCGCTCCCCGTGCTCCCCGTGCAGCCGACCCCGGCCCGGCCCGGTCAGCAGCCGGAACAGCACCGCCATACGCACCGCGACCCCGTTGCGCACCTGGTCGACGATCACGGCCCGGGGATCGTCGGCCACCTCGGGCGCGATCTCCACCCCCCGGTTCATCGGACCCGGGTGCATGAACACCACGTCGGGGCCCAACCTCCGGGCCCGGTCGTGGGTGAGGCCGTAGCGCGCCGTGTACTCGCGCAGCGTCGGCACCAGGGCCTCGGTCATCCGCTCCCGCTGCATGCGCAGGAGGTACACCACGTCGGTGGTGGCCAGCACCTCGTCGAGGTCGTGGGAGACCTCGACCGGCAGCCCGACGAGCGACGGCGGCAGCAGGGTCGGTGGCGCCACCAGCGTCACCGTCGCCCCCATGGTCGTGAAGGCGTGGAGGTCGGCCCGGGCCACCCGGGAGTGCTTCACGTCGCCCACGATGGCGATCCGGCACCCATCGAGCGACCCCCGCTCCTGGCGCAGCGTGTAGCAGTCGAGCAGGGCCTGGGTGGGGTGGTCGTGCCACCCGTCGCCCCCGTTGACCACCGAGGCGTCGATCCACGAGGCCACCCGGTGCGGCGCCCCCGACGACGAGTGCCGCACCACCACGGCGTCGATCCCCATCGCCTCGAGGGTGAGCGCCGTGTCCCGGAGCGACTCCCCCTTCTTCACCGACGAGGTCGACACGCTGAAGGTCATGGTGTCGGCCGACAGCCGCTTGGCCGCGGTCTCGAACGACAGGCGGGTGCGGGTCGAGTCCTCGTAGAAGAGGGAGGCGACCGTCCGCCCCCGCAACGCCGGCACCTTCGGGATCGAGCGCTTGCTGACCTCCACGAAGTCGTCGGTCAGCTCGAGCAGCTCCTCGATGTCGTCCCGGGACAGCGCCGCGGTGTCGAGCAGGTGCCTCACCGCACCATCTCCCCGAGGTCGACGCCGTCGGGGTGGACGTCGACCACCTCGTCTCGCCGGGTGGGCAGGTTCTTGCCCACGTAGTCCGGCCGGATCGGCAGCTCACGGTGACCGCGATCCACCATCACCGCCAGCTGCACGCTGCGCGGACGGCCGTAGTCGTGCAGGGCCCCGAGCGCGGCCCGGATGGTCCGGCCCGTGAAGAGCACGTCGTCGACCAGCACGATGGCCTGCCCGTCGATGTCGGCGGGGATGTCGGTGACGGCCTCCGGCAGCACCGGCCGCAGCCCGATGTCGTCGCGGTAGAAGGCCACGTCGAGCGCGCCCACCTCCGGGCGGACGTGCTCGATCGAATCGAGGGCGTCGGCCAGGCGCTCGGCGATCCAGCACCCGCCGGTCTGCAGCCCGACGACGAGGACGTCGTCGAGACCGTGGTTGCGCTCGACCACCTCGTGGGCCATCCGCCAGATCGCCCGGTTCACGTCCTCGCGCTCGAGCACGCGGGTGCGGGGGACGAACACCCCGCCGTAGGGCGGCGAGATGCGACGCTCTCTCTCGGCCACTGGTCGCTCCTCCGTGCGGGCCTCACCGGACCCGCTTCACGGACGCGGCCGACCCTACACCCCGCCGTTCGGACCGCCCGGCCGGCCTCCGCCGCCCACCCGCACCCACAGGTCGTGCTCCTCGTCGAAGCGTCCTCGTCGCACCAGGCCGACCTGCGCCGCGACCCGGGTCGACGCCACGTTGCCCGGTCGGATCCGGGCCACGACGGGCACGCCCGGGCGGTCCTGGTCGAGCCACCCCACGAGCAGCGCCACCGCGGGCGTGGCCAGACCGAGACCCCGTCGGGCCGGAGCCAGCCACCACCCCAGCTCCCAGACGGTGCGCTCGGCCGGGCCGGACGCCGTCCCCGCCGCCCCGGACCGCAGCCGCAGGCGAACGACCCCGACCTCGCCCCACACCTCGTCGCCCTCGATCGGCCCGACGACCAGGTCGAGCGACAGGTCCGCGGCCAGGCGCGCCTCCCACCCCCGTATCCAGCGGGCGGCCACCACCGGCGCGTCGGCCGGGTCGATCCGCTCGGGACCGGAGATCTCGCCGTCGGCCCAGGCCGTGGCCAGGGCCGGCGCGTCGTCGGGCTGCCAGCGGCGCAGGGCCAGTCCCGCCACCGGATCGACCAGCGGCAGCGGCGGGGCGTCCACCCGGCGTCAGCCGCCCGGGACGGTGAAGGGCGGGACCGGGATGTCGTCGACGCAGGCGGGGAGGTCGGCCGTCGGGTCCACCCAGAACCCGGACCGGGCCTCGGCCGCGCACTCGTCGACCCCCGAGACGCCGTGGCCGCCACGAGGGACGGACACGTACCGGGCGTCGGGCATCGCCTCGGCCTGCGCCTCGGAGTCGGCGTGAGGCGTGATCGGGTCGAGGGTCCCACCGAACACCAGCGTCGGGATGTCGACCACGACCTGCTCGGCGAAGCCCTCCTCGACCGGCTCGACGTCCCACTCGGCGCAGAAGGTCTGCGCCGTGGTCAGCAGCACCAGAGCGTCCGACGCGCCGTCGCCGATGACGTCCTCCATCTCGTCGGGGTCGAGCAGGTCGCCGCCGTCGGCGCACTCGGTGCTGTAGAAGGCGCCCTCGGACAGGTCCACCAGGCGGGGGACGCCCATCTCGATGTAGCTGGGGATGATGCTGCGGTCGCCCTCCGCCAGCCCGGCGATGATCGAGGGCAGGAGCGGGATCAGGCTGGTGTCGTAGAGGGCGGCGAACATGCCGGCCCGGACGTCCGCCCCGGCCACCACGAAGTCCCGGGTCACGTCCTCCTCGCCGACCGAGACGGTGCGGGTGACCTCCTCCGGGTCGGCGTCGAGGCCCTCGACCGCGGTGGCCAGCGCGGCCTCGAGGTCGCCGAAGCTCGACGAGCACTCGGCGTCCTCCGCGCACGCATCGGCCAGGCGGCCCACGGCGTCGTCGACCATGGTGCCGATCCGCGCCGCGCCGCCCACCTCCGGCGGGTAGACGGAGTCGATGACCAGGCTGCGGACGCGGTCCGGGTGGGACCGGGCGTAGGCGAGCCCGAGGCGGGTGCCGTAGCGACCCGCCGTAGAGGTCCCACTCGTCGACCTCGAAGGTCTCCCGCAGGACCTCCATGTCGGCGACCGAGGCCGGCGTGTCGTAGTCGTCGAGGTCGATGCCCTCGTCGACGAGCCGGCCGCGGCACTCGAGCACGGCCTCCCGGCCGGCCTCCAGCTCGTCCTCCCAGGTACCGGCCGCGCCCAGCGCCTCGAGCACGGACTCCTCCTTCTCCGGGCAGTTCAAGCTGGGCTCGGACCGACCCGCGCCCCGCTGGTCGAACACGAGCACGTCGCGGTCGTCGAGGGTGTCGAGCCGGGCCACCCCGGCCGGGGCGGAGACGAGGGCGTCGCCGCCGGGACCGCCGTGGAGGTAGAGCATCGGGGTCGCCGTCTCGTCCGCGCCGTCGCGGTGGATCCGCGCGACCGCCAGCGCGACCTCACCGTCGGCGGGGGCGGAGTGGTCGACGGGGACCGCCACCGTGCCGCAGGTGATGCCGGTGCCGGCGGGCAGGTCGTCCGGGAGGTCCCACCAGCACTCGTCGGCCTCGAAGGTCGACGCCGCCGCGACCGGGAGGTCCGGCTCGGACCCGGTGGCGCCCTCGCCCTCGCCGCCGTCGACGGACGAGGCGGCGCTCGACGGCGATCCCGACGCGTCGTCCGACCCGTCGTCGTCGGAGCAGCCTGCGACGAGCAGGGCCACCGCGACCAGCGCGACGACCAGGGGCGAGGGACCCGAACGACCACCACGACGACCGACCATGGACCGCATGTTGGCATCGGACGCCCCGGCGCGCGGGTACCGTCCTCCGACGTGCCTGACCCGGGGTCGTCGCGGCGGACCGTGCTCGCCCAGGTGGGTGCCGGGCTCGGCGGCCTCCTGCTCCTCGTCGGCACCGCGCTCCCGTGGTCGGGCCGCGGTGCGGGCTCGCGCATCGCCCTGGTCGAGATCGCCGACCTCCTGCTGTCGGGCCGGCTCGACGCGTGGGCCCCGCCCCCTGTCGGCCTGGTCGTGTACGCGGTGCCGTTCGGTGGGGCGCTGCTGCTGGTCGGCGCCGGGCTCGGGGGGCGAGCCGGCCGGGTCCTGTCGGTGGTCGCGGTCCTGCTGGCCACGACCGGCCTCGTCCTCGCCCGTGCCGCCCTGGCGCGGGCCGGCGCCGAGGGGTGGGGGCCGGGTGCGACCGTCTCCGCGCTCGGCATCGCCCTCGGGACCGTGGCCACCCTCGCCCGCTCCGGCGAGCCGGGTCCGAGCACCGATCGGTGAGACCTCCCCGCCCGACCCTGCCCGGATCGGGCGGGACCTCCTGGTACCTTCCCCGAGGCCAGTCCGGAGTGCCGACCATCGACGTCGAGTGCACCTGACCCAGGGGGAGAGCACCATGTCCGACACCACCCCTCCCGAGGATCCCGCCTCGCCGCACACGCCGGCGTGGCCCAGTCCCCGACGGGCGCCCGGCGCGACGCCCCCTCCTCCCCGGCGCCGACCCCGCCGGCCGGAGCGCCACCCGCTCCTCCGACCGGCCCACCTGCCGGCCCACCTGCCGGTCCTCCGTCCGCTCCGCCGCCGGAACCCCCGACGGTGGTCATCCCCGTCGCCCCAGGGGCGCCACCGCCACCGCCCGGGTTCGCCGCGCCGCCCCCTCCTCCCCCTCCGCCTCCGGGCGGGGGCGCACCTCCCTACGGAGCGGGAGCCGCGCCACCACCGCCACCGACTCCTCCGCCCGGCGGGGGCGCACCGCCGCCCTCGCTCGGAGCGCCGCCATCACCTGGGGTGGCTGGCCCCCCTCCCTACGCCGCGGCCCAGCCCTTGGGCGCCACGCCGTACCCGTCCGCTCCCGGGCCCGCACCCCGCCGCTCGCGCAAGGGGCTCCTCGCGGTGGCCCTCGTCGCGGTGGGCGCGGTGGCCGCCGCCGGCGTCGGCTTCCTCGTCGTCCGGGCGACCACCGGTGACGGCGGGGGCGGCGCCGACGACCCGGAGGCCGCGGTGGTGAGCCTGGCCGAGGCCTTCGAGGCCGAGGACCCGGTCGCCGCCCTGGCGGTCATGAACCCCGACGAGGTCGAGGCCCTCGGCGACCTGTACGAGTCGGCGGCGTCGCGCGCCGAAGCGCTCGGCTTCGCGCCCGAGGCCAAGACGCTGGCCGGGATCGAGGTCGAGCTGACCAGCACGACCTACGAGGTCGACGAGGTCGGCGAGGACCTCGCCCGGGTGACGATCGGCGGCAAGGCCGACATCGACCTGACCCGCTCCAGCCTCGCCGACCGCACCGCATCGGTGGTCGAGCAGGCGGGTCGCGCCGAGGACGACGAGGACGGCTACGAGAGCGGGCGCTCGACCGTGACGGCCGACGACCTGACGCTC
>CAVURR010000014.1:0-468637 GCA_963743955.1 uncultured Iamiaceae bacterium
GATCGGGTGCCAGGGGTGGAGCAGGGTCCGGGAGTCGACGTCGACGGTGACGTAGTGACCCTGGCCGGGCTGGTCGTGGTCCCGCGAGATCGGCTGGTTGCTGAGCCAGCAGCACCACAGCGTGCCCACCCCGCCGTGGCCCACCACCACCGTGCTCGCCGTGGCGGATGGGCCGAGGAGGTCGGCGAGTCCGTCGACGATGCGGCGCTGGGCGTCGAGCGCGCGCTCCCATCCCTCGACCGAGGCCGCGGGCTCGGCGAAGAACCGGTCGGCCATCGCCTCGAACTCGTCGGGCGGGAGGAACCCGGTCGACGAGCGGTCGTTCTCCCCGCTGCCCGGGCGGACCTCCACCTCGAGGCCGAGTGACCTCGCCAGGATCTCGGCGGTCTCGAGTGCCTTGGTCTCCGGACTGGACACGATCCGGTCGACCGTCGCCACCCATGGCTGGTCGAGGAGGGCGAGGGCACGGGCTCTGCCGGTCGGGCTCAGGCCCCACCGGTCGATCGGCGCGGCCGGATCCACCGCGACCTCGGGATGGGTGACGTAGCGGAGAAGCCGCATGGTCCAGTGTCGCACCCGGTCCTCCCATCGGATCTCCGGGGACCAATCGATGCCCCGACGACTGGGACCTTCATCGTGCAGGACCGCGAGGCTGCGTCTCCCCATCCGTTGCGATCGTCCGAGGTCGCTCCCCGAGGCCCGTCCCTCTGATCAGCCCGCTGCGGACGGGCGGCCGGGATGAGCGCGCCGGGCGTCGGAGAGGGGCTCGAGCGCGACGCGGAACGGGTCAGGGGCCTGTGCCGTCGGCCGCGTGGGTGGCCGTGCACCAGGCCGACGCATCGGCGAAGGCGGCATCGATCCCCTCCGCTCGACCCGACCTCAGGGCCTCCTCCAGCGTCGGGCCGGACCGAGTCGATCGGAGCCGGCCGATCTGCCACTCCAGGAGGTAGCGGGTGAACGGTCCTTTCTCGGCGCCGACGGACTCGGCCGCGCCCAGCCAGCGAGCCGCCGGTTCCGGCTCGTCGGTGAGCGCGGCGACGCCCGCCGCGGCGACCACGAAGCCCGCTCGGAGGCCGGGCCCCGAGCGCTCCATCTCCGGCACCGCGGCGGCCAGCTCCGCCATCGCCAGGTCGAAGTGCTCCCGCCGCGCCTCACCGACGGCGATGGCGAAGACGGCGGCGGTCCGACCGAACCGGTAGGTCGCGCGTCGATCCGGCCTCGTAGGCGTGCTCGAGGGCGTGCTCGTCGCCGGTCGTCGTGAGGAGCGCGGCGTAGAGCGCGAGGTACTCGTCGTTCCGGTGACCCCCGTCGAGTCCCGCCGCCCGCCGCAGGCGGGTCAGCGACAGCTTGACGTCCCCGAACGTCGCCGGCCGCAGGCCACTCACCCCCATCACGAACGACGTCCAGACCGTCGTCTCCGCGTCGCCGACCCGGGCCGTCGGCCTCGTCGACGCCCCGATCACCCTCCTGCACGAGGTCGACCCGTCCCACCTCCGCGCCGATCCCGAGGATGGTGAACGACGCGACGGCCATCCCGAACGTGCCGAGGTCGTCGTCCCCGGCGGCTGGCCTGGTCACCGATCGACCGGACCTGCGTGGCGAGGAGGTCGACCGTCGTCGGGTCGAGGTCCATCGCGACCAGCTCGTTCCGGGTCGCCGACGCCACCAGGGCCGCGACCCCGCACCGGAAGGCCAGCTCGGATCCGCGGGCGAGGTGGCCGATCACCTCGACCAGGTCCCGGGCGAGCTCGCTCGACCCGGCGGCGTAGGCGATGCCCGGCAGACGGTGCGCGAGCGCGGCCGCAGCCTCCCACTCGTCCCGGTCGATCGACCAGCGCAGTGCCGCACGGAGATCACCGTGCTCCTCGGCGAGGCGCTGCGCCGCCGGGTCGTCCAGCAGCACCACCACCTCCAGCGGACAGGCCGCCAGGACCTCGACCAGCACGTCGCGGTGCCGGGTCCGCCACTCGTCGGCCTCGCCGGACTCCACCAGGCGCAGCTCGGCGTAGAGCCGCACCGTCTCCAGCAGGCGGTAGCGACCCTCGACCGCGTCGTGGACCACCAGGCTGTGGTCGACCAGTGCCGCCAGCAGGTCCAGCACGTCGGGCCCGGACCCGGCGGTCCCCCAGAGCTGCTCGACGCGCTCCAGTCGGAACCACCACCGAACACGGCCAGCCGACGGAGCATCGCCCGCTGGTCGTCGTCGAGCAGGGCGTGGGTCCAGTCGAGCGTGGCCTGCAACGTCTGCTGCCGCTGCACCCTCCGGTTGCCGCCGGTCAGCAGTCGGAACCGGTCGCCGAGCCGCCCCGCGATCTCGCTCGGCGTCAGGTGGCCGGTGCGGGCCGCCGCCAGCTCGATGGCGAGCGGGATCCCGTCGAGCCGCTCGCAGATCTCCTCCACCGCGGGGTCGCCGGCCACGTCCACCCCAGCGAGCGCGGCACGATCGACGAACAACGTCGACCGCGGTGTCGACCGACATCGACGGCACCGGCACCACCCGCTCGCCCGGGAGGTGCAGTGGTTCCCGACTCGTCGCAGCACGACCACCGCCGGGCACGACCGCACGATCTCCTCCACCACCGATCCGGCGCCGTCGAGGAGGTGCTCGCAGTTGTCCAGGACGAGCAGCAGCCGACGACCGCGACAGTGGTCGACCACCCTGGCCAGGGCTGGTCGCGGGTCGCGGTCGTCGCCGTCGAGCCGCAGCGCTGATGCCAGCGCCGGCGCGATGCCGGCCTCGTCGGCGACTCCGGCCAGGTCGACGAAGTCGGCGCCGTCGGCCAGCTCGGGCGCGAGCGCCCGGGCGGCCTCGATGGCCAGGCGCGTCTTGCCTCCTCCACCGATCGACGTGAGCGTCACCAACCTCCCGTCGCGCAGCGCGCCCGTGACCTCGGCGAGCTCCGCCCGGCGCCCGACGAAGGACGTCGTCGGACGGGGCAGTCGGTCGGCACCGCCCTCTACCTTCCGCAGGGCCGGGAAGTCGACTCGGTCGCCGACCAGCAGCTGGTGGACCCGCTCGGGTCGACCGATGCCACGGAAGCGGTGCTCGCCCAGGTCGACCCACCGCTCGGCCCGAGCCGGGCCGACCACCGGTTCGGACGCGACGACCTGGCCACCGTGGGCCGCGTCGCAGAGGCGGGCGGCCAGGTTCACCGTCGGACCGAACCAGTCACCGTCGCGCTCGTAGGCCGGGCCGACGTGCACTCCGATCCGCACCCGCACCGGACCGACCGGCCAGCGCACCGCGGTCACCCTCTCCTGGATCACGCGCGCCGCCGCGACCGCATCGCTGCACCGTGGGAAGACCGCCATCACCCCGTCGCCGATCGACTTCACGACCGTGCCGCCCCTCGCGGCCACCACCTCACCCATCAGCCGGTCGTGGGCCTCGATCGTCTCCGCCGTGCCGTCCGGGTCGGCCTCCCACAACGACGAGTGATCCTCGAGGTCCGTGAAGAGGAACGTCCGCACCACGGGGGCGGGAGCCTCCGGCGCGCCCGCATCTGCGCCCATCCGCGCAGCGTACGCCCAGTCCCGACCCGAAGCCGTCGACTCGGGAACCTCCTCCTCCCGCTCGGCGGCGGTCACGCGACGTCGCAGCGCGCTGTCGGACCCGTCTGCCGGTCGATCCCGCCCGACGCCCAGCTCGGATCCTCACCGCACCTCGGTCGGATCTCCGAGGACCCGGCGATACGGTGCGGCGGCGGGCGTCCGACCGGAGGGACCCAGCATGCGCATCGTGATCATCGGAGGCCACGGCAAGGTGGCCCTGCTGCTGGCGCCGCTCCTCACCGCGGAGGGACACGAGGTCACGTCGCTGATCCGCAACCCCGACCACGCCGACGACGTCGCGGCGACCGGTGCCACCCCGGTGGTGGCCGACGTCGCCGAGCTCGACGTCGCCGCCCTGGCCGATCACCTGTCGGGGCACGACGCGGTGGTGTGGTCCGCGGGCGCCGGGGGAGGCGATCCCGAGCGCACCACGGCGATCGATCGCGACGCCGCCATCCGGTCGATGGACGCCGCCGAGGCGGCCGGGGTCCGGCGCTACGTCATGGTCTCGTACTTCGGTGCGGGTCCGGACCACGGCGTCCCGCCCGACAACGGCTTCTTCGCCTACGCCGAGGCCAAGGCCGCGGCCGACGCGCACCTCCGCTCGACCGACCTGGCCTGGACGATCCTCGGCCCGAGTGCCCTGACGACCGAGCCCGGCACCGGGCGCATCGAGGTCGGCGACGGCGACGGCGTCACCGGAGGCCAGGTCCCTCGCGAGGACGTCGCTCGGGTCGCCGCCGCGGTGCTCGCCCGCCCCGCGACGGCCGGGTCGACCATCGACTTCAACACCGGCCCCATCCCGATCGACGAGGCCCTCGCCCGCTTCGGGCGCTGACCGCGGTCGCCGATCGTCGACGTGGGGACCCGCGCATCCTTGACATGGAGGGGCTCCACGAGGACGCTGATGCGAGGTGACCCGGGGGCGTGTGACGGGTAGGGCAGGCGATGGTCGCGAGGGCGTTGGCTGGACCAGCGGGACGATGCAGGTCCACCCGGCAGGGCTCGGGCTGCGTCCGATGAGCGGCACGTGCATCGAGCCCGGGTGGCGATGGCGCGCCTTCCGCGACACGATCACCGATCAGCCTCGCCTGGTCGCGCTCGGCGTCGTCGGCACCGCTCTGCTCATCACCGGCATCGCGGTGGAGTCGGCCAGCCTGGGCGCGGCGGGGATCCTCGGCGGCGGGCTCCTCGCCGGGAGCCTGGTCCTCCCGATGGTGACCAAGCTCTCGATCGGGACGTACCTCGGGATCGAGAGGGACGACGACGAGGCGGGGCGCGATGAGAAGATCGCCGAGCTCACCGATCGGGTCGGTCCGACCCTGCTGGAGGTCGCGGCGAGGGTCGATCCGTCGAGCGACCCCGCCACCAGGCTCGCCTGGGCCCATCAGGCGCTCGTGCAGTCGTACCACGACACCGACCTGGTGCCCCGCTCCCAGCGCGAGATCCACGCGGTCTGCCTGGTGCTCCGCCGCGTGCGGGCCGCGGTCGGCCCCGATGTCGCCGTTGCCGGCGTTCGGGTTCCGTTCGAGGAGCGCGCCGCGTGGGCGTTGGTGCACCTCGGCTACGACCTCGACGCCGCGGCGGCTGCTCTGCATCGTGAGCCGGTCGACGTCGACGAGCTGGTGCAGCGCGCGAAGCAGCGGGCGCAGGCGACCGACGGAACCGGTCCGTGACCGCGCCGTCCGACATCGATCTCGCCGAGGTCATCGAAGGGGGCAGGCACCTGGTGCGACGGTCGCGTCGGCGCGCGCTCGTCGCCGCGGTCGGGTGCGGCGTCGCGGTGGCCCTCATCGGGTTCGGCCTGCGCGCCGTCGTGCATGCGGATGGCTCCGAGGAGGCGGTCGTCCCACCCGCCACGGTCCCCGACGTCGTCGGCCTGGCCCAGGGTGCGGCAGCCGAGGTCCTGAGCGACGCCGACCTCCTCGTCGAGGTGGTCACCGGGCCAGGGCCCGCGGGCGTCGTCGTCGACCAACAGCCGGGTGCAGGGCAGTCGATCCCCGACGATCGCACCGTCGTCATCACCGTCGGACAGGCCACCCCACCCGGCACCGTTCCCGACGTCGTGGGTCTGACCGAGGGCGACGCGGGGACGGTCCTGAGCGACGCCGGGCTCACTGCCACGGTCACCCCCGGAGCAGGCGAGGCGGGCGTCGTCGTCGACCAGGACCCCGATGCTGGTGAACCCGTCCCCGATGACGGGATCGTCGTCATCACGGTCGGAGAGGGCGAGCCCGACCGGCCCACCGTTCCCGACGTCGTGGGCCTGACCGAGGACGAGGCGACGACGGTCCTGACCGACGCCGGCCTCACCGTCGAGCCCACCACCGGACCGGGTGACGCGGGCGTCGTGGTCGATCAGGCTCCCGACGCGGGTCGACCGATCCCCGACGACGAGATCGTCATCATCACCATCGGCGACGACCCGACGCCCACGGTCCCCGACGTCGTCGGCATGGCCGAGGCCCAGGCGAGAAACGTCCTGGAGGCAGCCGGGCTCTCCGTCGATGTGACCACGGGACCAGGCGACGCCGGCATCGTCGTCGGCCAGGACCCCGATGCCGGCCAACCCGTTCCCGGCAACGAGCTCGTCATCCTCACCGTCGGAGAGGGCGACCCACCCGACCCGCCCGAGGAGAACGTTCCCGACTGAGCGACGACCCCTGCCTCGGGGGCCGCCCGGTGATCCCACGACGTCGAACCCTGTCGGTACCATCGGGCGATGACCGAGGTCGAGACCGGGCGCCCGCTCGACGAGGCGCCGTTCCTCAACCCGTTCGACCCCGAGGTGCGGGCCGATCCCGGGCCCGTGTTCGACCGGCTGCGGTCCCAGACGTCGGTCGCGCGCACACCGCTCGGCGCCTCCGTCCTCCGCCGCGAGGCCGTGCACCGCCTCCTCGGCGACCCTCGCCTCCGGAGTGCCGTCCCCCTGCTGGCCCAGAGCCAGCTGGACGAGGGCGAGTCGGTCGACCGGCTCGGCGCGCTCGATCATCGCCCTCGACGGGGCCGAGCACGCCCGGGTCCGCCGCGTCGTGTCGCGGGCCTTCACGCCGCGGGCCGCGGCCCGGCACCGGCCGATGATGCGCCGCCGGGCCGAGCAGCTGATCGACCGGTTCGCCCCCACGGGCCGCTGCGAGCTGATGTCCGACTTCGCCTCCCACTACCCGATCGAGGTGATGTGCGACGTCCTCGGCGTGCCGGCCGAGGACCACGGACTGTTCGCCCGCTGGGGCGACTCGCTCACGTACCTGCTGTCGCTCGAGCTGGCCGCCCACCGCGAGGAGGTCCGGGAGGCGAGCGATGCGCTCGGCGAGTACGTCGGGGGCCTCATCGCCGACCGACGGGCGACCCCTCGCGACGACCTGGTCACCGACCTGGTGCAGGCGACCGACGAGGGCGACCGCCTCGACGATGACGAGCTGGAGGGCCTGATCGCGGCCCTCCTCTTCGCCGGGTACGACACGACGCGCAACCAGCTCGGGCACGCCCTGTTCACCTTCGCCCACCACCCGGAGCAGTGGCGGATGCTCGTCGACGACCCGGCGCTGGCCGAGCCGGCCGTCGAGGAGGTGATGCGCCTCCACGGAGCCGTCGCCGGGGTCCCGAGGGTGACCGGCGAGGAGGTGGAGGTCGACGGGTGGGTGATCCCGGCCGGCACGATCGTGTTCCTGTCGTGCGCCTCGGCCAACCGGGACGAGACCGTGTACGACGATCCGCTCCGCTTCGACATCACCGCCACGAGGGTCCCGCACATGACCTTCGGTGGCGGACCTCACTACTGCCTCGGCGCCAGCCTGGCCCGGGCCGAGATGGCCGAGGCCCTGCCCATCCTCGCCCGCCGGATGCCCGACCTCCGGCTCGACGGCGAGGTCGAGTGGCGGGCCGACACCGGCATCGTCGGCCCCGAGCGCCTCCCCCTCGCCTTCACGCCCACCGACGGGTAGTGCCGCGCGAGAGCTCGACGGGCTCAGGCGCCGACCCGGTCGTTGTACTCCTGCATGCGGATGTCGGCCTCCTGCCGGGCGTCGTCGGCTGCGTCCTCCACGTCGTCGCCACGCCGCAGGATCCGGACGAACGTGTCGCGGACGGCATCCCGGACGCCCTGGTAGTCGCCGATCAGGGATCCGACGGTGGCGTCGTCGACCGGCCCGGCGAGGAGCTGGTCGTAGCCGACCCGGAACTCGGGCTCGGCCTCCCACTTCGCCATCAGCTCCGGGACCAGCACCGCGTCCTCCCGCGCCGGGATGTAGCCGCCCGCGACGGCCAGCCCCGCCTGCTGCTCGGGCTCCATCAGGTAGCTCGCGAAGCGCCACGCCGCTGCTCGCTTCTCGGGCGTCGACGCCTTGGGCAGCCACAGGGCGCCGTCACCCACGGGGACGCCCCCACCGGGCTCCAGTGCCGGCAACGGCGCCGCCCCGGGCTCCACGTCGGGGTACTCGCCGCTCGCCAGCACCGCCTTCACCGGGCCGAGGGTGCCCGACGACTCGATGGTCATCCCTGCGTCGCGGGTGGCCAGGGCCAGCAGGTGGTCGATGTCGTCGGGGTCGCCGCCGCTGTCGAGCGCCAGCCCGTCGGCCACCATGTCGCGCCACCACTCGAAGATGGCGAGGGCGTCGGGCGAGGTCAGGTTGGCGTGCTCGGCCCGGGCCCGTCGGCCGTTGCCGTTGTCGACGTACTCGCCGCCGCTCTTGGCCAGCAGGAACTCGAAGATGTAGGCCGCGGGCTTGAGGGCGATCCCGGTCTTCGCCGCTCCCGACTCCACGATCGCCTCGGAGTACTCCCTGACCTCGGCGAGGGTCTCGGGCGGGTCGTCCGGGTCGAGCCCGGCCCGCCGCAGCACCCCCTTGTCGAAGATCAGGATCGGCGAGGAGATGGCCCACGGCAGGGCCCGCTGCACGTCGCCGGCCGAGTAGTACGCCAGGGCGCGGGGGAGGTAGGCGCTGGTGTCGTAGTCCTCGGCGTCCATGCAGGCCTGCATCGGGATGGTGCTCTGGGAGTCGATCATCTGCTGGACGACCGTCTCCTCCATCTGGGCCAGGTCCGGGAGGTCGCCGCTGACGAGGCCCGCCTTGTACTTGGTGAAGGCGTCGACGTAGCTGGGCTGCTGCCGGAGGACCACCTCGACGTCGCCCTGGGCGGCGTTGAACTCGGCGGTGGTGGCCTCGAGCCACTCGGCGTTCGACGCGGCCATGGTGTGCCAGAACACGAACCGCACCGGCTTCTCGGCCCGGGCGAGCGCGTCGAGACCGCAGTCGTCGGGGTCGACGACGGCATCGAAGGTGCCGCCGCCGCGGTCGTCCGCCGTGCAGCCGGCCACGCCCGCCGTGACCAGGCCGACCACCAGGCCGACCGCCAGCACCGCCCTCCGCCGGTGCCTCACCCCTTGACCGCCCCTGCGGTCAGACCGCGGACCAGCTGCTTCTGGAACACCAGGAGGAGCACGAAGAGGGGGAGCGCAGCCAGCACCGTCCCCGCGAAGGTGACGTTGATCTGGTCGACCTCGCTGGTGCGGAGGAAGCGCAACCCGATCTGCACCGTGCGCAGCCGCTCGTCGCGCGTGACGATGAGCGGCCACAGGTACTGGTTGAAGGCCCCGAAGAAGCTGAAGAGGCCCAGCGCGGCGATCGACGGGCGCGACAGGGGCACCACGACCCGGGTGAGGAACCCCCAGTGCCCGGCGCCGTCGAGGTCCGATGCGTCCCTCAGGTCGGAGGGCAGCGACAGGAACGACTGGCGCAGCAGGAACGCGCCGAAGCCCGTCGCGAGGAAGGGCACGGTGAGGGCCAGGTAGGAGTCGTACCAACCCAGGTGCACGATGGTGGCCTGGTTGGTGAAGAACGTGACCTCGAAGGGCACCATCATCGTGGCCAGGAAGAACACGAACAGCGCCCGGCGGCCCGGGAACTCCAGGAAGGTGAAGGCGTAGGCGGCCAGGATGGACGTCACCAGCTGCCCGGTCACGATCACGACGGTGACGACGAAGCTGTTCCACAGGTAGCGGCCGAGGTGCCCCTGCGACCAGGCCTGGGAGTACGACGACCAGTCGGGGTCGGTCGGGAACAGCTTCGGTGGGCGGCGGGCGATCTGGTCGGCGGGCAGCAGGGAGTTCACCACCGCCACGTAGATCGGGAAGATCACGATCACCGCCAGCACCGTGAGCAGCAGGTACCGGCCGGCGACGACGGCCAGGTGGGTCGCCCGCCTCCGGCGCCGGGTCCGCCGCCGACGCGGCGCACCCGTGGCGTCAGCGCTCATAGGACACCCTCCGCTCCAGCAGCCTGAGCTGGATCAGGGTCAGCACCAGGGTGAAGGTGAACAGGGCCATCGACAGGACCGCGGCCTTCCCCTCGTTGTTCTGGCGGAAGACGGCGTCGTAGGTCGCGTACACGAGGACGTTGGTGCGACGCAGCGGCCCGCCACCGGTCAGCAGGTCGATCTGCCCGAAGGCCTGGAGCGACAGGATCGCCCCCACGATCAGCGCGAAGAAGATGGTCGGCGACAGCATCGGGATCACCACGTTGCGGGCGCGCGACCAGGCACCGGCGCCGTCGATGGCGGCGGCCTCGAGCAGCTCGTCGGGCACCGCCTGCAGGCCCGCGGACATGAGGATGAACGACAGGCCGAGGTTCTGCCACACGGTCACCGCGGCGACGGCCGGCAACGCCCACCGGGGGTCGTCGAGCACCGACGGTTGGCCCTCGCGACCGAGCAGGTAGGTGAGCATCCCGACCTGCGGGTTGAGCAAGCGTGAAGAAGATGACCGATGCGACCGCGATCGAGGTGGCGACGGTCGAGGAGAAGATGGTGCGGTAGACGACGATGCCCCGCAGGCGCTGGTGGGCGAGCAGGGCCAGCGCCAGACCGAGCACCAGCCCGGTCGGCACCGTCATGAGCACGAAGAGCGACGGTCGTGCGCACCGAGCCCCGGAACTCCGGCGAGGTGAGGATGTCGCGGTACTGCTCGTAGGCCGCGTAGCGCTTGGGCAGGCCGGGGAAGGGCGGCGTGCGGTAGAGGCCGAGCCAGATGTTCTTGACGAACGGGTAGAGGACGAACACCGCGAAGATCACCAGCGACGGCGAGACCAGCAGGTAGCCGAGCAGGGCCTCGCGACGACGTCGGGCCCGTCGGCTCCGGCGCTTCGGGCGACGACGGGCCGGGGTGGCCGCCACCGCGGCACGCTCGTCGCTCACGGTGGCCCGACCGCCGTCCGGTGCGGTCACGGCCCGATCCGGTCGCCGGTGGCCCGGTCGAACAGGTGCAGCCGGTCGGGATCGAGGCGCAGGCGGATGCCCTCGCCGTCGAAGGGGCCGGCGGTGTCGCTGCTGGTGCGGGCGGTGAGCGTTGCTCCGTCGGTCGTGGTGGTGACGACGTGGTTCTCGTGGCCGAGGGCCTCGACGACGGTGACGTCGGCCGCCACCTGGCCCCCGGGATCGACGGCGACGTGCTCGGGTCGGATGCCGACCACCACCTCTGGCGATGCGGCGCCCTCGCACCGTCGCCGCCAGCGCGGGCGGGAGGCCCACGCGGGCGCCGGCGACCTCCACCGCCGGCTCGTCGTCGGCGCCGTCGCCGCTCCCGACGACCTGCCCGTCGAGGAGGTTCATCGGTGGGGTGCCGATGAACCCGGCGACGAAGACGTTCGCGGGCCGGGCGTGGACCGCGGCGGGGGTGTCCACCTGCTGGAGGGTGCCATCGACCATCACTGCGATGCGGTGCCCCATCGTCATGGCCTCGACCTGGTCGTGGGTGACGTACACGACCGTCGCCCCGAAGCGCCGTTGGAGGTCGATGAGCTCGGCCCGGGTCTGGACCCGGAGCTTGGCGTCGAGGTTCGACAACGGCTCGTCCATCAGGAAGGCGGCGGGCCGGCGCACGATCGCCCGCGCCAGGGCGACCCGCTGGCGCTGGCCACCGGAGAGCTGCACCGGCCGCCGCTCGAGGAAGGGGTCCAGGCCGAGGACGGCGCTGACCTCGGCCACCGCCGCGGCCCGCTCGGCCTTGGGCACCCGCCGGTTGCGCAGCGGGTACTCGATGTTCCTCCGCACGGTCATGTGGGGGTACAGGGCGTAGCTCTGGAACACCATGGCCACGTCGCGGTCCCGCGGCTCGACGTCGGTGACGTCCTCGTCGTCGATGAGGACCGTGCCCTCGGTGGGCTCCTCCAGGCCGGCGATGATCCGAAGGGCGGTGGACTTGCCGCACCCCGAAGGCCCGAGCAGGACCAGGAACTCGCCGGCCGCGACGTGCAGGTCCAGCGCCTCGACCGCGACGTTGTCTCCGAAGCGCTTGGTGACGCCCCGCAGCTCGATGGAGGCGGCCGCCGTCACGACCGGATCGGACTGGACGATCGCCCCCGTGTGCACGGGCACATCTGAGCGCATCGGGCCGCATCCGACGAGGGACCTTGGTCCTTGCTCGGCCCGGGCCGCCGCCAGGGGAGGTTGGCGATCGGCGTCGCCTCCGGCGAACCCGGCGGCGACCTCGGATCGGTCGGTCCTTGCCGCAGCCGGTCGCAGCGAAGCGTCCGACCTCGTCGTGGGAGGAGTGGCTACGCGGGGAGCCCCTCGGGAGCGGCGCCGAGCTGCTGGAGCATCGTCAGCATGTCCATGACGCCCCAGTGCTCGCACACGAGGCCGTCGTCGTCGAACCGCATGATGTCGATGAGCTGCACCTCGACGTGCCGCCCCGACGGCGGCATCCCCATGAACTCGCCGTCCTGGGTCCCGGTGGCCGTCACCCGCGCCACCGTCTTGTCCCCGTCGACGAGGAGGTCGAGGACCTCCATGCGCAGGTCGGGGAAGGCGGCGAGGTACCCCCGGAAGAAGTCGAGGACCCCCTCCTTCGACGGGGCGAGCCCCGGCACCTCCTCGTGCTCGACGAAGTCGTCCGACAGCAGTCGTCCGAACCCGTCGACGTCCCCTGCGCTGAGCAGCTCGTAGGTGCGCCTCATCGTCGCTTCGTTGTCCATGGTCTGGTCCTTCCTTCTTCTCGGGTGGGGTGGTCGTCGTCGCTCGTGCTCGCTCGGTCTGGTGGCCTCAGCCGGGCAGCCCGGTCCACTCGTCGTCGACGATCAGGTCGGTGAACCCCGGGGGGCCGTCGAAGATGGAGGCCATCAGCTCGCGGACGGGCTCCAGCTGCGTCGCGCGGTCGGGATCCGCCTCCCGGGCCCGGGCCTTCTCCTCGCTCTCGAAGATGGCCAGCGCGAAGACCCGGCTCGGGTCGGACTGGTCGTGCATCATCAGCGATCGGACCAGCCCCGAGCCCGCCTGCTCGGCGGCCTTGATCCCCGCAGCCATCTCGTCCGTGCTCTCGCCCGGCTTCAGTCGCATCTCGATGAGCTGTGCCCACATGTCGGTCTCCTCTGTTGCTGTAGTCAGATCCGGTCGATGTCGAAGTCGAGCACCAGCTCGGGGGCGGTGAACCCCTCGTCCGGCGCAAGCACGCTGGACGTAGCGGACGTGGTCGCGGAACCAGCGGTCGAACGGCTCGCCCGAGCGGCCGAGGATCGCCGACGCGGCCTCCACGTCGTCGGCCTCCAGGTAGACGACGGCGAGGTCCTCGCCGCCACGCGACTGGATCCACACGGCCTCCCGTGTCACGCCGGCCCGTCGCCGCGAGTCCTGGTGGGCCTCCCTGCGGTCGCCCGACCAGCACGAGGCCAGCGCGGCCCGGTTGGCGTCGGTCTGGCCGGCCGGCAGCGGGGCGACGAAGGCGAGGCACTGCATGACGTCGAGCGGCGGCGATCAGCCCGATGCCGGCGCGGTGCCGGAGACGTCGAGGGCGGCGGCGGCGGCGATCTCGGCTCACTCGACGAGGATGCGCCCCGGCGGGGTCCGAGACATCACTCGATCGAGCGATTCACCTCGGCGGCGAGGGCCACCCGGTTCGAGACGCCCGAGCTTGGCGAACACGTGGCGGAGGTGCGTGTTCACGGTGTGCGGCGAGATGTACAGCCGCTTGGCCACGGCAACGTTGGTCAGCCCCTGGGCGACCAGCCGGGACACCTCCCGCTCGGTCGCGGTGAGGCTCTCCCACCCGGTGCGGGGCCGGTTCCTCGGCCCCCGTCGACCGGGTCGCACGCCGAGAGCGCGCAGCTGCGCACGGACGCGGCCCGCCCAGGCGTCGGCGCCCGCTCGCTCGTGGCGCTCGAGCGCCTCGATCAGCAGCGCGACCGCCTCGTCCCGCCGCCCGGCCTCGGCGAGCACGCGGGCCGCGTCCTCGCACGCGCCGGCGTGCTCGACCAGCAGCGGCGCGCCGCGGGCGATCTCGACCGCCTCGAGCAGGAGGTCGACGTCGTGGTCGACCAGGCCCTGGCAGCGCAGCGCCAGGCTGCGCACCGTGGGGACCTCCGGGCGCCAGGGCGACGTCTGTCGGCCATGGTGGCGGCGACCTCGGCCGCGACGTCGCGATGACCGAGCGCGAGGGCCAGGCGCACGAGGTCGGGCCCGAGGCAGCGGTGGTAGAAGCGGTCGTCCCGCGCGGCCTCGAACCGCCAGCAGCGCAGCAGCAGGTCGTAGGCGCCCTGCCGGTCGCCCCGGGCCTCCGCCAGCCCTGCCACCGCCGAGGCGAGGACGCCCGCGTTGTAGCTCAGCTCGAGTCGCCGTTCACGGACGGCGGCGATCGCCGCGACCAGCTCCTCGCGCGGCGTCGAGGTCACCCCTGGCGGTCGCGATGACGGCCCGGTAGGCGACCGACTGCGACAGCGAGGAGCGGGTGGTCCTTCTCCCGCGCCGCGTGGCCGCTGGCGATCAGGCCCGGGCACGGCGTCGTCCCAGTCGCCGACGGCGAACGAGGCCTGGGCATCGGCCGTCAGCGTGTCGGACAGCCACCACCCCGAGCCGAACTCGTCGTCGAGAGCGGCGCGGTAGGCGGCCGGGCCTCGTCGACGCGGTCGCAGTCGAACAGCGCGAGGCCGAGGAACAGCTTCGGCTGGAGCGGCATCGCCCCCGGCGTCGAGCGAGTCGGCCGCCAGCGCGGCGGCCCGCCGGGCGAGATCCAGGGCGTCGCCGAAGCGGCCCTGCCGACCCAGCGCGATCAGCAGCGCAGTGAGCGACGCCACCGCCATCGGAGCGACGTCGGCCGCCTCGGCGATGAGCAGGGCGCGACGGGCCGCCGCCTCTCCGCCGCGGCTGTCGCCCGTGTAGGTCCGCGCCCAGCTCTGGTGCACGAGCATCGGCACCTCCTCGAACGGTCCGCAGCCCGGGCGAGCCGGCGAGGCCGACCTGCGCGACCGCGAGGAGCTCGTCGGCGCGGTTCTGCAGGGCCAGGGCGCCGAGCAGCGCCAGGCGCAAGGGAGTGTCCACCTCGGGGTCGTGCTGGCGGGCCAGCACCGCCTCGGCGCGGGCCGACGCGTCCGGCGACCTGGCCGGCCTGCAGCAGGGCGCCGACGACCTCGGACGACAGCAGATCCGCGTCGCGGTGTCCGCCCGGCAGCAGGGCCTCGGCGCGGCGGAGGAGCTCGACGGCCACCGCCGGGCGCTCGGGCCGAGGCCGCACCGGCGGCGTCGCGCAACCAGCCGACCGCCTCGTCGTCGCCTCGCTCGGCCCCGAGCACCAGCTGGTCGGCGACCTCGAGAGGGTCCGCGCCCGCGGCCCTCAGCGCGCCGGCGGCCTCGCGGTGGAGGAGGCGCCGGGCCGACGGCCGGGGACGTGGTGGTAGATGGCGTCGTGCACGAGCTGGTGGCGGAACACGACCCGGTCGCCGTCCTCGTCGAGCAGCTGGGCGTCGAACGCGTCGCGGAGCTGGCTGACGACCTCGGTCGGCGAGCGACGCGGCACCGCGGCGACGTCGCGCAGCGACACGGCATCGCCGAGCACCGCGGTGACCTGCAGCAGCTCGAGGGTCGCCGCGGACAGGTGGCGCAGGCGGCGAACGACGAGGTCGCTCAGCGATGCCGGCAGCTCCGAGCTGGTCGCCTCGACGGTCGTCACCGTCGCGGCGGAGCAGCCCCTCGTCCTCCAGCGAGCGCAGGAGGGCGACGGCCCAGAGCGGGTTGCCCGCCGGCCTTGGCCAGCAGCGCGGTCAGGGCCGGACCCGGAGGCGCCCCGAGCGAGCCGCACGCGAGGGCGGCCACGTCGTCGGGCGTCCAACGGCGCCGAGCGACACGGTCGATCCGCCCGCGGCCGCCAGGTCGTCGAGCAGCCGGACCACCTCGGCCGACAGCGGCGACGGCCGAGTCGTCACCACGACCAGCAGCGGCGACAGCGGCAGCTGGCGAACGACAGACGACAGCGCCCGAAGGCTCGCGCTGTCCGCCCAGTGGACGTCCTCGGCCACGAGCAGCACCGGGTGCTCGGCGCACGAGGCCTCCACCAGGTCCACGATCTCCTCGACGACCCGGTGGTGGACGGCCTCCGCCGCCGACACCCCCGCGTCGCCGCCCTCGCCGGCGAGCATGTGCCCGATCGCAGCGGTGCGAGCGTCCGCCGACCGCCGGCTGAGGCCCAGCGCCGCGGCGACGACACCGAACGGGCGGGTCCGCTCGAACGGGTGTGCCTGTCCGGAGAAGGTCGTCACCCCCGAGCGCGGGCGTCGTCGACCAGGCGACGGACCAGGCGGGTCTTCCCGATCCCGGCTTCCCCCTCGATCGCCAGCGCGGCGAAGCGTCCGGACTCGACGTCGCAGAAGGCGGCCGTGGCCATGGCGAGCTCGGCCTCCCGCCCCACCAGCCCGTTCCCCGACACCACCCGCCCAGCCTTCACCACGCGGGAGTCGGAAGCCACCCGTTGCCGGTGCCTGGCGGAAGGGGTGGCGTAGGTTCGACCCATGGATCTGGTCATCAGGGGTGGCACGGTCGTCGACGGCAGCGGGGGCGCGCCGCGCACCGCCGACGTCGGCATCCGCGAGGGGCGCGTCGGTCGAGGTCGGGCGGGTCGACCAGCGTCAACGGCGCCCGGGTGGTCGACGCCGACGGTCTGCTGGTCACGCCCGGCTTCGTCGACATCCACACGCACTTCGATGGACAGGCGACGTGGGACCCGGTGCTGCGCCCCTCGTCCCAGCACGGCGTCACCACCGTGGCCATGGGCAACTGCGGGGTCGGGCTTCGCCCCGGCTCGACCCGAGAAGCACGACTGGCTGATCTCCCTGCTGGAGGGGGTCGAGGACATCCCCGGGACCGCGCTCACCGAGGGGATGACCTGGGGCTGGGAGTCGTTCCCCGAGTACCTCGACGTGCTGGAGGCCACCGCCCGCACCGTCGACGTCGCCGCCCACGTGCCCCACGCCCCGCTGCGCACCTACGTCATGGGCGACCGGGGCGCCGACGCCCTCGAGCACCCCAGCGACGACGAGCTGGCCGAGATGGCCCGCCTCACCCGCGAGGCCATGGCCGCCGGGGCCATCGGGTTCGCGACCTCCCGCACCGACGTCCACCGCACCAAGGCCGGCGACAACATCGGCACCCTGCACTCCCGGGAGGCCGAGCTGCTCGCCCTGGCCGGCGCGCTGGCCGACTCCGGCGCCGGGGTGATCCAGCTCATCTCCGACGCCTACCAGTCGCCCGACGACGACTTCGCCGAGGCCGAGCTCGACCTCATCGAGGCCATGGCCCGCACCTCCGGTCGCCCGCTCAGCTTCACCGTGCAGCAGGCGTACCACTCGCCCGACCGCTGGCGGCACCTGTTCCGCCGCATCGGCGAGTGGCGGGCCGACGGCCTCGACGTGAAGGGCCAGGTCGCCCCCCGACCCATCGGCGTCCTCCTCGGCCTGGAGGCCACGGCCAACCCGTTCCTCTTCACCGCCGGCTTCGACGAGATCGCCCAGCTGCCGCTGCCCGAGCGGGTCGCCGCCCTGCGCGACCCCGCCCGCAAGGAGCGCATCCTCCGCGAGCACGCCGACATGCTCGCCACCCTCCCCGAGGGCCTCTTCCGCTCGATCGTCGGGGGCTTCGACGTCACGTTCGAGATGGCCGACCCGGTCGACTACCAGGTCGACGAGTCGTGGTCGATCGGTGCCGCCGCACGGGCCTCGGGGCTCGACCCCGCCGGCTACCTCTACGACCTCCTCCTCCAGCGCGACGGCACCCAGCTCCTCTACCTGCCGCTGTTCAACTTCGCCCACGGCTCGCTGGCCGACGTCCACGAGATGGTCACGTCACCGCTGTCGCTGTTCGGCCTCTCCGACGCCGGCGCCCACTGCGGTGCCATCTGCGACGCCAGCACCACCACGTCGTTCCTCACCGTGTGGGCCCGTGACCGCCGCGACGGCCCGCCGGTGCCGGTCGAGCAGGTCGTGCACGAGATGACCCGCCGCACCGCCGAGCACGTCGGCTGGCTCGACCGCGGCCTGCTCGCTCCCGGCCACCTCGCCGACGTCAACCTCATCGACCTCGACGCCCTCGGCTGCGCCCCGCCCCGCATCGCCCACGACCTCCCCGCCGGCGGCCGTCGCCTCGTGCAGGACGCCACCGGCTACGTCATGACCGTGAAGGCGGGCGTCCCCACCTTCGAGGGCGGTGAGCACACCGGCGCCCTGCCGGGCGGCCTCGTCCGCGGCGCCACCCCCGCCCCCTGAACCGACGACCGAGCCATCGACGACGGCGCTGACCGGGGCGAGTCGACCCTCGAGGGTCAGGCGACCTCGGTGGTGTCGAACGTGGGCGCGTCTCGGCGGACCGCGTCACCCGGATCGGCGGCGACGGGGTCGGTGTCGTCCGAGTCGTCGGTGTCGCCGCCGAGGGTGCGCTCGGCGAGGGAGGCGCCGACGCGCTTGCCGGCGCGCAGGACGGTGACCGGGCCGTCCTCGCTCACCACGATCACGGTGGCGGTGGGGTCGTCGGCGCTGTAGCGGAGGGCCGAGGTGTGGCGCATGCCGCGGAAGCCGTCGATCCCCGCCTCGGCCTCGGGGCTGGGCACGAGCCGGGCCCCCATCTCCACCAGCCGACCGTCGCCGTCGATGACCACGGCACCGTCGATCTGCGACAGCACGTGGCGCAACGGTGCGAGGTCGGACGGGTTGGTGATCCTCAGCGGGGGAGGGGTGGGCAGCCGGGCCTCCACCCCGATCTGGTCGGGGTCGGCCCGGAACAGGAGGGTGGCCCCGATGTTCCGGGCGCCCAGATCGTGGACGGCGAACTCGAGGAGCGTCTCGATCAGCTCCCGGTCCTCCGGGACGGCGCAGGTGCCGAACGCCTCCATCCACGTGGCGACCCGGGGCTCGGTGTGCCACGAGTAGCCGTCCCAGCGGTGCACGCCGCGGTCGCCGACCACCCGCACCACGCCGCTCGGGTGGCGCTGCACCACCGTTGCTCCCAGGACCTCGGCGATCACCACCAGGTCGCGCTCGCTCGCTGCGGGGCGGTCGAGCACGATGAACTCGTCGCCCGCGTCACCGGCGCCTCGGGCCACCCACGTGGAGATGCCGTCGGCGAAGCGTCGGGCGACCTCCACGCCCCGACGTCCGATCGGACGCCGGTCGAAGTTCAGGGTGGTGGCCTCGTCCCAGGTCGCCGGGTCGGTGGTCGGCGCCACGAACGCGCCGTACGACAGCACCCGGCGCTCGTGCACCACCGGGTGGCGGACGCAGGCCAGCTCCTCGAGCACGAGGTCGTGGTGGGGGCCGAGGTCGAGGCCGGCCTCGTCGATCTCGTCGGCGAGGCGGCGCAGCTGACCCGGCGTGGGGGACGACCTTCCCATCCGCCCAAGGCTACGGACCTGCGACCCATCTGCCCCGCCGTCTCCGGAACGTCTGGCGATGGCCTGACCTGGAACCGCGACGCGTGGGCCGGTGCGGGAGGACGGGGTCAGGCGGGGTAGCCGGTGGCGGTGATGGGGCGACCGCCGCCGACGAGCCACACCTCGCCGGTCGTGAACTGCACCCCGGCGGCCGAGGCTCCGCTCGTCGTGGTGACCTCGCCGCCGGCCACCGTCACGAGGTAGACGAGGCCGTACGCAGCCAGGTCGGGGTCGGGCTGCTCCAGCACGGCCAGGACGCCGCCGTCGGTCCATCGGGTGGCGACGCCGAGCCGTCGGAGCCCCCTGCGAGGGTCGACGCCGACCTCGCCCAGCACCTCGGCCTCGTCGCCGGCCCCGATGCGGACCACGGCCGCGCCGTTGTTGCCGTAGGGCTCGAGGTTGCACACGAACACCGCCTCGGCGGCGTCGGACTGCTCCGGTCCGTCGCACGACGCCATCGTGCCCGGTACGTCGATCTCACGGACGACCTCCCCGCCGGCCAGCACCGCGATCGGGTCGTCGGAGGTGACGGCCAGGCCACCGTCGAAGCCGCTGGCGTTGCACCCGGTCGTCGACAGGTCGACGGAGACCCGCTCGTCGGTGCCGAGCGGGGTGAACCCCCACGAGCCGAAGGAGCAGTCGTAGATGCCGTCCTCGGCAGGGATCGTGATCTGCTCGTCCTCCTGCCCGATGACGTCGCGGACCGTCGGCGCGGGGTCGCCCTCGACCTGGGAGAGGTCGTGCACCTCGACGGTGTCGCCGACCACCACCGTCGCCCAGGCGGTGCCGACCGCAAGGTCGACGTCGGTCACGTAGCTCGGCATCGGGACCTCGATGAAGGTGGCCGCGGTCAGGTCGAACCGGATCACCCCGAACGAGCTGGTGCCCCCGCCCTCGTCGTGGCGGACGGGCAGCCACAGGACGTCGCCGTCCACCTCGGACTCGTCCGGGAAGGCGACGAACACCGGGAGCTCGACCGTCCGGAGCGCCTCACCGGTGGCGCCATCGATCTGCTCGAGCACCCGTCGGTCGCCGAACACGTCGTTGCGGTAGATCCAAGGGTCGGCGCCGTAGACGACCACCCGGTCGGCGTCGGTCGCCAGGACCCCCTCTGGGATGACCAGCTCGGCGATCGACTCGGCCTCCGGCACGTCCAGTGGCGTCACGTCGACCTCGGCGTACGGCACCTCGCCCGTCGCCGGGTCCGTGGCCGCCGGTCCGTCCGCCGTCGTCGAGTCGGCTGCACCGGGCTCCGTCCGCACCGCACCGGTGTCGTCGTCCGCCTCGCCGCCGCACGCCACCAGCACGACGAGGAGCGTCGCGACCGTCGCGCGCCCGACCCTCCCCCTCGTGCCCATGGGGCGACGCTACCGCTGTGATGGAAGACCCGAACGCCGTCGACGCCCCCCGGCGAGCGACCGATGGCGTCACCCCCGTGGGGCGACCTCGACGGACTCGCCCATGGCGGGGACCCTGGCCGGCCAGCCCAGCTCGTGCTGGATGCGGCGGCGCATGGTCTCGGCCGCGCTGACCTCGCCGTGGACGACGCTCACCGCGGCCGGTGGGGCCGGCGTCGACCGCAGCCAGGCCATCAGCCCGTCGGCATCGGCGTGGGCCGACAGGCTGTCGAGCTGCACGACCCGGGCCCGCACCGGGACGTCCTCCCCGAAGATCCGCAGCGTCGTCGCCCCGTTCATCAGGGCCTCGCCCCGGGTGCCGGCGGCCTGGAAGCCGGCGAGCACGATCGTGTTGCGCCGGTCCGGCGCGGCCTGGATCAGGTGGTGGAGCACGCGCCCACCGGCCAGCATCCCGCTCGCCGACAGCACGATCATCGGCCCGCCCCGTGTGGTCAGCGCCTTGGACTCCTCCACGCTGCGGACCAGCTCGACCCCACGGCACATCTCCGCGATCTCCCGCCGGTCGAGGCGGTGCTCGCCGTCCGACCTCAGGAACAGCTCGGTCGCGTCGACCGCCATCGGGCTGTTGAGGAAGGTCGGGACCGGCGGGATGCGACCCTCGCCCCGAAGACGGGCCAGCAGGTGCAGGACCATCTGGGCCCGGCCGACCGCGAACACGGGGATGAGGACGATCCCGCCGTGCGCGGCCGTGCTGGTCACGACCTCGGCCAGCGCGTCGGACGGGTCCTCGGCGGGGTGGACCCGGTTGCCGTAGGTCGACTCGACCACGATGTGGTCCGCGGCAGGTGGCGGGTCGGGGGGCCGCATGATCGGGTCGTCATCGCGGCCGAGGTCGCCGCTGAACAGCACGGACCGGGCTCCGTCGCCGAGCCACGCCGACGCCGCCCCCAGGATGTGGCCGGCAGAGCTGAACCGGGCCTCGATGCCCGGCGCCGGCTCGAACGGCGAACCGACCGGGTGGGTGCGGATCTGCTCCAGGGCCGCCTCGGCGTCGTCCTGCGTGAACAGCGGCAGCGCCGGGTGGTGGCGCGACGACCGGCGTCGGTTGCCGATCCGGGCCTCCTCCTCCTGGAGGTGCGCGGTGTCGGGCAGCAGGATGTCGGCCAGGGCTGCGGTCGACGGCGTGCACCAGATGTCGCCCCGGTACCCGTTCCGCACCAGGCCCGGCAGGTACCCGGTGTGGTCGACGTGGGCGTGGGTCACCACGACGGCATCGATCGACGCCGGGTCGACCGGGAACTTCGCCCAGTTCAGCTCCCGCAGCCGCTTGAGGCCCTGGAACAGCCCGCAGTCGACGAGGACCCGTGACGATCCGGTCTCGACGACGAACCGCGACCCCGTCACCGTCTCGGCCGCCCCCCAGAACGTGATGCGCATGGGCCGATGCTGCCCCCGATCACCCCCGTCTGCACGATCGGAACGAGCCGTAGCCTGGCCGGATGGGCTGGCTGGCCACGTCGCTGCTCCTGTCGATCGTGCTCACGGTCGTGCTCAACGTCGTCCTGCGGGCGTGGCCGAGGTCGGGCGAGCGACTCGACGACTGGATGCGCGACGTCGCCGCACCCCGGCGGGACGACCCTCGCCCGCCTGGCGATCGCGGTGTGCGGGTCATCGTCCCGTGGAAGGCGATGCTGGTCGGCTCCCTCGTGCTGACCGTGGTGCTGAACCTCCTGCTCTGGATCCTCTAGGGGCCTCGGCGCGGGCCCTCGCTCAGAGGGCGGCGTCGGCGATGACGACGAGCGCGGACACCGCGGCGAAGGCGAGGACGGCGGGGCGGAGCCAGCCCTCGTCGAGCACGCCGTGCGATCGGCGACCGAGGTAGGCGCCGACGAGGACCAGCGGGGTCAGGCCGAGCCCGAGCGCGACCTGCTCGAGCGTCATCACGCGGGCGATCAGCAGGGAGCTGAGCGACAGCAGGGTCCCGACCAGGAACGTCACCGCCAGCGTCGAGCGGATCGTCGGCCCCTGGCGGTGCTGGTAGAGCAGGGCGACCGGAGGCCCGCCGATGCCCGCCGCGGTGCCGGTCACCCCGGAGACCACGCCCGCGGTGAGCTGGGTCGCCGGCCGCACCGGGATCGGCGGGGCCAGCAGGCTGGCCACCACGACGGCCAGCACCACCCCTCCCACCACGGCCTGGAGCGCGGCCGTGCTGACCACCGCCACCACCCACACGCCGAGCGCGGTGCCGGGGACCCGTCCGCCGATCAGCCACCCGAGTCCGGCCCGGTCGAGGGCGGCGTGCTCGTGGCGCAGCATGGCGATCGAGATCGGCACCCCGAGCACGATCACCGCGACCGGCAGCGACTCCGGCAGCACGAGGGCGAGCACCGGCACGGTCACCAGGTTCATCCCGAACCCGATCGACGACTGGATCGCCGCCCCCACCAGCGTGGCCACCGCGGCGGCCAGCAGCGCGCCCACGGTGACGTCCACGGCCCGGACGGTACCGAACCCCGGCCGTCCACCCGCAGCCGGACCTCGGTCGACGGATCCGTGGCAACGGGCGTTGCCAGGAGGTAGGGTCGGTGCTGGCAACGAGCGTTGCCAATGTGGCCCGGACGCCGGTCGACCAGGGAGCAGCACGTGGGGAAGCGGATCGTCGTGGTGGGCGGCGGCGTCGGCGGGCTGACCGCGGCGCTGGCGCTCGGTCGGGCCGGGCACGCGGTGACGGTGCTGGAGCGCGACGACCTGCCGGCGGTCGGTGATGCCGACGCCGCCTTCGAGGCCGAGCGTCGGGGCGCCCCCCAGGTGCACCAGACGCACGGCTTCCTCGCCCGCCTCCAGGTGCTGCTGCGGGACCGCTTCCCCGACGTGCTCGACGCGCTCGTCGCCGCCGGCGGCACCACCATGCCGACGACGGCCGACCTCGGTGAGCCGCAGCCGGGCGACGACGACCTGCGGGTGATCATCCTCCGCCGCACCACCCTCGAGTGGGTGCTCCGCCAGGCCGCGGTGGCCGAGCCGGGCGTGGAGGTCCGCACCGGCATCGGCGTGGTCGGGCTCCTGGCCGAGGGCGAGCCGGTCGACGGCGTCCCCGTCGTCACCGGGGTGCGCACCGAGGCCGGCGAGCGCATCGAGGCCGACATCGTCATCGCGGCCAACGGCCGGCGGGCGCCGCTCCCCGCGTGGGCCGAGGAGATCGGCGCCGAGGTCGAGGAGGAGATCCGCGAGAGCGGGCTCGTGTACGTCTCCCGGTGGTACCGCTGGGATCGCGGCCTCGACGAGATCGACCCCAAGCTCGGCGGCGACCTCGGCTTCGTGAAGTACCTCGGCGTGCCCGGCGACGGCGGCACCCTGTCGGTCACCCTCGCCGTCCGCGCCGACGATGCCGACCTGCGGGCCGCACTCGGCGATCCCGACCGCTTCGACCTCGCGTGCCGGCTGCTGCCCGGCCCCGACCAGTTCTTCCGGGACGGTCCGATGGATCCGATCGGCGGCGTCCGACCCATGGGCGGCCTGCTCAACCGGCTCCGCCGCTTCACCGACGTGCACGGTCGCCCGACCATGCTGGGCTTCCACGCCATCGGTGACGCCCACACCTGCACCAACCCCCTCTACGGCCGGGGCTGCTCGCTCGCCGCGGTGCAGGCGACCATGGTCGCCGACACCCTCGCCGCCCACCCCGACGATGCCTGGGCCCGCACCGACGCCTACGAGACGGCGTGTGCCCGCGAGATCGAGCCCTGGTACCACTCCGCCGTCCAGCTCGACCGCATGGGTGCCGACCCCAACGGCGGTCTCGGCGGCGAGGGGGCGTCCTCCTCCGCGGCCAAGGGGATGGCCGCCGTGTTCGCGGCCGCCGCGACCGACCCCGTCATCGGGCGGACCATCGCCCGGGTGATGAACATGCTCGTCCTGCCCAGCGAGATGGTCACCGACGTGGAGTTCGTGGCCCGCGCCGCCGAGGTCATGGCCGACCCCGACGCCTACCCCCCGCCGCCCCGCACCGGCCCGTCCCGCGCCGAGCTCCTCGCGTCGCTGGCCGCCTGACCCCCGACCTCCCAGAACGACACCCCTGCACCGACCCCTCCGACCCACGAGAGGCCCGATGACCACCACCGACACCACGACGGTCGAGCGCACCGTCACGAGCGGCGACGTCGACCTGCACGTCGTCACCGCGGGGGAGGGGTTCCCCGTCCTGCTCGCCCACGGGTTCCCCGAGCTCGCCTACTCGTGGCGCCACCAGATCCCCGCCCTCGCCGCGGCCGGCTACCGGGTGCTCGCCCCCGACCAGCGGGGCTACGGCCGGAGCGGTCGACCAGAGGCCGTCGAGGACTACGACATCGAGCACCTCACCGGCGACCTGCTCGCCATCCTCGACGCCGAGGGCATCGAGGAGGCCGTCGTGGTCGGCCACGACTGGGGGTCGATCGTCGCCTGGTCCCTGGCCCAGCTCGCCCCCGAGCGGGTGGCGGGAGTGGTCGGGATGAGCGTGCCGTTCGTGCCCCGCGGGCCCGAGCCGCCGACGCAGATGATGCGCAAGCTCCTCGGGGACGCCTTCTTCTACATGCTCTACTTCCAGGAGCCGGGGGTGGCCGACGCCGAGCTCGGAGGCGACGCGGCCCGCACCATGCGCCGGATGCTCTGCGGCGCCACGATGTCGGCCGACGGCAGCGGCCCCGACCCGGCCTCGTTCTTCGCCAACGACGGCCGCGGCTTCATCGACCGCATGCCCGAGCCCGAGCGCCTGCCCGACTGGTTGTCGCAGGCCGAGCTCGACCACTACACCGCCGAGTTCGAGCGCACCGGCTTCACCGGGCCGATCAGCTGGTACCGCAACCTCGACCGCAACTGGGAGATCACGCCCCAGCTCGCCGGCCAGAGCGTCACCGTGCCCTCCCTCTTCATCGGCGGCACCCTCGACCCCGTGCTGATGATGTCGCCCGCCGGCCGCGGCCGAGCAGTGGCTCACCGACCACCGCGGCACGGTGCTGGTCGACGGCGCCGGCCACTGGGTCCAGCAGGAGAAGCCGGCCGAGGTCAACGCCGCCCTCCTCACCTTCCTCGACAGCGTCCGCGACGCACCCACCTCCAAGGAGAACGACTGACGTGCCCGCCCCCTGGCCCCTCCGCTTCGGCGTCTTCTTCGCGCCGTTCCACGCCCTCGGGCAGAACCCGACCCTCGCCCTCCAGTACGACCTCGAACGGGTCGAGGCCCTCGACCGCTACGGCTTCGACGAGGCCTGGTTCGGCGAGCACCACTCCGGTGGCTACGAGCTCATCGGCAGCCCCGAGATGGTCATCGCCGCGGCGGCCGAGCGCACCCGCAACATCAAGCTCGGCACCGGGGTCACCTCGCTGCCGTACCACCACCCCTGGCTGGTCGCCGACCGCTGGGTGCTCCTCGACCACCTCACCCGTGGCCGGGCCATCTTCGGGGCCGGACCGGGCGCCCTCCCCACCGACGCCCACATCATGGGGATCGACCCCGTCGAGCAGCGCCGGATGATGGAGGAGTCGCTCGAGGTCATCCTCGCCCTGTTCCGGGGCGACGAGCCGGTGACCAAGGAGACCGACTGGTTCACGGTGCGCGACGCCCGCCTCCAGATGCGGCCCTACACCCACCCGCACCCGGAGGTCGCGGTGGCGGCCATGGTGTCGCCCTCGGGTCCACGCCTGGCCGGCACCCACGACGTGTCGCTGCTGTCGCTCTCGATGCAGATCCCCGGCGGGTTCGCCGCGGTCGGCACGGCGTGGGACGTCGTCACCCAGATGGCCCAGAAGGTCGGCGGCCCCGAGCCCGACCGCCGCAGCTGGCGCGTCCTCGGCACGATGCACATCGCCGAGACCCGCGACAAGGCCATCGAGGACTGCACCCACGGGCTGGAGGACTTCGCCAACTACTTCGGCGGCGGGGCCGGCTTCGTGCCCCTGGCCGCGTCGGTCGACGGCGGACCCCAGTCGCCCCGCGAGTTCGTCGAGGCCTACGCCGACTCCGACAGCGTCGTGATCGGCACCCCCGACGACGCCATCGCCTACATCGAGGACCTCATCGAGCAGTCCGGCGGCTTCGGCACCTTCCTGATGCTGGGCCACGACTGGGCCGATGCCGAGGCCACCCTCGCCTCCTACCGGCTCTTCGCCCGCGAGGTCATCCCCCACTTCACCGGCCAGCTCGCACCGCAGAAGGCGAGCCACGACTGGGCCGTCGCCAAGCGCGGCGAGCTCTTCGGCCGGGCCGGCCAGGCGATCATGAACGCCATCACCTCCCACGTGGCCGAGCAGCAGCAGCCCGCCAACGGCAACGGCGCCGGGCGCGACGACGGCTCGGCACCGGCTGCGGCCCGGACCAAGGCCCCCGCCGAGAAGGCGGCCGCGAAGACGACCGCAGCCGAGAAGGCGGCCGCGAAGGGGAAGGGCAGCGCCGCCAAGGCGCCGGCCGAGAAGGCGGCGGCAGCCAGGAAGACGGCGGCGAAGAAGGCCCCAGCCGCCAAGGGAGCCCGGTGATGCGGGCCGCTGCGCTGCGGGACGGGCGCATGGTCGTCCGCGACGACGTGCCCGACCCGGTGCCCGGCCCCGGCCAGGTGCTGGTGCAGGTGAAGGCGTGCGGCATCTGCGGGTCGGACCTGCACTTCGCCGAGCACGGGGCGACGATGCTGGCCCGACAGGACGAGATGGAGGGCATCCCCGACCTCGGTGGCGACCCGCTCGACCTGAGCCGCGACGTCTTCATGGGCCACGAGATCTCGGCCGAGGTGCTCGAGGCCGGTCCCGACACCCAGGCCCCGGCCGCAGGGACCCTGGTCACCTCGATCCCGGTGCTCGTCTCGATGACCGGCATCACGCCGATCGTGTACAGCAACTCGGTCGCCGGGGGCTACGGCGAGCGGATGCTGCTGTCGGCGCCGCTGCTGCTCGAGGTCCCCAACGGGCTGTCCGCCCGCCACGCTGCGCTCACCGAGCCGATGGCGGTCGGCCTGCACGCGGTGAACAGGTCCGGCATCACCGAGCGCGACGGCGCCCTCGTGCTGGGTTGCGGACCCGTCGGCCTGGCCGTCATCGCCGCCCTGCGCCTGAAGGGCGTCGAGACCATCGTCGCCTCCGACCTCTCACCCGCCCGCCGGGCCCTGGCCACGGTGATGGGCGCCCACGAGGTGGTCGACCCCACCGAGGAGCCCGCCTTCGACGCGTGGGCCCGGGTCGGTCGGTCGAAGCCGCTCGTGGTCTTCGAGGCCATCGGCGTGCCCGGCATCATCGACGGCGCGCTGCGCTCGGCCCCGATGGGCACCCGCATCGTGGTGGTGGGCGTCTGCATGGAGGCCGACTCGATCACGCCGTTCTTCGGCATCGGCAAGGAGCTCAGCATCCAGTTCGTGCTCGGCTACGACCCGATGGAGTTCGCGACCACCCTGCGGTCGATCGCCGAGGGCGAGATCGACGTCGACCCGCTGATCACGGGCGAGGTCGGCCTCGACGGCGTCGGTGGTGCCTTCGACGAGCTGGCCGACCCCGAGCGCCACTGCAAGATCCTCGTCGAGCCCGGCTGACCGTGCTGACCGTGCTGACCGGGTCGCGATCGGACCTCCGCACGGCCTCGTGGCGTGATCAGAGGATGAAGAGCATCTCCTGGTAGGTGGCGAGCGGCCACAGGTCGTCGGCCACGAGCCCCTCGAGCTCGTCGGCCGCGGCCCGGACCGCCGCCATCGCCGGGAGCAGGCCGTCGCCGGCGTGGGCTGGCCTCGCCCAGCACGTCGTCGGCGTCCTCGTGGCCGAGCTCCTCGCGCAGCGCGGCGATGGCCGCCTGGAGCGACCTCGGTCGCCGCGCGACACCTCGTCGAGCGTCGAGGTGTCGAACTCGAAGCCGATCGCCTTCAGGCGGCCGACGTTGGTGGCCAGCTCGGTCTGGTAGCGCAGCGCGGCCGGGCAGGATCGCCGTGTTGGCCGATCTCGAGCGTCGAGCCGCGCCTCGACGCCGACGCTCAGGGCGTACTGCTCGAGGGCGATCTCGTAGCGGCTGTGCATCTCGCGGTCGTTGAACACGCCGTAGTGGCTCGAACAGCTCCATGGGCCTCGTCGGTGATGAGCTCGGGCAGCGCGTCGACGCGTGGTGCGCAGGTTCGGCAGGCCCCGGGCCTCGGCCTCGATCTGCCAGTCCTCGGAGTAGCCGTCGCCGTTGAAGACGACCGCGCCGTGGTCGGTGATGATCTCCTCGAGCACCTTCTGGACCGCGGCGTTGAAGTCGGTGCCGTCGGCGATCGGCGGCCTCGAGCGCGGTGGCGATGTGGTCGAGGGCCTCGGCGAGGATCGTGTTGATCGTCACCATCGGCCCGGCGATCGACTGGAGCGACCCGGGGGCCCGGAACTCGAAGCGGTTGCCGGTGAAGGCGAACGGGCTCGTCCGGTTGCGGTCGCCCGGGTCGGTCGGGCAGCACCGGGCAGGGTGTCGACGCCGATCATGAGCGTGCCCTTCTCCTTCGAGCTCGTCGCCCCGCCCTTGGCGATCTGGTCGAACACGTCGGTCAGCTGGTCGCCGAGGAAGATCGAGATGATCGCCGGCGGCGCCTCGTTGGCCCCGAGCCGGTGGTCGTTGGTGGCCGACGCGACCGACGCCCGCAGCAGGCCGCCGAACTTGTGCACCGCCCGGATCACCGCGGCGCAGAACACGAGGAACTGCGCGTTGTCGTGGGGGGTGTCGCCCGGGAGCAGCAGGTTGCCCTCGGTCGCGTTGCCGAGCGAGAAGTTGACGTGCTTGCCCGACCCGTTGATGCCCGGCGAAGGGCTTCTCGTGGAAGAGGCACTCCATGCCGTGCTTCTGCGCCACCTTCTTGAGGATCACCATCAGCAGCTGCTGGTGGTCGGCCGCGACGTTGGCCCGCTCGAACATCGGCGCCAGCTCGAACTGGCCCGGGGCGACCTCGTTGTGCCGGGTCTTGGCCGGGATGCCGAGCTTGAACAGCTCGCGCTCGGCGTCGAACATGAAGGCGAGCACCCGCTCGGGGATCGCACCGAAGTAGTGGTCGTCGAACTCCTGGCCCTTCGGCGGCTTGGCCCCGAACAGGGTGCGGCCCGACGCGAGCAGGTCGGGACGGGCGAGGAAGAAGCTGCGGTCGATCAGGAAGTACTCCTGCTCGGCGCCGGCGAAGGACACGACCGCGTCGGGATCCTCGTGGCCGAACAGGCGCAGGACGCGCTCGGCCTGCGCCGCCATCGCCTGCTGCGAGCGCAGGAGCGGCGTCTTGTGGTCGAGGGCCTCGCCGGTCATCGACACGAACACGGTCGGGATGCACAGCGTGTTCCCGTTCGGGTTCTCGAGGATGTAGGCGGGGCTGGTCGCGTCCCAGCCGGTGTAGCCCCGGGCCTCGAAGGTGGCCCGCAGGCCACCGTTGGGGAAGCTCGACGCGTCGGGCTCGCCCTGGATCAGCGTCTTGCCGGCGAACTCGGCGATCGACGCACCGGTCGGCGTCGGGCTCGAGGAAGCTGTCGTGCTTCTCCGCGGTGAGCCCGGTGAGCGGGTAGAAGACGTGGGCGTAGTGGGTCGCACCCTTCTCGATCGCCCAGTCCTTCATGGCCGAGGCGACGACGTCGGCCACCGACGGGATCGAGCGGCTTGGCGTGCTCGATGGTGGCCAGCAGCGACTTGAAGACGGCCTTCGGCAGCCGCTTCTGCATGACGGTCTTGGTGAAGACGTTCTCGCCGAAGATCTCGCCCGGGGCCTCCGCCGTCGGGAAGATCTCCTCCGGCGGCTGGTTCCCCACGACCGCTCCGATGGCCTGCAGCCTGGCCTTGCTTCCACTCATGAGGGGCTCCTGTCGCGATCCTGTTCGAGGACCGCGTTCGGCCCAGCTGGGATGGGCCGAACCTAGGAACCGCCTGTCACGGGAGCGTTTCGTCGAGGTGAACCGCCCGCACCGTCGAGCGCGGGCGCGGATCCGTCGGCTGCTCCTCGGCCTCACGGCCACGAGCGCCAGCGGGTCGCGTCGATGGCGAGGACGTCGCCGGGTGGCGGGGTGTGCGCGTACTGGGGGTACCGGGCGGTGAGGTGGCGGATGGCGCGCTCGCGCTCGACGTCGTCGGCCACGACGCGGGCGGGGCCGTCGACGCGCACCCACCAGAGGGTCGACCAGTCGTCGTCGTAGTGGTCGACCAGCAGCGACGCGGTGGGGTTGGCCGCGACGTTGGCGAGGCGCTGCAGGGCGAGGGTCGACTTCGGCTTGCCGTCGACGGCGGAGTAGATCGCGTCGCCGACGAGGGCGAAGCAGCACGGCACGACGTGCGGTCGCCCGTCCGGCGTCACCGTCGCCAGCCGCCCGACTCGGGCATCGGCGACCCGCGCCCGCATGGTCTCCGCGTCCACCGATCGGGACGCTACGTCGCCCGGACGAGGACGCGCCGGCCAGGACGTTGGTCCCTGGCAGGGGGCGGACCCGGGCCCTACCGTCGGGGTCGAACGGCCGGCCTCGATGAGCGCGAGCGCGTCGATGTCGGCCCCGACGAGGAGGCACGGGCATGTCAGAGGAGAACCCCAGTGGCTGGGCGATCGGGTGGGCGTCGTTCGCGGCGTTCATGTTGTTCATCGCCGGAACGCTCCAGTTCTTCGCCGGGTTGTCGGCGGTCCTGAACGACGAGTTCTACGTGGTCGGTGACGAGTACGCGTTCAAGCTCGACGTCACCGCCTGGGGCTGGATCCACATGGTGATCGGCATCGTCGTGTTCTGCAGCGGCCTCGGCATCCTGAAGGGCCACGTGCTGGGCCGCATCGTCGGCGTGCTCGCCGCCTGCGGCGCCCTGCTCGCCAACTTCCTGTGGCTGCCGTACCAGCCGGTGTGGTCGACCATCATCATCGCCGTCTGCATCGGGGTGATCTGGGCGCTGACCGCCCACGGCCGCGACGTCAACGCCCTGGGCGACTGAGCCCCTCCGGCCCGAGGCCGCACCGCCCTACCTGACCCCGAGCCGCCGGGCGGCGCGGGCGGCGGCCTCGGCGCCGGCGAGCTGCCGGAGCAGCAACAGCCCGTCGAGCAGCGCGATGGCGGCCTCGGCCTCGGCCCGACGACGCGCCGGGGTGCCCTCGACCAGCTCCGCGGCCCACGTCACCCACGCCTCGACCAGCTGGGGCACCACCGTGCGGAACGGCTCCCGCCCGGCCGCGGCCAGACCGTTGGCCTCGAAGAACAGGGCGAGCACGCGGTCGGCGTCCGGCTGGGCGAGCACGGGCCACGCCGCCCGGGCCAGGACGGCGTGGTCGGCTGCCTTGGCGGTGAAGGCGGGGGCGAGCGTCTCCTGGAGCCGGAGCCCGAGGGCGACGAGCACCTCGGCGACGAGGTCGTCCTTGGTCGGGAAGTAGTACACGACCACGCGGTCGTTGATCCCGAGGTGCTTGGCCACCCGACCGAACGTGACCTGGCTCAGGCCGCCCTCGAACGCGGTGGCCAGCGCCCCGGCGAGGATCTCCTCCTCGGTGTGCCTGTGACCCATGGACCCTTGATCGTAGTGGTCACTGCGATTACGGTTCGCAGTGACCACTACGAAGTGGATCGCCGGACCAGCCCCTGGGGACCTCATGACCACGTTGACCGCGACCGATGCCACCGACCTGTTCCGGACGGAGCCCGAGCGCTTCCTCGACGTGGGGGAGGGCGAGGTGGCCGTCCGCACGGGTCGGTACCGGGCCCGACGTGCTCTTCGTCCACGGCTGGCCCGTGAGCGGCGCGACCTTCCGGACGCTCCTGCCGCACCTGGTCGACCACGTCACCTGCCACGTCATCGACCTCCCCGGTGCCGGGTCCAGTCGCTTCGACGACGGCACGACGCTGACCGTCGACCAGCACATCGAGAGCGTGCGGCGGGTCGTCGAGGGTCTCGGGCTCGACGATGTCGCGGTGGTGGGCCACGACAGCGGAGGCATGATCGCCCGCCACGCCCTGGCCGGCGATCCGCGGCTGCGGTCGATGGGGCTGGTCGACACCGAGCAGCCGCAGGGCCTGAGCCTTCGCTTCCGGTCGTTCCTGGCCATCCGCCACCTGCCGGGCGTGGGCGGCGGGCTGGGCTGGGCGGTCGGTCAGCCGTGGCTCCGTCGCCGACGGCTGCTGCTCGGCGATGCCTTCGCCGATCCGTCCCTGCTCGACGGGGAGTTCGACGAGCTCTTCCTCCAGCCCCTCCACCGGATCCCGGCGCGCCGTCGGGCCGCGGTCCAGGTGCTGAGGAGCTTCGACGCCCGGCACCTCCGCGACCTGGCCGCGCTCCATCGGCGCATCGAGGTGCCGGTGCAGCTCGTGTGGGGTGAGCACGACGCCTTCTTCCCCCTCGACTGGGCCCGGGAGATGGTCGGGACGTTCCCCGACGCCCGGCTGGAGGTCGTCGAGGGCGCCGGCCTGTTCGCCCACGAGGAGAGGCCGGCCGAGGTGGCCGCGGCCCTGCTGCCCGTGCTGCTCGGTCGGCGCTGAGCACCCGGTCCCGGCTCAGCCCGGGGCCGCACTCGACGTGCGGTGCGGCGACGACGCCCGCTCGGACCCCCGATCGTGGCGGGCACGGTCGAGGAGGAAGGCGCGCACGGCCGGGTCGTCGGTCAGCCCCGCGGCTCGCCGGTAGGCGACGTCCGGCCTCGTGGTGGTCGCCCCGCTCGCGGAGGAGGTGGGCCGTCACGGCCCAGAAGGCCTGGTTGTCGGCGACCCGCGCCGGAGGGAGGGCGGCGAGCCGCCGCAGCCCGTCGTCGGGCCCGTTGGCGTGGCCGGCGGCCGCGGCCGCGGCGATCGTGGCGCCGATGGTCGGGGCCCGATCGAGGAGCCGGTCGTACAGGTCCAGGATGCGGTCCCACTCGGGCTGCCCGGTGATCACCTGCCGGGCGTGGAGGGACTGGATGGCCCCCTCGAGCTGGAAGCGGCCCGGCTGCCGGCGCCCGCCGGGCGGCCTGGGCGAGGTGCGTCTCGGCGGCCAGGAGGTCGGCCGGATCCCACCGCCGGGGGTCCTGGTCGGGGAGCGGCACGTACCGGCCGTCGGCGTCGCGCCGCGCGTCCCGGCGGGCGTGGGCGAACAGCATGGTCGCGAGCAGGGCCTCGGGCTCCGGTTCGGTCGGGCAGGAGGTCGACGACGACCCGTCCCAGCCGGATGGCCTCGTCGGCCAGCCCCGCGCTGTCGCGGGTCGAGGCCGGCCGGGTCGGACCACCCGGTCGGTGAAGGCGCCGTAGATCGCCTCCAGCACGCTCTCGAGGCGCTCGGGGAGCTGGTCACGCTCGGGGATCGCGAACCCGATGCCGGCGGCGCGCACCTTTGCCTTCGCCCGGGACAGGCGTTGACCCATCGTGGCCGGCGCCACGAGGAACGCCGATGCGATCCGCGCCGCGTCGAGGCCGAGCACGACCTGGAGCATCAGCGGTGCCCGCAGCCGTTCGTCGATCGCGGGGTGCGCGCACACGAAGCACAGCTCGAGCCGCTTGTCCGGGATCGACCAGCCCCGGAGCCGGGAGGCGCGGATCTCCTCGTCGATGAGCGCCAGGGTCGGTGCCGCTCGAGCCGCGACCTGGTCGTGGCGGTGGCGTCCGATGAGCTGGCGTCGGGCGGTCGTCAGGAGCCACGCCTCGGGCCGTGCCGGGATGCCACGCTCGGGCCAGGTGCGCAAGGCCGCGAGCAGGGCCTCGGACAGGGCGTCCTCCGCGGCGCCGACGTCGCGCGAGGTGGCGGCCAGGTACGCCACGAGGCGGCCGTAGGACGTGCGGACGACGTCCTCGGCCGCCTGCGCGGCGTCAGCCGGAGGCGGTCACCCGGGGGGCGGTGGGAGGGCCGGTCGCACCTCGACCGTGCCGTACGTGGCCGACGGGCAGCGGGCGGCCCAGTCCAGCGCCGCATCGAGGTCGGGGACGTCGATGAGGAAGTACCCGCCGAGCTGCTCCTTGGCGTCGGCGAAGGGGCCGTCCTGGACGAGCCGCTCGCCGTCGCGGACCTGCACGGTGGTGGCGGTGGTGGGCGGCTCGAGCCCGGCGCCGTGGACCATGACGCCGGCGGCGCCGATGGCCTGGGAGTAGGCGGTCCACGAGGCCCAGTAGTCGGGGGCCAGGTCGGGGTCGGTGCGGGTGGCGAAGGCCGTCGTCGTCCTCGACGGCCAGGATCAGGAACTGCATGGTGGTCTCCTTGGGGTCGGACCCGGGCCGGTCCCGGGTCTCATCGTCATGACGCGCGGCCCGGGCCCGCTTCGACATCGGCCGGTCGATCGACGGTCGTCCGGCGTCGCCATCGCGTCGAGCGCCGCGTCGGGGGCGGCCCGGGCCGGGAGGTAGAGGCGGGCGAAGACGCGCCCCCGCCGCGGCCACGCCGGCGGCGACGAGGCAGGCGCCACGCATCCCCGAGAGGAACGCCTGGCTCACCTCGTCCAGGTAGGCGGGCGCGGCCGACGCCGAGCCGGTCGGCCACCACCGAGGCCGCCCCCACCGAGTCCTCGGTCGCGGTCCGGGCCTCCTCGGGGAGCGCGGCGACCACCGGGCTGTCCCGCAGCGAGGAGGCGTAGGCCGAGCTGAAGACGCTGCCCAGGATGGCCACGCCGAGGGTGCCGCCGAGCTCGCGGGTGGTGTCGTTGACCGCCGAGCCCACCCCGGCCTTGTCGAGGCTCAGCGATCCCATGATCGACTCGGTCGCCGGTGCCGTCGTCAGGCCGAGCCCGGCGCCGACCAGCAGCATCTGGCCGACGATCTCCAGGTAGGGCGTGACGGTCGACGCGGTGGAGATCCATGCGAACCCGACCGACATCAGGGCCAGGCCGGCGGTCACGACGGTGGTGGTCCCCAGCCGTTCGACCGCCCGGGGGGCGAGGACCGACGCCGTCGCGATGGCCACCGCGACGGGGATGGTCCTCAGCCCCGCCTCGAAGGGGCCGTAGCCGCGGATCAGCTGGAAGTACTGCGTGATCACGAAGATGAAGCCGAACAGGGCGAAGAAGGCGGACGTCACCGACACGCTGGCTGCGGAGAAGCGCATGTTGGTGAAGATCCGGACCGGCAGCATCGGCTGCGCGACCCGCAGCTCCCACCACACGAACACGGCGAGCAGGGAGGCCGCGACCGCGAAGCCGACGAGCGTGGCCGGGTCGGTCCAGCCCCACTCCGGGGCCTCGATGATCGTGAACACCAGCGAGGAGATGGCCGCGATCGACAGCACCAGCCCGCCCACGTCGAGGCGGGGGGCGTGCTCGTCGCGGGACTCCGGCACCACCGCCACGACACCGGCGACGGCGACGGCGACCACCGGCAGGTTGACGAAGAACACCGCGCCCCACCAGTACGACTCGAGCAGCCAGCCCCCGATGATCGGACCGGCGGCGACGGCGATGCCGCTGACGGCGCTCCACACGCCGATCGCCGCGGCCCGCTCCTTCGGGTCGGTGAACACGCTGGTCAGCAGGGCCAGGGTGGCGGGGAAGATGAGCGCGGCGCCGACGCCCATGAGGGCCCGCCCGGCGATGAGGGCTCCGGCGCCCTCCGCGCTGCCGGCCAGAGCGGAGGTCGCGGCGAACACCACCAGCCCGACCAGCAGGGCCCTCCGCCGACCGAAGCGGTCGCCGAGGCCGCCGGCGGCGAGGAGGAGGCCGGTGAACACGAGCAGGTAGGCGTCGACGATCCACTGCAGCTGCCGGGTCGTCGCCGGCAGCTCGACGGCGAGCGAGGGCAGGGCGATGTTGACGATGGTCCCGTCGAGGACGGTGACGAAGACGGCCAGGCAGAGCACGGCGAGCACGAGCCAGCGGCGGCGGTCGAGGGGCGGGGCGGCGGTGGAGCGGCGGCAAGGGGGGCTCCGACATGACTTGACAGTGGCAAGATCAACGTACGGATGCGTCTTGACACTGTCAAGGGACTCGCTGATCTCGGGTAGGTTCCCGAGATGGCGCCGCCGCCGTACCACCACGGGGACCTGCCCCACGCCCTGAGGGAGGCGGCCGCCGCGCTCATCACCGAGCAGGGCCCCGCCGGCTTCAGCCTGCGCGAGGTGGCCCGTCGGGCCGGCGTGTCCCACGCCGCCCCCGCCCACCACTTCGGCGACGCGCGAGGGCTGCTGACCGCCCTCGCGATCGAGGCCTTCCAGCGTCTCCACGCCAACATGGAGGCCGCGGCCGAGGGCGTCGACGACCCGACCGAGCGCCTCGTGTGCGTCGGCCGGGCCTACGTGATCACCGGCCGCGACCACCCCGCCCACTGCGCGGTCGTGTTCCGGAGCGACCTCGTCGACACCGAGCACCCGGACTACGAGCAGTGGGGCCTTCGCACCTACGGCTTCCTCGAGGACACGGTGCGGGCCGTGGCCGAACGCCACGACCCCACCCTCGACGTGGTGGACGCCTCCCGGCTGTGCTGGGCCGCGATGCAGGGCCTGCTGGTGCTGCAGGAGCCGATGACCGGGATCGCCACCAAGGGCGGCCAGCGGACGTTCGACCTGGTCGATCAGGCCGAGACGTCGACCCGGCTGATCCTCTCGGGCATCCTGCGGGGCCGCTGAGCCCGAGGGGCCCGACCGCCGACCGCCCGGCGGCGTCGATCAGTCGTGGCTCATCGAGTCCACGGCCACCGCCACGGCCAGCACGAGGACGGTCATCTGGGGGTCGAGCACGTCCACCCCGTAGGAGTCCCGCACCCGGAACCACTTCTTCGACACCTCGCCGACCTTGGGTCCGTCGTCGATCTCGATCTCGTACTCGTGGTCGACGATGTTGCCGTGGACCTTCAGGTCGGGACCGTCCTCGACGTCGACGTGGTAGCGCTCCCGCAGGCCGATCATCGCCTTCTTCACCACGGCCTTGCGGCCGCCCACCTCGATCGTGATGGCGTCGCGGATGCTGAGCTTCCGCTCCCTGATGGTGGCGACCTCGCGTCCCGAGCGGTCCTCGAGCACGAAGGTGTCCCGCACCCGGAGCGCCTTGCCGTTCACCTTGAAGGCGCGCTCACCCCCGGGACCCTCGATCCAGTAGTCGTCGCCGATCGAGATCAGCCGCTCCTTCATCATGAACCGCTCGCCGTGCGGCTCGTCGTCCTTCCCTCGCCGGAACAGACCCATGGGCACCTCTCTCGGTCGGCTGTCGGTGGGACGGCGTCGTGCTCCACCTCCCCACAGCACACACCACCCGACGCCGTGCGGCATCACCCCGTCGGGGCGATCTCCCCTTCGCGGCCTACAGGCCGTGCCGGGCGAGGACGTCGGAGAGGACCAGGTCACGCCCCCGGGCGAGCTGGCGGTCGAACACGTCGGGGTCGAGGTGGGGGCGGACGAGCCGGTCGCGGACGATCACCTGCTGGAGGAACCCGGCGGTGTCGTGCAGGAGGGCGCCCTCGGTCGCGCCGACCAGCAGGGCGGCCTCCTCCCACTCGTCCCGACCGGCCGCGACGTGGGCGAGGGCGAGCACGAGGTCGGGCTCGGCCCCCCGCCCCTCGGCCTCCGCTCGGGCCCTCGCCCTCAGCAGCTGCGGCCGGAACTCCTCGCCGATGCCGATCAGGCGCAGGGCGTCCCAGTACAACGTCAGCCAGTTGCCCCGGAGCGTGCTGCTCTCGAGCTCCTCGAGCTGGTGGGTCATGAGGTCGTCCTGCCACGCGCCGTCCCGCTCGACCACGGCCACCAGGCTGGCCGCCCAGCGGCTGAGGTAGAGCGCGTAGTCGGCGGTGGCCACCCCCTCGGTCACGGCACGGGCGTCGTCGCGCAGCCCGTCGAGCGACCCGAGGAGCAGTCGGGCGACCAGTCGGTAGGCCCGGGCGAGCCGGGCCAGCGCCTCCTCACCGACCTCCTCGGCCTGCGCCGCGGCCGCCTCCAGGCGCTCGACGGCGCGGGCGGGGGTCGCGAGGTGGACCATGGCCTGGTAGATCGCGGCGATCACCGCCGCGGCAGGGTCGTCGGCGTCCTCGGCCAGCCCGACGGCGGCATCGGCGTGGGCCCGCATCTCCCGGATGTCACCGGCGCCCAGCCCGACGTCGGCGCCCAGGAGCTCCGTCCACGCCCTGTCGCGGGGGTCGACCGCGACGGCGGCCAGGGCCGCCACCCACCGCTGCCCTTCGGCGTAGGACGTGGCGTTGCGCCACAGCGTGCTGAGCCCGACGGCGATGTCGAGCGCGGCGGTGACGTCCCCCCGGGCGAGGCTCGCCTCGAACGCCCACCGGACGTTGTCGAGGTCATCGCGGCTCCGGGCCGACAACGACGTCGAGCCCCACGCCCGCGGCCGGGGAAGGGAGCGGGCTCGGGCGACCACGTGACCGCGCAGCCGCTCCTCGACCTCGTCCCGCCGCCCGGAGTCGTCGAGGCGGTCGGAGGCGAACAGCCGCACCGTCTCGAGCAGCCGGTAGCGGCGGTGCTGTGGGTCGAACACCACGAGGCTCTTGGCCACGAGCTCCCCGACCACGTTGGTCGCGGTGGCGGCGTCGACGTCGGACAGGGCGACCGCGGCGTCGAGGTCGAAGCCGGCGGGGAACGCTCCGAGGCCGTCGAACAGCGGTCGGGTGCCGTCACCCAGCAGCTGGTAGCTCCAGTCGATCGTCGCCTCCAGGGCGGAGTGGCGATGACCGGCCCGGGGTCGGCCCCCGGCCAGCAGCCGGAGGCGGTCGTCGAGGCGGTCGACCAGCTCGGCCAGCGAGAGGTGGCGCAGCTGGGCTGCGGCCAGCTCGATCGCCAGTGGGAGGCCATCGAGCCGCTCGCACACCTCGGCGACCAACGGGTCGCGGGCGTCGACCGAGCCGGCGCGCACCGCGGTCGCCCTCTCGACGAACAGCTCTGCTGCGTGCGAGCCGAGGGAGCCGAGGCGGTGCTCGGCCTCGCCGTCGACGCGGAGGGGCTCCCGGCTGGTGGCCAGCACCCGCGCGCCGGGCCCGGCGTCGAGGACGGCGTCGACCAGCGCCGCGCACGGGTCGAGGAGGTGCTCGCAGTTGTCGAGGACGAGCAGGACGTCGCGCCGCGCCAGGGCGGAGGCGAGGGAGTCGAGGTCGACCGCGCCGCGGCCCTCGATGCCGGCCGCCTCGGCCACCACCCGCGTGACCCCGCCGTCGTCTCGGGCGGCGGCCAGCTCGGCCAGGACGACGTCGGCGTCCGGCCCCACCACCTCGCTCGCCGTCCGGGCGGCGGCGATGGCGAGCGACGACTTGCCTGCCCCACCGGGCCCGGTGACGGTCACGATCCGGCCCCGGCCCACCAGGTCGACGACCGCAGCGAGGTCGTCGTCCCGGCCGATGAGGGGCGCCCGGCGCGCGGGGAGGCGCCGCGACGCGTCGATGACGACGCCCGCACGCGGGAACGGGAGCGCCTCCGCCCGCTGTCGCAGCTCGGCCGCCGCCGGTCCCGGCTCGACCCCGAGCTCGTCGTGCAGGATCGCCGTCATCCGGTCGAGCGCGGCGAGCGCGGGCTGCCGCCGCCCCGCCTCGACGTGGGCCCGGACCAGCGCGAGGTGCGCACCCTCGTCCAACGGGTCCGCCGCGACCAGCTCCTCGTACATGCCCGCCACCGGCAGCAGCTCCAGCCAGCGCAGGCGGAGGCGTCCCCGGGCCTCGTCGGTCCACGGCTCGTAGAGGTCGTCGGGGAGCAGGTCGCCGCGGTAGAGCACGGCCGCGACCCGGGCCGCGTCGGCTCCCCCGTCGGTCCTGGCGGTGTCCGCGGCCTGCTCGAACGCGGCGACGTCCACGGTCACGTCGGCGTCTGGGAGCAGGGTGATGCCACTGCCGTCGACCAGGAGCGAGTCACCTCCGCCCAGCGCGGCCCTCGCGTAGTAGGTCGCCTTGTGCAGCCGGGGCTGGGCCTCCTCCAGCAGCAGGTCGGGCCACAGGGAATCGACGATGCGGTCGCGGACCAGGCGGCGCTCGGGCTGCAGCGCGAGCAGCTTCACCAGGGCCGCCGGGGCGCGGCGACGCCAGTGCTGCGGATCGACGGGACGGCCGTCGATCGAGATGGCGAAGCCGCCGAGGAGCTCGACGGAGACCTGCCGGGTCACGACGCGGCGGGTCCCGGTGGCCGGTGGGTCGGCGGGTGGTCGCGGCGCGACGCCGGTCGGTGCGCCTCGGTCGGTGTGGCCACCCGCATCGGCTCAACTTGGCCGATGGGGCCCGGTGCCGCAAGGGGTGGTCACCGGCGGACGGCCGGTGGGGAGCTCCTCCCGGTCCGTCCGCCGGCCGGGTCGGGAGGTCGGGCTCAGCCGGTCCGGGTGCGGTGGACGAGCACGACCCGGCACGCCACCGCGGCGACGCCGGCGATCACGACCATCGCGACGACCGCGCCGCCGGTGTGGTCGACGCCGGGGACGAGGACGCCGCGGAGGCCGTCGAAGGCCCAGCGGGTGGAGGTGACGGCGGCGAGCCCCCGACCGAGGGTGGTCATGGCGTCGACGGGGACGATGGCTCCGCCGAACAGGACGGCCGGGAAGCACAGCATCGGGAGGGCCAGGGTGGCCTGGACCGGCCCGGCGACCGCGGCGGAGGCGAGCAGGCCGATCGCCAGGCCGCACGCCGAGTCGAGCAGGAGCAGGCCGAGCAGCAGCACCCAGGTCACCCGGTCCGGCGCCCGTGGTCCGATCGATGCCGACCAGCACCGCGACCATCGCGAGGTCGACCGTGGCCAGCACCGGGATCAGCACCACCACCTTGGCCAGGAGGTAGGCGTCGAGGTCGACCGGACCGTGGAGCTCGCGGCGCACGAGTGAGATCTCGGTGGTGATCTGGAGGAGGCCGAACGTCAGCCCGAAGAAGAACCCGGCGAAGGCCAACCAGTAGGCGAAGGCGTGGGCGACCTCGGGGGAGGGGGCCGCGGGTCCTGCCGCGTGGGCCCGGAACAGCACGGCCATCATCGCCACGACCGCGATCGGCGAGCCGGCCATGATCGCCGCGCTCGTGCGGTTCCGGGCCATGACCGTGAGGTTGCGGCGGGCGAGCACCGCGATCTGGACGTGACGCGGGACCCGCGACGACGCCAGGGATCCGGTCTCGATCGACCGGGTCCGCGGCGGGGCGCCGGCGTGGTCGACGGGGTGGGTGCGGTAGGGGTCGGGGGCCTCGTCGGGGGGACCGTCGAAGACGACCCGGCCGCCGGGGGCCACGGCGACGACGCGATCGGCGACCCGCAGGTCGGCGAGGTTGTGGCTGGTGAGCACGACCGCGGTCCCCTGCTCGGCGAGGGCCGTGAGGGTGGACATCAGCTCGTGCGCGGCCACCGGGTCGAGACCGGAGGTCGGTTCGTCGAGGAAGCACATGGTGGGGCGGGCCACCAGCTCGGTGGCGATGGACACCCGCTTGCGCTGACCGCCGCTCACCGCGGCGACCACCACGTCGGCACGGTCCGACAGACCGACGGCGGCGAGGGTGGTGGCGACGAGCGCGTCGAGCGCGCCGCGCTCGAGCCTGCGACCGACGCGCAGCCGGGCCGCGAACCTCACGTTCTCGTCCACGGTCAGCTCGCCGTGGACGATGTCGTCCTGCGGGACGTACCCGACCGCACCGGTGATGCCGGCCCGGTCGATGCAGCCGCTCGATGCTCCCCGCAGCCCGGCGAGCGCCTGGAGGAGCGTCGTCTTGCCCGCTCCCGACGGGCCGACGACCACCACCAGCTCACCGGCGTGCAGGGTGAGCGACACGTCGTCGACGAGCAGCGCTCCCCGGGTCGTCTCGACCGCGAGCGCCTGCGCCGCGACGAGCACGGCGGTCATGAGCTGGTGCCGCGCCCGGCGCCGGAGCGGCGACGCCACGGGCGCTCCGTTCCGGATCGACGCGACCGGCGGGGGCGACGGGGCACGTCGCCGTGGAGGTGGCCGAAGCGCTCGGCCTGGGCGACGCGAGCGCGGTGCTCGGCCGCGAACGCCAGGTAGGCGGTGTGGGTGATCATCGGTGGTCTCCTTCAGTGGGACGTCGCCGCGAGCGCGGCGCGCCGGTCCGGGACGGGCCCGGTCGTTCGGGGGTGGAGCAGGTCGGAGCGCAGCCCCGACAGGGATGGGGCGAGGGCGCGGAACGTGGCCCCGAACACGACGACGAGCGTCGTCGGGACGACCGTCGTGTAGGTCCGGGTGTGGCCCCGGTCGCCGAGGAGCTCGCCTGCGCCGAGCTGGTCGCCGGGCCCGAGGATGACGACGTCGCCGTCGGGCCCGACGCCGCGGAGGGCGCCGTCGACGACGCCGACGAGCTGGCGGGCCACGCGGCCCGGCTGCTCGACGACCGCCCCGGCGGCGACCTCCACGGTGTCGGTGTCCCCGGCGAGCAGGGCCAGATCGCCCGGCGCGACCTCGCGGAGGAGGTCGATCCCGGCGAGCGCCTCGACGGCTCGGGAGGGGTGTGGATGTGGGTGGGGGTGTGGTGTCTTCATGCCCCGATCGTGCGGGCGACCCCTTCCCTGGCCCTTCCCGGTGGGCGGATCGCCGGGGAAGTGGAGGGAGGGCCCGGCGGGGGCGGGTCAGCCGGTGGGGGTGGGGCTCGACACCGTCGTCGTGAGGGGTCGGCGGTCAGGCACCGACGCCGACGAGCGCCCTGCGGCACCGATCGGCGTCGAGGGGCTGGCCGGCCCGCTCGAACCCCGCGACCGCGGCCGCCAGCCGGTCGCTCGCCTGGCGGTCGTCGCCGGTCGCGGCCGCGACCTCGGCGCGGGCCTCCTCCAGGGCGGCCTCCCAGGAGGTGCCCTGCCACAGGACGGCCGACCGCTCGGCCACCTCGAGGTGGCGGCGGGCGTGGTCGAGGTCCCCGGCCCTTGCGCAGGCCATGGCGGCCGGGACGGCGAGCATCACCGCGCAGAAGGGGCACGTCTCGTCCCAGCCGAGGATCGACTCGGCCCGGTCGACGACGATCCTCGCCTGCACGGGGTCGGGCGTCGCCGACGACGAGGGAGCCGAAGATCCGCTGCATCAGGTGGTTGGCGACCATCGATGCCCGGGCCAGGGGGAGTGCCCGCTGCAACAGCTCGCAGGCCACCTCCGGCTCGCCCTGGGCGATCCGCACCTCGGCCAGCCGCTGCATCGAGACCGCTTCGCCCGCGGGGGAGCCCAGGTCGCGGTGGAGGTCGGTCGCCTCGGTCAGCTCCCGATCGGCGAGCGGGAGGTCGCCCGAGAGCAGGGCCGCCTCGCCGATCAGCACGGCCGCGAAGGCCGCGGCCCGCAGGGCGCCGCTGCGCCGCGCCGTCGCCTTGAGGTCCCCGGCGACCTGGATGACCTCCTCGTACGGGGTGGGGCCGTAGAGCACGAACTCGGTGGCGCACAGGTGCCCGTCGAAGATCGCGTTGGCGATCTCGGGCTGGGCGCGCGTGCGCCTGAGCTCGAGGCGCATCCGGTCGAACCAGGTGCCGGAGTGGTGGGCGAGCAGACCCTGCAGCGACACGAGGTCCAGGACCTTCCAGCTCTGCTGGCCGGCGAGGATCAGCTGCTGCGCGTCCTCCGCGGCCGCCGCCGCGGTGGCGAAGTCGGCGACGAAGAAGGCGTGGGTGCCCCGGGCCAGGAGGATGTCGGCGTCGTGGTCGCCGCCGTCGGGCTCGAGCCCGTCCAACGCCGCGGCCGCCGTCTCCAGATCGCCCGACATCACCGCGCTGCGGGCCAGCCTCGCCCGCAGCCGGGGGACGTCGGCCGGTGCGGCGCCGTCGAGCGCCTCGCGGTAGGCCGACGCCGCGGCGGGGTCGCCGATGGCGTTCAGGAGGTCGCCCCTCAGCGAGAGGGCGCGGCCGCGGAGGGCGCCGGTGGCATGGGGACGGATGGCGTCGACGAGCCCGAGGGCGTCGCGGTAGGCGCCGATGGCGGCCTCGGTCTCGGCCGCCCGCAGCAGGTACGACACGGCGTCGGCGGCGCGGCCGGCCTCCATCAGGTGGTGGCCGATGCGGGCCGGCGACGCGCCCGACACGATCAGCCGGGCGGCCGCTTCGCTGTGGATCGTGCGGGCGCGGTGCGGGGGCAGGTCGCCGACCAGGGCCTCCCGCACGAGGGCGTGGCGGAAGCGATACCCCCCGCTCACGGGCTCGACGACCTCCGCCTCGAGGGCCCGGTCGAGGGCCGCGAGGGCCTCCTCCTCGACGCGCCCCGACAGGGCGATGAACTCGTCGGTGTCGAAGGCGGAGCCCACGACCGCGACCCGCTGGAGCGCCTGGCGGGTCTCCGGGTCGACCCCGGCGACGAGGTGGACGTCCAGCGCCAGCGCCCAGCTCGGCTGGTCGGTGGCCCGGCGGGCCAGCTCGCCGAGCGCGAACGGCACCCCGTCGGCCAGGTCGACGATCTGCGCGACCAGCTCGTCGTCGAGGCCGTCCGCGGTGCGACGGACGAGCTCGCCCGCGTCGTCGTCGCCCAGCGGTCCGAGGGACAGGTCGAGCGCGCCGTGCCGGTCGACGAGGCGGGCCCGGGTCTCGGCCAGGGTCGGGTGACCGGACGGCGACCGGTGGCCGACGGCGATCAGCACCCGATGGTCGTGGGTCGACCGGGCGATGTAGTGCAGCAGCCGGAGGCTGGCGTCGTCGGCCTCGTGGAGGTCGTCGAGCACGAGGAGCAGGGACGACGTGGCCGAGGCCAGCCGCACCAGCTCGGCCGCGGCGACGAAGAGCCGCTGGTGGCTGCTCTCCCCCGACCACTCGAGCTCGACGCCGGCGAGCGCCCGGTCGAGCTCGTCGCGGTGGACGTCGGCGAGCCCGTCGAGCAGCGTCGGGTGCTGCCGGCACAGGTCGGCCAGCGCCTCGACGACGGTGGCGAACGGCCAACGGCCCTCGATCGACGCGGACACGCCGCGAGCGACCCGGAAGTCGGCGGCGCGAGCCAGCGCGACCGTCTGGGTCAGCAGCGCGGACTTGCCGATGCCGGCCCGCCCGTGGACGAAGACGGTCCGGCTGCTCCCGGCCGCGCAGTCGGCCACCGCGCCCTGCAGCAGAGCGAGCTCGCGTGCGCGGCCCACCAAGGCCGCGGCCCCGGTCGGCCTGGCCGGTGCCCGGTCGGCCAGCAGCTCGTCGCGCAGGGCGGTGGCGTCGCGGCCCGGTCCCACCCCGAGCTCGTGGCGCAGGTGCCGGTCGAGGCGCTCGAACTGGCGCAGGGCGGCATGCCGGTCGCCGCCGGCCGCGTGGCGGCGCATCAGCGCGACGTGGGCCTCCTCGTCGCCGGGCTCGGCGTCGGTGACGTCCTCCCAGCGCTCGTCCAGCCGGAGGAGGTCGATCCAGAGGGATCGCACGTGCTCGCGCCTCTCGACGACCCATTCGGTGTAGCGCTCCCCGGGGAGGAGCTCGCCGCGATGGAGCTCGAGCGCGGCGGCGGCGCCGGGTCGGTCGGCCCGGGCCAGCGCCTCGCGGGCCGCGTGCTCGAACCGCACCACGTCGACGTCGACCCGGTGGCCCGGGCACAGCGCGACCTGCTCACCCCGCACCACGATGGCGTCGGCGACCCCGAGGGCCCGCCGGGCGTAGTGCGCCGCCTTGTGGAGCTTCGGCGCGGCCTCCCCCACCAGGTCGTCGGGCCACAGGGCGTCGATCACCTGCTCACGGTGCAGGCGCCCCCCGGGGGCGAGGGCGAGCAGCTTGACCAGGCCGGCGGCCTGGCGGCGCGACCAGGCGTCGTCGGCGACGGGCTGCCCGTCGACCACCACCCGGAACCCGCCGAGCAGCTCGACGTCGAGGACGGATCGAAGCTCGTCGTGCGTGGTGTCCATCCGCTGCCACCCGTGCCCCGGCTCAACCGACGACCGTGCGGCCGAGCCGGACCGCAGCGTACATCGCCCCTCCGGCGGCGACGACGAGCAGCATCGGCGCCTTCCGGACCGCGGCCACCGTCCCGACGCCGACCCCCGCGAGTGCCTCGGGAGCCGCGCCACCGGCCGCCGCGGAGTGGGTGGACAGGGCGATCAGGGCGGTGATGGCGGCCAGCCCGGCCCGAGCGATCATCGCGTCGACGCGTGGCGGGAGCGGCGCCCGATCGAGGACGAGGAGGGGCACCGCGCGGAAGGCGTAGCTGCCGAGGCCGACGCCGAGGATCGCGATCCAGGTGCCCATCACCGGTCCTCCCCGGGGGACGTCGCGCCGGCGAGGCAGCCTCCGAGCGTCGCGGCCAGCAGCCCGGTGCCCGACGGCCAGCCCGCGGTGAGCAGGGCGATCACCGCGGCCGCGCCGACGACCCGTCGATCCGCGGCGCGGTGCAGGGACGGCCCGACCAGCGCCACCAGGCACAGCGGGACCGCGACCTCGAGGTCCGGCATCCCGAGCCGCGCGCCGGCGACGATCCCGACCGCCACCGTCGCGGTGAAGCCGACGCCGAGGGTGGCTCCGGCGGCCAGGAACCGGCGACGCTGCCGGCCCGGGTCGGGGCACTCCTCGGCCAGCCGCTCGGCGACGGCCCAGGTCGGGTCGATGATGAAGGCCGCCGCCACCAGGCGGAACCAGCGGGGCTGACCGCGCCACCGTCGGGCCAGGCCCGCGCTGTAGACGACGAGGCGGGCGTTGACGACCAGCCCGGCCAGGAGGGCGGCGGCGACCCCGGCCCGCTCCAGGGACCGGATCGTGGCCAGGTGGGCGCTCCCCCCGAAGATGACGGCCGTCCCGGTGATGCCGGCCGGGAGCCCCCCGTGGTCGGCGACTGCGGTGCCGATCACCAGGGCGAAGGGGACGTAGGCGACCACGAGCGGCGCCATCGACGCGATCCCGGCCCGCAGATCGGCTCGCACGTCGGCGCGGAGCCGGCCACGGGGAGCCTCGTCGAGGTGGCCCCGGGTGGGGCCGAGGGTGGTCGCGGTCATGGTCCCGACCCTCGCGACCGGGCCTTCCCCGGTCCTTCCCCGGCGACGGGCCGGCAGGGAAGGAGGGCGGAAGGGGTGCTCCGTACGTTCGCCTCGTCCGGCACCCCGCCGGGCCCGACCACACCGGTCGACCAGCTCAAGGAGCCCCCCATGTCCGACGTCATCGACAGCCCCGTGCGCAACGGGGTCGACACCGCCGCCCTCTTCGCCACCCTCGACGCCGTCAAGGGCGACCCGGAGATCGCCAAGTTCCAGTTCCGAGCCCGGAACACCTGGATCAGCGGCACGCACAGCCGCTCGACCATCCACGACTTCTTCGGGGCCAAGCAGGAGATGGCGCACACGCAGGCCCACTCCTTCGAGGCCGACCACCCGGCGGTGCTCGTCGGAGCCGACAACGCACCGACCCCCGTCGAGTACGTGCTGCACGCCCTCGCCGCGTGCCTCACCTCCGGCCTCGTCAACATCGCCGCCGCCCGCAAGGTCCACCTGACCCGGGTGTCGTCGGTGGTCGAGGGCGACATCGACCTGCTCGGCATCCTCGGCCTCGGCGGCGACGTCGTGCGCAACGGCTACCAGGGCATCAAGGTCAGCTTCGAGCTCGAGGGCGACGACGCGGACCGGCTGCGCGAGGTCGTGGAGCAGTCCCGGGCCCGCTCGGCCGTCTACGACGTCGTCACCAACGGCGTGCCCGTCGAGATCGAGGTGTCGGTCGCCTGACCGCCACCTCTCCGCCCCCTCCCGTGGGGCGGCCGGTCCCGCCGCGCCGCCCCACGGGCGCCTCCCTGGAGCCTCCCGTGGACACCCCCCACCCCATCGCCCGACCCCCGCGTCGCACCACCGGCACCGTCGTCATCGGCGCCGGCCAGGCCGGCCTGGCCGTCAGCCGCTGCCTCACCGACCGCGACCACGACCACACCGTCATCGACCGCGGCCAGGTGGCCGAGCGCTGGCGCAGCGAGCGCTGGGACTCGCTGCGGCTGCTCACCCCGAACTGGATGACCCGCCTGCCCGGCTTCGTCTACGACGGGCCCGAGCCCGACGGCTACATGACCGCCCGGGAGACCGCGCACTTCTTCCAGCGCTACGCGGCCTCGTTCGACGCCCCGGTCCGGGAGCACGCCGCCGTCGTCGACCTCCACCACGACGGGGAGCGCTTCGTGGTCTCCACCACCGACGGGACCCTGGCCGCCCGCAACGTCGTCCTCGCCACCGGGTGGTGCGACCGCAGCGCCGTGCCCCCCGGTGCCCGTGGGCTCGCCGCCAGCGTCCACCAGCTCGTCCCCGGTGCGTACCGCAACCCCGACCAGCTGCTCCCCGGCGGGGTGCTCGTGGTCGGCGCGTCGGCCACCGGCGTGCAGATCGCCCACGAGCTGGCGACCGCCGGCCGGGCCGTGGTGCTCGCGGTCGGCAGCCACCAGCGGATCCCCCGCACCTACCGCGGCATGGACAGCTTCTGGTGGCTCGACCGCATGGGCGCCTTCGACCGCACCGTCGACGAGGTCGACGACGTCTGGGCGGCGCGGACCGAGCCCGCCCTCCAGCTGGTCGGGCGGCCGGACCGCGTCACCCTGGACCTCCCGGCGCTGCAGGGCGCGGGCGTCGTCCTCGCCGGGCGGTTCCTGGGCGCCGACGGCACCCGCGTCCACCTCGCCGACGACCTGCCCGTCACCGTGGACGACGCCGACCGTCGCCTCCGCAGCCTCCTCGGCCGCATCGACGACGCCATCGCACGCGACGGCCTCGCCGGCGAGGTCCTCGACCCCGAGCCGATCCGGCCGGTGCGCCTCGGATCGGAGCCGACCTCGATCGACCTGGCCGCCGCCGGCATCACCACCGTGGTGTGGGCCACCGGCTACCGCCGCCACCACCCGTGGCTCCGGCTCCCCGTCCTCGACGCCCGCGGCGAGGTCCGCCAACGCCGCGGCGTCACCCCCTTCCCGGGCGCCTACGTGCTCGGGCAGCGCTTCCAGCACTTCCGCAGCTCCAGCTTCATCGACGGCGTCGGTCGCGACGCCGAGTACGTGGCCGACCACATCGTCGCCCGCTCGGCCGCAGCCGCCGTCCGCACGCTCACCCACATGAGAGGCCACTGACCCATGTCCAGCCACCCTTCCCCCGACCGCCCCGACGTCGACGTGATCGTGGTCGGTGCCCGCGCCGCCGGCGCCGCCACCGCCATGCTCCTCGCCCGCGCCGGGCTGAGCGTCGTCGCCCTCGAGCGCACCGCTCCGGGCACCGACACCCTGTCGACCCACGCGCTCATGCGCGCCGGCGTGCTCCAGCTCTCCCGCTGGGGCCTGCTCGACCGGATCGTCGCCGCCGGCACCCCACCGGTGCGCACCACCGTCTACGACTACGGCAGCACCCGCCACGTGATCGCCATCAAGCCGGCCCACGGGGTCGACGCGCTCTACGCGCCCCGGCGGACACTGCTCGACCCGGTCCTGGCCGAGGCGGCGCGCGACGCCGGCGCCGACGTGCGCCATGGCGTCCGCGTCACCGGGCTCATCCAGGAGCGGGGCCGGGTGGTCGGCGTGCGGACGACCGACGCCGACGGCACGCACGAGCTCCGCGCCCGCCTCGTCGTGGGCGCCGACGGGATCCGATCCCTGGTCGCGCCGGGAGGCCGGCGCCGAGGTCCGTCACCAGGCCCGCTCCTGGACGGCGTGCACCTACGGCTACTGGTCCGGGCTCCCCACCGAGGGCTACGAGTGGATCTTCCGGCCCGGCGGCAGCACCGGGGCCATCCCCACCAACGACGGGCTCGTGTGCGTGTTCGCCAGCGTCCCTCCCGCCGGCGACGGCCGCGGCGGGGTCGAGGTCATCCGCTCCGTCGTGGCCTCGGCCTCCCCGTCGCTGGCCGAGCGCCTCGACGCGGCCGAGCTCCGCGGGGTGACCCGCACCTGGCCCGGCACCCCCGGCTACCTGCGCCAGGCCCACGGCCCGGGGTGGGCGCTGGTCGGCGACGCCGGCTACTTCAAGGACCCGGCCGTCGCCCACGGGCTCACCGACGCCCTGCGCGACGCCGAGCTCCTCGCCCGGGCGATCATCGCCGGCCTCGGCGACGAGGGCGACCTGACCGAGGCGCTGGCCGACTACGAGGCGACCCGCGACCGGCTGAGCCTCCCGCTGCTGCAGACCGCCGACCGCGTCGCCAGCCTCGACTGGGACGAGGCCGAGCTCGACGACCTGATGCGGCGCATCAGCTCGGTCACCGCGGCCGAGGTGGACCTGCTGGCCGGGCTCGACGAGCCCGTGCTGGAGGCGGTCCGATGAGGGGGGGTCGCACGCTGCTGGGGCTGTGGGCCCACCCCGACGACGAGGCCTACCTCTCGGCCGGGCTGATGCACGAGCACGTCCGCCGGGGCGACCGGGTCGTGGTGGTCACCGCGACCCTCGGCGAGCACGGCACGCCCGACCCCGAGGCCTGGCCGCCGGATCGGCTGGCGGCCGTCCGCCGCCGCGAGCTGTCCGCCAGCCTGGCCGCGGTCGGCGTCACCGAGCACCACGTCCTCGGGTTCGAGGACGGCCGGTGCGACCAGGTCGACGGCACCGACCTGGTCGCCGCCCACATCGCCGACGTCGACCCGGACGTGATCGTCACCTTCGGGCCCGACGGGATGACCGGTCACCCCGACCACCGCGCCGTCTCTCGCTGGGCGACCGACGCATGGGCTCGGACCGGCGGGACGGCCGAGCTCTGGTACGCCACCCTGACCCCGGACTTCCACGACCGCTGGGGAGCGCTCAACGACCGGGTCGGCGTCTTCGGCGACCAGCCCCGCCCGCCGCGCACGCCCGTCGACCGGCTGGCGCACCTCGTCCAGCTCGACGGCGACGCCCTCGACGCCAAGCTCGCCGCCCTCGCTGCGCACCGGTCCCAGACCGAGCCGCTGGTGGAGGTGGTCGGCGAGGAGACCTACCGGGAGTGGTGGCGCACCGAGGCCTTCCGGGCCTTCGCGCCGCGCGCCGCCCGGCGGCCCGCCCTCCAGGGAGCGCGCCGGTGACGGCGTCGGTCAGCGGGGCGAGCGGCTCGTCGACCCGCCGTCGCGCTCGGCGAGGAGGCGCAGGGTCTCGTCGGAGACGTCGGCGCCGAGCACGCCGGTGGTGAGGTCGACCAGGTCGCTGACGAACAGCCGGTGGTCGCGGCGACGCCGTCCCATCGCGGCGCGGCGCCCGAGCTCGGTGAAGCACAGGTGGATGGCCGAGAACCGGCGGTGCAGCGGGAGGGTGCTGGTCGGCATGCTGGCGCCGTGCGGTGCGGTTCCAGCGGGTCAGCCCCATGCCCGCCAGCGGCCGCCCGCGCTGGAGGTTGGACGGCTCGGCGATCAGCTCGGCCACGATGCGCAGGTAGTCGCGCCCGGCGCCGTCCTCGAGCATCGCGGCCGATGGGCGCACGAGGGCGCCGGCGATGCCGCGGATCGACGGCGCGGGGTCGTCGTCGAGCACGTCGAGGAGCGCGGCCCGCCGGGCCGCGACCTGCTCGTGGTGCGGGCGGAGGACCTCGGCCACGAGCGGCATCGCGCCCGCCGAAGTGGTACTGCACCGCGTTGGTGTTGCGGTGGCCGGCGGCACGGCCGATCTCCCGCATCGACACGCCGGCGACGCCCCGCTCGGCGAACAGGGTCCGGGCCGCATCGGTGAGCGCGGCCCGCCCCCCGTGCTCCTCGACCTGCGCCATGGCGGCACCTCCCACCCTCGTTGAGCGCGTGACTCACGCTGTGATACGACTGTATTAGCAGGCTGCGACAGGCCGACGTCGACCCGAAGGACACCACCCATGGCATGGGACTTCTCCACCGAGCCCGAGTTCCAGGAGAAGCTGGACTGGATCCAGCAGTTCTGCGAGGAGAAGGTCGGGCCGCTCGCACCACGTGTTCCCGCACGCGGTCCGCCTGCCCGACCCGGCGGTGAAGGCGTACGTCCGCGAGCTCCAGCAGGAGGTCAAGGACCAGGGGCTGTGGGCGCTGTTCCTCGACGAGGAGCTGGGCGGCCCCGGCTTCGGGCAGCTCAAGCTCGGCCTCGTCAACGAGATCCTCGGCAGGTACCCGGCGGCCCCGCAGCTGTTCGGTGCCGCGGCGCCCGACACCGGGAACATGGAGATGCTCGCCGCCTACGGCACCGACGAGCAGAAGGAGCGGTGGCTGACGCCGCTGCTCAACCAGGAGATGTTCTCCGCCTACTCGATGACCGAGCCCCAGGGCGGCTCCGACCCCAACCTGTTCCGGACCCACGCCGTGCGCGACGGTGACGAGTGGGTCATCAACGGCGAGAAGTGGTTCACCTCCGCCGGCCGGGTCGCCGACATCCTCTTCGTGATGTGCACCAACGGCATGTTCGTCGTGCCCCGCGAGACCCCCGGCGTCGAGATCATGCCGGAGCCCCGCAACCACAACCACATCAAGTACACCGACGTGCGGGTGCCCCTCGACCACCTGCTCGGACCCGAGGACGGGGCCAAGATCCTGGCCCAGCGCCGCCTCGGCGGCGGGCGCATCCACCACGCCATGCGCACCATCGCCCAGTGCACCCTGGCCTTCGACATGATGTGCGAGCGGGCCCTCTCCCGCGAGTCGCACGGGGCGATCATCGCCGAGCACCAGATGGTGCAGGAGAAGATCGCCGAGTCCTACGTCAAGCTCAAGATGCTGCGGCTCCTCGTGCTCGAGGCGGCCTGGAAGATCGACAACACGTCGACCCAGGAGGCCCGCACCGAGATCGCGGCGGTGAAGTTCACCATGGCCCGGGTGCTGCGCGAGATCTCCTTCGACGCCCTGCACATCCACGGCTCGCTGGGCACCACCGACCTGACGCCGCTGCAGGACATGTACGCGTCGGCGCCCACCATGGGCCTGGCCGACGGCGCCGACGAGGTGCACAAGTCCACCGTCGCCCGCCGGGTGCTCAAGGGCTACCGCCCCCACGAGGGCTACTTCCCCCGGGAGTACATCCCGTACAAGAAGGAGGAGGCCTGGCAGAAGATGCAGCCGGTCTTCGACGCCAACCCCGAGCTGGCCACCGCGGCCGAGAACTGGAAGAAGTACTTCGCGGGCCGCCGCTGAGCCCGAGGAGCCGCTCCTAGGATTGCGCCGTGAGCGACGACGCCATCGTGGTGGAGGGGATCCACAAGGCGTTCGGTGAGGTGCAGGCCGTCGGCGGTGTCGACCTCGCGGTCGAGCGTGGCTCGGTCTACGGGCTGCTCGGGCCCAACGGGGCGGGCAAGACGACCCTCGTCCGCGTGCTCACCACCATCATCGTCCCCGACCAGGGCCGCGCCTCGGTGCTGGGCATCGACGTCGTCACCCACGCGCAGGACGTCCGCGAGCGCATCGGCCTGGCTGGGCAGTTCGCCGCAGTCGACGAGAACCTCACCGGCCGGGAGAACCTGCGCCTCGTCGGGCGCCTCGCCCACCTGCCCAGGAAGGTCACCCGCGAGCGGGCCGACGAGCTGCTGGTCCGCTTCGGCATCGAGCACGCCGGCGATCGACCGGCCCGGACCTACTCCGGCGGCATGCGGCGACGCCTCGACCTGGCCGCCGCCCTCGTCCACCGTCCGCCCGTGCTGTTCCTGGACGAGCCGACGACCGGGCTCGACCCCGCCAGCCGCAAGGACCTGTGGGACGTCATCGACGAGCTGGTCGCCGACGGCACCACGGTGCTGCTCACCACCCAGTACCTGGAGGAGGCCGACCGCCTCGCCAAGCGCCTGGCGGTGATCGACCGCGGTGTCATCATCGCCGAGGGCACACCCCGGGAGCTCAAGTCCCGGCTGGGTGCGAGCGTCATCGAGGTCGGGTTCGCCGACACCGCCACTGCGGGCGAAGCCGTCGAGCTCGTGCGGGGTGCGCCGGGCATCGCCGCCGGCGATGACGACCTCCGGGTCGACGGGTCGCTGCTCGAGATCACCGTCGATGACGGACCGGCGATGGCCATCCTGGTGCTCCGCGCCCTGGACGACGGTGGGCTGGCCCCCACCACCCTCACCGTCCGGGAGCCCAGCCTCGACGACGTGTTCCTCTCGCTCACGGGCCACGCGGCCGAGCAGCGCGCCGCCGACGAGGGCGCGGAGGCGGGGGCCGCATGACCGGGACCACATCCACCGACGACCTCGCCGACCACCTGCCGGTGACCGAGCTCGACGTCGCCTCCCCCAGCGCCTCGCACAGCAGGCTCTACTGGGCCTTCGACGATGCGACCTCCGTGGCGTGGCGGAACCTCCTGAAGTACGTCCGCCTCCCGCAGCTGATCGTCTTCTCCACCGTCCAGCCGATCATGTTCGTGCTGCTGTTCCGCTACGTGTTCGGTGGCGCCATCGACACCGGACCGGTGCCCTACGTCGACTACCTGATGCCGGGGATCTTCGTGCAGACCGTCCTCTTCGGGGCCGTGTCGACCGGCGTCGGCCTGGCGGAGGACGCCAACACCGGGCTGCTCGAGAGGTTCCGGTCGCTGCCCATGGCGCGCAGCGCGGTCCTCACCGGCCGGACGCTCGCCGACGTCGTACGCAACATCCTCGTCGTCATCCTGATGGTCGTGGTGGGCTTCATGGTCGGGTTCCGCTTCCACGGCACCCTGTTCGAGTCGCTCTGCGCGGTCGCGCTGGTGGTCTTGTTCGGCTACTCGTTCAGCTGGGTCGCGGCCATCGTGGGTCTCCGGGCGTCGACGCCCGAGGCGGCCCAGGCCGCGATGTTCCCGATCATCTTCCCGCTGGTGTTCGCCAGCTCGGCCTTCGTCCCCACCTCCACCATGCCCGACTGGTTGGCGTGGTTCGCCGACCACCAGCCGGTCTCGGTGGTCATCAACGCCTGTCGGCAGCTGGTGCTGGGCGGCTCGCTCGAGGGCGACCAGTTCGTGCCGGGGGTGATCTGGAGCGATGTCGGTCTGGCTCTGGCCTGGATCGTCGGCATCACGGCGGTGTTCGCTCCCTTCGCGGTCCGGGCCTACCGGCGAAAGGTGACCTGAGGGCTCCCGGGGTGCTCGTCGCGTGGTCGGCCAGGGCCGACCGCTGATCAGCCGCCGCTGAGGGCCTGCATGATCGTGACCTCGTCGGCGTCGCCGACCGGGGTCGCCAGGTCCGTCACCGGGTCCGACCCGACCCAGACGTTCACGTGCGGCCGCAGCCGGTTCTGCTCGTCGACGACGCGGAAGCGGATGCCGGGGAACTGCCGGTCGAGGTCGTCGAGCAGCTCCGACACCGTCGCGCCCTGCGCGGTGACCACCGCCTGCTGGTCGGTGTAGGAGCGCAGCGGCGTCGGGATGCGGACCTCACCTGAGCGTCACCCGACCTGGACCGAGTAGATCTCGGGCAGGTGGCGGGCGATGCACGCCCACGACGTCCCCTCGTCGGCGCTGGCCCACACCTCGCCCGAGGTCGTCCCGAAGTAGACGCCGACCGGGTCGGCGTCGTCGGTGGTCATCGCCTGGCGCTTCACCGTGTACCACGCCCGCTCGGGCAGCCCGTCGTCCTGGCGCTCCCAGCTCGCGCCCGCGTCGCGGGTGACGTAGGCCGCCGGGCGGCCGTCGACGCTGGTGCGGGGCCACACGTCGGTGCCGTCCATCGGGAACACCCACGCGGTGTCGGGGTCGCGGGGGTGGAGCTCGATCGGGAAGCCGATGTCACCGATGTCGCGGGGCATGGCGTCACCGATGCGGGTCCACACGACCTCGGGCCGGTCGAGCCGGTAGATGCCGCAGTGGTTCTGCTGGTACAGCCGGTCGGGGTCGAGCGGGGTGGATCCGCACCGTGTGGGGGTCGTGGCCGAACTCGGGAGGCGGACCGGGGAAGAAGTCGGCGGCGACGCCCTGGTTGAGCGGGGCCCAGTCGGCGCCGCTCGTCGACGCTCTCGAACACGCCCCCGCCCGACAGCCCGAGGTAGAGGTGGGCGGGGTCGCGCGGATCGACGATGACCGAGTGGAGCATCGAGCCGTCGGGCGTGTTCTCCTCCGGGCACTCGCACCACGTCTCCCACATCGGGTGGTCGTTCCACCCCGTCGACCGGCGACCAGGTGTCGCCGGCGTCGTCGGAGCGGAACAGCCCCTGGGGTGAGGCGCCACCGGCGTACCAGGTGCCCGGCTGGTCGGGGTGGCCCGGCGTCAGCCAGAACACCGTGGTCAGGGCCCGGTCGAGCCGGTCGCCGGCCTCGAAGGCCGGCGGCTTCGACGCCTCGACCCAGGTCGGCGCCGGCGTCGTCCGAGCGCATCACGGTCGGACCGAGGTGCCCGGTGCGGGTCGCGACCAGCGCGATGCGCTCGTCGCGCGGATCGACGCACCGCGTGCTGGACGATCTGGCCGAACAGCGCCGGCTCGCCGACGCTCCACCCCGTCCGATCGTCCGACGTCAACGTCCACAGCCCCTTGCGGGTACCGACCAGCAGCTTCATCTCGGGAGCCTCCTCGTGGGGTCGACCGATGACCCATGGTCGCGGAGACGAGTCGAGCCCGCCGTTCTCATCGCGCGGGACCCCCGACCGGCGGACGTTCCGCTGGGTGGGCGGAGCGGCGCTCAGCGGCACGCGGCGCGAGCGAGGTGGCGCCGGTCACGACCACGGGCCGGGCAGGGGCGAGGTGGCCGAGGATTCGGTACTCGGTACCGATGCGCAGGCCGTCCTCGCAGCAGAGGGTGGGACCACCAGGCGGCCCGTCGCGCTCTGGGGGTGCAGCCCCCGGAGGAGCGGTCCGTGCCATGGCCCGGCGGTGCCGGGCGGTCCCGAAGGAGTGACCAATGCACGAAGAGAACGACGGCGACACGGGCACGACGCCCGGCGACGGCAGGCACGGGTGGAGGCGGGCGGCGCGACGGCTGCTCGTCGGCACCCTGATCGCGGCGGGAGGGATCGCCCTGGCGAGCCTGCCCGCGGGCGCGGCGGTGACGGCGACGTTCACCGGCGGGGTCCTCACCGTCGTCGGTGACGCCAACGCGAACAACGTGGTGATCAGCCGCAACGCCGCCGGGCAGATCCTCGTCAACGGCGGTGCGGTCGCGGTCGCCGGGGGGACGCCGACGGTGGCCAACACCACGCTGGTGCAGGTGTTCGGCCAGGGTGGTGACGACGTCCTCACCCTGGACGAGGCCAACGGCGCGCTGCCCCGGGCGACCCTCTTCGGTGGCGCCGGCAGGGACCGGCTCACCGGCGGCTCGGGCCCCGATCAGATCTTCGGCCAGGCCGGCGACGACGCCTTGCTCGGCAAGGGCGGCCTCGACCTGCTCTTCGGTGGCTCCGAGAACGACTCCCTGATCGGCGGCGATGCCGACGATCAGGCCTTCGGCGAGAGCGGCAACGACCAGATGGTGTGGATGCCCGGCGACGACACCGACCTCAACGAGGGCGGCGCCGGCGGCGACATCGTGGGCGTCATCGGTGGTGGAGGGTCCGAGGTGTTCACGACCACGGCCAACGGCGCTCGGGTGCGCTTCGACCGACTCGACCCCGCGCCGTTCTCGATCGACATCGGGACGTCGGAGCTGTTGCTCGTCGACGCCGGCGGTGGGGATGACAGCTTCTCGGCCACCGGCAACCTGGCGGCCCTGATCGGCATCGGCGTGAACGGCGGCGCCGGCAACGACACGGTCCTCGGCGGCAACGGCGGCGACTGGCTGCTCGGCGGCGACGGGACACGACTTCGTCGACGGCCAGCAGGGCGGTGACACGGCCTCGCTGGGCGCCGGTGACGACACCTTCCAGTGGGACCCGGGCGACGGCAGCGACACCGTCGAGGGCCAGGACGGCAGCGACACGATGCTGTTCAACGGCAGTGCGGGGTCCGAGATCATGGAGGCGTCGGCCAACGGCACGCGCCTGCGGTTCACCCGCAACCTCGGCGCGATCGTCATGGACACCAACGGCCTCGAGGCCCTCGACGTCAACGCCCTGGGCGGCACGGACAGCCTCGCCGTCGGCGACCTCTCGGCCACCGGCGTGGTCCGGGTCGGCGCATCTCTCGCCAGCACGATCGGCGGCACCGCCGGTGACGGGACGGCCGACACCGTCGTCGTCGCCGGCACCGAGGGTGACGACGTCGTCGACGTGGTCGGTGCCGGCACCTCCGCCTCGGTGCTCGGGCTGGCGGCCCGGGTCGACATCACCGGCGCCGAGGGGGCCAACGACGCCCTCGTCGTCAACGCGCTCGGCGGACACGACTCGGTGACCGCGACGACGCTGCCGGCCGGCGTGATCCGGCTGACGGTCGACGGGGGTGCCGGTGACGACACCGTCCTCGGCTCGCAGGGTGCGGACGTCGTCCTCGGGGGCGACGGAGAGGACTTCGCCTTCGGCGACAACGGCAACGACGTCGCGCTCCTGGGCGCCGACGACGACGCCTTCCAGTGGGATCCGGGCGACGGGAACGACACCGTCGAGGGCCAGGACGGGTCCGACACGCTGCTGTTCTTCGGCTCCGGTGCCAGCGAGAACATCGACGTCGTGGCCAACGGCGGACGTGTGCTGCTCATCCGGGACGTGGCCGCGGTGACGATGGACCTGGATGACGTCGAGACCATCGACCTCCGGGTCCTGGGTGGCGCCGACAACGTCATCGTGGGCGATCTGAGCGGCACCGACCTCACCGCGATGGGCACCGACCTCACCGGTCCCGTCGGCGGCGGCGACGGCCAGCCCGACTCGGTGACGGTCAACGGGACCCAGGGCGCGGACGTGTTCGGCGCGGCCGGCGACGCCGGCGGGATCGATGTGGCCGGGCTCCCCGCCGCGGTCCACATCACCGCCCCGGAGCCGGGTGACCGCCTCACGCTCAACGCCCTCGGGGGCGACGACGTGGTGAACGCGTCGGCGCTCGACGCCGATGTCATCCAGCTGACCGTCAACGGCGGCCTCGGCGCCGACACCGTCGTCGGCAGCGAGGGCGACGACCTCTTCAACGGGGGCGACGGCGACGACACCGCGCTCATGGGCGCCGGCGACGACACCTTCGCCTGGAACCCGGGGGACGACGACGACACCCTGGAGGGCCAGGCGGGCTTCGACACCATGCTGTTCAACGGCGCCAACGTCGCGGAGACCATCGACATCGCCGCCAACGGTGGCCGCGTCCGGTTCTTCCGTGACATCGCCGCGGTCACCATGGACCTCGACGACGTCGAGCGCATCGACTTCAACGCCCTCGGCGGCGCCGACACGATCGGCGTCGGCGACCTCTCCGGCACGGACGTGGTGGAGGTCGACACCGACCTCGCGGCCTCGGGAGGCGTCGGCGACGGCCAGCCCGACCACGTGGTCGTCCACGGGACCGGTGGCGACGACATCGCCCTGGTGAGCGGGGACGCCGGCGGGGTCTCCGTCCTCGGCCTGGCGGCCCGCGTCGACATCACCGGCTCGGAGGCGGCCAACGACCGGGTGACCGTCGACATGGGGGCCGGCGACGACGTGGTCGATGCGTCCGCTCTCACCGCCGGGGCCCTCCTGCTCACCGAGGCCGGCGGCGACGGCGCCGACGTCCTCATCGGCAGCGACGGCGACGACGTGCTCCTCGGCGGTGCGGGCGACGACGTGCTCATCGGGGGCGCCGGTGTCGACGTGCTGGACGGAGGCGACGGCGACGACGTCGAGATCCAGTCCGGCGCCGCCCCCGGCGACACCGTGACGTCGGCGTCGGCCGTCGACTCGGACTGGCTGGCGGCCCATGCCCGGGTCGTGGACGGCCAGACCGTCCTCGCCGTCGACGAGCGAGACCTGGACGTTGCCGCACGTCGAGCTGTCGGAGCTCCTGGAGGCGGCGTCCTAGCGGGACCCGATCCGACCCTGCCCGACAGGCCGCCCGGCCCGGCCCCCGACGGGGGCCGGGCCTCGGCCCGCCCCGGCCCCGGGTGCCGCGACCCCCTCCGTCCGGGCGGTCTCCGCGCCTCGGTCGAACCGGGTCGACCGCGGCTGCGAGGATGTCGGGGTGGGCTCGACGTGGCCGCTGACGGCGCGCAGCGTGCTCTTCGATCGGATCGGGCGGACCTACGCCCAGGGCGACGCGGGCGGCGTGGTGCTGACCGGCGCGGCCGGCGTGGGCAAGACCCGCCTCGGCGAGGAGCTCCTGGCCGCCGCCAACGGGCGGCCCACCGCCCGCGCCGTCGGCCACCCCGCCACCCGGCAGATCCCCCTCGGTGCCCTCGCCCACCTCCTCCCGGCCGACCTCAGCCGCGAGCTGGGCACCGGCGAGGACGACCGGTCGGCGCTGTTCCACCGGGCCCGGCGCCACCTGGCAGAGCGCCCCGAGGGCCATCGGCTGCTGCTCCTGGTCGACGACGTCGACCACCTCGACGCCACGTCGCTCGCCCTCCTCCTGCCGTTGACGATGGAGCGGCAGGTGTTCCTCGTCGCCACCCTCCGCACCGGCTCGACGCTGCCGTCGGTCGTCGCGTCGCTGCTGAAGGAGGGCCACCTCTCGATCGAGACCGTGCCGGTCCTGTCCGTCGACGAGGTCGGCACCCTCCTCCACCGGGTGCTCGACGGCCCGGTCGACACCGATGCGGTCGATCGGCTGGCCGAGGTGTCCGGCGGCAACCTCCAGGTGCTGCGCGAGATCGTCCTCCGCTCGCAGGAGCAGGGCACGCTGGTGCTCGAGCAGGGGAGGTGGCGCCTCCACGGGCTGCCCCGCTCGGCCGGCCTCGACGAGCTCGTCGGCGCCCACCTCGCCGAGCTCGACGAGTCGGAGCTGGCGGCCCTCGAGGCCCTCGCCGTCGCGGGCACGCTCGGGCTCACCGACCTGGAGGACATGGCCGGCCCCGACGTGGTGTCGGCCCTCGACCGGCGCGGCCTCCTCCGGGTCAGCGCCGACGAGCGTCGCACCCGCGTCTGGGTGTCCCACCCGATCTACGGCGAGATCCTGCGCCAGCAGATGACCGTCCTGCGCACCCGTCAGCTCCAGCGCGAGCTGGCCGACCGCTTCGAGGCCTCCGGCGCCCGCCGTCGCGACGACCTCACCCAGCTCGCGCTCTGGCGGCTGGAGGCGGGCGGCGCGGTCGACGTCGACGTGCTGGTGAACGCCGGGCGCATGGCGGTGCTCGGCCGCGACGCCGACCAGGCCCGACGCTTCGCCCGGGCCGCGAGCGACGCCGGCCGCACCCACGACGCCGCCCTCATCGCCCTGGAGGCGGCGGTGCTCGCCAGCGACCCGGCCGAGATCGAGGAGGTCGTCGCCTCGGTGTGGGACGACGCGACCCTGCCCGAGTCGAGTCGGGCCCAGCTGGCCCGACGACTCGCCAACGCCCGCTTCTGGCAGGGCGACCTCGACGGCGCGCTGCGGGCCCTGGCCGATGCCGAACCGCTGCTCCACGACCCCGTGCCGGCGGCGACGGTGCGAGCCCAGCGGGCGCTGCTCCTGGCCAACAACGGCCGTCCCCACGAGGCCCTCGACCAGGTCGCCGCGGTCGGCGACGTCGCCGACCCCCGCGTGCGGGTCGACCTCTCGGTGGCCAAGAGCATCGGGTGCATCGCCATGGGCCGCTTCACCGAGGCGATCGACGTGGCCCGCGACGGCGCCCGCACCCAGGCCGAGCTGCCGGCCTGGCAGCGTCGCCGGGGCATGGCGTCGCACGTGCTGAACGAGGCCCACGCCCTGGGCTACAGCGGGCGCTACCAGGCGGCGCGGGAGGTGGTCGAGGGGGCGATCGAGGGTGCCCAGCAGGCCCGCGCCCGGGCCGCCCTGGTCTGGTTCGAGGTCGTGCTGGGCGAGATCGACCGGGACTCCGGCCGCGGCCACGACGCCGTCCGCCACTTCACCGCCGCGGCCGACCTCGCTCCCGAGGCCGGACAGGACGCCGCCCTCGTGTGGGCGCTGGTCGGCATCGCCCAGGGCCACCTCCTGCTCGGTGACGGCGCGGCTGCGGCTGCGGCCCTCGACCGGGCCGACGCCCACTCCAGCCCCCTGGCGACGTCGGCGGCGACGAGGCAGAGGGCCCGGGCCTGGCTGCTGGCCGACAAGGGCGACCTGGCCGGGGCGCGCGAGCTCCTCGTGCCGATCGCCGAGGCGGCACGCGACGACGGCCTGTGGAACTTCGAGTGCGGCCTCGTGCACGACCTCGTCCGCTTCGGCGACCCGGAGGCGGCCGTGGGCCGGCTGGACGAGCTCGAGCGCATCGTCGAGGGCCCCTACGTCCAGGCCCTGGCCCTCCACGCCCGGGCCGCCGTCGCCGGCGACGTCGACCTCGCCACCGAGGCGGTCGACCGCCTCGCCGCGCTGCCCTGCCACGTCCTCGCGGCCGAGGCCGCGCTCGAGCTGGCCGACCTCCACCGCCGGGCGGGCGCGACCCGCGAGGCGGCGGCTGCGACCCGGCGGGCGGTGCTGCTCGTGGAGGCGGCCGGCGGTGCCCGCACCCCGGGCCTCCTGCGGGGCGATGCCGTCGAGCCGCTCTCGCCCCGGGAGCGGGAGGTGGCGCTGCTGGCGGCGGGTGGCATGCCCAGCAAGGACATCGCCGAGCGCCTGTACGTGTCGAAGCGGACGGTCGACACCCACCTCGGCAGCGTCTACCGCAAGCTGGGGGTCACCGGCCGCTCCCAGCTCGGTGCGGCCCTCGCTCCGGTCACCGACGGCGACCCCTCCGGCGGCCCGCGACCCTCCTGACCTGGGTCGGAGGCGGGTCGGTCCTCCACCGCGCCCGATCGGTACCCGATACCGATGTGGCCGCCGTCGCACCGCTGCACGCTGGACCGGACCCCGACCGCCGCGCCCGCCGCGCGGGTCCCCCGGCCGGGGCGTCCCCTCCCCCTCCTGATCCGACCGCAGCGACCACGAAGGTGCAGAGACATGAGCCCAGACGACATCGACCAGGTCACCAGCATCTGGATGGCGGCCTCGGCCGACCGGGACCAGCTGGCCGGCGCCGTCGCCGACCGGCTGACGGGGACGCCGGAGTTCCGCGCGGCGCGGGCGGAGTGGATCCTCCGGTCGGTCTCGTCGCTCGCCCCGGTGCTCGACCACCCGGCGGCCTTCGCGCCCACCGCGGCCGAGCTGATCGCCCCGCGCTTCCCCGTCACCCTCGACGAGCTGGCCGTGGAGCGCGACGCGCTGCTGGGCGCGCTGGAGGAGCGGTGCGGGACGCTCACCCCCGACGCGGCCCACGCCTGGGACCTGGCCTTCGGGCTCTTCGCCGAGATCGTGTGCTCCATCGGCCTCGACCCCTTCGGTTGCGCCGGTGACGTGGCCGAGGCCGTGCCATGAGGTCGCGGCCGTGACCCCGCCCATCGGCGCCCCTCCGGACGTCCCGTCCCCGCTCGCGCCGCACGGGGCGGCCCCGGCCGTGCCCGCGGTGGCGGCGGACACCACCACGTTCCTGTTCACCGACATCGAGGCGTCCGCCGTCGAGTGGGAGACGTCGGCCGACATGGCCGGGCGCCTCGACCGCCACCTCACCATCCTCCAGGACGCGGTGGAGTCCTTCGGCGGGGTCGTCTTCTCCTCGATGGGCGACGGGATCGCGGCCGCCTTCTCCTCCGCCGGCTCCGCGGTGCGCGCCGCGGTCGCCGCGCAGCGGGCCCTACCGGAGTCAGGTCTCCGCGCCCGCATGGGGCTCCACACCGGCGAGGCAGAGCGGGTGGGCGACGACCACCGGGGCCGGCCGGTCAACCGGGCCGCCCGCATCATGGCCGTGGGCCACGGTGGCCAGATCCTCGTGTCCGACCTCTGCGCCTCGCTCGTCCGCAGCGGCCCGGACCCGGTCGACCTCGTCGACCTGGGGGTGCACCGCCTGCGGGGCCTGGCCGACCCCGAGCGCCTCTGGCAGGTGGTCGATCCGGCGCTGGAGCGGCGCTTCGCCCCGGTGCGGTCGACGCTCGCCGGGCCCGGCGAGCTGCCGCGCCCTCGCACCTCCCTGCTCGGGCGCGAGCGCGAGGTCGCCCGCGTGGTCGACCTGGCCCGCCGGTCCCGGATCGTCACGCTCACCGGGCCGGGCGGCGTGGGCAAGACGCACCTCGCCCTCCACGCGGTCGAGGCGCTGCGCCCCGCGGCGGACATCCGGTCGGTCGAGCTGGCCAGGGTCGGGGTCGGCGCGGCGGCGGCCGACGTCGCCCGTGCGATCGCCCAGGCCCTGGGCCTGACCGCGGCCGACGACCCGCTCGCGGCCGCGGCCGGGGTGCTCGCCCACGACGGGGCCACGCTGGTGGTCGACTGCTGCGACCACGTCATCGACGGGGCGGCCGAGGTCATCGGCGAGCTCACCGACCGCAGCCCCCTGCTGACGGTCGTCGCCACCAGCCGCGAGCCGCTCGGCCTCGACGGCGAGCACCTCGTGCGGGTGAAGCCACTGCGCCCGGCGGCCGCCACCGCGCTCTTCCGGCGCCGAGCCGAGGAGGCCGGCGTCGACCCGGACGTCGTCGACGACGAGCTCTGCCGTGACATCGTCCGACGGCTCGACGGACTCCCGCTGGCCATCGAGCTGGCCGCGGCCCGGGCCGGCACCCTCGGGCTGCCGGCCATCCTCGACGGCCTGCGCCGCCAGGCCCCCCTGCCGGCGCGACGCCGGCGGGGGAGGGCCGATCGCCACGCCACGATGGACGCCGCCATCGCCTGGTCCTACGACCTGCTCGGGCCGGCGGAGCAGCGACTGGTCGGTTGGCTGGCGGTGTTCCCCGACGGCGCCGACCTCGACGCCGTCGTGCACGTCGCGGGTCGCCTCGGCATCGGCGTCGCCGAGGCGACCGAGCTGCTCGCGTCGCTGGTCGACCGCAGCATGGTCATCGCCGAACCGCAGGGCCACGGGGTGCGCTACCGCCTGCTCGAGACGATGCGCGGCTTCCTGCTCCAGCGGCTCGACGGGGCCGCAGAGCGGCCGTCGGCGCAGCTCGCCATGGCCGAGTGGGTCGCGTCGGTCACCGACGTCCCCCTCGTCGAGGCGTGCGGGGCGACCGCACAGGAGGCGGCGATCCGGCTCGAGCGCGAGGCCGACGCCTGGCGCGAGGCGGTGCTCACCGCCGGGCGGGCCGGCCGGGCCGACCTCGCGGCCCGGCTCTGCGGTCCCCCGACCGCGTTCTTCCTCCTCGGCCGCCACGACCTGGCCGACTGCGTCCGGTCCGTCGTCGACCTGTGCCGAGGCGACCCGCGGCAACGGCAGGCGACGCTGTGCGCCCTCATGGTGTCGGCGGCCGGGACGAGCGACCCGGGCCGGCTCCAGGCGTGGGCCGACGAGGTGGTGGCGCTCGAGGGGCCGACGCCGACCGGGCTCGGGGCCCTGATGCAGTGGCTGGCCCGCCTGTGGAACGGCGATGTCGAGGGGGCCGTGGCCGCGTGCCTCGCCGGCGCCGACGACCCCCGTCTGCGGGAGACGACGCGCGACCTGCTGCTGGCGATCGCCGTGCTCGACCGCTTCAGCCTGACCGGGGCGACGACCGACCCCGACGGGCTGATCGCCCGGGCCCTGGCCTGCGCCGATCGCTCGCCGGTGGCCCTGGCCCGCGTGTCGGCCCGGCTCGGCGCGGCGTGGGGTCTGGCGTCGACCGCGCCCGACCGCTGCCTCGAGCTGGTGCGGCTGGCCATGTCCGACATCGACGCCGTCCCGGCCCTCACCCGGCTCACGCTCCCCGGGAGCGCCTTCCGCCTCCTCGCCGGGCTCGATCCACGCGTCGCCGCGCAGGGCCTGCTCGACCAGCTCGACGCCGTCCCGGGTCGTCGGTCCTCGGTCGACCTCATCCCCCTCTCCTACGCGCGGATGCTCCTCGCCCGGGTCGGGCACCCGGCCGCCGCGAGGCCTGGTGTCCCCGGGCCCGCCGTCGGTGCCTCGCACCCGTCGATGATGGACGTGGTCGAGCAGGCCCGGCAGATGGCGGCGCGGATCGACCCGTCGGAGCTGCGTCGCCTCGAGGTCGACGTGCGGACGGCGCTGGTCGACATCGCGACGGGGGCGGCCCACCCGCCCGCGCTCGCGCCGGGTCCCGACCCCGCCGGCGATCGGCGGGGAGCCCGGGGCGACCGGCGGCGCACCGACCGTGGTGGGTGAGGCACCCGGTGCGGAGGTGGGATCGTCACCCGCGATCGGCATCCGGCTCGGCACGGTCGGTACCGCGTACCGATGCCTCCGGCGGCCGGCACCCGCACGATGGGCATGCCCCCGGGACCACCGACGCTCCCGACCGAGTCCGAAGGACCCCTCCCATGAAGAAGTCCCGTCTCACCACCACCCTCCGCCGCATCGGTGACGTCGAGCCGTTCACGTCGTGCACCGACGACGAGCTCGCCATCGTCGCCAGCAACACCTGGGACCACAGCGCCCCGGCCGGCTCCGTCCTCACGCAGGAGGGCCGCCTCGGCCGCGAGTGGATCGTGATCGTCCGCGGCACCGCCGTCGTCCGCGTCGGGTCCGACGAGGTGGCCCGCCTCGGCCCCGGCGACGTCATCGGTGAGGTCGCCCTCCTCGACCAGGGCGTCCGCACCGCCACGGTCGTCGCCGAGACCCCGGTCGAGGCCCTCGTGGCCAGCGCCCCGGAGTTCGACCGGATCCTCGCCCGCGTCCCCTCGGTGTCACGGGCGATGCTGGTCGGCCTGGCCCGCCGGCTCCGCGCCGCCGACGACCGCCTGGTGGCCGGTTCCGCCGGCCTGGCCGCCACGGCCTGACCCCGTCCGAGGCCGCGCCGTCGGTCGGGGTGGGCGAGACTGGCGTGACGAGGTCGACGGCCCGGAGGTCGTGACGTGGGTGAGGCAGCCAAGGACGGACCGAAGATGCCCCCGCCGTGGTTCGTGCACGTGGCGTGGAAGGTGCACCGGGCCCTCTACCGGATCAGCGGCGGTCGGTTCCTCTGGACCCCCGCCAACAAGCGGGGCTGGGGTGCGATGCGCCTCACCACCACGGGGCGGCGGTCGGGACAGGAGCGCAGCGTCATCGTGGGCTACCTCGAGGACGGCGACGACCTCCTCCTCATGGCCATGAACGGCTGGGACGAGGGACACCCGGCCTGGTGGCTGAACCTGGAGGCGAACCCCGAGGCCGTCGTCCGCCTCTCCGGGCAGGAGCCGCGTCGGGTCAGGGCCCGGCTGGCCACCGGCGAGGAGTACGACCGCCTGTGGCAGCGGTGGAGCGAGGTCGACGACGACCTGGACGGCTTCGCCGCCCGGCGCTCGACCAGGACCCCGATGATCGTCCTCGAACCCGCGGCCTGACCGACCGCCTCGACGGGCACTCCCGCGGATCGGGCCGCGCGCTCAGGTGTTCTGCGAGGTCATCCCGCCGTCGACCACGAGCACGGCGCCGTTGACGTACGACATCGCCGGCAGCACGAGCGAGACGATGGCGTGGGCGACCTCGTGCGCGTCGCCGTAGCGACCGATCGGCACCCGCTTGCGGGCGAAGCGGTCCTTGGCCTCGTCGGGGATCGGCGAGGTCATGCCGGTGTGGATCGGCCCGGGGCACACGCAGTTCACGGTGATCCCCCGTCGCCCGAGCTCGACGGCCAGCGAGCGGGTCAGGCCGATCACCCCGTGCTTGGCCGCCGTGTAGGGGGCGAGGCCGGGCGTGGCCCCGAGGCCCTCGGTCGACGCCACGTTGACGATGCGGCCCCGTCCGGTGGCCAGCAGGTGGGGCAGGCAGGCCCGGGCCACCAGCGCATAGCCGGTGAGGTCGACGGCGAGGGTGAGGTCCCACGCCTCCTCGAAGGTGGGGGCGTCGAGGGGGAGGCCGACGCTGAGCCCGGCGCAGTTCACCAGGACGTCGATGCGTCCGAAGGTCGCGGCCACGTCGCCGACCACGGCGGCGACCGCGGCCCGGTCGGTGACGTCGAGGGTCCAGCTGCTGACCGTGTGCTCGGCGTGCGCCGTCACCGCCCGGCACGCCGTGACGGCCTCGGCCAGCCCCGCCTCGCTGCGATCGAGGAGGGCGACGGTCGCCCCCATGTGGGCCAGCAGCTCGGCGGTGGCCCGGCCCATCCCGCTCGCCGCGCCGGTCACGACCGCGACCAGCCCGTCCACGGACCGACCGCCGAGCGGGTCGGGCCCAGCGTCGGGTGCGGGCTCGGTGGGGGTCGCGTCGGTCACCCGGGGGACGCTACCCACGGCCTCCTCGTCGCACGGGCGGAACGGCTCCGGCGGACCTACGGGTGGACGAGGACGTTGCCGACCTTGTGGCCGGTGTCCACCCGTCGGTGCGCGGCGACGATGTCGTCGAGGCCGTGGACCTCGTCGACGACCACCCGGAGGTGACCGCCGGCGACGAGCTCGACGAGGCGCGCCATGTCCTCGGCTCGCTCGGGCGCGGGCCCGGCCTTGACGTCGCCACGGGCCCGGATGGTGTCGGTCAGGCCGGCGACGGCCAGGAGCAGCACGCCGTCGGGCTCCAGCAGGCGCCGCCCGGTCGGGATGTCCAGCACCCCGACCGCGTCGAGCACGACGTCGAAGCGCTCACCGCTCGTCGCGACGTCGACCTCCGTGTGGTCGATGACCCGCTCCGCGCCCAGGCGCCGCACCAGGTCGGCGTTGGCGCCGCTGCAGACGCCGGTCACGCTCGCTCCGAGGTGCCGCGCCAGCTGGACGGCGTTGGTGCCGATCGCACCCGAGGCCCCGATCACGAGCACGGTGGTGCCGGGGCCGACGGTCGCCTTCGCGGTCAGGTAGTGCAGGGCGGTGGTGCCGCCGAAGAGCACCCCGGCGGCGTCGTCGTGGCTCACGGTCGGGGGCTTCCGGACGACCTTCTTCGCGGGCACGGCCAGCAGCTCGGCGTGCGCACCCATGCGGGCACCGGACATCCCGCACACCTCGTCGCCCGGCGTCAGGTCCTCGACCTTGGCGCCGACCGCCTCGACCACCCCGGAGAAGGTGCCGCCCAGGACCCGGCGACGGGGTCGACGGATGCCGAAGACCAGGCGGGCGAACGGAGCGAACCCCGGGGGGAACCGGGCGGCCCGGATGCGGGCGTCGCCGGAGGTGACCGCGGCGGCCTGCACCCGCACCAGCACCTGGTCGCTCTTCGGGGAGGGTGTCGGCACCGTCGTCGACGTGCACCACCTCCGGTGCTCCGTACCGCTCGTACACCGCTGCTCGCACTGGGTTCTCCTCCGTGACCTGCTCGGGTGGGTCGGCCGCGGGTGCCCGGTCGCCTCGCCCCGCCGGCTCGGCTTCTTACACCTGTAAGCCTGTGAGGGGCACGCTACCCTTACGGCCGTAAGTCGACAAGTCCCCGACGAGGAACGCACGCCCATGCCCCGGCGACCCGCCCTGAGCCACGACCGCATCGTCGAGGCCGCGGTGCGCGTCGCCGACGCCGGCGGGCTGGGCCAGGTGAGCATGCGCAACGTCGGCCGCGAGCTCGGCGTCGAGGCCATGTCGCTCTACCACCACGTCGCCAACAAGGACGCGCTGCTCGACGGTCTCGCCAGCTGGATCTTCACCCAGGTCGAGCTGCCCGAACCCGACGCGCCGTGGCGTCCGGCGATGGCCGCCCGGGCCGCCTCGGCGCGGGAGGTGCTGGCCGCGCACCCGTGGGCGCTCGGCCTCATCGAGTCGCGCCGCTCGCCGGGCGCGCCGCTGCTCCGTCACCACGACGCCGTCCTCGGCTGCCTCCGCGGCAACGGCTTCTCGGTCGCGCTCGCGGCCCACGCCTTCTCGGCGATCGACGCCTACGTCTACGGCTTCGTCCTCACCGAGCTGAACCTCCCCTTCGACGCCGACGAGGGGGCCGAGGGCTTCGTCGAGGAGCATCCAGGACGTGCTCGACCCGGCGCAGTACCCGCACCTCGTCGAGATCGTCACCGCGCAGATCGCCGGCGGCGACTACTCCTACGGCGACGAGTTCGAGTTCGGACTCGACCTCGTCCTCGACAGCGTCGAGCGCCACCTCGAAGCCGACGGCGCGCGTCGCCGGCGCAGCCGATCCCGCTGAGGGTCATCGACCGCCGGGCCGATCCAGGCCGCGGCTGCCAGGCCGCCATCGAGGACCTGTCCGAGTCGTTCCTCGAGCTGGAGGACACCGACGTCCCGGCCAACGACGTGGCGGGGCTGCGAGGCGGGCAGGCGGGGCTCCGCAGCCGGCGGCCGCGGCTGAGCGGGGGCGTTCGGTCGGAACAGCGGTCGGCCGGCGGGCGTTGAGCCCGACATGGACATCGGCACCGCCCTCGACTTCGCCCGCGACCACCGCCAGGCGGTGCTGACGACGCAGAAGCGCGACGGTCGGCCCCAGCTGTCGAACGTGATCTACGCGATCGACGACGAGGGGGTGGTCCGGGTGTCGATCACCGCCGACCGGGCCAAGGCCGCCAACCTGGCCCGCGATCCCCGGGCCTCGCTGCACGTCTCACGCGACGACTTCTGGGCCTACGTCGTGCTGGAGGCCGACGCCGAGCTGAGCCCGGTCGCGGCGGCACCCGACGACGCGACGGTCGACGAGCTGGTCGAGCTCTACCGGTCGATGGCCGGCGAGCACGACGACTGGGACGACTACCGCCGGGCCATGGTCGCCGATCGGCGATTGGTCGCCCGCCTCCGGCCCACCCACGCGTACGGCATGCTCCAGCTGCCCACGCCCGACTGAGCTGCGTCAGGCCCAGCCGCCGGCGTAGGCGACGAACTGGCCGGTCGTGAAGCGGCTGGTGCCGTCGACGAACGCCATGCAGAAGGCGGCGAACTCCTCCATCGTGCCGAGGCGCCCGAGGGGCACCTGCGACTCGATCTTCGCCCGCACCTCCGGGTCGGTGGCCCCGCTGGCGGCGAGGAAGCCCGGGAAGTCCATGAAGTTGGTGCCCACCGCGTTCACCTGCACGCCGTGGCGGGCGACCTCACCGGCGACGTTGCGGGCGAGCATGGTGGCCCCCGCCCGGGCCGCGGAGTAGAGCGGCGCGCCGGGGGTCGGCCGGGCCCCGGCCGCGCTGGTGATGAGCAGCACCTGGCCCTCGCCGGCCTCGACCATCGGCGCGACCGCGGCCTTGAGGAAGTGGTACGGCGCCTCCAGGCAGGTGCGCTCGACCTTGCGCAGGTCGTCGAGGCTCGACTGGAGGAAGCGGCCGGTGACGATGATCCCCGAGAACGCGACCGCGGCGTCGATGCGACCGAACCGCCGGATGCCGGCGTCGACCAGTGCCGGCGCGGCGTCGGGGTCCGACAGGTCGGCGACGCCCTCGACCGCCTCCACCGCGGCGCCCGCGGCCTCCAGCTCGGCGACCAGGTCGGGCTCGGGGTCGCCGACCACCAGGTCGTGGCCCCGCGACGCGAGGGCCCTGGCCAGCTCCGGTCCGGCGTACACGCTGGCGTTGCCCACCACCGCGACCCGTCGACGTGCCTCGCTCATGTCCGACCCCCTGTCGTCGTGCTCGTTGGGCCCCCGGTCTAGTGCCGTGTCGCGGCCGTCGCGGGCGGAGCAGGCGGTGGGTCGGGAGGGCGTGACCAATCCGGGGGGCGGGGGGTGACGAACCCCCGCTGGTTCCCGACCGTCGGGGCCGATCTCCACCGAGAGGACCCCCCATGCGATCCACGAAGCCCTGGCTCACCCTCCTGTCCCTCCTCGCCGTCCTGTCGCTCGTCGCGGCTGCGTGCGGCGACGACGAGGACTCCGGCAGCTCGTCGAGCGACGACACGGAGCAGTCCGCCGACGACTCCAGCTCCGACACCACCGCCGACGACGGCATGGACCCCGAGACCACCATGGGCGAGGACGACGGGGCCGTGCCCGAGCCGGTCGGCGAGGCCTGCTCCGCCATCCCCGCCGACGGCGAGGGCTCCAGCGCCGGCATGGCCGACGACACCGCCGGCACCGCGGCCAGCAACAACCCCGTGCTCAGCACGCTGGTCAGCGCCGTCACCGCCGCCGACCTGGTCGACGCCCTGAACGACCCGGCCGCCGAGTACACGATCTTCGCCCCTGCCAACGCGGCCTTCGAGAAGATCCCCGCCGACCAGCTCGACGCCGTGCTGGCCGACACCGACCTGCTGACCGACATCCTCACCTACCACGTCTACGCCGAGGGCCGCCTCGACGCCGACGCGCTGGCCGAGGAGAGCGAGCTGACCATGCTCAACGGCGACACCGTCGAGGTCGCGGCCGACGGCGAGACCCTCACCATCAACGGCGAGTCGATGGTGATCTGCGGCAACGTGACCACCTCCAACGCCACGGTCCACATCATCGACACCGTCCTGATGCCGCCCGCGGCCTGACCGATCCCCAGCCGGTCGGCCGCCCCGCACGACGGCCGACCAACCCAGGAGCCCGGACCCTCGCGGTCCGGGCTCCGCCGCGCCCCGGGCCGAGCGGTGACGGACTGGAGGCCACCACCTGCGAACTGGTCCCTCGATCCGCCCTCGGGGTGCGGGATCGAGGGACCAGAACGATGGGTGCCGGCGGACGTGCGACCAATCCGTACGACGTCGGGCTACGAACACCCGCCATGGCGCTGCTGTCCCGACCCCGTCCCTCCCGGGGGACGCTCCGCGCCGTCGCCGCCGGTCTGCTGGCCGCCGGCGTCGGGGTGGCGGTCGGCGAGCTGGTCGGAGGGATCGTCGCCGACGCCGGGTCGCCGGTCGTCGCGGTGGGTGGGCTGGTGATCGACAACGTCCCGCCCGGGGTCAAGGACTTCGCCATCGAGACCTTCGGGAAGAACGACAAGGCCGCGCTCGTCGTCGGCACCCTCGTGATCCTCGCCCTGCTCGGCGTCGGGCTGTCGCTCGTCGCCCGCCGTCGACCGGCGGTGGCCGGCGTCGCCGTCGTGGTCGTGTCGTCGGTCGGCGTGCTCGCCACCCGCGACCAGACCTCGGCCGGGATGCCGGCGGCGGCCCTGCCCTCCCTCCTCGGTGCCGTCGCGGCGATCGGCACCCTGGCCCTCCTCCGCCGCTCGGCCGTCCCCAGGCCCGCGGTCGCAGGAGGCGGGGCGGGGGGCGTCGTCTCGCACCACCCACGAGGCGACGCCCCCCACGACCCGACTCCCTCGGACGATGTCGGCGACGCCGTCCCGAGCCCGGACACCCGCCGCTCGCACCTCGACGATCCCGTCGACGGGATGCCGCCGCGCCGCGAGTTCCTGCTCGCGTCGGGCACCGCCCTCCTCCTGGCCGGCGCGGCCGCGGGAACCGGGCGGTACCTCCAAGGTCGGAACAGCGCGGCGTCGAGCCGGGCCGCGGTCACCCTGCCCCGGCCGGTCGAGCGGCTCCCCGCCCTCCCCTCCGGCACCAGCGTCGGCGTCGACGGCGTGACCCCGTTCGTCACCCCCAACAGCCGCTTCTACCGGATCGACAAGAACATCAACCCGCTCCAGGTCCGCACCGACGACTACGTCCTGCGGGTCACCGGCATGGTCGACCGCGAGCTCGAGATCCCCTGGACCGACGCTGCTCGACCGGGACGTGCGGGAGTACGACATCACCCTCACCTGCGTGTCGAACCTGATCGGCGGGAACCTGGTCGGCAACGCCCGCTGGCTCGGCTTCCCGCTGCGGGAGCTGCTCGACGAGGCCGGGGTCGCCGACGGCGCCGACCAGGTCGTCGGGCGCTCGGCCGACGACTACACCGGCGGGTTCCCCGTCGAGGCCGCCTACGACCGCGACGCCATCGTCGCCATCGGCATGAACGGCGAGCCGCTCCCGATCGACCACGGCTTCCCCGTCCGGCTCGTCGTCCCCGGCCTCTACGGCTACATCGCCTCGGTGAAGTGGCTGACCGAGGTCGAGCTCACGACCTTCGACGCCTTCGACAGCTACTGGGTGCGCCGCGACTACGCCGAGCGGGCGCCGATCAAGACCATGAGCCGGATCGACACCCCCCGCAACCTGTCGAAGCCCGCCGCCGGCACCGTCCCGATCGCCGGGGTCGCCTGGGCCCAGACCCGGGGCGTGGCCAAGGTGGAGGTCCTCGTCGACGACGGCGAGTGGGCCGAGGCCACCCTCGGCGAGGCGCTCGGCAGGGACACCTGGCGGCAGTGGGTGCTGCCGGTCGAGCTCGACGCCGGGCTCCACACGGTGAAGGTGCGGGCCACCGACGGCGACGGCGAGCTCCAGACCGAGGAGCGGGCCGACCCCCTCCCCGACGGCGCCACCGGCTGGCACACCATCCGCCTGAACGTGCAGTAGGACGAGCGACAGGCGTCTAGGGGAGCCGGGCCGCGACCGGGGTGCCGGGGTGGGGGACGAGCAGCATGCCGCCGACCACCGCGAACGTGGCGTTGGCGACGCGGAGGGCGACGTCGGTCGTCGTCCACGACCCGGTGGCGGCGTCGAGGACGAGGAGGTCGCGGCTGGCCGCGCCGAACGGGTCGAGGGGCAGCACGACGACGCTGCCGGTCGCGGGGTCGACCGCGAGCGACTGCGACCCGGGCGTGCCCTCGAAGCCCGCGGCCGGCGCCTGCGGCGACCGCGGGAGCGGGGTCCACCCGTCGGCCCCGACTCGCAGCACGGCGCCGACGCCGACCACCTCCTCCTCCACGTCCGCACCTGCCTCCGCCCCCCACACCACCAGCTCCGCCCCTGTCCACACCGCCGACCCCCGCCAGGTGCGGTGGCCCTCGGGCAGGTCGGGGAGCGGCACCCACTCCGTGGCCCCGGGCGCCCAGGACCAGCCGCGGTCGACGAACGGCCCGCCGACGGTGGCACCGGCGGTCTCGGCCGAGGCATCCGTCGCCCAGTACACGACGTCGCGGCCGGTCCACACCAGCGACGGCGACCCCGCCGCCTCGATGCCCACCGCTGGGAGGTCGACCCACGCGTCGGCCGCCGGGTCGTAGGCCGACGCGGCGCCCGATCGGGCGACCACCACCACGTGGACGCCGGTCCAGACCGCCCCGACCGTCCCGTCGCCCATCGACGCCGGCGGGTCGGCCACGCCGCGCCACCCGTCCTCGGGGTGCCAGGCCGCCGCGGTCGGCTCGGGGGTGCTGCACGACGCGCAGGCGCCGCTGGACACGACGACGAGCTCCCTCCCGGTCCACGCCCCGTCGGTCTCGCGGAGGCGGGTCACCGGTGCGTTGGGGATCGGCTCGACGGCGCCGGAGTCGAGGCGCACGGTGAAGCCGTCGGCCCGGTCGATCTCGCCGCTGCCGTCCTCGCCGGCCCAGACGAGGAGGTGGGTCGGGGGTCAGCGCGGTGACGGGCCTCGACCGGAGCACGATCGGTCCGAGGCCGATGGTGGCCCCGCCGCCGCCACCACCATCGCCCGGCAGGCCGAGGCCGGTCTCGACGTTCTCGGTGGGCTCGGGCGTCGGGACGGCGACCGCCAACCCGACCACGACCGCGACGGCCCCCGCGACGGCGGTGAGCACCAGGCCGCGACGGCGACCGTCCACCTGCGGATCGCGTGGGCGAGCCGGCCGCGCGGGGTCACCGAGGCCGGGGCGGTCGGGGCCGTCCCCTGGGTGGACCACGGGAGGAGAGGTGCCGCGGCCGTCGTGGAGGGTGTCGGTCATCGCTGACCTCCTCCCTGGAGCTCCGGACAGATGTTCGCGCCGGCGCCGACGCGGTGCACCGGGTCGGCGTGGAGCGGCGTCGGCGGGGCGGTGGCGGACCCCCACCGGGAGTCGCTAGCGTGTGAGCGTTCGCTCATTAAGGCCGGAGGCCAGCCCATGTCGTTCAACTGGTTCATCTCGGTCGACGACCACCTGATCGAGCCGGCGCGGCTGTGGCAGGAGCGGGTCCCGGAGCGCATGCGCGACGTCGCGCCGCGCATCGTCCGCGACGGTGACTCGGAGTTCTGGGTCTACGAGGACCGCCAGATCGTCACCACCGGCCTGAACGCGGTGGCCGGCAAGAGCCGCGAGGAGTTCTCGCCGGAGCCGATCACCTACGAGGACATGCGCCTCGGCTGCTACGACCCCGCGGCCCGGGTGGCCGACATGGACCAGGGCAACGTCCTGGCCTCGATGCTGTTCCCGTCGTTCCCCCGCTACTGCGGCCAGGTCTTCCACGAGGCCAAGGACAAGGAGGTCGGCCTGGCCTGCGTCCGGGCGTGGAACGACTTCATCCTCGAGGAGCTGGCCGGCGACTTCCCCGGCCGCTTCATCCCGATGATGATCATCCCGCTGTGGGACCCGGTCGCGGCCGCGGCCGAGATCGAGCGCACCGCCGCCCTCGGCGCCAAGTCGATCGCCTTCTCCGAGAACCCGACCAAGCTCGGGCTGCCGTCGATCCACACCGACTTCTGGGACCCGATGCTCCAGGCGTGCAACGACACCGGCTTCGTGATCTCCATGCACGTCGGCTCGTCGTCGAACCTGATCCGCACCTCGCCCGACATGCCGACCCTCGCCTTCATGGCCTACTCGGCGGCGGCCAACCAGGCCGGCACGCTGCTCGACTGGCTGTTCAGCGGGAACTTCGCCCGCTACCCGAACCTCAAGATCGCGCTGTCCGAGGGCTCGATCGGGTGGATCCCGTACTTCCTCGAACGGGCCGAGCAGGTCATCGACAAGCAGCGGTTCTGGGCGTCGCGCTTCGACATCGACATGAACGCGTCGCACGAGCGGGGCGAGGAGAAGGGCGAGTCGAAGTTCGACCTCGACACCGACATCCGCCAGCTGTTCAAGGACCACGTCTTCGGCACCTTCATCGAGGACCACGCCGGTCTCCGGCTGCTCGACGTGATCGGCGAGGACAACGTGATGCTCGAGTGCGACTACCCGCACTCCGACTCGACCTGGCCCGACACCATCGCCCTCGCCAACAAGTGGCTCGGCGACCTCCCCGAGGACGTGCAGCACAAGATCACCGTCGGCAACGCCTGCCGGGTCTACGACTTCACGCCGGCCGACCCCTCCACCCTCGTCGCCACCGGGGCCCGCTGATGCGCGTCACCGTCGACGCCGATCGCTGCGAGGGCCACGCCCGCTGCTGGGCCGTGTGCCCCGAGGTGTTCGCCCTCGACGACGAGGGCCACGCCGTGGTCGCGCAGCCCGACGTGCCCGCCGAGCTCGAGGACGAGGTCCGCGACGCCGAGCGCAACTGCCCCGAGCGGGCCATCACCGTCACCTGACGTCGACCGGCGTGCGACCACCCTCGTCGGGTGGCCGGACGGCGACCTCTCAGACGGGGTCGGCGGCGACGGCGAGGAGGGCGTCGGTGACCAGCTGGGGCTCGGTGATCATCAGGTCGTGGCCGGTGTCGATGGTCCACAGCCGGCCCCGGCTGCGGGCCTCGTCGATCATCCGGGTGTCGCGGGTGGCCAGCGTGTCCTCGCAGACGATGTGGTACTGCGGCAGCGCCCAGAGGGCGTCCTCGTTCGGTCAGCACCAGCTTCTGCGCGAAGCAGGCCCATGGGTGCCCGCTGAGGCGCTCGGCCATCCAGGCCAGGTCGTCCGGGTCGGTGACGCCGTAGAACATCCCCGCCTCGGGCGCGGGGAGCAGCACCAGCTCGACGCCGTCGCGCACCTCGCCCATCGGGCGGGTCACCTCGATGATCGGGCCGGCCACGTCGACCAGCGACATGCCGTTCCGGGGGTTGGCCGCGTCGAGGTAGACGAGCTTGCCGACCCGGTCGGTCGCACGGTCGGCGATGCCGGTGACGACCATCCCGCCGTAGCGGTGGCCGACGAGGACGACGTCGCGCAGGTCCCAGTGGTGGAGCAGCGACACGACGTCGGTGATGTGGGTGTCGAGGTCGATCGACGGCGAGAGCAGGTGCTGGCGCTCGGCCAGCCCGGTCAGCGACGGGGCGAACACCTCGTGCCCCGCCGCCTCCAGCAGTCGCTTGACCTTGGCGTAGCACCAGCCTCCGTGCCCACCTCCGTGCACCAGGACGTACGTGGTCATGTCTCTCCTGTCGGTGGGGCCGGCGGGTCGCCGTCGGTGGACCGGGATCGTCTGGTCGTCGCTGGTGGAGTGGGCCGGGTGGCGTCTCACGTGATGGCGCCGCCCGTCTTGAGGGCGGAGATCTCGTCCCAGCCGAGGCCGAGGTCGAGCAGCACCTGCTCGGTGTGCTCGCCGACCTCGGGGGCTCGGGTGGGTGCGCCCGGGTGTCCGTCGAAGCGAACCGGGGTGGCGACCATCGGCAGCGTCGAGCCGTGGCCGGTCGGGATCTCGGCCACGAGGCCGTTGGCCCGGACCTGCGGGTCGTCGTGGACCTCCAAGGGCGTCTGCACGACGGTCCACTCGCCCTCGAAGTCGGCCAGCACCTCGACCCACTCGGCGAGTGGCCGGGCCGCGAAGGTGGCGTCGAGGGCCTCGACGCACGCGGCGGCGTTGGCGCGACGGGTCTCGAGGTCGGCGAAGCGGGGGTCGTCGGCCAGGTCGGCTCGATCGAGCAGCTCGCAGAGCGATCGCCAGTGGCGGTCCGGGGCCAGCACCATCAGGGCGACGAAGCGGTCGTCGGCGGTGCGGTAGGGGAGCATCAGCGGGTTCCACGTCTCGGACCGCTCGCGCCGGGCGACGTGGGTGTCGTCGCCCAGCCGGGCGTTGACCACGTCGTTCTGCACCTGCCAGATCCCGGCCGCGAGGAGGGAGGAGTCGACGACCGACGGTTCGCCGGTGACCTGTCGGCGGAAGAGGGCCGCACCGACCCCGGCCGCGAGGGCCATGGCCGCGGCCACGTCGCCGAAGGCGGGACGGGTGGGCGCAGGCCACTCGGCGTCGGGTGGCGTCGAGAGGTGCTGCATCCCGGACCGGGCCCAGAACGCGCCGCTGTCGTACCCGCCCCGCCCGGCGTCGGGACCCTCGTCGCCGAAGGCCGAGCCCCGGACGTAGATCGCGTCCGCGTTGACGGCCCGCACGTCGTCGACGTCGATCCGCAGCCGACCTCGCGCCCCGGGACGCAGGTTGGTGGTGACCACGTCCGCTCCGCGCAGCAGGCGGTCGAGCACGGCTCGGCCGTCGGGGTGGGCCAGGTCGAGGCCGATCGAGCGCTTGCTGCGGTTGGCGGCCTGGAAGAAGGGGTCGACCCCGTCGTGGAGGCGGTGCAGCCCGGCGGTCACCAGGCCCCGGTACGGGTCGCCGGTGCGCGGGTGCTCGACCTTGACGACGTCGGCGCCCCACTCGGCCAGGATCGCACCGAGCATCGGCACGAACACGTGGGTCGCGACCTCCACGACGGTGACCCCGGCGAACGGCCCCGGCGTGCCGGCGATCGGGGCGGAGGCCCCGGCGGCGCGTCGGCGGTTCCGTCGTCGGCGGCCGGGGAGCTGTCCACGGGGTGCACGGTATGCGAACGCTCGCTCACCCGACGGTACGCTCGGACCGGTGATCGACCCCGCCGTCGTGTCGTCCCTCGCCCGCCACTGGGACGAGGGGTGGAACGGGGCCGACGTCGACGTGATCATGGCCCCGTTCGCGCCGGGCGTCGTGTTCAGCTCGCCGTTCCTGCCCCGCCTGACCGGCGACCCCGGCCCAGCGCACCGTCGACGGCACCGACGCCCTCCGTCGGTACGTCGTCGACGCGCTCGCCCGGGCCAGCGACGTCCGCTACACGCTGCACCGCGCCCTCGGGGGCATGGACACCGTCGTGCTCGTCTACACCTGCCACCTCCCCGACGGGTCGGAGAAGCCGGGCGCCGACCTCATGCGGGTCGACGCCGACGGCCGGGTCGTCGAGTGGCACTGCCACTACGGAGACGACCCCACCGCCTGGCGCGACTGACCCCGTCCCCGCGTCGTGCCCTCGCCGGCGAACTGGTCCCGCGAACCCCAGCTCGGACGCCGGATCGAGGGACCACTTGCTGATCCGGGAGGGACGTGATGCGCCGGTAGGGGGTGGGTCAGCGGGGGAGGCCGAGGACCCGCTCGGCGACGATGTTGCGCTGGATCTGCGACGTGCCGCCGGCGATGGTGCCGCCGAAGCTGCGGAGGTAGCGGTCGAACCAGCTGTCGCCGTGGATCTCGCTGCCCAGCGGGGGGATGTCGGCGGTCCGCAGCTCCGGGTCGAGGGCGACCGGGCCGAGGGCCTCCATCACGTGCAGCAGCCCGGCCTGCACCGCCTCCGACCCGAACAGCTTGAGGATCGACTGCGCCGCGTCCTCCTGGCCCCGACGGGCCTGGGCCAGCGTCCGGTACCCGAGCAGGCGGAGGGCCTGGGCATCGGCGACCAGTGATCCGAACCAGTCGAGGGTGATCGGGTCGTCGTCGAGCCCGGCCTCGACGAGCCAGCGGCCCCCGACCTCGACCAGGTTCTCGAGCTGGTCGCTGTAGGCCAGCCAGAGCATCGCCCGCTCGTGGCCGAGCGAGCCGGTGGCCACCCGCCACCCCGCGTTGAGGGGGCCGATCAGGTTCTCGACCGGCACCGAGACCTCGTCGAAGAACACCTCGTTGAAGTCGAGGTCGTCGGCCGACACGATCGAGCCGAACGGCCGCCGCGTGAGCCCGGGGCTGTCGGTCGGGATGACGAGGCAGCTGATGCCCTTGTGCTTGGGCACGTCGGGGTCGGTGCGGACGAAGGCGAGGATGTAGTCCGCGTCGTGGGCGCCGGACGTCCAGACCTTCTGGCCGGTGACGACGAAGCTGTCGCCGTCGCGGACGGCCCGGGTGCGGAGGCCGGCCAGGTCCGACCCTGCGTCGGGTTCGCTCATGCCGAGGGCGGCGGTGATCTCGCCGCGCAGCACCGGGCGGGCCCAGCGCTGCTTCTGCTCGTCGGTGCCGAAGCTCAGGATCGACGGGGCGATGATGCCGAGGCCCTGCCGGTTGAAGCTGGGCAGGATGCGTCGGCGGTTGAGCTCCTCGAGGTGGACGAACTGCTCGATGAGGGTGGCGTCGCGGCCGCCGAACTCGGGTGGGTTGCCGGGCACCAGCCACCCCGCGTCGAACATCTTCTGCTGCCACTGCCGGGCCCACTCGGGGACGTCGGCCGTCGACTGCGGTCGGACCGCGCAGTCGGCCGGGTCGGGTGCGTTCTCGTCGAGCCAGGTCGCCAGCTCCCGCCGGAAGGCCTCGGTGGCCTCGTCGAACTCGAGCTTCATCGGAGGTCCTCCGGGCGGGCGGGGCGCGGGGTGGCGCGAGGCAGGGGTGCGGGGGGACGGCGGGGGTGGACGGGCGCGACCGGGCGAGGCATGGCTCCCATGTCGCTGCTCACCGGCGCCGACGGAGGAACAGGCGGATCAGCCAGAGCGCGGCCAGCACGGCCGCGATCGGGGCGAGGCGCTTGGCCACGGGCGTGCCGCCGGTCGCGAGGAGGTCGACCGGCGTCGCCTCCGGAGCATCGATCCTGCGCACCGGCGTGGCGTCCTCCGTCGGCTCTGTCGGCGGCAGTCGGCGATCGCAGTGTCGGTGGACGCGCCCTCGTCCGAGGTGAGCAGCGTCGACCCCAGGCACTCGACGAACTGGTCGACCAGCGCGCCCGACACGTCGGCGAGCATGCTGCGGCCGAACTGGGCGACCTTGCCGGTGATGGCGAGGTCGGTGGTGAGGGTCACCGTCGTGCGGTCGCCCCCGTCGACCAGCAGGGCGGTGATGGTGGCCGTGGCCCGCCCCTGGCCGCGCGCCTCGCGCCCCTCGGCCCGCAGCACCGCCCGGGTCGGCGCCTCCTGCTCGATGAACGAGGCGACCCCCTTGTACTGGGCGGTGATGGGCCCGACCTTGACCTTCACCACCCCGCGGTACTCGTCGCCCTCGACCTCCTGGAGCTGGGCCCCCGGCATGCACGGGGCGATGCGCTCGACGTCGGTGAGGATCGCCCACGCCTCGTCGAGGGGCACGCCCACGGTGAACTCGTTGGTCAGCTCCACGCGGTCAGCTCCACTGGGTCAGGTCCTCCATGGTGTCGATGTCTGCGGGAGAGCCGGGGCAGGGCACCTCGACGACGGGCACGACCCGCCCGGAGAGGAGCTCCCGTGCTCCGGTGTCGCCGGTGACGGGGAGCATGTCCCACACCTCGGCCGCGAGGCGGACGGGATGGCCCCGCACCCCCTCGTAGGTCGCGACGGCGACCGGCGCGTCGACCATGGCCGCGACCCGGCGCCAGGCCTCGGACGTCGCTCCCGGTGCGTCGCCCAGCCCCACCACCACGGCGAGGTGCCCGGCGGCGCGCGCCGCGGCGATCCCTGCGGCGAGCGACGTGGCCAGGCCGTCGGCCCACGCGCCGTTGGGCACCACCTCGACGCCGGGGGGTGGATCGATGGCGATCGCGCCGGTGACCAGGTAGGTGGCGTCGAGCCCGGCCTGCCGAGCCGCGTCGAGGGCGTGGTCGACGACCCTCCCCGCGCCCAGCGGGGCGAGCAGCTTGTGGGTCGGCCCGACGAAGCGGCTGCCACCGCCGGCGGCGAGGATCACCGCCGCGGTCGGCACGGTGGTCGTCGACGGGCCCGGACGTGCGGTCACGTGGGCGTCACGGGCGGCCATGGATCGGGCCCTCCGTGTCGCGCAGCGGGCGGACGTCGGCGCGGCCGGTGCGCGACGCGATGATCTCGGCGCAGATCGCCACCGCCGTCTCCTCCGGCGTGCGGGCGCCGAGGTCGAGGCCGATCGGACCGCGCACCCGGGCCAGGTCGGCCTCCGACGCGCCGGCCTCCCGGAGCCGGGTCGGTGCGCTCCTCGTGCGTGCGGCGGCTGCCCATGGCGCCGAGGTAGCCGACGTCGGTGTGCAGGGCGGCGAGGATCGCGGGCACGTCGAACTTGTGGTCGTGGGTGAGCACGCAGATCGCATCGCGCGGCGTGAGGTCGGCGCCCATCCCGCCGAGGAACCGGTCGGGGCGGTCGACCACGACCTCGTCGGCGAGCGGGAACCGGCGTGGGGTGGCGAACACAGCCCGCGCATCGCACACGGTGACGTGGTGGCCGAGCACCTTGGCCACGCGGACGAGAGCGGCGGTGAAGTCGACCGCGCCGAACACCAGCAGCCGCGGCGGCGGGACGAACGACTCGACGAACACGGTCACCTCGTCCTGGCGGGCCTCGCCCCGGCAGCCGTAGCGGCGCAGCCCGGACGCCCCGGCGTCGAGCTCGCCGCCGGCGTCGCGCGCCACCACCCGGTCGAGCTCGGGGTCGCCGAGGGTCCCCTGCGGAGCGGCGTCGGGACGGATCAGCAGCTTGGCCCCGGTCGACGGTCCCTCGACCACCGTCACCAGCGCGAAGGCCGCGCCGGCGCGCAGGGACTCCTCCGTCGTCCAGCTCGACGTCGCCCTGCCACTCCTCGAGGAAGATGCGGATCGTGCCGCCGCAGGTGAGGCCGACGCCGAAGGCCTCGTCGTCGCTGTCGCCGAAGGTCTCGACGCGCGGCCCGCCCGAGGCCAGCAGGTCGAGGGCCGACGTCACGACCGCGCCCTCCACGCAGCCACCGGAGACGGACCCGGCGACCTCACCGTCGTCGGCGACGGCCATCGCCGCCCCCGCAGCCCGGGGCCCCGAGCCGTCGAGGTCGACCACCCGGGCGACGACGGCGCGACGCCCGGCCTTCCGCCATCGCTCCAGGTCGGCCAGCAGCTCCTTCACGACGCCCGGCCCTCGATCGAGGGCGAACTGGTCCCGCTGGCCCGGGTCCTGGCGCGGGATCGGGGGACCAGTTCGGGATGGGTGGGCGGTGGAGGTGCGGGCGGGAGCAGTCGGGCGCGGGATCGACGCGCCAGGACGGAGGGTGGCTCGGGAGAGGAGGGCGGCCAGGTCGTGGAGGGAGGCCACCGAGTGGCCCTCGACCAGCTCGTCGACGTGGGGGAGGGCGGCGGCCATCCCGCCGGCCAGCGGGGCGTAGCCGGGCGAGGCCTTCAGCGGGTTGACCCAGACGAGCCGGCGGGCGACGCGTCGCAGCCGGGCGACCTCCTCGCCCAGCTGCCGGGGGTCGCCCCGATCCCACCCGTCCGACAGCACGACGACCAGCGCGCCCCGGGCCAGGCCGCGCACGCCCCAGTCGTCGTTGAAGGTCCGCAGCCCCTCGCCCAGCCGGGTGCCGCCCGACCAGTCGGCCACCGCGGCGGCGGCCCGGTCGAGGGCCGCGTCGGGGTCGTGGCCCTGCAGCTCGCGGGTGATCCGGGTGAGCCGGGTGCCCAGGGCGAACACCTCGACCTGGCCGCGCCGCCGGGCTGTGACCGCGGTGTGGGCGAAGCGGGCCAGGGCCCGGGCGTAGGGCTCCATCGAGCCCGACACGTCGACCAGCAGCACCACCCGAACCGGCCGGCTGCGGGGCGAGGTCGTCTCCAGCCGGCGGACCTCGCCACCGGTCGCGACCGCGGCCCGCACGGTCCGCGCCAGGTCGGGCGATGCCCCGGCTCGCGGCCGCCGGTCGGGCCGATGACGCCGGCCGGGACGCAGCGCCGGGCGCAGCCGCAGCTCGGCGATGAGGCGGTGCGCCTCGGCCCGCTCGTCGGGCGAGCAGGTGGCCAGGTCCTTGTGGCGCAGCACCTCGGTGGCGCTCCACGGGCTCGGCGCACCGTCGTCGTCGCTCGTGCCGTCGCTCGCTGGCCTCGCCACGGCCGCGGTCGGGGTGCTCGGCCGCGAGGCCCACCTCGACCTCCTGCGCCCGAGTCGTCGTCGCCCGGTCGGGGCCCGGTCCACCGCCGAAGAACGCGGCGAAGGCCCGGTCGTAGAGGGGGACGTCCTCGGGCCGGGTCACGAGCGTGGCCCGCCCGGCCCAGTAGGCGCCGGTGCGCCCGGCCCCGTCGACGTGGGGGAGCGCACGGGCGAAGGTGACGGTGGCGTCGACCGGCACCGCGAGGCCCTCCTCCCGGAGGGAGCGGGCGAAGGCGACCGCGACCGGCTCAGCCACCGTGGGCCACCGCGTCGGCGACGATCCGGCCGACCCCGTGGGCCCGCACCCGGGCCGCGTCCTCGCGGTACTTCACCACGGTGCCGAGGGTGGCCTCGGCCGCGGCCTCGTCGAGCTCGTCGCGGCCGAGCACGGCGACGGCGCGGGCCCAGTCGATGGTCTCGGCGACCCCCGGCGGCTTGTACAGCCCGAGCGAGCGGATCCCGGCGGCGGCCGCGGCGACGTGGCGCGGCCAGGCGGGGGGCGACCTCGGGCGCCCGCAGCTCGACGATGGCCACCTCCCGCTCGAGGGTCGGCTGCTCGACCCAGTGGTAGAGGCAGCGTCGCTTCAGCGCGTCGTGCACGTCCCGGGTGCGGTTGGAGGTCAGCACCGCGAGGGGCGGGACCTCGGCCCGGATCGTGCCCAGCTCCGGGATGGTGACGGCCCAGTCCGACAGCAGCTCCAGCAGGAGCGCCTCGAACTCGTCGTCGGCCCGGTCGACCTCGTCGACCAGCAGCACCGGCGGCGGGTCGCCCGGCCGGCCGTCGAGCGCGGCCAGCAGCGGTCGACGGACGAGGAAGCGCTCGTCGAACAGGTCGCCCTCCAGGGCCGCGGTGCCGCGGTCGGTCGCCTCGCCGGTCGCCTCGGCGGCCCGCAGGTGCAGGAGCTGGCGGGCGTGGTCCCACTCGTAGAGGGCCTGCGACGCGTCGAGCCCGTCGTGGCACTGGAGCCGCACCAGCGGACCGCCGGTCCACGCCGCCAGGGCGCGGGCCACCTCGGTCTTGCCGACGCCGGCGTCGCCCTCGAGCAGGAGCGGCCGCTGCAGCCGCAGCGCGAGGAGGACGGCCGTGGCCAGGCCCTCGTCGACGAGGTAGCCCTGGCCGGCCAGCCCGCGCACAACGTCGTCGACGTCGGTGACCTCCACGGCCGGGAGCCTACGAGGCCCTCAGGACTGGCCGGTCGCCGTCGCGGGCTCGACCTGCCAGCGGCCCAGGCCGTAGTCACCCTTGATCGTGGTCCGGTGCATGACGCGCTCGTCGTCGGGGTCGCACCCGCAGGCCTGGTGCAGCACCCGGGTGTTGTCCCAGATGAGCATGTCGGAGGGACTCCACGAGTGGAAGTACGGCCGCATCACCCGGGTGACCTCGGCCCAGACCTCCGTCAGGAGCCGGTCGGCCTCGTCGCGGTCCATGCCGTCGATGCCGCGGTTGCCGTAGGCCGACATGTGCAGGACCTTCTCGCCGGTGTCCCGGGTCCAGACGGCGGGGTGCACCGCGAGCGGGTCGGCCCTCGGGCTGCGTCGACGTCACCCCGTTCTTCTCCTGGATCACGTTGAAGTCGTCCGGAAGGCCGAAGCGCTGCTCCGAGTAGCGGAGGTCGAGGCCGTAGAGCAGCTCCTCGTCCTCGATCCGAGCGCGGATCGCCGGGTCCATGTCGGCGTAGACCTGGATCCCGTCCATGAAGGCGGTGAGGCCCTTGGTCGGTGAGATCGTGTGGGCGCGCAGCACGCCTGCCAGGTTGAGCTCGTCGTTGTAGCTGTGGTCGAAGTGCCACGGCTGCCAGGTCAGGAGCCGCTCCCCGTCGATCTCGACCAGGGCCCCCGCCGGGTTGGTCCGGATGGCGATGACGCCTGGGAACCTCTCCGCGTCGACTCGTTCGACGGACGCCACGGGGTGGTCCTTCAGCGGGCCGAACACGTTGCTGATCGTGACCTGCATCTCGCTGGAGGGCTCGACGTCCTCGAAGACGATCACGCCGCGATCGTGGAACAGCTCGGTCAGCTCCTGCCGGATGGCCGGATCTCCGAGCGCCTCGTAGGTGACCCCCCGGACGCGCGCTCCGAAGGGGAGTCCGTCCTCCAGCTCCAGCACCTCGATCGACGTCACGTCTGCTCCTCGGGACATGTGCGGAGGTCGCCCTCCTCGCAGCGTCATCGTCCGGCTTCGCCGCATGCCGACGCTGTGCTCGTCTGGTCGCCTCGCCTGTCGGCTCGGCTCCTTCGCGAGCCCGCGCCACGGTCGCCCATGTCGTCCGGCGAGGCTCCCCAGGGTACCGGTGGATCGCATGGTGAGCAAACGCTCGCTCACCAACAGGGACCCGGCTGCCCTATGCTCCGCCGCCGTGGCGACCACCTCCGTCCTCGGGCTGACCATCGCTCACGAGCTCGTCGGCGACGTCGGCGGGCGACCGTGGGTGATCACGCCCGGGGGGCCGCTTCAGCAAGGACGACCCGGGTCTGGCCGAGATGGCCCGAGGGCTCGCCGACGCGGGCGGCCGGGTGCTGCTCTGGGACCGACCGAACTGCGGCGCGTCGGACGTCTGCTTCGACGGGTCCTCGGAGTCGGCGCTGCAGGCCGACGTCCTCGCCGCCCTGCTGCGCGAGCTCGACCTCGGACCGACGGTCGTCGTCGGCGGGTCGGGCGGGGCCCGGGTGTCGCTGCTGGCCGCGGCCCGGCACCCCGACGTCGTCGCCGGGCTGGCGATGTGGTGGATCACCGGCCGCCCCCTCGGACTGCTGTCGCTGGCCACCCACTACTGCTCCGGATCGCTGCGGGCGGCGTGGGACGGGGGGATGGAGGCGGTCGCGGCCCTGCCCGAGTGGGCCGAGGTGATCGAGCGCAACCCGGCCAACCGCGACCGCTTCCTCGCCCTCGACCCGGTCGGGTTCATCGCGACGATGGAGCGCTGGATGGTGGCGTACAGCCCGTCGAGCGACGACGTGGTGCCCGGGCTCGACGCGGCCGGGTGCGCGGCGGTCGACGTGCCGGCACTGGTCTTCCGCAGCGGCGAGGCCGACTTCCACCACCCGCGGTCGACGTCGGAGGAGGTCGCGGCCCGGCTGCCGCGGGCCCGTCTGGTCGAGCCGCCGTGGGGTGACCGGGAGTGGCGCGAGCGCCAGGACGAGCGCAACCGGGGGGTCACCGCCGGGCTGTTCGTCCGGTGGCACCTGCTGGTGCCCCAGCTGCTCGCCTGGGCCGACGAGGAGGTCGGCGGCCAGTGGTGAGCGAACGCTCGCTCCCCTAGGCTGGCCGCCCGCCGCGACCAAGGGGATCCCGTGTCGACCATGCAGACCAGCGACGTCCACTACGACCCCTACGACGTCGAGATCGACCGCGACCCGTACCCGACGTTCCGCCGCCTCCGCGAGGAGGCGCCGCTCTACTACAACGCCGAGCACGACTTCTACGCCGTCAGCCGCTACGACGACGTCGAGCGGGGCCTCGTCGACCGCACCACCTTCATCTCCGGTCGGGGCGGCGTGCTGGAGATCATCAAGGCCGGCATCGAGATGCCGCCGGGCATCGTGATCTTCGAGGACCCGCCGACCCACACGATCCACCGCAGCCTGATGTCCCGCGTGTTCACGCCCCGGAAGGTCGCCGCCCTCGAGCCCCAGATGCGGGCCTTCTGCGCCGAGGCCCTCGACCCCCTCGTCGGCGTCGAGCGCTTCGACCTGGTCTCCTCCTTCGCCGCCCACATGCCGATGCGGGTCATCGGCATGCTGCTCGGCATCCCCGAGGCCGACCAGGTCGCCATCCGCGACAAGGGCGATGCCACCCTGCGCACGCGGGAGGGCGAGGCGATGGAGGTCAGCCAGGAGAGCTTCGTGACCGGCGAGATGTTCGAGGACTACATCGACTGGCGGATCGAGAACCCCTCCGACGACATCATGTCGGACCTGCTCCACGCCGAGTTCGAGGACGAGACCGGCACCCGGCGCACCCTCACCCGCCAGGAGGTGCTGACCTACGTGCAGGTCGTCGCCGGCGCCGGCAACGAGACGACGACCCGCCTCATCGGCTGGATGGCCAAGCTCCTCGCCGAGCACCCCGACCAGCGGGCCGAGATCGTGGCCGACCGCGACCTCATCCCCGGCACGGTCGAGGAGGCCCTCCGCTTCGAGCCGCCTGCACCCCACGTCGGGCGGTACGTCGCCGCCGACGTCGAGCTCCACGGTGAGGTCGTGCCCGAGGGCAGTGCCGTCCTGTTCCTCGTCGGGGCGGCCAACCGCGACGACCGGAAGTACGACGACCCCGAGACCTTCGACATCCACCGCGACGTCACCACCCACCTCAGCTTCGGGTACGGCCCGCACTTCTGCCTGGGAGCGGCCCTGGCCCGGCTCGAGGCCCGCGTCGCCCTCGACGAGATGCTGACCCGCTTCCCCGAGTGGCAGGTCGACCTCTCCGACGCCGTGCTCGCCCCCACCTCGACGGTGCGGGGCTGGGAGCGCCTCCCCGTCGTCATCGGCTGACGCCGGCGGGACGGCCTGCCTAGGACGCGGACGCGGCGCGGAGGCGGGTGCGGAGGACGGCCTTCTGGACCTTGCCGGTGGGGGTGCGGGGCAGGTCGTCGCCGGGGTGGACCTCCTCGGGCCACTTGGGCCGGGCGAGGCCGGCGACGGCCATGGCGGTGCGCACCTCGTCGAGCGTCGGCATCACCGCACCCGGGTCGACGCGCGACGAACGCGCACACCCGCTCGCCGAAGCGCGGGTCGGGCCCGGCCACCACGACGGCCTCGGCCACGCCGGGCACCCGGGCGAGGACCTCCTCGACCTCGACCGCACTCACGTTCTCGCCGCCGCGGATGATGACGTCCTTCACCCGGTCGGTGATCCGCAGCCACCCGTCCTCGTCGAGGATGCCGACGTCGCCGCTGCGGTACCAGCCCTCGTCGTCGAACGTCGCCGCGGTGAGCTGGGGGTCGGTGTAGCCGATGCAGCAGTCGGGGCCCCGGCTGAGCACCTCGCCGGGCACGCCGGGCCCGACCTCGTGCCCGTCGGCGTCGACCAGCCGGACCTCGACGCCGTCGCAGGGCCGGCCGTCGGTCGCCACCCGCTTGTCCTCGGGGTCATCGTGGGTCGCGCCGGTGGTCGACGGGTGCTCGGTCGACCCGTACTTGCGGACGATGGAGATGCCGTCGGCCCGCGCCCGCTCGGCGAGCGTCGAGGGCACGGCCGCGCCACCCAGACCCGTGTAGCGCAGCAGGCCGAGGTGCTGCTCGGTCAGGTCGGGGTGGTCGAGCAGGCTCTGGAGGAAGTACGGCGCCCCCGACCCGCCGGAGAGGCCGTGCTCGGCCATCACCCGCAGCACGCGAGCCGGGTCCCAGGCGTCGAGCAGGTGGACCGGGCGCCCGGTGACCACCGGCAGCAAGAGCCCACCGAGCATCCCCATGGCGTGGCCGACCGGCGCCGCGACCAGCAGTGGCGGACCGTCGGGCGGTGACTCCGCCGCCATCTGGCGGACCTCGGCCCCGAGGGTGAGGTGGGAGTGCACGACGCCCTTGGGATCCGACGTCGTGCCGGACGTGTAGGCGACGAGCGCCGGCCACCCCGGGTCGGCGGCGACCGGCTCGGCCAGGGGCTCCGCCTCCTCCAGGGCCGCGAACGGCGTCCACCGATGGCCTGCCCCCGGCTCCGCGCTGCCGCTGCCGGTGCCGACCACCGCCACCACGTCGACGTCGGCCAGGTCGGCGGCGAGGCGGTCGAGCCCGGCCAGGAAGTCGATCGGGCCGAAGGCGTCGACGGTGACGAAGGCCCGGACCGGCGTGCGTCGCAGGATGTACGACACCTCCTTGGAGCCGTAGAAGTGGACGATCGGCACCACCGCGGCGCCGACCATGGCCACCGCGTAGAAGGTGACCGCGGCCTCGAGGCAGTTGGGGAGCTGGAAGGCCACCGCGTCGCCGGGGCCGATGCCTCGCGCCTGCAGGGCGCCGGCCACCCGCCGGGCCCGGGCCACGACCTCGCCCAGCGTGCTGGTCGCCGGTCGGGTCGCGGAGTGGACGACGACGGGCAGATCACCGACCGTCGCCAGGTGGCGGTCGAGGAGCTGGCCCAGGGTCTCGTCGACCCAGAGGCCCTCGCGCCGCCACCGCTCGGCCAGTCCGTCAGGCAGCGGGCGGGTCGGCAGGTCGCGCAGCGAGTCGCCCATCACACCACCCCCGCCCTTCTCGCCACCCTCATCCCCATCACCGGGGGATCAGGGTTGCCAGAAGCCCCGCGGTCTCCGGCGTCGCTCCTCGGGCTCGCATCGGGCCCCTCTCCTCGGTCGACGGGGGAGAGTGTGGCACGTCCGAGTCCCCGAGGTGAGCGAACGCTCACGTGCTACGGTCCGGCCCCGATGACCGGGACAGACGGGCACGGTGGATCGTGGTCGACGTGACCGCGCTGCCCGCCGACGGTGCCGCCCGCTACGTCGGGTCGAGGGTCCACCGGGTCGAGGACGCCCGCCTCCTCACCGGTCACGGCACCTTCGTCGACGACGTCACCGCCCCCGGCATGCTGCACGCCTGCTTCGTGCGCAGCCCCTTCGCCCGAGCCGCGATCCGGGGCATCGAACGTGGCCGAGCGCGGCCGCCCTCCCGGGGGTGCGGCATCGTGTTCACCGCCGCCGACCTGAACCCCGGCGTCCGCGAGCAGTGGCACACCTCGGTCGGGCCGCAGAGCCCCGAGACGCCGCGGCCGCCGCTGGTCGAGGTCGACGACGAGGTGCGCTTCGTCGGCGACCTCGTCGCCCTGGTGCGTGGCCGACAGCCGGTCCCTCGCCGAGGACGCGGCCGACCTGGTCGACGTCGACTACGACCCGTTGCCCGCAGTGGTCGACTACACCACCGCGGCCGACTCCGAGCACCTGGTGCACGCCGCGCACGGCTCGAACGTGATCGGCCGCATGGCCGGGCGGCGGCGCGACTCCCTCGAGGAGGCCCTCGGCGGCGCCGCGCACATCGCCCGCGAGACCATCCACCAGCAGGCCTACGCCGCGGTGCCGATGGAGCCCCGCGGCATCGTCGTCGACTCCCGGACCCGGGCACCGGCGAGCCTCACGATCTACGCCGCGACCCAGGCGCCCCACGAGGTGCGGATGTTCTGCAGCCGGCTCCTCGGCCTGCCCGAGCACCTCATGCGGGTCATCATGCGCGACACCGGCGGTGGCTTCGGCCAGAAGGTGATGGTCCAGCGCGAGGACATGTGCGCTCATGCTGGCGGCGCCGCAGGTCGGCGCCCCGGTGAAGTGGATCGAGGACCGTCGCGAGAACCTGATGGCCGGCGGGAAGTCCCGCACGAGCACGCCGACGCCACGCATCGCCTTCGACGCCGACGGCTCGATCCTGGCCACCGACATCGACTTCGTGTCCGACTGCGGCGCCTACCCGACGCCGTGGCCGGTGGGCACCTCGGCCGCGGTCGGCATGCTCTTCCCCGGTCCCTACCGGGTGCCGGACGGCGTCGTTCTCCGCGACCAGCCGTGTACACCAACACCGTCGGCCGCACGGCCTACCGGGGCCCGTGGCAGTTCGAGACCCTGGCCCGCGAGGTGCTGCTCGACATCGCGGCCCGCCAGATGGGGATCGACCCGCTCGAGCTCCGCCGCCGCAACCTGCTGCGCCGCGACGAGCTGCCCTTCCGCAACCCGAACGGCATGACCTACGACAGCATCTCCCCGCTCGAGACGTTCGAGCAGGCGGTGGCGATGCTCGACTACGACGCCTTCCGCGCCGAGCAGGCCGAGGCCCGTCGCGCGGGGCGGTACCTCGGCGTCGGACTCTCCACCTACGTCGAGCCGTCGACGCCGGGCTACGGCTACTACGCCACCGAGGCCGCGACGATCCGCATCGAGCCGTCGGGCAAGGTGAACGTGTACATCGCCGGCGGCTCGACCGGCAACAGCATCGAGACGACCGTCGTCCAGCTCACCGCCGACGCCCTCGGCGTGCGACGATCGAGGACGTCGACACGATCCAGGGCGACACCGCGGTCACCGGCGTTCGGCGCCGGCACCGCCGGCAGCCGCAGCGGCGTCGATGACCGCCGGTGCGGTGCGCGAGACGGCGACCGTGCTCCGCGAGCGCATCGTGGCCATCGCCGCCGCACGCGCTCGAGGCGGCCCCCGACGACATCGAGCTCGCCGACAGCCGGGCCAGCGTCCGCGGCACGCCGGCCATCGGCATGTCGCTGGCCGAGATCGCCGGCGCTCGCCTACTTCGAGCCCGCACCGCCTGCCGCCCGGCATCCCGCCCGGTCTCGAGGCCAGCGCCCGGTACACCGGCGCAGACCGCCCAGCGATCTGGGTCAACGCCACCCACGTGTGCACCTGCGAGGTCGACGTCGACGACCGGCCAGGTGCAGCTGCTGCGCTACATCGTGAGCGAGGACTGCGGGCCGATGATCAACCCCAACGTGGTCGAGGGGCAGATCGCCGGCGGCACCGTGCAGGGCATCGGCGGCGTGCTGTTCGAGCACCTCGCCTACGACGAGGACGGCAACCCGATCACCACGACGTTCATGGACTACCTGCTGCCGACCGCGACCGAGGTGCCCGACGATCGAGTACGGCCACATCGAGACGCCGAGCCCCGGTCCCGGCGGCTACAAGGGCGTCGGTGAGGGCGGCGCCATCGGCGCACCGCCGGCGGTGGTCAACGCGGTGGCCGACGCGCTGTCGCCGTTCGGGGTCCGCATCACGCGGCTGCCCCTCGGCCCCGCCGACGTGGTCGCCCTCCTCGACCCGGAGCCGGCGTGAAGTCGGCCCCCTTCGACTACGAGGCGCCGACCTCGGCCGCGGAGGCCGTCGGCGTGCTGGCCGAGCACGGCGACGAGGCCAAGGTCCTCGCCGGCGGGCAGAGCCTGATCCCGATGCTCGCCCTGCGTCTGGCGGTGTTCGACCGCCTGGTCGACGTGGGCCGCATCCCCGAGCTGCGGGGCATCGAGCGTCGCGGCGATGCGCTGTGGATCGGCGCGGCCACGCTCGACTCCGCCGTCGAGCGCAGCGCCGAGGTGGCCGACGCGGTCCCCCTGCTGGCCCGGGCGACCCCGCTGATCGGCCACGTCCAGATCCGCAACCGGGGCACCGTCGGCGGCTCGATCGCCCACGCCGACCCGGCCGCCGAGTACCCCGCGGTGGCCCTCGCCCTCGACGCCGAGATGGAGCTCCTGGGGCCGGGCGGGCGGCGGAGCGTCGCCGCGGCCGACTTCTTCACCGGCGTCTGGTCGACCGCCCTGGCCCCCGACGAGCTGCTGGTGGGCGTGTCGTTCCCCGTGTGGGGAGGGCGCTGCGGCTTCGCCGTCGAGGAGATGGCCCGACGCCACGGCGACTTCGCAGTGGCCGGCGCCGCGGTCGCGGTCGAGCTCGACGCCGCCGACGTGGTCCAGCGCTGCCGCGATCAGCCTGCATCGGCCTGGGCCCGACCCCGCTGCGGGCGTCGTCGGCCGAGGCGCTGGCCACCGGAGCCGATGCCGGCGCGCTCGATGCCGCCGAGGTGGGGAGGGCCGCCGCCGCCGACGCGGTCGATGCCCCGTCCGACATCCACGGCTCGGGGGCCTACCGCCGGCGCGTCGGCGCGGCCGTGGTCGCCCGGGCCTGGACCCGAGCCGTCGAGGAGGCCCGACGTGGGTGAGGTCGCGATCGAGGTGCGGGTCAACGGCCAGGCCCGTCGGGCCGAGGTCGAGCCCCGGCTCACCCTGGCCGACCACCTGCGGGAGGACTGCCGGCTGACCGGCACCCACCTCGGGTGCGAGCACGGTGTGTGCGGTGCGTGCACGGTGCTGCTCGACGGCGAGGCCGTGCGGTCGTGCCTGGTGCTGGCGGTGCAGGCCGACGGCTGCGAGGTGACCACCATCGAGGGGCTCGCGACCGACGGCGGGCTCACCGACGTCCAGGAGGCGTTCCGCGACTGCCACGGCCTCCAGTGCGGCTTCTGCACGCCGGGCTTCGTGGTGACCCTCACCGCGTTCCTGCGCGACCACCCCGAGCCCGACGGCGACGCGATCCGCGAGGCCCTCTCCGGCAACCTGTGCCGCTGCACCGGCTACCAGGGCATCCTCGCCGCCGTCGAGCAGGTCGTCGCCCTCCGCCGCGACGCCGACGGCGCCGCCCCGGTCTGACGGCCCGATCGCCCGCCGACGGCCCTCCCTCAGGGGAGGGGCCAGGCGACGGCCTTGGTCTCCAGGTACTGCTCGAAGCCCTCGGGGCCGTTCTGGCGGCCCACGCCGCTCTCCTTGTAGCCCCCGAAGGGGAGGTCGGCGCCGTGGCAGGCGCCGCCGTTGATGCTGATCATCCCGGCGCGGATGCGGCGGGCGACGCCCAGGGCCCGCTCGTGCGACGTCGACGCCACCCCGCCGGCCAGCCCGTAGCGGCTGTCGTTGGCGATGCGGATGGCATCGTCGTCATCGTCGAAGGGGATGACCGACAGGACCGGGCCGAAGATCTCCTCCTGGGCGATCGTCATCGACGGCTCGACGTCGACGAACAGGGTCGGCTCGACGTACCACCCGGTCGGGTGCTCGGCCGGCCGACCTCCGCCCATGGCCAGCGTGGCCCCCTCGGCGACGCCCTTCTCGATGTAGCCCAGCACCCGGTCGCGCTGCTTCTCGGACACGAGCGGCCCCATCATCACGTCGGGCCGCTGCGGGTCGCCGTACGGCGCCATCGCCATCACCGTCTTGAGCTGCTCGACGCCCTCGTCGTAGCGGGACCGCGGCAGCAGCATGCGGGTGGGGATGGCGCAGCCCTGGCCGGCGTGGAAGCACACGGCCAGACCGACCAGCAGCGAGGTGTCGAAGTCGGCGTCGTCGAGGACGATCGTGGCGGACTTGCCGCCGAGCTCCAGGAAGACCCGCTTCATGGTCGCGGCGCCCTTCTCCATGATCCGCTTGCCGACCCCGGTCGAGCCGGTGAAGGAGATCAGGTCGACCGCGGGGGAGAGGGTGAGCTCCTCGCCGACCATGTGGTCGGACGACGTCACCACGTTGACCACGCCGGGCGGGATGTCGGTGTGCTCGGCGATGACCCGCCCCAGCAGGGTGGCGTTCCACGGGGTGTCCGGCGCGGGCTTCACCACGATGGTGTTGCCGGTGGCGAGGGCCTGGGCGACCTTGTTGATGGTCACCTCGAAGGGGAAGTTCCACGGCACGATGGCGCCGACCACGCCGACCGGCTCCTTCCAGACCCGGCGGGCGCAGGCCCGGCCCATCTCGTCGGTGCCGTCGGGGACGCTGCGCTCCCACGGGAACTCGTCGATCAGGCCGATCGGGTACCGGAGGGCCGAGGCGAGGGGGCCGTCGAGCTGAGGCCCATGGGTGATCATCCGTGGGCAGCCGACCTCCTGGATGAGCTGCTCGCGGAGCTCCTCCCGCTCGACCTCCAGCGCGTCCTGCAGCTGCTCGAGGCACTCCTTGCGGAAGGCGTGGTCGGTCGACCAGGTCGGTGTCGTCGAAGGCCCGGCGGGCGGCGGCGATGGCCTGCTGCACCTCGTCGACCGAGCCGTCGGCGACCTCGCCGAGGACCTGCTCGGTGGCCGGGTTCACGTTGGCGAACGTGGCCCCGGCGCGGGCCTCGACCAGCTTCCCGTCGATGAGCATCCGCGGCTCGGGGTGCACGGTGGGCAGGTCGGTGTCCATCTGGGGATCCCCTTGGTCCTGTGACGTGAACGTTAGTTCGCGACCCTATCGCGAGACGTCGGACCATGCTCCAGAAGGCGGTCGATGGCCCAATGTTGACATCAACGTTAGTTTTCTCGTACCGTCGACGGCCATGGCTGGCACCTCCGACCTGATGGTCTTCGATGCGGACAACCACCTGTACGAGACGCAGGAGGCCTTCACCCGCCACCTGCCGGACCGGTACAAGCGGGCCATCGACTACGTCGAGGTGCGGGGTCGGACCAAGATCGTCGTGCGGGGTCAGATCAGCGACTACATCCCCAACCCCACCTTCGAGGTGGTGGCCCGCCCGGGCGCGATGGAGGACTACTTCCGCCGGGGCAACCCCGAGGGCAAGGACCGCCGGGAGCTGTTCGGCGAGCCCATGCGCTCGATCCCGGCGTTCCGCGAGCCGGGCGCCCGCATCGAGCTGATGGACGAGCAGGGCATCGACCGGGCGCTCATGTTCCCGACCCTCGCGAGCCTCATCGAGGAGCGCATGCGGGACGATCCCGACATGACGCACGCGGTCGTGCACTCGCTCAACCAGTGGCTCGACGAGGAGTGGGGGTTCGACCACGAGGGTCGCATCTTCACCACGCCGGTCATCACCCTGCCGGTGGTCGAGAAGGCGATCGAGGAGCTGGAGTGGGTCGTCGAGCGGGGGGCCCGGGTCATCCTCGTCCGCCCCGCGCCGGCGTGGGGCTACCGCGGGCCCCGCTCGCCCGGCCTCCCCGAGTTCGACCCGTTCTGGGAGAAGGTCGTCGAGCACGACCTCCTGGTCGCCATGCACTCCTCCGACAGCGGCTACGACCGCCACACCAACGAGTGGCGCGGCAGCGGCGGGGAGATGCTGCCGTTCGTGCCCGACGCCTTCCGGATGCTGATGTCGTGGCGGCCGATCGAGGACGCGGTGGCGTCGATGGTCTGCCACGGGGCCTTCTCCCGCCACCCCGACCTCAAGGTCGCGGTGGTCGAGAACGGCGCCAGCTGGGTCGAGCCGCTGATGGAGAACCTGGCCGACGTGCACAAGAAGCACCCGCAGGGCTTCGAGGAGCACCCGGTCGACATCCTCCGGCGCAACCTCTACATCAGCCCGTTCTGGGAGGACGACATGGGGCACCTGGCCGAGCTGATCGGTGTCGACCACGTGCTCTTCGGGTCGGACTACCCGCACCCCGAGGGCCTGGCCGACCCGGCCAGCTTCGCCGACGACCTGGCCGGCCTGCCCGAGGAGTCGATCCGCAAGATCATGGGCGAGAACCTGGCCGCCCTCGTCGGCGTCCCCGCCACCGTCTGACCCGGCCGGGCCGTCTCGAGGTGAGCGAACGCTCGCTCAGGTAGGGTCGCGCCCGGATCGGCGCACGGCGCGCCGCGACAGGAGGACGTGCGATGGGTGAGGCGTGGATCGTGTCGACGGCGCGGACCGCGATCGGCACCGCGTTCAAGGGCACCCTGGTCGACGTCGACCCGATCGAGCTCTCCTCCACCGTGGTCGCCGAGGCCGTCCGGCGCTCCGGCCTCGACGGGGCGATCGTCGACGACGTCGTGTTCGGCGAGTCCCGCTACGGCGGTGGCGACATCGCCCGCCACGCCGCCATCCGGGCCGGGCTCGAGCACGTCCCAGGCCTGGCCCACAACCGCCACTGCGCCTCGGGCCTGGCTGCGGTGACGACCGCGGCGGCCACGGTGCGCGCCGGCATGGACCGCGTGGTCGTCGCCGGCGGGGTCGAGTCGAAGTCGACCGCGCCCCGCTCGCGCCGCCGGGTGCTGGGATCCTCCGACGACTGGGAGGACTGGGCCCCGCCCAGCCACCCGGACACGCCCGACGCCCCGTGCGAGGACATGTCGATCACCGTCGGGTGGAACGCCGCGGTCCAGGCCGGGGTGACCCGCGAGGAGATGGACCACTGGGCCTGGCGCTCCCACCGTCGGGCCGTCGCGGCCATCGACTCCGGGGCCTTCGAGGAGGAGATCGTCCCGATCGAGGTGACCCGGCGCGACGGCTCCACGACGACCTTCGCCGTCGACGAGCACCCCCGCCGCGACAGCACGCTCGAGAAGCTGGCGTCGCTGAAGCCGATCCACCCCGAGATCGAGGGCTTCAGCATCACCGGCGGCAACTCGTCGGGGGTCAACGACGGCGCCGCGGCCCTCGTCGTCGCCGACGACGCGGTCGCCAGGGCTGCGGGCCTGGAGCCGCTGGCGATCGTGCGGGCGTGGGCGTCGGTCGGGGTGCCACCGGCGCAGACCGGGCTGGCCCCCGTCGAGGGCATCCCCAAGGCCCTCGGCCGGGCCGGCCTCGAGGTCGGCGACGTCGACCTCTGGGAGATCAACGAGGCCTTCGCCTCCATGTGCGTCGGGACGACCCGCCTGCTCGGCATCGACGACGAGGTCGTGAACGTGCTCGGCAGCGGCTGCAGCCTGGGGCACCCCGTCGCCATGACCGGCGGTCGCATGGTGATCTCACTGGTCCACGAGCTGCGCCGCCGCGGTGGCGGCACCGGCGTGGCCGCCATGTGCGCCGGCGGCGGGATGTCGACCGCCGTGGTGCTCGACGTCCCCGCGCCCTGAGCCTCCGGGCCGTCTACCCGTCGAGGGTGAGGAAGCCGTGCTCGACGACGTGGGCGGCGGCGTCGACCTCTGGTGCGCCCGGGGTCCCTGAGCCGAAGGCCTCGACCACGCCCAGCAGCGCGAGGCCGTCGACCTCGGTGTCGCCGCCGCGTCGCTCGGCGAGGAGGCGCACCATCTGCCGTCGTCCCCAGTCGAACGCCGCGGCCCGGTCGGCCCGGAGCGGATCCTCCGTGGCCTGCACCCACACCTGGATGGCCGCGCCGTGCTCGGCGTGGACCGTGCCATAGGCCCGGAGCCACCGGCGCAGCGTGCCGCGATCGGGGGCGGCCGGGGCCTCGCCGAGGACGGTCGACACGGCCCGCAGGGCCCGGACCGCAACCACCTGGGCCAGGTCGTCGCTGTTCTCGAAGTAGCGGTAGAACGCGCCGTGCGACACGCCGGCGGCCTCGACCACGTCGTCGACCCGCACCCCCAGGTGGCCCCGCTGCACGACGACCTCGGAGCCGACCTCGAGCAGTGCCGCCAACGCCCGTCGTCCCGGATGCCGTGGACTCCTGCTCGAGCGTCTGGGCCCGGGCGAGGACGGTGCGGAGGCCCGGCCCGATCGTCAGGGTGGGTGGGCGCGGCCCGCTGGCATCGTGGACGTTCACGCCGGCGATCGGGCCGAACAGGGAGCGGTGGATGGCGTCGCCCAGAGCGTCGGTGACGCGGTCGCGCCCGTAGGCCTCGGGGGCGACGTCGCGGAGGACCGAGGCCATGTCGAGGGTGCGGGTCACCCCGGCGAGCAGCAGGCCGCTGACCGGGTCGAGCAGCCGCGGCGGCATCGACGTCGGGGCGAACCTGGACTGCACGAGGGCGATGACCCGGTCGCCGGCGCGGGTCGAGCCCCCGGCGAGGGTGGCGTCGGTCTGGAGCGCCGCGCCGAAGGCCCGGAAGACGGGCTCGTAGCGGGAGTGGATGTCGGCGTAGCGGTCGACCCAGGCCCGGATCGCCTCCCGCCCGGCGGCGTCGGGGGTGACCGGCTCGAGGGCTTCGGCCGAGGCCCGCATCTGGCGGGCGACCTGCCCGGCGAGGTGACGGAAGACGTCGTCCTTGCCGGAGAAGTACTGGTAGATCGCGACCCGGGAGCAGCCGGCGACCGAGGCGATCTTGTCGAGGGTGGTGCGCTCGTAGCCGTGGTCGCGGAGGACCTGGAGCGCGCCGTCGAGGATCCGCTGCTGGGTGCGCAGCCCGCGGGAGCCGACGACGGGGTTGTCCGAGTAGGGGGCCCGTCGCTGGGGCGCGGCTCCCTCGCCGTCGCCGGCGGGCGGCGCCTCGGTCGCGCCGGCACGGGCCGTGCGCCCGCCCGCCGGTCGCCGGGACCGCCCCTCGGTCCCCTGGGACCCATCCTTCGGTGACATGGCCGTCAGAAACGGTAGCGGTCGCCCGCTCGCGGCCACGACCCCGGGGCGGCCGGCGACCGCGCCCGCGGGTCGACCGGCGGGTGCGGCTCCGGACGACGGTTCGCGCCGGTGCGAGCGTTCACTCAGGAAGGGCGCGCCGCTAGGGTCGCCGCCGTGACCACGACGGACCTGTTCGACCTCGATGGCGCGGTCGCAGTGGTGACCGGCGCGTCATCGGGGCTCGGCGCGGCGGTGGCCCGGACGCTGGCCGACGCCGGGGCGCGGGTGGCGGTGGTGGCCCGGCGGCGCGACCGGCTCGACGCCCTCGCGACCGAGATCGGCGGCGCGGCGATCCCGTGCGACCTGCTCGAGGAGGACGCCCGCGCCGCCGTGGTGCCCGCGGTGGTCGAGCGGCTCGGCCCGCCGACCGTGCTGGTGAACGCGGCCGGTGACATCGCCTCGGTGCACCCGGCGGAGGACGAGCCGCTCGACGACGTCCGTCGCACCATCGAGCTCAACCTGGTCGCCCCGCTCCGGTTGTCGCAGGCGGTGTTCCCGCACATGGTGGAGGCGGGCGGCGGGTCGATCGTGCACATCTCGTCGATCAGTGGGCAGGTCGGCATCCCCGGCATCCCGCAGGCGTCGTACGCGGCCAGCAAGGCGGGGCTGTCGGGGCTCACCCGCGAGCTGGCGGTGCAGTGGGCCCGGCATCGGGTGCGGGTCAACACGGTGGCTCCCGGGTTCTTCCGCAGCGAGATCACCGCCTCGCTGTTCGACGAGGAGAAGGGCCGGGCCTGGCTGGCCCGCAACACGCCGCTGCCCGACGAGGCCCGGGCCGAGGACGTCGTCGGCGCGGTGCTGTGGCTGGTGAGCCCGGCCGGGCGGGCGACCACCGGCCAGACGATCGTGGTCGACGGAGGCTGGACCGCCCGCTGACCGCCCGCGATCCCGTGGCGCGGGCCGCGTCCTGGTCGCCGCAAGTGAGTGAGTGTACACTCTGCAAGACCGTCGTGGGGACGGCTCGACCGCCCCGTGACCACATCGTGCGGCTTCGCCGCACACCGAAACCGATGCTGTGCTGGCCGGGTCGCCTCGCCTTCGGCTCGGCTCAGGTCCGGCGTCCGGGAGGTGGCCATGGACAAGGAAGCGCTCGATCGCAGCCTGGCCCGCAGGCTCGTCGACCACATCGAGGCGGGCACCACCGACCTCGCCGACGAGGTGCTCGAGGTGCCCGTCGACGTCTACACCTCGCCGGAGCGGCTGGACGCGGAGGTCGAGGCCCTGTTCCTCGACCAGCCGCTCGTGCTGTGCCTGTCGGGCGCGGTGGCCGAGCCGGGCAGCTACCTCACCGTCGACCTGTGCGGCACCCCGGTGGTCGTCACCCGTGACGGCGACGGCCAGGTCCACGCCTTCCTCAACGCGTGCCGGCACCGCGGCGTGCGGGTGGTCGACGGTTGCGGACCCGCCCGCCGGCTCACCTGCCCGTTCCACGCGTGGAGCTACGACCTCGAGGGCTCGCTCGTCGGCCTCCCGACCGCCACCGCGTTCGAGGGCATGGACCGCGACGACAAGGGCCTGGTCGCGCTGCCGGTCGCCGAGGGCTACGGCCTGGTGGTCGGTCGCCTGCGGCCCGGAGGCCCCGAGCTCGACGTCGACGAGTACCTCGGCCCGGGTCTCGCCGAGGAGCTGGCCCTGCTCGACTTCGCCGACTGGACGCCGTACGGCGACCAGCACGTCCACCCGGTCGGGGCCAACTGGAAGGTCACCCTCGACACCTACCGGGAGAACTACCACTTCGACTTCCTGCACCGGGAGACGTTGAAGTCGTACGCCTACGGCGGCGTGCTGACCTTCGACACGTTCGGCCCGCACATCCGCAACTGCTCGGCGATCCGGTCGATCGACGAGCTGCGGGGCCTCCCGGAGGAGGAGTGGGGTGACGCCAGCCGGCACTTCAGCTACCAGTACTCGCTGTTCCCCAACACCTGCCTGACCTTCGACAGCCGCCACATCGAGCTGTGGCAGATCGTGCCCGACGGCGTCGACCGCTCGCTCGTGGTGCACACCGCCTACCAGCGGCCGGGGCTGGCCGAGGAGGAGCAGGCGAAGCTGGTCGAGATGGCGCCGTGGATCTGCGACACCGTCGTCGACGGCGAGGACTTCTGGGTCGCCGGCCGCACCGAGCCCGGCATCCGCACCGGCCTGCTCGACACCGTCGTGTTCGGCCGCAACGAGCCCGCCCCCCAGCACCTCCACCGCGGCTTCGACGCCGCCCTCGCGGCCTTCACCGGGCGCTGAGTCGAGCGGCCGGCCCGCCCGACGCCCGAGCCGTCGCGGGCCGGCGCTCCGCCGACCGCTCCCGCTCCGAGCCGTCCCTCCAACTGGCGCGTGATCCGACGCGGCGCTCCAGCGCAGGACGACGCGCCAGGAGCGAGGGTCGTCGGGCGTGGGGCGATCTCAGCCCTGCTGGGCGGCGCCGGAGGAGAGGAGGGCCTCGATGTCGTCGGCCGAGACGCCGAGCTCGGTGAGGACCTCGACGGTGTGCTCGCCCACGCCGGGGAGGTGCAGCGACGGTCCGCCGCCGGCGTCGGGCCCGCAGCGCAGGAGCGGCCCGATCTGCTCGAAGCGACCCCAGTCGGCCGTCTCGTAGGTGACGGCGCGGCCCAGCTCGCGGTTGACGGGGTCGTCGAGGATGCGGCGGCGGAAGGCGTCGCGGTCGACGTCGTCGACCACCTCGGCCAGCACGCCGACGACGCGCAGCCGGTCGCACCAGGTCGCCGCCGGCTCGGTCGAGAGGGCGGCCTCCAGCACCCGTTCGGCCCGGACCGCGTCGTCGTGGTGCACGCCGCCTCGCAGCGGGGCGTAGGCCGCCGGGAGCTCGGCGCAGCCGGGGAGGTCGCGCAGCGCCGACCACGCCGAGGCGGACGGCACGACCACGGCCAGCCAGGTGTCGTCGGCGCATCGGTAGAGCCGGTGGCCGGCGCCGTACCCCGTCTGGTCGGTGTCGAGGCTCGGGCCGCGAACGATCTCGCCGTCGCGCCAGAAGGCGCCGCTCTGCAGGAGCATCCCGGCCCCGAGGAGGCTGGTGCGGATGCGCTGGCCCTCGCCGGTCCGCTCCCGGGCGTAGAGCCCGGCGAGGATGCCGATGGCCGCGACCCAGCCGCCGGTCATGTCGATCGGGATCCACGTCGCCGCGGTCGGATCGTTGCCCTCGCCGCCGACGGCCCTCTCGAACCCGGTCAGGGCCTGCATGAGGGCGTCGTTGCCGGGGAAGCGGGCCCGGGGGCCCGACGAGCCGAACGCGCTCGCATGGCAGTGGACGGCGCGCGGGTTCAGGCCGGCCACGGTCTCCTCGTCGATGCCCAGCCGCTCGGCGACGCCCACCCGGAAGTTGTGGAGGACCACGTCGGCGCCCCGCAGGAGCTCCTCGACCACCGGCCGGGCCGAGGCGTCACCGAGGTCGAGGGCGACGCTCCGCTTGCCCCGCTGGCAGGCGGCGATGGCGTAGGCCGCGGCCCGCATGGCCTCGCCGCCGGGCGGCTCGACCTTCACCACGTCGGCGCCCAGGTCGGCCAGCACCTCGGCCGCCAGCGGCCCGGCCACGAAGGCCGAGAAGTCGACGACCCGCACCCCCTCGAGCAGCCGCCGGCCGCCGGTCCCGGTCTCGCCCTTCCCGGATGGCGACCCCTCCCGAACCGGTCCCCCATCTCCCTGCGGGGGCGCGGGATCGAGGGACCGGTTCGTGGAAGGCGGCAGGTCATCGGGCGAGGTCGGACCGTCGCCGCCGGCGTCGGGAGCGCCCCGGCGCAGTGGCACGACCTCGATGGGCGGGCCGAGGAGGACGTCGTGGTGGTCGCCCTCGCGCTCGTGCACGGCCAGCCCGACCTGCTCCAGGTGGGGATCGACCAGGGCCTCGGCCGGGGAGAGGATGGGCTCGCACGCGACCCCGGCCTCGCGCAGCCGCTCGACCCACACCGGCCGGGGCTCGGTCAGGAAGGTCGCCTTCCACCGCTCGGCCCGGTCGCCGAGGAGACCGCTCATCTGCTCGGCGTAGTAGCCGTCGACGCTGGGCTCGTCGCCCAGGATCTCGATGACCTTCTCGTACATGCCCTTGCCGCCGAACCAGATCTGGAGCAGCTCGCCGTCGGCGCAGCGGTAGAGGAAGTTGGGGAAGAACGACCCCTCGGCCCAGTACGACTCGATCTTCGGCGCAGCCCGCTCGGATCGGCCGACCATGCAGCCGAGGGTGGCCAGCATCCCGTCGTAGAGGGACGTGTCGGACCAGCCGCCGGACCCGGTGCGCGCCCGTCGGCCCAGCAGGGCCAGCGCAGAGGTGGTGAGGAGGAACGCCGCTCCCGACGCGCTGGCCCGCACGTCGACCAGCATCGGTCCGGGACGGTGGGCGGCCAGCTGCGTGCAGAACCCGGCCCGGGCCTCGACCAGCAGGGCGACGTCGTCGACCTCGCCGCTCGCGGTGCGGCTGGGCCGACAGCGGGCGTAGACGAGCGCCGGGTTGGTGGCGGCCAGGTCGTCGTAGCCGAGGCCCCGCTCCTCGACCAGGTGCTCCGGGCCGTAGACGAGGGCGACGTCGGCGTCGGACAGCAGCCGTTCGACCTCCGCCGCGTCGTCGGTGCGGACGACCTCCTTGCCGCGATGCCACGTCCGTCCCCAGGTGACGTCGCGGTCGAGCTCCACGGGGGCTGTCCCGACCACACGGGTGACGGCGGCTCCGAGGTCGGCCAGCAGGCGTCCGGGCACGCCGCCGGCCATCCCCAGCCCGAGGTCGCTCACCCCGACCGCGACCTCGACCACGCGCACACCCTCCAACGGCCCGGCGCTGGTCATGTGGGGAGCTCCAGGCGGGGGAGGACCTCCTCGGCGAACAGCCGGACCACCCCCAGGGTGTCGTCGTGGGCCGCGGGCGAGACGACGATGTGGCGGGCGCCGGCGTCGACGTAGGCCTGCACCCGCGCCGCGACCTCCTCGGGCGTGCCGGACGGGCGCGACCCGGTCGAGCATCTCCCGCGGCTTGGAGCCGTAGGCCCCGCCGAGGAACGAGGCCACGTCGTCGCGAGCCCGGTCGCCGTCGGCGCGCACCGAGCAGTAGAGGTAGAGCATCCACTCGAAGCCGTCGGCCGCGAGGTCGCGCCCCGCCGCCGCAGCCTCGTCGGACACGGTGGCGACCGAGCGGGCGTAGGCGTCGGGCGACACGAGGTACGGCATCCAGCCGTCGCCCCGGCGGGCCGCCCGCCGCATGGCCGCCTCCTTGCGTCCCGAGATGACGATCGGCGGCCCGCCGTCCTGCCCGACTGCCACCCTCCGGCGCGACGACGGGCCGCAGCTCGACGTCGTCGAGGTCGAACGCGTCGCCGTGGTGGGTGACCGGGCCGCCCCGCCACAGCGCCCGCAGCACGTCGATGCCCTCGTCGGTCCGGCGGCCGCGCTCGGACACGGGCACCCCGACGGCGGCGAACTCGTCGGCGAACTCGCCGCCCACGCCGACGCCGAGCGTCACCCGGCCGCCGGAGCGGGCATCGAGGTCGGCCACCTGCTTGGCCACCACGACCGGTTGGTAGAGCGGCAGGACCAGCACCGCGGTGCCGACCCGCACCCGCTCGGTCCACGCCGTGAGCAGGGCCAGCCGGGTGATCGCCTCGCCGGTGCCGCTGGGGGGCAAGATGTGCCCGCCCTGCCACACCGAGTCGACCGGCAGGGCCTCGACCGCGGCCAGCCAGGTCCGCTCCGGCTCGGGGAGCGCGGCGGCGCCCAGGGTGATGCGATCGACTCCCACAGCGCCGTGGAGCGTAGTCGAGGGAGTGAGCGTGTACTTTCTAGCGGGCATGGAGATCGGGATCCCGCCGGCCGTCACCGAGGAGACGGCGCCCTTCTGGGAGGCCGCCTCCGAGGGGCGCCTGCTGGTCGAGCACTGCGCTGCCTGCGGGGCCGACTCCTTCCCGCCGCGAGGCATGTGCCGGGCCTGTCGCAGCCGTGACGTCGGGTGGACCGAGGTCACCGGCCGGGGCACCGTCTACAGCTTCACCGTCAACCACCAGCGCTGGCTGCCGGACCTGCCCGTGCCCTACGCGGTGGTGCTGGTCGAGTTCGCCGACCACCCCGGCGTGCGGGTCGTCGGCCGCCTGCGGGGCTGCGAGCCCGACGAGGCGTCCATCGGCATGGCGGTCGCGGTCGGCTTCGAGCCCGGCCCGGGCGGGTTCGCCGTCCCCAGCTTCGAGGCCGTCCGGTGAGCGGGGTCGACGGCGGTGCCCGCCGAGCACCGAGCGGTCATCTCGGGGGTCGGGCAGTCGGCGATCGGACGGCAGGTCGACCGGTCGGGGCTCCAGCTCACGCATCGACGCGATCGTCGCCGCGGTGGCCGATGCCGGGCTCACGCTCGACGACGTCGACGGGCTGGCCATGTTCCCCGGCGGTGGCGCGGCCAACCTCCCCGGCTACGCCAACGGCAACCTCTACGAGGTGCAGGACGCGCTGCGCCTCCGCACCACCTGGCGCCAGGGCCAGGTCGAGGGGATGAGCCTCCCCTTCTACGGCCCGGCCATGGCCGTCGCCACCGGCCAGGCCCGCCACGTCGTCGTGTACCGCACGGTCAAGGAGGGCAGCGCGGCGCAAGGGCGCCGGCGGACGTCCCGCCTACGGCTCGACCAAGCCGGTGGCCGAGGGTCCGTTGGCCTGGCTGCTCCCGGTCGGGATGCTGTCGCCGGTGTGCCAGGTCGCCCCCTACGCCATGCGGTACATGCACGACTTCGGCGTCACCCGCGAGCAGCTGGCGTGGATCCCCGTCACCCAGCGGGCCCACGCCGCCCTCAACCCCGACGCCGTCTACCGCGACCCGCTCACCGTCGACGACTACCTGGCGTCGCGGATGATCTCCACCCCCATGTGCCTCTTCGACTGCGACGTGCCGGTCGACGGGGCCACCGCGATCGTCGTGTCGACCGTCGACACCGCGGCCGATCTCCGGTCGCCGGTGCGCATCGACGCCATGGCCGGCGTGGTCGACGGTCGCCCGTCGTGGGAGCAGTGGGAGGACATGACCCGGGTGGGTCACGCCACCGGCGACGCCCTCTGGGCCCGCACCGACCTGCGGCCCGCCGACGTCGACGTGGCCCAGCTCTACGACGGCTTCACCATCGAGGTCGTCTGGTGGCTCGAGGCCCTCGGCTTCTGCGGGGTCGGGGAGGCCGGGGCCTTCGTCGAGGGCGGCGAGCGCATCGGTCTCGGCGGCGAGCTGCCCCTCAACACCTGGGGCGGCCAGCTGTCGGGCGGTCGGTTGCACGCCGCCTTCGGCCACACCGCGGAGGCCGTCCGCCAGCTGCGGGGTGAGGCCGGAGAACGCCAGGTGGCCGATGCCGAGGTGGCGGTGGTGACGAACGTGGGCGGCTTCGAGGCCGGTGCCGCCCTCCTCACGAGCTGGTAGGGCGCACGGGGCCACACCGTCCCGACGACGCACGACATCGCAGACGCACGACGACACAGGAGGACCGAGATGGCTGAGCGCGCCGGGCGCGTCGAGGGCAAGGTGGCGATCGTGACGGGAGCGGGCTCGACGCCCGGTCCCGGCATCGGCACGGGCAAGGCGTCGGCCGTGGTGCTGGCGCGCGAGGGCGCGAGCGTCCTGCTCGTCGACCTGGCGCCCGAGCACGCCGAGGAGACGAAGGCCCTCATCGAGTCGGAGGGCGGTCGGGCCGAGGTGGTCGCGGCCGACTGCACGAAGGCGGCCGACTGCGAGGCCATGGTCGCGACCGCGGTCGAGGTGTTCGGTACGCGTCGACATCCTCGTCAACAACATCGGGCGGGCCTTCGTCGGCACCGTCGTCGACACCAGCGAGGAGGACTGGGACCGCGCCCTCGCCATCAACCTCCGCACCGCGTTCCTGGCGTCGAAGTACGCCGTGCCCGCGCATGGTCGAGCGCAGGGCGGCGGGTCGATCGTGAACGTCTCGTCGATCTCCGCGGTGCGGGGCGACGGCACCATCGCCTACTCGGCGGCCAAGGGCGCGCTGCTGGCGATGACGGTCGACATGGCCTACTCGCACGGCCGCGACGGCATCCGGGTCAACGCCATCGCCCCGGGCCACATCACCACCCCGATGGTGCACTCGGTGTCAGGCGCCCGGACCCCGGGCCGAGTTCATGGACACCATGCGGCGCGAGGCCGGCCTCCTGGGCACGGCCGGCGACGGGTGGGACGTCGGCCACGCGGTCGGCTTCCTCGCCAGCGACGAGGCGCGGTGGGTCACGGGCTCGCTGCTGCCGGTCGACTCCGGCGTCCTCAGCGTGACCCCGCTGCTGATGGCGGGACACTTGCGGGGGGTTCCCGAGCCTTCGTAAGGTAGGTGAGCGATCACTCTCTTACTGGAGGCGGCCCATGGCCCTCTGCGAGCGCTACGCGGTCGTCGACGCCGATTCCCACATCATCGAGCCGGCCGACCTCTGGACGTCGCGGCTCTCGACCGCCAAGTGGGGTGACCTCGTCCCCCACGTGCGCTTCCACGAGCGGCGCCAGGAGGACTACTGGTACATCGGCGACCAGAAGCTCTACGGCGTCGGCGCCTTCGCCCAGGCCCGCTGGCCGGAGTTCCCGCCGTCGCACCCGAAGCGGCTGAGCGAGGCCTTCCTGCCCGCCATCGACGCCAAGGAGCGCCTGGCCTACAACGACTCGGTCGGCGTCCACTACCAGGTGCTGTACCCGAACATCCTCGGGTTCCACAGCCACGTGTTCCTGAACCAGATGCCGCCGGAGCTGGCCACCGACTGCGTGCGGGCCTACAACGACTGGCTGGTCGAGTGGTGCTCGGCCGACCCCGGTCGGCTCATCCCGATGATGATGCTGCCGTTCTGGGACCTCGACGAGTCGGTGGCCGAGATGAAGCGGGCCTACGACATGGGCCACAAGGGCGTGCTGTTCGCGGCCCGCTACGACAAGGTCGGCCTGCCCCGCCTGGTCGACGACCACTGGGAGCCCCTGCTCGGCCAGGCCCAGGAGATGGGCCTCAGCATGAACTTCCACGTCGGGTTCCTGAACTCGCCGGAGGACCTCAAGGGCGCGGTCGACCAGTCCAAGAAGATGGACTTCACCAAGGAGAGCTCGCTGGTCCTCCTCGGCAACGCCCAGAACATCGCCGAGGTCGTGCTGAGCGGCGTGTGCGAGCGCTACCCCGACCTCAGCTTCGTGTCGGTCGAGAACGGCGCCGGCTGGCTGCCCTTCCTCGGCGAGAGCATGGACTGGCAGTGGCTCAACGTGGGCGCCCACAAGGACTACCCCGACCGCCTCCTGCCCAGCGAGTACCTCTACCGGCAGATCTACGGGATGTTCTGGTTCGAGCGCGACGCGGTGCGGGCCGTCATCGACAAGCTGGCCGACAACCTCATGTTCGAGACCGACTTCCCCCACGCCACCAGCCTCTCGCCCGGGCCGGCGTCGGAGTCGCCCGAGCCCCAAGGACGTGATGGAGAGCGCGCTGGGCGACATGCCCGACGAGATCGCCGGCAAGGTGCTGCAGCACACCGCCACCCGCCTCTACCAGCTCGACCCCCCGGTCCGGTCGTGACCGACACCGAGGCCGACGCGGGCTCGGCCGCGGGCGCAGGCCCGGCGACCGGGCCGATCACCGACGAGTGGATCACCGACCACTTCGACGTCCACGCCCCCGAGCTCGGCGCCGACCTCCACCGCACCCTGGCCCGGGCGCGGCGAGATGTGCCCGATCGCCCGCAGCGACGTCTACGAGGACGGCTACTGGGTGGCCACCGCCTACGAGGACGTGCTCCGCATCGCCCAGGACTGGGAGACGTGGAGCAACCAGCTCGGCATCACCGTCGGGCCCGACTCGGGCGGCGGCCTGGAGTCGATGGTCATCCCGCCGGTCACCATCGACCCGCCGCTGCAGCGCGAGTTCAAGCGCCTGATCAACCGCTACTTCACCCCGGCCGCGGTCGCGCCGTGGGAGGACGCGACCCGGGCCCTCGTCACCGGGCTGATCGACGGCTTCATCGAGGCCGGCGAGTGCGACTTCATGGAGGCCTTCGCCCGGCCGCTGCCCGGTCTCGCCTTCTTCGACCTCGCCCTCCACGCGCCGGCCGAGGACCTCGAGCAGGTCAACGACTGGGCCACCCTGGCGTCGCTGCCCACCTTCGAGGGCTCGGCCGACGCCCGGGTCCAGCTCGGCACGTGGATCGCCCAGCTCCTCGCCGCCCGACGCGAGCAGGAGCCCCGGGGCGACGTCATCGACGCCGTGCTCGCGGCCGAGATCGACGGTCGGCCGATCGGCGACATCGAGGCCATCGGCTCGGTGATGCTGCTGGTGCTCGGCGGCCTGGAGACGACGGCCGGCGTGCTCGGCATGGCCATGCTGCGCTTCTGCGAGCACCCCGAGATCCTCGAGGCGCTGCGGGCCGACCCGGCCCTGATCCCCGACGCGGTCGAGGAGCTCCTGCGCCTCGACGGCTCGTTCATCTGCATCGGCCGCACCGCTCGCCACGACACCGAGCTCGGCGGCCGGCCGGTGAAGGCCGGCGAGCGGGTGATGATCTACTGGGCGTCGGCCAACCGCGACGACGGCGAGTTCGAGCACCCGGACGAGTTCGACCTCGACCGCACCTCGAACCGCCACATCGCCTTCGGTGCCGGACCCCACCGCTGCGCCGGCTCGAACCTGGCCCGCATGAACCTGCGCATCGCCTTCGAGGAGCTGGTGGCCCGCCTCCACGACGTGCGCCTCCAGCCCGGCGCCGAGATCGAGTACCACTCGGCCATGAACCGGGCCCCCGTGTCCGTCCCCATCACCTTCACCCCCGGCCCGCGGTCCTCGTAGCGACCTCCGGGCCCGTCGCCCGTCGGCTCAGCCGAGGCCGGAGGCGGCGACGACGACGCTGATCAGGGCCACGACCAGGGCGAGGATGATCTGGCGCTGGAGGGTGCGCTGGTCGCGGTGCAGCTCGTCGCGGAAGGCGGCGAGGCTGGTGTGGAGCTCGACGCGGAGCTCGGTGCGGAGCTCGGCCATGTCGGTGCGGAGCTCGCTGCCGCGGAGGTCGGCCATCTCGGCGCGGAGCAGGGCGGACTCGGCGGTGATGCGGTCGTTGACGGAGCGCTCGAGCTGCTCGATGTCGCCGGTCCGAGCCACGTCGGACCAACCCTGGTGCGGCAGCAGCTCCATCATGGTCTCGGCCTCCTGCGGCCCGAGCTGTTCGTCGAGCCGCTTGAACAGAGTCTGCCGCGATCGTTCGGTGATGGCCATCGATGTCCTCCTCGGGGCCGGTGCATGCGGGGCCGACGGAGCCCGAGGTGGTCGACGCGAGTGCGTCGCCGGACGTCTGAGGAGATCGTAGGGACGGGCTGTGACAGCGAGCGGCGGCCTGTTCGGCGACGAGGCGCCCGGGGACGGCGCGGTACGGTCCCGCGCATGGGCGACGAGCACGCGGCACGGGAGTTCACGGTCCGGGCGATCGGGACGGTGTCGTGTCCTCGGACCGAGGCGATCGACGACGACTGGGGGCCGATCGAGAGCACGATCGCGCTCGACGCGACGCGGTTCACCGCCGACGTCCTCGCCGGCCTCGGCGACTTCTCCCACGTCGACGTCGTGTACCTGTTCGACCAGGTCGACGAGGCCAAGGTCAACCTGGGCGCCCGCCACCCCCGGGGCAACGAGGACTGGCCGCTCGTCGGGATCTTCGCCCAGCGGGCCAAGGCCCGGCCCAACCGCCTCGGGGTCACGACGTGCGAGCTGCGTCGGCGTCGACGGGCTGACGCTCACCGTGCGCGGGCCTCGACGCGATCGACGGCACCCCGGTGCTCGACATCAAGCCCCACGTGGTCGAGTTCCAGGCCCGCGGTGAGGTCCGCCAGCCGGCGTGGATCACCGAGCTGATGGCGGGCTACTGGTAGCCGGACGACATCGTCGACGCCGGCGGTAGCGTCCGGCCATGCGCTACGTGGTCCTGGGAGCCGGCGGGATCGGCGGGACCATCGGTGGCCGGCTCTTCGAGCACGGCCACGACGTCGCGCTGGTGGCCCGTGGCCCGCACCTCGACGCCGTCCGCGACCGGGGGCTGGAGCTGCGGACCCCCGACGGCACGACCGTGCTCCCGGTGCCGGCGGTGGCCGACGTCGCCGACCTCGACCTCGGCCGGGGCGACGTCGTGCTGCTCGCCACCAAGACCCAGGACTCGGCCGACGCCCTCGACCGGCTGGCCGCCGTCGCCCCCGAGGTCACCGTGGTGTGCGCCCAGAACGGGGTCGAGAACGAGCGGATGGCCCTGCGCCTGTTCGCCGACGTCCACGGCATGTGCGTGAACCTGCCGGCCAGCCACCTCGAGCCCGGCGTGGTCGAGTGCTACGCCACGCCCAAGCTGGGCATCCTCGACGTCGGCCGGTACCCCGACGGCGTCGACGCCACCGACGAGCGCCTGGCCGCCGACCTCGTCGGCGCCGGCTTCCTCTCCGATGCCGTCCCCGACGTGATGGCCCGGAAGTACGGGAAGCTGCTGCTGAACCTGGGCAACGCGATGGAGGCGGCGGTGGGCTCCCGCGACACCGGCGACGTGTACGAGCGGGCGAGGGCGGAGGCCGAGGCCTGCTACGCCGCGGCCGGGATCGCGGCCGTCACCGATCCCGATCCCCGGCGGGAGCAGATGCGCATGGCCCGCGTCGAGGGTCAGCGCCGGGGTGGCGGCTCGACGTGGCAGAGCCTGGCCCGCGGCTCGGGCTCGACCGAGGCCGACTACCTCAACGGGGAGATCGTCCTGCTCGGTCGCCAGCACGGCATCGCGACGCCGGTGAACGAGGGCCTCCAGCGCCTCGCCCGCCACCTCGCGTCGGGCGGTGCCGCCCCCGGCTCGCTGACCTCCGACGAGCTCCTCGACGCGGTCTCCCGCTGAGGAGCCGAGCCGACAGGCGAGGCGACGGGCGATCTGCCCGCGACCGGACCTAGCCCGCGGATGAGGCGGCCGGGGGTGGCGGCCTCGACGTCCTCGCCGGCGGTGCGGGTGGCGACGCCGTTGACCCAGACGTGCTCGATGCCGGTGCTGCGCACCACGAGCCGGTCGGCCCCGCCGGGCTGGTCGGCGACCCGCTCGACCGGCGTGCGTCCCGACCGTCTCCGGGTCGAAGGCGACCAGGTCGGCGTGGAAGCCCTCCTGCACCAGGCCCCGCTCGGGGATGCGGAACGCGACGTGCGGGTGGCCGGTGAGGCGCCACACCGCGTCCTCCAGCGACAGCGCCTTGCGCTCGCGCACCCAGTGGCCCGAGCAGGTGGGTCGAGTAGCAGGCGTCGCAGAGCTGGCTGGCGTGGGCGCCGGCGTCGGACAGCCCGAGCAGCGTGCGCGTGTCGGCGAGGAGGTCGCCGATCTCGTCGTCGCCGTCGTTGTCGAGGACGATCCGGAAGCGGGTGGCCATGTCGTCGGCCAGCGCGAGGTCGAGCAGCAGGTCGAACGGCGTCGTGCCCCGCTCCGCGGCCAGCCGGTCGAGGGGGACCCCGACGCGTCTCGGGGTGGCTGCACCGTCTCCTCGACGCTGGTCTTCGCCCACCGGTGGCTCCAGCCCTCGACGGTCGCGTCGCGGGCCCGGTCGCGCCAGGCGGCGTCCGCGTACATGCCGGCCCGCTCGGACCGGTCGACGGCGAGGACCTCCTTCCACACGTCGATCTCGGCCAGCGGCACCGGGTCGTTCATGCTGATCTGCATGACGATCGGACGGCAGGCGATCTGCGGGTAGACCTCGCCCGGCAGGGCGGCGCCCCGCTCGACGGTGCGCAGGGCGGCGCCGGGCTTGTCGGCCCGGGCGACGAGCGCGGTCCAGGTGACGGGGATGCCGTGGCGCACCGACAGCTCGGAGAACTGGTCGACGAACAGGCCCGGCCCGATCGAGACCTGGAGCACGCCCGCGCCCGGCCTCGCCCAGCACCGCGGCGAGGGCCTCGACCTCGTCGACCTCGGCGAAGCGGCTGGGGACCGGCCGCCCGTAGGCGCCCTGGTGGGCCGGCTGGCGCGACGTCGAGAACCCGATGGCGCCGGCGTCGATGGCCTCGCGCAGCAGGCGTCGCATCTCCGCGACCTCGGCCTCGGTCGCCGCCCGCTCCTCGCCGCCGACGACGAACAGCCGCAGCGGCGAGTGGCCGATGAAGGCGCGCGACGTTGAGGCGGGTGGCCCGCTCGTCGATGGCGTCGAGGTACTCGGGGAAGGTCTCGAAGCACCAGTCGATGCCGGCCTCGAGCGACTCCAGCGCCATGCCCTCGACGTTCTCGAGCGTGCGGGCGATGACGTCGCGGTGCTCGGGCTTCGTGGGGGCCACGCCGAAGCCGCAGTTGCCCATGACCGTCGTGGTGACGCCGTGCCAGCTCGACGGGGTGAGGTCGCCGTCCCACAGCACCTGGGCGTCGTAGTGGGTGTGGACGTCGATGAAGCCGGGGGCGAGCACGAGGCCGTCGAGGTCGACGACGTCGGTCACCGCGCGCCCGGCGAACGACCCCGGCTCGCCCACCGCGGCGATGCGATCACCGTCGACCAGCGACGTCCGCGGCCCGGGCCGGAGCACCCGTGCCGTCGACCAGCGTGGCCCCTGTGAGCAGCGTCGTCATCCTCGTAGATTAGCGAGCGCTCGCTCACTTCGCCTCCCCTTGGTAGCGTCGCCCCGTGGACCCGGACCTGCTCGAACGGCGCCAGCACCTCATCGGCGGCCGGTGGGTCGACGCCGCCTCCGACGACCCGTTCGGGGTCGTCTCGCCGTCGACCGAGGAGGTCGTCGGCCACGTGTCGCTGGCCACCGACGCCGACGTCGATCGGGCCGTGGCCGCCGCCCGCGACGCGTTCGACGAGGGGCCCTGGCCCCGCACCCCGCCGGAGGAGCGGGCCGAGGTGCTGCGCCGCGCCGCCGAGTGCCTGCGGGCCCGCACCGACGACATCGCCCACGTCACCGCGACCGAGATGGGCTGCGCCATCAGCCAGGCGCCCACCGCTCAGACCGGGATGGTCGGCCGGGTCTTCGACTACTACGCCGACCTCCTCGGCACCTTCGAGCTCGAGCGCACCGTCGTCACCGACGACCGGGCCGGGCTGGTGGTGCAGGACCCGGTCGGCGTGGTCGCGGCCATCGTCCCGTGGAACGCGCCGGTGACCCTCGCGGCGTGGAAGACGGCGCCGGCCCTCGCGGCCGGGTGCACCGTCGTGCTGAAGCCCCCGCCCGAGGCGCCGCTCAGCGGCTACGTGTTCGCCGAGGCACTGGCCGAGGCCGGCGTCCCCGCGGGTGTGATCAACGTGATCCCCGGTGGGCGGGAGGCCGGCGAGCACCTGGTGGCCCACCCCGGCACCGACAAGGTCGCCTTCACCGGCTCGACCGACGCCGGCAAGCGGATCATGGCCCGCTGTGCCGAGCGGGTGACGCGGGTGTCGCTCGAGCTGGGTGGCAAGTCGGCCGCCATCGTGTGCGACGACGCCGACCTCGCCGTCGCCGTCCCTCGGCTGGTCGGTGGGGGCATGCACCTGTCGGGCCAGGTGTGCGGCGCCCACACCCGCGTCCTGGTGGCGCGGTCTCGGTACGACGAGGTGGTCGAGGCGGCCGGTGCCGCGGCCGAGGCCGTCCGCTACGGCGACCCCCTCGACCCCGCCACGGTGATGGGGCCGCTGGTCGCCGAGCGCCAGCGCGACCGGGTCGAGGGCTTCATCGCCTCGGCGGTCGAGGAGGGCGCCCGGATCGTCACCGGCGGGGTGCGCCCGGCCCACCTGCCCCGCGGCTGGTACGTCCCGCCGACGATCCTGGCCGACGTGCACAACGACATGCGGGTGGCCCGCGAGGAGATCTTCGGCCCGGTGCTGTCGTTCATCCCCTTCGACGACGAGGACGACGCCGTCGCCATCGCCAACGACTCCCGCTACGGCCTGTCGGGCGGGGTGTGGGCGGGCGACGACGCGCGGGCCGTGGCCCTCGCCCGGCGGATGCGCACCGGCAGCGTCGCGGTCAACGGCTGCTACCCGCCCTTCCCGCTCGTGCCCTTCGGCGGGCTCAAGGAGTCGGGCCTCGGGCGCGAGCTCGGCCCCGAGGGCCTGCGGGCCTACCTCGAGCCGCGCAGCATCGGCATGCCCCTGTCGCTCGTCGGGAGCCTCCGCGTCGTGAGCACGCCGGTGGTCGAGGTGCCCAGCGCCGAGTGGCGGGCCGAGCACTTCGACCACCTGTCGCCCGCGCTCGCCGCGGCGCTCCACGAGACCCTCGCGCTCCAGCGCCAGGAGTGCCCGGTCACCTGGAGCGACCAGCACGGCGGCTTCTGGGTGGTGACCCGCTACGAGGACGTGCTGCGCAGTCGCCCAGGACTGGCAGACGTTCAGCTCGGCCCAGGGCGTCAACGTGCCCGCGCCGGCGACGCCGGTGAACGCCATCCCCGAGGTGATGGACCCGCCGCTGCACCGCCAGTTCAAGCGGCTGATCAACGCCTGGTTCACCCCGGCGGTCGTGGCCCGGTACGAGGACGCGACGCGGGCGCTGGTCACCCGGCTGATCGACGACGTCGTCGAGGCCGGCGAGTGCGACGTCATGGAGGCGATCGCCCGGCCGCTGCCGGGTCTCACCTTCTTCGAGCAGGTGCTGCACGCCCCGGCCGAGGAGGTGCCCCGGCTGTACGAGCTGGCGGCGGCCGCGTCGACCCCCGGGCACCCGCAGCGGGCCGAGGGGTGGCAGGGCCTCGGGTCCTGGATCACCGAGCTGGTCGAGGCCCGCCGGGCGCAGCCGCCGATCGACGACGTCGTCCAGGCCGTCATCACCGCCGAGATCGACGGGCGGCCGATCACCGACCACGAGATCGTCGGCGTCATCCAGCTGCTGATCTTCGGAGGGCTGGAGACGACGGCCGGCGCCCTCGGGCAGTTCGTGGTGCGGTTCTGCCGCGAGCCCGAGATCCCGGCCCGGCTGCGGGCCGAGCCCGACCTGCTGCCCGCGCGCCGTCGAGGAGCTGCTGCGGCTCGACCCGCCCTTCGTCGCCGTCGCCCGGGTCGCCACCACCGACACCGAGGTCGGAGGCCAGCGCATCGAGGCCGGCCAGCGGGTGCTCTTCTCCTGGGCCTCGGCCAACCGCGACGAGGCCGAGTTCGCCTGCCCCCACGCCTTCGACCCCGAGCGGGAGAGCAACCGCCACCTCTCCTTCGGCGCCGGCCCGCACCGCTGCGCGGGGTCGAACCTGGCCCGCATGAACCTGCGCATCGCGCTGGAGGAGGTCCTGGCCCGCCTCCACGACCTCCGCCTGGCCGACGGCGCCGAGCCGATCCGCTACCACTCGATGCTGAACCGCTCGCCGGTCTCCGTCCCCGTCACCTTCACCCCCGGCCCCGGTCGGCGCTGAGCCGAGCCGTCAGGCGAGGCGACCAGAAGCACGGTGCCCTTCTCTGCGAGGCTCTGCCGAGCAGATCTCCGGCCCCACCCCCTCCAATCCACTCGACTCCCAAGGGGCCGTGGCTGCACGCACCCTGCTCACCGACGCCCGGATCGTCACCTGCTCGGGCGACCCCACCGAGCGCCCCTTCGACGGCGCCGTCCTGCTGGAGGGCGACCGCATCGTCGAGGTGTTCCGGGGCTCGGCGCCGCTCGACCCGGGCTCGGTCGAGGAGGTGTCCCTGGCCGGGGCGACGCTGATCCCCGGGCTGTGCGACGCCCACACCCACATCAGCTGGCCGCTCGACTTCGTCTTCAACCACCCCGAGATCAGCGCGATGCCCGACGACGAGCACGCCCTCGAGGTCGCCGGGGTCGTCCGCACCTACCTGCGGTCGGGCTACACGCTGCTCGTCGGGGCCGGCGCGCTGAAGCCGAGGGTCGACGTGCTGGTGCACCGGGCGATCGAGAAGGGCCTGATCGATGGACCCCGGATGCTGCCATCGGGCGAGATGATCACCGAGCGGGGCCAGATCGGCTCGGAGAACCTGCGCCAGGTCGGCGACGCCGAGGAGATGCGGCGGGCCGTCGGCGAGCAGGTCGAGCTCGGGGTGAAGGCGATCAAGCTCATGGCCTCCGGCGACGGGATCGTCCCCGGCCATCCCGTCGCAGACCACCTACCTCGACGACGCCATGGTCGCGGCCGCGGTCGACGAGGCGGCGAAGGGCGGGGCCTTCGTGACCGCCCACTGCCGCGGGCCGGGGTCGGTGCGGATGTGCGTCCGCAACGGCGTGCGCATCGTCCACCACGCCACCTACCTCGACGACGACTCGATCTCGGCGCTGGTCGAGGCGCGCGACGAGGTGTGGGTGTGCCCGGGCCTCCACTACCTGCGGCAGGTCGTCGCGGGCGAGGCCGAGGAGTGGGGGATCAGCCGTGAGCGGGTCGAGCAGGCCCTCTACCCCGAGGAGCTCCAGGCCCAGGTCGACGGCATCCGCAAGCTCCACAGCGGCGGCGTGCGGCTCGTCGCCGGCGGCGACTTCGGCCACCAGTGGACGCGCCACGGCACCTACGCGGCCGAGCTGCTGGCCTACGTCGAGCTGGCCGACCTCACGCCCCTCGAGGCGCTGATCACCGCCACCGCCAACGCCGGCCCGCTGGTCGGACCTCCCGCTCGGCCAGGTCGCACCGGGCTTCCTCGCCGACCTCGTCGTGGTCGACGGCGACCCCACCGCCGACATCGGCGTCCTCCTCGACCAGGACGCGCATCGGCGGCGTGATCAAGGCCGGCGTCCCCACGGGCCCGGCCGGCTGGGCCGACGTCGCCCACTGGGCCGCGTCCGCGTCGGCCTGACGCCACACGGCCCGACGACGGGTCAGCGGCGCCAGAAGATGTGGTGGGTGACGCCGCTGGGGCTGGGGACGACCTCGAGGTGGAAGCGGTCGAGCAGCTCGTCGGGCGACTCCCACAGGCGCTCGCCGCGACCGAGCTCCACCGACGGCACGACGGCGACGTGCATGGTGTCGACCAGGTCGGCGTCGAGGAACTGGCGCACGGTCGCGACGCCGCCGCCGAGCCGCACGTCCTTGCCGTCGGCCGCCTCCTTCGCCTGGCGGAGGGCCTCCTCCGGCGTGGCCTCGATGAAGTGGAACGTCGTGTCCGACAGGCGTGAACGACGGGCGCGGGTGGTGGGTGAGGACGAACACCGGGGTGTGGAACGGCGGCTCGTCGCCCCACCAGCCCTTCCACTCGTGGTCCGGCCACGGGCCGCGGATGGGACCGAACTTGTTGCGGCCCATGATCTCGGCGCCGATGTTGTGGGCGAAGTCGCGGGTGAAGTAGTCGTCGAGCCCGCGGGTGCCGCCGGGGTCGGTGCGGTTCGGCCAGCTGGCGGTGGCGCCGGCCCACGAGGCGAGGTCGGCCGGGTTCGCGTGCCCGAAGGGTCGCTCGAGCGACTGGCCCTCGCCGGACCCGAACCCGTCGCTCGACAGCATGAAGTTCTGCACCCTGAGCAGCTGCTGGGGCTGGCGGTGCTGTGGATCGTTCATCGTGCATCCTCTCGTGGCTGGTCGGCGAGCGCGGTGACGTAGGCGGTGATCTGGTCCATCAGGATCTCGGTGCCCTCGATCCGACCGTCGACGTAGTCGTCGCCGCGGAGGAAGAAGGCGTGCTCGGTGTAGGTGAGGTCGGTGCCGCCGGCAGCGTCGTCGAAGTCGACCCGGGTGAGGGAGACCGAGAAGTGCTCGCCGTCGACGTGCATGTCGAAGGCGTAGATCAGCCGGACCTCGGGCTCGATGAGGTGGAAGCGAGCGGTGTAGATCGACTCCCTGCCGGTGTCGTCGAAGCGGCCGTGGGCGAGCTCGGTGCCACCGACCCGGAGGTCGAGGCTGCGGGCGACCTCGGTCTGGTTCGGCCCCTTGAACCACTGCCGCCGGTGGTCGAGCTGCGTCCACGCCTCGTACACGAGGGGGCGGGGGGCGGCGATCCGCCGGCGTGGCGACGACCGTGCCCTGGGTCGTGTCGTGCTCGATGTCTGCTGTGCTCACTCGGAGCCTCCTCCATCTCGTGCGATCGATTCGACGTACTCGGTGAAGGCATCCAGCTGGTCCTCCACCGCCTCGCGCCGCTGGGTCAGCCAGCGCTCGGCCTCGCCCAGCTGCTCGCGTCGCAGCCGGCAGGTGCGGACCCGGCCGACCTTCTCGGACGTGACCAGCCCGCAGTCCTCGAGCACCTTGCACGTGCTTGAGGAACGTCGGGAGCCCGATCGGGAAGGGCTCGGCCAGCTCGGTCACCGACGCGACGTCCCTCTCGGCGAGGGCGTCGATCACGGACCGTCGGGTCGGATCGGACAGGGCGTGGAACGTCCGGTCGAGCATCGCCGAATGGTTTGCCATTTGGCGAAGTGTAGGACGGCCGGGCGGCGGTCCGCCACCCGATGGGGATCACCGGCCCTCCCGCCTCCTCGTTCGTCTCGAGACCTCCGAGGGGTGGCGACGCTGCCTGCTCGTCGTGCTCCCCGCCTCCGCGATCGAGGGCCACCGCCGACGGCCCGCCGGCGGGTCAGCTCGGACGGTCGCCCTGGACGTCGGCGTTGGGGGCGGCCGCGGCCAGCAGCGGGCGGATGGCGGCGTCGACCTCGGTGGGGTCGTCGACCGGGGCGCCGGTCGGGCCTCGGCTCCATCCCTCGGCCACGGCCAGGCGGGTCCCCGACGCGACGATCACCCGGCCGGTGACGTCGGCCGACAGCGGCGACGCCAGCCACACGAGGGGCGCCGACACCCAGCGGGGGTCGAAGGCGCCGGCCTTGGCCTCGTCGGTGTCGCCGAGGCCGACCGCCTCGGTCATCGGTGTGAGGGCGGTCGGGCAGAGGGCGTTGACGGTGGCGCCGTAGCGGCCGAGCTCCATCGAGGCGACGAGCGTGAAGCTGGCGATGGCGCCCTTGGCCGCGGCGTAGTTGGCCTGCCCGGCGTGCCCGTAGAGCCCGACCGACGACACCGTGTTGACCACGCGGCCGTCGACGGTCTCGCCCGCCTTCGCTCTCTCCCGCCAGAGCCGGGCCGCCCGCTGGGTGACCAGGAACGTGCTCTTCAGGTGGACGGCCAGGACGGCGTCCCAGTCGTCCTCGGCGAGGTTGACGAGCATGCGGTCGCGAGCGATGCCGGCGTTGTTCACGACGACGTCGAGCCGGCCCCACTCGTCGACCGCGGCGGCGATGAGGGCGTCGGCGCCGTCGGCGGTCGACGCGTCGGCGACGCAGCCCACGGCCTCGCCTCCGCCGGCCCGGAGCTCGTCGACGACTCCGGTCACCGCGGCGGCGTCGACGTCGTTGACGACGACCCGCGCCCCGTGGGCCACGAGCGCCTCGACGTGGGCCCGACCGATGCCGCTGCCTGCACCCGTGACCACACAGGTGCGACCCGCGCAGAGGTCGCCCACTGCGTCAGGCGACGGCGGTCGACGTGGCGTCGTAGGTGACGCCGATGTCGCCGCCGACGTCGTGGCGCTTGAGCTCCGGGAGGACCTCGCGGGTGAAGAGGTCGAAGCTCGCCTGGGCCTCGTCGGCCGGCATCCCGCCGAAGCTCAGCGGCACGACGAGGCCGCCGGCGTCGGTGCGCTCGACGTACTCGAGGAGCTTCTCGGTGACCTGCTCCGGCGTGCCCCAGACCTGGAGGTCGGCCAGGAAGCCGTTGAACTTGTCGATGCCGTGCTTGTTGATGTTGTTGGCCAGCCCGGCGTAGTACTCGTAGCCCTCGATGTCGGCGAACCCGATGTTGTCGAACTCGTAGTGCTCGACGGTCGACCGGGCCCACCGCTGGAGGTGGACGTCGCGGATGCGCTGCACCTGCGCCGCGTCCTCGGCCACGCCGGCCACGATCACCAGCACCGGCTTCGGGGCCTCGACGCCCTGGAGCTCCAGGTAGCGCTTGCGGTAGGCCTCGAGCTCGGCCTCGGTGGTCTCCCACGGCTTCTGGGCGATGACGAGGAGGCCCACGCCCATGCGGGCCATGATCTCCATCGACTCGGGTGACACGGCCGAGGCGAAGGTGCGGCCCTTGAAGGTGGCCATCGGGTCGGGGCGGATCTCGACGCGGGGCTGCTGGTAGAGCTCGCCGTCGTACTCCAGCACGCCCGTCTCGAGCGCTTCGAGGACCGCCTCGGTGTACTCGGTGAAGCGGCGGCGGGACTCGCCCATCGGCACCCGGAAGCCGACGAACTCCTTCTGGCCCAGGCCCCGGCCGAGACCGAGGATGGCGCGGCCCCCCGAGAGGTGGTCGAGCACGGTGAAGGACTCGGCCACCCGCGCCGGGTCGTGCCAGGGCAGGACGGTGACGAACGTGCCCAGCCGGGCGTGTGTGGTCTGCGCGGCGAGCCACGACAGGACCATCGACTGCTGCGACGTGAGCTGGTAGTCGGAGAAGTGGTGCTCCGACACCCAGATCGAGTCGAAGCCGGCGTCCTCGGCTCGCGCGCCGAGCCCGAGCTCGAGCTGGTACGACCGCCGCGTCCGACGCCCGGCGGTCGAGGTTGGCGAACTGCAGTCCGAGCCCTATGTGCATGAGTGTTTACTTACCACAGCATCCCCGATCCTGGCTAGCGGCAGGTGAGCGTTCGCTCCCCTCGGCTGTCGCCCGACCTGTCGCTCGCGAAGTGGTCCGCGTCGGCGACAGTGGGCGGGTCGTCGAACGTCGACCTCTGACCCCCGGAACGCGAGCCACGTCGCCGAGGGGTCGGTCGGCGTGGGGAGCGGGCAGCCGGCGTCAGGCGATGGCGCCGGTCGCGCGGAGGGCGTCGAGCTCCGCGGCCGAGAAGCCCCAGTCGGCGAGGGCCGCGTCGGTGTCGGCGCCGGGCGCCGGGGGCGGGCCGGCGATCTCCGGGGGAGTGCGGCTGAAGCGCGGGGCGGGAGCGGGCTGGACCACGCCGTCGACCTCGGTGAAGGTGCCCCGGTGGCGCACGTGCGGGTGCGAGGCCGCCTCACCGGGCTCGAGCACGGGGGCGACGCAGGCGTCGGTGCCCTCGAAGACGTCGCACCACTCGTCGCGGGTGCGGGTGCGCACGACGGCGGCGAGGCGCGCCTTCATCGCCGGCCAGGTCGAGCGGTCGTCGGCGTCGGGGATCGGTCCGCCGCCGTCGACGTCGTCGGCGAGCCCGGTGAGGCGGAGCAGGTCGGCGCGAGCACGCGGGTCGATCGCGCCCAGCGAGATCGAGCCGCCGTCGGAGGTCTCGTACGCGTCGTAGAACCAGGCCCCGCCATCGAGCAGGTTCGTGCCCCGCTCGTGCCACTGCCCGTCGGCGCGCAGTCCGTGGAACATCCCCGCGAGGAGCGCGGCCCCGTCGAGCATCGCCGCGTCGACGACCTGGCCGCGACCCGACGAGGCCGCCTCGAGCATCCCGCACACGATCCCGAACGCCAGGAGCATCCCGCCTCCGCCGAAGTCGCCGACGAGGGTGAGGGGCGGCACCGGAGGCTGGTCCGGTCGACCGACCATGGCGAGGGTGCCGGAGAGGGCGACGTAGTTGATGTCGCGGCCCGCCGCCTGGGCGAGGGGGCCGTCCTGGCCCCAGCCGGTCATCCGGCCGTAGACGAGCGACGGTCGTCGGGCCAGGCAGTCGTCGGGCCCGAGGCCGAGCCGCTCGGTGACGCCGGGTCGGAAGCCCTCGACGAGCGCATCGGCCTGCTCGACCAGTCGGAGCACCACCTCCCGCCCCTCGGGGTGCTTCAGGTCGACGCCGACCGACCGCCGACCACGAGCGTTGACGTCCCAACGGGGTGCCGGCTGGCCCACCGCGTCGGACCGGTCGACGCGGAGCACCTCCGCGCCCATGTCCGACAGCATCATCGCCGCGAAGGGGCCGGGGCCGATCCCGGCCAGCTCGACGACCCGGCGCCCCGCGAGCGGTCCGGTCACCCCGTCACCTCGTCACCCGACGATCACGGTGCGGACGCCCTCGGCCCGGTGGAGCAGGTCGATGCCCTCGTTCACCTCGTCGAGGGTGATGCGCCGCGAGACCATCGAACGCAGGTCGAGACGCCCCGTCTCGGCCAGGCGGACGTAGCGGGGGAAGTCGCGGAGGATCTGGGCGCCGCCGACCTTCGACCCGGCGAAGCGCTTCCCGGAGAAGACGGCGCGCAGCGCCGGCAGGGTGATGACGTCGTCCTTCGACGGCATGCCGACGGCCGTCACCGTGCCGGCGGCGCGGGCCATGTCGAAGGCCTGGACGATGAGCTCCGGACGGCCGACGACCTCGAAGGTGAAGTCGGCCCCCCGCCCGTCGGTGAGGGCCCGGACCTGCTCGACGGGGTCGCCGTCGGCGGGGTCGAGGGCATGGGTGGCCCCGAGCGCGAGGCAGGCGTCGCGACGGCCGGCCGCCGGGTCGATGGCGATGATCGTCGCCGCGCCGGCGATGCGCGCCCCCTGGACGACCGACTGTCCGACGCCGCCGCAGCCGATCACCGCGACGCTCGAACCCGGCTGCACCTGAGCCGTGTTGAGCGCCGCGCCGAGACCGGTCGTGACCCCGCAGCCGAGGAGGGCGAGCTCCTCGTCGACCAGGTCGGTCTCGACCGGGACGACCGATGCCTCGTGGACGACCATGGCCTCGGCGAAGGTCCCGCACCCGCAGATGGCGGTGGCGGTGCGCCCGTCGGGCAGGTCGAACCGGACGGTGGTCTGCACCGTCGGGCCCAGCTCGCAGTGGTTCGACAGGCCGTTGAGGCACCACCAGCAGCTGCCGCACGCGGGCGACACCGACGCCAGCACCCGGTCGCCGACCGCGGCCCGGCGCACCTCGGCGCCGACGGCCTCGACCGTGCCGCAGCCCTCGTGACCCGGCACGATCGGGAGGGGGAGGTTGGACAGGCCCTCGATCACGGTGAGGTCGGTGTGGCAGATCCCGCTGGCGGCCAGGCGCACCAGGACGTCGTGGGGTCCGATGGCGGGGGTGGGGAGGTCCTCGACGACGAGGGGAGCACCGGTCTCGTAGGCGACGGCGACCTTCATGCGACGATCGTCGATGGAGCCGAGCCGACGAGGCGAGGCGACCAGACGAGCACAGGTGTCGGCAGGCGGCGAAGCCGCACGATCGTCGCCGCGAGCCGGGCGACCGTCTCCGAGCGTGTTCTGAGTGAGCGATCACTCGTCCGACCCTATCCCGGGCGCGCCGCTCCGATGCCGAGGGAGTGACTGCGCGCTCATTATCCTCGGGCCATGGCAACGAAGGCCTCCTCTCGCCCCAAGGCCGCGCCGGCCCGGCCCAAGCGGCTGACAGCGGAGGCCAGGCGCCGGTCGATCCTCCAGGCGGCCCGCCGGGCGTTCACCGAGACCGGCGACATGAACGGCACCACGATCCGCCACATCGCCGAGCGCGGGGGGATCAGCGAGGGCGTCATCTACCGCCACTTCGAGAGCAAGGACCAGCTCTTCTTCGAGGCGGTCGTCGAGCCGCTCCGCGAGGCCGTCGACGACCTGGTCGCCGCCACCGCGGTGGTCGACAGCGAGGGCCCGCTCGACTCCGAGGGCCAGCAGGAGAAGCTGCAGGCCCTCTACCGGCAGCTCGTCTCGACCCTCGTCGAGGTGCTGCCGCTGCTGGGGCTCGTCCTCTTCGGAGACCCGAAGGTCGCCCAGCGCTTCTACCGGGAGCACCTCACCGTGGCGATGGACCGCCTGGCCGCGGCGTGGGGCGAGGTCGAGCGCCGCTACGGCTTCGAGGCGGGGAACCCGGACATCTCGGCCCGGGCCGTCGTCGGCATCGCCCTGGTGCTCGCCCTCGAGACGCGGCACCGCAAGGACTTCGACGCCGACCGCGCCCTCGAGCTGGTCAGCCAAGGGCACGATGGACGGGTTCTTCCCCCACTTCGAGCCGGCGACGACCAAGGCCTAGCCGTGACCCGGCGGACGTGGCGGTCGACGGGTGCATCGAGCGTGGAGCGGGTGAGGTGACCGAGCCCGATGTCGTCGCCGTGGTCGAGGAGCTCGGCCGTCGCTTCCGGGCCGGCGACCGCGACGGCGCCGCGCTGCTCCTCCACCCGGAGCTGCGCATCGAGCAGCCGACCTCCCTGCCCCACGGCGGGTGGCACGACGGGGTCGCGGGCATGGGCGCCATGGGCGCGACCTTCGCCGAGCACTGGGACCGCACCATCGGTCCCGCCGACGTGCGGGCCTCCGCCGACGACGCCGCAGTTCAGGTGACCGCGCAGACCTGGACCTCGAAGGCGACCGGTCGCTCGGCCACCGTCGACGTCGTCGAGCTCATCCGCGTCGCCGAGGGCCGGGTCGTCGAGATCCGGGTCTTCCCCCAGGACACCGCCGCCCTCCTCGCCACCCTCGACCCGGCCTGACCGGTGGCGCACCGCGTCGCCCTGCCCGACGCGGTTCTTGGTCCGTGAGCGGTCATGGTGGCCGCTGACGCGCCCAGAAGCGGTGGCGTCGATCCCGTCCGTTCTTGGTCCGTGAGCGGTCATGGTGCGCTACGCGCCCAGAACGGGTGGGTCGCGGGCCGCGGCGTCAGGCGAGGAGCGGTTCCTCGCGAGGCAGAGGGTGGCGCAGGTGGCGGGGTCCATGAGGTCGGCGCGGGATCGGGGCGGGCGGCCAGCCAGGCGGCGCGGGCCGCGGAGGGCGTCGAGGGAGTCGAACCAGACCTCGTTGATCGCGTCGAAGACCGGGTCGTCCGGACCGACCGGGTGGTCCTGGACGTAGGCGACTCCTCGGACCTCGTCGGGGATGCGGCTCACCGCCGAGGCTGCCGGCCTCCTGCCGCCAACGAGCGGCGAACCCCTCGCGGCTGAGCGACGGCGGCGCGCCGGCCGAACGACATCATCTTGAACCGGGGCCCGCCCTCCGCCCACCGGGCCGCCAGTGCGTCAGGCCCCCGCACCACCACCTCGTCGACGACCACCGCGATCGCCCCGTCGCCGGAGCACGAGCGCCGGGTCGAGGGCGCGGAGGCGCTGGTCGAGGGTCGCGGTGAGGGTACTCCGCATCCACGTCGTCGAACCAGAGCACGTCGACCGCCGCGAAGCCCGGGCGTCGGCAGGTCGGGATCGTCGATGGGGGTCGCGAGCGCGACCCGGCTGGGCGCGCCGTCCGCTCCCGAGGACACGGCCCCACGCCATCCGCACCTCGTCGGGCTCGGCCCGGTGGAAGCGGACCACCTTGAGGGTCATCGGGCGGGGAGGTCGGCGCGCCAGCGGGCGATGGCGTCGCTCTTGATGTCCTCGTAGCCCTTGACCACCTGGACGCTCTCGGCGATCGCCACCGCGTCGTCGTAGGTGTCGGAGGTGAGATCCGAGAGGGTCCGCCGGACCAGCGCGCCGTACTCCTCGGCCAGCTCGCGCTCCTCACGGCGGTGGTGCGCCAGACCGAAGAGGTCGAGCGGGGTCCCCCGCACCCGACGCATGGCGGCGAGCCCTCGGAAGGCGAGCCCCGCCGTCCGTCCACCCAGGGCGATCTTGCGGTCGACGCCGAGCCGCCTCAGCGTCGGGGGGTGGAGGTGGAACTGGACCTTGTACCCGTCGGCCATGCCGGCCTCGCGGGCGGCCTCGTCCAGGTCGAGGCGCAGGTGGAGCCGGGCGACCTCGTACTCGTCCTTGTAGGTGAGCACCTTGAACCAGCCCTCGGCCACGGCCCGGGTGAGCCGCCAGTCGTGCTCGGGTCCGTCGACGGCGCGCGGCCCGCACGACCAGGTCGAGCCAGCGCTCGGCCCGCCGCGGTCCCTGGTAGTCGACGACCTGGGCGGCCCGCCGCAGCAGGAGCGGCCGCAGCGTCGGCGGGGAGCGCGTGCCGGTCGACGAGGCGCTCGGCCGCGGCGGCGGCCCGCTCGGTCGGGTCCCAGATGTCGGCCTGCCCCCGGTGCTCGCGGCCGCCGGCACCGTCGAGGGCGGCGTGCGACGGCGGCGGGGTCGGCGACCAGCCAGCGGCCCCACCGGAAGGCGGCCAGGTTGGTCGCGGCGGCCGGGCCCTGGGTGGTGATGGCCTCCTCGACCGCCTCGGGCGGAACCGGCAGGGCGCCCATCTGGCAGGCCGCGCCGAGCAGCACGACGTTGGCCGCGAGGTGGCTGCCGAAGACCTGCTCGGCCAGCCCGGTGGTGTCGGCGACCAGCGCCCGGTCCGGTCCGACCGTGTCGCGGACCGCGGCCGACAGCCGGTCGTCGTCGACCCCAGGCGTGCCCTGGAGCATCGCCGCGGTCGGGCACCAGGTCGGCGTCGACCACGGCCCAGGTCGACCCCGGGCGCACCTTCTTCAGGTGGACCGCCGACGCGGCCTGGAGGATGTCGCCCGACAGGTAGAGGTCGGCACCGCCGTCGGGGACGGTGGCGGTGGTGATGTCGGCGTCGGTGCGGGCGATGTGGAGGTGCGACACGACCGCCCCCGCCTTCTGCGACAGGCCGGTCTGGTCGACGCCCTGCACCGAGAACGCCGGAGGCCAGCGGCGGCGTGGGCGAGCAGGCGGTTGGCGGTGACGATGCCGGTGCCTCCGATGCCCGTCGTGTACACGCTGAACCGCCCGTCGATCGGCGCCAGCGGCGGGTCGGGCAGCTCTCCACCGGGGAGGACGGGTCGCGCCGGGGCCGCGTCGTCCGTCGCCCGACGTCCCCGGCCGCCCCGGTCGCCGGCACCAGCGTCAGGAACGACGGGCAGTCGCCCTCGAGGCAGGAGTAGTCCTTGTTGCAGGACGACTGGTGGATCTCGCGCCGTTCTCGCCGATCTCGGTGTCGACCGGCAGCACCGAGAGGCAGTTGCTGATGCGGGAGCAGTCGCCGCACCCCTCGCAGACGGCCTGGTTGATCACGACGCGCCGGGGCGGGTCGTCGAGCTCGCCCCGCTTGCGGAGCCGGCGGGCCTCGGCCGCGCAGCGCTGGTCGTAGACGAGCACCGACACGCCCGGGTGGCGGCGCAGCTCCTCCTGCACCTCCGAGCACGTCCTCGCCGCGGCCGCACCTGCACGCCCGGGGGCGAAGGCGGCGGAACGGCCGTAGCGATCGACGTCGTCGGTGCACACGGTGATGGCCGAGACCCCCTCGGCCGCGAGCGAGCGGGTGAGGGCGGGGACGTCCATCAGCCCGGCGACGTCCTGCCCGCCGGTCATGGCGACGGCCGAGTTGTAGAGCAGCTTGAAGGTGATGTGGACGCCGGCGGCCACGCACGGCCCGCACCGCGAGGCTGCCCGAGTGGCTGAAGGTGCCGTCGCCCAGGTTCTGGAAGATGTGGCGGTCGCCGACGAACGGGGCCAGGCCGACCCAGTGCACGCCCTCCGCGCCCATCGGCGTCGGGGGGACGAACAGCTCCTCCTCGTGGCGGTGCTCGAAGTGGATCATCCCGTGGCAGCCGACACCGCCGCCCGTCACCGACCCCTCGGGGACGACCGTCGAGCGGTTGTGGGGGCAGCCGCTGCAGAAGGCGGGCGTGCGGGACGGCAGGTCGAGCAGGGGGAGGCTGGCCCGCCGGGCGGGAGCGACCGGAGTGGGTGCGGGCAGGTCGGGCAGCACCCGTCGCAGGACGTCGACGAGTCGGTCCGCGGTCAGCTCGCCGGTGGTCGGGACGAGGGGCCGGCCGTCGCCGTCGCGCTTGCCGCGGACGGGTGTGGTCCGGCCCGCCTCCTGCAGCAGGGCGCGCACCTGCTGCTCGACGAAGGGCCGCTTCTCCTCGACCACCAGGACCTCGTCGGCGGCGTCGGCCAGGGCCAGCACCGACGACGGCACGACCGGGTAGGTGAGGGCCAGCTTGAGGATCCGGATGCCGGCCGCGGCCAGGTCGTCGGGCCCGACCCCGCAGGCCTCCAGCGCGCCGAGCACGTCGCGGTAGGTGCGGCCGGCGCACACGATGCCGAGCCGGGCGTGTCCCTCGGCCCCGATCGTGCGGTCGAGCCGCTCGGCCTCGACCCATGCCTGCGCGGCCCGCAGCCGCCGGTCGATCCACAGCTCCTCGAGGTCGGCCCGCAGGATCGTGCCGGTCGGCTCGTGCTGCCACGGCTCGCCGTCGACCACCAGCTCCGGCTCGACGTCGGGGAACCGGGCCGGGTCGGTGTCGACCGCACCGATGCCGTCGGCGACGGCGGTGACGATGCGGACGCCGACCCACGACCCGCACGCCCGGCTGAGCCGGAAGGCGTGGACGGCCAGGTCGAGCAGGTCCTGCTGGTCGGCGGGCACGAGGATCGGCACCGCGGCGTCGGCCAACGGGGCGTTGGTGTCGTAGGGGAGGGTCGACGACTTGGCCGAGGGGTCGTCTCCGACGAACAGCACGGCGCCGCCGTTGGGCCCGACGCCCATCAGGTTGGCGTGCTTCAGCACGTCGCCGCAGCGGTCGAGGCCGGGCCCCTTGCCGTACCAGGCACCGACCACGCCGTCGACGCCGTCGTAGGGCACCGCCGCGCCCATCTGCGACCCCCACACCGACGCCGCGGCCAGCTCCTCGTTCAGCCCCGGCTGGTGGACGATCCGATGCTCGCCGAGCCGAGCGCCGAGGCGGCCGAGAGCCAGGTCGAGGGTGCCCAGCGGCGAGCCCGGGTAGCCCGACACGAACGTGGCCGTGTCGAGGCCGCGGCGGACGTCGACGGCGCGCCGCACGAGGAGCGCCTCGCCGATCGCCTCCACCCCCGAGAGCAGGCGTCTCCGCCCTGCGTCGGACCCGGAGGCGGGCGCGGCCGCAGGGTCGTGCGGCCCGTCCGACGGCGGGGGCTCCGTGGTGCTGGCGCTCATCGGCGGCTCCCGCGGCGGGGGTGGTGGACGGCGCGCGACCGGCGCGTACAGAATGAGGGCTCACTCATCTTAGGGGGCTGCCGCGGCCTCTCAGGAGGGCAGGGCCCCCCATGCGCCACATCGTGATCCGTGGCTGCGTCCCGTGGCCTGAGAAGGTGCCTTCCGCGTGGGCAGAACATGGTTGTCGGGCGACGCCTAGGATGGCGTCCATGCGCAGGATCGGTGGCCGGTAGTGGACTACGACCAGGGTCCGGGCGTCGCCGCCCTCCGCACGCAGCTGCGCGAGCTGATCTCCGAGCACATCCCCTCCGACTACCTCGGGGCCTTCACCGACGACCCGGCCGACCTCGAGGTGGCCCAGTCGTTCTGCCGGATCCTCGCGGAGGAGGGCCTCCTCTGCGCTGCCTGGCCCGAGGAGTACGGCGGCCGCGGCGCCTCGCCCTGGGAGCAGACCGCGGTCCGCGAGGAGATGTGGGCCCAGCACGAGCCCCGGGGCGCCCAGTACATGGGCGTCAACTGGGTCGGCCCGGCGATCATGCGCCACGGCACCGCCGAGCAGCAGGCCTCGCACCTCCCGCCCATCGCCGCGGCGAGGTGATCTGGTGCCAGGGCTTCAGCGAGCCCGACGCCGGGTCAGACCTCGCCTCGCTGAAGACGGCGGCCCGGCGCGACGGCGACGGCTGGCGCATCACCGGCCAGAAGATCTGGACCTCCTACGCCACCATGGCCCAGTGGTGCTTCCTGCTGGCCCGCACGTCGCGCGGCGAGAAGAAGCAGCAGGGCATCACCGTGTTCATCGTGCCGATGGACGACCCCGCCATCGAGGTGCGGCCGATCCCCTGCATGCTCGGGCCGCACCACCTCAACGAGGTCTTCATCGACGACCTGTGGGTCACCGAGGCCGACGTGCTGGGCGAGGTCGACCGGGGGTGGGAGGTCGTGCAGGAGGTGCTCGCCTTCGAGCGGGTCGGCATCGCCCGCTACGCCCGGGTCGAGCGCCTCCTCCAGTGGGCACCGGCCGCGCTGGGCGATGCGTGGGACGGGCTGAGCGACGAGCTGCGCGGCCGCTGGGCCCGGACCCAGGTGCAGGCTCGCCGGGCCCGGTTGCTCGCCTACCGGGTCGTGGCCGCCCAGGCGACCGGCGACGTGAAGCCCGGCGATGCCGCGGCGTACCGCATCGCGGTGACCCGGCTCGACCAGGACAGCGCGGAGGTCCTGATGGACATCGTGGCCGAGTCGCCGCCGACCGGTGAGGAGGCGGCGCGCTTCCGCCGCGCCGTCGAGGACCACCACCGCTACTCGGTGTCGGCCACGGTGGCCTCCGGCAGCATCGAGGTGCAGCGCATCCTGCTGGCCCGAGCCCTCCTGGTGGCCTCGTGATCACCGACCTGTCCCCCGAGGCCGTCGAGTACGGCGTGGCCGCCCGCCGCGCCTTCGAAGCCGCCGGCGGCGACGAGCTGGCCGAGGTGGCCGAGCGGGAGGGCGATCGCACGGGGGCCGCGGCCAAGGTGCTCGACGACCTCGGCGCCTGGGACCTCGACCCCCGGGGCAGCGCCGACGAGCTGGAGGCTGCCGCCGCGCTGTGCCGCAGCGCCGGCTGGTGGGCGGTGCCCCACCCGGTGGCCGAACGCCTCTCCCGACCCCGCGACCTCGACGTCGACGCCCTCGTGGTCGTCGCCGGCCCGTCGCCCGAGGCCGCGGTGGCGGGGGTCGACCTGCGCTGGGCTGCGGTCGACCTCGACGGCCGCCGCAGCACGGTCACGCCCGGCGAGCCGGCCGGGCCGGTCCGCAAGACCGCCTTCGTCGCCCCGCTCGAGCTCGAACCGCTCGACGACGCCGGCGCCGGCGACCTCGCCCTCGCCCTGGTGCTCCCGTGCTGGACGCTGCTCGGCAGCCTCGACCGGGCCATGGCCCTCACCGTCGAGTACGTCCAGGCCCGCCACCAGTTCGGCCAGGCCCTGTCGTCGTTCCAGGGCGTGCAGTTCCAGCTCACCGAGGCCGAGGTCGACCGGGTCGGGCTGGAGGAGCTGGCCAAGCACGCCCTCTGGTCGATCGAGGTCGGCCGGCCCGACGCGGTCGAGGACGCCCTGGCCCTGCGGCTCGCCGCCATCGAGGCCGCGGCCACCACCTTCCGGGTGACCCACCAGCTCCACGGGGCCATCGGCTTCTGCGACGAGACGGTGCTGTCGTGGCTCTCGCGGGCCAGCCAGCCGCTGCGCCGGCTGCCCATGGGGGCGTCGGCGACCCAGGCCGCCCTCGCGGCGCGGCTCGGCCGCCGCAGCCTCGCGGGGCTCTTCGGCTGATGGACGGGATCCCACCAGGGCTCCGGGTCGAGTCCGACGGCGCCGTCCGCACCGTCGTGCTCGACCGGCCCGACCAGCTCAACGCCATCGACGCCGACCTCCACCGGGCCCTCGCCCAGGTGTGGCGGCACCTCGCCGCCGACCGCGACGCGCGGGTGGTGGTGCTCACCGGCGCCGGCTCGGCCTTCTCCGCCGGTGGCGACCTCGACTGGATCACCTCGTTCCTCGACGACCCGGCCGCCCGCGACGAGAGCCTGCGCGAGGGCGCCGAGATCATCGACGAGATGCTCCGGTTCCCGCTCCCGGTGATCGCCGCGGTCAACGGACCGGCGGTGGGCCTCGGCTGCAGCCTGGCCGTGCTCTCCGACATCGTGCTCATGTCCGAGTCGGCCTACCTGTGCGACCCCCACGTCGCGGTCGGCCTGGTGGCGGGCGACGGTGGTGCGGCCCTCTGGCCCCTGCTGACGCCGATCATGCGGACCCGGGAGCAGCTGTTCACCGGAGCGAAGATCTCCGCCCAGCTCGCGGTGGAGGTCGGCCTCGCCAGCCGCACCTGCCCGCCCGACGAGCTGCTCCCCGAGGCCGCTCGACTGGCTGCCCGCATCGCCGCCCTCCCCCCGGCCGCGGTGCAGGGCACCAAGCGCATCGTGAACATGCACCTGTCGCGGGCGCTCGACGGCGCGGTGCAGGCCGGCTTCGCGGCCGAGCAGGTGACCATGCAGTCCGACGACCACCGCGACCGCCTGGCCGCCCTCCGCACGCGGTCGCAGCCCTCGTGACCGCCCTGGCCGACGTGCGGGAGGCGGTGCGATCGTGGTGCGTCGACAACGTGCCCTCCGACTGGCGGTCGGCCCAGAACGGTGTGTCGGAGGACGAGTTCGTCGCCTTCCAGCAGCAGTGGTTCCAGCAGCTCCGAGGCGCGGGGTACGCGGTGCCGCACTGGCCGGCGGAGTGGGGCGGCGGCATGACCGTCGCCGAGCAGGCCGTGCTCTACCAGGAGATGGCCGCCCACGACGCGCCCCGGCTGGTCCTGGCGTTCGTGTCGATCCACCACGCGGCCTCGACGCTGCTCGCCGCCGGCACCGACGAGCAGCGCGAGCGGCACCTCCCCGCGATCCTCGACGGCGAGATCTGGTGCCAGGGGTTCTCCGAACCCGAGGCCGGTTCCGACCTGGCCAGCCTGCGCGCCACCGCCCGACCCGAGGGCGACCACTACCTCGTGAACGGCCAGAAGCTGTGGGCCAGCGGCGCCCGCCACTCGGACCGCTGCCTGCTGCTGGCCCGCACCGACCCGCAGGCCCCCAAGCGCCGCGGCATCTCCTACTTCCTGCTCGACATGCGCACCCCGGGCATCGACGTCCGGCCCGTGCGCAACTCGCTGGGCGACTCGCACTTCTGCGAGATCTTCTTCGACGACGTCGTCATCCCTGCGTCGGACCTGGTCGGGGCCGAGGGCGCCGGCTGGCAGATCGCGCAGGAGACCCTCGGCGCCGAGCGGGGGCTGACGATGCTGGAGCTGGCCGAGCGCCTGGCCGGCGGGTTCCGCTGGCTCGTCGACGACTGCGCGACGGCGGGCGCGTCCGGGATCCGCCCGATCGACGACCCGGTCGTGACCGACCGGCTGGCGGCGTTCGAGGTGGAGCTCACCGCGGTGCGGGCGCTGTGCCGCGACCTGGTCGAGCGCTCCGAGGCGGGGCGAGCCGGACCGGCCGACGCGTCGATCGTGAAGCTCGCCTACAGCGAGCTCCTCCAGCGGCTGACCGGCTTCGCGGCCGAGGTCGTCGGACCCGGCGCCCACCTCCAGCTCCGCAAGCCGCTGTCGAGCGGGTGGGAGTCGGGTGCGTGGGTGCTCGACTTCGTGGGCTCGTGGGAGTGGACGATCCCCGGCGGGTCGAGCGAGATCCAGCGCACGATCATCGGTGAGCGGGGCCTCGGCCTCCCGCGCGAGCCGGTCGTGGCATCGTGACGGACCTCGCCGCCGCGGCGGACCAGCTGGCCGCCCTCGCCGAGGTCCACGACGACCTCCGTGCCGTGGCCCGCGACCTGCTCGCGCCCACCAGCCCCCTCGTGTCGGGCGGCGACCCGGTGGCTGCCGACTGGGACCTCCTGGCCCGGTCCGGGTGGCTGGGGCTCGAGGTCCCCGAGGAGCTCGGGGGAGCAGGCGCGTCGTTCGCCGAGCTCGCCGTCGTGCTCGAGGAGCTCGGTCGCGTGGCATCGCCGAGCCCGTTGCTCGGAGGCGTGGTCCTCGCCGTCGGGGTCCTCCGCGCCACGTCGCCGAGCGATGAGCGCGACCGCCTCCTCGCCGGGATCGCCGAGGGGCGCCTCCGCGTGGCCGTGGCCCTCTCGGCTGCCGAGGCGCCGGGCGCCGGCCCCCTCCCGTTCGTGGTCGAGGTCGACGACGGTCGCGCGTCGGTGCGGGGCCGGGCCACCTTCGTCCCTGACGTCGTCGGCGCCGACAACGTGCTGCTGGTCGCCGACGACCCGTCGGCCGGCCCGGTGCTCGTCGCGCTCGACGCAGGGGTCGACGGCCTGGCCGTCGGACCGACACCGGTCGTGGACGCCTCCCGGTCGCTCGGCGAGGTGTCCGTCGGCGGCCTGACCGTCGACGCCGGCCGCTGCTGGCCGCTCGCCGTCGCCCCGCAGCGGCTGGCCCGCCCCGGGGCGCTGGCCGTGGCCGTCGACAGCCTCGGCCTGGCCGAAGCGGCGCTGGAGGCCACCGTCGCCTACGCCTCGGTGCGCGAGCAGTTCGGGCGGCCGATCGGCTCCTTCCAGGCGGTCAAGCACGCCTGCGCCGACGTGTGCGTCGACGTCGCCCTGTCCCGCCAGCTCGTCCGCCGTGCCGTCGCCCTGCTCGCCGGGGGCGCGGCCGACGACGAGGTGGCCGTCGCCGTCGCCATGGCCAAGGTCCTCGCCACCGAGACCGCGGTCCGCGCCACGGGCAGCGCGGTCCAGCTCCACGGCGGCATCGGCTACACGTGGGAGCACGGCCTGCACGTCCTGCTCAAGCGGGCCACGCTGAACCGGTCGCTGTTCGGTTCGCCCCGCGACCACCGGGCCCTCCTCGCCGCCCGCTACTCGACCGACAGGGCCGTCGACCCGCTGGCTGACGGCCCACGGCACCGCCTCGGGACGACCGATCGTGCCGTTTGCGCGCCCCGGGCCGGGGGAGGGACCCGGGTGCTTCGTCGCCCGAGGAGGCGTGACCGTGACGTCCACCGAGCCGCGTGCCATCGACCTGCCCCGCGAGCGCCGGGGGCGGTGGCTGCGTCGGGTCGGCTTGGCCTGCTTCGGGCTGCTGGTGCTGGCCGGGTTGCTCGGGCTCCTCGGCGTGCGGACCGCCACCGACACCGGCCGGGACGGTGAGCTGGAGGTCCGGCTGACCCGGGCCGAGGTCGCCCGCCCGGCGCTCGCCGTCCCCTACCGCCTGGTGATCTCCCGTCCCGGCGGCTTCGACGAGCCCATCGAGGTGCGGGTGACCACCTCCTACCTGGAGGCGCTCGACGAGAACGGTGCGAACCCCGACCCCGACGCGTCGACGACCGACGGCGACGACACCATCTGGACGTTCGGCGCGCCCGACGGTGACGTGCTGACCGTCTGGCTCGACACGCGCGTGGAGCCCGGCGTCCAGTGGCGGCGCGAGGGTCGCACCGCGGTGGTCGTCGGGACCGACCAGGTCGTCATCGATCACCCGCTCTGGATCCTGCCCTAGGAGGTCGCGTCGTGGAGATCGTCCTGCGCGCCGTCGCGGTGTACGTCATCCTGTGGCTGCTGCTGCGGGCCATGGGGAAGCGGGAGCTGGCCGAGGTGACCGCCTTCGAGCTGGTGATCCTCGTCGTGCTCGGCGACATGGTCCAGAACGGCGTCACCCAGGAGGACATGTCGGTCACCGGCTCGACCCTCGCGGTCGCGACGATGGGCCTGCTCGCGGTGGGCAGCTCGGTCGTCGGGTACCGGTTCCGTCGCACGCGTCCGATCCTCGACGGCGAGCCCAGCATCGTGGTGCGCGACGGTGAGGTCGTCGCCGACGTCCTCCGGATGCAGCGGATCACCCGCGACGAGCTCCACGAGGCGGCCCGGAAGAAGGGCATCGCCGACCTGGCCGTCGTGCGGTGGGGCATCGTCGAGGCCGACGGCACCTTCTCCTTCGTCACGCGCGACGGGTCGGCGTGATCGGCGGAGGATCCTGTCGTCAGCGGCTCGGTGCGTCGAGGCCGGCCCGCCCCATGGCGGCGTGGATCTCGTCCAGGTCCCACGGACCCTCGTGGTCGCGGTAGGCGACCATGGTCTCGCCCGGGTCCGACCAGACGCCGACGTAGGCGCCGGCCGCGGTGAAGGTCCGGCCGGTCACGCCCACCGCGAGGTCCGACACCAGGTAGGCGTAGAGGGCGGCCGCGTCCTCGGCCGGCGGCGGGGCGAGCGATGCGTCGCGCATGCCGTCGTCGAGCAGGCCGCGGGCGTGGAGGTCTTCGATGTGGTCGGTGTACTCGTCGCCGGTCGACAGGCGGGTGGCCGCACCCGGCGCGACGACGTTGCACCGCACCCCGTGGGGGGCGAGGTCGAGAGCGATCTGGCGGCTGAGCGACACCGTCGCCCCCTTGGCCGCGCCGTAGCCGGTGCCGCCGTAGATGCCCTGGCTGGCGTGCGAGCCCGTGTTGACGATCGCCCCTCCACCGGCGGCGACCATGTGGGGCACCGCGGCCCGGCAGGTGTGGAACGTGCCGTGGAGGTGGACGTCGATGAGCCGTCGCCAGTCGACGGTGTCGATGGTGAGGATCGAGGAGCGGGGCGGCTCGGCGATGCCGGCCACGTTCACGAGGCCGTCGATGGTGCCGTACGCGTCGACGCACGTCGCGACCAGCTCGGCCGCGACCGCCTCGTCGGCCACCGACCCGAGGACGCCGATCGCCTCGGCGCCCGACGCCTGCGCCTGGGCGACGGCCGAGTCGAGCGCGTCGGAGTCGCGGGAGCCGTTCAGCACCAGCCGGGCACCGTGCTCCGCCAGGTGGATGGCCACGGCCCGGCCGATGCCCATCGACGAACCGGTCACCACCACCGCCTTGCCGGCAAGGGGTCCGCTCGGCCCGGTCACGGCTCGATCGCGGGAAGGCGGGAACGACTCGATGCGCTCGCCGAGGCGGGCCAGCGACGAGTAGCGACGGCTGGCGATGCGCCAGGCGCCGTCCCTCCGGCGGTAGCGGTCCTGGTAGAGCCCGTAGGCCTGGGTCCACGACCCGTCGACGTGGAGGCGGAGCTCGCACAGGTGGACGCGACCCATCCCGCGTCGCCGTCGACCTCCGCCACCGCGTTCAGGATCGAGAACGAGAAGAAGGCGAACTGCTCGAGGCTGCGCTCGACGAAGTCGGCCACGCCGTCAGGGCCCTCCAGGGTGAAGGGGTCGCGGGTGTGGGTCTCGATGCGGACCGTCGCGTCCGGCTCGAACAGGGCGCGCAGGTCGTCCCAGGCCCGGAGGGTCACCGCGTCGCCGTAGGCGGCCTGCAACCGCCCGATCGCCACCAGCGCTGCGGTGTCGGACGCATCGCGCTCGCGCATCAGCGTGGGGTCGGTCGGCGGATCGGTCGGATCGGCCGGCCGGGCCGACGGGTCGTCAGGAGGTGCACCGCCGCATCCTGGCCCATCCGCGCGGGTGGGCGTCGGGGCGCGCGGCTCAGGCGTCGGCGAGGTCGGACGACATGACCAGGTCGCGGGTGATGCCCGCCGCCGCCAGCGAGCCCTCGGCGATGGCGCGGGCGACGCTGGCCATGGGGCTGGTGAGGTCGCCGGCGGCCCAGATCCCGGGCACGCTGGTCGCCGGCGAGGCCGTCGACCACGAGGTGGCCGGTGGGGCCGACGTCGAGGTCGAGCCCGTCGAGCAGCTCGGGGCGCCGCAGGACGTGGGGGGCCGGCACGAGCATCCCGGTGGCGACGATCGTCGACCCGTCGTCGAGCTCGACCGAGGCGAGGTGGCGGCCGTCGCCTCGCAGGGCGGTGGCGTGGGCCTCGACGATCCGCACCCCGGCCCGGTCGAGCCGACGCCGCTCCTCGGGGTCGACCGCGGACCCGTGGGTGACCAGGGTGACGTCGTCGGACCAGCGCCGCAGCAGGAGGGGTCGCTCGGCGGCCATGGCGTCGCCGCCGAGGGCGACGAGGGGCTGGTCGCGGTGCTCCCAGCCGTGGCAGAACGGGCAGTGGAACACGCTCGCGCCCCAGAACGGCTCGAGGCCCTCGATGTCGGGTCGGTCGTAGCGCATCCCGGTCGCGAGCAGGAGGCGATCGGTGGCGAGGACGTCGCCGTCGTCGAGCTCGACGTGCCACCGGGTGCCCTCGCCGGGTCGGATGGCGGTGACGCTCGCGGTCCGGCGGACCACGGAGGGGTAGGCGGCGATCTCCTCGGCGGCCCGGCGGTAGAGCTCGGCGGGCGCGATGCCGTCATGGCCGAGCAGCCCGCCGACCCCGGTCGACGGGGCGTTGGACGGGTCGCCGGCGTCGACGAGGACGACGTCGGCGCGGGCCCGGCCGAGGACGAGGGCGGCCGACGAGCCGGCGGCCCCACCGCCGATGATCACCGCATCGAAGTGCCTCGGAGTGGTCATGCCCTCGACGGTACGGATCCTTCGCGCCACCGCAACCTGTCTTGCTGGATCCGCAAGGTGGCGTCGGCGAGGTCGTGGACAGGGGGCGGGGGCTGGGTCATGCTGCGGGCCCGCCCGCCGCCGCCCGCCCGGAGGATCCACCCATGTCGCTGGCCACCCCGCTCACCCAGGCCACCCACCGCGGGGCCGACGACCTCCCGTTCGTCGAGATCGGTGACGGCAACAAGCTGAAGGTCATCCAGGTCGACACCGGCCTCGGGCTGTGGATCGTCGAGAACGTCTTCCAGCCCGGCTACACGGTGCCGACCCACCGCCACACCGGCCCCGTCTACGCCTACACGGTGTCCGGCGCCTGGCACTACAAGGAGTACCCCGAGGTCAACCGGGCCGGGTCGTTCCTCTACGAGCCGGCCGGGTCGGTGCACACCCTCGAGTGCCTGGAGCCCGACACCCAGGTCTGGTTCCAGATGTACGGCGTGAACATGAACCTCGACGCCGACGGCAACGTCGAGAGCGTGTTCGACGGCCCCGGCACCCTCGAGGTGTACCTGGCGCTGGCCGAGGCCGAGGGCTTCGGCCGCCCCGACGTCCTGGTGGCCTGAACGGCAGTCGCCGCCCCACGTCCGCAGGAGCGACCTCTCCGGCGGCACCGCCGACCGCGCACCCCGCGGTCCTGACGCGCCGTCGACCGGCGGTGGCGAGTCCGGCCGCCGGGTGACCGTGGACGGTGGGGCATGCCCGCCGTCACACGATCGGGACCAAGGTCCTCTTCCGGCGCGGGCCCGCGAGGACGACCATGGGCGTCGGAGCCGCCCGCTCGGCTGGAGCGGGCACGGGGGCGTGCTCCGAGCGGGAAGGACGCGACATGCGGAGACCGACCGACGACGAGTCGCGCGGGGCCGACGGCGCGGAGGCAGGGTCAGGGGTGCGCGGGTTGTCGCGCCGGCAGCTGTTGTGGGGTGGTGCAGCCACGGCCGCATCACTCGCGGCGACGCGGGTGACCGTCGGCGGACCCCACGGGTGTGGCGGCGCTGATCCAGGCCAGCCGCGCCCGAGAGCTGTGGCGCCAGAGCTTCACCACCCCGGCCTCCCCCGACGTCAGGGTCGTCGAGGTCGGCGGCTGGTGCTGGTTCAGCGAGGGCCGGACCGTGATCAGCCCGAGCGGGCACCTCTACGTCGGCATCACCGTGGGGGGGACGGGGACCAGCTACGACGGCGCGATCGAGGTCACCGTCGTCGACGTGCGGGACGGGCTGCGGTCGACGAGCCCTCGACGGCGCGTCGTGCTGGACCGCCCCACGCCGGGACACGTCGGCTACGACGACCACGACAACCCCGGCATCGGCGTGACCGGCGATGGGGGCATCGTCGCCATGTGGGCCCACCACGGTGCCCGGGCCGACCTGAGGTGGGCCCGTGGCGAACCGGGCGGCGGCCCGGTCACCGTCCAGTGGCCGATCCGGATCCCCGACGCGCTCGTCCTGCCGGGACACGGCGTGTCCTACGGCTCGGTGCACCGGGTCGAGCACGCCGGCGTCATCCTGGCCGGCTACCGGGGCGAGGGCTACTCGTGGAACCTGCTGCGCTCGTGGGACGACGGCCTGACCTGGGAGCGCATGGGTCTCATCGTCGTGCCGCCCCGGTACAACGAGCGTCCGTACCTCAAGTTCGCGTCGGACGGCGACCGGCTCTGGTTCGCCGCCACCGAGGGGCATCCCCGCACCTACCAGCCCACCAGCATCCGGGTCGCCTCCATCGAGCCCACCACGGGGCGGATCCACGACGTCCACGGTCGTGCCCTCGGCCGGGTGGGGCCGGCCCGACAGTCCCGCAGCGCGTACCTGGGTGGAGTGCCGGTGACGAGCATCCCGTTCGCCTACCGGTGCCCCGCCAACGCCGACGCGTGGATCTCCGACATCCGCCACATCGCCGGCCGTCCGGTGGTCGGGGTGTCGCTGCGGGGACCGCGCATGGATTCCAGTGCCGGCGCCTGGTACCACGACCACCTGCGGGTCGCGTACGGCCTCGACGGCCCCACCTGGACCCGGGAGCTGGTGGCGCACGCTGGTGGCGAGCTCGGGGGCCACCCGTCCGAGCCGGACTACTCGGGGCTGTCGGCGCTCGACCCCAGCACCCACAACCGCATCGTCGTCTCGACCAACGTCCACCCCCACACCGGCGTCCCGCTTCGGTCGGCCGCCGACGGACGGGTGCACTTCGAGGTGTGGGAGATGAACCGGCGCTCGGACGGGTCGGGGCAGTGGGCCGCCACCGCCCTCACCCGCAACAGCACGGTCGACAACGTCCGCCCGCACATCGCCGTGCAGGGAACCACGAAGATCCTCAGCTGGATGCGGGGCCGGTACTCGTCGCCGTCCGACTTCCACACCGGCATCGTGTCCCGCCAGGCCGGCTGACGGCGGCGGGCCAGCCTGGCGGCATCGGGGCATCAGGGCGACGGCGCCACCGTCATCCCCCGTCGTAGGCGCGGAGGGTGCGTTCGAGGTGGGCGGCGCTGTCGTCGAGGCCGCCGGGGCGGGAGCGATCCAGCCAGGCCTCGCGGAACCCATCGACGAGGCCCCGCAGGTCCTCGGCCATGGCCGCAGGGTCGAGCGCGGGGCCACCGGATGACGAGGCCAGGCGCAGGGCGCCGTGGCGGGCCAGGCCGATGGCGACGTCGAGCTCGGCGACGACCGTGGCCCCGTCGGGGGCCGAGGGGCGGGCCCGGGTCAGGTCGGCCCGCGCCGCATCGAGCACCGCGACGACGTCGGCCATCGCGTCGGGGTCGGCCCGCCCGCTCGTCAGCAGCGGCTGGTGGGGGAGCAGGGCGGCCGCGAGCGGGCTGCAGTTGCGGGCGACGACGCCGGTGCGGGGTCCGAGCGTCCCGACCTCGACCAGCACGCGACCGATCGTGCCGGTCGGGTCGCCGACGACGTGGCGGTCGACCGCGGCGGCGACGTCGAGGTCGGCGTTGGCCTCCGCGCACCAGGCCACCGCCCCGCCGTAGAGGATGGCCGGGTCGCTGACCGACGGCGGCTGGTGGTGGCCGCCGTCGCCCCAGTCGGTGACCAGCAGACCGTCGATGCCGGCGTCCGCGGCCGTGCGCGCGGCGTCGAGCAGGTTGGGGAGGGCGTTGTCGAGGCGGCCCACGAGCGAGCACCACGTCGAGGTGCCCGGGCACGACCCACGACCGGGGTCGGTCCGTCGACGAACGGGGCGAGGCGGGTGGCGAAGTCGGTCGGGGTGGTGAGGTCGATGCCGATGTCGGCCAGCACCGCGGTGAGCGCGGGCGGCAGTCGACGGGGTCGGGCGCGTCCGGCGCGTCGTAGTTCCACACCAGGGCGGTGACGTCGCCGTCGGGGAGCAGGGCGCGGGCGTCGGGGTGGTGGGCGAGGACGTCGGCCCAGACCTGCACGGCCGAGCCGTCGGCGAGCAGGGGTTCGATGATGCGCCGGAGGTGCTCGCCGTACACCCGGCCCTTGCCGACCTCGGCGACCCGCGCCGCGCTGGCGCCACGCCCCAGCTCGAAGGTCTCGTCGCAGCCGACGTTGGCCACCCGGCTGCGCAGCGCCTCCTGCTGCTCGCGGACGAGGGCCACCGCGAAGGCGGCGTTCTCGGCGGTGGGCGCCAGCACCCCGGGCGGCCAGGGGATCCCGGGCGCCACCTCGGTGCCGTCGGGGCACTCGGCCCGGCCGCGGTAGCCGTCGTGGGCGAGCCACCGGCCCATGTGGCCGAAGCAGTTCTGGTTGGCGGCCAGCTCGATGCCGTGGGCGGCGCACAGGTCGTCGAGCCAGCGGAGGTCGTCGGGCGTCAGCGGGGAGGCGTCCCGCCACACCTCCTCGTGGCCGCGGTAGGCGTAGGTGTGCTCGACGTAGAGCTGGAGGTGGTTGAGGCGGGCGGTGGCGAGGACGCCGACCAGGCGTTCCAGCGTGGCGCGGGTCGGCACCCGGTCGCGGCTCACGTCGAGCATGTAGCCACGGGTCGCGACGTCGGGGTGGTCCCGCAGGTGCACGGTGGGCAGCGAGCCGTCGTCGGCCCGGAGCTGGGCCACGGCCTGCTCGCCGTAGCGGCGACCGGCGTCGTCGCGGTGCGTGAGCCGGGCGGAGTCGGCCTCGACGTGCAGCTCGTAGCCCTGGGCGGGGAGGGCGGGATCGATGACGACGTCCATCGCCGAGGTGGAGCGAACGGTCGGATCGAGCCGGTCGACGTGGCGCGGCCGGGGGAACACGTCGGGTGCAGGAGGTGGTGCGGTCGGCACGGTCCGGCAGCCTCGCGTGGCCGAGCCGTCCGTGCCTCCCGTCTGCCCGCCGACGGTCGCCCGCCGGACCGTCGCTCAGGGGGTGCGGCCGTTCCAGGCCACGAGGCGGTCGATGGCGGGTGCGTCGTCGGGCACGGCCACCGCGGGGCCGAACGGGTCCTCCCACGGGTAGTCGGCCGGCAGCCCGGCCTTGGCGCCCTCCCACATCGGGGCGCGGTCGGCCATCGGCAGCTGGGCGTGGATGGCGGCGTCGGCGAGGGCCAGCACCGCCGGGTCCCAGAGCGGCTCCTGGTCGGTGGCGCGAGCCAGGTCCCAGGTGTGCACGGTGACCTCGTTGAGGTAGACGGCGAGCGTCTCGGCGCCGCTGAAGGTGCCCCACGGGAGCCCGGTCGGTCGGTCGAGCACGGCGTCGTCGGTCCAGGCCGCCTGGACCTCGTGGGCCGCGGCTCGCCACGCGCCCGCCACGTCGGCGTCGGGGAGGTCGTCGGCGGTCGGCTCCTCGGGCCAGGTCATCCAGTCCTCACCCCGACCGGCGCACGCCACCCGCCGGAGCACCATCACGAGGTGGCGACGGAGGCGGGCGACGTCCATCTCGTCGCACGGCGTCGGTCGGTCGAGGTGGGCGGGCTCGACCCGGTCGAGCACTGCGGTGGCGAGGGCGACGCCCCGCCCGAACAGGGCACGGGGATCGTCGTCCGGGAACGGCGCCGCCTCGGTGGCGACGGGGGCGGTGGTGGAGGAGGGGGAGGAGGAGGTCATGCCGGCAGTGTGCACCCGTGAACTGGCCACCCTGTGGCCAGTTCACGCGCGGCGCACCGATCGTCGCCGGAACGGGGGAGGGCCGGTAGCGTCCCCGGCCGTGACCGACGCCCCGACCGACCGCCCCGTCGACGACGTGATGCTCGAGCTCATGCAGGACGCGTTCCGCGGCGTGCCGATCCACGACCTGGTGGGCATCGACCTCAAGGCCGTCGGTGACGGGCGGGCCGTCGTGGAGATCCCCCTCACCGGCGGGGCCCTCAGCAGCTTCGGCGCGCTGCACGGCGGCGCGGTGGCCGTGCTGGTCGACGTCGTCTCGGCCGCCGCGGCCAGCACCAGCGCCTCGATCGACCACGGGACGAGCACCCTCGTCACCTCCGACATGCACGTCCGCTACCTCGGCCGGGCCAGGGGCGACCACGTCCGGGCCGAGGCCCGGGTGGTGAAGGCCGGCCGATCGCTCGTCGTGATCGACACCGAGGTCGTCGACTCGTCCGGCACGCTGGTCGCCACCGCGGACGTCGCCATGTCGATCGTGCCCCACCGCGGCACCGGCGCCTGAGCGGGAGGCTCGCTGCGATGGCCCTCTCCGACGGCGACCACGTCCGCAACCTCCTCGGCCGCTACTGCGAGCGGGTCGATGCCGGCGACTGGGACGGCGTGGGTGCGCTCTTCTCCGACGGGCGGCTGGCCACCGAGGACGGCACGGTGCTCGCCACCGGCGCCGAGGAGGTCGCCGCCTTCTACCGGGGGATCACCCACCTGCACGACGGCTCGCCCCGCACCAAGCACCTCGTGGCCGACGTCGTGATCGACCTCGATGCCGGCGGGGACCATGCCGTGGTGCGGTCGTCCTACCTGGTGCTCCAGGCCGTCGAGGGCGCCCTCGCGCTCCAGCCGATCGTGGCCGGCCGCTACGTCGACACCTTCCACCGCGCCGCCGATCGTGGCGAGGGCGGGTGGATGTGGCGGGAGCGCCGCTTCACCGTCGACCTCACCGGCGACCTGTCGTCCCACCTCCGCATCACCCTCTGACGGACCGAGGGGGGCCTGACGGCCACACGAACGGGATGACCTGCCGTCGGGACAGGTGGGCCTCAGGGGCCGATGCGCAGGGCGGGGGCCGGACCGGGCACGTCGGCGTCCGGCCAACGGACGACCAGGTCGTCGCCGCGTCGCTCGGCCGACACCGGGCCGTGGCCGAGGAGCTCGACCGGCCGGCCGCCGAGCACCCCGACGTCCTCGATCGTCACCTCCGACCCCGGCGGCGGGACGTCGAGCAGCACGGCGAACACGGCGCCACCGGACTGGGTGAACCGCAGGTCGAGCCCCTCGCGGCTGCGCCCCTCGGCCCGGATCCACGGCCGGGTGCCGACCAGGGCCGAGCCGGACACGTCCATCCACCTCCCGAGCGCGTGCAGTCGCGCCGCCTCGCGGGGCTGGAGGGCCCCGGCGCCGTCCGGCCCGACGTTCAGCAGCAGGTTGCCGTTCTTGGCCACCACGTCGACGAGGTCGCGCACCAGCACGTCGGGGGCGATGAGGCGGTCGTCGGGCTCGTTGCGGTTGATGCCGAAGGCCGCGCCCATGCCCCGGGTCGACTCCCACTTCTCGGTGCGGGCCCGGTCCGGCGACGAGTACTCGGGGGTCCGGAAGTCGGCCAGGGGGTGGAACCCGGGCTCGATCGGGGCCGGGGGGAGGCGGGGCAGCAGGGCGGCGACGGCCGTGTTGAGCGCGGCCCGCGCCCGGGGCCGGTCGACGAGGGGCGGCGGGTGCTGCCACCGGTCGTTGAGGGTGCCGTCCGGGACCACGGTCAGGTAGTCGGTGGCGAAGGCCCGGAGGTCGAAGTCGGGCGGCGAGGCGATGTCGCTCCACACCACGCTGGGCCGGTAGCGCTCGACCAGCTCGCGGAGGTGGGCGTCGACGTAGGCCGCGTAGGCGGGGTCGCGCGGCACGGCCGCGAACATGTCGAGGGGCTCGCGGATCGGGGTCGCGTCCCACGTCCAGTCGAGGCCGGTGGAGTAGTAGACGCCGAAGCGGAGGCCGCGGGCCCGCACCGCGTCGGCCAGCTCGCCGACGAGGTCGCGTGGGGAGTGCCAGCCGGGGCGGCGTGGGTTGGGGACGTCGGTCGGCCAGAGGCAGTAGCCGTCGTGGTGCTTGGTGACGAGCACGACGTAGCCCGCGCCCGAGGCCGCGAAGGCGTCGGCCCAGGCCTCGGGGTCCCAGCCCGCGAGCCCTTCCTCGAACGGGGCGCGGAAGTCCTCGTAGGGCGCGTCGCCGTAGGTGGCGGCGTGGTGGCGGGCGGTCGGGCTGCCCGGGATGCGCAGGGCGTTGGCGTACCACTCCGCGTAGGGCAGTCGGGCGCCCAGCTCCCGTGGCGCGGTGCGCAGCAGGTCGGGCATCGCCTGCCCGGGATCGAGCGTCGGCGCGAAGGCCGGCACCGAGAACAGCCCCCAGTGGATGAAGATGCCGAGCTTGGCGTCCTCGAACCACGCCGGCACCCGGTGACCGGGGATCCCCTTCGTCTTCTTGGCCATGGGCCCTCCTAGGCGTCCGTCGGCTCGATCGGGGGCGGGGCCCAGGAACCGTCGAGCACCGCGGCCCCCGGGAGGTAGAGCCGCAGCATGAGCACGAACGGCCCGTCCGGCACGGGGAGCCACCCGTCGGCCCCGGATGCGGGCTCCTCGTGCGAGAGGGTCAGGGTCGAGCGAGCCGTCGTCGGCCACCGGGAGGCCGGGGGTGCGGTCGCCGACCGTGTAGCGACCGGAGGGGTGCGGGGCGAAGAACATGTCGCCCGCGTAGGCCGACAGCGACCAGAAGCCGAGGTCCTCCAGCGGTGGCAGGTCGCCCGGTCCGAAGGTGATCTCGTAGGTCCGGCCGCCCGAGCCGTCGAGGGCGTCACCGTCGGCGTCGACCCGGGCCACCGGGTAGACGGCCTCCTCGGCCACGTTGGCCCCCCAGCCCACCCGGGCCACGAAGGCGCGCAGGTCGAGGTCGTCGCCGTAGGTGCCGACGTCGAGGTTCACGCCCCACCCGCCCACGGATGCGGAGCGTCCCGCCACCTCGGCGGTGATGCGCTCCGCGCCCGCGGTCGCGCCGGCGTCGAGGGCGGCGGCCTCCGCCGGGGTGGGCTCGACGAGCCCCAGCCGATCGGTGGCGGCGTCGAACAGCGCCCGCTGGTACTCGGTGGTCGGCGGGTTCACCTCGACCGCGGCGGCCAGCTCGGCGAAGAACGACGCAGTCGGTGGGGATCGCCTGGGCGGTGCCCGCGGGCGCGCCGATCGGCGGGCGGCGCCGGCGCCGGGTCGTCGCCCGTCGCCTCGCTCAGCGGCACCATCGACGCCTGGTCGCGGATGGCGAGCACCGCGTCGACGTCGTCCTCGTCGTCGACCAGGTAGCGGCCGAGCAGGAAGACCTGCGGCGTGGGCGACTCGATGACGTCGGCGCCCTCGGGGACCTCGCCCTCCCAGCCCGGCGGGGCGATCACCCACGTGCCGGCCCGACCGCCGGTCGCACGGGTGCCGATGTAGGCGAAGGACTCCGTCCACGGGCTGAGCAGCTGGTAGGTGAAGTACCGGTCGGTCACCTCGGGCAGGGTGAGCACCAGGGGCTCGCCCCGGAGGTCGAGCACCGCGACCGAGTACAGGGTGTCGCGGTTGGGGGCCACGATGATCCGGCTCTCGGGGCCCGACAGCTCCGACTGCCAGAAGAGGGTGTTCACGCCGAGCAGCCCGCCGAGGCGCTGCATGGTGCGCGTCGACACCACCAGCGGGTACCCCGCCACGTAGGTCTCGGCGGCCAGCTCCTCGTCGCTCATCTCGTCGATCTCCTGGGGGGACGGCGCAGTGGTCGTGGTGGTCTCGGGGTCGCCGCCGTCGGTGTCCGTGCTGCTCGCGGCATCGGCCGATCGCCCCGCGGGGTCGTCGCCCCCGTCGCTGCTGCACGCGGCCGCGACCAGGGCGAGGACGACGGCCACGGCCACCGCGGCGGCGCGTCCGGCGCGTCGCCGGGTCAGCGCGGGACGGGGGGCGGCCGTGGTCGGGGTGCGGGCTGGCATCGGGGTCCCCCTGGGCGGCCGCGCGCCCGGGGGTCGCGACCCGCCGAAGTCGTTGCACTGGGCGTGCAGGTTACACACGTCCACCCGGGGTCCTCCCGCCCGTCGCCGACCCGTCGCCTCCGCGGCGGCTCGTTGTCACACCCCCTCGTCATGATCGGGGCATGGCCTTGATCGAAGCGAACCGCCTCACCGTGTCGATCCCCGCCGGCGCCGACGCGCCGCCCTCGCCCGAGGAGGCCCGGGCCCGCATCGAGCGCTGGCTCACCGCCACCTACGGCTACCTCCCACCGGTCGACGACGTGGTCGAGCACGGGTGGTCCCGGTCGTGGTCGGTCGGTGGCCGCCCCGCGCCGGGCTGGCGCTACGACGCGGTGATCCCCCGCCACCTGGGTCCGCCGCCCGATGCCGCGGCCCGCAGCCGGGCCCACCACCCCGCCGGGGGGTCCCGCGGCACCCGAGGGGCCTGATCCTCTCCCCTGGCCGGGGGCGGAGGGGGGCGACCGTCGACGCTCAAGGGGACTCGAGGTCGAGCGGGTACCGTCGGCGGGGTGCTGAGCGACGACATGGCGATCGGCGAGGTGGCCGAGCGGGCCGGCGTCGCGGTGTCGGCCCTCCGCTACTACGAGGAGCGCGGGCTCGTCTCCGCCGAGCGCGACGGGGGTGGTCGGCGCCGCTTCCACCGCGACGTCCTCCGTCGCCTGGCCTTCATCCAGGCCGCGCAGGAGGTCGGTCTGTCACTGGAGGAGATCGGCGAGGCCCTGTCCACGATCCCCGCCCACGCCGCGCCCGATGGCCACGAGTGGGCCGAGATGGCGGAGGCCTGGCGTCCCGTGCTCGACGAGCGCATCCGGCTGCTGACCGCCCTGCGCGACCAGCTCGACCTCTGCATCGGGTGCGGGTGCCTGTCGCTGGCCCACTGCCGCCTGGCCAACCCGGGGGACCGGGCCGGCGAGGACGGTCCCGGGCCGCGCTACCTCATGAGCCGGCGCGGCCCGCGCTGACCCACGCCGTCGGCGGGACGGTCAGGCCGCGGTGCTGCGCTTGGTGGGGGTGAAGCGCACCGGGAGGTGCTTGAGCCCGCCGACCAGCGGGATGCCCAGCGACTGGAGGGGGACGGCGTCGCCGACCACCTCCATGTCGGGCAGCCGGGTGTGCAGCTGGCGGAAGGCGACGGCCAGCTCGCGCCGGGCCAGGTGGGCGCCCAGGCAGAAGTGGGGGCCGGGCCCGCCGAAGCCGACGTGCGGGTTCGGGTCGCGCCGGACGTCGAAGGTCTCGGGGTCGTCGAACACCCGGGGGTCGCGGTTGGCCGCCCCGTAGAACAGGACGACCCGGTCGCCGTCGTGGAGCTCGGCGTCGGACAGGGTGAGGTCCCTGGTGAGCGTGCGCCGCATGAAGGTCACCGGCGAGGCGACCCGCACGATCTCCTCGACCGCGGTGCCGGTGACGCCGTCGAGGTCGGCCTGCCAGATGTCCCGCTGATCGGGGTGCTGGCCCAACAGGTTCACGCCGTGGCTCAGCGCGGTGCGGGTGGTGTCGTTGCCGGCCACCGCGAGGAGGATGAAGAACGGCGCGATCTCCGCCGGGGAGAGCATGTCCTCGCCGAGGTCGTTGTGCACGAGGGCGGAGGTGAGGTCGTCGGTGGGCTCGCGACGCCGGTGGTCGGCCACGTCGTTCATCAGCGCGGTGAGCTGCATGCCGGCCTCGAAGAAGGCCGCCACGAGCTCCCGGTCGCCGATGAAGTCGGGGTCGCCGGCGCCGAGGATGACGTTCGTCGCGTCCAGCACGGTCTGGAACTCCGACCGGGGGATGCCCATCATGTCGCAGATGATCAGCAGCGGGAACGGCTGCGAGAAGGCCTCGACCAGGTCGACCTCGCCCTTCTCGCACATGTCGTCGATGACCTCGGTGCAGATCGTCTCGACCGAGTCGAGCACGCCCTGCAGCTTCTTCGGGGTGAACGAGCGGGCGACGATCCCGCGCTGGCGCGCGTGCCGGGGGTCGTCCATGTTGATGAACGACCCGAAGAACTCCAGGGCCTCGGGCGGCATGTCGGGGATGGTGGTCGCCCCCTGGCCCGAGCAGAAGTCGAGCGGCCGCCGGCTGATCTCCATGATGTCGGCCATGCGGGTGACGGCGAACCAGTCGTCGGGCACGCCGGTCATCGGGTTCTCGGTCCGGAACGGGACGAAGGGGCCGGTCTCGCGGATGTCGGCGAAGAGCGCCATGCGCTCGTCGAGCGGGAGGTGCCAGAACTCGGCGTCGATGAGGGTGGGCTCGGTCACCTCTGCTCCTTCGGTCGGGTGCCGGTCACACTAGCGATCAGCGCTCGCGTGTGCCGCCCGGGCCGCGAGGCCGTCGAGGAAGGTCGCCAGGCCGAAGGCGAACACGCCGTCGCTGTCCGCGCCGAGCCACGCCTCGACCAGCGGGGCCATGAGCGGACCGGGCCCGACCGACGCGTCGACGTCGTCGGGCGAGCTGCTCCTCGCGCCGGCGGCGGAGTCGAACAGGACGCTCCCCAGCACGTAGTCGAGCAGGGCGAGGAACCCCTGGACCGCGACCTCCGGCGGGTACCCGACCGCGAGCAGGAGCGACAGCCCGGCCTCCGACGCCCGCCGCACCTGCGGGCCGCCCAGCGGCGTGGTGCGGAGCGCGGGCACCACCCGGGGGTGGGCGAGCAGCACCCGGCGCAGGTCGACCGACAGCTGCTCGACCGCGGCGCGGGGGTCGTCGGTCGGTGGCGGCGGCAGCGGGACGTCGCCCAGCACCCGGTCGACCAGCAGCACCAGCAGCTCGTCGCGGCTGGCGACGTGGCGGTAGAGCGACGAGCTGCCGGTCGACAGCCGCTCGGCGAGGTAGCGCACGGTGAGGGCGTCGAGGCCGTCGGCGTCGACCACCGCGAGCGCCTCGTCGAGGATGCGCTCGAGCGTCAGTCCCGCGGCCCGTGGGCGGCGGCGGGCCAGTCGGGCCTCGTGGTCGGCCCACCAGGTCGGTGAGCCCGGGACGGGGCCGGCCTCCGACGGGGCGGGCGCCGACCGCTCGGATCGTCGGGGTGGTGCGGGGGGCGGACGACGGCACGGTCAGTAGCGGTCCGGCACGAAGGTCTGGTCACCCATCGGCGGTCGGACGTAGTCGTCGGCCTGGCGCGGCGGCAGGGCCAGCGGGGCCGAGGTGATGTCCTCGTAGGGAACCGACGACAGGAGGTGGCGGATGCAGTTGAGGCGGGCGCGCCGCTTGTCGTCGGCATCGACCACCCACCACGGCGACCACTTGGTGTCGGTGTGGGCGAACATGGCGTCCTTGGCCCGGGAGTAGTCGGCCCACCGGGCACGCGACTCGAGGTCCATCGGGCTGAGCTTCCACCGCTTGGTCGGGTTCTCGATGCGTTCGAGGAAGCGGCGCTCCTGCTCCTCGTCGCTCACCGAGAACCAGTACTTGACCAGGATGATCCCCGAGCGGATCAGCATGCGCTCGAGGTCGGGGCACGACCGCAGGAACTCCTCGTACTCCACGTCCGAGCAGAACCCCATCACCCGCTCGACGCCGGCCCGGTTGTACCAGCTGCGGTCGAACAGCACGATCTCGCCGCCCGCCGGCAGGTGCTCGACGTAGCGCTGGAAGTACCACTCGGTCTTCTCGCGCTCGGTCGGGGTGCCCAGGGCGACGACCCGCACCACCCGGGGGTTGGTGCGCTCGGCGATCCGCTTGATGGAGCCGCCCTTCCCGGCCGCGTCGCGCCCCTCGAACAGGACGCACACCTTGAGGCCCTCGTGCCGGACCCACTCCTGCAGCTTCACCAGCTCGCGCTGCGAGCCGGACGAGCTCGGCCTCGTACCAGGACTTCTCGATCCGCCCCTTCTTGTCGAGCGGGGCGGTCTTGTGCGACATCGCCAGACGCTACCGCTGCCGGTCGCGCCGCCGGACCGGTCGCGCCGGACCCCACCCGCCGCCGACCCGATGGACGGGTCGACGGCGGGCGGAGGTCAGGCAGGGGTCAGGCGATGACGTCGATGCGGTCGGTGGCCGGCGGGCTGATGCCGGCCGGCTCGGCGGCCCGCAGGAAGGCCTCGAAGGCATCGGTGTCGACCGGGCCGCCGAAGCGGTCGGTGCCCTCGCGGAGCACGGTGAACCCGTCGCCGCCGTCGGCGAGGAAGGTGTTCACGGTGACCCGGTAGGTGGCTGCGGGATCGAGGGTGACCCCGCCGAGGGTGATCGACTCCGGGTCGATGGCGTCCGCGGTGGCGCAGTCGGCGGCTCCGATCGCGGACGCGCTCCACTCGTAGTGGAGCCCGGCCGAGGGCAGGAGCACCCTGGAGAAGCCTCCGTTGGCGGGGGAGTTCGTGCCGCAGAACTGCTGCTCGAGCATCCGCTCGACCTGGGCACCGGTGAGCGACATGGTCAGCAGGCCGTTGCCGAAGGGCTGGACCGAGAACATCTCGCCGAAGGTGACCACGCCGTCGCCCTCACCGGCGGCCGAGCCGGCGTACAGGAGGTCGGCCCTCACCCCCCCGGGGTTCATGAAGGCGATCTGCGCGCCCCCGGTCTCCGGGGTGTCCGAGGCCGCCAGCTGGGCGTCGGAGATCACGTTGCCGAGGGGGTTCTCCAGCGACGCGTCGTTGATCCGGTTGATGTCGGCGGTGATGTGCCCGACGGGCCGGTTGGCGATCGGCGCCGCGATGGTGCGGTAGCGGTCGATGAGCGCGGTGATCTCCGGGTCGGGGGCGACGTCGCGGGTGACGATCCGGTTGTTGATCGACAGCGACGTGACCTTCCCCTGGCGGGGGTCGATCTTCATGTCGATGTCGGTCACCAGCCGGCCGAAGGAGTACGCGCTGGTGACGGGGGTGCCGTCGAGCACGCAGCTGTACGGCTGGTGGGTGTGGCCGGAGACGACGAGGTCGACCTCGTCGGACATGCGGTCGACGATGTCGACGATCGGCCCGCTGACACCGGCGCAGCCGTTGATGTCGAGCGCGGTCGGCAGGCCGCCCTCGTGGAGCAGCACGACGATGGCGTCGACGCCCTGGCGCTTCAGGTGCGGGGACCAGGCGGTTGACCGTGTCGGCCTCGTCCTTGAACGACCACGCCCTGGATGCCGGCCGGCGTCACGATCGTGGGCGTGCCCTCGAGGGTCATGCCGATGAAGGCGACCTTGCCGCCCCGGCCGACGTTCTCGATGGCGTACGGCGGGAAGAGGGTGCGGTTGCGTCTCGTCGACGACGTTGGCGGCGAGGAAGTCGAAGTCGGCGCCGCCGAAGCCGTCGCCGTCGAGGCAGCCGTCGACCGGGTGGCAGCCGCCGCGCTGCATGCGGCGGAGCTCGGTGACGCCCTCGTCGAACTCGTGGTTGCCGACCGCGTTGTAGTCGAGGCCGATCTCGTTCATGGCCTCGATGGTCGGCTCGTCGTGGAAGAGGCTCGACAGCAGCGGGCTGGCCCCGATCAGGTCACCGGCGGAGACGACGAAGGTGTTGCGCGGGTTGGTGGCCTCGAGGGTGGACACGTGCGTCGAGAGGTACTCGGCGCCGCCCGCGTTGACGGTGCCGACCCGACCCGACGAACCCGCCGGCGGCTCGATGTTGCCGTGGAAGTCGTTGAGGGCCAGCAGCTGCACGTCGACCGGGTGCGACGGGTGGGGCGGCCGGGGATGGTGCGCCCCCCGTGGCCGAGGCAGGGGCGCCCGTCAGTGTGACCATCGCGAGCAGCAGCGTCGCCGCGACGCCGAGGGCGGCGGTGCGGCGGCGGAAGAGCCTGGAGCGCATGGAGGTTCCTCTCGTCCATCGGTGTCCCCCCGACGCGGCGATGGTAGGCACCCTCCGTGACGGCTGCTCGTCCGGAGGGTGCACGCACGGTGTCGGGGACCTGACCGCTCGGGCTGACGCTGCGGACAGCGTTCACCGCGCCTCGCTGAGCGGCGGCAGGCCCGCGCGCCCCGGCCGAGTCGTCAGCGGGGGACGGGGATGCGCTTGGGGACGTGGGACCCGAACACGACCCGCATCACCTTGTGGATGCCGTCGGAGGTGGGCCCGAACATCAGCGGGCAGCCGCCGTCGATCACGGTCAGGCCGTTCTCGCGGCCGACCACGGTGGCCTCGTCGCAGACGCTGCCGCCGCCGACCGACCGGTGCATCCACACCTGGTCGATGCCGAGGTCGACGCACTCCTCGCACGGTCGCCTCCGCCGCGTCGGGCCGGGTGCCGATGACGACGGCCTCGACCCCGTCGGGGACCTCGCGCAGCGAGTGGAAGCAGGGGTCGCCCTCGACGGTGTCCGCGTTCGGGTTGATCGCGACGACGTCGTAGCCGCGCTCCCGAAGCCGCTTGTACACGGTGTTGCTGCCCTCGCCCTTGGGCTCGCGCGCCACGCCGGTGACCGCGATGCGCTTGCAGTCGAGGAAGCGGGCCGCCGCCTCCTTGATCGGGATGGTGGTGGTCTCGGTGGTGGCCATCAGAGGCCTCCTCGCTCTCGTCACCACGACGGTACGACCGCCCCTGGCGATCGGGCAGGGGCGAAGGTCCCGGTCAGGGCCGCGGTGCGCGTCGGTCCGGCGGTCGCGGCGGCGGGCGGCCGTAGCGTGCGGCCATGAGCCACGACACCGTCACCCTCGCCGGGCTCGACCGCCCGATCGCACCGCTCGGCCTCGGCACCTGGGCCTGGGGCGACAAGGCCACCTGGGGCATGGGCGGCTACGACGCGGACCTCACCGAGGAGCGGATCGCCGAGGCGTGGGCCGCGACCCTCGCCGCCGGCGTCTCCCTCATCGACACCGCCGAGGTGTACGGCTCGGGCGAGAGCGAGCGCATCATCGGCCGGCTGCTCGCCGCCGACCCCACGGCGCGGGAGCGGGTGGTGCTGGCCACCAAGTTCATGCCGATGCCCCAGAAGCTCGACGTCCGCGGCGCGCTGCGCCGGTCGGTCGAGGGCTCGCTGGAGCGCCTCGGCGTCGACCGGCTCGACCTCTACCAGATCCACGGACCCATCAGCCTGCGCTCGAAGAAGGCGCTCGCCGGGGCCCTCGCCGCGGTGGTCGACGACGGCCTGGTCTCCGCCGTCGGGGTCTCGAACTACTCGGCCCGGGAGGTGCGGGCCACGCACCGGGCGCTGGCCGAGCACGGCGTCCCGCTGGCGACGAACCAGGTCGAGTACTCGCTGCTGCGCCGCGTCCCGGAGACCGGCGGGCTGCTCGCCGCGTGCGGCGACCTGGGCGTCACGATCCTCGCCTACTCGCCGATCGGGCAGGGCCGCCTCACGGGCAAGTACTCGGCCTCCAACCCGCCGCCGGGCAAGCGGGGCTTCTCCGCCCACCCGATGGAGGACGTCGATCGGGTGGTCGCCGTCCTCCGCAGGATCGGCGAGGCCCACCACCGGACCCCGAGCCAGGTCGCCCTCCGGTGGCTGATCGAGAAGGGCGCGGTGCCGATCCCCGGGGCGAAGAGCGCGGACCAGGCCGAGCAGAACGCCGGCGCCCTCGGGTGGGCGCTCGGGGTGGGCGACGTCGCCGAGCTCGACGGCGCGGCCCTCGCCGGCACCCGCTCCCTCGCCAACCGCTTCTGGCAGCACGGCTGACCGACGGCGTCGCCGTCCGCGAGCTGCGGGGTGCGCCTGCGGCGTGCCGTCGTCGGGTTCCGGTCACGCGTCTCCTCGCGGGTGCTCGGACATGACCGAACGCGAGCGGTGGTCGCGTCGGGGTGCCAGGATCGGGGCGACGGCCGCCGCCCGCCCGCCGTCGCGCCGACCGAGCCGAGGAGGCCCCCGTTGAAGATCCGCCTGGACCCGTCCGACGAGCACATGCACCCGTTGGAGGAGGCGTCGAACTTCAACGAGTCGATGTACTTCAACGTCTACGACGCCGAGCAGCGGGTCGGCGGCTTCTTCCGCCTCGGCAACCGGGCCAACGAGGGCTACGCCGAGATGACGACCTGCCTGTACCTCCCCGACGGCCGGGCCGCCTTCATGTTCAAGCGGCCCGAGATCACCCACAACGACGCCTTCGACGCCGGCGGCATGCGCTTCGACGTGGTCACCCCGTTCGAGGAGCTGAAGGTCGGCTACGAGGGCAAGGTCGTCCTGCTCGACGACCCGCTGGCCATGGCCGACCCCAAGACGGCCTTCACCGAGAACCCGTGGACCGCGTGCTCGGCCTCGCTCACCTTCACCGGCATCTCGCCCATGTACGGCGGCGAGCCGGTCAACGACGACGGCAGCCCGATCGAGGAGTCCGGTGGCGGGTTCGCCCGCGGCCACTACGAGCAGCACATCGCCGGGAAGGGCACCCTCTCGATCGGCGACGACGAGTGGACCATCGACGGCTTCGGCCTGCGCGACCACTCGTGGGGCCCCCGGTTCTGGCAGAGCCCGTGGTGGTACCGGTGGCTCACCGCCAACCTCGGACCGGACTTCGGCTTCGTGGTGTCGATCATCGCCTCGGCCGACGGTGGCCGCCGCTACGGCGGGATGGTCCTGCGCGACGGCGCGTACGAGCACATCCACGCGGCCACCATCGAGACCGAGTGGACCGACGACGGCTACCACCGGGAGATCCGGGCCACGGCCACGACGTCCGAGGGCACCTACGACATCGAGGGCACGGTGCTGAACCTGGTGCCCCTCCGGAACCGGCGGACGACACCCGAGGGCGACACCCTCATGACCCGCATCTCCGAGGGCATGACCGAGTGGCGGTGCGACGGCAAGGTGGGCCACGGGCTGTCGGAGTACCTCGACCAGATCGTCGACGACCGCCCCGTCGGCCGCGACGAAGAGTGAGCGAGGAGCGGAACGTCGGCGCGGCGAAGCCGGCACCCCTAGGGCGGCGGGTGGGGTCGGCGGACGCGAGCGAAGCGAGTGAGCACCCGCCGGGTCGACCCGGACACCCTCGCCTCCGTCGTCCGTCGCCACCTCGGTGACGACGCGTCCGTCGCCGACCTCGAGCGGCTGTCGGGTGGCGCGTCGAGGGAGACGTGGTCCTTCACCGCGATCGACGGCTCCGGGGGGCGTGCGCCGCTGATCCTGCGGCGCGACCCGCCGGGCGCGTCCGGCCTGGGCACCCAGATCGACGAGTACCGCCTCGTCGCCGCGGCCGAGGCGGGAGGGGTGGCGGTGGCCCCCCTGCGGTTCGCGCTGGACGCCGGCGACGACCTCGGCACCGGCTTCGTGATGGACCGGGTCGACGGCGAGACGCTGGGGAAGCGCATCGTCCGCGACGACGCCTTCGCCGAGGCCCGCCGGGTGCTGGCCCGGCAGTGCGGCGAGCAGCTGGCCCGCATCCACGCCCTGCCCCTCGATGCCTCGGGCCTCGAGCGTGCCCGACGACGGCAGCTCCACCACCCTCACCCAGCTCGACCAGCTGGAGCGTCTCGTCGACGGCTTCGAGGCCACCCGCCCGGCCCTCGAGCTCGGGCTGCGCTGGCTGCGCGTCCACGCGCCCGCCGCGGAGGTCCGGGCCGTCGTCCACGGCGACTTCCGCATCGGGAACCTGATCGTCGGCCCCGAGGGGCTGCGGGCGGTGCTCGACTGGGAGCTGGCCCACGTCGGCGACCCGGGCGAGGACCTGGGCTGGCTGTGCGTCCGATCGTGGCGGTTCGGCGGCGACGGTCGGGTGGGCGGCATCGGCGACGTGGCCGACCTGCTCGACGGCTACCGCGGCCGCGGGCGGGCGACCGGTCGACGACGACGCCGTCCGCTACTGGGAGGTCTTCGGCAACGTCCGCTGGGCCGTGATCTGCCTCGTCCAGACCTTCTCCCACCTGCACGGCTTCCGTCGCTCGGTCGAGCTGGCCGCGGTCGGCCGCCGGGTGTGCGAGGTCGAGCACGACCTGCTGGAGCTGCTCGGATGACCCAGCCCCGACCCACCGCCGACGAGCTGCTGGAGGCGGTGCGCGCCTTCCTCGACGACGACCTGCTCCCGACCCTCGAGGGTCGGCTGCGCTTCCACACCCGCGTCGCGGTCAACGTCCTCGACATCGTGCGGCGCGAGCTGGCCGAGGGCCCCGCGGCCGACGCGTCCGAGCGCGAGCGGCTCGTCGCCCTCCTCGGGCACGAGGGCGACCTGGACGAGCTGGCGGCCGCGCTGGCGCAGGGGCTGCGGGCCGGTGACGTCGACCCCGACGACCCTGCGGTCGTCGACCACCTGCGCCGCACGGCCGCGGCCGACGTCGCCATCGCCAACCCCCGCCACGTCGGTCCCGCCGGCCGGCTGATCGACGGCCGCTGCCCGCCGACCGTCCGAGCACGTTCGTGCGGTGCCGAGCACGCATCGTCCGGCTCGCAGCGGGTCTCCGGCTGGCGCACGGGCGGCGCGGGTCAGGCGGGGACCGGGGTGGGGTCCGTGTCGGGGGCGTCGGCCAGCGACGTCGACAGTCGTCGGTAGGAGCGCGACCCCCACGCCGCCAGGGTGAAGGCGACGCCGGCCAGGCCGGCCAGGGTGAACAGCAGGGCGATGCCGCGATCCGGACCGGTGCCGAACCAGCTGCCGATCAGCTCGGCACCCCTGCCGTCGGTCATCGACGGCATGAACACCGTCTCGGCCAGGGGCCCGACCAGCAGCGAGGTCACCGGGGCGGCGCCGTTCTCCACCAGCTGGGCGAAGCCGAAGACGCGGCCCTGGCGCTCGAAGGGGATCGCCCGCTGGAGCACCGTCTGCTCGGCCGCCTCGATGACCGGGATCAGGGCCAGCCACACCGTCATCCCGATCACGACCAGCACGATCGACGAGCGGATGGGGAACAGCGTGCAGACGGTCCAGTTGGCCAGGTTGCCGAGGATGATCACCCGCAGCGGCAGTCGTCCCAGCCCGAAGCGGGCCACGACCAGACCGCCGGCGATGAACGCCAGGCTGATGCCGCCCCACAGCAGGCCCCACGTCTCCACCGACACCAGCTCGAGGCCGTAGGCGTCGATCAGGGCGATCAGCACCCCGCCCAGCACGTTGTTGAACGCGGCCAGCACGATCAGCATCCCCAGGCCGGGCACGGCCCGGATGGCGTCGAGCGCGGCGCGGACGTCGATCTTGGAGCTCCCTTCCTCGGCGGGGGCGGGCTCCGGCTCGGGCACGTGGATCGACTGGAGGTGCACCAGGGCGACGGCGGTCAGGGCGAGCGATCCGTAGAACGCCCACCCCATGCCGAGGAAGCCGATGACCAGCCCGCTGAACACCGACGTGACCGCGAACGACGCCCCGGTGATGGTGCCGACCATGCCGTTGGCCCGATCGCGGCGCTCGACCGGCACCAGCAGGGTCACGCAGGTGGACAGGGCGATGCCGCGGAGGTTGCCGGACACCGAGCCGACGAGGGTGAGGAGCACGAGCAACCAGAACCACGGCGTGCTCAGGTCGAGCAGGGTCGACGCGTCGACGGCGACGAACACCGCGGTGGCCAGCCCGAAGCAGACGAGCGAGATGCTGGTGGACAGCACCATGGCGCTGTGCTTCCGCCGGTGGTCGACGAAGGTGCCGAACGACGGGCCCAGGATCGCGCTGGCGAGGCTGAAGGCCCCGCCGATCACTCCCGTCGCCACCACCGACCGCGTCTCGAGGTACACCCAGAAGGTGATGGCGAACCACAGGAAGGTGCTCGTCACGCCGCTCAGCAGCGTGTTGAGCAGCAGCCGCCGGAACGTCCGCTCGCCCGGCGTCAGCTCCCGCGGTGCCGCGGTCGCGATGGGTCGGTCGGGATCGGGTCGGCGGACGGCGCGCGGTCGTCGGGCGCGCCGGGTCTGTCGCCCGCCACCTCCTGACCGCCGCTGGCGTCGTGCACGTGAGCCATGGTGCCGTCGACGACCGCCGACCCCAAACCTCATCGGGGTGGGCGACCTCGGGGTGGGGCGCTCGACGGTGGGGGCGGGGCCGTACCCTGCGGGCGTGGCGCCGGCGCTCCGTCCCTTCCGCTTCGCGGTCAACCCGCACGGCGCGCCGACCGCGGCGGCGTGGCGCGACCTGGCCCGCAAGGTCGAGGACCTCGGGTACGCCGCCCTCTACGTCCCGGACCACGTCAACCCGCAGCTGGCCCCGACCGCGGCGCTGGTGGCCGCGGCGGCAGCCACCACGACGCTCCGTCTGGGGGCCCAGGTCCTGAACAACGACCTGCGCCACCCGGTGGTGGCGGCCAAGGAGGTCGCGTCCCTCGACGTCCTCTCCGACGGCCGCGCCGAGTGGGGGATGGGGGCGGGCTGGCACCCGACCGACTACGAGGGCATCGGCACGGCGATGGACCCGGCGTCGGTGAGGGTCGAGCGGCTGGCCGAGGCGATCGGTCTGATGCGGCTGCTGTTCGCCGGCGACCCCGTCGACCACCGCGGCGCCCACTACGAGGTGCGACTCGCAGCCGGGACGCCGGCCCCGGTGCAGCGGCCCCACCCGCCGCTGCTGGTCGGGGCCGCCCACGAGCGCATGCTGCGCCTCGCGGGGCGGGAGGCCGACACCGTGAGCATCTCGCCCGCGTGGGACTCGCGGACCTTCGGCGGCCGCCCGCCGCTGGTCGACGTCGAGGTGTCGATGGCCCGTCAGGTGGCCTGGGTCCGCGACGCGGCGGGAGCACGGGCGGCCGACGTCGAGCTGAGCGTCACCGCGTTCCCGGTCCGCATCACCGACCGGCCCCTCGACGTCGCCACCGAGGTCGCACCGAACGTCGGGCTCACGCCGGAGCAGGCGTTGGCGTCCCCCCACGTCCTCCTCGGCACGGTGGACGGCCTGTGCGAGGAGCTGCTGGCCCGACGGGAGCGCCTCGGCCTCTCCCACCTGGTGGTCCCGCCCGGGGCGATCGACGCCCTCGCCCCCGTCGTCGCCCGCCTCGCCGGCACCTGATCGTCGACCGACCGTCCGTCCTGGTCCCCGGTGGCGGGGATCAGGGTTGCGAGACCCGACGACCCGCCGACGACCCGACGACCCGGCGATCGTCCGGCTGGGCGTCCGGGACCGGGGCCCTCCTAGGGTTCTCCCGCGGCCGCCAGGGGGCGGCGACGCGGAAGGAGCGGCACGACCGTGGAGCACCTCGACGTCCTGATCGTCGGAGCCGGCCTGTCCGGCATCGGCGCGGCCCACCACCTGCAGACCGACTGCCCCTGGGCCCGCTACGCGGTGTTCGAGGCGCGCGACGCCATCGGCGGCACGTGGGACCTCTTCCGCTACCCCGGCATCCGCTCCGACTCGGACATGCACACCCTCGGCTACCCCTTCCGGCCGTGGACCGGTGCCGACTCCATCGCCGACGGCGGCGACATCCTGCAGTACATCCGCGACACCGCGGCCGAGGCCGGCATCGACCGCAACATCCGGTTCCAGCACCGCATCGTCCGGGCCGAGTGGTCGACGCCCGACGCCCGGTGGCACGTCGTGGCCGAGCGCACCGACACCGGCACCACCGTCGAGCTCACCGCCGACTTCCTCTTCTCCTGCACCGGCTACTACCGCTACGACCACGGCTACCTCCCCGACTTCCCCGGCATGGACGACTTCGCCGGCACGCTGATCCACCCGCAGCACTGGCCGGAGGACCTCGACGTCACCGGGCAGCGCGTGGTGGTGATCGGCAGCGGCGCCACCGCGGTCACCCTGATCCCCGCGCTGGCCGACACCGCGGCGCACGTGACCATGGTCCAGCGCTCGCCGACCTACATCGCCAACGTGCCCAAGCGCAGCCCGATGGCCAAGCTGGCCCGCACCGTGCTCCCGGCGCGGCTGCAGGAGCCCTTCGTCCGCTGGGCCCACGCGCTGTTCACCCAGGGCAGCTACCACCTCAGCCGGCGGCGTCCCGACCTGGTGCGCAAGGGCCTCCGCAAGGGGCTCGAGCGCGAGCTGCCCGCGGACTTCGACATCGACACCCACTTCACGCCGACCTACGACCCCTGGGACCAGCGCCTGTGCGCGGTGCCCGACGGCGACCTCTTCGAGGCCATCCGCAGGGGCACCGCGTCGGTCGTCACCGACACCATCGAGACCTTCACCCCGACCGGGTTGCGCCTCACCTCGGGCCAGGAGCTCGAGGCCGACGTGATCGTCACCGCCACCGGGCTCGAGCTGCTGTTCATCGGCGGCATCGACCTGGTCGTCGACGGTGAGCCGGTCGAGGTCGCCGAGCACCTCGTGTACAAGGGGATGATGCTCGAGGGCGTGCCCAACCTGGCCGTCGCGGTCGGCTACACCAACGCCTCCTGGACGCTGAAGGCCGACCTGACCGCCGACTACGTGTGCCGTCTCCTGAACCGCATGCGCAGCCGGGGCCTCCGCCAGGCCATGCCCGTCAACCACGACGAGGGGATGGACACCGGGGCGCTGCTCGGCCTGAACGCGGGGTACATCCTGCGCTCGGCCGACCGGTTCCCGAAGCAGGGCGACCGCTTCCCGTGGCAGGTGCACCAGAGCTACGTGGCCGACGTGCGCGACATCCGCCGTCGCCCGATCGAGGACGGGACGCTGGTCCTCTCGGCCCCGCCGCCCCGGGTCGCGGGCAACGCGCCGGCGTCGGTGCGCGCCGGTGCCGACGCGTCGACCTCCGCCTGATCCCTCGACCACGACGCGTCGAGGGCCGCCCCGCTGCGCGACGCTGGCGCCCATGGGAACCACCGGCCGGGCCTCCGCCCGCGACGCCCTGCTCGACGCGGCGGTCGCGCAGCTCCAGGAGAAGGGCGCGCTGGCCGGGCTCAACCTCCGCGAGGTCGCCGACGCCGCGGGGGTGACGCCGGCGAACATCTACCACCTGTTCGGGTCCCGTCAGGGACTGCTGCGCGAGGCGCTGCGCTGCGAGGCCGACCGCCTCCAGGCCCCGCTGGCGGTCGCGGCCGAGAAGGACTTCGTCGACCGACGCCTCCTGATGTTCGACGCGATCCTCGACAGCCCGGTGCTGCGGCTGACCGCGCTCCTCGCCCTCGACGGCGATCCCGACTACGAGCCCCTGCCCTTCCTCGATGCCACCCGGCGGCGCTACCGGGAGATGGTCGACGAGGGGAGCCTGCCGGTCGACCTCGACGTCGAGGCCCTGCACCTGATCTCCATCGCGACCTCGGTCGCGGTCGCGATCTACCTCGAGTCGGCGGCGCGCCAGCTCGACGTCCCGCCCGACGAGCTGCGCGACCGGGTGCGCGCCATGTTCGGCAGCCTGCTCACCGCCGTCACCACGGGCGCTCCCGTCCCGGAGCCACCCTCGGCCTGATGCGGGGCCGGTGCGCGCCTCCGGGGAGGACCGCCGTCGGCGCGCCCCGTCAGTCGAACCACCAGCAGGACATGGGCGTGGCCAGCACCGGGCCGCGGAACAGCGGGCGGGCCGGCCGGTCGTCGGCGGCGCCGGCCGCGACCATGAGCGGGAGGAGGTGCTCCTCGCGGCCGTGGGCCAGGCGGGCGTTGGGGCCGTCGTCCCAGTGGGTCAGGGCGTCGCGGCGCTCGGCGTCGGGACGGGCCACGACCTCATCGAGCCAGTCGTCGAACGCCGCCGCGCCCGGCGAGCCGAAGGCCGCGAAGTTGTGGAAGCTCGACCCGCTGCCCACGATGAGCACGCCCTCGTCGCGGAGCGGGGCCAGGGCCTGTCCCACCCGGAGGTGGAAGCCAGGGTCGAGGTCGGCTCGCAGCGACATCGCCACCACCGGCACCTCGGCGTCGGGGAACATCACCTTGAGGGGCACGAAGACGCCGTGGTCCCACCCGTGCTCGGCGTCGAGGCGGTGCTCGATGCCGGCGCCGGCGAGGAGCTCGCCGACCCGGGTCGCGACCGCGGGCTCCCCGGGCGCCGGATACGTCAGCTGGTAGGTGTGGGGCGGGAAGCCGCCGTAGTCGTAGATCAGCCCGGGGGCGGCGCCGCTGGCCACCGTCACCTGGGGGGCCTCCCAGTGGGCGGTGACGACGAGGATCGCTCGCGGGGTGGCCGGCAACGACGGGGCCATCGCCTCCAGGGCCGTGCGCAGGTCGTCCCACGCGTCGGGCGGGTCCCACTCCATGAAGAAGCAGGGACCGCCGCCGTGGGTGATGTAGGCGGTCGGCATGCGGGTGGCGGTGGCGGTGGTGTCCATCGGTGCTCCTCGGTCACGTCTCACGCTAGGGCAATCGTTTGAACCCTCAAACATCGCGCTACGATCGGGGCATGACCGAGGGACCGCGCTGGCTCGACGACGGGGAGATGGCCGCCTGGCGCGCCTACCTCCTCGCCACGACCCTCGTCGAGGACGCGCTCGACCGGCAGCTGAGCCGCGACTCGGGGATGCCGTTGGCCTACTTCGAGATCCTCACCCTGCTGGCCGAGGCCGGCGACGACGGGTTGCGCATGAACGAGCTGGCCCGGCCCCTGCGCTACTCGCCCAGCCGCATCACCCACGCGGTCACGAGCCTCGAGCGCTCGGGTTGGGTCGAGCGCCGGGCCTGCCCGACCGATCGCCGAGGCCAGATCGCGGTGCTGACGGCGGAGGGTCGGGCGGTGCAGGCCAAGGCCGCGGAGGGGCACGTGGGCGAGGTCCGGGCGAGGCTGTTCGACCAGCTGACGCCCGAGCAGGTCCGCCAGCTCGGCGAGCTCTGCACCGCGATCGTCGACGGCTTCGACGGCCGCTGCCCCGGCGACGACGACTGACGGTCCTCCCGGTCGCGCCCGCAGCCGCGCGGCGCGCGGTGGCTCCGGCGTGGCTCGGTCAGCGTGGGTAGGCGACGACCTCGGTGGCCTTGACGCTGGCCCAGATCGCGTGGCCCTCGGTCAGCCCGAGGTCGGCCGCGGCCGCGGGGGTGATCTCGGCGACCAGGTCGAGGGGCCCCGCGAGGTGCACGCGCACCCGGTCGGTCCCGGGCTCGAGGTGGGCGACGGTGGTCGCCCAGCGGTTGCGGGGGCTGCCCTCGGGTTCGTGGCGGTGCAGGGCGACGGCCCGGGGGCGACGGTGGCGAACACCGGGCCGACGACCGGGTCGGCGACGACCAGCGTGGCCCCGGCCGCGGTCGTCACGACCCCGTCGGCCGCGGTGCCGCGCAGCAGGTTGGTGCCGAGCAGGTCGGCGACGTAGCGCGAGCGGGGCCGGGCCGTGACCTCGTCGATGGGCCCGGACTGCACCGCGCGGCCCTGCTCGACGACGACGACCCGGTCGGCCAGGGCCAGGGCGTCGACCGGGTCGTGGGTGACGAGCACGACCGGACCGACGTGGTCGGCGAGGGTGCGGCGGAGGTCGCGGCGGACCTCGACGCGCGCGCCGGCGTCGAGCGCGCCGAGCGGCTCGTCGAGCAGCAGCAGCGTCCGGTCCGGGGGCGAGGGCGCGGGCCAGAGCGACCCGCTGGGCCTGCCCGCCCGAGAGGTCGCCGGGCCGCAGCCCGGCCTGGGCCTCGACGCCCAGCCGCCGCAGCCACCCGCCGGCCTCGCGCCGGGCGTCGGCCCGCCCGCGACCGGTGCACCGCAGCCCGAAGGCCACGTTGTCGAGCGCCGACAGGTGGGGGAAGAGGAGGTCGTCCTGGAGCACGATGCCCATGCGCCGGTGCTCGGGCGGGACGAAGGTGCGGGGCGGTCGTCGAGCACGACGCCGTCGAGGGTGACGTGGCCCTCGTCGACGGCGAGCAGCCCGGCCAGGCAGGCGAGGAGGGTCGACTTGCCCGCCCCGTTGGGTCCGAGCACGGCGGTCACCTCGCCGGCGGGCGCGTCGATCCCGACGTCGACCGCGAACCCGCCCCGGCGCACCCCGACCTCGGCCGTCGAGGCTCACGTCCGCACCAGCCACCGGTCGCGGAGGGCGACCAGCACCAGCAGCGACACCGCGAGCAGCACGAGGCTGAGCGCGAAGGCCGCGTCCGGGTCGGACTCGAGCTGGAGGTAGACGAGCAGCGGCAGGGTGCGGGTCCGGCCCTCGATGTTGCCGGCGAAGGTGATGGTCGCCCCGAACTCGCCGAGGGCGCGGGCCCAGGCCAGCACCGCGCCGGCCGCGACCGACGGGGCGATGAGCGGCAGCGTCACCCGTCGGAACGTGGCCCAGCGGCCCGCGCCCAGCCCGGCCGCGGCGTCCTCGAAGCGCACGTCGAGGCCGCGCAGCGCGGCCTCGACCGTGATGACGAAGAACGGCAGCGCGACGAACGTCGCGGCCAGCACCGCGCCGGCGGTCGAGAAGGTGAGCTGCACACCGAGGACGTCGTGGAGCCAGCCGCCGATCGGGCTGCGGCGGCTGAACGCGCCGAGGAGGGCGACGCCCCCGACCACCGGGGGCAGCACCATCGGCAGCAGCACGAGGCCCCGCACCAGCGGTCGGCCGGGGAGGTCGGTGCGGGCCAGCACCCACGCCAGCGGGGTGCCGACGGCGACGGCGAGGACGGTGGCCGACAGCGAGCAGACGAGCGACAGCCGCAGTGCGGTCAGGGTCTCGTCCGACGTCAGGTCGTCGACGAACGTGGCCCAGTCGACCCGTTGGAAGAGGCCGACGAGGGGAAGCGCGACGAAGGCCACGCCGACGGCCGCCACCGCGACGGCGGCGAGCGGTGGCCGCCGCGTGCGGCGAGCGCGTGCGGTCACGGCGGGGGCAGGAACCCGTGGCCGGCCAGGATCGCCTGTCCCTCCTCGCCCAGCACGAAGGCCACGAACGCCTCGGCCACGGCGGCCCGGTCGGACTCCGCGACCACGCCGATCGGGTACTCGGCGATGACGTTGAGCTCGTCGGGGATGGCGACGACCTGCCACCGCGTCGCCTGCGGCCGCGGCGTCGGTGACGTAGACGATCCCGGCCACCGCGTCGCCCTCGGACGACCGCGGTGAGGGTCGCCTTCGCGTTCTGGCCCCGGGTGATCGACGACTCCGGCACCTCGACCCCGGCTGCCTCGAGGGCCTCGGCCGCGTAGGCCGCCACACGGCACCTCGTCGCCGCACAGCGAGATCGTGCCCACGTCGGCGAGGTCGGCGAGTCCGTCGATGCCCTCCGGGTTGCCGGGCTTGGTCACGATCACCAGGTCGTTGCCGGCGAAGGTGGTCGGCGCGCCGTCGATGAGGTCGGACTCGACGAGGCCGTCCATGGTCGCGGTGTCGGCCGAGGCGAACACGTCGATCGGCGCCGACTCCTCGATCTGGGTGGCCAGGGTCGACGACGAGTCGAACGTGAAGGTCACCTCGGCCTCGGGGTTGGCGTCGCCGAAGGCCTCGCCGATCGCGGTGAACGACTCGGTGAGCGAGGCGGCGGCACCGACCGTGATCGCGCCGTCGAGGATCCCCTCGGTCCCCGCCGGTCCGTCGGAGGCCGTGCCGTCCTCCCCGCACCCGCCGAGACCGAGGGCCAGCACGGCCCCGGCGGCGAGGACGCAGGCGCGACGAGCGGTTCGTCGCCGCCGGTCGACCCGTCGGTGGGGGGAGGTCGTGGGGGACACGGACGCTCGGCTCCGGTCGGGTCGGATCAGGACCGGCTGCGGGCGTGGTCGGCCGACGCCTCGACGACGACGTTGGTGGCCTTGACGACCGCGGTGGCCAGGTCGCCGAGCTCGAGGCCGAGGTCGTCGATGCCGTCGCGGGTCACGAGCGACACCACGCGGTGCGGGCCGGCCTGGATCTCGACCAGAGCGGTGAGCCCGTCGCGCTCGACCCGGGTCACGATGCCGGTGAAGCGGTTGCGGGCGGACTGCGCGGGGCGGTGCTCGACGTCGAAGGCGCCGGCCGTGTCGGAGAGGTACCGGGCCAGCTCCGCCCCCGGCACCACCCGGTGGCCGCCGGCGCTGCGGGTGGTGGCCAGCCGGCCCTCGTCGCACCAGCGGCGCACGGTGTCGACGCTCACGCCGAGGAGCTCGGCCACCTGGCCCGGTCGGTAGTCGGTCGCCACCGCCCGGATCTCAGCACGAAGGACCGCAGATGTCCAGGTTTCTCCTGCCGATCACCCGCAGATGCGTCCCAAGGGGCGGCTGGGCCCCGGTAGGCGTCCCGATGACCTACCGGTCGAGTGCCTCGAGGGCCACGAGGAACCCCTCGCTGTAGGTGGGGAACTGGGGCACCTGGTCGAGCAGGACCTCGATCGGGAGCCCGCAGCGCACCGCCAGCGCGGCCTGGTGGATCCACTCGTCGGCGTGGGGCGCCACCGCCCAGGCGCCGATCAGCACGTCTCGATCGAGGTCGGCCACCAACCCGAGGCTGCCGCGTGGCTCGCGCTCGAAGGTCCACGGTCGGGCGATCGACGCAGGGAGGTCGACCAGGGTCGTGGAGGTGCGGATGCCCTGCTCCCGCGCCTCCTCGGCGGTGATGCCGACGGCGGCGATCTCGGGGTCGGAGAACACCACCCGGGGGATGCCGTCGTAGTGGGCGGTGCGGGGCGTCCCCAGGAGGCAGGAGGCGACGACGCGGGCCTGGTACTTGGCCACGTGGGTGAAGGCCATGGTGCCGGTCACGTCGCCCACCCCCCACACCCCGGGCGCGGCCCGGCAGTGCTCGTCGACCACCAGCGCGCCGTCGTCGTCGAGCTCGGCACCGGCGGCGTCGAGGCCCAGACCGGCGGTGCGCGGCCGCCGGCCGGTGGCGGCGACGACCACGTCGGCCCGGACCTGGCACCCGTCGGTGAGCTCGAGCACCGCGGCCTCTCCGTCGGCCCGGACCCGTCGGGCCTCGACGCCGGTCCGCAGGTCGACGCCGATGGAGCGCAGGTGGGTCGCGGCCACCTCGCTGAGCTCGGGCTCTTCACGGCGGAGGATGCGGTCGCTGCGCTGCAGCATGATCACGGCCACGCCGAACCGGGCGAGGAACACCGACGTCTCCACCGCGACCGGTCCACCGCCGAGCACGGCGGCCCGGTGGGGGAGGTCGACGGCGCTGAAGGTGTCGCGGTTGGTCCAGACCTTCACCTGGTCGAGCCCGTCGATGTCGGGCAGCACCGGTTCGGACCCGGTGGCCACGACCACCTCGTCGGCCGTCACCGTGACGTCACCGACGACCACGGTGCCCGGCCCGGTGAGGCGGGCCTCGCCCTTCAGCACCACCGCGCCCCGCTGCTCGTAGCCCTCCACCTGGCGGTGGTCGTCCCAGTGGCGGGCGATGGCGTCGCGCTGCTCGCGCGCGGCCCTCCACGTCGCTCGCGCCCCGGCGACGCCGGGGGTGCCCTCGGCCGCGGCGACCACCTCGGCGGGACGCAGCACGGTCTTCGACGGCATGCACGCCCAGTACGCGCACTCGCCGCCGACCAGCTCCCGCTCGACCAGCGCGACCCGGCGCCCCGCGGCCAACAGGCGGTCGGCGACCACCTCCCCGCCCGGGCCGGCCCCGATCACCGCCACGTCCACCACGACGTCGGCCGACCCGCTCATCGGCCGCACCCCTCCGAGCGCTTGACCACGGCTGCCTCCTTCCCGCGCCGCCATCCTGCCCCCTTCGGCTGCGGGTTGCTGGCGGGTGGGTGTGATGCGGCCCCGACGGACCGGCCGGTGGTTGACTGGCGGCCGTATGGCCGACGCCACGACCGCGCCCGCGACGGGCGAGGCCCCGATCGACGGCGCCGCGCCCGTCGAGGGTCGGATCGTGCGCAGCGGGGCCGACGTCGTGCGGTGCGCGCTGGCCGTCGGCGTGGTGCTCACCGCCGCGGTGGTGGGGGCCGTCAGCTCGGAGGCCGTGCTGCGGGTGCAGGACGACCTGTCGGCCCTGACCCGGGAGATCCCCCGGCCCCTGCGGACGGGGATGGCCGGCGGCGGCCAGCTCGCCGCCATCGTGATCCCGCTGCTCGTCGTGGTGGTGCTGGGCCTCCAGCGCCGGAGCGCGGCGCTCATCCGCGCCGCGCTGGCGGTCGCGGTGGCCTTCCCGTTGGGGTTGGTGGTCGACCACCTCGCCGCGTCCACCACGTCGGAGTCGGTCGATGCCCTGGCCCGGCGCACCAGCTGGCTCGGACCGTCGGACTTCCCGGGCACGGCCTACCTGGCCGCGTTGGCGGCGCTCGTCACCGTGCTCGGACCGTGGATCAGCCGGGGCTGGCGCCGGGCGATCTGGTGGGTGATCGCGGTGGTGGCCGCGCTCCGCATCCTGAGCGTCGCCAGCGCCCCGTTCGAGCTCGTCGTCGCCGGCGCGGTCGGTGTGGCCGTGGGGAGCGGGGTGCTGATCGCGCTGGGTGCCCCCGACCGGGGTCCGTCGGCCGCTGCGGTGCTCGACGCCCTCGCGGCCCGGGGCATGAGGCTCCGGGGCCTCCGCCTCGCCCACGTCGACGCCGAGGGGGCCCGCCACTACCGGGCCGAGGACACCGACGGCGCCCCGCGCTTCGTCGTGCTGACCAGTGAGGACGACCGCAACCGCGACCTGCTCTTCCGCCTGTACCGGTACGCCAGGGTCCGGCGGGTCGGCGACGAGGAGGTGTTCCGCTCGACGCGCTCGCTGGCCGAGCACCGCTGCTTCCTGTCGCTGTGGGCCAACGAGGCCGGGGTGCACGTGCCCCGACCGGTGCTGCTCGCGCCGGTGGGCGCGCAGGACTTCGCCGTGGTCGAGGAGCTCGCGCCGGGGATGCGCCTCGACGAGTGCGACGAGCTCGACGACGCCCAGCTGCGGGCGGTCTGGCGGGAGGTCGGCGCGCTCGGCGACGCCGGGATCGCCCACCGCGACCTCCGGTCCGCCTCCATCCGCGTCACCGACGGCCCCCAGCCCGAGGCCTGGCTGGTGGGGCTCACCTGGGCGGAGATGGCGGCCTCGTCCGACCAGCTCGCCATCGACGTGGCCCAGACGCTGTGCGAGCTGGCCCTGGTGGCGGACGCCGAGCGCGCCGTCGCCCTCGGTGTCGAGGTCCTGGGGGCCGAGCGCCTCGCCACGGCCCTGCCGTTCCTCCAGGCGCCCGCCCTGTCGGAGAAGACGAGGAAGGCGATCCGCAAGGCCAAGGGCCTCCTCGACGAGCTGCGCGCCGCGGTCGTCGAGGCCACCGGGGTCGAGGACGTCCCGCTCGAGAAGCTGGAGCGGATCACCCTGGCCCAGATCGGGACCGTGGTCGTCATCGGCTTCGCCGTCTACCTGCTGCTGCCCATGGTGGCGAGCCTCCCGGACGTCTGGGACGCGCTGCAGGACGCCACCTGGGGCTGGATCGTGGCGACCCTCCCGCTGGTCGCGGTGATGTACGTGGGGTCGACGCTCAACTTCATGGGGGCGGTGCAGGAGCGGCTGCCGTTCCTCGTCACCTACGAGCTGCAGCTGGCATCGGCCTTCCTGAACCGGGTGACGCCCAAGAACGTCGGCGGCATGGCCCTCCGGGTGCGGTTCCTCACCAAGCGGGGCAACGACGGTGCGTCGGCGGCGGCGTCGGTGGGGCTGACGTCGCTGGCCGGCACCGCGTCGACGACGGTCCTCATGGTGCTGTTCTTCCTCGCCGCGGGTCGCAACAGCGACCTCGACATCTCGCTCCCGTCGGTGGGCACCCTGGCCCTCGTCGTGCTCGGGGCGGGGGTGCTCCTGGTCGGCTTCGCCCTCACCCCGATCGGGCACCGCCTCCTGATCGACAAGGCGTGGACGTGGCTCCGGGGGTCGCTGACCGACGTCCGCCGGCTGCTCACCGACCCGGCCAAGGTCGCGGCCCTCCTCGGCGGGAACGCGCTCACGACCCTGGCCCAGATCCTCGCCCTCGACTGGACGCTGGCGGCCTTCGGCGTCGACCTCCCCTACGCCCAGGTCGGCGTCGTGTTCCTCTTCGCCAACCTGGTCGCCTCGGCGTCGCCGACCCCGGGCGGGATCGGGGTGGTGGAGGCCAGCCAGATCTTCCTGCTCACGCAGATGGGCGTGGACGAGGCCTTGGCCACCTCGGCCGTCCTCGTCGCCCGGTTCACCACGTTCTGGTTGGTCGTCGGCCCCGGTTGGCTGTCGATGCGCAGGCTCAAGGCCATCGAGGCCGTCTAGCTCCGAGGCTCGTCAGATGGTGCGCCCGGTGCCCTCCCAGTAGGGGGCCCGGAGGGCGCGCTTGGGGAGCTTGCCGGTGGCGGTCCGGGGGAGGGGGCCGAAGTCGTAGGAGCGCGGGCACATGTAGCCGGCGAGCTGCTCACGGCAGACGCGCCGGAGCTCCGGCTCGGCCTCGGCCGGGTCGGCGCCGGCCACCAGCTCGACCGCCGCCTTCACCTGCTCGCCGAACTCGTCGTCGGGCACGCCGAAGACCCCGACGTCGGCGACCAGGGGGTGGGCGGCGAGCACCGCCTCGATCTCGGCCGGGTAGATGTTGACGCCGCCGGAGATGATCATGTCGATCTGGCGGTCCGAGAGGAACAGGTAGCCCTCGTCGTCGAGGTGGCCGACGTCGCCGAAGGAGAACACGCCCGGCTCGAGGTGCACCGAGGCCGTCTTCTCCTCGTCGCCGAGGTACTCGAAGTCCGAGCCGAGCAGGCTGCGCATGTAGATCTGACCCGTCTCGCCCTGCGGCGAGGCGCTGGCCGTCCTCGCCGACCACGATCACCTCGCAGGTCGGCAGCGCCTTGCCGACGGTGCCCGGTCGGGCGAGCCACTCCTCCGAGGTGACCACGGTGCCGACGCCGCCGCCCTCGCTGGCCCCGTAGATCTCGAAGATCACCGGGCCCCACCACTCGATCATCTGTCGCTTGATCTGCGGCGGGCACGGCGCCGCGGTGTGCATCACCCAGCGCAGGCTCTCACCCGAGAAGCGGTCGCGGACCTCCTGGGGCAGCTTCAGGAGCCGGGCGAAGTGGGTCGGGACGGCGTAGTGGTTGGTGACGGCGTGCTCGTCGATGAGGCGCAGGGTCTCCTCCGCGTCCCACTTCTGGCGCAGGACGAGCTTCGCTCCGCAGGCGAAGGGGACGAAGCACATCGCCAGCGGACCGGCGTGGTACAGCGGGGCGTTGCACAGGACGACGCCGTCGGTCGGCGCCTGGTACAACGCCATCAGCAGCTCGAGGCGACCGAGGGCCTCGGCCGCGTCGCCGCCGATCGGGAAGGCCGACGAGCGCACGCCCTTGGGTCGGCCGGTGGTGCCCGAGGTGTAGAACATCGTCGCCCCGGCGACGAGGTCGGCCGGTTCGTCGGGGCTGGCCGCGGCCAGGACCTCCTCGTAGTCGACGAAGCCGTCGATGGGGCCACCGAACGCGATCCGGACGTCGACACCCGCCTTCTCGGCTGCGGCCCTCGCGGTGTCGGCGAACTCTGCGTCGGCCACGATCGCCGTGGCCGACGAGTTCTCGAGCACGTAGGCGATCTCGTCGACCGAGAAGTGCCAGTTGACCGGCACCACCACCGACGCCGATGACCATGCAGGTGGCCAGCACCTCGCACCACTCGTGGCGGTTGCCACCGACGAGGGCGACGGTGTCGCCGAGCCCGATGCCCGAGCCCCCGGAGCGCGTGCGTGACCCGGTTGAGTCGGATGTCGTGCTCGCGCCACGTCCACGAGCCGAGCTCGTCGACCAGCGCGACCTCGTCGCCCCGCTGCTCGACCCGTTCCCGCAGTGTCAGCATGGCTCGACCCCCCCGCCCCGCCTCCGAGACCGGGCCGGCGGAAAAGTACCACCGCCCCGCGACGGCGGCTCGGGGACGCGGCGGGGCGACGATCCCTCGATCCGACCGCCCGGTCGAGCCCGGGGCCTCGTGAGCGAGGCCGGTCCCGGGACGGGTCGCGCCGTCGCCCGGGGTACCGTGCCGCGATGACCGATGACGTGATCGTCCTCTGTGCTGACGGCTCCGACCTGTCGAACCAGGCGCTGGCAGCCGGCCTGGGCCTCCTCCGCCCGGGTGCCCGCCTGGTCGTGACGGTGGTGCTCGACGACCTCGACCCCATGCTCGTCACCGGCACCGGCTTCGCGGGTGGGGTGATGTCGGCCGAGGCCTACGAGACGACCGAGGCGGCGCGGGAGGACGAGGGCCGACGGGTCGCCGACGCGACGGTGGCGGCGCTGGGCCTCGAGGGCGCCGAGGTGCGCATCGTGCACGGCGACGCGGGGTCGCGGATCTGCGAGGTCGCCGACGAGGTCGGCGCGACCGCGATCGTGCTCGGCTCGCGGGGCCGGGGCGGGCTCAAGCGGGCCGTGCTCGGCTCGGTGTCGGACCACGTCGTGCGCCACGCGTCGTGCCCCGTCGTGGTCACCGGCCCGCACCACCACGAGCACGCGGGCTGATCCGGGCCGGTCGAGGGGGGCGCCGTCGACCTGGGCCGCGCCACGCTGCGGGCCGACCCGGAGCCGTTCTTCACCCTCAGTGGTTCTTTGACGCCTCCGCGTCCTCATGCCAGCATGGCCGCTGCCGACGAGTCATCAGGTGGGGGACCGACGGACGACGGAGGATCGACAGTCCATGCGAAGGCTCCTCGCCCCCCTGCTGGTCGCCGGTGCGCTCGCGGCCGGCCTGGCCGCCTGCTCGCCCCGGGACCTCGCCACGGCCGACTGCCTCGACGGGTCGCGGCCGATCGTCGACGTGCCGGCCGACCCTGAGCTGACCTACCCGAAGCGGCCCCTGTTCGGGAACGGCGCCGCCGCCGACGCGCGCGGGTCGGTGTTCGCCAGCGGCGCCACCTCGACGGTCGGGATGAAGTTCCACAACGGGGTGACCGGCGCCGACGTCTGCGTGGTCGGTGGCCTCTTCACGGCCGCCTACGAGTCGGAGACGACGCCGTGGGCGACGTGGCACGACCACACCGCCACCGTCGTCTCCGAGCCCAGGGTCACCCTGGTCGGGCAGCGCTACTTCAACGTCGGCGACGCGGTGTCGCTCTACGCCGCGGCCGACGACTGGACCATCGTGGGCATGCAGGTCGACGCCCTCCTCGGAGGCAACAAGGGCGGCTACGTCCACGACGACTGCATCGAGAACGACGGCATGAACTCCGGCCTCGTGAGCGGCGTGAAGCTCGACGGCTGCCACGTCTTCCTCTCGTCGTCGTCGACGACCAACGACGGATCCGGTGAGGTGGTCGAGGTGGCCGACTCCCTCGTCCGGCTGCGGCCCTTCCACAACAGCTACGACACCGCGAAGTACGGCTACGGCAAGCAGGGTGGCTTCTTCAAGTGGGCGAGCTCGCCCCCCGGCCCCGGTGCCCCGCCGCAGCTCTACGTGCACGACTCGACCTTCCGGTCCGACCAGCTCGGCTCGTACGGCGGGAACGTCAACGGCTTCCTGGCCCTGCCGCCCGGCACGCGGTGCCACGACGTGACCCTGGTCGCGAAGGGCGGCTGGGGGACGGACCCGGCCAACCCGACCAACCCGGCCTGGCAGCAGCGCGACATCGACTCGTGGCGCTCGCAGTGCACCAACCTGCGCTTCCGGGGCGCGCCGACCTGGGACAACGCGGTCGCCGACTGGGATGCGGCCCACCCGTCCTCGACGGACCGGGGCACCTGACCGGACGCGGTCGCGGCGTCAGCCCTCCAGGGCGGCCTCGATGTCGGAGCCGAGCTTCTCGGGCTTGGTCTGCGGCGCGTAGCGCTTGATCGGCTCGCCGTCCCGCCCGATCAGGAACTTGGTGAAGTTCCACTTCACGCGGTCGCCGAGCAGGCCGCCCTGCTGCTGGCGGAGCCACTTGAACAGCGGGTGGGCCTCGTCGCCGTTCACCGTCGACCTTGGCGAACATCGGGAAGCTCACGTCGTAGGTCAGGGAGCAGAACTCCTTGATCTCGGCCTCGTCGCCCGGCTCCTGGTGGGCGAACTGGTCGCACGGGAAGCCGAGCACCACCAGGCCCTGCTCGCCGTAGGTGCGCTGCAGCTCCTCCAGCCCCTCGTACTGCGGGGTGAACCCGCACTTCGACGCGGTGTTGACGACCAGCGCGACCTTGCCCTGGAGGTCCGACAGGTCGACCTCCTTGCCGTCGATGTCGGTGGCCTTGAAGTCGTACAGGTTGGTCATCGGGGCCTCGGGGGAGGGGGATCGGTGGGCACAGGATGCCCTGCTAGCGGAGCAACCCCAACGACCTGGCCTCGCGGGTCAGCCCGTCGCGGTGGCTCGGGTCGGCCACCGCGATCAGGGCCCGAGCCCGCTGGGCGACCGTGCGGCCGCGCAGCTCGGCGATGCCGTGCTCGGTGACGACGTTGTCGACGGTGTTCTTGATGGTCGTCACCACCGACCCCGGGGCGAGGGTGGGGACGATGCGCGACCGGCCCGTCGCGGGTCTCCGACGGGGTGACGACGAACGCCTGCCCCTCCTCCGCGTACATGGCGCCCCGGGCGAAGTCGGCCTGGCCCCCCGACCCCGACCAGTACCGTCCGCCGATCGTCTCCGACGCGCACTGACCGAGGAGGTCGACCTCGGTGGTCGCGTTGACCGACGCGAAGCGGGTCAGGCGGGCGACGACGCGGGGGTCGTTGACGAAGTCGACGCCGAGCAGCTCGACCGACGGGTTGTCGTCGAGCCAGTCGTACAGCCGGCGGGTGCCGAGGCAGAACGTGGTGACGAGGCGGTTGCGGCGGACCTCCTTGGCCACGCCGGTGACGACGCCGGCCTCGACCAGGTCGACGACCCCGTCGTGGAGGAGCTCGGTGTGGATGCCGAGGTCGCGGTGACCGGACAGGGCCTCGAGCACCGCGTTGGCGATGCCCCCGATGCCGACCTGGACGGTGGCCCGGTCGGGGATGCGCTCGGCCACCAGCGCGGCGATGGCGTGCTCGGTGGGCGAGGGCTCGGCCGCGGGCACCTCGACCAGGGGGCGGTCGGACTCGCACCAGCCGACCACCTGCGAGTGGTGCACCAGGTTGGCGCCGTGGGTGCGGGGCATGTGCGGCGTGGCCTCGAGGAAGAACGGGACGATGCCCGATCATCGAGGCGACGTAGTCGGCGTTGGTGCCGAGGCTGAAGTAGCCGTGGCGGTCCGGCGGCGAGCAGGCCGCCACCACCAGCGAGCAGCGGGTCGAGCGCCGCAGCAGGACGGGCACCTCGGAGAAGTTGCCGGGCACCAGGTCGACGGTGCCGTCCCAGTAGGCGGGCCGGGTGATCGGCGACAGGAAGTACGAGACGTGGTCGCAGGTGCCCGGCGTGGGCGCCGTGGAGGTACGGGCGGTCGTGCAGGGCGTGCATCTGGTGCACCCGCACCCCGTCGAGCCGCGTCGGCGCCCGCCTCGATCGCGTCGAGCACCGCGGTCGGCTCGCCGTTGGCCAGCGGGACGATCACGTCGGCGCCGGGCTCGATGTGGTCGAGCACCGCGTGGGGGGCCACCGGCCTGGGGAGGGCGATCACCCGAGGCCTCCCGTCGCCGACATGGCGGCGATCGTAGGGGGACGTCGGACCGCCCGCGACCGGCCTGCGACCGAACCGGCGACGGACCGGGGCGGACGTGGGTCCGCCCCGGTCGCGGGGTTCAGGCAGCGGCAGCGGCGGCGTCGGGGGCGGGAGCCGCGGCGAGGGCCGCCAGCATCGCCTCGAGGTCGGCCTGGCCCATCAGGGGGGCGGCGGCCATCTCGGGCAGCCGCTCCAGCAGGCCGTAGGCGGTCTGCACCTGGCTGCCGAACAGGGCCGGTCCGTGGCAGCTCGCCACGACCTTCGGGTCGAGGACGCGCACCTCGTCGATGAGCGCCGAGTAGCGGGTGGCGTCGAGCCACTGGTGCCAGGGGCTGAGCAACCGCTGGAGGTGGAGGAAGCTGTCGGCGAAGGCACCGGCGTCCATCTCGCTGATGTCGTCGAGCGCGTGCGGCACCGCGGCACCGAAGGAGTCGGCGGCCCAGTAGACGTGGGTGCTGGAGTCGAACAGGCCGCGGGTGGTGGGGCTGTCGAACGTGGGGGGCACGACCGCGGTCAGGGTGCGGTCCGGCGTCACCAGCGACTCGCCGGGGTTGAGGATGCGGAGCCGGTCGAGCGGGAGGTCGAGGTCGGCGCCGGTGCGCTCGATGGTGAACCAGTTGCTGACGAAGGTCGCGTTCGGGCAGAGGGCGAGCAGCTCCTCCAGGTTCCCGGTGTGGTCGGTGTCGTCGTGGGAGAGGAAGATCCAGCGCACGTCGGCCGGGTCGACGAGGGCGAACACCTCGTCCAGCCAGCCCTGGCGGGTGAGGCCGACGCCGGTGTCGACGACGACGGGCTCGGCGCCGCGGATGACCATGGTGTTGAGCATGAACAGCTCGGGGGCCATGCCCTCCCCGCCCAGCTGGCGGACGAGGTAGGTGTCGCGGGCGAGGGTCTGGGTCGGGAGGAAGCGGATGGGGACGTCCATGGTGGATCTCCTGGTCGAGACGGTCTGTGTGTGTCGTCGACCAGTGGGCCACGGCCCGCTTGTGCCCGGCTCCAGGCCCGCTGGAGCCCCGCTGGAGCGCTCGGCCGATCAGTCCTCGGCGTCGCAGCGGGCGTCGAGGGTGAAGGGGACGGGGTCGACCGACGTCGGTGCGCCCGTGATGTCGACCGGCTGGGCCTCGCCCGCGGCCTGGATGCGGGCGCCGCGGACCCGAGCGGAGAGCACCTCGCCTGGTGGGGAGCCGGTCTCGCCCTGACGGGCCCAGGCCTCCTCGCCGAACGCCGACACCGGACGGTCGACCTCGGTCACGGTGAACCCGGTGGAGGTCGGCACGCCGGTCTCGCCGTCGTCCTCGACGCCGACGACCGCCTGCAGCACTGCGCCGTCGTCGGTGCGGCCGACCACGAAGACGGTCTCGCCGTCCTTCCCGCAGTCGTCCACCTGGAAGGTGGTGGTGTCGCCGTCGAGGGTGACCCGCGCCGTGCGGTCCTCGAACGCCGGCTCCCGGCTGCACCCGGCCGCCGGGCCCGCCAGGAGGAGGGCGGTCAGGCCCACGGCGGTCGAGCGGCGCACCGCTCCAGGCTAGGGACGGGGCGCGCGGCTAGGAGAGCCGGAGGGCCAGCAGCTCGGCCTCGAGCGCGTCGCGCTCGTCGCGCCGCGCGGGGTCGTCGGCCCAGCTGACGTGCTCGTGCCCGTCGGTGTCGAGGTCGTAGGCCTCGTAGACGAAGGGACCCTCCGGGTTGTCGCGCACCGACGGGTAGCGGTACAGCTTGCGGAAGCCGTAGGAGGAGTCCGGCCCGGTGGTGATGCCGTCGCCGGAGACCTCCCACCCGCTGCCGACCTCGTGCAGGAGCACCCGCTCGCGATGGGCGGCCTCGTCGTCGCGAAGGGCGGTGAGCGAGATGCCGGCCTGGTGCGGCAGGCCGGGCGTCGCGTGGCCGATCTCGAGGATCGTCGCAGCGATGTCCTGGAAGGCCATGGACGGCACCGTGATCGCGGGCCCGGGCCCGAACCCGGGGCCGCGGACGAGGAGGGGCACGTGGAGGCACACCTCGTAGGGCCCGCTCTTGTGGGCTGGGGTCGAGCGCCGGTGCTCGCCCTGGTGGACCCCGTTGTCGCTGGTGAAGATCACGACGGTCTCGGCCAGCACGGCCGGATCGAGGCCGTTGAGGACGCGCGCCACCATGTCGTCGACCGCGGAGATCTCCTGGAGGCGGCCGATGGCATCGGTCCGGATCTGCTCGCGGTCGGTCTCGGTGAGCGGGGGCAGGTCCTGGATCCAGCTGGGCTTGTTCGTCGGGTCGGGCTCCTCGACGATCTCCTGGACGTGGTCGAGCCAGTCGTCCGCGAGGTCGGCACGGGGCCGGAACCCCGCGTGCGGCAGGGTCGGTGACAGCACGCAGAACACCGGGTGCGTGCGAGGACTCGATGAAGGCCAGGACCTCGTCGGCGAGGTAGTCGGACTCGTACTGGCCCGACACCCTGATCCGCTGCTGCCCGTTGTGGATGTCGAACTCGTAGGCATCGATCTCCGCCACGTGCTCCCGCCACCTCCACACGCCGCTGGGCGCGGGGACGCCGCCGCGGCTGTCGTGGGCGTTGACGAACTTGCCGAACAGGCCGCAGTGGTAGCCGGCATCGTTCATCCAGCGGAACAGGGTGTTCGAGAGGTCCGTGAGCCGGGTGCCGACGTAGCCGATGTAGATGTCGCCGTTGTGCTTCGACATCTGCCCGGTGAAGAGGCCCACGCGGCTCGGCTGGCACAGCGGCACGTTGCACCGCGCCTGGGTGTAGGCCCGGCCCTGGTCGGCGATCAGCGCCTGCACGTTCGGCATGAACTGGAGGTGGTCGTACCGCAGGTCGTCGGCGATGATCAGCAGGACGTTCTTGGGATCGGGGTGGGCGTGCGGGTGGCACGCGGTCAGCGACGGTGCCCAGCGTCGACAGCAGCACCGCGCCCGCGCCCATGCCCTTCAGTGCGTCGCGCCGCGACACGATCTGCGCGCCGATCTCGCCCATGTCGACCTCCTCGCCGGGGTGGTCTGTGACCGGCGGCACCCTACTCGACGGCTTCGGTCCGTGCCCGAGGACGATCTGCCACCACTCTCGGTGGTTGGCCACGGCGGGTGACCTTCGCTCGCCGCCGCGCTCGCCGCTCCCGGCCGGCGGTCAGGCGACGCCGGCGAGCGTCTCCTCGTCGGGGTCGAGCGCGCCGGTGGCCAGCTCCTCGGCGTGGCGCCGGTAGGCCCACCCGGGACCTCGCAGCAGGAACGACAGGCGATCCGACCACGTCGTCGACCGGGCCACGTCGCGGCCGATGTCGACCCACTCGTGGGTCGCGATCCGCGCCGGGGCGAACGTCTCGAGGTTCTTGGTCAGCCCGTAGGTGACCGGCTCGGCGTCGTCCTCCCGCTCGAAGGTGCCGAACAGGCGGTCCCACACGATGAGGATGCTGCCGTGGTTGCGGTCGATGTACCGGCTGTTGCTGCCGTGGTGGACCCGGTGGTGCGAGGGCGTGTTGAGGACCTCCTCACCGATGCCGATCCGACGGATCGCCTCGGTGTGGATCCAGTACTGGTACAGCAGGTTGAGGCCGCGGGCGGTCTCGATGTGGGCGGGGCGGATGCCGAGGTAGGCGAGCAGCCCGTAGGGGATGCCGACGGTGAAGGCGCCCAGCACCGGCTGCCTCAGGGCGGTCGACAGGTTGTACCGCTCGCTGGAGTGGTGGACGACGTGCATGGCCCACAGCCACCGGCTCTCGTGCATGAACCGGTGGTTCCAGTAGTAGATGAAGTCCCAGCCGACGATGGCGAGGGCGAGCGGGATCGGGCCGCCGCCGAGGTCGCGACGCTGACCGGAGCGGCGCCCAGACCCGGCCGGCCGCGGCCTGGGCGGCCACGACGGTGCTGGCCGCGGTGACCCCGGCCGCGACCGCGGTGACCGCGCCGGACGACGCGACCCGGCGGGCGGCGCGGGCCAGCCGGCGACGGCGGGAGCGGTCGAGCCCGGGCTCCGACGGGGTGGTCGCTCCGGACGGGGCGACGGCCGGCGCCGGGGGCAGCGTGCCGGCCGAGGGCAGCGGGCCCTCGGCCCGGCGGGCGACGAGGTCGGCGGCGGTGGTGGCTGCGGCGGCGCCGACCGCGGTGGCCACCAGCGCCGTGCCCCAGCGGCCCCGGCCCGGCGTGACGCCGCGGAGCCAGCGCTCGATGGTGAGCGGGGCGAGCAGGCTGCCGACGCCCATGGCCAGGCTGGCGAGGGTGTCGTCGCGCTCGTAGCCGAGGACGCTGGTGTCGCCCTCCGCGATCCGGCGCTTCAGCACGGCGTGCTCGGCCCCCATGGTGGCGAAGAACACGGGGACCGCGGCGACGGTGAGATCCACTGGTCCTCCTGAGGGACCGAGCCGGTGGGCGTGGCGGCGAGGCGGACCATCTTGCCCGCGGCTGACGCGCTCGGCACGTCGCCGCGCCTCGACGGTGACGGTTCGTGCTCGCCCCACCACGGAGGCTGGCGCGGTGGGTAGCCTCCCTGCGGGAGGTGTGACGGACGTGGACCTGGGCGACCGGACCTCGGAGGAGACGGCGGTCTCGTTGACCCGCGCCGGCCTCGCCTCGCTGTTCGCCTACATGGACGAGGCCCTCGTCTGCTGCGACCACGACGGCACGATCCGCTTCGCCGGCGGGTCGTTCACCGACCTCTTCGGCTACGACGCCGACAGCCTCGTCGGCCGGTGCGTGCTCGACTTCGTCGACCCGGCCGACCACGCCCGGCTGGCCGACAACCTGGCCCGGTGGGTCGGTCGGTCCGGGGCCCCTCGCGGCACGATCGTGACCGTCCGGGCCGCCGACGGCACCTGGATGCCGGTCCGCTACGACACCGTCATCCGCGACGACCTCGGGCCGCTCGGCCCGATCGCCATCACCCTGGTGCCGGCCCAGGTCGCCTCGGCCGAGGAGCGGGAGCGCCGGTCGCGCCTCCTGGGCATCGACCGCCTCGTCCGGCTGGCATCGACGTTCCTCCAGGTGCCGCACGACGAGTTCGACCGCGGGATCGACGCGGCCGTGCAGGAGCTGGCCGGCCTCGAGCAGGTGACGCGGGCCTCCGTGTGGCGGAGCGACGGCCACCGGGTGGTGCTGCGGGGCTCGTGGACCTCCGCGGCCAACGCACCGACGATCGACCTCGCGCCCCGAGCGCGGATCGACGACCTGCCCTCCCTCCGGCGCCTGGCCCTGGGCGAGGAGGTCGGGCTGGCCCCGATCTCCGGCAACAGCCCGGCCTCCGGTCTCGAGCGTGACCTGTACGAGGCCGCCGGGACGCTGTCGAGCCTCGGTGTGCCGATGATGTCGGGTGGCTGCTTCATCGGCTTCGTGCTGCTCGAGTCGACCATCGGCGACATCACCGTGAGCGCGTCGCACGGGGTGACCGCGCGGGCGGCGGCCGCGATCCTCGCCGAGGCCTTCGTCCGGCACGAGGCCGAGGTGCAGCTGGCCGACCAGGCCCGCACCGACCGGGTGACCGGCCTCGCCAACCGGTGGGCCTTCGACGAGGCGATCGCCGCGGCCCAGGCCGACGTCGCCGCGGGGACGAGCCGCGGCCTGGCCCTGGTGCTGCTCGACCTCGATCGCTTCAAGCTGGTCAACGACTCGCTGGGCCACGCCGCCGGCGACCTGCTGCTGGCCGACGTGGCCTCCCGCTTCTCGGCCGCGGCCGACGAGGGCACCACCGTCGCCCGCCTCGGCGGTGACGAGCTGCTCGCCCTGCTCCACGACGAGCCCGACGTCGAGTCGGCCGGGCGGCGCGCCGCCGGGCTGCTGGCGGCGTTCGCGACGCCCTTCGACGTCGGCGGCGAGGCCCTGGTCCTCACCGCCAGCGCCGGGGTCGCCCACACCGTCGACCCGACCACCCCGCCGGGCGAGCTCATGCGGCGGGCCGACGTCGCCATGTACCGGGCCAAGGCGCGGGGCGGCGCCGCGGTCGAGCTCGACGATCCGTCGCAGCCGTCGGGCGAGTCGTCCGTCCTGCGCCGCGAGGCCGAGCTCCGCCGGGCCGTCGAGGAGGGCGAGCTGGTCACCTTCGTCCAGGGGGAGTGGGACCTCCTCACCGGCGACCTGCTCGGAGCGGAGGCCCTCGTGCGGTGGCAGCACCCGGAGGAGGGTCTCCTCGTCGCCGGCCGACGTGATCCCGCTGGCCGAGGCCTGCGGGCTGATCGACGCGGTCGGGCGCACGGTCCTGGCCGACGCCTGTCGCATGGCGGTGCCCTGGCGGCGCCGCCCTCGGCCCGGGGTTCGTGGTGCGGGTCAACCTCTCGGCCCACCAGCTCCGCCGCGGCGACCTCGCGGAACAGGTCGTCGATGCCCTGGTCGACTCCGGCCTCCCCGCCGACGCGCTGTGCCTGGAGCTCACCGAGAGCTCGCTGCTCGTCGACCCGGCGGGCTCGGCCGCGCTGTTCGAGCAGCTGCGCGAGGTCGGCGTCGGCCTCGCGGTGGACGACTTCGGCACCGGCTACTCGTCGATCCTCCAGCTGAAGGCGCTCCCGCTCACCGCCCTGAAGGTCGACCGCACCTTCGTCCTGGGCCTCCCGGACGACGCCACCGACCGGGCCATCGTCGATGCGGTGGTGCAGCTGAGCGGCGCCCTCGGGATCACCGTGACCGCGGAGGGCGTCGAGACCGAGCAGCAGCGCGACGCCCTGCTCGCCCTGGGGTGCCGCCGGGCCCAGGGGTTCCTCTACTCCCGGCCCGAGCCCGAGGCCGACTTCGCGGCGCGGGTCGCGGCGGCGCGGGCTGGAGGGGACCGGCGCGGATAGGTCGCCAGTCTTGTGCTGGACCCTCCGCAGCCGCGTGGCCGGATCGGCTGGACGCATCGGCTCGCGACCAGCCGACGGGGTTGGGATCAACCGACCGTGAGATCGCTCTCCATCCCCGAGTCCCGGTGGCCCGGAAGTTGGCAGAACACCGTGTAGCTGCCGGCTGCCAGGCCGGCGAGGTCGAGAACGACCTCATCGCCGGGGTTCATCTGCGGCGTTGACGCGTCCTCGCCTTCGACAGCGAGGTCGTGCACCGTCGTGCCTTCGTTGGTCACGGTCACCTTGCCGCCTTGAGCCACCTCGAGCGGGGTCGGTTGGATGGTGAACTCGTCGAGGGTGACGGAGGGCGCCGAGGTTTCGGCCACGCCGTCGACGGGTGTCGCGCGGTGCTCGTCGATGGCCCTCATGGCGAGACCGACGCCGAAGACGGCGATCACGATCGCGATCAGCGCGACTCCGAACGCCAGGACGGCGAGAGCCTCGAAGGTCAGGCCGTCTCGTTCGGACCGTCCGTCGGGCGAGGTCGCCTGGGGGGCGGGGCTCGATTCGATGGGTTCGGTCTCGGTCATCTCAGTCCTCCTCGACGACGAAGACCGACACCATGCCGAACATCCCGTGGGGGCTCTCGGCGTGGGTGAGGATGTGGCAGTGGAAGGCCCAGAGCCCGGGGTTGTCGGCGATGACGGTGGCATCCCAACGTTCGCCCGGTGCCACGGTGATCGTGTCGCAGCGGAAGGGCTGGGGTAGCGGGTAGCCGTCCCGGGCGAACACCTCGAAGGTGAGGCCGTGGAGGTGGACGGGGTGCACCATGTTCCCCTCGTTCATGAAGCGGAACCGGACCCGCTCCCCGAGCTTGGCCGGGTAGGCGGACGTCGCCGGGAAGCCCTTCCCGTTGATCGTGAAGCCGCCCAGAGCGTCGTTCAGGATGTACAGGTAGTCGCGGTCGTGCGTCGGCTCGTCCGCCGGGTTGCTCGGCTCGACGATCAGCGCGCCGAGCAGGCCTCGGGACACCTGTTCGGCTGCGTTGTGGTGCGAGTGGTACATGTGGCTGCCGAAGGGTCCGGGGACGAACTCGTAGGTGTAGGTCTCCCCCGTCCTGATGGGTTCCTGGGTGACGAAGGGAACGCCGTCCTGGTCGTTGGGGACCCGTTGGCCGTGCCAGTGGACCGAGGTGCTCTCCTCCAGCTCGTTGGTGACCTCGATCCTGACCGGCTGGCCCTCGACGACGCGCAGGGTCGGGCCGGGGACCGTCCCGTTGTAGGCCATCGCCTTCTCGACCTGGCCGGGGGTGACCTCCCAATCGATCTCGCCACACGACAACCTGAACACGCGGACGTCGCCGTCGGTCTCCCATTCCAGGTCCTGGGCGCCGAGCCCGGCGGTGATCGGCTCCTGGATGTTGGCGAGGAAGGCGTCGACGCCCTCCTTGTGCATGGCGTCCATCTCGGCGGCGGCGACCGGGGCATCCGTGGTGGTCGCCTGCTCGCTTGCGCCGTGCTCGGCCGATGCCTCCGGGGTGGCCACAACCACGTCGGTCGGCCAGGCCGCGAGGGCGGTCGTGCCGACGACCGCCGCACCGCCCACCCCACCCGCGACCAGACCCATGAACAGACGACGGTCGACCGTCCCCTGGCCGTCAGATCCCTTGGATGCCATCGATGAGCCCTCCGTTCTCGTCGCGCCGTCGGCGCTCGCGCCACCATCGCCGACCGCTGCGGGCCCGGGGCAGGGGCGAAGGTCCCGACCTGAGGGTCGCGGGCTGAGCCCCGTCCACGCCGCGGCGGCGGTGTTCCCCTCGAGCCCGCGCGACCAGCGCGCGACCGACGTCGGACCTGGTGGAGTGGCATGATCACGTGGTCGGAGCCCCGAGGCCGAGGTGGTCTCACCGTCGGCCTGCCCCGAGCGATCCGAGGGTTCCTGCCTGTCCTGGTGATCTGGTAGACAATCCGGCGCCATGGGTGCCGAGGGCGCGCACACCGCGCACATCGAGGGGCGGGAGCTCCCGTCCGAGGACATCGTCGTCCCCGACGTCGAGGTGCGGTCGACGCCGCTTCCGGTCCGCCTCGTGTTCCTCGTGGTCGGCCTGGCCCTGTTCGTCGCCTCCCTCGGGCTGATGCGGGCCGGGGCCGAGGCCCTCACCCCCTCGCTGGAGGGGTCGATCTTCACCGACAACGCGTGGAGCACCCTCGGCCTCGGGTGGCTCGGGGCGTGCCTCGTGCTGTCCGGCTCACCGGTGGCTGCCTCCGCGCTGACCCTGCTCGACGGTGGCGCCATCGACCAGACCCAGGCCTTCACCATGCTCACGGGGTCCCGCCTCGGCGCGGCCTTCGTGGTGCTCGTGGTCGGGGTCGTCTACGCGGTCCGGAACCGCAAGGAGGCCAGCGGCCGGGCCCCGGTGTCCATCGGCGTGCTCTCCCTGCTGATGACGGCCGTGGTCTACGTGCCGGGCGCGGTGGTCGGCTTCGTGCTCCTCGAGAGGGGCGCGTTCGACTGGATCGACATCGGCACGTCGCCGCGGATCGCCTCGATCACCGACAAGGCCTTCGGGTGGATCGCCGACGCCATCGTCGCGGTCGCGCCGGACTGGACCCTCTTCCCGATCGGCCTCGGCCTGCTGCTCGTCGGCTTCCAGTGCATCGACAGGGTCCTGCCCGACGTCGGTGCCCACCGGATGGCCGAGGACACCGACCACTGGACCAACCGCAAGTGGCCGATGTTCGGCGTCGGCTGCCTGGTGACCACCCTGACCCTGTCGGTCTCGGTGTCGCTCACCCTGTTGGTGCCGCTGGTGGCCAAGGGCCACCTGCGCCGGGCCAACACCCTCCCCTACATCGCGGGCGCCAACATCACGACGCTGGTCGACACGCTGGTCGCCGCGATCCTCCTGGGCAACCAGGAGGGCGTGCAGGTGGTCGTGGCGGTGACGCTCGTCGTGTCGGCGTGGACGGTCCTCCTGCTGGCGACCTGCTACCCGTTCCTGCGGCGGGTGCTGCTGGGCATCGCCCGTCGGGTGCTGGCGTCGAACCGCCGCCTCGCCGCCTTCGCCGCCGCCCTGTTCGTCATGCCCATCGCCCTCATCGCGGTCTGAGGTCTGAGGTCTGCGGGCTCAGCGGGTGGGGTCCCACGGCGGCGCGAGGGAGGGGATGCGCGCCAGCGCGCTGTCGACGGGGGCGAAGCGCTCGGCGCCGGCCTCCCAGTCGCGGTGGGCGTCCCACACCTCGGCGCGCGTGCGGGCCACGTAGTTCCACCACATCAGCGGGGTCGCCTCGAAGGGCTCGCCGCCGACCAGGAGGAGGCGGGCCGCACCGTCGACGGCGGTCAGGGGCAGCTCGTCACGACCCAGGCCGAGGTAGGCGAGGTGGCCGGGCGTGACGACCCCGCCGTCGTCGCCCCCGACCCGCACCGCGCCCTCGGCCACGACGAGGGCGTGCTCGAAGGACGGGTCGAGCGGGACCGTCGTCGAGCCGCCGTCGGGCAGGTCGACCTCGGCGCCCACCAACGGTGTGTCGGCCCGGGCCGGCGACGCGGTGCCGCCGACCCCGCCGACGAGCACGGTGACGGCCGCCGACCCGACCTCGACGCGCGGGAGCTCGGCGTGGTGCTCGAAGGCCGGGTCGCCGTGGCGGGTCGCCTCGGGCTGGGCGACCCAGAGCTGCAGGCCCTGGTGGCGTTCGCCGGTCGACGTCGCCTCCTCGGCGTGGGCGATGCCCCGACCCGCGGTCATCAGGTTGAGCTGGCCGGGCCGGATGGGCTGCTCCGAGCCGAGCCCGTCCTTGTGGAGCAGCTCGCCCTCGAGCAGCCAGGTGACCGTGTGGAGCCCGATGTGGGGGTGGGGGCCGATCCCGACCGCGGCGGTGGTGGGCAGCATGTGGTCGACGAAGCACCAGGCGCCGACCGTCCGCCGGGCGTGGTGGGGCAGGGCCCGGCTGACCTCCGAGCGCGCCGATGGTGGCGTGGCGGCTCTCGGTGACCTCGAGGCAGGGCGGCTCGACCGGCGCCTCGTCGTCGGGTGACAGGTCGGGCCGGGCGAGGGGTCCGCTCATGCCGTCATCCTCTCAGCCCGACAGATCCGGGGCAGCCCGGACGCGGATGGGGTCAGAGGTGGGCGGTGGGGGCGATGACCTTCTCGCCGAAGGCACCGAGGGCGTTGGCGGTGTCGTTGAGGTAGAGGAAGGCGGGCACGACGACCCGGTCGACGCCCTTCGCCGCCAGCTCCTCGACCGCGGCGACGGGATCGGAGCCGAACACCTCGGCGCTGCCCGAGCTGACCTCGATGGCCTCGGGGTCGCGCCCGGCGTCGGCGGCCGACTGGCGCATCACGTCGATCAGCTCGGCCAGGTCGCCCTCGCCCGGGATGAAGCCGTCGCCGAGGCGCCCGGCCCGCTCGGCGGCCTTGCGACTGTGGCCGCCGACGTGGATCGGCACCCGGCGGTCGCGGACCGGCTTCGGGTTCACGCTCACCCCGGAGAAGCTGAGCAGGTCGCCGTCGTGGGTGACGTGGTCGGCGTCCCACACCTTGCGCATGATGTCGATGGTCTCGTCGGTGCGGGCGCCCCGCCCCTCGAACGGGATGCCCAGGGCGTCGAACTCCTCGCGCAGCCAGCCCACGCCGATGCCGAGCTCGACCCGTCCGCCCGAGAGGTCGTCGAGGGTCGCCACCTCCTTGGCCAGCACCAGCGGGTTGCGCTGGGGGAGGATCAGGATGCCCGTGCCGAGGTGGATGCTCTCGGTCGCGGCGGCCACCCAGGTGAGCCAGATCAGCGGGTCGGGCAGGGGGGTGTCGGCCGCCATGGCCATCTTCCCCGACTTGTCGTACGGGTACTTGCTCTCGTAGCCGTCCGGGAAGATCACGTGCTCGACGGTCCACAGCGACTCGAAGCCGGCGGCCTCGGCACTGCGGCCCAGCACCTTCGACCCCTCCGGGGTCGCGAAGGTCATGACGTTGGCGAACATGAGCCCGTACTTCACGGGGGCCTCCCTGGGTCGTGGCCGGGCGACCCTACGTCACCCATGGGTGACACGTGGTCGGGCTGCCTCAGGCGGCCAGGCCGGCGCCGGCGGAGCCCATCAGGTCGAGGAAGTTGTCGCAGTAGAAGCGGCGGCGCACGTCCTCCGACGCGTCGCCCAGCGAGGCCTCGAAGCGCTCGATCGGCCGACGCCCGCCCTCGACGTGCGGGTAGTCCGAGGAGAACAGGCACACCTCGGGGCCGGCTCTGCTCGATGATCCACCCGACGTCCTCGGTGGGGTACGGCGTGAACCGCATCTGGCGCCGGACGTACTCGGTCGGACGCAGGGACAGGGCCTTCAGCCGGTCCTCGTGGCGGGCGAAGGCCTCGAAGGCCGACTCCATCTGGCGGGTCCACGACGGCACCCAGATGGCGCCCTGCTCGATCACGCCGACGCGCAGGTCGGGGAACCGCTCGAACACCCCGTCGAACACCATCGTCGCCAGCGTCTGGGCCGGCGGGTGGGGGATGCCCATGTAGTCGACCGAGCGGAAGTTCTCCTCGCCGCCGTGGAAGTCGGGCGGCACCGGCAGGCCGTTGCGGAAGTACGACGGGTCGACGAGGTCGGCGGTGCCCCCGACGTGGAAGACGACCGGGACCCCGGCCTCCTGGGCCCGCGCCCACACGCCGTCGAGGCCGACGTGGCTCGGGGAGTGGCCCGGCGGGCAGCCGGAGGCGACGAGCAGCGCGGCCGCCCCCGCGGCCAACGCCTCCTCGGCGAGGGCCGGCGCCCGCTCGACGTCGGCCAGCGGGACGTAGCAGGACGGCAGCAGGCGGTCGTCGACCGAGCAGAACTCGACCATCCCGCGGTTGTGGGCCCGGGCCGCGCCCTCGGAGAGCTCGCGGTCGCCCGAGTGCTCCCAGTCGCGCAGCCGCCGGTTGTGGAAGGTGTTGAACACCAGCTGGCTGGAGAAGCCGAGGAGGTCGAGCGCCCGGGGTCGGTCCTCGGGCAGGAACGACCCGGTGGCCGCGAAGTTCTTGCGGGCCATGATCTCGTCGGCCTCGACCTCGCGGTAGGGCTCGGAGCGGTGGCGCTCGGCGAGGCGGTCGAACGCGGCGATCAGGTCGCGCTGCTGCTCGGCGACCTCGCCGGTCTGGCGCAGCTCGTTGCCGCCGGGGTAGCGCAGCGGGGCGATGCGGTCGCGCACGCCGGGGTCGGCGTGGTCGCGGAGCCACGTCGGCGTCTCCATGATGTGGGCGTCGGCGTCGTGGACGATGCGGCCGGTGCTGTACGGCATGGCTGACCCCCTCGGCGTCGGCTCCAGTCTGGCTTGTGTCGGACGTCACCGCTCGGGCAGGGGCGGGTCGGCCCCCTCCGGCCGAGGCCGTCCCAGCGCAAGGTCGCCCACCGAGGCGTACGGTGCGCGACGTCGAGCACACCCCTTCCCCCAGGAGCGAGACATGACCCCCACCCACCCCCGGTCGCGCAGGGGGGTCGCCCTCGGGGCGGCCATCCTGCTCGCGACGCTCACCTTCCTCGTCGGAGCCACCTCCGCAGGCGCCGCCCCCGGCGGAGGCGGCGGTCCGTCGCCGACCGCGTGCGTCAACCGCCGCAACGAGAGCGCCGCCAAGCTGCTGGAGTGCATGCGCGTCGAGGGGGTTCGCCGGCACCAGCAGGCGTTCCAGGACATCGCCGACGCCAACGGCGGCACCCGCGCCGCCGCCACCCCCGGCTACGACGCCAGCGTGGAGTACGTGGCGACCCTGCTGCGCCGGGCCGGCTACGACGTGACCACCCCGTCGTTCACGTTCAACGAGTTCAGCCCGGTGGGTCCGTCGGCGCTCCAGCAGACCGCGCCCGGCATCGGTCACCTACGTCGAGGACACCGACTTCGGTCTGCTCGACCAGACCGACCCCGGTGATGTGACCGCTGCGGTCACCCCGGTCGACATCCAGCTCGGGCTGGGCAACACGTCGACCAGTGGCTGCGAGGCCGCCGACTTCGCCGGCTTCCCCGCCGGCAACATCGCCCTCCTCCAGCGCGGCACCTGCACCTTCGAGCTGAAGATCGAGAACGCGGCCGCCGCCGGCGCGGTCGGCGCCCTCCTGTTCAACCAGGGCAACGCCGACGACCCGTCCCGGCTCGGCATCCCTGCGGTGACCTTCGGCGACGGCAACTCCAGCGGCATCCCGGCGCTCGGTCTCACCTACGCCCTCGGTGCCGAGCTCAGCGCCACCCCCGGCCTGGTCATGCGGGTGTTCGCCAACTCGAGCCGCGTGCTCACCGAGAGCGTGAACGTCATCGCCGACAGCCGCGGCGGCGACCCCGAGAACACCATCGTCGTCGGCGCCCACCTCGACAGCGTCAACGAGGGCCCGGGCATCAACGACAACGGCTCGGGCTCGGCCGCCGTCCTCGAGACCGCCCTGCTGATGGCCCGGAGCCGCACGACCAACCGGGTGCGGTTCGCCTTCTGGGGCGCCGAGGAGGCCGGCCTGGTCGGCTCGGACCGCTACGTGTTCGGTCTGCCGCCGGACGAGCTGGACGACATGGCCCTCTACCTCAACTTCGACATGATCGGCTCGCCCAACTTCGTCCGGAAGGTCTACGACGGCGACGGGTCGGCGTTCGGCCTCGCCGGACCCGACGGCTCGGGCGAGATCGAGGCCCTGTTCGGTGACTTCTACGCCGATCGCGGGCTCGGCCTTCGAGGAGACCGAGATCAGCTTCCGGAGCGACTACGCCGCCTTCTTCGACAACGGGATCCCGTTCGGCGGCCTGTTCACCGGGGCCGAGGAGATCAAGACCCCGGAGCAGCAGGCGATCTACGGAGGCACGGCCGGCGAGCAGCTCGACCCGTGCTACCACGCCGCGTGCGACACCTTCGACAACGTCCACCTGGGCGTGCTGGACCTCAACTCCGACAGCGTCGCCTTCTCCACCTTCACCTACGCCACGACGCCGGGCGCCGAGCTGCCCGGGGCCGTGGCGCCGGGTGCGGGGGCGAGGGTCGCGTCGTCGGCCTCCGCCTCGCGAGGGCCGGTCGAGACCGGCCCCCACGCCACCGCCTGACGAGACCCGTCCGGGAACCTGCGGGTGGGGTGGGCGCCGACCGGCGCCCACCCCACCGGGCTCCCGTCGACTCGTCCGACCGTGAGCCAGCCGGCTGCCCGACAGGGGACCAGACAGGTGTCCAGGTAGCGCGCTAGCCTCCCCCGGGTGACCGCGACCGACGGCTTCGCCGACCTCTCCCGCGACCAGCTGGCGGTGCTGGTCCCCGAGCTCCTGCTGGCGGGGCACCTGATCGACCGGGCCGGCATGCCCCACGCGATCGGTGCCTTCGGGCGGGAGGGCATGGCCCAGGTGGCCATCGAGGAGTGGATGGGCGCCAGCCCCGTGTACACGAAGCGCATGCAGCGGGCCCTCGGCTTCGACGGCGACGACGGCGTCGAGACGATCTTCAAGGGCATGCAGCTCGACGTCGGCGCCCCGCCCCAGTTCCTCGACTTCCGGTACCGGTTGCTCGACCACGACCGGGGCGAGTTCTGGCTCGACCACTGCGGCGCGCTGATGGACGTCGAGCCCATGGGCGACGACTACGTGGTCTCGATGTGCCACGACATCGAGGACCCCACCTTCGATGCCACCGCGATCGCCACCAACGCCCGGGCCCAGGTGCGCCCGGTCCACCGGCCGCCCCGCACGCCGAGCGACCGCCACCCGCACTGCGCCTGGACCGTCACCATCGCCGACGAGAACCCGCCCCTCCCCACCCCCGACGAGGCGGTGCGGATGGGGGCGTCGCTCGCCGCGGGCATCGAGCTCAGCCCGATCGACCCCACCGACGACGGCCGGGTCGACTACTCCGGCGCCCTCCTCGACGACCTCCGCTTCGACGAGTGGTCGCACTCGGCGCTCGTGCGCATCGCCGAGGAGGTCTGCCTCCAGGGCCACATCCTCTCGCTGGCGTTCCTCTGGGCGGTCGAGGGCCGGCTCGGCACCGACGAGGCCCGGGCCATGGTGCGCAAGCAGCTCACCGGCGTGGCGGGGGTGGCGTCGGAGCGCATCCGGGCCGCGCTCGACCTCCCGGCCGGCCTCGACGGCGCGGCCGCGGTGCTGGCCCTCCACCCCGCGCTGTCCCCGTCCGCGTACGTGCGGGCCGAGGTCGACACCTCCGACGGCGTGGTGGTGCGCATCCCCGCCGACGCACCCGCCGTCCTCGACGGCGGGTGGGCATCGCTCGTCGACGCCGACCACCTCGAGCCGCTCGACGCCCTGCTCCGCGGCATCGACCCCCACCTGCGGGCCGAGGCGATCGACCCCGGCCCCGGCGATGCCGTCGCGGCCCGCGTCGTGGTCGACGACGAGCCCGCCCGCGAGGCGTCGGAGGTCGGGTTGGTCCGCTTCAGCACCGGCGTCGACTTCTCCTTCGCCGACCGGGGCACCCCCGTCGAGCTCCGTCCCGTCGGCGCCCGCTAGCGGGACCGAGCCTCGATCGCGGTCACTTCGCGACCGCCGGGGTGGTGTTCTGACCGCGATGCCGCCGACCGGCGATCAGCCCGGGAGCTGGGCGGGGAGCTCGGTGGCGTAGAGCCAGGCGTCGAAGAAGGCGTCGAGGTCGCGCCCCGCGACCTCCTCGGCGAGGGCGGTGAAGTCGTCGGTGCCCGCGCTCTCGCCGGCGTGCTCGTCGAGCCAGGTGTGCAGCAGCTCCCAGAAGGCGTCGTCGCCGATCTCGCGCCGCAGGGCGTGGACCACCAGCGCCCCGCCGTCGTACACGTTGTGGCCGAACAGCTCCTCGGCCGTGGGCTCCGCGGTCGGCGGCCCGGGCTCGGCCCGGCGCTCGATCAGGGTCTCCTCGGCGAGGGAGTCGAGGGTGCGCTGCCCCCGGTGCTCCATCCAGATCCAGTGCCCGTAGGTGGCGAAGCTCTCCGACAGCCAGATGTCACCCCACCGCTCCGGGGTGACCAGGTTGCCGAACCACTGGTGGGCCAGCTCGTGGGCGGCGACGTACTCGATCACCGCGTCGGACGCGAACAACGATCGGCCCTGCTGCTCGAGGGCCAGGCCCAGGGCCTGGTCGACGACCGCGACCCCGTAGGTCGCGAACGGGTACTCGCCGTAGAGGTCCTCGTAGAGCGTGACCTGCTCGTCGATGAGGTCGAGGAAGCGCTGGAGGTCGGCCCGGTCGTCGGGGAGCACCGCGCTCGACAGCGGCACACCGCTCGTGGAACGACCCTCGACGATCTCGAGGTCGCCCACCATCACCTGCACCAGGTAGGTCGCCATCGGGTCGTCCATCTCCCACACCCACGGTCCGCCCGCCCCCTCGTCGGGCGAGGAGGCCAGGACGCCGTTGGCGACGGCGATGGACCCGTCCGGTGGGGTGATGGAGAAGCGCCAGGTCGCCTTGTCCGACGGGTGGTCGAGGGAGGGCAGCCAGTCGCGCGCCGCCTCGGGCTCGTTGAGCGTGTACGAGTAGCCGCCGGCCCGGATCCATCCCGGGCCGAGCTTGTCGGCGCTGGGTGCGAGGGCCGGGTCGTCGACGTAGGTGACGGCCACCTCGACCTCGTCCCCGGCCGGCACCGGCTCGTCGGGGGTGACGAGCAGCTCGGGCTCCTCCAGGGCGAAGTCGACCGGCGCGCCGTCGAGCGTCACCTCCGAGACGTCCATCGATCGGGCATCGATGGCGATGCGCGACAACGCCTCGGTCGCGGTGAGGGTCAGGGTGACGGTGCCGGAGGCGACCAGGTCGGGCGAGACGGTGAGGTCGACGTCGTAGTGCTGCACGTCGATGCCCGGTGCCCCGAGGTCGGGGAACAGCGGGTCACCGAGGCCGGTCGGCAGCGGCTCGACCGGCGCGGTGGTCGTGGTCGTCGCCTCGGTGGTGCTGGCGGTCGACCCGACGGTGGCATCGCCCGCGTCACCGCCGTCGTCGCTGCAGCCGGCGACGCCGCCGAGCAGCGCCGTCGCGACCACCAGCCCGGCGGCGCGTCGGATCAGGGCGGTCCGTCGGCGCACGCCCCATCCCTACACCCCACCGGCGCCGATCCGCCGTCACCCCGGTTCAGGGGGTCGGCGCAGCCTCGCGCTCCTCGACCCGACCGTCGGCGTGGCGGGCGAAGCGGCCCCGGTCGCGGTCGTGCACCGGGTCGTCGTCGGCCCACGGCCAACCCCCGAACTGGGTGCGCTGGTAGTCCTCGAAGGCCTCCTGGATCTGCTCACGGGTCGTCATCACGAACGGCCCGTAGCGGGCGACCGGCTCACCCAGCGGTCGGCCCTGGAGCACCAGGCACTCGACGCCGTCGGCGCTGGTGAGCTCGACCGGCACGTCGGTGCGCAGCACCACCCCGGTGTCGACCGGCAGGTCGTCCACGTGCCCGCCGACCTGGAGCGAGGTGCCGTCGAAGACGTAGAGGGTGCGCACCGTGTCGGCCCCGGCGGCCGGCGGCATCGTCCACGACGCGCCGGGCTCGAGGCGGATGTGCCAGATGGCGACGTCCGACTCGGCGTGGCTGGCCCACGACGCCGGTGGCGGCGGGGGAGGCGTCGCCCCGTCGAGGGCGCCGGCGATCACCGTGACCTCGGCCTGCGGGCCACCGTCGTCGCCGACCACGACCTTGGGGACGTCCTCGCCCCAGAGCATCGTGAAGTGGGCGTCGACCATCTTGTCGGCGGCCGGCAGGTTCAACCAGATCTGGAACAGCTCGAGCGGGTTGGGCCCGTCGGGGTCGAGCAGGGGGAACATCTCCGAGTGCTGGATGCCGCCACCGGCGGTGAGCCACTGCACGTCGCCCCGGCCGAAGCGGGCCGCCGCTCCCAGCGAGTCGCTGTGGTCGATGAAGCCCTTGCGGACGTAGGTGACCGTCTCGAAGCCCCGGTGGGGGTGGGGCGGGAAGCCCGGGATGCGCTGCCCGTGGTACATCCGCCAGCCGTCGCGGCCCTCGAAGTCCATGCCGATGTCGCGCCCGGCGAGCGACGCGTCGGGACCCATCTCGTCGTTGCCGGCGGGGTAGGCGTCGTCGTGGTGGGCGCAGAAGAGGAACGGGTCGACGGTGGGCCACTGGGGCCCGAGCTCGACCTGCTGCAGCACGGGATCGTCCATGCCCCAAGGCTACGGGGGCATGCCAACCCCGCGATGGGCGTGCGCAAGGTCGCTGACGGGTGGGTCCTGGGTCAGGGCCAGCCCTTGGCGACCGTCTGGCAGACCGACGGGTCGTCGTCGGCGTACCAGTAGTAGATCGTCTGACCCCACCTGATCACGGTGTCTGGCGCCACCGACTGCCGGTAGATGAGGTCACCGTCGGCGCCGGGCACCTGGGCGCACGAGAACCTCTGGTCGGAGATGTGGGCGACGTCGGGCAGGCCCTGGCACCCGGCGCACCCGTACTTGTCGATGTAGTTCGGCATCAGCCGGTGGGTGTCCCGCACGGTCCAGGTGAACGAGCGGGAGACCCGTCCGCCTCGCCGGTCGTCCACCGTGACGGTCACCGTGCGGTTCGCCGCGGCGATGCTCCGGCGGTTGGTGGTCGCGGTGGCGGCGTCGTGGCGGATGGTGCCGGAGATGGCTGCGCCGTCGGCCGAGAGACCCGCGGGGAGCCCGGAGACCGTGACGGCCAGAGCGTCGCCATCGGGGTCGGATGCAGCCACGGTGAAGCCGACCCGCTCGGTCTCGCTGTTGGTGCGGTTGGAGACCGTGACCGTCGGAGCCCGGTTCGCCGGAGGACCGGTCGTCCCCGAGGTCTGGGGGGCGACGTCGACGGTCCCCTGGGTCGGTGTCGTGGCGGCCTGCTCCTCGCCGCCCCCGCCGCCTGGCTCACCGGAGGTCCCGCCGGTGGTGGCCTCGCCGCCCTGCGCCGCGGCGGGATCGACGCCGACCGCGCCGGTCTCCTGCTCGACGCTCGCGGTGGTGAAGGCGATGGCGTCGGCGGCGTTCTCGGTGGCGTTGCGTTGGATGCGCCGGACCCGATCGAGGTACTGCTCGTCGGCGTCGACGCCCGCGGGCACCGGGGCGGTCCAGGTGATGGTCTCGCTGGCTCCGGCCTCGAGGGGCACGATCCAGTACGCCAGGTTCTGGTCGTCGACCCGACCGTCGGGCGCCGGGGTGAACCCGACCTCGGCCAGGGAGGCGGCCAGCTCTCGGGGGATGACCTCGAACCAGATGCGGTCGACCGGAGCGTCGCCGTCGTTGGTCAACGTGCTCGACACCTTGACCTCGGCGTCGTCGACGAGGTCGTAGCGTCGGTCGATCGACACGCCGGCCTCCTCGACCGGATCCACGACCAGCGAGGTCCCGCCAGCCGACGGCGAACCCGTCGACGTGTCGGTCGTCTGCTCCTCCGTCGCGCCGTCGTCGCCGTCTCGTGCGGCCATCGCCAGGCCGGTGCCGGCCAGGAGGGTGACCACGGCCGCGACCGCGACGGCGAGGACGGCCCTCGTCCGGCGGCGACGGGGGTGCCGACCCGGCGGTGGGACCGCCGCGACCGCCGAAGCCCCTGCCTCGGGCCCGACGGCCGGATCCGCCTCGATCGTCGAAGGTGATCCCCCGCGGGCCCCGGGCACGACCGCGGGCGGCGCCGGCAGCCCGGCGGCGAGGGGAGGGACCACGGCGGTCGTGTCGCCGGTCCCTGCGGCCGACCCGGCCGCCACGGCCGCCAGCTCGTCGCGGACCGCGGCGGCCGACGCCGGTCGTCGGTCCGGCTCCTTCGCCACGCAGCGTTCGATCACCGCGGCCAGGGCCGGCGGGGTGCCCTCGGGCGGCATCGGCGAGGGCCCGGTGATCAACCGGGCGATGCCCCCGTAGGGACCGTCGCCGTCGTCGAGGGGGTGGTGGCCGTGCAGCAACGTGACGAGGGTGACGCCGAGGGCGTAGATGTCGCTGGCGACGGACGCCTTCTCCCCGTTCAGGACCTCGGGCGCCATGTACAGCAACGTGCCCACCGCGCCCTGGGCCGTGGTGGAGCTGTCGACCACCCGAGCGATCCCGAAGTCGGCGAGGCGAGCCCGACCGCGGCCGTCGACGAGGATGTTGGCCGGCTTGATGTCGCGGTGCAGGACCCCGAGGGCGTGTGCCGCGGACACGGCGTCGGCGACGTCGGCGACGTGCCGGGCGGCGAGGGCGGGGGCAAGTGGGTGATCTCCGTGGATGGCGTCGGCGAGGGACCCACCCGTCAGGAGCTGCATCGCCAGGTAGGGCTCACCGGAGTCGGTGCGGCCGGCGTCGTAGACCTCCACGACGTGCGGATGGCCCGACAGCGAGGCCATCGCGGCGCACTCCCGGGTGAAGAGGTCCATCTGCCGGTCGTCGGCCTGGGCCCGGTCGAGGACCTTGACCGCCACCACCCGGGGCAGCGCGAGGTGGCGCGCCCGGTAGACGGTCGCGAACCCGCCCCGCCCGAGCACCTCGAACTCGTCGTACCCCTGGATCATGACCCTCCCCGGTCTGCCGTCTCCCTACGAGTCGGCGTCGGACGGAGGGTCGTGAGGGGCCTCCCTCGACCGATCACCAGCGCGTCGCCGGCGAGGCCCTTCTCCAGCGGCCGCGGACGACGGTCAGCGGCGGCGGTGGGGCTCGGAGTGCTCCCAGTCCGAGAGCAGGGTCCGCAGGGCGGTGAGCAGCACCAACGGCTCGTCGAGCATCGGGTGGTGCCCGGCCTCGGGGATCTCGATGACCGGCGCGACCCGGCCCAGCTCATCGCTCATGAACTCGCCGATGTCGCGGGTGACGAGGCCGTTCTCGGACCGCAGCAGCGCGAACCGGCAGACGATCTTGCGCAGGTACGGCAGGGCGACGCCGCGGATCGAGCTGCCGAAGAACTGCGCGAACACGCCGTTGTCGAACTTCCAGCGGTAGCCGTCGCCGTCGTCGGCGGGGCGGAGCGAGCGCCGGGCCACGTGGTCCATCACGTAGGGGAGGTAGTGCTCCTGGGCGGGCACGGTGCGGAAGCGGGCGACGGCGTCGTCGACGGTGTCGTACACCCGGCTGCGGCCGAACTCCTGCTTCAGGTGGGCCGACGACACCTCGGGGTCGGGCTCGGCGACCGGCGAGTCGCAGATGATGATCCCCGAGACCCGGTCGGGGTGCTGGGCCGCGGTGGCGATGGTGACGAACCCGCCCATCGAGTGGCCGACGATGATCGGCAGGCCGGTGATGCCGGCGTGCTCGGTGACGGCCATGACCTCGTCGGTCCACTGGAGGAAGTCGTAGGCCTCGCGGTGCCCGGAGTCGCCGTGGCCCGACAGGTCGATGGCCACCACCCGCAGGTCGTCGGCGAAGCGGGCCGCGACGTGGGTCCACCAGTGGGCGTGGGCGCCGCCGCCGTGCACGAAGACGAGGCCCCGTCGACCCGGCTCGCCCCAGGCCAGGTAGTGCACCGGACAGCCGTCGACCTCGACGACCTCGTCGGTGAACGGGACCGCGAGGGCCCCCCGGAACCACCCCGGGGCATCGGGCAGGGGCGCGACGTCGGCACACATCGGTCCCGACGTTACCGGCGGGGCGCGGACCCACCCCCGGCCTGAAGTTGCACGGCTAGTGTCCGAACCCGCCGGGACCCGGGGAGCGCAGGTGGACGGACAGATCGACCGGGAGGACACGGCGGTGGCGGAGCCCATCGTCGCGCCGCCGGTCGTCGACGCCCGCGTCGACCCGACCGGACCGGCCCCGACCGACGGACCGACCCCGGCCGCGCCTCGGCCCGGCCGCCGCTACCCGCTCTGGCCCCTGGTCGTCATGGCGCTGGTGAGCCTCGTCGACCAGATCGACGTCTCGGTCGCGCGTGGCGTGCTGCCGATCCTCGAGAAGGAGTGGAGCCTCAACGACACCCAGCTCGGCCTGATCACCACGGTGTTCGTCTTCATCAGCACGCTGGCCGCCATCCCCGCGGGCTACGTCGCCGACCACTTCCGGCGCACCCGGGTCGTCGGCTGGACGCTGCTCAGCTGGAGCGGGCTGATCATGCTCTCGGCCACCGCGGCCGGCTACGTCCACCTGCTGTTCGCCCGGGCCGCGATGGGCATCGGGCAGGCCGTCGACGACCCGGCCTCGACCTCGTACCTGGCCGACTCGTACCCGGCCCGGATGCGGGCCCGGGTCTTCTCGTGGCAGCAGGTCAGCTTCTTCGTCGGCGGCGGCATCGGCCTCGCCCTCGGCGGCTGGGTGGGCGAGACGTGGGGGTGGCGGTGGGCGTTCGCGTCGGTCGCCATCCCGGGCACGCTGGTGGCGTTGGCCGTGTTCCGCCTCCGCGAGCCGCGCCGGGGCGAGGCCGAGCTGCCCGAGGACATGACGTGGGAGGAGATCCACGCCCTGCCGCCCCGTCCGCCGGCGCCCGGCCACGGGGCCGAGGGCCTCTCCTACCGGCAGTTCAGCCGGCTCGCGCTCACCGAGATCACCAGCCAGATGAGGATGATCTTCGGCATCCGCACCATGCGCTACGTGCTGGTCGGGGTCGCCGCGCTGCTGTTCACGGTGGCCGGGATCGGCACCTGGCTGCCGATCTACCACGAGCGCTACTCGGACATGAGCGTGGCCCAGGCCACCGCGGTCACCGGTGGGCTGCTGGGCATCGGCGGCCTCATCGGCACGATCGTGGGCGGCAACGCCTCGGACCGCTTCCACCACCTCTGGAAGGGCGGGCGCATCGTCATCGTGGTGTGGACCTCGGTGGGGTGCTCGGTCCTCTTCATGATCTCGTTCGTGGTCGGACCGGTGTGGCTGCGGGTCCTCCTCCAGTTCGTGGGGATCACCCTGGCGGCCGGTGCCGCGCCCGGACTGCGGGCCGCCATGCTCGACGTCACCCCGATCGAGTCCCGCGGCGTCGGGGCATCGGCCATGGCCCTCACCACCGCGATCTTCGGGCAGGCCGCGGCCCCGTTCCTGGTCGGGGTGGTCTCCGACTGCACCGGGTCGCTGATCGCTCGCGTTCTACATCGTCTTCCCGCCGGTGATCGTCGGGCTGCTGCTCCTGCTGCGGGCCCGCCACACGATGGAGGACGACGCCCGCGCCATCCTCATCGCGGTGATGGAGGAGAACCAGGCGCTGGAGGCCGAGCGGGCCGAGATGGGCCTCACCGACGAGCCCGCCCCGACCTGACCGCGACGCCGACGACGTCACGGCACGCTCGGTCGCCGTGACCGACGACCGACCCCTGTCAGTGGTCAACCGTCACTGCTTGTGGTAGCAAGGGTGCCTGACACGGCCGCTGGGGGGTGGCTGTGGTGAGGGCACCGGGAGGAACTGTCGTGCTCCAGTGGGGGATCGTCGCTGCGGCGGGAGGAGTGGTTCTGGGTGGCGCGCTCGCGCTGGTGCTCGGGGCCACGCTCGCCGTGCTCGTGGTGTGGCGTCGCCGCACCGACCGGGCCCACGCGGCCCACGCCGCGTCGCGAGGGTGGGAGGTCGTCCGGCCGCCCGACGCCTCGGACCTGCCGCGGCTGGTGGCGTCGGCCGGCCCCTCGCCGCGGGCCGTCGTGCGGTTCCGCGCCCGGGTCGACGACGTCCCGCTCGACCTGCTGCACCTGTCCGTCGCGTCGGTCAGCGGTCGCGGCGACGCCGACGTGTTCGCGGCGGTCGCACGAGCCGACGACACGCTCCCCGGGGTGACGATCGAGCCGGTCGGCGACGTGGAGCGGGTCGTCAGCGCGGCCGGCGTCGGTCGGGAGATGGAGCTGGGCGACCCCTGGTTCGACCGCAGCTTCGAGCTGTTCCCCCACCGGGGCAACGGTGGCATCAGCCCGGACCAGATCCGCGTGGAGGTCCTGACCCCCGGGGTGCAGGCCGCCCTGAAGCTGCACGAGGACGTCTCGCTCGAGGTGGGCGGAGGCCGGGTCATCGCCCGATCGACCGGCGACGGTCGCACCGTCGCCGACGTCCACCGGCGCCTCGACGAGGTGGCCGCGGTCGCCGCCGCGGTGGCGAGCTCACTGGTCCTGACCGCGGACGACCGGGTCGCCCGGGCCCGTTCCGCAGCGGGTGTGTCGGCGGGCGACGGACGGATCGTCACCGTCCACGTCGACCCCCGTCGCCGGGCCGGCGCGGCCCCGGCCACCTGACCCCGCGACCGCTCGCGCGCCGCGGTCGGGACACGACGGTGTCCCGGCGGCCATGATGTCGCCCGTGACCGACACCCCCTGGCACGGTGATGCCTGCTCCCTCGTCGACGCCTTCCGGGCCGGCGAGCGCTCGCCGGTCGAGGAGCTCGACGCCACCCTCGCCGCGATCGAGGCCACCGACCTCAACTGCTTCTCGCACCTCGACCCCGAGCGGGCCCGGCGGGCGGCGGCCGACGCCGACCTCTCGCTGCCCTTCGGGGGCGTGCCCACCGGCGATGAAGGAGCTCGAGTCGGTCGCCGGCTGGCCCGACACCGAGGCGTCGCTCGTGTACCGCGACCGGATCGCCACCGCGCACCAGCAACAACATCCAGCGCCTGTTCGACGCGGGGCGGCGTCACGCCGGTCGGGCTCACCACCGCCAGCGAGTTCGGCGGCCTCAACGTCAGCGTCACCAAGCTCAACGGCGTCTGCCCACAACCCGTGGCGCCACGGGCGCACCGTCGGCGGGTCGTCGGGCGGGTCGGCCTCGGCCGTCGCCGGCGGCCTCGTCAGCCTGGCCACCGGCGGCGACGGCGGCGGGTCGATCCGCATCCCCGCCGGCTACACCGGCCTGCTCGGCATGAAGGGCACCTTCGGGCGCATCACCCGCGGCCCGCACGCCATGTCCCGCCCGAACACGGTGGTGCTCGGCAACCTGGCCCGCTCGGTGCGCGACGCGGCCCGCTTCTTCGACGTGTGCGGCGGCCTCGACGCCTACGACCCCACCTCGCTGCCCGCCACCCAGCGCTTCGAGACCGAGCTCGGCACCCACGACCTCTCGGGTCTGCAGGGTCGCCATCGTGCCGAACCTCGGCGGCGTGACCCTCGAGCCCGGCGTCGAGGAGCTCCTCCGCGAGCAGGCCGCGCTGCTCATCAAGGACAACGACATGGTGCAGGTCGACCTCGACGTGCGCCCGCCGAACCTGGCCGCCCAGTGGATGATGGGCAACCTCTCGACCCTGCTCGCCGACCTCGGCGACCGGTGGCCGTCGTGCGCCCGCGACCTCACCGACGAGGTCGCCATCGGGCTGTACCTGGCCCAGTCGCTCTACAACCTGAACACCGCGGCGGTCGCCGAGCGGATGCGGGTCGAGGCCAACGTGGCCATGGCCGACGCCTTCGAGCGAGGTCGACCTGATCATCGCGGCCACCAACCCGGGCCCGGCCTTCCCCGCCGAGTGGACCACCAGCAGCGCCGAGGACGACCTCATCGACTTCGCCAAGTCGAACCCGGCCTTCCGCTACCTGTTCCGGGGCGCCCTGTTCAGCACCCGCGTGGCCGCGGCCGTGGCCCCCAAGGTGCCGTCGGCGCTGCTCGACTACTTCAGCGAGAAGTTCCCCGACATGGTCGCGATGGGCGCGCTCACCATCATCTCGAACATCTACGGCAACCCGGCCGTGTCGATCCCGGTCGGCACCGTCGACGACCTGCCGGTCGGGATGCAGGTGCTCGGCCGCCACCACCCGACGCCCAGCTGTTCGACGTCGCCCTGTCGGTCGAGCGCGAGCGCCCCTGGCCGATGGTCGCCCCCGCCGTCGCCGACGCCCTCCCCACCCCCGCCTGACCGACGCGGTCGTCGGCCGCCGCGGTGGAACCCGCGTCCGTCCCTCAGGGGGTGAGGCGGAGGGGGATGCGCTTGTAGGAGTTGTTGAGGTTGGAGCGGAGGCGCACCGGGTCGCCGACGACCTCGATGGTGCCGAAGGCCGACAGCAGCTCCTCGAAGAACACCCGACCTTCCAGTCGGGCGAGGTGGGCGCCGAGGCAGTGGTGCTCGCCGATGCCGAAGCTCAGGTGCGGGTTGGGGTCGCGGCGGACGTCGAAGCGGTGCGGGTCGTCGAACACGGCGTCGTCGCGGTTGGCCGCCGTGTAGTACATCGCCACCTTGTCGCCGGCCGCGATGGCCACGCCCTCGACCTCGGTGTCGGCGGTGGCGGTGCGGCGGAAGTAGTGGAGCGGGTTGGCCCAGCGGAGGATCTCCTCGACCGCGCCCGGGATGAGCGACGGGTCGGCGCGCAGGGCGGCCAGCTGGTCGGGGTGCTCGACGAGGGCGAGGGTGCCGGACGAGAGCATCGTCTTGGTCGTGTCGTTGCCGGCGGTGACCAGCTGGACGAAGAAGCTGGCGAAGTCGCCGTCGTCCATCGGCTTCCCGTCGAAGTCGCCCTCCAGCACCAGGGTGGTCAGGTCCGGTCGCGGGCTCCTCCTGGCGGCGACGGGCGGCCAGCTCCATGGCGTACATGGCCATCTCGATCGACGCGCTGTGGTCGGTCTGGCCGCCGGTGATCTCCGGGTCCTGGCCCGCGGTCTGGCGCTCGGCCAGCTGGTGCAGGTGGTCCCAGTCCTCCTCGGGCAGGCCCATCAGCCGGCCCATCACCTGGGTCGGGAGGCGGCCGGCGACGTCGTGGACGAGCTCGACCTCACCGGCCTCGGCGGCCATGGCCATGAGCTCGCGGCAGGTGGTGCGGATCTGTTCCTCCATCTCCGCGATCACCGAGGCCCGGAAGCTCGACGCCAGCGGTCGGCGGTAGACGGCGTGCTGGGGCGGATCCATGGCCAGGAGCATGTGGCGCATCATCTCGAGGGAGTCCGCCTCGAGCTCCTCCAGCATCACGCCGGCGGTCCACGCCGAGAAGAGCAGGGGCTGGCGGGCCACCGCGACCACGCCCGGGTGGCTGAGCACGGCGTGGAACCCGGGCTCGCCGTCCATCTCCTGCCAGCTGACCGGGCTGGCCCGGCGGAGCTCGGCCAGCTCCTCGTGGGGGACGCCGTCGAGGAAGGTGGCGGGGTCGGCCAGGGCGAGCGTGGTGGTCACGGCCGGTCAGTGTTGTCCAGCCTCGGACAGGTGTCCATCGTCACCGCGGACGTAGGCTCGGGGTCGGATCCACCAGCGATGCACGGGGTGTCGCTGCCCGCCGGGAGGCCCGATGTCCACGACCGAGAGCCCGACCACGTTCACCCGCATGGACGAGTCCACCGCCGAGCAGTGGGCGGTGATCGGCCACGAGACGTTGGCCAACCAGCCCCGAGTGGGCGACCAGTTCCTGACGATGCTCCGGCAGCTGGCCGACATCACCGACGGCTTCTCGACCGACCAGCTCACCCACTGCCTGCAGACGGCGACGCTGGCCGAGCGGGCCGGGGCCGACGACGAGATGGTCTTCGCCTCGCTCTGCCACGACATCGGCAAGGTCATCAGCGTGTTCAACCACCCGGCCATCGCGGCCGAGATGATCAAGCCCTACGTGCGCGACGACGTGTACCAGGCGATCAGGTTCCACCAGGACTTCCAGGGCCGGCACTACTACCAGCACTTCGGGAAGAGCCAGGACGAGCGCGACAAGTACGTCGGCGAGCCCTGGTACGACCTGGCTGCCCAGTTCGCCGACGAGTGGGACCAGGTCGCCTTCGACCCGGCCTACGACACGCTGCCCCTCGAGCACTTCGAGCCCCTCGTCCGCCGCATGACCGAGGTCCCCCGCTCGATGTAGCCCGCGGACCTGCGGAGGTTCTTGCACACAGCGTGCAACCTTGTGGCAGACTGACCGTCGCCGGTGGCACCCCTGCGTGCCACCGCCCGCCGTCGCCACCTCTGCCATCTCTCCGCCACTGGGGGCCGCATGTCGATCACCGAGCAGCCGACCGGTCCGTCGACCGACCAGCCCACGAGCCGGGACGAGGTCATCGCCCGGTACCGGGCCGAGCGCGACAAGCGCCTGCGGCCCGACGGCAACGACCAGTACCTCGAGGTCGCCGGCCGCCTGGCCCACTACGTCGACGATCCCTACACCGCCGTCGTCGAGCGCGACCCGGTGCGCGAGGAGTGCACCGTCGCCTTCGTCGGCGGAGGCTTCGCCGGCCTGGTCACCGGCGCCCGCCTCAAGGAGGCCGGCATCGACGACGTCCGCATCATCGAGAAGGGCGGCGACTTCGGCGGCACCTGGTACTGGAACCGCTACCCCGGCGCCCAGTGCGACACCCACGCCTTCGTGTACATGCCCCTCCTCGAGGAGACGGGGCACATGCCGACCGAGAAGTACGCGCACGGCCCCGAGATCCTGGAGCACTGCCGGCGCATCGGCCGGCAGTACGACCTCTACGACGGCGCGCTCTTCCACACCGAGGTCACCGCGATGGACTGGGACCCCGACACGTCGCGGTGGATCATCCGCACCACCCGCGGCGACGAGCTGCGCGCCCGCCACGTCTGCATGGGCACCGGTCCGCTCCACCGCCCGAAGCTCCCCGGGATCCCCGGCATCGAGGACTTCGCCGGCCACAGCTTCCACACCAGCCGCTGGGACTACGACTACACCGGCGGCGACGGCGAGGGCGCCCCGATGACGGGCCTGGCCGACAAGCGGGTCGCGATCATCGGCACCGGCGCCACGTCGGTGCAGTGCATCCCCCACCTGGCCGAGGCGTGCGGCGAGCTGCTCGTCTTCCAGCGCACCCCCTCGTCGGTCGACGTGCGGGCCAACGAGCCGACCGACCCCGAGTGGTTCGACCGGGAGGTGCTGGGCGAGGGCTGGCAGGAGCGCTGGATCCGCAACTTCACCACCCTGCAGACCGGTGGCTTCGCCGAGGACGATCTCGTCGGCGACGGCTGGACCGACATCGCCCGCCGCGTCCGCGACCGCGTCATCGAGCGCGTCGGGCAGGGCGAGGAGATGACCGTGGAGCTCCTCGGCGCGGCCTACGACGACTGCGACTTCAAGAAGATGGACGAGATCCGCTCGCGGGTCGACGAGATCATCGGCGATCCCGAGGTCGCAGCCGCCCTCAAGCCCTGGTACCGCCAGCTGTGCAAGCGGCCCACGTTCCACGACGCCTACCTCCAGGCCTACAACCGGCCCAACGTCCACCTGGTCGACACCGACGGCAAGGGCGTCGAGCGCATCACCGAGACGGGTGTGGTGGTGGCCGGCACCGAGCACCCGGTCGACTGCATCATCTTCGCCTCGGGCTTCGAGGTGGGCACCGCCTACACCCGCCGGGCCGGCTTCGACATGACCGGCCGCGACGGCGTGAGGCTGTCGGAGCACTGGGCCGAGGGCATGCGGACCCTGCACGGCATCCACGTCCACGGCTTCCCCAACGTCTACGTGGTGGGCGCGGCCCAGGGCGGCAACCTGATCTCCAACTACCCGCACAACCTCACCGAGGCCGGGCGCACGGTCGCCACCGTCGTCGCCCACGCCGAGGCCGAGGGCATCCGCGAGGTCGAGCCGACCGCCGAGGCCGTCGACGCCTGGGTCGAGATGATCGCCGGCACCGAGCGGTCGTGGCCGGGCGGCTCACCCGACTGCACCCCCGGCTACTACAACAACGAGGGCCAGCCCGCGGGCCGGGCCGCCACCCTCAACTACGGGGGCTACCCCGACGGGCCGATGGCCTTCTTCGACCGGATGGCCGCCTGGCGCTCCTCCGGCGAGTTCGAGGGCCTCGACCTCCGCCCCTGACCGGCGCTGCGTTCTGCCAGCCCTGGTGCGAGGCGGTGCCGGCGTCCAGTCCTGGTGCCAGCGCGGGGCGGTGACGAACGGGGGTCAGGCCGAGAGGCCGCCGTCGACGGTGAGGCACTGGCCGGTCATGAAGCTCGACGCGTCGCTGGCGAGGAAGGCGCAGCGCGGTCGCCATCTCCTCGGGGCGGCCGAGGCGCTTGATCAGCTGGGTGCCGACGGCCATCTGCTGGAACTCCTCGGGGGTGGCCCGCACCATGTCGGTGTCGATGGTGCCGGGGGCGAGGGCGTTGACGCGGATGCCGTCGCCGGCCAGCTCGGCGGCCATGGCCCGGGTCATGGCCATGAGGGCGGCCTTGGCCGAGATGTAGAGCGACAGGTAGGCGCCGTTGGTGAACATCCCCGCGGTGACCACGTTGACGATCGCGGCGTGCTCGCTGGCCCGGAGGTGGGGCAGCGCCTCCTGCACCAGCAGCACCGGGCCCCGCAGGTTGACCGAGTGGGACTTCTCGAACGCCTCGGGGGTGATCGAGCCGATGGGCAGGGCCAGCGGGTTGGCCGCGTTGTTGACCACGATGTCGACGCCGCCGAACACCTCGACGGTGGTGGCGACGAGGTGGGCCAGGGCCTCCGGGTCGCCCACGTGGGTCGGCACCGCCAGGGCCTGGCCGCCGGCCTCGACCACCTCGGCGGCGACGTGGTCGCAGGCCTCGGCCTTGCGGCTGGCGATCACGACCCTGGCCCCCAGGGCGGCGAAGCCGTGGGCGGTGGCCCGGCCGATGCCCCGGCTGCCGCCGGTGACGATGGCGACCCGGTCGGTCAGGTCGAAGGTGCCGAGCAGGTCGTCGCGGTGCATGGGATGGGGTGTCTCCTGGGACAGGTCGGGAGCGGAGTGGACGGGTCAGCGGCCGGGGCGCTGGGCCCGGCCCCGGCGGGGGTCGTCGTCGGTGCCGTGCGGCGCGCTGCGCCGGCGTCGGTTGGACCGCTTCTCCCGCGCCTCGGCCTGGGCGTCGGCCGCCTCGGCCTCGGCGTGGAGCTCGCGCCACGCGTCGAGGCGGGCCGGGTGGATGTCACCGGCCTCGACCGCCTCGCGCACCGCGCAGCCCGGCTCGGTCTGGTGCTCGCAGTCGGCGAAGCGGCAGTCGAGGGCGAGGGACTCGATGTCGTCGAAGGCCTCGGCCACCGCGTCGGCGTCGGTCCAGAGCCCGACCGAGCGGATGCCGGGCGTGTCGATGATGACCCCGCCGTCGGGGAGGAGGTGGATCTCGCGGGCGGTGGTGGTGTGGCGGCCCTTGGCGTCGCCCTCGCGCACCGCGCCGACGATGGCGACGTCGTCACCGGCGAGGGCGTTGGTGAGCCGCGACTTCCCCGCTCCCGACTCGCCGATCAGCACGACGGTGCGGTCGGCGCACATGCGGCGCAGGGTCGACATCCCCTCGCCGCTCCGGGACGACGTGACGACCAGGTCGACACCCGGGTTGGCCCCCTCGAGCACGCCGGCCGCGCCCTTGGCGTCCTCGGAGAGGTCGGACTTGGTCAGCACCATGATCGGCGTGGCCCCCGCGTCGCGAGCCTGGGTCGTGGCCCGCACCACCCGGCCCGGCCGCAGCGGGCGGTCGGCCCCGGTGACGATCAGCACGACGTCGACGTTGGCGACGATGGGCTGCTCGACGTCGCGCATCGGGTCGCGGCGCCGGAGGAGCGACCGTCGCGGGGAGCGTCGCGTACACCGCGTCGTCGGAGGCGAGGACCCAGTCACCGACGACGGGGACGGGGTCGACCGAGGCCAGGACCGGACGCTGCTCGGTCCCGTGCCGGGTGGCGACGAGCACCGCGATGCCGTCGTGGCGCATGACCCGCCCGGGGTGGAGGTCGTCGCGATCGAGGCCGGCCTCCGCCGACGCGGCGAGGGCCTCCCAGTGCTCGGACCAGCCGAGGGCGGTGAGGGGGTCGGGGGGTCGGACGGGTCGATCGGCACATTCTCGCGGGTCGACGGCGGAGGGTCGCGGTGGGTCGGCCGAGGGGGCTCGTCGCCGGTGGGCCGATGGGTAGGTTGGCGTGGTGGGATCCGAGGGGTCGGGAGGGGACGTCGCGTGAGCGGCGGCGCGGCGCTCTGGCCGAGCCCGTGGCCGGCGGAGGACGGAGGCCCACGTCGGCTCCAGGTCCCGGTCGCTCCGACGCGACCGGCACCGGGGTGGCCCAACCGCCCCGGGCTCCGGCTCGACGTCACCCACCGCGAGGCGGTCGCCACCACCATGGTCGTGCTGCGCGACCCGGGAGAGGTGTTCGTCCTCCGCCACGCGCTCGGCGGCGACGACGTCGGGTGCTGGGTCGAGCGCGTCGACCCGCGGACCCTGGAGGTCGTCGGCCGCTCCCCTGACCTGCCCGGCGGTCCGATGTGGCCGGGAGGCATGGCCGTCCACGCCGACGGCGACCTCCACGTGGTGTTCGGCCGCCACGCCCACCGGCTGTCCGCCGACCTCGACGTCCTGGCCGCGGCGACACTGCCCCGCCCGCGGCCGTACAACAGCTTCGTCACGCTGCCCGACGGCCACCTCGTGACCAAGGACTTCGGCGGGCAGCGCCCCACCGAGGCCTCGGCCCCGGCCCGCCACCCGGCCGAGCTGCTGGTGCTCGACCCGACCGACCTCTCGGTGGTGACCTCGCTCGTCGTCCCGGAGCCGTCGATCGCCCGCCTCTCCGCCGATGCCGACGACGTCTACGTCGTCGGCGACACCAGCCTGCTGCGGGTGCGCTGGGACCCCGTCGCCCGGGCGCTCGAGCTCGACGATGCCTTCGTCGCGCCCTACCGCACCCTGCGGGGTCAGACCTACGGCTGGGACGCGGTGATCGCGCTGGGCGCGGCCTGGTTCCTCGACGACGGCGAGGGATCCCACCGCTTCGACGGGTCGCTCCGGGGCCACGGCTCGTCGACCGCGCCGCTGCACGTGGTGCGCGTCGACCTCGCCACCGCCGAGGTGTCGCTGACCGAGGTGTGCGGGCTCCCGGGCGGGTTGATCGCCAACCCTCCGGCGGTCGACGAACGGCGCCGCATCGTGGTGGGCTACGACACCGGGAACGGGGTGCTGGCCGCGTTCGACGTCGACGGGGCCGGCGCGCTGACGCCGCGGTGGCGGCGCGACCAGGACCACGGCTGCCACCCCCTGCTGTTCCCGGACACCGGGGTGCTCCTCACCGCCGACCACGACCGCGACCGAATGGCGGAGCAGGTCGTCGCCCTCGACATCGAGACCGGGACCGAGCTGGGTCGGGCCGACACCGGCAGCCCGCTCCAGTCGGTCGTGTTCCCGGCGCCCGGCTGGGACGGCGACGTCTACTGGACCTCGCTCTCGACCCTCAGCCGGGTGAGCCTCGCCGACGAGCGAGGGTGATCACGGGAGTCCGCGGTGGCGCGTCGACCGTGCGGTGGCGCGTCAGCCGACGACCTTGGCCAGCGTCTCGCCGAGCAGGGCGACGCGTCCCTCGACGTGGCCGTTGGCCATGGCGCTGACGATGAGCCCGTCGAGCCCGAGGGCCATCCACCCGGCGGCGATCTCCGCGATCTCGTCGGGGTCGCCGTAGGGGACCATCGCCCGCAGGGCCTCGGCGTCCTCGTCGGACATCGACGACAGGTCCATGCCCCGACTGGCGTACAGCGCATCGAGCTCCGCCTTGGCCTCGTCGTGGGTGGGGGCGATGCACATCCGGTGCAGCCAGGTGACGCTGATCTCGCTGCGGTCCCGCCCGTTCTCGGCGCAGCGCTCCTCGAGCACCTCCAGCTTGTGGGGGATGTCGTCGGCCTCGCAGATGAGGTTGAAGTCGTCGGCGTACAGGGCGACGAGGCGCATCGTCTTCTTCTCGCCCGAGCCGCCGATGAGGATCGGGATGCGGCTGACGGGGGCGGGGGAGTTGATGGCGTCGGAGACCTTGTACCACTTGCCGTCGAGGCTGGGCCGCTCGCCGGCGAGCATGCCGGTGATGATCTGGAGGGACTCCTCCAGCTTCTCGAAGCGGTCGGTGAAGGTGCCGAACTCGAAGCCGAGCGAGTCGTGCTCGAGCTCGAACCAGCCGGCCCCGATGCCGAGCTGGGCCCGGCCGCCCGACACGTGGTCGAGGGTGGTGAGGGTCTTGGCCAGGAGCGTCGGGGCCCGGTAGGTGTTGCCGGTGACCATGGCCCCGAGGCGGACGGTCGACGTGTGGGCCGCCAGCCCGGCCAGCAGCGTGTAGCACTCGAGCATCTCCAGCTCGGGCGGGCCGAGCATGGGCAGCTGGTAGAAGTGGTCCATCACCGTGACGGTGTCGAAGCCCGAGGCGTCGGCCTCGCGGGCCTGGCGGGCCACCACGTCGAAGAGGTCGGCCCCCTCGACTCCGGGGTAGGTGAAGTTCGGGATCTGGTAGCCGAGGCGCGTCATGGGCCCGACCGTACGACCTGGAGTGCGCTCCAGGTCAAGGGCCTGGTCGGATCCGTTCGCCGGAACCGCTCGTCGATCAGAGGGCGAAGCCCTTCAGCGCGGCGGCGACGAGGAGCCACACGCCGGCCCACGCCACGATGGCGCCCTGCCACTCCCGGACGTTGCGGAGGCGGCCCCGGCCCCACTCGCTCGCGACGAGGCCGGCGGCCACGGCGAGGTCGTTGGCGGCGATGACGAGGCCGAGCCAGCGCTGGTCCTCGCCGCCGGGGACGAGGGACAGGAAGGGGCTCGGATCGACCAGCGCGGTGAGCGAGTTGACCAGGAACAGCGCCGCCAGCCCGGCCAGGAGGACCCGGAGGCCGAGCCGCCCGCCGCTGACGGTGACGACGGGTCCGTGAGCGGGCCCGGCCCACCGGTCGAGGCCGGCGAGGTCGGCGCGACCGTCGACGGGTGCCGTGACCGGACCGGGCGCGACGACCTGGCGGTCGGTCGGGGGGAGGGCGATCGGTGCGGGGGCGGTGACGGCGGCCATGGGCGGGTCCTCGGGGGAGTGGACACCTCAGGTGCCCCTCCGATCGGTCGCGGCGCCCCGGATCGTGAGGGGAACCGGCAGATGTCCACTCTGCGTGGGCGTCGCTGTCGCTCCCCCGGTCACCGAGGGCGCGGCGAGTCCCCTCAGGCCAGCTGGGTGACCAGGTCGTCGGCCACCGCCGGGTGGTGCACCAGGCGGATGTGGCCGACCCCGCGGTGCAGGCGCACCTCGACGTTGGGGCCGCCCCTCCGGGCCGGAGCCGTCGCGCTGCGGGGGTGGACGAGGCCGTCGCCGACCAGCCGGGTCAGCGGGTGCCCCGACCGCGAGCCGAGGGTCGCGGCGACGTAGGTGTGGCGGGCGTGGGGCAGCAGCTCGGCCAGCTCCCGCACCTCGACGTCGGGGTCCGGCTCGGGCCGCCAGCCGTGGGTCAGGTCGCGGATCCCGTGGCTGCGGAGGTCGATCACGTCGGCCAGCGGTCGGCTCTCGGGCACGCGGGAGAGGGTGCGCGACGCGGCCGCCGCACCCTGGGCCAGCCACGAGCCGCGGTGCGGGGTGCCGAGGGTGACGACGTGGCGCACCTGCTGCGACCAGCCGGCGCCGGAGCGCACCGCGTGGTGCCCGGCCGCGGACAGGACGAGGCCGCCCATCGAGTGCCCGACGAGGGCGATCTCGTCGACCGGCACCGGCCAGTCGTCGACCAGGCGGTCGAGCAGGTCGGAGAGGTCGACACCGGTGGCGGCGACCGGTCGGCCGGTGTTGTAGCCGAGCTCGAGCGGGGTCCAGCCGACGTCGGCCAGCCGGCGGCCGTAGGTGGGCACCGGCTCGCCGTCGTCGTCGATCGGCCACCAGCCCCACGACGCGGTGGTCTCGGCCAGGCCGTGCACGAACAGCACCACCCGCCCGGTCACCTCGTCGAGCGCGTGGGGCAGGACGTCGGTCTCGACCGGCACGGGGCGGCCGTGGTGGGTGAGGGCGAGGGGCACCGACAGGTCGCCGGCCCGCTCGTCGACCCAGTCGCCGAGCAGCCCGCTGCTGAAGGCCAGGGCCAGGGCGCCCATCGGGTGCCCGCTGACCGACCGTCGCTCGCGCCCGCCGTGGGCGAGGGCCAGCGCGGCGCCGGCGGTGGCGCCGGCGACCCGGGCCCCACCCCGGACGGTGGTGTACACCGCGCCCGAGATCCCGTCGTGGGCCAGGCGGACCGGGACCGCCGGCGCCCCCAGGCGGGAGAACACCCGGTCGGCCACGGCGCGGTGCGTGTCTCGGACGGGGATGGTCAGCTGGTCGACCAGCGCGCCCGGCCAGGCGGGCCATGCCGGCCACCTCGTCGGGCGCCCTGCTCCCCGCCCTGGCCCCGTCCCTGTCCCTGTCGGCAACGCCCGCGACTCCCACCGGTGCAGGCTCCCACACCGTCGGCGGGTGGGCCATGCCGACGGGATCCGACGATGACCGGTGCCGCCCGGTCGGTCCGGTCGCGCCGCGCACCGGCCTCGGTACCCTCCCCTCCGACACCGCCCGACCGGAGGACCGATGACCGACGACGCCGCGCCGACCGAGACCTCCGACGACCCGCCCGTCGCGGTGGCCGGCCACGACCAGAACCTCGGCCTCGAGTACGTCGTCGTGTCGACCGACGAGGTGGTGCTGCGCCTGCCCATCGGCCCGCACCTCCACCAGCCGTACGGGATCGTCCACGGTGGCGTGTGGTGCTCGGTCGTCGAGACCGCGGCCAGCATCGGGGCGAGCACCTGGCTCAACGCCCGGGGCGATGGCGGCAACGTCGTCGGCGTCTCCAACCACACCGACTTCCTCCGGGCCGTGCGCGAGGGCGTCGTCGACGTCCGCGGCACGCCGATCCACCGGGGCCGCACCCAGCAGCTCTGGTTGGTCGAGGTCACCGACGACCAGGGCCGCCTGGTGGCCCGCGGGCAGGTGCGCCTCCAGAACCTGGCCAGCGCCGACGGCCTGGGCCGTTCGTAGTCGCCCGGCGCGGCCCGACCCGGCGGTCAGCCGCCCAGGAAGCTGAGGCGGACGGTGCGGTGCTGGTTGTCGCCGTTGGTGTCGACCAGCACGATGCTCTGCCAGGTGCCCAGGGTCATGTGCCCGCCGATCACCGGCACCGACAGCGACGGGCTGACGATGGCCGGCAGCACGTGGTCGGCGCCGTGGCCCCGGGTGCCGTGGCGGTGGTGGTAGAGCTCGTCGTCGCGGGGGAGGATCGCGGCCAGGGTGCGGGCCAGGTCGGCGTCGCTGCCCGCGCCCACCTCGATCAGGGCGAGGCCGGCGGTGGCGTGGGGTGCGAACACGTTCACCAGCCCGTCGCCCCGGCCCGCGACGAAGCGCTCGACCTCGACGGTCAGGTCGGTCACGACGCGGTCGCCGTTGCGCACCGTCAGCTCCACCGAGTCCACCCGGCCTCCTCCGACGTCGGGGTCGCCCGGAGCCTACGACGGCGGCCGTCGTCCCTGGTCCGGATCCCGCTCTGGTTGCGGCCCCCTGGTCCAGGGAAGAGACTCGCCACGACGCGCGGCCGGATCTCCGGCCCGCCCCACGTCCACCCGGAGGTCCGGTGACCAGCGAGGGATACCACGAACCGCTCGACAAGCTGACCGAGCGGACGCTCGACCACCACCGCGCCATCGTGTCGCTGATGGAGGAGCTGGAGGCGGTCGACTGGTACGACCAGCGCGTCGACGCCACCGACGACACCGAGCTGGCCGCGCATCCTCGCCCACAACCGCGACGAGGAGAAGGAGCACGCGGCGATGACCCTCGAGTGGCTGCGCCGTCGCGACCCGGCCCTCGACGAGCAGCTGCGCACCTACCTGTTCACCGTCGGGGTCGATCCTCGCGGCCGAGGAGGAGGCCATGGGCGGCGACGATGCCGACGGCGGTGGCGACGACGCCCCGCCGTCCGCCCCGGCCGGCGACGGCAGCCTCGGCATCGGCGGCCTCCGCGGCTTCCCCTCCCTCTGACCGCCCCGCCGACCGCACGAACCCGCCCGTCCCCTCCGACCCGCTGCCCCGAACGACACCCTGGAGCCCCCTGTGAACCACCTCTTCCGTGACCTCGCCCCCATCTCCGACGCGGCGTGGGCCGAGATCGACTCGGAGGCCCGGGAGCAGCTCACCCACTTCCTCGCCGCCCGCAAGGTCGTCGACTTCGAGGGGCCGTGCGGGTGGGACCACTCGGCGGTGAGCCTCGGGCGGGCCGACACCCGTGACGACTCGCCCTTCGCCGGCATCACCGTGGCCCAGCGCCGGGTGCTGCCGCTGGTCGAGCTGCGCCGGCCGGTCACCATCGACCGGGCCGAGCTGGAGGCCGTCGACCGCGGCGCCAACGACATCGACCTCGACCCGCTCGACGAGGCCTGCCGCGAGCTGGCCCTGGCCGAGGACCAGCTGGTCTTCACCGGGTACCCGGCGGCCGGCATCGAGGGCATCGTCGAGGCGTCGCCGCACTCGCCGATCACCCTCGACGACCAGTTCGACCGCTACCCCAACCACGTGGCCCGGGCCGTCGCCACGCTGAAGGCCGCCGGCGTCGGCGGGCCGTACTCCATCGCCCTCGGACCCCGCTGCTACACCGGCGTCATCGAGACGACCGAGCGGGGCGGCTACCCGACCCTCGAGCACCTCCGCCTGATCCTGGGCGGCTCGGTGGTGTGGGCCCCGGCGGTCGACGGTGCCGTGGTGCTGAGCCAGCGCGGCGGCGACTTCCTGCTCACCGTCGGCCAGGACACCTCGATCGCCTACCTGAGCCACGACGCCACCTCGGTGACCCTCGAGCTCCAGGAGAGCGTCGCCTTCACCGTCCCCGGCCCCGAAGCCGCCATCGCCCTCCAGTACGACGACTGATCGCGATCCCTCGCGGCCGGCGCGCCTCCGCGATCGGCGTGTGACCCCTCAGGACGTGGTGCTGCGGGCGGCGGTGGCGTAGGCGCGGAGGACGGTCCACCAGCCGTGCTCGCCGGCGAGGTGGTGGCGGGAGCCGTCCGTGGCCGCCGGGCCGCTGAGGTGGTGCTCGACGATCACGGTGGTGAGGTCGTCGTCGACCGGGGCGGTGCGGACCTCGACCCGGCCGGCCGCCTCGCCCTCGGGACGCCAGGTGAGGGCGACCAGGCGGGGCGGGTCCCACGTCGCGACCTCGCCGAGGTCGGTCTCGCCGGCCGCGCCGCGCTCGACCCACCGGCCGCCGTCGCCCGGCTCCAGCGAGGCCACCGACGTCGGCGGGTGCGTCGGCGACCCGCAGCGACGCCCCCGCCGGCCACCACGTCGCCATCCCGTCGACGAACAGGGCGAAGGCGCCGTCGGCGTCGAGCGGCACCGTGACCTCGACCCGCAGCAGCTCGCCGGTGTCGGTCGAGGGGGCCATGGTCCGACCCTACGTCGGCTCGCCAGCTCGTCGGCTCGCCGGCCGTCACGGGTGGGTCCGCCGGTGTGCTCCGATGGGGGGATGGCCCGCAACGTCCTCGGCACCGACCTGCAGGAGTGCGGCCGCGATCCGCTCACCGGCTTCTTCCGGGACGGGTGCTGCAACACCGGGGGCGACGACGTCGGCGTGCACACGGTGTGCGCCCGGGTGACGGCCGAGTTCCTGGAGTTCTCGGCGTCGGTCGGCAACGACCTGGCGACGCCTCGGCCCGAGTACGGCTTCGCCGGCCTGAACCCCGGCGACCAGTGGTGCCTGTGCGCCAGCCGCTGGCAGGAGGCGCTCGAGGCCGGTGCCGCACCGGGCGTGGTGCTGGAGGCCACGCACGTCGCCACCCTCGAGTGGGTCGACCTCGCACGACCTCCAGGAGCACGCCGTCCCTCCCCGTCCGGCCGACTGAGGTCGGGTCAGCCCTCCTGCTGGAGCAGGGGGTCGAGGAGGGCGTGGAGCGCGGCCCGGGTCGCGTCCGGATCGTCGAGGGGCAGGGTGCCCTGCGGGGTGATCAGCAGCGACACGCCGAAGCGCACCAGCAGCTCGGCCGATGTGCCGGTCGCGGTCGGTGGGCATGCGCCCGTGCCAGCGCTCGCCCTCCTCGACGAGGAAGGACACGGCCACGTCGATCAGCGGTCCGGCGTCGACGGTGACCAGGCGCAGGAGCTCCGGCTCGGTGCGGACCAGGTCGACCAGCGGTGAGCGGCGGGCCCCGTCGAGCGCGGCGAGGATGCCCTCGACCAGGCGGTCCTCCGGCCGGTCGAGGTGGGCGACCGCGGCCGACACCTCGGCGAAGGCCCGACGCACCTCGCGGGCCAGCACGGCGTGCACGAGGGCGTCGCGCCCGTCGAAGCGGCGGTAGATCGTGGTGCGCCCGACCCGACCTCGCGACGCGACCTCCTCGACCGTGCACCCTCTGAGCCCGCCGGTCGCGAGGACCTCGGCCGCGGCGTCGAGGATCGCCTCGCTGACGTCGTCGTCCGACTCGCCCTCCGCCAGCGCGCCGACGAGCGGCGCGAGGTGGATCTCGGGAGCCCGGCGGGTCACGGGGCCAGCTCGATCCGGCGGCGGGCCTCGCCGATGACCGGGTTCGGTGGCAGCAGGGCACCGAGGGTGCGGACCAGGGCCCGGCACATGGCCATGTCGAGCGGGCTGGGCCGAGGGGCCTGCATCAGGCGGCGGGCCGCCGGCGGGAGGGAGGCGATGGCGCCGGTGTGCAGCACCTTCCACACCGGCTTGGCCGGGGCGGGGAGGAACGGGGGGTCGGCCAGGAACCGCAGCCCCTCGCTGGCCTGCTCGCCGAGGGCCAGGCGGGGTCGGTGCCGGTCGAGGGCCTCCATCGCCTCGTCCCAGGTCGTGGGCGGCGCGAGCACGCCGAGGGCTTCGCCGACCTTCGCGTTCTCGGCGATGTAGCGGTCGAGCCCGGCGTCGTCGAGGGGGTTGGCGCCGAAGCGGCGGTGGGCGGCGGCGGTGGCGATGAACTGGGTGATGTGGACGAAGTCGAGCAGCTCGGGCTCGTTGGCCGAGTAGGGCCGGCCGTCCGGGGTGGTGCCGACGACGCGGTCGTGCATGCGGGGCAGCATCCGGGTGGCCCGGGCCGCGGCGTCCGACGGCCCGAAGCTCACGGTCTGGACGTACTCGCCGGTGCGGCTGACCCGGCCCATGAAGTCGGTGCCGAACGCGCTGTGCTCGACCACGCCGGCCAGCGCCCGGGGGTGGAGGGTCTGGAGGGCGAGGGCGGCGAACCCGCTGACGAGCATCGACGAGTCGCCGTGCACCTGCCAGGTCGCGCTGTCGGGCCCGAACCACCCCGGGTCGCCCCGGCCCTTGATCTCGTCGTCGGCCACCTTCGGCCGCCGCGTCGCGCCCATCGACCGGGCGAACAGCTCGGCGAGGGGCTCGGCGATGATCGGCGCCGCGGCCCGCGCCCACGCCCCAGCGGTCGCCCCGAGGGCGAGCTCGGCCGGCGTGGGGCCGTGTGGGCGCCATCCGACCGACGAGCGCCAGGCCGGGCCGACCGGCTCGACCTCGACGTCGGGCGCCCACTGGCCGGGAGCGGGGGAGGAGGGGCTGGCCTGGGCCGACATCGACGGACCTCGGGGTCGGAGGAACAGAACTCGCACCTTTGTACCGCACCCGCGCCTGGCCTGTCGACGTGGACATCGCGAGGGACGTGCGGGTGACGTTCGTCTCACGTTCCGTTAGTGTGCGCCGCACGACGAGCCGTCCAGGGGGTCGGCTCGTGACCCAGGAGGTCCTGATGAAGCGTGCTCTCGTCGCCGCGTCCGCGGTCGCGCTCGGCGCTGCCACCCTCGCGGGGTGCGGGACGGGCAGCACCGTCAACCGCCCGGGCCAGCCCCTCGTGCTGGAGGGCACGGACCTGCCCGACCTCGTCGGGGAGGCACCGGGCGACATCGTCGCGTTCCGGATGAGCCGCCCGGGCGGCGAGGCCACCTGGATCCAGATCCCGGTGCAGGTCGACGAGCGGAAGGTCGTGCCCTTCGGCAGCCAGCCGGGGAGCAACACCACGGCCGGCACCAACGGCACCGTCTACGGCAACGGCAGCGGGGGCCCGACGGCCCTCCAGTACGCCGACCCCAACACGTTCGTCGGCGCCGACACCGACGCCACCTTCGACGGCAACGACGAGCTGGCCCTGATGATCAACGACGCCGGTGGCCAGCGCCAGGGCGGCGACCCGACCGAGCCGGCCGGGGTCGACCCCGGCAGCGGCGTCGCGGTGCGCATCGCCGACCCGCAGGATCCCTCGGCCGAGGGCTGGGTGTACCTGTACACCAGCAGCAGCCTCGACCCGGCGGCCGGGAAGGACTACGTCGACTACGACTTCAACCTGACCAGCGGCGCGTACAAGACGACCTACAAGCGGGCCGACGGCCCCAACCCGGAGACGTCCAGGGTGGTGACCGACGCCTACGAGGCTCGCTACACCGACCGCTGGTACGAGGACAGCTGGCAGATCACCGCCGGCACGGCCACCGGGGTCGACATCCTCGACGGCCACAAGAACCAGTTCGCCATCGGCGTCTGCGGTCGCAGCAACGCCACCTTCGCCGACGCCGAGGGCGCGTTCGTCGCCAACATCGACGGGCCGATCCGGGGCATCCGCTCCTACATCGGGGCCAACAGCGGTCCCCTCACCCAGCGGACCCACCTCATGTACGCCGAGCAGGAGGTCGTCATCACCGACCTCCGCGTGCACGACATCCCCGCCATGCTCGACCTGATCGACCTCAGCACGGCGGGCATCGGCATGACCTACCGCAGCTCGACCGTCCCCGGCGGGGTGACCGTCGACGGCATCAACGACGCCGTCCCCACCGGTCAGCCCGGCTGGGAGTCGTGGGACGGGCCCCAGGGCATGGTGGTGTCGAGCAACGTGATGACGTCGTCGGCCGCGGTGACCGGCGCGTGGTACTACCGGGATGAGTCGCCGGCCGCCGCGACCCAGTGCTGGGGTGACGGCGCGGTCCTCGGGATGGCCGGCTCGTCGCTCGGCGCCATCCCGAACACCGATCCGCGCTCCACGCCGTTCGCGACCCTCTCCGGCACCCGGACCGTCCGCTTCCTGGCCCCGGTCACCGATGGGTCGCTCGTCGGTCCGCTCGCCGGTGCGCTCGCCGCCGACGACACCCAGCCGGTGACGGTGACGGTCTCACCCGACGGCAGCTGACCGACCCCTGAGACCTCGCCCCCTAGGTTTGGGGGCATGGAGCCGGCTCTCGTCGCCTCGGGTCTCACCAAGTCGTTCGGGGCCTCGCCGGCACTCGATGGCCTCGACCTCGAGGTCGCCACCGGCGAGGTCCACGGCTTCCTCGGTCCGAACGGGTCGGGCAAGTCCACGACGATCCGCGTCCTCCTCGGCCTGCTGCGCGCCGACGGCGGGGTGGTCCGCCTGCTCGACGGTGATCCCTGGCGCGACGCGGTGGCCCTCCACCGGCGCTTGGCCTACGTCCCGGGCGACGTCGACCTGTGGCCCAACCTGACCGGCGGCGAGGTGATCGACCTCCTCGGCCGACTGCGCGGCGGGATCGACCGCCGACGCCGCGACGAGGTGCTGGAGCGGTTCGACCTCGACCCCACCAAGAAGGCCCGGACGTACTCGAAGGGCAACCGCCAGAAGGTGGTGCTGGTCGCCGCCCTCGCCGCCGACGTCGAGCTGCTCCTGCTCGACGAGCCCACCTCGGGCCTCGACCCGCTGAAGGAGGCCGAGTTCCAGGCCTGCGTGCGGGAGCGTCGCGACGAGGGCCGCACGATCCTGCTGTCGAGCCACATCCTCGCCGAGGTCGAGGCCCTCTGCGACCGGGTGACGATCATCCGCCAGGGGCGCACGGTCGAGAGCGGCACCCTGACCGAGCTGCGCCACCTGACCCGCACGTCGCTCGACGTCCGCACCGTGGCCCCGCCCGACGGCATCGAGGCCCTGGCCGGCGTGCACGATCTGAGGGTCGAGGACCACAGGGCCCGCTTCGACGTCGACACCGACCACCTCGACGCCGCCGTCGCCCACCTCAGCCGGCCTGGGCATCCGGTCGCTGGTGAGCGAGCCACCGACGCTCGAGGAGCTGTTCCTGCGCCACTACGGCGACGATGTCGTCGCGTCCGACGGTGCCGAGGTCTCCGGTGCGCGCCCGGCTCCCGCCGCGACGGTGGGCGCGGGGACGGACGGCGAGACCCCCGGGTGACGAGCGGCCCCCCGGCGCGCGCCGGCTCGTTCGTCGGGACGTTGGCGCTCACCCGGCTGGCGTTGCGGCGCGACCGGGTCCGGCTCGCCGTCTGGATCGTCGTGCTCGTGGCCCTGGCGCTGTTCAGCGCCCAGAGCGTGATCGGTCTCTACCCCGACGGCGAGGGACTGGCCGAGTACAAGCAGCTCGCCGGCAGCAACCAGGCCGTGGTGGCGATGGGGGGCCCGACCCACGGGATCGAGACCACGGGTGGACGGATCGCCTTCGAGACGTGGTACATCGGCATCGCCGTCGCCCTGATGGCGCTGTTCGCCACGGTCCGGCACACCCGGGGCGACGAGGAGGCCGGCCGGGCCGAGGTCGTGCGCGCCACCATCGTGGGCCGGCACGCCCCCTCGGTGGCCGCCTTCCTCGTCGCGTCCCTCGCCAGCCTCGCGGTGGGGCTCGGCAGCACCGCGTCGTTCGTCGCGCTCGACCTCGACGTGGTCGGCTCGGTGGTGCTGGGCCTCTCGTTCGCCGCCCTGGGGATCGTGTTCGCGGCGGTCGGCCTCCTCGCCGCCCAGGTCGTCGAGCACGCCCGGGCTGCGTCGGGGATCGGGGTCGCGGTGCTGGGTGCCGCCTTCGTCGTGCGGGCGGTGGGCGACGTCGCGGGCAACGGCCTGTCGTGGGCCTCGCCCATCGGTTGGATGATGGCGACCCAGCCCTTCGCCGGCGACCGCTGGGCTCCTATCGTGCTCTCGCTGGTCGTGTCGGGCCTGCTCGTCGGAGGGGCGCTGGCGCTGGAGGGTCGCCGGGACGTCGGCGCCGGACTCGTCGCCCCTCGCCCCGGCCCGGCGACGGCAGCCCCCGGCCTGGGTCGCCCGGTCGGGCTGGCATGGCGCATCCAGCGGGGTGCGGTGGCGGGGTGGGCCGCCGGTGTCGTCCTGGGCGGGGTGGCCATGGGCTCGATCGCGTCGAGTGCCGATGACTTCGTCGGCGACAACGAGGGCCTCGAGGACTACTTCGCCCAGGTCGCCGGGGCCGACCTCACCGACCTCTACCTGGCCACGATCGTGTCGTACATGGCGTTGCTCGCCGGCGGCTTCGCCGTGCAGGCCGTGCTCCGCCTCCGCACCGAGGAGTCGGCGGGGCGGGCCGAGGCGGTGCTCGCGACCGCCACGTCGCGGCTGCGGTGGGCGGCCGGGCACCTGGCCGTGGCGATCGGCGGTGCGACCGCCCTCCTGGCGGTGGCCGGGCTCGGCACCGGCGTCGCCCACGCGCTCACGACCGGTGACGCGGGCCAGGTCCCCCGCCTGGTGGTGGCCGGCCTGGTCCCGCTGCCGGCGGTGCTGGTGCTGGTCGGAGCGGCCACCCTGCTCTGGGGCGCAGCGCCCCGCACCACCGTGGCCGTGTGGGGGTTGGTGGCCGGGTGCGCGGTCGTGGCCATGTTCGGGGCCGTGCTCGACCTCCCGCAGTGGGTGCTCGACCTGTCGCCGTTCACCCACGTCCCCCAGGTGCCCGCGGCCGACGTCGACTGGTTGCCGCTCGTGGTGATGGTCCTCCTCGGCGTCGTCCTGATGGGCGCAGGGCTCATCCGGCTCGAACGCCGGGACGTCGGCGTGACCTGAGGCGACGATCGACCCGGAGCGCCCGACCGTCAGGCGCGGGCCAGGGCGAAGGGCAGGACCGGTCCGGCGCCGGCCTCGCGGAGGAGGGCGGCCGCGACCGTCATCGTCCACCCCGAGTCCCACACGTCGTCGAGCAGGAGGACCGGCCCGCGCCTGACCCCCGGCTCCGGCAGCTCCGACGCCTCGACCGCGAACGCGCCCCACACGTTGGCCAGCTTGTGGGCGGAGTTCTGCTGGTCGGCCTGGGGGGCGGCCGGACGCCGACGGACCAGCACCTGGTGGACCGGCAGCTTGCCGACCTCGCCGATGCGCCGGGCCAGGTCGGCCAGCACGGTCTCGTGGCCGGTCGACGGGACCCAGGTGATCCAGGTCGGACGCTCCCACGGCCACCGCTTGAGGGCGGCCGCGACCCCGCGCAGCAGCTCGTCGTCGACGGACCCGGCGGCGAGGGCGTCGACGACCGCGGGCCACCACCCGGCGTCGCCCACGCGGGCCAGGGCCCGTCCTTCGTCGGCCCGGAGGTCGGCCTTGATGTTCCCCTTGGGCTCCGGGAGGCCTCGGGCCCACTGCTTGCGGGCCGGCAGCTCGACATCGACGCCACGGAGGTGCTCGACGGCCCGTCGGACCACCGCGGGGTCGAGGTCGACGGGGTCGCCGGACCCCAGGCAGGTCGCGCACCGTCCGCACGGATCGCCGGTCGCGGCGGGGTCGTCGAGGCTGGTGCGCAGGAAGCCCATCAGGCAGTGGCCGGCGGCGGGGTCGGCGTAGGTGAGCATCGAGGCGGCCTCCGCGTCGCGGGCGGCGCGGACCCGCGCCACCCGCTCGCGGTCGTAGCGCCACGGCCGGCCGGTGAGCACCCACCCGCGGCCCTCCCGTCGCACCGCCCCGTCGACGTCGAGGATCTTGAGCAGGGTCTCGAGCCGGCCCCGGCGCAGGTCGACCTCGCGCTCGAGGTCGACCACGCCGACGGGTGCACCGCCGGCGTCGCCGATGGCATCGAGCACACCGATGCAGAGGGGCTCCGGCGGGAGCCCGACCGCGGCGAACCACGACCAGATGGCCTGGTCCTCCTCCGAGGGCAGCAGCCACGCCTCGGCCCGCTCGACCGAGCGACCGGCTCGCCCCACCTGCTGGTAGTAGGCGATCGGGGACGGCGGCGCGCCGAGGTGGTGGACGAAGGTGACGTCGGGCTTGTCGACCCCCATCCCCAGCGCGGAGGTGGCGACCAGCGCCTTGACCCGGTCGGCCTTGAACGCCTCCTCGAGGCGGAGCCGTTCGTCGGGCTCGGTGTCGGACGAGTACGCGACGGCGTCGATCCCCTCGCTCCGCAGGAAGTCGGCGACCAGCGCGGTCTGGGCGACGGTGAGGCAGTAGACGATGCCGGTGCCCTCGACCGCGGGGATGCGCTGGGCCAGCCACGCCAGGCGGTGGGCCACGCTGGGCAGCTGGGCCACCCCGAGGTGCAGCGACTCGCGGTCGAGCGTGCCCCGCAGGACGGTGACGTCGTGGCCGAGCTGCTCGGCCACGTCCGCGCTGACCCGCTCGTTGGCGGTGGCGGTGGTGGCGAGGACCGGGGTGTCGGGGCCGAGCCCGGCGATGGCGTCGCGGATGCGCCGGTAGTCGGGCCGGAAGTCGTGGCCCCAGTCGCTGATGCAGTGGGCCTCGTCGACGACCAGCAGGCCGAGCTCGGCGGCCAGGCGGGGCAGGACCCGGTTGACGAAGCCGGGGTTGTTCAGCCGCTCGGGGCTGATGCACAGCAGATCGACCCGCCCCTCGGCGATGTCGGCCTCGATCGCATCCCAGTCGTCGACGTTGGTCGAGGTGATCGTCGCCGAGCGGACGCCCATGCGGGCCGCGGCCGCGACCTGGTCGCGCATCAGCGCCAGCAGGGGCGAGACCACGAGGGTCGGACCGGCGCCCTCGGCGCGGCGGAGGGCGGTGGCGATGAAGTAGATCGCCGACTTCCCGAAGCCGGTGCGCTGCACCACGAGGGCGCGCCCGCCCGGGCGCGTCGCGACCTCGATGGCGGCCCGCTGCTCCGGGCGCAGCACGGCGTCGGGCCCGGCGAGGGCCCGCAGCAGCGCGTCGGGGTCGGTGCGGGTGGTCATCGCCCCATCTTGGTGACCCCGCGCGACAGCGGAGGCTTCCGGGCCGGCGCGGTCAGGGCGTCGGGTCAGGGGCAGGGGCGTCGACGCGCAGGCGGTAGCCCATGTTCGCGCACGGTCTCGATCGACTCGGGTCCGAGCTTCCGGCGCAGGTAGCGGACGTACACGTCGACCACGTTCGACCCCGGGTCGAAGTCGTAGCCCCACACGATCGACAGCAGCTGCTCGCGCGACAGCACCTGGTCCGGGTGGCGGAGGAACGTCTCCAGCAGGCCGTACTCCCGCGCGGTGAGCTCGACGGTGCGGTCGCCGACCGACGCCCGCCGGGTGCGGACGTCGAGGCTGAGCGCCCCGGCCCGCAGCACGGTCTGCTCCTCGGTCGGCTCGTTGCGCAGCCGCACCCGGATGCGGGCCAGCAGCTCCTCGAAGCGGAACGGCTTCGTCACGTAGTCGTCGGCGCCGCCCTCCAGCCCGGCCACCGTGCTGTCGAGCTCGGCCCGGGCGGTGAGGATGATCACCGGCATGGCGACGCCCCGCTTGCGGATCCGGCCCAGGGCCTCGATGCCGTCGATGGTCGGGAGGCCGAGGTCGAGGATGAGGAGGTCGAAGTCCTCGTCGCGGGCGAGCGAGGCGGCGAGGGCGCCGTCGTCGACGGTCACCGTGCTGTAGCCGCTGGCCCGCAGGCCCTTCTCCAGGAAGTCGGCGATCCGGGGCTCGTCCTCGGCGATCAGGATGCGGGCCATGTGAGGTCGTCCTCTGCTGGGGTCGGGGTCGGGGATGTCGTCGGGGTCGGGCTGGTCGGGCGGAGGGGGCCGAGCCGGGTCGTCGGGTCGTCGGACGACGGGGGTGCGGGCTCGGCCGGCAGGTCGATGGTGAAGCACGCCCCCTCGCCGGGTCGGCTGTCGAGCACGACGTGGCCGCCGTGCCCGGTCGGCCACCGCCTGGACGATGGCCAGTCCCAGCCCGGCCCCGTCCGAGCGTCGGCGGGCGTTGCGGCCCCGGGTGAAGCGGTCGAAGATGCGCTCCTGGTCGGCGGCGGCGACGCCCGGTCCGTCGTCGCGCACCCAGAACAGCACGCGCTCGGGGTCCCGGCGGCTGCCGATGGCGACCGCGGTGCCCGCGTCGGTGTGCTCGACCGCGTTGCGGGCCAGGTTGAGCAGGGCCTGGGTCAGCCGCTGGGCGTCGAGCGCCACGGTGCCCTCGGCGCAGGCGTCGAGGCTCCAGTCGCGGTCGCCCAGGGTGCGGGCCTTCATCAGCACCTCGGTCGTGAAGTCGGCCAGCTCGACCGGCTCGGGCCGCACGAAGTCCGGCTGCTCGGTCTTGGCCAGCAGCAGCAGGTCCTCGACGATGCGGGCCATCCGCGCCAGCTCGTCCTGGACGATCGCCATGGTGCGGGCCCGGTCCTGGGGGTCGTCGCCCATGACCTCGAGCTGGCCCATGATGACGGTGATCGGCGTCCGCAGCTCGTGGCCGGCGTCGTCGACGAAGGCGCGCTGGGTGGCGAAGGCGGACTCCAGCCGGTCGAGCATCTGGTTGAACGTCGTCGCCAGCTCGGCGACCTCGTCGTCGCCGGTCGGCCGGGATGCGTCGCGACAGGTCGGTCTCGGTGATGGTCCGCGCCGTCGCGGTCACCTCCCGCAGGGGCGCGAGCAGGCGGCCGGCGGTGAACCAGGCGATGGCGGTGGTGATGGCGACGACGAGGGCCACCACCAGGGCCGAGAGGCGCAGGTCGGCGTCGATGGCCTCGCGCTCGGCGGCCACGAAGCTCGACGACCACGAACACCCCCTGCGTCTCGCCCCCGGACTGGAGCGGGACGGCGAGGTAGCGCACCGGGCCCGCCGCGGTGGCGACCTCGCCGCGGGCGACCTCGTCGAGGCCGGCCCACCGCGCCGTGAGGTCGGGGTGGTCGTCGAGCACCCGGGCGAGGGTGGTGCGGGCCACCAGCCGGCCGTCGACGAAGGCGAGGTAGGCCTCCTCGGGGGCGGGCACGTTGCGGCTGAGGAAGGTGTCGAAGATGGCCTCCACGTCACCGGCGAAGGGCTCCGCCGTCTCAGGGTCGTTGCCGGTGGACAGGTCCCGCAGCTCGCGGGCCTCCTGCTCCAGCGAGGCCGACACGTCCCGGTCGAGCCGGGCCAGCAGGATCGCCCGCTCGATGAGCAGCCCTGCTCCCATGGCGCCGACCAGCAGGAGCGCGGCGGTCCCCAGGACGCGGGCGCGGAAGCCGGGCTGGAAGCGACGCCGCTCGCCGGCCATCAGCCGTCGTCCCCGTCATCGTCATCGGCGTCGTCGTCGCCCACGTCGTCGTCGTCGTCATCGGTGGGCGGTGGCGGGGCGGGGGAGGCGGCGACGTCGTCGGGGCGGGGGGTCGGGGGGCCGCGGTGGTCGGCGGCGGGGGCGGAGCCGTGGTGGGTGGTCGTCGTCGGAGGGGCGGTCGTGGTGGTCGGCGCCTCGGTCGTCGGCGGCGTGCTCACCGTCGTCCCCCCGAGGTCGATCGGCTCGATCGGGTCGGGGTCGTCGGCGAGGAGCACGCCGCCGAGCACCCACGAGAGGGCCACCGCGGCGACGAACACCGCGGCGACGGCTGCGACGCGTCGGGCCAGGACCACGGCCACAGGGTGCCGTCTTCAGCCGGGCGGAAGATGAGAGCCAGATGAGGATCCTCTCATCTGGTAGGCGCACCGGCATCGAAGGTCTCGCCGCGCTGCTCACCGAGAGCGCGCAGATACCGGCCTTGCTACGTTGCGTGCTGAGCCCTCCGGTCGTCGGGGGCAGAAGCGTGGGAGGAGCGGACCATGCACCGAGCTCGTCGTTCGATCACCGCACTCGCGGCCGCCGTGGGGCTGATCCTCGGAGCCGCCGCGTGCGAGCCGCCGCCCCCGGACGTCGTCCTCGTCGCGAACAGCGTGAACAGCTTCGTCGACGCCGACCCTGGTGACGGGGTCTGCGACACCGGCCGATGGTCGAGCCCTGCTGAGTGCACGATGCTGGCGGCCATCCAGGAAGGGAACGCGCTCAGCGCTGCGAACGGCATGCGCCGGGTCACCATCGAAGCCCCGGGCCACCCGCAGCTCGACTATCCCGTCGTCGGCCAGGCGATCGTGCCTGTCACCGGCAACATCCGCATCGTCGAGACGGGCCAGTGGTTCATCCAGGTCGTCGTCGAGACGTTCCACGTCGCCGCTGGGGCCACTCTCGACATCGACGTCGACCTGGTCGACAACTACGGCTGCGACGGGTCCTGGTGCCCGCCGCGAGGTGAGACGAAGTTCGACGTCGACGGCACGCTCATCGTCCGCGACTCGACGATCCACATGGGTGGGTTCCACATGATCCGGGTCAACCCGGGTGGCACCGCGGTGCTCGACCGGGTGTCCATCTGGGGCAACCTCTACTGGGGACCCGGCATGGTGGGCGACGGCAGCCAGGCCATCTACAACGCCGGAACGGTCGTCCTCCACCGCACCGGCGTCTCGGTCGGCGGCGTCCTCGGCGCGGTCACCACGGTCGGCGACGGTCGAACCGTCATGAAGGACTCCTCGATCTCGGCCCCGGCCCGACAAGCGATCCCCGGCCGCGTCGAAGGTGACCAGTGGGGCCCGTTGCCCGCCGGCTGGGGCGACGCCTGCGGCGGCACGATCCCGGAGTCACTCGGCGGCAACCGGGCCTTCGACGAGACCTGCCAGCCTCACCGGTCCGGGCGACGTCAACGGACCGGCCGACCCCTGACCGACCGAGCCAGCCGGCGGTCAGCGGGATCAGGCGGAGAGCGTCGGCCGCGAGCCAGTCGTCGGTCAGCGACCAGCCAGGTCCGGCGCGACTCAGCGAGGACGATGCGCTGCCGGAGGCCGCAGGTCGCCGCATCGCCCAGGTGATGCGGTCGAACGCGGTGCCGTCGACGACGATGAGGAGCAGAGCGGCCGGCGGACCGTCGGCGTTCGGGCGCGGCGGGGCGCTCGACCACGTACACGCGAGGCCATGGCGGCGACCAGGGCTCCGACGTCCGATGCAGCCGCAGCCACGTGGAGCACGGGTCATCGTGGACGGACTCGACGTCGGGCCGGATCCATGGTGAGTCGATGACCGACGACCATGAGCGGCGGCCTCGGCGATCACCGGTAGCAGGCTCACGAGCCGCTCGGTTGCTGGCGGCCACTGGCGCGTCGAGCTCGATGCGGCTGAGCATCGCCGCGACGCCGATCGTCACGACCTCGCTGAGCCGCACGGGTCGCATGCTCGATGCGGAGCGGCGGCGTCGAGACAGTCGCCGCCTCCTGCCACGCCGCGATCGTAGTTCCGCAGCCCCAAGTTGCCCATGGCGTGGACCGCAACCTCGAAACCACGCTCGAACGCGCGGTGCATCGTCGCTCTCATCTGCGGGTACAAGATCCCCGCTTCGATGCGCCGGCCGTGCATGCACGCATCGATCGCGGCGTCAGATGCGCCGTCCGCGAACAGCTTGATCGGACCGATGCGGTATCGCTCGTCGCCTTCGGCCAGTGGGACCGAGCTCCCACGCGGCATCGTCCATGCCGGTGAGGATCTCCTCGGCATGCGGAAAGCCGAGCACCGAGATCGGCAGCCGTCCTGACGCGGCGAGGGATGAGTAGACCGCCGCCGCCGAGGCCGACACGGTCGTGTCGTGCACCGCGGTGATGCCATGGCGCAGCAGCTCGTGACACCGCTCGACGATCAGGTCGGCCCAGCGATCGGGGTCCCCGAACGAACGAACGGTCGCGGCATGGGCCGATCCCCACGCGGCCTCGCGCAGGAAGCCGTTGGGCGCGCCCGCCGCGTCGCGGCCGAGCTTGCCGCCGGGCGGATCGTCGGTGCGGGCGGTGAGCCCGAGCGCATCGATGCCCGCCGAGGAGACCAGGCCGCGGTGGAACGTCCCGCAGGCAACGAGGATCGGACGATCGGTGCCGACCGCGTCGAGGTCGTCGCGAGTGAGGCGCACCGCGAGCGAGTTCCAATGGCAGCCTCGAACCCATCCACCACCCGGTGACGCAGCGGCGCGCCGCAACCGATCGACGATCGTCTCCGCGTCGGTCGCGCCACTCAGATCCACCCAGATCGGATGTAGCGCCTCGATCGAGAGGTGATGGTGCGCGTCGACGATTCCGGGAAGCACCAGCCGACCGGCGGCGTCGACCACGTCGCTGTCGGGATAGTTGGCGGCGATCTCGGCAGGCCCAACCTCGAGGACGACACTGCCGTCGATCGCGACGGCCTGCGCCTTCGGGGTCCGGGAGTCCATCGTGCGCACATCGGCGTTGACGATGAGCAACGGCGAGCCCATGAGTCCGGATCGTACGGCCCGTCGGACAAGGTGGCTCGGGACTTCTCCGCCGCCACACGTCGGCCCCGCGTCCCACAGCCCAGCGCCGTTGTGGAGGAGCCGGCCGTCGCGGGGTTGGCGCCCGAGACCAACGTTCCCGCTGGGTGGGCGCCCGCGGGCCGAGGACGCGCCCGCGGGCGCGTCTCGGCCGTGCCGAGCCCGACCGCGAAAGGTGCCCTGACCTGGGCTTGGGCTTCGTTGTCACACCCCCTGCGTACGGTCGAACGGAGTTCGACCTGGCGGTTGCAGGAGGCGGAGATGGAGACACGAAGAGCGGACCTCGACGAGAGGCGACGGCAGCGTCCGGTGGACCGTCGGCGACCTGCCGGCGGAACGCCTGGAGGCCGAGATCGTCACCCTCGCCGAGCGGCTGTCGGTGGGCACCTACGAGCTGCTGGTGCTCGTCGGTGAGCTCGACGCCCGCGGCACGTGGGCGGCGTGGGGTGCCCTGTCGTGTGCGGGGTGGCTGGCCTCTGCGTGTGATCTCGAGGTCTCGACGGCGCGCACGCAGGTGCGGGTGGCCCGGGCGATGCGGGAGCACCCGGAGCTCGACGCGGCCATGCGCTCCGGTGACGTGTCCTACGCGAAGGCCCGGGTGCTGGTCCCGCACCTGACCGACGCCAACGCCGGTGAGCTGGTCGCCCTGGCGGCGGACGCGCCCGCGGGCGCGCTCGGCGCCCGCATCGCGGCGTGGTCCCAGCGTCACGAGGACCCCGACGCCATCACCGCCCGCCAGCACCGCGAGCGGCGTGTCGTGGCGCACCGACGCCGACGGCATGGTCACCCTCACCGCCCGCCTCCCACCGGAGGTCGCCGGGGCGGTGTGCGCGGTCATCGACACCCAGGTCACCCGCTCCCGCGCGCCCGCGGGCGCGTCGCTCCGCCAGCAACGCGCCGACGCCCTCGCCGCGGTCGTGACCGACGGAGGCGGGTCGGTGACCGCCGAGGTCGTCATCCACGTCCGAGACGGCGACGGACCCGCGACCCTCACCGACGGCACCCCCCTGTCCGAGCACGCCGTCACGTCCCTGCTGCCCGAGGCGTTCGTGTCGCTGCTCCTCCACGACATGAAAGGCCAACCGATCGATGCCAGCCCCCGGCGACGATCACCGACCCGCAGGCAACGCCGGGTCCTCGACGAACGCCACCCCACCTGCGGCCACCCCGGCTGCACGGCCACCGCCTTCCTCCAGTACGACCACATCCACCCCTACGCCAAGGGCGGACCCACCGTCCTCGCCAACCTCCGACGATGGTGCGGCCCCCACAACCGAGCCCGATGGCGCCGGGCCGAGTCGTGTTAGCGCTCGTCGGCGGCGCCGAGGGCGGCGGGGGCGCCCTCAGGATGGCCGTCACCGCCGTCCCGACTGGCTCGGAGGGCGCGCAGCTCGACGACCGCGGTGACCACGGTCGCGGTCAGGGGGACGGCGAGCACGGTGCCCACGAAGCCGAACAGGGCGGTGCCGGTGGTGATCGACAGCAGGACGGCGGCGGGGTGCAGCGACAGCGACTTCCCGTAGATCCAGGGCGCCAGGAGGTCGTTGTCGAGCTGCTGCACGACGATGGCGACGATGCCCACGATCAGCGCCGGCCACAGACCCTCGGTGGCGAGGGTGACGAGCACCGCGACGATGCCCGCGACCGTCGCCCCGACGAGGGGGACGAAGGCGGCGAAGAAGGTCAGCAGCATCACGGGCAGGACGAGCCCCGACCCGACGATGGCCATGGCCGCGCCGATGACGATCGCCTCCAGCAGGCCGAGCATGCTCGACCCGCGGAGGTAGCCGCCCAGGGCGGCCCAGCCCGACCGACAGGCGGTCGCGACCTCCTCCCGGCGACCCTCCGGCAACCACCGCATCGCGTTCTGCTGGAGCTGGGGCCCGTCCTTCACCGCGAAGATCGTCAGGATGAAGGCCAGCAGCAGGCCGGCGAGCCCGCTCAGCGCCAGCTGTGCGCCCCGGGCGATCTCCGACTCGTTGTCCTCGATGATCCGGTTCACGCGCTCGTCGAGGGAGTCCTTGGCGTCCTCGATGTCGCTGCGGGAGACGTCGAAGCCGCTGTCCTCGACCAGCCAGTCCTCGATCTCGCTGAGGCCGTCGTCGACCGTCGGGCCCAGGTCGCGGAACTCGTCGACGATCGGCGGGGCGATCAGGGTGATGAACCCGACCAGGGTGACGAGGAACGCCACCATCGTGATGAGGGTCGCGGCCCCGGCGCTGAGCCCCCGGGCACGCAGCCACCCGGCGGGGATCGACAGCACCCGGGTCAGGAAGAGGGCGATGAGCACGGGGAACAGCACCAGGCCCAGGAGCGACAGGAGCTCGACGGCGAGGACGACGGCGATCGCGACGACCACGAAGCAGGCCGCGTAGGCAGCGACGCGGAGCACGGTCGGATGTGGGGTCCAGGACGGGGGAGCGGCCATGGGTGCCTCCAGGGTGGCGCGCACGGGCGCAGCGGCGGGGGATGGCCCAACTGCCCCGGAGGGCCGACGTCAAGCGACGGCGATGAGCCCGGCGGCCAACCCCGCGACCGCGAGGCCGCCCACCTGGGTGCGGCGCATCCGCTCCGACAGGACGGTCTGGGCGAGGATCACCGTCGCCGCCGGGTAGAGGCCGGTGATGGCCGACACGACGGCGAGCAGGCCGTGGCGGAGGGCGAAGAGGTAGAGCACGTTGGCGGCCATGTCGAGCAGCCCGCTGGCGACCACGACGACCGCACCCCGGCCGGAGAGCGCCCCGCGGAGGTCCTCCCGGCGGGCCGCCACCAGGAGGCCGAGCAGGGGGACGGAGGCGAGCCTCGCCCCGAGCAACGGGTAGAGCCCGGCGTCGTCGCCGGTGTGGTGGAGGCAGACGAAGAAGAGGCCGAAGAGGGCCCCGGCGAACAGCGAGGAGCCGACCACGGAGGCGGAGGCGCGCGACGTGTGGGGGTCACCGGGACCCTCCCGGGTGATCAGCACGACGCTGCCCAGCGCCACCGCGATGCCGACCACCGCCGCGATCCCGGGGCGCTCGCCCGTGGCCAGGCCGGCGAGGATCGGAACGACCGAGGCGGTGAGCGCGGTGACGGGGGCGACCACGCTCATCGGCCCGACGGCGAGGGTGCGGTACAGCAGGACGAGGCCGAGACCGCCGAAGAGCCCGCCCACCGCTCCGGCGAGGACGTCGGCCCGCGTGGCGGCGGCCGGCCCCACCAGGGGGAGGGCCACGAGGAGGGCGAGCAAGCCCGCGACCTGGGCCCAGAAGGCGACGGGGAGCGCGGCCCGACGACGGGAGGCGAGGCCCCCGAGGAAGTCCGCCGATCCGTAGACCATCGCCGCGCTCAGCGCCAGCATCACCGACATCGCCTGCTGCTCCCTGCGGTTCACTCTGTTGGACTGGTCGGAGCAGTGTAGCGGTATTGCAGCCTGCTGTACCAGCCGGTGCAGCAGGGTGTCCCGGCGGGCCGGGTAGCGTGGCCCGGTGCCCGATCCCGACGACGTGGCCGCCGCCATCGCCCGCAACGCCCGCCAGCTGCGCACCGACCGCGGCTGGTCGCTCGACCACATGGCCGGGCGGTCGGGGGTCAGCAAGGGGATGCTCGTGCAGATCGAGCAGGCCCGCACCAACCCCAGCATCGGCACGCTCTGCCGGCTCGCCGATGCCTTCGGCGTCACCCTGGCCCAGATCGTCGAGCTGTCCGACACCACCTCGGTGCGGGTGGTCGACCCCGACGAGGTCGTGCGCCTGTGGGCCGGCGAGGAGGGCTCGGCCGGCGACCTGCTGGTCGGCGCCGACCGCCGCGAGCACGTCGAGCTGTGGCGCTGGACCATCGCCCCGGGGGACACCCACGAGTCCGAGGGCCACCTGGAGGGGACGCGGGAGATGATGGCGGTGCTGTCCGGCACGCTCACCCTCGACGTCGGCGACTCCACCCACGTCGTCCGCACCGGCGGCGCGGTGCTGTTCGACGGTGACGTGCCCCACGCCTACCGCAACGCCCACAAGCGCCCCCTCGACATGGTCCTCGTCGTGGTCCAGCCCGTCGTCGGCGACCCCGACGCCGACCACCCCCACCGCACCTGAGGCCGGTCAGCGGCGGCGGGACCCTGGGCGGGAGGGGGTGGCGGATGCGGGGTCGGTCGGCCAGTCGTGCTTGGGGTACCGGCCGGCCATGTCCTTGCGGACGTCGACCCAGGAGCCGGCCCAGAACCCGGGCAGGTCGGCGGTGACCTGCACGTCGCGCCCCGCCGGCGAGAGCAGGTGGACGACCACCGGCACCCGCCCCTCGTCGACCGTCGGGTGGATCCGGGTGCCGTAGAGCTCCTGGACCCGGACGTGCAGCGAGGGCGTGCCACCGTCGTAGGCGATCCGCACGGCGCGCCCGGAGGCGACCGCCACCGTCGCCGGGGCGACCACGTCGAGTCGGTGCAGCCACGGGTGGCCCAGGCGGGCGCGCAGGGCGGCGAGGACGTCGACCCGGTCGAGGTCAGCGCGGCCCCGGGCGCGGGAGAGGAACGGCGCCAGCCAGTCGTCGAGGTCGGCGAGCAGGGCCTCGTCGCCGAGGTCGGGCCAGGTCTCGCCGTCAGCGAGCCGGCCGGCGCCGACCGCCCGGGCGAACACCGCCCGCCCCTGGAGGCCGCGGGCGGCGTCGGTCCAGCGCAGCCGGTCGAGCCCGTCGGCCCGGACCCGGTCGAGCAGGGCCTGATCGACCTCCGGTCCCGGTCGAGGGCGGGCATCGACGGCCGACAGCAGGAGGGCCCCGACCCGCCGCTCGGTCCGGGCCCGCAGGTCGTCGCGCTCGGGGTCCCAACGGAGGTGGGTGACCTCCTCGACCGCGTCGCCGACCGCGGCGAGCAGGTCGGCCTCGTCGAGCGGAGCGGCGATGCGGATCCGGGCGTCGGCCCGTCCCCGCCCGGCGTCGAGCTCCGCCGCCACCAGGTGGGGCGCGTCGGCCATCGGGTCGGTCGGTGCCACCCACGCCCCCGACCCGCCCCGCAGGCGGAAGCGGCCGCCGCCCCGCGCCTGGGCCACGCGGTCGGGGTAGGCGAGGGCCAACAGCGGCCCGCACGAGGTGGGGTCGACGTCCCGGTCGTGCGCCGGGCGCGCCACGCCGGCCCTTCGGGCCAGCTGGACCGCCCGTCGGTGGGCCCGGCGGGCCGCACCCCGGTCGGCGAGCGGGTGGCGGGCGTCGGGGTCGGCCACCACCCGCAAGCGCTCGGCCGCATCGGTGGGCACGTCGTCGGGGTGACCGCGGAGGACGTCGCGCTCCTCGAGCACGCGCGGCGAGCAGGCAGGCCTCCCACCCGGCCCCGGTGCGCGCCGCGTCGACGACCATGCGGGCGAGACGGGGGTGCAGGGGCAGGTCGGCGACCCGGTGCCCGAGGGCGGTCGGTCGTCCCTCGTCGTCGAGCACCCCGAGCTCGGCCAGCAGCGTGTGGGCCTCGGCCAGGGCGGCCACCGGCGGCGGGTCGGGGAACGCCAGCCCGTCGACGGTGGCGCCCCACTCGGCCACCTCCAGCACGAGCCCGGCCAGGTCGACCTGGGTGATCTCGGGGTCGGGCGTCCGCGGTCGGCTGGCGTGCTCGACCTTCGACCACAGGCGGTACGACACGCCCGGCTCGGTCCGACCGGCCCGCCCCGTCCGCTGCTCGGCCGAGGCCTTCGACGCGGTCACCGTCACGAGTGCGGTCAGACCGGTGCGGGCATCGACCCGGGGCACGCGGGCCCGTCCGGCGTCGACGACCACCCGCACCCCCGGCACGGTCAGGCTCGACTCGGCGATGTCGGTGGCCAGCACCACCCGGCGCCGGCCTGGCGGCGACGGGGCCAGCGCGGCGTCCTGCTCGGCCGCGGTCAGCGCACCGAAGAGGGGACGGACGTCGACGCCGTCGGGCAGGCGCCCGGCGGAGCGGAGGTCGCTGGCGACCCGCCGGATGTCGGCCGCGCCGGGGACGAACACGAGGACGTCGCCGGTCTCCTGCCGCACCGCCTCCGCCACCACGCGGGCGGCGTGGGCGTCGGGTCGTTCGCGGTCGCGGGGCGGCGCCCAGCGCACGTCGACCGGGAAGGCCCGGCCCTCGCTGGTCACGACCGGCGCCGGGCCGTCGTCGTCGCCGAGGAGGGCGGCCAGGCGGTCGGCCTCGAGCGTCGCCGACATGGCGAGCAGCCGTCGCTCGGGGGCCAGCGGGCGGGCATCGAGCAGGAGGGCGAGGGCCAGGTCGGTGTGGATGTTGCGCTCGTGGACCTCGTCGAGCACCACCAGCCCGACGCCCTCCAGCGCGGGGTCGCGCTGCAGCCGCCGCACCACCACGCCCTCGGTGACCACCTCGATGCGCGTCGCCCGGCCGACCCTCCGCTCGTCGCGGGTGGTGAGGCCGATCGTGGCGCCGACCTCCTCGCCCAGCAGCGACGCCATCCGGCGGGCCGCCGCCCGTGCCGCCAGCCGCCGGGGTTCCAGCACCACGATGCGGCCACCGTCCAGCCACCGCTCGTCGAGCAGGCGGAGGGGGACGACCGTGGTCTTGCCCGCGCCCGGCGGGGCCTGCAGCACGGCGGCCGACCGCGACGCCAGGGCGGCCCGCAGGTCGTCGACGACCTCCTCGACCGGCAGCCGGTCGTCGCTCCCGGCCGTGGACATGTCGTCCAGTGTGGCGGGGCGCCCCGGCCCCGGCGTCACCCGTCCCAGGTGCCGGTGACGGTCCCGGTCGCCAGGTCGATGACCTGGGTGGTGGCGTCGACGGTGAGCACGATGTCGTCGGCGCCGATCGACTCGAGGTAGATCGACGTGGTCGAGCTGCTGGTGCCGGCCAGGGCGTCGGTGCCCACGATCTCCGTCCGCCCGGTGACCGGGTCGATGTCGCTCACCGTGAGCCGGCCGCCCTGTTCGACCGTCACCAGGCGCAGGGCGTCGTCGGAGGGCACCACGAGGAAGGCGGTGGTCCCCGGGAACATGGTCGTCCCGCTGTCGCCCGGGATCATCGGCTCCGAGCCCTGCGGCAGGTCGATGGTCCAGAGCTGCTCGCGGGAGCGCAGGTCGACCCCGACCACGAGGGACCTGGGCGTGCCCCGGGTGGTCGTCGCCACGGCGAGGGCGGTGGAGCCGCTGAGCCACACCGGCCCCCCGAAGTAGCTGTCGGCCGGCGCCGTCACCACCGTCGCCGTGCCCTCCGCGAGCGACACGTGGACCAGGTTCTGCGAGCTGGACGTCACCAGGTCGGTGGCGGTGATGGCGGCCTCGGCGTCGGTGTCGACCGACTGCTCGATCGCCCGGCTCCAGCGCACGGTGCCGGTGGTCGCCTCCCAGCGCGTCGTGCAGGCCCGCCCGAAGGCGAACTGGGCGACCAGGTCGTCGGTGTCCGGCACCCGCTCCAGCACCATCCCGCCCGTCGACGCGTCGATCGTCTCGCCCTCGAAGATCGGGTCGGGGCAGGACGGGGCGTGCGCGGCGACCTCGGTGCCGTCAGCGACCTCGGTCAGGGTGACGGTGGTCGGCCCCGTCCGCGGGCTCGTCGACGACGAGGAGGCGGTCACCGAACGGCTTGACCCAGCCCGATGCCGACTCGAGCCGCCGGCTCCAGGGGGCGCTGCCGTCGGCGGGGTCGAGGACGGTGACCTGGGCGTCGGCGGTGAAGGCGACGACGTGGTCGCCGACGAGCGTCAGGCAGTCGGTGCAGGACGGGCTGAGCACGTCGGGCAGATCCGACTGCCACGTCGTCTCACCCGTCGCACGGTCGAGGCCCAGGACCTTGCGTCCGAGCCCGGCGACCACCACGTCGTCGGTCGCGACGAAGCGGGCGGAGTAGACGTCGTCGGGCACCAGCGGCGCGTCCCAGATCACCTCGCCGCCCTCGTCGTCGGGCTCGGCGAGGACCACGGTCCGGTCGCCGGTGCCGTACACGGACGCCAGCGCGACCACCTCCTCCGGCTCGCCGTCGTCGTCCCGGAGGACGGCCACCTCGCCGCCGAGGGGACGGAAGCGGTTCCCGTCCGGACCGACCGTCCCGGCCTCGTCGACCGCGTCGACGAGCCAGGCGACCCCGGCGATCGCTCCACCGATGCCGACGAGGAGGAGCACCATGACGACCAGCAGGCAGCCGATGCCGCCGCGCTTCTTGCGGATCGGCGGGGCCGCGACCTGCTGCGGTCCGGCCGAGAACGGCCCGCCTGGCGCGGCGCCCGGCGGCGGGGTGCCGAACGACGTCGCGCCGGTCGCGCCGAACGACGCCCCGCCGACGGCACCAGCGCCGAACGGGCCGGCCGGGCCGGGAGGGGGCGGCGGGGGGACCGGGGGGACGGGTGGGACCGGCGGGAGTGGCGGCACGGGCGGGGGAGGCGGCTCGCCTGCGGCCGGGTCGGTGGTGTGGAACAGGCCGCAGCTGATGCAGACCTGGTTGCCGTCCAGGTCGGGCGCGGGGAGGGTCGCGGCGCAGCGGGTGCAGGTGGGACGGCCAGGCATCGGGGACTCCTCATGGACCTGTGCGGTTCGATCGACCATGTCGCAGGCACATCGGGGCGGCTCCGCCGCAATGCGACGCTGTGCCTGTCGGGTCGCCTCGCCTGTCGGCTCGGCTCCTGGGTCCCCCCGCCCGGAGGGACGGCCCGACGGTAGTCCGGCCACGGGCGGTGGTCGGGACCCCCGACCCCCGGAGTCGGGACGGGCTCGCGTAGGTTGCCGGCCATGACCCTCGACGAGGTCACCACGATCTTCGCGGTGCTGGCCATCGTCGGCTCGGTCGCCGTCGTCGTGCTCGTGGTCGGCCTGCTCGTGCCCGCCTCCCGGGCCGTCCTCCTCGCCCGCCTCGGCGGTCAGGGCCTGCCGTTCGCCTGGCTGGTCGCCACCGTCGCGATGCTCGGCAGCCTCTACCTGTCCGAGGTCGCCCACCTCCCGCCGTGCCGTCTCTGCTGGTTCCAGCGCGTCGCCATGTACCCGCTCGTCGTGGTGCTCGGCATCGGGTGGCTCCGCCGCGACGAGGGGGCCCGCCTCCCGGGGATGGTGCTCGCCGGCATCGGCCTCGCGGTCAACCTGTGGCACGTCGCGGTCGAGATCCGGCCCAGCCTCGAGGGGTCGAGCTGCGACCCCCTCAACCCCTGCTCGCTGCGGTGGGTCGAGCAGCTCGGGTTCTGGACCATCCCCCGCATGGCCACCGTGGCCTTCTCCCTCGTGCTCGCGGCGCTGACCGTCGACGCCCTGGCCGCCCGCGCCGGCGGGCCCGGGTCCGACGACGACCACGCCGACTCCCTCTCACCCGACCCGGAGGTCGCCGTCCCATGAGCAGCCCCAAGCCCACCAAGGGCCGTCCCGTCAGCCGCGTGGAAGCGGCCCGCGGCGGGGGCACGTCGCCGCTCCCGATCGTGGTCATCGCGGTGGTCGTGGTGGTGGTCATCGGCGTCGGCGTCCTGATCGCCCTCCGCTCCGGAGGCGACGACGACGGTGGCAGCGTCGACGCCGGGGCGGTGGCGACCAGCCCCGCGGCGGGCGAGCAGGCCTTCGCCCCGGTGGAGGTCGAGGGTGACGCGCTCCCCGGCCTCGACGACGTGGGCGACGACGACACCGCCCTCGGCCAGCCCGCCCCGTCGCTCACCGGCGAGACCCCCGGCGGCGAGCCCATCACGATCGACCCCGCGGCCGACGGGCCGATGCTGCTCGTGTTCGTGGCCCACTGGTGCCCGCACTGCCAGGCCGAGGTGCCCCGCATCGTCGACCTGTACGGCGGCGAGTCCGAGCTGGACGGCGTCGAGCTGGTGGCGGTGGCCACCGGCAGCAACCCGTCGGCCCCCGAGTACCCGCCGGGCGAGTGGCTGGCCGGCGAGGGCTGGCCGGGCCGGGCCATGGTCGACGACGAGCAGGCGACCGCCTTCACCACCTACGGCGGTGGGTCGTACCCCTACATCGTCGCCATCGACGCCGACGGCAACGTCGCCGCCCGCACCAGCGGCGAGCAGGGCGAGGACGCCCTCCGCGACCTGGTCGCGGCCGCCGCCGGCACCGGCACCTGATCCGGGACCACCGGAACGGTGACGGGCGATGCCGTCGATCTGTCCTGGATCCCCCTGGGCGCCGGCGCAGGAGGTGCCGTCGTGCGGTGGAACGGCCGTGTCTACGAGGCCGTGGCCGCCGCGCTCGCACGGCGGCCCCGCGCCGACCTGTTCCACTCCACGCTCGAGGTGAGCGTGGGTGGCGTCACCGCCACGGTGGAGATGGCACCGGTGTGGACGAAGAGCGGCGACCGAGGGGTCGTCGCCGAGGGTCCGGTCGGCGCTCGGTTCCTCGGGCGCTCGCGGCTGTTCCGCTACGAGGTCCGTTGCTGGCGGGGCGGCTCGATCCCCGACCTGGCCGCCGCGGTGGGCGGGCCGGTCAGGGTCAGCAGCGATCCGGACACAGCCCGCCGGATCATCGACCTCGTCCCGGAGTTCCCGACCCGCACCTGGGGTCGCGACGAGCTGGGCACGGGCGAGATGTGGAACTCGAACTCGCTGGTGTCGTGGTTGCTCGCCCGCGCCGGGCTCGAGACGACCGACATCGCCCCGCCTTCGGGTGGCCGGGCCCCGGGCTGGGACGCCGGCCTCGTCGCCGCGTCCCGGGCGGGCTGACGATCCGCCGTCTCGGCGCGCTCGACACGCGCGATGAGGCGTGACGGGCGCGAGCGATGCGCTCCACGCCCGGCGCGATGGCGACGTCGGCTCAGGTTCCGATCGCGGCTACGGTGAAGCGAGCGACCGCTCGGCGCCGTACTCGGGCGTGGCCGCGAGCTGCATCGCCAGCCACAGGTCGTCGCGCTGGAGGCTCAGCTGGCCGGTCCAGAACGCGAGGGCCTCCGGCTCCGGGGCCTGCCGAGCATCTCCTGGAACACCTCGGTCACACGGGTGCGGCGGTGCTCGGGCGACTGGTACAGGCGCAAGGCGGCGAAGACGGGGCCCTTCGTGGCCGCGACGCCGGTCCAGTAGGACGAGCCGGCGGGATCGGGGTCCGTCCGATCATGTCGGCGAAGACGCCCTCGACCCACGGCCCGGGTGCGGCGGCGTGGCGCGTTCACGTACTCGGTGGATCCGTACACCCTGGCGTTGACCCACGCCAGCGAGTAGCTGGGCGTAGATCGTCGTGTTCACCCAGTACCGCACGCCCTCGTCGTCGGGGGCCCGCTCGAGCGCCTGGTCGTAGAGCTCGGTGACCTCCTGGGTGATGTTCTCGAGGCCGTAGGCGATCTCGCCAGCCACCCGCCAGCGGGTCGGCGCCCGTCCGCGAGCGGTCCGACGTACCCCGGGAGCGTCTCCGCGGTCGGCTCCCGTCGACGAGGTCGACGTGGACGGCGCGGACGAAGAAGGCGTCCTCCACCGGCCCGGCGCCGGCCGGCGACGTCGGGGCGACCAGGGCGACGAGGGTCGCGACGACGAGGCTGGCGGCGAGGGCGACGAGGCTCTGCGGCCGTCCGACCCGACCCCTCGGGCCTCGGCTGGCGATGTGGGTGCGCACTGACATCGAGACCTCCCGCGGTCGTGGTCGGCGGACGGTACCCCGGTTCGACGGAGGGCGCGCCTCGACCGCCGCCGGCCGGCGGTCAGGTGCCGGCGAGGCGCTGCGATCACCGGGGCCATGGCGTCGAGGTCGTGGAGGGCGATGCCGATCGATGCCGATGCCGAAGCGCTCCCGTCGGGCGACGAGGTCGTCGGCGATCTGCTCGACCGACCCGCACAGGGCGTGGGGCGACTCCAGGGCCTCGGCCGGGCTGAGGCCGAAGCCCTCGGCGAGGAGGTCGGCGGTGCCCTGCCGGTCGTCGGTGACGACCACCAGGTGGATGCGGGTCTGCAGCTCGATCGAGGCGAAGCGGTCGCCGGCGGCCTCGCGCACCCAGCCGATCTTGCGCTCGGTCGCGTCGGCGGTCGCATCCGGTCCGGCCGAGGCGTCGATGACCCCGCCGGGCAGCGAGGGGTTGAGGCCGACGATGTCGGCGTGGCGTCCGGCCAGCTCCAGGACCTTGCGACCGCCGCCCCCGATCACGATCGGCGGATGGGGCCGCTGCACCGGCTTCGGGCTGCCGGACAGGCCGTCGATCCGGTAGTGCTCGCCCTCGAAGTGGCACGGACCCTCGGAGAAGAGGCCCTTGACCACCTGGACCGCCTCCTCGAGCCGGGCGATGCGCACCCCCGGGCGGTCGAACGGGATGCCGGCGTGCTCGTAGTCCGAGGTCATCCACCCGGCACCGAGGCCGAGCTCGAAGCGACCGTCGGAGAGCACGTCGAGGGTGGCCGCCTCCTTGGCCATCACCGCCGGGTGCCGGTAGTCGTTGCACAGCACCATGGCCCCGACCCGCAGGGTGGTGGTGGCGTCGGCCGCGGCCATGAGGGCGGCGATGGGGGCGAGCTGGTCGTCGAGGTGGTCCGACACCGTCATGCGGTGGACGCCGAGGTCCTCCAGCCGGCGGGCCAGGTCGCGCCAGGCGGTGCGGCCGACGTCGGTGGGCGACGAGCACTGCACGCCGAAGCGGAACGGGGGGAGGGCGGTGGTGGGGATCATCGGTGGGTCACCCGTCGGCGAGGGCGGTGCGGAGGCTGGCGTCGAAGGCGACCTGGGCGGCGTCGAACCCGCCGGCCGAGGCCAGGTGGGCCGCCGATCCCCCGAGGGCGCCGGTGAGGTGGAGCCGGCCCTGCCGACCCCACTCGTCGTCGACCCAGCGGGCGAAGAAGTGCGGCTCCCGCTCGTCGTGCGAGCGGGGCACCAGGGTGGTCAGCACCTCGTGCAGCTCGGCGGCCAGCGCGGGGATGCCCTCGCCGGTGCGGGCGCTGGTGCGGTGCACGGGCGGCGGTTCCTCGTCGAAGGGCCGGGCCAGGCCGAGGCTGCCCTTCAGGTGGTGGTAGCTGCGCTCGGCGCTGGGCTCGTCGCACTTGTTCAGGATGAAGGCGTCGGGGACCTCGATGATGCCGGCCTTGAGGAACTGCACCTCGTCGCCGCCCAGCGGCTGGAGCACGAGGTAGACGCGGTCCGCGAGGTGGCGGATGTCGGCCTCGCTCTGTCCGATGCCGACCGTCTCGACCACCACGCACCGGAACAGGCGGGTGAGGAGGCGGCACACCTGGAAGGTCGACGGCGACAGACCCCCGAGCTCGGTGGCCGACGCCTGGCTGCGGAAGAACAGCCGGTCGACTCGTCGAGCGGGGTGCGCATGCGGGTGCGGTCGCCGAGGAGCGCGCCGCCGGAGATGTGGCTCGACGGGTCGATGGCCAGCACCGCGATGGTGAGCTCGGCGTCGTCTGCGAGCAGGTCGGTGGTCAGCCGGGAGACCAGGGACGACTTGCCCGAGCCCGGGGTGCCGGTGATGCCGATGATCGTGCACGGCGTGGCATCGGGTGCGGCGTCGAGGAGGTCGAGCACCGCGGCTCGCTGCTGCGGCGCGGTCGGTCGGGTGTCCTCGAAGATCCCGATCAGGCGGGAGACGGCCGCCTTCTCCAGTCGGCGGGCCCGCTCGACGAGGTCGCCGAGGTCGGGTGCCGCCGCCCGGTCGTCGAGGTCGTCGGCCGCGCTCACGGCCCCGACCGTACGCGCCCCCTCCCACCCTCCCCGAACCACGTCGCGGCGCCGCCCTCGCGGGCGGCGCCGCTCGCGGGCCTAGGTGGTGGTGAGGGCCACCTGGAGGCGGTAGCCGTCGGTGGCGATGTTCCGGTTGCCGACGCCGGGGTACTCGCCGGCGGTGAAGCCGTTGGTGATGGTGTCGTTCACGCCGAAGCGCACCGCGGCCTCCGGGCCCTGGAGGGCGGCCCAGAACTCGTTGTCGGACTCGGCCGAGACCCCGAACGTGTACTCGACGGTGATGGTCTGGGCCGTGGTGCCGGTGAGGAAGGTGGCCCCGCTGCCGGTGAAGGGGTACTGGTAGGCCGCGTTCGAGCCGGACGGCTCGACCCAGCCGCTGGACAGGCTCGACGGGTTGAAGCTGAAGGCCTGCCACGCCCCGGTGCCGATGCGGGCCCGCCCGGTCACGGTGGTGATCGAGCCCCGGGCCCGGTCGCCGCCGCCCGTGCCGTCGCCCTTGATGGTGTGGGCGCCGGCGATGGAGTGGGCCAGGTCGATGCGCCAGGTGTCGCCGGCGGCGGGCAGCACGTCGAAGGTGACCCGGCCGGCGGCGGTGGCGCTCAGGCTCTCGCTGTCGGTGGTGCAGCAGGCGTCGGCCCCGACCATGCCCTCGAGGTCGAGCGAGAGCCCGTCGCCGGAGACCTGCTTGCGGACCCGGTGGCGCCACTCCGACACGTCGGTGACGACGTCCTTGACCGAGTCCCCGCTGCTGAGGTCGGTGAAGGTGGCGTTGGCGATGCGGGTCTGCGGCGCCGGGTCCAGGTCGGCGTAGAGGACGAAGGCCTCACCCTGGCGGGCGATCTCGCTCACGCTCAGGTCGAGCCCGAGGAAGGACGGCAGGGGGAAGGCACCGAAGCTGCTGCTGAGCCCGCTGACGAAGTTCGGGAAGAGGCTCGAGAAGACCGCGGCGGTGGCCGCCTCGTCCGCCCCGATGGCGTTGGTGACGACCCGGGTGGTCGACCTCGGACCCCGACGGCGGGGTGATGGTCGGGGCCAGCTGGCCGGCGGCCGGGTCGAAGGCCATCGACAGCCCGAGCGGGGCCTCGACGCCGAGCGTCAGCATGTCGATCTCGATCGGCGTGCCGTTGAAGACCGCGTTCTGCACGAAGCTGATGCGGAGGTCGGCCAGCCGCATCTCGGCCGTCGCCCCACCGGGCCCGCTGGGGTCGTCGGTGAGGAACGGGGCGAACTGCGGGTCGACCCGGATGAACACGTCGGCGGTGGGGCTGACCTTGGCGAACTGCGGGACGAGGAACGACAGCACCCCGGGGGTCACCGGCACCACGGTGCCGCCCAGGTCGATCTCGTGCAGCTCCTGGTTGAGCAGCCCGCACTCGGTCATCGACGACAGCAGCTGGTTGAACGCCGAGGTGGAGATCACCAGCCCGAGTCCGTAGGGCTGGCCGGACGGCGTGGTGCCACCCAGCGTCGGGTAGGCGCCGGGGACGTGGAAGCTGGACGTGAGGTCCGGGGCGCCGGCGGCCTGGACGCACTGGCCGGGACCGGTGCCGAAGGTGGCCTGGAAGTCGGCGTCGGCCCGCATGTCGATGGCGGTGGCCGTCTCGTTGATCTGGGTGAAGGGCGCGTCGAGGCGGGCCTGCACCGCGTCGCCGACCGAGCCGGCGATGGAGATCTGGGCCAGGGCGGTCTCGATGGCGTCGGCGACGGGCGAGTCGGCCGGGCCGGAGCCGTCGGGGTCGCCCAGCTGGGTCTGGAAGCCGCTGGCGATCTCCTCCTCGATCAGGTCGCCGGCGAGGCTGTTGATGATCGACGCCGAGGAGGAAGGTGCTCGGGTCGCAGATGCCGGAGATGAACTCGTAGGTGACGCCGGTGAGCGTCACCGCCGGGGTGCCGACCATGTTCACGTCGACGTGGCTGGCGTCGCCGGGGGCGGGCCGCAGGTCGAAGCGGGCCGCGATCGAGGTGGTCGGGATCTGGAGCTCGAGCTTGCAGGGGCCGTTGAGGAGCGGGCCGCTGAGCTGGAGGTCGAGGCCGAGGTAGAGGTTGGTGACGGTGATGGGCGTCGACACGCCGGTGGCGGTGCTGCTGGCCCCGACCGACACGCTCTCGGCGCCGCCCTCGTAGGCGCGCCCGGTCATGGTGTGGCCGAGTGCCACGTCGCTGGGCGGGAGCAGCGGGTCCTGGGCCAGGATCAGCCCGCTGATGTCGAAGGCGCCGCCGGCCAGGTCGTTGATGACCGGGCCGAGGCCGGCGAGGCCGGCGTTGGTGAAGCGCATGCCGACGCCGTCGGGGGAGTAGGCGCCGTCGTCGACGTGCGGGCCGTTCACGACCGCGGTCTGCTGGGTGTACTCGGTGCCGTCCGGGGCGGTGTAGGTGGCGAGGACGACGGTGACGTACCCGACCGGGCTGGCCGGGATGTCGGCCTCCCAGTCGCGGGCGGCGGTGAAGGTGCCGGCCACGCCGTTCACGTCGATGGTGCCGCCGGTGGGGACGTTGTCCGGCAACGTCCCGGTGACGGTGATGGTGCTCTCGTCGGTGATCGTCCCCGGGAGCGGCGACGTGATCATGGTGACGTCGCACGCCGTGAGGGCGAGCAGGAGCACGGCCGTGAGCGCAAGGCCCAGTCGCTTCATGTGGTTCCCCTGATGTGCTGCGTTCCGCCGCGGACCGCCCGCGTTCGGTGGCGGGAGTGTCACACGTCACGTGTCGGAAAGGCAAGGAACGCGTTCGATTCTCACGGAGGGTGCATGAAGCACGCCCTCCGTGGGGTCAGGCCGGGGAGCCGCGGCCCTCGATCACGTCGACGATCGACTCCATGATGTCCATGAGGTCGTAGTCGGCCGGCGTGAACACCCGCTCGACGCCCATGGCGGCTCGAGCGTCGGCGACGTCGCCGGCGGGGATGATGCCGCCGACCACGACGTGCGACGTCGGCGGCGTCGTGCTTCTCCAGCCCGTCGATGATCTGCTGGGCCAGCTCGAGGTGGCTGCCCGGAGAGGACCGACGCGCCGATCAGGTCGACGCCCTCCTCGACCGCGGACTGCACGATCTCGGCCGGGCTGAGGCGGATGCCGGAGTAGACGACGTCGAAGCCGACGTGGCGGGCCGACACCGCGATGACCTCGGCGCCGTTGGAGTGGCCGTCGAGGCCGGGCTTGCCGACGAGGATGCGCGGGCGGTGGCCCAGGCGCGTCGGCGAGCGCGTCGACCCGGTCGCGCAGCGGCCTCGACCCGGTCGCCGGTCGAGGCCGAGCTGCTGGCCGTCGACGCCGGTGGCCGGGCGGTACTCGCCGAACACCTCGCGCAGGGCGCCGGCCCACTCGCCGGTGGTGACCCGGGCGAGGGCGCACTCGATCGACGGCTCCATCATCGACTGCGCCGCTCGCGGGCCGCGTCCTTGAGCGCCGTCGAGCGCGGCCGCGGCCCGGGCCGGCGTCGCGGGTCGGCGCGGGCCTGCGTCGAGGCCGTCGACCGCGTCGGCGTACGGCCGACGTCGTCGACCTTGAAGATGCCGCCGTCGTCGCCGCCGAGCAGCGGCGAGGGGATGCCGTCGGTCCACCGGTTGAGGCCGACCACGATCTGCTCGCCGGTGTTGATGCGCGCTCATGCGCTCGCTCATCGAGCGCACCAGCGCCGACTTCATGTAGCCGGACTCGATGGCCGGGATGACGCCGCCCATGCCGAGGATGCGTCTCGATCTCGGCCCGCGCCTCGCGCCTTGAGCTCGTCGACCTTGGACTCGACGACGAGGGAGCCCTCGAACAGGTCGGGGTACTCGAGCAGGTCGGTCTCGTAGGCGAGGATCTGCTGGAGGCGCAGCGACCACTGCTGGTCCCACGGGCGGGGCAGCGACAGCGCCTCGTTCCACGCCGGCAGCTGGAGCGCGCGGGCCGCGGGCGTCACGGCTCAGGGTGACGCCGAGGGCCTCGATCAGGATGCGCCAGGCGTTGTTCTCGGGCTGCACCTCGGTGAGGCCCAGCGAGTTGACCTGCACGCCGTAGCGGAAGCGGCGGTACTTCGGGTCGGTGACGCCGAAGCGGTCGCGGGTGTACTCGTCCCACAGCTCGCCGAAGGCGCGCATCTTGCACATCTCCTCGACGAAGCGGATGCCGGCGTTCACGAAGAAGGAGATGCGCCCGACGGCCCGCTCGAACTGGTCGTCGTCGAAGTGGCCGCGCTCCTCGAGCAGGTCGAGGAGGCTGATGGCGTTGGCCAGGGCGAAGGCGAGCTCCTGGGTCGGCGTCGCGCGCCGCCTCCTGCAGGTGGTACGAGCAGATGTTGGAGGCGTTCCAGCGGGGATCTCCTCCAGGCAGAACTCGTACATCTCGGCGATGATCCGCAGGCTCTGCTCGGGCGGGAAGATGTAGGTCCCGCGGGCCAGGTACTCCTTGATCAGGTCGTTCTGGGTGGTGCCGGTCAGCTGCGACGATGTCGACGCCGCGCTCGCGGGCCAGGGCGACGTACAGCGCCAGCAGCCACATGGCCGTGCCGTTGATCGTCATCGAGGTGTTCATCTTCTCGATGGGGATCTCGTCGAACAGCACGTGGAAGTCGTCGAGGCTGTTGATCGGCACGCCGACCTTGCCGACCTCGGGCCGGGCGATCGGGTCGTCGGAGTCGTAGCCGCACTGGGTGGGCAGGTCGAAGGCGATCGACAGCCCGGTCTGCCCGGCGGCCAGGTTCTTCCGGTAGAGCTCGTTCGACGCCTTCGGGCTGCGAGTGGCCCGCGTAGGTGCGGATGATCCACGGACGGTCCCGGGTGGGGAGGCCGTCGGCGTCGTAGAGGCGGTGGGCCTCCCGCTCCATGGACGGGTCGTCGCTCATGGCAGACAACGGTACGTCCGGGACGGGAGGCCCCCCTAGTCCACGCGCCGGGTCAGCGGGCGCCGCGGCCCTTGACCAGGGCGGCACCGCCGGCGGCCAGGCCGAGGCCGCCCATCACGACGCCGGCCACGGCCAGGCCGTCGGAGCCCCCGTCGTCGCTGTCGGCGTCGGACGACGCGGCCTCGGTGGTGGCGGTCTCCTCGGCGTCGCCGTCCTCCTCGGTGGCCTCCTCGTCGGCGGCGTCGCGCCGTGGCCGTCGCCCTCGACCTCACCGACGGCGACCACGACCGCCGGGTGCTCCGGCTCCTCCTCGCCCTCGATCGGGCACCTCGATCCAGGCCGTCTCGGCGGTCGGGCACGACTGCACGATCGGGAACACGAGGTCCTCGCCCGGCGTCTCGGGGGCCTGGAAGCCGACCGTGAAGACCTGGCGGAACGGCGACGGCAGCTCGTTGCCGGGCTGCGCGGTCCAGGTGATCTCCGAGACCCGCTCGGTCTGGTGCTCGCCGTGGGCGGTCTCGACCGGCTCGTCGAGCGCGGTGATGGTCGTCTCGGCGTCCCAGCCCGCGACCACCTGGGGAGCGGCGTTGAGGATGGCCTCGGGGATGGGGATGGCGATGGCCGTGGTCGGCTCGTCCTCGCAGCCGTGGGGGACGGTGAAGGTGACCTGGGTGTAGGCCCCGGCGGGGACCTCGCCCTTGTCGCCGCTGATGTGGGCGCCGGCGGGGAGGGCCCCGGCCGCCAGGGCGAGGAGCCCGGCGCCGACGAGGCCGAGGCCGATGCGGTGGGGTGTGCGGGTGGTCATGGGTGTGCTCTCCAGGGTTGGTGTGAGTGGGTGAGAAGGGTGGTGGGTGTGGTCGGTGAGGGGTGGCGGTCGGTGCCGGTCAGGCGACGATGCGGACCTCGAAGGACGAGGTGAGCTCCTCGAAGCGGGAGGTCCGGGCGGCCACGTCGACGGTCCAGGTGCCGGCGATGGTCATGTCGCTCCCGTCGACGACCCAGTGGCCGGGGCCGGCGGCGAGCGGGGTCCGCGCGATCGGGGCCACGTCGGCCGACGGCAGCGACAGGCGCACCGCGACCTCCTCGGCCTCGAGCAGGGCGCCGTCGGCGTCGTAGAGGAAGAGGTGGCCCTCGGCCTGCCCGGCGCGAGTGGGGTCGATGGTCAGCTCGGCGCGCCCGTCGCCGAGCGGGGCCTCGTCGGAGAAGGGCGCGGCGACCGCGGCGCGGGCCGGGGTGACGTCGACCAGCACCGCGGTGGCGCCGACCACGGTCAGGAGCACCAGGGCCTCGGCGGCGAGGGTGCGGCGCAGCACCCGGGTGACCGGCTCGGGGACGGGTCCCCGGCGCGGAGGCGTCGAGGACGGGGACGACGCGGTAGCGGTTGATGCCTCCGAGGGCGGCGGCGACCCCGACGAGCACCACCTTGGCGATCAGCAGCTGCCCGTAGGTGGTGGTGAGGAGGGCGTCGGCGCTGCGCACCTGGGTCCACCCGAGGGCGCCCCCGGCGATGCCCACGACGAGCAGGGCGCCGCCGGCGAGGGGGGAGAAGCGGACCACGACCGCCCCCCACGCGCCGGCCTCCCGGCGGCGCGCGGTGGCCACCGACCAGGCAGCCGACGATGCCGCCGAACCACACCGAGGCCGCGACGACGTGGGCGGCGTCGGCGCCGACCGCGACCAGCCATGGCGAGGTCGCGGCGGTGTGCCCCGACAGGGCGAGGGCGATCCCCACCGCGATCGCCGCGCCCGCGCTCGACAGCCGGTCGCGGCCCCCGTCGACGACGGCGAACAGCAGGGCCAGCCCGGCGAGCCCGAGGGTGAGCCCGACCCGGTCGGCCAGGACCTGGCCCAGCACGCCCTCGTCGAGCACCGAGCCCGGTCCGCGGCCGGTGGCCAGCGCCGCCCGCAGGGGGACCTCGACGAGGAGCCCGAGGGCGGCGAGCCCGGCGGCGACGCGCTGGAGCCGCCGGAGCCGACCGGCCTCGTCGCCTCCGTCGTGGGCGAAGGCGAGGAACGTCCCCAGGCCCACGGCGAGGAGCAGCCCGAGCAGCCCGACCCCCCGGGCCACCGTCGCCGCGACGCGCCAGGGGCCGTCATCGCTGCCCACCAGGGCGGCCACCACGGAGTCGTCGAGGGCCCGGGCGCCGGATCCGACGGTGAAGGTCGTCGACCCGTCGATCGGGTGGCTGTCGGCGGAGACGGCCCGCCAGGCGACGACGAAGGCGCCGTCGTCGAGGGTCGCGAGCTCGATCCTGGCCGTGTGACCGGACACCTCGGGCCGGCCCCGGTCGACCCGATCGCCGTCGCTGGTCGAGCACCCGGATGCCATCGAGGCCCATCGAGATGTCCTCGGTGAAGGTCAGCTCCACCTCGCCGGGCGCCTCGTCGAGCCTCGCCCCGTCGGTGGGCGTCGTCGACACCAGCGACGGCGTGGGCGCCGGCGGGCGCGGCCGGGCCGAGCACCCCGAGCAGGGCGACCGCGGCGATGGCGGTGAGGGGGACCAGGACGGCCGGGCAGCCGTCCGATCCCCGCCCTGGAGCGGCGACGGGTGGGGAGGCTCACGACGCGGGGAGGGCTCCGTGGCCGTGGCCGTGGCCGTGATCGTGGCCGTGGCGGTCGGAGCGCGGCCGCACCTCCACCGCGGCGAGCAGCCCCACGCCGACCAGGTCGAGGACGTGGTGGGCCTCGGCGCCGGTGCCGGTGCCCCCGCCGACGAGGTCGAGGACGGTGGAGAGGAGGATCGCCGCCGGCGAACGCGAGGGCGAAGGGGAGGAGGCCGCTGGCGAGCCGAGGCCGCCAGGCGACGCTCAGCAGGCCGACGCCGACGGCCAGCTCGAAGGCCGCCATCTCCCGGGCCATGTGCAGCGACATGCCGGTCGCGTCGCCGGTCAGGAGGGCGGGGAGGGCGAGGACGACCTGGGTCAGCCCGACCGCGAGCAGGGCGTAGCGGACGCCCTCGCGCACCCGCCGGGGGCGGGCGGAGGCCGGGATCGAGGCGAGGATGGCGTCGGTGCGGTCGGCCACGAGCGGGAGCGGCCTGGAGCCGGGCCTGCCGGTGCAGCACGACCGCGGAGGCCTCCCACGCCCGGCAGTCGGCGCACCCGGCGAGGTGGGCGTCGAGGGCGTCGGCGTCGACGCCGGGGGGCAGGGGCTCGCCGTCGAGGCGGGCGGACACGGCCTCACGGGACAGATCGCAGCGCATGGGTTGGTGGTCGTCGCGTCGGCCCGTCCGGTTCCCGGGGTGGCCGCGGTTCCGTCCCCGATCCGCGACACTCCTGCGCCGTGGACCGGCTGACCACCCTCGCCCTCGAGGCGCGCGACGGCGACGAGGTGAGCCTCGCCGGGTTCGTGCGGGCGTCGCAGGCCGACGTGTGGCGCCTGGCCGCGCACCTGGTCGACGCGCAGTCGGCCGACGACGTCACCCAGGAGGTCTACCTGCGGGCCATCCCCGCTCTGGCCCGCTTCCGGGGCGACGCCTCGGCGCGCACGTGGCTGCTCTCGATCGCCCGCCGGACCTGTGCCGACGTCCTCCGTCGCCGCGGGCGTCAGCGCCGGCTCTGGGCCCGCCTGGTCGCGCAGTCCGACGCGGCCGGCCCGGCCGTCGTCGCCTCCGACGGGCGAGGTCGAGCTCTCCCACCTCGTGGCGGCGCTCGACCCCGACCGGCGCGAGGCCTTCGTGCTCACGCAGGTGCTGGGCCTGTCCTACGCGGAGGCGGCCGAGGTCTGCCGGGTGCCGGTCGGGACGATCCGCTCCCGCGTGTCCCGGGCCCGAGCCGACCTCCTGACCGCCGTCGACCCCGCGGGCGTCGAGGACGCAACCGGCACGTTCGACTGACGTTCCGGTCGTCGCGTGGTGACCGGGTGCGCACCCGGCGCGCGGCCTTCCCAGGGTGCCGTCGGGCGAGGTCGTAGCGTGGGCGCCCCATGTCCCGTCCCCGCCGGTCCCTCTCACCGGTGGCGGTCCAGTGCCTCGTGTACCTGTCGTTCGCCGCCCCCATCGGGCTGTACGGCGCGGCCTGGCCCGACGCCCGCCATGAGTTCGGGCAGACCGCGGGCGCGCTCGGTGTGGTGGTGACCGCCTACTCGATCGGTCGCACGTCCACGTCCGCCTCCGCCCTGGCGGTGCTGCGTCGCGTGCCGATCGGGATCGCGACCGCGTTCTGCTGCCTGGTGCTGGCCGCGGCCGACGTCGTGGTGGCCGTCGGCCGGTCGTTCCCCGTGCTCGTCGCCGCGGTGGGGGTCGTCGGGCTGGTGAGCGGTGGCCTCGACTCGCTCGGCAGCCGGTTCCAGACCGTCGTCCGCGACGTCGGTCGCTCGGGCCTGGTGCTGGGCGCCTACGGCGTGGGGGCCACGCTCGCGCCCGGGCTGACCGCGCTCACATCGTGGACCACGGGGAACCTGCTGGCGGCCGGGGCCGCGGTGGTGGCGGCGATCGCCGCGCTGGGCCGCTCGGTGGCCTGGCCGGACGGGCTCGGCGACGAGCCGGTGCGGTCAGGCGCAGAGGGTCCCGAGCCGCCGGAGCGGGGCCCCGTCCCCCGGGTCGCCCTCCTGGTCTCGTTGGGCCTGGCCGTCACGTGCGTGGGGGTCGAGGCGATGACGGGCAACTGGATGGCGACGGTGCTGGAGGACCACCGCGGCGCGTCGGCCCGCCAGGTGGGTCTGGCCATGAGCGGGTTCTGGGCCGGGGTCACGGTGGGGCGACTGGCGCTGGCGCGGCTCTCGGTGCCACCCCGCCGTCTGCTCGTGGGCGCCTCGACCGCGACCCTCGTCACCGTCGCCCTCCTGGGCGTGGTGCCCGTCGGGGTCGCTCTGGTCGGCCTGAGCGTGGTGGGCCTGTCGGTCGCGCCTCTGTTCCCGACGGTCGTGTCGACCACCGCCGACCGGGTCGGGGTGGCGGCCGCGGGGCGCGTCAGCGGCTGGCAGCTCCTCAGCGGGAACGGCTCGATCATCGCCATGACGGCGGTCCTGGGCCTCGCGGTGTCGGTCTGGGGCGAGGGCGTGCCGTACCTGGTGGTGCTCGCGCTGGCGGCGGCCGCGGCGGTCCTGTGCCGGGTCGCGGTGCGGCTCCCGCCGCGCCGGCGGAGCCGACGGCGACGCCACCGATGGTCGGCAACACTTGCCCGATGCCGGGGACCTTCGACCGCGATGACGTCGTCCTCTCCCGGTTGCGGGAGGCGTGCACCGCCCTGCCCGAGGTGGAGGAGCGGCTTGAGCCACGGCTCCCCGGCCTGGTTCGTGCGGGGCAAGAAGACGTTCGTGATGTTCGTCGACGACCACCACGGCTCGGGGATCCTCGGCTTCTGGTGCGCGGCGCCGCCCGGCGTCCAGGCCGAGCTGGTCGACACCGAGCCCGAGCGCTTCTTCGTCCCGCCCTACGTGGGCCACCGGGGATGGCTCGGCGTGCGCCTCGATCGCGACCCCGACTGGTCCGAGGTCGACGAGATCGTCACCGAGGCGTACTGCTGCGTCGCCCCGAAGACCCTGGTGGGGCAGGTTCGACCCGACCCTCGAGCGAGTGCTTGACCCTTGGTGTTAGGTGTGCTTATCATCACCCTCGGGCACCGCAGGAAGAGGCGGCGGCCCACCGTGTGCACGCCCCTCGTGGATCCGGGTCGGGCGCACGGCTCTCGGTCATCGTGGTGTCGCCGGGCCTCGTGGATCCGGCCCGGCGCACCACGTGGCCTCGCTACCTCGGGCGGAACAGGTGGGTGGCGGTCGTCCGGCCCCGGAGGGTGACCTCGCCGGCCTGCTCCCACCGCTGCGCTTCCTGGCCGTCGGCGGCGGCGACGGCCTCGCCGGAGGCCAGCACCGTCACCGGGTGGGCCTTGGCCAGCTCGCTCAGGCGGGCGGCGGCGTTCACCGGGTCGCCGATCACCGTGTACTCGAAGCGGTGCTCGGCGCCGATGTTGCCGGCGACCGCGTCGCCGGCGGCGACGCCGATCCCGGCCCGCAGCTCGGGGACGGCGGCGGCCAGGCGCTCGTCGAGGTGGCGGGCGGTGGCCAGCGCGCTCCCCGCCGGGTCGGTCCGCTCGCCGAAGGCCCCGAACACGGCCAGCGCGGCGTCGCCCTCGAACTTGTTGATCCACCCGTGGTGGGCGTCGACGGTCGCGACCACCACCGCGAAGAAGCGGTTGAGCAGGTCGACCACCTCGGTCGGCGGCAGCTCGACGGCCAGGCGGGTCGAGCCGATGATGTCGACGAACAGGACGGCCACCGACCGGAGGTCGCCGCCCAGGCTGGGCTGGCCCTCCAGGGCGCCGGCGGCGACGTCGGCGCCGACGTGGCGGCCGAAGACGTCGCGGATGCGCTCCCGCTCCCTCAGCCCCTCGACCATCTGGTTGAAGCCGTCCTGCAGCAGGCCGAGCTCGCTGCCGTCGTAGACGGGCACCGTGACGTCGAGGTCGCCGTCGCGCACCCGGGTCATGCCGGCCTGCACGGAGTGGACGGGATCGGCGATCGACCGGGCCCCGAGGACGGTGGTCCACAACCCGACGACGAGGGCCACGCTGCCCAGGACGATCATCGTGATCGCGGTGGAGGTCACCGTCGCCTCCTGCTCGACCAGGGAGAACAGGCCGCTGATCACCAGGCCCAGCACCGGCACCGCGGTGCCCAGGGCCCAGGCGAGGACGTGGCGGGCGGTGATGCCCGGGAGCCGGGTGCGGTCGACCTCCCCGGCGGCCAGCACCCGGGCCGCGACCGGGCGGAGCAGGCGCTCGGTGATGAGGAAGGCGATGGCGCTGGTCGACAGCCCGACCAGGGCGATGGTGAAGCCCACCCGGGTGATGAGGCGGGGGGCGATGATGCCGTTGGCGGTGGCGTAGACGACGGCGGAGAACAGCCAGAGCGTCACCTGCACCCGGAACACGCGGGTCGGTGCGCCGAGGACGGCACGCTGCTCCTCGGGCGTCGGCTGCCGGTCACTGTCGATCCAGCGGCGGACCGCGAGCAGCGACCGCCCGTGCCACACCGAGGCGATGGCGATGGCCACCGGCACCCAGATGCACGTGGCCACCAGGTTGACCAGCACCACCGCCGTCTCGTGCGGGACCGGATCCGGCGGGAGCACCCAGACCGCGAAGGCGAAGACCACCGTCGCCCCGACCACGTTGGTGAGGGCGACGGCCACCACGATGCGGGTGAGGATGCGTCGGACGAGGCGTCGCCCGTCATCGGAGATGTCCGGCGCGCCGCCGTGGTGGTCGACCTCGGGGGCCGTCGGGTCGGTCATGGCCCGCCGCCGACCGACGCCACCGCGTAGCAGGCGATGCCGGCGGCCACGCCGACGTTGAGCGAGTCGACGGTCGCGGCCAGGGGGATGCGCACCCGCAGGTCGGCCGCGGCCTCGGTCGCGTCGGTGAGGCCGGGCCCCTCGGAGCCGAGGACGAGGGCCAGGCGGGCGTCGTGGCCCACCCGGTCGGGCAGGTCCGACAGGGCGAGGGCGTCGACCGCCGGGGTCAGGGCGACCACGGTCAGCCCGGCGTCGCGGACGACGTCGAGCCCACCGGGCAGGCGGTCGGTGCGGGCGTGGGGGAGCCCGAAGCCCTCCCCCATCGAGGCCCGGTTGGCCCGGCGGTAGAGCGGGTCGCACGACGTCGGATCGAGGAGCAGGGCGTCGAAGCCCAGGGCGGCGGCACTGCGCACGATGACCCCCATGTTGGTGGGGTTGACGATGCCCTCGGCCACCACCACGCGGCGGACCCCGACCAGCACCTCCTCCGGTGGCGGCAGGGGCCGTCGGGCGAGGGTGACCAGCGCGCCGCGGTGGGTCTGGTAGCCGGTGATGGCGCTGATCACCCGCGGCCCGGCGCGGTACACGGGCACGTCGGGGGCCAGGCCCGGTGGCAGCGGGTCGTCCCGTGACGCGTCGACCAGCACGGCCAGGGCCCGGTAGCCGGCGGCCAGGGCCCGACCGGCCACCAGGGCGCCCTCGGCCACGAACAGCCCCTCCATGTCGCCGCCCTCGGCCTCGCGCCGGCGGCGGAGGTCGTGGTCGCGGAGGCCCATGAACGCGGCCAGGCGCGGGTCGGCGGGGTCGTCGACCGCCTCGGGGGTGACACGCCGCGCCGCGCTAGGCCGTGTGCTCGGCCATGATGCCGATCTCGACCGCGTCGGCCGCGGTGCCCGGCTCGTCGAGGCGGGGGTCGGGGTCGACGCCGGGCTCGGACGCGGCGCGGCGCCGGGCCAGGGTCGAGGCGATCACCGCGATGACCGCGGCGACCAGGTTGCCGATGAACCAGGCGGTGCTGGCCCCGTCGATGCCCTCGTCGGGGACGAGGAGGAGCGCGGGGACCACGATCGCCAGGGTCAGGCCGAGGGTGATGCACACGGTGGCCGTGTGGCGGTGGAGGATGCGCACCTCCGACAGGAGCAGCGACGTCACCGCCCACGGGATCCCGGCCGCGACCATGGCCGGCAGCACGCGGGCGGCGTCGGCGTAGCCCTCGCCGTAGACCGTGGTGACCAGGTCGCTCGCGAGGGCCGTGACCACGGCGCCCACCACCATGAGGGCGAGGGCGAGGCCCATGGCCAGCCGGACCTGGGAGTGGAGGTGCGCGCCGTCGCGACCGCCCTCGGCGAGGAGCGCCTGCCCGAGTGCGGTGGGGACGTAGAACGCGACCGCGACGATGCCCCAGGCCACGTTGAAGCTGGCGTAGTCCTCCGAGCTGACCGACGCGAGCACGATCACCGGGAGGGCGAAGTAGGGCGCCTGGTAGGCGAGGGTCGAGACGTAGTTGACCCCCGAGTACCGCACCGCACCGCGGGCCGTCGCCGGGCGGGGCCGCAACCGGTGGCGGCCCCCCGCGAGCCGAGGCGCCACGAGGGCCCCGAGGTACCCGGAGAGGGCGACCGGTCCGATCGAGAACACGAACAGCCACATCGCCCGGTGGTCGTGCTCCCGGAACAGGAACAGCAGGGGGAAGCGGGCCAGGCCGACCACGGTGATGCGCAGCATGACCAGGTTCCAGCGGCGGGCGGTCATGAACCGGACGTCGGCGATCATCGACAGCCCGGCGCCGGCGACCATCACACCGAACAGCAGCGGTCCGCCGACGGTGTTCCAGTCGACGACCACGTCGGTGGCCGACGAGTGCAGCACGGCGACGTAGCCGAGCCCGAGGATCGTCCCGGCCGCGGTCGTGGCCGCCACCGCCCAGCTGAAGATCACGTCCGAGGCCTCGTCGCGGTCGGCCGCGTAGCGGGCCAGCGCCACCGGCAGGCCGAGGCCGGCCAGGTAGGTCACGAACAGGACCGACTGGAAGAGCTTGGCCGCCGCGCCCACGTCGGCCTCGGTGTCGAGCTTGGCCGCGATCAGCCAGAAGATCGCCCCGGACAGGGCCTGGATGGCTGCGCCGACGACCAGCATCGCCGACCCGGTCAGCAGGTGGCGGTGGCCCCGCGCGCGCCGCAGGGGCGCGGTGCGGACCCGAGGCTTCACAAGGACGCGAGCGTACCGGTCGCCCGGCGTGCGGCCCCGCATCGCCGCGCGAGCCGTCCGCGCCAGCCCTACGTGGGGATCGGCCCCGCCTGCTGGCTGGCGACCCGATCGATCAGGTCGGCCTCGGCCATCGGCATCCCGATCAGCCAGCCCTGGGCGCCGTCGCAGCCGAGGGCCCGCAGCCGGTCGAGCTGGATCTGGTCCTCGACGCCCTCGGCGATGGCGGCCTGTCCGAGGGCGTGGGCCAGGTCGATGACGGCGCCCACGATGGCCTCGTCCTCGGCGTCGCGCCCGAGACCGGCCACGAACGAGCGGTCGACCTTGAGCACGTCGACGGGGAACTGCCGCAGGTAGCGGAGCGACGACCACCCGGTGCCGAAGTCGTCGACGGCGACGCCGACGCCGAGCTCGTGGATCCGCTTGAGGGCGGTGCCGGAGGCCTCGACGTCCATCAGGTCGGTCTCGGTGATCTCGATGACCAGCGCGCCGTGGGGCAGCCGGGTCTCCTCGAGCACGGCGGCCAGGTCGTCGACCAGCGCGGGCGAGCCCAGCTGGCGGGCGGAGAGGTTGACGCTCATGGTCATCCCCTCGGACAGCAGCGGCTCGAGGTCGCGGAGCCGCGCCATCGCCCGGCAGGCCGTGGCGGTGATCCAGTTGCCGATCGGCACGATGAGGCCGGTCTCCTCCGCGATGGGGAGGAACTCGCCCGGGAGGAGGATCCCCCGCTCGGGGTGCTCCCAGCGGACGAGGGACTCGGCCCCGATGATGCGGCCGGTCGCGAGGTCGATCTGGGGCTGGTAGGCCACCCGCATCTCGTGGCGGTCGAGGGCGCGGCGCAGCGAGCTCTCCAGGGCGAGGCGGTCGACGGCCTGGACGTGCATGGCGGCGTCGAACATCTCGGTGCGGCTGCGGCCGCGGGCCTTGGCCTCGTACATCGCCGCGTCGGCGTCGCGGATGATGGCCTCGGCGACGCCCGAGTCCTCCGAGGTGGCCACGCCGATCGACACCGTGACGGTGACCTCGGTGTCGTCGATGGACACCGGGTCGGCGATGGCCTCCTCGATGCGGCGGGCGATCTCGAGGGCCTCCTCGCCGCGCTCCAGCTCCTCGCACAGCACGACGAACTCGTCGCCGCCGAAGCGGGCCACGGTGTCGCCGGGGCGGACGGCGGCCTGCACCCGGCGGGCGACCTCCACCAGCAGGGTGTCGCCGGCGGAGTGGCCGAGGCTGTCGTTGACGACCTTGAAGTTGTCGAGGTCGAGGAAGAGGACCCCGGTCAGCCGGCCGGTGCGCCCGCCGCGGGCCATCGCCATGTGGAGGCGGTCGACGAGGAGGGTGCGGTTCGGGAGGCCGGTCAGCGGGTCGTGGGTGGCCTGGTGGGCCAGGCGCTGCTCGAACTCCTTCCGCTCGGTGATGTCGCGGGCGACGACGGCCACGGTCTCGATCTCGCCCCGGGCGTCGCGCAGGGCGACCATCACCACCGACAGGGGGATCGTCGCCCCGGTCCGATCGTGGAACGAGAGCTCGCCCTCCCACAGGCCCTTGACCTCGAGGGCGGGGGCGGCCTCGTTCAGGAACCGGTGCCGCACCCACGACGGCGTGCGGGAGAGCAGGGCGTCGAGGTCGGTGGTGGCGTCGGTGGTGTCGGCCGCGTCGGAGAGGATGCGGGCCGCGGCCGGGTTCATCCGGATGCGGTCGTCGCCCCGGGTCGCGGTGAGGACCAGGTCGGTCGAGGCCTCCAGCGCGAGCGACAGGCGGGCGTGCTCGGCGTCGGGGCGCGGCCCGATGTGGGCCGAGGGGGTCAGGCCCAGGTCACCGTCGTCCGGGATGTCGCTGGGCACCTGGCGCGCAGGGGCGCTGACCATTGCCCCCCCTAGATCCTGCTGGGTCACGTCCCTCCCGGACGGTGGCTCGGCGGAGTCGGTCTCCAGGCTACGGACCCCGGCCGGTCGGGATCGCATCCGGTCGTCCCATCGGCAGCGCCGGCCCGGGGGTGAGGGCTCACCGATGCGCAGGTCCCGGGGTGGGTCGGGGGAGGCGACCGGCAAGACTGCGACCGTGCGCGTGCGCGACCGAGGGCAGTGACCGATGACCGACCAGCCCGGCTCCCCGCGGCCCGGTCAGCAGGGACCGATCGGTCCGATCGGCCCGACCGACCCCACGCGCCAGGTGCCGGTCGCGCCCGCGCACGGGTTCCCTCCGGCCGGGCCGCCGCCAGCCGCACCTCCGCCGGGTCCCCCTCCGTACGCGGTCCCTCCGACCGCCCCGCCCACGCAGGTGGCCCCGCCGGCCGCCCCGCGTCGGACGGCGCGCATCCTCGGCCGGGCCCTGCTGGTGCTGCTCGTCGTCGGCGCCCTCGGCGCGACGACGGCCTGGGGGTTCGCCAACCGGTCGAGCGCCCAGGAGTGGAAGGAGCGCAGCGAGCGGTCCGACGCCGCCCTGCGCGACGGCCTGGCCGAGGTCGAGAGCACCCGGGCCGAGGTCGAGGACGCCCGCCAACGGCTCCGCGACCTGGCCGCCGAGAAGGCCGACGAGACCGACCGGAACCGCATCCTCTCGGAGATCGTCAGCCAGGCGCCGGAGGTCACCGACGCCATGCGCCAGTGCCAGCAGGAGACCACCGCCCTGGCCAACGAGATCATCGGGTCGTTCGGCGACCCGGAGGCCGTCCCGGCCCTCGAGGACCGCATCGACGAGGTCAACGACATCTGCGCCGAGGCGCTCGACGCCGCGGCCGCCCTCGAGGCCTCGATCGACCAGCTGGGCCCCTGACGTGAGGTCCCTCCGCCGGGTGCTCGTCGCGTCGGCTGCGCTGGTCGTCGCGCTCGGCGGGACCGCGTGCGTCCCGCCGCCGGACGCACCCGAGGTCGACGCGTCGCTGATCGACGAGCCGCCGCGGTCGACCCCCGCATCTACACGGTGCGCATCCGCTCCACGACCTGCGAGGGCCTCGGGGTGGGGTCGGGCTTCCTCGTCGACGACCGCACCATCGTCACCAACCGGCACGTCGTCGAGGGGGCCGAGGTGCTCGAGGTCGAGACCTCCGAGGGGGGCACGCTGTCGGTCGACGTCGCGTCACAGGGCCTGCTGGCCGACCTCGCCGTCGTCCGACTCGCCGCGCCGATGGACGAGGCGCTCGGCACGCCCATCCCGCCCGCCGAGCTGGCTGCGGCCAACCCCGAGCCCGGGGACCCCGTGACCGCGATCGGCTACCCGGGAGGTGGCCCCCTCACCGTCACCGAGGGCACCGTCGTCGACTTCAAGGCCGATCCCCGGCTGGGCAACCTGTCCAAGGTGATCCGCTCCGACGTCGAGATCCACCCGGGGAGCTCCGGCGGCCCGGCCATCGACGCCGACGACCGGGTCATCGGGGTCGTGTACGCCATCGAGGTCGACACCGAGCAGTCGCTGCTGGTCCCCGTCGACACGCTGCGCCGGGTCCTGGCCGACGAGGACGGGCTGGAGCCGGTGCAGGCCTGCTGATCCCGACCGGGTCCCTGCTGATCCCGACAGTGGTCAGGGCTGGGGGCGGTCGGCGGAGGGGTCGGCCGCGGGGTCGCCCGGGTGGTCGGGGGCGACCCGCACGCAGCCCCGCCCGGCCCGCTTGGCCGCGTAGAGCCCACGGTCGGCGGCGTCGACCAGCTCGACGGGGGTGTCGCCGTGACGGGGGGCCAGGGCGACGCCGATCGAGGCGCCGACCCGCACCCGGACCCCTCCGAGCTCGAGCGGGTGCTCCAGGGCCTCGATCAGGGTGGTGCCGAGCGTGATGGCCGCCTCCTCGGTCGACAGGTCGGGGCAGAGCACCACGAACTCGTCGCCGCCGATGCGGGCCAGGTGGTCGGTCGAGCGGACCGCGGCCGCGAGGCGGGCGCCGATGAGCGCCAGCAGGGAGTCGCCGAAGCGGTGGCCGTAGTGGTCGTTGACCGGCTTGAACCGGTCGAGGTCGATGTACAGCACCCCGCACGGCGACGGGGGCCTGCGGTCGAGGACGGCACCGAGGCGGCTGAGCAGCTCCTCGCGGTTGAGCAGGTCCGTGAGCGGGTCGCGGGTGGCGGCGCGGACCAGGCGGCGCTGCGAGCGGTCGCGGCCGACCGCGAGGGCGACGGCGTCGATGATCTTGCCGACGGCGAGGCTCTGCCCGTGCAGAGGGTCGCCCTCCGGTCGGCGCCACACCACCACCGCCGCGGTGGGCGCGACGTCGGGAGGGATGAGGACGGGGAACACCCAGCAGGCGTGGAAGCCGTCGGCCCGGGCGATGGCGGCCAGGTCGCCCGGGAGGTCGTCGACGGCGCAGTGCACCGGGTCGACCTTCCCCGACCGCAGCGCCCGGTACCAGGGCAGGGCGAGACGGGCCTCGTCGTCGACGATGGCCCGCTTGCACGCCTGCCAGACCCGCTCGCTCACCGCCGGTGCCGAGGCCCCGGTGAAGTGGTGGCCGTCCCATCCGTGGACGATGGCGGTGGCCGAGGCGGGCACGGTCGCGTCGACGCTGCGGGCCAGGAGCCCGAGGCTGGTGGCCAGCGGAGAGCCGGACACCAGCTCGGTGAGGAAGCGCTCCATGAACCGCTCGCGTGCCGCCGGCCGGATCCGCAGGTGGAGGGCGTGCAGCGGGTCGTCGACGTAGCGGTGGCCACCGACCTCGACCGGCAGCATCACCCCGTCGGCCCGGGCCAGCTCGAAGTCGACCGGGATGTCCTCCTGGTCGGTGGCCTGCACCTGGGTGAGCATGCGGACCGCGACCTCGACCGACGCCGGGCTGAGGAAGTCGGACACCGCTCCGGCCCAGGATCTGCTCGACCGGCAGGCCGATCATGTCGGCCGCCGCCGGGTTGAGGTGGCGGACGATGCCCTTCAGGTCGATCATCAGCCGTCCGTAGGGGTCGTCGAGGACGATCCGCTGGCACAGGTCCGGCGATCCCACCGGCCACCCGTCCCGCCAGGTGTCGTCGTCGCGGGTCGCGTCGTCGCCGGGCGCGTCGTCGGAGGAGACGTCGCTCGGCTCGACCACGTTCCCTCCCTGGCTCGCACGGTCCCACACGCCCGCCAGGCGGCAGACGTTCGTCCGAACGGCCGGGCTTGTCAATCGCCGGCGGCGCTCGGCTCCGGTCGCGGCGGGTCCCGGGGTGGGGCACTCTGGAAGGGTGCCTGCCTCCGACGGACGGACGCCCGGGGTCGACCCGGCGGAGATCGCCGCCCTGCTGGCGCTCCCACCCGAGGAGTTCGTCGCGGCCCGCACGGCCCGGGCGAAGGAGCTGCGGGCCGAGGGTCGGCGCACCGAGGCGGCGGCCATGGCCAAGCTGCGCAAGCCGTTGCGCCTGGTGTGGGTCCTCGGCGAGCTGGCCCGCCGCAACCCCGAGGTGGCCGAGGCCGCGGCCGACGTCGCCGCCCAGGTCGAGCGGGCCATGGCCAACGGCGCAGGAGGGGTGCGTCCGCTGCTGGCCCAGTTCCGCGACGTCGTGGCCGAGGTCGCCGGCCTCGCCGACGACCTCGACGGCACGGTCGACCGCCTCCAGGTCGGCCTCGCCCTGCGGGAGGTGCTGGCCGACCCCGATGCCCGGCGGGCGTGGGTCGGCGGCTGGCTGCTGGCCATGCCCGGCGACGACGAGGTCGCCATCGCCGACCCCGGCGACGAGCTGGCCGCTCGGCGCGCCGCCAAGGCCGGGTCCGACGCGGGGGAGCGACGTGGCGTGCACCCCTCCGGCGAGGTGCCGCCGGAGGGTCGGCCGCCCAAGCCGCGCCGTCCACGGCGGACCAAGGAGGAGGTGGAGGCCGATCGGACCCGCCGGGCCGAGGAGAAGGAGGCCGCCGCCCGGGAGGCGGCCCGCCGCGATGCCCTGCTCCGGGCCGAGGCGGCCCAGATCGTCGCCGACGGTGCGGTCACCCTGGCCCGGCAGAACCACGACGCGGCGGTGGCGACCCTCGGCGACCTGGAGGCGCGGCTCGCCGCTCTCCAGACCGAGCTGGTGGCGGCGCGGGAGGCCATCGGGAGCAGCGAGCAGGCGGTCGCCGTCGCGGAGGCGCGGAGGGACGCGGCCCATGCCGCCCTCGCCGCCCTCGGCGGCGCCCCTCGGAGGGGTGGATCGGGCCGTCGCCGCTGACGCGCCGCCCGGGGCCTGCGGCGGCGGCGGGTCGCTCATGAAGTCCTCACATCTCCCGCCGACGATGGGGCCATGCGTCGCCCTGTCCGCGCCCTGCTCGCCGCGCTCGCCCTGGTGGGCGTCGTCGCCCTCGCCCCCGCCGCGCCGGCGTCCGCCGCGCCCGCACCCCTGCCCATCGACACCCCGGGCTCGACCGCGCCGATCCGGCTGATCAGCTCCACCACCAGAAGCGGCTGGCGGTACGACTCCTACCGGAACACCGCCTACGTCTGCGCCGTCAGCGGCTTCAACACCTTCACGATCGCCACCAAGGTGGGCACGCCCGACGACGCGGTGCGGCCGTTGTGGGTGTTCATGCACGGGGGAGGCGTCGGGTACTTCCGCCCGGACGGGTCCACCAACGGCGACGGGCAGAAGACCGAGGAGAGCCCGGCGACGCAGATCCAGACCCTCGAGCGCGGTGGCCTCCTCGACCGGATCGAGGCCGCACCCGCCGGGTTCCGGCTGATGGCCGTGTCGATGTGCAACCACGACATCTACGCCGGCTCCGGGCTGGCCGACCCCTACAACCCCAACCGCAAGCCGGACGGGTCCCCGCGGACGGTCGACGGCCTGTTCGCCACCAAGGCGGCGGTCCAGTTCGCCCTCCAGACCCGGCCCACCGACGACTTCTTCCTCCACGGCGGAAGCGCCGGGTCGTTCGGGTCCTTCGGCGTGGCCTGGGCGCTGGAGGAGCAGGGCCTCCCGCCGGCCGGCGTGGTCGGCGACTCCGGCGTGCTGTTCCGCGAGTGGCAGGTGGCCAACGCCGACTCGCCCGTGTGCGGGCGGCGAGGAGGTCGCGGGCGAGGTGCTGCCGCAGCGCCTGCACCCCGAGATCCTCGACCCGGAGAACGACCCCGCCCACCTGGTCGCCGACGGCCGCCTGACCGTCCCGCTGGTGCAGGTGTGGTCGATCGGCGACCCCGGCCAGTGCGGCACGACCCCCATGACCTGCCCGGTCGCCGGCTCGCCGACGCTGGGCTCGGTCGACTGCATGCACGAGCCACTGCGCCGGGCCATCGACGCCCAGCCCGGCGACCGCTCGATGAACCTCCGGCTGTGCGTCGACAACCCGAACCGGCCCGGTGACTGCGACCGCCACGTCCCGACCATGGCGACGGGGGTCTCCAACACCCTGCCGGGCACGCCCGCCGACCACCTGTCCACGGTGATGACCTGGGTGACCGCCCGCCTCGCCGACGACGGGTCCACGCCTCCGGCGGACCGCACGCCCGTCGGCTCGTTCGTGACCGCGTCGCTCACCGACCTCCTGGGCGAGGCCGACGAGCGCCGGGTCGAGGCCGGGGTCCACGCCCTCGTCGCGGGCCGGCCCCGGCGGACCTTCCTCGGCGAGCTCACGACGTCGGATGAGTGGTTGGAGGCGGTCGTCGGCGACCTCTACCAGGACACCCTCGGTCGGCCGGGCGACCCGGCCGGCACCGCTCTTCTGGGTGGAGCAGCTGCGCTCCGGTCGCCGCACCGTGGCCGAGGTGGCGGCGGCGTTCTACGCCTCGCCCGAGTACTACTCCGGCATCGGAGGCGGGACGGACGAGTCGTGGATCACCGACCTGTACGTCAAGGTGCTGGGTCGATCGCCCGACGCCGGCGGCCTCGCCTACTGGGTCGGGCAGGTCGAGGCCACGGGTCGGACGTCGGTCGCCCACCGGATCTTCCAGTCGCCCGAGTCGGCCCGGGCGCGCGTCACCGCCCTCTACGAGGCGCTGCTCGGCCGCGCGCCCGACGCGTCGGGCCTCGCCTTCTGGTCGGCGCGCGTCGTCCGCGAGGGCGACCTCGCCCTCGCCGTCGACCTCGCGGCCTCCGCCGAGTACGCCTCCCGCGCCGAGGTCCGCTTCCCCTGATCGCGCGGCCAGGTGGTAGCCCGCGGCCCAGTCGGCGAACATGACGCTCACCGAGTGGCCCGACGACGGCCAGGCCGGGAGGTTCAGCACCTGCGGTCGCTCGGTGTCGCCGCGGGGCAGGTTGGTGACCGTGATGGTCGCCTCCTCGTCGGCGGGCAGGGAGACGTCGACGCCGCTCTGGAAGGGCTGCTCGGAGAAGTAGGGGAGCGGCTCGAGGGACGTCTCGCCCGGGGATGCGGCGTCGTCGTGCAGGTGGATCCCGATGGTGGCGTTGCCGACGAACGGCTCCAGCACGTCGACCGGCTCGGCCCCGTCGACCGAGACCTCGAGCACGTCGCGCTGGTCGCCGTCGAGGTCGGCGTCGTCGGTCGCGTACCACTCGCGCATGCGCATGACGATGAGCGGCGGTGTGGTCGTCGCCGACGTTGGTGTTGGCCCGGGTGGACCCGTCCGGTGCCGACGAGAGGAGCCGGACCATGTCGCTGCTCCGCACGTAGGGCTGGAGGTAGAGGTGGTGCTCGACGTCGGTGTCGTCGGCGGAGAGCACCCACTCGTAGGGGGCGCCGGTGACGACCTCGACGGGACCGAACGACCCGTCGGCGCCGAGGTCGAAGCTGGCGTGGGGCTCGTCGCCGGTGCGCATGCCGGTCTCGGCGTCGATGGCCCAGACGTCGAGGTGGGCGCCGTCCCGACCCACGTTGGCGGGGAACTCGACCGCCCGGCCGTTGAGCACCACCGGCTCGCGCTGCGGGACGATGTCGACCACCTCGGGCGCCTCGCCGAGCAGGAACTCGTACTGCACCGCGAACGACTCGGGCGACGTGGCCGTCTCGACGTGGGCCTGGCCCGGCAGCGACGCCTGGGTGGGGGCGAGGCAGGGGACGGTGGTCGCGGCAGGGGAACCCGTCGATGGCGATGTAGCGGGCGACCTTGGCGGCGCGCTCGGGCGTGCCCAGGTACGTCGTCGACACGCTGGTGCCCCGGGAGTGGCCCACCAGGTACACCTGCTCGGCGTCGTGCTCGACCAGCACGTCGTCGATGAACGCGGCCAGCCCCTCGGTGTAGCCCTCGATGTCGAACCCGGCGCCGTCGTGCTCGTAGGCGACGATCCGCTCCGGCGGGTAGCCGTTGGCGACGAAGCGCATCGCCTGCGACTCGTACTGCTGCGCGGAACCGGCGAAGCCGTGGACGAACACGATCGGGAGGGCGACGTCGTCGGGCAGGGGGGCGAGCGGGTCCACACCGTCCGGGTCGCCGAGCTCGATCGCGTCCTCACCGCTCCCGTCGTCGCCATCGGCGTCGCCCGATGCGGTGGTCTCCGTGCCCTCCCCGCCGCCGGCGGATGGCTCGTCGTCACCGTCGTCGCTGCACGCCGCCGCGGTGAGGGCGATGAGCACGACGAGCGCGAGCGCGAGGCCCCTCTGGTACCGGCCCGGTCGGGCTCGGAGGGTGGTTCGGTCGGCGTCCCGCAGCATCCGGCGAACCGTAGGTGCCCGGCGCCGGGGAGGCCCCGGCCCCACCAACGTGCAATCAAGGGTTGCGCGTCCCGTTCCACCGTGCCAGAGTGTCCGCAACCAAAGGTTGCGAAAGGGAGCACGGATGAGCGAGCACGGGAGCATCGAGCGGGAGATCCACGTCGAGGCATCGCCCGACGTGGTGTTCGAGGTGGTGACCAGCCCCGAGCACCTGCGGCAGTGGTGGCCCGACGACGCCGTCGTCGACCCCACGCCGGGCGCGGTCGGCGAGCTGGTCTTCGGCGACCGGGCCTCGCCCGACGCCCAGATCCCGCAGATCACGGTGGTCGACGCCGAGCCGCCCCGCCTGTTCTCCTTCCGCTGGGTCTACCCCGAGGACGAGGCCGCGGCGCCCGGCAACTCGCTGCTGGTGACCTTCGAGCTCGTCGCCTCCGACGGCGGCACCCTCGTCCGCATGACCGAGACCGGCTTCCGGGAGAAGGGCTGGGAGGCCGCGGTGCTCGAGGCGCAGTACCTCGACCACAGTGCCGGTTGGGACCACTTCATCCCCCGCCTCGGCGAGTACGTGGCCCGGCTGGTGGCGGCCGGATGAGCGTCGCCATCGACGACGACCTCTGGTCCGCGATCGGCGACCCGACCCGGCGCCGCCTGGTCGACCTGCTGCTCGCCTCCGGCGACGCGACGGCGACGAGCCTGAGCGCCCAGCTGCCGGTGTCGCGCCAGGCGGTCGCCAAGCACCTCGCGGTGCTGGACCGGGTCGGCCTGGTGCAGGTGACCCCGGTCGGACGGGAGCGGCGCTACGAGCTCGACGAGGTGCAGCTCGCCCGAGCCGTCGCCCAGCTCGCCGCGGTCGAGTCGTCGTGGGACGGCCGGCTGCGACGGATCAAGGAGATCGCCGAGGCGATCGAACGGCAACGACAGACCAACGACTAGAGGAGACGAACGACATGCTGGACATCCGACACGAGATGGGCATCAGGACCGACGACCCCGACGAGGTGTTCGCGGCACTGACCACCGTCGAGGGCCTCGCGGGGTGGTGGACGACCGACACATCCGGGGACGGCGACGTCGGAGGCACCCTCCGGTTCCGCTTCCCCTCGGGCGGCTTCGACATGGAGGTGCTGGAGGCCGAGCGGCCCGCGAGCGTGCGGTGGCGGGTCGTCGACGGTCCCCCCGAGTGGATCGACACGACGATCGACTGGACCCTGGAGGAGGGCGACGGCTGGACCACCGTCCTGTTCACCCACGAGGGCTGGCGGGAGCCGGTCCGCTTCATGCACCACTGCAGCACCAAGTGGGCGACCTACCTGCTCAGCCTCAAGTCCCTCGTCGAGACCGGCGCCGGGGCCCCGGCGCCGAACGACCTGAAGATCATCGACTGGGAGCCGGCCGCCTGAGACCCTCCGGCCGGGTGACCTCACGGACCGGTCGACCTCCCACCCGCCAGGCCTGACGGAGGTGCCGCGCCGCGCCGCGTCAGGCGGCGGGGGCGGGGGTCGACCGGCTGGTGCGACGGGCGTCGAGGGCGATGACGAGGGCGGTGCCCAGGCTCCAGAGCCCGAGCATCATCAGCCCCAGGATCGCGGCCCACTCGGCCGCGGTGAACTCGTCCTCGGTGGTCCCCATGACCGCGAACGAGGCGATGACCAGGACGACGCCGACGAGGCTCCACGGCACCCAGCGCGGGGCGCGGGGCCCGGTCGGGGTGCTGGGTTGGGTGCGTTGCACCACGACGACGGCGGCGATGAGCAACGGCAGGCCGATGAGCGCCCCTCCGCTCAGCATGGCGAAGACGGCGAAGGCGAGGCCGAAGCCTGCCAGCACAGCACGAGTGGGGAACATGGCTTCCTCCCGACGGAGACGGACGGCCGACGACGCGGTGTCGCCGACCAGGGACGGCCAGAGCCGCCACACCGGTTCGCCGCCGAAGCGGCGTCGATCGCAGGCGAGCTGGACGACGTCCTCGCCGAAGTCGTCGCGGAACGACCGGGGAAGCAGGCGGACCAGCACCCGGCTCACCCGTTCCGTCGCGCTCATCCCGTCACCCCGAGGGTCGGCCGGGGCTGGGCCGGCAGACGCCGACGAGCGGCCGCCGCCAGCGTCGCGATGCGCTCGAGCTCGGCGGCGGCGACCTGCTCACCGAACGCGGTGAGCTGGTAGTAGCGGCGGCGCTCGTCGTCGAGCTCGGGGGCGGGCCGCTCGGAGACCTCCTCGATCATCCCCTGGCCGACCATGCGCTTGAGCGAGCCGTAGAGGGTGCCCGGGCCGAGGCGCACCGTCCCCTCCGACAGGTCCTCGACCGTCGTCATGATCCGGTACCCGTGGCCGGGACCGTCGGCGAGGGCGGTGAGGATGTACATCGCGGAGGCAGGCAGCGGGAGCAGCTCCCGGGGATCGGCGCTGGGGCGATCTGTCACGACACTCGTTATATCGTGAGTCGATACATAGGTCAACCGGTTCGTCGGTCCGGCCGTCGGCGATCGGGCTCGCCCGACGACTGCCATCATGAGGGCGTGGCCGAGGATCGAGGTTGGTGGAGCCGCGCCGACCGGCGGGAGCTGGAGCGGCGGGCCGCCGAGGCCGAGTCGCTCGCCCCGTTCCTGGAGCTGGCCCGGGAGATCCGCCTCGACGTCGCCCGCGTCGTCGCCGACGACGGTGGCGACGTGGCCGCGATCTCCGAGCTGATCGAGGGCTACCCGGCGGCGGAGCGGGCCCGCGTGGTCCGCGAGGTCTTCGCCCACCTGCCGCCGGACGCGCAGTGGGCGGTGCTGGAGAGGGTGTACGGCGACGACGAGGTCCGTCGGCACCTGGCCGCAGAGCGGGCCGAGCGGGTGGCCCTCCTCGCCCGCACCACGGCGGCGCGGGAGGCGGCCCACGCCGCTCGGGCCGAGCGTCGCATCGACCTGTCGACGTTCCCCGCGGGGGTGGAGGTCACCGTCGGGCTCTTCCGCGAGGGAGACGTCCGGGCCGCGCTGACCCGGGGAGGGTCGGCCACCTCCTGCGCTCGTCGCATCGTCCTGCGCAGCACCGACCGCGGCGGTCTCCTCGTGCTCGAAGACGTCTTCAACCCTCGCGGCGGCTACTTCGTGACCCGCGAGTACGACGAGGCGACCTGGCGCGACGAGCGCCTCCCCGCCCATGCCCTGGTGTGGATCGGCTCCGCGGGACCCCGGTCGGAGGCGGCGTTCGAACCGGTCCTGTACCCCGGGGGACGCGTCGACGCGGAGGTCGACGGCGTCGTCCGGGAGGGTCGGCTCCACCTGGGGTTCGTCCTCCTCGACGACATCGACGTGTTCGGCCCCTGACGCCCCGGTGGCCGGCGCGAGTGGTGGTGGCCCGGTCGGGTCGCGCCGTGGATAGGTTGAGGCCAGTCGGCTCCACATCGGCTGTCGAGTGGGCGACACGTCGAGGGCGTGAACCCTCGCATCGGAGGCAACGATGGCTCTGGACGAGATCGGCATCCCGTTGGTCGTGCTGGGGGTGGTGGTCCTGCTGCTGCTCCTCGTCGTGCTCCGCAGCTTCCACTCCATCGGCCCGTCCGAGGTCGGGTTGGTCACCAAGCGGGTCGGCCGGAAGCTCGAGGGCGACCAGCTCATCGCACTGCGGGGCGAGGCCGGGTACCAGGCCGACCTGCTGATGCCCGGGCTGCGCTTCAAGGTGTGGCCGGTGTTCAACGTCGAGAGGTTCGACTGGGTGCAGGTGCCGCCCGACCACGTCGGGCTGGTCATCGCCCAGGTCGGTGCCGCCCTGCCCACGGGCGCCAAGTCGGCGGTCTACCGACCCGAGTTCGGGAGCTTCTCCGACGCCCGGGCCTTCCTGTCCGATGGCGGCATGCGGGGCGTGCAGCGTCCGGTGCTGCCCCCGGGCACGACCGCGCCGATCCACCCGGTGGGCTTCATCGTCCTCACCAGCTCCGCGACCTTCGGCAAGGTGATCTCCGACGCGACCCAGGCGGCGATCTCGCAGGTCGACCCGGCGTCGCTCCGCGTCGTGCAGATCACGCCGCAGGGCGACCGCGACGTCGTCGGCGTGGTCACCACCCTCGAGGGACCGCCGTCGGGCGACATCGCCAGCCGGATCGGCGGCTTCGACGACGTGACCCGCATGCAGGCCTCCGACGGCTCGCCGACCCAGGTGATCCAGGCGGTGCTGCGCGCCAAGAACGGCCTCCACGACAACTACCAGGACTACCAGGCGTTCCTCGCCAACGGGGGCTGCATCGGCCTCCAGCACGACCCGCTGCTCTACGGCTCGTACCTCCTCAACCCGTTCCTGGTGAAGGTCGAGCTCCGCGAGATGCTCGTCGTCCGCCAGGGCGAGGTCGCGGTCATCAAGTCGTACGTCGGCCTGCCCACCGAGGACACCTCCGGCGAGGAGTTCAAGTTCGGCTCGATCGTCGAGCCCGGCCACCAGGGCATCTGGTCCGAGCCGCTGCGCACGGGCAAGTACACGCTCAACCCGCGCATCTACGAGGCCGAGATCGTGCCGACCTCGATCCTCACCCTCAACTGGTCGCACGTCACCAGCGAGGCCCACAGCCTCGACGCCCGGCTGGCGCCGATCGACGCCAAGAGCAAGGAGGCGTTCGCCTTCAGCATCGACCTCCAGGTGCAGATCCACGTGCCCGACACGCGGGCGCCGAAGGTCATCAGCATGGTGGGCACCATGGCCAACCTCGTGAACGAGGTGCTGCAGTCGGCGGTCGGCAACTACTTCCGCAACAAGCTCCAGACCCTCGGCGCGACGGAGTTCATCGAACGGCGCGACGAGGTGCAGAGCGCGGCGGAGAGCTACATCCAGCAGTACCTGTCCCGCTACGAGGTCGAGACCCGTGGCGTCTACATCCAGGACGTGGTCTTCCCGCCCGACCTGGTCGAGGTGCTGACCAGCCGTGAGATCGCGGCCCAGGAGCGAGCGACGTTCGCCCAGCAGCGCGCCGCGCAGGAGGCGCGCGTCAGCCTCGAGCAGCAGCGTGGCGTCGCCGACATGCAGGCGTCGCTGGCCGAGGCCAACGTGTCGGTCGACATCGAGCGCTCGCGCGCCGAGGCGGCCAAGGCCCGCGCCCAGGGCGAGGCGGCCGTGATCACCACCACCGGCGAGGCCGAGGCGACCCGGACCCGGGCCATCGGCTCGGCCAGCGCATCGGCCGAGGAGGCCCTGGGCCTGGCCCGGGCCAAGGGCTTCGACGCCCAGCGGCGGGCGATCGGTGCCGAGCAGACGGCACTCGTGGCAGCCCTGCGGGAGGTCGGAGCCGGCCACGTCAAGATCGTCCCCGACGTGCAGGTCGGCGGAGACAGCGGGGTGATCGGCGGGCTGGGAGCCCTCCTCATGCGCAACCTCGCGTCACCCGATGGCGGCTCCCTCCTGGCCACCGCGACCGGAGACGCCAACGGGAGCGGCAACGGGAGTGGCAGCGGTCGCGGTCCCGCGCCGGATCCGGAGCCGGAGGTCGCCGAGAGGAGGAGGAGGAGGTCGGCGACGCGGTCGACGCGACGGCCGCTCCCGTCGCAACCGACGCCCCGCCTCTGCCCGCCACCGCGGACCCGCAGTCCGAGGAGTGACGAGGAGCCGCGACGCCGGGTTGCCCGGCTAGGGGGCGGCGGGGAGGTGGATGACGACGCGGAGGCCGCGGTCGGGCGCGTCGGTCAGCGCCATCGCGCCGCCGGAGTCCGCGACGAGGGCGGTGGCGATGGCCAGGCCGAGGCCGCTCCCGGGGGTCGAGGCGTCGCCTCGCCAGAAGCGTCGGACGGCGCGCTCCTTGTCGTCGTCGTCGAGACCGGGGCCCTCGTCGGCGACTGCGAGCTCGTGCTCGGCAGGACCGGGCGTGAGCTCGATCCGCACGGTGCCGCGGTCGGGGCTGGCCCGCAGCGCGTTGTCGAGGAGGTTGTCGAGCACCTGCTCGACGGCACCGGGCACGGCGCTGGCCGTGACCACCCCGGTCGGCGGCGCGACCAGGTCGATGGTGATGCCACGCTCGTCGGCGATGGCGGACCACATGTCGGCCCGCTCGACGACCAGCGCACGCAGGTCGACCTCGGCGGCGGGCGCGTGCTCGTCGGCCCGGGCGAGCTGGAGCAGGTCGGACACCGAGCGCGGCGAGGCGGTCGCTCTCGTCGATGACGGCGTCGAGCTCGGCCCCCTGGTCGGCGGGCACGCGGGTCTGGAGGTTCTCGAGGCGGAGGCGCAGGGCGGTGAGGGGCGTGCGCAGCTGGTGGGAGGCGTCGGCGACGAAGGCGCGCTGCTCGTCGATCAGCGCGCCGAGTCGGATCGCCATGGTGTCCATCGCCTCGGCGAGCTCGCGGATCTCCGGCGGTCCGAGCACCGGTTCGGGGTCGACGGCGAGGTCGCCGCTCGAGTACCGGGTCGCGCTGTCCCGGAGGCGGCGGATCGGACGGGTGACGGAGCGGGCGAGGGCCCATCCGACCAGCCCGACGACGGCGGTGGTGAGGACGGCGACGCCGGCCAGGGCGGCCCAGAAGCGCTGGATCCGACGGTCGACGCTGCTGGCGTCGAGCGTGACCCGCAGCGCGCCGTGGACCACCCCGCCCGACGCCACCGGCACCGCGACGTAGAGCAGGGACGTGTCCAGGGTCTCGGAGCGCCGGATGCCGGTGGCCCGCGCGCCGGTCAGCGCGGTCGCGATCTCCGGTCGGGTCGAGAAGTCCCGGGGCGTCGCGGCGTCGGTGTCGACCAGCGAGATGCCGGCATCGTCGACGAGCACGACGCGGGCACCGGTGCGGGCCTGGTAGCGCTCGGCCGCCGTGGGGTCGGGGGTGCGGTCCCGCTCGAGGTCGTCCTCGTAGATCGTGGCGATCACGGTGGCGTCGCGCTCGACGTCGGTGATGAGCCGGTCGCGCTCCCGCTGGGCGTAGAAGATGCCGAGCGGCACCTCGAGCATGGCCAGCACGACGAGGGTGATGGCCAGGTAGCTCAGCAGGAGGCGGCGGGTCATGGGCCGTCGGGGACGTTGAGCCGGTAGCCGACCGAGCGGACGGTCTCGATGAGGTCGGGTCGGAGCTTCTTGCGCAGCGACGCGACGTGCACGTCGAGGGTCTTGGTCGATCCCCACCAGTTCTCGTCCCAGACGTCGTGCATGAGCTGCTCCCGGCTCCGCACCGCACCCGGGTCCTCGCCCAGGCACACGAGCAGGTCGAACTCCTTGGGTGACAGGGCGATCGGCCGTCCGCCGTGCACGACCGTCCGGGTGCGGCGGTCGACGACGAGATCGCCGACCTCGATGCGCGACGAGGGCGTGGCGGTGCCCTCCGTCGAGGCCCGGCGCAGGACGGCCCGGATGCGCGCCACCAGCTCGCGGAACCCGAACGGCTTCACGACGTAGTCGTCGGCACCGAGCTCGAGCAGCGTCACCCGGTCGATCTCGGCGCCTCGGGCCGAGACGACGATGATCGGGACGGGCCCGCGCGACCGCAGCTCCTGGCAGACGACCCGACCCTCGAGGTCGGGCAGGCCGAGGTCGAGCAGGACGAGGTCGGCGGGCCCGGCCGCGAGGGCGGCGGCGCCGGTCGCGGCGTGGTCGACGTCGAAGCCCTCGCGCCGCAGCCCCTCGACGAGCGGGCCGGTGATGGTGGGGTCGTCCTCGACGAGCAGCAGGCGCACCGCGGCAGCGTGGCACGACGCGCGGTCCACCAGCGGGTTCCTTGCCAAACCCTTGCCTTGGCCGGCCCTGCTGCTGACCCGGCCATCCGTACGGTCGGGGACATGACCAGCACCCCGTCCCCCTCCCGACTCAGTGGCCGGACCCGGATCATCACCGTGGCCTCGATCGGCGCCGTGAGCGTCGCCAGCCTCTTCGCCATCGGCGCCAACCTCGGCATCCTCACCCGAGCCGACCAGAGCGACCTGGGCACGATGTCCGCCGCCAGCGACCTCGTCCCCGTCGACTCCCGCGTGGTCGACGTCTACCTCGACGAGCAGGGGAACCCGGTGGGCACCAGCGCCACCGACCCCACCGGAGCCCAGCGCTTCACCGTGGACGCCGCGGGCACCGTCGACGTGTCGGTCGGGGCGACCGCGCCGGTCATCGACCGCATCGACGCCGCCGCCGGGTGGTCCGCCGGTCCGGTGACGACGACCGGCGGTCGGGTGGCCGTCACCTTCACCGACGGCACCAGGACCCTGCACTTCGCCGCATCCCTCGCCGCCGACGGCACGATCGTCGCCGACGTCACCGAGACCACCGGTGGTGCGGCCAGGGCCTCCGGTCCGGCGAGCGGGTCCTCCGGTGCCGCGACCGCGGACCGACCGGCCACCCCGGCCGGGAGCGGGACCGGGAGCGGGAGCGGGACCGACGATGATCAGGACGAGTGGGACGACGACTCCGACGACCACGAGGACGAGGACTCCGACGACCACGAGGACTCCGAGGACCACGAGGACGAGGACGAGTACGAGGGCGGTGACTCCGATGACTGACCAGCCCGACGCCGCCCCCACCTCGGCCCCGACCCCCCCACTCGCGCCGACGTCCGACCCGGCCGCGGCCGAGGCCCGACGAGCCCGGGTCGAGGGGCTGGCCAAGGCCCGCAGCGGCACACGCCGCCGCCACCCCGCCCAGGGGGCCCGGATCGCGGCGGCCGGGCTCGGCGCCACCGCCATGCTGGGCCTGGTCGGGGCCATGGGCTACCGCGAGGCCCCGGCCCCGGCCTCGACCGCCGCGCCGGCCCCGACGACCCCCGTCCCGCCGCCGGTGGTGGTCGTGGTCCACCACCCCGCGACGACCGACCCGGTCGCGACCCCCACGCCCACCGCACCCGCGGCCGCGACCGTCCTGACCGCCCGACCCGTCGCCCCGGCCCCCTCCCGCTCCACCACCGGCGCCACCTCCCGGCCCACCGTCCGCCCGGCGCCCTCGCAGTCCCAGACCCCAGCCCAGGCCGGGTCACCCGCCCCGGCCCCGACCCCGGCCCCGGCCGCGTCGACCAGTGGCAGTCGCTGAGCACCGCGGCACGGCGATGGCGTGCGGGCTGCACGTCCTCGTCAACGGACCCGTCGATGCCGATCAGGCCGACGGGGCCGTCGACCTGATCCGTCGGCTCGAGGCCCTCTGGAGCCGCTTCCTCCCTCGACAGCGACATCACCCGCATCAACGACGCCGCCGGAGCGCCGGTGCCGGTCGCCCCGGAGACGGTCGCACTGGTCGAGGCCATGCAGGAGGCCTGGGACCTGACCCAGGGCCGCTTCGACCCCACGATCCTGCCCGCCCTGGTGGCCCACGGCTACGCCGCCAGCCGGGTCGATCGGACCGCGACCACCGTCCTCCCCCCGGGCCCGCACCGCATCGGGGCCATGGACGAGGTCACCGTGGACCCCGACCGGGGCACGGTGATGGTCCCACCGGGCGTCGCGCTCGACCCCGGTGGCATCGGCAAGGGCCTCGCCGCCGACGCCGCGGTCTCCCACCTCCTCGACGGTGGCGCGACCGGGGCCCTGGTGGGCATCGGCGGCGACCTCGCCGCGTCCGGCCGCGCCCCGGACCCCGAGGGTTGGCGGGTCGACGTCGAGCGCCCCCACCCGACCGACACCCCACTGGTGCGGGCGGCCATCGACCACGGCGGCGTCGCCACCTCGAGCACCCGCTCCCGCACCTGGGACCACGACGGTCGGGTCCACCACCACGCCATCGACCCGGTCACGGGCACGCAGTCCGACACCGACATCGCCGCGGTGACGGTGGTCGCGGCGAGCGGCTGGCGCGCCGAGGCGTTCGCCACCGCCGCCCTCCTCGCCGGCGGCAGCTCGGTGATCGCCTTCCTGGACAGCCACGACCTCAGCGGGCTCGCCGTCACCGACGACGGCACGCTCCTCCGCACCGACGACCTCCTCGACCTCGAGGTCCTCACCGAGGTCGGCGCCCGGTGAACGGCGCGTTCTGGTGGTACGTCGCCCGGGCATCGGGCATCGTGGCCTGGCTCCTGCTCACCGCGTCGGTCCTGTGGGGCATCGTCCTGGCGACCAAGGCCTTCCCCGAGCACCGCCGCCCGGCCTGGCTGCTCGACCTGCACCGCTGGCTCGGTGGCCTCACCGTCGCCTTCGTGGCCGTCCACCTGCTCGCCCTGGTCGCCGACAGCTACACCACCTTCACCCTCGCCGACCTCGCCATCCCGTACTCCTCCGACTGGAAGCCGGGCGCCGTCGCCCTCGGCGTGGTCGCCGCCTGGTCCCTGGTCGCCGTCGAGGCCACCTCCCTCGCCATGAAGCGCCTCCCCCGGAGGGTCTGGCACGGCATCCACCTCGTCAGCTACCTCACCTTCTGGCTCACGACGCTCCACGCCGCCTTCGCCGGCACCGACCGGTCCCGGGGCCTCTACCAGGTCACCGCAGTGATCTCCATCGCCGCCGTCGGCTGGGCGGTGGTCTACCGGTTGACCCACCGGAAGCCGGTCCGCCGACGCGGCCCGGCCCCCCAGGGCGGCGAGGTCGCACGCACCCCGTCCGCCACGGCCTCCGCCTCACGATGACGTTCGGCCCTTGCGGGCCGACGTCGGGTGGCGAAGTGTCATCGGTGTGAAGGGCCCCTCCTCCGACGACCGCGCCGCCTCGCGACGCTCCCGGTCGGGATCGCAGGGTGGGCCCCAACCCGAGCTGGTCCTGCTCGTCGCGACGGTGGGCCTGACCCTGGCGGGGATCGTGCTCTTCGCCGCGGGCGTGGGAGGTGCGGCCGATGCGGCGTGGATGCTGACCGCGGCGATCGGCACGGTCGCGGCGACGTGGTGGGTCGTCGAGGCGGCCCGGGAGGGTCGGCTGGGCGTCGACGTGGTCACGATCATGGCCATCGTCGGGGCGGTGCTCGTCGGCGAGCCCTTCGCCGCGGCGGTGATCTCCGTGATGCTCGCGTCCGGCCGGACCCTCGAGGCGCAGGCCGCCGGGCGGGCGCGGCGGGAGCTGCGGGCACTCCTCGAGCGGGCACCGCGGGTCGTGCACCGCTACGAGGGCGACGAGCTGACCTCACCGTCGATCGACGAGGTCGCCAAGGGGGACCTGCTGCTGGTCCGTCCGGGGGAGGTGGTCCCGGTCGACGGCCTGCTCGAGCGCACCGGCGCGGTGCTCGACGAGTCCGCGCTCACCGGCGAGCCGCTGCCCATCGACCGGGTGCCGGGTGACGCCGTCCGGAGCGGCACGGTCAACGCCGGCGGCCCGTTCGACCTGCGGGCCACGACCCGCGCCGCGGAGAGCACCTACGCCGGGATCATCCGCCTGGTCGAGGAGGCGCAGGCGTCGAGCTCGCCCTTCGTGCGCATCGCCGATCGCTTCGCCGTGGTGTTCCTGGTCGTCAGCGTGACGCTCGCGGGGGCGGCCTGGCTGGTCTCCGGCGACCCCGTGCGGGCCGTGGCCGTCCTCGTGGTCGCCACCCCGTGCCCGCTGATCCTGGCCGCCCCCGTCGCCATGGTGTCCGGGCTGGCCCGCGCCGCCCGGCGGGGCGTGGTGGTGAAGGGCGGCGCCGTCCTCGAACGGCTGGCCGGAGCCGAGGTCCTGCTGTTCGACAAGACGGGCACCCTCACCGAGGGGCGGCCGACGGTGGCCGAGATCGTCACCGACGGGGAGGTCGAGGCCCGCGAGGTGCTGCGGCTGGCCGCCTCCCTCGACCAGGTGTCGCCCCACGTCCTCGCCTCCGCGGTGGTGCGGGCCGCCCACGAGCAGGAGCTCGACCTGACCCTGCCCACCGCGGTCGAGGAGGTCCCCGGTCACGGCGTCCGAGGTCGGGTGGGTGAGCGGGAGGTCGCCGTGGGCAAGGCCGGCTGGCTCCTGTCCGGCGCACCCCCGGACTGGGCCCGCTCGGTCCGGCGGAGGGCCGACCTCGACGGCGCCCTCACCATGCTGGTCGCGCTCGACGGCGAGGTCGTCGCCGCGGTGGTGCTCGACGACCCCATCCGCGCCGACGCCTCACGCACGATCCGCGACCTCCGCCGCCAGGGCATGCGACGGATCACCATGGTCACCGGCGACCGCGCCGACGTCGCCTCGACCGTCGGTGCCGTCATCGGGGTCGACGAGGTCCTGGCCGAGCGCACCCCCGCGGAGAAGGTCGAGGCGGTGCGCAGCGCGAGCCTCACCCACCGCTCGATCATGGTGGGCGACGGCATCAACGACGCGCCCGCGCTGGCCATGGCCGACATCGGGGTCGCCATCGGGGCCCGCGGCTCGACCGCGTCGTCGGAGGCGGCCGACGTCGTCCTCACCGTCGACCGGCTGAGCCGCCTGACCGAGGCCATCACCATCGCCCGCCGCACCCGGCGGATCACCCGTCAGAGCGTGTACTCCGGCATCGGCCTCTCGGCGCTGGCCATGGTGGTCGCCGCGTTCGGGCTGCTCCCGCCGGCGGCCGGTGCGCTGCTGCAGGAGGCCATCGACGTCACCGTCATCCTCAACGCCCTCCGGGTGCTGCGGACCCCCTCGCCCGACCTCGAGGTCCGGCCCGAGGAGCAGGACCTCGTCGAGCGCTTCACCGGCGAGCACGCCACCCTCCGGCCCGACCTCGACCGGCTCCGCCACGCCGCCGACCAGATCGGCACCGTGCCGACCGCGGAGATGCTGGCCGCCGTCCGCGACGTGCAACGGTTCCTCGTCGAGGAGCTCCTGCCCCACGAGCAGGCCGAGGACGCGCAGCTGTACCCCGTGTTCGACCGGATCCTCGGCGGCTCGGACCCGACCGGGACCATGAGCCGCGCCCACGTCGAGATCGCCCACCACATCCGCCGGATCGGGCACCTGCTCGACGACCTCGACACCGATGATCCCCACCCCGAGGACCTCATCGAGCTGCGCCGGGCGCTCTACGGCCTCCACGCCATCCTCGTGCTCCACTTCGCCCAGGAGGACGAGGGCTACCTCGGCCTCATCGACCGTCCCGACCACGTCGACCGCCCCGAGCGGACCAGGTGACCTAGGACCCTTGGCAGGGGCCGAACCGGGTGGGACGCTGACACCGATGGCATCGATCCCGCTCCAGACGGTCACCCTCCACGGCCACGAGGTCAGCTACCGGATGGGTGGTGACGGGCCGGCGGTCCTCCTGATCCATGGCATGGCGGGTTCGTCGCGCACGTGGAAGGACGTCACCGACCTCCTGGTCCGCGACGGCCACACGGTCGTGGCCCCCGACCTGCTGGGCCACGGTCTCTCGGCCAAGCCGATGGGCGACTACTCGCTGGGGGCCTTCGCCAGCGGCCTGCGCGACCTGCTCGGGGTGCTCAAGGTCGAGCGGGCGACGATCGTGGGCCAGTCCCTCGGCGGCGGTGTGGCGATGCAGCTCGCCTACCAGCATCCCGAGCTGGTGGAGCGACTCGTCCTCGTCGGCAGCGGAGGGCTCGGACGGGAGGTCAGCTGGATGCTGCGGGCGCTCACCCTCCCCGGGGCCGAGCTGGTGATGCCGCTGCTGTTCCCGTCGTTCGTGCGCGATCGGGGCAACGCGGTGAGCCGCATCCTCCACGACCGGGGCCTCCGCGCTCCCCACGTCGCCGAGATGTGGCGGGCCTACGCCTCCCTCGCAGGGGCGGAGAACCGGGGCGCGTTCCTCCGCACCCTCCGGGCCGTCGTGGATCCCGGCGGCCAGACCGTCTCGGCCCTCGACCGCCTCTACCTCGCCTCCGCGGTGCCGACCCTCATCGTCTGGGGCGACCAGGATCCGATCATCCCCCTGGACCACGGTCGAGCCGCCCACGAGGCCATCGCCGGGAGCCGGTTCGAGGTGCTGGAGGGCTGTGGCCACTTCCCGCACGTCGAGGACCCGGTCCGGTTCGTCGAGGTGCTCGAGGACTTCATCGCCACCACCGAGCCCGCCCACGCCGACCCGGCCGACTTCCGCGACCTGCTCGCGGCCCGGGCGGAGAGCGCGGCCTCGGTCGCCTGACCCGGCCGCTCAGGGCCGAGGGGGGACGGGGAAGGTCGCCTCGTCGCCCCGGTGGAGGGTGCGGGTCTCGTCTCCGACGTGGACGGTGATCTCGGCGTCACCGTCGATGCCGGGGACCTCGACCGTGACTCGGTCGCGGGAGACGGTGACGCGGACGAGCGTCCCCCTCACGTGGAGCGGGAACGCGATCTCGTCGAGCGCGGCGGGCAGGCGCGGCGAGATGGAGATCGTCCCGCCCTCGACCCTCACGCCCGCGTAGCGCGACTGCACGAGATCCAGGGTGCCGACCATCACCCCCAGGTGGATCCCCTCCTTCGTGGTCCCACCCTGGATGTCGCCGACGTCGCTCTCCAGCGCGACCAGGAACCGCTCCCACGACGTCTCGACGTCGATCTCGGCCAGCGCGGCGGCGTGGGTCACGAAGCTGAGGGTCGAGCCGTGCGACGTGCGGCGGTCGTAGTACTCGACGGTGCGCCGGACGAGCCCGTGGTCGTGGTCGTAGCCGAGACGGGAGAAGACCTCGGCCAGCTCGTGGGGGGCGAACAGGAAGAACAGCATCACCGCGTCGGCCTGCTTGCTGAGCTTGTAGCGGTCGGGGTCGTCGCCCTCGGCCCGGAGGATGCGGTCGAGCCGTTGGATGTTCCCGTAGCGGGCGCGGTACCCGTCCCAGTCGAGCTCCTCCAGGTCGCCGTAGCCGTCGAACTGGCTGATGACGCCCTCGTGGAACGGGACGAACATGCGGCGGCTGATGTCGTCCCAGACGTCGAGCTCGTCATCGGTGAGCGCGAGCCGCTGCCGCAGCTCGCGGGCCCGCTCCTCGGCCAGCAGGGGCAGGACCTCGCCGGCGACCCGGCACAGCCACGCCACGACGACGTTCGTGTACGCGTTGTCGGGCAGCCCTGCCTTCGTCGCCCCCGGCACCTTCTCGTGGAACTCGTCGGGGCCCATCACCCCGTCGATGCGGTAGCGGCCGATGGCGGGATCGAAGTGGGCGACCGAGGCCCAGTAGCGGGCGATCTCCAAGAGCATCTCGGCGCCGTGGTCGCTGAGGAAGGCCCGGTCGCCGGTGGCGGTGACGTAGCGCCACACGTCGTGGAAGATCGCCGCTCCGACGTGGCGTTGGTGGTGGCTGAGGTCGACGTCCCACCGTCCCGACAGCGGGTTGAGGTGCAGCCGCTGCGTCTCCTCGGTCCCCTCGCTCCCGCTCTGCCACGGGAACATCGCCCCCCGGTGCCCGTCGGCGGCGGCCAAGGCTCGGGCCTCGGGCAGCCGTCGGAACCGGTACATCAGCAGGCCCCGGGCGACCTCCGGCAGGCGGAGGCTGAGGTAGGGCAGGACGAAGACCTCGTCCCAGAAGATGTGGCCCCGGTACGCCTCGCCGTTCAGGCCCCGGGCCGGCAGCCCCGCGTCGAGGTCGGCGGTGTGCCGGCTGCACACCTGCAGCAGGTGGGCGGTGTGCAGGCGCAGCAGCTGCTGGACGCGCTCGTCGCCGGTGACGCGCACGTCGCAGGCCTCCCAGAGCCCACGCCACGCGGTGGCGTGGCGGTCCCAGGCGGGAGCGAGGTCGAGGTAGCGCGCGGTGGAGCGGCTCGCCTTCTCCAGGGTGTCACCGACCGCCGGGTCGCGCGACGTGGAGAAGGCGACCATCTTCTCGACACGGACCGCCTCCCCATCCTCCACCTCGACCTCGAGGACCTGCTGGATGTAGTCGGGCATCTGCGTGCTCGTGCGGGCGACGTCGACCGGCACGTCGTCCTTGAACACCCGGGTGCGGGCGGCCTGGCTGATGAACAGGTCCGACTGCCGGGTGCGGGCCTTGAGCGCGATGACCTCCGGACCCCAGACCTGGGGACCGACCGGCGAGAGGTGACGTCCGGCGAGCAGGCCGTACCGGGCCACGTTGCGGTTCAGGACCCGACCGTCGATCGCCGACACGATCCGCACGAGCCCCGACCAACCCTCGGGGACCAGCGTCCACTCGATGCCGCCGTGGTGGGCGTCGGCCATGCTCACGAAGCGACGGCTGCGGACCGACATCACCCGTCCGGCACGGTCGCGGAAGCGCACCTCGCGGTGCACCGTCGCATGGCGGATGTCGAGCGCGTGCCGGTAGGCGAGCACCTCGACGCCGGCCAGCCGGAGGGTGTCCCCGTCGCCGATGGCAAGCTGCAGCACGAGCCAGTTGGGGAGGTTGACGAGATCCTCGTTGAGGACCGGTCGGCCGCCGAGGATCGCGGTCTCGCGGTTGTAGAACCCGTGGACGTACGTGCCGGGGTAGTGCACGTCGTCGGCGTCCTCCCACTCCGCGGTCCCCCGTGAGCAGAGGTAGCCGTTGCCGGTCGACGTGAGGGCTTCGCGGAGCCCTTCCTCCGCCGGGTCGAAGTGGTCCCACGCCAGGGTGAAGCCGTCCACTCTCACCTCCTCGTCCGGCGTCGGGCCGTGTGCGGCCGGACCGCATGTTGGCGCGAAACGGGGGCGCGGGGGGTGATCAGCCCCGCGGTCTCGCCCCGCGGACCGCTACGGTGCGGCCGGTGCACGGCGTGGACGATCCGCTCGCCGGACTTCGTCGGGATCCGACGTCCACCGGGGTGTTCACCGACTTCGACGGGACGTTGTCGCCCATCGTCACCGACCCCGCCACCGCGGCGCCGGTGCCGGGGGTCCCCGACCTGCTCTCGGCGCTGGCCGGCCACTACGCCGTCGTCGCCGTGATCTCGGGTCGGCCGGTGTCGTTCCTGGCGCAGCACCTCCCGCCGTCCGTCCTGGCCGTGGGCCTCTACGGCCTGGAGGTCCGCCGGGACGGGGTCGTCGAGATCGACCCCGCGGCCGAGCCGTGGAGGCCGATCATCGCCGACGCCGTCGTGCGGGCCCGGGCGGGAGCGCCGTCGGAGGTCCTGGTCGAGCCCAAGGGCCTGTCGGTCAGCCTCCACTACCGCAGCGCCCCCGAGCTCGAGGACCGGGTCGTCGCCCTCGCCGACGAGGTCGCCGCGGCGACCGGTCTGGTGGCCCGGCCGGCCAAGCGGTCCGTCGAGCTGCAGCCCCCCGTCGACAGCGACAAGGGCACCGTCCTGCGCGCCCTGGCGGTCGGCCTGTCGGCGGCCTGCTACCTGGGCGACGACCTCGGGGACCTGTCCGCGTTCGCGGCGGTCGACGAGCTGGCGGCCCAGGGCCTCCGCACGGTCAAGGTGGCGGTCCGGGGCGAGGAGGCCCCCCCGGCGTTGGTCGGGGCGGCCGACGTGGTCGTCGACAGCCCCGAGGGTGCGGCCGCCCTGCTGCGCACGTTGCTCCCGCACGGATCCCCCTGACCCTTCCTACCGCGACGACTGGGCGCCGGGGAGGTCCTTGAGCAGGACCTCGAAGGCCGCGCGATCCGGGCGTCGCGTCGAGGAAGGTGGCGAAGTCGCGGAGCACCCCGAAGTACCAGCCGCCCGGGTCCATCGCCGTCGCCGCCTGCTCGGTCGCCCACAGGCTGACCAGCACGCCCGTCGCCGTCGTCGGTCCCCAGCACGTAGATGCCCCGGTAGCCCGGCTGCTCCTGCAGCGCGGGGAGGACCGCGACGCGGAACCGGTTGAGCACGTCCTCGACCGAGCTCCGCTCGGCATCGACGTGGACCCGGGTCACCCTCGCGTGCATGGCGCGACCTCCCGCTGGCGATGCCGCGTGCCTGCCGCGGGACCCGGGTGCGGCGGTCACAGCTCGACCGGGAGGTCGTCGGTCTCGGACCGGGGAGCACGACCCATCAGGACGTCGACCGCCTCCTCCGGCGACCGCCGGCCGGCGATGACCTCGGACACCTCCTGGGCGATCGGCATCTCGACCCCCGCCCGCGCCGCCAGCCCGAGGACCCCCGGTGTGGTCTCGATGCCCTCGGCCACCATGTGCATCTCCCCTCGGATCTCGTCGACCGACCGGCCCTTCCCCAGCTCGACCCCGACGCGGTGGTTCCGGCTCCTCTCGCTGCCGCACGTCGCGATGAGGTCGCCGTTGCCCGCGAGGCCGAGGAAGGTGAGCGGCCGCCCGCCCATCGCCGTGCCCAGCCGGCAGAGCTCGGCGAGGCCTCGGGTCAGCAGCGCGGCCTTGGTGTTGAGGCCGAGCCCGAGCCCGTCGGCGATGCCGGCGGCGATGGCGATGACGTTCTTCACCGCGCCGGAGATCTCGCAGCCGATGACGTCGTCGTTGGTGTACACGCGGAACCGCGGCCCCATGAAGCGCAGCTGGAGCTGCTCCGCCCGTCGCCGATCGGCGAGGGCGATCACCGTCGCCGCCGGCTGCCCGGCGGCGACCTCCGGGGCGATGTTCGGCCCGCTCAGGACGCCGACGAGGGAGGGGTCGTGGTCGGACTCCTCGGCGATGACCTCGGTCATCCGCAGCAGCGAGCCCTGCTCGATGCCCTTCACGACGCTGATGACGCTGGCCTCGTCCGGGAGGAGCGGGGCGACGCGCTGGAACACGGTGCGGAAGTGCTGGGCGGGGACGGCCATGACGACGACCCCGGCGCCGCCGAGCGCCTCCTCCAAGGACCCCGTCGCGTGGAGGGTGCTGGGGAGCCGGTGCCCGACCAGGAACAGCGGGTTCTCGCCCTCGCGCTGGATGCCCTCGACCACCTCGGGCTCGCGCGCCCAGATCACCGTCGGCGACGACGCCCCGTCCGCGGCGAGGCCGCCCAGGGTGGTGCCCCACGACCCGGCCCCGATGATGGCGACCTTGCCGACTCCGAGCTCATCCACTGGCCACGCTCCTCACCGGCTCGCACCGAAGGGCTCGCGGGCCACCGTACGCCCATCCGGGAGGCGGCGGTCAGGGTCGGAAGGCCCTCCACCACCGCGGGTCACGGCGCCTCCTCGGCGTTCGTCCATCGGGCTCGGTTGTGGGGGCCGCACCATCGTCGGAGGTTGGCGAGGACGGTGGGGCCTCCCTTGGCGTAGGGGTGGATGTGGTCGTACTGGAGGAAGGCGGTGGCGGTGCAGCCGGGGTGGCCGCAGGTGGGGTGGCGTTCGTCGAGGACCCGTCGTTGCCGTGCGGGTCGGTGATCGGCGCCTGGGGCTGGCGTCGATGGGTCGCCCGTGCATGTCGTGGAGGAGCAGGGACACGAACGCCTCGGGCAGCAGGCCGGCCACGGCGTGCTCGGACAGCGGGGTGCCGTCGGCCAGGGTCGCGGGTCCGTCGCCGCTCTCGGATGTGGATGACGACCTCGGCGGTCACCGACCCGCCTCCGTCGGTCACCGCAGCGACGAGGGCGTCGGCGCGTTGCTGGCGGAGCGACGCGCCCGCGGGCGCGCGGGAGCGGGTGACCTGGGTGTCGATGACCGCGACACAGGGCGCCGGCGACCTCGGGTGGGAGGCGGGCGGTGAGGGTGACCATGCCGTCGGCGTCGGTGCGCCACGACACGCTGCGCTCGCGGTGCTGGCGATCGGTGATGGCGTCGGGGTCCTCGTGACGCTGGGACCAGGCTGCGATGCGGGCGCCGAGCACGCCCGCGGGCGCGTCCGCGGCGAGGGCGACCAGCTCACCGGCGTTGGCGTCGGTCAGGTGCGGCACCAGCACCCGGGCCTTCGCGTAGGACACGTCACCGGAGCGCATCGCGGCGTCGAGCTCGGGGTGCTCCCGCATCGCCCGGGCCACCCGCACCTGCGTACCGCGCCGTCGACACCTCGAGATCGCACGCATCGGCCAGCCACCCCGCACACGACAGGGCACCCCACGCCGCCCACGTGCCCCGGGCGTCGAGCTCACCGACGAGCACCAGCAGCTCGTAGGTGCCCACCGACAGCCGCTCGGCCAGGGTGACGATCTCGGCCTCCAACCGCTCCGCCGGCAGGTCGCCGACGGTCCACCGGATGCTGCCGTCGCCTCTCGTCGAGGTCCGCTCTCGTGTCTCCATGACTCCGCCTCCTGCAACCGCCAGGTCGAACTCCGTTCGACTGTACGCAGGGGGTGTGACAGTCGAAGCCCAAGCCCAGGTCAGACCCCAGATCTCGGCTGCGCCGCGCCCGACGACGCGCCCACGGGCGCGTCCCAGCCGAGGGTGCGGCTCCAGCGTCGTCCACTGACCACGCTCTCCACCGGCTTGCGCCGATCAGTGGCCCACTCAGGCGGGAAGGACGCCGCTCCTCGCGACCCAGCGAGACGACCCGTCTGGGGCCTCGATCTGGGCGACGACGTGGCCGTCGATCACGTCGAGCGCGGCGACCGTCGAGACGTGGCCCTCCGGGATCTGGCCGCCGTCGTTCAGGTTGATCGTGTTGCGGGTCCTGACGATCTGGCCGACGGTCACCGCCTCGGCCCGGTCCGGGAGGATGCTGGCGACGAACGTGGCGACGATCCAGGTGAAGGCACCGAAGAGGGCGAAGGTCCAGAACGAGTAGCCCTTCCCGCGTGCGATCACCGCCGGGATGAACGTGAACGCCACCCACAGCAGGATGACCGAAGCCGACGACACCATCCATGGTTCCCCTCCCGCAGACGAGACCTCGCGCGCAACGTACCACCGCCCACCTGCCCGGCCGCCGGTGGGCCCGACGACGAGCTCGACGCCGGGCTCGTCGGGACGGTGTGGCGGTGTCCCGGCGTCCCGCGGCCCTCAGGGGGGCGGGGCGGCGGCGGGGGTCGCGGTGGTCGCCAGCCGGACCAGGGCCACGAACGCGGCCGCAGCGGCGTCGACGCCCTCGTCGTCGTCGGTGGCCACCAGGTCGAGGAGCAGACCGCGACTGACGGCGAGACCGAGCCGGGCCAGCGCCGGATCGACCGTGCCGTCGGTGCGACGGTCGACCTCGGCCAGCCACCCGTCGACGGCGCCGGGGAGCATCCTGGAGAAGGGCTCCTCCCCCTGAGCGGCCCGGGCGTAGCACTCGAAGAAGAGGCGCTCGAGCGGTCGGAGCTCGGGCCGGCTGACGTCGGCCCACGTCGCCGCGACCGCGTCGGCCGGGTCGTCGGGGAGGTCGGCCAGCATCCCGGTCTGGCGCCGTTCGACCTCCTCGACCACCGTCACGAGCAGCTCGTCGCGGGATCCGAAGTGGTGGAGCAGCATGCGGTGGCTGGTGCCGGCGGCCTCGGCGATGTCGCGCAGCGACCGGTCGCCGATCCCGCCCTCGGCGACGGCGTCGATCAGCGCGTCGAGGACCTCGCGACGCCGGACCTCGTCACGCGGCCGGGGCATCCCGCATCCGTCGCTCGCTGGCGGCCTTGAGCCCGCGGGCCTCGAGGCCGAGGTAGCGACGGGTGAGGCCGCGGGTGAGGAGGCCGACGGCCACCCCGATCGGGCCCCGTTGGTCGATGCGCTGGCGGACGAGCGTGCCACCCGTGGGCTGGGCGACGACCTCGTGGGTGGCCAGGGTGGTGCCGCCGGGCGAGCGCTGGCGCCACGTCCACGACGTCCCCGGATCGACCTCGGTCACCTCCCAGACCAGCAGCGGGAACCGGGGCTGCTTGATCTCGAAGCGGTGGCCGACCTCGATCCCGGCCCCGTCGAGCGGCGTGACCCGGTCGACCGACTCGGTCCAGTCCGGCCACCGGGCGACGTCCGCGAACACGTCCCAGACGAGCGGAGCCGGAGCGGCGACCTCGATGCTGCTGTCGGTGATCATGTACCAGATGGTACGCCTACGCCCGGCAGCAGGCAAGGCCTCCGAGCGGAACGCGACCGGCCGGGGTGGGGGACGACGCGACTCGTGGCCGCCATCGGTCCCGAGCGCGGCCTCCCGACCGCGGCGGGTGGTGCCCGGTGCGGGCCCCGACGGCGCGACGTACGGTCGCGGCGACGCCATCTCCAGCGACGAACCGAGGTTGCGATGACCGACTACGGACGACGGGACTTCCTCCGGGGTGCGGCGGCCACGACGGGCGGAGTGCTCGTCGCCGGCACCCTCCCGGCCCTCCTCGCGGCGCCGGCGGGGGCCCGGCCGCGGCCCGAGGTGCTCGAACCGGTGCCCGACCTCCGCGACGGGATCGTGCGGCTGCACCTCCCGCGCGGGTTCCGCTACCGGTCGTTCCACGACACCGACACCCTCCTCCCCCGACCGGGCCGCCGGCGCCGCCGGTCGTGCTCGACGACGGCACGCTCCTGCCGGGGCGCCACGACGGCATGGCGGCGTTCCCCGCCCCCGACGGCAACGTCTGGCTGATCCGCAACCACGAGCTCAACAACCCAGCGGTCGGCCAGCCGAACCCCCAGCCCGCCTTCGGGCCGCTCGACCCCTACGACGCCCACGGCCTGGGCGGGACGACCTCGGTCCTCGTCACCCCCCACGGTGAGGTGATCGAGGCCTGGACCAGCCTCAACGGCACGATGATGAACTGCTCCGGCGGAGCCATGCCGTGGGGCTCGTGGATCTCGTGCGAGGAGACGGTCAACGGACCCGACACCTCGCCCGACTTCACCGGGCAGACCAACGAGTTCCTCGAGCAGCCCCACGGCTTCGTCTTCGAGGTCCCGGTGGGCGGGGTGTCGGATCGCACGCCGATCCGCAGCGCCGGTCGCTTCGCCCACGAGGCCGCGGCCTACAGCCCGGACGAGGGCATCGTCTACCTCACCGAGGACAACTTCGAGTTCCCGTCCGGCCTCTACCGCTACATCCCGCCGGAGGATCCGATGGCCGCGGGGCGCCTGGTCGACGGCGGCCGGCTCCAGATGCTGAAGGTCAGGGGCGTGCACCAGGCCCACCTCGAGGCCCAGCAGACCAACGGGGCGACCTACCGGGTCGAGTGGGTCGACATCGACCAGCCCTACCCGGGCACCGACGGCCGCTTCGCCACCGTCACCGACAACGACGCCGCCCTCACGTTCGTCGGCGACCAGGGCCGGGCCGAGGGTGCCGCCCACTTCTCCCGCCTCGAGGGCGCGACCTACACCCGCGGCGAGGTGTTCTTCACCTCGACCCAGGGCGGGGGCGCGGCCGAGACCGGGCCCGAGCCCCTCACCGGCTACGGGAACGGCACCGGGCAGGTGTGGTCGTACGACCCGCGGCGCTGCACCCTGACCTGCCGGTACCAGTCGCCGGGACCGACGTCGCTCGAGCTGCCCGACAACGTCACCGCCCGCAGCGACCGGGGCACCATCGTGCTGTGCGAGGACGGCCCCGCCGACAACTACATCCGCGGCCTCACCCGGTACGGCTCGCTGTTCGACATCGCGGTGAACCGCCTGAGGCGGAACAACCCGCCGTTCGCCACCCGCTACGGCGAGGAGTTCGCGGGCGCCACGTTCGGCGCCGACGGCGAGACGCTCTTCGTCAACATCCAGGCGTCGCAGGCCATCTCGTTCGCGATCTGGGGTCCGTGGGGGCGCCTCGGCGTGTGAGCCGGCGGCCCGAGCTCCCGGTCTGCTGCACCGGCGTCAGGCGGGGCGGCGCAGCGGGCCCGGCCGGGCCAGGACGTCGACCGGGAGGTCGTGCCGCTCGGCCCACCGCGGCGACAGCAGGTGCGCCCATCGGGCGTCGTGGCCGATGGTGGTGCGGAGGAAGGCCAGCGCGTACCGGACGGTCAGCCGGTGCGCCTCGTCGATGGGGATGAGCCCGGGCGCGCACCCCTCCTCGGCGGACGACACCAGGAAGGCGAGGAGCGGGGCCGGGAGGCCTGCGTCCTGGAGGGCCGCCAGCAGGTCGCACACGTTGGTGAACGAGTTGTGGCCCGCGCGCTGCACGTCGACCCGCCAGGCGGGCCGGGCGGAGATCTCGGCCCAGGGCCGCTCCGCGGCCGCCGCGAGCGGCACGGTCACGTCGTCGGTGCCGGAGAGCAGCAGCGTCGGCACGTCGATCGCGGCCAGCTCGTCGTCGGTGAGGAGGCCCGAGGCGGCCGCGATCGGCATGATCGCGTCGACCCGCTCGTCGGGCGCGTAGGTCTGGTAGCCGCCGGCCACCGCCAGGGCCGTGAAGCCCCCGAAGGAGTGGCCCGCCACCGCCACGCGCGAGGGGTCGACGGTGCCGGCCAGCAGGTCGCCCGCGGTGGCCGATCGGCCCAGGGCCACGTCGATGGCGAAGGAGACGTCGCGGGGCCGGTTCGCGGCGACCACCGGGAAGGGGTCGACCGTGCCGAACAGCGGGTCGAGGGAGGTGTTGCCCGCGTGGTCCGGCGCGACCACCACGTAGCCGTGCGACGCCAGCGCCTGGAGCAGGAACCACGACTGGTACCGCACGCCGCCGCTGCCGTGGGAGAAGACCACCAGCGGTGACCGGCGGCGGATCGGGGTCGCGTCGCGGCGGACGCCGGGCAGGGCGAGCTGGGTCACGAGGAGGTCGAGCGACCCGGGCGAGCCGGTGGTCGTGCCCTGCGCCGTCGGGTACCACGCGTCGAAGGTGAGGGTGCGGCCGGGCCGGGCGGGGTCGGCTGCGGTGAAGGTCGTGATGCCGACGCCGTGGGGACCCTCGGCGGTGGGCGCCGCCGGCCCCCTGCGCGGCACCGGCTCTCGCGGCGGGGCGGCCGCCACCGTCGACGCCGCCGTCGTCGTCAGCGTCGCCACCAGCACGAGTGCGGTCAGGATCCGTCGCATCGATGCCCCCAGAGGTCGGTCTCCGATCGACCGTACGTGACCAGCGCCACACGCGCCGGTCCCGCCCTCAGCCCCCGCCCGCGGGTGGACGCGCGACGTCGTGGCGTCGCCGCACCGGGAACCTCGGCGTGGGAACGCCGACAGCCCGGTTCCGGGACGTGGCTGCGGTCGCCCGACGAACCACTCGACCCGGGCGAGATGGGTGTGGGAGCCTCAGGGCGTGCGCTTCCTCCGATCGACACCGGTTGCCATCGTCGCCGGCGCGCTGTCGTGGTCATGGGCCGAGTACGGCCTTCACCGGTTCGCCATGCACCAGATGCGCGGCAAGGGCCTCGCCTCGGTCGAGCACCTCAAGCACCATGGCGACGTCACCTACTTCGCCCCGACGTCGAAGAAGCTCCTCTCCGCGGCCGGCACGACCGTGGTGGCGTACCCGATCGCGTCCAAGGTCGGCGGTCGTCGGTGGGGCATGGCGTTCACCGGTGGACTCATCGCCACGTACTTCTGGTACGAGGTCGTGCACCGCCGGCTGCACACGCACCCGCCGACCAACAGGTACGGCCGCTGGGCGCGCCGCAGCCACCTGCACCACCACTTCGGGGCCCCCATGCGCAACCTCGGCGTCACGAGCCCCGTCTGGGACCGGGCCTTCGGCACCTACGACGACCCCGGGGTCGTCACCGTCCCCCAACGGATGGCGCCCGTCTGGATGCTCGACGAGCAGGGTGACGTCCGAGCCGAGCTGGCTGCTGACTACCTCGTCAAGGGCGGTCGAGCCCTCGATCAGAGCCAAGCCGAGCGCGACCACCGAGATGCCTTCGCGAACACGGCACCGCTCGTCTGACCCGCTCCGGCACGGTTCAGCCTGAGCGCCCGTTCGGCACGAGCGCGGCCTCAGGACGAGGTCGGCCGTCGATCTCTCCGAAGAGGGCCATGTTCGACCCCTACGATCGGCACGGGAACCGGCCCTCCCCAGGCTCTGGGGTCTTCGTCCGCGAATCGCGCCGGCCCCGGGTCGCTAGCTCAACTGGCAGAGCATCGGGCTTTTAACCCGCTGGTTCAGGGTTCGAGTCCCTGGCGACCCACCACCTCACGCTCGGCCGGTCAGCCGGCATCGTCGGGGGCGTCGGCAGCCGGTGGCTCCCGACGGGGGATGACCTCGTCGCCGGACGCGATGGCGTCGAGCAGGCGGTCGAGGCGTCGGCGGCTGCCGGGGTCGTCGACGGCCGGCCACCGGCGCACCTCGCCGGCGGCGAACTCGCTCCAGTCGCCGACCAGCTGCAGGAGGTCGCGGACGAACACGATCCACAGCAGGTTGAGGTGGAGGCGCTCGGGATAGGGGTTCTCGCCGGCCCGGTAGGCCTCGACCAGGGCGATGCCGGCCCGGTACTCCTCCTCGGCGGCATCGCGCGTCGCCTCGAGGGTGGCCACCGAGCGCGTCGTGGGATCCGGCGTCGCCCAGGAACGTCCGCAGGAGGGCCTCGACCTCGACGCGCGGCGGGGCCACGGGCGTGTCGAGCCACGCCGCGAGGGCGTCCCTCCCCTGGTCGGTGATGCGGAAGCGCTGGCGGGTGCGGACGGGACCGGCCGGCTCGTCCTCCACGTCGATCAGGCCCAACCCGACCAGTCGCTTGGGCTCCGCGTACAGCCGGCTGGGCGCCGTCGGCCAGAGGTAGCGGAGGCTCCGGTCGGACTGCGCGGCCAGCTCGTAGGCGGTGTGCGGACGCAGGGCCAGCAGGCCGAGGATGGCGTACGAGGTGGTGGTCAGCTCGGGCACCCCGTTGACACTACTCCTGTGAGGAGTAATCTGGAATCTGCTCCTGACGGGAGCAGATCGCGTGGAGGTCCGGGACCGACCGGACCCGGGACGGGAGGAGCCAGACGTGACCACGAGCCTGGAGACCGGAGCCATGACCGCCGAGCCCGCGACCGAGCCGACCGCCGCGACCCCGCCCCCGGCGGTCGACGAGCGGCTCGCCCACTGGCACGTCGCCGGGTACGACCGGGCCGTCGCCCTCACGGAGCGCTTCGCGGCGATGGTGCGCGGGCTCGATGCCGCCCAGCTCGCGGCGCCGGTCCCCGACCTCGACTGGAGCGCGAGCGACGTGGTCGCCCACCTCGCGTCGGTCTACCGGCGCTACACCCTCGACCACCGCCGGGCCCCGACGCCCCGCGAGGTCGACGCCGCCAACGCCGATGACATCGGGGCCGTCACCGCCGACCTCGGCGACGACGTCGGGGCGATGCTCGACGACATGGCCGCCCAGCTGGCCTTCCTGGGCCCGGTCCTCGGCTCGATCCCGCCCGACCAGCGCTTCCCGTTCCACGGCGGCCGGCAGATCACCATGGCCGGAGGGTGGGGGAACATGATCGGCGAGCTGCTCGCCCACGGCGACGACGTCGCCCGCGCCGCAGGTGCGACGTGGACGGTCGACGCCGCCGACCTCGAACCGACCTGGCGCTACGCATCGCCGGTGCTGGGCGGCTGGCTGACCGACGCAGGCCGTGCTGCCACCGACCGGTGGCGGCTCGAGCTCGGGCTTGCCCGGCGGACCGGTCGAGATGCGGTTCACCGGTGGCGACCTCGTCGTGGGCGATCCGGGCGACGAGGCCCCCGACCACGTGGTGGTCGGCGACGCGGCCGCGGTGATGCTGACGGTGCCCTACGGCCGTCGCCCGGCCACCGATCCCGACCTGGCCGAGCTGGCGACCCGCTTCGTCCCGCTCTGACCCGCGGCGGCCCGGCTGCCCGGATCGGTCGATGTCGAGCGGCACGGGCGGGTCCGGGGCGGCCTCGGGGGCTCCCCCGCCCGGCGCGCCGGGTGGACGGCCACCGCTGCTGACGAAGCGGTCAGGCCGCGTCCCTGACGCGCACGTCGGCGAAGGCGGCGTTGACGTTGTCGCTGCGCAGCAGCACGCGGCCGCCCGGAGGCAGGGCCCAGCGGATGCCGTCGAGCACCTCCAGCACCGGCTCGACCGTCGACGGTCAGGCGCAGCTGGGTGCCGTCGGGGGTGTCCGCCACGGAGACGGTGGCCCGGTGCCAGGCGCCGACGCTGACCTCGGCGTCGGCGACGGCGAGGGTCTCGTAGCGGCCGCGGGACTTGCGCTTCACCGCGACGGTCCCGTCGCGTCGGGCCAGGCTGAGGTAGTAGAGGTCGTCGGGCGAGGCGTACCGGAGCCCGACGTGGACACCGTCCCAGTCGTGCTCCTCGGTCCCCTCCAGGAACCGATCGATGCGGAACCGCAGCTGCAGCACCGGCGAGTCCAGGTCGGCGCGCATCGACCGCGCCCGGAACACGGGCGACGCCGTCCTCGCCGCCGCCGGATCGCCGCCGATGGTCCGCCAACGTCCGCTCGTCACCTCGAAGCGGGCGATGGGGATGAGGCAGGCGCGATCGCCGTCCACACCCCCGTCGGCCGGCTCCGGCGAGGCGCGCCGGTGAGCAACGCCACCACCACGACCCGCGGCGACCGCCAGCCTGCTCATGAGGCGGCCGCCCCGAGGCGCAGGGAGGAGAACGTGATCGGGGCGTCCGACGCCCCGATGGCGAGCCCTCCCGTGCCGTCCGTCTCCAGGGGGAACCGGGTGATCCACTCCGGACCGACGGCGACGGACACCTCACCGTCCGCGACCTCGATGGCGACCCGGTGGGCGTCCGCCGCCTCGAGCGCCTGCTGGGCCACCACTCGACGGCGGTCGCGACTCGCCGACCGAGACCTGGACGTACGACGCGGAGACGGCCACCTGGATGGGCTCCTCGCTGCCGACCAGCACCCTCAGCGAGCCGGTGGGTCCGTCCTCCCGCTCGCCGAGCCCGCTGATGGTCGGTTCCGACGACGTAGTCGGTCCACTCCGCGCTCTGGGCCGGGGCCAGCTGGGCGGAGAGGTGGCCGCCGGCCGGGGGCGACAGCGTGGCCGTGCCCGTCTCCCCGTCGATGGCGATGACGTCGACCTGCTCGGAGCCCTGGTCGACGTCGTCGGTCGCCGGCGGACGGAGCGGCTCGCCACTCGAGTCGGTCCAGGCCGCCGGCTCGGTGAGCGGGGCCTCCGGGCCGGGTCGGTCGGGGTCGCGGCGGTGATGCGGGCGTGGAGGTCCTCGACGCTCGTCGACTGGAACACCTCGACCCGCGGCAGCTCCCGCTGCCGCCGGTCGCGCTCGGTGACGAGGCGGTCGGGCAGCACGTTCGTCATGCTGGCGGCGAAGACGTCGGCGACCGCGGCCGACGTGATGTCCGGGGCGAGCGGGTCGTTGGCGGAGTTGGTGGCCGCCGAGAACGGATACGAGAACAGCCCGACCGGGTCGCAGGTCGTGGGCCCGCAGGTCCTCGATCGACCCCCGGAGGTCGCGACGGACCCGGGCCTCGAACTCCGCCCGGGTCTCCAGCCGGTCCTCGTCGGCCAGCCAGCGGCGGTTGATCATGAAGGGCTGCCGGTTCCCCTCGGCGTCGACCTCGATCAGGTGGTGGCCGTCCTGGGTGTGCGACTCGACGTCCCAACGGCCCGAGCGATCCAGGCGGTCGATCTCGTCCCAGGTGAGGTAGTAGGGCCGACGCGTCCCCACCCGACCGGTGACCACGAAGGCGACGGCGTGGAAGTCGTGCTCCTCGAGCACGGCGTCGGCGTAGCGCCAGAGGCCCCCGGTGCCGTCGTCGAAGGTCAGCAGGACGGGTCGGGGGGGCAGGTCGGCCTCCCCTCGACCCAGTCGCGGAGCTGCCCGCGGTGATCGACGTGTAGCCGGCGGCGTCGAGCATGGCCAGGTGGTCGGTCAGCTGCTGGGGGGTCACCGTCAGCCGCTGCTCGTCGGTCGGGTCGGGCTGGACGTCGTGGTAGGTCAGGATCGAGCGGGGCGCTCGCATCCGGCGTCCCCCGTCGCCGCCCACCAGCTCCTCCAGCTCGGCCCGGCTCCACGACACCTCGGGCGCACCGTGCCGGTCGGCGACGGTGTCGTCCGCCGACGCCCACCGGTACGCGTAGACGGGCACGGCGAGGGCGGCGACGGTGAGCACCAGACCGACGACCAGGCTCGGCGGCGCCGGTGAGCGCGGCCGGGCGGTGGCGCGGCGAGTGCCCGGGGCGCTGTGCTGGACGTCATGGCAGCCACCGGGCGACGTCACCGCGGGTCAGGACGAGCACGAACGTGGGACGAGGACGACGACGGCCGACAGCTCGACCCAGCGTGACGGCCTCACGACCGCGCCCCCGCGGGATCCAGGTCGGCCCCGTCGCCGGCTGCGGGGCGAACGCCGGCGGCGCCGACGCGCGGGACCACGTGCCGCGCGCGCAGGGTGGCGAGCGAGTAGGGCAGCAGCCAGGTGAGGACGGTCGTCGACAGCAGGCTCATCAGCGGCCGGAGCACCCACCGCCGGTCGCCCGGGTTCTGCACACGGTACGCGGCGCCCCAGACGAGGCCCTTCATCACGACGCCCGCGGCGTAGAGCCCCGACACCATCCACGCCCCCTGCAACGGCAGCAGCACCAGGTGGCGCAGCGCCATGACCGGCCCGAGCAGCACCCACACGGCGTGGCCGTAGTACAGCAGCGCCGCGGATCAGCCCCCGGCGCCAGGCGAACCGGCCGGTGAAGAACAGGTTCCGCACGAAGCTCTTCTTCCACCGCACCTGCTGGCGGACGAGGGCACCGAGGTCCGGGCGGGACCTCGGTGACGACCCGAGCCGACCGCACGTAGCCGACCCGCCACCGCCGAGGCAGGTGCGGCTCGTCGGCGACGAGGGGGTCGTCGGCGTGGGTCGGCCAGGAGCCCGGCGCCGACGGCCTGCTGACCCAGGACGTAGCCGGTGAGCTGGCGGTCGGTGGCGAAGCGGAACTCCCGCCCGAGGAACTCGTCGGCCGCCCACGCCGGGAAGTAGTTGATGATCGCCGACCGCCGGAACGCGGCCAGCGGTCCCGACACGCAGGTGACGCTGCCGACGCTGGACTCGGCGGCCTTGGCCACGCCGAACTGGCCGTCGTACCAGACGTCCTGGACGGCGGCCAGCAGCGACGCGTCGGCGTTGCCGGCCCGGGAGTGGCCCGAGACGGCGCCGAGGCCCGGGTCGCTGCGCAGGGCGTCGACGCACCGCTCGACCGCGTCGGGGGCCAGCACGCAGTCGGAGTCGGTGAACACGAGCACCTCGCCGTGAGCCCGGCGCACGCCCTCGACGAGGGCCCGCTTCTTGCCCACGTTGGTCGGGAGGTGGAGGACCTCCACCGGCGTGCTGGCGGCCAGGCGGTCGAGGATCTCGGGGGTGCCGTCGGTCGACGCGTCGTCGACCACGATGACCTGCAGGTCCGGGTACGAGCTGTCGAGCAGCGAGCGCACGCAGGGCTCGATGATCGCCTCGTCGTCCTTCACCGCCACGAGGCACGTGACCGCCGGCATCCACCCCGGCTGGCGCGAGGGAGCGTGCGAGGGGTCGTCGTAGCGGACGAACGCGAGGTACAGGATGCCGATGGTGGAGAGCAGCACCCCCATGCCGTAGGCGTTCAGCCACGGGTCCCCGGTGAGGTCGGCGGCCTTCACGGCGACGATCAGCAGCAGGGGAGGAGCGCGACGAGCGTCGCGCCGCGCCGCAGCGAGCGGTCACCCCACCGTTCGACCAGCGGCCGGACCGACGGGTCGGGCGGTGGCGGGGGGCGCTGGCGGTCGACCGGGCTCATGGGACGTGGCGGTGCGCGACGTCCAGTCGGTACGTGGCATCGAGGACCACGGGGTGCCGGTCGATCCAGCTGTGGTCGACACCGGGGTGCACGGTGTGGACGAGCACGAGGTCGGGTGCGGGGTGCGCGGCGGGCTCGTCGCCGACGAGTCGGCGGCCGCTCGGGGTTCGGACCTCCCGGACGTGGGCGTCGGTGAAGGACACCTCGGCGCCCCGCTCGGCCAGGCGGTCGAGGATGTGGAGCGCGGGCGACTCGCGGACGTCGGCGACGCCCGGCTTGTAGCTGACCCCGACGAGCAGCACGCGAGCGCCCTGCATGGGCATGCCCGTGCTCGGAGAGGACCTCCGAGGCCCGGTCCACGACCTCGCCCGGACGGGCGTCGATGGCGCTCATGGCCTGCTCGACCAGCGGTGCGCGGCGGTGCTGGGCGCGCAGCTGCCAGAGCAGGTAGTGGGGGTCGCACGGGATGCAGTGCCCGCCGACGCCCGGTCCCGGGAAGAAGGGGAGGAACCCGTAGGGCTTGGTGGCCGCCGCCTCCACCACCTCGAGGGCGTCGAGGTCGAGGCCGCGGCTCACCGAGGCGAGCTCGTTGGCGAGGGCGATGTTGACCGCCCGGAACGTGTTCTCGTAGAGCTTCGTCATCTCGGCGGCGGCTGCGCTGCTGACGACGTGGACGGACGGTGCCACCCGGGCGACGTACGCCACGGCCTGCGTCGCGCAGTCGGGTGTCCACCCGCCGACGACGCGGGGCACCCGCTCGGGCGGGAAGGCGTCGTTGGCGGGGTCGATCCGCTCGGGGCTGAAGGCGACGGACAGGTCGCGGCCCGCCTCGCAGGCCCCTCGCCGCGAGCGGCTCGACCAGGAGGTCCCGCGTGCTGCCGACGTAGGTCGTCGAGGTCAGGATCAGGACCTGGCCGGGCCTGGCGAACGCGACGACCTCGTCACAGGCCGCCCGCAACGGCCCGAGGTCCGGTGCGCGGTGCCGGTCGACGGGCGTGGGGACGCACACCAGCACGGCGTCGGCGACGTCGGCCACGTCCGAGAGCTCGGTGGTGAGGTGGAGGTCGTCCTCGGCGATGTCGGCGAGGCGCTGGCGGTCGCGCTCGAGGAGGTCGACCCGGCCGCTCCGGATGGCACGCAGGCGGCCCGGATCGGCGTCGACGCCCAGCACCCGCGCCCCGGACGCCACGAGGCCGAGCGCGGTGGGGAGCCCGACGTACCCCAGCCCCACGATCGCCACGGTCGGAGGAGTCGCCTCGGTGGCATCGCTGCGGTGGGCAGCAGGAAGGAGGGTGGGTTCTCTCACGAGGGACATGACGGCTCCTGCAGCAAGGGGGCGGACTCGTTCTGAAGTGGCTCCCGTGCCGGCTCCGGGGCGACGACTGCCCGACCCTCCCGCCGACGAAACCGCGACGAAGGCGTCCGGTGGGCTCCCTGGCTGGTCGCTGACCAGGCCCACCACTGCGCGTCGAACGGTGGGCCACCCCCTGCGGTCGACGGTCGTGACGCGGCGGCGGTCCCGACGCAGGCGAGGTGGGTCACCGGAAGGTTCCGGCCGCCTCCCAGGGCGCTCTCAGGTGCGGGTCGCAGGGTGGGGCACTGCAACGAACCGCCCGCCCAGGAGCCCACGATGCCCGAGCCGTCCGACCCCGTCGATCCCACCGTCGTCACCCCGCCCGTCGCCGACGGCCCGACCCTCCCCGCCGGCGCACCCCGGCCCACCGGCTCCGGCCGCTGACGGACCCGCGCCCTCCTGGTGGGGGGCGGGTCCGCCCCAGCCACCGACCGCCGACGCCGCCGTCGCGGCGGGCGGGTCGGCGGGGGACGGGGGAGCGGGAGGCCCCGCACGGCCCCGCCGCTCCCGCGCCCTCGTCGTGGCCGCAGCCGTCACCGCCGTCGTCGCCCTCGGCGGTGGCTTCGCGGTGGCGGCGACCCGCGGGGACAGCGACCAGGAGGTCGCCGCGGCCGGCTCGTCCGACGAGGGCACCGCCGACGGCGGTCGCACCGACGGCTCGGGCGGCGGACAGGTGCAGGCCCCGTCCGGGCATGGGCGGCACCCGCGGCACGATCGCGTCCGTCGACGGCTCGACGGTGGTCGTCGAGACCGAGGACGGCAGCTCCGTCACCGTCACCACCTCCGACGCCACCGTCGTCACCGAGACCCTCGACGGCGACCTGGCCGACATCGAGGCCGGCGACGAGATCACCGTGGTGGGCGAGGAGGCCGACGACGGCTCGGTCGCCGCCTCCCGCATCGTCGACAGCGGCGGGCTCGACGTCGGCGGGATGGTGGGCGGCCCCGGGATGGGCGGCGCTCCCCGCGGCGACCTGCCCGACGGCGCCACCCCGCCCGAGGGCATGACGCCTCCCGACGGGATGACCCCTCCCGACGGGATGACCCCTCCCGAGGGATGACCCCTCCCGACGGGATGACCCCGCCCGAGGACGGTGACGTGCCCTCCGGCGCCATGCCCGGCGGTCGGGGGGTTCGGGGCACGGTCGAGTCGGTCGACGGCTCGACGATCACCCTCACGACCGAGGACGACGAGACCGTCACCGTGACCACCTCCGACGACACCGAGGTGTCGGTCACCGTCGAGCTCGAGCTCTCCGACCTGGCCGAGGGCGACACCGTCTCGGTCCAGGGCGAGACGGGCGACGACGGCTCGGTCGCGGCGTCGGTGATCCGCCGGGGCGACCTCGACTCGATGCCCGGCGGGTTCGCCGGCCCCGGCGGCGGGATGCCCCCGGGCGCGGGCGGCACCGACGACGGCACCGACGGCGGCACCGACGGGTCGGACCCCTCCGGCGGTGCGACCACCACGACGGAGGCCTGAGCCGTGCGCCTGCGCTCCCGTCACCCCGATCCCGCCGGAGGCGGCGGTGAGGCCCCGACACCCTCCCGCCGCCTCCGGCGTCGCCGGCCCCTGGCCCTGGCCGCCCTCGTCCTCGTCGTGCGCCCTGACCGTCGGAGCGTTCGTCGCCCGCCGCGGCGACGACACCGAGACCGCGTCGGCCGCCGAGGGCGCGGAGGCCGCCGAGCAGCTCGTCGAGGTCACGTCCGGCGCGGTCAGCGAGACCGTCGACGGCGAGGGCACGATCGAGCCCGAGACCACCTCCGACCTCTCGTTCGGGTCGTCCGGGACGGTCACCGCGGTCACCGTCGCGGTGGGCGACACCGTCGCCGCCGGCGACGCCCTCGCCACCATCGACTCGGCCGAGCTCGAGGCCGACCGGGCCGACGCCCAGGCCTCCGCCGACGAGGCCGCGGCCGCCCTCGCCGATGCCGACGGCGACTCGACCGACGCCGAGGTGGCCGCCCTCGAGGCCCGGGTCGCCACCGCGAACCTGGCCCTGGTCGAGGCCCAGCAGGCCGTCGACGGCGCGACCCTCACCGCGCCCGTCGCCGGCACCGTCACCGTCGTCGACTACGCGGTCGGCGACGTGCTCGGCTCCTCCGGCGCCGACGGCTCGTCGCAGTCCGGCTCCGACACCCCGTCGGGGGCCGAGATGCCGTCGTCCGACGACGACACCGCGCAGGGCGACACGAGCACGACCGGCATCCAGGTGGTCAGCACCGGGACCTACACGGTCAGCATCGACGTGCCGGTCGCCGACGTCGACCAGGTCCAGGTCGGCCAGGAGGCGCTCGTCACCCCGACCACCTCGTCGAGCTCGTCGTCGTCCAGCGGCGGCTTCGGCCCCGGTGGCTTCCCGGGCGGTGGCATGCCCCCCGGCATGCTCGGGGGCGACACCTCCGACGGCTCCGACACCGGCTCCACCGACGAGGCGACCGCCTCCGGCGACCAGGTCTCGGGCCTGGTGACCGAGGTCGCCGCGGTGGCCGACACCAGCTCGGGCGTGGCCACCTTCCCGGTGGAGATCACCGTCGAGGGCAGCCCCGATGCCTTCTTCCCCGGCGCCATCGCCGAGGTCGAGGTCGTGGTGTCGCAGCGCGACGGCGTGATCCAGGTCCCGGCCTTCGCGGTCACCACCGCCGACGGCGCCTCGACGGTGACCGTCGCCGACGGCGATGCCCGCGAGGAGCGCACCGTCGAGGTGGGGGAGACCAGCGGCACCATGGTCGAGATCACCTCCGGGCTCGTCGCCGGCGAGCAGGTCGTGGTCACCATGCCCGGCCGGCCCGACGCCGCGGACGGCGTCGGGCGGCATGCCCGGCGGCATGGTCACCGGCGGCATGGCCCCCGGGCGCCGCCGGCTCGGACGCGGCCGAGGAGGGGGAGGGATGACCGCCCTCGCCCCCGAGCCGCTCACCCAGCCGACCCCGACCGACCGACCCGACGGGCCGGAGCCGACCGGCGATGCCGGCCGCGACGTCATCGTCCTCGACGGCGTCGGCAAGACCTACCGGGCCGGCGAGCTCACCGTCGAGGCCCTGCGCTCGGTCGACCTCCGCATCGCCGAGGGCGAGATGGTCGCCGTCATCGGCCCGTCCGGCTCGGGCAAGTCGACCCTCATGCACATCATCGGCTGCCTCGACACCCCGACGTCGGGCTCCTACTGGCTGGCCGGCCACGACGTGGGCTCGCTCGACGAGGCCCACCTGGCCGAGGTGCGCAACCGCCGCATCGGCTTCGTGTTCCAGCAGTTCAACCTGCTGGCCGAGCTGTCGGCCTGGCGCAACGTCGAGCTCCCGCTCGTCTACACCGGGATCCCCCGGTCCGAGCGGAGGGCCCGGGCGCTCCACGCCCTCGAGCAGGTCGGCCTGGCCGACCGGGCCGCCCACCGCCCCGGCGAGCTCTCCGGCGGCCAGCAGCAGCGGGTCGCCATCGCCCGGGCGCTGGTGACCCAGCCGGCGCTGATCCTGGCCGACGAGCCCACCGGCAACCTCGACTCCGAGTCGACCGGCGAGGTGCTCGGCCTGCTGACCGACCTCCACCGGGCCGGCCGCACCGTCGTGCTCATCACCCACGAGCGCGACGTGGCCGAGGCCGCGGGCCGCACCGTCACGATCCGGGACGGGAGGGTGGCATGACCTGGCGCGACACGCTCCGCACCGGTGGCGACGCCATCCGCCACCACCGGCTCCGCTCGGCCCTGACGATGCTCGGCATCCTGATCGGCATCACCGCGGTGATGCTCACCGTCGGCATCGGCCAGGGCGCCCAGGACGAGGTCAGCCGCGAGATCGACGCCCTCGGCACCGACCTGCTGATCGTCTCCCCGGGCAGCAGCACCGACTCGTCGACCGGCGTGCAGGGCGGCTTCGGCTCCGCCGCGACCCTCACCGCCGACGACGCCGAGGCCCTCGCCTCGGAGGTCGCCGCCCCCGACGTGGCCGCGGTCGCCCCTGCGGCCAGCTCGTCGCAGACCCTCACCGCCGGTGACACGACGTGGACCACCTCGTTGGTCGGGACGACCGACACCTGGCTCGGGGTCCGCAGCCGCGAGGTCGAGACGGGCCGCTTCCTCACCGCCACCGACGTCGAGGACGGCGCCGCCGTCGCCGTGCTGGCGCCCGACACCGCGGAGGAGCTGTTCGGCTCGACGGCCCGCGCCGTCGGGCAGACCGTCACCGTCGGCGACGTCGAGGTCGAGGTCGTCGGCGTGCTGACGCCCTCCGGGTCGTCGGCCGACTCCAACGAGGACGACCAGGCCCTCGTCCCGCTGTCGACCGCACAGGAGTCGCTCACCGGTCGCAGCACCGGCACCGGGCTCTCGAGCATCTACGTGCAGGCCGCCGACTCCGACTCGCTCTCGGCCGCCTACCAGGAGGTCGACGGCATCCTCCGCGCCCGCCACGGCGTGGACGACGACGACGTCGACTTCACCATCACCACCCCGCAGTCGCTGCTCGACACCTCCGACCAGGTCGACGAGACGCTCACCGTGCTGCTCGGAGGGGTCGCCGCGGTGGCCCTCGTCGTCGGCGGCATCGGCGTGATGAACATCATGCTGGTGTCGGTCACCGAGCGGGTCCGGGAGATCGGCCTGCGCAAGTCGCTCGGCGCCACCCCCCGCCTGATCCGCCGCCAGTTCCTGGTCGAGGCGTCGCTCCTCGGCCTGGCCGGCGGGGTGCTCGGCGTGGTCGCCGGCGTCGCCGTCGGGCTGGCCCTGCCCCGCCTCACCGACCTGGCCGTGACGCTCTCCGCGCCGGCCGCCGCGGTCGCCATCGCCACCGCCACCGGCATCGCCCTGCTGGTCGGCGTGTACCCCGCCTCGCGCGCCGCCCGCCTGGCCCCGATCGACGCCCTCCGCTCCGAATGAGGACCTCCGTGAACGCCGCACGACCCCGACTTCGACCCCACCTCGCCCGTCGTCCCCCCGCCGCCCCGCTCGCGACGCCAGCGGCTCGTCGCCTGGGGCACCGCCGCCGCCCTCCTCTCCTTCGGCGTCGGGGGTGCGGCCTTCGCCTCGTCCGGCGACGACGGCCCCACCGGCTACCGCACCGCCACCGTCGAGACCGCGGCGGTCGACCAGGTGCTCTCGCTGACCGGCACGGTCGGCGCCGTCCGGCAGGCCTCGGTGGCCTTCCCGACCAGCGGCACCGTCGCCTCGGTCGACGTCGCGGTGGGCGACCAGGTGACGGTCGGCCAGACCCTCGCCTCCCTCGACCCGGCCGACCTCGACGCCGCCCTGGTCGAGGCCCGCGCCGCGCTGGCCGAGGCCGAGCTCTCGCTGGAGCAGGCCCTCGCCGGCGAGGCGGTCACCCTCGACGGCGCCACCGGGGGCGCGGGCGCCGACGGGGTGCCGACCGCGGCCTCGGCGACGTCGAGCGCGCGCTCGGTCGTGGTGCAGGCCCCGGCGGGCGGGTCGGGCACCGACACCGAGGTCGCCGCGGCCCAGCAGGCCGTGCTGGAGGCGCAGCAGGCCGTCGATGCCGCGATGGCCACGGCCGAGGCGTCGCTCGCGGTGGCCACCGAGGCCTGCGCCGGGCTCGGGAGCACCGGCTCCGGCGGGGCGACGGCGATGTGGGACGGGACGCCGACGACGCCGTGCTGGCCGAGTCGTGCCGGGCCGCCCTGGAGCAGGTGCTGATCGACCAGCAGGCCGTGTCCGACGCGCTGGGCTCCCTGGCCGACGCCTCGTCCGAGCTCGACGACCTCCTGGCCCGGATCGCCGACGACCTGGCCGCCCAGGACGCGGAGCAGGAGACGGGCGGGACCGGGCCCCAGGGTGGCGCCGACGAGACCGCCGGCTCCGCCACCCCGGACGCATCCGGCACGCCCGACACCTCGGGCGCGGCCGGCGGCCAGGACGACGGCAGCTCCTCGCCCAGCGCCGCCGACCTGGTGGCCTTCCAGTCCTCCGTCGATGCCGCCTCGGCCCGGGTCGCGGCGGCCGAGCAGGCCCTCGACCAGGCCACCATCGTCAGCCCCGTCGACGGCACGGTGGCCGCGGTCGCGCTCGCTGCCGGCGACGAGGTGAGCGCCGCCTCCGCGACCCAGGCCATCGTCGTCGTGGGCGACGGCGGCTTCGAGGTCACCGCGACCGTCACCGTCGACCAGCTGGTCGACGTGGAGGTCGGCCAGGCCGCGACGGTCGAGGTCGACGGGGTCGACGGCGCCCTGCGAGCCGAGGTCGTCGCCATCGGCGGGGTCGCCGGCACCGACGGCAGCACCCGCACCTTCCCCGTCACCCTCGCCCTCCTCGACGACGCCGACCTGCTCAGCGGCATGGTCGCGAGCGTCGAGGTGGTCGTCGACGGCTCCTCCGACGCCCTCACGGTGCCCACCTCGGCCGTCACGACCACCGGCGACACGTCGACGGTCACCGTGCTCGACGACGACGGCACGACCTCGCCGGTCGAGGTCGAGGTCGGCGCCGTCGGCCGGGATCGCACCGCCGTGGTGGACGGGCTCGACGAGGGCGACGTCGTCGTCCTGGCCGACCTGGGAGCCGCCCTCCCGTCGAGCAGCGACGACGCCGGCACCGGGCAGGGCGGTGGCACCGACGAGGTGCGCACCGGGCCCATGTCGGGCGGGCCGTCGGTCGCGTTCCAGCCCCCGGGCTGACCAGGGCCGTCGCGCTCCGACCCGGCCCGGAGGCACCGGTCGGGGTGTGCCAGGCTTGGCCGGTGACCGACGTGGCCTCGGTGGGTGGCGCCGACCTCGTGTGGGCGGCCGCGACAGACGTGGGTCGGGCGCGCTCGCTCAACGAGGACTCCCTCCTCGCCGCCCCGCCGGTGTTCGTCGTCGCCGACGGCATGGGCGGCCACGAGGCCGGGGAGATCGCCAGCGCGCTCGTGGTCGAGCGGCTCCGGGGCCTGGCCACCGGGGTCCCGGCCTCCGTCGAGGCGGTGGTGGCCGAGATCCGCCACGTGAACTCCCTGCTGGTCGAGGCCGGGGGAGGGGGGAGCCGGTCGATGGGGACGACCGCGACGATCCTCGCCGTCGTCGACAACGGGGGCACCACCAGCTGGCTGGTCGGCAACGTCGGCGACTCGCGCGCCTACTGCTGGCGGCGCGACCGCCTGAACCAGATCACCCGCGACCACTCCTTCGTCCAGGACCTCCTCGAGGCCGGTGCGGTCGACGCGGCCGAGGCCCGCCGCCACCCCCAGCGCAACCTGGTCACCCGCGCCCTCGGGCTGTCCGAGGACGTCGAGGCCGACTTCTGGGTGCGGCCCGTCCGACCCGGCGAGCGGTTCCTCCTCTGCTCCGACGGCCTCACCGGCGAGCTCACCGACGACGAGATCGCGGCGGAGATGGCGCTCGGCGCCCCCCCGGCCGACACCGTCGAGCGCCTCGTCCGGCTGGCGGTCGAGGCCGGCGGCCGCGACAACGTCACCGCGGTGGTGGTCGACGTGCAGGGCACCCCGGCGCCGGTCTCGCCAGAGGACGACGACGACGACGGCCTGTCGATCACCACCGGGCGGCGGCCGTTCCGCAAGGTCGACCTCCCCCCGTCGCCGGTCGACGACCGGCTGATCGCCCAGGTCCCGATCCCCGACCGGTCCGACCGGCCCGCCCCGTCGAGCGACCCCGGGAGCCCCATCACCGACGTCCCGGTGAGCCCGGCGGCGGCCGGGGACCCCCCGGCGGCCGCGCCCGGCGCCCGAGCTCATCGACGCGCTCCCATCGGACCTGGTCACGGACGTCGCGCCGGATCCCTCCACGGAGGGCTCGGAGTGACCGATCAGAAGGAGGTGGACGGCCGATCTCCGGTCCGAGCGGCCCCCGGTGGGGGGACCGCGCTCGGTGGGCACGTTCGTCGTCGCGCTCGTCGGTCGACCGATCGAGGACCCCGCGGTCGACCGGCTCTGGCCGCTCGTCCGCGACGGGGGCGACCTCGACGAGGTGGTCGCGGCGGCCGACTCCCTCGGCGTCGACGACCTCGCCGCCGTCGCCCGCGGCGGATCGGGCCGCCTCGTGGTCCGCGGCGCCGTGCGGTCGGAGACAGACCCGACCCCCCCCATGCCCGATGGCCCGGGCGCCAACGGGACGTCGCCCCCCACGTTCGGGATCCGGCTGAGGTTGGCCCCCGAGACGACCCCGGCCGACGCGGTGCCCGTCGAGCCCGGCGCGCTGACCCTCGCCATCGACCGGGGCCTGGTCTCCGCCGGCGCGCTGCGCGTCGAGCGGCCGGCCGTGGCCGCACCGGCCTCCTCGTTCGACGACGAGGTCGTGGTCGACACCGTCGTCCACGCCAGGCCGTCACCGCCGCCCGCTCCGGTCCCGGTGCCCGCCGTCGCCGCCGCGCGCGCCCGACCGCCGACGACGCCCCCGCCGAGGCGGCCCCCGCGCCCGCCGCCCTCACCCGCCCGGCCACCGACGACGAGGTCGACGGCGACACCGTCCTCGTCCCCCGACCCCCGCCTCCGCCCCCGACCGACACCGCCCAGGCGCCGCGTCCCGCCCCGCCTCCGCCTCCTCCGCCCCCTGCCGTCGCTCCACCCCCTCCCGTCGCTCCCGTCGCCGTCGTCGGTGGCGATCGACGCCGAGATCGTCGGCGACACGGTCGTCCTCCCCCCGCCGCCGGCCCCACCTCCCGCGCTCCCGGGTGAGCCCGTCGCGCCGCCGCACCCCGTCGAGCCCGCCGCGGCGACGGCGGGGCCTCCGCCGCCCCCAGCCTCCGCCCTCGTCGGCCGACGTCGGTCAGGACCTCTGGCTGCCCGAGGCCCGCCCCGCCGGGTTGGCGCCGGTGATCAGCGACGTGCCCCGGCCCTCCGCTCCGGCGCCCGCCCCGGCCGCGGCCGAGGGCGACACCCGGGTCCTCTCCATGTACCCGGTCGGCGCCGATCACGACGGCACCACGATCTCGGCCGCGCACCTGCGGGCGATCGCGAGCCGGTCGCCGGGCGCTCCACCTCCGACGACCCCCCCGGCGAGCGGTCCCGGCCACCTCGCCGTCCAGTGCCCGGCGGCCCACCTCAACCCGCCGCACGCCGACCGCTGCCGGGTCTGCGGCAGCACGGTGCCGATCCAGTCGCCGTTCCTCGTGCCGACGGTCGACCTCGGGGTGCTGCGCTTCTCCACCGGTCTGGTCAAGCCCCTGGTGCGGCCGCTCGTCATCGGTCGGGCACCGAAGCTGGGCGGGAGCTTCACCGGTCCGGTGCCGGAGCTGGTCACGGTCCCCAGCCCGGAGCAGGACGTCAGCCGCACCCACGTCGAGGTGCGCCTCGAGGGGTGGCAGGTGCTCGCCGTCGACAAGGGGTCGACCAACGGCACCACCGTCACCATCCCCGGCCACGGCACCCAGCGCCTGCGCCCCGACCTGCCCTTCCCCCTGCCGGTGGGCGCGGTGCTCAGCCTGGCCGACGAGGTCTCGATCTCCTTCGAGGTCACCCGATGAGCGAGCGATGCCGCGGCGGCCGCGAGATCCGGAGGCACCGATGAGTCGCACGCGCGACCCGATGCCGCCGCCCGACCTCGAGGGGTACACCTACGTCGACCTGCTCGGGTCCGGCGGGTTCTCCGACGTGTTCCTCTACGAGCGCGACTTCCCGCGGCAGAAGGTGGCCATCAAGGTCCTGGTGGCGGAGGCCATCGGCGACACCGGCGCCGACCGCTTCACGCGCCGAGGCCAACGTGATGGCGTCGCTGTCGACCCACCCCTACATCGTCACCATCTACGAGGCCCGCATCGCGCCGTCGGGCCACCCGTACCTGGTGATGGAGTACTACCCGCGGCCCAACATGCACGTGCGGGCCCGCAGCGAGCGGCTCCCCGTCGACGTCGTGCTCCGCGTGGGCATCCAGGTCGCGTCGGCGCTCGAGTCGGCCCACCGCATCGGCGTGCTGCACCGCGACATCAAGCCGGCCAACATCCTCACCAGCGCCTACGGGCGACCGGGGCTGACCGACTTCGGGATCGCGGCCGCCGAGGGCGAGCAGATCGTCGAGGCCGAGGGCATGTCCATCCCGTGGGCGTCGCCCGAGATCGTGACCTGGTCGCGGCCACCCGACGAGCGGTCCGACGTGTACTCCCTCGGCGCGACGATGTGGACCCTGCTGTCGGGCGGGCGGTCGCCGTTCGAGGTCTCGGGGAGCTCGAACCGGAGCATCGACCTGATCGACCGCATCGAGCGGACCACGGCCCCCGCGGTCGATCGGCCCGACGTGCCCGCGTCGCTGCAGCGCCTGCTCGCCCAGGCCCTGTCGAAGGAACCCGACGCCCGGCCCTCCTCGGCCGCCGCCTTCGCCCGCGCCCTGCAGGTGATCGAGGTCGAGCAGCGGTTCGACATGACGCCGTTCGAGGTCGGCGACGACGGCGGCGACGACCCCGACGGCAGCGGGCTCGACGACAGCTCGCCGACGCACGTCAAGGGTCCGACCGTCGTCGCGACCCAGTCCGGACCGGGCAACCTGCCCCCGACCTCCGACCGGCCCTTCCTCCCCCCGGGTCCGATGATCACGAGCGCACCGGGCGCACCCTCGACCGGCTCCCCGAGGCCGACGCCGGCCCCGTTGATCAGCGACACGCCCTACGTCGCCCCGGTCAACCAGCCCCGCCCGTCGGTGCCGAAGCCCCGACCGGCATCCGAGACGCCGGCCGTCGACGTGCCCGATCGTGACGGTCGCGTCCGACGACTCGTCGCGGGGCCGCACCCTCCTCCTCGTCGCCGCCGTGGTGGTCGGCCTGCTGGTGCTGGTGGGCATCGCCGCCCTGCTCCTCCGCGACGGCGAGGAGGGGCTGGCGACCGCCACGTCGACCACGACCACCGCGCACCACCGTCGGGGAGTCGCCGCTGGAGCCGCCGTCGGACATCGAGGTGGCAGAGGGCCGGCGACGCCGGGTCGGACCAGTGGCGGGTGGTGTGGACCGCTCCCGCCGGCCTGCAGCAGCGACGACACCTACGAGCTGTTCATCAACGGCGAGCGCTCGCAGGCCAGCAGCGCCGAGACCGAGTAGCTCTTCACCTCGGACGCGGACCCAGCACTGCGTGGTCATCACGACCATGCGGGACGGCCGGTCGTCGGCGCCGGCGAAGAACCGGGAGGACTGCTGACCTCCCGGCGGAGCCCGGTGGTGCCTCGGCGGGCCCGGCTCGGCCGGGGTCGTCGCCTGGACCCGTGCGCGCCCGGGTGGGGCCACCGACCGGGGGGAGGCACGCTGATGGCCGGCCCCGGGATCGCCGTCGACGACACCCTCACCTGGCACGGCGCCGGGCATGGGTGAGGCCACCGCGCGGCTGCGGGCGTCCGTCGGCGACGCCTACCGGATCGTCGACCTGGGTGCCGGTCGGTGGCAGCTGGTGCGTGGGGTCCGGCCCCGCTGGGCCCTGGTGCTGGGCATCGTCACCGCTCCGACCATCGTCGGCCTGCTGTTCCTGCTCATCCGGTCACCCGAGAGCTTCACCGCGTCGTTCGCGGAGGACCACCGCGAGGTGGCGATCCGCATCGAGGGGGTCATCAGCCCGGTCGCGCTCCGCGCCCTGCGAGCCACCTTCGCCCCTCCCCGCGAGCCCGTCCTCGGCGCCACCCCGGGCCCGGTGCTGGGCGACGGCGGCACGGCCACGCCCCCGCCCCGCCCCGCGCCGCGCGCCGGCCGGGCGCGGCGGCGCCCAGGTGGCTCGCCCACCCATCGGGGTGCTGCTGCGCTTCGACGACGGCGGCATCATCACCGCCGGCCCGGCGATGTTCATCGGCCGCGACCCGATCGCGCCGCCCGGTGAGGCGCCCGCGATGCTCGTACCGGTGGCCGACCCCGACCGCTCCGTGTCGAAGACGCACCTCACCGTCCGGGCCCACCCGGAGGGTGTGGTGGTGACCGACCGCGGCTCGGTGAACGGCACCCTCGTCGAGGCGCCGACGGGCGAGCGCATGAGCCTCGTGCCCGGTGAGGGCGCTCTCGTCCCGCTCGGGTCCACGGTCCGCTTCGGCTCACGGTCGTTCGTGGTGTCCGGAGGCGTCGCGTGAGGCGCCGGCTCGCGGCCCTTCGGGCCCTGGTCGGGCGGGTCGACCCCCGCACCCGGCGGCGGGCCCTGGGCGGGGCCCTGCTCGTCGCGGTGACGGTGCTGGTCGCGCTGTCGATCCAGGCCGAGTCGACCACCACCTACGAGCTGCGCGACTCCGGGGTGTGGGTGCGGAAGCAGGGGAGGATCGGTCGGCTCAACGCCCAGATCGCCGAGCTCGACTACGTCGGCGACGGCGACGAGCAGCTGCCCTCCACCAGGACGGCCGTCAGGCGTACCTGATCTCGAGGGGCGGTGGGTCCACCATCACCCAGCTCGACCCGGCCGACCCGGCCATCGACCCGGTCGTGGTCGACGTCCCCGGCGCGACGGACGTGGCCGTCGGCGGTGGCGTCATCGCCGCGATCGTCGGCGGCGACCTCCGCATCGTCGGTCGCGACGGGATCCTGAGCGGCGTCGGCGACACCGTGGCCGAGCTCGGCCCCGGCGCCCGCGTGGCGGTGGGACCCAGCGGGACGGTGGCCGCCTTCCACCCCTCGTCGGGGCGGTTGGCGACGGTCCGGCCCGGCGAGGCGACGGTGGTCACCGACGAGGTCGACGCGGTCGCCGTGGACGGCGACACCGCGTCGCTCACCGTGGTCGGCGACCGGCCCGTCGTGCTCGACGTCGCCGCCCGGCGGCTGATCCTGCCCGACGGCGACGTGGCCGACCTGGAGGAGCTCGGCGACGGGCTCCAGCTCCAGCACCCCGGGCCGGCCCGGGGCCACGTGCTGGTCGCCTCCGCGTCGGGGCTCGCCGCCGTCGACCTCGACGACGGCTCGATCGACGTGGTCGACGACCGGGGCACCGGCTCCGCCGTCCGCCCGGCGCGGGACGAGTCGTGCACCTACGCCGCCTGGCGGGGGTCGGCCGGGAGCACGGGTCGACTGGTGGTCGACTGCGACGGTGCGGAGCCCCTCACCACCGAGATCGCCGCCGGGACCTGGAGCCTCCGCCCCGGTGGGCCGACCGTCGTGCTGAACGACACCGAGGGAGGCGCGGTCTGGCTCCGGATGGACGGCCGGCTGGAGCTCTTCGACGACTGGCCCGAGGAGGAGGAGGAGGAGTCGGAGGACGAGGTCACCGGACCGGAACCGCCCGACCCGATGGGCCGGAACGCCCCGGTCGCGGTCGCGGACGTCGAGGAGGAGCGGCTCGGGGCCCGGCCCGGCCGCACCACCTTCCTCCAGGTCCTCCGCAACGACTGGGACCCCGACGGCGACGTGATCTACGTCTCCGACCTCGAGGACGGCGGCGACGACCGGCTCTCGGTCGCCCAGGGGGGACGGTCGATCGCGCTCGACCTCTCGGCGACGCCCGACGACGAGGGCGGCACGATCCGCTTCCGGTACCAGATCTCCGACGGCGAGCGCCTGAGCGAGGTCGTCGAGGCCGAGGTCGAGATCGTGACCGGCCAGGGGCGCGCCCCCGAGCTCCTCTCCGGCCCGCCGCTCGGGTTCACCGTCGAGGTCGGCCGCCGGGCCCGCTACGAGGTGCTCTCCGCGTACTGGGACCCCGATGGCGACCCCATCTTCCTGACCGGCGTCGTGCCGCCCGCCGACGGCCACCAGGTCGACTCGACCTCGGACGGCTGGATCACCTTCGCGGCGTCCAACCAGGCCGGTCCGGTCGGGGTGGCGTTCTCGGTCCGCGACACCACCAACCTGCGCCACCTCCGGCTCCGTGCCGGTCGACGTCGCGACCGCGTCGCCGACCTCGCTGCCCCCCGTGGCCCGCAACGACTTCGTGACCGCCACCGTCGGTTCCACCGTCACCCTCGACCCGCTCGCCAACGACTCCGACCCCAACGACGACGACCTGTCGCTGCTCGACGTCCAGCTGCTGCGGGGGTCGGCCGACGGCCTGGGTCCGATCGACGTCTCTCCGTCCACCGCCACCGTCGAGCCCCGCGAGCTGGGCGACTACGTGCTGCTCTACACCGCGTCCGACGGCACGGCCGACGCCCAGACCGCGACCGCGACGATCCTCCTCCACGTCGTCTCCCAACCCACCGACGACACCCCCGTCGCGGTCGACGACGTCGTGGTGGTCGAGGTCGGGCGCAGCGCCGAGGTCGACCTCACCCGCAACGACATCGACCCCCTCGGACGTCTCCTGTCGGTGACCGCGGTGCGGGCGCCGGCCGACCTGGCGCCCGACACGCTCGCCGGCGGCCTGGCCGAGGACTTCCGGACGTTCCGGGTCGACACCCGCCCCGGCGCCGGCCCCGACCTCGTCGAGGTCTTCGAGTACGACGTGTCCAACGGGCCGGCCTCGGCGACGGGCAGGGTCACCGTCGTCGTCGTCCCCGACGACGGCAACAGACAGCCCCAGCCGGTGGTGCCCGCGCCCGTGGTCGCGGTGCGCGCCGGCGAGGTCGCCACCGTGCCGTTGGGTGCCTTCGCGTGGGACCCCGACGGCGACCCGCTCACGGTCCGCGTCGCCGGGTCGGTCGCGACCGGTGACGCCCGGCCGAGCGGCACCTCCATCCGCTACTTCGCCCCCGCCAGCGCCGGGGGTCGTCGGGTCACCATCCCCGTGGAGGTGCGGGAGCCGGCCGGCAACACCCAGGCGGCGAGCATCGTCATGGACGTCATCCGGGTCGACAGCAACTCGCGACCCGAGGCCCGCGACATCGAGGCCCGGGTGCGCCTCGGCGGCGAGGTCGTGATCCCGGTGCCGCTGCTCGGGCTCGACCCCGACGGCGACCCGGTGCGCCTGCTCGGCCGGGTGGGGTCGTCGGTGATCCGCGGCGAGGTGGTCGAGGACCACGGCCGCCAGGCCTTCGTGTACCGGGCGACCGACGGCTCGTTCGTCGGAGAGGACGTCTTCACCTACCGGGTGGTCGACGGCCTCGGCGCCGAGAGCGAGGACGCGACGGTGACGGTGTCGGTCACCGAGACCGGCGGAGAACGCGCCGCCGACGGCGGCCACCGACCGAGCCGTCGCCCGGGTCGACGGTGAGGTGTGGGTCGACGCGCTGGCCAACGACACCGACCCGGACGGCGACCCGCTCGAGCTGGTCGGCGGGGTCGGTCTGCTCACCGGCTCGTGCGAGGCCGAGGTGAGGGAGGGCCGCATCCGCGTCCAGGCCGGACCCGAGCCGGGCGAGTGCTCCTTCTCCTACCTGGTGGTCGACGTCGGTCCGGCCGCGGAGGGGGAGCCGGCCGTGCCCAACCACGAACCGGTCGAGGGCCGCGTCGTCGTCAGCGTCCTGGACGAGTTCGAGGGCACCCGTCCGATCGCCCGCGACGACTACGCCGCGCTGGAGGGTGACGTCGACACCGTGCGGGTGGAGGTGCTGGCCAACGACGAGGATCCCGACGGCCTCGTCGGCGACCTGCGCGTGGAGCTGGTCGACCCGCCCGCGGGCACGTCCCTCGACCGCTCGACCGACGAGGTGGTGGTGACGGTCACGCCCGAGCCCCAGATCGTGCGCTACCGCATCACCGACGCCGACGACCTGACCGCCGACGCCGTGGTCCGCGTCCCCGGCGGAGCCGAGAACCGGCCTCCCCAGCTGGTGGCACCGCCGCCGGAGACGCCCCGCCTCCGTGCTGACGGCGCCCCGCTGGCGATCGACCTCGACGACTTCGTCTTCGATCCCGACGGCGACGAGGTCACCTTCAGCGACATCAGCTCGGCCTCGGCCGTCGACACCACCCTGCGGTCCCGCCTGTCGGAGGGCGTGGCCGTCTTCGATCCCCTCAGCGACGACCTCGTGGGGCTCGCCACCTTCCAGGTCACGGCCACCGACGACGCCCCCGAGCCCCTGTCCCGGGTCGTCACCATCACGGTCTTCATCGAGCAGCGGTTCAACCGGCCCCCCGACTGGAAGGGCTCCCCCTGCCAGCCGATCGAGCGCGGTGCCGACCCGACCGTGATCCGGCTCGGCGCCTACGTCGAGGACCCCGACCTCGACCGCCTCACCTTCAGCGGGGGTGGCTCGGACGACGGGTGTCGTCGCCGACGTCCGCAGCGACGGCCGGCTCACCCTGGAGGCGACGACCGCGGCCGCCACCGGGTCGATCGTCCGCTTCACGATCTACGCCGACGACGACCGGGAGGACGGTCGCGTCGGGACGTCGTGCGAGGTCCGGGTGCTGCCCACGAGCCTGCCCGACCTCCTCGCCGGCAACGGCACGGCCCAGACCCGGCAGGGTGAGCCGGTCCGGGTCGACGTCCGCCCCCTCGTGGCCCGCGCCCAGGGCGACGTCACCCTCGAGGTCGACCAGGGTCGAGTCCGGCGACGGGCCGCGTCACCACCTCGGGCACCACCCTCACCTACACGCTCGCCGTCGGACTTCGCCGGCGACGTCGTGATCCGGTACGTCGTCACCGACGAGCTCGACCAGCCCGCCGACCGCCGGACCGCCAACGCCGTGGTCGCTCGTGCAGGTGGTGGGTCGCCCGTCGCCCCCCGAGGCGGTGGTGGCGGTCAGCGAGGGCAGCGCCTCGGTCACGGTCGGGTGGCGGAACGGCGCGTTCAACGGGTCGCCGGTGACCTCCCACCGCATCGAGGCGGTCGACGGGTCCGCATCCCGCACCTGCTCGGAGAACCCGTGCACGCTCACCGCGACCGACGGCATCGTGAACGGTCGCACCTACCGCTTCACCGTGGTGGCGGTGAACGACGTGGGGGAGTCCGACCCCAGTGCCCCGTCGAACCCGGTGACGCCCAACGCGACGCCCGGCGCGCCGATCGGCCTCACCGCGTCCGTGATCCCCGGTGACGGCACCCGCACCGGCCGGGTCGAGTTCTCGTGGTCGCCGGGCCCGAACGACGGCACCGAGGTGGTCGAGTACGTCCTGGCCGGCATCGTCCAGGGCGGCACCGGCTCGACCGCCACCTCGATCACCGTCTCGGGCCCGAACGGCCAGGAGATGTGCCTGTCGGTCGCGGCCCGCAACGCGGCCGGGCGAGGGGGAGCGCTCGGGCCGGGTCTGCGCGGTGCCGTACGGGCGCCCGATCGTGTCGGTGACGTCGGTGCAGGCCACCGGGCGCGGCGAGGGGACGCTGGTGTGGACCACGGACGGGAACGGTCGGCCGATCACCGCCCAGGCCGTGTCGGGCTGCGGCACCTCGCCGGCGACGATCACCCCTGCGACGCGGACGGTCACCCTGGAGTGCGGCAGCAACATCCGGCCCACCATCACCATCGAGGCCACCAACGAGGCCGGGCTGCGGGGCACGACCACCACGGAGCCGGCGCTGTACGCGCCGCCCGTGATCACGGGCGACTTCGAGCTCACCCCCGACAAGCAGAAGGTGACGGTCGACCGGTTGCCGTCGGTCAACCCGCAGGGTCGCGAGATCACCGAGTGGCAGGCCCGGCTGCCCGGTGGGGAGTGGGCGACCCTGCCCTCCGACCGCACCGTGGCGGCCCCGCCGTGGACGTTCACGACCGTGGAGCTGAGGGCGTGCAACGCGCCGACGTCGTGCAGCGTCGGACGGACCGCGGAGGACGGCGTCGTGCCCTACGGGATCCCGCCCGCCGCGACCGACCTGGTGGCCACCCGCCAGCAAGGCCAGTCCGACAACGTCGAGGTGACCTTCTCGTGGACCCCGCCGGCCGACCCCGGCACGTGGCGCTTCACCTACGAGGTGATCTGGGGGTCGGGAGAGACCAGTGGGTCTCGCTTCGGCGACCTCGACGACCAGCGCACGATCACCCTCACCGGCGTCGCCCCCGAGGCACAGGGCGCGGAGATCACCATCTGCGTGCGCGACACCGGCGTCTGCACCACCACGCCGTTCGACATCCCGGCCACGCCCCCCTGAGCCCTGCCCCGGTGCTCCGGCGCCCGCTCCCAGATCCGCCACCCGCATCACCGCACCGCACCCGAGGACCCGCCCATGACCACCACACCCGAGCAGGCCACCTGGTTCGCCGAGTCGTTCCAGCGCATGGTCTCCAACATCGAGCAGGCGATCATCGGCAAGACCGACGTCGTCCGGCTGGCGCTCACCTGCCTGCTGACGGAGGGGCACCTGCTCCTCGAGGACGTCCCCGGCACCGGGAAGACGATGCTGGCCAAGGCCATCGCCAACACGGTGCAGGGCCACCACAACCGGATCCAGTTCACGCCCGACCTCCTGCCGTCCGACGTGGTCGGCGGCACGGTGTACGACCAGCGCACCAACGAGTTCGAGCTGCGCCGCGGCCCGGTGTTCGCCACCATCGTCCTCGCCGACGAGATCAACCGGGCGTCCCCCAAGACCCAGTCGGCGCTGCTCGAGGTGATGGAGGAGGGCCACGTCACCATCGACGGCACCACCCACCCGGTGGGGCCGCCGTTCATGGTGATCGCCACCCAGAACCCGATCGAGCAGGCCGGGACCTACCGCCTCCCCGAGGCGCAGCTCGACCGCTTCCTCATGCGCACCAGCCTCGGCTACCCGGACGAGGCCAGCGTGGTGCACCTGCTGCGAGAGTCGTCGACCCGTGACCGCAGCACCGTGGTCGGGCCCCTGATCACGAGCGACGCGGTCGTCGACATGGCGGCCCTCGCCGCCGAGGTCCACGCCGACGACTCGATCCTGACCTACATCAGCCGCCTCGCCGCCGCGTCGCGGCGCGACCCCGACGTCCGCCTCGGCGTGAGCGTCCGCGGCTGCATGGCCTTCGCCCGCAGCGCCCGGACCTGGGCCGCGTCGCAGGGCCGCAACTACGTCGTCCCCGACGACGTCAAGGAGCTCGCCCTCCCGGTGCTGTCCCACCGCATCCTCCTCGACCCGGAGGCCGAGTTCGGCGGGGCCACCGTGGCCAACGTCCTGGGGCGCGTCCTCGCCTCGGTCGACCCGCCCGTCGGAGCCGTCGCCTGACGCCCGTGGCCCACCTCCCCGTCCCGGACCCCGGCGCGCCGTCACGGTCGTGACCCTGACCTCGCCCTCCCTGTCGTCGCGGTCGCGCACGATGGCGCCCTCGCCGCTGGCTCGCGCCGGCGCCGCGCTCCGGGTCGTCACCCCGCTGGCCTGGGGCCTGCTGGCCGTGGCCGTCGCCGCCCTCGTCGCCGGACGGCTGCTGGGCTGGGTGGAGCTGACCGTGATGGCGGCGACGGTCGCGCTCCTGCTGCTCGTCAGCCTGGCCTTCACGGTCGGCCGGTCGGTGCTCGACGTCGAGGTCGACCTCCGACCCGTGCGGGTGCAGGCCGGCCAGCGGGCCGCCGCGGCGGTGACCGTCACCAACCAGTCGGTCCGTCGCACCCAGGCCCTCGGGATGGAGGTGCAGGTCGGCACCGGGGTGGCCGAGCTGTACGTCCCCCCACTGGCCCACGGGGCGAGCCACGAGGAGGTGTTCATCCTGCCGACCGTGCGCCGCGCCGTGATCCCGGTCGGACCGGTGACGTCGGTGCGCAGCGATCCCTTCGGCCTGCTGCGACGGTCCCAGGCCTGGACCGACCCCACGCCTCTGTTCGTGCACCCCCGCACCCTCCCGCTGGCGGAGCTCGGGTCCGGCTTCCTGCGCGACCTCGAGGGCCGGGCCACCGACGCGGTGTCGCAGGCCGACGTCGCGTTCAACACCCTCCGCGAGTACGAGCCCGGTGACGACCGGCGCTTCGTGCACTGGCTGACCTCGGCCCGCCTCGGCACCCTGATGGTGCGGCAGTTCATCGACACCCGCCGCTCCCACGTGGCGGTCGTCGTGCACGGCCGCGCCGGCGCCTACACCGAGCCCGACGAGTTCGAGACCGCGGTGTCGGTGGCCGGTTCCCTCGGCCTGCGCGTGCTGCGCGACGAGCAGGAGCTCTCGGTCATCGCGTCGGGAGAGCGCGTGCCGACCGTCGCCGCCAACGCGATGCTCGACGGTCTCGCCGCGGTGGGCCGGCGCGAGGACGCGACCCGGCTCGGTCACGACGTCGACCTGCTGCTGCGCCACGCCGGCGGGTTCAGCGTGGCCGTGCTGGTGACCGGCGCCCGCACCTCGGCCGCGGAGCTGCGCGCCGCGGCCCTCCGGTTCCCAGGCGACGTCCGCCTCCTGTTCCTGCGGGTCGACCACGGGGGCACGACCTCGGCCCAGCCGCTCGCGTCGGGGATCCTGCTGACCCTGCGCAGCCTCGACGACCTGCCCCAGCTGCTCTGGAGGGTCGCGTCGTGACCGCGTCGGTGCTCGACGAGGTCACCCGCTCCCAGGTCCCGGAGGCCGGCATGCCACGCGGTCGCCCGACGCGCCGCCGTCGCCGTGGTCCGGTCGGTCGCCGGCGCGGTCGGTCCTGGCCGACGTGGTCGGCCTCGGGGCGCTGTCGCTCGTCGCGCTGAGCGGCCTCGCCCCCGCCTTCGGGGGCACCCGCTACCTGTTCGTGGGCGTGGTCGGCCTGGTGCTGGGTGGGGCCCTCGCCGGCGTGGGCATCCGCCTCCGCCTGCCTCCGCTCCTGGTCGGCGCGGCCGCGCTCGTGGTCTTCGTGCTCGTGGGCCCGTGGCTCACCGACCCCTCGTCGTGGTTCGCCCCGTCGTCGCCCACCGCGGCCTCGGTGCGCGACACCGTGGAGACGTCGGTCCGGGGCTGGGCCGACCTGCTCACGACCACCGTGCCGGTCGGCGCGGCGCAGGGGCTGCTCGTGCTGCCGTGGCTCTGCGGCCTCGTCTGCGGCGTGGTGTCCCTGTCGACGGCGCGCCGGGCGCGCGGGGCGTGGAGCCTGCTCGCCCTCGTGCCGCCGTTGGCCGTGCTGGTGGCCGCCATCGTGGTGGGCATCGACGAGCCGGCCTGGACCCTGCAGGCCACCGCCTTCGTGGCCATCGCCGTGATCTGGGGAGGCGACCGCCAGCGCGTCGCCCGCTCCGGCTCCCTCCCCGTCGCCCGCCGCGGCCGGTGGGTCGCGGGGCTCGGCGTGCTCGCCGTGGTGGCCGTGGTCGGGCTGGTCGTGGGCGGCTCGTCGCTGGTGCGCGGGGGTCGGGCCCGCACCGTGTTCCGCGACCGCGTCGACCCGCCCGTCGACCTGCGCCAGGAGCCGAGCCCGCTCGAGGGCTTCCGCCGGTTCCGCACCGGGACCTTCGCCGACGCCGACCTCTTCACCGTGCGCGGCCTGGAGGAGGGTGACCGGCTGCGGCTGGCGACGCTGGACGCCTACGACGGCGTGGTGTGGCACGTGCGGCCCAACGACAGCAGCGAGGGGTCGTCGAGCGTGTTCCAGCGGGCCGGCGAGGAGCTGCCCGTGCCCGACGAGGGCGAGGAGCGGCAGGTGTCGGTCACCGTCGGCGACTACACCGACCCGTGGCTCCCCACCGTCGGGGCGACCCGCCGGATCGAGTTCGGCGGCGATCGGGCCCGGACGCTGTCGGAGGACTTCCGCGTCAACCTGGCGACCGGGGCCGCCGCGGTGCCGGGCGGCCTGCGCCCCGGCGACGAGTACACCCTCGACGCGGTGGTGGGCGACGAGCACCGCGACCTGGCGGTGGGCGACGCCGACCCGCTGGCGCCGGTCGCGTCGACGGTGCGGGTCGCGGCGGTGTCGGAGCAGGCCGCGGCCTTCGTCCGCGCCCTCGATGCCGACGCGTCACCGCTCGAGCAGGTGCGCCGGGTGGCCGACGTCCTGCGCGGCGACGCCTTCGTCGACACCGACCCCGACCGGCGTGGGTTCTTCAGCGACGACCTCCCCGACCAGACCGCCTCGCGGCCGGGCCACAGCGCCGAGCGGCTGCGCACCATGCTCGACCCCGACGGGGTCATCCTCGGCAACGAGGAGCAGTACGCGGCCGCCATGGCCCTCATGGCCATCGATCGGGGCCTGCCGGCGCGCGTGGTCGTCGGCTTCGCCCCGGAGGACGTGGCCGACGATGGGCCCACCGTGGTGACGGGGCAGGACGTCTCGGCGTGGGCGGAGGTGGCGGTCGAGGGTGTGGGCTGGATCCCCGTCGACGCCACCCCGTCCGACGACCGACCCCCCCGAGGAGTCGAGCGACGTGGTCCCCCCGCCGGAGCGGCTCGTCCCCCCGCCCGTCGCCACGACCCTCACCATCCCCGAACCGGTCCGGGACCGCCGCGGCGAGGGCGAGGGTGGAGCGGCCGACGACGGTGCCGGTGGCCTCGCCGGCCTCCCGACGTGGGCCAAGGTGGTCGGCGGCATCGCCCTGCCCCCGCTGCTGATCATCGGAGGGGGCACCGCGGCCATGGCCGCGCTCAAGGCCCGTCGCCGCCGGGTGCGGCGCAGCCGGGGCTCGCCCGCCCAGCGGGTCGCCGCCGGCTGGCAGGACGTGTGCGACCTGGCCCGCGACATGGGGGAGCCGGTGCCCCAGCGGGCGACCCGCCGGGAGGCTGCGGTGCTGCTGGCCCGCACGCCCGATGCTGCGCTGCCGGACCTCGCGGGCCGGGCCGACGCCCTCGCGTTCGGCCCCCGACCCGTCGATCCGTCGACGGCGGCCGCCTACTGGGAGGAGGTCGACGTCGCCCGCGAGGGCATGGTCGCGCCGCTCACCCCGTTCGACCGGTGGAAGGTGCTGGTGAACCCGTCGTCGCTGCGCCGCGGTGCGCCGGCTCGCGAGCCCGTGGACGCGTAGGGGGCACCGGTCGGGCGGACATCGCGCTCGGGCAGGGGGCAAGATGGCCGGCGATGGACTGGTCGGTGCCGTGGGAGCAGGTGGGGCGGGTGGTGGTGGCCGCCCTGCTCGGCGCCGCGGTCGGCTTCGACCGGGAGGTCCGGGAGCACTCGGCCGGGCTCCGCACCCACGCCCTCGTCGCCATCGGCGCGGCCATGTTCGGCGTGATCTCGATCGACGGGTTCGACGAGATCGCCCAGCGCCGTGCGCTCACCAACATCCAGGCCGACGTCACGCGGGTCGCGTCGCAGGTGGTCGTGGGGGTGGGCTTCCTCGGCGCGGGGGTGATCTTCCGGCGGGGTGACTCGGTGCGGAACCTCACCACCGCGGCGTCCCTCTGGGCCACGGCCGCGATCGGCCTGGCCGCCGGTGTCGGCGACGTCGGCCTGGCCGTGGTGGCCGCGGTGGCTCTGGTCGTGGTGCTGGCCGTCGTCCCCCGGCCGGAGGCGTGGCTCACCGGGCGGGTGGGCCGGGACCGTCGGCGGGTCACCATGACCCCGGCCGAGGGGGCGACCGTCGACGAGGTGCGGGCCCTGGTCGACTCGCTGCCGGAGGTGCGGGTCGCACGGTGGCGGGTCGAGAAGCACGACGGCCGGCTGGTGGTCGACGCCGTGCTGCACGCGCCGTCGAGCGTCCCGCTCGACGAGCGGCTCGCCCTCCTCGTCCACGCGCCACTGCTCGCGGACGTGCGCTTCTCGGAGTGAACGCCTTCGCGGCCACCGGCGCGGCGGCCGCGGCGAAGGTCAGCAGGCCGGGCGGAGCGGTGCGGCGAGCAGGGGCAGGCGCTCGGCCGCGGCGAGGAAGGCCGCGGCCTCCACCACCCGCAGCTCGACCCCGCCCCCGGCCACCACCGTGTAGCGGTGGGGTGTGCCGGTCAGCACCTCGTGCCCGCCGAAGCTGGCGCCGGGGCCGAGGCAGCCGGCCGGGCGGCCGGCCCGCTCGAGGAGGACCTGGCCCTCGACGACCACCACGACCTCGTGGGCGGTGGCGCCCTCGTGGGCGAGGAGCGCGCCGGCGCGGGGTTCGAGCACGTCGGTGTGCCGGGCGAGGGCGTCGCGGACCGGTCGGGGGCAGGCGGGCGCGCCCGGCACCGGGGCGAGGGCGAGAGGGGTGCGGTCCCGGCCGGCGCCGGGTGAGGATCGAGGTCATCAGGCCACCTCCTGGTGGGTGTCGGTCGACAGGGTGGAGAGCGGCAGGGGGAGAGCGGGGCCCGGCGAGCGGTGACGGCGGGCCGGGCGGCCGCGGCCACGGGCAGGCTCCCGACGGTCATGCCGTCGTGGAACCGGAGCGACGCGTCGGGGACGACGGCGCGGACGAAGCGGGAGGCGGTTGCGTTGTCGCCCTGGATGTGGGCCACCACGACCGCCACCCCCCGGGCCGCAGCCTCGTGCCCGGCCGCGGTGACGAGGGCCCGGCCGATGCCGCGGCGTCGGAACCCGTCCTCGACGAGGAAGGCCACCTCGACCTCGCCGGTGCGAGACCAGGCGAGGGTGGCGGTGCCGCGCACGGCGCCGTGGCGGTCGACCGCGACCCACGAGCGGTGGGTGGCGGTGGGGGTGGCGATGCGGGCCAGCTCCCGCCGCACGGAGCGGCCGACCACCCCGTGGAAGCGGCGGTAGAGCGTGTCGCGCGAGCACCGGTCGAGCAGGGCGTGGAGGGCGGGGAGGTCGGACGGCCGTGCCGCCCGCACCGTGATCCCCGCCGGGTGGGTCAGGGTCGTGTCCATGGACCCACTATGACTAGACCGGTCGTCATAGTCAATAGACCAGTCGTCTTAGTGGTAGGCTTCCGCTGTGGCATCCGACACCCGCGACCGGCTCATCCGCACGACCTCCCGCCTGCTGCGGACCCAGGGGTACGGAGCGACCGGCCTCAACCAGGTCATGGCCGAGGCCGAGGCGCCCAAGGGGTCGATGTACTTCCACTTCCCCGGGGGCAAGGAGGAGCTGGCCGCCGCGGCCATCGACCGCTTCGCGGCCCGCATCTCCCGGGGCATCGCCGAGGGCATCGACAGCCACGACACCGTCGCCGACGCGATCGTCGAGTTCTTCGACCACGAGATCGCCCGCATCGAGCGCACCGCCTTCACCGAGGGCTGCGCGGTGGCCACCGTCGCCCTCGACGCGGCCGCCTCCCACGACGTCCTCGCCGCAGCCACCGGCGACGCCTTCCGGAGCTGGATCGACCAGCTGACCTCGGCGCTGGAGGCCGAGGGGCGCACGGCCGAGGACGCCCGTCGCGCCGCCATCGTGTTCCTCGCGACCTTCGAGGGGGCCCTGGTGATGGCGAAGGCCCAACGCTCCATCGAGCCGATGGTCGCGGTGCGCGACGTCGTGCACGACCTGCTCACCGCCGACTGACACCTCCGGACCGGTCGCCCGCAGAACCCGTGCGGTGGTCCGTCCCCGTGGCTGGCACAGTCACCCCACCAACCCACCCACCTACGCGAGGAGCGGGCCCCATGCAGGTTGCGATCGGTCTCTACCAGGGCGTGACCGCCCTCGACTTCGTCGGCCCCTACCAGGTGCTGTCGAACCGCCCCGGCTTCGAGGTGGTGCTGTGCGCGGCCGAGGCCGGCACCGTCAGCGACGACAACGGGCTCCTCCACCTCCGGGTCGACCGCACCTTCGCCGACGTCCCCTCGCCGGACCTCCTGCTCGTCCCCGGCGGGTTCATCACCCGCAAGATCGCGGCCGAGGGCCACCCGATCGTCGACTGGGTGCGGACGGCCCACCCGACGACGACGTGGACCACCTCGGTGTGCACCGGGGCGCTCGTGCTCGGCGCGGCCGGCGTGCTCGACGGGCTCGACGCGACCACCCACTGGAGCGCCTACGACGCCCTCGCGGGCTACGGCGCCCGGCCCACCGAGCAGCGCATCGTCGAGCAGGGGAAGATCGTCACCGCCGCCGGCGTCTCGGCCGGCATCGACCTCGCGCTCACGCTCCTGGGTCGCATCGACGGCCGTGACATGGCCGAGGCCATCCAGCTGGCCATCGAGTACGACCCGCAGCCGCCCTTCGACTCCGGGTCGCCGTCGAAGGCCCGCCCCGAGATCGTCGAGCTGGTCCGCGCCGTGGGCGACGCCCGCACCTGACGACCGGAGGCCGTCAGCTCTGCAGGGGGTCGGGGGTGGGGTCGAGGTCGGGGTGGTCGTGGAGGCCGTCGAGGTGGCTGATGTCGTTGAAGCCCCGCACGATCCACCGCCCCTCGACCGCGACCAGGTGCGAGATCGAGGCGTTGTCGGCGCCGACGAAGGCGAAGGGTCGGCCTCCGCCGACGGCCATGTGCATCACCATGCCGATGGCGCCCCCGTGGCTGAACACCGCGACCCGCTGGTCCGGGTGGGCCGACACGATGCGGTCGAGCCCGGCGCGCAGCCTCGCCTGGAAGGCCTCCGAGGGCTCGGCGCCGGGGATCACGTCCCAGCGCTCCTGGACGAACACCTCCCGGCTGATCGGGTGGCCCTCGGTGACGTTGAGGCGGAACAGCCCGCCCTCCCACTCGCCCAGGTGGACCTCCCGCAGGTCGGGCTCCTCGGTGGCGGTGAGCCCGGTCGCGGCGAGCAGCGGTGCCGCGGTCTGGTGGGTGCGCCGCAGCGAGGTGACGTAGACCGCGTCGACGCCGTGGGCCGCGAGCCGGGCCCCGACCCGCTCGGCCTGGGCCCGTCCCTGGGGAGCCAGGTCCGGGTCGTCCTGACCGTCTCGTCGCGGGATCTCGACGCCCGGCACCACCGGGGCGGACTCGCCGTGGCGCACGAGGAGGATCTCGGTGGCGCCGGGGGGACGGCTGAAGCGGTGCTGGCGGTAGACCTTCTGCGTCATCGGCGCTGACGGTAGCGGCGCCCGACCGGAGGTCCGCCCGCGATCAGGCGGACCGGGCCGCCAGGCGGCGCAGAGGCGGGTCCTTCATCGGAGGCTGGCGCCGGGGCGGGCAGACCTCGAGCAGTCGGGTGGTCGCCTCCGCGACCTCGACCACCGCCGCCTCGAAGGCGTCGACGACCTGGGCGTTGGGCTTGGCGAGACCCGAGACCTTGCGCACGTACTGGCGCGCCGCGGCCTCGATCTCCTCCGCGGTGGCCGGGGGCTCGAGGCCCCTGAGCTCGGTGATGTTGCGGCACATGGCCGCGAGGCTACGCCCGCTCCCGGCGCGTCGCTCCCGGCCCGCCCTCAGGCGGCGAAGTGGTTGCGGACGTTGCCCACCGACCGGGCGACGTTGGCCCGGTGGCGCTTGGGGTAGCCCATCAGCTTGAGGGCCGGGGGGAACACCGCGGTCGACAGGTCGAAGGTCTCGGTGAGGCGGGTGCCCCCCGACGGCGTCGCCTCGAGCTCCCAGCGCCAGCGGTGCTTGCCCGGGTGGCACCAGGCGATCTTGGTGCCGTGCTGGAACTCCACCACCGTGTTGGTGATCGAGTACGGCAGGCCGAACATCTTCATCTTCATGCCGAAGCGGTCGCCGTCGTCGAGCACCTCGGGGCCCACGCGGGTGCCCTTCACGGTCTCGTCACCGGAGATGGTCGGGTGGTTGGCGGGCCGGCGGATGAAGTCGAACACGTCGGCCGGGGGTGCTGCCACCTCCACCGTCGCCGACACCGAGTCGTCGTCGAGCTCGACGGTCACGCCGGGGGGAAGGTCGTCGTCTGCCATGGGCCACAGACTAGGGAGTGGGGGAGCGGCCCGGCCCGGGGGCCGATCCGCTCCAGCCCGAGGAGGGCCCATGACCGCCACCGAGGACCGCTACTCCGACTTCCCCGACCTGACCTTCGACCGACCCGAGGCCGGGGTGCTGCGGATCACGATGGACGGGCCCGGCCTCAACGCGGTGAGCCCGGCGGTGCACCGCCAGCTGGCCGACGTGTGGCGCACCGTCGACCGCGACCCCGACACCCGTGCCGCCTTGCTGCAGGGGGCGGGCAGGGGCTTCTCCTCGGGGGGCAGCTTCGAGCTGCTCGACCAGGTGATCGACGACTACGGCGACCGCATGCGGGTGCTGCGCGAGGCGAGGGACCTCGTGTTCAACGTCATCGACTGCTCGAAGCCGATCGTCTCCGCGGTGCACGGGCCTGCAGTGGGGGCCGGGCTCTGCGCCGCGATCCTGGCCGACGTCTCGGTGGTCGGCCGCACGGCCCGCATCATCGACGGCCACACCCGCCTCGGCGTCGCCGCCGGCGACCACGCCGCGATCTGCTGGCCGTTGCTGTGCGGCATGGCCAAGGCGAAGTACTACCTGCTCACCTGCGACACGCTCACGGGCGAGGAGGCCGAGCGCATCGGGCTGGTCTCGCTGTGCGTCGACGACGACCAGGTGCACGATCGCGCCCTCGAGGTGGCCGTCACCCTGGCCCGGGGCGCGCAGGCGTCCATCCGGTACACCAAGCAGACCCTCAACAACTGGTACCGGGCCCAGGCCGGGATCTTCGACGCGTCGCTCGCCTACGAGCTCCACGGCTTCGGTGGCCCCGATGCCCGCGAGGGGCTGGCCTCGCACCGCGAGAAGCGCGAGCCCCACTTCACCGGCCCGACCGCCGAGTAGGTGCCCGCCCCCGGGTCGGGCCGCCGCCACTCACAGTGGCGGTCGTCGGGCCGATGGGAGCGGATGATCGCCCCCCGACGAGCGCGGACGGCCGCCGCCGCGGCCCTCGCGATCGTGGTGACCGCCGCCCTCGCGGCCTGCGGACCGACCGTCCCGACGACGACCTGCCCCATGTTCCCGGCCGACAGCCACTGGCACGCCGACGTGCGCGGCCTGCCCGTCCGGGCCAACTCGACGGCCATGGTCGCCCGGGTCGGCACCACCGGCTCGTTGAAGGCCGACTTCGGCTCCGGCCTCTGGGCGGGCGGGCCGATCGGCATCCCCTACGTCGTCGTCGACGGCACCCAGCCCAAGGTGCCCATCTCCTTCCAGTACGCGAGCGAGAGCGATCCCGGCCCGTACCCGATCCCGCCCGACGCCCCCATCGAGGGCGGACCGTCGTCGACCGGTGACCGGCACGTGATCGTCGTCGACCGCGACGCCTGCCGCCTCTACGAGGTGTTCGCGGCGCGCCGCAACGCCAACGGCTCCTGGAGCGCCGGCTCGGGGGCGACGTGGGACCTCCGCTCCCACGCCCTGCGCCCCGCGGGCTGGACCTCGGCCGACGCGGCCGGGCTGCCGATCCTGCCCGGCCTGGTCCGCTACGACGAGGTCGCGGCGGGCAAGGTCGAGCACGCCATCCGGATGACGGTGCCGGTCAGCCGGACCTCCTACGTCTGGCCCGCCCGTCACCAGGCCGGCTCGACCGGGGACTCCGATGCCCCGCCGATGGGGCAGCGGTTCCGGCTGAGGGACTCGGTGGACGAGTCGACGTTCCCCGCCCAGGTGCGGCCGATCATCCGGGCCCTCAAGGTCTACGGCGCGATCAACGCCGACAACGGCTCGCCCTGGTACATCACCGGGGTCCCCGACGAGCGGTGGGACAACGACGCCCTGCGCACGCTCGGGCGGATCAAGGGGTCGGACTTCGAGGCGATCGACGCCACCCCGCTCCGGGTGTCGGCCCACAGCGGTCAGGCCCGACCGCCCGCCTGACCAGCCGACCCGCGGGACCGGTTTGGCCGCGTCGCGCGGCCCGGTCACCATGGCTCGATGTCGAGGACCAGCACCGGGAGGTCGCCCGTCTCGCGGGCTCCGGTCAGGGCCGTCGCCGCCGTCCTCGTCACGCTGCTGGTGGGGGCCCTGGTGCCGGTCGGGCCGCTCGGGGCCCAGGACCCGACCGTCACCACCGCGCCGATCCCGCCTCCGTCGGCCTCGATCGTCGTCGACGTCGACACGGGCGAGGTCATCACGGCCAGCAACGACCGCCAGGCGCTGCCTCCCGCCAGCACCACCAAGCTGGTCACGGTGCTGCTCGCCCACCAGCAGCTCGAGCTCGACCAGGAGGTCACGATCTCGGCCACCGCGTCGATCGCCCCGCCGCGGCGGATCCGGCTCCCGGCCGGCACCCGGTGGCGGGTCGACGACCTGATGTACGCGGCGATGCTGTGCTCCTGCAACGACGCCGCCTGGGCCCTCGGCCAGGCCGCCGGAGGGGGGACCATGGCCGGCTTCGAGGCCCGCGCCGCCGCCCTCGCCACCACGCTCGGCCTCGCCGACGGGCCGGTGCTGCGCGACCCGGCCGGCCTCGACGACGACCGCTCGGTGCGGGGTGGGAACCTCCTGAGCGCCCGCGACCTGGCCATCGTCGGCCGGGCCTACCTCGCCCAGCCGGAGCTGGCCGCCATCGCGGTCGCCCCGGAGCACCGCTGGGTGGGCGGCGACGGCGAGCCCCACGACGTCACCAACCTCAACCGCTTCCTCGGCGCCTACGAGGGCGCGATCGGCCTCAAGACGGGCTCGACCCGGCGGGCCGGCCTGACCTTCGTCGCCGCCGCCGAGCGCGAGGGCCGCACCCTGCTCGCGGTGGTGCTGGGCTCGGCCAACCACTACGCCGACGCCCGGGCCCTGCTCGACGCGGGGTTCCTGCTCACCAAGGCCGGCGAGGCGACCGGCGACGTGCTGCCGGCGGTGCCGGTCGGGCTCTCGGGCCCGACGACCACGACCACGACGACCACGACGACCACCACGACCACGACGCCGCCCCCCTCGGAGGAGCGCACGACCGGGTCGGAGGCGGCTCCGGCCCCGAGCCCGACGGCATCGGTGCCGGCGGTCGAGGCCGAGGAGGGCCTCCCCGTCGACCCCGTGTGGGTCGGCGTCGGCGGGGCCGTCGTGGTCGCCGGCGCCGGCACCGTGGTGCTCGCCCGCCGGCGCACGTCGCGGCGGGGGATCGATCGTCGCCCCGCCCGCGCCAGCCGCCGTGACCGTCGACGGACTCCCGTAGGGTGACCCCCGTGGAGCACCCGCCGTCCTGGACCCCGGCCCCCGGCCCCGTCCCCGATCCGGTGGACGAGGCGACCCCCGTGCCCGTCGATCCGGACCCGGTGACGAGGCCCGTGCGACGCCGGTCGACGGACCTCGCGGTCGCGCCCGTCGACCCTCGGTCGACGTCCCCGACCCGGTGACCCGCCGACCCGGCCGCGCCCGAGGGTCGACCGACCCTCGACCTGGATGCGGTCACCGCGGACCTCGCCGCCGTCGAGGCCGCCCTCGAGCGGCTCGACCAGGGCGGCTACGGGCGGTGCGGCGCGTGCGCCTCGACCATCGACGACGACGTCCTGGCCGCGGATCCGACCGCGACCACCTGCGCGGCCCACCTCCCCGTCTGATCGGACCCCGCGGCCGGCCGCCGGCTCCCTCGCCGCCGGGCCGCAGCTCGGATCAGAGGCTCTGGGGGCGGGTGACCGCGTCGTGGGTGGGGTCGAGCAGGAGGTGGCGGTCGCCGCCCACCCAACCCGCCGGCGTGCGCTCGAGCCACCGGCCCTCCAGGTTCGCGATGCGCCCCCCGGCCAGGCCGAGGTCTCGCTCGACGGCGTAGATCAGGCCGCTGTGGGTCACGGCCACCCCGACCGGGCCCGTCCCGGCCGCGGCGCCGTCCCCGTCGGCCGCGAGGTGGAGGGCGCGGGCGAGGCGCTCCAGCCCCCGCCACGCCCTGACCACCAGATCGTCGTCGTGCTCCCACCCCGGGGGGGCCACCAGGCCCTCGTCGTCGGGCCGGCGACGCGGGTCGTCGGGCAGGGCCCCGGGGAACCGGTCGTGGATGTCGGAGCGGGTGAGGCCGGAGAAGGCGCCGGCGTCGCGCTCGCGGAGGTCGGCGTCGATGACGACCGCCAGGGAGCGGGTCGCGACGAGGAGGTCGGCGGTCTCCCGGGCCCGGTCGAGGTCGGAGGCGACGACCGCCGTCGCCGCGGGGAGGTGGGTCGCGGCGGCCCGGGCCTGGTCGCGGCCTCGCTGGGACAGGGGCGGGTCGGCCTGGCCCTGCCAGCGGCCCTCGGCGTTCCAGGTGGACTCCCCGTGGCGGACGAGCAGGACACGGGGCGCGGGCACGGCGGGGAACCTAGTGGCCCGCGACGGCGACGGCGCGTCGACCCTGGTGGCGCCGACCGGCGCGGCCACGCACCGTCGCGGCCCGACGCGGACGGTGGGCGACCCGGGGTCGCGGGCTGGGGTCGGTCGCGGGGGTCGGCAGTAGGCTCCGCCTCCCGTGCCCATGATCCGGCTCTTCGCCGCTGCCCGCGAGGCTGCCGGGACCGCCACCGACGAGGTGCCCGGCGTGACCGTCGACGAGGTCCTCGACGCGGCGCGCGCCCGCTACGGCCCGGAGTTCGCGGTCGTCCTCGCCGCCTCCCGCGTGTGGTGCAACGGCGAGCCGGCCACCGGCGACCAGCCGGTGGGACCCGCCGACGAGGTCGCCGTCCTGCCGCCGGTCTCGGGCGGCAGCGGACCGCCGACCGACCCCGACCACTCGTCGCACCGGCGCTCACCCGTCGGCGAGGGCGGTCGCCCCGCCCCGGCCCGCCCGGCGCGACCGGCGGGACCGGCGCGGTCGGGCCGCACCGCCCCCTCGGCCCGCTCCGCCCCGTCCGGTCGCCCCACCGCCCCGACCCGGTCGACGTCCCGACCCGAGGCCTCGCCCGCACCGCGCGTCGCCGCGGCGACCCCCGGACCGGACACCACCGCACTGCGGACGGTGCCGGTGCCGATCCCTTCGAGCGGTGAGGTGGTCGTGCGGGGTCGGCCCCGCCCGGTCGTGGCCTCCCGGCACTCGCGCACGGCCATCGGTCGTCGCTACGGCGTCGTCTACGACACCGGACCGTGGAAGGTGACCCTGGGGGTCGTCTGGTTCCTGGCCCTGCTCGCCTCGCTGGCGGTGGGGTGGGTCCCGCTCACGGCCCTGTTCGGCGTCACCGCGGGGTGGGCCGGCCTCGACGTCGCCCGTCGCCGCCAGGAGGTCGGCGAGGGGCCCGACGCGTGGGTCGCCGGCCTGGGTGCCGGCGCGGTCGGGGCGGCCGGGGCCGCCGGCGCCTTCTACGTGGGCGGTGCCCTGCTCGCCCTGGTCGTCGCCGCGGTCGTCGTCGCCACCACGGGACGCGAGCGAGAGCACGTCCTGGCCCACGCCGGCTCGACGGTGCTGTCGTCGGCGCCGTTCGGGCTGGCCGCGGCCTGCGTGGTGCTGACCCACGACCTCGAGATCGGCGCGGTGGTCGTGCTGGTGCTGCTCGCCTCGGCCTACGACGCTCGGCGACTTCGTCGTGGGCTCGGGGGCCAGCAACGCCATCGAGGGCCCGGCCACCGGCATCGTCACCGTCGCGGTGACGGCCATGGTCGTCGCGGTGCTGCAGATCCCGCCCTTCGACGGCGCCCCCGTGTTCACCTTCGCCGCCTTCGCCGCGGTGCTGTGCCCCCTCGGGCAGCTCGCGACCTCGGCCCTGCTCCCCGCGGCCGACGCCACCGCGCCGGCCGCCCGACGGCTGGACTCGCTCCTCCTGCTGGCCCCGGTGTGGGTGTGGACGGTCGGGATCTTCATCGCGCAGACCTGACAGCAGGCGGCCTGAGGCGACCTGAGACCACCTGGCGTGGGCGCTGGGTGACCGAGCGGAGCGGCCCGGGCGGACGCGCCCCGCGCTCGCGTCGGTCGCCCTCCTGCTCGCTGTGGTTTCCCTCGGGGGCGCTGGGCCAATACCCTTCCGCCATGGCCGAGCTCGAGGAGAGGTGGCGGGATCTCGGTGAGTTCATCCGCGAGCAGCGCCACATCGGCCACCTGTCGCTGCGGAAGCTCTCCGAGATGGCCGGGGTGTCGAACCCCTACCTGAGCCAGATCGAGCGGGGCCTGCGCAAGCCGTCGGCCGAGATCCTCCAGCAGATCGCCCGAGCGCTGGAGATCAGCTCCGAGACGCTCTACGTCCGGGCCGGCATCCTCGAGGAGCGGCCCGACGAGGCCGACCTGGTGGGCGAGATCCGGCGCGACCCCTGGATCGACGAGGAGCAGAAGCGCACCCTCATCCAGATCTACGAGTCGTTCCGCTCCGCCACCGGTGGTGGGGGCGACGCCGCCCGGCGCGCGGCCCGCGCCGAGGTCGAGCCCGACGACGAGGCCCCGCCGGAATCCGTGGGTGCCGCCGGGGGTTGACGGGGGTCGTGGCGCGGGTCTCCCTCCTCAGCCTGCACACCTCGCCCCTGGCCCAGCCCGGGACGGGTGACAGCGGTGGCATGAACGTCTACGTCCGCGAGCTGGCGGCCGGGCTGGCCCACGCCGGCCACGAGTGCCGGGTGTACGTGCGGCGCGACCGCGACGACCTGCCCGCGGTGGTCCCGGTCGAGCCCGGGGTCGAGGTGGTGCACGTCGCCGCCGGCCCCACCGACCTGGCCAAGGAGGACCTGCCGACCATCGTCGACGAGTGGGCCGACGCGGTGGCGGCCGACATCACGGCCCACGGCGGGACCGACGTCATCCACGCCAACTACTGGCTGTCGGGCGTCGCCGGGCACCGCATCAAGCACCAGCTCGACGTGCCCCTGGTCGTCACGTTCCACACGCTGGCCCGGGTGAAGACCCTCGCCGGCGACCCCGAGCCGGAGGCCCGGTCCCGCGCCGAGGCCGCGGTCATGGCGTGCAGCGATGCGGTCCTGGCCAGCTGCCCCGCCGAGGTCCGCCAGCTGGTCGACCTCTACTCGGTGCCCCGCAGCCGCATCGCGGTCGTGGCCCCCGGCGTCGAGCACGCGCTGTTCTCGCCCGGGCCCCGGGATGGCGCGCGCCGGGCGGTCCGCGACCTCGACCTGGGCGACCGTCCGACCGCCCTGTTCGTCGGTCGCATCCAGCACCTGAAGGGCCTGGAGGTCGCGGTCGAGGCGCTCGCGGCCACCGCCGGCGGCGAGGCCGCGCTGGTCGTGGCCGGGGGGCCCAGCGGGGCCGACGGCGACGCCTGCCTCCGCGCCGTCGACTCGGTGGTCGACCGCCACGGCCTGCACGACCGGGTGCGCTTCGTCGCCCCCCGCCCGCACCACGAGCTGTCCAGCCTGTACCGGGCGGCCGACGTGGTGGTGGTGCCGAGTCGCTCGGAGTCGTTCGGGCTGGTGGCCCTGGAGGCCATGGCCTGCGGCCGGCCCGTCGTGGCCGCGGCGGTGGGCGGGCTGGCGTCGCTGGTCGACCACGGCCGCACCGGGCTGCTGCTCCGGGGTCGCGACCCGGCCGACTGGGCCCGGGCCCTCGACACGGTGCTGGGCTCGCGCCTGCGGGCCGCAGCGGATGGGCCGGGCCGGTGCCGCCGCGGCGTCGCGCTTCGGCTGGGCCGGGGCTGCCGACGCGCTGGCCGGCGTCTACGTCGACGTGCTGGGGCGCGGTCCGCTCGACTGCGCGGCCTGAGGCCCGCCCGGCTGGACCCGGCGGGGCGCCGCACTCGGGCCGGCGTCGTCCGCTGACCCCGCCCCTACGCTGCGGCCATGACCACCGCACCCGTCGACCACGAGGAGCTCGACCGTCGGGCCGAGGCCATCGGGTCCTGGCTGGGCGACATGCAGGCCGAGAACCCCTTGATCGAGGCGGTCGATCGCGACGAGACCGGCGCCCGCCGGTGGTTCGTCCGCATGCGGGGCGAGGAGCGCGACCACACCACGGTCTGGCTCCACCTGCGGCAGCGGACCCTCCACCACGAGACCTACGTGCTGCCCGCGCCGGTCGACGACCCGGCCGCCTTCTACGAGCACCTGCTGCGCCGCAACGCCGGCCTCCACGGCGTGGCCTTCGCCATCGGCGAGGAGGACGCGGTGTACCTCGTCGGCGAGGTCCCCGCCGAGGGGCTGGGGCGCGACGACCTCGACGAGCTGCTCGGCCTGCACCACGACGCGGTGGAGCGGTGCTTCCGTCCGGCCCTCCGGCTGGGGTTCGGATCTCTCCTGTCGTGACATCTCGATGGTTATCAGTCCATCCTGAAGGGTAGGCAGGGGGCGGCCCCGACGAGGGCGGTCGCCCCGAGGCGTTCGGGGAAGTGCGCACGGGCGACCTCCCTCCCGGGGCCTCCGGGGTCCGGTGTCCCCTCACCCACCGTGGTCGGAGGGGTGGGCGGGCGGCCGGGAGCGTGTGATGATGCGGGCCGCCGCCACCCGTGCGGCCGGCCTCCGCCCGTCACGACCCACTGGAGCGATCCCTCCCATGCACGCCCGCCGCGCCCTCGCCGCCGCCTTCGCCGTCACCCTGGCCCTCGCCGCCTGCGGAGGCGACGACGACTCCGGGTCCGACGCCACCACGACCACCACCGAGGCGGACGAGACCACCACCACCGCCGAGGAGACCACGACCACCACGGAGGCGACCACGACGACCACCGAGGCGCCCGCAGCCGACGATCCGGAGGCCATCGCCGCCGCGGTCAACCTCGTCGCCGACGACTTCACCTCCGACTGGACGGCCGAGCCGTCCGAGGGCGACGAGGACGACGACCTCGACGTCACCCTGTGCTTCGTCGACTCCGACCTCGAGGGCAACACCCTCGCCGAGGCCGACTCCGACGCCTTCAGCCAGGAGACCGAGACCGAGGTCATCCAGGTCGGGTCGACCGGCATCGTCACCAGCGGCGTGGGCGTCGCCTCCACCGTGCTGGGCGAGGCCACCCGCTCCGCCTTCCAGTCCTGCGTCCTCGACCAGTTCGAGGCCGCCCTGTCCGACGGGGGCATCACCATCACCGAGTCGTCGCTCTCCTACGCCCCCGGCGTCACCACCGCGGCGGAGCAGGTCGTCGCCCTCAACGGCGCCATCACGGCCACCGACGACACGACCACCTACGACTTCGAGGTCTCCATGTGGCTCCACCGCCAGGGCGCGGTGATCGCCGGGGTCAGCGTGCTCGACATCGGCGACACCGACTTCGCCACCGTCGTCGACTCGACCAACGCCATCGTCGCCGAGCGCCTGGTCGAGGTCGTCGGCTGATCGACCGCCGCCGCCCGGTCCCGGCGAGCGCCCCTGAGGACCCGTCCACTCGAGCGGGTCCCACGCGGAGGCGGTCGCCGGGCCGGGTCGCCCGGTAGGTTGCGCCCATGGCGCGACTGCTGGTCATCGGGGGTGGACGCATGGGCGAGGCCCTCGTCGGCGGGCTCGTCGCCTCGGGCTGGGCGCCGGCGGCCGACATCACCGTCGTCGAGGTCGACCCCGACCGCCGGGCGGTCCTCGCCGAGGCCCACCCCGGCCTCGTCGTCACCGACGCCCCGACCTCGGCCGAGGCCGCGGTCATCGCGGTGAAGCCCGCCGATGCGCTCACGGCCGCGTCGGCCGCCGGCGACGCCGGTGCCCGCCGGGTGCTGTCGATCGCGGCCGGCATCACCGTCGGCGCTCTGGAGTCCGCCCTGCCCGCCGGGGTCGCGGTGGTGCGGGCGATGCCCAACACCCCGGCGCTGGTCGGCGCGGGTGCCTCGGCGATCGCACCCGGGAGCGGCGCGGACGAGGCCGACCTGGCGTGGGCCGAGGAGGTCCTCGGCGCGGTGGGCACCGTCGTGCGGGTGCCGGAGGCCCAGCTCGACGCCGTGACCGGTCTGTCGGGGTCGGGCCCGGCGTACGTCTTCCTCGTGGCCGAGGCGCTCATCGAGGCCGGGGTGCTGGCCGGGCTGCCCCGCCCCACCAGCCGGGCCCTGGCCGTCCAGACCCTGCTCGGGGCGGCGCAGCTGCTCGACGGGTCGACCGACACGCCCGAGGCCCTGCGGGCCCAGGTCACCTCTCCGGGCGGGACGACGGCGGCCGGCCTCCGGGCCCTCGAGGCCGCCGGGGTCCGCTCGGCGGTGATGGAGGCCGTCATGGCCGCGACCGAGCGCTCCCGGGCCCTCGGCTCGGGCTGATCCGGGCCGTGGCGGTACCGTCGGCCCGGTGATCCGGCCATGACCGCTCCCCGCTGCCAGGTGATCCGTCGATGAGCGATCTCCGGTACTCGACGATCTCGTTCCTCTCGGACTACGGCCACGCCGACGAGTTCGTCGGGCTGGTGCACTCGGTGATCCGCACGATCGCGCCCGAGGTGGCCGTGATCGACGTGACCCACGAGATCCCCGCCCACGACGTGCGGGCCGGCGGCCTGGCCCTCGCCCGCAGCGCCCAGTACCTCGCCCCCGGCGTCGTGGTGGCGGTGGTCGACCCCGGGTCGGCAGCGGGCGCCGCGGCGTCGCCGTCGAGGTCGGCGACGGGGCCTCGATCCTGGTCGGGCCGGACAACGGGTTGCTCGCCCCGGCGGTGGCGCTCGTCGGCGGGGCGACCCGCGTCGTCGAGCTGACGTCGACCGACCACCGGCTGGAGGCCCCCGGGCCCACCTTCGACGGACGCGACGTGTTCGCCCCCGCGGCGGCGCACCTCTGCCTCGGTGTGCCGCTCGACGCGCTCGGCCCCGAGGTCGACCCGGCCGGCCTGCGTCCGGGCGTGCTGCCCCTGCCCCAGCCCGAGGGCGACGGCCTCGGCACCGAGGTGCTGTGGGTCGACCGGTACGGCAACGTCCAGCTCAACGTCGGCCCCGACGACCTCGACCTGCTGGGGCCCTGGGAGCACGAGGTCGTCACCGTCCGCGTCGACGACCGTGAGCGCACGGCCCACCGGGTCGAGGCCTACGCCGACCTGAGCGGGGGCCGGCTCGGCCTGGCGATCGACTCCTACGGGCTGCTGGCCCTGGTGCTCGATCGGCGCTCGGCCGCCGAGGAGCTGGGCCTGCGGGCCGGCGATGCCGTCACCCTCGTCCCCGTCGTCGACCCCGCCGACACCCGGCCCACGGGGGTCACCACGCCCGTCGAGCTCCGGAGGACCCCCTGATGCGCCCCGGCACCACCATCGTCCTCGCCGCCCTCCTCGCCCTGATCCTGGGCGCGGCCGCGCTGCAGCTGTTCTTCCTGGCCCGCTGACCTCCCGCGGCACCGGGCTGCCGCGGTCCCGTCCCGCGGGATCGCGGCCCGCACTCCACGTCGCCCGCCGTCCTGTGATCAACTTGCGCCCGTGAACCTGGCGACGATCATCGACCCCCACCCCGACGACGCGCGTCGCCCTGATCAGCCGGGGCACTCGCACCACCTACGGCACGCTGCGCGACCAGGTCGCCGGCCTGCGTGGCGGTCTGTCCGGGCTGGGCCTCGAGCCCGGCGACCGGGTGGCGATCGTGTGCGCCAACAACTGGTACTTCGTCGTCTCCTACCTCGCCGTCCTCGGCGTCGGCGCGGTCGCCGTGCCGCTCAACCCGCTGAGCCCGCCCCGCGCGCTCGAGCGCGAGCTGGCGCGCGGTCGGCGCCCGGGCCGTGGTCGTCGGGCCCGCCGGCCGGCGCCACCGTCGGCGGGCATCGACCGCAGCCGGCCTGCCGGCGCTCGAGCACGTGATCGCACGTCGCACGGCGTCGAGCCGACGACGCCGTCGCCCTCGACGACCTGCTCGCCGCCGACCCCGCGCCGCTCGTCGACCGCGACGACGACGACCTCGCGGTGCTCATGTTCACCAGCGGCACCGCCGGCTCGCCCAAGGCGGCGATGCTCACGCCACGGCAACCTGCGGGCCAACCTCGACCAGATGCTCGCCCTGCCGCAGCGGGCGCCGCCAGGAGGGTCGACGTCAGCTTCGGCGTCCTGCCGCTGTTCCACATCTTCGGGCTCAACGTCGTCCTCGGGGCCGCCCTGACGGGCGGGGTCGACGGTCCTGCTGATCGAGCGGTTCGACCCCGCCGTCGGCGCTCGAGGCCATCCAGAAGCACGGGGTCACCGTCATCGCCGGCGCGCCCGCCGATGTGGGCGGCGTGGGCGGCGATGCCGGGCGTCCCCGCCGACGCCTTCGCCGCGGTGCGGATCGCCGCGTCCGGCGCGGCCGCCGCTCGCCCGCCGACGTGGCGGAGCGGATCGAGCCGAGCGCTTCGACGTCAGATCTGACCGAGGGCTACGGGCTCACCGAGGCCTCGCCGGTGGTCACCACCGTCGTCGGCACCGACGCCCCGGCCGGGCTCGATCGGCGCCCCGGTCGACGGCATCGAGGTGCGCCTCGTCGACGCCGACGGCGACGACGTGCTCGTCGGCGACGCCGGGCGAGATCTGGGTGCGGGGACCGAACGTGTTCCAGGGCTACTGGAACGACGCCGAGGCCACCGCGCCGCGCTCGACGACGACGGCTGGCTCCACACCGGCGACATCGCCGTGGTCGACGACGACGGCTACCTGTTCCTCGTCGACCGGGCCAAGGACCTCATCATCGTGTCGGGCTTCAACGTGTACCCGGCCGAGGTCGAGGAGGTCCTCGCTCGAGCACCCCGCCATCGTCGACGTGCGCGGTGGTCGGCGTCGCCCACCCGTACACCGGGCGAGGCGGTGAAGGCCTTCGTGGTCGCCGGCCCGGGTGCTCGATCGAGGAGGACGACGTCATCGACTGTCTGCGCCCAGCACCTGGCCCGCTACAAGTGCCCCGAGAAGGTGATCTTCGTCGACGAGCTCCCCCACGGCCTGGCCGGCAAGGTCCTGCGGGCCAGCCTCAAGGAGGCGGCCGCCGGCTGACCTCCGGCGGCTGGCGGCCCGGCCCCCACGGGGTCGGGCGGAGCCGTCCGGACCGCTTGTGAACACGTGCACGTAGAGGTGTACGGTCGGTCGACGTGAGCGACCGGCGCCGACGGATCCCCGAGGCCACCGTGGCCCGCCTGCCCGTGTACCTGCGGAGCCTGGCTCGAGCTGGCCGAGGACAAGACCTCGACGATCTCCTCCGAGCGGCTGGCCGAGCTGGCCGGCGTCAACGCGGCCAAGGTGCGCAAGGACCTCTCCTACCTGGGCTCCTACGGCACCCGGGGCGTCGGCTACGACGTCGAGTACCTGCTCTTCCAGATGAGCCGGGAGCTGGGCCTCACCCACGACTGGCCCGTCGTCATCGTCGGCGTCGGCAACCTCGGCCCGGCCCTCGCCAACTACGGCGGGCTTCCCCGACCGGGGCTTCCCGGTCGCGGCGCTGGTCGACGCCGACCGCTCGAAGGTGGGCGAGATCGTGCCACGGCGTGCGGTGCGCCACCTCGACGAGCTGCCCGACGCTGGTCGCCGAGCCGGCATCGTCATCGGCGTCATCGCCACCCCGGCCGACGCCGCCCAGGAGGTCGCCGACCGGCTGGTCGCCGCCGGGGTGTCGTCGATCCTGAACTTCGCCCCGACGGTCATCTCGGTGCCCGAGGGCGTGTCGCTGCGCAAGGTCGACCTCGCCGTCGAGCTGCAGATCCTCAGCTTCTACCAGCAGCGGCGAGAGGGCGGTCCGGAGTCCGTCGAGCGCGCCGCCCTGGCGCAGCAGCCCGCGCCGCAAGGCCCGCGCGAGGCGCTCGAGTCATCGGCGGCCGGCGCCGACGGACCAGCCGCCGGGACCTGAGGCGGGGAGACGTGGAGCCCCCGGTGCCCTCCGAGCCCGCCGGCACGGGCCCCCTCTACCCGGTCAACCTGCTCCTCGCCGGCCGTCCGGTGCTGGTGGTCGGCGGCGGTCGGGTCGCGGCGCAGAAGGTGGCCGAGCTGGTCCGGTGCGGGGCCGCGGTCACCGTCGTGGCCCCCGACCTGGTCGACGAGCTGCGCGACCGACGCCGCGGTGACCTGCGAGGCCCGGCCCTACCGACGGGGCGAGGCGGCCGGCTACCGGTTCGTGGTCACGGCCACCGACGACCCCGCGGTGAACCAGGCGGTCCACGACGACTGCGAGGCCGCCGGGGTGTGGGTGAACGCGGCCGACGACCCGGCCCGGTGCACGGCGACCCTCCCCGCCCGGGTGCGGCGGGGCCCGGTGCTCGTCACCGTCTCGACCCAGGGCCGCAGCCCCGCCCTCGCGGCCTGGCTCCGCCAGGAGATCGACCGCAGCCTCGGCCCCGAGGTCGAGGACCTGCTCGAGGTGCTGGCCGGCGAGCGCGACCGGCTGCGGGCCGAGGGCCGACGCACCGAGGGCCTCGACTGGTCGGGCGCGCTGGAGGCCGGCGTCGTGGGCCTGGTGCGCGCCGGCGACCTCGACGGCGCCCGCGCCCTCCTCCGCGCCCACCTCGACGTCGTCTGACCCCCGGCGGCTCGCTCAGAGCACGGTGACCTCGTCGCCGGCGCGACGGTGCCGGGGCGGACGACGGTCGCGTAGACGCCGACGTCCTGGCCGAGGTCGCGGACGACATGGCGCAGGATCGCCGGGTCGGCGGGCAGGTCGTCGCCGACGGCGCGGGTCACCATCACGCACCGGGGGCAGCCGCCGATCACGTCGAGCTCGACCTCGCCGACCCGGAGGCGGTGCCCGACCCAGTCGCGCTCGGGGTGGCCGGGGGCGTCGCCGGTGTCGACGAGGAGGCTGGGCCGGAACCGGCGCACGTCGACGACCGAGTCGGGGACGGCCTCCTGCAACGACCGGAGGGAGGACGTCGACATCACCATCACCGGGTAGGCGTCGTAGTAGGTGCCGGGCGGCGACTCGAACTCGATGAGCTCGGGCGGGAAGGCGGCCAGGTCGGGCAGCGGCTCGTCGTCGGTGCGGCCGAACATGGTGCGCAGCTCCACCATGAGGTCGTCGTGGTACGCCTCGCCCCGGCGGTAGTGGTCGAGGTCGTCGGCCGGGCGCAGGGCCTCGAGGGCGACCCGGTGCCCGACCGCGGCGGACACCCGCTCGTCGACGTCGGGGTCGTCCGTGGTCACCGAGGTGCCGTCGGGCAGCGTGATCTCGACCGCACCCCCCTCGGCGCCCGGCGACGCGCCGTCCCGGGCGAGGTGGCGGGCCGACAGGCGCATCAGCCCGGCGATGCGCTTCGCCCCCCGGATGCCGCCCCGCTCGAGGTCGCGGGCGGCCCAGGTCCGGTCGCCGACCAGGCCCTGCTCGTCGATCGCGACGGACGGCACGACCTGGCCGACCATGGACTTCACCGGGTACTGCCAGATCTCGTGCACGCGCATGGCCGGAGTCTGGCCCATCAGCGGCCTGCGGGGGTTTGACGACGGCTCGTCGCGACCACGCTCCGGGTTGGCGGTGGTCGTCGCGGTGGGGGATGCTTTCTCCCGAATCCACGCACCGGGGCGCCTCTCCCGCCCCGCAAGGAGCTGAAGGACGCGTGTCTGTCGTCGTCATCGGTCTCAACCATCGGACGATGCCCCTCGACCTGTTCGAGCGGCTGACCTTCGACGGTGCCCGCCTGCCCAAGGCCCTCGCCGCCATGGTGAGCTGCGACCACGTCACCGAGGCCGTCCTGGTGTCGACGTGCAACCGCACCGAGGTCTACCTGGTGGCCGAGCGGTTCCACGCCGCCTACCAGGAGGTCCGCGACGTCCTCGCCGACCTGGCCGACGTCGCCCCGCACGACTTCGCCGACCACCTCTACGTCCACTACGACGTCGACGCGGTCACGCCACCTCTTCCGGGTGGCCGCGGGCGTCGACTCCGACGTCCTCGGCGACACCGAGGTCCTCGGCCAGGTGAAGGCGGCCTGGGCCGCCGGCGTCGACGAGGGCACCGTCGGTCCCACCCTCAACCTGCTGTTCCGCCACGCGGTCGAGACCGGCAAGCGGGCCCGCACCGACACCGGCATCGCCCGGGGCACTGCGTCGGTGTCGCACGCCGCGGTCGAGATGGCCGGGCGAGCACCTCGGCACCGTCGCCGACCGCACCGGGTGCTGCTGGGCGCCGGCGCGATGGGCCGGGCCATGGCCATCGCCCTCCGCAAGGCGGGCGCCGAGCGCGTGCTGGTCGCCAACCGCACCGCGGAACGGGCCGCCGAGCTGGCCGCCGAGGTCGGCGGCGAGGTCGTGTCCCTCTCCGAGCTGCCCGACGTGCTGGCCACCGCCGACGTGCTCCTCACCTCCACCGCGCTCACCGCAGGTGGTCGTGACGTGCGACGACCTGGCCCCCGTGGTCGAAGGTCGCGCCACCGCCCCGCTGCTCGTGGTCGACGTGGCCGTGCCCCGCGACGTCGACGCCGGCGTCGCCGACCTGCCCGGCGTCACCCTGCTCGACATCGACGACCTGCGGACCTTCGCCCAGGCCGGCGTCGACCGCCGCACCAGCGAGGTCGACGCGGTCGAGCGCATCGTGTCCGAGGAGGTCGACCGCCACGCTCGCGAGGTGTCGGCCCGCTCGGTCGCCCCCCTGGTCGGCGCGCTGCGCAGCCGGGCCGAGGACCTCCGACAGGCCGAGCTCGACCGCTTCGCGGGCCGGCTCTCGCGGGCTCGACGACCGCCAGCTCGCCGCGGTGGAGTCGCTCACCCGCTCGCTGATGGCCAAGGTGCTGCACGACCCGACGGTGACCCTGAAGACCCTGTCGGGCACGCCCACCGGCGACCGTCTGGCCGAGTCGCTGCGGCACCTCTACGGCCTCACCGACCTCGACGGCTGACCCGGCCTCCCCGGTCGGTGGCCCCGCGGTCGTCCCCCACCCCCGCGCCGGCGGTCCACCCGGCTGGCGCCACCTGGTCGCACGCGACTGAGATCGCCGGGTGACGACGCTCCGGATCGCGACGCGGTCGAGCCCCCTCGCGGTCTGGCAGGCCGAGCACGTCGCCTGCGCTGCTGCGCGCCGCCCACCCCGGGCTGGAGGTCGATCTGGTGCGCACCGACACCGTCGGCGACCGCCGCCTCGACGTCCCGATCTCCGAGATCGGGGGCAAGGGCGTGTTCGCCACCGAGGTCCAGGCCGCTCGTGCTCGACGGAGCGGCCGACCTCGCGGTGCACTCGGCCAAGGACCTGCCCGCGGTGACGGGCGAGGGGCTGGTCCTGGCCGCGGTGCCCGAGCGGGGCGACCCCCGCGACGCGCTCGTCGGTGCCGCGCTGGCCGACCTGCCCTCCGGCGCCACCGTCGCCACCGGCTCGCAGCGCCGCCGGGTGCAGCTGGCCGAGCTGCGGCCGGACCTGGTGTTCGTCGAGCTGCGCGGCAACATGGCCACCCGGCTGGGCGAAGGTGCCCGCCGGGGGGCGCGATCGTCGTCGCCGCGGTCGCCCTCGAGCGGCTGGGCCTCGCCGAGCACCTGGCCGAGGTGCTCGACGTCGACCTGCTGGTGCCGCAGGTCGGGCAGGGGGCTCTGGCGGTCGAGGTGCGGTCGGGCGACGGGGTCCACCCTCGGCCTGGTCGCGGCGATCGAGCACGCGCCGTCCCGCCGCCGGGTCGACGCCGAGCGGGCGTTCCTGGCCGAGCTGGGCGGCGACTGCGACCTGCCCGCCGGCGCCCACGCCGTGCTCGCCGGCGGGGCCGAGGCCGGCGGTGAGGACGTCGAGGTCGTGGTGCAGGCGCTGCTGGCCGGGCCCGACGGGACGGTGCACCGGGCCACCGACCGGGGCCTCGACGGCGTCGCGGTCGGCGCCGGCCTGGCCCGGACGCTCCGCTCGGCCGCCGGCGCGGCCTGACCTACTGTCCTCGCCGTGACGGTCCACCTGGTCGGCGCGGGTCCCGGTGACCCCGGGCTGCTGACCCGGCGCGGCGCCGAGGTCCTCGCCCGGGCCGAGGTCGTGGTGCACGACCGACTCTCGGCCGCCGAGCTGCTGGACCTGGCCCCGGCCGACGCCGAGCGCATCGACGTGGGCAAGGCCCCCGGTCGGGCCCGGATGACCCAGGAGCAGATCAACGACCTGCTCGTCGAGCGGGGTCGGCCGGGCCAGCGGGTGGTGCGGCTCAAGGGCGGCGACCCGTTCGTGTTCGCCCGCGGCGGCGAGGAGGCGCAGGCCCTGATCGCCGCCGGCGTGCCCTTCGAGGTCGTGCCCGGCATCTCCTCGGCCCTCGCCGTCCCCGCCTACGCCGGCATCCCCGTCACCCAGCGGTTCTCGTCGACCGCGTTCACCGTGATCACCGGCCACGAGGACCCGACCCGCGGCGACACCGATCGACTGGGAGGCCGTCGCCCGCCTGGGCGGCACCCTCGTCGTGCTCATGGGCGTGGCCCGCTGGCCGCAGATCGCCGAGCGCCTCGTCGCCGGCGGGCTCCCGCCCGACACCCCGGCCGCGGCGGTGCGGTGGGGCACCCGTTCCGAGCAGCACTCGATCCGGGCCACCCTCGCCACCCTGGCCGACCACCCGCTGGAGGCGCCGTCGGTCATCGTGGTCGGGGCGGTGGCGGGCCTCGACCTCCGGTGGTTCGAGGATCGGCCGCTGCTCGGCCGGCGGGTCGTCGTCACCCGCACCCGCGCCCAGGCGTCGGAGCTCAGCGCCGCCCTGTGGGAGCTGGGGGCGGAGGCCGTCGAGGTGCCGGTCATCGAGATCGGCCCTCCGTCCGACGACGGCGCCGCGCTGGCCGCGGCGGTGACGTCGCTGGCGCCGGGCGACTGGTTGGTGTTCACGTCGCCCAACGGGGTGGAGCGGACCTTCGCCCTGATCCCCGACACCCGTGCGCTGGGTGGGGTGCAGGTCGCCGCCATCGGCCCGGGCACGGCGGCGGCGCTGGCGCGCCACGCGGTCGTCGCCGACCTGGTGCCGGAGCGCTACGTCGCCGAGGGGCTGCTCGACGCCTTCCCCGACCCGCCGCACCAGGCCGAGATGACCCGCCGTCAGCTCCTCACCGACTTCGCCGAGGCGGCCGAGGAGGCCGACGGCGCCGGCGTCGACGTCAGCGGCCGGGTGGTGATCGCCCGCGCCGAGGAGGCCCGGGAGGTGCTGCCCGAGGGCCTCGCCGAGCGCGGGTGGCACGTCGAGGTCGTCCCCGCGTACCGGACGCAGCCCGTCGTCCCGGCCGACGACACCCGGGCCGCGGTGGCCGCGGCCGACGCGGTCACCTTCACGTCGTCGTCGACGGTCCGGAGCTTCGTCGACGCCTTCGGCCGCGACGCGGTGCCGCCGGTCGTCGCCTGCATCGGCCCGGTCACCGCGGCCACCGCCCGCGAGCTCGGCCTCGACGTCACCGTCGAGGCCGACCCCCACACCATCCCCGGCCTGGTCGCCGCCCTCCGCACCGCCCTGGCCCCGCCGGCCTCCTGAGCCCGGCGCCCATCCGCCCGCGTCTCTAGGGTCGGGGCCATGAGCCTCGAGTGGGAGCAGGTCATCGTCGACTCGACGGATCCGGAGGCGCTCGGCCGGTGGTGGTGCGACGCCCTCGGCTGGGTCGTGGTGGAGGACGATCCCGAGGAGTTCGAGATCCGGCCGTCGCCCGACCGCCTGCCCGGCCTGCTGTTCGTGCAGGGCGTCGACCCCAAGGTCGTGAAGAACCGGCTCCACATCGACCTCCGCCCCGACGACCGCGACGCCGAGGTCGACCGCCTGGTCGGGCTGGGCAGCGACGCGGGCCGACATCGGCCAGGGGGACGAGTCCTGGGTCGTCCTCGCCGACCCGGAGGGCAACGAGTTCTGCGTCCTGTCCAGCCGCCGAGCCGGCTAGGCCACGGCCGTCGGCGGCGGGTCGTGGCATGCTCGGCCGATGACGTCGTCGACGGGGATCGTGGTGGCCGACGAGGTGGCCGACGCCCTCGCCGAGGGGCGGGCGGTGGTCGCCCTGGAGTCGACGATCATCAGCCACGGGCTGCCGCGTCCCGACAACCTCGAGGTGGCGGTCCGCTTCGAGGACGCGGTGCGGGCCGCCGGCGCGGTGCCGGCGACCATCGCCCTGGTCGGCGGGATCGCCCGCGTCGGGCTCGACGCCGCCGCGCTGGAGGTCGTCGCCACCTCCGACGACGTCGAGAAGGTCAGCACCCGCGACCTCGCCGTCGTCGCCGCCCGCGGCGGGCACGGGGCCACGACCGTCGCCGCCACCGCCCACCTGGCGGCGCAGGCCGGCATCTCGCTGTTCGCCACCGGCGGTCTGGGCGGCGTGCACCGCGAGGCGGCCACCACCTGGGACGAGTCGGCCGACCTGCCCGGCCTGGGGCGCACCGACATCGCCGTGGTGTGCGCCGGGCGTGAAGTCGATCCTCGACGTCGGCGCCACCCTGGAGCGGCTCGAGACCCTCGGCATCGGCGTCGTCGGGTACGGCACCGACCGCTTCCCCGGCTTCTACCGGCCCGACTCCGGCTTCCCGATCGAGTGGACGGTCGACTCACCCGACGAGGTCGCCGCCGTCATCGCCGCCCGGCGGGCGCTCGGGACCGCGTCGACCGCGCTGGTCGTCGCCAACCCCGTCACCGAGGCCGACTCCCTGCCGGCCGACGTGCACGACCGGGTCCTCGCCGAGGGGCTGGCCCGGATCGAGGCCGACGGCATCCGGGGCAAGGACGTGACGCCGTTCCTGCTGGCCCACTTCCACGAGGCCACCGACGGGGCCAGCCTCCGCGTCAACGTCGACCTGGTGCTCGCCAACGCGGCGCTGGCCGCGCAGGCCGCGGTGGCGCTGGCCGAGCGGACCCGCGTCGACGGCTGAGCCCGGTCGGCGGACGAGGCGATGGCAGACGATCTGTGGGGCGACGGCCCCGACCCGGTGTCGACCACGTCGGTCACCGACGTGGACGAGGCAGGCTGGCGGTCGGGCCGGCTGGTGGTCGTCGGCGACGTGATGGTCGACGTGGTGGCCCGACCGTCGGGCCCGCTGCGCACCGGGTCGGACACCGCAGCCGAGGTGCGGCTCACCGGCGGTGGTTCGGCGGCGAACACCGCGGCGTGGGTCGCGTCGCGGCTGCGTCCGGTCGCGCTGGTGGCGGCGGTGGGCGACGACGACCTGGGGGCCTCGGCCCGGCGCGACCTGGCCGGACTCGGCGTCCGGACCGAGGGCGTGGTCACGGTGGCCGGCACCCGCACCGGCACCTGCGTCGTGCTGGTCGACCCGACGGGTGAGCGCACCATGCTCCCCGACCGCGGGGCCAACGACGGCTTGGACGTCGACGCGGTGCAGGCCGCGGTCCGGGGCCAGGCGATCGGTTGGCTCCACCTGTCCGGGTACACGGTGCTGCACGAGCGCTCGCGGGCGGCCGGGGTCGCGGCGCTGGCCGCCGCCCGCGAGCGGGGCATCCCGACCTCGGTCGACCCGTCCAGCGCCGGACCGATCCTCGACCTCGGGGCCGCCGCCCTCGCCGACCTCCTCCGACCGGTCGACCTCCTCTTCGCCAACGAGGAGGAGGTGGCCGCGCTGGGCGGGGAGGAGGCGGCGCTGTCGATCGCCGCCGCGCGTCGTGGTGAAGCGGGGCGCGGCCGGCGCGACGTGGACCGACGGCACCCGACGCGTGGACGTGGCGGCCGTGCCGGTCCAGGTGGTCGACACCACGGGCGCGGGCGACGCCTTCGCCGCCGGCTTCCTCACCACCTGGGACGGCATCGACGTCGAGGCCGCCCTGGCCGGAGGGGCCGCGGTGGCCGCCGAGGTCGTCTCCCGCCCCGGCGCCCGCCCCGACCCCGTGGCGCCCGACTGACGACCTCGACGACGGGCCCGACCGCCACGTCGCGGACCGTGCTCGACGTGGGACCCGGCTCGGGGAGGGAGGGTCCGTGGAACCCGTCGCCGGTCCTGGGAAGGCGTCGCTACCCTCCCGGTGGTGACCGACGCCGCCTCCCCGTCGCCGCTCGGCGCGGTGATCTTCGACTTCGACGGGACGCTGGTCGACACCGAGTGGCCGATCTACGAGCGGGCCGCGGCGGCCGCGGCGTCGCTCGGCGCCGACCTCACGCCGGAGCTGTGGGCCGTGCACGCCGTCGGCGTCTCGATGGGCGAGCCCTGGTGGGACGAGCTCGGCGTGGTGCTCGGCCTCGACATCGACCAGGCCGCGTTCGAGGCCGAGGTCGCCGCGGTGACCCACATCCCGATGAGCCGCGACAGCGCCCGCATCGTCGATGGAGCCGCCGAGCTGGTGCGGGCGCTGCACGCCGCAGGCATCCCGCTGGCGGTGGCGTCCGGGTCGCACCGCGAGTGGCTCGAGCACCACCTCGACCGGTTCGACCTGCGGACCGAGCTCCCCGTGCTGGTCGGCGTCGACCACAGGTCGGTGGCGGCGGGGAAGCCGGCCCCCGACATCTACCTCGCGGCCGTGGCCGAGCTCGGCGTCGACCCGGCGACGGTGGTGGCGGTCGAGGACACCACCCGGGGGATCGCCTCGGCCCGGGCCGCGGCGATCGGCGGGGTCGTGGCGCTGACGACCCGTCTCACCGCCCACCACGACCTGTCCGGCGCCGACCTGGTCGTCGACGGCCTGACCGACCTCGGCCTCGACGTCCTCGCCGGGCTGCTGCCTCCACCGGCGCCGGGACTGACCCCGCGGTCGGTCAGGTCGCGGACCCGGCCTCCTGGCGGAGGGCCCACGCCGCGGCCTCGGTGCGGCTCGACACCCCGAGCTTGGTGAGGATGTTGGACACGTGGACCGCAGCGGTGCGGGGCGAGATGTAGAGCCGCTCGGCCAGGTCGGCGTTCGACAGGCCCTCGGCCACCAGCGCCAGCACCTCCCGCTCCCGGGGGGTGAGGGCCTCGGGGCCCTGCACCTCGGCCGCCGCGCCCAGCCGTCGATCGAGGGCGGTGAGGGCGTCGCGCCGCCACCCCGGCCACCGCGCCAGGAGCTCGCGGGCCTGCTGGGCGTGGGTGAGGGCCTCGGCCCTCCGCCCGAGGGCGACGAGGGCCCGGGCCGCGACGGCGTGGTCGGTGGCCCGCTGGGGCGCGCTGATCGGCAGCCGCGCCTGCGGGACGGCGAGGGCGGCCTCGATGAGGGACCACGCCTCCTCCGGCTGGCCGTCGGCCAGGGCGACGTAGGCCTCCAGGCGTCGGCGGGCGGGCTCCATGACGCTCGACGGGCCTCCGTTGTAGCGGCGGATGGCGGCGACCATGCGGCGGGCCGCGTCGGGGGCGAGCCCCCGCTCGAGGGCGGCGGGGAGGATCTCGGCCACCCCGTCGGCGTCGAGGCCGTCGCCGTCCTCGGCCTTGTCGAGGAGGGTCGCCACGTGGGCCTCGGCCTCGGCGGTCCGTCCCCGGCCGAGGGCGATGGCCAGCCGGACGCCGGTCAGCACCTCGAGCTTGTCGTGGCCCACCTCGCCCAGTCGCTCGGCCCGGTCGGCGGCCTCGTCGAGCTCGCCCCGCTCGACCAGGACGATCAGGTCGTAGACGTCGATCCACGTCGGCTGCGGGCTGCGGGCGTCGCGGTTGAAGGCGCGGGCCTGGTCGACCCAGCGGGCCGCGTCGGGCCCGTCGCCCTCGTGGATGGCGGCCTGGAGGCGTCCGTGCACCACGACGCCGATGCCCTCGGGCTCCCAGCCGGCCCGCTCGGCCGCGGCCCGGGCCTGGTCGAACAGCTCGACCCGCTCGGCGTGGGACAGCACCCCCACCCCGCCCTGGGCCGCGTTGCCCCAGGCGCGGGCGGCGACGTAGTCCTCGCCTGCGGTCGTGGCCTCGGCCGCGACCGCGCACAGCGTCGCCACCGCGTCGGCGACCTCGTGTCGGTGGTTGATCTGCGCGGTCGAGCGCTCGACGAGGGCGGCCCGCCGCACGCTCGGGAGCCCGTTGGCCTCGGCCGCGTCGACGGCCCGCTGCGACCAGGCCAGGGCCTCGTCGAGCCGGCCGAGGAACATGGCGTGCTGGGCCAGCACCTGCAGGACGAAGGCGGCCTCCGGGTCGTCGCCGAGGACGTCGAGGTCGGCGGCCAGCCCCTCGACCACCGCCTCCATGTCGTCGACGCGGGTGCTCTCCCAGTACAGCCGGGCCAGGAGCCGTCGGGCCTGCGAGCGGGTCACGAGGTCGCCGGTCTCGTCGGCCTGGGCCGCCAGTCGCTCGCCGTGGTCGATGGCGTCGTCGTAGAGGCCGGCCATCCACGCCGCGTGGGCGGCGGTGGCCCGCAGCTCGGGGTCGGTGGCGCACTCGCTCAGGCCCAGCTCGGCCAGCTCGAGGGCCTGGTAGCTCGAGCCGGCGGCGAGGTCGAGGCGGCTGCCCCGCCGGGCCAGGTCGACGATCTCGTCGGTGCGACCGGCGCCCAGGGCGTGGCGGGCCATGCAGCGAGGGTCGGGCGTGGTCGGAGGCCTGCAGGGTGTCGAGGGCGGCCTGGTGGATGCGCCGCTGCTCGCGCCCGAGGAGGCGCTGCTCGATGGCCTCGCGGGTGAGGTCGTGGCGGAAGCCGAAGACGTCGGGCTCGGTCTCGACCAGGAGGTCGCGGGCGATGAGGTCGCGGAGCACGTCGATCAGCTCGTCCTCGGGCGAGGTCGGCGACGGCGCGCGAGCACGTCGAACGGCACCCGTCGGCCGAGCACGGCCGCGGTCTCGATCACCCGCCGGGGCGCGGGCTCGAGGGCGTCGACCTGGAGGCGGACGGCCTCGGCCAGGTTCCAGGGCAGGGGCGCGGCCTCCAGGTCGTCGAGGGCGACGCCTCCGGAGGCCACCAGGATCTCCTCGAGGAAGAACGGGTTGCCGCCGCTGCGGGCGTGCAGGGCCTCGGCCACCCGGTACGGCGGCGTGCCCCCGTAGACCGCCCGCAGGAACTCGGCGACCTCGGCGACGGCCAGGCGGTCGAGCCGGACGTGCTGCGGCGCGGGTCGTCGTTCGAGGCGGGGGAGGGCCTCGGCGAGCGGGTGGCGGCGGGTCAGGTCCGACGGCCGGTAGGTGCCGATCAGGGAGGGCGGGGCGTCCCGGTGCCGGCGGGCGGGTCGCCAGCCGCTCGAACACGGTGATGCTCTCGGAGTCGGCCCAGTGGAGGTCCTCGAAGACGACGACCGCGGGGCGCCCGGCGATGACCTCCTCGACCACGCCGGTCGCGACCCCGAGGCGGTCGACGAGCGGGGTCGGGTCGCCGTCGGAGGGGCGCAGGGCGGCCAGCCGCGGATCGCCGGCCGGCACCGCGGTGGCCAGCGCGTCGAGCAGGAGCTGGAACGGCTGGGCCAGGCCGCCCGGGTCGGCCTGACCGCTGAGGGTCACCACCCCGTCGGGGAGGGTCGCCTCCAGCTCGCGCACCAGCCGGGACTTCCCGATGCCGGCCTCGCCGGCGATCAGCGCCACCGCCCCGGGCTCCGCCCGCAGGAGGCTGCGCAGGCGGAGGAAGGGGGCCTCCCGTCCCACCATGACGGTGCTGAGACCGTGGCGACCGGCGAGCATGCGCCGAGCGTACCGACGGGCGCGGGTCGACCCCCGTGGGTTCTCGGGAGCCACGGGGGTCGACCCGGGTTCGCCGGGCTAGTAGAGCCGGGGTGGGCGCAGCGATCCGGGGCTCGGCCCCGTCTCGCGCCCGGTCTTCCAGTGCGGGGGCACGTCACCGGCCTGGCGACGGGACCGGCGGGCGACGCGCCCGGCGGTGACCCGGTCGAGGATGGTGGTGGGGGATGCGCTCATGGGTGCTCCTCGGTGGTGGTCACCGGCCCGGGTGGCCGGCGTGGATCCAGGGTGCGCCACTGCACACGACGGCGGCATCGGTCGCGATGCGTATTTCGCGCGCCGCGACGGGCCTACGCACCCCCGCCCGCATGCGCAGTCGACGCGACAGCGGCCCGGGTCCGCCGGCCGGTCGCTCGATGCCGCGCTCCGCCCCAGGTCAGACGGGGGGTCGCTGAGCTGGTCCCTCCGCGCCGACGCCCCGCACCGGATCGAGGGACCGGTTCGGCCGGCGCAGGCGTCGGATCCGGGGTCGGCGTCGCAGGATCCGTACGCTGGCGACCATGTCGTTCCCGCAGCAGCGCCTCCGCCGTCTGCGCCGCACGCCCGCCCTCCGCCGGCTCGTGGCCGAGACCCGTCTCGGCGTCGACGACCTGGTCGCCCCGCTGTTCGTCCGGGAGGGCATCGACGAGCCGCAGCCCATCTCGTCGCTGCCGGGCGTCGTCCAGCACACCCGCGAGTCGCTGCGTGGCGAGGTCGCCCGTCTGCGCGAGGTCGGGATCGGCGCGGTGATCCTCTTCGGCATCCCCGAGAGCAAGGACCCGGAGGGCCTCGGCGCCTCCGATCCCGACGGCATCGTCCAGGTGGCCCTCGCGCGACCTGCGCGACGACGTGCGGCGACGAGATGGTGCTCATGGCCGACCTCTGCCTCGACGAGTACACCGACCACGGCCACTGCGGCCTGCTCACCCCGACCGGCGAGGTCGACAACGACGCCACCCTGGAGCGCTACGCCGAGGTCGCGCTGGCCCAGGCCGAGGCCGGCGTCGACGTGGTCGCCCCCTCCGGGATGATGGACGGCCAGGTCATGGCCATCCGCGACGCCCTCGACGAGGAGGACCACCAGCCGGTGGCGATCCTCGCCTACGCGGCCAAGTACGCCTCCGCGCTCTACGGCCCGTTCCGCGAGGCGGTCGACGTCGAGATCGTCGGCGGTGGCGACCGGCGGGCCTACCAGCAGGACCCGCCCAACGTCCGGGAGTCGATGGAGGAGATCCGGGCCGACGTGGCCGAGGGCGCCGACATCGTGATGGTGAAGCCGGCCCTCGCCTACCTCGACGTGCTGGCCCGGGCCCGGGCCGAGGTCGACGTCCCGCTGGCGGCGTACCACGTGTCGGGCGAGTACTCGATGATCAAGGCCGCGGCCGAGCGGGGCTGGATCGACGGCCAGGCCGTCGCCCTCGAGCACCTCACCGCCATCAAGCGGGCCGGCGCCGACGTCATCCTCACCTACCTGGCCGCCGAGGTCGCCGAGGTCCTCACCGGCTGACGCCCGGAGCGGTCCTGTTCGCCAGATCGCGGCAGGGATGCACACCTGGTGCGTCAGAACGGGATCGGGCGGTCGCGAAGGAGGGACGTCGCCCGGGCCGCTCAGAGGCGGGACGCGACCTCGGTGGCGGCCTCGGCCGCGACCTCGACCACCTGGTCGATGACGGCGTCGGTGTGGGCGAGGCCCGGGAACAGGATCTCGTACGGACCCGGCGCCAGGGCGATGCCGCGGTCGAGCAGGGCGTGGAACAGGGCGGCGTAGAGGGCGGTGTCGGTGGTGCGGGCCGTGTCGTAGTCGACCGGCAGCACGTCGCCGGCGAACAGGCCCACGAGCGTGCCCTCGACCGGCACCCGCACGGCGAGCCCGGCGCCCCGGAGGGCGTCCTCCAGCCCGGCGCCGAGGCGGGCCGCGGTGGCGGTGAGGGTCGCGTAGGCGTCGTCGTCGAGCAGGCCGAGCGCGGCCAGGCCGGCGGCGGTGGCCAGCGGGTTCCCCGACAGGGTGCCGGCCTGGTACACCGCGCCCGAGGGGGGCGAGGTGGTCCATGAGGTCGGCCCGACCGCCGAAGGCGCCGACGTTCAGCCCGCCGCCGATGACCTTGCCGAAGCAGCTGAGGTCGGGGGTGACGCCGTAGCGCTCCTGCGCCCCGCCCCGGCCGAGCCGGAAGCCGGTGATCACCTCGTCGAAGATCAGCACCGCGCCCACCCGGTCGCACTCGGCCCGGAGCCCGGCGAGGAACCCCTCCGCCGGTGGGACGAGCCCCATGTTGGCGGCGACCGGCTCGACGATGACGCAGGCGATGGTGTCGTCGAGGGTCGGCACCTGGTTGTACGGGACGACGACGGTGTCGGCCACCGCGCCGGCCGGGACGCCGGCCGAGCCGGGGACGACCGCGGTCGAGGCGGCGTGGGTCGCGTCGTCGATGAGGGCGACCGCGCTGCCGGCCTCGGCCAGGAGGCTGTCGCTGTGGCCGTGGTAGTTGCCGGCGAACTTCACGATGCGGTCTCGGCCGGTCGCACCGCGGGCCAGGCGGAGGGCGCTCATGGTGGCCTCGGTGCCGCTCGACACCAGGCGCACCTTCTCGCACGCGGGCACCCGCGCCCGGATCTCCTCGGCCAGCAGCACCTCGCGCTCGGTGGGCGCCCCGTAGGAGGTGCCGTCGCCCGCCGCCGACCGGATGGCCTCGACGACCGTCGGGTGGGCGTGGCCGGCGATGACCGCGCCGTACGACTGGACCATGTCGACCAGCTGCCGGCCCCCGGCGTCCCACACGTGCGGACCCAGGGCCCGGCTGACGAAGTAGGGCGTGCCGCCGACCGAGCGGAAGGCCCGCACCGGCGAGTTCACCCCGCCGGGGATGACCTCCTGGGCCCGGGCGAACAGGGCCGCGTTGGCGTCGTTGGTGGGGTCGGACGAGCCGGGGACGGAGGTCGTGCTCACGACGGTCGACGCTACCCGTGGCCCTCCGGCCCCACCCCGTCGAACCGCCCGTCGGCCTGGTGCGCGTGATCCGCGAGTCGGGGGAGCGGGGACGTCCGCCCGAGATCGCGCGGCGCGGGGCGGGGGGCGGGTCTGGTAGGCACGGGGTGCGCCGTCGGGACCGGCCCGACGCACCGGTGCAGGAGGTCGGGATGGACGAGCTGGGTGCCATCGGAGAGGCGGTGTCCGAGGTGCTCGCCGACCTCGCCGAGCGGAGGGCGGTCGAGCGGCTGTGGGCCCGCGACCACACCCTCTGGCAGGACGACCCCACCGAGGTCGCCGACCGGCTGGGGTGGCTCGACGTCGCCTCCGACATGGGCGTCGAGGTCGACCGGCTCGACGTGTTCGCCGACGCCCTGGTCGCCGACGGCATCCGCCACGTGGTGGTGATGGGCATGGGCGGCTCCAGCCTCTTCCCCGAGGTGCTGGCCCGCTCGTTCCTCCCCCAGCCGGGACGGCCCGCGCTCGCGCGTGCTCGACACCACCGACCCGGCCACCGTGGCCCGGGTCGCCCACGAGTGCCCGCCGGCCGAGACGCTGTTCATCGCGTCGTCGAAGTCGGGCGGCACCATCGAGACCTGCAGCCACCTGGCCGCCGTGCAGGGCTTCGAGGGGCCGCGGCACATCGCCGTCGTCACCGACCCCGGCAGCTCGCTGGCCGAGCGGGCCGTCGACGAGGGGTTCCGGGCCCTGTTCGAGAACCCGGCCGACATCGGCGGCCGGTACTCGGCCCTGTCGCTGCTTCGGGCTGGTGCCGGCCGCGGCCGCCGGGCTCGACGTGCGGGCCCTGCTGGCCTCGGCCGTGGCGGCCGTGCCGTCGCTGCAGAGCCCCGACCCGGCGGTGAACCCGGGCCTGCGCCTCGGCGCGCGGCCATGGCCGGCGGCGTGAAGGCCGGGCGCGACAAGCTCACCCTCGTCGTCGACGGCGACATCGACACCTTCGGCCTGTGGCTCGAGCAGCTGGTCGCGGAGTCGACCGGCAAGCACGGCACCGGCGTGATCCCGGTCGCCGGCGAGCGGCTCGGCCCGCCCGAGGTGTACGGCGACGACCGCCTCTTCGTCGGCATCGGCGACGCACCACGGGCTCGACCCGCTCGCCGCCGCCGGCCACCCCGTGGTCGAGCTGCCCAGCGGCGGACCGGGCGGACCTGGGCGAGCAGGTGCTGATCTGGGAGGTCGCCACCGCCCTGTGCGGCGCCGCCCTCGGCATCAACCCGTTCGACCAGCCCAACGTGGCCGAGGCCAAGGCCGCCACCGCCGAGGTGCTGGAGCAGGGCTCGGGCGAGGTGCCGACCACGCCGCTGGCCGACCTCCTGGGCGCAGGTCGGCCCGGGCGACTACGTGGCCATCCAGGCCTACGTCGACCCCGAGGACGGCATCGTCGACGCGCTCGAGGACGCCCGCACCGAGATCCGCGACCGCCACCGGGTCGCCACCACCGTCGGCCTCGGGCCCCGCTTCCTGCACTCCACCGGGCAGCTGCACAAGGGCGGCCCGCCCAGCGGCGTGTTCCTCCAGGTCGTCGGCGACGACCCCGACGACGTCGCCATCCCCGGTCAGGCCTACGGCTTCTCCGACGCTGAAGCACGCCCAGGCCGAGGGCGACCTGCCGCACCCTCCAGGCCCACGGGCTGCGGGCCGGCCGGGTCACCCTCGCAGGAGCTGCGGGAGCTGACCCGATGAGGCTGGGCATGGTCGGCCTCGGCCGCATGGGCGGGAACATGGCCGAGCGCCTCCGCCTCGGCGGCCACGAGGTGGTCGGCTACGCCCGCTCGCCCGGCGGCCGCGACGTCGACTCGCTGCCCGCGCTGGTCGCGGCGCTCGAGGGCGACGCGCCTCGGGTCGTGTGGTCGATGGTCCCGGCCGGCGACGCCACCGAGCAGACCATCACCGACCTGGCCGACCTGCTGGCCGCGGGCGACGTCGTCGTCGACGGCGGCAACTCCAACTTCCGCGACTCGATCCGCCGCGCCGAGCTGCTCGCCGAGCGCGGCATCGGCTGGGTCGACAGCGGCACCAGCGGCGGCGTGTGGGGCCTGGAGAACGGCTACGCCCTCATGGTCGGTGGCGCCGACGAGCACGTGCAGGCGATCTGGCCGGCGCTGGAGACCCTGTCGCCGGGGGAGGGGCGGGGCCTCGCCCACGTCGGGTCCGCCCGGCGCCGGGCACTTCACCAAGATGGTCCACAACGGCGTCGAGTACGGGATGATGCAGGCCTTCGCCGAGGGCTACGCGCTGCTGGCCGCCAGCGAGCTCGGCATCGACGTGCTGGCCGGCCTGCGCTCGTGGCAGGACGGCTCGGTGGTGCGGTCGTGGCTGCTCGACCTGCTCGTGCTCGGCCTGGAGCAGAGCCCCGGCTTCGAGGACATCGCCCCCAAGGCGGCCGACTCCGGCGAGGGCCGCTGGACCGTGCAGGAGGCCGTGCGGCTGGGGGTGCCGGCACCGGTCATCTCCGCCGCCCTCTTCGCCCGGTTCGTCTCGCAGGACCCGACAGGACGTGGAGATGCAGGCCATCGCCGCCCTGCGCAACCAGTTCGGCGGGCACTCGATGGAACGGGTGGGGTCCGACGAGCCCGAGGGCGGCGACGCGGCCGCCGACGAGGGCGCGCCCGACGCGGCCGGGCGGGCCTGATGGACGGGGGTCGCTGCGACGGTCTGGTGCTGTTCGGCGTCACCGGCGACCTGGCGGCCAAGAAGCTCTTCCCCGCCCTCTACAACATCGAGGCCGCGGGCCGGCTGGGCCCGGTCATCGGCGTGTCGTCGTCGCCGTGGAGCGACGACCAGCTGCGCGAGCGGGCCCGGGAGAGCGTCACCGCCAAGGTCGACGACCCCGATGCGCGAGGTGCTCGACCGCCTCGTCGGCCGGCTCTCCTACCTGTCGGGCGACTACCGCGACGAGGCGACCTTCGACGGCCTGGCCGAGCGGGTGGCCGCGGCCGGGGTCGAGCGCCCGCTGTTCTTCCTCGCCATCCCGCCGGCGCTGTTCGACGACGTGGTCAAGGGGCTCCGCCGGGTCGGGCTGCACGAGGGGGCGCGGGTCGTGGTGGAGAAGCCCTTCGGCCGCGACCGGCAGTCGGCCCGCGACCTGAACGCCTGCCTGCACGGCGCCTTCCCGGAGGAGGCCGTGTACCGCATCGACCACTTCCTGGGGAAGGAGAGCGTCGAGAACCTGCTGGTGTTCCGCCTCGCCAACTCGCTGCTCGAGCCCCTGTGGAACCGCAGCTTCATCGCCAGCGTGCAGATCACCATGGCCGAGGACTTCGGGGTCGGCAGCCGCGGGAAGTTCTACGAGAGCGTCGGCGCGCTGCGCGACGTCGTGCAGAACCACCTGCTCCAGATCGTCGCCCTGCTGGCCATGGACCCACCCGTGGCGTCCGACGCCGACGCGCTGTCGGACGAGAAGACGCGCCTGTTCCGCCAGATCCGCCCGATCGACCCGGCCCAGGTCGTGCGGGGCCAGTACCGCGGCTACCCCGACGAGACCGGCGTCGAGCGCGGGGTCCGACGTCGAGACCTACGTGGCCATGCGGTTCGAGATCGACTCGTGGCGGTGGTCGGGGGTGCCGTGGCTGATCCGCACCGGCAAGTGCATGTCGTCGACCTCCACCGAGGCCATCGTCCGCTTCATCGACCCGCCCCGGCTCCTGTTCACCGACGCCGAGCAGCCGTGTCCCGAACCCAGCTTCCTGCGCTTCCGCCTGAGCCAGCCCGACGGGGTGTCGCTCCACCTGCTGGCCAAGGCCCCGGGCGACCGCATGGTCACCCACCCGATCCAGCTCGACGTCGACTACGAGCAGGCGCTGGGGGAGCGGGCCGAGGCCTACGAGCGGCTGATCGACGACGCCCTGGAGGGCGACCGGCGGCGCTTCGGTCGGGCCGACAGCCTCGACGAGCAGTGGCGCATCGTCGAGCAGGTGGTCGAGCACCCACCGGCCACCGCGCTCTACCGCGAGGGCAGCATGGGCCCCACCGAGGCCGACGCCCTGGCGGCCGACCTCGGCGGCTGGATCGACCCGCTGTAGTCGTGCGCGGAGAGGTCGCCCGTCTCGCAGCGGCATCGTGCGGCTTCGCCGCACACCGACACCGTGCTCGTCTGGTCGCCTCGCCTGTCGGCTCGGCTCCTGTCGCCGTGGTCGGGAGCGGGCGGCCGGGCGTGGCTGGACCCGGCCCGGCCGGGACGTGAGGATGGGCGGGTGCTGAGCCCCCTCCTGGCCACCATCCCGTACAAGACGATGCCCGTCATCGAGCTGGGGCCGCTGACGCTGCGGACCTTCGGCCTGATGACCGCCCTCGGGGTGGTGCTCGGGGCCTGGTACGCCGCCGTCCACGCCGAGCAGTACGGCATGACCCGGGACGACACCTACCGCCTCGGCACCCGCATGGTGATCGCCGGCGTGATCGGGTCGCGGGTCACCTGGGTGCTGACCCACCTCGACCAGGTCGACTCGATCGGTGACGCCATCGCGATCTGGGAGGGCGGCCTGCAGTTCTCGGGCGGCTTCATCGTGGCCATCGCCGTCGGCCTGCCGACCTTCCTGTCGTGGAACCGGCTCCAGCGCTGGCAGCTGCTCGACGGGTTCGCGGTGGCCGTGCTCGTCGGCGCCGCCTTCGGCCGCATCGGCTGCCTGTCGGTGGGCGAGCACTTCGGCCGCGAGTCGTCGTTCGCCCTCGCCACCCGCTTCGAGGGCGCGATCAACCTCCCGCCCGGTGAGCAGCCCCTGCGGGAGACCACGCTCGGCCCGGACGGGCCCGTCATCGTGCCGGGGACGTCGTTCCTCAACCCGGCCCTCTACGAGATGGTCACCTGCTTCGTGCTCTTCGGCCTGCTGGCCTGGTACATCCGGCGCCGCCCGACCCCCGGCACCGTCGGGGGGATCTTCCTCCTCGCCTACGCCGTGCAGCGCTTCGCCTGGGACGCCCTGCGGGTCAACGACGAGAGGGTGGCCGGCATGACCGGGGCCCAGTGGATGTGCCTGGCCATGGTGCCCATCGGCATCTACGTGCTCGCCAAGGTGCGACCGGCCATGGGCGCGGCGCTGGAGGCGGGCGAGGTCGGCGGTGAGCCGGTCGGTGATGCCCTCGCGGCCCAGGCCCGGGCCGAGGGTCGCATCCCGCCGGTCCGCAAGAAGGGTGGCGCCGCCTCGGCCGGCTCCGCCGCCGCGGGCGACCCCGCCAGCGACGACACGGACGGCGACGGCGACGACGGGGGCACCGTCCTGGTCGACGATGAGCGACGCAGACGCCGACGAGGCGCCGACGGGCGCGGTCGCGGCGACGGTCGAGCGGCGAGGTCGATGAGGCGACGTCGGGATCGGCGGCGACGGCCCGATGGCGCGTCGGGGCCGACCGAGGCCGACGACGCGCCCCTCGGCCGACGACGACCCAGGCCCCCGCTGATCCCATCGGAGCGGTCGACTCGGTGCCCGGCCGGCCGGTTCTGTGTCTGTCCGGACCGTTGGGATCGGCGCGGAGCGACACGGAAGCTCGGGGTGCTCGGCCGACCGGTTCTGTGTCTGTCCGGACCGCTGGGAGCGGCGTGGAGCGACACGGAGCTCGGGTGTCCGCCGGCCGGCCGGTTCTGTGTCTGTCCGGACCGTTGGGATCGGTCTGTGCCGACACAGAACGACGGCGAGGCCGTGAGAGCGCGGTGCCGGTGAGCGGACGGTGACGGGAGCGTCGGCTGCTGCGGGCAGGTCGCGCCTCGGCACGACCCGCAGGCGAGGTCGGATGTCGGCCGCCAAGCACCTGACGATCGACGAGCTGGGGCCGCGACTCGGCCTCCCGCTCGACGACGGTCTGTCCCTCGGCGAGCTGCTGCGGGAGGCCTTCGGCCGCGAGGCAAGGTGCACCGTCGACGTCGGCGCCGGCAACGGGATCGCGACCCTCGCCCTCGCCGTCGACGAGCCCGACGGTGTCGTGGTCGCCGTCGAGGTCCACCGGCCGAGCCTGGCCGCCAGCCTGGCCGCCGTCGACGCGTCGGGCCTGACGAACGTCCGGGTGGTCGACGCCGATGCCCGCGACCTGCTCGACCGAGCTGAGCGCGGCGACCTCCACCACGTGCGCGTCCTGTTCCCGGACCCCTGGCCGAAGCGCAGGCACCTGGCCCGCCGCCTGGTCGATGCCGCGTTCGTCGCCGGGGTCGCCGAGGTGCTCCCGCCCGGCGGCACGCTCCACGTCGCCACGGACTGGGACGGCTACGCGGCCCACGTCCGCTCCGCCATCACCGCCGACGGCCGCTTCACCCTCGACGAGTCGGCTCGGCCGCCCCGACCGGTGACGGCCTACGAGCGGATCGGCCTCGATGCCGGCCGCACCATCCACGACCTCGTCGCCACCCGCCTCCCCTGACTCGCCGTCTCCCCATCCGAAGCGGGCACGAAGGTGTGCCTGTGGGCCACACATCCGTGCTCGGTTCGAGGGTGGCTGCGCCGGTGGGACGGGGAGCGGTCAGGCGGCGGGTTCGGGGACGACGCGGACGAGGGCGGCGGCGGCCTTGTAGGCGGCCTCGGCCGGGCCGAGCTCGTCCTCGCGGAGGAGGTTGGCCATGATCCGCAGCACCCACTCCATGAGGCTGCGGGACTGCATGCCGACCCGGGTGAGCTCCCGCATCAGCGTCGGGTTGCCGATCACCTGTGGCGAACAGCCGGGCCACCTTGAAGTAGAGGCCGTACTCGTCGTCGAGCAGCCTGGGGTACTGCTGGAGGGCCATGCCGTCGCCGGTGCGCGAGCGCCTCGTCGAGCAGCCCGGCGACCATGCGGCCGGTCTCGTAGGCGTAGTCGATGCCCTCGCCGTTGAACGGGTTGACCGACCCGGCGGCGTCGCCCACCACGACCCACGTCGGGCCCGACCTTGGGGTTGACCGACCCGGCCATGGGGATGCGGCCGCCGGTGGGGGCGCAGGTGGGGTTCTCGGGGTCGATGCCCCAGTACGACGGGCGCGGTGGCGGCGCACTCCGTCATCAGGTGGCGAGGTGTTGACGCTCGCGGTAGTCCCGGAAGGTCGACAGCAGGCCGATGCCGACGTTGATCGTGCCGTCGCCCACCGGGAAGATCCAGCCGTAGCCCGGGCATCGAGCTGCCCGTCGCGGTCGCGCACGTCGAGGGCCGACTCGATCCACGGCTCGTCGTGCAGCGGGCTCTCGTAGTAGCGTCCGGATGGCCATGCCCTGCGGGTAGCTGCGGTTGCGGGCGGTGCCGAGCGCCCGGCCGAAGCGGGAGTTGGCCCCGTCGGCGACCACGACGTAGCGGGCGTGGATCTCCCGCGTCCTCGCCGCTGGCCTTGTCCTTCACCACCGCGCCGGCGACCAGGCCGCCCGTCGCACGATCGGGCGCGACCGCCTCGGTGCCGGTGTGGAGCACGGCGCCCAGCTCGACGGCGTGCTCGGCCACCATCTGGTCGAGGTCGCGCCGGCGCACCACGTAGCCGTGCGACGGGTAGATCGGGGTGCTCGGGCCACTTCAGCTCGAGGCGTGATCCCGTGGGCGACGGCGCGCAGGCCGTCGTAGCGGTGGGTGCCCTCGAGCAGGTCGGGTGAGGCCCATGTCGTCGAGCTGCTTCACGGCCCGGGGCGTCAGCCCGTCGCCGCAGGTCTTCTCCCGGGGGAAGTCTTGCTCTCGACGACGACGACGTCGCGCGCCGGCCTTGGCCAGCCAGTAGGCGGTGGCGGCGCCGGCCGGGCCCGCCGCCGACGACGAGGACGTCGCAGCGCTCGGGGAGGGGCGACGGACGGTCATGGGTCGAGTCTGGCGGAGCAGCGCGATCGGCGAGCCGGACCCGGCCGACTCGCGTCGGCTCAGGTCCGTCGGCGCGCTGTCGAGACGTGCGGCGTCCGGCGGCGAGGGGTCAGCCGCCGGAGGCGGCGGCGACGCGCTCCTCGTCGGGCTCGACGCCACCCTTGTAGATGATGTCGCCGGCCTCGGCCCGCTCGATGGCCTCCTCGGCCCAGGCGACGTACTCCTCGTGGGCCGCGTCGGAGCTGACCTCGCCGCTGAGCTGCTCGCGGACGTAGCGGGTGACGTCGGCCAGCTCCTCGGCGCTCAGGTCGGGGAACGCCGGCATCGCGGCTGTCGAGCGTGGCGGTGTTGTGGGCCCCGCCCTCGCGCTCGGGGTCGCCGTAGGTGCCGTCGGTGCCCTCGGCCCAGGCCGTCGCCGCCGCAGGTGGATCCACTGCATCATGGCCACGGGGTCGGGGAAGGTCTTCAGCACCTCGCCCTCGCTCAGCTGGGCGCCGGTGCCGCCCTCGCCACCGCGCGCCGTGGCAGCCCTGGCACGAGCGCGTAGACCTCGGCGCCCAGCGTCAGCGACCTCGTCGGTCTGCGCCGGGCTCGGCTCGATGCCGTCGGCGTAGATGAAGCCCCAGACCGGGAGCAGCGCCAGGACGGCGCATCGCCCAGTAGGGGATGCGCTTCCGCTTCTCGGCGGCCTGGATGTAGGCCGGCTTCGGCTTGGGCGGGGGCGGCGGCTTCTCCTCGACCTTGGCCGGGGCGGGGGCGGCGGCCTTCGCCGGCGCGGCCGCGGCGGCCTCGGCCGGGGCGTCGGACCCGCCGGCGTCACCGGAGCCGCCGTCGCCACCTTCTCCACCGGGCAGACCGAGGGCCGACCGGCGCTCCTTCGAGCGCTTGAGGAGGTGTTCGGGGATCTCGGTCAACGCAGTGCCTCCGCGGCCGGGAAGAGACGGGATGGGCGGCGCGACGGCGGCACGCCCAGCGGTGGCCGCACTCTAGGTCGGGGCCTCGCCCGCCGACCAAGTGCAAGCGGCCCTCGTCGCGGTGCGGCGGCGAGGTCCTCGGCCCCGCTGCGGCCGCCCCGGGCCGCCCCCTGGGTGCGGGCCCGACCCGTTCCCGTGGCCCCGTCGAACGACCGCCCGGCCAATGTGCCCCGTCGTCGGGTCAGGTGCTAGACCGACCAGGCAACGGCCGCCCCGTGTCGAGGGCGGCGGATCCATTGTGAGACTTTTCACGTTCCAGGAGGTGCCCCCCGCATGGTCGCGTTCGTCGGGTCGGTCCTGATCTCCCTGCTCATGATCGCCAGCATCTTCTGGTTCGCCAAGCGGCGGCCGGTGGGGACCCCGCTGTCCTGGGGCGAGGCCATGGCCGCCGCCACCTACGTGTTCTTCGGCCTCTTCTGGGTCTTCGGCGTGGTCCCGCACCAGTGGCTGACCTACGCCGAGAGCGAGCTCGGCATGCGGTCCGACGCCATCCTCGCCGGCCCCGGCGCCACCGGGCTGGACCAGCGAGCTGCCCGTCGCCATCTCCAAGGAGACGGTGTCGCACCTCGTCGCCGTGACGATCTACGGCATCTACCTCGCCCTCACGGTCGCCCTCTGGGCCGTGTGGCAGGGCCGGGGCGACAAGGTCGAGCGCCAGCGCAAGGCGCTCGAGGAGAAGACGACCGCCTACGGCCGCCCGCTGGCTCGGAAGGCGTGAGCGCATGGCCCGCACCGACGCGAACCCGCCGATGCCGGAGTTCCGCGACCGACTACGTCCTCCGGGAGGTCGACGCGGACTACCTGGCCAAGGCGGTCAAGCCCAAGCAGTTCATCCACATCGACCAGTCCGAGTGCATCATGTGCGAGGGCTGCGTCGACATCTGCCCGTGGAAGTGCATCCACATGGTGCGGCCCGACGCGATCGCCGAGGCCGAGGGCACCGAGCGGCCGGGCATCGACCCCAGCGACCACGTGATCTTCACTCATCGACGACGACGTGTGCACCCGGTGCGCCCTCTGCGTCGACCGGTGCCCCACCGGCGTCATCATCCTCGGCAAGGTGGGCGACCCGGCGGCCAACGGCGACGGCCACCAGCGCACCAACACCCACGGCTACGGCTACGGGATGCGGCTCGGATGAGCCGCACCGCACCTCCGCCGGCGCACGGAATCGGGAGCAGTAGACCGATGGCCAAGACCATGCAGAACAAGGGCCGCGGCAGTCACAGGTGATGGCCGACCTCACCGACAAGGTGCAGGCGTCAGCCAGGCCTGGAACTCGATCTTCCGCCCCGGCTCGATCTTCCGGAAGGGCTACACCGACAGCCCCCGGAACCGGTCCTACGTGATCATGAACTCGGTGCTGTACCACCTGCACCCGGTGAAGGTGAAGCGCCACGCGGTCAAGGTGAGCTACACGCTCTGCCTCGGCGGCCTCAGCTTCTTCCTCTTCATCCTGCTGACGGTCACCGGCATCTTCCTGATGTTCTTCTACCGGCCCACCGCCGCGCAGGCCTGGAACGACATCTACGCCCTCCAGACCTCGGTGACCTTCGGCCTGCTGGTGCGGAACATGCACCGCTGGGCCGCCCACCTGATGGTGCTGTCGGTGTTCCTGCACATGGCGCGGGTCTTCTACCACGGCGCCTACAAGCCGCCCCGTGAGTTCAACTGGGTGATCGGCGTCGATCCTGCTGACTGCTCACCCTGCTGCTCTCGCTTCACCGGCTACCTGCTGCCGTGGGACCAGCTGGCCCTCTGGGCGGTCACGGTGGGCACCAACATGATGGGCTACACCCCGGTGTTCGGGAACCAGGTGCGCTTCGTCCTGCTGGGCGGCGCGGAGATCGGCACCGACACCCTGTTGCGCTGGTACGTGCTGCACGTGCTGATGCTCCCGTTCGTGATCGTCATCTTCATGGCGATCCACTTCTGGCGGGTCCGCAAGGACGGCGGCATCAGCGGGCCGCTGTAGGTCGGAGGAGACACGCCATGACCGAGATCCCCGAGCACCTCCGCAAGCGAGCCGAAGAGGCCCGCGCCAAGGCGGCCGCCGCCAAGGCCGCCGAGGAGGCCGCGCCCGCGGCCGACGCGGCCGCGCCGCCGCCGCGGCCGAGAGCAAGATCCCCGCGCACCTGCTCGAGCGGGCCAAGGCCGCCCGCGCCAAGGCCGCCGGCGCCGACCGCCGAGGCCGCCGGCGCGGCGGCACCGCGGTCGCCACCGCCCCGGCCGGCGGCGCGCGTCGCCACCGCCGCGCCGCCCGTCGCCGCCGGCCCCGGCGGCCACACCCAGCGCCTGCTCACCGTGGTCAAGTCCGGCTCGATCCAGGACGTCAAGGCCGCCCCGCAGGACAAGGTCCACATCTGGCCCCACCTGCTGTCGGTCGAGTTCGTGGCCGCCCTGGCCTGCACGGCGTTCGTGCTGATCTTCTCGATCTTCGTGAACGCCCCGCTGCTCGACGCTGGCCAACCTCAACCAGACGCCGAACCCGTCCAAGGCGCCCTGGTACTTCCTCGGCCTCCAGGAGCTGCTCACCATGTTCCACCCCATGGTCGCCGGCGTGACCATCCCCGGCATCGGCCTCGTTCGGCCTGATCCTGGCGCCCTACATCGACCGCAACCCGTCCAACAAGCCCGAGGACCGCAAGTTCGCCATCTCGCTCTTCACGGTCTTCCTGATGTTCTGGGCGGTCCTGGTCATGATCGGCTCGTTCTTCCGAGGCCCCGGGCAGCAACTTCGTCTTCCCCTGGGCCGACGGCCTCTTCTTCGAGCTGTAGAGGAGGAACCCGCAATGACCCGCCGTCGTCATCATCGCCATCGTCGTCCTGGTCCTCGGCGGCTGCCGCTGCACTCTTCGCCGTCGCAGCGCCGCCGCGACGCCGACGCGCGCCGTCGGCTACCTCTCCCGCGAGACCACGCAGCCGCGACAAGGCGGCCCGCAAGGACGCCGACGCCGCCGCCGAGGCAGCCGCGCGCCGGCCACCGGCCGCGAGGTCGAGCTGGCCACCGCCCAGGAGCGGGCCGGCACCGACCTGGTCCCGGCCGTCGCTCGCCCGCCCCGGTCGCCTGGACCCCGCCCGACGAGGACGCCATCGGCGTCACCCGCCGCCAGTTCCTGAACCGCGGCATCGTCGCCGGCTTCGTCCTCGGCCTCAGCGCCTTCGCCCCGCCGCCCTCGCCTTCCTCTGGCCGCAGGGCTCGTCGGGCTTCGGCTCCAAGATCACCGTCGGCAAGGTCACCGACATCCAGAACCAGATCAGCCAGAACAACGGCTTCCTCTACTACCCCGAGGGCCGCATGTGGATCACCGAGTACCCGTCGGCGTCGCTCGACAAGGCCAAGACGGTGTACTCGCCGTCCGAGCTGGCCGGCATGGAGGCCGGGCGTCGTCGCCCTCTACCAGAAGTGCCCGCACCTCGGCTGCCGCGTGCCCGAGTGCCCCACCTCGCAGTGGTTCGAGTGCGGCTGCCACGGCTCGCAGTACAACCGGGTCGGTGAGAAGAAGGCCGGCCCCGCGCCCCGTGGCCTCGACCGCTTCGCCATGTCGGTCACCGGCGGCATCGTTCACCGTCGACACCGGGCCTGATCATCCAGGGCCCGCCGATCGGCACCAACACCACCGGCCAGGAGGCCGAGGGTCCCCACTGCGTCTCCGGGGGGTTGCCCACTGATGCTCTTCGCTGCCAGCACCCAGACCACCATCGGGATCGTCATCCTCTTCGTCGCCGTGGTCATCGCCGTCGTCTACGCGTTCATCAACATCCGCCAGGCCCGGCCCGAGATCGGCTCGGAGATCGAGCTGGCCCCCAACCGCAAGCCCTACTACTCCGACGAGGAGCTCGAGGGCACGCAAGCTCGACCGCACCCTCACCTTCGGGCTGCTCGGGCCTCTTCGTCATCGCCATCAGCCTGCCGCTGTACTGGCTCAACGAGCCGGGCCGGCAGGAGGGCGCCAGCGAGCAACTTCAAGCGACGACGTTCGTCAACCGGGGCGCCGGCGATGTTCGACACCACCGAGAACGGCGGCTTCAACTGCGCCTTCTGCCACGGCGGCATGGAGGGCGTCGGCGGCGCGGCGCCCTTCACCATCACCGACGCCAACGGCCAGTTCGTCAAGCAGGTCGAGTGGAAGGCGCCCGGCGCTCAACACCGTGCTGCTGCGCTACAGCCGGGACGAGGTCCGCTACATCCTCGATCTACGGCCGGCCCTTCTCGCCCGATGCCGGCGTGGGGCGTCAAGGGCGGTGGCCCGCTCAACGAGCAGCAGCTCCAGAACCTCATCGACTACATCGAGTCGATCCAGCGCTCGACGAGTCACCGACGCCGACGTGCCGCGACGGAGGCTCCGGGCCGAGGTCGACGCCGCGGTCGAGGCAGCGAGCATGGCCGCCGCCGAGGAGGCCGGCGGTGCCCGTACGTCCAGCCGAGGGCGAGGCGCTGTTCAACCTCGGCTACTACACGACTTCGCCGGCGGCGCCTACTCCTGCGGTCGCTGCCACACCACGGGCTGGTCGTACGGCGAGAAGGGCCCCGACGGCAACGGGGCCCTCGGCCCGTCCGCTGCGGGGCGGCGTCAGCACCACCCGGTTCCCCGGCGTCGAGCACCGGCTTCAACCAGCAGGTCGACTTCGTCTGCACCGGCAGCGAGCAGGGCGTCGAACTACGGCCAGAACTCGGCAGGGCACCGGTCGCATGCCGGGCTTCTGCCAGACGCCGGCCGAGGTCGACAACTCGGCGAGACCGGCGAGGTCGGCGTCGCCGCCCGCGAGCCCTCGGATCCCGACACGGTCGGCGGCATGTTCGACCAAGGAGGACGTCGAGGAGATCGTCGCTACGTCAGGGGCCTGTGAACCTGTGGATCTGATCCTCTCCGCCATGTCCTGGGACCCCGGGTTCCGGGGCCTGCTGACCGTCGTGGTCGGCGACCATCATCCTGGGCGGCTCCGTCTACCTGATCCTCGCCACCAACACCGGGTGCGCGCCTCGGCTTCCTGCTCGCCCTCACCGGCCTCGCCGGCTGGATGATGATCATGGGCCTCATCTGGTCCATGTACGGCATCGGCTACCAGGGCCGGGTCGCGACGTGGAAGGTCGAGGAGATCAACTACGGCGACCTCACGGCAGGCCAACACCGAGGACGTGCGCGACGATCCCCCCGCCGCGAGGACCTGCCCGATCCCCGCGAGATCATCGAGGGCAACGACATCCTCGAGGCCCAGTTCCCCGACGACCCGACCGTCCGGGCGCCGCAGCTGGGCGACCTGCTGAGCGTCGACCCGACCGTCGCCGACGATCCCGCGATGGAGGGCATCGCCGAGACCGACGACGGCTGGCACCTCCTGGCCTCGGCCGACAAGCAGACCGGTGAGGCGGTGGCGGCCGCCTCGGCCTACCTGGTCGACGAGCGGGAGCTCTTCGACCTCGGCCAGCGAGTTCGTCGTGCTCGACTCGTGGAGCCAGGGCGGCAAGGAGGGCCGCGACGGACGACTCCACCGTCGACCGGGCCCTGTTCAAGGCCCAGCGCATCGCGACCTGGCCCCTCGGCCACCCGCCCCACGAGGTCGTGGTCCAGGTCCAGGGCGTCGTGCCCGCCGAGACCGGTCGCCGGGCCAGCCGCCGCCCACGCCGGTGGCCGACGCCGAGCAGCCCGTGGTCGTCCGTGGTGATGGTGCGCGACCTCGGCGTCGCGGCGCCAGCCGGCCATCTTCCTGACCATCGCCTCGGCCATCGTGTTCGGCGTGCTGCTGCAACTCGCTGCACCGTCGCGACAAGCTCGTCGACCAGGCCCGCGCCGCGGCCGGCAGCTGAGCCGACCCATGGGCCAGTACCTCCCCGTCCTCGCCCTGCTGGTCCTCGGCGTCGCTGTTCGCGGTGCGTCAGCCTGGTGACGTCCGGGCTGCTGGCCCCCCGCCGGCCGACCGCCGGCCAAGACGCGCGCCCTACGAGTGCGGCATCGTGCCGTCGCCGCGAGCCGCCGGAGCGCTTCCCGGTGCGCTTCTACCTGGTGGCCATGATCTTCATCGTCTTCGACATCGAGATCATCTTCCTCTACCCCTACGCGGTGATCCACCGGGAGCTCGGCGTCTTCGGCTTCGTCGAGATGGTGGTGTTCGCGGTGGTCGTGTTCGCCTCGTTCCTGTTCCTGATCGCCAACGGCGCCCTCGACTGGGGGCCCGCTGAAGCGCCAGCTGCCGGTCGACCGACGGGATGCGTCTCCACGACCCGCACCACCACCTCCACCATCCGGCGGGTCGGCGCTCGAGGGCCGGCCCGAGCCGCGGAGGAGGCCGCCTGATGGGCTGGGACGTCCAGCGACGGCCTCGAGGGCCTCGACCACAACATCCTCACCGGCAAGGTCGAGGACCTCGTCCGCTGGGCCCGCAAGTCGTCGCTGATGGCCGGCCACCTTCGGCCTGGCCTGCTGCGCCATCGAGATGATGGGCACCGGCGGGGCCCACTACGACCTGGCCCGCTTCGGCATGGAGGTCTTCCGGGCCTCCCCCCGCCAGGCCGACCTCATGATCGTCGCCGGGCGGGTGTCGCAGAAGATGGCCCCGGTGCTGCGCCAGGTCTACGACCAGATGATGGAGCCCAAGTGGGTCATCTCGATGGGCGTGTGCGCCAGCTCCGGCGGCATGTTCAACAACTACGCCATCGTGCAGGGCGTCGACCAGATCGTGCCGGTCGACGTCTACGCCCCGGGCTGCCCGCCCGGGTCCCGAGACGCTCATCCACGCCATCAACACGCTGCACGGGCAAGATCCTCACCGGCGAGATCCTCCGCCGCCGGGAGGAGACCGGCGGCGGCGCCGGCCTCGTCATCGAGCAGCTCGACGGCCAGCCGGCGCCGGTCGCGCTCACCGGGCGGACCTGACCGTGACCGACCCCGCGACCCCCGCGGTCGAGGGCGAGGTGGCGCCACCGCCCCCGACCCCACGATCACCTTCGACGACGCCACCCTCGCGGCGCTGCCGGCCACCGACGCGCTCGGCGAGACGACCCTCCACGTGGCTCGCGACGAGCTGCGTCGACGTCGTCGCCGCGCTCCGCGACGAGGGCTGGCTGCATGTGCCTCGACGTGACCGCCGTCGACTACCTGACCATCGCCCGCGGCCCGCAGCCTGCCCGAGGGCATCGAGCCCGAGCGCTTCGAGGTCGTCGTCACTGCTCATCACCCACGCCGCGCCGCGAGCGCCTCCGCGTCCAGGTGCAGGTGCCCGGCCGACGATCCGCAGCGTGCCCTCGCTGTTCGAGGTGCACCCCGGCACCGAGGCGCTCGAGCGCGAGGTGTTCGACATGTTCGGCATCGCCTTCGACGGCCACCCCGACCTGACCCGCATCCTCATGCCCGAGGACTGGGACGGCCACCCGCTCCGCAAGGACTACGCGGTCGGCCGCATCCCGGTGCAGTTCAAGGGCGACCCGGGCCCGAGGTGACCGCATGACCACCCACACCGAGCCGGACGTGGCCCTCACCGCCGAGGGCGCCCAGGAGATGGCGCCGCGCGACATCGCCGGCGGCGTCGAGGTGCTGCGCGAGGTCGGCTCCGTGCTGCGCATGTCCGAGGCCGACGTCGCCGCCCTGGGCGACGTCGAGCCCGACCCCGACGAGGCCGACGACCACCATCATGAACATGGGGCCGCAGCACCCCTCGCACCCACGGCGTGCTCCGGCTGATGCTCGAGCTCGACGGCGAGACGCGTGCTGCGCACCAAGCCGGTCATCGGCTACCTCCACACCGGCATGGAGAAGACGGGCGAGACAGCTCACCTACCTCCAGGGCCCCACCAACGTCACCCGCATGGACTACGCCTCGCCGTTGTTCAACGAGCTGGCGTTCTCGCTCGCCACCGAGAAGCTCCTCGGCGTCGAGCTGCCCGAGCGGGCCACGTGGATCCGGATGCTCCTGTGCGAGCTCAACCGGCATCAGCTCGCACCTGCTCTTCCTCGGCCACCAACGGCATGGACCTCGGCGCGGTGTCGATGATGATCTACGGCTGGCGCGAGCGCGAGGAGAGCCTCCGGATCCTCGAGATGATCACCGGGCTGCGGATGAACCACAACTACATCCGGCCCGGCGGCGTCGCCGCCGACCTGCCCGACGGCTGGCAGCGCCCGGGTGCAGGAGCTGCTCGACACCATCCCCGACCGCCTCGACGAGTACGAGGTGCTGCTCATGACCGACCAGCCGATCTGGCGCGACCGCCTCCAGGGCGTCGGCGTCATCACCACCGAGGAGGCCATCGCCCTCGGCGCCACCGGCCCGATCCTGCGCTCCACCGGCTACGCCTGGGACCTCCGCCGGGCCATGCCCTACCTCGCCTACGACCAGGTCGAGTTCGACGTCGTCGTCGGCTCCTACGGCGACTGCTTCGACCGCTACGCCATCCGCCTGAACGAGGTCCGCGAGTCGATGCGCATCATCGCGCCAGATCCTCGACATGATGCCGGCCGGCGACTACCGGGTCCAGGACAAGAAGGTCACCCCGCCGCCCCGGGCCCGCATCGACGAGTCGATGGAGGCGCTGATCCACCACTTCAAGATCTTCACCGAGGGCTTCAAGGTGCCCGAGGGCGAGGCCTACGCCGCGGTCGAGTCGCCCCGCGGCGAGCTCGGCGTGCTACATCGTGACCGACGGCTCGGCGAAGCCCTACCGCATGCACGTCCGCGGGCCCGTCGCTTCGTGAACCTCCAGACGCTGCCCGCACATGATGCACGACGGGCTCATCGCCGACGCCGTGGCCGTCATCTCCTCGGTCGACCCGATCATGGGCGAGGTCGATCGCTGATGGCACGCTTCACCGCCGAGAACGTGGCCGCGGCGCAGCGAGATCATCGTCGCGGTACCCGCGGCCGAAGTCGGCCACCGATCCCGCTGCTGCACCTGGCCCAGGAGCAGGACGGCTACGTCGCCGACGACGCCATGGAGCACATCGCCGAGCTGGTCGGCGTCACCCCGGCCGAGGTCCTCGGCACCTGCTCGCTTCTACGAGATGTTCAAGCGCGAGCCGGTCGGCCGCTACGTCGTCAACATCTGCACCAACATCTCCTGCCAGATCCTGGGCGGCGAGGAGCTGCTGCACCACGCCGAGGAGACCCTGGGCATCAAGGCCGGCGGCACCACCGCCGACGGCATGTTCACCATCGAGGACGTCGAGTGCATCGCGGCCTGCACCGAGGCCCCGTGCCTCCAGGTCAACTACCGCTACTTCCACCAGATCACCCACGACGAGCTCGACCAGCTCGTCGACGACCTCCGCGCCGGCCGGCGCGACCGACGAGATCCCCGCCGCACGGCACCCTCGCCCGCATCCGCCAGCACATCCCCGCCGACCGGGCCGCCGGCGCCGCCGTACCCGGCGAGCGCGAGGAGCCGGTGTGGATCGCGTCGCCGCCCCGCGCCCGCCGAAGGAGGACGCGCGCGATGACCGTCACCGACGCGCCGAAGATCATCACGTCGCCGCTTCGGCTACGACGACTCGCCACACCCTCGCCCGCTACGAGGCGACCGGTGGCTACGAAGGGCTCAAGGCCGCGCTGGCCAAGCGCCCCGACGAGGTCGTCGAGGAGGTCAAGGCGGCCAGCCTGCTCGGGCGCGGCGGCGCCGGCTTCCCCGCCGGGGTCAAGTGGGGCTTCTGCCCGCCCGGCGTCTGGCCCCGCTACCTCGTGGTCAACGGCGACGAGTCCGAGCCCGGCACCTACAAGGACCGCCTCCTCATGGAGCGCGACCCGCACCAGCTCATCGAGGGCGTCCTCATCGCCTGCTACGCGATCGGGCTGCGCGCAGGCGTTCCTCTACGTGCGGGGCGAGATGGCCCTGGCCCAGGAGCGCATCGCCGCCGCCCTCAACGACGCCTACGCCGCCGGCTACGTCGGCAAGAACATCCTCGGCACCGACTTCTCCGTCGACGTCGTCCTGCACTGGGGCGCCGGCGCCTACATCGTGGGCGAGGAGACGGCCCTCATCGAGTCGCTCGAGGGCAACCGGGGCATGCCCCGCCTCAAGCCGCCGTTCTTCCCCGCGGCCAAGGGCCTCTACCTCCAGCCGACCGTCGTCAACAACGTCGAGACGCTGTCGAACCTCCCGTGGATCCTGCGCAACGGCGGCGCCGCCTTCGCCGAGCTCGGCGCCGAGGCCAGCCGGGGCACCCGCATGTTCGCGGTGTCGGGCCACGTCCGGAACCCGGGCGTGTACGAGGTCGAGTTCGGCGTCACCACCTTCCGCGACCTGATCTACGCGCCGGTCTACGGCGGCGGCATCCGCGACGGCAACGAGCTCAAGGCGTTCATCCCCGGCGGCGCGTCGGCCCCGTGGTTCTACGAGGAGCACCTCGACCTGCCCCTCGAGACGGGCGCGGTCGGCCAGGCCGGCTCGATGCTCGGCTCCGGTGCCATCGTCGTCATGGACGACACCACCGACATGGTGAAGGCCTGCCTGCGGGTGGTCCGGTTCTTCGCCCGGGAGTCCTGCGGCAAGTGCACGCCGTGCCGCGAGGGCACAGCGTGGCTCGAGAAGATCCTCGAGCGCATCCTCGACGGCCACGGCCGCCCGAGCGACCTCGACCTGCTCCTCGACGTCTGCGACAACATCAGCCCTCGGCATCACCTGGCCGCCCCGGCAGACCACCATCTGCCCGCTCGGCCCGTCCGCGGTGTCGCCCATCGCCTCGGCGGTCATCCGCTTCCGCGACGAGTTCGAGGCCCACCTCGGCGGTGGCCCGGTCCCCGTCACCGTCACGATGAGCGGTGGCGCCTACCTGCCCGCTCCGGCCGCCCAGGAGGTGACGGCGTGACCGACACCGCGCCCCGCACCGAGACCGACCTCACCATCACCGTCGACGGCCAGGACGTCGACGGCCCGCAAGGGCGAGCTGGTCATCGACGCCGCCGAGCGGGCCGGCGTCTACATCCCGCGCTTCTGCTACCACCCGCGCATGAAGCCGGTCGGCATGTGCCGGCAGTGCCTGGTCGAGATCGACACCGGGCGCGGGCCGGCCCTCCAGCCCTCGCTGCATGATCGAGTGCACCGACGACATGGTCGTCGAGACCGAGTCGCCGGTCACCAAGAAGGCCCAGGACGGCGTGCTCGAGTTCCTGCTCGATCAACCACCCGCTCGACTGCCCGGTGTGCGACAAGGGCGGCGAGTGCCCGCTCCAGGACCAGGCCGTCAGCCTACGGCCCGGGCGAGTCCCGCATTGTCGAGGAGAAGCGGCACTACGAGAAGCCGATCCCGATCAGCGACCTCGTGCTGCTCGACCGCGAGCGCTGCATCCTCTGCGACCGCTGCACCCGGTTCGCCAAGGAGGTGGCCGGCGACCCGCTCATCCACTTCCATCGACCGCGGCAACCAGACCGCAGGTCAACACCTTCCCGGACCACCCCTTCGCGTCGTACTTCGCGGCAACACCGTGCAGATCTGCCCGGTCGGCGCCCTGACCGCCGAGCCGTACCGGTTCAAGGCCCGCCCGTGGGACCTCGACGCAGGTCGAGTCCACCTGCCAGGGCTGCGCGGTGGGCTGCCGGATCGTGGTCGACAGCTCCCGCAACCGAGGTCACTCCGCCACAGCGGCGTCGACGTCGACCCGGTCAACTGGGGCTGGCTGTGCGACAAGGGCCGCTTCGGCTTCGAGGCCATCGAGTCCGACGACCGGCTGCGGCGCCCCGCTGGTGCGGGCCGACGGCTCCGACGAGCTGGCCGAGACCGGGTGGGCCGACGCCCTCCGGGTCGCGGCCAAGGCCGCTGCGCGACGCCGCGCCCGCCGCCATCGCCGTGCTCGGCGGCGCCCGCCTCACCAACGAGGACGCCTACGCCTGGGCCAAGCTGGCCAAGGGCGTGCATCGGCACCGACAACGTCGACGCCCAGATCGGCGACGGCCTGCCCGCCGAGGTGGTGCTCGGCCTGCCCCGGGCCACCATCGACGAGCTCTGCGCCCCCGGCGGCACCGTGCTGTGGGTCGGCGCCGACCCCAAGCGAGGAGCTGGCGGTGCTGCTACCTGCGCCTCCGCCACGCCGTCCTCGAGGACGGCGTGCGCCTCGTCGCCGTCACCCCCACCGCCACCTCGCTCGACGGGCTGGCCGCGGCGAGCGCTCCACCCGGTGCCCGGCGACCTCCCGGCCACGCTGACCGCCCTCCTCGCCGGCGGCGATGCCCCCGCCGGGCTCGACGCCGCCGCCGTGGCCGCCGCCCGCGACCTCCTGGAGGGCGACGTCACCGTCGCCCTCGGCCGGGGCTCGGTGGCCGAGGACGCCGGCTACACCGTCGACGCCGCCGCCGTGCTCGCCGAGGCCCGCCCCGAGGCGAAGGTGCTGCCGCTGCTGCGTCGGGCCAACGTCCACGGCGCCCTCGACATGGGCCTGGCCCCGGGCCTGCTGCCCGGGCGCACCACCCTCGACGACCGGGGCCGACCGGGTCGGCGTCGTCTGGCCCGGCCGTCCCGGCCGAGCGGGGCCTCGACACCACCGGCATCCTCACCGCCGCGGCCGAGGGTCGCATCGACATCCTCGTCCTGCTGGGTGCCGACCCGCTGGCCGACTTCCCCGACCGCGAGCTCGCCACCCGGGCCATGGCCGGCGCCCGCACCGTCATCGCCATCGACCTGTTCCTCACCGAGTCGTCCGGCGAAGGCCGACGTGGTGTTCCCCGCCGCCGGGCCCGAGCGAGGTCGACGGCACGCACACCAACATCGAGGGTCGCATCAGCGTGCTGGGCCAGACGGTCACCCCGCCGGGCACCGCCCGCCCGGACTGGATGGTCGCCGCCGAGCTGGCCCGCCGCCTGGGCGCCGACCTCGGGCTGGAGTCGGTCGACGACATCTGGGCCGAGATCGAGGCCGTGGCGCCATCGCACGCCGGCATCACCGCCGAGGTCCTGGCCGCGGCCGGCGACGGGGTGGTCGCCCCGCTCCCGGCGCCGATCGCCACCACCGAGGTCGGTGTCGACGGCGCCGCCCTCGACGGCGAGACCATCGAGCCCGACGCCGGTGAGGCGGCCGACGTCGAGGTCGAGGGCGACCAGGCCGAGGTCCCCGAGCCCTCGGGCGAGGAGGCCGCCCACGCCGACGATCCCGACGGCGACGCCACCGGTGCCGACGACGCCGCCGACGAGGTGGTCGCCGAGGCCGAGCCCGCCCCCGAGCCGGGCATCACCTTCACCGCCCCCGATCCGACGCCGGTGCCCCCGGTCGACTCCTACGCCCTGCGGCTGGTGGTGTCGCGCACCCTGTACGACGACGGCACCCTCACCCAGGCGGTGCCGGTGCTGGCCGGCCAGCTGGCCGACGCCCCGCTCCGGGTCCACCCGACGGTCCTCGACCGGCTCGGCGTCGAGGCCGGCAGCCGGGTGCGCGGTCTCGTCGCCCCGGGCCACCGTCACCGTCCCCGTCGTGGCCGACGCCGGCGTCCCGCTGGGCAGCGCGGCCATCGCCCACCGCCGCCGCAGCGGCGTCGCCGACCTGATCGACGTCGAGCAGCCGGTCACCGAGGTCCGGGTGGAGACCGAGTGATGCACGCGCAGATCCTGGCCCTCGACCCGCTGCTGTCCGGCGACATCGACCTCGGCGTCGTCCTCATCGTCCTGCTCAAGACGGTCATCGCCTTCACCCTGCTGCTGGTGTCGGTGCTGTTCATGGTCTGGTTCGAGCGCAAGGCCATCAGCGACCTCCAGAACCGCATCGGCCCCAACCGGGCCGGCCCCTTCGGCCTGTTCCAGACGCGTCGCCGACGGCCTGAAGTTCTTCATGAAGGAGGACTCGCTCCCGGACCAGGCCGACCGCCGGATCTTCATCCTGGCCCCGTACCTCACCGCCGTCCCGGCCTTCCTCGTCTTCGCGGTCATCCCGATCGGCGGCGACTTCTCCGACGGCAACGGCGGCGTCATCAGCATCTTCGGCAACGAGACCCTGATGCAGCTGGCCGACCCGCCCATCGGCATCCTGCTCGTGCTGGCCATGTCGTCGATCGCCGTCTACGGCGATCATGCTCGCCGGCTGGTCGTCGGGCTCGAAGTACCCGCTGCTGGGCTCGGTCCGGGCCTCGGCCCAGATGGTGTCCTACGAGGCGGCCCTCGGCCTGTCCGTGGTCGACGGTGGTGCTGGTGTCGGGCACGCTCAGCACCAACGGCATCGTGTCGGCCCAGAGCACCTGGGACTGGAACCTGTGGGTCACCGGCGTGGTGCCGTTCGTGGTCTTCCTGATCGCCGCCACCGCCGAGCTCAACCGCCCGCCGTTCGACCTGGTCGAGGCCGAGCAGGAGCTCGTCGGCGGGTTCAACACCGAGTACTCCGTCGTTCCGCTTCGCCCTGTTCTTCCTGGCCGAGTTCATGAACACGGTCACCATGTCGGCGGTCATCGTCACCCTCTTCCTCGGCGGGCCCGAACGGACCGGTCCTGTTCGGCCCGGGCTGGCTGTGGGGCACCATCTGGTTCTCGTGAAGCTGCTCGGCTTCCTCTTCATGTTCGTCTGGTTCCGGGCCACGCTGCCCCGGTTCCGCTACGACCAGCTGATGGACCTCGGCTGGAAGGTCCTCATCCCGCTGGCCCTCGGCTGGCTCCTGCTGCTGATCGCCTTCCGGGTCGGCGACGACGCGGGCTGGAACCCGGTCGCCATCGTCGCCGGGGGCATCGCCGGGCTCACCGCCGGGTACCTGCTGCTGACCGTCGCCCTCAAGGCGGCCAAGCGCACCCGTGAGATCGAAGGGGAGGTCGGCGTCTGATGGGCTACCTCGGAGGCTTCCTCGTCACGCTCCGCCAGATCGGCAAGAAGCAGCGCAAGACCCGCACCTACGTCAAGGACGAGGGCGGCAAGCGCGACAAGCCGGTGCGCCTGCACGGCCGCCACGTCCTCAACCGCTACGAGGACGGGATGGAGAAGTGCATCGGCTGCGAGCTGTGCGCCGGTGTCTGCCCCGCCCGCTGCATCTACGTCCGCGGCGCCGACAACCCGCCCGACGACCCGGTGTCGCCCGGGCGAGCGGTACGGCTTCGTCTACGAGATCAACTACCTGCGCTGCATCCACTGCGACCTGTGCGTGGAGGCCTGCCCCACCGAGGCGATCACCGAGTCGAAGCTGTTCGAGTTCTCCTTCACCAACCGCAGCGACGCCATCTACACCAAGGCCGAGCTGGTCGTCGACGACGACGGGCTGCCGCAGCAGATGCCGTGGGAGGACTGGACCGACGCCGAGGTCGTCGCGCCGATGACCTCGGCGTGGATGCGGGCCACCTCCCCGTCGGGCGACGCCGCCTACGAGGGCCGGGTCGCCTGGTCCGGCGAGCTGGGCTTCGGCGTGCGCGCGCCCGAGGCCGGCCAGACCGCGCCCGCCCCCGAGCCGGCCCCGACCGCGCCCTCCGACCACGGCGGGGGGCACCACTGATGGTCGAGGCGATCGTGTTCGCCATCTCCGCGGTCGTGATCCTCGGCGGCGCGCTCGGGGTGATCCTGAGCCGCAACCCCGTCCACTCCGCGCTGTCGCTGGTGGCGACGCTGTTCGGCGTCGCCGTGCTGTTCGTCGCCCAGGAGGCCAACTTCCTGGCCGCGGTGCAGGTCATCGTCTACGCCGGCGCCATCGTCGTGCTGTTCCTGTTCGTGATCATGCTGCTCGGCGTCGACCACGCCGACGACCTCGAGTCCGAGCCGCTCGTCGGCCAGCGCCCGGCCGCCATCGCCATCGGCGTCCTGCTCGCCGCCGGCCTCGTCGCGGTGGTGGTCACCAGCACGGTCACCGGGGATCCCCTCGGCGTCGGCCGAGTGGGTGCGCGACGGCGACGACATCGCCCAGCTCGGCCGGCTGCTGTTCACCGACTACCTCTTCGCCTTCGAGATCACCTCGCTGCTGCTGGTGATCGCCGTGGTCGGCGCCGTCCTGCTCGCCCGCACCAAGGCCGGTGACCAGGTCGACGACGACGAGCCCGTGCCGGTGCTGCCCGGCGAGGTGCTCCTCGACGACGAGGTCGACGAGGAGGCCGACGCCTGATGCTGGCCACGCTCTCCTCGTCCTGGTACCTCGGGCTCTCGGCCCTGCTGTTCTCCCTCGGCGCCGTCGGCCTCCTGGTGCGCCGCAACCCGCTGGTGATGTTCATGTGCATCGAGCTCATGCTCAACGCCGTCAACCTCACCTTCGTCACCTTCGCCCGCGAGCTCGACGACGTCGGCGGGCAGGTGGTCGTGTTCTTCGTCCTGGTCGTGGCCGCCGCCGAGGTGGTCGTCGGCCTCGGGATCATCGTGTCCATCCTCCGACGGCGGCCCCGGGCCACCGCCGACGACGCCTCCCTGCTGAGGGGCTGAGGTCGCATGCTCGACCTCATCTGGCTCATCCCTGCGCTGCCGCTGCCGGCTTCCTCGTCCTCGTGGCCGTCGGGCCGCGCCTCGGCGAGCCCGCTCGCCGGCTGGCTGGCCACCGCGATGGTGGGCGGCTCGTTCGTGGCCAGCGTCGTGGTCTTCGCCGGCCTCGTGGCCGAGCCCGAGGCCTCCCGCACCTTCGCCCAGACCCTCTTCGAGTGGGTGCCGGCCGGGGGCTTCCAGGTCGACGTCGGCTTCCTGGTCGACCCGCTGTCGATCACCATGTGCCTGTTCGTCACCGGCGTCGGCGACGCTGATCCACCTCTACGCCATCGGGTACATGCACGGCGACCCGAAGTTCACCAAGTTCTTCCTCTACCTGAACCTGTTCGTCTTCTCGATGCTCATGCTGGTGCTGGGCGACAACCTGCTCCTCACCTTCCTCGGGTGGGAGGGCGTGGGCGCCTGCTCGTACTTCCTCATCTCGTTCTGGCACACCGACGACGCCAACGCCTCGGCGGGCAAGAAGGCCTTCGTCACCAACCGCATCGGCGACTTCGGCTTCATGGTCGCCATGTTCTTCACCTTCGTGGCCCTCGGCTCGATCAGCTACGTCGACATCGCGGCCGGGGCCGGCGGCCTGGCCGCCATCGACCGCCACCGCGATCGCCGCTGCTGCTCCTCGTGGGCGCGGCCGGCAAGTCGGCCCAGCTGCCGCTGTTCGTGTGGCTGCCCGACGCCATGGCCGGCCCGACCCCGGTGTCCGCGCTCATCCACGCCGCCACCATGGTCACCTCCGGCGTGTACCTGCTCACCCGCATGAACCGGCGTCATCGCCTCGGCCTACGACTGGGTGCCGACGGTCATCGCCGTGGTCGGCGTGGCCACCGCCCTGGTCGCCGCCACCATCGCCGTGGCCCAGAACGACATCAAGAAGGTGCTGGCCTACTCGACGATCTCCCAGCTGGGCTACATGTTCCTGGCCGTCGGCGTCGGGCGCCTACGTGGCCGCCATCTTCCACATGATCACCCACGCCTTCTTCAAGGCGCTGCTGTTCCTCGGTGCCGGGCTCGGTCATCCACGGCATGCACGACGAGCAGGACATGCGCCGCATGGGCGCCCTGCGCAAGCTGCATGCCCATCACCGTCGATCACCTTCATCGTCGGCTGGCTGGCCATCGCCGGCGTGCCGCCCTTCTCCGGCTTCTGGTCCAAGGACGAGATCCTGCTCTTCGCCTACGAGAAGAGCCCGGTGCTGTGGGCCATCGGCCTGGTCACCGCGGTGCTCACCGCCTTCTACATGAGCCGCCAGGTCTTCCTGACCTTCTTCGGCGAGGCCCGCTGGAACACGCCGATCGAGGAGGCCGCCCCCGACCTCGCCCTCGAGCGCGGCCTGGAGGTCGACGGCGAGGAGCCCGACCCCGACGTCGAGAAGGTCTACGAGCTCGACCACCTCCCGCACGGCATCGGCCCCCGCGAGGAGATCCACCCCCACGAGTCGCCCTGGACGATGACCCTCCCGCTGGTGGTCCTGGCCGTCGCCGCCGCGACCGGCGGGATCCTCCACCTCCCGTTCAGCGAGCGCCACCAAGCGCCTCGAGCACTGGCTGCGACCCGGTGGTCGAGTCCGGCGAGCACCACCTCACCTCGTCGCCGTCGACCAAGTGGGCGCTGGCCATCATCGCCACCGTCGGCGGCCTGGTCGGCATCGGCGCCGGCGTACATGACCTACATCAAGCGGTCCCGGGCCGAGCAGCCGGCCGAGCCGGCGATCCTGCGCAACGGCTGGTACTACGACTCGACCATCGCCGCCTTCATGGGCGGCCCGGGTCGCAAGGCGTTCGACGCCGTCGCCTGGTTCGACCGCACCGTGATCGACGGTGCCGTCAACGGCGTCGCCACGGTCGTGCGGGGCACCGGCACCGGCGCCCGGCGCATCCAGACCGGCTTCGTGCGGACCTACGCCGGGGTGCTCACGGTCGGCGCGATCGTCCTCGTCGCGGTGATGATCCTGCGGGGGGTGGTCCTGTGACGTCCGCACTCCTCGCCGCCTCGGGGGGCTCGTCGGTGACGTTCCCCATCCTGACCTCGATGGTCGCCCTGCCGGCCCTCGGCGCGGTGGCCGTCGCCCTCGTGTCCCGCCGCCGGCCCGAGCTGTCCAGGTCGCTGGCCCTGCTCACGTCGGTGCTCACCGGCGCCCTCACCATCGCCGCCCTGGTCGCCTTCGACTCCCACGACGCCGGGTTCCAGATGGTCGAGAAGGCCACCTGGATCACCGACCTCGGCATCTCCTGGCACCTCGGCGTCGACGGCATCTCGCTGTTCCTGGTCGTGCTGACCGGGGTGCTGTTCCCGATCGCCATCCTCGCGGCGCCGGCCCACCACGACGAGAAGCCGTTCCTGCGCCTGGCTGCTCGTGCTCGAGGCCGGCTGCCTCGGGCGTGTTCCTGGCCCTCGACCTCTTCGTGTTCTTCGTGTTCTTCGAGATCGTGCTGGTCCCGATGTACTTCCTGATCAGCGGGTGGGGCTACGCCGAGCGTCGCTACGCGGCCATGAAGTTCTTCCTGTACACGATGTTCGGCTCGGCCTTCATGCTGGTCGGGCTCGTCGCCACCGCCGTCCTGCACGCCCGCGGCACCGGCGAGCTCACCTTCGACCTGGTCACCATCGCCAACGAGCAGGGCGTCATCGCCACCAACACCGCCCGCTGGCTGTTCCTGTCGTTCGCCATCGCGTTCGCGGTCAAGGTGCCGATCTTCCCGCTCCACACGTGGCTGCCCGACGCCCACACCCAGGCGCCCGACGGCCGGCTCGGTGATCCTCGCCGGCGTCATGCTGAAGCTCGGCACCTACGGCTTCCTGCGCTTCGGCCTGTACCTCTTCCCGGAGGCGTCGGCCTGGTTCGCCCCGGTGATGCTCACCCTCGGCCGTGATCGGCATCATCTACGGCGCGGTCGTGCGCCACCATGCAGAAGGACCTCAAGCGCCTGGTCGCCTACTCCTCGGTGGCCCACCTCGGCTTCATCGTCCTCGGGCACCTTCTCGCTCACCACCCAGGGCCTCCAGGGCTCGGTGCTCCAGATGGTCAACCACGGCATCTCCACCGGCGCCCTGTTCCTGCTGGTCGGGATGATCTACGAGCGCCGCCACACCCGGGAGATCGCCCAGCCTCAAGGGCCTCCAGAAGGTCGCGCCGATCTTCGCCGGCGTGTTCACCCTCGTGATGCTGTCGTCGATCGGCCTGCCCGGCCTCAACGGCTTCGTCGGCGAGTTCCTCATCCTGCTGGGGGCCTTCACCACCGCCCGGTGGTGGTCGGTCGTGGCCGCCTCCGGCGTGATCCTCGCCGCCCTGTACCTGCTGTGGGCCTACCAGCGGATCTTCCACGGCGAGCCCGACGACGACAACCGGGGCTTCGCCGAGCTCGGTCTCCGCGAGGGCCTCGTGCTGGCGCCGCTGCTCGGCCTCATCGTGTTCCTCGGCGTCTACCCGAAGCCGTTCCTCGAGCGGATCGAGCCCTCGGTCGCCGCCCTGGTGGCCCACGTCGAGGACAACTCCGACTTCGAGGAGCCCGACGTGAACGAGCAGGGCCCGGCCGCCCGCGAGGAGACCTACGCCGAGGCGGAGGCCGCCGACGGCGACGGCCGAGGGCGCCGAGGCCGAGGAGGGCCACCCGTGAGCCCGCTGCTGCTCGCCGACCGTCGACGACGCATCGACACCCCCGGCATCGCCTGGGCGGCGCTCTCGCCGTTCCTCGTCATGGTGGCCGGGGCGACCCTGCTGCTCGCCTTCGGCGGGCTCCTGCCCCGCCGCAGCCCCATCGGCTGGGCCGCCATCACCGCGGTCGCCACCTCGCTGGGCACGATCCTCGCCTGCGTGCTGCTGTGGCGCGACCTGCCGGAGTCGGGCACCCGCACCGTGGTGAGCGGGGCCTACGCGGTCGACGGCTTCGCCCTCTTCCTGATCACGGTGATCGCGGTGGGCGTGATCATCGCCAGCCTCCTCACCGACGGCTACCTGCGCCGGGAGGACCTCGAGGGCCCCGAGCCGTTCATCCTCTTCCTGCTGTCGGCCTCCGGCGGCATCGTCATGGCCTCGGCCAAGGACCTCATCGTCCTGTTCCTCGGCCTCGAGATCCTCTCCATCGCGGTCTACGTGCTCGCCGGCGTGCACCGCCGCCGGATGCGCTCGGGCGAGGCCGCCCTGAAGTACTTCGTGCTCGGCGGCTTCTCCTCGGCGTTCTTCCTGTACGGCATCGCCCTGGTCTACGGCGCCACCGGCACCACCAACCTGGTCCGCATCGCCGACTTCCTGGCCACCAACCGCCTCACCGACGAGGGCCTGCTGCTCGCCGGCATCGGCCTGATGCTGGTCGGCTTCGGCTTCAAGGTCGCGGCGGCGCCGTTCCACACCTGGACGCCCGACGTGTACCAGGGCTCGCCCACCCCGGTCGTGTCGTTCATGGCCTCGGCGGTGAAGGCCGCCGGCTTCGCCGGGATGCTCCGGGTCTTCGTGCGTGACCTTCTCGACGCACCGGCTCGACTGGCAGCCGATCATCTACGTCCTCGCCGTCGCCAGCCTGGTGGTCGGCGCCTTCCTCGCCATCGTCCAGACCGACGTGAAGCGGATGCTGGCCTACTCGTCGATCAACCACGCCGGCTTCATCCTGATCGCGGTGGCCGGCGGCCAGCGCCGAGGGCATCTCCGCCGTCCTCTTCTACCTGGCCGCCTACACGTTCATGGTCGGCGGCACCTTCGCCGTCATCACCGTGCTCGGACGTCGGGGCGACGGCCACCACGACCTCGCCGGACTACGGCGGGCTGTCCCGCCGTGAGCCGCTGCCTGGCCCTGGCCCTCACCGTGTTCCTGCTCGCCCAGGCCGGCACCCCGCTCACCTCGGGCTTCCTGGCCAAGTTCTACGCCATCGGCGCGGTCGTCGACGCCGGGTCGTCGTGGCTCGGCGTGATCGCCATGCTCACCGCGGTCGTCTCGGCCTTCATGTACCTGCGGATCGTGCTGGCCATGTACGCCGGGTCCGACGACGACGGGGAGGCCGAGGTGACCGCCGGGCCCCGCATCGTGGTCCCGTGGGCGACCAAGCTGGCGATCGTCGCCGCGGTGGTGGCCACCATCGGGATCGGCATCCTGCCCGACCCGCTCACCAAGACCGCCCGCGACGCGACGCCCGACATCGTGGCCGATGCCGACGCGGAGCCCCCTGCGGCGGCCCCCGGCCCCTGAGGCGATCGGAGGGCGACCGGCCGTCGGCGCGGCGGTAGGTTCCCCGAGGTGGACGTCGACGCGGTGGTGGTGGGCTCGGGTCCCAACGGCCTGGCCGGCGCGGTCGCCCTCGCCCGGGCCGGGCTCTCGGTCACCGTGCTCGAGGCGGCCGACGAGATCGGCGGAGGAGCCCGCTCCGAGGAGCTCACCGCTGCCCGGGCTGATCCACGACACCTGTGCGGGCGTCCTGCCCTTCGCCGCCGCCTCGCCGTTCCTGTCGTCGCTGCCGCTGGCGGACCACGGGCTCCGCTGGCTGTGGCCGGAGATCGACCTCGCCCACCCGCTGGACGACGGGCGATCAGGGGCGCTGCTGCGGTCGCTGGACGACACGGTGGCGGGGATGGGGGGCGACGCCGCCCGCTGGCGTCGCCTGTTCGGACCCCTGTCGGCGCACTTCGACGACCTGGCCTCCGACCTGCTCCAGCCCCTGCTCCACGTCCCCGCCCACCCCGTGCGCCTGGCCCGGTTCGGTCCGCGAGCCCTGCTCCCGGCGTCGGCGATCGTGAGGCGGTGGGAGCGCCCGGAGGTGCGCGCCCTCTTCGGAGGCGTCGCGGCTCACGCCTTCTGGCCCCTGACCGCGCCGACGACCGCGGCCGTCGGCCTCGTCCTGACCGCGGCCGCTCACGCGGTCGGGTGGCCGGTCGCCGAGGGCGGGACGGGGCGGCTGTCGGAGGCGTTGGCGTCGCTGCTCAGGTCACACGGCGGCACCATCGAGACCGGGACCCGCGTCACGTCGCTCGCGGACCTGCCGCCCCGCCGGGTGACGCTCCTCGACGTCGCTCCCCGCGCCGTCCTCGACCTGGCCGGTGGGGACCTGCCTCCCCGCGTCCGGCGCGCCTACCGGCGGTTCCGTCACGGACCGGCCGCGTTCAAGGTCGACCTGGCGGTCGAGGGGGCGGTGCCGTGGACGGCCGAGGCGCCCCGCCGGGCCGGCACCGTGCACCTCGGAGGCCCGTTCGAGGAGATCGCGGCGGGGGAGCGGCAGCTCCGGAGGGGTCGGATGCCGGCGCGTCCCTTCGTGCTCGTCGGCCAGCAGCACCTCGCCGATCCGTCGCGGTCCGCCGGTGACGTCCACCCGCTGTGGGCCTACGCCCACGTGCCCCACGGCTACGACGGGGATGCCACCACCGCGGTCCTCGCCCAGCTCGAGCGCTTCGCCCCCGGGATCCGCGACCAGGTCGTGGCCACCGCCGTCCGAGGGCCTGCGGCGCTCGCCCGCGCCAACCCCAACTACGTCGGCGGCGACATCAGCACCGGCGCCAACGACCCCGTCCAGGTCGTGTTCCGGCCCCGCCTCGCCCTCGACCCCTACGCCACCGGGATCCCCGGCACCTACCTGTGCTCGGCGGCCACGCCACCCGGGGCCGGCGTGCACGGCATGTGCGGCGTGGGCGCGGCCCGGTCCGCCCTCCGCCACCTCGGCCTCCCCGCCCCGACCTGACCCCGCCCGGGCCGGCGCCCACCGGGACGTGACCCGCGCCACATGGGCCGGCGGCCTCTCGTCGGCGGAGATCCCCATCGGCCCCCTTTGGCCCATCGTGAAGCCGCTCACTAGATTCGGCCGACGTGTCGGACTTCCTCCGCTCCTACCTCACCGTGTTCATCTTCGGATGCGTCGCGGTCGGGCTGGTCGGGGCCGTGCTGGGCCTCGGATCCCTGATCCGACCCAAGCGGCCCCGCCCCGAGAAGCTCATCAGCTACGAGAGCGGCGTCGACCCCGTCGGCGAAGGGTGGACCCAGGCCGAGATCCGCTACTACATCTTCGCCCTGCTCTTCGTGATGTTCGACGTGGAAGCCGTCTTCATCTTCCCCTGGGCGACCCGCCTCGAGGCCTACGGGACCTTCGGGCTCATCGAGATGTCCATCTTCATCGTGGTGCTGGGCCTCGGCCTGCTCTACGCCTGGCGCAAGAAGGTCCTGCGTTGGATCTGATCCACTCCACCGTCCGGGCCTGCTGATGGGCCTCATCGAGAGCGGCAAGTCGCCGAAGCCGCTGACGGCGCTGCTGAACATCTCCCGCAAGTACTCCCTCTGGGTGTACCAGTGGGGCCTCGCGTGCTGCGCGATCGAGATGGGCGCGGCCTTCGCCTCGCCCCGCTACGACGTGATGCGCCTCGGCGTCATCCCGCTTCCCGGCCTCGCCCCGCCAGGCCGACCTGGTCGTCATCTCCGGCACCGTCACCGACAAGATGGCCCCGGCCATCCGGCGGCTGTACGAGCAGATGCCCGACCCCAAGTACGTGATCTCCATGGGCAGCTGCGCCAACTGCGGCGGCCCGTACTGGGACAGCTACTCGGTGACCAAGGGCGTCGACCAGATCATCCCGGTCGACGTCTACGTCCCCGGCTGCCCGCCGCGGCCCGAGGCGCTGCTCGAGGGCATCGTGCTGCTCCAGGAGCGCATCCGCAACGAGGACCTGGCCGAGCGCTGGAAGGGGGATCCGATCGTTGTCACCTGACACCGAGGCTCCCCCCACCGACGAGGCCGAGGCCGCGCCCCGCGACGAGGCGCGCGAGGCCGTCCTCGAGCGGTTCTCCGCCGAGCTCGGCGACGCCGTCGTCGACTCGCACATCGCCGTCGGGTCCGACCCTGTGGGTCCGCGTCACCGCCGAGGCCTGGCGCACCGCCGGCCTCGTCGCCCGCGACCACCTGGGCTGCCGCTGCTTCGACTTCCTGTCGGCCATCGACTGGCTGCCCTCGCCCTACGGCCGCTACGAGGACGCCGGCTTCGACGCCGCCCGGCCGACCCCGACACCGAGATCGTCACCGGCTACGCCGGCGGCGACACCCGCTTCCAGGTCTTCGCCCGCGTGGTCGACGTGGCCGACCGGCACCGACATCACCCTCAAGGCCGACCTCCCCGACGACGACCTCACCGTCGCCACCTGGGTGCCCGGTCTACGCCGGGGCCGACTGGCACGAGCGCGAGGCCTGGGAGATGTTCGGCATCACCTTCGCCGGGCCACCCCGGCCTGCGGCACATCTACCTGCCGGGCGACTTCGAGGGCTACCCGCTCCGCAAGGACTTCCCGCTGCTCGCCCGCATCGTGAAGCCGTGGCCCGGCATCGTCGACGTCGAGCCCATGCCCGCCGACGACGAGGACGAGGCGGCCGACACCGCCGAGGGAGGTGACGGCGAATGACCGCCGCACTCGACCGGGAGCAGGCCCGCTACATCGCCGCCCAGGCCGCCGACGCCCGCGTCAACTTCGAGATCGAGACCGAGGGCATGACCCTCAACATCGGCCCGCAGCACCCCGCCACCCACGGCACGCTGCGCATCGTGGCCAAGCTCGACGGCGAGCAGGTCATCTCGGCCGAGCCGATCGCCGGGCTACATGCACCGCGGCTACGAGAAGCTCACCGAGGTCCGCACCTACCCGCAGGTCACCACGCTGGTGAACCGCATCGACTGGCTGGGCAGCTTCGCCAACGAGGTGCCGTTCATCCTCGCCGCCGAGCGGCTGATGGACATCGAGGCCCCGCCCCGCGCCCAGTGGATCCGCACCGCCCTGTTCGAGATGAGCCGCATCGCCAACCTCGTGCTGTTCGTCGGGCGACATGGCCCTGCAGATCGGCGGCCAGACGGCGGCCTTCTACGCCTTCCGCGACCGCGAGTACGTGCTCAACCAGATCGAGGCCGTCACCGGCGGGCGCTTCCACCCGAACTTCGACCGCATCGGCGGCCTCAAGGACGACCTGCCCAAGGGCTGGATCGCCGACACCAAGGTCGCCATGGAGAAGGTCCGCGACTTCTGCGACGAGATCGACGACCTGGTCATCGGCAACGAGATCTTCCAGCCCCGCACCCGGGGCATCGGCGTCATCCCGGCCGACGTGGCCCTGCAGCTACGGCCTGTCCGGCGCCAACCTCCGCGGCTCGCGGCGTCGACTGGGACCTCCGCCGCGACGCCCCCTGCGGCCTGGCTCCACCCCGAGCTCGACTGGAAGGTCTACACCCACCCCGACGGCGACTGCTTCGCCCGCTTCTGGGTGCGCCTCCAGGAGATCCGCGAGGCCACGAAGATCGTCGACCAGCTGCCTCGACGGCTGCCCGGCGGCCCGATCATGGCCAAGGTGCCCCGCATCATCAAGGTGCCCGCGGGCGAGGCCTGCGTCGCGACCGAGAACCCGCTCGGCGAGATGGGCTACTACGTCGTCTCCAAGGGCGACCTCGGCCCGTTCCGGGTCAAGATCCGCTCGGCCAGCTTCAACAACGTGTCGATCGCTGCCGTGGGTGCTCCGCGGCGTGTACGTGCCCGACATCGTCACGATCCTGGCCACCCTCTACTTCATCCTCGGGAGACATCGACCGGTGAGCTCGTCGATCCTCGCCGTCGACCTGGCGTACTGGCAGCAGTCGATCCTGCGGTCGGTCGGCGTGCTGGTCGCGGTGCTGCTGCCGGCCGGCACCTTCGTCTACCTCTTCCTGTTCAAGATGGTGAGCTTCATGCAGAGCCGGCTCGGCCCCACGGAGGCCGGCCCCTACGGCTCGATGCAGCTGCTCGCCGAGGTCGGCAAGTGGCTCCAGAAGGAGGACATCGTCCCCGAGCCAGGCCGACCGGCGGCTGTTCTTCAGCTGGCGCCGTACCTCGTGGTGGCCTCGGTGCTGCTGGTGTACGTGGCGGTGCCCGTTCGGCCCCGACGCCTGGTTCGCCGACCTCGACACCGGCATCTTCTACGTGCTGGCCGTGTCGTCGCTGTCGGTGCATCGGCATCCTGATCGCCGGCTGGGCCTCGGCCAACAAGTACTCGCTGATGGGCGGCCTCCGCGCCGCCGGCCAGCTGATCGCCTACGAGCTGCCCGATGGTGCTCGCCGTCATCGGCGTGGTCATCCAGGCCGGCACGCCTGAACCTGTCCGGACATCGTCGCCGCCCAGGCCGACGGCGAGATCTTCGGGTTCGGCGGCATCGGCAACCCGTTCATCCTCACCCAGTTCGTCGGCTTCGTGATCTTCCTGATCGCCATGCAGGCCGAGCTGACCCAGACCGCCGTTCGACATGCCGGTCGCCGAGTCCGAGCTGGTCACCGGCTACATGACCGAGTACTCGGGCCTCCGCTTCCTGCTCTTCTTCATCGCCGAGTTCGCCTCGGCCGGCGCCTTCGCCGCCGTGGCCTCCACGCTGTTCCTCGGCGGCTGGCCACCTGCCCGGGCTCGACATGGACGCCAACTACATGAACGTGGTCGGCCCGCTCGTGCTGCTCGGCAAGATGCTGCTGGTCGGCGTTCCTGATCTTCTGGGTCCGCTTCACCTTCCCCCGCTTCCGCGAGGACCAGCTCCAGCAGCTCGCCTGGATCGTCCTCATCCCGCTCTCCCTGGTCAACATCCTCGCCACCACCGTCCTGAAGGTGGTGTTCTGATGCCCGCTCCGCAAGCCCGCAAGCGTGCCCGGCAGGGCATGTTCAAGGGCCTGGGCGTCACCTTCGGCGAGCTGATGAACACGATGTTCCCCCGGGGCCGGGGCTGGAAGACGCTCATCCCCGCGCCGTCGCAGGGCGCCGCCACCGTGCAGTACCCCCACGAGAAGGAGGACCCGACCCCGCGGGCCCGCGGCGTCATCGCCCTCCACGAGGACAACTGCACGGCCTGCATGCTGTGCGCCCGCAGCTGCCCGGACTGGTGCATCTACATCGAGGGCCACAAGGAGAAGGCGCCGCCGCGCCGCCCCGGGGGCAAGCCCCGCCGGTCAACGCCCTCGACCGCTTCGACATCGACTACTCGCTCTGCATGTACTGCGGCATCTGCGTCGAGGTCTGCCCGTTCGAGGCGCTGTTCTGGACGCCCGAGTACGAGTACTCCGAGCCCCGCATCGCCGACCTGCTCCACGACAAGGAGCGCCTCGGTGAGTGGATGGAGACCGTGCCCGACTTCGAGCCCTACGAGGCCGGCTCCGAGGTGAAGGTCAAGAAGGTGCCGCCGACATGACCCTCGCCGTCGCCACCCCGATCTCCGCCGAGGTCGACACCGCCCTCAACGTGGCCGAGAACGTCGCCTTCGGCATCATCGCGGCGCTGATGATCTTCGCCGCCCTCCGCGTGGTGACCACCAAGAACGTGGTCCACGCCGCCCTGTGGCTGGTGCTCGTGCTCGCCGGCGTCGCCGCCCAGTACATCCTGCTCGCGGCCGAGTTCGTGGCCATCACCCAGGTGCTCGTCTACATCGGCGCCATCGTCGTGCTGTTCCTGTTCGGCGTCATGCTCACCCGGGCCCCGATGGGCGAGGACACCACCCTCACCCGGAAGAACTGGTACGGCGGGGCCTTCGTGGCCGTGATGCTGTTCGGGCTGCTGTCCTTCAGCGTCATCGACACCTGGGATGACACCCGGCTCCCCGACGAGCGCCAGACCGGCCTGCCCCGGCGTTGGCCGCCGACGCCACCGAGGAGGAGGCCCAGGCCGCCCTCGACCACCCCTCCGTGGGCTCGAACACGGCTGCGGTCACCGACTCGATCTTCTCCCAGTACCTGATCCCCTTCGAGGTCGTGTCGGTGCTGCTGCTCGCCGCCCTCATCGGCGCCATCGTCCTCGCGAGGAAGGACTAGGCCCGTGCTGCTGAACCAGTTCCTCCTGCTCGCCGCCGTCCTGTTCTGCATCGGCGTCTACGGCGTCATCGCCCGCCGCAACGGCGTGCTCGTGCTCATGTCGATCGAGCTGATCCTCAACGCGGTGAACATCAACCTCGTCGCCTTCGCCGCCCTGCCACGGCGACCTCTCCGGCCAGGTGTTCGCCCTGTTCGTCATCGCCGTGGCCGCCGCCGAGGTCGGCGTCGGCCTGGCCATCGTGCTGGCCATCTACCGCAACCGTCGCAGCGTCGACCTCGACGAGCTCGACCTGATGAAGGGCTGAGGCCGACCGATGCTGACCCACGCCTGGATCATCCCGCTGCTCATGGCGCTCTCGTTCCTGCTGATCCTCTCGTTCGGCAAGCGCCTGCCCAAGGGCGGCGCCGAGATCGGCATCGCCGCCGTCGGCCTCTGCTTCGTCCTGGCCCTCGCCACCGGCGTCGGCTGGGTCCAGCGCACCAACCACCCGCCGGAGGTCGCCCACTCCGAGGAGGCCGCGGCCCACGGCGAGGAGGCGTCGGCCGACGACCACGCCGACGAGGAGGCCACCGCCACCGAGGCCGAGGCCGAGGTCGCCACCGAGGACGAGGCGCCTGCCGAGGAGGCCACGGCCACCGAGGCTGCCGCCGCCGAGGAGGACGGCCACGGCGAGGAGGCCGCCGCGGCCGAGGGCGAGGCCCACGCCGAGGAGGAGGAGCACCACGTCGGTGCCCCCGGTGGTCCGCAACGTCACCTGGTTCGCAGACCGGCGGCCACGACGATCACCGTCGGCACCCTGGTCGACGGCCTCAGCGCCATGATGCTGGTCGTCGTCACCCTCATCTCGCTGCTGGTGCACGTCTACTCCACCGACTACGTGGCCGGCGACCGGCGCTACACGCACTACTTCGCCTTCCTGCCGCCTGTTCACCGCCTCGATGCTGTTCTTCGTGCTGACCGAGAACACGCTGCAGATGATCGTGGGCTGGGAGCTGGTCGGCCTCTGCTCGTTCGCGCTGATCGGCCACTGGTGGGAGGAGAAGCCGAACTCCGACGCCGCCCTCAAGGCCTTCCTCACCAACCGCGTGGGCGACGTCGGCCTGCTCGTCGGCATGATCATCCTGTTCTTCGCCGCCGGCGAGCACCTTCGACATCATCGACATCAACACCATGGCCAACGACCGGGCAGATCAGCCACCCGCTGCTGCTGGTCGTCGTCGCTGTGCCTGATCACCGCGGTGATGTCGAAGTCGGGCCAGTTCATCCTGCACACCTGGCTGCCCGACGCCATGGCCGGCCCGACGCCCGGTGTCGGCCCTGATCCACGCCGCCACCATGGTCGTCGCCGGCATCTACATGGTCGCCCGGCTCTACCCGGTGTTCTTCACGGCCTCTCGATCGGCTCGGCCAACATCAACGCCCTGGCCGTCGTCGGCGCCGTCACCGTGCTCTTCGGGGCGCTGCTCGCCTTCGTGCAGAGCGACATCAAGAAGGTGCTCGCCTACTCGACGGTGTCGCAGCTCGGCTTCATGGTGATGGCCCTCGGCGTCGGCGCCTGGACCGCGGCGATGTTCCACCTCTTCACCCACGCCATGTTCAAGGCCTGCCTGTTCCTCGGCGCCGGCTCGCTGAGCCACGCCTGCCACCACTCCTTCGACATGAAGAAGGACATGGGCGGCCTGCGCAAGCTCATGCCGAGGACCTTCTGGACGTTCATGATCGGCACCGCCGCGCTCGATGGGCATCTTCCCGCTTCGCCGGCTTCTGGTCGAAGGACGAGATCCTCGCCGGCGCCAACCAGCTCGGCGGCGACGGCGGCTACCAGCTCATGCTGGTCATGCGGCATCCTCGGCGCCATGTGCACCGCGGCCTACATGACCCGGACCATCTGGTACTGCTTCTTCGGCGAGCAGCGGGGCGCGGCCACGGACCACACCCCGCACGAGTCCGGGCCCCGCATCGCCGTCCCGCTGATCATCCTGGCCGTCCTCGCCGTGGTCGCCGGCTTCGCCAACCTGCCCGACAGCGGGGTCCTCTCGTTCGTGCCCGAGTCCTTCGCCCTCCAGTTCGAGCACTACGTCGAGCCCACCGCCGGGCCTTCCTGTCCTCGGCCACCGTCGGGCCCGACTTCGGCCACCCCGAGTTCGTCGCTCGTGATCGCCATCGTCTCGAGCGTGCATCGGCCATCGCTCGGCGCCGGCCTCGCCTACCTCTGGTTCTGGAAGGGCAAGGGCCCGCACGGGATCACCGAGCGCAACAAGGTCGCCCGCCTCGGCTACACGATCCTCGAGAACAAGTACTACTTCGACTGGCTCTACACCGACGTCATCGTCGGCGCCATCAAGGGCCCCATCGCCCGGGCCGCCAACTGGTTCAACCAGAACGTGCTCGACGGCATCGTCAACCTGGTCGGCACGTCCGCCCGCGAGCGCCGGCAAGTGGGTCTACGACAACATCGACCAGGGCGTGGTCGACACCGCTCGTCAACGGCTCCGGCGCCGGGGCCGAGGGACCGGCCAGCTGCTGCGCAAGCAGCAGACCGGCAAGGTCCAGACCTACGGCGCCTACCTGTTCGGAGCGGCCACCATCCTGGCCGCCGTCTTCGTCATCATCGCCAGCGCAAGCTGATCAGAGGAGAGATCGTGAAGGACCTGCTCAACGGCTGGGGGCTCAGCCGCCGCCACGTTCCTGCCTCTGGTGGGCGCCGCGGTGATGCATGGCCATCCCCAAGTCGGAGGAGACCCTGCACAAGGTCGTCGCCCTGGTCACCAGCCTCGCCGTCTTCGCCGTCGGGGTCGCCCTCGCCGTCAACTTCGACTACGACACGACCGCCCAGCTCCAGTTCGTCGGTCGACCACCCGTGGATCGACGTCATCAACAGCCGCTACATCGTGGGCATCGACGGCATGTCGCTGCCGCTGCTGCTGCTGACCGTGCTTCATCGTCCCGCTGGTGGTCATCTACTCGTGGGACCACTTCCCCGAGCCCCACAACCCGAAGGCCTTCCTCGCCCTCATCCTGATCCTCGAGACCGGGCATGGTCGGCACGCTTCGTCGCCCAGGACCTGCATCCTCTTCTTCGTGTTCTTCGAGGTCGTCCTGCTCCCGATGTACTTCATGATCGGCGTGTGGGGCGGCGAGCAGCGCCAGTACGCCTCGATCAAGTTCTTCCTCTACACCGCTGTTCGGCTCGGCGCTGATGATCGTGCCTTCCTGGCCGTGTACTTCCTCTCCCAGGAGAACGGCGTGGCCGCCGCCGACACCTTCGACATGCGGTCCCTCACCGAGTGGGGCGGGGCCGGCCTGGCCTCGACCACCGCGGTGCTGATCTTCGGCGGCATGTTCATGGGCTTCGGCATCAAGGTGCCGATGTTCCCGTTCCACACCTGGCTGCCCGACGCCCACACCCAGGCCCCCACCCAGGGCTCGGTGATCCTGGCCGCCGTGCTCCTGAAGCTCGGCACCTACGGCTTCGTCCGGATCGCCATCCCGATCCTCCCCGAGGCGGCCGAGTCGTGGGCGCCCTGGATCGGCGGCCTCGCCGTCATCGGCATCATCTACGGCGCCCTCGGCTGCCTGGCCCAGACCGACATGAAGCGGCTCATCGCCTTCTCGTCGGTGGCCCACATGGGCTACGTGATGCTGGGCATCGCCACGCTGACCGACTTCGGCATCAACGCCGCCATCTTCGGCATGGTCGCCCACGGCCTCATCACCGGCATGCTCTTCTTCATCGCCGGCTCGGTGAAGGACCGCTACCACACGCTCGAGATCAAGCGCCTCGGCGGCCTGCTGACCCAGGCGCCCGCACATGGGCTGGCTGCTCGGCTTCAGCGTCATGGCCTCGCTCGGCCTGCCCGGCCTGGCCGGCTTCTGGGGCGAGTTCCCGGCGATCCTCTCGGCCTACAACCCCGGCGGCACGCGCCTCCGAGGAGCTCTTCCGGGTCTACATGGTGATCGCCGCCATCGGCACGGTCTTCGCCGCCGGCTACCTCCTGTGGCTGCTCCAGCGGGTCGCCTTCGGCACCCCCAAGGAGGAGTTCGCCGACGAGCACATCCACGACATGCACCTCACCGACTACATCGCCTGGGCGCCCATGATCGTGCTGATCGTGGTCCTCGGCGTCTACCCGAACCTCCTGTTCAAGGTCACCGACGGCGCTGTCGTCCAGTCCCTCGCGGCCGTGGCCGGCCCGTAGGAGCACCGTGCTCGCCACCCTCCTCGCCGCTGCTGCGCCGCCCTTCGAGGCGCCGACGCTCGACTGGCACGCCCTCGCGCCCGAGGTCGTGCTGACGGCCACCTTCGTGGTCGTGCTGCTGGTCGACCTCTTCACCGAGCAGCACTCGAAGTGGCTCACCTCGTCGATCGCCGGCATCGGCTTCCTCGCCGCGCGCGGTGCCGCTGCTCACGCTGGCGGCCGACGGCGCCGATCGCACCATGTTCGGCGGCGCCTACGTCGTCGACGACTTCTCCCTCGTCCTCAAGGGCCTCTTCGTGCTGGCGGGGTACCTGACCGTCCTGCTGTCGACCCACTACATCTCCGAGGGCGACTACTGGGAGGGCGAGTACTACACGCTGCTCATCGCCTCGGTGCTGGGCATGGTCGTGATGGCGTCGGCCCGCGACCTGATCACCATCTTCGTGGCCCTCGAGCTGCTCTCCATCCCCGCCTACCTGCTCGCCGGCTGGCGCAAGCGGACGCTCACCGGCAACGAGGCCGGCATGAAGTACTACCTGATGGGCGTGTTCGCCAGCGGCGTGATGCTCTACGGCATGTCGCTGATCTACGGCGGCACCGGCACCACCCTCCTCGCCGACATCGGCGCCCAGATGGGCGACGGCGCGTTCGGCGAGACCTCGGCCGCGGCCCTCGGCATCGTGTTCGTCGCTCGTCGGCTTCGGCTTCAAGGTCTCGGCCGTCCCGTTCCACAACTGGGCCCCGGACACCTACGAGGGCGCGCCGACCCCGATCACCGCGTTCCTCTCGGTCGCGTCGAAGGCCGCCGGCTTCGTCGCCCTGATGACGCTGATCTTCGTCGCCTTCTACGCCACGCGACGACGTCTACGGGCCGCTGATGTTCGTCCTCGCCGCGGCGTCACGATGACCGTCGGCAACCTGATCGCCCTCCGCCAGACCAACGTGGTGCGCCTGTTCGCCTACTCCTCGGTCGCCCAGGCCGGCTTCATCCTCGCCCCGCTGGCGGTGGCCGGGCAGAGCCCCGAGGTCGGCGCCGACGCCATCCGCGCCGTGGTCATCTACCTCGTCATCTACACGGTGATGAACCTCGGTGCGTTCGCCGTGATCATCGCGGTGGCCCGCAAGACCGGCAGCGCCGAGATCTCCACCTGGGGCGGGCTCTTCGAGTACGCCCCCGGCCTCTGCGTCACCATGACCGCGTTCCTCTTCGCCCTGGCCGGCATCCCGCCGCTCGGCGGCTGGTTCGCCAAGTTCTCGGTGTGGAAGGCCGTCGTCGGCGCCGGCACCCCGGCCGGCTACATCCTGGGCGTGATCGTGGGCGTGAACTCGGTGATCGCGCTCTACTACTACGCCAACATCGCCCGGCAGATGTGGTTCGAGCCCGTCCCCGACGACGATCGCACCCCGATCCAGGTGCCCACCGCGCTGGTGGTCGCCCTGACCATCACGGTCGCGGCCACGTTCCTCTTCGGGATCCTGCCCGGCACCGTCGGCCACTTCGGCGACGCCGCCGTCGACCTCCTGGCCTCCGCCACCCCCTGACCTCCCACCCTTCTGTGAGCGCTTGTCGCACCCATCCGGCGACAGCCGCTCTCAGAACGAGCCCGTGGGTGCGGAGATGACCGACCCGGTCGCCTTCTCGGCCTTCCTCGATCGAGCGCTGTACGCGCCGGGGGAGGGCTTCTACGAGACCGGGGGACGGGCCGGCCGGAGCCGGGGCGACTTCGTCACCAGCCCCGAGGTCGGGCCCCTCTTCGGGGCCGTGCTGGCCCGGGCCCTCGACGCCTGGTGGACCGACCTCGGACGGCCCGATCCCTTCCTCGTCGACGAGCACGGCGCCGGGCCCGGCACCCTCGCCCGCACGGTCGTGGCGGCCGGCCCGGAGTGCGCGCCGGCGCTCCGGTGGACCCTGGTCGAGCGCAGCGGCGCCCAGCGTGCGCTCCACCTCGACCACCTGCCCCACCTCGGGCCAGAGGCCGACACGGGTGCCGATCCCCGGTGGACGTCGGCCGGCGGTGGACCGTGGGTCGCGTCAGCCGCCGATGCGCCGGACGCGGTGCGGCCGCCCCACGTCGTGCTCGCCAACGAGCTGCTCGACAACCTGCCCTTCGACCTCCTCGAACGCACCGGCGACAGCTGGGCCGAGGTGCGCGTGGAGGTGTCCGGCGGGTCCCCGGCCGAGGTGCTGGTCCCCGCCGCGGCGGCCGATGCCGCCCTCGCCGACGAGCTGGCTCCGGCTGCGGCGGTCGGCGCTCGGATCCCGCTCCAACGTGGGGCGGGGGAGTGGGTCGCCGATCGGCTCGCTGCCCTCGCGCCCGGAGGACGCCTGCTCGTCGTCGACTACGGGTCGACCACCGCCGACCTGGCGTCGCGGCCCTGGACGGAGTGGCTCCGCACCTACGCCGCCCACGGCCGTGGGGGCCACCCCCTCGATGCCCCCGGGCACCAGGACGTCACCGTCGAGGTCTGCGTCGACCAGCTGGCGCGGGCTTCCCGGCCGCCCGACGACGACAGCGACCAGGCCTCCTTCCTCCGCCGCTGGGGCCTCGACGAGCTGGTCGCCGAGGCCCGCGCGTCATGGGAGGCCGGCGGCCCCGCCCTCGACGTGGCCACCCTCCGGCTCCGCAGCCGCGTCTCCGAGGCCGAGGCCCTCACCGACCCCTCGGGGCTCGGTTCCTTCCGCGCCTGGACCTGGATCGCGCCTCCGCCCTGACCGAGGGCCGGTTCTGTCCGTCCTGGTGGCGCGGTGCGCGTCAGGAGGGCGGACAGAACGGTGGTCGGTCAGGCCGGAGGCGTTCTGTCAGCCCTGGTGTGCCCCCGCGGGGCATGAGGGTTGCCAGAACGGTCGCAGCTCGGGCGGGTTCAGAGCGGGGGAGCGGCCTTGGCCGCCTTCCGCTTGGCGCTGGCGGCCCGCACGCCGGCGGCCTCCTCGGCCATGCGCTTCTTCGACGCCGCGAAGGAGCAGATCGGGCACAGGGCCATGTCGTGGCGCTGGGCCGGGCAGTGCTCCCGCCCGAAGAAGATGATCTGGAGGTGCCGGGCGTTCCACGTCTCCCGGGGGAACACGGCCTTGAGGTCGCGCTCGGTCCGCTCGACCGTGGTGCCGTTCGACAGCCCCCACCGCGCCGCCAACCGGTGGATGTGGGTGTCGACCGGGAAGGCCGGGACCCCGAAGGCCTGGGCCATCACCACGCTGGCCGTCTTGTGGCCCACCCCGGCCAGCGACTCCAGGAAGCCGAAGTCGGGGATCAGGTCGCCGCCGGCGTCCATGATCTGGTGCGCGGCGATCGAGAGGTTGCGGGCCTTGGTCGGGGCCAGGCCGACCTCCCGGATCAGCTCGAGGATCCGCTCGACGGGCAGGGCCGCCATGTCCTCGGGGGTGTCGGCCTCGGCGAAGAGGGCCGGCGTGATCTGGTTGACCTTCTTGTCGGTCGTCTGGGCCGACAGCGCGACCGCCACCAGCAACGTGTACGGGTCGTGGTGGTCGAGGGGGATCGGGGGATCCGGGTAGAGCTCGTCGAGCACCTGCCCGATCCGTTCGGCCTTCTCCTGGCGACGCACGGCGGCGACGCTACCGCCGACGACGCCCGCCGCGGTCCGCCCTCCGCCTCTGGTCGTCGATCCCAACCTCTTGCCAACCTCGGCGCGGCGAGGATGGCGGCGCCGACGACCACCGCCCCGGGCCGAGCGCCCGCCGATCGCCCTCCTCGCCGTGGGTAGGGTGACCCCCGCCACGCCTGGATCCAGGAGCCCCACATGACCGACGAGCCCACCGGCGCGACCATCGAGGACTACCTGCTCGAGGAGCGCACGTTCCCGCCGCCCGCCGACTTCAAGGCCGACGCGCTCGTCTCCGGGGCCGAGGTCTACGAGGAGGCGGAGGCCGACTGGGAGGGCTTCTGGGCCCGCCAGGCCGCCGAGCTGGTGACCTGGCAGAAGCCGTGGGACACGGTCCTCGACTGGGACCTGCCCTTCGCCAAGTGGTTCGTGGGCGGGAAGCTGAACGTCACCGAGAACTGCCTCGACCGCCACGTCACCGAGGGCCGGGGCGAGCGGGTGGCCTTCCACTGGGAGGGCGAGCCGGGCGACACCCGCACCATCACCTACGCCGACCTCCTCGACGAGGTGCAGCGCTTCGCCAACGTGCTCAAGGGCCTCGGCGTCGAGAAGGGCGACCGGGTCGCCATCTACATGCCGATGATCCCCGAGCTGCCCGTCGCCGTGCTCGCCTGCGCCCGCGTCGGCGCCGCCGCACTCGGTCGTGTTCGGTGGCTTCTCGGCCGACTCGCTCGCCGACCGCATCAACGACGCCGACCTGCAAGGTGCTGATCACGGCCGACGGCGGCTGGCGTCGGGGCAAGCCCGGCCTGCTGAAGCCGACGGTCGACGTCGCCCTGGCCGATGCCCCGACCATCGAGCACGTCGTGGTGGTCGACCGCATCGCCTCGTCCGGAGGCGACGTCGCGGTCGACATGACCGAAGGCCGCGACCACTGGTACCACGACCTGATGGCCGACGCGGCCGCCGACGTGCCCGCCCGAGCCGATGGACAGCGAGGACCTGCTCTACCTGCTGTACACCTCGGGGACGACGGGCAAGCCCAAGGGCATCATGCACACGACCGGCGGCTACATGACCCAGGTGACCTTCACCCACCGGTACGTGTTCGACCTCCACCCCGAGACCGACGTCTACTGGTGCACCGCCGACGTCGGCTGGGTCACCGGCCACAGCTACATCGTCTACGGGCCGCTCTCCAACGGCGCCACGTCGGTGATGTACGAGGGCACGCCCGACACGCCGGGCAAGGACCGCTTCTGGGACATCGTCGAGCGCTACGGGGTGACGATCCTCTACACCGCGCCCACCGCGATCCGCACCTTCATGAAGTGGGGTGCGCGAGGAGCCGGAGAAGCACGACCTGTCGTCGCTGCGCGTGCTCGGGTCGGTCGGCGAGCCGATCAACCCCGAGGCGTGGATGTGGTACCACGAGACCATCGGCGGCGGTCGCTGCCCGATCGTCGACACGTGGTGGCAGACCGAGACCGGCGCCATCATGATCTCGCCGCTGCCCGGGGCCACGACCACCAAGCCCGGCTCGGCGACCTTCCCGTTGCCGGGCATCGGTGCCGAGCTGGTCGACGAGGCCGGCGAGCCGCTGGCCAAGGGCGGCGGGTACCTCACCCTGACCCGGCCGTGGCCGTCGATGCTGCGCGGCATCTACGGCGACCCCGAGCGCTACCAGGACACGTACTGGAGCCGGTTCCCCGGCCGCTACTTCGCCGGCGACGGGGCCAAGGTCGACGACGACGGCTACGTGTGGGTGCTGGGCCGGGTCGACGACGTCATGAACGTGTCGGGCCACCGCATCTCCACCACCGAGGTCGAGTCGGCCCTCGTCGACAACCCCAAGGTGGCCGAGGCCGCGGTCGTCGGGGCCAAGGACGACACGACCGGCCAGGCCATCATCGCCTTCGTGACCCTGCGCGGCGGCCAGGAGGGCGGGCCCGAGGTGGGGGAGGAGCTCCGCCAGCACGTGGCCAAGAAGATCGGAGCCATCAGCCGACCCCAGCACGGTGATCTTCACCGACGACCTCCCCAAGACCCGCTCCGGGAAGATCATGCGCCGTCTCCTCCGCGACGTGGCCGAGGGCCGCGAGCTGGGCGACACCACGACGCTGGCCGACCCGACCGTGGTCGACGAGATCCGCACCCGCGCCTCCGCGACCCCCCAGGAGGGGTGACCGAGGCGACGTCCTGCGGGACGTCGCTTGAGGTCCGCTTTCGCAGGGCGTCGGTAGCCTCGCCTGCAGAGGTCCGTCCGCACGGGGCGGTCCAGGAGCGTCGAGGAGCCATGAACAACACCCTGAAGACCACCGTCCTGCTCGCTGGGCTCGGCGGCCTCCTGATCACTGATCGGGTCGTTCTTCGGCAGGGGTGGGGCGATCATCGGGCTCGTCCTCGGCCTGGTGGTGGTGGGCGTGTCGTACTGGTTCTCGGACAAGATGGCGATCCAAGGCGGCCCGGGCCCGGCCGGTGACCGAGGCCGAGATGCCCGAGTACCACGCGGTGGTCCGCGACCTGGCCCTGCGGGCCGAGATCCCGATGCCGACGCTGTACGTCAGCCCCGAGATGCAGCCCAACGCCTTCGCCACCGGCCGCAACCCCGAGCACGCCGCGGTGGTCGTCACCGAGGGGATCCTGAAGGTCCTCGACTGGGACGAGCTGCGCGGCGTGCTGGCCCACGAGCTGGGCCACGTCGGCAACCGCGACATCCTGATCTCGTCGGTGGCCGCCGCGGTGGCCATGGGCATCACCTTCGTCGCCCGCATGGCCATGTGGGGTGCGATGCTCGGCGGTGGAGGCGACCGTGACCGCGACGGCGGCGGAGTCCTCGGCCTGCTGGCCATGTCCCTGCTGGCCCCCCTTGCCGCCGGCATCCTGCAGATGGCCCTCTCCCGCAGCCGGGAGTACGAGGCCGACCGCACCGGGGCCCAGCTGATCGGCGACGGCGAGCCGCTGGCCCGGGCCCTCCAGAAGATCGAGGCCTACGCCCACAGGGTGCCGATGGACATCGATCCGGCCCACGCCCAGGCCTTCATCATCAACCCGCTGAGCGGTCGCAAGGTGCAGTTCGCCAACCTGTTCCGCACCCACCCGCCCACCGAGGACAGGGTCGCCCGCCTCCGCGGCGGCGCCTGGCGCTGATCTCCTTCGGGGCGCCGCCTGCCGGTCCCGACGCTCACTCGGTGGCCGGCGGCCACCAGAACTGGCCATCGGATGACCGGTTCTCCGGCGCACGATGGGGTGGCGCCGCCCACCCTGGGCGGCCACGACCGGAGGAGTGAGCGATGGACATCAAGCTGGAGCTGGTGGCGGTGCCGGTGACCGACGTCGACCGGGCCAAGGCGTTCTACGAGCAGGTCGGGTTCCACGCCGACCACGACCACACCGTCAGCGACGACGTCCGCTTCGTGCAGCTCACCCCACCGGGCTCGGCCTGCTCGATCGCCATCGGCAAGGGGCTGACCGGCATGGTCCCCGGGTCGCTCGACAACATGCAGGCCGTGGTCGCCGACGTCGAGGCGGCCCGGGCCGACCTGCTCGAGCGGGGCATCGAGGTCAGCGAGATCGACGACCAGCCGTGGGGCTCGTTCGCCTACTTCGCCGACCCCGACGGCAACGGCTGGGCGCTCCAGCAGACCGTCCCCCGCGGCAGCTGACCGTCGGTGACGGCTGGCTCACCCGCCGTGAGCCACCGTCACCTTCTCGTGGGCCGGGGAGGATTCGAACCTCCGAAGGCTGTGCCGGCAGATTTACAGTCTGCTCCCTTTGGCCGCTCGGGCACCGACCCGTGGTGGAGGTCGCAGGTTAGTCGCAGCACCCCTGGGGGAGGCCAGCCCGAAGGGCTCCGGCGCTAGGTTTCGGCCCATGCCCACCTTCGACGTCTCCTCCGTCCTCGACCAGCAGGAGGTCCGCAACGCGGTCGACCAGGCCGCGCGCGAGATCGCCAACCGGTACGACTTCAAGGGCACCGGGTCCACCATCGAGCTGGGCGAGGACGAGATCCGGCTGCACACCTCCAGCGAGGACAAGCTGCGGGCGCTGCGCCAGGTGCTCGAGGAGAAGCTGGTGAAGCGGGGCGTGTCCCTGAAGGGCCTCGACTACGGCGACGTCGAGGACGCGGCGGGGGCCACCGTGCGCCAGACCGCGAAGCTGGCCGCCGGCATCTCGTCGGACAAGGCTCGCGAGCTCAACAAGTTCATCAAGGGGCTCGGGCTCAAGGGCATCCAGTCCCAGGCCAACGGCGACGAGCTGCGCGTCACCGGCAAGAAGCGCGACGACCTGCAGGCGGTGATCGCCGCGCTGAAGGAGGGCGACTTCGGCGTGCCCCTCCAGTTCGGCAACTTCCGCGACTGAGCGGCCGCGCGGCCCGGCGTGAGCCGCGCCCCGGCGACCGCCGCTCAGGCGTCGGCGAGGGCGGGGGCCAGCCGGTCGACGAACTCGGCGACGTCGCCGGGCAGGTCGTGGCGGGCGAGGGCGAAGCCGCCGATGACGGTGGCACCCTTGGCCTCGACCTCCTCGACGAGCTTGTCGAGGGTGTGGCCGGGGTCGACCGCGTAGGTGCAGTAGACGACGGCACGCTTGCCGGCCAGCGAGGGCAGGCCGCGCAGCTTCTTCTTCCCCGCCGGCTTCTGGCCCAGGACCACGATGCCGTCGGTCCAGGTGCCGATGATCACCAGGTCGGCGTCGGCGACGGTCGCGTCGTCGACGTCGCCGATGGCGACGGGGGTGGCATCGATGCGCAGGGCCTTGAGCTCGCTGGCGATCCGGTGGGCAGCCTTGCGGGTGGTGCCGGTGAGGCTGTTGTAGATGATCACGGCCCGCATCGGGACTCCCTCGTCAGGAGGTTGTGTGGACAGGTCGCCCGGCTGGCGAGCGCATCGTGCGGCTTCGCCGCATCGCGACGCCGTGCTTTCCGGTCGCCTCGCCTGGCGGCTCGGCTCCTCGGTCCGCCACGACCGCCCCTGTCTAGCAGCGCGCACCGGGATCGGCCCACCTCTGGGCGGGTTCGTCGGCCGTGGGTCGCTGGTCTGGAGCCGCGATCGTCGGGGCCCGTGAGGTTCGCAAAGGCAATGAGAGGGCATAGGAAGGGTCATCGTCGCAGGAGGCGACCCGATCCAGCGAGGCCGAGCCGTGCCCCCTCCCGGAGCCAACAGTGCCGATCCCGACCAGCTCGACGCCTTCGTGCGGGCCGTCGAGCCCGCCGACCGCGATGCCCTCGCCGCGTGCGTCGGGCTGGTCGACCTGGTCGAGCGGTGGAACGGCCTCCCGTCCGACCACGGTGGCCGGCTCGACGGCGCCGCGGTCGCCGCCGTCGCCGAGGCCCTCGACGAGCTGGCGTCCCTCGACCTCTGGGTCGGACGGGTGGCCGCCGCCTTCCGCGACGCCGACCGGATCTGCGCCTCCTCCGGCTGCCCGGCCGTGCTCGTGGCCGGGGACCTCCGGCTGTCCGGCGTCGGCCCGCCCGGCCTGGCCGCGGCCGTCGACGCGGGGAGGGACGGCCACCTCTTCGAGGTCATCCGCGACGGTGCCGACGGGCGGGCCCGCGTCGTCCGCCTCGCGTTCGACTCGTTCCCGGAGGACATGTCCGCCCTCGAGTGGCAGCTGGTCGTCGAGGAGCTCGGCCTGGCCGGGGCGACGCCGCTCCACCTCGTGATCCACGGGTGGGGGGCGCAGACCGCCGGCGCGGTCGGGGCCGGCGAGGCCACCGCCGACCTCTACGACCAGCAGGACGTCGAGGGCGCGACGGTGCTCGTCGTCGACTGGGATGCCAAGCAGGGCACCGACGCCTCGTGGTGGGAGGTGCCGGGCGACTTCGGCGATGCCGAGGAGTCGGCCGAGCGCACCGGCGACGAGCTGGCCGCCCTCTTCACCGCGCTGGCCGCGACCGACCCCGACGCCCAGGTCGCGATCACCGCCCACAGCCTCGGCAACCACGTCGCCGCCCGGGCCCTGACCCAGGTGGACGACCCGTCCGCGAGGTTCGACGTCTCCCTGCTCATGGTGCAGCCGGCCATCCCCCGGTTCGCGCCCGTCGACGACCCCGACCGGTACGGCGCCCTGCTCGGGCCGCGGGTCCGCGACCTCACCATCACGATCAACGCCGACGACGGCGCCCTCTTCTGGTACGAGGTGCAGGGGCCCGGCGCGCTCGGTGACGAGGCCGCCGACGGCCCCGGACTCGAGGCCCTCGTCGAGCGTCGCGAGGCGGCGGGGCTCGGCACCGCCGTGGTCGATCACGACAGCGACGCCGGCAACGGGCACCTCGGGGTCCGGCCCTCCGGCTCCCAGGGTCTCGTCCGGTCGCTGACCCAGGAGCTCATCGACCGGCTCACCACCGGCGAGCCGAGCCCGCAGACCGAGGTGCGCGAGTGGCTCCACCGCCACCGGGGCGACGTGGCCGACGAGGTCGTCGCCAGTCGCGAGCTGCGGGCCTACCTCGATCCGCGGCAACGGGCCGGGCGCCCTCCGTCGCTGGCCGACGTCCGGCGCATCGCCGAGCAGCTGTTCCCCCTGCCGGTCACGCCGACCGGCACTCGACTCCTGCCCCGCCGGCGGGTAGCCCATGTCGTGGCGCACCGGGTGCGAGCCCCGGCCTCCGGTCGGCGACGGCGCCGAGCCGCGTCCGCTTCGACTTCTCGACCGCCGACCAGGTCGGCCTCCGGCTCGACGCGCTGCGGCGTGCCGTCGACGCCGACCTCCGCGCTCGCGCCGACGCCACCCCTCGCCTGGTCGACTGGGCCGGCGGTCGGCGCGACGAGCACGACCGCCACCGGGGCGACCAGGAGGCGATCGCCGGCGGGGGTGCCCTCGCCACCCAGCTGGGGCACCTCCGCGCCGCGTGGGACGAGGCGGCCCGGGCCCAGCAGGCCGCCAACCGGGCCGCGGTCGACGCCGCGCCCCGGCAGGGACGTCCTAGGTCCGCCTCGTGGTCCGGGCCTGGGGGCCGGGGGCGAGGTCAGCCTGCCGGGGTGGGGGAGGCACACCTCGTCCGGCACCGACGGGGCGACGAGGATCCACACCTGCCGCCCGTCGGGTGTGGCCAGCACGTCGCAGTCGCGGAACCCGGAGGTCCGGGCCTCGACCGGCGGCGCGTGATGGCCCAGCAGGGGGTCGGTGAAGCATCCTCGACGGCGACGACCATCAGGGCCTCGTCGACGGCACGGGCGATCTGCTCCTCGTGGGTGGCGTCCGGGCGGAAGTGCGCGGTGAGGTCCCGACCGATGTCGTGCCGGAGCTGGAGGGCCAGGCCGACGGAGTTGTAGCTGACCCCGTTGTCCCGGGGGGTCACGGCGACCGCCTCGGCTTGGGATGCCCACGGATCGTCGATGACCGCCGCGGCGACGGCCACCGCGAGGATGTTGATGCCGAGCAGCACCCGCAGGTCGGGCTTCGTCGCCGCCATCAACGGGGCGCCGAGGAGGGCCTGCAGCGGGCCGTGCACCCCCTCGTCGGCGAGCACGGACCGGCGGCTGGCCCACCCTGGGTGCGCCAGCCGCGCGGTCATCCCCAGGTAGGCGGCTTCGTCGAGCTCGGCGTAGCGGGTCCATCGGTCGGCGCGCACCCACAGCACGCTGGCGATCACCCAGACGGGGATGACCAGCAGCAGGGGCTCGGCGCGGACCGCGGCCGTCGCCCGACCGGGCCAGCCGGCGCGCGGTCGGACCTCGTGCTCGAGCACTGCTGTCCGCACCCCCCGGCTCCTCCCTCCGCCGGTCCCCACGCCGACGCGGGCGACGGTACCAGGGCGCCTGGCGGCGGCGGGCTCGTCAGCCGAGCACGCGCTGCACGACGACCACGTCGAGCCACCGGCCGAACTTCCGCCCCACCTCTCGCTCGACGCCCACCGTCTCGAAGCCGCAGCGGTGGTGGAGGGCGACCGAGGCCTCGTTCGCCGCCGCTGATGCGGCCGATCACGGTGTGGAAGCCGTGCTGGGTCGCGGTGTCGACGAGCATCTCCAGCACGCCTCGCCCGACGCCCCGGCCCTGGTGGCCGGGGTCGACGTAGACGGAGTCCTCGACGGTGGTCCGGTAGGCGGGCCGGTCGCGGTAGGTCGACAGCGACCCGAACCCGACCACCACCGGTCCCTCGACCGCGACCACCACCGCGTGGGCGCCGTCGCGGTCGGTCAGCCACCGGCGCTGGTCGTCCGACGAGCGGGGGCGCAGGTCGAAGGTCGCGGTGCCCTCGATCACCTCGCGGTTGTAGATGGCGCGGATGCCCTCGGCATCGCCGAGGTCGCCAGCCGGACGTCCATCGGGCCGACAGTAGGCCGGGAGCGTCGAGCCGAGCCGCGCGAGGCGACCGACGAGCACGCGTCGGTCGGGCACGCCCGGGGCGCGGACGGGCGACCTCTCCGCCGGCCTCGCGGTCAGGCCACCCCGTTGGCCTGGACGCCGCCGGCCCCGGCGTCGGGGGTCGGCTCGAGCACGGCCAGCTCGCCGGTGAGGGCCTCCAGGCGGGCCCACGAGGCGATCTCCTCGTCGGCGGTCAGGAGGATGACCTGGGGACGGCCGGCCGACTGGGCCAGCACCTCCAGCAGGGGGGCCTTGAGCGCGGGGTCGAGGCCGCCGAAGGGCTCGTCGATGACCAGGGGGAAGGTCTCGCCCAGCGCGCCGAGGGTGCGGGCCCGGTTCAGCCGTCCGACCAGGGCGTGGGCGAGGTCGGACACCGCGTCCTGCTGCTCGGGGGCGGTCGACGACATGACGCCGAGGTTGCGGACGTCGGCGCGGAGGCGGGCCGCGACCGCGATCTCGGCGTGGTGCTCGAGGGCCCAGTCGACGCTCACGTCGCCGGCCAGCTCGATCCAGCGCCCGGCGGCCCTGCGGTGGTCGGCGGCGGCGGCCAGCAGGCGCTGGCGGGCCTTGTCCTCCTGGCACCAGCTCGTCGACCCGCTGCACGTGGAACGCCAGGTAGGACTCGGCGCCGGCGGCCTCGAGGGCGTCCTGCTCGGAGCGGCGGGCCCGCTCGACCCGGCGGCGGAAGAGGAACATGGCCGCCACGACCGCCATCGTCACCGCGGCGGCGGCGGCGGCGACGACCAGGGGGAGGAGGGCCATGGCGGCGACGGTCGCGGCCAGCCCGCCGATGCCGGTGTACAGGGCGACCTTGCTGGCCCGCTCCATGCGGTCCAGGGCCGACTCGAGCTGCACGTGGCGCTGCTCGATGCGGTCGACGATGTCGGCGTCCTCGGGGGCGGTGCCGGCGGCGGTCGACTCGGCCTGGAGGTTCTCGTCGGTCACCCGGACCCGGGCCGCGGCCGCCCACAGGGCGGTCTGGTCGAGGTCGGCGAGGCGCTGGACGACGGACGTCGGCCCGGGCCTGGGTGGCGAGGTCGCCCTCGGTGACCTTGAGGGTGCGGCGGGCCAGTCCGAGGTCGATGCCGTGCTGGGCGTAGAGGTCGATGTCGGCGTCGGCGGGGGTGACGTCGACGGCGCGGTCGACGTCGACGAGGCGGGGGCGGCCCTTGGTCGGGCGGAACGACGGCCAGGTGGCGGTCGTCGTCGGTCGTGACCTCGAGGTGCACGCCGGGACGGGACGGGCCGAGCGCGCCGATCAGCTCGCCGGCGAGGCTCTCGCGCTCGACGTCACCGATCCCGGTGACGACCGTCAGGCGCGGGTGCAGGTCGAGGGCGATGGTGTGGGTTCCAGCCTCGATCACCATCCGGTTGATGCGCACACCTCTCCTGTCGGCCATGGGTCGCAGGACTTGAGTCGTTCGGCCCATGTCGTGCGACCCATCCGCGACGGAGGTCGCCGGGCTGTGCGACCATCCGGCCGCGTCGGTCGACGCGGACCCGCCGGGAGCCCCGATCCCGCTTGGGGCGGCCGCGGGCCCGCGCCTAGGATGCGTCCTCGGCTGTCCCCGGCCGTCGCGCCGGGTCCCGCCTCGCCTCCTTAGCTCAGTCGGCAGAGCGTTTCCATGGTAAGGAAAAGGTCGTGGGTTCGATTCCCACAGGAGGCTCGTCCCACCGTCCGACCCCTGGTCAGGCGGCCCCTGACCACGGCGACGTAGCTCAGCTGGTGAGAGCACTCGGCTCATAATCGAGGGGTCGTCGGTTCGAACCCGACCGTCGCTACCAACCCACATCACCCACCACCGAGGTGCCGGGCGCCACGCCCGGCACCTGGACCGCGCCGAGGAGGCACCCCATGGCCAAGGAGAAGTTCGAGCGGAACAAGCCGCACCTGAACATCGGGACGATGGGTCACATCGACCATGGGAAGACGACGCTGACGGCGGCGATCACCAAGACGTTGCACGAGGCGGATCCGACGACGGCGTTCACGCCGTTCGACATGATCGACAAGGCGCCGGAGGAGCGGCAGCGGGGGATCACGATCAACATCTCGCATGTGGAGTACGAGACGGCGAACCGTCACTACGCGCATGTCGACATGCCGGGTCACGCGGATTACATCAAGAACATGATCACGGGTGCGGCGCAGGTCGATGGGGCGATCTTGGTGGTGGCGGCGACCGATGGTCCGATGCCGCAGACCCGTGAGCACGTGTTGTTGGCTCGTCAGGTGGGTGTGCCGTCGATCGTGGTGGCGTTGAACAAGGTCGACATGGTCGATGACGAGGAGCTGTTGGAGCTGGTGGAGATGGAGGTGCGCGAGCTGCTCACCGAGTACGAGTTCCCCGGTGATGACACCCCGGTGGTGCGGGTGTCGGCGTTGAAGGCGCTGGAGGGTGACGCGCGATGCTGCGGCGCAGGTGATGGAGCTGATGGAGGCGGTCGACAGCTTCGTGCCGGAGCCGACTCGTGATGTGGACAAGCCGTTCCTGATGCCGATCGAGGATGTGTTCTCGATCACGGGTCGGGGGACGGTGGTGACCGGCAAGGTCGAGCAGGGTGTGATCCACACCGGTGATGAGATCGAGATCGTGGGGATCAAGGACACGCAGAAGACGACCTGCACCGGTGTGGAGATGTTCCGCAAGCTGCTCGATGAGGGTCAGGCCGGCGACAACATCGGTGCGCTGCTGCGGGGCACGAAGAAGGAGGAGGTCGAGCGGGGTCAGGTCCTGGCCAAGCCCGGGCAGCATCACGCCGCACTCGGAGTTCGAGGGCGAGGTGTACGTGTTGACCAAGGATGAGGGTGGTCGGCACAAGCCGTTCTTCAACAACTACCGGCCGCAGTTCTTCTTCCGGACCACGGATGTGACCGGGACGATCACGTTGCCGGAGGGCACCGAGATGGCCATGCCGGGCGACAACACCACGATCGTGGTGGAGCTGATCGCGCCGATCGCCATGGACGAGGGCCTCCGCTTCGCCATCCGTGAGGGTGGCCGCACCGTCGGCGCCGGCCGCGTCACCAAGATCACCAAGTAGAGAGACACAGCGATGGCCAAGAACGACAAGCGCGTGCACGTGACGCTGGAGTGCACCTCCTGCAAGCGCCGCAACTACATCACCACCAAGAACAAGATCAACGACCGTGAGCGCATCGAGATGAAGAAGTACTGCCGCTGGGAGCGCTCCCACACGGTCCACAAGGAGACCCGGTAGGGCACGCTGGGACAGGTCGCCCCTCTCGTGACCGCATCATGCGGCTTCGCCGCACACCGATGCCGTGCTCGCCTGGCCTCGCCTGGCGGCTCGGCTCCCTAGCCGCGTCGCCGATGCATCGTCGGTCCCCGCTCACGCCCTCCAGGGTCGGTACGGTTCGTAACCTGTGCCGTCACCGAGGGGTCTGACCCGACCGATGGTGTCCGACGCCGGCGCCAGCCACGGGTCGTCCCGCCGCGGGCCCCGCCTCGAACCCGAGGCGATGGCCGAGCTGGTCGCCCGGGCCCAGGCCGGCGACGAGCAGGCGTTCGAGGATCTGGTGACCGCGACCTACGTCGAGACCTACACGCTGGCCCGCCGGCTGACGGGGAACGACGACGACGCGCGCGACGTCGTCCAGGACGCCTACCTCCGGGCCTACCGGTCGCTCGACCGGTTCCGCGGGCGAGGCCCGGTTCACGACCTGGCTCTACCGGATCACCGCGAACTGCGCGTCGACCCACCTGGGGCGTCGCCGCCGGCACCGCCACGAGGAGCTGGTCGACGAGCTGGTGGTGGTCGAGTCCCGGCCCGACCTCGACCCCTCGGCGCGGGCCGAGGCGGCCGACCTCCGCGACCGGGTGGCCGCCGAGCTCGAGGACCTGCCGCCGAAGCTGCGCGCCGTCGTGGTGCTGCGCGACGTCTACGACCTCCCCCACGAGGCCATCGCGGCCGAGCTGGGCATCTCCGAGTCGGCGGCCAAGGTCCGCCTGCACCGGGCCCGTCGGAAGCTGAAGGAGCGCCTGTTCCCGGGGCGCGAGGGCATCGACGACGTCGAGGGGGAGGACTGAGGTGGCCGTCGCCTGCAACGACCTGGGTGAGGCGCTGGCCGCCGCCGCCACCGACGAGACCGTCCTCGACCGAGCCGCTCGCGCCCACGTCGAGGGCTGCCTGCGCTGCCAGGCCGACCTGGTGCAGCACCGCCGGGTGCTGCGGGCCCTGCGCTCCCTGCGGGTCGAGCTCCTCGAGCCCGCACCCGGGCTGGTGAGCGAGGTGCTGGCCCACATCGAGGAGGCCGGCGAGCGCCACGCGATCCGGTCGCTGCTCACCGGTCGCCGGGCCGCCTACCTCGGCGGTCTGGCCGCCGCCACCGCGGCCGCCAGCGCCGCCGGCGCCATCGTCCTGGCCACCCGCTCCCGCGGTCGCCGCCTCCCCCTCGCCGGGTAGTCGCCGTCGTCCGCCGACCCAGCCGAGTGGGAGCCGGAGGCCTCGGTTGCTAGTCTCGCTGAGGCCCGTTTCCACCCTGTCGGAGACGTCCCGCCGAGGGCAGTAGCTCAACTGGCAGAGCACCGGTCTCCAAAACCGGCGGTTGGGGGTTCGATTCCCTCCTGCCCTGCTCATCCACCGACCCCCCGTCCCGTCAGGTACCTCCGATGGCGATGAACCGTGAACAGAAGCGCATGCTGCAGAAGCAGGGCGCGATCGACGCCGACGGCAGCCCCAAGTCGACCCGTCGACCCCCGCCGGCGACCAAGCCGAAGGACCAGCAGGCCAAGGGCAACGTCTTCCAGCGCTTCCGCCAGTTCCTCCGCGAGGTGCGGGCCGAGCTGCGCAAGGTCAACTGGCCCACCCGGGCCGAGACCATCAACTACTCGGTGATCGTCCTCGTGACCATCGTGGTGCTCACCGCCCTCATCGCGGTGGTCGACTACGGCCTGGCCAGGGCCATCCTCTGGATCTACGACGCATGACATTCCTCGACCCCGACCCCACCCCCTCCGCCGACGAGGAGCCGACCACCGACGTGGTCGACGGCTCCTCGGCCGCTGAGTCCACCACCGACGACGCCGAGGCTGTCGCCGAGCCGACCGATGCCGCGGGTGCGCCCGACGGCGACGGCGCCCCGGCCGCCGACGACGTGCCCGCCGGCATCGACCCCGAGACCGGGGAGCTGCTGGGCGACGCCGTCGACGCCGAGGACCTCATCGAGGAGCCCCCGGCCCCGGTCGAGAGCCCCTACGACCGGCCCGGCCGCTGGTTCGTGGTCCACACCCAGTCGGGCTACGAGAAGAAGGTCAAGCAGAACCTCGAGGCCCGCACCTCGTCGATGAACATGGAGGGACGGATCCACGAGGTCGTCATCCCCATGGAGGACGTCGTCGAGATCCGCGGCGGCAAGAAGCAGGTCGTCCAGAAGAAGATGTTCCCCGGCTACCTGCTGGTGCGCTGCCTCCTCGACGACGACTCCTGGTACGTGATCCGCAACACCCCCGGCGTCACCGGGTTCGTGGGTGCGGGCAACAAGCCCTCGCCGCTGCCGCGGCGCGACGTCGAGACCTTCCTCGCGGTGAAGACCGAGAGCGAGGACCTGCCCACCAAGAAGGGCCGGGCCCGCCTCGAGCACGAGCTGGGCGAGACCGTCCGGGTCAAGGAAGGTCCGTTCGCCAACTTCTCGGGCGAGATCGTCGAGATCAACGAGGACCAGCTCAAGGTCAAGGTGCTCGTCGACATCTTCGGTCGCGAGACCCCGGTCGAGCTCGACTTCGGCCAGGTCGCCAAGTTCTAGGCGGCTCCCGCCGCCCCCCACGGGGACCTCATCTGGCGCCCGGCGCCGTCGACCCCGTACCCTGTCCTGTCCCCTTGCCGCCGCTCCTGGCGCCGGCGAGACCGCATCGTCACGGGCGGCACCGCCGCCGCCCGCCCGGAGGAGAGAGCCCCCATGGCCAAGAAGAAGGTCCTGGCCGTCGTCAAGATCCAGATCCCGGCCGGGCAGGCCAACCCCGCCCCGCCGGTCGGCACCGCGCTCGGCCCGCACGGCGTGGCGATCATGGACTTCTGCAAGGCGTACAACGCGCAGACCGAGTCGCAGCGCGGCACCATCGTCCCCGTCGAGATCACCATCTTCGAGGACCGCTCGTTCACCTTCATCACCAAGACCCCGCCGACCCCGGTCCTCCTCCGCGAGGCGGCCGGGATCCCCAAGGGCTCGCAGAACCCCGGCCGCGAGGGCGCCGGCTCGGTCACCACGGCGCAGGTGCGCCAGATCGCGGAGACCAAGCTGCCCGACCTCAACGCCAACGACCTCGACGCTGCCGTCAAGCAGGTCGAGGGCACGGCCCGCTCCATGGGCCTCGAGGTCGTCTGACCTCACGGCGTCGCCGACGCCGACCGGCCGGCCCTCCGGGCCGGTCCCACATCCACAGCTGGCACCGGGGAGGACCTCGCCCCGGGCCCGATCCAGAGAGGGAGCCACCATGGCGAAGGGCAAGCGCTACACCGACGCGACGAAGCGGTTCGATCGCGACCACCTGCACACGGCCGACGAGGCCGTCGAGCTGGCTCGAGACCCTGGCCACGGCCGGGTTCGACGAGACCATCGAGCTGAGCGTCCGCCTCGGCGTCGACCCCCGCAAGGCCGACCAGATGGTCCGGGGCACCGTCGCGCTGCCGTCCGGCACCGGCAAGGACGTCCGCATCGCGGTGTTCGCCGCGGGTGAGGCGGCCGAGGCCGCCCGTGCCGCGGGCGCCGAGCACGTCGGCTCCGACGACCTGGCCGCCGAGGTCGAGGGCGGGATGCTCGACTTCGACGTCGCCATCGCCACCCCCGACATGATGCCGACCGTCGGTCGGCTGGGTCGGGTGCTCGGCCCGCGCGGCCTCATGCCCAACCCGAAGACCGGCACCGTCACCCCCGACGTGGGCAAGGCGGTCGAGGACTTCAAGGGCGGCAAGGTCGAGTACCGCACCGACCGCTACGGCAACGTCCACGTCCCCGTGGGCAAGGCCAGCTTCACCTCCGAGGCCCTCCTGCTGAACCTGCGGGCCGTCGTCGACGAGCTGCACCGGGCCAAGCCGGCCTCGTCCAAGGGCCGCTACCTCCGCCGGGTCGGCCTCGCGTCGACCATGGGCCCCGGCATCAAGATCGACGCCAACCGCATCAAGCCCGACGTCGACGAGGCCTGAGCCCCGCCGACCCGGTTTGGACCGACGATCGCCGCCGCCCGGTAGCGTCGCCGCCCTGACAACTGAGCCATCGCTCGCCGAAGACCTCAGGTGCGCCCCCGGGCGCTGAAAGGACTCACGTCCGCCAGACGAGGCGGGGGACCACGTTTCCTCCGAGGGTGTTCGCGCGTGCAGTGGCGAACACCCTTCGTCGTTCCCGCCCAGGGAGCGCCTGATCCGAGAGAGGAGGTGCCGTGGACAACCCCCGTGCCGAGAAGGTCGCCGTCGTGACCGAGGTCGGTGAGCGCTTCGACGCCGCCGAGGCCGCCGTGCTCACCGAGTACCGCGGGCTCGACGTGGCCGCGCTGGCCGAGCTCCGCAACGCCCTGCGCGATGCAGGTGGCACCTACAAGATCTACAAGAACACGCTGGTGCGCCTGGCTGCCAAGGAGCGTGGCCTCGACATCGACGACATGCTCACCGGCCCCACCGCCATCGCGTTCGTCGAGGGCGACGTCGCCGGCGTGGCCAAGGCCCTGCGCGACTACGCCAAGGCCAACCCGGCGCTGGTCGTCAAGGGCGGCCTGCTCGGCGAGTCCGTGCTCGGCGCCGCCGACGTCACCGCCCTGGCCGACCTGCCCAGCCGCGACCAGCTGCTGGCCGAGATCGCCGGCCTGTTCGCGGCCCCGATGCAGCAGTTCGCCAGCCTGCTGGACGCCGTGCCCCGCAGCTTCGCCTATGCGCTGAACGCCCTCATCGAGGCGGGCGGCGCACCCGGCGCCCCTGAGGCCGCGGCGGCTCCCGCCGAGGCCCCGAGGGCACCGAGCCGACGCCGCCCCCGAGGCGGCCGACGACACCACCGACGCCGCCCCCGAGGCGGCCGACGACACCACCCCGGCCGAGGACTCGGCCACCACCGAGGCCGACCCGGCCGACGACACCACCCCTCCGGCTGACGCCGGGACCGACACCCCGGCCGAGTCGGCCGAGACTGAGGAGAGCTGACCATGGCGACCCTGACCACTGACGACATCCTCGACGCCATCGCCGGCATGACGGTGCTGGAGCTCTCCGAGCTCAAGAGCGCCTTCGAGGAGCGCTTCGACGTGACCGCCGCGGCCCCCGTGGCCGTCGCCGCGGCCGCCCCCGCCGGCGGTGGCGATGCCGCCGCCGCCGAGGAGCAGGACGAGTTCGACGTCGTCCTGACCGCGGCCGGAGAGAAGAAGGTCGGCGTCATCAAGGCCGTCCGCAGCCTCACCAGCCTCGGGCTGAAGGAGGCCAAGGACCTCGTGGACAGCGCCCCCAAGCCCGTCCTCGAGAAGGCGTCCAAGGAGGACGCCCAGAAGGCCAAGGAGGCCCTCGAGGCCGAGGGCGCGACCGTCGAGCTCAAGTAGCCGACTGCTCGCCAGAGCGTCTCGTCCACGGGCGGGGTCCCTTCGGGGGCCCCGCCCGTGGCGCGTCCTGGCCGGCACCACAGGACACCGCACTAGTCATCGCCGCGATGCGTAGGCGCGGTCGCGCCGCCCGAAACGCGCACGTTGACCGATGTGCTCGGTGGGGGCGAGGGCGCACGATCGGAGGGTCGACCCGGGTGGCCCGGGTCCGGACCCTGGAGGTGCGCCGTGTTCGATCCCCACTGCCCCCGCTGTGACGCCCGGGTGCTGCTGACCACCCGCCGGCTCACGGCGCTGACCCCCACCGCGTGGGGCCACCGCGCCGAGCTGGTGTGCTGGTGCGGCACCCCGGTCACGATGGACGTCCGCCGGGTGGTCGACGGAGCCGAGGGCGGCGTCGAGGTCCCGGTCGGGTCGGTGGCGGCGCCGGCCTCCGACCGCATCCGGGCCCTGGCCGTCGCGCCCTCGGCCGCGTAGGAGCCGATCCGTGGGCGCGGCGACCAGGCCCGCACGGTGTCGGTGTGCGGCGAGCCGCACGACGTCGCCGCGGGACGGGCGACCCGTCCGGCCGGCCCGTCGCGGTGGAGCCTCAGGCCGGTGCGACGGCGGTGGCGACCAGGTTGTAGCGGAACCGCGGGACGACCGTCAGCGGCCGGAAGGCGAGGTTGGCGGCCCGCCCGGCGGTGGTCGTCGCGGCGTGGGGGAACTCCTCGTACCGCACGTCGACCTCGGCGAACCCGGCCCGATCGAGCTGCCAGGTCAGGTGGGCGGCGCTGAAGTCGACGATGTTGCCGAGCCACTCGCCCTCGTCGGGCCGGGCGAACACGCCGAACGGCTCGCGGCCGGCGGCGAGGAGGGCGAGGTTGCGCACCCGGTGGAGGTTGGGGGTCGTGAGCACGATCACCCCACCCGGTCGGAGGGCGATGCGCAGCCGCTCGAGCCACAGGTGGGTGGGCACCGGCACGTGGGCGGCCACCTCGCAGCAGAAGACCCGGTCGAACGCGGCCTCGAAGGGCTGGGCATCGGACTGCAGGTCCCACTCGCAGGTGGCCACGCCCCGCGACTCGAGGTAGGCGAGGTGGGGGCCCGGGAGGTCGGCCACGGTGGCCCGGTCGCCGAGCAGGGCGTGGGCCAGCAGCGCGTGCTGACCGCCCCCGACCTCCAGGACGTCGAGCGGGTGGTCGCCGCCCAGCCCGGCGTAGGTCTGGAGCACGCTCTCGTAGCGGCTCCGGTAGCGGGCGTAGTAGTCGCCCTCCTCCTGGAACCGCCCCGTCAGGACCTCGCGGTCGTAGGCCGCGGCCACCGTCGCGGGGTCGAGGGGCGGCCTCGACCCCGGCCCCTTGCGTCGCGCGTCGCCCACGTGCCCTCCGTCCTCGATCCCCGTGCCGATCCCTCCCGTCGACCGTACCGCACCCTGCGATCGTGTTCGTCCGCAGGACAGATCGACGTCAGGTGGCAGGCCCAGGGGCCGGCCCCGGAGCGGCCGCCACCAGCGACGGTGGGGCGCAGGTGCTTGACCTCCGCGGCCCCTCGGCTTACCCTGCCGCGGAACTCGGAGGGCTGGCCCGCAGGCAGGGCCGGTCCCGCTTCACCGACCTCGGGTTGCTCCCGGCAGGCCTCGGCCCGTAGTGTGGTGCGTTGCCGTGACTGACCGCCCCGCTCTCCCGTCCCTCGGCACGGGGAGCGTGCGCGCCAGCGCGGCCAGCGCCGCGTGATCACCCCTCTGCCCCGAGGAGAGGCCTTGTCTGCCGCCCCCACCATCAGGGACCGTTATTCCTTCGCGAACCTCGACGAGGTCTTGGAGCTCCCAGACCTCATCGCGATCCAGCGGAAGTCGTTCGATTGGTTCCTGGCCCAGGGCCTTGCCAACACGTTCCGGGACATCAGCCCGATCAAGGACTTCACCGAGACCTTGCAGCTCGAGCTGGAGTTCGACCCCGACGACGAGGACCTCCGGCCCGAGCCGAAGTTCTCCGTCGAGGAGTGCAAGGAGAAGGACATGACCTACGCCGCGCCGATCTTCGTGCGCGCCCGGTTCATGAACCAGAACACCGGTGAGATCAAGGAGCAGACCGTGTTCATGGGGGACTTCCCCATGATGACGGAGAAGGGCACCTTCATCATCAACGGCACCGAGCGCGTGGTGGTCAGCCAGCTCGTGCGCTCGCCCGGCGTGATCTTCCAGCCCGGTGAGCGGTTCCGCCTCCGCAACCTGGCGAAGCACCAGCTCGTCACCGGCACCATCCACCCCTACCGCGGTGAGTGGATCGAGTTCGACGTCGAGCAGAAGCCCGGCAAGGACGTCACCGCCGGCACCCGCGTGGCCCGCAAGCGCCGGCTGAGCCTCTTCGTGCTCCTCCGGGCCCTCGGCTACGACGAGGAGCAGGCGCCCGGGTTCCTCGAGGCCTTCGTGCGGGAGTTCGACTTCCTCGAGGGCCAGTGGGAGAAGGACCGCGAGCTCGCGACCACCCAGGACGAGGCGCTGGTCGAGATCTACAAGCGCGCCCGCCCCGGCGAGCCGCCGTCGGTCGAGTCGGCCAAGGCCTACTTCCGCAACGCCTTCTTCGAGCCCCGTCGCTACGACCTCAGCCGGGTCGGCCGCTACAAGCTCAACCGCAAGCTGGGCAACGAGCTCGACTGGATCGCCCAGACCTTCCCGATGATCGAGCTCGACCGGCCGACCACCTCCGACGAGGCCGTCGTCCAGTCCGAGGAGCTGGGCGAGACCTCCGCCCCGGACCAGACCGTGCTGTCGCGCTGCGAGGTCCTCGCCGCCTGCACCTACCTGCTCCACCTCGTCGACGCCGAGCCCGGCTACCGCCTCGACGACCAGGACCACTTCGCCAACCGCCGCATCCGGTCGGTCGGCGAGCTGATCCAGAACCAGGTCCGCATCGGCCTCTCCCGCATGGAGCGGGTCGTCCGTGAGCGGATGACGACCCAGGACGTCGAGGCCATCACGCCGCAGTCCCTGATCAACATCCGACCCGTGGTCGCCGCGATCAAGGAGTTCTTCGGGACCAGCCAGCTGTCGCAGTTCATGGACCAGGTCAACCCGCTGTCGGGCCTGAACCACCGCCGCCGCCTCTCGGCGCTCGGCCCGGGTGGCCTCAGCCGCGAGCGGGCCGGCTTCGAGGTCCGCGACGTGCACTTCAGCCACTACGGCCGCATGTGCCCGATCGAGACCCCCGAGGGTCCGAACATCGGCCTCATCGGCTACCTGGCCACCTACGCCCGGGTCAACAGCTTCGGGTTCCTCGAGTCGCCGTACCGCAAGGTCATCGACGGCAAGGTCACCGACGAGATCGTCTACCTCTCCGCCGACGAGGAGGAGGAGTACGTCGTCGCCCAGGCCAACGCCAAGCTCAACCCGGACCGCACCTTCGCCGAGGACCGGGTGCTGGTGCGCCGTTCGCCGCAGGCCGCGACCCTCGGCGAGCTGAAGCTGCAGCTCGAGCGCGACGTCTTCTTCGGCGCCACCACCGAGATCTCCTCGGTGCCCGGCACCGAGGTCCAGATGATGGACGTGTCGCCGAAGCAGATCGTCTCGGTCGCCACCTCGCTCATCCCCTTCCTCGAGCACGACGACGCCAACCGCGCCCTCATGGGCGCCAACATGCAGCGCCAGGCCGTGCCCCTGCTGCGGGCCGAGGCTCCCTACATCGGCACCGGCATCGAGGGGAAGGCCGCCCGCGACGCGGCCGACATGCTCATCGCCACCGAGGACGGCGTGGTCACCGAGGTCGACGGCACCCACATCACCGTCGAGTACGCCAAGGCCGGCCGCAAGGTCTACAAGCTCCTCAAGTTCGAGCGCTCGAACCAGGACACCTGCATCAACCAGCGCCCGGTCGTGGCCGAGGGCCAGAAGGTCGCCGCCGGCGACATCCTGGCCAACGGCCCCTCGACCGACAACGGCGAGCTGGCCCTGGGCAAGAACCTCCTCGTGGCCTTCATGCCGTGGGAGGGCTACAACTTCGAGGACGCCATCATCCTCTCCGAGCGCCTGGTGAAGGACGACGTGCTCACGTCGATCCACATCCACGAGCACGAGATCGATGCCCGTGACACCAAGCTGGGCCCGGAGGAGATCACCCGCGACATCCCCAACCTGAGCGAGGACATCCTCGCCGACCTCGACGAGCGCGGGATCATCCGCGTCGGCGCCGAGGTCGACGGTGGCGACGTCCTCGTCGGCAAGGTCACCCCGAAGGGCGAGACCGAGCTCACCCCCGAGGAGCGCCTGCTCCGGGCGATCTTCGGCGAGAAGGCCCGCGAGGTGCGCGACACCTCGCTCAAGGTGCCCCACGGTGAGTCCGGCAAGGTGATCGACGTCCGGGTCTTCACCCGCGACAACGGTCACGAGCTGCCCCCCGGCGTCAACGAGCTGGTGCGGGTCTACGTCGCCCAGAAGCGCAAGATCAGCGTGGGCGACAAGCTCGCCGGGCGCCACGGCAACAAGGGCGTCATCTCGCGGATCCTGCCCGTCGAGGACATGCCGTTCCTCGCCGACGGCACCCCCGTCGACGTCATCCTCAACCCCCTCGGCGTCCCGTCCCGCATGAACGTGGGCCAGGTGCTCGAGTCGCACCTCGGCTACGCGGCCCGCTGGGGCTGGGGCGGATCCGACGGCAAGCCCGGCGCCGGCGACGCGCCGATCCGCGGCACCGAGGCCAAGACCCGGCCCACCACCCGCCCCTCGACGCTGATCGCCACCCCGGTGTTCGACGGCGCCCACTGGGACGAGAAGGACCAGGCCGGCAAGCACGTCACCATCCAGCAGGCCCTGCAGCAGCTGAACCCGGAGTCGCCCCACGCCGAGTACGGCGACGGCGGCCGCCTCATCGGGTCCGACGGCAAGACGACCCTGTACAACGGCCGCACCGGCGAGTCCTACGACAAGCCGATCACCGTCGGGTACATGTACATCCTGAAGCTGGCCCACCTCGTGGACGACAAGATCCACGCCCGGTCGACCGGCCCCTACTCGATGATCACCCAGCAGCCGCTGGGCGGGAAGGCCCAGTTCGGTGGCCAGCGCTTCGGCGAGATGGAGGTGTGGGCCCTCGAGGCCTACGGCGCCGCCTACTGCCTCCAGGAGCTCCTGACCATCAAGTCCGACGACGTCCTGGGCCGGGTGAAGGTCTACGAGGCGATCGTCAAGGGCGAGAACATCCCCGAGCCGGGCATCCCCGAGAGCTTCAAGGTGCTCATCAAGGAGATGCAGGCCCTCTGCCTCAACGTCGAGGTGCTGGCCAAGTCCGGCGAGGAGATCGAGATGCGCGAGCTCGACGAGGACGTGTTCCGCACGGCCGAGGAGCTCGGCATCGACCTCTCCCGTCCCGAGCGGGGCTCCGACGACGACGACGACCGTCGCGCCGGCGCCCTCCGCTGATGGCCCCCGGCCACCCGACCATCCCCACGACGCCCCTCACCACCCCCTTGTGCCCGCGTGACCGCGGGGAAAGGACCTCCTGCTGATGCTGGATGTCAACGACTTCGACCAGCTGAAGATCGGCCTCGCCACCGCGGACAGCATCCGCACGTGGTCCAACGGCGAGGTCAAGAAGCCCGAGACCATCAACTACCGCACCCTCAAGCCGGAGAAGGACGGGCTCTTCTGCGAGAAGATCTTCGGTCCGACCAAGGACTGGGAGTGCTACTGCGGCAAGTACAAGCGGGTGCGGTTCAAGGGCATCATCTGCGAGCGCTGCGGCGTCGAGGTCACCCGCTCCAAGGTCCGGCGCGAGCGCATGGGCCACATCGAGCTGGCCGCCCCCGTCGTCCACATCTGGTACCTCCGCGGCACCCGCTCGTGGCTGGCCTACCTGCTGATGGGCACCGAGGTCCGTGAGGAGCTCAAGGCCAAGCAGCTCGAGAAGGTCATCTACTTCGCGGCCAACCTGGTCACCTGGGTCGACGAGGAGCGTCGCCACGAGGACCTCCCCAACCTCGAGGCCGAGAAGGCCACCGAGAAGGAGGAGATCGAGCAGGCCCGCGACGTCGAGCTGGCCCGCATGCTCGAGGAGCACGAGGCCGCCGTCGCCGAGCTCGAGGGCGAGGGGGCCAAGGACGCCGACATCAAGACGCGCGTCAAGGCCTTCGAGAAGGACCAGGCCGTCGTCCGCGAGCAGTACGAGGAGGAGCTCGAGCGCCTCGATCGCGCCTTCGACGAGTTCCAGAAGATGTTCGCCCGCCAGATCATCGACGACGAGATGCTGTGGCGCGAGCTGGTCTACCGCTACGGCGACTACTTCGAGGGCGGCATGGGCGCCGATGCGATCAAGCAGCTGATCGACCGCATCGACTTCGACGAGGAGGAGGTCAAGCTCCGCGAGGCGCTCGACCCCACCGAGGGCCGCAAGCCCCTGTCGGCCCAGCGCAAGCAGAAGGCCGTCAAGCGCCTCAAGATCGTCGCCGCCTTCAACCGGCGCGACGACCACGCCCGTCGCATCAACGACCCGCGGGCGATGATCCTCGACGTGGTCCCGGTGATCCCGCCGGAGCTGCGCCCGATGGTCCAGCTCGACGGCGGCCGCTTCGCCACCTCGGACCTCAACGACCTGTACCGCCGGGTCATCAACCGGAACAACCGCCTCAAGCGCCTCCTCGACCTCGGGGCTCCCGAGATCATCGTGAACAACGAGAAGCGCATGCTGCAGGAGGCCGTCGACGCGCTGTTCGACAACGGCCGCCGCGGCCGACCGGTCACCGGTCCGGGCAACCGCCCGCTCAAGTCGCTGTCCGACATGCTCAAGGGCAAGCAGGGCCGGTTCCGCCAGAACCTGCTCGGCAAGCGCGTCGACTACTCCGGCCGTTCGGTCATCGTGGTCGGCCCGACCCTGAAGCTGCACCAGTGCGGCCTGCCCAAGATCATGGCCCTCGAGCTGTTCAAGCCGTTCGTCATGAAGAAGCTGGTCGACGCCGAGCTGGCCCAGAACATCAAGTCGGCCAAGCGCATGGTCGAGCGGCGTCGCCCGCAGGTGTGGGACGTGCTCGAGGAGGCGATCAAGGAGCACCCGGTCATGCTGAACCGGGCGCCCACGCTGCACCGCCTCGGCATCCAGGCCTTCGAGCCGGTCCTCGTCGAGGGCAAGGCCATCCAGATCCACCCGCTGGTGTGCACCGCCTTCAACGCCGACTTCGACGGCGACCAGATGGCCGTGCACCTGCCCCTGTCGGCCGAGGCCCAGGCCGAGGCCCGGGTGCTCATGCTCTCGGCCAACAACGTCCTGTCGCCGGCCCACGGCCGCCCGCTGGTCACCCCCACCCAGGACCTCATCATCGGTGGCTACTACCTCACCGAGCAGGTCGAGGACGCCCTCGGCGCAGGCCGCGTGTTCCGACACCTGCACGAGGTCGAGCGGGCCTACGAGGACGGCCACGTCGGCCTCCACGCCGTGGTCACCTTCCGCCAGGTCGACGCCGACGGCGAGCGCAGCGACCTGCAGACCACCCCCGGTCGGCTGATCTTCAACGCCGCCCTGCCCGACGACTTCCGCTACATCAACCAGCGGGTCGACAAGAAGGTCATGGGGCAGATCGTCGACGAGCTGGCCCACGACTTCCCCAAGGCCGTCGTCGCCACCAGCCTCGATGCCATCAAGAACCTCTGCTACCGGTTCGCGTCGAAGTCCGGCATCACCATCTCGGTCGACGACGTGAAGACGCCCGACGCCAAGGCCGCGATCCTCGACGCCCACGAGCAGCGGGCCCAGAAGGTCGAGGACCAGTTCCGCAAGGGCATCATCACCGACGGCGAGCGCCGGCAGAAGGAGGTCGAGATCTGGACCGCGGCCACCGACGAGGTGCGCCGTGAGATGGAGCTCGGCCTGCGGGCGGAGCAGTTCAACCCGATCGAGATGATGGTCGGCTCGGGCGCCCGAGGGAACATGATGCAGGTCCGCCAGATCGCCGGCATGCGCGGCCTGGTGGCCAACCCCCGTGGTGACATGATCCCCCGCCCGATCAAGTCGAACTTCCGCGAGGGCCTGGCGATGCTGGAGTACTTCATCGCCACCCCCGGCGCCCGCAAGGGCCTGGTCGACACCGCCCTCCGCACCGCCGACTCGGGCTACCTCACCCGGCGCCTGGTCGACGTGGCCCAGGAGCTGATCATCCGCGAGGACGACTGCCACCGAGGCGGTCCCGCGCGGGGCACCTGGATCGAGGCCGTGTGGCCCGACGGCTACTTCTCGCCCGAGGGCGAGTTCCTCGGCCCCGACCGGGTCGAGGGCGGCGTCATGCGCCGCACCTACCTGGAGACGGCCCTGTTCGGTCGCTGCCTGGCGGTCGACGTGACCCTGTCGGACGGCACGGTCATCCCGGCCGACACCCCGGTCGACGAGCACCTGCTCGCCGCCATGCGCGACGACGAGACCGTCGGTCGGGTCCGGGTCCGGTCGCCGCTCACCTGCGACGCCGAGCTCGGCGTGTGCGCCAAGTGCTACGGCCGCTCCCTGGCCACCGGTCGCGCCATCGAGCTGGGTGAGGCCGTGGGCGTCATCGCCGCCCAGTCGATCGGCGAGCCCGGCACCCAGCTGACCATGCGGACCTTCCACACCGGCGGCGTCGCCACCGGTGGCGGCGACATCGCCGGCGGTCTGCCCCGCGTGGTCGAGCTGTTCGAGGCCCGCAGCCCCAAGGGCAAGGCCACCCTGGTCCGGACCTCCGGCGTCATCCGCATCGGCGACGACGAGGGCAAGGGCCGCGTGGTGACCGTGGTCGCCGACGACGGCTCCGAAGAGGTCCACACCATCCCCCTCCAGGCCCGCCTCGACGTCGAGGACGGCCAGGAGGTCACCGCGGGCGACGCCATCGTGCCCGGGCCGCGCGACCCGAAGGAGCTGCTGGAGATCAAGGGGCTGCGCGAGACGCAGAACTACCTGGTCGAGCAGGTCCAGAAGGTCTACCGGGACCAGGGCGTGTCGATCCACGACAAGCACATCGAGCTCATCGTCCGGCAGATGACCCGCCGGGTCGCGGTGTCGGACCCCGGCGAGTCGGAGTTCCTGCCCGACGAGCGGATCGACCGCAAGGCGTTCCGCGACACCAACCGGGTGCTGGTCGAGGAGGGTCGTTCGCCGGCCGAGGCCCGTGACGAGATCATGGGCATCACCAAGGCGTCGCTGGCCACCGACTCGTGGCTGTCGGCGGCGTCGTTCCAGGAGACGACCCGGGTGCTCACCGAGGCCGCCATCGAGTCCCGCTCGGACTCGCTGCTCGGCCTGAAGGAGAACATCATCATCGGCAAGCTGATCCCCGCGGGCACCGGCCTGGCCGAGTACCGCGACATCGGCACCCACGCCCCGGAGTACGAGCCGATGGCGTACTACTCCTCGGACGGGGGCGACGACTTCGCCCACGAGGACTTCGACGCCTCGGCCTACCTGGCCGACCTCAAGGGCAGCCGCGACCTCGACCTGACCGACGGCGTGCCCGCCGAGGTCGGTGCCGTGGCCGACGTGCCGGCGGGCGACGACGTCGTCGGCTGACCCGCACCCCCGCACTGCGACCGAGGGCCGCCCGCGAGGGCGGCCCTCGCCGCGCTCCGGGACGGCGCGGTCAGCGGGAGGGGTCGGTGACCGGTAGTGTCCCGCGCTCACGACTGACTCGAGGAGGGGAACCCCCCGTGGATCCCACCGCAGACCTCGTCGGCGGACGTCGGCTGGCCAGCAACACCGTCATCACAGTGATGGCCGCGGGCGCGCTCCTGGCGCGCCGCGGCGAGGGCGGTGACCGCGTCGACCTCGGTCTGACCGAGCTGGTGGTCGTCGACGCCCTCGCTCGGGGCACATCCGACCTGGCCGCCACCGTCGCCGCCCTGGCCCACGACCTCGGGGTCGAGGAGGGGGCGGTCGTCGACGTGGTGAGGACCCTCGCCGACAGGGGCCTCCTCCGCGAGGGCGCCGTCCCCCCGCCGGTCGACCACCGGCTCTCGCCGGGCGCGGTGCCGCCCCCCGCCCCCCGGGTCGACCTCGACGTGCCGCACCTCCTGATGACGCCGCTCGGGTTCCGGGCCACGCCCGACGGCTTCGCGACCGTCGGTCACGAACGGGCGACCCTGGCCGTGCTCGGGCCGCGGGAGCTCGACGTCGCGGTCGGTCTCACCCGCCCGGCCACGCCGGCCTCGGCCCTGGCCGCCCATCGGGAGTCCGCCGGCCCGCTGGCGCTCACCGACGACGAGGCCCATGCGCTGTTCGCCCGCCTCGTGGGCGCAGGGCTCCTCGACGTGCACGACCCGGCCCGGCCCGGCCACGACGTCGGCCAGGACCGCACCACCCTGATCATGCGCGCGGCCATCCGCCAGGAGCAGCGCGTGCGCGTCACCACCGCGGAGAGCCTCGAGGCCCACCAGCGGGAGGCCGACGAGCTCGAGGCCCGCCTCGGGCGCCGCCGGGTCCCCGTCATCCCCATCCACCAGAACCCGATGGTGCCGCCCCTCGGGCTGGCCATGGTCGTGGCCTACGCCAAGGAGCTCGACGGCGGTCGGCTGGCCGAGCACTACGACTTCCGGCCCGAGTGGCTGGCCCACGAGAAGCCGGTCCAGGAGCTCGCCGCGGTCCCCTCGGTGTTCCTCGTGTCGAACTACATCTGGTCGCACCGCCCGAACCTCGACCTGGCGAAGCGCATCAAGGCCGCCAACCCGCACTGCGTGATGGTGCACGGCGGGCCCGACACCCCGAAGTACCGCGGCGACGTCATCGAGTACTTCCGCATCAACCCCCACGTCGACGTCGCCGTGCACGTCGAGGGCGAGACCACCACCGCGGAGCTCCTCGACGCCCTCCAGGGCTGCGTGGGCGACGGGCCGCCCGACCTGTCGCGGCTCCACGACGTGCAGGGCCTGTCCTTCCGCGACGGCGACCGCATCGTCTCGACCCCCGAGCGGTCCCGCCTGGAGGACCTCGACGTCATCCCGTCGCCGTACCTGACCGGCCTGTTCGACAACTACGGCGCGGCTCCGGTGTCGAGCATCACCATCGAGACCAACCGGGGCTGCCCCTACGGGTGCACGTTCTGCGACTGGGGCTCGGCGACGATGTCGCGGATCCGCAAGTTCGACCTCGACCGGGTGTTCGCCGAGCTGGAGTGGGCGGCGCAGCGGGGGATCTCGGGCATCGGCTTCGCCGACGCCAACTTCGGGATCCTCGAGCGCGACGTGGCCATCGCCGAGAAGGTCGCCGAGCTGAAGGCGACCTACGGGTTCCCGCTGCACTGCGGCACCAACTACGCCAAGAACACGGTCAAGCACCTCAACAAGATCGTGACCACCTGGGTCGACGCCGGGATCGTCACCCAGGGCATGCTCTCGCTCCAGACGATGGACTCCGAGACGCTGACGACCATCCGTCGCTCGAACATCAAGACGGAGAAGTACGACGCCCTCGCCGACGAGTTCCGTCGGGCCGACCTCCCGCTGTTCGTCGACCTGATGATGGGGCTGCCGGGCCAGACGGTGGAGTCGTTCCGGCGCGACCTGCAAGACACCCTCGAGCGCGAGGTCGTGGCCAAGATCCACACCACGACGCTGCTGGTCAACAGCCCGATGAACGACCCCGAGTACAAGGCGCTGAACCGCATCGAGGTCCTCAACGACACCGACCTGGGGCTCGGCAACCGGGTCGACAACACGGTCGTGGCGTCCTCGACGTTCACCCGCGACGACTACGCCGCCATGAAGTCGATCCGGCGCAACTTCCTCCTGCTGGAGAACTTCGGTGTGCTCCGCCACGTCGCCCGCTTCGTGCGCCACGAGACCGGCCGGCCGGAGGAGGAGTTCTACGACCTGGTGGCCCGCACCGCCCGGTCCGCCCCCGAGGCGTGGCCGGCCCTCGACTTCGTCGTCGAGAGCGCCAGCGACGTGATGGCGCCGCCGGTGTCGTGGGGCCTGTTCGTCGACGAGGTGCACCGCCTGCTGGTCGACGAGCTGGGCATGGCCGACGACTCGGCCCTCCGCACGGTGCTGCGGGCCCAGCACGCCCTCCTGCCGGCCCCCGACCGGGACTTCCCCCTCGACCTCGAGCTCGACCACGACTACGCGGCCTGGCACGCAGCCATGCTCGACGCCAAGGCCGCCGTCGGCCCGGACTGGACCGAGAAGGTCCCCCGGCTGGTCACCTACCCGGCGGGCCGCCTCGTGGTCGACGACCCGCACCACGTGTCCACCCAGGGGCTCGGCTACAACATCGAGCAGGGGTGGCTCGACACGTGGGACCTCGACAGCAGCGTGGCCCGACCCACGCTGGTCCGGGAGATCTCGTCCTAGAGGCCCCCAGGCCGACCCGTCGGGGTCGGCGGCGGCCACCCCGGAGTTGATGCCGGACGACGTGCGCCTTTAGCATGGTCGACCGGCCCTGTGGCGGATCGCGCCCGGGGCCGGTGTTCGCGAAGAGAGCCGAGAGGTCGCACGTTGCCCACCATCCAGCAGCTGGTCCGCAAGGGACGGCAGAGCAAGCCCGCCAAGGGCAAGACGCCCGCCCTGAAGGGTGCCCCCCAGCGCCGGGGCGTGTGCACGCGCGTCTACACCTTCACCCCGAAGAAGCCGAACTCCGCCCTCCGCAAGGTCGCGCGCGTCCGCCTCACCAGCGGCGTCGAGGTGACCGCCTACATCCCCGGCGAGGGCCACAACCTGCAGGAGCACTCCATGGTGCTGGTGCGGGGCGGCCGCGTCCGCGACCTCCCGGGCGTCCGCTACAAGATCGTCCGCGGCACCCTCGACGCCTCCGGCGTGAAGGACCGCAAGCAGGCCCGTAGCCTCTACGGCGCCAAGAAGGAAGGCTGATCCGATGCCCCGCAAGGGTCCCGCCCGCCGCCGCGAGCTCATCCCCGACCCCGTCTACCATTCGGTGCTCGTCACCCAGCTCGTCAACAAGATCATGCAGCGGGGCAAGCGGTCGCTCGCCGAGCGCATCGTCTACGAGGCCCTCGAGATCGTGCAGGAGAAGACCGGCACCGACGACGTGATCGGCACCCTGAAGCGGGCCGTCGAGAACATCCGGCCGCAGCTCGAGGTCAAGAGCCGCCGGGTCGGTGGCGCCACCTACCAGGTGCCGATCGAGGTGCGCCCCCGTCGGGCCACCACCCTCGCCGTCCGCTGGCTCGTGGGCTACGCCCGCCAGCGCCGCGAGAAGACGATGGCCGAGCGCCTCGCCAACGAGATCCTCGATGCCAGCAACGGCATCGGCGCCGCGGTGAAGCGCCGCGAGGACGTCCACAAGATGGCCGAGGCGAACAAGGCCTTCGCCCACTACCGCTGGTAGGTCCCTGACCACCCGGGGCTCCCCGCCCCGGGACGTGACCGACCGGGCTCGGCCTCGCCGTCGCCCGGTCGTCGCATGTCCGGGCCCCCACCCCGCCACCTCCCCCGGGCCCCGGCCCGACCCCACCCCCGTACGAACGACGAAGAGACGAAGAGATGTCGCAGAACGTCCCCCTCGAGCGCTACCGCAACATCGGCATCATGGCCCACATCGACGCGGGCAAGACCACGACGACCGAGCGGATCCTCTACTACACGGGCAAGAGCTACAAGATCGGTGAGGTCCACGAGGGCGGCGCGGTCATGGACCACATGGCCCAGGAGCAGGAGCGCGGCATCACCATCACGTCGGCCGCGACCACGACCTTCTGGCGCGACCACCGCATCAACATCATCGACACGCCCGGCCACGTCGACTTCACCGTCGAGGTCGAGCGCTCGCTGCGCGTCCTCGACGGCGCCGTCGCCGTGTTCGACGGCGTCGCCGGCGTCGAGCCCCAGACCGAGACCGTCTGGAAGCAGGCCGACAAGTACCGCGTCCCGCGGATGTGCTTCGTCAACAAGCTCGACCGGCTCGGTGCCGACTTCTTCAAGGCCGCCGACTCCATCGTCGATCGCCTCGGCGCCAACGTGGCCATCCTCCAGATCCCGATCGGCTACGAGGGCAACTTCTCCGGCATCGTCGACCTCGTCGAGATGAAGGCCGTCGTCTGGCAGGGCGACGACAAGGACGCCGAGTACGCCTACGCCGACATCCCCGCCGACCTCCAGGAGCAGGCCGACCAGTACCGCGAGCAGCTCCTCGACGTCGTCTCCAACTACGACGACACCCTCATGGAGAAGATCCTCGACGAGGTGGAGATCGACCCGGCCGAGATCCGCGGCGTGATCCGCCAGGCCACCATCCACGAGGGCCTCGTCCCGGTGCTCCTCGGCTCGGCCTTCAAGAACAAGGGCGTCCAGCAGCTGCTCGACGCGGTGGTCGACTACCTCCCCTCACCCCTCGAGACGCCGCCGATCCAAGGCATGTCGCTCAAGGGCAACGAGGAGGTCGAGCGCAAGCCATCGCCCACCGAGCCCTTCTCCGCCCTGGCCTTCAAGATCGTCGCCGACCCGCACGGCAAGCTCACCTACTTCCGCGTCTACTCCGGCTCCCTGGACAAGGGCAGCACCGTCCTCAACTCCCGCACCGGCAAGAAGGAGCGGGTCGGGCGCCTGCTCCTGATGCACGCCAACCAGCGCGAGGACCTCGACAGCGTCGGCGTGGGCGACATCGTCGCCGGCATCGGCTTCAAGGACACCCGCACCGGCGACACCCTGTGCGACGACAAGGCCGGCGTCGTGCTCGAGAGCCTCGAGTTCCCCGAGCCGGTGATCCACGTCGCGGTCGAGCCCAAGACCAAGGCCGACCAGGACAAGATGGGCAAGGCCCTCTACTCGCTGGCCGAAGAGGACCCGACCTTCCAGGTCCGCACCGACGAGGAGACCGGCGAGACCGTCATCTCCGGCATGGGCGAGCTGCACCTCGAGGTGCTGGTCGACCGCATGCTGCGGGAGTTCAGCGTCGACGCCACCGTCGGCAAGCCGCAGGTGGCCTACCGCGAGACCATCACCGAGAACACCGGCAAGGTGGTCTACCGGCACGTCAAGCAGACCGGTGGCTCGGGCCAGTTCGCCCACATCGTCATCGAGCTCGAGCCCACCGGCCCCGGTGGCGGCTACCAGTTCGACGACAAGATCACCGGCGGCCGCATCCCCCGTGAGTTCATCCCCTCGGTCGACGCCGGCATCCAGGCCGCCATGACCTCGGGCGTGCTCGCCGGCTTCCCGACCGTCGACGTGAAGGCCAGCCTGGTCGACGGCTCGGCCCACGACGTCGACTCCTCGGAGATGGCGTTCAAGATCGCCGGCACCATGGGCTTCCGCGAGGCCGCCCGCAAGGCCAAGCCGGTGCTGCTCGAGCCGATCATGTCGGTCGAGGTCGTCACCCCCGAGGACTACATGGGCGACGTCATCGGCGACCTGTCCTCCCGCCGCGGCAAGGTCGGCGGCATGGAGCAGCGCGGCAACAGCCAGGTGGTCAACGCGACCGTGCCCCTCTCGGAGATGTTCGGTTACGCTACCGACCTCCGTTCGCGGACCCAGGGTCGAGCCACCTACACGATGCAGTTCGACTCCTACCAGCAGACGCCGGCGTCCGTGCAGGACGAGATCGTCAAGCGCATCCGCGGCGAGTAGTCGCCCACGGGGGCTCCGCCCCCGCGGACCCCCTCGGGCTTCGCCCCGACCAGCCCAGACCTAGCAAGCCCCACCCACACCGACACACAGCACCGTCGAGAGACACAGAGGAACGAACCAGCATGGCCAAGGAGAAGTTCGAGCGGAACAAGCCGCACCTGAACATCGGGACGATGGGCCACATCGACCATGGGAAGACGACTCTGACGGCGGCGATCACCAAGACGTTGCACGAGGCGGATCCGACGACGGCGTTCACGCCGTTCGACATGATCGACAAGGCGCCGGAGGAGCGGCAGCGGGGGATCACGATCAACATCTCGCATGTGGAGTACGAGACGGCGAACCGTCACTACGCGCATGTCGACATGCCGGGTCACGCGGATTACATCAAGAACATGATCACCGGTGCGGCGCAGGTCGATGGGGCGATCTTGGTGGTGGCGGCGACCGATGGTCCGATGCCGCAGACCCGTGAGCACGTGTTGTTGGCTCGTCAGGTGGGTGTGCCGTCGATCGTGGTGGCCTTGAACAAGGTCGACATGGTCGATGACGAGGAGCTGTTGGAGCTGGTGGAGATGGAGGTGCGCGAGCTGCTCACCGAGTACGAGTTCCCCGGTGATGACACCCCTGTGGTCCGCGTGTCGGCGTTGAAGGCCCTGGAGGGTGACGGCGACGCTGCGGCCCAGGTGATGGAGCTGATGGAGGCGGTCGACAGCTTCGTGCCGGAGCCGACTCGTGATGTGGACAAGCCGTTCCTGATGCCGATCGAGGATGTGTTCTCGATCACTGGTCGGGGGACGGTGGTGACCGGCAAGGTCGAGCAGGGTGTGATCCACACCGGTGATGAGATCGAGATCGTGGGGATCAAGGACACGCAGAAGACGACCTGCACCGGTGTGGAGATGTTCCGCAAGCTGCTCGATGAGGGTCAGGCCGGCGACAACATCGGTGCCCTGCTGCGGGGCACGAAGAAGGAGGAGGTCGAGCGGGGTCAGGTCCTGGCCAAGCCGGGCAGCATCACGCCGCACTCGGAGTTCGAGGGCGAGGTGTACGTGTTGACCAAGGATGAGGGTGGTCGGCACAAGCCGTTCTTCAACAACTACCGGCCGCAGTTCTTCTTCCGGACCACGGATGTGACCGGGACGATCACGTTGCCGGAGGGCACCGAGATGGCCATGCCCGGCGACAACACCACCATCGTGGTGGAGCTGATCGCGCCGATCGCCATGGACGAGGGCCTCCGCTTCGCCATCCGTGAGGGTGGCCGCACCGTCGGCGCCGGTCGCGTCACCAAGATCACCAAGTAGAGAGACGACAGCGATGGCCGACTCCCAGAAGATCCGGATCCGCCTCAAGGCGTACGACCACGAGATCATCGATCAGTCCACCAAGAAGATCGTCGAGACGGTGCTGCGCACCCAGGCGGTCGTCCGTGGGCCGGTGCCCCTCCCCACCGAGAAGCACCGCTACACCGTGATCCGTTCGCCCCACAAGTACAAGGACTCCCGGGAGCACTTCGAGATGCGCATCCACAAGCGCCTCCTCGACATCCTCGAGCCCTCGCCCAAGACCGTCGACTCCCTCCAGCGGCTCGAGCTGCCGGCCGGCGTCGACATCGAGATCAAGATCCAGACGGCGTAGACGCTCGTCGTCACTCGCTCGCTGCGCTCGCTCCGTTCGTTCCGAACTGAGGGAGTCGGCTGGCGCCGACGCCGAAGATCTCCCAGCGACGGAGGGCTCGTCCCTCGCCCACACGCCGCTTCGTCTGGGGGAGACCCCCAGGCCCCCAGCGGCAGAGCCGAGGGTTGATCTGATCGTGTGAGGCCGCCTCCTCCGCGGGGCGGCCTCTTCGCGTTCCTCCCGTCCTCGCTGCGCACTGGTCGGCGGGTCGCCGTGCGAGCTCGCTGCGCTCGCTGGGGAGGGCTGGCGCTACTCGGCCTGGTCCGTGGTCGGAGCGACTCCCAGTGCTCTCAGGGTGGCGAGGGTGTCGGTCTGGTCGACCGACTTGTCGGGGCGGTAGCCGACGACTCGGGCGAAGCGGAGGGCGAGGCCACCGGAGTAGCGGGTGGAGCGCTGGACGCCGTCGAGGGCGATCTCGACCACCAGCTCGGGGCGGACGTGGACCACGCCGGTCCGCGGGCCGCCCCACTCCTCGGTGGCCGTCGCCAGCGGCAGGAGGGCCTCGGTCTGCCACCGGAGCAGCTCGTCGGTCATCCCCTTGAACGTCTTGCCCACCATCACGAAGCCGTCGCGGTCGCCCTCCCCCTCGACCCGTGCGCCGAGGTGGAGGTTCGACAACCAGCCGGTGCGGCGACCGTGCCCCCACTCCGCGGCCAGCACGACCAGGTCGAAGGTGTGGACCGGCTTCACCTTGCGCCACGCCTTCCCCCGGCGCCCGGCCTCGTAGCGCGAGTCGGCGCCCTTCACCACCACGCCCTCGTGGCCGGCGGCCAGCGCGTCGGCCAGCACCACCTCGCCCGCGCCGGCATCGACGGTGACGACCCCGGGCACCACCAGGTCGCCGGCCAGCGCCGGCGAGCGCCGCCCGCCGCGCCGACAGCGGCTGGTCGACCAGGTCCGTCCCCTCCAGGTGCAGCAGGTCGAAGAGGAAGGGCCGCACGACGGCGACCCGGGCCGCGTCGGCCGAGACCCGGCTGGCCGTGTCCTGGAAGGCCACCGGGCGCCCGACGTCGTCGACGACGAGGACCTCGCCGTCGGCCACCAGATCACCACCGGGCAGCGCGGCGACCTGGGCGACCACCTCGGGCATCCGGGTCGTCACCTCGTTCAGGTTCCGGGTCCACAACCGGACCTCGCCGGCCCGTCGGTGGACCTGGATCCGGATGCCGTCGAGCTTCCACTCCACGCTGGCCTCGCCCAGGTCGCCGACCGCCTCGGTCACCGAGGACGCGGCCGAGGCCAGCATCGGCTGCACCGGTCGCCCCACCTCGAGGTGCACGGCCTCCAACCCGCTCCGCCCCTCCACCAGCGCGATCCGCGCCACGACGCCGAGGTCGCCCCCCAGCATCAGGGCCCGGCGCAGCACCGTGGGCGGCACCCCGGCGGCGGCGGCGACGGCATCGGTGACCACGCCGGCGAGGGCCCCCTGGCGCATCTCGCCGCCGAGGAGCCGGGCCAGCAGGTGAGCCTCCGGCGCGGTGGCCCGCCCGAGCAGGTCGCCCAGCAGCGTCCGTCGCCGCCCCGCCGAGCCGGGCCCGGCGAGGCCGGCCAGCTCGGTCAGCACCGCGTCGACCTCGGCGACGGTGAGCGACGACGACGGCGCGGGCGGGACCTCGGCGGCGGCCAGGGTGCGCCACCCGACGCCCATCCGTCCCTGACGGGGCTCACCGACGAGGAACCCGACGACCACCTCGACCTCGTCCGGGCCGACGCCGCGGAGCAGGTCGGCCATCGCGTCGCGCTTCGCGGTCCGGCCGGGGACGGCGGCGACCGCGGCCGCGGTGGCGGCCACGTCGGCGAAGGCGGTCGGTGTCACCGCTGCAGTCTCCCAGCCCCGTCGGTCGACCCACCCGGTGCCGCGACCGCCCCCCGGGCCCCGGCAACCACCCTCCGTGGGATCCACCGTCGGGAGCGGCACGTTGCGTACCGATCGCTCATGACGGGGCCCGTCCCGATCGGTACAACCGGGAGGTCGGGCGGATCCGACCGCCTTGACACGAGGAGGTCCGAATGAACACGACGACGATCCGAAGGGTGGCGGTCGCGGCCGGGATGGCGGTGGCCTTCACCGTCGGCGCCGGCCTGGCGGCCACCGCGCAGACCGGTGGCTCCAACGCCCCAGGGGCCCCGGCGCCCCGAGCCGGGGCGGCCTCGCCCACCGAGACCTCCTTCGTGCCGATCGTGCCCTGCCGCATCTTCTCGACCGCGGCGGCCGGCGGGAAGTTCTCCGCGGGCCAGACCCGCAGCGTCAACAAGGGCGGCAACCTCGCCCTGCAGGGCGGGAACCCGGCCGGGTGCCCGATCCCTGACGCCGCGACCGCCCTCGAGGTCAACATCACCGCGGCATCGGCCGAGGGGAACGGCTACATCCGGGTGTGGCCGGACGAGTCGGTCGAGCAGGGTTCGACGTTCATGAACTTCACGAACAGCTTCAACGTCTCGAACGCCGGCACGGTGGACGTCGACAAGGGCTCGATCGACGTGATGGACCTGCGGGTGTTCCTCAACCGGACCCACGTCATCATCGACGTCCTCGGCTACTACGTCGACGGCCTCATGGCCGTGGTGAACCCCAACGGCACCCTGGTCCGGGGCAACGGCGTGGCCACCACCACCCGCGAGGCGGCCGGCACCTACCGCGTGAACTTCGAGCGCAACATCTCCGGCTGCGAGTGGGAGGGCGGGCTGCACGACGCCGGCGTCTTCTTCGGCACCCAGGGGGAGGTCAACATCGCCCTCAACGGCGCCACCCCGAACGGGCTGTTCGTCCAGACCCGGAACACCGCCGGGACCCTGACCGACAGCGAGTTCATGGTCAGCGTCTCCTGCTGAGCCCATCGGCGCCGGCCGTCCCCCGGGGCGGCCGGCGCCACGGCTTGGACACGCGGGGGAGGCTCCGGTAGGGTCTCCTCCTCGTGCGCCTGAGCTGATCCGGTCCCCCGACGGGGTCGGCCCTGCATCGAAGAACTGACGTCTGCGTCGGCCTGCCCGCACGGGACAGGGACCCCGCAGCACAACCGAGACAACGCTCCGCCGGGCCCGCCCGTGCGGAGCGTCCGCGTGAACGGACCTCCCGTTCCTCCGCGAGAAGAGAGAGCCATGGCAACCAAAGCGATCGTCGGGTCCAAGCTCGGCATGACGCAGATCTGGGACGACGCCCGCAACGTCGTCCCGGTGACCGTCGTCCAGGTCGAGCCGGTCCGCGTGGTGCGCATCAAGACGCCCGAGCGCGACGGCTACAGCGCCCTGCAGGTCACCTTCGGCCAGCGGAAGGCCTCGAAGCTCACCAAGCCGGTGGCCGGCCAGTTCGCCGCCTCCGACGTCGAGCCCGGCCCCCGCCTCGTCGAGCTCCGCCTCGACGACGTGTCCGAGTACGCGGTCGGCCAGGAGCTGGGCGTCGACGTGCTCGTCGAGGGCGGTCTCATCGACGTCACCGCGGTGAGCAAGGGCAAGGGCTTCGCCGGCGTCATGAAGCGCCACGGCTTCTCCGGCCAGAAGGCCAGCCACGGCGCCCACCGCATCCACCGCGCCCCCGGCGCCATCGGCTCCTGCGCCACCCCGTCCCGGGTGTTCCGGGGCCAGCGCATGGCCGGCCGGATGGGTGGCGAGAAGGTCACCACCCTGAACCTCCAGGTCGTGCGGGCCGACGCCGAGCGCAACCTGCTGCTCATCAAGGGCGCCGTCCCCGGCCCCAAGGGCGGCCTGGTCCTCGTCCGCGACGCCGCCAAGGCCCCGAAGGGGAAGGGAGCCTGATGCCCACCATCGACGTGGTCGACGCCTCCGGCAAGAAGACCTCCACCACCGACCTCGACGACGCCGTGTTCGGCATCGAGCCCAACGGGCCGGTGCTGCACCAGGTCGTCACCGCCCAGCTGGCCGCCCGCCGCTCCGGCACCCAGTCCACCAAGACCCGGGCCGACGTCCGCGGCGGTGGCGCCAAGCCCTGGAAGCAGAAGGGCACCGGTCGGGCCCGGCAGGGCTCGATCCGCTCGCCGCAGTGGCGTGGCGGCGGCGTGGCCCTCGGCCCGAAGCCCCGCGACTACTCGCAGCGCACCCCCAAGAAGATGGTGCGCCTGGCCCTGCGCTCGGCCCTCTCGGACCGCGCCGCCGACGACAAGGTCAAGGTCGTCGACTTCGGCTGGGACGCCCCCAAGACCGCCCAGGCCACGGCCGCCCTGTCCGACCTCGGCGTCGAGGGCAAGGTCCTGCTGGTGCTGGCGGCCGAGGACGAGGTCACCTGGAAGAGCTTCCGGAACCTCACCGACGTCCACATCCTGACCCCCGGCGAGCTGAACGCCTACGACGTGCTCGTCTCGGACTGGGTGGTCTTCACCCCCGGCACGATCCCGACCGATGCGCCCGTGACCCGTGGTGGCCACGCCGAGGCCGGGACGGAGGAGGACTGATGAAGGACCCCCGCCAGGTGATCCTCAAGCCCGTCGTCAGCGAGAAGTCCTACGCGCTGCTCGAGGCCAACCAGTACACGTTCCTCGTCCACCCCACGGCCTCCAAGCCGGAGATCAGCGACGCGGTCGAGTCGATCTTCGACGTCACCGTGCTGCGGGTGAACACGCTCAACCGCCCGGGCAAGAAGGTGCGCAACCGCCGCACCGGCAAGGTCGGCACCAAGTCCGCGACCAAGCGGGCGATCGTCACCCTCTCCGAGGGTGACTCGATCGACCTGTTCGAGAACTGAGGGGCAGGCACACGATGGCTCTCCGCAAGCGCAAGCCGACCAGCGCCGGTCGCCGCTTCCAGACCGTCTCCGACTTCTCGGAGATCACCAAGACCACGCCCGAGAAGTCGCTGGTGGGCCCCAAGCCCAAGACCGGTGGCCGCAACAACGGCGGGCACAAGACCGCTCGGCACAAGGGCGGTGGCCACAAGCGCCAGTACCGCCAGGTCGACTTCCGTCGCACCAAGGACGGCGTGCCGGCCAAGGTCGCCGCGGTCGAGTACGACCCGAACCGCAACTGCCGCATCCTGCTGCTGCACTACGTGGACGGGGCCAAGAGCTACATCCTCGCCCCCCGCGACGTGAAGGTCGGCGACCGGCTGCAGTCGGGCCAGGGCGCCGAGATCCGCCCCGGCAACGCCCTGCCGATGCGCTACATCCCCGTGGGCACCACCGTGCACAACGTGGAGCTCAAGCCGGGCGGCGGTGGCCGCATGGCCCGCAGCGCCGGCTCCAGCGTCCAGCTGGTGGCCAAGGAGGGCGAGTTCGCCACCCTGCGCCTCCCCAGCACCGAGATGCGCCGGGTGCCGATCGACTGCCGGGCCACCGTCGGCATCGTCGGAAACGCCGAGGCCGAGCTGATCAAGGTCGGCAAGGCCGGCCGCAACCGCTGGAAGGGCGTCCGCCCCCAGACCCGTGGCGTCGCCATGAACCCGGTCGACCACCCCCACGGTGGTGGTGAGGGCAAGACCTCCGGTGGTCGTCACCCCGTCTCCCCGTGGGGCAAGCCCGAGGGCCGCACCCGCGACACCAACAAGCCGTCCCAGAAGCTCATCGTCCGGCGTCGCCGCACCCGCGGCTCGCGGAGGTAGTCATGCCCCGTTCCCTGAAGAAGGGCCCGTTCGTCGACGGCCACCTGCTGTCGAAGGTCGACGCCCTGAACGAGAAGAGCGAGAAGAAGGTCATCAAGACCTGGTCCCGCCGCTCCACGATCATCCCCGACATGGTGGGCCACACCATCGCGGTGCACGACGGGCGCAAGCACGTCCCCGTGTACATCACCGAGTCGATGGTCGGTCACAAGCTGGGTGAGTTCGCCCCCACCCGCACCTTCCGGTTCCACGCCGGCCAGGAGAAGTCCACGCGAGGTCGGCGATGACCTTCGGAGTCAAGACCAACGAGCGCCCGGGGACCCGGGCCCAGGTCCGCTACGTGCGGGTCTCGGCCTACAAGGCCCGCGAGGTCCTCGACCTGATCCGCGACCTGCACGTCGCCGACGCCGACCAGGTGCTCGCGTTCACCGACCGCGACGTCGCCCGGATCATCCGCAAGGCCCTGGCCTCGGCCGTGGCCAACGCCCAGAACAACGACAGCCAGGACCCCGACACCCTCAAGGTCGTCGCCTGCTACGCCGACGAGGGCCCGACCCTCAAGCGCTGGCGGCCGAGGGCCCGCGGTCGGGCCACCCGCATCCGCAAGCGGACCTGCCACATCACGATCATCGTCGGCCGCATGGACGACGACGAGCTGCGCCGCTGGCGTGAGAAGAACCAGCGCGGCCTCGCCACCGAGGGTGGCCGCGGTGGCCGCCGCCGCACCCCGGCGGCCGACCGTCGGGCGCGCGTCGCCCGGTCCCGCCAGGCCGACGGTGGCACCGAGGCCGACGAGGTCGAGCCGAGCGCCGACGACGCCGTCGCGACCGAGGAGGCCGTCGAGGCCGACGCCACCGACGCGGAGGTCACCGAGGCCGAGGCCGCGGTCGACGAGGCGATCGGCGCCAGCGACGACCCCGACACCGACGACGAGACCGACGACGGCGACGACGACGCCACCGAAGACGGCGGACGACGGCCACGCCGGAGCCGGACGAGCAGGACAGACGTGACGAGGAGACCGGATGGGCCAGAAGGTCAACCCCTACGGGTTCCGCCTCGGCGTCACCACCGACTGGAAGTCGCGCTGGTTCGCCGGTCGGGCCGAGTACGCCGACCTGGTGATCGAGGACTGGAAGGTCCGCGACATGATCATGTCGACCCTTCCCCACGCCGCCATCAGCCGCATCGAGGTCGAGCGCACCCGTGACCGGGTCCGGGTCGACGTGCACACCGCCCGTCCGGGCATCGTGATCGGCCGGCGCGGCGCGCAGGCCGACGAGCTCCGGGCCGGTCTCACCAAGATCACCGGCAACAACCGGGTCCAGCTGAACATCCAGGAGATCAAGCAGCCCGAGCTCGACGCCGCCCTCATCGCCCAGGGCGTCGCCGACCAGCTCGCCGGCCGGGTCGCCTTCCGCCGGGCCATGAAGCGGGCCGTCCAGAACGCCCAGAAGGCCGGCGCCCTCGGCATCCGGGTCCAGTGCTCGGGCCGTCTCGGTGGCTCGGAGATGAGCCGCACCGAGTGGTACCGCGAGGGTCGGGTGCCGCTGCACACCCTGCGCGCCGACATCGACTACGGCTTCCGCGAGGCCCGCACCTCGTCGGGCCGCATCGGCGTGAAGGTCTGGATCTACAAGGGCGACATCCTGCCCTACAAGGCCTCCTCCGAGGAGAAGATCGCCAAGGAGGCCGCCATGGCCGTCGGCGAGACCTCCGGGCAGGGCGCGCCGCGCCCCGTCGTGTCCTCGAAGGGCCGCCGCCCCGAGGTCGCCCCCGGCTCGCCCGAGGCCGAGGCCGCCGCCGGCGATGCCGACGAGGCCCGCCCGCTCATCCACGAGGCCGATCCCGAGTTCGAGAAGCTCCTCGAGGAGGAGGAGGCCATCGAGCGCTCGGTCCGCGAGCACCACGAGACCCCCCACTTCCGCCCCGGGGACGGTGACTGACATGTTGATGCCACGCAAGGTCAAGCACCGCAAGACGCACCGCGGTCGCACCAAGGGCCCCGCCAAGGGCGGCACCGCCGTCACCTTCGGCGACTACGGCATCCAGGCCCTCGAGCCCGGGTGGATCACCGCCCGCCAGATCGAGGCCGCCCGTATCGCCATGACCCGCCACATCAAGCGTGGCGGCAAGGTCTGGATCAACGTGTTCCCGGACAAGCCCGTCACCGAGAAGCCGGCCGAGACCCGCATGGGCTCGGGCAAGGGCAACCCGGAGCGCTGGGTCGCGGTCGTCAAGCCCGGCCGGATCCTGTTCGAGCTGAGCTACCACGACCCCGAGGTCGCCCGCGCCGCCATCGACCGGGCCATCCAGAAGCTCCCGATCAAGGCCAAGTTCGTCTCCCGGGAGGTGGGGTTCTGATGGCGAAGACCGACATCGCCGACCTCGACGGCGGCTCCCTCGACCAGCGCCTGGCCGAGTCCCGCGAGGAGCTGTTCAACCTCCGCTTCCGCCGGGCGACCGGCCAGCTGGAGAACGGCGCCGCCATCCAGGCCGCCCGCCGCGAGGTCGCCCGCATCATGACCGAGCTGCGCCGGCGTGAGATCGCCGAGGCCGAGAGCCAGGAGACCCGCTGATGAGCACCGAGACCAACACCGAGGCCGAGGCCCGTCCGAACCCGCGCAAGGTGCGGGAGGGCATCGTCACCTCCGCCTCCATGGACAAGACCGCCGTGGTCACCGTGACCTCCCGGGTCCGGCACCGCCTCTACGGCAAGACCGTCCAGCAGAGCACCAAGCTCTACACCCACGACGAGGAGAACGACCTGAAGGTCGGCGACCGCGTCCGGGTGCAGGAGACCCGCCCGCTGTCGAAGCTGAAGCGCTGGCGGCTCCTCGAGGTCCTGGAGCGTGCACGGTGATCCAGCAAGAGTCACGTCTTCGGGTCGCCGACAACAGCGGCGCCAAGGAGATCCTGTGCATCAAGGTGCTCGGGGGCTCCAAGCGGCGCTACGCCTCGATCGGCGACATCATCGTCGCCACCGTGAAGGACGCCATCCCCGGCGCCGCCGTCCGCAAGGGTGACGTCGTCAAGTGCGTGGTCGTGCGGGTGAAGAAGGAGAAGCGTCGTCCGGACGGCTCCTACATCCGCTTCGACGAGAACGCCGCCGTCCTCATCAACGACCAGCAGCAGCCCCGCGGCACCCGCATCTTCGGACCGGTCGGCCGCGAGCTGCGGGACAAGAAGTTCATGCGCATCGTGTCGCTGGCCCCGGAGGTCCTGTGATGGCAGGCGTCAAGATCAAGAAGGGCGACCGCGTCCGCGTGCTCACCGGCAAGGACCGGGGCAAGGAAGGCGTCGTGATGCGCGTCCTGCCCCGTGACAACAAGGTGATCGTCGACGGCGTGAACGTCGCCAAGAAGCACCAGAAGGCCCGGTCGGCGACCAGCCAGGGCGGCATCATCGACAAGGACATGCCGATCCCGGTGCCCAACGTCGCGGTGCTGAGCCCCGGCGACGGCAAGCCGACCAAGGTCGGGTACAAGGTCCTCGAGGACGGCACCAAGATCCGGGTCTGCCGTCGGACCGGAGCGGAGATCTGATGTCCACCGCCACCACCGAGGCGCCGCGGCTCAAGCGGCGCTACGACGACGAGGTCCGGGCCCAGCTCAAGGACGAGCTCGGCCTCGACAACATCATGCAGGTCCCCCGCTTCGAGAAGATCGTGGTGAACATGGGCGTCGGCGACGCCGTCGCCTCGCCCTCGCTCCTCGACGGAGCCGTGTCCGACCTGACCGTGATCACCGGCCAGAAGCCGGCCGTCACCCGGGCCAAGAAGTCGATCGCCACCTTCAAGCTCCGCGAGGGCAACGCCATCGGAGCCAAGGTCACCCTTCGGGGCGACCGCATGTGGGAGTTCTTCGACCGGCTCGTGAGCCTGGCGATCCCCCGCATCCGCGACTTCCGGGGCCTCAACCCCCGGAGCTTCGACGGCAACGGCAACTACACGTTCGGCGTGACCGAGCAGCTGATCTTCCCGGAGATCGACTACGACAAGATCGACTCCACCCGAGGCATGGACATCACCATCGTGACCACAGCCCGGACCGACGCCGAGGGCAGGGCACTGCTCGCCGCCTTCGGCTTCCCGTTCAAGCGTGAGGGGCAGTAATGGCCAAGAAGGCTCTGATCAACAAGGCGAACAAGACGCCCAAGTTCAAGGTGCGGGGCTACACCCGGTGCCAGCGTTGCGGTCGCCCGCACTCGGTGTACCGGAAGTTCAAGCTCTGCCGGGTCTGCCTGCGTGAGATGGTGCACGCCGGCGAGATCCCCGGTGTGACCAAGGCCAGCTGGTGAGGGAGGGACAGACGACGTGACCATGACAGATCCCATCGCCGACATGCTGACCCGCATCCGCAACGCCAACGTGGCGATGCACGACGAGGTCCGCATGCCCACCTCGAAGCAGAAGGAGGCGCTCGCCGCCGTCCTGAAGTCCGAGGGCTACATCGACGCCTTCCGCGTCGAGCCCAACATCGACCGCCCCGGCGCCACGCTGCACATCACCATGCGGTACTCGCCCGAGCGGTCGCGCACCATCTCCGGCATCCAGCGGGTGTCGAAGCCGGGCCTGCGCGTCTACCGCAAGTCCAAGGAGATCCCCCGGGTCCTCGGTGGGCTCGGCGTGGCCGTCGTCTCGACCAGCCAGGGGCTGCTCACCGACCGCGAGGCGCGCAAGCGCAACGTGGGCGGCGAGGTCCTCTGCTTCGTGTGGTGAGGTACTGATGTCCCGCATCGGCAAGAGCCCGATCCCCGTCCCCTCCGGCGTCGACGTCGCCATCAGCGGCAGCAGCGTCACGGTCAAGGGCCCGAAGGGCACCCTCGTCCGCGACCTGCCCGGCGCGGTCACCGTCCGCCAGGACGGCGACACCCTGCTGGTCGAGCGCCCCGACGACGAGCGTCAGAGCAAGGCCATGCACGGCCTCGTCCGGTCGCTCGTCAACAACATGGTCGTGGGCGTCAGCCAGGAGTTCTCCAAGGAGCTCGAGATCATCGGCACCGGCTACCGGGCCGCCCTGCAGGGGTCGACGCTCGACCTCTCGCTCGGCTTCAGCCACCCGGTGAAGGTCGACGCCCCCTCCGGCATCACCTTCGAGGTGCCCACCCCGACCCGCATCGTGGTCCGGGGCATCGACAAGGAGCAGGTCGGCCAGGTGGCCGCGGACATCCGCGCCCTCCGCAAGCCCGAGCCCTACAAGGGCAAGGGCGTGCGCTACCTCGGTGAGTACGTGGCCCGCAAGGCCGGCAAGACCGCGAAGTGAGCAGGAACCCATGAGTGACAGCGCCCAGAAGAAGCGTGAAGCACGGGTCCGGCGGCACCGCCGGGTCCGCAAGAAGGTCCGGGGCACCACCGAGCGCCCCCGCCTCGCCGTCTTCCGCTCCAACAAGCACATCTCGGCCCAGGTGATCGACGACTCGACCGGTCGCACGCTGGCGTCGGCCTCGTCCCTCGAGGCCGACCTCCGCACCAGCGGCGGCAACGTCGACGGCTCCAAGAAGGTCGGCGAGCTGCTGGCCTCCCGGGCCAAGGACGCCGGCGTCACCCAGGTCGTCTTCGACCGCGGCGGCTTCCGCTACCACGGCCGCGTCGCCTCCCTCGCCGACGCCGCCCGCGAATCCGGACTGGAGTTCTGATGGCACCGAACGTGAACGAGGCCCAGCTGCGCGAGTCGCGGGTCATCGACATCAACCGCGTGGCCAAGGTGGTCAAGGGCGGTCGTCGGTTCTCCTTCACCGCCCTCGTGGTGATCGGCGACGGCGCCGGTCGCGTCGGGCTCGGCTACGGCAAGGCCAAGGAGGTGCCCCTCGCCATCCAGAAGGGCACCGAGGAGGCCAAGAAGAACATGTTCGCCGTGCCCCTGGCCGGCTCGACCGTGACCCACCCCATCATCGGGGAGCAGGGTGCGGCCCGGGTGATGATCAAGCCCGCCGCCCCCGGCACCGGCGTCATCGCCGGAGGCGCCGCCCGCGCCATCCTCGAGGAGGCCGGCATCCACGACGTGCTCTGCAAGTCGCTGGGCTCGGCCAACCACATCAACGTCGCCCGGGCCACCATCAACGGCCTCAAGGCGCTGAAGCGCCCCGACGAGGTGGCTCGCCTGCGCGGCCTCTCGGCCGAGGAGTTCGTGCCCAAGGGCCTGCTCGACGCGTACCGCGAGTCCGAGCGCGGCCCGGTCGTCCCCGACGAGGTCGCGTGATGGCCGCCCTGAAGGTCACCCAGGTCCGCTCGGCCATCGGCTCCAAGCCGAAGCAGCGCGGCACCCTCCGAGCCCTGGGCCTCGGCCGCATCGGGCGGGCCAACGTGCTGCCCGACCGGCCCGAGATCCGCGGCATGCTCGCCAAGGTCCCCCACCTGGTCACCGTCGAGGAGACCGACTGATGAAGATCCACGACCTCACCCCCGCGCCGGGGTCGAACCGTCGCAAGAAGCGCGTCGCCCGAGGCATCGGCGGCAAGGGCGGCAAGACCGCCGGCCGTGGCACCAAGGGCCAGAAGGCCCGCAGCAAGGTCCCCGTCGGCTTCGAGGGCGGGCAGATGCCCCTCCACATGCGGGTGCCGAAGCTCAAGGGCTTCAAGAACCCGTTCCGGGTCGAGTACCAGGCCATCAACCTCGACGTGATCGAGGCCAGTGGCGAGGACGAGATCTCACCGGAGACGCTCCACCGCAAGGGCCTCACCCACAAGGGCGCCCTCGTGAAGGTGCTCGGCCGGGGCGAGATCACCCGCGCCGTCCGGGTCTCGGCCCACGCCGTGTCGGCCTCGGCCGAGGCTGCCATCACCGCAGCGGGGGGTACGGTGGAGATCCTGCCGCTGCCGTGGGGCGACCGCCGTCCGCCGGCCAAGGGCAACCACCTCACCAACCGCTGAGCGCCGTCTCACCGGGTCGTCCCACTGCCAGCCCGGCCCCACCGCGAGCCCCCCGAGAGGAACCGCCGTGCTCTCGAGCATGAAGAACATGTTCAAGGTGGAGGATCTCCGCAACAAGATCCTCTTCACCCTGTTCATGATCCTGCTCTACCGCCTGGGGTCGCACGTGCCGGTGCCGGGCATCGACGTGTCGACCCTCCAGACGCTGAAGGAGCAGAGCGGCCAGAGCGGTGCGCTCGAGTTCCTCCGCCTGTTCTCGGGCGGCGCGATCACCCAGTTCGCGGTGTTCGCGCTGGGCGTGATGCCCTACATCACGTCGTCGATCATCATGCAGATCCTCGCGGTGGTGATCCCCAAGCTGGAGCAGTGGCAGCAGCAGGGCGCGGTCGGCCAGCGGAAGATCACCCAGTGGACCCGCTACCTCACGGTCGCCATCGCGATCATGCAGTCCACCGGCCTCACCTTCCTGTTCCACCGGGGTGGGCAGGGCTTCGCCGGCGGCAACCCCTTCGGCGACGTCGACCTCTTCGGCGGCAACTACAACTGGAGCCGGGTGGTGCTGGTCGTGGTCAGCCTCACCGCGGGCACCGCCCTCATCATGTGGATGGGCGAGCTCATCACGCAGCGGGGCATCGGCAACGGCATGTCGCTGCTGATCTTCGCCTCGGTCGTGAGCCAGCTGCCGGCCAGCTTCGGCGCCGTCCGCGCCGAGTCGGGCCTGCTGGCCATGGTGCTGGTCGCCCTGATGTTCGTCGGCGTGATGGTCGCCATCGTCTTCGTCGAGCAGGGCCAGCGCCGCATCCCCGTGCAGTTCGCCAAGCGCCAGGTCGGCCGGCGGATGTACGGCGGCCAGAACACCTACATCCCGCTCAAGGTCAACGCCTCCGGCGTGATCCCGATCATCTTCGCCAGCTCGATGCTGTACCTGCCGGTGATGATCAGCACCGTGCTGCCGGGCGAGGTCGACAGCGAGGGCAACCAGAACTGGGCGGCATCGGCCCAGGAGTTCATCGACGACCACTTCCGCCAGGGCACCAGCGCCCTGTACCTGGGCGTCTACGGCCTGCTCATCGTCGGGTTCGCCTACTTCTACGCCGCGATCCAGTTCGACCCGCACAAGCAGGCCGACCAGATCCGCAAGCAGGGCGGCTTCATCCCCGGCATCCGGCCCGGTCCCCAGACCGAGCGCTACCTGAGCCGCATCCTGAACCGCATCACGCTGCCGGGCGCGCTGTTCATCTGCTTCGTGGCCCTGGTCCCGGCCTTCGTGCTGGGGCGCACCCTCGGCACCGACGCCGGCCTCCAGCTCGGGTTCTTCGGCACCTCGATCCTCATCGCGGTGGGCGTCGCCCTCGAGACGATGAAGCAGATCGACAGCCAGCTGATGATGCGCAACTACGAGGGCTTCCTGAAGTCGTGAGCCCCGCAGAGTCGAACGGCGCGCCGGTGCACCCCGGCGTGCGCATGCTGATCCTCGGTCGCCAGGGCGCCGGCAAGGGCACCCAGGCCCAGCGGCTGGCGGCGCTGTGCGGCGTGCCCCACATCTCCACCGGCGACATGCTGCGGGCCGCGGTGCGCGAGGGCACCCCGCTCGGCCAGCGGGCGAAGCAGATCATGGACGCCGGCGACCTCGTCCCCGACGAGGTCATGGTCGGCATCGTCGACGACCGCCTCCACGAGGCCGACGCCGAGCGGGGCTGGATCCTCGACGGCTTCCCCCGCACGGTCGGGCAGGCCGAGGCGCTGGCCACCATCACCCGCGACGCCCCGCTCGAGGTCGTCGTCGACCTCGTCGTCGCCAACGACGTGGTGATCGACCGCATCTCGTCCCGACGCACCTGCGACGGCTGCGGCACCATCTACCGGGCCGACGACCCGGCCATCGCCGACGGCACCTGCCCGAAGTGCGGCGGCACGCCCCGCCAGCGCGACGACGACCGGCCCGAGGCCATCGGCCGCCGGCTCGAGCTCTACGAGCGGGAGACCGCCCCGCTGGTCGACCACTACCGCAGCATCGGTCTGCTCGAGGCCGTCGACGGCCTCGGCACCGAGGACGACGTGTTCGACCGGCTCCTCGCCGTCGTCGACGCCCGCACGTCCGACAGCGGCTCCTGAGGACGAGGCGCTCGGTGCTCGGCCGGGGCATCACCCGCCGTTCCCCGAGCGAGATCGCGGTGATGCGGCGCGCCGGCCGCGTCGTGGCCGAGATGCACGAGCGCACCCGCGCAGGCGATCCGCCCGGGCGTGACCACCGCCGAGCTCGACCGCATCGGGCGCGAGGTGCTCGAGGCCCGCGGGCGCGACGTCGAACTTCCTCGGCTACCACGGCTACCCGGCGGTGATCTGCGCGTCGCCGAACGAGGTCGTCGTCCACGGCATCCCCGGCGAGCGGGTGCTGGAGGAGGGCGACATCGTGTCGATCGACTGCGGTGCCGTCGTCGAGGGCTGGCACGGCGACGCCGCCTTCACCGCCGGCGTCGGCGAGATCGCGCCCGAGGCCCAGAACCTGATCGACGTCGCCGAGCGCTCCCTCGACGCCGCCATCGAGCAGATGGTCGCGGGGCGCACCCTCGGCGACCTCGGCAACGCGGTGCAGCGGGTGATCGAGGGCGCCGGCCTGTGGGTGGTCGACGGGTACACCGGTCACGCCATCGGGCGGGCCATGCACGAGTCGCCGAGCGTGCCCAACGTCGGCTGGCCCGGCCGGGGACCCACCCTGCAAGGTGGGCAACGTGCTCGCCATCGAGCCGATGGTCGCGGTGGGCACCGCGGACACCGACGTGCTCGACGACGACTGGACCGTCGTGACCCTCGACGGCAGCTGGTCGGCCCACACCGAGCACACCGTCGCGGTCACCGACGACGGCCCCGAGGTCCTCACCCGACCCTGACCCGCGCCGGTCGCGCCCGTCGGCGCGCCCGGCTACCGTCCCGGCCGTGGCCGGCAGGGTGGGAGGGCGAGCGCGGGCACACCCGCGGCAGCGGTGGGTGCGCGGCGCCGTCGCCCTGCTGCTGCTCGCCCTCGCCGCGCTGGTGCCCACCGGGCCGTCGGCGGCCCACGCCCCCCACGACGACATCTTCGCGGTGGTGGTGTCGCCGGAGGTCGAGGAGGACGGCGTGGTCCACGCGCTGTCGCGCGGCTTCCTGATGCGGTCCACCGACGCCGGGGTGACGTGGCGGCGGGTCGTGGACGGCTTGTCGAACCGGGCCGGGCTGGTCGCGCTGGCCGGAGCCCCCGACGACGCCGCGGTGCTCCACGCCGCGTCCGAGGACGGCGCCGTCTTCCGCTCCGAGGACGGGGGGAGCGGGTGGTCCCGGGTGGGGTCGCTGCCCGACGGGGTGCAGCCCACGGCGTTCGTGGTCGGCCCGGCGGTCGGCGCCGCCCCGCGCCCGGTGTACGCGACCGCGGTCGGCGACGACCTGCTCCGGTCGGACGACGGCGGCGCGACGTGGGAGGTGGCGTTGGAGACGGGCGACCCGGTGGCCGGCGTCGCCCTGGATGCGACGGGCGAGCAGATCTGGGCGGTCGACCACGGCGGGTCGCTCCACACGTCCGGCGACGGGGGCCGGACGTGGCGGTCCGACCGCGTCGAGGGCGCCGGGCACCTGACGTCGGTGATCGCCCTGCCGGAGGGCAGCGGCGCCGCCGCGCTCGTCGGGACGGGCGACGGCCAGGTGGCGCGGGTCGACGGCGGGGGAGGGGTCGACCGCCACCGGGGCGGGCTCCCCGACGAGGCGGTCGTGGGCCTCGCCGCGACGGGCACGGGGGACGACCTCGTCGTGTACGCATCGACGTCCTCCTCCGGCGCGTTCCGGAGCGACGATGGGGGTCGGACGTGGTCGGCGCGGGTCGACGGGCTCACCACCGACGAGCAGCGCGACGAGCCCGCGTACGCGGACCGTCCCGACTTCGGCCCGATCGTCGCGGTCGAGGTCGGGGCGGCCGACGACCTGGTGCTCGTGGGCGGGTTCGACGGCCTCTTCCGCTCCGAGGACGGCGCTGCGTCGTGGACCGAGGTCGAGACCATCCCGGCGACGACGGTGGTGGGGCTGGCCCTGTCGCCGGCCTTCGCCGAGGACGGCACGATCCTCGTCACCACCTACCTCAACGGGGCCCACGTCTCCGCGACGGGGGCCGCACGTGGGAGCCGTCGAACGACGGGCTGGAGGAGCCCGGCCAGTACGACGACGGCACCGACCGCTTCGCCCGCCTGTACGGCGCCGCGTTCTCGCCGGCCTACCCCGACGACGGCACCCTGTACGTCACCCGGCCCCGCGCCCTGCTGCGCTCGACCGACCGTGGGCTGACGTGGACGGTGGTCGAGGTGCCGGGCACGCAGCCGAGCGACGGGGCCCTCAACTACGTGATGGTGGTGCCGGAGCCTGGCGTGGTCGTGCTGGCCGACGTCAGCAGCGGCCGGATCCATCGCAGCGACGACGGCGGCCGCACGCTCGTCACGGTGGGGGAGGTGGGCGGGCCGGCGTTGTCGCTCGCCGTCGACCCCGGCGACCCGCGGGTGCTCCACGCGGGGACGCGGGCCGGTGTCGCGACCTCCCGAGACGGGGGCGAGACGTGGGCCGCGCCGTCGACCGACCAGCGCTGGGCCGTGACCAACCTGGCGGTCGGGGCCACCGCCGACGGGTCGGTGCTCATGGCGGGCACGCCTCGCGGGCTACGGGTCAGCTCCGACGGCGGTCGGACGTGGTCGCTCGCCGGGCTGGGCCCGGCGTCCGACCGAACCATCGAGGGGGTGGTGGCGTCGCCCGCCTTCGCCGAGGACGGCACCGTGCTGGTGAGCGTCCGGGGCGAGGGGCTGTTCCGCTCGACCGACCGGGGGCGCACCTTCGCGCCGGTCGCCCCGTCGCTGGGCCCCGAGCAGCGGATCCCCACCTCGTTCAGCAGGTCGACGTCGTCGCCGATCGCGTTCTCGCCCACCTTCGCCACCGACCGGACCGTGGTCGCCTCCGTCGGCTCCGAGGTGCTGGTGTCCACCGACGGGGGCGACACCTGGACGGCGAGGGAGCTCGACGCGGCGACGCATCCGCCCGTCGATGCCCGGGCGGCCAGGGGCGCGGGTGGGTGGGGGCGCCGACGCCTCGCGGCGGCGGGCGCTGCGGGCCTTGCGGTGCTGGCCGTCGGCGTGGTGGGCGTCGTCCTGCTGATCCGCCGTCGCCGCCGGGCCGCCGAGGACGATTCGGCGGATGGCGGGGCACCGTCCGATCACGAGCCGACGCACCCCGTGCCCTGAGCACCCTTGGGCCGGCGCGGGGCGAGAGCGGTCCGGAGGCTGCCGGTCCGGCGGCTCCCGCAGGTGTCCGGAGCGTGGCCGGGAGGTGACGCCGCGGTGGAGACCTGCCCTGGTTCCCGGTGCGGGCCCGATCGCTGACCTAGGTTCGCGTCGTGGCCAGCGTGACGTTCGACGGGGTGACCAAGCGCTTCGGCGGGGTGACGGCGGTCGACCAGCTCGACCTGGCCGTGGAGGACGGTGAGTTCCTGGTGCTGCTGGGGCCGTCGGGCTGCGGCAAGAGCACGGCCCTGCGGATGATCGCGGGGCTCGAGGAGGTCAGCGTCGGCGAGCTCAGCATCGGCGACCGGGTCGGTCAACGACGTCATCCCCTCGAAGCGCGACGTCGCCATGGTCTTCCAGAGCTACGCGCTGTACCCGCACATGACCGTGGCCAAGAACATCGAGTCGCCGCTGCTCACCAAGCCGACGTGGGTCGACGAGCCCGGCGGTGGCCGCACCCTGCGGAAGCTCGTCGGGCCCCGAGCGCAAGGAGCGCATCGACGAGGCGGCCCGCATGCTCGGGCTCGAGCCCTACCTCGACCGCAAGCCGGGCGCCCTCTCCGGTGGCCAGCGCCAGCGGGTCGCCCTGGCCCGGGCCGTGGTCTCGCGGCCGGCGGTGTTCCTGATGGACGAGCCGCTGTCGAACCTCGACGCCAAGCTCCGCACCCAGACCCGGGCCGAGCTGGTCGACCTCCACCGGCGGCTCGGCACCACCTTCGTCTACGTCACCCACGACCAGATCGAGGCCATGACCATGGCCGACCGGGTCGTGATCATGTGCGACGGCCGCCTCCAGCAGGTGGGCACGCCGCGCGACGTCTACGAGCGGCCCGCCAACCTGTTCGTGGCCGGCTTCATCGGCACACCCGCGATGAACACCGCGATCGGCGCCGCTCGGCGAGGGTCACGTCATGGTCGGCGGCAGCCCCGTCGCGGTCGGCGCGGTCGAGGGCGCGGGGTCGGCGTCGGTGGTCGTGGGCGTGCGCCCCGAGCACCTCCGGGTCACGGCCGACGGGCCGGTGCGGGGCACGGTCCGCCAGGTCGAGTGGCTCGGCCACGAGGCGCTGGTGCGGGTCGAGCTCGACGGCGCGCCCGAGGGCCTGCTGCCGTGGATCGTGCGGGTCGGGTCCGAGTCCCACCCGCCGGCGCCCGGCGACGCGATCCGCCTGGCGGTCGACCCCGACCACGCCCACGTGTTCGACGCCGACTCCGGCGCCCGCCTGTCGCGGTCGCCGTCCGCCCAGGTCGACGGCCCGGCCCCGCCGGCCCCGACCTCTCCGGGCGGCGCCTGATGGGCCGGCTCCGGGAGCTGGTCGGTGGCGACGGCGACGAGGGCCGCGTCGCCGACACCGGCAAGGTCAAGGAGGCGCTGATCGCCTACGCGTTCCTGCTGCCCGTCCTTCCTCCTCTTCGTCGCCTTCGCCTTCTACCCCTTCGAGCAGGTCGTGCTCCGCGGCCTGTACCGGAACAACGCGTCGGGCACGAACCTCCGCTACGTCGGCTGGTCGCAGTACGTCGACGTCCTGACCGGCGACGAGTTCCGCCAGGGGCTGTGGCACAGCGTCCAGTACGTGATCTACACGGTGCCCCTCGGCCTGGTGCTGGGCACCGTGCTCGCGGTGGCCGCCAACCGTCGGCTGCGGGGCATCAAGGTCTTCCAGGCCATCTTCTCCTCGACCATCGCGACCTCGACCGCGGTCGCGTCGGTCATCTTCCTCGTCCTGATCAACCCGCAGATCGGGGTGTTCAAGACCGACCTGCTGGAGAACTCCTCGACCGCCCTGTTCGGCGTGTCGCTGTCGTCGGTGTGGCAGAACCTGGGCCTGTCGTTCGTGATCGTCCTGGCCGGGCTCCAGGCGATCCCCGAGGAGGTCGAGGAGGCCGCGACCCTCGACGGCTACGGCCCGGTCCGGCGGTTCTTCCGCATCACCGTGCCGCTGATCTCGCCGGTGCTGCTGTTCCTGCGTCGTCGTGCTGGTGGTCTTCGCCCTCCAGGCCTTCGCCCAGATCGAGTTCCTCACCGCCGGCGGACCGGCCGGCTCGACCGAGACGCTCGTGTTCAAGATCTTCGAACGCCAGGCCCCGAACAAGATGGGCGAGGGGTCGGTCCTGTCGGTGGGCCTGTTCGGGGTGACCTTCGTGGTGACCCTGCTGCAGTTCCTCCTGCTCGAGAAGCGGGTGCACTATGGCAGCTGACGACTCGAAGCCGAGCCACCGGCCGCTGGCCGCCGCCGGGTGGTACGTCGCTGCTGACGCTGCTGGCCGCCATCGTCCTCGCCCCCATCTACTTCGTCGTGGTGCGGGCGATCTCGGACCCCTCCGAGGCCTTCCTCCGCTCCGTCACGACCCCCCAGGGCGTGCGGTTCGACGGGTTCCGCAAGGCGTGGGAGCGCGGCAACATGGGCTCGGCCATGATCGCGGAGCCTGGTGGTCACCGTGGCCATCACCAGCCTGCAGCTGGTCACGTCGGTGCTGGCCGCCTACGCCTTCGCCTTCCTGCGCTTCCCGTTCAAGCGGCTGACCTTCGCGGTGTTCATGGCGACCATGCTGCTGCCGCTCGAGGTCACCCTCCTGCCCGAACCTCCAGACGATGCGCGACCTCGGCTGGTTCGACACCTACCAGGGCCTGGTGATGCCGTTCGCGGCGTCGGCGTTCGGCACGTTCCTCATCCGCCAGGGCTTCCTCGGCATCCCCAGCGAGATCCGCGACGCGGCCCGCCTCGAGGGCTGGAGCCACCTCCAGTTCCTGTTCCGCTTCGCGGTGCCGCTCACCCGCCCGGTGATCGCCAGCTTCGCGGTGATCTCGTTCCTCGGCGCGTTCAACCAGTACCTGTGGCCCCGGGCCGTCATCAACGACACCGAGAGCTGGGCCACCGTGCAGATCGCTCTGCGCGGCCTCACCACCAACCTCGAGGAGGCCAACATCCCGGTGGCCGGGGCGATCATCGCCGCGGTCCCCGTGGTCATCCTCCTCATCCTCTTCCAGCGCCAGATCGTGCGCGGCCTCACCGCCGGCGCGGTCAAGGGCTGACCTCCGAAGGAGCCCCCATGTCCCGGTCCCCCGCCCCGACGGGCCGCTCGGCCCACCGCCTGCTGGCCGTGGTCGTCGCCGTGCTGCTGGCCGCCACCTCCGCGGCGTGCGTGCGCGACGAGGGCAACGACCGGGCGACGAGCGGCGGTGGGGGAGGCGACGGCGAGGACTCGGGTCCGTCGCTGCCCGACTGCCCCCTCGACGCCCTCGACGAGGCCGACGGCACCGTCGAGATCGACCTGTGGCACGCCCTCGGATCCCAGTCGCAGGTGGCGCTCAACGACCTGGCCGACGAGTTCAACGCAGAGCCAGGACAAGGTGAAGGTCACGGTGCTGAACCAGGGCACCGCCTACGACGAGGTGTTCCGCAAGTACGTCGCGGCCATCCCGTCGGGCGACCTGCCCGCCATCGCGTACCTCGAGGACACCTCGCTCCGGCAGCTCGTCGACAGCGGCACCGTGCTCCCGGCCGAGGCGTGCGAGGAGGCCGACGACTTCACGACCGGCCAGCTCCCGGTGGTGCGCAACTACTACACCGTCCGAGGACGTCTACTGGCCGGGCTACACCAACGTCAGCAGCCAGGTCCTCTACTACAACGCCAACCACTTCCGGCGGGCCGGGATCGACCCGGAGGACCCGCCCGACACGCTCGACGAGCTGCGGACGGCCGCCGAGGCGCTCAAGGCCGCCGGCATCAGCAAGCCCCTCGCCCTGGTGCTCAACGCCTGGTTCCCCGAGTCGTGGATCACCGGTGCCGGGGAGACCGTCGTGAACCAGGGCAACGGCCGCGAGGGCCTCGCCGACGAGTCGACCTTCGACAACCCGGCGACCCAGGAGCTCTACGAGTGGCTCGCGGGGATGGAGGAGGACGGCCTGCTCGAGGGCCACTCCGCCACCGACGGCCAGATCAACCAGTACCTCGCCGTCGCCCAGCAGAACTCCAGCATGCTGATCGAGACGTCGACCGCCGCGACCACCATCAAGGCGGTGCTCGGCGGCGAGGACGTCGAGGGCGCCCCGGCGGGCATCGACCCCGACGACGTCGACCTGTCGAAGATCGACGTCATGGCGTCGCCGTTCCCCGGCCTGGAGGAGCCGGCCCAGGTCCGGGTGGCCGGAGGGTCGTTCTTCATGACCAACACGGTCCCGCCCGAGCAGCAGGCGGCGGCCTGGGAGTTCATGAAGTTCATGTGGGAGGTCCCCAGCCAGGTCCACTGGCACCTCCTCGGCTCCTACCTCCCGACCACCCAGGCGGCGGCCAGCGATCCGGAGGTGGTCGCCTACTGGCAGGACGACCTGGCCGGCCAGATCCTCCAGGTCGCCTACGGCCAGCTGGTCGCGGTGAAGCCCGACAACCCCGGCCCCCAGATCGGCCCCTACACGGACTACTCCGACGCCATCAAGGACTCCCTCGACCGGCTGGTGCTCGAGGGCGCCTCGCCCGACGACGTCATCGCCCGGACGGACCAGACCATCCAGGACGCCCTCACCCGCTACAACGAGGACAACGAGTAGGGTCCACCACCGCTCTGGCTGGTCGTGGCAGGGTGGTCGGTCTGCCGGGGTTGGCGTCGCGAGGGGGCCGCGTCTAGCATCGTCCGTCGGCCCATGCGGCCCTCGCGCCCCTGCGCGCGGGGAGCCGAGGCCACCGCCGCCTCTGGCCAGGAGTGGAACGCTGCCCAAGCCCAAGCAAGACGCGATCGTCCTCGAGGGGACCGTCCTCGAGTCCCTGCCGAACGCCATGTTCAAGGTGGAGTTCGAGAACGGCCACACCGTGCTCGCCCACATCTCGGGGAAGATGCGCATGCACTACATCCGGATCCTCCCGGGTGACCGCGTCCAGGTCGAGCTCACCCCGTACGACCTCTCCCGCGGTCGCATCACCTACCGCTTCAAGTAGCCCCGGGCACGCCGCCCGAGCCACCCCCGTCCGCCCCGCACGTCTCGAAGAAAGCCCCACCCATGAAGGTCCGACCCAGCGTCAAGCCGATGTGCGAGAAGTGCAAGATCATCCGCCGCCACGGCCGCGTGCAGGTGATCTGCACGAACCCCCGCCACAAGCAGCGGCAGGGCTGACATGACCCCCGTCCTCTCGACCACCACCCTCGGAGAGCTCTGATGGCCCGCATCGCCGGCGTCGACATCCCCAGGGAGAAGCGCCTCGTCATCTCCCTCACCTACGTCTTCGGCGTGGGCGCCACCACCGCCACCCAGGTCTGCGAGGCCACCGGTGTCGACCCCAACACCCGGGTGCGCGACCTCACCGACACCGAGGTCAACAAGATCCGCGCCTGGATCGACCAGAACCTGAAGGTCGAGGGCGACCTGAAGCGAGAGGTCCAGCAGGACATCAAGCGGAAGATGGAGATCGGCTGCTACCAGGGCCTCCGTCACCGCAAGGGCCTGCCCGTCCACGGGCAGCGCACCCAGACCAACGCTCGAACCCGGAAGGGCCCGAAGAAGACCGTGGCCGGCAAGAAGAAGGTGCGCAAGTAATGGCCAAGCCAAAGCCCGGGGGCCGTCGTCCCCGCAAGCGCGAACGCAAGAACGTCAGCCACGGCGTGGCGCACATCAAGTGCTCGTTCAACAACACGATCGTGTCGATCTCCGACCTCGAGGGCAACGTCATCGCCTGGGCGTCGGCCGGCAACGTCGGGTTCAAGGGGTCGCGCAAGTCGACCCCGTACGCAGCCCAGATGGCCGCCGAGCAGGCCGCCCGCCGAGCCATGGAGCACGGCGTCCGCAAGGTCGACGTGCAGACCAAGGGTCCCGGCTCCGGCCGCGAGACCGCGATCCGCTCGATCCAGAACACCGGCATCGAGGTCACCGGCGTCAAGGACGTCACCCCCGTGCCCCACAACGGCTGCCGCCCGCCCAAGCGGCGCCGGGTCTGAGCCGGGAGGAGACACATGGCTCGTTACACCGGTCCCAAGGTCAAGATCAGCCGCCGCCTCGGCGTCAACATCTTCGAGAACGACAAGGGCCAGCGCATGCTGGACCGCAAGCCCTACCCGCCCGGCGAGCACGGTCGTGCCCGCCGCCGGCAGCCCTCCGAGTACCTGCTGCAGCTCCAGGAGAAGCAGAAGGCCAAGTACATCTACGGCCTCCTCGAGCGCCAGTTCTCCAACCTGTACAAGGAGGCCACCCGCCAGCAGGGGGTGACCGGCGAGAACCTGCTCCGCATGCTCGAGCAGCGCCTCGACAACGTCACCTTCCGGGCCGGCTGGGCGTCCACCCGCCCGCAGGCCCGCCAGTTCGTCAGCCACGGCATGGTCAAGGTCAACGGCAAGCGGGTCGACATCCCCAGCTACCGGGTGCGCAAGGGCGACGTCGTCAGCCTGGGCGACAAGGCCCGCGAGATGATCGTCATCCGCCACAACCTCGACACGCTCGACCGCCGGACCCCGGACTGGCTCGAGCACGGCGACGAGCGCCTGCAGGTCACCGTCCGCGAGCTGCCCGTCCGGGCCCAGATCGACGTGCCGGTGCGCGAGCAGCTGATCGTCGAGCTCTACTCCAAGTAGCCGACGCCGGGGGTCCCGCCGCCCCCACCCCCCACGACACCCCCACTCTGCGAGAACACTGAGGAAGGCACCAGATGCTGGTCATCCAACGCCCGACGGTCGAGGCCCTGGACGAGGAGAAGGACAACCGCCAGCGGTTCTCCATCAGCCCCCTCGAGCCCGGCTTCGGGCACACGCTGGGCAACTCCCTGCGCCGCACGCTCCTGTCGTCGATCCCCGGCGCGGCCGTCACCGAGGTGCGCTTCGACGACGCCATCCAGGAGTTCGACGTCATCCCCGGCGTCACCGAGGACATCACCGACATCATCCTCAACCTGAAGGACCTCGTCCTGACGTCGCAGTCCGACGCGCCGGTCACCGTGCGCCTCGACGTGCGGGGCCCGGCCGAGGTGACCGCGGCCGACCTCCAGCTCACCGCGGACGTCGAGGTGCTCAACCCCGAGCTGCACGTCGCGACCCTCAACAGCAAGGGCCGCCTCTCGATCGACATCACCGTCGACCGGGGTCGGGGCTACGTCTCGGCCGACCGCAACAAGCAGGGTGCGACCATCGGGATCATCCCGGTCGACTCGATCTTCTCGCCGGTGCGCCGCGTCGCCTTCGACATCCAGCCGACCCGGGTCGAGATGGACACCGACTACGACCAGCTCGTGCTCGACATCGAGACCGACGGCTCGATCACGCCCCGCGACGCCCTGAGCTCGGCCGGTGCCACGCTCAAGTCGCTGGTCGGCCTGATCGAGGAGCTCAGCGAGGAGCCCCAGGGCCTGACCCTGACCGAGGCCGTCGGCACCACCACCGGCTCGCCCGACCTCGAGCTCCCGATCGAGGACCTCGACCTGTCCGAGCGTCCCCGGAACTGCCTCAAGCGGGCCCAGGTCAACACCGTGGGCGAGCTGCTCCAGAAGACCGAGGACGACCTCCTCGCCATCACCAACTTCGGCCAGAAGTCGCTCGACGAGGTCCTCGTGAAGCTCGACGAGCGCGGCCTGTCGCTGAAGGGTCGGGACTGACATGCCTGCCACCCCGAAGAAGGGCCGCCGCTTCGGCGGCAGCGCCTCCCACCAGAAGGCGATGATGGCCAACCTGGTCGCGTCGCTCGTGGCGGCCGAGGGCATCACCACCACCGAGGCCAAGGCCAAGGCCCTGCGCCCCGTGGCCGAGAAGCTCATCACCAAGGCCCGCAAGGGCGGCCTGCACAACCACCGCCAGGTGGTGTCGGCGCTGGCCGGTGACAAGGAGGCCGCGGCGAAGCTGATCGACGAGATCGGCCCCCGCTACGCCGACCGCAACGGCGGCTACACCCGCATCCTGAAGCTCGGGCCGCGCCAGGGCGACAACGCCCCCATGGCCCGCATCGAGCTGGTCTGACCCGAACGAGGGCTGGCGGCATGGCGTCCCGGGCGTCGACGCGGACGTTGCTGGGCGGCGCGACGGTCGTCATCACCGGTGCCGCCTCCGGCATCGGCCTCGGCCTCTCCGTCGAGGCCGCCCGGCGCGGCGCCAGCGTCGTGATGTGGGATCGCGACGCCGAGGCGCTCGACGCCGCGGTCGAGACCACGGCCCGGCTCCGCACCGGGCTCGCCCGTCGGCCCGTCGGCCAGGTCGTCGACGTGACCGACCGCGAGGCCGTGCGCGAGGCCGCAGCCGAGGCGATCGCCACCGCCGGTGCGGTCGACGTGCTGGTCAACAACGCCGGTGTCGTCAGCGGCAAGCCGCTGGCCGAGCTGACCGAGGCCGACGTGCGGCGCACGTTCGAGGTCAACACCCTCGCCCTGTACTGGGTGACGCAGCCCTTCCTGGCGTCGATGGTCGAGCGCGACCGGGGGCGGATCGTCACCATCGCCTCCGCCTCGGGCCTGATCGGGGTGGCCAAGCTCACCGACTACTCGGCCAGCAAGTGGGCGGCCGTCGGCTTCGACGAGTCGCTGCGGGTCGAGCTGGCCGGCCAGGGCAGTGCCGTCCGCACCACGGTGGTCTGCCCGTACTACATCGACACGGGCATGTTCGCCGGGGTCAAGACCCGGTTCCGCTGGCTGCTGCCGATCCTCAAGCCGGACCAGGTGGTCCAGGCCACGTGGAACGCGGTCGAACGAGACCGCCCGCGCGTCCACCTGCCCCCGGCGGTGGGTGCCCTCCCGCTGCTGCGCAGCCTTCCGGTCGGGGCGTTCGACCGCGTCGCGGGGATCCTGGGCGTGAACCGCACCATGGACGACTTCACCGGACGCACGCCCGGCCACTGACCCGGCCGGGCCCGCCCCGGGGCCCTCCAGGTGGTTCGTTCGACCCCTTTCCAGCCTCCCTGAACGTGGTCTTCTCACAACGCTGAGTGGTGGGCCGATGGGAGCCGACGGGACGTCAGGACCAGGGCGCGCGGGGGCGTGCCCGGCCGCAGGCGGGCTCGGTCGCACCGGGCCCGGCTCGCCTATCCTCCTGACGACCGAGGGGAGCCACCACCATGATGCGAAAGGGCGATCTCGCCGAGTACTCGCCGGAGTGGGTGCTGCGCACCGCGGCGCAGGAGGGTGTCGACGGCGGCATCGAGTTCGACGTCGCCCGGCGCATCTCCGTGTACCTGGACGGTGGGCGCATCTACCTCGTGCTGGCCGAGGGGGATCCCGAGGAGCCCGCCATCGACGAGGCCCTCGACGACCACGCCTTCGCCGCCGCGGTCGAGGCCACCGAGCACCGCCTCCTCCCGCACACGATCGAGCTGCTGGTCGAGCTGCTCGGGCAGACGACCGGCGAGTACTTCCACCACCCCCTCAACGAGCACGCGCTCAACGGCGAGTGGGACTGGAACACCGTCGACCTGGTCGACGAGGCCCTGCGCCGGCGGCGCGCCGCCGAGGAGGCTGCCGAGGCCGAGCGACTCGAGGCGGAGCGGGCCGAGGCCGAGCGCACTGGAGGCGGAGCAGCGTGACGCCGGCGGCGGCGGCGAGGCGGAGGACGGGAGCGCGGCGGCGGAGGTCGTCGAGGCCGAGGGCGCCGGCGAGCCCGGTCGGCGAGCCGGCTGCAGACGACGCGGACGACGCGGACGACGCAGCCGCCGCCGAGGAAGCATCCGACGCACCGACCGACGGCCCCGCACCCAGCGCGCCGGGCGCCCCCGGCGTGGCGGCCTGGGGGGACGACTCGCTGGTGCGCCTCACCGGCTCGGCCCCCTCGGCGGAGCTCGACGCCGACGGCTGGGCCCTGGTCGCGGCCATGGCCGACACCATCCCGGTGCAGATCCTGGCGTCGCGCCTGGGCTGGTCGCAGGAGCGCATCGTCGAGGTCCTCGAGGGACTCCGCGAGCTGGGAGCGGTGGCCGAGGAGTCCTTCGGCGTCCCGGCCTTCACCCCGCCCGCCAGCGCCGCCGGCTGACCCGGCCCCGGCCGGCCTCGTCGGCCCAGGTCCCTCAGCCCTCGACCGAGCTCCAGTCCGGGTACCGGACCGTCCACAGCGTGAGCCCGTGGGGAGGGGCGAGGTCGGGCACGCGGGCGCGGTCGCGGGCGACCATCGCCGCCCGCACGTCGCCCGCGGTCATCCGACCGGCCCCGACCGCGACGAGCATCCCGACGATGCTGCGCACCATCTGGTGGCAGAAGGCGGAGGCCTCGATCTCGAAGCGGAGGCGGCCCTCGCCGTCGTCGTGCCACTCGGCCTCGGTCACGTGGCGGACGAGGCTGGCCTCCCCCTCGCGGACCTTCGGGCGCCGACAGAAGGTGGCGAAGTCGTGCTCGCCGATCAGCGGGTCGCAGGCCAGGCGCAGGGCGGGCAGCGACAGGGGGCGCTCGACGTGCCAGGCCCGGCGGGCCGAGAACGGGTCGGGCTCGGGGTGGTTCCACACCGCGTACCGGTAGCGGCGGGCGATGGCGCTGTGGCGGGCGTCGAAGCCGTCGTCCACGAGGGCCGGGTCGCGCACGGCGACCTCGGGACCGCACATGCGGTTGAGCGCCCGCACCAGCGCGGTCAGTGCGCTCGGGTCCTCGACCCGATCGGCCCGGACGTCGACGGTGACGACCTGCCCGAGGGCGTGGACGCCCCGGTCGGTGCGCCCGGCACAGGTGATGTCGACCGCGTGGCCCACCTGCCGTTCGAGGGCCTCGGCCAGGACGCCGGCCACCGTGCGGACCCCGACGTTGGCGGCGAAGCCGTGGAAGCCGGTGCCGTCGTAGGCCACCGTGAGCCGGAGGCGTCGGGTCGGGCCGGTGTCGGCCACCGCCTCCTCGGGGTCGAACAGGGTCACGTCGGCCGACGCTACCGGGGCCGGCCCCGGCCGGTCCCGGTCAGCCCAGCAGGTCGACCCGGTGGCCGTCGGCCCGCAGGCGTTCGACGACCTCCCGCCGCTGGTCGGGGTCGCGGGTCTCGAGCGTGAAGGTGACCTCGACCTCGTCGAGGGCGAGGCTCGCCCCCTCCCGGTGGTGGTCGACGGACAGCACGTTGAGGCCCTCGGCGGCGAGGGCCCCGGTGACCCCGGCGAGGGCGCCGGGTCGGTCGCGGACGACGACCCGGATCCGCACGAAGCGACCCGACGCCGACAGGCCGTGCTCGATCAGCCGGCGCAGCAGCAGCAGGTCGACGTTCCCGCCGGAGAGCACGGCCAGCGCCGGCCCCGACCCGACGACGTGTCCCGACAGGATCGCGGCCAGGCCCACCGCCCCGGCCGGCTCGACCACCGCCTTGCACCGCTCGAGGAGGAGGACGAGCGCCCGGCTGATCTCCTCGTCGGTGACGGTGACCACCTCGTCGACCAGCTCGGCGACGTGGGCGAGGGTGCGGACGCCGGGGGACTTGAGGGCGATCCCGTCGGCGATGGTCTGGCAGGCGTCGAGGCGCACCGGTGCGCCGGCGGCGAGCGACGCGGCCATCGAGGCCGCGCCCGCGGCCTCGACCCCGACGATGCGCACGTCGGGACGGAGGGCACGGAGGGCGACCGCGATCCCCGACACCAACCCACCTCCACCGACGGGCACCGCCACCACCTCGACGTCGGGCGCCTCCGACGCCAGCTCGAGGCCGACGGTGCCCTGCCCGGCGATGACCCGGTCGTCGTCGAAGGGGGGCACCAGGTGCCACCCCCGCTCGGCCGCCTCCCTGTGGGCCTCCGCCAGGGCGTCGTCGACCGTCGCCCCCACCAGGCGGACCTGCGCGCCGTAGGCCCGGGTGGCCTCCACCTTGGGCAGGGCGGCCGTCTCCGGCATGAGCACCACCGCCCGGCGTCCGGCCAGCTGCGCGGCGAGGGCCACGCCCTGGGCGTGGTTCCCGGCCGACGCCGCCACCACGGGCAGCCCGTCGTCGGGGAGCGACCGGATCAGGTGCGACGCGCCGCGGACCTTGAAGCTGCCCGTCCGCTGGAGGTGCTCGGGCTTGGTCCACACCGGTCGGCCGGCCAGGCGGGTGAGCGTGTCCGACGGGGCGGCGGGCGTCGGTCGGAGCACCCCCCGCAGGCCCGCCGCCGCGGCGCGCACGGCGTCGAGGTCGACCAGCGGCTCTCCCACGGCCGCACCCTACGGGCCGCAGCCCCGTCAGGTTGCCCCTGGAGGGCGGTGACGCGTAACGTTGTCCCTCGGCCCTGGCGGCTGTCGTCCCGTGACGTCCCTGCTCTGCCCGCCGGCCACCGTACGCCACCCTCCGCCCGCCGGGGCGGACCCGAGGAGAGACCCGTGCCCACCTACTCGCCGAAGGCCAGTGAGATCACCCGCCGCTGGTACGTCGTCGACGCCGACGGCCTGGTGCTGGGGCGCATGTCCACCGAGGTCGCCCGCATCCTGCGCGGCAAGCACAAGCCGACGTTCGCCCCCCACATCGACACCGGCGACCACGTCATCATCATCAACGCCGACAAGGTCGTGCTGACCGCCGGCAAGGCCGAGAAGAAGAAGGTCTACCGGCACTCCGGGTTCCCCGGTGGCCTCACCGAGCTGACCTACGCCCAGGCCCTGGCCCGCAAGCCGGCCGACGCCGTGCGTCGCACCATCCGGGGCATGCTCCCGAAGAACCGCCTCGGCGCCCAGCAGCTCTCGAAGCTCAAGGTGTACGCCGGCCCCACCCACCCCCACGCGGCCCAGCAGCCCGAGCCGCTCGACATCCCCGGCGCCCGCCGCACCGCGTAGGAGACCCAGTCGTGCCCATGCCCCTCGTCCAGACCACCGGTCGCCGCAAGCGCGCCGTCGCCCGCGTCCGCCTTCGGGACGGCGAGGGCAAGATCACCATCAACGGCCGGGCCGTCGAGGACTACTTCCCGAACGACACCCACCGGATGATCCTCACCGAGCCCCTCAAGGCCGTCGAGGCCGAGGACCGCTACGACATCGACGCCACCATGGACGGCGGTGGCCCCTCGGGCCAGGCCGGTGCCATGCGCCTCGGCATCGCCCGGGCCCTCGTCGCCCTCGACGAGGAGGCTCGGCCGACGCTGAAGAAGGCCGGCTTCCTCACCCGCGACGCCCGCGAGAAGGAGTCGAAGAAGTACGGCCTCAAGAAGGCCCGCAAGGCTCCGCAGTACTCCAAGCGGTAGTCGGGTCCGCGTGACCCTTCGGTTCGGTACCGACGGGGTGCGGGGGGCTGCCAACACCGAGCTGACCCCTGAGCTGGCGCTCGCCCTCGGGCGGGCCGCGGCCCGCACCCTGGGCGCAGGCCCCTGGTTGGTCGGGCGCGACACCCGCACCTCCGGCCCCCTGCTGCACGCGGCCTTCGCCGCCGGCCTGGCGTCGGAGGGCGCGACCGCGGTCGACCTCGGCGTGGTGCCCACCCCGTGCGTGGCCTTCCTCGCCGCCGCCGACCAGCTGCCCGGGGCGATGATCTCGGCGTCGCACAACCCCTTCGCCGACAACGGCATCAAGGTGTTCGGGATCGGCGGGCTCAAGCTCGACGACGACACCGAGGCCGAGCTCGAGGCCGAGCTGGTCCGCATCGAGGCCGACGGCATCCCCGGCTCGCCGGAGCGCCCCGGCGGGTCGCTCGTCGGCAGCCTCCGGTCGGCCCCCGACGCCTGGCACCGCTACTCCCACCACCTCGTCGACGACGTGCTCGACGGACGCCGCCTGGCCGGCCTGCGGGTCGTCATCGACTGCGCCAACGGCGCGGCCTCCGCCGTCGCCCCCGAGGTGCTGGCCCACCTGGGCGCGGCGGTCACCGTCCTCCACGCCGACCCGGACGGCACCAACATCAACGACGGCTGCGGCTCGAACCACCCGGAGGGTCTCGCAGGCGGCGGTGATCGCCCGGGGTGCCGACGTGGGGCTCGCCTTCGACGGCGACGCCGACCGGGTCGTCGCGGTCGACGCCGCAGGAGAGCTGGTCGACGGCGACCACCTGATCGCCCTGCTCGCGCTCGACCTGCGCGACCAGGGCCTCCTCGCCCACGACGCGGTGGCCGTCACCGTCATGACCAACCTCGGGTTCCGCCAGGCGATGGCGGCCAACGGCGTGCGGGTCGTCGACACCCCGGTGGGCGACCGCCACGTGCTCGCCGCCCTCGAGGCCGAGGGCCTCTCGCTCGGAGGCGAGCAGTCCGGCCACATCATCCTGCGAGACCGGGCCACGACCGGCGACGGTGTGCTGGCGGGGCTGGTGGTGCTCGACGCGATCGCCCGCTCGGGCCGCACCCTCGCCGACCTGGCCTCGGTGATGACCCGCCTGCCCCAGGTGCTGGTCAACGTGCCCCTGGCCCAGCGGCGGCCCGGGCTGATCGACGAGGTCGGACCGCAGGTCGCCCAGGCCGAGATCGGCCTGGCCGGCCGGGGGCGGGTGCTGGTCCGCTCCAGCGGCACCGAGCCGCTGGTGCGGGTGATGGTCGAGGCCCCCACGGTCGAGGAGGCCCGCACCGTGGCCGAGGACCTCGCCGGCGCCATCGCGGCCGCGGCATCCTGACCCCGCCGGGCGACCGACGCGGCTGCCGAGCGACCGCCCGAGCCCCGTGCGACCCGACCGCGGCCGGGGACCCCTCCCCGGGGCGGGCCGGGCGTGACCCGCCAGTAGCATCGGTTGGTCGCCGACCTCCGGAGGACCGCGCATGTGCGGGATCATCGCCGTCGCCCGCCGTCCCAGTGATCGGACCCCGCCCCGCACCGGCGATGTCCTCGCACTGGTCGACGGCGCGGCCGAGCAGGTCAGCGCGGGCCGCACCGCCGGCGACGTGCTGGCCCGCCTGGCCACCGCCACCGAGCGGCTGGCGGCGGCCGACGCCGCCCTGCAGGGCACCCCCGGCGTGCGGGCCCTGCTCGCCGACCCGGCGCCTGGTGAGCGGGTTGGAGCACCACCTGGCCGACGTGGCCGGAGCCCTCGCCGCCCTCGAGTCCCGCCTGGAGGACCTCCTCGCCGACGAGCCCTCGGCGGTCCAGGAGGCCGTCAACGCCGCCGTCGTCGCCGTGCGCGACGAGGCCTGGGCCGTGGGCCGCGACCGCCTGCGGACGGCCCGGGCGGTGGCCGGACTGGCCGGTCCGTCGGCCGGCCGGGCCGCGATCGAGGCCATGACCTCGGTGCAGGCGGCCCTGTCGGCCCTCGATCGCCTCGAGGTGCGGGGTCGCGACTCCGCCGGGCTCAGCGTCCTCGTCCGCGGGCACGGGCTCGACCTCGACTCGCCGCTGGTCGCGGGGATGATCGCCGACCGCTCCGACCCGGCCTTCACCTCCGGCTCGGTCGTCGTGGCCGACGGCAGCCTGTCGTTCGTCTACAAGGCGGCGGCCGAGATCGGTGAGCTGGGCGACAACTCGGCCGCCCTGCGCATGGCGATCGCCAGCGACGACCTCCTCCGCCAGGCCCTCGTGGCCGACACGGCCGAGGTGGTGGTGCTCTGCCACACCCGCTGGGCCTCGGTCGGGATCATCTCCCAGGCCAACGCCCACCCGGTGAACAGCGAGGAGGTCGCCGCCGACCGGCCCCTTCGTCGCCGCCGCCCTCAACGGCGACATCGACAACTTCGCCGACCTCAAGGCCCGGGCCGGCCTCCAGTACGCGGCGGAGATCACCACCGACGCCAAGGTGATCCCCACCCTCGTGAGCCGCGACGTCGCCGCCGGCGCCGACGTGGTGGACGCCTTCCGCCGGACGGTGGCCTCCTTCGACGGCTCGGTCGCCATCGGCGCCTCGGTGGCCTCCGACCCGTCCACCCTGCTGCTGGCCCTGCGGGGCAGCGGCCAGGCGCTCTACGTGGGCGTCGCCGACGACCTGTTCCTCGTCGCGTCCGAGCCCTACGGCGTGGTCGAGGAGTGCGACCGGTACCTGCGCCTCGACGGCGACACGCCGGCCGACCCGGAGGACCCGACCGGCAGCCGGGGTCAGGTGGTCGTGGTCGACGGCCGCCGGGCCGGGTCGCTCGACGGGCTCCGCCGGCTGTCCTACTCGGGTCAGGAGCTGCCGATCGCCGCGTCGGAGCTCGTGCGGGCCGAGGTGACCACCCGCGACATCGACCGGGGCGACTTCCCGCACTTCCTCCTCAAGGAGATCTCGGAGTCGCCCACCTCGTTCCGCAAGACCCTGCGGGGCAAGATCGTCCCGGTCGGCGACCTGCTGGAGGCCCGGCTGGGGCCGGAGTCGCTCCCCGAGCTCACCCGCAAGGCCCTCGGCGACGGCATCGTCACCCGGGTCCTCGCCATCGGGCAGGGCACGGCCGCGGTCGCCGGCCAGGCCTTCGCGGCCACCCTCGACCGGCTGACCGCGGGCACCGACCTGCGGGTCGACGCCCGCCTGGCCACCGAGCTCAGCGGGTTCGACCTCCGCCCCGACATGACCGACACCCTCGTCGTCGCGGTCAGCCAGTCGGGCACCACCACCGACA
>CAVURR010000015.1:0-17480 GCA_963743955.1 uncultured Iamiaceae bacterium
GTGGTCCATGCGCTCCTCGTCGCGTCGTCGCGCCGTCACCGATCCGGTCGAGGAGGGCGTGCGCGGCATCGAGCTGGCGGGTCCCCACCAGGGCCGATGCCAGGGCCAGCTCGGCGTGGAAGCCGCCGCCGTCATCCACCGCGCGGCGGGCCAGCTCCTCGGCGAGGGCGTGGTCGAAGCGGCGGTTGGCCGCGTCGGCCGCGTCGACCCACTTCTCCGGCGCCCACGCCCCACCGCCGCCGAGGCGCCAGCGGGCGACCCGGAGCCGGTCGGTGGCGGACGCAGCCGACGGCTCGAGCGCATCGGCCAGCGTGGTCCAGAGCCGCTGACGCCGGGCGACCCCCAGGGATGCTGCGATGACCTCGCCGTACAGCGGGTGGCTGAACCGGGCGACGCCGTCGGCCTCGTCGATGACCACCACCCCTCCCGACTCGAGGGCCTCCACCGCCTCTCGCCCCGCCGCGGCGACGAGGACGTCCCCCGGCACCGGCTCCCCCATGGCCAGCAGGTCGCCGGCGACCACGGCGTCGTCGCCCAGCGGCGCGAGGCGGAGCGCACCGCGTCGACGAGGCCGGTCGACGGCTGGCGCACCCCCGCCCACGACCAGCGCCCGTCGACCGCTCGTAGGGAGCCGTCGCCCAGACCGCTCTCGACCGCCTCGCGGAGCAGCAGGGCGTTGCCCCCGGTCAGGTCGTGGAGGCGCCCGGGCAGAGCGGGCGTCGACCGGGCCCGGGAGGACGTGGCCCAGCAGGTCGGCGACGTCGTCGACCTCGAGGGGCCGGAGGTCGACGACCTCGACCGAGCCGTCCTTCCAGAGGTCCTGCACCTCCGCCGGGGCGTCGAAGCGGTCACGAACGGTGGCCAGCACCGGGACCCTGCCCCGGCGGACGAGGAGGTGGACGAGGGCCAGGCTCCTGCCGTCGAACAGCGGCAGGTCGTCCACGACCAGGAGATCGGCGCCCGAGTGCTCGACCGCCGAGGCCGCGCCCCGCACGGCGGTCAGGGGATCGTCGGGCGCGAGCGGCTCGTCCGCATCGAGCAGGTGGGCGAACGCACCGAGGGGGATGGGCCGCAGGGCCTGGCTGCCGACGACCCAGCACCCGTCGAGGTCTGCGGCGACCTCCCGGGCGACCGCCGTCTTGCCCACGCCGGCCGAGCCGGCGACCACGACGCTCGCGCCGGAGGCGAGCCGCCGACGAACGTCTTCGACGACCGGCGCGCGTCCCCTGACCGACCAGCGCACGATCGCATCGTAGGCCCGGTCGCGGTGGTGCGCCACGGAATCGCGTAGCGTGCTACGCGGGACCGTTCGGCGGTCCGGGCCGCAGGGTGGGGCGCACCCGCCCGCCGCTCCAGGATCCGCCATGACCACCCCACCCGTCGCATCGTGGAGCCGACCGCACGGCCCGGCCCCGATCAGGCTGTCGCACGTCGCGCTCAGCACCGACGACCTGGATCGGCTCCACCACTTCTACGTCGACGTCGTCGGCCTCGAGCTGCGATCGCTCTCCGTCCCTGTCGGGGCCCCGTACACCAGGGTCGCCGCCTTCGGGTCGATCGGCCACGACCTCCTGCTGGTCTACGAGGTCCCCGGCTTCCGTCCCGAGGGGTCGCTCCACCCGCGCCGGTCGTTCGACCACCTCGCCCTGGCCGTCTCCGAGCCCGCCCAGCTGGCGGCCCTCGAGGAGCGCCTCACCGCCGCGGGCTGCACCACCGCCGCCCCCGTGGACCGGGGCGGGTGGCGCACGGTCCCCTTCATCGACCCTGACGGGGTCGAGGCCGTGGCCGTGTGCGGGCCCCCCTCGTCCTCCCCGCCACTGCCCGCTGAGCGCTCATCCCCCACCCCGGACCACCGACCACCCATCCCAACCCAAGGAGAACCCACATGAAGTCGACCATCTCACGCATCCGCATCGCCACCTTGGTGGCCCTGATCTTCGTCGCATCCTGCGGCGACGACGACACCTCGTCGACGGACACCCAGCCGGCTCAGACCGAGTCCGAAGCGACCGACGGCACCGATCCGCCGGGCGCCGAGGACGATCTCGCCGCCTACTGCGACGCATCGCTCGCGGTGGAGACCGCGGGTGAGCCCGACGTCGACTTCGAGACCGCCACCCCGGAGGAGGTCGCGGCGGCCTTCCAGGCGTTCGCCACCGAGACCGTGCGCCCCCTCGTCGACGAGGTCGTGGCGGTCGCACCCGACGAGATCAGCGATGACGTGTCGGTGCTGTCGACGGCCGTCGACGAGGTCGCCGACAGCGGGAACGTCGCCGCGTTCGAGGACCCAGAGGTCGCGGCCGCGGAGCAGCGCGTCCACGCCTTCGACCTCGAGGGCTGCGGGTGGACGACGATCCCGGTCACGGCGCGCGACTACGCCTTCGACGACCTCCCCGAGACCCTCGATGCCGGCCCCGTGAGCCTCGAGCTCGACAACCAGGGCGCCGAGTACCACGAGCTCGTGCTGATGCGGAAGAACGACGGCGTCACCGACTCCGCCGAGGACCTGCTGGCCCTGCCCGAGGAGGAGGCCATGGAGAAGACCACCTTCATCGGCGTCGCCGAGCCGGTCGCGGGCGGTGAGGGCTCCTACCTGGTGGCCGACCTGGAGCCCGGCGACTACGTCGCCCTCTGCTTCCTCCCGACCGGGACGACCACCTTCGAGGAGGGCCCCTCCGGCGACGGGCCGCCGCACTTCACCCACGGCATGGTCGCCGAGGTCTCGGTGACCTGACCGCGGGAACCCGGCGGGACAGCAGCGAGGGCACGCCTCCACGACGGGGGCGTGCCCTCGTCGCGCCTCGGCCCCGCCGGCCGTCAGTAGCGGTAGGAGGCGGCCCGCGAGCTGAAGGCGCCCGAGGCGGCCAGGAACTCCACGACCCGGCGCGACCCCGACGCGGCGACCGTCGGCTCCCACGTGGCCCGCTCGGTGCTCGTCGGCGTCCGGCCGATCATCTGCACGAAGGCCCACGACACCGTGACCTTGGCCGCCGTCGTCCGCACGTGCTCAGCCGACTCGGAGAAGCCGACCAGCACCTCGCCCCGGGAGTCCCCCGCGTCCAGGCGGCCCTCCCAGTAGTCGGCACCGGACGCATCGGGGGCTCGGCCGAGGACGTTGCGGTACACCTGGTCGACGAACCCGGAGTCGTCGAGCGACCCGTAGCGGGAGGTGAACTCCGCGCTCGCCGCGAACGACGACCCGATCGACTGCAGCGACCGCCCCCCCTGCCGGGAGCGGATCCAGTAGGTCAGGCCGCTGGCGTCGGGGTGGCGCAGGAAGGCCGCGTAGTAGAGGCGGGTGACCCCCGGGACGGCGCCGGCGTGGACCGACGACGTCGCCAGGTAGACGGCGTGGGACGAGGCCGTCGAGGTTCCCGAGAGGAGCTTCGACGTGTCGACGTCGACCTGCATCGTCGTCGCCTCCTGGCCCAGCAGCCACCACCGCAGGCGCACCGACGCATCACCGGCGGAGGCGAACGGGGCCGGCCGGCGGCTCGAGATCGACGAGCCGGCCACGAAGTTCACCGCGGTCCAGACGCGACCGCTGCTGTCGCGGACGCAGCCGACGCCCACCCGGTTGTACGCGGACGAGACGATGTTGGTGCGGTGGGCCGAGGAGCCCATGTAGGCGTTGTGCACCGACGTGGCCGACCCTGCGTACCCGACGTTCTCCGCCATCGACCGCCAGCTGGGCACGGCCGACCCGATCTTCGACACCATCGACGGGTTGTGCCGGAGCGAGGCCGACCGGGCCAGCTCCCACGCCCACGCCCGCGAGATCTGGTCGATCGCCGGGTCCTCCTTCAGCGCGGCCACGCCGCGCGACGTCCGCTCCGCGTTGTGCAGGGCGAGCAGCTGGCCCTCGCAGGCACCGTCGACGGCCCGCACCCGGGGGGCGTTCGGGGCCGCGGCGACGGGAGCGGGGGAGGCGACGCCCGCCGCGAGGAGCACCGTCCCGGCCACGGCCGCGACGACGAGACGATGCGCGAGGAGACCAGCACGCAGAGTGTTCATCCCCTTGGACGTCGGCAGCCAGGCCCGCCGCTCAAGGGCTCGGGTCGAGATTCACCGGGGGTTCATCGCGCCCGGTGCCGGTCCGCGGCGACGCCTCGCGGGGTCACCGCGGGATGGGCGACCTCTGCAGGTCGGTCCTGACGGTCCCTACCAGGGACGCCGGCGACGCATCGGCACCGGCTTCGACCACCAGCGGCCGCTCCAGCGCCACCGCTCGGGAGCCCCGTCGGCCGGAGCGACGACGGCCCGCGGCCACGCCCCCTCGACGGCCGCGACGATGGCGGCCGCCTCCTCGTCGGTGGGAGCGGGACGGATGCCCGACACCGACGGCGGGGGCGTCACAGGGGAACGTTCCCGTGCTTGCGGGGCGGGAGCTCCTCCTGCTTGGAGCGCAGCATCTCGAGGCCGGCCACCAGCTTGCGCCGGGTGTCGGCCGGGTCGATGACGTCGTCGACGTAGCCCCGCTCGGCAGCGACGTACGGGTTGCACCAGCGCTCGGAGTAGTCGTCGACGAGCTCGGCCTTGCGGGCGTCCTTGTCGTCGGCTGCGGAGATGTCGGCCCGGTTCAGGATCTCGACCGCGCCGGTCGCGCCCATCACCGCCAGCTCGGCGGACGGCCAGGCGAAGGCCAGGTCGGCGCCGATCGACTTGGAGTTCATCACCACGTAGGCGCCGCCGTAGGCCTTGCGGGTGATGATCTGGATGCGGGGGACGGTCGACTCGCAGTAGGCGTAGAGCAGCTTGGCGCCGTGGCGGATGATGCCGCCGTGCTCCTGGTCGACGCCGGGCAGGAAGCCGGGCACGTCGACGAAGGTGATCAGCGGGATGTTGAACGAGTCGCACACCCGGACGAAGCGGGCCGCCTTCTCCGACGAGTCGATGTCGAGCACGCCCGCGTAGAACATCGGGTTGTTGCCGACGATGCCGATCGGCTGGCCGTCGATGCGGGCGAACCCGCAGGTGATCGACTGGGCCCACTGGGGGAAGTACTCGACGTAGTCGGCGTCGTCGACGACGACCTCGATGAGCTTTCGCATGTCGTAGGGCTGGTTCGGGCTGTCGGGGATCATCCCGGCCAGCTCGTCGCAGCTGCGGTCGGGGTCGTCGACCGCGACGCTCCGCGGCGGCTCCTCCATGTTGTTGGCAGGAAGGAAGCTGAGCAGGTAGCGGACGTCGTCGAGGACGGCCCGGTCGTCGCTGGCGGTGAAGGCGGCGACACCGGACTTGGCCGAGTGGGCGTGGGCGCCGCCGAGCTCCTGCTGGGTGACGTCCTCGCCGGTCACCGTCTTCACCACGTCGGGGCCGGTGATGAACATGTACGAGGTGTCCTCGACCATGAACACGAAGTCGGTCATGGCCGGGCTGTACACGGCGCCGCCGGCGCACGGCCCCATGATCACGCTGATCTGCGGGGTGACGCCCGAGGCCTTCACGTTCCGGTAGAAGATGCCGCCGTAGGACGCCAGGCTGACCGGGCCCTCCTGGATGCGGGCGCCGGCACCGTCGTTGAGGCCGACCACCGGGGCGCCCACCTTGAGGGCGAGGTCCATCACCTTGTGGATCTTCTCGGCGAACACCTCGCCCAGAGCCCCGCCGAAGAGGGTGAAGTCCTGGCTGAAGACGAAGACCTTGCGCCCGTCGACGGTGCCCCACCCGGTGATCACGCCGTCGGTGAGCGGACGCTCGGGGATGTCCGGGTTGCGGTGCCGAGCGAGCATGTCGAGCTCGTTGAAGGAGCCCTCGTCGAGGAGGTACTCGATGCGCTCGCGGGCCAGCATCTTGCCGCGGTCGTGCTGGCGCTGGACGCTGCGCTCGGACCCGGGCTGCCGGGCCTCCTCCTTCAGCTTCGCCAGGTCGGCGATGCGCTCGCTGAGCGGGTGCACGGTCATGGTCGGAAACTAGGCGCGCCCGGGCGCCCCGACCCAACGCGAGCAGGGTCGGGGCGCGAGGTCCCGGGGCCGCTCCCCATCGCGGCCCCGGTCCCCCATGCCGGTCAGGCCAGCAGCTTGGCCTTCTGGGTCGCGAACTCGTCGTCGGACAGCACGCCGCTCTTGTGGAGCTCGGCCAGCTTGGTCAGCTCGTCGGCGGAGCTGGCTCCGCTGCCGGCCGTCTCGCGGACGTAGGACTGGAACGCGGCTTCGCTCGCCTGTGCCCGGGCGAGGTCGCGCTCGGCCATGGAGCGCCCCTCGACGATCAGGTACACGAACACGCCGAGGAACGGGGCGAAGATCACGAAGAGGGTCCAGAGCGCCTTGGCGAAGCCGCCCATGTCCTTGTTCCGGAAGATGTCGCCGAACACCCGGAACAGCAGCATGATCCAGGCGATCCACAGGAAGAAGATCAGCATGGACCAGAACAGGCCGAGGATGGGGTAGTCGTACGCGAGCATCGGGGGTCCGATCGATCGAGGGTTGGAGCGGGCTCACGGGCCGGGCGCGAGGGCGCGGCAGACCAGGGAGCCAGGTGCAGCGTACGCCGGGACGCCGGCGCGGACATCGCCCAGACAGGGTGATCGGCAGAGGTGGCCCACCGATGGGCCCTGCGGAGGACCCCCGCGGTACTCTGCCCGGCCGACCAGAGGCCCTCGTGGCCGCCGAACGGAGGGGCACCTGAGCGAGATCACCATGCTGCGCGACCGGGCCCGCTTCGTCGTCCCCGACGTCCCGGTCGGCACCGTGGCCCGGACGCGCCTCGACGAGGTGTTCACGCAGGCCACGGGTCAGGTGCTCCGGGTGCTCGCCCCCGCGGGGTACGGCAAGTCGACGTTGGTCGCCCGTTGGGCGGCGTGGGACCGCCGCGAGGTCCGCTGGCTCGACGTCGAGCGGATCGACAACGACCCGGTGGTCCTCCTCGACGCCCTGGCGCGCGGGTTCGCCGACCTGGTCGGGGCGCGCTGGCCCGCGACGGGCTGATGGCGACCGGCGCGCACGCCACCTCCGTCCCGGACCTGCGGGCCGCGGTGGCCGCGACGACCACCCCCTTCGTCCTGGTGCTCGACGACGTCCACCTGATCGACGACCCGGCCGCGCTCGACGTGGTCCGGGCCGTCGCCGCCGGCGTGCCCCCGGGGTCGACCATCGTCCTGGCCGGACGGGCCCACCACGACACCCTCGGGGTGGCCTCCCTGCGGCTGGCGCCCGGGGTCGTCGACCTGACGACCGAGCACCTGGCGTTCGACCTGGCCGAGAGCGAGGAGCTGCTCGTCGCGGGCGGCCTCGCCGTCGACGTCGCCGACCTGACCCTGCTCGACGAGCAGTTCGAGGGCTGGCCGGCCGGGCTGCGGCTCGCCAGCCTCGTGCTCGCGGCGCCCGGAGGTGGGCGGGCGCCGACCTCGTTGGCTGACGCAGGCGAGATCACCCACGTCACCGACTACCTGCGGGCCGAGTGGCTCGGGAACCTCGATCCGGTCGATCGGCAGTTCCTGACCGAGGCCGCGTGCCTCGGTCACTTCACGGCCGAGATGTGCGACGTCATCCTCGGCCGCCACGGATCGGCCGAGGCCATCCGGCGCCTCGACCGGGGCCGGCTGGTCGTGCTCCCGCTCGACCGGCGCGGCGACTGGTACCGGATGCACGCCATCCTCCGCCGCTGGCTCGCCGCGGAGCTCCGGAGCGCCGACCGCGACCGCTGGCGGGAGGTGCACCGACGCGCGGCCGGCTGGTGGGAGCGGAAGGGCGACGTCGACCTGGCGTTGGAGCACCTCGTCGCGATCGAGGACCTCGACCGCTACGAGGAGCTCGTCGTGGAGCACGCCGCGGACGTCATCGCGCACGGGAAGTCGGCCACCGTCCGGCGATGGCTGTCGGCCTTCCCCGCCGATCGGATCCGTCGCTCGGCGAGGCTGTGCGGCGTGGAGGCGATGCAGGCCACCGCGGCGGGTGACGGGGCGCGGGCCCTGCGGTGGAGCCGACTGATCGGCTCGGCCGCCACCCCGCCGTCGGACGCGTGGCGCGTGCGGGCCGACATCATCCGTGCGTCGCTGGAGCCCGAGAGGACCGCGGACCTCCTGCCCCTCGCCACGCGCGCCAAGGACGCGGCGGAGCCCGGACCGTGGCGGGCCTACGCGTGCCTCACCCTGGGCGGGCTCCTCGCCCTGGCGGGCGACCCCGGGGCACTCGACGTCCTGGCCGAGGGGATCAGCGAGGGCGCCGAGGGCGACGCCCCGACCATGGGAGCCAACTGCCTGGCGGTGGCCGCGCTGCTGGTCGACCTGGAGGGCGACCACGACTGGGCTGCGGAGATGGGTGCGAAGGCGGTCGGCGTCCTCGAGGACATGCGCCTGGAACAGGTCCAGCCCGCCGCCGGCACCGTGGTCGCGATGCGCGCCCTGGGGCACGCGCGGGCCGGCCACCGCGACCAGGCCACGGCCGACATCGCCCGGGTCCGCCAGATCCTCCGCGGGTACGACGGGGTGGCCCCCTGGTACAACGCGCTGGCTCGCCTGCCCCTGGTGCGCAGCAGCCTGCTCGTCCACGATCCCGCGACGGCGTCGACGCTCCTCCGCGAGATCGAGCACCACCTCCGTCGCGAGCCGCCCGGCGGCCCCATCGCCGACCACGTCGCCGCGCTGCGGGTGCAGGCCGAGGCTGCCCGCCGCGCGGTCGACGCACGCGCCTCGTCGCTCACGTCGGCCGAGCTGCGGGTGATGCGCCACCTCCCGACCAACCTCAGCCTGGCCGACATCGCCGAACGCCTCTACGTGTCGCGCAACACGGTCAAGTCGCACACCTCGTCGATCTACCGGAAGCTGGGCACCAGCTCCCGGCGCGAGGCCGTCGAGCTGGCCCGGGCGGCCGGGTTGCTGGACGACGACGACCGCTGAGTCGCGCCGGTCACCGGGTGGCCGGGGCCTTCGGTGAGGTGAGCGACCCGGAGGTCACTGACGGGCCATGGCGACCCGGAGTCGCTCCTCGGGGCTGATGAGGTGGTTCGGGTCCTCGGCCGCGTCATCGACGTCGATCTGCACCCACTGGATGCGGCCGGTGAAGTGGCTGTCCTTCGGGCTGTAGTCGGAGCTGACCGGCGTCGCGCTGTCGGAGCCGAGGTCGGCCGTCTCGTCGGCCGAGAACACCACCGGGACCGTCGCATCCAGCCGCCCCTCGCCGACCTTCTGCCCGTCGACGAACAGCTCGACCCCACCACCCTTGCCGAGACCCCCGCCGTCGGACGTGAACTCCATCCGCACCTGGTGCTCACCGCTCGGCACCGGGTCGGCCGATTCGATGATCGTCTGCTGGAGGCCGAACAGGTTGTAGCAGTACGCCGGGCGGCCACCGTCCTTGAGGTAGAGGCTCCACCCGCTGAAGGCGCCGCCCTGGGCGATGATCACACCGTTCGCGCCCCCGTCGGGGACCACGATCTCGGCCGTGACCGAGTGGGACCTGTTCTTCACCACGAGGAGCGAGTTCTCGGACAGCCGGGTCATTCCCGCGAACAGCATCTGCGAGCTGCCCTGGATCAGCTGCGGTCGTCCGGCCGTCTGCGGGTCGAAGCGCTCGAAGCGTCGGTCGTCGAGGGGCAGCACCTGGTACTTGGTGGCCTCGAGCAGCCACAGACGCTGCAGCTCGTGGAGCCGCTCGGGCTGCTCGGCGGCCAGGTCGCGGGCCTGGGTCCAGTCGTCGGGGCCGTACAGCTCCCACACGTCGTCGTCGAAGGCGGGCATCTCGGTCGCGAGCCACGGGATGCTGTGCCGGGTCACCGCGGTCCAGCCCTCGTGGTAGATGCCCCGGTTGCAGAACATCTCGAAGTACTGCGTCGTGCGGGTCTCGGGGGCATCGCCGTCGTCGAAGGTCGGCACCATGCTGACGCCGTGCATCGGCATCTGCGTGATGCCGTTGACGCTCTGGGGGTGGGGCAGGCCGGCGGCGTCGAGGATCGTGCTCGCCACGTCGATCACGTGGTGGAACTGCGAGCGGACCTCGCCGCGGGCCGTGATGCCGTTCGTCCAGTGGACGATCGTCCCGTTGCGGGTCCCGCCCCAGTGCGACGCCACCTGCTTCGTCCACTGGAACGGGGTGTCCATGGCGTGGGCCCAGCCGACGGCGTAGTGGTTGTAGGCGTCGGGTGTGCCGAAGTCGTCGATCTTCGACGCCATGAACTCGGGGGTCTCCAGCCCGGCCGCGCCGTTGAGGGTGATCATCTCGTTGAAGCACCCGTTCGGCGTGCCCTCGGCCGACGCCCCGTTGTCGCCGATGATGTAGTAGATCAGCGTGTCGTCGAGGACCCCGAGGTCGTCGAGGCCGTCGACGAGGCGACCGACGTGGTGGTCGGTGTGCTCGAGGAACCCGGCGTAGACCTCCATCTGGCGGGCCAGGACCGGCTTCATCTCGTCGGGCATGTCGTCCCAGCCAGGGATCTCGTCCGGGCGGGCCGTCAGCTCCGCGTCGGCGGGGATCACCCCGAGCTCCTTCTGGCGGGCCAGGGTCTCCTCCCGCAGCGCGTCCCACCCCTGGTCGAAGCGACCCTTGTACTTGTCGCTCCACTCGGTGGGCACGTGGTGGGGCGCATGGGTGGCGCCCGGGGCGTAGTAGATGAAGAAGGGCTTGTCCGACATCAGCGCCTTCTGCTGGCGCACCCAGTCGAGGGCCCGGTCGGTCATGTCCTCGGTGAAGTGGTAGCCCTCCTCCGGCGTGCGATCGGGCTCGATCGGCACGGTGTCGCGGTAGATCGCGGGGGCGTACTGGTTCGTCTCGCCGCCGATGAACCCGTAGAAGTGCTCGAAGCCCGAGCCGGTCGGCCACTGCGTGAACGGGCCCATCGGGCTCGTCTCCCACACCGGCACCTCGTGGCACTTGCCGAACTGAGCGGTCGAGTAGCCGTTGAGCTTCAGGGTCTCGGCGATGGGCGCGGCCGCCTTGGGCCGGATCGAGCTGTACCCGGGGGCCGAGGTGGCGATCTCGGTGATGCCGCCCATGCCGACCGCGTGGTGGTTGCGACCGGTCAGGAGGGCCTGGCGGGTCGGCGAGCACAGAGCCGTGGTGTGGAAGCGGTTGTACTTCAGGCCACCGGCGGCGAGGCGCTCGGCCGTGGGGCAGGCGATGGGTCCGCCGAACGCGCTGGATGCCGCGAAGCCGCAGTCGTCGATCAGGACGATCAGGACGTTCGGTGCCCCGGCCGGCGGGCGCAGCGGCTCGATCGGGGGGAACGACGTCGCCGGGTCCTTGGCGTCGTAGGTGACCACCCCGGTCTGGGCGGGATCTGCGATCGGCAGGGTCTGCCGCCCGAGGTGATCGTTGGCGAACGTCATTTCGAGGTCTCCTCGTCCCGCGCGGCAGGGCACCGCGCGCGGCGTGCCCCACAGTGCACCCTCCGACGTGGGGCCGCTGCCTCCCCCAGACCGGGTGATCCCGGCGGACTCGTCCGGTCGCGGTCGCCTCAGCGCATGCGGCGGTAGAGGCACTGGCCACCGCCGGAGGCCACGAGGGTGCCGTCGACGGTCCAGATGTCCGCGCCCCACCCGAACAGGCCGCCGGTCGACACCGGGGCCCGGCCGTCGCACAGCAGCCACTCCTGACCCACCGCGCTGCGGTGGAAGGCGACGTTCAGGTCGAGGGTGGGCGCGGTGAAGGGCGGTTCCGTCCACGCGTGCGGGCGATGCGCGGCCGGCCAGCTGGGGAGGTCGACCAGGAGCAGGGAGCGGGCGGCGTCGGCCCACTCGTCGTCGAAGGTGGCGCCGGGCAGGAACCGCAGCCACTCACCCCAGCGGGCGGGACGGGGGCCGTCGGGCGGCCAGTCCTTCTCGAAGGTCAGCGGCTTGGCGTCGAAGTTCCGCCAGAACGGGAACGGCGGCTCGTCGTCGGGGTCGACCAGGTCGGTGAGGCTCGGCAGCGCGTCGGGACCAGGGACGTCCGGTGGCTCGGTCTCGTCGTGCTCGAGCCCCTCGACGTCGCCGATGCTCCAGACCAGCGCCTCGAGGATCGCCCGACCGTCCTGGGTCATCGACACCCGGTGCGACCCGGCCGAGCGCCCGGACCGCAGCGTCGTCACCTCCAGGTCGACCGGCTCGAAGGCGGCGACGCCGAGGTAGTGGCAGGAGAAGGCGGCCGGGTGTGGGTGCGCGCTGGCCGCCCCGGCGGCGCGCAGGGCGACCGATGCGACGTAGCCACCCATCGGCCCCCAGATCTCCCACTCCTGCGACAGGGTCGCCCGGTAGCGCCCCTCGTCGACCTGCTCCACCGCCGTGTCCCGCTCGAGATCGCCCATCCCGCCATGGTGGCCGACCGGCCCGGTGGGCGGCGACGGCGTTTCACCCGCCCGGCGGGGATCGGTCACGCCGTATCGTCCGTCCATGCACGCCGCCGACCACCGCGCCGCCATCGTCGAGGAGGGCGGCCGCGTCGCCGCCACGCCCGTCGAGGCCCTCGATGCCCCCGTCACGGCCTGCCCGGGCTGGACCGTCGAGCGCCTGATCGGGCACCTCGGGCGCGTCCACCGCTGGGCGGCTGCCTTCATCGCCTCCGGTCCCGACTCCGACGAGCAGGTCGACCCCGGGCCCCGCCCGCCGGCCGGGGCCGACATCCTCGGGTGGTACCGGGAGGGCCTCGACGCGCTGCTGGCCGAGCTCGACCGCCACGACCCGTCCGACCGAGCCCGCACCTTCGCCGGCCCCGGCGAGGTCGCGTTCTGGTTCCGTCGCCAGGCCCACGAGATCGCCGTCCACCGGTGGGACGCCGAGGACGCGGCCGGCCCGGGCGCGGCGACGCCGATCGACCCCGTGCTCGCAGCCGACGGGATCGACGAGTGGGCCTCGTTCTTCGTGCCCCGGTTCCTCGAGATGGGCGGCGGGCCGCCGTCGGAGCTGGTCGGCGCGACGGTCCACATCCACTGCACCGACGACGGACTGGCCGAGGGCACCGGCGAGTGGCTGCTGCGCCTCGTCGACGGGGGCGCCGAGGTCGAGCGGGCCCACGCCAAGGGCGACGCCGCCCTCCGCGGCCCCGCCTCGGACCTGCTCCTCGCGGTGTGGCACCGCGTCCCCCTCGATCAGATCGACGTCGTCGGCGACCCCGACCGAGCGCGAGCCGTCCTCGACACCGTCCACGTCACCTGACGCCACCGGGGGGTCGGCGGGGTACCGTCGCCGTCGTGGAGCTGCCGGTGCCATTGCCCCTCACCCCGATGCTGGCCAAGGCCAGCGACGGGCTCCCTCCGGGCGAGGAGGGCGACTGGTGGTTCGAGCCCAAGTGGGATGGCTTCCGGGTCGTGGTGGCCCGCGACGGCGACGAGATCTCCCTTGCCTCACGCAACGGGCGAGACCTGACCCGCTACTTCCCCGAGGCCGTCGAGCCCCTGCGCGCCGCCCTCCCGAACCGGGCCGTGGTCGACGGCGAGATCGTCGTGCCGACGCCGAACGGGCTCGACTTCGACCTGCTCGGCCAGCGCATCCACCCCGCCGCGTCGCGCGTGGCCAAGCTGGCGGCCGAGACACCCAGTGAGGTCGTGGCCTTCGACCTCCTCGCCGTCGGTGACCGGTCGCTGCTCGACCTCCCGTTCACCGAGCGCCGGGCCGAGCTCGAGGCCGCCCTCACCACCGGCCCCCAGGTCCACCTGAACCGGGGCACGCTCGACCGCGCGGTGGCCCACGACTGGTTCGTCCGCTTCGAGGGCGCCGGCCTCGACGGCGTGATCGGCAAGCCGGTCGGCAGCACCTACGCCCCCGGCGAGCGGGGCTGGGTGAAGATCAAGCACAGCCGCACCTGCGACGCGGTCGTCGCCGGCTACCGGATGCACAAGGACGGCAACGGCGTCGGCTCGTTGCTGCTCGGACTCCACGACGAGGACGGCCGGCTGCACAGCGTCGGCGTGGCGTCGTCGTTCAAGGCCGCCCAGCGACGCGAGCTCCTCGCCGAGCTGACCCCGCTGGTGATCCCGCCCGACGACATGGCGTCGCACCCGTGGGGCGAGTGGATCCGGCCCGAGGCCCACGCCGATGGCCGCATGCCCGGCGGACCCTCCCGCTGGAACAACGGCAAGGACCTGTCGTTCACCGCCCTCCGACCCGAGCGGGTGGCCGAGGTCGGCTACGAGCGGGTCGACCACGGCCGCTTCCGCCACACGTCGCGGTTCCTGCGCTGGCGCCCCGACCGCGACCCGGACTCGTGCCGCTACGACCAGCTCGAGGTGATCCCGCCCGTCGAGCTCACCGAGGTCCTCGGCCACTGACGCCCGAGTCCGGCCACGACGCCCGGCCGCGGTCGCCGGGCGGCGATGCCCACGGACAGCGAGCGCGGTCAGCTGGGGGTGATGCGGATGATGCGGTCGTTCGAGCCGTTGTCGGTGGTGAGGTAGAGCAGGCCGTCGGGACCGAGCTGGGCGGTGCGGATGCGACCGAAGGTGCCCTGGTACACCCGGGCGATCTGGGTGAGGGTGCCGTCGCGCTGCGGCCGCATGATCAGCAGGCTCTGGCCCTTCAGCGTGGCGACGACCATGCGGTCGTTCCACGCCTCCCACCGGCTGCCGGTGAGCCAGGTGATGCCGGAGGTCGCCACCGTCGGGACGCCGCTGCTCCACGCCGCCCGCCGGGCCGACGGGAACTTGGCCAGGTCGGTCATCGGGACCGACTCGTTGTAGCCGGGCACCGGGTCCCAACCCATGTTTCCGGCGACCTCCCGGTTGACCTCGTCGTCGCGGTCGGGGCCGTGCTCGGCCGACCAGAGGGTGCCGTCCGCGGGGCGGATGGCCAGGCCCTGCACGTTGCGGTGCCCCCAGCTCCACACCCGCTTCGTGCGGGCGTTGGCCGACGACGCGAAGGGGTTGCCGGGCGACCCCCCGCCGGTGTCCGGGTTGACCCGGAGGACCTTGCCGGAGTGCGAGCCCAGGTTCTGGGGCGTGGTGCCGGCGGCCGCGTCGCCGGTGCCGATGTAGAGCCGGCGCTGGGAGTCGAACCGCAGCCGGCAGCCACCGTGGCGACCCCACGTGTTGGACAGGTTGGTGACGAGGGCGGGCCGTCGGGACAGGGACGTGCCGTCGGCGCTGGCCACCCACGGGATGACCCGGACGTCAGGCACGGCCGTGCCGTCGTGGAAGCCCTGACAGGTGTAGATGCGCTTGTTCGAGCTGAACGCAGGGTCGACGGCGATGCCCATGAGGCCGGTCTCGCCGCTGACGTAGAGGTTCGACAGGTCGGCGTTCATGCGGTTGACGGCCCCGGTGGCGGTGCGCCGGTAGATCCCGCCGCCGCGCTCGGTCCAGAGGATCGACCCGCCCGGCGTGAAGGCCAGGTCCCACACGTGGGAACGACCCGACACCAGCGTCTGGGCGCTGAGGGTCGGGACGGTGGGCTGGCACGACCCGAAGGCGGCGGTGCCGAGCACCACGACGGCGAGCGCCGCGGCGAGGCGGGTCACCCGTCGGTGACCACGGCGTCGCGGGCCGGCGCCCGGTGGGGGGAACGGACGGGACGTCGCCATGGGGAGCCTCCAACGGGGGGACGGGAGAGCGTCGCGGTCCTCTGGTCGGGCCCGCCATCCCCGCCCGTCAGATGCCTACCGACCCGTAGGGAAACGCCGCTAAACATGAAATCTCGGGAAATGGGCCGATCGGCTCATGACAGTCCGACTGACTTCTTGCACAGTGTGCGCAGCAGTTGGGTGTGGCCGCAAGGACCACCCAACCGGTCACCTTGGTTCGGGGGAACCCCTGGAGACCGGACGGTGGTGGAGATCCTCCACCACCGATCTGCCACCCAGGTACCGAAAGCGTTCGGGGGGATGCCTGGGTGACACCGCGGGGCGGTGGCGTGGAGCTCGGGAGGGGGCTCCAGGCCACCGCTTCGCCGCGTCCGGCCGGAGGTCGGCGGTCGTCAGCCGACCCGGGGCCACCTCGGGCGAGGTCAGCCGGCCCGGGACTCGGCGAGGGCGATGGCCCGCTCGGCCAGGCCGGGGGCATCGAGCGACGCCGCCAGCTCGACCAGCTCGGGCCGGGGCCCGACCCACTCGCAGGTCGTCGACCGACGTGGGCACCTCGGCGTCGAGCTCGAGGGTGGCGATGCGCCGGAACAGCAGGGCGTGGGCCCGGTTGTCCGCCAGGGTCGACGCGAGGGTGCCCGAGCCCCGCACCTTCACGGTCCAGGTCGTGGGGTCGTCGGGGATGGCGTCGATGTGGCCGTAGGTGCGCAGCACCGCGGCGGCCGACTTCGCCCCCCACCCGTTCAGGCCCGGGAAGCCGTCGGCGCTGTCGCCGACCAGGCCCAGCCAGTCGGGGATCGACTCGGGAGGCACGCCGTACTTCTCCTCCACCCCGGCGCGGTCCATCACCGTGCCCTTGCGCCGGTCGACCTGCACGACCTTGCCGCCCACGCACTGGGCCAGGTCCTTGTCGGGGGTGCAGATCTGCACCTGCTCGACCCGGTCGTCGGCCGCGGCGACCCTGGCCATGGCGCCGAGGGCGTCGTCGGCCTCGACCTCGACCATCGCCATCACGCAGATGCCGGCGGCCTCCAGCGCCTCCTCGAGGAGGCCGAACTGGCTCTTCAGCGCCGGATCGACGCCGGAGCCGTCCTTGTAGCCGGGCCACATGTCGTTGCGGAACGACTCGATGACGTGGTCGGTGGCCACGCCGAGGTGGGTGACGCCCTCCTCCAGCATCCGCAGCATCGAGCCGACCACGGCCCGGGTCGCGCCCACCTCCCGGCCCGTCGTCGGTCAGGTGCGACGGCACCGCGAAGAAGTACCGGAACAGCTCGTAGGTCCCGTCGACCAGGTGCACCTGCATGCCCCCCACCCTTGCAGCACCCACGACCCGCCCGCTGCACGTGGGTCGCTGGCAGCGCCGCCTCCAAGTGCCTAAGGGTGCATAGTTTCCCCCCAACTATTCACCTTTAGGCGATGCCGGTCGGCGGTCCGCGATGGGGCCGAGGTTCCGCCTCTGGGCCGACGACATCCCGCATGGGTGACCGGCCGGGGGGAGCCGGTCGGACTGCAGCCCCGCCGCGCTGACACGGTTTCGCCGTACCAATTTGGTAGGGCGAAACCGTACCAACGCCGTGCTGCCCCGAGGTCGGAGGCCCGGGCGATCAGCTGGCCGGGCCGGTCACCTGGGTGAGGACGGCGCCCGCGTCGTCGGGAGTCGGGTCGTGTCGCCGCCCGCCAGGCGACGTGCTGGTCGGGGCGGACGAGGATCAGCGGCACGTCGTCGTAGGTGTTGCCCACCACGTCGGCATCGACGTCGAGCACCGCCAGCGGGACGCCGAGGGCGTCGGCCGCGGCGACCATCGCATCGCCGGACGGGGCGTCCTCGCCGACCCGCAGCAGCGTGAAGCTCGGCGCTGCCCGCAGCATGGGCTGGGACACTGGCACCCGGGGCCTGACCGACGACCTCATCCGTCGACGCGGAGCGAGAGGACCCAGGCGGACTTCGCAAGGCAGTCGGCGGCCGGCACTCGCTACGCTCTCTCCCGTGCCCCGGCGCACCCCACCCGACGACCCTGGGAGTCCGAGGCCGGACGGCCGCTCATCCGTGAGCGGCGC
>CAVURR010000016.1:0-33925 GCA_963743955.1 uncultured Iamiaceae bacterium
ACCGTCCGCCCGTCGCGCGCCCCTCGAACACCCACGAGGTGAGCAGGGCGATGGCCTCCGGGTGGTTCAGGCGCAGGCCCCGGGCCCGGCGCTCGCGAGCCAGGCCGGCGGCCACGTGGATGAGCAGTCGCTCCTGCTCGTGGGGGGACAGCTGCACGGCCGCCGTTGTAGGGGACCCCCGTACCCGGGCCGTTTCACTCGGGTGGCGTCCCGATGACGGACGACTGACCTCGATCTGACGGCATCGGGTCCGGCCGCCGCAGCCCCCGGTGGCCCCGCTCAGCCGGGGGCGAAGAGGAAGAGGATGCGGCCGGTCGCGGTCTCGTCGCCGTCGACCGACGCGGTGCCCCGGCCCCAGCCGCCGCGGCGGGTGACCTTCTCCAGCTCGACGTGGAGCGTGATCTCGTCGCCCGGCCGGGCCATGCGACGGAAGCGGGCGTCCTCGACCCCGCCGAGCACGGGGAGGCGGCCGGCGTGGGCCGGGTCGCTCAGCACGCCGATCGCCCCCGCCTGGGCGAGGGCCTCGACCTGGAGGACACCCGGAACGATGGGGTTGCCCGGGAAGTGGCCGGCCAGCCACGGTTCGTCGCCGGTGATCCGCCAGCGGGCGGTGACGGCCACGCCCGGCTCGCAGGCGTCGACCACGTCGACGAAGCGGAACGGGGGCCGGTGCGGGAGGAGCCCCACCAGGTCGTCGACGGGCTCGGGGGGGACGGAGGTCACAGGCTCTGGGACGCTGGGCACGCCCTCTGGCGTTACCCACCGAGAGGAGTGACATCCGCCCTCGGTGTTGCCGAACGGTGAACTACCGAGCGGTACGCGAAGTTACCCATGAGTAGGGGGAAACCCTTGGGGCCATGGAGCGGTCCCACACCCTGATGTCCCCACCCCCGAGCCCTTCCGCGCCCCTGCCCGACCCCCCCGAGACCTCCCCGACCGACACCGACGGCAGGTCGGGCGGCGGGTTGGACGCCCTGGCGGTGGTCTTCCCCGGTCAGGGCAGCCAGGTCCCGGGCGCCGGCCTCCCCTGGGTCGACCACCCGGCCTGGTCGGTCGTCGAGGAGGCCGAGGAGGTCACCGGCCAGGGGCTGCAGCACCTGCTGCTCGACCCCGACGCCGACCTGTCCCGCACCGCCGACTCCCAGCTCGCGGTCCTGCTGGCGTCGCTGGTGGTGTGGGAGGCGGCCCGCCCGCTCGTCGACCACCCGGTCGCCTTCGCCGGCCACTCCCTCGGACAGATCACCGCCCTCGTCGCCTCCGGCGCGGTGAGCGTCGCCGACGGGGTGCGCCTCGCCGTGCGCCGGGCCGAGGTCACCCAGCAGGCCGCCGACGACCGGCCCGGAGGGCTCGTCGCCCTGCTCGGGGCCACCGTCGACCAGGCCCGCCAGGCCGTCGCGGAGGTGGACGAGGCGTGGATCGCCCACGACAACGCACCCGGCCAGGTGGTGCTGGGCGGAACGGCCGACGGGCTGGCCGCCGCCACCGCAGCCGCCAAGGAGGCCGGGGTGCGCAAGGCCCGGCCGCTCCCGGTCGGCGGCGCCTTCCACACCCCGCTGATGGCCGCCGCCGCCGACGCCTTCCACCCGGAGGTCGAGGCCACCGCCTTCTCGGCCACCACCGTCCCGATCGTCACCAACCACGACGCCAGCGCCCACTACGCCCGCACCGGCTGGGCCGACCGCCTGACCGTCCACCTCGTCCGGCCCGTGCGCTGGCGGGAGAGCGTCGACACCCTCGCCGGCCTCGGGGCCCGCACCATCGTCGAGCTCGGGCCCGGCACCACCCTCAGCGGCCTGGTGAAGCGCTGCCGCGACGACATCACCGTCACCGCGGCGGCGACACCCGCCGAGGTCGACGACCTGCTCCCCTCCCTGTTCGGCGTGGGGGTGTCCCGATGAGCGCCGCAGTTCCTCACGAGGGTGACGACGTGCGCATCACGGCCCGCATGGTGATCGCGCCGGAGGCGGGCACCTTCGTCCCGCTGCCTCCCGACGTGGTCACCACCGAGGGCGAGATCATCGCTCCCGGCTCGCGGCTCGGCACCGTCGAGAGCCTGGGCCGTCAGGTCGACGTCACCAGCGCGTTCCACGGCTTCCTGATGGGCATGTTGGCCCTGCCCGGCGAGCGGGTGCGGGCCGGCCAGCCCATCGCCTGGCTCCACGCCATGGGGCACGAGTGATCCGGCGATCCGGGGTCCGCCGATGAGCCTCGCCACTCCGATCGCGACCCTCGAGCCGGTGGCCGCCGCGACGCTGCTGCCGCTCGCCTTCGCGGGCTGGGGTGCGGCCCTGCCCGCGTGCCAGCTCACCAACGACGACCTGGCCCGGGTCCTCGACACCAGCGACGAGTGGATCGCGACCCGCACCGGGATCCGCTCCCGCCACGTGCACGGCCCCGGTGAGACCACCGCCGGGCTGGCCGCCGAGGCGGGACGGCAGGCCCTCGACCGGGCCGGCCTCGGACCCGCCGACGTCGACCTGCTCATCGTGGCCACCAGCACCCCGGACCGGGCCCTGCCCGCGGCCGCGGCCGACGTCGCCGCCCTGCTCGGCACCCGCGCCGCAGCCTGCGACGTGAACGCAGCGTGCGCCGGGTTCGCCTACGCCCTGCACCTGGCCGCGTCCGCGGTCGCCAGCGGTGCGACCGGCACCGCCCTGCTGATCGGCGCGGAGCGCATGACCAGCCTGGTCGACCCCGACGACCGGTCGACCGCGGTCCTGTTCGGAGACGGGGCGGGCGCCCTCGTCCTCCGCCAGCTCACGGCGTCGGGACCGGCAGTGCCCCCTGCGTCCGGTCCCGACGTCGTGCCCACCGCGGCCGGGCGCATCGGAGCGACGACCGACGGCCACCTCCCGGGGTCGTGGCGTCCGCCCTCGACGGCGACCCCGCGCTGATCCCCCACCTGGAGGTGCCGGCCGGGCACGCTTACCTGCGCATGGACGGGCCCGAGGTGTTCAGGGCCGCCACACGAGCCCTGGTCGCGTCGGCCCGCACCGTCCTCGACCGGGCCGGTGTGACCGCCGCCGACGTCGACGCCTACGTCCCCCACCAGGCCAACCGCCGGATCATCGACGCGGCGACCGACCGCCTCGGTCTCGATCCGGCGCGCGTCGTGGTCACCCTCGACACCCACGGCAACACCTCCGCCGCCTCCGTCCCCCTCGCCCTCGCGGCCGCGGCCGACGACGGGCGCATCCGCTCCGGCGACCTCGTGCTCACCTCGGCCATGGGGGCCGGGATGTCCTGGGGATCACAGCTCCTGCGATGGGGGACGGGCTCATGAGCTCCGACGGCGAGCTCAGCCGCGTCGCCCTGGTGACCGGCGGCTCCGGGGGCATCGGCGCCGCTGCGGCGCGGGCGCTGGCCCGCGACGGCTGCCACGTGGCCGTGGGCTACCGGTCCGACGAGGCCGGGGCCAAGGCCGTGGTCGACGCCATCGCCGCTGATGGCGGGCAGGCGCTGGCCGTCGCCCTCGACGTCACCGACGAGGCGTCGATCGCCGACGCGGTGGCCCGGGTCGAGGCCGAGGCCGGGCGCATCACCGTCCTCGTGCTCAACGCCGGGATCACCGACGACGGGCTGTTCGTCCGACTCACCCCCGAGCGCTGGCGCACGCTGATGGACACCAACCTCGACGGCGCCTACCGGTGCCTGCGGGCCGTCGTGCCCGGCATGCTGCGCGAGCGGCGAGGGCGCATCGTCACCGTCTCGTCGGTCGCCGCCTACGCCGGGGCTGCCGGGCAGGCCAGCTACGCCGCGGCCAAGGCCGGTCTCATCGGGCTGACCCGGGCCCTCGCCCGCGAGCTCGCCCCCCGATCGATCACCGCCAACGTCGTCGCCCCCGGGCCGGTCGCCACCGCGATGACCGACGCCCTGCCCGAGGCCCGTCGCGACGAGCTCACCGCCACCGTGCCCCTCGGCCGCATGGCCACCCCCGACGAGGTGGCCGCCGCCATCGCCTTCCTGGCCTCCGACGACGCCGCCTTCGTGACCGGGGCCGTGCTCCCCGTCGACGGGGGCATGGCCATGGGAACCTGAACCGGGAACCTGAACCCCATCCCCCTCCCCCCACCAACCCCTGACCCCGAGGAGATCCCAATGGACCGTGCCACCGTGCTCGAGGCCGTCATCACCACCGCCGTCGAGGTGCTCAAGCTCGACCCCGAGCTCGTCACCGAGACCGCCACCTGGGCCGAGGACCTCGAGGCCGACAGCCTCGACCTCACCGAGCTGGTGATGGCCCTCGAGGACCAGTTCGACGTCGAGGTGCCCGAAGACGACCTGGCCGAGGTCAAGACCGTGGGCGACGCAGCCGACGTCGTGCTCGCCGTCGTCGGTGCCTCGGCCTCCGCGTCGTGAGCACCGCTCGCCCGCCCGGCGAGCCCGTCGCCATCACCGGCGTCGGCGTCGTCTCGCCCGCCGGCACGACGTTCGAGGACACGCTCGACCGGGTCCTCGCGGCCAAGGCGACCGCCGGGCCCATCAGCCTGTTCGATCCCGAGGGCCTGCCCTGCCGGATCGCCTGCGAGGTGACCGACCTCGACGTCGAGGGCCGCATCGGCGCCCGTGAGGCCCGGCGGATCGACCGCAGCGGGCACCAGGCCCTCATCGCGGCCGAGGACGCGCTCCTCGCGTCCGGCCTCGTCACCGGCGAGGTGGGCGATCGCTCGCTCGCGGCCGACCCGTCCCGGGTCGGTGTGATCGCGGGATCCGGCGTCGGCGGCCTGACGACGCTCGAGGACCAGGTCCGCCTGCACTCCGAGAAGGGTCCGAAGCGGGTCAGCCCCTTCCTCGTGCCGATGATGATGGTGAACGGCCCCGCGGCGCTGATCTCCATCGCCCACGGCTTCACCGGGCCCAGCCTGTGCGTGGCCACCGCCTGCGCCACCGGGGCCAACGCCATCGGAGAGGCCGTGCGGATGGTGCGGGACGGGTCCTGCGACGTCGCCGTCGCCGGGGCCACCGAGTCGTCGATCACCCCGACGGCCATGGCCGCGTTCGGGCGGATGGGTGCCCTCAGCAGCCGCAACGACGACCCGTCGACGGCCAGCCGGCCCTTCGACGTCGACCGCGACGGCTTCGTGATGGGCGAGGGCGCGGGCTTCCTCGTGCTCGAGTCGCTGGCCCACGCCGAGGCGCGGGGCGCCACCGTGCTCGGGTACGTCACCGGGTACGGACGCACCTGCGACGCGGCCCACATCACCGCGCCCTCCGAGGACGGCGTCGGGGCCGCGGCCGCGGTGCGGCTGGCCCTGGCCGATGCGGGGCTCGACCCGTCGGAGATCACCCAGGTCAACGCCCACGGCACGTCGACGCCCCTCAACGACGCGGCCGAGGCCCGAGCGTTGGTCTCGGTGTTCGGTGCCGGGGCCGTCCCGGTCACGTCGACCAAGGGCGTCACCGGCCACCTGGTCGGAGCGGCCGGCGCGGTCGAGGCGGCCATCGCCCTCGAGTCGGCCCGCCAGGGCCTGGTGCCCCCGGTGGCCGGGACGAGCGACGTCGACCCCGCGCTCGACATCGACGTCGTGCTCGGTGCGCCCCGCTCCGTCACGCCCGGTCCCGTCCTCTCGACCTCGTTCGCCTTCGGCGGCCACAACGCCGCCCTCGTCCTCGTGCCCTCGTAGGTGACAGCGCTGCCGACCATCGACGCGGCACCGCTCCGGGACGCGCCCGAGCTCGTCGGGCCCCCGTCGATCGGCACGACCCCCTCGCCTCGACCCGACGTCGTCCCACCCCGGACGACGGCTCCCGGCCCGGCCCTGCCCGGCCCCTCGCTCGGCCCGGCGACCGCCATCGGCGCCGACCGACCCGGGGGCTGCTGGGCCGGTCTGGTCGAGGTCGACGGGCGCACCGTCATGTGGTTCGAGGTCGGCTCCGATCCCGGACGGCCCCGCCACCCCACGGTCGAGGCCGACATCGTGGCCCGGGCCCTCACCCAGGCCGGCGAGCTCCAGGTGCCGGTGCTCGGCGTCGTCGACACCCTGGTCGTCGACCCGACCAACCTCAGCGGCCTGGTGGCGTGGGGCCGGGTGGCCAGGGCCGCGACCGCGCTCTCGGGCTCGGTGCCCATCCTCCTCGCCGTCATCGGCTCGTGCCCCGGCGGGCTCGCCCCCATCCTCGGGCTGGCCGACCACGTCGTGCTCACCGCCGAGGCGCTGGCCTACGTCAACGGCCCGGCCGCGGTCGCCTCCGTCACCGGGGCGACCATCGACCCCTCCGCCCTCGGCGGCGCGTCGGTCCACGCCCGCGTCACCGGCCTGGCGTCGTTGGTCGCCGCCGACCGGACCGACGCCGAGGCCGCCCTGGCCGACCTCCTCGCCTACCTGCCGCAGTCGTGGGACGTCCCCCTGCCCGTCTCCCCCACCACCGACCCCGTCGATCGCCGGTGCCTCACCGCCGCGGCCGCCGTCCCCGCCGACCCCCGGGCGTCCTACGACGTGCGCGACGTGCTCACCGACATCGCCGACGAGGGCAGCGTGCTCGAGGTGTGGGCCGACCACGCCCCGAACATGGTCACCGCCTACGCCCGCCTCGGCGGCCGGGCCGTCGCCGTCATCGCCAACCAGCCCCGGATCCGGGCCGGCACCCTCGACATCGAGGCCGGGTCGAAGGCGGCCCGCCACGTCCAGGCCGCCGACGCAGCCGGCCTGCCGATCGTGACGCTGGTCGACACCCCGGGCTTCGAGCCCGGCAAGGACCTCGAGTGGCGGGGCATGATCCGCCACGGGGCGGAGCTGGTCTACGCGTACTGCGCGGCCACCGTGCCCCGCGTCTGCGTGATCCTGCGGAAGTCCTACGGGGGTGCCTACATCGTCATGGACTCCCGGGACATCGGCAGCGATCTGGTGCTGGCGTGGCCCACCGCCGAGATCGCGGTGATGGGTGCCCCCGGAGCGGTCGCCATCCTCAACCGGCGCGACATCGCGGCCTCCGACGATCCGGACGCGACCCGGGCCGCGCTCGAGGCCGACTACCAGGCCCGGTTCTGCACGCCCGACGTGGCCGCCGGCCGCGGCTACGTCGACCAGGTCGTCGACCCGGCCGACACCCGTGCCCACCTGGTCGCCGCACTGACCAGGCTCGCCGGCAAGCGACCCCACCTCCCCGCCCGCCGCCACGGCAACTCCCCCTGCTGATGCCGGCCGCCCCACCGATCCCTCCTCTCCTCCCTAGGAAGGCCCTCCGTGCTCCTCGCTGACCGCACCGTCCTCGTGACCGGCGTGCTCACCCCGTCGTCGATCGCCTTCGACTGCGCCCGCCTCGCCCAGGAGCAGGGGGCCGAGGTCGTCCTGACGTCCTTCGGTCGGGCCCTGAGCGTCACCGAGCGGGCGGCCAAGCGGCTGCCGACACCGGTCGACGTGCTGGAGCTCGACGTGACCGACCCGGCGCACCTCGACCGGCTGGCCACCGACCTGGGCGACCGGTGGGAGCGCCTCGACGGCGTCGTCCACGCCGTCGGCTTCGCCCCCGAGGGCTGCCTCGGACACGAGGACGGCCTCCTCGGCGCCGGGTGGGACGACGTCGCCACCGCCCTCCACGTGTCGACCTACTCCTACGCCGCACTGGCCCGTGCCGTGCGACCACTGCTGGGCGCCGGCTCCTCGATCGTCGGCCTCGACTTCGACGCCTCCGTCGCCTGGCCGGCCTACGACTGGATGGGCGTGGCCAAGGCCGGGCTGGAGTCGGCCAACCGCTACCTCGCCCGCGACCTCGGTCCGCTCGGCGTGCGGGTGAACCTCGTCGCGGCCGGACCGCTGCGCACGGTCGCGGCCCGCAGCATCCCCGGCTTCGACGCCCTGGCCGAGCCCTGGCCGAAGCGGGCCCCCCTGGGGTGGGACGTCACCGACCCCGAGCCGGTGGCCCGCACGGTGCTCGCGCTGCTGTCGGAGTGGATGCCGGCCACCACCGGCGAGATCGTCCACGTCGACGGCGGCGCCCACGCCATCGGCGGCTGACCGGCACCGACCGGCGAGTCCGTCGCCGAGGGTTCGTCCAGCCGTCGGGTCAGCGGTCGAGGAGCAGGTCGACGAGGGCCTCGGGCGTCTCGACCACGGTGAGGGCCCCGGCCTCCTCCAGCTCTCCCGGGGGCGCGCAACCCCAGCGCACACCGACCGTCCCGACCCCGTGGGCCGCGGCGCCGTGCACATCGTGGTGGCGGTCGCCGACCATCACGATCGCGTCGCGGGCGATGCCGGGCACCGCGTCGAGCACGGCCTCGACGACGTCGGCCTTGACGTGGCGACCGGCGTCGGGGTCGGCACCGAGGACGGTCGGGATCCATCGGCCCAGCGGACCGTCGCCCACGATGCGGTCGGCGAGGTGCTGCGGCTTGGACGTCGCCACCGACAGGGACAGCCCGGCGTCGTCGAGGGCCCGGAGGGCCTCCGGGATGCCGGGGAACGGCAGGGCCAGCGCCGGCGCCTCGTGGTCGTAGGTGGCCCGGTAGGCCGACACGACGTCGTCGTAGCGGTCGGGCGGCACCCCGATGGTGGGCAGGAACTCCGGCCACGGTGGCCCGACGCAGCCTCGCAGCACGTCCGGTGGGGGCACGTCGAGGCCGGCCAGCTCCAGCGCCCGGGCCAGGTGGGCCATGATCCCGGCCTCGGTGTCGCACAGCGTGCCGTCGAGGTCGAAGATCACGAGCTCCGGCGGCACGGCCAGGCGGGGCGGGGACGGGTCACCGAGCGGCACGTCGGGCAGGGTACGGCCTAGGGTCCGCGGCCATGGACGCCCTCTCCGCCGCCAAGGCCACCGCTCCCGCCGTCGCCAACCTCGCCAGCTACTTCATGCTCGACATGGCCACCTACGCCAAGGGCGGAGAGCTCGGCTTCGAGGGGCTCGACTTCTACGTCTGCGGCCGGGGCGGCGCCCTCGGTGACGTCCCCGGCGACGTGGTCTCGGCCTCGTTCGTGTTCTGGAGCCCGTCGACGGTGGTCGACGCCTGGGAGAAGGGCCGCCAGGTGATGAGCCCGTCGGAGGCGGCCACCCACTTCGCCGACGTCAGCCATGCGTGGGCCGAGTCGCACCTCACCGGGGATGTCGACCTCGGGCGAACCGCGGCGCTGCTCGACACCCTGCTGACCGGCGCCCGCTCGTCGGCCGCTCCCCTGTTCGCGGCCTGGCGGGTCCAGCCCGAGCCCGACGCGTCCCGCCCGGCCGCCCTCGTGCTCCACCGGATGAACGTGCTCCGCGAGCTGCGGGGCGGCCTGCACGGCGCGGCGATGATCGGCCACGGGCTCGACCCGCACCTGGCCGTCAGCATCGGCGGCCCCGTCATGCTCGGCCTCTACGGCTACGACGGCCCGCACCCCGACACCGAGGACCCCGGCGCCAACGCCCTCTGGGCCGCTGCGGCCGAGGCCGGCGAGGTCGCGCTGGGCGAGGCCGCCTTCGCGGTGCTGGACGAGGCCGAGCGCGACGAGCTGGTCGAGCTCGTGGCCGCCCTCTTCGCGCCGTTCGCCTCGTAGGACGGGCGCGGACCGGTCGGGTCCGCGCGTCGCTCAGGCGGTGGGCGCCAGGTCGCGCGCGGCCTGGACCGGGTCGAGGCCGAAGGGCAGGACGGCCAGCGCCGGGCAGGTGACGCCGTTGTCGACGTAGCGGGCGATGTGCTCGCGGCACTCCTCCGGCGACCCGTGGACGATCAGGGCGTCGACCACCTCGTCGGGGATGGCGGCCAGCGCGGCCTTGCGATCACCCGCGGCCCAGTGGTCCCACATCGGCTTCAGCTGCTCCTCCCGTCCGAGCCAGCGGTGGAACTCGGCGTACACCGGCACGTTGAGGTAGGCGGCGATGGCGTAGCGACCCATGCCGCGCACCATGTCGGTGTCGGTGCTGGGGGCCACGAAGATGCGGGCCACGATCTCCTTGTCGTCGCCGCCGGCGTGGACGATCGGCGCCACCGTCGAGACGTCGTCGGCACCGAGCCAGTTGATGATCGCCCCGTCGCCCTCGCGCCCGGCCAGGCGGAGCATGCCCTCCCGCAGCGCCGCGATCAGGATGCGGGGCTGCTGCTCGGGGACGATGCCGAGCTTGAAGCCGTTCACCGAGAAGGTGTCGTAGTCCTGCTTGACCTTCTCGCCGGTCGAGCGCGACCCGGAGGAAGCGCACCATGTCGCGCACCTTCTTGTAGGGCTCCTCGAAGGGGATGTCGTTCCAGCGCTCGACGATGACGTCCGACGAGGTGCCGATGCCGAAGGCGACCCGGCCGGGGGCGGCGTCGGCCAGCGAGGCCACGCACTGGGCCAAGGTGCCAGGGCCACGGGTGTAGGCCGGGACGATGGCGCTGCCGAGGCGCAGGGATGGCGCCCACACCGAGGCCAGGGCCAGCGGGGTGAAGGCGTCGGCCCCGTTGGCCTCGCTCGACCAGACGTCGGTGTACCCGATGTCGGCCAGCTCCGTGATCGCCTCCCGCTGGGCGTGCAGGGGGAGGCCGTCGAACGGGATGGTCATGCCGTAGCGCTGCATGTCCCGGACCGTACCCCGGCCCCGGTCGAGCCGTCGGAGGCCTCGCCTCAGGTGAGCGCGGCCATCGCCGCCACGACCACGCCCGTGAGGCTCACCATGGCCCCGATCGTCCACCGCATGGAGGTGCGGATCTCCGCCCGAGCTCGGCGACGATGTGGTCGACCCGAACGGAGAGGTCTCGCAGGTCGACCTGTCGCTCCGTCGGCCCGCAGCTCACCGATCTGGCGCTCGAGGTCGCCGAACCGCCGTTCCATGTCACCGAACCGTTGTTCCATGTCGGCCCTGACAGCTGCGACACCTCGGCTCTGCACGTCCGAGCACTCGGCCCTGACGAGCTCTCGGCTCGCCGGCTCTTCGACGTCACGAGCGGGGAAGTAGGAGAGCATCTCGCCGACCGCCTCGGGGTCGATGAAGCCGGTCAGCCCCTCGTACGAGGGCGTTGCGGCTCCGTTCGGTCATGGCCATGGTGGTTCCTCGGTGGTCGAGGGGATCAGCCGGGGAAGCCGTCACCACGGTACCCCGCCCCCCGAACCCGGGCGTCAGCTCACCGGTCGCGGAGGGCGGGGTGCTGGCGGGCGAGGAGCGGGAGCAGCAGGGTCTTCGGGGTGACCCGCGCCGGTGTAGGCCGCCACCGCGTTGGCGGCGCCGGGGATGACGACGGTGCGACCCTTGTCCATGCCGTCGACGGCCGCCTTGGCCACGTCCTCGGCCGACTCCCACATGAACGAGGGCAGCGCGGCCTCCGCATCCTCGTCCGAGAAGCCGGCGGCCTCGCCGAACCCGGTCTTCACCGGGCCGGGGCACAGGGTCGTCGCGGTGACGCCGCTCCCCTTCAGCTCGGCCGCCATGGCCTGCGTGTACGAGAGCACGAACGCCTTCGACCCGCCGTAGCCGGCCTGACCGGGCAGGGGCTGGAAGGCGGCGGTCGACGCCACGTTGAGCACCGCGCCCCGACCCCGCTCGACCATCCCGGGCACCACCCGGCTGCACAGCTCGACGACGGCCTCGACGTCGACGCGCACCATGCGCAGCTCGGCATCGACGTCGTTCGCGCTCACCGGCCCCGTGGTCGACAGGCCGGCGTTGTTCACCAGCACGTCGATCGTCAGCCCGAGGTCGGCCACGGCGGCGACCACCGCGGCCCGGCTGGCGGGGTCGGCCAGGTCGGCCGCGACCACCTCGGCGCGGATGCCGTGGGCCGAGGCGAGCCCATCGGCCACCTCGCGCAGCTCGGCCTCCCGCCGGGCGACGAGGGTGACGCCGTGGCCCCGCCGGGCCAGCTGCCGGGCGATCTCCACGCCGATGCCGGAGGAGGCACCGGTGACGACCGCGGTCGACGTCGGACTCGGGGTGGGGAGGCTCATGGGCGCGCAGCGTACGACCGCAGTCCGCCCCCGTCAGGCGGGCCCTACAGCCGGCCGGCCTCCTTGGCCGCGGCCTCGGCGGTGTCGATCTGCTGCTCGATGATCTGGAGGCCACCGTCCCAGAACGCGGGGTCGGCGAGGTCGCAGCCGACGATGCGGCCGAGGTCCTCGGGGGCCATCGACCCGCCGGCCGAGAGCAGCTCCAGGTACCGGGGCACGAACGCGGCGCCCTGCTCCTCGTACTGCTTGTAGACCGACAGGGCGAGCAGCTGTCCGTAGGCGTAGGCGTACACGTAGCCCGGCGTGCCGATGAAGTGGGGCACGTACGACCACCAGCTCCGGTAGCCGTCGGTGACCTCGACCGAGTCGCCGAGCATGGCCTCCTGGCTCTCGGCCCACAGCTCGCCGAAGCGCTCGACCGACAGCTCGCCCTCGGTGCGGCGGGCGGTGTGGGCCGAGTCCTCGAAGCGGTTCATGGCCACCTGGCGGAACACGGTGGCGATGGCGCCCTCGACGTTCTCGGCCACCAGGGCCAGCCGCGCCTCGGGATCGGTGGTGTCCTCCAGCAGACGGCCGAAGGTGACCGTCTCGCCGAAGACCGATGCGGTCTCGGCCAGGGTCAGCGGGGTGGACTGGTGGAACACGCCCTGGGGCCGGGCCAGGTAGGCGTGGAGCCCGTGGCCGAGCTCGTGGGCGAGGGTGAGCACGTCGCGCCGACGCTCGGTCCAGTTGAGGAACACGTAGGGGTGCACCGACGGGACGGTGTAGGCGCAGAAGGCCCCGGGTCGCTTGCCGGGCCGGGCGGGGGCGTCGATCCACCGCTCGTCGAAGAACCGGCGGGCGATGTCGGCCATCTCCGGTGAGAACGACTCGTAGGAGTCGAGCACGAGCTCCTTGCCCTCGCCGAAGCCGATGGGCGTGTCCTCCGACGCCAGGCTGGCCATGCGGTCCCAGTCCTTCAGCCGGTCGACGCCGAGCACGCGGGCCTTGAGGCCGTACCAGCGCTGGGGCAGGTCGTAGCGGGCGACGACGGCGTCGACCAGGGCCTGCACCGACTCGTCGCTGGCCTCGTTGGAGAGGTTGCGGCTGGAGAGCCACGACGGGAAGCTCCGCAGCCGGTCGTCGACGGCCTTGTCGTGCAGCAGCGTGTTGTAGACGAAGGCGCGGGTGCGGAGACCGGGGCGGAGGGACTCGGTGACGGCGGCGGCCGCGGCGGCGCGGGCCTCGGGCGACGGCGAGCCGAGGTGGCTCAGCGCCTCCTCCAGGGTGGTGGTGCGCCCGTCGAGGTCGACCTCGAGCGTGGAGGTGAGCTCGCTGAACAGGCGGCTCCACGCCGACGCGCCGGTCACCGACTTCTCGGTGAGGATCTGCTCCTCGGGCTCGGTCAGGAGGTGCTCGCGGTAGCGGCGGGCGGAGCGCAGGTGGTGGGCGGCGAAGCCCAGCCGGTCGTCGGCGAGGAGGGTGTCGACCTGCTCGTCGTCGAGGGCGGCCCACTCGAGCTCGAACCAGAGGAGCTGGGTCGAGATGGCGGTGGCCCGCTCCTCGAAGCGCTGCATGAGCGCACCACGGGCGGGATCGGTGACGTCGGTGGCGAAGCGCAGCGACGCCCACGACCCGGCCCGACCGAGCAGGTCCGAGAGGGCGGCCTGACCCTCCATGAACGTCGCCAGCTCGCCTGCGTCCCACCCCTCGAGCTGGCCCCGCCTCCCGGCCAGGTCGGCCGCCAGCGCGTCGGCCTCGTCGAGCAGCTCGTCGACGCCGGACGACTCGTCGCGCCCGTCGAGGAGGTCGGACAGGTCCCAGACGACGTCGTCGGCTTCGATCGCGCTCATGGGCGGGGAGCCTAGGACCGGGTCAGGACGCTCCACTTCCGGGCGATGGTCGACTGCGACGCGGTGGCGAGGAGGGTGCCGTCCTGGGCCCAGAGGTGGACGAGCCCGTGGCCGAAGCCGCGCGCCACGGCGTGGACCTGGATGTCGAGCAGGACCCACTCGGTCGGGACGAGCCGCACGACGCGGAGGGTGTTGTCGAGGCTGTTGCCCCCGACCGGTCGACCCAGGGCCTGGCTGGTGCCGAACGGGACGTAGTCGCCGAGGATGGCCAGCTTCGACGCGGTGGTGTCCGGGATGTCCGCGACGCGTGCCCACAGCGCCGACCGACCGTCCGGCAGCGGGGTGCCGTCGAAGTCGTCGATCGGTCGGCCGCGGGCCAGCCGCACGTCCAGCCGCTTGGCGATCGACTCCCGGTCGTCCGCGAAGCGGTGGGGCCGCACCGGGCAGGCCTCGGGCTCCGGGACCTCCGGCATCTCCGCCATCTGGCCCGACACGTCGAGGTCGCGGTCGCCCAGCGCGGCGTTGACGGTGAGCACCTCGGTGTCGCCGACGTGGGCGACGGCCCGGGCCTGGGTGACGGTCTTGCCGGCGACGGGCACGGTGACGTCGATGTCCATGATCGACGGCGGGCGGGCGTAGGAGAGGTACTGCGCGGTGGCCCAGACGACCGGTCGCTCGGTCGTGCGCTCGAGCGCCTCGATGGCTGCGCCCAGCCCGCAGCCGCCGAAGAGGAACCCGTCCCACGTGCACAGCCGGGACGCCACCGGCAGCAGCCAGCGGTGCGGGTTGTGGGTGGACTCCAGGCCCAGGAGCGGCACGGTCTGCACGGCTGCCGACCCTAGGCCCCACCCCTCGCCCGGCCCCACCCTGATCGGAGGGGTGCACCGGCCGGTCGCAGCGGGCGGTCCCCCAGGTGCGGGGGTACCGTGCAGTCCATGGACCTCGCGCTGTCGGGCCGGACCGCGGCGGTCGCCGCGGCGTCGTCGGGACTGGGGTTCGCCTCGGCCCACGCACTGGCGAAGGAGGGCGTCCGGGTCGCGATCTGCGGTCGGGACCGGGCCCGCATCGAGGAGGCGGCGATGAGCATCGGCGAGGCCGCGGTGCCGATCGTCGCCGACGTCTCGACGCCCGAGGGCGCAGCCGCGTTCGTCGACCACGCCATCGCCGAGCTCGGGCAGGTCGACATCCTGGTCCCCAACGCCGGGGGGCCTCCGGCCGGGACGTTCGCGTCGACCCCGATCGACGAGTACATCCCGGCGCTCCAGCTGAACCTCCTGTCGACCGTCGCCATGTGCCAGGCCGCGGTGCCGGCGATGGCCGATCGGGGTTGGGGCCGCGTCGTCGCCATCACCTCGGCCACGGTCCGCCAGCCCAGCCCGACGCTGATCCTCTCCAACACCGCGAGGGCCGGGGCCACCGGCTTCCTGAAGACGCTCGCCCTCGAGGTCGCCGACAAGGGCGTGACGGTGAACTCGGTGCAGCCCGGCATCCACGCCACCGAGCGCTTCCGCCAGCTCTACGGCGACGACCCCGACGCGGTCGAGGCGGTGGCCGAGCACGTCCCCACCCACACCGTCGGCCGGGCCGAGGACTTCGGTCAGGTGGTGGCCTTCCTCTGCTCCGACCAGGCCCGCTTCGTCACCGGCGCCGCCGTCCCCGTCGACGGCGGCTCCAGCCGCGGCTTCCTCTGACCGGCGGCGGGCCCGGCCGCGGTACCTTGCTGGGCGTGCTGACCCATGTGGTGCTGATCACCGTCCCTGACGATGCGCCGGAGGGCGCGGTCGACGACCTGGTCGCCGACCTGCGGGCGCTGCCGGCACAGATCCCCGAGATCCAGGCCTACACCGTGGGCGTCGACCTCGGTCTGGCCGAGGGCAACGCCCACGTGGCGATCATCGGGCGCTACGCCTCACCCGAGGACCTGCGCACCTACATCGACCACCCCGCCCACCAGGCCGTGGTGCGCGACCGCATCCGGGCCATCGAGGCCTCGACCGTCCGCGCCCAGATCGAAGAGGATCCCCCCGCGGCCTGACCCGGGCGGCGCTAGGTTCCGCCGCCATGGTCGACGCACCGTGGCAGGGGGACGCATGCTCGCTCGTCGAGGCCTTCCGGGCCGGCGAGCGGTCACCGACGGAGGAGCTCGAGGCCAGCCTCGCCGCCATCGCGGCGTCGGAGCTGAACGCCTTCTCCTTCCTCGACGAGGAGCGGGCCCGGGAGGCCGCGGCTGCGGCCGACGTGTCCCAGCCCTTCGGCGGCGTGCCGGTCGGCATCAAGGAGCTCGACTCGGTCGAGGGCTGGCCCAACACCGAGGCATCGCTGGTGTTCGAGGACCGCATCGCGACCCACACCGGCACGATGGTCGAGCGCCTCCGCTCCGACGGCGGGGCCGTGCTCGTCGGCCAGACCACGGCCAGCGAGTTCGGCGGCCTCAACTGCTCCACCACCAAGCTGCAACGGCATCACCCACAACCCGTGGCGCCACGGCGCGACGGCCGGGGGCTCGTCGGCCGGGTCGTCGGCCGCGGTGGCCGGCGGCCTCGTCACCATCGCCAGCGGCGGCGACGGCGGCGGCTCGATCCGCATCCCCGCCGGGTTCAACGGGCTCCTCGGCATGAAGGGCACCGCCGGCCGCATCCCCCGGGGCCCGAAGACGCTGATCGCGCCGATGACCGTCGTGCTCGGCTGCCAGGCCCGCTCGGTGCGCGACGTCGCCCGCTGGTACGACGTCACCTCCGGCTACGACTCCCGCGACCCCTACTCCCTCCCCCGGATCGACGGGTGGGAGCGCGACCTCGGCACCCACGACCTCTCCGGCCTGCGCGTCGCCATCGCCCCGACCCTCGGACGGGCGGTGGTGGCCGACGGCGTGCAGGAGCGGGTGGTGGCCGCGGCCGAGGCGCTGGCCCGGGACGCCGGGCTGCGCATCGTCGACGTCGACGTGCAGATGCCCCCGCTCGGGCTGGCCTGGTCGCTGGCGAACCTCGTGGGCCTGAGGGGCGAGCTCGGCGACCTGTGGCCGGACTGCCGCGACGACCTCACCAAGGCGACCGCGTTCGGACTCGAGATGGCCGAGGCCAGCGTCGACCTGGTGACCTCGGCCAAGGGCGAGGCGGCCCGCACCGCGGCCAACGAGGCCATGGCCGACCTGTTCGACCAGGTCGACCTGGTCATCTGTGCCACCAACCCCGACGTCGCCTTCCCGGCCCACATCGAGTCCAACACCCGGGTCGACGGGAACAAGGTCGAGATGGCGAACAACGGGGCCCTCACCATCCCGGCCAACATCACCGGCAACCCGGCGGTGTCGATCCCGGTCGAGCCGATGGACGGCCTGCCCGTCGGCATGCAGGTCATCGGTCGCCACCACACCGACGCCCTCCTGCTCGACCTGGCCCTGGTCGTCGAGCGCACCGCCCCGTGGCCCCTGGTCGCGCCCGGCGCACCCGCCTGACCAGGGGCGATGCCGGCCGGGCGGCCCGCCCGGCTTCGTTGTCACACCCCCTCCTCATGATGGGGGCATGGAACGACAGCTCGACCTCCTCCTCCCGTCCGAGGGCGACGAGTGGCGGATCGACGAGGCCACCCGAGCGGTCGGCCGCCGCGGTCTCGCCAAGGCCCGCGCCGCGCTGGCCGACGCCCAGGCCCGCCTCGCCGACGACGTCCCCCACCACCGGGCGGCCTGACCCCCGCGGCCGCGTTGGCGCCAGGGTGCCGCCGGGGCATGCTCTCCCGATGGGACAGTCCCCTGCCGCGAGCGCGCCATGACCTCGACACCGACCCCCGCCGAGCCCAGCGTCGAGCTGCTCGGCGCCCTGCTCGAGCGGCGCAGCACGGCGTCGCTGGTCGAGCCGGGGCCCGACGAGGCCGAGCTCGACCTGCTCCTGCAGGCCGCGGCCACCGCCCCCGACCACGGTCGGCTCCGGCCCTGGCGGTTCGTGGTCGTCGAGGGCGAGGCCCGCGAGCGCTTCGCCGACGCCCTCGAGGACGGGGGCGTGGCCCGCGACCCCGACCTGCCCGACGGCGTCCGCCAGAAGCTGCGGTCGAAGGCGTTCGTCGCCCCCACCCTGATCGCGGTCGTCGCCGCGCCCCGTCCGGCCAAGGTCGAGCGATGGGAGCAGGTCGCCTCGGCGGCGGCCAGCGCCTTCGGCATCGTGATGGCGGCCCACGCCCTGGGCCTGGGGGCGATGTGGAAGAGCGTGCCGTTCCGCACCGGGCCGCTCCTGGCCCAGATGTTCGACATGGAGCCCGACGACGAGCTGCTCGGCTGGGTGCTGGTCGGCACGCCCGCCGACGCGACCACCACGGTCGGCCGGACCGAGGCCGACCTCGGCGGCATCGCCTTCCGGCTCGACCACGAGGGCCGCCTCCTCCCCCGCTGAGCGCCTCGGCCTCGGGTGCCTGTCACCCAGGTGTGCCACGTGGGGCGGCGCGGCCTACGCTCCGGCCATGAGCGACGTCGTCATCATCGACGCCGTGCGCACGCCCGTCGGGCGGCGCAACGGCGGCCTCTCCTCCGTCCACCCCGGTGCCCTCCTCGGCACCGCCCTCACCGCCGCCGTCGAGCGCTCCGGTGTCGACCCGGCCGCGGTCGAGCAGGTCGTCGGCGGGTGCGTGAGCCAGGTCGGCGAGCAGTCGTTCAACGTCACCCGCACCGCCTGGCTGGCCGCCGGCCTTCCGCTGGAGACCGCGGCCACCACCGTCGACACCCAGTGCGGGTCGTCGCAGCAGGCCACCAACCTCGCCACCGGCCTGGTCGGCTCGGGCGTCGCCGACGTGGCCATCGCCTGCGGCGTCGAGCTGATGAGCCGGGTGCCGATCGGCTCCAACTCGTCCAAGAAGCTGGGCCTCGGCGTGCCGGTGCCCAAGACCTACTTCGGTCGCTACGAGTTCACCTCCCAGTTCGAGGGGGCCGAGCGCATCGCCGAGAAGTGGGGCATCACCCGCGACGACACCGATGCGTTCGGCTTCCGCTCGCAGCAGCTGGCCGCCCAGGCGTGGGACGAGGGCCGCTTCGGCACCCAGATCGTCGAGGTCGACGCGCCCGACGTCGACGAGGAGGGCAAGGCCCTCGAGACCACCCACCACGTCGCCCGCGACGAAGGCCTCCGCGAGACCACCCTGGAGAAGCTGGCGACGCTCAAGCCGGTGGCCCGGGAGGACGGCGTGCACACCGCCGGCAGCTCGTCGCAGATCTCCGACGGCGCCGCCGCGCTGGTGATGGCCACCGCCGAGCGGGCCGAGGCCCTCGGCCTGCGCCCGCGAGCCCGCATCGTCGACACCTGCCTCGTCGGCGTCGACCCGGTGCTGATGCTGACCGGTCCGATCGACGCCACCCAGCGGCTCGTCGAGCGCACCGGCATCGGTGTCGGCGACATCGACGTCTTCGAGGTCAACGAGGCCTTCGCCTCGGTCGTGCTGGCGTGGCAGAAGGAGCTCGACGTCGACCCCGACCGGGTGAACGTCAACGGGGGCGCCATCGCCCTGGGGCACCCCCTCGGCGCCACCGGCGTGGTGCTGCTCACCAAGGCCCTCCACGAGCTGGAGCGCACCGGCGGCCGCTACGCCCTCGTGTCGATGTGCTGCGGCGGCGGTCTCGGCACCGGCACCCTCATCGAGCGCCTGGACTGACCCGACGCCCGGCGACAGCGGGCCCGACCCCGGGCTCGCTGTCGCGCGGGTGGCGTAGCCTCACGGGCACCGGCTGAGCCGGGGACGACGACCACCACATCGTCGGAGCGCGGCCATGGCCGCTGGAGATCGCTCCCTCTCCGGAGGTTCCCCGTGTCCCGGCACCACCCGCCCCATCCGCTCGTCCTCGCGCTCGCGCTGCTGCTGGCCTTCCCCGGCTGCGCCCTGGTCGGTCGGGGTGACGACCCGCCGCCGCCGGGGTCGGCCACCGTCCTCCACGTGATCGACGGCGACACCGTCGACGTCCTCATCGGCCGCCGGGCCGAGACCGCCCGCCTGCTCGGCATCGACACCCCCGAGACGGTGAAGCCCGGGGCACCGGTCGACTGCTTCGGGCCCGAGGCCTCGGCCCGCACCAAGGCCCTGCTCCCGCCGGGCACCGAGGTCCGGCTCACCCGCGACGTCGAGGTGCGCGACCGCTTCGACCGGCTGCTCGTCTACGTGGTGCGGGCCGAGGACGACCTCTTCGTGAACCGGGTCCTCGTGGCCGATGGGTACGCCCGCACCCTCTCCATCGCCCCCAACGACGCCCACGAGGCCGATCTCGATGCGGCCGAGGCCGAGGCCCGCGACCTCGGTCGGGGCCTGTGGGGTCGATGTCCGCCCGAGGGCCGGTAGCGTCTCCCCCTCGTGAGCGAGCTGGCCGAGCGCCTGGGGTACGGCCCCGACGACCGCGTCGTCATCATCAACTGCGACGACCTGGGCGCGAGCCACGCGGCCAACGTCGGGGTCTACCGATCGCTCCGCGACGGTGTGGCCACCACCGCCACGCTGATGGTGCCCTGCCCCTGGGCCCGGGCCGCGGCCGCCGAGTACCGGGGCGAGGACGTCGGCGTCCACCTCACCCTCAACGCGGAGTACGACCTCTACCGCTGGGGGCCGATCACCTACGGCCCGTCGCTGCTCGGCGGCGACGGGGGCTTCCCCCGCACCGTCACCGACGTCTGGGAGCACGCCGACCTCGACGAGGTCCGCCGCGAGCTGAGGGCCCAGATCGAGCGGGCGATCCTGTGGGGCTTCGACGTCACCCACCTCGACAGCCACATGGGCACGCTCCAGCTGAAGCCGGAGTTCTTCGACGTGTACCTCGACCTGGCCGTCGAGTTCCGGCTCCCGCTCCGGCTGTCCGGCGCGTCGACCGAGCCCCTCATCGGCTTCCCGTTCCGCTCCCTGGCGGCTGAGGAGGGGGTCCTGTTCCCCGACCACTTCGCCTTCGTGTCGGGCGCGGGTGTCGGGTCCCGGGCCACCATCGAGTCCGTCGTGGCCGACCTGCCGGCCGGGGTCACCGAGATGTACGTGCACCCCGCCGCCGACCACCCCGAGCTCCGGGCCCTCGCCCCCGACTGGGAGGGCCGGGTCGACGACCTGGCCCTGATGTGCGACGACGCCGGTCTCCGCGCCGCGCTCGACGAGGCCGGCGCCCACCTCATCGGCTTCAAGCCGCTGCGCGAGCTCCAGCGGGCCGGCTCGGCCTGAGCGGCTCCGGTCTCAGAGGTCGGTCTCGGCCGCCAGCGCGGACCGCGCCGCCTCGCGCTCGGTCGTGCGACCGAGCACCATCAGCGGCAGCAGGCGGCCCATGTCGCCGACGACCTTGACCCGGCCCTGCATGAAGGCGGCGTTGGCGTCGAGCTCGCCCTGGAGGATCGCCACCGCGTCGGCGTAGGTGGTGGTGAGGGTGACGTCGGCATCGGCGTCGGAGCCGAGGTCCGCGGCGACGGTGATGCCGTCCTCGACGGTGAGGACGTAGCGGACCTCACCGTCGGGACCCCCGGTGACGACGTGCTGCACCACCGCCGAGGAGCCGGCCTCGCGGGGCAGGTCCCGGCCCAGGTCGCGCTGACGGTCGAGCCACTCCTGGCTGAGGTACTTGGCCACCGGGCGACCCTACCGCCGGGCCGCCAGGGGCCGGTCAGCCGAGACCGGCGAAGAGGTCGTCCTCGGGGAGCGGCGACTCGACCAGCGACCGGGCCCGGATGTAGTCCTCGAAGGGGTGGATGCCGGCGGCGACGTGGTCGGGCAGTCCGAACCAGAAGGGCGAGGTCGGGTCGATCTGGGTGGCGTGGGCCCGAAGCGCCTCCGAGCGGACGTGGTAGAGCCCGTCGACGTCGATGCTGGTGGTGATGCGGTGGTCCTGCGACTCGTGGGCGAACCACTCGTCGCTGAACGGCGACTCCAGCCCGTTCTCGAGGAAGGCGTGGTGGGTCGCCTCCATGCGGCGACGGGACCACACCGACCAGTACACCTTGGCCACCTCCCAAGGCTCCCCCAGCTCCGGGTAGGCGTCGGCATCGGCCGCGGCGTCGACCGCGGCCATCGACACCTCGTAGACCCGCAGGTGGTCGGGGTGCGGGTACCGGGACTGGTCGTCGGGGTAGGTCAGGACGACCTGCGGCCGCTCGCGGCGGATGATCTCGACCAGCCGGCCGACCGCCTCGTCGAGGGGGGCGCGGGCGAAGCAGCGGGGGTCGGCGTTGTGCTCGCTGTCGGGCATCCCGCTGTCCCGGTAGCCGAGCATGACGACCTCGTCGTAGCCGATGATCGACGTCGCCAGGGCGAGCTCCTCCATGCGCACCGCGTGGAGCCGCTCGCGCACCTCCTCGGTGTCGAGGACCGGGTTGAGGATGTCGCCGGCCTCGCCGCCGGTGCAGCACACCAGCACGGTGCGCACGCCCTGCTCGTGGTACTTGTGCACGGTGCCCGCGCCCTTCGACGCCTCGTCGTCGGGGTGGGCGTGGACGCTCAGCAGGCAGCGGGGGGCTTCGGCGGCGGAGGACATCACCCACCAAACCTAGAGGCGACGCGCGCGGGCGACGACCGCCCGCACTCGCGCACCTCCTAGGGTCGGGCGGATGACCCGTGCCCGTCCAGGTCGAGGTCCGGGGCGGCGGTGGGTCGTCGCCCTGGCGACCGCGCTCGCGCTGGTGGTGACCGCCTGCTCATCGGGCTCCGACGACGGCGACCGTGCCGGTGAGGGCGAGCCGGCCGGACCCGTCCTCCCCCCCGCCGACGCTCCGGCCGACGAGGCGGTCCGCGACGGCGCCTACGACTGGAGCCGCGTCCCCCTCGGCGGCGGCGGCTTCGTCACCGGCATGGTGACCGCGGTCGACGGCGACGAACCCGTCCTCTACGCCCGCACCGACGTGGGCGGCGCGTACCGCTGGGACACCGCCGAGCGCCGGTGGGTCCAGATGCTGCTGACCGGCACCGTCGAGGGCGACGAGCTCGGCCCCGGCGACTACTCGGTCGCCAGCATCGCGGTCTCGCCGACCGATCCCGACACGGTCGTCCTCGTGGCCGGCGCCGACTTCAACCCCACCGAGGGTCAGGAGCCGTCGCGCACCGGTCGGGTGCTGCGCAGCACCGACGGCGGCGCCACGTGGACGTCGTCCGACCAGCGCTGGTTCGAGTCCGGCAACCAGGCCTTCCGCACCGGCAGCGAGCGCATCGCCATCGATCCGACCGACCCCGAGCGCATCCTGCTGGGCACCCAGAGGGAGGGCCTGTGGACGTCCACCGACGGCGGCGGGTCGTGGGACGCGGGTCGCCTCCGACGACGTGCCCGACGGGGTCGACGACAACCCGGCCGGCGACCAGGCCGGCGTCAGCCTGGTCACCTTCCTGCCGGACCAGGGCTCGATCCCGACCGCGCTCGTGGGCGTGGCCCACACGGGCCTGTTCACCTCCGAGGGAGCGGACGGTGACTGGGAGCCGCTGCTCGACCTCGAGCCCGGCGAGCGGCCGTCCAGCGCGACCCCCGCGGGCGACGACCTGCTCCTGTCCGTCGACACCCCCGGCCGGCCCGACGCCCGCATCCTCCGCCGGAGCGGGCGACGGCGAGGCGACCGAGGTCGGTGATCCCGGCGACGCCGACCGGTGGAACCTCGCCGCCGACCCCACCGACCCTGACCGTCTGGTCGCGACCGACGAGGCGGTGCGCGACGACCACCTGTGGACGTCGACCGACGGAGGTGGCTCGTGGCAGAGCCACCAGATCGACATCGACGCCCGCCGGGTGCCGTGGTTGGCCCAGACCGACCTGACCTCCTACATGAGCGCAGGACGGCTGGTGTTCGACCCCGTGGTCGAGGGCCGGGTCTGGTTCGCGGAGGGCATGGGCGTGTGGCGCACCGACGACATCACCGCCGACACGGTGACGTGGACGTCGGAGGCCGTGGGCCTGGAGGAGCTGGTGGTCTCGACCATCGTCGACCCGCCGGGCGAGGCGCTCCTCGTCGGCGTCGCCGATCGCCAGGGGTTCCGGCTCACCTCGCTCGACGAGTACCCCACCCGGACGCTCATCGACCCCCTCTTCACCAGCGGCACGAGCATCGACGTCTCCGCGGGCGACCCCGACCGGATGGCGTGGGTCGGCGCCCAGTCCAACGTCGACCGGGCCCAGGCCGAGCCCCGCGGCGCGGTGTCCACCGACGGTGGTGGGACCTGGGAGCTCATGGGTGGGATGGTCCCGCAGATGTTCGGCGGCGAGGTCGCCGTCTCCGCCACCGACCCCGACCAGGTGATCTGGCTGCCGACCCACATCGGCCACCCGTACCAGTTCCAGCAGGAGCCGCTCGGGCTCTACGCCTCCGACGACGGAGGTGACAGCTGGGAGCACGTCCGCCCCGACGGCGACGTCGACTCGTTCCACCGGTTCTTCTGGTGGCTCGGCCGGCGCGCCCTCGCGGCCGACCGGGTCGACGGGCGCTTCTACCTGATGTCCGACGAGGAGCTCTTCTACGTCAGCGACGACGGCGGGCGCACGTGGGACCGGGCCGCACACTCCCCTCCCTGCAACGAGGCCCAGGCCTGCCACGTCTTCGGTCAGGTCCAGGCCGTCCCCGGTCAGGCAGGCCACCTCTGGGCCAGCGCGGCCTCCGCCGGGCTGTTCCGCACCGACGACGCCGGCGCGACCGAGTGGGAGCAGGTCGAGGGCATCGCCGAGGCCCGCGCCTTCGCCTTCGGCGCCCCGATCGGCGACAGCGACCAGCCGGCGGTGTACGTGCACGGCCGCGCCGACGACGAGCCCGAGGGCACGCTCGGCGTCTGGCGCAGCGCCGACGGGGGCGAGACGTGGACGCTGCTGTCCCGGTACCCGGCGCGCCTCGCGGTCGAGATCACGTCCCTCGGCGGCCGACCCCGAGGTGCCCGGTCGGGTGTACGTCGGCTTCGGTGGCGCCGGCGCGGTGGTGGGAGACGACCCGGCCCTCTGAGCAGGCGCGGCAGCCCTCGGAGGACGGGGATCATGCCGACGAGCATGCGACGGGCCCGGCTACCGTGACCGGCGACCAGGAGGGATCGTTGGACGACCCAGAGCTGTGGCGGTGGATCTGGCTGATCGCCGCGGCCGTGTTCACCATCGGCGAGATCGCGGTGGCCGGGTCGTTCTTCCTGGCCCCCTTCGCCGTCGGCGCCGCGGCGGCGACCGTGATGGCCTTCGCGGGCGCCAACCTCGCGGCCCAGTGGGCGGTCTTCGTCGGCCTCTCCGCGCTCACCTTCGCCGCCTTCCGCCCGCTGGCCCGCCGCCTCGACGCCAACACCCCCAACCACTCGGTGGGTGCGACCCGGCTCCTCTCCCGGCCGGCCACGGTGATCGAGGACATCCCGGCCCACGGGATCGGCATGGTGCGGGTCGACCGGGAGGAGTGGCGAGCCGAGGCCGAGCACGGCCATGCCATCGACGAAGGCTCGGCGGTGACGATCGTCGAGGTGCGCGGCACCCGGCTGATCGTCGCGCCCGCCGGGCGACCCACCCCCCCGTACACCCCGCCCGGCCTGCCGGGGCAGCCGCCCCCGCTCGACGCGCCGAGCGACCCCCCACCCCCCGTGTCCTAGGAGGACCTCGATGGGAACCGCCCTGGTGGCCGTACTGGTCGTCGTGTTCGTGGTGTTCTTCATCTACGTCGTGTCGGGCGTCCGCATCGTGCGGCCGTTCCAGCGGGGCGTGAAGGAGCAGCTCGGCAAGTACCAGGAGACGGTCGACCCCGGGCTGAGGCTGATCATCCCGTTCGTCCAGTCGATCCGGCTGGTCGACATGCGGGAGCAGGTCGTCGACGTCCCGCCCCAGGAGGTCATCACCTCCGACAACGTGGTCGTGTCGGTCGACGCGGTCGTCTACTACGAGCCCACCGACCCGCAGCGGCTCATCTACAACGTCGCCAACTTCCTGCTGGCCGTCACCAAGCTGGCCCAGACCAACCTCCGGAACGTGATCGGCGACATGCAGCTCGACGACGCCCTCACCAGCCGGGAGAAGATCAACGTCGACCTGCGCCAGATCCTGGACGACGCCACCGACAAGTGGGGCGTGCGGGTGGTCCGGGTCGAGATCCAGCGCATCGACCCGCCGCCGGACGTCATGGCCTCGATGCACGAGCAGATGAAGGCCGAGCGCACCCGTCGCGCCGTCGTGACCGAGGCCGAGGGCCGCCGCTCCGCGGCGGTGACCACGGCCGAGGGCGAGAAGGCGTCGGCCATCCTGCGCGCCGAAGCCGTCAAGCAGCAGCAGATCCTGCAGGCCCAGGGCGAGGCCGAGGCCACCCGGGCCCGGGCCGACGCCGAGCGCTACCGCCAGCTCACCGTGGCCGACGGCGAGGCCGAGGCCATCCGTGAGGTCTACGGGGCGATCCACGAGGGCGACCCGTCGGCCGACCTGCTGGCGATCAAGTACCTCGAGACCCTCGGCCGCATGGCCGACGGCCAGGCCACCAAGATCTTCATGCCGGCCGAGCTGGCCGGGCTGGCCGGCGCGGTGTCCGCGGTGAGCGAGCTGGTGAAGGGCGTGACCGACGACGACGGCGACGGCACCGGGGTCGACGGTGGCGCCGAGGGCCGCCTGGCCCGGGCCCAGCGGGCGGCCGGGACGCGCGACGAGCGGGCCGCCCGCCGTGAGGCCGACCGGGCCGAGATCGCCGCGGAGTCCGCTCGTCGGGACCAGCTGCAGGCCGCGGTCGTGGCCGAGGCGCAGGCGTTGGCTCCCGACCAGCTCGCGCCGATCCCCCCGCCCCCGCCCCCGGCACCGGTGCAGCAGGTGCCACCTCCTCCGCCGCCCGGCGCCTGAACGCGCATCACCCCCGGGGGCGCTCCCCGGGGGTGATCGCCGACAGGTCGGGCCACGTGCACCGCCGCTGGTGTGAAGGGGCCCGGTGGTCCCGAGTCACCGCGACGAAGGAGGGCCGGCGGTCCCGGCAGGTCGTCTCTCCTCCGACGGCGGCGTCCTCTGGGCGCATCCGTGGGTCCCTCGAACGGATCGGGCGGTGGCGTCTACCCGTCTGCTTTGTCAAGGACGACCGGCAACTGCACCATCACCGGTCGTTGACTGGGGGTCACTGTGCGCCCGTCGTCGGAGGGCGTCAACCCCGAACTTCCGCGCGATGCCTGACCTGCGCCGGGCCCTCGCGGACCCGACCCCGCCGGTCACCCGTCGGCCGCGGCCACCATGGCATCGGCCTTCCGAGACTGGAACGACGCCCAGCCGAGGCAGACCACGCCGAGGAAGAAGTACACCCCGATGGCGCCGGTGAGGAACGTGTAGACCGCGGCGACCATCGCCGAGATCAGGAGGGTCCGGCTGCGGGTCGGCTTGGTGAGCGCCGAGGCCGCGATGATGCTGATGGCGACGGGCACCAGGGCGAAGACGACGATGGCGACCGGGTTGTCGGTGTCGAGGGCCCGGACCATCTGGGTGACCGGATCGGCATCCTCGAACCGCTCGATGCGACCCTGGAGCGCCTCCTCACCGACGGGGGACGCCTCGACCACCGTCCGCCCGTAGCCCTCGAGCACGAACTGGGGGATGACCGGGAACGCCAGGAGCGTCACCGCCGACACGATCGACAGCAGCAGGGCCAGGAGGGTCGGCCGGCCACCGGGCTGGGCCAGGGAGCGCTGCACGAAGCCGCGCACGCCACCGACGTCGTCGACCTCGACCGGCACCGAACGGGTCGGGCGGGTGGGACGGCTGGGCTGGGCGCGCGACGGCCGACCGTCGGTGCCCTCGTCCGCCGCGGCCTGGCGGGGCGGGAAGAACCGCCCCAGCAGCCCTCCCGACGAGCTGCTCGTCGACCTACCGCCGCCGTCGTCGGCCTTGGGTCCGCCCTTCGAGGGGGCGGGCTTGGAGACCGAGCGCTTGGCGCCCTCGATGCGCTTCTGGCGCTGGAGGCGCTCCTGGCGGTTCCGTGCCTGCCGACGCCGCTTCGCCGCGTCCTTGTCAGCGGGCACGGGCGAGGCTCCGATCGGGTCGGGCGGGGTCGGGCGCGGCGGTCACGGGGCCGACGCTAGTGAAGGCCCGCCGATCGGTTCCTGTCGGCGGCGGACCGCCTGGCGGATCAGCCGGTGACGGTGTCAGCTGCGGCGCGGGGGTTGCGGCCCATGCGGAGCCGGCGGACGTCGAGCGGGGCACCGGTCGATCTCGTCGACGACCAGGGGGCGCACCTCGGCGCGGGACTCGCGGTCGACCAGGACGACCGGCGGCTCCTCGTCCTCCCACATCCAGTCGCTGCCCCAGCGCCACATGGCCGCCAGCACGTCCCAGAAGGCGCGGCCCTTGTCGGTGAACCGGTAGTCGAACCGGGGCGGGTGCTCCTCGTAGGGCACCTTGACGATCATGCCCTCCTCGACGAGGCGGTCGAGTCGCTGGGCCAGCACGGCCCGGCTGCACCCGAGGGCGGACTGGATGTCGTCGAAGCGGGACCGACCCGAGAAGAGCTCCCGGAGGACGAGGGGGGTCCACCAGTCACCGATCAGGTCGGTCGTGCGCGCGATCGGGCACGGCCAGTCGTCGAAGCGGGTGCGACGCACGAGGCGACCCTACGTCGCCCTAGGCCGACGCGGCCGGGACGGCCAGGTCGATCGGCTCGACGCGGGCACGGACGTGCTTGTGCCAGGGCGTGCCCGCGATCGGGTCGCGGTCCTCGCTGGAGGTCAGCTCGTTCGGCGCGGCCCCGGTGACCACAGGGACGCCGTCCTCGCCCGGGTGGTCGAGGCCGAGCCCGTTGGGCAGCGACACGTGGCCGTCCTGCATCACGTCCGAGACCTCGACGGTGGCGACGACCGACCCCCTCTTGGTGGTGACCCTGACGAGGTCGCCGTCACCGACCGAGAGCGCCTCGGCATCGCCGGGGCTGACCCGCAACGCGCCCGATGCGTCGCGCTTCCGCCAGGCGGGGTCGCGGAAGATGGTGTTGGCGGTGAACGAACGGCGCTCGCCGGCCGAGAGCACGAACGGGAAGTCACCGGTCGACGCCGGCGGCTCGGAGGTGGCCAGGGCGGCCAGCTCGGCGAGCATCTCGGGGACGGCGAGCTGCGCCCGGCCGTCGTCGGTCTTGAGGCGGGTCAGCGCCACGTCGGGCTCGTCCACCGAGAACACGACGCCCGACGGGCTGGCGAGGATGGCGTCGAACAGGGCCTCGCCCGGCTCGAGCCCCTCGCCGCCGAAGCCGGCCGCGGCGACCGAGGCCGGGTTCTCCTGGGCGCAGCGGTGGGCCGCGCCCCAGAGGGCGGCCGCGGCTGCGGCGCCGTCGGGCAGGGTCGGCCCGAGGGTGCGGTAGAGGAGGTTGGGGGCGTAGCGACCCAGCTCCGGCTTGGCCCCGAGGGCGGCGAAGAACGCGTCGGCGAAGGCGGCCCGCCCCTCCTCGGCCGCGGCCCGCAGCGGCGCGACGTCGGCGTCGTCGTAGGCGCCGAGGGCCTCGCACAGCCGAGCGTGGATCTCCGGCTCGCCCAGGGTGCCGGGCAGCGGGTCGAGCAGCGGACGGCGGAGGTGGAAGACGTTGCGGGGGAACTCGAAGTTGAAGAACGTCGCCTCCCACTTCTCGAACTGCGACGACGCCGGGAGCACGTAGTCGGCCAGCGCGGGCGGTCTCGGTCAGGGCGACGTCGATCACCACGAGCAGGTCGAGGGCCTCGAGCGCCTCGCGCATCCGCACGCTGTCGGCCAGCGAGTGGGCGGGGTTGCCGCTCTCGACCAGCATCGCCCGGTAGCGGTCGGGGTGGTCGGTGAGGATCTCCTCGGCCACCACGTTGCAGGGCACGAGGCCGGAGATGATGCGGGCGCCGGCGACCGGGCTGGTGCGCGACGACCCCTTCCCCCGGAGGCCGCCGCCGGCCAGGTTCACCAAGGTGGTCGGCACGTACTGGGCGCCGGGGATGCCGAGGTTGCCGGTGAGCAGCCACAGGAGCTTCTCGAGGTAGCTCGACAGGGTGGAGTGCAGCGACATCTGCACCCCGAGGTCCTCGAACACGGCGACGCTCGCCGCGCCGGCCAGGCGGCGGGTGGCCGCGCGGACGAGCGACTCGTCGACCCCCGAGATCTCGCACATGCGGGCGACGTCGACGGCGCCCAGCTCGGCGACGACCTCGTCGAGCCCGGCGGCGTGCTGGTCGAGCCAACCGGTCGGCGAGCAGGCCCTCCTGCACCAGCACCGCGCCCATCGCGGCGAGGCACCAGGCGTCGGTCCCGGGCCGGACCCGGAGGTGGAAGTCGGCCAGCTCGGCGGTCTCGGTGCGACGCGGGTCGAGGACGATCATCGACCGCTCGGGGTCGCGGGCGATCTCCTTCAGGGTGGTGCGGGCGTGGGGGATCCCGTGGCTCTGCCACGGGTTCTTCCCGACGAACAGCGCCACCTCGGCCTCGGCGAAGTCGCCACGGACGTGGGTGCCGAGCATCTGCCCGTTGACCCAGAACTCGCCGGTCTTCTCCTGGGCGAGGGCGTTCGACCGGAAGCGCGAGCCGAGCGCGGCCCGGGTGCCCGACGAGTAGGCGCCGCCCAGGTGGTTCCCCTGCCCGCCACCTCCGTAGTAGAAGATCGACTCCCCGCCGTGGGTGTCGCGGACCTCGGCGAAGCGGGCCGCCACCTCGGCGATGGCGGTGTCCCAGTCGATCTCCTCGAAGGTGCCGTCGGGGCGCCGGCGCAGCGGGCTGGTCAGGCGGTGGCGGCCGTTCTGGTAGTGGTCGAGCCGCAGCGCCTTCTCGCACGTGTAGCCCTTGGAGGCCGGGTGGGCCTTGTCGCCCCGGATGCGGGTGAACGACCGTCCGTCGTCGCCGCCGAGGCGCACCTCGATGCCGCAGTTGCACTCGCACAGGATGCAGGCGGTCTGGTGCCAGGTGTCGTCGACCACGGGTCCTCCTAGTGGGTTCACTAGAAGAATCCACTAGGAGGACCCGTCGGTCAAGGGGTCACGCCGGTCATGCCTCGGGCAGGTCGCCCCAGAAGCCGGCCACCCGGGCGAGGCGGCCGTCGGACGCCAGCTCGGCGACGTCGAGGCCGTCGACCAGGGTGGTGCCGTCGGCCAGGTCGAGCCGCCAGCCGAAGCGGAGCTGGTCGCCGTGCTGGTCGATCCCGCTGGTGCGGGCGATGGCGAAGCCGGGGTAGGTCGCGTGCACCCCGGCCACGAGGGCGTCGACCTCGTCGTGGCCCCGGGCATCGGCCAGCGGGTCGACGTGGCGCCCGTCGTCGGCGAAGACCTGTGCGACCAGGGCTCGGCGGGCGGTGGGGTCCTCGGCCCGCCACATCTCGAAGTAGGTGTCGACCAGGGTGGTGGTCGTGTCGACGGGGGCGGTGTCGGTGGTGCTCATGGGGTCCTCCGGGTTGGTTGGGGTGGGAGCACCATCCCCCGCGTCCGAGGCCAGGGCGATGACCTGTCGGGTCATGCCGCCATGACCTCGGAGGTAGGCGACACCCCTCCCCCGGGTCGGTACCGTCGACCTTCCATGAGCGCCCACGCCGCCTCCGCGCGAGGTCGCCGGCGTCGGCGGCCTGCTCCGAGACTGGCGGCAGCGCCGCCGGCTCAGCCAGCTCGACCTGTCCAACGAGGCCGCGGTCTCGGCCCGTCACCTCAGCTTCGTCGAGACCGGGCGCTCGAAGCCGAGCCGCGAGCTGGTGCTCCACCTCGCCGAGCACCTCGACGTCCCCCTGCGCGAGCGCAACACCCTGCTGCTGGCCGCCGGCTACGCGCCCGTCTACCGCGAGCGGTCCCTCGACGACGCTGACATGGACCCCGTGCGGCGGGCCCTCGACGTCATCCTCTCCGGCCACGAGCCCTACCCGGCGGTGATCGTCGACCGCCGGTGGGACCTCGTGGCCGCCAACGACGCCGCCCTCGGGCTGTTCACCGAGGGGGTCGCCCCGCACCTGCTCGAACCACCGGTCAACGTGTACCGCCTCGGCCTCCACCCCGACGGCCTCGGCTCACGGGTGCGGAACAAGGCCGAGTACAGCGCCCACCTGCTGACCCAGCTCCACCGCGACGTCGCCCTCTCCGGCGACCGCGACCTGGCTGCGCTGCTCGACGAGGTGTCGGGCTACCCGGGCATGAACCGGCCGACGTCGCTCGTCACCGACCCGGCCCGGATGCTGTTCCTGCCCATGGAGCTGGAGACGGGTGACGGCGAGGTGCTGTCGTTCTTCAGCACCCTCGCCACCTTCGGCACCGCCCTCGACGTGACGTTGGCCGAGATGTCGATCGAGGCCTTCTTCCCCGCCGACGCCGCCACCCAGGACGCCCTCCGCGCCCGCGCCGGGACCTCCAGCGGCTGACGGATCGGCTCCTCAGGCCCGGTCGACCATCGTGCGGGCGAGGGCCGCCAGGTCGACGTCGACCCCCTCGGACGACGTCACCGACGCCATGACGACGATCTCACCTCGACGCGCCACCACGGCGTCGATCGCGATCGACACCATGCCGTCCGCCACCACTCGGTCGATGTCGGCCGCGTAGGCCTCGTCGCCGAGGCCGGGCAGGCCGGTCACGACGGTGGTCCCCGTGGACCCGGCGTCGGTGGCGCACCCGCTGAGAACCGCCGACGACTCGGTCATCCACCGCTCGGCTCCACCGGCCGTGAACCGACCCGCCGTCAGCAGCAGCACTCCCCCGTCGGCGCCGTCGAAGAGCGCCGACGCCTCCTCGACGAGGCTCGACACGTCGCCCACCACCGGCTCGGTGCAGATCGCGTTCAAGGTGAAGGCGGCGAAGGCGTTGACCGGCCGTCTGACTCCTCGGCCCAGTCCGGCCCGACGTCCTCGGCCCCGAGCAACAGGTCAGCGAGGCCGGGACGCTGGGGGTCGGACCCGAGCAACGTCGTGGTCGTGCCGCTCGTGGTGTCGTCGGGCGTGACCGCTCCGGTCACCTCCCCGCCGGCCCGGGCGACGACCGTCTCGAGGAGCGCGAGGCCGTGGTCGAGGAGCCAGTCGATCGTCTCCTGGTCGTCGGACCACCAGCTGATCGACACCTCGATCACCAGGTCGCCGACCCGGGCGACCCAGAACCAGGTCCCTCGTCCTCGCCGTTGACGATCCGCACGAACGTCGCGTCGTCGCCGACCTCCGGCAGCGCGTCGCGGTCGATGTCCTTCTCAGCCGCGCAGCGGTCGACCTCGCTGCGGTACGCGTCGATCGTCGCCGCGGCCCCGTCGTCGTCGAAGCGAGCGACGGCGCTCGCGAGCCACACGTCGTCGTCCGGGGACTCGAACCGGGCGTCGACGATCTCGGCCGGCGCCGGGATCACGACGTCGGGCCGGCCGGAGCACAACGGCTGGATCAACCAGTCCAGGTCGTCCGAGGAGCCGCTGGGCCCGAACGGCTCGGGCACGTCATCGGCCGTCAGGAGCAGGTCCTCCAGCGAGGTGCCCGCGTCCGGGGTGGTCGACGTCGCGGTCGAGGGCGGGCCTGCGGTGGTGGCGGGTGGGCGCCGTCGTCGCCGCTGCACCCGCCCACGCCCACCAGGAGGGCGAGCACGAGCCCCACGAGCTGCCCGTGCCGAGAGGTCACAGCCGCGCCGCGACCGTGCGGAGCAGGTGCTCCTCGTCGAGGGCGTCGACCGACGCGGTCAGGGAGAGGACGACGGCGACCAGGTCGCCCGCCCGCGCCATCGCCACGTCGAGGCGTGCCGTGGCCACGCCGGGGGCCAGGTCCACCGCAACGTGGATGAGGACAGCCTCGTCGCCCGCACCCTGGAGGGGGACGATGTCGTTCTCCACGACCGTCGGGTCGTCGCAGCGGGCGATCCGATCGACCACCGAGTCGAACCAACGCTCGGCCCCGCCCGCGGCGAACCGGGCCGCAGCGTTCGTGATCCGGTCCGCTTCCCAGCCGCGCCGGCGCCGCCGCTGAAATCGACCTCCACCGAGTCCTCAGGCTGTGGGAAGGAGCCCTCGTCCGGCCTCGAGCACTGACCCTGCTGGAGGAACGTGGTGAAGACGGACAACGGCGGCCCACCCTCCGGCGGTGCATCGCCCCAATCGGCGTCCAGGTCGTCCTGCGTCAGGAGTGCCGCCTCGAGATCCCCGTCGACCGGGTCCTCCACGAGGGTGGTGCTGGTCGCCGGCACCGAGCCGGTCGTCGTCGACGTCGCCTCGGTCGAGGGAGGTGCCGAGGAGGGCGAGCTCGGAGCCTCGTCGACCGACGGCGCCTTGTCGACGACGCGGGTGTCCGGAGCGTCGTCGCCGCCGCACCCCGATCCGACCGCGACCAGGGCGGTGGCAGCCGCAGAGCGCGACGGTGCGGACGGATCGCGTCATCGACATGGGGGCTCCTCCAGCCGGAAGCGGATCTGGCGAGGTCCCTGTCGGTCAGAGGCGTCCGA